>NZ_CM130280.1:0-4477500 GCF_053474805.1 Bradyrhizobium sp. WCU1
GCAGCGATTGCGGCGGCTGGCCGAAGGCGCGGATGAAGGCGCGGCGCATCCGCTCGGGATCGCGGAAGCCGGTGATCTCGGCGACGCGCTCGATAGCCTCGCCCGACGACTGCACGCGCTGCCGCGCGACTTCTATTCTGAGCCGCTCCACCGCCTTCGACGGCGTGGTGCCGGTCTCGGCGATGAAGGCGCGGGTGAAATGCCGCGAGCTCATCCCGGCCTTGTCGGCGAGGTCCTCGACGGTCAGCGGCGCGTCGAGATTTTCCCGCGCCCAGGCCAGCAGCGGCCCGAACCTTCCGTTCGGCGTCTTCAATTCCAAGAGCGAGGAGAATTGCGACTGGCCGCCGCTGCGCCGGTGATACAGCACGAGCTGACGCGCGGTGTTCTGCGCGACCTCGTCGCCATAGTCCTCGGTGATCATGGCGAGCGCGAGATCGATGCCGGCGGTGATACCGGCCGAGCTCCAGATATTGCCGTCGCGGACGAAGATCTGGTCCGGCTCGAGCTTAATCTTCGGATAGGTCTTCACGAAATGCGGCGTGCGCTGCCAATGCGTGGTGGCGCGGCGGCCGTCGAGCAGGCCCGCCTCGGCCAGCACATAGGCGCCTGAGCAGACGCTGGCGACGCGGACGCCGCGGCTCGCCATCCGCCGCACGAACGACAGCGTGGTCGGACAGCTCGCCGGCGTACGCACGCCGTTGCCGCCCGCGATGATCAACGTCGTGATCGCTGCCGACGGCTTGAGGCCGCGTGCCAGCATCTCGACACCCGACGACGAGCGCACGGGCCCGGCCTTCACGGCAATCGTCTTGATGGCGGGAGGATTGTTGGCGAAGCGCGCCGCGATCTCGAACGCCGCGATCGGGCCGGCCGCGTCGAGCAGCTGGAAGTCGGGAAAGATCAGGATGCCGATCATCGCCAAATCCTCGGAGCCGGGGCCACGTTTCAAATGATCTTGAGCGTGTGGTAGCGCATGTCCGAAATTGAGGGAATTACGCCATTTTGGACGCGAGGCCATCATGACATTCTGGTTCCGTCAAGCGCAATTTTGGAGACCTCCGATGTCCGCCCCCCTGCAGATTGGATTGCTCGTCTTCCCCAAGGTGACCCAGCTCGACCTGACCGGTCCGCTGCAGGTGTTCTCCTCGGTCCCCGGCGCGAAGGTGCATCTGATCTGGAAACGGATCGAACCGGTTCCGACCGATTCCGTGATGGTCCTGACGCCGACCACGACCTTTGCCGATTGTCCGCAGCTCGACGTGATCTGCGTGCCCGGCGGGGCCGGCACCGACGACATGGTCGGCGACGACGAGATGCTCGGCTTCCTGCGCCAGCAGGCCGCGGGTGCGAAATACGTCACGTCCGTCTGCACGGGATCGCTGGTGCTCGGCGCCGCCGGCCTGCTCAAGGGTTACCGCGCCACCACGCATTGGAGTGCGATCGATTTTCTTGCAGGCTTCGGCGCCATTCCGACCAGGACGCGGGTCTGCGTCGACCGCAACCGCTTCACCGGCGGCGGCGTCACCGCCGGCATCGATTTCGCGCTGACGCTGGTGTCCGAACTCGTCGATCGCAAGACCGCGGAAGCGATCCAGCTCCGGCTCGAATACAATCCGGCGCCGCCGTTCAATGCCGGCTCGCCCGACACCGCACCGGCCGAGATCCTCGCCCTGATGAAGGAGCGGATGGGACCGGCACATGCGCGCCGCGGCGAATTGATGGGCCGCGCGGCGGCGCGGCTGTCGTGACCTGATCGCCACAAAGAAAAAGGCCGCCCGGTTTCCCGAGCGGCCCTTCCTGTCTCACGGCAGCCTCACATTTGCGGGCGATTTCAGGACATCTGTACCGGGGGCCTATCTCCCGGCCGCGTCCAACTCGGAGGCCGCTGCTCATCGGGACAGTCGCGATCTGGAGCCCGATCCGACGCGATGGTTTCCCATCTCCGTAAGATGGCTTCATTGAGCCGCGAAGCTGCGCACGGCGCAAGTGGACGGCATCGGCGACGGCCGATCTGTCCCCGCTGTCACCGTTGTCCACAGCCGCGCACCTGCGCTGCAACGTCCACGCGTGCGCTGCACGCGCGCAATTGCGCACGTGCACGGGGTCAGCAATGCGTGAAGGTCAGCTTCCCGGGGTCCAGGCGTGGTAGTCGCCAGTTGCCTTCGGGCGGCGGCCGCTTGCCAGCGTCGAGCCGGACGGACGGTAAGCCTGGGCAGTGCCGGTCAGGTTCGGCAGATGCGGCTTTTCCCACTCCCGGGCGACGTACTTCTCGTCGGTCGGGGGCACGTCGACCGTGTGGTGCAGCCAGCCGTGCCAGCCAGCCGGGATCCGGGACGCCTCGGCATAGCCGTTATAGACCACCCAGCGGCGCTCGAAATGCAGCGTCGGGTCGATCTCGCCGCCCTTGGTGCGGTAGTATCGGTTGCCCTGCTCGTCCTCGCCGACCAGCTCGCCGTATCGCGAGGTCCACAATTGCGTGCCAAAGGTCTGGCCATTCCACCAGGTGAAGAATTTCAGCAGGAATTGTTTCATGCGCGGCCGGTCATCGGTTCGAGGCAGTCCGGCTCTGATGCCACCTGAATCCGCAAATGTCCAGCCACCGCCAAGGTAGCCCGGCACTCCCGGAATCGCCCCCAATGATGGGCCGGTTTGGCGACCAAATGACGCGGTCACGGAGAGTTTTGTTCACCTGCCGTACATGCGCCTCCGGTCAAACAAAGATGACGGATAATCAATGTCGCGCGCTGGAACGTCCAACCGCAGAAATGGTTAGACATTGTCCGTTTTGATGGAGTCCAACATGATCAATATGAAGGTTCTGAGCACTGCCGCGGCGCTGGCGCTTGCGCTGCCGCTGGCCGTGGCGCCGACCGTTTCGTTCGCCCAGTCCGCCGCGCAGATGGGCGCGATGGGCGGTGGCGGTGGAGCCCGTGGTGGTGGCGGCGGCGGTGGCGGTGGCCACATCGGCGGCGGAGGTGGCGGTGGCTGGCGCGGCGGTGGCGGCGGCGGCCAATGGGCCGGTGGTGGCGGCGGTGGCTGGCGCGGCGGCGGCGGTGGTTGGCACGGTGGCTACCATCGTGGCGGCGGCTTCTGGCCGGGCGCGGTGGCGGGTGCAGTCGTCGGCGGCGCCCTCGCCTCGGGCGCCTATTACGGCTCCGGCTATTACGGCTACGGCCCGGGCTATTATGACGACAGCTACGGCTATTACGACGACAGCGCGCCTGTCGCCGTCGAAGCCGCCCCGGGTGGCGACGCGAGCTACTGCGCGCAGCGCTACAGGTCCTACGATCCGGCCTCGGGCACCTATCTCGGCTTTGACGGCCTGCGGCACCCCTGCCCGTAGTGGCGGCTCGAATCCCCGGCTAGCGAAGGGCGGCGGCAACGCCGCCCTTTTTCATGTCCGCAATGCCACCGCGACGGCCGCGAACGTCACCAGCAGCGCCGTGATGTCGCTCGCGCCGAGCGGTTCGTGCAGCATGGCCGCTGCCGCCAGCACGCCGACAACCGGTACCAGCAGCGTGCCGATGGACGCGGTCGCCGCCGGCAGGCGCGCGAGCGCGGCGAACCAGCAGACATAGCAAAGGCAGAACTGGATCAGCGTCATGTAGATCATCGACGCCCAGCCGAGTTGCGACAACGCAGCAAGCTGCGGCTGCTCGATCAGCACACCTGCGATCGCGATCGGCACGCAGCCGATCGCAAGCTGCCAGGCTGCGAGCGACAGCGGCGGCATCGCGAGCTTGAAGGACTTGGTCAGCACCGTGCCGAGCCCGACGCAAAGCGCGCCTGCGAGCGCGAACAGAATGCCCGGCAATTTGCCGAGGCTGGCGTCGATCCCGCCGCCGCCGATCAGCACGGCGATCCCGGCAAGCGCCACCCCAAGCGCGAGCGCCCGCGGCAGCGACACGCGCTCGCCGAGCACCGGCCAGGCCACCAGCGCGACCCACACCGGGATCGAGATGCCGAGCACGGCCGCCTCGCTGGCCCGCAGCCAGATCAGAGCGAGACCCATCGACGCGACCCAGCCACCGATCGAGAGCGTCGACACCAGGGCAAGCCGCAACCACATGCCGTCGGGAACGCACAGCCGCTGTCCGCGCGCGACCGCCACCAGAGCGAGCCCGGCCGCGCCGACCACGCCGCACAGCCCGCGCGACGACAGCGGCGGCCACTCCGTGAGCAGGAATTTCATGATCGGGAAATTGAGGCCCCAGCCGGTCGAGGCGACGACCAGGAATGCGAGGCCGAGCGGTGACAGCGGGGCGCGGCCGGCGACGGGAACTGAGGTCATGGACCTGTCGTAATGTGGGCGGACAAATACAAGTGATGGGATCAGGGCTAGCTGGAAATCTGCTTGTCAGCAAACAGCATATGCATTCTATGATACAGACTTTCCGTCCAGGTTCCGCCTTAATCGGCGGACGGGCCAAGCGAGTCGCGGGCACGCGAGGCCGCAGCAAGAGGATGCATCGTGCCGAGCGTTCTCGTGGTCGATGACGACCCGATGGTGTGCGTTGCCATCGAGGTGTGTTTGCAGCGCCAGGGCTTCGACGTCACCGTCGCAGACGGCAGTGAAGCGGGCATGCGCGCGCTGGACCAGGCAACGTTCGACGTCATGCTGGTCGACGTCTTCATGCCGCATATGCGCGGTTTCGAGGCTATCCGCATCTTCCACGAGCGCGCCCCCGACATTCCGGTCATCGCGATGTCGGGCTACGACTTCGCCAATGCCGACCGGGCGCCGGACTTCCTGCGGATGACGATCGAGCTCGGGGCGTCCGCCTGCCTGCGCAAGCCGTTTACCCCGCAGGCGCTGGTGGCCGCCGTTAACGAATGTCTTGCGAAGTCGGCTCCTTCTGCTCGTCTTTCGAAATAATTGCTCGTACTAATCGTCGATGGCTTCCCAACGTCTCATTCTTGGCAGTGGCCTTGCGATCCTCCTCGTCATCAGCGCGGCGTCGATCGGGCTGGACGTCAAGTCACGCAGCGAGATTGATTCGGTCGATCGCACGCTCCGCATCCTCAAATGCATTTCGGACGCGCGTCCGCTGCCGCGCGCCGTCGAGAGCGCGGCGCGTGGTTTCGCGCTGACCGGCGATGCGACCTTCGCCGACGAGTTCCGAGAGCAGAGCACCGCCCTCACCGCCGCCTTCGACGAGTTGACGAACGCCGTGAAGGCGGCCCCGGAGGAAGCGCAGCTGATCGAGGGCACCAGGGGCCAGGTCGAGCGCGCCATCGCGCTCGGCGCCGAACTGATCAGGTTGCGCACGGCGGACGACACGGCCGGCGCCGCGGCGCTGATCTCCACAGGCGAGAGCCGCTCGCTGGTGGACAAGGTCGGCACCGCGCTCGATCGGCTGGTCGCCGAAGAGCGCCGTCTGCTCGGGATTCGCACCGACCAGTCCAAGGCCAATGGGCGGCTGTTGCTGGCGATCGACCTCGCGGGCGTGGCGATGATCCTGCTGCTCGCGGTCGCACTGACGGTGACGGCCCGCCGCGCCAGCCGCGAACTGCAGGGCGCGCTCAGCGCGACCAAGGCGACCAATCTGTCGCTCGAGGGCAAGGTGGCCGAGCGCACCAAGGATCTCGGCGCCGCGCTCGAAGGGCTGCGCCGGTCAACATCGGTGATGGAAACCACATTCCGCAGCATGGCCGAAGCGGTGCTGGTGATCGACACCGGGGGCATCGTGCTGCTCTCCAATCCGGCCGCCGAGAAGATGCTGCGCTACAGGCCGGGCATGACGGTCCGGCAGCTGCGCGACCTGAGCAACGTGTTCCAGTCCGACGGCGTCACGCCGATGCAGGTCGAGGACATGCCGTCGGCCAGGGCGCTGCGCGGCGAGGAATTCGACGGGCTGGAGTTCGTCGCACGACCGGTGCGCGGCGCGCCCGAGGTTCACCTCGTGGTGTCGGGCCGGCCGCTGCGCGACGGCGACAACACCATCACCGGCGCCGCGCTGATCTACCACGACATCACCGCCTCGCGCGAAACCGAGCACAAGCTGCAGCAGGCGCAGAAGCTCGACGCGATCGGCAAGCTGACCGGCGGCGTCGCGCACGACTTCAACAACATGCTGACGGTCATCACCGGCACCACCGAGACGCTGGTCGACAGCCTGCGCTCGCAGCCGAAGCTGGCGCAGACCGCCGAGCTGATCGACCGCGCCGCCGAGCGGTGCCGCGAGCTGATCCAGCATCTGCTGGCCTTCGCCCGCCGCCAGCCGCTGGAGCCGCGCACCGTCGACATCAACGGCACCGTGGTCGACATCGCCAAGCTGCTGCGGCCGACGCTCGGCGAGCAGATCGAGATCAATTCGGTGCTCGCGCCCGATGTCGCGAGCGTCCATATCGATCCGTCGCAGCTTGCCAACTCGCTGCTCAACATGGCGATCAATGCGCGCGACGCGATGCCGAACGGCGGCAAGCTGTTGTTCGAGACCAGCAACATCGTGCTCGACGAAGCCTATGCGGCTGTCAATCCCGACATCACGCCGGGCCGCTACGTGCTGCTCGCGGTCAGCGACACTGGCACCGGCATGTCGCACGCCGTGCAGGACAAGGTGTTCGAGCCGTTCTTCACCACCAAGGAGGTCGGCAAGGGCTCAGGTCTCGGCATGAGCATGGTCTACGGCTTCGTCAAGCAGTCCGGCGGCCATATCAAGATCTACAGCGAGGAAGGCCACGGCACCACGATCAAGCTCTACCTGCCCCCTGCCCGCGGCCAGGCCGAGGTGGAAGCGCCCGCGCCGGAGCCGCCGCGGCGCGGCAGCGAAGTGATCCTGGTGGTGGAAGACGACCAATTGGTCCGAAACTATGTGGTCACGCAGCTCGGCAGCCTCGGCTACAAGACCATCGCCGTGCCCGATTCCCGCGCCGCGCTGGCGCTGGTCGACAAGGGCGAGAAGTTCGACCTCTTGTTCACCGACGTCATCATGCCCGGCGGCATGAACGGCCGCCAGCTTGCCGATGAAGTGAGAAAGCGACGGCCCGGCCTCAAGGTGCTCTACACCTCGGGCTATACCGAGAACGCGATCGTGCATCACGGCCGCCTCGACGAGGGTGTGCTGCTGCTCGCAAAACCCTACCGCAAGGCGCAGCTCGCCAGCATGCTGCAGCAGGCGCTCGGCGAGTGATGTAAGCGCTCGTCATTGCGAGCGAAGCGAAGCAATCCCTTTCGCCGCTTGTGGAGGCAATGGATTGCCGCGGCGCTGCGCGCCTCGCAACGACGGGGAAAAATCCGCAAGCACAACTACCTTGTCGCCAGCACGACGCCCGCCAGCGTGAACAGCAGCGCGATGATCTGGGTCGGCCCGAGCGGCTCGTGCAGCGCGACTGCGGAGGCGATCACGCCGATCACGGGCACCGCCATGGTGCCGATCGCCGCGACTGAAGCCGGCAGCCGCGCGAGCGCGGCAAACCAGGCGACGTAAGCGACGCAGAACTGGATCAGCGTCGAATAGACCAGGAGCCACCAGCCGACGGTGGTGATGCGGTCGATATGCGTGGTCTCGATCAGCAGGCCGACGATGGCGATCGGCACGCAGCCGAGGCCGATCTGCCAGGCCGCGGCGGGGATCGGCGGCATCACCAGCGGATATTTCTTCGCCAGCACGGTGCCGAGCGCAAAGCCGAACGCGCCGCCGAGCGCCATGATGATTCCCGGCAGCTTCTCCTTGCTTGCGGAAATACCGTTGCCGCCCATGATCGCGGCGAGCCCCGCGAACGCCATCACCAGCGCGATGGTCCGCAGCAGCGTCGGTCGTTCGCCGAGCACCGGCCAGGCCAGCAGCGAAGCCCAGACCGGCATGGTGTAGGCGATCAGCGCGGTCTCGCTCGCCGGCAGCCAGAGCAGCGCGAGCCCCATCAGCACCATCCAGCCGGTGACGTTGAGCAACGCAAACAGCACGAGCCGCGGCCACATCCTGGCCTCGACATGCAGGCTCTGGGCGCGGATCAGCGCCAGCACGGCCAGCAGCACGGCGCCGATCACCCCGGTAGCGCCGCGCAAGGTCAGCGGCGGCAGCTCGCTGAGCAGAAATTTGGTGGACGGCCAGTTGAATCCCCAGCCCACCGAGGTGATGGCGAGGAACATCAGGCCGGCGGGCGCAAGGCGCGTCCGCGCAGGGGGATTCGGATCTGTCATGGAGCCCGGCAAGGGGGTGGAAAGGATGTGAGTCGCCCGCACCTTGCCCGCGATTTTGTCGCCCGACCATCACGCCTCTGACATGCCTGATCCGTAGTTTGCCCGTAGGCCTACGTGAGTCCCCAAAATTCAATCCGGCGCGGCGAATAAAAACTTCGCCTGTGAACAGCGGGGCGAAACGCCAATCCACAGGCGCCACGAATTTTTTTGGCTTGGGAATCCCTCAGGACTCACCGATAGTTGGCGCGATCACAGGCGCGGCACCGCCCCCTGTTATCCCCCTCCCCTCCACCATATTTAGTGTTTGATTCAGAAACTCGTACTAGTCCTTGACGGGCGTGACGGACATGGCCTAGCTTCCAACCTGTTCGGCGCGAGTGTGTTTGGGTCCCCGCCGGTCGCTCCCACAAGGGTTCCAAAATGACCACTCCGCCAGGCCTTCGGGCCGCGGGTGAAGGGCTTTGCTGCCCTGATTTTGGGCCGCCGTCGGAGTGACAGAACGGGCCGAGAAGGACCCGGAAACAGAGGCCGTAACCGGCCCGCGAGAAGCGTACGCGTGATGTGTCGCGTGAAGCGTTTGGGGCGTTGAATGCATGACCCGAAGGAACCGACCCAGTCGGGTGCCATCGGGAACGTGCCACTGCCGGGCCGGGCCAAACCGGCGCCGAGCGGATGAGAGAACAGGCCGGATCCACCGGCTGAGCTGCGGATGACGGGAGGCGTGCCCACACGTGTTCCGAACTCCGCGAACAGATAACATTCCGGCAACCTGCGGGAAAACGCGGGACCGGGCAGAAGAAGTGACGGGGCTCGACCATGCGAATCGAACGACGCAACACCACCAGCGGACAATCTCCCTACGCCGGGATCAATTTCCGCCTGACCACCTCAGAGATCCGCAATCCGGACGGCTCGGTCGTGTTCCGCGCCGAGAACGTCGAGGTTCCGGAGTTCTGGTCGCAGGTCGCCTCCGACGTGCTGGCGCAGAAGTACTTTCGCAAGGCCGGCGTCGCCGCGCGCCTGAAGAAGGTCGAGGAAGAGACCGTGCCGTCGTGGCTGTGGCGTTCGGTGCCCGACACCGAGGCCCTGGCGTCGCTGCCCGAGAACGAGCGCATCGTCGGCGAGACCAGCGCAAAACAGGTGTTCGATCGCCTCGCCGGCTGCTGGACCTATTGGGGCTGGAAGGGCGGCTACTTCTCGTCGGAAGAAGATGCGCTGGCCTTCTTCGACGAGCTGCGTTTC
This sequence comes from Bradyrhizobium sp. WCU1, assembly GCF_053474805.1. Taxonomy (NCBI): domain Bacteria; kingdom Pseudomonadati; phylum Pseudomonadota; class Alphaproteobacteria; order Hyphomicrobiales; family Nitrobacteraceae; genus Bradyrhizobium; species Bradyrhizobium sp. WCU1. The sequence continues at coordinate 9,386 of NZ_CM130280.1, forward strand.
CAGCTGGCCAAGCAGATGGTCGCGCCGAACTCGCCGCAGTGGTTCAACACCGGCCTGCACTGGGCCTATGGCGTCGACGGCCCCGGCCAGGGCCACTATTACGTCGACTGGAAGACCGGCAAACTGACAAAATCGAAGTCGGCCTATGAGCATCCGCAGCCGCATGCCTGCTTCATCCAGGGCGTCGGCGACGACCTCGTCAACGAGGGCGGCATCATGGACCTCTGGGTGCGCGAGGCGCGCCTGTTCAAGTATGGCTCCGGCACCGGCTCCAACTTCTCCAGCCTGCGCGGCGAAGGCGAAAAGCTCTCCGGCGGCGGCCGCTCGTCGGGCCTGATGAGCTTCCTGAAGATCGGCGACCGTGCCGCCGGCGCGATCAAGTCGGGCGGCACCACCCGCCGCGCCGCCAAGATGGTCGTGGTCGATGCCGACCATCCCGATATCGAGACCTATATCGACTGGAAGGTGAAGGAGGAGCAGAAGGTCGCAGCGCTCGTCACCGGCTCCAAGATCAACCAGAAGCACCTCAAGGCCGTGATGAAGGCCTGCGTCAACTGCGAAGGCTCTGGCGACGATTGCTTCGATCCCGAGAAGAACCCGGCGCTCCGCCGCGAGATCAAGCTCGCCCGCCGCAACCTCGTGCCCGACAACTACATCAAGCGCGTCATCCAGTTCGCCAAGCAGGGCTACAAGGAGATCTCGTTCGACATCTACGACACCGACTGGGACTCGGAGGCCTACCTCACCGTCTCCGGCCAGAACTCCAACAATTCGGTGTCGCTGAAGGATGATTTCCTGCGCGCGGTGGAAACCGACGGCGACTGGAATCTGGTCGGCCGCACCACGAAGAAGGTGACGAAGACGCTGAAGGCCCGCGACCTCTGGGAGAAGATCGGTTACGCCGCCTGGGCCTCCGCCGATCCCGGCCTGCACTTCAACACCACCATGAACGACTGGCACACCTGCAAGGCGTCCGGCGACATTCGCGCCTCCAATCCGTGCTCGGAATACATGTTCCTGGACGACACGGCGTGCAACCTCGCTTCCGCCAATCTGCTGACGTTCTACAACTCGTCCACCAAGCGGTTCGACGTCGAGTCCTACGAGCATCTCTGCAGGCTCTGGACCATCGTGCTCGAAATCTCGGTCATGATGGCCCAGTTCCCGTCGAAGGCGATCGCCGAGCTGTCCTACGAGTTCCGCACCCTCGGCCTCGGTTTTGCAAATATCGGCGGTCTCTTGATGACCATGGGCCTGCCCTATGACAGCAAGGAAGGCCGCGCGCTGTGCGGCGCGCTGACCGCGGTCATGACCGGCATCTCCTACAAGACCTCGGCGGAGATGGCGGCCGAGCTCGGCACCTTCCCGGGATACAAGAAGAACGCCGCGCACATGCTGCGCGTGATCCGCAACCACCGCCGCGCAGCCCACGGCAATGCCGGTGGTTACGAGGCGCTCGCGGTCAACCCGGTGCCGCTCGATCACGCCTCGTGCCCGCAAGGAGACATCGTCGCGCACGCCAAGCTGGCGTGGGACGACGCGCTGGCGCTCGGCGAGGTCAACGGCTATCGCAACGCCCAGACCACCGTCGTGGCGCCGACCGGCACCATCGGCCTCGTGATGGATTGCGACACCACCGGCATCGAGCCTGATTTCGCGCTGGTCAAGTTCAAGAAGCTCGCCGGCGGCGGCTACTTCAAGATCATCAACCAGGCGGTGCCGTCGGCGCTGCGCGCGCTCGGCTATCGCGAGAGCGAGATCGCCGAGATCGAGGCCTACGCCGTCGGCCACGGCTCGCTGTCCAATGCACCCGGGATCAACGCCTCGACCCTCAAGGCAAAAGGCTTCACCGACGAAGCCATCGCCAAGGTCGAAAAGGCGCTGCCGACCGCGTTCGACATCAAGTTCGCCTTCAACAAGTGGACCTTTGGCGAGGACTTCATCCGCGACCAGCTCGGCATCGGTGCCGAGGCGATCGCGGCCCCCGGCTTCGACCTGCTCCAGACGGTCGGCTTCACCAAGCGCGAGATCGAAGCTGCCAACGTGCACATCTGCGGCGCGATGACGGTGGAAGGTGCGCCGCACCTGAAGGCCGAGCACTACCCCGTGTTCGACTGCGCCAATCCCTGCGGCAAGATCGGCAAGCGGTATCTCTCGGTCGAGAGCCACATCCGGATGATGGCGGCCTCGCAGCCGTTCATCTCGGGCGCGATCTCCAAGACAATCAACATGCCGAACGACGCCACGGTGGAGGACTGCAAGTCCGCCTACCTGCTGTCGTGGAAGCTGGCGCTGAAGGCCAACGCGCTGTACCGCGACGGCTCCAAGCTGTCGCAGCCGCTCAACTCGCAGCTCATCTCCGACGATGAGGACGAGGACGATGCGGTGGAAGCGCTCTACGAGAAGCCGATGGCGGCGCGTGCCGCCCAGGTCTCGGAGAAGATCGTCGAGAAGCTGGTCGAGCGCATCGTCGTGATGCGCGAGCGCGAGAAGATGCCGGATCGCCGCAAGGGTTACACCCAGAAGGCTGTGGTCGGCGGCCACAAGGTCTATCTCCGCACCGGCGAATATGACGACGGCCGGCTCGGCGAGATCTTCATCGACATGCACAAGGAAGGCGCGGCGCTGCGCTCCTTCATCAACAATTTTGCGATCGCGGTGTCGCTCGGTCTGCAATACGGCGTGCCGCTGGAAGAGTATGTCGACGCCTTCACCTTCACCCGCTTCGAGCCCGCGGGCCCGGTGCAGGGCAACGACTCGATCAAATACGCGACCTCGATCCTCGACTATGTCTTCCGCGAGCTCGCGGTGAGCTACATGTCGCGCTTCGACCTCGCCCATGTCGATCCGAACGAGAGTGGCTTCGACGCGCTCGGCAAGGGCGTCGAGGAAGGCAAGGAGCAGCCGGAAGAGGCTCCGCACCACCACGCGACGAAGTATCTGTCGCGTGGCCTGACCCGCTCGCGCACCGACAACCTCGTCATCATGCGCGGCGGCTCGGCCGCGGTGAGCCAGAACGCCGACAACGCCCCCGCCGGCGGCAACCGCGTGACCTCACTGGCCTCGCACGGCGCAACCGGACGCGGCGTCTCCGACACCATCGAAGGCGCCGTCGCCCTGAAGCAGGAAGTCAGCCACGACCTCTCGCCCACCGAGAAGCTCGAGGCCCTGCAACAGTGGAGCAAGCCCGGCAGCGCCGCAGCCGCCGCCCCATCCAAGGCGGAGCGTCGCGCCGAAGCCAAGGCCAAGGGCTATGAGGGCGAGATGTGCTCGGAGTGCGGCAACTTCACGCTGGTGCGGAACGGGACCTGCATGAAGTGCGATACGTGCGGCAGCACGACGGGGTGTTCGTGAGCGGAACCAGACAGCAATAATAATGAAGAGCCCGCCCTCCAAGAGGGCGGGCTCTTCTCAATGGACCATGCACAATGATTGACGGGCCAGAACCATTCGGCAAAGAGACGGCGAAAGCCGCTCAAGAGCTAGCAAAGACTGCTGACAATGCGATCGACGCGGCGAGAGGTGCGGCTGAATTCCTCAATCGTGTGCTCGGCAATCCGATTGCCGATGTTGTTGGGATAACGGTAGCCGACCCGCTTCGGTTTGTCCGAATCATATCTCTCGACTGGTACAGCAAGCGAGTCGACGAGATACTTGCAAAGCGAAATACACCAAAGCCAAGAGGCGCGCCGCCGCGCATTGCACTCGATATCCTCGAAGCCGCCCAGGACGAAACTCGGGACGAGCTGAAAGAATTATGGGCCCGGCTGCTCGCGAATGCGATGGATGCAACGACGCAAAAGAACGTCCGCATAGAGTTCATAACGGTACTGAAGCAGCTCAATCCTCTTGACGCGCTTATACTGCAAAGACTGGCTGCCGTTGGCAATTTCACAAGTCCGAATTCGTTTGCTCAAGCACAACATCTTGACTCGAACGACACCGCAACCTCCGTCCTCTACCTCCTCGATCTAAAATGCGTAGAGCAAGCGGCTAACGGAAGCTTCTCCTTTAAGCTGTCACCACGAGGGCTTTCGCTACTCAAGGCTCTCAGCATCTAACAAGCGTAAACCGCCGTTCCTCGATGTTCGGTTCAAACAGTGATTGCGCAACCTTTAATGTTTGGCGAAAAGATAAACGAATGACAGTCGACCAAGGCATAGGGCTCGCCGGCATCATCATTGCCGTGATCATCGCCGCATTCATCACCACGAAAGTCGTCAACCGCAGTCGCACCCAGAGACAGAGTGTGGGTACTCGACACTGCGGGGACGAACGAGAACAACGGATTTCGCGGCGGCCTTCTGGCTCGCCGCAAAATCATTCAACGAACGAATCGTGAATCAACTTTGAGACGCACCTTGACACCATTAGTTGCAGAGAGCGCCGAAGCCGCAGCTCGATGTCAGCATGCGGGATGCAACGATCTCCGTCGACCAGAACGATCGCGCGTCTAATGATAATCGGGCGGGACTTGCTCACGAAAGCAGAGACCGTGACGATCGCGGCGATCGCGGCTGGCGTGCCAACCCTGGTCAAGGCACGCGAGATCATTGCCGAATCCCATCTGATGATCCGGCGCAAGACACAGGTGGGTCTCATGACGTGGATAGAGCGCGCCCGCGCTAGTCTAGTCGCCTCGCTCGCCAGTGGACGAAGCAGCGGTCCGGGTAGCAATCACTTTGCCCTGGTCTAATGGCCAGACCGAAAGTCAGATCAGCGCCTCAAGCTCGTCAGACGTCAGATGTACGGCCGCGGCGAACTCGATCTGCTTCGAGCGAGACCAATCGGCGCGGAATAATCGGAGCTGTACCAAGATTGCGTCAGAGCCCTTGTTCCACGCCGAAACACATCCTCCTTCAACGCATCGCCTCGACGCCGCACCAATCGGCGATGAAGAGCGCCAGCGTTTTCGTGACTTTGCGGACCGACTCCAGATCGACGCATTCATCGAAAGCGTGCGGATTGCGGCAATACGGGCCGTAGACGAGCGTCGGACAGTTTCCGTAAAGCCCAAAAGGCCGTGCATCCGTGGTGGCGGCGAACGCATGTTCTTCTAATTTGTCGCCCCAGACTTCCGCGTGGCACTTTCCCAAGATCGCTTCCTGCTGGTCGGCATCGGTCAGATGATAGCCCTCCTGCATAAAACCTGGATAGCTGATGCGTGGTGGGTTCTTGGCAAGGAACGGATTGCGGGCCGACACGTCGGCGATGTATGCCTCGAATTCCTTGCAGATCTCGGCAGGCGACTGTCCGGGGAAGACGGCCACACGCACTTCGAACGCGCAAGCAGATGGTGCGCTGGACGTCCATTCGCCTCCCTGGATCCGCCCCACATTGAAGTTGATGGGATGAGGATGGTTCTGGAACGGCGGATAGTCCTTCTTGCGCGCATTCCATCGCTCCTCCAGTTCCCGAAGCGACTGGATCAACTGGATGGCGTTGTAGATTGCATCCGCGCCGAGACCGAAGTCGCCTGATGCATGACCGGGCGCGCCCGAGACTTCGACACGAATCCAGATCGGACCTATCTGCCCGCGCAGCAGCTTCGGCTCAAGCGGCTCGGGAATGAACCCTGCGTCGGCTACATAGCCGCGCAACACGCAATCGAGCGCGCCGTTGCCTGTGCACTCCTCTTCCACCACGGACTGCACATAGACTTTGGCGGCGGGCTGGAGCCCAATACTTTGTAGAGCCTTCAAGGCGTATAGGTTGGCCGAAAGGCCGGATTTCATATCGCCTGCGCCACGGCCATACATCCAGCCGTCCTTGATTTCCGGCTCATAGGGTCCGTACGTCCACCGTTCTGCCGCACCGGTCGGGACCACGTCGATATGACCATTCAGGACAAGCGAGCGACCGCTGGCGTTCCTCGGCTGGTGCGTACCGACAACGTTCCAGGAATTCTCATAGGAGATCGACACCGGCGAGAAGCCGGGATGATCCTTGATTCGCTCGACATCGATGACCCATTTGTCCACCTGCAGGCCCAAATCGGCCATGGCGTCGGCCATGAACATTTGCGCCTGTTCCTCCAGACCGCGCTGTGAGGGAATTCGCACGATGTCCTTCAAGAACTCGATCTGTTCGTCGAACAGGGCATCGACGGCCTCGATGATCTGAAGCCTTTGCGTCTGCGTGGGCGACATGGGTTTGCTCCTCGTATTCTTCAGCTAGGCGTCTGCCGGATGCGTCTTCGCACTCAATTCGGTTCTGCGAATGCGAGAACCGAATGCAAAAGAACGTTGGCACCGGCAGTGCAATCTTCGGGAGAAGTGTATTCGGCTTCGTTGTGGCTAAGACCGTCGCGCGAAGGCACAAAGATCATCGTGGCCGGATATTTGCGTGCAATGTTGCAGGCATCATGCCCTGCCCCGCTTTGGAGCCGAGCCTTGCGATAACCCAATCTATCGGCGGCATCCGACACGGCTGCAATGAGCTCTTTGTCGAACGGAACCGGCAGGGAATTGGCAACTTCGCGCCACTTCACGGACACACCTTGTGCCGCCGCTGCCGACTGCAATCCGGCGAAGATGGTTTTCTCCAGCTCGTTCAACGTCGCAAGTTCGCCGTGCCGCAGATCCAGCGACAGCTCAACGTCGGCAGCCACAGTGTTCGACGAGCCGGATCGGGTGCGCAACTGACCAACCGTGGACCTGGCGCCCTCGATGCCGCGTGCCACGTCGTCTGCGACCAACACCGCGCGAGCCGCTGCCACCACGGCGTCCTTGCGGCTCTCCATCGGGGTCGGCCCGGCATGCGCTTCGCGCCCCTCGAACTCAATGACGTAGCGCCGGAATCCAATGCCGCCGGTTACTACGCCGATCTGATCGCCGTTGTCCTCCAGGATCGGCCCCTGTTCGATGTGGAGCTCGATGTATTTCTCAATTGGGAATCCGACGTCGTTCGGACCGGCACCATTGCGCATACCGGCCAGCAACGCGCTGATCGGCGTCTGTGCATCGTCGGTCATAGCAAGCGCGCGATCCAGCGGCAACGCGCCGGTGAAGACTTCTGAGCCGATCATCGGCCTGATAATAGCGCCCTCTTCATTGGTCCAGTTCACGATCACGATGGGACGCCGTGTCGCAATCCCGGCATCGTTCAACGTGCGCACGGCCTCGAGCGCCGCCAGCACGCCCAGAATGCCATCGAAGCGGCCGCCGGTCGGCTGGGTATCGAGATGACTGCCGATCACGATCGGCGCCAGATCGGCTTGCCCGGCCCTCGTCGCGAACATGTTGCCGAAGCGATCGCGTTCCACGGCAAGACCGGCGTCAGCGCACCAGGCGACGAAGAGATCGCGCGAATCGTCATCCTCTTTCGAGAAGGCAATGCGGCAGCATCCGCCTTTGGCTGTAGCGCCGATCTTGGCCATCTCCATCAGAGAAGACCACAGGCGATCATGATTGACGCGCAGACTGGACAGATTATTGCTCACCGCATTGCTCCAGATTTCCGAGAATTCCGATCGAGGTCTTGTTCAGAGCGTTTCCAGAACCTCGCGCATGCCGGCTACCAGCATCCCGGCGTTCTCTCGCGAGAAAACCAATGGCGGTCGGATTTTCAGTACGTTTGCGGCCGGGCCCGACGCGCTGATCAGGATGCGCCGTTCACGCAGACCATTGACGAGGCGGCTCGTCGTCGCCGCGTCGGGCGTTTTCGACTTTGCATCGGAGACGATCTCGACACCGATGAACAGTCCGGCGCCGCGAACATCGCCGATCACCGCGAATTCCGCCGCGAGCTGCCGGAATTCATCCTGCATGAAGGCGCCGACATCTCGTGCATTGTTCTGCAAGTTATCGGCTTTGATAACGTCGAGTACGGCCATACCCGCCGCTGCGGCGACAGGATTGCCGCCGAATGTATTGAAATAACGCGCCTTCTCGCCGAACTCGGCAACGACCTGCGGGCGCATGATCACCCCCGCCATCGGGTACCCGTTGCCCATCGGCTTGCCGACCGTGACCATGTCGGGCTCGACGCCGTGGCGCATGAAGCCCCACATTGCGTCTCCGGTTCGTCCGAATCCCGGTTGCACCTCGTCGGCAATGAACAGACCACCTGCTGCGTGAATAGCGTCCACTGCCGGCTTGAGGAACCCCTTCGGCCCACCGACCACGCCGTCACTGGAGAAGATCGTATCGACGATCAGCAATGCGGGCTTGATGCCGTGACGTTTGAGGTCGTCGATGGCCGCCTGCACATCCTTCCGGAACTGCTCTCCGATCTCTTCCGGAGCCATACGGTATGAATCCGGCGCCGTGACGGTGCGCACATGGGTGCCGAGATCGACGAATTCGCCAAGCGACGGAGAGAACTCCGCCACCGCACTGGTCAGGCCGTGGTAGGCAAGCTTGGTGGCGATGATACCGTTGGCGCCTGTCGCATGTCGCGCGATGCGGACGGCCAGATCGTTGGCTTCGCTCCCGGTGCAGGTGAACATCACTTGACTGAGATCGGACGGGAATGTCGCGGTTAGAGCTTCCGCGTAGTTGATGATCGATTCGTGTAGATACCGCGTGTGAGTATTGAGAATCCCGGTCTGCTTGACGATCGCCTCGACGACCTTCGGGTGGCAATGTCCCATCGATGCAACATTATTATAGGCATCGAGATAGCGGTTGCCTTTGGCGTCGAACAGCCACACGCCTTCGCCCCGCACGAGATGCAGCGGCTGCTCATAGAATAGACGATAGGCCGGACCCAACACACGCTCGCGGCGCGCAATGAGCGCCTGGTCTTCGGTATCCAGACGCGCGAAATCTTCAGCGGTGAATGCGTTGACCATCGCCATGGTTTTTACCTCTTGCAGTTGGACGCGACGAACCGGAAGAATTCCGACTCGGACATTGCGGAGAGGCGCTGTAGACCGAGCAGCGCGCCACCATGATTGCGCATGATGTAGTCGCGGTTCTCCGGTCGGCTCGCAGCCCGGTATTCCGGAATGATGATCGTAAGGGCCAGCCGCGCCTTGATGAGCACCGGGAGCAGTGCAATCTCGGCCTCTTCCAATGCAGTCTCAGCGCAATAGCCACCGAGCATCGCGCCCATCAATCCCTGCCAATCGTCGTCGCTCACATGATAAGCGAGCGCGACCGCGAGGTCGTTGACGCGCGGAGCGAACACCATGTCGCCAAAATCGATGATCCCGGCGATCTCCAACGGCTCTGCCGGATCGACCAGAATGTTGTGCAGATTGAAGTCGTTGTGAATGATCTGCGTTTTGAGCGACGACCTGACGCCAGGAACGGTTCGCGCAAACTCGGCTAGAACGTCCGATACCAGTTTGCGCCGCTCGGCTCCGACGTGTTGGATCAGATTGTCGAGGTCGAGGGTGTGGCTGATGTCCCAGAGCAGCTTCCCGGCAGGAGGACGGCCTTCAAAGCTCTCCAACCCCTTTCCGAGTGCGGCAAGAACCGAACCCAGATTGCGATTGCGCGTCACTGAGGGGGGCAATCGGGAAAGTTGGTCGCCCGCGAGATAACTGAGCAGACGAACGGTGCGAGTGCTACCACCTTCCGGAAGCCTGAGATCGTAACTGCGCCTTCCGTCTTCGGTCGCGATCAGTCTCGGGACAGGAACTGACGACCCGACCGATTCCAGATGAAGCAGTGCGCCATCCTGAAAGGACAACACAGCTGCGTCTTCGAATGGGTTGGCGATTTTAAGAATGTAGTTGGTGCCATCCTCGGCAACGAATTTGAACGTCTCGTCCCGTTCGCTGGAAAGTCGGGTCACGGTGCCACGAATGCCGTAAACATGCGCAACAACGTCCTGAACCTGACGAAGCGGCAGAAGTGTCCAGTGAGAAGACAGAGCGTCACCCGCTGCGGGGCTTCTCAGCGGTGGAACCGAGGCCATTCGATAGTCCTGTCGTGAGAGTAGGAATTCCGGAGAGCGGCACCGCCTTCTCGGCGGATGCGGCTCTCCGGTTTTGCCGGTTATCGATTTGCGGCGTAGCTAGGCTGTCCGGCCGCCGAACCGACTTCGACCGCCGTTTCGGCCTTCTCAATCGGGAGGAAATAGATCGACAGGAATGCGCCGCCGGCGATTACCGCGAAGAGCGCGGCCAAAGGTCCCCATTGGAGCCCGTAGGTGTGGGCCAGCCAGACGCCGACGATTGGGGTAGTACCGCCGAATATCGCGCCGCACAGTTGGAAGCTAAGCGAAATGCCGGTGTAGCGCATGCGTACGGGGAACGCGCGGGGCAGATAAGCGGCAATCACCGCGTAGTACATGCCGATCATGAAGGTTGCGACCAGCACGCCAGCGGCAATGTTCGAGATATTGCCGGTGATCACGAGCATCATCATCGGAACCGACCAAATGACCGCGCCGCCCGTTGCGATGAGAAGCAACAAACGTTCGCCGATCTTGCTCGCGATGTAAGAGCCGGTTGCCGTCGCGAAGAGCTGGACCACGCCGATCCAGGAGATCACGTCCAGGATCTGGCTCTTCGGAATCTTCAGGTAGGTTGTAGTGTAACTGATCATGAAGGTGGTGATGAAGTAGAAACCCGCGATTCCCAGCAGGCTCAGGCCGACACCGAGTACGACGGCTTTCTTCTTGGTTTTCAGCACCTCTCGCACCGGAACCATCTCATAGCTGCGGTCCCGTTCAAGTTGGGCGACCATCTCGGGGCTTTCGTTGACACCCGCACGGATGATGAATGCAACGATGACAAGCAGACCGCTGAGGATGAAGGGAATGCGCCAGCCCCAGGCTGCGAAGTCTTCCTGCGGCAACGAGGAAACCGCTCGGAACGCCAGGGTGGAGAGGATCAGGCCGACAGGGCTTCCATATTGCGGAGCCGCGGCGAGAAAGGTCCGCCACTTTTCCGGCGCGTGTTCGGTAGCGATGAGAACCGCACCGCCCCACTCGCCCCCTACTGCGACACCCTGAGCCAAGCGAAGAATGACGAGAAGAATGGTCGCGGTTACGCCGATCGAGTGGAAGCTTGGCAGGAGACCGATGGCGGTCGTCGCGCTGCCCATCAGCACCAGAGTGATGACGAGGCTCTTCTTGCGACCAACCTTGTCGCCGAGATGCCCGAACACGAGAGCGCCGAATGGGCGCGCTACAAAGCCGACGGCGAAAGTGGCCAGAGAGGCCAGGACACCCATGAAGGGGTCATTCGTGGCGAAAAACACCTCGCCGAACACAAGAGCCGCGGCGGTACCGTAGATATAGTAGTCGTACCATTCGATTGCAGTACCCAAAAACGCCGCCAGCGCGGCGCGTATAGGTTGTGGCTGAGCCATAGTGTTCGTTCTCCCTGCGTAAAACGCTCGGCTTGAGGTGGCTTGTGTTTTCCGGCGGCTCGCACCCTAAATTTTTGATGCATCATGCGTCAAGTGTGTTTTGACGCATCAAATATCATCACTTGGCGCCCAATTGGGCGAAGTGCTATACCGACCCGAGCGCTGCACGTGGCCCCGCGAACCGAAAAGAGACGCCCAGGGTGAAAGACGTATTCTCGACGCTTGATCACACCAGCCTCTACGAGACGGTGTATTCGCAGATCGCGTTGGCTCTGATCGAGGGACAACTCCAGCCCGACGACAAGGTGAGAATCAGGGCCCTCGCCGACCAACTCGGTGTGAGCGTCACACCCGTCCGGGACGCTTTGCTCCGGCTCGTGAAGCAAGGCGCACTCGAAATGCGCGGCCTGAAGGATATCCGCGTTCCGCGAATGCGCATCGATCAGCTTCAGGAAGTGCGCCTCATTCGCCTGCGCATCGAGGGGCTGGCGGCCCAACTCGCGGCCAGCAGGATCGACCGGACCTCCGAAGTTTTACTGACCCGCATCCTTGAAGAGAACGAAACGGCGCGCACGAACGGCGACAGGGTTGCTGCCGTGAAGCTCAACCGGCTTTTCCACGCGGAAATCGCGAAGATCGCGGGAATGCCAACGCTGCAGGAATTGATCGAGAATATGTGGCTTCGCATGGGTCCGTTGATCGCCGCGGTTTACAATGCAGGCGGCCGGGCAATGATCTCGTATCACTACGAAATTCTGGAGGCTTTGCGGAAACGCGATCCGGTGGCGGCGGAAGCCGCCATACAGGCCGACATCAATGCGACGGCGGAAATCCTTTTGAGCTCGGGGCTTTTGCTGGACGGGCCGTCTTCCGAAGTATTGACCGACGGGCTTCCCAACGCGATGCAGTAGCTTTTGGTCTTTCGCTACTCCACGCGAATTGGGTCGGCGGGTGGGGACCTACGCTGATTGCCCTGTTGCTGGAGGGTATAGCGGTGCGGAGACCGGCAAGGTATTCACCTCCCTGGCGCTTCGCGGGGCAGGCGCTCGCGACAGCCCCGAGCTCTTGCCGTCTAGACGACGTGGTCGCTCGAAACGTTCTCTCGCCGGAACAGTGCGGAAATCAGGATCAGGAAGATCGTCATGTTGAGGAATCGTCCGGCGAACGATCCGAACGAATTGATGAGCAGAAGGTAGACGATCATCGGAAATATCGCTCGCGGCTCGAGACGCTTGAACGCTTCACCGAAGATGAGCAGCAGCCCCAGCACGATGAGAGCCGTGACGAACACTCCTTGATAGATGCTGATATGGACCAGGGGGTTCTCGATGCCCCACTCCAATCCGAAGGAATACGTCTGCGATCTGATGTAGTCCGGATCCGGGCCCCACAGAAGGTCGCCTCCGCTGAACGACGTCCATAGCGGCAGCATCACCAAGCGGCTGCGGGCGCTGCCGCCATCGTTGGAGAACCGTTCAAGCAGTTGATCAAAGAAGCCCGCCAAGGCCAAAGCAGAGACGATCCCTATTCCGAGCGGAATCACCGCAGCGGCGGCCGTCACTGCGCCGCGGGAAAACCGCTTGCCTCCGGCAAATCTCAAGATTTGCCATAGGGCAGCGAGAGCGAGGATCGTGATGGTTGTCAGCAAGGCTGTGCGCCCGCCATAGGCAATCATGGCCGTCGCCTGCAATCCCATCATCGGCACCCGCCACTTCGGCGGCAACAGCTTGCCGCCGCCGACCAGCAAACTCACGATGTATGCGCTTGTTATGGTTGCGGCGTGTAGCGGGTGGCCGTGAAGCGCGACCGACCGAGCCTCGATGGTCGTCGTTCCATCGGGAGAAAAGGTCGTGAGCGGGAAAACATTGAACCCCGACGCAAGTTCGAAAATGCCGAGAACCGCATTCGCTGCAAAGAACCAATGGATAAACCGCTCGAGCTCGATCATGCGCTCCGGCGGGACAAACGGCAGCAACATGCAGCAAAGGAAGAGATGCAGGTCGGTGTCGAAATACATTCCGAAACCGCTTCGTCCACCGACGACGATGTTGATAATGGCGAACGTCGTCGCGCAGAAGAAAAAGATCGCACCGAGTTTGGTCGCGACGTAGTAGCGCGCGAGATCGATTTTCCGGGGGTACGTAACGACGAAAGCAAAGAATATGATGGCGAGGAGATAGGTCGACGGATGTATCTTGGTGATCTGCGTCCCTTCAATCGCCGAATAGTCGTAGCCGATGAAATCAAGCACTGTCGCCGAGAATACAAAGAGAACGACGACATAGACGGCGAGCATCGCCTGGATGCGTCGGCCGGCAAAAGGCAAAGCGAGCCTGACCGTTCTAATCGGCGGCGGGCGCGAAATCGAGGCGGCGGCGTCTGTCATCGGCGCTGTCGTGCCTTCGCGGCGTACATGCCGTCCGCTTCCCGCCACGGACCGAGGTGATTTCCCGGCCGGGTCGCCGCGCCCGTCACGCAGATCGTATGGCCGCCGACAACAACGCCGTGCTTCTGCTTGGCCGACATGAGCGCCTCAACCGAGCCCTACCTCAATCCGCACGGGATACGGCAAGCAAGTTAACGCTCCATTAACCCAGTTGGCGGCGCGCTCAAAAGGCGGACATCAGGAGGTCTGGCCTTGTCCGGCACCGGGACCGACGTTCGCACCCATCGTTGCCACGTCCTGCGACGGCTCCTTAAGTCGCTGCCTTTTCTTCCTCGGCCTTAGGCTGAGCTTCTCAAATAGAACCGACAGCGCCAGCGTAGCTACACAGAAGACCATGATGTTGACGGGAAATGGAATTTCTCGAAGCGCATCCTGGCGAAGGATGAAGTCGTGCGTGAGGTAGATTTGCAGTGCAACTCCAGCCAGAAGCGTGACAGGAGCACTCAGATAGTTGGCGACAAACTGCTCGAGCCATGGATAGCGCGCGAAACGGAAAGCGAAAACAACGAACGCAAGCGCCGGAATCCGATCCAGGATCTGCACTTCGAATGGGATGAAACGCCCAAGGCTGCCCACGAAGAGATAAAAGCCGGCGATAGAGATCAGCAGCCAAACCAGATCGGTGATCTTGCCCTTGGTGTTGGCATGAAACCGGGCTGCATAAACACCCATGACCATGGTGCCGAAGTAGAAAATGATGCGCAGTGGAAGAGTTACTTCCGTCTGCACATTGTAGTGCTCGGTGAGCCAGCTGGTCTTTTCAGCAAAGATCGAGAATAGAAGAACATATGCAATGGCCAATGCGGCGAAGAGATACGCGAAAGCCCTTTTCGTCTCCATCTTCGACATGATGAGGTAGACCGGAACGTAACAACCGACAATGGTTGGAAGAAACCAGAATTGCAGCGGTATCACGTACAGCCAGAAGAAGTCGGCGAAGCTGTGCATGGGAGCGTCGCCAACCAGCACAAGGAAAGTCGCGACGACAAAGAGCGGCTCGTACACGCGATGCAGCCGTCGGATGAGCCAGCCTCCAATCGGCTCCTTGCTCGCCTGATAACTCAAATACAGCCCGTATCCCGAAATGAAGAAGAACAGCTCATTGCCGAATACGCCGCCCGTGCCCAGTTGGTGAATCGGGTAGAGATCATCCAAATGCGAATTGACCACCAGGACGATTGCGACGGCGCGCAGCAGATCCAGGTACGCAGTTGGGCTAACGGGCTTGTTTGCGGTCATTTTTTATCGAAGACTCTATTGGAGCGTCGCGCAACCCGAAGCAGACATTGAAGTGCGCGGCTTGATGGTTGCTCGTTCGACATGGAGCGCATTGCGCTCGCGGTAACCTGCTGCCAGCCGCGTCAGAGCGCGCTGCAGGCTGACGGTACGACACGTACCCTGCTCTTTGAAAGCCAAATGTCGCCGAATGATTAATCGTAAAGCAATTTCGCCCGCGTCGTTTCAGGTCACGGAAGCAGGCCATAGAGAAACTGGATCGCGATCGATGCGCAGCGACCGAACTCGACGCCGTTCTTTCGGCCTGACCTCCGGTTCGGAGGGGCATCGCGTCCTGCTTCGTTAACCATCTGCCGCGCAAGGCGCTGAAAGGAAACGACCGGTGACATGGTGAATTGAGCGCGGTCGCCGAAGACGCCTCACGCTTCCGCCTTCGCTCAATGGGCTACGGCGGACAAGTCGCCCGCCCGCCCTTCTCGCTGACGATCAAAGCGGTGCCGTCTACCGCGCAGCCTGGACGCGCTTTTCGAGCAGCAGCGTGCGGTCGGATATGTCCTTCAATTCGAATGCCTGGGAATCGAGGAACGCGACGGAGCCGTTGTCGGGATCCGCGGCGAGGCGATGGGTTTCGCTGAGGTGATGCTTCAGCCAGGCCCGCTGCTCGGTCAGCAATTGCGCGTGGGCGTCGCCCTTCGAGCCGGCGAGAAGGGCTTGATAGGCGGTGTTGAGCCGCGTGTCCCACTTGCCGATTTCGGCCTTGCCGCAGTCGAGCATCTTGGTCGACACCCCCTCGGCCTTGTCCATGCATGCATCAAACTCGGCGCTTTGCTGCGCGCAGACCGGTAAAGCTCCGAGCACGAGCATGGCCGCGACAATGACGGGCCTTCGCGAAAGCATCACCATGTCCCGATCACCCTGCCTTGTGTCTTTCGCCAACCATCGCCGCACAAAAGCGTCCGAAATGAGATCAAGGAATGATGCACCGGAGATCTGCGCTCAGCCTGCCCCACACTCCAGCTCAAAGAACTCCCGCCGCTGCGCCTGCGAGGATGACGAGGCCGAGGACGAAGCGATAGATCACGAAAGGCCAGCTGGAGAAGCGTTCAAGCACGCGCATCAGGCTCCAGATCCCGACGAATGCCGAGACGGAGGCAACCGCGAGGCCGACAATCAGAACCGACCAGGCATGAAGGTCGAGATGAAGATGGTACAGCTCCCACAATTCCTTGAGGCCGGCCAGGGTGATCGCAGGCAAACCCAGCAGAAACGAGAAGCGCGCGGCCTCGTCCCGTTTGAAGCCGAGCGCAAGCGCCGCCGTCAGGGTTGAACCCGAACGCGAGACGCCGGGGATCAGAGCGCCCACCTGAGCCAGTCCCACCAGCATCGCATCGAAAAAGCCGGCTTCGCCGATCGTCCGCCGATGCCTGGCATGGATCTCCGCCGCACCGAGCAGCAGCGCCATCGCAACGCAGGCCCAACCGATCACCACGACGCTGCGAAGCGGCGAATTGCAGGCGTTCAGGAGCCCGGACGCCAGCAATCCCGCGACGGCGATCGGGATCGTTGCCAGAACGATCCACAGTGCGAGACGAAACCAGCGGTCCTGGAATTGTCCCCGCGCCATTGCGGCAACGGAGTTGGTCGCAAGGGCGCGCACGTCCCGCCAAAAATAGCTGACGACGGCTGCAACCGCGGCAAGCTGCATGGCCGCAGAGAACGCCGATCCCGGATCCGGCCAACCCAGAACGGCCGGCACCAGCCGCATGTGCGCCGTGGACGAGATCGGCAGCAGCTCGGTTATTCCTTGCAGGACCCCGAGCGCGGCAACCTTTCCATAGCCGAGCGCGACGAAGCCCGTGTCGATTCCTTGCGTGCAGGTGCTAGCCATTGGTTCCCGTTCGCTGTGCTGCTTGCTCGGCGTGTTGATCTCGACTGCGCATCAAGCGCGCTCGTGGGCACGTCAGCCGGAGCGTCGGGAGCCGCAAGGCACTCTCATTCGCAAAGACGCGCGCCGGGACGCCATTTGACATCGACCGCGGTGATCTGCGTCTGTCGATTGAACGCGATGGCGTGGTCGCGCATCGCCAGGATGCTGCGCTCATCGCCGCCCCGCGGACACTGCACGGTGTCGACCGGAACGCCCGCACGGGTAAGTGACTCTCGAAGCACGCGCTCCAGCTTCTGAAAATCGTCGGTGGCGCATTGGAACGGGTACGACATGTAGACTCTCTGCTCGGCCTGAGAGAGCGCAAGGCAATAGCGCCATTCCGCTGCTTGCGCGGAGCCGCCAGATGCCGACCAAGCCAAGGCAGTGATGCACGCCACCTGCACGCCACTTCGCATTTCAGCTTCGCCGCACGGGCTCCTGATTTGGACCATCGCAAGCGGCACGCCGCGTGAGGCTCGTCCATGTCCTCAAGCGCAGCCTTGCAGTCGTCTTGCCGCAGGGACCGCCGCCGATATGTCATACGGTCGCCGACTTACACCGTCCTTACATGCGCCAGATAATTTCGCTGCCTTGCCCGCGACACGCGATTGTGTGCGCTTATGCCGCAATGTCAGCAGAGGCGAGCAAGTTTCGGTTCGGCGACGCCGCGTGTCGTCCGATCGATCCAGGGTAGCGCCCACAAGACCGGAACATTCCCGACTTTTGCAGCTGGATGAGCTCGCGCTGTTTCACCTCGAGCGGGGATGGACGTACACTGGAGGCACGCGATGCCGAACTATTTTCTTGCGTGGCGTGCGCATTGCTGGTCGATGGATGATCATGCGTCTGTTTTCCACGAACCGCGACGTCTGGCGACGCCGCGCTGAAGCGTTCTCAGGCAGTCGGACCGGCCTCGTACTGCTCGCGCTGATCGCGTTTGCGGACAGTTCGGTTCTACCTGTCTTGCCCGACCTGCTCCTCGTCCCGATGCTGCTCATACGTCCGGAGCGGAGTTTGCTCCTGTGCACCGTCTGTGTCGTGGCGTCATCGGCCGGAGCCCTGGTCGGCTATGGGATCGGATATTTTGCCTGGACGGCGGTCGGACAGACGCTGGTCGAGATCTACGGCCAGGCCGACAACTTTCGGCGCTACCAGAACCTCGTTGAAGACTGGGGAGTCTGGATCATCATCGCCAAGAGCTTCACTCCGATTCCGTTCAAGTTCATCGCCATTGCCGCAGGCGTGGCGTCGATGAACCTCTGGACCTTCACGGTCGCGGCCGTGCTCGGCCGCCTGCTGCATTTTGCGATCGTTGCCGCCCTGGTCCGGCTTTTGGGATCGCGATTACTGCAATTGATCGAGAGATACCACCGATGGTTCGTCGCCCTCGGGCTTCTCTCCGCCGCCCTCCTCGGCATCGCCTGGTCGCTCCGCTGACCGGAGTGGGACGGGATTAGGTTGAACCGGGATCGACGGCGGCGAACCACCTCTCCCTTGGGAGAGGTGAAGTCGTGCGGAGCCGAACCGATTCAATTCAAACTCATCGTGCTCGAGGAAGGCGTCACGCCGCTTTCGCGGTCTTGTCCTCTGCCGGCGCGGTTTCCATCGCGCGCATATAGAGATCGAGCAGGCTTTCGCGCTCGTCGCGCTCGTCCTGGTCCTGCTTGCGTAGCTTGATGATCTCCTTGAGGATCTTGACGTCGAAGCCGTCGCCCTTCGCTTCCGAGAAGACTTCCTTCTTCTGCTCGCTGAGTTCCTGGATCTCGGTGTCCAGGTTCTCGATCCGCTCGACGAAGGAACGAATTTTTCCGCCGGGAATGGTGATGTCGGACATGGTGCCTCCTGCTGAATGAGGTCGTGAAAATGCGAGCAAAGAGATGACCAATGTGTTAAGCAAACGGCGTCGCGGCGGTTTGTTGATAGCTTGAACCATACATTGCTTTGCTCGCAACGAGACGAGGAGCACAGCTCGGACAAATCATGTTGTGAGAACGCGAAGCTGTGCCCTCACCTACACCCGGGCGATCCAGTACGCCGCGGCCATTCGGCTCCAGCGCCGGCGTCTCTGGAATACCGGATCACCCGCTTTCGCGGGTGATGACACCGACCTCGCAATAGCATCATCGCATCCGTCACACATCACTCAGGCATCATCAGCCACCCGCAACGTGATCCGCGTCAATTCGGACGGCCGGCCGAGCCGCACGGCGAAGCCCGGCCAGAGCGCGGTGCCGTTGTTGACGTAGAGCGTCATGCCGTCGACGTCGTAGCGGCCCGAGACGAATCCGGCATTGGCGGGCGCGGCCAGCCGGTCGATGCCGATGATCAATCCGCCATGGGTGTGCCCGGAGAGTTGCAGGGCGACGCCGAGCCGAGCTGCGTTGCGGGCATCGCTCGGCTGGTGATCGAGCAGGATGACGGGCGCGCCCTCAGGCGAGCCGGCGAGCACCGCGGCAAGATCGCGGACCGGATGCTTCCTGCGGCGCGACGCACGGTCGGTAATGCCCGCGATCACCAGGCGGCCGCCGCCGCGTTCGAGCGTGATGCGGCTGTTCTCGAGCGAGCGCAGGCCGAGTGCGGCGTAGTGCGCCATCCAGGCGTCATAGCCGAAGATATATTCGTGATTGCCCGAGATCACGTAGACACCGTCGGCGGCCATGAGGTCCTGCAGCGGCGCGATGTCGTTGCGCCGCGCGTCAATGCTGCCGTCGATCAGGTCGCCGGTGATCGCAATCAGGTCGACGTCGAGCTTGTTCGATCGCGCGACCACCTCGCGCGCCCATGACGCGGGAAACAGCCGGCTGATGTGCAGGTCGGTCAGTTGCAGGATGGTGTAGCCGTCGAACTCTGGCGGCAGTCCGCGGATCGCGACCTCGACATCCTTCAATGGCGGAATGCGCATCGCCTGATGGACGCCGATCGCGGCGGCTGCGGCCGCCACGCCGGCAAGCGCGTAGCGGACGCCGTCCGGCGCCCCCACAAAGCCGCCATGGATCACCGCGGCGACGATCAATCCAGCATCGAGCGCCAGCTGCAGCAGCGCCAGCAGCATCACCGCACCGAACGCCCAGTTGAACAGCGCGACCACCGGACGCGGAAACTCCGGCGAGAATTCCGATCCCGACGACAGCCTGTTCCAGCGGTGAAACTGCAGGGCGACCAGCACGAGCAAGGCTGCGACGATCTTAGCCGGCAGCGGCCAGTCGAGCGGCCAGATGAAACGGGCCAGGATCAAGAGGCTGGTCAGGCCGAAAATGAGTTGGGGAATTGGTCACGCTCCGGATCGGATCGGTTAAGGCTGGGCGGTCGGCGCCCGGCAAAGGTAGGTTGGATCGGCCGCAGGCGTAAGCGCCACCATCAGCACATTTTCGGCAAGTCGCGCGCTGCCAAGACGCCCTGCGCGCTCTGAGCCGCGACGTGAGCAGTCGAAGCGCGATCAGATTGGCTTGAATCGGCTCGGCGCGATCCCGGTTCACCTCTCCCCATCGGGGCTCCCATGGGAGAGGTGAAGCTTCCGCGCCGTTCGTCCAAGATAAAGCTTGAACATTGCTCATTTTCTATCGTGCGCCGCACCGAGCACATCGCCTTCGCCGCCGCGATCGTCTGGGGCGTGACGCGACGGTTCTCCGGCGGTGGCCGGCAAACGGCGGGCACCCGCACGATTTCGGAATAATGGAAATGTATCGCTGAGTTGCCCGACGGGTCAAGTCGCTTTTCGGAGTTCCGGCGGCCGCCCGCCCTTTGCATGGGGTTGTTTTCGATATTTTGGGACGCGTCGCTTCGCGCCGTCGCCATCAATGGCGAATACCCCCGGTCGCATCCGCCCGATTGACCCGCACGCGGACCGTATCCATATGCATCTGCATGAATCGGCTGCCCGCGCCGTTTCGCCCTCACCTGGACACAGCCAGATACCACCGGCTCCAGTCCGCAACGTTCCGGAGCCGCCGTGGCCGCCCTCTCCATCCTTGATCTCGTCCGCGTCACCGAGGACACCGACGCGCGCGGCGCGCTGTACAATGCGCGCGATGTCGCCCGCCATGCCGAGGCCCTGGGTTATCGCCGGATCTGGGTGGCGGAGCACCACAACATGGCGGGGATCGCCAGCGCCGCGACGTCGGTCGTGATCGGGCATATCGCGGCGGGCACCAGCACCATCCGGGTCGGCGCCGGCGGCATCATGCTGCCGAACCATGCGCCCTACGTCATTGCCGAGCAGTTCGGCACGCTGGCGCGGCTGTTTCCGGACCGCATCGACCTTGGCCTCGGCCGCGCACCGGGCACCGATCAGCTCACCTTGCGCGCGCTGCGCCGCACGCCGGAATCGGCCGAGAACTTTCCGCAGGACGTGCTCGAGGTGCAGGCCTTTCTCGCCGCCGCCGGCCCCAACCAGCGCATCCAGGCGGTGCCGGCTGCGGGCACCGACGTGCCGCTGTGGATCCTCGGCTCGAGCAACTTCGGTGCGATGCTGGCCGGTGAGCTCGGCCTGCCCTACGCCTTCGCCTCGCACTTCGCGCCCGAGCTGTTGCTCCAGGCGCTGCAGATCTACCGCGCCCGCTTCAAGCCGTCGGAGCAGCTCGCGCAGCCTTACACCATGGTCGGTGTCAACATCATCGCCGCCGATACCGACGCCGAAGCGCGACGCCTCGCCACCACGCAGCAGATGTCATTCACCAACATCTTCCGCGGCACGCGCGGCCTGAGTCAGCCGCCGATCGACGACATCGAGAGCTACTGGTCGCCACAGGAGAAGGTCCAGGCGACGCGGATGCTGGAGCGCTCCATCATCGGCTCACCCGAGACGGTGCGCGCCGGGATGGACGCGCTGGTCGCCGAGACCGGCGCCGACGAGTTGATGATCGTGTCCGACGTCTACGATCACCAGCAGCGGCTGCGCTCGTTCGAGCTGATCGCGAAAGCCGGCGGGATCACGCCGTAGGGCGTAGGATGGGTGGAGCGCAGCGATACCCATCCTTTGCGCCGCGGATACGAAGCGATGGGTATCGCTTCGCTCCACCCATCCTACAAGTCACACCTTGGTCAACGCCTGCGCAATGTCGGCGACCAGATCGGACGGGTGCTCGATCCCGATCGAGAGCCGGATCGTGGTATCGAGCACGCCGATCTTTGTCCTGATATCGGCGGGCACGCCGGAATGCGTCATGGTCGCCGGCAGGCTCGCGAGCGACTCGGTGCCGCCGAGGCTCACAGCGAGCTTGAATATCTGCAGGTTGTTGAGGAACGCCTCCGCGGCCGCCTGCCCGCCGACGATGTCGAACGAGAAGGTCGAACCGGCGCCAGAGCTCTGGCTCGCGAACACCCGGCCCGCCGGCGAGCCCGGGTCGTGATGGCCGAGATAATGCACCGTCGCCACCTTGGGATGGTCGCGCAGATAGTCGGCGACGATCCGCGCATTGCGATCGGCCTTTTCCATGCGCAGGCTGAGCGTTTCCAGCGAGCGGCTGATCATCCAGCAGGAATGCGGATCGAGCTGGGTGCCGATCGCGCCGCGCAGCGCCTTGACGTCCTTCATCAGCTTCTTCGAGCCGAGCGCCGCGCCCGCGATCAAATCGGAATGGCCACCGACATATTTGGTCAGCGAGTACAGTGACAGATCGGCGCCGTGCTCGATCGGGCGCTGGAACACCGGCCCGAGCAGCGTGTTGTCGCAGGCGATGATCGGCGTGAAGCCCTGCGCCTTGCCGATCGCGTCGGCGACACGCCGGGTCAGCGCGATATCGACCAGGCCGTTGGTCGGATTGGCCGGCGTCTCGATGAAGATCATCGCAACGCGGCCCTTCTTCATCGCCTCGTCGGCGGCGGCGCGCACGACGCTTTCGTCGAGGCCGTCGGCGAAGCCCACGGCTTGAATCGAAAACGCCGCCAGCGTCTTGGTGAACAGCGTCTCGGTGCCGCCATAGAGCGGCTGTGAGTGCAGGATCACATCCCCCGGCCGCGCGAAGGCGAGCACCGTGGTCGAGATCGCCGACATGCCGGAGGAAAACAGCGCGCAGCTCTCGGTGCGCTCATAGATCGCGAGACGGTCCTCGACGATTTCGCTGTTCGGATGATTGAAGCGCGAATAGACCAGCCCCGCCCCCATGCCTTCCGGAGGCTCGCGCCGGCCCGCGACGAAATCGAAGAAGTCCTTGCCGTCCTCGGCGGTGCGGAACACGAAGGTCGAGGTGAGGAATACCGGAGGCTTGACGGCGCCTTCCGACAATTGCGGGTCGTAGCCGTAGTTCAGCATCTGGGTTTCCGGATGCAGCAGATGGTTGCCGATGTGGGTTCTGGATGGAAACGGTTTTGTCATGGCCGGTCTCCTGTTCGCGAGACCACCGCGCCGGCGGCGATTCCCGGAATGATGCGACCGAGCATACTCCAGCTTTGTGCCATTCGGCCAAAGCCCGGCGCCACGCAGTTCTGGATAACGACGGCCGGCGCGCGCCCTGCGCCGCCGGCCGTTCGGAAGCTCGCACGTGGGTGAGGACGCGATTACCAGCTGCGATCCACGTTGCGCACCTCACCGGTGCGCGCGTCGACATCGACCTGCATCCAGCGGCCGCGATAATCCCGGCCTTCGATCTCCCATTCGTCGCCGAGGAATTCGGTGTTGGACACCGTCACGATGCCGATGCTGGTCGCGACGTCGAGCGCCGCCTGCATGGAGAGCTGGCTGGCAGAATCATAGGCCAGCGCCGGTGTCGCGGCACCAATCGCCAAAGCCGCGACTGCAGGGATCAAGAATTTTCGCATGGTTCACTCCTCATGGAACGGGATGTCATGCCGCATAAAACGAGCGGCGCCCCCGATCAGTTCCAGCAGCGGCGACCACGGAGCAGCGCGAACCTTCGGCAGTTGCGGCAATTCGGTGGCGATTCCATTTTCATCAACGGGCGCTGCGCGGCTTGCGCGCCGCCTTCTTCCACATCCGGAAACCGCCCTCGAATGCGTTGGCGTTGTCGCCGAACCTCACCTTGGGCGGCGGGTTGTCGATCTTGTCGGCATTGCCTCCGCCGAGCACGATGTAGTCGGGCTCCAGCGCCGCCGACAGCCGCGCGATGACGTCCTCGACGCTCTTGCGCCATTTCTTCAGGCCGCGCCGCTCGAGACCGGCGGCGCCGACATAGTCCTCGAACGTCCCGTCCCTGCGATACGGCAAGTGGCCGAGCTCCATCGGCTCGAAAACGCCGTCGACGATCATCGCCGAGCCAAGCCCGGTGCCGAGGCCGAGAAACAGCATCCGCCCGCCCTGATAGCTGCCGATCGCCTGCATCAATGCGTCGTTGACGACCTTCACCGGCCGGCCGAACGCTGCGTGAAAATCGAACCCGGCCCAGCCGCGGCCGAGATTGTGCGGCTCCGTCAGCGGACGGTTGTGCACCACCGGCCCGGGATAGCCGATCGAGATCACATCGTAGGACCAGTTCCTGGTCAGCGCCTTGACCTGCCGCACCATCTCGGTGGCGGACAAGGTCGGACCTGACTCGAACTCGCGCCGGATTCGGTCCTTGTCGGTCATGACCTTCACATGTGTGCCGCCGATGTCGATCGCGAGCACCGTGCGCCGCGACGCGGGCCTCTTCGTTTTCTCGGCTGTCTTCTTGGCTGCCTTCTTGGCCATCGATCGGTTCTCTCTTGTGCGCTCCGAGTGGAGCAGTGAAACGCATTGCGCGCCACAGCCGCGTTCTGCATCTGACTCCAATTTGTTCGCGCGGAACGAATCGGAATCGACAAAATCGCCGAGGCTCAAACGTTAACAACCTGCATGCACGCACCGCACCCAAGCGATCAATGTTGTACCACGGTGGGATTATTGTACTCGGCGTGCAATCTCGCACATCCTTCAGACCCGTTGATGCTCCGGCTTGCCGGATTTGTGCGACAGACGGCAGCGCCGCCGCGTTCCCCGTTCGACTCCATTTCGTTCGCGAAGAACGAATCGGAATCGAAAAATCAGCGCAGCGCGATTCTTAACAACACATTTGCGACTTCGATGTTGCGGCAACTTTGCAGAGCGGATCAGCGCGAGCGTCGTCGGCCACCCGTCGGCGAACGCGAGCGGCGGATTACGCGCGTACCAACCCGCCCGAGATGCTGCGTCCGCCGCCAGTCCCCAAGGTGACGCCACAGCGCCTCCGCGACAGGTCCGTGCGGATGCTGGCGATACCGGATCACCGCCAGATTTTCGTCGCGACCCGGAAAGTTCGGTCCCGCGATGCTGATCAACCTGCCGTCGGCGAGCTCATCCTCGATCAGCCACGCCGGCAGATGGCCCCATGCAAGACGATGCAGGATCAGCTCCTTCTTCATCATCTGGTCCGGCACCGTGCACTGATGGGCGCCGTCAATCAGGAAGAAGGCTTCCGATGACGGTCGCCGCGCAGTATCGCGTATCACGCACTGCGTGAATGGACGCATCTGCTCCGGCGTGATCCGCCTGGTCCACGCAAACGGCAAGAACCCGGGCGCGACAACCGGCACCATGGCGGTCGTCGAGAGCTTGATCTGCTCGAACCGCGGGTCCGACGGGTCGGCGCGATGAAACACCAGGTCCGCCTCCCCCTCGATCAAGCGCTCGAGAGGTCCCCCGACCGCCTCATATTCCAGGTGCAGCCGCGTGTTGGGATATTGGGCAAAGAACCCCGAGAGCATCTGCAGGATCGGCGGCCGCGGAACCAGGTCGCCGATGACGAGACGCAGGACGACCTCTTCCCCGCTGACGAGCTGCTCCGCATAGGCCTGCAGCAGATCGAGCTCGCGCAACGTCGCCCGCGCCCGGAGGAGAAACGTCCGCCCCGCCTCCGTCAGCCCCACACGGTATCCGCTGCGATCGAACAGCGTGAGGCCGAGCTGCTGCTCGAGCCGGGCGACCGCCACGAACACCGATGGGTGCGATCGGTTCAGCGCGGCGCCGGCAGCCTGGAAGCTTCCCTTGGTCGCGACAGCGTCGAAGCAGCGCAGATCGTGGAGCTTGATCCGATCCATTATCCATAAAACCTACAGAGACTTGTCAATCTTAGTAATTTTTCTTGCTGGGCGCGAGCCCTAGCCTGGCGCTATGCGAAGCCGCCGGCTTCCACCAGCAGAAGGGACCAGCGAGATGAGCGGCGATCAACACTTCACGACGGCAGATGGCTGCCGGATTGCGTACCGGATCGACGGCCCCGTCGATCGGCCGGTGCTCATGCTGTCGAACTCGATCGCCACGAACCTGCACATGTGGGATCGATCGGTGGCGGCGCTTGGCCGCTCCTTTCGCCTGCTCCGCTACGACACCCGTGGCCATGGCGGGTCGGACGCGCCGGCGGGTCCCTATTCGATGGACCGGCTCGGCCGCGACGTGGTCGAGCTGCTCGACTTTCTCGACATCGATCGGGCACATTTTCTCGGCCTTTCGCTCGGTGGGTTCATCGGGCAATGGCTCGGCGTCTTCGCGCCCAACCGCATCGATCGCCTGATCCTCTCGAACACGGCGCCCTATCTTGCCGCGGAGCTGCATTTCGACGACCAGATCCACGCGGTGCTGGCTGCGAGCGATATGGACGCGATCGCAGACGGCTTCATGCGCAACTGGTTTCCCGCGACGATGCTGGCCGCGCCGAACGAGATCGTCGACGAATTCAGCAACATGGTACTCACCACCTCGCCGCGCGGCCTTGCCGGGTGTTTCGCCGCACTGCGCGATGTCGATCTTCGCCGCGTCATCGCGCTGATCGCGGCGCCGACCCTGGTCATCGGCGGCGAGAGCGACACCGTCACGCGCCCCAATCACAGCGAAGCGATCGCGACGACGATTGCCGGTGCAAGACTCGTCCTGCTGCCCGGCGTTCACATCCTCAATGTCGAGCAGGCGGAACGATTCAACAGTGAGGTTCTGGGCTTCCTGGAGTCCGCACCGTAATCGTTCCCCATCCGACTCCATTTTGTTCGCAGGGAACGAATCGGAATCGAGCAAATCAGCACAGAGCAATTGTTAACAACACGTTTGCGATCGCGACGTTGATCAAGCTTGCAAGGCAGATTTGTCGAAGGCGTAATCCGCCATCAGCAAAGATGGCGGGTTACGCGGAGCCTGTCATCGGGCCGTCCTACGGACGGACCCGTTGGCTACCCCGCCCCAGGCTCCGTCCAACGTCATATTCAAGCTCCGGCCGTAGCGCACGCATCTTCTCCGCCAGTCTCTGGCTTGCGGTCTCTTCCGCCTGCGCCAGGCGGTCGACGAGCGCGACGTAGTCCGCATCGCTCTTGTGCTGATTGAGTTTCGATTGCCCCTCGATCTCGTCGACGACGAGATCGATCACCCTGATCGACGCCAGCATCTGTTCGCGCTTGCCGGGCTCCATCTGCGTGAGGTCCCAGGGCTGCTTCGGCAGCCGCGCCTCGGAGACCGCGAGCAGCGCGTCACCGTGACCACGATTCTCGCCGCGATCGCGCAGGTGCGCGACGCCGGACAGATGCACCGCCTCGTAGAGCCAGGTCGAAACGTTGTCGCGCGAGACGTACCAGTCGTTCGAGATGTAGGCGTCGTCGCCCGAGACGATCAGCAGAAAGCGCCTGATACCGTCGGCGAGCTCGACCAGCGGATTCCTCGCGGTGAGATGGAGCTGCACGATCACGCGATCGTCGCGCCGCGCGATCACGAAGGGAACATGAGACGCTCGCGGGCCGCGTGCGTCGGCGGCGACGATGGCGCCGAAGCCGCGCGCCGCCGCGAAGGCCAGGGCGTGGTCGTCCTCGATGCGAAACTGGGGACGGAGGATGTGCATGGCGGTGGCGCTCGCGGCTGGGGGGAGACGACCCAGCGAGGCTAGCGCAACTTTTGCCGGAGATCACCGCCATGCACCGTCCGGCTCAGCAGATCATGGCGTTGTCACCGTGGTCGCAGACGCCGCCGGGCTGATCCCGGGGCAGCGTCTCGAATTCGCCGAAGCGCGGCACCGCCACGCGCGGCGGCCCGCCGCCCCAGCGGCCGGCGGCCGCGGCATGTCCCTTCAAGAACGCGGATGGGCCGGCCGGGACCTCCCGCGCCATGGCCGACGTCGTCAGCATGCCAAGGGCCAGCAAGCCTGCCGCGACGTGTTTGATCGTGGTCATCGAGCGTCTCCTGCTGGATCAACAGGATGGGGATCATCTCACCGGCCTGTCGAAGCGTTTTCGCTAGAACCATGACGGGCGGCGCTCCCCGATTATTCCGTGACGACGCAACGAATTTGCAGGTGCTGTGGCTCAGTTCGACACATTCGATTGATTGGAGCGTGACCGAGAGCGACCTTCACCGTCGTCCTGGCGAAAGCCAGGACCATTGCCCCGAATGCCCACATTGTTGCGCGACGCTGGGCCCAATTCCTCTCACGACCAACGCCGGTGGTTATGGGTCCCCTGGCTTTCGCCAGGACGACGATTGGAAGGGGCGAGCCCCGAAGGATGCCCGGCGCCCGGCTGATGGACGCACCGACCCCTCGAAGGCAATGTCCGCCGTTGAACTCACCGCAACTCGCGGGTTACGCTGTCACCCGCCTCACGCCCTCCCGCTGGAAGGATCACCATGAACGGCAATCGATATTACGGCGTCCGCGTCGAGGGTGCGAAATACGGCGTGGGGTTCGGCTCGGCGCTGGCGATTGCGATCTCCTACACCAAGAACCATTCGATCCTGTGGGCGATCATCCACGGTATCCTGGGCTGGCTTTACGTGATCTACGCCGCCCTGTTCGGGTGATGCGGACACCATGACCGTCATCTCGATCCAGTCACAGGTCGCATTCGGCCATGTCGGCAACAGCGCCGCCACCTTTCCGATCCAGTTGCATGGCATCGATGTCGTCGCCGTGCCCACCACGCTGCTCAGCAACCGGCCGGGCTATCCGACGATCCGCGGCCGGGTGCTCGACGTGCAGCTGGTGGCCGATCTGTTGCGCGGCATCGAGGAGCGCGGCGCGGTCGAGGCGGCCCGGATGATCCTGTCGGGCTATCTCGGCTCGGCCGATATCGGCTTTGACGTCGCCGACTTCGTCGCCCGCGCGAAAGCCGCGAACCCGGCCCTGCTCTATTGCTGCGATCCGGTGCTCGGCGATCGCGACCGCGGCATGTTCGTGCGGCCGGACATCCCGCCGCTGGTGCGCGACCAACTCTGCCCGCTCGCCGATATCATCACGCCGAACCATTTCGAGTTCGAGTTCCTCTGCGGCGCGCGCGTGACGACGATCGACGACGTGATCGCCCAGGCCGGCGCGCTGATGGCGCGGGGTCCGGCAACGATCGTCATCACCAGCGCCGAGCTTGCCGGCACGCCCCACAATGAAATCGAGACGCTGGCGATCGAACGCACGGAAGGCGCGCGCATTGCGGCTTGGCGCGTGCGCACCCCGCGGGTGCCGATCAGCCCGTCCGGCACCGGCGACCTGTTCGCGGCGCTGTTCGCCGCCGCCCGCATGCGCGGCCTCGCGACACCGGACGCGCTCAGCCACGCTGCGTCAGGCATCCACGGCGTGCTGGTGCGCACGGCCGAGCGGGGAACCGAGGAAATGCGTATTGTCGAAAGCGCCGGCGTGATGCTTGATCCGAGGCCACGCTTCGCGGCGGTCGCCCTCCCTGCATCCTGACATCCGGGACACCTTCATGATCGACACCACCACCCTGCTCACCTACGCCGCCGTCGAGCTCGGCCTGTTCCTGATCCCCGGGCCGGCGGTGTTGCTGGTGCTCGCGCGTTCGGTGACCGGCGGGCCGCGCGTCGGCGTCGCCACCGGGTTCGGCATCGCGCTCGGCGATCTCGTTCACACTGCGATGGCGACGTTCGGCCTGTCGGCCGTGCTGATGACCTCGGCGCTGGCGTTCTCGATCGTCAAATATGCCGGCGTGATCTACCTGATCGTGCTCGGCATCCGCGCCCTGTTCGAGACGAATGACGACCTGCATCTGCCGGCGGCGCAGCCGGTCGATCCGCGGCGCGCGTTCCGGCAGGCGATCTGGGCGGAAATGCTCAATCCGAAGACCGCGCTGTTCTTCCTCGCCTTCCTGCCGCAGTTCGTGCATCCCGGTCACGGCTCGGCGGTCGCCCAATTCGCGACGCTGGGCCTGATCTTCGTCGCGATGAGCGCGGCCTACACCTCGCTGCTCGCGCTCGCCGCCGGCCAGATCAGTCCGTGGATCAGGCGGCACCGCCGCATCGGGCAGTGGCAGGGCCGCGTGGTCGGCACGATCTATATCGCGCTCGGCATCCGCCTTGCGTTTCAGGAGCGCTGATGTCTCCGCTCAAGCCGCAAGCCACTTATGACGACTTCGCCCGCCTCGACATCAGGATCGGCAAGGTCGTCGAAGTGCAGCCGTTTCCGCGCGCCCGCAACCCCTCCTACAAGGTCGGTGTCGATGTCGGCGCCGGGCGGATCATGTGGTCGAGCGCGCAGATCACGAATTATGAGCCGGCGGCGCTGGTCGGCTCGCTGGTGGTCTGCATCTGCAATCTCGGACCGAAGAACATTGCCGGTTTCACCTCGGAACTGCTGATCCTCGGCGCCAAGGACATCGGTGGCCAGGTGATCGTGCTCGGCCCGCGCAGCGAGGTTGATGTCGGCGAGCCGATCTTCTGACCGATCATCCTGACGTTGAGGCCGATCACGGCCGCGTGATTCAAATCGTCTGGAATCCCCGTAGTTTACCGATGGGGGATGATCCGGATTCTCGATGCCAGCGCGCGCTGCTATTCCAACGCGCAAGAATCGCTTCGGCATGGGAATCGGAAAATGTCCGCAGTTTTCTTTCACTGCTCTGACGACAAGCACGTCATCCTGGATCGCACCGGCGCCGCGATGGACCTTTCGGAAGCATGGGTGCATGCGGAGCAGCTGGCGCGCAGCTTTGTCATGACACCGAGCGCGGAGGACTGGCGCAACTGGGCGGTCCACGTCACCGACGATATCGGGACCGAGATCTTCGAGCTTCCGTTCGCCGCCGTCCTCGGCGAACTGCACTGAGGGTGTGCCATGAATTCGATGGAACTCACCCTGCAGCCCTGGCGCCGCCGCCTCACCTGCCTCGTCACGCGCTGCGTCGCGCTGCTCGACGGCGTCATCAATCCCTATCGGCCTGAACTGTACTACATGCGCGGGCCCGGCCCGAAATGCCGCGCCAGGCGGCAAGCCGCCTTGCGCGACTAGTTCGCGCATCCGCGATGAGAAAAGGCCGGCGGGCGTTACGCCACCGGCCTTCTCCTGCAACTGCCGGTTCCCGGAGCCCGGTTCCGTTGCGATCTGCTTGGGCTCGAGCTTGCGCCGACAATTTTAATCAAATCTTAACGGCATGGCGGTGAGCTGGATCAAGGACCCCTTCGCCGTGCCGCGCGTGCTTGATCGTTCATCGTGCCTGACGCGCTGCACATCGTTTTTGCGCGGATCGCTCGACGATTGTGCGCCACGCATCTTAGGGAATGCACGACTCAGTGTTACCCTGTGATGCAAACCGAAACGGAGAGCTTCGGAATGCCGTACTACACCTTCGATCTCGTGGTGGGGGACGAGTTCCGCAATCAAGGAACGATCATCCTCGAAGACATCAGCCTCGCATCCGATCGCGCCGATCAGCTCGCCAATGAGCTGTCGCAGGTCAAGCCGGAGTTGAAAGCGCGCGGCTGCGCCGTGCGCGTCACCGACATCGATCGGCGCGAACTCTACCGGACGCCGCTCGATCCCGTGCCGCGGTGGCGCAGGATCGGCTAGCGTCGGCAGGCCTCAAGTACTGACGATCGCGCTTGTTGCCGCGCGCGCCCGATCTTGCTGCGCGCGGCGACCGGTCACTTCTTCAGGTTCAGGCGGCCGATGAAGTCGCGCTTGCCGAGCGGCGCGCCCTTGTGGCGGAGGATGTCGTAGGCCGTGGTCGAATGAAAGAAGAAGTTCGGCAGCGAGAACGACATCAAAAATCCCTCGGCCGTGAACAGCATCGACCGGTCTCCGACCTTGAATGTCATGTCGCGCCCGAGCAGCGCATTGACTGCATCTGGCGTCAGCGCCGACAACTCGCTGTGCGCGTCCTTCACCAGCGCCTGCAATGCGGCGTAGTCCAGATCGGGCTTGCCGGACGGCGGGACGAACACGCCGTTCTTCGCCGCCTCCATCGCGCCGCGGGAGTGGTGCGCGAGCGAGACCACCTGAAAGCGGAACGGCAGCATGTCGGGAAACAATCGGGTCTCGACGATCTCGGCCGGATCGATGCCGTTGTCCTTGAAATGCGTGAGGCTCTTTTCGAGAAAGCCCGAGACGGAGCCGAGGATCTGCAGATAGTTGGCGACAGTCGCGTCGTAGAGTGAAAAGGTCACGGCGAATTCCCCCAGATAGAATTTATTTGCTGATTGCCTGAACAGAGTTCCCGGAATTTCCGGCAAAGGCAAGCGGCACTGGGGCATAAATCAAATGGTCCAGCGCGCAGCGCCAGGCTCATTTCGATCCGGAAGAGCGAGCTGCGCCGTCAGCTCTGATGCGGTCCGCGCATCATCTTCATGGCGTCCTCGATATGACGCCACTCGCGGGCCTCTTCGGTCTCGCCCTTGCTCTCGCAGGCCACGGCGTTCTGCGCAGCCTGCGCGCTCGCCTGCGGACCGTGCTTCTGCAGCATCTGCCGCGCGATGGTGTGGATCTGCATCTCGGCTATCATGGCGCTCTCCTCGGCTGTCAAATGCCGCAGGAACGGCGTGACCGCGCATCCCGCGGGCTGACATCAGAACCGCTGAACGCCGTGTCTGGTTCCAGCGCCGCCGCAAACCGCGATGCGATCAGCGGTTCCCACGCGCCGCGGCGGCGGCTAGAAGCGAGTACCGTACCTTCCCGGGTTGCCGTGACCATGGCTCAGAACATCTACGACGATCCCGGCTTCTTCGCCGGCTACAGCCAACTGCCGCGGCAGGTCCGCGGACTGCTCGGCGCGCCGGAATGGGCCGCGATCCGCGCGATGCTACCCGATATCGCGGGCAAGCGCGTGGTCGACCTCGGCTGCGGCTTCGGCTGGGTGTCGCGCTGGATGCGGGGGCAAGGTGCATCCGATGTGCTCGGCGTCGACCTCTCCCAGAACATGATCGCCCGCGCCATCGCGATGACGCAGGACCCGGCCATCACCTACGAGATCGCCGACCTCGAGACGCTGGAGTTGCCGAAAGCGACGTTCGATCTCGCCTACAGCGCCCTCACCTTCCATTACGTCGGGGACTTCGATCGGCTCGCGCGCATGCTGTACCGCGCGCTCGTCCCGGAGGGACATCTGGTCTTCACCATCGAACATCCGATCTACATGGCAGCCACACGCCCGGACTGGGGACAGGATCAGGACGGCCGCAAGACCTGGCCGGTCAACCGCTACTTCATCGAAGGCGAACGCCGGACCGACTGGTACGTGCAGGGCGTGCTGAAATATCATCGCACCATCGGCACCACGCTGAATGCGCTGATCGGCGCCGGCTTCTCGCTGCGGCATGTCGAGGAATTCTCCCCGACACGCGAGCAGATCAGGGCGATGCCTGAGCTGGCCGACGAGCTCGAGCGGCCGATGATGCTGCTGGTATCGGCGCAGCGCTAAAGCGCGATGAGATTGGGTCGAATCGTCATCGCGCTTTAGCTCGTTGTTTGATCATGATCTTTTCCGAAAACCGCTTCGCACTTTTCCGGATCATGCTCTAGCTCACGCCGCGAGCAGCTTGTCGAATTCCTCGGGCGGGTATGATTTGCCGTCCTTGTCGGTGATCACCACCTGCCATCCTTCGCTGGCCCAGACCCTGGCCTTGGCGATGATGATGAAGGAGCTCTCCCGCTCGATCCTGACCGTTTCGTTCTCGCGTTCTGCGATCATCTTGTAGGCCAACGCTTGTCCCTCGCCGACATCATCCATTCCGGCGGTGTGTTGGCAGTGGCTTTGGGCTGCATTTCGCTGGGAGTGTGACAATTTGGTGGAAGCCTGCCGCAAGATGCGGCAGAGCGCAATTTGTGGTCGCGGCTACGCCAACTTGCCCATCAGGGTCGGCATATCCAGCGCCGACGAGTTGACATTGACGCTGCGCGCGAATCGCATCTGCGGTCCCTCGAAGGTGCAGGTCACGGTGTCGCGGAACGCCGATTCGACGAAGGTCCATGTCATCACGAAGGTGCGCAAGTCGCGCCAGGTACCGCTCGCGACCACGCGCATCACATCGGGCTGATACTCGTGATGCAGCTTGTTGCCGGTCATCGTCGTGGTGCCCTCGCGCGGCGCGTCGAGGCCGACCTCGATCGTGTGCGTGCCCCTGCCGTCCTCAAGCGTGAACGTGCAGGTCTTGTCGGCGAAGCTGAGATTGACCGATTTGATCGCGTCGGCATTCTCCGGCATCTGCCAGGTCTTGCCGGATATCTCCGCTGCAACCGGCGATGATGCCGCGACCAGCGGCGGTAGCAACTGCAGGGCCGAGGTGCGCGCCTTCAGCTTGTCGGCCTCGGCATCGTTCTTCGCCGCGGTGGCAGAGAACATCGCCGGGAAATGCCGGAACACCAGCTTGTTGAAACCGCTACGCTGCGGGATGCCGGCGGTGATCGCCAGCACCGCATTGTGCTTGGGAAAGACGAAGCTGAGCTGGTCGAACAGGCCGTCGGCGTAGAATGTCCCAGGCCCGATCCACCATTGATAGCCGTAAGTGTCCTTGACGTGCGGCTGCTGCACCGCCGCCACCCAATCGGCCGGCAGCACCTGCCTGCCGTTCCAGATGCCGTTCTGCGCGTAAAGGATGCCGAGCTTGAGGCAATCGACCGTCTTCCAGCTCAGCCCGTTGGCGCCGGGCGAGATACCTTCAGGCCCGACCGGCCATTCATAGCCCGAGATTCCGAGAGGATCGAAAAACCGCGGCTTGAGATAATCTGCGACGGCCTCGCCGGTCGTCTTGGTGACGATCGCCGACAGCAGATAGGTCGCAGCCGAGGTGTAGACCCATTTCGTGCCCGGCTGGTACACGACCGGGATCTTGAAGAACTCGGCGACCCAGCTGGTCTTGATCGGCCGCCATGCCGATCCCGAGGTCATCGCGGCGTGGCCGGTGCGCATGGTCAGGAGATCCTCGACCGTCATCGCCGCGAGCTTGTCGTCGACGACGGGCGGCAGCTTGTCCTTGAAGAACGACACCGCCTTGTCCTGCAGGCCGAAGCGCTTGTCGGCCATCGCTAGCCCGACGGCGCTGACGGTGACGCTCTTGGTCAACGAATGCATCATGTGGTTGCGATCGGCGCGATACGGCGACCACCAGCCCTCGGCAATCACCTGGCCGTTACGCCACAGCATGAAGCTGTGCAGCTCGTAGCCCTGGCGGTCGACGTCATCAAGGAAGTCGAGGATCGCTGATGGCGCAACGCCTTGTTCTTCTGGCCTGCCGCGCGACAGTCCGTCGGCAACACCGGTCTCGGCCTGTGCCGTCGTCATGGTGCCGAGTTGTCCGTCCGGCGCGAACAGCACGGCGGCTCCGCCCAGAAACAGTTGCAATGCTCCGCGCCGTGACGGCTGACCTGATGTGACGCCGTCAATTTCCTGATTGTCGTTTGGCATGGGCCGTCCTCCGAAAGCAGAACGGAGGTTATGGCTCCGGCCGGCACTGTCAACGCATGCGGCGCGCATGGCCCTAAAACGAAAAATCCCGCCTTGGCGGGACAATCCAAGGCGGGGAAAGGTTCGTTGGGTAGAAATCCACGCGCCTGGAAAAAGCGAGCGCGGGGAAGTAGCGGCGACAATTCTATTGGGCTGGGTGGTTCAGACAACAGGATTAAAGCGCGTATGACATCGGGACTTTTTCCCGATCCGGCCGGCAAAAAATCCCGAGCCTCGGCCGTGCGGCGCAGCTCACTGCACGACATCGAGCCTGACATTGGCGACGCCCTTGCCGATCATGCCGAGCGACTGGGCCGCGGAATACGAGACGTCGACGATGCGCCCGGGAACGTAGGGCCCGCGGTCATTGACGCGCACGGTGACCGAGCGGCCGGTCTTGACGTCGGTGACGCGCAGCTTGGTACCGAATGGCAATGTCGGATGCGCAGCGGTCAGTTCGTGCGCGTTGAACTTCTCGCCGCTCGCGGTCTCCTGCTCGTCGCTGTAGAAGCTCGCAACGCCTTGCGATGCGATCTTGCTGTCACCGGTCTTGCGCGCGGCGTAGGGCGCGTGCCTGTGCGCGGTTGCCACATGGGTGCGCACCGCGGACGACGCGGCCCGGGTCGGCTCAGCCGATGCCGGCCGGCTCGCGAGCGCCTGCGAGCGCTGGCTGACGACGGATGATTGTGCGCAAGCCGCGAGCGAGGCCGCGCCGATCACCACCGCGAACAGCCGCAGCGGCTTTCGCGCATGGGCAAACCGGATCGCGGGCGCGGCACCGCGCGCGCGGCAGATAACGTCGACGTACGAAATGACTGCATCGTCGCGTGTCATGTTGCATCCCCAACTCGCGCCCCAGCCCAAGCCGAAAATCCAACACCAGCCTAATGAGCCGAATCCAAACAGGGCGGAACGGTGGCGGAGCGCGATCAGACGCGCCGCACGTCGCGCGATTTCCCTTCAGGTGTGGTGGACACGCCACACAACCCGAGGAGATTCACCGGACACGCAGTCCTGGCGACCCCGGCTGCCGGCTCCGGTTCCCGAAACTCCTCAACCTCTCCACCCTCTCGCCTTGCTTTGGTCAAACCCGACTGGAGTTGTGGGGACCGGGCCAGGGGTCGATACAGAGCGAAATTTGCCGGCCGCCCATTTGCGGTTGACCTTGGACTGAAACGGGGACCGCCATGCAATCGACGATGAAAGACGCAGATCCGCACGATATTTTTGCGATCGAACCCAGCTTCGCTCCGGCCCGGCCGGACCATGCCGCTGCGCCTGCGGCAGCCGACGAGGCATCATCCGGACAGCGCGAGCCGTGGTTCGGCCCGAGCCTCGCGCCCTCGTCCACGCCACCGGTTGCGCCGGTCGCCTCGGTGCCGCCGGTCACGCCGGTAGCGGTGACGCCGGCTGTGCCGGAATACAGCGCTGCAAGCCATGACGGCAGGCTGGACGACATCCGGCTGGAGCGCGCGCCGCGTCCCACCAACAAATGGGCGATCCGCGCGTTCTGGTTCCTGTTCGCGATAGCCGGCGCCATGGGCACCGCGGCGTGGCAGCACTACGGACATCGCGTCAAGCAGATCGTGACCGAGTACGTGCCGCAGGCAGAGGCCCTGACCTCGCTGCTGCCGGGCAAGGCGGCTCCCGCGTCCGACCAGGCAAGCCCGCCCGTCGCGCAAGCGGCGGCGGCTGATCAGCCGCCTGACGCCGCTCCGGCCGTGGCGCCGCAGAACGTCGCCGGAGCGGCCCCGGCTGCCGTCGCGGCGCCGGTTGCGGCAGCGCCGGCCGCAGCCGCACCTGACCAGACGCAATTGCTGCAGTCGATGGCGCGCGATCTGGCGTCGATGGGGCAGCAGATCGAACAGCTCAAGACCAGCATCGATCAGCTCAAGGCCAGCCAGGATCAGTTGTCACAGCGCGTCGCGCGAACGACCGAGACCAGGGCCGTCGAACCACGGCCGGTTGCGCCGCGCCCGCGCGCCGCGATCACACCTCAGGCCGTGCCGCATGCGGCCGTTGCTCCACCGCCGATCCGTCGGCCGGCGCAGGCCTATATCCCGCCGCCGCCTCCGTCGGCATCAGCAGCGCCGCTGCCGGCCCCCGTCGCAGTCGCGCCGCAAGCTGCGGCACCGCGGCCGGTGCTGCCGCAGCAGCAGTCGAATATCGTCGATGCTGATGACAACGGCCCCGTGGTTCGGCCGCCGATGCCGCTGCGCTGACGGCTGAACAACTATAAAAAAAGCGGCCGATCGCGATGACGCGATCGGCCGCTTTTGCACTTCGCGTGCGAATTACGCGCTCTGTCCCGGCGGCAGCACGACCACGGTGGCGCCCGGCTTGACGTGCTGGTAGAGATCGATGACGTCGGCGTTGTTCATGCGGATGCAACCCGACGAGATCGCCTGCCCGATATATTCGGGCTGGTTGGTGCCGTGGATACGGTACAGCGTGTCCTTGTTGCCTTGGTAGAGGTAGATGCCGCGGGCCCCGAGCGGATTGGCCGGCCCACCCGCGACACGCGCCGGATACGGCCCGAGCCGCTCCTGGATATCCTTGGTCGGAACCCAATCCGGCCACTCCGCCAGACGGCCGACCGTGGCCACGCCGGAGAACGCCATCGCCTCCTCGCCGACGGCGACGCCGTAACGGATCGCCTTGCCGCCGGGCAGCACGTAGTAGAGATAGCGCGCGTCGGTATCGACCAGAATCGACCCCGGCTGCTCCTTGCGCGTGTAGTCGACAATGTGGCGCTGGAACTGATCCGGAATCTTGGCCTCCGCATAGGGCGGATGCGCCAGCAATTGCCGATCACGCGGCGTCATCGCGGCATCCGTCACCGGCGACAAGGTCGCCTGCATGCAGCCGCCAAGCGCAAGCGAACCAACCAGCACCGCAGCAAGCCCCAACTTCGACACGATCATTCTCCCCTGCGTCAACTTGTGGCACTTGCTGCCGAAATCGTGCTGAAATCGTGGCGGTACCGTTTGGAACACGGCTGTTTGATCGGTTCCTTCGGCAAGTGTGTCCTTGCGGTTGCAGTCGGTTCCCGCGGACGCTAGCCTTGCGGCAAAATGCTTAAGACATCGGGAGGAATTCGATGCGTTACGCTTTGCTGATCGGCGGCCTAATCGTCGCGGCGACGCCGGCCCACGCCGATCCGCGCGCGGCCTATGTCACGATGGTGCTGCGGGCCTTTGCCGCCAAGGTCGAGTGCCCCGGCACCGATCTGGTCTATCAGGACCTCGTGCAGCGCGCGCAGGACATGCATCTGCCCGACGGCACCACCGAACAGGTGCGCAAGGCGATCGCCTACATGCACACCGGCGGCAAGATGGGCGAGAAGCAGGCCGACGATCTGATGACCGAAGTCGCGATCGCAACCCAGACCACCGACCTCGATCAGCGCCGCGCCGGCAGCATGACAACCTGGTGCCAGGACCAGAAGACGCGGCTCGCGGGCTACATCAGGAGCAAGGAATAGAAAGCATCTTCAGGCGAAGTCGGCACCGGCTCGCGTGAGGAAGACGGCGCTCAGTACGGCGGCGCCTTGCGCGCGCGCTGGGCCTTGGCCGCTTCGATCCACCAGGTGAAATCGTCGGCGAAGCGTGGAAAGGCACGCTCGAGCGCTTTGCCGCCCTCGCCGATCGGCTTGCCTTCTGCGGATAGAGTCTGCGCGATCGGTCCTGCGCTGATCGTGCTCGACACCACCACCATCCCCATCTCGGACAGCGTGCCGTGCCAGGCGGTGGCGGCGCGCGCGCCGGCGAACCGCCCGGCCGAGTAGCTCGCGATCGCCGCGGGCCGCCAGAACCATTCCTCGAGGAAATGATCGGTCAGGTTCTTCAGCCCGGGCTGGATGCCCCAATTGTACTCGCCGGTGACGAACAGGAAGCCGTCGGCGTCGCGGATCTTGCCGGCGAGCGCCTCGAGCGCGGCCGGCGCCTGCCCCTTGGGATGTTCCTTGTACATGCGGTCGAGCATCGGCAGGCCGACCTCCTTGGCGTCGATCAACTCGACGTCGTCGCCGCGCCCGCGAAGGCCGTCGATGACGAAATGCGCCAGCCGGATGCCCATGCGATCCGAACGATAGGAGCCGTAGAGAACGAGAATGCGGTGGGTCATGATGCGCCGATCCTAGCATGGCCCTGCGACGGCCGTCGCGCGACTTAGCGCGAAGACCCGGCGCGCAGATGTTAACCGCCGCCCCCGCGTATTTTCCCGGCGTTAAGCAATTGGTCGCACGCCTGCCGCGGTGGCCAAAAATCGCCAGATTTGTTTTCTGGATATGTCGTCGCTTCGAGAAAGGAGAACCGACATGCCGATCGCAAGGCTATTTTTTGCAGGCTCGCTCGCCGCCATTGCCGCCATCGCCACACCGGCGCTGGGCAAGAATGCCGAGCGGCAGAAGCCCGACGAGAAGTCTACCACCGCCACGCCGACAGGTTGCCAGGCCTATCAGCAAGCCCCTGACGGCACCTGGAACCAGCTTCCCTGCGGCGAGGCGGGCTCGGGCGGCACGACCCAGCACCGCGCAGCGACCAAGGGCGCCGACGACGACGAGCACTGAACCGTCACGCCTGGCCCTTTGCCCTGGCCGAGCCTTGCCGGCCTGTCGCGATCGGGGCGGTGCGGCGCGTTTCAAATGATCGGGACCGCTGGGACCACCGCGGCCCCGTATCATAAACCCAAGCTTAATGCGCACCCGGTACGGTTGAGGCCTCTCCCTCCCTCGTCAAGAAATGGCGCGCATCCCATGAAAATTGGTACTCTCCTGACGGCCGCGATCGTCTCGTTGTCCGCGGTCGGCGGCGGGCTCGCGGCCTATGTCGCGGTCACCAAGTACCAGACCATGGACAAGGTCTCGACCGCGCAGAGCCGGCTCGAGATCGTCCGCGCCGTCGGCGATATCCCGCGCTACATGAACTCCGAGCGTGGCATGTCCACCAACCTGCTGTTCAGCACCGGCGCGATCGACCAGAAGCAGATCGGCGATCTCGACAAGCTGCGCAAACTGACCGATGGTGCGCTCGCCAAGGTCAATCAGGTCCGCGCTGCGCTGCCCGGCGCGCTCGACGATGGCGAAGCGGTCGCGAGCGCGATCGACGCGCTGAAGGCGAAGTTCGCGGCACTCCGCGACGCGATCGAGAAGGCGATCGCAGGCCCCCTCGACGCACGCAAACCGGCGGCCGCCAAGATCGTCGCCGACAATTCCGTGTTCAATGCCGGTGTCACCACGCTGCTCGACGAACAGGTGCGCCGCCTCGCAGGCCTCGACGGCAATGCCTACCGCCAGGCCAGCTACGCCAACGTCGCCTGGACGCTGCGCGACATCGGCGGGCTCGACGCCAGCCTGCACAAGGCCCTGGTCGGCGCCAAGCGCGTCGCCACCGAGCCCGAGAAAATGGAGCTCTATCGCTCTACCGGCCGTACCCAGCAAATCCTCTCGACGCTGCAGGAGCTGCGCAACAACCCCGCAACACCGGCGAACGTCATGACGGCGCTCGGCAAGATGCAGGCCGACTATGTGGAACGCTTCGGCAAGGCGCTGAAATTCGCCAAGGAAGGCGCAACCTCGGGCAAGTACGAGCAGGACGTCGAGACCTACTATG
Organism: Bradyrhizobium sp. WCU1; assembly: GCF_053474805.1. Lineage (NCBI taxonomy): Bacteria > Pseudomonadati > Pseudomonadota > Alphaproteobacteria > Hyphomicrobiales > Nitrobacteraceae > Bradyrhizobium > Bradyrhizobium sp. WCU1. The sequence continues at coordinate 50,459 of NZ_CM130280.1, forward strand.
CCGAGTCCCAGTTCGGCCTCGCCTCCATCGTCACCGTGCGTGATGCGTTCTACGAGAATGCCGAGCAGGGCCTTGCCGCCGCCTATTCATCGGCGCGCTTCAGCTTTGTGGTGGCGTTGGTCGGACTGCTCGCGGTGATCGCCGGCAGCGCCGGCCTCATCGTGATGGTTCGCCGCCGTATCCTCAACCCGATTGCCGCCCTCACCGGCCGCATGTCGCGTCTCGCCGCGGGCGAAGTCGCCGAAGCCATCCCGGGCGCTGCGCGCAATGACGAGATCGGCGCGATGGCCGCCGCGGTGCAGGTATTCAAGGACAACAAGATCGAAGCCGATCGTCTCGCCACCGAGAAGGAAGCCGAGAACGACGTCAAGATGCGCCGCGCCCGCGCGCTCGACGATCTGACCCGCGCCTTCGAGGCCAAGGTCACCGAACTGGTCGGCGGATTGTCCGCGGCGTCATCTGTCATGGAGGACACGGCGCAATCGATGTCGGCCACCGCATCCGCCACCAATCGCCAGGCCGCAGTGGTGGCCGCAGCGTCGGATCAGACCTCGACCAACGTGCAGACGGTGGCGAGCGCGACCGAGGAACTGACCTCCTCGATCTCGGAGATCGCCCGCCAGGTCGCGACCTCGACCGAGATCGCAGCGCGCGCCGTCGACCATGCCCGCCGCACCGGCGACACCGCGCGCTCGCTGGCCGAGGGCGCTCAGAAGATCGGCGACGTCGTGACCCTGATCCAGAGCATCGCGGCGCAGACCAACCTGCTCGCGCTCAACGCCACCATCGAGGCGGCCCGCGCCGGCGAGGCCGGTCGCGGCTTTGCCGTCGTCGCTTCGGAGGTGAAATCGCTGGCCGGCCAGACCGCCAAGGCCACCACCGAGATTTCCGAGCAGATCACCGCGATCCAGACCGCGAGCGACGAGACCGTGACCGCGATCAGGAACGTCGTCGACGTCATCACCGAGATCGACCAGATCGGCACCGCGATTGCGGCCGCGATCGAGGAACAGGGCTCGGCGACCAAGGAGATCTCGCGCAGCGTGCAGGAAGCCGCGCGCGGCACCCAGGAGGTCAACTCCAACATCTCCGGCGTGCAACGCGCCGCCGACGATACGGGCGCGGCGGCAACCCAGGTGCTGGGCGCGGCCGAGCAACTCTCGACGCAATCCAAGGACCTCGCCGGCCAGGTCAACCGCTTCCTGTCAGACGTCCGGGCGGCGTAGTCGCAAATCCGTAGGACGGGTAGAGCGAAGCGAAACCCATCAATTGCGCTGGCGCGGCGAGATGATGGGTTTCGCTTCGCTCTACCCATCCTACATTCTGCGCTCGCAATGACGGCATGAGCTTGAGGGCCTGCTAGCCCCTAGCCTCCCCGCAGGCCGAGCACGCGGCGGGCGATCGCCTGGCGATGGACTTCGCTCGGGCCTTCATACACCCGCATCAGGCGAGCCTTCTGCCAAAGCGCGTTGAGCGGCAACTCCAGCGTCACGCCGAGCGCGCCGAGCGTCTGCATGGCGTGGTCGCAGGCGTCATAGGCCATCTCCGTCGCGAACACCTTGATCATCGAGGCCTCGTGGCGGATATCCTCGCCGCGATCGGTCTTGTCGGCGGCCTCGCGCACCATCAGCCGGCAGGCATGCATGCGCGTGGAAATATCGGCGATCCACCACTGGATCGCCTGGCGCTCCGCGAGCCTGACGCCGAAGGTCTCGCGCTGCTTGGCGTGCTCACACATCATGTCGAGCGCGCGCTTGGTGATGCCGACACAGGTCGATCCCATCTCGAGCCGCCGCGTGCGCAGGCGCAGCTGCATCGGCGCGTAGCCCTTGCCGACCTCGCCCAGCACGGAGTCCTTTGGGATGCGGCAATCCTCGAACACGATCTCATAGGTCGAGCCGCCGCCGACCATCGGGATCTCGCGCTCGATGATGAAGCCCGCCGTGCCCTTTTCGACGATGAAGGAGGTGATGCCGCCCTGGCGCTGGTCGTTGCCGATCCGCGCCATCACGATGATGAAATCGGCGGCGCGCGCATTGCTGATCCAGATCTTGCGGCCGTTCAGCACCCATTGCTCGCCCTCCAGCACGGCGCGCGTCTTCATGCCGGCGGGATCGCCGCCGGCGCCGGGCTCGGAGATCGCGATCGCCGACACCATCCGGCCCTCGATATAGGGCTGCATGTATTTCTTCTTCTGCGCCTCGGTGCCGACCGCCTGCAGCATGCGCAGGTTCGGCGAATCCGGCGGCAGCACGAACGGCACGCAGCTGCGGCCGAGCTCCTCATGCACCGCCGCCATCGTGCGCGTCGGCAAATCATGACCGCCGAGATCCTCCGGTGCATCGAGGCCCCAGAGCCCGAGCTCCTTGGAGACGTCGCGCAGCCGCTTGCGCTGCTCCGAGGTGAGTTCGGGATGATCGCTGCCGGGCAGTTTCGATTTCAGATATTGCGGCTCGAGCGGGATCAGCTCGCGATCGACGAACTTCGCGACGGTCTCGCGGATCATGGCTGTCTGTTCGTCATCGCTCATCTGGGATTCCTCACCTGTGCTGTTTCGCTTCACAAAACCAGTAGCGCATTTTTTGTCGGCAAGAATAGTCGAAACGCGCGCTCACGCTCACCGTCGCGCGAGGGTTTCATGGTGCGGAATTCAATATCCCGCGACGCGGTGAGTAGCAGCGAAATCGCGCGAACAGTTCGCGGCTAGAGCCCCGTTCCGATGGAATCGGAACGGGACTCTCGGTTCTTGTCTTGACGCGTTTTCTTCACGCGAACCGATATCCACTTCGCCCGAAAACGCTCTACTCGGCAAAGCCGACATAACGGACGAAGTCGCTGTTGGCCTCGCGGTCCGACCGCACCGCATTGGCGGCGAAACTGTCGTCGGGGTAGCCCATCGCAACGCAGGTCATGATCACCTGGTCTTCGGGGATATTGGCGACTTCGCGCACGATGTCGGAGCGCATGATGCCCTGGCCGTTGATCACGCTGCCGAGGCCGCGATCCCAGGCCGCCAGCACGATGCCGTAGCAGAGCGCGCCGAGATCGAAATGGCAGACCGCGCCGGGATCGAGGATCCGGTCGTAGGCCAGGACCAGCGAGACCGGGGCGTCGAACTGGCGGAAGCCGCGCAGCACCCAATCCTGCCGCATCGGCTTGTCGTCGCGGGCAATCCCCATGGCGCCAAACAGCTTCTTGGCGATGTCGACCTGGCGACCGCGGTGCACGCCCTGGTATTCGCCATGGCTGACGATGTCGCGCTTGGCCTTGGCGCCGGCGACCATCTCCTCCATGTTGCGGCGGCGCACTTCCTCCAGCGGCGCCCCGGTCAGGACGTGGACGTGCCAGGGCTGGGTGTTCATCGAGGACGGCGCCCGCTTGGCCACCTCGATGATCTCCTCGATGGTCGCCCGGGACACCGGCTGCTTCTTGAACCCGCGCACGCTTTTGCGTGTCTGTACCAGCGTCTCGAATTCCATTCCGCGTTTCCCCCACTTTGTTCCGCGCCGCACACGGAATTTTTCCGCGGCTATCCGGGTATTTTATAGACAAAATCGGCTGTGGGAACTTGATCGGGCCAAGAATCCGATATCCAATTCGGCCCTGATTTGGTTTAGGGAGAACCCAGATGAAGCGGATTTTCTTGGCGGCCGTGATCGCGACCTTTGCCGCCGGTTCGGCATTTGCGCAGGACGCCTCCTGCGAGACGAAAGCCGTCGGCAAGGACGGCAAGCCGCTGGCCGGCGCGGCCAAGACCTCGTTCATGAAGAAGTGCACGACCGACGCCTGCGAGACCAAGGCGGTCGGCTCCGACGGCAAGAAGCTCGCCGGCGCGGCCAAGACCTCGTTCATGAAGAAGTGCCAGAGCGGCGCCTGAGCCGCTCGCCGGCGCGTTTCTCCCCTCAATCGGGACAGATCATCGGGTCGCGCCGGGCGCGACCCGATGATTATTGGTGGGTGGCCGTACGTTGTCGGCGAAGGCCCGGGGTCCTCAGAACGAGACGCCGACCCTGACGCCCCTGGTCCAGACCCGCCGGCAACGCTTCCGGGTGTTGCCGTGGAACATCTCGAAACGCTCCGGCAGCTGGATCGGCTTGGAGAACTCCAGGCAGGCCCCGCCGGCGGAATAGTCGACCAGGCGGCATTCGATCAGCGGCGTCTTCGGGTCCAGCTGGAGCTTGACCACACTGGAGACGCAACCCGACGGTCGAACACGCGCAAATCGCCGGGGATGCATCAGGCCGCCTCTGGTGGAATCGTACCGACAGATTCCCCGGCCCACGTTAAGATTCCGTTCAGACGGATTGTTACGATTCGTGTCTGCCCGATGACGAATCGGGGCGCGCGCGGGAGGCCGCTAGCGTCTCCGACGGCGCTTCGCCGAACTGCGACCGGTAGCTCCGCGAGAAGTCGCTGAGGTGCCAGAACCCGTAAGCCAGCGCACAGGCCTTGACGCTAGGCGCGCCGGCGAGCAGTTGCTTGCGCACCAGCCACAGCCGGCGCAGCCGCAGATAGCGATGCAGGCTGACGCCGCGGTAGCGCTGGATGGCGTCGTGCAGCGTGCGCACCGAGACGCCGATCTGGTTGGCGAGTTCGCCGCTATAGATCGGATGCGCGACGTCGCCGGCGAGAATGGCGCGCGCGTCGTTGAACACCTTGAACTGGCGCGTCGTGTTGGCGCGCGTCGCCCATCTGGCCGGCACGATTTCGGCGAACGCGTTGTCGATCGCCGCAAGCAGCGTCTCCTTGATCGATGCACCCGTGGCGAACTCGGCTATCGTCACCTGGTCCGACGTCACGAGCAACGCCTGCCTCACAAGTTCACGCAGCAGATCCTGCGCGCGTTGTGAGATTTCGTGAATGCTGAAATGGAGACCGGGGTTCGGCCAACCGCGGTCAAGGATCTCGGGCGTGAACATCACCGAGGCGTACCGGCGGGGTGTCTCCTCGACGGACGTGTAGAACGCGCCGCTGCCGCCGAGCACGATCACCGCGCGGTCGCGCTCGACGCCGTTGAAGCGCATCGGCACGCCGTCGTCCATCGTGAAGCCGATCGCGGTCGTACGCGGCGCAAGCTGGGCATCGACGATCCGCGGAAACGACTGCGTGTAGTTGAGCTCGCATCCCGGCAAGCTCAGGATGACCTGCTCGGCCGAAATCTTCCGCGCAAGTGGCGTGAAATCGACATCCAGATTTCGGATCGAACTCCGGAATGCGTCAACATCGTCAAAACGAAAGACTCTCGGCACCAGCAACGGCGCCGTCAAATGACCGCTCCCATGAAATGTTCTTCTCGAAATATCTTGCACCACGCCGCGACCGGCGCGCCGGCGTTATCGATAATGTCCATGCAGCAAATGCGAATCGTCTGACGATTTCAATCGGGAAAAATGCGGGCCATTGGTCGCGCTGGACCAGCAGGCAAGTATCGTCGCTGCCGAATTTCGATAGTGTTTGCCGGGATATCCACCGTCGAGACCAGCCATCCCTCAGATTCTATACCCCTATTGGAGATTCGGGGAGCAGATTGGCGTCGGGAACAATGACGTTCCCTTGTCGCGGAACATTTTAGGACCGCCATGACAGTTATTGCCTCCGATCTGATTGCCAAGCTCGACCACGTCTTGAAAACCGGCTCCCCTGACCTGCGCACGCGGATGCTGCAGGAGGTGGCTGGGCTGTTTCTCGAGGACGCACATCGCCTCGGTGCGCGCCACGTCGAGGTGTTCGACGATATCCTGATCCGCCTGACCGAGAGCGTCGAGCTGCGGACCCTGACCACACTCAGCCGCTCCCTCGCCGACCTGCATCTGGTGCCGCGGGAACTCGCACGTCGCCTCGCCAACCATGACGACGCCGACGTTGCCGCTCCGATCCTGCGGAGATGCGAATGCATTCCGGAGTCTGATCTGATCGACATTGCCTGGATGCGGGCCGAGGGACACCTCGGCGCGATCGCAGGGCGCAAGGCCGTGAGCCAGGAGCTCACGGATATTCTGCTGATGCGTGGCGACAGCAGTGTGCTTCGCGTGCTCGCGAGCAACCCCGGCGCTGATATGACCAGCGCAGGCCTTGCCATGATGGTCGATGCCGCCGAACGCGACGAGGGCATGGCGGGCGCGTTGATAGCGCGCAAGGACCTGCCTGACCGCGTTCTTGCCGACCTCGTGATGCGATCCACGCCGCGCCAGCAGGCCCGGCTACTCAAGCTGGCACGCCCCGGCATCCAGCATGCAATCCGCGCCGCCATCGACGCCAGCACTGCCCGCGCCCCCGCAAACCCGCCAGCCACGATCGACGATGCGCAGGCGCGGTCCGGGTGACGCTGCCCCGAACGTTCGCGACGCCTACTCCCGCTTGAAGCGGTAGTCGAAGCGGTCGCCGTCCGCCTTGATCAGGCCGACGGTCGGGGAAGGAAAATGGATCGGCAGGATCAGCGTGTCGGTCCCGGCGACGGAGGCAAAGAATTTCCGCCGCGACACCGCCGATTGCTTCGGATCCCAATCCGGCTTCGCCGACCACTCCGGCTCGCGGCACTGGATCGCGTGGTGCATCAGGTCGCCCGCGACCACCGCGCGCTGCCCCTTCGAGACAATGTTGACGCAGCAATGACAGGGCGAATGGCCCGGCGTCGGCGTCAGCGTCACGGTATCGTCGAGCGCATAGTCGTCGTCGACCAGGAGCGCCTGCCCGGCCTCGACGATCGGCAGGCAATTGTCGCGAAACACCGTGCCGGGTGGATTGGCGCCCCTGGCGTTCTCGGCCTCCCAGGCCGCATACTCGCCCTTGTGGAAGACGTATTTCGCGTTCGGGAAGGTCGGCACCCAGCGTCCGTCGCGCAGCGTGGTGTTCCAGCCGGTGTGGTCGATATGCAGATGGGTGCAGAACACGTAGTCGATCTGCTCATAGGAGATGCCGAGCGCGAACAGCTCGTTGCGCCAGCGCTCCTTGCCCGGAAAGTCGAACGGCGGCGGGTGCCCCTTGTCCTCGCCGGTGCAGGTGTCGACCAGGATGGTGTAGCGCGGCGTCCGCACCACGAAGGTCTGGTAGGTGATCACCATCATGCCGCGGGCGGCATCGAAGACTTCGGGCTCCATCGTTTTCAGGTGATGCTTGAACACGGCGTCGTCATAGGTCGGGAAGAAGTCCTGCGGCCGCCGCCACGGTCCTTCGCGCTCGATCACCGCGTCGATCGTGATGTCGCCGATCCTGATCTGCTTCATGGCCGTCTCGCTCCCGCTTTTTTGTTCAAGCGTAGCGGGCGACGCCTGGCCTCACAAGCCGAGCAGCACGCAGCGTGCCATGCTGCTTTGCATCGCTGAAAGCGCCAGTCGAACCCTGCCAACAGCGCGGTGCTTAAGGACGCGATGGTGCGGGCGATTGCCGCAGGCGACGCACTGAAAAACCAGACAGCAGGTGCCTGCTCTCTTCTCCTGTCATCTCGCCGTAATAGAAATCGTGCGACTGAAACGGCCCGCCGCATCGAGGACAGATTCATGGCCGATCCGAAGCCTTCCCGCCCCAAGATTGCCGAAACCGTCATCGAGCCGACGGTCAAGCTGCGGGAGGTCAAGGTCGGGCGTTGCTGTGAAGTGCTCGGCGACACCGCAATCGAATACACCGAGCTCGGCGATTACTCCTATCTCGGCAGCGGCTGCATGGTCGCGGACGCCGTGATCGGCCGCTTCTGTGCGATCGCGGCGCAGGTCCGGATCGGCGCGCCCAATCATCCGCTCGAGCGCCCTTCCCAGCATCGCTTCACCTATTGTCCGGAATATTACACGGACACCGCCGAGCGCGATCATGACTTCTTCAAGAACAGACGCGCAGATCGCGTCGTGATCGGAAACGACGTCTGGATCGGCCATGGTGTGATCGTGCTGCCCGGCGTCACCGTCGGCGACGGCGCGGTGCTGGCGGCCGGCGCGGTGGTCTCGCGCGACGTCGCCGCCTACACCATCGTGGGCGGCGTGCCGGCCCGGCCGATCAAGGAGCGGTTCAGCCGCAAGATCGCGGCCGAGCTGTCGCAGATCGCCTGGTGGAACTGGCCGCCGGAAACCATCTGGGAGCGCCTGCCGGAGTTTCAGTCCGGCGATGTCGAAGCGTTCTGCGCGCGGTGGCGAACTTGAGCTAGCTCCGCAAGCCCGGTGCTTCCTGACCGGTGCGCGCGACGTATTCGGTGTAGCCGCCGCCATATTGGTGGATGCCGTCCGGCGTCAGCTCCAGCACGCGGTTGGAGAGCGCGGCGAGGAAATGCCGGTCGTGCGAGACGAACAGCATCGTGCCCTCGAACTCTGCGAGCGCATTGATCAGCATCTCCTTGGTGGCGAGATCGAGATGGTTGGTCGGCTCGTCCAGCACCAGGAAGTTCGGCGGATCGAACAGCATCTTGGCCATCACCAGGCGTGCCTTCTCGCCGCCGGAGAGCACGCGGCACTTCTTCTCGACATCGTCGCCGGAGAAGCCGAAGCAGCCGGCGAGCGCGCGCAACGAGCCTTGGCCTGCCTGCGGAAACGCGTCCTCCAGCGATTGAAACACGGTGCGCTCGCCATCGAGCAGATCCATCGCATGCTGGGCGAAATAGCCCATCTTGACGCTGCCGCCGATCGCGACCGCGCCGTCGTCCGGCTCGGTTGAGCCGGCGACCAGCTTCAGCAGCGTCGACTTGCCGGCGCCATTGATGCCCATCACGCACCAGCGCTCCTTGCGGCGGATCATGAAGTCGAGCCCGTCATAGATCCGCTTGCTGCCATAGGCCTTGTGAACGTTCTTGAGGCTGACGACGTCCTCGCCCGAGCGCGGCGCCGGCTGGAATTCGAACGCCACGGTCTGGCGCCGCCGCGGCGGCTCGACCCGTTCGATCTTGTCGAGCTTCTTGACCCGGCTCTGCACTTGAGCCGCGTGGGAGGCGCGCGCCTTGAAGCGCTCGATGAACTTGATCTCCTTGGCGAGCATCGCCTGCTGCCGCTCGAACTGTGCCTGCTGCTGCTTGTCGGAAAGCGCGCGCTGCTGCTCGTAGAACTCGTAATTGCCGGAATAGGTGGTGAGCTGGCCGGCGTCGATCTCGACCACCTTGTTGATGATGCGGTTGATGAACTCGCGGTCGTGCGAGGTCATCAGCAGCGCGCCTTCATAGCCCTTCAGAAACTGCTCGAGCCAGATCAGGCTTTCCAAATCAAGGTGGTTGCTCGGCTCGTCGAGCAGCATGACGTCTGGTCGCATCAGCAGAATACGCGCAAGCGCGACGCGCATCTTCCAGCCGCCGGAGAGTTTTCCGACGTCGCCGTCCATCATCTCCTGGCTGAAGCCGAGGCCAGACAGCGCCTCGCGCGCACGGCCGTCGAGCGCATAGCCGTCGAGCTCCTCGAACTGATGCTGCACCTCGCCATAGCGCGCGATGATGTCGTCCATCTCGTCGGCCTTGTCGGGGTCGGCCATCGCGGCCTCGAGTTCCCGGAGCTCGGCCGCGACCTCGCTGACCGGCCCCGCCCCGTCCATCACCTCGGCGACCGCGCTGCGACCACTCATTTCGCCGACATCCTGGCTGAAATAGCCGATCGAGATGCCGCGATCGAGCGAGACCTGACCTTCATCAGGGATTTCCCGGCCCGAGATCATCCGGAACAGCGTGGTCTTGCCGGCGCCGTTCGGGCCGACAAGGCCGATCTTCTCGCCCTTCTGGAGCGCCGCGGAGGCTTCGATGAAGAGGATCTGGTGGCCGACTTGCTTGGAGACGTTATCGAGGCGGATCATTCGAATACTGGAGAATTGAGGGTTTCCGGCCTCTTATTCGATCTGGGACGTGGGTGGAAGCCCATTCCCGTGGGTTTTGCGCCGTGCTGCATGCATGCCACGATCATGGCCGATGGAATATGACATGACATCCTTCGGTGATCGGGTCTGGGGCATCACATGCAAGTCTGGTTTCTCTATCTCCTCGCACTCGGCGCCGGCATCAGCGTGGCCACGCAGCAGGTCCTGAACGGCAATTTGCGGTCCGCCCTCAACTCCCCCGCCTGGGCCGGGCTGATCAGCTATCTCGGCGGGCTCCTGACCATGGCGGTCGTGCTGGTCGCGACGCGGGAGCCGGTGCCATCATGGAAACTGGTGACGGCCGTGCCCTGGTGGGCCTGGAGCGGCGGCATCCTCGGCGGCGTGTTCATCCTGTTGATGATCCTGCTGCTGCCCTCGCTCGGTGCCGCAACGTTGCTGGCGCTGGTGGTCGCGGGCCAGATGATCGCAGGCATCGCGATGGACCATTTCGGCGTGTTCGGTCTGGCGCAGCATCCGGTATCGATTTCACGGCTGGCCGGCATCGCCCTGATCATCGGCGGCGTGCTTCTGATCAAGGATTGAGGCGATCGACGAGCCCGTCGACGCGAATGATTCCCTGAATGAGAAAGCTTCGCTGAATCCGGCATCGCGTGACGTGATGACGCAACCACCCGCGTCATATCGAAGTGTGGACACCCGCCGATTCGTCACTTAGCTGTAGGCACCCGCTCGCGTTGTGCTGCGTTGCGCGGGATCTACACCCCCTGTTCACCACTCTCCAGTTCATTGCGTCCAAGCATTTGCGCATTCCGCTAATGTTCGCGCGGCCGCGACGTTGGCCCGAGGCCTCGAGGTGCATCACATGATCAATCGCTTTCGCTTGGCCGCTGCGCTGGCGCTGCTGCTCGGCAGCGGTGGCGCTGCGCCGGCACAGTCGATGCCCGACTACATGGCGCCGATCTCGGGCAAAACGACGTCAACGCCGGCCGATGTCGCGACCAAGGACGTGCTCGCGCTCAACACCGGCATGTTCGAGCTCTATGGCGATGCGGCGCGGATCTTCCAGAAGAACATCCTCTACAAGCACCCGGTGATCCTCGGCCTGTTCTCCGGCGCCGGCGGCCGCCTGATCCTGTACCGGCCGGGCAAGCCGCCGACCGAGGCGCCGCAGGTGCCGGTCGTCTATCAGCTGCTCAAGTCGGTCGGCCACAGCACGATGGCGCTGGCCGAGGTGGTCGGCCCCTATGTCGACAATCCTGACGACAAATCGTGGCGCGGGTCGATGCTGGCCTATCGCAGCCGGATGCAGTCGGCGCTCGACGGGCTCGATGCGACGCCGATGCAGGCGGACTGGCGGGACAACAACCGCGCTATCCTCACCAACAACATCGCCTTCATGGACGAATGCCTCGCCGCCGGCGCCATCCCCTTCGTGAAGCTCGAGGCCTTCGGCAAGAAGCAAGCGCCGCTGCTCGCCAGGAACGTCGCCTGGGCGGCGCAGACCCAGGTCGCGCACTGGATGACCGTGATGGCCGACTGGAAAACCCAGCTCGGCGCCGACTGGGACAAGACCTATGCCGCCAGCAACACGATCTATGTGGCGCGGCAGAACAATGTGATCTTCAGCGTGCTGGCGCAGTTCTTCGGGCCTGACGCCATCAACAGCCGCCTGATGCTGATCGAGACCATCTCCTTCACCACGACGCCCTCGGACATGCTGGAATCGCTGACCCGGATCATCGCCGACCGCTCGGTGGGCGCGCTGTTCTTCGGCAGCTATCACTTGATGGACTATGAGTTGATGGGCGGCGACGCGCGCGAGGCGATCATCGCCGAGACCAGGAAGCGCGGCATGACGGCCTTCCTGCCGCCGCTGGTGCCGTTCGGTTCCAAACAATGGCCGACCCTGATCACGCCGGGCCCTGGACCGGCAACGATCGCCGACCTCAAGTGAAGCTACGACCTATTCCGGCATTGCCGTTGCACTCGCTTTGCCGCAATACTTTCACGTGTATTTCAAATATTGTTAAACCCCGGCGCGATACGCCGTCGAGGTGTCGATGAAAGATCGGACCATGCGGCCCTCGCGACGCGAATTCGTGAAGTGGTTGTCGGCAGGCGGCATCTCGGTCAGCCTGTCGCATCTGGCGCTGGCGAAGGAGCCGGCATTCGGGAGCCGCGAGACGCTTCCGGGGCGCGGCCATTTCAATCCAGCGGCGAAAGGCGCCGGCCGCGTCGACGGTGTGGCCAAGGTCACCGGCGCAAAGCTTTACGCTTCCGACTTTCGTGCCGCCGACCTGCCGGGCTGGCCTGCGACGACCTCGCACGCCATCCTGGTCCGCGCCAATGACGCAACGCATGTCTATGCCGGCATGGACCTCGCCCGCCTCGACGGTCCGGCGAAACCCTCGATGATCGTGACGGCGGCCGACCTCGACCGGATCGGCACGCGGGTGCCGGAGTTCTACACCGGCGACCTGTTCTGTCCCGTCGGTAAGACCCCGCTCTACCTCGGACAACCGGTCGCGTTGTTGATCTTCGAGCAGTTCGACGCCTACGATCGCGCGCGGCTCGCGCTGCGCGACGTCGGCTTCGTCAAGTTCGGCGACGAGACCGGGCCGGTGATCCTGCCGGATTACGGCGCGTATCGCTTCACGCGCGTCGCCGGCGCGACATCAGATGCGCCCGACGTCTATTCGCCGATCCAGGCGGGTTGGGTGTCGCCGAGCCGGATCCAGAACGCGGCGCTGCCGGTCTGGCTGCCGCTCGCCAAGGAGACCAAGGCCGACTACGCCAAGGCTGCGACCCATGGCGAGCAGATCCGCGCCCAGCTTGCCAAGGATGATCCCTCGCAACTCGTGCTCGACCGCGAGTTCGAGACCCAGTCGGTCGATCCGATGTTCCTCGAACCGGAGAGCGGGCTCGCCTGGTACAGCGACAACAACGGCCAACTCGAACTGGTGCTCGGCGTGCAGTCGCCCTATGAGGCGACCGAGTCGATCGCCTTCATGCTCGGCAAGGCCCGTGCGCCGTTACGGCCCGCGCACATCAACGCCCAGTTCGCCCATGTCGGCGGCGGCTTCGGCGGCCGCGACCACACCCCGTTCGTGCTCTACGTGGCGCTGGCGGCAATGTTCTTCCCGGGACGGCCGGTGCGGCTGGCGCACGACCGCTACCAGCAGTTCCAGGGCGGCATCAAACGCCACCCGATCAAGATGCGCTCGCGGATCGGGATCGATCGCAAGAGCGGCAAGATCACGGCATTCGCCGCCGATCATGTGCTCGACGGCGGCGGGCTTGCCAACTTCTCCGCCAATGTCGCCACCGTCGCTGCGACCGCGGCGATCGGCATCTACGACATCCCGAAGGTCGACGTCACCACTGTGGCGGTGCATTCGCGCGGCGTCACCGCCGGTTCGATGCGCGGCTACGGCACGCTGCAGACCATGACCGCGCTGGAAGTGCTGATCGACGAGGCGGCGAGCGAGCTCAAGGTCGATCCGATCGCGTTCCGCCGCAACAACGCGCTGAAGCAGAACGGCCGGACCATGACCGGCAATCCCTACATCGTCTCGGTGCGCACGCCTGAGATCCTCGACAAGCTCGAGAAGCATCCGGTCTGGCAGCAGCGCGCTGACTTCAAGCAGAAGGCGCCGGAGGGGCGGCTGGTCGGCACCGGCCTCGCTTGCGTCACCAAGGATTACGGAGCCGGCGCGGATTGCTCGCTCGGCCGCGTCGAGATCGATCAGGAGGGACGGATCGCGATCCACTGCGATCACGTTGAGATGGGCAACGGCATCGGCACCGCGCTCGCCAACCGGGTCGCGGGCCATCTCGGCACTGTGGCCGACGAGGTCGCGGTCTCCCGGGTCGACAGCTACGACGCGCTCGGGCTCGTCACCTCGGGCGATCCCTACACGATGGATCAGAAGACCCAGGATCTCGCCGAGAAGAACCCGTGCTGGGTGCCTGCGATCAGCTCGGCGACCAGCGCATCGATCGGTGCCCATGTCGGCACGCATTCGGCGGCCGAGGCGGCGCGCGTCATCTTCCGCTTCGGCCTGTGGCCGGCGGCGCTCGAGCTCTGGCACATCGCCAAGGCCGATCCGCGCGCCCGGCAATGGGACAGAGCACGCTGGCAGGACGGCCAGCTCGTGCTCGACGATCTCGCGCCGCTGCCCTTGTCCAAGCTTGCCGCGACCGCGCATGCGCGCGGCTTCGTCACCGGCGCAATCGCGCACAGCTTTTCGCGCTGGGCCTGGTCGCGCGCGCGCTTCCCGCTGTTCGGCGAGCAGGTTCGTGCCGAGATCGATGCGCTGGCGATCCGCCGCGGTAGCGGCAAGTTCGAAAGGATCGATCGCGTCAGCGTCAAGTTTCCACCGACCGACAACAACCGGATCGGCACCGCCTACACCTCGATGTGCGGCACGCTGGTCCGCGTCGAGATCGAGCGCGCGACCGGTATCCTGCGTATCGCCAAGGCCTACAGCGTGTTCGAATGCGGCCAGGCGCTGGTGCCTGAAGTGGTGCTCGGCCAGTCCCATGGCGGCTTCGCCATGGGCGTCGGCTACGCGCTGCTGGAAACCCTGCCACCATTCGAAGGCGGTCCCGGCAACGGGCAGTGGAATCTCGGCCAGTACCTGATTGCGCGCGGCTCCGACCTGCCGCTGCACGACCTCGAGATCGAGATGCTGCCGCAGCTGACGCCGGACGAACCGCCCAAGGGCATGGCCGAAGTGGTGATGATCCCAATCGTGCCGGCGCTGCTCAACGCCATCAACGATGCCACCGGCCACCGCTTCCGCTCGTTGCCGGTGACCTCGAGCCTGCTCAAGGGAGCGCTTGCGTGACGACGCTCAGCCTCACCATCAACGGCCAGAAGCATGGTCCGATCGAGATCCGCGACGACCTCTCGATGAACGATTTCCTGCGCGAGATGCTCGGGTTGACCGGCACCAAATTCGGCTGTGGCGCCGCGCAGTGCCTGAGCTGCGCCGTCATCATCGATAACCCTGACGGCACCAGCTACACCACGCCGACTTGCGTGGTGCCGGCGGCGAATTTCGACGGCAAGGCGATCCGCACGGTCGAAGGCCATGCCAAGGACGGCGAGCTCTCCGCATTGCAGCGCGCGTTCATCGACCACTTCGCGTTCCAGTGCGGTTACTGCACGGCGGGTTTCCTCAACGAGGGCCAGGTGCTGCTCGAGCGGCTTGCGAAGACGCCGGTAGCGCGGGACCAACTTGAGACCGTCATCGCGGATGCGCTCGACGGCCATCTGTGCCGCTGCACCGGCTACATCAAATATCACCAGGCGGTGCGCGACGTGATCCTCGCCGATTCCAACCGCTATCTGACCGCCAACAAGTGAGCCCGCGATGACATCGGAAACGCGGTTTCGGATCATTGCGGTGCTGACGGCTCTCGCGACCAGCCTGTGCGCCGGCTACGCAGCGTCGGAGAGCGCAAGCCACGCCCTCGCCTCGCCGGAAGGCTTTGCCGGGATCGAGAATGTCGAGCAGCGCTCCGCTGCGATCTTCACCGAGCTCCGCAAGGTCCTGACCCATCCGCGCTGCACAAATTGCCATCCTGCCGGTGACAGCCCGCGGCAGGGCGACATCAGCCGCATCCACCAGCCGCCGGTCACGCGCGGCGCCGATGGTCACGGCACCAGCGCAATGCGCTGCTCGATCTGCCATCAGCACGCCAATTTCGATCCCGGCCGCGTACCGGGTCACCCGGAATGGCACCTCGCGCCGCGCGAGATGGCATGGGCCGGCAAGACCGTCGGTGAGATCTGCGCGCAGCTCCGCGACCCCGCACGCAACGGCGGCCGCAAGGTCGAGGACCTGATCGAGCATATCGGCAAGGACACGCTGGTGGGTTGGGCCTGGCATCCCGGCTTCGGCCGCTCGCCGGCGCCCGGCACGCAGGCGCAGGCCGGCGCGCTGGTCGAGGCCTGGGTGAAGACCGGTGCGGCCTGCCCGGCGCCATGACAACGCCACCGGCTAGTGGCGCTTGAAGTACTGCACGTCACGCTCGTGCTTCTGTGCCGCGGCGCGTGACTTGAAGGTGCCGAGATTGCGGCGCTTGCCGGTCTTCGGATTGACCTTGCGGGAATACAGCCGGTACTCGCCGGAAGTCAGCTTGCGGATCATGACGTCGCCTCGCCAATGCCTGTCACGGGCCAACGATACGCGAGAACGAGCGTTCCTGATTGATCAGAAGCAAAGATTGGTCACGGCATTGCCGCGCTTGTCCTTGATCACGTAGGGACAGCGTGCCCGCTCCAGTGCCTTCTTGGCTTCCTCATCGCCGAGCGCGGCGGCGCGCTCGTAATAGGCCTTGGCGGCATCGCTGTCCTTCGGCCCGCCGCGGCCGGCCTGCGCGAAGGCACCCATCCGTTCCAGTGCGCCCGGATGGTTCTGCGCGGCGGCCTTCTCGAACAATGCCCGCGCGCCGGCATCGTCCTGCGCGCCGCCCTTGCCCTCCGCCAGCATCAGGCCGAGCTGGTATTGCGCCTCGGCATTGGTCTCGGCGGATTTCGCGAGCAGTTCGCGCGCACGTGCCGGGTCGGATGCCGTGCTGCCGCCGAGCGCCGCGAGATTGCTGACACCGCGCGCGTTGCCGGCCTGCGCCGCGCGCTCGAACAGTTTGCGCGCCTGCGCCTCGTCCTTGGCGACGCCGGTGCCGTTGCCGTAGAGCACACCGAGCTCGACCATCGCCGACGTCGAGCCCTTGTCGGCGGCCTTGCGCCAGGCGCTTGCTGCCTCCAGCGTCTGCTTGTTGGCGGCATAGGCGCGGCCGAGTTCATACATCGCGCGGCGCGAGGACTTTGCCGCCACCGCGCAGTACCTGATCGCGGTCGCAATATCGGCCGGCGCGACGTCAGGCACGCCTTTCACGTCGGCCGGCTTGTCGGGATCGGTGGGATCGGCGGCGAGCCGGTCGCACAGCACAAGGTCGGCCGACTGCGCATGGACAAATGCCGGCGCTGCCAGCGCTGCAACAACGAAAATGGTTTGGAGGGGTCTGAACATGGACATCAGGTTGCGTCGCGGTGCAGGCAAATTCAAGGCTCGAGCCCGGTCTCGCGCAGCACCGGCGCGACCTCGGGTGCCGACAGATAGTGTAGCAGATGCTCGGCGGCCTCCGCGCACCGCGTGGCGGCCATGCGGCCTGCCGAGAACACTGCCGGGGTCTGCAAATCCAGCGGAATTGGCCCGACGACCTCGACGCCATCGACCTGCTTCAACTCGCTGATCTGCTGGATCGCAAGCTCGGCTTCGCCGCTGACGAGCTTCTCCGCGGTGAAGCCCATCGGAATGATTACCGCGCGCGCATTGATCGCCCCGGCGATGCCGAGACGCGCGATCAGCTGCGCGAACAGGATGCCGCTGGCACCGAGCCGCGAATAGGCCACCGCGCGCGCGCCGAGCAGCGCCGTACGAAGCGCGGCTTCGGTCGCGATGTCGGGATGCGGAGCTCCAGCCTTCACCGCGACGCCGACATAGGAGCGCGCCAGGTCGATCGCGCTTGCTCGCGCAATGCGCCCCTCACCGATCATCGCGTCGAGGCCTTCGCGGGTCAGGATCACGAGATCGGCCACCTCGCCGCCAGCCAGGCGTTCGAGCAGAGCCAACGTCGGCGCGAAATCCGCATCGATCCGCACCCCGCTCGCCGCCTGATACGCCGCGGCAAGGCGCACCAGCGCGCCCTTCAGCGCCAGCGTCGAGAGCACACGAACCGTGTTGTCCATTTCGCTTACGCCCGCCGCATCAGCTTGAGCGCGGCGGTCAGGCGAAGACTGCGCTTGCCGGCCAGCGCAGTCGCTTCGAGCACGGCGCTTTCCGCATCGCAGGTGCCGGCGAAGCCGATGCCGACCTCATGGCCGCCGAAGACCGGGTTCTCGCCCATCGCCGAGGTGTGCTCCTGGTTGAGGATCTGGCCCTTCCAGCGGCCCTTCTCGGAGGTATAGGTGCCGAGATAGTAGAAGAACGCATCGCCGCCGAGGATACGGCCGTCGTTCAGCAGCATCACGCCGGTCAGGCCGCCATCGACGCCGTCGAGCACGTGGATGCGGATCGAGTAGAGACCATTGACGATACCACCCTCGCCGACCCCGCCTGCGATCGGGACTTCGTCCTCGGTGATCGGCGTCATCACCGACTGGAACGGCACGCCGGGCAATTCCTTCAGCTCGCCCTTGAAACGATAGAGCTCGCCATCGGGCGCACCCTTAGCAATGAGCGTCGCGTCATCGGTGCCGGCCATCGCGCGGTAGTTCGGATCGGGGTTGTGGCGGACGGTCTGGATCTCGACCGCGACATCCTCACCGTGCTTTTCGTAGGTGCCGATATGGGCGAAGGCCGAGTTGCCGCCGAGCATCTTGCCGCCACCGACATACATCACGCTGCGGCCGACGGCGCCGCCCAGCTCGAACCGGACCTTGTAAAACCCTTCAAACAAGCGCCGTGTCCCCGGCAGCCAACATGCAATCGTTATCTAGCTTGGTTCATAACGCAGCGAAACCGCTTTCGGCCGAAGGCCGCCCACAAAGACAGTCGTTAAAATGCAAGGGTCCGCCAAGGCTGTTGCCCTGGCGGACCCCATTGGGGTACCGGATGGCTCCATCCGGGTCCGATAGCGCTAGGTTGCGGCCATTAAGCGGCGGCCTTGGCGCCGGTCGGAACCTCGGAGATCGTCTTCAGGATCTGCGAAGCGATCTGGTAGGGGTCGCCCTGGGAGTTCGGACGGCGGTCTTCCAGATAGCCCTTGTAGCCGTTGTTGACGAAGGAATGCGGCACGCGGATCGACGCACCACGGTCAGCCACGCCGTAGCTGAACTTGTTCCACGGAGCGGTCTCGTGCTTGCCGGTCAGACGCTTGTCGTTGTCCGGGCCGTAGACGGCAATGTGGTCCATCAGGTTCTTGTCGAAGGCCTTCATCAGGCTCTCGAAGTACTCCTTGCCGCCGACTTCGCGCATGTACTTGGTCGAGAAGTTGGCGTGCATGCCCGAGCCGTTCCAATCGGTGTCGCCGAGCGGCTTGCAGTGGAATTCGATGTCGATGCCGTAGCTCTCAGTGAGGCGCAGCATCAAATAGCGGGCCATCCACATCTGGTCAGCGGCGGTCTTGGAGCCCTTGCCGAAGATCTGGAATTCCCACTGGCCCTTCGCCACTTCGGCGTTGATGCCTTCGTGGTTGATGCCGGCGGCGAGGCAGAGATTGAGATGCTCTTCGACGATCTTGCGGGCGACGCTGCCGACGTTCTTGTAGCCGACGCCGGTGTAGTACGGGCCCTGCGGCGCCGGATAACCCTCTTCCGGGAAGCCGAGCGGACGGCCGTCCTTGTAGAAGAAGTACTCCTGCTCGAAGCCGAACCAGGCGCCTTCGTCATCCAGAACGGTGGCGCGCTTGTTCGAGACATGCGGCGTCCTGCCGTCCGGCATCATGACTTCGCACATCACCAGCACGCCGTTCTCGCGCGCGGCGTCGGGATAGCAGGCAACCGGCTTCAGCACGCAGTCAGAGCTGTGGCCTTCAGCCTGCTGGGTGGACGAACCGTCAAAGCCCCACAGCGGAAGCTGTTCGAGGGTCGGGAACGACGCGAATTCCTTGATCTGCGTCTTGCCGCGCAGGCTCGGCGTCGGCGTATATCCGTCGAGCCAGATATACTCGAGCTTGTACTTGGTCATTGAACCTCTCTGTTGATGATGCAAATCCGTGAGGAACCGAAAGCCAGTCGGCCGCCGCACGCGTACCCGGCCACCATCGGCCGGCTCTTACTAAGCAATTAAAATGCCAGTCGCTGCACTGCGGCACCGCCCAGCCTGCGGATGTCCACAGCGGGCATCGCATTTTTTGCTGCGACAAAGTAGCGCGGCAAACATGCGCCACGGTCAGCCAAAATCTTCTCTCTGTCCCCTCAGCCGCCCGTTTCTGCAGCAAATTCGGCTACGGCATCATCCGCCGATTAATGCGGCGGCAGCGCCGTGTGACAGTTCGTGTCCAACCGCCCGGTGCCCGGCAACCATCGGCTCGGCCCAAGCGTTGGTCAGCTGCATCCTGCCTCGCAGGAAGCAAACCGGGATTTGCACACGAATTGGACAAAACCTGACTATTTCTTGGTCACTTGCACCCTGCCGAGCCCGGACCGATGTTGAAAGCACGGTAACCACACGCGAATGGGTCGGGCGCACCATGGAGGCTCGCACCGGCCAAAGGAGACTTTGACATGATCACCACGGGCCAAAATCAGGGATCGGCAACGATCTATCAATTCCCAGCAGGGGGCCGCGCGGCTCTCGGCGGACGCCGCTACGGCGAAGTGCGGATGGCGCGCGATCTTGCCGCTGAGGTCGAGACCTCGGCATGCAGCGAGAGCTGGTACCACCAGGCCGCCATCGACGACGCCAAGCCGAGCCGCGATCACTGATGTCGATCAGGCAGAGAGGCGTGATACACAAACGTCAGACGACAGAGCAGTAAGAGAGGGTCGGAACGCAGCGTTTCGGCCCTTTTTTCATGCCTGCTCGCAGGCCGTCACCGGCCGCTTCGCATGCCGCAGCCTGGTCAATCCGGCCCGGCCGATCTCGAGCGTGACGCCACCGCCCTTGTAACGCGTGCCGGTCAGCGACAGCCGCTTCGTCAGCGTCACCGCCTTGCCGTCGACTTGCAGATGCGCACGCGTGTCACCATCGAAGAACGCTGTAATGAACTGCGTGCCGTCGGCACAACGATAATTCCGGAAGTCGGACTGCGCCGGCGCTGCCGAGGAACCAAAGACCGTTGTAAGAATTGCGCCGATGACAACGGCATCCCCGCGATAAGTCATATTCTCCCCCCGAGAGGCCGGTTATAGACCTTCCGCGCCGATACTCGTGCGCCAAGACGTCCTGGATCAAGATCTTATCAACAGGCCCGCCCGATGTCAGAAGCTCCTGCCCGTCACCTCAATCTCGCCGGCGCCAGCAATTTTCGTGACCTCGGCGGCTACCAGACGCGTGACGGCCGGACAGTGCGCTGGCGGCAGATCTTCCGCTCCAATCATCTGGCGCATCTCACCGAGCAGGACGTCGCCGTGGTGCGTGGCCTCGGGGTCAGAAGCGCATTCGATTTCCGCGGCGTCGCCGAGCGCGCCGAGGCGCTGTGCGGCATGAATGACGTCACCGTGCATTCCCTGCCCGTCGAGCCGACGGTAGTGGCCGCGCTGCGTAAGATCGCTGGCAACCGCGAGCTGTCCGAAGCCGACGCGATCGACGTGATGCGGGATTCCTATCGCGGCTATGTGCAGGACAACACACCGCGCTATCGCACGCTGTTTACCCATCTGCTCGAAGACCGCGCGCCGCTGGTGATCCACTGCACGGCGGGCAAGGATCGCACCGGCTTTGCCTGCGCGCTGATCCTGCACGCGCTCGGCGTGTCCGAGCAGGTGATCGCGGACGACTATCTCCTGACCAACCGGTTCTACAAGCGCGATCCGGCTCACAGCACCGAGCTGCCCGACGACGTCAAGCAGGTGCTCGGCACCGTGCGCGAGGCGTTTCTGGAGGCTTCGTTCGAGGCGATCGATGCCGACTATGGCAGCCTCGACGGCTATTTCCGCGATGGCCTCGGGCTCGGCCCGGCCGAGCGGAAGGCGCTTGAAGGCCGCTATCTGCAGACCTGATCAGGTCGCTCGATCAGTAGACTTGGCTCAGGCCGCCGCGGCCTCAAGCTCGAGCTCCGCATCGAGATCGGCGATCACGTCCTCGAAGGCCGAGATGGCCTGCTGGATCGCCGCGATCTGCATCAATTCCCAGCTGCTCACCGGTCCGGTACGATTCTGCAGCGCCACGACGAGGTCACGCCGCTGCTCCTTAAGCTGAACGAGCGGTAAACCGTGATCCGGAAGATATCCCATTGCAAACCCCTACCTTGGCTGAGGTTCCGCTTGTACGGAAAGGGTTCTGCAAACGACTTACAGAACTGCCGCAAATTTTATCGAACCTGTCCTCCCCGTAGTCTTACGTAGTGAAGCCCGCACGTCAGGTTTCGGCGCTCTGGGTCGCCTTCAGGATCGTGTCGCACAGCCCGCGGGCGAGCCGCTGCGTGCTTGCGTCGCTCTGGTGCAGTTGGTCCGGATCGGTCGGATCGATCATGCGCTCGAACGAGATATTGTTATGCACGTGCCAATGCCGCATCAGCGCCCAGCGGTGAAAAACGCTGACACCCTTGAGTTCTGCCTTTTTCGAAATCAGCTTCACCATGCATTCCGAGAGCTCCGCCTTGTCATCCTTCAGCATGGCCGTGACATATTGCGGATCAATCAGCATGACGTCCATCTTGGTCGACTTGGCACGCAACAGATCGAGTCCCGCTTCGATCTTCTGGGCAACGGCTTCGATGTTGTAGTCCTGTCGGTGAAAGACCGCGTTGGTTCCAACCTGCCAGATCACCAACGTCGGCTCGAGCTCGAAAATGTCCTCCTGAAAGCGATCGAACTCCTTGTCGGCCTCCTCGCCGCCTCGGCCGCGATTGATAACATCGATCCGCGCATTGCCGTGGGTCGCCGGATCGTTCCGCAAATACATCTCGAGCCAATAGGGATACGGCAGGACATCCGCTCTACCGGCGGTCGACGACGATCCCATAGCGACGATCTTGATCGGACCGCCGCCGGCGATTGCCCTAGCTAGGCAAGGCAATTTGTATTTGAAACCGATGACATCGGCAGGCAGATCGGCAAACATCAAACTATCAACCATTTGAAATACTCGCTCGTTGGCGCCATCTCACGTTGCATATCTCGCCGCAAAATGGCCCTGCATTGCAAATGAAATCCGCCTGATCATAGTGGACAGGAACCTGTTGCTGATACGGAGACCGCCATGAACGGAAAAGCCATCGTCATCACCGGCGCCCTTGGCGCGCTTGGCAAAGTGGTCGCCGAAGAAGCCCTCGCGCGCGGGGCGCGCGTCGCCGGCATCGATCACGCCGCCTCGCAGCTTGCGGCAACCGCCGATCGTATCGAGCTCGGTGGCGTCGATCTCACCGACACCGTGCATGCGACCGCTGCGATCGACAAGGCGGCCGCGCATTTCGGCCGGCTCGACGGACTGATCAACATCGCCGGCGGCTTCACCTTCGAGGCGGTGAGCGACGGCGATCCCGCGACCTGGCAACGCATGTATGCGATGAACGTGATGACGGCATTCAACACCTCGCGCGCGGCGATCCCGCACCTCATCAAATCCGGCGCCGGACGCATCATCAATATCGGCGCGCTCGGCGCCTTGCAGGCCGCCTCCGGCATGGGTCCCTACGCCGCCTCGAAGGCCGGCGTGCACCGCCTCACCGAGTCGCTCGCCGCCGAGCTCAAGGGCAAGGTCACGGTCAACGCCGTGCTGCCGTCGATCATCGATACTGCCGCCAATCGCGCCGCGATGCCGAAGGCCGATATCTCCAAATGGGTGACGCCGAAGGAACTCGCCGAGGTGATCCTGTTCCTCGCCAGCGACGCCGCGAGTGCCGTCACCGGCGCGCTGCTGCCGGTCAACGGGCGGGTCTAGTCCGCAACCAAGAGCCGCAGCTTCGACCTGAAGCGGATGCTCTGCTTGCCGGCGAGCGCTATGCCTTCGCCCTCCGCGGTCTCATCGGTGTAGGAGCCGGTAAACCCGATGGTCACCACCTTGCGTTCCCAGATCGGACGCTCGCCATAGGTCGGCGAATGTTCCTCGTTGGTGACCTCGCCCTTCCACTTGCCGTCGGCCGCGGTGTAGCTGCCATAGGCGAAGAAGAACGAGTCGCCGCCGCGCATCTGGCCGTCGCGCAGCACCATGACGCCCTGGTTGCCGCCAGAGACGCCGTCGAGAAATTCGACGGTGATGTGATAGAGCCCGTTCCGGATCATGCGAATGGTCGCGCCATTGTCCCCGGCCCGACAATAGCCGCTCGGCCGCGCTCTGGGCAAATTCGATCCGCCGCAATGGGCGCAATTCCGCGCTATGCTGCGGCACCGAGTCGCGGCCGGATGCCGCAGGAGCCTGCCTGTTGGAAACCACGCTTTATCCGCCCATCAAACGCTTCCTCGAAAAGCTCGGCTTCACGGTGAAGGGCGAGATCGGCGGCTGTGACCTCGTGGCGCTGAGCGGCGATGATCCGCCCGTTGTCGTGGTTGGAGAGCTCAAGCTCGCCTTCAATCTGGAACTGATCCTGCAGGCGGTCGATCGCGCCGGTGCTGCCGACGAGATATGGATCGCGGCCAAGGTTTCGGCCCGCGGCAAGGGCCGCGAGAGCGACGCGCGGTATCGCAATCTGTGCCGGCGGCTCGGCTTCGGCATGCTCGGCGTCACCGACCGCGGCGACGTCGAGGTGCTGGTGCCGCCGCCGACCGCGACACCACGGCGCAATCCGAAGAAGCGCTCGCGCCTGATCACCGAGCATCGCAAGCGCAAGGGCGATCCTGCAATGGGCGGATCGACGCGTGCGCCGATCATGACCGCGTATCGGCAGCAGGCGCTGGCCTGCGCCTCCGCGATGTCGGATGGACCGCGGCGCGTCAAGGACCTGCGGGCCGAATGCCCTGACGCCGGCAAGATCCTGCAGCATAATGTCTACGGCTGGTTCGATCGCGCCGAGCGCGGCATCTATGTGCTGACCGATGCCGGCCGCGCCGCGCTGAAGCGCTGGCCGCAGCAGCCGAATGGTACGTCAGGGGCAGAAGCTGCCCCGTAACTAACCAACTGGGGGAGATCATGATTGTCGTCACCGGCAGCGTCACCGCCCGCCCCGACTCGTTCGACGAGGTGAAGCGTTTGAGCCTCGAGCATGTGCATCGCTCACGCACCGAACCCGGCTGCATCTCGCACGCAGTCCATGTCGACTGCGAGAATCCGCTCAGGCTGGTGTTTTTCGAGCAATGGGCCGACCGCGCCGCGCTGGCGGCGCATTTCGCGGTCCCCGCATCGCGCGATTTCGTCCGCTCCCTGCAATCTCTGGCAGCTGCGACGACCACCATCGAACTTTATGACGCTCACAAGATTGAGAGACTCTAGCTGCATGGCTGTATTGCCATCCTACATTCATATTGCAATGCAACATTGGGCACCTTACGTATCTTCCGCGATTCAAGGATGAGGCGGCGATGAGCGGAGACTGGAACACCAAATACGGCACTAGGCGCGTGCGGCACGATCCGCCGACGCTGGAAGAGGCAATCTTCGCCGCCATCGGTATCACCGACGACGTGGAGGCCCAGGCCGAGATCGCATCGTCCCTGATGGGCCTGCCCTATGACGAGGTGCTGGCCGAGGTGAAGAAGACCGCGCGTGTCAGCGCCCGCACCGGCACCGCAACCCGCGTGATCGCCGGCGAACAGGGCGCCCAGCGCTCCGTCGTGGTCGAGCGCCGCGTGGTCCGCCGCTTCGCGATCGACAAACGCACCGGCACCTGAAAAGCAACATCCGTTGGTTCAAAGAAAAAGGGCAATCCGCTGAGCGGATTGCCCTTTTTGTATTTGATCTGAGTTTTTGAGCTCAGGCGGCCCGGCCCCAGCCGGACATCTGCATCACCATTCGCCAATAGGCCCGGTTCATGTCGACGAGCGCGCACGCGGCCGCGACAGCTGTCACCGGGGCGATCGTCGGCGCAGGCACGGGTTGGTGTTGCTCGGTCAGGTCGATGCTGCCGGTCGACTCGCCGTGGCGGAACGTCAGCTGCGCACCGAACTTGGTGGCAAGCGCGCGCATCGCGTCGTTCTGCGCGCCGGTGGTGATGCGCAGGCTTGTGTAGCCCTTGGCATGCGCCTCGGCGATCAGCTTGCGGAACAGCGTGCTGCCGACGCCCTTGCGCCGCACCGACCGCTCGACGCTGAAGGCGATCTCGGGCTGCGCGTCGGGCGACTGCTCCGGCGGATGCAGCTCGGCCGCACCGCGAACCACGCCATCCTCGAAATAGGCGATGATGACCGTGCCGTCGTTGGCGCAGCGCTCGGCATAGCGGCGGATGAAACTGTCGTCGATGAAGCCATGAAAACGATCATGACGGCTGGTTCGATCCAGTCTCAGCAGATGATCGCGCAGCAGAGGAAGCTCCTCCTGCTGGCTCAACGTCCGCACGGTGCCTCGGGCAGATGTCGAACTGATGGAATCGTGGTTCACTTCATAACTCCTCTTGGTAGCCCTCGAGGAGGCGTCGACTCCCTAACCCGTCCTATATTGTGCGCCGCACCATATAATTCAAGTGTCTAGATTCATTTAAATAAACAGTGATGTGATCAGAAAATCACATCATTGCCACATCATAATACCAGCTGCGTCTGGGTAACGACCGCAACCAGTTTCCCATCCTCGGTTTCCAGCCTGGTCTGCCAGACCTGGGTCCGGCGGCCCCGGTGAACCGGCGTCGCCGTGGCGATCACAGTGCTCCCCTCCTTGGCGCCGCCGATGAAGTTGGTCTTGCTCTCCAGCGTCGTGGTGCCTTTGGCGTCCTCAGGCAGGTTGATCACGGTGGCGGCCGCGCCGACCGAGTCGGCAAAGGCCATCACTGCGCCGCCGTGGATCGTGTTCCGCAGGGTACAGAGGTCTGGCCGCACCACCATCCGCGCGACCACGCGATCCTGGCTGGCCTCGGTGAAGATGACGCCCTTCAGTTCCGCGAACGGCATCTTCATCGACTGGATCTTTTCGAGCGGCGTCATGGGCACTCCCTGCTTTGTAGCCTTCGTACCGGCATGATGGATGGACCGGCCGGGCGCGGCAATGACGTCCGAGGTAATGGCGACCATGACGTTATGCCGTCGGTGACAACGGGCCGCCAAGCCTGCATACCGTCGTCGATGCGCGACTTCCCTCCCCGCCGGATCGTCTGCTTGACCGAAGAGACGGTCGAAACGCTGTATTTGCTCGGCGAGCAGGACCGCATCGTCGGGGTCTCAGGCTACGCGGTGCGCCCGCCGCAGGTCCGCCGCGAGAAGCCGCGGGTGTCGGCATTCATCTCCGCCGACATACCGAAGATCCTGGCGCTCGACCCCGATCTGGTGCTCGCCTTCTCCGACCTGCAGGCCGACATCGTCGCCGATCTCGTGCGCGCCGGTGTCGCCGTTCATGTCTTCAATCAGCGCGACGTCGCCGGCATCCTCGCAATGATCCGCAGCCTCGGTGCGATGGTAGGCGCGGCCGATCGCGGCGAGCGGCTCGCGCAAGGCCTCGAACAACGGCTGGCCAAGATTGCGGCAACGCCACGTCCGACGCCGCGGCCAAAAGTCTATTTCGAGGAATGGGACGAGCCGCTGATCAGCGGCATCGGCTGGGTGTCCGAACTGATCGAGATCGCCGGCGGCGAGGACGCTCTGCCGCACCTGCGTGCGCACAAGGCCGCCAGGGATCGCATCGTCTCGGCAGATGCCGTGCGCGCAGCGATGCCCGACGTGATCCTGGCATCCTGGTGCGGCAAGAAGGTCGTGGTCGACCGCATCAGGGCCCGTGGCGGCTGGAGCGACATTCCGGCCGTCCGCAACGATCGCATCGTCGAGATCAAGTCGCCGATCATTTTGCAGCCCGGCCCCGCCGCGCTGACCGATGGGCTCGATGCGATCGTCAATGCGTTGTGGTCGCGGCACCCATGATTACTCGCCTCAATCAGTATAAGGCTTTGGGATAGCGCTCGTTGCTCACGTCACCGCATTCACGACCTGATATTCTTGCCGGCGCCACACCTCGCCATTGATCACTTCCTCAATGATCTCGGCGGCCTTCAGCACCTCCGCTTCGCCGATATAGAGCGGTGTGATCCCGAACCGCATGATATCAGGCGCCCGGAAGTCACCGATCACGCCGCGGGCAATCAGCGCCTGCATGGCGGCATATCCGCCGGCGAAGGCGAAGGAAACCTGCGACCCACGCTGCGCATGCGCCGGCGGCGTTACCAGCCTCAGCGACGGACAGCGTCGCGCGATCTCAGCTATCAACAGGTCGCCTAGCGCGAGCGAGCGAGCGCGGACTTCGCCCATATCGACACGATCCCAGATGTCGAGCGATGCCTCCAGCGCGGCCATCGCCAGCACCGGCGGTGTGCCGACACGCATGCGCTCGACGCCATCAGCAGGTTGATAACCAAGATCGAAGGCGAACGGCTTTGCGTGCCCCATCCAGCCCGACAACGCGGCGCGCGCTTGATCGGCATGCTTCGGCGCGACGTAAAGGAAGGCCGGCGCGCCGGGTCCAGCGTTGAGATATTTGTAGGTGCAGCCGGCTGCGAAATCGGCGCCGACGCCGGCGAGGTCGACCGGCAGCGCGCCGGCCGAATGGGCCAGATCCCAGACCGTGACGATGCCGAGCGCATGCGCCTTCGCCGTCAGGGTCCGCATATCGTGGCGACGGCCGGTGCGGTAGTCGACCTCAGTCAAATAGAGCACCGCAACCTCGTCCGACAGCGATGGCTCGACCTCCTCCGGGGCCACCAGCCGCAATTGATGGCCGCGCCCGAGCGTGGCGATCAGGCCTTCCGCCATATAGAGATCGGTCGGGAAATTACCCGTGTCGGACAGAACGACCTTGCGCTCCCGGTTCATCTCGAGTGCGGCCGCAAGCGCCTGATAGACCTTGAGCGACAGCGTGTCGCCAATCATCACCGTACCGGACGCGGCGCCGATCAGGCGAGCGATGCGGTCGCCCACGCGGCGCGGCTGCACATACCAGCCGGCACTGTTCCAGGCGCGAATGAGCTCATCGCCCCACTCGGCCGTGATGACATGCGCAACGCGTTCGGCAACGCCCAGTGGCAGCGCACCAAGCGAGTTGCCGTCAAGATAGATGACGTCAGCAGGCAGATGGAACATCGCCTTGGTGTCGTCGTAGACGCGCAGCTGCGATTTCGCTTCGATCATGACAATTCGCCTAGAGGACGGTGCGGACACGCCACAGTTCGGGAAACAGCTCGACCTCGAGCATCCGCTTGAGATAGCTGACCCCGCCAGTACCGCCGGTGCCGCGCTTGAAGCCGATGACACGCTCCACCGTCGTCACGTGATTGAAGCGCCAGCGGCGAAAATAATCCTCGAAGTCGACCAGTTTCTCGGCGAGCTCGTAGAGCGTCCAATTGGCCTCCGGAGCTTCGTAGACGCGGCGCCAGGCTTGCATCACGCCCTGGTCGAAGTGATGGGTCTCGTGGACGTCGCGTGACAGGACGGTCGCGGGCATGGTGAGCCCCTTGCGGTCGGCAAGCCGGAGCACCTCGTCATAAAGACTCGGCGTCGCAAGCTCGGTCTTGAGCAAAGCCGTCACCTCGGAGTCATGCGCATGCGGCTTCAACATCGCGCCGTTGCGATTGCCGAGCAGATACTCGATCAGCCGGTATTGATACGACTGGAGGCCCGAGGATTGTCCCAGCCGCGAGCGGAAATGGGTATATTCGCTGGGCGTCATGGTCCGCAGCACGTCCCAGGCATTGTTCAACTGCTCGAAGATGCGGGAGACACGCGCGAGCATCTTCATCGCCGGTGACACTTCTTCGCGGGCGATGGCGTGGCGGGCGGCCCGGAGCTCGTGGATGGCGAGCCGCATCCACAATTCGGAGGTTTGATGCTGGATGATGAAGAGCATCTCGTCATGCGCGTCGGAAATCGGGTGCTGGGCGCCGAGCAGCGCATCGAGTTGCAGATAGTCGCTATACGACATTTTCCGGGCGAAATCGGTCTCGGCGCCCTCGACCGCGGGATCGTAGTCGTTGCTGCTCATGACACATCCTCTCGATCGATCTCCGCCTCAAGCAAGGCCCAGAAGGCACCTCGTGATGGCAGAGGATGGATCCTTCAGCCCATCGACAACAGTAAAATGGTTATGCCCGGGGTCGACGACGAGATGCGTGGGCACGTCGAATCCGGTCCAGATGTTAGCCATCAGCTCAGCCTGACGGATGAACTCGGGTCGCTCGCTTCTGCCGACCCAGGTGGTCAGCGGCGACTTGCCTCGTGGCAGATGCAAAGCGGCGCTTTCGAGCGCCGCCTCGCCCATGTTCATCCGCAGCGTCCCGTTCATTGCCGTCTTCAGGAGCGGTCGCAGGTCGTGCAGACCGCTGATCGACAGCGTCGCCACGATCCTGTCGTAGACCTCAGGTTCGAGACGGCTATCGTCGCACAGCATGCGCGTAACGAGATGGCCGCCTGCGGAATGACCGACCAATCGAATAGGCCCGGAGACTTGGGCAGCAGCCGAAGCGATCGCGCCCGCGATCTCGGCCGTGATGTCCGAGATGCGCGCGGCCGGTGCCAGCGTGTAGCTCGGCAGCGCCACCGTCCAGCCGTGGCTTCGCGCACCCTCGGCGAGGTCGGTCCATGACGATTTGTCGAAGCGCATCCAGTAACCGCCATGCACGAAGACGACGAGACCTTTGCTGTCGCCGTCCGGCAGGATCAGGTCGAGACGCTGCCGCTCTCCCGATCCATAGGCAATATCCGCCTTGAATGATTTAAGTCCGGCACGATAGGCCGCAGCCCGCTCCGCCCACCGCGCCGGCAGCGCATCCGACCCCGGCACGTGGGCCGAATTGGCGTAGGCATCATCCCAATCGCGCATCGTGGCTCCTCGGAGACTCGCCGTCGATCAGGCGCCATTTTGCCACCGGCGCGGCTGTTCGCCCAGCCTTTATTTTAAACCTAAAGCATCTGGTTGACCCGCGCCCGATCCCTCCCCGGCAAACGGAGCGATAGCGCGGCGGGCCCGCAATGCAGAAAGGCTACGCCTTCTCCACCCCGCACCACTCCGTGATGAACAGCGCCATGGCCTTGGTCGCTTGCCGCAGCGAGTCCAGCTCGACATACTCGTTGAACCCGTGCATCGCCGCGCCGCTGGCGCCGAAGCAGAGGCTCGGGATGTCGTAGTTCAGGCCGTAGAACCGTGTGTCGGTCAGCGCGGTGAAGGCGCGATCCTCCACCGCCCCGCCATAGACCGCCTGGTGCGCCCTGGCGAATGCGGCTTCCGGCGCCTCGGAATTCACCAGCTCGTAGCCCTCCGACAGGAAGCCCGACCATTCGACCTGCGGCGGATTGTTGGAAAGGAAGCGGTGGTCGCGCGCCGCCGCCGACACGCAGGCCAGAATCTCCTTCTGGCACTCGGTGATCGACCAGCCCGGCAGCACCGCAATGCGGCAGTCGACGTCGCACCAGGCCGGCACGCTGGAGGCCCAGTCGCCGCCCTTGATGATGCCGGGGTTGAAGTTGATCGGATGATTGACGTCCTTGAAATGCTTGTCGGCCTTGGCGCGCTCGTTCCAGGCGATCTCGAGCTTCTCCAGCGCGTGCACCAGGTGATACGCCGCCATGATCGCGTTCGATCCGGCACCGGCCTCGAACACATGCACCGGGAAGCCACGCACCTTCAGGCGGAACCAGATCACGCCGACCTGCGAGCGGATCATCTTGCCGTTGGTCGGCTCCGGGATGAAGCAGGCATCGGCGCGATAGCCGCGCTGCAAGGTCGAGAGCGCGCCGACGCCGGTGCTCTCCTCCTCGATCACGGACTGGAAATGAATCCGCGCGGTCGGCTTCAATCCGGCCTTCTTGATCGCATCCAGCGCATAGAGCGCGGCGATGGTGCCGGACTTCATGTCGCAGGCACCGCGGCCGTACATCCTGCCGTCCTTGATGACGGGCGAGAACGGCGGCGTCTCCCACATCTCCAATGGACCGGTCGGCACAACGTCGCAGTGCCCCTGCAGGATCAGCGATTTGCCGGCATTGGTCGCGGGGCGGTAGGTGCCGACCACCGTGCGCGCCTTCGAGAAATCATGCTCGATCGGGCCGAATCCGCGCAGATCTCTGAGATCGTCGAGATTGATGTGCCAGTCGTCGACCTCGTAGCCGCGCTCGCGCAGCAAATCGCCGATCATGTCCTGGCACGGCCCCTCGGCGCCGCGGGTCGAGGGGATCGCGACGAAGGCCTGCGTCGTCGCAAGCTGCGCATCGAATCCCTCGTCAACGGCGGCAAGGATTCGTTGTTGCGTCTCGGCAGTCATGCGGCAGCTCCATGGGGGGACATCAGACAAGGTGGGAGCCGCAGCGTAACCTGCTTTCACCCGGCCGGGTATTGCGCAAAATAGGCATCCCGCAATGCATCTTCGAGCAGACGGCCTTCGGAATAGCCATCGAGCGTCTTCGGCCGCGTCACGCCGTCGAGCAGCCGCGGACACGGCTCGGGCGCACCGAGCACGGTGCGCACCGGAATCCGCTCGGCATAGATCGGCAGTTCGTAATCCTCGTCGTCGTCGGCGACGCCCTTGGCGCGTACCTTGGCCGAGGCCTCCTCGATCTCCATCGCGATGAACGAGGTCGCCTTGATCTCTTGCTTGTTGCTGGCGCGCAGGCCCGCGGTGCGGTCGGGAAAGAAGCGATCGACCATCGCGACGACCGCCCGCTCCTTCTCCTCGGGATCGGTGACGAGATAGGCCGACCCGAACGCCATCACCGCGCGATAGTCGGCCGAGTGATTGAAACCGCAGCGCGCCAGCACCAGGCTGTCGAGATGGGCAACCGTCAGGCACACGCGCTGGCCCTCGGACTGGTTCTCCAGCATGCGGCTCGCGCTCGAGCCGTGCCAATAGAGTTTGGTGCCCTCGCGCCAGAAGAAGGTCGGCGTGCAATAGGGCTGGCCGTCGATCACGTAGGAGACGTGGCACAGCATCGAAGCGTCCAGGATCCTGTGCACGGTGGCATGATCGTAGAAGCCGCGGTCATGGCGACGCTTGACCCGGTTGCGGGACGACGTTGGGTAGGACGACTTGGGATAGGACGGAGTGGATGCGCCTTCGGTCACGGCTCGCCTCATTGAAATCTGGAATCTGTCCAGAGTTGTAGCTGTTCATTTGGTCTGCGATAGTGCCAATTCCATGCGAAAAATTCCGACCAATTCCCGAGAACCAGCGGCGCGCAAGCCGGAGCTGCCGCTCGACCTCACCGGCCCGCATGTGACGCCGGGCGCGGCCTCGCAGCAGCGGCTCTATCAGGCTCTGTGCCACACCATCGTCGGCGGCCTGGTCAAGCCGGGCGAGCCGCTGCCGCCGTCGCGCATGCTGGCCAAACAAACCGGCTTTCGCCGCAACGCCGTCACCACGGCCTATGAGCGCCTGATCGCCGACGGCTTTGCGGTGGCGACCACTGGCTCCGGTACGTTCGTCGCGCCGCGGATTCCGGCGCGGGCCGGTGCAGAGCGACGCACCAAGATCGAGATCGAGCCGCCGCAGCACAATGCGCTCTCGCTCGGCTGCACCCATATCGACGAGCGCGCGCTGCAGCGCTTCCGCGCCTTTGCCGGCCGCAGGCTACGCGCCTTCGGGTCCGAGCATCTGCACTACGGCGATCCCCGCGGCAGCAGCGAGTTGCGCGCCGCGATATCGGATCATCTGCTGTCGGCGCGCGGGCTGCGCTGCGACCCCGACCAGATCATGCTGGCCTCGGGCACGCTGCACGCGCTGCGCATCGTGCTCGGGGCCATCCTCAAGCCTGGCGACAAGGTCTGGTGCGAAGACCCCGGCTATCCGGCGGCGCGGCGCGCGATCGAGCATTGCGGCTATCGGCCGGTCTCGGTGTCGGTCGATGGCGCCGGCATGCGCATCGACAAGGGGCGCATCTCCGGGCCGCAGGCGCGCGCCGCCTATGTCACGCCGTCGCACCAGTTTCCGCTCGGTGTGCAGATGTCGATGCCGCGCCGGCTCGAACTGCTCGACTGGGCCAGGGACGCCGGCGCCTTCGTGTTCGAGGACGACTACGACAGCGAGTTCCGCTATGACGGCGCGCCGCTGCTCTCGCTTGCCGGCATCGATCATCTGCGCCGTGTGATCTACATGGGCACGTTTGCCAAGACGCTGTTTCCGGGATTGCGGATCGGTTACTGCGCCCTGCCCGAGGCCTTGATCGGTCCGGTGACGGCGGCGCGCGCCGCGCTCGACCGCTTTCCCGGCACGTTGATGGAAGGCGCGGTTGCCGACATGCTGAACTCCGGTGCCTTCGCTGCCAATCTGCGCAAGTCGCGAAAGCTCTATCGCGAGGCGCGCGACGTCCTGGCCGCGACACTTACCGACGCATCGGAGGGTGAGCTCACGGTTCCCGTGCCGTCACAGGGCCTGCATCTCGTGGCGCGGCTCGATCCCGCAACCGACCCGCTGGTTGCTGCGCAGGCAAAGGCAGCCGCAGGCGTCGGCGGCTGGCTGCTCGCCGAGACCTATCGTCGCGCGCGGCCACTGCCTGGCTTCGTGCTGGGATTCTCCGGTCATCCGGTTCCGCAACTCGTCGCGGCGGCGGAACAACTGGCGAAGACAACGCTGACAGCGCTGCGCGCGACGCGCAAGCAATCCACGAAGGCGCGAGGTCCCAAAGCGCGATGAGATTGGATTGAATCGTCATGGCGCTTTAGCTCGTTGTTTGAGCATGGTCTTTTCGGAAAACCGCTTCGCACTTTTCCGGATCATGCTCTAGGAGAATCGGAGCCGCCTGACTATGGTCGCCGCTCGTTCAGTCAGTGTCCGCCCAAGGAGATACCGGATGCCCAATCGCAACGTCCTGTATCTCGTGATCGGCGCGCTGGTCGTGATCGCAGGCATGCTCGGTTACAATCTTTATCAGGCGAAGAAGCAACCCGAAGGCTTGCAGATCAATGTCGGCCCCGACGGGCTCAAGATCCAGAACAAGTGAAGGAGACAGCGATGCTGCGCATGAGGCTGGTCGCGCTGGTCGGCGCCGTCGCACTTGGTGCGATCGCTCACTCCGCCTCTGCGCAGCAGGCCTTGATGCGCGAGGGCGACATCGTCGACCTGAGGGTCGGTCAGCGGGTCCTCGTCGATGATGGTTCGTGCCCGGCCGGGCAGATCAAGCAGGTCATCGGCTCCAGGCTGAGCGAGACCGGTGTGGTTCGGACCCTCACCTGCGTGCCGCGGCTCGCCAAAAAGTAAAACGCCTCGCTGTCGGGAGGCGCTTCCTTCATCCCAACATCGAAACGCTACTCAGTTCGAGATCGGCTCGAACATGCATTGCAGGGTCGGCTTGGCGATCTTGGTGAACGTCGGGCCGATTTCGCTTTGCTTGGAGGGCGGCACCCAATCGGTCTCGATGGTCGGCACGCCGGTCTCGCTGATTCCGCGCAACAGCGCCTGGCGCAGATCGGGATCGTCCACCGTCGCAGCCGCGTGGTCATGCAGGCAACCGCAGACGGCTTCCGGATGCGCCCAGCGGCCGAGCATATGCGGCGCGCACTGGCGCACGAATTCGTCGCGCGGCTCAGGCACCCGGTACAGCGACCGGATCTGCATCGATTCGAGCGGAAGTTGGGATTGGGCCTGCGCGGAACCCGCCAAAACGCCGGTCAAGGCGAACGATGCGAACATCGCGGCGGAACAAATTCGGAGCAACATGGGAAGCCTTTACCGGCGTTTCTGTTTTGCGCGTCGCGATCAGTTGGCCTGCGCCACCACCATCGGGGCCGAGGTGACGACCGGCGAGCCGTTATAGGAGAAGGTGCCGATGCCGGGCAAACCGTTGTCGGGGGTCCCGGCCATCGACGAACCGGCCATCACGAAGGCGAAGGCGAGGATAAGGCTCATGGTCCGCATCTGACAGTCTCCGTCATTCGGGTCGGCGCCTGGCGCCGTTGTGTTGACGGATTGATAACGATCTGCCGTTTCGGGAGTTCTGCGGAACAAGCCGAAAATGGTTTCGTCGGAATGAGAATTGTTTCGTCGGCCGATGCTCGACGAAACATTCGGCGGAAAATCCCAATGCTTTCAATGGTGGCGCTCGATAAAGCAGCCTGATCAAGATTTCGAGCGGTCAACCGACCCGGCTGTCGGTGGTTCGATTATGCCTGCGAATTGAGTGGGCTACCGCGCTTTCTTAACTTTCCTCTGCTGAGACAGGAAGCAGCGCAGAAGGGCGGCGTGAACCAGCGGACGGTTCGGTCGACTCATCTGGGCACCGTGCAACCATCTCCGCGGTGGCACGTTGTCATGATCGTGATCCAACGATCCAATCCAACGAGGGATGTCAGTCGTGGGCAATGGCAACATCGGTGTTGGCAATGAATCCGTGGCCGGCAAGTCCGGCCAGCGGCAGCAGATGACCGCCGCGATGCCGCAGCAGGGTGCTCATGTGATGGGCGACAATGAGTGCGCGCCGCAGAAGCTGGTCCGCCTCGTCGGCTGCCGCGACTCAAAGCTCAAGCCGGGCTTCAGCATGCGCGCGAACCAGTTCGGGCAAACCAAGCGCTAGCTCGCCAGTTGCTTGAACCACCCGGGCCAAGCCCCTGCTTCTGCTACTGAATGAACTCGCCGCACTTCTGCACGGCGGCATCGGTCGCGCCCCATGGCATGATCGGCACCGATGACGTGGAGTTCTTCGGCGAGCCCTCGATCAGCTTGTCCGAATAGACCATGTAAACCAGCACATTGCGCTTGGCGTCGCAGCCGCGCACGATCTGCATCTTCTTGAAGAACAGCGACCGTCGCTGCCGGAACATGTCGTCGCCCTGGCCGAGCTTGTTCTTGAAGCGGATCGGCCCGATCTGCCGGCAAGCCAGCGAGATATCGGAGACTTCTTCGGCGAGGCCGAGCCAGCCCTTGAAGCCGCCCTTCTCCGGCACCGTAAAGTGACAGGCGACGCCGTCGACTTCGGGGTCGTCGACGCCATAGGTCGCGAGCTTGTCGT
This sequence comes from Bradyrhizobium sp. WCU1, assembly GCF_053474805.1. NCBI lineage: Bacteria > Pseudomonadati > Pseudomonadota > Alphaproteobacteria > Hyphomicrobiales > Nitrobacteraceae > Bradyrhizobium > Bradyrhizobium sp. WCU1. Next base: position 86,904 of record NZ_CM130280.1, read on the forward strand.
TGGGGCTCACCCATTTGAACACCGTCGAGCGGCGGAAGATCAGGTCCGGTTCGTCGGCTGCGATCGCGGGAACTGCCTGCCCCAGGGTCACCAACGAGGTCAGCAACACCAGCAGCGCCGCACAGCCCCGTCGAGACATCCGACGCACGTCACACAAGCTCACAGTTCTCGATGTCATAGAGGTCTCCGCGGGTGGGTCTCGCCTATGTAGTGCGCAAACGCCGCACAGGAAGGCGCTGACAGTTCGGTGATCAGACCGGGCGCTTTAACCTCTTGTGAGGCTTTTTTGCTACTCTTTCGTCGAAAATTCGCCGCTCACGGAAGGGTTAGATCGCTTGCGCTGGTGAACGCATTCCGCGTCTGCGACAACCAAGGAATAGTTTGGACTGGGATTCGGAATATGCGCGCAAGCGGACATCGGATTTCTATTTTTGATTCTGCGAATGGGCGGTTCTGGCAGTTTGCAATTCTGACGGCGGCGGGCACCATTGCCGCCTCCTCGCAAGCCGATGCAGCGCTGTTCTACTGGAACCGTGACTCCGCCTATTACGGCGATGTCGAGCCGATGCCGCAGCCGGTTCGGCCAAAGCCGAAGCGCAACCCGGCCAAGAAGACTCCGGCGATCGAGAAGGAGGCCGGCAGCAAGCCGCAGGGTCCCCTGATCATCTCGGTCTCGATCGACCACCAGCGGGTCAGCGTCTACGACGCCAACGGCCTCTACGCCGAGAGCCCGGTGTCGACAGGCATGAAGGGACACTCGACCCCGATGGGTGTCTTCAGCGTCATCCAGAAGCAGAAGTACCACCAGTCCAACATCTACAGCGGCGCGCCGATGCCGTACATGCAGCGCATCACCTGGTCGGGGATCGCCATGCACGCCGGTGTACTGCCCGGCTATCCGGCCTCCCATGGCTGCATCCGCATGCCGATGTCGTTCGCGGTCAAGATGTACAATTGGACGCGGATGGGCGCCCGCGTGTTCGTGACGCCCGGCACGATCTCGCCGGAGAATTTCTCGCACCCGTTGCTGGTGACGCAGAAGGTCGCGCCGCAGCAGCCGGTGGCGGACGAGATTCTGAAGATGGATGCGCCGCTCGGCGTCAAGAGCGACAAGGGCGCGGACAAGCCGCAGACCGGTCTCGATTTGCGCAGCAGCGTCGGCCATGCCGCCGCCGCGTCGCTGCGCGACAATACCCACACCGCCGACGCCAGCGGCGCGATGCCGGCGGCGAGCGCGTCGGTGACGATGTCCGACGCGTCGGCCGCGGCGAGCGATCCCATCGCGGAGAAGCTGGCAGCGGACCCGTCGCAGCCGACGAAGCCCGCGACTGCGACAGCCGACAAGCCGGCAGAGACCAATTCCGCCGGCAACGGCAGCGTTGCCGCCGACGACAAGACGGTCGGCGAAACCACCGGCAGCACCGACACTCCAAAGACCGAGGTCTCGGCGAACGACCCGGCGAAGGCCGAAGCCAAGGCCGACGAGCCGAAGCCGGATGCTGCGAAGCCTGATGTCGCCGCGGCGCCCAACAGCGAAGCTTCCAAGGCCGGCGCGACCAAGAGCGCCGACAAGCCCGCCGAGGCCGCAACCGCGGCCGATGCGCCCGACGCCAACAAGGATATCGCCAAGGATCCGGCCAAGGATCCGGCCAAGGATCCGGCACGGTTGCCCGGCATCGCCAAGATCGACGTGTCGAAGCGCGCCGGCCAGATCGCGGTGTTCATCAGCCGCAAGGATTCCAAGCTCTATGTGCGGCAGAACTTTGCGCCGCTGTTCGAGGTGCCGGTGACGATCGCGGCCAGCGATCGGCCGCTCGGCACCCATGTGTTCACCGCGGAAGCCGACAAATCAGATGCCAACCTGCTGCGCTGGTCGGTGGTGACGCTGCCGGCCCGCAACGCCGCCCGCATCGACGTCGAGGAGCGCGCCTCGCATCGCCGCAAGGTCGCGGCCGCAGCACCGGTCGAGGCCAAGCCGCAGCCGGCGACCAACAGCCCGGCCGAAGCACTCGACCGCATCTCGATTCCATCCGACGTGATGGCGCGGATCAATGAAGCGCTCGGCACCGGCGGTTCGATCATCGTCTCCGACCTCGGCGTGAACCAGGGCGAGACCGGCGAAGGCACCGACTTCATCCTGCCGCTGCGCTGAGCCCCTCTATAACGGCTTGTTGAATGCCTGCGCCTGCCCGCCGGACTATGATGCCCCGCATCCGTTCCGGGGACGAGACCATGATGAACCGCAGGACACTGATCATGGCGGCCTTCTCCGCCGCCGCAGGCTCCCGCGCGCTGCATGCCGAGCAGCCCGCGATGAGCCGGATCACCGCCTATGCCTTCTCATTTCCGGCATTGTCCGGCGGCGACATTCGCCTGGCCGACTATGCCGGCCATCCCCTGATGATCGTGAACACGGCCTCACTCTGTGGCTTCACGCCGCAATATGCCGGCCTGCAGCAATTGTGGACCGAATTCCGCGATCGTGGCTTCGTCATCATCGGCGTACCATCCAATGATTTCGGCAGCCAGGAACCCGGCGGCCCGACCGAGATCGCCGAGACCGCGCAGCATCAATACGGCGTCACCTTTCCGATCGCGGCGAAAGCCGTGGTCAAGGGCCCAAACGCGCATCCATTTTACCGGTGGGCGGCGGAAGCGCGTCCGAAGGACGTGCCACGCTGGAATTTCCACAAATACCTGATCGGCCGCGACGGCTACATCGCCGACGCCTTCCCTGAGTCGGTGACGCCCGACGACACCCGTATCAAGACCGGGATCGCACGGGCTTTGGCGGCGGCTTGAGAAGCACCGATAATCCCCGGAATTAACTGGGATTTCGGACACAACCCCGCCAGGTTCATTGCCTTGGCGCCGCCACTGCGACTAGGGTACGATGAGTTGGGGGCGAAAGCGGCCCGGTCGCGGCAAGGCCGCCACCCGGAACGCGATCAGCAGGGAAACACGCCATGCGCATTGCAGCAGGTCTGATTTTCGCAGGGACCGTATCGTTGCTCGCGTCGAGCGCGGCTTGGTCGCAGCAGACGCCGCCGGCCAAGGGCGCCGCAGCGGCTCCCGCGGCCGCCGCTCCAGCGCCTGCCGCGGCGGCGCCCGCGCCAGCCACCGCAGCCGCGCCGCCGAAGCAAGCGCCTCAGCCGGCGCGTGCCGCCTGCAACAATCCGAACGCGCTCGGCGTTGCCCGCACGGTCGAGATCGACACGACGGGCGGACCGGGCTTTGGCTTCGAGCATTTCAAGCAGCTCGACTTCCTGCGCGACCATGAAGTGGTGCTGACCTTCGACGACGGACCTTGGCCGGGCAACACGCCGGCGGTGCTGAAGGCGCTGGCGGACGAATGCACCACGGGCATCTTCTTCCCGATCGGCAAGCACGCCACCTATCACCCTGAAATCCTGCGTCAGGTCTATGCCGCCGGTCACACCGTCGGCTCGCACACCTGGTCGCACGAGAACCTGAACAACAAGAAGCTGACCGAGGATCAGAAGAAAGACGAGATCGAGCGCGGCCTCGCTGCGGTGAAGTGGGCGCTCGAGACCTCACCCTCGCCGTTCTTCCGCTTCCCGGCGCTGCAGCATCCGCCGGAAATGGTCACCTATCTCGGCAACCGGAACATCGCGATCTTCTCCTGCGACCTCGACTCCTTCGACTTCAAGTCGAAGAACTCGCAACAGGTGGTCGACACCGTGATGAAGAAGCTCGCCAAGCTCGGCAAGGGCATCATCCTGATGCACGACTTCCAGAAGCACACCGCGGAAGCTCTGCCGACGCTGCTGACGCAGCTCAAGGCCGGCGGCTTCAAGGTGGTCGCGATGCGCGCCAAGTTCCCGGCGACCGTGCTGCCGCAATACGAGCAGGATCTCGCCAAGGACGTCAAGCTGCCGACCGTGAGCTCGCGGCCGGTCAACAGCGTCGTCACCACCGTCGATCAGTAAAAGCGCCGGCGATCGTCTCGGTGTCTGAGTTGCGTATCGAGGGTTTCGTCATCGTCTCGGCCGATGGCCGGCTGGCCAATGCGCACAACGTGATGCCTGACGAACTCAAGATCGAAGGCGACAAGGAATTCTTCACCGCGGCGCTCGAGCGCGCCGACCTCGTCGTGCACGGCCGCCATTCCCAGGAAGAGCAGCCGAACGCGCCGAAGCGCCGCCGCCTGATCCTGACCGGCAAGGTCGCGGCGATCGCGTCCGATCCGACCAATCCAAAGGCGCTGCTGTGGAATCCTGCCGGCTGCCCGTTCGACACGGCGCGCCGCGAGGCCGGCGTGACCTCGGGCATGGTCGCGATCATCGGCGGTCCCCGCGTGTTCGGCATGTTCATGGACCGCTACGACACGTTCTGGCTCTCGGTCGCGTGGAAGGTGCGCATCCCCGACGGCGAGCCGTGCTTTCCTGGCGTGCCTGCGCGCACCCCGCAGCAGGTGCTATCAGCGCACGGCCTGCACCCCGGCGCGCCGCAGCTGATCGACGCAGAGCACGACGTCAGCGTCACACCGTGGCGGCGGGCAGGTTGAAGACTTTCTCGTAGGGCGGGTTAGCCGAAGGCGTAACCCGCCGCCTCTCGCACCCAATGTGCCGGTCGGCGGATTACGATTCGCTAATCCGCCCTACGCAATTGCGCATTGTCCTACACATCCCCATACGCCGGATCGTCGCGGCGCGGGCCGCGGCCGTAGCCGGCGATGATGAACAGCGCGCCGATCAGCGACAGGTTCTTCAGCGCGTCGATCAGCGTCCTGAGGTTGTCGGGCGCCGGCTGATTCCAGAAATCGTGGAAGTAGAAGGTGGTGACGCACACGAAGATGATCAGCAGCAGCGCGAAGAACCGCGCCAGTACGTTCACCGCGATCATCAGCCCGGCGAGGATCTCAAAGCAACCGACCGCAATCGCCAGCAGCTGCATGAACGGCATGCCGACAAAGGTCTCGATCTGCTGCGCATAGGGCGCAACGATCGCAGGAATCGTCACCTTGGCCGCGAGCACGTCCGCCGTCGCCTGGATGCCGAACAGCTTGCTTGCTCCCGAATAGAGGAACAGCACGGCGAACAGAATCCGCCCGAAGGTGATCAATGCTGGCATGGGTCGGCCTCACTGGATGGCAGAAATCAGACGAAGCAGGCGCGACGATTATGGCCGCCCAGCCTGCTTCGATCAAATCGAATCCGTCTTGAGTCCCCTGCTCAACCGAACAGTGTCGGCTGCGCGCGGCCGGCACGCTCCTGGGCCTCGACCGCGGCGACCGCGGTCATGTTGAGGATGCCGCGCGCGGTCACGCCGGGCGTGAGGATGTGCGCCGGGCGCGCCGGACCGATCAGGATCGGCCCCACTGGCAACGCATTGGCCAGCGATTTGATCATCTGATAGGCGATGTTGGCGGCATCGAGGTTCGGCATGATCAGGATGTTGGCCTCGCCTTCGAGCCGCGATTGCGGCAGCACCATGCGCCGCGCCGCGGCCGACAGCGCGGTGTCGCCCTGCATTTCGCCGTCCGCCTCGATCTCCGGATGCTTGTCCTTGAGGAGCTGGGTGGCCCGCCGCATCTTGCGCGAGGAGTCCGTATCATAGCTGCCGAAGTCGGAATGTGACACGAAGGCGACCTTCGGCTTGAAGGCGAAGCGCTGCGCGTGGATCGCCGCAAGCGAGGCCACTTCCGCCAGTTCCTCCGCGCTCGGATTCGGCCGGACCTGGGTATCGGCGAGGAAATGGGCGCCGGTCGAGGTGATCATCAGCGCCAATGCGGCATAGTCGCTGACCCCCGGCAGGAAGCCGATGATCTCGCGGACATGGCGCAGATGGCTCATGTAGCGGCCTTCGACGCCGCACAGCATCGCGTCGGCCTCGCCGCGCGACACAGCCAGTGCCGCGATGACCGTGTTGTTGGTACGGACCACCGTCCGCGCAGCCTCCGGCGTCACGCCGCGACGTCCGGCAAGGTCGATATAGGACTGCACATAGGAGCGGTAGCGCGGATCGTCCTCAGGATTGACGAGGTCGAAATCGCGGCCGGCCTTGATCGACAGGCCGAAGCGCTTGATCCTGGTCTCGACCACTGATGGGCGGCCGACCAGGATCGGCCGCGCCAGCTTTTCCTCCAGCACCACCTGCGTCGCGCGCAGCACGCGCTCATCCTCGCCTTCGGCGTAGATTACCCGCACCGGCTGGGTCTTGGCCTTGGCGAACACCGGCTTCATGGTCAGGCCGGATCGGAACGCGTAGCGCTGCAGCTCGGCGCAATATTCGTCGAAATTCTTGATCGGCCGCGTTGCAACCCCGGACTCCATCGCCGCCTTCGCCACGGCCGGCGCGATGCGCAGGATCAGGCGCGGATCGAACGGGCTCGGGATCAGCGAGCCCGGGCCGAAGCCCTGCGTCTCACCGCTCTCGAAACCATGGGCCACCGCATCCGACGGCGGATCGCGCGCGAGCTGCGCGATCGCATCCACCGCGGCATGCTTCATCGCCTCGTTGATCGCGGTGGCGCCGACGTCGAGCGCGCCGCGGAAGATGAAAGGGAAGCACAGCACGTTGTTGACCTGGTTCGGATAGTCCGAACGGCCGGTGCAGATCATCGCGTCAGGACGCGCCGCGCGCGCCTCTTCCGGCATGATTTCCGGCACCGGATTGGCAAGCGCCATCACCAGCGGCTTGTCCCCCATCTGCTTGACCATCTCGGGCTTCAGCACGCCCGGCGCCGACAGCCCGATGAAGATGTCCGCGCCCGGAATGACATCGGCCAGCACGCGTGCGTCGGTCTTCTGGGTATAGACCGCCTTCCAGCGATCCATCGTGGTGTTGCGGCCGTCATAGACCACGCCGTCGATGTCGCAGACCCAGATGTTCTTGCGCTGTGCTCCCATCGAGACCAGCAGGTTGAGGGTCGCGATCGCGGCAGCGCCGGCGCCGGAGCAGACGATCTTCACATCGCTCAATTGCTTGCCGTTCAGCAGTAGGCCGTTGACGATCGCGGCGGCGACGATGATGGCGGTGCCATGCTGGTCGTCGTGGAACACCGGGATCTTCATGCGCTCCTTGAGTTGGGTCTCGATCTCGAAGCACTCCGGCCCGCGGATATCCTCCAGATTGATGCCGCCGAAGGTCGGCTCCAGCGCGGCGACGGTCTCGACCACGCGCTCGATCGTGTCGGCCTTGATCTCGATGTCGAACACGTCGATGCCAGCGAATTTCTTGAACAGCACCGCCTTGCCTTCCATGACGGGCTTGGAGGCCAGCGGGCCGATATTGCCGAGGCCGAGCACCGCAGTGCCGTTCGAGACCACCGCCACGAGATTGGCGCGGGCGGTCAGCGTCGCCGCCTCGGCCGGGTTGTTGGCGATCTCGGTGCAGGCGGCGGCGACGCCGGGCGAATAGGCGAGCGCCAGGTCGCGCTGGTTGGCCAGCGGCTTGATCGCCTGGATCTCGAGCTTACCCGGCCGCGGCAGCCGGTGGTAAGCGAGCGCTGCATTATGGAGTTCTTCGGACGATGACGACATGCATGCTCCCCGCGTTTCCGGCCCAAATTTCTTGTTTCTGTGCTAATCCAGGCAAAAGTCAGTTGTCCGGCAAATCGAGCTGGATGTGAAGCATGTCCAGCCGCTTGGATGCAACATCGGATACAATCCCCGTCAACAGGCCCGGGCAGGCCCGTCCGTCGATGCTGCACCTTCCGACCGCCGGTTGGCAATTTTTTTCCCTTGATGATCCGGAGTTGACCGAATGAAGAAAATTCTGCTCGGCCTGATCGCCGTCGCAGTCATCGCGGCCGGTGGCTATTTCGGTTTCGACCTCTATGCCCAACGCCGGGTCACGCGCGACGTCGAGGCTGCCTTCGAGCAGATCCGTGCCGCCGGCGCCAAGGCGAGCCATGGCAAGATCGCCTTCGACACCAAGAGCCGTACCCTCACGATTTCGGACATCACCACTGAGTCGGGGACGCAATCTCCGGTCAGCGTCAAGATCGCCAGCCTCACGATGGCAGGCCTCGGTCAAACCGACGCGGCGCGGGTCTCCGCCAGCAACGTCGAATTCGGCGACGTCGAGATCGGGGTGACGAGCCCGACGCCCACGATCGCCTCCATAACCTACAAGGCGCCGCGGATCACGGTGAAGGACTATTCCGGTCCGGCCGGCTTGCCGCAGCTCCCCGCCTCGTCGTCGATCTTCGAACTGTACCGGTTTGGGTTCGCGCAGCTCGCGAGCATCAACGCCTCATCGGTCACCGCCCCCAGCCTGACTGGATCGATGGCGTTCAGTGCCGCCGCCCATGTCGGCGACGGTGCCGGTGGCACATTCGATTACTCCGGCCTTGCCATCGAAAATATGAAGGACGGAAAGATCGCGTCGAGCAAGACCGGCAAGGTGGCGTTCACGATCAACCAGACGGCCGCAGGCAAGCCGATCAAGATGACCGGCGAGCTCGCCAATATCGTCGCGACGGATATCGACGTCGGCGCGACGGCGGCGATCTTCGATCCGGCCAAGACCAACGACGACCGGGATTATCGGGTTCAGGGGCATGTTTCGGCGGGTCCCTATGTCATCACCGTGACGCCCGATGCCGTCACAGCCACGCGTGGCCTGAACATGCGGCTCGACGGCATCGCCATCGACGACGTCAGGATCAACCCGTCGCGGATGCAGCTGCCGGCGCTGCTGACGATGGTCCCGCCTCCCGGGAGCCCGCCGCCGTCTCCGGCCCAGGCGCGTGAACTGCTGGAGAAGGTCGCCAGCCTTTACTCGGGCGCCGCCATCGGAAATGCCGAGATGCATGGGCTCTCGGTCGAGACGCCGAAGGGCCCGCTCAAGCTGTCCTCGATGCGGTTCAACTTCGAACACGGCAAGATCGGTGAGCTCGCGGTCGAGGGACTTGACGGCAATGCGCCGAACGGCCCCTTCAAGGTCGGACGCTTCGCGCTGAAGGCGCTCGACGTCGCGAGCCTCATGCGGCTGTCGGCACAGTTCGCCGGGCAGAAACCGTCGCCTGAACAGGCGCTGGCGCTGTTTCCGCTGATCGAGGGCGTTGAGATCAAGGGTGTCACCTCGCCCTACAAGGCCACCGGCAAGCCGGTCAACATCGATGTGTTCAGCCTTGACTGGGGCCAGTTCGTCGGAACGATCCCCAGCAAGCTGAGGTTGGTCGCGAAGATGGCTGCACCGCTGGATGCAGCCGATCCGCAGCAGCAGGCGCTGGTCGCCGCCGGGATCGACAGAATGGCGGTCGATGCCGATCTCGGCGCCGCTTGGACCGAGACGTCACGCTCGTTCGCGCTCGAGCCGGTCAAGCTCGACATGGCGGGCCTGCTCAATGCGTCGGCGAGGGTGGCGCTCGACAACGTGTCGCGCGAGGCATTCTCGACCAGTGCAGCGGAATCCCTCGGCGCGGCCGCGCAGATCGAGACCGGCACGATCGAGCTTGTTGTCCACGACCTCGGCGTCATCGACCTCGCGGTCGCCCAGTTCGCCCGCACCCGGAACGTCGGCCGCGACGAGGCGCGCAAGGCCATCCTCGACAGCATCCAGGCGCAGGGCGATGCGATCGGCGTAGGCAATCCGGATGCGACAGCCCTCATCACCGCCATCAGCCAGTTCATCGAGACGCCGGGGCAGACGCTGGTCATCAAGCTGACCCCGCGCGCGAAGGCGCCGGCGCTTCAACTGATGCAGCTGCTCAACACCGATCCGCAATCGGCGCTGGCGCAATTCAAGATCGAGGCCTCGACGGGGCTGTAAGCCAAATATCGAAAAACAACCCCATGCAAAGGAGCCGGCGGCTACTGGTGTTCGGCCGCCAGCTGTCGATAGCGGCCGCCAGCTTGACACGTCGGGCAAATCGGAGATATATTTCTAATATTTCGAAATCGCGCAAGTACCGTCCGGCCCGCAAGCGACTGCTTGCGGGGCGAGGTGGCCACCTACCCCTTAGCCGGCGGGTTGGGCCGGATATGCAGCTCCTTCAGCTGCTTCGGCGTCGCCTCAGACGGCGCGCCCATCAGCAGGTCGACGTACTGCTGATTCATCGGGAACAACGAGATCTCGCGCAGATTGTTGGTGCCGCAGAGCAGCATCGTGATGCGCTCGATGCCGGCTGCCATGCCGCCATGCGGCGGGGCGCCGTACTGGAACGCGCGGTACATGCCGCCGAACCGGTCGATGACCTCCTGCTCGCCATAGCCCGCGATCTCGAACGCCTTCACCATCGCTTCCGGCTTGTGGTTGCGGATGCCGCCGGACGCCATCTCGTAGCCGTTGCAGGCGATGTCGTACTGGAACGCCTTGATCGTGAGCGGGTCCTGCGACTGCAGCGCCTCGAGGCCGCCCTGCGGCATCGAGAACGGGTTGTGCGAGAAGTCGACCTTCTTGTTCTCCTCGTCGTACTCGTACATCGGGAAGTCGACGATCCAGGCGAACTCGAACCGGTCCTTGTCGATCAGGTTCAGCTCCTCGCCGAGCTTGTTGCGTGCAAGGCCTGCGAACTTCCAGAACTTCTCCGGATCGCCGGCGACGAAGAACGCAGCGTCGCCTTCCTTCAGGCCGAGTTGGTCGCGGATCGCAGCGGTGCGCTCCGCTCCGATGTTGTTGGCGAGCGGGCCTGCGCCCTCGCCGCCCTCGCGCCACATGATGTAGCCGAGGCCGGGCTGGCCTTCGCCCTGCGCCCAGGAGTTCATGCGGTCGCAGAACGCCCGCGACCCGCCGCCCTTGCCCGGGATTCCCCAGACCTGGTTCTTCGGGTCTTCCAGCATCCGCGCGAACACCTTGAAGCCGGAGCCGCGGAAGTGCTCGGAGACCTCCTGCATCACGATGGGGTTGCGCAGGTCCGGCTTGTCGGAGCCGTATTTGCGCACCGCCTCGGCGAACGGAATCCGCGGCCAGTTTTTCGTGACCGGCTTGCCATTGGCGAATTCCTCGAACACGCCGGTGATGACGGGCTCCAGCGCCGCGAACACGTCGTCCTGGGTGACGAAGCTCATCTCGACGTCGAGCTGGTAGAACTCCGGCAGGCGGTCGGCGCGCGGGTCCTCGTCGCGGAAGCACGGCGCGATCTGGAAGTAACGGTCGAAGCCCGACATCATCAAGAGCTGCTTGTACTGCTGCGGCGCCTGCGGCAGCGCGTAGAACTTGCCGGGATGGATGCGCGAGGGCACCAGGAAGTCGCGCGCGCCTTCCGGCGAGGACGCCGACAGGATCGGGGTCTGGAATTCGAAGAAGCCCTGCCCCTTCATCCGCCTGCGGATAGAGTTGACGATCGCGCCGCGGGTCATGATGTTCTGGTGCAGCTTGTCACGACGCAGGTCGAGGAAGCGGTACTTCAGCCTGATGTCCTCGGGATATTCCTGCTCGCCGAACACCGGCAGCGGCAGCTCGGCCGCCGGGCCCAGCACCTCGATCTCCTTGATGTAGACCTCGACCGTGCCGGTCGGCAGTTCCGGATTGTCGGTGCCTTCGGGACGGCGGCGCACCCGGCCATCGATCCGCACCACCCATTCCGAGCGGAACTTCTCGACCTCGGCGAACGCCGGCGAGTCCGGATCGGCCACGCACTGGGTGATGCCGTAATGGTCGCGCAAATCGACGAACAGCACGCCGCCGTGGTCGCGGACACGATGGACCCAGCCTGACAGCCTGGCCGTCTGGTCGATATCGCTCTCACGGAGCGCGCCGCATGTGTGTGACCGGTAGCGATGCATTTTCGTTCCAAAACTGATGTCGGAGGGTCGAATCGCGACAGCGCCAAAATGCCCTGTCCGAAGTTGCGGAGGGTTTACCCGACGAGGCCGGGTGCGGCAACCAATGGAACGCGGCCGTTTCGGGCCAAACCGCAGATTTTCGGCACCGACGCAGCCAATCGTTTGCCTATTCGGCCTGCCGGCCTATCTTTGCGATATGACCGTCCATTTTCCGTTCCAGAACACCTATTCGGCGCTGCCGGCGAACTTTTTTGCCCGCGTCGCGCCGACCCCCGTGGCCGCCCCCCGGCTGATCAAGCTGAACCGGCCGCTGGCGGTCCAGCTCGGGCTGGATCCGGACCTGCTGGCAACACCTGAGGGCGCCGAAATCCTCGCCGGCAAGCGGCTGCCCGAGGGGGCCGACCCGATCGCCATGGCCTATGCCGGCCACCAGTTCGGGCACTTTGTTCCCCAGCTCGGCGACGGCCGCGCCATCCTGCTCGGCGAAGTCATCGACAAGGGCGGCCTCCGCCGCGACATCCAGCTCAAGGGAAGTGGCCCAACACCGTTCTCGCGCCGCGGCGATGGCCGCGCCGCGCTCGGTCCGGTCTTGCGCGAATACATCGTCAGCGAGGCGATGTTCGCCTTGGGCATCCCGACCACCCGCTCGCTCGCTGCCGTCGTCACCGGCGAGCCGGTGATGCGCGAGACCGCGCTGCCGGGTGCGGTGCTGACCCGGGTCGCCTCCAGCCACATCCGCGTCGGCACCTTCCAGTTCTTCGCTGCCCGCGGCGACACCGACGGCGTGCGCGCGCTCGCCGACCATGTCATCGCGAGGCACTACCCCGAGCTCAGGGATGCCGCCCGGCCCTATCACGCGCTGCTCGCCGGCGTCGTCGCGCGCCAGGCCGCACTGGTCGCGCGCTGGCTGCTGGTCGGCTTCATCCACGGCGTGATGAACACCGACAACACCTCGATATCCGGCGAGACCATCGACTACGGCCCCTGCGCCTTCCTCGACGCCTACAATCCGGCGCAGGTGTTCTCCTCGATCGACGAGATGGGCCGCTACGCCTACGCCAACCAGCCGCGCATCGCGCTGTGGAATCTGACCCGGCTCGCCGAGTGCCTGCTGCCGCTGTTCGACAGCGAGCAGGAGAAGGCGATCGAGCAGGCGCAGACGATCCTCGGCGAATTCCCCGAAAAATTCACCGCGGCCTATCAGGCCGGGCTGCGCGCCAAGGTCGGCCTGTTCACCGCGCAGGATGGTGACGAGGCGCTGATCCAGGACTTGCTGGACGCGATGGCCAAGAACGCGGCCGACTTCACCCTGACCTTCCGCCATCTCGGAAACGCCGCAGCCGATGACGCCGCCGACGTCCGCGCGCAGTTCACCGATCCCGCAGCGTTCGACGAATGGGCAAACCGCTGGCGCGCCCGCCTCGCGCTGGAGCCGCAGAGCGCAGCCGAGCGCAAGGCCGCGATGGCCGCCGTCAACCCGGCCTTCATCCCGCGCAACCACCGCATCGAGGCGGTGATTGCGGCTGCGGTGAACGCGGACGACTACGCGCCGTTCGAGGAATTGCTGACGGTGCTGGCGAAGCCGTACGAAGACCAGACGCAGTTCGCCGCCTACGCCGATCCGCCGCTGCCCGAGCAGATGGTGACGCAGACGTTCTGCGGGACGTAAGGCAAGATTGTCGCTTCGTAGGATGGGTAGAGCGCAGCGAAACCCATCATCTCTCCCGGAGCTGCGAAGTTGATGGGTTTCGCTTCGCTCTACCCATCCTACGCATCTCGCCCGTTGTAAGCGTTAACTCACTCTCCACCATGCCGGGAGGCTCGCGGCGGTAACCATAAGGCTTAACAGCGCGTCAACGCTCCCCCAACAAGTCTAAATGTTTCCAAATGGGGGAGAACGGCCCGTGGACGCATTTGCATTCGAATTTATGGGACTGGCGATGATCGCGCTGTGCCTCGTCGTGCTGGCGATGCCCGCAGCGCGCCGGCCGTCGAAGAACATGCGCTACGAGTGAGCTATCGCCATATCCACCGACGTGCCGGTCGTCCCGTCCGACATTTCTCTCGCCGTAGCCAGAAATCGCGCTCAGGCGTCACCAAATCGCGATATCCTTGCCCTGATGAGTCCTGACATCGGACGCAAGCCAGGGAATTGACGGCGCTTGAACGACACCGACATCCAGCATTCGACCACGACGCCCGCCGCCGCGCATTCGCCGCTCGAGGTCCTGCTGATCTTTCTCAAGCTCGGCGTCAGCTGCTTCGGCGGCCCGATCGCCCATATCGGCTATTTCCGCGACGAATTCGTCACCCGCCGGCGCTGGCTCGACGAGCAGGCCTATGCGGATCTAGTCGCGCTCTGCCAGTTCCTGCCCGGCCCGGCCAGCAGCCAGGTCGGCTTCTCGCTCGGCCTGATGCGCGCGGGATATTTGGGCGCGCTGGCCGCCTGGACCGGCTTCACGTTGCCGTCGGCGATTGCGCTGGTGCTGTTTGCCTATGGCGCCAGCGGATTGAGCGGGCCGGCCGGCGCCGGACTGGTGCATGGCCTCAAGCTGGTCGCAGTCGCGATCGTGGCCCAGGCCGTCTGGGGCATGGCGCGCTCGCTCTGCCCCGATCGTGAGCGCGCATCGATTGCGACGGTGGCGGCGCTGGTCATTCTCACCAGCGCCTCGTCGATCGCGCAGATCGGCGCCATCGTGCTCGGCGCCATCGCCGGCCTCTGGCTCTGCCGGGCGCAAACGGCCAATGGCGCCACCCATATTGCGATGCCGGTGTCACGCCGCGTTGGCCTCGGTGCGCTGATCCTGTTTATCGCCCTGCTGGTCGGACTGCCGCTCCTCGCCCGGACATGGCCCGGCCTCGGCCTGTTCGAGGCGTTCTACCGCTCGGGCGCGCTGGTGTTCGGCGGCGGCCATGTCGTGCTGCCGCTGCTGCGCGAAGCGGTGGTGACGCCGGGCTGGATCGGCGACGATGCGTTCCTCACCGGCTACGGCGCGGCGCAGGCCGTGCCGGGCCCACTGTTCACCTTCGCGGCCTATCTCGGCGCCGTGATCGGCGGCGTGCCCGGCGCTATCACGGGCCTCGTCGGCATCTTCGTGCCCGGAATTCTCGTCCTGCTTGCAGCGCTGCCGTTCTGGGATCAATTCCGCAGGCGGCCGGCGGCGCAGGCGATGATGCGCGGCGTCAACGCCGCGGTGGTCGGCATCCTCGGCGCCGCGCTCTACAATCCGGTGTGGACCAGCAGCGTCCACCGTCCGCTCGATTTCGGCATTGCGCTGGCCGGCTTCGTGCTGCTCACGGCCTGGCGGGCGCCGCCGCTCGTGGTGGTCGTCCTCAGCGCCGCCGCCGGCATCGCAACGGGGCTTCTGCAATCGTGAACGGCCGCGCCGGCCGCCTCGCCGGCCGGATTAAGAACGCCTTCATGCCTCGCCGCCATGATAACGGGCCTATGCCGAGCGTTGCCAAACAACCGGATCCGACCCGGGTTCCTGTGCTGGACCTGCTGCGGCTCGCTGCGGTCGGGGCCGTGATCCTTTACCATTACGGCTTCTGGGGCCCGGCGTCGCACGGCTTGCAGGAGGTGGCGATGCCGTATCTGGCCCCGATCGCGCAATACGGCTTCCTCGGCGTCCCCGTGTTCTTCGCGATCTCCGGCTTCGTCATCGCCTATTCGGCCGAGGGCCGCACCCCGGTCGGCTTCGCCATCGCGCGCTTCAGCCGCATTTATCCGACCTTCGTCATCTGCATGACGCTGACCTTCCTCGCGACGCTGCTCGCCGGCCACGCCTGGTTTCAGGTGACGTGGGGTCAATGGCTGGCGAATTTGTTCATCGCGGCGCCGATGCTCGGCCAGCCCTACATGGATGACGCCTATTGGTCGCTGGTGATCGAGGTCGTGTTCTACGCCTGGGTCGCGCTGTTGCTGGCCTGGGGCATCTTCCCGAGGCGGATCGACACCATCATTGTGGCGTGGATCGCCGTCACCTTCGCCAACGAATTGACGCTCGACATTCCGCTGTTCGAGAAGCTGTTCATGGCCGACGACAGCGGCTTCTTCGCTGTCGGCCTCCTGATTTACGAACACTACCGTGGACGGCGCGACAGCAGGCTCTACAGCCTTTTGACGCTGGCGATGGGAACGGCGACGTTCCAGGCCGTGCACAAGCTGGAGCGGCTCGGCGTCCACACCCGTGGCAGCTTCGATCCGCGCGTCGTGACGGTGATCTGCATCGTTTCGCTCGGCATCGTGTTCGCGGCCACCCGGGTCAAGTCCGTGCCGCTGCCAGGCGGGCTCGTCAGGGCCATCGGCGGCATCACCTATCCGCTCTACCTGCTGCATCTGCAGCTCGGCTACGTGATCCTGCTCCTGATCACACCAACGCCGAATGCACTCTCAACCACGTTCGTCGTGGCGTGCATGGTGCTGCTGGCGTGGTTCGTCTGGCGCTTCCTCGAACGTCCCGCGCATGATCGCGTCAGGGACCGACTCACGATGCTGGCCTCGCGATATGGATGGCCGTCGCGCGTTCGTGCGGGCGAAGCGCGGATCGATCAGGGCAACATCGCCACGCCGGTCGAGGCCGGGCGGATCGCCAATCGCTGAGTTGCCCAAGGGCGCAAGTCCGCACGGCAGCCTCCCTCGACATTCCGGGGCTCGCGAAGCGAGAGCCCGGAATCCATTCATCCTCGATTCGCGCGGCCCAATGGATTCCGGGCTCAGCCCTTCGGGCTGCCCCGGAATGACCGAAGGATGGAGGCGCGCCGCTATCACTGATTGCCCGGCGGCGCACATCAGCGGCGGTCCAGTCGTTGCCAAGGCAATTCTTCGCCGCTCAGCGCCGCGACCAGCGATTACCAGCCCACCCGGCGCAGAAGACTGCGTCGGCGCAGTCGGGAATGGTCTGCGAGAACCATCGGTCGACGTCCGGTGACGTCTGGGTCGTCGGCTCGTCGCGATAGCGCAGCTGGCCATAGGCGCCGCGCATCGCCATCGTCTGCTTCTCGATGGTCTGATGAGGGTACAAGGTTGCAGCCAGCCTGAGACAAAGCGCGTCGAGATCGCCCCCGTTGGTCGCGGCTGGAATGGCCGGCACGACGCTGCGGCATTGCGCGCGCCCCAGCACGTAGATGACCGGATTCCTCGTCCGCCAGCACAGGCAGAATTCCGCCGGCGCCGCCGGGTCGGCGAACTCCGCCGCCATCGCGGTCTCGAACATCCGTTTGAAGAAGCCGCTGCCGCGATAGGCGTCGCGGACTGCGGTGCCTGACAGATAGATCACCGGCGTGCCGCCAACGGCCAGACGCTGGATGATCATGTAGGCCACGCATGCACCGCCGTGGTGAAGCAGGACGATGCCGTGGTCGGGTTTGAACGGCGAGTGCTGCCGCGACCAGAATCTTCCTTCCGTCAGCCAGTTCGTATCGATGATGCTGTTGATGTCGTCGAGCACAGCGTCGCGACGATGCTCCGGGACATCCGAGGCGATTTGAAACAGCTCGCTGGTAACGGCCGCCGGCTGCGGGGCGATCACGGCAGCTCCTTGTTGCTTATTATTCCAGTTCGGTCGCCAATTTTCCGTCGAAGCTCTGCAGTCGTCACATCGACGAACAAATTCGGAATGTTGTCGGCGCGATGCAGCAACCATGCCGCGACAACCATGATCGCGATTCCGGCCGCACTCACCACGAGCTGTGCGATGACCGCGCCGCTGTATTGGGTCAAGACCCAATGGGCGGAGAACGACAGCAAGACCCCGAGGCAAAAGATCGGCAGCGAATGTTCGCCGCACAAGGTCAGTGGACGCAATGATCGGGATTTCAGCGGCGGCCAGTCCCGCGGAATCAGGTCATGGACGACGACGGCGAGCGCAAGGAAATGGGTCAAGCGCAACATATCGAGATCTGTCTTGTCGATCGGGTAGATGAACTTCATCATCCATCCCGGTATGAACGTCTCCAGCGCATGGAAATGCCAGGTCATCACGATCAGGAACGCAAAGATCAGCCAGGCAATCGCCACCGCCGCGACGATCCGCGACTTGATCAGCCTGAAAATCTGGGACAATGCGCCCACCCCGCACCACTGGCCGAAAACGAACAGCAACTGCCAGCAAAATGGATTGAAGTACCACGTTGTGCCCGGTGGATATGATGCGATGTTCCAATCGAACCATCGCGCCAGCACGTAGAGAACAATAGAAGCCAGCAAGGTGAGATTGGGGCGACGCACCAGTCCCCAGATGACCAGTGGGGACGCGAGCAGCAAGACAATGAACAATGGCAGCACGTCGAGATCCACGGGCTTGTATCGCAGGGTGAGTGCCTGTCCGATCAGGATATCCGGATGCTGAAGAAAATTGAAAACGTTGAACTCGTTTTCATACATCGGATTGTCGAGCCGTCGGGAGGTTCTCGCGACCTGGGCCGTAAAGATCAGGAACAACATGATATGCGCCGCGTAGATATGCGCGGCCCGCGTCCACAGCCGCTTCGCTGCAGACAGCAGGAAACCTGAAGCGATGATCGGGCCGTATATGAAACCGGCAAGGTAACCCGAGATGAAAACGAAAAACTCCGCAGCGTCACTGAAGCCGTAGTTGCGCAGCGTAATCCAGCCGATGGCTCCATCGTTGGGGATGTGATCCAGAAATATCATCCACAACCCGAGCCCTCTGAACAGGTCAAGCCGAACATCGCGTTCGATCGTTTCCTCGATCTGATGCGCGTGGTGGGGCTCCATCGGGACGATCCTCGCTAGGCTGTTTCTGAGATCGCGATAAGCTGCACCCGTCGGAGCCTTGATCGCGTCGGGCTGGAATGCGTTAGCCGACAGCAAATCCGGGTCGACGGGAGATGATCATAGACATGGCGTCCTCATCTTCAACTGTCATCGCCCGCGCATGCAGACGATCCAGTCACCGCGGCTTCTCGATTCCAGCACCGGCGTCCCTGGGATACTGGATCGCCCGGGCCGGTCTTCGCCAAGGCTTCGACGAAGTCAAGCGCCCCTGCGCGCCGAAGCTTTAGCGGAGGCGGCGAGCCGGGCCTGTGCGCAATTGCGCAAGGGAGCCAGGCCCCATCACCCCCAGTGCCCAAGACCGCACGAGGCCGGAGCCGCGAACGAACTTCGGTGGTTATGGGTCCCGGCTTCCGGCTGGAGGACGGGCGAATTCGCAGCTCGATCAGGCCGAAAACGCCCTCGAATCACGCCCAATCAATTCAAAAATGACCCGTCCCTCACCCCATGCAGGGCCAAAATCCCTGCAAGACCCTTGACATAGCTGCCCTTTCGGCAGAACGCGTGGGGTCAAGCCGTCATGGATAGTTCATGGATCTGATTAGCACGACCTCCGACCTCGCCGCCGCCTGTGATCGGCTCGCCCAGCACAAGGTCATTACCGTCGACACCGAATTCCTTCGGGAAACGACCTACTATCCCCTGCTCTGCGTCGTGCAGATGGCAAGCGCGGACGAAGCCGTCGTGGTCGACGCGCTGGCGCCCGGCATCGACCTCAAGCCGTTCTTCGAACTGATGTCGAACGAGGCCGTGCTGAAGGTGTTCCACGCCGCGCGGCAGGACATCGAAATCGTCTGGCACCTCTCCGGCACGATCCCGCATCCGATCTTCGACACCCAGGTCGCGGCCATGGTGCTCGGTTATGGCGACAGCATCGCCTACGACCAGCTGGTCGACCGCGTCACCGGCCACCGCCCCGACAAGACCCATCGCTTCACCGACTGGTCGCGCCGTCCGCTGAGCGAGGAGCAACTGCATTACGCCGTCTCCGACGTCACCCATCTGCGCGAAGTGTTCGCGGCGCTCGACGCCGACTTGCGCAAGCGCGACCGCAGCGACTGGGTCAGCGAGGAGATGGAGATCCTGACCTCGCCGAAGACCTACGACTTCCACCCCGAGCGCGCCTGGGAGCGGCTCAAGACCCGCGTGCGCAAGCCGCGCGAGCTCGCGGTGCTGATCGAGGTCGCAGCCTGGCGCGAGCAGGAGGCGCAGAGCCGCGACGTGCCGCGCTCGCGCGTGCTCAAGGACGATGCGGTCGGCGACATCGCCACCCATGCGCCGACCTCGCTGGAGAAGCTCGGTAACCTGCGCTCGCTGCCGAAGGGTTTCGAGCGCTCGAAATGGGGCGCCGACATCATCGCCGCCGTGCAGCGCGGGCTGGCCCGCGACCCGGCGACGCTCCCCAAGCTGGAAAAACCCAGAAACAATTCCAACGGGGCGGCGACCGTCGAGCTGTTGAAGGTGCTGCTCCGCATGACGTCGGAGCGCCACGGCGTCGCCAGCAAGGTGATCGCCACCGTCGACGACCTCGAGCAGATCGCGGCCAGCGATCAGGCCGAGGTCGGCGCCCTGCATGGCTGGCGGCGCGAATTGTTCGGCGAGGCGGCACTCAAGCTCAAGCACGGCCAGCTCGCGCTCGCGATCGACAAGGGCCGCGTGGTGCGGGTGGACCGGGGCTAGCGCGCCAGGTTCCATCCGACCGCCGGCCAGTGGCCGAACGCCTTGGGCCTGTCGTTCGACCGGCACAGGCTGAGGTTGCGTCAGGCAAAACCACCGCGCTTGCTAAGGCGCAATTTTCGTGTTGCAATCCCTTCACAATCGGATTGCTGCCGTTCGACTGTGCGTTTCACGACGTTTTATCCAAGGCTTCGAGAGGCAAAACTTCGGACTTGAAGACTTTGGATCTGAAGACCCGGAAATTGAACAGACAGCGGAAGGCCCGCTTGTGGCGTGGCACGTGGAAAACGTGGCCGCGTCTTTTTTATGTCTAGACTAGGAGAGAGACGATGCCGAAGGGTACCGTCAAATGGTTCAACCCGACCAAAGGCTACGGGTTCATCAAGCCGGCCGTCGGCGACAAGGATGTGTTCGTGCACATCTCGGCGGTCGAACGCGCAGGTCTCAGCACACTGAACGAGAACCAGACCGTCGAGTACGAGCTGGTGGAGAACCGCGGCAAGGCGTCGGCAGAGAACCTCAAGGTTCACTGAACGCGGCTTTCGGCGGAATTCGTCCTGATGCCTCCCCGGCCGCATCACCCGGGGGATTTTCCAGCGGCACGGGCAAACCCTAGGGCGCCGGCGCGATCAGCGCGCCGTCGGTTGCGATGCTGCCTTGCGTGCTGCAGCGATCGCCGTCGAGCTTGAGCCGCCCGCTCGCCAGCAGCCGCAGCGCTTCCGGATAGATGCGATGCTCGATGGTGATCACGCGTGCGGCGAGCGTCTCGGGCGTGTCGTCGTCAGCCACCATGACCGCGCCCTGCATCACGATCGGTCCGGCATCGGTCTCCGGAATCACGAAATGCACCGTCGCGCCGGACAGCTTGACCCCTGCACGCAGCGCCTGGCCGTGCGGATCGAGGCCGGGAAAACACGGCAGCAGCGAGGGATGGATGTTGAGCATCCGGCCGTACCAGTGCCGGGCGAAGTCGGCGGTGAACAGCCGCATGAAGCCGCCGAGGCAGATCAGCTCGACCTTGTTGTCGTCGAGCGCCTTTTGCAGCACCGCCTCGAAGCCGGCGCGATCCTTGCCGAACGGCTTGCTCGCGATGACGATGGTCGGAATGCCGCTCGCGGCAGCCTTTTCAAGCCCGGGCGCGTCGGCGCGGTTGGAGATCACGACCGCGATCTCGGCTGGAAAATCCACGGCCTTCGCAGCCTCGATCAGCGCGGCCATGTTGGAGCCGCGGCCGGAGATCAGGATGGCGACCCGGCGCTTCATCGCGAAAGATCGAGATGACCGTTATAGACCACCCGATCCTCACCCTTGGCCTCGATCACCTCGCCGAGCAGCGTCACGGTCTCGCCGCCGGCGGTGAAGGCTTCGGTCACCGCTTCGACCGCATCACGCCTGACGATCGCGATCATGCCGACGCCGCAGTTGAAGGTGCGCAGCAGTTCGAGCTCGGCGATGCCGCCCTGCTCGGCCAGCCATTTGAACACCGGCAGCACCGGCAGCCGCGCCAGGTCGATGCCGACCCCGAGATGCTTCGGCAGCACACGCGGGATGTTGTCGGTGAAGCCGCCGCCGGTGATGTGGGCGAGGCCCTTGACCGCACCGGTGTCGCGGATCGCGCGCAGGCAGGATTTCACATAAAGCTTGGTCGGCGTCAGCAGTGCCGCACCGAGCGTCATGACCGGTGCGAACGGCGCCGGCGCGTCATAGGCAACGCCGGATTGCTCGACGATCTTGCGCACCAGCGAGTAGCCGTTGGAATGCACGCCCGAGGACGCAAGGCCGATCACGGCGTCGCCGGCCGCGATATCGGCGGTCGGCAGCAAGGTGCCGCGTTCGGCCGCGCCGACCGCGAAGCCGCCGAGGTCGTAATCGCCATCCTTGTAGAGGCCGGGCATCTCGGCGGTCTCGCCGCCGATCAGCGCGCAGCCGGATTCGCGGCAGCCCTCGGCGATGCCCGCGACGATCTGCGCGGTGGCCTCCGGATGCAGCTTGCCGCAGGCGAAATAATCGAGGAAGAACAGGGGTTCCGCGCCCTGCACGACGAGGTCGTTGACCGACATCGCGACGAGGTCGATGCCGATGCCGCTATGGATGCCGGTCTCGATCGCGATCTTCAGCTTGGTGCCGACGCCATCGGTCGCTGCCACCAGGACAGGATCCTTGAAGCCCGCGGCCTTGAGGTCGAACAGCCCGCCGAATCCGCCGATCTCGGCGTCCGCGCCGGGTCGTGCGGTGGCCCGCACCATCGGCTTGATCAGATCGACCAGACGATTGCCGGCGTCGATATCGACACCCGAATCCGCGTAAGTGAGCCCGTTTTTGCGCTCGGTCATGCCCAATTCCAGATGATAAGGGGCTGGTTACGAGGAATTCCGCCCCCGCGCAATGGCTCGCGGCAATGCTGCCGCGATACTATGTAGATAACACAAGGCCGCAGCTGAAAAGAGCCGGATATCGAGTAAAATCAGGCTTATAGCCGGGAAACGATTCAAGTTGAGCATTCCAAACATCATTACCCTTGCCCGCATCATCCTGGTGCCGGTGATCGTCTGGGCCATCGTGTCCAGCCAGATGGAGATCGCATTTGCGCTCTTCGTGATCGCAGGCGTGTCGGACGCGGTCGACGGTTTCCTCGCCAAGCGCTTCAACATGACGAGCGAGCTCGGCGCCCTGCTCGACCCGCTCGCCGACAAGGCGCTGCTGGTGTCGATCTATGTCGCGCTCGGAATCTGGGGCGCAGTGCCACGCTGGATCGTGATTCTCGTGGTGTCGCGCGACATCATGATCGTCTCCGCCGTGATTGTGTCATGGTTGTTCGACAAGCCTGTCGAGATGAAGCCGCTGATGGTGTCGAAGCTGAACACGGTGGCACAGGTCGCGTTCGCGGCCCTGGTGCTGGCCTCGCTCGGCTTCGGCTTTCAGCCGCACCCCTACGACCTGATCCTGATGGGTCTGGTGACGATCTTTACTTTGGGTTCGGTGTCCCTCTATCTCGTGGAGTGGGTGCGGCACATGAGCACGATCGAGGCTCGGTAGGCACGATCCGGAAAAGTGGAAACCGGTTTTCCCGCGACAAACGCGAAGCGTTTGCGCAGGGATCATGCTAGAATGAAGTGGTTTGGAGACTTGCGTGGCCGGTAGCGTTCAACCTCGTCAATTGGCCTTGGCCCTGCCGCACGAGGAGAAGCTGACCCGCGACGATTTCCTCGAGGGGCCCGCCAACGAAGCCGCGCTGGCGCTGATCGACGGCTGGCCCGACTGGCCGAACCGAATCATGCTGCTGATCGGGCCCGACGGCTCCGGCAAAAGCCACCTCGCTGCGATCTGGGCCGAGAGCGCCGGCGCCCGCTCGACCGCCGCGCATGCGCTGACCGCTGAGGCGGTGCCCACGGCCCTTGCGACCGGCGCGCTGGTGATCGAGGATCTGCGGCCATCGGATTTCGACGAGCGCGCGATGTTTCACCTGATGAATCTGGCGCGCCAGGACGATGCTTTCGTTTTGATCACGGCGCGCGTCCCGCCGTCGGCATTCGAGATCGAGCTGCGCGATCTGAGGTCGCGGCTTCGCGCGGTGCCGACCGTGACGCTGCTGCCGCCCGACGACCAGCTGTTCCGCGGCCTGATCGTCAAATTCTGCGCCGATCGCCAGATGAGCGTGGACGAGCCGCTGGTCAGCTACCTGACCAGCCGGATCGAGCGCTCCTATGCCGCCGTCCGCCAGGCGGTCGAGTTGCTCGATACCGAGGCGCTGCGGCTCGGCCGGCCGGTCACGCGGGCGCTGGCGGCGGAGCTATTGCGGGACGCCTGAGCCGACCTGCGGCTTGACGGCGCGGGCTGGCGGAACATCAATGTCATCGAAACGTCATCGCAATATCACATGGTCTCTGCGGCCTTCGGCTAGACCGCTCCGGCCCCCTGCCCCGAATTGGACCAGCACTTGATGGACTCGGCACAAGCTCCTGAAATCAAAGAGAAAGAGGCGGAACTCCCGCCCGTCCCCGCGATCGCGACCAGCCCCGAGCGTTTCATCAACCGGGAGCTCTCCTGGCTGCACTTCAACCGCCGGGTGCTCGAGGAATCGGTCAACACGGGCCATCCCGTGCTGGAACGGGTCCGCTTCCTGTCGATTTCGGCGAACAACCTCGACGAGTTCTTCATGGTCCGCGTCGCCGGCATCAAGGCGCAGGTCCGCGAGGGCATCGCCGAGCGCAGCCCGGACGGGCTGCTGCCGGCCGAGCAGCTCGTGATGATCAACAAGACCGTGTCGCAGCTCGCCTCCGACCAGCAGGCGATCTGGAGCGACCTGCGGGATATCCTCTCCAAGGTCGGCATCCAGCTGGTCGATGGCCGCGACGTCACCAAGTCCGAACGCACCTGGATCGAGGATCACTTCCTCCACAACATCTTCCCGCTGCTGACCCCGCTGGCGATCGACCCGGCGCATCCGTTCCCGTTCATCCCGAATCTCGGCTTCACGGTCGCGCTGCAATTGTCGCGGATCTCCGACGGCAAGGCGATGAACGCGCTGATCCGCATGCCCGGCAAGATCGACCGCTTCATCCGCATCCCCTCCAACAAGGAAGGCGCGCCGGCGCGGCTGATCACGCTCGAACAGGCCACCGGCCTGTTCATCGGCCGCCTGTTCCCCGGCTACACCGTCAAGGGCCAGGGCGCGTTCCGCATCATCAGGGACTCCGAACTCGAAATCGAGGAAGAGGCCGAAGACCTCGTTCGCCTGTTCGAGACCGCACTCAAGCGGCGCCGGCGCGGATCGGTGATCCGGCTCGAGATCGAGGCCTCGATGCCCGAAGAGCTGCGCGTCTTCGTGCAGCACGCATTGTCGGCGGCGGACGATGAAGTGATCCTGGTCGACGGCGTGCTCGCGATGAACGAGCTGTCGCAGCTCACCCGCCTCAATCGCCCAGACCTCGAATTCCCGCCCTACGTGCCGCGCCACCCCGAGCGCGTGCGCGACCATGGCGGCGATATCTTCGCCGCCATCCGCCAGAAGGACCTCGTGGTCCACCACCCCTACGAATCCTTCGACGTCGTCGTCCAGTTCCTGCAACAGGCAGCGCGCGATCCCGACGTGGTCGCGATCAAGCAGACGCTGTATCGCACCTCGAACAACTCGCCGGTCGTGCGCGCGCTCGCCGATGCCGCCGAGGCCGGCAAGTCGGTGACCGCGCTGATCGAATTGAAGGCCCGCTTCGACGAGGAAGCCAATATCCGCTGGGCGCGCGATCTCGAACGCGCCGGCGTGCAGGTGGTCTACGGTTTCATCGAACTGAAGACGCACGCCAAGCTGTCGATGGTGGTGCGCCGCGAAGGCGGCAATCTCACGACCTATGTGCACACCGGCACCGGCAACTATCATCCGGTCACCGCACGCATCTACACCGACGTCTCCTACTTCACCTCGGATCCGATCATCGGCCGCGACGTCGCACGGGTGTTCAACTACATCACCGGCTATGCCGAGCCGAGCGACATCGAGAAGATGGCGGTGTCGCCGCTGACGCTGCGCAAGCGGATCATCGAGCACATCCGTGACGAGATCGCCCACGTCAAACACGGTCGTCCCGGCGCGGTCTGGATGAAGATGAATGCGCTGGTCGATCCCGACATCATCGACGCGCTGTACGAGGCCTCGCAGGCCGGCGTCTCGGTCGAGCTCGTGGTGCGCGGCATCTGCTGCCTGCGGCCCGGCCTGCCCGGATTGTCGGAGAATATCCGCGTGAAATCGGTGATCGGCCGGTTCCTGGAACACGGCCGAATCTACTGCTTCGGCATGGGTCAGGGCCTGCCGAGCACAAAAGCTGCTGTGTATATCTCGTCCGCCGACATGATGCCGCGCAACCTCGACCGCCGCGTCGAGGTTCTCTGTCCGCTGCAAAATCCCACGGTGCATCAGCAGGTTCTCGAACAGATCATGGTCGCGAACCTGAAGGACACCGAGCAAAGCTGGCAATTGTTGCCGGACGGATCGTCAACGCGTATGAAGGCCGCGAAAGGCGAAGAGCCTTTCAACCTGCATGACTATTTTATGACAAATCCGAGTCTGTCCGGCCGTGGTAAGTCTCTCAAGGAATCTTCACCGCGCCGTCTCACGCGTCGCAACGAACGTCAGCAGCCATCCTCTTAAGGGGGCCTACCGGTGAAGCGGCCGCGGAAGCGCGCTTCCAGCGTCGCTGTGATCGACATCGGCTCGAACTCGGTTCGTCTCGTGGTTTACGAGTCGATGGCGCGCAGCCTCATCACCATCTTCAACGAGAAGGCGCTGTGCGGGCTCGGGCGCGAGGTGCAGAGCACCGGCCTGCTCGCGACCGATGCGGTCAACAAGGCGCTGACCGCGCTGCGCCGGTTCCGCGCGCTGTGCCGGATCCAGCAGGTCGGCCGCGTCTACGCGATCGCGACCGCGGCCTGCCGCGACGCCAAGAACGGTCCGGATTTCATCGCCCAGGCCGAGCGCATTTGCGGCGCTAAGATCGAGATTCTCACCGGACCGCGTGAAGCGAAGCTGTCTGCGCTCGGCGTCGTCTCGGGCGTGCACAATCCGAACGGCATCGTCGGCGATCTCGGCGGTGGCTCGCTCGAACTGATCGACGTCAAGGGCAGCCGCGTGCGCAGCGGCGTGACGCTGCCGCTCGGCAGCCTCGCGCTGCAGGACCTCTCGAACAAGTCGCTCAAGCGTGCCGAACGCATCGTCAAGAACGAGCTGCTCGGCGTCGCCCAGCTCAAGACCGGCCGCGGCCGCACCTTCTACGCGGTCGGCGGCACCTGGCGTGCGCTGGCGCGCATCCACATCATCCAGAGCGGCTACCCGCTCAAGGTGATGCACGGCTATTCGATCCCGGCCGCGGACGCGCTCGACTTCGCGCAGCGGCTGCGGCGGCTGGCAGCCACCAACATGCTCGCCAACATCGAATCGATCGCCGATGCGCGGCGGCCGCTATTGGCCTACGCCGCGCTCGTGCTCGAATACATCATCCGCGTGGCCCAGCCGAAGACCATCGTGTTCTCGACCTTCGGCGTGCGCGAAGGCCTGCTCTACGAGATGCTGCCGCCGGCCGAGCGGGTCAAGGACGGCCTCGCCTGCGCTGCACAGAACCTCAACGAATTGCTGTCGCGCTCCGCCCGCCATGCCCAGGAGCTGACCGCCTGGACCGACCGCCTGGTGCGCGTCGTCAGGCTGCGCGAGACCGAGGAAGACCGCAGGCTGCGGCACGTCGCCTGCCTGCTCTCGGATATCGGCTGGCGGGTGCATCCGGATCATCGCGGCGAGGAAACCCTCAGCCTGATCATGAACGGCAATTTCGGCTCGATCACGCATCAGGGCCGCGCCTTCGTCGCGCTGTCGGTGTTCTATCGCTACGCCGGCCTCAGCGAGGAGAACGAACCGCCGCCGCAGATCCGCGCGCTGGTGACGCCCGCAATGGACGAGCGCGCGCGCGTGCTCGGCGCTGCGTTCCGCGTCGCGCATCTGATCACGGCGGCACGCACCGGCGTGCTGCCGCTGACCCATTTCCGCACCCAGGGCCGCAAGCTGATGCTGGTGTTCGAACATCGGATGGTGGATCTGGTCGCCGACCGGGTCGGCAGCCGCTTCAGGCAGTTGGCCCGGCTGGTCGGCCGCGTCGGCTCGATCGTGCGGCGTTAGAGCATGATCCGGAAAAGTGCGAAGCGGTTTTTCGAAAAGATCATGCTCAAACAAAGAGCTGAAGCGCGATGACGATTCGACCCAATCTCATCGCGCTTTAGGAAGAATCACGCCGCCTTGGCGGCGTGCTTGGCCTTGCGGAGCGCGTGACGGCGCCAGAGCGATCCGACGACCAGCACCACGACGATGCCGAGCACCGCGAGCGTGATCTCGCCGCCATTGCCGCCATGCGCGAATTGCGGCGACATCCCGATCGACGTCAGCCAGGAATCGAGTTTGGCGCCGAGCGATCCGGCGAACAGCGCATCGAGCTTCGGATGCACGGCCGGATCGGTCGCGATGACGTCGCCCGCGATCCAGCCGAGCAGCGCGGCGCCGGCCCAGACCAGGACCGGCAGCTTGGTGAGCAGCGCCATGATCAGCGCCGCACCGGCAACGATCAGGGGAACGCTGATCGCGAGCCCAAGCACCAGCAGCGGCACGCTGCCATTGGCGGCCGCGGCCACCGCGATCACATTGTCGAGGCTCATCACGATGTCGGCGACGACGACGATCTGCACCGCGGCCCACAGATGCGAGGCCGTCTGCACGCCGTCCTCGTCCTCCTGCTCCGGCACCAGCAGCTTGGCGGCGATCACGATCAGCGCCAGTCCGCCGACCAGCTTCAGGTAGGGCAGCTCCATCAGGCTGGCGACGATGCCGGTGAAGATGACGCGCAGCAGCACTGCCGCGGCGGCGCCGAGAATCATGCCCCACAGGCGCTGGCGCGGCGCCAGCCCGCGGCAGGCGAGCGCGATCACGAGCGCGTTGTCGCCCGACAGCAGGACGTTGATCCAGATGATCTTGCCGACGGCGACCCAGAAGGTCGGTGTCGCCATCTCGTTCTTGAATTGGGTGAAGAACGCGCCGATGTACGCCGGATCAAAGATCTGCCACAGCCAGTCCACAGCGCGTCCTATTCGGCCTTGCGGCCGCCCCTGCTCCCCAGTTATTCCGGCACGGTCTCCTGAAGGAGACCGTGTCACTTTCAGTTGTACGTCGTTAGCCGACGATTTCGTTGCCGGCGAAGAACTGCGCGATCTCGATCGCCGCGGTCTCCGGCGCATCCGAACCATGCACCGAGTTCTCGCCGATCGACTTCGCATAGAGCTTGCGGATGGTGCCCTCGGCGGCCTTCGATGGATCGGTCGCGCCCATCACGTCGCGATACCTGGGGATGGCGCCCTCGCCTTCCAGCACCTGGACCACCACGGGGCCCGAGGTCATGAAGTCGACCAGCTCGCCGAAGAACGGGCGCGCCTTGTGGACCGCGTAGAAGGTCTCGGCCTGGCCGCGGGTCATCTGGATGCGCTTCTGCGCCACGATCCGCAGGCCCGCCTTCTCGATCACCGCATTAACTGCGCCGGTCAGGTTGCGCTCGGTGGCATCGGGCTTGATGATCGAAAAGGTGCGTTCAATCGCCATGATTTCGTCCTTGTAAACGGTGGCTGGGAGTTGCCGGGGCTTATATCGACGCGATGGGACAACGGCAAGCGACCCTGTGACGCGTTAGCCTTTAGTTTTGATGGATTTTCACGACGAAAACCGTCATCCGGGCGGTCTCGCGAGCGCCACCGGCTCGGCTGGCTTACCGCGATTTCACCTAGGTGAACCCATTCTGTCAGCGCCGTGCCGCCGCCGTTCAGCTGTCGCCGCCTAGGCTCTGCATCGATCGGACGCCTTGCTGACCCATCCGCAAGCTTCACAGGACGTCTCGGGAAACGATGTCACCGCGGCGCGCCACGCGCGCCCATAGCTCGAGGAGACGATCATGTTACGCAAAATTTCGCTCGCCGCCGTTGCCGCGATTTCGCTCGGTGCCGCCGCTCTCGCCCCGACCTCTGCCTCTGCGTGGGGCGGTTGGCACGGCGGCTGGCACGGTGGATGGCACCACGGCTGGTGGGGTGGCCCGCGCGTCATCGTCGGTGGTCCGGCCTATTACGGCGGGTACGGATATGGCTATGGCGGCTGCTACGTGCGCCGCGTGGTGCCGACCCCTTGGGGTCCGCGCTGGCGCCTGGTCAACCGCTGCTACTGATCCATCTGGTCTCTATCGCCTGCTCCCCTGACTGACTCAGCCCCGGCCTCGCGCCGGGGCTTTTTTCATGCCCACCCGGGAACCCGGCGGCGCGATGCGCCCCACCACCTGAAGGCGAGAGTAAGGCGGAACCGAACCAAATTCGGGGTCGCGACTTGTCATGGCAACGATTGACCGAAGACGCGAGGTGGAACTCGCCAAGAAACATCCAAGAGGTTTGCCAAGAGATCAGCCATGACGATGACAATGACCAAGATCGACAACGACGCCGATCAGATCGACCACAAGACCTGCCGTTACATCTGCGATGCGGTGGGTGAACGGCTTCAGAAAGACATGCGGCCGGAGCCCGCGCTGTCGTCCCGCCTGCAGCAACTCCTCGACGAGATGCATCGACGGGAAGGCGATCGCCACTAGATGTTTTGGGCTGACCGGCAGCCCAAAACGCGTTTCCGGGGCCGTCGCCCGGACAGATTTTACCAACAGACGGGTTGCGTTTGGCAGCGGGTCCGGTGACAACGCTGCATGCTCTCCATCACTGACATCTCGGTCCGGATCGCCGGACGGCTGCTGATTGATCACAGTTCTGTGCAGATTGTGCCCGGAGCCCGCGTCGGATTTGTCGGCCGCAACGGCGTCGGCAAATCGACGCTGTTTCATGCCATCCGCGGCGACATCCCGACCGAAAGCGGCAGCATCGCGCTGCCGCCGCGCTGGCGGATCGGCAGCCTCGCGCAGGAAGCGCCCGACGGGCCGGAAAGCCTGATCAACGTCGTGTTGAAGGCCGACCTCGAGCGCGACGCGCTGCTGCGCGAGGCCGAGACCGCGCACGATCCGCACCGGATCGCCGAGATTCAGACCCGACTGGTCGACATCGACGCCCACTCCGCTCCTGCCCGGGCGGCGGCGATCCTCTCCGGCCTCGGCTTCTCGACATCAGACCAGGCGCGGCCATGTGCGGAATTTTCCGGCGGCTGGCGGATGCGCGTCGCCCTGGCCGCGACGCTGTTCTCCGCTCCCGACCTGCTGCTGCTGGACGAGCCGACCAACTATCTCGATCTCGAAGGCACGTTGTGGCTCGAGAACCACCTCGCCAACTACCCGCGCACGGTGATCGTGATCAGCCACGACCGCGATCTCTTAGACACGTCGGTCGACCAGATCCTGCACCTCGATCGCGGCAGGTTGACGCTCTACAAGGGCACCTACTCCTCCTTCGAGGAACAGCGCGCCGCGCGCGAATTGCTCGACGCCAAGCACGCCAAGCGGCAGGCCGATGAGCGCAAGCGCCTGCAGGACTTCGTCGACCGCTTCAAGGCCAAGGCGTCCAAGGCACGGCAGGCGCAGTCGCGCGTCAAGATGCTGGAGCGGATGAAGCCGGTCACCGCATTGGTGACCCAGGACGTTCACGAGATCTCCTTTCCGGCACCGGAGAAGCTGCTGTCGCCGCCGATCATCGCGGTCGACGACGTCTCGGTCGGCTACGAGCCGGGCAAGCCCGTGCTCAACCGCGTGACGCTGCGCGTCGATCCCGACGACCGCATCGCGCTGCTCGGCTCCAACGGCAACGGCAAGTCGACGCTGGTCAAGCTGCTGGCGGGCAAGCTCGCGCCGTTCGCGGGCAGGATCACCAAAGCCGACAAATTGTCGGTCGGCTATTTTGCCCAGCACCAGGTCGACGAGCTCAATCTCGACGGTTCGCCCTATGATCACATCCGCAAGCTGATGCCCGAGGCGCCGGAGAGCAAGGTGCGCGGCCGCGTCGGCGCGATCGGCTTCTCCGGCAAGGCGGGCGACACGCTGGTGAAGAGCCTGTCGGGCGGCGAGAAGGCGCGGCTGCTGCTCGGGCTTGCGACGTTCTACGGCCCCAACATGATCATCCTGGACGAGCCGACCAACCATCTCGACATCGACAGCCGCGCGGCGCTCGCGGAGGCGATCAACGAATTCCCCGGCGCCATCATCATGGTCTCGCACGATCGCTATCTGATCGAGGCCTGCGCCGACCGGTTGTGGGTCGTGGTGAACCAGACCGTCACGGCCTATGACGGCGATCTCGACGAATATCGCCGCATGATCCTGTCGGCGAATGACGGCCGCGCGGCCGCGCGCGAGCGCGCCAAGGAGGTCGCCGCAAAGCCCGAGCGAATCCGCAACGAAAGGCGCGTTTCACCGCGGCAGCGGATCGCCCAAGCCGAGTCCGAGATCGAGCGCATCAACGGCATCATTGCCAAAATCGATACCGCGCTCGCCCTGCCCGATATTTTCACGCGCGATCCCAAGCAGGCCGCGCAGTTGACGAAAGCGCGCGCCGGCGCCGAGGCCGCGCTGCAACGCGCCGAGGAAGAATGGCTGGAAGCCAGCGCCGAACTTGACGAGGCCGCGAACTAGAGCTCTGCGGACTTACAACTCAACCGTTCGAGGTTGTCGCCGGCTTCTTCGGCTTCTTCTTCGGCTTTGCGGGCTTCGGCTCCGGCGCAGCATCCGGGCCGCGCTCGACCGACGTCAGGCGCCCTGAACTGAAGGTATAGATGCCGGCGCGCGCTCCGCGCGACCAGGTCACGACCGCAACGCGCTCGCCGCCCGGCCCGCTGGACAGGTTCACACTGTCGGGGGCGCCGATGCCGCGCACGACGTCGCATTCGGTGTGCCCGAGTGCGACACTGCCGCCGGTCGGCTGCGGCGGCGGTGCACCGGTCGCCTGCGCATTCGCATCGGCGGCGCCCGGTGGCGGCGCCATGCCCGGACAGCTGCCGTCAGCACTGACGAGATCGTCGTTGGTGACCGGCTTGTCCGGCGTCAGCGGCGGCGATTCGATCGAGATGTTGCGGATGAACACGCGCCCCGGACGCGAGAACCAGTCTGCATCGCGCGAAAAAATGTCGGATGCGCCCGAGCAACCGGCAAGGCCAGGTGCAAGCACCAGCAAGGCCAGCAGCGAATTCCGACTGAATGTTCCGTCTCGCACGATCGACAAGGCTCCTAACCCCTTTACCTAAGGGGTTGTCCGAACATCACTTTGCGGCATGACCGTGACCCGCCCCGGGAAAGGTCGAATTATCATTAATTAGTCGATATCGCTATTGGCGCCGCTGCCAGCGTCCCCGCTCGTCGGCCTGCCAATAGGTGACCTCGAAGCCGCGGGCTTTGCAAGCGGTCCAGTTCTCCCGGGCCGCGGCGACCGCATCGGGGTCGTCACCGTTGAACACGAGGACCAGGCGCTCGTAGCTGTCGCAATCGGCCGGGAGCGCCGCGTTGTCGACCAGGAAGCGGACATTGGCCCGGTTCGGATTGCTCTCCTCGATCGACAGGACGATCGGCTGGTCCTGGGCGTCGGCTACGCGCGCGCTCGCGTGCGGCAGGAACGAATCGTCGCTGTAGGTCCACAGATGCGCGTCGAGCGTCTCGGCACGCTCCTGCGACGTCGATTGCACGACCACGCGCCAGCCGCGCTCGAGAGACTTCTCGAGCAGCGGCGGTAACACGCTCTCCAGCGTCATGTTCTGCAAATGGTAGAACAGAACCTCGGTCATGCGCGCGCCGACACTCTCTTACTTCCTGGCTTCATAATACTCTGAAACCAGCCGATCGAGCAGCCGGACGCCGTAACCCGAACCCCAGCTCTGGTTGATCTCGGTCTTCGGAGCGCCCATCGCGGTGCCGGCGATGTCGAGATGGGCCCAGGGCGTGCCGTCGACGAAACGCTGAAGGAACTGCGCTGCCGTGATCGAACCGCCGTTGCGTCCGCCGGTATTCTTCATGTCGGCGAATTGCGAGTCGATCTGCTTGTCGTATTCGGGACCGAGCGGCATGCGCCAGACTTTCTCGCCGGTCTCGACGCCGACTTTGGCGAGGCGCTCGGCAAGCTCGTCATTGTTGGAGAACAGGCCGGCGTGATCGGTGCCGAGCGCGACCATGATCGCGCCGGTCAGCGTCGCGAGATCGACCATGAATTTCGGCTTACACTTCTTGGCGACGTACCAGAGCACGTCGGCGAGCACGAGCCGCCCCTCGGCGTCGGTGTTGATGATTTCGATGGTCTGGCCCGACATCGAGGTGACGATGTCGCCGGGACGCTGTGCGTTGCCATCGGGCATGTTCTCGACAAGGCCGATGGCGCCGACCGCGTTGACGCGTGCCTTGCGCGCCGCGAGCGCGTGCATCAGGCCGACGACGCAGGCTGCACCGCCCATATCACCCTTCATGTCCTCCATGCCGCCCGCCGACTTGATCGAGATACCGCCGGTATCGAAGCAGACGCCCTTGCCGACGAACGCGACCGGCGCCTCGCTCTTCTTGCCGCCGTTCCAGCGCATGATCACGGTGCGACTCGGCCGCGCCGAGCCCTGCCCGACACCGAGCAGCGCGCCCATGCCGAGCTTGGTCATCGCCTTGACGTCGAGCACCTCGACGGTGACGCCGAGCTTACGGAGCTGGCTGGCGCGGCGTGCGAACTCTTCGGGGTACAGCACGTTCGGCGGCTCGTTGACGAGTTCACGCGCCAGATTCACGCCGTCGACGATCGACGATTCCGGCGCAAAGGCCTTTCTGGCGGCAGCGACGTCGTCGACGGCGATCGAGACGTCGGCCCGCACGGCGCCGTCCTCGCCGTCCTTCTTCTTGGTCTTGTAGCGGTCGAACTTGTAGGCGCGCAGGCGGATGCCGGTGGCGATTGAAGCTGCCTGCCCCGCGGTCATCGCCGCATCGGGCAGTTCCGCAAGGACGGTCATCGCAGCACTGCCGGCGTTGAGCTTGCCGGCCACCACGCCGCCGAATTTGAGCAGATCCTTCTCCTTGAGGTCGGCCGCCTTGCCGGTGCCGATCACGATCAGCCGCTCGACCTTGATTCCCTCCGGAGCCAGGATATCCAGCGCTCCCCCACTCTTGCCCTTGAACTGGTTGGCGGCAGCAGCCCGCTTGACCGTCTCCGCGGCAGCTCCCAGCGCCTTCCTTGTGGCAGCCCCCAGCTTCAATTGCTCGTCGCAAAAGGCGACCAGGATGCCGCGAGCGGACGCGGAGAATGGGACAAAGCCGACCTTGACGGCGTCGGACATAGGAAAATCCTCCAGAACTCAGGGTGTTGCTCGGACCTGAGGCGGTCCTTCCGGCACGCGGGGTGAGCATTGCGATGGCGGTCCGGAACACCCCGGACCGGGCTTGTGACCACACTATGACCTGCCGGCTGCGCCGCTGCCAAGCGCCGGAGTGGCCGGAAGGCCACAAAAGCGATTAATTAACCATAAATTTAGCGTGCCTTGGCTCGGCCATTTTGTTGACGGATCAAAGGGATGGTAGTGAGAGTGTGAAGCGAGAGTGAGCCGGACGGGTCCGCGGCTCGACCATAGGGGAACCCGGGTTGACGGGATTGGTCGAAAGCCGCGCGCTTGGTTGCGCCAGGGGGGTCGTGGGGGTCGTGCGGTAGCGATGGGGTCGATCGACAAGTACATCTTCAAAACGACGCTGTCGTCGTTTGCGCTTGTCCTGGTCAGCCTCACCGGGGTGATCTGGATTACCCAGGCGTTGCGCGGCATCGACCTGATGACCAGCCAGGGTCAGACCATCCTCACCTTCCTCGGCATCACTGGCCTCGTGATCCCGGCCCTGGTCCTGATCATCGCCCCGATCGCACTGATGATCGCGATCTCCCACACGCTGAACAAGCTCGCGACCGATTCCGAGATCATCGTGATGAACGCAGCCGGCTTCTCGCCGTTCCGGCTGTTCTACCCAT
The DNA here is from genome assembly GCF_053474805.1 of Bradyrhizobium sp. WCU1. Classification (NCBI taxonomy): domain Bacteria; kingdom Pseudomonadati; phylum Pseudomonadota; class Alphaproteobacteria; order Hyphomicrobiales; family Nitrobacteraceae; genus Bradyrhizobium; species Bradyrhizobium sp. WCU1. The sequence goes on from NZ_CM130280.1 coordinate 122,541, forward strand.
TCTTCTATGCCACCTGCGTGGTCGCCGCGCTGGTCGCCTTCATCGGCGCCTATCTCGCCCCCGACGGCATGCGCCGGATCAAGCAATGGGATGCCGAGATCACCGCCGACGTCCTCACCAACATCCTGCAACCCGGCCGCTTCGCCCAACTCGATCAGAACCTGACGATTCGGATCCGCGAACGGCTGCCCGGCGGCGTGCTCGGCGGCGTTTTCGTCGACGATCGCCGCGATCCGCAGCAGCGCGTTACCATCGTCGCCGACCACGGCACCGTGCTGAAGAACGAGAGCGGCTCATATCTCGTGCTGGAGGACGGCAATCTCGAGCGATTCGAAGCCGGCAAGCGCGATCCGACGCTGGTGGTGTTTCAGCGCTACGCCTTCGACATGTCGAAATTCTCGCAAGGGCGCGACGTCACGCTCGGAATTCGCGAGCGTTATCTCTGGGAGCTGATGTGGCCGGACGAGAACGATCAGACCTATCAGCAGCTGTCAGGCCAGTTCTTCGCGGAGCTGCATGATCGCTTCATGGCGCCGATCTATCCGTTTGCGTTCGCGGCCCTCACCTTTGCCTTTCTCGGCGCGCCGCGCACCACGCGCCAGAGCCGCAATTTCTCGATCGGCGGCTCGGTGTTTGCGGTGTTCGGCCTGCGCATGGTCGGATTCGCCTGCTCGGTGATGGCGGTGAAAACGCCGATCGCGGCCCTCGTGCAATATCTGATGCTGTTCGCCGGCATCGGCGTCGGCCTCTGGATGATCATCGGCGGCGTCGTCGTCGAGCCGCCGCCGCGGCTGATGGAAGCCATCAACAGAAACAACGAGCGCATTGCGCGGCTGTTCCGGAGGCAGGCAACCGCATGAGCATGGTCACAAATACGCTCGGGCGCTATTTCGCCGGCCGATTCGTGATCGCGGCGGTCGGCGTGTTCGCGGGCATCTTCGTGCTGCTCGTGCTGGTCGATTACATCGAGATGGTGCGCAAGACATCCAGCCTGGTCGGCGCATCCGCCATCACCGTCGCCGAGACTTCGCTGTTTCGCGTGCCGCAACTGCTTGAAAAGCTGATGCCGTTCTGCGTGCTGATCGGCGCGATGACCTGCTATCTCGCTCTGTCGCGGCGGCTGGAGCTCGTCGTGGCGCGCGCCGCCGGCGTCTCGGCCTGGCAATTCATCTCGCCGGCGCTGGCCAGCGCGATCGTACTCGGCATCTTTGCGACCACCGCCTACAATCCGGTGTCGGCCAATCTGCGCGAACTCTCGAAACGGATGGAGGCCGAACTGTTCGGCTCGGCGCCGGGCGGCGGCATTCAGGACGCGTCGGGCTTCTGGCTCAACCAGATCAATGACGAGGGTCAGGCGATCATCAATGCGGCCCGCAGCGAGCAGCAGGGCGTCCGGCTGACCGGCCTGACGGTGTTCCGATTCGATACGGCGCTGCAGTTCAAGGAGCGAATCGAAGCGCGCGAAGCGACGCTCGAAGAAGGCCGCTGGGTGTTCACGGGAGTACGTCGATACACCCTCGACAAGGCGCCGGTGGACCAGGACACCTTCTATTTGACCACCACTCTCACCCCGGCACAGGTGCGCAACAGTTTCTCCACCCCCGAAACTGTGTCCTTTTGGCAACTGCCGAACTACATCCGCTCGTCGGAGAGCTCAGGGTTCGCGACGGCTGGCTATCGCTTGCAGTATCACAAGCTGATCGCACAGCCGTTTTTGCTGGCTGCGATGGTGATGTTGGCGGCTTCTGTGAGCCTCCGCTTCTTTCGGATGGGCGGCGTGCAGAAGATGGTTTTGAGTGGCGTGGGCGCAGGCTTTCTGCTCTACGTGCTGTCGAAAGTAACTGAAGATTTGAGCAAGGCTGAGTTGATGCATCCCATCGCTGCGGCGTGGTTGCCTGTCGTTGTGGGTAGCCTCACCGGCTTCTTAGCCTTGCTGTACCAGGAGGACGGGTAGTGGCTACCGTCGCCGCCCGCCAGTTGATGTCGCCTGCATTCGGGCGGCGCAGTGCCCTGCGCCGTCAACGGAGCCGCATGGCCGCGTTTGGCGTTTCGATTTCCGCTCTGCTTGCCGCGTTCGTCGTGGTCAGCGCGCTCGACGTGGTCGTGTCGACGCCGGCTGCTGCGCAGGCGTTCACCTACAATCCGCGTCCGCCGAAGCCGGTCCGTCCGCCGGCCAAGAATGACGGGCAGATGCTCGTTCAGGCGACCGAGGTCGATTACGACTACAACAACTCGCGCATCTCGGCGGTCGGCAACGTCCAGATGTTCTACAACGGCACCAGCGTCGAGGCCGACAAGGTCATCTACGACCAGAAGACCAAGCGTCTTCATGCCGAAGGCAACATCCGCATGACCGATGCGGAAGGCAAGATCACCTACGCCAACATCATGGACCTTAGCGACGACTACCGCGACGGGTTCGTCGATTCGCTGCGCGTCGACACCGAAGACCAGACCCGCATGGCGGCGACCCGCGCCGATCGGTCGAGCGGCAATTACACGGTGTTCGACAACGGCGTTTATACCGCCTGCGCACCCTGTAAGGATGATCCGAAGAAGCCACCGCTCTGGCAGGTCAAGGGCGCGCGCATCATCCATAACCAGACCGAGAAGATGCTCTATTTCGAGAACGCCCAGCTCGAATTCTTCGGCGTTCCGATGGCGTATCTGCCCTACTTCTCGACGCCCGACCCGACCGTGAAGCGCAAGAGCGGCTTCCTGATGCCGGGCTTCACCAGCTACACGGCATTCGGCTACGGCGTCGAAATGCCCTATTACTGGGCGATCGCGCCTGACATGGATGCGACCTTCACTCCGCGCATCACGTCCAAGCAGGGCGTGCTGCTGCAGACCGAATTCCGCCAACGCTTTAATGACGGCGCCTATCAGATCCGGCTTTACGGCATCGACCAGCTCGACCAGAAGCAGTTTACCGGCCAGCCGGGTGACCGCCAGTTCCGCTGGGGCGTCGACACCAAGGGCCAGTTCGCGCTGAACGACAAATGGGTCTGGGGTTGGGACGGCGTGCTGCTGTCCGACTACTTCTTCATGTCCGATTACCGGCTCGCCCAGTACAAGGACCCGTTCGGATCGTTCCTGTCGCTGCCGACGGAAGCGATCTCGCAGCTCTATCTGACCGGGGTCGGCAACCGCAGCTTCTTCGATGCGCGCGCGATCTATTATCTCAGCTACTCGGGTAACCAGAACCAGGTTCCGGTGGTCGCGCCGGTCATCGACTACAACAACGTGATCAACCAGAATATCCTGGGCGGCGAGTTCAGCTACAAGACGAACTTCGTCAACCTGACCCGCGAGACCGCGGTATTCGATCCGATCACGACGACCGCCAACACCAACAGCCTGTGCTTGACCACGTCGGCCGATCCGATGGCGCGAACGCCGTCGCAGTGCCTGCTGCGTGGCATGCCGGGCACCTACACCCGCCTGACCGCCGAGGCGCAGTGGCGCAAGTCCTACACCGACCCGTTCGGCCAGATCTGGACGCCGTTCGCCAGCGTCCGCGCTGATGCGATCAACGCCGACGTCTCGAACCAGCCGGGCGTTTCCAGCTATCTGCCGGTCGGCGACACCCAGACGGTCCGCCTGATGCCGACCGTCGGCCTCGAATACCGCTACCCGTTCATCAATGTGCAGCCGTGGGGCACGACCACGGTCGAGCCGATCGCGCAGGTCATCATCCGGCCCAACGAGCCCAATGCCGGCAAGCTTCCGAACGAGGACGCGCAGAGCCTGGTGTTCGATACCTCGAACCTGTTCTCGGTCGACAAGTTCTCCGGCTATGACCGCGTCGAAGGCGGCAGCCGCGCCAATGTCGGCGTGCAGGCCACCACGCAGTTCGACCATGGCGGCAGCATCAAGGGGATGTTCGGACAGTCCTACCAGATGTTCGGCCTGAACTCGTTCGCGGTCGCCGACGTCACCAACACAGGCATCGACTCCGGCTTGCAGAACCCGCGCTCGGATTATGTCGCAAGCCTCGCCTATTCGCCCAACCGCACCTATACGTTCAGCGTCCGGACGCGGATGGATGAGGCGACCTGGAACATCAACCGGTTCGAGGCGACGGCAAGCGCGAACTTCGACCGCTGGTCGGTCGCCGTGACGTACGGCGATTATGCGGCGCAGCCGGAACTCGGCTATCTGACGCGCCGCGAGGGCATCCTCACCAGCGGTTCGATCAAGGTGGCGTCGAACTGGGTGGTTCAGGGTGCGGCGCGCTGGGACCTTGAAGCGAACAAGATCAACCAGTATGCCTTGGGCGCGGGCTATGTGGACGACTGCTTCGTGCTGGCTGCCAACTATGTCACGTCCTATACCTACCAAGCCGGTTCGCAGCCGCCCGTCCTCAGCCACGCGTTCATGTTCCAGATCGGGCTGCGGACGATCGCCCAGACCTCCACGACCAGCAGTTCGGCTGGCATGCAGTAGTGCGTGAGGGGCCTATCAGGGGGGCTTGTATTGCCCGCGGGCCTTGGCCCCGGCTTGAATTGGTTTAAACGGCTGACATGACCACACCAACGACCGCTAGCCCGCCGACGCGCCGCCACTCGCTCCTGTTGAGTTTCTTGCTGGCTCTTTTCCTCCTGCTGGGGGGCGGCGCGCGCCTGCATGCCCAGACCATCGCCGTGATGGTCAATGGCGAACCCATCACCAATTTCGACATCGAGCAGCGCGCGAAGCTGAACGCACTGACCGGCGGCAAGTCCCCCGATCGAAAGGCCATCCTCGACGAGCTGATCGACGAGAAGCTGAAGATCAAGGAAGCTAAGAAATTCGGCGTCGATCCCACTGCCAACGACATCGAACAGTCCTATGGCGGCATGGCGCAGCGGATGCGACTGAACAACGATCAGCTGACCAAGGTGCTGGAGAGCAAGGGCATCAGGCCCGATACGCTGAAGCAGCGCATCCGGGCCGACATGGTCTGGACCAGCCTGGTCCGCGGCCGTTTCAAGGAGAGCCTTCAGGTCGGAGAAAAGGATGTCGACACCGCGGTCAAGGGGACCGGCGAGGCCCCCGACGCCGAAGCTTTCGAATACAGGATGCAGCCGGTCGTGCTGATCGTGCCCCGCGGCTCGCCGCAATCCGAGTTCGAGGCTCGCCGCAAGGAAGCGGACTCCCTGCGCGAGCGCGTGACCAGTTGCGAGGAAGCCAACACCTTCTTCAAGTCGATGCGCAACGCAGCGATCCGCGAGATCGTCGTGAAGACGTCGGCGGACCTGCCGCAGTCGCTGCGCGACATCCTGGACAAGACCCCGGTCGGCCACCTTACCCCGCCCGAACTCACCAAGCAGGGCATCGAGATGGTCGCCCTTTGTGGTCGGAAGGCAACCACGGTGGACACGCCGAAGAAGCGTGAAATGCGGGACAAGATGTACGTGCAGAAGTACGAGGCGAAGTCGAAGGCCTACCTGCAGGAAGTGCGAAAAGCCGCGATGATCGAATATCCAGGCGGGCGGTGATCGACTATCGTTGACGCATGGCTCAACCTCTTGCACTGACATCCGGCGAGCCCGCAGGCATCGGCCCCGACATCACGCTCGCCGCATGGTTGCGCCGCCGCGAACTCGATCTGCCGCCGTTCTATCTGCTTGGGGACCTCGCATCCCTGGCCGAGCGCGCCAAGACGCTCGGGCTTGCCGTGGAGCTGGCCGAGGTCAGCGCCGAAGAGGCCTCCGCGGCATTTGAACGGGCCCTGCCCGTCGTTCCGACCGGCAACGCGGCGACGGCACGACCGGGCAAGCCAGACGGGAGCAGCGCAGATGCCGCGCTGGCGTCGATCCGTCAGGCCGTCGCCGACGTCACCGCCGGCAAGGCCAGCGCCGTCGTCACCAATCCGATCGCCAAGAACGTGCTGTACCGCGCCGGCTTCCGTCATCCCGGCCACACCGAATTCCTCGCCGAGCTCGCCGCCCGCGGCGGAGCCGCGCCGCAGCCGGTGATGATGCTGTGGTCGCCGGCGCTCGCCGTCGTGCCGGTGACGATCCATGTGTCGGTCCGCGAGGCGCTGGCGCAATTGTCGACCGACCTGATCGTGTCGACCGCGCGGATCGTGGTTGCGGACCTGAAGGCGCGGTTTGGCCTCGCCTCGCCGCGGCTCGCCGTCGCCGGCCTCAACCCGCATGCCGGTGAAGACGGCACGCTCGGCATGGAAGATGTCGAGATCGTTGCGCCCGCGGTCGAGATCCTGCGCCGCGAAGGCATCGCCGCCCGTGGCCCGCTGCCGGCCGACACCATGTTCCACGCCGCGGCGCGAAAAACCTATGACTGCGCGCTCTGCATGTATCACGACCAGGCGCTGATCCCGATCAAGACCGTCGCGTTCGAGGACGCCGTCAACGTCACGCTGGGCCTGCCGTTCGTCCGGACGTCGCCCGATCACGGCACTGCATTCGACATCGCCGGCACCGGCAAGGCCAATCCCTCGAGCCTGATCGCCGCGCTGCGGCTCGCCGCGCGGATGGCCGCGGCGTCAAGCTGAGTGAGCGCGATCGACGATCTGCCGCCGTTGCGCGACATCATCCGCGAGCACTCGCTGTCGGCGCGCAAATCGCTCGGCCAGAATTTCCTGCTCGATCTCAATCTCACCGCGCGGATCGCCCGCGCCGCGGGCCCGCTGGAAGACTGCACCGTGATCGAGGTCGGGCCCGGCCCCGGCGGACTGACGCGCGCGTTGCTTGCGATGGGCGCCAGGCGCGTGATCGCGGTCGAGCGCGACGAGCGTGCGATCGACGCACTGGGCTATATCGTCAAGCGCTACCCCGGCCGCATCGAGATCGTGCATGGCGATGCGCAGCATTTCGATCCTCGTCCCCTGCTTGACGGCGGCAAGGCCAAGATCGTCGCCAACCTGCCCTACAACATCGCAACCCAGCTTCTGGTCGACTGGCTGTCGATCGAGCCATGGCCGCCCTGGTACGACACCATGGTGCTGATGTTTCAGCGCGAGGTCGCCGAGCGCATCACAGCCCACGAGGACGAGGAGGCGTATGGCCGGCTCGCGGTGCTCGCCAACTGGCGCGCCGAGACCAAGATCCTGTTCGACATTTCGCCCGCGGCCTTCGTGCCGCAACCGAAAGTCACGTCCTCGGTGGTCCGCCTGATCCCGCGCGCTGCGCCCGAGCCGTGCGACCGCCGCATGCTCGAACAGGTTGCGGCCGCCGCCTTCGGCCAGCGCCGCAAGATGCTGCGCCAGAGCCTGAAATCGCTGTCGGTCGATCCGGCGCGGCTTGCGGCCGCAGCCGGTATCGACGCGACGCGGCGCGCCGAGACCATTCCGGTCACAGGCTTTGTTGCCATGGCACGTGAATTGGCCGATATACGGTCCACAAAATAGAACAACAGGAGAAAACGTAATGGCGCGTATGGTTCGCCAATCCCTCGTCAAGTTCGATGCACCGCTGTGCGAAACCATCGTGGACACGCCGAAGCCGCAGGGACGCGAAGTGCTCGTGCGTATCGAGCGCTGCGGCCTGTGCCATTCCGATCTCCACATCCAGGACGGCTACGCCGATCTCGGCGGGGGCAAGAAGCTCGACACCACCCGCGGCATGACGCTGCCCTTCACGCTCGGCCATGAGATCGCAGGCGTTGTCGACGAGGTCGGCCCCGATGCGGCGAAGGATCTGGTCGGGACCAATAAGGCGGTCTTCCCCTGGATCGGCTGCGGCCAGTGCCGCGACTGTCTCGCCGGCGACGAGAATCTCTGCGTCAAGCAGCGCTTCCTCGGCGTCTCCATCGACGGCGGCTTTGCGACCCACGTGCTGGTGCCCGACGCAAAGTACCTGCTCGACTACGATCCGCTGCCGGTCAACCAGGCCGCCACGCTGATGTGCTCCGGCGTCACCGCCTATGGCGCGCTGAAGCGCCTGGTGGATCGTCCGCGCCAGCGCAACCTGCTGCTGATCGGCCTCGGCGGCGTCGGCATGATGGGCCTGTCGTTCGCGCAGGCGATGTTCAAGCAGCCGATCACGGTTGCCGATCTCAGCCCCGCGGCGCGTGAGACCGCGCTGAAGAACGGCGCGGCCGCCGCCTACGATCCCGCAGAGCCCGACGTCGTCAAGCGCATGCTGAAGGAGAGCGACGGCGGCTTCGACGGCGTCGTCGACTTTGCCGGCAACGAGAAGTCGATGGCGTTTGCGGTGTCGACGGTGGCACGCGGCGGCAAGATCGTGGTGTCCGGACTGATGGGCGGCAACTTCTCGCTGCCGATGGTGCAGTGGGTCTACAAGCGCATGACCATCGAGGGCTTCATGGTCGGGACGCTGGCCGAAGGCCAGGAGCTGATGGCACTCGCCCGCGCCGGCAAGATCAAGCCGACGCCGATGAAGGAAGAGCCGATGGCCGACGTCCAGAAATGGATCGACGAGTTGCGCGCCGGAAAAGTCGTGGGACGCATCGTACTGAAGAACTAGGCATGATCGGGGAACGTGGGCCGCGGTTTGCCCACGACCGACACGCAGCGCTTCCACGAAGATCATGTACAGACAAGACGTCCCGCCGGCGTTGCCATCGCCGCCGGGACGTAACGTTTTAAAAGCCCCAACGCAATGATCGTCCCGCGGAACCCGACCGTGGACGGCGCAATCATCAAGCGCGCGCTCCTGCCACCGGCTCGCCGCAATTGCGGCACGCCGCGAGCCTCAATTAAGCCCTACCCGTTCCGGATTTGCGGCGCATTGCCACCCAACTCTTTACCGAGATTGGCGTCACCAGCGTTTGCGTAAAAAAGAATACCGGGGACGCGTATGTCAAATCGTTCAGCGAAATTCGCTGCGGCGCTTGCCGTCAGCCTGCTGGCTGGTGCCAACTTCGGCGCCGTAGCCCAGAACGCCGCCGCTCCGGCGGCAACCGATACGGCGAATACCAAGACGGCCGACGCCTGTCAGTCCGCGCCGAAGGGAATCGCGCCAGCGGGAAGCCACTGGTTCTACCACCTCGACCGCAGCACCCAGAAGAAGTGCTGGTACCTCGGTGACGCCAGGAACAAGGTCGTCGCCAAGACCACCGCGGCGCAGCAGCAGCCCGCAGCCGCGCCCGACACCGCGACAGCCGACGCAGCGCTGCCGCAGAGCCAGCCGGCGCCGGCGCCGCAGCCGGCGATGCGCAAATCGGTTGCCAATGCCCATGCCGAGTGGCCATCGCCGCAACCCGCCGCGGCGCCCGTCGTCGCAAGCCCCGATGCCGGTCAGGCCGGCGCGGCCACGACAAATCCGGTGGGGTCTGCCGCGCCCGCCGGCGCCAACGCCCAGCCGTCGGACGTGAACGCCAGGTGGCTGGACGCATCGAGCATGGCCGGAACCAACGGAACTCGGCATGCCGCAGACCAGCCGACCGCGGTCGCGCAGGCGGACACGACACCGCAGCAAGCCGCCGCACCGGCACCAGCCGCCCCTGCCGCGGCCGAGGCGGGCACGGACAAGACATCGTCCTCGACGCAGATGCTGCTGATCGTGATGGTCGGCGCGCTCGCACTGGCTGGCCTCGTCAGCGCGCTGGTGTTCCGCCTGACGCGCACGCGGACGCCGCCCTACGAGATCAAGGACGAGTGGCAGGCGCCCTGGGATTCGCTGCACACCGAGCCGGCGCCGCCGATGGCGGTCGTCAGCCGCGACCGCCCGCTGCGCCTGTCGGAGGCAGCGCCGCGCCGATCAGAGACACCGGTTCCTCGCCGCGCCGAGACACCTGTCGCTCGCCGCGAGATGCCGCGTGAGCCTGATCAAACGGAGCAGGACAACAAGCAGATCGCGGCGATGTTGCAGCGGCTGGCGCGCAGCGCGGCGAATTAAACGGCGCTCAGAAACGCAGAAGTCATGATGCGCTCGGCGGATCGCATCATGACTCCGGGACTACTTCTCCAGCTGACGCTGCAAGCCGCGCACGAATTCGGTGAGGCCGGTGCGGCGCTCGCGCTTCAGCCGCTCAGCCTTCAGGATCGACTGCACCTCGGCAAAGGCGTCGTCGACGTTCTGGTTGACGACGATGTAGTCGTATTCCGCCCAGTGGCTGAGTTCGTGGCTGGCGCGGTTCATCCGTCCGCGGATGACCTCTTCCGAATCCTGCGCCCGCGTATGTAGCCGCTTCTCCAGATCGGCGGCCGACGGCGGCAGGATGAAGACCCGCACCACGTCGACGCTGGCCTTCTGGTGCAACTGCTGCGTGCCCTGCCAATCGATGTCGAACAGAACGTCCTGTCCCACCGATAGCGCCGCCTCGACCGGCGCACGCGGCGTGCCGTAGAGATTGTCGAACACCGTCGCCCATTCGAGCAGCTCACCCTGCTCGACCATGGTCTCGAACTTCTTTTTGTCGACAAAGAAATAGTCACGGGCTTCGACTTCGCCCGGCCGCTTCGGACGCGTCGTCGCCGACACCGACATTTTCAGGCCCGGCTCGCGCTCGAGCAGCATGCGCGACAGCGTCGTCTTGCCGGCGCCCGAGGGCGACGACAGGACGAACATCAGTCCGCGCCGCTCGACGCCGTCAAAACCCTGCGCCGTCATCATTCACTCCAGATTCTGGACCTGTTCGCGGAACTGCTCGACCACGTTCTTCATCTCGAGCCCGGTGTTGGTCAACTCGACATCGTTCGATTTCGAGCAGCAGGTGTTGACCTCGCGATTGAACTCCTGGGCGAGGAAGTCGAGCCGCCGCCCGACCGGGCCGCCCTTGCCGATCATCTCGCGCGCCTGGCCGATGTGGGAAGCGATGCGATCGAGCTCCTCGCGGATATCGGCCTTGGTGGCGATCAGGATCGCCTCCTGGCTGAGCCGGTCTGCATCGAAGCGATCGGAAGTCTCCAGCAGCGCGGCGATCTGCTCGGCGAGCCGCGCCTTGATCGCCTCGGGCTTGCGGCCGGGCGCCGTCTCGGCGCGCTTGGCGAGCCGCTCGATCTCGTCCATCCGCTGCATCAGGATCTGGCCGAGCGCATCGCCCTCGCGGCGGCGCATCTCGACGAGGCTCGTCAGCGCCTGCTCGAAGGCCTTCGCGGCGGCCTCGCGTGCCGCCTTGTCCTCGTCCTCGTTGCTCTCGGGCTCGACCACCTCGATGACGCCCTTGATGCCGAGCAGCCCGTCGATGCTCGGGGCCACCGCGTCGATCCGCTGCGCGAGTTCACCCGCGACCTTCACGACGGCCGCGAGCACGTCCTCGTTGATGCGGATGGTCTGCGCCGCATCGCTGCGCTTGACGGTGAGATTGGCGTAGACCGTGCCACGCGACAGCAGCTCGCCGGCGCGCTTCTTGGCCAGGGCTTCCAGTTCGTCCCAGCCGGGCGGCAGCCGCAACCGCAAGTCAAAGCCCTTGGCGTTGACCGATTTCAGCTCCCACTCGAACGTATAGGGACCGCTCGCGCCATGGCTCCGGGCAAAGCCAGTCATGCTCGACAGCGCCATCGCGTGAACTCTCCAACAGAATGATTTGAGGCTCACCCCGAGCCTGCGGGACTCGTGAGGGGCCGATGCGATCTTAAAACGGATTCCGTGAAAGTGGAATTACGTCCACCTCCGGGAAACGAGAAGCTAGCGCTGCACGACGGGCGGCGAGATGGTCTGCTGGGCTGCGCCCTGGCGACCGCTGCGCGGCGGCTTCTTCTGATTGGTGGGCTTCGGCGGCGTGGTCGCCGTCGGATTGGTGTCCGCCGTCCCGGGTGCCGCGGCGGCAGGCGCCGGATCGTCCACGGGCTCGACGGTGTCGTTCTGGATCTGCTTTTCCGACGCGCGCAGCTTGGCGACATTCTTGGCGTGCTGGTCGTAGGTTTCGGTGAAGGCGTGGCCGCCGGTTCCGTCGGCAACGAAGAACAGGTCGCGCGTGCGCGCCGGATTGGCGGTCGCCTCCAGCGAGGCGCGGCCGGGATTGGCGATCGGTCCGGGCGGCAGGCCGTCGATCACATAGGTGTTGTAGGGCGACGGCTGCGTGATCTCGCTGCGCTTGATCGGACGCCCCAGCGTTCCCTTGCCGCCCACCAGCCCATAGATGATGGTCGGATCGGATTGCAGCTTCATCCGCTGCCGCAGGCGGTTGACGAACACGGCGGCGACGCGGCTGCGCTCGTCGGCGCGGCCGGTTTCCTTCTCGACGATCGAGGCCAGCGTCACCAGCTGGTCCGGCGACTTCAGCGGCGTATCGGTGTTGCGGCGTTCCCAGATCTCGGCAAGCACGCGCTTCTGCGCCTGCTGGAGGCGCTGGATCACCTGGTCGCGCGTAGTGCCGCGCGGGAATTTATAGGTCTCCGGCAGCAGCGTGCCCTCGCGCGGAATCTCGCGCACCGAGCCGGTGAAGATGTCATTGTCGGAGAGCCGCGACACGATCTGCTCGGAGGTCAGCCCCTCCGGAATCGTGATCGCGTGCTGCACCACCTTGCCGTCGACGATGGTGGCGATGACGTCGCGCAGGCTGGCGTTCTTCTGGAACGAGTATTCGCCGGGTTTCAGGTCGGAACTCGCCTTCAGCGCAAACACGCTGCCGATGAAGATCCACGGATTGACGTTGATCACGCCCTCACGCGACAGCACGTCGGCGATGTCGCGCTTGCCGGCGCGCGCGGGGATGTTGACGATCTTATCTTCCTGCAGCGGCCCCGGCGCTTCCAGCGTCTGCTTGCCGTAATAGTAAGTCGCGCCGGCGCCGATCATCAGGATGATCAGGATGGTGAAGATGGCATTGCCGACGATCACGAATGGATTGCGGGCGCGATCCGAGCGCTTGGGCGGCGGCGGAACCTGTTCGGGCTCCAGCGCGGCACGTGGACTCCTCGGTGAAATGGGCGGCCTCTCACTCATCGATGCAAACCAATATCCTGCCGGTTGAATCGTGGCCGGACAAACCCCTGCCCTGCCAATAGCATACGCCCGCTATTAGGAGTCACCGCGGAATACGGCAAAACGGTGGACTAGTTCTAAAGTCACGTTCCGATCGCATCGGAACGCGACTTTGGATTCTTATTCTGACGCGTTTTCTTCACGCGAACCGGTCCCCGCTTCGCTCGAAAACGCTCCAAAGACCTACTAATTGATCACGCGTTGCACGATCACGGAGGCGTTGGTGCCGCCGAAACCGAAGGAATTGGACAGCGCCACGTTTACGTCACGCTTGCGCGACGTGTGCGGCACGAGATCGATCGCGGTTTGCACCGACGGGTTGTCGAGATTGATGGTCGGCGGCACGACGTTATCGCGAATCGCCAGGATCGCGAAGATCGCCTCGATCGCACCGGCGGCGCCGAGCAGATGTCCGGTCGCGGACTTGGTCGACGACATCGAGACCTTCGAGGCTGCATTGCCGAGCAGGCGCTCGACGGCACCGAGCTCGATCTCGTCGCCGACCAGCGTCGAGGTGCCGTGCGCGTTGATGTAGTCGAGATCGGACGCCGCAAGGCCGGCGCGCTTCAGCGCCATGCTCATGCTGCGGAAGCCGCCATTGCCGTCCGGCGGCGGCGAGGTGATATGGAAGGCGTCGCCCGACAGGCCGTAGCCGGTGACCTCGGCGTAGATCTTCGCACCACGCCGCTTGGCGTGCTCATACTCCTCGAGCACGAGAACGCCGGCGCCCTCGCCCATCACGAAGCCGTCGCGATCCTTGTCGTAGGGCCGCGATGCCTTTTCCGGAGTGTCGTTGAAGCCGGTGGACAGCGCGCGCGCCGCGCAGAAGCCGGCAATGCCGATGCGGGAGATCGGCGATTCGGCGCCGCCCGCGACCATCACGTCGGCATCGCCGAGCGCGATCAGCCGCGCCGCGTCGCCGACCGCATGCGCGCCGGTCGAGCACGCCGTGACGACCGAATGATTGGGGCCCTTCAGGCCGTGCTCGATCGAGACGTAACCGGACGCCAGATTGATCAGGCGGCCCGGAATGAAGAACGGAGAAACCCTGCGCGGTCCACGCTCCTTCAGCAGCACGGCGGTGTCGGCGATGCCGGTGAGACCGCCGATGCCGGAACCGATCATGGTGCCGGTGGCGAACTGGTCCTCGTCCGACTTCGGATGCCAGTCGGCGTCGTCGAGCGCCTGCTTGGCCGCACACATCGCATAGAGGATGAAATCGTCGACCTTGCGCTGGTCCTTCGGCTCCATCCACTGATCGGGATTGAAGGTGCCATTGGAGCCGTCGCCGCGCGGAATGTAGCAGGCGACCTGGCTCGGCAGGTCCGACACCTCGAAGGTGTCGATCTTCTTGCCGCCGCTGTCGCCGGCGAGAATGCGCGCCCAGGTTGCGTCAACGCCGCAGCCGAGCGGTGTAAGCATGCCCAGCCCCGTGACGACAACCCGTCTCATTTCCACGTCTCCGGCCAACAATGCGCGGCTAATAGTAAGAAGCCGGGGGACCGCTCGATCGCGGTCCGTCCGGCCCCGTCAACTTCGCGATCGGCGTCAGCTCTTCGCGTTCTTCTCAAGAAACTTGGTCGCGTCGCCGACGGTCAGAATCGTCTCCGCCGCGTCGTCCGGAATCTCGCAACCGAATTCTTCTTCGAAGGCCATCACGAGCTCGACCGTGTCGAGGCTGTCGGCGCCGAGGTCATCGATGAAGCTCGCGCTATCGACCACCTTCTCGGGTTCGACACCAAGGTGCTCGACCACAATCTTCTTAACCCGCTCGCCAATCTCACTCATCGTTCAACCTCGTTGTTCCATTGGACCCGACCCCAAGACGATACGAGCCATCGTGGTCGTCTCGATTACTCAATCGCGCATAGTCTTGATTCGGCCCGGTCGTAGCCGACTAAAGCCCCGGCGAACGGCAGGCGTCGCCACGCCAATATACAGGGTTTCAAAATCCTGCAATGGCGTTCTTCGCCCATCCACGGGGGGTTCAGCTACCATACTTCCAAAGCCTTGACTACACGCCTGAACCGGCTCCCGAAAACGGCCTTTCGCCGCATTGCGAGAACCGGCAAATAGCTCAAATCATCGCCATCCCGCCGTTGACGTGAATCGTCTGTCCGGTGACGTAGGCGGCCTCGTTCGAGGCCAGATAGACCGCTGCCGCAGCGATATCCTCGGGCGTTCCGAGCCGCGCCGCCGGAACCTTCGCCAGGATGGCTTCACGCTGCTTGTCGTTCAGCGCGTCGGTCATCGGCGTCTTGATGAAGCCCGGCGCGATGCAGTTGGCGGTCACGCCGCGCTTGGCGTATTCGGCGCCCAGCGTCTTGATCAGCCCGATGATGCCGGCCTTCGACGCGGTGTAATTGCCCTGCCCCGGATTGCCAGTGACGCCGACGATCGAGGTGATCGCGATGATGCGGCCGAAGCGCTTGCGCATCATCAACTTGGTCGCCGCGCGCGCCAGGCGGAACGTCGCGGTCAGGTTGACCGCGATCACGTCGTCCCAATCCTCGTCGCGCAGCTGCACGAACAGATTGTCGCGGGTGATGCCGGCGTTCGCGATCAGAATGTCGACCTGGCCCATCGCAGCTTCCGCCGCCGGCACCAGCGCCTCGACATCCTCCTTGCTGGAGAGATTGCACGGCAGCACGTGAACGCGCTCGCCGAGCCTGGCGGCGAAGCCGTCCAGCACCTCGCGCCGGGTCCCCGAGATCGCCACCGTCGCGCCCTGCGCATGCAGCGCCTGCGCGATCGCGCCGCCGATGCCGCCGGTTGCGCCCGTCACGAGCGCGGTCTTGCCAGTCAGATCAAACATCGAATTCCCCTCCCGGCTTCAAGCCGACGCTGCCAGCGCATCCTTGGCCGCAGCAATATCGTTCGGACCGCCGACGGACACGCCGACCGCGCCGTCCGCAATGCGTTTGACGAGGCCGCTCAGCACCTTGCCGGCGCCGATCTCGAAGAACCGCATCACGCCCTGCCCGGCCATATAGGCAACCGACTCGCGCCAGCGAACGGTGCCGGTGACCTGTTCGATCAGGCGGCGGCGGATCTCGTCGGGATCGGTGATGGCGGAAGCGAGCACGTTGGAGACCAGCGGCGCCGCCGGCGCCTTGATGGTGACGCCGGACAACGCCTCTGCCATCGCATCGGCCGCCGGCTGCATCAGCTTGCAGTGAAACGGGGCGGACACCGGCAGCAGCATGGCGCGCTTGGCGCCCTTGGTCTTGGCGATCTCGACGGCGCGATCGACCGCGGCCTTGTCGCCGGAGACCACCACCTGTCCGCCGCCATTGTCATTGGCCGCCTGGCAGACCTGGCCCTGCGCCGCCTCATTGGCGACCGCCACCGCCGCCTCGTAATCGAGGCCGAGCAGCGCGGCCATCGCACCGGCGCCGACCGGCACCGCCTTCTGCATCGCAAGCCCGCGGGTGCGCAGCAGCCGCGCGGTGTCGCTGACGGTCAGGCTGCCCGCGGCGGCCAACGCCGAATATTCGCCGAGCGAGTGCCCGGCCACGAAAGCCGCATTGCGGCCGACCGAGAAGCCGGCCTCGCTCTCCAGCACGCGCAAAGTGGCGATCGAGACCGCCATCAGGGCCGGCTGGGCATTCTCGGTGAGCTGCAGCGTCTCCGCCGGACCATCCCAGATGATCGCGGTCAGCTTCTCGCCCAGTGCGGCATCGACCTCGTCGAACACCGCCTTCGCGGCCGGAAAGGCGTCGGCCAGCGCCTTGCCCATGCCAACCGCCTGCGAGCCCTGCCCGGGAAACGTAAATGCTGCCGTCATCGGCGATCCCTACCTTGTTGAGCGTGATCTCCGCGCAAGCGCTTCGCGCCTGCCGCAGGGGAAAACGGTATCCGCGTTGCGCCAAACGCGCCACAGCGGGTCCGGGCCAATCGCCTGCACCAAGTCGTGCAAACGGCCTCAGACCGGGCCGTAAGACACCGTTGGGGGGCGCGATGTCAAGCCGCGCGGGCGGAACCCCTGGGGATGCCGAACCGGTTCGGCCCTAGAATCCACCGGCATTCTGGTCGGCGTTAACCCTGGCGCCGGCCTGCGCCCGGCGGGCGCTGTTGACCAATTGCCCCGGGCGGTCCTCGTGGGCGGGCCTGGCCGTCGCCAGCCGCAGCACGGCGGCGTAGCCCGGCTGCACCTCCATCCGCTCGGCATAACGGCTTCCGCAGAGGATACGGTGGACGCGCGGCAGGTTGTAGCACGGCACGTAGAACAGCAGATGATGCTCGAGGTGATAGTTCACGTAGTACGGCGCGATGAACAGCCGCTCGAGGACGTTGGCCCGCGTGGTGCGGGTGTTGCGCAGCGGATCGGCGCTGTCGGGCACGACGGCGTGCTCAGCAATGTTGCGGATCCGCGTAATCACCATCATCCAGGTCAGCAAGGGCACCAGCCACAGCAGCGGATAGGCCCACCACACGCCGGCGGCGGCGAGGCCCGCGAACAGCAGCGCATTGGTGACGCATTGCGGCCCGAGCTTCTGCCAGAAATTGGCGGCACGCCGCGACAGCGACCACTCCTTCGGCCCGATCGCATTGAGCAGTTGCGCCTTGCGCTGCTGGTAGCCGGTCTGCCCGGTGATGTCGCGGAGGAATTTCCGGCGGTAGCTCAGCCTCGTGATCGGGAACGGCGCCGACAGCACGAGATCCGGATCGTCCTCCTGCTGCGTGCGGGCATGATGTTGCAGATGATAGCGGCGATAGCCGCGGGTTTCGGCGAAGATCGGGTAGGCACAGAACCACTGGCTCAGCGCCAGATTGGTCTTCTCGTCGGCCGACAGACAGCCATGCGCACCGTCATGCATCAGGATGGCAAGGCCGAGCTGGCGCGAGCCGATGATCGCAACCGCCAGCAGGTAGGTCAGCGGATTGGGCCACCACGCCACCAGCGCGATCGCGCCCAGGATCAGCGCCCAGGCGTGCACGATCAGGGCCACGCCCTTCCACGTCGTGCGCTCGCGCACCGCCACCAGTTCGTCTTCGGTGAGGAAATCGCGGGCACGCATGCGCAGCGTGGTCATGAGCTTGTCTCCCCGTCCGTTGAGGGTGAAATATCGCGGTCGCCGACCAGGCGCAGGCGCGATCCATCATTGGCCGACGCCGTTGTCGCGGTGGCCTGCTCGCCGAGCGCGCGCAGCAATTCGCGGCACATCTCCTCGGCGCCGCGGCCCATCGCAAAACCTTCGACGATCACGCCGATCGCGATCGCCCAGAACCGCCGCGAGCTCTCTTCGGGCGCGCGCAGCGAGCGCCAGCCGTGCCGCTCGACCTGGCCGGCATAGGCGCGCGCGCCTTCGCTGTGCAGACGCTCGATGGTGCGTTCGACCAATGGCGCGAGATCCTGCCGGCGCCGCGTCAGGGTCAGGGCCTCGGCGAAGAAGGCGACCGTGTCGGTCGCGGTCACGGTCTCGGCCAAAGCATGGCTGTATTCGCGCGGCGTGTGGGCCTTCAGGGCAGCCTGCTCGGTCGCGCGCGCGAGATAAAGCATGTCGCGGCTGGCGGCTTCGACGAACAGCGCTTCCTTGGTGCGGAAGTAATAGGTGATCTGGCTCGGAAAGGCGTCCGCAGCGGCCGCGATGTCGGAGATCGAGGTGCCGGAGAGCCCACGCTCCTTGAACAGGCGGCTTGCGGCATCAAGCAGCAGCGAGCGCATCTTGCGCCCCGCCGACCGCGTCGCGCGCACCGCGTGCTTCGGATCGGGCGCAGACATGCCGCCGGCGGTCTCCGAACCCATCTGGTGTCCTCCCTGAGATATTTGTATGACATACAAACAAAGAAAACAACCGAAAACGGCCGGAACTTGCGTTGATAGCGCTGACAGGCTACGCCGCCTTGCAAATCCCCGGGGTCCAGACCTGCCTGGACCCTTGCCTTCGCGGCCAAAATCCGTATAAAGCGCGCCATTCGTGGGCTCCGGCCGGGAGCTGAACGGACGGTCTCAGCAAACTCACCCGCTGATTTTGATGTGGCAGGGCCAGTCGGCCCGTCGTCCCGTGCTCCCGCCTTCTGAGCAGCTCGAGTCCTTTCCGAAGGTCTCGAAGGGCTTGTCGCCGGAAACCCGCGCCAACACAGGAAAGGACAACCATGCCTCTTTATGAGCATGTTTTTCTCGCGCGTCAGGATGCGAGCACCCAGCAGGTGGATGAACTGACGGCCCAGATGACGGGTATCGTCGAACAGGGCGGCGGCAAGGTCACCAAGACCGAGAGCTGGGGCGTGCGCTCCCTCACCTACCGCATGAACAAGAACCGCAAGGCGCATTTCGTGCTGATGAACATCGACGCTCCGTCGGCTGTCGTCACCGAGATCGAGCGCCAGGAGCGGATCAACGAAGACGTCATCCGCTACCTCACCGTGCGCGTCGAAGAGCACGAGGAAGGCCCGTCCGCGATGATGCGCAAGGCCGACCGTGATCGCGAGCGCGACGATCGTGGCGGTGGCTTCCGTGGCGACCGCGAAGGCGGTGGCTTCCGTGGCGATCGCGAAGGTGGCTTCCGTGGCGACCGTGGTCCGCGCCGTCCGCGCGACGAAGAAGCTGCGACCGAGGAGTAATGAATCATGGCTGATGCTGGTGCCCGCCGTCCGTTTTTCCGTCGTCGCAAGTCCTGCCCGTTCACGGGCGCGAATGCGCCGAAGATCGACTACAAGGATTCCAAGCTGCTGATGCGTTACGTCTCCGAGCGCGGCAAGATCGTGCCGAGCCGCATCACGGCCGTGTCCGCCAAGAAGCAGCGTGAGCTCGCCCGCGCCATCAAGCGCGCGCGCTTCCTCGGCCTGCTGCCCTACGTCATTCGCTAAGCGTTTCCGGCCGGCGGGATACCCCGCCGGCCGCTCATTCTCATAAGGCTTCCGGGTCGTCCGGTCGCCGATGGTTGGGGTTCTCGATTGAGGACCCCTAACCGCTCAAAGGGGGCGGGACAGCTGATGATCGCGATCCTCATTGTTGCACTTGCAGCCGGCGCCGCGTCGGCGCTGATGTTCGCCTCGATCAGTTCGGGCGCGCTGATCTCGATATTGCTGTTCTATCTCTCCCCGCTGCCGATCATGGTGGCGGCGTTCGGCTGGGGCCCCCTCGCCGCCGCGATTGGTGGCGTCGGTGCGGCATCCGTGCTCGGGGCGATCTTCGGGCTTCCCTACAGCATCGCGTTTGCCATGATGGTGGCCGTTCCCGGCTGGTGGCTCGGCCACCTCGCCCTGCTCGGACGGCCGATCGAGGGCGCAGCCGGCGATGGCGCCACCCAGCAGCCGCCTGCGCTCGAATGGTATCCCGTCGGCAGGATCCTGCTCTGGATCGCGGCCTTTGCGGTGATCACCACCACGGCAACGCTGCTCACGCTCGGCGCGGACACCGACACCATCACCGCAGCTTTGCGACGCGGCCTGCTGAAGGTGCTCAGCGCCGGCGACGGCCAAGGCAGCGTCGAGATTGAACGGCTGGTCGACATGCTGGTGATCCTCGCGCCGCTGGCCGCGACGATCCTCTCGATGGTCACGCTGACACTGAACCTATGGCTGGCCGGCAAGATCACGCAGACCTCCGGGCGGCTCAACCGACCCTGGCCGGAATTGCGCAGCACCGCGCTTCCCTCCATGACGCTGGTCGCGCTGCTGGTGGCGGCGGCGCTCAGCTTCGTCGGCGGCATGCTTGCGCTGCTCGCCCAGATCGTCACCGCAGCGCTCGTGATCGGTTATGCCCTGGTCGGCTTTGCGGTCCTCCACACGCTGACCCTGTCGCTCAACAGCCGCGGCTTCTGGCTCGGCGGCATCTACGCCGTCGTCGTCATGTTCGGCTGGCCGATCGTCGCCATCTTCGCGCTTGGCATTGCCGACGCCGTATTCGGACTGCGCCAGCGCTATCTGCAAACACGACCGCCGCCTCTGCCCGCGGCCTGACATTCGATCCAACCACTCAAACCGATACTTAGCCTCTAAAGGAGAACGAAAATGGAAGTCATTCTGCTGGAACGCGTTGCCAAGCTTGGCCAGATGGGCGAAGTCGTGCGCGTCAAGGACGGGTTCGCCCGCAATTTCCTGCTCAAGCGCGGCAAGGCGCTGCGCGCCACCGAGGCGAACCGCGCCAAGTATGACGGCATGAAGGCCGAGCTCGAGGCCAACAACATCAAGGCCAAGGGCGAAGCCGCCGTGGTCGCCGAGAAGATCGACGGCCGCGACGTCGTCATCATCCGCCAGGCCTCCGAATCCGGCCAGCTGTTCGGCTCGGTCACGGTGCGCGACATCGTCACCGCGCTCGCCGCCGACGGCGTGACCGTTGCCCGTCCGCAGGTCTGGCTCGACTCGCCGATCAAGGTGATCGGCCAGCAGAAGGTGACGATCGCGGTTCACCCCGAGGTCGAGACCAGCGTCACCGTGACGGTCGCCCGTTCCGCCGAAGAGGCCGAGCGGATCAAGCGCGGCGAGGACATCTCGACCCGCCAGGAAGACCAGGACGCGGCCGCCGAGGCGCTCGCCGCCGCAGGCGAGTTCTTCGATCCGGAAGCCCAGCACGACGACGAAGCCGCGCCGGCTCCGGCCGCCGAAGAGAAGTAAGCTTCTCGCGATCGTCCGACCGACGAGAGCATCGGTTCAGAACCGATGCTTTCGATTCTGGTTTTGACGCGCTTTCTTCACGCGAACCGGTATCCACTTCGCTCGAAAACGCTACGAAGCCCGGCCCCATCAGGCCGGGCTTTGGATTCGTGCCGCGGCCTGATCGTCGAGCATCGCGATCGACGCCAGCGCGGTCGCGGTGTGCTTCTCCTTGCCGTCGATGATGCAAAACACATCGGCGGCCACGACGGCGACCTGACGGCCCGGCTTGATCACCCGCGCCCGGCAGATCAGCCGATCACCCGACGCCGGCGACAGCAGGTTGAGTTTGTACTCGGCCGTCAGCGCAGGCTGGCCGCGCGACGTCGCCGCCGCAATCGTGGTGGCGTTGTCGACCAGGAACGCCGTCACCCCGCCGTGAAACAGGCCGTGCTGCTGCAACAATTCGGGCCGGCGATCGACCGCGAGCGTGCATGTTCCGCGCGACAGTTCGGCCACTTCAGCGCCGACAAGGCCCATGAAGCCCTGACGGCCGACATTGTCGCGTATCCGCGTTTCGATCGGCGTAAAGTCCGGATCGGTCTCGCTCATGACGTCCCTCCTGTTCGCTCCGGCGCCCCCGGCGCCACCACCGCGCGGATCGCGCAGGCGATCAGCGTTTCGACCTGTTCACGCGGATCGCCGTGCTCGCGGCCCGACAGATAGGCGCGGCAGAAGATCTGCGCCGGCCCGATCACCTGGCTGAAGAACAGCACCGCGCTCATCGGCAGCAACTCGCCGCGCGCGAGCAGCGGCGCGCGCCAGCGCTCGATACCGTCGGCAAGCCGCGCATTCTCGGCGCGCTGAGCGCCGCGCACCTCCGCGCTCCACTCGCTGCGTGAAATCTCGAACAGGAAGCGCGCCTCGCGCCTGGAGGTCACGACCCAGTCGAGATGGGCGTGGATCAGCCGCGCCACGCCCTCAGCCGCGCCGCGGGTCTCGTCGACCGAAGTGATGATCGCCGCGTGATAGGCCTGCAGGATCTCCAGGAACAGGGTTCCGGCGAGCTCCTTCTTCGAGGCGAAGAAATGGAAGAAGCTGCCGTTGGACGCACGGGCGCGGGAGCGGATCTCGGCCACCGTCGCGCCTTCGAAGCCGTCGCGGTCGAACACCGCCAATCCCGCCGCCAGCAGATCTTCGCGCGCCGTGCTCACTGCGCCTGCCTGACATTTCGTTGACTAGATCATTACTCTAGAGTTTTACTCTAGAGGCAGTCAAATGAATACGCCGGACCTCACTGGCCCGGCGTCGGCAGTTACTTCGAGCTTGGAGCGTCAGGCGTACCGGAGCCTGACGTCGTCGGGGGTGGCGGTGCGGTCGCGGTCACCGGCGCGCCGGGCGCTGGTGCGGGAGACGCCGCAGCGGCCGGCTCGGACGCGGCTGGCGCCGGACTGACCTGCGGAACCGGATCGGAACGCACAGCGGAAGGCTCGCTGCTGCTGTTCGGCGCATCGACCTTGGCCGTGTCGGGCTGGCCGGCAGGCTTCGCCGGCTTCACGGCCTCGCCCCTGTCGTCGCGCCTCGTCTCGGCCTTGGGCTCATCGCCTGCCGCCTCGCCCTTGGGCGTCTCCTGTTGCTCGACCGGCTTGCCGCGACGGCCGTGCTTCTGCCGCGACGGCTTGGCTTCACCGGCGGCCTGCGGGATCTGACCATCGTCCGGCTTGGCACCTTCCGGCGTCTCGCTCGGGCGCGCCATGCGCTTGCCGCGGTGGGCGGGACGTCCTTCGGGATTCAAACCGTCGGCGTCGGGCTTCGATCCGTCCTTGGCCCCATCCTTGGCGCCTTCCTGCGGCGCCGCACCCTGGTGCTGCCGGCGAGACGGACGTTCGGCCGGCTGCTCCGGAGACTGGTTCGCCTCCTGGCGGCCGTCCCTCGCGCCCTGCTTGGCGCCCTTGGGCTGATCCTTGGCCTGGTAGCGCGGGTCGTTGGCGCCGTTCGAAATCAGATAGGAAGCCAGCACGCCGGCCATGTCGCTCGACGTCGTATAGTGCTGGCGCAGGAAGCCCGGCAGCGAACCGGCCGGCACCGTCTTCAAGAGGCCGCGCGGGCTCTTGTGGCAGGCCGTACAGGTGCTCCCGAAAATCTGGGAGGGGCTCTTGCCGGCCTCGAGGTTTTGCGCACGCGCCAATCCGGCCGACAGGCCGATCAGAAGCGCGACCGTCGCCAGACTGAGGGCTCGGCTCAACATTCCTTAAGTCTCCAGATTCCGGAAAAATCGCCGCCTGCGCCTCATGGATCGGCCGCGGCGGTCACCTTTTAGACGATTATCGCGCGAATGGAAGCGCGCCCGTGACGCATCCACGCAATTGTCACATTTTGGAATATCGGCTTTGAGCACAACGCAATAGCGCGATCCAATTCCTTGCCTATGTTTTGTTTGGGGACACATCGGAGTGATCAGCTCCGGTGGTGTCGGTGTGCAGCTCGCCGTTCCGTTGGTGTTTCGATGGACCGATTGTTGCGATATTTCCTGGGGCGCTTCATCCGCCGCGGTTCGATCACGTTCACGACCGCGAGCGGCGCTCAATTCACTTGTGGTGACGGCACCGGTGTTCCGGTCGCCGCGCGCTTCATGTCCAGGGCGGCCGAAGTCCGCGTCCTGGTCGATCCCGAACTTTATCTCGGCGAAGCCTTCATGGACGGCACGTTCGTGGTGGAGCAAGGCAGCATCGCCGATGTGCTGGCTGTCCTGATGGGCCAGGCGGCGATGTTGCCGAACTTCGCCAGGCTGCAGGCCTGGCTGCGCTTCCTCGGACGGCGCGCCCAGCAGATCAATGTGCGCGGCCGGTCCAGAAGCAATGTCGCCCGGCACTACGATCTCGATGGCCGCCTCTATTCCCTCTTCCTCGACGCGGACAAGCAATACAGCTGCGCCTATTTCGAGACGCCGGACGCGACCCTGGACGATGCCCAACTCGCCAAGAAGCGCCATCTTGCCGCAAAACTCCTGCTCGAGCCTGGCCACCGGGTCCTCGACATCGGTTCCGGCTGGGGCGGTCTTGGGCTCTATCTCGCCGAGATGGGCGGCGCCGACGTCACTGGCGTCACGTTGTCGACCGAGCAGCTGCAGATTTCCAACGCCCGGGCGGCCGAGCGGAACCTGACGCAGTCGGCGCGCTTTGTGCTGCAGGACTACCGCGATATCCCCGGCCCGTTCGACCGCATCGTCTCGGTCGGCATGTTCGAGCACGTCGGCGTCGCCTATTACGAAACCTTTTTCAAGCGCTGCGCCGAGTTGCTGAGCGATGACGGCATCATGATGCTGCACTCGATCGGGCGCTCGACCGGTCCCGACGTCACCAGCCCCTGGATCCGGAAATACATCTTCCCCGGCGGGTACATCCCGGCGCTCTCCGAAGTCATGCCAGCAATCGAGAAGGCCGGATTGCTGATCTGCGACATGGAGATCCTGCGCCTGCACTACGCCGAGACCCTGAAGGCGTGGCGCGACCGCTTCATGGCGCGGCGCGAGGAGGCTGTCCGGCTCTACGACGAGGCCTTCGCCCGGATGTGGGAGTTCTATCTGGCGGCCTCCGAGATGTCGTTCCGCGTCCAGAACATGATGAACTTCCAGCTGCAACTCACCAAGCGCCAGGGCATCGTGCCGATGACCCGCGATTATATCGGGCGCGAGGAAGGCCGGCTGCGGCTCAAGGAAGCCGGCGCCGCGAAACCCCGGCTGCAACTCGCCGGCGAGTGAATGCGCGACAGATGGTGCTGCTAGTTGCGCAGGCTGTAAGCCGACCCGCAATGGGCAAAGCTTGGGGCTGGACGCGCCAGATGGGCCGCGGCGGCGGAAACCAGGCCGACATCGCAGGGAACGTTCCGGATCTCCGGACGCGCCGCCTGCTCCATCGTGTCGACAAGCGCCGCCAGCCAGCGGCGGTCGATGCCGCCCGCCCGGCCAAGTCCTGATCGCGCAGTCCGAAACTCTTGAGCCATCGACGCCGTATCTTCCGTGGGCGAAGACAACCCGGAATCCGCCGGGTCGTTCCCGCGAAGCCGCCGCAAAGAAAATGCGGCAGATGTGATCTGCTTCACAGAGGTCCGTTCCGGGCTGTCGTAGTGGTCCGGAATGACCCCAGAAACGCATCAGACGATGTTGGATCCGCAGCGCGACCTCGTGACCGACTACGCCTTGATCGCAACGGGCGTCGCGGCCGCCTTGATCGCGCTGGCCTTTCTCATCCTCATCTGAGCAAGGCCAGCACCGACCTCGCTGCTGGTTGGGCGCGGCAGCCCGGAAAAAGGTTCAGGCCGCGCCGGATTTTTGCCAATCACATCGTTGACCGGCCCGGCTTCGCCCGGTTGCGGGCAAAACCGCGTCAAGCGGAATGCACCCGGCCGTCGCGGATTCACACCTCGCGTTGTGTGAATCGTGCATAAGAAACATCCGTCCTTTCGCTTCGTGCGGGGCTGGCGCTTGATCGCCGCCCCACAGCCGAAAATCTCAGTAACGACGAAATCAGAAGAATAAGCTCGTCCATGGCCTTGATTGATTCGAACGTCCACAAGCTCGCGCCCGATGCCGCGTCCCCGGCCTACCGGAGTGCGCCGCACAACATCGAAGCGGAACAGGGCCTCCTGGGTGCGATCCTGGTCAACAACGACGCGTTCTATCGCGTCTCGGATTTCCTCGAGCCGAAGCATTTCTTCGAGCCGCTGCACCAGACCATCTACGAGACCGCGAGCTCCCTGATCCGGATGGGCAAGGTCGCGACCCCCGTCACCCTGAAGACGTTCCTGCCGGCCGATACCGACATTGGCGGCATGACGATCAGTCAATACCTCGCCCGTCTCGCTGCCGAAGCAACCACCATCATCAACGCGCAGGACTACGGCCGTACCGTTTACGACCTGAGCCTGCGGCGCAACCTGATCCAGATCGGCGAGGAGATCGTCAACGTCGCCTACGATGCGCCGGTCGACTTTGCCCCGCGCGCGCAGATCGAGGATGCCGAGCGGCAGCTCTACAGCCTCGCCGAAACCGGCCGCTATGACGGCGGCTTCCAGCGCTTTTCGCAGGCCCTCACGATTGCCGTCGACATGGCGGCAAAGGCGTTCCAGCGCGACGGCAAGCTGTCCGGCATCTCGACCGGCCTGCGCGACCTCGACGCCCGGATGGGCGGCCTGCAACCGTCCGACCTCATCGTGCTCGCCGGTCGTCCCGGCATGGGCAAGACCTCGCTCGCCACCAACATCGCCTACAACATTGCCAAGGCCTATCAGGGCGAGGTCCAGCCGGACGGCACCACAAAGGCGATCCACGGCGGCTGTGTCGGCTTCTTCTCCTGCGAAATGAGCGGCGAGCAGCTCGCCACCCGTATTCTCGCCGAACGCACCGGCATCCCGTCGAGCCATATCCGCCGCGGCGGCATTTCCGAACTCGATTTCGAGAAGATCCGTGACTGTTCGATCGAGTTGCAGTCGCTGCCGTTCTATGTCGACGAAACCGGCGGCCTCTCGATCTCGCAGCTCACCGCCCGCGCCCGCCGCCTCAAGCGGCAGAAGGGCCTCGACCTGATCGTGATCGACTACATCCAGCTGCTGCAGGGCTCGGGCAAGAAGGGCAATGACAACCGCGTCCAGGAAATCACCGAGATCACCACAAATCTGAAGGCGCTGGCGAAGGAACTGAACGTACCCGTGATCGCGCTGTCGCAGCTCTCGCGACAGGTCGAAAACCGCGACGACAAGCGCCCCCAGCTTTCCGACCTGCGTGAATCCGGCTCGATCGAGCAGGACGCCGACGTCGTGATGTTCGTGTATCGCGAGGAATACTACCTCGCCAACAAGGAGCCGCGCCCCGGCACCCCCGAGCACGAAAAATGGCAGATGGAGCTGGAACTGGCCCATGGCAAGGCCGAAGTCATCATCGGCAAGCAGCGCCACGGCCCGACCGGCACCGTCGAACTGCACTTCGAGGCCAGCGTCACCAGGTTCGGCGATCTCGCACCCGACGGTCAAATTCCGGATCACTCTCATTGATTCCGCAGCGCGGTTGAACGCCGCAAGCGCGACGCGTACAACTGCGCCATGAACATCGTGACCGACGCGAAATCGCAGCTGACGCCTGAAGCCAATCTGCTGGCGGCCTATCCGACCGCCACCGGCATCCTGACCGTCGACCTCGACGCCATCATCGCCAACTGGCGCAAACTCGAGAAGACCGCGGTACCGGCGGAATGCGCCGCCGTGGTCAAGGCCAACGCCTATGGCTGCGGCGCCGAGCAGGTGTCGCGGGCGCTGGCCAAGGCCGGCTGCAAGACCTTCTTCGTCGCCACCGTCGAGGAGGCCGCCGTGGTGCGCGCGGCCGTTCCACAGGCAACCGTGTATGCGCTCGGCGGCTTCTTCCAGCAGACCGGCGACGCCTACGCCAAGATCGACTGCAAGCCGGTGATCGGCGATCTCAACGAGCTCGCCGAATGGGACGTGTTCTGCCGCCGCTCCGGCTGGTCCGGCGGCGCCGCCATCCATATCGACACCGGCATGAACCGCCTCGGCCTCACGGTCAGCGAGGCGCAGGGCATCATCCCTCGCATCAATGCCGGCGACCACGGCATCACCCTGGTCATGAGCCACCTCGCCTCCGCCGAGCTTCTCAACAATCCCGCCAATGCAAAGCAGTTGGCGAGCTTCCGCGAGATCGCGAGCCTGTTCACCGGCGTGCCGGCCTCGCTGGCGAACTCCTCCGGCGTGTTTCTCGGCGCCCAGTTCCAGTTCGAGATGGTGCGGCCGGGCTGCGCGCTCTACGGCGTCAATCCGACGCCGGAGGCCGACAACCCGATGCAGCCTGTGGTCGACCTCAAGGCCCGCATCGTGCAGATCCGCAACATCGATCGCGGCGAGACCGTCGGCTATGGCGGCACCTGGACCGCGCGGCGGCCGACCCGGCTTGCGATCATTGCGGCCGGCTATGCCGACGGCTATTTCCGCGCCGCCAGCGCCAATGACGGCACCCGTGGTGCCGAGGTTGTGGTCGCCGGCAAGCGTTGCCCGATCGCCGGCCGGGTCTCGATGGACCTGATCGCGGTCGACGTCACCGACCTCGACAAGAATGCGGTCCGGCGCGGCCACATGGTGACGCTGATCGGCGAAGGCATCACTGTCGACGAGCTCGCGCATCATTTCGGCACCATCGGCTACGAGGTGCTGACCAGCCTCGGCCGCCGCTTCGTGCGCATCTACAAGGGCGGCGACGCGGTCGCGGCGAGCGACAGCGTCGCCGAGAAGAACGAGCCGGCCGCGGCCCAAGCCGCACCGCCGACCTTGCCGACAGCCGCGCCCGCGGCGGCACCGCCGCCACTTCCGTCCACCTGACGACATGGCCGGTCGCGACTGCAAGTGCGCATGAAGATCGCGACATTCAACATCAACAACGTCAACCGCCGGCTGCCGAACCTGCTGCGCTGGCTGAAATCGGCCAAGCCCGACGTCGTCAGCCTGCAGGAGCTCAAGGCCAGCGACGCCGAGTTTCCCCAAGCCGCGATCGAGCAAGCCGGCTACGGCGCGGTGTGGCAAGGCCAGAAGACCTGGAACGGCGTCGCCATCCTCGCGCGCAAGGCGGATCCCGTGCTGATCCGCACCGCCCTGCCCGGCGACGCCGCCGATCACGAGGCGCGCTACATCGAGGCCGCGGTCCGCGGGATCGTCGTGACCAGCCTCTATCTGCCGAACGGCAATCCGCAGCCCGGACCGAAATTCGATTACAAGCTCGCCTGGTTCAAGCGGCTGCGTGCGCATGCCGCCAAGCTGCTCAAGCAGGACGTGCCGGTGGTGCTCGCCGGCGACTACAATGTCGCGCCGACGCCGTTCGACATCTATCCGACCCGCTCCTGGGACAAGGACGCGCTGATCCAGCCGCAGAGCCGCACCGCGTTCAAGGCGCTGGTCGACCAGGGCTGGTGCGATGCGATCCGCACGCTGCATCCGGATGATCCGATGTTCACCTTCTGGGACTACAAGCGCCAGCGCTGGCCGCGCGATGCCGGCCTGCGGCTCGATCATCTCCTGCTCAGTCCACAGGTCGCGGCGCGGCTTCAGAAAGCCGGCGTCGACCGCGACATCCGCGGCGAGGAAGGTGCCAGCGATCATGCGCCGGCGTGGGTGATGTTGAAGTGATCGGTGGTTGCCAAGCCTCGTAACAATCAGCGTTCGGGGTCACGGTGCACACACCATCGTCGTCCTGGCGAAAGCCAGGACCCATAACCACCGCATTTGATTGTAAATGGGATCGTGGCTCCAGCGTCGTACAACGCCTAATGTTTGGGGTAATGGGTCCTGGCTTTTCGCCAGGACGACAGCGAGTATGTTGCGCAACCGCGGGACAAAAATCCGCAATCGCGCGCGATGCGCCCGAGTTTTACATTTCGTCTATCGCACCTCACCGGAGCGCGCAGGTGGGCTTCCTCTTCGTCCTCGTCGTCGGCCTGGTCGCCGGCACCATCTCAGGCATCGTCGGCACCGGCTCGTCGATCATGCTGATGCCGGTGCTGGTGTATCAGTACGGGCCGAAGCAGGCGGTGCCGATCATGGCGGTCGCCGCCGTGATGGCCAATCTGTCGCGCATCCTGGCGTGGTGGCGCGAGGTCGACTGGCGCGCCTGCCTCGCCTACTCGATCACCGGCATTCCGGCCGCCGCCCTCGGCGCGCGCACCCTGCTCGCATTGCCCTCGCGCGCGGTCGATATCGCGATCGGCGTGTTCCTGATCGCAATGGTGCCGGTGCGGCACTGGCTGGCCAAACACAAACTCAAGGCCAGTCTCTGGCATC
The DNA here is from genome assembly GCF_053474805.1 of Bradyrhizobium sp. WCU1. Taxonomy (NCBI): domain Bacteria; kingdom Pseudomonadati; phylum Pseudomonadota; class Alphaproteobacteria; order Hyphomicrobiales; family Nitrobacteraceae; genus Bradyrhizobium; species Bradyrhizobium sp. WCU1. The sequence continues at coordinate 152,753 of NZ_CM130280.1, forward strand.
TGATGATCGGCGGCGCGCTCATCGGCTATCTCACCGGCATCGTCGCCTCGACCGGCCCGCTCAGCGTGCCGCTATTCTTGTTTTACGGCCTCGACAAGGGCGCCTTCCTCGCCACCGAAGCGGCAAGCTCGCTCGGGCTCTATGTCAGCAAGTCGGTGACGTTCGAACGCTTCGGCGCGCTGACGCCTGATATCGCGCTGAAAGGCCTGATCGCCGGCGCCTCGTTGATGGCCGGCGCCTTCATCGCCAAGCGTTTCGTGCTGCAGATGAAGCCGGAGGCGTTCCGCCTGATCATGGACGGCATCATGCTGGCGGCGGGCACTGCGCTGCTGTGGTCGGCGGCCGCGCATTAGAGGACTGCCCCACGAACGCCACGTCCGGCTGAACCAAGGAAGCGGCAACACGCGAACCATTGTCACTTTTCAACGCTACCGATAGACTGTTCCACCAAGGCGCAACTGAATCATGAAATCTCTCGAACTCTCGCTGTTCGCCGACTACTCCCAATTCTACATCCAGGATGAATCCACAGCCGACGAGCTTTCAGCGGAGTGGACGCCGGAGACGACCGACCGGATGCTTGCAGCAGGATCGGGCATCGTCAGGATCGGTACCGCGCGGAACATGCATGTCCCGGTCTCCGTGCAGATCCTCGAACGCGAGCCGGACGATGACTCCGCCGGCTGGGATCACATCGTCGAAGCCAGCCTGGACGTCGCATCGGGGCGCATCGCGATTGCCGGTTGCACCGACTACTTCCCCGATGCCGCGCGCATCGACGTCGCTCCGGGGACCTACCGGCTGCGGGTCTCGTACGGCGCGCTCGATACGCTGTCGGAGGACGGACTGGAGGGAGACGATCACTACCGGCTGCAACTCTGGCCTGCCCCCTCGATCGCGGTGCGGGTCTTGAAGCAGCGACCGGCGCCGGCCGACTGACTCGATTTTGACCGAACATGCCAGGGCACGGCTGCGCCGTCGCACGTTGCGCCCTGTTGATCCGTGCTATGGAGGAGACACGGAATCGAGCTCTCCCCCATGGCCAAATCCACCCTCTCCTTCGTCTGCCAGAACTGCGGCGCGGCGTATAATCGCTGGCAGGGCAAATGCGACTCCTGCGGCGAGTGGAACACGCTGGCCGAGGAGGACACCACGGGCTCGGTGCCGGTCTCGATCCGCAGCAAGCGCAAGGGACGGACGTTTGCGCTGGAATCGCTGTCCGGCAAGACCCAGGACGCGCCGCGGCTGTCGTCCGGCATGACCGAGCTCGACCGCGTCACCGGCGGCGGCTTTGTCCGCGGCTCGGTGCTGCTGGTTGGCGGCGATCCCGGCATCGGCAAATCGACGCTCCTTACACAAGCGACCTCCATGATGGCGCGCGCCGGCCATCGCGCGGTCTACATCTCGGGCGAGGAGGCGGTCGCGCAGGTGCGGCTGCGCGCCGAGCGGCTCGGGCTCGCCGATGCGCCGGTGCAGCTGGCGTCCGAGACCTCGGTCGAGGACATCGTCTCGACGCTGTCGGAAGGCGCGGTGCCGCGGCTGATCGTGATCGATTCGATCCAGACCATGTGGACCGACACGGTGGAATCAGCGCCGGGCACCGTGACCCAGGTCCGCGCCTCGGCGCAGGCGCTCATTCGTTTCGCCAAGAAGACGGGGGCAACGATCATCCTGGTCGGCCATGTCACCAAGGACGGCCAGATCGCCGGCCCCCGCGTGGTCGAGCACATGGTTGACGCGGTGCTGTCGTTCGAGGGTGAAGGCTCGCAGCAGTTCCGCATCCTGCGCTCGGCGAAGAACCGCTTTGGCGCGACCGATGAGATCGGGGTGTTCGAGATGACCGGGCTCGGCCTGCGCGAGGTCACCAACCCCTCCGAACTGTTCCTCAGTGAACGCGAGCTCGGCAGTCCCGGCACGGCGGTTTTCGCCGGCATCGAGGGCACCCGCCCGGTGCTGGTCGAGCTGCAGGCGCTGGTGGCGCCGACCTCGCTCGGCACGCCGCGCCGCGCCGTGGTCGGCTGGGACCCGAGCCGGCTATCGATGGTGCTGGCGGTGCTGGAAGCGCATTGCGGCGTCAAATTGTCCGGACATGACGTCTATCTCAACGTCGCCGGCGGCCTGCGCATCCAGGAGCCGGCTGCGGACCTCGCCGCTGCCGCCGCGCTGGTGTCCTCGTTGGTGAATGCGCCGCTGCCGACCGACGCGGTCTATTTCGGCGAGATTTCGCTGTCCGGCGCGATCCGCCCGGTGGCGCAGACCCCGGCCCGGCTCAAGGAGGCGCTCAAGCTCGGCTTCGGCCGCGCCATTCTGCCCGAATCGGCCCGCGGCGATGGCGGCGGCGACGCCGCCCTCACGCTCAACACCGTCGGCAATCTGACCACGCTGGTGGCCGAAATTGCCGCGCGCGGGACGCCTCGCGGCGGCCGGGCTACGCCGAGAGGCGACCAAGGTGCCTCGGGGGGCACTGATGCCGTTGAGAAAAATGCCACACCGGCCCGATTCCGTCGCGAGACCAGCTAAAGCGGGCGTGACGTAACAGCGCCCCGCCGCTATACATCCGCCGCGCGGGACAGGCGGCGCTCCGGCCTTGCCGGATGCCCCCGATGCGCCTCAGTTAGGACGGCACCGAGACGCCGATTCGCGAGAGCCCTTAACAGCGTAAGCCCTTAACAGCGTACCGAAACGCACCAGCGGACCTGACCAGCCGATGCCCATAACGATACTCGATCTCGTCCTGCTCGGCGTGATGCTGATTTCGGGCCTGCTTGCCATGGTGCGTGGCTTCATGCGCGAGATCCTGTCGATCGCGGCCTGGGGCGCCGCCGCGCTGGTCACGCTGTATGCTTTCTCGAAGCTGCTGCCCACCGCCAAGACTTACTTCAATAACGACACGGTCGCCGCCGTGGTCGTGGTCGCCGGCGTGTTCATCGGCACGCTGATCGTGGTCTCGATCATCACGGTGCGGATCTCGGACATGATCCTGGATTCCCGGATCGGCGCGCTCGACCGCACCCTCGGCTTCCTGTTCGGCCTCGCCCGCGGCCTGCTGATCGTGGTCGTGGCGTTCATGTTCTTCACCTGGCTGGTTCCCGACAAGCAGCGGCCCGACTGGGTCACGGGGGCGAAGTCCCGGGTGGTGCTGCAGGGAACCGGGGATTGGCTGATGTCGCTCTTGCCTGACGACCCCGAGAACACCATCTTAAAGAAGTTCAAGAAGAATAAGCCAGACGACGATTCTGCGGCCGATACCAACGATCAGGCGACGCCGGCGTCGGGTGATGGCTATAGCAAACCTGCGCGTGACAGCTTGAAAAAGCTGATCGAGAAACCCGCGGGCCGATAACTTATTTGGGCCCTTACGAGAGGCGATGAACGAGATGCAAACCCCTTCCGATCATGCCGACCAGATGGATCTCGACCTCGGCCCGACGGAATTGCAGGAACATCTCCGGGACAACGATTTCCGTTACCACCCCGATCTCGATGGCGACACGCTCCGCGAGGAATGCGGCGTGTTCGGCATCTTCGGCCACTCCGAGGCCGCCGCGATCACCGCGCTCGGCCTGCACGCTCTGCAACACCGCGGCCAGGAAGCCGCCGGCATCGTCTCGTTCGACGGCAGCCGCTTCCACAGTGAACGCCGCCTCGGCCTGGTCGGCGACGCCTTCTCCCGCCGTGAGGTGATCGATCGTCTGCCCGGCAGCGCCGCGGTCGGCCACGTCCGCTATCCCACGACCGGCGGCACGGGCCTGCGCAACGTGCAGCCGTTGTTCGCCGAGCTCAATGCCGGCGGGTTCGCGGTCGGCCACAACGGCAACCTGACCAACGGCCTGACCTTGCGCAGCGAGCTGGTGAAGGGCGGCGCGTTGATGCAGTCGACCACCGACACCGAAGTGATCCTGCATCTGGTCGCGCAGTCCAAGCGCACCCGCTTCATCGATCGTTTCATTGAGGCGCTGCGCGCCATCGAGGGCGCCTATGCGCTGGTGGCGCTGACCAACAAGAAGCTGGTCGGCGCGCGCGACCCGCTCGGCATCCGACCGCTCGTGCTCGGCGATCTCGACGGCCATCCGATCCTGACCTCGGAGACCTGCGCGCTCGACATGATCGGCGCCAAATACGTCCGCGACATCGAGCCCGGCGAGATCATCGTGTTCGACGAGAAAGGCGCGCACAGCCACAAGCCGTTCCCGCCGAAGCCGGCGCGGCCCTGCATCTTCGAATACATCTATTTCGCGCGGCCGGATTCGATCGTCGGCGGCCGCTCGGTCTACGACGTGCGCAAGGCGTTCGGCGCCCAGCTTGCGCGCGAGAGCCATCCCGAGGTCGACGTCGTGGTGCCGGTGCCGGATTCCGGCGTGCCCGCCGCGGTCGGCTACAGCCAGTATTCCGGCGTGCCGTTCGAGCTCGGCATCATCCGCAACCACTATGTCGGCCGCACCTTCATCCAGCCGACCCAGACCGTGCGCGAGCTCGGCGTGCGCATGAAGCATTCGGCCAACCGCGCCGCGATCGAGGGCAAGCGCATCATCCTGATCGACGACAGCCTGGTGCGCGGCACCACCTCGAAGAAGATCGTGCGCATGATGCGCGACGCCGGTGCCCGCGAGGTGCATTTCCGCCTCGCCTCGCCGCCGATCCTCTATCCCGACTATTACGGCATCGACCTCCCCGATCGCGGTGGCCTGCTGGCTGCGACCCATTCGCTCGAGGAAATGCGCGACATCATCGGCGCCGACTCGCTCGCCTTCCTGTCGATCGACGGCATGTACCGCGCGATGGGCTATGAGGGACGCGATCCCGCCAGCCCGAAGTTCGCCGACCATTGCTTCACCGGCGCCTATCCGACCCATCTCACCGACCAGAGCGAGACCGAGCCCTCGCCGCGCCAGCTCTCGCTGCTGGCGGAGGCCAGCTGACGGAACAAGGCCATGCAACCGATCATCGGCATTCTCTGTGGGGTGCTGCTGGTTGGCTTCATCGTATTTGCCTTCCGCCAGGGCATGAAGGTGACACCCGACAGCTCGGGCAACGGGACCAACAGCGCCAATATGGATCAAGGCGGCGGTTTGTGAGCTTCGGTGGTGTTGGAATTCATCATGGCCGGGCTTGTCCCGGCCATTTCTGTCTGTAATACCCCCGGCAAAGACGCGGACAGACAGACATGACAAAACCCCTCGCCTCCCGGATTGCCCTCGTGACCGGCGCATCGCGCGGCATCGGCTATGCGACATCAGTCGCCCTTGCAAAAGCCGGCGCGCATGTGGTGGCGGTGGCGCGCACGCAGGGCGGGCTGGAAGAGCTCGACGACGAGATCCGCAAGGACGGCGGCAGCGCCACGCTGGTGCCGCTGTCGCTGACCGATTACGAGGGCATCGCGCGGCTCGGGCTCGCGCTGCATGAGCGCCACGGCAAGCTCGACATCCTGGTCGGCAATGCCGGCACGGCCGGACCGTCGTCGCCGCTCGGCCATATCGAGCTGAAGCCGTGGAACGACGTGATGGCGATCAACGTCACCGCCAACTTCCAGCTGATCCGCTGCATGGACCCGCTGCTGCGCCAGTCCGACGCCGGCCGCGCGGTGTTCGTGACCTCGGGCGTGGCGCACAAGGCCAGCGCCTATCTTGGGCCCTATGCCGCCTCGAAGGCCGCCCTGGACGCGCTGGTGCGCTCCTGGGCCAACGAGACCGCCAACACGGCGCTGCGCGTCAATCTGTTCAGCCCCGGCCCGATCCGCACCCGGATGCGCGCGCAGGTATTTCCCGGCGAAGACCCGATGACGCTCGATACGCCCGACATGGCCGCCGAATTCATCGTCCCGATGTGCTCGCCGGAGTGGACCGAAACCGGCAAGCTCTACGACTACAAGGCACGCACGCTGCGGACATTTCAGCCGCCGGCGTGAGTCGGTTACAGCGAGCGCGCCTTCGACTGTCATCACCCGCGCATGCGAAAGCGGGTGATCCAGTATTCCAGAGACGTCCGTGCTTGAGCCGATGGGCCACGGCGTACTGGATCGCCCGGTCGAGCGGGCGATGACACCTGTGACGCGTCGGCTTGCCTCTGCCATGCAATTGACTCCGTCCCCGCCCCGCGATTGACTGCCCTCCCAGCGGCACCACCGCCAAGAAAAATCTCGGGAGGCATCATGACGCCGACGTTCAATCGCGCGCGCTCCATTCTCACTGGATTGTTTCTCTCCGCCGGCATCGCATCATCAGCGCTTCTCATGCCGCCCGCGCCCGCCCGGGCGGGCGACGTCCCGACCTTCGCGGTCGACCCGTCATGGCCGAAGCAACTGCCCAACAACTGGATCATCGGCCAGGTCGGCGGCATCACCGTCGACTGGCAGGGCCACATCTGGGTGGTGCACCGGCCACGCTCGCTGACCGACGGCGAGAAGGCGGCGAGCCTCACGCCGCCGCGCGCGAAATGCTGCGTAGCGGCGCCGCCGGTGCTGGAGTTCGACGTCGACGGCAACCTGCTGCGATCGTGGGGCGGCCCCGGCGACGGCTATCAATGGGTCGGCCGCGAGCACGGCATCGAGGTCGACGAGCGCGGCTTCGTGTGGATCGGCGGCAATGCCGATGACGACAGCGAAATCCTGAAGTTCACGCTCGACGGCAAATATCTCGGTCAGATCGGCAAGATCGCAACCCGCACCAACAGCAACGACACCACGCAGCTCGGCCGCCCCGCCGAGATGGCGATCGACAAGGATGCCAACGAACTCTACATCGCCGACGGCTACGGCAACCGCCGCGTCATCGTGTTCGACGCCACCACGCTCGCCTACAAGCGGCACTGGGGCGGCTATGGCAAGCTGCCCACCGACGACAAGCAGCCGCCATACGATCCGAGCGCCGCGGTGCAGGAGCAGTTCGGCAATCCCGTGCATTGCATCAAGATCGCCAATGACGGGCTGGTCTATGTCTGTGACCGCAGCCAGGACCGCATCCAGGTGTTCCAGAAGAACGGCACCTTTGTCAGGGAATGGTTCTACGAGAAGAACACCCGCGGCGACGGCGCGGTGTTCGATCTCGCGCTGTGGCCCGATCCGAAGCAGACCTATCTGCTCAACGCCGACGGCGCCAACAACGAGATCCGCGTGCTCAAGCGCGACGACGGCAGTGTGGTCGGCACTTTCGGCCATAGCGGCCGCAATGCCGGGCAATTCGCCCTGCTCCATGTCATGGCGGTCGACCAGAAGGGCAATGTCTACACCGGCGAGGTCGAGGGCAAGCGGATCCAGAAGTTCAAGCTGACCTCGGACGCGCTGAAGTAGAGATGACCAAAGGATGACGCTTGGACGCAGTTCATCCGGCTTTATGCGGATTGCCGCGTCCGCCCGGACAGGGTAAGCGGGAACTCGAACGACCGGCGCGAGGCCCCGCAAGAGGGCCGTCCGGAAAAATCACAGTGGAGGGAATGTCTGATGACGACGACGCTCGCGCGGCGCCACGCCGTGCTTTTTGCTTGCGCTGCACTCGGCCTTACAACCCCTGCCTTCGCCCAGGACAAGAACGTCAAGATCGGCGTGCTGAACGACATGTCGGGCCTCTATGCCGACATCGGCGGCCCGAACTCGGTGGCTGCGGCCAACATGGCGGTGGAGGATTCCGGCCTCCGCGCCAAGGGCTGGAAGATCGAGGTGGTCAGCGGCGATCACCAGAACAAGCCCGACGTCGGCGTCAACATCGCGCGCAACTGGATCGACAACGAGAAGGTCGACATCATCACTGATACGCCGAACTCCGGCGTTGCGCTGGCGGTGAGCAACCTCGCCAAGGAGAAGAACTCGATCGTGCTCAACTCGGGCGCCGCCACTGCCGATCTCACCGGCAAGGCCTGCAACGCCAACACGATCTCCTACACGTTCGACACCTATATGCTGGCCCACGGCACCGGCCAGGCCCTGACCAAGGCCGGCGGCGATACCTGGTTCTTCCTCACCGCCGACTACGCCTTCGGCCATGCGCTGGAGCGCGACACCACGGCGGTCGTCACTGCCAACGGCGGCAAGTCGCTCGGCGGCGTCAAGCACCCGCTCAACACCGCCGACTTCTCCTCGTTCCTGCTGCAGGCGCAGGCCTCCAAGGCCAAGGTCATCGGCCTCGCCAATGCCGGCGGCGACACCACCAATGCGATCAAGCAGGCGTCCGAATTCGGCATCACCACCGGCGGACAGAAGCTCGCGGCGCTGCTGCTGTTCGTCAACGACGTGCACGCGCTGGGCCTCAAGATCGCCCAGGGCCTGACCTTCACCGAGTCGTTCTACTGGGACGCGAACGACCAGACCCGCGCCTGGTCGAAGCGCTTCCAGAAGGTCTCGCCGAAGGGCTCGATGCCGTCGATGACGGTGGCCGGCGTCTATGCCGGCGTGCTGCATTATTTGAAGGCGCTCGACGCGATGGGCGTCAATCCCCATGACGGCGCCAAGGTCGTCGCCAAGATGAAGGAGATCCCGACCGACGACCCGCTGTTCGGCAAGGGTCCCTTGCGGATCGACGGCCGCCGCATCATCCCGGCCTACCTGTTCGAGGTGAAGAAGCCGGAAGAGTCGAAATATCCGTGGGACTATTACAAATTGATCGCCACCATCTCGCCGGAAGACGCCGCCAAGCCGCTCGAGGCCAGCGACTGTCCGCTGGTGAAGAAGTAAGCGAGCTATCGTAACTATCGTAGGGTGGGCAAAGGCGCGCCAGCCCCGTGCCCACCATTTGCGGCGTGCTCGCGATGGTGGGCACGCTTGCTCTTTGCCCACCCGACTCTCTCACTTCGCCGCCGACTTCGCTTTCGCCTGCGCGGGCAACGCCGCCCATTCCTTGTCGCCAGGCGGTTTGTAAAGTTGGGCCATCGCTGGGAAACTCGTCAGAAAATTCGGGGGCCGAAACGCCGGGGAAAGGCGCGCCGGGGGAAGCCTGTCGGGGCGGCCTCGCGAATGACGGCCCCGCGCTGTCACAAACCCGAGATATCTCTTGTGATACCGGACCGATTGCCGGGGGATTTCAGGGGCCCGGTGCCGATCCAACGCCGCCAAGCGATCATATTCCGCTTGGACGGCGTTGCGTTTTCCAGGTCGAGAAGTTCGGCTCCGCATGCGCGCCGAGGCCGACTTTGCGGCGCGTGCGCGCACCTTCTCGAGGTAGCGGTTCGAGAACGCCTCGAAATGCGTCATCCGCTGTTCGAGAAGAGGCGCGCCGCACCGCTTCCTTGATGCGGAGCTGATGCATCACGCCGCCCTTGCTGAGCCCGCTTTCGCGCGCGATCGCATCCGGCGTCAGGCATCCCGACCCGTCGCGCGTCACGATGGTGATGGCAGCATCGAGCGCGGCCTTGCGGGAGCGTTCCAAGCGGGAAGGATTATCGGATGGTTTGTAAATAGCCAAGATAACGCAATCGTCATCGAGGCGGCCTGTCCGCTTGTGTCGGACCGGCGCAGTCGCATTCGTCCTCGAAGCATCGATCCACATCAACTTGGAACCCGCAAGCGATGACACAGCAGAAACCGACGGCGGAAACCGAAATCAGGTCACTCATCGACGCCTGGGCGGCCGCGGTCCGCCGACAGGACTATCCGGGCATTCTCGCCCATCACGATCAGGATATCGTGATGTTCGACGTTCCGCCGCCGTTGCAGTCGCGCGGATTGGACGCGTACAGGAAGACGTGGGACCTGTTCTACAGCTGTTACCGCCCGTCCCACGCCTTCAATATCGAGGAGATCGCGATCACGGCCGGCGATGACGTGGCGTTCGCGGTGATGGTGATGCGGTGCGGCCCGCCCGACGCCACGTTCCAGTTCAGGCTGACGATCGGATTGCGCAAGGTCGGCGGCGAATGGCGCATCACGCATGAGCACCATTCGGTGCCGGCGACGGATTAGATCGCGAACCCATCAAACGGGAAGCACCCGCTTCGACGGGCTGACCCCTACGAGTTGGTATATCTAACCCAATCCAGGAATACTCAACGATGCTCACCGTCTATGGCGAAGGTCGCGGCTTCCGTGTTGTCTGGCTGCTCGAGGAATTGGGATTGGTTTACCGGCTGCGCCCAGTCGATCTGTTTGCGGTCGAGCATGATCGCGATTTCCTCGCAATCAACCCCGCCGGCTTCATTCCCGTCCTGCAGGACGGCGAGACGATCATGGTCGAGTCGGTCGCGATTCTTCAGTACCTGCTCGCCCGCCACGACTCAGCTTCGCTTGCGGTCGCACCGGACGAGCCCGCCTTCGCTTCCTATCTGCAATTTCTCCATTTGGGCGAGGCCGGGCTCGCTGGGCCGATGAACGGCGTCATTGTCGGTCGCAACCTGGCGCCCGAGGCCGAGCGAGACGTCCGGGTGACCCGCTGGGCCCTCGAGACCTTCGAGAGCCGGCTGGGTCTGGTGACCCGCCGCCTCGCCGATTGCCCTTATCTCGCTGGCAATCGCTTCACGGCCGCCGATATCTCGGTGAGCTACGCCTTGCTGCTCGGCCTGCGCACTGGCCATTACGTCCCTGGTCCTGCCGAACGGGACTATCTCGCCCGCACGACGGCGCGCCCTGCCTATGTCAGGGCGATGGAAAGCTGCCAGGCCACCAAGGCTTGGGCGGCGCGATCGCCGGGATTGTAGCGGGGGTGCACCACCTAGCTAAGTGGTCGTCCTCGTCGCCCGCGCAGCAATGGCGAGCGCCAGCAGCAGCAGCGCGCCGGCCAGATAGAACGGCGCGCCGGGCAGCTTGAGCGGCGCGTCGTCGCCGATGAAATAGGCAAACGTCAGCGTGAATAAAAACGGGCCGAGCAACTCCGACATGCTCTGCACGCTCGAGGTCGCGCCCTGCAACTGGCCTTGCTGGTCGGCGGCGACGAGCTGCGTCGTCAGCGCCTGGGTCGCGGCGCCGGAAATCCCCCACAGCGCCATCACGGGAATGCCGATCCAGAACAGCTGGCCCGACGGCGCCGCGCCGAAGATCACGAAGCCCAGGGCGCCGCAAACGAGCCCGAGGAACAGCGCGTTGCGCTCGCCGAGCCGCCGCACGATCGGGCCGATCGCCGCGCCCTGCACGATCATGCCGCAGAGGCCGACCAGCGCCAGCGTCGCGCCGACCGTGCCGGTGTCCCAGCCGTAGCGATAGGTGGCGTAGAGCACGAACACCGACGGCAGCACGACATGGGCGAGCTGGCCGAAGAACGTCGCCAGCGACAGCCCGGCGAGCGTCCGGTTCGAACGCAGGAAACGCAGCGCACCGATCGGATTGGCGCTCTTCCATTTGAACGGCGCGCGCCGCTCCACCGGCAACGATTCCGGCAGGATGAACAGGCCATAGAGTCCGTTGACGAAGCTCAGGCCCGCCGCCGCCCAGAACGGCAGCCGCGGATCGATCTCGCCGAGCAGGCCGCCCAGCGCCGGCCCCATGATGAAGCCGGCGCCGAACGCGACGCCGATCTTGCCGAACATCGCGGCGCGCTGCTCCGGCGCGGTGACGTCGGCGATGTAGGCGAATACGGTCGAGATGCTCGACGAGGTGATGCCCGAGATCGCCCGCCCGATGAACAGCCAGATCAGGTTCGGCGCCAGCGCCATCAGCACATAGTCGGCGGCGAGGCCGAAATTCGACAGCAGCACCACCGGCCGGCGGCCGAAGCGATCCGACAGCGCGCCCAGGATCGGCGAGCAGACGAACTGCATCAGCGCCCAGATCGAGCCGAACAGGCCGAAGATGCGCGCCGCGTTGGCGGTGTCGTTGCTGACGAAGCCTTCGATCAGCTTGGGCAGGATCGGCACGATGATCCCGAGCGCCAGCATGTCGAGCAGCAGAGTGATGAAGATGAAGACCACCGCGCCGCGGCGCGGTTGCGGACCGGCGGCGGTGGCCGTTTCAGCCCCCACGTCTCCGTTCACGACGGACGCTTGCGCTTGTGGGCGAACGGGTTGGCCTTCTCACGCAGCGTGATCCGGATCGGCGTGCCTGGCAGGTCGAAGGTCTCGCGCAGCGAATTGATGAGATAGCGCAGATAGGATCGCGGGATCGCATCCGCACGCGAGCAGAACAGCACGAAGCTCGGCGGGCGCGCCTTCACCTGCGTGATGTAGTTCAGCTTCAGCCGGCGCCCCGAGACCGCCGGCGGCGGGTTGGCCTGGATCGCCTGCTCGAACCAGCGATTGAGCGCCGAGGTCGGCAGGCGCCGGTTCCAGACCGCATAGGCCTCCTGGATCGCAATCATCAGGCGGTCGATGCCCTCGCCCATCAGGCCGGAGACGGCAACGATCGGCGCGCCCTTGACCTGCGGCAGCCAGTGGTCGGCATCGGTGCGCAGCTGCGAAATCTGGTTGGGCTTGCGCTCGACGAGGTCCCATTTGTTGACCGCGAGCACGATGGCGCGGCCTTCTCGCTCGATCAGGTCGGCGATGCGCAGGTCCTGCTCCTCGAACTTGTTCTGCGCATCCATCATCATGACGACGACTTCGGCGAAGCGCACCGCGCGCAGCGCGTCGGCGACCGAGAGCTTCTCCAGCTTCTCCTCGATCCGCGAGCGGCGGCGCAGGCCGGCGGTGTCGAACACCCGGAACTGCCGGCCCTGCCAGGTGATCTCGACCGCGATGGAATCGCGCGTGGTGCCGGCCTCGGGGCTGGTCAACAACCGCTCCTCGCCGAGCAGATGGTTGATCAGCGTCGACTTGCCGGCATTGGGCCGGCCGACGATGGCAACGCGGATCGGGCGCTGCGCGGCCTCCTCCTCGGAGATGTCCTCGTCGTCCTCGACCTCGTCGTCTTCCCCTGGTGTCTCGGGCACCAGCGCACTCAGCGCCTCGTGCAAATCGCCCATGCCCTCGCCGTGCTCGGCCGAGATCTGCACGGGATCGCCGAGCCCGAGCGCGTAGGACTCCATCGCGCCGATCTCGCCATGCTTGCCTTCGGCCTTGTTGGCGACCAGCACCACCGGCTTGTTGGCCTTGCGGGCGAAGTCGGCGAAGGCGCGGTCGGTCGGGGTCAGGCCGACGCGGGCGTCGATCACGAACATCAGCGCGTCGGCGAGCTCGATCGCGGTTTCAGTCTGCTCCTGCATCCGCGCCGTCAGCGAGCCCTTGGCGCCCTCGTCGAGGCCTGCGGTGTCGATGATGGTGAAGTCGAGGTCGTAGAGTTTGGCCTGGCCCTCGCGTCGGTCGCGCGTCACGCCGGGCTCGTCGTCGACCAGCGCTAGCTTCTGGCCGACCAGCCGGTTGAACAGCGTCGACTTTCCGACATTGGGCCGGCCGATGATGGCGATGGTAAAAGACATGGATGATCCAGGCGCCGCGGCGCGGCGCACGTCAATGAAAATGAGGCAAGAGACTAGCGGCTAAATCCGCCGCTCGGTAGCGGCGCGGGGAACGCGCCGCCGGATTGTTGCGTGGTCTGGGTCTGCTGCTGGGCCGGTGCCGCAGGCTGCGCCTGCTGGTCGTCGGCGGGCGGCGCGGTGGTGCGGCGGCGGACGATCTTCTTCGGCTTCGGGTCCGGCGGCACCGCGGCGGGCGCGCCCTCTTCGGTCGCGGCGTCGGGAGCGGCCGCCTGATCCGCTGCCGGCGCGGCCCGCTTGGTGTGCTTCTTGGCGCCCTTCGGCGGCTCCGGCGGCGGAGCCGGCTGGGCGGCGGCTGCCGCGGCGTTCTGCTGGTCGAGCTGCTCCTGCTGCGAGCCCTTGTACAATTCCTTCGGCACACCCTGCTCGAGGCCGGGCACGCCTTCGGGGAATACCGGCTTGCGGTCGCCAGCCAGCTTCTTCTTGGTGTCGAGGAAGTCGAGCATGTCGCTCGGATCGAAATTGGCCATACCGCCACCGCCGCAGCCGGCCAACGCGCTGCAAAGCGCGGTGAGAACTGCGGCTGCGATCAGGCGTTGCGAGCGGCGCATGGTCGATCTCTCACTCAAACTCGGGTTTCGCGCCAGCTCAGCTTTTCGCAACTGGCGGCAACAAGGCCTGCAGCGCTTCGGCGCGAGAACGCAGGCTCGGCGGCGTCTCGCCGTCATTGGCAATCTGGTCCAGCCACTGCCGCGCGGCGGTGGCATCGTTGGCGTGCCACGCCGACAGCGCCAGCAACTCGCGCGCGGAATGGCGGAACGTCGAGTCCTTCGACGTCGCCATTCCCTCGAGCCGTTGCTGCATGTTCGGATAGGTCGTGGTGTCCATCAGAATCTGCGCGGCGCGGATCCGCGCCAGGTCCTGCCCGGGACCGCCGACGCTGCGGTCGGCTGCGATCTCGTCATAGAGCTTCGCAGCGGCCGGCTGATCGCGGGTCGCGACCTCGGCGGCCATGCGCAGCCGTGCCAAATTGCGGTAGCCGGACGGCGCCTTGGTGATCAGATCGGCAAAGGCGGCCTCGGCCTCGGTATGCTTGTTCTGGTCCGACAGTTCGACGGCGCGGTCGAACGCCGCACCGGCCTCGGCGGCCTTCTTGGCCTCGAGATATTGGTAGCCGCGCCAGCCACCGACGCCGGCGACCACCAGGAGCGCCAGCGCGATGATAAAGATCGAGTACTTGTCCCACAGCTTCTTGAGCTGATCGCGACGGACTTCCTCGTCTACTTCGTCAAATAATTCAGACACTTAAAGCTATCCCATCCCCTCGGGACCGCGAATCTCGGTGGAGCCTGGCCCCTACCCGATCCCCACGTCGCGGCGGCGTTACCCTAACGGTGTGGCAGAGGCAAGGCAAAGCAAGGCGGATCAAAGCGTTAACCGGGGACGTTTGACGTAGCTGCGACGGGACTGCGTGGGCTCCCTCTCCCGCTTGCGGGGGAGGGTTGGGGTGGGGGTAGCTCCGCACATGGGATTGCTGAGAGAGCCACGATGTTGAGAGAGCCCCCACCCGGATCGCATCTGGCGATGCGATCCGACCTCCCCCGCAAGCGGGAGAGGTGAAAGACTAGGACACAGACAAGCCCTCCCGCAGCTGCCGCTTGATCACCTTGCCGTTGGCGTTGCGCGGCAGCGGCTCCGCCGTCAGCGCCACGGTCTCCGGCACCTTGTAGTCCGACAGGCGTTCGGCGCACCAGGCGCGCAGGCTCTCGGCATTCACCTCAGCGCGCGTCACGATCACGGCGTGCACGCGCTCGCCGAGCACCGGGCAGGGTTTTGCGATGATCGCGCTCTCGACCACGGCCGGATGGCCCGCCAGCACCGACTCGACCTCGGCGGAATAGATCTTCAGCCCGCCGCGGTTGATCATGTCCTTCTGGCGATCGAACACGCGGACGAAATTGTCGGCATCGACCGAGCCGAGATCGCCGGAATGCCAGAAGCCGGCGGTGAAGCTCTCCGCGGTCGCCTTCGGATTATTCCAATAGCCCTTGATCACGGAGGCGCTGCGGATCCAGAGCTCGCCGATCTCGCCGCGCGGCACCTCGCGGCCGTCGGGTCCCATGACAACGATCTCGGCGCCGGGACACGGCAGGCCGACGCTGTCGATATGGGCGGCGGTGAGTTCGCCCGGCATCAACGTCGAGGGCGAAGTGGTCTCGGTCGCGCCGTAGCAATTGGCGAGCTTCAGCCCGGGGATCTTGGCGTCGAGCTTTTCGATGGTTGCAATCGGCATCGGCGCGCCGCCGAAGCCGCCGATGCGCCAGCTCGACAGATCGTAGCTGTCGAAATCCGGCTGCATCAGGCAGAGATTGTACATCGCCGGCACCATCACCGTGTAGCTGACGCGCTCGCGTGCCGCGACCTTCAGGTATTCCGCCGCCTTGAACTCCGGCATGATGATCAGCGCGCCGGCGCAGCGCGCCATCGTGGTGACGTTGGCGACCGCGCCGGTGACATGCGCAAGCGGCACCGCGGCGATCGAGCGATCGGCCTTGGTCAGCTTCAGGCAGGAAACGAACACCATCGAGGAGTGGATGATGTTGCAGTGAGCGAGCATCGCGCCCTTCGGCCGGCCCGTGGTGCCCGAGGTGTAGAGGATCATCGCGGTGTCCTCTTCCCTCACCTCCGCCGGCGCCTGCGCCTTTGCACTGTCGCGCAGACGAGCGAATTGCGACGCGCCGTCGTCGCTGACCGCGATGCGATGCGCAAGGCCGGGAACGCCGGCGGCATCGGGGATGCGATCGGCAAGCGTGGCCTCATGGACCAGACACCTTGCGCCGCAATCGTTCAGCACATAGGCGATCTCGGGCTTCTGTTGACGCGTCGAGAGCAGCACCGTCACCAGCCCGGCATGGGCGGCGGCGAACATCGTCAGCACGAATTCGATGCGGTTGCCGAGCAGGATCGCGACGCGGTCGCCGGGCGCAAGGCCGAGTTTTGAAAAACCCGCCGCGACCTTCGCTGACTGCTCGGCGACCTCGCGCCAGGATAGCCGCGTCGTGCCGCAGACCAGCGCCTCGCCGTCACCGTTCTCTGCGACCGCGTCCGCGATCATCGCCCACAGGCTGCCGGGCCGCTCGGCGAATGCCGGCACGACGCGATCGCCGAAGCGCGGCTCGGGCCGCATCGGCGGCAGTGCGTGTTGCGACCAGTCCATGCGCCCCTCGTCAGCTCTTCTTCATTCCGTAGACGTGCTCCGGCCCCGGGAAGGCGCGGCTCTTGACGTCGCGCGCATAGCCCGCGATGGCTTCCTCGATCGCCGGGCCGAGATTGCCGTAGCGGCGGACGAATTTCGGCGCGCGCGGCGACAGGCCGAGCATGTCTTCCAGCACCAGCACCTGGCCGTCGCAGGCAGCACTTGCGCCGATGCCGATGGTGGGGACGGCGATCGATTGCGTGATCTTGCGCGCGAGCGGCTCGGCGACCGCCTCGACCACGATCGAGAAGGCGCCGGCTTCCGCGATCGCCCTAGCGTCGTTCTCGATCGGCGCCCAGGTCTCCTCCTCGCGGCCCTGCGCGCGGAACGAGCCGAGCGTGTTGATCGACTGCGGCGTCAGCCCGATATGCCCCATCACCGGAATGCCGCGCTCGGACAGGAACGCCACGGTCTCCGCCATCCGCGCGCCGCCCTCGAGCTTGACCGCGCCGCACAGCGTTTCCTTCATGATCCGCACCGCGGACTGGAACGCCTGCTCCTTCGAGCCCTCATAGGAGCCGAACGGCATATCCACGACCACGAGCGCGGCCTGCGAGCCGCGCATCACGGCGCGGCCCTGCAGGATCATCATGTCGAGCGTGACCGGCACGGTGGTCTCGAAACCGTGCATGACGTTGCCGAGGGAATCGCCGACCAGGATCGCGTCGCAGTGACGGTCGACCAACGCCGCGGTGTGCGCGTGGTATGAGGTCAGCATCACGATCGGCTCGCCATTTTTGCGGGCGCGCAGATCCGGCGCGGTCTTGCGCTTGATGGCGGATTGAACAGACATCGTCAGGCTCCCATGACAGGCACGCCGATCACGACCGGGTGGAACGCAAACGCCAGCGCCAGATATGCGATGATACCGACCGCAATCGCGATCAGGTCGTTGGTCGGGCCGCCCACCGGGATCGGCGGGCCGCCGGCATCCGTGCGGCGCTTCAGCGAGATGCGGTCATAGACCGCCCAGGCGAGGAATGAGCCGAACAGGATGATCGAGCCGAGGTCGCCGTTGGCGAGCAGATGCGCGAACGCCCACAGCTTCACGGCCGTCAGCATCGGATGCTTCACGATGGTGTAGATGCGGCCGCGGATATAGGCGGCGACGAGGAGAATGACGGCGGGCAGCATCAGCGCCACCGTGATGTGCTTGAACGCGGTTGGCGGCGTCCAGACGTCGATCCAGCCGGTCGCGCGGTAGTGGCCGAAGCCCCAGATGATCAGGGCGAGGCCGGCGAACGATACCAGCGAATAGACGCCCTTGTAGGCCCCCTCGCCCATCGCATTGACGATGCTGCCGCGCAGGTCGCGCAGGCTGCTCAGCACGTGGATGCCGAGGAACAGCACGAGACCCAGGATCATGACGAGCAGTCCCACGATGTTCCTCCCTGATTGATTAATGCCTTCGCGTAACATCTTCGCCGGGCGGTACGCAATGCGTCACGCCGGGTCGCGGTTCACGGGTTGCCGGCAGGCTTGGAGGGATCGGCGGCCGGCTTGGCAAGCTCCCGATTGTCGACATAGCGGATCATGATCGGCCGGCCGGCCAGCGCGCCGCCGAGCCCGCCGGTGAATTTGAGCGGCAGGCAGGCGTCAAGCGAGGCGTTGATGGCGTTGAGGTACGTCGTTCGGGTGCCTGCCGAGATGCCCCGCGTTGAGAAGGTCAGCCGCGGCGCGCCGATCATCTCGCCCGATCGCTTGAAGCTGAAGCGCACCGACATCTGCATGCCCTCGCGCGCGTCGTCCGACGGCGGCGGCGCCCAGCAGGCGCGCAGCGCGGCAAACAGATCGCCGATGGTATCGAGATCATGATCCGGCTTGCGGTACTTCTCGGCCTGCCCCTCGGGCGGCACAGTCAGGATCGTGAGCTGAAGATTTTCGCCGTACGGATAATCCATCTCGGGAAAGCAGGGCCCGTGATTGAGCACGCTGCAAGTGGACGGCGTGCAGGGCCCTTCGTCGAGCACGCTGCAAGGCGTGTGCGCGAACGGCGCCGGGTTGGTCTGCTGCCGTTGCTGGGCGCCGGCGGTGCCCGCGAGGCCGAAGACCAACACGGCAAAAGCGAGGCAGATGACGACGCGTCGGAACATGCGGCCAAAACCCGGGATGCGTTCCGGGGAAAATGGTACCGCAGCCGAACCGGAGCAAGCGGGGCCGTGTTCAATTCCCTGCGCGCGTCAGCCCCATCCTCAACTGTCTTCGCCCGGCTCGACCGGGCGATCCAGTATTCCAGAGACGGCGGTGATTGAAGGGAGAAGCCGAGGCGTACTGGGTCCCCCGGTCGAGCCGGGGCCGACGAGTGGATTGTGCGCAAGTGCACGGCTTGTTCCACGCGTCGTCCCGCGAAAGCCGGGACCCATACGCCGCGGCCGATGCTGTTGAAGGGACTCGTCGTCCCACCATCGCGCAACAATGACCATCGGTGGCTATGGGTCCCCGGCTTTCGCCGGGACGACGGCGGTGAATGTGGACTCACGCCTTCTTCTTCACGTCCTTGACGTTGGAGAAGGTGATGCCCTCGGCGCGCTCGCGGGTGTAGCCGAGATAGAACTCGTTCTTGGCCATGAACACCGGATCGCCGTCGACGTCGTCGGCGATGCCGGAATTGTTGGCGGAGATGAAAGCGTCGAGCGCCTTGCGGTCGTCAGATGAGATCCAGCGCGCCAGCGAGAATTCAGAGACCTCGAACTCGACCGGCAGCGAATATTCCGCATCGAGCCGCGCCTTCAGCACGTCGAGCTGCAGCGGACCGACCACGCCGACCAGCGCCGGCGCGCCGTCGCGCGGGCGGAACACCTGCACGACGCCCTCCTCCGACATCTGCTGCAAGGCTTCCTTGAGCTTCTTCGCCTTCATCGCATCAGTGAGGCGAACACGGCGGACGATTTCCGGCGCAAAGCTCGGCACGCCGACGAAGGTCAGATCCTCGCCTTCGGTCAGGGTGTCGCCGATCCGCAAGGTGCCGTGATTGGGAATGCCGACGACGTCGCCGGCGAACGCCTCGTCCGCCACCGAGCGGTCCTGCGCGAAGAAGAATTGCGGGCTCGACAGGCTCATGTTCTTGCCGGTGCGCACCAGCTTGGCCTTCATGCCGCGACTGAGCTTACCCGAGCACAGCCGGGCGAACGCGATGCGGTCGCGGTGGTTCGGATCCATGTTGGCCTGGATCTTGAACACGAACGCGCTCATGCGCGGCTCGGCCGCCTCGACCTTGCGCAGATCGGAATCCTGCGCGCGCGGCGCGGGCGCGAACTTACCGAGCCCCTCAAGCAGGTCGCCGACGCCGAAATTGCGCAGCGCGCTGCCGAAATAGACCGGCGTCAGATGGCCTTCGCGGAACGCCGCGAGCTCGAACGGCTTGCAGGCCTCCGACGCCAGCGCGAGCTCGTCCTTGACTTCGGCAACGTCGAGATTGGGGTTGCGCTTGCCGAGATCGGCGATGTCGATCTGCTCGGTGGCGCCGGTCTTGGCGCCGCCGCCCTCGAGCAGCCGGACGCCGCCGTTGACGACGTCGTAGGTGCCGAGGAAGTCGCGGCCGCGGCCGACCGGCCAGGTCATCGGCGTGGTGTCGAGCGCCAGCGTCTTCTCGATCTCGTCCAAAAGCTCGAACGTGTCGCGGCTCTCGCGGTCCATCTTGTTGATGAAGGTGATGATCGGGATGTCGCGCAGCCGGCACACCTCGAACAGCTTTCGGGTGCGCGCCTCGATGCCCTTGGCGGCGTCGATCACCATGACCGCGGAGTCGACCGCGGTCAGCGTGCGGTAGGTGTCTTCCGAAAAGTCCTCGTGGCCCGGCGTGTCCAGCAGGTTGAACACCAGCTCGTTGAATTCGAAGGTCATCACCGAGGTGACGACTGAGATGCCGCGCTCGCGCTCGATCTTCATCCAGTCCGAACGCGTGTTGCGCCGCTCGCCCTTGGCCTTGACCTGGCCCGCGAGGTTGATGGCGCCGCCGAACAGCAGCAGCTTTTCCGTCAGCGTGGTCTTGCCGGCGTCCGGGTGCGAGATGATCGCAAAGGTGCGCCGTCGCGCTACTTCTTCTGACAGCGGCGAGCGGGACGGCGATTCGGTGGTTGCAGCGGTATCGGACATGGCGGGGCAGCGTTTGACAGGGAAAACGGGCGCAATCAAGGGCGTTTTGTCGCAATGCGCCGTGGCCACACCACCCCATATAGGCATGAGAGGGACGACCTTCTCCTCACCATACCATCTGCGGGGACGACCCTGCCTAATCCGGAGGGTTTGTTATGGCTTGGGCCATTCTGTTCACCGCAGGCCTGCTCGAGATCGGCTGGGCGATCGGGCTGAAATACACCGAGGGGTTCTCTCGGCTGGTGCCGTCGGTGCTGACGCTGGCGGCGATGGCCGGCAGCATCCTCCTGCTCGGCATCGCGTTGAAGACGCTGCCGATCGGAACCGCCTATGCGGTCTGGACCGGCATCGGCGCGGTCGGCACCGCGGCGCTCGGCATCATCCTTCTCGGCGAACCCGCGACCGCGATGCGGCTCGCAAGCATCGGGCTGATCGTGTCCGGCATCGTCGGGCTGAAGCTGGTCAGCTGATCACTTCAATACCTGCACGGCCCAATAGCTCGCAGCCGCGACCGCGGCGGACGCCGGGATCGTGATCACCCAGGCATAGACGATCGAGCTCGCCACGTTCCAGCGCACGGCGGAGAGACGCCGTGCGGCGCCGACGCCGACGATGGCGCCGGTGATGGTGTGGGTGGTCGACACGGGAACCCCGAGATAGGTCGCGATGAACAGCGTCGCGGCGCCGCCGGTCTCGGCGCAAAACCCCTGCATCGGCGTCAGCTTGGTGATCCGCAGCCCCATGGTACGGACGATCCGCCAGCCGCCCATCAGGGTGCCCAGCGCCATCGCGCTCTGGCAGGCCAGCACCACCCAGAACGGGATTTCGAAGCTGTCGCCGAGATGGCCCTGCGAATAGAGCAACACGGCGATGATGCCCATGGTCTTCTGCGCGTCGTTGCCGCCATGGCCGAGCGAATAGAGCGAGGCCGAGGCGAATTGCAGGATGCGAAAGGCGCGATCGACCGCGAACGGCGTCGAGCGCACCGAGAGCCAGGACACGATCGCGACCAGCACCAGCGCCAGCAGGAAGCCGACCAGCGGCGACAGCACGATCGCGAGCAAGGTTTTGGAGAGCCCGCTCCACACCGCAGCCGAAATGCCCGCCTTGGCCATGCCGGCGCCGACCAGGCCGCCGATCAGGGCGTGCGAGCTCGATGACGGAATCCCCAAGCCCCAGGTGATCACGTTCCAGACGATGGCGCCGACCAGCGCCGCGAAGATCACGGTCGCGTCCACCACCGACGGGTCGATGATCCCGGTGCCGATCGTATTGGCGACGTGCAGGCCGAACACCGCGAAGGCGACGAAATTGAAAAAAGCCGCCCAGAACACCGCATATTGCGGCCGCAGCACCCTGGTCGAGACGATGGTCGCGATCGAGTTCGCAGCATCGTGCAGGCCGTTCAGGAAGTCGAACAGCAGCGCGACCGCGATCAGGATGGTCAGGACCGGAAGACCCAGCGTGGCGTCCACGTGATGGCCCGCCTTACACTTGCTCAATGACGATGGAGTTGATCTCGTTGGCGACGTCGTCGAACCGGTCGGCCACCTTCTCGAGGTGATCGTAGATCTCCGCGCCGACGATGAAGTCCATCGTGTTGGCGTCGCGGTGCTTCAGAAACAGTTCCTTGAGCCCGATGTCATGAAGATCGTCGACCCGGCCCTCGAGCTTGGTCAGCTCCTCGGTGATCTGGGTCAGCATCGAGACGTTGTGGCCGATCGACTGCAGCAGCGGCAGCGCGCGGACGACCAGATTGGCGCATTCCACGATAAGGGTGCCGATCTCTCGCATCGGCGGCTCGAACTCGCGCACCTCGAACAGCATGACCGCCTTCGCGGTCGCCTGCATCTGGTCGACCGCGTCATCCATTGAGGTGATCAGGTTCTTGATATCGCCGCGGTCGAACGGGGTGATGAAGGTGCGGCGGACCGCGGTCAGCACCTCGCGGGTCACGCTGTCGGCGTCGTTCTCGAACTGGTTGACGCGCTGGCAGAAGACCGGCGTCTCCTCGCCGCCCCGCAGCATGTCCTGCAGCGCCTTCGCGCACTGCACGGAAGTCTGGGCGTGGCGGGCGAACAGGTCGAAAAATCGCTCTTCCTTGGGCAGAAAGGCGCGAAACCAGCGCAGCATGACTCAAGTTCCATCATTCCGGGACAGCCCTTTTAGCGACTGTCACAGAACTGTCATAGAGCATCTGGCTGGGAAAACACCTGACACGACCGCCCGAACGGGCGGTCGTCCACCGCTATATCGGCCGAAATTCGCCCGCCCGTCCTACAGCGACCGCCGCAGCAGATGGGCCAGCTCGCCGACCAGGCCACGCCGGAACAGCAGCACGCAGGCCACGAAGATCACGCCCTGGATCACCGTCACCCACTGGCCGAAACCGGCGAGATATTGCTGCATGGCGATGATCACGAATGCGCCGACCACGGGACCGAAGATGGTGCCGAGGCCGCCGACCAGCGTCATCAGCACGATCTCGCCGGACATCGACCAGTGCACGTCGGTGAGCGAGGCATTCTGCGCCACGAACACTTTCAGCGAGCCGGCAAAGCCCGCCAGCGTGCCCGACAGGATGAAGGCGAGCAGCTTGTACTGGTCGGTCTTGTAGCCGAGCGAGATCGCGCGCGGCTCGTTCTCGCGGATCGACTTCAGCACTTCGCCGAACGGCGAGTTGATGGTCCGGTAGATCAGCAGGAAACCGGCCAGGAATCCGGCCAGCACGACATAATAGAGCACCATCGGCTTCGAGAGGTCGAAGATGCCGAGCAGGTGGCCCTGCGGGATGCCCTGGATGCCGTCCTCGCCATGGGTGAACGGCGCCTGCAGATAGAGGAAGTAAAGCAGCTGCGACAGCGCCAGCGTGATCATCGAGAAGTAGATGCCCTGCCGCTTGATCGAGATGTAGCCGGTGACGAGGCCGAGCAAGGCGGCGGCGGCGGTGCCGACCACGATGCCGAGTTCCGGCGGCAGGCCCCACACCTTCAGCGCATGCGCCGAGACGTAGCCGGCGGTGCCGAGGAACATGGCGTGGCCGAACGACAGCAGGCCGCCATAGCCGATCAGGAGGTTGAAGGCGCAGGCGAGCAGCGCAAAGCACAGCGCCTGCATCACGAAGAAAGGATAGATCCCGGTGAACGGCACGATTGCCAGCAGCACCGCCATCACGGCGAATACGATCATCTCGTCGCGCATCGCGCGCGGCGTCATCGGAAGTGTATCGTCGGTCAATGCTGACATATCAGGCCGCCCGTCCCGTCAGTCCCGTTGGCTTCACCAGCAACACCACCACCATCAGGACAAACACCACGGTGTTGGAGGCTTCGGGATAAAAAAACTTGGTCAGTCCCTCGATCACGCCGAGCGCGAAGCCGGTGATGATCGAGCCCATGATCGAGCCCATGCCGCCGATCACGACCACCGCGAACACCACGATGATGAGGTCGGCGCCCATCAGCGGACGGACCTGGTTGATCGGCGCCGACAAGACGCCGGCGAGCGCGGCAAGGCCGACGCCGAGCCCGTAGGTCAGCGTGATCATGCGCGGCACGTTGATGCCGAAGGCGCGCACCAGCGTCGGATTCTCGGTGGCGGCGCGCAGGTAGGCGCCGAGCTGCGTCTTCTCGATCAGGAACCAGGTGGCAAGGCACACCACCAGCGAGAAGATGACGACCCAGCCGCGATAGATCGGCAGGAACATAAAGCCGAGGTTGACGCCGCCCTTGAGCTGGTCGGGTATCGAGTAAGGCAGGCCCGAGGAGCCGAAATAGTTCTGGAACACGCCCTGCACGATCAGTGCGATGCCGAACGTCAGCAGCAGTCCGTAGAGATGGTCGAGCCCGGCGAGCCATTGCAGCATGGTGCGTTCGAGGATCATGCCGAAGATGCCGACGATGACGGGCGCGATGATCAGCGCCCACCAGTAGTTGATGCCGCCCAGATTGAGCAGGAAGTACGCCACGAAGGCGCCCATCATGTAGAGCGCGCCGTGCGCGAAATTGATGATGTTGAGCATGCCGAAGATGACGGCGAGCCCCAGACTGAGCAGCGCGTAGAACGAGCCGTTGATCAGTCCCACCAGAAGCTGTGCGTAGAGAGCCTGCATCGAATGAGCTTTCGCTTAAATAGATGAAGCCCGCCGGCCACGCGCATGGCCCGGCGGGCGTGATCGTCACTTCTTCAGAAGCGCACAGGTGCTCTTGTCGAGCGGCGTGAAGGCCTGGTTGCCCGGCACGGTGCCGACCAGCTTGTAGAAGTCCCACGGTCCCTTGGACTCCGAGGGCTTCTTGACTTCGAACAGATAGGCGTCGTGGGTGACGCGACCGTTGGCCTCGACCTCGCCCTTGCCGAACAGCGGATCGTCGGTCGGGATCGTCTTCATCTTCGCGACCACCTTGGCGCCGTCATGCGGATTGCCGCCGAGCGCTTCCAGCGCCTTGAAATAATGCAGCAGGCCCGCATAGACGCCGGCCTGCACCATGGTCGGGGGCGCGCCGCTCTTCAACTTCTCGGAGAAGCGCTTCGAGAACGCGCGGGTGTTGTCGTTGAGGTCCCAGTAGAACGTCTCGGTGAAGTTGAGGCCCTGCGCGGTCTCGAGCCCGATCGCCTTGACGTCGGTGAGGAACAGCAAGAGCGCGGCGAGCTTCTGGCCGCCCTTGACGATGCCGAACTCGGCGGCCTGCTTGATCGAGTTGGTGGTGTCGCCGCCGGCATTGGCGAGACCGATGATCTTGGCCTTGGAGGCCTGCGCCTGCAGCAGGAACGAGGAGAAATCCGCGGTGTTGAGCGGATGCTTGACGCCGCCGACCACCTTGCCGCCATTGGCGGTGATGACCGCGGTGGTGTCGCGCTCCAGCGCGGCGCCGAACGCATAGTCCGCGGTCAGGAAGAACCAGGTGTCGCCGCCCGCCTTCACCAGCGCCTGGCCGGTGGCATGCGCCAGCATGTAGGTGTCGTAGGTCCAGTGCACCGTGTTCGGCGTGCACTGCGCGTTGGTCAGATCCGAGGTCGCGGCACCCGAATTGATGTAGACGCCGTTCTTTTCCTTGACGACGTTGTTGACCGCGAGCGCGACGCCGGAATTCGGCACGTCGACGATGGTATCCACCTTGTCGACGTCGAACCACTGGCGCGCGATGGTGGTGCCGATGTCGGGCTTGTTCTGGTGATCGCCGGAGACCAGGTCGATGGTCCAGCCCTTGGCCTTGAGGCCGGAATCCTCGATCGCCATCTGGGCCGCCAGCGTCGAGCCGGGGCCGGCAAGGTCCGCATAGAGGCCGGACTGATCCGACAACACGCCGATCTTGACGACCTTGTCGTCGGCAGAGGCCACGCCGCCGACGCTGAGCGCGATCGCGGTGCCGAGCAGAAGCGCAGAAATCGTGTTCTTCATGGGTATTTCCTCAGTTCTAAATTTTCTGGCTCGAGCGAGTTCAGACGCCGAGATAGGTATGCAGCTTGTCCATATTGGCCGACAGCTCCGAATTGGCGAAGCCATCGATCACCTTGCCGTGCTCGACGATGTAGTAGCGGTCGGCCACCGTCGAGGCGAAACGGAAATTCTGCTCGACCAGCAGGATCGTGAAGCCCTGCGACTTCAGGCGCGCAATGGTGTGCCCGATCTGCTGGATGATGACCGGGGCCAGGCCTTCGGTCGGCTCGTCCAGCATCAAAAAGCGCGCGCCGGTGCGCAGGATGCGCGCAATCGCCAGCATCTGCTGCTCGCCGCCGGACAGCTTGGTGCCTTGGCTGTTGAGACGCTCCTTCAGGTTCGGAAACAGCGTGAAGATCTGGTCGAGCGGCAGGCCGCCCGGACGCACCACCGGCGGCAGCATCAGATTCTCGCGCACGTCGAGGCTCGAGAAGATGCCGCGCTCCTCGGGACAGAATGCAATTCCCATCCGCGCGATCTTGTCCGAGGTGGCGCGGATGATCTCCTTGTTGTCGAAGCGGATCGAGCCGGAGCGCTTGTTGATGACGCCCATGATCGACTTCAGCGTGGTGGTCTTGCCGGCGCCGTTGCGGCCAAGCAGGGTCACCACCTCGCCGGCCTTCACGTTGAAATTGATGCCGTGAAGGATGTGCGATTCGCCGTACCAGGCCTGCAGGTCCTGGATCGTCAGCACCTCGGCGCCGGTCGCAGCCACGGGCCTTTCCGCCAGTTTTGCCTCAGCCATGACCCGCTCCCAGATAGGCTTCCTTCACGCGCTCGTCCTTGGAGAGGTCGGCGTAATTGCCCTCCGCCAGCACCTGCCCGCGCGTCAGCACGGTGATGATGTCGGAGAGATTGGCCACCACCGAGAGGTTATGTTCGACCATCAGGATGGTGTATTTGGCCGAGATCCGCTTGATCAGCGCCGCGATCTTGTCGATGTCCTCGTGCCCCATGCCGGCCATCGGTTCGTCGAGCAGCATCATCTCGGGGTCGAGCGCCAGCGTCGTTGCAATTTCAAGTGCGCGCTTGCGGCCGTACGGCATCTCGACCGCCGGCGTGTTGGCGAATTCGCTCAAGCCGACGTCGTTCAAGAGCTCATGGGCGCGCGGATTGAAGCGGTCGAGCACGCTTTTCGAACGCCAGAAATCGAATGACGAGCCATGCTGGCGCTGCAGCGCGACGCGCACGTTTTCGAGCGCGGTCAGATGCGGAAATACCGCCGAAATCTGAAACGAGCGGACCAGCCCGAGCCGCGCCACGTCGGCCGGCGGCATCGCGGTGATGTCCTGGCCCTTGTAGCGAATCTGCCCGCCCGACGGCTTCAGGAATTTGGTCAGCAGATTGAAACAGGTGGTCTTGCCGGCGCCGTTCGGCCCGATCAACGCGTGGATACTGCCGCGACGCACCTTGAGCGCGACGTCGCGAACGGCAAAGAAACCGGCGAATTCCTTGGTCAATCCGCTGGTTTCGAGGATGAACTCATCGGCCAAATAGATTCCCCCATACGCCATCGCCGCGAAGCCCCTCGCCCGCGTGGCCAGCTTTTTTCATGTCCGACAGGTTGTCCGCACGTCTTGGAAACCGTCCGGGGCCTGTCGCCTCCGGGCCGGAATATGCCGTCATCTGCGGCGGTTACGCAAGGTGGAAAGCTGTGCGGTGCAGTATCGGCACAAGCGGTTCCTGTTGATCCTTAGTCGAATGGCATTCGAGCGCGCTTTGCGCCTCGGAAAGTCACCATTAAGCCTGTTTTGCTCCGGACTTTCCCTTTCATAGAATATTTCCGCCTCTCGCCGAAACTCCCGGCCATTGCATGATGAACGGCTAGAGCCTTGCATTTCGAAAGCACCAATTCCCCGGCCATCAAGTCGGTCCAACAACGTGACCTTCTGAGCACGCGGCTGCGGCTTTATGTCCGCAGCCAGGCCACCCCTCGCATCCCGCCCCGGGATGTGCGTCAGTTCGGTTAGCCAATGCCATTCGCGAGTGCCGATCCATCAGTGATCAAATCGATCACGCAGCGGGTGCTGCTGAACGCCTGGTTGCGCGCGCTGCGCATGCCGGACACCCTTCCTTTGCTGTGCGACTTCCACACTGACGGCAGCACCGAGGAGCGCGCCGACATGATGGGCTTCGACGTCGAGGGCAGCGGCGAGGACGCCCGCTTCATCATCACGCAGGAAGGCGCGCGGCTGACCACCGCCTATGGCAACGAGCATGTCGAGCCTCAGCTGCGCACCAACCGCTATCTCGATGATGCGATCGGCCCGGAGCGCTACGCCGGCGTCATCCTGTCCTATCGCGCCTGCCTGGCGCGCAAGCGTCCGACCTATACCGTCGCTGAAGTCACCGACGCCGACGGCAAGGACGTATCCTATGAACGGCTGCTGCTGCCGTTCGGACGCGGCGAGCGCGTCGAGCACATCATCGGCTCCTACAAGGCGATCAGCATCGAGGGCGGCTTCCGGCTGCACAACCTGATGGGCGTGAAGGCGAAATCGGTTCCGGTCGTCACCGTGCGGGCCGTGATCGACCGCAGGTTCGTGCCGGCGGATCGTCCGGCGAGCCGGGATTCGGTTGAGCTGATCTAGCTCCGGGACGCATACTCATAGCCGTTTGCTGGCTGGTTCGTCCCGACACCGACCGCCTTTGCGCAACCGCAGCAAATGTCGCGATCGACCAACGGCGCTGTGCCGCAATGCCGTTCGTCTGAATTCAGATGTGCCTACCAAGTTGGAAGCTGCGGCGTTCGTTGAAGTGAAATTGGCGGGAACGTTTTCTCATACTCAGCCAAATAGTGTTCAAGCGGCTTTGCCACTCCCGTTACGCGCAATTCACACGTGTCTCTGTTCACGATGATCGGAGCGTTGCCGACGAGTTGGGCTGAGGGATTGCCATCATCGAGAAATTCTGCGGATTGGTAGAAGAATATCCAGCCATATGGCTTCGCGATCGTGGCCTCACGCACGATGCGCGCCTCTCCCTCGAAAAGGATATCCACCCAAGCGGTTGCGAGTGCTGCCGCCTTATCGAAGTCCATGGTCAGTGTCTCATCAGTTTTGCAGCGAGCATCAGCCCTTCTGGCGCGCCTTCGCCGGCACTTCCTTGGCGTAGATGTCCGGCTTGAAGCCGACGACGCGCTTCGGTCCGAGATCCAGCACCGGGCGCTTGATCATCGAGGGCTGCTCGGCCATCAGCGCCAGCGCCTTGCGCTCGTTCAAGCCTTCCTTGTCGGAATCGGGCAGCTTCTTGAAGGTGGTGCCGGCGCGGTTGAGCAGCGTCTCCCAGCCGACCTCCTCGCTCCACTGCTTGAGCTTGTCCTTGGCGATCCCTGCGGTCTTGTAATCGTGGAAGTCGTAAGCGACGCCGTGATCGTCGAGCCAGGCGCGCGCCTTCTTCATGGTGTCGCAGTTCTTGATGCCATAGATGGTGATGGTCAAAGCCGTTCCCCGCATGCGATTGCAGCGGGCAAACTAGCCTCGCAGCCATCGCAGCGCCAGATCGGAGCGATCAGGTCTCCACACCGATCTCGGCATCGTCCGTGTCAGACCTTGCTGACGTCGATGATGGCCTGGACGAACGCCTGCGGCGCTTCCTGCGGCAGGTTGTGGCCGATGCCGCCGGCGAGCTGCCGATGCTCGTAATGCCCGGAGAACTTCTTGGCATAGGCGGCGGGCTCCGGATGCGGCGCGCCGTTGGCGTCGCCCTCCATGGTGATGGTCGGGATCGTGATCACGGGTGCCTGGGCCAGCGTCTTCTCGAACGCGTCGTACTTCGCCTCGCCCTCGGCGACACCAAGCCGCCAGCGGTAATTGTGGATCACGATATCGACATGGTCGGGGTTTTCGAAGGCGGCCGCGCTGCGGTCGTAGGTCGCGTCGTCGAACTTCCACTGCGGCGAGGCGAGCTGCCAGATCAGCTTGTTGAAGTCGTGCCGGTTCTTGGCATAGCCCTCGCGGCCGCGCTCGGTCGCGAAATAGAACTGGTACCACCATTGCAGCTCGGCCTTCGGCGGCAGCGGCACCTTGCCGGCCGCCTGGCTGCCGATCAGATAGCCGCTGACCGAGACCATGGCCTTGCAGCGCTCGGGCCAGAGCACTGCCATGATGTTGGCGGTGCGCGCACCCCAGTCGTAGCCGCCGAGCACGGCCTTCTCGATCTTCAGGGCGTCCATCAGCGCAATGATGTCGGCGGCGACCGCGACCGGCTGGCCGCTGCGCATCGTGTCGCTGGAGAGGAAGCGCGTGGTGCCATAGCCGCGCAGATGCGGCACGATCACGCGATAGCCAGCCTCGGCCAGCGCCGGCGCGACGTCGGCATAGCTGTGGATGTCGTAGGGCCAGCCGTGCAGCAGGATGACGGCGGGACCTGAGGCCGGCCCCATCTCGACATAACCGATGTCAAGCACGCCGGCATTGATCTGCTTGACCGGACCGATCGTCGTGTGGCCGCCCGCCTTGACCGCTGCTGGCGCCGGCTTGGATTGCGCACTGGCCGATCCGATCAAGCCGAACCGAGAAACGGCGAGGATCCCGCCGGCGATGCCGAGGAAGCGGCGGCGGTGCGGATTGATGGATTGGGACATGGCGATCTCCTTAAGTCTGGTGTCGGGATTGAATATTGCAGAGACCGAACCCGTCCGCTTTGAGAGGACGTGGATTTGTCCTTCAGACCGTCGTGATTTTGGCTCCGCCCGGCCTGTGCTAGGTTCCGCCGCGGATTCAGCCGCCGGCCGCCGGACTCTTCGATTTGACCTACCATTTCAACGACTTGACCCTCGATTCCGAGCGCCGGGAGCTGCGCCGCGGCGATGCCCTGGTGGCCGTCGAGCCGCAAGTCTTCGACCTCCTCGAATTCCTGATCCGGGCCCGCGACCGCGTGGTCAGCCGCGACGAGGTGCTGGCGGCGGTCTGGCACGGGCGGATCGTCTCGGAGGCGACCCTGAGCAGCCGGGTCAACGCCGCGCGAACCGCGATCGGCGACAATGGCGAGCAGCAGCGGCTGATCCGCACCCTGCCCCGCAAGGGTCTCCGCTTCGTCGGCGAAGTCAGGGAGGACGCCGCACCCGTTCGTCCGGTCGCGGACAGCGCCACGCCGGCACGGCCGAGCGAGGGTCCGTCGATCGCGGTGCTGCCCTTCACCAATATGAGCGGCGATCCCGAGCAGGATTATTTCGCCGACGGGATCGCCGAGGACATCACCACCGCGCTGGCGCGTTGCAGCCGCCTCACCGTGATCGCGCGCAACTCGGCCTTCACCTACAAGGGCAAGGCGGTCGATATCCGCCAGGTCGGACGCGAGCTCGGCGTCGGCTATGTGCTCGAGGGCAGTGTTCGCCGCGGCGGCGATCGCCTGCGCATCACCGGACAGTTGATCGACGCCAGCTCCGGCGCGCATCTGTGGGCCGACCGGTTCGACGGCGCGGCGACCGACGTGTTCGACCTGCAAGACCGCATCACCGAGAACGTGGTCGGCGCGATCGAACCGACCATGCTGGTCGCCGAGGCCGAGCGGGTGCGCGCAGCGCCGCCCGACAGACTAGATGCCTACGATCTGCTGCTGCGCGCCTACAGTCTGAGGTATGAGTTCACGCCCGAGAGCATGGAAGCTGCGCTCGACTGCCTCGACCAGGCGCTGACGCTCGATCCGAATTACGCGCCGGCGCTTGCAGCGTCGGCCTATTGCCATGCGATGCGCCATGTCCAGGGCTGGCTGAAGCCTGACGACGCCTACCGGGAGCGCGCGGTCGCGCAGGCCTGGCGCGCGGTCGAGCTTACGCCCGGTGATCCGCAGGTGCTGTGGATGGCGGCGTTCGCGATCTGGAACATGGCCGATGAGATCGAGCCCGCGCGCGAATTGTTCGAGCGCTCGCTTGCGATCAATCCGAACTCGGCGATGGCGCTGGTGCTCGGCGGCTGGGTCGAGGCGATGCGCGGCAACCAGAAGGCCGGCCGCGCCATGATTGAGCGCGCGCAGCGGCTCAACCCGCGTGACCCGCGCGGCTGGTTCGCTTCCGCCGCGCTCGCCATCTGCGCAATGCTCGACGGAGATTTTACTGAGGCGGTGATGTGGGCCGACAAGGCGCTGGCGCAGAACCGCCGCTTCGCAGTGGCGCTGCGCGTCCTGATCGTGGCGCTGGTCAAGACCGGCGAAACCGCGCGCGCGACCCAGATCGCACGCGAGCTGCTCAAGGTCGATCCGGAGTTTTCGATCTCCGGATTCCTGTCACGGATTCCGTTCCCGGTGCAATCGATGTCCGCGACCTATCGCGAGACGCTGAAGGCGGCCGGCGTCCCGGACTGACCGGCGCTTTGCACGTAACCAGCACTGCAAGCGCGAGGTCGTGTTGGTCGCAAGTCGGTCCTGGCCGTGTTTGGCTCCGAGAGCCAAGCCGTCGCATTCATCAAGGCGCGCATCGCCAAGGGGGACGGTCGTCAACGCCGACGAAGCCACCTCTTGGTATGGTCTGCATGAGCGTTTTCGAGATGGATCAACCATCAGGAGGAGGCATACAGCCTCGACGGCGCTTGCACCAATCAGGCTGAGGAGTATTTCAGCCACCTGCGCCGCGCAGAGATCGGCATCCACCAGCATATTGCTGGCGCGGACCTGTCGTGACCTCATGGCGTGAGGACAATCGCCGGGTCTCGAATGGGGATTAGGTGAATCGGATTGCGGCGCTGGCTTTGAAGCGCGGCAAAGCAGCGGCACGTCGAAAAGTAAATCGGACTAGCCGCCGCTTGATTGCATCTTCTTCTTTAAATTCGTCGGAGGCCCGTCTCGATCACCGTGACGGTTTTCGCGGTGCTTGAAGAACGCGTTTTTTTCTTGCTCGGCAGCTTCGGAAAACTTGTCTCATCGCCGTTGGTTTTGGTGGAGCTGTTATCAACCCATGCTTGCTTCATAGCTAGACTTGCTCCATGTCGATGACAGCTGAGTCGCCCGCTTTCTCGACGGCTAAAATACGAAACCTGCTGCGCGTGCCGAACAACGCTTCTCGTTCGGTAAGGGAAAGCCGAGAATGGTTCGACATCGCTACGCAGGGCTCTCATGAATACTGCTGGAGGAAAAGAAGTCGGCAAAATGCATGATTCCTAGGTGCACAAGAGCACCTACCTCAACCAATCATTGAGCAAAATCCCTACCCGCTTAATCTTTAGACATCATTCGTCACCGCGCATGCGCGCTGCAATGCTCACAGCACCGCGCGCAGCCCCGGAACGCGCCGGGCCAGCAATCCGACAACCAGAAAGCTGGCGACGACGCCTATGAGGCTTGCCAGCAGGAATTTCCATTGCGGGGCAACGGACCAATCGTGCATGACGCGCGTCACCGCGATCAGCACAGGGGCGTGCAGGACGTAAACGCCGAAGGCATTGCGGCTGAGGAATCCCGTCACCGGACCCTGCCAGTCGAACAGGTCGCGATACAGCACCACCAACCCCAGGCTGAGCGAGGCGCACGTCGCCGACCGCCAAAAGTCCATGCCAGCCGCCTGCCAATGCCAACCGCCGCCGTAGTCGGCCAGCCGACCTTCGAGGGCTCCCCCGAACACGACGATGGCGGCCCACAGCGCGATGCTCCCCGCCAGCCCGCAGAAAAGCCAGCGCCGCCCTGCACTGCTCGAAATCTGTCGCAGCCAATCGCCCCGCCATGCCGCGACTCCGGCGGCGAACATGAAGGGATATTGCGGCGCGTCGTGAATGGCGATGTTGAGGATGGTGCGGCCGTCCGGCGCCAGCAGCCCCACCGCGAACGTCACGGCGCTCATCGTCAGGACAAAGCCGAGCACAACGGCGAGGCCCGGTACCGGTACCGGTCCCGGGGAAGGCCGGCCGATCGGACGGAATCTGCACTGCAAGGCAAAGCAGCCGGAAAACAGCAACAGCACGAGGCAGAACCAGAGCGGGCCTGAGCCGTCCAGAAGCTGCCCGTCGGAGACGTGGCGCAACCAGTCCTCAATGAAACCCCGGCGCGGCTGCGACCACCATGATCCCGCCACGTAGTACTCGGTCAGCGGTCCGATAAGCCCGATATAAAGCAGCAGAGGTATGCCGAGCCGATACAGCCGTTCCTTCAAGAAGCCGACGACGCCGCGGCGGGCGACCATGCCGGCGGCAAAGTATCCGGCGATGCCGAACAGCAGCCCCATCGAGACGGCGTGCTGAAACGCCTGATAGGCCGCGAAGGCCACCCGGGTGCCCAGGCCCAATGGTGGATGTTCGCGATAGTACCAGCTTCCGAACGGCGAATAGGTGACGGCGGCATGCATGACCACGACCATGCTGATCGCCGACCAGCGCAGATTGTCGATATACAGGAGCCTGTGGGGCGTTGGGCGAACGGGCTGTTCCATGTGCGTCTCCTTTGCGGGACGACCAACATGGTGGCCAAGGCCGGACCGGTCGCGCCGAAAGTCGCAGTCAGGGTCGCCGAAACCCGCAAAGTCTGGCCGTTTGCGACAATCGGTGGCTCAGACCGGCCCGGCCAGGGTCCTTTTGCGGAATGTGCTCGGCGTTTCCCCAGTCACCGCCTTGAACGCGCGATTGAACGGGCCGATCGACTCGAAGCCCGCATCCAGTGCAATCGTCAGGATCGGGACACGCGCCTGGCCGGCATCGGCCAGGGCCGAGCGCGCTTCCGCCAGCCGGTAGGAATTGACGAAGCGGGCGAAGTTGCCGTAGCCGAGCCGCTGATTGATGAGCTGGCGGACGCGGTATTCCGGCGTGTCGAGCCGCTTGGCCAGGCTGGCCATCGTCATGCTGCCGTCGCGGTAGGCCCGCTCCACCTCCATGACCGTCAGCAAACGCCGATAGAGGGCCGCTTCCGCCTCGGTCATTTCAGACGTCGATGCGGTCGGGCTCGATGCCGGTGACGCGGCAGCGACCGCGGAGATCGGGCCTGCCCTCTGCATGCGCAGCAAGGCAGCGGCAAGCGCGATGGCCACCACACCGGGAAGCGCAGGTGTCATCCCGAGATTGCTCGACCCGATCAGCGTGCAGCCCGCGATCGCGAGGCCCAGACCCCATGCGAACACCACCCGATCGCGGCGGCGCATCTCGATCAGGTCGTCGGCCCGGCCCAGCAGCACGCGGCCGATCGCGATCACCACAAGCACGAGAGCGCAGACATGGGTCGCGAGCCAGGCCCATGAAGAGTCGGTGACCACGGACCAGGTGGCAAGCAACGCCATCGCACTCACCGCTGTCCAGCCGATCCATGGCGGCCTCGCCGTGTCGTCGAACACCTCCTCGCTCCAGAGCACGAAGACAGCAGCCGCCATATTGCTCGCCAGCCGCAGCAAGAGGACCCACACTGCCTGGCTGTCGCGAAATTGCGGAGCCGTCTCAATGAGAAACGCAATTCCGCACAGGTCGAAAACAAGGGTGATGCGGCCGAGCCGGCTGTTGCGCAACTGCAGCAGCGCGTCGAGCGCAAGAAGCACCAGCAAAGCGAGGGCCCCGCCGCGAAGACCTGTATCCAGGAGCATCTTCTTCACCAAACTGGTCGAC
Source organism: Bradyrhizobium sp. WCU1 (assembly GCF_053474805.1). Lineage (NCBI taxonomy): Bacteria > Pseudomonadati > Pseudomonadota > Alphaproteobacteria > Hyphomicrobiales > Nitrobacteraceae > Bradyrhizobium > Bradyrhizobium sp. WCU1. The sequence goes on from NZ_CM130280.1 coordinate 188,315, forward strand.
GGGCTCGCCAGCGATGTGGGCGCCGCGGGGCGAACGGACACCCGCGCTATTTCGGAATATTAGAAAATAGCCCTGAGTTGCCCGACGTGTCAAGTCGCCTGGTCGAACAGTCGCCTGATCGAACATCGCCGCCGCCGGCGCCTTTGCATGGGGTTGTTTTTCATATTTTGGCAACGCCCCCCTGCGACAGCCCGACGACGTCATCCTGCCCTACCCGGTCCCGCCCGGTTCCAGCGCCTCGCCGAGCTCGAGCGGATGCGCCATGGTCTCGTGCAGCGCGTCCTTGTCGAGCTCGCCTTCGGAAAGGCTGATCACGATACAGGCGACGCCGTTGCCGATCAGGTTGGTCAGTGCGCGGCACTCGCTCATGAACTTGTCGATGCCGACCAGGATGGCGATCGACTGAATCGGAATATCGGGCACGATCGACAGCGTCGCGGCGAGCGTGATGAAGCCGGCGCCGGTGACGCCGGACGCGCCCTTCGAGGTGATCATGGCGATGCCGAGAATGCCGAGCTCCTGCCAAATCGTCAGATGGGTGTTGGTGGCCTGCGCCAGGAACAGCGTCGCCAGCGTCATGTAGATGTTGGTGCCGTCGAGATTGAAACTGTAGCCGGTCGGCACCACAAGGCCGACCACCGAGCGCGAGGCGCCAAGATGCTCCATCTTCTGGATCATCTGCGGCAGCACCGTCTCCGACGACGAGGTGCCGAGCACGATCAGGAGCTCGTCCTTGATATAGGCGATGAAGCGGATGATGGAAAAGCCCGCCAGCCGCGCGATCGCGCCGAGCACGATCAGCACGAACAGGATGCTGGTGAGATAGAAGGTCGCGATCAGCGCCGCCAGGTTGACCAGCGAGCCGAGGCCGTAGGCACCGACCGTGAAGGCCATCGCGCCGAACGCGCCGAGCGGCGCGACGCGGACGATCATCCGGATGATGCCGAAGAACATCTTGGACGCCTTGTCGATCGCCTCGGCGATCGGCTCGCCGGGCTTGCCCATCAAGGCGATGGCGAACCCCGACAGGATCGAGATCAGCAGCACCTGCAAGAGGTCGCCGCGCGCCAGCGCTCCGAAGAAAGAGTCGGGGATGATCGCCATCAGATGGGCGACGATGCCCTGCTCCTTCGCCTGGGTCACGTAAGTGGAAACGGCCTTCGGATCGATCGTCGAGGGATCGATGTTGAAGCCGCGGCCGGGCTGCAGCAGCTCGCCGATCAAAAGGCCGACCGCGAGCGCGACGGTCGACACCGCCTCGAAATAGATCAGCGCCTTCAGCCCGACCCGGCCGACGCGCTTGAGGTCGCCCATCGAGGAGATGCCGTGCACCACGGTGCAGAAGATCACCGGCGCGATCATCATCTTGATCAGCGCGATGAAGCCGTCGCCGAGCGGCTTCAACTGCTTGCCGAGGCCGGGATAGAAATGCCCGATCAAGACGCCCGCGAAGATCGCGATCAGCACCTGGATGTAGAGGATCTTGTACCAGGGCTGATGACGGGGATGGGCAACCGGCTTGATCGCGTCTGTGGTCATGAGATGTCCCGGGAGGCTAGGATTTGACACAACGAGTGGTGCCATCTTGGCGGAGCAACACGCAAGCGACAATGCCCATTCGCGCCGCCGCCAACACACACGAATCTGTCATAGACTGCGGCCGGCTCGCACCCGGAGGCTGAGGATGGAATTCACCGCACTGTTTCTCGCCATCACCATCGCCATGCTGGTGGCCTGGCGTGGTCCGCGTCCCCTGGCGATCGGCCTGTTCGCGGTGATCCTGGTCGCCTGCGTCGCGACCCTGCTGCATCACGCCACCGACCGTCTCACCTTGTCGTTCTGAGGCCGGCAATGACCGACACAAGGGCCGTGACCCTGAATGCGCTCGCGCTCTATGCCCTCTCGCTGCTGCTGACTGCTGCTTTTGCGGCGCAGCTGATGCTGCGCGAGCTGCCCTGCCCGCTGTGTTTGCTGCAGCGCATCCTTTTCGCGCTGCTGGCGATCGGGCCGATCCTGAACATCCGCTTCGGACCACGGCCGAGCCATTATGCCTTGTCGCTGCTGGCGGCTGTCGTCGGCGCCTCGGTCTCGACCCGGCAGGTGCTGCTGCATATCCTCCCCGGCGATGCCGGCTACGGCTCGGCGCTGCTCGGCTATCATTATTACACGTGGGCGCTGATCGCCTTCATCGCAGCGATCGTGCTGCTCGCCGCCATGCTGCTGTTCGACCGCCAGTTCGAACACCGCGCGGCACAAGCCACCGTGCCCGACGGATTCGCACTGGGCGCCGTCTGGCTCGTGATCGGGTTGACGGCGCTGAACGCGGTCTCGACCCTGCTCGAGTGCGGCTTTGGCGCCTGCGCCGACAATCCGGTCGTCTATGAGTTGCTGAAGTAGCTGCTCAGGGACGCTTCGGAATATTCAACCCGCGTTCCACGGCCGGGCGCTTCAGACCGCGCTCCAGCCACGCGGCGACGCTCTTGAACCGGTCGAACTCGACGAGCTCGCGCGCGCCGTAGAAGCCGATCAGATTGCGCACCCAGCCGAGCATCGAGATGTCGGCGATGGTGTATTCATCGTCCATGAACCATTGCCGTCCGTCGAGATGGCTCTCCATCACCCCGAGCAGACGCGCGGACTCCGCGACGTAGCGCTGCAACGGCCGCTTGTCCTCATAATCCTTGCCGGCGAATTTGTGGAAGAAGCCGACCTGGCCGAACATCGGGCCGATGCCGCCGATCTGGAAATGCACCCACTGGATCGCCTGGTAGCGGCGCGCTGCATCCGCCGGCAGCAACTTGCCGGTCTTCTCGGCAAGATATTGCAGGATGGCGCCGGACTCGAACAGCGGCAACGGCTTGCCGCCGGGGCCATTGGGATCGAGGATCGCCGGGATCTTGCCGTTCGGATTCAGCGACAGGAACTCGGGCGTCTTCTGGTCGTCCGTGTTGAAATCGATCAGGTGGACCTCGTAGGGCAGCCCGATCTCCTCGAGCATGATCGAGACCTTCACGCCGTTCGGCGTCGGAAGCGAATAGAGCTGCAGGCGGTCCGGATGCTGGGCGGGCCAGCGTTTTGTGACGGGAAAAGCTGTGAGGTCGGTCATGTCAGACATTCTTTGCAGGGTTGTTGTTGGGTGGCTAATGTACGGAGCTCATTGAAAGCCGCAAGGTCTGCAACCAGTCATGAAGGATCAACAGACAACGCTCGGCCTTTCCGACGACGAGCTCGCGGATCATCCGACCGTGTTCGCGGCCGATGCGCTGGCCGGTCAAGTTGTCGTCGTATCCGGCGGCGCCGGCGGCATCGGCCGCGCGATCGTCTGGCTGTTCGCCCGGCTCGGCGCACATGTCGTCGTCGCAGGACGCAATGCCGACAAGCTCGATGCCCTCGTCGATCATCTCGGCCGTCGCGGCCTGAAGGCATCCGCGCACGTCGCCGACATCAGGGATGCCGACGCGGTCGGTGCGATGTTCGACGCGCTGTGGGCTGCGCATGGCCGCATCGATCATGTCGTCAACAGCGCCGGCGGCCAGTTCCCGCAGGCCGCGATCGATGTCTCGATCAAGGGCTGGAATGCGGTCATCAACACCAACCTCAACGGCACCTGGTACATGATGCAGGCCGCGGCGCAGCGCTGGCGCGACCGCAAGCATCAAGGCAGCATCGTCAACATCGTCGTGGTCACGACGCACGGCCTCTACGGCATCGCGCACTCGATCGCGGCACGCTCCGGCGTGATCGGGCTGTCGCGCGCGCTCGCGGTCGAATGGGCGCCGCTGAACGTCCGCATCAACTGCATCGCGCCCGGCGCGATCGAGACCGATGGCTGGAACGTGTACAGCGAGGCGGCGCGCGCCGCCTATCCGCGCTCCAACCCGATGATGCGCCCGGGCACGCCCTGGGACATCGCGGAAGCCGCCGTCTATCTCGCCGCGCCCTCCGGCAAGTTCATCACCGGCGAGACGCTGACCGTCGACGGCGGCGGCCAGCATTGGGGCGAGACCTGGACCACCGGCAAGCCGGACTATTTCAAAGCCGGCGAGTAACGCAAACATACCGGTCGCCGCCTCCGCATTTACTTCCCGTCGTCGAAGCTGACGATGACGGCGGCATTCGCGATCAGGATCGGGTCGTTGCCGAGATCGGAGGGAATTTCGAGGCCGCCCGCAATCGCCCTCACGGTCTTGGTGCCATAGGGCAGTTCCTTGGCGACGGCTTCGGTATCGACCGCTTCGGGATTCGGCACGGCGATCGTGACATCGACGAACATGTCGTTGGCGGTCTTGCCGAGCATGCGGAAGAAGCCGAGGCTGGAATGGCGGATCGCATCCGAGACCGCCCGCTTGGCGGCCTTGGTGGCGTCGCGGCCGTGAACGTCGACGCCCATGCCCATTTCGGTGATACAGCGCACGCGTGTCATGAAACTTTCCTGTTGTCGTTGGCGTGAGAGAGCTTCACTCCTTCGCCCTCCGCGCAGGCGGCGTCAAGCCGGGTCCCTGGTCTCACTTGCGCCGTTGTGAGCGCCGCGCGCGAGCAGCCATGCCGCGAGACCGGCAAGGATCGCCGCCGCAACCACCATGACGCTGGCCGCACCCCAGCCCCATGCCGACACCACAGACCCAACCGCGATCGGACCGGTGACCTGGCCGAAATTGCTGCCGGTCATCAACAGTCCCATCATGACCGGAACCATCGCCGCCGAACCCGCTGCCGCCGGTGCGGTCGCGAGCAAGGTCGCCGGGATCAGGCCGCCGGTCGCGGAGAACAGCAGGCACAGAAAGAACGCCCCCCACCCGCCGAGCAGGGGCAGGAAGATGCCGAGCGCAGACGCGCCCATCACCAGGGCCGCTACCGCGATCAGCAACGGGCGGCTCACGCCGCGCGCCAGCAGATTGCCGGCGGCGAGATTGCCGACGACGTTGGCCGCCGCTGCCAACGCACTGAGCCCGCCGGCGCTCTGGCTTGAGACGCCGAGCCGCGCAGTGAGCAGGATCGGCAGAAAGCTGAACAGCGCAAAGAACATCAGGCTGTAGAGCGCAAACAGCACCATCAGCAGTGCCGGAGTACGGCGACGCGCCAGCGCCGTGGCCTCCTGCATCAGGCCGGCACGCGCCGGGCCGCTCCGCGACGCGACTTCAGGGACGAAGACGCTGGCGAGAACGAACAGCAACGCGACAAACGCGGCACTGGCCCACCAGATCGCGCGCCAGCCACCGAAGATCGGCCCGGCAACCAGCGCCAGCGCGATCCCGAACGGCATCACGCAACTCCACACCGCCATGGTGACGTCGCGCGCACCGACATCGACGGCACGATCGAGCAACGCGGGGGCCGCGACCATCACCAGCAGGAAGCCGAGCCCTTCCAGCATGCGCGACGCCAGCAGCGCCACAAGTGACGGCGCGAGCGCGCCGGAGACCGCACCGAGCGTGATGGCGGCGAGGCCGCACAGCATCACCCGGCGCGCGCCGACCGCTGCGATCACGACGCCTGCCGGCACGCTGCCGGCCAGCCCGAGCACCGCAAAGATGCCGCCGACCGAGCCGACCGCGGCGAGGTCGACGCCGAGGTTCTGCTGCAACATCGACGCGGCGATCGGCACCTTGCCGACCTGCAGCGCGGCACCGATCCCGCACCCCATCACGATCGCGACCGTCGCCCATCGCTTCGCCTCGCTTTGCCGCGCCACGGCCGTCTCGATCGTCATGCGTCCACCCACCCTGCTCACCTCACGACAAATAGCGTTTCCGGACCATCAACAGGAGTGATATGTTTTGCATTCATTTGATCGATTTCATAGATCATGCTCGATAACCTCACACTCGATCAGATCCGGGTCTTCGTCACCATCGCCGAGACCGGCAGTTTTCGCGCCGCTGCGGCGAAGCTGGCGCGGGTGCAGTCCGCGGTCAGCCACGCCATCGCCAACCTCGAGGCCGAGCTCGGCATCATGCTGTTCGACCGCTCCGGCCATCGCCCGGTGCTGACGGCCGAAGGCAAGGCGCTGCTCGGCAATGCGCGCGATCTCCTGCTCCGGGTCGACGCGATGCGGGCGCGGGCGCACGGCCTTGGCGACGGGGTGGAATCGGAACTCGCTGTTGTCGTCGACACGCTGTTTCCGATCGCCGCTGTCGGCGCGGCGCTGACGGAGATGCGGGCGGCCTATCCATCGGTGAGCGTGCGGCTCGCGGTCGAACCGATGGGCGGTCCGATCGCCGCCCTCACCGAACGGCGCAGCGCGCTCGCCGTCACGGTCGGGGAGGATTTTCGCGATCCCCGCCTCGCGCTCGACGCGATCTGCTCCGTGCAGATCATCGCTGTCGCCTCCGCAAGCCATCCGCTCGCGCGCCGCGGCCACAAGAGCGTCGCCGACCTCGCCGATCATCTGCAGATCGTGCTGTCGGACCCGACGCCGTTGTCGGAAGGCCGCAACTTCGGCGTCCTCTCGCCGCAGATTTGCAGGGTCAGCAACCAGGACACCAAGCACGCCATGATCATGGCCGGGCTCGGCTGGGGCCGGCTGCCGATCTGGCAGGTGGCGCGCGACTTGAGCGAACGCCGCCTGGTGAGGGTCGAGACCGGCGCACTCGGACGCAACGCATCGCTTGCAATGGAGGCCTATCTCGCGCGCCGGCTCGACGAGCCGCTCGGCCCCGCCGCACGCGTGTTTGCAGATGCGCTGACGCGGATCGCCGCGCATGGCGGCAAGCCCGCGAGCAAAGCGAAGCCGCGCAAGCGGCGCTGAATTTTCAGCCGTCATCATTTTCCGTTGTTGACATCGACATCGGCGAGGCGTATGTCCCGCAACCTTCGCGAGCACCACCGTTCGCGATCAAACATGAGCCAGATGATGCACTACGGATTTGAAAGATCCCGCCAACTGTCGAACGGCCTGCGGCCGATCGGTAGCGCGTGCCCGGCTCATCGGAGCGACCTCGCATAATGCGAGGTCGACAGTCCGCCTAAACGGACCCTCCCGAGCCAAGTGCTCCGGAGGGTTTTTTTGTTGTCCGCAGCACGGCTCATTCGAATTGCCCGGCGCAAGCCGGAACGGGAGACCCGGATCCCGGGGCTCGCGCGGAGACGCGCGTGCCCAAGTGCGCGGGGCCTGCCGGAGGGAACGAGGCGATGAGCCGGACACCGATGGCAGAGCGGACTCCGAGGAGTTCGCAATCGGCGGCGCATCGACAGCGCCGCGACGAAATTTTTCAAAACGGTTTGCCGCATCACTGCGGCTCAACCGACGCTGGTGGTGAAGATGTCGGATACTTCGCTCCACTGGAAAGAGCGGGTTCGAATCCCGCCTGTGACACACGCACCGGGATGCGGCCAGGCAAAGGTCCGCGTGCGGCCCGGCGCAGTCTCTCGTCCGCAAGGCGAGCGGCTGTGTTGTCGTCACTGACACCGATATCGCCAGTTCCCCAGCGTACCTATCGACGACCGGCGCAGATGCGCCGGTCAGGCGGTGGTGAAGATGACTGTTACTTCGTGGGAAGGCGCTACGGCGCCGAGCGGGTTCGAGGCCCGCACGCCGAAAGGCGGTTCGCCCGCAAGGGCAGCAACAGCATCGCTTGTTCCCCGCCGACCCCTTCCACGCCCCGTGGTGAAGATCGCTGTTACATCGTCTGTGAAACGAGAGGTCGCGGGTTCGAATCCCGCCCGGTGTCATGTGCACCGGTAGCTCAGTGGTAGAGCGCTTCCCGACTGGCAGGGTAAGCTGCCGAACGGGGTCTCAGCAATCGCCTGTTCCCGGGTCGTGGTCCGCCAATGCAGGTGGTGAAGAGTGCTGTTACTTCGGATCGCAAGGCAGAAGGTTCGATTCCTTCCGGATGATACATCCGTGGCTCGATGGAAGAGCGTGCGACGCCCTAAAAGGGCAGTCCAGCCTCGCCAGTTCCCCGGCTCCACTTTCCAATCCATACTCCCCCAGAAAGGAGGCCATCATGGCCACGATCAACAAGATCATGCGCGCCTTCACCCGCGAGGGCGCGCGCAGCAAGCGCTTCACGCCCGAGATGGAGCTGCGGCGCGCGCTGCTGAACTGCCTCCTGTGGGAGAACCAGTTCTACGAGGACGGCGTCGCGATCGCCGATCGCATCAAGGCGCTGGTGCCGCTGGTCGCGCCCGAGCGGACGGCCGAACTCGCCATCGCTGCGCGCGAGACCATGAAGCTGAGGCACGCGCCGCTGCTCGTGGTCCGCGAGATGGCGCGGCATCCGACCCATCGCGGCCTCGTTGCCGATACGCTGGCTCGCGTGATCCAGCGGCCCGACGAGATGACCGAGCTGCTTGCGATCTACTGGGCGGATGCGCTCGGCCCGCAGCAGCAGCGCAAGCGTCAGCCCGTCTCGGCGCAGATCAAGAAGGGCCTGGCGCGGGCGCTGACCAAGTTCGACGCCTACCAGCTCGCGAAGTACGATCGCGACGGCGCGGTGCGGATCAAGGACGTGCTGTTCCTGGTCCACGCCAAGCCGAAGGATGCCGCGCAGGAGAAGGTGTGGAAGCAGCTCGTCGACGGCGAGCTGGCCTCGCCCGACACCTGGGAGGTTTCGCTCTCGTCCGGCAAGGACAAGCGTGGAACCTTCGAGCGCCTGATCGCCAAGAACCGGCTCGGCGGGCTGGCGCTGCTCCGCAACCTGCGCCTGATGCAGAAGGCTGAGGTGCCGCGCCGAACCATCGCGGAGGCGATCGACGCAATGCGGACGGACCGCATCCTGCCCTACCGCTTCATCACGGTGGCGCGGTATGCGCCGGACTTCGAGCCGGAGCTCGAGGCAGCGATGCTGAAGTCGGTCAAGGACTACGCGCGGCTCGATGGCCGCACGCGGCTCCTGATCGACGTGTCGGGATCGATGTTCTCGCCGCTCTCGGCCCAGTCCGAGATGACGCGGGCGGAGGCGGCTTGCGGGCTTGCGATCCTCGCCCGCGAAGTCTGCGACGAGGTGGAGATCTTCACGTTCAGCAATGAGGTCGTGAAGCTGCCGCCGCGCCGCGGCTTCGCGCTGCGCGATGCGATCATCGGCTCGCAGCCGCATGGCGGGACGTATCTCGGCAAGGCGGTGACGGAGATCGACCGCAAGGGCGATCGCCTGATCGTCTTCACCGACGAGCAGAGCCACGACCAGGTGCCCGCCCCGAAGGGACGCGGATACATGGTCAACGTGGCGTCCTACCAGCACGGCGTCGGACACGGCCCGTGGACGCGGGTCGACGGCTTCTCCGAGGCCGTCATCGCCTGGATCGCGGCGTCGGAACAGACGATGCACTGACGCCTGCTCGACAACAATGGGCCCGGACGCGCATGCGCCCGGGCCTTTTTTTTGGTGCGACGGACGAGCGCTCCGCTCGCGCAGCGCACGAGCGGCGGCAACGTCATTCACAATGTCGCGAGCGGCCGCGCCGGCTCCACGCCGTTTGGCTCCAATTCATCTTCGCGAACCGACCATGCACGCGACCGATCCCGGTCTCGCAGGGAGCCGTGCACCATGCCGATTAGCCGCCGGCGGGCGCTGACGCTTGCCTCGTTTTTTGTAACGAGCCCGTTGCTTGGCAGGGAAAGCCGCGCCGAATCGTTGCCGGTCCCGGGCGCGGCCAGCTTCGACATGGCGACCTTCTCCGCCACTTCAGGCGGCGACGCCGACGCGGCCTTCGCCAAGGCGCTGGCCTCAATCGCCAAAGCGGCAGCGGACGCCAGCAAGGCGGGGCCGGTTCATATCGTGCTCAACCTGGAAAAGAACGCCAGCTACCGAATCAAGCGGCCGCTTGCGTTCCGGCAGTTGCACGGCTTCGAGCTCAACGGCAATGGCGCACAGCTGATCAACACGGCGCGCAGCGGCACCCTGACGATCTCCGGCTGCAACCGCCTCACCGTCCGCGATCTCACCATCGACTACGACCCGCTGCCCTTCACGCAAGGGACGATCACCGCGTTCGACAAGCAGGCGATCGAGATCACGGTCAAGGTCGATCCCGGCTATCCCGATGATGCCGCGCTGCTCGCCACTTTCACCGATGGCTTCTTCAAGGTGATGGATCGCCACAACCGGGCGCTGAAGACCGGTGCCAGGGATTTCCTCTCACCGGCCCATGCCACGCGCGTCAGCGACGGCCTGATCAAGGTGCGCCTGCACTGGAGCGCGAACGATCGCTTTCCCAGCCAACTGCCGATCGCAGTCGGTGACGTCGTCACCGTCGCGAATGGCGGCGCGAACGCCATCGCCGTGGACTCCAGCGTTGCGACGAGCCTGATCGACCTGAAGCTTCTGGCCTCGCCGGGCATGGGCATTGTCGAGAGCGGCGGCGAAGGCTCCATGATGCTGCAGAAGGTCTCCGTCGTTCCGGGACCCCGGCCGAAGGGCGCAACAACCGACCGCCTGATCTCGACCAACTCCGATGGTTCGCACTTCACCGCGGTCGCGAACGGTCCGACCATCGAGGACTGCAGTTTCGCCAACACCTCCGACGATGCCATCAACGTGCACGGCTTCTACTACTACGTCGTGGCGAAGACCGCGCCGCGGCGGTTCCTGCTCAGCCCCAAATGGGACGTCGGCCTTGTGGCCGGCGACGATATCGAGAGCTGCGATCACGCGACGTTTGGTTCACTCGGACGCAGCAAGGTCGCGCAATTGACCAAGCGTCACGCGCCGGAGCTGAAGGCCAAGATCGCCCCGCTCTGGAAGAACAGGAGCCCGACCACGCAGCCGGACCTGATCTACGACGTCGTCCTGCAACAGGACCTGCCGCTCAAGGTCGGCGATGCCATCACCTCGCTGACGCATATCGGATCCGGCGCCACCGTGCTGCGTTGCAATTTCCACGCCTGCGGCCGCGTGCTGATGAAGGCGCCGAACGCCATCGTCGAGAATTGCCAGTTCACCTTCTCGACCGGCGTCGCGCTGCAGGCAGGGAGCGACATCGGCTTCTGGTCGGAGTCCGGATTCGCCGACAACCTCGTGTTCCGCAACAACCGCTTCAGCCATTGCGTCAACGGCGCCAATGAACTGACCAGCGGCAGCGGAACGCTCGGCACGATCTATGTCGGCATGGTGCCGCCGGAAGGAGCAACGGGTTTCCAGAACAATTTCCAGAACCGGCGCGTCATCATCGAGGGCAATCACATCGACGATTCCTACATCTACGCGATCTTCGTCAGCAATGCCGACGGCGCCAGGATCGCCGGCAATGCGATCGGCCAGACATTTGTGCGCGGCAATTTGTTTGGGGCCGGCGAGTTCTTCCATATCAAGCCCGACAGCGCGATCTTCGTCGGCCGCGCCAGGAATATCGAGATCAGCAACAACGTCGTCGCTCGCGGGCACATCACGACGATTGCCGTCGCGATCGATCCGAGCTGCGACAAGCACACGGTGCACCTCGCCGGCAACAGGCTGGCCTGAGCGCGCGACGCTCTCCAATCAGGGCGTCATCCCGAGCGCCCGCCACATTGCGCGGATGATCCGGAACGAGCGGGCATCGCCGACCAACCCGCGATGCATCCGGTTCATCGCATAGGCAAACGTCATGCGCGCGTCGGTATCGATGAGCACGAACGCGCCGCCGCCGCCGGACCAGAACAGCGTGTTCGGATTGGGCGGCACCAGGCTGAGGATCGGGCTCGGCAAACCGTAGCCGAGGCCGAAGCGGACGGAGATGCCGCGCATCACCAGGTCAGGGCCATCGATCTGCACCTCCAGCGCCCTGCGGCAGCCCGCTTCCGACATGATACGTTGGCCATTCGCAACTCCGCCGGTCGCGAGGATGGTCTGGATCGCGGCGATCGAACGCGCGTTGCCGTGGCCGTTCACCGCCGGGATCTCGGCGCCGCGCCAGGCGCGGGTGCGGGTCGATGGCACGTCGGTACGGGTGTCGCTGAAGGTGATCTTCTGGATCGTCGTCATCTCGACGCCGGTCGCGGCCGATGACGGCAGGAACGGCACGAGGTCGGCAACACGATGATCCTCCGATGCCGGCAGGCCGATCCAGAAATCCACGTTCAAAGGCGACGCGATCTCCTCGCGAAACACCGTGCCGAGCGTCCTGCCGGTGATGCGCCTGATCACCTCGCCGATCAGGAAACCGAAGGTGTAGACGTGATAACCGGATGCGGTGCCTGGCTCCCACAGCGGCGCCTGCGCGGCCAGCGTCGAGGTCGCCTTGTCCCAGTCATAAAAATCCTCGCCGCTGATCGCGGGATGCCAGCCCGAGAGGCCCGCCGAATGGCTCATCAGTTGCGCCACGGTGATGCCGACCTTGCCGTTCGCGGCGAACTCCGGCCAGTAGCGCGCAACGGGTGCTGCAAAGTCGAGCTCGCCGCGATCGGCGAGCCACAACGCGGTCAGCGCGGTCATGGTCTTGGTGATCGAATAGACGTTGACGATGCTGTCGCGCGTCCACGGCCGCCGACACGCTTCGTCGGCGAAACCGCCCCACAGATCGACCACCGTCTCGCCGTCGATCGTGGCGCAGAACGACGCGCCGAGCTCCTCACCATCGGCGAAATTGGCCTCGAACGCTTCACGCGCCGCCGAAAACCGCGCGTCGGCGAATCCGTCTATCGTCGCAACTGCGATGGCTGTGCTCCCCGCTCCATCCCCAGGCTTTGAGGGAGGCGGGACATGCGCGGTGAGAGGGGCGCCTGACAATTCTTGAACTGAACTGTTTCGTCCCCATTTATCTGAGTAGAGATCTCCCCCTTCAGCCCGGCGCTAACCCTGCTTCTGCAACACCGTGATGTGCAGACGGCGGCGGATCTCCATGCCCTGGCGCCGATACAGTGCGATCGCCGAGGCGTTGCTGGTGAAGACGTGCAGGAACGGAATTTCGCCGCGCGCCACGATCTGGCGGCCGACCGCCGACAGCAACGCCTGCGCATAGCCCCGGCCGCGATGGTCCGGATGCACGCAGACGGCGGTCATCTCGGTATAGTTTCCCGACTTCATCCGTTCGCCGGTCATTGCGACCAGTTCGCCGCCGACGCGGATGCCGAAGAAATTGCCGAGCTCATGCGTCCGCGCGCTGAACGGTCCGGGTTTTGTCAGTGCCGTCAGCGCCATCATCGCGGAAACGTCGCCTTCGCCGAGCCTGACGATCTCGACGCCGGACAGAGAAAAGTCCGCCGGCGCACCGATCATCTGCTCACCGGTCTCGGCCAGCAGCACCTTGAACTCCGACGGCACGGCGAGCGGATCGGGCGTGAACAGCACCGCGATGTCCGGTCCCGACAACAGCGCGCCGAGCGCGGCAAAACTCTGCGGTGACATGTCGACCATGTCGGCAAATGGCGCGATCGCGAGCGGGAAGCGCCTTGCAGCGGTGTCGCTTTCCGCCAGCTCGCGCTGCCGTGTGGTCAGCGCGCTCCAGATCGGACGATCAAGCGGATGGCGTGGCGGAACTTCGGACATGCGGCGCTTCGCTCCTGATTTTTCCAAAGAAGAGCAAGAAGCGCCGGCAAAATCCAGCACGGCGTGACGTGATTGCGGCTCACAATCACGCCAGCTGGCAAAACCCGGCTACGCCACCTTCAGGCAAAGCTCGGTGCCGCCCTTCAGCGGCAGCGTGATCGACACGAAGCCGTTGTGGGGATCGCGGACGAACTCCAGAAAATCCGCCTCGGCATTGTCGTTCATGACGTAGCCGCCGACGCGAAGCTGGGGAGCTACGATCTCGATCACCTGGCGTGCCAGTGTCGGTCCCTTGTCGCCGGGCCAGCCGTCGATCAGGATGAAGTCGACGGGGCCGCCGAGATCGCGCAGCGTCTTCCGTGCATCGCCCTCGCGGATCTCGGCGTAATCCGCCAGGCCGGCCTCCGCCAAGTTGCGCTTCGCGGCCGCGACCTTGGCCGGCACGATCTCCGAGCCGATCACGGTGCCGCCGCCATTGTCGCGCAACGCCGCGGCGAAATAGAGCGTCGACATGCCGACCGAGGTCGCAAACTCGGCGACGCGCCTGGCGCCGAGGCCGCGGCACAGCAGGTAGATCAGCTCGCCCTGCTCCGGGTGGATCGAGAAACCCTGCTCGGCATAATCGTGTGGATCGCGGCTGCTGCTCTGCATCGGGTTGCCTCTCACCGGCGCCCGGCGCGTGGCCTGCAGGCGCTCGATGACGGCCATGACGCGGGCATCGGTAATCGCGCTGTGCGGTTCAGCATTGTACATGAAGGGCTTCCTTTGCGATTGCGTCATTGCTGCAGGATTTCAGCCGCAGCGCGGTCCAGGATCTTTGCGATCCGCCGCGCCTCGGCGGCATCGCAGCCGCGCTTCTGACGCAGCGCGCTCTTCAGCGCATGACGGGCGCGGTGAATATCGTCGGACGCTTCACCGTCGAGATCGCTGACGCCGGCGAAGGCTTCGCGCACCTCCTCCATGCGGCGGCCGATCCGCGACAGCGCTTCGAGAATGGTATCGGCGGTGGCACGGTTCTCGGCGAGATGCGCCTTGCCTTGCTCGGTGATGCTGTAGAGCTTGCGCGCCGCATCCTGGGTGACGCTGGCGTGGCCGATCTCTTCGAGGAAGGTCAGCGCCGGATAGATCACGCCCGGGCTCGGGCTGTAGAAGCCGTCCGACCGCTCCTCGATCTTCTTGATCAGCTCATAGCCGTGCGCCGGCTGCTCGCCGAGCAACGCCAGGATCACGAGTTGCAGGTCCTGCGATGAGAGTCGGCGCGATCCCGGAAAGTCGCCGCCGCCACCCCGCCCGAAGAAGCCGTGGCCGCCCCGGCCAAAGCGATGGCCGCCCCTGCCGTGCCGTCCCATGAAGAAGCCAAATCCGAAGCCCTCGTGGTCCCGGTCGCGAAACATCGATCGTCTCATTGTCTTTTTCCTTACTGAAAACATATCTTACGATATATCTACAGATAGGACGGCGACAACCCACGTTTTCGTGAGGCCGTGAGGATACAGCGGGGATCGGAACGAGCCTGGGATCGTCGGCCCTCACTGGGCTTGTCGACCGACGCGCGGCGGGCTTAAGGCTTTGAACCCTCCGGTCCGTTCGACTCATGCGCCCCAAAACCTTCGAAACCCATTGCCTGCGCCTGCCCGCCGCCACCAAGGTGGTGCAATGGGAGGGCACGTCAGTGTTCAAGGTCGGCGGCAAGATGTTCGCGCTGGCCGGCGGCTTCATCGAGCGGTCCGGCGGCTTCATGTTCAAGACCTCGCACATGGCCTATCAGCTCTTGATCGAGCAGCAGCTCGCACGGCCGGCGCCTTATCTGGCGCGCGGCAAATGGGTCCAGCTGCTCGGCAACGATGCCCTGCCCGACGCCGAGCTCAAGACCTATCTCGATCAGGCCCATGCGCTGATCGCGGCCAAGCTGACGCGGAAATCGCGCAAGGCGCTCGGGCTCGACTGATCGGCGCGGCTCAGCCGCCGAGTGGCTTGCTGGAATCGCCGAACAGCAATTTTGGAAACAGCTCCTTGAAGGCGAACTTGTCGTCGCCCTTGGCGCGCTCGAAGCGCAGCACGACGTCGAACCGGCTGCCCTCCCATTTGGTCGGCGGCGTGCCCTTGCTGACCGGGATCAGCGGCAGGATGTCGGAGATGATCGCCTTGTGCTCCCAGCACAACAGCACGACGCCCTTCGACGCGAGTATCGCCTTCATCAGCGCCGGCTCGTCACCCTTGCCGAATCCTTGGTTCGGCGTCAGGCCGCGACGCGCTGCGAGCGCCGAGATCGTCTCGGCCGGACGGCTCGACGGCGGCTGATTGGGCTCGTTTCCGGGTGTCGCGGCATAGATCGCGTCAGGCTTGGCATAATCGCCGCCGGTGAGGTCGGTGCCGAACAAGGCTGTCCACGCCCCGGCGCGCTGCCAGCCGCGGAGCACCAGCGACTCGGTGTCGGACGCCCCATCCGCGGTGAAGCCAGGCCCCGGCCAGGACTCGCCGGGCTTCTCGGCATGACGGATGATGAAGAGCGTGAGCGCGTCCATGGCGGCCTCTCGGAGAAGTTGCGTGAATGGTTACGACTTCAGTGAGGTTGACCCTATCCCCGATCAGGCCTCCGCTTCATGAACGGCGTCACAATTTGCGAAAACCGGATCGACCAGCGACGCGCTGGCGCTGAGGGACATGAACGACACGAGGATGAACTTCTGCTCGATCATGCTCCGCTCGAAATGACCGACGCAAGCCACGGCGACCATCAGGCGTGCGGACCGCGGTCAGGCCCTGGAGCTCGGCCCCCGGCGGCGAGCGCGAGCCTGGCAAGATAGTGCGCCCAACCCTTGCTATGGCTCGCGCACTGCTCCGCGTTGGGCAAGCCACTATGGGTCATGCGCAACAGCGTGCCGTTGTCCTGCGCCATCAGGTCGATCTCGATCAGGCTGGATCCCGGTGGGACCTCCGCGCCTCCCTCCCAGCCAAAGCTGTAGGCGAGACGATGCACCGGCACGACCTCGCGGAACGCGCCGCGTGCCGCCTTTGTGCGATCGCCGGCGACGCCCTTGAGCAGATAGAGCCCGCCCGGATGCAACTCGGTCTCGGCTTCCAGCCCCATCCAGCTCACGATCTTCTGCGGATCGGTCAGGAAGGCGAATACCGTCGCGGGCGGCGCTGCGATCTGCATCTCGCGTTGAACGATGAAAGCTTCGGTCATCGAACTCTCCTCCATGGACGATCGGATGTAGCGATAACGCGTGACAAGTCTGGTACGTCAACGCCATGATGGAGTGATGCATTTGCCCTCGACGCTGAGCTGGCTGGTCGACGCCGCCGCCGAGACCGCGGGCGCCAACCGATTGCTGGCAGACCTCGGCAGCCATCTTATCACGGATGGCTTGCCGCTTGCCGGCGGTGTCCTGACGCTCGAGGTTCCGCATCCCCTTATTGCCAGGCGCACCTGGCTGTGGCGCGCCGACAACGGCGAGGTCATCGAGGCGCTCGGATTCGCGCCGGAACAACCGTTTGCAATGCCCGATATGATCGGATCCGCCGATGCCGGCCGACGTTGGCTCGGCAGTCTCGCGCCCGGCCCGATCCACGAGGACATGATTGGAACGCGGCCGGACGGCCCGACCCTCGGCTGGATCGGAACACGCGCCTTCACGCCTGCGGAGACGGATCGATTGCGCGAGGCGGCGCGCTTCACGGCCGCGCCGCTCGCCGCGCTCGCGGCGCGTGCCACGCTGACCGCGGCGCTGGAGGCCTATCTCGGGCGGCGCAGCGCGGCGCGCGTCCTGGCATCGCCGTTGCGGCGCAACACCGGCGAAACCATCCGCGCGGCGCTGCTGTTTGCCGATCTGCGCGGCTTCACCGCGCTCTCCGAAAGCCATCCGCCCGCCGAGGTGATCGCCGCGCTCGACGCCTGGTTCGACCGCATCGCCGGCGCGATCCACGCCTTCGGCGGCGAGGTGCTGAAGTTCATCGGCGACGGGCTGCTCGCGATCTTTCCGGTCACGACGGGCGCTCGCAGCGCGTGCGAGGCGGCGTTGCGTGCGGTGTCGGCGGCGCGCGTCGGCATGGCGCATCTCGATACCGAGCGGCGCAAGCAGGGTTTGCCGGCACTGTCCTTCGGCGCGGCGCTGCATCTCGGCGAGGTGCATTGGGGCAATATCGGCGCCGCCGATCGCCTCGACTTCACCGCGATCGGCGCCGCGGTCAATCTGGTCAGCCGGCTGGAAGGCCTGTGCAAGCCGCTGCAGCAGACCGTGCTGGTCTCGGACGCCGTCGCCGCCGAGACCGAGATGCCGCTGGTCGCGCTCGGCACCCATGAGCTGCGCGGCATCGCGCGGCCCTGTGCGGTCTTCACTTTGCCGGAGAGATGAGCCGATCATCGGAACAGGCGCAACCACGGCGCCAGATGAAATGCGCTCATCAGCGCGTACATCGGGACCATCCCCTGCAATGAAAGCGGTCCCTGCATCGCGCCGCAGATCATGTCGGCCGGCGCCAGCGCGGCAGTCAGCGCCATCACCGCGAAGGTCGGCGCCGCCGCCAGCGACAGCCACCGCGCGGCGATCGCGCCACGGCCGCCAAGCCGGCCCTTCAACCAATCCTGATGTGTTTCTAAGCCGGTCATCATTCGATCTCGCTGGAGATGCGCCATGTCGTCATGTGCTAGATTAGGACCGGGCCTCGGAGGGCGAGAGTGACAAGTGTGTCGGGATTCGAATGGACTCGCTGATTGCGGCTGCGGCGCGCGCACTCGCGGCGGGTGATCCCCTCGGCGCACTGAAACGGGTGGCGCTGCGCGACGATGCGCCGGCGCTGGCGCTGCGCGGCATCGCGATGGCAAGGCTCGGCGATTTCACGCGCGCCAAGGAGCTGTTGCGCCGCGCCGGCCGGGCCTTCGGTCCACGGGAAGCCATCGCGCGGGCGCGCTGCGTGGTAGCCGAGGCCGAGATCGCGCTGGTGTCGCGCGACCTCTCCTTTCCCGGCAAGAGCCTCGCCGCTGCGCGCGCGACGCTCGCCGCGCGTGGCGATGCGCTGAACGCCGCGCACGCCGGCTATCTCGAAATCCGCCGCCTGCTGCTGATCGGCAGCCTCGACGCGGCCGAGCGCATGCTTGACGGCCTCGATCCATCGCCCTTCCCGCCGGCACTGCGGGTCGGCCATGAACTGGTCGTCGCCGGGATCGCGATGCGGCGGCTACGGACCAAGCCGGCACGCGCGGCGCTGGCACGGGCCAGGGATGCCGCGCACCGCGCCGGCATCGCCGGGCTTGCGGCCGAAGTGGAGAGCACCGCGAAGCTGCTCGCCACACCGGCGGCGCGCCTGATTGCGCGCGGCCAACAGCGGCCGTTGCTGCTCGATGAGGTCGAGGCCTTGATGGCATCGAAGGCGCTCGTCGTCGATGCCTGCCGCTACGTCGTGCGTGATTCCAGGACCACGGTCTCGCTGACGCGGCGTCCGGTGCTGTTCGCGCTCGCCCGCGCGCTGGGCGAAGCCTGGCCGCAGGACGCCTCCCGCGGCACGCTGATCGCGCGCGCGTTTCGCGGCAAGCACGCCGATGAATCGCATCGGGCGCGGCTGCGGGTCGAGATCGGACGGCTGCGCCGGGCCTTGCTGCCGCTTGCCGATCTCAACGCCACGCCCGACGGCTTCGTGCTGGCACCGCGGGGCCGCCGCGAGGTCAGCGTGCTGGCGCTGCCGGTCGAGGAGGAGCATGCGGCGGTCCTGGCTTTCCTCGCCGACGGCGAGGCCTGGTCGAGCTCGGCGCTGTCGGTCGCGCTCGGCGCCAGCCAGCGCACCGTCCAGCGCGCGCTCGACGCGCTGGCGGCCACCGGCAAGGTGCAGTCGGTCGGCCGCGCCCGCGCCCGGCGCTGGATGACGCCCCCGGTGCCGGGATTCACGACGACGTTGTTACTCCCTGCCCCGCTGCCGAACGGCTAGCATCGGGATGAAATCAGACAACTGGAGCGCCGCATGAAGACGTCCGAAGCCGAGATCATCCGGGAATATGCCTTCGAAGGCGTCGAGAGCGTCGGCGGCGTCAGCTTCGACGGCGAGCAGGTGTGGTTCGCGGCCGGCGGCCGGCTGGTCGCGTTCGATCCCGACAGCGGCAACACCACCCGCAGCCTCGACATCGCGGCCCATGCCGGCACCGCCTTCGACGGCAAGCACCTCTATCAGATCGCCGAGGACCGCATCCTGAAGATCGAGCCGAACAGCGGACGCGTGGTGTCGACGATCCCCTCGCCCGGCGGCGGCCGCGACTCGGGTCTCGCCTGGGCTGAAGGCTCGCTGTGGGTCGGCCAGTATCGCGACCGCACCATCGTTCAGGTCGATCCGGAAACCGGCAAGGTCATTCGCACCATCGAAAGCAACCGCTTCGTCACCGGCGTCTCCTGGGTCGATGGCGAACTCTGGCACGGCACCTGGGAAGAGGAGCAGAGCGACGTCAGGCGGATCGACCCGCAGACCGGCGAGGTCATGGAGCGGCTGGAAATGCCGAAGGGCGTGTTCGTCTCCGGGCTCGAGTCCGACGGCAAGGACCGCTTCTTCTGCGGCAGCGGCTCGACCAACAACAAGGTGCGCGCCATCAGGCGGCCGAAACGCAGCCGCGCGTAAAGCGATCAATCGCTCCACGCGCTGAGCGAGCTTACGCCGACGCCGGCACCGCAGTGGGCCGCGCCGATGCCATCGGCCGGAAGGTCATCATGATCAGGAACGCGCCGAGGCCCGTTGCCCAGGAGCCGACATAGAGCCACGTGTAGCTCGCAAAGGTATCGTAGATCAGGCCACCGGCGAGCGGTCCGGTCGCCATGCCGAGACTGCCCGCCATCGCGGTGCCGCCGATCACGGTGCCCATCATGCGCAGCGGGAAGTTCTCGCGGATCAGCACGGAATACAGCGGCATGGTGCCGGCATAGATGAAGCCGAAGATTGCCGCGACTGCGTAGAACGCGGCCAGTTCGCGCACGAAGACATAACCGAGCGCGCCGAATGCCTGCGCCAGCAGCCCGAGTACCAGCACGCGCTTGGCGCCGAAGCGGTCGCCGAGCAGGCCGAAGGCGATGCGGCCGCCCATGCCGGCAAGCCCTTCCACGCTGTAGATCGTCACCGCGGCGACCAGCGGAATGCCGCAGGTGACCGCGTAGCTCACCGTGTGGATGATCGGGCCGGAATGGGTGGCGCAGCAGAAGAAATTGGTGGTGATCAGGATGATGAATTGCGGCGAGCGCAGCGCCTGCGCCAGCGACATCGCCGGCTCCCCGTTCTCGGAAGCCACCGCCACGTGGTCATCTTGCAGCGCCGGCGGGCGGCGCACCAGCAACGACACCGGGATCATGATCGCGCCGACCACGCCCGAGACGATCAGCATCGCGGTCCGCCAGTCGTGGTGGGAGATCAACCAGGCCGCGAGCGGCGACATCGTCATCGGCGCCATGCCCATGCCGGCCGACACCAGCGAAACGGCGATGCTGCGATGGGTGTCGAACCAGCCGGCGACGCAGGCCATCATCGGGGCGAAGATTGCGGCCGTCGCAGCACCGACCAGCCCGCCGAACATGAACTGAAATGCCAGCAGCGATGGTGCCCGACTTGCCAGCGCAAGGCTCGCGGTGAGCACCACCGATCCGGTCAGCACGACCGGGAGCGGCCCGAAGCGGTCGGACAGCGTGCCCCAGGCCATGCTGGTGAAGGCCATTGCGAGGAAGCCGATCGTCATCGCGCTCGATATCCCGGTCACCGACCAGCCGGTCTCGCGCGCCATCGGCTGCAGGAATACGGGTAACGAGAACATGCCGCCGATCGCGACGCAGCCGAGCAGGCCGCCGGCCGCGACAATCACCCAACGATAGGTCGAATTGGCCATTCGGGAACTCCCATGCAGTTCGTTCTGGGTGGAAGACGAACGGACCAAGGCGGAACCGACAGCAGACGGTCGCCGTGACTCACTTTTTTTTGCGACCGTGGCGACCTCTGAGGGGCACGATCACGATAAGCGGGTTACCACGCTGATGAAAATCCGCACACGCATGCTCGCCGCCATCAGTCACGATTTGCGAATGCCCATCACCCGGCTACGGCTCAGATCCGAATACACGAGAACGATGCGCAGGCGTGGAGACCTTGCACGACCAGATGCAGGCCACGCTGGAATCAGTGCTTTCATTCCTGAGCGGCGGCAACACGGCAAATCCGAAGGCAGCACGTCATGGTGCACCGGCACGCCGCTGCCGCAGCATCAGCCCTTCTTCGGATCGCCGCGCGTGTGTTGCAGCAGATTGTCGCGCAGCCTGACCACGCTCTTCTGCACGATCGGAAATTCGTCGCCGAGCCCGGTGGCTTCGACCAGCGACGCGTTGATCTCCTTGTCGAGCAGACGCCGGCCCGCTGCCGTCAGGCTCACCCGCACCTGCCGCTCGTCGGCGGGATCGCGGGTGCGGCTAATGTAGCCGCTCTGCTCCAGCTTCTTCAGGATCGGCGTCAGCGTGTTGGATTCCAGGAACAGCTTCTCGCCGAGTTCGCTGACGGTCTGCTCGTCCGCTTCCGACAACGCGATCATGGCGATGTACTGGGTGTAAGTCAGGCCGTACGCATCGAGGATCGGCTTGTAGGCGCGGCCGAAGGCCAGATTGGCCGAATAGACCGCAAAGCACAGAAAACTCGATAGTTTTCGGCCCTTTGTGTCGGCCTTGGAGGAACGGGTCACGGGCGTCTCCGGAGTTTGTGAAGTCCGGCCAATATAAATCGTATCCGATTAAATCGGAAGAGCTTGACATCGCCCGGCGCGGGGTCTATTTCAACGCGCATCCGATTAAATCAGATACGATCTATCTTCAATCCAAAGGAGTCAGCCATGACCGCCAATGCAAAGGTTCTCGTCACCGGAAATACCCATGTCACCGCCGGCCCGAACGGCGCCGCCCGCTCGCGCGACGGCTTCCTCGACGTCAAGCTGCCGCAGCCGCACCCGGCCGCCGAAAACCTGTTCGCCGCCGCCTGGTCGGCCTGCTACATCGGCGCGATCCAGCTCGCCGCCGGACAGCGCAAGGTCAAGCTTGCGAGCGAGCCCGAGGTCGACGCCGAGATCGACCTGAATCAGGCCGGCAGCGCCTTCTTCCTGAGCGCGCGCCTCAACGTGCACGTCCCCGGCGTCGAGCGCGAGGTCGCGCAGCAGCTGATCGAAGCCGCGCACGGCATCTGCCCCTACTCCAAGGCGGTTCACGGCAACATCGACGTCACGACCACTCTCGTCTGAACGATCACGTGGCAACTCCCGACGCGGGCCGGCCGCTCGCGGGCCCGCGGTCGGAGAGGCCAGAACGAAAATCAAGGAGATCAAGATGACCGGCAATCTGTTGAAGACGACACGCCTCCTCGCAAGGGCGGCGTTGATCGCTGGAAGTTTCCTGACGATTCCTACCGCGCAGGCGCAACAACCGGCAGGGTTCACGCGAACCGACCTGCAGCGTCACGACCTCAGTGCTCCCGGCCGTGAAGCCGTCCAGGTGCGTGTCGACATCGAGCCGGGCAAGGCATTCGGCCGACACACCCATCCGGGGGAAGAGATCATCTATGTGCTAACAGGCACGCTCGAATACGAAGTCGACGGCAGACCGCCGGCAACACTGAAGGCCGGCGACGTCCTGTTCATTCCCGCGGGCACGATCCATGCGGCGAAGAACGTCGGCAGCGTCACGGCCAGCGAGCTTGCGACCTACATCGTCGAGAAGGACAAGCCGCTGCTGACGCTGGTGAAGTGATCGATCCCGCCTGCTCGCCCCTCTCCTTGGGGCGAGCGCGGCGACAGACTCATTTCGTGCTCTGGACTTCAGGCTGGCGCGCCAACCGTGCGTTGAAGATCAGGAAGCTGATCGCGGCCATGATCCAGACGCCGATACCGCCATAAAGCATCACCCAGCCGAAACCGCTCGCCAGCGCCTGATGCACGATCGGGCCGGTCAGTTCCGGCGCGGATGCGGCATCGCCGGACGCGATCCGCTCGGCGAGGACACGGAGTTGCACGCCATCGAGCCCCGGCAGCACGGCCTTCAGGTGCGCGAGCACGCCGCTCGCCAGAATGAAGCCCATCAGCGCGATATTGACCGACAGCGAGACCATGCGCGCGCTCATGTCGATGCCGGAAGCCATGCCGGCCCGATCGCTCGAGACCGAGCCGGTGGTCGTGTTGGTAACCGGCGTGTTGGTGATGCCGAGGCCGATCCCGGCAAGCAGGCAGCCCGGCAGCATCGTCAGCCAGTCGGGCTGCGCGGCTGCGCTGCCGAACTTCATCAGCATGAATCCGGTGCCGATGGTGAACAGCCCCGCCGGGATGATCAGGCCCGGCTGGTAGCGCAGCGACAGGCGCTCGGCAAACGGCGGCATCACCAAGGTCGGCAACGTGTAGGCGAGCAAGGCAAGTCCCGCGGATACGCTGTCATAGCCGAGGCCGGCGTGAAACCAGATCGGCAGATAGATCATGAACGGCCAGTAGCTGAGGTTCATCGCCGCCGAGCCGACGATCGAGCCGGAGAACGCGGATATCCGGAATACCGAGAAGTCGAACATCGGCCGCCGGCTGATTCTCTCGGCAACGAGGAACGCAATGAAGCTCACCGCGGAGACGCCGAGGATCGCGAGCCCCTTCGGGCTGGCAAAGCCGAGATCCGGCCCCTGCGTGATGTAGAAGGCGAGACAGAACACTGCGAGCGACATCGTCACGATGCCGCCGACGTCGAGGCTGCTGGCCTTCGGGTCCTTCGATTCATGCACGCCGCCGATGGTGAGCACGAATGCGACGGCTGCGAACAGCACGTGGACGAGGAACACCCATTCCCAGCTCAGCACCGCGACCACGGCACCGCCGATGATCGGCCCGAAGCCGAGACCGATGCCGAAGATGACGCCCCACCATCCCCAGGCGACCGCGCGCAGGCGGCCACCCTGGAATTCGTGCGACAACACGGCGATCTGGCAAATCAAGAGCGCACCGCCGCTCAGCCCTTGCAGGAAGCGGGCAACGATCAGCATTTCCACGCTCGAAGCGACGCCGCAGATCAGCGACGTGATGCCGAACGCCGCGATCGCGACCAGGAAGATGCGCTTGCGTCCGTAGCGGTCCGCCACCGTTCCGATCGCCATCAGCACCGTCGTCACCGCGATGGTGTAGGCGTTCATGATCCATTGCAGCGCCTTGAAGTCGGCATGCAGCACCTGCTCCAGCGTCGGCAGGATCGCGGGGATGCTGGAAATCTCCAATCCGAACATCAGGCAGGCAAGGCATACGGCGGAGAGGACAACAGCGCCGCGGCGGCTCAGTTCAGTAGACATGATCAGGCCTTTTGTTGTGGCAAGCCAACGGCATACCGCACGCTGTTGCCAGGGTGCTGGCAGCAGCGTCGGTCGATCGACTCACGATGGTTTGAGGCAGCAGCGGCAGGAATCGGGTGGCCACGGCGCTTCAGGGCTCAAAGCTAGTGACGTCTTGAGCATTGGTGAATTGGATGACTAGATATTTCAGAGACAACAATTCCGGATGACTGACATGACCACGCTCGACATCGACGCCGTGAAGACCTTCGTGACCATCGCCGAGTTCAGGAGCTTCACCCGCGCCGCCGAAGCGCTCGGCACCACGCAAGGCGCGATCAGCGTCAAGCTGAAGCGGCTGGAGCGCCAGGTCGGCCACAGGCTGATCGAGCGGACACCGCGGCTGGTGCGCCTGTCGGCCCAGGGGGCCGAATTCCTTGCACCCGCGCGCGAGCTGCTCGCCGCGCATGATCGCGCCGTCGCCGGACTGTCGTCAGCCCGCCGCCGCTTTTCACTGGGGATCGCCACCCACGTCGGCGCCCCCGAACTTCCTACCCTGCTCGCCCGATTGAATGCACATGATCCCATGCTCACGATCGAGGTGCGCCTCGATGATGCCCGTGACCTGCTCGACACCTTCGATCGCGGAATGATCGACGCCGTGATCATTTTCCGGGAGGACGATCGCCGCGACGGCGTCGTTCTCGGCCCCGATCACTTCGGCTGGTTTGCCACGCCGAACTTTCTTCATCGCGCCGGAGAGCCGTTTCGATTGGCAGCATCATCACCCGCCTGCGGCATCCTCAACACCGCCACGCGTGCACTCGACGCAGCGGCACTGCCGTGGACCGAAACCTTCCTCGGTTGCGGCGCTTTTGCCGTCGCCGATGCGGTCTCGGCGGGGCTAGCGATCTCGGTGTTCTCACGCCGGGTGGCGCCGCCCGGCACAATCGAAGTGACCGAGAAGTTCGGCCTCCCCGCTTTGCCCCCATCCGAGATCATGCTGCTGTCGGCGTTGTCGGACGCCAGGTCGCGCGCGGCCTTGAAGACATTGGCAAGCGCCTTTCGCGAGCACCATCGTCCGCCGGCGAGCGCAGCGGGGAACACCCGAACCATCGCTGTCGCTGCCGGGTCCTGAACAACCAGTGGCGCGCAAGATCGCTTGCCGGCTAACGCGGCGCCCGGTCGGCGCGCCTTCCCTCGAACAGCGCGCGTTCCGACGCGAGCGCCTTGGCGAGGAAATCCAGCACGGCGCGCATCCGCGCGGTGCGCCTGAGATCGTCATGGGTCAACAGCCATAGCGCCGATCGCGGCTCGGCGAGCGGCTTCGACGCAAGCCGGCGCAGCGCGGGCGCGAGATCGCCGACATAGCACGGCAGCAGAGCCAGCCCCATTCCCGCCGCCGCGGCGTCGCGCAGCGTCGGAAGCGCGTCGACGCGGCAGGCCAAGCGCGCCGAAGGCAGGTTGTCGCGCATCCAGCCGGCGATCACGGTTCCCGCCAGCGCGTCATCGAGTCCGATCCAGTCATGTGCAGACAGATCCTTGCCGTTACGCCGGGCAAGATAGGCACGCGATCCGTAGACCGCATGGGCGATGTCGGCGACGCGCCGCCCCACCAGCAGCTCTGACGGCGCCGGTGTCGGCCGGACCGCGATGTCGGCCTCGCGGCGCGTCAGGTTGGCCATCGCATTCGAGACGATGATCTCCGGCTCGATCTCCGGATGCGCGCGGCGCATCGCGGGCAGATGCCGCATCAGCACCGCGCCGAGCGTATCCGTGGTCGTGATGCGGACCGGGCCCGACGGCCTGAGGTCTTGTCCCGCCAGCCTGCGCTCGAGCGCGAGAACCTCGTCTTCGAGCCGGGCCGCCGCCGCCGCTGCCGTCTCTCCGGCCGGTGTCGGCGCGTAACCGTCGCGGAAACGCTCGAACAGCCGCGTCCCGATCGCCATTTCGATCGTGCCGAGGCGGCGAAACACCGTCGAATGCGTGACGCCCAGCTTGCGCGCGGCGCCCGAGAGGCTGCCCTCGCGCGCGACCGCGAGGACGAGGCGAAGGTCATTCCAGTCGAGAGCGCTGTGCATATTTGCAAACTCATTTGGCAGCTTTGGATAATACCTTATCACGAGCGAACAGGCCATCTTCCGGACGTTGGACCGGCGCGCCGACGATGCAGAGGAGCTGGCAGGTGACAAGCGAAACCACCGAGACGTTGCAATTGCACGATACGCGGCCGGCAACGGCGGACCCGCGGCGATGGCTGGCGCTGCCGGTGCTGCTGACCGGCGCCTTCCTGCCGATCCTCGACTTCAACGTCGTCAACCTCGCGCTGCCGGCCATTCGCGACGATCTTGGCGCCACCTCGAGCGAGGTGCAGTTCGTGATTTCGGCCTATGCCGCGACCTATGCGGTGTTCCTCATCACGGGCGGCCGGCTCGGCGATCTGCTCGGCCGGCGGCGCATGTTCCTGACCGGTGTCGCCGGCTTCACGGTTGCGTCCGTGCTGTGCGGCATTGCGTGGTCACCGACAGTGCTGGTCGCCGGACGGATCCTGCAAGGCCTCACCGCCACCGTGATGGCGCCGCAGGTGCTCGCTTCGATCCGCGTGCTTTTTCCCGCGGCCGAACAGGGCCGCGCGCTCGGCTTCTACGGCGCGACGTTCGGCCTTGCCAATATCTGCGGCCAGGTGCTCGGCGGCGTGCTGGTCTCGGCGCATCCGTTCGGCCTCGCCTGGCAAGCGATCTTCCTGATCAACGTGCCGATCGGCCTCATTGCGTTCATCGGTGGCCTGCTGTACCTCGCCGACTCGCGCGCCGATCGTGCACAGCGGCTTGATATCGGCGGCGTCGTCCTGCTGTCGCTCACGCTCGGCCTTCTGGTCTATCCGCTGATCGAGGGCCGCGAATCCGGCTGGCCGGTCTGGATCATCGCGATGCTGCTGGCGTCTCCGCTGATGCTTGCGGCTTTCGTCCGCTTCGAGGCGCGGCTGTCCGCGCGCGGCGGCGATCCGCTGGTTGCCCTGCATCTGCTGCGCAACAGCGACTTCGTGATCGGGCTGGTGATGGCGCTCGCCTTCTACATGCTGTCGTCGTTCTATTTGACCTTCGCGGTCTACCTGCAAAGCGGGCTGCATTTTTCACCGCTGGCGGCCGGCCTCGCCACCCTGCCCTTTGCGACCGGCTTCTTCGTGAGCTCGCTGGTGTCGTCGCTGGTGATGCAGTGGCTCGGCGCGCGCACGCTGACCCTTGGGTTCGCGCTTCAGGTCATCGGCTTCGGCATCGTGATGCTGTCGGTCGGCGGAGTGCTGCCGCAGAGCGCTGAATTCGGCCTGATCTGCGGCGGGCTCGGCTTCGGCACCGTGATGCCGTCGGTCATCAAGGCGGTGATCGGCAGCATCGATCCGCGCCATGCCGGATTGGCGTCGGGCATGATGATCTCGACCTTCCAGATCGGCGCCGCCCTCGGCGTCGCCATCATCGGCGGCGTCTTCTATAGCCTGCTCGGGCCGCATCCGCAGGCCGATGACTACGCACACGCCTTCACCATCGCGCTCGGCTGCAACGTCGCGCTGCTGGCGCTCGGCGGCTGGCTGTCGCTATGGCTGCCGCGCGAGCCGGCGGCTTGAACCGAGACGAGGATAATTCCATGAACGCCACGTTGTACGACGCCTCCGTCCCGGTGTTCCGGCAGATGCTCGACGCGCTCGCCGATCTGCTGCATAAGGGCGAGTCCCACGCCCGCGAGCGTGGTCTCGATCCCGACGCCATGCTCGCGGCGCGGCTGGCGCCCGACATGCTGACGCTGGTCGGTCAGGTGCAACGGGCCAGTGATCACGCCAAGGGCGCCGCCGGGCGCCTCGCCGGCCTCGAGCCCCCGCCATTTGCCGACATTGAGCAGAGCCTCGTCGAAGCCCATGCCCGCATTTCGCGAACGCTCGACTATATCGACACCGTTCCGCTGCAAGCATTCGACCAGGCGGCGGAACGCATCATCACGTTGCCGTTCGGCGTCCCGCCAATGCCGGCAGCGCGCTATCTGTACGGCTTCGCGCTGCCGAGCCTGTTCTTCCACATCACCACCGCCTACGCCATCCTGCGCCATCGCGGCGTGCCGCTCGGCAAGCGGGATTTCCTCGGCAACTACCTGTCGAACTGATCGCTACTTCCTGGCGACCTCGCGAAGGGTGGTGTAGACCCACTCGGCGCCCTGCTTGATGGCCTCGACGCCGATCTTTTCGTCGTTGCCGTGCATCCGGCTCAGGATGTCGTCGTCGAGCGGATAGGGATAGATGCCGTAGACGGGTACGTTGCGCTCACGCCAGGCGGTGGCGTCGGTCCCGGCCTCGAACATGGTCGGCACCAGGACGGCGTCCTTCCAGACGCGCTTGGCGTTGCGCTCCAGCGCGGCATAGAGTTCGGTATCGACCGGCGATCCCGGCATCTTGCTCCGCATCAGATAAGCATCCCGCGCCTCCTGCTGCGTCAGCGAGCTCACGAGGCTGACCTCGATGCCGGGATCGGCGACCACGTGCTTGATCTCCGCAATCATCTGGTCGGTCGTCGTTCCCGGCAGCAGCCGCGTGTTCACGACCGCCTTGGCGTCGCCGGGGATGACATTGGGCTTGATGCCGGCGTCGATCATCGTGATCACCATGGTGTCGCGCAGCAGGGCGTGCAGCAGCAGGCTGTCCTTGGGATTGTCGGCGACCAGCTTCTTGCCGGCCGCCTCCAGCTCGCCCTGGTCCTTTGCGGCCAACAGCTGCCTGATATCGGCTGCCGTCTGTTCCGAGCTGATCGGAAGCAGGGCCTTGAAATAGGCTTCGGTCGCCGGCACCAGCTTGACGGCCGGATCGTGCAGCGCCAGCTTGGCCAATGCCGCGATCAGGCGGTCGTTGGCCATCGCGCCCGCCGGAAACGGCCGCGACGAATGGCCGGAGGGACCGGTCGCCCTCAGGGCGAACGTCGCCGAGAGCTTTTCCGCCGTCGTGACATTGATCTGGCGCACCGTGCCGTCGCGCTCCTGCAGCAAATAACCGCCTTCGTTCAGCGCGAATTCCGCGTCGATCTTGTCCCAATGGTCCTTCGCCAGCCATACCGTGCTGTATTGCCCCTGCTCCTCGTCGGCCTCGGCCAGGAAGATCACGTCGCGCGCCAGCGGCGTCTTCTCCTCCGCCAGTCGCATCACCGCGCTGGCGAACACAGCGAGCCCGCCCTTGAAGTCCATCGCGCCGCGCCCGTAGACGAAACCGTCCTTTTCCACGCCGGCGAAGGGTTCCACGGTCCATTTCTCACGCTCGACCGGAACGACGTCGGCATGCGCGGCGAGCAACACCGGCTTCTTCGAGCCGTCACCGCGCAGCCGCGCGACGAAATGCGCGGCCTTGCCGTTCGGGGCGACGAAGATGTCCACCTCGGCGCCGAGCGGCGCGAACTGCGACTTCAGATACTCGGCGAGCGCCCGCGTATCGCCCGGGCCATTCGATGTGTCGAATGAGATCAGCTTCTTGAGCAACGCAACCGTCCGGTCCCCATTCGGGTCCGCGACGGCAAGTCCGGTTCCAAAGAGGAAGACACCAGTGGCGAGCATCAAGGCGGCGAGGTTATTCCTGGTCTGCGACGTCACGTTTTTCTTCCTCCCGTTTTGGTAGACCATATCCTGCACGGCCGGCGTCAGGGAACCCTTCCGAACAGCAGTTTCAGCATGGCTGCCGCGACAAGAGTTCGTCAGGGCGAGGCCGGTCGAGAGATAGAGCGCGCTCGCATCGCCGAACCGGTCGATCACGATCGCATAGGCCAACGGCGCTGCCGCCGGCAGGATGAAGCTCGGAACGATGAGCCGACCGACCAGCGTGCCGTAGCTGCGATGATCGAACAGGACCAGCGGCAGCGTTCCTCTTGTGATGGTCAGGATGCCGTTGCAGGCGCCGTAGAGCAGCGCGAAGGCGATCGCCATCTCCTTCGACGACCCGCTGAACAATCCTGCGATGAAAGAAAGCGGCATGATCAGGCAAGCCATCAGATTGAGCGCGAGCGGATCGAGCCGTGCGCCGAACAGCACCTCGCAGAGACGCGCTGCGGATTGCCCGATGCCGCGGAGCGTCGCGATCCAGACCGCCACAGTAACAGTGAGCCCGAGGCCCGAGAGCACCGCGATCATGTGCGCCGACATGCCGGCATTCAGGAAATTGGCGCCGGTCATAATCACGGCATAGAGTCCGCCCGCCGTCGCAAGCTGCCGGCGGCTGGCAGCGCGTGGTGGCTTATGTGCCGGCGCTGCGGAGCTCGGCACACCGGCAAACCGCTTGGTCGGAATCAGCAAGTGCAGCGGGATGGTCAGCAACACCAAGCCCGCATAGGCCAACACCGCGATGCGCCAGCCGAACTGCTCCGAGAGCGCATGGCCGAGCGGCCAGAACACGGTGGCCGCCAGACCGCCGAGCAGGGTGATCCCGGACATCGCGCGGCCCGCCTGCGGCCCACCGATCCGGGCCAACGCGGCGAACGCCGCATCGTACAGCGTCAGCCGCATGCCGAGCCCGAGAACGATCCAGGATGCGAAATAGGCGCCGATCTGATACGAGACCGCGAGACCGGCGCAGCCGAGCGCGTTGATCACGGCGCCTGCGACCATGACTTGACGGCCACCGCTTCTGTCCACCCACCTTCCCGCAAGGGGCGACGTCACCCCCATCACCAGCAGCGCCGCGGCGAATCCGCCATAGACGATGTCGCGCCCCCAACCGCGATCTGCTGATATCCGCTCGCCGAAGCCGCCGATCAGATAGTAGGTCGCTCCCCACGAGATCAGTTGAGCCAGCCCGAGGGCGGCCACGACGCGGCGGGCGATCACCGCGGCAGTTCTCGCTCCGCGGGAAGCGCCGATGCGCCCGGCCCCAGCGGCCGCTGCATCAACACAGTGTCGACCCATTGCCCGAGCTTGAAGCCGACCGACCTCAGCGTTCCGACCATCTCGAAGCCCATGCGACGGTGCAGCGCGATCGATCCGGCGTTGCCGCTGTTGCCGATCACGGCCAGCATCTGCCGCGACGGCCCGGCCTCGGTGCGCGCGATCAAAGCCCCGAGCAGCGCCACGCCGATGCCGCGACCGCGCAGCCCATCAGCCACATAGACCGAGTCCTCGATGGTGTGACGATAGGCTGGCCGTGGCCGATACGACGTCGCATAGCTGTAGCCAACCACGCGGCCTTCGAGCTCGGCGACGAGATACGGCAAGCCTGCCGCCAGCACGGCGGTCCGGCGGTCGCGCATCTCGTCGACCGTCGGCGGCACTTCCTCGAAGGTTGCCAATCCGTTGAGGACGTGATGGGCGTAGATACCCTGCACGTCGGTCATGTCGCCGTCCGCTGCGTCGCGGATCACGACGCCGTTGCTGCCTGCCGCCATCCTGTCTTCCTGCCTGAGCCGTCAATATTGCCCGAGCATGCGCCACGGCGCTATATAAGTGAAGCTTTGATTGGTTATACGATGCATAAGAGTTACTTTGATGAAGCGCCTTAACCTCGACTATCTTGAAAGCTTCGCTGTCGTGATCGACAGCGGCAGCTTCTCCGCCGCAGCCGAGCGGTTGCAGCTGACCCAGCCTGCGGTGAGCCTGCAGGTGCGCCAGCTCGAAAAGAGCCTGAACGCGACCTTGATCGAGCGGGTCGGACGACGGGCCAGGCCGACCGCCGCCGGCGCCGCCTTGCTCTCGCACGCGCATCAGATCAACGCCGCGGTGAGTTCGGCGGTCGACGCCGTCGCGCAGCAGACCACGGGAACGGCCGGCCGTGTACGGCTCGGCACTGGCGCGACCGCCTGCATCTTCTTGCTGCCGCCGATCCTGAAGGAGTTGCGCACTGCATTGCCGTCGCTCGAGATCACGGTGACGACCGGCAACACGGCAGAGATCGCGCGGGCGGTCGAGGACAACACGATCGACGTCGCGCTGGTGACGCTGCCGGTGTCGGGACGCAGCTTCGAGATCACGCCGATCATGGACGACGAGTTCGTGCTGATCGCGCCGCGCGACATGAAGCTGCCGGCGCGGATCACACCGCAGGTGCTCGCGAGCGGGCCGGTACTGCTGTTCGAGCCCGGTGGCAACACCAGGCGCACCGCCGACGAATGGCTGGCGCGCGGCGGCGTGTCGCTGAAGCCGCTGATGTCACTCGGCAGCGTCGAGGCGATCAAGGAGATGGTCCGCGCCGGCCTTGGCTGCGCAATTCTGCCCCGCATGGCAGTCCCCGCGAGGGCCGAGCAGCACGACCTGATCGTCCGGTCGCTGTCGCCCAAGCTCTACCGCCGGCTCGCGGTCGTGATCCGCCGCGACAAGCGCCTCGACCGCGGGCTGCGGCAGACGCTGTCGGCGCTGAAGGCGCTCTCTGCAAAGAGCAGCTAGGGAGGACGCGGCGTGTCCTCCCTGCTCGCCCCCATCACGTGGCGTTGCGCTCCTGCTCCGCGATCTTGCGGAACGCGGCCTCGCCGGCATCGGTGACCGCCGCCCACTTCGCATTCGGCGCGGCCTCGGCCTCGTAATTGTCGTGCCAGTTCCACCATTTGTAGGTCGGGCCCTGCGGATAGCCCTTCGGCGAGTCCTCCCAGAGCTCCTGGCGGCCGAACGGGGTGATGTCGAGATAGCTCCACACCGTGCCCATCGATTCATCGCCCCGGCTGTTGACGAGATACGTGCGGAAGATCCGTTCGCCGTCGCGGATGAAGACGTTATGGCCGTGCCACTCGGCAACGCCGAAATCAGCGTCGAAACTGTCGGTGATCGTGTACCACGGCATCTCCCACTCCATCCGCGCCTTCAGCCGCGCGATGTCGGCTTGCGGCGCGCGCGAGGCGTAGGCCAGCGTGGTGTCGCGCTGGTTGAGATGCGAGAGATGGCTGACCTGATCGGCGCCGAGCGAGCAGCCGCGGCAGCCGTGATCCGGCCAGCCGAACACGCCGGGCTCGAAGAACGCGCGGTAGACGATCAGCTGCCGGCGGCCTTCGAACAGGTCGAGCAGGCTCGCCTTGCCATTCGGTCCCTCGAACACATACGGCTTCTCGACCGCCATCCAGGGCATCCGCCGCCGCTCGGCGGCAAGCGCGTCGCGCGCGCGCACCTGCGCCTTTTCCTTCACCAGCAGTTCCAGGCGCGCCGCCTCCCATGCCTCGCGCGACACCACGGGCGGCGTCTGCATTGCCGCCAGCCCGCAGCGATCGTTTTCAGCCGATTTGCTCATGATGATCTCCATATTTCGAATTGGACGAACCCCGGCACCACTGCGCAGTTCCATTGCTGGCGGCCGTTCGTCATTGGCCATGCCGCAATCTGGCGCGGCGGCAGGCGATGGTGGGAGTGACAAGTGTGTCGGGATTCTCGCGCATGCGATCCGTCGATCGCCGATCTCGTTGCATAATGCTTGCACTATGCAATTATCTGTGAGAACCTGAGGCCATGAAACAGACGGCCCACGCTGCCGAAGATGGCCTGAAGCTGAGCAGCTGGCTGCCTTATCGCCTGTTCCTTGTCGCGGCCCAGGTCGCCCGTCCGCTCGAGAGTTTCTACAGCGAGACGTTCGGACTGAGCCAGGCCGGCTGGCGCATCCTCGCCGTCATCGCCGAACGCGAAGCCGCCAATGCCGCGGAGATCGGCCGCGCCTGCGCGCTCGATCCGTTCGCGACCAGCCGCGGTATCGGCCAGCTCAAGGAGCTCGGCTTTGCGGTCCGACGTGCCGGCAAATCCGATCGCCGCTTCGCCGCCGTCAGCATCACCCGCAGCGGCCGGACTGCCTTCAACCGCATCGCCTCACTCGGCAGCGCGATCGAGGCGCGGCTGCTGGCCCGCCTGTCGCAGAGCGAGCGAACGACACTCGATTCCGCACTCACCCGGCTCGAGGGCGAGAGCGCGCGGATCGACGCGGGTGGCTGGCGCGCGCTGCTCGACGACACCGGCGCACCATGACGGCCGCGTTGTTCGCGTTGACCGCACTGCTCTGGGGCGGCGGCGCGCTGGCAACCGCGATGCAAGCGGGCGTGACACCGGCGCCATGGTCGGTCGCCCTGCGCATGGTGCTGGCAGGTGCTATCCTGTTCGGCTACGGCCGGCTGCGCGGCGTGCCGCTCGCGATCCCGCGCCAGGACCGGCCGGCGGTCGCGTTGCAGGGCCTGCTGTTCTTCGCGATCGCCTTCATCTCCTTCTATGAAGCGGCCGCGCGCATGCCAAGCGGGCTGGCGGCCCTGGTGCTCTCGACATCGTCGCTGTTCGCAGCCGTGATCGCGCGCGCCGCGCTCGACGTCCCGATCTCCTCCGGCTTCGTCTGGGGCGCGCTGTGCGGCATCCTCGGACTTGCGATCATCTTCCTGCCAGGCGTCACCGCACAGGGAACTGCGTCGCTGGCGGGTTTCGCCTGGGCGCTCACCGCCGCGATCGCAACCGGCGCCGGGACGACGGTCGGTGCGCGCAACCAGCGCGCCGGACTTCCCGTGGTCTCCGTGCTGGCCTGGGGCGCCTTCGTCGGCGCCGCCGCGAGCGCGCTGTGGGCGATCGCGACGCGCGCGCCATTCGCGGCCGACTTCTCGCTCTCCTACGCAGCGAGCTTTCTCTATCTTGCCGTCGCCGCGTCCTGCATCACCTTCATGCTCTACTTCGAGCTGGTGAGCCGGCTCGGCCCCGGCCGCGCCGCCTACACGCTGGCCCTGGTGCCGCTGGTCGCGCTCGTACTGTCGGCGCTGTTCGAGCACCTCGCGCTGGGCTGGCCGGTGCTCGCCGGCGCCGCCGCGATCCTGGCCGGCAATGTGCTGGTGCTGGCGCGAGCGTAGATTGCGGCGCCCGGTCGCGCCGCCATCGCAATTGACGCGCGGCATATATCTGACTAAAGTCAGATATATGCTCGACCCCGTTGCCCGCGTCCGCCGCTTCAACCGTGCCGTCACACGCGCCGTCGGCGCGCTCGACAGCTCGTTCCTCGGCCGCGGCCGGCCGCTCGGGGCGGCGCGCGTGCTGAACGCGATCGGGCATGGGCGCACTGACGTGGGCGAGATCAGGGATTACCTCGGGCTCGATTCCGGCCTTATGAGCCGGTTGCTGCGCAGCCTCGAGGACGAGGACCTGATCACGACCGCGGCACATGGCGACGATGCGCGCCGCCGCATCGCAAAGCTCACTTCGGCCGGCAAGCGCGAGTTCAACGCCTACGAGGCGCTCTCCAACCGGCAGGCGACCGACTTCCTTGGCCACCACACCCAACGCGAGGCGCTACTGGCGGCGATGGATCTGATCGCCTCGGCGCTCGGACGCGACGGCACGTCGCTGGATGAGATCGACCCGCGGAGCGAGGAGGCGCGCTATTGCCTCGGCGAGTATTACGCCGAGTTGGCGCGGCGCTTCAAACAGGGCTTTGACGTCAAGCTGTCGCGCGACCCGGAGGCCAAGGACATGGTGCGCCCGCGCGGCAGCTTCATCGTGGCGATGTCGGACGGCCTGCCGCTCGGCTGCGTCGGGCTGAAAGGTGGTGGCCGCGAATACGCGGAGATCAAGCGGCTGTGGGTCGCACCCGCCGCGCGCGGCCTCGGCATCGGCCGCCGCCTGATGGACGCGGCCGAACATGCCGCGCGCGAGCTCGGCATCGCACTGCTGCGGCTCGACACCAACAGCGCGCTGGCGGAGGCCGGCCAGCTCTACCGCCGAACCGGCTGGACCGAGATCCCGCGCTTCAACGACGACCCCTACCCCGATCTGTTCTTCGAAAAACATCTCTGAGCAGGGCGCCGGGTGCGGGGTTGCCATGTTGTCCGGCGCGATGTGCTGGCCTAAGACACCGGGATGACCATTTGCCCCATCGTCCGCTATCCCGATCCACGGCTGGCGCTGCCCGCCGAGCCGGTGACCCTGTTCGACGACGCGCTGCGCGAGCTGGCGCAGGACCTGCTCGAGACCATGCGCGCCGCGCCCGGCATCGGCATCACCGCGCCGCATATCGGCGTGGCGCTGCGCGTCGTGGTGCTCGAGCTCGACGCGCGTGAGGGGCCGCGGACCTATGTCAATCCGGAGATCATCACCGCCTCGGACGCGATGATCCTGCACAAGGAGGGCAGCGTCTCGATGCCCGGCGTCACCGACGAGGTCGAACGCCATGCGCGAATCCGCATCCGTTATCAGGACACCGACGGCAACGCGCAGACCGAGGAGTCCGACGGCCTGCGCGCGGTCTGCCATCAGCACGAGATCGATCAGCTCGATGGCATGTTCTGGATCAGGCGGCTGTCGCGGTTGAAGCGGGAGCGCCTGATCAAGCGGTTCGAGAAGATGTCGCGCGGTTAAGCCGACTTCACCCTCCCGCCATCAGATCCTTCGCCAGCGCCATGTAGGCCGGCAGCGTCACCGGATCGTTGGCGGCATTGCCGGCCATCGGGTGCGAGGCGTAGCGCGCGATCACCATCTCGGCCCTGGGATCGATGTAGATTCCCTGGCCGTGCACGCCGCGCGCCATGAAGGCGCCATGCGCATTGTGCGTCACCCACCATTGGTTGCGGTAGGAGGCGCCGGGCAGCGTGGTGTAGCCGGCCGGCTTGAACTTCTCGGGATCGCCGCCGCGCGCGATGTCCTCGACCACTTGCGACGGCACGATCTGGCGGCCATTGAAGCGGCCGTGGTTGCGGATGGTCTCGCCGAAGCGGGCCAGATCGCGCAGCGTGGTCGACAGCCCGCCGCCGCCGCTTTCGGTGCCGATGCGGTCGACGTGATAGTGCGCGTCCTCCTCCGCGCCCATCGGCGCCCAGATCCGCTCGGACAGCAGATCCGACAATTTCATGCCGCTGGCGCGCCTGATGATCCAGGCCAGCACGTCGGTGTTGACGGTCTTGTAAGCGAAGGCCTTGCCGTGCTCGCCCTGCTTCTGCTGCGCGCGGAGGAAATCGAAGATGGTGGTCGCGCCCTCATAGCCCGGCGGTATCGGCGCCATGCCGTTGGCGCGGCGCAGCCCCCAGACGTCGGAATTCTTGTCAGTATAGACCTCGGTGTATTTCAAGCCCGTAGTCATATCCATGACATCATGCACGCGAGCATCGCCGAACGCGCTGGCCTTCAGCTCCGGCACATAGTCGGTGACCGGCGCCTGCGGATCGATCTTGCCCTCGGCGATCAGGATGCCGGCGAGCGTGCCGGTGAACGATTTGGTCACCGACATCGCGATATGCGGCTTGTGCGGCTTCAACGCGCCGAAATAGCGCTCGTAGATCAGTCTGCCCCGGTGCAGCACGGCGATGCCGTCGGCGTAGCTGTCCTCGAGCATGCGCGCAAAAGTCTGCGGCCGGCCGTCCATCGTCACCGACGCCGACGCGCCGATGTCGTGATCTTCGCGCGGCAGCACGGACGCCGGCCCTGCCCCGCGCCAGACGTTCACCGTCGGCACCAGCTGGCGGATGTTGCTCCAGGCCCAGCGCAGCTCGGGGAAGCTGCGGAACGAGCCGTTCTGGAAGGTGATGGTCTTGTCCTGCGGCGGCGGAAAGCCCTGCATCCAGCCGAGCTCGTTCGGATCGGTCTCGGCGGCGGTGAGAGTTTGCTGCTGATTGGCGGCTGCGACGGACATCAAGGTTGGCTCCAGGGCTGCAATACGAATTTCGTATCACGCGCGGGCTACGACCACATCCCGCGTTTGCGCCGGGGGTGATCGTCGCCGCGAGCGCATGCCGGCGCCAGGATTTCCGGCACATGGATTACCCTGCGGCCGCCCGCTCGATCGCGGCGATGTCGATGTTCTTCATCGTCATCATCGCCTCCATCGCGCGCCGCCCGGCGGCGCGATCGGCGCCGTTGATCAGTTCGAGCAGCCGCAGCGGCGTGATCTGCCAGGTGAAGCCCCAACGATCCCGGCACCAGCCGCACGGCAATTCCGCGCCGCCGTTGGTCGTCACCGCGTTCCAGTAGCGGTCGGTCTCCTCCTGGCTGTCGGTCAGCACCATGAAACTGACCGCCTCGTTCGGCACGTAGTTGGAACCGCCGTTCAGCCCGACGAAGCGGCGGCCGAGCACGGTGAACTCGACCGTCAATTCGTCGCCCTGCCCGATGCCCGGGATCGGCGAGACATGCCCCGCATCAACGTGGCTGTCGGGAAAGGTCGCGGCGTAAAACTCCGCCGCTTCGCGCGCCTTGCCCTGGTCGAACCACAGGCATGTGACGAGATCGGTCATGTGCGGTCTCCTTGTTTGCGCGGAGGACGATTGGCGACGACGGCAACCGACAGGCCGACGAAAATAATCGCGGGAAATCCGTTTGTCGCAACACCGCCTCTACGTGCACCACTGTCGTCCTGGCGAAGGCCAGGACGACGGCGGTGGATCAAGCTCCTCAGTCGCGCGATACGGACAATCCCGCGAGCAGCGGCGCGTACGCGGCGAGCCTGCGCGATACGAACTCCGTGAACAGCCGCACGCGCTTGGTCTTGCGTGTCTCTCCCTGGGTGAGGAGCCAGAGCGTGCCATGCATGTGCAGGTCGGTGCCCGGCACCCTCGCCAGCAGGGGGTCGGCGTCCCCGGCGAAGCACGGCAGTGTCGTCATCCCGAGCCCTTGCCGAACGGCAGCGATCTGCGCCTCACCGTCCGTGGTCCTGAATGGAACCCCCGCGGTACGAACCTCACCCTCGCGGGCCCAGTCCGGGATGCCATGCATGCTGATGACGATCCACCTGACGGGATCAGGCGCGCCCGCGCGCCACGCGGCCAGTCGATCGCGCGACATGTAGACGCCGCCGAACAGATCCGGCCCCTTCAGGCCGTGAAGATTGAGCGGCAGGGTCTTGCGGTCGTAGACGACACGGATCGCGACGTCGGCCTCTCGATTGGTCAGATTCGCCAGCTCGCCTGACGACAGGATTTCCATCTCGATGTCCGGGTGCAAACGCGCGAAATCGGCGAAATCCGGCATCAGCAGGTGTGTCGCGAGGGTCGGTGCCAGCGTCACCCGCAGAAGCCCGCGCACGCCCTGGTCGCGACCGAAGACGCGCGTCTGCAGCTGGTGCGACGACGCATCCATCTGGTCCGCGAACTCGAGGACCTCTTCGCCCGCAGCCGTCAGCCGGTAGCCCGAAGGCAGCTTTTCGAACATCTGCGCCCCGAGACGCTCCTCGAGCTGGGCGATGCGTCGCAGCACGGTCGAGTGATTCACCCCGAGGTGCTCGGCGGCAGCCCGCACCGAGCCGCCGCGCGCGACGGCAAGAAAATAGCGAACGTCATCCCAGTCGATCATGGTGCAATCCGGCACCGCATGGTGCGCCTTCCAAGCCCGCATCTAACACATCGAACGGCAATACGGGCGGCCATCATAGCCTATGCCGACGAGCGCGGCCCGGTTCCGAGCCGCAGATACCAATCGTCACGACTGGCGTCAGTCGTCCAGCCGGATCGATTTCGCACCACCGATGTGCGCGCTTCCGCACTCAACGCCTGACTGCGGCGGACCCATGTTGGCGTTCTCGGGGGCATCCCCGAACGAAGGCGAAGCTCGAAGGAGAAGTCATGGGAAAGCTTGAAGGTAAGGTTGCAGTCGTCACAGGTGGATCGAGCGGCATGGCGCTGGCGAGCGCCAAGCGGTTCGTCGAAGAAGGCGCCTATGTTTTCATCACGGGCCGGAGGCAGGAGACGCTCGACGCGGCCGTC
The DNA here is from genome assembly GCF_053474805.1 of Bradyrhizobium sp. WCU1. Lineage (NCBI taxonomy): Bacteria > Pseudomonadati > Pseudomonadota > Alphaproteobacteria > Hyphomicrobiales > Nitrobacteraceae > Bradyrhizobium > Bradyrhizobium sp. WCU1. The sequence goes on from NZ_CM130280.1 coordinate 228,651, forward strand.
AGGCTGATCGGCCGGAACGTGACGGGCGTGCGCGGCGACGCGGCCAATCTCGACGACCTCGACCGCCTGTTCGATACGGTGAAGCGGGAAAAGGGCAGGATCGACGTCCTGTACGCGAGCGCCGGCATCGGCGAAGCCGTCCCATTGGGCGAGATCAGCGAGCAGCATTTCGATGCGGCCTTCGGCCTGAATGCGCGCGGCACGCTGTTCACGGTTCAGAAGGCGTTGCCGCTGTTCAACGACGGCGGATCGATCTTCATGACCGGGTCAGTTGCCTCGGTGAAGGGTTTTCCTGGTTACGGCGTGTATGCGGCGAGCAAGGCGGCATTGCGCTCATTCGCGCGCACCTGGCTCAACGAACTGAAGGGCAGGAATATCCGGGTGAACGTGCTGAGCCCGGGGCCGATCGCCACACCGATGCAGGACCAGGTCCTCACCGAAGAGGCGAAGCGGATGTTCGAATCCCTGATCCCGCGGGGAACGATGGGGCGTCCCGAGGAAATTGCCGCGGCCGCGCTGTTCCTTGCTTCTGACGAGTCCAGCTTCGTGAATGGGGTGGAGCTGTCTGTCGACGGCGGCTTCTCAGCCATTTGAAGGCGGACAATCAATATCAACACGGATCGGAGAAGCATCATGAGCTACGCGATTATAGGATTCGGCAAGATCGGCCAGGCTCTTGCCAAGGCGTTCGCCCGCAAGAACATCGACGTGACCGTCGCAAGCCGCCGGCCGCCCGAGGCGTTGGCGCCGCAGGCCCAGGCGATCGGCCCCACGGTTGTCGCCAGATCGCTGCGGGACGCACTCGCGGCCGACACGATCATCCTGGCTGTCCCGTTCGAGGAGCATCGCGAGGTCGCGAAGGCGCTGCCGGACTGGCAAGGTAAGACGGTGATCGACGCGATGAACGCGTTGCTTCCGCCTGAGGAGCTTGACGGTCTTCCGTCCTCCGCCTTCGCCGCGAAGGCGTTCGCCGGCGCCAGTTACGTGAAGGGCTTCAATCACCTGATTGCGGCGAAGCTCGCTGCCGATCCGATCGTCGAGGGCGGCCACCGGGTGGTCTTTCTGTCTGGTGACGACGACGACACGATCGCCCCCGTGGCGGCCCTGGCGAAGCAACTCGGGTTCGCACCCGTCAAGCTCGGAAAGTTCAACGAGGGTGGCGCGCTCGTGCACGCACGCGGCCGCGTTTGGGGCCCGCTCATCTTCCAGGATTTGTTCAAGAAGGAGCCGTGATCGGCGTATGGGCGCCATTCGAAGTGTGGCGAGACGCCCTGCCCGCGCAGGATAAACAGCGCGCAGTTCGGTTCAACGGTTTCAAACAGCGTCAGATATGACACGGCGTGCTCTTGACCAGCCCTGTGCGCTCGGCCAACTCAGCCAAGGTCAAGGCGCTGTCGCCCCGACGAAAGGCCGTCAAGACTGCTAGCGCCCGTTCGGCCGCTGATACCCCCTTGAGTGCGGGCGGCTTCTTCTCGCTCTGTCTCGCCATCTCAAATCCTCATCTTTGCTTCTCCTACGTCATTCTCGTACCGGTTTGAAGGGCGATGTCCGCGCAGTTGAGAGCGTCGAGGCGAAACCTGCTGAGGAGACAGCCGGCAGAGGCCGCGGACTGCGCCCGAGAAGATTGCAATTTTCATTCAGCACGGCTGGAAGAGCGCCGTGTCGGGGCGGTACGCGCAACGACGGCAGCGTCCTATTGCTGAGACCAGCCCCGCCCTTTTGGCGATCAGGTACGCCGCAGTACTCCGCCAGCGAAAAGCGCGTGGAACCCCGACCTCGATCAGTCTAAGCCAGTGCGCGATCTTCAGCGTCTGCAACGAAGCCGAAGCAAGATCATCAAGAAGTTTGGATTACACCATGACCACGCCCATCGCTCACTTGCCTCCCCGCGTCAGATACTGAGGGCCGCTGAGCGCCGAGAGCTGTCGCTCGGGTGGGGCAGCTAACGACCAACGACCCAGCTCTATATCCGAAGAGAGCATAGCGACGAGCTTAGCTCCTAGGACTTACCAACGTCCGCCGCCCCGGCACGAAGAAACAGGCTAACGCTGGCAAGTAGAGGCGGTACTATGAAGCACCACACGCTGAACTTCGCGTACAGCAAGGCCGCACCCGCGCAACCAACCGCGAACGCTACGATATTGATTGACATGCGCGCCAATCGACTCTCGGGCGCGCCTGCATCCGGCTTGGGCCCCTGCAGCATGTCCGCAAGATCAATCATCACCTGCGTCGTCGTTCCGGTCATCAATGTTGACGGAGGTGCGCTGCCCAGATGAATACGGTGAGCCGCATTCTGAATAGCCATGGCGGCGACCAGCACCATACCCGTGAAGACTGCCGGCCCGGCGTCGCCGTTGGTGAAGGGCCCGAAATGAATCGCGAGCACCGCACCGATGAGCAGGAGCGCAAACTTAACCCCAAGAACCACCTTCAGCGCCGGCAACCGGCGCCGCAACAACGCGCTGCTGAGCAGTCGTGCAAGGATGACAACGAGGCAGAACACCGGCAGCGCAAGCAGCTTGGCTACAGCGCCTGACGTGCCGAGCACCAGCGATGCGCCGAGCGTCACGAAGTTTCCGGTGACATGCGCGGTGAACAAGCCTTGCAGGGCAAGAAAACCGGCCGTGTCGACGTATCCCGCGTTGAGGCTGAGCACCAGCGGTAGCAGCGGACGAAACAGGTCTCGGGTCATGAACGTTCCTTACAGCCCATATTTGAGCTCGATGCCGAGATAGTTGCTGTCATGGCCGCCAGCGCGCAAGATGGTATCGCCGACCTTGTAGTGCACGGCCTCGACCGCGCCGGTGAGATGCGCGTCGAACCGGTAGTCGGCCCGCAATTGCGCGTAGACGCCGGACCATGCCGAGCCCGTACCCGCAGTGTTGGCCACAGGGATATTCGGCTGCACGTAGATCGCATCAGCTGTGGTTTCGCGCCACTGCAGCCCCGCCGCAACCATGATGGACAATGCTGCCACAGGATTCACCGTGAGCGACGGCTTGAGATGGATCAGATTGGTGTAGCCGGTAAATCCGGCCAATGTGAAGTAGTAGCCGTTGGGAAACAATGGGTTGAACGTGCCGATAATGTTATCGCCGGGATGATGATCGCCGGACGCCGCGTCGAACTGCAGTCCTATCCGCGGATTCCATGCGGCCTGTTCGAACGTATAGCCGGCGCGCGCTCCGACGCCCCAGGCCCGGATGTCCTTGGCGCCGACCGTGCCGAGTTGGCCCATTCCCTCGAGATCCCAGTCGATTTGCTGCCACTTGCCGGCGAAGCGAGCGTCGAAGACGTGACGTTTCTCGTCGCCGCGGGCGTCAAGGAAACGGACATTGTCTCGTCCGTAGTAAGAATAGTACGCGGAGAGCTCGTCCTTGCCGAATACCAGCCGCTCCACACGCAGCGTGTGAAAGCGAAAATGACTGTTTGATGTGTCGTCGAATGGATGAACGTCATAGTACTGCACCGGCTGACTGACGAAGCCGATGAAGCGCCATTGTCCGGTCTCCCAATCCGCCCAGGCGGCATCGAATGACTGACGTACGTTCGGTCCGTCGCGAGATGACACGAAGCGTTGCAGATCGAAGGCGAAGTCCTGACGGCCGACCCGCGCTTTGAACGTACCATCGGCGGTCGCATTGACGTAGGCAAGATAGGCGAGCCGCAGGTCGACCCGGTCCTGATCGACTGGCGTGATCACATTCTTGTCGAAGGCGCGGTCATCCTCGAACTGCAGAAACATCTGCCAATGCTCGTCGAAGTGAAAATCGGCGTGCAGTTGCAGGCGCTGGATCAGATAGTTGTCGGCCTTGTTGCCACTCGTGCCGAACGCGTTCGCGTCAACGTGTTCGAAGCGTTCGCGCAGCGTCATACCCAGCGAGACGAAGCTCTTGGGATCGCCAGGCATGAGCGGAATGTACTTGATCGGATCGAAGAAATCGGTTCGGAGCGCGGGGTTGGCCAGCACAGACCAGTCCTCTTGCCAGCGGTTCATCCCGATTGTGGGCCGCACCGGCGTCGCATCGTCAGCCAACGCCGGCATGGCACAGAGACAGGCGGCGAGCCCCGCCGCCATGTCAACAAGTCTGTTCGCCTTTGCCCTCACAATCGACACATGCCTCACCGTTCGCGGCTCCGACGAAGCTAAAGGCCGCCGTCGTACTGCGCTGCAGAACGAACGCTCCTATTTAGCCGCGGCGTGGATTTCGGCGACATAGCCGCCCGGAAATTTAATCATCGCCGATTGGCGGTGGTCCGCAACGAAAGGCTCGACCAGCACCGTCGCACCCGCCGCCTTTGCCTTGCCGATGGTTTCACCCAGATCGGTCACTTCATACCCGGTCAGTTCGCGGCCGTAGGGGTACGGCAAGTGCCCGTCGGTGGCGACCACTGTCACCTTGCCAAATGCCGATTCAACGCGGATGCGCCGATAGGTATCGTTTGGACGGCCAATCTCGATCCCCGGAGCGCGGGTTTCGTCTGACAGTTTCTTGCCTTGGGAGAACCGCAGGAAGCTGCGCACGAAGGCGTCAGCGCGGTCTCGCGAGACGTAGACCCGGTTCTCCGGAACGGTCTGGAACGCGGCATAGTTTGGCTTCGTCGTGTGCCAATATAGCTGCATGTTGACGCCACCCGGCCACTGGATCACCACGTCGCGCCCGATCGGATCGGGAAAGGGTGCAACCAGCACATCCGCACCAGCCGCCTGCGCCGCCTTCACGGCGGCATCAATGTCAGTGACCAGGTATCCGGTGCGCTCGGCGCCGAACGGGTACGGAATCGGCGTCTTGAAGCCAAACAGCGAGACCGTACCAACCGGCGTCTGCAGGAGCTGTGACGTCGCGCTACTCGGCGTCGGCGTCACGGTCGCTACAACCTGCTTGGTGCTCTGACCGCCGAAGGTCGCCAGGAAGCTTTGCACGAACTTGTCGACGTCCTCGAACGCGACATAGACATGGGTCGTGTCATATTGCGGTGCGACACCGTAGACCGTACGGGGAGCCGCCTCGCGCGCGTGCGCGATCTGCGGTAGCGACAAGCATGCTGCAAACATCAGGCTAGCAAGGGTTTTGGACGAGATCACGAGGCACCTCCTCAAGGCAAAGTCGAAAGCGGATCGGATCACGCAGGCCGATTCTTGGACGCAATCATAGCGACCAAAATCAATCCCGCGATCAAGCCGAGATGTTCGAAAAACGCGTTAAGCGCCATGAAGCGCGGATGACCATCAAGGGCCCAGAAGTTGTTCGCCGTCAGCATTGCCACAGCCGTCAGCACGCCCAAGCCGCCTGCGCCGAACCAGACCCAGCGACCGGCCAGCACCAGAGCCGAGCCGCCCAGTTCGACGATGATGGCAAGGCTTGCCCACAGCCAACCCGGACGCAGCGCGAAATGCTCCTGCTCGGCGATCGCACCGCTGAAGTCGAGCAACTTCGTAACCCCTCCGATCAGGAAGGCCGACACCAGCGCGAGGCGCACCACAGGCCAGAGCCACGGCCAGCCTAGAATGCCGCGAATCAGCCGCGGCGTATCGACATGGGTGGGCATGTCAGACCGCCCAGCAGGCGCAGCCAAGCGCGCCCCAGAACGACTTGAGGTCGGACGCCGGAATCCGGCTCGTCCAGGCCCGGGCGTGATCATGGCCATGCACCGAACATTGGCTCGCACAGTTGCAGGCGCTGAACGCCATCCGTGACGCGGTCGTCGCTTGCTGATCCGAGGCTCCCCAGGCGGCGTAACCGCCAAAGCTGCGAACCGGCGACCAGTCCGGCATTGCCGGCGGCGGGACGGCTTCGTCGAGCGACTTGAAGTCGCCGGCGCCATAGACCACCTTGCCGCCAACGATGGTGAGATCGCTCGCCATATCGGCGATTTCGGCCTCGGCGCAGGAGAAGTAGTCGCGGTCGGGCACGATCAGATCGGCGAAATGCCCCACCTGGATGCGCCCTTTCCTGCCCTCCTCGTTGGAAAACCAGGTGACGTTCTCGGTCCACATCCTGAGTGCCGTTTCGCGGTCCAGGCAGTTGCGTTGCGGCGTGATGCGAAGCCCGCCGACCGTCTTGCCGGTGACAAGCCACGCAAGTGAGACCCAGGGATTATAGGAAGCAACACGGGTCGCGTCGGTGCCGGCCGACACCTTGACTCCCTTGTCGATGATCTTTTTGACCGGCGGCGTGGCCTCTGCCGCACCAAACCCGTAACGCTCGACAAAATACTCGCCCTGATAGGCCATGCGATGCTGCACGGCGATACCACCGCCGAGCGCCGCGATGCGGTCGATAGACTGGTCGGAGATGGTTTCGGCGTGATCGAAGAACCAGTGCAGGCCGTCAAGCGGCATGTCCTGATTGACCCTCTCGAACACATCGAGCGCACGCGAAATCGTCTCGTCATAGGTCGCATGCAGCCGCCACGGCCATCTGTTCTGGACGAGCACACGGACGACCTCTTCCAATTCGCCTTCCATCTCGGGTGGCATGTCCGGTCGTGCGACGCGAAAATCCTCGAAATCGGCCGCCGAGAACACCAGCATCTCGCCCGCGCCGTTGTGGCGGAAATAATCCGTACCCTGCTTGTACTTAGAGGTCCGGGTCCAGTTCAGGAAGTCGTCCTTCTCGCCCTTTGGCTTCTGGGTGAACAGGTTGTACGCAAGGCGGATCGTGAGCTGTCCCTGATCCGACAGTTGCTGGATGACTGCGTAATCCTCTGGATAGTTCTGGAATCCGCCGCCCGCATCGATCGCGCCGGTGACACCGAGCCGATTGAGCTCGCGCATGAAATGGCGGGTCGAATTGACCTGGTAGTCGAACGGCAGCTTGGGCCCCTTTGCCAGCGTCGCATACAGGATGTTGGCGTTCGGCTTCGCCAATAGCAGCCCGGTTGGGTTGCCCCTGGCGTCGCGCGTGATTTCGCCCCCCGGCGGCTCCGGCGTCTCCTTTGTGTAACCGACAGCGCGCAGCGCGGCCGCATTCAGCATCGCCCGGTCGTAAAGGTGCAGGATGAAGACCGGCGTGTCCGGTGCTACCGCATTGAGCTCGTCAATGGTCGGCAAGCGCTTCTCGGCGAACTGGTGCTCGGTGAACCCACCGACGACCCGCACCCATTGCGGCGGTGGCGTGATCGCGACCTGCCTCTTAAGCATGGACATCGCGTCGGCGAGCGACCGAACACCGTCCCAGCGCAGCTCCATGTTGAAGTTGAGGCCGCCCCGGATGATATGGAGATGATTGTCGATCAGCCCGGGCAGAACACGGCGCCCCTTGAGGTCGATAATCCTTGTTTCCGGACCGGCAAGCTTCATGACGTCATGATCGCGCCCCACGGCGGTGAACAGGCCGTCCTTAATCGCAACCGCGCTCGCAGTCGGATTCGATCGATCAAGCGTCGTGAAGAGACCGCTATGGAAAATCGTGTCAGGAGCGCTCATGAGGTCTTCTCCGCGGTGTCCGTGGTAGCCTTGCCCTCGCCGGCGTGCCGCCCGGGCAGCATTCCGAACATGTGAGGCGCGCACTTCGCTTGCCGCCATGCAGCCGCAAGGCCTTCGCCCGTCATCATCTGCCTGGCGACGGGCACGATCTGCTCACCGGCTAGAATGCCGAGCAATCCGACCAGCGCCACCAAGGGTGGCGCCGGGGAGCGCACGTTGAGAAGACTGTAGATGACGCCGACCAGGAGGCCTGCACCAAGCGACAACAGGTAGATTCTCATGTAGCTCGCTCCCCGGCGTGCGTCGCCTTAATGTCCTTCCGACGCACCGAACATGGACTTGGCGTAAATGATGCCGAGGCCGTAGGCGCCGCCGTGCCGCTTCGCGATCCCTGTGGTCATCTCGTAGGTTTCGGTTCGCGCCCAGTCTCGTTGCAGTTCGAGCAGATACTGCAACGACGTCATCGGCCGGACGCCCGCCTGAATCATGCGCTCCATGGCGCGTTCATGGGCTTCCGTTGAGACATCACCGCAGGCGTCCGCGATGGCATAGACCTCAAATCCCTGGTCGAGCGCGGACAGCGTCGGTCCAACGATGCAAACCGAAGTCCAGAGGCCGGCAAACACCAGGCGGTTCTTGCCGATCCGGTTGACCTCCTTGATGACATTTTCGTCTTCCCAGGTATTCATGGAGGTGCGGTCGATCATCTTCTGGCCGCCAAAGGCCGAAACGATCTCGCCGAACATCGGCCCGGAGAAGCTCTTTTCGGCAACCGTCGTGAGAATGGCGGGCACCTTGAAGCCGGCCGCGGCTTCCGAGATCAGCGCAGCATTGGTGCGAAGATTGACCGCGTCGATCGACTTGGTTGCGAACGACATCTGAGACTGAAAATCGATCAGGATCAGAGCGTGATTGCTGGGACTGAGCAGCCCTTTTCCGGGAGTCGCTTTGGCATTGATCGACATGATGGCTCCTTTTCGTTTGGAAGGTTTGGTTGGGGCTCGCCGCCTCGCTGACGCTCAGGTCAGCGAGGCGATGGTCGCGCCAGATGATGGGAAGCGTCGCCAGGCGAGGAAGCCGAGAACGCCGAAGAGGACGAGCCCGGCGACTTGCGCGACCGCGAAAGGCGGTTCGCTTTGCGTTGGTGCCAAAGCATGCAAGATCGTGATCTTTTGGAACGACTGCGCGATTGCCACGAAGACGTTGAGATAGAGCGCGGCAACGGCGCAAATCACATAAACCGAACACCACGCGCCGCGGAGCGCAAACAGATAGAGGCCAGCGCCCGCGGCAATGAGCAGGCAAAGCAAGATCGCCCCCACGATCCGTGGCGGATCCAGACCGAACGGCGCCAGCGGAAATCCGGTCACGCCCGTCAACAAGGTCGTCGCCAGGAAGATTGCGGTCCAGCCCCCGAGATAGCGGCCACCGATCATTCCAAGCACCGTCACAAGGCCGGTCAGAATGCCGATCAAGCTCAGCGCGACGTGGATTTGGAGGAAGATAGACGTCGGAATGCCCCAGGTCACTTCGAAACTCCCGGGTTTTCGATCAGGCTTTGAAGAATGCGAGCATGTCGGCGTTGATGGTCGCCGCCTCGGTCGTCGGCATGCCGTGCGGGAAGCCCGCGTATGTCTTCAACGTTCCGTTCTTGAGAAGCCTGGCCGAGAGCGGCCCCGAGCCCGCGTAAGGCACGATCTGGTCGTCGTCGCCGTGCATGACGAGCACAGGGACGTTGATCTTCTTGAGATCCTCGGTGAAGTCCGTTTGCGAGAACGCGACGATGCCATCGTAGTGAGCTTTCGCGCCTCCCATCATGCCTTGACGCCACCAGTTCTGGATAACGGCCTCTGAAGGCCTGGCGCCGGACCGGTTGTAGCCGTAGAACGGTCCCGCCGCGACGTCGCGGTAGAACTGCGAGCGATTGGCGGCGACCTGCGCCTGGAAGTTGTCGAAAACCTCTTTCGGGAGGCCGCCCGGATTTTCCTGCGTCTTCACCATCAGCGGCGGGACGGCCGCGATCATGACCGCCTTGGCAGCCCTGCTCTCGCCATGACGAGCCAGGTAACGCACGACCTCTCCACCGCCGGTGGAGTGCCCGACATGGATGGCGTTCTTCAGATCCAGATGCGACGTCAATGCAGCGAGATCATCCGCATAGTGATCCATGTCGTGACCGTCAGCGACCTGGGTCGACCGGCCGTGACCACGGCGATCATGGGCGATGACGCGATAGCCGTGGCTGAGGAAGAACAGCATCTGGGCGTCCCAGTCGTCCGACGACAGCGGCCAGCCGTGGCTGAATACGATTGGTTGCCCCGAACCCCAGTCCTTGTAAAAGATTTCGACCTGATCGTTGGTCTTGATGGTCGGCATCGTCGGTCCCCAATCCGCCCTTGACGGTCTCGACGATCGTTAGTCGTGGCGCGCCCACGTGGCGAATAAATCGTTCCAAAAACCCCCTCGCGACGTTTGGCCGAAGCCACATCATCCTTTCGTCTAGTTTTTGGAAATTTTTATTTGGCCGCGATGATCCGTCGCGGGAGACTTGGTCGTCTCAAACGTGTGCGGAAGCGATGAACGGCAATCTGGCTCAGTTCGGTGAGGATCTGCGCCTGCACTTGCTTCGCTTGCAGGCAAGCCTCAACAACATCAACCGGCTCTTCTCTGAAAGTAAGGCCGCCCACCACGTGGAATTTTCCGGCCGGCTAGACGAGCTACGCGCGACGGCGAAGGATTCGGCGGAGCGAACGAATATCCTTCGAGAAGCTCTCGCCGGCGGCCTCGATCGAGAGATGGCGCTCTCATCCGAGACGGTGTCGAGGTGGGTGAGCAAGCGACAGACCTCACAGCTTCACGCTCGGGCGGATCTAATCGAACAACTGGCGGCGACGGCCGTCGAATTGGCAACCCTCTCGACGCTCGAAGCCGAGCGTATCGCCATGACGGCGATCCTGGCGCGCCGGCAGGCCGTAACCGTCCAGATCCAGGGCGACGGGGGGCGATAACGAGCCGATCCCGGACCATTGGACAGACTCCCTTCTGCAGCGTATGGGGGTACTCCATGCTACCGACGGCCTAAAGAATGCCTGCTGCCAAAGACCGCCCAGAACGTACGTTCCTCTTCGGGCCCTTCCGCCTGTCGACCTCCACACGTGTACTCCACGAGGGCGAGCGCGTCGTCCGATTGGGCGGCAAGGCGATCGAAATCCTGATCGCGCTCGTCGAGCGTGCGGGCGAGCTGGTAAGCAAGAACGATCTCATTGCCATCGCCTGGCCCGATACTTTTGTAGTCGAGGCGAATCTGACGGTGCAGGTCGCCGCCCTGCGCCGCGCGCTGGGCGAAGACGACACGGCGAACCAGTACATCGTGAACAGCCCGGGAAAGGGCTATCGCTTCGTGGCGCCTATCAAGTTGGTCGAGACGGACACTCCCATCGCGAGCTCACCGATCAATCGCCCGACGCACAACCTCCCGGCGCAGCTGATCCGCCTCGTCGGACGAGCGGATGCACTGGAATCGATGCAGCGCAAGCTGGAAGGCAATCGCCTCCTGAGCATTGTTGGCCCGCCCGGAATCGGCAAGACTTCGGTTGCACTGCGGCTGGCCGAAACGCTCCTGACTGAGTTCAGCCACGGGGTCTGGCTTGTTGATCTGAGCTCCGTCGCCAGCCCTTCGTTGATTCCAAGCGCGCTTGCTTCCGCCCTTCCCGTGGATATCCGCTCCAGCGACACTCTGTCCGGTCTTGCCGCGGCCGTGCGCTACAAGAACCTGCTCCTGGTTTTCGACAATTGCGAGCATCTGATCGACGGCGTCGCGGCTGCGATCGGCGAACTGCTCCGCAGCGCGAGCGGGATCAAGATCCTCACGACGAGCCGCGAAACGCTGCGTATCGAGGGCGAGCAAGTCTACCGGCTCCCTTCCCTGGATGTGCCCCCTGCGACCAGATCACTCGGCCCGAACGAGGCGCTCAGCTATCCGGCGATCCAATTGTTCGTCGAGCGTGCAGCTGCCATCGTCAATGATTTCGAACTTACGGACACCAACGCAGTCTTCGCGGCACAGATCTGCCGCGAACTGGACGGAAACCCGCTGGCGATCGAGGTTGCCGCCGCGCGCGTAGATGCATTCGGCGTCCAGGGGCTGGCGGCGAGGATCGACGACCGCATGCATTTGCTCGGTGACACGCATCGGGGAACGTCCGAGCGGCACCGCACCATCGCGACGGCGCTCGAATGGAGTTATCAACTGCTCAGCGAAAGCGAGCGATACATCTTCCGATGCCTGGGAATTTTCGCCGGCAGCTTCACGCTTGAGGCCGCAGTAAGCATCATTCCCGCAACAAGCGATGCGGATACGGCATCCATTCTGGCCGATCTGGTCTGCAAATCGCTTGTCTCTGTCGACATCGGCTCTTCCATTGCCAGATTTCGATTGTTGGAAATTACGAAGGCGTTCGCGCTCGCCAAACTGATCGATCAATCGGAGCGAGGCACGCTCGCAACGCGGCTGGCGTCCTGCGTGACGGAAATGCTTCGAAAGTGCGCCTTGGGACCACACCAGGTGCAAACCGCTCGGGACGCGGTGCACGAACTCGACAACGTTCGTGGCATTCTGAGCTGGGCTTTCTCGCCCAATGGCGATAGACGATTGGGCGTCGCGCTTGCTGCCGCAGCCGTGCCGGTGTGGCTGGAAAACTCGCTTCTTACGGAGTGTGTCGCCTGGACGACCAACGCAATCGACACGCTCGAACCGGGCGTCGATGCCGAGCGGGACGAGATGTTGTTAAAGGCTGCCTTCGGTCTCGCCGTGATGTACACCGAAGGCATGACAGGCCAATCGCGTGATGCTCTGAACCGCGCGATCGACATCGCGAGAAGCCTGGGCGACGTGGCGTGGGAGCTCAGGGGCCGCCTTGGTCTCATCCTGTTCATGCATCGGCGTGGCGACCTCAAAGGCGCTCTGGAAGGAATGACGAGGATCGAGCGGCTCGTCGCCGACGTCAAAGAGCCGACGGCACTCGCGATGATGAAGAGCGTCAAGAGCGCATCGCTCTATTTTGGCGCTCAGTATCCGGACGCTATGAAGCTCGCACGCGAAGCCCATGTCTATTTCCAGACCCATACCGATGCTTCGCAGATCGCCCGTTGGGGCTTGAACCACTCGGTCTACGCGCAATGCGTGATAGCGGGCGTCCATTGGTGCGAGGGGCGGTTTGATCAGACTGTACGTGCCTGTGTGGCCGCGCATGAAGACGCGGAGGAAACCGGAAATCCGGCATCGATCTGCCAGGCTCTCAGCTGGTGTGGCTGCAACCTTTTCCTCAGACTGGAGGAGCTACAGCTTGCCGAGATCGCAATTCATAGAATGAAGCAGGTCGCGCAGGACAACGACATCCAAAGCTACCTGCTTTCGGCCATTGGGTTTGAGGGCAGGCTGCTGTTTCTTAAGGGAGAATTCCGCTTGGCGGAGCGACAATTGCGAGAGGCGGTGTCGAAGTTGGGCGACGTACGCTATGGAAATGTTGCAGTCCCGTTCCTCGGGCGCCTGGCGGAAGTTCTCGCGGCTGACGACCGTCCAGAAGAAGCGGTTCTGGTGTCGGCGGAATCGCTCGATAGAATAAGGGCGACCGAAGCGCTCTGGCAGCTACCTGATGCACTTCGCATCCACGGCACGACTTTGCTCTCGCTCGAGGGAATCAAATCAGAAGCGGCGGAACGCCACTTTCGCGAAGCGATCGCTATCTCGCAATATCAGGGAGCTCTCGGCCACGAGCTCAAAGCGACGGAGAGTTTGGCCGAAATGCTTCGCCATCAAGGCAGGATCGGCGAAGCCTCGGCAAGGCTCGATGATGCCCTCGGGAAATTCGCCGAGGGATTTGGTACCACGCCGTACCGACGGGCCAAAGCCTTGCTCGACGAAATGGGTGGCAGCGGCGCGCACGGTTAGGCCGACAACGGGCCGATGCCAGATTGATCGTCGGCCGCACGCTTTCTCATCGATCGATTGTCACTTCCTTCGGCGAATCGCGCGGTCGAATACAATCTTCACCGACCGCAGGCGCATCCACATACGGAAAGCGCAGCGCTCCTGAAGCACAGTCCGGAGTCGACACCACGACTTGCCGCAATCCGTTGCGGAACTGGCCGACCTCATGGTGATAGGAGGCGAGCGCGATCGCACGCAATGCCTCCTGCCGAACGCCATGCTCGTGCATGTAGCGCTGCACCCGCATCGCAAACCGCTGCGGCGGCGCCAGCACACCGTAAGGCATCAAATAGGATCGTTCGCCCGAAACGGTGTGGATGCCAGCCGCCTGCCCGAACCGCCCATACTGGCCCTGCGCCAGCGAGCGGAACACCACGACACAATCCGCCAGGCCCACGACGATCGAGGCCGCCGCGTGGGCAACCGCCGCGCAGCATCCACCGCCGCCGCCACCCCATTGCATCGTCGCCGTGCGCAATTGGCGCGTGCCCAGCGCCGCGGCCAACCGCGACGCCTCGCTGCGATCGTCGCTGTAGGAGGAGAACCCGTCGATCTCGCGGGGATCGAGCCCGGCATCCGCGCACGCCGCCAGAATGGTTTTCAGCGCCAGCTTGAACTCCGGATCGGGAGACGCGCCATGGCGATAATAGTCGGTCTCGCCGATCCCGATGACCGCGACCCGGCCCCGCAGCGTCCGCTCGCGTCACGCGCGCACCGTCACGGTTTGGTATCCTCCTTGACCGCCTCTCGCGATGGCTGGCTGCCGAAAGCACCGCCCGCCGCCAGCTGCGCAATGCGCGCGTCGTCATAGCCGAGCAGCTCACGCAGCACGTCTTCGGTATGCTGGCCGACGGCCGGCGCCGCGACGGGATCGACGATCGGCGTCCGCGAATAGCGGATCGGCAGGTTGACATTCGGCACCCAGCCCACCGTCTCGTGCGGGATCCTTGTGACGATCCCGCGCTCCCTTGCCTCCGGCGAGCGGATCGCCTCGGTGACGCTCCGCACCTGGCCGCAGGGCACGCCAGCCGCCCGCATCCGCGCCTGCCAGTGCGACCAGGGCTGCCGGGCGAAGGCATCGCCGAGAATTGCGAACAGTTCCTCGCGCCGGCGGATTCGATCGGGGCCGGTTGCGTAGATCTCAGCCGCCGCAAGATCTTCACGCTCGAGCACCTGCGCCATCAGGCGATGAAAGATCTTGTCATTGCCGCAGTTGATATAGAACGAACAATCGCTCGCCAGGAACACGCCAGACGGACAGGTGTCCGGGCTGGTGTTGCCGCTTCGCCTTGGATCCGCATTATTGAACAGCGACTGCATCGTCGCGTAGCCGGTCATCAGGACGGCATTCTCGAACAGCGACACCTCGATGGCTTGGCCCTGCCCGCTGCGCTCGCGCGCGAACAACGCGCCGAGGATCGCATTGCTGGCCATCATCGCGGTGCTGATGTCCATCACCGGCGATAGGGCCCGCACACCCTCCCGGTCGGCATAGCCGTTCATTGACACGAAGCCGCTCTCGACCTGCGCAATCGGATCGAAGCCGAGCCGGTCGGAGAACGCCCCGTCACGGCCATAGGCGGACACCGAGCAGTAGATGATCTCGGGTTTGATCTGGCGGCAACTCTCGTAGTCGAGCCCGAGCCGCGCCATCACGCTCGCCGAAAAATTCTCGACCAGGACATCCGCCGTCGCGATCAGCTCACGGGCAACCTCCAGACCTTCCGGGGACTTGAGATCGAGGGCAACACTGCGCTTGTTACGGTTGGTCCAGAGGAACGGCGCACCGTGCCTGAGATCGGGATGCAGCGGAGGATACCGGCGCAGATCGTCGCCCCGGCCAGGCGCCTCGACCTTGATCACCTCAGCGCCCATGTCGGCCAGGATCATGGTTGCGAACGGACCCGCGATGAAGTGCGAAAAATCGATCACCCGGATTCCCTCAAGCGCCCTCGGCGCGCCGGCCGGACGAGGCGTGTGCTCGGGAAATTCGGCTTCCAGCTGATCCAGCATGTGAGACATCCGTACGTCTTGAGAAAGGTTGATCGGCGTTCGCGGCCGTCGTCGTCAATTGCTCTTCGGTGGCTCGACGAGGGAGCAACCGCCCTGGTCGAGCGGCCGAAACGCCTCCGGGCCCGCGAGCACGCCGACCTGCTCGAGCAGATCCCATTTGCTCTTCGACGCATTCGGGCTCTTCGCCTTGAAGATGTACATGTTGTGGATGGCGCGGCCGTCCGCGCGCACCACGACCGGCCCGAACAAGGCGTCATCGATCGGGTTCTCCTTCAGCTTGCGGATCACCGCCTGCGCATCATTGGTTCCGACGGCCTGCGCCGCATTCAGATAGGCCAGCACCGAGGAATAGACGCCGGCATGAAATGCTGTCGGCGACTGCCCGTGCTGCCGCTCGCTAAACCTGGCCGACCAGGCGCGGCTGGCATCGTTGAGATCCCAATAGAACGGCTGGGTGATGATCAGCCCCTCCCCGACCGCGAGCCCGCTGGACTCGACATCGTTGGTGGTGGTCAGCAGCGCCGCGAAGATCCGCCCGCTCTGCTTCAGCCCGAACTCTGCGGATTGCTTGATCAGGCTGACGGTGTCGCCGCCCGCAGTGGCGAACGCGATCACGTCGGCGCCGGAACCGTCGGCCTGCAGGATGAACGACGCATAGTCCGCGTTGTTGATCGGCACATTGACCGATCCGAGAACGCTGCCGCCGCCGGCGCCGATCACCGCCGTCCCGTCGCGCACCATCGATTTGCCGAGCGCATTGTCGGTGGCGATGAAATACCATTTCGTGCCGCCGTGCCGTACCAGATAGGCGCCGATCGTGTGCGAGGCCGCCCAGGTATCGAAGGTCCACTGGATCGTGTTCGGCGAGCAGTATTTGCCGGTCAGGTCGGAGGAAGCCGCGCTCGATGCGATCAGCGCCGCCTTGGTGCCGCGCACGACCTCGTTGACGGCGAGCCCGACGGCCGAGTTCGGCACGTCGGCGACCGCATCGACCTTCTCCTGACCGATCCAGCGCCGCGCGATCGCGGCGCCGACGTCTGCCTTGTTCTGGTGGTCGGCCGATACGATCTCGACCCTGAAGTCCGGGTGCAGCCGCATGAAATCCTCGGCCGCCATCTTGGCCGCCGTCACAGACCCCTCACCGGCATTGTCCGAATAAGGGCCGGACGCGTCGTTGAGTACGCCGATCTTCAGAGAGCGCGCGGCGTCCGCCGATGCCGGAGAGGCCGCGCAGGCGGCCAGCAGCGACAACGCGAGAATGCGAGAGAGATAGTTCACTTGTTTCCACCCATCCTGTGTTGTTGTTTTCAGAGATCGAGCACCAGCGTGCGGGACTTCGCGCCCGAGCAGCAGATCATCACGCTCTTGTTTGCCGCCTGCTCCTCTTGGCTGAGAAACTGATCGCGATGGTCGGGTAAGCCGTCGAGCACGCGCGTCTCGCAGGTGCCGCAGACGCCTTCGGTGCAGGCGTAGTTCGCGGCAATGCCGGCATCCAGCAACGCGTCGAGTATGGTCTTTCCGGCCTCGACCGCAACGGTCCGATTGCTTCGCGCGAGCCTGACCTCGAAGCCGCCTTCAGTTGCCGGCGCTTCCCGCGCCTTGAAATATTCGACATGCACATGATCGGCCAGGCGACCGGCCGTCGCCGCCTCGAATGCCGCGAGCATCGGCACCGGTCCGCAGCAGTAGAGATGCGTGTGCGCCAGTGCGCTCCCGACGATTGCCGGGAGATCGAACACGCGTCCCGCTCGCTCGTCGTCGAAATCGAGATGTACCCTCGATCGATACGCGCCGAGCTCGTCGAGAAATGCGGCCGCGGCACGCGTCCTCGCGGCGTAGAACAGCTCCCAGCGGCGCCCAAGCGCTTCCAGGCGCCGGATCATTGACAGCAGCGGCGTGATGCCGATCCCGCCAGCGATCAGGACCGAGTGCTCGGCCTCTTCATGAAGCGCGAAGTTATTGCGCGGCATGGAGATCGTCATGACGTCCCCCACCCTGATAGCGTCGTGAACAAGGCTCGAGCCGCCACGGCTCTCGGCATCCCTGTGCACCGCGATGACATAGCGATGCCGCTCGCGCTGATCGTTGATCAGCGAGTAGCTGCGGATCATGCCGTTCGGCAGATGCAGGTCGATATGGCTGCCGGCCGTGAACGGGGCAAGCTCGCTGCCGGCCCGTCCGATCAGTTCATAGGAATTGATCCGCTCGGCCTCGTAGCCGATGCGCTTGACCAGCACCTGCTGCGTGTCGGCCGTATGGCCGGATGCGCTCACAGCTCGTACCCGAAATCGGCGCCGAGCTTCGCCCGCATGAACGGCGCTCCGACATCGACCCAGGAATCCTCCGGCGGCAGCCGCAGCGACACCGCCCGCACCATGAACACGTCGGGGTCCGAGACTCCCTTTGGCTTGATCGCGTGATCGCGATAGGCACCGAGCGCCTCCAGAATGAAGCGCCGCGTCATCGCGATGCCGGTATCGCTGGAGCAGAGCGTCTCCTTGGTGCGGTCGAAGATCGGCGAGACGCCGCTCTGACAGGCGCCGTCCTGCACCCAGAGCCCCGGCAGGCCCGAGAACCAGGTGGTCCGCTGCGCCTCGTAGTCGAACTGGAAACCGTTCTGCGGATTGTATTTGGTCCAGTAGCCGGCATACGGCACCGTCACCGGATGCTGCACCAGCGCATGCCGGCTGGCGTGGCCGCTTTCGCGGCCCTTGTGCCCCTCCGCGAACACTTGCCGGGTTTTCTCCAGCAGCGGTTCCGACGGATGATAGGAGAACATGATGCAGAGCGTGTTCTCATCGTCGATCGGCACCCAGGCATGCCCGCTCAGGTCGGGGAACGGTGATAGTGGAGGCACCAGCGTATAGAACGGCAGCATGAACTGGTTGACCCGCCAGTACAGCGTGTTGGCGTCGTAGTTGCGCCGCGCGGCGATGCTCATGCCGAAGTCCTGCTTGATGCATTCGAAGGTCGGCCGCAGGTCGCGCTTCTGGATCCAGGCGTTGGTGGTGCCCTGCGCGTCGAGCCGCCCGTGCAGCAATGGCGCGTGCGCGGAGTCGATCTCGCCCTCGACCGCCTGCAACCAGTTGCACTCCTGCACGCGCACCGAGATGTGCACCTGCTCGGCCGGCACCAGATTCCATTCGAGGTTCGGCAAGGGCGGAAGCTCGACCTGGTCGGGCCCCATATAGGTCCAGATCATTCCGTTGCGCTCCTTGCAGGGATAGGCCTTGATCCGCACCCGCTCCTTGAGGCGGCTGCGTACCGGCTCCGCCGGCATGTCCGTCACCGCGCCGGTGACGTCGAACTTCCAGCCGTGATAGACGCAGCGCAGCCCGCAATCCTCGTTTCGTGCGAAGATCAGCGGCGCGCCGCGATGCGGACAGGCCTGGTCGACCAGCCCGACGCGACCTTCGGTGTCACGGAAAGCGACCAGATCCTCGCCGAGCAAACGGATGCGCCTGGGCTGTCCGTCCTTGGCGAGATCCGCCGACGGCAGGAACGGAATCCAGTACAGCCGAAACAGATCGCCGAGCGGCGTGCCTTTGCCGACCCTTACCAGGCGTTCATTGTCTTCGCGCGAGAGCATGGTTTGTCTCCTTCAATTGCGTGCTGTCGGGGCCGTTGCGCCGAGAAGTGCGGCGACGCGGTCGGACAACCCGAGATCCTGTGCGGTCCAAAGCGGATCGGATGCGGCGAGCGGCTGGCGTGGAACGGGAGGTTGCTTGCCCTCCTCCACCAGGCCCACGATCAGCTCGATGCGCCGCCGCTCGAGCGCCCTGAGGGCATCCTCGACGACGGCCGCCTCGGCCGTGCATCCCGGAAGCTCCGGATAGGCGAGACGAATCCGCCAATGTCCCGGTTCGGTCTCGCCCGCCTCGGCCTCGAGCAGATAGGGAATCGACAGCAGCTCGCGCAGCTCCAACGGCAACCTCCCTGAACGACGTCTTCGCGTCTATTTGATACGTATACGTACTACATGGCCGGATGGCTGACAAGGGCCGAAAACCATTGCGCCGCTCCGGGAACAGGCCCGGGTGCGATTGATCGCAGGGTTGAGGACGTCAGGCCAAGCTGCTAACGGCTAACGCGAATTCGTGAAATCGGGGTCGAACAACGGCATGGCAGCCGACAGGGCAAAGAAGACCAGCTCGGCCGCAGACGTTGCGCGCGACTGGCAACTCGAAGGCGGCGTCGGATTTCTGCTGCGGCTGCTGGAGGCCCGCTACGACGGACTCTATCAAAGCATGACGCGGCAGAGCGACATCACGCCGCGGCAGTTCGGCGTGCTGATGGCGCTGTATCAGTTGGGTCCGCTCACCCCCTCCGTATTGGCGGACCGGATCAGTTGCGACCGCAATACGCTGAGCGAAATGCTGAAGCGGATGGTGGCGCGCCGGCTGGTCGCGAAGAAGGACAATCCCGACGACCGCCGCTCGCTCCAGGTGCAGATCACCGCCAAGGGTGAGGAAGCGCTGCTGGCCGTGATCCCGGCCGCCGCCCAGCTGCAAGAGATCATGCTGGCTCCCTTGCGCAAGGAGGACCGCGCGCATTTCATGAAATGCCTGCTCGCGATCGCGAAGGCTCCGCCGCCGGACGCTCCGTCCGATCGTTGAGCCCGCTTAGGCCGCAGGCTTCCCAAACGTCCCCGCAGCGGCAAGTGTCGCGATGGCATCGGGCGACAGTCCCAGAATCTGCGACAGCACGTCATCGCGCTGTGCGCCGATGCCAGGCACGTGACTGCCGATCGGCGTATCGGCGCCCGACATCTGCCATGGCGCGCTGACGCCGACGAAGTCGCCGGCACCATCCGTGACCGTCCCGAATACGCCCCGTTGACGCAGATGGGGATCGGTCAGCGCCGCACCCGGCGCCCGATATTCGGCGCAAGGCACACCGGCGCGATCGAGCGCCGCGATGCATTCGGCGGCGGTGTGACGCTCCGTCCACTTCTCGATCACCTGCATCATGGCGGACCAATTGGCTCCGCGCGCCGGAATGCTCGCAAAACGCGGATCGTTCGCCAGCTCTTCCTGCCCGGTGACCTCGCAGAGCGCGGCAAAATTGCGCGGCGTCACCGGGGCGATCAGGATATCGCCATCGCGGGTGCGGACCGGCCCATAGGTCGGACGCGGCGCTCGGATCGGGAATTGCGCTTCCTGAAGCTCGTAGACAAGCAGGTTCAGCATGCAGTCCATCAAGGCCACATCGACGCGCTGCCCTTCGCCGGTGCGCACACGCTGGACCATCGCAGTCTGGATCGCGGAATAGCCGAAAATGCCGCCGAGGATATCGGCGACGAAGATCGCTCCCGCCGCGGGCCGCTCGCGGTCGCCGGCATAGCGCATCAGCGAGGTATCGAATCCACTCTCGGCATGCACGATCATCGCATAAGCCGCCCGCTCGGCAGCGGGACCTGACTGGCCATAGCCCGAGATCGAGCAATAGATCAGCCGCGGGTTGATCTCGCGTAACGCCTCATAGCCAAGGCCGAGCCGCTCCATGACACCAGGACGAAAATTCTCGACGAGAATGTCCGCCTCCGCGACCATGCGATGCACCAGCTTGATGGCGTCGGCGTTCTTCAGGTCCAGCGCCAGGCTGCGCTTGCCGGCATTGAGCTGGCCAAAATAGGTGCTGTGGCCGTCACGCAGCGGCGTCCGCAGTCGCATGTCGTCGCCCTCCGGCGGCTCGATCTTGATGACCTCCGCGCCGACGTCCGCCAGCAGCCGCGCGCAATACGGCCCCGCCACCATGATGGAAAAATCCAGCACACGCACCCCGGCGAGCGGCGCCCGGTCGCCATCCTTCTGCATCCGATCTCTCCTATCTCGGCAGCCCGAGCGCGCGTTGCGCGATCAGGCTGCGCTGGATTTCGTTGGTCCCGATGCTGATGACCCACATCAGCGAATGCCGCAGGTTCTGCTCAAAGCGGCCGTTGTCGATCGCGCCCGGCATCTGCTCGGACAGCGCGGCGCGCATGCCGAGGATATCGAGCGCAGCCTCGCCGAAGCGTTCCATCAGTTCGCCTGAGAACACCTTGCTGATCGCGCCATATTCCGGCGGAGTCACGCCACCGGCGGCAAGCTCGGCGCAATGCATCATCAAGAGACGGCCGATCTCGATCTCCGAGGCCAGCGTCGCCATCCTGTCGCGGACGATCGGTTCGCCGGCCAGCGACTGATCGCCTTCCCCCGCCATTACATGCGCGCGCAATTGCTCGAAGGCGTGCGCAACCTTCAGGACGATGCCGCCACCGACCAAGCCGCGCTCGAACGCGAGCGCGCCGGTCAGCACCTTCCAGCCGTCATTGACCTCGCCGACCAGGTTCTCGGCGGGAATGCGGACATTGTCGTAGAAGATGTTGGCGAAGGTGCCGTCGTACATCGTGGCAGACGGCCGGATCGTGATGCCCGGCGCATCCATCGGCACGATGAACATGCTGATGCCGGCGTGCGGCGGCTTGGCGTCCTTGTCGGTCCGCGCCGCGAGGAACATGTATTTCCCCCACCAGGTGGTGGTCCAGATCTTCTGGCCGTTGATCAGCCAGTGATCGCCATCCCTCACAGCGCTGGTGCGCAACGCCGCAAGGTCGGACCCCGCCTGCGGCTCGCTGTAACCCATGCCGTGCATGGCCTCGCCGCGCAAAATCGCCGGAAGGTACTGCTGCTGTTGTTCCGGCGTGCCGAACATCATCAGCGCATTGGCCTGGATCGCGGCGCCGATCCGCGGCGCCTCGGCCTGCTCCATCGTCTCCATGAACGCGATCTGCTCGAGGGGGGAGCGTGCCTGGCCGCCGAACCGTTCCGGCCAGCCGAGGCCGATCCACCCGGTCTCGCCGATATCGCGGGCGAAGCCGGCATCGAATTCGCGCTTGGTGAACGGCTTCTGATCAAACGCATCCTTCCGTTGTCCCGACCAGTTCTCCGCGAGCCAGCGCCGGACCTGCTCACGATACGCGTTTCCGGCAGTCCCGAGGTCGTATTGCGGCAGCCCAGCGCCGCCCGCATCCAGGAGGCGAGCGGCCAACCTGCGCTTCGCATCGGACGCACCACCAAGTGCGATCGTATCGAGGTGCACGCGCTTGAAATGGATTGGCGCTTCGTGCTCCTCGGCATAGCCGATCGCCCCGAACGTGTGCTGCGTCTCGAGCGCGACCTGCCGCAGCGCACTGCCGGAGAACGCCGACGCGCAATCGGCAAAATATCGCCAGTCGGCATCGCCGCCATCATGCAATCTGGCGGTGTGATCGAGGATCAGCCTGACGCCTTCGAGCGCGATCAGGCAATTTGCCAGCTTGTGCTGGATCGCCTGGAACTTGCCGATCGGCTGCCCGAACTGGTGTCGCTCCCTGGCGTAGTCGACGGCCAGCTCGAACGCGCGCCGCGCAGCACCGTAAGCGCGCGCGGTCAACATCGCCTTGCCCTTGATGCGGAGCTCGTCGAGGTCGACGCCGCCTCCGGCAATCCGTGTGAGCGGCGCCGCGTTCAGCCGGATCTCGTAGAGCCCCCACGCCCCCATCGCACGGGTCGCAACGCATTCGACACCGGGACGGCCGAGCTCGATCAGCGCAAGATGAGCCCGATCCAGCGCGACCAGGAGGTGCGTGGCACTTCCCGCCGCCTCGACGCAGCGGAGCACGCCCGTTGCCGCGTTGATCGCGACCTCGATCGAGCCGGTGCCGCGATCGGGATCCAGCGCACCGAACGAGAAGGCAACAATCGCCTTCCCGGAATGCAGCCGCGCCAGCAGATCGGTCACGACGTCGCTCTGCGATCCGGAAATCGCAAGGTTGGCCAGCGCCGCCGACCACATCGGCGCCGGACATCCGGCCCGGCCAAGCTCGGCCATGACGACGAGGATTTCGGCAAGGCCGCCTTCATCCCCCTGCGCCCCGAGGGCGGCTACGCCCTGCCCGACCAGCTTGCGCCAGATCGCCGATATCTCGTCCGGCGAAGACGACGCCATCGCGCCACGCGGACGCCAATGCTCATCGAGGAATCCACGCAAGGAATCCCGCAGCATCGCCGTGACGTCATCGTCCGGCTGTTCGGTCGCCGTCATCACGCCGGCCTAGCCCTGGCCGAACCTGGGCTTGCGCTTTTCCTTGAACGACATCGTCGCTTCCTTGTGGTCGGCCGTCTCGAACGTCACCTGCTCCAGCGCCATCGAGGCTTCCAGCAGCATGTTGACGCGCTCCTTGACGATCTGGTTGATCGACAGCTTGGTCCAGCGAATGGCCCAGGTCGGACCGTTGGCGAGCTCGATCGCGATCGCACGGGCCTTGGCCAGCACCTCCGCGCGCGGCGCGACATGATTGACCAGCCCGATCCGCTCCGCCTCGTTGCCCTTCAGGAGCGTGCCGCGGATCAGGAATTCCTTGGCCTTGTTGATGCCGATCAGAAGCGGCCAGATCACGGTGCCGCCGTCGCCTGCGACCAGGCCGACGCGGGAGACGTGGGTGTCGCCGATCCGCGCGTCCTCGGCCATCACGGTGATGTCGCAGAGCAGCGCATGCGTGGCCGCCAGGCCGATGGCGTCGCCGTTGATCGCCGCGATGATCGGCTTGTCGAGCTCGAGCTGGCGCGTGACGCCGCGCCGGCTGATCATCGGATCATGGACCTCGCCCTCTTCGAGCACGTCGCCGCCGGGCCGCTCCGACATCGCCTTCACGTCGCCGCCGACGCTGAAGAAGTCACCGGCGCCGGTCAGCACCACGACATTGACGGCGTGATCGTCGGCGAGGTCGTCCCAGATCGTGCGCAGTTCGCGGATCAGTTTCTGGTTGATGGCATTGCGCGCCTGCGGCCGGTTCAAGGTCACGGTCGCCACCTTGTCGGCGACCTCGACCGTCAGGCATTCATACTTGGCGTAGTTGGACACGTTTACCTCCATTGTTATTGCTGCTTGGATTTTGTGATATCTTTGGGCGCCCGGGCTATCGAAGCATCCCCGGCTGCACGTCCGCCAATGCGACGTGGAGCGACATCGCTCCCGGGTCCTGCTCCAGCATCCGCTGCACGGATTCCAGGTGCGACCGCAGCAGCCGGCTCGCCAGCGCCACGTTTCGTTCGCTCAGCGCCGCCAGGAACTGACGCCGCTTCTCCGCCAGTCGCGCCATCGCGACACCGCTGGAGGCGACCTTGGCATAGACGAAGCGCATGTGGATCTCAGTGACCGAGTCGACGATCATCGCGATCACCTTGTTGCCGGTCGACGCCGCCAGCAGCTTGTAGAATTCCCGCGAGCACTCGACCCGATCGAGCAGCCTGCCTTCTTTGGTGGCGAGCTCGGTCCGCTCGATATTGGCTTCCAGCGCATCGAGGTCGGCCCGGCGCGCGTTCGCGCAGGCGAGCTGCACCACGAGGTCGAGCACATGGACCCGCGCCTCCGACAATTCCCGCACGGAAATCGTCCCGAGGCTCAGCATGTCCCGCATCACCTCGTTCATGCGGCGGGTGTCGCCCTGCTGGATGAAGGCGCCGCCCTTGACGCCCTTCTGCAGCTTCAGAACGCCGGCCATTTCGAGGCTGCGCAGCGCCTCGCGCAGGACGTTGCGGCTGACGCCGAGCTGCTGCGCCAGCTCGCGCTCGGCCGGCAGCTTGTCGCCGGGCTTCAGCACGCCGAGCGCCAGCTGCTCGCGGATGCGCTCGCAGATCTCCTCGAACGTCCGCCTGGTGTGGATCGGCTTGAAAGTCGGCGCGGCCGACGCTCCGGCGGCACGGAGATCGGAGGTTCGCTCCCGCCGGTTCGGCGAGGCGGCACGGGAGCGCTGCGGCGCGCGAGGGCTTGACTTGGTGCTCATGCGGTGAATTATTAAATGGATCACCCATTCAATGGAAGCCCCTTTCTTGGCTTCCGGCAAAGAAAACGACGGGGAGCCCGTATGAGTTTTTCCGAGGAGCAGGTCGCGTTCCGCGACAACGTGCGCAGGATGGTCGCCAGGCACGTAGCGCCGATCGCCGCCGAGATCGACGAGACCGACCGCTTTCCGCTGGAGCTGGTCAAGCTGTTCGGCGAGATGGGATTGATGCAGCTCTGGGTGCCGGAGCGTTACGACGGCCCGAACGGCAATCTGACCATGGCCTGCATTGCGCGCGAGGAGATCTCGAAGGTCTCGCCGGCCTGCGCCTCGATCGCGGCGCTCAACACCATGTTCATCATGCCGCTGCTGCATTTCGGCTCGGAGGAGCAGCGCCGGAGATACCTGCCGATCATCGCCAAGGGCGGCGTGGTCACGGCGATCGCGATCTCCGAGCCGCAGGCCGGCTCCGACGTCGCCGCGCTCAACACCCGCGCCCGCAGGGACGGCGACAGCTACATCCTCAACGGCCGCAAGCAATGGTGCAGCTACGGTGTCGTCGCCGACTACATCGTGGTGATGGCGCGGACCAGTGACGGCGCCGGCGCCGACGGCATCAGCGCCTTCATCGTCGAGCCGAAGACAATGCCTGGCATCACGTTCGGTCGCCACGAGCGCAAGATGGGCTTTCGCGGCGCCCCCAATACCCCGATCTTCTTCGACAATGTCAGGGTCCCGGCCGAAAATCTCGTCGGCGAGGAAGGCAAGGGTTTTCGCGCATCGATGCGCGCGCTCGACCTCAACCGGCCGACCATCGGCGCCCAGTCGGTCGGCCTCGCGCAGGGTGCGCTCGATGCCTGCATCGCCTACGCCAAGGAGCGCAAGCAGTTCAAGCAGCCGATCGCCGAATTCCAGGGCGTGCAGTTCATGCTCGCCGACATGGCAATGCAGATCGAGGCGGCGCGCGCGCTGGTCTACGAATGCGCCCGCGCCGGCGATGCCGGCGACTGGAAGCGGCTCAACGTGCTTGCCAGCATGGCGAAATGCGTCGGCAGCGACATGGCAATGAAGGTCACGACCGACGCGGTCCAGATCTTCGGCGGCTACGGCTACACCATGGACTATCCGGTCGAGCGCATGATGCGCGACGCCAAGCTGACCCAGATTTTCGAGGGCACCAACCAGATCCAGCGCGTGGTGATCGCCCGCGAGTTGCTGCGCTGACGCAGATTCCAATAAGAAACGAATTAAGGGGAGAACGACCTTGAACCACCTCATCGACCGGGCGTTTGCGGCTATTGCGCTGTCGGCCCTGCTGGCGGCGCCTGCCTACGCCCAGAAGGCCTATGGTCCCGGCGCCAGCGATACCGAGATCAAGCTCGGCCAGTCGACGCCGCTCAGCGGCCCGGCCTCCGCCTTCGGCGCCGGCGCCGGGCGCGCCGTGGTCGGCTATTTCGAGATGCTGAACGCGAAGGGCGGCATCAACGGCCGCAAGATCAACTTCACCCAGCTCGACAATGCCTACAGCGCGCCGAAGGCCGTCGAGCAGTCACGCAAGTTGATCGAGGACGTCGGCGTCCTGGCCGAGGTTGGCACGATCGGCACCGCGCCGAACGTCGCGATCCAGAAATACCTCAACGGCAAGCAGGTGCCGCAGCTGTTCATTACGGCCGGTGGACGGCGTTTCAACGATCCCAAAACCTTCCCGTGGACGATCCCGCTCTATCCGGACTTCGAGACCGAGGGCCGCGTCGTCGCCAAGTACATCCTGACCGCAAAGCCCGACGCCAGAATCGGCGTGCTGTATCAGAATGACGACTACGGCAAGGACTATCTCAGGGGCCTCCGCGCCGGCCTCGGTCCAAAGGCCGAGCTGATCGTCGCCCAGGCCTCCTACGAACTCGCCGACCCGACGATCGACTCGCAGATCGTTCAGCTCAAGGCCGCCGGCGTCGACACGCTGATCGAGCAGTCGTCGTCGAAGGCAGCCGCGCAATCGATCCGCAAGGTCTACGAGCTCGGCTGGAAGCCCTTGCACGTGATCGGCGGCTCGACGGCATCGGTCGAAACCATCCTGAAGCCCGCCGGCCTCGAAGCGTCGAAGGGCCTCGTCACCACGCAATTCCTCAAGCAGCCGGGCGACCCGGCCTGGGCCAATGACGACGAGGTCAAGGCCTACAAGGATTTCCTGAAGACCTACGCACCTTCGGCCAATCCGGACGATTACTCCGTGCTCGTTGCCTACATGAATGTTCACGCCGTCGAGATGGCGTTGCGCAAATGCGGCGACGACCTGACCCGCGAAAACCTCATCAAGCAGGCCACCTCGATGAAAGGCGAGCGTTTGCCGATGATGCTCCCGGGCGTCGCGATCAGCACCAGGTCGGAAGACTACACGCCATTCAGGACCCTGCGGATCGCGACGTTTGACGGAGCAAGCTGGAACCTGACTGGCGAGCCTCTCTCTGCTGATTAGACCAGATTACGAGAGCCATCGCGGAATTCGCGGCCGACCATTTCAGAGCACTCCGTGCCTCGCCCCAATGTCTACCTCACCCTCGAGGACGCGCGAAGCTTTGCCACCAGAAGCCTCGGCCTGCAGGTCGGCGAGCAGGCCAAGCAAGTGCTCTATCTGCGTTCCGACGATCGGGCGCACACGCTCTGCTATTTCGAGGGCGATCCGCAGGACCAAGCCGTCGCCTTCGAAGTCGAAGATGCGGACAAGCTCAACGTCGCCGGCGCAACGCTAGATGCGCTCGGCCATGCCGTCCATGCCGGCAGGCCCGACGAATGCGCGCTCCGCAAGGTCAAGGCTTTCATCGCGTTCAAGGATCCGACGGGCAATTCCGTCGGAGTGGACGAAATCGAGGACGAGGAAACCCATCGACCGCGGCAGTTCGGCTTTGAGCCATCCAGCCTTTGCATGTGGGGGCGCAAAATCAGCACGTCCGCGCTAGCTCGTCCGGCGGCGGGCGGAGCGCTTCGTAGCGCGGGTTGGCGCCAGCGTAGCCCGCCACTGCACCCTCCGCACCGGCCACAGCCATTCACATTTCAAACAGCGCAAGCATTCGCGATCTCGCGACATGATCGGTCCGAGCTTTGTGCATCGTTCCGCCCTCCTCTCACAGAGGGCGCAGGGAAAGCCGGGTGCCGATCGCACCCATGGGCCCCGTGCAAAAGGTAGAAAGCACGGGGGTAGGACCACAGGTGTAACCGGAAACAACCCGGCTTTCCCTGCGCGATGGGCTACGGCTTACTTCGTGCTCTCCCCGGCGAGACTTGGCTTGCTTGTCACCGTCTTCGCCACGCGCGACCTGCGCAATGTGAAGAGACACCTGCCATGAGGGCGTCAGGACCACACGACTTCGCCGTCCGCCTCACGCGCACTCGTCAGTCGCGCATTCAGCGTCCACCGCATCTCGACCCGCGTTCGTGACGATCGCGATCCGCCCCTCGTGTCGGGTGAGACGCGCATATTGAACAGCTGAGTTGGGTGCGGCGTCAAGTTAAATTCCGAAAATCGGAAGCAACGATTTTGTGACCGAAGGGGCTGGTCCCCCGCCGTCATTCCGGGGCTCGCGAAGCGAGAGCCCGGAATCCATTGATCCACGAGTTATGCGGCCCGATGGATTCCGGGCTCTCGCCTTCGGCGAGCCCGGAATGACGGGGGAAGAGAGAGGCGCGTCGAATAGGCACATGACACGCGAATGCTCGGACATCGCCGCGCCGTTCCGGAGCTGCGTCCGCTAGTCGAACCCCACGTGTGCTGTGAACGCGTGCGACGACGCCAATCGGTCGGGGTATAGCCGGTGAGCCGTTTGAATGTGATCGTTCGCGCGACCCGTTGGCTCATCCGGGCCAGGCTTGGGATGCTTGCCGATCCGCCCTCGCGCAGGCCTCGCAAGAGCGGACGTGTGCAGTCTCCGCTCAGCCAGATGCCATTCAACCAGATGCCATGTCCGGTTCGGACATCGTGATCCGGTTCTCGACGCTGGGACGCTCCTGCATCATCGCGTACCACGCCGAAAGAGCCTCGCACTCCTCAGGCACCGGCACCTTCAGGAGTCCGGCGAAGATCAGGCCGCCGATGACGGTGATATCGGCCATCGTGAACGCCTCGCCCGCGACGAACGGCTGGCTTTGCAGAATGCCGTCGAAGTAGCGCATCCCCCTGAGCGCCTTGTCGCGCTGACGGAAGCCCCATTCGGGGTTCTGATAGATCTCGACATGCGGCCCAAGGCCCGGCGTGGCGTGGTGGAAATAGACGCTGATGGGGTCGAGCAGCTCCAGTTCGGCGCGCTTGCTCATCATGTGGATCACGCCCTTTTCGCGCGGCGTCCTGCCGGTCAGCGTCGGCGCGCCATCGAGCGCATCAAGGTACTCGGTAATGGCAGAGCATTCGCCGATGAAGGTCCCGTCGTCGAGTTCGAGCACCGGCAGCGTGCCCGAGTAGTTCTTGGCGAGGAATTCCGGCTTCTTGTGCTCGCCCTTGTAGAGATCGACCAGGACGAACTGCACCTGCGACCGCAGGTTCTTCTCGGCCAGGGCGATGCGAACGCGGGCCGGATATGGGCCGGTCGGCCAATCGTAGATCTTCATCATAAACTCCAGTTTGTCTACCTGCCACTTGGTAGGTTCGATATGAGTACTTCACATCCGGCCGGTCAAGCCCTACCTGTCACTTGGTAGATAACGAAGCAGTGAGAGGACGACGTGGGTTCAAGCGCTCGGGAGGCCATCTTGGCGGCAGCAAAGCGAACTGCGCAGGCGCGCGGCTATGGCGGCTTGAATTTCCGCGATCTCGCCGCCGAGGTCGGGATCAAGGCCGCCAGCATCTATCACCATTTCCCGAGCAAGGCCGATCTCGGCGCAGCCGTCGCGCGGCGCTACTGGGAGGACACCGCCGCCCAACTCGAGGCGATGCTGGCGGAAACCGCGGATCCGGTCCGCTGCCTGCGCCGATATCCCGAGGTGTTTCGCAAGGCGCTCGAGAACGACAATCGCATGTGCTTGTGCAGCTTCATGTCCGCGGAGGTCGACGACCTGCCGGACGCGGTGAAGCAGGAGGTCCAGACCTTTGCCGACGTCAACGTGGCGTGGCTGAGCAAGCTGCTGGTGGCGGCGCGCCTCGTCAGTGCAAGAAAGAGCGAACAGCGCGCCCGCGCCATCTTCGCTGCCGTCGCCGGCGCGCAGCTGATGGCCAGAAGCCGCTCCGATATTTCGCTCTACGACTCCTTGATCGACAACTATCGCGCCGCCGGGCTGCTGCCGGCGTAGCTAGCCGTGTAGCTCGCATGAGCGCAGCGATATGCGGGAGACCACGACGCGAGTGAAAGAGCCCCGGATATCGCTACGCTCATCCGGGCTACGCTTGTTAGCCTGGCCCGTCAGCATGCCCGCGAGGCGTAAGGGGGACACGGGTTCCCAACATGGTCGAAAACAATTCTACTAGTTCGACTTTTGATTTTCCCGCTCCGACGATTGGAATAAGACCATTAAATGAGAACCGAACCACTCGATTCAGACGAGGATTCACCAAGACCCCGTCCGCCCATTCCGTGGCACCAGTCTCAAGCGCCGCACAATAGCTGAGAAGCCAGTACATTAGGATCTGGCGGTAGTCGGAAGATATGAAGTGCTTGTTCGTGCACTTCACCTCAATTAGCGCTCTTCCAATGGAAAAGTCACCCACACTAGAGGCCACCCATTGAAAACCCGGAATACGCGGGCCACGCACAAGAGCCTCGGTGCCACTTGAAGCTCGAAGTTGCCGAAAGGCCGCAATCAAATTCCTCGCCACATGGAGCGACACCTCCTTGTCGACACTGGTCAGCGATTGCGGAAGCTTGGCGTCAAAATGTGCTTTCTGGCGCGCCACCGCTGTACCTAGGCACAAATCCCAATCGACCGCCGACCCTCCTTCGATCAGTTGCTCGGCAGCTGCGACAGCTGTTTCAAATAGCATAGCCCGTTGGACACTTGTGGCTTCTACCAACTCTTGAGAAACGGGTTCGCATCCGTCGATAGGAATAGCCCCGCGATTGAAACTGGCGACTACCCCTTGCGCGAGCTGCGGGAACAGAGCGTCGAAAACACCCGAGATGTCGCGAGCAATTGTCCTGGGATCTCTAATTGGCAGGCGCATGGTGATCGCCTTCCGCCCAATTGCTATAAAGCACAGCAAACGTTTGCTCACGGTCACTACCGCGCTCGAATCCCAGCCTCCAACCGTTAAGGACACTTTTCTTCACTTGGCTACGGAATTTAGATCCCTCGTCGCCAAACTGGGCTGCAGCGAACCAAAGCATCCGCTGCTCCTCGGTACTTAACGAGTTCCACCGGTTTCGTTCCCTTGTGAAGATCGTTCTCTCCTTCCAAAGGCGCCAGCAATCGAGACACCCGCGCTTCACCGTCTCTGACTTCGTGGAGTCGTGCATCTTGAGGACGAACGCTGCACGCTCGTCCGTCCGTCGAAAGCGCAGTGCCCGCAAATAATGAAGGCAACTAACTTCCGCACTCAACAAGTGTGGCGAGTGTGTAGGAACTGAGTCCAGAAGGCGATCAACCGCGCCATGAATCTCGACAAAACGAGAATCGGCGCAGATCGATGCGACACCTCTCATTATGGTGGCCCACGAGGCCCGAAATGAGTGAAGATTACCCGGAGAGAGCAGTGTCCTGCAGAGATGGAACGCTGCACTCGGCTCGTGTAACGTTAGAGTTCTTCCGATTTGAGTGACCAGAAATGTGTCTGGCTGCGCTTTATGGAGCTCGTTGTCCAGCAGCGCCCGAACATCCAACCCCTCGACGATCTCCCTCAGTTCGTCGTAATCGGAATCTCGCGTATCGGAGTAAGGATCAAACTTTAGATCAATCTCAGCCAGCCTGTTCGCTTGATCGTCGGAGGTTCCGAGCTGCGTCTCAACGTAATCGACATAGTGCTTCGCCGTCAAAATAATGGTTTTGGTTCTATTGAGAGTGAGGCCATAGTCTGCAAGAGCGTGCGACAGGATAGAAAGTGCACGATAGGCCTCCGATTGATTGGCCGTAATCAGCACAAAATCGTCAACGTATCGCCGCCAAGCTATTCCTTCGACGGTAAGGGTACTGTCTATCGATGTCAGCAGAAGTTCAGCGAGTACTCGCGAGCATTGCCCGCCGACAGGTAAGCCAAAGGATCGGCCAGCTGCAAACTTGCTCAGAAACCTGTCAATCTGAACTGCCAGGTTGGATGACGGGCCGAACAGGTCATCGATCAAGTTCTCAAGCCTATGATGCGAAACATGCTCATAGAAGCTCGATATGTCGGTTTGGACGACTACGGCCCCACTCGATGCTTCTGGGCATTCGTCGATGGTTGCTTGTCGAAATGCACGCCACGATGAATCGCGATTGAACAAGGAGTCGCCGGAGGGAACGAACCTATAGGAATGCACGCGGCTGCTACGTTTGGGCTCCAAGGCCTCAGCAATGGCAATTCCCAGGCCATTAAAATAGACGTTCCAAAAGGGATGAATCTTAGTAGTAATCCGAAAGCCTGCCGAACCAGTCGGCACCAGCAACCGTTCTGAGAAGACCGGCAATTCTTCGATAAGGCGCTTGGCCGTTTTCTTGTCTACTTTGGCTACCCGGTTGCTCCACTCGAACGCCAGGTTGGCCAAATCTTCCGGACACTGGGCGATGAACCAATTGTCTACATCGAACGGAAGAGTATCGTTGTCGCCATGCGCAGATATATCAGCGACGGCCCGCCGAAAATGATCAAGCTTTACTTCACTCATGCGAGAGCAACCGGCCCACAGCTAATTCAAGGTATCTTTCGGCTTTTCGTTCTTCGTAACTTCACTCCCACTCAATCGTCCCCGGCGGCTTCGACGTCACGTCGTACACCACCCGGTTCACGCCCTTCACCTCGTTGATGATGCGCGTCGCGGTCTCGGCCAGAAACTTCATGTCGAACTGGTAGAAGTCGGCGGTCATGCCGTCGGTCGAGGTGACGGCGCGCAGGCCGACGACGTATTCGTAGGTGCGGCCGTCGCCCATGACGCCGACGGTCTTGACCGGCAGCAGCACGGCGAAGGCCTGCCAGATCGCGTCATAGAGGCCGTGCTTGCGGATCTGGTCGATATAGACGGCGTCGGCGTTGCGCAGGATGTCGAGCTTCTCTCTGGTGATGTCGCCGGGACAGCGGATGGCGAGGCCAGGACCGGGGAACGGGTGGCGGCCGACGAAGACTTCGGGCAGGCCGAGCTCGCGGCCGAGCACGCGCACCTCGTCCTTGAACAATTCGCGCAAGGGCTCGACCAGCTTCATGTTCATGCGATCAGGAAGGCCGCCGACATTGTGGTGCGACTTGATGGTCACCGAGGGGCCACCGGTGAAGGAGACGCTCTCGATCACATCAGGATAGAGCGTGCCCTGCGCCAGGAACGCGGCACCGCCAATCTTCTTGGCTTCCGCCTCGAACACGTCGATGAACAGGCGCCCGATGGTCTTGCGCTTCACCTCGGGGTCGGTGACCCCTGCGAGCTCGCCGAGAAACTCTTTCGACGCGTCCACATGGACCAGCGGGATGTTGTAGTGGTTGCGGAACAGGTCGACGACGGTCTTGGCCTCGTCGAGACGCAGCAGGCCGTGATCGACGAACACGCAGGTGAGCTGATCACCGATCGCCTCGTGGATCAGGACCGCCGCGACCGCGGAATCGACGCCGCCGGACAGGCCGCAGATCACCTTGCCGGTGCCCACCTGGGCGCGGATCTTCTCGATCGCTTCCTCGCGGAAGGCGCGCATGGTCCAGTCGCCGGAGAGCCCCGCGACCTTGCGGACGAAGTTGCGCAGGAGTTTTGCGCCGTCGGGCGTGTGCACCACCTCGGGGTGGAACATCAGGCCGTAATACTTCCGCTTCTCGTCCTGGATGATCGCGAACGGCGCGTTCGGCGAGGTGCCGGCGACGGAAAAGCCGGGCGGCATTTTGGTGATGCGGTCGCCATGGCTCATCCACACCTGGTGCTTCTCGCCGTGGTTCCAGATGCCGTCGAACAGCTGGCTGTCGGTCTTCACCTCGACATCGGCGCGGCCGAATTCGCGGTGATGCCCGCCCTCGACCTCGCCGCCGAGCTGGGCCGCCAAGGTCATCTGGCCGTAGCAGATGCCGAGCACGGGAACGCCGGATTCGAAGATCAACTGCGGGGCGCGCGGCGAGCCGGTCTCGTGAACGGACTCGGGGCCGCCGGAGAGGATCACCGCCTTCGGCTTCATCTCGTTGAAGGCGGCCTCCGCCTTCTGGAACGGCACGATCTCGGAATAGACGCCCATCTCGCGGACGCGGCGGGCGATCAGTTGCGTCACCTGACTGCCGAAATCGACAATCAGAATCTTGTCATGCGCCGAGGCCACGGAGGGCGCCGACGATTCACGGTCTGTGTGCTGGGCTGTCATGGCAAGCAGATACGCGACGGCGCCCGCCCCCGCAACCGCGGCCAGCGTTGCGCCCACATTCTTCTTTGGGCATGGACAAATCGATATAGGTCAGTATTATTGACCTAATTTGACCATAAGCAATCAAGGAGGAAACCGATGCCCGATTTTCACGACCCGTCCCGCCTCTTGGCCCTCGGCCACGACTGGATCGCCGCCTGGAACGCGCGGGACCTCGAGCGCGTGCTGGCGATGTATTCCGATGATACCGAGATGACTTCGGACCGGATTCCGGCGTTCGGCTTCGGCGCCTCAGGCACCGTGCGCGGCAAGGCGGAGCTGCGGGCCTATTGGAGCGCAGCGCTGGCGAAACTGCCCGAGCTGCATTTCGAGCTGATCGATCTCTATGTCTCGCCCGACAGCGTCGTGGTGTTCTACCAGAACGAACGCGGCAACAAGATCTGCGAGTATCTGCGGCTCGATGATCAGGGCAAGATCAGGCAGGGTTCGGCGAACCATCTGGTGCATTAGGCCGGTCTCACCACCGTCATTGCGAGCCACCCGGTCGGCGCGCAGCGCCGCCGGATGACAGGCTCCGCGTAGCGATCCATCTATCCGCATATGCGGAGCGATGGATTGCTTCGTCGCTGCGCTCCGGCGCCGGCACTCACCGCCTGCGCCCTGCAACCTTCCTCACCTTCGTATCCGCCCAGCCCAGCGGTTTGCCGCTCTTCGACGGCAGCACCAGTTGCCCGACCGCCTGCCCGGCCTGGTCCAGCAGCACCGAATGCGGCTCACCGCGCGCATAGAGATGCGCCTCGCCCCATTGCCGCAGACCCACCACGACCGGGAACAGGTCGTGGCCCCGCTTCGTCAGCGCGTATTCCTGATAGGCGCTGCCGTCGGACGCTGCGACCTGCTCGAGCACGCCCAGTTCGACCAGCGTGCGCAGCCGCGTCGTCAGCATGCCCTTGGCGATGCCGAGATTCTTCTGGAAGTCGCCGAACCGGCGCAGGCCGTCGAACGCGTCGCGCACGATCAACAGCGACCACCAGTCGCCGATCGCGTCCAGTGCGCGCGCCACCGGGCAGTCCGCCTTGGCGAATCCGGTCCGCTTCATCGCGTCCTTCCTCCTCGATCACGATTCCGAACTGGTCTCAAAATAGGACTAGACAGCGCGCGACGCAACTGGTCTCATTATGAGACCAGATTGGAATGTGGAGCGGATGTGCAATGATCACCCAGGATGCAACGACGGCCGGACCGGGAACGTCCGGCGATATGGCCAAAACCCGACTTTCCCCCGCGATCGTGCTGCTGTTCGCCATCGCCTGCGGTCTGAGCGTAGCCAACATCTATTCCGCGCAGCCGCTGCTCGACACCATGGCGCGGGATCTCGGCATCACGCCGGCCGCGATCGGCATCGTGGTGACGCTGACCCAGATCGGCCTCGCCTTCGGACTGATGCTGATCGTCCCGCTCGGCGACCTCTGGGACCGACGCAAGCTGATCGTCGGCCAGATCGCTCTGTCGGCGGTCGCGCTCGTCGTCGTCGGCACCGCGCCGAACGCCGTCGTGCTGTTCGGCGGGATGGCGCTGGTCGGGCTGCTCGCCGTCGTCATCCAGGTGATCGTGGCGTTCGCCGCGACGCTGGCCGCGCCGGCCGAGCGCGGACAGACCATCGGCACCATCCAGAGCGGCGTCGTCTCCGGGATCCTGCTCGCCCGCTTCGCCTCGGGCACGCTGGCCGATCTCGGCGGCTGGCGCATGGTCTACCTGATCTCGGCGGCGCTGATGCTGGTGATGGCGGCGCTGCTCGCGCGTGCCCTGCCCCGGCATGCGCCGCAGCCGCTGGCCGGCTCGTCTTACACCAAGCTGTTGCGCTCGACCGCCGCGCTGTTCGCCGAGGAACCGGTGCTGCGCGAACGCGCGGTGTTCGCGCTGCTGGCATTCGCGAGCTTCAGCGCGTTCTGGAGCTCGATCGTGCTGCCGCTGGCGGCACCGCCGCTGTCGCTCTCGCACACTACGATCGGGATGCTAGGGATCGCCGGCCTCGCCGGCGCGCTGGCGGCGCGCAATTCCGGCCGTCTCGCCGATCGCGGCTGGGGCCAGCGCACCACCGGACTATCGCTGCTGCTGATGCTCGCCGGCTGGGCGCCGATCGCCTGCCTCAACACGTCGCTATGGCTGGTGCTGGTCGGCGTGGTCATGATCGACTTCGCGGTGCAGGCGATCCATGTCACCAACCAGAGCCTGATCGTCGCTACCCGTCCTGAGGCGTCGAGCCGCCTGATCGGCGTCTACATGATGTTCTATTCGATCGGCAGCGGGCTCGGCGCGATCGCCTCCACCATCGTCTATGCGGCCGCGGGCTGGCTCGGCGTCTGCGTGCTGGGTGCTGCGATCAGCGCGGTTGCGCTGCTGTACTGGGTGATCGTGGTGAGCAGGACGCCGGCGCCTGTGGGTGCGTGCTCCGAAGCGTAGGGTGGGTTATCCGTCATTGCGAGCGGGGCGAAGCAATCCATCGCACCGCATGTGCGGAGGCATGGATTGCTTCCTCGCTACGCTCCTCGCAATGACGGCGGAGAGAGCCTTACGCCTTCTTCAGCACCGCGACGAAGAACCCGTCCGTGCCGGTGCGGCGCGGGGTCATCAGCAGGCCTTCGGCCGACAGCAACGCGGCCTCGGTGAATACCTCGGCCTTGTCCCACAGCACCGATGCGGTCTGCTCCGGCGGCTGGACCGAAAACTCCGGATGCCGCGCGATGAACGCCTTGACCTGTTCGCCGTTCTCCTCCGCCAGCACCGAGCAGGTGATGTAGGCGATGCGGCCGCCGGCCTTCACCAGCGGCACCGCGCGCTCGAGCACCTCGGCCTGGTCCTTCAGCCGCACCTCGAGAGCGCCGGGGCGCATCCGCCATTTGGCGTCGGGATTGCGACGCCAGGTGCCGGTGCCGGTGCACGGCGCGTCGATCAACACGAGGTCGGCGGACGCCTTGATGTCGGACAGCACCTCCTCCTCTCCGCGCGGCGTGCGGACGTCGCAATTGTGCACGCCGGCGCGCGACAGCCGCTCATGGATCGGCGCGAGCTGGCGCTTGTCGCTGTCGGTCGCGATCAGCCGGCCCTTGCCCTGCATCTGAGCTGCGATCGCCAGCGTCTTGCCGCCGGCGCCGGCGCAGAGATCGATCACCTGCTCGCCGGGCTTGGCCGCCGCGAACAGCGCGGCGAGCTGCGAGCCCTCGTCCTGCACCTCGATGGCGCCCTTGATGAAATCCTCCTCGGCATGGATGCCGGGATTGCGCGCATCGGCGCCGAGCTCGATGCGCAGGCCGAGCGGCGACCACGGCGTTTCCCTGGCGCCGAGATGCGACAGCCGCGGCAGCACCTTCTCGCGCTTGCCCTTAAGGGTGTTGACGCGCAGATCGAGTGGCGCGCGGCTGGCCATCGCGGTCGCCTCCGCTACGCGGTCGTCGCCGAACACCTTTGCCAGATGCGGATCAAGCCAGTCCGGATAATCGCCCGCGACATGGGCCGGCGCGTCGCTGAGGGTACGCGAGGCCAATGCGGCCTCTTCAGTCGGGGTCAGCGGATCCGGCGCAAAGCGGCCGCCGTCGCACAGCGCCGAGATCGTCGGGACATCCATGCCGCGTTCGAGCTTGAGCATGCCGAGCACGCGCGCGCGGGCGCTGTCGTCCTGCATCAGCCAGGCCGCGGAGGCTTGCCGGCGCAGCACGTCCCAGATCAGGCCGGAGATCGCGGCGCGATCGCCGGAGCCGGCATAACGGTGCGCGGTGCCCCATTCCTTCAGCGCTTTCGCCGCGGGAATGCGCTGTGCGTCGATGGTGGCGATCAATTCGATCGCGGCGGAAAGCCGGGCAGCGGGAGTCATCGTTCTCTTTCGGTTGGGCGCATCAGATCAGCAGCAGGAGCTTGAGCGCGAAATACAGCCACATCGCCGCCAGCACCAGCACGCCGGCGAACCAGGCGAGCGAGCGCGGCCGCACGTCGTTGGAGGTGACGAACACGCCGGCATGGGCAAACCGCGTCACCACGAACACCCAGGACATCAGCACGATGAACAGATCGGCACGGCGCAGCGGCAACGCAATGGCGATCAGGACATAGAACAGCACCGGCAGCTCGAACTGGTTGGCAAAGCAGTTGGCAAACTGGGTGGCGCGGGCCGGCCAGTTCGGCTCGCGCAGCGCGATGTCCCGCATCTTGGTCTCGCCGCTCGCCAGCGTCCGCGTGCGCAGCGTCGCCATCCCGAACAGCAGCGCGAAGGTCAGCCCAATCTGGATGAAGACCGGCAATAGAACCATTTGAACCGACACCAAAATCTCCCTCAGCCGCGGGCGCCCGGCCGCCCTCTTAGCCGCCGCGCGCGCCCCTGACAATGAAGCGTACGCGGTAACCCGTTGAACCATGATCCGAGCCCGGATGGCCAACTCCCGGGACCAATGGCGGTTTCAGTTCCTCTGCGATGACGCGATGCGCATCATCCCCCGATCCCGGACGGTAGGGCGCTGGCGGCGGCGACGCTCGGCGATCTCCTCACCTCGGCGCTGAAGGCGATCGACCCCGGCATCGGCTGGTTCGATGATTCGGCGGATGGCAGGCTCGGCATGGTTCCGCCTGCCCTGCCAACGCCCTCGATCATGCAGCTCGCGATCTAGCGGCAACGCCAACGCTTCAAACCAGACTCTTCAAACAAGACATCAAACAACACATCAAACAGAGCAGCGAATAACACGACGAAATCGTCATCGTTCCGACTTCGCGCCGACCTATGCTCCGGCCAAAAGGAGCGATGCATGTCCCAGTTTCGCCTGACCCAGATCTCCGACACCCACCTCGCGAGCCGCTTCAAGCCGCTCGTCGACAACTTTCATCGCGTCAGCGAGCATATCGATGCGACGCGGCCCGATCTCGTGCTCAACTCCGGCGACGTCTCGTTCGACGGGCCGACCAGCCGCGACGACATGACGTTCGCCAGGGAGCTGCACAACGCGCTGCCGGTCGATTGCCTCTATCTGCCCGGCAATCACGACATCGGCGACAATCCGACCGCGGTCGGCCCCACGCCTGCGCAGTTGCCGACCGAGGAGACGCGCCGCGCCTTCAACTCGGTGCTCGGCGAAGACCGCTGGCATTTCGACGCCGCCGGCTGGTGCTTCATCGGCCTCAATTCGCTGATCATGAACACCGGGCTCGACAGCGAGGCCGAGCAATTCGACTGGCTCGCGGGCGCGCTCGACAAGGCTGTCGGCCGGCCGGTCGCGCTGTTCGTGCACAAGCCGCTGTATCTCGACGTCCCCAACGATGCCGAGCGCGTCGAGACCGCGATCCGCTTCGTGCCGCAGCCGGCGCGCCGCCGCCTGATCGAGATGTTCGGCAAGGTCGACTGGCGCCTGGTCGGCAGCGGCCATGTGCACCAGCGCCGCGACTACACGTTCGAGCATGTCAGGCACGTCTGGGCGCCCTCGGCCGGCTTCATCATTTCAGATGCGCGGCAGGAAGTAATCGGCATCAAGGAAGTCGGTCTCGTCGAGTACCGCTTCCAGCCCGATGGCTTCGAGGTGCGCCACGTCAGGGCCAAGGGCCAGGTCGATGTCGACCTGGATACGCTGTTCGGCAAGCAGCCGGCTGCCTGAGCTGCGTGGCTATCGCGCGGCGTCGTGCAGGTCCCGCTTGATGACGGTGAGCAACGCCTGAAGCGATTCCTTGTTTGGCTGCGGCGCAGCCGGCGCGGTCCGCGCGCGACGCATGTATGGCGTGGGGCGCGCCGGCTCGGCGGCCGGCTCCTCCTCGACGAATTTTCCATGCAACACGTCGTCGCGGCGGCCCATGACGAACATCGTCGCCCAATAGCCGACGGCGAGGACGATGACCCCGAAAACAATCGCTTCAAAAACCATGGCTACACCTGAAATATAGCCATATTGAATCAACTGCTCCGGGTCTCCGTCAAGCAAATGGGGGCCGAAAGGCCCCCAAAAGCTCGCCAATGTGGCGTTTTTGATACTTTGTTGCGCGGAATGAGAGCTGAGGGGCCCTTGCTCAGGCCTTATCGGGCCCGACCCGCACAAGCTGCTTGCCGAAATTGGCGCCCTTGAGCAGGCCGATGAAGGCCTCCGGCGCGCTGTCCAGCCCCTCAGTCACGAACTCCTTGTACTTGACCTTGCCCTCGCGGACCCATTGCGACATGTCGCGTAGGAAGTCGCCATGCATGGCGGCGAAGTCGCTGACGATGAAGCCGCGGAAGGTCAGCCGCTTGGTCAGGATGTTGCGCATCATCGCGCCGGCCCATTTCGGCGCGTGCGCCTCGGTGTCGTTGTAATGCGCGATCAGGCCGCAGACCGGGATGCGCGCGAACGCATTCAGCAGCGGAAACACCGCGTCGAACACTGCACCGCCGACATTCTCGAAATAGACGTCGATGCCCTTCGGGCAGGCTTCCTTCAGCTTGGCGGCGAGATTGGGATCGCGATGGTCGAGGCACTCGTCGAAGCCGAGCTCGTTCTTGACGTAGGCGCACTTGTCCTTGCCGCCGGCGATGCCGATCGCGCGCGCGCCTTTGATCTTCGCGATCTGGCCGACCGCCGATCCGACCGCACCGGAGGCACCAGCAACCACCACCGTCTCGCCCGGCTGCGGCTTGCCGATCTCGAGCAGGCCCGTATAGGCGGTCATGCCGGGCATGCCGAGCACGCCGACCGCGGTCGAAATCGGCGCGATCTTCGAATCGATCTTGGCGAGCCCCTTGCCGTCGGACAGCACATGGGTCTGCCAGCCCGCGCGCGACAGCACGATATCGCCCTTGGCGAAGGCGGGATTGTTGGACGCGATCACCTCGCTCACAGTGCCGCCTTCCATCACCCCGCCGACCGGCACCGGCGCGGCATAGGACGGACCGTCGGCCATGCGGCCGCGCATATAGGGATCCAGCGACAGCCAGATGGTGCGCAGCAGAACCTCACCCGCGCCCGGCGTCGGCGGCGTGTAGTCCTCGAGCCTGAAATTGGCCGGCGTGGGCTCGCCATGCGGACGCGAGGCCAGAACGATGCGCTTTCCTTGGGACATGATTTTCCTCTTGAGGTGATTGGTTCGTGGCGCACACGTAGGCATGCAATCCGCCTCCCCGCAAGGGAGACGGATTTTGTTCTTTCGCGTCGAACTGTTTGAAATGTTGTTTGAAATGACGGGCGTCATGCCGAAAACGGTGGCGCCGACTCTCAAGTCGTCATTCCCCGATGCGCAATTGCGCATCTGAGGGCGTGCGAAGCACGAGCCCGGAATCCATTCATCCACCAACGGTGCCGCCCGATGGATTCCGGGCGCTCGCTTCGCGAGCCCCGGAATGACGACGGTGGTTTCTAAACCCCGCCCGGATAGTTCGGGGCTTCGCGGGTGATGGTGACATCGTGGACGTGGCTCTCGCGCAGGCCGGCGCCGGTGATGCGGACGAACTCGGCCTTGTCGTGGAAGTCCTTGATGTCCTTGGCGCCGACATAGCCCATCGCCGCGCGGAGGCCGCCGGCGAGCTGGTGCATCACGTTGCCGACCGGCCCCTTGTAGGGCACCTGGCCCTCGATGCCTTCGGGCACGAGCTTCAGCGTGTCCTTGATGTCCTGCTGGAAGTAGCGGTCGGCCGAGCCGCGCGCCATCGCGCCGACCGAGCCCATGCCGCGATAGGCCTTGTAGGAGCGGCCCTGCCAAAGGAAGACTTCGCCGGGCGTCTCGTCGGTGCCGGCGAGCAGCGAGCCGACCATCGCGATGTCGGCGCCGGCGGCGAGCGCCTTGGCGAGGTCGCCGGAATATTT
This sequence comes from Bradyrhizobium sp. WCU1, assembly GCF_053474805.1. Lineage (NCBI taxonomy): Bacteria > Pseudomonadati > Pseudomonadota > Alphaproteobacteria > Hyphomicrobiales > Nitrobacteraceae > Bradyrhizobium > Bradyrhizobium sp. WCU1. The sequence goes on from NZ_CM130280.1 coordinate 271,133, forward strand.
GATGCCGCCGTCGGCGATCACGGGGACGTCAGCCTTCTTCGCCGCCGCCACCGCATCCATGATCGCGGTGAGCTGCGGCACGCCGACGCCGGCGACGATGCGCGTGGTGCAGATCGAGCCCGGCCCGATGCCGACCTTGATGCAGTCGGCGCCGGCATCGATCAGGGCCTGCGCACCGCCTTCGGTGGCCACATTGCCGGCGACGACCTGCACGGCGTTGGAGAGCCGCTTGATGCGGTTGACGGCGTTGAGCACATGGCGCGAGTGACCATGCGCGGTGTCGACCACGACAACATCGACCCCGGCATCGATCAGGCGCTCGGTGCGCTCATAGCCGGTCTCGCCGACCGTAGTGGCGGCGGCGACGCGCAGCCGGCCCTGTGCGTCCTTGCAGGCCAGCGGATGGGCGACCGCCTTCTCGATGTCTTTCACGGTGATCAGGCCGACGCAGCGATACTGGTCGTCGACGACCAGAAGCTTCTCGATGCGATGCTGGTGCAGCATCCGCTTGGCCTCGTCCTGGCCGACGCCCTCGCGCACGGTCACGAGGTTCTCGTGCGTCATCAGCTCCGAGACCTTCTGGCGGGGATCGCTGGCGAACCGCACGTCCCGGTTGGTCAGAATGCCCACCAGCTTGCCCGGCACGTTCTTGGCGCTACCTGTGACCACCGGAATGCCGGAGATGCCGTTCTCCTTCATCAGCGCCAGCGCATCGGCAAGCGTGGCGTCGGGGCCGATGGTCAGCGGATTGACCACCATGCCGGATTCGAACTTCTTGACCTGCCGCACCTGGGCGGCCTGCCCGTCCGGATCGAAGTTGCGGTGGATGACGCCGAGGCCGCCTGCCTGCGCCATGGCGATCGCCATGCGCGCTTCGGTGACGGTGTCCATTGCGGACGCCATGATCGGGATGTTGAGCGAGATCGCGCGGGTGACTCGCGAGCGGATATCGACTTCCGAGGGAAGGACGTCGGACAGACCGGGCTTCAGAAGCACATCGTCGAACGTGAAGGCTTCTCGGATAGCCGGAAATCCCGTGGCCATTGCCAACTCCTTATCTGCGGCCGCGGCCGCAATGGTCTTACGGATGAACGCCGCCTGCGGCGACGCTTGCTGCGTCACCGTCGAATCGGTGCCCATCGGTGGGGTTGACGCTGGTCGATAGCATGGCGGCATGACGAATCAAAGTGTTTGCCAGCCATGCACAGGCTTTTTAGGAACCTGGTCAGGGGACCCTGTAACCCGGCGGCGGCCCGTGGCGGCGGATCGCCTCGACCATCTCGCGGTGGCGCCGGTCTTCCCGCTTCATGTGGACCGCGATCACCGCATGGGCCGACGGGACCAGCAGCAAGACGTGGAAAAACAGTCCGAAAATCGCGCAAAACACGATCAGAACCAGGTTGAAGATGGCCGAAAACGGCTGTCCGTTCAGGAGCAGCCCGATCGGCGGCAGCAGAGCGGCGAGGACGTAGATCACGGCAAACCTTCCAGAGCGTTTTCGAGCGAAGTGGTTACCGGTTCGCGTGACGAAAACGCGTCAAAATATGAATCCAGAGCACCGTTCAGACCCTGTCGGAACGGTGCTCGAGCGCTGGCGGATGCATACCAGCGTCACGCAGGATTTAGGTGGTTTACCGGGTTCCGCAATAGCGTGGCCGGAGGCAGGATGATATGGCCCCCTCGCCCGCATTTTCAGCACAGCTGTCCTGTTTTGATGAACAAACAACGCCTGATCCCGCTCATCGTGGCCACTGCCCTGTTCATGGAAAACATGGACTCCACGGTGATTGCGACCTCGCTGCCGGCGATCGCCGCCGATATCGGCACCAGCCCCCTGACGCTCAAGCTCGCGATCACGTCCTATCTGCTGTCGCTCGCGGTGTTCATCCCGGCGAGCGGCTGGACCGCCGACCGCTTCGGCGCCCGAATCGTGTTCGCCGGCGCGGTCGCCGTGTTCATGCTGGGCTCGATCGGCTGCGCGCTGTCGTCCTCGGTGACCGATTTCGTGTTCGCCCGCATCCTGCAGGGCCTCGGCGGCGCGATGATGACGCCGGTTGGGCGATTGGTGCTGTTGCGCTCGGTCGACAAGAGCGCGCTGGTCAATGCGATGGCCTGGGTCACGGTCCCCGCGCTGATCGGGCCGGTGATCGGGCCGCCGCTCGGCGGCTTCATCACCACCTATTTCTCCTGGCACTGGATCTTCCTGATCAACATCCCGATCGGGCTGCTCGGCATCTTCCTGGCGCTGAAATATATCGACCCGATCAAGAGCGAAGACCCCGAGCGTTTCGACCTGATGGGACTGGTGCTGGCCGGCATCGGCCTTGCCGGCATCGCCTTCGGGCTGTCGGTCGCAGGCCTCAATCTCCTGCCCTGGCCGATCGTCGCCGCCTTGGTCGGGGTGGGCTCGATCTCGATGACGCTCTATGTCCTGCATGCGCGGCGCACCGGTTCGCCGGTGCTCGATTTCGGCCTGCTGCGGCTGCCGACGATGCGCGCCTCGATCGTCGGCGGCTTCATGTTCCGGCTCGGCATCGGCGCACTGCCGTTCCTGCTGCCGCTGTTGATGCAGGTCGGCTTCGGCCTGTCGCCGTTCCAGTCCGGCCTCGTGACGTTCGCCTCCGCGGTCGGCGCCATGGGCATGAAGACGCTGGCGGCCCGCATCATCAAGGCATTCGGCTTCCGCAACATGATGACGGTCAACGCCGTGGTCAGTTCGGCCTTCCTCGCCGCCTGCGCGCTGTTCACGATCTCGACGCCGCTGATGCTGATCTTCACCATCCTGGTGGTCGGCGGCTTCTTCCGCTCGCTGCAATTCACCGCGATCAACACGGTCGCTTATGCCGAGGTCGAGGCGCCGCAGATGAGCCGCGCCACCACCCTCGTCAGCGTCAACCAGCAGCTCGCAGTGTCAGCGGGCGTCGCGGTCGGCGCGTTCTCAGTTGAAACCACGCTGGCGCTGCATCACCAGACCGAACTCTCCGCCGACGTGTTCGCGCCGGCCTTCATCGTGGTGTCGTTGATCTCGGCGGCATCGGCCTGGTTCTTCTGGCAGATGCCGGCCGACGCCGGCAGCGAAATCTCCGGCCGCAAGCCGATCGACATCTCGAGCCGCAAGGGCGCCGAGAAGCGCGCCGCCGCCGACGCCGTCAAGACGGCGACCGAGAACACCCAGAACGCGAGGGATCAGCGGCTGGGGTAGTTTCAGTCCCGTCATTGCGAGCGGAGCGAAGCAAGCCATGCCCCCACGTCTGCGGAACGATGGATTGCCGCTCCGCTACGCTCCTCGCAATGACGGCTGCTGCTGTCCCCGAAACCCCGTCGCCAGCACGTAGCGCTCCGACGAATCCTGGCGGCTCGCCGCCGGCTTGACGTGACGCACGGCTGCAAAGTCGCGCTTCAGCTGCGCCACCAGCTCGGCATCGGCGCCGCTCTGGAACACTTTTGCCAGGAACGTGCCGCCGGGATTGAGCACCTCGCCGGCGAAATGCGCGGCGGTCTCGACCAGGCCGATGATGCGCAGCTGGTCGGTCTTGCGGTGGCCGGTGGTGTTGGCGGCCATATCGGACATCACGAAATCGGCGCGGCCGCCCATCATCGCGATCAGCTTTTCCGGCGCGTCGTGGTCGAGGAAGTCGAGCTGCGCGAACGTCACCCCGGGAATCTCGCCCATCTCCAGCAAGTCGATCGCGACCACCTTGCCCTTGCCGTCGGCGGCCCCGGTTCGCTTGGCCGCGATCTGGCTCCAGCCGCCGGGCGCGGCACCGAGGTCGACGACGGTCATGCCCGGCTTGAGCAGGCGGTATTTGTCGTCGATCTCGAGCAGCTTGAACGCCGCGCGCGAGCGGTAGCCCATCGCCTTGGCCTTGGCGACATAGGGATCGTTGAGCTGGCGCTCGAGCCAGAGTTTTGACGACAGCTTTCGCTTGCCGCCGCTCTTGACCGTGACGTGCAGCCGCCCGGTGGTGTCTTTCGCCATGATCTTTCTTGGATTGGTGTGATTGGGCGTGTTCTAGCACGCCCGCAGCGCGCCGTCCTCGCGCATCATCTCGACCAGCATGCCCTCGCGCAGGCCGCGATCGGCGACCCGGAGCCGCGGCATCGGGAACGCGTTGCGGATCGCGTCGAGGATGGCGCAGCCGGCGAGCACGAGGTCGGCCCGCTCGACACTGATGCAGCTGTTGTTGACGCGCGCCTCGTAGCTCATGCCGAGCAGCTTCTGGATCGTCGCAGTGACGTCGCAATCATTCATCCAGATGCCGTCGATGCGGCGGCGGTCGTAGCGCGACAGGTTGAGGAAAACGCCGGCGAGCGTCGTGACGGTGCCCGAGGTGCCGAGCATGTGCATGTCGCGCAGATCCCGGCCATGCTCGGCCGCGAACGGCGCGACATGCCGCGCGACCTCGTCGATCATCTGCGCATACAAATCCCTGGTGACATTCTTGCCGCCGAAATGCTCGGCCAGCGTCACGACGCCGAGCGGGATCGACATCCACGCCTTGATGCGCGGCGGCGCATCGGGCGCGGCGGGATCGCGCTCGATCCGCACCAGCTCGGTCGAGCCGCCGCCGATGTCGAACAGGATGGCGCCCCGGCCCTTCGGGTCGAGCAGCGGCGAGCAGCCGATCACGGCGAGCGTCGCCTCGGTTTCGCGATCGATCACCTCGAGCTCGATGCCGGTCTCGGCCGCGACGCGCGCGCGAAAGCTTTCGGCGTTGCCGGCGGCGCGGCAGGCCTCGGTGGCGATCAGCCGTAGCCGGCGCGCCTTGCGATAGCGGATCTTGTCGCTGCAAATGGCGAGCGCAGCAATGGCGCGCTCGATCGCAGCCTCGCTGATCGAGCCGGTCGCGGCGATGCCTTCGCCGAGCCGGATGATCCGCGAGAAGGAGTCGACCACGCGGAACCCGTCGCCAGTGGGACAGGCAATCAAGAGCCGGCAATTATTGGTGCCAAGGTCGAGCGCGGCGTAGACGCCACTTTCCGCGGCTGCCGCAACCAACCCTGACGGGGCTTCGCTGGCCGGAGGGCCGTCGCAAAGCCGCACATGGTCGTTCATCAAAACTGTCTTTCCGCAGCGCCCCAGGGGCGATCCCTGGGGCCCGCCGAATAATTGTCGTTCACGGAAACTTTAGCAGCGTCAGAGCCCTGCGCAAACTCCGTTCACATTGGGTCCATGCCCAATCGGGCGTTGTCGTTAAGGGGGGCGTGCGTTATCTCGTCTGCGCCCCCAAACTCCAGCAAATCCGGGCATTTCAGGTCATTTTCGATGCAAGATCATACGCCGCCCGCCTCTCTCGACAACGCTATCGCACTGCAAAAATATGGTGTCGGACAGCCCGTTCGACGAAAGGAGGACGACACCCTGGTGCGGGGCAAGGGCAGATACACCGACGATTTCTCCCTGCCCGGCCAGGCCATCTGCTGGATGGTCCGCTCCTCCCATGCCCACGGATTGATCAAGGGGATCGACACCGAAGCCGCCAAGGCGATGCCGGGCGTGCTCGGCGTCTGGACCGGCGCCGACCTTGCCGCCGCCGGCTACAAGCCCTTCACCTGCGGCCTGCCGCTGAAGAACCGCGACGGCTCCCCGCTGCTGCAGACCAACCGCCCGGCGCTCGCGACCGACAAGGTGCGCTTCGTCGGCGATCCCGTGGCCTTCGTGGTCGCGGAGACCGCGGCGCAGGCGCGCGATGCGGCCGAGGCGGTCGAGGTCGACATCGAGCCGCTGCCGGCGGTGACCGACGCCGCCGAGGCGTCGAAGCCCGGCGCGCCGCAACTCTACGACAACATCCCGAATAACGTCGCGCTCGACTATCACTATGGCGACACCGCCAAGATCGAGGCAGCGTTCGCTGCCGCCGCGCATGTGACAAAACTCGACATCGTCAACACCCGCGTCGCCGTGGTCTCGATGGAGCCGCGCGTCGCGCTGGCGCATTACGACAAAAAGACCGAGCGCTTCACGCTGCAAGTGCCGACCCAGGGCGTCTCCGGCAACAAGGCGATCATGGCGCGTCTGCTCAACGTGCCTGCCGATAAGGTCCGCATCCTCACCGGCAATGTCGGCGGCTCGTTCGGGATGAAGAACCTCAGCTATCCCGAATACACCTGCATCGCGCATGCGGCGCGCGAGCTCGGCCGTCCGGTGAAGTGGCTCGACGAACGCTCGACCAGCTTCCTCTCCGACAGCCAGGGCCGCGCACAGCTGATCCATGCCGAGCTCGCGCTCGATGCCGAGGGCAAGTTCCTTGCGGTGCGGCTGTCCGGCTACGGCAATCTCGGCGCCTACATCACAGGCGTCGCGCCCGGCCCGCTGTCGCTCAACACCGGCAAGAACCTCGCCAGCGTGTATCGCACGCCGCTGCTCGGCGTCGACATCAAGACGGTCTTGACCAACACCACGTTGATGGGCGCCTATCGCGGCGCCGGCCGGCCCGAGGCGAACTATTACATGGAGCGGCTGATCGATGCCGCTGCCGACGAGATGGGCATCAGCCGCGTCACCTTGCGCAAGCGCAACTTCATCAAGCCGTCGCAGCTGCCGTTCCCGGCGGCATCAGGCGTCACCTATGACAGCGGCGATTTCGCCGGCGTGTTCCAGAAGGCGCTGGAGATCTCCGACTACGAGAACTTCGCCAAGCGCAAGAAGGAAAGCAGGAAGAACGGCAAGCTGCGCGGCATCGCCGTCGGCTCCTATCTCGAAGTCACCGCGCCGCCGTCGGGCGAGCTCGGCAAGATCACCTTCGAGCCGGACGGCTCGGTGAAGCTCACCACCGGCACGCTTGATTACGGCCAAGGCCACGCCACGCCGTTCGCGCAGGTGCTGTCCGACCAGCTCGGCGTGCCCTTCGAGAACATCACGCTCGAACAGGGCGACAGCGATCTGGTTCGGTTCGGCAACGGCACCGGCGGTTCGCGCTCGATCACCGCAACCGGCCAGGCGATCGTCGAGGCCTCCGCGCTCGTCGTCGAGAAGGGCAAGAAGGCGGCCGCGCACATGCTGGAGGCCTCCGAGGCCGACATCGAGTTCGGCCAGGGCCGCTTCACCATCGCCGGCACCGATCGCTCGATCGGCATCATGGAGCTCGCCGAGCGGATGCGCGCCGGCAAGATGCCCGAGGGCGCGCCTGACACGCTCGACGTCGATCACGCCACCAAGGAGACCGCCTCGACCTTCCCGAACGGCTGCCACGTCGCCGAGGTCGAGATCGATCCCGACACCGGCGTGACGCGGATCGTGCGCTACTCCGCGGTCAATGATTTCGGCGTCGTGGTCAATCCGATGATCGTCGCCGGCCAGCTGCACGGCGGCGTCGCGCAGGGCATCGGCCAGGCGCTGATGGAGGAAGTCAGCTACGACGCCTCCGGCCAGCCGATCACCGGCTCGTTCATGGATTACGCGTTGCCGCGCGCCGGCGATGTGCCGCCCATGGAGGTCGGCGATCATCCCTCGCCGGCGAAATCCAACCCACTCGGCACCAAGGGCTGCGGCGAAGCCGGCTGTGCCGGCAGCCTCGTCTGCGTCGTCAACGCGGTGGTCGACGCGCTGTCGGAGTACGGCATCAAGCACATCAACATGCCGCTGACGCCGGAAAAAGTCTGGCGCGCGATCCAGGATGCCAAGGCGAACGCGGCGTAAGGCGGCGTTTCGCCTCACCCACCATTGTCATCACCCGCGAAAGCTAAAGCGGGTGATCCAGTATTCCAGAGACGTCAGCGATAGAACCGAGAAGCCGCGGCGTACTGGATACCCCGCATGCGCGGGGTATGACAATTGTACCTGTGGATGGGGTTCGCCCCTACCCTACCTCGTCGCCCGCTCGGGTCCGATCAAGCCAACGCCTTCAGTGCGCGTTCCAGGAACTCCAGCCGGTCCTGCCCCCAGAAAATCTCGCCGGACGGCAGCACGTAGCTCGGCGCGCCGAAGACGCCGGCTTTCAGCGCATCCTGCGTGTTCTGCTCGTAGAGCCGGTCAAGCTCGGCATCCGGCGGAGCGCCTGCGCGCAGGGCCGCGGCGTCCAGCCCGGCACGTTGCGCGGCGGCCGACATGACATCCGCGTCGGAGAGCGCCTCCTCGCGCTCCCAGATGGCGCGGCCGAATTCCAGCGAGAGGCGGTGGGCATCCTTGCCCTGCAGGGCGGCAGCAATCACAAGACGCGCCGCCGCAAGGTCGTCGCTCGGGAAATGCTTGGGCTCGATGTTGAGCGGAATGCCCCGCAACTCGCGCCAGCGCCTCAGCTCCACCAGGCGGTAGGCCTGCCGCTGCGGTGAGCGCTTTGGCAGCGGCAAGCCACCGGTCTGCTCGAAGATCGGACCGAACTTGCAGGGCTTGGCGTTGACGGTCGCGCTATGGCGCCGCGCGATCTCGGCAAACGGTGCGCTGCCCATGAATGTCCAGGGCGAGTTGAGCGACAGATAATAGTCGATGATGACCGACATCTACGCCGCCGCCTGTTCGCGCGGCTGGGTGATCGCGATGTGCCAGCAATGCGCGAGCGGGATGCCGCTGCCCAGCACCAGGGCATCGAGCTCGACGAAGCGGTGGCCCTTCTTGTCGTAATTGCCGATGACCTTGGCGCGCGCCGTCAGCTCGTCGCCGATCTTGCCCGCCGACAACAGCTGCATGCGGGTGCCGACATGGATCCAAGGTCCGAGGATCGCATTGTCGACCAAGACCTTGTTCATCACCCGTGGCAGCAGGCCGGGATGGCCGAGGCCTTCGCGCAGATAGATCGGGTCGGTCTCCCTGATGTCGGCGAGATACTCCTTCGCCGCATCGCCGGACCAGTCGCGCGGGATCACGCCGAGCCATTTGCCCTCTTCGTAGGACGACGCGCTGACCGGCCTGCGCTCGGCAACGGCTGCGACCTGCTTATAGTCGTCGAGCACAAATGACGGCGCCGATGCCGGCAGCGAAGCGGTGCCGGTCGCGCAAAGCTCGCCGCGGCTGAAGAGCTCGATCGTGAGCCCATTGCCGGTCTCCCGGCCGGTCAATTCGGCGATCTCGCCGTCATAGACCGGTTTGACGAAGCGCGCCTCGATCAGGCCGCGTTCGAGGAAATCGCGGCCCCATTTCTCGACCGGCAGATGCATCATGTAGGCCATCACATCGACGCCGGGCACCAGGCCACCGGAAAAGCCGAATTTCCGCGCCACCGCGTCGTCGTGGATCTTGTTCTCTGACAGTTTCGAGGTGTTGTAGGCCGAGACGCGGTAGGTCTGCACAGGCGTCGTCGAAGACATCGGGTTTCCCCTTATTTCGGTTGTTTTTCGGAGGCAATCGTAGTCGAACCGGGCAGCGTGACAAGCCTCTCGTTTTGCTCGCAATTTTCCGCATCATGGAGTACACGCAGGCCGTGCCTGCGAACCCGGAATCGATGACTGAAACCCCTGCCTTGACCCGCATCTATGTCGACGCCGACGCCTGTCCGGTGAAGGACGAAATCTATCGCGTCGCGATCCGGCTCGGCGTGCCGGTCAGCGTGGTCGCGGGCAATTTCATCCGCGTGCCGCAGGATCCCCTGATCGAGCGCATCGCCGCCGGTTCCGGCATGGACGCGGCCGACGACTGGATCGCCGAACGCGCGCATCAGGGCGACGTGGTCATCACCGCGGACATTCCGCTGGCGAGCCGCTGCGTGAAGGCCGGCGCCGATGTGATCGCGCCAAATGGAAAACCGTTTACGGAACAGTCGATCGGCATGACGCTCGCCGTGCGCAATCTGATGACCGATCTGCGCTCGTCCGGCGAGATCACCGGCGGGCCGAAATCCTACTCCCCGCGCGACCGCTCGACCTTCCTGTCGACGCTCGACCAGACCATCCGCCGCATCCAGCGCCGCCGCGCCGAGCAGGCGACGACGAACCAGCAGGGTTAGCGCGATGGCTCCGCCTCCTCTCATCCAGCTCAAGGACATCAGCCTGACCTTCGGCGGCACGCCGCTGCTGTCAGGCGTCGAGTTGTCGGTCTCCGCGGGCGAGCGCGTCTGCCTGATCGGCCGCAACGGCTCCGGCAAATCGACCTTGCTGCGAATCGCGGCCGGCCTCGTTGAGCCCGACGCCGGCAGCCGCTTCGTGCAGCCCGGCGCCACCATCCGCTATCTGCCGCAGGAGCCGGACTTCGGCGAGCACAAGACGACGCTGGCCTATGTCGAGGCCGGCCTTGGCCCCGGCGACGACCACTACCAGGCGCGCTACCTGCTCGAGCAACTCGGCCTGACCGGTGAGGAAGACCCGGCGCATGTCTCCGGCGGCGAGGCGCGCCGCGCGGCGCTGGCGCGGGTGCTGGCGCCCTCGCCCGACATCCTGCTGCTCGACGAGCCGACCAACCATCTCGACCTGCCGACCATCGAATGGCTCGAAGGCGAGCTGGAAAGCCGCCGCTGCGCGCTGGTGCTGATCAGCCATGACCGCCGCTTCCTGACCAACCTGTCGCGCACCACCGCCTGGCTCGACCGCGGTCGGATCAGGCAGATCGAGCGCGGCTTCGGCGCCTTCGAGGAATGGCGCGACGAGGTGCTGGCCGAGGAAGAGCGCGAGCAGCACAAGCTCGACCGCAAGATCGTCAACGAGGAGCACTGGCTGCGCTACGGCGTCTCCGGCCGCCGCAAGCGCAACGTCAAGCGTCTCGGCAATCTGCATGCGCTGCGCGACCAGCGCCGCAACTATCGCGGCGCCACCGGCAATGCCATCCTCGCCGCCGCCGAGGCCGATAAATCCGGCCGCCTGGTGATCGAGGCCAAGAGCATCGCGAAGGCCTTTGGCGAGCGCAAGATCGTCGATACCTTCTCGACCCGGATCCAGCGCGGCGACCGCGTCGGCATCGTAGGTCCCAACGGCGCCGGCAAGACCACGCTGGTGCATCTCTTGATCGGCAACGATCCGCCCGATTCCGGCTCGGTGCGGCTCGGGGCCAATATCGAGATGGCGACGCTCGACCAGCATCGCGAGAGCCTCGATCCGAAGCTGACACTGGCCGAAGCCCTGACCGGCGGCCGCGGCGATCACGTGATGGTCGGCGACAAGTCGAAGCACGTCATCGGCTACATGAAGGACTTCCTGTTCGCGCAGGAGCAGCGCGGCACGCCGCTCGAGGCGCTCTCCGGCGGCGAGCGCGGCCGCCTGATGCTGGCCCGCGCATTGGCAAAACCGTCGAACCTCCTGATCCTGGACGAGCCGACCAACGACCTCGATCTCGAAACCCTCGACGTGCTCGAGGACATGCTCGGCGATTACGAGGGCACGGTGATCCTGATCAGCCATGACCGCGACTTCCTCGACCGCGTCGTGACCTCGGTGATCGTGCCCGAAGGCCAGGGCCGCTGGATCGAATATGCCGGCGGCTACTCCGACATGCTGGCGCAGCGCGGCGCCGACGTGAAGCGCGAGGCGGTGAAGGCGGACGCCGCGACTGAAGAGAAGAAGGAAGCCAGGGCCGCAGCGCCCGAGGCGGCACCGAGACGCCGGCTGAGCTTCAACGAGAAGCACGCGCTGGAGACGCTGCCGAAGACGATCGACAAGTTGCACGCCGAGATCGCAAAGCAGCAGAAGCTGCTCGACGATCCCGATCTCTATGCGAAGGATCGCAAGAAATTCGACGCAGCTTCAGCGGCGATCGCCAAGGCGCAGGACGAGCTCGCCGCCGCCGAGGACCGCTGGCTCGAACTCGAAGTGCTGCGCGAAGAAATCGAACAGGCGTAAAGTGTAGGATGGGTAGAGCGCAGCGAAACCCATCCTGCTTCCGCGCGGATTAAAGACGATGGGTTTCGCTTCGCTCTACCCATCCTACGAGGCCGGAGAAAAAGGACAGACCATGACCACGCCCCTCGCCGCCAAGATCGCCAGGGAATACGGCACGCCCTGCGCCGTGATCGACATGGACCGGGTCGAGCGCAACATCGCGCGGATCCAGAAGGCCTGCGACGAGGCCGGCATCGCCAACCGGCCGCACATCAAGACGCACAAGAACCCGATGCTGGCGCAGTTGCAGATCAAGGCTGGCGCCAAGGGCATCACCTGCCAGAAGCTCGGCGAGGCCGAGATCATGGCCGATAGCGGCATCGACGACATCCTGATCAGCTACAATCTGCTCGGCGACGAGAAAATGGCGCGGCTCGGTGCGCTGCAAGGCAAGGCCAACGTCACCGTCGCCGCGGATAATTCCGTCGTGGTCGGCGATCTGCCGAAGGCAGCCGCCGCCTCCGGTCGCCCACTCTCGGTCGTGGTCGAATGCGACACCGGGCGCAAGCGCGCTGGCGTCGAGACCCCGGCCGAGGCGATCGCGCTGGCGCGCGAGATCGCGGCCTCCACGGGCCTGAGCTTCGCGGGCTTCATGCTGTACCCGACCGAGACCGGCTGGGCCGACGCGCAGAAATTCTACGACGAGGCGCTGGCCGGCGTGCGCGCCCACGGCCTCGATGCGGCCATCGTCTCGACCGGTGGCACGCCGAACCTCGTCAATCTCGGCAAACTGAAGGGTGGCACCGAGCACCGCTTCGGCACCTACATCTACAACGACCGCATGCAGGTCGCGGCCGGCGTCGCGACCTGGGACGATTGCGCGCTGCATATCTATTCCACCGTGGTCAGCCGCGCCGGCCCCGAGCGCGGTATCCTCGATGCCGGCTCCAAGACGCTGACCTCGGACACCGGTGGGCTCGAAGGCCACGGCCTGATCCTCGAACATCCCGAGGCCAAGATCGCGCGCTTCGCCGAGGAGCATGGCTTCCTCGACCTCTCCCGCAGCAACACCCGGCCGAATGTCGGCGACGTCGTGCGGGTCGTGCCCAATCATGTCTGCGTCGTCGTCAACATGATGGACGAGGTCGTGATGGTGCGCGGCGACGAAATCATCGGCGCGTTGCCGGTGACGGCAAGGGGCAAGCTGCGCTAGGCGCGGATCAGCGCCTGCAACTCCCGATCCAGCGCATCGCGAAACACCTCGATCGGCCGCGTCAGGCGGCCGGCGGGCGGGCGGTGCACGATCCAGGCGCGCACCGCGGCATCGAACCCTTCGATCCTGACCACCTTAAGCCGGCTACGGAGCGCGCTCCGCTTCAGCGCGACCGGCGTCACGACGCCGATGCCGAGCCCGCGCGCGACCAGCGACAGCCGCAGCTCACTATCGAGCGCCTCGACCGCGACGTTGAACGGCAGATGCGCGGCTTCGAACTGGCGCTTCAACGTTTGGCGGAAGCCGCAACCGTCCTGGTTCATCACCCATCCCATGCGCGACAGCCATTCGAGGTCGGCGGATTTCGGCAGCTTGATGTCGCGTGCGACGACGAAGATGACCGGCTGCGCGCCGAGATCGTCGGCGGCCAGGTCCGCCGGCGGCACGGCACCGTCCGGAATGCAGATCGCCGCCGCGTCCAGCTCGTTGCGTGAGACCGCGTCGACCTGGTGCGGCGAGAGGCCCGCAACGACGCGCACTGCGAGGGCGGGAAACTCCGCGCGCACCGCATCGAGCGGACCCGCCAACCCCGCCTCCGACAAATACGGCGTCAGGCCGAGCCTGAACTCGCCGCGCACCACGCCGTCACTGGCGACGCCCGATTTGAGGTCGTCGAGCATGCGCAGCAGACGGCGACCCTGTTCATAGGCCTCGATGCCCGCAGCCGTCGGCTTCAGCGGCTTCGACAGCCGGTCGAGCAGCTGCGCGCCCAGCATCTCCTCCAGATTCTGGATCCGCCGTGTCACGCCGGGTTGGGTCAGGTTCAGCCGCGCGGACGCCGCGACGATCGATCCGGTCTCCACCACGGCGACGAACGCCACGAGGTCATGGGTGTTCATAACAATCTCGCATATTCTTCATTATCTTATTTGAATTGTAGCATATTATCCCGATCCCCTAAAGGGGGCCTCGCCACTTCCCCGCGAGGTCCCATGACCATTTCCGAAGCCACCAAACTCTCCACGGCGCGCGCCACCTCGGTGCGTCCCCTGATCTGGATCGGCGCCATCACCACCGGCACCGTCGTCACCAATTTGTTTGCCCCGCAGATCCTGGTCGGCCTGATCGGCCGCTCGCTCGGCATGACCGAGCTGCAGGCGGGCCTGATCTCGACGTTGACCCTGCTCGGCTACGCGCTCGGGCTGTTGCTGCTGGTGCCGCTGGTCGACCTGGTCGAGAACAGACGGCTGATCCTGCGCACGCTGGCCTGCGCCATCGTCGCCGCGATCGGCACCGCGATGGCCCCGACGCCGGTGATCCTGCTCGCTGCCACCTTCATCCTCGGTGCGTCCTGCGCAGCGATCCAGATGGTGGTGCCGCTGGTGGCGTCGATGGTGCCGCCGGAGCGCCGCGGACAAGCGATCGGCGACGTGATGAGCGGCTTGATGATCGGCATCCTGCTGTCACGGCCGGCGGCGAGCCTGATCGCGGACAGTTGGAACTGGCGCGGCTATTATGTCACCTCGGCCGTGCTGATGACGGTGCTCGCCGGCGCGTTGGCGCGCTATCTGCCGACCTTGCAGCCGGCGGCAAAAGTCAGCTACGGAGCGCTCCTGCGCTCATTTCCCAAATTGCTGCGCGACGAGCCGGTGCTGCGCGTCCGATCATGGACCGCGGCGCTGGTGATGGCATCCTTCACCGCGTTCTGGGCCGCGGTGGCGCTGCGCCTGCCGGATGCGCCGTTCAAGCTCGATGCCAGGGGAATAGCGCTGTTCGCGCTGATCGGCGTCGCGGGGGCGGCAGCGACCCCGATCGCCGGGCGCTGGGGGGACAGGGGCTTCGCGCGGCCGCTGCTGATTGTCTCGCACCTTCTCATCGCCGGTGCACTCGCGCTCTGCGCCTGGGCCGGCATGATCGAGTCGCGGGTCGCTGCCCTCTCCCTGCTTGGTGTCGGCGCCGTGCTGCTCGATTTCGGCATCACCACCGATCAGACGCTCGGCCGCCGCGCCGTCAATCTGCTGCAGCCCGAGGCGCGCGGCCGGATCAACGGCCTGTTCGTGGCGCTGTTCTTCATCGGCGGTGCGGTCGGCGCGGCAACGGCATCTGCGGCATGGAGTTTTGGTGGATGGACGGCGGTCTGCGCGGTCGCGGCAACGTTCGGTATGCTCGGGTTCATCACCGACATCGCGACGAAGACAGGTTCGGAGTGAGCAGGCGCGGGATGGGTAGAGCGCAGCGAAACCCATCATCCCTCCATTCGGAGAGAAGTTGATGGGTTTCGCTTCGCTCTACCCATCCTACGATTTCGTCGTGTTCAACCAATTCAACGCGCCCTTCCCTGCCGCCATCCCCGTCGCGAACGACGCCTGCAACAGATAACCGCCGGTCGGTGCCTCCCAGTCGAGCATCTCGCCGGCGGCAAAAACGCCGGGCAGCTGGCGCAGCATGAAATGCGCGTCGAGCTCGTCGAACCTGATACCGCCGGCGCTCGAGATCGCGCGCGCGATCGGCGCGACGCCCGTGAGCTGAACCGGAACCGCGTTGATCAGCCGCGCGAGCTCTGCCGGCGAGAACGATGGCAATGGCCGGCCGGATGCAATCGCCGCCTCCTGCATCAGCCCGATGCCGACAGGAGAGAGTTGCGCCGCCTTGCGCAGGAAATTCGCGAGCGACTGCTTGCCGCGGGTCCCGGACAGGCGGGTGGTCAGCGCCGCGGCGTCGAGGTCCGGTCGCAGCGCGATCGTCAGCGTTGCCTGCCCGATACCCAGCACCGCCTCGCGCAAGTCCGCCGACAGCGCGTAGATAGCGCCGCCTTCGATGCCCGTGCGGGTGACGACTGCCTCGCCGCGCGCGGTGTGCGAACCGATCGTGAGGGCGACGCCCTTGAGCGGCTGCCCCTCAAACCGGTCGCGGAAGATATTCGACCACGCGACGGTGAAGCCGGAATTGGCCGGTCGCATCGGGGCAAGGGCAATCCCCTTCGCCGCAAGGATATCAGCCCAGGCGCCATCCGAACCGAGCCGCGGCCAGCTGGCGCCGCCGAGCGCCAGCACGGTCGCGTCAGCCCTAACCGCGCGCTCTCCGTCGGGGGTCTCGAACAGCAGCGCGCCCTGCGCATCCCATCCGATCCAGCGATGCCGGAATGCGAATCCGACGCCCGCGGCATCGAGCCGCCGCAGCCAGGCGCGCAGCAAGGGCGAAGCCTTGAATGCTTGCGGGAAGACGCGGCCGCTGGTGCCGACGAACGTCGGCTGCCCCAGAACATCGCTCCACGCGCGCAAGCTATCAGGTGGAAACGCCTCGACCGCGGCCTTCAGGTGCGGCATCGCCTCGCGATAGCGCGCAAGGAAATCCGGCAGCGGCTCGGAGTGGGTGAGATTGAGCCCGCCTCGCCCGGCCATCAGGAACTTGCGCCCCGCCGACGGCATCGCGTCGTAGACGGTGACCTCTGCACCGCCAGCCGCAAGCACCTCCGCCGCCATCAGGCCGGCGGGGCCGGCTCCGATGATGGCGACGTGTTGGGCGGAGGATGATGACATGGCGAGAGTTTAGACCCGGCTCGGCGCCACAACAAAAGAGGTCATTCCGGGATGGTGCGAAGCACCAGACCCGGAATCCATAACCACGATCGTGAGTACGGATTCCGGGCTCTCGCTTCGCGAGCCCCGGAATGACGGTTAGAGCTTGATCCCGGCCCGCGCGGCGGCCTGGGCGACGTATTTCTGCGTCTGCTCGAACGCGCCCTGCAGCGCCTTCGCGGTCGACATGTCGCTGATGTCCTTGAAGTGCGCGGCGACACCGTCCGGCGTCCATTCGGACTGCGGCAGGTTGACGCCTTCGGTCTCCAGCACGCGGATCACCGCGAACGAGCCGGCGCCGGCGCCTATAATGGTGCGGGTCGGCGCATCTTCGCTAAGCAGGAACTCCACCGCCGGCGTGATCGCCTCCGGCTTCATCAGCTGAAGCGCCTGCGGCGGCAGCAGTTCCTCGGTCATGCGGGTCGCCGCGGTCGGCGAGATGGTGTTGACCTTGATGTTGTTCTTGCGGCCCTCTTCGGCGAGCACGTTCATCAGGCCGACCATGCCGGCCTTCGCTGCGCCGTAATTGGCCTGGCCGAAATTGCCGAACAGGCCCGACGACGAGGTCGTCAGCACGATGCGGCCGTAATTGCGCTCGCGCATGCCGGCCCACACCGCCTTGCAGCAGTAGAAGGTGCCGGTGAGATGCACGCCGAGCACCTTGTCCCAGTCGGCGACCTCGAGCTTGGTGAACGACTTGTCGCGCAGGATGCCGGCATTGGCGCAGAGCAGATCGACGCTGCCCCACTCCTTGGTGGCGCGCTCGACCATCGCGGTGACCTGCTCGAAGTTCGAGACGTCGGCGCCGTCGGCCATCGCGGTGCCGCCCGCTTTCCGGATCTCCTCGACCACGGTCTCGGCCGGCGACAGTGAGCCGCCGGTGCCGTCGCGCGCGCCGCCGAAATCGTTGACCACGACCTTGGCGCCGCGGCTGGCGAGCCCCAGCGCATGCGCCCGCCCAAGACCATTGCCCGCGCCGGTGACGATAGCGACGCGTCCGTCAAACCTGATTGCCATGCTTGTCATTCCTGCTCTGACTTCCTTCTCCCCTTGTGGGAGAAGGTGGCGCGCGTAGCGCGCCGGATGAGGGGTTCTCTCCACGGATGAGCGCGCGGAGAGAGACCCTCACCCGGCTTCATCTCGCTCCGCTCGATTTCGCCACTCTCTCCCACAAGGGGAGAGGGTGTGCGCCCGAACGGCATGAAAAGGTTAGAGACTTTTGAGCAGCGATGGATGGCCGGGTCAAGCCCGGCCGGGGGTAGCAGAGCCGACCACTTGACGCGCTAGACGTCGGGGGTCATCGACCCGCAGGGCTTCAGGCTCTTGAGCAGATGCCCGCTCCAGCACTCGTGATGTTCCTGCGCGTAGCTGATCGAGCCGATCACAAGCAACGCGACGACGACAAGTCCGGCGACGATGTTCTGCACCATGGCTGCCACTCCCGGGACCGCACCGCCCAAACGGGAGCATGATGGACACCGGGAATCAAAGCCGTCAATGCGCTACTTCTAGCCAGGCGGGCTCGCTCCACCTCTCCCGCTTGCGGGAAAGGTGGAGCTACTCAACCTTTTGCTGGAGCCCTTTCCGTTCCGATTAAGTCGGAACGGGGCTCCCGCTTCTTGTTGGGACGCGTTTTCTTCGCGCGAACCGGTATCCACTTCGCTGGAAAACGCTCTAGCTGAAATAGATCAGGCCGAGCCAGTCCGCGACCAGCGCGGGCTTCTCCTCGCCCTCGATCTCGACCGTAACGTTAGTGCGCGACAGCAGTTCCTTCGGCTTGCGCAGCGTGGCTTCGGCGAGCAGGAAGCGGCCGCGAACACGCTTGCCCGAGCGGACCGGCGAGATGAAGCGCAGCTTGTCGAAACCGTAATTGACGCCCATCGCGGTGCCTTCGAGCACCGGCATCACCTCGTAGGACATGATTGACAGCAGCGACATCGTAAGGAAGCCGTGCGCAATCGTGGTGCCGAAGGCGGTCTCCGTCTTGGCGCGTTCGGGATCGACATGGATGAACTGGTGATCCTCGATCACGTCGGCGTAGGTATTGATGCGCCCCTGATCGAGCAGGTGCCACGAAGAGACACCGATCTCCTTGCCGACCATGCCCTGGTAGGTTTCCAGCGACACCGGCGGCTTCTTCCAGACTTCATTCATTGGCTGACCTCCTAACCGGAGGTCCGCACTTTCTGCAGCTCCGGAAATTCTTCCTCGCGGAACTCGGCTCCGCGCAACGCATCGTCTCTCGCATCGTCATGTTCGAGCCGGCGCAACTGCACCCGGCGGATTTTTCCCGAAATCGTCTTGGGCAGTTCGGTGACCAGCTCGATCTTGCGGATGCGTTTAAACGGTGCGAGCCGCGTGTGCAAATGTTTGAAGATCGACAGCGCCGTCTCCGGGCTGCGCTCGACACCGGAGACCAGCAGCACATAGGCCTTGGGGACCGCGAGCCGGATCGGGTCCGGGCTCGGCACCACGGCAGCTTCCGCCACCGCATCGTGCTCCAGCAGCACGCTCTCGAGCTCGAACGGCGAGATGCGGTAATCGGATGACTTGAACACGTCGTCGGTGCGGCCGACGAAGGTGAGATAGCCCTCGTCATCGGTGAACACGACGTCGCCGCTGCGATAGATCTCGCCGTCCGTACCAATCAGCTTGCCGTCGTCGCCCTGATAGCCCTGCATCAGACCGGCCGGCCGCTCAGTGCCGAGCAGCAAGGTCACCTCGCCTTCCTTGGCTGCGTGGCCGTCACTGTCGGTGACCTGCACGCGATAGCCGGGCAGCGGCCGGCCCATCGAGCCGATCTTGACCTTCTGCCCCGGCGAGTTGCCGGCCAGCGCCGTGGTCTCGGTCTGGCCGTAACCGTCGCGGATGGTCAGGCCCCAGGCCGATTTGACCTGGTCGATGATCTCGGGATTGAGCGGCTCGCCGGCGCCGCAGACCTCGCGCAGCGAAACCTTGAAGCTCGCAAGGTCTTCCTGGATGAACATCCGCCACACCGTCGGCGGCGCGCACAGCGTGGTGACCCCGCAGCGGCCGATGATCGAGAGCAACCCTTTCGCCTCGAAGCGCGGCTGATTGGCGATGAAGATCGTGGCGCCGGCATTCCACGGCGCGAAGAAGCAGCTCCAGGCGTGCTTGGCCCAGCCGGGCGACGAAATGTTGAGATGGACGTCGCCAGGCTGCAGCCCGATCCAATACATGGTCGAGAGATGGCCGACCGGATAGCTGCGCTGGCTGTGCCGCACCAGCTTTGGTTTTGCCGTGGTACCCGAGGTGAAATAGAGCAGCATCGGGTCGTCGGCCCTGGTCGGGCCGTCGGGTGTGAAGGCATCCGACTGCTTCGCCGCATCCTCGAACGGCAACCAACCCTCGTGGGTCTGCGTCGCGCCGACCACGATGCGCGAGAGATTGCCGGCGCCGAGCCCTGCGAACTTCGCGACCTGATCCTGGGTGGCAACCACCGCCTTGGCTTTGCCGCGATCCAGCCGGTCGCGCAACTCATCCGCAGTCAAAAGCGTGGTCGCGGGAATCACGACGACGCCGAGCTTCATTGCCGCCAGCATGGTCTCCCACAGCGGGACGACATTGCCGAGCAGCAGCAACAGATGATCGCCGCGCTTCAGCCCCTGCGCACGCAGGAAATTTGCAACCTGATTGGAACGGCGCGACAGCTCGGCGAAGGACCGTTTCGTCTCGTTGCCGCTGGCGGCATCGACGATCCACAGCGCCGGCCGGTCGCGGCTGTCGGCATTGTGCGCGAGCTCCGCGTCGAACCAGTCCAGCGCCCAGTTGAACGGCACTGGATCCGGCCAGCGGAATCCCTTCACCGCCGCGTCGTAGTCGGTGCGATGCTTGAGCAGAAAGGCACGTGCGTCCTGAAATGTGGTCATCCGGCTTCTCCACATCCGCTGTCGTCATCCCGCGCAACGCTTCGCGTTGTCGCTGGAGGAGCCGCGCTATGCGCGGCGTCTCGAAGGATGACGCAATATAATTACTTTCCAGCGAGGCTGCGAACGTGCTGGATAATTCCGGAAAAGTCGACCCCGCCGTGGCCCGAGGCGTCGAAGGTCTTGTAGAGCTCCTGCGCGTGCTTGCCGAGCGGCGTCACCGCGCCGGCGGCATTGGCGGCGTCCTGCGCCAGCGTCAGATCCTTCACCATCAAATTGGAGGCGAAGCCCGGCTTGTAGTCGTTGTTCGCCGGCGAGGTCGGCACCGGGCCGGGAACCGGGCAATAGGTGGTCAGCGACCAGCACTGCCCCGACGAGGTCGAGGCGACGTCGAACAGCGCCTGGTGCGAGAGGCCGAGCTTTTCGGCCAGCACAAAGGCCTCGCCGACCGCGATCATGGAAATGCCGAGGATCATGTTGTTGCAGATCTTGGCCGCCTGTCCTGCGCCGCCGGCGCCGCAATGCACGATCTTCTTGCCCATGTTGGCCAGCATCGGCTGGGCCGCCGCGAACGCCTTCGCCTCGCCGCCGCACATGAAGGTCAGCGTCGCGCCCTTGGCGCCGCCGGTGCCGCCGGAGACCGGCGCATCGACCGAAGCCATGCCGTGCTTGGCCGCGAGCGCGTGCGCCTGCTTGGCGCTTTCGACGTCGATGGTCGAGCAGTCGATGATCAGCGCGCCCTTGCTCATGGCGGGAAGCACTTCGTTCCAGACGCCGAGCACATGCTTGCCGGCAGGCAGCATGGTGATCACGACGTCGGCGCCCTTCACCGCGCCAACGCCGCTCTCGGCGATCGCGGCGCCATCGCTCTTGGCCTGATCGCGGGACGCTGCGACCAGATCGAACGCGGTCACCTTGTGGCCGGCCTTGACCAGATTGGCCGCCATCGGCCCGCCCATATTGCCGAGCCCGATGAATGCGACGTTTGCCATGGGAAGTCCTCCGCTTGCGACGTTTCTATTTGCTGTCAGGGAATTTCAGTTCATCGGCGCCGATCTCGGCGAAGTAAGGCGCTAGCATCTCCGCCGTCACGTCCTCGATCTCAGGCGGCGACCATTTCGGATTGCGGTCCTTGTCGATCACCGCGGCGCGCACGCCCTCGCGGAAATCGTCGCTGGCGAACACTTCGAGCGCCGCGCGATATTCGCGCACCAGGCACTCTTCCAGCGTCGCGGTCGCCCGCGCCAGCCGCAGTAGTTTTAGCGTCACCACCATGCCGCGCGGCGATTTTTCGCCGAGCGTCTTCAGCGTGGCCTGCGCCAGGTCCGATCCGTCGGCCGTCAGTGCGGCGACGATGTCCTCCATCCGGCCGCGCGCGAACCAGCCGTCGATTTTGGCCTGCATCGCAGCAACGGGGCCGGATTTTTCGCCGGTCGCAAAGCCCGCGATCAGCCGGTCGATCTCAGCCGAACTGCTGCGTGGTGCGACCTTGGTCAGCGCCTCGCGCAGCGCTGGGAGCTTTGCGCTCGGCACCACGGCATCGGCAAACTTCGCGTAGATCGCATCGGGCCCATTCATCGTGGTGCCGGTGAGACCAAAATAGGTGCCGATCTCGCCGGGCGAGCGCGACAGCAGATATGTGCCGCCGACATCGGGGAAGAAGCCGAGCCCAACCTCGGGCATCGCGAGTTTCGTCCGCTCGGTCACCACGCGGTGGCTGCCGTGCGCCGACAACCCGACGCCGCCGCCCATCACGATGCCGTCCATGAACGCAACATAGGGTTTTGGAAATTTCTTGATCCGTGCGTTGAGGATGTACTCGTCGCGCCACAGGATCTTGCCGAGATCACCCTTGACCTTCGAGCTTTCCCAGAGCGCCCGGATGTCGCCGCCGGCACACAGGCCGCGCTCGCCGGCGCCTTCCAGCAAGATGACCGCGACCTCGGGATCGGCTTCGAACGCGTCGAGCGCCCTGTCGATGTCGTGGAACATCTCCAGCGTCACGGCATTGATCGCCTTCGGCCGGTTGAGCCGGATGATGCCGGCCGCCCCTTCCTTGCGTGCGATCAGATCGCCTTCCGCGGCCACATCGTTCATCGCGCGCCCTCGATCAACTTGCGCGACACGATCAGCCGCATGATTTCATTGGTGCCTTCGAGGATCTGGTGCACGCGCAGATCGCGCACGATCTTCTCGACGCCGTATTCGCTGAGGTAACCGTAACCGCCATGCAGCTGCAGCGCCTGGTTGGCGACCTCGAAACCGACATCGGTGCCGAAGCGCTTCGCCATCGCGCACAACATCGAGGCGTCCGGATCCTTGCGATCGAGCGCCGCCGCCGCGCGCCACAGGAAGGTGCGTGCGGCTTCGAGCTCGGTCGCCATGTCGGCGATCTTGAACTGCAGCGCCTGGAATTCGTCGAGCCGTTTTCCAAAGGCCTTGCGGTCCTTCATGTAAGCCAGCGCCTTGTCGAGCGCCGCCTGCGCGCCGCCGAGCGAGCACGCCGCGATGTTGAGCCGGCCGCCATCGAGGCCGGCCATCGCGATCTTGAAGCCGATGCCCTCCTCGCCGAGCCGGTTTGCGACCGGCACGCGGGCATTCTCGAAAATG
This sequence comes from Bradyrhizobium sp. WCU1, assembly GCF_053474805.1. NCBI lineage: Bacteria > Pseudomonadati > Pseudomonadota > Alphaproteobacteria > Hyphomicrobiales > Nitrobacteraceae > Bradyrhizobium > Bradyrhizobium sp. WCU1. Next base: position 294,100 of record NZ_CM130280.1, read on the forward strand.
ACAGCGCGGGTCGGCTGCGCGTTCCGGCCCATCTTGCGTTCGTTATTGCCGAACGAAACGCCCGGCGTCTTGCCGTCGATCACGACCGTCGAGACGCCGCCGGGGCCGTCGCCGCCGGTGCGCACCATCGCCACCAGAAGGTCGGTGCTGCCGGCGCCCGAAATGAACTGCTTCTGGCCGTTGAGCACGTAGTGATCGCCGTCGCGCACCGCGCGGGTGCGCAGCGCCGCAGCGTCCGAGCCGGCGCCCGGCTCGGTCAGGCAGTAGCTCGCGATCAGCTCCATAGTGCAGAGCTTGGGCAGCCATTTGTGGCGCTGGGTGTCGTTGCCATAGGCATCGATCATCCAGGACGCCATGTTGTGGATCGAGATGAAGGCCGACGTGGTCGGGCACCCGGTCGCCAGCGCCTCGAAGATCAGCGCGGCGTCGAACCGCGTCATCGCCGAGCCGCCGACATCGTCCTTGATATAGATGCCGCCGATGCCGAGGCCTGCGGCCTCGCGCATCACATCCACGGGAAAGTGCTTCGTCTCGTCCCATTCGAGCGCGTGGGGCGCGATCTTTTCCGCCGCAAACGCCCGCGCCATGTCGCGAACCGCGATCTGGTCCTCGTTGAGAGCGAACTGCATCTCAATGCCCCCGCACGCTGAGGTCACCGCTCCCCACCGGGGAGAGGTCGATTTGCGCAGCAAATCGGGTGAGGGTGTGCTGCTCTAACGAGAGACCGTGCCCCCTCACCCGGCGCTTCGCGCCGACCTCTCCCACAGGGAGAGGTGATTTGCCGATGCTGCCGAAGCTCACTCCAATCTCGCGTCACTTCATCGTCGGGATCGAGAACTCCGCACCGTCCTTGACGCCGGACGGCCAGCGCGAGGTCACCGTCTTGGTCTTGGTGTAGAAGCGGACCGAGTCTGGACCGTGCTGGTTGAGATCGCCGAAGCCCGACTTCTTCCAGCCGCCGAACGTATAGTAGGCGATCGGCACCGGGATCGGCACGTTGACGCCGACCATGCCGACATTGACCTTGGCCGCGAAGTCGCGCGCGGCGTCGCCGTCGCGGGTGAAGATCGCAACGCCGTTGCCGTAGTCGTGGTCGGACGGCAGCGCCAGCGCCTCGTGATAGTCCTTGGCGCGCACCACCGAGAGCACCGGGCCGAAGATCTCTTCCTTGTAGATCCGCATGTCCTTGGTGACGTTGTCGAACAGCGAACCACCGAGGTAGAAGCCGTTCTCGTAGCCCTGCATCTTGAAGCCGCGGCCGTCGACCGCGAGCGTGGCGCCTTCCTTGACGCCGATGTCGATGTAGCTCTTGACCTTCTCGACCGCCTCGCGGGTCACCAGCGGACCGTAGTCGGCCGACGGATCGACCGAGGTGCCGATCTTGAGCGACTCGACGCGCGGGATCAGCTTTTCCATCAGCCGGTCGGCGGTGGTCTTGCCGACGGGGACCGCAACCGACACCGCCATGCAGCGCTCGCCGGCCGAGCCGTAGCCGGCACCGATCAGCGCATCGACCGCCTGGTCCATGTCGGCGTCGGGCATGATGATGGCGTGGTTCTTGGCGCCGCCGAAGCACTGGCAACGCTTGCCGGTCTGCGCGGCGCGCTCATAGATGTACTGGGCAATGGGCGTCGAGCCGACGAAGCCGATCGCCTTGACGTCGGGATCGTCGAGGATGGCGTCGACCGCCTCCTTGTCGCCGTTGACGACGTTGAGGATGCCGGCCGGCAGCCCCGCTTCGATCATCAACTGGGCCAGCGCCATCGGCACGCCGGGATCGCGTTCGGACGGCTTCAGGATGAAGGCATTGCCGCAGGCGATCGCAGGCGCGAACTTCCACATCGGGATCATCGCCGGGAAGTTGAACGGCGTGATGCCGGCGACCACTCCCAGGGGTTGACGCATCGAGTAGATGTCGATGCCGGGACCAGCGCCCTCGGTGTACTCGCCCTTCATCAGATGCGGGATGCCGCAGGCGAACTCGGCGACCTCGAGGCCGCGCTGGATGTCGCCCTTGGCGTCGGGAACGGTCTTGCCATGCTCGCGCGCCAAAAGCTCGGCGAGCTTGTCGTAGTCGCGCTGCACCAGCTCGACGAACTTCATCATGACGCGGGCGCGGCGCTGCGGGTTGGTGGCGGCCCATTCGCCCTGCGCGGCGCGGGCGTTCTCGACCGCGGCACGGACCTCGGCCTTGGAGGCCAGCGCCACCTTGGCCTGGACGTCGCCGGTCATCGGCTCGAAGACGTCGGCCGTACGGCCCGAGGTGCCCTTGACCTCCTTGCCACCGATGAAATGTCCGATCGAGCGCATGAATATCCTCCCTTGGAGACGTGAATCGCCGCTCCGCGCGGCGAGATCGCTTTACAAACCCTATGACCCTGCATTTTATAGGATTCAAGTCCGATAAATTGCACCATAGATGTGCGGTAATGCAGGATCAAGGCAGCGACACAATCGACTGGGACGACTTCCGTTTCGTGCTTGCCATCGTGCGCGGCGGGTCGGTTTCGGCTGCCGCCAAGCAGCTCGGTGTCGATCATGCCACAGTGATCCGGCGTGTCGACCGGCTGGAGCGCCACCTCTCCGCAAAACTGTTTGATCGGCGCAAAACCGGCTACCTGCTGACCGAGGCGGGCCAGCGCGTCGCCGACAGCGCCGAGGCGATGGAATCCACCATCGTGGCCAACCAGGAGGCGGTCGGCGGCTCGCGCGCGCATCTCACCGGCACGGTGCGGATCGGCGCGCCCGACGGCTTCGGCAGTCACTTCCTGGCCTCGCGGCTGGTCAAGTTCACCGAGCGGTATCCCGATCTCGACCTGCAACTCGTCGCCACCGCGCGGCTGTTCTCGCTCTCCAAGCGCGAGGCCGATATCGCGATCAGCCTGACCATGCCGAAGGAAGGCCGCATCGTCGGCCGCAAGCTTCTGGACTACACGCTCGGGCTTTATGCCGCACCCGCCTATCTGGCGCAGGCGCCTGTGATCGCCGCGCGTGCCGACCTGCCGCGGCACCGCTTCGTCGGTTACATCGAGGAGCTGCTGTTCACGCCGGAACTGGACTATCTGCCGCAGGTCTCGCCGAAGATCTCCGCGAAATTCCGCAGTGCCAACCTGATCGCGCAGCTCAACGCCACCATCGCCGGCTTCGGCATCGCCGTGCTGCCGCACTTCATGGCATCAGCCCATCCCGAACTGCAGCCGGTGCTGCCCGACGAGGTGCGGATCTCCCGCACCTTCTGGCTCCTGATGCACGCCGACAGCAAGGACCTCGCCCGCATCCGCGCGGTGGCGGACTACATCTACGAGACGGTGGAAGCCGAACGCGCGCTGTTCAGCGGGGTGTAATCTCTCCGTCGTCCCGGCGAACGCCCTAGGGCATGCACACATCTAGTTGGGTGGGGATTCCCGAATCGGTATTTCGTGTGATTCATATTGCGGCACTTCGGCTTTGGCGGAGGTGTCGACATGCTGGCGCAAATTGACTGGTCATTAGGTCGGTTCGGGGATCTCCGCCTCGATAAAGGGGGGCGGCGCTCGTCGAATGCATGGTCGCGGGCAAGGATGTCTGCCTGCGACGGCTGGCAGGAGGCATGCGTGCCCGGGAGGTGCGCTTCAACCGCTTTCTCGGCAATGCCAAGGTGACGACGACGCGGATAATCGAAAGCTGGAGCGATGGTACGGTAATGGCGGCCGAAGGCCGCCATGTGCTGGCGATCCAGGATACCAGCGAGATCAATTTTGCCACCAAGGCACAAAACCGGCGTGGCTTGGGCGAGATCGGTCATGGCAACACCCGCGGGGTGTTGCTGCACCCGATGCTGGCCGCAGACGCGGAAAGCGGCTGCTGCCTTGGCCTGTTGCACGGCGAGATCTGGACCCGCCAGGGCCGCCGCACCGTCTCGCACGACAATCGCGATCTGAAGGACAAAGAATCGCAACGCTGGATCGCGACCGCTCTGGCAGCCAAGCCGCTGTTGGCGAAGGCTGCGATGGTGACCATGCTGGGCGACCGCGAGAGCGACATCTTCGCGCTCTACGCCTGCGCCGCAGAACACCAGTTCCACGTCATTGCCCGGAGCATGCATGATCGCAAGCTGGCGGATGGCTGTGGCCTGTATGCGGCCAGCGAGGCCATGACCAGCATCGAACAACGGACCATCGTATTGCCTGCGCGAGCACAACGGCCTGAGCGGGCTGCGCTTCTCGATCTGCGCTTCGGCGCCGTCGAACTGGCCCGACCGCAAACCAAGTTCCTGCGCCATCTGCCGAAAAGCCTACCCTTGATCCTGGTCGATGTGCGCGAGATCGAGCCGCAGGCCGGGATCGAGCCGCTGCACTGGCGGCTGCTCACCACGCATCCGGTGACGAATGCAGAAGAGGCCTGGCGCATTATCGAATGGTACAAGCGGCGGTGGCTGATCGAGCAGTTCTTCCGCATCTTGAAGACACAAGGCCTCAAGCTCGAAGACAGTCAGATCGGGACCGCCGAGCGGCTTCTCAAGCTGGTCGCGATCGCGGCCAAGGCGGCAGTCATCTCCCTTCAGCTTGTGCAGGCGCGCGATGGTCGCGACAACCAGTCTGTCCGAATTGCCTTCAATGCTGGGGAAGTCGCTACACTTGCCGCCCTCAATCGCAACCTCGAAGCCCAAAGCAAGCGGCTGAGAAACCCGCACCCGCCTGACAGCCTCGCTTGGGCCGCCTGGATTATCGGCCGGCTCGGCGGCTGGGACGGCTATCCATCGTCCAAACCGCCGGGCCCCATCACTATGAAACACGGCCTGCAATACTTCCACGCCGCAGCCGCTGGATGGTCCCTCAGAGATCTGTGCATGCCCTAGGGCCTTCGCCGGGACGACGTTGGGGAAGCGAATTGCCTAATTCACCTTCTTCTTCGCAGGTGCCTTCGCCGCAGCGGCGCGTCCCAGCGTCGCCTCGCGGCCCGCGCTCAGGATCTCGTCGGACATCTCGCCATTGCCCGCGATCCGCGACATCACGATGGTGCCCATCATAGTGGCCAGCGCCGCCATCGCCTGCTTGCGCGCGGTCTTGCGCGGCACGTCCTGGATCTGGTCGGCGATCATGTCGATCATCTGGTCGAGCTTGAGCGCGAAGGCCTTGCGGGTCTTCGGGCTTTCGCGGGCGATCTCGGCGCCGAGCGCCGGCACCGCGCAGCCCTGGCCGGGGTCGTCGCGATGGGTCGCCGACAGATAGCCGTCGACAATGGTCGAAAGCCGCTTCTCCGGCGCTACCTCAGCGGTGACCTTGCGCCAGCGCTCGGTGGCGCGGTCCATCGCATAGTTGAACGCCTCGATCACCAGCGCCTCGCGCGAGTCGAAATGCGCGTAGAAGCCGCCATGGGTCAGCCCGGCGTCCTTCATCAGGTCGGCGACGCCGATGCCGTGGGCGCCCTTCTCACGCAGCCGCGTCGCGGCCTTCTTCACGATTCGCGCGTGGGTCTCCTGCTTGTGTTCTTTCGAATAGCGCATGCCGATCTCTTGGAATGTTTCTAATCATATAATAGCAGTTTTGCGCCGGGAATGCTGCAGTTATTTCGCGTTATCAGCCGCTTTGGGTTCCCCGCCGAGCATCGAGAATGTCGCAGTCGCGTGCACCGCAAGACTGCCCCTGCCGTCGCGGACGAAGCCCTCGGTGTAGCTGGTCTGGCGGCCGAGCTTGATCACCTTGCCCTCGGCCGAGATGGTTCCCGAGCGGACCGAGAGCGGGCGCAGATAGGTCAGCTTGAGGTCGAGCGTGACCGAGGTCTGGCCCGCCGGCAGCACGGTGGAGATCGCACAGCCCATCGCGGTGTCGAGCAGCGCCGCGGCGGTCGCCCCGTGCAGCAGGCCGATGGTGTTTTCCAGGCTCTCATGCGGCTCGAGCTCCATCACGATCCACCCCTCCTCGACTACGGCCACGCGGAAGCCGATCAGCCTGGCCATCGGCGGCGGCGGTAACACGCCGTCGCGGATCGCACGCATCGCCTCGATGCCGGACATCGGCATCGCCGCCTTTGCCACCGGCCCAGGCGCCTGCCATTCCACCACGCGCGTGCGCGTCAACTCGGGGGAATGAAGGTCTGATGTCTCGCCGGCGGTCATGTTGGCTCCTTTTATATGACGTGTATAATTCTATATATCTGCGTTCGCCAGCGCAACAGCCACCGATGCTTGACAGGGACCTGCTTTGTCCGGGACATGGCGCGATCAATTCCTGCGCCGGAACCATTCCATGGACATGCTCAATCCCCACTGCGGCATCGACCGCGACAGCAGAGGCGTCGTCCGCCTCACCATCTGCAACGCCGGCAAGCTGAACATCGTGAGCTCAGCCGTGACCAACGGCGTGCGCGAAGGTTTCGAGCATCTGGCCGCCGACCACAGCATCCGCGCGGTGATCCTGGCCGGCGAAAGCGAGCGCAGCATGATCGGCGGCGCCGACATCAAGGAGATGGCGACGCTCGATCAGAAGTCCGCCGAAGGCTTCATCAGCCGCCTGCGCGACCTCTGCGAGGCCGTGCGGAAGTTTCCGGCGCCTGTCATCGCCCGCCTGCCCGGCTGGTGCCTCGGTGGCGGGCTCGAGGTCGCGGCCGCCTGCGACGTCCGCGTCGCGGCGCATGACGCGATGTTCGGCATGCCCGAGGTCAGGGTCGGCATCCCCTCGGTGATTCATGCGGCGCTGCTGCCGCGGCTGATCGGCTGGGGCCGCGCCCGCTGGCTGATGATGACCGCCGAGAACATCGACGCCCCGACCGCGCTGTCCTGGGGTCTCATCGACACAGTGGCAAAACCCGGCGGTCTCGATGAGGCCGTCGAGCACACCGTGAAAGCGCTGCTGGAATGCGGCCCCGAAGCGCTGCGCATCCAGAAGGACCTGCTGCGGCAGTGGGAAGAGCTGCCGCTGACCGAGTCCGTGAACCTCAGCGTCGGCGTGTTCGGAAAGTCTTTCCTGACCGGCGAGCCGCAGCGGCTGCTGCAGGGGTTTCTCGATCGCAAGAAATAGCAAATAGGAAGACGCGGATCGAGCCGTCCAAACTTCGATCCGCGTCCTTGTCAGTCTGGATTTCCGCGCGCCTCAGTCCTCGGACTCGACGAAGGGCGGCATGAAGTAGCCGGGTCGGACGCCAAGCTGGAACCGGCCGATCGACCGGTAGTCACCGAGATTGTTGCTCGGCTGCGGCGTGTTGTAGCCGGCGAACACGATCGTCACGGTCCGCTCGTCGGTCAGCACCGCCTGCGGATCGTAGACCCGGCCGCTGAAGAAGTTCGAGGTGTAGCCCTCGCCCGGCGGTACGAAGGGCGCGACTTGCGCGGCCGTCAGCGCATCTGCGCCATGAACGTTCACGAGCGGCGCATTCAGCGGATACGGCCGCGGGCCGGCGGGATCGACGACCTTGTCGGTGGACAGGATCGGATTGTCGAAGCCGTTGACCACGTGCCACTTCAGGAGATCGCCGGCGCCGCGAACCGGATTGTCGGTTTCGGCGTAGCCGATGAAGTGGAAGCCATCGGAGTCGTTGTCCAGGCAGTTTCCGGCGCCGAAGAACATGCCGAAGCGCCCGTCGTGAATGCGCAGGATGCTGCCGCTGCCGAGCCAGCGAATGCCGTTCAGCGCAACCGTGGTCTGGTCGTTGAGGCCGGTCGCCGGGCCGGCGTCGGTGAAGTTCACGCCATCAGTCGTCGTTGCAACACGAATCGTGATCACGTCATGGTTGGCCTTCCGCGGCTTCTTGTTGACGAGGTTGGTCAGCGCGAAGGCCGGCGTTGACGGGCACACCTGGTTGGCCGGGAAGCCCTTGTCGCCGGGGGTGAGGTTCTTGGAGACGTAGACGACGGCGGTCTTCTCGCCCATGTGCACGGCGCCGAGAATCGCGTCGGGATCGATCAGGCCGGTGGTCGCACCCGCCGTAGCCTCGAGCTTGGGATAGCCGCCGGACCCAAGCGGGCTGACAAATCCGAGTTCCGGAAGTCCGAACAGCGAGAAGTCCTCGCCGCGATGCAGCGGATGGACCACGAGCTGATCGCTGTCGATGTGACCATCGGCGCGGTTGAGATGATAGACGCGTTGCTTGCCCTTCACGGACAGCACGAAGGCGTGGCCAAGCCCGTTGTCGCCGGCATTTGCGCTCGACGAGCCGTACGCCGTCTTCACGCCGTTGACGTTGACGTTCTGGTTGTCCGGATCGGTCGCATCCCACGGGCAGTAGGGGTTGAGCGCCAGCGCCTTGCCCCTGAACTGCCAGGTCGCGCCCCAATCCGTCGAGATCGCAGCGACCGTCGCCTCCTGTTCATTGCGCGGGCGATAGTCGAACAGGCCTTCAAGGACCGCGCCGCGACGGCGAACGAACGGAAAATAGTACGGCTGCATCACGCTCTTGCCGTGATTGATCGTGGTCTCGCCGTTCGCCGAGCAATAGCCGGCATAAGGCGTCCCATAGAGGGCCGGATTGTAGGGCGGCGTGAGCGTGCCCGGCGGCACGATGCCGGAAGCGTCGTGATGAAAATGATGTCCGGACTGATGCAGCGTCCACGGTCCGTGTTCGATCACGGATTGTGTCAGGCTGTCCGGAACGTATGAGAGCGTGGAGCCGGCATGGGCGGACGATGCGGCCGCAAGCAGGACACCGGCAGCGGCAGTGCCAAAGAGCAAGCGCGTCATGGAGCTGAGCCTTTTTTGTCGGGGGAGGAGCAATTCGATAGATCAGGCAATGCGGAGAGCACCCCGCGGAAAATGCCGGGCGGTGCAAGCCGGTCCTAACACCGGGCGTCAACAGATATGTGACGCCGGGATCTCCTCCACAGCTAACGCTGGTGGACTCTGGTCTTCGAAAAGCAGTCTAGTAGAGTTGATCGGGCGCGCCTTCGCGCGACCTGTTGGCTCCAACCCGGGCTACGCGTCTGACAGACTGTTGACCGCAAGCTCTGGCTGACTAGTCTAACCTCCTCCACGAGACGGCTGTTTCAGATCGAGAACGTCGATCGAAGCGCGCAGGTGTCGCAAAACAAGCAATCGCTTCGGGGACAAACGCACGGGTCAGAACTCAAGAGCAGCAGGAGGACATATGGTCCAAAAGCGCGACGTTCCCGGTATCCGCCCCTATGATGCTCCCGCCGGCGGATGGGGCGCCCTCAAGGCAACCGCCGAGGCGGTTCGCACCCAGATGGATCTGGTCGAGGCGCCGATCACGCTGCTGCGGACCAACAAGCCCGATGGCTTCGACTGCCCGGGCTGCGCCTGGCCCGACAAGGAGCACACCTCCACCTTCCAGTTCTGCGAGAACGGCGCCAAGGCCGTGACCTGGGAGGCGACCAGCAAGCGCGTCACGCCGGAGTTCTTTGCCGCGCACACCGTGACCGAACTGCTCGGCTGGACCGATTTCCATCTGGAGAACGAGGGCCGCCTGACCCAGCCCCTCGCCTATGACGCCGCAAGCGACACCTACCAGCCGATCAGCTGGGAGAACGCCTTCGCGCGGATCGGCGAGAGCCTGCGCGCGCTGCCGGATCCCAACATGGCCGAGTTCTACACCTCCGGCCGCGCCTCCAACGAGGCTGCCTTCCTGTTCCAGATCTTCGCGCGCGAATACGGCAGCAACAATTTTCCGGACTGCTCCAACATGTGCCACGAGGCGACCAGCGTCGGGCTGCCGCAATCGATCGGCATCGGCAAGGGCACGGTGTCGCTGGACGATTTCGACCATTGCGAGCTGATCATCGCGATGGGCCACAACCCCGGCACCAACCATCCGCGCATGATGGGCACCTTGTGGGAGGTGTCGCGCCGCGGCGTGCCGATCATCGTGTTCAATCCCTTGCGCGAACGCGCGCTGGAGCGCTTCGCCGATCCGCAGGACCCGATCGAGATGGCGACGCTCGGCTCGACGCGGATCGCCTCGACCTACTACCAGCCGAAGGTCGGGGCCGACGCCGCGGTGCTGAAGGGCGTCATGAAGGCACTGATCGAGAAGGATGACGCGACGAAAGACGTGCTCGACCACGCCTTCATCGCCGAGCACACCAACGGCTTCGAGGCGTTCGCGGCCGACCTGCGTGCGACGCCCTGGGAGGCGATCGAGACCGTCTCCGGCTTCAGCCGCGCGCAGCTCGGTGAGGTCGCGGTCGCGTATGCAAAATCCAACGCCACCATCGTCACCTACGGCATGGGCATCACCCAGCACATGCGCGGCACCGACAATGTGCAGCAGATCGCAAACCTGCTGCTCTTGAAGGGCAATTACGGCAAGCCGGGCGCCGGCATCTGCCCGCTGCGCGGCCACTCCAACGTGCAGGGCAACCGCACCGTCGGCATCACCGAGAAGCCCAACATCCCGATGTTCGAGGGCATCGAGCGCACCTTCGGCTTCAAGCCGCCGCGCCATCACGGCCATGACGCGGTCGCCGCGATGGAGGCGATCGACGACGGTCGATCGAAGGTGTTGGTCTGCCTCGGCGGCAATTTTGCCATCGCTTTGCCCGACCCGGAACGCTGCACGGCCGCGATGCGCAAGCTTGAGCTTGCCGTGCATCTTGGCACCAAGCTGAATCGCTCGCATCTTCTGGTCGGCAAGCAGTCGATCATCCTGCCGGTGCTGGGCCGCACCGAGCGCGACATCCAGGCCTCGGGCCCGCAGGTCGTCACGGTCGAGGATTCGATGTCGATGGTACACGCCTCGCGCGGCAAGCTCACCCCGGCCTCCGAAGATCTGCTGTCGGAATCGGCGATCATTGCCGGCATCGCGATGGCGACCCTGCCGGCGACCAAGGTGCCGTGGGCCGAGCTGATCGCCGACTACGACCGCATCCGCGACGCCATCGAGGGCGTCTTCCCTGACTTCAAGGATTACAACGCGCGCATCCGCACTCCCGGCGGCTTCCGCCTGCCGCTGCCGCCGACCGAGCGCAAATGGACCACGCCGTCAGGCAAGGCCGAATTCCTGATCTTCGACGACCTCGAAGAGGATCCGGTGCTGGCGGACAAGTCAGTCCTCAAGCTCGCCACCATCCGCAGCCACGACCAGTACAACACCACGATCTACGGCCTGAACGACCGCTATCGCGGCGTGTTCGGCCGGCGCGACGTGCTGTTCGCGAACGAGGCCGACCTCTCCGCGCGCGGCCTCGCCCATGGCGATCTCGTCGAGATCGAGACCGCGCTGCCCTCGGGCGCGCCACGGCGCTTGACCTTGACCGCGATCGTCTACGACATCGCCCGCGGCTCGGTCGCCGCCTATTATCCAGAAGCCAACGGCCTGGTGCCGCTCGACTACCAGGACAAGGAGAGCGGCACGCCGTCGTACAAGTCGGTGCCGGTTCACATTCGCCGGGCCGCGCAGGCAGCGTGAGCGGCTCCGCGCCGGATCGCCGTTCGCTCCATCCGGGCTACAAATGCCAAGCGCTCTTTGGTGTTTGGGGGTGGCCTGCGCGCGGCAAGAACGTCACGCAAAGGGCGAGAATCGTTAGAACAAAGCTCACCCAGATGATGTACTTGACGATGTCTTTACCAGTGATCATCGCTTCACTTCGTGAGCTATCTTGTAGCCCGCATGAGCGCAGCGACATGCGGAACTAATTCCCCGGAATCGCTTCGCTTCATCCCTCACCTCGCATTCGCCGGCGCATGCACCGGCCAGAGATCGGCCCGCCAGTGCACGGCGATCGCCAGCATCGCGATGAAGCCGGCGGCGGCGAGCAGCGTGCCGGTCGCGGTGTAGCCGATCAGATCGATCAGGCTGCCGGCCGCGAGCAGGCCGAGCGGCAGGCCGTAAATCACCATCATGCGCACGCCCATGACGCGGCCGCGCAGATGTGCGCTGGCATTGCGCATCAGCATCACCGCGGCCGAGATCATCGACATGCTCTGCGCGATGCCGGCGAGCACCAGGCACGCCATCGCCACCGGCATGGTGCGGAGCTCGACGAACACCAGCAGCATCGCGTACCAGGCGAGCGTCGCGCCGATCAGCAGCCGCGCGATGCGCACGCCGCCGGCCATGCTGAGCGTGATCGAGCCGATCAGCGAGCCGACCGCAAAGCTCGCGGAGAGATAGCCGAGGCCGGTCTGGTCGGTGTGGAAGATGTCGCGCGCGACATAGGGCAACAGACCGTTGGTCAGCGGAAACGCGGTGAGGTTGGCGAGGAAGGCGACGCAGAGCGCGGCGCGCATGCCCGGGCCGCTCCAGGCATATACGATGCCCTCCTTGAGGTCGCGCAGCAGTTTCGAGCCCGGCAGGTCGATATCGGACTGATCGACAGCGCCGTGCGACTTCGGCCGGCTCATGCACAGCATCAGGATGGCGGCAATGAAATAGAAACCGGCGATCCCGACATAGACATAGCCGATGCCTAGTGCGGCGAACAATCCCGCCCCGGTCAAGGCGCCGGCGATGCGTGCCGAGTCCTGCGTGGTGCGCGCCAGGCTGATGGCGCCGACCAGTTGCTCGGGCGGCATGATGTCGGCAAGCAGCGCGCCGCGCACGCCGAGGTCCGACGGGCGGATCAGCCCCATGATCGCGACGATGATCATGACGTTCACCGGCGCCAGGTGCCCGGTCAGCGCCAGCGTCATGATGGTTCCGGCCAGCGCCGTATAGGCAAAGCGCATCACGGCAAGGAGATCGCGATGCCCCATCCGATCGCCGATCATGCCGACGACGGGCGCCACCAGCGTGCCGACATATTGCAGCGAGGCCAGCACGGTCAGCAGCAGCACCGAGCCGGTCTCGACCATGATGTACCAGCCGAGCACCAGCGTCTCGACCTCGAACGCCCAGGAAGTGAGCAGATCGGACGGCCATTGGAAGCGATAGCTGCGGATGCGAAACGGTGCGAGCGCGGAGGTCCGCGTGGTCCCGCTCACGACGCGATGACGCGTGTCACGGCGTGTCCTGCCCTTTTCTTGGTTCTTCTGGGTCTTGATTGCGGATGTTGATTCTCTTGGGAAAATTCCCTGTTCCGGAACGTAACGCCGACGGTGTCCGTGTCAATCGAAGCCGCCGCATGCGGCCATGCGCGGTGGTAGCGGCGTGTTGCACTGCCCACCGGCACGCGCTGCCGGAGCATCCGTCTGCTCCGCCCCGTGCGATGATGTGCTACAATGCCTGTCCGAGACCGCGGAGGACACCATGACGGCCTTCGAAGTTTTCGCGATCTACGTGACGCCCTTTGTGATCATCGGGATCGCAATCCGGCTAGCGATGAAGCGTTATGCCGTCGATCTGCCCGACATGCAGAAGCAGGCAGGCTCCGCGCCGAAGCGGCGATTCTTGCTCGGCGCCTGGCGGTCGGATTAGGGCATGAAGTCGAGCGCTTGAGGCCCCCGCTCCGATTTACAAGGTTCCAGCCACGGCGTAGCGCTGCATCCTTGAACCTGTTTTGGATCGCCCCTGAGGAGGAAGTGACAGCGTGCCTGGCCCGGAAAGCCTTCCAATCGATCAGATCTACGTTCCCTTGAAGAAAAGGAAGACCCTCAGGCTTGAGGTCGTTCAAGAGATAGCGGCCAGCATTCTGGAAATTGGGCAACAAGTTCCGATCCTCGTTCGGCCGGATGAGAGCCGGCTCGTCTTGCTCGAGGGATTGCATCGGCTCGAGGCCTGCAAGGCGCTGGGCGAGACCACGATTATCGGCGTGCTGGGTTCGGCAGAGGCTGCTCACCACAAGGCGCTGCTATCCGACACGGCTGAAACCGAGGCAGAGCGGGACAAGATGGCGCGGTTGAAGAAGCTGCGCCTCGAAAAGGAAGCTGCGGATAGATCGACCGCATCCGCGGCTGCAACCATGAAAACTGAATCGATCGAGCTTCGGTCGACGCGTTCCGGCAACATTGGACGAAGCCCGTCCCGCGATCCAGCACCGAAAACGAAAACCCTGTCGGAATGGCTCACGCAGCAAAAGCGCGACGGTGGCCGCTATTGATGGCCGGCCCGTATGTGCCGGCCACGCTCCGGCGCCTAGGCGCCCCTGCGCTCATTTAGGCAGCCCAGCCCACCGCAGCGCGCCCTTCGCAGTGACGACGCGTGGAGGCAATCTTATTACCTCCTACACCCGTCACCGGGCGATCCAGTACGCCGCGGCCTCTCGGCTCAAGCACAACCGTCTCTGGAATACTGGATCACCCGCCTTCGCTTTCGCGGGTGATGACACCACCTGTTCGACATCTTGAATCGAGAACCATCCACATCGTCGTCCCGGCGAAGGCCGGGACCCATCACCACCAATGCGAATTGCCGTGCGACCCTGGGGCCGCAGCCCACTCCACAACACAGCCCTGTGATTATGGGTCCTGGCTTTCGCCAGGACGACAGCGGAGATCGGGGTGAAAAATCCCCGCATCAATTCATGCGAACACGACATTTTGTCATGGGAGCCGCAGTTGCATTTTTTGCATCGCATTATATGATAAACATAATCTGATCAGATTCCGCGCATTGAACGGAGTTCCGCCATGGCATCCAGCGCCGATCCCGTCGTCATCCTTTCCGCCGCCCGTACCCCGCTCGGCCGCTTCATGGGCGAGCTCACGCCGCTCGCCGCCCACAAGCTCGGCTCGCATGTGATCGGAGCGGCGCTGGAGCGCGCAAAGCTCGCGCCCGAGCGGATCGACGAGGTTTTCATGGGCAATGTGCTGCCCGCCGGCCAGGGTCAGGCGCCTGCCCGCCAAGCCGCGCGCGGCGCCAGGCTTCCCGATGCCGCCGGCGCCACCACCGTCAACAAGGTCTGCGGCTCGGGCATGAAGGCGACCATGCTGGCCCATGACATCATCAAGGCGGGCTCTGCCGAGATCGTGCTGTCCGGCGGCATGGAGAGCATGAGCAACGCGCCGTATCTGTTGCAGAAGGCCCGCGGCGGCTATCGCGCCGGCCACGATCGCATCATCGACCACATGATGATGGACGGGCTCGAGGACGCCTATGAGACCGGCCGCTCGATGGGCGATTTCGGCGAGGCCACTGCGGAAGCCTACCAGTTCACCCGCGCCGACCAGGACACCTACGCGATGGAGACGCTGAGCCGCGCCCGCAAGGCGGTCGAGAGCGGCGCCTTCAAGGCCGAGATCGCGCCGATCACGCTCAGCGAGAAGGCCGGTCCGCGCATCATCGCCAATGACGAGCACCCGCTGAAGGTCGATCCGGCCAAAATCCCTGGCCTTAAGCCGGCGTTCCGCGCTAACGGCACCATCACGCCGGCGGCCTCCTCGGCCAATGCCGACGGCGCTGCGGCGCTGATCCTGGCGAAACGCTCGCTTGCCGACCGCGACGGCCTGCCCGTGCTGGCCGAGATCAAGGGCCACGCCACCCACAGCGATGAACCGCAGTGGTTCACGACCGCGCCGATCCCGGCGATCAGAAAACTGCTCGACAAGATCGGCTGGAGCGTCGGCGATGTCGACCTGTTCGAGATCAACGAGGCGTTCGCGGTGGTCGCGATGGCGGCGCAGCGCGACCTCAGAATTCCGCGCGACCGGTTGAACATCAATGGCGGCGCCTGCGCGCTCGGCCATCCGATCGGCGCCACCGGCGCGCGGCTGATCGTGACGCTGCTGCACGCGCTGGAGGCGCAGAACCTGAAGCGCGGCGTCGCTGCGCTGTGCATCGGCGGCGGCGAAGCCACCGCGATCGCGGTCGAGCGGGTGACGCACTGAAGCGACAGCATCCGTCATTGCGAGGAGCGATAGCGACGAAGCAATCCGTGCGTCCGCGCATGCGGATCGATGGATTGCTTCGCTTTGCTCGCAATGACGCGGCGAGGCCGTTCGTGCCTATGTCCGAAAACGAGGGAACTTCGCCATTTTAGACATAGCCGCGCTGTGCCATATTGCGCATCACGAATAGACCCTCATTGCATTTGATCCGGACCACAATGATCTCGAACTGGCTCGCTTCCGCTCTCGCCCGCCGCAACATCCATTATGGCTGGGTGATGGTCGCCGTGACCTTCCTCGCCGCGCTGATCTCGGCCGGCACCGTCGGCGCGCCCGGCGTCTTCATCGTGCCCCTGCAGAAGGAGTTCGGCTGGTCCACCGCGGAAATCTCCTCGGCGCTGTCGATCCGCTTCATCCTGTTCGGGCTGATGGCGCCGTTCGCCGCCGCGCTGATGAACCGCTACGGCCTGCGCAACGTGACGTTGGCAGCGCAGCTGATCGTGGTCTCCGGCCTCGTCACCTCGCTGGCGATGACGCAGGTCTGGCAGCTCATCCTGCTGTGGGGCGTGGTGATCGGGATCGGCACCGGCATGACGGCGCTGGTGCTCGGCGCAACCATTGCCACGCGCTGGTTCGTGGCGCGGCGGGGCCTCGTGATCGGCATGCTCACCGCGAGCGTCGCGACCGGGCAGCTCGCCTTCCTGCCGCTGCTCGCCACCATCACGGAGCGCTATGGCTGGCGCGTCGCGCTTGGATTCGTCTGCGTCATGCTCGGCGTCGCCGCCTTCGCGGTGCTGATGCTGATGCGCGACCGGCCGAGCGACGTCGGCCTGCGCCCGTTCGGCGACAACGGCACCGCGCCCCTCCCCGCGCCGCCGCCGGCCAATGCGCCGATCATGGCGGCCGCGCTCGGCACGCTGCGCGAGTCCTCGAAATCGTCGGTGTTCTGGATCCTGTTCGCGACGTTCTTCGTCTGCGGCGCCTCGACCAACGGCCTGGTCCAGGTTCACCTGATCCCGATGTGTCTCGATTTCGGCATCCCGCAGGTGCAGGCCGCGAGCCTGCTCGCCGCGATGGGCATCTTCGATTTCTTCGGCACCATCATCTCGGGCTGGCTGTCGGACCGCTACGACAACCGCTATCTGCTGTTCTGGTATTACGGCCTGCGCGGCCTGTCGCTGCTGTACCTGCCGTACTCCGATTTCACCTTCTACGGCCTGTCGCTGTTCGCGATGTTCTACGGGCTCGACTGGATCGCAACCGTGCCGCCGACGGTGCGCCTCACCGCGCAGCGGTTCGGCGCCGAGCGCGCCAACCTGGTGTTCGGCTGGATCTTCGCCGGCCACCAGCTCGGCGCCGGCGCGGCCGCATTCGGCGCCGGCGTATCGCGCACGGTCTATTCCAGCTATCTGCCGGCGTTCTTCATCGCCGGCGCGCTATGCGTCTGCGCTGCGCTGATCACGCTGGCGATCGCGCGGCCGCAACCGAAGCCGGCGGCCGAGCCGAAGCCGGCCGCTGCCTGATGCGGGCGCGGCGCGCTTACTCCGCAGCGAGGCCGGTCGGCGCGGCCGCCTCGGCGGCTTCCTTGTTGTAGTCGTGCACGACGCGGCCGAACGGCAGCGTCAGGTCGGCGATATAGTGATGCGCGCCGATGACGCGCTTGACCGGGAAATCCGCGACCGGCGCGTTGACATGCGGCACGAGATGCAGCCGGCCCGGCCCGATCCAGGAGCCCTTGACGACGATGTCGGTCAGGTTGATCGCGACCAGCTGACAGATTTCGAGATGACCATCGACGCCCGGGATCATCTTCAGATTAACTTGCGTCTTCGACAGCGTGGCGCGGGTGACGTCGCCGTTGCCCGCCATGCTCTCGTGCTTGTAGCCCATCGTGCCCATCGCGACGAGCTGGCCGGCATATTCCAGCGTGCCGGTCAGCGTGTCCTTGACGATCTCGAGCTTTGGATGGGCGTATTTCTTCGGAAAACCCCAGATCTCGCGACCGGCCGCGATCGGCGGATCATCGTCGAGATACATCTGGCAGACGAAGTTGACCTCTTCGCCATGCAGTCGCGCGGGGATCACGAGACCGGACTCGGTGTAGCTGCCGAAGCCGGAGCTGTCGGGCATCTTGATCCATTCGTAGTGCACGATCGACTGTTCGATCGGCTCCAGCGGCTCAGGCAGGCCGGCACGGATCAATTCCGGATCGGTCTCATAGGTGATGACGAGGAATTCGCGATCGATGAAGCGGTAAGGGCCAGCGGGATAGCTCGGACCGGCAGCCGGCATCGACGGAAGCTTGAGCAGATCTTCCCTGCGCATCGCATGACCCCCTGTTTGCAAACATTGCGTGAAAGCTAATGGCCGAGATTGACAGCGATATGAGGGATTTCCGTCAGGTGCGTGACCTCTGTTACGCCAGCGTGACCTCGGTTGCGCATACCTGAGCACGTCTCGCTGCGGAGCCCGTTGCTAACCATGCAGGCAGGCATGGCGGATGCGCCGCGCGCGGGCGCCTCATCTGTCATCAGGGCGTCATCGCCGCCCTGAATTCTCGCCGCGAATTCTTTGGAGTTTCTGATATGGACGCGCGTACCCCTCATTACGACGATATCGATCACGCGACGCCGGGCTGGCGTCCCGAAGGATGCGATCGCGTGGCGCTGGTTCTGCAGGGCGGCGGCGCGCTGGGTGCCTATCAGGCCGGCGTCTACCAGGCGCTGCACGAATGCAACATCGAGCCCGACTGGGTCTGCGGCGTGTCGATCGGCGCGATCAACTCGGCGATCATCGCCGGCAACCCTCCTGCGAAGCGGCTGGAGCGGCTGCACACGTTCTGGGACCGCATCACCAGCCGCAAGATCTGGCACTATACGCCGGACGGCGACATCTTCCGCAAGGCGCGCAATCTTACCAGCTCATGGATGACGACGACGCTCGGACAGCCCGGCTTCTTCACCCCGCATCAGACCAATCCGTGGCTCAGCCCGGCCGGTGCGCGCACCGCGACCAGCTATTACGACACCACGCCGTTGCGGGAATCGCTGCTCGAGCTGGTCGACTTCGACCGCATCAATTCCAAGAAGATGCGCTTTGCGGTCGGCGCGGTGAACGTGCTGTCCGGCAATTTCATCTATTTCGACAATGCCCATGACGAGATCATCCCCGAGCACATCATGGCGAGCGGCGCGTTGCCGCCGGCACTGCCGATGGTGAAGGTCGGCACCGATCATTTCTGGGATGGTGGCATCGTCTCCAACACGCCGCTGCAGCATCTGCTCGACCAGGAGGACAATGCCAATTCGCTGGTGTTCCAGGTCGACCTGTTCTCGGCGCGCGGCGCGCTGCCGCGCGACATCCAGGACGTGATGGCCCGCCACAAGGACATCATGTATTCGTCGCGCACCCGCTACAACACCGACGTCTACCGCAAGACCTACAATCTGCGCACCGCCCTGCACAATGCGTTATCGAAGATCCCCGACGACCATTTGTCGGAAGAAGAGCGCCAGCTCAAGAAGGCGAATAGCCGGTTGCCGGGAATCACGCTGCTGCAACTGATCTATCAGCAGAAGGCCTATGAGGGCGACGCCAAGGACCACGAGTTTTCGGGCACCTCGATGCGCGAGCACTGGGCCAGCGGACACGAGGACACCAAGCGCTCGCTGAAGCGGCGCGACTGGATCAAGATGCCCGAGAACGGCATGGGCATCGTGATCCACGACGTGCATCGCGAGAGCGAGTAGGAAGCGGCCCTATGGTCGCGTCGACATGTTGCTCGGCGGGCCGGCCTTGCGGATCGGCTCGGCGAGGCGCGCGAACTCACAGAGCAGCGAACGCGTCTTGCGCGGGTCGATCACCTCCTCGACCCAGAACTTCTCGGCCGAGCGGAACGGCGAGCGCAGCTTGTTGAGGCGGTCCTCGATCTCGCGCAGCTTGGCGGCGGGATCGGCGGCCGCGTCGATCTCGGCACGATAGGCCGCCTCGATGCCGCCCTCGAGCGGCAGCGAGCCCCAGTAGGCCGATGGCCAGGCATAGCGCATCGAGAACCGGTTGGCCGGCTGATGCACCACGCCGGCAACACCAAAGGCGTTGCGGATGATGATGGTGCACCACGGCACGGTGCTCTGGTTGACCGCGGCCATCGCCCGCACGCCGTGGCGGATGGTGGCGGATTTCTCCGCCTCCAGCCCGATCATGAAGCCGGGGCAGTCCATCAGATAGACCACAGGCAGATGGAAGGTCTCGGCGAAGTCGACCCAGCGAACCACCTTCTGACACGCGTCCGAAGTCCACGAGCCGCCGTAGTGGAACGGATCGCTGGCGAGCAGCAGCACCGCCCTGCCCTCGATCCGCGCCAGGCCGGTGATGACAGGCCGGCCGAAATTGGCGGCGACCTCGAAGAACGAGCCCTTGTCGACCACGGCCTCGATGATCGGCCGCATCTTGTAGACCTGCCGGCGGTTGCGCGGCACGGCTGTCAGCAGCGACTCCTCGGCGCGCTCCGGATCGTCGGTACAGGGAATGGTCGGCGGCAGATCGTAGACCGACGCCGGCAGATAGGACAGGAAGCGCCGCGCATAGTCGAACGCCTCCTCCTCGGTCTCGACGGCCTGGTCGATCGCGCCGGCCCGGGTCTGGATGTCGGCGCCGCCGAGCTCCTGCTTGGTCAGGTCCTGACCGAGCCGCTTCACCACCGGCGGGCCGGCAACGAACATCGCGGAGTTCTTGGTCATGACAGAGTAGTGCGTGGCCGCAAGGCGCGCGGCACCCAGGCCCGCGACCGAGCCGAGGCCGAGACCGACCACCGGCACCCGAGCCAGATTGGCGGTCGTGTACCAGTACCAGCGCGTACCGCCGACACCGCCGGGCAGATTGGCGGCGCCCCTGGTTTCGATCGTCTTCACCGAACCGCCGCCGCCCGAGCCTTCGATCACGCGGACGATCGGCAGGCGGAAGTCATGCGCCATCTCCTCCGCCATCAGCGGCTTGGCGGAGATCGATGCATCGGCCGAGCCGCCGCGCACGGTGAAATCGTCGCCGACCACCACCACGGTGCGGCCGTCGACCCTGGCGCGGCCGAACACGCAGTTCGCCGGCGTCAGGTGCTTGAGCTCGTTGCTCTCGTCGTATTCGGCGATGCCGGAGATGGCACCGACTTCGTGGAAGCTGTTCTGGTCGACGAGCTTGTCGATGCGCTCACGAACCGTGAGCCGGCCCTGGTCGCGCTGCCGCTTGACCTTGTCAACGCCTCCCATCTCCCGCGCGAACGCTTCGCGCCGGGCGAGGTCGTCGAGTTCCGGCTTCCAGTTCATTCATTGCCTCCGTCTTGATGATTTTGTTGTTGTTATGGGTGGTCACCGGAAGCGCCTTGCGCTCGATCCGATTGCTGAAGATGTCGCCGTCGGCGCCTTCGAGCAGGCTGCCGAGCGCGGCGGCGAGGTCGACCATCTGCGGCGCGACCTCGCGATGCAGCCGCGCCTCGTCATACATCGCCGACAACAGGCCGATCGTGGCGACCACATAGGTCTGGTATTGCGGCGACCACAGCGGCACCGCGACGCCGTTGATGTGCGGGCTCCACAGGCCGCAGGCGACGACGTAGCCGTGCTCCTGCAGATGCCGGCGATTGGCCGCGATGCGCGGCGTCAGCATCTTGGCGCTCTCGGGCAGTTCGCCTTCCATCTCTGCGATCAGCGCATCACCGACCGCGGGATCGAGCGCCGCGGTATAGGCATGGCCGGCGGCGGTGGTTGCCATCGAGATGCGGCTGCCGGTGGCTTCGTGCAGCCCGAGCGCATTCGCGGCGCGGGCGAACTCCAGATAGACCAGCTGAAAGCGGTCGGGGATCACGAAGCCCACCGTGCCGGGCAACTGATCGGCGACATCCTGCAAACGCAGCCGGATCAGATTGCGAAGCTGCAGCCCCTTCATCATCGAGGTGCTCATCGCAACCGCGCTCGGTCCGATGCGATATTTCTGATCACGCGGCAGATAGACGAGTTGTCCCATCCGCGTCAGGGTGTGCGTCAAGCGCGACACCGTCGAACGCGGCAGGCCGCAACGGTTCGAGATTTCGAGATTGCCGAGCCGGGCTTCATGCCCCTCGAAACACCGCAGTACATCAAACGCGCGCGACACCACCTGGATGACATCGCTATCGCCAGTCTCGCTGGCGAGCATTCCCTGCCGGCTAAGCCGTTCCGAGCGCCGTCCCATCTTGTTTGGCTCCATTCCGTCTTGCGGAATAAAATTCCACTTGCAGATGAAGCTACCTCAGGCAATCTGCCGCCACAACAAAAAGCCGTTCGCCGGATGAAATTTCCGCAAGACGGTATCGGAGAGTGGAATGCCAGAGATCAAGGTTGTGACCGAAGTTGCCGGGCGCGTTTGCGCGCTTCCTGTTGAAGCCGGCAACAGCATCGGCAATGGCGACGAGATTGCGTTCGTCGAGGCGATGAAGATGGAGATTCCGGTCACATCGACGACAGCAGGCAAAATCAAGACGATTCTGGTCAAGATCGACGATGTCATCGCCGAAGGCCAGGCAATCGCGATCGTGGAGACTTGACGGCGGCGGTCCCGCCATCCCGCGCGGACCAAATTCCCAAATGGCATATCCTCGACGGCGGTTCCTCCGGGAGTCGCAGCGGCGTCGCATGCCGTTTCGCTTTCGAAACATTCCTCGTCAAAAAGTTTCGTATGATGAGACAAAATCCGAGCAACCGCTCGTTTTGTGAACGTCTGTTCGAAAATCGACAACCGTCGGTTCGCGGCGGCCCGGGCTATTCACAGCTGACACCGACGCGCGCTCGGTTGCGCGCGCCTTGATTGCGTTGCACAACAGCAGGCGATGAAACGATCGCCTCCTCCCGTCACCGCCAGCACCGTCAACTGGGCCCACTCGCAGCCGCCGCTGCTCCGGTTTCTGCACACTTGTTACGCAGAGTTCCTCACCGAGACCGGCGGTGCGGTTGCCGACTACATCCCGGAGCTCGGCAAGGCCGATCCTGCCCATTTTGGCATCAGCCTGGCGACGCTCGACGGCCATGTATACGAGGTCGGCGACACCCGCGTGCCCTTCACCATCCAGTCGATGTCGAAGCCCTTCGTGTTCGCGCTGGCGCTCGACACCCTGGGCGCCGAGCGGGTGGAGAGCGTGATCGGCGTCGAACCGTCCGGCGACCCCTTCAATTCGATCCGGCTCAATGCCGACAACCATCCGTTCAATGCGATGGTCAATGCCGGCGCGATCGCCTGCTCCGGCCTGCTCCATGCCGACAAGGGCGACGGCGCGTTCGACTATATCCGCCACGCGCTCGGCCGCTTTGCCGGCCGCGAGCTCGACGTCGACGAGGCGGTCTACGCCTCCGAGAGCGCCACCGGCGACCGCAACCGGGCGATCGGCTATCTCCTGCGCACCAACAGCGTGATCGCCGAGAACGTGCCTGCGGTGCTCGACGTCTATTTCCGGCAATGCGCCATCCTCGTCACCGCGCGCGACACCGCCGTGATGGCCGCGACGCTCGCCAACCGCGGCATCAACCCGCTGACCGGCGAACAGGTGGTGACGCCCTACGCGATCGCGCGCACGCTGTCGGTGATGACCTCGTCGGGCATGTACGACTTCGCCGGCGAATGGATCTACCGCGTCGGCATCCCCGCCAAGAGCGGCGTCGGCGGCGGCATCCTGGCGGCGCTGCCGGCGCGGCTCGGACTCGGCAGCTACTCGCCGAAGCTCGACAAGCACGGCAACAGCGTACGCGGCATCAAGGTCTGCAAGACGCTGTCGGCGCATTACGACCTGCACATGCTGAACCGCAGCGACGACGCCCGCCACAGCATCATCGCCGACTACAATATCGGCAAGAACCCGTCTCGCCGGGTGCGGCGGCCGCAGGAACAGGAGATCCTGGCCAGGCACTTCCAAGAGGTGCGCGTGATCGAACTGGTCGGCACGCTGTCGCTCTCCAACGTCGACTATGTCTCGCGCCGCCTCGCCGGCAGCCCGCGGCCGGAGTTCGTGATCTTCGACCTGCGCCGCGTCACCGCGACGACGCGCGCCGGCGCCAGGCTGGTTTCAGAGGCCTTCCAGGAGCTGGCCGAGCTCGGCGTCACCGTGATCCTGTCCGGCATCAAGCGAACCTCACGCGAATGGACCACGATCAGCGAATGGACCAACCGGCTCGGCAATATCAGGGATTTCTACCTGCTCGACACCGCGATTGAGTGGGCGGAAGACCAGATCGTCTACCGCTATGGCGGCTCGATCGATTTCCTCGAGACCACGGAGCTTGCCGAGCAGCCGCTGCTTGCCGGATTGAGCGAAGCTGAGATCGCCGATCTCGCCTTGCTCTGCGCGGTCAGGACCTACCGGCCGAATGAAAAGATCGTCACCGCGGGCACCGAGGCAGCCTCACTGTTCTTTCTGCGCAGCGGCGTGGTCCACGTCACCCTGCCCGACGGCATTCGGCTCGCAACGCTGACCGCCGGCATGGCGTTCGGCGAGATGGCGCTGCTGGAGCCGAAGCGCTCGGCCGACGTGGTGGCCGACATGTCGGCGACCGCCTATGAAGTGTCGATTGCGGATTTCGAGCGCTTCCGGGAGCAGCATCCGCGTGCCGGCGAGCGGATCATGCGCAACCTCGCGCAGATCCTCGCCGAGCGGCTGATCGTGGCGAACGCGAAGGTCGATCTGCTGACGTCGGGGTAGGTCTTTCTGCTTCCTCGCACCGCCCTTGCGGGGAGAGGCGAAGCAAGGATCAGCTCACCACTTCCGTTACCGGCTGCATGTCGATCTCGAACGTCTCCAGGAATTTCGACGTCATGATGTAGAAACCGACCGAGAGCTGCAGCTCGATCAAGGCGGCCGGCGTCAGCTTCGCCGCGATCGCCTTGAAGGTCACGTCGGTCGGCTTCTTCAGCTTGACGATCTCGTCGGTGAAGGCGAGCGCGGCGCGCTGCACCTCGTCGAAGCAGGTCGCGGACTGCCAGTCGTCGAGCGCTGCGTTCTGCTCGTCGGTCACGCCGACATTCTTGCCGATGCGCTTGTGCGCGACGATCTCGTAAGGCGCCTCGCAGAGAATGCCGGTGCGCGTGATGGCAAGCTCGCGCACGATCGGATCGAGCTCACCCTTGTGCCGGATCGCGCCGCCGAGCCGGCAGTACTGCTCAAAGTAGCTCGGCGAGTGCGCCATCATGCGGAAGATATTGGCGTTGCGGTTCTTGTCGAGGATCTCGCGGGTGCGCGGGCTTGCCTTCGCGGGATCGGAATAGTCGATACGGGCCATTTCCTAACCTTGATCTTGTCGTTTCTGTCGGGTTCCGAAACAGTAACGGGCCTCCGTCGCAGGAGCAACACGCGCGAGTCAAATTGCCGCCGCATTCAAAGACAACCCTGCCACAGTCGATATTCGCTGAGTGGGGACTCATCAGAGCGAATGCTCGACGCGGGGTGTTCCGAGTAGAAAAATCTGGCCGTCCTGCGCGCTCGCGGCGCAACGATGAGTCACGCCCAAGTCTAGGGGAAAACGCATGAAGGAAGCCACCAAGAGGGCGGCCTCGGAAGCGCTTGCGCAAATGCTGGCGGTGACGGCGATGCTCGTCATCGCCAGCTTGTTGCTTTACTGGCGATAGTATCCGCAACTGGGGGGCGGGAGCGAACCAATTCAGCCTGGTTTCGCGTTCTGACTGGATCGTTCAGCCCCTCATTTCGTCTTTGCGAAATATGGAACCAGCCGTCCCGCGAACGGCGTGAAGCGCGCCAAAACCTTGTCGCCGATGGCGAGGTCATTGTCGCCATGGGCCATCATGCGAAAGCCCTCGTCGGTATCGACCAGCACGATGTTGTAGGGCACATGCGCCCGGGTCTCCGGCGTCGCGGCCCGGCAGACCAGCGAGGTCGCATACACCGTCCCTGCCCCGCTCGCGCGATGCTCCCTGAGATCGGACGAGCCGCAAGCCGCGCAGAAGCTGCGGCGGAAATATTGTCGCGCACCGCAGGCGTTGCAGGTCTGATAGACGATGGTTTCCGCACCCTTGGTCCAGTCAGCAATCGGTTCACTCATCGCACGCGCTCCAGGAACATGCTGACATGCGACGACAGCACGCCGCCGTCCCCGTGCAGCAGCGCGACCGAGGCGTCCCGCACCTGACGATTGTCGGCGCGCCCGGTCATCTGCAGATGGGTTTCGACGAGATGCGCCATCGCGCCGCCGACGCCGCAATGGCCGTAGCTGAGCAGGCCGCCATGGGTGTTGAGCGGCATCTCGCCGTCCCCGTTGAAATAGCCGGCACGCACCCGCGCCGCCGCCTCGCCGCGTCCGGCGAGGCCGAGGTCCTCCAGCAGCATCGCGAGCGTGATCGTGAAGCTGTCGTAGACCGCGGCGTAGCGCACGTCCGAAATCGCAACGCCAGACGCGGCCTTCGCCTTCGCGATCGAAATCTCGGCGCCGAGCTCGCTCAGCGCGGGCGCGGCCGTGACGTGCTGATGGGTGTGCGCCTGGGCGCAGCCGCGGACGCGGACCCGCCGGTCGCCGGTCGGCTCGCGGCTGATCACGCAGGCGGCGCCGCCGTCCGAGACCGGACAGCAGTCGAGCAGCTTGAGCGGCATCGCCACCGGCTTGGAGGCCATCACGTCGGCGACCGTGATCGGCTCGTGGAACTGGGCGCCGGGATGGGTCAGCGCATGCTTGCGCATCAAGACGGCGAACTCGGCAAGGTCTTCCTGCGTGAGGCCATATTCATGCATGTAGCGCGTCGCGACCAGGCCGTAATAGGCCGGGATCGTCGGCCCCAGCGTGACCTCGTAGTCGGGATGCCCGACCTGGGCCAGCGCCTGGATCGAGGCGTCGCGGCTCTGCCCGGTCAGCCGGTTCTCGCCGCCGACCACCAGCACGTGCTTCGCCACGCCGGCATCGACGAGTTGATGCGCCAGCATGGTCATGGCAAGCCCGGTGGCGCCGCCGACCTGGACGGCATGGGCATAGGACGGGCGGATGCCGAAATGCTCGGCGAATACGGTCGCCAGCATGATGTGCGGCGACACCGTGGAGTAGCCGCACAGGATGCCGTCGATCTCGGCGCGCTTCAGCCCGGCATCCGCGATCGCAAGCTCGGCCGCCTTGCTCATCAGGTCGAGCGAGGACAGGCCCTCATGCTTGCCGTAGGAGGTGAGGCCGACGCCGGTGACGAAGCTCATTTTGTCTCCACCCTCTCCATCGTCATTCCGGGGCGACGCGAAGCGGCGAGCCCGGAATCCATAACCACCATCGTGAGTATGGATTCCGGGCCCGCGCTACGCGCGTCCCGGAATGACGAGTGGAGAAATTGGTTCATCATCTCAATACGACTTCGGAAGGCCGAGCACCTTCTCACCGATGAAGCTGAGGATGAGTTGCGGGCTGATCGGCGCGATGCGCGGGATCAGCGATTCCCGCAAGTAGCGCTCGACGTGGTACTCCTTGGCATAGCCGAAGCCGCCATGGGTCATCACCGCCTGCTCGCAGGCGTGGAAGCCGGCTTCCGCCGCGAGATATTTCGCCGAGTTCGCCGCGGGGCCGCACGGCAGGTTCTGGTCATACTGCCAGCCGGCGCGCAGCACCATCAACCAGGCCGCCTCGAGCTCCATCCAGCACTTCGCCAGTGGATGCTGGATCGCCTGGTTCATGCCGATCGGGCGGTTGAACACGATGCGGCCCTTGGCGTAGTCCGACGCCCGCTTCAGCGCGATCTGGCCGAGCCCGACCGCTTCGGCCGCGATCAGGATGCGCTCGGGGTTCATGCCGTGCAGGATGTATTCGAAGCCACGCCCCTCTTCGCCGATGCGGTCCTCGACCGGGATCTCGAAATTCTCGAAGAACAGCTCGTTGGAATCGACCGGCTTGCGGCCCATCTTCTCGATCTCGTGCACGGTGACCCGCTTGCGGTCGAAATCGGTGTAGAACAGGCTGAGGCCGTGGGTCGGGCTGCGCACCTCCTCCAGCGGCGTGGTGCGGGCGAGCAGCAGAATCTTGTTGGCGACCTGCGCGGTCGAGATCCACACCTTCTGACCGTTGACGATGTATTTGTCGCCCTGCCGCACGGCGCGGGTCTTGAGCTGCGTGGTGTTGAGGCCGGTGTTGGGCTCGGTGACGGCAAAGCAGGACTTGTCGCGGCCGTCGATGATCGGCGGCAGCATGCGCTGGCACTGTTCCTTGGTGCCGAACACCACGACAGGATTGAGCCCGAACACGTTCATGTGCACGGCTGACGCGCCGGACATGCCCGCGCCAGATTCGGAGATCGTGCGCATCATGATCGCGGCGTCGGTAATGCCGAGCCCGGAGCCGCCATACTCCTCGGGTATGCAGATGCCGAGCCAACCGGCATCGGCCAGCGCACGGTGGAAGTCGGCCGGATAGCCGCCCTCCTTGTCCTTCTTCAGCCAATAGGCTTCGTCAAAGCGCGAGCAGATTTTTGCCACCGCGTCGCGGATCGATTCCTGGTTGGCGGAGAGTGCGAAGTCCATCTGTCGTGCTCCTATGCCTGCGCCGCTCTGGCGGCGCCTTCGCGCAGCATCGCCGCGATCTCCTCGGTCGAGAAACCTGCCTCCTGCAGGATCTCCACGCTATGCTCGCCGAGCCGCGGCGCCAACCGGCTCGGCTCCACCTTGGTCTCCGACCAGCGTGCCGACGGCGTCATGCTGCGGATGCGGCCCTCGGTCGGATGATCGATCACGGGGAAGACACCGGTTGCGACCATATGCGGGTCCTCGAGCAGGCTCTCGAGATCGTGCATCGGCATCACAGGCACGTCGGCCTGCTCGAGGATTGCGTTCCATTCGGCGGTGGTCTTGGTCTCAAGGATGCGCGCGAGCTCGGCGTAGACCACGTCGATGTTGGTGGCGCGGCCGGCGAAGGTCGCGAATTTCGGGTCGCTGCGCAGATCGTCGCGGCCGGTCGCCTTAAAGAAGTTCTCCCACTGCTTGTCGTTGTAGACGATGACGCAGATGTAGCCGTCCAGCGTCTTGTAGGGCCGCCGGTCCGGCGAGAGGTGGCGGGCATAGCCGCCCTTGTCGAGCGGCGGATCGTAAGTAAGCCCCCCCATGTGGTCGCCCATGACGAAGCCGGCCATGGTCTCGAACATCGGAATGTCGACGCGCTGGCCTTGCCCGGTGCGGTCGCGATGCACGAGGCTCGCGCAGATCGCGCCGACCGCGGTGAGACCGACGATGCGGTCGACCAGCGCGTTCGGCACGTAGCGCGGCACGCCGTCCGAGGTCTGCGCCATCAGCGCCGGCAGCGCTGTGGCGCCCTGGATCAGATCGTCATAGGCGGGCTTTGCGGCATACGGCCCGTCCTGGCCGAAGCCGAACACGCCGGCATAGATCAGCCGCGGATTGACCTTGGCGACGACGTCGTAGTCGAGCTGCAGCCGCGCCATCGCCTGCGGGCGCACGTTGTAGACCAGCACGTCGGCCTTCGCGATCAGCCGCAGCACGGCCTCGCGGCCCGCGGGCTTCTTCAGGTCGAGGCAGACCGAACGCTTGCTGCGGTTGGTATTGAGGAACACCGGGCCCATGCCGGGATGCCGGGTCGGACCGATCTGCCGCGTCACGTCGCCGTCGGGCGATTCCACCTTGATGACATCGGCGCCGTAATCGCCGAGCATCTGCGTGGCGTAGGGTCCCATCAGCACGGTCGTCATGTCGACGACCTTGATACCCTGCAATGGTCCCATCGTGCTGCTCGCTCCCCGGCTGTTCTGGATTGAAGCCTAGTAACGGGAGGTCTTTGCCGAGATCAAGCTGCGCCGGGCGTATGGGCGTATGCGCGGCGGCGGCGCGATGTCTCGTTAATCCGTCCTGCGGACTATTGCCCCGGCAGCGCGTCGCGCGCCTTCAGGAGCCTTTCCAGCTCCTCATTCTGCTGTTCAAGCCGTTCGGCGATGCGCTCCTCGACTTCGGCGCCGGCAGCGCCGGCGGCCTGTTCGATCAACTGCCGGATATTGTCGCGCAGGATCGCGATCCGGTCATTCAGTTCCGACAGCGACAGAAAGCTCTCGTTTCCCATGGGTGCAGTCTCCGAAGCCTGTTCCAAGCTTAGCGCGACTGGACGCATCGGCCTATCCCCCCGCGACGCCGCGCCGGGCGATTTACGCCTGCTTGGCCATCATCTCCCGCAGCGCGGTCTTCAGCACCTTGCCGTAATTGTTCTTCGGCAGGGCATCGAGATAGACGTAGCGTTTCGGCCGCTTGAAGCGGGCGATCGAGGCAAGGCAGTGCGCGTCGAGCCTGCCGTCGTCGGCGGTGACACCATCCTCCAGCACGACGCAGGCGACGACGATCTCGCCCCATTCCGGATCCGGCACGCTGATCGCCGAGACTTCGCGGACGTCGGGATGCGTCAGCAGCGCTTCCTCGACCTCGCGCGGATAGATGTTGGTGCCGCCGGAGATGATGACGTCCTTGGAGCGGTCCGACAGCGTCAGGAAGCCGTCGGCGTCGAGCCGGCCGACGTCGCCGGTGCGCAGCCAGCCGTCCCTCAGCGTCTCGGCATTGGCCTTCGGGTTGTTCCAGTAGCCGAGCATCACGGTCAAACCCTTGACCTCGATCTCGCCGGTCTCGCCGGCGGGCAGCGGCGTGCCGTCCTTGTCGGTGATGCGGACGGTGACGACGCTCTGCGCGGTCCCCACCGACGCCAGCCGTTCGAGATAGCGCGGATGATCGCTGGCGCGATGCCAGTCACGCGACAGCGCCGTGATGGTCATCGGCGACTCGCCCTGGCCGTAGATCTGCACGAAGCGCGGGCCCATCGTCGCCATCGCATCCCTGATGTCGACGGTGTACATCGGGCCGCCGCCATAGATGATGGTGCGCAGCCCTTCGCCGTTCTCGCCGCGCTTCCTGGCGGCATCGACCAGCCGGCGCACCATGGTGGGCGCTGCAAACATCACGACATTGTCGAGCTGGCGGCCGAGGTTGAGCACCTCGTCCGGATCGAAGCCGCCGGTTTCAGGAACGACGTGGCGGCCGCCCATGCGGACATGCGGGAAATTATAGAGGCCTGCGCCATGCGAAATCGGCGCGGCATAGAGCGAGGCGTCGTTCGGCGTCGCTTGGTCAACGTCGGCGAGATAGCACAGCGACATCGCAAGCAGATTGCCGTGGCTGAGCATCACGCCCTTGGGGCGGCCTGTCGTGCCCGACGTATAGAACAGCCAGGCGAGATCGTTGCTTTCGCGCGGCAGCGGCGCGGGCGCGCCCTCGCCCCTTCGCATCGCCCTGTACGCGTCGCTGTCGACCGACAGCAGGGTCATGGCGGCGGGGCAATCGTCCCGGGCTTCGGTCAGTGCGTCGATCGTGTCATCGGACACGAAAGCAAGCCTCGCGCCACCATTGCCGCAGATCCACGCCGCCTCGCGGCCGTGCAGCTTGGCGTTGATCGGGATCGCGACGGCGCCGATCCACCAGATGCCGTAGAGGCATTCGAGATATTGCGTGCAGTTCGACGCAAACAACGCGACGCGGTCGCCGGCGGCAATACCATGATCGTGCGCCAGCGCCGCCCCGATCGAGGCGGCGCGGCGGGCGAAGGTCGCGTAATCGGCGTCGAGATCGAAGCCGGTCAGCAGCGCCGGCGCATCGGGGCGTGCCCGCGCCGTCGCCGCCAGCCATTCGGCAATGTTCAAGCTACTTGGCCGGTCAAGCTACTTGGCCGGCTCGAGGATCGAGACGTAATTGGCGACCGCAGCACCGCCCATGTTGAAGATGCCGCCGATTTGCGGGTTCTTGAGCTGCATGCCCTCCGGCGCCTGGCCGGCGAGCTGCATCGCGCTCATCACATGCATCGAAACGCCGGTGGCGCCGATCGGATGGCCCTTGGCCTTGAGGCCGCCGGATGGATTGACCGGCAGCTTGCCGTCCTTCTGGGTCCAACCTTCCTTGATGGCGCGCGCACCCTGCCCCTTCGGCGTCAGGCCCATCGCTTCATATTCGATCAGTTCGGCGACCGTGAAGCAATCGTGGGTCTCGACGAAGGACAGATCGGAGAGTTGCAGGCCGGCCTTGTCCAGCGCGCGCTGCCACGCAACGGTGCAGCCTTCGAACTGCAGGATGTCGCGCTTGGACATCGGCAGGAAATCCTGCGCATGCGCAGTGGCGCGGATGTTCACCGCCTTGCCCATGCTCCTGGCGGTCTCGGCGTCGGTCAGCACCAGCGCGGCGGCGCCGTCCGACACCAGCGAGCAGTCGGTGCGCTTCAAGGGTCCGGCGACATAGGGGTTCTTCTCGCTCTCGGCGCGGCAGAACTCGAAGCCGAAATCCTTGCGCATCTGCGCATAGGGATTGGCGACGCCGTTCTTGTGGTTCTTCGCCGCGATCATCGCCAGCGCGTCCGACTGGTCGCCGTATTTCTGGAAATAGGACTGCGCGATCTTGCCGAACACCCCGGCGAAACCGCCGACCGTATCGCCGTCCTCGGGCAGATACGACGCCTTCAACAGGTTCTTGCCAATCTCAGGGCCCGGCGTCTTGGTCATCTGCTCGACGCCGACGACCAGCACGATCTTGGCGGCACCCGCCTCGATGGCGCGAATGCCCTGGTGCACGGCGGCCGAACCGGTGGCGCAGGCGTTCTCGACCCGCGTCGTCGGCTTGAAGCGCAGCGCCGGATTGGCCTGCAGCACCAGCGAGGCCGTGAAATCCTGCGGCGAGAAGCCGGCGTTGAAATGGCCGAGCATGATCTCGTCGACATCGGATGCGGCAATGCCGGCATCGGCCAGCGCCTCATTGGCGACCTTGACGACGAGGCTTTCGACGGTCTCCACGTCGAACTTGCCGAATGGCGTGTGCGCCCAACCCACAATGCTGGCTGCTGTCATGGCCGTATCTCCCTGTTCCTGTTCGGGAGTTATGTAGCGTATCTTCAGCCGGCTTTCAGCGTTTTCATCGCCTTGGCGCACATGGCGGTTATGCCCGCCCAGTTGCCGGCGCGGATATCGGCCGCCGGGCACAGCCAGGAGCCGCCGACCGCGAGCACGTTGGCCTCGGCAAGCCAGGTCGCCGCATTGGCCTCGCCAATGCCGCCGGTCGGGCAGACCCTGACATTCGGGAATGGACCGGCCAAGGCCCGCAGTGCCTTGATACCGCCGGCCTGCTCGGCCGGGAAGAATTTGACGACGTCGAAGCCGTGCGCCAGCGCCTGCATGAGCTCGGACGCGGTCGCGATCCCCGGCGCGAACGGCAGCCGGCTGGCAGCCACCGCCTTCAGCAGCTCGGGCGTCGCGCCCGGGCTGATGCCGAATTTGGCGCCGAGCGCCTCGGCGCGCGCCAGATCACCGGCATTGAGGATGGTGCCGATCCCGACCACCGCGTCGGGCACCTCGGCGATGATGGCTTTGGCCGCATCGGCCGCGACCGGCGTACGCAGCGTCACCTCGAGCGTGCGCACGCCGCCGGCGACCAGCGCCCTGGCGAGCGGGACGGCGTCCTCGACCCGCTCGATGGTCAGCACCGGGATCACGGTGGCCCGGCGGATCAGCTCGGCGATCTGGTCCTGCTTCGATGTCGTTGTCATTGCGAGGCCTTGCGGGATGGTGGGGGACGAGGCGCCTTCTTCGGCGGCATGGCGTAGCGTGGAATGATCGCGCCGGGATAGCACACCACGACACCGGCCAGACGATGACCGGCGCGCGCCGCCTCTGCGGGCTCGGCGCCACCGAGCCGCGCAGCAAGGTAGGCTGCGGCAAAACTGTCGCCGGCCGCCGTGGTGTCAACCACCGGCTTGATGAGCGGCTCCGCCCTCACCTCGGTCGTCCCGGTAGCGGAGCGCACGATGCAGGCGGGCTCGGCAAGCTTGAGCACCACCTCGGGGCTCGAAATGCCGGCGAGCAGCGCCGTGTTGCTCTCGCCGGGATAGAGCGGTGCGAGGTCTTCGGTCGACGCCAGCACGATATCGGCGGTGTCGAATGCGCTGCTGAAGACGCTTCGCGCGACGCCCAGGTCCGGCCAGCCGCGGGCGCGGAAATTGGTGTCGAATGCGAAACGCGTGCCCAGGAGCCGCGCCCGCTTCAGCGCAGCCATCAGCCGCTCGCGCCCGTCCTCGCGCAGGATCGAGAGCGTGATCGCGGAGAGATAGACGATATCGTAGGTCGCGAGCGAGTTCAGGATGTCGTCCGTCTCCGGAAGGTCCATCAGCTCACGGGCGGCGGCGCTATCGCGCCAGTGGAAGAAGCGCCGCTCGCCCTTGTCGTCGGTCTGGATCAGATAGAGCCCGGGCAGCTTGCCTGCCAATCGCGCGACATGCTTGGTGC
The DNA here is from genome assembly GCF_053474805.1 of Bradyrhizobium sp. WCU1. Classification (NCBI taxonomy): domain Bacteria; kingdom Pseudomonadati; phylum Pseudomonadota; class Alphaproteobacteria; order Hyphomicrobiales; family Nitrobacteraceae; genus Bradyrhizobium; species Bradyrhizobium sp. WCU1. The sequence goes on from NZ_CM130280.1 coordinate 328,026, forward strand.
CGATGCCTTCCGCCGCCCAGCCGGCGATCATCTCATCACTGAGCCCGTCGTCGCCGAGCGCCGTGATATAGTCGATGTGGACGCCGAGCCGCGACAGATAGACCGCGGTGTTCAGCGTGTCGCCGCCATAGGAGCGCGAATACAGCCCGCCGGGCTGGCCGCCCGTCGCCTGACGCAGCTCGATCATGCATTCGCCGATGCTGGCAACCCTGGTCATAGCAAGACCCGTGCGCCTGCGGAGCTAAGCAGCAAACTTGCCGCCGAGCTCGTCCTCGATGTGGATGCGGATGATGTCGTCGAAGGTCTTCTCGGCGGTGGTGAAGCCGAGCTTCAGCGCGCGCTCGGTGGCGAAATCGCGCGGCCAGCCAGAGACGATGCTGATGATGGTCGGATCGGGCACCCGCTTGATCCGCGCGGTGACGTTCTTGCCGGCCACCCGCTCCAGCGCTGCGATCTGCTCGCCGACGGAGACGGACATCCCGGGCATGCTGAGATTGCGCCGCGGTCCCATCGCGTTGAGGTCCATGGTGCCGGCATGGACCAGGAATCCGACCGCCGATTTCGGCGAGGCGTGCCAGTGCCGAACGTCCTCGGACACCGGCAGGACCGCCTCCTCGCCCGCCAGCGGTTCGCGGATGATGTTGGAGAAGAAGCCGGACGCCGCCTTGTTCGGCTTGCCCGGGCGCACGCAGATCGTCGGCAGGCGGATGGATATCCCGTCGAGCAGACCCTTGCGGGTATAGTCGTTGATCAGGAGCTCGCAGATCGACTTCTGCGTGCCATAGCTGGTCAGCGGCGTGTGAAAGAACTCGTCGCCGATCTTCTCAGGGAACGGGGCGCCGAACACCGCGATCGAGGAGGTGAACACCAGCCGCGGCTTATAGCCGCCGCCGACGGCGCGGATCGCGTCGATCAGGTAGCGGGTGCCGTCGAGATTGATCCGGTAGCCCTTGTCGAACTCCGCCTCCGCCTCGCCCGAGACGATCGCGGCGAGATGGAAGATCACGTCGGGGCGCTCGGCGATCAGCGGCGCAGCAGCGCCGGCATTAGCGAAGTCGGATGCGACGACATTGACCGGGATCGCGGCATTCGCGGGCTTGGCCGGCGCGACCACGTCCTGCAAGGTCATCTTGCTGATGTCCTGCTTGCCGAGACGGCCCTCACGCAGCAGGCGTTCGGTGAGCTTGCGACCGACCATGCCGGCGGCACCCAGGATCAGAATGTGCACGACGCGTCTCCTTTTCTTGTTCTTCCACGGTCCAGAGTGGGCGCGTTATTCCTTCACGGCGCCCGTCATGGCCGACACATAATGCTCAACGAAGAACGCGTAAAGAATAACCAGCGGCAACGAGCCGACCAGCGCTCCGGCCATCAACGAGCCCCATTTGTAGATGTCGCCATCGACGAACTCGTTGACGATCGCGACCGGAACCGTCTTGTTCGGTGTCGATTGCAGGAATGTCAGCGCATAGATGAACTCGTTCCAGCATAGCGTGAACGAGAATATGAAAGCGGAGATCAGGCCCGGGATCGCCAACGGCACGATGATCTTGACCAGGATCTGCCAGCGCGACGCGCCGTCGATCAATGCGCACTCTTCCAGCTCATAGGGGATGGTCTTGAAGTAACCCATCAGGAGCCAGGTCGAGAACGGGATCAGCAGCGTCGGATAGACCAGGATCAACGACAGCGGCGAATCGAACAGCCCGTAGGCCTGGATCACCGACGCCAGCGGGATGAACAGGATCGATGGCGGCACCAGATAAGCGAAGAAGATCAGGACACCAACGGCCTCCGCACCCTTGAAGCGCAGCCGCGTGATCGCGTAGGCCGACAGCACGCTGGCGACGATGGAAAGGAAGGTCGCGCCGACAGCGACATACATCGTGTTCCAAAGCCAGCGCGGATACTGGGTTTCGAACAGCAGCTTGCTGATGTGCTTGAAGGTCGGATGGATCACCCAGAACGGGTTGAACTTGTCCATGTCGATGAGCTGCTCGTCCGGCTTGATCGACGTCAGCACCATCCAATAGAACGGGAACAGCAGCACCACGAGGATGATGAACAGCGGCAAATAGAGCGTAACGAGGCGTCGCGGCAGCGACTCCAGATAGTTCATGCCTTCGGTGGCATCGCCGGTGTTGGTCACGGCCTTCGATTGCAAGGTTGAATCAGTCATTGCTCGATCCTTGCTGCCATTTGCGGCGCTGCATTCCGAACCAGGAGATGGCGATGGCCGCCACCAGGAAGGGAATCATCGCGGTGGCGATCGCGGCGCCCTCGCCGAGCCGCCCGCTGATGATGCCGCGTTGATAGCTCAGCGTCGCCATCAGATGCGTGGCGTTGACCGGGCCGCCGCGGGTCAATGCCCAGATCAACTGGAAATCGGTGAAGGTGAATAGCACCGAGAAGGTCATCACCACGGCGATGATCGGGGTCAGCAGCGGATAAGTGATGAAGCGAAAGCGCTGCCAGCCGGTGGCACCGTCGAGCGTGGCGGCCTCATAAAGCGATGGCGAGACCGTCTGCAGGCCGGCCAGCAGCGTGATCGCGACAAACGGAACGCCACGCCAGACGTTGGCGAAGATCACGCTCGCCCGCGCCCACTCCGTGTCGCCGAGGAAGTTGATGTTGCTGTGGATCAGTCCGAGCTTGATCAGCGACCAAGAGATGATCGAGAACTGCGAATCGTAGATCCACCAGAACGCGATCGCCGACAGCACGGTCGGCACGATGAACGGGATCAGCACGATCGAGCGGATCACCGCCTTGAACGGCATGTGCCGGTTCAACAGCAGCGCGAGATAGAGTCCGATCGCGAATTTGATGGCGCTTGCGATCAGCGTGTAAAGCAGGGTGTTGAACACCGACAGCCAGAAGATCGAGTCGTCCCACAGCCACTGGTAATTCTCGACACCGATAAAGGCTCCGGCGCGCCCGATGCGCTCGTCGGTGAAGCTCATCCAGACGCCAAGGCCGAGAGGATAAGCCAGGAACAGGATCAGGAATGCCGCCGTCGGCAGCATGAACCAGAACGCCGCCCAATTGCGGTTTCCCTTGAGCCGCGACCATGCCGACGGCTCACCCGTTGCGGCAGCGCGCGCCGGCATTGATGTCTGGACAGTGCTCATTCGCTCTCAACTCCAAACCGGACAGCGACACCCGGCCAATCCAGACCGGGTGTCGCTTCCGTTTGCTGCAATTCCGATCACCGGCGCTTTGCAGCGCCGGCCGTCGCTCAGCGGAAGATACGCTTGGCCGCGCGCTCGGCCGAAGCCATCGCGGTCTTCACATCCTCGCGACCGGTGCAATAGTTCGCAAACATGTCGACCACGACGAAATCGGCGATCGCAGCCGCGGCGTTCTCGCTCATCTGCGCCTCGCCTGCCGGGGTCGACGCGGTCTGCGCCACGCTTTGATACGGCGTCGTCTTCGGATCCGCGGTCCAGACCGGGTTCTTGTCGTAGCCGAGCAGGAAGTGCGACAGGTAACCCTGCGCCGCCTCGATCCACGGATTGAACTGATCCGGCTCCAGCATAAAGGCCGTGAACGCCTTGCAGGTCTGCGGATATTTCGAGAAACTGAAGATCAGGATCGGGAAGCCGAGATGCAACTCGCGCGTCTTACCGTCGAGCCCGGCCGGCAGATGGGCGTGGTTCATGTCCTCGGCGATCTGCGGATTTTCCTTCTTCGCCGTGACATAGATTGAAATGCCGTTGACGGTCAGATGCAGCTGCCCGGCCAGGAACGCTTTGTTGTTGGAGCTGTCGTTCCATGACGCGGTGCCCGGCACGAAATTGTCGTAAAGGCCCTTGACGTATTCGAGCGACTTCGCTGTCTCCGGCGAGTTGACGACGACCTTGTTGTCCTTGTCGATCAGCTTGCCGCCATGCGCCCAGAGCGCCCAGTGCAGCCAGCCATTGGCGTCGCCCGAGGCGTGGCCGAGCGCCATGCCGGCCGGGGTACCGTTCTTGTTCATGCCCTTCACCAGATCGGCAAAGCCGGCGAGGTCCTTCGGGAATTCCTTGTGGCCGGCCTTCTCCATGGCCGCGACCCGATAGTTGACGAGGCCGCCGGTGGCCGCGACCGGAATGCCGATCCACTTGCCGTTCAGCATGCCGTACGCCTTGCCGGAATCGGCCCAGCCGCCGCACTTCTTGCCGAGATAGTCGGCGACGTCGGTGACGTCGACGCACTTGCTCGGGAACAGGAAGGGCAGCGAATAGAGGCCCCAGACCATGTCGAGGCCCTGCCCCGTATTGGCCGCCACCGAGGCCTTCGGCTGGATGTCGTCGTAGGATTCGTTGGAGACGTTGATCGTGACGTTGTTGGCCTTCTGGAACGCGTCGACGATCTTCATGAAGGCCACGTCCTCGGCTTCCACGAAGCGCTTCCAGCGCAGCAGGTTGATCTTGGCGCCCGGCTCCGGCTTCCACTGCGAAGTCTGCGCCCAGGCCTTGGCATAGCCGAGCAGCTGATCGCTCGACATCGTCGCCGCGGCAGCCAGCATGGTCGCACCGCCCTTGAGCAGCGAACGGCGGTCCGTACTAAAAATCGACATTGGCAATTTTCTCCCGTTTTTTGGTTGTCGTTTCAGACGTCGCATGCCCCGCCGAAAAACGGCAGGCCGATAGTCTCGTCACCAGGATGCGCTGACGCTGCGTGCTGGCGCGGCATCGCTCAGCTGTTCAGCCGCTTGCCGGTACCATCGTCGAACAGATGGACCAGCGCCGGATCCGGCTTGAGCCGGACCTTGTCGCCGGGATTGAACAGATGGCGCTCGCGGAACACCGCGACGACCTGCTCGCCGCCGAGCTTGGCGAACACCTGCGTCTCCGATCCGGTCGGCTCGACCACCACGATCTCTGCCTCGGCGCCGTCATCGGCGATGGTGAAATGCTCGGGCCGAACGCCGTACACCGCCGGCTTGCCGTCGGAATTGGCCGGCGCGGATTTCAGCGGCAGCTTGACGCCGTTCGGTCCCTCGAAATAGGCGGCGCCGTTGACCTTGACATTGCCCTTGAGGAAGTTCATTGCCGGCGAGCCGATGAAACCGGCCACGAACTGGTTCGCGGGCCTGTCGTAGAGCTCGAGCGGCGAGCCCATCTGCTCGACGATGCCGTCATGCATCACCACGATTTTGTCGGCCATGGTCATGGCCTCGATCTGGTCGTGGGTGACGTAGACCGTCGTGGTCTTCAGCCGCTGGTGCAGTTCCTTGATCTCGGTGCGCATCGCGACGCGCAGCTTGGCGTCGAGGTTCGACAGCGGCTCGTCGAACAGGAACACCTGCGGATCGCGCACGATGGCGCGGCCCATTGCAACACGCTGGCGCTGGCCGCCGGAGAGTTGCCGCGGATAGCGCTCAAGCAGCGGGGTCAAAGCGAGGATTTCCGCCGCGCGCTTGACGCCGGTCGAGATTTCCTCGGGCTTGGCGCCGCGCAGCTTCAACGAGAAGCCCATATTGTCGGCGACCGTCATGTGCGGATAAAGCGCGTAGTTCTGGAACACCATCGCAATGTCGCGCTCTTTGGGCTGGACATTGTTGACGACGCGATCGCCGATCGAGATCGTTCCTGAGGTGATGTTCTCGAGTCCCGCCAGCATGCGCAGCAGGGTCGACTTGCCGCAACCTGAAGGGCCGACCAGCACGACGAACTCGCCGTCCTCGATCGGGATCGACACGCCGTGCAGGACTTCAAAATTGCCGAACGACTTGCGCACGTCGCGAATCTGGACCGACGACATCCACTTCCCTCCCTCAAGTTACCGACGACGTACGACGAGTGCCGCCACCGCTCTGTTTTGTTCCGGCCACGCTGGGCGCGCGGCTCTGTTGGACTGACGATATTGTCCGCAGTTTATCCGGTTTTGGCAATCGTTGGATTAGCAATCGCTTGGTAGCGCTGTCAATATCGGTTTGTCTGCGACGAACGTCGTGATATGAGCGGCAAATGGCCCGAAAGCGCATCACGCCTGGCAAGATCCGGCTCGCCGAAGTCGCGAAGCTCGCCGGCGTCAGTCCGATTACGGCCTCGCGCTTCTTCAGGAATCCGGACGCGCTTTCGGCCGGCAAGCGCGCCCGGGTCGAGAGTGCGGCAAAAGAACTCGGTTACGTGCCCAATCTCGCGGCACGCGCGCTTGCGTCGCAGCGTACCGAGGTGATCGGTGTCCTGATCCCGTCGCTCACCAACAACGTGTTCGCCGACGTACTGCGCGGCATCTATGACGCGCTCGACGGCAGCCGCTACAGCATTCAGCTCGCCAACACCCGCTACAGCATCCTGCAGGAAGAGCGCCTGCTGCGTCTATTTCTGGCACAGAAGCCGGCTGGGCTGATCATTACCGGCATCAACCAGACCGCCGATTCCCACCGCGTCATGGAGGCCGTGGACTGCCCGATCGTGCAGATCATGGAGGTCGGCCCCTCGCCGATCGACATGATGATCGGATTCTCGCACTTTGACGCAGCAAAAGCTGCGATCGCCCACCTCCTTGCGCAGGGCTACCGGCGCATCGGCTTCCTCGGCGCGCGAATGGATCCGCGGGTGCAGCGGCGGCTCGACGGCTATCGCGCCGCGATGACGGACGCCGCGCTGTTCGATCCGCAGCTCATCGTCACCACGGCGATACCGACCTCGGTGACGCTGGGCGGGACGCTGTTTGCCGACCTGCTCGCCCAGGCACCCGACATCGACGCGGTGTTCTGCGTCAATGACGACTTGGCGCTCGGCGCGCTGTTCGAATGCAAGCGCCGCCACATGACGGTGCCGGAGCAGATGGCGATCGTCGGCTTCAACGACCTCGAATTCATGGCCTCGAGCGAGCCGACGCTGAGCAGCGTGCGCACCAATCGCTACGAAATGGGCAGAAACGCTGCCATGATGGTGCTGGAGACGCTGGAAGGCCGCCGCCCCACTGAGTCCGTCGTCGATCTCGGCTTCAGTGTCATGGAACGGCAAAGCTCGGCGCGACGCAGCTGACATCCACCCGATACCAGCCCGTCACAAGGACGCGAAAAATGACAAAATGATAGCGCAACCAAGCGCCTTCAACTAAGGTCCAATCCATCCATCGAAACACCTGTGCGTGATCGCCTGGGTTTGTAATGCCCGACGATTTGCGCAAGGTAGAACAACGTTGAACCAGAGCCCTTGAATGGGCCCAGCAAGATTTGCATTGCGGGAGAGACCAATGACAAAACCCCACACCAACGGGCACAGCGCCGCAGGCGAGACCACAAAGGGCAAGGGCCGCCGGCTCCGCTCGCAGGAATGGTTCGACAACCCGCACAATCCGGGCATGACCGCGCTCTATCTCGAGCGCTACCTCAATTACGGCCTGACCCGCGAGGAATTGCAGTCGGGCAAGCCTATCATCGGCATCGCACAGACCGGCAATGACCTGTCGCCCTGCAACCGGCATCACCTCGAGCTCGCCCACCGCGTTCGCGAGGGCATCCGCGCCACCGGCGGCATCGCGATGGAGTTTCCGACCCATCCGATCCAGGAGACCGGCAAGCGCCCGACCGCGGCGCTCGACCGCAACCTCGCCTATCTCGGCCTCGTCGAGATCCTGTTCGGCTATCCGCTCGATGGCGTGGTGCTGACCACCGGCTGCGACAAGACCACGCCGGCCTGCATGATGGCGGCTGCGACCGTGAACCTGCCGGCGATCGTGCTGTCGGGCGGCCCGATGCTGAATGGCTGGCACGAAGGCCAGCGCACCGGCTCCGGCACCGTGGTGTGGAAGGCGCGCGAGCGGCTCGCCGCGGGCGAGATCGACTATGAGCAGTTCCTCGAGATCGTGGCCTCCTCGGCGCCCTCGGTCGGCCACTGCAACACGATGGGCACCGCCTCCACGATGAACTCGCTGGCCGAGGCACTCGGCTTCTCGCTGCCGGGCTGCGCGGCGATCCCGGCGCCCTATCGCGAGCGTGGCCAGATCGCCTACGAGACCGGCAAGCGCATCGTCGACATGGTCTGGGAAGACCTCAAGCCGTCGGACTTCCTGACCCGCGAAGCGTTCGAGAACTGCATCGTGGTCAACTCCGCGATCGGCGGTTCGACCAACGCGCCGATCCACATCAATGCGCTGGCGCGCCATGTCGGCGTCGAGCTGTCGATCGACGACTGGCAGAAATACGGACATGACATTCCGCTGCTGGTGAACATGCAGCCGGCCGGCTTCTATCTCGGCGAGGAGTACCACCGCGCCGGCGGCGTACCGTCTGTCGTGCGCGAGCTGATCAAGCACAAGCGCATCCATGAAGGCGCCCTCACCGTCAACGGCCGCACCATGGGTGAGAATTGCAAGGAAGCGCCGCAGCCCGATGGCGACGTGATCTGGGGCTACGACAAGCCGCTGGTGAAGGACGCCGGCTTCATCGTGCTGCGCGGCAATCTGTTTGATTCCGCGATCATGAAGACCAGCGTGATCTCGAAGGAATTCCGCGACCGTTATCTGTCCAACCCGAAGGACCTCAACGCCTTCGAGGGCCGCGCCGTCGTGTTCGAGGGCCCGGAGGATTATCACGCGCGGATCGAGGATCCCGCGCTCGACATCGACGAGCACTGCATCCTGTTCATTCGCGGCACCGGCCCGATCGGCTATCCCGGCGGCGCCGAAGTGGTGAACATGCAGCCGCCGGCCGCGCTGATCAAACGCGGCATCCTGTCCCTGCCCTGCATCGGCGACGGCCGGCAGTCCGGCACCTCGGGCTCGCCCTCGATCCTCAACGCCTCGCCGGAGGCCGCCGCCGATGGCGGGCTCGCGATCCTGAGGAGCGGCGACAAGGTGCGCATCGACCTCAACAAGGGCAGCGCCAACATCATGACCTCGGAAGATGAGCTGCGCACCCGCCGCGCCGAGCTGAAGGCCAAGGGCGGCTTCCCGCACCCGGCCAACCAGACGCCGTGGCAGGAGCTCTACCGCCAGACCGTCGGCCAGCACGCCACCGGCGCCTGCCTCGAGCTCGCGACACGTTACCACGACATTGCCGGCAAGGTCGGCGTGGCGCGGGACAATCACTAGAGCATCACCGTCATTCCGGGGCAGCCCGCAGGGCTGACCCCGGAATCCATAACCACGATCGGGAGTATGGATTCCGGGCCCGCGCTGCGCGCGTCCCGGAATGACCCGAGAAACCGGGAGAGAGACAAATGTCAGACAGACTGAAGGGCAAACGCGCCGTGGTCACCGCCGCGGCGGCCGGCATCGGGCGCGCATGCGCGATCGCATTCGCGCGCGAAGGCGCGACCGTGATCGCCACCGACATCAATGAGAGCGGCATCGCCACGCTGGGCAAGGACGGCATCGCCGAGACCGCGCGGCTCGACGTTCGCAGCACGGCCGACGTCAACAGCTTCGCCAAGCGCGTTGGCAAGATCGACATCCTGCTCAATGCTGCTGGCTTCGTGCATCACGGCACCATTCTGGAGTGCTCCGACGAAGACTTCGACTTCTCGTTCGATCTCAACGTCAAATCCATGCACCGAACCATCAAGGCGTTTCTGCCTGCGATGCTGGCAGGCGGCGGCGGCAACATCGTCAACATTTCGTCCTGCGCGGCGTTGCGGCCGCCGGCCAATCGCTACGTCTACAGCGCGTCGAAGGCGGCGGTTTCGCTGCTCACGCGCGCGGTCGCGCTCGACTTCATCACCCAGGGCATCCGCTGCAACGCGATCTGTCCCGGCACCGTCGAGACGCCCTCGATGCTGGAGCGCGCGGCTGCCGCCGGCCCGGACGGACGCGAGAAGTTCGTCGCCCGCCAGAAGATGGGCCGGCTCGGCACCGCCGAGGAGATCGCAGCCATGGCGGTGTATCTTGCGAGTGACGAAGCCGCCTTCACCACCGGTGTCGACATGGTCGTCGACGGCGGCTTCATGCTCTGACAGGCACGCAAAGGCATTCAGCATGAACAAGATCGATCTCGACGGCCGCTGCGCCGTGGTCACCGGCGGTGCGCAGGGGTTCGGCCGCGCCATTACCGAGCGCTTCGTCGCATCCGGCGCCAAGGTCGCAATCTGGGATTTCGACCAGCCGCTGGCGGAGAAGACCGCGCGGGCGATCGGCGAGAACGTGATCGCGATCAAGACCGACGTCGCCGATCCCGCCGCGGTCGACGCCGCGCGCGATCAGACGCTCAGGGCATTCGGCAAGATCGACATCCTCGTCAACAACGCCGGCATCACCGGCGCCAACAAGCCGGTCTGGGAAACCGATCTCGACGACTGGCGCCGGGTGATGCGCATCAATCTCGAGGGTCCCTTCATCTGTTGCAAGGCGGTCGTGCCGACCATGATCGGCCAGAAGTACGGCCGCATCGTCAACATCGCCTCGATCGCCGGCAAGGAAGGCAATCCGAACGCCGCGCATTATTCGTCGTCGAAGGCCGGCCTGATCGCGCTGACCAAATCGCTCGGCAAGGAGCTCGCCCAGCACGACATCCTGGTCAACGCGGTGACGCCGGCTGCGGCGAAGACCGCGATCTTCGACCAGATGACGCAAGCGCATATCGACTTCATGCTGTCGAAGATTCCGAAAGCCCGCTTCGTCCAGGTCGAGGAGCTGGCCGCGATGGTGGCCTGGCTGGCATCGGAAGACTGCGCGTTCTCGACCGGCGCGGTGTTCGACATCTCCGGCGGCCGCGCGACGTACTAACTCGCGCGCTTCGCTTGCTGGCGGAGCGCGGCGACCAGGTGATCTGCCAATAGTGATGCCGCGCGCGACAGGTCTCGCGCGCGGTGCAGCCGGATCTCCGCACGCGGCAGTCGCGGCAAGCCGTCGCGCGACGTCAGGCGCCGCAGCGCAGGCGGAAACGTGCCCGACTTGACCACGGTCACCGCAAGGCCCTGTGCCGCAATCGCCTCGACCGCGGCCAGGCTGTGGCTGACAAAGGCGAGCCGCCACGGCCGGTCGGCCTCGTCGAGTGCCTGCATCGCCCAGGCCCTGAACAGGCAGCCCTGCGGATACAGCGCGACCGGCAGCGGATCGAGCTGCTCGACACGATGCGCCGCGCTGGCGGCCCACACCGCCTGCTCGGTGCGCAGCAACTCGCCCTCGCCGCGCCCCTCGGGGTGCATCGCGATCACGAGGTCGTAGGCTTCGCCGAGCCGGTCCGTCATCGACGACGTCAGCCCGGTCTCCATCTCGACATGGATCAGCGGATAGTTGGCGGTGAAATCCTTGAGCAGCGGCGGCACGATCAAGGTCCCGTAGTCGTCCATCACGCCAAGACGGACCCGCCCGTCGGTGCCGTGCGCGCGCACCCGGCCGATCGCCTCGGCGTTGAGGCTGAGAATCCGGCGGGCATAACCGAGCAGCCCTTCGCCGGCCGCACTGAGGTCGACGCTGGAGGTGCTGCGGTGAAACAGCTCGGCCTGCAGCCGTTCTTCCAGCCGCTTCACCTGCATGCTGACGGCGGATTGGGTCCGGTCCAGCGCCGATGCCGCGCGGGTGAAGGAGCGATGGTCCGCCACCGCGACAAAGGCCTGCAGGAGATCCGGGTCCAGGGTGCTCATAACGATATGTGATTTGCTCGATCAAATATATTCCATTCCATGATTATGCCCTCGTCCCTAGATTGCGCAAGCAAAACAGGGGGATCGAGCGGGATGGGCGAAATCTGGGGGGTGCTGGCTGCGGTGCTGTCGAGTGCGATCGGTGGAACCTCGATCGGGGCGACGCGGTTCCTGGTCGGCGCGATCGATCCGCTGGCGATCGGCGCATTCCGTTTCGGCATCGGCGTGCTGCTGCTGCTGCCGCTGGCGCTGCTGCATCGTGGAAGCTGGCCGCCGCGGCGCGACTGGCCCGGCGTCGCCGGCCTCGGCCTGCTGTTCTTCGCGGCGTTTCCGATCCTGTTCAACGCCTCGCTGATCTTCACGACCGCGGCGCGCGGCGCACTCGCGCTCTCGACCCTGCCGCTGCTGACCATGCTGGTCGGCGCGGCGCTCGGCATCGAGCCGCTCACCGCGCGCAAGACCGTAGGCGTCCTGGTCACGATCCTCGGCGTCGCGATGGCGCTGCTCTCCGGCCTCGCCACGGCACCACCGGATGCCTGGCGCGGCGATCTGTTGATGGTCGCGGCCGCGCTGTGCATGGCGCTCTACAGCATCTGGTCGAAACCCTTCATCCGTCGCTCCGGCCCGATCCCGTTCACGACGCTCGCCATGGCGGCTGGTGCAGTGGTCCTGATAACGGCCTCGCTGCTGCGCGGCAGCTTTGCGCCGGTCGCGGAGTTCGGCGCGCCGCAATGGTTCGGCGCGACCTATCTCGGTGCTTTCGGCGCGGCGCTGACTTTCTATCTGTGGGCGTTCGCGCTGGAACGGACGACGCCGACCCGGGTGGCGATCTCGGTCACCGTCAATCCGATTGCAGCCTCGCTGGTCGGCGCAGCCCTGCTCGGCGAGCCGCTGAGCTGGAATCTGATGGCCGGCATCGTCACCGTGTTCGCCGGAATCTGGATCGCGACCACCCAGCCGCAACGGGCACACGCGACCGGACCCGCGGTCGCACCCGACGCGCACTGATCTGCGGGCAACGCTCGCCAGCCAAGACTTCAGCAAATCCGTGCTAGCCTGACCTCGGGTCCCTGCGAATCCGAGGCGGCACGCCATTGAACATTTCGCTTTACGACGTCTCCGTCTGGGTGCTGCCGCTGGTCATCGCCATCACGTTTCATGAGGCGGCGCACGGCTTTGTCGCGCACCGGCTCGGCGACGACACCGCCTGGAAGCTCGGCCGGGTCAGCTTCAACCCGCTGAAGCATATCGACCCATTCGGCACGCTGATCCTGCCGGCGATGCTGCTGTTCGCGCATTCGCCGTTCCTGTTCGGCTACGCCAAGCCGGTGCCGGTGAATTTCCGCAAGCTCAACCATCCCAAGCTCGACATGGTCTGGGTGGCGCTGGCCGGCCCGGTCACCAACATCCTGCTGGCGATGGCAGCGGCGCTGGCATTCCACGCGCTGCCATTGGTTCCCGCAGATGCGGCAAAATGGACCGCGGACAATTTGAAAAACGCGTTCCTGATCAACATCGTGCTCGCGATCTTCAACATGATGCCGATCCCGCCGCTGGACGGCGGAAGGGTCGCGGTCGGGCTGCTGCCGCGACCGCTGGCGATCCCGCTCGCCCGGCTGGAGCCTTACGGCATGCTGATTCTGATCGGACTCTTGATCCTGCTGCCGGTGATCGGCAGGCAGATCGGCCTAAATCTTGATGTTATTTCAACGATACTGCGAACTCTGACCGGCTATGTAATCAACGCCCTTCTCCTCATCACCGGAAACACATAGCTTTGATTTGCGCATGACCCGATCGGAAAACCGGAACCCAATCTTCCCGGGCGTGCGCAGGGACAGGAACGCTTCGAGGCCATGGTGATCAAAGCTGCCGATATGCTGATTGCACGACGCGCCGACACCCGCGCGCGAGCTGACTTTGCAACCTGGAAGATGATGGCCAAGCTGAACGGCGCCTCCGCCCTGCCGCCTGAGGCGCAGAATTTCCTGGCGATCCACAAGAAGCTGCTGGAACAGATGAGCGACGCCGAGGCCAGCGAGGCGACGATCCAGGAGATGTATCGCACCTACTATGCGGAGATGGGCGGCGCCGGCAAGGCGCCGGAGGTCCCGGCGCGCACGCGCGAACCGGTCGCCGACACCGGCAACGTCACCGCGTTCCGCCGCCTGCCCGCCAAGAAGACGACCACCTCCGGCCCGAACGCCAAGCGTCCGATGCCGGTGGCGCTGATCTTCGCCTGTCTCGTCGTGGTTTACGTCGCGATCCGCTACTACTGGAAATAGCGCCGTCCACGCTTCATCTCATTCCGGGCTTTCTTGAGCGACACGCCGATGCCGCGGCATCGCGCCGCGCACATCCGGCCATCCAATCGCCGCGGCGTGGAATATCACGCGCGATCGATCGAACCCGCGCCCTAGGCGATGCGCCCGATGCCGGGCATAATGCGGAACCAAAAGAACAAAATCATACTGGAGGGAAGATGAAGCGTTCCATTGCAGCCTTGGCTACGACAGCCTTGGTCATGACCACGAGCCTGGTTTTCGCCGGCGGTGCGTCGGCGCAGACGATGGACAAGGTCGCCAAGGTCGGCGCCCTCGGCGACCAGTCCGGTCTCTATCAGGACATCGGCGGACCCGGCTCGACGGTGGCGGCGCAGATGGCCATCGAGGACTCCGGGTTGCTGGCGAAAGGCTGGAAGATCGACCTGATCTCGGCCGACCACCAGAACAAGCCCGATGTCGCCGTCAACATCGGCAAGCAATGGATCGACGTCGAGAAGGTCGACGTGTTCGTCGATCTCGCAGCCTCCAATGTCGGCCTCGCGATCGCCAACCTCGCCAAGGACAAGAACGTCGTCAATTTGAACTCGGGCTCCGCCTCGTCCGACCTCACGGGCACGCAATGCTCGCCGAACACGGTGCACTGGGTCTACGACACCTACATGCTCGCCAACGGCACCGGCAAGGCGCTGGTGAAATCCGGCGGCGACACCTGGTTCTTCCTCACCGCGGACTATGCGTTCGGCCAGGCGCTCGAGCGCGACACTTCGGCGGTCGTCACCGCGAATGGCGGCAAGGTGCTCGGCAGCGTCAAGCATCCGCTCAACAACGCGGACTTCTCGTCCTTCCTGCTGCAGGCACAGAGCTCGAAGGCCAAGATTGTCGGCCTTGCCAATGCCGGCGGCGACACCACCAACGCGATCAAGCAGGCCGCCGAATTCGGCATCGTCTCGGGCGGCCAGCGGCTTGCCGGCATGCTGCTGTTCATCACCGACATCAACGCGCTCGGCCTCAACGTTGCGCAGGGCCTGAACTTCACCGAGACATTCTACTGGGACATGAATGATCAGACCCGCGCCTTCACCAAACGCTTCATGGAGCGGTTCAAGAAGAACCCGCCGACCATGGTGCAGGCCGGCGTCTATTCGTCACTGATCCACTATTTCAAGGCATTGGAGGCGCTCGGCGGCAATCCGCATGACGGCCGCGCTGTCGTCGCCAAGATGAAGGAGTTGCCGACCGACGATCCCTTGTTCGGCAAGGGTTCGATCCGCGTCGACGGCCGCAAGATCCATCCCGCCTATCTGTTCGAGGTGAAGAAGCCATCGGAGTCGAAATATCCGTGGGACTATTACAAGCTGATGGCGACGATCCCGGCGGATGAAGCCTTCCTGCCGCTCGAGAAGAGTGCCTGCCCGCTGGTGAAGAAGAGCTGAGGCGCCGTCATCCCCGTACAGGGCGGGTCAGCTTCGCTGGCCTGCCCTGTGCGGCTGTCTTGCCTTGGGGGCGAAGTCCAGCCGATAGCGCATCGGACTGGTGTCGAGGCGGGTCCGAAAATGGTGGCGCAGCGCATCCGCCGTGCCGAAACCAACCGCGGTCGCGACGTCCTCGACCGACATGGCGGTGGCTTCCAGCAGATCTCGTGCCTGTGTCATGCGCTCCTGCAGCACCCATTCGCCCGGTGACATGCCGGTTGCCGCCTCGAAGCGCCGAATGAAGGTTCGCCGGCTCATGCGGGCCCTGCCCGCCAGGCTCTCGATCGTCAGGTCGCGATCCAGATTCCTCCGCATCCATGCGCAGAGCTCGGCGAGAGGATCGCCCTCGGCAAGGACCACCGGATTTGGAATGAACTGCGCCTGCCCGCCCTCGCGATGCGCTGGGATCACCAGGCGCCGCGCGACATCATTGGCGATCTCGGGCCCGAAATCCTTGCGCACGATATGGATGCAGAGATCGAGTCCGGCGGCCCGCCCGGCCGAACTCATGATGTCCCCGTCATCGACGTAGAGAACCCTGGCATCGACCCGCAGCGAAGGATGCCGGCGCACCAGCGGCTCGGCATGAGCCCAATGCGCCGCGACGCGTCGTCCCTCCAGCAGTCCGGCGCCGGCGAGCACGAACACGCCGGAACAGATCGATGCGATGCGGACGCCGCGCGCATGCGCACGGCGAAGCGCAGCGAGCACCGCCTCGGGCGGTGATGCCTCGATATCCTGCCAACCCGGCACGATGATCGTGCCCGCTTGCGACAGGAACGAGAAGTCGGCATCGGCGACGATCTTGACGCCGGCCCCGGCCGTGAGCGGCACCCCGGGCCGCTCCGCGCAAACCGCGACCCGGTACCAGTCCGGTCTCATGTTCGGCAAGCCAAACACCTCGAGCGCCATGCCGAGCTCGAAGGCATTGACGCCGTCATAGGCCAGCACCGCGACCACCCTGTCGCGGGAACGATCCCGCCGGGCCCCGCCATCACCTGCCGGCTTCGTATGTCGCGATCTTGGCACGATATTCACGATATATGTCATTCGTGCCAATGGTCAAGAACGGCTTCCCGCACGCATGGTCGAGCCTCGCAATCGAACCGACATGCCTGGAGAAATCATGACCAACACTGCAACGTCGTCGCCGGGACCGTCGGCGTCCTCCCTCGAACACGGGAAGCACCGGGCCGCGCAAGGCGTGTATCTCAAGGGGACCTTGTATTGCCTCGCAGCGTCAGTCTCGTTCGGGTTGATGTTTCCCGTGATGGCAAGTGCGCTCACCCGCGTCGATCCCTTCACCTTCACATCCCTGCGTTATCTGATCGCGGCGGCCGTCTCGCTCGTGCTGCTCAGGATCACGGAGGGGCCAAATGCGCTGGACCTGCAAGGCGAGCCGATCGCGCTCGCCTGGCTGCTGGGCTCGGTCGGGTTCGCCGGCTTCGGCTTCCTGGTGTTTCTCGGCCAGCAACTGGCTGGACGCGACGGAGCGTTGACGACATCGATCATGGCCGCCACGCA
The DNA here is from genome assembly GCF_053474805.1 of Bradyrhizobium sp. WCU1. NCBI lineage: Bacteria > Pseudomonadati > Pseudomonadota > Alphaproteobacteria > Hyphomicrobiales > Nitrobacteraceae > Bradyrhizobium > Bradyrhizobium sp. WCU1. The sequence goes on from NZ_CM130280.1 coordinate 344,829, forward strand.
GCCGTTGCTCGGCATCCTCATCATCTCAGTGGTCCGCCGGGTTCTTCCGCCGCTCGTGACGATGCTGCTGGTGCTGCTGTCGTTCGGCGGCGTCGCGCTCGTCATCACCAAGGGAGACGTCGGCGGGCTGCTGCGCGAACCGCAGAACTATTCGGCCAACGCGCTGATCGTGCTCGGAATGATCTTTTGGCTGATTTACACCTTCAGCGCGGCGCGCTTCGCAAGATGGTCGGCGCTCAAATACACCACCATGACGATGTCGCTCGGCCTGACCACGATCGTCGCGATCAACGCGATCCTCGCCCTGACGCGGGTGATCGCGCTGCCGGGCCCCGCCGATCTGCTCTTCATTGTTCCGCACCTGCTCTACATGAGCCTGATTGCCAGTGTCGTCGGCGTGCTGTGCTGGAATCTCGGCAACAAGATCCTGACGCCGCTCAACGGCGTGCTCTTCATGGACGTCGTGCCGATCACCGCATTCACCGTCTCGGCGATCGCCGGCGTCGTCCCGACGCGGATCCAGATCGCAGGCGCATGCATGACCGGCGTCGCCTTGATCCTGAACAATCTCTACCTGCGGCTCCGCGCGTGACGAAGTCGCCGGATTTGCGCAGCGATCGAACCCCGAAGGAGACGCTCAATGAGACTGCAACTGGTGCGTAACGCGACGTTGAAGCTCAGGGTCGCTGACCGGACGATACTGGTCGATCCCTTCCTTGCACCGAAGCACAGCCGGCCGTCGATCGGCGGGCGGTCACTCAATCCGCTGGTGGATCTGCCGATCCCCATCGACGACATCCTGGATGGCGTCGAGCTTGTCATCGTTTCGCACCTGCATTCCGATCATTTCGATCCCCTCGCCAAATCCTTGGTGCCGAAGCATCTGCCGCTGGTCTGCCAGCCCGGCGACGAGGACAAGATCCGATCGTTTGGGTTCGAGGACGTCATACCACTCGCAGACCGGATCGATTGGCGCGGCATCAGGCTGCTGCGGCGCGACGCCCGTCACGGCAATGGTCCGGTCGTCGAGAAGATGGGTTCGGTCATCGGCTTCAGCCTGGAAGCGCCTGGCGAGCCGACCCTGTACTGGTCGGGCGACACGGTCCTCTATCCGGCGGTCGAGGAAACGATCAGAAGCACCGCGCCCGATATCATTGTCATCCATCCTTGCGGCGCATTGTGGGAAGGCGATCCGATCGCGATGGATGCCGAGCAGGCGGTTGCCGTATGCGAGGCGGCTCCCCACGCCATCGTCGTCGCAACGCATCTCGATGCACTCGATCATGCGACCGTCAGTCGCGCCGATCTCCGGCAATACGCTCGATCACGCGGCATTCCGGCTGCCCGGTTGCGTATTCCCGACGACGGCGAGGTGCTCGCGTTCGATCGGTTCTGACCCGCGTACGAGATCCCCGGCTACCGCTGGTCGCGCGCCTTGGCTGGCTACTTCTTCGGCTTGCTGAACTTGAAGTCGAGGCTGAAGGAGAACTGATCGTCGCGCAGGTCCGCCGGCGGCGGTGGCACCGGATTGGAACGATGCACCGTCGAGACCGCCGCGTCGTCATAGGCGGCATCACCCGATGATTCCATCACGGCAACGGACAACACCTTGCCAACGCGGTTGATCACAAGGGCCAACTTCACCTTGGCATCCTTGGACCTGTTCTCCGGGAACTTCTTGTGCAGGTCGAAATAGGCGCTGATCTTCTTGCCCCATTTGGCCGTCAGCGCGAACTTGTCCTTGCCGATCCCGGGATTGGGCGCCTTGGTGGTCTCCGACTGACGCGTCGCGTCTTCTAGCTTGGTGGGCGATTGGTCGATGTGCTTCTCGGCGGCTTCGCTCGTCTCGGTCTGAACCTTGGCGACCTGCGCCTCGTCCTCCTTCGGCTTCTTGCTGTTGTCTTCCGTGACGAGGCGGTCGGCGTCCTCAGTCTCGGTCGGCTTGGCCTGCGGAAGGTCGGTCTCCTTGACCTCCGCCTTCTGCTGGGTCATTTCCGGCGACGCTTCCTGCGCTCGGTCCTCCGGTCCAGGGGGCGCCGGATTATCCTCGTCCGTCGCGGAGGCAAGCTCGACCGCGTACTCCGCGCCGGCGGCGCCAAGTCCCTCGTCGCCGTCATCGCTGCGCAAATTCGCCAGCGCCAGCGCCGCACCGCCGAGGTGCAGCCCGACCGCCGTCACCGCGGCGATCACCCAGAGCCGCTTCGACGTCCGCAGATCGAGATCGGGATTGGTGGACATCTCTGCTCGCCGTCAGGGTTTGGCCGGCTCGGCCTGCTGGGCCGCGGGCGCGCCCGGTACGCCCTCGAGCGTGACCAGCTTCACATGCGTGTAGCCGCCGGCGCGCAACAATTCCATGACGCCCATCAGCTCGCCATAGGGCACCATGCGATCGGCGCGAAGGAACACGTATTTGTCCCGGTTCATGTCGGGCACCGCATCCAGCGAATTGATCAGGTCGGCCCGCTTCACCGCGTTCTCCCCGATCGCTAGCGTCAGGTCCGGCTTGATGCTGAGATAGGTCGGTTTGTCAGGCTTCTTCTGCGGCGTCGCGCTGGAGGTCGGCAGATCGATCGGCAGATCGACGGTCGAGAGCGGAGCCGCCACCATGAAGATGATCAGCAGCACCAGCATCACGTCGATGAACGGCGTGACGTTGATCTCGTGGGATTCCGCGAAATCGTCGTCGCCGTCGTTCTCTGAGATCGAGACTGCCATCGCCTACTCCGCCGCGGCGGCGCGTGCATGCGCGTTGCGCGGAACGTCGCCGGGTATGCTGCCATGGGTGCGATCGAGATCACGCGACAGCAGCCGTCCCGCGGCGCCCGAGGCGCGGTTGACGAGCTCGAGATAGACCTTCGTGAGCCGCGAAAAATGGTTGTAGATGATGACCGCGGGGATCGCCGCGACGAGGCCGATCGCCGTTGCAAGCAGCGCCTCCGCGATACCCGGCGCCACCACGGCAAGGTTCGTCGTCTGCGACTTCGAGATGCCGATGAAGCTGTTCATGATGCCCCAGACCGTGCCGAACAGGCCGACGAAGGGTGACGTCGCGCCGATGCTCGCGAGCAGGCCCATGCCGACGCGGATCTTGCGCGCTTCGGCGCGCACGATCTCGGCAAAGCTCGACGCCGCGCGCTCCTTGATGCCGCTGTCGCTGGAGATGCCCGCCGACAGACGTCCTTCACGCATCGCGGCAGCAATGAACGCGGACAGCACGGTGCCCTTGGCGCCGAGCGCGAACTGCGCCTCGGCGAGCGACCGCGATTCAGCGATCTTGGCGAGCGCGCCGCGCAGCTTGCTCTGTGCGACGGTCAGCTCGATCGTCTTGGCGATGAACACCGTCCAGGTCACGAGCGATGCGAACGCGAGACCGAGCATCACCGCCTTCACGATGATGTCGGCGTTCATGAACATGTTCCACGGCGACAATTCGTGCAGGCCGGTGCTGGTCGATTTCAGCACCTTGCCGTCGCCGCCCGCGGGCGCGGCCGGCGACGCATCGAGCGCTGCCGGTGCTGGAGCCGGAGCCGCGGCGGGCGTCGGCGCCGCCTGCGCTTGCGGCGCCGCAACCGGCGCGGTCGGGACAGCCGCCACAGGCTGGGCCGCCTGCGGTTGAGCCGCGGCCGCAGGCTGGGCCCGGGTCACGGGCGCGGGCTGCGCGGCAGGCGCCGTTTGCTGCTGCGCCGAGCACGGCACGGCCAGCATCAGCACCGCCAGCGAGGCGACCAGGGCGGATGCAGCGGGGAACTTGAATGTCATCATCAGTTACACTTCAGCCCAGTGACGGATCAGGTTGTGATAAATCCCGGTCAATTTGACCGTTTCGGGGTCATCGCGGCCCAGCCGCTCAACCAGGGCCTGGATCGCAGTATCGAGATCAAAGATCAGGCTGCGCGCGTGGGCATCCCGTACCATGCTCTGCAGCCAGAAAAAAGACGCTACCCGCATTCCCCGCGTGACAGGCGTGACCAGATGCAAGCTGGAAGCAGGATAAACCACGAGATCGCCCGCCGGCAGCTTGATTTCATGCGATCCGTAGAGGTCTTCGATGACCAGCTCGCCGCCATCGTACTCTTCCGGCTCCGATAAAAACAGCGTGACCGACAAGTCGGTGCGGATCCGCAGGCCTGTCAGCCTGTCGCCCCGTACCGCATTGTCGACGTGTAGGCCGAAATGATGCCCGTCGCTTGCAGCGTAGCGGTTGAACAAGGGCGGAAAGATTCGGAGCGGGATCGCCGCCGAGATGAAACGCGGGCTCGCCGACAGCGCCGACAGGATGCGGTTGCCGAGCTGCCGCGCGACCTCGCTGTCGGGCGGCAACTGCTCGTTGCGCTTGACCATCGCGGAGGCAGCCCCCGCGGTCGAGCGGCCGTCTTCCCATTCGGCTTGCTCCATAATGCGGCGGAAATCCGCCACATCAGCCTTGCTCAATACGTTGGGAATGCAGACCAGCATCTTGTGCCGCGAGGCCTCCGTCAGTAACGCGCCGACACGACCAGATACGCGGCGCGCCCCGGTGCCTCGAGCACGAACGGTGCCGCGCTCTGGTACAACGCGTCGTAGTAGCGCTTGTCGAAGATGTTGTTGACGAACAGCTTCACGGTCCAATGCTTGTCGATCTTCGCCTCGGCAAAGGCGTCGAAGCGCCAATAGCTCGGGATCGAGGTGCCCTGGTTGGCGGCAAGGAAGGTGCCGCCATAGACCTTGGAGCGATACACCGCCTGCCCGCCAAGCTCCCAAATGTCGGTGAGCTGATACTTCGTCAGCATGCTGAACGACTGATGCGCCACGTTGGAAAGCGGCAAGCCGACATTCGTGGTGTACAGAGCTGTGTTCGCCGGCGGAATATTCGATTTGGTCACCTCCGACTGCATCAGCACCAGACCGCCGAACATGCTCCACTTGTCGGTGATCTTGCCACCCACTCCGAGATCGATGCCGCGGATGCGATAGGCCGCGCCGGCGCTGATGCAGGAGACGCTTCCGGTCGTACCGGCCGGATAAGGACATGCGGCGGTTGCGGTCGCCGCCGTGACGTTCATGGATTCGCGCGCGTTCTCCTTCTCGGTCTGGAACAGCGCAGCGGTCACCAGCAGATGGCGATCGAACAACTCCCACTTGGTGCCGACTTCAATCGCCTTGTTCTTTTCCGGCCCGAAGATCTGGCTTGGATTGCCATTGAGAACCGGCGCGAGGCCACCATACTGGATGCTCGAACCGTCAAACTCCGCGCCGACCGGGTTGGATGACGTGGCATAGGCGGCATAGACGCTCCCGTTCGGCAACGGCTTGAGTGTCAGACCGAGGTTGAAGTTCGGCATGCCGTAGTCTTGCTGCTGCTGACCGAAGACGCCGGCAACACCATTGACCGTGCCATAGCCGCTGGTCTTGATGTTGTAATCGTCATAGCGGACGCCGCCGTTGAGGATCACGAGATCGTTGTAATTGGCGCTGTCCATGACATAGACACTCTTGGTGTCGATGGTGAGTTTGGTTGGCAGCCCGGACAGTCCCGACGGAACCGAGAACGGAATGTTCGTGTATTGCGGATTGAACACGCTGACGCCGGCGAGCGATCCGCCGCCGCTGAACCCGCCCGGCAACGCTTCGGAGTTCAGACCAAGATACTTGTCGATCGAGGACCTTTCGTTGTCATACTCGAAGCCGGCCAGCGCTGTGTGCTTGAAGCCGGCGCCGTCGTTGAACTTGTAGGTCGCTTCGGTCTGATTGGCGAACACGTCGGTGACCTGGTAACGGCTCTGCGGATTCGCGGTCAATGTCGAGGCCGACAGCGGATTGGCCAACGCCGGCGATTCCGGCAGCGTGCCGATGTAGTTCTGGGTCGAGCGCGATTCCCGGATCTTGTTGCTGATCACGAGGTCCGGCGTGACCTGCACCTCGGCGTTGATCGTGCCGATGTCCTGCCCGGTCCTGAAGAAGTCGCGATTGACGAAGCCGTAGAAATTGTTGCGGTTGACGCCGAAATCCGGGAACGGGCCACCGGCCGTGCTCGCGGTGCTCGGCCGGTAGTAGGGCACGCCGAAGTCCGGGATGCCGGTGAGCTCGGTATGGATGTAGTTGCCGGTGATCTTCACCGCATCGACCGGCTTCCACGTTCCGGCGACGAACGCGCCATCGCGATTGTCGGTGACATAGCTGCGGCCGGCAACGCCGGCATCCTGGAACAAGCCGCCGGCGCGGATCGCCAGCGTCGGGCTGATCACCTGGTTGACATCGAGCGTCACCCGCTTGGTGCGATCGGTGCCGAACGAGGTGTCCATGTTGTAGAAGCTGTTCTCCGTCGTCGCCTGCTTGGTGACGATGTTGATCGCACCGCCGGTGGTGCCGCGGCCTGCAAACGTCGAGCCCGGGCCACGCAGGATCTCGACCTGCTCGGTGAAGAAGTTCTCGCGGACACTGACGCCGGCGTCGCGCACGCCGTCGATGAAGACATCATTGCGCGCATCGAAGCCGCGGATGAAGAAGCGGTCGCCGAACGCGTTGCCGCCCTCGCCCGTGCCGAGCGTAACGCCGGCCGTCGACAGGATCGCGGACTTCAGCGAGGTCGCGTTCTTGTCTTCGAGAATGTCCTTGGTCAGCACCGTGACCGTCTTCGGCGTGTTCAGGATCGGTTCGGGAAACTTGCCGGATGCCTGCAAACGGTCGCCCTTGTACGGCGCGGCCGGATCCGCGTAGCGATCGCGGTCGGCGGCAAGACCGCCGGCATTGGGAAACGGCACCGGCGCCTGCTGGGCCTGCTGGTTGCTGCGGCGCGCGGCGCGGCGCAGCGCGTCGCGGGCGCGGACCTGATCCGACGTGGGCTTCGAGCGAACGGGCCGCGGGCGAGCCACAGGTGCATCGACATTCACCGGCGGAAGGGTGGATTGCTGCGCCTCGGCTCCCGAAAACGACGCCACCGCGATCAAGCTCGCGACTGCGGAGACCTTCGTGGCTGAATATCCCGTACCATCGGCAGAACCGACCACCGCATCGAAGCGCAGCGATCTCGGCGCCCTCACATTGCTCATTTCTTCCACGCCCCCAAAAAGCACGTTCGTCGCGAAATCACGGTGCGACGAACTGTCTCTTTCGGTTATCGAGCGTGAGTTTTTTTATCAATGCGATCAGCGCCACAGTTTGCTTGAATCGCCCCAGTTCAAAGGGATTCTAATTTGTGGTTTGAAATCGTTCTAAACTCTAGTTTTTAAGCGTTCTAATAATCGTTCTAAACTGTTGCCGGCGCGCCGTCGGCGAGCTTTCGCGCTGCCGACGAATTCCACTCCGCGATCACTCGCCGCCTGGCGGCTTCATCAGCGAGAACAGCTCGTCGATGGTCCGCTGCGCGACCTGCCGCACGCGGTCGCTGTTCTCGAGGCCGGCGATATTGACACCGTCGACGACCGCTTTGATCTCGTCGCGGAAGTCGGAGAGAAAGCGCAGCGGATCACGCTGCTCGTTGGCGACGCGCGCGATCAATCCGGTGACCAGGATCTGGCATGCCATCATGCGCCCGTTCAACTCATCCATCGCTGCCCTCATCCTCTCGCATTGTCGCTGCGCGATATGAACGACATCCCGCGGCGATTCAACCGCGTCGCGCAAGCTGCGACAGCTGAACGAATCGAGGGCAGGTCCGCGAGCAACGAGACGCGCGCTATTTCGCGGCGATGTGCTCCGCGCCCTCACCGAGCGCCTTGATGCGATCCTTGACCTCGCGAAGCGTGGCGAGGCCACTCTCGATATGCCTGTCCGATACGTCGCGCAGTATGTCGCCTGCGATCGCGTCGCGCAGACTGTCGAGATCGTCGACCAGGCGGCGCCCGGTCCTGGTCAGGAACAGGCGATTGGCGCGGCGATCCCTGGGGTCGGGGCGGCGTTCGAGCAGGCCGTGCTCGACCAGGCGGTCAAGCAGCCGCACCAACGAGATCGGCTGCAATTCGAGGACGTCGGCGAGATCGACCTGGGAAAGCCCCTCCTGCTCGCGCAACCGGAACAGAACGATCCATTGGGCACGCGTGGTCCCTCGCGCCTTGGCGCGATGATCGATATAGTTGCGCAGCAGCCTCGAGCTCTCGACGAGCTGCGCGATGAACTGGCGTTTGAGATCGAGCGACATAGGGGTCCTCGGTGCGTTTCCCAGACGGAATATTTCTGCTCGTTTCTGACCTAAACCTTTCCAAATGTTTAGGATTCTCAAGCCTTGGTGTGTTTACACATTAAGTGCACGCATATTATATCCGCAAGCTCTGAGAGCCGTTTCGATCACCCTTTATCGTTTCGTCGAACCCAAGAGTCCGCATGTCCAAGTCACGCACCATCGGTTGGGTTCTTGTGATCGCTGCGGTTGGCGCCGCCGGTTATTTCGGCTGGCAAAAATATTCCGACAACAAGCTGGCCGCTGAGGCCTCGCAGAAGCGTGCCGCCCAGCAGCGCCCGGCTGTTCCGGTCAAGATCTCGCCGGTCGAAAAGGCAGACTTCCCGGTCTACCTGACCGGTCTCGGCACAGTGCAGGCGTTCAACACCGTCCAGGTCCGCACCCGGGTCGACGGCCAGATCACCAAGATCGCTTTCAAGGAAGGCCAGTTCGTCAAGGCTGGCGACACGCTGGTCGAGATCGACCCGCGGCCCTATCAGGCGACGCTCGACCAGGCCAAGGCCAAGAAGGCCCAAGACGAAGCCAACCTCGCCAACGCCAACCTCGATTTGCAGCGCTACACCAAGCTCGGCGAGTTCGCGACCCGCCAGCAGCTCGACACCCAGCGCTCCACCGTGGCCCAGCTCACGGCGCAGATCGCGGCCGACGAAGCCGCCATCTTCAACGCGCAGACCCAGGTCGACTACACCACCGTGAAGTCACCGATCGACGGCATCGTCGGCCTGCGGCTGGTCGATATCGGCAACATCGTCAATGCCTCGGCCCAGACCGGCATCGTGACGATCACCCAGATCGAGCCGATCACGGTGATCTTCACCGCGCCGGAGGACCAGCTGCCCGATATCAAGGCGGCGCTGGCCGTGGCGCCGCCCAAGACCATTGCCCTGACCACCGACGGCAAGCGGGTGCTCTCGACCGGAACCCTCGCGCTGATCAACAATCAGGTCGACACGACAAGCGGGACTGTCCGGCTGAAAGCGGTGTTTGATAATAAGGACCGTGCGCTGTGGCCCGGCCAGTCGGTCTCGACCCGGCTTCTGGTCCGCACATTGAAGGATGCCACCGTCGTGCCGGATGATGCGGTGCAACATGGCACCGAAGGCCTGTACGCATATTCTGTCAATCAGGAGAACAAGGCCGAGCTGCGCAAGATCAAGGTGACCCAATCGATCGACGGCAAATCGGTGATCGACGAGGGCCTGTCGCCGGGACAGCAGGTGATCACCGCGGGCCAGTACAAGGTCTCGCCGGGAACCCTGGTGACGACGGCGGTGGCGAGCTCTGACCAGTCCCAGTCGAAGGTTACGCAGGAATGAGCGCCGGAATTTCCGCACCATTCATTCGCTTTCCCATCGGCACCTCGCTGCTGATGGCGGGCATCCTGTTCGTCGGCCTCGTTGCCTACCCCCTGCTTCCGGTCGCGCCGCTGCCGCAAGTCGACTTCCCCACCATCCAGATCACCGCGTCCCTGCCCGGCGCAAGCCCGGAGACGATGGCGACCTCGGTGGCCCAGCCGCTGGAACGCCAGTTCGCGCAGATCCCCGGCATCGCGCAGATGACTTCGACGAGTTATCTCGGCACTGCGGCGGTCACCATCCAGTTCGACCTCAACCGCTCGATCGACGGCGCGGCCAACGACGTGCAGGCCGCGATCAACGCCGCCAGCGGCCAGCTGCCGAAGACCCTCCCCTCGCCGCCGACCTATCGCAAGGTCAACCCGGCCGACTCGCCGATCATGCTGCTGTCGGCGACCTCGGACACGCTGCCGCTGACGACCGTGAGCGATGCCGTCGACGCCCAGCTGGCCCAGCAGATCAGCCAGATCTCCGGCGTCGCGCAGGTCGTCATCGGCGGCCAGCAGAAGCCGTCGGTCCGCGTCCAGATCGACCCGGCCAAGCTGGTCGCGAAAGGCCTTTCGCTGGAGGACGTCCGCGCCGCGATCAACATCGCGACCGTCGACAGCCCGAAGGGCAATATCGACGGCGCCACCCGCGCCTACACCATCTACGCCAACGACCAGCTGCTCACCGCAGACCCCTGGAACGACGTCATCATCGCCTATCGCAACGGCGGGCCGCTGCGGATCCGCGACATCGGCCAGGCCGTCACCGGACCGGAGGATGCCAAGCAGGCTGCCTGGGCCAACGGCAAGCGCGGCGTGTTCCTCGTCGTCTTCAAGCAGCCCGGCGCCAACGTCATCGACACCGTCGACAAGATCAAGGCGACGCTGCCGCGACTGGTCGCGGCGATCCCGCCGGCGATCAAGATCGATGTCATCTCCGATCGCACCACCACGATCCGCGCCGCGGTAGAGGATGTCCAGTTCACCCTGCTCCTGACCATTTTCCTGGTCGTGATGGTGATCTTCGTCTTCCTGCGCAGCTTCTGGGCCACGGTGATCCCGACCGTCACGGTGCCATTGGCGTTGCTCGGCGCCTGCGCGCTGATGTGGGTGTTCGGCTACACGCTCGACAATCTGTCGCTGATGGCGCTGACGATCGCGGTCGGCTTCGTGGTCGACGACGCCATCGTGATGCTGGAGAACATCAGCCGCTACATCGAAGAGGGCGAGAAGCCGATGGCCGCCGCCTTCAAGGGGTCGCAGGAAATCGGCTTCACCATCGTGTCGATCAGCATCTCGCTGGTCGCGGTGCTGATCCCGTTGCTGCTGATGGGCGGCATCATCGGCCGCCTGTTCCGCGAATTCGCTGTCGTGCTGGCGATGACGATCTTCGTCTCGATGTTCGTGTCGCTGACGCTGACCCCGATGATGGCCTCGCGCTTCCTGCGCGCCCACGACGAGGAGAGGCACGGCCGCTTCTACCAGCTCAGCGAACGCGGCTTCGACGCGATGCTGCGCGGCTATCGGAGCGGGCTCGACCTCGCGCTGCGCTGGAAGTTCACCACGCTGATGATCTTCTTCGGCACGCTGGCGCTGTCGATCTACCTGTTCGTGGTCATTCCGAAGGGCTTCTTCCCGCAGCAGGACGTCGGCCTGATCTCCGCGACCTCGGAAGCCAACCAGGACATCTCCTTCGCCGACATGAAGCGGAAGCAGGAGGAGCTCGGCAAGATCGTGATGCAGGATCCCGCCGTCGCGACGGTGGCGATGGCGATCGGCGGCAGCGGCCGCGCCGGCAATAACGGCACGATGTTCATCACGCTCAAGCCGCTTAACGAGCGCGACGCCAATGCGCAGCAGATCATTGCCCGGCTGCGGCCGAAGCTGGAGAAGGTCCAGGGCGCCCGGCTGTTCATGCAGGCGGCGCAGGACGTCCGCCTCGGCGGCCGACCGACCCGGACCCAGTTCGAATTCACGCTGCAGGACGCCGATCTTGCCGAGCTGAATCAATGGGCGCCGAAAATCCTGGCCAAGATGCAGACGCTGCCGCAGCTGCGCGACGTCGCCACCGACCAGCAGACCAACGGCACCACGGTCGAGCTGAAGATCAACCGCGACACCGCCTCGCGCTACGGCATCCAGCCGCAGCTGATCGACGACACGCTCTATGACGCGTTCGGCCAGCGCCAGGTGACGCAGTACTTCACCCAGCTCAACAGCTACCACGTCATCCTCGAGGTGCTGCCGGAGCTGCAGGGCGCGATCGACACGCTGAACAACATCTACATCAAGTCGCCGCTGACCGGCGAACAGGTGCCGCTGTCGACCTTTGCGAAGTGGACCAGCACGCCGGTGCGGCCGCTGTCGATCAGCCATCAGGGTCAGTTCCCGGCGATCACCATTTCGTTCAACCTGGCGCAGGGTGTCGCGCTCGGCCAGGCGACCGATGCGGTGCAGAAGGCCATGGTCGACCTCGGCGCGCCGGCGACGCTGAGCTCGAGCTTCCAGGGCACCGCGCAGGCGTTCCAGCAATCGCTGTCGACCGTGCCGCTGCTGATCCTGGCGGCGCTCGTGGTCGTCTATCTGATCCTGGGTATCCTCTACGAGAGCTACATCCACCCGATCACCATCCTGTCGACGCTGCCGTCGGCCGGCGTCGGCGCGCTGGCGATCCTGATGGCCGCGGGCTTCGACTTCTCGCTGATCGCGCTGATCGGCATCATCCTCTTGATCGGCATCGTGAAGAAGAACGGCATCATGATGGTCGACTTCGCGATCGCCGCCGAGCGCGATCAGCACATGGAGCCGGTGGCGGCGATTCGTCAGGCCGCGCTGCTCCGCTTCCGCCCGATCATGATGACGACGATGGCCGCTATGCTCGGCGGCGTCCCGCTGATGCTCGGCACCGGCACCGGCTCCGAAATCCGCCAGCCGCTCGGCTACGCCATGGTCGGCGGCCTGATCGTCAGCCAGGCGCTGACGCTGTTCACGACGCCCGTCGTCTATCTCTATCTCGACCGGCTCTCCAACGCGTTTGCGAACTGGGGCCGCTCGCCGCGCGCCGGCCACGATGCCGACGATGGCGAGGACCGATCGGTCAAGCAGGCCGCCGAGTGACTTGACATTTGCCTCCATACCGGCACATCCGAAGATGTTCATTTCGGAGCCGGTATCGTGAAGATTGTCGCAAAGTCGCTTCTCGTCGTCCTGTTCACCGCGTTCGGCGCAGCCGGCCTTGGCCACGCCCAGACGCCCAAGGGCAAGACGGTGCCCGCCCCGGCTCCCGTAGCTGCGCCCGCCGCGCCGCAAGGCGATGCATCCGGCAACAATGCCGGCTGGGTCGCGCGCTGCACCAGCGCGAGCCGCGATGCGCCGCTCGAATGCGCGATGGAGCAGACCGCTGTTCTCAGCAAGACCGGCCAGCTCATCGTGCTGGTCAACATCCGCGTTCCCGGCGACACCCGTGCCCCGGTTGCGCTGATCCAGCTTCCGCTCGGCCTGAACCTGCCCGTCGGTGCCAAGCTGCAGGTCGACGACGGCAAGGCGGTCGACGTGCCGATCCAGACCTGCGAGGCGCGCGGCTGCTACATCAATGCGCCGATCGCCGCCGATGTCCTGACCCAGCTGAAATCGGGCAAGCAGCTCAAGGTCTCGTTCCAGAATCTCGGCAAGGAGACCATCTCGATCCCGATGCCGCTCGCCGACTTCGCGACGGTCTACGACAAGATCAAATAGCGCGGCGCGGATCGCCGCCTGCTATCGCTCGCGCTTGTAGAGAAACGCATTGTCGGGCTGCGGCATGCCGATGGTCTTGTAGAAGCCGATCGAGTCAGGCGCCGACAGCAACAGGCACATCGATTCAGGTCCGGCGAAGCGCCGCGTTTCCGCGATCAGGCGCTTGCCGATGCCATGCCCCTGATACTGGCGATCGACCGCAAGGTCGGACAAATAGCAGCAATAGGCGAAATCGGTCAGCGCGCGCGAGACGCCGACGAGTTGGTGCGCCTTGCGCGCCGTCACGATCAGGTTGGCATTGGCGATCATCCGCGCCATCCGCTCGGTATCCGCGAGCGGACGCCGCTCGCCGAGGCCCGATTGGCGCAACACCTCGATGAACTCGTCGACGCCGATCGACGCCTCGCGCGCATAAAGAATTTCGTCCATCACCCAAACCTCTGTCGCAACACCCAGGACCTCACGCGCGAGACCATGGTGGATTACGCCGGGCTAATCCAGCCTCGATGCCGTGGGCTGCTGTCTTGTCACGACCGGCGTCACCATCGGGAGCTGGTGGCCGCGGGCGATCATCGGAATTTTGGGGTATGGCTTCGCCGCTGTGGCAGATTGGCTGGGGAACCTGGATACTCTGCCAGAACGTCGCGGAAGCCCTAGAATGGCTTGTTTATAGATGTTTTCGCCAATAAGTCTAGGTGGGTCAGCTAGGTGGTTTGCCCAATGGACCGGAAGTATCTCGTCAAGCAGTACAACACATATTCGGTCGTGGTGGAGGTACCTAAGCCGCTACAGGCGAAGGCAGGCCGGAAGCGCTTCAAAAAGTCTCTGGGCACCGACAGCCTTGCTGAAGCGAACAAGCGCAAGCACTTCTATGTTGCTGACTTCCATCGGCGGATTGCTGAACTGGCTAAAGGCGCCAGCGATGAGGATGCGAAGCTGTCCCGGCTGGCGGCCGAGTTCCGCCAAGCGCTCGAAAGCTCCAAGAACGTGTGGCACGAGGACGAAGAGGACCACGAGTGGAACGAATACGAAGAAGAGCTTGACCGGCTGAAGGCTAAGGCGCGCGAGATACTCGACAAGGATGGCTCAGAGGCCGCTGCGCGCTTCTACAACGCTGCCACAGGTCAAGCCACGCTGCTGAAGGACCAGTACCCCCTCTGGCTGGCTGAGGTCCAGCACGCGGGCCAAACGAAGGCGCAGCACGAGAGCACCATTAAGCGCTTTATGGGCTGGGCCAGCGACAGCGTGTCCATTGAGGAGGTGACCCGGAAGAAGGCGGGGGAATACGTCACAGACCTTATGAACACCTCCGGCTTTGCCCGCGCTACCGCCAGACGGCACGTCTCCTCCCTCTCCTCTCTCTGGCGTTGGCTAAAAGGCCGTGGGGTGGCCGGGGACAATCCTTGGCTCGGCCAGCAACTTGGCAAGAAGCAGGAGCCTGACCGCAAGCGCCTCAGTGAGGACGCGCTTTTGAAGCTCCTCAAAGGCCGCTACAGCACACCCAAGTTCGCCCAGGTCCTTAGCGACCTTCTTAGGCTCGCCTTACTGCATGGCGCGCGCTTGGAGGAGTTGTGCGCCTTGAAGCGCTCTGACGTTCACAAGCGCGAGGATGGATATTGGTTGGTCATCACCAGCGGCAAAACGCGCGCGGCCAAACGTGAGATACCTGTCCATCCCCTAGCCGTGGGCATCATAGAGCGCCGCCAGAAGGACAAGGATGAGTATCTGTTCGCAGGTCTTGAGCCGGGCGGACCAGACGACAAACGCTCCTGGTACATCAGCAAGGCGTATGGCCGGTTCAGAGATCAGGCGGGGGTCACTGGAGATAAGCAGGACTTCCACGCCCTGCGGCATACCTTCATCACACGTATGGAAGGGCTGGAGGTGCCTGAGAGCACCGTCAAGCTACTCGTAGGACATAGCCGTAAGGGAAGCATGACCTATGGCCACTACTCCAAGGGAGACCTTGTGAACTTACGGAAGGCTATTGAAAAGGTGGACTACGGAACCGAAGTGATGAAAGCGATGGCTTCAGCTACGGTGCCTGACGCCGATTGAACGGGCAATCAAGGCGATTGCACCACTGGGCGTATGCAGCCCCGTCAAAGCCGTCTTCAGGAGGCCCGAACGCCTGCGCGCCGCTGGGGATGCCTTCGGGATCATCAACCCGCGCGGCTTCAGCGCCGTCAGCGAGCTTTATGACGCGCACGGCATCTGGCCACAGCGAAACGCCCCGCTTGGCCCCTTTCTCCCAAGCAGCGATGACGCCCGAAAGGCGAATAAGCGAGCCTCCATGGATGACAATGCCAGCCACAAGAGGATTGCCCTTGGCATCGCTAAGCTCCGGCCGCATCTTCGGAGACTTGAAGATGAAGGCAATCTCGCCCTCCCTCGTGTCCCTCCACGGAACGTGTACGTGCTTCTTACGAGGGAAGTTGGCCTCCGCGACCCTTTGGATTTCATCCTGCAAGCGCTCGGTGTAGTCGCTGCCAGCAGTCGCTTCCGTCTTGTACTTGCCGTCAGCGTACTCGCCCTGGGTGTCAGGCTCCGACAGCCTCGGATAGCGCGCGGTCATAACCTCCGTTACAAACGGGACGCATTTGAACTTCTTGTCAGCCATCGCGCTACCTCCGGAGCCTTCCACGGCTCTGTTGCGCACGTTCGCACGAGATGCAGACCTCGCCTAATGTAGGATTTTGCAGACTAAGTGCAGGAGCATTTGATTGCCTGATTAAGGAGCGGGTCGTCTAATCAGGTCCCGTACAATGTGCTCCAACGCGGCCAGCGCGGTTAAAGCCGTCGCGCGGTCGCAGCTCTCGCCCAACCGCTGCGCGCGCCCGGGATGCACAAGGTTTCGGAAATTCTTCGCCAATGTAGCCTGTTTCGCAGTATCGGCGTCGATGAGGGAAAGTGTTTCGGCTACGCCGATGTAGTCACCAAGACCCCACCGATCTGGCGCACCCTTCGGAGGTGATGGCAAGGTTTGTAGCTCGGACGAATCCGTGATTGCCCACAGAAGCAATGCTTCGGCGGCCGAGCCAGCCAACACTGTTGCGGCCTTCCACTCACCGTTGTGAAACGCGCTGGTGGCCGTGCTGATGTCTAGCCGTATGCTATCTTTGAGCTCTGCGTCTTCAATGAACGCCAAGTCTGCGGTAGAGGGCGACGGAATTTCATCCGGGCACTTGAGCAAGGCTGAGTGAATTAGATTCAGCGCTCTCCGATTAACTACCGTGGGTGCTCCGATAGAACCTACTCCCTTCTGCTGCCAGAAAGTGACGCTGCTTCGTATCGCCTCCATTCCGCAAATTAGATCATCGTAGTCGGATGCCCCCAAGGTGAGCAACTCTTGAGGAATCTCCTCAACCAGGCGCACAAGCGCTGAAAACATCCCTGCCGTGTTGTGACTGACGCCGACGGCATCGCTCTCGAACGCTTGATCGATAAAAGAAGCGACTTGCGAGGGAACTACGCGGGGCATGAATTGGCTCCTAACCGTCCTTAACCGCGTTTTCAGGTGCTACTTTCGCTAAGAACTCGTCCCAACTAGATGCGCGCGCGAGGACCCCTCGTGTCTCGAAAAGCTCCTTAAGTATGATCGGTTTCAAAGCGGGATTTTCCCGCGACTGCAAGACAAGCCCCAGCAATTGCGCTCCTGTTAGCGCGCAAATATCCGCCCGCTCTATCACTCGGACAACCGGCTCCGTGAAGCTTGGCGAGTCTCGTTCCGACAACGGAAGCTTACGATAGGTGCCCATAATCAGAAGGCCCTTGCAGTCACTTCCGTCTCGTTGGATCGGTAACTTAGCCAGTTGCGTTACGTACCGAGCCAAGTCAGGGTCGTTGTCGTCACCGTCGTCCGCCAGAGCGCTATCCACTTCGGCCATCCACTGGGCAACCTCTCGGACATCCTTCTCCTTCGTTGTGCCCTCGATACCCTTAGCCTCGACAGCCGCATATCGCGCTCCGTCCGATGCGAGGAGGTCTGCACGAGGGTGTGGGCCTTCAACAACGGACAATCCAAGTTCTTCTAGGGCGTCGGCAACGGCCTCAGCAAACCCAGTGCCGGTATCAAAAATCAGCTTCTTCAGGTCACGCGAACTCTGGATGAGGCCTTGCTGAACGTTCAACTGGCTCTGTAACTCTTCGAGACGGCTTGTTAAAGCTGCAACTTTGGCGAATAGCTCCTTATCGCCTGTTGATTGATATCGATCAATCCAGTGAGGAACTTCTGTCGGTGAGGGTGCGAGCATTCCAGGAAGCTGCGAAACATCGTCTATGAAGGCAGCGGTCTGAGCGCCCACGACTACTTTGGGCAAATAAACGATAAGTCCGCCTCCATAGCGACGATAGCCACGAACAATTTGCGGCTCTCCTCGCCCTCCAAGCGCCACTCGCAGAAGAGGCGCCAAGCCCTCTCCGCCAATTACCACATCGTACTTGAGGAGTGGTAAGTGGGGCTTGAACAGGTTCGAAGCGGACGCTGGACCACAATACTCGATGCGAGTACCGCCAGCGCTTTTGAATTCAATCTCATCAAGCGGAGGATGCCCTTCTAACGGCACAGGAACGACACGGCCTGACTGCGGGTCTTGAAAATTGTATTTGAGGGGAGCGTGTCCGATCAGTATGAGCGTGTGACCTTGCCTTATCCAATCAGCAAGGGAAGACAACCTATCTGAAAGAAGCATTGCAGTGTCCAAAGAGGCCACGGCGCGCCCGTGCTGCTGTGGATGAACTTCGCCGAACGCTGTCGAGGGCTGCCAAACGATCAGGCTTGCCTCATGGAAATTCTGGTTGCTTAAGAAATGAAGCGCGCTTTCGCCCGTACCAAAATCACTGCCGAACAATAAACGCTTGTCATTTGACACTTCGCGAGCCTCCCTGCTGCCATCGTCATCATCCGCCGTATTGATGCGCGCGCTAGCTGGGAGGCTGCACCTTCCTCCACGCTGTGGCTCGGCCTCGCTTTCCAGGAACTTGCTCCAGCACCCCCTTCTTTCTCAATAGGACGAAGATATCTTTCATCTGGACGTCTCGCCTCAAGCCCGTGATGCCGCGCCCGATTTCGTTGGTAATGGTCGGATTGGTCTCAAGATATTCCATGACCATCGAAGCAGGCGACGATAGGCGCTCATGGCGAATGAAGACTGTCACTGAGTTCGCGCCTTCAGCAATCTCTGGTTCCTTCAATCTTATGCGCCGCATAGCCGCGAAAGCAGTGTTTAGACCCTCCCCCACGTCCTTATTAGGAGGATCTGGGAATTTGTTGATCAGGCGCACCAGCTTCGGGTTGCGTGCGAATTGCTCTGTAAGGACATTGGCTGCTGTAATGTGTCCAGGAAAGCGGCCGGGGCTCTCAACCTCAATTCGATCATCATAGATGCGTATTTGAACATCGGTTTGGTGGCTGTAGTCCCGGTGGAGCACAGCGTTAGTTATGATCTCGTGCAGAGTCTCGTCTGGATAGCTGACTTCTTCCAACCCAGCTTCGCCCACGCGTTTGATGCCTTGAACGATCTCCTTCGTTGTAGAAACGGCCTTCGATATTAGATCGTAGATCGGACCTTCTATGCTGAGAGGATCAAATGCGAGCGTTTCTCGGTCTACTCCCTCCTCCCTGGTGGCATAGCGAAACACTTTGATGGCGCTTCGTTTCGGTAATGCGGCCTGCGGCTCGTCCGCAAACAACAGCACTCCAGCGACGGTGGGCTTATCATTCGTAAGAACGAACTGCGACTTCAGCCAAGCATCCGGCTCCGCACTCGGAACCTGTAACAGGACAAACTCAAGCGTCGTAACTGAATTGGTAATCGTGTCGCTAGGTACGTTAACGGTATCGTCCTCAAACGTCGAAAGCCCTTTGTCGAGATGGAGACGTTTCAGCGCATCCTCTCCTGTGACGGGCAAGTTTTGCGCGCCTCTCCTGACGTAGGCCGTGCCGTCGGTTGCGCTAATGACCTCGCGCGTCTTGCGGACAGCCAGATGAAGAACGAGTCCCTCCTTACCTGTCGCGCTCAAGAACTGCGCTGAATAGAGATTGCCCATTGGCGAAAGTGCCTCAAGCACTTGCACTAAGCCGTTTGCCGCTTCTATGTCCCCGAATCCGGCCCAGGTTCTCGTACCGTCGTCATGCTCCATAATGCCCACGAACAGTTCCCCGCCTGCGGTGTTGGCGAAAGCGGAAACGGCGCGCGAGAGCTTCGCAGGCGCAATTTCTTTTGCCTTCAAATCGCGGAAGTGGTTCTCATCGTAGGAAAGGATGATCTCCGCTTCGTCATTCGTAATTTGGCGCTTCTCCATTCAGAACCCCGACCGATTTCTACTTGCCCGCTGATTCGCTTGCGGTCCCCATTATAGTGATTCGACGTGCAAGGCGGGGTATTGCACACCCATTGCGAGTGCTCTCCCCAATTCCCACAGCCCGAACGGTTGAAGGCCAGCCATGCAAATCGGAATCCCTGGGATTCAAAAAGTCCTATGAGCGTTGTACACATTTTCATGTAACGTCGGTTACAGCAAAATGTGTTTCAGGGTGTTTGGACCATGGCCAGTGGAAAATTTATCTCCTACCTCCGGGTCAGCACCGATAGGCAGGGTCGTTCAGGACTTGGCATTGAAGCTCAGCGCGCCGCAGTCGATGCCTACCTCAATGGGGGACGTTGGACGCTGGTGGCGGAGTACGTGGAAACCGAGAGCGGCAAGAAGTCGGACCGGCCCAAGCTGGCGGCCGCCCTCTCCCACGCCAAGGCTATCGGGGCCAAGATCGTCTTCGCGAAGCTGGATCGCCTGACGCGCAACGTGGACCTCCTGCGGTCGCTTGTGAACTCTGGCGTCGATTTGGTTTTCTGCGACCTGCCCAGCGTCCCCCCTGGGCCGATGGGCCGCTTTCTGCTGACCCAGATGGCAGCGGTAGCGGAGTTGGAAGGCGGGATGATTAGCGAGCGAACCAAGAATGCTCTCGCCGCCGTAAAGGCCAGAGGGGTGAAGCTGGGCAACCCCAACGGCGCGCGCGCTCTCCGGGGCAAGCAGACCGGCAACGCTGAAGCAGTGGCGAGGATCAAAGAGAAGGCCGCACAGCGCGCAATGGACCTTCAGGGCATCGTTGAGGGCATCAAGCGCTCTGGCGTCACGAGCGTCCGTGGCATCACTGAGGAGCTAAACAACCAGGGCATCAATGCGCCTCGTGGGGGCTCTTGGCACGTTACGGCCGTGGCACGGCTGCTCAATCGCATTCCAGGGGCGGTGTGATTAGATGGTCCTCTATCATTGGATCACAGCGCACGGCGCTCAATGTCTCAGCTGGCTTAGTGCTGCCTTCGCATTGCTTGCTGCCATTCTTTGGGCTGCGTCAGCGCTCGTCAATCTCCCGGTCGTCAGATCGACTTACGAAGGCATCGACGGGCTTGAGCCTTTCCAAACCGCAATGAAGAAGGCTGCGCGCCTCAACATGTTCGCTGCGGCATTTGCGGCAGTGTCGGCTTTATGCCAAGCGCTCTCGCTTGCGGCATAGCTTGGCCCATTGTCGGGAAGCAACAGCCCGATTTCCGATAGCGTTAGCGAGAGCATGAAGACTTCATGCGTTCCGAAGCAGCGCTTGGCTCTCTCGCTGCCCTTCGCTTCCCTTGGCTGTCTCTTCGAGGCCTCTAGGGTCCCTGGCGACAGTCCGTACTGGCCCATTTCTTGCCAAATGCGACTTCAAAAATGGGACCTAAAGTCGCCGTTGTTGTTCGACCAAAGCGGCGCGTGAAAGCTCTGGGTCCCCCGGGGCCGTCGCGGAATGGCAAAGGGCCCCTCCTTCCGTCTGACAGTGAGAATGGGTCCCTCCGAACTGATACCGCTACCGGGGCGGGTAAGGTATCGGCTCCGCGAGCAACGCTGGAAGAAGCGCCTCAGCGGCGAGTGCAAACTGCTTCCAGTCTAGCCTACCTCCGATGTGGGTTCCCGCCGATGCACTGGCATCCGCTTTGAACTCCGGCGTCTCCTTCCACCAACGATGCTTGTCGCGGCCGACGCCCCTAAAGTAGTCCACGACGTGCTCCCTCATGTTCCTTAGATCGCGGATATCGGAAGCAGAGAATTGGTCAAGCATTGAGAAATCCACATTTGGGCACAGACCCAGGCCCCGAACCCATTCACGATGTTCGAGAACCTTGTAGGCGGCGATGGCAAAGTAGTGATGCTCTGTTCGCACTTGTGCCGCTAACAACCTGAAGTCTTCGCGTCTGTAGGGGCTCATAGTCGCGGTAGCGTCGGCAATGCGCTTGCCTTGCGCAATCGAGCTAGACACCCACTGAACAAGCCCCTCGAAGGCCATGTACCGCTGTTCATCATCGGTCATGATAGGCACGGGCGTTTGCCGTCTAGAAGCACTCATCTACTTTCTCTCTTGCTCAGCACCCATCGCAAGAAGCGCTCCGTGCGCTCTACATGAGCTTTGCTGGGTGGCGGTGAGAACTTCAAGGCTGACAGCGCCCCAACGGCTACAGGCACTCGCGGAGCCTTGTACGTGCCCGCATTGATCTTCGCACGCCTTCGCGCCCAAGCGCTCTTGGTGTTCCTGTTCTTAGGCAGCAGCGGTTCAATCCGCTGTCTAACGGTGGCACCGAAGAATGGAAGGGGACCTCTATAGCTCTCAACAGCCCCCAAGAGCTTCTGCACCATGTGCCACGCTGTCTTGTACGTCACACCTAACGCCTGCTCGATCTCTCGCGCTGTCACGACATGGGGCAATCTGTTGAGCATGTGTGCCGCCGAAACCCAGGCAGCAAGGGGAAGCTTAGAACCCTCTAGCGGTGTGCCCACGGTGACGGTGAATTGCCGTCTGCATTCTGAGCACAGGTAGAGGCCGGGACGATGGGATGCCCCGCCTATCAAGGTAATGGCGGTGCCCGATGCGGTGCAGTGCGGACACACGGGACCACTGGACCACCTAATTCCCTCCAGAGCAGCCCGGCAATCTTCCTCGCGCATAAGACCTCTAAGTGTTTCGTCTCGTATATACGAATGCGCCCAAAAGATCAACTTTCGGCAATGTTGTCAGGCGGTTCACCGTTTCAGAGTGTACCTATAGAGGGAGGGGGGCCTTCCCTGCCTGTGGGCCAAATCGTGGCACTTCGATGATTAAGGCCGTTATCCGCGCAAATTCAATTAGCACAGCGCGTTAGCGATTTAGTCGGACGCCTATACAGGGAGGCGCGCCGTCTACGGTGGAAATGGAAAGGGCGAAGCCTAGTGATAAGCCTCGCCCTCTACCTGATCTAATCGCCTAGCGCTCGTGGCGCGCTGTTCACAGCGGCGCGTCACACCCGAAAAGTAGGCGACGATAAGCACGAGGGCAAGGGGAGCTTACGCAGCCCCCTTCCGCGCACCGAAAGTGCTCCGCCATCCTTCAGCCCCCCACCACCATCAGAAATGAAGACCCCAACGCATACGACGATATCGCCCGAACGCGCTCTGGAGCTTCTTCCGCTCCTCAAAGCCTGCAAAGACGACGCAAAGCGCCGCCTGCTCCGAACAGTGATACGGGAAGGCAGAGCGCTCCACGAGTTCATTGAGGGCTTCGTGCCCCCTTACAACGTCACCGACCTCATCATGGTCGATGTTGCCAAGACCATGCGACGGCAACACTGAGGCAGAGCCATCGACACCTGCAAAGCCTTCAGGGCATTCTATGGGGCCTGTGAAAGCCCGGTAGAGCTTCAGAAGCTCACCAGCGTCATTGATGCAGGCTGGCGAGAAACCGACCTAGCTCTTTTCGCTCGCAAGCACTTCAAGAAGCCCTTCTACGCGATGAAGCCACGAGACCTCATCGCCATCATTAACTCGGCGCTCTACCACGACTTCTTCGCCCGTCGCTTCCTGAAGCAGCGAGCCCAAAGAGCCCCAGCGCAGATACCACCACTAATCTGAAATCGAGAGAGATGACTGCACTTATTGCGGCAGGCAGGCGTAAGGAGTTTGCATTCCTGCGTTCTGTGTGCCGCTCGCTCCAAGAGCGTTTTACGCTTGGCGAAGCTATCCGACAGGGATGGACCGCCAGCGCGATAGAAGCCGATGCACGCCGATACACAGGCAGAGGCGGCGACCTCAAGTACCGCATAGCCATTCAAGATGCCTCGCAACGGCGCTACTACAGTCCAGAGGAGCGAGCGGCTGATGAAGCGCGATGGAAGGCCAATGAGGGCGCACGGGCTGCACGAGCAGCCATAAAGCTCACTCGCTCCACAAAGCCGAACGTGCCTGCTGACTACAAGCCGATCCTCGCTGCGTGCCGAGACATGCTCGATATCGACCGCCTAACGGCAGTGCTCGAAGCTGGATGGAGCGCTGATGATATCCGCTACCTTGCTCGGCAATTCTGCTG
Organism: Bradyrhizobium sp. WCU1; assembly: GCF_053474805.1. Taxonomy (NCBI): domain Bacteria; kingdom Pseudomonadati; phylum Pseudomonadota; class Alphaproteobacteria; order Hyphomicrobiales; family Nitrobacteraceae; genus Bradyrhizobium; species Bradyrhizobium sp. WCU1. The sequence goes on from NZ_CM130280.1 coordinate 368,427, forward strand.
GGTAGCAACTAACCATCGAGTGAAGATGAAGGAGACCCCAGCGGCCTTTCGCTTCACCCTCGAAATGGTCCAAGGCAGACCAGCCGGGACGTACTCCCCTTACCTTCCCAGGCCCAACCAATAAGAACACGAACGAATGCCAACCTACGCAATACAAATACCCGATGGCCGCCATATGGTCGTTGAAGCGCCCGATGAGCAATCAGCGCTAACCGGCGTGCAAGACTGGCACGCACAGAACATCGCCAAGACGACTGGCGATACAAAGCCTGACACGTCGATGCTGGGTGCTCTCTCGCAGGGCACTTCAGACGTTGTGTCGGGCGTGGGTAAGACCATCAAGGACTACCTGAGCCCGAGCACTGGCAAGGCTGTCCTCGACAGCACCGCCGCGAAGTCCAATCCGAAGTATAAGTCCGCTTCCGAAGCGTTCATGTATCCGGCTGACGGCGCTGACAACCACACGCTGGGCCTCGACTGGTCGCAGGCTCCCCGCGCCATGGTCGAACAGGCTCCCGGCCTCGCTCTCGACGTTGCGGGCCAGTTGCTCACGAAGCGCTTTGGACCCGTGGGGCAGTACCTCGCCAACGCAGTGACCTTCGGAGCCCGAACGGCTGGCAACGAAGCCGAGAAGCGTGCCCAGGCGCGCACAGGCGACGCGAACGCAGAGCCCACGGCCGAAGACAAGCTCACGGGCTTGCAGTCTACGCTCGTACAGGGTGCCCTCAACAAGATGGGCTCCAACGCCATCGTCAACCCAGCGAAGGTCGCCGGGACTGGCATCAAGGGCGCTGCTCAGGCCGCTGGCAACGTCGTCAAGGCTGCGGCGACCGAAGGCGGCACCAACGCCGCTCAGGACCTCGTGTCCCAAGGCTTCGCCAAGCGAGGCACTGACCAGCCGATGGATGCCCAGGAGACCAAGGGCGCTCTTGCGCTTGGTGCTCTGGGCGGTGGCCTATTCTCCGCGCCTCGTGCGGCGAAGGAGACCGTAACCTCCGCACGGATGCGTGGGCAGGCTTCGGACGAACATACGACGATGGCCGCCAACCGCATCATTGAGAATGCTGGTGGCTCAGACCTCGCAGACCCGAAGGTGTCATTCGACGCCACGTCTCGTGCTGTGTCGGACGTGAACCGCGAGTTGAGCGATGCTGCCAAGCGTGTGTCCAACGCCTCTACAGAGGCGGCGAACGCCATTGACGCAGCCAAGCGCGGTGAAGCGCTCAGCAAGAAGAACCTCGCAGCGGTAGACGCGGAAGGCAACGAACAACTCTCGTCCCTCGTCAGGCAGGCCACGGCGCTCAGCAAGCTCACTGACATGGGCAACTTCGACCAGAACAGCGGGACGTTCGTTGGTGGCACGCATCAAGCCGCTAAGCGGCTCGTTTGGCCGTTCGCCAAGGAGGCAGGAAAGCTTAGTGCCCTCGCTGGCGGTGGTGCGGTGGCGAGCGGTGGCGTGGGCTTGGATGCCGTTGTTGCACACGTCCCTGGAGCGCTTGGGGGCCTTGCTAGTGCTGTCGTGGCTTACAAAGGTCTCAAGACACTGGACAAGGCGCTTGGCCTCGCATCGCCTGCCAAGACGTTTGCGGAGAAGTTCGGTGACACCAGCGGCAATGTCCGTGTCCCGACCGCACTCAATCAGAGCCCGACCGGTCCGAAGGTCGAGCAGGCCAGCAGTCCGACGCCTACACAGCCTTGGGGGCCAACCCCGGAAGCCCCTCAGCCCTTCATGCCCGACGTGCTGGAGCCGGGTATTGGAAGGATCGTTGAGAAGCTACAGCGGCAGAAGCAACAGCAGACGACCAAGCACGCTATGCCCTTGCTCCGTCAACTGGCACAGGACGCCAAGCCTGCTCCTGCATCTTCCGGCATCGACGCCAGCGCTCTTAACGAGCAGGTAAAGTCCGCACTGCTGATGGCCTCTGCTCGTAGGAAGATCGTTGGACAGCAGCAAGCGGAAGCTGAAGCTGATGCTTCGCCAATGGTCCATGGTGTTGGCGGTCTGGACGCGGTGCGTAACCCTGCGATGGGCAAGAGGGCCAGCGAGCTTATCAGCGCCGCCAACGCTCTGAAGAAGCTCCGTGAGGTCCCTGAAGCCGACACGAGCGAGGCTCCGACCGGTCCAGCCATGGAGAGCCGGTCCAACAGTGCGGAGCCGTTCGCGCTGCCTGAGAGCCCCTACTGGCATCTGGACGCTGCCGAAGCGGCGGACAGCATCCTGGAGGACGCCAAGGCTGGACAGAAATCTATCCGCAACGAGCAAGCGTATCACGCTGGCACCGTTCGAAGGCTCAAGGCTGAGGAGGATATCTACCGCCGCATCTCAGACAGCATGGAGAGCGTCAGGGAGCGCGGTGCCTTCCACAAGTACCTCAGCGCACTTTGGGGCTCTGACACCCCCGAAGTCGTCATGAAGGTCCGCGATCAGATGATGACGGAGTTCCCACAGTACGGGGTGACCATCCTGAAGCATCTCCCTGACGACGTCATTAAGGGGCTGTGGAGCACCAAGCCCGCGAGAAAGTAAGGCGGGGCGTACACCCCGCTCCTCTCGTTTCCTGCTCAATCCAACATCAAGCACCAATCAGCGCACCAACGCTCTCGGAAGCAGCGCTGCAATCAAGAACCTAAGAAATCCAACCCGGAAATATGGCCCTAGAGACATTCAACTTCGTAGATAGCCTCTCCCCGACCAACCCAGCTCCAACCGACAGCGTCACCAACGGTGCCGACCACATGAGGGGCATCAAGCTCACCCTGAAGCAGACCTTCCCAGGCGCGACAGGCCCCCTTACGACGGCCAAGGGCGGCCATCTATCCATTGATGATGGTACCGCTACGGCTCCAGCCTTCACCTTCACCAGCGAGCCCTCGTTGGGCTTCTACCGTTCCGCCGCAGGCACCATCGCGTGCTCAGGGACTTTCCTTGGCGGGAAGTTCATCGGTGAGATTTTCGACTACGCTGGTGCCAATCCGCCTCCTGGCTGCTTGGCTTGCGACGGCCAAGCGCTGTCTCGTACCACCTACGCCGATCTCTTCAGCATCATAGGCACGACTTGGGGCGCTGGCGATGGAAGCACCACGTTTAATCTTCCAGGCCTAATGGCTCGCTTCCGCCGTCATCGTGACAACAGCACGCTTTCTGGAGCCGTTGGTAACAAGCAGAACCCCACGAACCTCACGCACACGCACGGTGTCTCTGGCACGACCGGCTCCGAGAGCAATGACCACTCGCACTATGTCTCGGGCTACACAGGGTCCATGAACCAGAACGCCACGCACACGCACAATTCGAACGCGGCGGCGAACGGTGGCGGCTCCGGGACTGGTGGCGGCGCCTTCGCCCTCAACGCTCCGGGCGCAGCTACGATCAGTGCGGTTAACACGGACCATCAGCATTACTTCGCTGCACAGAGCGGCGGCATCAGTGCGAACCACGTTCACGCCTTCTCGGTGACTTCGCAAGCGTCCGGCGATGCCAACGAAGCACGCCCCTATTCCGCAACGGTCCTAACCTGCATCAGAGTGCAATAAGCATCCCGAAACGCTTCGAGCTTCTTCAAGCTTCGTTAGACGCGAAGAGCCAAGATCATCGCAACTATTCCCTAGGAGGTCGTTCGGGCGGTCTGGCGACCCTCAGGGCTGCTGCCTTTTGGTGGAAGCAGCCTTAAGGCACTCATCCGCATGGCAACGCGACAGGCGGCTTGGCTCATCTCGGGTCCGGCCGCCTCCGTACCTTCTTCAGCCAGTATTTCGCGTACCGGACGTGCAAAACATGACACCTTTAGAATCCACGAGCGCTAGGTACACAGTTGGAGGAAATGGACCTCCCTTCAATCGTCCAATAATTGCATCGTAATAGCTATCGCAGGAGTCAACCTTTTCGGAAGGGATGTTCAAATATATACGAAGATCGGACTTGTCTTCAGGACTTTGAACTACTCGAACGATGGTCTTTGCTTGTTCGATTCCACCCCACAGCGCGGGTGGCAATTCCGGAAAGTGCTTAGCATCTAACTCGCCCCTTGAAGCGCCGCTCTTTGGAATCAGAAGGCTGATCTGCACCGTCTCGCCACCGATGACAACATCTGAAAGAACCCTCGCGTGGTAGCGCAACGTGAATTTACCAGATTTGTCGGAGGACAATCGAATTAGAAAATGATCCGTGGCGCCTGGCTTTATCTCCTGCGACACGGGCACAGATGCGACATATCCGCTTTTTCCTGAAGGCAAGAACAAGTCATAAGTCGCACTTGGTGGGGCTGGAGCGCCCGGTCCGGGATTGAACCGTGAAACAAGACTCCTGAAATGAAGCGTAATTCGCGCTTTGTTGCCAGCTGCTGTGTAGGTGAGCGTGCCTCTAAGGCAAATCAGAGGCTCTTCTTGTAGATCCTTCGGGACAAACCTTTCCACGTCGACATTCACTCTGTCATCAACATCTTGCAGGGCGATCGGAATGTTTGCCGTCATTGCGGGACTAGCACCATTGCAAGCATCTTGCACAAGGCCAAATCGCCAATTGAAAACGATATCGCGCGGGTCAACCTCGGGTTTCTTCCAGTCGACTATTTCAAGGGCAGGATCTAGCATCTTTCCCCAGCCCTCATTGACGATTTGCAGATGACCAATGTTGTAGAAGTTCTCGTGGATGACGGGAATGGGTGTAAGGTCAACCTCAGCAGCAACGACCTCAAAGAGGATTTCTGAAACCAGCAGAGTTGATTGCGAATTATTCGCTATCTTTATAGAGAGGCTGGGATACTCCCACTTAAATGGCTCGTACCAATATTGGATTCCGACCACCTCTTGATTTGCAGCAACTTTGTCGAGATACGGCATTGATGGTCGAATGTCTTTGGTTCCGTCGGCAAGTCGCGTAGCAACATATCGTAGACGATATTCTTCACGCCGGTCGATTTCTCGCGTCGCAGGCTCTGCGAACAAATCAATAGTCGAAGATGTTTTTGCCCTCAGGTTTTCGGGCGCCAGCACATAGGCAACTATGCCGATCATTGTGAGGCAAAAACAAAGCGCAAGAAACGCTAAGAAATAGTAGGTGTGGATTCGACTCTTAAGCCATTGTTCCGGTGTAAATCCGCTTGGAGGGTCGATGTTACCCATCTCAGCACGTAGCGCTGATAGTCGTTGATCCGACGGGATCTTTTCGAGGGCATCGAGCAGGTTCTTATTTCGCTGAACCCTCCAAGCGATCAATAGCCAAGCCAAGACGACCGTAACGTATCCAATGAATGCAAACGGACTAGTTGCAGCCGTAGGTAACGCTTTGAGAAGTCCTTCAATTTCCACAATCGCACCCAATAAGGAAATATATGATCTTCCTAAAATAGCATTTGGTAGTATGCACAACTTGGAACGAACCGGAAAGCAGAAAGAAGAATCCGAGTGCTCCTCAGGAGGCCGCATTGAGTCACCAGCAGGCATCCCTAATTGTGGGTCTCGTGCCGGTTTTGCCCTCCAAAGCGGGCAGATCACCCAAAATCAGCACCGCCCTGGGCCGTCAGCGCAAGTTACCGTGACATTCACGTTCTGAGGCTGGTTGGCGTCGATGCTCTGCGACGACCTCCCCATACCCTCAAGGGCCTCAGAAACCCTAAGGATGATGACTGAGGGTGCCGTACGGAATGCTGCTCAGGCTTGTAGCGGGACTCACTGGTGAGCTTTCAGGGCTGGAGGCTGGGTAGTAGCCTGAAGGGCTCAAAACGACTCCATGGAATCCTCAGAGGCTCCTGAAGCCATGTCGTCTCAGATCAAATAAACACACCCCTGAAACCTCTAAAGAGGATGGTGAAGAGCTTGAGGGATGCATTAGCCCCTTGAAGCCTCACCAGATCGCAATACCGCCGACCAAGGCCACCAACGGCACTCACGAGCCCTCGTGCCTTCAGTCGTCAACCCAAAACCTCAAGGTCAGTAACTCATGACTACCGTTATCGGTATGCACGAGCAGTATGCTCTCGTGCCACCGCTGGAGTTCGTGTCCGCCATGAACGATCACTGGACACAGACGCTCAACATGCCGTCCTCGGCGGCCTTACGCTCTCTTTGGGAGAGCATGGGCAGCGTCTTTGAATGGTCAATTGTAGATAACATCAGTGAACGTGATGCGCGCTGGAAGGTCCTTCAGCCCCCTACCGGGTCCGGTAAGACCCAGGGGGCGTGTCTGTACTCGGCAATGCAGGCGAAGCGCAATCGAGACGAGCAAGGCAAACTCAAGCCTGTTGGTGTGCTCCTCGTGACCCGTCTGATTAAGCAGGCCAATGACCTTGCTGCACAGGTCAACATGATGGCTGGTGCGGAGCTCGCGGTTGCTCACCATTCCAGTAGCGGAACGGATGCCAACGATATCGGCCACTTTGACGTGCTTGTGGTGACGCACCAAGCGTTCATCAACGCCGCTGAGAGCCTTGGCGGTGCCTCATGGTCACGCCTCGTTAACTGGCAGGGAGGCCAGCGCCTTCTCACTATCGTGGATGAGGCGTTAGCCAATGTGGTCGAGGAGACCAAGGTCACGCTGGAGAACCTTCAGTTCGTACTTGGTTGCGTGCCCTTTGACGTAGCAAAGGCCTACCCCGATCAAGTCAGGGTCATTGAAGCGCTCAAGGATGCGCTAGTGTGTCAGGCCCAAGCCGAAGCGGCCAACGACGGCACTGCGAAGCTCATGTGGAAAGATGGCGGGGCCAGTGAAGCATTGGGCGCTCCCCTAGCCGCCATGAAGCCCTTGAGAGAGGCCATGCGCAAGGTGAAGTACGATCGACGGATCAGGGAGGGCAACACGAAGCGAAACATCACCAAGCTGGTGGATGACACACTCATAAGCGCCCAGGCTCTAACGGATCGATGGGCTTACTATGCTCGCGTTGGCAAGGATCACTCGCTCAACTCCTCCACACTGACGGTCTCCTATGCTGTGCCCGGTGCCGTGGTGTTGGATGCGACGGCAAGCCAGAACTTCCTGTGGGAGCTTTTCCAAGGCAGAGCGCGAATCGAACCCGTCTGTGCGGGTACTCGCAACTACCGGAACGTGACGCTGCACGTCGCGAGGGCTAAGGGCGTCGGCAAGACGAAAATGGAGAAGACGTTTGCAACCCGCTATGCACGCCTACTGGAGACCCTTGAAGCTCAGTTAGGCGCTGACAGGTCCGTGTTTGTATGCGTCCACAAGGACTACGAGCACGCTGCGGAGAGGTTCAAGCACCCCTTCAAGCGTATCGGCTTCGGCCATTGGGGAGCAGTAGACGGACGCAATGATTGGAAGGACTACGACACGGCGGTGCTGTTCGGCCTGCCATATCGCGACCTGATATGGCCTACCAACGTGTTCTTTGCTCTTCAGGGGGTGCAGGACGATGCTTGGTTGAAGTCTCCAACGTGGAACGGATACACGAACGTCCGCCGACTGATGCAGCAGCGTCAAATGTCGGTGGAGATTATCCAGGCCATCAATCGCATCCGATGCCGCAAGGTAGTTGACCAGCATGGAGGGTGTGATCCGGCTGACGTGTTCATTGTGCTTCCAGCCGACAACATGGGTGACGCCATCCTGACCGATATTCTGGCAGACATGCCGGGTATCGACGTGGTGCCGTGGTCATTCGAGATGGATGGGCCGAAGGTGCAGCGGCCTCGTGAGGGTAGCTCCCACCAAACCTTGCTGACGCTCATGCGCAATGCTGACCCCGGTGACAGCATTCCTCTGAGCACCATACAGCGCGAGTTGGCGTTGAAGCCTGCTGGGTTCTCAAAGCTCCGTGCGGTGCTCCGTGACGGCACTCATGCCACCAGCAGGGCTCTCATGGAGCTTCGTGTGGAATATGTCTCAGGCAAAGGACGAGGGGCTAAGAGCTTCCTTGTGAAGCACCAAGCTGCCTAACGGAAGACTTGAGCCGGTGAAGCTCCTCTTAGCGAGGGCTTTGCCGGTTCTTTTCGGTCTAACCACGTCATGCATTGATGGTGTGCCACTTCACATAATAATGCACACTTCGCTGTGCATCGTAGTGTCGTGGTGACCATTATCGCCTTGCCTGGAGCGCGCTTCTCGAATGCCGCCCAAGTAAGGGCTTTTCCGGCTCTTTTCGGTCAAACAACGGCATCATAGGCGACTAGCCCCACGCCCAATTACATTCAGAGGTGCACTTAATCCTATCGGGCAAGAGGGAAGGCGGCACGGAAAACCCCGAGGACCCCATGCCGTCCGTAGCCTTTCAGCGGCTATTTGATGGTCGACTGTTGGCAGTCAGCGCTTGGCCCGTGGGCTCTTGGCGCTCTTGCGCTTCTTCGGAGCCTGTTGCTCCTGCGCATAGGCTTGGTGGACCTCAAAGAACGGCACCCCAAAGCGCTCGGCCAACTTCTCCACTGACCCACCGACTTGATTGGCCATGGTGTCGAGTTCCTGGCTGAGCTTGGAGGCTGTCTGCATCAAGCCGAGCAACGCCGCGAGGTCGGCTAGTTGCTGCTTGGAGGGGATTGAAACCGGGGTGGTTGAGCTAGGTGGGTAGAGATTCTTGGCCATTCGGTAAGCTCCTGATTTCACGATGGAAATGGGCTTTCCAATAAACTGGCTGGGGAACCTGGATTCGAACCAAGACAAACAGAGTCAGAGTCTGTTGTGCTACCGTTACACCATTCCCCAAGAATTGTCCGTGGTATCAACAGCTTAGCTGGATGACTGGACATCTCGGTGCAGCGGGTTCGCCTGCCAAATCAGCGCCCGCGCGAGAGCGACCTTCTACCCGCTTGGTCCCACGCTTGGCAAGCATTGATGGCGAAGGATCGGCGTAAAATCACGGTCAGTACAGCCCGCCCGTCCCAGACCGCATCACGGCCCGATCCGCGTCCGCCGGGATGGGCTGCTGCGTCCCATCGATCACATCGGTGCCGGCGACCAGCGTCGGATCATAGAACGGCGGCGCCTGGCCCGGCTTGAAGGCTTCGAGCACCACGCCCCGGTTCTGACCAGGCGTGGCGCGCAGGCCGGTCTTGGCATCGACCGTGACCAGCCGGATGCCGACCGGCTGCTTGAACGGGGTGGCGGGCTTGTCGGCCAGCGCGAGCTTCAGGAAGTCGCGCGCGATCGGCGCCGCGGTGTGGCCGGCCTGCGCGTTGCGGCCGAGCGAGCGCGGCTTGTCGTAGCCGACATAGAGACCGACCACGAGGTCCGGCGAGAAGCCGACGAACCAGAGGTCCTTGGCCTCGTTCGACGTGCCGGTCTTGCCGGCGAGCGGCTTGCCGACCTCCTTCAGCGCGGTGCCGGTACCGGCCTGAATCACGCCCTCCATCAGCGAAGTGATCTGGTAGGCGGTCATCGCGTCGAGCACCCGCTCGCGGCGGTCGACCAGCTGCGGCTCGGGCTGGCTCTTCCAGCCTTCCGGCGCGTCGCAGCCGCGGCATTCGCGCTGATCGTGCCGGAAGATGGTGTGGCCGTAGCGGTCCTGGATGCGGTCGATCAGGGTCGGCTTCACGCGGACGCCGCCATTGGCGATCATCGAATAGGCCGTTGCCATCCGCATCACCGTGGTCTCGCCGGCGCCGAGCGCATAGGCGAGATAGTTCGGCAGCTCGTCATAGACGCCAAAGCGTTTTGCATATTCGCCGATGACAGGCATGCCGATTTCCTGCGCGAGGCGCACGGTCACGGTGTTGAGCGACAGGCGGAGCGCGTTGCGCAGCGTGACCTGGCCCTGATACTTGCCGGTGGAGAAGTTCTCCGGCCGCCAGATGTTGCCCTGTCCCTGATCGATCTCGATCGGCCCGTCGATCATCATGGTCGATCCGGTATAGCCGTTGTCGAGCGCCGTCGAATAGACGATCGGCTTGAAGGTCGAGCCGGGCTGCCGGTAGGCCTGGGTCGCGCGGTTGAACTGGCTCTGGTCGAACGAGAAGCCGCCGACCATCGCCAGCACACGGCCGGTGTGCGGGTCCATCGCCACCATCGCGCCCGACAGTTCGGGGATCTGGCGCAGCCGGTACTGGCCCTCGACGGCCTTGCCGTCCTTGCTGAACAGCGGATCGGCATAGATCACGTCGCCGGGCTGCAGCACCTGCGCCACCGAGGTCGGCGTCCTGCCCTTGTACGGGCCGGACAACAGCCTCGCCCACTTCACGCCTTCCAGCGTGACGATGCCGGTCTCGCGCTGCTTGCTGATGGCGCCGCCGAGCTCGCGGCCGGGCTGGAAGCCGATCCGCGCCGACTGGTCGTTGCTCTCCAGCACCACCGCCATCCGCCACGGCGAGATGTCCGAGAGCGACTTGATCTCGGCGAGCGGCACGCCCCAGTCGCTGGCGAGGTCGAGCTTCTGGATCGCGCCGCGATAGCCCTGCTGCTCGTCATAGTTCACGAGCCCGGCCACCATGGCCTTGCGCGCCATCACCTGGACCTTGGGGTCGAGCGTGGTGCGCACCGACAGGCCGCCCTCATAAAGCTTCTTCTCGCCATAGCGCTCGAAGATGTCGCGACGGACCTCTTCCGAGAAATATTCGCCGGCGAAGGTGTGCGCGCCATTGCTGCGGTTGGTGACGGCGAGCGGGTCCTTGCGCGCCTTGTCGGCATCGGCCGCGGTGATCCAGCCGTTCTCCTGCAGACGATCGATCACGTAGTTGCGCCGCTCGATGGCGCGCGCACGGTTGCGCACCGGATGCAGGCTGGCCGGCATCTTCGGCAGCGCCGCGAGATAGGCCGCCTCCGCAACCGTCAATTCGTTCACCGACTTGTCGAAATAGACCAGCGAGGCGGCCGCGATGCCGTAGGCGCCGAGGCCGAGGTAGATTTCGTTGAGATAGAGCTCGAGGATCTTGTCCTTGGAATAGGCCCGCTCGATTCGCATCGCCAGCAGGGCTTCCTTGATCTTGCGGGTGAACGACACCTCGTTGGTCAGCAGGAAGTTCTTGGCGACCTGCTGGGTGATCGTGGAGGCCCCCTGCGGGCGGCGGTTGGAACCGAAGTTCTGGACATAGGAGACGCCGGCGCGCGCCATGCCGGTGTAGTCGATGCCGCCGTGCTCGTAGAAGTTCTTGTCCTCGGCTGCGAGGAACGCGTTGATCACGAGTTTCGGCACCGCCTGGATCGGCAGATAGAGCCGGCGCTCCTTGGCGAACTCGCCCAACAGCGACCCATCCGCCGCGTGCACGCGGGTCATCACCGGCGGCTCGTAGTTCTGGAGCTGCGAATAGTCGGGCAGGTCCTTGGAGAAATGCCAGAACAGCCCTGCGACCGCGGCCAGACCGGCCAGGAACATGATGGTTCCCGCGGTGAACAGGAACCCGAAGAACCGCAACAGAAATTTCATCGACCAGATTTTCCGTGGCGAATACGTCGCTCGTTCTGAGTGCGCTGCGTGCCACTTAGGCTGCCCGGTATATCGGTCGCTCCAACGACCTGCAATTCAACACGGGAGAATTAAAGCGGGCCAGGCGTCAAACTTATGCCATAGAGGGCCGCTCGCACACGCGGCCAAATCAGCGGACCTTGCCGCCCTCGCGGTACTCCGGAGGCTGCATCGATCCCGGCACCGGGCGCTGCTCGATTCGAGCCTGTCTCGTCCGACCTGCGCGGCCCCCCCCGATCGCGGCGCTTGCGCCGAGCGCACGCTGCGAAAGAAAAGCGCCGGCCCAGCCCGTCGCCCGCACTACCCGGCTGCCGTTCCGGGCACCGGGTCATCAGAAACCGGTGGACAGTGCCGGCGAGCCCATCCGATTAACCACCCATTAACTATAACTACCGCAGGTTGTCGATCTACACGCGACTCGCGAGGGGCTGACTTGCATGGCACTGCGCGGATTCAAGCGGCCTTTTACGGCCGACCCGAATGTCCTTGGATTTCCGAAACCACCCACATCGGCGATGGGCACCGAGGCCTTGGACCTCGTCTATCAGGCCGCGGATCTGTTCCGCAGCATCGAGGACAGGGCCCGCGCCGGCGAAGCCCGCGCTGAGGCCGCCGAACAGGCGCAGCTCGAAATCATCGCCGCCACCGAGCGCAAGCTGAGGGACGCGTCCCGGGCACTCGAGGAGGCGCGACGGCGTATCGAGTCCCAGCAGGAGCAGCTCGATGCGGCCGAATATCGTGCCCAGGCCGCCGAGGCCGAGGCACGCGAAGCCAAGCAATCGCTGGCCCTGGTCGAGGATGCGATCCGCCGGCGCCTGCTCTTGACCAGCGGTCATGACGACGGCAGGCCAAGCGCCGTCGCCTGAGGCAAGTTCGATCGGGGCGGCAGCCCTGCCCGGCCACCGCCGCGCGATTGCCCAACGGCAATCAGTAGCCGCCGGCCAGTCCCGAATTGCGGCGCGGATCGTTCGCCCCATAGAAGCGGTTACTGCCGACCGGCTTGCCGTCCAGCGACGGCGCTCCGATGATGATCACCGCGAGATGGTTGGCCGGCTGCGGCGGCCCGAACTTGTGACCCATGCCTTCCAGGATTTTTCGCGTATCCGGAGACAGCGTGAAGTCCTCGAGATTGGTCGCCTCCGGAAGCCATTGCTGGTGGAAGCGCGGCATGTCCACGGCCTCCTGCGCGTTCATGCCGTAGTCAATGGCGTTGATCATTGTCAGCAGCACCGCCGTGATAATGCGGCTGCCGCCCGGAGTGCCCACCACCATGACCGGCTTGCCGTCCCTCATGACGATGGTCGGGCTCATCGAGGACAGCGGCCTCTTGCCCGGGACGATCGAATTGGCCTCACCCTGCACCAGACCGTACAAATTCGGCACACCGATCTTGGCAGTGAAGTCGTCCATCTCGTCGTTCAGCAGCACGCCGGTCTTGGCCGCGGTCACCTTGGCGCCGAACCAATCGTTGAGGGTGTAGGTGACCGACACCGCGTTGCCGTCCTTGTCGGCGATCGAATAGTGCGTGGTGTTGCTGCCTTCGTGCGGCGGCACGCCCGGCTTGATGTCCTTGGACACGCCGGCCTTGGCCGGGTCGATCACGGCGCGAACCTTCGCGGCGTAGGTCTTGTCGAGCAGGCGCTCGAGCGGATTCTTCACGAAGTCGGGGTCGCCGAGGTAGCTGTTGCGATCGACGTAAGCATGGCGCATCGCCTCGATCTGGTAATGCACCGCCTGCGCGGAATGGTAGCCAAGCTCCTTCAGCGGATAGCCCTCGAGGATGTTCAGCACCTCACAGATCACGACGCCACCCGAGCTTGGCGGCGGCGCCGAGACCACGTGGTAGCCGCGATAATCGCATTCGACCGGCGCGAGCTCGCGAACCTTGTAATTGTCGAGATCTTCCTGGGTGAGCAGGCCCTTGCCGGCCTGGTTCGAGGCGACGATCGCTGCCCCCACCCAACCCCTGTAGAAGCCGTCGGTACCGCGCTTGCTGATCTCGCGCAGCGTCTCGGCGAGCTCGTGCTGCGCCAGCCGCTCGCCCACCTGGAACGGCTTGCCGTTGTTGAGAAAGATCGCGGCCGACGCCGGATCGTCCTCAAAATCCTTGGTCGCGGTCTGGAACATGCTGACGTCACCCTGATCCAGCACGAAGCCGTCCTCGGCGAGTTGCAGGGCCGGCGCAATCACGTCCGCGCGCTTCATCGTGCCGTATTTCTCGCGCGCATATTCCATGCCGGCCACCGAGCCCGGCACGCCGACGGCGAGATGTCCCTTGGTCGACAGCCCGGCGATGACGTTGCCGTCCTTGTCGAGATACATGTTGGCGGTGGCCCCCTTCGGCGCCGTCTCCCGGAAATCGAGGAAGGTCTTGCGGCCGTCGGCCAGCTGGATGGTCATGAACCCGCCACCACCGAGATTGCCGGCGGCGGGATAGACCACGGCCAGCGCGTAACCGACGGCAACCGCCGCGTCGACCGCGTTGCCGCCGCGCTTCAACACTTCGATGCCAACCTCCGTCGCGAGATGCTGCGCCGAGACCACCATGCCGTTCTCGGCGGCGACCGGGGCAACCGATGCCGCGCGAGCGGGAGCAGCGGCGATGACGCCGATCGAAACCACCGCGGCGACGATCCTCCGCGCGCGCAACGTTGAATTTTGCATGGAAGCCTCCCGGGACCTACGCCGACTCTCGCGGCCTTATGATGCGACCTTGGCGCGCGAACCTAGCAGGCCGCTCGCGTGCACACTATAGGCCCGCGCTGGCCTCACCGCCCACCCGCAGCCGGCTGTGGCGTCTGCCATAGGCCGCATAGATCACCAGTCCGATCGCAAGCCACACCGCGAGCCGTATCCAGGTGTCGAGCGGCAGGCCGAACATCAGGAACAGCGAGGTTCCCGCGGCAGCCGGCGCCACCAGCCAGATCGCCGGCGCCTTGAACGGGCGCGGCAACTCCGGATCGCGGACGCGCAGCACCAGCGTTCCGATCGACACCACGGTGAATGCGAACAGCGTGCCGATCGAGACGAGCTCGCCGACCAGCCCGATCGGCAGCAGCCCGCCGAGAATGGCCGCGACGGTGCCGGCGAAGATGGTCGAGACATAGGGGGTCTGGAAGCGCGGATGGATCTTCGCAGCAAAGCCCGGCAACAACCCGTCATGCGCCATGGCGCGGAAGATCCGCGGCTGCGCCAGCAGCATGATGAGGATCACCGACGTCAGCCCGAACAGGATGCCGAGCTTGATGAAGGGACCGAGCCAGCCGATGCCGACAGCATCGATGCCGACCGCGATCGGATCCGGCACGCTGAGCCGGTCATACGGCACGATGCCGGTCAGCACGAATCCAACCGCAACATAGAGCGCAGCGCAGATCACGAGCGAGCCGAGGATGCCGATCGGCATGTCGCGCTCCGGCCGCTTCGCCTCCTGCGCCGCGGTCGAGATCGCATCGAAGCCGATATAGGCGAAGAAAACCACCGCCGCGCCGCGGACCACGCCAGACCAGCCGAATACGCCCGGACCGGCATTCGGCGGGATCAGCGCGCCGTCGGGATTGCTCGCCGTCACCCAGTTCGCCAGCGAGACCGAGGACGCCGCAGTGGCGAGAAACAATGCGATCACGACAAGCTTCACCACGACAACGAATCCGGTGAAGCGCGCGGACTCGCGAATGCCGACCACCAGCAGCGTGGTGACGAAAGCAATGATTGCCATCGCCGGGATGTTGATGACCGACCCGGTCGACGACCAGGTGCCGGTGTTGACGTCGTAGGCGAGCGGCGCCGAGGTGAATTGCTGCGGCAGGTTGATGCCGAAATCGCGCATGAAGCTGACGAAATAGCCGGACCACCCGACCGAGACCGCGATCGCACCGACGGCATATTCGAGGATCAGGTCCCAGCCGATGATCCAGGCGATCAATTCGCCGAGCGTGGCATATGCGTAAGTATAGGCGCTGCCGCAGATCGGTACGGTCGACGACATCTCGGCGTAGCACAATCCGGCGAACGCGCAGGCGACGGCGCCAAGCATGAAGGAGAGCGTAACCGCGGGACCGGCATTCGCAGCAGCCGCGTGCCCCGTCAGCACGAAGATGCCGGCACCGATGATGCCGCCGATGCCAAGCGAAACCAGTTGCAGCGCCGAAAGCGAACGCTTGAAAACCGGCGTCTCCGCGTCGCCGTCGGCGCGCGCCGCCTCCCGCAACAGCTCGGAGGTCGATTTTCGATCCCAGAAGCCGGCCAGGGTCTCTGTCACGTCAAATAGCCCTCCGCCGCCCGGGTCCGGCGGGACCCGACACGATCGGCGGAACTATAACGCGCTCACGGCACCGTCGTTCGCATGCGAGGCAGCAGCCGGCACGCTTATCCACTGCCAAGCGTGGTGCGGCGCCCTATTGGCAGCGATGGCGGCGACCATCGCGTCCGAGGAAAGTGCCGGACGCCGGATCGAATGAACGGTAGCGCGTGCAAGAGGAGGCAACGGGCGGCTCCGCGGGCATGGCGCCATAGGCGTTCGCCGGGTTGCCGCCGTGTTGCGCGGCCCGCTGGGCTTCACCCCATGGCGTCAGGGCGCCCCCGTTCAGCGCGCTGCGTCCGGGGTATTGTGACTCGAGCAGGGCCGGCTCGGAAATCTGGGCAATGACAGGCGAGAACGTCATTCCTGCGAGCAATATGGCGGCTGCAACCGACCTCAATCGGGACATGCGACCACTCCCATCGATCAATCAAAACATGTCGAAGGCCGGCCGAGCCGCCCCAAGCCGATATGGTGGCGGCGCCTTGCCGGGCACAGGGGCCACCGCCTCACGATGCTGCGAGCCGGCCGTGGCTCGCAGCTCAGCGCACGTCGGGCCGCGGGTCGGACACGAACCCATCGCGGTTCGGCATCTTGACGGCGGCGAGCGACTTGGCGTCGAGCACGGCATTGGCGGGGACGACGCCGTTGAGGCTGAGGATGTAGGCGGAGACCGCGTAGACGTCCTCATTGCTCAGCGACTGCGGCGCATTCTGCGGCATCGCACGGCGAATGTAGTCGAACAACGTCGAGGCATACGGCCAGTAGCTGCCGACGGTGCGGATCGGTTTTGGGCTGGCCAGCGTGCCCTGTCCACCGACCAGACGGTCGCCGACACTGCCCTGCCCGTTGTCGCCGTGGCAAGCCGCACATTGCTCGGCGAACACGGTGCGGCCGCGCTCGACACTTCCGCTGCCGGGCGGCAGGTTGGAGCCGTCGCGGCCGATATCGATGTTCCAGCCGGCGATCTCGGCAGGCGTTGCCGGACGTCCGATGCCAAAGCGCTCCTCGGCCTGCGCAGCAGCCGCGAGCATCGCAAGCGCGCCGACCAGCAGCGCGGGACTGAGCTTACGCCTGGCCATTGGTCACCTCGCCATTTGCGTCGATGCGCCAGGGCCAGATCGCGTTGTTGTGGTAGAATGAGTTGAGGCCCCGCACCGCCACCAATTCCGCCAGCGTCGGCTGCACGTAGCCGGTCTCGTCGATGGCGCGGCTCTGGATCACCGCTGGTGTGCCGTCCCAGTGCCAGGGCAAGCGGAAGCGCGTGAGCGCGCGCGTCAGGACCGGTTCCTGGAGCTCCGCCTGCTGCCAGCTCTTGCCCTCGTCGAGCGAAATCTCGACGCTCTTGACCTTGCCGTGACCGCTCCAGGCGATCCCGGTGATCTCATGAAAACCCTTCGTGGTCAGCTTCTGCCCGCCGGATGGCCGCGTGATGATCGACTTGGCTTCCATATAGAAGGTGAATTCACGCGACGTGCCGTCGGGCATCGGGTCGGTGTATTTCGAGGTCTCCTCGCGCGAATAGGCCGGCTCGGCCGTGACCTTGAGCCGGCGCAGCCACTTCACATTCATGTTGCCCTCGAAGCCGGGCAGCAAGAGGCGCAGCGGATAGCCCTGCTGGGGACGCAGCCGCTCGCCGTTCTGGCTGTAGACCAGCATGGCGTCGTCGAGGCACTTCTCGATCGGGATCGAGCGCGTCAGCGCGGCGACATCGGCGCCTTCGGCGACGATCCACTTGGCGCCGGCCTGCAGGCCGGCCTCATCCAGCACCGTCTTCAGCGGCACGCCGGTCCATTCCGCGCAGCTCAAGAGGCCGACGAGGTCGGACGCCGTCTTCCCGTAGGGCTTGGTGTAGACCGGGTTGCCGGAGCATTCGAGGAAATGGATGCGCGACTGCGACGGAAAGCGGCGGATGTCCTCCATCGTGAACACCAGCGGGCGCTCGACCATGCCGTGCAGCATCAGCCGGTGTTCGGCCGGATCGATGGTCGGCACGCCGCCGTGGTGACGCTCATAGAACAGGCCGTTCGGCGTAATGATGCCGTCGAGCTCCTGCAACGGCGTCCGGCCCGAGGCGGAGATATATTGTGGCAGCGTCTTCGAGATGTTCTTGACGACGCCTTTCTCGTGAACCGAGGGCGTGCCGTAAGGCTGGCTTCCCATCGCCTCGCCGGGCGCTTTCATCCATTCCGGCACGTTGGGCGGAAGATTCTTTCCCTGTTCGGCAAGCGCAGGAGAACCGGCAACTCCCGCCATTGCGGAGCCTCCGGCCAGTGCCGCACCCGCCTGAAGGAATCGCCTGCGAGACGCCTCTCGCACGCGCTTGTCCGTCGTGTGTTCGCTCATCGACGTTTTCCTCTGACGTTACGAGGGACAGCCTAACACCAAACGCGACGAGCGAGGCAATAGCCCGGCACGCAGAGCTGCATCGACGGCGCGCGACGACAGACAACCGCTTCGAGCGAGCGGATGCGGGGACGAGCAGCATTGGTGACCAGGGCGGGGACATCGATGGAGATCGACCGCGCGTGGCGACCGATGCTCAGCGGCCTCTGCCTGCGCAGCCGCTCACATCCGTTCGCCGGGCAATCGACTGGCTTGCTTCACCCAGGCGGTGAATTGGGCCTCGTCGAGCTCGTCGTTCTCGTGAATGTCGAGATAGCGCGTATGCTGCTGCTTCGACTCGCCCGGCGGCACGGGACGCAGCGACGAGCCGCGGAAAAAAGCCACCTTGATGTAGCGCGTGAAGACATGGATGCCGAGAAACCAGCCTTCGCCTGCGATGCCGTAAAGCGGCGAATTCCACTTCACCGCCTTGTGCACGCCGGGGATCGTGCGCACGATGAGCGCGTCAAGCCTGCGCCCGACCTCGCTCTTCCACCCCGGCATCGCCGCGATATAGGCCTGCACGGGCGCGTCACCAACGCCCTTCGCGATCTGCGGATTGCCGCCTGCGAGCAGGCGCGGCTTTGCAGCCCCACGCGTCGCTGGCACCTTCTTTGCTTTCTTCGCCGATTTCCTGGGCGTCTTGCCAACCATGGTGCCTGCTCCCACCGGCTCACGCATCGCGTGCGACGCAGCGCGCGCCCTCTCGACCCGGATCATATGACCGCGCGTCCAAATTGTCGTCAGTGACCGTGCGTGTCGATCACCGGCGGCGTGCCGTGGGTGTGGAACGACTCGATCGTCTTCAACCCCCACGCCTGACCCTTCTTGCGCTCCTCCTCGGTCCACACGATCGGCTTCCAGTCCGGCGCGAGGATCAGGCGGGCTCCGGCATTGGCGACCTCGACACGGTTGCCGCCGGGCTCATAGACATAGAGGAAGAAGGTCTGCTGGATCGCGTGCTTGTGCGGCCCGGTCTCGATATGCACCCCGTGCTCGAGGAAAATATCCGCGGCGCGCAGGATCTCCTCGCGGCTGTCCAGGGCATACGTAACATGATGGAAGCGGCCGCGCTTGCCGTAGTGGTCGCGCGTATAGGCGAAGTCGTAGCTCTTGTTCGACATCGTCATCCACATCGCCGCTTCGGTGCCGTCGTTGAGCACGATCTGCTCGGTGGTGCGGCATCCGAGGTAGGTCTCGAAGAACAGGCGATTGGCCTTGATGTCGACCGCGAGGCAGTTGAGATGGTCGAGCCGGCGGACGTTGACACCGCGCGCCGGAAAACGCTGCGCCTGGTTCTTCAACGCAGGCTTTAGCCCGGCCGGTGCCTCGTACCATTCCGTCTCGTAATAGAGCTCGATGACGTGGCCATCGGGATCGCGGCAGCGGAAGGCCGGTCCCTGCCCCATGTCGCCGTCGATCCAGCCGATGTCGAAGCCCGAGCCTTTCAGCGCGGCGACGCGGCGCTCGAGCGCCTGCGGACTGCGGGTCCGGAACGCCATGTGTTCCATGCCAGAGGTTTTCGATGCAGTCAGCTTCAGCGAATAGCGCTCATAATCGTCCCAGCCGCGCAGATAGACCGAGTCGCCTTTTCGGCCGCTGACCGTCATGCCCATGACATCGACGAAGAACGTCAAGCTCTCGTCCGGTTTCGGCGTCAGCAGCTCCATGTGCCCGAGATGAGCAAGATCGAAGATCGGTTCCGGCTGCATGGGACGGTCTCCTCACACGAGGCCACCGACGTCGCTCCGCTCGGGTTCGCGCCGGCGCATCGATTTGTACTAGTGTACAAAGGATTAGGTCCCGTCAACAAATTAAGTTGGCGCCGACAATCGCGGCCCGCGTTGCGCGCCGGCATCCGTATCTAGCCCTTGGCCGCCATCACCGGCGTCGCGCCGCCGCGCGGCCGGGACATGGTCGCCGACACGGTCAGCGCGACGGCGAGCGCGCACACCATGCAGAGCTTCATCCGCGCCGTGCGGCGATCGGTCATCGGCAGGACGAAGAAGAACGCGATTGCCAGAACGAGAAGCGCATTCACGAGATAGTACATGGCCGAGCCCTCTTGTTGCGGTTCGACAAGATGGCGGGCACCCGCGCGGCATTCCGTGGCCGCAATCACATAGTGAAGCTGCGGTCAGGCCACCGAGACGGCCTTCTCGCGATGCGCGGACAGCAGCCTGCGGATTTCGACATCCGGCACCGGCCGGCTGAACAGGTAGCCCTGCATCTCGGTGCAGCCGAGAATGCGAAGCATGTTGCGTTGCTGCTCGGTCTCGACACCTTCCGCGGTCGTCGTCATGTCGCTCGCGGCGGCAATGTTCACGACGGCCTGGACGATCGTGGACGACGCGCCGGTTCCGGCAAGATCCTTGATGAAGGCGCGGTCGATCTTGATCTTGTCGAACGGAAAGCGCTGCAGATAGCTCAGCGACGAATAGCCGGTGCCGAAATCGTCGAGCGCGATGCGCACGCCGAGCTCGCGCAGCTGATGCAGGATATCGAGTGCGGCATCGTCGTCGCGGATCAGCACGGCCTCGGTGATCTCGAGCTCGAGCCGCGCGGGCGCGAGTCCCGACGCCGCCAGCGCGGCGGCGACGTTGAGCGCCAGCGTCTGGCTCTTGAACTGGATCGGCGACACGTTGACCGCAACATGGATATGATCCGGCCAGTTCACGGCTTCCCGGCACGCGGTGTTGAGCACCCAGTGCCCGAGATCGTTGATCAGGCCGGTATCCTCGGCGACCGGGACGAAGTCCGCGGGCGAGATGGTCCCGCGCTCGGGATGGCGCCAGCGCAGCAGCGCCTCGCAGCAGCTGACCCTGCCGTCCTCGAGGTGAAGCAGCGGCTGATAGTGCAGCTCGAAGCTGCCGTCGACGATGGCCTGGCGCAGCTCCAGCTCCAGACTGCGCCGCGCCTTGGCGCGCGCGTCCATGCCGGCCTCGAAGAACCGGTAGGTGCGGCGGCCGTCGCTCTTCGCGCCATAGAGCGCGAGGTCGGCGTTGCGCAGCAATTGATCGAGGTCGAGCCCATCGGTAGGCGCAACCGCGATGCCGATGCTGGCGTCGGTCGTGATCAGGTGCCCGCTGCAATCGATCGGCTGGCGAATGCTCTGGTAGATCGCGGCCAGCAGCTGCATGGTCTGGGTCTGATCACGGACCGCGGTCTGGATCACGGCAAACTCGTCGCCGCCGAGCCGCGCTGCGACATCGGTTTCCCCGAGGCAGGAGCGCAGACGATCGGCGATGGCCCTGAGCAGTTCGTCGCCGATCTGATGGCCGAGCGCGTCGTTGACGGCCTTGAACTCGTCGATATCGATATACATGACCGCGAGCTGGTCATCCGGCCTGATCGCTCTCAGCGCCTGCTCGAGGCGCTGGCGAAACAGCACACGATTGGGCAGATCGGTGAGCGCATCATAGTGCGCCATGTAGGCGATCTTGTTCTCGGTGCGCGTCCGTTCGGTGACATCCTCGATGGTCGCCACCCACCCGCCCCCCGGCAGCGGCTTGTTGACGATCTCGATCGCGCGCCCGCCCGGCGCCTCGGTCAGCTGACGGGTCGCCTTGCCGAGCTTCACAGTGCGGATGATGGCGTTGCAGAACTCGTCGACGTCGCCGTCGAACGAGCCGGTCTCCTGCCGGTGCGCGATCAGCCGCTGCATGGTGCAGCCCGGCTTCGCCACATCGGGCGAAAGCCCGAACATATCGATGTAGGGCCGGTTGCAGATGATAATGCGCGCCGATGCATCGTAGAGCACGAGCCCCTGCGGAATGTTGTTCACGGCGGTCATGAGATTGCGACGCTCGGTGGCGAGCCGCTCGTCCGAGATCTGATGTCGCTTCAGCAGCAGGAAGACGATCACGGCCATGATCGCAAACGCCGCCATCAGCAGGCCCTCGCGTTCGCTCCACTGCGCGGTCGCGCTTCCGAGCAGGCTGCCGACGAGCAGGCCGGCACAGAACGCCAGCCCCTTGGTCGAGCCGACATCGGCATTCCCTGAATTGCGGTGTTCGATGCGCACGCTGATCTCTCCCGGGCGCGGCATCGTTACGCAGCACAAATGGAAAGGTCGTTACAAGTCGCAGTTAGCAATCGGTTACACGATACCTGGAGCCACGACGCAGCACTTCGCGCCGAACCTCCGTAAACCTACGGAGCCGCCGATGCACTCCTCCGACATGGTGAATGCCGCATTAACGGATGAATCGTGAAACAAGCGCGGCTGTGCCGGAAAGCGACGATTTCGCCGCCGGTGCGCCCGACCGCGCACAATCTCACGGCACGATAGAAACAAATCGTCACCGGGAAGGTGTAGATTTAGCCGATGCCGAACCCCAGCGATTTAACGGTTTTTCCAATCCCGGGCGGGCATATTGGTCCGGACATTTGGATTTCGAGAACGAGCCAGGCTGCAACTGTGACACCTTTCGGACGTGTGATCTCTGTGCGCGGCTCGCAGGCTCGGGTGGGGCTGCTGGCGGGCGGCCAGATGCAACTTTCAGAAATGCGCGCGACCGTCGGCCGGTTCGTCAGCATCCGCTGTGCGAGCTCGGTCATCGTCGCCATGATCACCGAGGTGACCTGCGAGAACCTGCCGGCGTCCGACGAATACATGGCGACCGCCTCGGTCGATTTGCTCGGCGAAATCCTCGGCGGCGACCGTCCGAAATTCCAGCGCGGCGTCACCCACTATCCGACCATCGGCGACAGCACCGACCTGATCACCAACCAGGAGCTGCGTACGGTTTATGCGCCGAGCGGCTCGGACCAGATAAATGTCGGCACGTTGCAGCAGGATCGTTCGGTCATCGCCTATGTCGACGTCGAGGAAATGCTCTCCAAGCACTTCGCGGTGCTCGGCTCGACCGGCGTCGGCAAATCGACCGGCGTGTCGCTGCTGCTCAACGAAATCCTGAAGTCGCGGCCGAATTTGCGCATCTTCCTGCTCGACGTCCACAACGAATACGGCCGCTGCTTCGGCGAGCGCGCGCAGGTGCTCAATCCGCGTAACCTGAAGCTGCCGTTCTGGCTGTTCAACTTCGAGGAGATCGTCGACGTGCTGTTCGGCGGCCGGCCCGGCGTGCCCGAAGAGCTCGACATCCTCGCCGAAGTGATCCCGATGGCGAAGGGGATCTACACCCAGTACCAGAACTCCGACCGGGTTGGTCTCGGGCTGAAGCGCGTCGACCCGAAGCAGGTCGGCTACACCGTCGATACGCCGGTGCCCTATCGCCTCGTCGACCTGATCTCGCTGATCGACGAGCGCATGGGCAAGCTCGAGAACCGCTCCTCGCGCATCATCTATCACAAACTGATCTCGCGCATCGACGCGGTGCGCAACGATCCGCGCTACGCCTTCATGTTCGACAATGCCAATGTCGGCGGCGATACCATGGCCGAGGTGATCAGCCATCTGTTCCGCCTGCCCGCCAACGGCAAGCCGATGACCATCATGCAGCTCGCCGGCTTCCCGGCCGAGGTCGTCGATTCCGTGGTGTCGGTGTTGTGCCGCATGGCATTCGACTTCGGGCTGTGGAGCGATGGCGTCTCGCCGATGCTGTTCGTCTGCGAGGAAGCGCACCGCTATGCCTCCGCGGACCGCAATATCGGCTTCGGGCCGACCCGCAAGGCGGTGTCGCGCATCGCCAAGGAAGGCCGTAAATACGGCGTCTATCTCGGCCTGATCACCCAGCGTCCGGCCGAACTCGACGCCACCATCATCTCCCAATGCAACACGCTGTTCACGATGCGGCTTGCCAACGACCGCGACCAGGCGCTGCTGCGCTCGGCGGTGTCGGACGCCGCCGCCAATCTGCTGTCGTTCGTGCCCTCGCTCGGCACCCGCGAAGTGCTGGCGTTCGGCGAAGGCGTCGCGCTGCCGACCCGGCTGCGCTTCAAGGAGGTGCCGCCGCACCAGCTGCCGCGCGGCGAGGCCACCATCGCGACGGTGCCGTCGGTCGCCGCCGGCCATGACATGCATTTCGTGAGCGCCGTGCTGGAGCGCTGGCGAGGCGCCACCTCGCATCGCGACAGCCCGAGCGGCGATGCCAACTTCAATGCTCCGCCGCAGGCGCCGCGCACCATGGCGCCCGCCGAGGCGCCGATGCTGCAGCCGTCGCTGGGCCTCGATCCGGATCGCTTCTCGCTGCTAAAGAAGCCGCTGCGCTAGCATCATTCCGTCAGGGCGCCGATGCGTCTTGCGCCTAACCCGTCATCCTCTATGGTTTCCCGTGACGCCGCATCCATGCGGCATGCCGGAACCACCTCATGACGCAGCCGACCGCAAATCGCTTTCCGACGCCCGCTCTCGACAAGCTCCCCGAAGATATCCGCGCCCGCATCCTGGCGGTGCAGGAAAAATCCGGCTTCGTGCCGAACGTATTCCTCACTCTGGCCTACAGGCCCGACGAGTTTCGCGCCTTCTTTGCCTATCACGATGCGCTGATGGAAAAGGACTCCGGCCTCTCCAAGGCCGAGCGCGAGATGATCGTGGTCGCAACCAGCGCCGCCAACCAGTGCCAATATTGCGTGATCGCCCACGGCGCGATCCTGCGCATCCGCGCCAAGAGCCCGGAGATCGCCGACCAGATCGCGATCAACTACCGCAAGGCCGACATCACGCCGCGGCAGCGCGGCATGCTCGATTTCGCCATGAAGGTGAGCCGCGCCGCCGAGGAGGTCTCGGAGGCGGACTTCGCCGCGCTCGCCGCCCATGGCTTCAGCGACGACGACGTGTGGGACATCGCCGCGGTCGCAGCGTTCTTCGCGCTCTCCAACCGGCTTGCCAACGTCACCGGCATGCGGCCGAACCCCGAGTTCTACATGCTCGGCCGGCAACCGAAGTAGAGGGCGCCTTGGCAGACTGGAGCGAGATCATCCTGCGCCTCGGCGCGGCCACCCTTGCCGGCTGCGCGATCGGGCTCGACCGCGACCTGCGCGGCAAGCCGATCGGCCTGAAGACGCTCGGCCTCGTCAGCCTCTCGACCGCCACGGTGGTGCTGCTGGCCCTGCACGCCGTCCAGCCCGGACAATTTACCGATGCGGTCAGCCGCGTGATCCAGGGCGTGCTGACCGGCGTCGGCTTCCTCGGCGCCGGCGTGATCGTGCGTCAGGGCGACCGCTCTCAGGTCCACGGCCTGACCAGTGCCGCGTGCGCGTTCTTCGCCGCATGCGTCGGGATCGTCTGCGGCGCCGGGCACTGGCCGATCGCCCTCACCGCGCTTGCGCTGGCATTCCTGTTGCTGACATTCGGCAGGCGGACCGAGCGGTGGCTGCACCACGCGCTCGGCGGCAAGGACTATCCGCACAATTCGGAGGCCGTGCCGCCTCAGTCGTCGGAGGCCGGCCCGCACCAGCCCGGCAAATAGACCGCGTCCTTGCCGCGGCCGAGCGCCAGACCTTTCTCCAGCGCCTTGGCGAAATTGTTCTCCACCGTCTTGCGCGGGATATGGCGGCGCAGGAAATCGGCCCACAGGAATTCGCTGAACGGCGTCGTGTCCTTGGCGAAACCGCCGGCCCGGCGCATCTCGCCGGCGAGGCTGCGGAACGGATCGTCCTTGAGGTCCTTGATCGATTTCGGAATGTCGCGGAAGTGGCAGCGCTCGCCCTTCGAATTGTATGGATAGACCCAGCGCTTGTTGTCCATCACGCCCCAGAACACGTCGCGCTCGACCATCGTCAGGTCACCGATCACGGTGACCAGGATGTCCTTGACGCCCTCCTCGTGCAGCGCCCGCGCCATGTGATGGTGATCGACCACGTAGTAGCGATCGTCGGGCCCATGGACGACCGGGATCATGTGCTTGCCCAGCAGTTCGGCGCGTTTCTTGTCCGAGCTGTGCTCGCGCCAGCGCTTCCGCTTCTCCTTCACCTCCTGCATGCCGACCGTCATCTGGGTCGGTCGCAGCGACAGGATCGGGACCGGTTTGACGTAAGGCTCGCGCGTATGGGCCATGAATTGTACTCCAGTTTGACCGGCACTCCGGAATGGGTTCCATTATGACATGATGTCACAGGCAGGCGAAAGAGCCGGTTCGGCGGGATGGCTTTGAGAGCAAGCGAACGCGCGAAGGCACGCACGGTCCGACTCGGCAACCGCGAGGTCGTGACCGAGGGGCTGGAGCTCAGTTTCTGGGCGGACATCAGCCATCGCTGCATGACGGCATCCTGGCCCGCCTTTATTGGCGGTGCAGCATTGGTGTTCATCACCTTCAACGCCGTGTTCGCGCTGTTCTACTGGCTCGGCGATCATCCGATCGCCAACGTGCCTGACGGCCAATATATCGACTACCTCTATTTCAGCATCGAAACACTCTCGACCGCCGGCTACGGCGACATGCACCCGCAGACCCATTACGGGCACTTCATCGCCGCCATCGAGCTGTTCACCGGCATCTTTTCGATGTCGCTGATGACCGGGCTGATCTTCGCCCGCTTCTCGCGGCCGAGTGCGCGCCTGCTGTTCGCCGACAACCCGGTGATCTCGGATCATGAGGGCGAGCGGACGCTGATGATCCGTTTGGCCAACGAGCGGCACAACATCATCGCCAACGCCACCGCGCGGCTATGGTTGTTCAAGAACGACCTCAGCAAGGAAGGCATGGCCTATCGCCGGTTCTTCGAGCTGCCGCTCGCGCGCAGCGAGAGCCCGGCCCTGGCACTGAGCTGGACCCTGTTTCATGTGATCGACAAGGACAGTCCGCTGTACGGCCTCAACGCGGAAGACCTGGAAGCCATCAACGCGGGGCTGGGTCTCATCGTATCGGGCTATGACGACGTTGCAGCGCAAACCGTGCACGCGCGAAAATCCTACGAGCATTCCGACATCCGCTTCGGGCATCGCTATGCCGAGATCCTGCGCGCCACCGACGACGGCCGTCTCAAGATCGACTACAGCCGGTTCCACGAGACCATCGAAGCATGAATACCACCTCTGCGGGTATCAAGATTTTAGGTGTGAAACGCGCCGAACATGCTACACATGAGGGCGACGCGACCGGACTGACAGCAGTGAAGACGCAGCGGCCAATTTCCTCGGATGACGAGCACGTGGTGCTCAAATTCCGGCCGCGCACCTCGGCGCAGCCGCCCGGCAAGCGCGCGGACCCGATCCGATCGACCCGCCCGGCTTCCGTCGCTCCTGTTTCCGTCGCCAACGACCTCTCCCGCTACGAGAAGCCGCGCGAGGAGCCGGATGATTTCCGCCAGCGCATGCTCGCCAACATCGCCGCCTTTGCCTTCACCGTGGCGCTCACCGCGATCGGCATCTGGCTTGCCATGAGCATCGCCGATTTGCGCAAGACCCAGGATTGCGTGCTGATGGGCCGCCGGGATTGCGCCAAGATTACGGTGATGCCGCGCAGCTAGGCGGGCCGGAACCGTGCCCAAAAACCGTCCTCGCGCGGCCGGCCAAGCTCCATTGAACTAACGGCCCTGCTCCGATATACGGGCACACGACTCCTGGCAGCAGCAATAGGGCATTCCGGGGCAACGCGCCCGCCTCCTCCGAGCCGACCCGGAATTACCTTCAATATATCAAAGGCTTAATGATGTCCTCCACATTCGAGCAGATCGCCAACATTATCGCGGAGACCTGCGACATCCCGCGCGATACGATCAAGCCGGAGAGCCACGCGATCGACGACCTCGGGATCGACAGCCTCGACTTCCTGGACATCGCCTTTGCTATCGACAAGGCCTTCGGGATCAAGATGCCGCTCGAGAAGTGGACCCAGGAGGTCAACGACGGCAAGGCCACGACGGAGCAGTACTTCGTGTTGCAGAATCTCGCCGACCGCATCGACGAGCTGGTTGCGGCCAAGAACGCGGGCACGGGCTCAGCCTCGTAATCACCCGTCATGCAGCTTGAGACTTTTCAGCTGATCGATCGGATCGTCGACCTCAACCTCGACGCAAGGACCATTGTCGTCGAGGCGGATGTCCCGCCCGACAGCCATTCGGTGTTCGCGGGGCATTTCCCGGGCTATCCGATCATGCCCGGCGTGCTGCTCACCGAAGCGATGGCGCAGAGCTCGGGCTGGCTGATCCTCGGTCTGACCAAATTCGAGCGCATGCCCTTCCTTGCCATGGTCAAGGAAGCCAAGATGCGCGGCTTCGTCAGCCCCGGCTCGACCCTGACGATCGACGCCAAGATCGAGCATGAAGGTTCAGGCTTCACCGTGACCTCGGCGAAGGTCCGCGTCGGCAAGGAGCTCAAATGCAATGCCGAGCTGACCTTCCGTCATATCCCCTTCCCCAGCCCGCACTTGCGCGTGCACATGGATGCCATGGCCAGCAAGATCGGGTTTCCGCAGCAGGCGATGAGTAATGGCTGAAAAGGAAGTCTGGATCACCGGCGTCGGCCTGCTCTCCTCGCTCGGCGAGGGACTGGATGCACATTGGGAGGCGCTAGGCGCCAAGCGCGTCAATGCCGACGAGAAGCGCCTCGCGCCATACGTGATCCATCCGATCGCCCCCGTCAGCTTCGACGCCCAGATCCCGAAGAAGGGCGATCAGCGTCAGATGGAAATGTGGCAGCGCATCGGCACCTATGCCGCCGGCCTGGCGCTCGACTCCGCCGGCGTCAAAGGCAATCAGGAAATCCTGTCGCGGATGGACATGATCATCGCAGCCGGCGGCGGCGAGCGTGACCTCAATGTCGACCTGGCGATCATGAACGCCGATGCGCAGGGCAAGCTGCCGCCCGCCCTGCTCAACGAAAAACTGATGAACGAGCTGCGCCCGACGCTGTTCCTGGCGCAGCTCTCCAATCTGCTCGCCGGCAACATCGCGATCGTTCACGGCGTGTGCGGGACATCGCGCACCTTCATGGGCGAGGAGGCCTCGAGCATCGACGCCGCGCGGATCGCGGTCGCGCGGATCGGCGCCGGGCAGAGCGACATCGCGCTGGTCGGTGCCGCGCATAACGGCGATCGCGGCGACCTCTTGATGCTCTATTCGTTCGGCGACTTCGCCCTCAAGGATCAATACGCCCCGGTCTGGGCCCGCAGGAACCATCCGGGCTTCGCCATCGGCTCGGCCGGCGCATTCCTGGTGATGGAGTCGCGCGAGCACGCCGAGGCGCGCGGCGCCAAGCCGTACGCCAAGCTGACCAAGGTGGTCGCCGACCTTGCCAAGCGCAAGCAGCCCGGCGCAGTGACGCAATCGCTGCGGGCGATGTGGCCGCAGCTCGGCGTCAGCAACGACAACGCCATGCTGATCACGGGTGCGACCGGCGCTGAGCCTGCGACCAGCGAGGAGCGCGCGTTCCTGGGTCAGCATCCCGGCCTTGCGGTGCGCGCCACCGGAACGACGTTTGGGCACACGATGGAGGCCCAGTTCCCGCTCGGGCTCGCGCTGGCCGCCCTGTCGATCTCGCGCGGCGCGCTCTACCCGGCCAACGACCCGACCGGGCTGGAGGTTGAAAAGACCGAAGCGCCAACCCAGATTGTCGTATTGGGGGTCGGCCACTGGCAGGGCGAAGGCATGGCGCTGGTCGAGGCCGTCAGGTAGAGCATGCTCCGGAAAAGTGCGACGCGGTTTTCCGGAAATATCATGCTCAAATGAACAATTGAGGCGCGATGACTCTCATTGCGCTTTCAGTCCGGCGCAAGCACCGACGGGGACACCATGACAGCACCACGCGATAAATTCGGCCGACCGATCGTTGTCGTGACCGGCATGGGAATCGTGACGTCGCTCGGCGGCGGCAAGACCGACAATTGGAAGCGCCTCACCGCAGGTGAGTCCGGCATCAAGACCGTGACACGCTTCCCGCTCGACAGCATGAAGACGACGATGGCCGGCGCCGTCGATTTCGTCACCGTCGACCCCTTCTCCTCGACCAGCCTGTCGCAGCGTCTGGCCGAGATCGCGGCTGAAGAGGCACTGGAGCAGTCCGGCATCGGCAGCAAGGGCGACTTCCCCGGCCCGCTGTTCCTGGCGGTCGCGCCGATCGAGACCGAATGGCCGCAGCGGCTCGAGGTCGCGCGCGACGTTCCGACCAAGGACTTTGGCATCATCGAATATCTGGCGACCTGCAGCGGCGGCAAGTTTGCGCACTTCCACCGTCGCTTCACCTTCGGCTCGGTCGCGCTCAGCCTCGCCGAGACCTTCGGCACCAAGGGGTCGCCGATCTCGCTCTCGACGGCCTGCGCCTCCGGCGCGACCGCGATCCAGCTCGGCGTCGAGGCGATCCGCCGCGGCGAAACCGATGCGACGCTGTGCATCGCCACCGACGGCTCGGTCAATCCCGAAGCCATGGTGCGGTTCTCGTTGCTCTCGGCCCTCTCGACCCAGAACGACCCGCCGCAGGCCGCCTCCAAGCCGTTCTCGAAGAACCGCGACGGTTTCGTGATGGCCGAAGGCGCCGGCGCGCTGGTGCTGGAGAGCTACGATGCCGCGATCGCCCGCGGCGCGCGCATCCTGGGCGTCGTCGCCGGCTGCGGCGAGCTGACCGATTCATTCCACCGCACCCGCTCGGCGCCCGACGGCAAGCCGGCGATCGGC
Organism: Bradyrhizobium sp. WCU1; assembly: GCF_053474805.1. NCBI lineage: Bacteria > Pseudomonadati > Pseudomonadota > Alphaproteobacteria > Hyphomicrobiales > Nitrobacteraceae > Bradyrhizobium > Bradyrhizobium sp. WCU1. Next base: position 398,964 of record NZ_CM130280.1, read on the forward strand.
TGCGTGCGCAAGACGCTTGCCGACGCGGGCATGGAGCCTGAGCAGATCGACCACATCAACGCGCACGGCACCTCGACGCCGGAAAACGACAAGATGGAATATCTTGCCACTTCGGCAGTGTTCGGCGAACACACCAAAAACATTCCGGTGTCGTCGAACAAGTCGATGGTCGGCCACACCATCTCCGCCGCCGGTGCGGTCGAGGCGATCTTCTCGCTGCTCACGCTCGAGCATCAGCGGATCCCGCCGACGATCAATTACGAGGTGCCGGATCCCGCGATCCCGTTCGACGTGGTCGGCAACAAGGCGCGCGATGCCAAGGTGACCGCCGTGATGTCGAACTCGTTCGGGTTCGGCGGGCAGAACGCCTCGCTGATCCTGACGCGCGAGCCGGCGTAACGCCCTCGCCTCATCAGATGAAACGCCTGCTCCTTCGCACCAGGGCGCACCTGCGCGACGCCGCAAAGCCTGTGGCCAACGTTGCCATTGGCGCGCTGACGACCGGCCTCTTGCGCACCACGCGCTATTTCGATCCGGAGAAGACCGCAAAGTTCTTCGGCCACGCGGCGCATTTCATCGGCCGGCGGCTGCGCGAGGATCGCATCGGCCGCGAGAACCTCACGGCCGCCTTCCCGGAGAAGTCGCCGCAGGAAATCGAGGAGATCCTGACCGGCGTCTGGCACAACCTCGGACGCATCGGCGCCGAATTCGCGCATATCGACCGCATCTGGGACCATGATCCCCGGAATCCCGACAAGCCAGGCCGCGTCGAATTCTCGGCGCGCAGCAAGCAGTTGTTCGACCAACTGCGCGATGACGGTAAACCGGCACTGTTCTTCGCCGCGCATCTCGGAAACTGGGAGCTCTCGCCTATTGCTGCCGCCGCGCACGGCCTCGACGCCACCATCCTGTTCAGGCGGCCGAACATCGAAGCCGCCGACCGCGCCATCGAGCGCATCCGCGCCGTCAATTTGGGCACGCTGGTCCCGGCCGGCCGCGACGCCCCGCTCAAGCTGGCGCAGGCGCTGAAGAACGGCCAGCATGTCGCGATGCTGGTCGACCAGTATCTGACCAACGGCGTTCCCGTCACCTTCTTCGGCCGCAAGACCACCGCGAATCCGCTGTTGGCGCGGCTGCGCCGCCAGATCGACTGCCCGATCCACGGCACGCGGATCATCCGCCTGCCCGACGGCCGCTTCCGCGGCGAGGTCACCGAAGAAGTCAAACCGGTGTTCGATGCATCCGGTCAGATCGACATCCAGGGCACGATGCAGGCGATCACCGACATCGTCGAGGGCTGGGTCCGCGAATATCCGGATCAATGGCTCTGGCTGCACCGGCGCTGGCGGTAACGCCCTCGCATTGGAACGCGCGAAGGCGCGTCACTTCCCGGTCTTCACGCGCGTCCACAGCCGGTTGATGATTCGCTGCGTCGCCGGATCGCGTGCCGTGATCACGAACAACTTCTTCTGCATCGCCTCGTCGGGATAGATGTTCCTGTCGTTGAAGATCTTCGGATCGATCAGCTTCTGGCTCGCCAGATTGCCGTTGGCGTAGGACAGGAAGTTCGAATTCTTCGCCGCGACCTCTGGACGATAGAGGTAGTTGATCAGCTCATAGGCCTCCGCGACGTTCTTGGCATCTGCGGGGATCGCGAGATTGTCGAAGAACATCTGCGCGCCCTCTTTCGGGATCGTGTAGCCGATCTCGACGCCGGACTTGGCTTCCGCGGCCCGACTGCGCGCCTGCATGATGTCGCCGGACCATCCGACCACGAAGCAGATCTCGCCTGAGGCTAATGCGCTGAGATATTCGGACGAATGGAATTTGCGCACATAGGGCCGGATCTTGGTAACGAGATCGGCGGCCTTCTCGAGGTCAGCCTGCTTGGTCGAATTCGGGTCGAGGCCGAGATAGCTCAGCGCCGCCGGCAGGATGTCGTCGGCGGAGTCCAGCATGTGGATGCCGCAATCCTTGAACTTGGCGAGGTTCTCCGGCTTGAACACCATGTCCCAGCTGTCGATCTTCGCGTCAGGCCCGAGGATCTTCTCCGCCATCTTGACGTTGTAGCCGATGCCGGTGGTGCCCCACATGTAGTTGGCGCCGTAGTTGTTGCCGGGATCGTAGGTCGCGAGCTGCCCGGTCACGACAGGCCACGCATTGGCGAGGTTCGGCAGCTTCGACTTGTCGAGCTTGAGGAACACCTTCGCAGTGATCTGGCGCTGCAGGAAGTAGCCGGTCGGCACCACGACGTCGTAGCCCGACTTGCCCGCTAGCAGTCGCGTCTCCAGCGTCTCGTTGGCGTCGAACGTATCGTAGACCACCTTGATGCCGGTTTCCCTCGTGAAGTCCTCGAGGACTTCAGGCGCCATGTAGTTCGACCAGTTGTAGAAGTTGACCGTGCGCTCCTCCGCACTGGCGGACGCCGCGAACAACAGAGCCGAGGCGATCGTACCGACGAGGCCGACGAGACGACGGTTCTGCTTCTGCATTCTGGTCTACCTCTTGCGACGATGAACGGCGTCGGACAACCGCTCAAGCGCGGTGTCGAGTGTCGAATCCTTCTTGGCGAAACAGAACCGCACCACCGACGTCACCGCATCCTGCTCGTAAAACGCCGACACCGGAATAGCCGCGACCTTGTAATCCCTTACAATTCTCCAGCAGAATTCCGCATCGGTCTCGTTGAGCCCGAGCGGCGACAGATCGACGGTGAGGAAGTAGGTCCCCTGCGACTTCAGCACCGGAAAGCCGATGCGCTCGAGTCCTTTGGTGAGACGGTCGCGGCTCCGCGCCATGTCCTTGCGCATGTCGAGGAAATAGTCGTCCGGCTTGCCGAGGCCGTACGCCACCGCCGCCTGCAGATTGGGCGCCGTCGTGAAGGTGAGGAACTGGTGTACCTTCGCAGCGACGCGCAGCAGCGGCGGCGCGGCGCAGACGAAGCCGATCTTCCATCCGGTCAGCGAGAAGATCTTGCCGGCGCTGCCGACCTTGATGGTGCGATCGCGCATGCCCGGAATCGTGATCAGCGGGATGTGCTCGCGGCCGTCGAACACGACGTGCTCCCAGACCTCGTCGCAGATCGCGACGACGTCGAACTCCTGGCAGTACCGCGCCAGCAGTTCGAGGTCCTCGCGAGGATAGACCACCGCCGCCGGGTTGAGCGGATTGTTGAACAGCACCGCCTTGGTCTTGTGGTTGAAGACGCTGCGCAGCATCTCCTCGTTCAGCCGCCACTCCGGCGGCTCGAGCCGCAGCAGGCGCGGAATGCCGCCGGCCTGGCGGATGATCGGCAGATAGGAATCGTAGACCGGCTGGAAGCACACCACCTCGTCTCCTGGCTCGACCAAGGAGAGGATCGAGGAGGTCAGCGCCTCGGTGCCCCCCGAGGTGACCATCACCTCGGTCATCGGATCGAGCTTGAGCCCGTGCCAATGGCCGTAATGCGATGCGATCGCCTGACGGAGCTCGGGGATGCCCATCATCGACGGATACTGGTTGTAGCCGTTGATGGACGCGTCCGCGGCGGCCCGGCGGATGTCCTCCGGTCCGGGATCGTCAGGAAAGCCCTGGCCGAGATTGATGGCGTTGTTGTCGCGCGCAGCCTGCGACATCGCCTCGAAGATGGTGACGGGAAGGTCCGCGAAGACCTTGTTCATGGAGGTCATGTCGGGGATCAGCCGCCCGTTTTGGTCGGCAGGCCCGCCGCCTTCCAGCCGATGATGCCGCCCGCCAGATGCTTGTCATAGGGCAGACCTGCAGCCTGGGCAGCCAGCGAGGCGGTCACCGAGCGCTTGCCGGAGCGGCATGCGAACACCACCTGCTTGCCTTGCGGATCGGGAATCGCCGCCGGATCGAACGTCGACAGCGGCACCACGGCGCCATCGGGATAGGCCTCGACGGCAACCTCATTGGGCTCGCGGACGTCGACCAGGAGATAGCGGCCCTCCGCTATGCCCTTCGACACCTCGTCCGGAAACAAATCTTCCACCTTGTGGTCCGCCACGGAAATATCCTCCCGACTATCCGATTGGCGAGCGTCGCGCGGCTCGCCGGTCCGGGCCGCAAACTCGCCCCTTGCGTCGAGAAAATCAAGCGCCCGAAACGGGTTAGATGTCGCGCGGAAATGCCGGGTCGTGCCCCCTAGATCGTGACTTGCGTACCGACCTCGACCACCCGCCCGGTCGGGATCTGGAAATAGTCGGTGGCGTCGTTCGAGGACCGGCTCAGCGCGATGAACAGATGATCCTGCCAGCTTGGCATGCCCGAATGCGCCGCCGGCTTCAGGGCACGGCGGGACAGGAAGAACGAGGTCGACATGATGTCGAACTGCCAGCCGAGCTTGCGGGCGATCGCCAGCGTCTTCGGCACGTTGGGTTGCTCCATGAAGCCGAATTTCAGCGTCACCTTGGAGAAGGTTTCGGTCAGCTGCTCCATCCGCACCCGCTCGGACGGATCGATGCGCGGCGTCGGCGCGGTCTCGATGGTGAGGATGACGTTCTTCTCGTGCAGCACCTTGTAGTGCTTGAGGCTGTGCATCAGCGCGGTCGGCGCGCTGACGGGATCGCTGGTCAGGAACACCGCGGTGCCGGACACGCGCTGCGGCGGCCGCTTCTCGAGCATCGCGACGAGATCGGCGAGCGGAAATTCAAGCTTGCGCGACTTCTCGAACAACAGCCGGCTGCCGCGCCGCCAGGTGTACATCACCACGATCATCGCCCCGCCGAGCGCCAGCGGTACCCAACCGCCCTCGAACACCTTGAGCAGGTTGGCGGCCAGGAAGGTGATGTCGAGGAAGAGGAACGGCGCAACCAGCGCGGCGGCGGCGATCGGTGACCATTTCCAGACCCGCCAGATCACCACGAAGCCCATCATCGCCGTCACCACCATGGTGCCGGTCACCGAGATGCCGTAGGCCGACGCCAGCGCGCTCGACGAGCGGAACATCAGCACCAGCACGATGACCGCGATGAACAGGAAGCGGTTGATGCGCGGCATGTAGATCTGGCCGGAATGCGCTTCCGAGGTGTGGCGGATTTCGAACCGCGGCAACAGGCCGAGCTGGATCGCCTGGCGGGTCAGCGAATAGGCGCCGGTGATGACCGCCTGGCTCGCGATCACGGTCGCCATGGTCGCGAGCGCAACCATCGGGATCAGCGCCCAATCCGGGAACATCAGGAAGAACGGATTCTCGATCCCCTTGGGATCGCCGATCAAGAGCGCACCCTGCCCGAGATAGTTGAGCGCCAGCGACGGGAGCACGATGAACAGCCAAGCGGTCTGGATCGGGCGTTTGCCGAAATGGCCGAGGTCGGCATAGAGCGCCTCCGCACCGGTCACCGCGAGGAACACGGCACCGAGCGTGATGAAACCGATCACGCCGTGATGCAGCATGAACGACACCGCAAGGATCGGGTTGAGCGCGTGGAGCACCTCGGGATGCCGCACGATCTGCGGCAGCGCCGCGATCGCGATCACGGCGAACCAGACGCACATCACCGGGCCGAAGAAGGCCGCGACGCGTGCGGTGCCGCGCGACTGCACCGCGAACAGGGCGACCAGGATCACGACCGTGAGCGGGACGACATAGGGATCGAATGTCGAGGTGACGAGCTTGATGCCTTCGATTGCGGACAGCACCGAGAGCGCCGGCGTGATCACGGCATCGCCGTAGAACAGCGCGCCGCTGATGATGCCGAGCAGCACGATGGCAGCGCCCCCTCTAGTGGCCGCGCGCTGCGCCAGCGCCATCAGCGCCAGCGTCCCGCCCTCGCCATTATTGTCGGCGCGCAGGAGGATCACGACGTATTTCAGCGTCACCACCACGACCAGCGCCCACAGGATCAGCGACACCACGCCGAGCACCGCATGAATCGTCACACCGCCCTCGCCGCCGGCCGCCGCGACGACGGCTTCGCGCAGCGCGTACAGCGGGCTGGTGCCGATGTCGCCATAGACGACGCCGATGCTGCCGAGCATCAGCGCCTTGAAGGTGGCGGTTGAATGCGCCTCGCCATGGCCATTTGCCGCGGGCGTTTCCGCCGCGGTGATCGCACTCTCGGATGACATGGGAAGCTGCGCCTCTGTCTTTTGCCGCACCGCACAATGCCCGGATGCAGGCCTATACTCCCGGCAGGAATGCATAGGTTAGCACGGATTCAGGCCTCCACTATGCGTATCACGCATAGATCACGGCTTTTCAACGCCGGAATTCGCTGTTTGCTCAAATAGTTACCTGGGTACCGACTTCAACCACCCGGCCGGTCGGGATCTGGAAATAGTCGGTCGCATCGTTGGCGGAGCGGCTCATCGCGATGAACAGGTGGTCCTGCCACTGCGGCATGCCGGACTGCGCCGACGGCTTCAGCGAACGGCGCGACACGAAGAAGGAGGTCGACATGATGTCGAACTGCCAGCCGAGCTTGCGCGCGACCGCGAGCGCCTTCGGTACGTTCGGCGATTCCATGTAGCCGAAGCGCAGCCGCACCGCGGTGAACTTGTCGCTGACCTTCTCCATGTTGACGCGCTCGGAAATGTCGACGCGCGGCGTCGGCGCGGTCTCGATGGTCAGGATCACGTTGTGCTCGTGCAGCACCTTGTTGTGCTTGAGATTGTGCAGCAGCGCGGTCGGCACGAAGCTGGGGTCGCTGGTCAGGAACACCGCGGTGCCCTTGACGATATGCGGCGGCCGCTTCTCCAGACTGTGGATCAGGTCGCGCAGCGGCACCTCGATGCGCCGGGTCTTGGCGATCAGGATCGCAGCGCCCCGGCGCCAGGTCCAGATCATCGTCGCCATCACGACGCCGAACAATAGCGGCACCCAGGCGCCCTCGAACAGCTTCAGCAGATTGGCGCTGAAGAAGGTCATGTCGACGATCACGAACGGCAGGATCAAAGCCGCGGCCGACGCCACGCGCCAGTTCCACAGCTTCCAGATCACGATGAAGCCCATGATGCCGTCGGCGACCATCGTGGTCGAGACCGCGATCCCGTAGGCCGAGGCGAGCCCGCTCGAGGTGCGGAACAGCAGCACCAGCAGCAGCACGCCGATCAGCAGCAGCCGGTTGACGCGCGGCAGATAGATCTGCCCGGCATGGGTCTCCGAGGTGTAGCGGACCTCGAAGCGCGGCAGCAGCCCGAGCTGCACCGCTTGGCTGATCAGCGAATAGGCGCCGGTGATGACCGCCTGGCTCGCGATCACCGTCGCCGCAGTGGCAAGCCCGACCAGCGGCAGCAGCAGCACCTCCGGCACCATGCGGTAGAACGAGTTCTCGATCGCGGCGGGATCGGACAGCACCAGCGCGCCCTGCCCGAAATAGTTCAGCAACAGCGAGGGCAGCACGAAGAACAGCCAGCCGGACTGGATCGGCTTGCGGCCGAAATGCCCGAGATCGGCGTACAGCGCCTCGCCGCCGGTCACAGCGAGGAACACCGCGCCCAGCGTCACCAGGCCGACGGTGCCGTGGGTCAGCAGGAACTGGAGCGCGTAATAGGGATTGATCGCCGCCAGCACCGAGGGCTCGTCCATGATGTGGGCCAGCCCCATCGTCGCGAGCGAGGCGAACCACAGCACCATCACAGGTCCGAACGCGGAGGCGACGCGGGCGGTGCCGGTGCGCTGCACCGAGAACAACACGACCAGGATCAGGATCGTCAGCGGCACCACATAGTGCTCGAGATGCGGCGTGGCGAGCTTGAGGCCTTCGACCGCCGACAGCACCGAGATCGCCGGCGTGATCATGGAATCGCCGATGAACATCGAGGCGCCGACCACACCGAGCGCGAGCAGCGGCCAGCTGCGCCGCCCGATCGCGCGCTGACCGAGCGCCATCAGCGAGAGCGTGCCGCCTTCGCCGTTGTTGTCGGCGCGTAGCAACAGCAGCACGTATTTGGCGGTGACGACGGTGAACAGCGCCCACAGGATCAGGCTGAGCACCCCCAACACCATGATGCGGGTGACCGGCTGGCCGTGCGCGGCGCCACCGACCGCCTCGCGGAATGCATAGAGCGGCGAAGTTCCGATGTCGCCGAACACCACCCCGATGCTGCCCAGCGTCAGAGCCCAGAAGCTGGAGGTGGCTCTGCCGCGCCCCTCCTGGGCCTCGGTGGATGAGACGCTGACAGCCATAGCGAGGTTGGAACGCCCGGTCGGTTGATTTTGATCCGCGCGGCTATCGACGCTTCCGTACCGCCTGTCAACCAACCAACACGGCTAGCTTGACGGTAGCATCGTATTTGCGGCTACGGCTTCAGATCCGGCGGCAGTGGCGGATTTTCCCGCATCAACGTGATGGTCACGCGACGGTTCGCCGGCAGCGTCGGATCGTCGGGAAACAGCGGCTGGCCGTCTGCCTTGCCGGAAACCGCGAAGACGTGCGACGGCGGCAGGCCTTCCCGCTCCAGGATCTGCCGCACCGCGTTGGCGCGGTCGGCGGACAGGTCGAAGGCGTCGTAATCGCTGCGCGCCGGCACGAAGCCTGCGGCTGTATGCCCCACGATCGCGACCCGCAGCGGCGTCGCCTTCAACGGCGCGGCAAGCTTCTGGATCAGCCGGCGGGTGCGCTCATACGGCTCCCTGGAACCGTCGGCGAACATCGAGCGGCCGTCCTGATCGACGATCTCGAGGTTGAGGCCCTCCTTGGTCTCCTCGAACATGATGTTCTTGGAGATCTCGGTCAGCTCCGGCATGTCCTGCAGCGCCTGCCGCAACGAAGCGGAGGCGAGCGCGAATTCGCGGTCGATCTTCAGCCGCGCGCCGTTGAGCTGGCTGCGCTCCTTTTCGTCCGGCGTCGGATTGGCCGAGGAATCTTCCGGCGAGATGTGCTCGACATTCTTCAGCTTCGGCCGGGTCGGCAGGCCGTCGGACTCGACGATGCCGGAGTAGCGCACAGTGGTCTGCACGCCGAAGGCGTCGCGCATCGAGCCCGCGACGATCTTCAGCTTGTTGTTGTCCATGGTCGAGAACGCGACGAGCATCACGAAGAAGCTCATCATCAGGCCCATCAGGTCCGCGAAGGTCACGAACCAGCCGTGACCTCCACCGTGAGCGTCGCCGCGTTTTTTCTTGGCCATTGTCGCGTTTTTTTCCGGCTGCGTTTCCCGAAAGCGCCGGCCGATCAGGCCGGAACCGGCTCGCCTTCCTCGTGGCGATGCTTCTCCGGCAGATAGGCCAGCAGCATCTCGCGCACCAGCGCCGGGCTCTTGGAATCGCGGATCATCAGGATGCCGTCGATGATCAGCGTGCGGTTGGTCTCCTCGTCGAGCAGCTTGCCGTGCAGCTTGTCGGCGATCGGCAGGCAGAACAGGTTGGCGACCAGCGCGCCGTACAGCGTCGCGAGCAACGCGGTCGCCATGAACGGGCCGAGCTTGGAGGGGTCGGTCATGTTGGCGAACATCTGCACCATGCCGATCAGCGTGCCGATCATGCCGAACGCGGGCGCGCAGTCGCCGATCGCGCGATAGATCTTGCTGCCCTCGTCGAGGTGCATCAGGAAATTGTCGCGGTCGCGTTCCAGATTGTCGCGGATGAATTCGAGATCGTAGCCGTCGGCGACATAGCGGATGCCCTTGGCGAGGAACGGCTCGTCGGTCTCGACCTTTTCCAGGCCGACCGGGCCCTGCTTGCGGGCGATCTCGGCGATGCGGGCGAGCTCCTCGACGAGGTCGCGCGCCGACAGCCGGCTCATCGTGAAGGCGAACTTGGCGCCGAGCGGCAGACCATGCAGCATCACGCCGAGCGGAAAGCGGATCATCGTCGCCGCGATCGAACCGCCGAAGATGATGATCATGGCATGCTCGGAAATGAACATGTGCAGGTCGCCGCCCATGAACATCATCACCGCGATGACGATGATGCCGGCCAGCAGCCCGGCGCCTGTCATGATATCCATGAAAAACTCCAACGCGAACGCAACCCGCCTGTCCTGGACGGCGCGCAGCCCCGGGGCGGGCCGCGTGGAAAAACCCTAACGTTAATGCGCTTAAGGACGCGTTACCGAATTTGGTAGGGATAACAACGGGTAAACGCCGGCAATTTCGCGATGTCGTTGAAGATGTTGGCTTTCTGCCCGGACCGCCGCCGCGCCATGCGCAAAAGGCCTCCCCGTAGAACAACGGACATGAGATAGCTTCTGCCAGAGGAAACCAACCAGCGAGCAGGACAGGATGAAGGCGGTCGTCGTCGAGCAATATGCACCCATCGATCGGATCGGGCTGAAGGAGATCGCAACCCCTGACCCCGCCGCCGGACAGATCCGAGTCCGGGTCCACGCCGCGAGCATCGGCTTCGTCGATGGGCTGAAGGTCGAGGGCCGCTACCAGACCAAGGATGCCCTGCCCTTCACACCCGGCGCTGAATTCGCAGGCGTGGTCGATGCGGTCGCGAGCGATGTCACCGGTATCGCGCCGGGCATGCGGGTGATGGGCGCGGCGCGCTCGGGCGCGCTGGCCGAACACATCGTGGTGCCGCCCGCCGCCGTCGAGATCATGCCGGACGGATTGTCGATGGAAGCCGCGGCTGCCTTCCGCACCAACTATCTCACAGCATTGTATGCGCTCGCCGAGCGCGGCGCGCTCAAAGCCGGCGAGCAGCTGCTGGTGCTGGGCGCCGCCGGCGGCACCGGTGTCGCCGCGATCCAGGTCGGCAAGCTGCTCGGCGCGCGCGTCGTCGCCGCGGCCTCGACCGAGGAGAAGCGCAACTTCGCCGCAAGCTTCGGCGCCGACGCCGTGGTCGACTACACCAAGCCCGAATGGCGCGACGCGCTGAAGGACGCAACCGGCGGCCATGGCCCCGACGTGATCTTCGATCCGGTCGGCGGCGAGGTCTCGCTGCAGGCGTTCCGCTCGATCGCCTGGAATGGGCGCCATGTCGTGGTCGGCTTTGCCGCCGGCCAGATCCCCGCTCTGCCGTTCAATCTGCCGCTCCTGAAAGGCGGTATCCTTATCGGCGTCGACGCCGCCCAGATCGCGCGCCGTGAGCCCGAAGCGCAGGCGCGCGTGATGACGCAATTGTCGGCGTGGCTGAACGAGGGCCGATTGCCCCCCGTTGTCGGCAAGGTGTTCGCGTTCGACGATTTCCGCGCGGCATTCACGACGATGCAGACCCGTGCCGCGCTCGGCAAGATGGTGGTGCGGATCGGCTAGACGAACCACGGCAGGCATTGCGTCTGGTCAGTCGAACGATGAGAGAAACGCATCCTGCCCGCTCAAGGCCAACTCCTCGAGGCGCGCAGCAAGCTGGCCGCGGATTTGCCGCTTCACCGTACGAAATCCCGGCTGAGCGGCAAGGCTCCTTGCCGCAGCGATCGATCCGGCTTGCAGGTCTGCCCCCGCGCAAACCGCATCAATGATCCGCTGATCGAGGCACTGGCGCGTGTCGAGCACGGCGCTCGTCAGCGTCAGACGGCGCAACAATTCCGGCGAAAGCTCATGGCGCATCACTTCGAGGGGCCCCACCGGGAACGGGATGCCGGCCTGCGCCTCGGTCATGCCGAGCTTTGCGGCCGCGCTGTCGACCGCGAGACGATAGTCGCATCCCAGCATGAGCACGAAGCCGCCGCCTAGCGCATGGCCATTGACTGCCGCCACGACGGGAACAGGAATCGCCAGCAGGCGCGCGAGCATGCGCGTGATCGCGCGCACCATGGCATGGCGCTGCTCGCGCGCGTAGCGCGCAAATGCCCGCGTATCGACCCCCGCCGAGAACACCTGACCGGCGCCGGTGAGCACTACGCCGTTCGCCGGGCCGTCCGCGGCAGCCGCGGCAAATGCCTGCTCAAGCGACGCGATCGCGTCGAGATCGAGCGCGTTGACCGGCGGCCGATCGATGGTCAAGAGCAGCGTTTCGCCGGTCCTTGATGTGACGACAGTCATTTCATCTCCGATTGGCCATCATGACTTATGATAGACTATCATGGGAAAGCTCACGCGACCGAACGTCGAGTAGAAAGGGAGACACATGCAGCTGCTTCGAACACCGGACGAGCGCTTCGCCGAACTTCCCGGATTTGCCTTCGCGCCGCGCTACGTGGAGATCGGCGCGCTGCGTATGCACTATCTCGACGAGGGACCGAAGACCGCCCCGGTGGCGCTCTGTCTGCACGGCCAGCCGACCTGGGCCTACCTCTATCGCAACATGATCCCGGCGTTTCTGGCCGCGGGCTTGCGCGTCCTGGCGCCGGACTTGTTCGGCTTCGGCCGCTCCGACAAGCCCGTCGACGAAGACGTCTACACCTTCGATTTCCATCGATCCTCGGTGATGTCCTTGATCGAGGCGCTCGACCTGCGCCGCGTCATGCTGGTGTGCCAGGATTGGGGAGGGCTGATCGGACTAACGATACCGATGGACATGGCGGATCGCTTCGATCGACTGCTGGTGATGAATACGATGCTCGGCACCGGCGACGCGCCGCTCGGCGAGGGCTTTCTTGCGTGGCGGGCCTTCTCCAATCGCAGCCCGGACATGGACATCGCGGCGTTGATGCAGCGCGCAGTCCCCGGTCTCGCAGACAAGCAGGCCGCCGCCTATGCCGCCCCCTATCCGGACCAGCGGTACAAGGCCGGCGTCCGACGCTTTCCCAACCTGGTGCCGGACCGGCCCGATGCCGGCGGCGCGGCGCTGTCCCGGCGCGCGCGGGACTTCTGGTCGCAGCAGTGGAGCGGACAGAGCTTCATGGCGGTCGGTATGAAGGACCCGGTGCTCGGGCCGCCGGTGATGAACGGGCTGCGGCAGGTGATCCGAAACTGTCCGCCGCCGCTCGAACTGCCCGATGCCGGACATTTCGTGCAGGAAGCTGGCGAAGTCATCGTCGTGGAGGCGCTGAAGAGCTTTGGTCCGATGCGCTGAAGCGCACAAATATCCGCGTTCTCGCGACATGATTTGCCCGAGGTTTTGCTCGTCGTTTCGCCCTCAATTGAGCAGAGGGCGCAGGGAAAGCCGGGTGCCGATCGCACCCATGGGCCCCGAGCAAATGGGTAGAAGCTCGGGGGTAGGACCACAGGTGTAACCGGAAACAACCCGGCTTTCCCTGCGCGATGGGCTGCGGCTTATACGTGCTCTCCCCGGCGAGACCAGGCTTTGTTGTCACCGTCTTCGCCACGCGCACCGCGCGATGTGAAGAGACACCTGCCATGAGGGCGTCAGGACCACACGACTTCACCGTCCGCCTCATGCGCACTCGTCAGTTGCGCATTCGGCGTCCACCGCATCTCGACCCGCGTTCGTGACGATCGCGAAGCGCCCCTCGATCGGGTGAGACGAGCAGACCGTACACTAAGTTGCACTTCTGATAAAGCGAAATATTTTACGCGTGGGGACTTGACGCGTTTCCACTCAATTGCCTCGTCGGGCAACTCAGCGGCAGGAGGCCAATCCATTCCTTCGTCATTCCGGGGCGCACCTCCTGGCGCGAGCCCGGAATCCATTCATCCACAGAACCTGCGTCCCAACGGATTCCGGGTTCTCGCCTACGGCGAGCCCCGGAATGACGAAGGCGGGATCTGCTTCGTCGGATGCCGGCGGCAAATATCACACGTTATTGTCGGCGGGCTTCGTGCTCCCTACCGTTTGCCGAAAACGGTGGCGGGTGGAAAATGCAGGACATGCTGACGCATCTTGAAAAGCTTCGCACCGATGCTGCGGAGTGCGCCCTGATCCGCGACCTCACCACGGACATCCAGAAGCGCGAACTGTTCGCCAAGCTCGCCGAGCATCTCGCGGCGCTCGCGGCGGAGGTTGAAAAGGCCATCGCCGCGGCACGCCAGGACGGCTTGCGCGACGGCACATGAAAGCCGCAGCGGGTCGCGGGAACCAACGGCACCGCGGCGCATTGTCATTTCGCCCGTCGGTTGAGCCATCGCGTCCGGCTTCGTGTTGGTATACTTCTCCGCCGGGTGCTATTTGGGCGGCATCTGTTACGCTTCAGGACCCTTTCGTTTGGCACAATTTGCACAACCAGCATTCAGCAACGCGTCCCGCTCGCGCGGGCGGACCAGCGCCGCCAGAGACGCGCAATGAAGACGGACAAGGCCATCTGGTACGTCTCGTTCGCGATGAGGAATCCCGACGCCGGGCACCATCGCTTCGCGCGCCAGACCCGCACCTTCGCATCCGAGCAGGATGCCAAGGCATTCGCGCGCAGCCTGCTGGTTCAGACGCAGGACATCAGCGCCGGCACGATCAACCCGCATATGCCAAGGCGTGTGATCGCGCCGGCGGCGATCACCGCCTGGGCCGGCGACAGCTGAGGTTTCCTCTTACAGAAATCGCGCAGGCGCGAACGGTGCTAGCGGAATCTCCGGCGGCTGGCCGCTCAGCAGCTGCGCGACCAGCCGGCCGGTGCGGGCCGAGCCGACCAGGCCGACATGGCCGTGGCCGAAGGCGTAGACCACGTCGCGCGTCGCACTGGCATGGCCAATGCAAGGACGCCCGTCGGGCATGCTCGGGCGGTGGCCGAACCAGGTCTTGATCCGCGATGGCGGGATATCCCGCGGCAGCTTCGGGAACATGCTGAACAGATGCTCGCGCAGGATCTCGGCGCGCTGCCAGTTCGGCTCGGCGTCGAGCCCGGCGATCTCGACCGTGCCGGCGGCGCGCAGGCCCTTGTCGGTCCAGTTGACGACCATCTTTGCATCCGAGGCCATCATCGAATTGCGCGGTCCGGATTCCGGATTCTCGATCATGACGTGATAGCCGCGCTCGGTTTCCAGCGGCAGCCGATCGCCGATCGATGCGGTCAGCTGCTTGGAGCGCGCGCCGGCGGCAACGACTGCCGCATCGCAGGCGATCTCGCCGCTCTCGCTGACCACGGCGACCAGCCTGTCGCCCGCAAGCCTGAGGCCGGTTGCCTTGGCAGCCACGCGCGCGGCACCGTGCGCGATCGCGTGCGCAGCGAGCGCCGCGACATAGGCGCCGGGATCGCGGCAGCGGCCCGCCTCCTCGACCACGACCCCGAACTTGTAGCGCGGATGCAGATCGGGCTCGCGCTGGCGCATCTCGTTTTCGTCGAGCTCCAGCCATTCGATGCCGACGCGCTTGCGGATGCGCCAGCCGAGATCCTTGTCGAAAGGCGCGCGCGACGGAAACACATGCATCACGCCGCGCCGTTCGATCAACTCGGGGACGCCGGCTTCCTCGGCGAGCTGCCGGTGCAGCAGCGGAGCGTCCTTCAGCAGATTGCGCATCGCCCGCGCGGTGGCCTCGACCTGCGCCTCGGTCCAGCTCGACAGCAGATATTTGACCAGCCACGGCAAAGCCTTCGGCAGATACGACCAGCGGATCGCGAGCGGCCCGAGCGGGTCCATCAAATAACCCGGCACCTTCTTCCAGGTGCCGGGTTCGGCCGGCGGGATCACCGAATGCGACGACAGCCAGCCGGCATTGCCATAGCTCGCGGCCTGCTGACCGCCGGGCTCGCCGGGATCAATCAGCGTGACGCGATGGCCCGTGCGCAGCGCTTCGATGGCACTGATCACGCCGACCGCACCGGCGCCGATGATCGCGACGTGACGGCCGGTGGACGGAGCCATTAGCGCGAGGCCTTTCTCTTGGGCATGATCTTGCTCGGAAAACCGCTACGCACTTTTCCGGATCATGCCTGTGGCACAAAATCCTTGCCGACCGACAGCGCGCGCTGGTCGACCAGGCAGTGCAGGATCGCGGGCTTGCCGGAGGCCAGCGCGCGCTCGAAGGCGGGCGCGAAATCCTCGGTGCGCTCGACCCGCTCGCCATGGCCGCCGAACGCCTTGGCGTAGAGTGCAAAATCCGGATTCTTGAGCTGGGTGCCGACGACGCGGCCGGGATAGTCGCGCTCCTGATGCATGCGGATGGTGCCATATTGCGCGTTATCGATGACGACGACGATCAGCGGCGCGTCGTACTGCACGGCGGTGGCGAACTCCTGCCCGTTCATCAGGAAGCAACCGTCGCCGGCGAACGCGACGACGACGCGATCCGGATGCTGCCGCTTGGCCATCACAGCCGCCGGCACGCCATAGCCCATCGAGCCCGAGGTCGGCGCGAGCTGGGCCGCGAAACTGTGGAAGCGATGGTGGCGATGGATCCAGCCCGCATAATTGCCGGCGCCGTTGCAGACAATCGCATCCTTCGGCAAACGATCGCGCAGCCAGGTCACGACCTCGCCGTATTGGAAATTGCCCGGCAGCTCGCGCGGCTTGTCGGTCCAGGCCAGATAATCCGTGTGCGCCTTCGCCGCCTCGCCCTTCCAGGCCGGCGTGGCCGATGGCTTCATGGTCTCGACAGCGGAGGCGAAGGCTGCGGGCGTCGCCTGGATCGCCAGCGCCGGCTGGTAGACCCGACCGAGCTCCTCGGAGCCGGGATGGACATGGACCAGCTGCTGGCTCGGTGTGGGAATGTCGAGCAGCGTATAGGACGATGACGGCATCTCCGACATGCGGCCGCCGATCAGGAGAATGACGTCGGCACCGGTGATGCGATCCCTGAGCTTCGGGCTCGGGCCGATGCCGAGATCGCCGGCATAGCGCGAGTGGTCGGCGTCGATCAGCGAAGCGCGACGGAACGAGGTCGCGACCGGGAGATCAAAACGCTCGGCAAAGCGCGCAATGCCTTTCGCCGCCTCTGCGGTCCAGGCAGAACCGCCGAGCACCACGATCGGCGCCTTGGCCGATGCGAGCAGCGCGCCGAGACGCTCGAGATCGGCCGGCGCCGGCCAGGTGGCCGCGGGCACGACCTTCGGCGCGTCGGCGACGGCTGCGGTTTCGGTCAGCATGTTCTCCGGCAGCGAGATCACCACCGGACCGGGCCGCCCCTGCAACGCGACGCGGAAGGCACGTGCGACCAACTCGGGAATGCGGTCGGGACGATCGATCTCGACGGCCCATTTCGCCATGGTGCCGAACACCGCCTTGTAGTCGAGCTCCTGGAACGCCTCGCGCTCGCGCATCCCGGTATCGACCTGGCCGACGAACAGGATCATCGGGGTGGAATCCTGCATCGCGATGTGCACGCCATGCGCGGCATTGGTCGAGCCGGGGCCGCGGGTGACGAAGCAGATGCCCGGACGTCCGGTGAGCTTGCCGTAGGCTTCCGCCATCATCGCCGCGCCACCCTCGGCGCGGCAGATCATGACGTCGATCGCGCTGTCATGCAGCGCATCGAGCGCCGCCAGATAGCTCTCGCCCGGCACGCAGGTGACGCGCTCCACGCCCTGCGCGACCAGCTGGTCGATCAGGATCTGGCCTCCGGTGCGGGCATTGCTTCTGGTCATGAGGGCTCCCTGCGGGCATTGGCGCGCCTTGGCGTCGCGCGGATCGTCGTCCCACGGGGGTATGATAGACCGAAATTTGGTGCAAGGCCGAAGCCGCGTCGCGAGGCCGCAGCGACGTCAAGCCATGCGATAGGCAATGGGCAACGCTATTCCATCGTCGATTTCCGCAGAGCAGACGATCGCCGCAGGGATCGCCGCGGCACGGCCGGAGCGCAGGACCACCGCGTCCGGTTGCCGAGCCCCGCCGCCGACCTCATACGGACGGATATCACGCTGCGGGCCACCGGCTCCATCGCGCAACGCGCCCTGCCCGACAACAACCTCCCGGTGCATTCTGAAGCCGGCCCATCGTCGGTGGACACAGCGTCGTGGTGATCGCGCGGCGGCGCCAGCCTGACAGGGCGTGCGCGGTGAAGTGATCCGCCGATCGATGTCGTCAACATCGAACACGCGCTCGGCGGCCGCGCCATGCCGACGTCTTGCAACGCGCGTGTGGCTGCTTCCATATGCAGAAAATGCCAATGTGCACGCTGACGAACATAGTGCGGGTCACGCGCACTACCGTACGATTACGGTGCGGCAAGCAACCGCTCGGCAGCTGCGGGGCTGGTTCGCGCGAATTTCGCCGCAGATCGTCGCCTTTCTCGCAGAATTCGACTGCGCTCGTCGCGTGCATCGCGCAATCAGCCTTGTGCCATCGCGCACGGCACATTGCATACGCTTCTTGATCGAACTCGAATCACATACGGTTCCATCGAAAATCAGCACATGCATTGCGCACATTGCACACCCTGCCGCGGCGGGACGTGCGGCTTCGTGCGACCTGTCGTAACCCCATTCAACTTGCGGAGGACTCGATGCTGGGAATCAAGAGCGTTGCAAGTGCAGTTACATCAGACAATTCTTACCGCCTGTTCGACGACATGCCGATCAGCATCATGCTCTGCGAGCTGGGCGATTTCAGGATCACCTACATCAACGAGTCGACGCGGCAGAATCTGAAGAAGATCGAGCATGTGCTGCCGGTGAAGGTCGACGCGCTGATCGGTCAGTCGATCGATATCTTTCACAAGAACCCGCAGCATCAGCGCCGGTTATTGTCCGATCCGAAGAACCTGCCGCACAAGGCCCGCATCACCATCGGCGGCGAGACGCTCGATCTCACTGTGACGGCGATGACCAATTCGCGCGGCCGCTACTCGGGGCCGATGCTGACCTGGGAGCTCGCGACCGAGAAGGCGCGGCTCGAAACCCAGACCGAACGGCTGTTGCAGATGCTCGACAACATGCCGATCAACATCATGATGTGCGACACCGACTTCAACATCACCTACATCAACCAGACCAGCCTCAAGACGCTCGACACCGTGAAGCATCTGCTTCCGGTGCGGCCGGACCAGATCCTCGGCAACTCGTTCGATATCTTCCACAAGAACCCGGCGCATCAGCGCCGCATCATCGGCGATCCCAAGAACCTGCCGCATGCGGCCAAGATCAAGCTCGGCCCGGAAACGCTCGACCTCAGGGTCTCCGGGCTGATGGACAAGCGCGGCAACTACACCGGCGCGATGCTGAGCTGGTCGGTGGTGACCGGCAATATCAAGCTGGCCGACGATTTCGAGAGGGACGTGAAGGGTCTTGCCGGGATGCTGTCATCGGCCTCGACGCAGATGCAGGGCACCGCCCGATCACTGACCACGACCGCCGAATTCGTCAATCAGCGTTCGGCGAGTGCAGCGTCCGCCTCCGAAGAGCTCTCCTCATCCGTCAACGAAATCAGCCGCCAGGTGACCGAGGCGAGCCGCATCGCCCGCATGGCGGTCGAGGAAGCGGAGAAATCCGACAAGTTAGTCGCAGGCCTCGTGACCATGGCGCAGAAGATCGGCGACGTCGTCGCGCTGATCAACCAGATCGCCGGTCAGACCAATCTGCTCGCGCTCAACGCAACGATCGAGTCCGCGCGCGCCGGCGAGGCCGGACGCGGCTTTGCCGTGGTCGCATCCGAGGTCAAGGCGCTGGCCAACCAGACCGGCAAGGCCACCGAGGACATCTCGGCACAGATCAACGAGATGCAGACCGCAACCGGCAACACCGCCACGGCGCTGAAGGCGATCTCGCAGGTCATCGTCCAGATCAGCGAGATCTCAACCGTGATCGCCAGCGCCGTCGAGGAGCAGGCCGCGGCCACCAAGGAGGTCACCGCGAACATCAACGGAACCACCAAGGCGATCGACGATGCCAGCAAGGCCGCCGAGAACGTGCTCGCGGCCTCCGGAGAAGTCGCCAGCAACGCCTCCGAGCTGGAAGTCCAGGTCGACAAGTTCCTCAAGAACGTGCGGGCGATGTAACGCCGCCGAGATCGCGCGCTTGCCTACAGCGAGCGCGCGATCAGGACCTTCATGATCTCGTTGGTGCCGCCATAGATCTTCTGGATGCGGGAATCGATGAACATCCGCGAGATCGGGTATTCCTGCATGTAGCCGTAGCCGCCGTGCAGCTGCAGGCATTCGTCGGCGGTCTCGACCTGCTTCTGCGAGCACCACCATTTCGCCATCGAAGCGGTGACCGTGTCGAGGTCGCCGGCGATCAGCCGCTCGACGCACCAGTCGACGAAGACCCGGGCGATCATCGCCTCGGTCTTGCGCTCGGCGAGCGTGAAGGCGGTGTTCTGGAACTCGATCAGCGGCTTGCCGAACGCGGTGCGCGCCTTGGTGTAGTCGGCGGTGATCTTGACCGCGCGCTCCATCGAGGCGACCGCGCCGATCGCGAGCGACAGCCGCTCCTGCGGCAATTGCTGCATCAGCTGCGCGAAGCCGTTGCCCTCCTCATTGCCGAGCAGGTTCTCCGGCGGCACCGTGACATTGTCGAAGAACAGCTCCGAGGTGTCGGAGGCGTGCAGGCCGATCTTGTCGAGGTTGCGGCCGCGGCGATAGCCCTCCGCGCCGGCTGTTTCGACGACGATCAATGAGATGCCCTTGGCGCCGGGTGCGCCGGTGCGCGCCACCACGATCACGAGATCGGCGGCCTGGCCGTTGGTGATGAACGTCTTCTGGCCATTGATGACGTAAGCATTGCCCTGCTTCTTCGCCGTGGTCTTGACGGCCTGCAGGTCTGAGCCGGTGCCGGGCTCGGTCATCGCGATGGCGCCGACCATCTCGCCCGACGCCATCTTGGGCAGCCAGCGCCGCTTCTGCTCTTCCGAGCCGTAGTTGAGGATGTAGTGCGCGACGATCGCGCTGTGCACGGAGACGCCGGTGGTCAGTTCCGGCACGGTGCTCTCGAGGTCATCGAGCACCGCCGCGTCATAGGCGAAGGTGGTCCCGAGGCCGCCATAGGCCTCGGGCACGCTCGGCAGCAATGCACCCATCTCGCCGAGCGCGCGCCAGGCCGAGCGGTCGACCAGCTTCTGCGCGCGCCATTTTTCGGCATGCGGCGCCAGGTCCTTGGCGAGGAATTTGCGGAACTGGTCACGGAAGGTGTCCAGCTCCTCGGTCATCCAGGACGATCGGTAGTGCATGTTATCCCCGTATCAGATGAGCAGACCGCCGCCGGCGACGATCACCTGACCGCTGATGTAGTTCGATTCCGGGCTGCAGAACAGATAGACCGCGTCCGCCGCCTCTTCCGGCGTGCCGCCGCGGCCGAGCGGGATCATCCGGCCCATCGCCTCCAGCATCTGCGGCTGCACCCCGACCTTGATGTCGCGGCCCGCGACGTCGATGGTCTTCTGCTGGGTCTCGATCGGCTGGGTCAGGCGGGTGTTGATCAGGCCGAACGCCACGCAATTGACGTTGACCTTGTAGCGGCCCCACTCCTTGCACATGGTGCGGGTCAGCCCGATCAGCGACGCCTTTGCGGATGAATAGCTCGCCTGACCGGCATTGCCGTAGAGACCGGCGATCGAGGAGATGTTGACGACCTTGCGGAACACCTCGCGGCCCGCTTCCGCCTCCTTCTTCGCCAGCACCCGGATCGGCTCGGATGCCGCGCGCATGATGCGGAACGGGGCGACCAGATGGACGTCGAGCATCGCCTGGAACTGCTCGTCGGTCATCTTCTGGATCGTCGAGTCCCAGGTGTAGCCGGCATTGTTGACGATGATGTCGAGGCCGCCGAACTGCTCGATGGCGCGGCCTACGAAACGATCGGCGAAGCCGGCCTCGGTCACGCTGCCATTGACCGCGATCGCTTCGCCGCCCATGGCCTTGATCTCGGCGACGACCGCGTTGCCCGGCTCGGCATCGAGGTCATTGACCACGACGCGCGCGCCCTCGCTCGCAAGCTTCAGCGCAATCGCCCGCCCGATGCCACGGCCAGAGCCGGAGACGAGCGCGACCTTTCCTTGCAGTTTCGACATGATCTCTCCTAAAGCGCGATGATCGCTTCGCCGGCGAGCTTGATCTCGCCGTGCTGGTCCTTGGTGGTGAGCGCGAGTTTCGCGCGCTGCTCACCGCCCTGCTCGATCAACTCGGTCACCATGCCTTCGCAGGTCAGCTGCGCGCCGAGCTGGGTGATCGCGGCAAAGCGGGTCGAGAACGAGCGGATCCGCGAGGGGGCGACCGCATCGGTCAGCGCCTGGCCGAGATAACCCATCACGAGCATGCCGTGCGCGAACACGTCGGGAAACCCGGCCGCCTTGGCGAAGTCGATGTCGACATGGATCGGGTTGTGGTCGCCGGAAGCGCCGCAATACAGCGCGAGGCGATGCCGGGTGATCGGCGGAAACTCCTTGTGGACGATGACATCGCCGACCGCGGGAACGCTGCTGCTCATGACGGCCTCGCATTGCGCACCACGATGGTGCGCGAGACATCGGCGACATGGACGCCGTTCTGGTTGGTGACCGGTGTATCGACCACGATCAGCGTCATCGCCCCGCCCTTCTTGTCGGTCACGCTCGTGACGCTTGGGCGGAACGTCAGGGTGTCGCCGACCACGACGGGCGCGTGATAATCGAAGCGCTGCTCGCCATGCAGCACCCGGGCGAGATCGATGCCGAGTGCGGTCAGGAACTCGAACGGGTCAGGCGCGTCCATCATCTCGAGGCAGAACAGATAGGTCGGCGGCACCGGCGCCGCCGCCCCATTACGGTAGACCGGGTTGGTCTCGCCGAGCGTATCGAGGAAGAAGCGCAGGCGTCCCGGCTCGACGCGCGCGGTCACCGGCTTGAATGCACGCCCGACGGCGGATTGATCGACCATGGGCGGCCTCAGGCACGTTCGTAGAGCGTGACGACGCAGGCGCCGCCGAGACCGAGATTGTGCTGCAGGCCGAGCCGCGCGCCCTCCACCTGCGTCGCCGCCGCGGTGCCGCGCAGCTGCCGGGTCAGCTCGTAGCATTGCGCAAGCCCGGTGGCGCCGAGCGGATGGCCCTTCGACAGCAGGCCGCCGGACGGATTGGTGACGATCCGGCCGCCATAGCTGTTGTCGCCATCGTCGATGAACTTGGCGGCCTCGCCCTCGCCGCACAGGCCGAGCCCTTCATAGGTGATCAGCTCGTTATGCGCGAAGCAGTCGTGCAGCTCGACCACGTCGAGGTCCGCAGGTCCGATGCCGGCGGCTTCATAGACCTTACTCGCGGCATCGCGCGCCATGTCGTAGCCGACCACCTGCATCATGTCGGAGGCGCCGAAGGTCGACGGCGTGTCGGTCGTCATCGCCTGCGCCGCGATGCGCACCTGCTTGTTGAGGCCGTGCTGGTCGGCGAATTTCTCCGAGACCAGGATCGCGGCGGCGCCGCCGCAGGTCGGCGGGCATGCCATCAGCCGCGTCATCACGCCCGGCCAGATCACCTGGTCGTTCATCACGTCGTCGGCGGTGACCTCCTTGCGGAACAACGCCAGCGGATTGTTCCTGGCATGGCGGCTCGCCTTGGCGCGGACTTTCGCGAACGCCGAGAGCGGCGTGCCGTATTTCTTCATGTGGCTGAGACCCGCGCCGCCGAAATAGCGCAGCGCCAGCGGCACGCCGGGCGCATCGACCAGTCTGTCGGCCGCAGCGTCGAAATCGTCGAACGCGCTGGGGCGGTCGGTGAACACGGCGCCGAGCGCGCCGGGCTTCATCTGCTCGAAGCCGAGCGCCATCACGCAATCGGCCGCACCGGACTCGATCGCCTGCCGCGCCAGGAACAGCGCGGTCGAGCCGGTCGAGCAATTGTTGTTGACGTTGACGATCGGGATGCCGGTCATGCCGACCGGATAGAGCGCGCGCTGGCCGCAGGTGGAGTCGCCGTAGACGTAGCCGACATACGCCTGCTGCACCTTGCCGTAGTCGAGGCCGGCGTCGGCGAGCGCGAGCTTCGCGGCCTCGGCGCCCATCACATGATACGGCGCATTGGCGCCGGGCTTGACGAACGGGATCATGCCGACCCCGGCAACATAGGTGCGTGACGCCATCACGTGTCCTCCCTAAAATTACCCACTGGACTATTTATTACCCATGGGTAATATACGGGACATCACGCAAAGTCAATGCGGCATCGGCTTCACGACACCGGCTTCAAGAGATGGACGACGGTCACATCCCCTCCTCCAGCCAGTCCCCCTGGCTGCCCTTCGAGAGCCGGCGCCGCGCCCGCGATGAGAAGCGCGAGGCGGTGCTGCGCACGGCCGTCGCGCTGTTCCTGGAACAGGGCTACCATCGCGCCACGCTGAACGAGGTCGCCAGACGGCTCAACATCACCAAGCCGGCGCTCTACAATTACTTCCGCAGCAAGGACGAGATCCTCTACGAATGCTGGTCGATCGGCAATGAGCTGGTCGACGACTGCATCGCCGAGACCTCGGCCGCCGGCGGCTCGGGGCTCGACAAGCTGCGCAAGCTGATCGTCCGCTATGCCGAGCTGATGACCGAGGACTACGGCAAGAGCCTGGTCAGGTTCGACCTCCGCGATCTCAGCGAGAACAACCGCAAGATCGTGCAGACCGCCAAGCGGCGGATCGATCGCGCCTTCCGCGACTATATCGCTGGTGGCGTCGAGGACGGTTCGGTGAAACACTGCGATCCGAAGCTCGCGGCGTTCGCGATTGCGGGCTCGCTGAACTGGATCGGACACTGGTTCCAGCCCGGCGGCGCGATGACCGGACGCGCCGTCGCCGAGGAATTCGCGATCCGCCTCACCGAGGGGATTGCCACGACGGCAACGCGCAAGACAGCGCAGAAAGCAGCCGTTCCGGCTGCAGAGAAGGCGGACAAACCGCCTCGCAAGGGAAACACACCAAGGGAGAATCAGAGTGAACATCACACACGGGCTGCGGCGCGCGCTGCAGGTCAATCCAAACGGCCTCGCGGTCGTCTGCGGTGAGCGACGCCGCAACTGGCGCGAGGTCGGCACCCGCGTCGCCCGCCTCGCCTCCGGCATCCGCGCGCTCGGCGCAGCGAATGGCGACCGCGTCGCAATCCTGTCGCTGAACTCCGACCGCTATCTCGAGCTCTATCTGGCAGTCGGCTGGGCCGGCGCCGTGATCGTGCCGCTCAACATCCGCTGGTCTCCGATCGAGAACGAGGACGCGCTGCGCGACTGCCGCGCCACGATCCTGTTCGTCGACAAGGCGTTCGCGGCGGTCGGCGCGACGCTCGCGGACGCGATCCCCGGTCTGACGCTGATCTATGCCGACGAGGGCGAAACGCCTGAAGGCATGGAGAACTATGAGACGCTGATCACGCGCAGCGAACCGATTCCGGATGCGATGCGCACCCGCGACGATCTCGCCGGCATCTTCTACACCGGCGGCACCACCGGCCGCTCCAAGGGCGTGATGCTGAGCCACGGCAACCTGATGGCCAATGCGCTCAACGCCCTCGGCGAAGGCCTGTGGCCCAGCAGCACGATCTACCTGCACGCGGCGCCGATGTTCCATCTCGCCAACGGCGCGGCGATGTATTCAGTGCTGTTGTCGGGCGGCTCCAATGTCGTGATCCAGGGCTTTACGCCCGACGGCGTCGCCGCTGCCGTGCAGAAGGAGCGCGTCACCGACGTGCTGCTGGTGCCGACCATGATCCAGATGTTCGTCGATCACCCGACACTCGCGAATTACGACCTGTCGTCGCTGAAGCGGATCGCCTACGGCGCCTCGGTGATCAGCGACGCGGTGCTGATGCGCGCGATGAAGGCGTTGCCGCATGTCGAGTTCACGCAAGCCTACGGCATGACCGAGCTGTCGCCGATCGCAACCCTGCTGCACTGGAAGGAGCATATCGGCGACGGCCGCGCCAAGGGCCGGCATCGCGGCGCCGGCCGTGCCACGCTCGGCGCCGAGGTCAAGATCGTCGATGCGGAGGACAAGGTCGTGCCGACGGGCACCGTCGGCGAGATCGCGGTGCGCGGTGACATGGTGATGATGGGCTATCGGGAACGGCCGGAGGAGACCGCGCGCGCCGTGATCGACGGCTGGATGCACACCGGGGACGGCGGCTACATGGATGCGGACGGCTTCGTTTACGTCGTCGACCGGGTCAAGGACATGATCATCTCCGGCGGCGAGAACGTCTATTCGGCCGAAGTCGAGAACGCTCTCGCCCAGCACCCGAGCGTGGCGCAGTGCGCCGTGATCGGCATTCCGAGCGAGCGCTGGGGCGAGCAGGTTCACGCCGTCGTGGTGATGAAGAGCGGCGCCAGCGCCACGCCGGAAGAGCTGATGGCGCACTGCCACACGTTGATCGCCGGCTACAAATGCCCGCGTAGCGTCGACATCACCGCAACGGCGCTGCCGCTCTCCGGCGCCGGCAAGATCCTGAAGCGCGAGCTGCGCAAGCCGTATTGGGAGAACCGCGAGCGGCGGGTGAGCTGACGCCTGACCCGCCCTACGCACTGCATAGGGCCGCGCCGACAGCATGCGTTGACATCGAGGCACGCGGCCGATTGGATCGTTTCTAGATCCAATCCAGCGAGTTCCGATGTCCGCACCTGATACCAACGCCGACGGCAAGCCCCGCCGCCTGATGCACCGCCGCTCCGTCGAATGTCTCGGCTATCTCCGCGACGACGGGCTGTGGGAAGTCGAGGCGCGGCTGGTCGACACCAAGCCCTATGCACGACAGGACAGGCATCGCGGCCTGCAACAACCCGACGATCCCGTGCACGACATCAGGCTGCGTCTCGCGGTCGACGACAGTTTCACGATCCGTGAGACCGGCACCAATATGGCCTCGACGCCCTACCCGTCCTGCCTCGACGTCGAAGGGATTTTGCAGCGGCTGGTCGGCGAACGCATAGGCAAGGGCTGGCGCGAGCTGGTGCGCCGCAAGATCGGCAGACTGGAGACCTGCACCCATCTCGCCGAGCTGCTGGGTCCCGCGGTGACGACGCTGTTCCAGACCGCGACCGCAGGCAAGAACCCGAAGGGCCGCGACTCGCTCGATCATCAGCGCGATGCCACCGAGCCGCCATTCTTCGTCGGCGGCTGCTATTCGTGGCGGCTGGACGGCCCCGTCGTGGCCGAGACATTTCCGCAGTTCGCGACGAAGCCCATCGAGGTGAAGCAGGGGTCCTGAGCGAAGCATCGCCGCCGCCCGGGTGATAGTCTGCGAGAAGGACGATCAGGAGGTGAGCGTGGAGAAGTACGGCGCCGGGTCGATCGTCGTCTCCGACTATGACCCCAGCTGGCCCGCACTGTTCGCGCAGGAGCGCGCGCGGATCGCGCAGGCACTCGCGCCATTCGCGTTGGCCATTGAGCATGTCGGCAGCACTGCCGTTCCAGGCCTCCCGTCGAAGCCGATCATCGACCTCTTGGTTGGTGTCCCTAACCTTGAACAGGCCCGGCAGCGCTGCATGACACCGCTCGAGGCACTCGGCTATATCTGCATGCCGGAATACGCGTCATGGCTCCCCCGCGAGTTGTTCTTCCGCAAGGGGCCGCCAGGTCCCTGGACGCACCACATGCATGTGATGGAGCTATCGCATCCGCGATGGGAGGCACTGGTGGTGTTTCGCGACTATCTTCGCGCACACCCCGAGGCAGCCCGCGCCTACGCAGATATCAAGCGCGAGCTTGCCGCTTCGTCAAAGGACGACATCGGGGCATATCGAAACGGAAAAACCGCGTTCGTCGAGGAGACGACGGCAAAAGCTCGGGCGTGGCACCGAGCGGTACGCGATTGAAGCACAAGTGGTCCCCCGCACGGGTGCACGCTCATCACCGGACATGGGTCCTCGCGATCAGCCGCCGTGCCATGCAGCCATGCATCGCAATGGGTTGATCCGCGTCGCGCTCACGTAGTCGTCCGCATGAGCGAACATACGGCCGGCGCCAAGCTGCAGGCGGCCGGGCTGGTGACCGTGTTGGCCGGGCTCTCCCTCTTGCAACGCCCTTGCAATTTATAGACCAATTAGTCTATATATCAACAATGAGCCGCCAGATCGCTGTACCGCCGCCCCGTGGCCGCCCCCGGAGTTTCGACGTCGAAGCCGCCGTCGAACGCGCAATGAATGTGTTCTGGTCGCGCGGCTATCACGCCACGGCGCTGCCGGACCTGCTTCGTGCGACGAAGCTCTCGCGCGGCAGTCTCTACGCCGCATTCGGCGACAAGCACTCGCTGTTCCTGCGCGCGCTCGATCGCTACATTGCCGATGCCCTGACACGGATGGACGCCGAATTCGACCCGCGCAGGGAGCCGGTCGCCGGCCTGCGGGCCTACCTTGCCGGCTATGTCGAGCGCAACAGCGGTGCCAATGGCCGACGCGGATGCCTGTTGGTAGCCACCACCATGGAACTGGCTGGCCGTGATGCCGACGTTGATCGTCGCATCGCGGGCTTTTTCAGAGACATGGAGGCCAGGGTGGCAGATGCGCTTTCCCGGGCAAAAATGGCGGGCAAGCTGGCCGACGGCGTCGAACCTTCAAGTGCCGCCCGAATTCTCGTCTGTTTCGTCGAGGGGCTGCGGGTGGTTGGTAAAACGGCGCCGACACGGATCATTTCGCAAGCCACCGTTGACGCTTTTCTCGAGCGCTTCATCAGGTAAGTCGACACATCGACGCCTCTTATTGGCGCGCCGATATATAGACCGATCGGTCGTGAAAGAAGGAAGCTATGTCTGCGATCCAGATCGTCTGCGCTGTGCTCGTTCCCCTGCTCTGGGGCTATCAGTTCGTGGCCATCAAGGTGGGCGTCATGGAATTTCCGCCTCTCTTCTTCCTCGCACTGCGCTTCCTGGCTATCGCGCTACTGCTTATTCCATTCGTCAAAAGGCCGACACGTCAACAGTTCGGCCCTGTCGCAGCTATTTCGGTTTTCCTTGGCGGGCTAAACTTCGGGCTGTTCTATGTCGGCCTTGGGCTCGGCTCGGGAAGCCTATCGGCCGTCGCGTATCAACTCGCTCCGCCGTTCACCGTCCTGTTGGCTTGGCCACTGCTTGCGGAGAGGCCGTCTCTGACTGCTTCCGCCGGCGTGGTGCTTGCATTCGTCGGTGTGGTCGTGCTGGCAGCAGGGCCTGGGCTCTCGGCAAACGCCCTTCCGTTGCTGCTCGTGGTCGGGGCAGCCTTCGCGTTCGCGGTGTCGAACGTCCTGACGAAACGCTACGGCCCTTTTGATCCCCTGATGTTGATGGGGTGGTTCTCGCTGCTCACGGTACCGCAGGTCACGTTGATGTCGTTGCTCCTTGAACATGGACAAGCGGCGAGCCTTGTCACGGCGGATCATCGTGGCTGGCTGGCACTCGCCTATACAATTTTCGTCGGAGGAATTGCCGGGTTTGGCCTCTGGTTCTGGCTGATCGCCCGTTGCTCGATGGGCCGCGTCGCGCCGTTCGGCCTGCTGCTTCCGGTGTTCGCACTGATTTCGAGCGTCATGTTCCTTGGCGACAGCATGACCCCGAAGCTGATCGTCGGGGGGCTGCTCGCGATTTCCGGCGTTGCCCTCACGCAATTCAGGCCGAGCGCAAGGCCGGTTTGAATCCGGAAGCCGCACTGTCGCGACTGCCGGATTCGGCCCCGGTCGGCATTCACGCCGCGGCGGAATGCTCGACGACGGCTTGCGGCGGGTTACGGAAACCGATCGCGATCCGGTTGTAGGTGTTCATCAGGCCGATCGCGATGGTCAGGTCGACCAGCTGCTTTTCGTTGAACACGGCACGCGCCGCCTGATAGTCCTGGTCCGGGATCGCGGTCTGCGCCACCCGGGTGACGGTTTCGGCCCAGGCCAGCGCCGCGCGCTCCTCGGCGTCGAACAGCGCCTCCGCCTCGTGCCAGACCTGCAGCAGCGCGAGCTTCTCGATCTTGACGCCCATCTTCCGCAGCGAGCGCGTATGCATGTCGAGGCAATAGGCGCAGCCGTTGATCTGCGAGATGCGCAGATAGACCAGCTCGATCAGCTGCGCGGACAGTCCGCATTGGGTGAGATAGCCATAGACGCCACCGAGCGCCTTGATGCCCGCAGGGGCCGCCTTGTTGTAGTCGATGCGCATGCTCACTGCTTGTGCCCTTGCTTTTGCTCTGCCTGGTCGTAGACGGTCAGCGCCTTGTCGTTGCTGTCGACGACGAAGACGGCAAGCAGCTTCGCGGGCTCGGTGCTGCTGGCATTGCGTCCGATCACGTGATGCGCGCCGGGCGCCTCGAAGAAGCTGTCGCCGGCGCGATAGACATGCGGCGCGGCCTCGCCCTCGACCTGGCTCTCGATCGCGCCCTGCAGGACATAGACATACAGGAAGGCGGATTTGGCATGACGGTGCGGCGCCGACGGATCGCCAGGCGGGAAGTCGACCTCGGCCGTGACCAGCGACTTGCCGGGAATGTTCGTGATCACGTGCTCGAACTTCGGCGTCACCGTTTCCGCTCTCGCCGCGGTCGCAAGCACCGCGCAGGCCAGAATAACCGGCAGTAGGATCTTCATCTGATCGCCTCCATTGCTGCCGGATAGATGCGGGCATGGAGGCCTGAAAAGAAGCACCAAGAATGAACCGAATTGGTGTACCACGGGCCATGCCAAAGCCGCTTCCCATCGCGCTCGACCGCTCGGCCAAAACGCCGCTCTCCGAGCAGATCCGCAAGGCGATCGTGACGGCGATCGACAATGGCGTGCTGGTGCCGGGCGCACGGTTGCCGTCGTGGCTCGACCTCGCCGCGCAGCTCGGCGTCGCCCGCGGTACGGTGCGGGCGGCCTACGACAGATTGTCGGACACCCAGCACATCGTGTCGTCGAAGGCGAATGGCACCAGCGTCGCGAGGCGTCCAGGAAAGGCCGCCAAGCCCGACGCGCCGGTCGCTCCCGGATCGGTCGTGGAGATGTTTCATGACCTGACCGGCCAGGGACACTTCCGGATGGGCGTTCCCGCGCAGGACTCCCTCCCCGCAAAGCTGCTGGCACGAATCCGCGCGCGCGCCGTGCGAGCAGAGCTGAGCGCGGTGAGCCGCTATGGCGATCCGCGCGGCGAGCTCGAACTGCGGCGTGAGATCGCGGCGCATCTTGCGATCGCGCGCGGCGTGGAATGCTCGCCGGCGCAGATCGTCGTCACGTCAGGCTTCAGCGGCGGACTTGGCCTCGCGCTGCGCGTGCTCGGCCTCGAAGGCCGCCGCGCATGGATGGAAGACCCGGGATTTCCATTGACCCGAAAGGGGCTCGAGCTCGCCCGGCTGGAGCTGGTCGCAGTCCCCGTCGACGGCAACGGCATCGACGTCGACCATGGCCTCAAACACGCCCCCGATGCGGCGCTCGCAGTCGTGACGCCGGGACAGCAGGCGCCGCTCGGCCCGCCATTGTCGGCGGCGCGCCGCGCGCAGCTGCTCGACTGGGCCACGCAGACCGGCGGCTGGATCATCGAGGACGACTATCTCGGCGAGTTGCAGCTCGACGGCCGCGCCGCGCCGGCGCTCGCCTCGCTCGATCGCACCGGCCGCGTGATCCATCTCGGCTCATTCAGCAAGACCATCTCGCCGACGCTGCGGCTCGGCTTCCTGGTTGCGCCCGAGCCATTGGCCGCGGAGTTCGCCGATGTCGCGACCTGCCTCGTCCCGGCCCCCGGACCGGCCGTGCAGCTTTCGACCGCGGAGTTCATGCGCGATGGCCACTACATCCGCCACCTCCGACGCACCAAGCAAGCCTATTGCGACAACCGCGACGCCCTGACATCTGCGCTGCGTCCGTGGAGCAACGACGTGCGGGTCGCGGGACTTGCTGTGATGCTGACGCTGCCGGACCAGGCCGGGGATGTCGAAATCGCGCGGCAGGTGCTGGCGCACGGGCTGGCGCCTGCCCCGCTCTCGCCCTGGTATCTCTCACCGAAGCGCGCGCAACCCGGCCTGCTGCTCGGCATTGCGACCGTGCCCGATCGCGGCGTTCCTGCTGCCTGCAAGCGTCTGTTCGAGGCGATCCACGCCGAAGCCGCGCCAGCCCCGCGCCAGGTCAGGAAGTCCGCAGGCCCGTGAGCGCGAGGCTCAGCGCCCGCAGCCGCTGGCGCGCCTCGGCATCATAGGCCTGCGCATGGGCGCGGGCCTCGCGCTTGCCGTCGAAGAACAGCCCGCTCTTGTCGGCGACGTCGTCGTCCTGGACCAGGCGCAGGATGGCGTCGCCGCCCTGCTCCACGGTCGAGATCGGCGTCGCGCCGCTGGCGCGCACCATCGTGGTGTTCATGTAGGTCGCCGGATGCAGCGAATTGACGGTGACGCCGGAGCCCTGCAACTGCTCGGCGAGATCGATGGTGAACATGATCTGCGACAGCTTGCTCTGCGCATAGGCGCGGCCGCCGCTGTAGTTCCTGGTGATCATCACGTCGCCGAAATCGATCGGGTGCTGGCCGAGCGAGGCGACGTTGACGATGCGCGCCGGGGCACTCGCCTTCAGCCGCGGCAACAGCAGATGCGCAAGCAGGAAGCCGGCGAGGTAATTCACCGCGAAGCGCAGCTCGTGGCCATCCTTGCTGGTCTGCCGCGCCGGGCCCTCGTTCTGCGAGCCGATACCGGCATTGCTGACCAGCACGTCGAGGCGCTCCTGGTCGTCGAGCACCAGCTGGGCAAACTCGCGGACCTCGGCGAGCGAGGACAGATCGGCCTGATAGAACATCGGCTCGCGGCCACTGACCCGCTTGATCTCGTCGGCAAGGGCCTGCGCCCGCTTGGTATCGCGGCCATGGATCAGGACCCGGGCGCCGGCAGCCGCCAGCTTCATCGCCACGTACCGGCCGACGCCATCGGTGGAACCGGTGATCAGCACGGTCTTGCCTGCCATATTCATCGCAATCGCCCTTCGATCGTTCGCCCAGTGCTGCCAGCAAAGATAAATGCGCGGCACGGACTTTGCCATGGCGCCGCCAGCGCCGGAACGGCCGAAATGGACCGCCCACAGCGCTGCCATGGCCGCCCGGCGTACAGCCTGTCGCGCGGCCTGCCGTCGCGCGGCGCCGCGCCGCGCGTCAACGTGAATGCATTCTGATAGTCTCGACACGAACGACCAAGTCAGGATCGGAATGTCCTCGACCATTCCAGACCGGATCGTGCGGAAAACTCCCTCGCGGGAGCCGTTCGGCATGCTCCTGCTGTTCGCGGTGCTGTCAGCGCTGCCGATCGTCCTGACGCTGCGTCTGGTTGAGCCCGCACTCGTGCTGCCCGCGCTCAGCCTCGTGTTGTTCGCTGAGGCAGCCATGGCCGCGCTTGCGGCGCGCGTGATCCGCGTGCGCGCAAGCGCGGCGAACCTCACGCTGTGGGATTCGCCGGTGCGTTCACCTTTATGGGGTGTGCAGCGGCGATCCTCGGCGAGCCGGACCAAGCGGCGCTGTTCTTCGAAGAACAGGCGGCGTTTCGTCCAGCATCACGACCGTAATCCCAGGCCGGGCCCCTCTGGCAGCCACAAGCTGCGATGTCGGACTGGAACTCAGTTGGAGTGGCCCTGCCTCGACCCGCGACGCGACACCGTCGCGGCGGATTTGCCGTCGGATGACGAACGCATCCGGCTTCGTCGAACGGTCCACTCCCCGACCTCAGGGGGATGATCCATGTCCGAACTATTCTCACTCGACGCGCTCAGCGCTTTGCTGCAAGTCGTCGTCATCGACCTCGTGCTGGCCGGCGACAATGCCGTGGTGATCGGCCTTGCCGCGGCCGGCCTGCAGGCAAAGCAACGCGGCAAGGCGATCCTGATCGGCATCGGCGCCGCGACGCTGTTGCGCATCGTGTTCGCGCTGCTCACAACGCAGTTGATGCAGATCGTCGGCCTGCTGTTGGCCGGCGGCATCCTCTTGCTGTGGGTGTGCTGGAAGATGTGGCGGGAGCTGCGCGCCAGCGCGCACAGGACCGCGGCCGAACACACAGCCGACGGCGCGGCCGGCCAGCGCAAGACGCTCTGGCAGGCCACGACCCAGATCATCGTCGCCGACGTCTCGATGTCGCTCGACAACGTGCTGGCGGTTGCCGGCGCGGCGCGCGAGCAGCCGATCGTGCTGGTGTTCGGCCTTGCGCTCTCGATCGCGATGATGGGCGCGGCCGCCACCTTCATCGCGCGGCTCCTGCAGAACCACCGCTGGATCGCCTATCTCGGCCTCGCCGTGATCCTCTATGTCGCCGTCGACATGACCATTCGCGGCGCCAACGAGATCGCCAAGGTCGCGCCGGCCTGACGAAAGCAAAACGGCGGGTCTTCAGGCCCGCCGCTCCGCATATCGATAACGCGCGATGCGTCAGTGGATTTCCGACGAACGCTTCAGCGCGTCCTTCAGCTTCTCGAGGGAAAAGTCCTTGCTGCGCGCGATGTCGAGGATCGGGGTCTCGCGGCGGCCGCACAGCTCGGCGGCCTCCGGCAGCTTGGCCGCGACGTCATAGGGGATCACGATCGCGCCGTGGCTGTCGGCGTGGATCAGGTCGTCGGAGCGCACCGTCATGCCGGCGACGCGGACCTCGCCGCCAAAACTCTCGGCGTGCACCCAGGCGTGCGACGGGCCGATCGAACCGGCCAGCGCCTGGAAGCCCGGCGCCCATTGCGGGATGTCGCGGATCGAGCCGTCGGTGATGACGCCGAGGCAGCCGAGCGCCTTGTGCACGGCGCTCTGCACCTCGCCCCAGAACGCGCCGTAGCCGACGTCGGGCCCGTCGATGTCCTGGATGACGGAGATACGCGGTCCGAAGCCGGTGCCGACATATTCGTAATAGTCGATGCGGCGCTTCGACTGCTCCTCGGCCGAGAGCCCGGATTTCAGCACCGAGCGGATCGCAACCGTGCGCGCATAGCCGACGATCGGCGGCAGCGTCGGGAACGGGCAGACCAGCGGCTTCACGGTGTAGCCGATCAGACGCCGCTCGGGCGCCACGATCTCCATCGCGTTGCAGATCGTCGGCGTGTCGTAGCGCGCCAACGCCTCGAGGACGGAAGCAGGCAGCGGGGCGGAAGCGGATGTCGTCACGGCGTTTCTCTCCTGATTATTGGCGTCGGATTTCTTTGTTTGAGCATGATCTCTTCGGAAAACCGGTTTCCACTTTTCCGGATCATGCTCGAGCGGGCCGTCCCAGCCTATAGCCGAGATCAGAGGCGAACCCAACCGAGGCACGCTCATGGCTGATATTTGCGGGAGTGAAGCCCACTCTATCACCGTCACCCTGACAGCTTGTGAAGCTTTCGGGTTTTGCCTTTTACGTCTGTAGGTCGGGTGGGTTTGGTTTTTTGCGCAGCTGCGGCCGGGTGGCCGATGTGGTGTTTAAGCGCTGTAGAGCCGATGCCCTTGTAAGACGTTGTTGGTGAGGACGAACCAGAGCGCGACGGCACGGACCTTTTCAAGGCCGCGTACGGTGAGTTGCCGCAGGCCCCAGTTGCGCCATCGAGCGTGGATGCACTCGCAGATCGATCGGAGCTTGTACTGGGCCTTGCCCGGCTCGCTTGCCATCCGTGCCCGCCAAGCCAACACGCCCGGGCCGTCGCCGCGCCGCGGCAGGTAGGGATCGGTACCGTGCTTGGATTGCGTGGGCGGACAATAGACCTCAACCCCTTGATCATGCGCCCACTCGATGTCCTCGGCACTGCCAAAGCCGCCATCAACGAGATGGCGGCCCGGAAGGCGGCCGGTCCGCGCGCGCAAGCGATCTAGCATTGGCTGCATGAGGCCGCGATCGGAACCAATATTGGTCACGTCGAGCCCGGCCACGATCTGCTCGCCGGCCGCGCTCGCCACCTGCACATTGTATCCTGGCCGGAAGCCGCCGCCGGCCATCTTCATGACGCGGGCGTCGGGGTCCGTCGTAGAGGCGCGCGGCTCCTTCGGCGTCTTGCCGTTGTTGCGCTTGTCTTCGCGCGCCTGGCGCTGCCGCTTGATCTCGGCGAGCGCGGCCTGCGCTGCCTTCAGGCGTTCGGTGCGCTCACGCGCCGCTCGCTCCTTGGCCGCCTTGATGCGCTGGTTGCTGGCATCGGAGCGCGCCTCGACCTCGCGTTTGAGCTCCGCCACGATCGTCTGCGCGGTCTCCAAATGGTGATCGAGTGTCTGTTCTCGCCGGAACGAGGCGGCCCCGGCGCTCGCCCGGATCCGCACGCCGTCCTGCGCCAGCTGGCTGAGGTCGACCAGGCCCACCTCCGCCAAGGCCGCAAGATGTTCGGCGAGCAGCCGATCGAGCAGATCGGCGCATCCGACCCGGAAGTCCGCCAGCGTATGGTAGTTCACCGAGACCCCGCCACACAGCCAGCGATAGACATCGTGGCTCTCGCACAGCCGCTCCAGGGCGCGAGCGCTTCCTACCCCGTCGCTGGTCGCATAGAGCCACAGTGCCAGCAAAAGCCGTGGCGACGTCGCCGGATGACCCGGCCTCTCGCCCCGCGCCTTGATCCGATCTTCAAGCTCGCGCAGCTCGAGCCCGTCGACATAGCACCAGATCACCCGCGCCGGATGATCTTCCCCGATCAGGCTATCGATATCCACCGCCCGCAGTTCAATCTGATCGCGCTGCGGCTCGCGCAGACGCGGCAAACCCGCTGGCGCCGCATCAGTTTGCGGCTTCGGCTGCTCCGGCAGTTCTCCAAACAGCTGGTCTTCAGCCATCTCCCGCTCTCCCGCAATTCAGCGATTGCAGGGAATCACATCCCCCATCCCTCCCGCTACATCTTTCGC
This sequence comes from Bradyrhizobium sp. WCU1, assembly GCF_053474805.1. Lineage (NCBI taxonomy): Bacteria > Pseudomonadati > Pseudomonadota > Alphaproteobacteria > Hyphomicrobiales > Nitrobacteraceae > Bradyrhizobium > Bradyrhizobium sp. WCU1. Next base: position 435,214 of record NZ_CM130280.1, read on the forward strand.
CCAAGCCACAAAAATTCACACGCTCTGAGGTGGCCGCTTCTTCAGCCGCCTTCGAAGGGTCGACGGCCCCGCTGGTGACCGTGCATCCTTCGAGGCTCGCTGCGCTCGCACGTCCAGCGACAAAGGCGAAGCCTTTGCGCGGGGATGACGGGTCAATCAATGGGCGCGCTTTAATGCAGATGGGTCGGACGGTCGTCATGGTCGTCGCTATCCGCGACCGGCGCTACGTAAGGAGCAGCAGCGGCAGGTGCCGGCGCGCCGGCACCTCGCGTCTGCGCCGCAAGCTGGCGCTCCTGGTCGCGGTAGGACTTCCAGCCCCAGGGCAGGCTGATTAGATAGGCCACCGAGCCCGCCGACAGGATGTGCCAGGGATACCCGATCAGCAGCGCGACGAAGAACACCACCGACACGAACACCGGCAACACCATCTCCGGCGGCACGCGCATCTTCACGGTCTTGCCGGAGAACACCGGCAGCCGCGACACCATCAGGAAGGCGATCAGCAGCGTGTAGAATGCCGTCAACGTCGACGGCGGCATCGGCACGCCGAGGAAGGCGAGATAGATCGGCAGCAGCACGGTGATCGCACCGGCCGGCGCCGGCACGCCGGTGAAATAATTGGCAGCGAAGGCCGGCTTGTTCGGGTCGTCGATCGAGGCATTGAAGCGCGCCAGGCGCAGGCCGCCGGAGATCGCAAACACCATCGCGGCGATCCAGCCGCCGTTGTTGAGTTCATGCAGCTGCCAGAAATACAGGATCAGGCCCGGCGCTACGCCGAAATTGACGAAGTCGGCGAGGCTGTCGAGCTCGGCGCCGAATTTCGACTGGCCCTTGATCATGCGGGCGACGCGGCCGTCGATGCCGTCGAGGATGGCGGCGAACACGATGGCGGCGACCGCCAGCTCCATCCGCCCTTCCGTCGACAGCCGGATCGCGGTGAGGCCGGCGCAGATCGCCAGCAGCGTGATCATGTTCGGCACCAGCATCCGCACCGGGATCGGGCGGAACCGGCGGCGGCGAAGCTCGCTGGAATTGTTATCGAATGGCGTCATGGTCCGATAAATATAGCAAGCATGGCCCCGCTCCGCCATCGGCACGGGAACCGGCTGATCAACCGGCCGAAACAGCGTTAATCGGCGCGGTAGGTGCGGCCCGGATCGGCGCCGCGGAAATCCGCCAGGATCGTCTCGCCCGCCACCGCGGTCTGGCCTTCGGAGACCAGCGCCTTGGTGCCCTCGGGCAAATAGACGTCGAGACGCGAGCCGAAGCGGATCAGGCCGAAACGCTCGCCGGCACCGATCGACTGCCCCTCCTTGACGAAACAGACGATGCGGCGCGCCACGAGGCCCGCGATCTGGACCACGCCGATCCGCCCGTTTGAGCTGGAGATGACCAGCGAATTGCGCTCATTGTCCTCGCTCGCCTTGTCGAGCTCGGCATTGATGAAGGCCCCCGGCCGGTAGGCGATGCGGTCGATGCGGCCGGCCACCGGGCTGCGGTTCACATGGCAGTTGAACACGCTCATGAACACCGAAACCCGCGGCAGCGGCTTGTCGCCAAGGCCGAGCTCGGCCGGCGGCAGCGCCTGTACCACCATGGAGACGCGGCCATCGGCCGGCGACACCACGATGCCGTCGCGCAGCGGCGTCACCCGCACGGGATCGCGGAAGAACAGCGCGCACCACACCGTGAGCAGCGTCCCGATCCAGCCGAGCGGGGTCCAGATCCAGAACAGGATCAGGCTCGCAAGGGCGAACCCGCCAATGAAGGGGTAGCCCTCGGGGTGGATCGGCGGGATCTGCGCGCGGATGGAATTGGCGATCGACATCAGAACTCGCTTGGGTTTCCCCGCCCCGGTTGGCGGGAGACGCCCTAGATCGACTATTCCGCGGCGGTCGGCAAGGGCTTCTCACCCGCAACGGGGCTGGAATCCTGTGAGGATTCAGTGACCGCCGGCGGCAGGCGATTCGGCGCCGTGCCGTCGTCATCGACCTGGGCGAGCCGTTCGCGGGCCTCCTCGGCCTCGCGCTGCCGGTTCCACATGCTGGCGTAGAGGCCGTCGGCGGCCAAAAGCCGCGCGTGGGTGCCGCGCTCGGCGATCCGGCCCTGGTCCAGCACGATGATCTCATCGGCGCCGACGATGGTCGACAGCCGGTGCGCGATCACCAGCGAGGTGCGGTTGCGCGACACCCGCTCCAGCGCGCCCTGGATTTCGGCCTCGGTGTGGCTGTCGAGCGCGGAGGTCGCCTCGTCCAGCACCAGGATCGGCGGTGCCTTCAAGACGGTGCGCGCGATCGCGACGCGCTGCTTCTCGCCGCCGGAGAGCTTCAGGCCGCGCTCGCCGACCTGGGTCTCGTAACCCTGCGGCGACATCCGGATGAAGCCGTCGATCTGCGCAAGGCGCGCCGCCTCCTCCACCTCGTCGTCACCGGCATCCCAGCGGCCGTAGCGGATGTTGTAGCGGATGGTGTCGTTGAACAGCACGGTGTCCTGCGGCACCATGCCGATCGCCTGTCGCAGCGAGGCCTGGGTCACGGTCTTGATGTCCTGGCCATCGATCAGGATGCGGCCGCTCGATACGTCGTAGAGCCGGAACAAGAGCCGGGAGATCGTCGACTTGCCGGCACCGGACGGACCGACGATCGCAACCGTCTTGCCGGCCGGCACCTCGAAACTCAAGCCTTTCAAGATTTGCCGATCGGGCTCGTAGGCGAACCGGACATCCTCGAAGCGCACGCTGCCGGCGGACACCGCGAGCGGCTTGGCGCCCGGCACGTCCTTCACCTCGGGATCGCGCGCCAGCACGTCGAACATCTTCTCGATGTCGATGATCGCCTGCTTGATCTCGCGATACACCATGCCCATGAAGTTCAGCGGCTGATAGAGCTGGATCATCATCGAGTTGATCAGCACGAAATCGCCGACCGTGTGGGTGCCGTTGCGGATGCCGAACGCGCACATCAGCATGGTCGCGGTGAGGCCGGCGGTGAAGATGATCGCCTGCCCGGTGTTGAGCACGGCGAGCGAAGTATAGGTCTTCACGCTGGCTTGCTCGTAGCGCTCCATCGAGCGGTCGTAGCGCCTCGCCTCGCGCTCCTCGGCGCCGAAATACTTCACCGTCTCGTAGTTGAGCAGCGAGTCGATCGCCTTGGTGTTCGCCTCGGTGTCGGAATCGTTCATCTTGCGGCGGATCTCGATCCGCCACTCGGTCGCGACGTAGGTGTAGTGCATGAACACCACGACCGTGATCAGCACCGCGAGCACGTAGCGCCAGTCGAACTGCCAGAGCAAGACCGCCGCCAGCAGCGTGACCTCGACGATGGTCGGGATCAGCTGCAGGATCACCATCCGCACGATGGTCTCGATGCCGGAGCGGCCGCGCTCCAGCACGCGAGTCAGGCCGCCGGTCTTGCGCTCCAGATGGAAGCGCAGCGACAGCTCGTGCATGTGGACGAAGGTGATGTAGGCGAGCCGCCGCACCGCATGCATCGCAACGCGGGCGAAGATGCCGTCGCGCCACTGCGTCAGCACAGCCATGATGACGCGCACCGCGCCATAGCTGATCGTCATCAGCACCGGCGAGGCGATCAGCCACAGCACCCAGTTCGACGACTCGACCGGAGCCGAGCCCGCGCCGTTCAGCGCATCGATCGCCCATTTGAAGGTGAACGGCACCGACAGCGTCGCGAGCTTGGCGAACAGCAGCAGCACCACCGACCAGATCACGCGCATCTTCAGATCGGCGCGATCGCCCGGCCAGATGTAGGGCCAGAGATGAACCAGGGTCCCGACCAGCGTGCCCTTCTCGGCGGGCGTCGTCGCGGCCGTGGGCTCTCCGCCAGCGGTCATCCTCTGTTGCGGCGGCACCATCAGGATCCCGCTCTCGCCGTCATGGCGCGCCGGCGCGCTGCCACATCTTTTCCACGATTTGCCATTGTGCCCGTCATATAGATCGTTTGAACGCGGCGTACAGGCTTATGACGAAAATTGTTCGCGATTCGCGGGAATTTACGGGATTTTTTGGCTCTCAATCCCCATATGGGAGTCTTGACCCTGTTTACGCTGCAGTGCCACAAGGAACGTATGAACCAAATCAAGACCGTCTGTGTTTATTGCGGCTCCGGCCCCGGTAACAATCCCCGCTTCGTTGAAGCTGCCGTCGCGCTCGGCAAGGCCTTTGCCGAAAACAACGTGCGCCTGGTCTATGGCGGCGGCTCGATCGGCCTGATGGGCGCGGTCGCAAAGTCCACGCTCGACCATGGCGGCTCGGTGACCGGCATCATCCCGGAGTTCCTGCGGGCGCGCGAGAATGCGCTGACCTCGGTCCAGGAGATGATCGTCACGCCCGACATGCACGAGCGCAAGCGCCTGATGTTCGAGCACTCTGATGCGTTCGTTGCGCTGCCCGGCGGCATCGGCACGCTGGAGGAACTGGTCGAGCAGCTGACCTGGCAGCAGCTCGGCCGTCACTCCAAGCCGATCCTGCTCGCCAATATCGACAACTTCTGGGAGCCCCTGCTCTCGCTCTTGAGCCATATGCGCACGACGGAGTTCATCCGCCCGACATTGCCGATCAACGTCCTGATGGCCGACCGTGTCGACGACATCCTGCCGCGGCTGCGTTCCGCAGTAGCCGGCAAGCCGGCCGCCGCGAAGGAGCTGGCCCCCGAAGTGGCACGGCGGCTGTGATCGCTCGAACGCGCTAAATTGTTCCCGTCATGCTGAGGAGCGCGGAACGCGCGTCTCGAAGCATGCACGGCCCGGCTGGCGGCCGTTCGCCCTTCGAGGCTCGCCCAGCGGCGCAATTGCGCCGCAAGGCTCGCACCTCAGGACGACGGGTTCAGCCTCGCTCACGCGCTCGGAAACGTCACCGCCTCGATCCGGTTGCCGTCGGGGTCGAGCACGAAAGCCGCATAGTAGCGCACGCGGTCGTGCGGACGCAGGCCGGGCGGGCCATCGGACAGGCCGCCGGAGGCCAGCGCGGCGGCGTGGAAGGCATCGACTTCAGTGGTGGTCTTCGCACGCAGGCAGATATGGGTGCCGCTCTCATGTGCGACGTGCGCCATCGTGGCGCGCAGATTGATCCAGAATTCGGGATAGGCCTTGCCGAAGCCGATCGTCGCCGGCCGCGTGACGAGACGGTTCAGGCCGAGCGCGGCCAGCGTCGGCTCGTAGAACCGCGCCGCGCGCTCGAGATCGCGGACGCCGACGGAGACGTGGTCGATCATGTGCCGTTCTCCCTCGTCATTGCGAACGAGACGAAGCAATCCATCGCGCCGCACGTGGAGGCATGGATTACTTCGCCGCTATCGCTCCTCGCAATGACGGCTGTGCGTTGTTTGTCGTTCACTCACGCCGGCGCGCCCGACTTCACCAGCTTGTAGAACACCGAATCCATCAGCGCCTGGAACGAGGCGTCGATGATATTGGGCGAGACGCCGACCGTGGTCCAGCTCTCGCCGGTCTCGTCCTCGCTTTCGATCAGAACCCGCGTGACCGCCTCGGTGCCGCCATTGAGGATACGCACGCGGTAGTCGATCAGCTTCAGGCCATCGATGTACTTCTGGTACTTGCCGAGGTCCTTGCGCAGCGCGACGTCGAGCGCATTGACCGGGCCATTGCCTTCGGCGGCCGAGATCAGATGCTCGCCGTCGACATCGACCTTCACCACCGCGAGCGCCACGGTCACACGCTGGCCGTTGGCGTTGTAGCGCTGCTCGACATTGACGTCGAACTGCTCGACCTTAAAATATTCCGGTACCTTGCCGAGCGTGCGGCGCGCCAGCAAATCGAAGGATGCGTTGGCGGATTCATAGGCGAACCCCGCGGCCTCGCGCTCCTTCAACTCCTCGACCAGCCGCGTCAGCCGCGGGTCGGTCTTGTCGTAAACGATGCCGGCGCGGTCGAGCTCGGCCATCACGTTGGAACGACCGGCCTGATCCGAGACCAGCACCTTGCGGTGGTTGCCGACAGTCTCCGGAAGCACATGCTCATAGGTCTGCGGATCCTTCATGACAGCCGAGGCATGGATTCCGGTCTTGGTCACGAAAGCGCTCTCGCCGACATAGGCCGCGTGACGGTTCGGCGCGCGGTTCAGCATGTCGTCGAGCGTGCGCGACACCTTCATCAGCGTCGCCATCTTCTCGGTGGTGACGCCGATCTCGAACTTCTCGGCGAACTCCTGCTTCAGCTTCAGGGTCGGGATCAGCGAGCAGAGATTGGCATTGCCGCAGCGCTCACCAAGGCCATTGAGCGTGCCCTGGATCTGCCGCGCGCCGGCACGCACCGCGGCGAGCGAGTTGGCGACCGCCTGCTCGGTGTCGTTATGGGCGTGGATGCCGACGTGAGCGCCGGGCACCTGCGTGACGACATCAGCAACGATGGTTTCGATCTCATGCGGCATGGTGCCGCCATTGGTGTCGCACAGCACCACCCAGCGCGCGCCGGCCTGATAGGCCGCCGTCGCGCAGGCGAGCGCATAGTCGCGGTTCTCCTTGTAGCCGTCGAAGAAATGCTCGCAGTCGACCATCACCTCGCGGCCGATCGCCTTGGCGGCCGCGACGCTGTCGCGGATCGAGGCGAGATTCTCCTCATTGGTGGTCTCGAGCGCAACCCGGACCTGGTAGGCGGAGGATTTTGCGACGAAGCAGATCGCGTCCGCCTTGGCCTCGAGGATGCCGGCGAGCCCCGGATCGTTCGAGGCCGAGCGGCCCGGCCGCCGCGTCATGCCGAACGCGGTGAAGCGCGCATGATCGAACGCGGGCTTCCTGCTGAAGAACTCGGTATCGGTCGGATTGGCGCCGGGATAACCGCCCTCGACATAGTCGATGCCGAGCGCGTCGAGCATGCCCGCGATCACCTGCTTGTCCTGCAGCGTGAAGTCGACGCCGTTGGTCTGCGCGCCGTCGCGCAGCGTGGTGTCGAACAGATAGAGGCGCTCGCGGCTCATGCGTGCCCTCCGGGCGCGGCGACGCCGTCGAGCGTCTTCTGCATCGTGGTGTTGGCGAGCCACTCGTCGCCGATGGTGACCGAATTGCGCTGCTGTGCGACATAGCCGCGCTTGCGGAAGAATTCGAGCGCGGTGTCGCTGACATCGACCTTCAGGATCTTGGTGCCGCGGGCGCTTGCGATCTTTTCCAATGCATCGCACAGCGCGGCACCGACACCCTGCCCGACCGCACTCGGATGCACATAGAGCATGTCGATGTGATCGGCGCCCTTCAGCGAGGCGAAGCCGACAGGCGCGCCCTGCAACGTCGCAATCAGCGTCAGCTGGCCGGCAAGCTTCTTGCCGAACGCTGCCTCGTCGTCGGCAGCCGCCGCCCAAGCTTCCTGCTGCGCCTCGCTGTAATCGTCGCCGGTCAGGTCCATGATCGAGGCCGCGAAGATCGCCGCCAGCAACGGCGCGTCATCAGGCAGATAGGGGCGCAACGCGGGTGCGGAGCGGCTCATCGCGCGACCTCCCAGGTGGTCACTGGTTTGCCGTCGGCGTCCTTGCCATCCTTGATCGCCACCCCCATCGCGGCGAGCTGATCACGGATCCGGTCCGACTCCTTGAAATCCTTCCGCGCCCGCGCCGCCGTGCGCTCGGCGATCAGCGCCTCGACGGCCGCCGCATCGACGCCGCTCGCTTGCCGCTTGCGGCCCTCCCAGGCCGCCGCGCTCTCGGACAGGAAACCGAGCAACCGCAGCGAGCCGGCAAATTCCCTGCGACTCTGCTCGCTGCTCGACGATGCGCTGCGCAGGCCATGCAGCACGGCCATCGCCTGCGCCGTGTTGAGATCGTCGTAGAGCGCCTCGACCATGGCCTGCGACGGCGCGCCGGGCTCGGCATCGGCCGCAACCGCGTACCAGTCGTCGAGCGTCTTCGCGCTCTCTTCCGCGCTCTTCAGCGTCCAGTCGAGCGGCGAACGATAATGCGTCTTGAGCATGCTGAGCCGCAGCACCTCGCCGGGCCAATCGGCCAGGAGATCGCGGATCGTGAAGAAGTTGCCGAGCGACTTCGACATCTTCTCGCTCTCGATCTGCAGGAAGCCGTTGTGCATCCAGACATTGGCCATACGGTCGGTGTGGAACGCGCAGCAAGTCTGGGCGAGCTCGTTCTCATGGTGCGGGAACACCAGATCGATGCCGCCGCCATGAATGTCGAACTTCTCGCCGAGATGCTTCCAGGCCATCGCCGAGCACTCGATGTGCCAGCCTGGCCGGCCCTCGACCGCAATGCCGGCCGGCGACGGCCAGGACGGCTCGCCCGGCTTCGACGGCTTCCAGAGCACGAAGTCGGTGTTGTCGCGCTTGTAGGGCGCGACGTCGACGCGGGCGCCGGCGATCATCTCGTCGAGCGAGCGCTTCGACAGCGAGCCGTAGCGCGGCAGCACCGAATTGGCCGCGTTCATCGCCTGCGGCGAGAACAGCACATGATCCTCGGCGACATAGGCGAAGCCGCCGGCGACCAGCTTCTCGATGATCGCGCGCATCTCCGGGATGTGCTCGGTCGCGCGCGGCTGCACCGTCGGGGCCAAGCAGCCGAGCGCCGTGACGTCGTCCTGGTACTGCTGATAGGTCAGCTCGGTAACCTTGCGGATCGCCTCGTTCAGCGGCACGCCGGGATAGTCCCGCGCGGCGCGGACGTTGATCTTGTCGTCGACGTCGGTGATGTTGCGGACATAGGTGACGTGATCGGCGCCATAGCGATGGCCCAGCACGCGGAACAGCACGTCGAAGACAATGGCCGCGCGGCCGTTGCCGATATGGGCGAAGTCGTAGACCGTCGGTCCGCAGGCATACATGCGGACATTGTTGGCATCGAGCGGCACGAGGGGCCGCTTCTCCCGGGTCAGCGTATCGTAGAGGCGCAAATCCATGGATCACCTGTTCCTCGCGGCGAGGCGTCCGGTGATTCTCAGGCGATTGAGAAAAGACGGCCTCAGCCAGCGAATCGCTAGCTCATAATCTCGCGGCAAATGCTGCAGATGGCGAGGTGGCCGTTCATGGTTCCACCATCTCTCACGGCCCCCTTATCGCGTCAAGGGGCTGTTTTCGGGTGATTTGCGGCCCGCCCTCTACCGAAATCACGCCAACGCCTTCATGGTTAATCATTATTAAGGAATTGAGCGTACGGGAGGGCCAGCGGATTCCCCGCCATATCATCGGTGCACCATGCGGCCCATTTCAGCATTGATTGCCTGCACGTTTGTCCTTGTCGCCTCGGCCGCGCTGGCCGACAGCCGGGTTTTCATCATCGCTAACGAGGCCGACGGCTACGGCATCGACCAGTGCATCGCCCGCGGCGACCGTTGCGGCGCCTCCGCCGCCCGCGCCTACTGCCGCTCACGCGATTTTGCGCAGGCGAGCAATTACCGCCGCGTCGATCCCGACGAGATCACCGGCGCGGTTCCGCATGCCGCGAACGCCAAATGCACCGGCAATAGCTGCGGCGAATACGTCGCCATCACCTGCCAGCGCTGAGCCAAGCCGCTGGATAAACGGGGTTATTGCCACACCGGCGCCCCGGAAACGACGTGACGCTGCCCCGAGAAAAGGCTATTGCACGGCCTTGCCTGCGCTTGGCGTTGCTCGCCGCGCGGCGTCGTTCTAATGGCCGGATATGCCCAATAGCTCCCGTTCTCGCTTCTTCCGCTGGTTTTTGACTTGCGCCCTGCTGGCCGGCATCGCCCTGCCCGCGACGCATGCCTTGGCGCAGGTCCCCCCGGGTCCGCCCGGCCCGGCTCCGCAAGGCGCGCCGCAGGCCAACCCGATGTGCGCGCGGCTCGAGGGCCAGCTGGCGGCGATCGATCGCGGCGGCGGCAGCGGCGATCCGGCACGGGACGAGCAGATCCGCCGCTACCAGGATGCGGCAACCCGGCAGCAGGGCGAGCTCGATCGGGTGACGGCGCAGGCGCGGCGCATGGGCTGCGACAGCTCCGGGTTCTTGTCTCTGTTCAACAACAATTCGGCGCAGTGCGGTCCGGTCAACAACCAGATCCAGCAGATGCGCGCCAATCTCGACCAGATGACCGCCAATCTCGAGCGGCTGCGCACCGGCGGCCTCGGCGGCGCCGACCGCGAGAACCAGCGCCGCTCGGTCTTGACCGCGCTGGCGCAGAACAATTGCGGCCCGCAATACGCCGCGGCGGCTGCGCGCGGCCCCGGCAATTTCATCGAGAACCTGTTCGGCGGCGGCGGTGGCGGCAATCCCGGCAATCCGCTGCCCCCGCCCGACGCGCAATATGCCGGACAGTCCGGCACCTTCCGCACCGTCTGCGTCCGCACCTGCGACGGCGCCTATTTCCCGATCTCGTTCGCAACCACGCAGGCGCGCTTTGCCGCCGACGAGCAGGTCTGCAAGGCGCAGTGCCCGGCCGCGGAGGCCAGCCTGTTCGCCTACCGTAATCCCGGCGAAGACATCAACCAGGCGGTCTCGATCAGCGGCCAGTCCTACTCGTCGCTGCCGAACGCCTTCAAGTACCGCACCGAGTTCAATCCGTCCTGCTCGTGCAGGGCGGCCGGCCAGAGCTGGGCCGAGGCGTTGAAGGCGGTCGACGACCAGTCGGCGGCTGCGCAGCAGGGCGACATCATCGTCACCGAGGAGAGCGCGCGGAAGATGCAGCAGCGCGCCCAGACCAAGGCTGCCGCCGGCAAGAAGGGCGTGCCGGCAGCGACAGCTCAACAGCAGCCTGCCGCCGCTGACGCCACCACGGCGCCGGCCGCGCCCGCGAGCGACGGCCAGATCCGCACGGTCGGCCCGACCTTCATCCAGCAGAAGAAGCAGTAGGATTTACCCCTCGAACGCCTCCGCCGACGCACGCGAGGTGCGCGTCACCAGCTTCTCGTCGGGCTCCGGCAAGGCCTTGCCGAAATCGCGGAAGCGGTTGGTGATCGGATAGCGGCGGTCGCGGCCGAAGTTCTTCCGCGTCACCTTCACCCCGGGCGCGGCCTGCCGCCTCTTGTATTCGGCGATGTTGAGCAGGCGATCGACGCGGGTCACCACATCGCGGTCGAAGCCGGCTGCGATGATGGTCGCAAGCGGCTCCTCGCGCTCCACGAGACGTTCGAGGATCGCATCCAGCACGTCGTAGGGCGGCAGCGAATCCTGATCGGTCTGGTTCTCGCGCAACTCCGCGGTCGGCGGCCGGATGATGATGTTGACCGGGATCACCTCACCCGACGGGCCGAGCGCACCATCCGGCTTCCAGCCATTACGCAGGCTGGACAGGCGGAACACCTCGGTCTTGTAGATGTCCTTGATCGGGTTGAAGCCGCCATTCATGTCGCCGTACAGCGTGGCGTAGCCGACCGACATCTCCGACTTGTTGCCGGTGGTCACCACCATGGCGCCGGTCTTGTTGGAGATCGCCATCAACAGCGTGCCGCGGGCGCGCGCCTGCAGATTCTCCTCGGTGATGTCGCGCTCCATGCCGGCAAACACCGGCGCCAGGATCTTCTCGAAGCCGTTCACGGCGTCGGCGATCGGCAGGATCTCGTAGCGGATGCCGAGCGCGGCGGCGAGCTTGGCGGCATCGTCGAGCGAGACCTGCGCGGTGTAGCGGAACGGCAGCATCACGCCGCGCACCTTGTCGGCGCCGAGAGCATCGACCGCGATCGCCGCGCACAGCGCCGAATCGATGCCGCCAGAAACGCCGAGCAGCACGCCGGGAAATCCGTTCTTGCGGACATAATCGCGCAGGCCGAGCACGCAGGCAGCGTAATCGGCCTTGTCGCCCTCGAGTTGCGCCGTGCTCGGCCCGGAGCAGCGCCAGCCGTCCGCGGTCTTACGCCAGGTCAGCGTCGTGATGTTCTCCTCGAACGCCGGCAGCTGCGCCGCCACCGACAGATCGGCATTCAGCGCGAACGAGGCGCCATCGAAGATCAACTCGTCCTGGCCGCCGACTTCGTTCAAATAGATCAGCGGCAGCCCGCTCTCGGTGACCCGCGCCACGACGATCGACAGACGGAGATCGGCCTTGTCACGGGCATAGGGCGAGCCGTTCGGCACCACGAGAATCTCGGCGCCGGTCTCGGCCAGACATTCGACGACGTTCTCGTAGTCCTCGGACTCCTCGAGCCAGATATCCTCGCAGATCGGCACGCCGATGCGCACGCCGCGCACCGTCACCGGGCCCGGCGCGGGGCCGCGCGCGAACAGCCGCTTCTCGTCGAACACGCCGTAATTCGGCAGATTGGCCTTGAAGCGCAGCGCGGCGATGCGTCCGCCGTCGAGCAGCGCGCAGGCATTGTAGAGCTTGCCGTCCTCGACCCACGGCGTGCCGATCAGCATGGCCGGGCCGCCGTCTTTGGTCTCGCGCGCCAACTCCTCGACCGCCGCGCGGCAGGCCGACTGGAACGCCGGCTTGAGCACCAGGTCCTCCGGCGGATAGCCGGCGAGGAACAGCTCCGACAACACCACGAGGTCGGCGCCGTCGGCCTTGGCTTTCTCGCGCGCGGCACGCGCTTTCGCGGCGTTGCCGGTGACGTCACCGACCGTCGGATTGAGTTGCGCCAGGGTGATCTTGATCTGTTGTTCGCTCATAGCTTTATGTTGTCCCGCACAAGGGCAAACTTCAATGGTCGTCCGGTCATGGTGCGATTGCAGAAATCGCACTGGCATCCCTCGTCAGGGTGCAAGCTCCGCCCTCACCTCGCCGAGCAGCGCCAGAGCACCCAACCGGCCCAGTTCATCCGAACATTTCGCGCTCTTGCCGTAGCAGCAGAATGCGACGGTGACCCGCTCCGACAGCGGTCCGATCAGCGGCAAGCCGGTGTCGCCGAAGCTGGTCATGCAGGGCACGACGCGGCGCTCCTCGAACTCGAGGTCGCGAATGCGATCGAGGATCTGTGCTTGCAGGTGATCCGCGACGTCGACCGAACCGCCCGACCGGAACCAGTCCTTGATGTCGGCCTCGCTGCCGAGCGGACGATCGACCGGATCGCCGCCGAGCTTCAACCAGGTCTGGCCGTCCGGATACGGGATCGGCGGCAGGATATAGGGGTTATCGCCCTTCGGCCCGAGACAGCGCATCGACGGCATGCCGGCCAGGCGTTCGACTTCCGCCCGATCGAGCCGGAACAGCGCCGCGGTACGCGCATAGACCGTAACACCCAACGATCGGCCCAGCAGCGATTGGGTATGCCCGCCGGCGGCAACCAGCACACGCTCGGCCTCGAGGTTGCCCGATCGCGTCCGGATCGTCACACCGGAAGCGGTTTCCGAAATCCCGAGCGCAGCTTCGTCGATGATCCGCGCGCCCGCGTGCTCCGCCGCGATCGCCTGCGCCCGCACCAGGCGCCGCGGGCTGATATATCCGGCATTGCGCGGCTCGAAATAGCCCAGCATGCCGGAGGTTGATTGCAGAAACGGAAACCGCTCGGCGAGCGCCGCATCCCGATAGGCCTCACACCCGATCGCCTCGTCGGCGCAGACCTGGCCAACCGACGCGACATCGGTGGTTTCGCTGTTGCCGACGTGAAGCGCGCCGGCTTCCCGGTAGAAATCGACACCGCTTTCCGCAGCAATCTCGCCGTAGCGCGCAATCGCCGCGCGGTTCATCTGCCGCCAGAAGGCTTGCGGATCGTAGGTCCGCGTGATGCGGCCTTCATCATAGTGACTGCCGAACACGCCGTCATGGCGCGGAAAATCGGCCGGCTCACCGGGCCCGATCAGCGCAACCTCGTGGCCCATCTTGCTCAGATGTCGCGCAGCCGCCGACCCGATCAGACCTCGTCCGATCACCGCAAGCTTGATCGGCTTATTCACGGTCACGGTTAAAACGCACCCATGCGCTCGGCGAGGGCGAACAGCCAGAACAGGCCGGCCATGGCGAGCGCGACGCCGACGGCGGCGGAGCCCATATCCTTGACCCGCCCGATCTGCGGATCGTGATCCATGGTCAGGCGGTCGGCGAGCTTCTCGATCGCGGTGTTGAGCAGCTCGATGACCAGCACCAGCACCACGGTCGCGACCAGTTCGACCCGACGCATCACGGTGGCGCCGACCAGCCAGGCCAGCGGCACCGACAGCGCCAGCGCCACGACCTCCTCGCGGATCGCCTGCTCCGAGCGGATGGCGAATGCCAGCCCGTTGCGCGAGTTGATGGTGGCTCGCCAGAACCTCAGCAAGTCACTGCCCTCAAGTCAGCTACCCAAGTCACCTGCCCCAAGTCACAACCCCGCGGCGGCCGGCATCGGCTTGACCTTGCCGGCGCGCTCCTGCTTCAGGAGCTCGGCGATCAGGAAGGCCATGTCGATCGACTGTTCGGCGTTGAGACGGGGATCGCAGACCGTGTGATAGCGGTCGTTGAGATCCTCATCAGTGATGGCGCGCGCGCCGCCGATGCATTCGGTGACATCCTGCCCGGTCATCTCCAGATGCACGCCGCCGGCATGGGTGCCCTCGGCCGCATGGATCTGGAAGAACGATTTCACCTCCGACAGCACGCGGTCGAACGGCCGCGTCTTGTAGCCCGAGGTCGAGGTGATGGTGTTGCCGTGCATCGGATCGCACGACCAGACCACGACGCGGCCCTCGCGCTGCACGGCGCGGATCAGGCCGGGCAGATGATCGCCGACCTTGTCGGCGCCGAACCGGTTGATCAGCGTCAGGCGTCCCGGCTCGTTGTCGGGATTGAGCACGTCGATCAGCTTCAAGAGCTCGTCCGGCTTCAGCGACGGGCCGCATTTCAGGCCGATCGGGTTCTTGATGCCGCGGAAATATTCGACATGGCCGTGGTCGAGCTGCCGGGTGCGGTCGCCGATCCAGATCATGTGGCCTGATGTCGCGTACCAGTCGCCGGTGGTGGAATCGATCCGCGTCATCGCCTGCTCGTAGCCGAGCAGCAACGCCTCGTGGCTGGTGTAGAAATCGGTGGCGCGGAGCTCCGGATGGCTCTCGAGGTCGAGGCCGCAGGCGCGCATGAAGTTCAGCGCGTCCGAGATGCGGTCGGCGAGCTCCTTGTAGCGGCGGGACTGCGGCGAGTCCTTCAGGAAGCCGAGCATCCATTGATGAACGCTGCCGAGATTGGCGAAGCCACCGGTCGCAAACGCGCGCAGCAGGTTCAGCGTCGCCGCCGATTGCCGATAGGCCATCAGCTGGCGCTGCGGATCGGGAACACGCGCTTCCGGCGTGAAGGCGATGTCGTTGACGATGTCGCCGCGATAGCTCGGCAGCTCGACGTCGCCCTGCTTCTCGGTCGGCGACGAACGCGGTTTGGCGAACTGCCCGGCGATGCGGCCGACCTTCACCACCGGCAGCGCGCCGGCATAGGTCATGACCACGGCCATCTGCAGCAGCACACGGAAGAAGTCGCGGATGTTGTTGGCGCCGTGCTCGGCAAAGCTCTCGGCGCAGTCGCCGCCCTGCAGCAGGAAGGCCTCGCCGCCCGCGACCCGGCCCAGCGCCTTCTTCAGGCTGCGCGCCTCGCCCGCGAACACCAGCGGCGGAAAGGTCGCCAGCTGGGCCTCGACATCGGCCAATGCCTTGGCATCGGGATAATCGGGCACCTGCAGCACCTTCTTGGCGCGCCAGCTATCGGGTGTCCACCGCTCGGACATGAGGTCAACTCCTGAGCAAAAACCGCGACTTAATCGCGGGCATACGAAAGCCCGGCTTATACACAGGGCGCCGGTCTCCCGCTAGAAGGATTCCTGCAATTCCGTCAAGCCCTTGCAAGAAAATCCGAATTCGCATTTGGTAGAGCATAGCATGAATGCCGGGGAAATCGCCGTGGCCGCCGCCGCGCTGGACGACGTTTTTAGCGACGACATCGTCGTGCCGGCGGCGGACGGCTATCCGCTCGCCGCGACGCTGTTCCTGCCCCGGGCCAAGAAGCGCCACGCCGTCCTGATCAACTCGGCGACCGCGGTGCCGCGCAAGGTCTATCGCGGTTTTGCCGGCTACCTGGCCCGCCGCGGCGCGGCGGTCCTCACCTACGACTACCGCGGCACCGGCGATAGCAGGCCGATGGCCGCGACCGGCCTGAACAAGCCGAAGTCGCTGGCCGGCTTCAAGGCCACGATGGCGGACTGGGCCGCGCTCGACGCAACCGCCGCCGTGCGCTGGATGCGCGAGCGCTACCGCGACCTGCCGTTTGCCTATGTCGGCCACTCCTTCGGCGGCCAGGCACTCGGGCTGTTGCCCAACAACGCCGAGATCCCGCGCGCGCTGCTGATCGCTTCGCAGGCCGCGCATTGGAAGCTGGTGGCCTCGCCCGAGCGCTACCGCGTCGTCGCCTTCATGAACGGCATCGGCCTGCCATTGGCGCGCACACTCGGCTATGTGCCCGCCTGGGCCGGCCTCGGCATGGACCTGCCGCGCGGCGTGTTCGAGCAATGGCGCAGCTGGGTGATGCGCGAGCGCTATCTGCTCGACGACCCTGCGCTTGCCGCGCGCGAAAATTTTCCGAAGTTCAAGGGCAAGCTCCGCGCCCTCACCATCACCGACGACACCTGGGCGACGCGTCCCGCGGTCGAACTGCTGTGCTCCGCCTTCACGTCGATCACGCCCGAGATCATCGCGATCAGCCCCGCGGACGCCGGCGTGCCGAAGATCGGTCATTTCGGCTTCTTCCGCAGCGAACACCGCGACGCGCTGTGGCGCGGCGCCGCGGAGTGGCTCGAGGCGGAGGGGTAAGCGCCACACGCTCCGCTGTCGTTCCAGCGATGTGATCGATTTGAGTACGCCCGCAATTGTCGTCCCGGCGCAGGCCGGGACCCATACGCCGCAGCAGACATTGTTGAAGGGACTCGTCGTTCCGACATCGTGTGACAACAGCCATTCGTGGTTGTGGGTCCCGGCCTGCGCCGGGACGACAGTCGGTATGTGGCGCGATTGGTGAGCCACGCATCCGCGTTCTCGCGACATCTTTGCCCGAGCCTTGCTCTTCGTTCCGCCGCTCTGAATCAGAGGGCGCAGGGAAAGCCGGGTGCCGATCGCACCCATGGGTCCCGCGTAGTGAAAAACGCGGGAGGTAGGACCACAGGTGTAACCGGGAACAACCCGGCTTTCCCTGCGCGATGGGTTACGGCTTACTTCGTGCTCTCCCCGGCGAGACTTGGCTTGTTTGTCACCGCCTTCGCAACGCGCACCGCGCAATGCGACGAGACACCTGCCACTTGGGCGTCAGGACCACACGACTTCACCGTCCGCTTCCGTCACGCGTCGTCTCTCGTGACCTCGGCGTCCACCGCATCCCACCGCAACACTCCTGACGATGCGCAGCGCCCCTCGATCGGGTGAGACGCGCACATTGAACATCTGAGTTGGGTCAAACGCCAAGCGGAATATTTTCCGCGTCCGGACTGGACAGGGGTGATCGCTTTGTTTGGGTTAGGGAATTTGGTGCTTTGGTGCAAAAAGATGATAAGTCGCACTTCAGAATCTGCACAATTCTATTTTGTCGAACTGGCGTCGTCCTGATTTCCACGCATGTGGAAGAACGGCTGTACTGCTGAAGGTTGTCTGCAAAATTTCGAGTATGATCACGGGGCATGGGGCGGAGGACGCGAAGGAAATGGGAAAGAGGCGCGGCAAACTGAGGCCGACGACGCAACCGAAGAACACAAGCCCCCACACCGCGGACGAGAGCAGAATTCTTCCGGTTTCCAATCAAGTCTTGTCTTCGCAGTCTAGTGCCTCCTCGGATAGCGTTGCTACCGTTGATGCAATTGCGGAGGCCAACCTACGGCTAACTCGATGGTTGGTAATATGGACCGCCGTGCTCGCAATCGTCGCCATCATCACAACCGTCGTTGGGTACATACAGTGGAGGGCATTGCTTAAAACTGACAGCACGACCCGCGAAGCGTTCACGGCGGTCCAACGGCCTTTCATCATCGCGACAGGCCTAGCAGCATCCCAAGACCTTCCGGGCTACTGGACCTTTCAGACGATTTTGGAGAACACAGGTAGTACGCCCACCAAAAATATGACCGTGACATCTGCAGTATCATTCTCAGTGCCTGTATTGCCCGACAGCCCCGATGATCCTGGAGAACTAAGAAAGCAATCGAGGGAAGCCTATCCAACCGTGACCGATTACTTCATCGGCCCACACGGCAAAGTGGCCGTTGACGCGATTTCGCTGATTAACAAGACTCTTGAAGATATGGCTGACCAGCGTGCTGACTTCTTCGTGTATGGAATTGCGAGGTACAATGATCAATTCGCGGAGACCGCCGAACGTCTAACCAAGTTCTGTTTTGTGGTGCGTCCATATAAGGGCCAAACCGGTTTGACGCTTCAAAATCGCGGTCCCTGCCATCACTGGAATTGTGGTGACGGAGATTGCCAACGAGACAAGCAAGGGTATGAAGAGGAGCGTGCGGAGTTCCTGAGGAAAAATCCCGCCGCGAAATATGTTGCTCGAGATATCCCTATCGCAGCTATCATCCCCTTCTATCCGATACCGCTCGTTAAGGCGCACTAATGTGCTGCTCGACGTTTGTCCGTAAGCCAATAGCAACGCCGCTTATTTGGTAATTGGGAGACAATACCTTCGATGCGGTCAACGCAGCGATCTGCCAAAATAGCGCGCCGGGAACGCCTTGCACCTGCATTTCGCATTCCGCTTGCTGGCTCGGAACTGCAGGCGCTTGGAGAATTGTGCGCGATTCAAGGACAATGCGAACATCTGCTCGTCCATACGCTGCACTATGTTTTGGATTTGCCAATAGAAACAGCGCGTACAATGTTAGCGTCAAGTAGCATCCATACGAACGCAAGGGTATGGATCGAAGTGCTTCGCGCGAAATGCCGCGATCGGTCGATTTTAGAAACCGCCGAAGAAGCTTTCAGTTTAGTTGAGAGCACGACTAAGGGAAGAAACGACTTCGTTCACGCGATTTTTGCCACACCGATCGGAAATATGTGGATGCTTGACGTTGCTCCGAACGGCGCGAAGCATCGGCGATCGAAGGAAAACGAAGCCATCGCGGTGCGCACCCGAGACATCAGAAAGAAGCGACCGGTTTCTGACCTCGTTTCAGTACGCAATGACGCGGCAAAATTATCTCTGCTGCTCTCGAAAATTGCCTCCGAGTTCTTGCCTGATTAGGAAGCAATCGCAGCTGGGCTCATTCTTGTCCGCTTTCTCGGCCTTCCAGTATTCGGCTCCTGTGGGCGTTGCAGGCTTCACACCACCTTCCTCGCCGCCGCCGTCGCCGCATCACCCGTGTTCGCCGTCCCGGTCGGCTCGATCAGCAACAGATGCGCCTCCTCCCGCGCGACGGGGCGGTGCTCGACGCCTTTCGGCACGATGTACATCTGGCCTGGCTTCAGCGTCACGGTGCGGTCGCGCAGTTCGATGTCGAGCACGCCCTTCAAGACAAGAAAGAAGTCGTCGGTATCGTCGTGCTTGTGCCAGACGAACGCGCCCTGCACCTTCACCACCATGACGTCGCAGGCGTTGAACTGCGCCACGGTGCGCGGCGACCAGTGATCGGAGAACGTGGACAGCTTTTCGGCGAGATCGATCGGGTCGTGCACTGGTGCCTCCAGGCTCGGAATGACAATGGCGGGAGTGGATCGAGGCCGGCGCCGCGCCTTGATCAGCATCAACGCGCGCTGGACCGCCCCGGCTATCGATATAGCCGATGTCAATGCTGAGGGGGACGGCTGATGCTGTACACGACGAACTTTGTACCGATCGGCTCCGAGTCCGACCGCGAAGCAGCCGCGCGGCAGGCGATGGCCGCGATCGTCAACAGCAAGCCCACCGTGACCGCGACCACCGAGAAGATCAGGATCAAGAACCTGAATTTCTTCTACGAGGACGGCAGCCAGGCGCTCCGCAATGTCTCGGCACCGATCTATGACAAGCGCGTGACAGCCTTCATGGGTCCGTCCGGCTGCGGAAAGTCGACGCTGCTGCGCGTGCTGAACCGGATGCACGACCTCTACCCCGGTCAGCGTGCCGAAGGCGAAATCCTGTTCGACGGCGAGGACATCCTCAGCAAGATCGATGTGTATCAGTTGCGCGCGCGGATCGGCATGGTGTTCCAGAAGCCGACGCCGTTTCCGACCACCATCTACGACAACATCGCGTTCGGCATCAGACTGCAGCGCAAGGTCAGCGACGCCGAGATGGACGTTCTCGTCGAACAGGCGTTGCGCCGCGCCGCGCTGTGGGACGAGGTGAAGGACAATCTGACGCGTTACGGGTTCGACTTGTCGGGTGGCCAGCAGCAGCGGCTGAGCATTGCGCGCGTCATCGCAACCGGCCCGGACGTGCTCCTGCTCGACGAGCCCTGCTCGGCGATCGATCCGATCTCCTCGGCCAAGATCGAGCAGACGATCGACGAACTGAAGCGGGATCACGCCATCATCATCGTGACGCACAATTTGCAGCAGGCGGCTCGGGTGTCCGACTTCGCCGGCTTCATGTATCTCGGGGAACTCGTCGAGTTCGGCACCGTGGGCGACATCTTCGTCAGCCCCAAATACAAGCAGACCGAGCGCTTCATCACCGGAAGATTCGGTTGACGGCGCATCAACCGAAAATCGCGAACCCCGGCATCATCCGGGACTCGCCTGGTGTGTCTCGTGCCAATGCCTATTGATATCTCGTCGGCTGATGGCCGTTCAATTCGCCGTGCGCTTCACCGTTGCCGTTGGCGGCCTTGCGCGCCAGCAGTTCCCGTTCGGCCTTGTACCAGAGCTGATCCATCTGGCCTGGCGGCTCGCCGGCGTCCTTCCACAGCTCATAGGCGCGGGTCCGAATTTCCTGCTCGGTGGGACCTGTCATGGGCGGCTCCCTCAATTTGAGACATCAAACTGTTTGAGAGTGGAACTGCCAGCATAGCGCAAGGTTCCAAGGCGTGCGAGATGGCGCGCGGCCAATTGCGTACCCATGCTGTGCACAATCGCCGCGGCGGCAAGCCTACCCCTTCAGAGGTATGAAACCGATGCGCGCTTGCCGCAGACCTATCCTCATCAGGATTTTGCCACGACCCTCCTGGGGCTAGAGACAGCGCCGCTCGCAGGTATTTTAAGCGGGCGGCGTTGCGCTGTCAGGCAGGGCGCGTTCCCAGTTCCCAGCCATCAATGCGGGATGTGACGCGTTTTCTTCACGCAAACCCGCATCGGGAGAGTGCCTCGGCCGAGCGGCCCTACTCCGCCGCCTGGCGGACGTGGCGCGCGGTCGGGGTGCGCATCGTCACCAGCTCTTCGGACGCGGTCGGATGCAGCGCGATGGTGGCGTCGAAATCAGCCTTGGTCGCCTTCATCTTCACCGCGATCGCGACCGCCTGGGTGATCTCGGCGGCGGCATCGCCGACGATGTGGCAGCCGAGCACGCGGTCGCTCGCGCCGTCGACCACGAGCTTCATCAGCACGCGGGTATCGCGGCCGGACATCGTCGCCTTGATCGGGCGGAAATCGGTCTTGTAGATGTCGACGTGGGAAAACTGCGCCCGCGCCTCTTGCTCCGTCAGGCCGACGGTGCCGACCTCGGGCTGCGAGAACACCGCGGTCGGGATCGTCGCGTGATCGACCTGAACCGGGCGCTTGCCGAATACGGTGTCGGCAAAGGCATGGCCCTCGCGGATCGCGACCGGGGTCAGGTTGGCGCGGTGGGTGACGTCGCCGACCGCATAGATGTTGTCGACCGAGGTCTTCGACCAGCCGTCGACCTGGATGCCGCCATTGGCGGGATTGATGGCGACGCCGGCAGCTTCGAGCCCGAGACCTGCGATATTGGGATGGCGGCCGATCGCGAACATCACCTGGTCGGAGGCGATGCTTGAACCGCTCGACAGATGCGTCGTGAAATCACGGCCGTGCTTGTCGACCTTGGTCACCGTGCAGCCGGTGATGATGGTGATGCCGCGCTTCTCCATCTCGGCGCGGACATGCTTGCGCACGTCCTCGTCGAAGCCGCGCAGGATGTTGTCGCCGCGGTAGACCACCGTGACGTCGGAGCCGAAGCCGGCGAAGATGCCGGCGAATTCCAGCGCGATGTAACCGCCGCCCTGGATCACGATCCGCTTCGGCAGCTCCTTGAGATGAAACGCCTCGTTGGAGGAGATCACATGCTCGATGCCGGGCACCGCCGGGCCATGGTTGGGCGCACCGCCGGTGGCGATCAGGATGTACTTTGCTGTCACCTTCTCGCCGGTGGCGAGGCGGATGGTGTGGGCATCCTCCAGCACCGCGCGGGTCTTTACGATCCGCGCGCCGGACTTCTCGACATTGGTGGTGTAGGCGGCCTCGAGCCGGGCGATCTCCTTGTCCTTGTTGGCGACCAGGGTTGCCCAGTCGAACGAGATCTGGCCGATGTTCCAGCCGAAGCCGGCGGCGTCCTCAATCTCCTGGTGGACATGGCTGCCGATCACGAACAGCTTCTTCGGCACGCAGCCGCGGATCACGCAGGTGCCGCCCATCCGGTACTCTTCGGCGACCATGACCTTCGCGCCGTAATTGGCGGCGATGCGGGCAGCACGAACGCCGCCCGAACCACCACCGATGACAAACAGGTCGACGTCGAACTCGGCCATGGCAACCTCTTTCTTCGCCCTCGCCCCGCAAGCGGGGCGAGGTGACAAGCGCGCTTAGATATCCTTTAGATATCCTTGCCGCGCTTCTTCATCTCGGCCTTGAACTGGCCGGCGACGATCACGCCGAACTGCTGGGCCCATTGCTGCATATATTGCAGCGAGCCGTTGATTGCAGTGGGCTCCGCGGTCAAAAGCTTCTGGCCGAGCGGGGTCTTGTAGAACGTCACGAGATCCTTCAGCTCCTGCTCGGTGAACTCGGCGGCGTAGATCTGCGCCATGCCCTCGCCGATCTCCTTCTCACCGCCGGCGAACTGCTTGGCGACGATCACCGCGACCTCGTCGAGATCCTTCTGGTAGTTCAGGTACTGCTGCAACAGACCGGTCTTGGTCTTCTCGATGATCCCCGGAACGGCGCCGGAGTACATCACCGCCACGTTCTTCATGGTCAGGATTTCCTTGGCAGCCGCGATCGCCGCGGGCGTCGACTGCTTGACCTTGGGCATCGGAGGCAGCTGCTGCTGCGCCATGGCCGGTGCGGCCGCCAGCGCCAGTCCAGCAGCCAGGGCCGCCGCCGACAAAAGTCCCGAAAAACGCTTCATTCCAAGTCTCCTTGCTTGCGGCGCTATCGCCGTTCAACAACCCGAATTCCCTGCGCGCCGGCCAGAACGGCGACGCTGCCAAGCCCGATGAACAGGCCGTGTTCGACCACGCCCGGAATGACGCTGAGCAGACCCGCAAGACGCGGCGGGTCGCCGATCCGGCCGAGATGGGCATCGACGATCCAGTGGCCGCCATCGGTGACAAAAACGTGACCGTCCTTGCCCTTGCGGATGACCATTTGGCCGGACACGCCGGCCTCACCGAACGCTCGCGCCAGCGCGGCCTGGGTGGCGGCGAGCCCGAACGGGATCACCTCGATCGGCAGCGGAAAGCGGCCGAGCACGTCGACCCATTTGCTGTCGTCGGCGATCACGATCATGCGATCACTGGCGGCGGCCACGATCTTCTCGCGCAGCAGCGCGCCGCCGCCGCCCTTGATCAGATTGAGCGCGGGGTCGATCTCGTCGGCGCCGTCGATGGTGAGGTCGAGATGGTCGATCTCGTCGAGCGTGGTCAGCGGCACGCCGCAGCGGATCGCGTCCGCCCGGGTCGCCTCCGAGGTCGGCACGCCGATCACCTTCATGCCGGCGCGGACCTTCTCGCCGAGCAGCTCGACGAAATGCTTGGCGGTCGACCCGGTGCCGAGCCCGAGTTTCATGCCGTCGCGCACCTCTTCGAGCGCGCGCGCCGCCGCCTGGCGTTTCAGTGCGTCCATGTCCACGTGCCGATAGCCCCCGGTTGTCGATTCCGGGCACGCCATCGGCCGCCCAGCGGGCGCATATCTAGCCTCGATTCACCGGCAGGAACAGCGCCATCCGGACCGGTCTTCTGGACGAAACGGCATCGATCACGGCCAAAATCGCCGAAAACCGCTCTCCGGCCGCATCTGCTCTTGCATCGCGGTGCGCAGCCCGATAGCGAAATGCGTGATGTCCGCCGCCTCTCCCCCCATCATCGTGTTCGATCTCGACGGCACGCTGGTCGACACCGCGCCCGACCTGATCAGCGCACTGAACCACGTGCTCGACCGCGAAGGTCTGCGGCCGGTGCCGCTGTCAGCCGCCCGCAACATGATCGGCGCCGGCGCGCGCAAGCTGCTCGAGCGCGGGCTCGAAGTGGAAGGCCGCGTGGTCAGCATCGGTGAGCTCGATCGCCTGACCAGGGATTTCATCGACTTCTACGCCGAGCACATCGCCGACGGCTCGCGTCCGTTCGACGGGCTCGAGGCCGCGCTCGACCGGCTCGCATCGAAGGGCCATCGCTTGGCGGTCTGCACCAACAAGCTGGAGTGGCTGTCGAAGCTGTTGCTCGACAGGCTCGACCTGACGCCGCGCTTTGCCGCCATCTGCGGCCAGGACACGTTCGGGATCGCCAAGCCGGATCCGGCGTTCCTGCGCGAGACGGTGGCCCGTGCCGGCGGCCGGCTGCCCGGCGCGATCATGGTCGGCGATGCCGGCCCCGACGTCGGGGTCGCCCGGCGCGCCAACGTCCCGGTGATCGGGGTCGATTTCGGCTATACCGACGTCCCGATGACCGAGCTGAAGCCGGACCGGCTGATCAGCCATATGCGCGATCTGCCGGACGCCATCGCCAGCCTCATCGCGACATAAGTTTTTCGCAACACACTGATATCGCTTGGCAATGTTTTGCCATGCGATTTTTTCATTAACCATCCTTTAACGAACAGGCCTCGCCCTGTTGCGCCTCTGTTCCGACGCTCCTATGGTCGGGCCGGGGATTGTGGCTGATTGCCGCAGTAGAGTGTGGATCATGCGTCGTATCATCGTAATTGCGGCCGCCGGGCTGAGCCTGGCCGGCTGCTCCTCCTTCTCATTGGATTCGTTCAAGTCCGCGCCACCGCCAATGCAGGTGCAGCTGGATTCGAATCCGCAAGGCGCCGACGCCGTGACGTCGATCGGACCGGGCTGCAAAACGCCCTGCTCCGTGTCGATCCCGACGCCGGAGAGCAACTTCACCGTCACCTTCAACATGCCGAAGTTCCAACCGGCGACGGTGCCGGTTACGGTGACCCGCTCGCCGGGCGACTTCGCGAGCCCGGCCACCACCGCGCTCGATCCCAGCCCGGTGTTCGCCGAGCTGCAGCCCGCCGGCCCGCCGCCGCGCGCGCACAAGGGGATGCGGCCGAAAAAGAAGAAGCCGAAGCCGGCTGCCGCTGCGGCCCCCGCCGCTGCGCCTGACGCGGCGCCGCCGGCTGCGGCGGCTCCGACGCGCTAGCACGCAGCATTGCGCACTGCACAAAGAACCCGGCCCAAGGCCGGGTTTTGGTTTTCGTCGAGACACATCGGCGATTGCGATCATGCATCGCGCGATCTACCTCGCCTATCACTTTGCAATTCGCATTGCAGGTTGCGGATCATCCCTTGGAACGCATTGTGACGCTGTGCCAACATGCATAGATTGTGCGTGCGGGCCGGCCACGGCTTGGCCCGCAGCGACAGATTGCAAGGCTCGAGCTGAATGAACGGATCCACGCAGGCGCATCCCGACACGCTGTTCCGTCCGATGACCGACCCGTTCGGCCGGACCATCCGTTACCTGCGTGTCTCCGTCACCGACCGCTGCGACCTGCGCTGCTTCTATTGCATGTCGGAAGACATGACCTTCCTGCCGAAGGCCGATCTCTTGACGCTGGAGGAGCTCGACCGGCTCTGCTCCGCCTTCGTCGCCAAGGGCGTGCGCAAGATCCGCCTCACCGGCGGCGAGCCGCTGGTCCGCCGCAATGTGATGGGCCTGGTGCGTTCGCTGTCACGCCATCTGACGACGGGCGCGCTCGACGAACTGACGCTGACCACCAACGGCTCGCAGCTCGCGCGCTTCGCGCAGGAGCTGGCCGATTGCGGCGTGCGCCGCGTCAACGTCTCCCTCGACACGCTCGATCCCGTAAAATTCCGGAGCATCACCCGCTGGGGCGACATCGACAAGGTGCTGTCGGGCATCGAGGCGGCGCGATCGGCCGGGCTCGCGGTCAAGATCAACGCGGTCGCGCTGAAGAACTTGAACGAGGACGAGATTCCCGCGCTGATGGAATGGGCGCATGGCAAGGCAATGGGCTTGACGCTGATCGAGGTGATGCCGATGGGCGACATCGGCGAAGGCCGCATCGATCAATATGTGCCGCTGTCGCTGCTGCGCGCGCGGCTCGAGAAGCACTACACGCTGACCGACCTCGCCGACGACACCGGCGGCCCTGCCCGCTATGTCCGGGTCACCGAGACCGGCGGCAAGCTCGGCTTCATCACGCCGATGACCCACAATTTCTGCGAATCCTGCAACCGGGTGCGGATCACTTGCACCGGCACGCTGCACACCTGCCTCGGCCATGAGGACGCCTCCGACCTGCGCCGGCCGCTGCGCAGCTCGCCGGACGATGATCTGCTGTCGGCGGCGATCGACCGGGCCATCGGACTGAAGCCGAAGGGGCACGATTTCATCATCGACCGCCGCCACAACCGCCCGAGCGTCAGCCGCCACATGAGCGTGACAGGCGGCTAGTTCAAAACCCTGCGCCGACGCCTGCGTCGTCCTCCGATTTCCAAGGCGGGACAACGGTTTGCCGTGCCGTCAATTTGCCCATTTTCCGATTGACGGCGCTACACGGCGCTGATTTGGTGCCCCGGCTTTCACGCTTGCCCGGCCGGATAGGCCGCTGCCTCCCGTCGGCTCCAGCCGACGATCCGGCAGCCAAGAGCACCTAAAGACGGCGGAAGCGGATTTCGGGGGAGGACGAACGCTTGCAACTGCTCCTGAAAGTGAGCCGTGCTCCGCGCGCATGCGCGCGGCGGCCGGATGATGCTTGAAAGATATTCGGTGCGCAGATCGCGCGACCGCGGAGATCGTGATGCGCCCAATGTTGGCACTAAGTCAGGCCATCGACCGCCTCAATGAGAAGATCGGCACCATCTGCAACCTGCTCGTGCTGATCGCCTGCCTGGTCAGCGCCGGCAATGCCATGATCCGCTACGCGTTCAGCTACTCCTCGAACGGCTGGCTCGAGGCGCAGTGGTACATGTTCGCGATCCTCGTGATGTTCGGCGCCTCCTACACCTTCAAGCGCAATGAGCATGTCCGCGTCGAGATCCTTTATCTGATGCTGTCCGAACGCGGCCAGCTCTGGCTCGACCTGATCGGCACGCTGTTCTTCCTGATTCCGGCCTGCCTGCTGCTCGCCTACCTGTCCTGGCCGTTCTTCTACCAGGCTTATGCGGTCGGCGAGATGAGCGGCAATGCCGGCGGCCTGCTGCGCTGGCCGATCAAGTTCGTTATCCCGTCCGGCTTCGTGATGCTTGCGTTGCAAGGCGTCTCAGAGGTGATCAAGCGGATCGCCGCGCTGCAGGGCTATGTGACCATCGACGCGAAGTATGAGAGGCCGACGCAATGACGATCACGTTGGAGATGATGCCGCCGCTGATGTTCGGCGGCCTGATCGTTGCGATGCTGATCGGCTATCCGGTGGCGTTCACGCTCGCCGCGGTCGGCCTGTCGTTCGGGTTCCTGTCGATCTATCTCGGCTTCTTCGACCTCAACTTCCTGCAGGCGATTCCGGGCCGCATCTTCGGCAGCGTGCTGTCCAACGAGCTGCTGCTCGCGATCCCGTTCTTCACCTTCATGGGCGCGATATTGGAGAGATGCGGGCTGGCCGAGGACATGCTGGATTCGATGGGCCAGCTGTTCGGCCCGATCCGCGGCGGCCTCGGCTATTCCGTGATCATCGTCGGCTTCATCCTCGGCGCCATCACCGGCACGGTGGCGGCGCAGGTGATCGCCATGGCGCTGATCTCGATGCCGGTGATGATCCGCTACGGCTACAACATCCGCTACATCACCGGCGTGCTCGCCGCCTCCGGCACCATCACCCAACTCGTTCCGCCCTCGCTGGTGCTGATCGTGCTCGCCGACCAGCTCGGCAAGTCGGTCGGCGACATGTATCTCGGCGCCTGGGGCCCGTCCGTGTTCCAGATCCTGCTGTTCGCCGGCTACACCTTCCTGCTCGGCATCTTCAAGCCGAGCCACGTGCCCGCGGTGCCGATCGAGGCCCGCACCTTGACCGGCTGGGCGCTGTGGAAGAAGTGCCTGCTCGGCATCATCCCGTCAGCGGTGCTGATCTTCGTCGTGCTCGGCACCATGATGATGGGCCTTGCGACCCCGACCGAAGCCGGCGCAATGGGTGCGGTCGGCGCCATCGTGCTCGCTGCGATCCACCACAAGGACTTCAGCGCGACCGGCCGCAAGGTGCTGATAGCAGGCGTGATCGCCGGCGGCATCGGCACCATCATCGCGATGCTGTTCAGCGAGAACCTGATCTTCAGGCTCGCCTTCGCGATCACCTATCTCGCGGTGGTCTGGATCTGCCTCGAGGCGGTGAAGATCCCTGACCTGCGCGACCTGATCAAGCAGGGCTACGAGACCACCATGCGCATCACCTGCATGGTCACCTTCATCCTGATCGGTTCGACCTGCTTCTCGGTGGTGTTCCTCGGTGTGTCCGGCGGGGTTTGGCTGGAGCACATGCTGACCTCGCTGCCGGGCGGCGTCTGGGGCTTCCTGATCTTCATCAACATCTTCATCTTCTTCCTGGCGTTCTTCCTCGACTTTTTCGAGATCGCCTTCATCATCCTGCCGATGATCGCCCCGATCGCGCAGAAGGTGCTGGCGCCGGTGGTCGGCCCGGATGCGGCGCTGATCTGGTTCGGCGTGATGCTCTGCGTCAACATGCAGACCTCGTTCCTGCATCCGCCGTTCGGCTTCGCGCTGTTCTATCTGCGCGGCGTGGCGCCGAAGGAAGTGAAGAGCTCGGACATCTACTGGGGCGCGATGCCCTGGATCGGGCTGCAGGCGATCATGGTGGCGCTTGTCATCGCGTTCCCGGTGGTGGTCACCGGCCTGCTCGACAAGCCGCTCGACGTCGACCTCAACAAGGTCAAGATCGAGGTGCCGCAGATCGAGTTGCCGCCGCTCGATTTCGGCCAGCCGAAGCAATAGCCGGCGTCAGCCCCTGCGGCGCGCCTCGCTTCCGCGAGGCGGGCCGCGATGGTTGACGGCGGCGGCGCGGCCTGTGAAGACGGGGATCCGGATCGTCCTCGAACCCACAGATCGCCGCCCATGCCCCAATCGCGTTCCACCCGCTCGTTCGTCCGCCCGCTCATCGCATCCCTCGGCCTGGCGCTTGCCGCCACCACGGCGCAGGCAGCGCCGGCAGCCGACATTCGCGCGCTGGCACAGCAGGAGCAGCAGCCGCTGCTCGACACCCTGCGCGACCTCGTGCAGATCGAATCCGGCAGCAAGGACCTCGACGGCCTCAACCAGATCGCCGCGCGCATCGCTGCGGAGCTCAAGCAGCTCGGCGGCGCGGTGGACATCCTGCAGACCACCGACATCTATCGCCTCGACGACACGCCCGAGAAGATCGGCCCGGCCGTGCGGGCCGTCTTCAAGGGCACGGGCAGCGCGAAGATCATGCTGATCGCGCACATGGACACGGTCTATCTCAAGGGCATGCTGAAGGATCAACCCTTCCGCATCGACGGCGACAAGGCCTATGGACTCGGCATCGCCGACGACAAGCAGGGCGTCGCCACCATCATCCACACCGTGGCGCTGCTGCAGAAGCTGAACTTCAAGGACTACGGCACGCTCACGGTGCTGATCAACGGCGACGAGGAGATCTCCTCGCCCGGCTGGCGCTCAACCATCACCCGCACCGCCGCGGAGCAGGACGCCGTATTCTCGTTCGAGGGCAGCGACGCCAGCGGCACGCTCCGCCTCGCCACCAGCGGCATCGGCTCGGCCTATCTCACGGTGCACGGCAAGTCGTCGCACGCAGGCGCCAGGCCCGAGGGCGGCGTGAATGCGCTCTACGAGCTGTCGCACCAGGTGCTGCAGATGAAGGACCTGTCCAAGCCCGAGCAGGGCCTGAAGCTGAACTGGACGGTGTCGAAGTCCGGCACCAACCGCAACGTGATCCCCGCCGAAGCCACCGCCCAGGCCGACGCACGCGCGCTCAAGGTCGCGGATTTCGACGAGCTCGAGAAGGCCCTGCAGGACAAGATCAAGAACCGCCTGCTGCCCGACTCCAAGGTGGACGTGAAGTTCGAGGTGCGCCGCCCGCCGCTCGAAGCCAACGACGCCTCGCGCAACGTGGCCGGCCACGGCAAGGCGATCTATCAGGAACTGGGCCTGTCGATGAACGTCGCCGAAAGGGCCACCGGCGGCGGCACCGACGCCGCCTTTGCCGCCCTCAAGACCAAGGGGGCCGTGGTCGAAGGCATGGGCCTGTCCGGCTTCGGCGCGCACTCCAACGATGCCGAATACGTCCAGCTCAACAGCATCGTGCCGCGCCTGTACCTGACCACGCGGATGATCATGGACCTGTCCGACGGCAAGGTGAAGTAAAGCGGCACGGTCGGCGACCCGGCCGGGCTGCCGCCGAAAACCGGTGAGCCGGTCACGCGGTCGCCGGCTCGGCCTTGGCGAGATGAAAGCTCAGCGTGAACTGGGCACCGCCGGATGGCAGGTTCTCGACCTTGATCGTCGCGTCGTGATCGTCGACCACGCCCCGGACGATCGAGAGTCCGAGCCCCGCACCATCCGTGCGGTGGCGCTGCCGATCGCCACGCCAGAAGCGCTGGAACACCAGGCCCTGCTCGGCAGGCGCGATGCCGGGCCCGCAGTCGCGCACCTGCACCGAGCCGTCCTCGTGCACCTCGACATCGACTGACGTAGCGTCGGCGGTGTATTTGATGGCGTTCTCCGCCAGATTGAAGATCGCCCGCTGCAGCATCTCGGCATTGCCCTTGACCCGCACCGGACCGTCGGTGCCGCGCAGCGCGATGTCCTTCTGCTGCGCCAGCGCGTAGGGCGCGATCGAGCCGACCACCTCGGCGCACACCGCGCGCAGGTCCGCGGTCTCGCCGGGGTCCAGCACCAGCGTATCGAGCTCGGCGATCTCGAGCAGCTGACTGACGATACGGCTCATGCTCTCGATGTCGGCATGCAGCTCCCTGGTCCCCTTGCTCGCATCCAGCGTCTCGATCCGAGTCCTCAGGATCGCGAGCGGGGTGCGCAGCTGATGTGCGGCATCGGCCGTGAACTGGCGCTGCACATGAAACCCTTCCTCCAGACGGTCGAAGGCCTGGTTGACAGCGGTCACCAGCGGCAGGATCTCGCTCGGAATCCCCTTCGTCGGCAGCCGGACGCCGGTCCTGGCCGGCCCGATGGTCCTGGCCTCCTCCGATGCCCGCAACAGCGGAACCACGGCGCGGCGGAAGATCAGGATGTCGGTCGCAAGCAGAATCAGGAGAATCGGGATGGTGATCCAGCCGACCCGCCGGAAGAAGTTGGAGACGATGTCGTCGATGATGACGTCGCGATGCGACAAGTCCTCGGCGACCTGGATGCGCAGCGTCTCGCCGCCGAGCACCTTGGTGACGCTGGCGCCGGAAATCCGGTTGGCCGAGGCGGGCGGCCGCGGCGGCTCGCGATGCGACGAGAACAGCAGATGATCGTCCGCATCGTAGATATCGTAGCGGTAGCGGCCATACGCGTCGGAATACAGCCCCCTCAGGCTGTCCGGCAGGTTGAGCTGCACCTTGCCGGCGGCATCGACCGCGAGGTTCTCGCCGAGATCGGCGGCTTGGTCGCGCATCGCCTCGCTATGCAGATGGTTGATCTCCGAATTCAACAGCCACAGCAGCAGCAGCGGCAGGAAGATCGCAGCGACCGCGACCGCCACGATGTGCAGGAACACGATCCGCGAGGTCAGCGACGTGAAGCGGAACACCCCTATTTTTCCTCCGCCATCAAATAGCCGACGCCGCGAATGGTGTGGATGATGACCCTGGCGCGGTGCTCGGTCAGCAGCTTGCGCAGGCGCGACACATAGACCTCGACGGCATTCGAGGCGACCTCGCCCGACAGACCGAAGATGTGGTCCTCGACGTTCTTCTTCGGCACCACCCGGCCCTGCCGCCGCAGCAGGATCTCCAGCACGGATGTCTCACGCGCGGAGAAGACGTGCGGCGCACCGTCGACGAACACCTGCTTGCTCTCGGTGTCGTAGACAAGATTGGCGAGCTTGAGCGACGAGCCGAGCAGTTGGCCGGGCCGCCGCAGAATGGCTTCGAGCCGCGCCACCAGCTCCTCCAGCGCGAACGGCTTCGCCAGATAATCGTCCGCGCCGCTGCGCAGGCCATTGACCCGATCCTGCAGCCCGTTGCGCGCTGTCAGCACCAGGACCGGCAGCGGGTCGCTCCTGCGGCGCAGCTCCGACAGCACCGACAGGCCATCGCCGTCGGGCAGACCGAGATCGAGGATCATGGCAGCATAACTGACGCTGCGCAGCGCATCGCGCGCTTCGGCGACGCTGTTGACGATGTCGGACTCATAGCCCGCCGCCATCAACCCGCTGGCGAGCAGTCTCGAGAGCTCGACATTGTCCTCGACGATCAAAAGGCGCATCGCAGCATTCCTGTCTTCACCAAAGCGCGCCTGTTCGCACACCCGATTGCAATAGGCCAGCCATTCCCGAAATACCGGAACAGACCACTTCGCGGGCACCAGCATCGTGCAAATGCCGCGCATGTCCGCAGACCGCCCCAGACACGCGAAACCGGCTATGTTTTTTCTATGGGCGGACCGGCCCGCGCCTACAAAAAATAGATAAAACCGCCTATGCTGCAACGGAAATTCGTTAGTCGCATGCGAGGTTTGTGCAAAGCAGTGTAAGGCTGGCGTAAGCTGGTCCTGATAACAGGTTCCTGGCCCCGTCGAGACCAACATTCCTGTCCGCGATGCGGTTAGGTTTCGGGTTCTTGTGCGGCCTCTCCAATCTCGGCGAATCGGGCGGACGATGTCATTTCGGATGAAGTATGCGGGTTACTTTGCGCTGCCCCTGCTGGCTGGACTGCTGGCGGGCGCATGGCTGCTGGTGCGAACCAGCGGCGTCGAGAGTGTCAAGGCGGCTGCGCCGACCAACACGGCGCCTGACGTCAACATCGAGCAGCAATATGTCGTCCTGACCGACAAGCAGGCCGCCAACTTCAAGATCATGCCCGCCGAACAGCGCTCCTTCAAGACGCTGAAGAATGCGGTCGGCTCGATCGACTTTAATCAGAACATGCTGGTGCAGGCGTTCACGCCGAATCCGGGACGGATCGTCGATACGTTCTTCAACGTCGGCGACGAAGTGAAGAAGGGCGATGCGCTGTTCACCATCGACAGCCCGGACCTGCTTCAGGCCGAATCCGGACTGCTTGCGTCGGCCGGCGTGCTCGAGCTGCAGACGAGAACGCTCGCGCGGGTCAAGCAGCTGCTCAAGACCGGCGGCGGCGCGCAGAAGGACGTCGATCAGGCCACGTCGGATCAGCAGACCGCCGAAGGCAATTTCAAGGCCGGACGAGACGCAGTCCGCTTGTTCGGCAAGACCGATGCCGAGATCGATCGCATCGTCGCCGATCGCAAGGTCGACTCCATCCTGGTCGTTCCAAGCACGATTTCGGGCCGAATCATCGCGCGCAATGCCGCGCCCGGCCTCTACGTGCAGCCCGGCAACGCGCCGGCCCCCTACTCGCTGGCCGACATCTCGACGATGTGGATGGTGGCCAACGTGATCGAAACCGACGCGCCATCTTATCGGATCGGCCAGCCGGTCGAGGTGCGGGTGCCGGCCTATCCAGGCGAGGTGTTTCGCGGCCGGGTGACGACGCTCGGCCTCAACATCGATCCGAACTCGCACCGCCAGCTGGTGCGTTCGGTGATCGAGGATCCCCAGCACAAGCTGCGCGCCGGCATGCTCGCGAGCTTCACCATCGAGACCGAGCCGCCGAAGATGTCGGTCAGCGTGCCGCTCGAGGCCATCGTCCGCGAGGGTGACGGAACGATGACAGTGTGGGTCACGACTGATGGCCGACGGTTCGATCGACGGTCGGTGAAGATCGGAATGGAGCAGGACGGCTGGCGTCAGATCCTCGACGGCGTTGCCGCCGGCGAGAAGATCGCCTCCACCGGCGCGGTGTTCCTCAGCAACAAGTTTGCCAACGCGGCCACAGGCTAGCCGTGGCCGCCGAGATCAACCGCGCCGTCCATCGTTCAAGACCAAGTGCAGTAGTCCAGTGATCAAGAGCATCCTCCAGTTTGGCCTGACACGAAGCGCCGTCATCGTGCTCAGCCTTGCCGTGTTTTGTGCCGCCGGCATCGCCGCGTTCTACAAGCTGAACATCGAGGCCTATCCGAACCCGGCGCCGGTCATCCTCGAGATCACGGCACAGGCCGCCGGCCTCTCCGCCGAGGAGATGGAGAAGTATTATACGATCCCGATGGAGGTCGGGCTGTACTCGACGCCGGGCGTCGTCAACATCCGCTCGACCTCGTTCTACGGCCTGTCGTTCGTGCGGGTCACCTTCAAATACGGCGTCGACTACTATTTCGCGCTCTCGCAGGCCACCAACAACCTCACGCAGAACGTCCAGCTTCCCGGCAATCAGATCCCGCAAATCCAGCAATCGAGCCTGGTCGGCGAGATTTTTCGCTACCAGCTCGTCGGCCCGCCGAATTTCGGCCTGACCAACCTCAGGACCTTGCAGGACTATGTCGTCGCCCGCCGGCTGATGACGATACCGGGCGTGGTGCAGATCAACTCATGGGGCGGCACGACCAAGCAGTTCAACGTCGATGCCGACCTCGAGAAGCTCGAGGCTTACAACATCACCGTGCCGCAGCTGATCAGCGCGCTCGGTAACGCCAACATCAACGTCGGTGGCCGCGAAATCGCGATCGGCCAGCAATCCGTCAACATCCGCGGCATCGGCCTGATCAATTCCGGCGGCGAAGACGACGTCACCAAAGGCTACCGGGTCCGGGACATCGAGAACGTCGTGTTGACCCAGTCGAACGGGTTGCCGATCCAGATCAAGGACGTCGCCAAGGTGTCGGTCGGCTACGTGCCGCGGCTCGGCATCGCAGGAAAGGACAGGGACGACGACGTCGCGGCAGCGATCGTCGTCATGGGACGCACGCAGCACACCAACGACATTGTCCCCAAGGTCGAGGAGGAAGTCACCAAGATCAACAGCGACGGCACCTTGCCTCCCGGCGTCAAGATCGCGCCCTACTACGATCGCACCTCGCTGGTCAGCGTCACGACGCATACCGTGCTGCATAATTTGGTGTTCGGCTGCCTTCTGGTTTTCGTGATCCAGTGGGTCTTCCTCGGCGATCTGCGCAGCGCGCTGATCGTCAGCGCCAACATCCCGTTCGCGCTGTTCTTCGCCATCATCATCCTGGTGCTGCAGGGCGAGGACGCCAACCTGCTGTCGCTCGGTGCGGTCGATTTCGGCATCATCGTCGATTCCGCCGTCATCATGATGGAGAACATATTCCGCAACTTCCAGTCCGCGCCCGAGAACCGGCTCCGCGTGCTGCAACACCTTGCACAGGGCTATTGGGGGACCGATCCGACCACGTCGCCCAGCGGCCAGCCCGCGCCAGGCTGGACCGAACGGCTGCGCATGATCTTCGTCAGCGCATTGCAGGTCGACAAGGCGGTGTTCTTCACCGCAGCCATCACTGTCACCGCGTTCGTGCCGCTGTTCACCATGCAGGGCGTCGAAGGCCAGATCTTCGGACCGATGGCGCGCACCTATGGCTACGCGCTCGCAGGTGCTCTGCTGGCAACCTTCACCGTGACGCCGGTGCTGGCCTCGCTGCTGCTGCCGAAGCATATCGAAGAGACCGAGACCGTCATCGTGCGGTCGCTGCGTCAGGCCTACACGCCGGTGCTGCGCTGGTCGCTGTCGCATCTGAGGGTCGCGGTTGCCGCCGGCATCATCTTCCTCGGACTGAGCGGCCTTGCCGCAAGCCGGCTCGGCAGCGAGTTCCTGCCCGCGCTCGAGGAAGGCAATTTCTGGATCCGCGCCTCGATGCCACCGACCATGTCGCTCGATGCCGGTACCGAGCCGACGCGCAAGATGCGCGAGATCCTGCTGCGCCACCCCGAGATCATCACCGTGGTGTCGCAGCATGGCCGTCCCGACAATGGCAGCGACGCGTCGGCTTTCTCCAATGTCGAGCTGTTCGCGCCGATCAAGCCGTTCGACCAATGGCCGCCTGGCCTGACCAAGGAAAAGCTCACCGAGGAGCTGCAGAAGGAATTCGACGAGGAACTGCCCGGCGTCACCTTCAACTTCTCGCAATACATCCAGGACAACGTCGAGGAGGCGCTCTCGGGCGTCAAGGGTGCGAACTCAGTCAAGATCATAGGTCCGAACCTTGCAGTGCTCGAACAGCTCGCGGGCAAGGTCGCGCAGGAGATGGCCAAGATCCGCGGCGTTGCCGACCTCGGCGTCTTCCACCTGGTCGGGCAGCCCAACCTCAACATCAAGGTCAACAGGGAGAAGACCGCGCGCTACGGTCTCAATACCGGCGATGTCACGACCGTGGTCCAGGCCGCGCTCGGCGGCACCAGTGCGACGACGGTGCTCGAGGGTGACCGGCAGTTCGGCGTGGTGGTACGGCTCGATCCGAAGTTCCGCCAGAGCATCGACGAGGTGCGCGAGATCAAGGTGGCCTACCAGACGCCATCCGGCAGCAACGCCTATATTCCCTTGAGCGAACTCGCCGACATCTCGCTCGATACCGGCGCGTCGTTCATCTATCGCGAGCGCAGCCAGCGCTATATCCCGATCAAGTTCAGCGTGCGCGGCCGCGATCTCGGCAGCACGGTGGCGGAGGCGCAGAGGCGCGTCGCCGAGGCCGTGCAGCTTCCGGCCGGTTACCGGATGATCTGGTCCGGCGAGTTCGACAATCTCGAGGCCGCCAAGGCGCGCTTGTTGATCGTGGTGCCGGTGACACTGCTGCTGATCTTCGTGCTGCTCTACAGCCTGTTCAACTCGCTGCGCGACAGCCTGCTGGCGCTGGCCGGCATTCCATTCGCGGTCGGCGGCGGCCTGATCGCGCTGTACCTCGCCGGGCTCGATTTCTCGATCTCGGCCGCGATCGGCTTCATCTCGCTGTTCGGCGTCGCGGTCATGGACGGCATCCTCAACATCACCTATTTCCGCGAGTTGCGGGCCTCGGGCATGAGCATCGCGGAGGCGGTGTTCAACGGCGCCGAGCAACGCATGCGGCCGATGCTGATGACCGCGCTGTCTGCTGGCGTAGGCCTGTTCCCGGCCGCGCTGTCGCATGGTATCGGCAGTCAGGTGCAACGGCCGCTTGCGACGGTCGTAGTCGGCGGCATGTTCATCGGTCCGCTATTGCTCTTGATCGTCGCACCGGCGTTGCGCAAGATATTCCTGTCGCGCGAGCGCGTTGCTTCGCCCGACGAGACGGCTGCCGCGGCGCCGCCCGAAGCAGCGCATTAGAGGCGCCCAGTCATGCACGCCCTCAGCGCAAGAATGTCTCGCCACGCAGCCGCCTTCCCCATGCGCGCGCTGGCGGTAGCGGCCGGAGCCCTCATGCTGGCGAGCTGCGCCGTCGGCCCGAATTTCGCGCCGCCGGCCGCTCCGGACGTCGAACGCTTTACGGCCGAGAAGCTCGCTTCCCCCAGCGCCAATACCGCGGGCCCCAGCGTGCCGAAGCAGCATTTCGTCAACGGAGAGGACGTGTCGCTGCGGTGGTGGACGGCGTTCCGGTCGAAGCCGCTCGACGAGCTGATCAAGATGTCAGTCGAGCACAACCCTTCCCTGCAGTCGGCCGAAGCGGCGATCAGGATCGCGCAATACAACGCGCTGGCCCAGCGCGGGCTGTTCTTCCCGCAGATCGGTGCAAACTACACGCCCTCCCAGCAGCAGATTTCCGGCGCGTCGAGTTCGGGCCCGGGCGGCCAGTCCCCGTCGGTATTCTCGCTTCACACCGCGCAACTGAACGTCAGTTTCGTGCCGGACATCTGGGGCCAGAATGTTCGCGCGGTCGAGAGCCTTGATGCGATCTCCGAGCAGCAACTGTTCCAGCTGGAAGCGGCCTACCTCACGCTGACGGCCAACGTCGTCACCGCGGCGATCCAGGAAGCATCGCTCCGCGGCCAGATCGGAGCGATCCAGCGCGTCGTGAAGATCGAACGCGGCATTCTGGAGATCGTCAAGAACCAGTTCAACGCAGGCGGCGCCGCCCAGGTCGACGTGCTGGCGCAGGAAGCCGCGCTGGCGCAGTCCGAGCAGCTGCTGCCGCCGCTCGAAAAGCAGCTCGCGGTTCAGCGCGACCTGCTGACGTCGCTGGCCGGGCAGTTCTCGGCTGACGAGATCCTGCAAAAGTTTACGCTCGACCGCCTCACGCTCCCAGCAAACCTGCCGGTGAGCCTGCCGAGCAAGGTGATCCGCCAGCGTCCGGACGTCAGGGCCGCGGAGGCGCTGCTGCATTCGGCGAACGCCCAGATCGGCGTCGCGATCGCGGCGCGGCTGCCCAACATCACGATATCAGGAAATGCCGGAACCACCGCCTTCACCCTGGCCGAATTGTTCACGCCGGGAACCAGCTTCTACGCCATCGCGGCGAGCGCGACCCAGCCGATCTTCGATGGCCTGACGCTTTACCACAAGCAGAAGGCCGCCGAGGCCGCGGTGGACCAGGCCGACGCGCTCTATCGTCAGGCCGTCATCACGGCGATGCAGAACGTCGCCGACGCCCTGCGAAGCCTGCAGGCCGACGCCCGCGCGTTGCAGGCTGCGGTCAAGGCCGAACTCGCCGCAAAGGCCAGTCTCGACATCATTCAGAAGCAGCTTGCGCTCGGACAGGTCAACCAGGTGGTCGTGCTCAATGCCCAGCAAGTCTACCTGAACGCCGCGGTGGTCCGCGTCCAGGCCCAGGCGACCCGTCTGTCGGACACCGCCGCCCTGTTCATGGCGCTCGGCGGCGGTTGGCCCACCAACTGCGCGTCCGACGACTGGCGCAAATGCGCCCTCGAGGACGCGCCCACCACCACCGCGCAGCAGGTCAGCGAAAACCGGCCTGCGGCCCGCTGACCGGGCGGAACGCAAGGTCCCAACTGGAGGAGTCGGCGAATGAAAAACATGCTCACTTTGGCGGCAATCCTGCTTGCGATCTCGGCGGGATCCGCGGCCGCACAGAGCGCTGTCGGCGGCCCGAAAAAGCCGAGCAATCTCGGCGGGCCAACCGCCCAGAAGAACCCGGTGGTTCCGGCTCCGCAGGGCAACGCACCAACGCCTCCACCAGCGCCGCCAAAGCAAGCGCCGAAGAAGTAGCGCATGCTTCGGCAATTGAGTTGGCACCCGGACATCAGCTGATCGGCCCGATGAGACCAATATGAAACGCACGACGCCCCTGCTTCTCATCGTTGCGGCGATCGCCGTCATGGCATCGGAGGTCCGCGCTGTGCCCGTTCACGTCACAACGCTGTGGTCGCAACCTCCTGCGAGCACCGTTCAAGTGCGGCTCGCCTGCGACCAGGACTGCCGTTGCTGGCAGACGCGCTACCGGCAGCGAAGCTCTCGCCATGGGATCGACGATCAAGCGCGCCTCGATCCGAACTACTGCCCCGGCGGGGGGCACTACAACGGTCATTACCGCACCGGACCGGCCACCGGATTGAGCTTCGAGAGCCGCGATCGGGTGCGCGCATTCCCGTTTCCATTTTGATCGACGGGATCGCACCGGTGACAGCCGCCCGCTCCCGCCTCAGGCCAACGCCTTGTGAAGGAACCGCACCATGAAAAGCGCTGCCTTGGGCGTCGTGCCGTTGACGGCAGCGCTGTGCCTGGGTGCCCTGTCGAACGCCGAGGCGTCCCGCACCAACCCCGACGATTGCACGGTGAGAGTCCTGCACGCCGAAGAGCTACCTTACGCTACGATCGGATACTGGCTTGTGAAAGTGACGCTGGAGGTCACCCCGGCGAGCGGACCGCAATTCGTAAGAACGCTGTTCAACAATGTCCCATGGCAGAAGTCGTCGCCCAGACGGGGCGACACTTACCGGTTGAGGTGCAGCTCGCTGGACGGGTTCGGTTATTGACGGCCGCGCCGTTGTCGGCCGCCAATGCCCGATGGGATCTCTGCACGCGCTGAAGAGGCGCGGCGTCAGACCTGAGAGTGCCGCGCCATGAAATTGTCGTAACCGACTTCAGCGACCTGGAACCACTGATAGCCGTTGTTGGAGAACGACGTCAGCGAATCATAGACCTTCTTGAAGTTGGCATTGCCCGCCGCGACCTCGGCATGCAGCTCCTTGGCGGCCTTGAAGGAGGCCTCCATCACCGCAGACGGGAACGGGCGCAGCTTGGTACCGACCGCGAGCAGCTTCTTCAGCGCGACCGGGTTGGCCTGATCGTAGCGGGCCATCATCCAGTTGTTGGCGAGATGGCCGGCCTGCTCGAGGACGTGCTGATAGTATTTCGGCAGCGCGTTCCATTTGTCGAGGTTGATCATCGCAACCAGCATCGGGCCGCCCTCCCACCAGCCGGGGAAGTAATAGTTCGGCGCGACCTTGTAGAAGCCGAGCTTCTCGTCGTCGTAGGGACCGACCCACTCGGCCGCGTCAATGGTGCCTTTTTCCAGCGCCGGATAGATGTCGCCGCCGGCGAGCTGCTGCGGCACCGCGCCGAGCTTCTGCATCACCCTTCCGGCAAAGCCGCCGATCCGGAATTTGAGGCCCTTGAGGTCGTCGACGCTGTTGATCTCCTTGCGGAACCAACCGCCCATCTGGCAGCCGGTGTTGCCCGCGAGCAGCGAGGTGACGTTGTAGCTCTTGTAGAACTCGTTGAGCAGCTCCTTGCCGCCGCCCAGCATGAACCAGGCCTGGTTGAGGCGCATGTTGGGCCCGAACGGCACCGACGAGCCGAAGGTGAAGGTCGGGTCCTTGCCGAAATAATAATAGGGCGCGGTGTGCCCCATCTCGACCGTGCCGTTCTGCACGGCGTCGAGCACCTGCAGGCCCGGCACGATCTCGCCGGCGGCAAAGGTCTGGATCTGGAACTTGTTGTCGGTGGCCTCACCGACCGCCTTGGCCATCAGCTCCGCACCGCCATGCAGCGTGTCGAGCGATTTCGGCCAGCTCGTCGTCAGCCGCCATTTGAGCTCCGGCATCGACTGCGCGATCGCGGGAGCTGCGACTGTTGCCGCGCCCGCGACACTGAGGCCCGTGACCTTGATGAAATCTCTTCGCTTCATTTTGAATCCCGCCCTGTGTGATTGTGTTGTCCGAGCGTCGACTGCTTGCGCTCGTCGCGCTGCTTTTCTTTGCCGTCATGACCGGTGACCGATCGCGCGCCGCCTTCGTGCCGAGGCTTCGGCAGCGAGCATGGAACATCCCCCGGGCGAATGCCAGACGCAAAAAACCCGGCCCCCTTGCGGGGGCCGGGCTACTTAAGTCGAAGCTTTTTGGCGCGTTCGCGTCTCGCGAACGCCCGAAACGCCGTCAGCCGCGGGTGCGCGAGCGGATCATGAAGCTGTCGAAGGTGTACTCGGCAACCTGCCACCACAGATACTGGTCGGAACGGTATGCCTGCATGGCATCGATCGACTTCTTGAAGTCGGCGTTCTTGGCCGAGATTTCACCCCACAGCTCGTTGGTCGCCTTGAGGCAGGCCTCGAGCACCTCGTTGGTGA
This sequence comes from Bradyrhizobium sp. WCU1, assembly GCF_053474805.1. NCBI lineage: Bacteria > Pseudomonadati > Pseudomonadota > Alphaproteobacteria > Hyphomicrobiales > Nitrobacteraceae > Bradyrhizobium > Bradyrhizobium sp. WCU1. The sequence goes on from NZ_CM130280.1 coordinate 476,869, forward strand.
ACGGACGCAGCTGCGTGCCGCTGGCGACCAGCCGCTTCAGCGCCGAAGGATTCTGCATGTCGTAGCGCGCAGCCATCCAGCTGTTGGCGTTGGCGGTCGCGTTGGTCAGGATCGCCTGGTAGTTCTTCGGCAGCGCATTCCACTTTTCGAGGTTGCAGTAGGCGTGCACGGTCGGGCCGCCTTCCCAGAAGCCCGGGTAGTAGTAGTACTTGGCGACCTTCTGGAAGCCGAGCTTCTCGTCGTCATAGGGACCGACCCACTCGGCAGCGTCGATCGTGCCCTTTTCCAGCGCCGGATAGATGTCGCCGCCGGCGAGCTGCTGCGGCACCACGCCGACCTTCTGCAGCACCTGGCCGGCAATGCCGCCGATGCGGAATTTGAGGCCGGAGAGATCGGCGACGGTCTTGATCTCCTTGCGGAACCAGCCGCCCATCTGGGTGCCGGTGTTGCCGCAGGGGAATCCGATCACACCGAACTTCTTGAAGAACTCGTTGCCGAGCGCCTCGCCGCCGCCCTGGTACCACCAGGAATTCTGCATGCGCGCGTTGAGGCCGAACGGCACCGACGCGTAGATCGCAAAGGTCGGGTCCTTGCCGACATAGTAGTAAGACACGGTGTGGCACATCTCGACCGTGCCGTTCGACGTCGCGTCCAGCGCCTGCAGCCCGGGGACGATTTCACCCGCCGCGAACACCTGGATCTGGAACTTGTTGTCGGTCATTTCGGCGACATACTTCGCCACCTGATCGGCACCGCCATAGATGGTGTCCAGCGACTTCGGGAAGCTCGAGGTCAGGCGCCACTTGATTTCAGGCGAGGACTGCGCGATCGCCGGCGCGGCAACCGCCGTCGCGGCAGCACCGGCCGCAGAAACTTTCAAAAAATCACGACGCTTCATCGTAAGGCTTCTCCTTGAGGGGCGTTTCCCAGTGATCGCAAGCAATTCTCCGGCAGGACGCTAGCACGTCCAGCCGAGGCGCTCTGATCGGCCCTTTAACACGGAAGGCGGCCTCACGGAAACGCGACAATGGCATGACCGCGCCAATTAAACGAAAGTCTGATGACGCGGGAATCTGCTGGAAATTGCAGGCTCAGGCCGCCGCGCCGACACCTTGCCGCTGGTCGCGGACCCTGCCGCCGACCGCGCGGTAAATCGCCGCGTGCGGGCCGTCCGGTTGTTTCTCAACCTCCGGGTGACCGTGGCAATCAGCGCCGCGTCGTCTCCCGCGATTTCTTGGCCTTGTCGGCCAAATGCCGCCCACGCCGGATCCAGCTTTGCGCGGTTGTCTTGCTGACACCATACATCTTCGCGATCGTCGCCGCGGCTTCGCCGATGGAGTCGGACTTCTTCGCAACGTTGAACGCCACCCGGGAGGCCTCTTCGCGCTTCTCCCGCGTCAGATGCTTGCGCTCTTTGTCTGCTTCGCGTGACGCTGCCATGTCGATGGTCGCTCCACGACCCTTCCCGCGGTTTCGGCTTCATCCCTGGCCGCCTTCAATTGATCGAAAGACGGTATGATTCGGCCAGTGCAGCACAAACATACAGGCCGGAACCGATTCAGCAATCGCCGCGGGGCGACAGGCCTGTGAAGAAAGCCCGCCGCGGCGCGCCGGAACACCAGCGCGGGCTCAGGCGGCGGCGATCACGCCTTGCAGCTGCTCGCGGACCTTGCCGCCGATCGCGCGGTAGATCGCCGCGTGCGGGCCGTCCGGTTCGCTCTCGACCACCGGGTTGCCGGAATCGGAGGCGGTGCGGATGGCGATGTGCAGGGGGATTTCGCCGAGGAACGGCACCCCGAGCTTCTCGGCCTCGTGGCGGGCGCCGCCATGGCCGAAGATGTCCGAGCGCGTGCCGCAATGCGGGCACTGGAAATAGCTCATGTTCTCGACGATGCCGAGCACCGGCACGTTGACCTTCTTGAACATCGCCAGACCGCGCCGCGCGTCGATCAGCGAGAGGTCCTGCGGCGTCGAGATGATGACGGCGCCCTTGAGCGGGACGTTCTGCGCCAGCGTGAGCTGGGCATCGCCGGTGCCCGGCGGCATGTCGACGACCAGCACGTCGAGCGTGCCCCAGGCCACGTCGCGCAGCATCTGGGTGATCGCCGACATCACCATCGGCCCGCGCCAGATCATCGCGGTGTCTTCCTCCACGAGGAAGCCGATCGACATGATCGACAGGCCGAAGCGCGCCAGCGGAATCATCTTCTTGTCGTCGTTGAGCTGCGGCTTCTCGCGGATGCCGGTCAGCCGCGGCACCGACGGGCCGTAGATGTCGGCATCGAGCAGCCCGACGCGCAGGCCGAGGTCGCGCAGGCCGAGCGCGAGGTTGAGCGCCGTGGTCGACTTGCCGACCCCGCCCTTGCCGGAGGCCACCGCGATGACGGCGGAGATGCCGGGGATCTCGGCCTGGCGCGCCATCGGTGATTGCGCGCCAGGGGGGTGCGGATGGCGGTGCGCTGACGCCGGCTGGACGCCGCCGGCCGGCCGCGGCGCGGGTGCCGCGCCGCCGCCCGCCTTGCGCTCCGCGGTCAGCGCGATCATCGCGACGCTGACGCCGGGCATGGCGCGCACGGCATTCTCGGCCTGCGCGCGAACGCTCTCCCAAGCGCGGGCTTCCGCGGCATCGACGTTGATCGAGAAGAACACCTTGCCGTCGGTGACCGTGATCGCCGACAGCACATTGGCGTTGGTCAAGGGGACGCCGCGGGGCGACATCACCTTGGCAAGGCAATCGAGAACCTGTTGCTGCGTCACGCTCACCGCGCATCTCCTGGGCTTCTAGCGGGCATGGTCTTGTTCGGAAAACCGCTTCGTACTTTCCCGGACCGTGCCCAAGAGACGACCCAATAGAGCGTTGCAGCGCAAAAGGCTACCTCGCTCCGACGTCGTCCCGCCGCTCGGCCGGTGCCGCGGCGCCGCCTTCCTTGGCGGCCTCGTAATTCAGCTCGATCATGACCCCGTTGGGGTCGTTCACGAAGATCTGCCAGAGGTCGCCGCCGGGAACCTGGCGTGAGTCGAATTCCATACCCTTGGACTGCAGCCGCTTCCGCATCCCGTCAAAGCCCTGGCTGGCAAAGGCGACGTGATGGACGACGCCCGAATCCGGCTTCTGCGCCTCGTCGGTCGCGGAGATGTCGACCAGATGCACGACAGCCTTGCCTTCGCTGTACATCCACGCACCGGGGAACGCGAAGTTCGGGCGGGCGCCCTTTTCCAGGCCCAGAACGTCCTCATAGAACCGCACCGTGGCGGCGAGATTCCGGGTCCGTATATTGAAATGATCGAGCACACCGACGCTCATGCCCATGCGAGACACTCCCTTTTTTGTGAGGTTCTTAGGTAGCCCGATCCTAGCACAAAACCGGGGCCTGCCATCCAACGAACCCGTTGCCCTCCGCTGCGCAGGGGGTATGGTGCGGCTCCTTCCATGGACGGAATGCCCTGCCCGGCGCGACGTTTTCCGGCGGTCTTGCGGGGCGATCACCACGGCAAATCACAAGGTATCAGACATGGCTAAAGTCGCTTTTCTCGGTCTCGGCGTAATGGGCTTCCCGATGGCGGGACACCTCGTGAAAAAGGGCGGCCATGAGGTCACCGTGTACAACCGGACCGCGGCGAAGGCGAAGGAATGGGCCGACAAGTTCGGCGGCAAGACCGCAGCCACGCCGAAGGCCGCGGCCGAAGGTCAGGACTTCGTGATGTGCTGCGTCGGCAACGACAATGACCTGCGCTCGGTCACGATCGGCCCCGACGGCGCCTTCGCCGGCATGAAGAAAGGCGCGACGTTCGTCGATCACACCACCGCTTCCGCCGAGGTGGCCCGCGAACTCGATGCCGCCGCCACCAAGGCCGGCTTCAAGTTCGTCGATGCGCCGGTGTCCGGCGGCCAGGCCGGCGCCGAGAACGGCGTGCTGACGGTGATGTGTGGCGGCAGCGAGGACGCCTATGCCGGCGCCGAGCCGATCATTACCGGCGCCTACGCGCGGATGTGCAAATTGCTCGGACCGGCAGGCGCCGGCCAACTGACAAAAATGGTCAACCAGATCTGCATCGCCGGCCTGGTGCAGGGCCTCTCCGAGGGCATCCACTTCGCCAAGAAGAGCGGCCTCGACGTCGCCGCCGTGATCGAGACGATCTCGAAGGGCGCGGCGCAGTCCTGGCAGATGGAAAACCGCTACAAGACCATGAACGAGGGCAAGTACGATTTCGGCTTCGCCGTCGAGTGGATGCGCAAGGACCTCTCGATCGCGCTGGCGGAAGCCCGCCGCAACGGCGCCACCCTGCCCACAACCGCGCTGGTCGACCAGTTTTATGCCGAGGTCGAGAAGATGGGCGGCAAGCGCTGGGATACGTCGAGCCTGCTCGCTCGCTTGCAGCGCTAAGGCCTCGGCACGCGGCCACGGTGACCCGCGCAGGCGGGTCACCTGCCATGCGGCGGCGTCTCGCAAATTCCGCACCCTCGACGGCTGCTGGCGGCTAGAAGTAGCGGCGGTTTGAAACTCGCCGTCGACGCCGGAAGCCCGTGAGGAAAGCGAGACGACCTTGGAATACCTGGTGTGGTCGCTCCCGTTCGTCGTCGTCGCGGCGCTGATTGCCACGGGACGCGCGTCCTCCACCACGGTGGGGCTGTTCGGTCTCGTGACCTCGCTCATCGTCGCAATGGTGGCGCCACCGCATCCGTTTGGTGCGCGCGATGCGCTCGGCGCGATCGCTCACGGTGGATGGCTGGCGTTGCTCGTCGGCGCCGTCATTCTTGGCGGATTATTCTTCCGCGAGGTGATCTCGGAGCATGGCGCGGCAGACGATCCGGCACCGGTCGCTCCGGAACGGCGTCGCAAACAGCTCTACACCACGTGCTTTCTGATCGGCCCGTTCGCAGAGGGGGCGACCGGCTTCGGCGTTGGCCAGGTCACGATTGCGCCGATGCTCAACGGCATCGGACTCGCGCCGCTCCACGCCATCCTGTTCGGGCTGTTCAGCCAGATGATGGTGTCGTGGGGCGCAATGGCCAACGGTACGATCGTCGGCGCGCAGCTCTCCGGGATTGCGCCGACCGACCTCGGCGTGCACAGCGCCCTGCTCACCGCGCCGCTTCTGATCGCCTGGCTCTGTCTGTTCTGGCGCATCGCCGCCCTCGCCAAGGTCCCCGGCACGGCGCTCGATTTCGTCGGCGAGGCGCTGTGCACGGCCGCGGCGGCCGGATTGCTGGTCGCCGCCAATGCGGTGTTCGGTCCGGAGGTGGCAGCACTGGCAGCGCTGGGACCACTGATCGTCGCACGATTTCTGATGAACGGCCGGCCCGATCGCGAGCAATGGCGGTCAGCGCTTCGCGTCGGACTGCCCTATGTCGCGCTGATCGCGGTGCTGATGGCGACGCGTGCGATCACGCCGGTGAACGAATGGCTCCGCCTTGCGCTCGCGGTAAAGCCTTTTGCCGACGGCCCGGCCTGGTTCCCGCTGCTGCATCCAGGCTCATGGCTGCTGGTGGTCGGCCTCGCCACGGCGATCGCGATGCGGCGGCCGGCGGTGCTTGCGCTCGCACGCGCATGGACCCGTGGCCGCAAGCCGATCCTGACCATCGGCTGCTTCCTTGCGATGGCGCAGGTGATGGCGACGTCCGGCCTCGCCGATGGTCTCGCAACGGGCCTGAGGTCGGGACTTGGCCCGCTCGCCGTTCTCGCAACACCGCTGTTTGCCGCAGCGTTCGGATTTCTGACCGGCAGCAGCAACGCCGCCAATGGCCTCCTGATGCCCGCCCAGATCGCGCTCGCAAGGGATGCTGCGCTCAGCCTGCCCTGGCTCGGCGCGATCCAGAACACTGCCGCCGCGGCCCTGACCATGCTGTCGCCGGTGCGGGTCGCAGTCGGCTGTGCGCTGGTCGGGAAGCCCGACCTTGAGCGCACCGTGTACTTGCGGGGCTGGCCGCTCGGTGCGGTTCCGCTCGCAATTCTGGTCGGCGCCGCAGCGCTGTTGCTGGTGCACTGATGCGTCATCGGCGCACCAGTGCAAGCCCGGCGCAAAAGTTAATTTAACCTCCGGTTAACGGTTTTCTTTAGCTCTTTAAGTCATCGCTTAATGATTTGGCGTCACAGATAGACAATGCAAAAGGCCCGCGCGGTACGCGGGCAGGATTTGTGTTGTTTATGAGTAATCCCGCAGAAAAGCCTGAAGTTGTAGCGCTTCCGGCAGGACCTCAGGTGGCAGCGCCGGTGAACAGCCGGCGCGTCGCTGCGCAGCGGGTGCGTGAGGCGCGGGATCGGTTAACGTCAACCAGTGGAACCCGCCCGGCGTTCGACGCCGAACTGCTCCGCCAATACGCCCAGACCCGGATCTCGGCGTCCTATGTCGTGATGCTGCTCGTGGTGGCAACCGGCGTGCTGTTCGGCCTCTGGATGAAGCCGATCGTGGCCGGCGCCTGGACGGTCGGCATCCTCTGTGTCCATCTCCTGATCATTCGCAACTGCTCCCGCTTCCTCGCCGAGCCGACTTCGGTCGCGGTGACGCGCAAATGGCGGACGCGCTTCGTGCTGCTCGACCTGCTCTACGGTCTGTGCTGGACCGCGATCCTGATCCACCCCGCCGGGCGCGATCTCGCTTCCAACACGCTGATGATGTTCCTGATGCCGCTGGTGATCGCGGTCTCCAGCATGCTGGCGGCGAGCCTGCCGATCGCAGCGCTCGCGGCGACCGTTCCGGTCACGGTCGGGATCGCGCTCGACCTCGTGCTCAACGGCGCGTTCGACAATTACGTGCTGGCGCTGCTGGCGCTTGCCGCCGAGGGCTATTTCGCCCTGCTGGCGCACCGCCTGCATTCGACCACGCTTGCGACCCTGGAGGCCCGTGCCGAAAAGGACGCGCTGATCGGCGAACTGGAACAGGCCAAGGCGATATCAGACGAGGCCCGGCACCGCGCCGAGTCCGCCAACGTCGCCAAGTCGCGCTTCCTGGCCCAGATGAGCCATGAACTGCGCACGCCGCTCAATGCCATCCTCGGCTTCTCCGAGGTGATGAAAAGCGAGATCTTTGGCGCGCATGCGGTGCCCGTCTATAAGGAATACTCCGCCGACATCCATAATTCCGGCGTGCACCTGCTCAACCTCATCAACGAGATCCTCGATCTGTCGCGCATCGAGGCCGGCCGGTACGAGCTGAACGAAGAGGCCGTGGCGCTGGTGCATGTTGTCGCCGACTGCCACCATTTGCTGAAGCTGCGCGCCTCCAGCCGCGGCATCACCATCCACGAAGTGTTCGAGCACGGCATGCCGAGGATATGGGGCGACGAGCGCGCCATCCGCCAGGTCGTGCTCAATCTGCTCTCCAACTCGATCAAGTTCACGCCGCAGGGCGGCGAGATCTGGCTGAAGGTCGGCTGGACCGCGTCGGGCGGGCAATATCTGAGCGTCAAGGACACCGGCAGCGGCATCGCCGAGGACGAGATCCCGGTCGTGCTGGCCTCGTTCGGCCAGGGCTCCAACTCGATCAAGTCGGCGGAACAGGGTGCCGGCCTTGGGCTGCCGATCGCGAAGAGCCTGATCGACATGCATGGCGGCACCTTCACGCTGAAATCGAAGCTGCGCATCGGTACCGAGGTGATCGTGACCTTGCCGCCGGAACGGGTGATGAGCGCACTGGCGCCGATGACGGAAGAAGCGCCGCCGGTGCAGCCGGAGCCCGCCGAGCCCACGATGGGCGCCGACCGGAAGCGTGTGCGCCGCAAGTCGATCATGAGTGCCGGCACCGGATTGTAGAACATGTCGCGGACAATCGTGACTAGGGTTTCGTTGCCAACAAATGCAAGGCGTTCGCGCCGAGACCATGCTCGCGACAAGGAGCCGGGGCGTGATGGCGCATCCCGTTTCGAGCGACTTGCACCAGCGGCCGAAACGGTTCAACAGTTGCAGCATGAGCTCAGAAACGCCGTGTATCGCAGTCTGCATGATGGACCCCAGGACGAAGCTCTGCTTCGGCTGCGGTCGCACGCTTCCGGAGATCGCGCGCTGGCACAAGATGGATCGCGCGGAGCGGCTGTCGGTGATGTCGACTTTGCCGGCGCGCATGGCCGATGCCGGGCTCGAGCGCATGGAGCCGCGCCCGAAGCGCGCCTGACCGCCGCCGCGAGCGGGGGCGCAGCATGACCCGCATCCTCCTCGTCATCCTGCTGCTGATGGCGACCGCCGGCGCGGTCGTCGCCTATGGCGATCCCGATCAGATCGCGCGCGCCAGGGAGAACCTGACCCAGATCTTCGGCCGCACCGTCGCCGCCGCAGCCCCCAGCTCCACCTCCGCCCCCGCGGTGCAGATCGCGCGCAGCCAGGGCGGCGAGTTCGCGTTCCGCGCCAAGATCAACGGCGTCAGCGCGCCGATGGTGATCGACACCGGGGCGACCTCTGTCGTCCTGACCTGGGAAACCGCCAAGGCGATCGGGCTGCCGACCGACATGCTGGACTACAATGTCGACCTGGAGACCGCCGGCGGCCACACCAAGGCGGCGCGGCTGACGCTCGATCGTCTCGCGGTCGGCAAGCTGGTCGAGAAATCGGTGCCGGCGCTGGTGGTGCAGCGCGGGCAGATGAAGACCAACCTGCTCGGCATGAGCTTCCTCGACCGGCTGGAGAGCTGGGGTGTCCGCTCCGACACGCTGTCCCTCACCGGCTACCCCGACGTCACCGGCAGCATCAGCACCTCGAGCCGCCACCGGCGTCCGCGCACGGCGATCGACTAGGACGCACGCGCCGACCTCAGTCACGCATACAAGCTTGTGCTACCGGTCGTCGTCGCGGATCGAGGACGGATGCCGGCACAGCGGCGTGACCTGGATTTCCATGAAGGGAAACAGCGGCAGGCTGGACAGGATGTCGTGCAACTCCTGCGCGCCCGATACGTCGAAGATGCTGACATTGGCGTAGCGTCCGGCCACCCGCCATAGATGGCGCCATGCCCCCGTGCGCTGTAGCTCCATGGCGCGGACGCGTTCGGCCTGCTTCAGCGCGTCGACCTTTTCGGCTGCGATGTCGTGCGGAATCCGTACATCCATTTCGACGTGGAATAGCATGGCGATGGGCTCACTTTGCAGAAATAATGGAGCCGCCGCGCAATCGCGGCGGCTCATCGATTTGTCTTACCAGATCGTCAGCCTTGTCGTCAGCCCTGTACCAGACCGCGGCTGACGAGATTGATGTCGTCGGGATTGACGAGGTCCTTCGCCGTCCAACCCGAGACGTCGTAGTCGCTCATGCAGTTGCGAACGAAATCCTGCATGGCGCCGAGATCGCCGGTGGCGCTCGCGGCCATCAACGTCTCGACGCGCAGATTCTCGTAATTGCCGGCATAGTTGCGCTCGTAGAGCTCGTGCCGGCCGCCGAACTCGGAGCCCATCGCGTCCCACAGCAGCTTGAGCAGCTTGATCCGGTCGATCGCCGCATAGCCGTTGGAGCCGCGCACGAAGCGGTCGAGATAGGGCCGAATCGCCTCGCTCTCGAGGTCGGCCGAACTCGACGGCAGATAGATCAGGCCGCTCGCGACATGGCGCTCGATCAATTCCTTGATCCGCGGATAGGCCATCGGCGCGAACACACGATAGGCCAGCCCGTAGTTCAGGTTAGGCAGATTGTAGCCCTCGGTGCCCTGCCAGGCGATCGGCGATTTCACCATCGCGTCGGCAATGCCGTGGAACAAATTGCGCCAGGCGATGACCTCGCCGACCGCGGTCTGCACGCCGCGGAAATCCTTCGAGCCGGTCGCCTCCACCGCCATCGAGAACAGGCCGGCGATGAAGTCGAGCTTGACGGCAAGCCGTGTCACACCGTGCAGCGTGAAGCGCGGGATGAAGCCTGACGCCGGGAAGAACTGGTTGATCTTGTCGACGTCGCCATAGATGAAGACGTTCTCCCAGGGCACCAGCACCTTGTCGAACACGAGGATCGAATCGTTCTCGTCGAAGCGGCTCGACAATGGATAGTCGAACGGCGAGCCGGTCGCGGCCGCCGTGAATTCGTAGGACGAGCGCGCGATCAGCTTGATGCCCTTGGCATCCATCGGCGCGGTGAAGATCAGCGCGAACGACTTGTCCTTGATCGGGATGCCGTAATGGGCGATGAAATTGTAGTGCGTCAGCGCCGAGCCGGTTGCGACCACCTTCGCGCCGGACACGATCAGGCCCGCGTCGGTTTCCTTCTCGACATGCATGAAGACGTCGCGCACCTCCTCGATGGCGCGATCGCGATCGATCGGCGGATTGACGATGGCATGATTCCAGAAGTCGAGCCGCTCCTGGGTTCGTGAATACCACTTCTTGGCGTTGCCGGCATATTCGCCGTAGAAGCCCGAATTCGCACCGAGCGTGCCGAGGAATGCCGCCTTGTAGTCCGGCGAGCGGCCCATCCAGCCATACGCGACCTTCTGCAATTCGGCGATCGCATCGCGGCCCCGCACAAGGTCGTCGGCCGTTTTCGAGCCGAGGAAGAACGGATGGGTGATCTGTCCCGAGCCGGTATCGGTGAGAACGCCGATCTGATCCTTCTTCTCGTGGAAGCGGTCGTACCAGCGCGCCACCATCCGGGCCGAATTGCGGAACGCGGGATGCTGGGTGACGTTCTTGACGCGCTCGCCATAGATGTAGATTTCGCGGCCGTCCTGGATGCTGTCCAGGAATTCCGCACCGGTATAGACGCTGGTTGTCGACGCAGGCGCGTCGGCCCGCAGAGCTGCTGCTGTCGTCATGGGTTTCTCCTCCGCTTGTGTCGCTCGACCGGCGGACGTCGCCGCATTGGCCTGGACAATCCCGTCACGCTCTTGGTCGGCGTGACATCGGAGGAAAAGCTACGCGCTCACCCGGAGCCGGCGAAAGGTATCACACCATACCGCGCCGGCCGCCGCGGCTCGCGCTATGACTTGGGTGCACCGACCGGACGCCAAGATCGTCCAGCGGACGCAGCGCCGCAGCTGACCATGCACAATGCACAGCACGGCAGAGGGAGCGAACCATGGGCAAGGGTTTTGACAGCAGCGCTGTCGCTTTCCATCGCGATGGGGAATTGGCCCTCGACGCCAGCGTCGTCACCATCGGCGCGTTCGACGGCGTCCATCGCGGCCATCAGGAACTGCTTCGGCAGACCATTGCGGCAGCGCAGCGCCGCGGTGTCCCGGCCGTGGTCTACACTTTCGATCCGCCGCCAAAGGTGTATTTCGGCCAGGCCGAGGCACTGATCTCGCTCGACGAGAAGCTCGATCGCATCGCAACATTTACGCCCGACCATGTCGTCGTCGCGGACTTCAACCAGATCTACGTCAGCCGCAGCGCGGCCGATTTCCTCGCCGAGTTGCAGCTCCTGCGGCCATGCGAACTGATCGTCGGCGAGGATTTCCGCTTCGGGTCCTGCAAGGGCGGCACCGCGCAGCTGCTCCGGCAGCACTTCAACACGCGCATCCTGCCGCCGGTGCGCTGCGGCAATGGCGAGATCGTCTCCAGCAGCCGGATCCGGAGCCTGCGGCGATCCGGTCTTGCGGCCGCCGCGGCGGCGCTGGAGAACTGGAAGGATATCGTGACCGCGCCGCGCGCCATTCGATCCCGTTTGGCCCAATTCGAGGTCGCAAACCAATGAGCACCATCGATCCGCGTGAGCTGCGCAACGCCTGCGGCCAGTTCGGCACCGGCGTCACCATCATCACGACGCATTGCGAGGGACGCGATCACGGCATGACGGCCAATGCCTTCATGTCGGTCTCGCTCGATCCGCCTCTGGTCGCGATCTCGATCGCCAAGAGCGCGAAGATGCTTCGCAACATCCAGAGCACCGGCCGCTTCGCGGTCAGCGTGCTTGCCGAGGGCATGGAGGATCTCGCCTGGCATTTCGCCGGCAAGCCGAAGCTCGACCTCCGCGACGTGTTCGAGCGCCGCAACGACCTGCCGGTCATCGCCAACGCGGCGGCGTACTTCGTCACCGATCTCGCCGACGAGATCATCGCCGGCGACCACACCATCTTCCTCGGCCATGTCCGCGAGATGGCACTGCAGCAGAGCACGCGACCGCTGCTGTTCTTTCGCGGCCGGTTCGGCAGCCTTGCCGACCCGCACCCCGCCCCCGCGATGCTGGAGAATGCGGCCTACGAATTTGTCTGGTGAATCGACCAGCCGAAATTCCCGAAAACGGGAATGCAAGCTTGATCAAACTGCAAGAAAAGGAGGAAACGACCATGCTGAACGTCAACAAGGACACCATCACCGACCACGTGATCGCGGCGCTCTCGCCGGATATCCCGGACCGCAACCGCCAGATCATGACCAGCCTGATCCGTCACATGCACGCGTTCTGCAAGGAGGTCGACCTGACCTTTGCCGAATGGTTCGCGGCTTGTGAATTCCTGCGCCGCGCCGGCGACATCTCGGACGAGAAGCGCAACGAGTTCATCCTGATTGCTGACATTCTCGGCGTCGAGGTGCTGGTCGACATGCTCGACCACCGGGTCACCGACGGCGAGAGCGAATCCACCGTGCTCGGGCCGTTCTACCGGGAGAATCCGCCGGTGCTGCCGAAGGGCGCCTCGATCATCAAGAAGACGTTCGACAACGCGCAGACCGTGAAGGTCAGCGGGCGCATCAGCGACACCGCAGGACGGCCGATCGAGGGCGTCACCATCGATGTCTGGGAAGATGCGCCGAACGGGCTCTACGATCTGCAGGACCCGGAGCAGCCGGCCTACAATCTGCGCGGACGCTTCACCACCGATGCCAACGGTGAATACGCCTTCGTGGCGCTGCGCCCCGAGCCCTACCCGATCCCCTATGACGGCGCCGGCGGCGAGCTGTTGAAGTACATGGGTCACCATCCCTGGCGTCCCGGCCACATCCACTTCATGCTCTCCAAGGACGGCTATCAATCGCTGATCTCGCAGATCTACGATTCCGAGACCAAATATCTCGACAACGACTCGGTGTTCGCCGTGAAGCAGAGCCTGATCGGCAAGTTCGCCAAGGCGCCGGCCGGCGCCGACACCGACCTCGTGCTCGAGTTCGACTTCAAGCTCAAGAAGGCGGCCGTCGAACGGCTCGTCGCGGCCGAGTGATGCGCATTCCGCCCCGCCAGGCAGAGCCTGGCGGGGTTCATTCTGATCTGACCTGTGAGGACATATGAGCCGTGCCGTGATTGAAATCGCCGAGCCCGTGGAGCACGTGCAGGCTGCCGCCAAGGACACTGCGATCCGCAGCATCCGCGCCACCATCGTGGAAGCGCCGACGCGCCGGCGGCACAAGCTCTCGAACACGGAAGTCACGCATCAGGGTTACGTGCTGGTGCGCGTGCTGCTCGACAACGGCGTCACGGGGATCGGCGAAGCCTCGACGCTCGGCGGGCCGCGCTGGGCCGAGGAGAGCGTGGAATCGATTAAGGCTGCGGTGACGAATTATCTGGCGCCGGCCCTGCTGGGACAGCCGGCCCTCGCCTTCGAGGCCAATGGCTTGCGCATGAGCAAGGCCGCGACCCGCAATTTCGCCGCCAAGGGCGCGATCGAATCCGCCCTGCTTGATGCCGCCGGCAAGACGCTCGGCCTTCCCGCCAGCGCGCTGCTCGGCGGCGCCGTGCGCGAGCGGATGGAGGTGATCTGGGCGCTGGCCTCGGGTGACAGCAGCCAGGAGTTGGAGGAAGCCAAGGAGAAGCTGCGGCGCCGCGAACACCGTCAGTTCAAGATCAAGTTCGGATTCGACCGGCCCCAGGCCGATCTGAGGCGGCTGCAGGCGCTGCGCGCCGGCCTCGGCGACGAGGTGCGGCTGATCGTCGATGTCAATCAGGGTTGGACCGAGGCCGAATGTATCCGCTTCCTGCCGGCGCTGGAGGAGCTGGACGTCGCCCTGATCGAGCAACCGGTCTCGGCGCTACAGCTCGAAGCCATGGCGCGGGTCGCGGCGCGCACCTCGATCCCGTTGCTGGTCGACGAAGCGGCCTTCACCAAGGAGGAAATTGCCCGCGTCGCGACGATGGGCTGCGGCAGTGTCTATTCGCTGAAGCTCGTGAAGAGCGGTGGCCTGTTTGAAATGAAGCGTGCGGCCGCGGTCGCCGGCGCGCATGGCCTCGAACTCTACGGCGGCTGCCTGCTGGAGAGCAGCATCGGCGCGGCCGCGCATCTCGCCGCCTTCGCGACCCTGCCCAAGCTCGAATGGGGCACCGAGCATTTCGGTCCGCGGATTCTCGTGGAGGACCTGGTCGTCAACCCGATCAAATTCGACGCGTTCGAGATCTGCGTCCCTGATGGCCCGGGTCTCGGCGTCGAGGTCGACGAGGACAAGATCCGTGCCTTCGCTCGCGAGGACTAGTCCGATGACGTCGTCCCCGCGGACAATTGACAATCCGGGGACCCACGCCCAGTCTTCGCGCAGAAACCATCGTCTCGAACGCGCGCTGATGACCACACGGCACCAAACCCGGCCAGCCTTCCCGGCAGCTTCTCTTGAAGCGCGTGGCCGAACGTCCGGCTAGCTCCCGTGACCGAGCGCGACGATGTCATGGATCTCAGGCGACTGGTCTATTTCGTCGCGGTCGCCGAGGAATTGCATTTCGGCCGTGCCGCATCGCGGCTCGCGATCGCCCAGCCGCCGCTGAGCCGGCAGATCGCGCAGCTGGAAAGCGATCTCGGCGTCATCCTGATCGACCGGAGCCGCAGCCAGATCCGGCTGACCCAGGCCGGTAGCGTTCTGCTGGAACGTGCCCGCGACGTGCTGGAGCGGCTCGACCGCACCCACCGCGAGATCAAGCGGATCGGCGAAGGCTTTTCGGGTCACCTGCGCGTCGCCTTCGTCGGATCGGCGACCTACGGCGTGCTGCCCAACGTGATCAAGGCGTTCCGTTCGGCCTATCCCGACGTCGAGCTTGCGCTCTCGGCGATGAACAATGCCGAGCAGAAGCGCGCGGTGATCCAGCGTGAGATCGATATCGCCGTTGCCCGCCCCTCGCTCGACGACGAGGAATTGAAATCGGAGCCGCTGCTGCAGGAGCCGTTGATCCTCGCGCTGTCCGACACCTCGCCCTTGCTCGAGCAGCAGGTCCCGCGGCTGGCGGCGCTGAAGGCCGAGACCTTCGTGCTCTACCCGCGCAAGCCGCGCCCGAGCTTCGCCGACCACATTCTCAACATCTGCCTCGAAGAGGGCTTCATTCCGAGATCGCAGGTGCTGGCGCAGGACTATCAGACCGCGATCAGCCTGGTGTCGGTCGGCGTCGGCATTGCGTTGGTGCCGAAATCAGTCTCGCAGGCCGAACGCCCCGGCGTCGCCTACCGCGCTTATGAGGGACACAATCCGGGCACCGCGCTGTCGCTGAACTACCGGCGCGACAACCGGATGCCGCACCTGTTCAATTTCCTCAAGGTCGCACAGGAGGTCGTGCGGCGTCAGCGCAAGCCGTAGTTTGTCGCGTCAGGCCGCCACGGCTGCGCGTGCGCGATCGTCAACCAGCGCGATCGCGTCGCGCAGCACGTTGACACCGGCGCCCGGCCGCACGCCGTTCTCCGCGAGGTGCCTGCGGAACGCCCGCGCGCCGGGAACGCCATGGAAGGCGCCGACGAAATGGCGCGTGATCGAATGCAGCCGCGTGCCTTCAGCCAGTTGCCGCTCGATATAGGGCAGCATCGCCGCGAACACGTCCTTCATCGTCGCATGTGGCGGCGTTTCACCGAACAGCTCGGAATCGACCGTGAGCAGCCGCCACGGCTCCTGATAGGCTGCCCGCCCCAGCATCACGCCATCGACATGCGCCAGATGCTGCTTCGCCTCGGCAATACTCTTGATGCCGCCGTTGATGGTGATGGGCACGTGCGGCAACGCCGCCTTGAGACGATAGACGCGATCGTAGTCGAGCGGCGGGATGTCGCGGTTCTCCTTCGGCGACAACCCGTTGAGCCAGGCCTTGCGCGCATGCACGACGAGCGCATCCGCGCCTGCGGCAATCACGCCGCGCGCCAGCGTATCGAGAGCGACTTCCGGATCCTGGTCGTCGATGCCGATCCGGCATTTCACAGTGACAGGGATTTTCACCGCGCGCTTCATCGCCGCAACGCCTTCGGCGACCAGCGCAGGCTCCGCCATCAGGCAGGCGCCGAACCGGCCGTCCTTCACCCGGTCCGACGGGCAGCCGACATTGAGGTTGATCTCGTCATAGCCGAAATCCTCGCCGATCTTCGCGGCGGTCGCGAGGTCGCGCGGATCGGAACCGCCGAGCTGCAGCGCCACCGGATGCTCGCTGGCATCGAAGCCGAGCAATCGCGCCCGGTCGCCGTGGATCACGGCACCGGTGGTCAGCATCTCCGTATAGAGCCGCGCCCGCCGCGACATCAGGCGATGGAAGACCCTGCAATGCCGGTCGGTCCAGTCCATCATCGGAGCCACGGAAAAGAGATAGTCTTGCGATTCCAATTATTTACCTTACACTTTCAATGGGATGAAGCACGAACGTGTGCACTCCAAACTAGCCCAAATTGCACACGTTTGTACCTGTTTTGACCTCTCATTGCACACGTAGAGCACACGAATTGCCATCGCCGTTGACCAGCTGGTTGCCCTTCGCGCAGGCCCGGAACCGTTGCGTAGGGCCGTTCCGTTAAATGCAGTCAATCGGGCTCGTCTTCCGGACTCCGCTTTGCCCTACTTGCTATGCATATCGAACGCTATAGGTCGCGCTCACTGGCACGGGCGTTTCCAAGCGCGTCATTTCTGAGCATCAACTCGGCAATATTCCGAGCGGAGCCATTGCCAATTCCTGCAAAGGCTATCCCAAGGCGCCGCGCGCCCTCCCCGTCGGTTTCAGGATTGTCGCCGATCACGATCGCCTCGCAGGATTCAACGCCCGCCTTCAGCAACGCAGCTCTGAACAGCGCCTCCTCCGGCTTTCCGATCGCCCGGTACCTCAGACCAGGCAAGCAGGTTTTGACGGCACCGAGGAGAGCTCCTGTTTCCGGGACAAGACCTCCGTCCGCGGCAGGGTGAGTAGCATCGATGTTGGCGACGATCAGTTCGGTGCCGGCGCTCAGCAGGCGCACCAACCTTTCAAGACGCTCATAGGTGAAGTCGACGTCGCGGGTCAGCAACGCGAAATCCGCGTCCCGGTCGGTGAGAACCAATCCTCTCATCGAGGCTCGAGCGGCCAGCGTCGCAGAGCCGATCAGCGCCAGCCTGGCTTCGGGTGACGCCATCGCGATCTCGTCGATCGCGGTCGCGCCCGCGAGGACGATCCGATCCGCAGGTAACGCAAGACCAAGCCGAGCAAGACGCGCCGCCAGCGTTTCCGGCGTATCCGTCGAATTGTTGGAGATCGCGATCAGCCGGTCTCCGAACCGGGACACCAGTTCGGATGCGCCTGGCAACGCCGTGTCTCCCGCAATCAGACATCCGTCGATATCGCAGAGGATGGCCTTGAAGTGATCGAGCCGAACCCTCATTCGACGAAGCGGCCTTCCACCGCAGCCCGGTCGTGCAGCCAATATGAAGGGCCGTCGTAGAGGAACTGCCGATGATGGACGGTCAGACCGTCGCCCGACACGCGGACCAGGGCAAAATCGGGCGGCTCGAGCGAGCCGGGAATCTTGTCCTCGGTCTCGAGGTCGAAACCGACCTGATGCATGATCGAGCGCTGCACATGATAGGGCACGCCCCGCCACAGCCCGAAAACAGGCCGATGGATGTGGCCGTGGAACATCGCATCCGGTCGGCGGCCGGCGCGCTCGAACGTCTCCCATTGTTCGTCGGCGTTGCGCACATTGTAGCGATCCATCGATCGCAAGCCGACCTTGCCGCTGTGATGATGCTGGAACAACAGCAGCGGACGATCCGCAGGTGCCTCGCGTAGCGCGCGCTCGAGAAACGCCAACCGACGTCCGCACAGGATGCCGACATGGGTACGCCCATCCTCGTCGAGCGTATCGAGCGTCAAGATGCTTGCGGCCGGGAAGACGCGCAGCGCCTGGACGAATCCGTTTCCGTCGTCATCGGCATTCGGGAACACGCTCCTGAACGGACCCCGCCTGTCGTGATTGCCGAGCATCAGGATCGGCGGAACCTGCAGCTTCGTAACGGCACCGGCAAAATTTTCGTAGGCCTCCCGTTGCCCGAGGTCGGTGAGATCGCCCGCGAAGATCACGAAATCAACCCTTGCATGATCCCGGTTGACGACCTCGATGGCCGCTTCCAGGCGCTCTCGCGGATCGAGGCCGTAGAACCTCTGGCCCGGCGGGCCGAAATGGCAGTCGGTGAGTATGACGAATTCGAGCGCCTGGTCGCTCATCGAAAGAGCCTCCATAGGGTTTTCGTTCGGGGGGCGGACGCGGCATTCGCGCATCCGCCCCGATCGATTTCACTTCTTGGCAAGAAGCTCGGTGACCTCCTCCTGCAACTCGCGCTGCAGGGCCGGCATGTCGTTGGCGCGTCCCACCACGATGGACTCGATGCCGTCGTAGATGACCTGCGTCACCGCAAGGCCGTTCGCGCCGGGATAGGGCTGCCATTCGCGCAGCAGTGGCAGCTGACGGACCGCCGTCTCCTTGTTCGGGTTCTGCTTGTAGAAATCGGACAGGATCAGCTCGTTCGCAGCCTTGTTCGGCGGCATGTAGCCGGTCGTGCGCGCCACGTCAGCCGCACCTTCGCCTGACGTGATGAACTTCAGCCACTTCCAAGACGCCTCGACCTTCTTCGCATCAGTTGACGTCGTGACCAGCAGCGCCGCATTGCCGCCGGCCGGCAGCCCCTTCGGTCCCGCAGCATCGATGCCCGGGAATTCATGGGTAACCAGCTTCCATTCGCCCTTGGACCGTTCGATCGCGCCCAATTCCGAGGTCGAGGTGAAGTACATCGCGATCTGGCCAGCGGCGAACGATTTCTGCGCATCAGCGAGCGAATAGTTCGGCATGTTGCAGCCCCGGAAGATCTTCTTCATCGTCTCCAGGGCTGTCAGGCCGGCATTGCTGGCGAGATTGAACCTGCCGTTCTTCATGAGCGAATCGCCCTGCGACCACATCAGGGTTTGCAGGAACCAGTTGCCGGTGATGTTCCAGGTCCAGAACAGCGGAGTCTTCACGCCGGCCGACTGCAGCTTGCCGCAGAGACCCACCACATCGTCCCATGTCTTCGGCAGTTGATCGGCCTTGGTGATGCCGGCCTTGGCCATCATGTCCATGTTGTAATAGCTGACCGGCAGCGAAATCGCGAACGGAAGCCCGTAGACCGCTCCGTTCGAGGTGCCGAGATCGAGCATCGCCTTGTGGTAACCGTCCTTGGCGAAATCAGGTTCTTTCGCGATATACGGCTCCAGCGATTTGGCGATCCCCTTCTCGACCAGGATCGCCTGCCGATTGAGGCCCTGGATCGTCACATCGGGGAGACCGCCGGAGGCCGCCTCGCGAAGGATCGTGTTGGTGCCGTCCTCGTAATCCTTGTAGGCGGCGCGCATCTTGATCTCGATGTCCGGGTGCTGCGCGTAGAATTTCGGCAGTATCTTCTGGAACGTGACGTCGAACAGATATGAGTAGGTGTAGCCGAACTCGACGACGGTCTTTTCTTCGGCGTTCGCACCTGACGACAATCCGAGCGCGAGCAGCGCGGCAGTGGCGAGAAGGCGTTTCAAGGTCATTCTCCATATGGTGGTGGTCGAAGGGAGGTTCAGCCGGATTGACGCTCGAGCCCGGACCTCCCCTTCTTCTCTTCCGCGGGATCGCGGAGATTGCGATGCTGCAGGGCTATTTCATGCCAGACAGCGTAATTCCTTCGATGAACCGCCGCTGCGCGAGCAGGAATGCGACGATCAGGGGCGCGACGATGACGGTGGCACTGGCCATCATCGGTCCGTAGAGGCTTCCGTCGCCGCCGCCGCGAAATTCGTGCAGCCCGAGCGGCGGCGTGAACAGGTTGCGATCGCCCGTCACGACGACCTTCGGCCAGAAATAGTCGTTCCAATGCGCGACGATGGAGAAGATCGCGAAGGCGAGCAGCGCCGGTACCGCCGTCGGCAGCATGACCTTCCAGATGATCGAGAACTCGCTCATGCCGTCCATGCGTGCCGCATCGATGAGATCGTCGGGCACCGTCATGAAGAACTGCCGCATCAGGAAGATGCCGAACACGGAGATCGTCCAGGGCACGATCAGGGCCGCGTAACTGTTTGTCAGGCCAAGCTTGGCGAGCATAATGTAAAGCGGCAGCGCGATGGCATGCACGGGAATCAGCAGGCAGAACAGGACCAGGCCGAAGACTGCATCTCTGCCCCAGAATTTGAGCTTGGCCAGGGCGTAGGCGGCGGGCAACGCGATGATGACCTGGAGAACAAAGATGGACGCCGTCACGATGACGCCGTTCAGGAGGTAGCGCAGCAGCGGGGCCTCCTTGAACGCCGATGCGTAGTTGAAGATCACCGGTCGCTCCGTGCAGTGCTCGCGCAGCGCAGCCGAGAGCTTGGCGCGGACGGCCGCCGTGTCGAGATCCGGATTGGCTCGCGTGGCCTGCTCGATCGCCGTCCGGCCCGGCTCGTTGCGCTTGACGCAGAACTCGTCGACCATCGGCGCTTGCGAGCCGAAGAAGCCTCCCTCATTGCGCTCGATCTCGCCCGGCGACTTCAGCGACGTCGACAGCATCACGTAGAACGGCAACGCGACGATCAGGGCTCCGAGCATGAGCAGGGCGTGTTTGAGGCATTCCGTTGCGGAGAAGCGATGGACGGTCATGCGTAGTGCGCCTTCCTCTCGATCACATATTTCTGAATCGTCGTCGCGATCAGCACGAAGGCCAGGAAAATCACGGCGATGGCCGCGCCGATCCCGATCAGGTTCTCGCGGATGCCCTTCTCGAACATCGCGAACAGGATGACGTAGGCGCTGCGGGAGGGGCCGGCCCCCTGGTCGTAAAATCCCTCGACGATGTCGAAGACCTGGAACGAGCGGATCACCGTGATGGTCACGACGAACACCGTCGTCGGCGCCAGCATCGGCCACGTCACCAGGCGGAATCGGTCCCATGCAGTCCGCGCGCCGTCCATCTCTGCCGCCTGATAGAGCTCGGGCGGCACCGAGGTCAGGCCGGCGAGAAACAGCACCATGTTGAATCCGAATCCCTGCCAGACCCCGACGAAACAGACGGTCCAGATCGCGTAGGATCTATCGCCCAGCCAAAGCGGGAAGCCACTGCGACAGCCGCGATCGAACCATGGCCAGGCATGGAGCCAATCGGCGCCGCAGAAGGACGCCAGCGTGCTGTTGACGATTCCGAGCGTGGGGTGAAGCGCGAAGCTCCACACCACCGACATCGCCATGAGCGTTGCCATCACGGGCAGGAAGAACACGGTCTTGTAGAATGCGCCGCCCCAGCGCAGCGAGTGGATCAGCAGCGCGGCGCCGAGGCCCAGGCCGATCGATAGCGGCGTGACCGTCAAGACGTAGGTCAGCGTTGCGCCAAACATGCTCATGTAGCGCGTCTGAGTGAATATCTTGACGAAGTTGTCGATGCCGACCCAGCGCGGGCCGTCACCGCCCAGGCCGTAGTCCGTCAATGACAGCAGCGCGACGCCGACGATCGGCAGCAGCAGGATTACGACCATCAGCGCCAACGCGGGAGCTACGAAGATCCGGCCTGCATGACGAGCCGCGGACGACGTGGACGCCATCTCACGCCCCCGCCATGACCGGAGACCGATCGCGGACCGCGGCAGTTTCGCGGAGCGGCAGGCGCCCCTTGTCGGCGCCGAACACCAAAATCCTTGCCGGATCGAGGTGCAGCTGCACTGCCGTCCCGACCGCAAGGGACCGCGCCGTCTCGGGTGATGAACGCACGATCACGCGGTGCTCGACATCGGTGATCCCGCCGCCGAGAGCGGCATGAACGAAGACATCCGCTCCCAGGTTTTCCTTATAGATAATCCGGGCGTCCAGCCCTTGGTCGCAATCGCCGGCGCCGATCCGCAGATGTTCGGGCCGCACTGCCACCGTGACGGCTCCAGGCGTGCCGACAAGGCGCTGCGGCAGGATCCGACCGAACACGGCGATATGCCCGTCGGCGTCCGCCGTCGCCGGCAGCGTGTTGATCTTCGGACTGCCGATGAACTCCGCCACCCTGAGATCGCACGGCTCGTCGTAGATATCTTCGGGAGTTGCAACCTGCAGAATGTTGCCTCCCATCATGACGGCGATGCGGTTCGACATCGTCAGGGCTTCGGCCTGATCGTGCGTCACGTAGATGAAGGTCGCGCCCAGCGCGCGATGAAGCTCGGCCAGTTCGGCCCGCATATGGACCCGCAATGCCGCGTCGAGGTTGGATAGCGGTTCGTCCATGAGAAAGGCGACCGGCTTGCGAACCATCGCCCGGCCGAGCGCAACGCGTTGCCGCTGTCCACCGGAGAGCTGCCCCGGTTTCCGCTGCAGCAATTGCTCGATCTTCAAGGTGCGCGCCGTCTCTTTGACGGCTGCTTGGATCGACCGGAGCTTCCTTCCGCGCGCGGGCGACAAACGTCCCAGCAAGGGCAGCCGCTCGAGCAGCGAAAGATCGCGCAACAACAGCGGCGTCATCATGTTGCGCTCGACCGAAAGATGCGGGTAGAGGGCATAAGACTGGAACACCATCGCGAGATCGCGGGCGCTCGGCCTGATGCCGGCAACGTTCCTGCCGTCGATCAGTACATCTCCGCTGCACGGATCCTCCAGCCCCGCGATGATGCGCAGCAGGGTCGATTTGCCGCAGCCTGACGGCCCGACCAGGGATACGAATTCTCCGTCGGCAACGTTGAGGCCAACGTCCCCAAGCACCTTGGTCGGGCCGAAGGCCTTTTCGATATTACGCAAACTGATCGCGGCCATGTGAGCTTCCGTCGCAACGATTTTTCCGCAGACGGTTCTGGCGCTCCAATGCAACAAAGCTGTTACATTCATAACCTAAGCTTATGTTTGCGCATGCGGGGTAACGACGCATGTCGGATATATCCAGGACGAATCGAGATGTTGCTGACGAGCGCGAGGGTTCGCGCGTTCAATGCGGTCCTCGAGACCGGAAGCTTCTCCGCCGCCGCGAAAAAACTGGGTCTATCGCAGCCGGCGATCACGCAGTCAGTGCGTGACATCGAGCGGGAAGCAAACATTACGCTGTTCGAACGCCGCGGACGAGCGATCGCACCGACAGCCTTGTGCGCGGAGTTGTATCGGCTGACGGCGGAATCCGAACGCTGCGAAACCGAGGCGCTGAAGCTACTGAAGCAGCACGCCAACTTGGAAATCGGAACATTTCAGATCGGGCTCGGGAATTCGATGCCCGGCATGGCGCTGATCCGAGAGTTCCGCCGCCGATTTCCGGGCGTCCAGGTTCAGGTCGAGCTGGGGTCATGGGCCAACATCATCGCAGCCGTCGTGGAGCAGCGTGTCGATGTCGGCGTGCTGCCCAACGTGCCCGATGACGGCCGGTTCCTGCGCAGAATCTGCGTCAAGCAGGACGTGGTCGCCATCGTCGCAGAGGACGCCCCGCTGGCCCAGCTCACGCAAACGAGCTGCAGCGAACTGGTACGCCATCCGCTTATTTTCAGAACCGCGACCTCTTCTACACAGCGGGTCGTGGACCGGGGCTTTCGCAGCAGTGGCTTGGCACCAAGGCCGACCATGGTTCTCGACACTCGGGACGGCGTCCATGAAGCCGTCGCGAACGGCCTCGGGATCGGCTTCATGTGGGAGTTCGGCTCAAGCCGCAAGGACGGCATCCGCAAGCTTCGTGTGGTCGACTTTGAGCAGAGTCATCCCGAACACGTCTTTCACCTGACGGGACGCGCAAGCCCGCTCGTCAGAGCGTTTCAGGCCATTCAAATCTAGCTAGTCGAATTGGACCGGATCAGATCCGGGATATGAGTGGGCGACAAATTCGCAGAACGCGCGAGCGGCCGCGGACAGCTTCGTCTTGCCTTTCCAGGCAAGCCCGACGTCCATGGTGTGGACGTCGTCATCGAGCGTCTTCAGATCAATGCGATGACCTTCGAGCGACCAGGGACGGTAGACCATGTCCGAAAGGATGGTGATTCCCATACCGGTCGCGACCATGCTGCGAACCGCCTCAACCGAAAGGGTACGGAAGATGACGTTCGGAACGTGCGTCGTGTGCTGCCAGTAGCGCATCGCGGAGCGTTCGGCCTCATCGACGGTCAGCATCAAATACGGCTCGCTCGCCAGGTCCGCCAGCTTGACGCTGTCCTTGCGCAGCAGCGGATGATTGACGCAGGTCCACAAGCGGCGCGGTGAGCGCAGCAGCAGCCGCGAGCGGATCGAGTGCCGGTCATGCAGGTTCGCGATCAACATGATGGCTGCATCGACGCTGCCGCTGATCAGGCTCTGCTCGATCGCATCACGTTGAAACTCGTGCAGCCGGACCGTGATGCCCGGAAAGGTCCGCCAGAACCGCGTCAGCAGCGGCGGCAGGAAATATCCGGCAACGGTGTAGCTCACCGCCACGTCGACGGTGCCGTCGACCTGCGTTCCCCAGCGATGCGGCCCCCTTGTCGCATCCGACACGCTCGCCTCGATCGCGCGGGCGCGCTGCAGGAACTCATGGCCGTCGAATGTCAGCGTCACGCCGTTGGAATGGCGATCGAACAATTTGCGGCCGAGCTCAGCCTCGAGCGCCTTGATCGACGAGGTGACCGCCGACTGCGTCACGTTCAAAGCCGCCGCAGCCGCCGAAACGCGGCCGCTCTCTGCCGTCGCGATGAAATGCCGGACCTGACGAAACGTCAGAGACATAAAAAATTCCGATATCAGTGAACGATATTTCGAATTTTACAATCCCGCGACGGAACGGAAAAATCAATCCGTCGGTTCCGGGTGAGAAGGCGTTGGGATGATGTCTGATGGTTTGGAGTTGGTCGCTCGCGGTGTCAGCGTCCAATTCGAAGGCCTGAAAGCGCTGTCCAACGTTACACTGACCGTGCCGCGGGGGCGTATCGCAGGACTGATCGGCCCCAATGGGGCCGGCAAAACCACCCTTATTAACGTACTGACCGGATTCCAGCCGGTCGGCACCGGCACCGTCGTGTTGGAAGGCGAAACGCTCAACGGCATTGCAGCGCACATGCTGCGACGCAAAGGCGTGGCGCGAACCTTTCAGTCAGGCCGACTTTTCCGCGACCTGCCTGTGGTGGACAACCTGGAAGTGACCGGCGTCGGCCTCGGCCAGAGCCGGCCCGACGCAATCGGCGAGGCCGAACGGGTCATGGCCTGGCTCGGCATTTCGCACCTCGCCAACACCATCGCCGGCGCGCTGCCCTATACGGACGAGCGTCGCGTCGCGATCGGCCGCGCCATCATGGGCACGCCGCGCTATCTGTTGCTCGACGAACCGGCGGCCGGCATGTCCGAACACGAGAGCCACGAACTCGCCGCGATCATCCGCCGCATCGCGGTCGAGCTCAATGTCGGCGTGCTGCTGATCGAGCACAATATCGGCCTCGTGCTCGAACTCTGCGAACGCATCTTCGTGCTCGACTCCGGCGAGGTCATCGAAGTCGGCCCGCCCGCCCAGATCCGCGACAGCGATGCGGTGCGGCATGCCTATATGGGCACGCAGCGCGACGAGCTGCTTCCATCGGTCGCAGCCGAAGCGGCCGTCGCGTCATGACCGCGCTCGTCGTCGACGACATCACGGTAAGCTATGGGCGCCTCACGGCGCTCCGCGGCGTGACATTGACGGTCGAGGAAGGCGAAATCCTGTTCGTGACCGGCCCGAACGGCGCCGGCAAGTCGACGCTGCTGAGCGCCATCGCAGGCGTCGTGCCGCCGCGCTCCGGCTCCATCATGATCGATGGCGCAGGGATCGCCGGCGCCGCGCCCGAGGACATCGCCCGGCGCGGGTTCTCGCTGGTGCCGGAGGGACGCAACGTCTTCGGCGCGTTGACGATCGAGGAGAACCTGAAGGTCGGCACCGGTATGCGCGCCGACCGCAGGACAATCGCCGACGACCTCGATCAGATCTACCAGGAATTCCCGATGCTGGCCGAGCGCCGCCACACCCCGGCGGGCATGCTCTCCGGCGGCCAGCAGCAGATGCTGGTGATCGGCCGCGCGCTGATGGCCGCGCCCCGCATCATGGCCATCGACGAGCCGTCGCTCGGCCTCGCGCCGAAGATCATCGACCAGGTCTACGAGATCCTGCTGCGGCTGCGGGCACTGCGCAAGCTCACCCTCCTGATCGTCGAGCAGAGTTCGACGCGCGCCATGATGACGGGCGGGCGGATGGTCCTGATCCGCGGCGGTCGCATCGTGCTCGAGGGCCCCGCCGCCGACCTGGTCCGGGACGATCGCCTGAAGCAAAGCTATTTCGGCTTCGGAGATCACTGAGATGCGCGAGCTGCTCCAGATCATCTTCGACGCGCTGAGCCTCGGCAGCCTCTATGCCCTCGGCGCGCTCGGCATCGCCCTGATCTTCGGCGTGATGCGGCTGGTCAACTTCGCCCATGGCGATTTCATCGCCTTTTGCGTGTTCGCCATGCTGTGGCCGTCGATCGATGCGGCGGCGGTGGTGTTTGCCGGCCAGCTGCCGTTCTATCTCCTGATCCCGCTGCTGCTGCTGACCGGCGCCGCGCTGTCGATCCTGTCTGAAATCGTCGTCTTCCGCCGCTTCCGCAACGCCAACCCGGCGACGATGATGATCGCGTCCTTTGCGCTCGGCTTCGTCATCCGGCATCTGCTGCTGATGCTGTTTTCCAGCCGGCCGAAGTCGATCACGCTGTGGCCGAGCCTCGGCCTGCCGGTCGAATTCCTCGGCGCGCATATTCCGATGCTGCAGGTCGTGACCATCATCATCACGCTGACCGTGCTGGTGATCCTCGTCCTGTTCCTCAAGCGCACCCGCTACGGGCTGGAGATGCGCGCGGCGGCCGATAATTTCACCATGGCGCGCATGCTCGGGGTCCGCGCCAACGGCGTGATCCTGCTGGCCTTCGCCATCAGCGGCATGCTGGCGGCGGCGATCGGCCTGATCCTGGCGACCAATTCCGGCACCGCCGACATCGGCATGGGCGCCAACGTGATGCTGATCGCGTTCATCGCGACCGTGATCGGCGGCCTCGGCAGCATTCCCGGCGCCGTTGCCGCCGGTTTCCTGATCGGTGCGGCCAGCGTCGTGTTCCAGGCGACCCTGCCGCACGATGCCCG
This sequence comes from Bradyrhizobium sp. WCU1, assembly GCF_053474805.1. Taxonomy (NCBI): domain Bacteria; kingdom Pseudomonadati; phylum Pseudomonadota; class Alphaproteobacteria; order Hyphomicrobiales; family Nitrobacteraceae; genus Bradyrhizobium; species Bradyrhizobium sp. WCU1. Next base: position 504,007 of record NZ_CM130280.1, read on the forward strand.
CGTGTTCCGCGACGCGTTCGTCTACGGCGCCGTCATCGTCGTCCTTCTGGTGCGGCCGCAAGGGCTGTTCGCACCGAAATCCGCCAAGCAGAGGGTCTGATCGATGTCGCAGCGGCCGTCCGTCATCCGGCAAACGATCATCACGCCGATCGTGCTGATCGTGGCGCTGCTCATCATCGCCGCCCTCTCCTATCAGTTCGGCAGCCGGGCGTTCAACCGCACCGTGGTCGAGATGTTCATCAACATCATGGTGGTGGTCGGTCTCTACGTCTTCGTCGGCAATTCGGGCCTGCTGTCGTTCGGCCATATCAGCTTCATGTGCCTCGGCGCCTACACGACCGCCTGGCTCACGATTCCGCCGGTCATGAAATCGATCACGCTCAAGGGCCTCCCGACGTGGCTGCTTCATGCGCAGCTGCCGATGTGGGTAGCAACGCCGATCTCCGGGGTATTCGCCGCATTGTTTGCCCTGATCGTCGGGCGCGTCATCATGCGCCTGTCGGGCATCGCCGCCTCGATCGCGACCTTCGGCCTGCTCGGCGTCATCAACAATGTCTATTCGAACTGGGATTCGGTGACGGGTGGGCAAGGCTCGATCGTCGGCATTCCGCCCACCATGAACGTCTGGACCGGATGGATCGGCGGCGCCGCGGCGATCGCGATCGCCTATCTCTACGCGATCTCGCGCTCGGGACTGGCGCTGCGCGCTACCCGCGACGAGGCAGTCGCCGCCAGCGCCTCAGGCATCGACATCGTCCGCGAGCGGCTGATCGCCTTCGTCGTCAGCGCCTTCATCATCGGGCTCGCCGGCGCGCTCTACGCGCACTTCCTGAGCATCGTCAATCCCGGCGCATTCTATCTGCGGACCACCTTCATCACGCTGTCGATGCTGGTGGTCGGCGGCATGTACAGCCTCAGCGGCGCGGTCTCGGGCGTGGTCGCGATCTCGCTGCTGATCGAGCTGTTCCGCGATCTCGAGAAAGGCATCAGCCTCGGCGGGCACACCGTCGGCTTGCCGAACGGCGCCCAGGAGATCGCGATCGGCATCATCACCATCGTGATCCTGATGTACCTGCCGACCGGGTTGACCCGCAACCGGGAGTTCTCCTGGCGCCGCTGGCCGCTGCAGCGGCGCGTGGCCCGGCCGGTCCAGACCGCATTGAAGGAACTGCACTAACGCTCGTTTTGCAAAATTGGAGGAGTGGCATATGCGCTTGACGACATTACTCGGCATCCTGGCCGGAGCATCCACGCTCTGGATCGCACCGGCCCGGGCGGCCGACGAGATCGTGGTCGGTTTTGCGACCGCGGCATCCGGATTCATGCAGGCTTATGACAAGCCGGCGCAGGACGCGGCGCTGATCCGGATCGACGAGATCAACAAGGCCGGCGGCCTGCTCGGCAAGAAGCTCAAGCCGGTGTTTGCCGACACCAAGACCGACCAGGCCGAAGGCGCCAAGGCCGGCCTTGCGGTGCTCGACCAGGGCGCCGACCTCGTGATCGTGTCCTGCGACTACGATTTCGGCGCGCCCGCGGCGCTGCAGGCGCAGGCTGCCGGCAAGGTTTCGTTCTTCCTCTGCGCCGAATCGATCAAGGCCGGAATTCCCGGCGTCGGCCCGTTCTCGTTCTCGGCCTCGGTGCTGGCGCCGGTGCAGGGCGCGACGATGTCGGAATGGGCGTATACCAAGAAGAACGCGCGCAGCTTCTATCGGCTGCTCGACAGCTGGACCGTCTACAACAAGGGTATCTGCGACGGTTTCGACTGGATGCTGCCGCGCCTGAAGGAGGCCAAGCTGGTCGGCAGCGACACCTTCAAGAACGACGACGCCTCGATCGCTTCGCAGATCACGCGCATCAAGAGCCTGCCGAAGGAACCCGACGCCATCATGCTGTGCACGATGATGCCGGGCGCCGTCTCCGCCATCAAGCAGATCCGCGCCGCCGGCATCAAGTCGATGATCCTCAACGGCTCGGGCGTCGACGGCAGCTACTGGATGAACGCCGTTCCGGATCTGTCGAACTTCTACGTTCCGGTTCAGGGCTCGGTCTACGGCGACGATCCGAACGCCAAGGTCAACGAGTTCAACAAGAAGTACAAGGAGGTCACCGGCGGTGACCCGTCCAGCCAGTACGTCTATCCGGGCTATGTGCTGATCGACGTCTGGGCCAAGGCGGTCGAGCGGGCCAAGTCGACCGATGCAGCGGCGGTCGTGGCCGAACTCGAGAAGATGAACAACGAGCCCACGCTGTTCGGGCCGCGCACCTTCACCAAGGACATCCACCACCAGAACCAGGGCCGTTACCTGATCGTCGACACCGAGGCCGGCAAGCCGAAGGTGATCGACCAGTGGACGATCTCGGAGAAGATCCCGCTGGACTATCTGGTGTCCAAGTAACCCGGCAACACGCCGCTCTGGGTGCGCTGGACGCACGCAGGGCGGCCTCGCCGCCGGTCCTTTATAAAGCCTGCTGGAAGGAAATCAGGAGATGGTCGTGATCAACTGCGACATGGGCGAGGCCTACGGCCTCTACAAAATGGGCGACGACAAGGCATTGATGCCCCATATCGACGTCGCGAACGTCGCGTGCGGCTTTCATGCCTCCGACTTCAATCACATGCGCAAGACCGTGCAGCTCGCCAAGCAGTTCGGCGTCAAGGTCGGCGCGCACCCCTCGCTGCCGGATCTGCAGGGCTTTGGCCGCCGCGAGATGAAGATCAGCCGCGAGGAGCTCGGCAACTGCCTGCTCTATCAGATCGGCGCGCTCAAGGCGTTCCTCGACGCCGAGGGCATGCCGCTCAATCACATCAAGCCGCATGGCGCGCTCTACGGCATGGCCGCGCGCAACGAGGAGATCGCTGAGGCCGTGGCTGACGCCGCCGACGTCTACAAGGTGCCGCTGCTCGGCATGAAGGGAACGCTGCACCAGCAGGTCTACGAGCGGCGCGGCCACGCTTTCGTCGCCGAATATTATGCCGACCTCGACTACAATGGCGACGGCAGCCTGATCATCACACGCGAGCACGAGGCCAAGGATCCGGTCGATGCCGCAAGCCGGTGCGCAAGGGCCGTCAACGAAGGCAAGACGCGCACGGTAGCGGGAAATGACATCATGGTCGGCGCCGATTCGATCTGCATTCATTCCGACACGCCGAATGCGGTCGCCATCGCAGAGGCCGTTCGCGAAGCAGTCCGCCCCTATCTCACCGCGCGCTGAGCCGTCGCGGCAACGAAGCAAAGATTCTCAAAGAGGAAACCATGGCCACCCAGCAGATCTTCTCGCCACTCCCGGGCATCTTCTACCGCAAGCCCGCACCCGACAAGCCGGTCTACAAGAACGACGGCGACGTCGTTGCGGAGAGCGACACGATCGGGCTCATCGAGGTGATGAAATCATTCAATGAGGTGAAGGCCGGCGCTGCCGGCAAGATCGTTCGCTTCCTGGCCGAGAACGAGGATGCCGTGATGGCCGGCCAGCCGATCGCCGAAATCGACGTTTGAGCGCACCCGGCCATGGCGATCAAGAAGCTCCTCATAGCCAATCGCGGCGAGATCGCGGTGCGCATCATCCGCGCCGCGCGCGATCTCGGCATTGTGACCGTTCAGGTCCACAGCAAGGCCGACAAGGACTCGCTCGCGGTCCGGCTCGCCGACGAAGCGGTCGATATCGGTCCGCCGCAGGCGTCGAAATCCTATCTCAACCAGGCAGCGATCCTCGCCGCGGCACAGAGCAGCGGTGCCGATGCGATCCATCCCGGCTACGGCTTCCTTGCGGAGAATGCCGAGTTCGCAGCCGCCGTCGAAGCGGCCGGATTGATCTTCGTCGGCCCGACCGCGCAATCGATCCGCCTGATGGGAGACAAGGTCGCGGCGCGCGAGGCCGCCGCGGCGGCCGGCGTGCCGACGGTGCCTGGCAGCGAAGGGCGGCTGGAGTCGGCGGAGGCGGCATTCGCGCTGGTCGGGAAAACCGGCTTCCCTGTCATGATCAAGGCCGCAGCCGGCGGCGGCGGACGCGGCATTCGCATCGCGCGGTCTGCCGAGGAGTTTCATCATCTGATGCCGCAGGCGCAGGCCGAGGCGCTCGCGGCCTTCGGCGACGGCGGGCTCTATGTCGAGAAACTCGTCGAAGGCGCGCGGCACATCGAGGTCCAGGTGCTCGGCGATGGACGCGACGTGATCCATTGCTTCGAGCGCGAATGCTCGCTGCAGCGTCGCCGCCAGAAGGTCTGGGAAGAGGCCCCCTCACCCTCGCTCACCCAGGCCGTACGTGAGAAACTCTGCACCTCGGCCGTGGCGCTCGCCAAGGCGGTCAACTACCGCGGCGCCGGGACACTCGAATATCTCTATGATGACAGGACCGGCGAGTTCTATTTCCTGGAGATGAACACCCGCATTCAGGTCGAACATCCCGTCACGGAAATGGTCACCGGCATCGACCTCGTGCGCGAGATGATCCGAATCGCCGGCGGCGAGCCGTTGCGCATCCGTCAGGACGAAGTGCGCGTCAGCGGCCATTCGATCGAGGTTCGCATCAACGCCGAGGATCCCGCCAGGAATTTCCTGCCCAATCCGGGTACGGTGAACGCGCTGTGCGTCCCCGGTGGTGACGGCGTGCGCTTCGACAGCATGCTCTATCAGGGCTACACGGTGCCGCCGTTCTACGACAGCCTGCTCGGCAAGCTGATCGTGCACGACAAGGATCGGCCGAGCGCCATCAGGCGGCTCGAACGCGCGCTGGCCGAGCTCAACGTCGAGGGCATTTTCACGACAAAGCCCCTGCACCAGGCGCTGGCGCGCGACGCCGACGTCAAGGCCGGACGCTTCCATACGGCATGGCTCGAACCGTGGCTGGAGTCCCATGCCGCCGGCCTTGCCACCGCTCAACCGCCATCGACCGTGAAGGTCGCGCCATGATGGCAAGAGAATCCGCCCCGTCAGCAACAGGAGGCCGCTAGTCATGCAAACCCGATTTTCCTTCGGCGGCGACGAGCACATCTTCGCCGAGGTCGGCGAAGCGATGTCGCTCGAGGCCTTTTTCAAGAGCCTCTTCATCACCAATGCGGTGCGCGACGCGAAGATCAAGGGCGTCACCGAGATCTGCCCGGCAAACGCGTCCTATCAGGTCAAGTTCGATCCCGACCAGATCAAGCCCGACGATCTCCTCACCGAGCTGAAGCGGCTGGATTCCGCATCGGAGAAATCGGAGCCGGTGATCAAGACGCGGATCATCGAGATTCCCGTGCTTTACAATGATCCCTGGACGCACGAGACCCTGATGCGCTTCCGCGAGCGTCATCAGGATCCAAACGGGACCGATCTCGAGTACGCCGCCCGGATCAACGGCCTCGAGAGCGTCGACGCCTTCATCAAGGCGCATTCCAGCGCGCCCTGGTTCGTCTCGATGGTCGGCTTCGTCGCCGGACTGCCCTTCCTCTACCAGATGGTCGAGCGCAAGCGGCAGCTTCAGGCCCCGAAATATCTGCGCCCGCGTACCGACACGCCGAAACTCACCGTCGGGCATGGCGGCTGCTTCAGCTGCATCTACTCGGTGCGCGGCGCCGGCGGCTACCAGATGTTCGGCATCACGCCGATGCCGATCTACGATCCCAACCAGAACATCAGCTATTTGCGCGACTTCATGTGCCTGTTCAGACCGGGCGACATCGTGAAGTGGAAGCCGATCGACCGGGCGGCCTATGACGCCGCGGTCGCCGACGTCGACGCCGGCCGCTTTGCGCCCGTGATCCGCGACGTCTCGTTCTCGCTGACCGAGTTCAACCGCGACGTTGACGCCTACAACGCCAAGCTCGATGGAGTTCTCCATGGCCGTTAAGGTTTTGAAGCCGGGTCTAGCGACCACCGTCCAGGATCTCGGGCGTCCGGGCTATTATCACATCGGCATCCCGCTCTCCGGCGGCATGGACCGTCACGCGCTCGCGGCCGCCAATCTCCTGGTCGGTAATGAGGCGGGTGCAGCCGTGCTCGAAGCCGTGTTCATGGGACCGGAGCTTGAATTCACCGAGGATACCATCGTCGCGATCACCGGCGCGGAGCTGCCGCCGAAACTCGACGGCGAGCCGCGCGAGACCTGGACCAGCTTCAAGGTGAGGCGCGGCCAGATCTTATCCTTCGATTTCCTCAAGCAGGGCGCACGCGGCTACATCGCAGTCGCCGGCGGTATTGATGTGCCCGTCGTTCTCGGCTCGCGCTCGACCTACGCGCTCGGCGCGCTTGGCGGATTCAAGGGCCGCAAGCTCGAGGCCGGCGACGAATTGCCCATCGGCCATGCCGCCGCGACAGGCAAGGACGGACGCAGCGTCGCCAGGGAGTTGCGCGGGCAACCGGCGGGAATGCCGACGGAACTGCGCGCGATGCCCGGCCTCTACTGGCACCGCATCACCGAGGCGGCCGGCAACGGCTTCTTCTCTGACACCTGGAAGGTCGCACCGGAGGCGGACCGGATCGGCTACCGCTTCAAGGGCGGGAAGCCGCTCGAATTCGTTCCACGCGAACCGCCGTTCGGCGCCGGTTCCGACCCGTCCAATATCACCGATGCCTGCTATCCCTACGGGTCGATCCAGGTTCCCGGCGGCACCGAGCCGATCGTGCTGCATCGTGATGCAGTCTCCGGCGGCGGCTACTTCATGGTCGGGACCGTCATCGCCGCGGACATGGACCTAATCGGCCAGCTGCAGCCCAACACGCCGGTGAAGTTCGTCAAGGTCGATATGAAGGAGGCGCTTGCGGCGCGCAAAAGCCGCTCGGAGTTGCTCGGCAGGCTGCACAGCGCATTGGCATAGTCGCCGGTAACCTGCCCTGTCCGCCAAGACCGCGGTCACCGATCGGTGACCGCGTGATCACGTCCTGCGCTTCAGGCCGTCGGTTGCGGCCTCTCAGGTCCGGAATCGGCGCCGCCGCGCGCTCTCGGCTTGTCGGCACGAGAGTTGCAAAGAATACCGCTGGGCTGAGAAACACGCTCATGAGTTAGGCAACATCGGAACAACCGCGATGTCCGTTTCTCTGAAACAGATCCGCTACTTCGTCGCCGCCGCCGAGACCGGGCGCATCAGCCAGGCGGCGATCGACCTCAACGTCTCGCAATCCGCAGTCACCGCGGCGATTCAGCAGCTCGAGGCGACCGTCTGCGCGCGCCTGCTGGAACGCGCGCCGAACGGCGTCACCGTAACGATGGAGGGCAGCCGCTTCCTGTCCCAGGGCCGTCAGATCCTCGCCGCCGTCGCCGAGGCGGTGCGCAACACGCAGATATCGGCGGGACCACTGTTCGGCACGATCCGCATCGGCGTCACCTATACCGTGTCGGGCTATTTCCTGCCGCGTCACCAGAAGCGGTTCCAGGCCAGCTTTCCCGGCATCACGATCGAGCTGTTCGAGGCGCCGCGCGACGTGCTGGAACGCGCGCTCGTCGACGGCGCGCTCGATCTCGCTGTGATGCTGGTCTCGAACCTGCGCGACAATGCCATGCTGACGAGCGAGACGCTGCTGCGATCGCCGCGCCGCCTGTGGCTTGCGCCAGAGCATCCGCTGACCCGCACTGAGCGGGTCCATCTCGCCGACATCGCAGCCTATCCCTACGTCATGCTCACCGTCGACGAGGCCAAGCACACCTCGATGCGCTACTGGAGCAACGCCTCGCTCGAACCGAACACGATCTTCCGCACCTCCTCGGTCGAAGCCGTGCGCTCCATGGTCGCAGGCGGCATGGGGATCGCCATCCTCTCCGACCTGATCTACCGGCCCTGGTCGCTGGAGGGACAGCGGATCGAGACCCGCGTCATCGAGGACGAGGTGCCCAGCATGGATATCGGTCTGGCCTGGCGGCGCGACACCAAGCCGTCGGAAGCAGCGATGGCGTTCCGCGATTTCATGCGCTTCGCGGTCGCCGGCGTCGGGCCGGGGCGGCCCCCCGTCAGCATGGATCAGCGGCACCAGGCCGAGGAGGCGATCGAAATCTAGAACATCTGTTTCCGTTTTATTCGACTTGACGCCGTCCGGCTGTCCTCGCCAAACTTTGGCCGGGGACACGACGACCGGAGGCACAGCCGGCGGCGGGGAGTGAGACATGCAAGTCACCTACACGACCAACGACATCCCGTTGCAGAGCCGCCGCCAGTACTGGCAGGAGGTCGTCTCGAAGACTTACTACTCGCTCGACCTGCGCTTCCCGAGCAGGCGCGAGTTCGATGCGCGCCTCGGCGCCTGGTCGATGGGTCCCCTCTCGGTCTCGCGAAACATCGCCAATGGCCTGCTGTACAAGCGCCATGAGCGGCATCTCCTGAGCGAGCGGGAGGAATCCTTCCTGATCACGGTGCCCGAACTCGCCGAAATCCGCTTCGAGCAGGACGGCAAGGTGGTGCACTGCAGGCCCGGCGCATTCCTGATCGAGCGCAGCCACCTGCCCTACGAATTCAGCCATCAGGATCCGACGGCGCTGTGGTGCCTGAAAATCCCGAGCGCTGTGCTGCGCGGGCGCATCACACGGCCCGAACGCCTCGCCACGCTGCAATTCGACGCCAGCCGCAGCGTCGGCGCGCTGTTCGTCGACACGTTGCGGCTCTCCGCCGAGCGGATCGAGGAAATGGACGAGACGGCTCGCGCGATGATGGGCAAGCACCTCATCGAGCTGCTTGCGATGGCCATCGAATCCGACGACCGCGTGCTCACCGGCCACTCCTCCTCGGTGCGCAACGGCCATCTGCTGCGCTGCGAGCAGTTCATCCGTAGCCACCTCGACGACATGCGGCTGACGCCGCAGATGATCGCTGATGGCTGCGGCATTTCGCTGCGCTATCTGCACCAGATCTTCGAAGGCGAGGGTCTGACCGTCTGCGCCCATATCCGCAACCAGCGGCTGGCAATGTGCGACGCCCTGCTGCGCGATGCGAGCTGCCGCAAGAGCATCTCGGAAATCGCCTATCAATGGGGCTTTGCCGACCAGGCGCAATTCAGCCGCAACTACCGGAGCCGGTTCGGCTGCACACCCAGCGAGGCCCGCGCCACCTCGCGCGCCGCCAACGCCTGACGACGGCATCGATAACGCCACCGGTGTGATGTTCCCTGGTCGGCCCGCCGCCGGTCCGGGCAGGTATGCCCCCGTGCAGGGCATCGCATATGGTTACGGCCAGGTCCCATAGCGGGTGTAAGCCGCCTGCATAGTTTCGGAATAATAGAATAACACGACTGATTTGCCCGACATGTCAAGCCGGGCGAATGCCGGCGCGCCGCCGGCTCCTTTGCATGGGGTTGTTTTCGACGTTTTGCAGTACGCCCCTGCGGAGGCGGGCGATATGCGACAGCCCCGCCCCATGCGGGTACGCTCTCTCGCACAAATCTTCCTGCGCTCAGCGTCAAGAAGGCAAGCCGCCGCTCTGCCTAAGATCGGCGAAACGCTTGTTCGAAAGGAAGACGCATGGTGCAGGACCTTCGTGTGGCTGTCGACGTCGGGGGCACGTTTACCGACATCTGCATCATGGACGAGACGACCGGTCTCATCCGCATCGAGAAGACCTCCTCCACGCGCGATCCGATCGAAGGGATCATGGGCGGCGTGTCCAAGGCCGGGATCGATCTGTCCAGGGTGGCGCTGTTCTCGCACGGCACGACGGTTGCCACCAACGCGCTGATTACGCGCCGACTGCCCCGCACCGCCGTGGTGACGACCAAGGGGTTCCGCGACGTCATCGAGATCCGGCGCGCCAACAAGGAAGATCTCTGGGACACCTACAAGGACGTCGTGCGGCCCTATGTGCCACGGCGGGACCGCCTGACCGTGCCCGAGCGCGTCGATGCCGGGGGCAAGGTGATCGAACCGCTCGACGTCGAAGCCGCGCGCGCGGTGGCGCGCATCCTCAAGCGTCGTGGCGTTGCCGCAGTCGCGGTCTGCTTCATGAACGCCTATCTCAACGGGGCCAATGAGCGCGCCATGCGCGACATCCTGCTGGCGGAGATGCCCGACATTCCGGTGTCGATCTCCTCGCAAGTGCTTCCCGAGATCTTCGAGCATGAACGGTTCTCGACCACGGTTGCCAACGCCGTGGTGAGCCCGGTCGTCGTCAACTACACGAGCCGGCTCGGCGAGCGCCTCGCCCGCGAGGGCTACACCCGCGATCTCCTGCTGCTGCACACCGGCGGTGGCGTGATGACGCCGGCGAGCGTCAAGGATTTTGCGGCCCGCCTCGCCGGCTCCGGTATCGCTGCGGGCGCCATCGCCAGCCGCTATATCGCCGGCCTCTGCGGCTTTCCCAATTCGATCGGCCTCGACATGGGCGGTACGTCCACCGACGTGTCGCTCGCCTATGAAGGCCACTCGCGCGTCACCAAGGACTGGCACATCGAATTCGGCTATCCGATCCGCTTCGCTTCGATCGAGGTGCTCACGATCGGCGCCGGCGGCGGCTCGCTGGCCTGGACCGACCCGGCCGGCTCCCTGCGCAACGGCCCGCAATCGGCCGGCGCCCACCCGGGACCGGCCTGCTATGGCAATGGCAACACGCAGCCGACCAACACCGACGCCAATGTGACGCTGGGCCGCCTCGGGACCGATCTCGCCGGCGGCAAGGTCAAGCTCGACCCCGCATTGGCCGAGCAGGCGGTCGAAGACGGCGTTGCAAAACCGTTCGGCCTCGGCCTGCACGAGGCCGCCGACGCGATCGTCAAGGTCGCCAATGCCAACATGTCGGATGCTGTGCGGCTGATCTCGATCAGCCGTGGCTACGATCCGCGCGACTTCGCGCTGGTGGCGTTCGGCGGCGCCGGCGCCCTGCACGGGGTCGACGTCGCGCGCGAGCTGGCAATTCCCGTCGTGATCGTGCCGCCGAATCCCGGCGTGACCTCCGCGCTCGGATGCCTGCTCGTCGACATGCAGCACGATTTCTCGCAGAGCTGCATGGTCGACGCCGCCGACGCCGACGCGACCGAGATCGAAGCACAGTTCGCCGAGCTCGAGAAAGCCGCGCTCGCGCGCCTCATCCATGAGGGCGTCGCGCAGCAGGACATCGTGCTGCAGCGCTCGATCGACATGATGTATCGCGGCCAGTGGCGTTCGCTCGCGGTGAACGCGCCGCAGCCGATCGGCGCGATCGCCGACCTGGTGCAGAGCTTCCACGCCGAGCACCAGCGCGAATACAATTTCCGCCGCGACAGCGCACCGGTGAGCTTCTTCCGCCTCAATCTGAAGGCGGTCGGTGTGGTTCCGAAGGCCGAATTTGCCGTTCACGCGCCGACCGGTGTTAGCCCCGCGCCGGTTGGCCACCGCAGGGTGTGGTTCGAAGGCAGCGGGCTCGATACGCCCGTCTATCGGCGCGCCGACCTGCCCTGCGGTTTCTCCTTCCAAGGCCCCGCGATCATCGAGCAGCTCGATGCCACGACCGTCGTGCCGCCCGGCGCCAGCGCCGAGGTCGACAAATATCTCAACATCATCATCCGCGTGAAGGAGTGAACCATGGCCACGGCCCTCCCGCTCGATCCCGTGACCTTCGAGGTCCTGAAGAATTCCTTCATCACCAGCGTCGACCAGATGGGCGAGCAGGTCCTAAGGACCTGCTACTCGTTCGTCATCTACAACCGCGACTTCTCCAGCGCGCTGCATGACGCCAACGGCGAATGCGCGGCGCAAGGCAACCAGGATATCGCTGTCCACGTCGGCACGCTGCATTTCACCTGCAAGGACGTGATGCGCCATTTCGAAGGTGACATGCATGAGGGCGATGTCTTTGCGATCAACGATCCCTATGCCGGCGGCACGCACTTCTCCGACGTGCGGCTGATCCGCCCGATCTTCGCCGACGGCAAGATCATCGCCTTCAGCCAGTCCAACGGACACTGGTCGGACGTCGGCGGCAGCGTGCCGGGATCGTTCGACGTCGCCGCCCGCGAGATGTTCCGCGAGGGCCTGCGCATCACACCGGTCCGCCTGTTCGACAAGAACGGCCTGCGCAAGGACGTTGCGCATCTGATCGCCTCCAACACCCGTGACCCGGCCTCGATCATCGGCGACATCCAGGCGCAGGCCGAAGCCACTGCGGTCTGCGAACGCGAGATCCTGCGCCTGGTCGGCAAATACGGCCGCGACACGGTCGAGACCGGACTTGCCGCCGTGCAGGACTATGTCGAGCGCTCGGCCCGGCAGCGCATCGCAGCGCTTCCTGACGGCGAATGGGAAACCGTCGACTATATCGACCGCGATCCGGCCGGCGGCGAAGGCATGATCCCGATCCGCATCAAGATGACGATCAAGGGCGACCGCGCGATCTACGACTTCACCGGCAGCCATCCGACCATCGGATCGATCTACAACTCGGCGTTCGGCGCCACGTTCTCGGCGGTTGCGGCCGGCATGAAGACCTTCTTCCCCGACCTGCCGCTCAATTCCGGCTTCTACCGCTGCTTCGACATCATCGCCCCCGAAGGCTCGATCGTCGATGCCAAATGGCCGATCGCGGTGACGGGCTTCCTGATGCCGTTCGAGAAGATCATGAACTCGATCTACGAAATGTGGTCGAAGTTGATGCCCGAGCGCGCGCTCGCCTGCGCCTTCAACCTCGAATATCTGCTGACCGGCGGGCTCGACGCCCGCAGCCCCGACAAGCCGATCTTCATGTTCTACGACTGGCTGCCCGGCGGCTGGGGCGGACGCAACGGCAAGGACGGCAGCAACGTCACGACCGCTTGCTTCGGCACCGGATTGATGTCGCAGCCGGTCGAAGGCCAGGAGCGCGCCAACCCGATCCTGACCACCGAATGCGAGATTCTCACCGACTCGCCCGGTCCCGGCAAATGGCGTGGCGGCGCGGGCGTGGTGAAGACGTCGCGGATGCTGCAGGCCGAGAAGACCGTGATCTCCTACATCTGCGACCGCGAGCGCGCCATCGTGTGGGGCATCGAGGGCGGCTTGCCGTCGATGCCGCACGGCCTGACCCTGAAGCGCGCCGGCAGCACCGCAGAGGAGCGGCTCGGCTCGATCTTCTCGGACGTCCCGATCGGCGAAGGCGACTTGTTTTCGCGTCCGACCGCCGGCGGCGGCGGTTTCGGCGATCCCTTAGAGCGCGATCCGAACCTCGTGATCGAGGACATCAAGGACGACTATATCTCGGTCGAGCGCGCCGCCAAGGACTATGGCGTCGTGGTTCACACTATCGACGCCGAACTCTGCAATTATGAAGTCGACAAGGTCGCGACCGCGGCGCTGCGCACGAAGATCCGCGCCGAGCGCGTCGCCAATGTCCGGCTCGATCCGGAGTTGGTCGCGCAGCGCTACCGCAGCGGTGAGCTCAACGCGTTCGACGTGATCCGCAGCCACGCGGTGATCCTCGACTGGGGCACCGGCGCGCTGCTTGCCGAGTCCACCCGCCAGTTCCGCGAAGCGTTCGAGCGGCGCTCGGTCGCGATGTGGAAAGCCGGCTGATCGTCACGGCAGCCGCGCCGCCGGCGCGGCCCGTGCGGCAGAAAAGGACGAGAAGCCGTCGCCCTTCACTTTCATTCAAACCATGAGGATTGCGCTATGACGATCTCGACGTGCCTTTCTTCCAACCGGCTGTGGCCAATCCGCTCCGTGCTCGGCATCGCCGCCGCCCTCGCCCTTGCCGGCGCCGCCACTCCGGCGGCGGCGGGGACCGAGACGCCGTGGTTTCCGATGAAGGTCTACGATGCGTCATCCGGCACGCCGAAGCCCGCCGACTACACACCGCTGCCGAAGGCCGAGAAGCCCTACAAGCTGTGCGTGCTGTTTCCCCACATGAAGGACAGCTTCTGGGTCGCCGTCGCCTACGGCATCGTGAAGCAGGCCGAGGCGATGAACGTCAACATGAACCTCTACGAGGCCGGCGGTTACGAGAACCTGCCCAAGCAGCTGTCGCAGTTCGACGACTGCATGGCAAGCGGACCGGATGCGATCATCGTCGGCGCCATCTCCGGCGCGGGCCTCAGCAAGAAGTTCGAGGAAGCCAAAACCAAAGGCGTGCCGGTGGTCGGCGTCACCAATCCGCTGCCGCCCAACGCGCTGCCCGCGGCCAATTATGTCGACTTCGTCGCGATGGGCGAGGTCACCGGCGACGGTCTGCTGGCGCAGGCCAAGCCCGGCGATAAGCTCAATATCGTTACGTTCCCCGGTCCGGCCGGCTCAGGCTGGGCAGAGTCGTTCAACGAGGGCTTCAAGAAGGCGATCGCCAAGAACCCGAACGCCAAGATCCTGGCTGAAAAGTTCGGCGACTCCGGCGTCGCCGCGCAGCTTCAGCTCATCCAGGACGCGCTGCAGGCCTATCCCGCCATGAACGTGATCTGGGGCACCGCCCCCACCGCGGAAGCCGCCATCGGCGCCGTTGCCGAGGCCGGCCGCAGCGACCTGAAGATCGTGTCGTCCTACGAGAACCAGGCCATGCTCGACGCGCTGAACCGCGGCGACATCCTCGCCTTCGCAACGCAATATCCCGTCGGCGAAGGCGCGATCGCGATCGACCAGGCCGTGCGTCTCATCGAGAAGAAGCCGGTCATGAGCCTGGTCCAGCCGGTGGCCACCGTCATCGACAAGACCACCGTGCCGAAATTGCAGATGGATCTCGTGCTGGCGCCCGCAAGCTGGACGCCGGTCTATTCGGTCAAGGCCAAGTAGGCCGATCGATACGGGCGGGAGCCGGCTCCCGCCTGCCTGCTCACGGCCACGGAGACGCGGATGAACGTCGAGATCGATCCAGAGCCGCCCGCACCCCTGCTTCAGTTGCGCGGGATATCGAAGCGATTCACCGGCGTCCGGGCGCTCGACCGCGTCGACCTCGATGTCCGTGCCGGCGAGCTTCACGTCCTGTTCGGCGAGAACGGCGCCGGCAAATCGACCCTGATCAATGTGGTCTCGGGCACCTTTCCACCCGACGAAGGCACCTTCCATTTCGGCGGCGAGGAGATCCACCGCCTGACGCCGCAGCGGGCGCGCGAGATCGGTATCAGTCCGGTGTTTCAGGAGTTCTCGCTGATCCCGAGCCTCACCGTGGAAGAGAACCTGTTTCTCGGCCGCGAGATCACGCGCGGCGGCGTGCTGCATTCGCGCGAGATGCGCAAGCGCGCTAAGGCGCTGATCGACGAGCTCGGTTTCGATCTCGATCCCGCGCGGCGGATCGATGACCTGTCCCGCGCGCATCAGCAGATGGCCGAGATCGCCAAGGCCCTGCTCGGCCGTGTCCGCCTTTTGATCCTCGACGAGCCGACCGCGTCATTGACCGAGCGCGAGACCGGACGGCTGTTTGAGCTGATCGCGCGCCTGAAGAGCCAGAATGTCGGGCTGATCTACGTCTCGCATCGCATGCGCGAAATCCGCGCGCTGGCCGACCGCGTGACGGTGCTGCGCGACGGCCGTCACATCCGGACCCTCGACGCCGCGACCTCAACCGATGGCGAGCTGGTGGAACTGATGACCGGCCGGACCATCGACCTGCTCTTCCCCGCCATCGCCCACCAGCCGGACCGAGTGATGGTCGACGTCGAAAACCTGACGCTCGCCGATGGCAGCGTGAGAGACGTCAATTTCCATGCCCGGTCAGGCGAGATCACCGGCATCGCGGGCCTGGTCGGCTGCGGCAAGTCGGAGCTGATCCGCGCGATCTACGGCATCGAGCGCACGTCGACCGGAACGATTCGGATCGGCGGTGCGCCTTACGAATCTCCAACCGCGAGACACAGCCTGAAGCGCGGCGTCGCCTACTTCCCTGCCAACCGGATCGCCGAAGGGCTCGCGCTGTCGCGTCCGATCCGCGAGAACGCGTCGATGACCGGGCTCGACCTGCCGGCCTTCGCCCGCTTCGGCATAATACGGCAGGCCGCCGAGCGCGTGACCATCGCGGGCATCATGCAGCAGCTGCAGCTCAGGCCGCCGAACATCGAACGCAGCGCCGGCGCCCTGTCGGGCGGCAACCGCCAGAAGGTGATGCTGGGGCGCGCGTTGACGCGCGAGTTGACCGTGTTCCTGTTCGACGAGCCGAGCGTCGGCATCGACGTCGGTGCCAAGCTCGAGGTCTACGAGTTCATGAAACGCCTCGTCGAGGCCGGCGCCGCCGTGATCGTGGTGTCTTCCGAATTGCCCGAGGTGCTGGCGCTGTCGAACCGGCTTTACGTCATGCATCAGGGCCGCATCGCCGCCGAGCTGACCGGTACTGAAAAAACCGAGCAGAATGTGCTTTCGAGCTTCTTCCGCGAACATCTCACCGCGGAGGTCGCATGAACTCGGCCCTGGTCGGCACAGCGCCGCGGGACGCGATCAGCCTCCAATCGATCGCAGGCCGAATCGGGCTGCTGCCGGCTCTGCTAGTGCTGCTGGTCGCCGGCATGTCGGCCGTCGATGCGCAGTTCTACGGCATCACCAACGTCCTCAACATCCTGCGCAACGCTTCGCTGCTGGCAATCGTCGCCTGCGGCCAGGCCCTTGTTATCATCGCGGGCGGCTTCGATCTTTCGGTCGGCGCGGTCGTCGCTTTGGCAAGCGTCGTCACCGCAAAGACCATGGCGGTCACCGCGGCCGCCTTTCCCGGCGCCAACGTCCTCATCATCGCCAGCGGGATCGTGGCCGGGCTCGGTTGCGGCGTCGTGGTCGGGCTCATCAATGGCTTCTGCGTGGCAAAGCTGAAGGTCTCCGGCTTCGTGGTGACGCTGGGCACGATGTCCGCGACCGCCGGCGTCGGCCTCATGATCACAAACGGCATCCCGGTCTACGGCATGCCCGAGATCTTCGTGAAAAGCTTCGGTCGCGGCCAGGCGTTCGGCCTGCCGACCGCCGCCCATGTCGCGCTGATCGTGATCCTGGTGATGGTGTTTGCACAGCGACGCACGCTGTTCGGCCGTTACGTCTACGCGATCGGCGGCAATGTCGATGCTGCCGTGGTGTCGGGCGTAACGATCCAGCGTCATATCGTCGGCACCTACGTCGTCTCGAGCGTCCTTGCGGCATTGACCGGCATTCTGCTGACGGCGCAGGTCGGTTCCGGACAAGCCAGCTTCGGCGGCGACCGAATGATGCTGCAATCGATCGCCGCCGCTGTGATCGGCGGCGTCAGCCTGCGCGGCGGCGTCGGACGCATCGAGATCGTCGCCGTCAGCGCACTGTTCCTGACCATCCTCGGCAACGCGCTCAACCTCCTGCACGTCGACTCGCGGCTTCAGCCGGTGTTCCTCGGCGTCATCATGGTTGCCGCCGTAGCGCTCGATGAACTCAGCCGACGGAGCACGCCGCGTGTCTGACCTCGAATTGACCGTTGCCGCCAAGGACACCGACCGCCCACAGCTGACGCTGGGCCGCCGGCTCTGGAGCGCGGTGCTTCCGGTCGCGTTGGCCGTGCTGTTGCTCGGCTTCGCCGCCGTCGACCATGGCGTGCTGTACCCAGCCAACCTGCTCAACATCGCACAACAGACCAGCTACCTGGCGCTGTTCGCGATGGCGCAGACGGTGGTCATCCTGACGCGCGGCTTCGATCTCGCCCTTGGCCCGACGGTGTCGATGGTCAGCGTCGGCACTGCGCTCGCGATGGCAGGCGTCACCGCGTCGGGCCATGGCACGACCGCCGCGCTGCTCACGGGGCTCGCGGCCGGCTTCGCGCTCGGCATCGCATGCGGCCTGTTCAACGGCGTGGTCGTCGCGCTGCTCGGGGTCAATCCGTTCGTCGCGACGCTGGGCAGTTACAACATCGCGATCGGGATCGCGACCACGCTTTCGTCCGGACGGCCGGTTCAGGGCGTGCCGGCGCCGTTCTCGCAGATCTTCTACAGCGGCAGCATCTTCGGCGTGCCGGCGGCGATCGCGATCACCTTCGCCGTCGGCGTCGGGCTGCACTTGCTGCTGGCGCGCACGGTGTTCGGCCGCTCGCTCTATCTGATCGGCACCAATCCGCGCGCTGCAGCGGTCGCCGGCCTGCCGGTGAAACGCATTCTGGTCGCGACCTAT
Source organism: Bradyrhizobium sp. WCU1 (assembly GCF_053474805.1). Taxonomy (NCBI): domain Bacteria; kingdom Pseudomonadati; phylum Pseudomonadota; class Alphaproteobacteria; order Hyphomicrobiales; family Nitrobacteraceae; genus Bradyrhizobium; species Bradyrhizobium sp. WCU1. The sequence goes on from NZ_CM130280.1 coordinate 521,941, forward strand.
GTGCTGTGCTCCGCGCTTGCCGCGCTCGGCGCGATCATGATGACGGCGCGGACCGGATCGGGCGAGCCGAATCTCGGCGGCGCGCTGTCGCTGCAGGCGATCGCCGGCGCCGTGGTCGGCGGAACCAGCCTCGCCGGCGGGCGCGGCGGCGTCGGCACCGCGGTGCTCGGCGCCCTGTTCATCACCATTCTGTCCAACGGCATGAACCTCACCCGGATCGATGGATACGTCCAGATGGTCGTGCTCGGCGCGATCGTCATCATCGGCGTCCTGCTGGATCGCCTGCGGCAGGAGCGGCGCCCATGATGTCAGGCACTCTCATCCAGAACGGGATCGGGGCGCGCGATGCGTCGACGTCGATCTATGTCGCACCCTCGCTCGCCGCCGCACGCGATGCGCTGAGCGACTATGGCGCCGCGGGCTCTCCCCTGGCCGGCGGCACATGGATCATGCGATCTCCGATCCGGCACGCGCCGCTCAGGCCCCATTATGTCGCGATCGGAAGGATCGCCGAGCTGACCGCAATACGGATCGACAGCGACGCAGTCGAGATCGGTGCGGCCGTCACGCACGCGGCGCTTGCGGCAGCCTTGGCCGGCATGCCGGACTTTGCCGGCCTCGCCGCGGCCGCCGGCCGCTCTGCCAACCCGGCGATCCGCACGATGGCGACGATCGGCGGCAATCTCGCGGCATCGGACTTCGCCGCGGCGGATTGCGTGCCGGCGCTGCTCTGTCTCGATGCCGATGTCGAGATCTCGGGCCGCGACGGTTGCGAGCACCTGAGCCTGACGGATTTCCTCAAGATCCGCTCGACGCTCGTGCCCGGTCGCCTGGTGACACGGATCATCCTGCCCCGAAGCGAGCGTAAGACGGCCCATGTCCGGCTGCCGCTGCGCAGGTCGGGCGACTATCCGGTCGCCATCGTCAGCCTTTCGGTCAGCCTCGATGCGGCGAGCCGTGTCCGGGCCGCGCGGATCGCGGTCGGCTCGGTCGAAGCAGCCGCGCGACGATGGCCGCGGCTAGAAGCGGCGCTGCTCGGACGTCCGCTCGACGCTTTAGAAGCGGCGCGGACCGCGGCCGAACTGACTGACGAATTCGCCGGCCGCGACGGCGTCGATGCGCCCGCTTGGTATCGCGTCAGCGTGCTGCCCGGCCTCGTCCGCCGCGCTGCGATCGCGGCGCTCGGCTCCTGAACTTGCGGGGATCGACATGGGATTCAATTTGACCGTGAACGGCGATCGCCTCATCTCCGCTGCAGCCCCTGCGACGCCACTGGTCGATGTCCTCCGCGAGGAGATGCATCTGACCGGTGCGAAGCCGGTCTGTCGCGAGGGCTTTTGCGGCGCCTGCATGGTGCTGGTCGATGGCGAGCCCACGCCTTCGTGCCTGCTGCCCGTTGCGCTGGCCGATGGCCGCGAGACCCGAACAGTCGAAGGCCTTACGCCGCAGGGCCAGCTGAACCGCATCCAGGCCGCGCTCGAGGCGAGCGACGCCGTGCAATGCGGCATGTGCTTCCCCGGCATGGTGGTGACCTTGACGCACCTCCTGACGACCCGGCCGGATGCAACCCGTGACGATATACGGGCGGCGCTGACCGGGAACATCTGCCGTTGCACCGGCTATGAACGCATCGTCGAGGCGACATTGCTCGCCCTGGCCACGGCTTGATCGGGAGGCGCAGGGATGTCCGACGTTTCCGCAACGATGGATCTGCGCCGGCGTGATGCGGCCGACAAGCTGCGCGGCCGCACGCGCTACACCATCGATCGGTATCTGCCGGGCATGCTGCATGCGGCGGTGCTGCGCGCCTCCGTGCCTGCGGGGCGGATCATTCGTCTCGATACCTCCAGAGCAGCCCGCATGCCGGGGGTGCGCGCCATCGTGACGGCGGCCGATGCACCCGGCATGATCGGGATCGGCATCGCGGATCATCCGCTTTTCGCCCGCGACGTCATCCGCTACGACGGCGAACCGCTCGCCGCGGTCGCAGCCGTCACGCTGGCGCAGGCGCAGGCCGCGCTCGCGGCAATCGAGGTGGAGATCGAGCCGGTCCCAGCCGTCCTGACCATGGCGGATGCACTTGCATCGGGCGCGCCGCTGATTCATCCGGACTGGCGCAGCTATGAGGTCTTGCTCGAAGGCAGCGCACGCGGCGGCAACGTCGCCTGGCAAGCGACCGTGGTTCGCGGCGACGTCGATGCCGCGTTTGCCCGGCCTGACGTCGAGATCGTCGAAAGCTGCTTTCGGGTCGGCCGGCAGAACCATGTCGCCTTCGAGCCGCGTGCGGTGGTCGCAAGCTATGAAGACGGGCGCTTCCATATCGAGACCTCGACACAGGTTCCCTGGAGTGTCCGCAACGCGACCGCGCGCCTGCTTGGCGTGCCGGCGTCGCATGTCCGCGTCACCGTGCCGCCGGTCGGCGGCGGCTTCGGTCTCAAATTCGACCTGGCGGTTGAACCGTTCGCCGCCCTGCTCGCCCGCGCCAGCGGCCGGCCGGTGCGTCTCGTCAATTCGCGCGAAGAGGAGATGCTCACCTGCCTGTTCCGCGAGAACGCCGATATCCGCATCCGCTCGGCGGTGACGCGCGAGGGCGACATCGTGGGTCGCGAGGCGGTCGTCCTGATGGATTGCGGCGCCTATGGCGGCGAGCAGATCTTCCTGACCACCATGACTTCGCACACGCTTGGCGGCAATTACAAGCTCGGCAGCGTGCGCATGGTCTCGCGCGCGGTCTACACCAACACGGCGCCGAACGGCGCGTTCCGATGCTGCAACGGCGTCTACAACACATTTGCACTCGAGCGGCACACCGACGAGATCGCAGCGCGGATCGGAATGGATCCGCTCGCCTTCCGCCGCCGCAACGTGCTCGGCGACCGCGATCTCGGCGCCACCGGCCAAAGGTTCGAGGGCAATGTGCTCGGCCCGATGCTCGAGCGGATGGATACGCTGCGCGATGCGGCAGCGCCGCCGCCGGCGCGCAGTGACGGCCGGCTCTATGGACGCGCGACCACCGTCGGCACCTGGTTCGTGTTCGTCGGCCCGTCGGCCGCGACGGTGAACATGAACGCCGACGGCACGGCGACGCTGGTCACGTCTGGCGTTGAAATCGGCTCCGGCTCGATGATGCAGAGCCTGCCGCAGATCGTCGCCAGCACGCTCGGCATCACGCCCGAGCATGTGATCGTCCGCGCGGCCGATACCGATGCGGCTGGCTATGACGTCGGCGTCGGCGGCGGCCGCACCACCGTCTCGCTCGGCGCGGCGAGCCTGTCGGCAGCGCAGGAGGTGCGCACCAAGCTGCTGAAGGTCGCTTCCGAGATGATCGAGGCTGCGCCCGATGATCTCGTCATGCGCGATGGGCGGATCGAGATCGCCGGCGCGCCGGGCTCCGGTCGCACCGTCACGGAGGTCGCGACCCGCGCCCAAGCGCTGGGTGGCCCGGTCTCCGGCACCGGCGCCTTCACCGGCGCCGGCGTGCCGGCGATGCCCGGCTGCGTGGCCGGACATTTCATCGACGCGATCGACATCCCCGTCTTCGCAGTCCACGACTGCGAGGTCGCCGTCGATCCGGAAACCGGACATGTCGAGGTGCTCAGCTATCGCGTCGTCCAGGACGTCGGCCGCGCGCTGAACCCGCGCGCGATCCACGGCCAGATCCAGGGCGGAGTCGTGCAGGGGCTGGGTTATGCGTTGCACGAAGAAGTCACGATCGGCGACAACGGCCGGGTCTGCCAGAACGGTTTCGAAACCTATCGCGTTCCGCTGGCGCTCGATGTCGTGCCGGTCGAAATCAGCCTCTACGAGGGCGCGCCGTCAATCGGACCGCTCGGGACCAAAGGGGCCGGCGAGGTGCCGATCCTCAATGTCGGAGCGGCCGTTGCGTGCGCGGTCGCAAACGCCACCGGAAAACGCATCCAGGAGCTGCCATTGACGCCGCCGCGCGTCCTCGAGCTTCTGCTCGAGCGGAAGCGCGATCTGTCTCTTCCCCACATTGCCGAGACATGGTCGGACAATTTGATCCGTCCTCACGGGAAGTCCGAAGGCAGCAAATAGGAATGGGCCACAGCAAACCGCTTGAACCTAAGCAAAAAATGATCGCCAACCGGCCCTTGCGCCAAGCTGATAGCCTGGTGCAAGACCCCGATTGCCTTCTTCGACGGATTTGCAGCTCGACAGCAGCAAGCTGTCGTTCAGCTCAGCCTTTGAGCGCGGTCACCACGACCTCTATCAGCGCACCGCCACCGAGATCGGCCACGCCGACGGTGGCGCGTGCCGGCAGGTTGTCGCCAAAGAATTCGGTCCAGACCTGATCCATCTCCTTCTTCTTGGCAAGGTCGGTGACGAAGATCGAGGCACTGACGACGCGCGTCGTGTCGGTTCCTGCCTCTTTCAAATAGCCTGCGATCTTGCCGAGGATGCTGCGGGTCTGCTCGCCCATCGAGACGCTGGTGTCGTCGGCGATGGTCCCTCCCAGAAAAACGAAGCCGTTCGCTTCGACCGCGCGATGCATGATGGGCGTACGGATGTTACGGGTGATGCTCATGATGTCCTCTCGTTAGAGCGTTGAAGGATGGAAGCGATCGATGCCGAGATCGCCGATCCGGGTCTGGGTGCCACCGTTGGTGATCAGCTCCGCCATCACGGCGCCGGCGCCGGGGCCGAGCTGGAAGCCGTGCAGCGAGAAGCCGAACTGGTGATAAAGCCCCTTGTGCAGGGCGCTCGGCCCGAACACCGGGAGGTCGTCCTTCGTCCTCGCCTCGATGCCGGCCCAGGCCCGCACGATCGACGCATCGCGCATCACCGGAAACAGCTCGAACACCGTGCGCGCGCTGATCGCGAGGCCCTTCCAGTCCAGCACCGTCTCGTTGCGATCCTGGTCGGGTGTCGCCAGATGTCCACCGCCGATCAACACGGTACCGTTTGAAAACTGTTTGAACGACAGCTTGCGGCCGCGCAGGATCACGACGGGATCGATGAAATGCGGCACGCGCGAGGTGATCATCAGCATCGGCGCGACGGTCTCGACCGGCACCGGCTCGCCAAGATCAGCGGCGATCCGCCCTGCCCAGGCGCCGGCCGCATTGACCAGCACAGGAGCGGCGTAGCTGTCGGCACCGGCATCGACATGCCAGAGGCCGTCGCTCTGCCGGATGTTGGTGGCGGCTACGCCTTCGCGCACGATGGCACCGAGCCGCTCGGCCTTGCGGCGAAATGCCGTGGTCGTCTGCGCCGGGTTGGCCGCGCCGTCGCGGCGCGAGACCACACCGCCGGGACAGCTGTCGGCGACAGCCGGCACCAGCCGCCGCAGCTCGGCCACGCCAATCAGTTCCTCGTGGGTGAAGCCGAGCGCATTGAGCTCCGCAACGCGCGCGCGGCAAGTCGCCAGTTCGTCGTCATTCTCCGCAACGAGGACCTGACCGTGGCTCTCGAAACTGCAATCATCATCGACAAGCTCGCTGATCCTCTCCCAGATTCCCATCGAACGGATGGAAAGTGGAATCTCGGGAATGTGCCGCGCGAGCTGGCGCACGCCGCCGGCATTGACGCCCGAGGCATGCCGGCCGGCATAGTCTTTTTCGATCAGCACCGGCTTTATGCCGGCGAGGCACAGATGCAGCGCGGTCGAGCATCCGTGGATGCCGCCGCCGACGACGATCGCGTCCGCGCCTATGGTCATCCGCGCACCACCGCCTTGACGTCGGCCTCCGTCTTCGCGACGGAGGCGAGTTCGGCGAGCGTGATCGGCTTGACCGGCGCGCGCAGCCGATAATAGCCGATCTCCTGCGGGCTCTTGCCACGCGCCTGCGCCATCAACTCGGTGACGGTGAGGCCGCAAAGCCGGCCCTGACACGGCCCCATGCCGGTGCGGCGATAGGCCTTGAGCTGATTGGGACCAGTCGCGCCGATCGCTACCGCGTCGAGAATGTCCTTCGCGCTCACCTCCTCGCAACGGCACACGATGGTGTCGCCCGCGGGAAGCCGGAACTGCGGCGCCGGGCGAAACAGCGTGTCGAGGAAGGCCCGGCCGCGTTCGGCCTTGGCGAGATCGGCACGCAACGCCGCCATCGGCGGCAATCCGGCGGCAGCGGCCGGCGCCAACGACTCCACGGCAGCGCGCGCCGCAATCCGGCCGCGAACCTCGGCCGCTCCCGCACCGCCGATGCCGGCGCCGTCACCCGCGATCGCGATGCCGGGGACCGACGACGCGCCATTGGCATCGAGCACCGGCGCCCAGCACAATTGCAGCTCGTCCCAGCGATGCTCGGCGCCAGCCGCCATCGCGAGATTGACGTTGGGCACGACGCCCTGGTGCAAGAGCAGCAGATCCGTGGCAAGGGACTCGCGCTTGCCGCCCGCGACATAGCTCACGCTCGCGAGCCGGCCATCGCCGGCTGCAGCGAGTTCAGTGACGCCGGATACCACCCGGACCTTCGCCCGCACCTCGCGCATCATCGCGAGACCCTTGGCGAAATAGGGCGAGGTCAGGAACCCGAAGGCGTGCGGCAGGGCAGCAAGATAATTGCCGCGCGCAGTGGTGTCGAGAATGCAGTCGATGCGGCCCCCGAGACGCAGGATCTGTGCTGCCAGCAGCCACAGCAGCGGCCCCTGCCCCGCGATCACAGTTGGGCCGTCCGGCACCAACGCCGACGATTTCAGCATGGTCTGCGCCGCGCCGGCGGTCATCACACCGGGCAGCGTCCAGCCGGGAATTGGAAACGGCCGCTCCAGCGCGCCGGTCGCGAGGATCACGCGAGAAGCCTTGACGAAGGCCGAGGCGCCGCCGACCGAGATGCCGATCTCGAGGTTGCGATCGAGGCTCCAGACCGTCGCGCGCTGGATGACCTCGGCGCTGCTCGCGCGCAGTGCCTGCACGAGATCGGCGCCCGCCCAGTAATCGGCGCCGAGCTGACCGCGCTCCGTCACGGGCGTCGAGGCGATGGCGCGATACACTTGGCCGCCGGGGCCGATATTCTCGTCGAGCAGCAGCGTCGACAGGCCGGCTCCGGCAGACGTCACAGCCGCGGCAAGCCCGGCAGGTCCGGCTCCGATCACTACAACATCGTAGGCTTCGCGCTTGGGGCCCTTGGTCATTTTCCGATCTCCCGCTTGCCCTTCTGAATCTCGATCTGCATGTCCGCTGCAACCGGCACGAGGCAGCCCTGACGGTTGCCGACGCCGTCGATGGTGACGAGGCAATCGAAGCACACGCCCATCATGCAGTAGGGCAGACGTGGCGTGCCGTTGACCGCGGTCGAGCGGCGCACGTCGCGTCCGGAGGCCAACAAGGCCGCGGAGACGGTGTCGCCCTGGCGCGCTGCGACGGCAACGCCGTCCACGAAAATCTGCACCAACGGTCGCTGGTCCTGGTCGGAACGTTTGAACATGGGATGCTCTTTCTCGAGGTCTCTAGTAGCCGCTGTGGTTTGCCGCGCCGTTGCCGCCGAAGCGGCGGGCCGAGAAGGCGCCGACCAGTTCGGGCTCAAGCGCGCCCTGGGCAACCATGCGCGCCACGTCGAAGGCGTGATTGGAGGCGAGCGTGACGCCGGAATGGCAGCAGGCCACGAAGGCGCCGGGATGGCTCTCCGACTGATCGTAGATCGGAAAGCCGTCCTGCGGCATGACGCGGATGCCGGCCCAGCTCCTGACCACGTTGAGCCGCGCCAGATGCGGAAACATGCGCTGCGCGCGATCGGCCATCACCGCGCTGATCGAATGCTTGAGCGTGCGATCGTCGAGTTCCTCCTCCCTGCTGTCCCCGATCATCACGGTGCCCTCGTCGGTCTGGCGGATCGTGGTCAGCGGGTGCGGCAGGAACGGCATGGTGCGCTCGGTCACGACGATCTGACCGCGGGTCGGGCCCATCGGCGCATGGAGACCGACCATCGGCGCGAGCGTCTGGTTGGCATTGCCCGCGGCCAGCACGACCTTGGCGGCACGCAGCTCGCCTTGCGGCGTCGTCAGCCGGAATTCGCCGCCACGTTTGGAGATCGCCGAGACCGGCCGCTCCGGAAAATAATCGACGCCGAAGGCCTTGAAGCCGGTGTGGAACGCACGAAACGTGCGCAGCGAATTGACGTGGCCGTCGTGTGGACAATAGCTGCCGCCCGACACGTCCGGCCCGATCAGCGGCAGCGCCTTCTTCACCTCGGACGCCGGCATCATCTGCATCCTGTAGTCGGCGGCGCCCACCTGGTTGTGCATCCGCTTGACGAGATCGGCGCGCTGCCCGAACTCGTCCTCGCCGAGCGTCAGGTGAAAGCCGCCGTTCTGCTGCAGGCAAACGTCGAGGCCGGTCTGCTGCCTCAGCTCCGAGGCGAGCCTGCCCCACGCCTCCGACGCCCGAACCGTCCAGACCGTATAGGCCGGCATGCCCAAGCCCTTGCTCTGCACCCAGACCAGCGCGAAGTTGGCGCGCGATGCGCGTTTGGCAATATCGCCCTCGTCGAGCACCGCGACCGACTTGCCGAGCCGGCCCAGTCCCCAGGCGATGGCGGAGCCGAGCAGTCCGCCGCCGACGATGGCGACGTCATAATCTCCGGACATGAGTTCTCCTATCGTCCCGTATCGCTCTTGCCGGCGAGCACGCGGTCGAGCCCGTAGAAGCGGTCGAGCAGAATGAGGGCGGTCATGGTGATTGCGATCACGCAGGCCGACACCGACGTCACCAGCGGATCGATGTTGTCCTGGATGTAGAGGAACATGCGCACCGGCAAGGTCTCGGTGCCCGGCGCGGCAAGAAAGACGGTCATGGTCAGGTCGTCGAATGACTGGATGAAGGCGAGCGCCCAGCCGCTGATCACGCCGGGCAGGATCAGCGGCAGCGTGACGCGGCGGAACAGCGTCCAACCGCCGGCGCCAAGCGAGACCGCCGCCATTTCAACCGAGAGATCCATGCCGGTGGCGGCCGCCAGCGTCAGCCGCAGCGCGAACGGAAACACGATGACGACATGCGCGATGATCAGCGCCGCGAAGCTGCCGCCCATTCCGACCGAAGTGAAGAAGCGGAGGAAGGCGATGCCGAGCACGACATGCGGGATCATCAGCGGCGACAGGAACAGCGCCGCGAGCGCATCGCGGCCGCGGAAGCGATAGCGCGCGATCGCGAGCGCCGCCGGCACCGCGAACAGCAGCGCCACGAACGAGGACAGTGCGCCGAGGCCGAGGCTGACCCAGAAGGCGTGGATGAATTCCGGATAGTTCGCGATGGCGCGGAACCAGCGCAGCGAGAGGCCGCCCGTCGGCAGCGACAGGAAGCCCTCCGGCGTGAAGGCGACGAGGCAGACGACGAGGATCGGTGCCACCATCACGATCACGAAGATGGCGTGGAAGATCAGCGCCAGCGGGCCGTTCTGTCTCATCGGAACACCTCGGCATAGCGGCGCTCGATCAGCGCGTTGCTGCCGACGACGATCAGCACCAACGCGACCAGCAGCAGCGTGGCGACGGCAGCCCCCAGCGGCCAGTTCAGCGTGTTCAGAAACTCGTCATAGGCGAGCGTCGCCGCGACCTTGAGCCGGCGTCCGCCGATGATCGCCGGCGTTGCGAAGGCGCTTGCCGAGAGCGAGAACACGATGATGGCGCCCGACAACACGCCGGGCATGATCTGCGGCATGATGATGCGGCGAACGATGGTGAGGGAACCGGCACCGAGCGACATCGCGGCGTTTTCGATCTGTGGATCGAGCCGCTGCAGCGCGGCCCACACCGAGAGCACCATGAATGGCATCATCACATGCGCAAGCGCGACGACCATGCCGGTTTCGGTGAACATGAAGGGAATCGGTGTGCTGATCAGCCCGAGCGACATCAGCAGCTTGTTGACCACCCCGTTGTTGCCGCCGAACAGCAGCGCCCAGCCGAGCGTGCGCGCCACCACGGAGATCAACAGCGGGCCGAGAATGACGAGCAGAAAGAAGCTCTTCCAGCGCCCACTCATGCGGTTGAGGATGTAGGCCTCTGGCGCGCCGAGCACGGCTGTGAGCAAGGTGGTCAGGATCGCGATGCGAAAGGTCCGCCAGAACATCTCGGCATAGTACGGATCGCTCACGATCTCGTGCCAGTTCTTCAGGATGAAGACCGGCTCGACGCCCTTGTACTGGCCCCAGTCGTGGAACGACAGCAGCACGGTCATCGCCAGCGGAATCAAGAGCACGCCGACGAACAGCATCAGGGCCGGCGCCGTCAGCGCCCAGGGTGCGCGTGCGCTGGGTTGCTCCGTAGCCGTCCTCATGCAGCAGCTCCGGCGCGCGCACTCATGTCCTCCGGCCGCCAGGCAAGACGGACCGCGTCGCCTTCGGCAGGCTGGGTCTGGCCGTCATTCTGGCGGATCACGATCGCCGGGCCGCATTCGCTCTCGCACTGGAACAGCCAGTGATTGCCCTGGAAAATGCGCGTGACGATTTTTGCGCAGAGGCCCGTGTCGCCGAATCCGATCCGTTCGGGACGAATGCTGATCGTCACGGGACCGCTGAGCCCGGCAGGCGCCGGCGCGCTCCACGAGCCCGCGAGCAGTCGCGCGGGCGTGCTGGTCCGGTCGATCGTCGCGGCAAAGTCGTTGGTCTTGCCGAGGAATTGCGAGACGAACGCCGAGGCCGGCCGCTCATAGGTCTCCTGCGGCGTGCCGATCTGTTCGATGCGGCCCTGGCTCATCACGACGATACGGTCAGACAGCGACATGGCCTCGTTCTGGTCGTGGGTGACCAGGATCGTCGTGGTGCCGAGCGTGCGCTGGATCTGGCGCAGCTCGATCTGCATCTCCTCGCGCAGCTTGGCGTCGAGGTTCGACAGCGGCTCGTCGAGCAGCAGCACGCTCGGCCGGATCACCAGTGCACGCGCCAGCGCCACGCGCTGCTGCTGGCCGCCGGACATGCGGCGCGGATGGCGCTCTTCATAACCCGCGAGGCCGACCATCGCGAGCGCGGCACGGACCCGTTCGGCCCGCTCGGTCCGCGCCACGTTCCGCATCTCCAGACCGAATCCGACGTTCTCCGCCGCGGTCATATGCGGAAACAGCGCATAGCTCTGGAACACGATGCCGAGCCCTCGCCTCGCCGGGTGCACGGCGTTCAGGTCGTTGCCCTCGAGCCGGATCGCGCCGCGCGTCGGGTCGAGGAAGCCTGCGATCATCTGCAGGGTCGTGGTCTTGCCGCAGCCGGAGGGGCCAAGGAAGGAGATGAACTCCCCCTTCGCGACGGCGAGACTGAAGTCGTCGACGACAGTCTGCGCGCCGAACTGCTTGGCGACACGATCGAGCTCGAGATAGGCCATAACACTGACTCCGGTGCGGCGATCAGATCAGCGCTCGACCTCGCGATTCCAGCGCTTGGTCCACTCCTCGCGCTTGTCGTTGATCACGGTCCAGTCCGGATTGTAAAGCTTCGCCGCACGCTCGCCGATCGGGGCCATCTTGCCGAGTTCCGGCGATATCACGAGCGATTTCAGCACCGGCCCATAGCCGTAGTCCTTCAGCATCACGAGCTGGATCTTCGGATCGAGCAGCACCTTGACGAAGCTCGAGGCGAGCGGCGAGGCGTTGGGCTTGGCGATCGGACAGGCGGTGGTCAGCAGCGTCGCCGCGCCTTCCTTCGGATAGACGAAGTCGACGGGGAAGCCGGTATTGGCGAAGCTCTGCACGCGTCCCGAGCCCCATACGGCGATGACGGCCTGGCCGGACTGGAACAACTCAGTCATCTTGCCCGGCGACGGCTCGTAGGCGAGCACGTTCGGATTGATGTCGTTCTTGAAGATCTTGAAACCGGCATCGACATTGGCCTCGCTGCCGCCGTTCATCTTCGCAAGCATCAGCAACGCCTCCAGGCCGTAGGTGTTGTTGATCGGCGGAACGACGAGCTGCTTCTGGTATTTCGGATCCTTCAGATCATTCCAGGAGGTCGGCGGCGCCCAGCCCTTCTCCGCAAAGGCCTTGGTGTTGTACATCAGGCCGGTCGCGACGATGCCGATCGCCACGGCGCGATCATCCTTGAAGCGGGCGGTGTCGTAGAGATCGGCGGGAAGGCCGTCGAGCTTGCCACAGAAGCCGAGCTGGATCGCCTGATACATCGGGCCGTCGTCGACGATGACAACGTCGATCTGCTGGTTGCCCTTCTGGGCCTGGAGCTTTGCCAGCGTGTCGGTCGAGTTGCCGGCGACGTATTCGACCTTGACGCCATTCTCCTTCTCAAAGCCCGGGATCACCTGTTCGCGGATGGTCTTCTCGAACGAGCCGCCATAGCCGGCGACGTAGAGCGTTTTCTGCTGGGCGATGGCGACCGACGGGATCGCGGTGAGTGCCGCGATGCCAACCGCTGTCAGAAGGCTGAGATTCTTCATGTGACCGATCTCCAGTTCCGGGATGGGGTGACGTGCCGGCGGGCCGCACCGGCCAGAGCCATCCGCATTCGATCGGCGCCAATTCCGTCCGACCAGGGCTCCGGCCCCTGCTCCACGGGTATCGTCATTAGCGAGAGGGCTTTGAATCCCTCCCATCTGCCGAAAAAACGGGCTGTCTCCAGCGCTGATGAAAAAGATCGCAATCAACCCTTCCATCGTCCAATGAATAATGGCACCATCTGTATGCTTGAATGTTATGAAAGGGATGCGAGATGCCGCGGATCAACCCGCGACAGGTCGAGGCCTTCAGGGCGACGATGCTGTCCGGCGGCGTCACTGAAGCGGCGAAGCTGATGGCGGTGACGCAGCCCGCGGTGAGCCGGTTGCTGCGCGACTTCCAGGCGCTGTTGAAGATGGAGTTGTTCGAGCGGCGCGGCACCGGGCTGGTGCCGACCGCCGCCGCCATCGCGCTCTATACCGAGGTCGAACGCTCCTTCGTCGGCCTGGAACGCATCACCGCAGCAGCCGAGGAGATCCGCAGCCGTCGCACCGGCACACTGCGGATCGCCGCATTGCCGGCGCTCTCGAATGGTTACCTGCCGCGGCTCGCCGGACATTTCCTCAAGCAGCGACCCAACCTCAACCTTGCCTTCTTCGGCGTGATCTCACCGATCGTCATCGATTGGGTGTTGAACAATCAGTGCGACATCGGCTTCGCCGAGCTTCCGATCGCCCATTCAGCCTTGCCAAGCATGCGTCTCCCGGCCTTGCCACGCGTCGCGGTTCTCCCTACCGGTCATCACCTCGCGGCAAAGGAGGTTCTGCAGTCTCGCGATTTCGAGGGAGAAACGTTCATCTCACTCTCGGCCGGATCGGCCGGCCGGCATCTGATCGACCAGATCTTTCAACGCGACGAGATCCGTCGCGTGCTGCGGGTCGAGACCGCCTTGTCGGAAATCATGTGCGGCATGGTGTCGTCCGGGCTCGGCGTCGCGCTTTGTGATCCTTTCACCGCGCAGGAGTTCGCGACACGCGGCGTTGTCGTGCGCCGCTTCCTGCCACGGATCGACTTCCAGTTTGCAGCGGTTTTTCCTGCCCAGCGGAGCCCCTCGCCGGTGGCTTTGGACCTGGTCGAGACTGTGCGACGATCGCTCAACGAATTGGATAGCCTGCTCCACTAGGAGGATTTTTTATTGCACTCGGCACTTCCGGAGTAACGGCGCGGTTTGGCGTGCAAGACCGTGGTCTTTGGTAGCGGGTGGACGCCCCCGCGTGCTTCCCCCTGTTCGCGAGGCCGATCGGCACGGCTCGGCTCTTCCAGCCAGCGCAGATCGAACACGGCGGCAAAGCATCTCCAATTTCCGCGAAAATAGTCTGGTCGCCGCGCGGCAAGAAGCGGTATGGACCATCGCTGATCTCCCTTCATCCATTCAAGAAAGCGCGATGTAAGAGGGCCAAGCTCGGCCGAGGGAGTGATCCAAGCCGCCTCCCGCACGCAAACGAGATCGCGTTATGCGCCGGCGTCTCTGCTCACGGCAAATTGTTTTCGGTGGATCCATAGAAGAAAAGACTACCCAGCGGCACGGAACCCAGCATCGGGTCGTTTGACACGATGGAGGGCTCGCCTGGCCGCAGACCCGTCAGACGGTTCACGGCACCGGCAAACTCATGTGCGTAGAGCTGCTGGCTACCCGTAACGACGTCAAGTTCTTCGTCGGTAAGCAAGCAGAGGTCATTTCTGGTGTGTGTATCCAGGTTCGTCTCCTGTTTGCCAAGTGAGGGAGCGCCCCTCCAAGGGTGGTCGGCAGAATGAGCTCCTCGGTTCGTTCTTGCCGTGATCCGCATCACTAAGCAGACAGCAACATCTCGTCTCCGGACTAGCCGCCTGCCTCTTCTCTTCCAGTCCGGCGTATCCGAACGCGAAACCGCGGGTCCGCCAACGGAAACGGACTCGCGCTCTTTCTTGACAGGACAAAACCGCTGCAGAAGTTTGAGACCGACGATGGATTTGGCAGCCGCTTCTACCGGGCCGAGACCGCGGCCCAGCGGATGTCAGCCTCCGCCCTCAACAAGTGAGGACGGCTTTCTTGATGTGCTCCCCAGTGGCGCACGCCGATCCCACGCGACCGCCTGATACTCTCGATAGTTCTTCTTCACTGAGGTCCGCGTTGAGAATATCGCGAGAGCTTTCGGCGGGCTTGTGCTGCTTTCCAAAATCGGTTCGTCTGCTGTCCATGGTGTGACCCTTCTCCTTCAAGTTGCAGTAGGCAGTCGTAGGAGCTCAGCGCTCGCTCGGACGTGTCCCAAATAACATTGTCGCAGCCGGTTTCCGTTCCCGCGCACGCCACACCCGTTTCGCTCGGCGCCGGCTGGGCCTGCACGCTGTTGGGCCATTACGAAGATGCCCTGCCCAGGCTGCAAAGATCGCCCGCGAGAACGCGAGCCCGGCCTTTCTCGCGGCTGCAGACCACGTGGTGCAGCTCATGGTCGCCGCCGGGCTGCCTGAGGGCTGAGCGCACCTCCCCCCGTTTCAAACCACCTGCCCACGTCGGCTGCAACGGGGAATGATTTTTTCTCGATGGCTTCGTCGATAAAATTACTGATTTGCAGGTACGCTCAATGCGCACTGTTATTTTCAAAGTTGCTATGACCGCTGACATTCGTTCTCGGGCATGGAAAAGCCGTGTTATTCTTCGCCGCGTACTGCGCGCGAAGGAGGTTCTATGCGGCGAGCATCTTCTTGGCTTCAGATTTTCGGTCGCATCGGTCAGCGGTTCCAAGCGTGGCGCCGGAACCATGCGAGACCGAATGCAACCGAGAGGCGCGACGACCTCTACGAGATCTTCCTGTTCGGTCCGCACGGCTAACTGCATTCTCCCCGTATCGACCCCGCTGGGTGCAGCGGGTGGCTCTGTCGAGACTTGCGCGTCAGCACTCCACGCATCCTGACGCCCCGTATCGGCATGCGTTCAGATAGCGTGAACTGCTGGCATTGCGCGTCCGGCGTGACCGGCTGATCGATGGAGCGACGGCATGACGCGTACCGATGGCCGACATGTCATCATTATCGGCGGCGGCGCCAGCGGCGTCCTGCTGGCCTACCAGTTGCTGCACCAACCGATCCGCCGTCTTTGCGTCACGCTGATCGAGCAGCGCCCGGACATCGGCCGCGGCATCGCCTATCACACCGGAAATTCCGATCATTTGCTCAATGTGCGCGTCGCGAACATGAGCGCGCTGCCGGACCAACCGGATCATTTCTGGCGCTGGCTCACCTCGCGCGAGCTTGATGTATCGCTGTGCCCGGATCCCTATTGCTTCGTGCCCCGGCGCATCTACGGCGACTACATAGCGAGCTTGCTCGAACAGCAGACATCCGATCCGGCGGATGTCGAACGCTTGTCGATCGTGCGCGGCATCTGTGTCGATATCAGCGAAGGCCATGCCGGCGTGACTGTCACACTCGCGGATGGCCAGTCATTGATGGGCGATACCGTCGTCCTCGCGACCGGGCACGACATGCGCGCCAGCCGTGCGGGCTATGCCGATCCGTGGGCGCCGCCATCGGCCGCGCCGATCGATGCCGATGCCACCGTCCTGCTGCTTGGCACGGGGTTGACCATGGTCGACTATGTCCTGTCGCTGCTGCGCGACGGGCATCGCGGGCCGATCATCGCGATGTCGCGGCGCGGCCTGCTCGCAAAACCACACCGGCGCGTCGACGCGCAGCGCATAGAGGAAGCCGAGATCCCATTCGGCGCAAGTATCAGCAGCCTGCTGCGCTGGCTTCGCCTCCGCATCGACCGCAGCGTAGCCGAGGGCGGCGACTGGCGCAGCGTGATCGACGGCCTGCGACCGTACACCCAGCGGCTCTGGCACGAGCTTCCGCCACCGTCCAAGCGCCGCTTCGTCGAGCACGCACGCGCCTGGTGGGATGTGCATCGCCATCGGATGGCGCCGGAGGTCGAAGCCCGCGTGATTCAGGCGATCCATGCCGGACAGCTCGACCTGATGGCCGCCAAGGTCATCAGCGTCGCGCCGAACGACGACGGAGCCCGGGTCCACTACCGCCGGCGCGGCGATACGCGGATCGTCAGCACGCAGGTCGGCGCCGTCGTCGATTGCACCGGTATCGTCAAGGATCCTCGCGCGACGCCCAATCCGGCAGTACGCGCCCTGTTCGACCGCGGCCTGGCGCGCGTCGACCCGCTCTGCATCGGGATCGAGACCGACCGCAACTGCGCGATCATCGGCTGCGACGGCGCGCCTTCGCGCACCCTGTTCGCGGTGGGTCCGCTGACGCGCGCCGCGTTCTGGGAGATCATTGCGATTCCCGACATTCGAAACCAATGTGCCGCACTCGCCGCCCGGCTCGCCGAGGCAACCGGCGAGCATCGGACTCAGCTGGAGCAGGTCTAGCTGCTGAAGCCGGCCGGTATGAACGCCGGCAGCTTCTCCTCGATGAACTGCTTGACCTCAGGCGAGTTGAAGACCTGGATGAAGGCCCTCAGGCGCGGGTCGTCCTTTTTGTCCGGCCGTGCCGTGAAGCGCAACACCAATCCATCGTCCACGGTCCGATCGATGATCAGCGCCGACTTCGGATCACCGCCCGCCGGGATCAGATAGGTGACGTTGACGAGCGCGAGGCTGACGTCGTCGAGCGAGCGATAGGTCTGCGCCGGATCGAGCTCGACGATCTTCAGATTCTTCGGATTGTCGACGATATCGAACCGGCTCACCGCAAAGCCCTTGCCGGGCGCCAGCTTGATCAGCCCCGCACGCTCGAGCAGGATCAGGCCGCGCGCGCCGTTCAGCGGCTCATTCGGGATCGCGACGCTGTCGCCGGATTTGATCTCGTCGAGCGACTTGATCTTCTTCGAGAACAGCCCGACCGGCGCGATCACGCCGACCTTGTCGACCTGCACCAGGTTGAATCCGCGTTGCTTGTTCTGCAGCGCAAGATAGGTCGCATGCTGGAACAGATTGGCGTCGACATCGCCGCTGTTGACGACCTCGTTGAGCGCCACCCAATCCGACAACTCGACGATCTTGACGTCCTGCCCCTTGTCCTTGGCAAGCTTCGCCGCAAACGCGGCCAGCTGTCCGACCGGCCCGGCGCTGGTCGCGATCTTCAGTGGCTCGTCGGCCAGGGCTACTCCAGTCAAGGCTGCTTCAGTCAAGGCCGCGCCGGTCAAGGCCAGCGACAGGCCGAGCGCCTGCGCCAGACGCAAAAGTCTCTTCATCGTCTCAAGTCCGTTTCTTGTTGGAGTTTCCGATCAGGCCGCCTTGCGGGTGCTGCCTGCATCCGCCTGCGCCAGCGCCTGGATGAGATCGGCCAGGATATCGTCGGGATGCTCGATCCCGACCGACAGCCTGACGTAGCCGGGCGTCACACCGGCGGCGAGCTGTTCCTGGGCGCTGAGCTGCTGATGAGTGGTGGACGCCGGATGGATCGCCAGCGACCGCGCGTCACCGATATTGGCGACGTGGTAGAACAGTTTCAGCGCATCGATGAAGCGGCGACCGGCCTCGACACCGCCCTTGAGCTCGAAGCCGACCAGCGCGCCGTAACCGCCCTTCAGATAGGCGTCGGCGCGGCGCCGGTTCTCTCCGCTCTGCAGGCCCGGGAAGATCACCGTCGAGATCGACGGGTGCTTGGCGAGGAAGTCGGCAACCTTGATTGCATTCTCGTTGTGCTGCCGAATCCGCAGCGGCAACGTCTCGATGCCCTGGATGAACTGGAAGGCATTTTGCGGCGCGATCGCGGCGCCGAGGTCGCGCAGCAGCTTGACCCGGGCGCGCAGAATATAGGCGATCGGACCGAACGGCTTGGCCGCCTCGGTCCAGACCGCGCCGTGATAGGCCTCGTCCGGCTGGGTCAGCAACGGGAAGCGCTCGGCGTGAGCCGCCCAGTCGAAATTGCCACCGTCGATGATCGCGCCGCCGATCGACGTGCCGTGGCCGCCGATGTATTTCGTCGTCGAATAGACCACGACCGCGGCGCCGTGCTCGAACGGCCGGGCGATGATCGGGGCTGCCGTGTTGTCGAGGATCAGAGGCACGCCGAGCGAGCGGCCGATGTCGGCGACCTCCTTGATCGGAAACACGTTGAGCTTCGGGTTGGGCAGCGTCTCGGCGAAATAGGCCCTGGTCTTCGCATCGGTGGCACGGCGGAAATTCTCCGGGTCGGCAGGATCGACGAAGCGGACTTCTATGCCGAACTGCTTCAGGGTCTGCGACAGCAACGTCCAGGTTCCGCCATAGAGATCAGTCGAGGACACGATGTTGTCGCCGGCTTGCGCGATGTTGAAAATGGCAAAGGCCGAGGCGGTCTGCCCCGATGCGACGGCCAGCGCCGCAGCACCGCCCTCGAGCGCCGCCAACCTCTCCTCGAACGCATCGGCGGTCGGATTCTTGATCCGCGTGTAGATCTGGCCGATCGCCTCAAGCGCGAACAGCCGCGATGCGTGGTCGGCATTCTCGAACTGGAATGACGTCGTCTGGTAGATCGGCACGGCGACCGCGCCGGTTGTCGGATCCGAACGATAGGAACCGCCGTGCAAAGCGAGCGTCTCGACGTTCTTGGTTTCGACCGGCATTTCGAAATCTCCTGAAGTTCGTGATCCCAGCGTGACAAGTCGGCAAAGGATGCGCAGCCGCTTTGTCGCTGTCGAGATGTCCGGAAAAATAGCGATGGGCGTGCTGTCACAACCTGATGACGCATCTGGAATCTTTCGGGCGACGTGGAGCTCGCAATCGATTTTTTTTGTGTGCGACGCGACGGCAACCGACGCCGGCCGATCACAGATCGTCCCTGCGGGTGCATTGCGAACCGCGATTTCCGCTCGGATTCACGCGTTGCGGGGCGACGCGAACCGAACCGCGAAAGGAAACGTTCTACGTCTGACCAAGGCGCAGCAGGATTTTCACCCGCTCCCCAGGCATTTCAAAATCAAGTCGCGCCGCCGAGATGATAGACCTGACGGACAACTTCTTAACGAGACGAACCAGGTCGATGGCCAGATCCCGCGAACTCCGCTTCAACGCCTTCAACATGATGGCCCCGAGTCACAATTGGGCCGGGCTGTGGTCGCATCCGCGCGACACATCGCTCGACTACAATTCGTTGGACTACTGGGTGAACTATGCGAGGACGGCGGAGCGCGGCCTGCTCGACGGCATTTTCCTGGCCGACGTGTTCGGCGTCTATGACGTCTATGACAACAGCCCCGAGACCGCGCTGCGCCATGCAGTGCAGCTGCCGAACGCCGAGCCGACCCTGCTTGTTTCGGCCATGGCGCTGGTGACGAAGCATCTCGGCTTCGGCATCACGTCCAACCTCACCTACGAGCATCCGTACCAGTTCGCCCGGCGCTTCTCGACGCTCGATCACCTCACCGGCGGGCGGATCGCCTGGAACATCGTCACCGGCTATCTCGACAGCGGCGCACGCGGAATGGGGCTCGACGCGAACCGGGCACATGACGAGCGCTACGAGGCGGCCGAGGAATTCCTCGCGGCGACCTATCAATTGTGGGAAGGCAGCTGGGAGGACGGCGCCGTCCGCCGCGACCGTGCCGCGCGCATCTTCACGGACCCGTCCAGGATCCACCCTGTCCGGCATGATGGGCGTCACTACAAGGTCGACGGCATTCATCTGGCGGAGCCGTCGCCGCAGCGTACGCCGCTGTTGTATCAGGCCGGAACCTCGAAGCGCGGTCGCGCCTTCGCGGCGCGACATGCGGAGGCGATCTTCCTCAACGGCCAAACCAGGCCGATCCTCGCCCGCGCCGTTCGCGACATCAGGGATGCGGCAAAGGAATTCGGCCGCGATCCCTACGATATCCGCTTGTTTGCAGGCGCGACCGTCATCGTCGCCCCGACGCGTGCGGAGGCCAACGATCTGCTCGCGGAGTACGCAGCGCATGTCGACCAGACCGGACAACTCGCCCTGCTCTCCGGCTGGACCGGGATCGACTTCTCGACCTATCGCCCCGACCAGGCCGTGCAATATGTCGAGAGCAACGCGATCCAGTCGATGGTCGAGAATTTCACGGTGCGGAGCGATCGCCCGGTCAGGGTCGGCGACCTCGCGACCCTCAGCCGGATCGGCGCGCGTTCGCCCTTCGTGGTCGGTTCACCCCAGGATGTCGCGGACGAGTTGATCAACTGGGCGGATGAAACCGACATCGACGGCTTCAATCTGTTCCGTCTGGTCGCACCGGAATCACTCGATGGATTTGTCGATCTGGTGGTGCCGGAGCTGCAATCGCGCGGCGTCTACAAGACCGCATACCGCGAGGGCACGCTGCGCGAGAAGCTATTCCCCGGACGCGGGCCGCGGCTTCACGTCACGCATCCGGGCGCGGGCTATCGCCGCGCGCCCGCCAAGGCCGGCCACGCCGACGCCGCCGAGTAAATTGCACGGCAGTCCATCGGCGGCTCGTCAGCCGCGCCTTACCAGGTCGCGATGTAGGTGCCCTTGAAGCGCTTGTCGAGGAACGCCTTCACTTCGTCGGAGTGATAGGCATCGACGAGCTGCTTGACCCAGGGCTTGTCCTTGTCCTCTTCGCGCACCGCAATGATGTTGACCCACGGACCGTCCGCCGCCTCGCGCGCGATGGCATCCGCGGCGGGATTGAGGCCGGCCTGAACCGCGTAGTTGTTGTTGATCGACACCAGGTCGACATCCTGCAGCGACCGCGGCAGCTGTGCAGCGTCCAGCTCGACGAAGCGCAGCTTCCTGGGGTTGTCGGTGATGTCAGCGATCGTCGAAGCGACGCTACTCGGATCCTTCAGCTTGATGATCCCGTGAAGGGCGAGGATCATCAGGCCCCGCGCGCCGTTGGACGGATCGTTGGCGATCGCCACCCGCGCCCCTTCCGGCAGGTCGGTGAGCTTCTTGTACTTCAGCGAGTAGACGCCCTGTGGCGACGCAATCGTGTTGGCGACCTTGACGATCTTCCACCCGGTCTTGGAGATCTGGTTCTTCAGATACGGCTCGTGCTGGAACGAATTCGCCTCGATATCTTTCAGCGCCAAGGCCTGGTTCGGAATCACATAGTCGGTGAACTCCACGACCTTGATATCGAGTCCATGGCCGGCGGCCACCTTCTTCACGACGTCGAGGACCTCGGCGTGCGGGCCGGCTGTCACGCCGACCCGGATGGTCTCGGCCCTGCCCGGGCCGATCAAGAGAGTCGCCGCAGCGATTGCGGCCAGCAAGATGCGCATGAATGTCTCCTAGCCGCAGGATCGGCCGTTACCAGCTCGGCAGCACCGCGCCCTTGAACTTGGTCAGGACGAACTCCTTGACCTCCGGCGAGCGGTAGCTGTCCACCAGGGTCTTGACCCACGGCTTGTCCTTGTCGGTGCTGCGCACCGCGATCAGATTGACGTACGGCCCCTTCGGATCCTCACGCAGGATCGGGTCCTTCACGGGATCGAGTCCGGCCTGGGTCGCATAGTTGGTGTTGATCGCGGCGGCATCGACATCGTCCAGCGCGCGAGGCGCCTGGGCTGCGTCGACCTCGACGAATCTGAGCTTCTTGGGATTTTCCGTGATGTCGACGACCGACGGCTTGAAGCCGACCCCATCCTTCAGCTTGATCACGCCCTTGTCACGCAGCAGCAACAGCACACGGCCGCCATTGGTCGGATCGTTCGGGATCGAGACCTTGCCGCCATCGGGAATATCGGCCCAGGCCTTGTGCTTCTTCGAATAGACGCCGATCGGAAAGTTGACCGTCAGCCCTACCGACTCGATCTTGTAGCCACGATCGGCCTTCTGGTTGTCGAGATAAGGCTGGTTCTGGAACGAATTGGCCTGGATATCGCCGGCATCGAGCGCGGCATTGGGCACGACATAGTCGGAGAACTCGATGAGCTGGATGTCGAGCCCGCCCTTTGCGGCGATCGGCTTCACTGCCTCGAGAATCTGGGCGTGCGGGCCCGGCGTCACGCCGATCTTGATCGTTTCAGCGGCGGCCGCTGCCGACCAGACAGCGAGGGCGCTCGCGAGCGTGACAACAGAACGAAACGACATCTTGGTCTCCGTGAGATAGGCAAAACAGGTGGCGTAGTGGTGATGCGTCAGCGATGACGCAGCCGGCGATTGACCCGGCGCGCCAGATAATCGCCGGCGGTCTGCACGGTCTGCACCAGCGCGATCAGCACCACGACGACGGCCAGCATCATCTCCGGCATGAAGCGCTGATAGCCGTAGCGGATGCCGAGATCGCCGAGGCCGCCGCCGCCGACGGCACCGACCATCGCGGAGTAGCCGAGCAGGCTGACGACCGCGAGCGTCAAGGCCAGCACCAGACCGGGCAACGCCTCCGGGATCAACACCTTGAACACGATCTGCAGCGGACTGGCGCCGAACGACGATGCCGTTTCGATCAGGCCGCCATCGACTTCGCGGATCGCGCCCTCGACCAGGCGCGCAATGAACGGCGTCGCCGCGATGGTCAGCGGCACGATCGCCGCGCCCGAGCCGATCGAGGTGCCCGCGATCAGGCGCGTGAACGGAATGATCGCAACGACCAGGATGATGAACGGCGTCGAGCGGGTCGCGTTCACAACCATCCCGAGGATGCTGTTGACGGCGGGCGCCGCGAACAGCTCCCCCTTGCGGCTGGTTGCCAGGAAGATCCCGATCGGCAGACCGAAGACGGTCGCGAGCAATGCGGCGACCGACACCATGAACAGGCTCTCGCCGGTCGCCTGGATGATCAGATTGATGAGTTCACGCGACATAGCCGAGCCGCTCCACCGGGAAGTTGTGCTGAGACAGATAGGCCACGGCCTGCTTGACCGCGGCCTCGCCGCCGGGAATGCCGATCGTCAACGAACCGACGTGCTGGCCGCCGATCTCGTCGATCCGCGCCGACAGCAGCGCGACGTCGATCGACAGCTCGCGCGCCAGCCGCGCAACAATCGTATCGCCGGCATCGCTGCCGCGGACCTGCAGGCGGATGACGGCCCGTCCGCCGGCGATCGGTTGTGCCACCAGGCGGCTCGCCAGCGATACCGGAACGCTGTCGCCGACCACTTCCGAAAGGAAGGCCTGCGTGACCGGATGGCTGGGATGGGTGAAGATGTCGGCAACATGGCCGCGCTCGACAATCTCGCCGGCGTCGATCACCACGACCTCCTTGGCAAGCTGCCGCACCACCGACATTTCGTGGGTGATCAGGACGATCGTCACGCCGAGCTCGCGATTGATGTTGGCAAGCAGGTCGAGGATCGCACGGGTGGTCTGCGGATCGAGCGCCGAGGTCGCCTCATCCGAGAGCAGCACATTCGGCCGCGTCGCCAGCGCACGGGCGATGCCGATGCGCTGCTTCTGGCCGCCGGACAGTTCGGACGGATAGCGGTCGTATTTGTCGGCGATGCCGACGAGCTCCAGCAGTTCCTCCACGCGGGCCGCGATCTCGGCTCTCGACCAGCCGGCGATCTCGAGCGGCAAGGCGATATTGTCCGCCGCCGTGCGTGACGACAGCAGGTTGAAATGCTGGAAGATCATGCCGATCGAGCGCTGCGCCAGCCGCAGCTCGCGGCCGGCAAGCCCTGAGATGTCGCGGCCGTCGACGACGACCCGTCCGGCCGACGGCTTCTCCAGCCCGTTGATCAGCCGCACCAGGCTCGATTTTCCGGCGCCGGAGCGACCGATCACGCCGGTGATCGATCCGCGCGGTATGGCAAAGTCGATTCCGGCCAGCGCCTGCACGCTCGGCTTATCGCGGTAGGCCGGATAGATCTTCGAAACGGACTCGAACCGCACCATCGTATCGCGCTCGATCGGAGCAGATGCGATAGGCGGCGTCTCGACGGGTTGCACCGCCGTCAGCGATTGATGCACGTTCATTCAGTCGTCCAATTCGAATGGCTTTGGTCGGTCGGAGTCGCGGACTCAATGACCAAAGAGAAGGTAACTGCGGTCGTCGCCGCGGCGATCCCGCGTACCGTCGGTCCAGCCGACAGCCCGCCGATAGCTCCCCATCGCGTCGGTTTGCCTGAGCGCGACGAGGTCGATCGCCTGGGCCTGATCGGCGAAAGGCGATACATAGAGCGCATCCTCGGGACAGTAAAGCTCGCAGAGAAAGCAGGTCTGGCAATCGCTCTGCCGGGCAATCACCGGAACTCCGTCGGTCTTGTCGAACACGTTGGTCGGGCAGACGTTGACGCAGATGTCGCAGGACGTGCAACTGGCGGCATCGATGACTTCGATCATTCCGCAGCCTCCGCATAGGCCGCGTCCGCATGCGGCCGGACCGAGGTCCAGACCTCGTCGAGGCCGCCGCTCGTCACGTAATGCCGCTGGCGATCGTCCTGCTCGGGGAAATCGTCGCGGCGATGCATGCCGCGGCTTTCCTGGCGCGCCAGCGCGCTGCGATACATCAGCCGCGCGGTTGCCAGCATCGCGGCGCCTTCGCGGGCCCGCAACAGATCGGCCCTGGAGGCGGCGTCCGCCTCCGAGACGTCGAGCCAGGCCCCATCGAGCCGCGCCAGCGCCCCCTCAAGCCGCGAAGCCTCCCGGAAATAGTTCAGCTCATACGGGAACACTTCTCTCTGGACCGCCTTCGCCAAGGCAGCCGGCTCGAACGCCCGCCGCGACCGGCTGCGAAACGCGATCGTTCCCGATGGCGACAGCTTCCGCCGGCCTGTCGGACCGAATTGTCGGGCGTAGTCGGCGGCACCCTGCCCCGCCCAGCTGCCCGACGACATCGCCCAGGCCGCGTTATGGCTGCCTCCGCCGGTGAAGCCGCCGCAGATCAGTTCGCGTGTCGCCGCGTCCCCGGCCGCATAGAGCCCGGCCACGCTGGTGGCGCAGCTGTCATCCACGATGCGCAGACCGCCGGTACCGCGGACCGTCCCTTCCAGGCGCAAGGTGATCGGAAAGCGATCGTTGAATGGATCGATGCCGGTGCGGTCGAACGGCAGGAAGAAGTTCGGCTGCGAGACGCGCATCTGCCGCTGCACATCGTCATCGGCCTTGTCGAGCCGGGCATAGACCGGCCCCTCAAGCAACGCGCGTGCGATCGCCGACCGTCCGCCCTTCGACGCCGCGCCGGGAACGACGCTGCCGTCATCATGAGTGAAGGTCGCCCAGCCGTAGAACAGCGTCTTGGTGACCGAGCCGAACGCTGCCGAGATCGCATAGGGGTTGGAAAACTCCATGCTGCTGAACTCGGCACCGACCTCCGCGGCCATCAGGTAACCGTCGCCGGTCAGTACGTTCGATCCGAGCGTCTTGCTCAGGAATGCGCAGCCGCCGGTCGCGATCACGACGGCCTTGGCGCGAACCGTCCAGCGATCGTCCTTCTGCCGGCGCACGCCGCTCGCACCGGCGACCGCCCCGGCGTCGTCCACCAGCAATTCCAGCGCCGGGCTGTGATCGAGGATGGTGACGCCGGCCTGCTTGGTGCGCTTGCGCATCAGGCGCATATATTCCGGGCCCTGCAGCGAGTTGCGCTGCGACTTGCCGCTGTCGTCGACCGGATAGGGATAGCCCCAATCGGCCAGGCGATTGCTTTGCTGATAGGTGCGGTCAAGCACGCGCGCCATCCAGCGGCGATCCTGCAGATGACCGCCGAGCTTCTCGCGGTTGGCCATCGCTGCCTCGCGCAGCGCCGGATCGGGATCGACATACCAGACGCCGGTTCCGGCCGCGGCGGTCGCGCCCGATGTGCCGCAAAAGCCCTTGTCGGCCAGCACCACGCGCGCGCCGCGCTCGGCGGCACTGACCGCAGCCCAGGTCCCCGCCGGGCCGCCGCCCAGCACCAGGACGTCGGCGTCGAACTCCACCGATCCGGTCGGTGCATGCACCCGCTCGGCGCGGTTGGGCTGGATCGTCATGCTTCATGTCTCCGGCGGACTCGAACGCGGCCCGCATCTCGGCAACATCGTTGCGCGAGCAAGCACTGCAGGCAATTGCAGATATTTGTGCAGAGTTGGACGAAGTTTTCCCCGGCATCCGCAGCCGAAGAAGATTTGTATTGCCGCACGACGGATGTTTCATGTCTGCCGTCAGCTCCGGCACCCGACGATGCGCCGGGAACTTCAACAGAGGCGAATATTTCTTTTTGCACGCGGGTGGCCGCCGCTCATTTCCTCTTACGCGCCAGGGCGATATCTCGTGACGGAGAGCATCCAAGCCCATGGCCGCCATGTCCCATCGTCAACTCCACCTCAATGTGAACCTGCTGCATTCCGGCGTCTATGCGTCGGCGTGGCGATTGCCGGACAGCGATCCCCGCGCCTGCTTTGACGTCGGCCACTACGTGCGCGTGGCGAGAATCGCCGAGCGCGGCAAGCTCGACGCCATCTTCCTCGCCGACACGCCGGCGATCACCGACCGCATCGACTATCGCTCGTTCATGTCGATGGAGCCGACCATCGTGCTCGCCACAGTCGCGGCGGCCACGACCCATATCGGCCTGATCGCGACCGCGTCGACGACCTACAACGAGCCCTACAACATCGCCCGCCGCTTCGCGACGCTGGATCTGGCGAGCGGCGGCCGGGCCGGCTGGAATGCGGTGACCACCGCCGACGCCGCGGCGAGCCGCAATTTCGGCCTCGCCAATGTGCTGGAGCACAAGGCGCGCTACGACCGCGCCAAGGAGTTCGCCGAGGTCGTGCATGCGCTGTGGGACAGCTGGGAGGACGACGCCTTTGTCGGGGACAAGGCGACCGCACGCTTCGTCGACACTTCGAAAGTGCATCCGATCGCGCATCGCGGCGCGCATTACAGCGTCGCCGGTCCGCTCAACGTCCCGCGTTCGCCGCAGGGACGCCCGGTCACGGTGCAGGCCGGCGGCTCCAGCGACGGCCGCGACCTCGCCGCCGCACAGGCCGAAGCCGTGTTCACGCTGGCGCAGACCATCGACGAAGGCGCGGCCTACGCACGCGATCTGCGGACGCGCGCCGCAGCTTATGGCCGCAGCGGTGATTCCATCGTGATCCTGCCGGGACTCGCCACCGTCATCGGCAGCACCGAGGCCGAAGCCAAGCGGCGCCAGGATGAGCTCTGGGAGCTGGTTCCGATCGAATACAGCCTTGCCCGGCTTGCCGGCACTTTGCAGGTCGATCCGGCCATTCTCGAGCTCGACAAGCCGCTGCCGGATCTGCCGCTGCCGGCCAATGCCAATCACACCATGTTTCAGGGAACCGTGGCGCTGGCCCGGCGCGGCAATCTCACGGTCCGCCAGTTGCTGCGCGCACTCGGCGGCGGCGTCGGCCACCGGATCATCGTCGGCACCCCGGAGCAGATCGCCGACGACATCGAGGCCTGGTTCAAGGCGGGCGCCGCCGACGGATTCAACCTGATGCCGGACGTGCTGCCGACGGGGCTCGAGGTCTTCGTCGACACAGTGGTGCCGATCCTGCAACAGCGCGGGCTGTTCCGACGCGACTACGCCGGCACCACCCTGCGCGATCATCTAGGATTGCCGCGCCCGGTGAGCCGCTTCGCGCGTCGGGAGGTGGCCTCCGCCAGCGCCTGACGCAATCACCGCGCAACCGCGTGGGCCGGAGCGCCGGCGGTCGCAACCGGCGCCCATTCGCGGACGCGCGGGATGACCTCCCTTGCAAAGCGCTCCATCTCGGCCTCGAACGGCTGGAACTGCAGCATGAACAACTCGATGCCGGCAGCGTGAAACGCCTTGATCCGAGTCGCCACTTCCTCGTAGCTGCCGACCAGCCCCGCGGCGGTCCCGCCATTGCTGCCGACCCGCGCCGACTTCTGCATGGTCTGCATCATCACGACCTTTGGGTCGGTGTTCTGCTTCTGGATCGCCTTGATCGGCGCATCCTTCTTCGACAGGGCGAGCAGCCGCTCATACGCGGCTTGAGCCTCGGCCTGTGTCTCGCGCGCAACGACAAAGGCGGACAGGCCGAAGCGCAGCGGCGCGCCCGCTCGCGACCGGCTCGCAACATCGGCGATCAAGCCGGCGACATCGTCGAGCGGCTGGCCGTTGATGAACCAGACATCGCCGTGATCGGCGACCAGCGCCCGCGCCGGCTCCGATTCGCCGCCGACATAGATCACCGGCCGCGACCGATAGAGACTGGAGGGCCGCAGCGCATAATCCTGCACGTCGAAATGCTCGCCCTTGTAAGTCAGCCGCTCGCCCTGCATCAGGCGTGACACCACCGTAATCCACTCGCGTCCGTAAGCGTAGCGGGCGTCGTGCTCGGCGAAGCCGATGCCGGCCTTGTCGAGCTCGGGACGATTCCAGGCATTGACCAGATTGATCGCAAACCGGCCGCGACTGATGTTCTCGATGCCGAGCGCGAGCTTGGCGAGCACGACCGGATGATAGAGATAGGGCTTGATTGCCGCGATGATCTCGATCCGGCTGGTCAGCGCCGCAAGCGCCGCTGCCGCACTCCACGCTTCGAGCTGATCGAGGTCTTCCTGATGCGGATTGATCGTGTGCTGCGCAATCAGCGTCGAGTCGTAGCCGAGCCGTTCCGCCGCGAGCACGAGGTCACGATTGCGTTCCCAGGACGCATCATAGGGCTCTTCGGGATCCTGATAGGCGGCGCGAGAACCATGCACCAGCGCCCAGATGCCAAAGCGGAGCGGTCGTGTCGTCATTTGCTGTCTCTCCTGCGACTCTTCACGTCGTTGTCGCGCCGGGTAGCACGTGAGATCAAGCAGCCGCGGATCAAAAGATTTTCCTTGCCGTGTCCTGCATGCGGATAACCGAGAAACACTCCGGAACGAACGACAATTGAAAAACCGCTCTATTTCTGTTGGCAAAAAATCGTGGGACAGTTTGAGTGTATCAACGAGTGCTTCATGCGAGACGGCAACACCAGGCCGATCGCGTGAGCGACGACATGCGCCACGCACGATCACGGACGATCGCGCGCAGCGGTGAAACAGGACGAATTCATCTTGAGCAACCTCGAACAAACCGCTTCGCCGGTTGCCTTCGACACCACATCGCGGGACGACATTGTCGCCGCCTCTGCACCGGCGCGCCGGTTCGAAATCGGCCGTCGCGGCTTGCAGCTCCTGTCATGGCTTGCACCGGTCGCGCTGCTCGTCGTCTGGGAGCTCCTGGCACAGGCCGGATGGCTGTCGCCGCAGGTGCTGCCGGCCCCGAGCAAAGTCGTGCGGACCGCATTCAAGCTGGTGGCCTCCGGAAGTCTGCTGAACGACCTCGGCATCAGCCTGTTGCGGGCAGCCGCGGGTTTCGCGATCGGTGGCACCGTCGGCTTCGCGCTCGGCACCCTGGTCGGCTTCTCGCGGATCGCCGAGGCCGCGATCGACCGCAGCGTCCAGATGATCCGCGCCATTCCATTCCTCGCCGCGCTGCCGCTGGTCATCGTCTGGCTCGGCGTTGGTGAAGCCGAAAAGATCTTCCTCGTCGCGCTCGGCGTCACCTTTCCGATCTACATCAACACCACGCTGGGAATCCGGCAGGTCGATCCGAAGCTGGTCGAGCTCGGCCGGGTCCAGGGCCTCGGCACGCTGGAGCTGATCCGCCGGATCGTTCTGCCGGGCGCATTGCCCTCGATCCTGACCGGCGTACGCTACGCGCTCGCCACCGCATGGCTGGCGCTGGTGGTGGCCGAAACCATCGGTGCCCAATCCGGCATCGGCTTCCTTGCGATGGATGCACGTGAGTTCCTGCGCACCGATGTGATCGTGCTGACGATCGTCATCTACGCGCTGATCGGGGTTGCCGCGGACGGCATCGCGCGAACTCTCGAGCGGCGGCTGTTGGCCTGGCATCCGAACTACGGGAGCGCGCGATGACCCTGCACGTCGTCCCTGCCCTTACCGCGGCCTCGCCGGCCGTGGTGGTGACAAATCTCCGCCGCGCCTACGGCAATCGTATCGTGATCGAAAACCTCAATCTGCGCATCGAGCGCGGCGAGTTCGTCGCCCTGCTCGGCGAGAGCGGTTGCGGCAAGACCACGCTGCTGCGCGCGCTCGCCGGACTCGATCCGGTCGACGGCGGACGCATCGCAGCGCCCCGGCGGCCCGCGGTCGTGTTCCAGGAGCACCGACTGCTGCCGTGGGACAGCCTGTGGCGCAACGTTGCGCTCGGCTTGCAGGTCAGCAATCCGCGCGATCGCGCCGCGACGGCGCTCGCCGAAGTCGGCCTCGGCGACCGGCTCGACGACTGGCCGCGGAACCTGTCCGGCGGGCAGGCACAGCGCGTCGCCCTGGCCCGCGCGCTGGTGCAGGAGCCTGAACTCCTGCTGCTCGACGAACCCTTCGCCGCACTCGATGCGCTGACCCGCATCCGCATGCACGACCTCGTCCGCGAGCTGGTCGCCACCCATCGGCCCGGCGTTCTCCTGGTGACTCACGATGTCGACGAGGCGATCGCGCTCGCTGACCGCATCCTGGTGATGCGCGACGGCCGGATCGCGTTCGAGCATCGCACGGCCGGTCGTGGCCGAGCATCGATCGCGCGCACCGACCTGCTCGCTGAGCTCGGTGTCGGCGCCGCTCACCCCATCCCCGCCTAGACTTTCGAAGGACAGCTATGTCTCGCTCAATCACAAAGCCTTCCCGCCGCGGTTTCCTCGGCGGTGCCGCGTTCGGCATCGGCGCCCTCGCCGGCTTCAACTTCACGGATGCCGCGCAGTCGGCCACCGGCCGCGTCACCGACACCGTCCGTCTCACCTGGGGCCTCAGCGGCCTTAATTTGATCGCCAAGGAACGCGGCGAGTTCGAGAAGCTCCTTGCCAAGGACGGCATCAAGGTCGAATGGCTGGGTCCGTTCCCCAACCATGCCCCGACATTGCAGGCGGTCACCGGCGGCAGCGCGGATTTCAGCTTCGGCGGCAGCACGACGCCGGCGCTCGCCGCCATCATTGCCGGCTCCCCGCTCGTCTTCACCCAGTTCGTGGTCTACGAGCCACGCACCACCGCGATCATTGCCAGGGACGATTCCGGCATCAACAAGATCGAGGACCTGGTCGGCAAATCGGTTGCGGTGAACCGATCCGGCCTCGGCGAGTTCCTGCTCGTTGCCGCTCTCGAGAAGCACAAGGTCGATCGCGCCGCCGTGAAGTTCGTCTATCTCAATCCGCCGGACGCCGCGCCGGCGCTGGCCTCCGGCAAGGTCGATGCCTGGTCGATGTGGAGCCCCGGCGTCGACATTGCCCGGCTCGAATACAAGGCGCACGACATCTTCCTCGAGGGTCGCGATCTGGATTTCCAGATCGATTACACCTCGTACCTGACCACCAGGAAGTTCGCGACCGAGAACCCCGCGCTGGTGCGCGCCGTCAACGACGCCTTCCGCGCCGAGGGCAAGTGGATTTCCGACAACAGCAAGGCCGCCGAATACATCGCGCAGAAGGCCGGCAAATACAGCGACCAGGTCCGCGACCAGTTCGTCGCGCTGGATCGCAAGTATCGCTACTTCCCGGTCAACGACGAAAAATTCCTGTCCGAGTTGCAGCGGGCGGCCGACTGGCTGGTGGCACGCAAGGTGTTGCCCGAACCGGTCAAGGTCACCGACCATCTCGCGCAGCTCTGATCGAAATCGTCAACCAACGTCGCTTTGGGTGAAACCAATGAACAAACCTGTCCCCGCCGCCGCGCTGGCGTCATCCGACCTGCTTCACAGTCATTCGCCTGACATCGACGCACTGCTCGGCCGCATTGCCGAGGGCGCCGGCGAGCGCGAGCGCGAGCGTGTGCTGCCCTTCGCGGAGGTCGACCTGATCCGCAAGGCGCGGCTCGGCGCGCTGCGGCTTCCGATCGAGGCCGGCGGCGCGGGCGTGTCGATCCGCGCGCTGTTCGAGGTCGTGATCCGCCTCGGCGAGGCCGACGCCAATGTCGCGCACATCCTGCGCAACCATTTCAGCGTGGTGGAACGCCTGGTGCGCCAGCCGAAGAACGACCAGCACCGGCAGTGGCAGAAAGCTGTCGCCGACGGCGCGATCATCGGCCTCGCGGCCACCGAACTCGACACGCCGAAAGTCGGAAACGTCACGCCGAACACGACGCTGACGGCGGATGGCGACGACTATCTGCTCAACGGCACCAAATATTACAGCACCGGCACGCTCTACTCGGACTACGTCCTGGTGCGCACGGCAGATGCCTCAGCCACCAATGCGGCGGTGCTCATTCCCGTCAATCGCGAAGGCATCGAGCTGGTCGACGATTGGGATGGCCTCGGCCAGCGGCTGACCGCGACCGGCACCAGCCATTTCCGCAATGTGCGCGTCAAGCGCCAGGAGGTGGTGTTCGATGCGCCCGACGCCGGCTACGGCATCCCCTACTCGAACACGTTCGCGCAGTTGTTCCTGACCGCCATCAATGCCGGCATTTCGCGCGCGATCCTGCGTGACGCCGCGGCGCTGGTGCGCTCCCGCAAGCGGACCTTCTACTACGCACCGAGCGAAACGCCGGTCGACGACCCGCTGCTGCAACAAACCGTCGGCCAGATCGCGAGCGGCGCGTTCGCGGCCGAAACCGTCGTGCTGGCGGCGGCGGAAGCGCTCGACGTCGCGACCGATGCGTTCGACGCCGGCGATGCCAATGCCGGCGATGCCGCCCACCGGGCGGCACTGCTGTCCGCCAAGGCCAAGATCGTCGCGGACGAATTCGCGATCCGGAGCGGCAGCCTGCTGTTCGATGTCGGCGGCGCCTCGGCCACCAAGAAGGCGACCAATTTCGACCGACATTGGCGCAACGCACGCACGCTCGCCTCGCACAATCCGAACACTTTCAAGGCCCGCTCGATCGGCCAATTCGAGATCAGCGGCACGCCACTGCCGGCGAAGGGCTTCTTCTGAACGACTGTCCGGTGCAGCGAGAAAGGGAGAAACCTGATGAGCAAGCCGGATATCCATCTCGTCGACGCCGATGACGAGATCGAGCGCCAGTTCCGTCTGATCATGCGCCGCCTTGCCGGCGGCGTTTGCATCATCACCGCCGGCCTCGGCGAAGACATCACGGGCATGACCGTCACCTCGCTGACCTCGCTCAGCGCGGCGCCGCCACGGCTGTTGGTGAGCATCAACCGCCAGGCGTCGTCCTTTGCCCCGATCGCGCGTCACCGGCTGTTCGGCGTCAATATCCTGGGCTCCGACCAGCAGGTGCTGGCGGAGCGCTTCAGCAACGGCCGGCTGACGGGCCGGGAGCGCTTCGAAGGCATCGACTGGAGTCATGGCTCGTCGGGCGTGCCGCTGCTCAGCCGCTCTCTGGCGATGGTCGAATGCCAGGTCGAAGAGATCATCGAGCGGCATTCCCATGGCATCATCGTGGGCCGCCTCGCCAGCATGGAGCTGTCGCACCGGCTGTCCGGGCTCACCTACTGGAACGGACAGTACGTCCAGATCGATCACGAAGCCGATCTCGATCTTCTGGCCGAGGTCAGCATTCCCCTGGCGCATGTCCGATAGGACAAGGAGAGCTCACCATGAAGCGCGAAACCCCTCCGCAGTCCCCACTCTCACCGATCGGTGCGGCAGGAACGCCACCGGGCCGCTGGCAGCTCGACCGCATCGTGGCCGAGTTGCGGGTCTCCAGGGAACAGACCCACAGCATCCGGCAAGACGGCGAGGCACGGCGCGCGCCATCGCGCGATACGCTCGAGGCGATCCTCGACGGTCTCACCGAAGCTCTGTTTCCGCGGCATTACGGCCAATCGGACCTCGACGGCGAGAACATCGACTATTTCGTCGGCAACAAGTTGAGCATCGCGCTGGATTCGCTCAGCGCGGAGATCCATCGCGGTGCGCTGTTCGTCGGCGACGAGCTCGAACCGGGTTTCGAACGCGAGGAGGCCGTCGAGCTGACGCGTGCCTTTGCATCGCAACTGCCTGATGTCCGAGGGCTTCTGATCAACGATCTGCGCGCGGCCTTCGTCGGTGATCCTGCCGCACGGAACTTTCCGGAGATCCTGATCGGCTATCCCGGCATGACCGCGGTCATCCACCATCGCCTGGCACATCTGCTGTATCGCCTCGGGGCACGGCTGATCGCCCGCCTGATGTCGGAGATCGCCCATGCGCGAACCGGGATCGACATCCATCCGGGCGCCAGCGTCGGCTCCGGCTTCTTCATCGATCACGGCACCGGGGTCGTGATCGGGGAAACCGCCATCATCGGCAACAATGTCCGCATCTATCAGGCCGTCACCCTCGGCGCGCGGCATTTTCCAACCGACGACGAAGGCAGCGTCATCAAGGGTGACGCCCGCCATCCGATCGTGGAGGATGACGTCGTCATCTACGCCGGCGCCACCATCCTCGGCCGCATCACGATCGGCCGGGGCTCCACCATCGGCGGCAATGTCTGGCTGACCAAGGACGTGCCACCGAACAGCGTGGTCACCCAGGCCACCGTCCGCAATAGGCCGGGCTGACGCTTACGCCGCGGGCTTCCACCGCATGAAGCGCCGTTCCAGCGCCTCGAGCACGGCGTTGAACACGAGGCCGATCACGGTGATCCCGAGGATGCCGAAATACATCTGCGGGATCAGGAAGCTGTATTGGCTGTTGATGATGAGATAGCCGAGGCCGGCCTTGGCGCCGACCATTTCGGACGCGACAAGGACGAGCATCGCCGAAGCGCTGGCGAGGCGGATGCCGACGAAGATGGTGGGCAGCGCCGCCGGCAGGATCACCTTGCGGAACAGCTGCTGCGGAGACGCGCCCATCGTTCGCGCCGACTTGATCAGGAGCGGATCGACCTGCTTCACCGCCGCGATGGTGTTGAGCAGCAGCGGCCAGGCGCAGCTGTAGATCACCATCGTGATCTTGGAGAGCTCGCCGATCCCGAGCAGCAGAATGAACACCGGCAGCAGTGCCAGCGGCGCGGTGTTGCGGCAGATCTCGATGAACTGGTTCAGCAGATCGCCGAGGCGGGTGTACCAGCCGACCGCAAGGCCAAGCGGCACGATCAAGACAACCGAGATCAGAAACCCGCCCAGGGCACGGAGCAGGCTGGCCGATACGTCGTCATAGAGCTCGCCGGTCTGCGCGAGCTGCCAGCCGGCAGAGATCACCTCCGAGAACGGCGGCAGGAATACCGGATCGATCAGGGCGAGCCTCGGCGCCGCCTCCCACAGCGCGAGCAGCATGACCAGCAGCAATGAGCGGCGGCCAAGGCCGGCCGATTTCCGTAGCACGGTGCGGAGGCCCTTCACGACCGGTGCCCGTCTCCGCGCAGCGGACAGCGGCTCGCCGCGCCCGCGCGCCGGTCCGAGCAACGGCGAGATCTCAAGGCTAGACATGGGCAACCTCTTTCACCTCGCGCTCGAGGCGACGCGCGGCGACCCCGCCAGCCAGTTGTTGCGCCTTCTGCACCTCTTCGCGGAGCAGGCTCCAGACTTCGTGCCGCACCTCACCGAATTCCGGCAACGCCCTGACGTCTTCGGCCTCGCTGCGCAGCACCTCGGGAATGTCGATGACCTGCTTGATCCGGCCCGGGCGCGACGTCATCACCGCGACCCGCTGGCCGAGCACGACGGCTTCGTCGATGCCGTGGGTGATGAAGACGATGGTCTTGCCGGTCGCGCGCCAGATCCGCAGCAGTTCGCCCTGCAGCGTCTCGCGGGTCTGGGCGTCTAGTGCCGCGAACGGCTCGTCCATCAGCAGCACTTCCGGATCGTAGGCGAGGCTGCGTGCGATCGCGACGCGCTGCTTCATGCCGCCGGAGAGCTCGTGCGGATAGCGGTCGGCAAAGCCGGACAGGCCGACGAGGTCGAGAAAATGCTCCGCAATCTCGTGCCGCTGCCTGGCCTTGAGGCCCGCGATGTCGAGCCCGAACTCGACGTTCTGCGCAGCGGTGCGCCAGGGGAACAGCGCATATTGCTGGAACACGATGCCGCGATCGCGGCCGGGCCCCGTAATCGGGCGGCCGTCGAGCTGGATGCGGCCGCTGGTCGGTGTCGTCAGGCCGCCGAGCAGATCGAGCAAGGTCGATTTTCCGCAGCCGCTCGGGCCGACCAGGGCCAGGAATTCGCCGGAACGAACGTCGAGCGTGATGTCTTCCAGCGCGGTGAAGCGGCCCGCGGGGCGACCGCCCTCACCGCGCGTCACGAACTCCTTGCGGACCTGCTCGAAGCGGATCTTGACCGCGCTCATCGTGCCTCCGCCGTCTTGCCGGGACGGTAATAGTTGAACTCGTTGGTGTAGGTGTCCGAGGCCTTGATCTGCCCCGGCTTGAGCAGACCGTCCTTGACCAGCCAGTCGATCCAGACCTGCAGTTCGGCATCCGAGATCACCCCGCCCTTAGACGCGACGCCGGTGCTCTTCCAGTACTTGATCGAGGAGGCATCCTCGTTGCGCTTGCGCTCCGCGATGATCCTCTCGAAGCGCGCCCGCACCTGCTCCGGCGGCGTGGTCTGCGCCCACTCAATGGCGCGCGAGATGCCCTCGACCAGTTTCCGCGCGGCATTGGGGTTGTCTTTGATGAACCTGTCCCGCAGCACATACGCGCCGCCGGTGAACTGGCCGAACAGGTCGGTATCGTTGAACAGCGAACGGATCCCGCCGCGTTCCAGCGCCTTGTCGCGCAGCACGCCGCTGAGCGCGCTGACCTCGACCTGGCCCTGCCGCAATGCCTGCTCGCCGGAAACCGGCGGAATCGCGACCAGCGTGACCTGCTTCGCCTCGCCGGCGCTGAGCCCGTTGCGCGCGAGATATTCGCGCAGCACGAATTCGAGATGGGCGCCGAGCGTGTTCACGGCGACCTTCTTGCCGATCAGGTCGCGCGCGCCCTTGATCGGGCTGTCGTCCTTCACGAAGTAGGCGTAATAGGTGTTGGCGTCGGAGCCGTAGTAGCCGACCACCGCCTTGATCGGCGCTTTCGCCGCGATCAGCTTGAGGATGGCGCCATAGAAGGCGCCGCCGATGTCGGTATCGCCGGTGACAACGGTCTGGATGTCCTGCGGACCGCTGATGGTGTTGCCGACCCATTTCAGCTTGAGCGGCGCAAGATAGCCGAGGTCTTCCGCGAGCTCGGTGAACGTCACCTGCCCGGCCCAGCCCTGATAGCGGATCTCGGTCTTCTCGAGCGGCGGCTCGGCGAGGGCCGGCGCTGCGAGGCCCACTGCGAAGGCGCCTGCGAGCAGGAGCCGCGCAACCCGGCGCGCGGCGGCGCGCCGCGCGCGAACAAATCGAATGATGGCGTTCATCTGCTGCTCCAATCGATGAGATGCTCAGGCGGCTTTCGCGGCCTGCGGCTTCGACGACTTGATGCGGGTCACGCTGCGACGGCCGTCGACGCTGAGCGGCACGTCGCCATCGATGGTGGCGCGGCGGACCACGCGATGCTGATCGCCGTAGTCATTGACTGCGTAGTGCTGCGTCGCGCGGTTGTCCCAGATCGCGACGTCCCCGGTCTGCCAGTTCCAGCGCACGGTGTTCTCGGGTGCGGTAATGTGCGACTGGAATAGATCGAACAGCTTCTGGCCGTCATATTTCGGCAGGCCGACGAACCGCTGCACGAAATTGCCGAGCACGAGCGTACGCTCGCCGGTCTCGGGATGGACCCGCACCACCGGATGCTCGGTCTCGTAGATCGTGCCGGTGAACACCTCGTCGAAATGCTTCCTGTCCGCCTCGGTGGCACGCGACTTGACGGCATAATCATAGGCATTGCTGTGCACCGCCCAGAGCTCGTCGGCGAGCTTGCGCAGCGGCGCCGGCAGGTCCAGATAGGCCGCTGCCGTGTTCGACCACACGGTGTCGCCGCCATAGGGCGGGATCACGACGCCGCGCAGCACCGAGATTTTCGGATAGGCGTCAACGAACGTCACATCGGTGTGCCACTGGTCGGCGCGGCCGCCGCCACGACCCGAATCCAGTTCCAGGATTGACGACGTACCGTTGATCGCGCCGACCGTCGGATGCGGCACGAGCTTGCCGAGCCGCACCGCAAAGCGCTCCTGCTCCGCGTCGTCGAGGTGGCCTTGATCCCGGAAGAAAATCACCTTGTGCTCGAGCAGCACCTGGTTGATCGCGCGGACGACCTCGTCGGACAAATCGCCCGACAGCCTGATGTTCTTGATCTCGGCGCCAAGCCGGGCCGCCCGCTTGATGATGTCGGCGCGCGGAATGGCGTTGTCGATGGTCGTGGTGCTGCTCATGATCCCGTTCTCACCTTGCGATCCCCAGAACAAAGCTCCGCCGTGCGCCGGTCGCGGGAGCGACGGCGGAGACTGATGACGCTGTCGTGCGTCTTACTCGGCCGCGACGTGCTCCGGCGGCCGCCAGACCGCCGACGCATAGAGCTCCGGCGCGAAATCCTCGGCTATCGTTCCGCTGATGCGGGCTTCATGGGAGGCGAGATCCGCCAGGAACAGATCGCGGCTGATGCGGGCAACGATCGCCGGAATATCGCGCTTGAAGCTCGGCACATCGCCAACCGGGAGGCCGAAGCTGACGAACGCCGCCGGATTGAAGACGTGGATATCCCTGAGGTACGGCGCGCGCCCCGGCACCTTCTCCAGATATTCATGCCCGGACCCGAGATAGGGATAGGCCGCCAGCGTCTCGTCGCGCTGGTCCGCGGGCGGCGCAAAACGATCGCGCCACAACAGGATGTCGTCGGCGAAGTCGCGCAGCTCGGCTTGCGCGCCGAGGCTCACCGCATAGCCGGTGCCCGCGATCGCAAAGTCGAAGCCGAATTCACCATGCGGCGTTTCCGCGACCGGACGTACGCCCTGCAATCGTGCCGAGGTCCAGGGCGCCCCGAGGTGCAGATGGAAATTAGGGAAGGACACCGCGCGCGAGATCGCATCCGGCGGCGGGGTCGAGCCGGCTTGCCGGAACCGGATCGCCTGGTGCCAGCGCACGGCGTCCGGCAGCGCGCCGTAATTGTCATAGGCACCTGGGTAGCCGCGGATCCGGATCACCGGCAATGAGGCCAAGGTCTCGCGCCGCGCGAACAGATGCACATCCCTCGCGCCTGCCTCGAGCGCAACCGCCGCCGCATCGAACGCCGATGCGGCGCTGCCGATCACGGCGATGGAGCGGCCGCGCAGGCTCCTGAAGTCGATCGCCTCGGAAGTATGCGCGTAGAACCGTTTCGGCAGCTCTTGGAGGACCTCCGGCACGGACGCGCCGCCGCTACCGGCGAAGCCGGTCGCGAGCACCAGCTTCCGCGTGCTCTCGATCACAGCCGCCCCGTTCCGCTCCAGGTGCAGTCGCAAATGCCCGTCCGCCGGTTCGATGCGAACCAGCCGCGTGCCGTAGCGAACCGCACCACCGGTAACCTTGCGGTACCAGTCGAGATAGGCCGCCCAATCGAGCCGCGGGATGCGATCGAGCGCGTCATAGGCGGCCGCTCCATGGCGCGCTTCGTACCAGGCCTGGAAGCCGAGCCCCGGCAAGCCGAGCTCCGGTCCCGGCAACGACTTCGGCGTCCGCAGCTTGTGCATGCGCGCGCTGGTCAGCCAGACGCCTGCTTTGGTGCCGTCCGCCGCGGCATCGATCACCGAAACCTTGCCGATCCCGGCGCGCCGAAGCGCAAAGGCAAAGGCGGAGCCGGATTGCCCGCCGCCAACCACGACCACGTTGTGATCGATCCCCTCGCGCTCGGGTACCCAGTTTTGCGGATCGGGACCGATCAGGCGAAGCGCCTCGCGGGCAACGCTGTCGGGATCGGATTGCGGCATGGTGCAGAACCTCGCTTTGACGTTGCAAATCGTAAAAGCGATCGAGGTTCAGTCAATGAAAGGAATCCAGCTTTGTTTTCGACGGCGAGCAATGTTCGCTTCGTCCGCGACGCGCCTGCGGGAATATTTGCGACGATCGCGATCCGGTCGATCGTCTCGCGCGCTTTGCAACGCGCAAAATCGAGCAATCGACGTGCGTAGCGGCCTCACGCCGCCGCTTTCGCCGTCATTGCGAGCGCACTCGTCTCCGATCGGCGATCTCCTCGTAAGGTTCATGCTCGGCGTTCGCGCAACAACGCAAATTCATTTCACAGGCGCCGACGTAGAGTCCGCGGCAACGCTCGCGCCGAATGTCGGCGCTTTGCCGTGAAGCAAATGGACGGATCGAATGCCGCAATCCGCAGGCGCCATCAGCCTTGAGCACGACACACCGGAGCTCGCCCGCTCCTATGATGAAGCTGGATTGGTTCAGTTCCGTCACGGCAAGTTCCTGATCGGGCCGCTGGCGATCCGGTCCGGCGAGCATGTGCTCGACATCGGAACCGGCACCGGGCGGCTCGCGGAATTCGTCGCCGGACTGGTCGGCCCGGACGGCCGCGTGATCGGCATCGATCCGCTTGCCGGCCGTATCGAGATCGCTCGGCTGCGGCAGGCCGACAATCTCCAGTTCGACACCGGCCGTGCGGAGGAACTCTCACGCTTCGCTGACGCCCAGTTCGACGCGGTCTATCTCAACAGCGTGTTTCACTGGATTGCCGACAAAGACGCCGCCCTGCAGGAAATCCATCGCGTGCTGAAGCCGGGCGGCCGCCTTGGACTGAACGTGCAGGATCCATCCCGGCCGCATCAATCCCGCGTGCTGCTCAGCCAGGCCATCGCCGAAGCAGGTCTTGGCGATCGCCGTCAGGATTCCAACCCCGTGCTCGGATCGACCGACGAGGAGCTCAGCGCGCTGTTCGCGGCCAACGGCTTCACTGACTACCGCAGCGAACTGCGCGCGCTGGTCGACATCCATGACAATGCCGACTCGCTGCTGCGCTGGTCGGAAGCAAGCGCCTTCGGAAACTTTCTCGAAGCCTTCTCTCCGGCCGAACGCAGCTTGGTGCGGCAGGCGTTCGCCCGGCTTGTCGAGGACAAGCGTACACCGGAAGGCCTGTCGCTCGAGCGCTACCTTCGCTTCGCGTTCGTGCGCAAGGCGCCGACCGCCAACTGACCGATCATCCCCCGCGAGTGCCGCCATGAGCAAACGACAGCTTTCTCTCAACTTCTTCATCTATCCGGACGGCCACCACGAGGCGGCCTGGCGGTACAAGGCCTCGACCCCAAGCCGCCTGCTCGACGTCACCTA
The DNA here is from genome assembly GCF_053474805.1 of Bradyrhizobium sp. WCU1. Classification (NCBI taxonomy): domain Bacteria; kingdom Pseudomonadati; phylum Pseudomonadota; class Alphaproteobacteria; order Hyphomicrobiales; family Nitrobacteraceae; genus Bradyrhizobium; species Bradyrhizobium sp. WCU1. The sequence goes on from NZ_CM130280.1 coordinate 563,239, forward strand.
TTATCAGGAGCTCGCGCAACGCGCCGAGGCGCACAAGTTCGACGCGGTGTTCTTCGCCGACGGCCCGGCACTGGCCGAGAATGTCCGGCACGCCGCGCGGTTCCGGCTCGAGCCGATCACCCTGCTCACCGCGATCGCATCCGCCACCAAGCGCATCGGCCTGATCGCGACGGCATCGACGACCTATACCGAACCCTACAATCTGGCGCGCCTGTTCGCCTCGCTGGATCACCTCAGCCGCGGCCGCGCCGGCTGGAACATCGTCACGACGAGCTCGCCGCAGGCAGCGCAGAATTTCGGGCTGCCCGAACATCCGCCGCATCACGAGCGTTACGAGCGGGCGCGCGAATATCTCGACGTCATCACGCGGCTGTGGGACAGCTGGGAAGACGATGCGCTGGTCAATGATCCCGCGTCCGGCGTCTTCGCCGACACCGCCAGGATCCATGCCATCAACCACGTCGGAAAGCACTTTCGCGTCCGCGGCCCGCTCAACGTTTCGCGAACGCCGCAGGGACGACCGGTCTATGTGCAAGCCGGCTCGTCCGACGACGGCCGCGCCTTCGCGGCGCGCTTTGCGGAAGCGATCTTCACCGCCCACCAGACCCTGTCGAGCGCGCAGGAGTTCTACACCGACATCAAGCGTCAGGCCCGTGCATTCGACCGTGGTCGCGATCAGATCAAGATCCTGCCCGGCATCAGCCCGTTCATCGCCAGTTCACAGCTCGAGGCAGATCGGCTGCAGGACGAGTTCAACGAACTGATCCAGCCGGAATATTCGCTGGCCCAGCTTCGCCAGATGATTGGCCTCGATCTCTCCGGTTTCGACCTCGACGGCCCCTTCCCCCGCCATCTGATCGACACCGACAGCGCCCGCGGCGTCGCCAGCCGGTTCAAGCTGGTGGTCGATATCGTCGATCGCGAGAAGCCGACGATTCGCCAGCTGGTGCAGCGCCTCGCCGGCGCGCGCGGCCATTGGGTGATCGCGGGCCCGCCGGAGAAGATCGCCGACAACATCCAGACCTGGTTCGAGAACGGCGCGGCCGACGGCTTCAATGTCATGCCGCCCTGGCTACCCGGCGGCTTCGATCTCTTCGCCGAGCAGGTCGTGCCGATCCTGCGCAAGCGGGGCCTGTTCCGCCACGACTACGAGGGCACGACGCTGCGCGACCATTACGGCTTGACCCGACCGGCGAGCCTTTACTCCAACGCCATCCAGGCGATCGCCTGATCGCGTCCCCTGAGCCGCCCGCGCCGCGGGCGGCGATCATCTCCGCGCCGGGTCCAGCACCCGGCGTCGTAGACAGCGACATTCGCCTTTTATTTTAAACATAAAACATCCGTACCTGCCGGAGATCGCCGGAGCATTCATCGGAATATTGCGGAGATTGCCTTCCGGCACGAAACCCGCCGCAAAATCCCTACACCCCGACGCCGATCCGTGCCCCCTGAACGAGCCTTGAATTTACTTTTGGCACGAACTATCTTCCGGGCGTCATCGAGACCGTCACCTTCAACGGGCCGGGTGCTGCAGGAGATTTGATTTGGCAGTCGCGAAGGAGTCCCCGCCTGTTTCACCCAGGAACGGAGGTGATCAGGAGGCCGAGTACAGGGCTCAGACACGGCTTTGGCTTCGGCTGCTCGCCTGCACGACCCTGATCGAGGGCGAGCTGCGGCGCCGGTTCCGCGAGGAATTCGACTTCACGATGCCGCGCTTCGACGTCCTGGCCCAGCTTGACCGCGAGCCGAGCGGATTGGTGCTGGGAGAGCTGCCGAAGCGGCTGATGGTCTCTGCGGGAAACCTGACGCCGATCGTTGATCGGCTGGTCGAGGACGGCTTCATCACCCGCACGCCTTCAAACCTCGACCGGCGCGTGCAGATCGTTTGCATGACCGTCGAAGGCCGCAAAGCCTTCAGGCGCATGGCCAAGAGCCATGGCTCGTGGCTGGCCGAGCTGCTGGCAAGGGTTCCGGCCGACCGGCTCGATGGCCTGACCCGCGAGCTCGACGAGCTCAAGGGCGCCGTCAGGGACGCGATGCAGAAGCCGTAAGCCGGCACTGTAATTCACACCACAGCCGAACGCCCTCCGACACACTCCCGCAGTTCAATCAGGGCAGCAGCCTGTACTTTCCGTCCTCGATCTGAACCAGGATCCGCGCGCGAGCATCGACGCCGTGTCGATCCGCCGGCGTGTAAGTGTAGACGCCCTGCGTCCCGGCCAGCTCCTTGGTGGTGAACAGCGCCTGGCGAAGCGCGGCGCGGAATTCCGACGAGCCCGGCTTGGCGCCCGTTGCCATCGCGCGCTTGGCCGCATCGACGAACACCAGCCAGCCGTCGAAGGCATAGGACGAGAACGAGTCGGTCGGCGCCTCGCCATTCGCCTTCTCGAAGGCGGTGCGGAAATCCAGCGCAACCTTCTGGATCGGATTGCCGGCCGGAAGCTGCTCCGCCGCGGTCACCGGCCCGGTCGGGCAGATGATTCCGTTGGCGGCCTTGCCGGCGAGCCGCAGGAAGTCGGCGCTGATGAGCCCGTGGTTGCCGTAGAGCGGCCCCTTGTATCCGCGTTCGGACAGAGCGATCACCGGCAAGGCACCCGGCGTGCCCGTGCCGCCGAGCATGATGGCGTCGGGCCGCGCCGCCAACGCGCGCAGCACCTGGGCGGTCACCGACGAATCCGACCGGGCGTAGCGCTCGTTGGCGATGACCTTGATGTCGGCCGCCTTGGCGCTTTGCGACAGCGAGTCGTACATCAGGTCGCCGAAGGCGTCGGAGAAGCCGATGAACGCAACGGTCTTCAACCCCCGCGCCTTCATGTGATCGACGATGCCCTGGACCAGAAGCGGCGTCGGTTGTGGCGTCTGCACCACCCAGGGCCCGCCTTCGCCTGATGGCACCGGCGCGATCGGCGACACGGCGATCATCGGAATCTTCAGCTCGATCGCGGCGGTCGCCATCGCCAGCGTCTGCGGCGCGCCGGACGTGCCGATCAGGATGTCGACCTTCTCCTGTTCGACGAGCTTGCGCGCGTTGCGCGCCGACGCCGTGGGATCGGAGGCGTCGTCGAGCTGAATGACGCGGAGCTTCTCACCGCCGACTTCGCCGACATAGGCCTCGCCGGCCGCGATCCCCTTTGCATTGGGAATCCCGATCGACGACACCGGCCCGCTCAGGCCGGTGACGAAGCCGACGAGGATCTCGGCCTGCCCGGCCTGCGGAACGGCGACAAGCAACGCGGCCAAGGCCAGCAGGGTCTTCATCGAGATCATGGCACCTGTCCTTCTTGATTTGCGTTTCTTGTTTCGGGCAAGCGCCATCCGCTCGCTTCAGCTCGCGGAAACCAATGCGATCACGCGCAGCGGGCTGCCGGAGCCGTTCTGGATCTTCAGGGGCGACGCCACGATGACGGCACCGGTGGGAGGAAGCTGATCGAGGTTGCAGAGGCACTGCAGGCCATACCGGCCGGCGCCATGCAGGAAGTGATGCGCCGGATAAGGCGGCTCGAAATGGCCGGCCTGCCCTGCGTCGGTACCGATCGTCTCGGTGCCGAAGCCGATGATGCCGCGCTCCTCCACCAACCATTTCATGACGGCCGGATTCGGCCCCGGCGTGTGTGCGCCGTCATCCCTGAGGTTGGCGTAGTCGCGCCAGCCCTTCTTCGACCAGTCGGTCCGCAACAGCACCCAGTGCCGCGCGGGAATCCGTCCGTGCTTCGCCTCCCAGGCCTCGACGAGCGGCACGGTGAGCAGGAAATCCGGATCCTGCGCCGCGCCCGCCGAGCAGTCGATCACGCAAGCCGGCGCGATCATGTCCTTGGCAGGCATCGTGTCGACCGAATTGTTCGGCAGGTCCTTCCCGGTGAACCAGTGGATCGGCGCGTCGAAATGCGTGCCGGTGTGCTCGCCGAACGTCACATTGTTCCAGTACCAGGCCGGACCGCGACCGTCATAGCGCGATATCTCCTGGATCCGGACCGGAGCCGCCTGGCCAAATTCCGGCGGCAGAACAATGACCGGGAAATCCGGACTGAGCGTGAAGGTCAGATCGACGACCCGCACCGCGCCTGACGAAATCGCACCTGCGAGCTCCAGGAGATTCTTGCCTTGCATTGTGACGTCCTCCCGTTGAAATCCTGATTTTATCTATCGAGCTCGCGCTCGAGCGCTTTCGGATTGGCGGCAAGACGCTGCCTGATCTCCTCGGCGACGTCCCCGACATAGATCTCCTCGAGCCCACCCCTGAGCCCGGACACGATCGCCTGCGCAACGGCGCGCGGCGCGACCTTGGGCGGCGGCACGGTCTGGAACCACTCGGTATCGACCGGTCCCGTGAACAGGTTCATCACCTTGACGCCGCCGGGCCGAAGCTCCGCGCGAAGACAGTGCGACAGCGAAAGGCAGGCGGCTTGCGACGCCGAGTAGGCGCCGAAAGCGGGCCAGTTCGCCAGCGCATAGACCGACAGGATATTGACCCAGGCGGCGCTGCTGTTGATGCCATCGGCTCCCCGCATCCGCATCGCGGGACCGAAGGCCTGCGCAAGGTTGATGAAGCCGAGATAGGCCTGGTCGATCTCATCCCGCGCGATGCCCGTGCCCCTGCGGTCGAGAAGGCCACCGGGCCGCACATATTCCGTCGTGTTGATGAGGATGTCGACCTTGCCGCCAATGTCGGCCGCGAGGTCAGTCGTTGACTTTTCGTCGGCCGCGTCGAGCGTCACGATCTCGATCCCCGCCTGCCCGCGCAACAGCTGTTCGCCTGCGAAAGGTCGCCATGGTTCGGAAACGCCGACGAACACCGTCTTCGCGCCCGCGGCCTTCAGCGCCGCAACGGCCTCCTGGCCGATCAGACTGCGGCCGTTGGTCACGAGCACGCGGCGGAATTTCGGATCGGCCGTCATTTCCCGCCACTGCCGGTCGTCTGCCATGTTGAGCGTCTCCTCCTCGGGTCGGGCAAAAGCCACTGCCTGGCCGCTCTTGTCGAGCTGAAACGACATCAGCACGGGCGCGCCCTCGGCACAGTCGGCATGCAGATGCGCCACCATGGTCGGACCGCAATCCATCTTGACGAGACCGATGCGCCAGGGCGCCCGCTCGCGGAAATAGACGTCGCTTGGTACCCGGGCCGTGGTTTCGGCCAGCAGCACACCGCGGCGCGGCGCATCGACGAAGGTCAGATCAGCCGACAGGCAGGCGGGACATGCCTCGCGCGCCGGATAGGCGAAGGCGCCGCAAGCCTCGCAGCGCTGCAGCATGAAGCGTCCTTCGGCGGCAGCGCGCGTGAACCCGTGCGACGTCCGGCTGCGCGGCCGCGGCGGCGACGCGGGAAGCCGCATCCGCAGCAGCGGGTTCTTGCGCCGGGGTGGCTCAATCGGATCGATCATCGCGCAGGCCCCGCAAAGATCGCGGCACCGGAGGCCAGGCCACGGTCATAGTTGATCATACCGAAGCCGGAGGCGAGAGCGAGCCTTGCATCCTTGACCTGCGTCGGACCGGCTTCGCCTAGCACCTGACGCAAGCCTTCGACCAGCCCGAGATAGGCGCCGGCGGCGCCGGCCTGCCCGGCAGAGAGCTGACCGCCGGAGGTGTTGTGCGGGAAGTCGCCGTCAACAGTCAGATCGTGCTGACGCACGAAGGCCGCGCCCTCACCCTTGTTGCAGAATCCGAGATCCTCGAACTGCATCATCGTGATGACCGGATAGTCATCATAGGTCTGCACGACATCGAGATCGTCAGGCTTCACACCGGCCATCGCGTAGAGCTCGCTGATATCCATCGCCCAGCCGCCGCGCACCTGCATCGGATCGTCGGCGAAGGCGTTGTGCCGTTCGATGGTCGACAGCAATCGCGCGGCCGGCAGGCCGAGCGATGCCGCGGTCTCGTCCCGCATCACGAGGAAGGCCTCGGCCCCGGCGCAGGGCATCACGCAATCGAACAGATGAATGGGATCGGAAATCGGACGCGCCGCCAGATACTGCTCGATCGTCAACGGCGTCTTCATCAGCGCATGCGGGTTGCGCAGCGCATTGGCGCGCTGAGCGACCGCGATCCGGCCGACGTCCTCCCGCGTAACGCCATAGGTCCGCATATAGTTGCGCGCGATCAGCGCGAAGCTCGCATTGGCGCCGCCTGCGCCATAAGGATAAACCGCGTCCTGGTTGAAGCGCGAGAAATTCTCGAGCGTCAGGCGGAAGGAATCGACGTGATTGGTATCGCCGGCGACGCAAGCCACGATGTCGGCATCGCGCACCTGCACCGCGCGCGCCGCCTTCCGCAATGCCGCGATGGCGCTGGCGCCGCCGAGTGGGATGGTGTCGAGCCATCTGACGCACAGCCCGAAATGCTGCGTCAGTCCGATCCCGCTGTCGAGCCCCATGGTGAAGCTGGACACACAGAGGCCGTCGATGTCGGATGTCTTGATGCCGGCCTTCGCGACCAGCGCACTCAGCGCGCGTCCGATCCACCATTGCGCGCTCTCGATGGAATAGCGCGCATAGGGGATCGTGACGGGAGCCGCCATCACGATGCCGTCATACGGTGTGCGCAGCGAATTTGTCACCAGCCGCCTGCCTTGCCTGCCGTCTCAGATCACCGTCAGCTTCACGTCGATATTGCCACGAGTTGCATTCGAATAGGGGCAGCGCTCGTGCGCGCCTGCGACGATCTCCTCCGCCACCGCCTTCTCGACGCCGGGCAGACTGACCTTCAGTTCGACCGAGAGCGCATAGCCGACAGGAACCGGTCCCATCGCAACCCTCGCGACGACGGACGTCTCGGCCGAGGGCGTGATCTTCCTGGTGCGCGCCACGAGCTTGACCGCGCCGAGAAAGCACGCGGCATAGCCAGCCGCAAAGAGCTGCTCCGGGTTGGTCCCCTCGCCGCCGGGTCCGCCCAGCGATTTCGGCACGGACAGCGACACCGACAGCAGGCCGTCGGCACTTGCGGCCTTGCCGTCGCGGCCGCCCATAGCGGTCACCTCGGTCTCGTAGAGGATCTTCTCGGGTCTCATCATGGCTCGTTCTCCAGAACTGATCGGCGTTAGCGCTTGTTGCGCGCGAGCATCGCCCGGAAATCGTCGCGGGCGAGCGCACTGGCGCGCTTGAAGCTCGGCCCGCGGCTCGGCTCGGTGCCGTTGAGCTGCCTGAGCTGCACCCACATCTCGGCGCTCTTCAATGCCACCGCAGCACAGTTCACGACCGGTGCGTGGCCGACCTTCAGGCCGCGCTCCCGCCCGATCAATAGTCCTGGCAGCACGCCGGCGGGGATCACCACGTCGGCGCCGCGCTCCACCAGCGGCAAGGCGCAGGCCAGAAAATCCTCGATCATCCGGGCATGAGCCGCCTGATCGCCCGCGAACGCAGCTGCGAAATCCTCCGGCTTGCAACCGAGGCCGGTCACGTGGACGACGCGATCACCGAGGCCGTAGCGTTCGGCCTGCTCGTAGTGCCAGACCTCGAAGACCGGATCGAGCGTCACGAGGCCGAGGCGCCGGCCGAGTTGCGAGGCCGCAAGCAACGTCGCCTCGCCGGTCCCGACCACGGGGATGTCGAGCGTCGAGCGGAGCTCGTAAAGCCCGGGATCCTGGAAGTGGCCCATCACGAAGGCGTCGAACCCGCTCTCTTCCGCCGCGATGCCGTTGTCGATGGCCTGGACCGCGCAGCGCAGTTCGGCGAGCCGGCCGAATTCGCGATCCGGCGGTGAAATGCCCTCGACCTGAACCGTGGTGCCGGGTGCGGCGATGTTGTTGAGATACTCCGACAGCCGCGCCATATAGGGCGCGTTCACGCTCGCATCGACGAAACTCTGCCAGAAGATGCGCATCGCCCTTCTCCTCGACGGTGACAGGAGCATCGGCCGTCGGCCTGCCGACGCAGATATTTCAACCATAAACTAATTGACGCGTCAAATGCGCGCGGCGGAGCCCGCCGAGGCGACCGCTCCACCGCAGCCGGGAGGCCTGTTTTTCGGGACAAAGCAATGAAGGAAATGGCGCGCGCGGACGAAATTGTATGCAGCAACATTTTTTTCTGACAGCCCCGTGACACGTGTTGACGACGCCACTGAGAATACTTTAGGCTTTAAGTAATCGACCATCGGCCGCTGCCGGTGGTCATGTCGATGATGTTGCAGGGCACCGATTTTGAGAAACTCAATCGCGTGGACTAGCGTCGGGCCGCAATGGCCGGCAGCAGCATCGCCGGTCGCGCAGCGCGGCTGTGGCATTCGTCTTCCTTTGCTTCGACAGATGCCCGCGGACTGCAATCGCCCCGCCCGCTATTTGAGCGGCACGCCTCGCCATGGCCGCTGACGCCCGGCCGAGCGAAATTCCCTCTCGGCGCGCCCGGCGTCTGGCGCTACAGCAATGCCTTCAATCGGTTCGTTCGCGGCTCGGCTACCTGCCCGGCTTGCAGACATTCGCACCCAGCATCAACGGAGGACAACGCAAATGCGGCAGAAGACCCTGGGTTTACTCGCACTCGTCGCCGGCGTCTTCGCGGCACCGGCGGCGCAGGCCGATATCACGATCGGCTTCGTCACCTCGCTGAGCGGCAACGGCGCGTCGATCGGCATCCCCTATGGGCGCGGCATCAATGCCGCCTATGAATACAAGAAGACGATCAACGACGAGACCATCCGCCTGATCCAGCTCGACGACGGCTCCGACCCGTCGGCCGCGACGCGCAACGCGCGCAAGCTGGTCGAGGAAGAGAAGGTCGACCTCCTGATCGGCACCGCAACGACCCCCTCGACCATCGCGATGGCCGCCGTCGCCAGCGAATTGAAGGTGCCGATGATCGCGATCTCGCCTCTCGGCAAGCTTCCGGACTCGCCGGAGCAATGGGTCGTCGCGGTGCCGCAGCCGGCTTCGCTGCTCGTCAAGATCGTCGCGGACCGGATGAAGCGCGACGGCATGAAGAACATCGGCTATATCGGTTTCTCCGATGCCTGGGGCGATCTCGTCTACAACGGCGCCAAGGCCGCCGAGCCCGTCGACGACATCAAGGTGCAGACCAACGAGCGCTATGCGCGCACCGATACCTCGGTGACCGCGCAGATCCTGAAGGTCATGGCCGCACGTCCCGACGCGGTGCTGATCGGTGGCTCCGGCACGCAGGGCGCCCTGCCGCTCATCACGCTCTCCGAACGCGGCTTCAAGGGCAATACCTACGGCACCGTGGCGCTGATCAATCCGGACTTCGTCACCGTGGGCGGCAAGGCCGCCGAGGGCATCCAGGTCTCCGCCGGCCCCGTGATCGTGGCCGAGCAGCTTCCGGATGAGCACTTCGCCAAGAAGATCGCGCTCGACTTCCGCGCGGTCTACCAGAAGACCCACAACATTCCGACCACCGACGGGTTCTCCGCCTACTCCTTCGACGCCTGGCTGATCTTCGCCAACGCCGCCGAGCGGGCGCTGAAGACCGCAAAACCCGGCACCGCGGAATTCCGCACCGCGCTGCGCGATTCCATCCTCAGCACCAAGGAGCTGCCCGGCGTGCATGCCGTCTACAACTTCAAGCCCGGCGCGGTGACCGGCGTCGACGAGCGCTCGCTGGTCGTGGTCCGCCTGACCGGCGGCGCCTGGAAGTACGCGCCGTAGGCAAAAAGATGGCCGGCAGCCAGAACGGGGGAACGGCGTCTCCATGACGAGCGATATCGCGGCCATCCTTGCAATCGACGGGATCGCCACCGGTGCAGTCTACGCGCTGGTGGCGATCGGCACTGTGCTCATCTTCACGGTGACGCGGGTCATCTTCATTCCGTTCGGCGACATCGCCGCCTTCACCGCACTGACGCTTGCGGCCCTCGATGCCAAGCGTTTTCCGGGGACCGGTGCGCTGGTCGTGGTGCTGGCGTGCCTTGCGACCCTGATCGAGATCATTTCGCTCATTCGGAGCGGCGACAGCCGCCTGCTGCCGCGCGCATTGCTGTTCTATCTCGCCATTCCCTCAGCAGTAGTCGGCATCGCCTGGCTCACCATGCGCATGGACCCGCCGCTCGCCGTCCGGCTGGTACTCGCGTTGATGCTGATCACGCCGATCGCCCCTCTCCTCGACCGGATCGTGTTCCGCCCGATCGCCGACGGCACGGTGCTGCTGCTGCTGACGGTCTCCGTGGCGCTGCATTTCGCGCTGGTTGGTCTCGGCCTGCTGTTCTTCGGCCCGGAAGGCGTCCGGACCGAGCCGCTGACGTCGTTCTCCACCGAGTTCGCCGGCGTCCTGATTTCGGGCCAGACCATGCTGATCGTGATCGCCGCGCTGGTGTTCAGCGGCCTGCTCTATCTGTTCTTCGACTTCACGCTGGTCGGCAAATCGCTGCGCGCCACCGCGGTGAACCGCACCGGCTCGCGTCTGATGGGGATCCGGCCGGCGCGGGCCGGCACCATCGCCTATCTGCTGGGCTCGCTGATGGCCGGCGTATCCGGGATCCTGATCGCGCCGGTCAATACCGTGTTCTACGATTCCGGCTTCCTGATCGGCCTCAAGGCGTTCGTCGGCGCCATCGTCGGCGGCATGACCAGCTATCCCGGCGCCGCGATCGGTGCGGTGGGGGTCGGCATACTCGAAAGCTTCGCGTCGTTCCAGAGCAGCGCGCTGAAAGACGTGATCGTGTTCTCGCTGCTGATCCCGATCCTGATCTGGCGATCCCTCGCCTCGCTGCATTCCGAGGAGGAGATCGAGGAATGACGCGCGTTCACGTTAGGCTCGCGGCGGCAGCGGCACTGGCGTGCCTCGCACTCGCACCCTTTGTCCTGAGCCCGTTCAGCGTCACGCTGATGAATTATATCGGCATCTATTCGCTGGTCGCCATTGGCCTTGCGCTGCTCACCGGCGTCGGCGGCATCGTGTCGTTCGGACAGGCCGCGTTCGTCGGCATCGCGGCCTATGCGACGGCATGGGTCTCGGCCCTGAACGGGCAATCGCCCTGGCTCGGCCTGCTGCTTGGCGTGGTCCTGACCTGCGGTGTCGCGACCATCCTCGGCGTCGTCACCTTGCGCCTGCAGGGCCATTTCCTGTCGCTGTCGACCGTGGCATGGGGCCTTGCGATCGGCTTCCTGTTCGGCAATGTCGATGGGCTCGGCCGCTTCAACGGCATCTCGTCGATCCCGCCGATCAGCCTCGGCTCGTTCGCGCTGGTCTCCAGCGCACAGATCTATTACCTGATCTGGGGCATCGTCGCCCTGGTGCTCCTGCTCGGCTACAATCTCCTGGACTCGCGGCTCGGCCGCGCCATGCGGGCGCTGCGCGGCGGCAACACGCTGGTCGAGAGCCTCGGCATCAACGCGTTCCGGATCAAGCTCGTGACCTTCGTGATCGCGGCATTCCTGGCCTCGCTCTCCGGCTGGCTCTACGCGCATATGAGCCGCTTCATCAGCCCGGGTCCGTTCGATGCCGGCATGGGCATCGAATATCTGATGATGACGATGGTCGGCGGCGCCGGCAGCCTGCTCGGCGGGGTCGTCGGCGCCGCCATCGTCACGCTGCTCAAGAACAGCGTGCAGGATTATCTGCCGCTGATCGCCAAGGGCGCGTCCGGGCAACTCGAGATCGTCGCCTTCTCGGCACTGTTCATCCTGTTCCTGCAATGGGCGCGGCAGGGCATCGTGCCCTCGATCGCACGCTATCTGCCGAAGATCAGGCGCGAGCGGCCGCAGCCCGCGCCGCCGCTGCCGCGCCGTCCGCAGCCGACACCGGGCGAGCTGCTTCTGAAGGTCGATGGCGCCGAGCGCCGGTTCGGCGGCCTCATTGCGGTCAACAATGTCAGCTTCGAGGTGAGATCAGGCGAAATCCTCGCCGTGATCGGCCCGAACGGCGCCGGCAAGAGCACGATGTTCAACTGCCTGACCGGCGCGCTGCGGGTCAGCAAGGGCGAGATCTCCTTCGCCGGACGCTCGATCGCGCGCGATCCGCAGTCCCGCATCGCCAGGGCCGGCGTCGCCCGGACCTTCCAGCATGTCAAGCTGCGGCCGCGCATGAGCCTGCTGGAGAACGTCATGCTCGGCACCTACAGCCGAACCAGCAGCGGCCTGTTCGCCGGCGCGTTTCGTCTCAATCGGCGCGAGGAAGCCAGCGTCCGGCACGAAGCGCTGCTGCAGCTCGAGCGCGTCGGGCTCGGCGACAAGCCATTCGAGCTCGCGGGCAATCTTCCGCTCGGCAACCAGCGCATCCTGGAGATCGCGCGCGCCCTCGCCGCCGATCCCGCGCTCCTTGTGCTGGACGAGCCGGCGGCCGGCCTGCGCCGCCAGGAAAAGCTGCGACTGGCGGAGCTGCTCCGCTCGCTGCGGGCGGATCACCTGACCATCCTGATCGTCGAGCACGACATGGAGTTCGTGATGTCGCTGGTCGACCGCATCGTGGTGCTCGACTTCGGCTCCAAGCTCTGCGAGGGCGTCCCGAGCGCGATCCGCAGCGACGAGCGGGTGCAAGAGGCCTATCTCGGAGGCGTCGCGTGAGCCAGATGTTGTCCATGACCGGCGTCACCGTCTGCTACGACAACGTCGAGGCCGTTCGCAACGTCTCGCTGTCGGTCGACGAAGGACAGATCGTCACCGTGATCGGCCCGAACGGCGCCGGCAAGACCACGCTGCTGATGGCCGCGATCGGCCTGCTCGCATCGCGCGGCAGCATGGTGTTCCGCGGCAGCGACATCCGGAAGATGTCCGTCGAGGATCGCGTCGAGCGCCGGCTCTGCCTGGTTCCGGAGAAGCGCGAGCTGTTCTCCGACATGTCGGTTGCCGACAACCTCCTGCTCGGCTCCTACAGCCTGCGCGACCGCTCCGGCGTGCAGAAGACGCTCGACGAGGTCTATGATCGCTTTCCCCGCCTGAAGGAGCGACAACGCCAGGCCGCCGGCACGCTCTCCGGCGGCGAGCGCCAGATGCTCGCGCTGGGACGCGCGCTGATGGCAAAGCCCGCGCTGCTGATGCTCGACGAGCCCAGCCTCGGCCTCGCGCCGCTGATCGTGCGCGAGATCTTCCGCACCATCGCCTCGCTCCGCGACCTCGGCGTGTCGATCCTGCTGGTCGAGCAGAACGCCCGCGCCGCGCTCGAGACCGCCGATTACGGCTACGTGCTGGAGACCGGCGAGATCGTGCAGTCCGGCCCTGCCAAGGACCTGATCCACGATCCCCGGCTGATCACGGCCTACCTCGGCGGGCACTGACACAAAAATATCGAAAACAACCCCATGCACAGTCGCCGGCGGGTGCCGGGGACGAATTCGTTTTTTACGAAATCGACTTGACACGTCGGGCAAATCAGGGGTGTACTACCACCATCGCAGCGCAGGTCCGCTATCCGACCAGACGAGGGCGGCGGTTTGCGAGCGGCTTCTCGACCAGCACGGCGCGCAGCCATTCGCGGAAGCTGACGATCTCGGGACAATCTGCGGTGCCTTCAGGCGCAATCAGCCAATCACCCAAGCCGGATCCCTGGTTGAGCCGGTCGCAGCGATGACCCGGATGGTGGCCAAGGCCGCGGGCGATCAGCAGGTCGACCTTGCCCTCCGCCAACTCGTGCAAGCCGGCGGGCTGCAGCACCTGCAAGCCGATGTCGAGATGCGCGCCGCGAAACTCCGCCAGTTTGAGGCGGCGCAGGTCGAAGCTGCCATGGACCCCCAATTGCAGCAGCACCGCAGCTGCCGGTTTCAATTGCGAGGTCGCATCCGCGATATGGCGAAAGCCGTCGGAGACCCCGGGCAAATAGGCCTGCCCGGCCGCGGTCAGGATCAGCTGCTTGTGCAACCGCTCGAACAACTGCACGCCGAGGCGCGCCTCCAGCGCTTTCACCTGCTGCCCCACGGCGGCAGGCGTCACGTGCAGCTCGTGCGCGGCCAGTTTGAAGCTGAGGTGCCGCGCGGCGGCCTCGAAGGCGCGGAGCGCGTTGAGGGGTGGAAGGGCGTAGGTCATCGCGCGGGAGTTTGACACCGACAGGCGGTGGCCTTGCAATAGATTTTCTTGCGCTGAACCGCAGCAAACATGCTTTGTGCCGCGGCGACACCGCCGGATACGGTCACGCCGCAAACCGGAGACGCGCTATGCCCTCAACTCACATCGTCAGCCACAATCCCGCAACGGTCCACCCTCCCGCCGGCGGGTACTGCATGGGACTCGAACTGACCCAGCACCGCCGCCTGCTCTTCATCAGCGGCCAGGTGCCCGAGAGATCAGACGGCACCGTGCCCGAGGACTTTGAAGCCCAATGCGAGCAAGCCTGGCGCAATGTGATGGAAGTGCTCGCCGCCGCAGGCCTTGGCGTCGAGCATCTGGTCAAGATCACCACGTTCCTGACCGATCGGGATCAGCTCGTGGCCAACCGCACCATTCGTCGCAAAATGCTCGGCGAGCATCAGCCCGCGCTGACGGTCATCATCGCCGAGACCGTCGACAGCAAATGGTTGCTGGAGATCGAGGCGATCGCCGCCGAGTGAAACCAGCTTCCTCGACGTCGCGAATATCCAACTATGTCAGGTGTCAAATGACTGAGATCATCCATCCGTTTTACGAGCAGCATCGCGGCGCGATGGAGGCCGCCATGCGCCATCGCCTCGACCTTGCCGAAGCGATGTTGTGCGAGCGCGAGCATCTGACCGAGATCGATCGAATTCGACAGGAAGCGACGGACGAATTCCAGATCATGCTCACCCAAATGCCCTATGTCGGCGGCACCGCAAGTCGGATGACCGATTTCTTCATGCGCCTCACGGGCTTCATGGCCATCAGCCGGGTGCTCCGCCGGCACGGCGTGCCGGTTTCCGTGATCGGCGAAATCGAACGGGAGACCTACAAGGCGCAATTGCTCACCGAGCCTGAGGCGGAGCGCCTTGCCTCAGGGCGTCAATTCATGTCGCCCGAGAATCAGGCCTTGCTGCGCGAACAGGCGATAGAAAGCGCGGCGGAAAGCCACCAGAAGGAGTTTCCGGAAGATTTTGTCTACGATTTCGTCGAACCGGGCCCGGGCGACGAGTTTGAATTCGGCATCAATTACAAGGCTTGCGGCTTTTGCAAATTCGCGGCTCGCCATGGAGACAAGGAAATCCTGCCGAACATTTGCGGGCTTGATTTCGACGCCTATGCGACGCGCGGCATCCGCCTGGAAAGAACGCAGACATTGGCCGGCGGCGCGAGCCACTGCAATTTTCGATTCTCGCGGCTTCGCCCCCGTCACGACGTCGCTAATGCTCTGAATTGCCTTCCGCTTTCGGCGGCGCAGCGGACGTGACCGGACCCGCTGCCGGCTCGCCCCAGTCGCGAATGACCCAAAGCGGAAATCAGTCACCTACAAGGCGGTGACTGTTCATCGCGCAGCAACAGCGACGGCGACATCGCCTCTCTCGATTTGCTGATGTCTTTCTGGCGTAGGTTGTCGGGGCTGTATCGTAGCCGCGCGATTGCGTGCTGTTTTTGGTTACAGGTATCCGTTCAGCCGCGACTGGCGCTCCGTCAGGACACCGCGCTTAAGGATGCGGGGCGAGACAAGTCGGCGCCGGAGACCTTGACGACGGCTTGCCACGCGGCTTCCTGGCTGGCGCGATCGTGGAGGTGTGGCTCACTCTGCACCTCGATTGGACCTGAGAACTTCCCTTTGGCTGAGGCAAAGAATAGCCCCGACGCGTCGGTTCCGAACTCCGATGCCTGGATGAAGCGACTGGCCGCTGTCTCCGGCGTCTGATTCATGCCGGGAATGAGGTTCACGATTGGAATCATCATATACTTCAACAACGGGCCAGCGTTTCGCGCCACGTTGGTGGCGTTCGCCGCACCGGGCGAGACAGCGTACACGGCCGTGCCGGAGGGTAGCCGGCGTGCCAGCGCAGCGACCCACCAAGCAACAATGAGCTTCGCGTCGGCATACGCATTGTTGGGCACATACCTCACGTTCGGCCCGTTGCGGATCAGGGCTTCAACAGCTGCGGTTTTGTCACCCCGGTTGTACTCGGCTGCAAAGGCAGGCAGATCGGTGTATTTGAACATGGGTACGCCCCCGCGGGCAGGTTCTGCACCCGCGATGACGATCCGGGCGTCGGGACTCAGCAAGTTGGCATTGAGCAACCCAACGGTCAGTTGATGATGGCCAATGAGCGGGGCCTGAGAAGCCTCGATGCCCGCCGCAGTGATCACGCGCGCCTTGCCAGGAACCATACCGGCATTGAGCAGTAGGAAATCAACCGGCCTGCCTTGCTTGACTAGCGCGGCGACCGCGGAGTGAACGTTGACCGGGTCGTTCAGATCAAGCTCCAGCGGCGTGAAGACCGGCCTTTTGGTCTCCACCGCGAGCTGAGCGGCCGTATCCTTGATCTGGGCCAGGCTGCGCCCGGTGACAATGACCTCGCTGTAGCCCTTGGCGGCGAGCAACCGGGCCGCCGCATAACCGAGCCCGGACGTGGCGCCGGTGACGAGAGCGATCGAACGTTTCATGGGCATCTCCTTGAAAGGGTTGGAGTCGAAGGAGCCCCGAGTTAAGGCCGCCTTGTCATTTTTGAACTATTTAGTTATATATTGCCGAACCAAAGGTCGCAGTCAAAGATTTTTGAACTATATGTTTCAGAATACCACCAAGCCACGGGGACGTCCGCGCAGCTTCAACGAGATCGACGCGCTGAAAAAGGCGACGCAAGTGTTCTGGTCGAAGGGCTATGACGGCGTGACCATCGACGATCTCGTCGCCGGGATGGGCGTGGGACGGCCGAGCCTGTATGCCGTCTTCGGCGACAAGCGGGCGATATTCTTGCGTGTCCTTAAGGCGTATGCCGAGGCAAAGGGCGCTCGCGCTGCTAACGCGCTCCACTCGCCACAGAATCTTCACGACTCGATCGCGGGCTTTCTTAGGTATGCCGTCGAAAGTGCGACCGAGAAGGGGTCCGCCCGGGGCTGCCTTCTTATTTGCGTCGCGCCGCTTGTGGATGATGATGAGGTCCGGAAGTTCCTGCAAAAGGCGGCCGCGGGCGGCAAGGCGCTGGTGCAAGATCGTTTCCGGGACGCGATCAGCGCGGGCGAAATCCCGTCCGACTTTCCTGCGGCCGAACGCGCGATCCAAGTCACGGATATTGCTCGTGGCCTTACCATGCGTGCGCTGATAGGCACGCCGCGCAAGACGCTCCTAAAAGACGCCGAGGAAGCAGCCGATCTTGTCCTCCTTGTGCGGCATGGAAGTGCGGCGCCCGAACGTTGAGGCTTGATGGTGCGGATATCGATCAGATTTCATCCGGCACTGATTGAACAATGTCGGCCAGCGTCACAGAGTGGATTGCGTGTCACTTCACTTCCGCTTGTGGCCCTTCGCGTCATTTAGCTGAGCTGCAGAATTTGGTCTGCTATCGAGGCATAGCGGACTTTGGCAAGCCGTGCGTTGGCAGATTTATGGTTCACGGCCTAAGTCAAAGAGCGCATCTCCAGCGCGGCTCGCAACCAGCCTCGATGCCATCATGCGATGGGCCGCACCACCCTCGTCAGCATCGGAAAATGCTTGTTGCCGCCCGCGAACGGCGGAAACTGGACGAAGTCGGCGCGCATCCGCTTGATCACGTCGGAGCCCAACGCGCGCGCAAGGGCCTGCGGGCTGTCGAACATCAGCCTGTTGCGCTGCATGTACTCGACCCGCTGCGACGGCAACCGATCGACCCAATCGATGCGCGTGTAGATCTCGATCTGGCGCACGTCCGGGAAGGTCCGCATGATCGACGGATGATGCTCCAAATAATGCAAGTTCCAGGCATTCATGTCGTCGGCCGGCCCGGGATAATGCACCAGATAGCTGCACGGCGTCACCGTGCCGCTCGCATGCGCGGCGTCGTCGACCGGAAAGGCGCGCGTCACCATCGCCTGGTGCGTCACGTCCAATCCGGCAAGGCTCGGCAACCCGCGAGCCGCCGCAAGAGCAGCGAGCACGCCGCCGCGATCGATCGCGGCCTCGCACGCAAACAGGTTCGGAAAGCGTAGCAACAGCGCAAAGACCGGCCCGGCCCCGTCGGCCTTGTAGGGATGATCGACCGATTGCTCCAGCGGCGTGAACAGCAGGCCCTCCGCCATCCCCGGAACCGACCCCACCACGGCAGCCGCGGCCGCGAGATCGTCCGCATCAATTCGCCGATCGCCTGTCGGATCGGAGAACGTCATGAACAGCGAGATCATGATGCCGCCGCCTCCGCGCCGGCCTGCAGATGCGACATGAGCGCGGCGCGAACGTCGTCGGGCCACGGAATCGCGTGATGATCGACCAGCGACGTGGCCGCGAGGATCTGGCGGGCGCGCCAGCGCAGGCCATCTGCGCCCGTGACCACATGCGACAGATGCAGCGACGCACGGCCGATCTTGACGATGCGCAGGCCGAATGTCAGGCGGTCGCCGAACTTCGACGGCCGTGAAAAGTCGCAAGTCAGATGCACCGTCGGCGTCCCGATCTTCCGGATCGTGATCAGCTCCGGCCAGCAGAACCCGATGGTCGACCAGAACTCCTCGACCACGCCGTTGAGAATGTTGAGGTAGGACGGAAAATAAGCGATCCCCGACGGATCACAGTCGCCGAACCTCAACTCGCGATCGAACGAGAACGACGTCATCAGATCGCGACGACCGGGTGCCGGATGACGCCAACGCCATCGACGCCGGCCTCGACGACGTCGCCGGGCCACAGCCATTCCTGCGGGCTCATGCCGGCGCCGACGCCTTCGGGCGTTCCGGTCGCGATGATGTCGCCCGGCTCGAGCGTCATGCCGGACGAGATGTCGGCGATCAAAGCCGGAATGTCGAAGATCATGTATTTGGTGTTGGAGTCCTGCTTTATGACGCCGTTCTTGGTCAGCCAGAGCCTGAGATCATGCGGATCGGGAATCTCGTCCGCGGTCACGATGCAGGGGCCGAACGGCGCGTAGGTGTCCATGCCCTTGGAGAAGATCCACTGCCCGGCACGGCGATTGTCGCGCGCGGAAATGTCGATCATGACCGAATAGCCGAACACGTGATCCATCGCCTTCTCGACCGGGATGCGGGTCGCGGTCTTGCCGATGATGACGGCGAGCTCGACCTCCCAGTCGAGCTGCTGGGTCATGCCGGCATTGTGCTGGATCGCCGCGCCCGGCCCGATCACGGAGGTCGGCGGCTTGGAGAACACGACCGGCTGCTTCGGCAGATCCTTGTCGGTATCGAGACTCTTGGCGGACTCCGCGACATGCGCCCGGTAGTTGAGCCCGATGCCGAAGATGTTCTTGCGCGGGCGCGGGATCGGCGCCTGCAGCTTCACATCCTCGATCGGAACGGCTGCACCGGCCGGCAGGCTGCCGTTGGCGTTGTCCAGGCATTGCTTCAACGCCGGCAGCAGCGTGACGGCGTTATCGATGAAGGACAGCATGTCGGCCGGCCAGGCAACGCCGCGTGACGCGCCGAGGCGCGCGACATCGACGACCAATCCGTTGACGACGACCCCGAGGCGGGCGCCGCTGGAGCCCAAGGTGTAGGTGACAAGACGCATGAAAGCTTGATCCGGTTATGCGGGTTGAGTTCTGCGCAAGAATGTCAGGCCGCGACCGGCTGATGGCCGGCATTGTCGCCATAGGCCTCTTCCCGGTAGAGGCCTAGCCCCTCGATCACGGGCAGATCGTTGAAGCAGAACAGGCAGGCGTCCTCGCTTTCCGAGGCGTTGCCGTGCTCATGCCAGGCCCAGGACGGAACGCAGAAGATGTCGCGCTCCTGCCACTCGAACCGCTGACCGCCGATCACGGAATAGCCGTGCCCCTTGGCGACCTGGTAGACGAAGCTTCCGGTGTGGCGATGCGACCTGGACTTCTCGCCCGGCCGCAGCATCTGCATGCTGGCGCCGATGGTCTGCATCACATGGCCGCCGGTGATCGGATTGACGTAGTTCATCAGGATGCCGTCATAGGGCGATCCTCCGGTCGCGGCGGCATATTTCAGCAGCGACTCGTAGGTCGGCTCCCACTCATATTTGAACATCGGCGAATAGCCGTTCGACCAGCGCGAGCCCGCCGGCCGAAGGCCGGGATTGCCCCAGGTCTTGGTCATGTCGTCGACCGGATAGCCGGACTCCTCCTGCTGGATCTTCGGGTGCACGACGAAGAAATTGGCCTCCAGCGCATTGACGAGCGGAATGTCGAGCCCATCCTGCCAGATGCAGACCGAGCCGTTCGCCTCGACGCCATGCTCATGCCAGGTGCCGTTCGGCGTCAGCACGAAATCCCGCGCGCCGAGCGTCATCTTGTGGCCATCGACAATAGTGTAGGCGCCCGCTCCTTCCATGATGAAGCGCAGCGCAGAGGCCGAGTGTGCATGGGCGGAGGCCACCTCGCCGGGGTGCATGACCTGCAAGCCCGAATAGAGCCAGCCGACCGCGGCCGACACATCGCGGCGACCCGGATTGTTGAGGTAGATCACGCGCCGTCCCGCCTTCTCCGGCGAGACCAGTTCCACCGAGCGCAGCACGTGCTCACGCAGATCGCCGTAGCGCCAGAGCACGGGAACGGACGCCGACTGCGGCTGCCACGGCTCGATCTTGTTGGCGACCGTCCACAGCGCGCCGGCCTCGAACTTCTCGAGGTCCTTGTAGTAGGCCTTGAGCTCCGGAGTATCCTCGACATTGGCCCGGCCGATGATGTTCTCGCCCATGCTGTCCGACTCCTATCTCGTGACGTCCTGTCTCATGCAGTCCCGTCGCCACATCCCCGCTGTCGTCCTGGCGAAAGCCAGGACCCATAACCACCGCATTCGATTGTGAACGGGATCGTGGCCCCAGCGTCGCACAACGATGAGCTTTCGTGGTAATGGGTCCTGGCCTTCGCCAGGACGACGGTGAGGAGGGTTCGCGTGTCGTGGTGCCGATGGACCGACGCGCCCCATCATTCCACCCTGGCTGGAATTGATGTGAAGCTCGCCTGGACGGCGGCGGCTCTAAAGCGCGGCAGCTTCAGCATTGGCCCTACCCTGTCGCTGGCTCATCATCGCCGTCCGGAGCAGACGATCCGCAAAGTCCGACGGCACTCGCAGCGTTGACTTACTTTACATGTAAACGTATGCTATCGCATATTTCTGGAGGGTGCAATGGCTGAACGGTCTTTTGCTCGTGAAGTCGAGGATCTCCGGCTCGGCGACGGCGACACCTTCCGCGGCGAAGGCATCCTCGCCATCACCAAGGCGCTGCTGCAATCCGGCGTCGCCTATGTCGGCGGCTATCAGGGCTCGCCGATCTCGCATCTGATGGACGTGCTGGCCGACGCCAAGGACGTGCTCGACGATCTCGGCGTCGTGTTCCAGAGCTCCGCCAATGAAGCGGCGGCGGCGGCGATGCTGTCGGCCTCGGTGATGTATCCGCTGCGCGGTGCGGTGGCGTGGAAATCGACGGTCGGCACCAATGTCGCCTCCGATGCCCTCGCCAATCTCGCGTCCGGCGGCGTCACTGGCGGCACCATGATCATCGTCGGCGAGGATTACGGCGAAGGCTCCTCGATCATGCAGGAGCGCACCCATGCCTTTGCGATGAAATCGCAGATCTGGCTACTCGATCCGCGCCCTGACCATGAATGCATCGTCAATCTGATCGAGAAGGGCTTTGAGCTCTCGGAAGTCTCGAACACCCCTGTCATGCTGGAGGTGCGCGTCCGCGCCTGCCACATGCATGGAAGCTTTGCCTGCAAGGACAATGTCAAGCCGGCCCACACCATCAAGGACGCCCTGAACAATCCGAAGCGCGACGTCGGCCGCATCGTGCTGCCGCCGGCGGCCTACGAGCATGAGCAGGAGAAGATCAAGACACGGCTGCCCGCGGCCATCAACTTCGTCAGGGACAACAAGCTGAATGAATGGATGGGGCCGAAGCAGGGCAAGGTCGGCATCATCATGCAGGGCGGGATGTACAACAACGTCATCCGCGCGCTGCAATATCTCGGGCTGTCGGATGCCTATGGCAACACCCAGATTCCGCTTTACGTCATGAACGTCACCTACCCGGTGATCGACACCGAGGTCGCCGAGTTCTGCCTCGACAAGGACGCCGTGCTGATCGTCGAGGAAGGCCAGCCGGAATATCTGGAGCAGGCGATCAACACGGTGCTGCGCCGCCGCGATATCCAGGCCCGCGTCCATGGCAAGGACGTGCTGCCGATGGGCGGCGATTACACCGCGCAGGTGCTGCTCGGGGGTATCAGAGAATTCCTCGAGAAGACCGAGCCGCGGCTGCTCGGCAACCGGCCGCCGGCGCCGGACGCGAGCTCCGTGCTCAGCCATCCCGAGGTCGAGAAGCTGAAGCAGGTCGTGCCGGCGCGGCCGCCCGGGCTTTGCACCGGCTGTCCGGAGCGGCCGATCTTCGCCGCCATGAAGCTGGTCGAGAGCGAGCTCGGTGAGCACCATGTCTCCGCCGACATCGGCTGTCATTTGTTCTCGATCCTGCCGCCCTTCAACATCGGCGCGACGACGATGGGCTTCGGCCTCGGCCCGGCCTCGACCTCGGCCTTCAACGTCAAGGCCGACAAGCGCTCGATCGCCGTGATGGGCGACGGCGGCTTCTGGCACAACGGGCTGACCAGCGGCATCGGCAACGCCGTGTTCAACAAGCATGACGGCGTGTTCGTCATCGTCGACAATTACTACACCTCGGCGACCGGCGGTCAGGACATCCTGTCGTCGCGCGCGGTGAGCAAGCGGCGCAACACCAACAACTCGATCGTGCAGGCCGTGAAGGGCATCGGCGGCCAGTGGGTGCGGCAGATCGATCGCACCTACGATGTCGGCCGGATGCGCGACACGCTGAAGGAGGCGCTGACGACCAGGGAGCAAGGGCCGAAGGTCATCGTCGCCTCCTCCGAATGCATGCTGAATAAGCAGCGCCGCGTGAAGCCGCAGATCAGCCAGGCGATCAAGGACGGGGTTCGCACCGTCAAGGAACGGTTCGGCGTCGACGAGGATGTCTGCACCGGCGACCACGCCTGCATCCGCCTCTCCGGCTGCCCCTCGCTCTCGGTCAAGCAACTCGACGATCCCCTGCGCGACGATCCCGTTGCGGCAATCGACAATTCCTGCGTCGGCTGCGGCAATTGCGGCGAGGTCGCGGACGCGGCCGTGCTGTGTCCCTCGTTCTATCGCGCCGACGTCATTCACAATCCGACCGGCTGGGACAGGTTCAAATCAAAGGTCGCGATGGCCGTGATCGGCTGGCTGCAACGGCGGCGCGATCGCCGGCGGCCGGAGTTCGAGGCCTTGGCATGAGATTTTGGGCATGAGAGACTGGGCATGAGAGACGAAACGGTCCAGTTGGCGCTTCCTGCCGCGGGTGATGCGACCGAGCGGCCGATCTCGATCGCGATCGTCGCGATGGGCGGCCAGGGCGGCGGCGTCCTCACCGACTGGATCGTCCAGCTCGCCGAGAACCATGGCTGGGTCGCGCAATCGACCTCGGTGCCCGGCGTCGCCCAGCGCACCGGCGCCACGATCTACTACATCGAGGCGATGCCGCCGCTCGACGGCCGCAAGCCGATCCTGTCGCTGATGCCGACGCCCGGCGACGTCGACGTGGTGATGGCGGCGGAGTTCATGGAGGCCGGCCGCTCGATCCTGCGCGGCCTGGTGACGCCGGACCGCACCACGCTGATCGCCTCCAATCACCGGACCTTTGCGATCGGCGAGAAGATCGCGCCGGGCAACGGCATCGCCGACCAGGGCGCAGTGATCGGCGCCATCGGGATTGCCGCCAAGACCGAGATCATCTTCGACATGAATGCGCTGGCGATCGCCAACGGCAGCGTGATCTCGGCCGCCATGTTCGGCGCGCTTGCAGGCGCCGGCGTGCTGAGCTTCAGCCGCGAGAGCTATCTCGACGTGATCCGCGCCGGTGAGAAAGGCGCGCAGGCCAGCATCCGCGCGTTCGACGCGGCCTTTGACCGGGTACAGTCGAAGTCTCCGGAGCCGACGGCACCCCCACAATCGGAGGCTGCCAAGACGCCCTCCTCTCCGGCTGCTCTGGATCCCCGTCTTGCCGGCCTCGCCGCCCGGCTGACGCAGGAACTGCCCGCGGCCGCACACGCCATCGGCCGCGCCGGGCTGAAGAAAGTCGTCGATTTCCAGGACGTCGCCTATGGCGGCGAATATCTCGACATCCTCGGCACGCTGCACGCCGCCGATCGCAACGCCGGCGGCGCCGGGCGAAATTTTGCCTTCACCCAGGCCGCCGCAAAATATCTCGCCAACGCCATGACCTATGACGACGTCATCCGCGTGGCCGACCTCAAGACCCGATCGGCCCGCCGCGCGCGGATCGAGGGCGAGCTCGACTTGTCCGGGGACCAGGTGCTGCAGACCACCGAGTTCATGCACCCCCGCATGGAAGAGGTGATGGGCATGCTGCCGGCGGGATTTGGCCGCTGGCTCAGCGCCAGGCCGCGTCTGCTCGGCTGGCTCGACCGCCGCGTCAACAAGGGACGCCGGGTCAAGACCTACTCGCTGCCCTGGTTCGTCGCGCTCTATGTCGTCGGCGGACTGCGCGGCATGCGCCGCCGCTCGCTGCGCCACGCCGTCGAGACGGCGCACCGGGACGAATGGCTCAAGGCCGCGACAGAGGCCGTGCAAGCGAACTATCAATTGGGCGTCGAGATCCTGCAATGCCGGCGCCTGGTCAAGGGCTATTCCGACACCCACAGCCGCGGCCTGTCGAAATTCGACAAGACGCTGGCCGCGATCAAGCTGGTCGCGCCGCGCGACGATGCCGCCGACTGGGCGCGCCGGCTGCGCGAAGCCGCGCTGAAGGACAGCGCCGGCAAGGAACTCGACGGCGTGATCCAGACCATCAAGAGCTTCGCATGACGTCGTCGGCCCTCAAGGAGAGCACGGCTCCCATCTTCGGCCAGGTCGAAACCCGGCTTTGGCTGCAACTGCTGTCGCTGCATGGCGAGCTGTTTTCGTCGCTGAATTCCATGCTGAGCTCGGAGTTCGGCTTGTCGCTGGCAAAATTCGACGTGCTGGCGCAACTCGATCGTTACCCAGATGGCCTCGCGCTTGGGCAATTGTCGCAGAACCTGAAAGTGTCCGGTGGCAACGTCTCGGGCCTGGTGCAGCGCCTGCTGGCTGATGACCTGATCAGCAAGGAAATGTCGAGCGAGGACCGCCGCTCGTTCATCGTGCGCCTGACGCCGAAGGGCGCGGCCCTGTTCAGGAAGGCCGCCGACGTGCATAAGAGGCACCTGAGCGAACGGCTCGAAGGCATCCCAGCGCGGGAGCTGGAGGCGGCACTGTCGATGCTGCGGTCGCTCTCCTCGAAACTCGGCAGCGAAGGCAAGAAGCAGGGTCGCAAGACATAATGGCCAAAGACTCCAGGAGCAGATGGAAATCCGGTCCACCGCGGACGCGGGACCAGCTGCAAAGCTACATTCCCTATCTGTTCAACCGGCTCGCCAATCGCTGGAACCTGGATCAGAACCGCGATCTCAGCGAGCACAACATCAACAACGTCGTGTTCCGCACGCTGTCGGTGCTGTTCATCTACAAGACCCTGACCGTCAACGAGATCGCCGTGCTGGCCGTGACCGAGCAGTCGACCGCGAGCCGCATGGTCGAGTCGATGGTGACATCGGGCCTCGTCAAGCGCGAGATCGCGGAAGAAGACCAGCGCCGCCGCGTCGTCGGATTGACGGCGGACGGCGAGGCCCTGCTGCGCAAGATCTGGCCGATCATGGAGAACAATTACGACCGCCTGACCGTCGGTATCGACCCCGACGAGATCGAGGTCTGCGCCCGCGTGCTGGCCAAGATGGTCGAGAACATCCGCCAGAACCAGATCTGATTCAGGGGCCGAGGCCGACGAGGCTGGTGCCGCCGCAGACATAGAGCACCTGGCCGGTGACGAAGTCCGAGCGCTCGTCGAGGAAGAAGCTGATCGCATGCGCGACGTCCTCGCGGGTGCCGAGCCGCCCGACCGGAACGTTGTGCGCCATCCTGTCCTGCTGCTCGGAGCCTTTCGGGACGATGCCCCAGAAATTGTCGGTCAGGATCGGGCCCGGCGCGACCACGTTGACCGTGATCCCACTCGACGCCAGCTCCAGCGCCCAGGTCCGCGCCATGCCGTGCACGCCGGCCTTGGTCGCCGAATAGGCCGAGCGCGTAACCGCGCCCATCGCGGCGCGCGAGCTCACGAACACGATCCGGCCGAACCGCCGCGACCGCATCCCCTCCATCGCCGCCTGGGTCAGTAGCATCGGTGCGCCCAGGTGCAACTGCGCCAGCGTCAGGATGTCCTCCGGCTTCGCATCGGGCAAAAGGTTCGGCAGGATGATGCCGGCATTGTGCACGAGGCAGTCGACCGCATGATCCCGGCAGATCTCCTCGGCGATGGCCCGCGTCTCCGCCAGGCTGGCGAGGTCCGCGCGATAGGCGGTGAGCAGACCGTGCGTCCACGCGGGCTTCTCGAGCCCGACCGAGACCACCCGCTGTCCTTCGCCGACGAGCTTCTTCGCCAGTGCCTCCCCGATCCCGGAATTGCCTCCGGTGATCAATGTGGTGCGGGTCTGGCTCATGATCGGCTCCCTGCCATGCGTCATTCCTGCCGCCGCTTGAGGTCGCGAAGGTCGAAGAACGCGCCCTCGCGCATCAGCTTCGCGACGACATCCTTCAATCCGCCGCGCTGGATCTTCTCGGTCGCGGTCAGCGGCAGTTCTTCGACGAAACAGATCCAGCCCGGCGCCTTGTAATAGGCCATCTGCTCCAGGCTCCAGCGCACGATCTCCTCGGCGAGTGCGCGGTCCGCGCCCGGCTGCTCCGCGATGATGACCGCCGCGACCTCGTCGCCGCGCACCTGGTCGGGCGTCGCGGCGACCGCGGCCTGTCGGATCGCGGGAAGACGGTTGAGAACGGATTCGACCTCGACCGCGGCAATGTTCTCGCCGGAGCGGCGGATCACGTTCTTCTTGCGATCGACGAAATGCAGATCGCCATCCGCATCGCGCGACACGATATCGCCGGTATGCAGCCAGCCGCCCTGCCAGGCCTCGGCGGTGGCCTCCGGGTTCTTCAGGTACTCCCTGAAGAAGCCGTAGCGGGGATCGGCCCCTGCCCGCCGCACCAGGAGCTCGCCCGGCGCTCCCACCGCCGCATCGTTGTCGCCGTCGTCGACGATCCGCACCTCGACCTCGGGCGCCGGCCGGCCGAAACAGCTGGTGCCGACCTTGCGCGGCTCGGCATTGGCGGCGATCACGCCGCCGCTTCCGGTCTCGGTCATCGCCCAGGCCTCGAGCAGCGGGAAGCCGAAGCGTTCCTCGAACGGCGCGTGCAGCAGCTTGTCGACGCCGGCGCCGAAGCCGAACCGTACGGTGTGCGCGCGATCTTCATTGCTCGGCGGCGCGCTCATCAGCATCGAGGGCATGACGCCGAGATAATGCAGGCAGGTCGCCCGGCTGTCGCGCACCGATTGCCACCAGCTGCGTGGATGGAAGCGGTCGAGCATCGTCAGGCTGCCGCCGACCGACAGCATCGCCATGACCGACACCGCCATCGCATTCATGTGGAACAGCGGCAACGGCGTGATCATGCGCTCGCCGTCGCGCCCGAGATCGATCAGCCCACCGACGTCGCGATACCAGTCTCCGGAATACAGGAAATAGGTGTTGGTGAGCACGCAGCCCTTGGGCTGGCCCGTCGTCCCCGACGTATAGAGCAGCGCGCATTGGCTCGCGCCGTCGCCGGCGTTCGCCGGCCGCGCGCCGCCGAACGGGGCCGGAACATCGCCGTCATCCGTCACAACCGGAATCGGCCGGCCGGCCTGGCGCGCCGCGGTCTCGACCTCCTCGCGCCGTTTGGCGAGGACGAAGGCGGCATTCATCTCGGAATGCGCGATGATGTATTCGAGCTCGCTGACCCGCAGATCGGGGTTGATCGGCACCACGGAGACGCCGAGCGCGTTCAACGCGAACCACAGCTCGATGAAGACCGGCCGGTTCTGCAGCAGAAGCCCGACCCGATGGCCCGCACCATAGCCGCGGCTCGCAAACGCCGCGCGCCAGCGCTCGACCCGCTCGAGCATGGCGCCATACGAAATCTCTTCGGCCGCGATGCCGTAGATGTCCGCGGTCTCGGGCAGCACGTTGAGAAAACCGGCTTCGCCGCGGCGGAGCGCGGTCTCGCGGAAGCGGGCATAGACTGTGGTCGCTGTGGTCAAGACGCACTCACATGAAAAGCTGGATATTGCCGAACGGCGCGTCGAAATTCACGAGATCGATGCGCTTGAGCCTGATCTTGAGGCCGTCGCCGATTTGCACGAGATCGTGCGACGCCCATCCCGAAAAGCGTTCCAGCGCGTCGCCGCGCGTCTCAGTGTAGAGAAAGGACGTCCGTGCCTTGAACAAGCCGGCCGCCGGATCGCAGGCCACGATCTGCGGCGCCTGCAGCAGATGATGGCAGCGGCTCTTCGGCTTCTGACTGAAGGTGCGCTCGCCGGCCAGCCGCTCGATACGCACTTTCATCAGCAGCAGGTCTTCGTACATCAGCGAGGGCTGCAACACAGGATCCTGCTGCTGCCATTCCAGCGGCATCCAGTAGCGCCCCTCGGGGTGAAACAGGTCGAGCCAGGCCTGCCACTGCATCGTGTCGAGCAGCTCGGCTTCCCGATAGATGAAATCGGTGATGGTCTGTTCGCTGATCATTCCGCGGCCTCAACGGGCTCGACCATGTCCATGGTCATGAACTTGGCCCAGGCATGAAACTGGTTCCGCATCTGGCGCTCCGACGTGCCGTTGATGACCGCGGTGACATCAGCCTCCTCGCCGCTCTCGTAGAGCCGGCGCAGATTGACCCACTGATTGCCGTTGGTTTTCAACCCTTCCTGCGCGCGCTCATACATTTCGAGATCGTCGTGCCCGACGATCGAGGTCGGCGCGTTGATGAAGCGGTTGTACATCAGCGCGCGCTCGTAGAGCTTGTCGGGCGCGCCGACCAGGCGATAGACCCAGCTCTCGACCAGCGTCCGGTCCACTGCGATCGGGATGAAGTTGCGCAGGATTTGCACCGCGCCCTTGACCATGATGTTCGGGAAATAGACCGTGTTGTGCCGGACCTCGCCGAGAATCTCGTGGGCCCGCTTCTCGCCATAGGCCGCGACCATCTGTCCGAGATAGCCCTCGATGTCAGAATAGTTCGAATGGATGGAGTTGGCGACGCCGGTATGGCCATGGCCGTTGGGCCAGATCCGGATGCCGCTCTGCTCGTAGAACTCGTACGGGCTCATGAACGGCCCATAGAGCTGCACCGCCATCGGCGTTTCCTTGGAGTCGCCTTGCTCGCGCTGCCAGACCTTGATGGCGGTGCCGGCCGAACTCTCATGCGCCACCATCGGATGGCAGGTGTCGGTCTGGTTCTCGACCAGCATCTTCCAATTGCAGGTGTGCATGTAGCGGATCGGCGCGGCCTCGACGGCGAGCTTCCCCTCCGGCGAGCGGTCGACCATGTTGTCGATGGTCGAGAGGCTTTCGCCGAAATAGTCTTCGAAGGCGACGCCGGTTTCGCTCAGGCGTGCGAAAATGAAATCGCGGTAGACGACGACATTCCTGATCCGCGACAGCCCGTCATTCGCCTTTGTGTCGGTGAAGCCGGTGCCCTCGTAGCCCTTCTTCAGCGGGATCGCCAGCAGCGAGCCGTCGGTCTTGAACGACCAGGCATGATAGGGGCAGCGGAAGAACTTTCCGGTGTTGCCGCACGGCTCGGAGGCGATCTTGACGCCCTTGTGCGGACAGCGATTGTAGAACAGGTGGATCGAGCCGTCGGTATGGCGGCTCGCCACCACCGGCTGCCGGCCGACATTGGCGGTGATGAAATCGCCCGCCTTCGAAAGCTGGCTGCCATGCCCGACATAGATCCAGCTGTTGGGAAACAGATGCTCCATCTCGAGATCGAAGATCTCGGGATCGACATAGACGTCGCGATGCACCTCGGCCTCGCGCACCAGCCCGCCGATCGCGCGGGCATTCTTTCCGTATTTCGTCATGGCGCCCCTTGCCTCCGCTCAGAGATCCAACACCAGCCGTTCCGATTTCGCACGCGACACGCAAATCTGCATGACCTTGTTGGACGCTTTCTCGTCGTCGCTGAGAATGACGTCGCGATGATCGGGCACGCCCGCGATCACGCCGCACTGGCAGATGCCGCAATCACCGCGCTGGCAGTCGTAGAGCACGTCGAACCCGGCCGCTTCCAGCGCCTGGATGATGCTCTGATCGGCCGCGACCGTCACGACCTGCCCGGTCGACCTGAGCTCGACCTCGAACGGTGCGTTCGGGATGCCGGGCTGCTGCGCCTTGAACAGCTCGAAATGGATGCGGTCTGCCGGAATGCCCCTGGCGAGGGCCGCCGCCTTCACCGCGTCAATCAGGCCGGCCGGTCCGCAGACATAGACATGAGCGTCCGCCGGCGCATCGCCAAGCGCTGCCGGGATATCGAGACGGGACTCGTCGCTGTCGTAGTGAACCGCCAAACCGTCTGAACACATCGCCTGCAATTGCGGCAGGAACGCCAGCAACCCCGGCATTCGCCCAGCATAATGCAGGCGATAGCGCGTTCCCTGCGCCTTCAGCTCGGCCGCCATCGATAGGATCGGCGTGATGCCGATGCCGCCGGCAAACAGCAACGCCGGTGCGGTTCCCTCATGAAGCGCGAAATTGTTGACCGGCGCGGTCGCGCTGACGACGTCGCCGACCTGAAGGGCATGCATGAACTGCGACCCACCGGTCGACGCCTCTTCGCGCAGCACCCCCAGCGCAACGGCGCCCGTGGGCAAGTCCGGCAGCGCCATCAGCGAATACGGCCGGTCTCCTCCGCCCGGCAGCAACACGCGGATGTGGGCGCCCGCTTGCCATTGCGGCACGGCACCGCCCTCCACGCCGAACACAACGCTGCGAATGACCGGCGTCTCCGCAACGACCGACTGCACTCTGAGCTTCAGCGGATGCGCGTCCATTCGGGCATCTCATATTATATGAATTTGCATATTTTTATACATGTAATAATTGGCTGTCAATCGTCAGAATCCCGATCTTGCCGTAGGGGCGCGCGGCTTGAGGGCGTGATCCGCCACGGACGGCAAGCCGGCCGCCGACCGTGCGGGTTATCGCACCGCGGGCCGGCAAACCGGCCGAGTTGGAGACTGTCGAAGTCGAGGCCGGTCGTCCACCAAGGCGATCGACCATGCGTGCCGGCACGTCGTGGACGCCGCCGACTTTGTAATTTGGAGAATGGGAGTGGACGCGCGAATTCCGGATGAATATCGCTTCCGCTTTTCCGACAAGCACGCTTCGAAAGGCTGACATTCATTGCATTGACGTGTCAGCAGTCAGCGCACCGCCGATCACCCAGAACCGAGGCAGCGCTCGGACCATCCACCCAGCAGTACGACAAAGGAGGCCATCGGCGTGGAGGCTGTAGTCAGTCGGACCTCACATCATCTTGCACCGGACGACCTGAAACCTACTGCTCAGAAGAATTACTTAGAAAGACCCTTAGGGACACCTCGGACGGAAGCCGTATTTTCCTCCCCTGTCCGCGAACCCGGCCTCCGGCTCGCTTAGGTTGGCACAGCTTGTTTTCGCACCCAGACTCTATCTGGAGGTCGCCACATGACGCAAGACCACGTCTGGTATGTCTCCTTCGTTGATCAACGCGACGCTCCACCCGACAGGAATGCGCGCAGGACTGCGACTTTCAAATCCGAACAGGAAGCAAAGCAGTTCACCAGGACGTTGGCGCAGGACCACCGTGTCAAGAGCCTTTCGGCCGGAACAATCAACCCGCACCAGCCAAAACGCGTCGTCGGATCAAGAGAAATCGGCCGGTGGCTCGGCGACATCTAGGACCGCCACGCCGCAGACGTCACCTGGGATGTCAGGTTGATTGATCAGCTAATTTAGACACCTGTTGGGTCAGAAGCCCTGCTGTAGGCAGTGCGAACCCGCGTCAGGCTCACGACATGGAGGCGACCACCTCCAGCATCACCTCCGTCGCGCCCCCGGCAATGGAGAGGACGCGGGCGTCGCGCGATATGCGCTCAATCGCACTCTCCCGCATGACGCCCATGGCTCCGTGGAACTGGACGCACGCATACGCCACCTCGTTGACGAGCTCGCCGCAGATGGCCTTCAACATCGATATCTCACGCAGGCAATCGTCGTCCGCCGCCATGCGCCAAGCGGTGGCATAGAGAAACGCGCGACTTGCCTCTACCTTCGCAGAAAGCATCGCAAGACGATGACGGATCGCCTGCATGTCCCAAAGGACACTCCCGAACGCGCGGCGCGTTTTCAGGTATGTGAGGGTCATGTCGATCGCCGCCTCGGCCATCCCGATCGCCAGTGCGGCAAGGACAAGGCGCTCGTTCTGCAAGTTGCGCATGATGGAGTAGAAGCCTTGTCCCTCCGCGCCGAGCACGTTCTCGGCAGGAATGCGGCAACCGTCGAAGACGAGCTCGGCCGTATCGGAGGAGCGCCAGCCGAGCTTGTCCAGCTCGCGAGCTACGCTGAAGCCTGGCGTGCCCTTCTCGACGAGGAACATCGTGATCCCGTTGCTACCTGCCGAGGGATCAGTCGTGGCGGCAACACAGTAGAGGTCCGCATAGACGCCGTTCGTGATGTACAGCTTTGTGCCATCGAGCACGTAGGAGTCGCCGTCTCGGCGCGCGCGGGTGCGGATGGCCTTCACGTCCGAGCCTGCGTCCGGCTCCGTGATTGCAATCGCGGTGATGACCTCACCGCTCACAATGCCCGGCATCCAGCGAGCCCGTTGGGATTTTGTCCCATCGTGAAAGACGTAACTGGAAGCCATATCGGCATGGACCAGCATTGCGTCTGCGGCGCCGCCAAAGGTCGAGCGCCCAAGTTCCTCTGCGAAGACCGTCGATGCGACCGCGTCCATCTCGGCGCCACCGTACTCGGCGGGATAGCGGATACCAAAGAAGCCAAGTTCGCCCATGCGGCGCAGGACCGGACGCGGAACGCCGCCCTCCTCTTCCCAGCGATCTGCACAGGGCTTGATTTCCTCCTCGACAAAGCGCCGGACCTGGTCCCGTAAGAGCTCATATTCCGCCGCCGCCCAAGGCAGCTCCGGTCCTTGCGCCGCTACCCAAGCTTTGTCCATCATCTTAGCCCGCTCCGCTATCAGTCCAACGCTCGAGGTCCGAGCCGCATCGGCGCGCTTAAGACCATTGCGGCCCATCCAATCGATCAAAGCGCGATGAGATCAGGTTGAACCGTCATCGCGCTTTGGATTCTTGCTTAGGCATGATCTTTTCGGAAAACCGCTTCGCACTTTTCCGGATCATGCCTTAGAGTTCGATTTCCTCGCGCGGCCCGCCCGAAAGTGAAGAAGCCCTGGAATCGGCCACCCAGCGCATCCCGTCGATCACTTCCGCCAGTTCGGCCACGGTCGGGCGCTCGAACAGGTTGCGAAGCTGCACGTCGACGCCGAACATCTTTCGCATGCGCGCCACCGCTCTCACGACCAGGAGGGACTCCCCGCCCAGGTCGAAGAAGTTGTCGTGACGTCCAATCGACTTGACCTTGAGCAGACTGCACCACAGGGCGGCGAGAGTCTTCTCGGTCTCTGTTGACGGGGCAGCGAACTCGTGTGCCGGCTGAATGCTGTCCGCCGTCGGCTCGGGAAGCGAGGAGCGGTCGATCTTGCCGTTGGACGTGAGCGGCATCCGCTCGAGGCAGACAAAGTGCGTCGGAATCATGGACTCCAGGAGTTCTTCGGCAAGGTAGGCGCGCAGCTCCGCCACCGTCAGAGGCTTCGAGGAGACATAGTAGGCTACAAGTCGGGTGATTGCGCCTTCTTCGGTATTTTCCACCGGAGTGGAGATGGCAACGACGGCACAATCCTGAACGTGAGGCTGCTTGAGAAGCCGCGCTTCGATCTCGCCCAGCTCGATCCGCGTGCCACCGACCTTCACCTGATGATCCGCGCGGCCGAGAAATTCCAAGCGCCCTTCCGCGTTCCAGCGGGCAAGATCGCCGGTCTTGTACAGCCGTAGCCTCGAAAAGCCATCTCTGGGATCTGTAGCCGTGCGGAAACGCTCCTCGGTCAGATCCGGGCGATTAAAGTAACCTCTCGCGAGACCATCACCGGCGATGAACATCTCACCGACGACGTTGGGGCCGGTCGGCTGATATTCCTTGTTGAGGACGTAAATTCCCGCATTGGCGGCCGGAACGCCAATCGGCACCGATGCGGAGCGATCCCGGTCCACGTCAAACCGATGAATCATGCAGCCCACTGTGGCTTCGGTTGGTCCGTACTCGTTGTAGATCTCAACGGGATGAGGGATCGCTTTCGTGATATCGCGAGCCAACTCGGTCTTGAAGTCCTCGCCGCCTACGATGAACTTGCGTAGTCTCGTGGCCTCAAGATTGCGATCGCGGATCATGGCGAGATGCGCCGGTGTCAGCTTGATGATATCGACGGCATTGTCGTCGACCACCTTGAGCACGACCATGTTCTTCACGCCCGGATCGCCAAGATAGACCACGATCCGGCCGCCCGTGATGAGCGGCGCAAAGAGGGTCGTGACGGTCAGATCGAAAGCAAGAGATGAGAAAAGTGGCCAAGCGAGCGGTTGGCCTGAACTGTACACCCGCGCGGCCCACCAGATGTAGTTCACGAGGCTGCGGTGCTCGATTTCGACGCCCTTGGGAGTGCCGGTCGAGCCTGAGGTGAAGATGATGTAGGCGACGCCGTCCGACGTGGCGGCGGACGGCCGGGCCGAGGCCGGCTGATTCAAAATCGAGCCGAAATCGGCATCGAGCACGAAAACATCGGCAAGATTCGGCGAGATGGCAGATTGCAGATGCGCCTGAGTGATCGCCACCGGCGTCTGCCCGCCGGTCCCGCTGGAAATGTCCTTCAGGATTGTAGCTATACGCCCGTTCGGCGTCGCTGCATCAATCGGCACATAGGCTGCACCCGCCTTGAGAACGCCCAGGATCGCGACAACGACTTCGATGGAGTGTTCCATGAAGACAACAATGATCCGACCCGGCCCCGCACCCTTTGAGGCCAGATGCGCGGCCATCTGGTTGGAGCGTTCGTCGAGCTGCCGGTATGTCAGCATTGCATCGCCGAAGCGGATCGCTTCGGCATCGGGACTGAGCGTCACTTGATCATGGAAGAGATCGATGATTGTCCTGTCCGATGGGTAGCGCGCCGAGGTGGCGTTGTACTCGACGACCAGCGCCCGATGATCGGCATCTTGGAGAGGAGGAAGCGCCACGCTCTCCGCCACGATCGGTAGGACTTCATTCATGAAATGTGCTCCCATCCCGCAAGTTTGGAAAACGGATCACGTCAATCTCCGAGCTTCCGAGTTGCCCGGCGATAGAGCTCTGCGACGGCAGGAGCGTCAGGCTCTTCCAGCATGGAGACTTCGTCGCAGTCGTCGGGGCCGAAATAAAATTCGGCATCGGGCGCCACGAGCCGCCATCGATGAGGCGCTGCGCCCGATCGCAACCAGGCCTTGTTCGGAAGGAATATGCAGACTCGACCTGAGTACGGTGTGGGAGTGTATCGCCGAAATGCCGCCATCGCCGTGGATTTGAGCAGAGCTCTGCTGGCCAGCACCGGATCCGTCGTGACAGGCTCCTTGCGAACCAGGGGCACGAGGGCGCGCTCGCGAAGGCGACTGCCGAAATATCGGAGACGAGCGCCAAATGTCGGCAACTTCGCACTCGATCTCCGGACCGATCGGATCGTCCCCCAGGCAGTGAAGTACAGCAAGCGCAGCCATTCCTGATGGGTGACGGGGTGAAGAGGACCAAAGAGAGCGACCCACGAAACTTCCGCTCCGCGTTCTGCGAGGATTTTGGCCAACTCGAAGGCTGTTGGACCGCCGGAGCAGTATCCAGCGATGATGTACGGACCGACCGGCTGATGCTGAACGATCTGGCGAGCGAAGTACTCGGCAATATCTTCGACGCGGTCCATCGGCTCGCTCTGCCCGTCGAAGCCAGGCGGTTGAAGTGCGTAGAACGGTTGATCGCCGCCCAGGTGCTTCGACAGGTCCGAGAACGAGAAGGGTGCGCCGACATGCCCCGGCACAGCGTAGATCGGTGTGCGTGTTCCGCGCGGCTGCAAGGGAATGATTGCAGGCTGTTGCGTGGCCGCGGCGGTGGCCATGTTCAGAAAGGCGATAATCTCACCCTTGCGCCCCTTCAATTGATCGCGAAGCTCCGCCGTCATCGCGCCAGCCGGGGCGCTGCACCGCAGCCGATCGCCCTCGACCCAGACCTTGATGTCCTTGACCGCGAGGTCTGCGAGCAGTTCCGAAAACTGCGTCACGTGCGCTTGCATAGGCTATTCCCGTGTTCTCGACTGGGACCGCGAGGTATCTCGAACAATCGTGGTTGGGTTGAGCTGGCGTACTCTCCAACAATTGGTCGAGCCGCTCGCTATCCTCGGTGAATGATTACATCGCGGAAACTCCGGTCCGAACGACCATTCATTTCCGGACAACCACACACCCGAGATACCCCGTTTTAGGTACGAAGCTTCGGACAACCCAATCCTCCTCGTCCGAAGAGCCGGGGTATCCCAAGCCGAATCCCAGGCCCTTGGAGATAGCCTCCAGCCGGGTCCAGCGCCGGAAGAAGCCTTCCAGCCGGTCGTCCGGGCCGAGGGCGGCATAAGACTCGTAGTCGGAGGCGGAAAAGCACAGCGCGGCTATATCGTCCGCTTCGGGGATGGGGAGAACTGCCTCGATGTCCACTCCGACCTCCTGCCCGGTCGAGAGGGCGATCACCGCCACGTCTTGGGATCGAGAGACGCTGAAGCGCAGGTTGCGAGAAGGCATGCGGTGTGAGAGGTGAGGCTTACCCTGCTGTCCATATTCCAGTTCGACATCGGACGGCGAGATTCCCAGTCTGGAAGCGAGGATCCGGCGCAGCTGTCCGCGGGAAGCAACAAATCGGCGGCGCTGCCGGTCCGACTTCAATCGCTCCGCGCGCCGACGTTCCGCTTCGCTGAGGAAGACGTCCATGTCGTCAATGACAGCCTGCTCCACATCGAGCTCGTATGCGACAACCTCCAAACCATCATCTTCGAGAACCGGGATCGTGATCTCGGCCTTCGGCTCGACTGCCCTATCGAAAAGGGTCGGAAAGAACGGTGCTTGCTCAACACGGGCCTGACTGGCGCCGAATCCGGCGAGCTGCAGCGATCGAGACCCCGACCGAGGACCACCGTCCCTGCCCGCGCGAGAAAATCGGATGAGGTCGAGCTCGGGACAGCAGTCAGACGTCATACGTGGATTCCGATCGGAGGAGCGCTCATGCGCATCGGAGCATTCATTCTGGAGCAGCGCCCATTGACGCGGATTTCCTCGATTAAGCAATCACGTAAGCGCGAAAACAAGGAGGCGTGTTGGCTATTTAGATGTATGAATGGGCTACATCAAAAGACCTAGGCACGCTGACATTCGTCAGCTTTAGCTTCCCGCCTGACTGTTCCGCTGATCGAGTTCGCGCACTGTCTCGCCAGGGCAAATCACCCTCGAGACGCTTCCCGTCACGGCGCGACCAATACACTGCGCACCCGAGCGTCGCGTCGGTTGATATTGTCCTCGGTCCAAGGCTTGCGCGTTAATCGGTTGGGGGGCCGCCTGGCGCAGCGGATGAGACAGCGAGCGCCGCGAGAGTTGTCCTGTTACCGATCTCAAGCTTGCGAAAAATGTGGTGGAGATGAACCTTGATTGTGCCGTCAGTTACCTTCAAACGACGGCCAATCTCCTTGTTTGATAATCCCTCCGATACCAGGCGCATGATCTGACGCTCGCGGTCCGTCAGCGCGGCAAGGTGCCTTTCCGCGATCGCGGGCTGCCCGGAAGGGATGGCTACCTTGCTCGAGGGTGCACGCAGCATTCTCTGGCCGTCCGCGACCTGCCGCAATGTCTGCAGAAGAGCTTGAGGCTCCTCGTCATGCCGGATCACGCCAAAGGCGCCCACTTCCGCCATCATGGTGAGGTCGCGATCCTCAACGGACGTTGCGAGGAACACGAGCCGAACAGCTGGGGTCCGGGAATTTGCGATATCGAGCAAAGCCTGCCCAAAAATGTCAGGCATCGATATGTCCAAAATGGCAATGTCGGGTACAAGGGCCCGAATTGCCTTGAAACAGCTCGCGCTATCGGTGCATCGAGCTGCAACCCCGAAGTCACGTTCTGCTTCTAGCAGGCAGTTCAGACCCAACAAAAAAACTGGATATCTGCTAGCAATTACCACACGACTGAAATGCATTTTTGGCCAATCCTCAGTCCCTCCAGTTCGGCTCGGCGCGCCCGGCAATATCACTCGCAGGCTATTTTGATCGGGGCTTTGCAGCAGGATCTTGTTGTCGCGAGCACGCCGAATTTACGATCCGGAGTTCCATGCAATCTTAAATCGTATCAAAATCTATCTCACTCAAAGCGAATGCCGTTCGACGAGTGTGCGAAAAATCACGCCCGTCAAAATACGGGCTTCAATACGCCGGACGACATAACATCTATAACCAATAGTATATAGGGATATTGGGGATTAGCATTTAATATTAGTCAATCTTTTGACGCATGCTCAGGGCTTTTTTCGCCCCAGATTTTGGTCGAGCGACCGGAACCTGAAGAAGCAATTTCAATGCGTCGCCGTTTTGGCTTGGCAAGCCAATGAAGAAGCGAGTCGGGTTAACCGACGAGCCTATTGTGTATTTTTTTGCGTCCAGGAGAGTTCCATGAGACGACAATATTCTTTTCCTATTGTTCTTGGTGGTGAAAATAGTCTTCGGAAGGAAGGTCTCGCTAGAATTCTGAATTCCGAAAATTTTCAAGTGTTTCCCTCAATAGCCGATGTGGGCGATTTGCCTGGCAAAGAGAATGTCGGGGATGCTCCGGTCTGTCCGGCGCTGTTCCTGCTTGTTCACAGCGGCGGCGATTTCGGCGCTGCGATCGAGCAAATCGAGTGTTTCAAGCGCAGTCACGCGGACGGACGCGTTGCCGTTGTCACAGATCACTATTGTCTGAGCGACTTGACGGCTGCATTCCGGGCCGGCGCCACCGGCTATTTCATCGATGTGATGAACTGCGATGCATTCATCAAGTCCATCGAGCTGGTCATGATGGGCGGGACAGTGTTTCCGACCGACTTCCTGGCGTCGGCTCTCGATGTCGAAAGGCGCGATGCGGACGATGCCTTTGCACGCGTCGACGATAGTGATGCCGTCGCAAACTCCGATAGCAGGCTCGCACAACAGCTTTCGCCGCGAGAAATCTCAATTCTCCAGTGCCTGATCGAGGGCGATTCCAACAAGTGCATCGCACGCAAGATCAATATCGCTGAAGCCACGGTGAAGGTTCACATCAAGGCGATCCTTCGCAAGATTCGTGTTCAAAACAGAACACAGGCGGCGATCTGGGGGTTGAACCATCGACCCGCAACCTGGCCAACCAACAGGACGGCGCACCCGACCGCCGACGCAACCGAGCGCCTCCTCCCACCGAAGAGAGAGCTTCCTAAAATCGCGAGGACAGGCCGGCGCGGGCCGCTCGGTGCAATCGACCATACGGTAAACTACTTCGAAGTGCCTCTCACAAACGGTCACGTCCGCAACGATATTGGCTCGAAGGCCGATGGCGCGATCCGACTGCGAAAATAGCCGTTAATCTGGTTGCTCAGCGGGACGCTCGGCCGGATCTCGAGCTGGAAGCTGTGCCATCTTGACGGGTGCGGTGCCATCACACACGGCGGTCAGTGCCATCGGTGCTGGCCGCACGACTTGCGGCCATTGCGAAGGCTTGCCGGAATGATTTTCGCCCGCGGTGCGAATTGACCGCGCAGATGCGGAATGGAATCAGAATGATCCTGTTGACCGGAGGTGCCGGCTATATCGGGTCCCATATCGCGGTCGCCCTGCTCGATTCCGGGCTGGATGTCGTTGCGGTCGACAATCTCTGCAACAGCAATCGCGCATCTCTCGATCGAGTACAGACCATCTGCGGGCGATCGCTCGTGTTCCGGCATGTCGATATCTGCAATGAGGAGGCGATCTACGAGATCCTGCGCACGCACGGCGTGACCGCGGTCATTCACCTCGCCGGGCTCAAGGCGGTCGGCGAGTCCAGCACTCAACCCATGACGTATTACGAAAACAACGTCGTCGGGACGATGCGGCTGGTGTCGGCGATGTCGCGCGCCGATGTGAAAACGCTGGTCTTCAGTTCGTCCGCAACGGTTTACGGCACGCCCGCGTACCTGCCGCTGGACGAGAAGCATCCTGTAGGAGCCATAAATCCGTACGGCCGCACCAAGTATTTTGTCGAAGAGATATTGAGAGATCTCCATGGATCCGACGGCGACTGGCGGATCGCCATCCTGCGCTACTTCAATCCGGTTGGCGCGCACGAAAGCGGACTTATCGGAGAAGATCCTCTCGGCGTACCCAACAACTTGTTGCCACTTGTGGCGCAAGTGGCCATCGGGCGACGTGAGAAGCTGCACGTTTGGGGAAATGACTACGATACTCCGGATGGCACCGGCATCCGCGACTTCATTCATGTCGTCGATCTTGCATCCGGACATCTGAGCGCCTTGAGCGAGCTGAAACAGCCCGGCGTTCTGACCGTCAATCTCGGAACAGGAAACGGCAGCAGTGTCCTGGAGGTCGTCAAAACCTTTGAGGCCGTGAGCGGCCGTCCGGTTCCGTATGTGATTGACCAACGCAGGGTCGGTGATGTCGCAACCTGCTACGCGGACCCGACGCTCGCAAAGAATCTGCTGGGTTGGACATCCAAGCGATCGCTCACCCAAATGTGTGCAGATCATTGGCGCTGGCAAGCGCAGAATCCGAGTGGCTATCGCAGCAGCTAGACGGCGAGAGCCAACCAGCGGGTCAGCCAGAGTTCGGTAGGTCTCCGCCTCCTCCTGGCGCGTTGCAGCGACTGGTAGGCCGCGGGTCCCGTGCGAGCCGCGGCGCGCGGTCAGCGGCCCTGGTTGGGGAAACCCGGTCACCGGTCCTGTCGA
Organism: Bradyrhizobium sp. WCU1; assembly: GCF_053474805.1. Lineage (NCBI taxonomy): Bacteria > Pseudomonadati > Pseudomonadota > Alphaproteobacteria > Hyphomicrobiales > Nitrobacteraceae > Bradyrhizobium > Bradyrhizobium sp. WCU1. The sequence goes on from NZ_CM130280.1 coordinate 604,231, forward strand.
AGGACTGACCGGCCGTCGCCGGCCCCTTACGGAGGTCGCCAGTGGCCGCAAACAAAGTGTTCGGGAAGTGCCCGTCCGGTAGCAAAATGAGCCAGCGACCGCCGCAGGCGCGGCTATGCCCTTCTGACGATCGGCCCGAGCCATAACCTGCTTCTTGATCGGGCTAAGAATGAGCTTTTTCGCAAACGCGAAATCAATCCCGCATGTTTGGCGACGCAAACCATGAGCGCGTCAAGGGAAAGTGAGTCATTTTGAATTCCGCCGTGTCTCGATGGGTTCGCAAGTGACGCTGCAAGACCACGCCGCACCGGTGAAGCGATTGATGACGATTGCGGTGCTGAGGCCCGAACTCGACACCGAATAGATGCCGCCGCTCAGAAGCCCCGCGATGGCGAGCGCAAGCGCGATGATAGTCAACCGACCCACAGGGCTCTCCAGCAATGCTCACAGGTCTCAAGGTCAACAGCGAGGTTTGACCGCTTTCGGGAAGTTTTGCTGGACCTAATATGCGGTACTCATTTTGGTAATCGAAGATCTGCGCTGAACACGTCCAACAACGCGGCACGACGGCGCTCGAAAAAGTTGCCGGCAAACGTTGTGCTCCCAGCCCTCGGCGAGCACGCTCGCCTCTCTATAGCTGCGTCGAGCATCAGATCGCCGGACTCGATATCGCAATATACTCGAAGCGGTCTCCCGGATGACCGGAGCTACGTCGAGAAGATCAACGACCAATGCTTTGCCAGGACAACGTGCGACCGGCCGACTATCGCGGCGGCTCGCAGTTCGCGGAAGATCACGCCTGGCTCCAAAGCCATGAGCGCGGATTTTGCATGCGAATCCGTCACACCGAATACCGCCTGCTCGCCCAGGCTGTCGTGCAGGGAGGCCAGGCCTGACGAGGACAGGCCTGACGAGGACAGGCCTGGCCCGGACGAACCCCGCGCGGCCCGGGAGCGCTTTAGCTCTGAGGCTTGGTCAGGACCGGGTTCTGCGTCCAAGCCGAGCCACTCATGGCAACTGCAATCATGCCGCCATCGCCCCCACCGGAGCTACCGGCCAGATACTGGTTCAGCAGCGCAAAGCTGTTGTCTGCCTGAGACGCGGCGGCCGTGCCCTGATCTCCCCACCAAGTGGGCACCTGCGGCGCGGCGGTGGCCAGCGTGCTGGTGTCAAATCCAAAACGCGAAAAATCCAGCCCTGCCCAACTTCCTGTGTCTGGGGCAGCCGCTTGCGGCGACCAACTGGACGGCGATGTCGGCGCCAGTCCCATGGCGAGTCCCATGGCGCCTCCCATGGCGCCCAGGACACTCGGGTCGGTCGTTGTGGCGGTCGCCGCCGGGGCGACTGTCGCGGCCGCCGGCGAAGTGGTGTCCTGTGTACCCGTCTGCGAGACGATGGTCGGGCTGGTGACCGTAGTTGGGGTGGTGACCGTGGTCGTGGTGGTCGTGGTGGTCGGGTCAGTCGGCGTGGTCGGCAGCGTCGGCGGCGACGACGACGAGGCAGTGGCCGCCGCCCCCGTCACTAGCGTCATGTTTCGGTAATCGACGGCAACGGTCTCGGGTGCCGTCGACCGATAAATTCCGTATTCCCAATTGGTGCCGACCCCATATCCCAACGGGCCGCTGTAATCCACGACCTGGGTCCCGTTGATCGAGACCTTCAAATACCCGCCACCGGTGTTCGAGACATCGGCCTGGATCTGAACGTTGTTATACACGCCCGCCTGAATCGGATTGGGGTCGGTCCAGAGCGTGAGCATCTGCACGTTGCCGGCGCCATTGCTGGGATCGAGACCAGGGGCGACATATCTGGCGACAACCTGCAGATGATTGCCATCCAGCTGGATCGCGAACGGCGGCGAGGTGCCCACACCACTGGCATTGTCATCATTGTGCATTTGCCCGACGATGAACCAGCCAGTTGCCGTATTCACAAACGACCCGTTAGGGCCATTCGGCTCCACCATGAACTGATAATTCAAGGCGATAGGCGTGCTGCCGGGAATGTTGTCGGCAGCTGAAACCTCGGAGCGATCGACAGATGAGCTGTCGTACCAGGCATTATCGCCCTGCTGCACTTCGAAGCGCAGGGTTTGCGAGTCAGGATTGGTCAGGGCATAGCTCGTGCTCGCATCCTGAACTCCGTAGCTGTCACCACCGATATTGAACCTTGTCATCGGTGCGGAAGAAAACGATGTGATTGTCCCGGTCGTATCCAATTCAGGCCTCCATCGGTCGCAGAGATTGCTTCTCTTTGACGCTTACAAGGGAATTCCACTGACACACGTCGCGATGGCACGCGACACAGTACGCGTTCGCTACGCTCGGCGCTGCGAACGAACTTCGGATGCCATCGCAGTCCTCGACCGCGAACATTCCGATGCAGCGGGATTGCCCCCGACCGCCTGGACTTGATTCGTTAATGAGAGAGTATGGCGAAAAAAATGAGCTGGCATGGCGACAATTAGAAGAGGCCAACCGGCGGCGCCGACGACCACATGCCTGCCCTCATATGCCTGGCGCTACCGCTGAAATTCCGCGATTGGCGAAGAGGCTCCATATCGCTCGGCCGGCACCACATCGCAGCTTCGTCAAATTAGCCGGGGCTGAAAATCATGTGGAGAAGCAACGTACCCACGACAGCGGTCCAGCCGATCGAAGCGGCAATAGCCCACACCTGTATCGGCATCGGATGGGTCCTCGCAATCCAATGAAGCAAAACGAAGAGGCCGCTGGCGCTGACAGCGACCTCTTAGACCCGATCTAAAATAAACGTCTTGGAAATAAAAATCGCCGCCGAAGGTCCGACGTCATTAGACAATGAATTCGCAACGCATTGAAGCCCAAACACGTCAGGTGCACAGCGGAACTATTGAGACGTTGCGAGATCGACACACTCTCTGTGACGAACCAGACCGTCCGACGCACATCGCAGGTCACCACAGGCGCGGGTGGCGCTCTAACCGGTGGAAAACGACAACTTCCCGTCCCGGAATGACCGCCGGCTCGGGTCGCCGAGCGAATCTCGATGTCCCCTTGGGCCATTCCACAAAGGTTGCCTTCGCCAGCAATTCGCAATTTGTCCTATTTGGCGCCCTCTTCGCGCCGTCTTGGCGGCCCAGACACCCCCTTCAGGGGAATCTTTACGCACGATTAATGCTTGGGATCCAAAGTTCCGGGTGGGGCCCCGACGAGGGAAAACGCATGGGACAATTACGCCGACACGTTGTTCTGAGGGACACCCTCGAAGCGCGACTCGCAGAGCGGGCTAGAGAGCTGCGGAACGAGGCCGCGGGACTGGCCCCGTGCGCCGCCAAGGAGGCGTTGATAAGGCTCGCTCGACACGCCGAGGCAGGTGCGCACCTAAGCGGAAAGCTGTCCTCGCCGGGACTGATGCCCAATTAAGCGGCGGAAACCGGCCTGGAATTGCCCCATCAGGCGCCGGGCGGGAGCTCTGGCGCCCGCCGAGAGCCCGGGGCCGATCACAGCACCAACTCAGCGCGGTCGTGCTAAAGGCAATCAAGTCGCGTGAAGCCACCGTAGGTAATCAGTAAGGGTCCGCACAGGGGTCGAATTCCAGATATAATTCCGCCATCCGCCTCCGCCGAGGCGACGGTCAGAGACGCCATACGGCGAGGCCGCCACAAGGACGTGTGTGACCAGGCCGGACCACCCATCATGGCACTACTTGCGATCAATGCAGCACGATCCTTGTTCGTCCATCAACGCGCATTTGCAGCCTTCCGGCGTTGAACGGGAATGAGCATGCCCGATGCGGTCACCGATGTCAGCCTAGAGGCCCTCGAGAACGTTGCCTGGCTTGAGACCGCGTGGAAGGAGCTTGAAGCTCGGGCCACTCACTCGTTCTTTTTGTCCTGGCTCTGGATCGGCACTTGGCTGCGGCATATTCCGGATGGCACGCAACCGCACGTTCTCGTCGCACGATCGTCGGGCAAGATCGTTGGGTTGGCGATCATCTGCCGGCGGAGAGTCTGGAGCCTTGGGCCGCATGCGCGGGCACGTTGGCTGCTCAATGAATCCGGAGATACCCGTTTTGACCGATTGTTCATCGAGTGCAACAGTATTCTCGCGGAGCAACCGGACACCATTATTCCGGCAGGTCTCGACGCGCTGACCTCCCGCTTGCGCCGCGCGGATCAGTTGGTGCTTTCCGGAATTGATGCAGATCTCGAGTTGGCCGCTTGCGGCGCCGCCGGCCGGGCCGGGCTCGTCAGCGAGGTGAAGCAGGCCGATACGGCCTTATGGGTTGATTACGCCAAGGCCCGTCAGCAGAAGAAGGATTACCGGGCCACGCTCGGCCGCAGCACTCGCCAGGCGGTGAGCCGTGCAATGAGGCTGTATGCCGAACGAGGTCCCCTTGAATTCCGGATCATGGAGACAACAACGGACGCCCTGGCTGCGTTCGATCTACTGAGCGACTTTCATCGATCGCGATGGGGACGCAAGGGGGCTTTCGCCAATCCGGGCTTTCGTCCGTTCCATGAGGAGTTAATCGCGCGCGGAGTTCCCACAGGAGCGGTCCGCATCTCGCGGACGTTGGTTGGCGGCCAGACCATCGGGGTCGTCTACAATTTCGTGCATGACGGCCGCGTCCTGAACTACCAAAGCGGCTTTCTCTATGAGAGCGATGGCCGCCTCAAGCCCGGGCTGGTGAGCCATGTGCTGGCTATCGAGGAGAGTATCTCACGCGGGGAGCGCGGCTACGACTTCCTGGCTGGTGGCGCCGGGCACAAGGCACATCTGGCGAATAGCGAGTATGCGATGAAGTGGGTCGCAATAAGCAGGGACGGTCCGGAACGCCATATCGAGGCGAAGCTCCGCGAAGCCAAACGGACGCTGCGAACGATCGCGACGAACCTCCCAAGAAAGAAGCTGCGGCTATTCGGATCAGCAAATGCAAATTGAGCTATCGGCCGCTGCCGCCTGCCGAACCACCGGACACGCAAACTGCTCACATGGTATCAATGGCCTGAATGTGCACGCCTTTCACGGCCCTTCCAGACGGATCATCCATACTCGCAAACTGCTGAGACCAGAGAAATGCGGTCGGCGAGGAACACGCGATCGAGGGACCGACGGGGACAGTCAGGCAGGCTGTCGGATTCTTGAAAATGCCGTCGAATATGGTCCGATAGAAGTATCCTTCCTTCGAGGTCGGCGTTTGCAGCGGAAACCGCCTCCCCGCCTCTGCGAGCATCTGATCCGAGACTTTGCTCTCGGCGTGATTCCGCAAGCACTCAATCCAGCTGTACCCCACTCCGTCTGAAAACTGTTCCTTTTGACGCCACAAGATCTCCTGCGGCAACAGGTCGGCAAAAGCTTCCCGCAATATGCCCTTTTCGATCTTCGCACCGGGGCACATTTTTTCGGCAGGGTCGATCGACATTGCGTAATCCAGGAATTCCTTGTCCAGGAAGGGCACACGGGCTTCGACTCCCCAAGCAGCCGTCGCCTTGTTCGCGCGACAGCAATCGTACCTGCTCAGCGCAAAGAGCTTTCGAACAGTCTCCTCGTGGAATTCCTCTGCCGATGGCGCCATATGGAAGTAGAGATACCCGCCGAATACCTCGTCAGCGCCTTCGCCAGACAACACCATCTTGATGCCCATCGCCTTGATCTTGCGCGCCATCAAATACATCGGCGTGCCGGCACGAATGGTGGTGACATCGAAGGTTTCCAGGTGCCGGATGACATCGGGCAACGCGTCCAGTCCGTCCTGTACGGTGAAAACAATTTCATGATGGACGGTGTCGATGTGAGCCGCCACCTTTCGCGCATACATCATGTCGGGTGAATTTTCCAAACCCACGGAGAACGAGTGCAATCTTGGCCACCAGGCCTCCTCGGTCTCCCCAGACTCGATCCGCTTGAAGCGGTGCCGTGCTGCGAGGGCTGCGATGAGGGACGAGTCGAGCCCACCAGAAATAAGTACCCCGTAAGGCACATCGCACATCATCTGCTGCTTGACTGCGGCTTCGAGCGAAGTCCGAAGCTCGTGCAACACCACCTTCCTGGTTGGCAATGCATGCGCCCATTCCGGATCATACCACCTGACGAATTCGCGGGTTTTGCCGTTATAGTAGTGTCCCGGCGCAAACTCCTGAATCGTCTCGCACACGCGATCGAGAGCTTTCATTTCGCTGGCGACGTATGTTGCGCCGTCCTCGCTCCATCCAATATAAAGCGGCACTATTCCGAGGTGGTCTCGGGCGACGAAGAAGTCGCCGGTACGTTCGTCGAAGAGAGCGAACGCAAAAATGCCACTCAGCATATTGCACAAGGCTGGTCCGTACTCGTCATAGAGATACAGGATAATCTCGCAGTCCGACTTCGTTTTCCAGGCGTGCGGCCGGTTCAGGGCGTCGCGCAATGCGACATGATTGTAGATCTCTCCGTTCACAGCCAACGCCCGACCCGCGGTAACGTCGAGAAGGGGCTGGGCGCCGTGCTCAACATCGACGATGGAAAGGCGTTCGTGCGCGAGCATTGCGCGTTCGCTGGAATAGACGCCACTCCAGTCCGGCCCGCGGTGTCTAACCGTCTTTGCCATCTCCAGCGCGCGGCTGCGTGCCGATTCAAACGATTCCGTAAATTCGAATATGCCGACGAAGCCGCACAAGGTGATAACCCTTCCGTATGCCGGCTGATCTACGTCACGACAATCAGCGCTCGCCTTGAACCGCAATGCCTAAACAGTGACATTGAATTCGCCAGCTGAACAGCGCACAATCCGAAGTAACCAGAATGCGTTGAGAGGCTCCGGGATAGGCCCCGTGTTGCGCCCTCGGATCGACGGCGGGACCGGTGCGCGACGGGCGCAGCTGACGAACGTCCCGGCGTCGAGATTGTTGGCGGCGGCCTCGTGCCGTGTCCGCACGTCAGGCGGGCGCCCAACCGATCCAGTGATCCGCTGGACGGCGGATCGGGCCTTGACTCGATCATCCGCAGGCCAAAGCGCGCTACGCCAGCCGTTCAGCGGCGATCCCAACAGCTGTTGCCTTAGGGCTGCGCCACCCTCTGCGCTGATGCCCGACCGGGATCGTGATACGATCGATCCCGGCCTTTCCAACATCGCCTTTTGGGCCCGCGTGGCGCCAGTTGCGGTGCTCCGAGGGCGCGCCGAAGAAAGACGGCTTCCTACCGTTCCCGCAGCGCTTCCTGCTTGTATCTCGCCAGCGGCGAAAGCAGGTAGCTGATGATCCTGCGCGTACCGGTCTTGATCTCGACCGTCACCGCCATGCCCGGACCGAGCTTGACGACCTTGTCCTCCACTTGCATGTGAGTCCGGTCGAGTGAAACGCGCGCGGCATATTCGAGCTCCTGACCTTTCGGCTCGCTGCTGCTCAGCGTGGCGCCTGACGCGCGGTCGTTCGACCCCTGCGTCCTGTCGCGCGCAATGGCATCCGTCGACACGCTGAGCACGTCACCGTGAAGCAGTCCGTAGCGCGTGAAGTTGAAGGTATCGACCTTGATCTCCGCCGCCTGCCCCGGATGGACGAATCCGATATCGCGGTTGGAGAGCATGGCCTCGATCTCGAGCTGGCTCTCGCTCGGGACCACTACTGCGAGCGCCTGAGCCGGCGTCACCACGCCGCCCACCGTGTGAACGGCAAGCTGCTGCACGACGCCATCGACAGGCGCGGTCAAACGCTGCAGCTTCGTGCGCCGATCCGCCTTGACCACCTCCTGCGCCGCGCTCGCAACCTTCTGCTCGGCCTTTGCAAGTGCATCGTAGGTCGCGCGGCGGTACTCCGCGACAGTCTTGTCCCTTGTTTCCTTCAGCAGCGCCATCGCCGCGTCGGCTTCGCGCAACCGGCTCTTTTGCAGCACGAGATCCTGCTGCATGGCAACCAGGTCCTGATATTCGGAGAGGTAGACAACCTTGGAGGCCAGTGCCTTTTCGACGAGGCCCTTGCGGATATCGACCCGTTCCTGCAGCACGGGGATTGTTGCTTCCAGCTTGGCAACGCTTGCCGACGTGGTTGCCCGCTCCGCCTCCTTCTGACCTTGCTGTCGTTCGATTTCGGAAAGCTTGGCATCTTGCTCGGCGCGCTGGCTGATCAAGAACTGGCGATGCATCTCGATCTCGGCGGGGCTGGCGTTGGGCGGAGCACGGAAGGCGGCGAGCGGATCGGCTGCGAGCGCGGCCTGCAATCGCGCGACCTCGAGCTCGGCCGCAAGCAGATCGCCTTTTTGGCGCTCCTGATCGGCTTCCGTCATCGTCGGGTCGAGTTCGATCAGAACGTCGCCGGCCTTCACGGTCTGGCCGTCGCGGACCTGGATGGCGCGGACAACGCCCGTCTCGAACGGCTGGATCAGCTTGGTGCGCCCGCCCGGCACGATCTTGCCGGTCGCGGTGGCGACGATGTCGACACTGCCAAGCGTCGCCCATACCAGCGCGATGCAGAACGCCGCGATGATGGTCGCCCCTATCGCGCGGCCGACCGGCGACGGCGGCGTTTCAGTGATCTCAAGCGCCGCCGGCAAGAACGCGATTTCGTGCTGGCGACGGCGAGGCTCGCGCCTCGGAAACGAGACAACATTGCGGCTAGCGGAGGTCATGAATACCGGCCTGGAGATAGTGAAGGTTCGCGTAACGCCCGTTGCTGCGGATCAGTTCATCGTGGCTGCCGTCTTCGACGATGCGGCCATGCTCCAGCGTGATGATCCGGCTCGCATTGCGGACCGTCGACAGCCGATGAGCGATGACGAACACGGTCCTTCCGGCGGAAATCCGCCTCATGTTCTGCTGGATCGCGCGTTCACTTTCGTAATCCAGTGCGCTGGTCGCCTCGTCGAGGATCAGGATGCGCGGATCGGTGATCAGTGCGCGCGCGATTGCAATACGCTGGCGCTGTCCGCCAGACAGGCTGCTGCCGCGCTCGCCCACGACGGTGTCGTAACCCTCGGGCAATTCCAGGATGAAGTCGTGTGCACCGGCCAGCATTGCCGCCTCGATAACGCGCTCCATCGGCATGGCCGGATCAGCCAATGCGATATTGTCGCGAATCGTGCAATTGAAAAGCACATTTTCCTGCAGCACGACGCCGATCTGGCGCCGCAGCCAGCTCAGGTCGACCATTGCGAGATCGACGCCATCGACCAGGACGCGTCCGCTCTCCGGAACATAGAGACGCTGGATCAGCTTGGTGATGGTGCTCTTGCCTGAGCCAGACGAGCCCACGATGCCGATGACCTGGCCCGGCTCCACGCTGAACGACACGTCATGCAGCACCTCGGGCCCGTCGATGCGGTAGCGGAAGGTCGCGTGCTCGAACTTCACGTGGCCGCGGATCGGCGGCAGAGCGGCGCGGGCCGGGGTGAAGCTCGGCTCTGGAATGGTGTTCAGGATGTCGCCGAGGCGATCGATCGAGACACGCGCCTGGTGAAAGTCCTGCCAGACCTGTGCGAGGCGCAGCACCGGCGTGCTCACGCGCGCCGCAAGCATGTTGAACGCGACGAGCTCGCCGACGGTCAGGTCGCCGCTGATGACCAACCGGGCGCCGAAGTAAAGGGTCGCAGCGATGACCAGCTTGTTGATCATCTGGACCGCCTGGCTCGCCGTGTTGTTCAGGCTGAGCACGCGGAAGCTTGCGGCCACATAGCCGGCGAGTTGCTCCTCCCAGCGGCGCTGCATCTGGGGCTCGACCGCCATCGCCTTGAGCGTCTCAACGCCGGTCACGCTCTCGACCAGGAAGGCTTGGTTCTCGGAGCCGCGATTGAATTTCTCATCGAGGCGCGCGCGGAACAGCGGCGTGGCTCCCGCGGAGATACCGATGTAGAACGGGAAGGACGCGAGCACGATCCAGGTCAACGTCGTCGAGTAATAGAACATCACGACAAGGAAGACGACCGTGAAGAGAAGGTCGATGACCAGCGTGAGCGCCGAGCTTGTCAGGAACTGGCGGATGTTCTCCAGCTCGCGGACCCGGGCCACCGAATCGCCGACGCGGCGGGTCTGAAAATAGGCAATCGGCAGTGCCATCAGGTGACGGAACAGTCTGGCCCCGAGCTCGACGTCGATACGGTTTGTCGTATGCGCGAACACATAGACGCGCAGCGTCTCGAGAACGGCCTCGAGCACCGTCAGCACGACAAGGCCGATGACCAGAACGTCGAGCGTGCTCATGCTTCGGTGCACGAGCACCTTGTCGATGACCACCTGGAAGAACAGCGGTGAGACAACGGCGAATATCTGAAGGAAGAACGACGCCGCCAGCACCTCGCCGAGCAGGCGGCGATACTTCTGCATGGCGCCCACGAACCAGGAGATATCGAAACGCCGCGCGAGATCGGTCAGGCTGGTACGCCGGGCCATCAGAATGATGCCGCCGTCCCAGATCGCCTCGAGTTGCGCCTGGGTGATGGATTCGGGGCGCGGAGACAGCGGGCGCTGAATGAGAAGCTTGTCGTCGATAACCTTGCCGAGGATCAGGAAGCTGCCGTCGCGCAGCAGCGCAATTCCCGGCAGCGGCGTGACCGCAAGCCTGTTCCAGTTCGTCCTCTGCACCTTTGCCTTGAGCCCAAACTCTTTGGCACAGCGCAGGATTTCGGTAACGCCGAGGCGCGTCGCCCCCACCCGGTGGTGGATTTGGCCGGGATCGGCAGCGATTCCATGGCAACGCAGCAAGATCGCGAGCGCAATCAGCCCGGATTCATCGCCGTCTTCGAAACCGACGTCTGCAGCCGGAGATCCGATATCCGCGGCCTCGTCGGCAGTATCGCCGCGAGCAACAAAGCGCGCCCACATCAGGGCGCCGGGCGCCTTCGTCGAGATTGTATCGCGGATCCGCACCAGGCCGTCGCGGGCCCCGACCAGCACGTCGCCCGCGCGGCGCAACAGGCTGCTACCCAGCTCAACGCCGCGCGCGCGGATGTCGCCAATTGCATGAAGTGCGAGATGAGCGAAGCTCGGTGAGCCAGGCGAGATCAAACCGCCATCCCAGATCGCTTCAAATTCCGCGCGCGTCATTCGTCGCGGATGCGACGAGGTCGGGTGCAGCACAAGCGCAACCTGATCCTCGATTTTTCCTAGAAGCAAAAATCCGCCGTCACGGAGCGAGGCGATTCCAGGCAGCTGGATGCCCGTCAGCCGCGACCAATCCATCGTCGTCGCGCGGACTTTGACCCCAAATTCGCGCGCACAACGCAGCATTGCGCGGATGCCTATCCCATCCTCTCCGCAGTGATCGCGGAGTTGATCAGGCTCGGTGTTCACGCCATGAAAGCGCAGGAACAGAGCCAGCGCTCGAAGCCCCAGATCTGGAGCTGCGTGGGCATTTCCGTTCTGGATCGCCATTTCGTTACTCTACCCCTCGCGGCTACCGCCAGCGTTTGTGGTCCTTTGCATGCACATGGAATTCCAATGACGCCTATCCGAAGATACGCGACATACGCGTGCTCGCAGCCAAAACGGCGCAAGCAATCATCAGAGCGTTAAGGCCTCGAACCGCGAGGAGATTTCAGCGCGACGGGATATTTTGAATTGCCCCCCCGACAGGCTGAGCAGGTTGGTTAACGAGCAAAAATGGCGAAAAAACTTTCGAATTGTGGATTCATACACACGCAAGTTGTGCCCGAAAACTGACCTGAACTCAGGCGTTTTACGCTCTCAATGAAGTATCGAATCGGAATCCCTTCGGCGATTGTCCGCCAAACGACGACGGCCGGCAACCGTCCGTTGTGGATTGGTTTTTCGATCTCCCCTTCGCGGCTACCGACCGACCAATTTTGCCGTGCGGCGTCCCCAAAATTGGCGGTGCCGCACCCGGGCGTCCAGTGCCCGGGTGCGGCAGTACGTTAGTGATGCGGCTTCGTCAGGAACGCGTTCTGCGTCCAGGCGGCACCGTTCGACACGGCTTCCGCGATCTGACCGCCGTCGACCCGACCGGAGCCACCAGCCAAATATTGGTTCAGCAGCGCGAAGCTGTGGTTTGCTTGGGACCCTTTGGCCGTTTCGTAATTCGCCGAAGAGGTTGTCTGCGGCACGGTAGCTGCCAGCGTGCTGCGGCCTGACCCTAGGTGGTGGTGCAGCCCATGGCCGTGGTGTGCCGTGCTCCCGGTGCCGGTAGACGGCAGCGGATCCGTGACTTTGATGGTCTGTGTCGCCGAGGAAGCCACTGCGCCGGTAACCGGGTCCTTCGCGGTCGCAGTCAGTGTGAGGTTCGCGACCGGATGTTGACTGCCCCTGTAGTGCGACGTCAGCGTCAGTCCGCTGGCAACCTGCGCTGCGCTCAGAGTGATGTTGCTGCCCCTGAACGTGGTGCCATCGCCGGTCGTGATCGTCTCATATCTCGGCAGCCCTTTGATGTTCAGACTGACGCTGTCGTTGGGATCGGTCGTCGACACCGTCGTCCCCAGGCTGACGTGGCCGCCCCTGCCAGCCACCCAGAGCGCGTGGTCCGCGATGGAGAGCACCGGCGCGGTCACCACCGGCGTCGTCGGAGTTGTCGGCGTCGTCGGTGTGGTTGGCTGCGTTGGCATGATCGGCGTGTTCGAGATCTGCAGACCGGAGAATGTCTTCACCGCGCCCGAGAGATCAGCGGCAAGCCCCCCGGAATCCTTGATGCTCGCACCGCTCGCAAGATTGACCCCGGTGATCGCAAGTGCCGAAGTATTCGTATCAGTCGACGCGACTTTCGTCTGGAAGGTGAGCGTATTTGTCCCGGAGCCGCCAACATAGGTGGCTCCTGCGCCATCGTTGAGCGACAGCGTCGGCGTACCTGCGACGGTCACGGCTTCGCTAAAAGCGAGCGTAAAGGTGACAACATCGCCGACATGCTCGGTTCCGGTCCCCGGCGAAGCGGAGGCCTGTGTCACCGTCGGCGCGACGGTGGGGGTGGTCGGCGTGGTCGGCTGCGTCGGCGTCGTCGACGGTGACGAGGCAGTGGCCGCCGCCCCCGTCAGTAGCGTCATGTTTCGGTAATCGACGGCAACGGTCTCGGGGGCCGACGACCGATAGATTCCGTATTCCCAATTGGTGTCGACGCCATAGCCCAACGGGCCATTGTAATTCACGACCTGGGTCCCGTTGATCGAGACCTTCAAATACCCGCCACCGGTGTTCGAGACATCGGCCTGGATCTGAATGTTGTTATACACGCCCGCCTGAATCGGATTGGGGTCGGTCCAGAGCGTGAGCATCTGCACGTTGCCGGCGCCATTGCTGGGATCGAGACCAGGGGCGACATATCTGGCGACAACCTGTAGATGATTGCCATCCAGCTGGATCGCGAACGGCGGCGAGGTGCCTACTCCGCTGGCCCAGTCATCATTGTGCATTTGTCCAACGATGAACCAGCCGGTTGCCGTATTCACAAATGTCCCGTTAGGGCCATTCGGCTCCACCATGAACTGATAATTCAACGCAATGGGCGTGCTGCCCGGAATGTTGGTCGCGCCCGACACCTCGGAGCGATCGACAGATGAGTCATCGTACCAGGCATGATCGCCCTGCTGCACTTCGAAGCGCAGGGTTTGCGGGTCGGGATTGGTCAGGGCATAGCTCGTGCTCGCATCCTGAACTCCGTAGCTGTCACCACCGATATTGAACCTTGTCATCGGTGCGGAAGAAAACGATGTGATTGTCCCGGTCGTATCCAATTCAGGCCTCCATCGGTCGCAGAGATTGCTTCTCTTTGACGCTTACAAGGGAATTTACGGCCGCGGCGCGAAGGCGCGCGACATACCACGCACTCGCAACGCCTTGCGCCACGAGCGGATTTCGATGCCTCACAGGATCTACTGCGTGCACATTCCGATGCAGTGCGAATCGCCCATCCCCAACTGCAGAGCCCGCTGGTTAATCAGGGAGTATGGCAAAAAAGAGTTACCCAGCTTGGCTGTAGTTTGAAGCGTCCAAACAACAGCGCCTGGAGCATATGCTTGCCGTCGCTGTCGAATTCAGCGCCGTCGCCGTAGGGGCGCAAAAAAGTTTTCAACCGATAGCGTCAATGTTGGCGCTCGCCATCACGAATGATCGAGGTCGCGCGGCAAGCAACGCAGCGATCGAGTACGGAGAATTACGGATAACGGAGCGGTCGCGAACTGCGCCCATTGAGGCAATCAACTCGATCGCTGCCGTGGACAGGTTCTCCTACGTCAAGATCATCCTCGACACCCATGAGCGCCGCGCGAGGATTCTTGAATGGCCGCGGACACCGATTGGGCATGCACCGATCTCATACGGCGCACTGACGCTTTCGGTGGGCACATTTTCAACGGGCCACCAAGCTGTCTGCACCATCAGCTGCTGAACCGAACAAGCTTCAGCCGTCGGCGCCCGACCGCACAGCGACCCCTGGCAATTTCACCCAGGGCGCGCGCACGCCTCTCGAGGAAGTCGAGAGGACACGATGACGCAACCCTGGAAGGATTAATCCGCCTTCCTCCTTGATGGTCGTCCGTGGCTCCAGCACTGTCAGCACGGAAGAAACTGGCAGGAGTCATGTGCGGGATTTTTGGCTGGGTACTCCGGGGAGAGCACCGGCAAGACTACGACACTCTTGTCCGCCTCACCAACCTGATGAAGCATAGGGGCCCTGACGGCGCGGGTTACCGGCAGAGCGACACTGCCGACCAGCGCTATCAAGTCAGCTTGGGGCACAGGCGTCTCTCGATCATCGATCTCGAGGGCGGAGCCCAGCCGATGTGGAGCGCCGACGGCTCGATCGGGCTCGTCTTCAACGGAGAGCTCTATAACTACATCGAGCTGCGCGAGGAGCTTAACTCGCTCGGTCACACCTTTCGCACATCCTCCGATACCGAAGTTCTGATCGAAGCCTACCGCGCTTGGGGGGTCGATTCGATCAAACGCTTCCGCGGCATGTTCGCTTTCGGATTGTGGGATGCGAGGGCCCAACAGCTCGTCCTGGCGCGCGACCCGTTCGGCAAGAAGCCGCTGTTCATAGCCGAGAACGCAGGCCTATTGTTCGCATCGGAGATCGAGCCGCTCCTCCAATTCCCGGGCATGAATACCTCGATCGACCCGCATGCCGTCGAGCATTATCTCCTCAATCGATATGTGCCCGGCCCCAGGACATTCTTTCAAGCCGTGCGCAAGCTTCCCCCCGGCTGCCACCTGGTATGGCGCGAAGGCCGGACAAACATCACCCGGTATTTCATACCACCGCTAGCGTCGGCAGAGCCCGACATCACGGACTTCAACGAGGCAGTCCGGATGTTCAAGGCGACGTTCGACGATGCCGTGCGCATTCGCATGCGCAGTGACGTTGCGTTCGGAGCCTACTTGTCCGGCGGCATCGACTCATCTGCGGTTGTCGCGGCCATGGTCCGCCATAGCTCTGAGCGCGTGCGCACCTTCTCAGTCGGCTTTCGTGAAGCCAGCTACTCGGAGCTTGATCACGCCCGTACCATCGCCCGTCAATTTGACACCGATCACGAGGAAATCGTGCTGGAGCCGCACGACTTCTTGAAGAGCTGGCCGACCGCAATTCTGCGTCGCGGCGCACCTGCGGCCGAACCGGCCGATATTCCGGTTATGATGCTGTCGCATATGGCGGCGAGCAAGGTGAAAATGGTCCTTACCGGAGAAGGCGCAGACGAACTTCTGGGCGGCTATCCCAAGCACCGTGCCGAACAATGGATCGAGCTCTACCAGCGACTGGTTCCCCAGGCGATTCATGACCGCATCATATCGCCCGCAATGCGCGCGCTGCCGTACGATATGCGCCGCGCCAAGATCGTGACGACCGCGGCGGGCGAGCGGGATTGGCCGAGCCGGATGCAACTCTGGTTCGGCGGAGTTTCCCTTGGCGAAAGGAACCGGATTATCGGACGTCCCCTGCCCGTAGCGCTGCCGGATTCCCATCCGTTTTCGATCGGCATCGGGTCGAATGTGCGGCGCACGCTGTTCTTCGATCAGACGTCGTGGTTACCCGACAACCTCCTCGAACGCGCTGACCGAATGATGATGGCAGGTTCAATTGAGGGCAGGATGCCGTTCATGGACACCAGTCTCGCCAAACTTGTCGCGCGGTTTCCGGACAATTTCCTGGTCGGTCGCAGCGGCGGCAAGTCAGTCCTGCGAGCAGCGATGCAGCACACTCTTCCACCGGGGATTCTGACGCGCAAGAAGATCGGCTTTCGCGTGCCAATTGAGGAGTGGTTTCGCGGTCCCTATCGCGAATTTATCTCCGATCTGCTGGTCAGTGATGGCGCGCGTGTGGCATCGTTCTGCAACAGGGATGTCTTGCGGCAGCTGGTCAACGAGCATCTCGCCCGCCGTCAAAACCACGAAAAGGTGCTTTGGTCTCTGGCAAACCTGGAGCTATTCCTGCGAGCCTTCAGGCCGTCAAGTCTGGAAACTCGAGCGAGGCATTCCGTTCGGGAGCCGATTTGAACGCCCCCGGAAAACCGGTCCAAACGATCAATCGACTACATCGCTCGTAGTCCCACCTTGCCATGTCGCGCGCGCTCTCCTGCCCGCCAGTTTCCGGTAAAGGCAGAGATACGCGCTACACATCGCGTCCAGCGAGAATTCCGTCTCGACGCGCCGGCGTCCTGCGGCACCCAATTGATCGGCGAGTTCAGCGTTGCCGAGGAGTTCGAGCACGCGATCGGTCAAGGCGCCGACGTCATGGCTCGGCACAAGATATCCGGTCTGACCGTCCAGGACCAATTCAGAAGTGCCCCCATCGTTTGTTGCCACAACCGGCTTACCCAACGCCATGCATTCGGTTATCGCGTTGGAAATTCCCTCTCCGTGTAAACGGCTATTGGTGGTGAGAACACCAACAGTGAAGAGATTGGCAATGCTCTCGACGTCGTTCCGCCGCCCCAGAAGCTTGATGCGCAGCGAATGTTCAGTCGGGATGCTATCGCGCACCCGCTGCAGCGTTTCACCGCTACCGATGGCCAAGAAGGTGACGTCGTCCCTTAGATCGCAGACCCGGCGTGCCATCTCGACGAAGGTTTCATAGTCCTTTCTGGGCGTGAAGTTGGCGACCATCCCGACAATGTGGGGCGTCACAATCTCCAGAGTGCTGCGAAGCTCGGTCTTATCCTTTAGGCCGGACACCCTTTCAGGACTGAATCCGTTGTAGATGCAGAGACCTTTGCGCTCGGGAATACCGTAGGCAGCCAGCCCCGCACGAGAATTGGCAACAACGACGTCCGAAAACGGGATCGTCAGCTTGACTCTCAGGTAGCCTTTTCTCCACAGCGACATATGCGAGGGCGCGTCTCGCACAAACCCATTTACGAAGGCCGTACCGCACACCTTGGCAACCGGCGTCGCATAGACGGAGCTCATCGAGCCCCACGAGTGGATGATATCTATCTTCAGGTCGGAGACGAGCTCGTACAACGTCTTGAAAAGGCGCCAATCCTTCTTGCCTCTCCGATTGAGCTGAATGACTTCCGCGTGTTCGCGGTCAATCTCGAGGTTAACCTCGTCCTGGTCCACAACAGCTACGAATGACCTTACGTCACGGTGAGCGGCAAGCCCCTTCAGCAGTTCTACGACTTGTCGTTCTTTCCCTCCCGGGGCAAGACGTTCGATAACATGCAGTATGCGCATCTCAGCGCCCTCTCGAGTGAACTGCTTCAGTCCACCTCGCGGTGAGTGATTCAGCGCTACATTCAACGTTGGGACCCCAGCAGCATGTGAGCGGCCGACTGGACGCCGCTGATCCGCGCCTCGAACCTGGCCGTCGTATCGAATTGCCCCCCGACGCCGAGACGAGGAAGCGCAAAATGATCTGACTTGAGACCAGACAACTGCCCGTGCCGGGTTGTCACTGCGGTTGAAAACCCGATGTCCCTTGCAAGCTGCGCTTCCCTGGGGCCACATGCTTTGGAGTCACCGTAGGGATAAGCAAAGTGCCGCACCGGACGCTGCAGCAATCGCTCCAGATAGGAGCGGTTATCTGCCATTTCGGCCCGTGCGGACTGAATATCCAGGCACGATAGGGCGGCATGCGAGTCAGTGTGCCCGCCAATCGACACGAGAGGATGCCGCGCCAGGCTTTGAAGCTCGCGCTCATCCAGAAAGTACGCCTCATTCAGGGCCGACAATGACAAGCCCGCCTTGCTGAACGTCGGGGCAAGCATTGCGATCCGGCGATAATCTTGATGAATCCAATCCGTAACCTCATTCAGACCCGACATCTTTTCGCGCAACCGGGGGCAATGGAATCGCATGTCCATCGCGTCGATCGTCACTGTGTCTCCAGAACGAAACATTTCGCGCAAACCCAGCCACCACGCCTGCAACGTCCGTTTCAGAGCGCCAGTGGGAACGTAGATCGTGAACGGAGCGTTGTATCGCTCCAGAATTGGAAGCGCGGTCACGACATTGTCTCGATAGCCATCGTCAAAGGTAAGCACCGCATAGCGGCCCGTCCCGGCATTCGTAGCCAACCGCTCGATGCATGCTTCAAGACTGACAATCTCCCATCCTTCTTGCCGCAGCCAATTGAGCGAATATTCAAAGAGGCCGACTGACGTCCCTGTCATCAATTCCGAGCGGCTATCTTGCTGGATCTCGTGGAACATGACGATAGCCGCCCGGCCCGCAAAGATCTTGCGGAAGGCCGGCAACAGGCCGGACCGACGGGCCATTTCGATCATGCTGTCCGCAAGAGCCTGCTTCACTCTAACTCACCGTAAAAGCGGGACTGGCGCCTCTCCGCTAGCCGAAACCATGCCGCTTGCGACGGCGCTTTCTCCACGACGCCCATTGCTATCCTCCGCTCCGCAGCAAACGCCGGCCTACCCCTCTTGCCCTGAAGTTCGAGAGGACGTCGGTGTATACCCCGACAATTCGTTCCACGGTCAGCGCCTGGTCGTATTTCGCCACCGCCGCACGCCCCTGAAACTCGCCGTTCTGCGACCAGTCAAACGCCGCTCGAAGGCTGCGCGCTATCGTGGCGGCATCCGGTGGACATATCCACGTTCCCGCGATGCCATTTAACTGTTCGTGGACGTCACCGACCCTGGTCGACACCACCGGAAGATTGCACGCAAGAGCTTCCTTGATTGAAGTCGGTGACCCTTCATAGTCTGAGCTCAGAAGCAGGGCGTTTGCCCCGCTGTAGTACCAGGGCATCTCTTCGTTCGGCACGTTGATGACCGTCATCAACTCCGCGTCGACGCCATTCTGCACCAGCCGGTCGACCGACGCCCGCGCCAGATCATATCTCTTCTCAGGGCGTGTCGGATCAAACGGAAACAGGACGATAAATTTGTCTTTAGGCCATCGCAGCCGCGCGCGCGCTTCGTCGCGATCGTACGGCTTGAATGCGCCAAGGTTGACCCCGCAGGGAATCACGATTCCGGGAATCCGCTTCCGCATCTCCTCAGACACGACGATAATGGCATCGGCGAAATGCGACACGACCCGCGTGGCCAGCCGCTCGAAGATATTCCCGAGCACGTCGGTCCCGTGCAGCGTGATGACGAGTGGCGCCCGCAACCGAAACATTGCGGGATAGGCCGAGTAACCATAGTGCGCGTGGACGATGTCGTATCGCGTCGCACTCGTCCTTCGGATGACGTCAAAGATGCCCTTCAGATAGTTCAGCTTGGACTGCGAACCGACGATATTGACAACGTCGACCGAGTGCCCGAACCGGCGCAGCTGCTGTACTTGCTGATACACGAAAGCGCCGGATCCCGGCCTCTCCGGGCTCGGATACATGTTGGTGACACAGAGGATCCTCACGATTGCTCCCTCGACGCTTTGGCACGAACCGTCATCGAGTCACTTGGTCTTTGCTGCCACCCCCGTTGAGCTTTCGTCGGATCTCCGCAGGGACGCCCGTCACGAGCACACCGTCAGGAACGTCCTTTGTCACTACGGCGCCGGCGCCGACCATAGCGCCGATCCCGACTCTGACGCCCGGCAGGAGATTGGCACCCACGCCGATCGCCGCGCCACGCGCGATAGTGGGCCCAAGCATCGGCGAACCGTCGTAACCGTTCCTGCCGATCGCGTTGTCGTTCGAAGTGCCGACGCAGCCCGATATGAACACGTCGTCTTCAATCGTCATATTGCCGGCCAGCCAGGTATGATCCTGCACCCGTACGCGATCGCCGATCTGCGTGTTGTAATTGACCGTAACGTAACGCCCGACAATCGTCTTCGAGCCTATGCGCGACTGTTCACGGATCGAGGCACCGTCACCGATCAGGGTCCCCGCGCCGAGCGAGACGTCGTAGAAGATAACTGCGTGCGGTCCAATCGAACAATCGGCGCCGATATCGATCCATGCTTCAAACTGCGGGGCCCGCGACAACGCGCCGGCCCCCTTGGGTACTTTTCCGATATAGGCACCCGGGAAAATCTCGACGTTGTCCCCTACTCTCACCCCACTCTCGATCACGACATGCGGATGAATGACAACCCTATTGCCGATCGTAACATCAGACCGCACCACGGCGAACTCTGCGATCGTCACGTCCGCACCGATCGCCTCGGTCTCGACCACCGCCCGTGCACTAATTCGGTTCATCGTCACACCTTCCCGCCATCCGCGTGCATCGCGACGGGCTTCCGCTGCGGTTCCCTATGGCTTTTCCGATCGGCAACAGCACGCACAATCGCAGTGATATCGCGCACCTGGTCGCGCGTGAGCTCCGGGAACATGGGAAGAGACAATGATTGCGCAGCCATCGCTTCGCAGCACGGCAAATCGCCCTGCTTGTAGCCGAGATAAGCAAACGCAGGCTGTAGGTGGAGCGGCAACGGATAGTGGATTCCGCTCGCCACGCCGACCTCGTCGAGCCTATTGCGCATTGCGTCCCGCTCGTTGGTCGTGATCACGTACAAATGGTAGACGTGGGTGGATCCCTTTCGGACGAACGGCGTCCCGACGCTCGCGTGCGTCAACTCCGCAGTGTACCATTCCGCAGCACGCCGCCGGTGGTCGTTCCACTCATCCAGACGCCGGAGCTTGACTTGCAGAACTGCGGCCTGAAGAGCATCG
Source organism: Bradyrhizobium sp. WCU1 (assembly GCF_053474805.1). Classification (NCBI taxonomy): domain Bacteria; kingdom Pseudomonadati; phylum Pseudomonadota; class Alphaproteobacteria; order Hyphomicrobiales; family Nitrobacteraceae; genus Bradyrhizobium; species Bradyrhizobium sp. WCU1. The sequence goes on from NZ_CM130280.1 coordinate 625,199, forward strand.
AGCCGGCTGTTGAACCCGACCTCGGCGTGGTTGTAGTGCGTGGTTCGACCATGGTCGCGCAATCGTTCGATCCGCTCGGCGATCGCTGCGCTGTTGGTGGTGACCGCTCCTCCATCACCGTATGCTCCGAGATTCTTCCCCGGGTAAAACGAAAAACAGGCGACATCGCCGAGCGCCCCGGTTCGGATCCCCTGATACTCGGCTCCATGCGCCTGGGCAGCGTCTTCAATTACAAACAGACCGCGCCGTCGTGCGAGGTCCTTGATCGGACCCATGTCCGCGGGCTGGCCAAAGAGGTGAACTGCAACGATCGCCTTCGTGCGGCTTGTCAGGGCCCGCTCGATCATCCTCGGATCGATCGTGTGGGTATCGGGATCGATATCGACGAAAACCGGCTGCGCTCCCGTCGCTACGATGGCGGCGGCGGTGGCGATGAAAGTATGAGCGGTCGTAATCACCTCGTCACCATGGCCAACACCCAAGGCCCGCAGCGCCAGATGAATCGCGTCCGTTCCGCTTGCCACGCCGCGCGCATAGGGCACCTGGCAATACGCGGCAAAGTCTCTTTCGAACGAAGCAACTGCCTCGCCACCGATGAATTGCGCGGACTCGAGCACGCCCCGAATTGCGTCGGCTACCTCATCCTTCAGCGTCGCATATTGTGCCTTGAGATCTACGAACGGAATTTTCATTATTCGCACCTCACCAGATTCCATCTCTGTTACTTGAGAACCTATCGAGCGCCGTGGCCCCGCAGCACCGCGGGAACTGTCAGAGCAATTAACTTCAGGTCGGTCCACAGGGTCCAGTTCATCGCATATTCGACATCCATCTCGAGCATCGCCTCCGGGCAGAGTCGACCGCGGCCACGAACCTGACAAAGTCCGGTGATGCCGGGCTTCACGAGATGACGTCTGTGATGCCATTCGCGGAAGTACTCAAGTTCATAGGGAATCGCTGGCCGTGGACCGACAATGCTCATTTCGCCTCGCAGTACGTTGAGGAGTTGCGGTAGCTCGTCGATACTGGTTCGCCTCAGCAACCGCCCCACACGCGTCACTCGGGGATCATCTGTCAGCTTGTAGGGGGCATTGGGGTCGTTCGAGAGAACCTCCTTCGCCCAAGCCCGCCGAATGGCGTCGCGATGGACGTTCTCGTCGGCCTCATGACGTAGCGTCCGGAACTTGAAGCAATTGAACCGCTTCTCGCCCAGCCCGACCCGGCGTTGGCAAAAGAACGCCGGCCCGGGACTGTCGAGGCGGATCGCCACCCAGACCGCGACAAGTACAGGGGCGAGTATCAGGATCGCGGTGATGCTGACCGCAATGTCCAGCACCCGCTTAACGAATTCCCGCGGGATCGCCTTCCATCGCACGGCTTCATCCAACGACAATTTCGGCGGCCCCCGCCGACGCGTTCCGCCGCAAAAACGCCGGTTGATGTGTCGCGCCGACACGGTGCTCCTGGTTGAGCCGTAGACACTCCGATGCAGCTTCGAGCGCTTCGACAACCCGCAGGCCATGTGCACCGCTCGCAACGGGCTGTGCGCCAGTCTTGATCGCGTTGACAAAATCGAGCAACTCGAGCTTTAGCGGCTCGCTGCTCGATATCGCGGGGATATGTACGTCGCCATGATGATAGGCTGACTGGAAGTCGGCGTACGAGTCGCCGTTGATCCGCGGCCTGAAGCGCTTCTGATAGACGCGCACCTTCTCCGACGGCTCCACGTCGTCGAACACCAGCATCGCATCGCTTCCGACGACCGTGACCTGGCGCACCTTGACGGGGTCCAACCACGAAACGTGCACATGGGCGGTCGGTCCGCTCTTGAAGCCCAACTTTGCGTAAACAACATCCTCAACTTCCGGCAAGACGTGCGCGCAGCCCCAGGCGCCGATGTTCTGCGCGGCTTCCTCGAGCAGGAAGAAGATGATGGAAAGGTCGTGTGGCGCCAAGTCCCACAGGACGTTGGCATCGGGCCGGTAGAGACCGAGATTCAGGCGCCGCGAGTCGATGTAGTAGAGTTCGCCGAGAGAGCCGCTCCGGATCATTTGACGCATGACACTCACCGCCGGGTGATACTCGAACGTGTGCCCAACCATCAGCACACGCTCCCGCTCCTCGGCTATCGCAATCAGTTCGCGACAATGCGCGCTCGTCATGGCCAACGGCTTCTCGACGAGCACGTGCTTTCCGGCCTGGAGCGCGGCCCGCGCCATCTCAAAGTGCGTCACGGCGGGGGTGGCGATAATCACGCCGTCGATGGAAGAGTTATTCAGGATCGCGTCGATATCACGCGCAACAGCGACAGAGGGATACTGTGACTTGATGTATTCCAGCCTGTCAGAGCCCATGTCGACGGCCATCGACACTCTTGCGCCGATATCGTGGCCAACGCGGATGTGCTTTGCGCCCCAGTAGCCGCAACCGATGACTGCGAGCGATGGCTCGGCTTTTGCGGTCAAAATTTCCGCGCCGGCGGCCTGGTTGTGAGTATGAACGAGTTTGGAAAATAATTGTTTCGACATGTTTTGCCACGATCACGCCAGAGGAAAGCAATGGTGAACGTCAGTATCCTTACGAGCACGGTTATCTCGCCATGATGGCTCCCTGTTTGAAGGCCTTAGCGTGCGTTCGAGCAGGATAGCCGGTTGAGCGCGCGCGCCGCTGTAGAACACGGATTATGACCCACGCCCATCGGGGGTACCCCCGCCCTTGCAGCGGGAGCCGGAGAGCTTCGCACGTTGCGCAATGGCCGGACCGGGTGCGTCAAAGAGTTGGCGCACCGCGTTGTAATGCATCGCCTTTTCGGCTTTCAATGCCGGCTGGCGAGTTCGGACAGAGATCAACAGCACCTGGCCGTCCTCGCATCAGGCCTGCGGGAATGCCTGACGTCCTGATTCGTCTGCGGCACCCCGGGGGATCGTCTTGTGCCCGAGGCAGGGCTCGCGCCAAATGTCAGCGCTGCGAATGAAAATCCACGCTCACGTCGGGATTCACAAATCGCCCCACCACGAGGGGCCAGATCGGATCATGACAAGGTCGTCCTATCGCCTACCGCGGATTAGTTGGCCGGAGCGACCATTGCGCATCTGTCCTTCGGTGGAAACGTGGCGCCCCTTCGTATAGGACTCCTCAAAACTGCTGCAGAAGCGCGGGGGCACGAATGATCTCCGGAAGGCCTGACGGCCTTACCAAGAGATGAGGCCCCCCGGATGAACATTGACGCTATGGACAAAGGCTCCTCGATCGCACTCCTGCTCCGCGGCGACGTACCATCGCCCAATGATTGCAACCTGGCGGCAATTCTCGATTTCTTTGAAATTCCATGGACGGCGCTGACAGTCGCCGAAGCGGACGGTAACCATGCAGCCGCGCTGACAGCAGGCCATCCGCAGTTCTCTATCCTCGCTTCCGCGCCCTGTCTCGCCCAAGTCCTGCAGCGCTGCAAGACAGAGGCGCTTCCGGCCTGGCTGGCAGCGGCCAGTTCGATCTTCGTTTATGGATTTCAAGCCGCAGATCCCTGCAGGGCTCTGTTGCGCCAGATCACTGGAGACCCCGAGGCGGAGATCCGCGGCTCTGGCCAGTCCCCAATGACCGTATCGGTCACCGATGCTCTTCCCGAAATCTGCGGCCCAATGTCGGGACTACAGATCCAAGTGGAGCGCGCCGCCGCCGATACCGCGCTCGTCATTCATAATGGCAACGTGCAGAGCATCGTGGGTGCTCCCGAGGGCGACCTGTTTGTCGGGTTCACATATTCCGGTGTCCGCTTCTTTGCCGGCTCTTCCCCGGCGATGGTGGACATTCACGAACGCACCGCAACGTATTTTGATGTGAAGAAATGCTTCGCCGGCGCGGTACCAATTGTCATGTATCTGAAGTGGGCGTTCCGCGGCGTTTGCGCGACGACCGCAGAGACAAGCGCTTGCCTGATCATTGACGATCCGCCTCTGTGGCCACGGTACGGTCTCCTCGATTTTAGCGAACTGCTGCAGCTGGCTGACAAACTGACATTCGCAACGACCATCGCCTTTATTCCATGGAACTGGCGACGAACAAATCGCGACACTGTTGCCGCCTTCCAGAAAAGCAGTGGGAAACTGTCCGTCTGCGTGCACGGCTGCGATCACACACGTGGTGAATTTGCAGCCCGCTCACCTGAGGAGCTCGACCGAAAGCTGAAGACCGCGCGACTTCGGATGCAGGCCCTTCGCGACAGGACTGCGCTCGACCACGAAAACGTGATGGTTTTCCCGCAAGGGGCATTCTCGCCTGAGGCGGCCTCGGCGCTCAAGCGAAATGGCTTCGTCGCGGCCGTTAACACAGAGGTCGCACCAGCCGATGACGCGCTGAACGAAACGACACTCGCAGATCTCTGGAGTGTTGCCATCGTCAGGTATGGGAGCTTCCCAATTTATACCCGACGATACATGCACCACGGCGTCGAAAACTTCGCGTTTGACGGACTCCTGGGCAAGCCGTGCTTTATTGCCGGGCATCACGACCTTCTCCGCGGCCACGGTAGCGAACTGGCGGCATTTCTCCGGCAGCTCGCATCCTTGCGATGGAAACTCCGCTGGCGCCCGCTCGAGGATGCCGTTTGCCACAGCTACAGCATTCAATCCAACGGCAACGCAACCGTCGTAAAGATGCTGGCCGAACGACTCCTCTTCGAGAACAGCGGGGCGATGACGCGACGGGTCTGGATCATGAAACAAGAACCGCAGGCCGCTTACTTGAAGGGCGTCCAAGTCAACCAAGGCATGGTCGCGTACGAATACATCGATGGACATGTTCGACTGATGATTGATGTCCCTCCCGGCGGCTCTGCGGACATACGGTGCGTTTATCACGAACAGCTGGATGCCTCGCCGGCTTCAGAACCGATCCGATACCGGTTCGGGGTGGCCATTCGGCGATATCTATCCGAACTTCGTGACAATTACGGCTACCTGCTTCGCATTCGCGCCTAGCCGGAGACGAACCAAAGAGACCTATCCAGCCGCTCCGGGCCGGCTGATCGCTCAGCGATGCTCACAATCAATCAACTTCCATCGCAATCATGACGAAGCCTTTCCGGTCCGCCTTCTCCTGCCGCAATCGGAATAGGTAGCCCGAAAAAGTAGGCGCTCCGCCGGCCTAAACGCATACAATTGGGCACAGGTTTGAAGTCCTCGTTATTGTGATCCCAAGTTAGAGACCTCGCGCACTTTGGAGGGAATTGCGGATGCCTGACACCCATCCAGGGCGCGGGTTCGCAGACCACCCCTGAACGAAACCGTCGACCTTGCAGCCAACCCCTAAGCAGCCGCCGGTGTTGCCAACGCAACCTGGTCAGCGTGATGGATAAAAATGAAAATAGCCGTGTTCGGACTGGGTTACGTGGGCATGACGACAGCCGCCTGCCTCGCCAGGCAAGGCCACGAAGTCATCGGCGTCGACATCAGCGATGAAAAGGTCGCGATCGTCAACTCGGGGAAATCGCCAATCACGGAACCCGGCCTCGATCAACTTGTGGAGTCCGCCGTCAGAAAGCGCTTGCTGAGTGCAACGAAGGACGCGAGCGGGCAGCTCGACAGCTGCACATTGGCAATAGTGTGCGTGGGAACGCCAAGCGCGCCGGACGGATCCCACAACATGAGCTTTGTCGCTGAAGTCTCCCATCAGATCGCGGACCTCATCGGGCCCACGCGCACGACGACGTTAACCGTCGTATTTCGTTCCACCATGCGGCCCGGCACAATCGAGGATCTGGTCCTTCCGATCTTCGAGAGCACGTTGAACGGCAGGATCGACCTCATCGAGGTCGTCTACAATCCCGAATTCTTGCGCGAGTCGGTGGCGATAGAGGATTTCTTCAATCCACCGAAGATCGTGATCGGAACGAGAGACGGGGAACGGTGCACGGTCCTCGACGAATTGAACGCGAACATCGCGGTGCCGGTGTTCTACACGACCTATCGTACGGCGGAGATGACCAAATTCGTCGACAATTCGTTTCACGCAGTCAAGATTGCCTTTGCCAACGAAGTCGGTCGCGTTTGCGACAAGCTCGGCATTAGCGCGACCACCGTTCACAAGATTTTCGTTTCTGACACCAAGCTCAACATCTCACCCTACTATTTGAGGCCGGGCGGCGCATTCGGCGGTTCATGCTTGCCAAAGGACGTTCGCGCGCTCCAGTACATCGCAAGCGACGTTGGCGCGCATACCTGGCTCGTGGACTCGGTACTCAGGTCGAACGATGAGCACAAGAATTTCCTGTTTGAGAATTGCCTAAAGGCGGTTCAACCCGGCGGACGGGTGCTTATGCTGGGGCTCGCGTTCAAGGAGAACAGCGACGATCTTCGCGAGAGCCCCAATATCGACCTGGCTCGCAAATTCCTCCGCTTGCATATCGGCCTGTCGATCTACGATCCACATGTCGAGCCATCGAAACTGCTGGGGCAGAACCTTGGCTACGCGTTCTCCAATTTGCCCGCGCTCCGCAAACTGCTGATCCCGAAATCGACCGCTGAATCGGAGCTGTTCGACCTTGTCATTGATACCAGAGGGTGGGCGAAACAAATGGCGCTGAATGCAAAGCGGGTAATTGATGTCAACACTCTCTCGTGACGACGCCGTTACGCGCGAATCCGAATTGGCGAGCGTTGGCTCGGTTTGTGGCCGAGTGCTGATTATCGTCGAAAATCTTCCAGTACCGTTCGACGGCCGGGTATGGTCGGAAGCGAGCACGTTGGCGCGGCATGGCTACGAGGTGTCCGTGATCTGTCCCAAGGGACCGGGCGCAACGGCCTCGTTCGAGATGCTCGAGGGAATCGCAGTCTATCGCCACTGGATGCCTGAAGAAGGCCGTGGGGTGCTGGGTTATGCGGTCGAGTACAGCGTGGCGCTGTTCTGGGAATTCGTGTTGAGCGTGAGAATTCTGGCCACGCGCGGATTTGATGTGATCCATGCGTGCAATCCGCCCGATCTCATCTTCCTGGTTGGTGCATTTCATAAGTTTCTGTTCGGAAAGTCCTTTGTTTTCGATCAGCACGACGTCAATCCTGAGCTCTACGAGGCGAAATTTGGACGTCGTGGTTTTCTTTGGCGCGTCATGGTTCTGCTTGAACGCGTTACGTTCGCATTGGCGGACGTATCGATCGCGACCAACCAATCGTATCGCTCGATTGCGATCGAGCGGGGCCGAATGAGCCCCGATCGCGTGTTCGTTGTCCGCTCCGCTCCGAATGTTTCCCGCGTTCGCTCGCTTCCACCCGACCCCGCCTGGAAGAAGGGGCGCAAGTATCTCGTCGGATATGTCGGTGTTATCGCGAGACAGGAGGGGCTCGACCTGCTGCTGGATTCAATCAAGCACATCCGCAGCATTCGGAACCGCGATGATATCCAGTTCGTGATCGTCGGAGGCGGACGCGAATTGGAGGAGCTCAAGAAGCTCGCAGTGGCGCTAGAACTGGACGATGTGGTCACGTTCACGGGCCGGGTCGATGACGATACGCTATTCACAATTCTGTCGACGGCGGACGTCTGTGTAAATCCGGACCGCCCCAGTTCGATGAACGACAAATCGACGATGCACAAAATCATGGAGTACATGACGTTGGGCAAGCCCATCGTCCAGTTTGATCTCACGGAAGGCCGCTTTTCCGCAGGAGAGGCATCGTTGTATGTCCAGAATGCGGACACCGCCGAGTTCGGCGATAAAATACTGGAGCTTTTGGAAGATCCGGCGCGGCGCGAAGCCATGGGCGCATTCGGTCAGAGCAGAATTAATGGCGAACTCGCCTGGCATCACGCATCGACGAAGCTTCTGGCCGCTTATGAAAAGGTATTCAAGCTGAGGGGCAAATAGGGAAACTTGTTCTCTCCGCGCTTCAGCTGACGCGTGATCCCCGTCGCAGAATGCCCATAGTTCAGACCACCTGAGTATCGCCGAAGTGGCCGCTTTGCGCGGGTACGCCAAGGCGACTGGCAGACCGGCTCCGCTCGGCAGGCCACATCGGTCCGGGCTCGGGAGCTGAGCCGCAGTGACGCTGCGCAGCGCGGGTCATGGCTGCCCTGACGATATGGGCGTTAACGAGCCGCTCGTTATCGTCAAACGCCGATAATTGACGGCAGCAATCTCGGGCGCCGACGACCGATAAATTCCGTATCCCCAATTGGTGCCGACCCCATAGCCTAGCGGTCCGCTGTAGTTCACGACCGGTGCCGCATCGATCCAGACTTTCAGGTAACCAGTGGCATCATTCGAGAATCGGGCCTGCACTTTCACGTCGTGATACTGGCCGGTCACGACCGGGGTCGGGTCGGTCCAGAGCGTCTTGGTGACGACGAAGCCCGCACCGTTGCTCGGGCTCTTGCCGGGCGGACAGTAGCGTACGAGCACCTGCAGGTGATCGCCTTGCATATTCAGCGCGACCGGAGGTGAGGTTCCCACACCCGAGGCGTCGTCGTCGTTGTGCCACTGTCCGACGATGAACCAGCCGGTCGCGCTGTTCACGAACGCTCCGTTGCTGCCGTTCGCCTCCACCATGAACTGGTAGGTAAGCGTGATGGGCGTGCCGGCAGGATAGGTCACCGCGGAATTGATCTCGGCACGATCGACAGACGCGCTGTCGTACCAGGCATAGTCGCCCTTGTGGACCTCGAAGCGCAGGGTTTGAGGAGCAGGATTGGTCAGACTGTAGCTCTGGTCAGCAACGTGAACGCCGTAGGCATCCTCGCCGATCTGAAAGCGGGTTCGCGGCTTGCCGGAGAACGACGTGATCGACGGAGCAGCTGTTCTTGTACTAGCCGTACTCCCGTTGGCGCCAGCAACAGTGTCAATAGCGGCGGACGGCCCCTCAGCCAACAGCTTCCTCTGATCACTAGCATCGGCGCCAAGCGCCGTCGATCCACCAGCGATATTTGCCACACTCCCAGTCAGCGCAAAGATGAAGGGCAAGACTATCTTCATTGCTATCCCTATTCGACCAGCTACTGTCATAAAATGCACGTCGTCACATCCAAAGGTAACCTATTCAATTCTCGACGCAATTTTTCACCGGATTCAATCGACGGAAAATAAGGACTACCGCCGGGCGCGAGTTCCAAAGAAATGATCGCTGCGCCCAGAAGCGCAGCTAAGCGCACATGCCTGCTAGCGGACCATGCCACCAGAGCGTTCGATGGCTGTTGTGCCGATAAGGCCCCTGTGGCGCTTGTTGACGCCGGACGCAGAACCGCCGGCCGGATTCAGCTGAACGGCTCACCGCACGGCGTCCTGGTTTACTCGTCCCCAATCTGGATGCGCAACGAGCGAGCCGCTCAGTTCAGAACAGTCGCGCCCGAGCCTTTTGACCCGGCGACAAGAGGCGTCAAAGCCGCCATCAACTCGTGCGTCTTTACCGCCGGGGAGTGATTGGCCTTGACGTAGATCTGACATCGCCGGCTGAGTGCGTCGTATTCACCCGCGTCCATATTCCAAATCGCACTCACGGAATTGGAAAGCTCCAACTCGTCTTCGACCGATGCACCCAGCATATGACGCTCGACAATCGAGTCCGGATCAACATGCCGACGCGTCACGATGGGGGCACCTACGGCGAGCGCCTCCAGAAACGCGTTCGAGAATCCCTCGAAATCCGACGTACAGAGGAGCATCGTTGCTTCTGACAGAAAGCGCTGGACGTCCGCTCGCCTGACATAGCCAACCAATTCAACGTTCGGCAGCTGACGCAAACCATTCACGGCGTCCAGCGTCGATTGATCAGTGTTCGGTGACGTCATCCCCGCCACGCGGAAGTTGACGGCCGGCAGGGCCTGAGCAATCCGGAACAGCAGAGGCAAGTTCTTCGGATAGCGGAAGACACCGAGCCAGGCAACGTATCCACGCTTCGTGCGCGGCAGAGGGGCAGCCGCATCCTCTGCTACAGCAAACGGATTGTGGAGAACGTGCACTGGCTTGCCCGGAAAGAGCGCTGCCAACTTTCCGCGCTGATACTCATTCTGACAGAGAAACCCGGCGGTGCGATGCCTGGCCCACGAATAGGATATCCATTCATAGGATGGAAGGAGAGCCTTACATCGCTCGTCGACATCTATGTCGCTTACAACGCGATAAACGAACGGCACCCTTAGTTGGTCCGCCACGAACGCCATCATGGCAGTATGTATCCCACATACGCCTTGCACCAGAACATCCGGGCGATAGCTGCGGGCAGCCGCCAATACTTTCGGAATATATGAATAGAAATACTTCGCGACCCGAATGCCGCGGGCGGGATCGTAAGTTTCGATAAGCTTGATTTGCTGTCCCGAACCCACGTGCTCCAGCGCGCCCTTCCAGGTGAGCACAGCAGTGTCATGGCCGGCGTTCTCAAGCGCGCGAAGCCACACTGCGAGCTCGATCGCCCACCCGCCAATCGGATAGTTCTCATCTCTCATCAGATAAGGAATGGAAAAGTCCATCGAGAGAATACGCACTCAACACCCCGTTCTTAATGGGCCCGTTCCATGAAAAGAAGCTCGGCGACATGAACGCGGCATTGCCCGTGAACGCAAGGTGTATGGCTTCTCAGTTTGTGCAGCCAAAGAGCGAGCCTTGCCTTCATCAAGAAGTTCGATCGTCTCGCGTCAAGCTGCCAACACGATACTTTCAATCTCACTCCCCTCCCGTAGCCTGGCCACCGCCTCGAATTCGTTCGCGTCGTTGAGCCGGAAGAGCGTGCCGTGATTGGTGCCGTCTGCGAGTGTTCGATTCACGATGAGGAACGAGCCGGCACCGACTAGGCGATCCCTGAGATTGCCGACAGCGCCGAGCAACTGCGCATCGTTGAAATAACCATGATTGAGCAGATTTGACACGCGGATCGCGTTGAACCGGCGGCGCAGTTGCGCCGGGTTCGGCGCCAGAATGTCATCGTCGGCAAAGCTCAGACGTGCGTCGTCGCGGGCATGCGGGTTCACCAGGAGTATGTCCTTCGCCTCCCCCCTCGCGTTGGCGAGAGGCAGGAGCGCGCCTGCAAGTGCGTTGAGCGCGGCAACCACGAATCCGGTGCCCTTCAGAAAGTCCCGCGGACCATTCAGATACCAGCGCACCGGACGATTGGCGACGATGTGCTGAAGCACCCTGCCATCACGATCGAGAAGAACATCATATCCCGGCAACAGGCGCAAAAGGCTCCCGCGCATGCACAGATCGCTCGCCAGGATCTTCGCCTCGACGCCGGCACGCGTCAGAGCATCCGCCCATTCGAGCGACGAAATCCCCGACGATACGCCTACGTCCATGATCTGGCTCGGCTTGCTGCCGAGTTTCTTCCACTCACCGATAACCATCTCATTGAGATCATCGAGGCGATGATGATCGGTGGTCTTGTAGGTGCCATTGCGCAGACGAATTGAGGCGAAGAACGCTGCTTCCTGTGTCTGCGTAAAGACATCACCTTCCGTCAGAAAGTCCCTTGCATTCAAAGTCACGCCGCCCCCAAGATCTCCGGAGAAGCGCATCAGAACCGCCATGTATTGTACCCTCCGCCCGGCTCGCTTCTCTCAGGGTCGCTCGAATTCTATCGATTGAACGTCCACTTCTCCTGGTCGTCAACAATCCGCAAGAGCTCGAGTTTCGCCGCGTCGCCATGCCCACAAGCATAATCTTTTGCATCGATACGCGGCTCGACCCTTTCGGATTACCCATTCTCGATCGCTGCTGGAATCCAGACCGGCCGGCTCCAAATGTGCCCCGACCAGGGGAGCTTTGGGAGCTCAGCAATCGTCTGGAGGAGATCTTGGCTTGGCACGGATTGTAGGCGCGCACGGGCAGCAGAGTGCGCCGGCAGCGGCGGCGGTTTCAACGGTTGACGCCATCCCTACCCGGGGTACCGTGTTCTTGCTAGATATGCTCGCCTGGCCCAATCCATTGGCCGCCCGTGGAGCTCCACGTCGATGATTCCCAACGTCGGCCGCATCGCCTTGCTCGTCATCGCAGCAAGCATCGCAACCCTCCCGGCTTCGCTCGCACGAGACGGCGCACTCCCAGGGCGCACCGGCGACTTCGAGCAGCGCCTGCAGCGTATCGTGAATGGACTGCGGGCTGCCACCGCAAGCGAGTCTCCGATGAAACTTGCAGATCGGATGGACGAACTGCACGTTCCCGGCGTCAGCATCGCCGTGGTTCATGACGGCGTCATCGAGGCCCGCGGGTTCGGGGTTGCCACCATTGGTGGTCCGCCTGTGCTTCCTGAAACGCTGTTCCAGGCAGCCTCAATCAGCAAAGTCGTTACCGCTGTAGCAGCGCTCGCGTTAGCTCAGGCCGGAACTCTCGATCTCGATGGCGACGTCAATCGCTCCCTTAAAAGCTGGAAGATTCCCGTTAACTCGTTCACTGATCGAACCCAGGTCACACTTCGAAGACTGCTGAACCATTCGGCTGGCATAACTGTCCCCTACTTTCCGGGATATCCCGTAGGCGCACCAATTCCATCGCTCGTCGACGTTCTCAATGGCGCGTCGTACTATGAGCGCGAACCAAACTTCCTTGCGCGACGGACGGGCCAGCCCACAGCGACGCTGACGAGCGGCGGAACGGCGCCTGTAAACACCGCCCCCATTGTCGTGGATCACGAGCCCGGAACAAAATTCGAGTACTCCAGCGGCGGGTACACGATCGTGCAACAACTGCTCATCGACGTAACCGGGACACCGTTCCCAAAACTACTTGACGAGCTTGTCCTCAAGCCGTTCGGAATGACGCACAGCAGCTTTCTCCAACCGCTACCCATAAATGACGCTCCACTGGCCGCAACGCCCTACCGAGCGGCGGGAGCGCCGGTGCCGGGAGGCCCGCATATCTATCCCGAACTGGCTGCCGCAGGGTTGTGGACGACGCCAACGGACGTTGCGCAATTCGCGCTGGGCGTGGTCCGCGCCTGGAGCGGCCGAGATACGTCCGTGCTGTCCCAGGCCATGACTCTCCAAATGCTCACGCCCGGCCTTGGCAACTATGGACTTGGTCCCATCGTTGTTGGGGTCGCACCGCATCGACGGTTCCTGCATGCGGGCGTCAACGATGGGTTCGTCAGTTTGATGACCATGTTCGAAAACGGAGATGGCGCTGTTATCATGACGAACGGAGATCAAGGCGGCCAGCTGGCTAACGAAATCATGCGGAGCATTGCAGCCGAATACGATTGGCCGATGGCGCACTGACGAATGACCATCGTCCCGCCATGGAGCTCTACCAACTCGCGCCGGCTTCTTCCGCGATCGCGTTGCGTCACGCGCCGAGAACTCCCCATTCTCGCCGAACCTCCGCCAGGGTCCGATAGTATCCGGTCACAAACAACATAGCCGCATAACACACCAGAACCGCGGCCGGCCCAACCAGCGCAGCAACCGGAACCGGCGGCTGCAGCAAATCAACCGAAAGCCGCACCAGCATTGCCGCCAACACCGATGCAACCAAAATCAGCCCAAGGTTCTTCCAATCCTGCAACTTTGCGATCGGAATGCTCATCACCTGGGAAAGTCTTCTCAGAAAGAACACATACACAACGAAGGTTGTTAGTACCGACCCGATCGCCGCCCCCGGCAAACCGTAATACCAGACGCCGGCCAGGCTCGTTAACAGGGCAAAGGGCAGGATCGCAGCTTCATAACGCATGTTGGCCGAGCCCTGTCCGAACACGTTGAGCAGCGTGGTGATCTCAGTCGAGATCAACGTTTGAATCAGATAGATCCGCAGCACGGGAGAGCCACTCACGTACTCCTTCGTAAACAGCAACTGAATGACTTCGTCGGCAAAGACGAACAATGCCGCGATGGCGGGGAACATGACCGCACTGATGATAACGTTGCCTTGGTTGTTCAGGCGCAACAGCTCTTCGTGGCGACCCAATGAATGGAAATGACTCATCTTTGGCAGGAGCAGATTCCCCAGCCCACCTCTCAACACTTCGAACGGCATGAGCAACGTCGTCGCTATTGAAAAGATGCCGAACATGCCTGATGAAAACATCGCTGCGACAATCCATAGTTCCGCCTGCTTCCGTACGCTCCACAGCAGACCGGCCACACCGAACGGGAGGGCGTAGCGAAGCTGTACGCGCAACTGCTCTTTCTCGATCGGAAACAGTCGGATACCGCAATGCCGTACGATAAAGACAGCCAGAAGCCCTACGCGCACGGCAGCGGCAATCAAGGCTGCGATGAGCACCTCTTCAAATCGATGGAACACGACGGCCGCTGAAATGATCAGCGCGGCCCTCAGCACGGATGAAGCCAGGATGGCTTGCGCCTGCCAGCGGATCTGCCCTACGGCGTTGGGCAACACGTCCAACAATAAGCCCAGATTCCAGACGAATAGAAAAATCGCTAGTAGCGCTCCGTGAGCCTGCAGCAGATCTCTCATACCCGATGGAAGGGCAAAACCGAAGGCAAAAACCAGTAGCACCGCAATCATCGTTGTGGCCAGCAGGAACAAGACCGTCTGCCCGACGTAAACCCGCCGCGCCTCCGGACCCAGCCGAACAAAGAAGAAAAGCAGGCTGCGGGGCATGTTGAAGGAGAACAACAGGGCCACCGTCGTTACGAGTAGCCAGAACAGCCGGTATTCACCGAACGCTGTTGGACCAATCGTTCGCACCAGAACGACCGGCGTCAATAGCATGATCACCTGTTCGGTGTATTGCGCAGCCGAGAGTGCAATTCCTTGACGCAGTATCGATGCCATGGATCAGCGACCTCGCGATAGCATCGACCGCCGAACGCTCGAACGGCGGCCCGCATAGCTTGCAAAAAAGCGATCATAACTCACCGACGAACTCCGGAACCGCAGGACTGAAAAACAACGGATCAAGCGAACAAGGACTTGATGACAATGAGCTTGCTCACAGTGCACCTCTCTCGAACCACTTCTCATCAGTCTCGCAAGACCAGTTTGAGTGCACCTCGTCAGACGGCAGCGCCAACCGACATCAAATCATGGACGAACCTGTAAATCATGGACGAACCTGTCGCGGCACTCACAATGAGCCCACGAGCGCATCGAGGTCACGAGCGACCCTGCTCCAGGTATAATGCTCCAGCATCACCTTTCGGGCGCTCTGGATCATGGAGTGTCGACGGCCTTCGTCTTCAATGAGCAACTTGATCGCAGTCGCGACTTTCTCGGGATCGTCGGCGCGCACGTAGTCGACGCCTTCGCGCGCCTTGCCAAGCGCCTCGATGCCTACTCCCGTTGAAACCACGGCCAACCCCATGGCAAATGCCTCAAGTACCTTGTTCTTCAATCCACTGCCAATTCGCATTGGATTTACCATTATCGGATACTCAGCGAGCACTGAACAGATATCGTCGACAAACCCAGTGAGGCGAATACCGTCGTCTCGCCTTGCAGCCTCCAGAAGCCACCCTTCCGCATCTTTGCCCACTACGCACCACTCAATTCCAGCTGGAGCCAGGTACGGTCGATAGACGTCCTGGTAGAAAAAACGAACCGCGTCGCGGTTCGGCTTGAAGGCAAGATTGCCCCAGAATGCCACTCCCCTCCGCTTGGCGACACGCGCATTTGACTCAAATGTCTCTGCCAGGTCGGGCGAGACCCCGTTCGGCACGGTGCTGACGTTCGCAGATCTGCCAGACAGCCTGCATACGGTATCGGAATCTGCTTCATTGACCGTTGTGACATGATTGAACCAATGGGGCAAACAGGCCTCCGCCCTTGCACGGCGCGCGCGCATCACGTGCGCGTCCAGGCGCGATCGCAGTTGCGCGGGCCACGGCGGAAAGAACTGTATCTGTCTGGTCAGCGTTAGAACTTCACTGTCGATGAGATCAAAGAGTATCTTCTTATCGCTCGAGAACGGACGGACGAACTCCGCAAGCACCAGGCAGAAGACGATCATATGAGTGATACTGTGCTCTTCGCAGAAGTCAGCGATGGATTTGGTGATCGCTGAAAGGTGATGGGGATAGGAAAGCGAGTAATAGTCCGAGTCATTTCGACGGAAGTGCCGCTTCAGCGAGGGCCTGTGAGTCGGAAACTTCGGCGTTTCAACGATCTCTTGGAACACATCGGACAAGCCGACCAGACCGCCGCTCGATTCATCCGTCGAACCAAGGTTCACCGTCAAAAGGTAGAGTTCATGCTGCTTCGCCAGTTCGCGACACAAGTGCCACACGCGGAGGTCATGGCCATTGGTTAGGCTTGCGAGCGGCTTATGCGTTACGACCAGGATGCGCGTCACGACAATTCATTGACTTTCGACTGCAGTAGAGCGGACTCAGGCGCAGCATGATGCGACCAGACCATTGGCTCGGCCCCTTCATCCATCCAGTGGAGCCGAGCTTTTCAAGCCGATTTGAGCTCATTTGGCAGTCCGGCGCAACGGCGGGTGACGCTCCCAATGGAAACGTTCCGCCTCGCTCCGTTGCTCTTCGTGAGTAGTACTTTGGCATCGACGGCCGGCGCACGCCAGAACAGGCTGCAACCGGCGGCTCACGCATAGCCGGCACAGTACATGCCGGGCATCGGAACGGTGGCGCGACCTCTATTGGGGCAGCGGACATTCGTCGGGGATAATGAAGAAATTTCCCGTGAAGTTCTTGATACCAGAGCCTGCAGGCTTGAGCACGCCGTGCTCATAACCGTACATCCGATAGCGCTCGCCTTCGAACAGCGTACGAATCTCATCGCGGTTCTTGGGCTTCCATATCTCGCAGAAGATCAGCGGCCGGCAGCGCCGTATCAGCTCCATGCCTCCTTTCAGGACCTCGGCCTCGAACTCCTCGACATCGATCTTGATCGCGTGCACGTCCGTGCGCGTCTTGAGGTCCGGAACGCCATCCAGCGCCTCTATCTTGATCCGGAAGCGGATGCCATCCTTGTATTCGGAATGCCCGTCGTCGACCTGACATAGTGCGTGACGTTTAATACCGCCGATCACGGGCATGATCATGGGAAGCTCCGCAGCCTGACGGCCCAGGCCGCACTCGTGAACTGTCACGTTCGCGAGCGTGTGCCGCGCGACCACGCGCGTCAGACTCTTGAAGTTCTCAGGCCCCGGCTCGAACGCATGAACGCGGGAGCCAGGCTTCGCGGCCGCCAGGAAGTAAGCCGTCACTCCGATATTGGCGCCGATATCAAGGATCACGCCGTCGTCCGGCACCATGCTAAGAAAGTACAGGAAGTCGGCTTCATAACGGAACGCCTTGATCGTGGCGATGCGCATTTGGGCAACGAAGAAGAGATAGTTTTCAAACCCGAGCGCGCCGATGAGCAGGCGCTGCGTGATACGCTTGAGCGAGCCCATCATCGGAGCGCTCCCTGCTCGCCCGGCTTGATCAAGCGACGGTGCATTCCATCGAAGCCCTTCTGCCCGCACTCGGACGGAACTCCATCCGAAGCGTAGGACCTATCGCCGTGCGCGATGAATTCGTGAGACGGCGACGTTTGGCGGATCGCATTGGGCTTACAACCGGGGCGACCGACGAAGCGGGTCGGCACGGTCTCCTCGTCACGGGCACGCTGGCTCCAGACTTCGATCGAGCTGTTGCGAACCGCTATCTCCCGCCCGAACATAGTCATTTGGAATCCATCAAAACACGAGAACTCAACACGGTGAAATATCCCCATTAAGCGGGCTCAATCGCTCCGTTTCAAGAACGCCACTTCGTTCAGGTATGGGGAACTGGAGTTACCCCCACTGGCTTGCGGCCGCGTTTGCGGCACGAGCCACGGCAACAATCGCGCAGATGGTCCACGCCCCCGCTATTGCATCAGCGTCGGCGTGGTAACAGTAGAGATTGCGATGGTCAGCAGCTCATGCCGAGGTATGGCCTGCGCGCGAGGATAAGCGTGCCAGATTGACCATCATCGCGATGAGAAGGAACAGGTACATGTTCTCGAACGATGGAAATACCTCCCGCTCAGTGAACATGCTTATTCCATAGCCGACGATGCACGCAAACAAGGCCCAATACAGGTCGTTATGCAACCGTCGGCCGACGCGCCAAGCGGTCGATATCCCGACGCACATAAGAACCAGAAGAATGCCGGTAGCGATCGCTCCGCAGTCGAGAAAGAAATCGATAATCGCGTTGTGCGCATGAGTAGCCTGTATCAGCGTCCCCGAGTACCAAGCTTCGCTGGTTATTATTCCGGACCGTCCCGCGCCGAACAGAAACAGGCCGAGATCACTCGTCCACTCATTGAGCAGCGGTATCCAAATGAAATCTACGCGGCCAGTGAGCAATTCATCAGCCGACACCTCCGAGGACCCGTCGAAACCAATGGAAAAGATGGCGACCACAGTTGGCGCGATCCAGAGCACGGATGCGATGGCAACCATCGCCGCGCCGACCGCCAGGACGGCGAATTTGCGCTTGTAAAGCAGGATCAGAACATAAGTGCCGACAACGGTCAGAAGCGCGCTACGCGACGAGAGCAGAAGGAGCCCCAAAAGCGACAAGGCGACGGGCACTATCCAGAGTGAGCTGCGAGTAAGCGCTTTGTACAGCAACAAAGGCGCCGTGCAGATGTATATCGTGCCCATCGTATTGTAGTGGATGCCGAAGTAGGATTCGCATAGCGCGTTGACGGAGGCGCGCCCTGAAAGTGCGGCAGATGGATTCATGAGAGCGACGAGGATGAAACTAGCCGACAAGAGCAGAATTGAAACGCAGATTGCGTCGACGACTGTCTCAATCTCAGAAAATGAACGACATCGCTTCAAAATGAACAGAAACGGCAAAATGTAGAACGCCGGAACCATGCCATAGGACATGATGTAATCCAGATAGGACTCTGGAAACACGTCCGGGAGGCGATCATGAAGCAGAGGGGCATTTGGGATTGATCTAGCGAAAGCGATGGCAAAGGTGACGAAGTATAGCAAAAGAACGCGAATGGACGTCCGCTCGATCCTGTCGCTCGCTGACAGGAGCGGGACTTGGAATAGCAGATAGACCAAGACTCCCGCCGACAGCAGGTTGAAGGGCTTGCAGCCTTGTATGCCGAGCAGGTTCGTATTGACGAACGGCACGCGTTGAAACGGCAATATGAAAACGATCGCCAGAAAGAGCCATTTTGCACTTTGGCCGAGCGAATCCGCCTGCGCCCGATGGTAGGGCGTTCGGCCGCCATATCTTACCGCAACGTTGGTCACGGGCCGGCTCCTTGCCCTCCGGCGCAACCGAACTCGAGCGCGCGACTGCTGATCGCCCGATGGCGCCTACCCGACCGCCGTCGAAACCAAATTGTCCCGAGCGTTGAAAACGGCAACTCCACGCTCACCCCGAACCGGTAAGACGTACCGGCCTGGTCTTTGCCGATGTTTCAGATTGATGATCCGGTCGAACTGTGTCCGAGACAGGCCACTCGGCTCTATCATCGTGTGCGCGCAAGAGGTCCCACGCACCGAAGCGCATGTGGCCATCGATCAGATCCTGCGCCACGGCGAAGGCGAGGCCAAGAAGCAGCCCGCCAACGATCGCTATTCCAAGCACACTCTTAGGCTTTGGCGAAGCGGCCCTCAGGGGAGGCAAAGCCTGCGTAATGAGACTCGCGGCAAACACTGGCGTTGACTGTTGTCGCGTAGCCTCCAGCCTGCGCAGCATGTGGCGAAAACTATCATAAGCGCTTTTGGATGATTCCGCAGCAGCGACCAGTCTGTCCATACTGACAGCGGAATCCGAAGCATCTTTTCTGCTTCTGAAGTCCTCGAGTGCCTTTTGCGCAGCTGACGCTTGTATGCTCAATCCGTTCAGTCGATCCCGGACCCACGTCTCGTCTTGCAACGAGCCGCCCTGGTCCATTTGATGAGTAATATACTTTTCCGCGACGGCGTTCAGGATCTGCGCTGCCCGATCAGGATCTCTGGAATCGAAGGTGAGTTCGACGAGATAGGTAGGGCCCACGCGCTTGGCGGAAAGCCTTTGTCCGAACGATTCAACGGCGTAGCGCATCGCGCTACCTGAGCCTTCCGGTCTGGTCCAGCCGAGCAGACGCGATACGGATAGAATGCTGTTACCCTGACCGCCCGCAAATTCCGGGCTCTCTGCGAGACCGAGCTTCTCGATCACGGCGCTCGCAATGCTCTCAGACTTTATGATTCCGATCTGACTTTCAACGATCGTTGCGACTGCCGCTACGTCTCCGGGCGTCGCCTTCGAGTCTACGATAAGTTGCGCCTTGGCAGTAAACGTGGGTACCGCCATGACGAGGTAGAGCATGGCAACGCCAAGCGCTGCGCAACATCCCAGCCCTATGGTCAACAGGCGTCGCCGTACGAAGGTTACCACCGCCAGCAGGGAAATGACCGGCGTAGGACGAAATTCCGGCGGCGGCGGATTCTCCCGATTCACCCAATTATCCGTTGTATTCTGCAACATCTTCGTACCAGCGTTGATAATTTGAATTCTGCTGCAGAGGTGAGGTCAAATGGCCCAAGGGCACTCACCGAAGGACGCACGGTCAGCGGAAAGCACAGCAGATTGACGTGTGGTCGCCGCACCAACTTTTGACAGATGGTGGCCGCGAAATGTGCCGGTATCCGCTGAATTCGCCAAACGGCCATAGACCGGACACGCCGGAGGGTTGGCGGAGGCCGGCAAATTGATCAAGAACGCTTCGTTCATGGACGCTACGATCCAACCGCTCATTTCCCACTGAATCAGTACATTCCGGGTCACAGGTTGGGAAAGGCAATAAATGGGTAATTACGATGGTCCATTGAGCCGCGGCACTACCGGACTAAATTCGAGCGGCAATCCACTCGTTCGCACATCCCAGTGGGTCCGATGCAACTTCAAATTGTCGATCAACAGGGCCGATCAATCGAGAAATGGGCGGGTAGCCCTGTTTCCCAGCAATTGAGGGAAAGAACCTCCGTTTTGCCGATCCGGCCGTCTCGATGGTGACCCGAGCGTCAGCGATGTTGACATGTTGGTACGCCGCGGATTCCGAGCGTTTCACCCTGATGACCAGGTCGTAGAGAAAGTTGCCGTCATGCCGAACTACGCACCGCGCAAGTGTTTCAGAGCCAGTATCATCGGCAACGGCCTCGGCGGTTACATCAAATGGGGCTTGGCGGTCCTCGGCTTGACGATTTCGGTGGCACAAGCAAAGGCCGAGTATCTCGTCAATGTCGGAGACGTCCTGGAGGTCGCGGCGGCTGGCGTGCCGGAGTTGCGATCCCGTGCAGCTGTCCAGACGGACGGGAATATTGCACTGCCGCTCGTCGGTGTGCTTCAGGTAGCGGGCCTGAGCTTGCCGCAGATCCGAACCAAGATCGGCGCCGCACTGGCGAACAAGGTGTTTCGGCAGAGAAGTCCTGAAGGGCGCGAAAGTGTCATCGTGATCGATGCAGATGAAATCACGGCGACCGTAGCGGACTACAGGCCGATATACATCAATGGCGACGTATCGAAGCCTGGCCAGTACCCTTACCTTCCGGCCATCACCGCACGCCAACTCATAGCTGTGGCGAGCGGTTACGACATCATGCATGTCAGAATGAACAATCCGTATCTTGATCTGGCGGACCTGAGGGCCGAGTACGGGTCGCTTTGGACTGAACTCGCCAAAGAGCAGGCGCGCCTGTGGCGTATCAAGACGGAACTCGGAGAGGCGCCCCAGATCGTTCCAAATGCTGCGAAGGACTCGCCGATAGCTCGATCGGCGATTTCAGAAATCTTCAATGCCGAAACTGAGTATTTGAAGGTTAAGCAGAGTGACTATCAGCAGGAGAAGGACTTCATCCAGCGCGGTGTTCGGCAGGGAGACGATGAAGTACGCGTGCTGTCCGAGCAACAGAAAAGGGAAGAAGAAGGATTTCAGTCGGACCAGGACGAACTGCAAAAAGCGCAAGACATGTTCGCCAGAGGAACCTTGACCAGCCCGCGCGTCACGGATGCACGTCGGGCGGTCTTACTGTCGTCAACCAGGAAGTTGCAGACTTCAGCACAGCTGCTGCAAGTCAAGAAGCAGCAGGATGATCTGGTCAGAAGGCTGACAAAGCTCGATGATCAGCGGCGACTTGACCTGCTACGTGAGCTGCAGGACACGAGCTTGAGGCTTAACCAGGTTCGCGAGAGACTGCAGGCCGTGGGTGAGAAGATTCAGTACACTGCGATGGTTCGATCGCAGCTCGTGCGAGGCGCGGGCAGCAAGCCGGACATTACCATTTTCAGAAAGGGTGAGAACGGGCCGGAACAGATTGCCGCGAGCGAGGACACCGAGTTGCAACCAGGCGACACCGTCGAGGTTTCCTTGCGATACCAGGACCTTCCGGACGTCCCTTCCCGAAAGCTAAGCGGTTTGAGTCCCTCATCGGCGACGGGCCGAACTGCCGTGACCGAAGCTGATGCGGCTTCGGCCGGCACCAGGTGATGAGGTCGGCCCGGTCGGTCAAGCCCGCGAGACTAAAGCGCGATGAGATTGGGTTGAATCGCCATCGCGCTGTAGTTCATCGTTTGAGCATGATCTTTTCGGAAAACCGCTTCGCACGTTTCCGGATCATGCTTTAATTGGCGTGTGTCTGTAAGCGATGCAGTGCGTCCAGCCGAGTTTTCGCTTCCTTGATTCCTGCGGCATCTGCCTTGGCGTACAAGGTTCTCGCTTTGCTCGCATCGCCGCGCGTGCCGTAGGTTCCCCATTTCGCGAGAACCAGCGGATCGTAGGTTTCCGCCAGCGCGAAGCTCGCCTGGGCGCTGCCCATCTCGACGGCGCGCTCAAGCACAAGCCGCGCCGCACCGACATCGCCCTGCCGGAGTAGGAAACTCGCGCGCGCGACCAACCCTGCAGCGTCCGCCACTTGCTCGGAAGCAGGCTGAGCGACGGCGCGTGCAGGCGCCAGGGGTGCCGGCTCTGCTACCGGAGTGGCGGCCGCTCCGATCGAGGTGGACTTGTCCGGGCCGGGCGAGCCGGTCGTCAAGACGTCTGGCGCAGCGCCAAGTCCTTTGCGCCCCTGCGCCTCATACGCCTGGATCGCGCTCCGCGACAGGAAGAGGTTCTGCGCCTTTACGTCAGCGCTTTCGGCGCGCAACTGCCTCAACTCGGCAGCACCGGCTTCTACTATCTGTTTCTGCTGCAAGACTTCCTGGCTTGCCTTTGCGGCCCTCGCCGTCTGGGCTTCACTCTCGCGACGCGCTGCCGCGAGGTCCTGTTCCAGCCGCTCGGACCGCTCACGCTCCTTTTGCAGATCCGCCAGGCCGCTCTTCCCTGCCGATGTCAGCCGGGACAGATCCTCGGCTGCTTTGGTTACCAGCGCAGTCTTGGACTCGACGTCGCGCCGCGCTGCCGCCAGATCCTGCTCCAGCCGCGCGGATCGCTCGCGCTCCTTTTGCAGGTCAGCAGCGGCGCTCTTGCCTGCTGCTTGCAGTCGGGATGTTTGCTCGCCTGCTTGCGTCACCAGCGCGGTCTTACTCTCGACATCGCGTCGTGCCGTCGCCAAATCCTGCTCCAGCCGTGCGGATCGCTCGCGCTCTTTTTGCAGGTCTGCGGCAGTGCTCTTGCCTGCGACTTGCAGCCGGGTGGCTTCCTGGCTTGCCTGCGTCACCAGCGCGGTCTTGCTCTCGGCATCACGTCGCGCGGCCACCAGATCCTGCTCCAGCCGGTCAGCGCGCTGACGTGCCGCTTGCAGCAGGTTCTGCGCCTCTGCCGCGCCGTTCTCCCTCTCCCGTTTCAATCGAGCTGCTTCGTCGCTTGCCTTCGCCGCCAGTGCGGCCTGGGCCTCGACATCATTGCGGGCCGCTGCAAGATCCTGCTCCAGCCGAGCCAATTGGCTGAGCTCGTCCGGCGAGGCTTTGTGAGCTGAGGTCGCGCTGCCTTCAGCCGCCCGCCTCAGCTCCGCCACTTCTTCGCCAGCCTTGAGGGCCTGCGCCTCGTGTGCGTAGATCGAACTACGCGCCTGAGAGAGCTCCTGTGCGAGCGCGTCGGCCTTTGCGCGCGATTGCCTCAGATCGACAGCCACAGCTTCCATCGACAGCTTCTGACGCGAGACTTCCTCGCCCGCCCTTGCCGCCAACGCAGTCTGGGTCGCCAGATCACGCCGTGTCGCAGCGAGATCCTGCTCCAGCTGGGCGGACCTCTCTTCCTCCTTTCGCAGGTCCGGCGTTCCGCTCTCACCCGCGGCTTTCGTCGCAAGCGCAGTCTGAATCTCCAGATCACGCCGCGTCGCCGCGAGATCCTGATCTAGCCGCGCAGACCGGTCGCGTTCCCGCTGCAGGGATACCTCCAGCTGTGCTGCGCCGCTCTCTCCCGCTGCCTTCAGCCGGGACGCTTCCTCGCTCGCTTTCGTTGCCAGTGCTGTCTGGATCTCCAGATCACGCCGCGCCGTCGCTATATCCCGCTGCAGCCGCGCAGATTGCTCGCGTTCCTGCTGCAAGTCGGCTGCGTCTCTCTCCCCCGATTGCCTGAGGCGGGACGCCTCCTCGCTCGCTTTAGCCGCAACTGTGGTCTGTGTCTCGAGTTCACCTCGCGCGACCGCGAGATCCTGCTCGAGACTTGCGAACCGCTCCGGGTAGCGAGGCAACCCGGTATCGCTCGCAGCAGCTTGTCCGAGTTCGACAAGCTCTCCTCCAAACGCGCGGGCTTGGGCCTCGTAGGCCAGGATTGCACTGCGCGTCAACGAAAAGCCGCCTGCCGGCATGCCGGCCATTGCGGGCGGTTGTCTTGTCTCGGCTGCGCCGCCCTCCCTGGCTGGCTCCGGCCGCGATTCTTCCTCTCCTGTTTGTGCCGCCGGCGCAGTCCGGATCTTGAGATCGCGCCGCGCCGCCGCGAGATCCTGTTCCAGCGTTCCTGCCCTCTCACGCGCGCGTTGCAGCGCATCCTGCAGCTCCGCGATACCCTGTACGTCCTGCTTCACTAGGGCAGCATTTTCGACGGCCTTCGTGGCCAAGGCAGTCTGGACTTCGAGGTCGTGACGAGCCGCGGCAAGACCCTGCTCCAACATCTCCGCCCGCCCGCGCTCCAGCTCGATCCGCTGCAACAGGCCGATATCGAGCCTTGCAGTTGAGAGATCGCAGGACAGGCTCTCACCCCAATTGGGTTCCTCCGAGGCAAGCCCACTCTGGGCGCTCGCTCCCTGCACGATCAGCACCGACCGTTTGTTATCGCCTCCGTCCCGCGGCGCGGCTTTGGACTCGCCGTCCTCCGCCGCTGCAGCAGAATTGAGATCGCGAAGAGCCACGGCTTGCCGCGTATCCGCCGCAAGACGCACGGGATCGGTCTCCGCCAGTGTCGCAACGGGTGCCCACGCGGTTGCGAACACGGCGACGGTCGTCGTCCACAAGAGCACGGGCCGTGCTCCCCTGAGCAGGCGTCGCGGCGACGCGCCCGCGGTTTCGCAGGGAGGGCCTACTTCATTGTCGAGGAGAACCGTCCGATCCATCCGCAATCACCTTTCGTATGGCGACGCGATCTGGCGAGGTGCGACATTGGGTGCCCTACCTCGGCGCGCCCTCGAGTAAGCCTCCGCGGGGCCGATCGTGCTGGCATTCATCGTCACTTGCGGCTCCGGCTGTCGCTCTCGCCGTAACTGACGAGACGCCGCAGCTTGCGCCAGCGCATCCACGCTAAACCGCGGTATGTTCGTGAGCACCGGCGCCGCCATTACAACGTGACGGGCGTAACCCGCCCTTTGCGGTCCGTGCCACTGCTACGATCACTTTACCCATCGGGCTCTGCCTTCGCCGATCCGAAATTTCGTCGTAGTTTCGTGCAGTTCGCCCGCGCGCGCTATTTCCCCCCATGGAGGAGCCCACCTACTCCTTCCGGAGTATGCCTGCCTGCCGCGACCTGACGCCGCAATAGCCGGAGCATCACCTCACGCGAGAAGCGCCGCGCAGCGCACCGGCTCGAAAATCCCGGCAAGATCCAACTCGAACTGATCGAGGTGAAGACCGGCATCTATCTCGCCGAGGACGACATCATCCGCATCGAGGACGACTACCGGCGCAGCTGATCAGATGGGCATTCAGTGCCGGCTTGCCGCCGGCCAATCCGTATCTGAGCCGCGATGCCGCGATCGGCCTTAATGGCGTGAGCTTCTACAGGAAGGGATGCGCATGAGATGGTATCCAGAACGGCATGTTAGGAAGGCAAATGGTGGTTGCTGGAGTTCATCGCGATGTCGGGCGGCTCTGCCATAGCCTTAACCAAACTCCGTGTTCGACAGCGTACCTCGGAATTTCTGGCCGGCCTCTTGCAAAGCAGAGTAATTATTCGGTGCTCGCTTCATTGCAGCGGAAGTAAATTGTTCATTGCCCGACTTTGATCGTACCGCAAGAAGCGGACCAAGACG
This sequence comes from Bradyrhizobium sp. WCU1, assembly GCF_053474805.1. Taxonomy (NCBI): domain Bacteria; kingdom Pseudomonadati; phylum Pseudomonadota; class Alphaproteobacteria; order Hyphomicrobiales; family Nitrobacteraceae; genus Bradyrhizobium; species Bradyrhizobium sp. WCU1. The sequence goes on from NZ_CM130280.1 coordinate 651,487, forward strand.
TCCACTTGATATTGCGGGAACCCTTTCGGTTTTAGAATCACGACCGAAAGGCTCTCACCTATTTCCGGTCCCGCATGGAGATCAAGATGACCGACGAGCAGTTGATGCGCCTGAAAGTCTACGGCAACAACGTCCAGCGCTATCGCCGATTGCTCAATGGCAACCTGACCGAAGAGGAGCGGCAGTTCGTCGAAAGGCGCCTCACGGAAGAACAGACGGCGATCCAGAGGCTGAGGGCGGATGCCCTCGTACTTGGCACCTCAAAGGCGATCTGAAGAGGCTGCTTCCTGCGCCAGACCGCCATTCCCGGGTCGTTCCGTCGCAGCCGCCAAGCGATGCCTCGCTCAATGCCCTGCTACCGAAGTTGAATTCCGCTGCGGCCGAAGTTTTCCCTCACCGATGCGCCGTTACTTCGCCGCACCTTGTTCACGTTGCCCAACTCTGTTCCTATACCTTATTAGGTAACACGGATGTCATTTGTTCCTTCTTTGTTCAACAATGGTCCATCACCGGCGAGGATTGGGCGCATTGGTCGGGAGCGCGTCCGTCAATGATTGCTTCACGAGTTCCGCCCGCTCCTTGGTCAGCTTCTCAGCGAAGCTGCCGTATTTTTCGAGCTGCGCTGGCCCCTTGAGTTCTCTGTCGTAAACCATCCAGTCAGTGGTTCCTCTTCGAACGAGGAATCTGGCCGTTAGCGGCGGCGTGTGGTTCAAAGATTATCTCCTAATTGATCGAGCCACCGGTCTCAAAAAAATGCACACCGGGTGACGGCCTATTCCTGAACTGGGACACTGAAAATCCCAGTAGCGCTCACACTGCAAGGCGCGTGCCCATAAGCTACTCCTGCGGCTGATCGCGACGCGCCGCCATGGCGGCCAAGGCAACGACACGCCAGCAAAATAGCATTGCCGGCTACGACTCTGGATGACGTCAGGGAGACAATTCCTTGACGCACAATCGAGCAGCGCGGCCCAGGACGAGATGTATGGCGGCGTTGGCAAAGATTGGACCAGGAAGCAATGCCGCATCTCCCGCAGAGATGGCATTCAGGCGGTTCAGAACTGGAATTCAGTTAACCGATATCGTGCTGCTTTCCGGCAGCGGCTTCCGCTTGTTCTCCGACGGGCTATTCGCACTCCCACCAGAACGGAGCTTACTTCGCGATCCAGGTCGACGGCGACACGGCAGTCTGGTGCTTCATGAAGCGGCGGCGGCGGCGCAGATCAGCGCGCTGACCACGGCCATGCCGCAGGTTGTGGTTTGTTCGCATGCGGCCGCGCCGGGGAGCGTATTGGCTTGTGCGTCTGGGCAACATTGGTCGGCCGCGGACGCGGCACGGGTACGTCGAAGGTTACGTTTGGTTGGTCTGACGTCTGCCCAGGCTCTTCGGGCGCCACCATTGGCGCTGAAGCGTTCGCGATCAGACGGGCCAGTTGTTCCTGGCTTGCGCTGAGCCGCTCGGTGACGGTCTTGCTTTCCTGCGCCATCTGAATTTGGACAGTCTTGATCTGGTCGATAGCATTGTTGTTGCGCGCTATTTCCGCTCGCCCTGCCGCGAGTTGTCTTGCCAGGCTATCATTGTCGCGGGCCAGTTGTTCTTGCCTCAGCTGTAGCTGTTCAACCGCTTGCCTCAAGGAGGCAAGATCGCGCTCCATCGGTTGGAGCTGCTGTGCCAGATCGGGGGAAACCACGACGGCAGTTGGCGCAACGTCTTTCGGCGGGACCTGTGTGAGAGGTGTGGGGTTTGAGGAGGGTACGACTGCTGTACCAACCGAGGACCACCACCAAATTCCGCCCGCAATGGATGCCAGCAACACCAAACCGACTGAGACCGGGTACCGCCGATCTCTCAATCGATGAATCATTGCCCGCAGCGCGCGAGGCTCTTTCACACTGGTCGTTGGACTCGAGGGGCTGACTCCCGCTTCGCGCGCGAGGTTCGAAAGCTGCTCCTCCAAGCTCGCGAGCGGCGCTTCCGCAACCTTGTTATCCAGCGTGGAGTCCATTTGGTGCTCCGAAACAAACACAATATGATCCGACTAAGAACAGAGCCAAGGGCATCAACAGCCCCGACTGAGCAGTCCATTAAAATGCGCAAATGAGAGGGCGGATAGCCTACTGCAGCTTAGGCAAGCAGGGAAGCGGTCCGATGCGCTTGAGCCCGCGTGGACTGCAAGGGGCATTAGTCCGACACTGAACGGCTCTGCCGGCTCGGTCATCATCGCCTGGAAGAGTTCCTTAACTTGGTCCGCTCCAACTTCGTGCAAGTCTGCTTGTGCTCCAAGAGCATGCGCCAGGCATCGACTGCGATCCGGTCGCATGGGTCGTTACTTCGCCGAGCATGATAGGCCTGCGCTTTGCCGCAGGCGGTAGGTCAGGTTCTCTGGCTGAACGGGCGCGCCCCGGTGCAAGATCGCGTCGTCCCCGCGTGCATGCCTCCGCCTTCGAGAGCGCTTCATCGAGCGAGGCAAACGGGCTGAGTCACCTATGAAAAGCGATAGATCCGTTTAACGGCCCGGAACGGAAACTCTCGGTCCGTACCTCGCACTCGCGGGCGGCCGCGCCGGCGACAGGCTCACCCGGCACACGACATCCTGAGCCTTCTGTAGTCGTGTCCTACGGGATCGTCGCGTGTCAACACACCGCGCAATCAAATGACCCGGAAGCCCGTAGCCATAACCGTCTTCATCCCATCCTAACAAACGTCCACTCGGGGACTTCAAACGGCAGGCCGCGAGTCGCCGGATAATGGGAATAACCTCCGAGGAGGCCTTCGAGCGCAGCCACCGCCGAGTGATAGGACCCGAAATCCTCCTCCTCAAAGAAGAAGTGAAATCGGCCATTGAGCGGCACGATCCGAAACGTGCCGCCCTTGGAGCGGAATTCCCAATAGCCCGACGTCATTGTCGCCACCAGCCGCGCCGACGAGCGGCCGTTGCGGCCTCGAGCTTGTAGGCGTCATGGCCAATGTGGAGGGCTCGGAATGTCATATGAAGACCGCTTTCGAATCAGCATGATTCTACAGCGGAAGGACATTGTCAGCCAAAGCGGCTGATCGACTTATCCATCGACTTTCAACGCGGGCGCCTAGAGCATGATCCGGAAAAGTGCGAAGCGGTTTTCCGAAAAGATCATGCTCAAACAAGGAGCTAAAGCCCGATGACGATTCAACCCAATTTCATCGCGCTTTAGCGGCGCGGCAAACCATTGATCGGCTAAGGCCCGGAGTATAGCGAGCAATGCTCGTCGTGGCGACACGGGCGGGCTCAGGTTCGGTCAAGACTCAAATAGCAGTTCGAACGGGTCGACCGCCTCATCAAATCGCGCCTCAATCGGGCATCCATTTGATCGAAGCCGGATCGGCGGGCCGCGTGGTCGTGTAAGTCACGAGGTCGTAGCCTCGCTCGACGACGAGATCGGCAACTTCGATGAAGCCTTCGTCGTTCTCGTCCCCCGAGCTATGATGCGTGACATCGCTCATGGGAACATTCTGGCTTGTCAGGGACAACCTCACCATGCCTTGATGGTCCCGAATTGGCCGGCAAATCGGAATGAGCCGCGCCTCAAAATTGGTCGGATGATAGGGCTTGAGACGCAAGTTCTTGTAGAAGGTTCTGTCTCCGTCGATCGACAGCACGCTTTTGCAGGCTGCTGAGTTCACCATCAGGCCGCGGACCGATGAGTCCGACCCGATGTAGATCGGATACGTCTCTCCGCGTCCCAGCCTAACACCCGAAAACGAGATCAGCCGCGAGGAATACTCAACCGGCGCGCCGGCGGCGCAGCCGAGAATATTGGATCGGTCAATTCCGAACTAAGCCGAAGAAGCCGGGAACTCGGAATCAGGACGATCGATGCCTCCAACATCGCATGCGGGCGGACCACGCCGTGTGCCAACTACAAGAGCGACCTCCTGCACCTGACGCCGTCCGGATACGAAGCTCTCACCAGGATCGCCAGGGACGGCATCGGTTCATCGTAGGCGCTTCGCAAATCGACCTGTCCCCGACGGGAAGAGATGAAGCGAACACGTGGCCACCACAGCGATTCGATCCAAGATTCATCATGCCCTAGGTCAGCATCGCAATGATCGACTGAAGTCGATCGGATGCTGACGTCACGAGCCCGTCGAACGATGTCTGGCCGTGAGCCGCCGTCCGCAAGATGCACTCGGCGACGGCCGCCTTGAGACCGAACACAGATTGATCGGCCGGCACGCTTGCCATCACCGTGTCTAGCGCATCGCGCATCGTCTGGATCAGTTCGGCGCTGAACTTCATGGCTGTCCTCCGCATCCCGAGGATAGGCCGGGCGCGCCCGGCCGCCACTCACAAGCCCGCGATTCCAAATTGCCGTTTCTTAATGCGATGACGAACCGGTGATTCGACGGAGAGCTAAAGATCCTTCTCGGCCAGCTTGCGAAAGTCGTCGGGCACCGAGCGAACGACCTCCAGCGCTGCCGAACCGTATCCGATCACATCCCAGCCAAAGCGGTCGCGGACCTTGTCGATGGCACGGTCCGCCGCCCAGCGCGCCATCCCTGCCGGGCTTCCAGGGCGCAGCGCTTCATCGGCCAATCCGAGCGGCAGCTCGAGCGCAAGGTCCCAATGCTCCTCGAGATGCGACACCGAAATCGCCAGCAGCGAAATGAACTTCTCGCCGGGGTGATCGGCAAGCGCTGTGCGCACCAGCCTCTCTGCAAGCCGGGCCAGGATCACTGTCGTGCACACCGGCGCATCGAGCGTCATCGAGCGCGTCACCGACTTCAGGTCGGCGAAACGCACGCGCACCGTCACGGTTCGTCCGGGCCGGGATTTTGCCCGCAGCCGCGTGGCGACGCGGTCGGCGAGATGAAGCAGCGTCGGCCGGATGACGTGTTCGCTCGCGGGCTTGCGGCCAAGCGCCGATTGTGCTCCTGCCGAGCGTGCGCGCCGATGCGGTTTGAGTTGTCGCGGATCGCGATTCCAGGCCAGCGCAGCCAGCTTCTCGCCCGCCGCAGGACCCAGCAGCCGGGTCAGCGTCCGCTCCGACAATTCGGCGAGCTGGCCGATCGTCGCGACGCCGATCGCGTCCAGCCGCGTCCTGGTGACGGGCCCTACTCCCCACATCAATTCGACCGGCAATTCATGCAGGAAGCCGAGCTCGGCGTCGGGATCAACGACGACAAGTCCATCGGGCTTGGCGACCTGGGAGGCGATCTTCGCGAGGTGCTTGGTGCGGGCGACGCCGACCGAGATCGCAAGGCCGAGCTCGGTGCGCACGCGCCGCCGGATCGCCGCGGCTATTTCGGCGGGCGCTCCGAACAGATGCGTGCAGCCGGCAACGTCGGCAAACGCCTCGTCGATCGAGATGCGCTCGACAAGCGGCGTGAAGTCGCCGATCACCTTGATGGCCGCGTCACCCAGCCGTTGGTAATCGCTGAAGTGGCCACCGACGAAAATGAGCTGCGGGCAGAGCCGGCGAGCTTCCCGTCCCGACATGCCGCCGTGCACCCCGAAAGCCTTGGCCTCATAGGATGCTGCAAGCACAACTCCGCCACCGACCGCGATCGGCTTGCCTTGCAGCGACGGTTCGAGCAGCTGCTCGACCGACGCGTAAAACGCGTCCAGGTCGGCGTGAAGGATGGTGGCCGCTTCTGCCATCTCGATCCGTCAACCCTGACCCGAGCAAGATTGCCGGTCCCTGGACTCTACGACAGCTGTAAGAACAAAACAAGAACATACTTAAAGCCCGATCAAGCCGGAATTTATCGCGGGCGCTCGCGTCCCAAGCGAAGCCGTTTCGTCAGCGGGTGTCGGCGCACGCTCCATTTCGACACGTCTCGGCTCGCGCGATGTCGAAGGAGTTGCCTGCTGCAGATCGCGCGGCGTCCAAGCGCGACGACGCACGGCTCGCGCATCGCGTCGCACCCAACGGCCGGGCTTGCTTTGACGAACGCGCTTTTTCGGGTAGATATCCTGTCATGACCGACCACTCTCATCAGGTGGACTTCCAGGCCGCGGCCTACCTCTACAAATGGCCTTCTCTCGGCAATTCCAGGCGAGAGGATCGCGCGCCCTATATGATCGTCAACGGAACGCTCGACCAATGCATCCGGGACTTCATGGGCAAACCGGAGAAGACCCGACACCTCTACGAGATCCGGACCAGGTCGCAGCCTCCCCTCGTGCCCGATGTGCTATCGCCCGAGCATGTGATCGAGCTCTCCAGGCTTCGGGAATTTCTCTAAGCCGCGCGGGCGGACGATAGGCAGTGGCAGCGAGCAGGAGCGGCAGCCAGGGCCGAAGGTAATCGCTGCGCCTGGCATTCACGCCTGGCCCCGTCTCGTTGCTCACCTGAAGCGAGTTGCCGCTTGACTGCATGCTTTCTGACCCTCGCTGTCGATCATCATCGACTCGGACCGATGGGTGCCACCCGGCAATCGCCGAAAATCGCACTTTTCAATAACAGGTCGCGGCGTCGCCTCCGAGCCGGCCACACCCCTCCGGGTTGAATTGTCGCCATTGCGTGACCGCCGCCGGCGGCTTGCTCGCGTCGGCCGGCGCAGTTGATAACCTGCTGCGCTCTTCGTCGAGGAACTGCGAATGAAGCTTCTGGATCTGGACGTTTCGCTCGAGCAGGGACATCGTTCTTGCTTGAACCTGCTCGGCCAACGACTTGCGCAGCGCGTCTTCCCGATCGAGCCATTCGGGAAACTGCAACAGCGGCCGGACGCGGCCGATCGCCTTGATCATGCACGAGGCCCGCGCCACCGCTTGCGCGATCTGATCCGGAAAGCCGCTGCGGCATTCCGCGAGCGCGCCGTTCAGGCTGACCGTTTCGGACGCCGTTGCCGTTGCCTGTTCCGCCTCCCCTTCAACGGCTTGGCGAGCGGCCTCACAACAAGACAGCAGGCCGCAGAGCGCAAGGGCGACCCGGCATCGCGCGCACGTCGGTCACCGCAAGCCTGCCGTCGCGCGCGCACCCCGCCCCCACAGCCGTCGCCATGAGCGCGGCGTGATCACCGCGCCATCGGCTCCTGTTGCTGTCGGTGGCCGTCCAAGACGAGCGATCCGAAGCTCGCATCCGCAAAAATCGTGTGTGCAAAAAAGTGGTATCTCGAAATATTGCATCGGCGCGAAATAGCGCCGGTACGCGGCAATCAATTTAGATGTAGTCTTGTTCGTGGCGCAATGATCACCTTGTGGGCAGCGGCTCGACAGTTCGTCAGCCGCCCGCCGCACCGTTGCGTGCGCTATCCGAGCCACGCGGATGTAGTCGGTGCAGCCGTGCCGACCGAGGCGATAGCAGGAAATTCCTCGTCGCAAGCCGTCGTGCTTTTGCAGGTGGCGTGCGGCCCCGCCGCATCGACCGGCGTCTTATCAACACGCGCACGATCGGGTTGCCCTTAGTGAAAATCGGCCCGCCGCCATCGGATCGACATGTGCCGGGACAGAACGTATCGGCGCTGTCAAAAATTTCCGCTTCGTCCCCACGGGTTCCATGTTCTAGGATCGGCCATTTCGATGAGAGCGCTCCCCCATCATGCGCTCGAGGAATTTTAGAACCAAAACGTACAACAGCTGATCCGGGCCTCATGGGGACTTGAGATGACCGATCGTATTGCACTCTTCATCGACGGTGCGAATCTCCACACCACCGTCAAGAGCCTCGGCTTCGAGGTCGACTTCCGACGACTGCTCGTGGAGTTCGGCAGGCATGGCCAAATCGTCCGCGCCTATTTCTACACTGTCGTGAGGGACGACGACGAGTTCAGCAGCCTTCGGCCGCTGGTGGATTGGCTCGACTACAACGGATACGCGGTCCGACGAAAGTCGGCCAAGCAGCATGACGACGGCGACGGGCGGCGGCGTATGAAGCGCAGCATCGGTATCGAGCTCGCGATCGACGCGTTGGAAATCGCGCACCGCATCGACCATGCGTTCCTGTTCTCCGGCGATGGTGACTTGCGAGCCGTCGTCGAGGCCGTCAGGCGGATGGGCGTACGCGTCACCGTCGTTTCCAGCATTCGAACGAAACCTCCCATGATCGCCGATGAGCTTCGCAGGCACGCTGACGTGTTCGTCGATCTCGACAGCCTCAGGCCGTCGATCGAGCGACCGGCTCATCCGATTGCGCCGGAGTGAGGTCGCCAGCGCCTTCCGGCGTCGCCCGCGGGGCTCGCGCTGGCAGAGCGCGCGACGCGGCCGGCCGCGTCCGTAGATCACCGAGTTGCGCAGGCCGCGCGGAGACATCGGTATTCTCGGGCGACGCAACTGCGGCCGCCCGCCGTACTGCTGCATCGATCTTTGCGACCAGGTTGGACGAGTCCACGGGCCGAGATCTTCCGGTTCTATTTTTCCAGCAAGTCGCTCTACGGGTTGACCAGCCACCTCGCAGGCGCGCAACCCGATGCCGAGGCGACGCCCTTCGTTGCAACCTACCTGGCAACCTGCCGCCAGCAGGAGGTGGTGGCTGGCCGTTAGGGCGAATTTAACCGATCTTGATTGTTCCGACCGACGTTGTCGCTCGCCGGCACCAACCGAAACGATCCCTGGAGCGCGAATAAACCGTTGAATTTTAATAAAAATGCTCGGTGTTCCGGTCACCGGCGCCCGATCGCTCTGCCCCACTTAAGGCGACGGTGTGGCCGAAATATCATAGGTTGCGGAACCGTCCGCTGTTAGCGTCATCCAGATTATACGTAATATTTTTTTTGAGTAGGGACGGAATTATGAGGTCGGCGTACACGGTGATTGCGTGCCTCTGCCTGGCGGCGACGCCAGCAAATGCCGAGCTTTTCTCCATCAACGATGCGTTGCGCCAGGCAATGCTGACCAATCCCGGCGTGGGTGAAGCGTCTGCCAACCGGCGCGCGACGGAAAGCGAGCTGAGACAGACTCAGAGCACGCTGCTGCCGCAGGTGCGCATCGACGCCAGCTATGGACCGGAAAAATTCGATCAACCGCCGGGCTTCATCACCCCGTCCATTCAGTCGGCACCGACGGTGGGTTCGGGACCGTGGCGCAATGGCAGCCAGGAATCGGTGGTCGTGCGTCAGCTGCTCTGGGACGGCTTCTCCTCGATCTATGACGTCTGGCGCCAGACCGCGCGGGTGAATGCTGCGGCCTCCCGCGTCAAGGAAAGAACCGAGCTGCTGGCCCTCGACGCCGCCGAAGGTTACATGGACGTCGTGCGCTACATGCGGCTCGTGAGCCTCGCCCAGCAGAACGTCGCCAACCACGAAAAAATCTTCGCGAACGTCAACTCCCGCTTCTCGGGCGGCCGGTCCGGCGAAGGCGACCTCGAGCAGGCCCGCGAGCGCGTCGAGAGCGCCCGCGCGGCCCTCGCCGAATTCCAGCGCAGCCTCGATGACGCGAGGGCGAAGTACCGCAAGGTCGTCGGTCTCGAGCCGACCAACCTTCGCTTCCCCGCCCCGCTCGGCGGCTTGCCACACAGCCGCGACGAAGCGCTGGCGACCACGCTGCGGTTCAATTCGACGATTGCAGCGGCGCAGTCCGACGCCGACGCCGCCAAGCACGCATTCAAGGCGACCGACGGAACGTTTGGCCCGAAATTCTATCTCGAGGGACGGGCGACCCACTACGACAACTCCTTCCCCTACGTGGCGGCCACCGGAACTCCCGCCATTACGCACGAGGACTATAGTGGCAAGGTGGTGATGTCCTGGGACATCTTCCGCGGCGGCCAGGATGCCTGGAACAGGTCGGAGAAGGCCGAGCGCTATACCGAAGCCACCATGCGCCACGCGCGCTTGCAGCGTGATGCCTATGAATCGATCGACAAGGCGTGGAATGCCCGTACGATTACGGCCACGCGCATCGCGGCCCTGACGCGGCAGCTCGAAGCGGACCGCAAGACCATCGCGGCCTTCCAGAAGGAATACGAGCTCGGCCAGCGCTCCCTGATCGATCTCTTGAACGCGCAGAACCAGTTCTTCAACGCGTCGGTCTCGCTCACCTCCGCGCGCAGCGTCGTCGTTTTCGCCGACTACCAGCTGCTCGCCGCGATGGGCACCTTGATCGAGTATCTGAAGGCTCCGCCGCCGGTCGACGCGGCACCCACCGACATGCTGTCGATCGGCCTGCCGCGCTACTCGTTCCCGACCCTTCGCGTGAACCTGCCGCAAACCGGCCCTGAGCCGGTGCATGTCGCCGTTCCGGCGCCGGCCGGCTCGGTTCGCCCTGCCAGGGGCTACAAGGAGGGCTATGCGGCGGCCCAGCCGAAGGATGTCGGTTTCGCTGACCGGTTCACCGGCTCGACCACGATCGCTTCCGTGCCCGGCTCCTCGGAATGGATGCAGCAGCAAAAGAGCGCTGCGGACGGCCCGAATGTCATTTACGCGGACCCGTCGGACGCGGCGAATGCGAGTTCCTATGCGTCGACGAAGCCCCACTGGCTGCTGTCGGCCTTCCCGAGTTCGGTGCAATAGATCCGCCAACCAGGATCAGGACGAAGGGCCCCGAACGGGGCCCTTTCGATTCCCGTATTAATACTTAAAGCATGTTTCGCTGATTTTGTTCGCCATTTGTTGTAGCCTACCCCCGAAATCATCGAATGCGATTGCTGCATTTCCATTTTGGTTGTCGAGGTTTCAGTTGTCATTTCGAATCCCCAGCGCGGCGGCAGACGCCGTCCGCCCCTCGCCGGATGACCCAATTTCAAAACCTGCCGCGACAAGTCGACGGCCCGCAATGGGCGACGATCCCCTCACCGCATCGTTGACTTATCTTGCGGCTCATCATGGCCGCGCCGTGAGCCGCGAGGCGCTGCTCGGCGGACTTCCGATCACGGACGGGCGTCTGTCCGTTTCGCTCTACGATCGCGCGGCAAGACGCGCGGGTCTGGAGACCGAGGCCATCAAGCGCGACATTTCCGACATTCCCGCCCTGGTCCTGCCGGCCGTCCTGATTCTAAAGAACGGCTCCGCGCTTATCCTTCTCGGCGTGGACGCAGCGGGCAAGACGATCAGGATCGTCGATCCGACGACGCCGAACGCCCCACGCGCCACCGACATCGCTTCGCTTGCCGCCGACTACACCGGCTACGCGTTCCTGGTGAGAAGCGCAGCACAGGCCGATGCGCGCACCGCCGCCGCAGGCGACATTCCCAGGAACCATTGGTTCTGGTCGGTGGTGAAGGCGCATTGGCGCAGCTATGGGCACATCGCGATCGCCGCCCTTCTGACCAACGTCCTCGCTCTGGCGATGCCGCTGTTTACGATGAGCGTCTACGACCGCGTCATCCCCAACGGGGCAATCCCCTCCCTGATCGCCCTCTCGATCGGCATGGGGCTCGGCATCGTGTTCGATTTCATCTTCCGCATGGTCCGCAGCCGCATGATAGACGTGACCGGCAAGACCATCGACGTCGTGCTCGCTGCCAACATCTTCGAGCATGTGATGTCGGTGAAGATGGCGCAGCGGCCGAGCTCGGTCGGCATCGTGGCCAACCAGCTCCGCGACTTCGACTCGGTGCGCGAATTCTTCACGTCCGGAAGCGTGGTTTCGGCGACTGACCTGCTGTTTGCCATCCTGTTCGTCGGGGTGCTGTTCATGATCGCCGGACCGCTGGCCTGGATCCCGCTGATCATGCTCCCGCTCGTCATGCTGGTCGGCTTCCTGCTGCAGCGCCCGCTCGATCGCGCGATGAAGCGCCTGCAGGCCGAATCCGCCGCCCGGCACGGCGTGCTCGTCGAGTCGCTGTCCAGCCTGGAAACCGTCCGCGCAACCGGCGCCGAGGCGCGGATGCAGACCTTGTGGGAGCGTTCGGTCGCGGCGACCGCCAGATCCGGAGAGGACGTTCACTTCTGGTCGTCGATGTCGCTGACCAGCGCGAGCACCGCCCAGCAGATCACGAGCCTGCTGCTCGTCGTCGTCGGCATCTTCCTGATCCTCGACGGCAAGCTGAGCGTCGGCGCGCTGGTCGCCGCAAACATGCTGGCCGGCCGCGTCCTGGCGCCGATCGCCGGCATCGCGTCCGTGATCACCAAGGGAACGCAGACGCTGACGTCGCTCAAGGCAATCGACCGCATCATGTCGATCGAGCGGGAACGATCGCCGACCCGATCCTATGTCGCTAGACGGATCGACGACGGCAACGTCGCGTTCGAGAACGTGACGTTCGCCTACCCCAAAGCGCCGGGCAACGCGCTCGAAAAGGTCAGCTTCAAGATCCAGGCCGGAGAAAGAGTCGGCATCATCGGCCGGATTGGGTCCGGCAAGACCACGGTCGGCAGGTTGCTGCTCGGATTCTACGAGCCGAAGGAAGGCCGCATCCTGGTCGACGGCGTCGACTCGCGCCAATACGATCCTGCGGACCTGCGCGCCGGCATCGGCTTTGCGATGCAGGACACCGACCTGTTCTACGGCAAGCTGCGCGACAACATCGCCCTCGGCAAGCCGGAAGCGACCGACGAGGAAATCCTGCTCGCCGCGCGGCTCTCGGGTGTCGAGAGCTTCATCGCCGGCCATCCGATGGGCTACGACATGCCGATCTCGGAAGGCGGCCGCAGTCTGTCGGGCGGCCAGAAGCAGGCGATCGGACTGGCGCGCGTGCTGATCCGAAAGCCGCGCGTGCTCTTCCTCGACGAGCCGACCGCCCACTTCGATATTCGCAGCGAGCAGGAATTCCTCGAGCGACTCAAAGGGCTGCGCGACGAGCGCATGACCATCATCATCTCGACCCATCGTCTGTCATTGCTGAATATGGTCGATCGACTGCTGCTGTTCGACAACGGCCGCCTGGTGGCCGACGGTCCGCGCGACAAGGTGCTCGCCCTTCTCCAGGGCAAGCCGGCGTCGACGGCTCCGGCGCCGGAGAACACGATCCAGCCGAAATCCGCATAGCGAGCGAGTATTATGCCGTCTTCCGATTTTGCGTTTGCAAATGATATCCGGTCTGCGGCGCTGCTGCGCACGCCCCGCACCTCCCGCTTGCTGTTGTGGACGTCCTGCGCGCTGCTCGCGACGTTCCTGATCTGGGCTCATTTTGCCGTGCTGGACGAGGTCAAGCGCGGCAACGGCCGCGTCGTGCCGTCGCGGCAAATGCAGGTCGTCCAATCGCTCGAAGGTGGCATCGTCGGCGACATCCTGATCCGGGAGGGTGACATCGTCCAGCAGGGCCAGTCCCTGATGCGCATCGACGACACGAAATTCGCCTCCGAGTTCGGCGAAATCCGCGAACGCCGTGCGGCGATGGCGGCGCGGGTGGCCCGCCTCGAGGCCGAGGCACGCGGACGGACCGAGATCGCCTTTCCGGACGATCTCGACAAAATGGTTCCTGCCGCGGTCGCGACCGAGGCCAGCGTGTTCAAAATGCGGTCTCAGAAGGTCGCGCAGGACATCGACGTCCTCAATCAACAGGTCACTCGCCTCACCGGCTCCCTTAAGCTGCTTGAACGCGAGCAGACCCTGACGCGGAAGCTTTACGAGCAGAAGGTGGTGCCCGAGATCGAGATGCTGCGGCTTGACCGGCAGGCGACCGAGATGAAGGGCCAGTTGGCCGAGGCGCAGTCGAAGATCGCGACCATCACCACGTCGTTCCGTTCCCAGGCCGACGAGGATCTCGCCAAATCGCGCGGCGACCTCGCCGTGCTCGACGAGAACATCAAGTCCGCCCAGGACAGGGTGCGCCGCACCGACCTGAAGGCGCCGGTCCACGGCATCGTCAACAAGCTGAACGTCAGCACCATCGGCGCCGTCGTGGCGCCCGGCGCCAATCTCATGGATATCGTGCCGCTGGACGACACGCTGCTGGTCGAAGGCCGGATTCGTCCGCAGGACATCGCCTTTATCCGTCCGAACCAGGACGCGGTGGTGAAGATCAGCGCCTATGATTCCTCGGTCTATGGATCGCTGAAGGGCAAGGTCGAGCGCATCAGCGCCGACACCATCGTCGACGACAAGGCGGAGCAGAGCGAACGTCACGAGACCTTCTATCGGGTCATGGTGCGCACCGAGAAGAACCACCTCGGCACCGAGCAGCATCCGCTGCCGATCATTCCGGGCATGGTGACCACGGTCGAAGTGCTGACCGGCGAGAAATCCGTGCTGGACTACATCATGAAGCCCGCCCGCCTGCTGCGTGATGAAGCCCTGCGCGAACGCTGATCGGAGCCTCAAGGTACGTGGTTAACCGATCGTGACATCAGGTCGTTCAAGTTCGAACGAACCGGCAAACCCCGGATTGACCGCCTTCCCGACAATCCAGGGTACGGCCCGCTCCACTTAACTCAGCTTAAGCCGCCAAAGCGCCAGTCTGCGTCCCGATAACAGCGGGGACGCAGATCGACGCACGGACGTTGACGGTCCCCGACATTTGGGGCGTCATATGAAGTCGCTGAAGTTTGCTTCGTCAGCGGTCATGGCCGTGGCTGCATTTTCATTGAGCCTTTGCGTCGTACCGTCCGCATTTGCTGCGGACGAGCTTTCTCTCGGCACCCCCGCCAGCGAGCTCGCGCCGGCCTCGGATGCCGCATCGAACCGCCCGCCCGCCACCTTCTTCACCATCACCGACGTCCTGGCCAAGCTCGACCTGCAGCGCGGCCGTGGCCCGAACGCCATTCGCACCGCCTCGCTCACGCCCCTCAACACGGCGAGTGACGCGTTGCCGGCGGCGAATCCACCTGCGCCTGATGGCACCGAGCCGTTCGGCCTGTTCAGCTTTCGCGCACCGGAGAACGGCGTGTGGCGCAAATGGCGCGGCCTCGAGGCCGACCTCGCCAGGGAGCAGACCGTCCGCGAGCAATGCCGCGAGAACGCGACCACCTGTCCGCCCAATGCCGCGCAATTCCTTCGCCTGATCAAGGCGGTCAAGGCCAAGTCCGGACGCGAGCGGCTGGACGAGGCCAACCGCGCGGTCAACCAGGCGATCCGCTATGTGAGCGACTTTGCACAGTTTGGCGAAGCCGATCGCTGGACCGCGCCGCTCGCCACCTTTGCCACCGGCAAGGGCGATTGCGAAGACTACGCGATCGCGAAATACATCGCGCTGATCGAAGCCGGCGTTCCGCGCGAAGAGCTGCGCCTGGTGCTGGGCCGCGATCGTGCCATCCGCCAGGATCATGCCGTGCTGGCGGCGCGCCTGGACGGCCATTGGCTGATCCTGGACAGCCGCCGCTCCGAACTGGTCGACAACGGCGAGGTCGCCAACTTCACGCCGATGTTTGCGATCAACGAGCGCGGCGTCCAGCTGCTTGCGGCGCCCTACGCCAAGCGGCTCCCGCTCAACGACGAGTTCGATGCCGCGCCGGCGGCCGCCAACGCGGCTGACGGCGAATGGAGCGGTGCGGAGCCGATCGAGGCCGCAGACCCGCTCCCGGGCTTCCTGCCCGTGCTGATGTAGCGGCGCGCGAGCAACGCAAATCCGATCGCGAAAAAAATCCGCGGAGTAGTCTCCGCGGATTTTCGCTTTTGCTGCAGGCCTCGCCTAGAAAATGTGAATGTTCGCGGCCGCCGGCACGCCCGTGCTCAGATGTGCGAGGTCCACCTTGTCGGAGCCCGTGCCATTTGCCGAGTACCAGAGCTCATGCGTCGCATTGTTGAAGAAGAACTTGTTCGCGCTTCCACTCTCGTTCCAGGCGGTCGCGTTGTTCTCGGTCCCGCCCGTGGCTGCCGATGTCGTGAACTGGCTCGCCGTAAGAGGATTTGAGGCGCCCGCCGGGAGGCTTAGACCGCTCACGTCGAGGAGGACCAAGTCGCCGCTGTTGAAATCACTAATGGTAAAGTGGGCGGCGAGATTGAGAACGAACTTGTCGTTGCCACCGTTACCAGTAAGCGTTTCATTGGTCGCTCCGGCGACGATGACATCGTTGCCGGCGGTCCCCGAAAGAGTCGTTCCGCCGTTCACGTTCACATCGAAGGACCCCGAAGCGATATCTCCGTCGCCGTCTTTGACGCCCACAGTGAAGGGAACGTCGGTTTGACCATTGTTGACGAGCTCCGTAATTCCAGCCAACAGAATCTTGGACTTGCCGCAAACTTCATACATTTCCACGTAGTCGATATTTCCGTGTCCGTTCGCCGTAAAGCCGGCCCCATCGGTCGACGAATTGTAAACGCCGTGAGTCACCGTGCCATCGATGCTGTGCACGACATAATCGATAATGGACGGACCACCGCCAAGGGTTTTGACGGAGAATGAGATCTGATTTCCCGTTGCAACGGCCGGAGCACCAAATGCTGTACCGTAGATCCAGGTATCGCCATGGCTGTTGTCACCGACACTTCCAAAATCGAAGCGCATGAAGTCGCCGGCGTCGAAGACGTTGCTGTGGACACCCTCGCCTGTCGAACTTGCCTTGACGGTGTCCTGGCTCAGCTGGAAAAAATTCAGCGTGTCGTGGGTTTCGTTGAACCAGCTATTGACGTCGAAAAATGGGGTTGTGTGGTAGCCCGTCAATATGGTGACGGGATTGCCGCTCGTGTCTGCCAATGTGGCATACCAAACCGGCCCGGAACCACCTAGCTTGGCCGGATTGACGGCCAGCGGCGTATATGAATCGAGCGCATGCTCCAGGTAGAACGTGTAAGTCGACGTTGTCGGATCGAGCACGACCTTGAAGACTTCCGCCCCATTGGCGACACCGTGAAGGACGCCATTTGCGTCAACATACTCCGAGACCGCAAATCCCCCCGATTGGATCGTCGTCGCAGTAGGATGTAGCGGATCCGTGGATACGCCCGTGAAATAGATCAATCCCAGACCATCCGCGCCAGTTACGAATTGCAGACCTCCCGTTACGCTGATGCCCGCCACATTGGCGATCACTCCGTGGTCTGCCGACGTCCAGATCGGCTTGTCGTCGACCACATTGGCGGTGATGTGGTCGGTCACCGAGCCGCCGTTCAGCGTGTCGGTCGCCACCACGTTCAGCGTGCCGAGGTCCGGCGACTTCGAGCCTTCGCCCTGGATCGCCGCAACCAGCGTCTCCGTCACCGTCACCTGGCCGGTGGTCCCGGCCGCAATCGTCGCACCCGCCGTGATGTCGAACTTCACCACCGTGACGCCGTTCTGCGTGCCGACGATCTCCTGGCCGCCGGCCGCGGTGGTCCACACCAGGTTGGGGAAGCCGGCCAGCAGCGTCGTCAGCGCGCTTGCGTTCAGCGTCACATGGAGGTCGTCCGCCCCGGCCGTGAACGACACCTGGGTCGTCGCGACGTCCGGGGTCAGATGCGCGCCCGAGCCGTTCGGCGCCAGCGCGCTCTCGTTCACCGACAGCGAGGAATCGCTGCCCGCCACCGGGACCTGGCCCGCTGCGATCGTGATCGTCAGCGTCGTGCTCGACGTCGTGCCGTCATCGTCCGTGATCGTGTAGGTGAACACGTCCTTCGAGCCGACCAGCACGTTGTGGTTCGCCGTGTAGCTGAAGGTGCCGTCCGCGTTCAGCGTCAGCTTGCCGAACTCGCCGGTCAGCGCCGTTCCGACCGTGCCGGCAAGATTGCCGTTGCTGGTCGCAACCACCGCCGTGACGTTGATCGGCGTATCCGCGCCCGACACATCGTTCGCCATCACGCTCGCGACGTTGCCGGTCAGCACCGTCACCGCCGGACCGCCGTCCTGCGCCGTCGCAGTGTCCGGGTTCGCCGTCGGATGATCGTCGACCACGTTGGCGGTGATGTGGTCGGTCACCGAGCCGCCGTTCAGCGTGTCGGTCGCCACCACGTTCAGCGTGCCGAGGTCCGGCGACTTCGAGCCTTCACCCTGGATCGCCGCAAGCAGCGTCTCCGTCACCGTCACCTGGCCGGAGGTCCCGGCCGCAATCGTCGCACCCGCCGTGATGTCGAACTTCACCACCGTGACGCCGTTCTGCGTGCCGACGATCTCCTGGCCGCCGGCCGCGGTGGTCCACACCAGGTTGGGGAAGCCGGCCAGCAGCGTCGTCAGCGCGCTCGCGTTCAGTGTCACATGGAGGTCGTCCGCCCCGGCCGTGAACGACACCTGGGTCGTCGCGACGTCCGGGGTCAGATGCACGCCCGAGCCGTTCGGCGCCAGCGCGCTCTCGTTCACCGACAGCGAGGAATCGCTGCCCGCCACCGGGCCCTGACCCGCTGCGATCGTGATCGTCAGCGTCGTGCTCGACGTCGTGCCGTCATCGTCCGTGATCGTGTAGGTGAACACGTCCTTCGAGCCGACCAGCACGTTGTGGTTCGCCGTGTAGCTGAAGGTGCCGTCCGCGTTCAGCGTCAGCTTGCCGAACTCGCCGGTCAGCGCCGTTCCGACCGTGCCGGCAAGATTGCCGTTGCTGGTCGCAACCACCGCCGTGACGTTGATCGGCGTATCCGCGCCCGACACATCGTTCGCCATCACGCTCGCGACGTTGCCGGTCAGCACCGTCACCGCCGGACCGCCGTCCTGCGCCGTCGCAGTGTCCGGGTTCGCCGTCGGATGATCGTCGACCACGTTGGCGGTGATGTGGTCGGTCACCGAGCCGCCGTTCAGCGTGTCGGTCGCCACCACGTTCAGCGTGCCGAGGTCCGGCGACTTCGAGCCTTCGCCCTGGATCGCCGCAAGCAGCGTCTCCGTCACCGTCACCTGGCCGGTGGTCCCGGCCGCAATCGTCGCACCCGCCGTGATGTCGAACTTCACCACCGTGACGCCGTTCTGCGTGCCGACGATCTCCTGGCCGCCGGCCGCGGTGGTCCAGACCAGATTGGGGAAGCCGGCCAGCAGCGTGGTCAGCGCGCTTGCGTTCAGCGTCACATGGAGGTCGTCCGCCCCCGCCGTGAACGACACCTGCGTCGTCGCGCCGTCCGGGGTCAGATGCGCGCCCGAGCCGTTCGGCGCCAGCGCGCTCTCGTTCACCGACAGCGAGGAATCGCCGCCCGCCACCGGGCCCTGACCCGCTGCGATCGTGATCGTCAGCGTCGTGCTCGACGTCGTGCCGTCATCGTCCGTGACCGTGTAGGTGAACACGTCCTTCGAGCCGACCAGCACGTTGTGGTTCGCCGTGTAGCTAAAGGTGCCGTCCGCGTTCAGCGTTAGCTTGCCGAACTCGCCGGTCAGCGCCGTTCCGACCGTGCCGGCAAGATTGCCGTTGCTGGTCGCAACCACCGCCGTGACGTTGATCGGCGTATCGGCGCCCGACAAATCGTTCCCTATCACGCTCGCGACGTTACCGGTCAGCACCGTCACTGCCGGGCCGCCGTCCTGCGCCGTCGCGGTGTCCGGGCTCGCCGTCGGATGATCGTCGCTGATCGACAGCTTCGGCCCTAGATCGACGCTTGCAGACGCCTTGCCACCGTCACTGTCCACGACCGTCTGCGTCAGCGTCACAGTTCCGGCCGCCAAGCTGACGGGTCCCGCATTATTGTCGACCGCACGGTCCTCGGTGAAAGTCACCACACCCGTCGCCGGATTCACTGAAATCGTGAAAGCCAGCGCACCGGTCGCGCTACCGACGTGCCCTTCGATCGTCGTGGCGTTGACCTGCACCAGCACATCGTTCTGGTGCGACTGTGAATCGATCAGGCCGGATAGCGTGCCGTTGGCAGGAATGGAGAGCGCGTAGCTCACCGAGCTAATGCCCGTGCTGCCCGCCTTGTCGGCGAAGTCGACGGCAAAGTTGCCCGTCACATGCGTCAGCGCCAGGTTGTGTGTCGAGCCATCGACGCCGTTGGTCGCCGCCGTCAGGTTTGCCTCACTCAGCGTGAGACTGGCGATCGAATTGACCACGATCGTCGGCGCAACCACGGCCGGTTGCTGCAGCACGAAGGGCCCAGTCTGCGGCGGGGTCACAAAATTCGGCAGCGGTTCCGGCCCAGCCAATACGTTGGTCCCCACGGGATCCAGCGCATCAATCGTAAACGGGCTGAAATTCGCGCCGCTCGCCTGCGCGTTGCCGTTCGAGTTGCCGCCATTGTCGGCCGCCGGCAGCACGGAGGAGTCGGTGCCGATCGGAAACAGACCTGCAAACTCCTGCACCGAGACGTCGCGACCGGGCGCCATCTCGATCGTGACGTTCCCATCCGCGCGGGAGTCGAAGAACGGCTCAACCGTGATGGTCGACTGGTTGTCGAACAGGATGATCAGCTTGTCGCCGACATGAACCAGCGTGATCTTCTCCTTGGCGATCGCCGAGAAGTCGACCTTCACCTTCTGGTCGTAGCCAAGATTGATGACGACCGCCTGATCGGTCAGCGGCTTCGTCAGTGTGTAAATTCGTACGGGAGCTGAATTGGTGGAATTGCCGGTGCCGGTAGCCTGAGCGACCTGAAACGAACCCTGCATTATCAACTCCGCAAAATACGATTAAAGGAAAAATTGTAGAAAAATTAAGCTTTAGGCTATTGTTAACCCTCCCCTCGGTCAAGAAATGTATTTGGTTAATCAATGCTTTCGCTGCGACTGTAGTAAAGATCGGACAGGCCGCAGCTGCAAGAACAACGGCTTAGCCCGCGACTTGGTCGCAAGGCAGTATTTGCCCGGCTCTGTTCATCCTGATCGGCGATTTGGAGCGGTCGATGCGCGTGATTGTTCAGGCGTGTGCCGCCGTTTTGATTTGCATCTGTTTCGGCGCGGCGGCCGCGCAAGCTCCACAACAACCGGTCCCCTCGGCAACCACGGTCGAATGCCAAGTGCCGGCGGCTCGCCAACCTCGACACCAAAATCAGCATTTATCTCAACGTGTTACCTGACTGTACGTCGGCGCCTCTGCCAACCATCCGGCTGGTCGCGCCACCCGTCCGTCGAACAGGCGCGTCGGCAGCAAGCCACCCACGCCTGAACACCACCTAGAACGGCTCGCCGTCTGTCGTCTCCTGCTCCACATCGTGCAAGACCTGGCGCGGTCCGGTGGCCGGCTGGCCGAGCTGTGCCCGATCCTCGTGGCAATCGCTGATCCGGCGGGCGACCACCCGCTCCATCCTCGGCGCCTGGCCGTGGAGTTCGTTGACCTCGGTATACGCCTCGTCGCTCAGAACCGTTATGACGGTGCTGACCGGCCCCATGTAGTCGCAGCGATTGGAGAAGACGTATCGGTTACTGATCTTCTCCGGCCTCGACGAATGGCAGTCTCCGATCGAGGGCGACGAGAAAGTCGCCTTCATCGACTGGGTCGGGTCGACACAGCGCAGCATCTCACGCTCGAGCAGCTTCTGCCGGACATTCGTGGGCGAGACGAGCTCCAGCGTCCGCACGAAGCGCCACATCCCTTTTCGGAAGGTTGGCCCGCGGAAGCTCTCATCTGCCACAGCGCGATGGGAGCCGAGCACGGACACTGAAAGCGCGATCGCGGCGCCAAGCACGCAGGCGAAGACCTTCGACTGCCCGAAGCCTTCACGCGAAGTCATTCGTTGAACCCCGATCGGCTGTACGCTGCGCATCGCGTGACTTCACTTGAACCACGCCCAACCTCACTTCATTCCAGAACAACTCGCGTTAAGGTCGAGTAAATGCTCGCCCTTTTGGTCGGGGATCTTCGCAGCCAAATGCTCGACCAGCGCGAGGCAGGCGATCACGAGCTAGTGCTGCAGACGCCCTGTGGCTGATTTATCGGAGTTGGCGGCGCCGCCATCATCGCAGTCGCCGATCCTCGTCGCGACCACCATATCGGTCCTTGGATGCTCGCCGATGCTGACCTCGTTCAGCTCGGTATACGCCTCGTCGCTGCGCACGGTGATCACGGTGCTGACCGCGCCCATGTAGTCGCAGCGGTGCCCGAAGGTGTATTGATTGCCGATCTTCTCAGGCTTGTCAGAGACGCAGCTTCCGACCGGTTCTGGCGAGAAGGTGGCCTTCATGGCGAAGGTCGGGTCGACGCAGCGCGTCGTTTCCGCATTGACCACCCGGTACCTGAAATTCCTGTTCGCGCTCTTGACGACGTCGAGCGTCCGGATGAAGCGCCACAAGCCCTTGCGAAAGCTCGGGCCGGAGAACAGCTGTTCCGCTTGCGCGGGCTGAGCCGCCGCCGTCCGGCCATCGACCGGTTGCGGAGATGGCGTCTGCGCGACAGCCATCGGCGACGACGCGGGGACGATCATCAAGGTGAATAGCGAACCTACAATGGCACCACGGAAGTTCATTCCCACCCCCGACGTTCGCAGCAATCCGTTCGCGATGCGATACGGCCCGGCGCGTGAAGCAGTCGCTGCGAAAACGACTGAAATACCCCTCACCACTTGCAAGCCAATTGTGGCCAGCAAAGGCACGTTGTCGCAGCCGGACAGTCTCCAGCGCAATTCCGTTCCACTGCAGCAAACTTGCAACACCCAACGCGCAATCCCCAAGCCATCGCGCCCTATCCGCCGCTCGCTCCGGCTGGAGAGGTTTGACCTTCGAGGTTTTCTTTGCTCATTTAGCCCGAGATTTTTTGCTCAATTACTTTGCCTATCGCTGAACGAGGGGGCGCTGATGCGTATTCGGTTTGGCTACATGGTTGCAGGCATTTTGGCCTTGGGTGCAACGCTGTCAGGCAATTCCCGGCCGGCAGCGGCCGCGGACCTCGGCCTGGTGACGAAAGCACCGGTCGGCACCTGCACCGAGATCGTCTTCACCTGTGACAACGGCCATCATTATCCGCTGTGCCCGCGCGCAGTGTCGGTCGAGGGCGAAGTGGTCACGGCCTCGCTGCTCACCGGCCGCGGCGGCGTGCATGTGCGGCTCGTTCCGATGGGCGTCGGTTATCGCTATGCCGGCCGCGGCATCTGGCTGGACGGCTTCCAGGAGAATGCGCTGCTCAATTTCGGCAAGCACCGGGTCGCCTGCAGCATCGCGCGCTCGTAAGGCGCACGCGCTCTGCGTCGCTTCGATTGGCGTGACGCAGAGCTCTTCAAGTCGCGAAGTCGTTCCTCACCCCTTGGTGTGGAGCACGACGCGCGACGATCGCGAGTACATATACGCCTTCGGATGGACGTAGACCGGGCAGTAATCCTGCCACTGGTAGAGTTGCCAGTTCCACTTCCAGCAGCCCTGCTCGATCTGCGGCTCCTGCACGTAGTCCAGCCGGTATGGCGGATCACCAAACGGATAGTCGCCGCATCGGGCCGCCGTCGAAGACAGGACGACGATTGAAGCGGCCGCAGCAATGATCACGGAAAATGACTTGCTCATAACGCCCCTCGATCGAACGACGTGACGGCGCGAGAGTGCCAAATCCGCCAATCCTTATCAAGGTGCCGGCTAGACTGTGCCGCCTAGACCGCACGGTTCTGCGTCGGCGAGCGGCCGCCGCCGTCGGCGACTAGGACCGCCCCGGTGACGAACGATGCCTCGTCGGAGGCGAGGAACAGGCAGCATGCCGCGATCTCGGCGGGCTCGGCCATTCGCCCGAGCGCGATCCGCCGTTCGACACTGCGAAACTCGGTCTCGGCGGTGGTGCCGTTCTGGTCCGCGAGCAGTTGCATTTCATAAGCGCTCATCGGCGTCCGCACCCAGCCGGGCGCCACGGCGTTGGCGCGGATGCCGTCGGCGCCGTGGGCGTAGGCAAGCGAGCGCGTGTAGGCTACGACCGCCGCCTTGCTGGCAGCGTAGCTTGCACTATCCGGACTGGCGTTGAACGCGGCCACCGAGGCGATGTTCACGATCGCGCCGCCGCGCTGGCTGAGCAGCGGCAGGGATGCGCGGCAGACGCGCATCGTGCCGGTAAGGTTGACATCGAGCGTCCTGGCCCAGACCTCGTCGGAGACGCTTGCGGGCTGATCCGGCACGATCAGGCCGGCGGCGTTGACGACGATGTCGAGCCAGGCGCCGCACGCAGCCACGGCTTTGGCAACATCGTCCGCCCGCGTGACATCACCGTCGACCGCCTGCCCGCCGCACTCCGCGGCGGCCGCCTGAAGCTCGGCGTCACCGAGGCCGAACAGCACGACCCGGGCGCCGCTCAACGCCAGCAGCGAAGCCGTGGCGCGGCCGATCCCGGTGGCTGCGCCCGTCACCAGCGCCGTCTTTCCGTCCAGCCGCGGCATCAGGGCATGATCCGGAAAAGTGGAAACCGGTTCTCCGAAACGATCATGCTCATCTAGATTCCCCACTGCCGTTCGACGGCAAACCCGGTCTCCGGCAGCGTCGAGCCGCCGTCAACGACGATGGTCTGTCCGGTGACGTATCTGGCCTCGGTCGAAGCGAGGTAGAGCATCGCGCAAGCGATGTCGTCCGCGCTCCCCATGCGTCCCATCGGAATGAAGCGCTCGAGTTTGGCCTTGTTTTCCGGTGCGCTCATCGTGCCGCGGCCCGGCTTCTCGATGAAGCCGGCTTCGACGCCATTGACCGTGATGCCGTCGCGGGCCAGCTCGAAAGCGGCACCGCGGATAAACGCGTTGACGCCGGCCTTCGCCGCCGAGTAATGGGCGCCGCCGCCCATCGTGACGCGCGCCGATACCGAGGACGTAACGAGGATGCGTCCAAAACCGTTGGCGCGCATGTGCGGAATTGCGGCCTGGGCGAGCCAGATGCCGGCGCTCAGGTTGAGCCTCAGTGTCTCGTCGAGCTTGGCCTCATCGAGTTCGTCCAGCGAGGCCCACGGACAGCCGCCGGCATTGTGCACGACGATATCGAGCCGGCCGTATCTGGCGGCGATATCGTCGACCATTGCACGCAGGCTGCTGCGATCGAGCCTCTCGAACGGAACGCAATGCGCCGTCCGTCCATCGGCCGCCAGCCCGCGCGCCAGCGCCTCGGCCACGTCAGCCGTGCGGTTGGCGATCACCACGGTCGCACCGGCCTGCGCGAGCCGCGTCACGATGGCGGCGCCGATCCCCCTGCCCCCGCCGGTGACGATGGCGACCCGGCCGTCAAGGCTGAACGGACGTGACTGCATCAGATGGCTCCCGCTTTGCGCAGCAACTCAATGAACTGCGCGAACACCGCGGTGTGCTTGTCGACGTCCCGCGCCGACGTTGCCGGACACATCAGCAGCATGGTGTGGAACGGCGTCACCAGAATGCCTTCGTTCATGTAGAACGCATGCAGCAGGGTCTCGAGATCTGGCTGCCGGCCGGCAATGACGTCGGCGCCGCTGCGCGGCGGCTGCGGCATGAACATGATCTCGGCGCGCGCGCCGATCTGCGTGACATGCCAGGGTAGACCTGCCGCCTCGATCAGCCGGCGCGCTTCCTGCGCAAGCCAGGTCGCGGTTCCGATCATCCGCGCGTAATTCGCCGATGTCAGCACCTTCTCAAGCACCGCACGCATGGTGGCGACCGTCAACGCGTTGCCGGCGAGCGTGCCGCCGAAGCCGAGATGCGCAGACTGGCGCTGGCGCGGATTGACGTGGGGCACGAGCTTCCAAAGCCGCTCGGCGATTTGCTGGCTGAGGCCGAACACGCCGGCGGGGATGCCGCCCGCGATCGCCTTGCCGGCGACGAAGATGTCGGGCTCGAGCCCGTGGCTCGCCGTGTAACCGCCCGGTCCGCAGGACAGCGTGTGGGTCTCGTCGATGATGAGGACAGTGCCAGCGCGCCAGGTCAGGTCGCGCAACGTCTCGTGAAAACCAGGATCGACCGGGATCATGCCGAAATTCGTCATCAGCGGCTCGGTCAGCACGCAGGCGACGTCGCCCTGCGCCAGTGCCGCCTCGAGTGCCGCGACGTCGTTGAACTCGACCACCCGGCTCACGGCGTCATGATCGATGCCGTTGGGATGGATCATATTGCGCAGGCCGACCCGACCATCGCGGATCTCGACATGTGCCTCCTCGACGCCGCCATGATAGCAGCCGGAGAACACCAGCACCTTGCGCCGGCCGGTAATCATGCGCGAGAGGCGGATCGCCGCGCGGTTGGCATCGGTCGCCGACGTCGTCAGGGTCCAGTATTTCGGACCGAAGCGGCGCGACAGCTCGGCGCCGACCCAGAGACTATCCTCGGTCGGCAGCATCATGGTCGCGCCACGCTTGAGCTGCGCGAGCGCGGCTTCCGTCACTGCCTCCGGCGCGTGCCCGCACATGCCGCCGGTGTCGCCGAGGCAGAAATCGATGTAGTCGCGGCCGTCGATATCCCTGATATGCGCGCCCTGCGCCTCCGCGGCATAGACCGGGAAGCCGCCGGCCCAGCGCCGCATCCAGTGCGACGGACCGCCATAGAGGTAATGCTGACGGCCTTCCTGCCATGCCGCTGCCGATCGCGGGTGCAGCGTGCGAAAGCGTTCCTGCTCGGCATCGAGCAATCGGTTCAGAACGCCGGCGCGTTCGGCAGCCAGAGATGTCATAGCGCGATCCAGGCGGTCTTGAGGTCGGTATAGGCGTCGAGCGCGTGCAGCGACTTGTCGCGTCCGAAGCCGGATTGCTTGAAGC
This sequence comes from Bradyrhizobium sp. WCU1, assembly GCF_053474805.1. Classification (NCBI taxonomy): domain Bacteria; kingdom Pseudomonadati; phylum Pseudomonadota; class Alphaproteobacteria; order Hyphomicrobiales; family Nitrobacteraceae; genus Bradyrhizobium; species Bradyrhizobium sp. WCU1. The sequence continues at coordinate 677,714 of NZ_CM130280.1, forward strand.
CGCCGAGCGGCACCGTGATGTCAGCGCCGCCATAGGCGTTGACGTGAACGACGCCCGCCCTCACCGCGCGCACCATGCGATGCGCGGTCGACAGAGCGCCCGTCCACACCGCCGATGCAAGCCCGTAGGGCGTCGCATTGGCCAACGCGACAGCATCTTCCTCGCCGTCGAACCGCGTGACCGACAGCACCGGCCCGAATACTTCCTCGCGCCACACCTCCATCGCCGGCGTCACTTCGGCGAAGATCGCAGGCGCCATGAAATTGCCGCCGCTGTCGACGCGGATCTGCTCGCCGCCGATCAGCCGCTTCGCGCCCTGCGCTTCGGCGCGGGCGACGGCGTCGAGATTCTTGCGTAGCTGCGCCTTGCTCGCGACGGCGCCGATATCGGAGGTCAGATCGAGGGGATCACCGACGCGGAGCCCGGCGGTGGCGTCGAGCAGCTCGGCCATGAAGCGGTCATAGATCGCAGACTGCACCAGCAGCCGCGAGCCGGCCACGCAGACCTGACCCGAGTTGCGGAAGATGCCGTTGGCCGAGACCTTGGCCGCATGCCTGATATCAGGCACGTCGGCGAAGACGATATTGGGCGACTTGCCGCCGAGCTCGAGGTGAACGCGCTTCAGGTTCGACCGCGCCGAACATTCCAGCAGACGCCGGCCGACCGCACCCGAGCCGGTGAACGCCAACGCATCGACATCCATATGCAGCGCCAGCGCCTCGCCAGCCGATGCGCCGCGACCGGTGACGACGTTGAGCACGCCGTCCGGCAAGCCCGCCTCCGCCGCCAGCTCGGCGAGCCGCAGCAGCGTCAGCGAGGCGAGCTCCGGCGGCTTGACCACGACCGAATTTCCGGCGGCAAGCGCGGGGCCGATCTTCCACGCCCCGATCATCAGCGGGAAATTCCATGGCACGATCACGCCGACCACGCCGAGCGGCTCGCGATGCACGAGGCCAAGCACGTCACCTGAGGTCGGTGCGATCTCGCCATACACCTTGTCGATCGCCTCGGCGTAGTAACGGATGCTGCCGGCCGCCGACAGCGGCTCGGCCTTGTAGGCCATGCCGATCTCGGTGCCGTTGTCGCGCACCCCGAGCACCGCGATCTCGAGCGCGTGCTGCTCGATCAGCTCGGCGAACCGCAGCAGCACCTTCTTGCGCTGCGCGGGCGCCGCGCGCGACCAGCTTCCTTGTTCGAACACCAGCCGCGCCTGCTTCACCGCGCGGTCGATATCGGCGGCGTTGCCGTCGACGATCGTGGTCAGCACTTCGCCATCGATCGGCGACACGACGTCGAGCCGCTGCTCGCTGAGCGCCGGCTCTGGTCGGCCGCCGACAAAGAGTTGCTGGACCGGAATGGCGGCCGACCTCAATCGATCGATCTGGGCTTGCTGCATGCGGCTCGTTGTGTGCTGGCGGAGCAGCCCCCTCGGTGGGCCTGCTTACATGGTGCAATCCTCGCCAAATCAAGGCTTTGCCAGCAATCAACCGATAGGTGGATGTCGCCGCCGGGCCCATCCCCATAGCGTGATCCCACGATGGCCGAGCGCTCCGCCTGCGCTATGCAAACCGGTTGTCACCATCCCTACGCCAGCCGGCGAGCCGAAGGTCATGTCCGAGATCACGCAGCCCCGCATCCTTCTGATCGGTACTGGAGACACCAAGGCCGACGAATTGCTGTTCATGAGCGAGTGCATCGCGCGCGCCGGCGGCAGAACGATCATGATGGACATCAGCGTGCTCGGCGATCCGCCGTACCAGCCCGCACATGACAAGCACGCGGTGGCGGCCGCCGCCGAGACCACGATCGCTGCGATCGCATCGAGCGGCGACGAAAACTCCGCGATGTCGCTGATGGCGACTGGCGCCGCAAATCTCGCACGCGAGCTCGCGGCGCGCGACGCCATCGACGGCGTGATCGCGATCGGCGGCACGATGGGCACCGACCTTGCGCTCGACGTCGCGCAGGCGCTGCCGCTCGGCCTGCCGAAGCTGATCGTCTCGACGGTCGCATTTTCGCACCTGATCCCGCCCGAGCGCATCGCCGCCGATCTGATGATGATCCTGTGGGCCGGCGGGCTCTACGGCCTCAACGGCACCTGCACAGCGGTGCTGTCGCAGGCCTGCGGCGCCATCGTCGGCGCAGCGAAGAGCGCGATCAAGCCGCGCAAGGATCGGCCGCTGGTCGCGATCACCTCGCTCGGCAAGAGCTGCCTGCGCTACATGGTGGAGCTGAAGCCGCAGCTCGAACAGCGCGGCTACGAGGTCGTCGTCTTCCACACCACCGGCATGGGCGGCCGCGCGATGGAGTCGATCGCAGCTCAAGGCGGCTTCGCCGCGGTGCTGGATCTCAGTCTGCAGGAAGTCGCCAATCAGCTGACGGGCTCGGTGGTCAATTCCGGTGCAGACCGGCTGGAGAATGCAGGCAAAGCGGGTATTCCGCAGATCGTCGCTCCCGGCGCGATCGACATGGTGGATTTCCCGGCATGGCTTGGGGTCCCGAGCGAATTGTCGGATCGTCCGTTCCACGCGCATAACCGGCTGCTCGCGTCTGCGACCTCGGGCGCCGACGATCGCCGCCGGATCGCGGGCGCGATCGCCGACAAACTGTCCCGCGCCAGCGCGCCGGTCGCCTTCGTGCTGCCGGCCGGCGGCATCCAGCAATGGGACCGTGAGGGCGAGGCCCTGCACGACCCCGACGCCCTCGCCGCCTTTGTCGACGCCATGCGGTCGGCGGTCCGGCCACCGGTCGAGCTGCACGAGATCAAGGACCACATCAACAGCACGGCATTCAACGAAACGGTGCTTGCGATCTTCGATCGATGGGTCGCGGCCGGCATCGTCCCGGCGGGCCGCGCGACGGTGGCCGCATGACACGGCCGCTTGCCCAGGCACTGGTGCTCGACTTCGGGGGCGTCATCTCCAAGACCCTGTTCGAGACCCACGACCTGACCGAGCGCGCACTCGGGCTCGCACCATGCACGCTGAAATGGCTCGGCCCGTTCGCGCCCGACAGCGATCCGCTCTGGACGTCGATGCAGCGCGGCGAGATTTCCGAGCGCGACTACTGGCTGACCCGCAGCCGCGAGGTCGGGCGGATGGTCGGAGAAGACTGGCACGACATGGAAACCTTCGTGAAACGCGCACGCGGCGCCGATCCCGAAACCGTGATCCGCCCCGAGGCGGCGCGCGCGATCAATCTCGCCGCCGACGCCGGGTTACGGCTCGCCATCCTCTCCAACGAACTCGACCTGTTCTACGGTGCCGATTTCCGCACCCGGCTTTCCATTTTGGAGCGCTTCGATGCCATCGTCGACGCGACCCATACCGGGATCCTGAAACCGGACCCTCGCGCCTACCAAACCGTGCTGGACGAACTGGCCCTGGAGGCAGACAATTGCGTCTTCGTCGACGACCAGCGCCGCAACATCGCGGGCGCCGCGGCCTGCAACATGCGCACGGTGCTGTTCGACGTACGCAACCCGGCTGCGTCCTACAGCGAGGCGCTGCGGCATTTCGGGCTGCAATTCGAGTAACAGAGAACGATCATGCGCGACAGAAACTTCCTGGTTGAGAACAACGCCAAGCCGATCTGGCACCCGATGGCCCACCCCGCCGAGATGCGGGCGCAGCCGCCACGGATCGTGATGAAGGGCGAAGGCGTCCACGTCACCGACATCGACGGCAAGACCGTGATCGATGCCGTCGGTGGCCTGTGGAACGTCAACCTCGGCTACAGCTGCGATCCGATCAAGCAGGCAATCACCGAACAGCTCGGCGCGCTGCCGTACTATTCGGGATTCCGCGGCACCTCCAGCGGTCCCTCGATCGAGCTCGCCTACGAGCTCACCGAATGGTTCAAGCCGGAAGGCATGGTACGCGCCTTCTTCACCTCGGGCGGATCTGACTCGGTCGAGACTGCGCTGCGGCTTTCCCGGCAATACTGGAAGATCAAGGGCCAGGCCGACCGCACCAAATTCCTGGCGCTGAAGAAGGGCTATCACGGCACCCATTTCGGCGGCGCATCCGTCAACGGCAACGCCAACTTCCGCCGCAACTATGAGCCGATGCTGCCCGGCGTGTTCCACATCCCGGCGCCGTCGACCTATCGCAATCCCTTCAACGAAACCGACCCCGCAAAGCTCGCGCAGCTCTGCGCGGCGGCGATGGAGGAGGAGATCGCGTTCCAGGGCGCCGACACCATCGCGGCCTTCATCATGGAGCCGGTGCTGGGAGCCGGCGGCGTGATCGTGCCACCGGACAGTTTCATGAAGCTCGTGCGCGAGATCTGTGACCGTCACGGCATCCTGATGATCGCGGACGAGGTCGTCACCGGTTTTGGACGCACCGGCGCGTGGTCCGGCTCGCGGCTGTGGGGCGTGAAGCCCGACATGATGACGATGGCCAAGGCGATCACCTCGGGCTACTTCCCGCTCGGCGCGACGCTGATCGGCGAAGCCGTTGCGGATGCCTTCGAGGCCGACACGACGACATTCGGCTCGATCGGCCATGGCTATACCTATTCGGGCCATCCGGTCGGCTGCGCTGCAGGCATTGCGGCGCTCGCCGAGACCCGCCGCCTCAAGCTCGACGAGAATGCCGCCGCGCGCGGTAAGGATCTTGCGCAGGCGCTGGCCGCGCTCAAGGCCAAGCACGCTCTGGTCGGCGACGTCAGGGGCAAGGGTCTGATGGCCGCGCTCGAGCTGGTCGCCGATCGCGACAGCAAGAAGCCGGCCGACAAGAAAACCATGGCGAAGGTCGCGGGTGCCGCCTACGAAGCCGGCGTGATGCTGCGTGTCTCCGGCAACAACCTCATCCTGTCCCCTCCCCTCATCCTCACCTCACTGGACGTCAAGGCGATCGCTGACGGGATCGACGCCGGCCTCTCAGCGGCCGGCTGACAGCGCGCTGACGCAGGCCATGGCGCGCTCGAACGGCGTGCCGTCGGCTTTGTCGCGGTCGAGGCAGTCGGCGAGCGATGCCGCCGACATCCTTTGATCGGTGCAGAAGATCCGCATGAAGTCGGCAGCGAGCGCGACCTTGCGCGGCGTGGATTGCCGCTCCCAGTCGCCGCTGCTCAGATAGAGCAAGGACGCATCATCAGCGCCGCTTTCGGCCACCGCACTGCGCACGGCCGACTGGGCGGCCAGCAACGCCAGCAGCGCGCCGGCCATCGCGCCCAGGCGATGCGCGTGGCCTCTCATTTGCTCTCCCTGGCGTTCACAATCGGCGGCACGTCGAGCGCGGGATTGCGATCGAAGAAGTTGAACGGGCGCAGCCGGAAGCCATGCCAGAGGCCGGGCATGACAGGCCAATCCTCGGCACGCGGCACGTGACGGAAGCCGACCGTGTACCACAGCACGAGGTCGCGATCCTCGATCGGCCTCTTTGCCGAGGTCCATTTCGGCAGTCCATCGACGTCGGGGTTCTCGTTCGGATACATGCCGGCGGCGTAGCGCTCGTCCCTGGCGTAGGCCGAGGTCCATAGCGTGTAGGCGCTGAAGCCGGCGCGCAACTGGATCGGATCGTCCTTGGCGAGCAGCGAGACGTCGGAATGGCCGGGCATCAGCTGATAGCTGGTGCGGTAGCCCTGTTTGTTAGTCTTGCCCGTGCTCTCGATCCTGAATTGCGCGGCGCTCAGCGGCGTCGTGACCGGCCCTTCGGTCGCGACCGGTTTGGTGTCGACCTGCCACAGGCTCTTGCGTTGGCCCTCGTCGAGCCGGCGGACGCTGAAGCGATCCTCGACCAGTCGGTTCGCGGTACCGTCGACGTCCATGTCGATCCGGAACGTCATGTAGTGATCGTGATTGACCGCCAGCAATCGCTCGTCCACCAGCGTTCCGTAGGCGGTATCCTGCGCGGCCGTCGGATCGCTCAGAGTCTTGCTCGCCACGCCCTTGGTCGCGTCGATGCCGTAGGCGCCGAGCCGGACATCGATATTGCCGGCACGGTCGAACACGTAGTCAACCAGGTAGTCGTAGTTGCCGACCACCGGCGCCATCCGCACCACCAGCTCGTTGTTCGGCCGCACCTCGGCGGTGTTGTTGAGCAGCTCGCTGTGGCGCCAGATCGGATCGCCGGTCGGGCGTTCGAAGATGCAGACCGCGCCCTTGGAGACGACAGGCGCGCCCTTGGTGTCCGATATTGTCAGATCAAGATAGTGTGCGCCCTCGGGACAATCCACGCCGCGCTGCAATTCACTGGAGAGCACGCCAAAGCCGTATTCGCCGATGTCCATATAGGCGCGAAACGACCAGGTCGGTGCCGGATCCATATAGGGCACGAACATCTCGCTCGCGGAGATCTGATAGGCGATGTCGCGCAACGAGCCGTGGTCGTCATAGCGGATCAGCGACAGCACCGCGCCGACACGCGGCTCAAGACGGACATGGAACGACCAATTGTCCCAGTGGACCTGGCCGCCCTCCACCTTCACGTTGCTGCCCTCGGGCGCCATGATCTCGATCGGCTTCGGCGGCTTGCGGTATTTTCCGGAGTCGGCGTAGGCGTGCGATGGCGTCAGCGGCGGCGGCGCCACCACGCCAAGATCGGTCACCGACAGCACGGTCCTGCTCTTGAGATCGACCTGGGCGACCAGGTTCTCGATCGGCTTGCCCCAGAGATTGTTGCCGGCGCCCGTGGTGTCGACGCAGGGCACGTTGAGCAGGCGGCGGCCCTTCAGGGCCGGGTCGCTCACCGGCCCGACCGTCAGCGGCAGGCACAGCACATTCTTGAAGTCGGTGATGCCGCGCTTGGCCATCGCGGCGATCCAGCGCGGGTCCTGCTTCGGCAGATCGCCTGCGGACATCAACTCGTCGATGGTCAGCGCTGCCTCATGATCGCTGACCTCATCCCAGCCGACCAGGCTGCGCCCGGCGAGGTCGATATGCGCCTCGTAGAGGTGCCCGCTGCTCAGCAGGGTCGCGTGCGCCCGGCGTGCGAAGGGCTGTCCGGGCTTCCACGCCCGTACCTCGTCCTTGGGATCCTCTTCGACCGTCATCGAGACGACGCGCGCCGCATCGTCGAGCCTGCCGGCGCCGCGGAGGATTTCGGAGACCGATCGGATTTCGTCCGTCGTCAGCCCATCCATCGGGTGTGTCGCGGCGGCCTGCGGCCACATCCTGCGCTCGGCCTTTGCCGGCGTCACCAGTGTCGCCGCAACCAGGCCTGCCAATGCCCATCCGCCACGCCGGAATATCAGAGCCATCACGCCCTCCACTCAAAGCCAGAACGACCAGAATACAAGCAATGGTGACGGCGTGAAGGCCTGCCTCATCCGGTAACCCGTTCCGACACGACCGGCGGGATGGTCGCTCTGGCCGGGCGCGGCGCGGCGCGATGGACATCGAGCAGCCGCACGCCGAGGCGGTCGCGCAGCGCCGGCCAGATGCCGCGCGGCGCCACGATCATCACGACGACTGCAATGATGCCGAGGCCGACCAGATACCAGCCGCCGGACAGGCCAAGCGGCCCGGTCATCAACTCGCGCAAACCGAAGAAAATGATGACGCCGAGAATCGGGCCTTCGAGCGTGCCGATACCGCCGATGATCACGATGAACATCATATAGACCGACCAGTTGACGTCGAACGCCGCCAGCGGCGCGATGAACAGATTGCCCATGAAGCTGAGCGCACCGGCCAGCCCGCATCCGGCCGCCGACAGCACGAAGGCGATGAAGCGGTTGTGGCGGACGTCGACGCCGACGCTCATCGCGGCAAGATCGTTGTCGCGAACGCTCATCAGCCCGAGCCCGAAGCTCGAGGTCATCATCTTGTAGAGCGCCGCGATGGTGACCAGCGTCAGGCCGCCGGCGAGCCAGAACATCGTCGGCTCGAACCAGTCGAAATCGATCAGCTTGCTGGTGGCGAGCGGCACGCCGGAGGTGCCGCCGACCGCCTGCGACTTCATGGTGAACGCGCCGATGATCTCGGCGAACACCCACATCGCGATCGAGAAATAGGCGTCGCGCAGCCGGAACAGCGGAAAGGCGATGATCGCGGCGACGGCCGCGGCCACCAGCGGCGCCACCGGCAGCACCCAGATCGGGGTCACCTCGAGCCAGCCCGAGGTCAGGAACAGCGCATAGGCACCGAAGGCGATGAACACCTGGTGGCCGAGCGAGACCAGCCCGGCATAGCCCGCCAGCAGGTTCCACATCTGCGCCATGGTCAGCAGCAGCAGGCACTCGGTCGCGAGCCGCAGGAAGCCCTCGTTCAGCACGAAGGGCGCACCGGCAATGAGTGCGACGAGCACTACGGTAGAGGTCAGGAGAAGTGTCCGTGTCGGCATCGGCATCACACCCTGCTCGACACGAGACCCGACGGGCGGATCAGCAGCATGATGAAGAACAGCAGGTGCGCGTAGAGCAGCCCGGCATTCGGATCGATCTTCAGCCCGATCAGCTGCGCCATGCCGAGTGCGATGCCGCCGAGCAGCGCGCCCCAGAACGAGCCGAGCCCGCCGAGCACCACGACCTCGAAGGCGATCAAGAGCCGCTCGGCGCCCGAGAACGGCGTGAAGCTCGAGCGCACCGCGAGCAAGACGCCGCCGATCGCGCCGAGTGCGAGCGACAGGCCCATGACGTAGTTATAGACCCGGTCCGGCTTGACCCCGGACAGCCGGACGATGTCGCGGCGGTCGGCGGTGGCGCGCACGATGCGGCCGAACTCGGTGTGGCGCAGCACCAGTTGCAACGCCATGAACAACAACGCCGCAAGCACCAGGGTCAGCAGCGGCATGATGCCGATGTTGAGGCCGGCGATTTCGAGGCTGGCGCGCGAGAGCTCGCCGACCTGCAGGCTGCGCACGTCGGCGCCGAAGACCTCGACCATCACGTTGCGCAGGATCACCGAGACGCCAAAGGTCAGCAGCAGCGGCGACAGCGGATCGGGCGATGTCACGACCCGGTTGACGATGGCGGCCTGGTACAGCCATCCGACTGCAAAGGACAGCGCGATCACCGGGATCAGCATCAGCAGCGGCGACACCTGCGGAAACAGGTTGGACAGCAGCACGGCGCAGAACGCGCTCAGCACCATGAATTCGCCATGCGCGATGTTGACGACGCGCATCACGCCGAACACCAGCGCGAGCCCGATGCCGAGCAGCGCGTAGAGCCCGCCCAGCAGGGCCCCGTTGATCAATGTCTCAACCCAGATCATGTTGGTTGCCAACCTTGGCTAGTTTCCTGGCTAGTTTCCGAAATAGGCGTGCGTCAGCTGCTCCGGCTGCAACCCCTGCGCCGGGCCAGTCAACGACACCCGCCCCTTCAACAGGCAATAGATCCGCTCGGAGGTCGCGAGCGCGCGCTTGACGTCCTGCTCGACCAGCACGACCGCGGTGCCCTCGCGGCGGATGTCGGCGAACGAGCGATAGATCTGCTCGACCACGACGGGAGCAAGCCCGAGAGATATCTCGTCGCACAGCAAGAGCCGCGGATTCGACATCAGCGCGCGACCGATCGCCGCCATCTGCTGCTGGCCGCCGGAGAGCTGACCCGGAAACATCCGCCGCCGCTCTTCCAGGATCGGGAACAGGTCGAACACCCGCCGCAGGGTCCAGCTGCCCTTGCGACGGTTGACGCTGCCCATCAGCAGGTTCTCCTCGATGGTCAGCGAGTCGAACAGCAGGCGGCCCTCGGGCACCATGATGAGCCCGAGCCGCGACACCTGCTCGGCCGGCACCTGCGAGATGTCGATACCGTCGAAATGCACGGCCCCGCGCCGCTCCTCGTTGAGCCCGACCAGTGCCTTCAAGAAGGTTGACTTGCCGGCGCCGTTGGCGCCGACCAGCGCCACCGCCTCGCCGTCGGCGACGGTGAAGTTCATGTCGAACACGGCCTGGAGATCGCCGTAGAATATCTCGAGGCCGTTCACATCAAGCAACGCCATCGGCCTTCAATCCCATGTAGATCTCGCGTACCACGGCGCTGTCCATCACCTCCGCCGGCGGCCCCTCGAGCACCTTGCGGCCGAAATCGAGCACCAAGATACGATCCGACACCGCGCGCAGCGCATGCGGAATGTGTTCGATCCAGATCATGGCGTGATCGGCCTTGACCGACTTAATGATGGCAACGAGTCGCTCGACCTCGGGCTCGGTGAGACCGGCGGCGATCTCGTCGAGCAGAATCAGCTTCGGCTTCGAGGCCAGCGCCTTGGCGAATTCCAGCCGCTTGCGGTCGATCAGCGGCAAGGCGCCGGCGAGCTTGTCGGCCTTGGCGTCGAGCCCGGTCCGCTGCAGCACTTCCATGGTCCAGCTCGATGCCGCCTCGCCGTACAGGCCGGCGCCGTAGGATGCGGCGACCAGCGCGTTCTCATAGACCGACAGATGCGGAAACGGCTGCGGGATCTGGAACGCGCGCCCGAGCCCCATTCGTGCCCTTTGGTGCGGCGGCAGCCCTGTGATCTCCTTGTCATCCAGCATGATCGAACCGCCGTCGGCCGTGAGCAGGCCGACGACCAGGTTGAGCAGCGAGCTCTTGCCGGCGCCGTTCGGGCCGATCACGCCAAGGCATTCGCCGCGCGCCAGCTCGAAGCTGACGGCGTCGGCGACCACGATCTCGCCGAAGCGCTTCGACAGCCCGCTGACGCGCAGAAGCGGTGCCATCTCAGGCCAGCTTGGAGAGCAGCTGGAGATCGGCCTGCTTCGGGATGAACGGCGCGGTGCCGTTGTGCACGATCAGGAGCTCGTATTTCGACTTTCCGCCCTTGGTCTTGCGCCATTGCCCGCCCGACAGCGAGGTCACCGCGACATTCTTGATCGGGCTGTCCTTGAACTTGACCCGACCGACCACGGTCTCCATGTCGAGGCCGGCGATCGCATCGCGCAGCGAGTTCTTGTCCTTCGGATCGCTGTTCTGCAGCGCCGCGAGGCCGACCTCCCACAGCGCGTGGGCATAGCCGATCGGCTGGGTCCACTGCTTGCCGGTGGTCTTCTCCCACTCGGCAGCGAGTTCGGCAGCGCTCTGGCCGGTCAGCGACGACTTGAACGGATAGGCCGGCGTCCACCACACCTCGGTCGACATGCCGTCGCCGCGATCGCCGAGCGCGTTCACCGCGGCCGGGAACAGGAAGGCCGCCGCCACCGTGCAGATCTGCGGCTTGAAGCCGGCCTGCGCGGCCTGGTTCCACAGCGTCACCCAGTGATTGCTGAAGGTGAAGCCGGAGACGATGTCGACGCCGTTGTTCTTGAACAGCGCAATCTGGTTGGTGAAATCGTCGGTCGCGATCTGGAATTTGCCGGCCGAGAATTCCTGATAGCCGGCCCCCGAGATGCCGGCCGGCAGCCCGAGCTTCGGATCGGAGAATGCCTGGCCCGGCGGATTGTCGATGTAGAGCGTGCCGACCTTCTTGTTGGTCTCGACCGACTGCCACATGCCGAGGAAGTTCCTGGCGACGTCGTCGGCTCCCCAGAAGAAGTGATAGCTGTAGGGAAAGCCCTTGTCCGGCGTCGACTTGCGCGGGAACATCCAGCCCTGCCACGGCACCTGGGTCGAGATCGTCGGAATGCCGCGCGCGTCGGCGAGCTCCTGCACCGGCGGCTGGGCGTCGCCGTCCTCGATCAGGATCAAGTCGCACTTTTCACGCAGCACCAATTCACTCGCGATCACCGACGAGCGGTTCGGATCGGATTGATTGTCCTTGAACACCAGCTCGACCTGATAGGTCTTGCCGCCGATCTTCAGGCCGTCCTTCAGCCGCGCCTTGATGCGCTCGTGGATCCAGGGATCGGGTTCGGCGAACTGCGCGCGGACGCCCGAGAGGCACCCGACCCAGCCGATCTTGAGGGTGTTGCCGGCGGCCCGCGCGATGTTCACCAGCGGCACGTTCATCGCCGACGCCAGTCCGGTGGCGCCGGCCGCCTTCAGCAGCGTGCGCCGGTCGAGCCGGCCGGACGCTGTCGTCTTTGAATTCTCGGTCATGTCCCTCTCCCCTGAAACAATTGTCTGAACTACGTCTCGTCTCAAGCCGCAGATCGTTGAATCGCCGCACGGCTCACCGCGGCAAACTTGCACAAGGTGTTCTCGATGATCTGGCGCGGGATGCCGCGCACGATGAAGACAAGCCGCGAGCGCCGGTCGGCTGAAGGCCAGCCGGCAAGCGTGATCGGCGGATGGAACACATGCTGCACGCCATGCACCACCATGGGCGCATCCGGCTGCTCGGCGACATGCACGAGCGCCTTGAAGCGTAGCAGGTCCTCACCCTTGAGCGCCGCGACATAATCGAGCCAGCGCGCGAATGCCTCGCGCCCGATCGGCTCGTCGATGATCAGGCTGTAGGACGACACGCCGGCATCGTGCGCGTGATGGCTGTGATGGCCGCAATCTGCCCCATGGCAATCGTGATCGGCGCGATGATGCGGTTCGTTCGCCGCCTGCGCTGCCAGATCGAACCAGCGCACCACGTCGCCGGACCGGGCCGACGGATCGAACAGCCCGGCGTCGAGGACCTTCGCCGGATCGACCATTCCATTGCGGATCTGGTGGCGCGCGGCGACCGGATTGATCGCCGCGAGTTGCGCGTCGAGCCGCGCCAAAGCGTCATCGGCGGCAAGATCGATCTTGGTCACCAGCAACCGGTCGGCGACCGCAACCTGCCTGATCGCCTCGCCATGCGCGGCAAGGGTGTGTACGCCGTTGACGGCATCGACGGTCGCGACCACGCCGTCGATCCGGTAGCGACTGAGAATATCGGGCGCGGTCATCAGCGTGTGCAGCACCGGCACGGGATCGGCGAGCCCGGTGGTCTCGACCAGCACGCGGTGAAACGGCGGGATCGTACCGGCAGCGCGGCGCGCGGCGAGATCGGCCAACGTCTCGATCAGATCCTCGCGCACTGAACAGCAGATGCAGCCATTGTCGAGCAGCGCCAGCCTGTCCTCGCTGCTCTCGACCAGCAGGTGATCCAGCGCCACCTCGCCGAACTCGTTGATGATGGCGACGACGCCATTGAGTTCCTTCTGGCGCAGCAGATGGTTCAGCACCGTGGTCTTGCCGCTGCCGAGGAAGCCGGTCAGCACCGTGACCGGGATATGATCCGATGCTGTCATCACTCGCCCCGTTCGTAGACCCTGCGGCCTTCGAAGAAGGTCATCTCGACCCGCGTGTCGGCGAGCTGATCCGGCGGGACGTCGAAGATCATCTGGTCGAGCACGATCAGGTCGGCCGACTTGCCGACCTCGATCGAGCCGATCGACTGGCCAAGGCCGGCCGCGCGCGCGGCATCGATGGTGTAGATGTCGATCACGGTCTTGAGATCGAGCGCCTGCTCCGCCCACAGCGACTTGCCGGGAAAGTCCCCGGTCGGGTTTTGCCGTGTCACCATGCCCTCGATGCCTTGCCAGGGATCGGGGATCGGGATGACAGGCCAGTCCGAGCCGCCGGCCATCAGCGCGCCGGCCTCCTTCAAATCCTTGTTCGGCCAGAAGCGCTGCGCCCGCTCCTCGCCCATCGCGGCCTTGTGCGCCTCAAGGAAGATGGTCGGATACCAGATGATCGGTGACAGGTCGGCGGCAACGCCGAGCTCGGCGAAGCGCCTGATGTCGTCAGGCGCGATGTAGCTCGCATGAGCGATCTGGTGAATCAGGTTGGTCGGGCCGTTGAAGCTGCGCACGACATCGATGGCATCGAGCGCCTGCGTCACCGCGGCATCTCCAGCGCAATGGATCTTGGCGGCAAGGCCGAGCTTCTCGCATCGCCCGAGCCAGCGGATCAGGTCCGGCACGGTCAGCATCGTCGCGCCGCGGAAACAGCAGCCACGCACGGGATCGGCCAGATAGGGCTCATGGAAGGCGGCAGTCTTGGCACCCGGCACGCCGTCGAGGAACACCTTGACGTAGTCCGGCTTCACATGCGCGCCGCGATAGTCTTCGCGCAGCGCAAACAGCTCCTCGCCGGCCTTGCCGAACATGAAGCCCGGCTCAACCACCGGCATCGCGCAGACCGCCCAGGCGGTGAGCTCGCCCCGATCGTCGAGGCCCTTCAGCGCCGCCATGATCGGCTGCATGCTGGCGGCGTCGATGAAAGCGGTGACACCGTAAGAGTTCAGCACCGAGATCGAGCGCGCCACCGCGGCGCGGTCCATCTCCGGCGTGTAGTGACCGGACGCCGCCAGCGCCCGCTCGACCAGGCCCGAGGCGGCCTCGATCATGATCCCGGTCAGCGTCCCGGTCTTGAGGTCGCGGCCGATCTCGCCGTCGGTCGGATCGTCGGTATCGGCCTGCACGCCGGCAAGCCGCAGCGCCGCCGAGCTCGCCCAGCGATTGTGATAGGTGTCGTCGCGCAACACGACGGGATGGCCGAGGCATGCCGCGTCGAGCAGCGCGCAGGATTCCGCGGTGTTCATCTCGTTCAGCAGATTGTTGCCGAACTGGCCGCCGACGATCCAGGCGCCGGGCGCAGCAGCCGAGGCCGCCTTATGCAGGGTCTCGGCGATCCTCGGCACGCTGTCGGCGTTGGAGAAGCGCAGCTCGTAGAGATCGGCCTGCCCGCCCATCATGATGTGATTGTGGATGTCGACGATTCCCGGCATCGCCATCCGCCCGCCGAGATCGACGGTTGCGGTCCCCTCGCCGATCAGCGATGCGACGTCGCGCTCCTCGCCGACCGCGATGAACCGGCCGGCCTTGACCGCCGCGCAGGCCACCCAAGGCTGCCCTCGGTTCGACGTGTAGATCCGACCGTTGCGGAAGACCGTGTCGGCGAATGTCCTGGTCATGCGGATCAACTTCTCGATTGGGAAAGCCTGGAGCGCTCACTGTGCGGTGCACAGCGGCCGAACCGCGCACGACACCAGCGTGACGCCAACCGTTCGGCATGTCGGCATTTGGAACAATCCACCGTCCGGTGGATGCTCGCCGCCTCCCGCAATGCGGGGAAGCGGCGGCGCTCTAGAATCCCAGCGCCAGACCGTCCTTGCGATGGTCTGAGGCGCCGAGCAGGACACCGCGCGCATGGTCGATGCGGATCGCCTGGCAGCCGCCGATCGGCTCCTCGGAGAATCGCGCATCGTGGCCACGGGCGCGCAGCTCGTCGCGGATATCGGGTGATATCGTGGTCTCCAACGACAGCGCGCCGTCGAAGGCAAAGGAGCGCGGCGCCTCGGCCGCCGCCTGGATGTCCATCTTCAGGTCGAAGACGTTCGACAGCAGATTGGCATGGCCCGCGGCCTGGTAGTGCCCGCCCATCACCCCGAACGACATCACGGTCTTGCCGTCCTTGCGTACCAGGCCGGGGATGATCGTGTGCATCGGACGCTTGCGGGGTCCGAGTGAATTGAGGTGCCCGGGCCTCGCGCGGAAGCTCCAGCCGCGGTTGTGCAGCAGGATACCCGATTTCGGCGCGTAGATGCCGCTGCCGAACGGATAGAACAGCGAGTTGATCAGCGAGACGGCGTTGAGGTCGCGATCGACCACCGTGACATAGACGGTGTCGCGGTGCTCGATATCGTCCCAGGTCGCGGGCGCGGACGCACGGCTCATGTCGATCTTGCTGCGGATCAGGCCGATATGGTCCTCGGCGAGGAATGCAGCCGGATCGACCTTGCTGGTGCCGGGATCGCAAAAGAAGGCGTCGCGCGCGCGGTAGGCCGCCTTGGTCGCTTCGGCGAGCAGATGAATGCGATCGACTTGCGCGAGGGCGCCGACATCGAAGCCTGCGAGCGTGCGCAGGATCATCAGCGCGGCGAGGCCCTGCCCGTTCGGCGGACACTCGACGACGTCATGGTCATGGTAGCGCGCCGAGATCGGCTGCACATAATCCGAGGCGTGCGCCGCGAAATCGTCGCCGTGGTGGGCGCCGCCGAGGCCACGCAAGATATTCACCATCTCGTCGGCGGCCTCGCCCGCGTAGAACGCGTCGCGGCCGTGCTGCGCGATCCGGCGCAGGGTCCGGCCGAGCGCAGGTTGCGTACGGATGTCGCCAACCTCAGGCACCTTGCCGCCGGGAAGGAACTGGGCCGCCGCGTTGCCGTCGATCTCGATCCGCGCCCGGAAGCGGCGCCAATCCTCGGCAACGCGCGGCGTGACGCAGAAGCCCTGCTCGGCAGCCGCGATCGCCGGCCGGAAGATCTCCTCCAGCGGCTTGCTGCCGTGATCGGCGACCAGCCGGCACCATGCATCGATCGCGCCGGGCACGGTCACAGCCTCGGGCGCGGTCGGCGGAATGTCGCGGGCGCCGCTTCCGGAATATTTTCCGGCGTCGGTGCCGGCAGGTGTGCGGCCGGAACCGTTGAGCGCGATCGGCGCGCCGGCCTTCGGCGAATAGAGTGCGAAGCAGTCGCCGCCGATCCCGGTCATCTGCGGCTCGACCACGCCCTGCACCGCGACCGCCGCCACCGCGGCATCGACGGCATTGCCGCCGGCCTTCAGCATCTCGACCGCGGCAAGCGTTGCCTGCGGATGCGAGGTCGCGGCCATGCCGCGCTCCGCAACCGCCACCGAACGGCCGATGGCCATGAAATCACGCATGTCGCTTCCTCTGATGTTGCGAGCGGCAGCCGCTCGCCAACATTGTCGAAAACGACACCGGTCCTACGGAGAAATTTCGTCTCGGGCGTGCCGTAGCGGCAATCCACCTAACGGTGGATCGGGTGGAGGCGACTCGATCGGCACCCGTAACGGAGTTGTAGGACGGGCACCCCATCCTACAGGCGCCGCACCGTCAATAATTCCTATTTTGACTCACAGATCGGCAACACACTCGCCGTCGTCCCGGCGCAGGCCGGGACCCATACGCCGCAGCAGGTGTTGTGAACGGGACTCGTCAGTCCAGCAACGCGCCTCAATCAGCAACGGTGGCAATGGGTCCCCTGAGTTCACAAACGAAGTGCAACACTTCCAACTGGAGGTGTTGCCATGGGGCGGACTTACAAGCAGCTCTCCCTGGAGGAGCGATGCGAGATTGCCAGGCTTTCGGCCGGTGGCAGCTCGATCCGGCAAATCGCGGCAGCTTTGGATCGCCCGCCATCAACGATCTCTCGGGAGCTGAACCGTAATTCTGGCGTTCAGGTCGGCTACAAGCCCAGCTATGCCCAGCAACAGATGCGAGCGCGGCGCTGGACGGGCTCTCGCCTCGAACGGGAGGCCGGCCTGCGCCGTGCGGTGTTGGAACGTCTTGGCCGGGGCTGGTCGCCCGAGCAGGTCGCCGGCCGGCTGGCTCGCGAGCACGGCCGCAAGGTGATCTCCTATGAGAGCATCTACCGCTTCATTTATGCCCAGCTCACCCGCACCTCGGACTTCAGCTGGCGGCGCTACCTGCCGCGCGGCAAGAGCAAGCGCGGTCGCCGCGGCAAGCGGGGCGGCAGTCCCGCAAGCTTCATCGAAGGCCGTGTTTCGCTGGATCTGCGCCCCGTCGAGGTCGCCGATCGCAAGACCCCGGGCCATTGGGAGGCCGACCTCATGATGTTCTCCAAATACGGTCAGCAGATCCTGGCCGTGCATGAGCGCACCTCCCGCCTGTTGCTCGGCGTCCCCCTCGCAAGCAAGCTCGCCTCCGGCGTCGCTCACCATCTCGTACGCCTGTTCGAGGTCCTGCCACAGCCGATCCGCCAGACCGTCACCTTCGACAACGGCACCGAGTTCGCATCTCACCTTGCCTTGCAAAGCCTCTTGATCAAGACGTACTTCTGCGATCCCCACGCCCCCTGGCAAAAAGGGGGCATCGAGAACGCCATCGGCCGCATGCGCCGCTTCATCCCGCGCAACACCGACCTCGAAAAGCTGCCAACCCGCCGCCTGCGCAAGTCCATCGCCGCCTACAACAACACCCCGCGCAAATGCCTTGACTTCAGGACCCCGGCAGAGGTCTTTGCTGCTCAAGTGTTGCACTTCGAGTGTGAATCCACCTCCCGGCCTGCGCCGGGACGACGTGCTGGAAGGCCACGGACTTACAATCTACAGCCCGCGCCCCTCAATGCGGCCGCGACATCATCGCCACCACGGCCGAGCGGGTCTCGACGCCGAGCTTCTCGAAGATATGGATCAGGTGCGTCTTCACCGTCGCGAGCCCGATGTTCAGGCACTCGCCGATCTCGCGATTGGTCCGGCCGCAGCCAAGGAGCTCGACGACTTCCATCTCGCGCGAGGTCAGGCCGTAACGCGCCGGCTCATCGGAACTGGATGACAGGCGACTGGTCAGGTTGAACTCGAGATAGTCGTGGATCTTCTCGGCAATATGCATGCTGCCGTCGGGGATCGCACAGCCCGGCGCCCAGAGCACGCTCATTCCGGCGACGATGCGGTCGTTGCGGCGGAAGAAGAACTCGATCATGTCGGCGACGCCGCACTGGCCGGCGAAGGCGCGATAGGTCGCAGCCTCCTGGGAGGCGCATTGGTCGAGGGCGATGCTCAGCCTGGCGATCGGCCGGTTGCTGGCAGAGCGCGGATGCAGCGGATCGAGCCGGTTCATGCCGGCCAGATACTGATCGTGGAAGCTCGGCGGGACGTTGCTGCTCAGCACGAAGCGGTTGAGGGTCAAATTACCGTCGACCTCGTAGAACGCGGTCGCGGAACCCTCGAGAATGCCTCGCGCGAACTGAATGGCCTGCGTGGTCGCCGGATCCGGTCGGCCCAGAAGCGCGATCATGACCTACCTCCCGATGTTTCCCGATGGCGAACGTCTGCGCGTCGCATGCCCGGCACGCTGGGGCAGACGCAGGGCGTAGTCAAGCAATTTGCGGGCCAAACCGGCACCACGCACAATCCTCGAAACGGTTACGCCGGAGTAACCCGACGGCCCCTCCACCATCCGGTTGATTGCGAGCGGCGCGGCGCATGCGGAACCTTCAGACATCTTCCGATATCATTGCTGGATCAAGAATGAATTCGCGTCGCATCATGGCCGCCTTCCCCTCGGCGGCCGACCAACAAGTCACGCTCGCCAACTGGCGTCAGCATCCGTTCAGCGAGTGGGGATTTCGCAACGTTCGCGAGCTGCTGCCCACCGCAAACATCGCGCGCGCCCAGACGCCGGCGCCGCTGTCCTTTGCGCCCCGCCATCTCGACGACATCGGCTTCGCTGACCCGCGCAGCGAGACGATCGGCGTCGGTCAGGCGCTGCGCGCCAGCCATACCGACGGCATCGTGGTGTCGCATCGCGGACAGGTCGTGTTCGAATGGTACGCGCATGGCCTGACACCTGACACCCCGCACCTCATTTTCTCCGTCAGCAAATCGGTCGCCGGAACGCTTGGCGGCATCCTGGCCGATCGCGGCATGCTCGATCCCGACGCGCCGGTGACGCGCTATATCCCGGAGATGGAAGGATCGGTCTATGGCGGCAGCTGCACGGTGCGGCATCTGCTCGACATGAGCGTCGGCATCCGGTTCGAAGAGGATTACATGGCGCGCGACGGTGACGTCGTGAACTACCGCCGCTCCACCGGCTGGGAGCCGCCGGATCCGGCTGTTCCACCGACCAATTTGCGCGATTATCTGCGCACCCTGCGGCCAAACGGCGCGCCGCACGGCGAGACCTTCCACTACGTCTCGACCAATACCGACGTGCTCGGCTGGGTCTATGAGCACGCCTGCGGCATGTCCTACGCGAAGATCCTCTCGCAATATCTGTGGCAGCCGATGGGCGCCGAGCACGACGCCTACATCACGGTCGATTCCCGCGGCGCGGCGCGCGTCGCCGGCGGCATCTGCGCGACGCTGCGCGACCTCGCCCGCTTCGGCGAGATGATGCGCAATCACGGTATCAGCAACGGACGACAGGTCGTACCCGGCTGGTGGGTCGACGACATCAGGCAGAACGGCAACGCCGAGGCCTGGTCGCGCGGTGACCTGACCAAGGTGTTCCCGAACGGCAATTACCGCAACAAATGGTACACCCTCGACCGGCGCGAAACGCCGTTTGCCGCCGTCGGCATCCATGGCCAGTGGATCTATATCGATCCGGCCCACGAGACCGTGATCGCGCGTGTCTCCTCGCAGCCGCTGCCGATGGATCTCGATCTCGACCACATGTGGATGCGCGGCTATCGCGCGATCGCGGCCAGGCTTGGCGGCGACGCCTGACGGCTGCGACAGGGGGATATCATGGGACCATCGATCAACCGCCGCCGCCTGCTGCAGATGGGCGCAGGCGCGGGCCTCGGCGTTGCGATGCCAAGTCTTGCGATGCCAGGTATCGCGCGGGCCAGCACCAAAACGATCACCGCCGTCATGCACGCGCCGCTGCGCGCCACCGATCCGATCATGACGACGGCGTGGACGGCGCGCAACCACGGCTACATGATCTACGACACGCTGTTCTCGACCAACTCGAAGTTCGAGATCAAGCCGCAGATGGTCGAGGCCTGGGAGGTCTCTGCCGACAACCTCATTTATACATTCCGCCTGCGGCCCGGCCTCAAATTCCATGACGGTAGTGCGGTGACCTCGGCCGACGTGATCCCCTCGCTGCAGCGCTGGTCCAAGCGCGACTCGATGGGCCAGAAGCTGTTCGAGTTCGTCGCCGAGCTTAAGGCGGTCGACGAGCGGACCTTCCGCATGGCGCTGAAGGAGCCGTGCGGCTTCGTGCTCGCCGCGCTCGGCAAGCCGACCGCCAACGTGCCCTTCATCGTGCCGGCGCGGATCGCCGCGACGCCCGCCGACCAGGCCATCACGGATCATCTCGGCTCCGGGCCATTCCGTTTCGTGACGCCGGAATTCCAACCCGGTGTGAAAGCGGCTTACGAGAAGAACCCCGACTACGTCTCGCGCGACGAGCCGTCGGACGGCACCGGCGGCGGCAAGGTGGTGAAGATCGGCCGCTACGAATGGATCAGCGTGCCGGACTTCCAGATCGCGACCAACGCGCTGATGAACGACGAGATCGACTATTTCGAGGTGCCGCCGCACGACCATCATCCATTGCTGGCGCGCGCCGCGAACGTCGAGCTGACCGATTACAACACGCTCGGCTTCTCCGGCATGTGCCGGATGAACTGGCTGGTGCCGCCGTTCGACCGGGTGGAGATCCGCCAGGCCGTGCTGCACGCAGTGAACCAGAAGGACTGGCTCGACACCCAGATCGGCAACCCCGATTACTACAAGGTCACCCCGGCGATCTTCGTCGCCGGCACGCCGTTCGAGAGTACGATCGGCTGGTCGACCAGAGCAGACACCGCAAAGGCCAAGGAGCTGCTCAAGCAGGGCGGCTACAAGGGCGAGCCGATCACGATCCTGCACGCGACCGACGCCCCGATCATCACCGCGCTCGGCACGGTCACGGCCGAGGCGTTGCGCGCGATCGGCATGAACGTCAACCTGCTGGCGATGGACTGGGGATCGGTGGTGGCGCGGCGCGCCAAGCAATCGATGCCGGCCGAGGGCGGCTGGTCGCTCTATCATTCGACCTGGGCGAGCGCCGACCTCGTCAATCCGATCGGCAATGCCTGCGTCAACGGCAAGGGCAAGAATGGCGGCTTCTTCGGCTGGGTCGAGGACGCCGAACTCGAGCGGCTGCGCGACGGTTTTGCCCGCGCTGCGGCGCCGGCGGACCAGAAGGCGATCGCCGACAAGATCCAGGCGCGCGCCTATGAGGTGGTCACCCACGTCCCGACCGGGCAGTACAACCAGCCGGCCGCGACGCGAAAGGCGTTGAAGGACATCGTCCGCGCCCCGGTGCCGCTGTTCTGGAACGTCGACAAGACCGGCTGACGGGGCGCTAAAGCGCGATGAGATCAGGTTGAATCGTCATCGCGCTTTGGTTCTCGTTTAAGCATGATCTTTTCGGAAAACCGCTTCGCACTTTTCCGGATCATGCCCTATTCGACCGGCGGCCGCCGCGTGTGCCAGTCGGTCACCGACTGGTACGCTGCGCCGGCGCGGACCAGCACGTCTTCGGAGAGATGCGGGCCGACCAGCTGCATGCTGAGCGGCATCCGGTCGGATGCCATGCCCATCGGCAATGTGATGGTCGGGCTGCCCGAGAAGTCGAACACCGCCGTGAAGCGCAGGATGCTCAGGAGCACATTGGGATCGGCGCCGTACTCGCTCATCTTCGTCAGCGTCGGGATCGGCACCGGCATCGTCGGGATCAGGAGGAGATCGATATCCTCGAACATCGCAGCAAGGCTGCCACCGAACTTGAGCCGCTCGTGATGGATCGCGGCAATATCGACGCCGCTGACCGACCTGCCCTGCTCGATCAGCTGGGCGAGGTCCGGTCCATACTCCGACTTCCGCGTCGGGTAGGTGTCGAGATGCGCCTCAGCCGTCTCCACCGAGCACATCGCAATCCACTGGCTGACGAGTTTCTGGTACGGCGGGAAATGCACCTCGCGGATGTCGGCACCGAGATCGGCCAGCGTGCGCTCGGCTTGCAGCAATGCTGTTACGACCTGTCGGTCGATTCCCTCCTGGGTGTACCTGCGATCAACGCCGATCCTGAGGCCCCTGATGCCCTCGCCGATCCCGGCCAGATAATTCGGCACCGGCGCCCTCAAGGCGGTCGGATCATTGGCATCGGCGCCGGCGATGACGCCGAGCATCGCAGCCGCATCCGCCGCGCTCCGGCACATCGGTCCGACATGATCGAGCGAATCCGCCAGCGGGAAGATGCCGTGCCGGCTGACGCGGCCCCAGGTCGGCTTGATCCCGGTCAAGCCGCAAGTCGCCGACGGAAACCGGATCGAGCCGCCGGTGTCGCTGCCGATCGAGCCGTAGCAGAGCCCGGCCGAGGTCGCGACGCCCGATCCGCTCGACGAGGAGCCGACCCAATAGTTCACATTCCACGGATTGAGCGGAGCCTCGACGGCCGGATGGTGGCTGGTATAGGCGCCCTCCGTCATCTTCAGCTTGCCGAGCGTCACCGCGCCGGCGAGCTCCAGCCGGTCCACGATCGTGGCGTTGAAGGACGGCACGAACCTGGCGTGGATCGTCGTGCCGCCCGCGGTCGGCGCAAACGACGTATAGCAGAGGTCCTTCAGCCCGATCGGAACGCCGTGCAGCGGGCCGCGCCAGATGCCCCTGGCGATTTCCGCGTCATGCTGTTTCGCCTGGGCCATGGCCCGCTCCGCGAGCACGTGCACATAGCCATGGAATTGCCCATCCAACTTCGCGATCCGGCTCAGGATCGTCTCCGTGATCTCCGAAGGTTTCGCTTCGCCGCGGCGGATAAGCCCGGAGATCTCGGTGATCGACTTGTAGTGCAATGGATCTGCTGACATGTCGCTGTGGCCCAACTAGAACTGGACGCCGCGCGTCAGCGCACCGTCGACGACGAGGTTGGTCCCCGTGATGAAGCTCGCCGCCCTGCTCGCCAGGAACACGGCGGCGTTGGCCATCTCCTGCGGCGTGCCCATGCGGCCGGTCGGGTTGAGCGCCAGCGCGGACTTGTACAGTTCGGGATTGCTGTCCTTGATCATGTTCCAGACACCGCCCTCGAAATAGGTGTTGCCCGGCGACACCGAATTGGCGCGGATGCCCTTGGCCGCCAACTGGTAGGCGAGCCCCTGCGTGTAGTGGATGATCGCGGCCTTGAACGTCCCGTACGGACCGCTGGCAAAATCGACCTCGCGACCCGACACGCTGGAGATGGTGACGATCGCGGCCGCCTTGCTCTTCTCGAGATGGGGCATCGCGGCGTTGACGAGCCGCACCGTGCCCATCATGTCGGTGGAGAATTCCTTCTCCCAGCTTTCCTCGTCCTGTCCGATCGACAGCGCGCTGACATTGGCGACCACGACATCGATACCGCCGAGCCTGGACGCCATGTCGGCGACCCAGGCTTTCAGTGCGGGCCCGTTCGCGACGTCGACGGCAGAACCGAACGCCGCAACGCCCTTGGCCTTGATCGCGGTGACCGCGGCATCGACGTCAGCCTGATTGCGCGCGCAGATGCCGACATTGGCGCCCTCGGCCGCGAATGTGTCAGCGATTGCCCGACCGATGCCCTTGGTGCTGCCGGTGACGAGAACCTTTGCTCCCTTGAGTCCCAGATCCATATCCATTCCCTCCATTGTTATCGATTATGGAACACGCACGTTCGAACCGAATTGCGCGGCCGATCAAAGCAGCAGCTGCGCGCGCACATTGTCTTCGTTGACCTCCTCATCGGCCAGCGATCGCGTGATCTTGCCCTTCTCCATGATGTAGCAGCGCTGCGCGACCGCGAGAATGGTGTCGAGATTCTGCTCGACGATGATGATCGTCGTCCCAAGCTCCGTACGGAACGATTTCAGTGCCTCGCAGATATGCTGCACGATCGAGGGCTGAATCCCCTCGGACGGCTCGTCGAGGATCATCAGGGACGGGTTGCCGATCAGCGCGCGGCCGATCGCAAGCTGCTGCTGCTCGCCGCCCGACATGGTGCCCGCGATCTGGCGCCGGCGTTCCTTCAGACGCGGAAAATACGCGTAGACCAGTTCCGGCAGCTTCTTCCCCTCGGGGCCGCCGATCAATTCGCCGACCTGCAAATTCTCCTCGACGCTCATCTGTGGAAACACGTCGCGACCTTGCGGGATATAGCCGAAGCCGGCGCGCGCGCGCGCATCGGCCTCGAGTTGCGTGACGTCCTGGTCCATGAAGGTGATGGTGCCGCGCCAGGTTTGCAGCAGGCCGATCAGGCAGCGCATCAGCGTCGACTTGCCGACGCCATTGCGGCCGATCACCCCGACGATCTCGCCGCGCGAGACCTGCATGCTGACGCCCTGCAGGATCGGCGTCGCGCCGTAGCCCGCCCAAAGTCCCGAGACGTCCAGAATGCGATCAGTGGGCATGGGTCTTACCCAGATAGATTTCGGCGACCTTCTCGTCTTCCAGGATGGATTCGAGGCTGCCGTGTGCGAAGATCTTGCCGAGATGCAGCACCGTGACGCGCTGGGCGACCTGTCGGACGAACGCCATGTCGTGCTCGACAACCAGCACCGTCATGCCCTCGGCATTGAACGACTTGATCAGCTCACCGGTCTTGTAGGTCTCCTCCGGCGACATGCCGGCGGTCGGCTCGTCCAGCAGCAGCAGTTGCGGCTGCAACGCCAGCGCCATGCCGATTTCGAGCCATTGCTGCTGGCCGTGCGACAGCGCGCCGGCGAGCTTGCCGGAGTCCTCGACGAGATTGAGCAGCGACAGCAGCCGTTCCTCCTCGGCGCTGCGTTCGGCGCCCGAAAGCCGGTCCTGGAGAGCGATCTGGATGTTCTGCCGCACCGGCAGCTCCTTGAACACGCTGGGCGCCTGCATCTTGATGCTCATGCCACGCTGCACCCGCGCATAGGGACGCTCCGCGGTGATGTCGACGGAATCGAAGAAGATGCTGCCCGCGGTCGGCGGATAGAGACCGACGATCAGCTTGAACAGCGTGCTCTTCCCGGCTCCATTGGGCCCGATCAGGCAGTGCACTTCGCCGGCATTGACCGTCAGATCGACCTCGGAGACCGCGGTCAACCCGCCGAAACGCTTGGAGACGCCTTTCACATCGACCAGCGCCATGATCAGGTCTCATCCGATTGCAGACGGCCGGCATCGGCCAGCGCGGGGCTCTCGTCGCGCCGCCGGCGCCTGGACCACCAATCGACCACGAGTTTGCCGATGCCGAGCACAAAGCCCTGCGGCGCCAGCATCACGGTGGCGAGCAGCAGCACGCCCATCAGCACCAGCGCAGCCTGCTGGCTATAGACGGTGATGGTCTGGAAGCCGAACAGCAGCAGGAACGAACCGACCAGGGTCGCGGTCAGATCGTTGCGGCCGGAGAACGCGACCCAGACGATCGGCATCGCGGCGGCCGGCAACCCGATGCTGGAGGGCGTGATGAACTGCCCCCAGGAGGTGTACAGCGCACCGCTGAGGCCCGCGAGGCCGCTGCCGATCACGAAGGTCAGGAGCTGATACTTGCGGACGTCGTAACCCAGCATCTCGGCGCGCTGCGGGTTTTCCCGCGTCGCCACGATCACATTGCCGACGCCCGAGTTCACCAGCATGCGCAGCGCGATGTAGACGATCACGATCAGCGCGATCATGACGTAGTAGAGCGCCGATCCCTCGATGTCGAAGCTGCCGACGGTGAGCGGGTCCATCCCCTTCATGCCGTTGAAGCCGTTCAGCCGGGCCGGACCGATATGCCATTCGGGCCCGGCGGTCTGCCCGAGGAAGAAGGCAAGCACCAATGTCGCCGACAGCGTCACGATGCCGAAGAAGATCCCGCTGATGCCGCCCCAGATCATGAAGTAGCCGAGGATTCCCGCCGCGATCATCGCGATGACGACCGACAGGACAAGTGCGGCGATCGTGGCCGTTCCGCCGCCCATATTGATGGCAAGCACGCCATAGCCGTAACCGGCGATGCCGAAGAAGAAGGTCTGGCCGAACGACAGCATGCCGCCGTAGCCCCACATCAGGCAGAGCCCGAGCGCCATGAAGATCCAGATCAGGAAGTAGGCGAAATTGCCGACATCATAGGAATCGGCGAACAGCGGATAGATCAGCGCGCCTGCCAGCACGGCAAGGAAGCAGGACCAGAAGATCCTGCCGCGTCCGAGCGTCTGCGGACCGTCGAGCAGCTTCAACATCGGAAATTCCTGTCTAGCGCCCACGACGCACCAGCACGCTGGATAGCCCTTCGGGCAGCACACGTATGATCAGGATCACAGCAAACAGCATGCCGATCTGCCCGATGATCTGCCCGTAGCTCGCATTCAGCGCCATTCGTATCATCGCCAGGAACACCGCAGCCGGCGCGGTTCCAAGCAGCACATTTGCGCCGCCGATCACCACGGTCACGAAGCTCTCGACCACGAAGGTCGCGCCCATGGTCGGGATCAACGTCATGGTCGGCGCGTACAGCGCGCCGCAGAGTCCTGCAAGCGCCGTGCCGATCCCGAAGCTGATGGAATAGATCCGTCCAGTCCGCGCACCGAGTGCCTTCGCCATGGCTGCGTTCTGCATCGTCGCCCGCGCGATCACGCCAAAGCGCGTCTTCATGAAGATGATGTAGAGCCCGGCCAACACCGCCACCGCGCAGCCGAACAGCACGAGGCGGTAGGTTGAGAACGTGTAGCCCCCGATCGCGAAACTGCCCTCCGGCGTGCCGATGCCGCGCACCGCGGAGCCGACGATCAGCAGCATCGACTGCGTCACGATCAGGCTGAGGCCCCAAGTGGCGAGCAGCGAGTCGAGCGGGCGCTTGTAGAAGCGACGCACGATCAGCAGCTCGACGATCATGCCGATGATCCCTGCGGTCAGCGCGGCCATGATCTGGGCGATCGGCAGCGGTACGCCGAGATTGACGAGCCCGACCGTCACATAAGCGCCGCACATGATGAACTCGCCATGCGCCATGTTGATGACGCCCATCATGCCGAACACGATGGCAAGGCCCGCCGCGGACAGGATCAGGAACGCGAAGACGTCGGCGAATTGATAGAATATCGAGAAGAGTTCAGCCGACATTCCGCTCTCCGTGGTCACGGCGCCGCAGCATTGCGGCGCCGGTTCGGTTCAAAGCCTGACGCGAGAACACGAGCAAGATTCGTGCCCGCGCGCATCACGATTTGCTGGGAAGATGGCTCGGCGTGTACTGATCCTTGTCGTTCTTCTTGGTGAGATCGCAGCCGATCTCGCCGAGCCAGTACGGCTGGATCGTTCCGTAGTCCTTCTCGACGGTCACCTCGTGCTTGGGCCCGACCGAGATCAGGCGCATGCGGTGCGACGTATGCTGGCTCTTCGGATCGATG
Organism: Bradyrhizobium sp. WCU1; assembly: GCF_053474805.1. Lineage (NCBI taxonomy): Bacteria > Pseudomonadati > Pseudomonadota > Alphaproteobacteria > Hyphomicrobiales > Nitrobacteraceae > Bradyrhizobium > Bradyrhizobium sp. WCU1. The sequence goes on from NZ_CM130280.1 coordinate 705,375, forward strand.
CAGACCTTGCCTTCGGGCGCATCGATGCAGGCATCGCCAGTCGCGATCACCTTGCGCATGTCCTCGAGCTTGGTCGACTTCGCCTTCTCGACCAGCGCCTTGTACATGTAGAGCGCGTTGTAGGCGTTGTAGCCCATGTCGTTGATGTAGAGTTCATCTGGGAACTTGGCGTGCCAGCGCTTCTTGAAGTCGTTGGCTTCGGGCGTGTCGATCTCCTCGAACCAGTTCGCGGTCGCATGCATGTTGTTGAGCGCCGGCGGCTTGAACCGCTTGTGCTCGAAGCCGAGCATGACCTTGATCGAGGAGCCCATCGGCAGATTGAGGTTGGCGGCGGCCGCCTGCTCGAAGAACGAATCCTGCGCGGCGCCGACATTGATCGTCAGCAACCAGTCCGGCTTCGCCTTCTGGATGTTCTGGATCGTCTGCGCAAACTGCGAGACACCGAGCGGGATGAACTCCTCGCCGACGACTTCGCCGCCAAGGTCCTTCATGATCTTGCGGTTCCACTCCGCCGAGATCTGGCCGAAATTGTAGTCTGCGGCGATCACGTAGACCTTCTTGCCGAACTTCTCGACCATCCAGGGGATCAGGGTCGAGAACTGCTGCTCCGGCACCGCCCCCATGCTGACCATGCTGGCGTCGCAGACACCGCCTTCATACTGGTTCGTATAGAAGTATGGCGTCGTGGTGCGATCGACGATCGGACGCAATGCCTCGCGCGAGGCCGAAGTGATGCCGCCGATCAGCACGTCGACCTTGTCGCGATTGAGCAGCCGCCTGCCGAACTCCTGGTAGCGGGCATTGTCACCTTGGGGATCAAGGTGGATCAGCTCGATCTGGCGGCCGAGAATGCCACCGCTCTTGTTGATCTCCTCGACCGCGAGCTGCGATCCGTGCAGCTTCGGCATGCCCATGAAGGCGAGGTCGCCGGAGACGTCCTCAAGCAAGCCGACCTTCAGCGGCGGCTCCGCCGCCTGCGTGCTGCCTGTTGCCGCGATTCCAAGCATTGCGCCAAGCAAAGCCATTCCAACTATTCGCCCCGAATTCATAGCGATGTTCCCTGTCGTTGAATGATTGTTGGAAGTTCACGCCTTGAGGTAGTTCTTCAGGATCGACGCCCCCATCGTGTATTTGGGGTCGACCATGTTGCCGAGCCGCATGCGGCCGGCCTGGCTGAGCAGCATGTAGGCGTCGATCTCATCGAAGCCGTAGTCGGCGCTCATCCACCGCACCAGTTCGCGGTAGGCGATCCGCGCCGCGTCTTCGAGCGGGCGGGCGCTGCCGATCGTCATGATGAAGTCGCGCGTCTCGAGCCGCGGCCAGGCAAAGCTCCAGTTCTTGATCAGGTCGATCTGCAGCGTCACGGTCGCACGCTGTTCGAGTGCGACGCCCGACAGTTCGCCATCGCCCTGCGTGGCGTGGCAATCGCCGACATAGAGCAACCCGCCTTCGGCATGCACCGGAAGATAGATGATCGCGCCCGGCGCGACGTCGGGCAGGTCCATGTTGCCGCCGTGATAATCGGGCTGCAGCGAGGAGATCGCCTCGATCTCGGGTGACACGCCGATCGTGCCGATGAAGGGCTCGTAGGGCAGCGTGATCTTGTCGTTCCAGCGCACGCCGTTGCGGTCGACATGCAGCTTCTTGACCCGCTCCGGCAGCGGCGGATTGAGCAGCGCGGTCGATGCGGTCCCGACCAGACCACCGAACTCCGGGATGATGCAGGTGGTGCCGGCCGGTTGCGCGCCGCGGGTCTCGACGTCGCGGATATAGACGGCGAGACAGTCGCCCTTCCTGGCGCCCTTGACCGCGATCGGCCCGCATTGCGGATTGAGGTACGGGAAGTTCAGCTTGGCCGTCGGGCTATCGCTTTCGCTGGTCAGCACGCCGCCGAAGGCATCCTCGGTCTCGACGACCACCACCCCGCCCGGATCAATCGACAGCGTCGGCTTGGCATAGGGTCCGTAGACGTAGTGGAAGCTGCCCTGCTGCTCGATCGTCAAACTATGGGTCGTGCCGGTCGCGCCGTTGGCGACGGCCCGCCTTGCCATGATGGAACTTCTCAACCAGTCTTCGGTCATGCGGACGGCTCCTTGGGCTCAGATCGCGGGATGGCGCTTGTGCCAGTCGGTGACGCGCTGGAAGGCATCGCCCGCGCGAACGAGGCTCGCTTCGTCGAAATGACGGCCGACGAACTGGAAGGCCACCGGGCCGCCGTTCGGCGCGAAGCCACCGGGAAGCGTCACGGTCGGGCTGCCGGTCATGTCGAACGGACAGGTGAAGCGCAGCAGCCCGGTGATCAGCGACGGGTCCTCGCCGAGCGCCGCCATCTTGGCCAATGTCGGCGCGGCGAATGCCTGGGCCGGAACGGCAATCAGATCGACCGTCTCGAACAGCAGCCGCACGGCGCCACGAAACGCTTCGCGCCGCAGCACGATCTTCTGATAGTCCATGCCGGATTGCGCCCGGCCGAGATCGAGCAGGCCGGCAAGCGCCGGACCGTATTCGTCCTTGCGCGCGGGATAGGTTGCTTCGTGCGCAACGGCCACCTCGATGCCGCACAGCGGGAACCAATCCTCGATCACGGCTTTCGGATCGGGGAACGTGATCTCCTTGATCTTCGCGCCGAGGTCGGCCGCGACGCGCAGGCCTTCGCTGAGCACCTTGCCGGCAGCCTCATCGGTACCCTCGCTGGTCCAGCGCCGATCGACGCCGATTGCGACCCCACGCAGATCTCCGGTCAGGCCCGCGAGATAATCGGGCACCGGCAGCGGCACGGAGGTGGTGTCCTTGGGATCCTGCCCCGCGATCACGGCCAGCATCGCGCCGCAATCGGCGGCGTTGCGCGCCATCGGACCGATATGGTCCAGCGTCGCCGCGAGTTCGAAGGCGCCGTAACGGCTGACGCGTCCCCAGGTCGGCTTCAACCCAGTGATGCCGTTGGCGGCTGACGGAAAGCGGATCGAGCCGCCGGTATCGGTTCCGAGCGAACCGAAGCAAAGCCCCGCCGCGGTGGCGACGCCCGAACCGCTCGACGACGCACCGGACCACAAATCTGCATTCCACGGGTTCTTCGGCGGATCGATCTTCGGGTGATGGTCGGCATAGGCCCCCTCGGTCTGCTGCAACTTGCCGAGAATGATGGCGCTGGCCTCCTTCAGCCGCGCGACGACCGTGGCGTCCTCGGTGGGGCGAAAGTCGCGATGGATGGTCATGCCATGCGCAGCCGGCGCACCCTTGGCCCAGCACAGATCCTTGACCGCGATCGGCACCCCGTGCAGCGGCCCCTTGATCCTGCCGTATGCGATGTCCTTCTCCGCTGTTGCGGCTTCGGCAAGCGCGGCGTCGCCCATCACATAAGCGTAGCTCTTGAGCTTGCCGTCGAGCTGCTCGATCCGCCCGAGCATCGCCTTGGTCACCTCGACCGGAGAGAGCTTCCTGGCCTGGATTTGCTGTCCGACCTCAATCAGTCCGAGATAGTGAAGATCCGTCGTCGGCATCGTTTCTCATTCCCCGCACTTGGCACCGCATTTGGCACGACGCAAGCCTTGCCCATCACCGCGCATGCGCCTTCGGCTTGGCGACACGGGCGTGTCGCCAATTTGTTCGGCGGCAAAAGCAAAAAGCCACCCGCCCCTCCAAAACGAAGGTGACGAATGGCCCAAATGCCGCGGCTATGATCTATCGCAAGGAACCGTGATCGAACGGAGCACTCTGCGCGGCGATCGGGACGTCATCGGCCAGATCGACGCACGCAAGGTTCGACAGGAAGCCCTGTAGGAGAAAATTCTAAGGAGGTGTGCAGCGCGTTGTCAACGAGGCTGGCTGCACAAATTTCGCAAGGTACATGCGCAGCAAATCGGCATGACCTCTTGCGCCGGCCTCTGCGAAGATGATTTCCTTCGCGCGTTGCACCGAAAGTCGTCGATGACCAAGCCGTCCATTCCCGTTGGCATTATCTGCTCGCAGCATGGCCCCTATCAGGCCATGGGCCGCGAGATCCTGAAGAGCGCCATGATGGCGGTCGACGAGATCAACGAGCAGGACGAATTCGACTTCTCGATCGCTGCGCACGTCCGCGACCCCCGCGGGATCATTTCGGAATACCATACGGTCTGCGACGACCTCATTCGCAATGTCGGGGTCGAGCACATCATCGGCTGCTACACGTCCGCCTCGCGCAAACAGGTGCTCCCGATCGTCGAGCGCACCGACCGCCTGCTCTGGTATCCGGCACGTTACGAGGGCTTCGAATGTTCCGACAACGTCATCTATGTCGGCGCCTCGCCCAACCACAACGTGCTGCCGCTGGTTCGCTACGTGCTCGACAATCTGTCGCGCGAGATATTCTGCGTCGGCTCCAACTATGTCTGGACCTGGGAAACCAATCGCGTCACCCGCGAGCTGGTGACGGCGGCGCGGGGACGGATTCTCGCGGAACGCCTGCTCGAGCTCGGCGAGAGCGCGGTCACGCACATCGTGGACGAGATCGTGCGCCGCCGGCCGCCGGTCGTGTTCAACACGCTGGTCGGCAGCTCGAGCTATGATTTCATCCGCGCCTTCCATGCCGCGACCCTTGCTGCGGGTCTCGACATTCCGATGCTGAGCTGCAGCCTGTGCGAGCCCGAGCTCAAGATCGCGGGTCCCGCATCGGCCGGCTGCATCACGTCGTCGGCCTATTTCGAGAGCATCCGCCTGCCGGAGAACCGGGCCTTCGTCGCGCGCTGGAAGGCGCGTCACGGCGACCACTCCAGCCCGTCGGTTGACGGCCAATCCGCCTATGTCGCGGTCTATCTGCTGGCCCGCGCGCTGCAGCGCGCCGGCACGTCCGACATCGGCGAGGTGCGGCGCGCTGCGGCCGGCCATCGCTACAATTCGCCGCAGGGTCCGGTCTGGATCGACGGCAGCAACAACCACTGCGTCCTGACGCCGCGGCTCGCCGTCTCCAACGCCGAAGGACAGTTCGACATCTTCTGGGAAGCCGAAGCTCCGGTCAGGCCGGATCCTTATCTGACGCAGCTCGACATCGCCGCCAGTCCCGCGCGGGATGGGACGTTGCCGAACGCGCCACATTTGCGGGTCGTGAAATGAGCAAACCGTCTTCATTTTCGCTGCGCGGACGCAAGGCGCTGGTCGCCATCAAGGACGAGCGCGACGCCACCATCGTCAGGCGCCAGTTCGAGCGGCTCGGGATCGACATTGTCACATGGGATGGCAACGCCAATGTCGACTGCCGGCCGGACGTCACGCTGATCGACGACGAATTCCTGCCGCTCACCTCGCCGGCGCAGCGTGCATCGCTCGGGCGCAGCCCGGTCATCGCCCTGCTCGGCACCGAGACGCCGAGCCGCCTGAAGCTGGTGCTCGACCTCGATCCGGCATCGTTCCTGGTCAAGCCGCTGCGCTCGGCCGGCATCTATGCCGCGCTCGTGCTGGCATTCGAACGAAGTGAGCGCAGCAACGAACTGAAGCAGCAGGTGCTCAAGCTCGAACAGCGCCTTCGATCGCGCCGCGTCGTGCTCGCCGCCGTGCTTCAGGTGATGCATACGCACGCGCTGGCCGAACCGGCCGCCTTCGCGCTGATCCGGCGAGCCGCCATGGAGCAGCGCAAGACCATCGAGGAGCTCTCGGCCGAGATCACCGCAAAGGGCTCCCTGCCCCGCGCAACCGGCTAGTCGGTATCGCCGAAGCCCGGCCCAAGACCGGGCATGATGGGTCCGTGAAGCGATCGAACACGATTGCCCCGCCGCCGCAGCCGCGCGCTACAAAAATATCGAAAACAACCCCATGCAAAGGAGCCGGCGGCTGCCGGCGTCGACAGGGCTACTTGACACGTCGGGCAACTCAGATTTCTAATATTCAGAAATCATGCTTCCCCCCGTCCGCAAATGCCGGGCGAGGTGAAGCGCTGCCCGCTCCGCACCTTTCCGGATCATGTCCTAGTTCACGACCTGTCGGCGCTCCTCCGGCGTCAGCTTCTTCATCTGCTCCGCGCTCAGTTGACCGTCGCCGATCAACTGGAAGGCGCTATTCGGGTCATACTGGCTTTGCTTGTCGTTGCCGCGCCGCTTCTGATCATCGCTGCCGTCGCCGCCGCCATAGCCGAGCACTTCGACGATGATGACGGAGGGCTGCTCGTTGGTGCTTGGCGGCGGCACGGCGGCTTGCTTGGCAGCGGCTCCCGCCGTATTCGAGGCTTCGCTCAGGGCCCCCATGTTGGGTGCCTGGACCTGCGGCACGCCGATCACGCCCCCTTGCGCCTGAATGTTGGCAGCGTTGACGATATGTAGCGCAGCGATGTTGACGAAGCTCGACGCGCGAATGCCGGCCTCGCCCGCATCGACGGTACCGAGCGGCGCGATCAGATCGACCGTGCCGCGCGGCACCTCCGGGATCGGCTGCAGCGTCGCGATGCCGGCGCCGCTCGACGGCACCACCGGTGATATCGTGATATTGCCGTAGTTGTCGTAGGCGCGCTTGGGCGGCGTGTAGATCACCGTGGTCTTGGCGCCGCGGCCGGCATTGATGTCGCCCTCCGCCGACCAGATCACGATATTGCCGCCGAACGTCGTCATGATGCGCGACAGGCCCATCAGCACGCTGTTCTGCGAATAGATCTGGATGTTGCCCGCGCCCTGCGTGATGAGGCCGGCATCGGCGCCCGGCACCAGTCCCTCGGTCCCGATCGTGACGCCGCCGCCCGGCGTCAGGAACTGGATGTCGCCACCGAAATCGGTGTGAACAAAGCCGCTTTGAATCTTGTAGTTCGCCGCGCCCGGCGTGCCGGAGGCCGCGGTGAACATCGTGATGTCGCCACGATAGGCGGACGGGTTCGGGAACAGCGCCGCGATCGCCTCGCGTCCGCGCAGATAGGAGCCGGCGCGCGGGCCACCGGTCTGGTTGTATTCGCGCCCGCCCGCGGTCAGCTCGGCATAGTAGACCTGGCGCAGGAAGATGCGCTGCTGCGCGTCCGGCAGTGCAAGGAAGTAACCGAGCGCATCCGCCTTGGTCCCGCCATAGCCGAAACGTTCCGTGAGCCAGTCATAAAGCTCGTCGCCGTAGGTCTTCGCCACCTTGCCGTGCTGGTCAGCGAGTGGCCCCGCACCGGCCAGATTGCCCGGATCGAGATAAAGCTTGGCAAAGCCGGACCAGTCCACCTGTCCGGTGCCGATCTCGCCCGTGCCGACACCGGCCTGCATGACGACACCAGCGCCGAGCCGCTTGTCGCCGGCGGCGAGAGCCCCGATGCTTTCGACCGTCGCGGTCGATCCCTGATAGATGTTGCCGGCCGCCGTGATCTCGAGCGTGCCGGGGCCCGCAATCAGCCAGCCTGGCTTCGCGTTGGCGTCAAGCCCTGGCCAGCCTGCATAGATGATGCTGCCACCCGCCGCGATGGTCGAGACATCGTTTGCATCGTCGTGCAGGATCAAGCCCTTGGTATCGACAATGCTGCCGCCGGCCAGCATCCGCAGCGGCCCTGCTGCCTGATAGTAGAGACTGTCAAAGGCAATGTTGCCGACGTAGCGGCGCACCGTGATGGCCTGCCCGTATGTGATGCTCGTGATATCACCGTTCACGGCATAGATGCGTGACACATTACCCGGGTCCTGCACGGCCCGATCCTTCACCGTGTTTGCATCAAAGACGAAGGGGTGCCCGCCTCGGTCCCAGGAGTAGACGGCTCCGTTGGTGGCTCTATCGTTCACGGCGGTGTAGTCGCCCCAATAATTGGAGCCAGTTATTGACTGCCCCGTGCGGCTGCCGAGCAAACTTGCCCAGCCCGGCCAGAACGGTGTCGCGAGAGCCGACATCGATGTCGTCAACGGACCCATCACGAGTGTGTCGCCAAGGATGGATCCCTGCGCCAGCACCTCGAGCTCGCCGTTCTGTGACGGCAGCATCATCCCGCCGCCCGGATTGTAGATGTTGCCGTTCGCGGCGATCTGCCGGACGATCGAGGGGAAGAAGCGGGAGTCGCTGTAGGCATTGGCCGACGCGAGCGAGCCGCCAGCCGCGAACATGTTCACCGCGGTGTTCCCCGTCCACAGCGTGAACCAGCTCGCGCCCTCGCCGCTCGCGGAGCCGCTGCCGATGTCGGTCAAGCCGGTCATGCCGACGATGCCCGGATCGATAATCGCTCCCATCGCCAGGTCGCCGCGCGCACGAAGGTCGATCACGCTGTCGCCCAGTGCGAAATCGCCACCGACAAGCGTCGTCATCGAATACGCCGTCAACGGATTGATCGGTCGCGGATCCGACCCGCCATCGTTGCGAAAGTTTGTCGCGACCAGGCTGCCGAAATCGCCGGTCGCGATGTCGATCCGTCCACGCAGGTTCACGAACTGATTGCCGCCGGTACCGATATCGCCTGCCTTCACCGACAGCACGCCACCGCCTGTCTGCACCAGACTGCCATCGGCCATCACCCGGCCACTGCCGCCGACGGCGACGACGACGCCGCGACCTGCATCGCCGATCGTGCCACCCGCTTGCAGCGTGACATTGCCGCCGCCGAGCGTGCCGAGACCGGAGAATGCAGATAACCCCAACGACTGAATGCTGGGGTCGCGGATTTGATCGTACGTATAGCTGCCGAAATTGATCCCCCAGGCCGTCCGCTGGCCGATCTCGGAGCCGCCCTGGCGCCACAACCAGGAGCCGATCTGGGTCGATCCCGGCCTCAGCGTTCCCTTGACGTCGCCCTGCGTCACAAGCAGGAAATCGCCGCCGTGTTCGGGGTAGTACAACCGTTCCGGGCCAAGTGTCGGTTCATAGTTGGCGTTGTCGGAGCCAAGCAGGGTGCCGTCGGTCAATCTGCCTCGGGCGAGGTTGTAGGGATCATTCGCCGCCGTCCCGGTCTCCCTGACCGCGGTGCCGGACGTGTAGACGCCGAACGGGGATTGCTGGTCGTAATTGCCGCCGGCAAGAATTTCGAGATCACCGGTGCCGGTGCGCAGGACGCTGACGCCGACCGTCGTCGGCTTGTTGATCGTGACGTTGAACGGATCGTTCAACACAACATTGCCAGATCCGGCGAGCGCGCCGGCGGTCTGCAGCGATCGACTGTCGGCGCTCGCAAGATCGGCGCCGCCCACCAGCCGGAATGACCAGGATTGCGTGCCAGGTGCGAGCATCGGGGCGATCGCCCAGGCCTGGCGATCGCCGGGCCCGATCAGATTGACGTTCAACATGTTGGCCGGCAGCACCGTGCCCTTGGGAAGCGGCGTATCGGCAGCGAATGTGTACCCCCCGAATACATAAAGGCTAGCACCCGCCGGCAGCCTCAGCGGCTGGAGAACCAGACTGTTGAACGTATTGATGAAGGCCGGCCCGGTAAAATAAACGCCTTTTTCGAACACGGTGCCGGCCGGAAATTCCGTGTTGGTCAGCAACGTATCACCTGGATTGTAGGTCCTATCCGGCGTGATGATGTGCCCGCCATTCAGCTTCCTGGTCTGAACATTGGGTCCTCTGACGGTGTAGTCCTCCGCCAAGGTGACCGTGGCGGGCAGCGGATGTGCGGCACTCGGGCTCAGCTTGACCGTGCCGTCAGCGAGATTGAGCTCCATGTTGACTGTGGCACTGGTCGGTATGGTCGATCCACTGCCGATGACCACACCATCGGTCGTAACGGTGTAGGGGGACGTCAACGTGCCCGTGGCAATCACCGTCACCGCATCTGGCGAAGCGGGCGGTGGCGCGAAACCATCATTGATGCTGCCGTTGATCTTGAGATCGCTCGCGGCGCGCACCACGAGCACGCCCGGCTCGCCGGAGCCGCGCACCGCCGGATCGGCATTCGGCCCGTAGCGGTAACCGGAGAAATCCAGATCGCCCTTGGTCGACAGGCTGCCATCGGACGTGATGGCGACGCCCGGCCGCAGATGGAAGGCGGAACCATAGGCCGCGAGCCCGGAAAGGCGGTTCTGCAAGTCGCTGTTCTGAAGCGCGGCGTTGATGAACTGCGTGCTGTCGACATGCAGACTATCGAGATAGGCCTGATCGATGATGCTGCCGCCCGGAAGGTCGTAGGTGCGGAAACCGTTCAGCGCGATGCTGCTCGCACCGCGAATATTGAGCGGGCCGCGCGCGTCGATCGCGATATCGTTGGCGCCCGCACCATCGCCGCCGGCGCCGCCGCGGCGCGGCGCGCTGAGCTCCAACTTGCCGCGCGCGACGCCGTCCGGCGACGTCATGTCGATGGTCGCGCCCGCGGCCAGCGTCATGGTACCGTGCGTGGTGGTGAGTTCGACACGCGCCGTGTTGTTGGGTTCGATCGCCGCCCCGTAGCTGTCGGTCTGGAGCACGTTGCCATGGACATCGAGCACGGCATTCGACGCGAGACTGAGATCGCCACTCGCGGACAGGCGGATGGTGCCGGGCTTCGCCCCGCTGGCGTCGATCCTGCCGTTCACCGCGAGGCTGCCCTGATCGACCGAGACCGTGACATAGCGCGCCTTGACGCCATCACCGACGACGAGGCTGCCCTGGCGGAGATCAAAGCTGCGGGCGTAGAAGAAACCGGCATCGTTGAGTTTGGCGTTCAGCGCGGCGAACTCACCGAAATTCTGTGCCGCTACCGTGAACTGGCCGCTGTCAAAATCGCCCGTCGACGATCCCCTGAGCGCACCGGCGAACGAAACCTGCCCATGGGCGGCGTCGATGGCCTTGGCCGAGATCGAGCCCGCCGCGTTGTTCACGGCCGAGACATCGATCACCGAGCCCGCGTTCTGAATGATGTTGCCGTTGGTCGAGCTCAGGATGAGATCACCGCCCCAGCTGAACTTGGTGACGTCGAAGAAAGCGATGCCGCGACCGGAGAGGTCAATGGTCGCGTTGGCACCGAGCACGACATCGTGCGTCGCATTCAGCGTCAGCTTGCCGGAGGGTAAGGCGAAAGCGGTGTCGAGAAAGACGCTGTCGCCAGTGAAAGAGAGCGTGCCGCCGAGATCCGTCACGCCGTGCGTATCGGCGGAAGCCGCCCCTGCCGGCGCGATCAGACGCAAGGCAGCGCCCGCGCTGACATCGAGCTTGGACCCATTGCTCGCCGTGATCAGCGGGGTCGCGATGGTGAGCGTGCCGCCCTGCACCGCGCCGGTGCTGTCCTGGCTGAGCCCCACCGTCAGCGTGCCGTTGCTGTTCGAGATGACACGCTTCGCCGCCGTGAGCGTGACATCGGAGAAGCCTAGCGCCAGGCGGCCCAGCGTTGCGCCGTCGGTCGGCTTGCTCAAAGATGCGTCGAAGCCGAACAAGATTTCGTTGGCCGTGATGGCGAGATGCCCCGATCCGGTGCCGGGCCCGCCGGGCAGGACGGCGCCGGGCGCCTGGTTTCCGTATGGGCTCGCGACAGTGCCGCTGCCCGTGCGGATGCCGTTCCAGACCAGCGTGTCGGCGGTGATGCGGGCCGTGTCGCTCGCGGAGCCGAGGCCATAGATGGCCGGCGTATTGAGAACGAATTTGAGAGAATCGGACGAAGACCCGCCCTGGCGCGTGGTGTCGAGGTCGACGCTTCCGATCAGATTGAAGGAGCCACTTGCCGTGATGATGAGTTGCTCGAGCGCGGGCGTGCCCGCAGTCGTAGAGGGCCGCAGCAGCTTGTCGAGCACGCCTTGGGTGAGATTCCAGCCCGTTGGCAGTTGGCCCGCCGCCTGCGCCGCGGCGAGCGCGGCCTCGGTGCCGACATTGACCTGCTCCTGGGTGACGTTGAGGTAACGCGCGCCGAAATTGACGTCGCCCATGGTGAGCCCGCCCGGCGCGGCGAGTACCACACTGCCGTTGGTGAGGAGCGAGGCACCGCTGGCGATGCTGATCTTGCCGGGTCCGACGGCATCCAGGAATTGGAACCAGCCATTGGCGACCGCGAGCACGGCCGGACTGTTTGCGGGATCTGCGGACGAATAAGGACCGATGTTCGAATAGACGTAGCCGAGCGTCGAATCCACGATCCCATTGCCCAGTCCACGCGTATCGATCGTCGCGCCGCCCGACATGCCGATGGTTTTGGCGACCAGGAAAACCTGGCCGGCACGGATGGTGGCGCCGTCGAGCAGATTGACGGCCGCGGTTCCCCCTGCGTCAAAATAGATCTTGGCGCCGGTTCCCGGATTGTCCTCCTTGTAGAATGTACTCGTGCCGCCCAACAGCAGCGTCGGTGCCTTGAAGGCATTGACGTCGTCGCTCGATACGGACGTATGTCCGGCAATCGGCGCAGCCCCTGACGCCGTGATGTCGAGCACGGCAGGACCCGACGAGCCGAGCAACGGCCTGACGATCAATGCACCGTCAATGCCGCCGTTGGCGCCCTCGAACGACGCGGTGCCGGCGAAGGACAGCGATTTGCTACCATCAAGCGGCGTGCGAAGACCGATTTCGAGTACCTTGCCATCGTCCGGCAGGCGGGGCCGGAAGCCACCGAACTTGGCTGCCTGCGCACGTGCGAAATCGGCATAGCTGGTCTCGTTGTACTGCGAATAAGACCGCATAGTCTGGCCAGCGGTGAGGATCACCCGCGTCGGCAACGTGTCCAGGATTGCCGTATTGGCAACTCCGAGATAGCCCGACGTGACGACGGAGCCGTTGCCTGCCGCCGCCGAGGCCATCATGGTTGTTCCGGTCGCGCCAAGCTCGACGCGATAACCGCCCGGCAGCAGCGCATAGCTCGAGGGCAGCAGCGTGTAGGTGCCCGCAGGCAACCCCGGCACGCCCGTGGACAGCGTGATCTGCTGGCCGATCGCAGGATCGCCTGCGCCATTGCTCGCGATCGCCGGAGCATAGTTCGCCGCGTAACCAGGCAGGATGGCGTAGACCTTGTTGCCGGTCGCACTGTAATTGTTGATCGGGTTGGCGTTGACGAGTACCGTCTTCAGCACATCGACCGAGCCACCCCGGCCGGAGATGAAACCCGCGCCGGTCAGCGTGCCGCCGCCGGTCAGATCGATCACGGCTCCGGCCTCACCCACGAACGATGTGGCACCGATCGAAACGCCGCTCGCGATCTTTGTATTGCCCGAAGTATCGACAATCGAGGCGCTCGCCAGATTGAGCAAGGTGCCGTCCGCACCTTGATAGGTGATGCCGTCCGAAGTCCCGCCGAACGGCATGATCAGGCCGGCAGCGCTCGCGGAAGTGATGCTGCCGCTGCGGAACGTGACGTGTGGATCGGGTAAACCATTGGCATACGCTTGAACGTAATTGTCGAACCAGATGCGCCCCAGCGGCGCGCGAACGACTCCACCCTGGTCGATGTTCGAGGCAATGAAGACCAGTTCGCCAAAGACCGAAGCCGGCACCGTCGGCGTCGCGTCGTCATTACGGCGGATGACGAGACGGGCATACGGATCGTAGCCGGTAGCCACCCCGTCCGGACGAAGCCCAACAATGATGGTCGCGACTGCGCCGCTCAAGGGATAGATCTGGTCCGCGGTCAGCGCGAGGTTCTCGACATCGAGACCGCCATTACCGAACCGGATGTCGCCCGTGCTCTGCAAGGTGACCTGGTGAAAGCCGCGCGCATCGACGGGGAGATTGACGGGACGTCCAAAATTCACGTCTCCGCTGCCTTGACTGCCGGTGGCTCCGAACTGGACCTTGCCATAGACGTCGATCAGATCGCCGGAGATCGTGAAACTGCCGCCGTCCGACGGATTGCGGACGTGAAGATCGTTGATCCCCGGGGAATAACCCACTTGCGCTTGCGCCTTTGCCGCGTCGTAGACGCCACCGAGGCGAACATAGGATGCGGACAGGCGTATTGTGCTGTTTGGTGTATCGGGCGCGGCGGCAATGACGCCGCTGGACAGGTGCAGGCTGCGCGACAGGCTGAGATCAATATTGCCGTCAAAGATGAGAAGATCGCGCGTGTAGAGCGAAAGCGATCCAAAGCCGCCCTTCTGGATCTGGTCGACGCCGATGACCGCCCGTCCGAATTGCATGGCCGGATCGGCCTCGCCGGGCAGCAGATCGGCGCTCAGGCCACTGCCTGGGGCGCTCTGCACCAGCCTGATATCGCGCGACCGCTGGAAAGCCGCGGGCAGATCGCCTACGGCATAGGGCGCGTTCGCGTTGGGCTGCCCCGTTGCATAGCCGCGACTCGACATGGTCAGGTTCAGCGTCCCGCCGGAGGCGCCGCTGCCACCGGCCGCTGCGCGCATGGTGCCGTCCAGCGCCATGCCGAAACTTGAGTACAGCGAGATGGTCCCGCCGTCGCTCGCAGCAAATGTCGGGATATAGGTCCTGCCGTTCTGGACCTGGACCACCGCAGAGGTACCCGACGCATCGATCAACGCGCCCGGCCGAACGATCACGAAGGCATCACTGACCACGGGATAACCGTCGGAGTTGAGCCCTCCAGTGCCGCCGATGCTGATCGTTCCACCATCCGGCACCGCTGCGTAGGAAACCCCGCGCTCGTCGCGCCCCACCGCATCGCGGGCCGAGACATCCAGCACCGCGTCGTCGCCGATCCAGATCGAGCGCGTCAGGCCGAACTCGCCGTAACCCATATTGTACCTGGTGTCGCCGGTGGCGTCCTGCAGGCTCGTGATCAGGATATTGCCGGCGGGCGCCTTGATCGTGCCGTCGATCACCGTCTGACGATTGGCGTAGATCGAAACCGAACGCCCCGGATCGACGTTGATCGATGCGCCCTTCGCCAGCGTGAAATCATGCAGGCTCCAGAATGTCAGATCGGCACCGGCACGCTGCGTGGCGCCATGCGTGAACGAGTTGATTGTAAATTTGGGTGGCGTCCACAGTTCCGCGGCATCCGTGACGAGGCTGCCGCTCGGCGCGGTGTAGCTGCCCTGGGTGAAGCGATAGACCGGCACCTCGGCGTCCACGCGCGTGCCTTCGCCGATCTGAATGCCGGTGTTGCTGCTGATGTTGTAGGCCGTGAAGCCGGACTGGAAGATCGCGGGATCAAGCACCAGCGCATCGGCCACGGCCGCGCCGATCGCGATCTGCTGGCCCGCGTTCAGCGTCAGCGTTCCGCCGCCGGCAAAGCCATACGCGCGGATCGTGCCATCGAGGATGAGCGGATTGGTGAAGAATTGCGTCCAGGCGAGATGCGAATAGTCATTGGCGACCAGGCTGACATTGCCGCCCTTGCCGCCCTTGGTCTTGCCGGTCGCCAGGATGGCGGCGCCCGATGACACGTCGATCAGCGACCCGCGCGCAAGCGTGATGCCGCCCGTCGTCGAAACCGTGAAGTTGCCGCCATCCACATGCGCCTGCCCGGACACATCGGCTCCTGTCAGTCCGTTGCTCCACAACCCGCTGAGATCAACGGCGACGTTCTGGCCGATCGTGACCTGCGACTTGCCGTCCGCGTCGCGAAGCGCCCACCATTGCTCGTTCTGGTTCTGGCCGAACACAGCATGCATCAGATTGGTCAGCGCGATGCTGCCGCCATGCGCCGTGACGTTTGCGCCGAGTTCGACATGCGGCGCCGCGAAGATCACCTGTGCGCCGGGGGCGAGTTCGAGCGGCGCCTCGACGAGGATCTCCTTGCTGCTCGCAAAGTTGAGACCGCCCAGCTTGGCGGCGTTGAGCGTGTCCGAATTGAAGAATGCGGTCCCGATGCGATCGTCGGGCAAGACCGACGTGACGTTCAGCGCCTCCGATATCTCAGGCGTCCGCCCGAAGGCGACCCGCGCGGCGGATGCACCGGTGAGACCCAGCCCCGAATAGCCGCCGAGCGCGAGCTTGCCCTGGAGCGGGGCAACATTCTGAGACAGCTTGTAGCCGTCGGTGACGCCGTCCGGCCGAGCCGTCGTCTGGCGTGAGCCGGTGACGACATCGGCGACGATGTCAGCTTCGAAGACTGACGTCGGCGTCGACAGCACGAGAGAGCCGGCGTCGCGGCCGATGGTGTAGCCGTCTTCCCAGCGGGTCGTCACGCGGGCCTTGCCGAACGGGCTGGTCCAGACTTCGGTCAGATTCGGTGCAACCTTGCCGCCGAGCTTGTGCTCGCGAATGAAGCCGGCGCCGGGGCCGTAGAACTGCATGTCGGCGCGGGCCTGCCCGACGCTGTAGAGACGACCGTCCGAGCCAAGGAAATTGGTGGTCCTGATATAACCGCCCTGGTAGCTGACCGAACCGCCGGAGACGTCGAACACCGCCCCCTTCTGCGCCACGACTTCCTGCGCCGACAGCGTGACGGTGCCGCCAACCGCGGCCCATTCGCCGATCCGGTGGGCGGTATTGGCGAGATAACCGGAAACCTCGAGCAGGCCACCCGGCGTGTAATAGCGGTCGGTCGCATAGCCGCCGGTGCCCGCGGGCACCAGCACCAGGTCGCGGGCATCGATCCAGACATCCGCGTTCTTCAGATTGTCCCGATCACGATTGGCCGGCGAGTCGCGCAGTTCGTTGCCCTGTACGTTGATCAGGAGGTTGTTGGTCGACATCGGCAGCATCACGCCGCGTACACCCGAGACGTCGATGACGGACCCGCTTTCGGCGAAGACGCGGTGGCCGGCACTGACCGTTACCTGACCGCCCTGTGCCTGCGTGGTCGAGCCCTCCCTGAAATTGACGGTGCCGCCGCTGACGATCTCGATACGGCCCTGGTCGAGCCGGTCGGAAAGCTGTGAAAGATTGTCGAACTGGGCGTTGGCGACCGGAGCGTGGGCGAAGGCCTTGGAATCGGCGACCAGTTGGCTGCGTTGGCTGTCGAGCGCGGTCTCGCTGCTGTCGAGCTCCGGCAGGATCGTGGTCAGACTGCCGCTGCCGAGCGTGACGCTGCCCGCTGCGTCGGACGCGGCGTTCAACAGGTGGATGGTGCCACGGGTGTTGACCGAGCTGGTGGCGACCAGCACGCCATCCTGGGTGATGCTGCGGCCCGCGAGCGTGATGTCGCCTTGCTGGGCGAAGATCAGGCCGGTATTGCCGACCGCGGCGATCGCGTCGCGCACGATCGGCGAGATTTCGTTGCCGCGCGTGGTCGATCCCTGGTTGGCATCCGTGCTGTAACCCGGCCGCAGCAGAAAGTCGTTGCCGGCCGCGAGTTGCACCTGGCCGCGCGGCGCGGTGATCGAGCCGGCATTGCTGACCTCGGTCCCCATCAGCAGGACGAAGCCGCCGCCCTGCGTCACCGAGGACGGCGGGTTGGTCGAGATCAGCGCGCCGGCCTCGACCCTGACCGCACCGCGGGCATCGGTGAAGCTCGGCACGTATTGGCCGCTGGCCTGCTGCGAGTAGATGCCGTTTCTGAGGAACTGGGTGTCCGTTATGTTGGCGGTCGAGGCGATCAGCGCGCCGACATTCACCTGGCTCGCACCGCCGAAGATGATGCCGTTCTGGTTGATCACATAGACCGCGCCGTCGGCCTTGATATTGCCGAGGATCTGGCTCGGCGCCGTGCTGCCGACCACGCGGTTGAGCGCCACCCAGTTCGCATTGCCCTGCTGGTCGAAGGTCAGCGTGGTGCGCGCGCCGACGTTGAACGAATTCCAGTTGAGGATTGCCTGCGGCCTGGTCTGCGCGATGCCGACCTGGGTCTGGCCGGCGGCGTCGACCGCCTGGGTCGGCGCATTGGCGCCCTGCCAGCCCGGCGCCGCCTGCAGGCCGCCGGGCGCGAGGCCATTGGGCACCGCGACCTGCGGCAGCGTCACCGAACGCTGCGAGGTCTGGGCCGCGCTGCGCGCAGCGTTCTGCAAGCCCTGGATCGCCTGGATGGCGCGCGTGGCCCGCGCCATCGCATCCTGGCCTTGCTTGGCGGCCGCCGCCGCATCCTGCGCGGCCGACTGCGACGCCGCCATCGCCGCGGCGGAGGGCGACACCGTCCAGCTCGATCCGAACGGGCGTGCAACCACCGGTGCGCTGGCCAGAAGCGCCACGACACTGACGCTGCCGAACAATGTGGTGCGAACGGTCGCGCGGGACAGGGACCTGGAGGGGCGGGAAACCATGGGATCGCTTTCTTGCGCCGGGCGACAACAGCCGAACATTTCGCGTCTCGGCACCAGCACCGAGACCCTCGCGGCTGAGACGATCCCGAATGGCTCGACCCGCACGCCCCGGTCGGAATTTTTTTGCAGCCCTGCGCGCCTCTGCTCAGCTCAGCAGCACAATGCCGCCGGGAAGTGTTTTCGCCTTGACGCCAAAGGCCTGCTCGATCTGCACGAGAACCTCGTCGATCCGGTCGATATGGAAGCGGCCATTGATCAGATGGGCG
Source organism: Bradyrhizobium sp. WCU1 (assembly GCF_053474805.1). Lineage (NCBI taxonomy): Bacteria > Pseudomonadati > Pseudomonadota > Alphaproteobacteria > Hyphomicrobiales > Nitrobacteraceae > Bradyrhizobium > Bradyrhizobium sp. WCU1. The sequence continues at coordinate 723,550 of NZ_CM130280.1, forward strand.
TTCAGCTCGGCATTGACGATGAAGATCCGGCCCGATCGGTACCTGTTCACCTCTTCCACCACCTTGGGCAGCGGCGTGTACCGGAAGATCAGCAAACCCTCTTGCCAGGCCGCTTCGACGGCCGGATCGATCGTGACGGTGTCGCTCATGCGCCTGTCGTCATAGGCGATCTGTTGCCTTTCACGAACAATGCGGGCATTTCCCTGGTGCTCGACGCGGACCTCGCCTCCGAGACAGGTGACGCGGACCTCGGCCCCGAGATAGCGCACGTCGAACGAGGCCTGCGTTGCAACCGTTTGGCCACTCGACGCAATCACCGTCACCGGTCGCGACACCTGCGGGGTCGTCGCGATCGATGCCTGTCCGGTGATCAACTCGATCCGGCTACTGTCGCCATGGTCCGGGCGCAGCGCGATGCTGGTCCGCGTATCCAGGTTGATCGACACGCTGTCGTTCAGTGCAAGCTTGCGCTGCTCTCCGGCACCCGTCCGGTAGTCCGCCGCGAGCTCGGACCATGACGGCCAGAGCGCAAGCGGGGGACGCAGCGCCACTGCCCCCGCAGCCACGGCGGCGGTCGCAAGGCCGCCGCGAAGCACCCGCCGGCGGGTCATCACGCGCCTTGCTTCGCCATCGAGCAACACGCCAAGCGATGCAGGGTCATAGCGGAGGTTATGGCCGGCGCTACCGACCGTCTCCCAGAGCTTGCTCGCCTTCGCGAACGCAATGGCATGGGCTGCGCTCTGTCGGCGCCACAGCTGGAATGCGTCGGCGTCCTCGACCGTCGCGTCTCCGGACGTCAAGCGCCTGACCCAGGCATGTGCTTCCCGCTCCATCGCGCCGAGGCCCATCGTCGATTTACCGCCTTTGCTCGTCATGCAGACTTGCCTGCCTCGCAGCGCACCCGGCCTCCGCAGCCGGGTCGTCCGCTTGTCCATTTGACGTTCGCCATCGCCATGAACCGCACAATTATTTTCCGAGCTTTCGCGCGCAGTGTTCCTGGGCGAGGCGAAGCTCCTTCTCGACCAGACGCAATGAGACCCCCAGCCGGCTGGCAATTTCCCGCTGCGGCATGCCCTGGAGACGTGCCGCCAGCAGGATGACCCGGCGGCGCGGCGTCAGTTCGGCGATCGCCTTCTCCAGGGCCTCGATCTCGAAACGGGCCTCCGCAATCTGACTCGGCCCCGGCGCGTCGTCCACAAGATGGAGCAGATCCTGAACCTCGTTGTGCGCGAGACGCCGTTTTTCGGCCCGCTGCCGGTCCATTGCGACGTTGAAAGCCATCCGGAACAGATACGCGGCCGGGCTTTGCACCGCCCCCGCCACTTCGGCCCGGCCGAGACGCACATAGGTGTCCTGCAACGCATCGCCGGCGAGCTCCGCCGATCCCAGACGACGGCTCAGCCGCTGCTTGAGATCGTCGTAACGGTCAGCCAGGAAGCTGCGGAGCATGGTCCGGTTTGCGTCGCTCATCGCAGCACGCTCAGTTTACCTCGCCGCTGGTACGGATTGCGTCGATCCCGGCGCAGTCCTGCGTCTGTTCCGACGGGCGCGGCGCGACGACCATGGTGAGGGGTTGCGAGATGCCCGGCGGCGGCACGTCCTTGATTCTCAATCCGCGCAGCGTCGTCTCGATCGCGCTATCGACGCGCGCATCACCCGTCTTGCCGAGAAGCCTGGTCTGCTGGACGGCGCCCGTCGACGCGATCCAGAACTGCACCGCGATCCGATAGCGGCCCGGCCGCAACAGGCTGTCCCTGCAGAAGGCGTCCCGAACGCGCTCCTGCACCTGCGCATAGTAACGGGCGCGGATGACCAGATCGGCCTTTTTCGGATCGATGTCGGGCGCCGCCGGCTGCCCGGCCGCCGGAGACGAGGGCACGATCACCACCGCATTCTCCGACGTCAGACGGCCGACCAAGCCGGTTCCGTCGAGCAGGACCTGCAGCGCATCCGACGGCGCGAAATCGCCCCTCACCTCGCTTGAGCGCCGGCCGGTCGCAAGCCGCGCATCGTAAAGCACCTCACGCCGCGCCGTGGCGCCGTAACGTTCCAGCGCGGATGTCAGAGGCTGAGATGGAATATCGAACGGCATGCGCGGCGCAGACGCGTTCGTATTCTCCTGTCCCGCCGCGAGGTCGGCACTGGCGCCCAGCATGCAAAGCCAGATCAGAACGTATAGCCGACAAGCATCTGAGGGGCGCCCCGCCCGGCCCCTCGAAAGATATCCAATACTCATCGTGTCCGCGTCGATTGTTCCCAGGCGGGCCGCTGTGTCCAATCTGCAACGTTAACGTCGAAGTGTGACAGCGGTGCGTAGGCGCAAGAGGAAGACCTGAGCCGGCCCCGGGGACGGCGGTCCCCATTATTTCTTCAGTTCCGCATAGAGCTGCATCACCCGGTGCGGCAGCACCTCGATGCGCGGCACCCGGAGGGCATGGCGCGCGCCGAACATGCGATCGAGCTGGGGAAACCTGTCCTCACCGATACCGAAGGCAAAAATGTCGACGCCGCGCCGCCGCAATTGCTGCGCAGCCCGGCGCGCATCCTCGACCAGATATTGCGGGTCCGGGACGTCGACATCGGACGGCTCGCCATCGGTGAGGACCAGCAGCACCTTGCGGAATGCGCGTCGTTCCGCGAGGTAGCCCCCGGCATGGCGCAAGGCCGCGCCAAGCCGGGTGGAATGGCTGCTGCCGAGCCCGGCGAGACGCGAACGCACGACGGCATCCATCGGCTCCTCAAAGCCCTTGATGCGCAGATAACGCACGCGCTCGCGGCCGTCGGAGCTGAAGCCATGCACGGCGATCGCGTCATTGGCGGCCTCGACCGCCGCTGCCATGATCGCGGCCGCCTTGCGCTCGACATCGAGAACGGCGCGGCCACGGCGGTCGCGGTCAGCAGTCGATTGCGACAGGTCGAGCAGCAGCAGAATGGCAAGATCGCGCGGCCCCGGTGCATCGCGCTGGTAGACCCTTGGTTCGCTGATGCTGCCAGCGCGACGCTCGATGGTCAGGGCAATCGCCGCGTCGATGTCGAGCGCCTCGCCGTCGCGCTGCCCCTTGTGCCTGATCCGGCGGCCGATCGACGCGTCGCGGGTCAACCGCGTGATCCAGCGGGTCGTCTCGGTGTCCGTCGGTAGCTCAAACGGCTGCGCGGAGACGGCCGCATCGGCCTCCAGGATCGTTGTCCAGTCCGCTCGCTCGGCCCGCGCCGCGTAATCCCATTCCGGATAGGTCGCGACCGGAAATCCGTCGAGCAGCGTCACCGCGGCGGCCTTGGCACGCAGCGTCTCGTCGGGTCTTGCATTGTCGTCGGTGGACTGTCCATCGGCGTCCTCGCGACGCTCTACACGCACGGAATCGACCGCAAGTTCGATGGTCTCGGTCGGGCTGTCCGGCTGATCGCCAAAGTTCCACAGCGCCAGATTGTCGTCGCGGTACGCCGGTTCGACGACATAGCTCTTGGCGTTGAACTGCAGCCGCATCTGCCCGATGTCGTTGCCGAGCAGCCCGCCGATCTCGCGGCTGATCGCCGGATCCGTCCAACGCTCGGCGGCAGCGGCAAACAGCTGTCGTCCCTTGCCCACCCACGCATCCGGATCACGATAGTCCGGATCGATCAGCGCCCGCGCCAGCCGCATCATCAGTCCCGCCGCGGTTGCCTGACCGGAGGGCGTCGCGCTGTGAAACGGCAGCCAAAGTCGCCGCAGCCCGGGCATCTCGCGCAGCGCCAGCGTCTCGACCCGGGCATCCTCGATCAGCGAGACCAGCGCGAGCTGCAACGCCTTCAGCCGCCCCACGGGAAAGCGGACGGTGGAGTGCACAAGATGCGCTCCGGCATGCGCGACCGCCGCGAGATAGGTAAAGTCCGCCGCCTCACCCTCGAAGCCGGGAAGGGTCTCCGGAAGACCGATGAAGCCGGCAGCGAGCGAGGTGCGCCGCGGCACCGGCGTCGGTGCCATGGCAAGCTTGCGGAAGCGCGGCTTTCTATTCCACAGCGCAAGCGTCGTCGCCGCGAGGCGCTTCTCCAGCCGTGCAAAGTCGTCGCCGGTCCGTCCCACCGCGAACAGCCGCGCTGACAACGGATCGTCGAGCGCGAAATAGGCGCGCCGGCGCGACGCGCGGCCGCCGCTTGCGCGCAAGCCGGCCGAAACCCAGGCGGAAAAGTCCGCGCCGCCGGCATGCGCCAGCAGCGGCTCCAGCCGGCCGATCGCAAGGCTCACCGATTCCGGGCCAGCATCGGCGAGTTGGCCAAGCGCAGCGAGCACGGCGGTGAGGTCTCCAGCACCGGCAAGCCGCGGCAGCACCTTGGACAATTCGGTCAGCAACCCATGAGCGGCGCGGCTTCCCGCGCCGCGGCCGATATCGCCGGCGGCGTGCCCGATCGCGATCAGATCGGCGGTCGATCGCTGCGCCGGCCATTGCTCTGACAGCCGCAGAAAGCCCAGAACCACCGCATGGCCGAGATTGGCACCGAACAGGTCGTGGACAGCCTCATCCCAGGCCGCGAGGTGATCGATTGCCCCTGCGCGCTGCAATGCGGCCCGCGCCGCCAGTACGGCCGAGCCGATCTCGTCGTGGCCGCGCAGCAGTGCCGCAAGCCGGCGTCCGGACCGGAAGCTATCGAGCGAACTGATTTGCGCGACCGCCACCTGCGAGCGTCCATTCACGCAGAGGCCGAGATCACGTCGCGCAGCGTGTTCCTGGTGTCCGCGTCATCGGTCAAGGGCACGACGATCGTGGTCTCGCAGGCCTTCTCGAGGCTGATGCCGCATCCGATCAGGCGGCCGGCATTGACCAGCATGCGGGTCGAGGCGCCTTCGTCGAGCCCCTGACCTTTCAGATTGCGGCTGTGCTGGGCGATCCTCACCAGGAGATCGGCGAGGTTCGGTTCGATGCCGGCCTCGCGCGACACCACCTCGGTCTCTGCCGAGCGGTCGGGATAGCCGAAATCCAGCGCCGCGAAGCGCTGCTTGGTCGATTCCTTGAGGTCCTTGATCGCGCTCTGGTAGCCCGGATTGTAGGAAATCACGAGCTGGAAGTCGGAATGGGCGTGGATCAGCTCGCCACGCTTCTCCAGCGGCAGCACGCGGCGATCGTCGGTCAGAGGATGGATCACGACAGTGGTGTCCTGACGCGCCTCGACGATCTCGTCGAGATAGCAGATCGCGCCGAGACGCACGGCCGTGGTCAGCGGGCCGTCGCTCCACACCGTCCCTTCCGCGTCAAGCAGCCAGCGCCCGACCAGGTCCGCCGCGGTCATGTCCTCGTGACAGGCGACCGTGATCAGCGGGCGGCCGAGCCGCCACGCCATATACTCGATGAAGCGGGTCTTGCCGCAGCCGGTGGGGCCTTTCAGCATCACCGGCATGCGGCTCGCATAGGCTGCACCGAACAGTTCCACCTCGTCCTTGAGCGGCCGGTAATACGGCTCCTCGCGGATGCGGTACTGGTCGAGCAGCAAAGCGGGATTCGACAAGCTCACGCCTCCCATGATCGCGCAGGCAGCCGTTCGCAATCGTTCGAACTCACGATGCGAGCAGTTCCTTGAGCTTACCATCGATGAAGGCGACATCGACCGGATTGGTCCCCGGCCCGCCCGCGAAGTGGCCCCAGATCGACGGCACCGGCACGAACTTGGCGTTCGGCATGTTGGCGACCTCGTTCTCGCTGTCTTCAGGCGGGAAGTAGAGGTCGGTCTGCCCCGGCATGACATAGGTCTTGGCCTTGATCGCCCGCAGCGCGGCCTTGAAGTCGCCGTTGTAGATCTCGTTGGCGCTGATGTCGCCGTTCTGCCAGGTCCACAGCATGGTGAGCAGATTGTTGGGGTCCTTCGGCAGGAAGAAGCCCTCCCAGAACGCCACCAGGAAATCCTCCAGCGACGAATAGCCCATCGTCTTGATGTCGAGCTGCTCGCGATAGAACGCCTGCGAAAAGCCCCAGCCGGCATAGACCCGCGCGGCGGCGCGCAGGCCACGGGCCGGCTTGTCGGTGTACCAGCCCTCCTTCCACGCGGCGTCCGCCGTGAGCGCGGCCTTGACGCCTTCGAGGAACACGTAATTGTGCCGCGAACATTTCGCCGAGCCGCAGAACGGCGCCAGCAGATCCATCATGTCGGGGTAAAGCGCGCCCCAATGGAACGTCTGCAACGCGCCCATCGACCAGCCGACCACCAGGCGGATGTGCTTGATGCCGAACTTCTCGGTCACCAGCCGGTGCTGGGCGCGCACATTGTCATAGGCCGTCACCTGCGGAAACCGCGGTCCATTGTAGGGCTCCGGCGTGTTGCTCGGCGACGACGACAGGCCGTTGCCCAGCATGTTCGGAATGATGATGAAGTATTTCGCGGGATCGAGCGCCATGCCCGGCCCGATCAGCCATTCATTGTCGTAGTGCTGGCCGGAGTACCAGGTCGGATAGACGATCACGTTGTCCTTGGCCGCGTTGAGCTGGCCAAACGTCTTGTAGGCGAGCTTGCAGTCGCGGAGGGTCGCGCCGCGCTGCAAAGTCAAATTGCCGAGATCATAAATCTGATAGTCGACGCTCATTGATGTATCCTTCTTGCTCGATTGAGCTGATCGCTTACGCCGGACGCGCCACCTTTTCGGTCGAAGACTCCACCCGCGCGATCGCGCCGTACACGATGCCGGCGACCAGCGCGGCTGATATTGCAGTGGACAGCCCAGGCATCAGGTTTTCAACCGCAAAAGCGCATAGCGACCCGATGCCCCAGGCAATGAACGGCTTGGCACGCCAGTCGACATCCGCACGCGCCTCGGTGCGCAACAGATACTGGTCGACCAGGATGATCGCGCCGATCGGCGGCACCAGAATGCCGAGCAGCGACAGCCACTGGATGAAGAACGCCCAGACGTTGCCCGCGGCGACGACGATGCCGATGGCGCCGAGGATCACGGCCATCAGACGCATATTGGTGCCGAGGATACGCGACCAGCCGGTCGCCGCATTGTAGAGACAGTGTGAACACACCGAGCCGAGATTGGTGTAGAGGAAGATGAAGGCGAGGATGCTGAGCCAGGTCAGCTGCTTGCCGTTCATGTAGCCGAACATGTTGTCGACGCCGAACGGATTGGCGTTCGGCACTGCGAGCGCCGCCGTCATCACGCCGCCGACCAGCATCGCCACCAGATTGGCGAACGGAAACGCGCTGAAGGTGGCGAACAGCGACGCTCCCGGGCTGGGCGCCCAGCGGTTGAAGTCCGCGGTCACCGTTCCGGCATCGATGAACAGCGCCAGCACCACGGTGAGGCCGACGCCCATCGACATGCTGGCCACGCCATTGTTGCCGGCATAGCTGAAGATCGCTGCCGCTGTCGTGGTCGAGGCCGCATCAGCCGCAACCCAGAGGCCGAGCACGACGAACAGCGGCACCGACGCCAGCCCGATATAGTGCAATCCCTTCACCCCAACGAAGGTGATCCCGATATAGAGCACGCCGGCGACGATGGTCATCGCCACATAGTTGAGGCCGTAGGTCGAGGAGATCAACGCGCCGGTGATGCCGGTCTGCACCGCGTACCAGCCGAGCAGCAGGGTCGACAGCAGGCCCGACGCCAGCACATAGCCCTTCCTGCCGAACACGATGCTGGCGATCAGCGCAAAGTTCATGCCCTTCCGCGTGCCGATCAGGCCGAGTGCGCCGACATAGGCGAACATGATCAGATTGCCGATGATCATCGCCACCAGCGCATTCTTGAACCCCATGCCCAGCACCAGCAGCGATCCGGTCATCGCGCCGGTGATGATCATCGGAAAGCCCAGCCACACCATGGTGACCGAGAAGGCGCTGCGCCGGGCGCTGATCGGCACCGGCTCGTGCTCGAATTCGTGGCCGAGAAGATCGTCGATCTGTCCTTCGGCCTGGTGAACGATACCGCTATTGGCTTCGCTGCTCATGGTAACCCCCGTTTCCCCTTGCAACAGTTTTGAGAACCGTGCCGGCGCATGTGATCGCGCCGGTACGGCCTGGTTTCTCAAATCAACGATGTGCGACCTTCTGGTTCGGGATGCCCTCGATCGGACATTCGTCGGTGCCGACCGTCGGACGGGTCATGGCCTCGACCATCTCCCGCGTGCCCTCGGGATCCGTGATCCAGTTCTTGTAGAAGGTGTACGGGCAGACGGCGTGGCCGCGGTCACCGTCGCCGGAGTTGATCAGGCCGGTGTAGCCGCGGTGCATCAGCTTGAAGAGATGGTTCTGCGACTGCATGTTGCGGCGGGCGTCGCGGATCAGCGACACCGAGAGCTGGGCGTACTGGATGCCGTTCTCCTCGGTGCCGCACTCGCCGAGCGTCCTTCCGTCGAAGCCGATCAGCGCCGAATGGCCGAAGTAGGAATAGACGCCGTCGAAACCGGAGGCATTGGCGACCGCGACGTAGCAATTGTTGGCCCAGGCCATCGACTTCGAGATCTGGATCTGCTGCTCCTTGGCCGGATACATGTAACCCTGGCAGCGGACGATCAGTTCGGCGCCGCGCATCGCGCAGTCGCGCCAGATCTCCGGATAGTTGCCGTCGTCGCAGATGATCAGGCTGATCTTCAGCCCCTTCGGCCCTTCCGAGACGTAGGTGCAATCGCCGGGATACCAGCCCTCGATCGGCACCCAGGGCATGATCTTGCGATACTTCTGCACGATCTCACCCTTGTCGTTCATCAGGATCAGGGTGTTGTACGGCGCCTTGTTGGGGTGCTCCTCGTGGCGCTCGCCGGTCAGCGAGAACACGCCCCAGACCTTGGCCTTGCGGCAGGCGTCGGCGAAGATGCGGGTCTCCTCGCCCGGCACCGACGAGGCCGTCTCGTACATCTCCTTGGAGTCGTACATGATGCCGTGGGTCGAGTATTCCGGGAAGATCACGAGATCCATGCCCGGCAGGCCGAGCTTCATGCCCTCGACCATCTTGGCGATGTTGCGCGCGTTATCCAGCACCTCGGCCTTGGTGTGCAGGCGCGGCATCTTGTAGTTGACCACGGCAACGCCGACCGTGTCCTTGCTGCTCGATATATCTCCATGCAACATGTCTCGACTCCCTTTCTTGAACGATAATTCCCGCTACACGGCCATGTGCAGCTGGATGAGATCATCGGTGAGTTCACCGATCGCGCCCTTGGCGACGACGCGTCCCTTTTCGAGCAGCGCGAAGCGGTGAGACGCACGCCGCGCGAACGCGACATTCTGTTCGACCAGCACCACCGTGATGCCGCGCTCGCGATTGAGGCGCGTGATCACGTCCTCGATCTGCTCGACGATGTTCGGCTGGATGCCCTCGGTCGGCTCATCCAGCAGGATGACCTTGGGCTGGGCCAGCAGCGCACGCGCGATCGCGAGCTGCTGCTGCTGGCCGCCGGAGAGATTGCCGCCGTAGCGATTGAGAAAATCCTTGAGCACCGGAAACAGCTCGAGCACCCATTCCTCGATGCCGCCGGCGGACCTCGCGGCGAAGGTGCCGAGCGTCAGGTTCTCCCGCACGGTGAATTTCGGCAGGATGCCGCGGCCCTGCGGCACATAGGCGATGCCGGCCTTGGCGCGTTGATAGGTGCGCAGCGGCGAGATGTCGGCGCCGTCGAGCGACAGCCGTCCGGTGACCCGGTCCATCAGGCCGAGGATGCTGCGCATCAGCGTGGTCTTGCCGACGCCGTTGCGGCCGAGCACCGAGAGGAACTCGCCGTTGCCGACCATCAGGTTGATTCCCTGCAGGGCGCGGCTGTTGCCGTAGAACGCGTCGATGTCGGTCAGCTCAAGCATGGCTGATGCCTCCCGATCCCAAATAGGCGCGCCGCACTTCAGGGTGCGCCTCCACCTCCGCGGCGGTGCCCTCGGCCAGCATCTGGCCCATATGCATCACCGAAATGACGTCGCCGATCGCCTTCACAAAACCCATGTCGTGCTCGACCACGATCAGCGTGTGCTTACCCTTCAGCCGCGCGAACAATTCGGCGGTCTTGCGGGTTTCCTGCGCGGTCATGCCCGCGGTCGGCTCATCCATCAGGATCAGCTCGGCGTCCTGGGCGACCAGCATGCCGATCTCCAGCCACTGGGTCTGGCCGTGCGACAGATAGGCCGCCGGCCGGTCGAGCTGCTCGGTGAGCCCGACCAATTCGGCCAGACGTTCGATGTCTTCGCGCCCGGAGTTGCCGACACTCCAGCGCAAATTGCCCAGCACGGAGGTGCGGCGCGCCCGTGCCACGTCAAGATTCTCGCTCACCGAAAGCTCGCGGAACACGCTCGGCACCTGGAACTTACGGCCGACGCCGGCGCGGGCGATCTCGTATTCCTCGAGATCCTGCAGCGCGGTGCCGTCAAAACTGACGGTGCCGGCGCTCGGCTTGACCTTGCCGCAGATGATGTCGAGCGCAGTGGTCTTGCCGGCGCCGTTCGGTCCGATCAGGCAGCGCAGCTCGCCCTTGCGCACGCTCATGTTGAGCGCGTTCAGCGCCTTGAAGCCGTTGAAGCTGACCGAGACGTCGCGGAGATCGAGATGCGAACTCATGTGCTGCCCTCCGTCTGGCCGACGCCTTGCGCGACGCGGCCACTGGCGGCCTGGCGGCGCTGCACGATCCAGCGCAGGATGACCTGCGCGAGGCCGGCGAGTCCTTTGGGCAGGAACAGCACGACGAGCACGAACAGCGCGCCCATCACCAGCGTCCAGGTTTCGAGAAACGCCGCGGATTCCGACAGCGCGCCCTGCATGCCTGCCACCAGCACGGCGCCGAGGAACGCCCCGACCAGGCTCTGCCGGCCGCCGACGGCGCACCACACCACGACCGACAGCGACAGCTGCACGCCGAGGAAGGTCGGCGAGGCAAACTCCATCACCACCGTGTAGAGCATGCCGGCGAGCCCCGCGATCGCCGCCGACAGCGCGAACACGAAGATCTGGTAGAGCGCGACGTCGTAGCCGAAATAGCGCACCCGGCTCTCATGATCGCGGATCGCCTGCACGATCAGGCCGGCCTTGGACTTGGTGAAGGCAAAGGCGACCAGCAGGCTGAGCAGTACGCAGCAGGCCACGAGATAGTAGGTGGCGCGGCCATAGGCGTCGAAGGCGACGCCGAAGATCTCGAGCTGGGCAAGATCGGTGATGCCGTTGAAGCCGCCGGTGTAGCTCTGCTGGTCGATGATCACGAGATTGATCACCACCATGGTGGCGAGCGTGATGATCGAGACATAGACGCCGGTGACACGTCCGCGGAACATGAACCAGCCGAGCGCCGCCGCGACCAGCGCCGGCACGATCAGGCCCGCGGCAATCGCAAAAGTCAGCGAGCGGAACGGCTCCCAGAACCACGGCAGATGCGCAACGTTGTTCCAGACCATGAAGTCCGGCAGGCCACTGGCTCCGGTGTGCACAGGGATGGTCTTGAGCTTCAGCGCCATCGCCATCGCGTAGGAGCCGAGCCCGAAGCTCATCGCCTGGCCGAGATTGAGGATCCCGCCGAAGCCCCAGGACAGCCCGAGCGATATCGTGAGGATGCCGAGCACCAGATAGCGCGCGACCTTGTTGAGCAGGAAGTCGTTGTTGAGCAACACCGGCAGCGCGAACACGATCGCACAGACGACAAGTATCGGTGCAAGCTGCGCGATCAGGCGCTGCAATCCGCTGGAAGTAATAGCATTCGACGGCATGAATCAGCGATCTGTCTCAGGCCCGCACGCGTGCGGTGAAAAGCCCTTCGGGGCGGAAACGGATGAGGACGACGATGGCGAGCAGCACGATCGCCTTGGCCACCGTGTCGTTCTGCAGGAAGGCGATGCCGCCGGAGAGCTCGCCGAGGATGAAGGCGCTCGCCACGGTGCCGGCGAGGCTCTGCACGCCGCCGAGCACGACCACCATGAAGGCATCGACCACATAGCCGGTGCCCATGTCGGGCGAGACGCTCTTGAGCGGCGACACCAGCGCACCGGCCAGCCCCGCAAGGCCTGCACCGTAAGCAAATGTCAGCGCGTAAACCCGCTTGGCGTTGATGCCGAACGAGGCGGCGACCGAGCGGTCCTGGATGATGGCGCGCAGCTTCATCCCGACCGTGGTGCGGTTCATCAGCAACCAGGTGGCTCCGAACAGCGCGATCGACACCACGAACAGGAACACCCGATACGACGATATCGGGATGCCGAACACGTTCATGCTGTCGGACAGCGCCGGCGGCAGCTGCACGTAACGCAGCTCGCTACCGACCGATAGCCGCACCGCCTGCTGCAGCATGATGCCGACGCCCCAGGTCGCGAGGATCGTATCCAGCGGCCGGTTGTTGAGCAGGCTCAGGACAAAGCGTTCGATGATCCAGCCGAACGCGGCAACCACGAGGAAGATCGGAACCAGGCTCGCCAGCAGGCCGAGCCCGAGATAGGTGTGGAACACCCAGGCGGCGTAAGCGCCGAGCATCACGAACTCGCCATGGGCGAGATTGATGATGCCCATCGACCCGTAGATGATCGATAGCCCGAGCGCGACCAGCAGCAGGATCGACCCGATGCTGAGTCCGGTGACGATTTGTTCGATGAATTGGTCCACGTCGAATCCGCTCTTCAAGGTGATCTCGTGCGCCCTGCCCCTCGCAACGATTCGCGCAAAGGGAAGCCATGGTTGCAGGTGGCTGGCCGCCGGCGCCGCACGCCGACGGCCTTCGTCAGCTCCCGTCGTCAGCTCTTCTCGACCAGGCCCTTCTCGGTGCAGGACTGCCCGGGATAGGCCGCGTAAGGCACCGGCTTCAGCCAGTCCTTGGCTTCGACCAGGATCTCGAACTGGCCGTTCGACTTCGCCTGCGCGATCTTCGGCCACAGCCAGGTGTGCAGGTTGTCCGGCTCGATCTGGACCTTGCCCTGCGGCGCAATCATGCTCTGTCCCTTGACCGCGTCGCGGATGTTCGGCGGCGTGAGGTCGCTGGTGGCGAGCTTCTCGACCGCCTGCTTGAACAGATAGGTCTGGAAGTAGCAGGCCTCAGAGACGAAATGCGTCACCTTGTCGGCGCCCCAGCGCTTCTTGTAGGCCTCGACGAACTTCTCGTTCTCCGGCGACTTGTGCACCATGAAATACGGCGCCGAGGTGAAGTGACCGGCCGCCGCCTCACCGCCCATCGCCGCGACCTCGTTCTCGGAGGTCGTCAGGCTCGCCATCGGCATCTTCTCGGGATCGAGGCCGGCAGCCTTGTACTGCCGATGCAGCGCGACCACGGAATCACCGACCACGGTGGAGAAGATCACGTTCGGCTGGGTCGAGCGGATCTTGTTGATGACGGAAGAGAATTCGGAATGGCCGAGCGGCACATATTCTTCCGCCACGACCTCGCCGCCGAGCTTCTCGAGCAGCTTCTTGCAGTAGTTGTTCTCTTCCTTCGGATAGATGTAGTTGGACCCGATCAGATAGAACTTCTTGCCGAATTTCTTGACCAGCCAGGGCACGAACTCGTCCTGCTGCTGGTTCGGCACCGCGCCGGTGTAGATGACGTTCTTCGAGCACTCGCGGCCTTCATAGAGCGTCGGATACCAATAGAGATTGTTCTGCCGCTCGAACACCGGCAGCACCGCCTTGCGGCTCGCCGAGGTGTAGGAGCCGAACACGCTGACGCATTTGTCGCCGACGACGAGCTTGCGCGCCTTCTCCGAGAACGTCGCCGGATCGGAGGCCGGATCCTCGACGATCGGCACGATCTTGCTGCCCTTGATGCCGCCGGCGGCGTTGATCTCCTCGATCGCGAGCAGCGTCGCCTTGTTGAGTGATTCCTCGATGATCGCAGTCGTTCCCGTCAGCGAGAACAGCACGCCGACCTTGATCTCGCCGCCCGCGGCGTAAGCGAGGTCGGCGTTCTTGATCCAGATATGCGGCAGTCCGGCGCCGGCAAATGCGCCAAACGCCGCGGTATTCCTCAGCAAAGTCCGCCGTGAAATGCTCATCCCTAGCTCCCTTCAGGATTGAAAAAACAAAAAGCCCTCCCGATGCGCGCTGACGCGAGCATTGGGAGGGCTTTGTTGCCGGTTGTGTCGAAGGCGGCGCTGTCGCCGCCGGCCCCGCTATTGGGGCTTACTGTTGATGATCGTAGCCAAGCAGTTCGAACGAGTCAACAATCGCCGCGGCGACTGCGCTTGCCGACACGCGACGATCCATCGCCTGTCGCCTGATGAAGCCGTAGGCTTCGGTTTCCGGCATCTGCCGCGTGGCCATCAGGATCGCCTTGGCGCGCTCCACCGTGCGCATCGAGCGCAGATTGTCGTCGAGCTTCTCGATCTTGCTGCGCAGCCGCCGCTCGTAACCGAACTGACTGCGCGCCAGCACGAGGCTGGACAGCACCGCATTCGGCGTGAACGGCCGCGGTAGCACGGCGTTCGGCGTCGCATGACACAGCGCATCGGCGTGAACCGCCTCCGTCGCCGGCAGGATCACGACCAGCGCCGAGCGCGCATCGCCGGGAATCCACGGCAGGCGCCGCGCAAGGTCGGGCGAATATTCGCAGTACACCACATCGGCGTCGGCCGGCACGCTTTCCGGCATCGGCCAAACCTGACGCACCCGCATCCGGAATCGCTGCAATTCGCGCAGCAGCATGCCGATCTGATCGTCGACCGGCGCGACCACGACCGCCGACAGATCGGCAAGCTCTTGAACCATGGTCTTGCGCCCGCCGACGTCTCGGCTCGGTGACGGCTTACGCGACATTTCGTTCATTGGGCGCTTCCTGTTTGCGTTGCACGACCATATCCGATCAGGAACGGATCCGCATGCACCGCTTCCTTCGACTGGCTGACGACGTCGAACTGTCCCTGGCGATTGGCTCGCCCGATCCGGGTCCACAGGTCGGTATGACCCGACATCGGGTTGACGGTGACTGCACCTTGCGGTGCATCAAAACTGGTGCCGAGCACCATGGAACGCAGCACCTCGGTGTCGAGCGAATTGACCTGCTCGAGCGCTTTCGCGAACAGATGCAGCTGGAAATAGGACGCCTCGGCGCACATGTTGGTCGAGATATCGGCACCGAACCGCTTCTTGAAGCGCTGCACGAACGCACTATTGGCGCTGCCCTCGACGCCCTGGAAATAGGACGCCGCCGTGACGTGCCCTTCACCGACGTCGAAGCCCATGGCGGCGATTTCGGCCTCCGTCGTGGTCAGGCTGGCGATCGGAACCTGCCTGGGATCGAGGCCGACATTGGCATAGGCCTGATAGAGGAACACGGTGCCCTCGCCGACCACGGTCGAGAAGATCACGTCGGGCTTGACCCGCTTGATGTCCTGGATGATGGGGACGAAGTCCTGCCAGCGCGCGTAGACATTGACGTAGCGCTCGCCAACCACCGAGCCGCCATTGCTCTTGAGCAATTCCCGCATCACCCGGTTGGACTCGCGCGGATAGATGTAGTCCGAGCCCACGAAATAGAACCGTGTTCCGAACGTATCCATCAGATAGCGGCACAGCGCGAGGCTGTTCTGATTCGGCGAGGCGCCGGTGTAGATGACGTTCGGCGACGCCTCGAACCCTTCGTATAGTGTCGGGTACCAAAGCAGGCCGTTCAGCCGTTCGACGACCGGCAACACCGCCTTGCGGCTCGACGAGGTGTAGCAGCCGAAGATGGTGCTGACCTGGTCCTCGACCATCAACCGTTTGGCGTAGTGGCCATAGGCGGCCGAATCCGAGCCGGGGTCGTAGGCGACGGGAACCAGTTCGCGGCCGCAGACCCCGCCCGCTTCATTGACCTCCTCGATCGCAAGCTGCGTGCCCTGATATTGGGTTTCCTCGATGACCGACATGAAGCCGGTTCGTGAAAACAGGACTCCTATCCGCCACGGAGCGGAGGTCGCTTGGGTAGGGTTCGACATGATCAGGCCCTCGACAGAATTGGAGGGACGAGAGGGATTATTGTTCTTGTTGCTCTCGAACAGCATTGCCGGGAGCGGAAGATTGCATGTCATCTGCCGCGAGACAAGGACCCTCGCAGCTCATCCTGTCAGCGACGCTGACGCGAAAGCAGGCAAATCGAAAATCAGCGGCCGATCACAGATGCAGCAGTCCGTGGACCAACTATCTCCGGTAGCTGCACCGCCGATCTCGCGTGTCAAGGCATGTCCAGCCGGTCACCTCGCGTCCATCAACCGGAAGGTTGAGGGCTGCAAGGAGATATCTCGCTAACCTGCGAACCCCAATCAGGAGATGCGGCCGAACACCGAGCGACTCCCGATCCATCAAGTCCCGTCAGCGCAGGCTCGGCAGATCGAGCCCATTGGCGCGGGCGCATTCGATCGCCGTCTCATAGCCGGCGTCGGCGTGGCGCATGACGCCCGTCGCCGGGTCGTTCCACAGCACGCGTTCGAGCCGGCGCGCCGCCTCCGGCGTGCCGTCGGCGACGATCACCATGCCGGCATGCTGCGAATAGCCGATGCCGACGCCGCCGCCGTGATGCAACGACACCCAGGTGGCGCCGCTCGCACAGTTGAGCAGCGCATTGAGCAGCGGCCAGTCCGACACCGCGTCCGAGCCATCGCGCATCGCCTCGGTCTCGCGGTTCGGGCTCGCCACCGAGCCGCTGTCGAGATGATCGCGGCCGATCACGATCGGCGCCTTGAGCTCGCCGCGCGCCACCATCTCGTTGAAGGCAAGGCCGAGGCGATGACGGTCGCCGAGACCAACCCAGCAGATCCGCGCCGGCAGTCCCTGAAACTTGATGCGCGCCTTCGCCATGTCGAGCCAGTTGTGCAGATGGCCATCGTTGGGCATCAGCTCCTTGACCTTGGCATCGGTCTTGAAGATGTCCTCGGGATCGCCCGACAGCGCCGCCCAGCGGAACGGACCGACGCCGCGGCAGAACAGCGGACGGATATAGGCCGGCACGAAACCGGGGAAATCGAACGCCTGCTTCAGGCCCATGTCCTTGGCCATCTGGCGGATGTTATTGCCGTAATCGAGCGTCGGGATTCCCTGCGCGTGGAAATCCAGCATGGCCTGGACGTGCTCGACCATCGAGGTCTTGGCCGCCGTCTCGACCGCCTTCGGATCGGCGGCGCGCCGCGCTTCCCAATCGGCGAGCGTCCATCCCTTCGGCAAATAGCCGTTGATCGGATCATGCGCGCTGGTCTGATCGGTGACGACGTCCGGCCTCACACCACGGCGCACCAGTTCCGGGAAGACCTCGGCCGCGTTGCCGAGCAAACCGACCGAGACAGGCTTCCCGCTCTTGGTCGCATCGGCAATGATCGCCAACGCCTCGTCGAGAGTCGTGGCCTGACGGTCGAGATAGCCCGTGCGCAACCGCATCTCGATGCGGCTCGGCTGGCACTCGACGGCGAGCATCGAGGCGCCCGCCATGGTCGCGGCCAGCGGCTGCGCGCCCCCCATGCCGCCGAGGCCAGCGGTCAGGATCCATTTGCCGGCGAGGCTGCCGCCGTAATGGCGGCGGCCGACCTCGACGAAGGTCTCGTAGGTCCCCTGCACGATGCCCTGGCTGCCGATATAGATCCAGGAGCCTGCCGTCATCTGGCCGAACATCATCAGGCCCTGCCGGTCGAGCTCGTTGAAATGATCGAGCGTCGCCCAATGCGGCACCAGGTTCGAATTCGCGATCAGGACGCGCGGCGCATCGGCATGGGTACGGAAAACGCCGACCGGCTTGCCGGACTGCACCAACAGCGTCTGATCGCCTTCGAGCTTGCGCAGGGAAGCAGCGATCCGGTCAAAACTCTCCCAGTCGCGTGCCGCGCGGCCGATGCCGCCATACACCACGAGCTCGCCCGGACGTTCGGCGACATCGGGATCCAGATTGTTCATCAGCATGCGCAGCGGCGCTTCGGTCAGCCAGCTCTTCGCGCTGATGTCGCTGCCGCGGGGAGCGCGGATGATACGTTCGTTGTCCAGTCGGCGGTTCATGACGGATGCCCTTGTCGGCTAAGCAAGTTTTGGAAACGGATTTGTCGGAAGGACCGCGATCGCGGCGGCAGGCAACGCGTCGGCCTCGATCAGCCGCGCTGCGCGCGCCAGATCGTCGGCCATGTAGCGGTCGGCGGCGAGCGCCGGTACATGCGCACGCAAGGCGGCAATCACCGCAGCGAGCGGTGCACTCGTTGAGTGCGGCGCGCGCAGCGTGATGCCCTGCGCCGCGACCAAGAGCTCGATGCCAAGGATGGAAGCGAGGTTGTCGGCCATGTCGGACACCCGGCGCGCGGCATGCGCCGCCATCGACACGTGATCCTCCTGGTTGGCGCTCGTCGGCGTGGAATCGATCGAGCACGGCATCGCGCGCTGCTTGTTCTCGGCGTACAGCGCCGCCGCCGTCACCTCGGCGATCATGAAGCCTGAGTTGATGCCGGGCTCCGGTGTCAGGAACGGCGGCAGGCCGAAGTTCAGAGCGGGATCGACCAGGGTCGCGATCCGCCGCTCGCTGGTCGCGCCGATCTCCGAGAGCCCCAGCGCGATCTGGTCGGCAGCGAATGCCACCGGTTCGGCGTGAAAATTGCCGCCGGACACGATCTCATTGGTCTCGACCAGCACCAGCGGATTGTCGGTGACGGCATTGGCTTCGATGGTCAGCCCGCGCGCGGCCTGCGCGAGCAGATCGAGCACGGCGCCCGCGACCTGCGGCTGGCAGCGCAGGCAATATGGATCCTGCACGCGCTCGTCGCCGTCGAGATGCGACTGCCTGATGTCGCTGCCGTCGAGTAGCGCGGTCAGAGTCGCAGCCGCGGCGATCTGGCCGGCATGGCCCCGCAACGATTGAATTTCAGGACGAAACGGCACCGTGGAAGCCATCGCCGCGTCGACCGACAGCGCGCCGGTCACCAGCGCGGCGCACGCCAGGCGATGCGCGCGCAGCAGGCCGGAGATCGCGTAGGCGGTCGAAAACTGCGTGCCGTTGATCAGTGCGAGCCCTTCCTTGGGGCTGAGCGTCAATGGCACGAGCCCGGCGGCGGCCAGCGCTTCGTGACCCGGCACGATCTTGCCGTCGCGGATCGCCTGCCCCTCCCCGATCATGACAGCCGTCATGTGGGCGAGCGGCGCGAGATCGCCGGAGGCGCCGACCGAACCCTGCTGAGGGACCAGCGGCGTGACGCCGCGTGCCAGCATGCCCTGCAACTGCTCGATGATTTCGCGCCGTACGCCGGAGGCGCCGCGGCCGAGCGAGATGACCTTCAAGGCCATCATCAGGCGCACGATCGGCTCGGGCGTGGCCGGGCCGACGCCGCAGCAATGGGACAGGATGAGGTTGCGTTGAAGCAGCGCGGTCTGGTCGGGCGCGATGCGCGTCGATGCCAGCTTCCCGAATCCGGTATTGATGCCGTAGGCGGGAACGTCGGTCTGCGCCGCCTTCGCTACGATTTCAGCCGCGGCCTCGACCCGCGGCCAGAACGATGCATCGAGCTCGACGCTCGCCCCCGCGAGCACGCGCGCGAGCGCATCAAGGCCGACCGTCCCGGGCGTCACGACTTCAGGCGCGTGGGGATTGCTCATTGCCCCCTCCACACCCGGCGGTGCAGCGGATTGAAGCCGATCCGGTAGACCAGTTCGGCGGGGCGTTCGATGTCCCAGATCGCCAGATCGCACCATTTGCCGGCCTCGAGCGTACCGGTCTCGCTAAGCATGCCGAGCGCGCGTGCCCCTTCGCGCGTTACCGCGGCGAGACATTCGACGACGGTCATCCGGAACAGTGTCGCGCCCATGTTCATCGCAAGCAGCAGCGAGGTCAGCGGCGAGCTGCCGGGATTGCAGTCGGTTGCCAGCGCCATCGGCACGCCGTGTTTGCGGAACAGCTCGACCGGCGGCTTCTGCGTCTCGCGAATGAAATAGAACGCGCCGGGCAGCAACACGGCCACCGTTCCCGCCTTCGCCATCGCAGCGGCGCCGGCCTCGTCGGTATGCTCCAGATGATCGGCCGACAGCGCCGAGAATTTCGCGGCGAGCGCCGCGCCGCCGAGATTCGACAACTGATCCGCATGCAGCTTCACCGGCAGTCCCAGCGTGCGCGCTGCCGCGAACACGCGGGCCGTCTGCTCTCCGGAAAATGCGATGCCCTCCATGAACGCGTCGACGGCATCGGCAAGGCCGGCCTTGGCCACGGCCGGCAGCATCGCGTTGCAGACCAGATCGATGTAGCGGTCCTTGTCACCATCGGCTTCCGGCGGCAACGCATGCGCACCGAGGAAAGAGGTACGTATCGCAACCTTTCGCAACTGGCCGAGCTTGCGCGCGGCCGCCAGCTGGTGCATCTCGGTCTCGGCATCGAGACCATAGCCGGACTTGATCTCGACGGTCGTTGCGCCCTCGCCGATCAACGCGTCGAGCCGGGGCAGCGCGCCGGCAACGAGCTCAGCTTCGGTCGCCTTGCGTGTTGCCGCCACTGTCGAGACGATGCCGCCGCCGGCGCGCGCGATCTCCTCATAGCTCGCGCCCTTCAGGCGAAGCTCGAACTCATGCGCGCGATTGCCGCCAAAAACGAGATGGGTGTGGCAATCGACCAGCCCGGGCGTGATCCAGCGGCCGCCGCAATCGATCCGCTCGACGGCGTCCGCGTCCACAGGAAAATTCGATTGCGCATCCGCGTAGACGATGCGGCCGTCGCGCGCTGCGATCAATCCGCGCTCGATCTCGCCGAGATCGGCGCGGTCACCGCGCATCGTGGCGAGCCGGGCGTTGTACCAGATGCGGTCGAAGCGCTCTGCCATGCGATCGTCCCCTCGAGCTGGGATGCTTGACTTATATGTCTAGACATATAATCGTGTCCCGGTTCTGTCCAGCCGGCATGGAAAAATGACACGACTGCATTTCGCATTCGCGCTGCTGCCCTCGGGCTGGGCCAATGACGTGCGGGTCGAGTTCACCGACGGCATCATTGCCTCGGTGACGGCCGGCGTCGCATCCACGGACGCCGACGAACGTCACCAATTGGCGGTTCCGGGATTGGCGAGCCTGCACAGCCACGCCTTTCAGCGCGGCATGGCCGGCCTTGCCGAACTGCGCGGCGATACGACGGATACGTTCTGGACCTGGCGCGAGACGATGTATCGCTTCGCGCTGACGATGACGCCGGACGACGTCACGGCCGTTGCGACGCTACTCTATGTCGAGATGCTCGAGCGGGGCTTCACCCGCGTCGGCGAGTTTCACTATCTTCACCATGATCGGGACGGCTCGCCTTACGCCAATCCGGCCGAGATGGCGGTGCGCATCGCGGAGGCGTCCGACGCCTCCGGCATCGGGCTCACGCTGCTGCCGAGCTTCTATGCCCATGGCACTTTCGGCGGCGCAGCACCGCATGCCGGGCAACGCCGCTTCATCTGCTCGGTCGATCAGTTCACGACGCTGATGGCGGCTTCGCGCGATGCGATCCGAAAAT
The DNA here is from genome assembly GCF_053474805.1 of Bradyrhizobium sp. WCU1. Taxonomy (NCBI): domain Bacteria; kingdom Pseudomonadati; phylum Pseudomonadota; class Alphaproteobacteria; order Hyphomicrobiales; family Nitrobacteraceae; genus Bradyrhizobium; species Bradyrhizobium sp. WCU1. Next base: position 744,879 of record NZ_CM130280.1, read on the forward strand.
TGCCCGGCGCCAATATCGGCATCGCCCCGCACAGCCTGCGTGCCGTGGCGCCGGATGAACTCGCGGCGATCATTCCGCTTGCCGGAGCGGACCCCATCCACATCCACGCTGCCGAACAGGTGCGCGAGGTGGGGGATTGCCTCGCTTGGTCGGGACAGCGGCCGGTCGAGTGGCTGCTCGAACACGCGCCCGTCGACCAGCGCTGGTGCCTGATTCATGCAACCCATATGACGGAGCAGGAAGTCACGGCGCTCGCCGGCAGTGGCGCTGTTGCCGGCCTCTGCCCCATCACCGAAGCAAGCCTCGGCGACGGCATCTTCTCGGCGCGTGAGTTCCTCGCCGCGGGCGGCCGGTTCGGCGTCGGGACCGATTCCAACGTGCTGGTCGGGGTCGCCGACGAACTGCGGCAGCTCGAATACGGCCAGCGGCTGAAACACCGCGAGCGCAACGTGCTCTCGGGGCGTCCCGGCGCGTCCACCGGCCGTGCGCTGTTCGATCACGCGCTCGCGGGCGGCGCGCAGGCGCTCGCACAGGCCAAGTCAGGACTTGTACCCGGCGCCCGCGCCGACATCGTCAGCCTCGACACCACGCATCCGTCGCTGGCGGGACGGTCGGGCGATGCAGTGCTAGACGGCTGGCTGTTTGCGGCCGGCAGCGACGCGATCGACTGCGTCTGGGCCGGCGGCGACAAACTGGTCGCGGGCGGACGGCACCGGCTGCGCGACAGTGCGCGCGAGCGGTTCAACGCCAGCGTCCGGAGGCTCGTCGCATGAGCCTCGCTTCCGATCGGGCCAAACCCAATGCAGCCGGCAAGCCGACACTCTACAAGCGAATCCGGCTCGACATCGAGACACGGATCCTGACCGGCGAGTGGCCGCCCGGTCACCGCATTCCGTTCGAGCACCAGTTGATGGCGCGCTACCGCTGCTCGCGCATGACCGTGAACAAGGCGCTGTCGGAACTGGCGCAGGCCGACCTGATCGAGCGGCGGCGGCGCGCCGGCTCATTCGTGCGCCGTCCGCAGCATATGTCCGCAGTGCTCAAGATCGCCGACATCAGAGCCGAGATCACCGCGCTCGGCCGCGCTTACGGCTATCAGCTGATCGATTGCCGGCGGCGCACCGCGACATCGGCCGATCGCGCCCGGCTCGGCGTCGGCACCGCCGGCAAGGTGATCGCGATCGCCTGCCGGCACAGCGCCGACGATGTGCCGTTCGCCGTCGAGGACAGGCTGATCGATCTCTCCACGGTTCCCGAAGCTGCCAACGCGGATTTTGCGCGCGAGCCGCCGGGATCATGGCTGCTGCACCACGTGCCGTGGACCGAGGCAGAACATACGATCAGCGCAGTGGTTGCCGACGACCGCACGGCAAAGGCCCTCGCCATCGCGGTCGGCGCGCCCTGCCTCGTGATCGACCGCTACACCTGGCGCAGCGCACGCACGGTGACGGCGGTGCGGCTGCATTATCCCGGCGAGACGCACCGCCTGGTCGCGCGTTTCAAGGGAGGCTGACGACGTCTTGCGCGGCATAATTCATGCAATGCATCATAGGCCACCAACCACCGACGTTCCTGATGCGGCAATCCGCCGCGACTGACGTAAGAGCAATCAACAGGGTTCAATCCATCGTTCAAGGGGTCAACACTCATGCGTTCCTTCAAGCTATTGCCCGCAATGGTCGCGTTGCTCGCGTCCACGGCAGCGTTCGCGGATGACATCAAGGTCGGCGTCGGCATCTCCGGATGGACCGGCTTCGCGCCGCTGACGCTCGCCAAGGAGGCCGGCATCTTCAAGAAGAACGGCCTCGACGTCACCTTGAAGAAGATCCCGCAGAAGGACCGTCATCTCGCGATCGCTTCGGGCGACATTCAGTGCGCCGCGACGACGGTCGAAACCTGGATCTCCTGGAACGCCAATGGCGTCGCGACCAAGCAGATCTTCCAGCTCGACAAGAGCTATGGCGCCGACGGCATGGCCGTGCGCAACGACGTCGCGGCGATCAAGGACCTCAAGGGCAAGACGGTCGCGGCATCGGCGCCGGGCACCTCGCCCTATTTCGCGCTGGCCTGGATGCTGAAGAGGAACGGTCTCTCGGTGAAGGACGTCACCGTGGTCAACCTTGAGCCCGCCGCCGCGGCGCAGGCCTTCGTCTCCGGCCAGAACGACGCTGCGATGACCTACGAGCCCTATCTGTCGACGGTGCGCGCCGCGCCCGACAAGGGCAAGATCATCGCCACGACGCTCGACTACCCGATCGTGATGGACACATTCGGCTGCACCCCGAAATTCCTGACCGACAATCCGAAGGCGGCGCAGGCGCTGGCCAACAGCTATTTCGAGGCGCTCGACATGATCGCCAAGGACCAGGCCAAGGCCTACGAGATCATGGGCGCGGACGTGAAGCAGACCGGCGAGCAGTTCGGCAATTCGGCCAAGTACCTGCGCTGGCAGGACAAGGCCGCCAACCAGAAGTTCTTCGCCGGCGACTTCCTCTCCTTCAACAAGGACGCCGCCGAGCTCCTGCTCGAGGTCGGCATCATCAAGGCCGCGCCGAAGGTCGAAGACATCTACGACGCCAGCTTCATCAAGTGATGCGTCCTCTCGAACCGACCACATCGAGGCAGCGCGTGGCCTACGGCCTCGCGTTCTTCGTGCTGTTCGTCGCCCTGTGGTCCTGGGCGACGTTCGGCGGCCATGTGTCCAAGACCTTCCTCGCCAACCCGCTGACCATGGTGCAGGAAGGCTATGAGCTGCTTGCCAAACAGGGCTTCCTGTTCGACATCGGCATGACGATCTGGCGCGTCATCGGCGGCTTCGCGCTTGCCGCCGTGATCGCGGTGCCGCTCGGCGTGCTGATGGGTGCCTACAAGCCGGTCGAGGCGTTCCTCGAACCGTTCGTGTCCTTTGCGCGCTATCTGCCCGCGTCGGCCTTCATCCCGCTGCTGATCCTGTGGGCGGGCATCGGCGAATTGCAAAAGCTGCTGGTGATCTTCATCGGCGCCGTGTTCCAGATCATCCTGATGGTGGCCGTCACCGTCGGCGCCACGCGGCGTGATCTGGTCGAAGCCGCCTACACGCTCGGCGCGCGCGACAGCGGCATCATCCGCCGCGTGCTGCTGCCATCAGCCGCACCGGAGATCGCCGAAATCCTGCGCCTGGTGCTGGGCTGGGCCTGGACCTACGTCATCGTCGCCGAGCTGATCGGCTCGTCGTCCGGCATCGGGCACATGATCACCGACAGCCAGGCGCTGCTCAACACCGGCCAGATCATCTTCGGCATCATCGTGATCGGGCTGATCGGCCTGATCTCCGATTTCCTGTTCAAGGCGTTCAACGCCTGGCTGTTCCCGTGGAAGCTCGCATGACCCTGCTTCGGATCGATCAGGTCTCGCGCACCTTCCCCGCGCGCGGCGGCAATGCGCCGACTCGGGCGCTGGAGCCGACCACGCTCGATGTCGTCGACAATGACTTCGTCACCATCCTCGGCCCGTCCGGCTGCGGCAAGTCCACGCTGCTCCGGATCATCGCCGGGCTTGACCGGCCGACCAGCGGCCGCGTCACGCTCGACGGCCGCGAGGTCACCGGCCCCGGCGCCGATCGCGGCATGGTGTTTCAGTCCTACACGCTGTTTCCCTGGCTGACCGTGCGGGAGAACATCGCCTTCGGGCTGCGCGAGCGCGGCGCATCGCAAGCCGAGCGGCATGAGATCGCCGACGCCTTCATCCGCCGGGTCGGACTGTCGGGCTTCGAGAACCACTGGCCCAAGCAGTTGTCCGGCGGCATGCAGCAGCGCACGGCGATCGCCCGCGCGCTCGCCAACGACCCAAAAATCCTGCTGCTCGACGAGCCGTTCGGCGCGCTCGACAACCAGACCCGCGCCTTGATGCAGGAAATGCTGCTCGGGATCTGGGAGCGCGCCCAGAAGACGGTGCTGTTCGTCACCCACGACATCGAGGAAGCGATCTTCCTCGGCAGCCGCGTGATCGTGATGAGCGCCCGTCCCGGCCGCATCAAGGCGGAGATCGCGGTCGACCTGCCGCATCCCCGCTCCTACAAGATCAAGACCACACCCGAATTCGTCGCCTTGAAGGAGCGGCTGGTCGAGGAGATCCGCACCGAGGCCCTGAAGGTCGCCGAACAGGCCTGATGATCAGTGGCTGATCATCCAGGGCCGCGCGGTCGGAAACCCCTTGGCGCCGCTCTTGGTCTTGGTCATCAGCCGCGCCGGCTTCTTCTTTCCGGACGACGACGAGCAGCAGCCGCAGCCCGGGCCGTGCGCGGCCTTGTACTGGTCGAGCGTCTTCGGCGCGTGCCGGCTCTGCTCGTTGGTGGCGTATGCCTTGCGCTTGTCCGACGGCATGCAGAAGAACGCCGGTGCGGTCAGGATCACGCGCGGCGACGTCGTCTCGCATTGCGGACAGTCCTGCGGCAGGTCGCATTCTGCCATCGGCCGCATATCGGTGAACGGGCCGCAGTCATTGCAGAGATATTCGTAGATCGGCATTTCCGTAAATCCTTGCGCAGTCGTGTGACATCCGGCGATGGATGCGGGGCGGCCTATACGCAGCCGTCCCGCACCCTTCGCGCAGGGATTACTTGTCTTGCGAGATCGGCATCTGGATGTCGCCCTTGATGTGTTTGATCGGTCCTGCCGACGACGGCATGATGTCGAAGTCGAAGATCTCCGTCGGCAGCCATAGCGTGGCGCAGGCATTGGGCACGTCGACCACGCCGGAGATGTGGCCCTGGCACGGCGCGGTGCCGAGGATCGAATAGGCCTGGGCGCCGGAGTAACCGAACTTCTTCAGGTATTCGATCGCGTTCAGGCAGGCCTGGCGATAGGCGATGTGGACGTCGAGGTAATGCTGCTTGCCGGCCTCGTCGACCGAGATGCCCTCGAAGATCAGGTAGTCCTTGTAGTTTGGCGTGATCGGCGACGGCTTGAATACCGGATTCTTGATGCCGTATTTCGACACGCCGTCCTTGATCAGGTCGACCTTGATGTGCAGCCAGCCGGCCATCTCGATGGCGCCGCAGAAGGTGATCTCGCCGTCGCCCTGGCTGAAATGCAGATCGCCCATCGAGAGCCCGCCGCCCGGCACATAGACCGGGAAATAGATCTTCGAGCCGCGCGACAGGTCCTTGATGTCGCAATTGCCGCCGTGCTCGCGCGGCGGCACGGTGCGGGCACCCTCGAGGCCGATCTTGGCCTTGACGTCGCCCTTGGCCTGGCCGGCATGCGCGGTCGGCGCGAACGGCGGATTGGCGAGGCCCGGCACGCGGGTCGGGTTGGTCGCGATCAGCTCGGCTTCGCGCGCATTCCACGCCGCCAGCATCTTGGCATCGGGCAGACAGCCGATCAGGCCGGGATGGATCAGGCCGGCGAAGTTGACGCCGGGAACATGGCGCGACGAGGTGTAGAGGCCCTTGATGTCCCAGATCGACTTCTGCGCCAGCGGGAAATGGTCGGTGAGGAAGCCGCCGCCGTTCTGCTTGGAGAAGAAGCCGTTGAAACCCCACAGGCTCTCCTTCAACGGACCGACGTCGAGCAGATCGACGACCAGGAGGTCACCCGGCTCGGCGCCCTTGACGCCGATCGGGCCGGACAGGAAGTGCACGATCGACAGATCGATGTCGCGCACGTCGTCGGCCGAGTCGTTGTTCTTGATGAAGCCGCCGGTCCAGTCGACGGTCTCGATGATGAAGTCGTCGCCGGGGCTGACCCACTCGACGATCGGAACCTCGGGATGCCAGCGGTTGTGGATCTTGTCGTTTTCATAGGCCGACTTGCTGAGATCGACCTTGATCAGTGTATCTGGCATCGCATTGCTCCCCTTCGCTTACTGGTGGTTGGTTACACAGACAGATATTTTGAGATCTGCGCGGCATCGACGCCAGCGCGCGGATCGTCGCGGACGATCTCGCCGTTCTCGATGACGAGCACGCGGTCGGCGATGTCGAGCGCGAAGCTCAGCACCTGCTCGGAGACCACGATCGACAGCCCCCGCTCGTCGCGGATCCGTTTCAGGGTGCGCGCCATGTCCTTGATGATCGACGGCTGAATGCCTTCGGTCGGCTCGTCGAGCAGCAGCACTTTTGGCCTGGTCGCCAGCGCGCGGGCGATCGCGAGCTGCTGCTGTTGTCCGCCGGAGAGATTGCCGCCGCGGCGGCCCTTCATCTCCAGCAGCACGGGGAACAGCTCGTAGATGTCGCCGGGCACCTCGGAGTCGCCTGACACCACAAGGCCGGTCTCGATGTTCTCCTTCACCGTCATGGTGGAGAAGATCATCCGGCCCTGCGGCACGTAGGCGAGCCCCTTCGCCACCCGCTCGTAGCTCTTCATCGCGCCGAGCTCGGTGCCGTCCATGGTCACCTTGCCGCTCTTGGCCGGCAAGATGCCCATCAGCGATTTCATCAGCGTGGTCTTGCCCATGCCGTTGCGGCCCATGATCGCGACGATCTCGTTGGCCGCGACCTTGACGTTGAGGCCGTGCAGCACCTCGCTCTGGCCGTAGGCGACGTGAAGATCATTGATTGCCAGCATGTGCGTCCTCTATTGCCGGGTTGTCTTCACCTCTCCCCGACGGGGAGAGGTGAACCGAGTGCGCGTCTGCCGCTCGTGGCGTTTCGATCATCGATCAATGCCCCAGATACACTTCGATCACCTTGGGATCGTTCTTGACGTGCTCCATGGTCCCCTCGGACAGGATCTGGCCCTGGTGCAGCACCGTGACCTTGTGCGCGATGTCCTCGACGAACTTCATGTCGTGCTCGATCACCAGCACCGAGCGGTCCTTGATGATGCGGTTGAGCAGTTCTGCGGTCTTGGCGCGCTCGGACACGCTCATCCCCGCCACCGGCTCGTCGAGCATCAGGAGGTCCGGATCCTGGATCAGCAGCATGCCGATCTCCAGCCACTGCTTCTGGCCGTGGCTGAGCTGGTCGGCATAGGTGTCGAGGCGATCCTTGAGGAAGATCATCTCGGCGACCTCCTCGACCCGCTGCTTGACGGTGTCGTCACGCTGGAAGGTCAGCGAGCCGAACACGGTGCGGCCGCGCGGAAAGGAAATCTCGAGGTTCTCGAAAACCGTCAGATCCTCGAACACCGACGGCGTCTGGAACTTGCGACCCACCCCCGCCTGCACGATCTCGTTCTCGCGCAGCTTGGTCAGCTCCTGGCCGCGGAACTGGATCGAGCCTGACGTGGCACGGGTCTTGCCGCAGATCAGGTCGAGCACCGTGGTCTTGCCGGCACCGTTCGGGCCGATGATGACGCGGATCTCGTTCTCCTCGACATAGAAGGAGAGATCGTTCACCGCCTTGAAGCCGTCAAAGGACACGGTGAGACCGGAAACCGCGAGCAGGAAGTCTTTGGGCTGATGGCCGACGAGCATGATGGTCCCTCCTCACTCGGCCGGTGCGCCGTCGGCGATCATGCCGGCCGCCGATTTCGATTTGCGTGATGACAAAAGGCGATCGATGCGGGGCTGGATGTGGTCCGCCCAGATGCCGGAGAGCCCGTTCGGGAACGCCAGCACGACCGCGATGAACAGCGCGCCGAGGCCGAACAGCCAGAGCTGCGGGAAGGATTCCGAGAGACTGGTCTTGGCGAAATTGACCAAGAGTGCACCCCAGACCGCGCCGAAGATCGACATCCGGCCACCGACCGCGGTGTAGATCACCATCTCGATCGACGGCACGATGCCGACGAAGGACGGCGACATGAAGCCGACCTCGAGCGTGAACATGGCGCCGCCGATCGCAGCGAACACCGCCGCGGCACAGAACGCGAAGATCTTGAAGTTGGCGACGCTATAACCGGAGAAGCGCACACGGTCCTCCTGCTCCCGCATCGCCACCAGGATGCGCCCGAGTTTTGTCAGCCGGATGAATTGCGCGGCGACGATGCATCCGAACAGCAGCACAACCTCGACGAAATACAGAATGAACTTGGCGTGATCGGTGCGGATGTCCCAGCCGTGCAGCGTGCGCAAATCGGTGATGCCGTTGATGCCGCCGGTGTAGCCCTGCTGCCCCACGATCAGGATGGTGAGGATCGCGGCGATCGCCTGCGTGATGATCGCGAAATAGACGCCGCCGACCCGGCGCTTGAACATCGCAGCGCCGATGATCAGCGCGAAGAACGCGGGAACCAGCAGGATCGCCAGCAGCGTTATCGGGAAGCTGTGGAACGGCTTCCAGAAGAAGGGCAGCGAGGTGAGCTGGTTCCAGTCCATGAAGTCCGGGATGCCCGGCGTCGACTGGATCTTGGTGTTCGCGACCGAGGATGCCTCGAGCTTGAGGTACATCGCCATGCAGTAGCCGCCGAGGCCGAAGAACACGCCCTGCCCCAGGCTCAGGATGCCGCCATAGCCCCAGCACAGCACGAGGCCGATGCCGACGAAGGCGTAGGTCAAATATTTGGCGACCAGATTGAGGCGGAAGATGTCCAGCGACAGCGGCAGGATCAGAAACAGCAGCACCGCGAGCGCCAGGAAGCCGAGCAGTTCGGAGCGATTGAAAAAGCGCGAGTTGATCATGACCAGCCTGCTTGTTCTTATTTGCGGACCTTGAGCGCGAACAGCCCCTGCGGACGCACCATCAGGATCGCGACGATGGTCAACAGCGTGATCACCTTGGCCATCGAACCCGACAGGAAGAATTCCAGCGTCGATTGGGTCTGCGAGATCGAGAAGGCGGAGGCGATGGTGCCGAACAGCGAGGCGGCGCCGCCGAACACGACGACCAGGAAGGTGTCGACGATGTAGAGCTGGCCGGCGGTTGGCCCGGTCGAGCCGATCATGGTGAAGGCTGAGCCGGCGATCCCGGCGATGCCGCAGCCAAGACCAAAGGTGTAACGATCGACCTTCTCGGTATTGATGCCGACGGCGCCTGCCATCACGCGGTTCTGCACCACGGCGCGCACCTGCTTGCCCCAGTTCGACCAGAACAGCACGTAGGAGACCGCGATCGTGATCAGGATGGTCAGCGCCATCACGAACATGCCGTTGATCGGGATCTGGATGGAGTCGGTAGCCTGCCAGGAGCCCATCATCCATTCCGGCAGCTCGACGCCGACTTCGCGTGCGCCGAAGATCGAGCGGTAGGCCTGCTGCAGGATCAGGCTGAGGCCCCAGGTCGCCAGCAGCGTATCGAGCGGACGTTTGTAGAGATGGCGGATCAGCGCCCACTCCACCAGCATGCCGAGCGCGCCGGAGGCGATGAACGCCAGGATCATCGCGATGAAGAAGTAGCCGGGGAACAGCCAGGGCGCGGCGTGCTGCACCGCGTTCGAGGTCATCCAGGTGACGTAGGCCCCCAGGATCATGAACTCGCCGTGCGCCATGTTGATGACGCCCATCTGGCCGAAGATGATGGCAAGCCCGAGTGCCATCAGCACGTAGACGGAGAACAGGATGAGCCCGGCAAATCCCTGCATCGCAAGGATGGCGCCGAGATCACTGATCGAATAGTCGCCGAACATCTGTCGTCCTCCAGTCCAGGGGCATGCGCCGCGACGCGCGCGGCGCCCGATCGGCGGCGTGGGCGGTGACGTCCACGCCGCGATGCGTTGATGTGACCTGCGCTCAGGCGCGCGGCCTCACTGGTAGCCCTTGGGGAATGGATCCGGCTCGACGAGATCGGCGGTCTCGTAGATCAGCTCATACTGGCCATCGGCCTTGGCGCGGCCGACGCGGGTCTTCGACCAGAGGTGATGGTTCTCGTGAATCCGCACATAACCTTCCGGCGCACCCTTGAACTCGACGCCGGGGGAAGCCGCCGCGATCTTGTCGATGTCGAAGGAGCCCGCCTTCTCCACCGTCAGTTTCCACAGCCACGGGCCGAGATAGGCAGCCTGGGTGACGTCGCCGATCACGGTCTTCTCGCCCCACATCTTCTTGAACGCCGGCACGAAGGCCTTGTTGTTCGGATTGTCGAGCGACTGGAAATACTTCATGCAGGCATAGGCGCCCGCGATGTTCTCGCCGCCGATGCCGTCGATCTCGTCCTCGGTGACCGAGATGGTCAGCAGCGTCTGCTTCGACAGGTCGATGCCGGCCGCCTTGAGCTGCTTGTAGAACGCGACGTTGGAGCCGCCGACGATGATGGCGTAGATCACGTCCGGCTTGGTCAGCTTGATCTTGTTGATGACCGAGTTGAACTGGGTCGAGCCGAGCGGGAAGTATTCCTCGCCGACCACCTTGCAGCCCTGCAGGTGGTTTTCGATGTGCTTGCGCGCGATCTTGTTCGAGGTGCGCGGCCAGATGTAGTCCGAGCCGAGCAGGTAGAAGCTCTTGGCGCCCTTGGTCTTGTTGACCCAGTCGAGGCCGGCGATGATCTGCTGCGTCGCCTCCTGGCCGGTGTAGATCACGTTCTTGGACTGCTCGAGGCCTTCGTAGAAGGTCGGGTAGTACAGCATGCCGTTGTACTGCTCGAACACCGGCAGCACCGCCTTGCGCGAGGCCGAGGTCCAGCAGCCCATCACGGCGGCGCATTTGTCGTTGACCAGGAGCTTTTTCGCCTTTTCCGCGAAGGTCGGCCAGTCGCTCGCGCCGTCCTCCTGGATGAACTTGATCTTGCGCCCGAGCACGCCGCCGGCGGCGTTGATCTGCTCGATCGCGAGCTTCTCGGCCTCGACCGAGCCGGTCTCGGAGATCGCCATGGTGCCGGTGACGGAGTGCAGGATGCCGACCGTGACTTCGCTATTAGTGACTGCAAGACCGGTGGTGTTGACCGCGGAAGTTGCAGGAACGTCGGCAAAGGCCGGACGGCCCAGCATCGACATGGCCGGCAATGCCGCCATTCCCATCAAGAGCTTGCGGCGGAGCGGAGACTGCAGTCCTGGTTTTGTTTCGTCTGACATGAGCACCCCATCTGGTTCGAGAACGCTTATTGATGAGGCGAGGATTGCTTACTTTTGTGCGGCGCACTGATACGTGAGATCGCGTATACTGCACCGCAAAATAGCGACGTAGGTTTTTGGTACGGGATTTGCCCGCGATCAGCGCATCGTGGACCAGGAGTTTGAGCGAGTGGCAGGGCGGCAGCGGATAGACCGCGTCAGGCGCCAATACAATCAATGGGTCGCCAACCAGACGCTGGAAGACTACGCGCTGCGCTTCACGGCCAAGAGCGCGCGGCGCTGGTCCGCCGCGCGCGTCGCCAACACCGCGCTCGGCGCGATCTCCTTCCTGGCGCTGGAGGCGATCGGCGGCACCATCACGCTGAACTATGGCGCGATGAACGCCTCCGCCGCGATCCTGGTCGTCAGCGTCATCATCTTCCTGTGCGGGCTGCCGATCGCCTACCATGCCGCGAAGAGCGGCATCGACATCGACCTCCTGACCCGCGGGGCCGGCTTCGGCTATATCGGCTCGACCATCACCTCGCTGATCTACGCCTCCTTCACCTTCATCTTCTTCGCGATCGAGGCGGTGATCCTGGCCAGCGCGCTCGATATGTGCTTCGGCATTCCGCGGCCGATCGGCTACCTGATCAGCGCGGTCGTGATCATTCCGCTTGTCATCTACGGCATCACGCTGATCAGCCGGTTCCAGCTCTGGACCCAGCCGCTGTGGATCATCCTCCACATCATGCCGTTCGCGGCGATCGCCTGGGCCAATCCGCATTCCTTCACCGAGTGGCGCAAATTCGCCGGCGAGCACGGCGATCCCGCGGGCAATCTCGACCTTCTGCTGTTCGGCACCGCGGCCTCCGTCGTGTTCGCGCTGGTGGCGCAGATCGGCGAGCAGGTCGACTTCCTGCGCTTCCTGCCGCGCGACCGCCGCACCTCGCGCAAGGCCTGGTGGATCGCGCTGCTCGGCGCCGGCCCCGGCTGGATCGTGCTCGGCGCGCTGAAGCTGCTGGCCGGCTCGTTCCTGGCCTTCTTCGCGCTCAGCCACGGCGTGTCGGCCGAGCATGCCGCCGAGCCGGCGAACATGTATCTCGAAGCTTTCCGTTACGTGCTGTCGCAGCCGGATCTCGCGATGGCGCTGACAGGCACGTTCGTGATCCTGTCGCAGGTCAAGATCAACGTCACCAATGCCTATGCCGGCTCGATCGCCTGGTCGAACTTCTTCTCCCGTCTCACCCACTCGCATCCCGGTCGCGTGGTGTGGCTGGTCTTCAACGTCGTGGTCGCGCTGCTGTTGATGGAGATCGGCGTCTACAAGGCGCTGGAGCAGACGCTGGCGCTCTACTCCAATGTCGCGATCGCCTGGGTCGGCGCGCTGGTGGCCGACCTCGTCATCAACAAGCCGCTCGGCCTTCGCCCACAGCACATCGAATTCAAGCGCGCCCATCTCTGCGACATCAATCCGGTCGGTGTCGGCGCGATGGCGATCGCAACCGTCATCTCGATCAGCGCGTTCTACGGCCTGTTCGGTCCAACCGCGAAGGCGCTGTCCGCCTTCGTCGCGCTCGCGGTCGCCTTCATCACGGCCCCGCTGATTGCCTGGGCGACCGACGGCAAGTACTACATCGCGCGCAAGCCGAAGCGGAGCTGGCAGAACCTTGAATCGATCCAGTGCTGTATCTGCGAGCATGCCTTCGAGCCCGAGGACATGGCCGCCTGCCCGGCCTATGCCGGCCCGATCTGTTCCCTGTGCTGCTCGCTCGACGCGCGCTGCCACGATCTCTGCAAGCCGCACGGCCGGATCGGTGCGCAAGTCTCGGACGCGCTGGGCAAGGTGATGCCGCAGCCGATCTACGCCCGCCTCAACTCGCAACTCGGACATTACCTCGGCGTGTTCGCGGTCTCGGCCGGCCTCGTCGCGCTGGTGCTCGGCCTGATCTACCTGCAAACGACAGCAGCCGTGCATGCCAATGAATTGCTGGCCGACGTGCTGTGGAAGGTGTTCTTTGCACTGACCATCATCATCGGTGTCGTCGCCTGGCTGTTTGTGCTGGCGCAGCAGAGCCGGCGCGCCGCGGAAGCCGAAACCCGGCGACAGACCACGCTGCTGATCCAGGAAATCGACGCCCACAAGCGTACCGACGCCGAGCTGCAGCGCGCCAAGGAAGTGGCGGAATCGGCCAATCTCGCCAAGAGCCGCTATGTCGTGGGCCTCAGCCACGAGCTTCGCTCGCCGCTGAATGCGATCTCCGGCTACGCGCAGCTGCTGGAGCAGGACGACAGTCTGCAGGTGCGGCCGCGCGAGCAGGTGCGCGTGGTCCGCCGCAGCGCTGATCATCTGTCGGGATTGATCGACGGCATCCTCGACATCTCCAAGATCGAGGCCGGCCGGCTCTATCTGTCGCGCGACGAGGTGCGGCTGAACGATTTCCTCGAACAGCTGGTCGGCATGTTCCGCCTGCAAGCTGCGGCAAAAGGCATCGACTTCGTGTTCAAGCGGCCGGCCGTGCTGCCCGTCGTGGTCTATGCCGACGAGAAGCGGCTGCGGCAGATCCTGATCAACCTGCTATCCAATGCAATCAAGTTCACCCAATCCGGTCGGGTGCAGTTCGTGGTGCACTACCGTAGCCCGGTCGCCGAGTTCGAGGTGATCGACACCGGGCCGGGCATCCAGCCCGACGACCTCGAGCGGATCTTCGCGCCGTTCGAGCGCGGCGCGCTCGGCGTCACCCAGCCGCAGACCGGCACCGGGCTCGGCCTGACCATCAGCCGCCTGCTCGCCGGCGTGATGGGGGGCGACATCAAGGTCTTGAGCACGGTCGGCACCGGCAGCACCTTCAAGGTCAAGCTGCTGCTGTCCGAGGTCACCAACCCGCGCCGCGACGCGCCGGTCGATGCACCCGTCTACGGCTATCACGGCCCGCGCAAGACCATCCTGATCACCGACGATGACCCGACCCAGCGCGACCTCCTGCGCGAGATCCTGGCGCCGCTCGGCTTCATCCTGCTCAGCGCGCCGGACGGGCCCGGCTGCCTTGCCCTCGCCCAGCATTGCCGGCCGGACATGTTCCTGCTCGACATCTCGATGGCGGGCATGGACGGCTGGACGGTCGCCGAAACCTTGCGCTCCGAAGGCCATCACCAGGCCCGCATCCTGATGATCTCGGCGAGCGCATTGGAAGCCCATGGCGCGCCGCTGGCGCAACCGTTCCACGACGGCTATCTGATGAAGCCGATCGACATCCCGCGGCTGCTCGAGACCATCCGCCAACTGCTCAAGATCGAGTGGCAGTACGAGGCCGAGCAGGCACCGCCGCCGCAATGGAAGCCCGAGAGTGGTTCGCGCCCGCCGGTCAAATATGTCGAAGAGCTGATCAGCCTCGGCCAGCTCGGCTATGTCAGGGCGATCCAGCTCAAGCTCGACGAGATCGGCAACGAGTGTCCCGAGCACGCTGACTTCGTCGAACAGATGCGTACGCTGGTCGACCGGTTCGATCTCGATCAATATATGGCGACGTTGAAGATATTGCACAGCTATGACCACTGAACAGAGAAAGCGCGACGTCGCGCTCGTCGTCGACGACTCGCCGGAGACATTGCGCCTGCTCACCGACGCGCTCGACAGCGCCGGCATGACCGTGATGGTCGCGCTCGACGGCGCCTCCGCAATGCGCATCGTCGACCAGATCACGCCCGATATCGTACTGCTCGATGCCGTGATGCCGGGCATGGACGGCTTCGAGACCTGCCGGCGGCTGAAGCGCGATGCCGGGCTCGACGGCGTCCCGATCATCTTCATGACGGGCCTGGCCGAGACCGAGCACATCGTGCACGGACTGGAGGCCGGTGGCGTCGACTACGTCACCAAGCCGATCGTGATCGAGGAGATGCTGGCGCGCATTCGGGTCCATCTCGCCAACGCGCGGATGACGCAAAGCGCCCGCGCCGCGCTCGATGTCTCCGGTCGCTATCTGCTCGCGGTCAACAACGCCGGCGCGCTGCTATGGGCGACGCCGCAGGCCCAGAAACTGCTGTCGGATACGCTCGCCGATGCCGCCGATGATTTCGTCTTGCCGGATCCGATGCCGCAATGGATCGAACAGGCGCAAAAAGGTACGGCTGGAAAGAAGACCGCGACCGTGGCGTCCTTCCCCGGCAACGAGCAGCTTCGGCTGCAATACATGGGCAAGCTCGGGCCCAACGAATTCCTGCTGCGGTTGGCAAAAGACACCAGCGGCGACATGCCCGCGGAATTCTCCAGCGAGCTCGGCCTCACCACCCGCGAGGGCGAGGTGCTGTCCTGGCTCTCCAAGGGCAAGACCAACCGCGACATCGCGCAGATCCTGGGCCTTAGCCCACGCACCGTCGACAAGCACCTGGAGCAAATCTACGCCAAGCTCGGGGTCGAGAACCGCACCGCCGCCGCGGCGATCGCAGTCAACGCCAGGCATCGCAAGTCCTGACCCTGCGGCCGCCGCGGCGTCACAGCTCCCCGATGCGGCAACGCGGCAGCCATGATGGGTGCGCAATTCCGATCGCAGACGGCCCCTCTCAAGGTCGAGCCATAACCCATTGCCGGATCACCGGAATGCGTCGAACTGGACGACCCGTTCGGCGCGGTCGGCTGCGGCGTCTCCGGCTCGGTGCGGGCGCATCGTTTGTTCCCATGCACGAATGGTCCGCAGCCCTCCGGCCATGACCATAGTTCCGCCGCGCGGTCTGGGTTACAAAATACCGCCGGTGTTGTTCTGGGGTGGCTTGATGAAGAAGGACGACGTCACGTGTCCACGCTGCGGGGCCGGATTCCGGCGCCTTGAGCTGGTCTCCAGATCGGGCGACAGGGGTGAGTATCGCTGCCCGGTTTGCGAAACGACGCTCGAGCAGTTCGATGGCGACAGGCTCGTTGCCTATCGCCTCACCATCCAGCCGTCCATTCGCGGGTTGAAGACCTGAGACCCATTGAAGACCTGAGACCCGCGGCGGCATCGCGTGCCGGCGCGATCCGCGATCACGATCGCTTCAAGACATAACAGTCCATGATCCAGCCGTGCTGCGCACGCGCCTTCCGCCGCGCGGCGACGATGCGAGGACCGGTCTCCGCGAGCTCCCCTGCCATGATGATCTGATCAGGCATGCCGAGATAGGCACCCCACCAGATCTTCAGGCCCGCAGGATCCAGCGTCTCGAAAGCCGTGCCACCGTCGAGCATCACGACCACAGTGTCAACGCCAGCCGGCCAACCACCCTCACGAAGCCGGCGCCCCGTCGTGACCACGAACGGCTCGCCGATCTCGTTGAGCGGCAGCGCATGCGCCGCGCACAGCGCCTGGATCGACGTGATGCCCGGGATCACCGCGATGTCAGGCAGCGGATCAAGCCGTCGCGCAATCCGCAGGCTCGAGTCGTAAAGCGAAGGATCGCCCCAGATCAACAGGGCGACGCGCCCCTCGCCGCCGAGATGGCGTGCGATCTCCAGCGACCAGGTCGCAGCGATCGCATCATGCCAATCGTCGACGCCCCTGCGATAATCTTCCTCGCCGGCGTCCCGCACCGGCAGGTCGAACTCGGCAATCCGGGTGCGGGTATTACTCAGTGCCTGCGCGCAAATCGTCCTGCGCAAGCCGGCGAGATCGGACTTCGCCGTGCCCTTGCGCGGGATCAGGATCAGATCGGCGGCATTGATCGCGGCTGTTGCAGCGAGCGTGAGCTGTCGGGGATCGCCACAACCGATACCAATCAGCGAAAACGTCAACATGGCCGCGTCACCCTTGCTCCGGCGCCAGCGCACCGAACAGAATGACGGCAGCCGCGGTGGCAGCGCCCACATCGGTGAGACGTTCGGCCAGCGCTGCGATCGTGGTGCGGACAAGCCGCTCATCGGCCTGACCGAGCGACTCCGCCAACAATGCGGGCGTGTCAGGCGCGAGACCCTGCGCGATCAATTTTGCGGCCAGCGCCGGAAACGTGCGCCGCCCCATATAGACGACCGTGGTCGCTTCCGGGTCGGCCAGCGCCGCCCAGTTCAAATCCGTGGGCAATCCGCCGGTGACATCGGCGCCGGTTACGAACTGCACCCGGCGCGAGGTCAACCGCCGCGTCAGCGGGATGCCGGCCCGCGCCGCGGCGACCGACGCGGAGGTCACGCCCGGGATGATCTCGTAGCCGATGCCGGCGGCGCGCAGCGCCTCGATCTCCTCCTCGAGCCGGCCGAAGATGCCGGCGTCGCCGGATTTCAGCCGCACCACCCGCACACCGGCCGCGGCATAGTCGACCAGCAACCGGCTGACATGGTGTTGCCGCGCCGACAGCCGGCCGGCGCGCTTGCCGACCGCGACGAGATTGGCGCCGGAGCGCGCGAGATCGAGGATCGCACCCGAGGCGAGGTCGTCATAGAGCACGACGTCGGCCTCGCGCAGCCGCGCGGCCCCCTTCATGGTCAGGAGGTCGGGATCGCCGGGACCGGCCGAGACGAAGGAGACGAAACCGCTCACCGGTCCTCCGCGATCAGATGGAAGAATGTGCCTGTCGCATGGCCCCGCCGCGATCCGGTCTCTGCGACGACCGTGCCGGTCGCATCGCGCACCACCGCGAGCGGGGTGTCGGGCTGCGAGATGATCGTTGAGTAGTGAAACTCATGGCCGCGCAGGCGCGCGCCCGAGCCATATCCCGGCATCGGTGCCGCAAGCTCGGCGAGCCGATAACCCAGATGCATGCGGCGCTTGGCATAGCTCGTCTCGAGGCCGAGTAGCCCCACCATCTCGTGGCGCGCACCGTCCGCATCGGTGAGCGCGGCGCCCAGCACCATGTAGCCGCCGCACTCGCCATGCACCGGCTTCGTCCCGGCAAATGCGCGCACCCCATCGAGGAATCGCCTGTTTGCCGCGAGCCGGCCGGCATGCAGCTCGGGATAGCCACCGGGCAGCCAGCACACATCGGCGTCCGCATCGGGGCTCTCATCGGCAAGCGGCGAGAACGTCACGACCTCGGCGCCGGCCGCGCGCCAGGCTTCCAGCATGTGCGGATAAACGAACGAGAATGCGGCGTCACGCGCCAGCGCAATGCGCTGGCCGGGCGGCATGATATCCAGCCCGCGCGCGGAAGGTTGCGGCGCCCAGGCGCCGGCCGATTGCAGTACGGCGTCCAGATCGACATGATTGGCGACGAAGCGGGCAGCTTCGTCGATCAGACCATCGATCTCGGCCTGCTCTTCGGCCTGCACCAGACCGAGATGACGCTTCGGCAAGGCGATCTCGGCGTGGCGCGGCAGCGCACCGAAAACCGCAACGCCAGCACCTGCCATGGCATCGCGCACCAGCGCTTCGTGCCTTGCGCTCGCGACGCGGTTGAGAACGACGCCGGCCAGCCGCACGCCGGTGCGGAAGTCGCGCAGCCCGGCGGCGATCGCCGCCGCCGTCTGGGCCTGGCCGGAGGGATCGATCACCAACAGCACCGGCCATCCCGTCATCTCGGCGATGTCGGCGGTGGCCCCGGTGCCGGAGACGCCGCGCGCGGCGACGCCGTCGAACAACCCCATCGAGCCTTCGGCCAGCACGAGATCGGCATCCGCGCCGCGGCTCGCCAGATGGACGATCGCATCCGACGCCATCGCCCAGCTATCGAGATTGACGGATGGCCGTCCCGTGGCGACCGCATGGAACGCCGGATCGATGTAATCGGGCCCGCTCTTGAGGCATTGCACCCTGAGCCCGCGATTGCGCCAGGCGCGGGCCAGCGCCAGCGTCAGCGTCGTCTTGCCGACACCGGATGCCGGCGCGGAGATCACGAGCCCCACGGTCATCGTGATGGTTCCGGAAAGCGCGGCACCTCGCCGACCGGGCGGTAGCGGCGGTCATAATCGGCGGCATAGAGCCGGCTTTCGGCGAACTCGTCTGCGCCGAGCGTCTTGCCGACCAGGATGAGCGCGGTACGTTCGAGCTCCGGCCCGATCGCGGCATCGAGCGTCGCGAGCGTGGCGCGCACGATGCGCTGGTCCGGCCAGCTCGCACGCCAGACGATCGCCACCGGACAGTCCGCGCCGTAGTGCGGCGTGAGCTCGGCGACGACCTTGTCAAGCAGATGGATCGACAGATGGATGGCCAGCACCGCGCCAGTCGTGGCGAACGCTGCGAGCGTCTCGCCATCCGGCATCGCGCTTGCCCGGCCCGGCGTGCGCGTCAGCACCACCGATTGCGCAAGGCCCGGCAGCGTGAGCTCGGACTCCAGCGCCGCCGCAGCAGCCGAGAAAGCCGGTACGCCAGGCGTGACGGAATAGGGAATCCGCAACGCGCGCAACCGGCGCAGCTGTTCTCCCATCGCGGACCAGATCGAGAGATCGCCCGAGTGCAGCCGCGCGATGTCCTTGCCCGCCGCATGCGCCGTGGCTATCTCGGCAATGATCTCATCGAGCGACAGCGGCGCGGTGTTGACGATGCGGGCATCCTTCGGGCAATGCGCCAGCACGCCTGGAGGCACAAGCGATCCGGCATAGAGGCAGACCGGGCACGAGGCGATGAGATCGCGCCCGCGCAAGGTCAGGAGATCGGCCGCGCCCGGTCCTGCGCCGATGAAATGCACCGTCATTCGCCATCTCCTTCCGCGATTGCCGCGGTCGCCATTCGATCCTGCGAAACAGCCCTCACCGAAATCAGCCGCGCACCGCGTCCTGCTGCGGCGATCGCCGCGGCTTCTGCGACGGAGCCTGTGCCAAACTCGGCGCGGATCAACTCGGATTGCGTCACGGTTTCGATCTCGGTCAACGCCTCGGCGGGGATGCTTCGGATCGACAGCCCGAGTTCCTGCGCCAGGGCTCTCAACGCCGCCGCATCCGCCTTGTCACTCAGCGTTGCAAGCGCCGCAAGGCCCTCGGGACCACCGGCCGCGTCGAGCGCTTCACGCAGGGACGCGACACCGGCTTCGCGCCTGAATCCCAGACCCGCGACCTTCATCTGATCACGCTCCACTGCACAATCGGCCGCGCGGCCTTCCAGGCGCGATAGCGGCCGAGCGGCTCGGCCAGCGCGATCTCGAAACGCATCAATTCGCCGCCATGGCGCTGCTGCAGGCCGGAGAGCAGCGCCTCGGTTTCCAGGGTCACCGCATGCGCGACCAGCCGCGTGCCCTGCGCGATGCGCGACCAGATCGCATCGAACATATCGGCATCGAGGCCGCCGCCGATGAATACGGCATCGGGTGCCGCAAGCTCCAGCAGGATGCCGGGTGCCTCGCCCTCGATGACGGTGATCCGGTGCGTCAGGCCGAAGCTCGCGGCATTGCTGCGGATGTTGGCGGCGCGTTCGCCGCGCGCCTCGACCGCGATCGCTGTTCCGCCGCAGAGCGCCCATTCGACCGAGATCGAGCCCGAACCGGCGCCGATATCCCACAGCCGCTCACCGGGCCGCGGCGCAAGCGCCGACAGCGCAAGCGCGCGGACCGGCCGCTTTGTCAGCTGCCCGTCATGCACAAACAATGCGTCGAGAAGGCCCGAGCTGCGCGCGAGTCCTTGCCCTCCCCTCGCCTCCAGGGCAAGCGTGACCAGGCTGTCGCCTGAATTGCCAGCATAGGAGTCAGCGCGATGCTGCGTAACGGATTCGCGCGGGCCGCCGAGCGCGCACAGCGTCCACACCGCTGACGCCCCCCAGCCACGCTCCGTGAGCCAGCGCGCGAGATCGGCGGCCGCCTTGCCATCGCGCACCAGACAGACGATCCGTGCACCGCGCGAAAGATGCGGCACCAGCCGTTCGAATGGCGCAGCGTGAAGACCGAGGCAGACTGTGTTCTCGAGCCGCCAGCCCAAACGAGCCGCCACCAGCGCGAACGTCGACGGCGCGGAACGTGCGACCCACTCGCCGGCCTGCAGCTTCTCGACAAGGCTTCCACCGGCGCCATGCCAGAACGGATCGCCGGAGGCGAGCACGACAGTCGGACGACCGCGGCAACCGAGCACGATGTCCGCATCGAACGGCACCGTCCAGGTGCGGCCACGATCGGTGATGCCGGCCAGCGCAAGGTGCCGTTCGCCGCCGAAAACCGCCTCGGCTTCATCAAGCGCCTTTCGGCTTGCGTCGGACAGCCCGGCAAGGCCATCTTCGCCGATACCGATGATGGTCAACCACGGATTACCCATGATGCGCGCCCTGATCCTGGGCGGAACGGCCGACGCCAATTTGCTTGCCGCTGCGGTCAGCCGCGCGGGGATCGACGCGATCTATTCCTATGGCGGCCGCACCCACGCGCCGGCCGAGCAGCCGCTGCCGACCCGCATCGGCGGCTTCGGCGGCATCAGCGGCCTTGCCGATTATCTGCGTCGTGAACGCATCACCCATGTGATCGACGCGACGCACCCCTTCGCGGCCGAGATGAGCCGCAACGCGATCGCCGCCTGCGCGCAGGCCGCGACACCGTTGCTCGCGCTCGAACGCGCGCCCTGGGAGAGGACCCCCGGCGACCGCTGGATCGAGGTCGCGGACGTCGCAGCCGCGGTCGCGGCCTTGCCGGAGCGTCGTGCCAATGTATTTCTCGCAATCGGCCGCCAGCATATCGCGCCGTTCGGTGCCCTGCCGCAGCAGGCCTATACGTTGCGATTTGTCGATCCGCCCGAGCAACCGCTGCCATTGCCCGATGCGGACGTCATCGTCTCGCGCGGACCCTTCACGCTCGAGGCCGAGCTCGAGATGATGCGCGCGCGCAATATCGAATGGATCGTCGCCCGCAATTCCGGCGGAACCGGCGCCCGCGCCAAGATCGACGCCGCACGCGCGCTCGACCTTCCCGTCATCATGATCACGCGGCCGCGGCTCCCTGAGCGACCGCGGGTAGAGAGCGTCGAAGCCGTGATGCAATGGCTCGGTCATCGGACCTGCCTCGGCGCATAGACCCAGCGGCCGACGCGCCGCGTCGCCGAATTGCCGACGATCACGAGCGTCCGCATGTCGGCCATCTCGGGCCGCGCGTCGCGCAACTCGACCGTTTCGATCTGCTGGTCTGGTGTAGAGACGGCGCGCGCGAAAATCACGATGCGTTCGCCGCAACCGGCGTCGTTCAAGATCTCGAGCGTCCGCGCAAAGCCTTCCGGCCGGCTCGCCGAGCGTGGATTGTACATCGCGATGGCAAAATCGGCTTCGGCCGCGAGCCGCAGGCGCTTTTCGATCAACGACCATGGCTTGAGATTGTCGGAGAGGTTGATCGCGCAGAAATCATGGCCGAGTGGCGCGCCGACACGCGCGGCTGCCGCCAGCATCGCCGTCACGCCGGGCAGCACGCGAATCGGCAGATCGTGCCATTGCGGCGCGTCCTCCAGCGCTTCGAACACGGCGGATGCCATCGCGAACACCCCGGGATCGCCTGATGAAACCACGACGACCTGCCGCCCCTCGGATGCGAGCCGCAGCGCCTCGCCGGCGCGTTGCAATTCCACACGATTGTCGGACGGGTGCAGCGTCAGGCCGGCGCGCGGCGGCACACGCGAAACATAGGGGGCATAGCCGATGATGTCGGTCGCCGCCGCGAGCGCGGCGGAGACTTCCGGCGTGATCTGTGCTTCATCGCCCGGCCCCAATCCTGCGATGGTCAGCGTGCCGCTCATGGCCTGCGCCGCCCCTGCCCGTGCACCAGCACGATCGCAAAATACGGACAATCGGCCTCGCCGATGTCAGCAAGCCGCGCGACCCGCTGGTCCGGCATGGTGCCGCGTTCGACCAGCCACGCATCGTCGAGACGACCGGCGGCCGCGAGCGCGCGGCGGATCTTCGGAAGATTGCGGCCGGTCTTCATCACGACCAGCGCGTCGGAACTGCGCATCCGCTGCATGAGCTCCGCCTCCGGCAGCGTGCCCATCAGGACGGTGGTCACATCGTCGGCCAACGCGATCGGCTGGCCGACCGCATTCCAGCAGCCCACCATGCCGGGAATGCCGGCGATCACCTCGATCTCGACCCGGCCCTGCAGGCGCGCGTAGAGATGCATGAACGAACCGTAGAAATAGGGATCGCCCTCGCACAGCACGACCACGTCTATCTCGCGCGCCAGCCGCGCCAGCCGCTCGGCCCATGCATCGTAGAAATCGGCCAGCAGCCGCGCGTATTCGGGGTTGTCGAACGCAATCTCCGTGGTGACCGGGTACTCCATCGGATATTCGCTGACGTCAGCGGCAAGCAATCCGTCCACGATCCGGCGCGCCTGCCCGGATTGCCCCTTCTTGCGGAAATAGGCGACATGTCTTGCCGAGCGCACGATGCGGTCGGCGCGCACGCTCATCAGGTCGGGATCGCCGGGGCCGAGCCCGCAGCAGATGATGCGTCCCATCGCTATTCGCTCCAGCTCGCCAACGCATTGACGGCGGCAACGGTGATCGCCGAGCCGCCGAGACGTCCCTCAACCGTCAGCGCCGGCACGGGCGCCCCGGCCATCAATGCCGCCTTGGACTCGGCCGCACCGACGAAGCCGACCGGACAGCCGATGATCGCCGCCGGCCGCGGGCAGTCGGGATGCTCCAGCATGTTGAGCAGATGGAACAGCGCCGTCGGCGCATTGCCGATCGCGACGATGGCGCCGGCCAGATGCGGCCGCCACAGCTCAAGCGCGGCAGCAGACCGCGTATTGCGCATCGATTGCGCGAGCGCGGGAACGGTGGCGTCACCGAGCGTGCAGATCACCTCGTTGCGGGCCGGCAGCCGCGCGCGCGTAATTCCCTCCGAGACCATGCGCGCATCGCAGAGGATCGGCGCGCCCTCCTGCAATGCTGCCCGTGCCCGCGCGGCCATGCCGGGCGTGAAGCGAATATGCGCTTCCAGGCCCACCATGCCCGCCGCATGGATCATGCGTACCACCACCGGCTCCTCGTCGGGCGTGAAGCGGCCGAGTTCGGCCTCCGACCGGATGGTGGCAAAGGACTGGCGATAGATCGCCGCACCGTCGGTCTCGTAGACGTGCGGCATCAATGGGCTCCCGACAGCAGCGAAGGATTTGCAACGAGGTCCGAACCAGTTAGTCCCCGCATGACGGGCACGTCACGCGCCGTGCCGTGACGGATCAGGTCAAAGCCGTCGCGTGTGGCCACAAGGGTGATGTCCGCGGAGCCGGAATGGGCGCAGCCTTTGGCACAGCCTGACACATGCAGCCGCGCGTCAGCCGGGATATGCCGCGCAAGCGTCGACGCCAATGCGCGCGTATCGGCATACGCCTCACCGCAGCGCGGCGCGCCGCTGCAGGCGATCACGCGGAGCGCCGGATCGTCGGCATCGGTGACGAGGTCCGCCCCGCGAGGCATCTCATGCATTCCTTCCGCCAGCAGCATCCGCCACGGCGTCATGCGAAGCACCTGTGCGCACGCGGCGAGATGGCCGAGTGTGTGGTGCGGCATTTGCCCGAAGGCCACGCCGACCATTGCACCGATAGGATAGAGGCCGGGAACAGGGTCCGCCGATCGGGCCACAGGCTTGGCATCGCCACGAAGCAATACGGGAAGGCTCGCGCCGCCGGCCAGATGCGCCGCCATCCGTCGCTTCCCACCCCTGGCTCCGCCGGAAGCAACGAACCACTCGGCCAGCGCAAGCGCGACCCGCACGGCCTCGTCCCGCCTGACCGAGCGCCCGGACCGCGCGCCATCAGCGCGCACCAGCAGGCTTCCATTGCGATCGCGCTCGATCCTGACATCCGCCGATGCGCCAGCCAGAAGCCGCTCGTTGCCGTCGTCGATGGCGAAACCGAACTTGGTCGGAAGATCGAGAGAGGCACCGGCGAGTGCCCGCTCGAGCTCGGCCGCGAGCGGGCGCGTGTCGTCACCGGCGGTCCAGAATGGCGTCACCAGAATGTTGCGCTGCGCTTCAGTCTCGGAATCTGCATCCAGCAACCCGAGCTCGGCAAGCCCGTCGATCAAGGCCGGATACCCCGCATCGCTGACGCCGCGGATCTGGAGATTGCCGCGGCTGGTCAGGTCGATCAGGCCGTTGCCATATCGCGCAGCAAGCTCGGCGATCCCCACCGCCTGGATGGCGTCCAGTCGACCGACGCGCGGGCGGATCCGCACCACGAGGCCATCGCCCGACTGCATCGGCCGCAGCGCGCCGGGACACCAGCCCTTGATCGCGACCGCGCTCATGAGGCCTCCTGCAGCGCAGCCGCAATCGAGTTGCGCCGCGTTTGCCAGAGCAAGGCTTCATGCAGCCGGGTGAAGCAGGTTTCGATCGCAGCCAGCGCGGCTGGATTCTCGCGCGCCATGAAGCCGCGAACCTCGTCATTGCCGATCGTCGCGTCGTAATACAGGTCGAACAGATGCGGCGGCACCGCACCGGCAAGATGCGCAAATGCCGCCATGTGCTCCAGCGTCGCGGATATTTCGGCAGCGCCGCGGAAGCCGTGACGCATCATCCCCGCGATCCATGCCGGATTGGCTGCGCGCGCCCGCACCACCCGCGCGATCTCCTCGGTCAGCGATCGCGCATGCGGCTGATCCGGCCGCGTCGCATCGAGGTGATAGAGCGAGGGGATGCTTGTGCCTAACCGGCGCGCCGCCGCCGCAATGCCCGCCTCGTGCGCAGCATAGTCCGCCGCCAGCAGCAGATCGGTCTCCGGCAAGTCCTGGGTATGAACAAAGCTGTCGGCGGCAGCGAGCCGCGCCTCGATGGCGGCGCGATCCGGCCGGATCTGGCCATCGGACGCGATGGCCCAGGATGACGCCGAGAGCCAGGCTTCGCCGGCCGCCTCGCGCGCCTCTGCTGTGAAGACATCGGGGATCGACGCGATGCCGGCACCATAATGTCCGGGGCGCGGACCGAACACGCGGGCGATACGCTGCCGATAGGGATTCTCGTCCGCCTCCTCGCTGCGTTCTGACAGAGCTTCCGTCGCGGCTTCGAACAATTGGGCAAGCCCCGCAAACACGTCGCGGAACAGGCCTGACACACGCAGCGTGACGTCGATGCGGGGACGGCCGAGCTCCGCCAGCGCGATGATGTCGTAGCCGGTCACCCGGCCCGACCCGTGATCCCAGCGCGGCGCGATGCCGGCAAGGTGCAACGCCATCGCAAAATCCTCACCGGCAGTGCGCATCGTCGACGAGCCCCAGAGATCGACGACGAGTCCCTTCGGCCAGTCGCCGTGATCCTGCAAATGACGGCGCAGCAGTTCCTCGGCGAGCTTCACACCCTGCGCATGCGCCGACGGCGTCGGCACCGCGCGTGGATCGACGGCAAACAGATTGCGTCCGGTCGGCAGCACGTCGCTGCGCCCGCGATAGGGCGAGCCCGACGGCCCCGGCGCGACGCGCCGGCCGGCCAGCGCATCAAGTAACGCCGCCTTCTCCGCCTCGCCGCAAGCGCCCTGCCCGAACACGTGCAGTCCGTCGCCGAACTGGCTTTCCTTGAGATCGCAGACGAAGCGGTCGATCTGCGGGATGGCCTCGGCCGCGGAGACTGACGCGGCAAGACCGAGATCGTCCTCCAGCCCGGCTATGCGCGCTTCTTCGCGGATCGCAGCGATCAGGCGCTGCCGCCGCGCCGGGTCGAGACCATCGGCGGTCGAATATTCATCGAGCAGGCGCTCGAGAGCACGCAGGCTTTCCGGCACCGCGGCTTGTCCCAGCGGCGGCGGCAGATGACCGATCGTCACGGCGCCGATCCGGCGCTTGGCCTGCGCCGCCTCGCCGGGATCGTTGACGATGAAGGGATAGACAACCGGCAGATCGCCGATCAATGCCTCCGGCCAGCACGCGGACGACAGCGCAACCGATTTGCCGGGCAGCCATTCCAGCGTGCCATGCGCGCCGATGTGGACGACGGCGTCGATACCTTGCCCCCGGAGCCAGAGATGGAACGCGACATAGGCATGGCGGGGCATGCGCGACAGATCGTGATAGTCGGCATCGCGATGACTGACATCACCGCGCTCCGGCTGAACGGCGATGACCGACTTGCCGCATCGGATCGCGGCGAAATGAAATGCGCCGTCACGGCAATCGGGATCGTCCTCCGGGGCGCCCCATGCACGCGCCAGATCATCCTGGAGCTGCAGGGGAATACCGGAGAGCGCCGCGCGATATTCGTTCACGTCCCACGTCAGTTTCCGGCGCAAAAGCGCATCGCCCGGCAACTCCACCGCCTCGACGTCAAACCCTGCACCCGCGAGATCGGCCAGCAACGTCTGGACTGAAGCAAGCGCATCAAGGCCGACGGCGTGGGCGATCTGATGCGGACGGCCGGGATAGTTCGACAGCACGAGCGCGAGCTGCTTGTCTTGCGCCGGCTTGCCGGCAAGCCGGTGCCAGGCTGCGACGCGCGCGACAATCGCCGCGACACGCTCGGCGTCCGGTCGATGCGCAAGATGCGCGAATTGCAGATCGGGATCGCGCTCACCGGGCGACTTGAAGCTCGCTACACCAGCGAACAGGCGGCCGTCGACTTCCGGCAACACCACATGCATTGCGAGATCGCCGGGCGACAGGCCGCGCAGCGACAAGGCCCAATCCTCGCGCCGCGCCGTGGACAGCGCGACCTGGAACATCGGGCACGAAGCCGCGTCGAACGGCGTCGTGCCGTCGTTCCCGGCAGCGGAGAACGCAGTGGCGTTGACGATGGCCGCAGGCGGGCATTGCGCGAGCTGAACGCGCAGCCAGTCCGCAACACCTGCCGCCTTCAGCGAGGTGACGAAGACACCGTGGGCATCAAAGCCCCTCTCACGCAACGCATCGATCAACGCGTCGACCGGCGCGGTGTCGCCGGCCGCGAGATAGGAGCGATAGAAGGTCACGAGCGCCCGCGGCCGGCCATCCGGCGCCGGCAGCACCGCGACGGCACCGCGCCGGGGATCGTAGACGCCGATCTCCGGCAGATCGATCTCGCCCACCACTGGCCCGGCATAGAGGCCGGACGCCAGCGCCAGTTGCGCGATCACGGCCTGCGCGGCAACCGGGCCGCCCTTGTCGCACAGCACCTTCAGACGGCGCAGGGTCGAGACCGGCAAGGTCGAGAATTCATCGAGCCGCAGATCGTCGCGGCCATCCGCCGGCAGCACTACCAGGGCGATGCCGCGCTCCCTGGCCAGCCGATGCACCGCTGAGAGCCCGTAGGACCAATAGGGTTCGCCGCCGATCAGCCGCACCAGAATGCCGCGCGCGTGCGACAGCGTCCGCTCGATATAAGTATCGACCGACAGCGGATGGCGCAGCTCCGCGAGATTGGCGAGCCGCAGCGACGGCAATGCCGCACGGCCACGTCGCCAGCCGGCCGCGAACGCCGCGAGATCGC
The DNA here is from genome assembly GCF_053474805.1 of Bradyrhizobium sp. WCU1. Classification (NCBI taxonomy): domain Bacteria; kingdom Pseudomonadati; phylum Pseudomonadota; class Alphaproteobacteria; order Hyphomicrobiales; family Nitrobacteraceae; genus Bradyrhizobium; species Bradyrhizobium sp. WCU1. Next base: position 772,972 of record NZ_CM130280.1, read on the forward strand.
TGTCGGAAAACGACAACACCACGAGATCGGCCGGATCCTGGCCGAGGTCCCTTGGTGTCGCGGTCTCCTCAAGGCCGCGACTCTCGCGGAAGACGACGTGCATCAGACACCAAGCCGTGCCCTGATGGCGGCTTCATCAATATCGCCGTGTTCGCCGATCACGACGAGCTTCGACTGCCGCGGCCGCATGCCCCAGGGCATGTCGAACTGATGCCGCACCCGCTCGCCGACCGATTGCACCAGTAACCGCATCGGCTTGCCCTCGACGGCGATATAGCCCTTGGCGCGCAGCACGTTCTGCTCGCGCGCCAGCCCCTTGATCGAAGCGACCAGCGCCTCGACATCGACAATCTCGGGCAGATCGATCACCACCGAATTGAAATCGTCGTGCTCGTGCTCCTCTTCGCCGTCATGATGCGACGGGCGCGCCGCGAGATCGTTTTCCGCCGCGGCGCCGAGCCCAAGGATCACGCGCGCGTCGATGGTGCCGTCGACAACGGGCAACATCGGCACCTCGCGCGGCATCTCGGCCGCGATCACCTCCTTGGCCACCCTGATCCCCTCTGCCCCGGCGAGATCGGCCTTGGTCAGCAGCACGATGTCGGCGCAGGCGATCTGATCCTCGAACACTTCGGACAGCGGCGTCTCGTGGTCGAGATTGGCGTCGGCCGCGCGCTGCGCATCCACTGCGGCAACGTCGGGCGCAAACCGGCCGGCCGCAACGGCTTCCGCATCGGCCAGCGCGATCACGCCGTCGACCGTGATCCGCGAACGAATCTCCGGCCAGTCGAACGCCTTGAGCAGCGGCTTCGGCAGCGCGAGGCCGGAGGTCTCGATCACGATGTGATCGGGCTTCACCGGGCGCGCGAGCAACTGCTCCATCGCCGGGATGAAATCGTCGGCGACGGTGCAGCAGATGCAGCCATTGGCGAGCTCGACGATGTTCTCGGTCGGGCAATCGGCGTCGGCGCACGACTTCAGGATGTCGCCGTCGACGCCCTCGCTGCCGAATTCGTTCACCAGCACGGCGAGCTTCTTGCCGTTGGCGTTGCGGATCAGATGCTGGATCAGCGTCGTCTTGCCGGATCCGAGAAAGCCGGTCACGACGGTGACCGGAACCTTGGCGAGTGTCGTCATTCTGCGGCCTCCGGCACGACGGGAAGTGGTGGAATGCGGGCAAGCGATTGCTTGCGGAAAACTTCCGGGCGGCTGCGCCACGGCACGATGCCGTCGGGCGCCGCGGCATAGGCGCTGGCGCCGGCGATCACATCCCCGGCATTGGCTTCGGACAGGCGCCCATAGACATAGGACCACCGGCCGGGCGCGCTGAGCGCGACCGAGCAGCCCTGGCTGCAAGCCGAGAGACATTCGACGGGAACCAGATTGACGCCATCGGGCACACCGGCCTCGACAAGCGCGGCGTGCAGGCGCGCACCGGGCGCGACTTCACCTTCCGCCAGCGTTTGGCCGGCGCGGCAGGTAATACAGACATGAAGGGTAACGCTCATCGGCCTTCCTGGATTGACAGCGGGAAGCGATGAGGCACACGAACCGATCTTGCACCGGTTCGTTCCCCGTCGCGGAACACCCCGTCCGCCGGTCTCACAACATGCTGCGTTGGCAGGTCTCCCGGCTTGCGGAGCAGGATTTCTCCCTTCGATCCCCGCCTTCCCGATCCCCTTGGGGAATCAGTGGCTTTGGGCATCTCTCCGGTCACGGTCGCGGGGGCGGCTGCTTTTCAGGCCCGACTTGAGCCCTATCGCATTCCCTCTTCGCCTGTCATAGGACAGGAACCAACGCGGACCCACCATTCGTCCGCGGCTCGAACTTGTCAAGCCGAAGGAACGTCATGACGTCTGAAGGAAACGGGACCGAAGACGAGGTCGTCAGCGGCGAGGCTTCGCTGGATACGCGCCACGCGACCAAGATGGCGAAAAAGAAGGTCGCCCGCGACAAGATCATGGCGACCAAGAGCGGCGAAAAGGGCCTGATCATCGTTCACACCGGCGCCGGCAAGGGAAAATCCTCCTCCGCCTTCGGCATGATCGTCCGCTGCGTGGCGCACGGCTTTCCCTGCGCCGTGGTGCAGTTCATCAAGGGTGCCTGGGATACCGGCGAGCGCCGCCTGCTCGCCGGGCATTTCGGCGATCTCTGTCAATTCCACGCGATGGGTGAAGGCTTCACCTGGGAGACGCAGGATCGCGCCCGCGACATCGCGGCGGCGCAAGCCGGCTGGGAAAAGGCCAAGCAGCTGATCGCCGACGAAAGCCTGCGCATGGTCGTGCTCGACGAGATCAACATTGCGCTGCGCTACGACTATCTGGCGATCGCCGACGTGGTCGATTTCCTGAAGACGTCGAAGCCACCGATGACCCATGTCGTGCTCACCGGTCGCAACGCCAAGGAGGAGTTGATCGAGATCGCCGACCTCGTCACCGAGATGACGCTGGTGAAGCATCCGTTCCGGTCCGGCATCAAGGCCCAGCCGGGCGTCGAGTTCTAAGAGCCCAACGCCATGGCGCGCGCATTGATGATCCAGGGCGCCGGCTCGGACGTGGGCAAGTCGCTCATCGTCGCCGGCCTCGCGCGCGCCGCCACGCGGCGCGGCCTGCGCGTGCTGCCGTTCAAGCCGCAGAACATGTCGAACAATGCGGCCGTGACCGTCGACGGCGGCGAGATCGGACGCGCGCAGGCGTTGCAGGCGCTCGCCGCCGGCGTCGAGCCGCACACCGACATGAACCCGGTGCTGCTGAAGCCGGAGACCGATGTCGGCGCCCAGGTCATCGTGCACGGCAAGCGGATCGCGACCGCCCGCGCGCGCGAATATGCCGCGATGAAACCGTCGCTGATGGGCGCGGTGCTGGAAAGCTTCGAGCGCCTGAAGGCGTGCGCCGATCTGGTGCTGGTCGAAGGCGCCGGCAGTCCCGCCGAGGTCAATTTGCGCAAGGCCGACATCGCCAATATGGGCTTTGCGCGCAAGGCCGACGTGCCCGTGGTGTTGGTCGGCGACATCGACCGCGGCGGCGTGATCGCGCAGCTCGTCGGCATCAAGACGGTGATCGATCCCGACGATGCCGCGATGATCCAGGGCTTCGTCATCAACAAATTCCGCGGTGATCCCTCGCTGTTCGATGACGGCTACCGCCTGATCGAAACCCGCACCGGATGGCGCGGCTTCGGCGTGCTGCCCTGGTTCGCTCGCGCCGCCGAGCTGCCTGCCGAAGATGCGCTCGGGCTCGGCGAGGCGCGCAAGCCCGGACAATGCAAGATCGCGTTTCTGGCGCTGTCGCGGATCGCCAATTTCGACGACCTCGATCCGCTGAAGCTCGAGCCCGGCGTCGACCTCGTGATGGTGCGCCCGGGCGAAGCCGTCCCCGGCGATGCCAGGCTCGTCATCCTGCCCGGCTCGAAATCGACCCGCGGCGACCTCGCCTTCCTGCGCGCGCAAGGCTGGGACATCGATCTGCTGGCGCACCATCGCCGCGGCGGCCATGTCCTCGGCCTGTGCGGCGGCTACCAGATGCTCGGCGAGAGCGTCGCCGATCCCGATGGGATCGAGGGCCCCGCCGGCGAGACGCGCGGCCTCGGCCTGCTCGATGTCACCACCACCATGACCGAGCAGAAGACGCTGACCCGCGTCAGCGCGGTGCATGCTGCGACCGGTCAGCCGATCAACGCCTACGAGATCCACATCGGGCGCACCGACGGTCCGGACCGCGCCCGGCCGTTTGCACGGCTTGATGGCGTGGCTGAAGGTGCCGTTTCCAGCGACGGGCGCGTTCACGGCAGCTATCTGCACGGCCTGTTCACGTCGGACGAATTCCGCAAGGCGTTCCTTGCGCAGCTCGATATCGCTGTGGCGGATCAGCTCTATGGCGCCAGGGTCGAAAGCGCGCTCGACGCGCTTGCCGCGCACATCGAAGCCCATCTCGATGTCGACGGCCTGCTCGCGCTGGCGCGCTAAAGCGTTTTCGAGCGTAGTGGACACCGGTTCGCGTGAAGAGAACGTGTCGTGAAAATCATCGCGACAAAGCGGCCGAGACACGGGACCATTCGGCCTCATAGCCCGGCAGGCCCAGGCGCAGCCATCCCGGCTTCTGCTGGAAGACGCGCGACCAGATCCGTCCGCGGGCAAGCACCTCCTGTGCGGCAAGCGCATCGCCGGTCTCGTAGAGCCGGAACAGCGGCGTGCCGCCGACCAGCGTCCAACCCCGCGATTGCGCCGCCGCGTCGAGCCTGGCGCAGTCGTCCGCTAGGCGCGCGATCGTCGCCCTCGCCCAGTCGCGATCGAGCAAGGCCCGCCGTCCGATCGCGATCGCGGCCCCCGAAACTGGCCATGGGCCTGCCATCGCGGCAAGCGCGGCGATATCGGGCTCGCTGCCGACAGCGAAGCCGAGCCGCAAGCCGGCAAGCCCGTAGAACTTGCCGAATGAGCGCAGGATCAGGAGCCCCGCGCGCCCTGCTTCCGCTGCAAGCGAGATGCCGGGTACGGCATCCGCAAAACTCTCGTCAATGACGAGCCGGCCAACGCGCGGCAGCAACGCAAGCAGTTCCCCCCGATCATGACGTTGTCCGTCGGGGTTGTTCGGATTGACGACGACGGCAATGTCTGCGCCTGCGAGCGCAGCGAGCTCGGACACTTCGTCAACGTCCCAGCCCGCAGCCGACAACACACCGGCATACTCATTATACGTGGGCGCAAGGATGCGCGCCCGCCCGCGCGACACGAGATTCGGCAGCAACTGAATGGCGGCCTGCGCACCGCCGATCGCCACGATCGGCGCACCGGTGCCGTAGGCCTGCCGCGCCGCGTGGTGCAGGGATTCGATGTCGGATCGCGACGGCAACGCGTTCCATTGCCGTGGCTCCACGCCGACGTCAGGATAAGGCACCCGATTGATCCCGGTCGACAGATCGATCCAGTCTTCCACAGGCCCGCCGAAGCGTCGCTGGGCGACATCGAGATTTCCGCCGTGCTCACGCATCCGCCGCTCCTTCACGCCAGCGCCAGGGCCACGAAAGCTCCGGCCAGCAGTATCATGGCGTAACGATAGAGTCGCAGCCCGGTGATGACATCGGCGGCAGCCGGATCGCGCGCGCCCTCGTTCAGCCAGGGCTCGTTCGCGATGCTGCCGTGATAGATGCGCGGTCCGCTGAGCCGCACACCGAGCGCGCCGGCCATCGCCGCTTCCGGCCAGCCGGCATTGGGCGAGCGATGCCGGTGCGCGTCACGCAGCATGCATGACCATGCCTGCGCGCGGTTTGGCGCAAGCAACACGAACAAGAGACCGGTCAGCCGCGCCGGAATGAGATTGGCGAGATCGTCGATCCGCGCCGCGGCCCAACCGAAGGCTTCGTGCCGCTCGGAGCGATGGCCGATCATGGAGTCCAGCGTGTTGATCGCCTTGTAGCCGAGGATTCCCGGCAGTCCGAACAGCGCCCCCCAGAACAGCGGCGCCACGATGCCGTCGGACGCGTTCTCGGCAAGGCTCTCGATGGTTGCGCGCGCGATGCCGGCGTCATCGAGCGTGGCCGGATCGCGCCCGACGATCTGCGCGACCGCCGACCGCGCAGCCGCAATGTCGCCTGATGCAAGCGGATTTGCCACCGCGGCGACATGGTCATGCAGTGAGCGCAGCGCCACCAGCGGCCATGCCAGCACGCCCACGACAACGACATGCTCCCATCCGGATCCAAGCGCGGACTGAACGGCCCACCCCAGCGCCGTCGCCAGCGCGATCACCAGCACGGCCGCCGCAACACCGGCAGCACGGCGGAACGCCGGCGGATCGGAGGCCCTGTTCCAACTGGTATCGAGGAGATGGATCAACCGGCCGAGCCAGGTCACGGGATGGCCGATGCGGGCAAACAGCCACGCCGGCCAGCCGATCAGGGCGTCCACAGCCATCGCCACCGCCATCGCTCCCGCAAATCCCACTTAACCCTCTCCTCGCCGCGATCCCCCTGATGCGCAAGACATTGAGCGAGCGCAAGCCCTCCGCGGGCGGATTTCGGCTTTGTCTTTCATCGCGATTGGTGGTTAGAGCGTTTCGAGCGGCGTGGATACCGGCCGCACGGGAGATGAGATGGCGGTCATTCTGATCACGGGCGGAGCCCGGTCCGGCAAGAGCCGGCGCGCCGAACTTCGCGCGCGCTCCTTTCCGGGCCAGCTGGTGTATATTGCCACCGCCGAGGCTCTCGACGCGGAAATGGACGAGCGGATCGCCAGGCATCGCGCGCGGCGCGGCAACGACTGGATCGAGCGCGAGGTGCCGCTCGATCTCGTCGCGACATTGACCGAGACCGACGGCGGCGGCGTCAGGCTGGTCGATTGCCTGACGCTCTGGCTGTCCAACCTGCTGCATGCGGAGCGCGACTGGTCGCAAGAAGTGACGCGCCTTGCCGAGGCGTTGTCGCGCCAACGCAGCCCGGTCATCCTGGTCACCAACGAGGTCGGCCTCGGCATCGTGCCCGACAACGCGCTGGCGCGGACCTTCCGCGACGCCGCAGGTCTGATGAACCAGACCATTGCCGCTGCGGCAGACGAGGTCGAGTTCGTCGTTGCCGGCCTGCCGATGAAACTCAAATGAACTCCGAGAGCGATCCTGCCAAAGGCCCCGCGATGGTCTCATTCGACGACGCGTTTCGCCGGCAACTGCACGAGTTGTTCGTGTGGCGGCGCGACGTGCGGCGTTTCCGGACCGATCCGCTGCCGGATGGGTCGATCGAGCGGCTGATCGAGATCGCCTGCCTGTCGCCTTCGGTCGGGTTGAGCCAGCCCTGGCGGTTCGTCATTGTCGACGATGCGACACGGCGCCGCGCGGTCATCGAAGACTTCAAGGCCTGCAACGCTGACGCGTTGCGGTCCTATTCCGGCGAGCGTGCAGCAAAATATGCCGCATTGAAACTATCGGGCCTCGAAGAGGCGCCCGGCCATCTCGCCGTGTTCGCCGAGAAGACCGACCACATCGGCTCCGGTCTCGGCCGCGCGACCATGCCGGAGACGTCGGAATATTCCGTAGTGGCCGCGATCTGTTCGATGTGGCTCGCCGCGCGCGCGGAAGGGATTGGCCTCGGCTGGGTATCGATCCTCAATCCGGGCCGCGTACGTGAGATTCTGGAGATACCGGACGGCTGGAAGTTCATCGGCTACCTCTGCATCGGCTACCCGCAGGCAGAATGCGACCGCCCGGAGCTCGAACAAGCCAAGTGGGAATCGCGGCGAGGTCCCGGTGAATGCACCATCCGGCGCTGACGAATCTCCGACCGGCAGCGGCGCCCACTGGCGCGCGGACATTGCCTCCCTGGTCTTTCCTGTCCCGGAGCACGGCGCGATCTGCGCAGTGCATCGAGGTGCATTTCGGACTCTGCTTGGCGCAGAGCCGGTGCCGGAGGTCTGCCTCGGCTATTTCGAGCGCCACAGAGACGCATTCAGGTCAGCTGCCAGCGCCAAGATCCTGGGCAAGCGCATACCTCCTGGAACAAATCTGCATCTTACCAGTCGCGACATCGCCCGAAAGCTGCTAGAAGCCGACCAAATCGAACGTGGAGAACGATGATGAGCCAGTCCCAGACCGCGCAAGCCCAGCATCTGCCGGTTGCCACCCGACAGGTCGGCCGGCTTGCCCAGTCCCTGATGGCGATGACGCTCGGCCTGTTCATCGTCGGCGTGGTCGGCTTCTCGCACATCGACGTGATCCACAATGCCGCGCACGACGTGCGCCACTCCAACGCATTCCCCTGCCACTGACCCCGTCGGTATGAGTACGTTTCGCTCGATCGTCTTCTCGTCGGTCATCGCGGGATTCATCGTCGGCCTGATCGTTACCGCGGCTCAGCAGTTCGGCACCGTTCCCCTGATCCTCAGGGCCGAGGTCTATGAGAAGGCGGCCGAGCACAAGCACGAAGCCTCGGCGACACCGCAAGCCATCCTCGTGCATGATCATGCTGATCATGATCATGGCGCGGAGGGGTGGGAGCCGAAGGACGGGCTGGAGCGCAATCTCTACACGGCGGGCGCGAACATCCTGACCGCGGTCGGCTTTGCGCTTCTGCTCGGTGGCTTCCTCGCGGTCCGCAGCGGCGCGACCGGCGAGCCGATCTCGTGGCATGAGGGCTTGATGTGGGGCCTCGCGGGCTTTGCCGTCTTCACCATCGCTCCCGGCCTTGGGCTGCCGCCTGAATTGCCCGGAGTCCCCGCCGCTCCGCTGCTCTCGCGTCAGATCTGGTGGACGATCGCGGTGCTGGCGACCGCTGCCGGCCTTGGACTGATCGTGTTCCGCCGCTCGATGCCGGCCGCAATCGCCGGCGTGGTCCTGATCATGCTGCCGCATCTGATCGGCGCGCCCGAGCTCGAGCATATCGAGACCAACGTTCCGTCGTCCCTGTCGCATCAGTTCGTGGTCGCCGTCACGCTGACCAGCCTGGTGTTCTGGACCCTGCTCGGCAGCCTGACCAGTGCCGCCTTCGCCTATTTCGATCGGCCGGCGTCGGCGTGACACGACAACGATCGCGGCAAGAATCAATTGAGATTCGCCACGGAGCCTGATTAGGTTCGGCGATGCCGTCCGCCACAGGCCTGACGGCCGCAATGCCGAACCGACAGGGCCCAACCATCGATGAGCAAGGCGCGACGGACACGACCGACGATTCGTGACGTCGCGGCCGAGGCCGGCGTGTCCGTCTCAAGTGTCAGCCGCACGCTCAATGGCGGCATCTACACCAGCGCGGAACTGCATGCCCGCATCATGCGCGCGGTGAAGCGGCTCGGCTTCGAGCCCGACCAAGCGGCGCAGGTGCTGCGCTCGCGGGCCTCCAACACGATCGGCTGCATGGTGGCCGACTTCTCCAACCCGCACTATACCGGCATGGTCAGTGCGGCGGAGGAGGAATTCCAGCGCGCCGGATTCCTGCTGATGCTGGCCGCGACCAAGCACGAGGAAGCGCGCGAGGCCGCATTCCTGTCGGCGGTGCGGCGGCGCCAGATGGATGGCCTGCTGCTGTTCGCCGGCGACAATTCCCACAAGGATTTCATGAAGGGATTGGCGACGCTCGATCTGCCCTGCGTGACCGTCGACCGCGAGGTGCCTGATAGCATCCCGGTTCGCGTCGATCACCGCGGCGGCGCGCTGGAGGCGACGCGCTATCTGATCGGCCTCGGCCATCGCCGGATCGCATTGCTCACCGGCAGCGCCGCGGTGCTGCCGAGCACCGAGCGGCTCGCGGGCTACCGGCAAGCGCATCAGGAAGCCAAGATCGAGGTCGACCCGGCCCTGATCCGACCGCACATGCAGGGCGCCAACACCGCCTTCAGCTCGGTCTGCCAGTTGCTGCAAATGACAAAACCGCCGACCGCAATCATCTCGCTCGGCACCAGCATGCTGGCCGAGGTGCTGGAGGCGATCACCAGCAACGGCCTGCGCTATCCGCAGGACGTCTCGCTGGTGTGCAGCGGCGACACCGACCTCGCCCGCCATGCGACGCCGGCGATCACCGCATTGAGCTGGGACATGAACGAGGTCGGCCGCACCGCCGCGCGGCTGTTGCTGGAGCGGATCCGCAACGCCGACGAGCCGGGCAGCAGCGAGCCGGTATTCCTGCCGACGCGTCTCATCCTGCGCCATTCCTGCGCCGCGCCGGCAGCGCCAGCGCGGGGCCGAAAATAGTGTCGCGCGATCAGTCCGCCTGCGGCGCCGCCGCGTATTGTGCGTCGGAGACGTGCTCCATCCAGGTCGCGTAGTCGCCGTCGAGCGCTTCGTGGATCGCGATGTGGCTCATGCCGGTGGTCGGCGCCGCGCCGTGCCAATGCTTCTCGCCCGGCGGAATCCACACCACGTCGCCCGGACGGATCACCCGGGTCGGGCCGTCCCAGCTCTGTACATATCCGACGCCGGCCGTGACGTAGAGCGTCTGGCCGAGCGGATGGGTGTGCCACGCCGTGCGCGCGCCGGGTTCGAACGTGACGCGCGCCGCCTGCACCCGCGCCGGCGCCGGTGCGTTGACGATCGAGTCAGCCCACACAGTGCCGCTGAACCACTCGGCGTTGCCGCGTCGGCTCGCGACCGTTCCTGCGCGCTTGATGTCCATCTTCAGTCCTCCAACTCTTCCCGATCTGGAAACGGTTCCAGTTCTACCTGTCATTGCGAGCCAACGGTCGCGCGAACGCGCGTCCGATGACAGGCTCCCCGAACCAATCCATCCCTCCGCCCACGCGGAGCGATGGATTGCTTCGTCGCTTCGCTCCTCGCAATGACGGAGAGCAAAGCGCCGGCCTCAGCGCAACACAAATCCCTCGTAGCCGCGCTGCGCGACCTGCGCGATGCGATGGCGATAGCCCTGGCCGACATACGGCATGAACACCCGCGGCTTGCCGGCTATGTTGGCGCCCTGGTACCAGGAATTGGCCTTCGGATAGAGCGTGCGGCTGGCGGCATCCGCGACATGCGCCATCCAGGCCCGCTCGGCCTCGCGTTCCGGCTCGATCCGCGTCTGTCCGTTGGCCCGCATGCCGCCGAGGCATGCCGCGATCCACTCGACATGGTTCTCGCAGGCGTGGATCACATTACCAATAACTGATGGGCTACCCGGGCCGGTCACGATGAAGAGGTTCGGAAAGCCCGACACCATCAGGCCGAGATAGGCGCTGGGACCATCGGCCCAGGCCTCCTTCAAGCTCGCGCCGTCGCGGCCGCGGATCTGCATCGCGGCGAGTGCCCCGGTCATCGCGTCATAGCCGGTCGCCAGCACCAGCGCATCGAGCGCAAAGGATCGCGTCGCGGTCTCGACGCCGGTCTCGGTGACCGTCGTCAGCGGCTCCGCGCGCAGATCGACCAGCTCGACATGCGGCAGATTGTAGGTCGCGAAGTACCCGGTATCGATGCAGATCCGCTTGACGCCGAGCGGATAGTCCTTCGGCGACAGCGCTGCCGCCGTCGTCGCATCGTTGACGATGCCGCGGATCTTGTCGCGCACGAAGTCGCAGGCGACATCGTTGACGGCCTCATCTGTCAGGATGTTCGGGAACGCGGTCAGAATGCCGCCGCCGCCCTGCTCCCAAAGCTGTTCGTAGCGCGCCCATTGCACGTCGCGCTCCGGCACCGGCGCCTCGAATGCATTTGCAGGCACGCGCCCGAACTCCGGCGTCTCGAGGCTTTCGCGATATTTCGCGATCAAGGGTTCGGCGGCGGCGATATCGGCGTCGGAAAGCGGCGCGTTCCGCGCCGGCACCGAGTAGTTCGGCGTGCGTTGGAATACGGTCAGGCGGCTGGCCGCCTTGGCGACCATCGGGATCGTCTGCACGCCGGATGAGCCGGTGCCGATCACGGCGACACGCAAGCCGGAAAAGTCGACCTCCTCATGCGGCCACTGCCCGGTGTGATAGACCGGCCCGCCGAAGCGCTCGAGCCCGGGCAGCCTCGGCTTGTTGGGCACCGAGAGATTGCCGGTCGCCATCACGCAGGTCGACGCGACGATGCAATCGCCGCGATCGGTGCGGACGGTCCAGCTCTCGCCGGCCTCGTCCCAATCCGCGCTGGTCACACGCGTATCGAAGCGGATCAGGGAGCGCAGCTCGAAACGGTCGGCGACGCGCTGCGCGTAGCGCAGGATCTCGGGCTGGGTGGCGTATTTCTCGCTCCAGCGCCATTCCTGCCACAGCTCTTCCGACCAGGTGTAGGAATAGAACAGGCTCGGAATGTCGCAGCGCGCACCGGGATAGCGATTCCAGTACCAGGTGCCGCCGACGTCGGACGCCGCCTCGATGCCGATCACCTTCAGCCCGAGCTCGCGCAACCGGTAGATCGCATACAGCCCGCCGAAACCGGCCCCGACCACGACCGCATCGCATTCGGCGACCAACGGCGGCCTCGCGCCATGGTCCGGGCTCATCTGCTCCAGTCTGCTCATTTGTCACATCTCTCCGGCCGCAGGAATATTGCCATCGGTGGGAACACGCGCTATGTCTGAGAACGTTTCCAGACGGGAAGCGCATACGATAATTGTCGCCGGGCGTCAACGCGCCGGCCATCCGGCCCACGGACGCAACAAGGCGATCAGCGAACAATCAGGGAGTGAATGAGGGATGCTGGAGAGAATTTGTCTTCGCGCGTGCGTGGCGGTCGCGGCAACGATCGGCGCGCTGTCGCCGGCGCTCGCGCAGAAGAATTACGGCCCGGGGGTCTCGGACACCGAGATCAAGATCGGCAACATCATGCCCTATAGCGGACCTGCGTCCGCCTACGGCGCGATCGGCCGCACCGAGGCGGCCTATTTCAAGATGATCAACGACCAGGGCGGCATCAACGGACGCAAGGTCGACTTCATCAGCTATGACGACGGCTTCTCGCCGCCGAAATCGGTCGAGCAGGCGCGCAAGCTGATCGAGGGCGACGAGGTGCTGCTGGTGTTCCAACCGCTCGGCACCGCGCCGAATGTCGCGATCCAGAAATACCTGAACGGCAAGAAGGTCCCTCATCTCTTCATCGCATCGGGCGCGACGCGGTTCGGCGATCCGAAGAACTTTGCCTGGACCATGGGCTGGCAGCCGAACTACCAAAGCGAGGGGCGGATCTACGCCAAATACATCCTGGACAAATTCCCGAACGGCAAGATCGCGGTGCTCTGGCAGAACGACGATGCCGGCAAGGATGCGCTCAAGGGGCTGCGTGACGGCCTTGGCGACAAGGCCGGCAGCATGATCGTCGCCGACAAATCCTATGAGCTCACCGATCCGACGCTTGATTCGCAGATCGTGGCATTGCGCGCCTCCGGCGCCGACATCCTGTTCACCTGGGCGGCGCCGAAGGGTGCGGCGCAGACCATCAAGAAGGTCGCCGAGCTCGGCTGGAAGCCGACCTTCTTCCTGACCTCGACCGCAACCTCGGTCGCCTCGGTGATGCGCGCCGCCGGCATCGAGCATTCGCAAGGCATTATCTCAGTCTCTTATCTGAAGGATCCGACCGACACGATCTGGGCCAATGACGCCGAGACCAAGGAGTGGCGGTCCTTCATGGACAAGTACATGCCCGACGGCGACAAGACCAACGGCAATCACGTCTACGGCTACGCCGCCGCGCAAACGCTTGCGCAAGTGCTCAAGCAATGCGGCGACGATCTGACGCGCGAGAACGTGATGAAGCAGGCCGCCAGCCTGAAGGACTTTGCGCCGAAGATGATCCTGCCCGGGATCAGGATCAACACCAGCGCGACCGACTTCCGTCCGATCGAGCAGTCGCAGCTGATGCGGTTCGAAGGCGAAAGCTGGACGCTGTTCGGCAACGTCATCACCGGCGAGGTCGGCAGCGAATAATTTCTTTTGGCGTCATCCGGTCGGCCACGCGAACGCGCGGTGCAGGAATGCCGGCACTGTGACCCACCGGCCCCGCAACACATTCAATGTCGTCCCTGCGAAAGCGGGGACCCATAACCACCGATCGCTATTGCTTCACGATACCGGAACGAAGAGTCCCGTTCACCACAATCGCCGCGGAGTATGGGTCCTGGCTTTCGCCAGGACGACGCGCGTGAAGAGTTGTGCATTCATTCCGCCGTCATCGTCAGGACCGCCTGCTGTGCCGCATGCCAGCTTTCTTCGTCGGGCGCGCAAAGCAGGCCGCCGGTCAGATTGACCGGCTTGTAGGGTGAGCCGTCGAAATGCGCGCTGTAGCCGCCGGCCTCGCGATGCAACAGCCAGCCCGCCGCGTGATCCCACGGCATCAGCTTGTTGTAGAACAGCAGATGGCAATGCCCGGACGCCGCCATGCGGTATTCATGCGCGGCGCATCTGAGCCAGGCGCTGACGCCAAGCTTGGACAGGTTGCCGGCGACGATCGGACGCAGCGCCTCAGGCAGGAAGTTGACGCCGATCACCGCTTCCATCTGCTTGATCGGCACCGCGGGCGCCACCTTCAGGCCATGCCGGCTGCCATCAGGCATCTCGAGCCATGCGCCCTCACCGCGCAGCGCGTACGCGGTGTCGTTGCAGACAGGATCATGGATCGCGCCGAACACGATCTCGCCGCGCATCGTCGCAGCCACCATGGTGCCGAACAGCGGCAGGCTCGAGGTGAAATTCCGCGTACCGTCGATCGGATCTATGATGAAAGCGAGCTCCGCGGTTCCGACCTGATCGAGCGCGGACGGATCGCGCGCCGTGCCCTCCTCCCCGATCACGACCGCATTCGGAAACGCCCGCAGCAGCGCTGCCGAGATCGCCTGCTCGGCGAGTTCGTCGGCTTCAGTGACGACGTCGAACGCCGACGTCTTGGTGCGAACCTCGATGTCACGGACGCGACGAAACCGCGGCATGATCTCGGCACGGCCGACTTCAGCAAGGATGTTTCCGATGGTCAGCGCATCGGCATGGGACAGTTTCACGCGGCATTCTCCTGCGTTGCGCAGGCATCATATCGCGAAATCATGACCGTGCGGCAATCACCGGCGCTGGTTGTAGACATCGATGCAGACGGCGCCGAGCAGGACGAGCCCCTTGATCACCTGCTGGTAGTCGATGCCGATGCCGAGGATCGACATGCCGTTGTTCATCACGCCCATGATCATGGCGCCGACCACGGCGCCGCCGACCCGGCCGACACCGCCATAGGCCGAGGCGCCGCCGATGAAGCAGGCGGCGATCACGTCGAGCTCGAAGCCGAGGCCGGCCTTCGGCGTCGCAGTATTGAGCCGCGCCGCGAACACCAGCCCGGCGAGCGCCGCCAGCACGCCCATATTGACGAAGGTGAAGAAGGTCAGCCGCTCGGTCTTGACGCCCGAGAGCTTCGCGGCCTTGGCATTGCCGCCCACCGCATAGATCTGCCGGCCGATCACCGTCCGCCGCGTGACGAAGCCGTAGGCCGCGATCAGCACTGTCATGATGACCAGCACGTTCGGCAGGCCGCGATGCGAGGCGATCAGATAGGTGAAATAGAGCACCGCTCCCGCCAGCGCGATGCTCTTGGCGACGAAGAACGCGTAGGGCTCGACCTCGATGCCGTGCGACTGCTCGCGCGCCCGCCCCCTTGCGCTCGCCAGCACCAGCGCGAATGCCAGCACAACACCGATCAGCAGCGAGGTCGGATAGAGCGTGCCGGCGCTCGGAAACAGCTCGGGAATGAAGCCCGACGACAGCTTCTGGAAGGTCGGCGGAAACGGTCCGACTGACCGCCCCTGCAGCACCGCGAGCGCAAGGCCCTTGAACACCAGCATGCCCGCCAGGGTCACGATGAAGGACGGAATCTTGAAATAGGCGACCCAATAGCCCTGCGCGGCGCCGATCGCGGCACCGATCAAGAGACAGGCGATGAATGCGATCGGGTAGTCGACATGGTAGGTCACCATCAGCACCGCCGCGACCGCGCCGACGAATCCCGCGACCGAGCCGACCGACAGGTCGATATGCCCGGTCACGATCACCAGCAGCATGCCGAGCGCCATGATCACGATGTAGCTGTTCTGCAGCACGAGATTGGTAAGATTGACCGGCTGCAACAGCGTGCCGTCGGTCACGATCTGGAAGAACAGCATGATCGCGAGCAGCGACAGCAGCATGCCGTAATTGCGCAGATTGTTCTTGATGAAGCCGGAGTGCTTGGGGGTCTCGGGAAGTGACACCGTCTTGTCGGTCATCGCGCTCCTCCCGCCACCCGCACGGCATCGTCATGCACGCCGCTCCCGGACATCCTGACATTGCGCATGATGGCGCGCATGATCTTCTCCTGCGTCGCGTCGTCCTTGGCAAACTCGCCGACGAAGGCGCCGTCATTCATCACGCAGATCCGGTCGCAGATGCCGAGCAGTTCCGGCATCTCCGACGAGATCACCACGACGCCCTTGCCGGCCTCGGCGAGCTCGTTGATGATACAGTAGATCTCGTACTTCGCCCCGACGTCGATGCCGCGGGTCGGCTCGTCGAGCAGCAGCACCTGCGAATCGGTCATCAGCCATTTCGATAGCACCACCTTCTGCTGGTTGCCGCCCGAGAGCTGCCCGGCCTCCTGATAGACGTCGGAACAGCGGATCCGCATCCGGTTGCGGTAATCGCTCGCGGCCTTCAGCTCGACGACATCGTCGATCACGCCGCGATCGGCGACCTGGCGTAGGCTCGCCAGCGTCACGTTCTTGCGGACGTCGTCGGCGAGGATCAACCCGAGCTGCTTGCGGTCCTCGGTGACATAGGCAAGGCCGGCATCGATCGCGGCGGGCACGCTTGCAAGGCTCGCCTCGCGACCGTCAAGGCTGATCCTGCCGGTGATGTTGTAGCCCCAGGCCTTGCCGAACAGGCTCATCGCGAACTCGGTGCGGCCGGCGCCCATCAGGCCGGCGATGCCGACCACCTCGCCACGGCGCACCGTGAAGTCGACGTTCTTGATCACCTGCCGGGCGGTGTGCAGCGGATGATACACCGACCAGTTCTCGACCGTCATCACGGGATCGCCGATCGCAACCTGCCGCTCCGGAAAACGATGCGCGAGATCGCGGTTGACCATGCTGCGGATGATCCGGTCCTCGTCGACCGCTTCGGTCCGGCAATCGATGCTGTCCACGGTACGGCCGTCGCGCAGCACCGTGATGCGGTCGGCAACGCGTGCGACTTCGTTCAGCTTGTGCGAGATCAGGATCGAGGCGATGCCCTGCGCGCGGAACGCCAGCAACCGGTCGAGCAGCGCGGCGCTGTCGGCCTCGTTGAGGCTCGCGGTCGGCTCGTCGAGGATCAGGAGGCGCACCTTCTTCGACAGCGCCTTCGCGATCTCGACCAGTTGCTGCTTGCCGACGCCGAGATCGGTGACCAGGGTGTCCGGCGATTCCCGCAGGCCAACTTGCGCCAGCAGCTCTGCGGTCCGCCGGTACACCGCATCGCGGTCAATCACCCCGTACCGCGACGGCGCGCGCGACAGAAAGACATTCTCGGCGATCGACATCAGCGGGATCAGCGCCAGCTCCTGGTGGATGATGATGATCCCCAGTTCCTCGGAATCGTTGATGTCGCGGAACCGGCGCTCCTTGCCGTCGAACAGGATCGATCCCTCATAGCTGCCGGCGGGATAGACCCCGCTCAGCACCTTCATCAGGGTCGACTTGCCGGCGCCGTTCTCGCCGACCAGAGCGTGGATCTGGCCGGCTTCCACCGTAAAGCTGACGTCGCGCAACGCCTGCACGCCGGCAAAGCTCTTGCTGACGTCACGCATCTCAAGCATCGCCGTCATCGGATCATGTCTCGCAGCGTCGATCGGCCTCGGCGGGGTGCGTCCGGCTCACCCGCCTCAGTCGAATTGCGAACGCTTATAGTAGCCGCTGTCAATCAGGACTTTCTCCCAATTGGTCTTGTCCACCACGACCGGCCTGAGCAGATAGGACGGAACCACCTTGACCCCGTTGTTGTAGGTCTTGGTGTCGTTGACGGTGACCTCCTTCTTGCTCAAGACGGCATCGACCATGTCGGCGGTGACCTTTGCGAGATCGCGGGTGTCCTTGAAGATGGTCGAGTATTGCTCGCCGCGCAGCATCGCCTTGATCGACGGCACCTCGGCATCCTGGCCGCTGATATACGGCATCGGCTGGTCCTTGCTGCCGTAGCCGACCCCCTTCAGCGAGGAGATGATGCCGATCGAAAGGCCGTCATAGGGCGACAGCACCGCATCGACCCGCTTCTTGCCGTAGAAGGCGCTGAGCAGATTGTCCATCCGCGCCTGCGCGGTGGCGCCGTCCCAGCGCAGGGTCGCGACCTTGTCCATGCCCATCTGGCCGCTGGCCACCACCAGCTTGCCGCTGTCGATGTACGGCTTCAGCACGGACATCGCGCCGTCGTAGAAGAAATAGGCGTTGTTGTCGTCGGGCGAGCCGCCGAACAGCTCGATGTTGAAGGGCCCCTTGCCGTCCTTCAGGCCGAGCGCATTCACGATCGAGCTCGCCTGCAGCACACCGACCTGGAAATTGTCGAAGGTCGCGTAGTAGTCGACGTTCGGTGTATCCCGGATCAAGCGGTCATAGGCGATGACAGTGATGCCCTGCGCCTTGGCCTGCTTCAGCGCGTCAGACAGCGTGGTGCCGTCGATCGCCGCGATGACCAGCACCTTGGAGCCCTTGGTCACCATGTTCTCGACCTGGGAAAGCTGGTTCGGGATGTCGTCGTCGGCATATTGCAGATCGGTGCCGTAACCGCGCTCCTTCAGCACCTTGACCATGTTGTTGCCGTCGTCGATCCAGCGCGCCGAGGACTTGGTCGGCATCGCGATGCCGATGGTCGGCTTGCTCTGGGCGAGCGCGTCCGGTGCCGCCGCGGCGAGACCTGCCAGCGCCAATGCGATCAACGAGACCTTCAATCTGAACATGCGTCACTCCCTTGGCTTTTTTGAGTTGGGTACCGTTGTTTTGGACAGTGTCAATCGACGGCTATCATTGGTTGGTCACAGATCTACGGCGATGTCGGATCGGCGCCAGTGCCGTCACGAACCGAAATCGCGGAATGTCGCTCAAGCCCGTCAACAGCGCCATGCTCACTCCGCACGATCAACCATATCGATCCTACAATGCCGGGATCAGCCGCAAGTCATGCGGTGAGACGAACGAGCGGTCCGAATGACGTGAAGGATCATGAGGCGCGGTCCCCCGAAATTGCTGGCACGCACCGACGCCCCCAGAACCTCCTCTGGTGGCTTGGCACTGCTCCTGGCAACCTTTGGTGGATGGTGCCCCGACCTGTCTCGCGGAAGCAAGCACAATTTATTCATCAGCTGAATAAATTTACCCAGACGCCGAGGATCATGAGGCGCGTTCCCCCAGAACTGCTGTCGTCCGATACCGACCACCACAATTTCTGATGGTTCGGCACGGCTTCTGGCTGAAGGTGCCCCCACTATTCTATAGATGCAAGGTCAATTTATTTAATCGCACGAATAAATTATTCGGAACTGCGGCCCGACGGCGGCAGTGGTCATCAGTCGTCGAAGGCGCGGATGCGCTCCTTGCCGTCGGCGACGCGAAGCAGCCTTCCATAGGTGACCTGGTCCCAGAACACGTCGAGGCCGGCCGCGGCGAACGCATCGTTGAAGGCGCGGCGATGCACCTCCTCGGTCTCGGCGAGCGTGCCGTCGACATCGAAGATCAAGGCGCGCGCCCGCGATGATGTCGCTCATTCCGGCAGTCCGGATCGCTGCGAGGGCCGGGTTCATCGCCCCTCGCCCGCCTCCACGGCGCCCTTTGCGAACACGCGGCTCGCCAGCACGTCGCCGGCCTCGATCGACATCACGTCGTCGGCCGTGAGCGTGCGGTCGAGCTTGGCCACGATCCGGTTGGCCTGACGCAGCCTGATGCGGTCGAGCGCGTTGCGGATCGAGCGCGCATTGGAGAACAGCGGCTGCTCCTTGCGGATGCCGATGTACCGGGTAAAGGCCTCGCGGGCTTCCGGCGAGAAACGATAGTTCTGCTGCTGCAACATCAGCTCGGCGATCCACAGCAGTTCGCCATCCGAATAATCCGGGAAGTCGATGTGATGTGCGATGCGCGACCGGAACCCCGGATTGCTCTGGAAGAACTTCTCCATGCGGTCGCCATAGCCGGCCAGAATCACCACCAGATCCTCGCGCTGCGCTTCCATGACCTGCAGCAGGATCTCGATCGCCTCTTGCCCGTAGTCGCGCTCGTTCTCGGGACGATAGAGGTAATACGCCTCGTCGATGAACAGCACGCCGCCCATCGCCTTCTTCAAGATCTCCTTCGTCTTCGGCGCGGTATGGCCGATATATTGCCCGACGAGGTCATCGCGCGTGACGCTGATGACGTGGCCGCGGCGCACGAAGCCGAGCTTGTGCAGGATGCCGGCCATCCGCAGTGCGACCGTGGTCTTGCCGGTGCCGGGATTGCCGGTGAACGACATGTGCAGGGTCGGGAAGGTCGTCGCCAGCGCCATCTTCCGCCTGATGCGTTCGACCAGCAGCAGCGATGCGATCTCCCGGATGCGGGTCTTCACCGGCTTCAAGCCGATCAATTCGGAATCGAGCTGGTCGAGCACGTCGCCTATGCCGAGGTCGGCGAATTCATGTCGCAGGTCGATGCTCTCGGGCGGCGTCTCGCGGATTTGTTCCTGCACCTGGGTCATCATCCTCTCGCTTCAAGAAAAGCTCCGTCGTCGCAGCGGACGACGACGGAGAAGTGCATCCGGGCCAGACGGTCGAGGGAGCAACCCGCCTGGCTTGCCAACCGGACGCGGTCACTGATCGGCGTAGCGTTCGCCCTCCGGGCGGACCGCCGCATAGGAATGGGTCGCGTATTGCAGGTTACGGCCGGCGGCCTCCTGGCGGTCGAGCCGGAAGCCGGGCTCCTCGCGCGGGCGGTTGACGATGAAGGACAGCCGCACCGACTCCCAGCCATGGCTGGAATCGAAGCCGGAGATCCGGATGTAGCGGTTGTCATAGACCCGCCGGCAATCGGCGAGCTCCTTCATGACGCCGGCCGCATCGCGCAGGTCGAACATCGGCAGGCCCCACATGTCCCAATAGGTGTTGCGGGGATGCGGGTCGTCGGTGAACTCGATGTTCACCGCCCAGCCCTTGTCGAGGCAGTATTGCACCTGCGCTACGATCTGCTCGTCGGTGAGATCCGGCAGGAACGAGAAACAGCCTTGGGTCACGCGCATGAAAAACTCCTGTCAGACCGCCATGCTCGGCGTGGGAACGAAATCGGGGGCGTCCGTCGACTCGTAGTTGAAGGTGACGTCCTTCCAGACGTCGAGCGCCTCGCGCAGCGGCGTGCAGGTCTGCGCCGCCTTGGCCAGGATCTCCGGCCCTTCATGGACGTAGTCGCGCCCCTCGTTGCGGGCGAGGATCATCGCCTCCAGCGCGACGCGGTTGGCGGTGGCGCCGGCCTGGATGCCGCGCGGATGGCCGATGGTGCCGCCGCCGAATTGCAGCACGACGTCCTCGCCGAGCAAGTCGAGCAGCTGGTGCATCTGGCCGGCATGAATGCCGCCGGAGGCGACCGGCATCAGCTTGTTGAGGCTCGCCCAGTTCTGATCGAAGAACACGCCGTGCTCGAGCTGCATCGGATTGAAGTCCTCGCGGCAGATGTCGTAGTAGCCGCGCGTGGTGTTCGGGTCGCCCTCGAGCTTGCCGACCACGGTGCCGGCATGGATGTGGTCGACCCCGGCGAGCCGCATCCATTTCGCGATCACCCGGAACGAGACGCCGTGGCTGCGCTGCCGCGTGTAGGTCGAGTGGCCGGCGCGATGCAGATGCAGGATCATGTTGTTCCTGCGCGCCCACTTCGCCATCGACTGGATCGCGGTGTAGCCGATCACGAGGTCGATCATGACGATGTTGGAGCCGAGCTCATGGGCGAACTCGGCGCGCTCATACATGTCCTCCATGGTCGCCGCGGTGACGTTGAGGTAGGTACCCTTGATCTCGCCGGTCGCGGCCTGCGCGCGGTTGACCGCCTCCATGCAGTACAGGAAGCGCTCGCGCCAATGCATGAAGGGCTGCGAGTTGATGTTCTCGTCGTCCTTGGTGAAGTCGAGCCCGCCCTTCAACGCCTCGTAGACGACGCGGCCGTAATTGCGGCCGGACAGACCGAGCTTCGGCTTCACGGTGGCGCCGAGCAAGGGACGGCCGAACTTGTCGAGCCGCTCGCGCTCCACCACGATGCCAGTCGCAGGTCCCTGGAAGGTCTTCACATAGGCGGTCGGCAGCCGCATGTCCTCGAGCCGCAATGCCTTGAGCGGCTTGAAGCCGAACACATTGCCGATGATCGATGCGGTCAGGTTCGAGATCGAGCCCGGCTCGAACAGATCGAGGTCGTAGGCGATATAGGCGAAGTAGCTGCCCGGGGAATTCGGTACCGGATCGACGCGATAGCACTTCGCCCGGTACTTCTCCGCAGCGGTCAGCCGGTCGGTCCACACCACGGTCCAGGTCGCGGTCGAAGATTCGCCGGCCACCGCAGCACAAGCTTCGGTCGGATCGACGCCATCCTGCGGTGTGACGCGGAACAGCGCGATGACGTCGGTGTCCTTGGGCTCGTAGTTCGGCTCCCAGTAGCCCATCCGCTTGTATTCCATCACGCCGGACTTGTAGCGATCCTTGCCGCGCACGGTGATCGACTGCTGCATGTTCATCTCATTCTCCTGTCTTTCGCCGGCCAATTGCTCAGGCGGCCTGGGTCATGTTTCCAATCTGCGGATCGAGCGCGCCGGCGCGGTAGCGTCGGGCCATCTCCGGCAGGCCAATCACCTTGATCCCCGCGGCATTGCCCGCGGTGCCGAATTGCTCGAAGCGGTCGCGGCAGAGTTCGCGCAGCGCATCCATCGCGGGCTTCAGGAACTTGCGCGGATCGAACTCGCTCTTCGACTGCACGGCGACCTTGCGGAAGGCCGCGGCCATCGCCAGCCGGCAATCGGTGTCGATGTTGACCTTGCGCACGCCGTGCTTGATGCCGCGCACGATCTCCTCGACCGGCACGCCCCAGGTCTGCGGCATCTCGCCGCCGAACCGGTTGAACACGTCCTGCAGCGCCTGCGGCACCGAGGACGAGCCGTGCATCACCAGATGCGTATTGGGCAGCCGGGTGTGGATCTCCTCGACCACGCGCATCGCCAAAATCTCGCCGTCCGGCTTGCGCGTGAATTTGTAGGCGCCGTGCGAGGTGCCCATCGCGATCGCGAGCGCATCGACCTTGGTGGCGCGGACGAAATCGACCACCTGGTCGGGGTCGGTGAGCAACTGGTCGTGGCTGATCTTGCCTTCGACGCCGTGACCGTCCTCCTGCTCGCCGCCGCCATGCTCGAGCGAGCCGAGCACGCCGAGCTCGCCTTCGACCGACGCGCCGACCCAGTGCGCCATATCGACCACGCGGCGGGTGATGTCGACATTATAGTCATAGTCGGCTGCGGTCTTGGCGTCGGCCTTGAGCGAGCCGTCCATCATCACCGAGGTGAAGCCGTAGCGGATCGCGGTGGCGCAGGTCGCCTCTTCATTGCCGTGATCGAGATGCAGGCAGAGCGGGATCTGCGGATACATCTCCTCCAGCGCATCGATCATCTTCGCCAGCATGATGTCGTTGGCATAGGACCGCGCGCCGCGCGACGCCTGGATGATGACCGGCGCATCGCAGGCGGCCGCCGCCTCCATGATCGCGAGGCCCTGCTCCATGTTGTTGATGTTGAAGGCCGGCACGCCGTAGCCGCGCTCCGCGGCGTGGTCCAGCAATTGCCTCAGGGTGATCCGCGCCATCGTGGCGTCCTCCTTTCAATTCGCCCGTTGGATGAGCTGTTTTGCGGTTGCGGCGACTGCCGTAGGCGTGATGCCGAACTCGCGGTAGAGCACGTCGGCCGGCGCGGACGCGCCGAAGCCGGTCATGCCCACGAACGCACCGTCGTCGCCGAGCCAGCGCGCCCAGTCGCCTTCGACGGCGGCTTCGACGCCGACGCGCGGCGCGCTGCCCAGGACTCTTGCGCGATAGTCGCTCGGCTGCTGGCGGAACAGGTCGAAGCACGGAGCCGAGACGACCGCGGCCTGCATTCCCCCTTCCGCCAGCAGCCTTGCGGCTTCGAGCGCGATCGCCACCTCCGAACCCGTTGCAATCAGGGTGACGTCACGCGCGAAGGACGGCTCGACCAGAACGTAGGCGCCGAGCGCGACCTGGTTGTCCCTACTGCCGTCGCGGATCGTCGGCAGCGCCTGCCGCGACAGGCAGAGGATCGACGGCGAGGTCTCCGCCTTCAGCGCGCAGTCCCAGGCTTCCGCGGTCTCAACCGCGTCGGCCGGACGAAACACCAGCACATTCGGGATCGCGCGCAGCGCGGCGAGATGCTCGACCGGCTGATGCGTCGGCCCGTCCTCGCCGAGCCCGATCGAGTCATGGGTCATCACATGGATGACGCGGATCCCCATCAGCGCCGCGAGGCGGATCGCCGGCCGGCTGTAATCGGCGAAGCACAGGAAGGTGCCGCCATAGGGAATGAAGCCACCATGCAGCGCGATGCCGTTCATCGCCGCCGCCATGCCGTGCTCGCGGATGCCATAGTGGATGTAGCTGCCGTCGAGCATATCCTGCCGCACCGGAACCTGCGACTTCGCCTGCGTCAGGTTGGAGTGTGTGAGGTCAGCCGAGCCGCCGAGCAGGTTCGGCAAGGCTTGCGCGATCACATCGATGACCTGCTGCGAGGCCTGCCGCGTCGCGAGTTTCGGCCGCTCGGTCGCAAAGCGCTCGACGAGCGCGGCCATCGCCTTGGTATAGGCGCAGGGCAGTTTCCGGTTCAGCGCGTCGTGGAACGGCGACCGTTCACCCTTGCAGGCGGCACGCGAACGTTCGATCCAGGCGCGCCGCGCGTCGCGGCCACGGCCGCCGAGCTCGCGCCACTCGGCCAGCACGGCATCGGGAACCTCGAAGGCCAGATACGGCCAGCGCAGCGCGCTGCGGGTCTTCGCCGCCTCGTCGGTGCCGAGCGGCGCGCCATGCACCTTCTCGCTGCCCTGCCGGTTCGGCGCACCGAACCCGATCACGGTCCGGCACGCGATCAGCGAGGGACGATCGCTCGCCCGGGCCTGCCTGATCGCCGCCGTGATCGCCTGCGGATCGTGGCCGTCGAGGCGGCAGACGTTCCAGCCGCTGGCCGCAAACCGCGCCGCCTGGTCGTCCGAGCACGACAGCGAGGTCGCACCATCGATCGAGATCCGGTTGTCATCGAACAGCACGATCAGGCGATTGAGCCGCAAATGGCCGGCGAGCGAGATCGCCTCATGGCTGAGGCCCTCCATCAGGCAACCATCGCCGGCAATCACATAGGTATAGTGGTCGACCAGATCGTCGCCGAAGCGGGCGTTCATCAGGCGCTCGGCGAGCGCCATGCCGACCGCGGTCGCGATACCCTGCCCGAGCGGCCCGGTCGTGGTCTCGACACCAGGCGTATGGCCATACTCCGGATGCCCCGGGGTCTGCGATCCCCACTGCCGGAACGCCTTGAGCTGATCGAGCGTCATGCTCTCGTAGCCGGTGAGGTAAAGCAGCGCGTAGAGCAGCATCGAGCCGTGACCGGCCGACAGCACGAAGCGGTCGCGATCGGGCCAGGCCGGATCGGCGGGATCGAACTTCAGGAAGTCGGTGAACAGCACGGTCGCGACATCGGCCATGCCCATCGGCATGCCGGGATGGCCGGACTTCGCCTGCTCCACCGCGTCGATGGCGAGGAAGCGGATGGCGTTGGCCATCTCGTCGTGGCTGATTTCCGGGCGGCTCGCAACGGACGCAAGTGCGGTCGTCATATCGTGCGCCTCTTTCGTTCGATCAGTTGCAGGATCAGGGGGGTCAGGATCAGCTGCATCGCGAGGTCGAGCTTGGCGCCGTGCACCACGATCGAGTTGGCGCGCGACATGAAGCTTCCGGGGATCATCGAGAGCAGATAGGGAAAATCGATGCCGCGCGGGTTCTTCAGCCGGATCACGACCATCGATTCATCAGGGGTCGGGATCCAGCGCGCGATGAACGGGTTCGAGGTGTCGACCGTCGGCACGCGCTGGAAGTTGATGTCGGTCTCGGTGAATTGCGGGCAGATGTAGTTCACGTAGTCCGGCATCCGGCGCAGGATGGTGTCGGTCACCGCCTCGGTCGAATAGCCGCGGTGGCTGCGGTCGCGGTGCAGCTTCTGGATCCATTCGAGATTGATGACCGGCACGACGCCGATCTTGAGGTCCGCGTGCTGCGCGACGTTCACCTTGTCGGTGACCACGGCGCCATGCAGGCCCTCGTAGAACAAGAGGTCCGAATTCTCCGGCAGCGCGTCCCACGCGGTGAAGGTGCCGGGCTTGGCGCCGTAGAGCCGCGATTCCTCCTCGTCATGCACATAGTGCCGCGTCGTTCCGGTGCCGGTCTCGGCATAGTCGCGGAACAGCCTCTCCAGCTCCTCGAACAGATTGGTGTCGGGGCTGAAATGGCTGAAGTGCTTGTTGCCGCGCTCCGCCTTCTCCACCATCATGCTGCGCATCTCGACGCGGTCGTAGCGGTGGAACGCATCACCCTCGATATAGGCCGCGACCACGTTCTCGCGGCGGAAGATGTTCTCGAACGTCTTCTTCACCGAGGTGGTGCCGGCGCCCGACGAGCCGGTGATCGAGATGATGGGGTGCCTGCGAGACATGGGCTCCCCCTTCAGCGGAACAGGCCGCGCCGCGCGAACAGCGGGGCATCGCTGCTCTCGAACAACGGCTCGACGGTCAGGTGGATCGCATCGACGGCGCGCACGGCGCGCGCCGATCCCATGATCAGCGGCACGCGCTGATGCGGCGTGCGTGCCGAGAGTTCGAGAATGCGCGAGCGGCCGCTCGACGCCGCGCCGCCAGCCCACTCCATGATCAGCGCGATCGGATGCGCTTCATACAGCAGGCGCAACCGGCCTTCGCGGTAACCCTGGCGCGCATCCGCCGGATACAGGAACACGCCGCCGCGCATCAGGATGCGGTAGGCTTCCGCCACCAGCGAGCCGATCCAGCGCATGTTGAAGTCCTGCCCGTGCTCGCCGTTCACGCCGGCCAGGCACTCGTCGATGTAATTGCGCACCTGGCCGCTCCAGTGCCGCCGGTTCGAGACATTGATGGCGAATTCCGGCGTGTCCTGCGGCACCCGCAGATCGCGCGCCGTCAGCACGAACTCGCCGGTCCGCGGATCCAGCGTGAAACGGTCGACGCGCCGGTCCAGCGCCAGCACGAGCACCGTCTGCGGACCATAGATGAAGCAGCCGGCGGCGCACTGCGCCGTGCCGGGCTCGAAGAAGGTCGAGATGATGTCGTTGCCCTTCGGCCGGATCGAGAAGATCGTGCCGATCGAGATATTGTTTTCGAGATTGGCCGAGCCATCGAGCGGATCGATCGCGACACAGAGCGGCGCATCCGGATCGAGTGTCTCCGGCAGCTCCGCCTCCTCCGACAGCACCGCGGCGACCGGCGCGGTGCGCAGCGCGTCGCGCATCAGGCGGTCGGCGACGATGTCGATGGTCTTCTGGCGATCGCCGTCGGGATTGACGCCGCCGCTCTCGCCGACGATGCCGGCGAGCGGCCCGGCGGCAATGATGCGCGACAGCTCGAGCGCGGCACCGGCCAGCGCCTCGATCGCCGCAACGGTCGCGGCGCGCAACGGATTATGCTGCGTCGGCCACTCCAGATGGGCATGCAATGCTGGACGAATTTCCACCGGCCTCTCCCTATGATCGCGCCCTCTGTCCCGAGGCTTCGAGAGGCGATCTCAGGGGAGTCGCCTTCGCCGTATCAACGTGCGAATTGCCCAATTAGGGAAATTTTATTATCTTTGGTCCGAGCAAAGTATTTCTTATGGAGCTGGGCATGGCCGGCAACTTCACGCGAGATCTCACCATTCGCCAGCTGCGCGCATTGTCCACCGTGCACGAGGCAGGCTCGATCACGTCGGCGGCCAACCGCCTCAACCTGACGCAACCCGCGGTGACGCTGCAGCTTCGCAACCTGCAAACGCTCGCGGGGCTGCCGTTGATCCAGCGTACCGGCGACGGCATGGCGCTGACGGATGCCGGCGCGCATGTGCTGACGCTGGTCGAGCGGGTCGAGGCGGCGCTGAAGGATTGCGAGCAATCGCTCGACATGATCGCCGGCCGCAGCGGCGGCCGCGTCGCGCTGGGCGCGGTCTCGACCGCGAAGTATTTCGTGCCGTTTGCGATCGCCGCGTTCTCGCGTCGCTTTCCCAAGATCGAGGTAACGCTGCGGATCGGCAACCGCGAGGAAATCCGCGACGCGCTGCGCGGCTACGACCTCGACATCGCCGTGATGGGCCGGCCGCCGGCCGATGTCGAGGTCGAGATGAAGCCGCTCGGCCGCCATCCGCACTTCATCATCGCGGCGCCCGATCACCGGCTGGCGCGGCGGCGCCACGTCTCACCGCCGGAGCTCGCCAATGAAACCTTCATCACCCGCGAGCAGGGATCCGGCACGCGGATGCTGATGCAGCAATATTTCGAGCGGGTCGGGCTGGAGCCGAAGCTCGGCATGGCGATGGACAGCAACGAGACCATCAAGCAGGCGGTGATGGCCAGGCTCGGCATCGCCTTCATCTCACAGCACACCGTGTTCCACGAGCTGGAGGACGGTCGGCTGGTGGTGCTCAAGGTGAAGGGCCTGCCGATCGTCCGGCAGTGGCATGCGATCCGGCGCACCGACAAGATCCTGCTGCCGCCCGCACAGGCGATGCTGGACTTCCTCGGCAAGGAGGGCTGGCGCTACCTGCCGAATTCGCACTAGCCCCGATGCATGCGCGATCGAGAAAATCGAGCCGGTACCGTATGTTAACCATTGAAGTTCCGGCAAACGCGTGCCACATCTTGGGTGCGGTCAGTGGCGGACCGTATCCCTGCGAGGGAGGATGAACTGCAAAATCAGTCCCCGCCGATGCCTGACTTCAAGGCGTTATTCGAGGCGGCGCCCGGCCTCTATCTGGTGCTGACCCAGCCCGACTTCCGTATCGTGGCAGCAAGCGACGCCTATCTGCGTGCCACCAGGACCGAGCGCGCAGCGGTCCTCGGGCGCAACCTGTTCGAGATGTTTCCCGACAATCCGGACGATCCGGCCGCCGACGGCGTGCGGAACCTGCGCACCTCGCTCGAACGCGTGGTCCAGTTCCGCCGTCCCGACACCATGTCGGTGCAGAAATATGACATCCGCAAGCCCGAGTCGGAGGGCGGCGGATTCGAGGAAAAGTACTGGAGCCCGCGCAACACGCCGGTGTTCGGGCCGACCGGACAGTTCATCTACATCATCCATCGGGTCGAAGACGTCACCAGCTTCATCCAGCTGAAGCAGCGCGGCGCCGAGCAGGCCGAGCTGACCGACCGGCTGCGCGAGCGCACCGAGCAGATGGAAGCCGAGATCTTCATGCGCGCCCGCGAGGTCGAGGTCGCCCGCGAGCAGCTCGAAGCCGAGCAGAAGCTGCGCCAGGTGCAGAAGATGGAGGCCGTCGGCCACCTCACCGGCGGCATTGCCCATGACTTCAACAACATCCTGACCGTCATCACCGGCCTGATCGACATCCTCGCCGAAGCCGTCGAGCACGACGCCGCGCTGTCGTCGGTGACGAAAATGATCAGCGACGCCGCCTTCCGCGGCGCTGAGGTGACCAAGCATCTGCTGGCCTTCTCGCGGCAGCAGCCGCTGCAGCCGCGTGAAGCTGATCTCAATACGCTGGTGCAGGACACAGCAAGGCTCCTGCGTCCGTCGCTGGGCGAGCAGATCGAGATCGATACCGCGCTCGAGCCGGACGCCTGGCCGGCCTTCATCGATCCCAACCACATGGCGACCGCACTGCTCAATCTCGCCGTCAACGCCCGCGATGCGATGCCCGACGGCGGCAAGCTGATGCTGGAGACCAGCAACGTCATCCTCGACGAGGTCTATGCCGCGGCCAACCCCGATGTGCGCGCGGGTGAATACGTGATGGTCGCGGTCAGCGACACCGGCGGCGGAATCCCCGCGGCCATCCGCGACAAGGTGTTCGAGCCGTTCTTCACCACCAAGGACACCGGCAAGGGCACCGGCCTCGGGCTGAGCATGGTGTACGGCTTCATCAAGCAGTCAGACGGCCACCTCAAGATCTATTCCGAAGAAGGCCATGGCACGTCGATCAAGCTCTATCTGCCGCGCAGCATGGGCGACATGGTTGATGTCGAACCGCCGCCGGCGGTCGACACCCGCGGCGGCCATGAATCCATCCTGGTCGTCGAGGACGATCCGCTGGTGCGCAACTACGTCAGCGCCCAGCTCGAGCAGCTCGGCTACCGCACCATGGTCACCGCCAACGGCCCCGAAGCCTTGGCCGCCGTCGAGAAGGGCTTTGTCTGCGACGTGCTGTTCACCGACGTCATCATGTCCGGCGGCATGAACGGCCGGCAGGTCGCCGATGCCGTGACTGCCAAGCTGCCCTCGGTTCGCGTGCTGTTCACCTCCGGCTATACCGAGGACGCGATCATCCACCACGGCCGTCTCGACCCCGACGTGACGCTGCTGCCGAAGCCGTATCGCAAGGCCGATCTGGCCCGGATGATCCGCCAGGTGCTGACGCAGCCCCCCGCAGCAGCGGTAGCAGCCAAGTAAGGCGGCCCGCTCAGGACCAAAGCGCGGCTGGCTCCGGCATCATGCCTCTCCGCTCTTCTTGATCTGGTCGGCCGGCGCGGCGCATCCGGACAGGAACAGTGCCGCACAGGCCTTCGCGCGGGCTTCCATCTCGCTGTGCAGTGGCGCGGGCTTGTGCCCGAACATGACGTCGCGTTGCGGCTTGAACACGAGCATGCCGAGCAGCATGCCTGCGGCAGCCTCAGCATCATCGAGCACGATCCGCCCGCGCCGCTGCTGCACGCCGAGCCAGCTCGCCAGTGCGGCGATGGTCCGCTGCATCGCCTTCTCGTAGAACGTCTCGGCAATGTCGGGGAATTTGTCGCTCTCGGCCAGGATGATCCGTTGCAGGGCGATGACCTCGGCATCGAGAATGAGCTCGGCGCAGGTCAGCAAGGCGGTCTCCAGGGCTGCAGCGACGTTGCGGCCGTCGCAGGCGCCGAGATTCACGATGGAGACGAACCGGTCGACCCGGTCAGTCACCATGCCTTCGAACAGCGCCAGCTTGGTCGGGATCAGCCGGTAGAGGGTCTTGGTGGAGACGCCGGCGCGGCAGGCGACGTCGGCGATGCTTGCCGCCGCGAAGCCGCGCTCGGAGAACTCGCGCCGCGCGGCCTCGTAGATCAGCGCGCGCGTCTCGTCGTCGGAGCGGAGCTGCGGCCGGCCGCGGCCGCGCCGCTCCGGCACAGCCAGGTTCTGCTCAGTCTGAGCTTTGTCATTCCGGTTCATCGGCAAGCCATGCTTTTAGATGATGCCTGTCATTCTATTGACACTCCAAATATGGGGGATATTTTGGAAAACATCAAGTTTCCTAATTATCCCAGGCGACCTGGAGCGAAATCCGCAAGGTTTCCCAGAGGGATATAGAGCTTCCAGGAGCCACTGCCATGAGCCAGCATGAAACGTCTTTCAAGGCCGAGAGCCCGGTTCCGGCCGCAACCGCCAAGCAATTGGTCGCCAACCCGGAAACGGCCAAGCCCCCTGCCGCCAAGGGCAAGCTTCGCCGCCTCCTCCTCGCCGGCGCGGCCGCTGCCGTTCTCGCGGGCGGCGGCTGGTACGGCTGGGATTACTGGACGGTCGGCCGCTTTCAGGTCTCGACCGACGACGCCTATGTGAAGGCCGACAACACCACGATCGCGCCGAAGGTCTCCGGCTATCTCAGCGCGGTGCTGGTGGGCGACAACGAGCATGTGCGTGCCGGGCAGATCCTGGCGCGGATCGACGAGCGCGATTTCAAGGTCGCGCTTGATCAGTCGAAGGCCGACGTCGCTGCCGCCGAAGCCGCGATCACCAGCAAGCGTGCCCAGCTCGACGTGCAGCACTCGGTGATCGAAGCGGCACGCGCGACCCTTGCGGTGGATACCGCGACGCAGACCTTCGCGGAGCAGGAGAACAAGCGCTACACCGACCTCGCCGGCACCGGCTATGGCAGCGTGCAGAACGCGCAGCAGGCGCAGTCGCGCTACGCCAGCGCGCAGGCCGCTATCGCCCGCGACACCGCAAACCTCGCTTCCGCCGAGCGCCAGGTGGAGCTGCTCAAGGCCGAGATCGCCCAGGCGGTTGCGGCGTTGGGACGGGCCACCGCCCTGCAAAACCAGGCTGAGCTCAATCTTGGCTACACCACCATCACTGCGCCGATCGACGGCGTGGTCGGCAACCGCACGCTGCGCACCGGCCAGTTCGTCCAGGCCGGCACGCAATTGATGTCGCTGGTGCCGGCCACCGGCGCCTATGTGATCGCGAACTACAAGGAGACGCAGCTCACCAATGTCCGCAAGGGCCAGCCGGTCGAGATCGAGGTCGACATGTTCCCCGGCCAGGTCGTGCGCGGCCATGTCGACAGCCTGGCACCGGCCAGTGGCCAGGAGTTCGCACTGCTGCCGCCGGATAACGCCACCGGCAACTTCACCAAGGTGGTGCAGCGCATCCCGGTGAAGATCGTGCTCGACGCAACCAATGTCGATCTGCGGCCGGGCATGTCGGTGATCCCCTCCATTGCGACGCTTTCACATCCTGCCGAGCAGGCTCCGCAAGCCAAAGCCACGCCGAAGCTCGCTGTCGCCTCGTTCAAATAGGTGATGTCATGTCCGACCTCGCGCTCTCCTCCTCTGCCGCCGCGCCCCGCGCCGCCGTAGATCCCAATCGCGCAAGTGTGACCGTCTGGGTCTCGATCCTGGCGGCCATGATCGGCGCCTTCATGGCGATCCTCAACATCCAGATCACCAACGCCTCGCTGCTCAACATCGAGGGCGGCATCGGAACCGGCGTCGACAACGGTTCGTGGATCTCGACGTCCTATCTGATCGGCGAGATCGTGGTGATCCCGCTCACCGACTACCTCAGCCGGGTGTTCTCGTTCCGCAAGATCATGATCACCTTCGCCACGCTGTTCGCGGCCTTCTCGGTCGCATGTACCTTCACCCACGATCTGCCATCGATGATCGCGATGCGCGGCCTGCAGGGCTTCTTCGGCGGCGTGCTGATCCCGATGGCCTTCACGCTGGTGTTCACCAAGCTGCCGAAGGTGCAGCAGCCGATCGGGCTGGCGATGTTCGCGCTCGCTGTGACCTTTGCCCCGGCGATCGGCCCGACCATCGGCGGCTACCTGACCGAAAATTACGGCTGGCAGACCATCTTCTTCGTCAACGTGATCCCAACCGCGGTCATGGTCGCCACCCTCTCCTTCACGCTGGAGCGCCAGCCGATGCAGCTGCATCTGCTGCGCGAAGGTGACTGGCTCGGTATCATCACGATGGCGGTCGGCCTGTCGTCGCTGCAGGCGGTGCTGGAGGAAGGCAACAAGGACGACTGGTTCGGCTCGCCCTTCATCGTCAAGCTCGCAGTGATCGCCGCGGTCAGCCTGACCCTGTTCATCTGGATCGAGCTGGTCGTCGAGAAGCCGCTGCTCCGGCTGCGGCTGCTGACCCAACGCAGCTTCGGCTTCGGCACGATCTCGGCGGTGTTCGTCGGCTTTGCGCTGTTCGGCTCGGTCTATCTGCTGCCGGCCTATCTCGGCCAGGTGCAGCGCTACAATGCCGAGCAGATCGGCCAGGTGCTGGCCTGGACCGGCCTGCCGCAGCTGATCCTGATCCCGCTGGTGCCGAAGCTGATGCAGCGCTTCGATGCCCGGCTGATCGCGTTCACCGGCATGGCGCTGTTCGCGGTCTCCTCCTTCATGAACATCCAGATGTCGCTCGACTATTCTGGCGACCAGTTCTTCTATCCGAACATCGTTCGCGCGGTCGGCCAGGCGATTACGCTGGCGCCACTGTCCGCCATCAGCCTCGGCAGCGTCGCGCCGCAGGATGCGCCGGCGGCCTCCGGCATCTCCAACATGATGCGCAACCTCGGCGGCGCGATCGGCACCGCGCTGCTTTCGACCATTGTCACCAAGCGCGAGCAGTTCCACTCCAACATCATCGGCCAGTCCGTTCATCTCGGCCGCGACGAGGTGCGGACCCGGATCGCCGAGGTCACCAACTACTTCCTCAGCCACGGCGTCGCCGACCCCGCCACCGCGCACAGCCAGGCGATCGTGGCGATCGGCAACATCGTGAAGCGTCAGGCGCTGGTGCTCGGCTTCAGTGACGCCTTCGCCGTGATCGGCGTCGTGCTGGCGCTCGCTGCGATCGCGATCGTTCTGACCGGCAAGCCAAAGAGCGCGGCGGGCGGCGCCGGCGCGCATTGATCTCATTGATTACGATGTCCGGGGCGACGGCTTCAAGCCGTCGCCCGATTTTTAGCTCGCCTCGCGCAGCTTGAAGCGCTGGATCTTCCCGGTCTGGGTCTTCGGCAACGCCTCGACAAAAGCGATCGCGCGGGGATATTTGTACGGCGCGATCGTCGCCTTGACGTGATCCTGCAGCAGCTTGACCTCGACATCGTCACTGCGCGCGCCCTGCTTCAGTACGATGAAGGCCGAGACGATCTGTCCCCGCTCCTCGTCGGGCGCGCCGATCACGGCACACTCGGCGACATCGGGATGGCCGAGCAGCGCCGCCTCGACCTCGGGACCGGCGATGTTGTAGCCCGCCGAGATGATCATGTCGTCGGCGCGCGCCACGAACGACAGCCGGCCGTTTTCGTCGCTGACGAAGGCATCGCCGGTGATGTTCCAGCCGTCGCGGACATACTTCGTTTGTCTGGCGTCGGCGAGATAGCGGCAGCCGGTCGGGCCGCGCACCGCCAGCTTGCCGACCTGCCCCGCCGGCAGCTCGTTCATGTCCTCATCGACGATCTTCGCCTGGTAGCCGGTCACGGGCGTACCCGTGGTGCCGGCGACGGCGCTGCCGGCGCGGTTGGTGATGAAGATGTGCAGCAATTCCGTGCTGCCGATGCCGTCGAGGATCGGCTTGCCGGTCTTCCTGGTCCAGCTCTCGAACACCGGCGCCGGCAGCGTCTCGCCGGCGGAGACCGCGAGCCGCAGCGACGACAGGTCGGCGCCCTTGTCCATCGCCGCCATCATCGCCCGATAGGCGGTCGGCGCGGTGAAGCAGATCGTCGCCTTGTAGGTCTCGATGATCCGGATCATCTCGCTCGGCGCCGCGTTCTCCAGCAGCGTCGCGGTGGCGCCGAAGCGCAGCGGGAAGATCGCGAGCCCGCCGAGGCCGAAGGTGAAGGCAAGCGGCGGCGAGCCGACGAACACGTCGTCGGGCGTCACCTCGAGCACTTCCCTGGCATAACCATCAGCGACGATCAGGAGATCGCGGTGGAAGTGCATCGTCGCCTTGGGTTCGCCGGTGGTGCCCGACGTGAAGCCGAGCAGCGCGACATCGTCGCGGCCGGTCTTCACCGCATCGAACTTGACCGGCTTGTTCAGCGCGATCCGGTCGAGCTCAGCGTCATGATTGGAGGTGCCGTCGAAATTGACGACTTGCTTGAGGAATTTGCTGGTCTTGGCGCAAGCCACCAGCTCGTCGGCGATGCGGCTGTCGGTCAGCGCCAGCGCGATCTCGGCCTTGTCGACGATCTTGGACAGTTCGCCGGCGCGCAGCATCGGCATGGTGTTGACGACGACGGCGCCGGCCTTGGTCGCCGCGAGCCAGGCCGCGACCAGCGCCGGATTGTTGCCCGAGCGGATCAGCACGCGATTGCCGGGCTTGACGCCGTAATTCTCCACCAGCGCATGCGCCAGGCGGTTCGACCAATCGGTCAATTCCTTGTAGGTGCGCTGCCGGCCGTTGCCGATCAGCGCGATACGATCGCCCATGCCCTGCTCGACGATCCGGTCGGTCAGTTCGACCGCGGCGTTGAGATAGTCGGGATATTTGAATTCCGGCCGGTCGAGCAGCAGCTGCGGCCATTGCTGAAACGGCGGCAGGTTGCGCCGCGCGAAATCGTCGACATGCCCGGATGGGCCGAGCCCGGGAAATTCACCTGACATTCGATTGCCCCTCGCTTTCCATCCAGAAAGGCCAAAGACCAACGTCGAGACGACTGATATCGGGGACGCCCGGCAGCGTTCCAATCGCCAATCATTTTATACTTAAAATAATTTGGCGCAAGGGTAGATGTCGCGTGGAAATCACTCGGCTGTCGCCGGCGATCCCTCAGAGCCTCAGATCTGCGTGAGCTGCTTCAACCGCGCGACCATGTCCGACGCCGGGTCGGCGAGCGGCGCGATCGCGGTGAAATGATTGGCGTCGGGCACGATGCCGAACCGCGTGGCAACGCCCGCGCCGCCCCAGACATCGGCGATGGTCCGGCTCTGCCGGTGATATTCGGCGCTCTCGGCGCCACCAACCACCGCATCAAGCGTCGTGCCGGCAGGTGCTTTCCAGAGCAGCGGGCTCGCCGCCCTTGCTGCGTCGCGATCGAGGCCGAGCGCCTTGTTGATGGAGGTGCCGACCAGCGGCTCGAGCTCGAACAGGCCTGATATCGCGTAAGCAGCCCTGACCAGGTTCTTCGGCAACGACGCATCACAGGCGGGCCAATCGGTCGCCAGCATGCATGCGGCAAGGTGTCCGCCGGCAGAATGTCCCGACACGACCAGCTGCCGGCCGAGCTTCGCCAGTTCGCGGCACGCCGCACGCATCTCGCCGATGATGTCGCCGACCGAGACATTGGGGCACAGATCGTAGCTCGGCACCGCGACGCTGATGCCGTGGCCATTGAGGCCGCGCGCGCAATGGCTCGACGACGAGCCGTCGAGCGCCTGCCAGTAGCCGCCGTGGATGAACACGACGAGAGGCCCATCACGATCGCCCTCGAACAGGTCGATGAAGTTGCGCTCGCCCGGACCATAGCTCAGACGCCGCGGCGGATGCTGCTCGCGGTACGCCGCGGAGTCCCGCGCCCAGCCGGCCATGATCGCCGGGTTTTCCAGCACCCGCGCCCGGTTGTTGTATTCGACTTCGTAATCGATCCCGGCCACGGCGTTACGCGGTCCGCGCCTTGGCCGAGCGCTGCGCCGAGCCCTTGGCCTTGGCGAGCAGCCGCATCAGCTCGCGGATATCCTTCGGCGAGAGGTCGCCGAAGACATCGGCGATCCATTTCTCGTGTTCGGCCGCCATCTTGCGGAACTCGGCCCGGCCGGTCTTGGTCAGCCGGATGAACTGCACGCGGCGGTCGGTCTCCGAGGTGCGGCGATCGAGATGGCCCGATTCAACCAGGCGCTCGACCAGCCCGGTGACGTTGCCGTTCGACACCATCATCCGCTTCGACAGGTCCGACAGCGTCATGCCGTCCGGCACCTTGTCGAGCTGGGCCATCAGGTCGAAACGCGGCAGCGTGACGTCGAATTTCTCGCGCAGGCGGCTGCGCACCTCGCCTTCGATCAGCGTGGTGCAGGTCAACAGCCTCAGCCACAGCCTGAGCTCGGTGCCGTGATCGTCGGGCAGCTCGACGGCCTTGGTTTCGGAATCGAGGATCATGCTGCGATCATGCCTCCGCGGCGGGTTTCGGTCGGACCGATTGCTTTGAGCTTCAAGCAATTCGCGGTGTCCTGCAAGGACAATAGCGAATCCGGCCCGATGCACCGAGGCAATTCTGCAATTTCTTTAAACTTCAAGCAATTGGCGCGGCGCTTGCATGGCGCGCGACAGCGCCCGCGCAACCGGTAACCTGACGCGATGCCACATCGCTTGCAGCGGTCGCACGCGCCAGACTAAGCTGCGGCCAAGCTGGAAAGGCATCAAGACAATGCTTTGGGGGAGTGACATGAAGCAACTGACAAGACTCGCGGGATTGGCGGCGCTGCTGGGAATCGCGGCGAGCCCGGCGGCAGCGCAGGAAAAGATCAAGATCGGCGTGCTGGTTACGACCTCGGGACCTGCCGCGGCGCTGGGCCAGCAGGTCCGCGACGGCTTTGCACTCGCGGTCAAGGACCTTGGCGGCAAGATGGCCGGCCGGGATGTCGAGATCGTCAACGCCGACGACGAGCTCAAGCCCGACGCTGCGGTGGTCAAGGTGCGCGGCCTGCTCGAGCGCGACAAGGTCGATTTCGTGGTCGGCCCGATCTTCTCCAACATCCTGCTGGCGATCCACCGCCCGGTCACCGACAGTAAGACCTTCCTGATCAGCCCGAATGCCGGCCCCTCGAGCTTTGCCGGCAAGGAGTGCAACCCGTTCTTCTATGTGACGTCGTACCAGAACGACCAGGTGCACGAGATCCTCGGCAAGGTGGCGCAGGACCGCGGCTACAAGCGCGTCTATTTGCTGGTGCCGAACTATCAGGCCGGCCGCGACTCCGTCGCCGGCTTCAAGCTCGACTACAAGGGTGAGATAACAGAGGAATCCTACACGCCGCTGAACACACTGGATTTCCAGCCCGAATTGTCCAAGATCGCCGCGCAGAAGCCGGACGCGCTGTTCACCTTCATGCCCGGCGGCATGGGCGTGAACCTCGTGAAGCAATACAAGCAGGCCGGCGCCACCGTGCCGGTGCTCTCCGCCTTCACCGTCGACGAATCCACCCTGCCTGCGCAGCAGGACGCCGCGGTCGGCATGTTCGGCGGCGCGAACTGGGCACCTGACCTCGACAATCCGCAGAGCAAGAAATTCGTCGCCGCCTATGAGGCCGCATACAACGGCGTGCCCGGTACCTATGCCATGCAGGCCTATGACGCGGCGCTGTTGATCGACAGCGCGGTCAAGGCGGTGAAGGGCGACCTCTCCAACAAGGAGGCGGTCGCGGCGGCACTGAAGAAGGCCGACTTCACCTCGCTGCGCGGTAACTTCAAGTTCAACAACAACGGCTATCCGATCCAGGATTTCTATCTCACCAAGGTCGCGAAGCGGCCCGACGGCAAATTCCAGACCGAGATTGTCGAAAAGGTGTTCTCGAACTATGGCGACCGCTACGCCAAGGACTGCGCCGCGAAGTAAGACACAAAGCGTTTTCAAGCGAAGTGGACACCGGTTCGCGTGATGAAAGCGCCTCAAACAAAAGAGAGGGAAACATGACGAAAGACGAGATCGCCGGCATCACCCGCGCCAATGAAGGCATGCAGGGCATTTCCTGGAGCATCCTCGGCCAGACCTACGTGCCGAAGAGCCGCACCGAGCATTCGTTCTCCTGGCACGCCACCTTCCCGCCGGGCACCTTCGTGCCTCCGCACATCCATCCCGACCAGGACGAGTATCTCTACATCCTGGAGGGAAAGCTCGACTTCATGCTCGACGGTGCCGACGAATCCGCCACGCCCGGCGACCTGGTACGCCTGCCGATGGGCAAGCCGCACGGCATCTTCAACAAGTCGCAGCAAACTGCCAAGACGCTGTTCTGGGTGTCGCCGACCCGCCGGCTCTACGATCTGTTCTGGGCGATCCACAACATGAAGGAGCAGAACCCGGATGACGTGGTGCGGCTCGCCGCCGAGCACAACATCCACTTCCTGCCGCCGCCTCCGGCGTAGGACACTTCCCTAATTGCAGGCAGCCTAGCCGCATAAAGATGTCGTCCCTGCGAAAGCAGGGACCCATACGCCGCGGCGGATGTTGTGAACGGGATTCGTCATTCCAGCGTTGCGAAATGACGAACATTGGTGGTTATGGGTCCTTGCTTTCGCAGGGACGACACCGAATTTGTGGCGCGCGAGGCGATCGTTACTCCTACTGCCGCGCCACCACGCGGGCGGCGAAGCCGGCCTTGGCCGCGTAGCCGCGCACGATCGCCTCGCGCGCCTCGTAATTGAGGATGGTGTCGACGTCGGTAAAGCCCTGCGGCGCGAGCTGCTCGACGGCGTCGATCACACCCTCCGGCCCGCCGCGGCGGTTGGAGGCGACGATGTCGGCGGTCATCGGCAGCCGCTGCCGCTCATAGGCCGCGAGCGCCTGGCGCGGATGCTCGGATCGCGCCAGCATGTCGGCGAGGCATCGCGCATCGAGAATGGCCTGCGACGCGCCGTTCGAGCCGACCGGGTACATCGGATGCGCGGCGTCGCCGAGCAGCGTGACCCGTCCGCTCGACCAATACGGCAGCGGATCGCGGTCGCAGCACGGATACTCCCAGAACTCCGGCGTCGCGTTGATCAGGCCGGTGAAATCGACCTGCGGAATCGTGAAGCTCGCGACATAGGGCATCATCTCCTCGCGCCGGCCGAGATTGGACCAGCCCTCGCGGCGCGGCGGCGGCGAGGAGCCGTCGCCGATCCGCACCAGCACCGCCCAGTTGGTGAGCCGGCTTGCCGGGCTCGAGCCCGGCGCGATCGGGTAGATCACGGCCTTGGCGTTCAGCCCGCCGGCGATGATCATCGAGC
This sequence comes from Bradyrhizobium sp. WCU1, assembly GCF_053474805.1. Lineage (NCBI taxonomy): Bacteria > Pseudomonadati > Pseudomonadota > Alphaproteobacteria > Hyphomicrobiales > Nitrobacteraceae > Bradyrhizobium > Bradyrhizobium sp. WCU1. Next base: position 812,777 of record NZ_CM130280.1, read on the forward strand.
GTCCGGTCAGGAAGGCCGGCCAGTCGGTAGCGCCGCGCCACAGCATCAGCCCGTTCCAGCACGGCCCGCCCTCGCCCGGGAACAGCGTCTCGCGCACCTTGGAGTGGATGCCGTCGGCGCCGATCAGGATGTCACCGCGCGCAGTGTGCACATGGGCGCCGCTGCGATCGAAGAAATAGGCCGAGACCCCGCCTTCATCCTGCGTGAAGGAGCCGAGCCGGCAACCGGTGCGGATCGCATCGGCGCCGAGACGGTCGATCACCGCCTGGTGGATCACGCTTTGCAGGCGGCCGCGATGGATCGAAAATTGCGGCACGTCGTGGCCGGCATCGAGCCCGCGCTTCTCATGCCAGACCTGCTGGCCATGCCGCGTCAGATAGAACAGCTCTGAGGTACGGATCGCGACGTCGTCGAGCCTGTCGAGCAGGCCGAGCCCTGCCAGCTCGCGGATCGCATGCGGCAAGGTGTTGATGCCGACGCCGAGCTCCCGGATCGTCTCCGACTGCTCGTACAGCTCGCAAGCGATGCCGCGCGCGCGCAGCATCAGCGCTGTGGTGAGACCACCGATTCCGCCTCCGACGATAATCGCCTTCATCGTCCTTACTCCACTCACACAGGACGTTTTACGCTTTGGTCTAGGGTCGCACGCCCGCTTGTGCGGCCGCAAGCCAGTTTGTCGTCCCCACTTTCGTCGAATCCTTGCCGTCTCGCCTTAGGATTAACAGCGGCTCAGCATACTCTCTTCTAAATCCGTCACCCCCGCGCAAAGGCTTCGCCTTTGCCGCTGGAGGAGCGGCGGAGCGGCGTCTCGAAGGGTCGACGGCCACCGGCCGGGCCGTGCATCCTTCGAGGCTCGCCCAGCGGCGCAATTGCGCCGCAAGGCTCGCAGCTCAGGATGACGGGACCAACAGGATTGCGCCTCCGTTAATCCGGCACCACCGCGATGGCCTGGATTTCTACCTTGGCGCGATCCTCGATCAGGCCGGCAACCTGGATCGCGGTCATCGCCGGAAAATGCCGGCCGATGACGTCGCGATAGACCGCGCCGATCTCCTTCAGCCGCGCGGAATATTCCTTCCGGTCGAGCAGGAACCAGGTCATCGACACGATGTGCTCGGGCCTTGCCCCGCCGGCGGCGGCGACGGCTGTGATGTTGCGCAGGGTCTGGCCGATCTGTGCCACGAGATCGTCGGTCTCGAACACGCATTGCCCGTTCCAGCCGATCTGGCCGGCGATGAAGAGCTGCTTGCCGCGCGCGGCCATGCCGTTGGCGTAGCCGATCGGCTTGGCCCATCCATCCGGCTGCAGGATCTCGATCATCTCAATTGCCCTCGAAGGCGGGTTTCTGCTTGGCGGCGAAGGCCTCGAAGGCGCGGCGGAAATCGCCGGTCACCATGCAGATCGCCTGCGCCTGCGCTTCGGACTCGATCATCTCGTCGACGCCCATCGCCCATTCCTGGTTGAACATCGTTTTCGTCACGCCGTGCGCGAACCACGGTCCATCCGCGAGCGAGCGCGCCATCTCATGCGCCGCGGCGGCGAGCTCGGCCGCTGGCACCAGGCGGTTGTGGAAGCCCCATGCAAAACCTTCGTCGGCGCTCATCGCGCGGCCGGTGTAGAGCAGATCGGCGGCATGACCCTGCCCGATCACCCGCGGCAGCAGCCCGCAGGCACCCATGTCGGCGCCGGCAAGGCCGACGCGGGTGAACAGGAATGCGGTCTTGGCCTGCGGTGTCGCCAGCCTGAGGTCGGACGCCAGCGCCAGCATCGCACCGGCACCGGCGCAGATGCCGTCGATCGCGGCGACGATGATCTGCGGGCATTTGCGCATCGCACGCACCACCTCGCCGGTCATCCGGGTGAAGGCGAGCAGGTCCGGCATCGCCATCCGCGTCAACGGCGCGATGATCTCGAACACGTCGCCGCCGGAGCAGAAATTGCCCTCGGCGCCGGTCAGCACGATGGCGCGAACGTCGGAAGCGTATTTGAGGTTGGTGAAGAGGTCGCGCAGCTCCTCGTAGGATTCGAATGTCAGCGGATTCTTCTTGTCCGGCCGGTTCAACGTGATGGTCGCGACCCGGCCGCTGGCATCGGTCGACCAGCGGAAGTGCTTCGCGGGATAATCCTTGAACGGACGGAGCTTTGCTTTCATCTCGGACATGATTTCTTCCTTCACCCGGTAAAGACCTCGCCGCCGGCAACCGCCACGGCTTGTCCGTTGATTGACGATGCGCCCTCGGAGGCGAGCCAGAGGATGGCGTCGGCGACTTCCTCCGGCGTCACAAGCCGCTGCATCGGATTGACTTTTGCGAGCGCGGCCCGCGCCTCCTGCTCGCTGCGGCCGGTCTTGGCGACGATGTTGGCCGTGGCATCCGCCACCAGTGGCGTATCGGTATAGCCGGGGCAGACCGCGTTCACGGTGACGCCGCGCCGGGCATATTCCAGCGCCAGCGAACGGGTCAGGCCAACGACGCCGTGCTTGGCCGCGACATAGGCCGAGACGTAAGCGTAGCCGGTGAGGCCCGCGGTCGAAGCCACGTTGATCACGCGGCCGCGGCCGCGCTGCGCCATGTCGGGCAGCACGGCCTGCGTCACCAGGAACACGCTGGAAAGGTTGCTCGCCAGCATATCCGCCCATAGCGCCGCACCCGTCTTGTCGAACGGCGCGCTGCCGGCCTTGCCGGCATTGTTGACGAGGATATCGATCGGACCCGCCTCGGCCGCGATCTGCGCGATACCTTTGGTCACCGCAGCCTCACCGGTCACGTCGATCGACACGACGGCGCCGGCGTGCTTGCCGAGCGCCGCCGCGGTCGCCTTCAGCGCATCGATCCGACGCCCCGCAATGCTGACACGTACCCCGGCGTTCGCCAGTGCAATCGCCGTGGCAGCACCGATGCCGGACCCGGCGCCCGTGACCAGCGCATGTGCGTTGGGCCAGAAGCTCATCATGCCTTCCCTCCGGCGGCCGCGCGTTCGAGATTGGCCTCGTATTGCGACTTGCCCGACAGATACTGTTTCGGCCAGGCGATCTGCTTGATGCCGATCTTGGCGGCCTCGTGCAGCGTCCAGGCCGGATCGGCGAGGTGCGGCCGCGCGATGGCGCAGAGATCGGCGCGGCCGGCGGCGATGATCGAGTTGGCGTGGTCGGCCTCCGAGATCGCGCCGACCGCGATGGTGGCGATGCCGACCTCGTTGCGGATCTTGTCGGCGAACGGCGTCTGGTAGAGCCGGCCATAGATCGGATGGTCGTCGGCCCAGACCTGGCCGGACGAGCAATCGATCAGGTCGGCGCCCGCCGCCTTGAACAGCTTTGCAAAGGCCAGCGCATCCTCCGGCGTGTTGCCGCCCTCGGCCCAGTCGTGACAGGACAGGCGGACCGACATCGGCTTGTCCTCCGGCCACACCGCACGGATGGCACGGAACACCTCCAGCGGATAACGCGCGCAGTTCTCGATCGATCCGCCATACTCGTCGGTGCGGCGGTTGGTCAGCGGCGAGAGGAAGCTCGACAGCAGATAGCCGTGGGCGCAGTGCAGCTCCAGAATATCGAAGCCCGCGCTTGCGGCGCGCCGGGCGGCGGCAACGAACTGGTCGCGCACCTCATCCATCTCGGCGCGGCTCATCGGCTCCGGGATCTGGCCGTCGGGCAGATAAGGCACCGGCGAGGCCGACACCAGTAGCCAGTTGTGGTCCGGCAGCGGTTCGTCCATGCCCTCCCAGGCGACGCGGGTCGAGCCCTTGCGGCCAGCATGGCCGAGCTGAATGCCGATCTTCGCTTCCGAATTGCGATGCACGAAGTCGACGATCCGCTTGTATGCCGCCGCCTGCTCATCGTTCCACAGCCCGCAGCAGCCGGGCGTGATCCGCGCTTCCGGCGAGACGCAGGTCATCTCGGTGAACAGGAGACCGGCGCCGCCGAGCGCGCGGGAGCCGAAATGCACGAGGTGGAAATCGTTCGGCACGCCCTCTTCCGCTGAATACATCGCCATCGGCGAAACGATGATGCGGTTGTGCAGCGACAGGCCGCGGATGTGGAACGGCGTCAGCATCGGCGGCGTGACGCGGTCGTTGGTGGCAGGCACGCCACTACGCTCGGCGAACCAGCGCTCATAGCCCTCGAGCCAGGTCTTGTCGCGCAGCCGCAAATTCTCGTGGCTGATCCGCTGCGAGCGGGTCAGCAGCGAGTACATGAACTGCTCCGGCTCCAGCGTATCGGCATAGCGCGAGCCGACCACCTCGAACCATTCCATCGCGTTGCGCGCGGCATTCTGGATCCGCGCCACATCGACGCGGCGCAGTTCCTCGTATGCCTTCAGCACCGCGGGGATGCTGTCCTTGGTCGCGCCGTGGATCTTGAACTGGTTGGTGAGCTCGATCGCGTCCTCCAACGCGAGCTTGGTGCCCGAGCCGATCGCGAAATGCGCGGTATGGGCGGCATCGCCCATCAGCACGACATGGCTGTTGCCGTTGAACGCAGTCCACTTGCCGCAGATCAGCCGCGGGAACGACAGCCAGGCCGAACCGCGCAGATGCCGCGCGTTGGAAACCAGATGATGACCCTCGAGGATTTCGGCGAATACGTTCTCGCAGAACGCGATCGACTCCCCCTGCTCCATCTTGTCGAGGCCGTGGGCGAGATACGCTTCCTCGGTGGTCTCGACGATGAAGGTCGCCGCGCCCTCCTCGAACTTGTAGATGTGCGCCTGGAACCAGCCGTGCTCGGTCTTGCGGAAATCGAAAGTGAAGGCGTCGAACGGGCGGTTGGTGCCGAGCCAGATATAGCGGTTCGGCCGCATCAGCATGTCGGGCTGGAACGCCTCGGTGTATTTGGCGCGGATCTTCGAGTTCACGCCGTCGCACGCCACGATCAGGTCGGCATCGGGGAATTCGAGATCGGAATTGACCTCGCGCTCGAAGATCAGTTCGACGCCGAGCTCCTCGGCCCGCGCCTGCAGGATGTTGAGCAGCCGCTTGCGGCCGATGCCGACGAAGCCGTGCCCGGTGGTGCGCATCCGCCGGCCCTTGATCAGGACCTCGATGTCGTCCCAGTGGTTGAAGGCCTGCTCGATCGTGTCTGATGTGACCGGGTCCCATTTGCGCATGTTGTCCATGGTCGCATCGGAAAACACCACGCCGAAGCCGAACGTGTCGTAGGGCCGGTTGCGCTCGACCACCGAGATCACGTGCGAGGGATCCAGCATCTTCATCAGGATGCCGAAATAAAGCCCGGCCGGCCCGCCTCCAATGCAAACGATGCGCATGGCGTTCTCCCGTTGGCTTCGGCGGCTGGGGCAGGTTCTTCCCGCTAGCCGGTACGGCATATTATTTTATACTTAAAATATTTGTCAAGGGCCGGCTCGGCCCGGTCAACTCCGTCATTCCGGGGCGACGCAAAGCGTCGAGCCCGGAATCCATCAGGCCGCACCAATGGCGGCGAAATAGATTCCGGGTCCTCGCTTCGCGAGCCCTCAGGTGCGCAATTGCGCACCGGGGAATGACGATGGGGAGAGAACAGGCCGCGCGTCGCGGCCCTCAATGCACCGCGGCGTACAGGATCTTGTCCTGGGTCGCGTCCGCGGCGTCGAACTCGGCGACGATGCGGCCGGTGCGGGCGACCAGGATGCGGTCGGAGACGGCGAGGATCTCCGGCAGGTAAGACGAGATCACCACCACCGCCTTGCCCTCGTCGGCGAGCCGGCGGATTTCGCCGTGGATGTGCGGGATCGTGCCGACGTCGACGCCGCGCGTCGGCTCGTCGAAGAAGATGATCGACGGCTCCTGCACCAGCGTCTTGGCCAGCACCACCTTCTGCTGGTTGCCGCCGGACAGCTCGATGATCCGCGCCTTGCGCTGCAATGCGCTGATCTTGAGCCGGTCGACCCAGTAACTGGCGAGCTTGCTGCGCTTCGCACGCGACAGCAGCAAGCTCCAGCCCTTCCTTGTGGCGAGGCTGCCGAGATAGACGTTGTCGTCGACCACCATGGTCTCGAAGAAGCCGTTGGCCTTGCGGTCCTCGGTGATGTAGGCGATGCCGTCATTGATCGCCTGCCGCGGCACGCGGTAGCGGATCGGCTTGCCGCGCAGCCTTATGGTGCCGCCATTGACCAGATTGCGCTTCAGCGCGCCGTAGACGATCTTGGCGATCTCGGTGCGGCCGGAGCCGATCAGGCCGGCGATGCCGACCACCTCGCCGGCATAGACCGAGAACGACATGTTCTTGACCGCCATGCCCATGGTGACGTTCTCGACCGTCAGCACCTTCTCACGGCGCTGATGGGTCTTGGCCTTGCCGCCATAGACCGCCTGCGCCACCTCGCGGCCGACCATGTGCTGCACCAGCGCGTCGCGGGTGAGTTCTTTGGCGGGCGCCGTGATCACCAGCTTGCCGTCGCGCAGCACGGTGATGCGGTCGGCGATCTGCAGCGATTCCTCCAGCGCATGCGAGATGTAGATGATGGAGACGCCGCGGGCGCGCAGGTCGCGCACCAAATGGAAGAAGTGGACGATCTCCTCCGGCGTCAGCGAGGCGGTCGGCTCGTCGAAGATGATGATGCGCGCCTTGTTGTAGATCGCGCGCGCGATCTCCACCATCTGCTTCTTGGCGGTGCCGAGCAGCGCCACCGGGGTCGCCGGATCGACGTGGAAATTCAGCGACTGCAACAGCTGCTGGGCCTGGATGTTCAGCGTGCGGAAGCGCGTCAACAGCTTCTCGTTGCCGAGCTCGATGTTCTGCGCCGCGGTCATGGTCGGCACCAGGCTGGTCTCCTGGTAGACCATGCAGATGCCGGCATCGAGCGCGTCGCGCGGCTGCTCGAAATTGGCCGGCTTGCCGTCGAGCAGATAATCGCCGGAGGTGAGATTGATCGCGCCCGCGATCGCCTTGCACAGCGTGGACTTGCCGGCGCCGTTCTCGCCGACCAGCGCATGCACCTCGCCGGGATAGAGATCGAAATTGACACCCTCGATGGCGTGAACGCCGCCATAGATCTTGGAGCCGTTGCTGATCCGCAGCACCGGCTCGCGGGCTGCGGAGGGGGTCGCGGTCGCCGCCTGCATCACGCCGTCATTCATCGCAGCTCTCCCGTATAGCGCAGCAGCCGTCCCGCGCCGCGCGCGGCGATGACGATGCCGGACGGCACCGCACAGGCGGCGGTGATGCCGTGGAAGCGGCCGCCGGCGCGACTGTGCAGGCTGTCGCTGGCCTCGCCTTCGGCATCGAGATGCACCAAGAGGCCGTAGGAGCGCGGCGGCGCCCATGGCTTCTGGATGCCGAGCGCCTTGACGCTGCCGATCTGCATCGGCTCCAGGCAATCGCTGCCGCCGACCAGCGCCGGCGCCACCCAGTATTCGGGCGGCATCGTCGCCATCATCTCCTCGCGGAAATCGTCTTCCTTGAGCACGAACTCGATCAGATGGGTGCGGCGCGCGAACATGCCGAGCAGGAACCCACCATGGCCGTCCGGATGCAGCCGCGCCGGATAGCCCGGCATGTTGGCGGCGACGGTCTCGCGCGGACCAAGCCCGCTGCCGCCAAGCGCGAAGCGGCTGAGGCCATGCGCCCAGCTCTCGGTGAGCCACAGGCTGTTGCCGTCGGCCGACACCATCACCCCGTAGGGATATGGCAGGTCGCGCAACAGCACCTGCGGATTGTCGAGCCCGGCGCCGCAGCTGATCAGGCGGCCATTGGCGCGCTTCTCCATCAGATCGTGCCGCCACTCGCTCGGGCGACGGCCGGCACTGCCTTCGACGGCATAGATGCGACCATCGGGCGCCGCCGTGACCGACAACAGCCCGACGAGCGCGCTGCCGCCGGCCGACTCCAGCCAGCGCGGCGCGGGCTTGGCGGGATCGATCGCGGCAAGGCCCCTGCCCGCGACGCAGACCAGAAGCCGGCCGTCCGGATGCAGCGCAAGCCCGCCGGCATCATCCTCGAATTCGGCGACAATCGCGCGCGTCGCGAAATCGCTGCCGCTGAGCTTCAGCACTTGTCGGCCGGCGGAGACATAGATCGCGCCATCGCCGGCGGCGATCACGTCGTCGACGCCCGGCAGCGGCTCGCCGATCGGCACGGCGGTATCGAGCCGGTCGTTCGGGCTGAGCGCGCCGTCGAGCGGCGGGATCGCGTTCTGGCCGCCGTCGCGGTCGATGACGCTGCGGATATCGCGCAGCAGATGATCGAAGAATCCCATTATGTCGTCACCCTGCTTTTGGCGCCCCAATAGGCGTCGTAGCCGGTCCAGCTGTCGTCGACGCCGTCGAGCTTGATGCGGCCGATCCGGTTGTTCTCGAGGCCGCCGAGATAGAGATAGCCCTGGTGCTCGCGCATCGAGGTCAAGGTCGAATGCGAGATGCCGGTCGGATCCCACCACGATTCCAGCGCCTCGCCCTTCTCGTTGAACTTCAGCACGCAGCCATGGTTCAGCGCGGGCGCCAGCCATTCGTCGGTCGGCACCTGCTTGACCATGCGCAGGCGGAAGCCGGGTTTTCGCGCGGCAAGGTCGAAGGTCGGGGTGCGGATGCCGACCAGCGCCAGCCAGTAGGTGCCGTCGGAGGCGCGGTTGATGTTGTCGGGATTGCCCGGCAACTCGTCCATCAGCACTTCGGTCTTGCCCTTGTTCGGCCCGTCGATCCAGTGCCGGAACACCTTGCACAGCGAGGTCGACGCGATCAGGATCGACTTGCCGTCATGCGAGACGCAGATCCCGTTCGGGAAATAGAAGTGGTTGATCACGGTGCGCGTGGTCTTGGTCGCCGGATCGTAGCAGACCACGCGGCCGTTCGGCCGGCCCTCGAGGATGTCGAGGGTGTTGGTGGTCATCTCGTAGCGCGTGGTGCAGTCGCTGAAATAGATCTTGCCGTCGGGCGCGATGTCGAGGTCATCGGCCATGCGCAGGCGCGAGTCGTCGTTCAGCTTGTACCAGGTGCGGTTGGTCTCGTCGGTGACCTTGAAGATGCGGCCGTCGGGCGCGACGCCGTACACGCCCATGCCCGCCACCGCGACGATCAGGTTCTCGTCGCGATCGAACTGCATGCCGAGCGGCCGGCCGCCGATATGGGCAAACACCTCGCGGGTCTTGAAGTCGGGCCCGGAGAAGCGGATCACATTGCCGTCGCGGGTCGAGCCGTAGAGCCGGCCCTGGCGGTCGAGGATGACGTCCTCGGGGCCCTCGACCTGATCGACGCCGATCGCCTGCGCGTTGATCAGCCGGTCGTTCTGCGCATAGGGCGATGCTGCGCCCGGCTGCACAGCCGGCGCCGAGGCCAGCGGCACGAAGGCCGGATTGACATAGATCTTCTGGATCGCCTTGCCGCGGTTCTTCGACCATTTGACGTCGATGCCGACGGCGGCGAGCAGGATCATGCCGGTCACCGCCGAGGTGACGTAGCCCGGGATGCCCATGCGCACGAGGCCGTTGATCAGGAGGAAGATGATCAGCGCGCCGATCATCGCCCGCCATACCGTGCCCTTGCCGCCGGCCAGCGACACGCCGCCGAGCACCACGGCGGTGAGCGCCTGGAATTCCCACCCCACACCGGTGGTGGAATCCGTCGAGGCCTGCCGTGCCGCATAGAAGATGCCGCTTGCCGCGCACAGCGTGCCCGACAGCACATAGGTCATGAACAGCATCAAGCGAACCCGGATGCCGGCATGACGTGCCGCCTTGCGACTGGCGCCGATCGCGGTGAGATGCCAGCCATAGCGCGAGCGCGACAGGAAGATGTGGCAGATCAGCAGCACCACGAACAGCGTCGCCGCATTGACGGGAATGCCGAGCACGCTGCCGCCGCCGATGAAGTCCCAGGCGTCGCTCTCGACCGAGTTGGTCGCGAACACCTGGGCATAGCTGGTGTTGAGCAAATTGACCGAGGCGCGCAGGATGATCAGCGTCACCAGCGTGGTCAGGAACGGCCGGGTCTTGAGGAATCCGATCAGGAAGCCGTTGATGCTGCCGAGCAGCGCGCCGACCAAAAGCGTCGCCGGCACCGCAAGGCCGACCGGCCATTCGCGCACCAGGAGGAAATACAGCGCGGCGAAATTGCACAGCGCGAAGATCGCGCCGACCGACAGATCGATGCCGCCGGTGACGAGGCAGAATCCCATCGCCAGCGCGACGAAGCCGAATTCGGCGAACAGCCGCAGCAGCGACACCGAATTCTGCACCGAGGCGTAGTCGGGAATGGTGAGCGCGAAATAGGCCCACAGCCCGATCATCACGGTGAACGGAACGACCGGCTCGAACCACTGTTTCAGCAGCAGCTCCGACAGCAGGAGCCGGGGTGAGAACCGCCGCACCGATGCGGCAAAGGAATCAACGGCCATCGACATCGTCAAAGCACTCCCTCGATCCGGTTTCACGTGTCCGGATTCTGATCCTTGATACAGCCGGCGCGGGAATGCCCCCCGCGCCGGCTGCCTCGCGCCTTGTTAGTTTTTCTTGGGTAGCGCGAAACAGGTGCCGCCGAGCGAGGCGTTCGACTTATCGATCCAGATCGGCCGCGTGTAATAGGACAGGTTCTTGGTGCCGGGCTTGTCGCCGGACATCAGCAGCGTCTCGGCCGCGAACATCAGATCGTGGCCCTGCTCGGTCGCCTTGTAGCTCAGGAACTTGCTGAAATTGCCTGACGTGACCTGGTCGCAATCGAGCTGCGAGCCCTCGCCCGAGGCGAACACCTTGACGTCGTCGATCTTGCCGGCATTGCGGATCGCCTGCGCGGCGCCCGATTCCATGATGCCCCAGAAGCCGATCGAGGCACAGAGATCGGGATGCTGCTGGATCACGGTCGCGGTGATGTTGAGCGCGGTGTTGGCGTCCCAGTTCGCCGCCTGGTTCGACACCACCTTGATGTTGGGATCCTTGTTCAGGACGTCCATGATGGCGCCGACCTGGTCGACGCTGGCGGCCGCGGTCAATTCGCCCTGCACGATCTGCACCTTGCCCGACTTGCCGGAGCCGGTGCCGCAGGCCTTGACGGCTTCGTTGGCGAGCATTCGGCCGATCTCACGCCAGTCGACGCCGACGAAGGCGCCGGACTTGTAGTTCGAGGCCATGTTGACCTGGATCACATGCGTGCCCTGGGCCTCGGCGCGCTTGAGATCCTTCATCAGCAGCGTCACGCTCGGGTTCTGCACGATCAGGACATCGGGCTTCTGGTCGACCAGCGCGGTCAGCGCCTGCTGCATGGCGGACGGATTGTTGTTGGGATCGCGCACGACATATTTCATGCCGCGCCACTCGGCCTCTTCCTGCACCACGCGGCCCCATTCATCCGACAACGGCACGCCGAGCGCGATCGGCAGATAGGCGACGGTCTTGCCCTGCAGCGACTTGTCGTAGGCGGCGCGCAATTCGCGCCCGGCCTTGGTGCCTTCCTCCTGCGCCGATGCCGCGAACGGCATCGCGGCAACCGCCACGCCGGCGAGCAGGATCGTCCAGAACTTCGTCGTCTTCATCGTCTCCTCCACAAGAAAATGCTTTTGATTGATTTGGATTTGTTTTGATTGGCGCGAAGCGCTAGTCGCCTTGGTTCAATCGCCTTGTTTCAGTCCCCTTGCCGCGCGGTCTCCTCGTCGCGGGGATGCAGCCAGTTGTCGAGCACGATCGCGGCCAGCAGCACCACGCCCTTGATGATGTTCTGCACCTCGCTGTTGACGTCCATGATGGTGAAGGCGTTGAGCAGCGTGCCGATCAGGACGCAGCCGACCACGACGCTGAACACGCTGCCGCGGCCGCCGATCAGGCTGATGCCGCCGATCACGACGACCAGCACGACGTCGAAGATCATGGTCCCCTGCGTGATCGCCATCTGCATGCTGCCTGTCGTGCCGACCCAGACCAGGCCTGCAATCCAGGCGAGCACTGCAACCAGCACGTGCTCGAGCACGATCAGCGGCCGCAGCGGAATGCCGGTCAGCCGCGCGGCTTCCGGATTGTCGCCCTGCGCATAGATGAAGCGGCCGACCGAGGTGCGCGACAGGAACAAATGCATCGCAATCGCACAGGCCGCGAACACCAGGATTGGAACCGGGATGCCGAACAGCCGTCCGGCGCCGAGATACATCAGGCCCGGCGCGTCCTTCGGCGCGTAGACCACCCAGGCTGGCGCGATCCAGAACGCGAGGCCGTAGATCACGAAACCTGCGGCGAGCGTCACGAACAGCGCCGGAGCCTCGACGAAGGCGACCATCACGCCGTTGACGACGCCGATCAGCACCGCGATTGCCAGCGCCAGCAGCACTGCGGTGAAAACCGGCATCCCGTTCTGCATATAGATCAGCGCGATCGCCCAGGAACCCGCCATGATCGCGACCTCGGAGAGGTCGATGCCGCGGCTGATCACGATCAGCCCCATGCCGAGGCCGAGCACGCCGAGGATGGAAATACTGCGCAACAGATTGAGCAGGTTGGAGACGGTGGCGAAACCGTTCAGGGTCAGGCCGAATACGACCAGAAGCGCGATCGTGATCAGGAGCACGATCTGCTCCTGGCTCGGCTTTGCGAACATTGAGCCCGAGCGAGATGATGCCACAGGGACAGCAACGCCGCGCGATGGCGATTGCACGCTCATCGTTTCCTCCAGATATTATTTTGCTTGAGACTTTAAGAGTGCCAACTCATATTCGTCAAATGCATTCGACGGATACGGATTGATTATTTCCATGCATGTGCGCGATATCGATCTGAACCTGTTCGTCGTGTTCGACGCGGTTTACACCGAGGGCGGCGTCAGCCGCGCCTGCTTCCGCCTCAACCTGACGCAGCCCGCGGTGAGCCACGCGCTGAGCCGGCTGCGCGCCATGTTCAACGATCCGCTGTTCGTGCGCCGCCACCACGTGATGACGCCGACGCCGCTGGCACGCCAGATCATCACCACGGTGCGCCAAGCGCTCAACGGCCTCGAGACGACGCTGACCCACACCAACCGCTTCGATCCGGCGAAGACGCCGAAGCGCTTCGTGATCGGGCTGCGCAACAATCTCGAGGCGCCGATGCTGAGCGCGCTGGTCAACCGGATCAGCGCGGTCGCGCCATTGGTCGAGATCGCCACCGTGCGCAGCGAGCGCAACAATCTGGAGCGGGAACTCGCTGCCGGCACGCTCGATGTCGCGATCGACACGCTGCTGCCGCTGTCGACCGAGGTACGGCGCGAGCAGATCCTGACCGAGCATATCGCCGTGTTCGCCCGGCGCGGCCATCCCGAGCTCCGCGCGCGGCTCGACAAGAAGGCCTATTTGCGCATGGAGCATGTCTGCGTGACGTCGCGGCGCAGCGGCGTGTCGTTTGAGGATTTCCAGCTGCAGCGCCTCGGCCTGACGCGCACCGTCCGCCTGACCTGCCAGAATTTCGCGACCGCCTGCCATGTCGTGAGCCGCAGCAACATGCTGCTGACGGCGTCGGAAAGCGCAGCTTCCGTGCTGGAGGACCCCGGGCTGTTGCAGTGCTTCCCCTGCCCGTTCCCGATCAGCCCGCACGTCAATTATCTCTACTGGCACGCCACCGCCGAGGGCGACACCACCAATCAATGGCTGCGCGAGCAACTCCGCGCCGCCGCCGCGCTCTTGGCCGGCAGTCGCTTCGCCAAGAAGAACCGCCGCGCGGCGAAGACCGGCCCGAAGGTGGCGCTTGCGATTTCCACCAGCATCGCCGCCGAATAGCGATGCGCTGCACTTCACCTCGCCTCGCCTGCGGGGAGAGGTCGCATCGCATCGAAGATGCGATGCGGGTGAGGGGGAGTCGCCGCGGGTTGAGTTGCTACCGTCTGCGCGGAGACAGCCCCTCACCCCACCCCCTAAGAGCAAGCTTGGCTTGTCTCGATCCCGTAAGAACGGGGCGAAGGAGCGCAGCGCCGTCGTGGCGCTGTTCGACCTGATCCGATCGGCTACATTCCACTCAGCCCGCTATCCACCGCGAGCGTCTGGGCAGTGACATAGACGCTTTCATCCGACATGAAGAACAACACCGCATAGGCGATCTCCCAGGCCGTCGCCTGACGGCCGAACGGGACCTGGCTCTTGCCGCGCGACGGCCGGCCGGCGCCGGCCTCGCGGCCGTTCGGCGTGTCCACCAGTCCCGGATAGACCAGATTGGCGCGGATGCCGCGCCGCGCGCCGGTATGCGCGATGTTGCGCATCAGGCCGCCGAGCGCCGCCTTGGAGGAATCGTAGACCGCCATCTGCGATCCCGCCTTCAGCGCCGCGATCGAGGAGATGAAGACGATCGAGCCGCCGTCTTCGAATTTCGGCAGGGCGGCACGGCAGCACAGCATGGGACCGCGGACATTGACGTCGTAGATCCTGTTCCATTCTTCGGCGCTGACATTGTCGAGCCCGGTCTTGCCGAAGGTGCCGATGTTGAGCACCATGCCGTCGAGCCCGCCCATCGCGTGATGAGCTTCATCAATCATCCTGATGACGTCGGCTTCCTTGGTGACGTCGGCCGCGATGGCGGAGCCGCGGCCGCCGTCAGCGGCGATCCGCGCAACTGTGTCGTCGGCGGAGGCGCGGTTGAGGTCTGCGACCGCGACCTGCGCCCCCTCGCGCGCGAACAGCAGGCTCATGGCGCGGCCGTTGCCGATCGGATCGGTCGCCGCATCGAACACGCGCTGGCCGCCGCCGACCACCAGAATGCGGCGACCGTCGAGGCGTCCCCTGCCCGGCGCAGTGCCGGAGGATTCCGCGCTCAGCGGACGGATATAGCGCTCTGGCTTGGTGTCTTGTGAAGTCTCCGACATCCCATCAACCCCGCTTCTTGCCGCCCTCATAGACCGCCATGCCGGCGGCCGGATCGAGATCGGTCTCGGTCGCCTCCGTCAGCCGCGCCATCATCATGTAGAAGCCGAGAGCTATGATCGCCTCGACGATCTCCTGCTCGCTGAAGTGCTTGCGAACGCCGGCAAAGGCCGCATCGCCGACCCGCACCTTCTCGACCACCTCGCGGCCGAAGGTAAGCAGCGCGCGTTCGGCGGCGTTGAGCGCGGCATCGTCGTAAAGGCCGCGCTCGACCGCATCGATCTGCGCCTGGGTGACGCCGACGCCGAGCGCGATCGGGACGTGCTGGCGCCACTCATAGGCGCCGCCCTCGAGCTGCGCAGCCTGCAGGATCAAGAGCTCGCGGTTGACCGCGGACAGTTTCTGCTTGTGCAGGATCGAATTGCCGAGCCGCATCAGCGGAATCGCATTGGCTTCGGCATGGGCCATCATGCGGAAGATATTGAGCTTGACCGGCATGCGGTCGAACGCCGCGCGGATGTCGCCGCCGGTGGTATCCGGATCAATCAGGGGCAGCCTTGCCACGTGTCACTCCCTTTTCGTTGTTTCTTGTTCGTTGTCTCGTGTCCGGCTTCCCGGCGCGTCCACCTAATGCACCGCGCCGCCCGAGATCAAGCCGACCGCCCGGCATTGCCCGAATTGCGGGGTTCAGCCATGCGGTTCCGCGCTTGAATCCGCATCCATGGGCGGGCATAAGGGCTGCCATCTCCCTTAAAAAATGGCCATAGCCCAAGGATTTATGATGCCCGCCTATCGCTCCCGCACCACCACCCACGGCCGCAACATGGCGGGTGCTCGCGGCCTCTGGCGCGCCACCGGCATGAAGAACGAAGATTTCGGCAAGCCGATCATCGCGGTGGTGAATTCCTTCACCCAGTTCGTGCCCGGGCATGTCCATCTGCAGAATCTCGGCCAGCTCGTCGCGCGCGAGATCGAGAAGGCCGGCGGCGTGGCGAAGGAGTTCAACACGATTGCAGTCGATGACGGCATCGCGATGGGCCATGACGGCATGCTCTACAGCCTGCCCTCGCGTGAATTGATCGCCGACAGCGTCGAGTACATGGTCAACGCGCATTGCGCCGACGCGATGGTCTGCATCTCGAACTGCGACAAGATCACGCCCGGCATGCTGATGGCAACGCTGCGCCTCAACATACCGACCGTGTTCGTCTCGGGCGGTCCGATGGAGTCGGGCAAGATCCTGCTCAAGGGCAAGAAGCGCGCGGTCGACCTGATCGACGCGATGGTGGCGGCGGCCGATTCCAACGTCACCGACGAAGAGGTCGAGGTGATCGAGCGCTCGGCCTGCCCGACCTGCGGCTCCTGCTCGGGCATGTTCACCGCGAATTCGATGAACTGCCTGACCGAGGCGCTTGGCCTCGCGCTGCCCGGCAACGGCTCCGTGCTGGCGACGCATGCCGACCGCAAGAGCCTGTTCGTCGAGGCCGGCCATCTGATCGTCGATCTCGCCCGCCGCTATTACGAGCAGGACGACGCCAAGGTGCTGCCGCGCAACATCGCGAACTTCAAGTCGTTCGAGAACGCGATGACGCTCGACATCGCGATGGGCGGCTCGACCAACACCGTGCTGCATCTGCTCGCCGCCGCGCGCGAGGGCGAGGTGCCGTTCACGATGGCGGACATCGACCGTCTCTCGCGCAAGGTACCGGTGCTGTGCAAGGTCGCGCCCTCGGTGCAGGACGTCCACATGGAGGACGTGCATCACGCCGGCGGCATCATGGCGATCCTCGGCGAGCTCGACCGCGCCAAGCTGCTCACGACCGACGGCCCGACCGTGCATGCCGCGACGCTGGACGACGCGCTGAACCGCTGGGACGTGGTGCGGACATCGAGCGACAAGGTGCGCAATTTCTATCGGGCAGCACCTGGCGGCGTGCCGACCCAGGAAGCCTTCAGCCAGGACCGCCGCTTCGACGAGGTCGATGTGGATCGTGAAACGGGCGTCATCCGCAACGCCGCGCATGCCTATTCCAAGGACGGCGGCCTCGCCGTGCTGTTCGGCAATCTTGCGGAAGACGGCTGCATCGTGAAGACCGCCGGCGTCGACCAGAGCATCCTGAAATTCTCAGGTCCCGCCCGCATCTTCGAGAGCCAGGACGCCTCGGTCGAAGCCATCCTCACCAACAAGGTGAAGGCCGGCGATGTCGTGCTGATCCGCTATGAAGGCCCGCGCGGCGGCCCGGGCATGCAGGAGATGCTGTATCCGACCAGCTATCTGAAATCGAAGGGGCTCGGAAAGGCCTGCGCGTTGATCACCGACGGTCGCTTCTCCGGCGGATCGTCCGGCCTGTCGATCGGCCACGTCTCGCCGGAAGCCGCCGAAGGCGGCCTGATCGGGCTGGTCGAGGAAGGCGACATCATCGAGTTCGACATCCCGAACCGCAAGGTCAACCTCAAGGTCGACGATGCCGAACTCAAGCGGCGTCGTGCCGCGATGGAGGCCAAGGGCAGCGCGGCATGGAGGCCGGCCGCGCCGCGCAAGCGCGCCGTCTCGACTGCGCTGAAGGCCTATGCGGCGTTCGCGAGCAGCGCGGCCAAGGGTGCGGTTCGCATCCTGCCGGAGTAAGCGGCGATAGGCGCGCGCGTTACGTCATCTGCAAGTCGGCCGCCTCGATTCGGATGCGGTCGGCGTGCAGGGACCAGTCGCACAACGATTGTTCCTGGCAGAATTTGACCTTGGCCATCTCGGTGGCCTGACCTTCGCTCAAGGCGTCGATCTCGAGTGCGCCCTGGCAGACCTCGCGCTGGCGGCCATTGCCGCCGAGCACGTCCTTCATGAAATGAACGACGAAGCGTGACATGGAACCCTCCCCGCTGGACCGGAAGAGCCGGAAGACCACACGCTAGCACTGACGCAAGATCGGAGAGAGTGAATTCGGGGCGCGCGCGGCTGCGGCGCCTCGCGAGCAGTGGAAAACTACGCGCCGGCCTGCGGCAGGCTGGCAGCGGCGATCGCGACGATCTGCGCAAGACGGCGGCCGATTTTCGCGGGCGCGTTGCGGAGCAATGACTGGACCCCTCGCATGACACATCGTCCTTCCGTACCGGAATGGTCGGGCACAGGAGGAAAATGGCGATATCTGGCTAAGCCGTCGATATCTCAGGGAAAATAACAACGGACACTTCGCGAGGCAGCGCTTTGGCAGTGGGTTTGTTGCTTAATTTGCGTCCACAACGACGGAGATTTTCTCCAGCATTCTTGAGCCGCCTTCACCACGTATAGCGCACGCCCCCCTTGCCGGCGTAGGACGCGGTGACATCGGAGAACTGGCCTTCAAAAGTCGCCGCCGCAGACCAGCCGTTGCGCCATTTCATCTCGACCGCTGCCGTGGTCAGCGCGGAATCGGAGGCCTGCGCTGCGCCGTTGACGACGAAGCTTGCGCCGGGCAGCGCCTGGAAGGTCGCGGCGATCGACCGGTCCGGATCATGATCATGCGCCCAGGCGAACCGGGTGCGCAGCGTCAGGACGCCATCGGCCGTCGCAAACGACTTGTCGGTTCGGAGGCCGAGTTCGCTTCGGACGTCGGTCACGCTCTTCGCAGCGAAAGTGAGCGCAAAGGCGGATGAGCGGATGACGGCCTGCTCGGCATAGCCGGGCAGATCGAAGGTCGTGAACTGGCCCGCGGCATAGGGCGTGATGCCGAGACCGCCGGCCCAGGGGGTAACGAAGCGATAGCCACCTTCGACCCGTCCCGAATAGGCGTTTGCGTTGAACTCGGCGCGCAACTGATCGATGCTCGCGACGGTGACGGTGCGATTGGTGGTGACGTCCTGCCAGCCATAGGCCAGGGCCGCCGAGATATAGGCCGGCCCCTCATTGTGGCGGACATAGCCACCGGCCTGGAACAGGTCGGATCGGCCGAAGCCCATGCCGTTGACGTTGAAGTTGGTACCGCCACCAGCGAGCGCGAAACCGGCAATCGTGTTCGGCGAGAACAGATAGTCGGCCCCGACGGCGGTCCCAAAGACGCTGCTCGTGGTGTTGTTCGATCCCACCGCAGAATTGCCGTCGGTGGTTTGCGAGCCGCCGAATCCGGCCGCCCACACGCTCCAGCGCGGCACGAACGGCGTCGGCGGCGCCTTGGTGAACATCGCATACGCGTCGTGTGCGCCGCTCGCGTAGCCTAGCGCTTCGTCGGCATAGCCGGCAGGTCCCGGGCTGGGAGTGGCCGATCCGGTCCGGTTCATGAAGGGATCAGTGAGGACCCCCATGAACTGGGTCATGGCGTCGAACGTGGTTTGTTGCGAGCCCGTGCCGAGCTCACCCGAAGCTTGGGACAGTTGAGGCGGCGACAACGCGGCATACACCAACGGAATGCCACCGGTCGCATTGAAGTAATTGCTCAGCGCATTGCCGACCGCCTGCTGGTTAGCATTGGCGCCGCCCGGAATCGCGAAGTTCAGCACTAGATTGAGATAGGCGTGGGTGGCGTCGTAGCTCAACGTATCGGTGACGTTTGCCGGCAGATTGCTGTTGGCGAGTGCGCCAAAGGTCCCGGATACGCCGTTCGTCGCCGTCAGGATCGTATATTGCTTGGAGATGTAGCTGCCATTGGCGAACGTCGCGTTGACTGTGGCCCCGCCGAGCGTCGCGGTTCCGAGCACATTGGTCGATGCGGCAACCGACGGCGTCACCTGCACGGCGTAGATCGCGCCGGATTGGAAGGCAAGATTGCCGGCGACGGTCAGGGAGCCCGTCGTGTTGGCTGCACTGCCGGGCGCCAATGTGCCGCCGATGGTGAGGGCGGCCGCGGGATCGGCACTGCCGCTCCACGGGACGGCGGACTTGACGGTCGGCACGATGACGATGATGCCGCCGACGTCTATCAGCGTAAACCTATCGTTCCCCCCCACAACGATGGTTGTGCTCCCATCCAAAGCATTGACGGTCGCGGGACCGACGATGCCGGTACCGCTCAAGGTGCCGCCGGCATTGACCGTCACGCTCGACGAGCTGGCGATCGAGCCGTCCACCTCCAGCGTACCGCCGTTGATAGTGGTTGCGCCCGTGTAAGAGTTGGTGCCTAACAGCGCCAAAGTGCCGCCGCCGACCTTGGTCAGCCCGCCGGTGCCGCTGATGACGCCGGAAAATGTCGTCGAGAGATTGTTGCCACCAACCGCGAGGGTCTTCGCGCCGAGATGGACATTGCCGTCGCCCTCGATCGAACCGGCCGTGGTGCCGCCGATCGCGACGCCCGAAATGTCGAGTACGCCGATCCCGTTCAGGATGAAGCGCGCGCTGCCGCCGCTGGCGCGATTCTCGATGTTCGTTATACCACCGCTATTGGTGATGGTGGCGTTGGCGGCCGTGCTCGAATCAAGGAAGTCCAAGAAGAGATTGTTGTTGATGACAGCATTGCCCGCCGTGCTGCTGCCGCGGAATATGAGACTGAAGCCGTTGTTGATGGTAGCGCGACCAGCCGTGCTCGCGTTTGCGAACTGTACCGCGCCAAATTGGTTGCCAAATTGACCGATGTTGATGGTGGCGCTGCCGCCGTTGATAACAATGCCGGCGCCATTGAAATTGAGTGTCTGGCTCACGCCGAAACTAAAGGCGGAAGCCCCGGCGTCGAAGGTCCAGCCACTGACGCTGGTGTTGGACGAGAACGAGAGGCTGGTGACATTCGAGACACCGAACATGGCGGTGCCGGTCGGTACGCTTCCTCCTGTCCAGTTGGTGCCGGTATTGAAATCGTGCGTCCCGGGAAGGGGTCCCGCAAACGGGAATGCACTCCAACTCGCGTCTTGAGCCGCGGCGGGCAAGGCGGTGACGATCAGCGCCACAAACGCGAACAGGGCGACACATAACAAAACAAGCGCTTGTCGCGCACAAAATCCAACACCGAGGTACCGATCCGGCACCACAGCGATATTCCCGGTCTTCACCTTCAGCCACCCCAGAGCATCCCTTGTGGGACAGATTGCCGCACTCCGGGTCGTGGAACAACGAAGAGACGGACTTCTTGTGAGCTTTTCCGTTACACGTTGCGAGAAAGGCACAGCTTAGGGTTTAGTGGAGTTGCGACAGAGTTGTGACCGCGCTCGATCGGATTCCGCCGCAACCAGCTACTCATGGCTCACTCACGCCATTTGCGCGAGGGACGCACCGGCGGAGGGGTTCCCTGCGCCCTTGCGGTATCTCTCCCCGCAAGGCAGGGCACTTCCGCGATTTCGGAATATTGGAAATTTACCCCTGAGTTGCCCGACGGGTCAAGTTGCCTGGCCGAACGCCCGGCTACTTTGCATGGGGTTGTTTTCGATAATTTGGCCGCACGCAGCCGCGGCCTCCGCCGGGAGCAGGCCTGACCGGCGTGCTCACCTCACCCTATGCGGAGGCATCTACCCCGGCATGAACCCGAACGCCTGCTCGAACCGTTTCGCATACACCGGCCATACCTCGGGATTGATGATGCGCGGCGGGCGCTTGCCGTCGAGTGCATCGAGGATCTGTTCGGCGGCGATCCGGCCCATGTTGATGCGCGCCTCGCGGGTGACGCCGGCGGTGTGCGGGCTTGCCAGCACGTTGTCGAACTGCAGCAGCGGATGGTCCGGCGGCGGCGGCTCCTTGGCCCAGACGTCGAGGCCGGCGCCGGCGATGCGCTTGTCGCGCAGCGCCTCTTCCAGCGCCTTCTCGTCGTGGATGAAGCCGCGCGCTGTGGTGACGAAATAGGCGTGCGGTTGCATCAGCGCGAATTCGCGCGCGCCGATCATGCCCCGGCTCTTGCTGTCGAGCGGACAGGAGATCGAGACGAAGTCCGCGCGGCGCAGCAGATCGTCGAGCTCGACCTTCTCGCCGCCCCGCTTCGCCATCTCGTCTGCTGCAAGATACGGATCGTAGGCGATCACCTTCATGTGCAGGAGCCCCTTGCACAGTTCGGCGATGCGGCGGCCGACATTGCCGAGGCCGACGATGCCGACGGTCTTCTCCTTCAGCTCGTTGCCGATCAATTCGTTGCGGTTGACATTGGCCTCGCGCCGCAGCCGGCGGTCGGATTGGATGATCCGCTTCGACAGCGTCAGCATCATGCCGAGCGCATGCTCGGCAACCGAATTGGCGTTGCCGCCGGACTGGTTGACGACCAGCACGCCTGCGGCCGTGCAGGCATCGACGTCGACGGGATCGAAGCCGGCGCCGTTCGAGGAGACGATCAGGAGGTTCGGCGCCCGCTTCAGCAGCTCGGCATGGGCATGGAAATGCGGCGCCAGCTCGTCGCGGGCGGCGCCGATCTGGTAGGCATGCGCATCCGCCAGCACGGGGGCGAATTGCGCCTCCGGCGTGTCGTTCTCCAGACGGTCGAGCCGGACATCCGGCCGCTGCTTCAGGATGTCGACATAGATCTCGTGGGCGAGGTATTTAACGTAGAACACGCGCTTGTTGTTGACGGTCATGTCTTCGGGCAGCTCTCAGTTTGGGAAGCCATAGAGTCTTGCGGGATTGTCGACCAGGATGCGGTGACGTGTCGCGGCATCCGGAGTCCATTCGTAGAACAGGTCGAGCAGATGGCCGGCGTCGGGCATTTCGCCCTCGACCCGCGGATGCGGCCAGTCGCCGCCCCACACCAGCCGCTCAGGATTGGCGGATACCAGCGCCTCATGAAACGGCCGCGCATCCGGATAATCCGGCGCGCGCCGGCTCAGGCGATGCGCGCCTGACAGTTTAGCCCAGCACCAGCCTTCATCTATTGCACGCAGCAGGCTCTGGAAGCCCGCAGTGTTGATCCCTGCGGCGGCATCGGTGCGGCCCATGTGATCGACCACGACCGGCAGGCCCAGCGCCTTCAGCGCCGGGATCGTGTCGGACAGATCCTTCACGTCGATCCAGAGCTGCAGGTGCCAGCCGAGTTCGGCCATCACAGCCGCATGCGTCTCGGCGACGCCAAGCGGAATGCCGCCGCGATAATGCAACTGGCCGCCACGGAAGAAATGGTTGAAGCGCAACGCGCGGACACCAAGCACATGCCATTGCCGCAGCGTGCCCGCCGCCACATCGGCATCGGCCACCGCAACGCCGCGCAGCCGCGCGGGTTCGCGCTGCAAGGCATCCAGCATCGCTGAATTGTCGCGGCCGTGCGCGCTGCCCTGCACGAGCACGCCGCGGGCGAAGCCGAGCGCATCGAGCATGCCGAGATAGTTTTGCAGCGGCGCGTCCGGCGGCGTGTAGCTGCGATTCTCCGCATAGGGGAAGCGGTCGGCCGGGCCGAACACATGCGCGTGCGTGTCGCAGGCCTTCGGCGGCAGCTTCTCGCGCGGCGGCGTCACGGGAAGCGGCGGCAGGCAGGCGGGGATCTCTGATGCGGCCATCGCTATTCCGCCTTCATGCCGGCGGCCTTGATGATCGGGCCCCATTTTTCGTAGTCGGCCTTGATCTTGGCGGCGAACTGGTTCGGCGTGGACCCGATCGAGATCGCACCGAGCTTGCCGAGCCGCTCCTTGACCGCTTCGGTGTTCACCGCCGCGACGAAATCGTGCGAGATCTTTGCCACCAGATCGGCCGGCATGTTGCCGGGACCGAGCAGGCCCCACCACACCTCGGTGTCATAGCCCGGCACGGTATCGGACATACTCGGCACGTCAGGCAGGAACGGCGCGCGCGACGCCGTCGTCACCGCCAGCGCGCGAACCGTGCCGGCCTGCAACTGCCCGACCGATTCCGGCCCGTTGTTGAACGACATCGGAATCTGCCCGCCGAGCAGGTCGTTGATCGCCGGCGCGCCGCCCTTGTAGGGGATCGCCCTGAGATCGATCTTGGCGAGGCTGTTCAGCAGCTCACCGGCCAGATGGGTCGAGGTGCCGTTGCCGGCATGGGCGAACGACAGGCTGCCCGGCTTGGCCTTCGCCGCCGCGATGACGTCGCCGACCGACTTGAATGGCGAGTCCGCGCGCACCAGCAGCACGTTGGGCGACGATGCCAACAGCGAGATCGGCGAGAAATCCTTGAACGTATCGTAGGGCAGCTTCGGATAGAGGAATGGATTGGTGGCGTGGCCGCTCGCCACCATGATCAGATTGTAGCCATCGGGTGCCGAGCCCGTGATCGCCTGCGAGGCGATCACCCCGCCGGCGCCCGGCCGGTTCTCGACCACGATCGATTGCGTCCAGGTCTTCGATACGGTTTCAGCCAGCGTGCGCGTCAGCACGTCGACGCCGCCGCCGGGTGGATAGGGAACGAGGATGTGAACGGCCTTGGCCGGATATGGCTGCGCGGACGCAAAGCCGGCCGCAAGCATGGCTGCTGCCGCAATGGCGGTCCGCCAGACCCATCCGGTCATCGACGCCTCCCGTCCCGCTATCGTTGCCGCCCGTTGTCGTTACCGCCTGTATCGCACGCCGGTTCGGCACGGCGATGGCCGAATTCCGCAGATCGCGTTGCGGCCTCGGCATGTTGACAATCACGGGCACGGCGTCAAGTTTCGATCCGTAAGCGAACATCAGCATCGCACGATGAGGGAGAACAGGATGGCGGCCGCGGAACAAGCCTCGTCCCAGACGTCGGGGGCGACCTGGCACGGCATCGTGCTGCAGACGCTGAAACGGAACGAGATCAAGCTGGTGCCCTATGTGCCCGACCGGGTGCTGACCACGCTGATCAAGAACCTGCACGCCGATCCGTATTTCACGACGTTTCCGACCGCGCGCGAGGAAGAGGCCGTCGGCATCGTCTCCGGCGCCTGGATGGCCGGAATGCGCGGCGCGGTGCTGATGCAGACCTCGGGCTTTGCCACGCTCGCCAACGTGCTGGCCTCGCTCGCGGTGCCCTACCAGATCCCGCTGATCATGTTCGTGTCCGAGCGCGGCACGCTCGGCGAGTTCAACTACGGCCAGGCGCTGGTCTGCCGCACCATGCGCCCGGTGCTGGATTCGCTGGCGATGGAGCATCACACCATCACAAGGCTCGACGAGCTCGAATTCATCGCCGACCGCTCGATCAAGCAGGCGATCACCACCCAGGCGCCGGTGGCGCTGATCCTCTCGCCGCTGCTGACCGGCGGCAAGACCTTCGACAAGTGAGATCGGCCATGACCAGCACACAGCGCAACACCAAGGTGATGAACCGATTCGATCTGACCCAGCGCCTCGTCAGCAAATTGAAGGACGAAGCCGTGATCGGCGGCATCGGCAACACCAATTTCGATCTCTGGGCCGCAGGCCATCGCCCGCAGAATTTCTACATGCTGGGCAGCATGGGCCTCGCCTTCCCGATCGCGCTCGGCGTCGCATTGGCGCAGCCGAAGCGCCGGGTGGTCGCGCTCGAAGGCGACGGCTCGCTGTTGATGCAGCTCGGCTGCCTCTCGACCATCGCAACATTGGCGCCTGACAACCTGACCATGGTGGTGATGGACAACGGCATCTACCAGATCACCGGCAGCCAACCGACCCCGGCGGCCAGCCATACCGACATCGTCGCGGTGGCACTCGCGAGCGGCCTCGCCAACAGCACCTGGGCCGCCGACGAGGACGATTTCGAGCGGCTGATCGAGCAGTCGAAACAAGCCGCAGGCCCGACGCTGATCGGTGTCCGCATCGACGACAAGCCCGGCACCGGCACCACCCGCCGCGACCCCGTGCAGATCCGCGAGCGGTTCATGCATGGCATGGGGGTCAGGCAGCTGCTGTAGGCGAACGCCTCAACATTTTCACCGTCGTTGCGAGCAAAGCTTCGTCGCATATCGAACGCGGTTCAATTCATCCTCAGCTCGGTGATGTGCCTTGGATCCGGCTTCAGCTCGCCGCGTTCGACGCGCTTGACGATGTCGGTCAGCGCGGCGTTGGCGTTGCAGGCAAGGCCGAGCTTTTCGCCCTCGCGCACCACGAAGCCGTTGAGGAATTCGATCTCGGTGCGGCGGCCCTTCTGCATGTCCTGGCCCATCGAGGGGCGCTGCGCGGATGAGGTGCGCTTACTGTCCTTAAGACGCTGCTCGTCGCAGGCGCGTGTTGCGGCCTCGTCGCCCTCGCCGGCGCGGGCGATCGTATCGGGCGACAGATGCAGGATTTCCTCGAGCTGATAGCCTTGCGCCTGGCCGACGCGGATCGCCTCGCTGCCGAGCCGGGTCGAGAAGCGGCGCAACGGCTCGCTTTGCAGCACCTCGCTGCCCGCTAGACCGGTGCAGGCCGACAGCCCGTTGCCCATCACGTTGGCCACGAGCTTGGACCAGCGCTCGCCCCAGAGATTGGAGGTGACCTTGGCGCTGTCGGAATGAGCGACCAGCCGGCAGACCTCCTCCGCCCGCGCGGTGATGCGGCCATGCACCTCGCCGGCGCGAAATACGGTATGCGCCGCGCCGCCCTTGCCGGCGCCGCGGTGGATGTGGCCCGGCTCCGGCAGATTGACGGTGATGCTGCTCGCGATGCAGCCGAGCGTCTTGCCCCAGCCGACGATGCCGGCGATGGTCTCTTCATTCATGCAGTTCTGCAACGACACGACGTAGCCGTCGGCGGCCAGGTATTGCCGGATCAGCATGGTGGCCCAGGCGGTGTCGTAGGATTTCATGCAGACGAAGGCGATGTCGACCGGCTTCTCCTTGGCGAGCAGCTGCGCGTCGGTGACGTGCAGCGCCCGCACCGGCACCGAGAATTCGGCGACATCCATCGCGTGGGTGACGCGCAGTCCGTGCTTGCCCATGTGCTCGACATGCTCGGGCCACGGATCGATGAAGGTGACGTCCTCACCCGCCTGCACCATATGCGCGCCGGCATAGCCGCCGACCGCCCCCGCGCCGACGATCGCGATCTTGCGGCCCATGTTTCCATCCCCTGCTTTTGACGCGAACGCTCGCTGCGTCCGTTGCAGGCCAGTCTAAGGGATCCGGTCGTCAGGCCAACGGGCCACTTCATGAAAAAAGCGGACCCGTGCCATGCCGGTATTCATGGGACCAAAATTGATGGGGCCAAACGAATCCCCGCGGGCGATGTGCCCGCGAGGATGTCGACCATTAGCAACGTCGCGCGATCAGTCGATGATCTTGACGATCCGGCGCGTGCGCGGCTCGACGATCACACGGCGATCATTGACGACCGCGTAGCGATATTCGGTATAGCGCGGCACCGGGCGCAGCACGACGGTGTCGGGCAGCGGCTCGCCGACCACGACGCGCTCTTGCACCACCACCGACGGCTCGTCGCGCGGAATCGCGGTGATCACCGCATTCGGAATCTCGAGGCCAGCGCCGACAGCAGCACCAACCGTGCCGCCGACGATCTCGCCGACCGGGCCCGCGATCTCGCCGCCGGTCCGCGCACCGTTGGCGGCGCCAGCAGCGGTCGTGGACTGCGCGAACGCCGAACCGGACGCGAACAGCGACGCAGCAGCGACAAGGGAAACGGCAAAACGCTTGTTCATATTCTCCTCCTCCGAGTTGCAAGATGCCCCTTCAACATCGCAGGTAGTGAGACGTTCCAGTTCCGGCGCGGCAATTTGCGCGCAAATTTCAGTTCCGCCGCAACTCGCTTCGGTTCCAGCACAAATAAGAAAGCCGCTCCGGATGATATCCGAAGCGGCATTCATCGTTGGTTCAGATTCAGGGATGGCTCGGAACAGGACCGAGCCGCGCGCCGTTCATTCCGGCGGCTTCTGATCGGCTCGCCGTCTCGGCGCTCGCCGCCTTGGAGCTGGCCTGCTCGGCGACGGCGCCTCCGCCGGCTTGATGCGGATTCGCGTCGTGCCGCCCTTGGGCTGCTCGATCTCGAAAGCGTTGGTCCTGCGCACCAGTTCGCTCAAGGTGCGGAAGCCGTAAGTCCTTTGATCGAAATCGGACGCCAGATTGGCCAGTTGCCGTCCGACCTCACCAAGTGTCACCCAGCCGTCCTCGCTGGCCATCTGACCGATCACCTTCTTGAGGATGGGCGTCGCGGCCTCGGGCGGCTGCAATGGCTGGGCACGCACGGCGGCATCCTGATTGCTCGTCGCGCCGCCGCGCAAATTCTCGGTGTAGACGAACCTGCGGCAGGCCTGCCGGAAACTCTCGGGCGTCTTCTGCTCGCCGAACCCGAACACGTCGATGCCGTGCTCGCGGATGCGGGCGGCAAGCCGTGTGAAATCGCTGTCCGACGACACCAGGCAGAAGCCATCGAACCGGCCGCTGTGCAGCAGATCCATCGCGTCGATCACGAGGGTGATGTCGGATGCATTCTTGCCGGTCGTATAGGCAAATTGCTGCTGCGGGATGATGGCGTGCTTGGACAGGATGTCGGCCCAGCCCTTCGACCTCGGATTGGAGAAGTCGCCATAGATGCGGCGCACGCTGGCCTCGCCGATCTTGGCGATCTCCTCGAACAATCCATCTGCGATCTTTGCGGATGCATTGTCGGCGTCGATCAGGACGGCAAGGCGGGGCGAGCGAAGTTCTGACGGCATGGCATATCTCTGCTGGGATGCGATGGATCAAGACTCGCACATCGCGCGTCCCAAGCATAGACGACAAGCATAGACCAAGTGGCCGCCGGACGGGCCACGGCGGCGGCCCGCAATGCGGGTCAAATCACCTCACCGAGGTCGATCGCGCGCCTGGCGAACTCGATGGCCTTCTCGGCGGTGATCGCATCCGCCGTCGTCGTCGCCTCGTCACGCACCGACGGCGGCGAGGCGATCCGGATCTTCTTGCCGTTAGAGCGGCGGATGGTCGCGCGCCAGCGATCGACGTCGCGCCGGTACGCATCGATGACAAAGTCGCGGTAGGCGACGCCGCTCATCAGCGGCTGAAGCGTTGCCATTTCGGTACCAGCCGGCCGGCTCGCAATCTCGCGCACCATCTCGACAATCGTCTCGACGGCATGCTCACGCGCGACGCCGGTCGTATCCCTGAGCAGGTAGCTCACCGCCGCGCCGATCTGCGCCCTGGCGCGATCGTCGCTCGCAAAATCCGAATCGACCTGAATTGACATGACGGGGAATACGCCTCCTTCGGACGCAAGATCGGATGCTTCCTGGCATCCGGCACTCTGCAACCAGAGACGTTTAGTCGGCTCCCCATTAAAGCCGGATTATCCGTTAGGCCCCGATTTCTCGGATGCCGTTAACCGGGTCTTGATGCCGCTCCGGAACGGCACCGATCGTCGATCTGATCACCGAACGCGCGCGCAAGGCGCCGATCGGTTCGGCACCGTCCGGCGCCTCGCGCAGGTGATCACCAATTGACATATCACTGCTATCCGTGTGACATCTTATGAAAGAGGGCCGAAAAGAGCCCGGCAACGTCCACCTGGGGAGGACAGCAATGACCGTTTCCGACGTCACCGCATCGGCCGGACGCCTGGCTCCGGCCGCCGTCGCGCGAACCGCGCAGGCACAGCAGGTCGCCGACATCGCGGCACGGCTCGAACGCCTGCCGCTGACCTCCTATCAGCGTTGGATCTTCGGAATCATCGCAACCGCATGGTTCTTCGACAGCATGGACCTCGCCGCGCTCACTTTCGTGCTCGGCTCGATCCGTCAGACCTTCGGCCTGTCGACGGCGGAAGCCGGGCTACTGTCCAGCATGAGCTTCCTCGGCATGTTCATAGGCGCCGCCTCCGCCGGCCTGCTGGCCGACCGTTTCGGCCGCGCCCGCGTCTTCCAGGTCAGCATGATCTTCTGGGGCTTGGGCAGCCTGTGCTGCGGTCTCTCGACGACGGCGACCGCGCTCGGGGCATCCCGTCTGCTGCTCGGCTTCGGCATGGGCATGGAATTTCCGGTCGCGCAATCGATGGTCTCGGAGATCATGCCCGCCAGCAACCGCGGCCGCTACATCGCATTCCTCGAGGGATTTTGGCCGCTCGGCTTCATCGCATCGGGCCTGTTGACCTACTTCGTGCTGCAGGCCGCCGACTGGCGCTGGGTCTTCATCCTGCAGGCGATCCCGGCCGTGTTCGTGCTCGTGGTCCGGCGCTATGTTCCGGAATCGCCGCGCTGGCTCGCTTCGCATGGCTATTCCGAGCGGGCCGAAGCGACCGTACGCGACATCGAAAGCAGGGTCCGCGATCGCATCGGCGGCAAGGAGCTGCCGCCGGTCGTGCGCCAGGCGCCCGCCCCCGCATCCGCAACAACCGGCCTGAGGACGCTGTTTTCGGGCATCTACGCCAGGCGGACCACGATGTTGTGGACCGTGTGGTTCTTCGCGCTGCTCGGCTTCTACGGCCTGACCACGTGGCTCGGCGCCCTGCTGCAGGCCAAGGGATTCCCGATCACCAAATCCGTGTTCTACACCATCCTGATTTCGCTCGCGGGCATCCCCGGCTTCCTGGTCTCGGCGTGGCTCGTCGAGTCCTGGGGCCGGAAGGCGACGCTGGCAATGAACCTGCTCTGCGGCGCGATCGCCTGCCACTTCTACGGCTCGGCGGCGGACCAGACCCAGCTCGTCATCGCGGGCCTCTGCATGCAGTTCTTCCTGTTCGGCATGTGGTCGGCGCTCTACGCCTATACGCCCGAACTGTATCCGACCCATGTCCGGGCAACCGGGACCGGATTCGCCTCCGCGGTCGGCCGAATCGGATCGCTGATCGGCCCGTATGTGATCGGCGTGATCCTGCCCGCGGCGGGACAGAGCGGCGTGTTCGCGCTCGGCGCCGGCGCGTTCGTGGTGGCAGCGCTGGCGGTGCTGCTGCTCGGCGAGGAAACCCGCGGCCGGACGCTGGAGAGCATTTCGCACTGATGATGCGCGGCCGTTCGCTGCACGCCGCCGGATTCGGTGCAGTGCCGATCGGGCGGCCTTGTCAGTGCGATCGGGGCGTGTGAGATATCTGCTGGACAGCAGCACGCAAGATCCCGATGGCAGATTCGAGCAAACGATCCAGCACGGTGCGCGCCCGCGCAGCAGGAAGCCGCCGGCCGGCACGGCAATCGTCCGCCGCCGGCAAGCCGCGCGCTGCCGCGCAAGCCCTTCTCCCGCAGGGCGACGTCACCCTCACCGATCGCGCCTATGCCGAGCTGGAAGAGCTGATCGTGACGCTGCAATTGCCTCCGGGCACCGCGCTCTCCGAGCTCGTGCTCGCCAAGCGGCTCGACATCGGCCGTACCCCGATCCGCGAGGCGCTGCAGCGGCTGTCGCGCGACGGCCTCGTCAACATCCTGGCCCGTCGCGGCGTGCTGGTGTCCGAGATCGACCTTCGCGCCCAACTCCGCCTGCTCGAGGTGCGGCGCGAGCTGGAACGGCTGATGGCCCGCGGCGCCGCCGAGCGCGCCACCAGCGAGCAGCGTGCGCAGTTCTCGGAGATCGCCGCCGGCATGCGGCGCGCAGCGGAAAAGTCCGACGATCTGCTGTTCATGCGGCTGGATCATCAGTTCAACACACTGATCTCCGCGGCGTCGCGCAACGAATTCGCCTCCCGCGCCATGGGCCTGATGCACGGCCTGTCGCGCCGATTCTGGTACCAGCATTACAAGGAAGCGGCCGATCTGCCGCTCGCCGCGCGGCTGCATGCCGATGTCGCCGAAGCCATCGCCGAGCGCCGCGTCGACGCCGCAGGCGCTGCCTCCGACAGCCTGATCGACTACATCGAGAGTTTCGCGCGTTCGACGCTGTAGGAACCTTTTTTTAGCATGATCCTTTCGGACAACCGGGTTCACTTTCCCGGATCATGCTTCATAATTCAGAATTCGACGACCGTGCGGATCGACCGGCCGCGCCGCAACGCCTCGAAGCCATCATTGATGCCGTCGAGGGAGCAGCGACCGGTGATCAGTTCGTCGAGTTTGAGCCGGCCGTCGAGATAGGCCTGCGCCAGCAAGGGGAAGTCGCGCCGCGGCCGCGCGCCGCCATAGCTCGAGCGACGGAAACGCTTCTCGCCCATCAACGCGCCCCAGCGGAAGCTCACGTCCTGCGTGACGTCGATCTTGCCGAGCCAAATCACCTCGCCGCCCGGCCGCACCGCCTCCGCGGTTTGCCGAAACGCCAGTGGATGGCCCGCCGCCTCGAGGATGACGTCGGCGCCGCGCCCGCGCGTCGCCGCCTTCGCGATCTGGACCGGGTCCTCGCGTGCCGCGTTGACGTCGTGCGTCGCGCCGAGCTGTCGCGCCAGCGCAAGCTTCGCGTCGTCGAGATCGACCGCGATGATCGCACCGGCGCCGGCGAGCCGGGCGCCCTGCACCGCCGCAAGCCCGACCGCGCCGCAGCCGGTGATCATCACGGTATCGCCATGACAGATCTCGGCGACATTCAGCGCGGCGCCGACGCCGGTCATGACACCGCAACCGATCAGGCATGCACGGTCGAACGGGATCTCCTTTGGCACGACGATTGCCTGTTGCGCCGGCAGCACGACATATTCCGAGAACGCGCCGAGGAACATCAGATGCGCCAGGCCGCCGCCGCCCGCGAGTTGCGCCTTCGACGTACCGTCGAAATGCACGCCTTCCAGACCCCTGGCGAGATAGGTCTCGCACAGGATCGGCTGCGCGCGGTCGCACTGAAAGCAGTGTCCGCAATGCGGGTTCCATGACAGGATGACGTGGTCGCCGATGCGGACGTCACGCACCGCGCTGCCGACCTGTTCGACCACCCCGGCCGCCTCGTGCCCGAGGATCATCGGCAGGGGATAACGCAGCGATCCGTCGATCACCTCCAGATCGGTGTGACAGAGCCCCGCCGCACGCACCTTCACCACCACATCGGTTGGCGAAGGCGGCGCCAGCGTAACGCGCTCGATCGAGAGCGGCGTTCCGCTTTGATGCAGCACCGCGGCACGACAGGTCAGCGTCATCTCAAAATTCTCTCGTGGAGAAATCAGGGGGTCAGGCCGTTTGTCCGGACCGCAGTGCCGCCACCGCCTCATCGAGATCGGCCGAGGAGAGCTCCCATTCATTGTCGAAGTTGGCGACGATGCGCCGCATGAAGCTCTCATACAGCGCCTTTGCGACCGTGGCGTCGTGCAGGTGATCATAGAGCAGCGCGAAGGCCAGCTGTGCCGGCTCGGGTCCTTCATAGCTCCACTCAAAACCGTGTTCGGTGAGACGAAGCTGGTCGTAATGCGGTGACAGCGGCGCGCCGTCGACCAGGACGGAAATGCCGTCGATGGTTCGGTCTCCGGTATAGTTCGCCATCGGATCCTCTCCGTGCTGCAGCATCACATCAAGACCCCGGCGGACGCATCTTGAAGTCCTTCTTGACGACCTCGGGGAAGATCCACATCGCGACCGTGGCGAACACACCGAGGAAGGCGACCGCGTAGCTCGGTCCCTGCTGCCCCAGATGGACCATGAAGAAGTATCCGCAGGCCGCGGTGGCGAGGCAGGCCAGCGACAACATGAGCTTGATGTGGCTTGGCATCGAAACGTCCCCTCAGGTCCAGATGTGAAACGACGGCGCAGCCACGCCGATCAGCAGCGCCAGCGCTGCGATCATGGCGCAACAGGACAGCCGCAATCCCGCCCGTCCGTCGCGCCACCATTCCGGCAGCGCCTGAAACAGCTCGGGCAGGAACAGGAACAGCACACCGCCCACCACAATGATGGTGGTCCAGCGCAGCTCCACCAGGGCGAATGCCAGCGTGCCGGCGAGCAGCATCGCCCACAATATCGTCGTCATCGTCACCGGCAGGACGGTACGCCGGCGCAGCGGATACATCCCGGCCAGCTGCAGGAAGCCGATGCAGCACACGCTCCACAGCAGCCCGAACCAGGCGAGGCCGGCGAGATTGGGTTCAAGCTGCGGCATGCGGCACCGATCGCTCCTTCACCACGACCCGCGGCGTCCGCGCCGTCCGTCGCATGTCGGTCTTCACGTAGCGCGTGCTGTAGCCGTTGAAGACGTGGCCAAGCAGGCCGCGATTGAGATCGGAGGTGCCGAACACATAGTCCATCACCGGGAAGGTCAGGTTCATGTTCCGCTCCATCATGATCGACTGGTTGTGATGGGCGGTATGATGCCTGCGGATGGTGTTGACGAAGGGCATGTTGCGCACGAAGGCGTTTTCCTCGACGTGGCAGCAGAAGTGCATGAATTCATAGATCAGGTACATCGACGTGGTCGTCGTGATCAGCAGCCAGCCGGTATTGGCCGAGATCACGAGCCCGGCCACGATCGCCGGCGGGATCGACATCAGGGTGAACACCACGAGCGCATAGGGCGGAAAGAAGGTGACGCGCCAATCGTGATGATCGGCGAAGCGCATTTCCTCCTCGGTGAAGAACTGATGATGCATCAGCGTGTGGCGGCTGTAGATCGCGCGCAGCAGCGGCACATTCGAGGGCCGGTGCATGACGAAGCGATGCACCGCCCATTCGAAGAAATTCGCAATCAGGAAGACCACCGGGATGGTGAGGTATTCCCACCATTTCACGTCGTGCAGATTGGCCAGGTAGACGTACAGCGCCGTGAACCCGATCGTGTAGATCAGCACGACATGCAGCCAACCATTGTACCAGCCCACCACCCGCTCGCGGTAGGTCGCGCGATACTTGCGCTGGCGGTCGGTCATTCCTGTTGCAGCCAACTCCATCGCTTCCTCCGTCTCATCTGACATATCAGTAGCACATCAGATGCGGAAGGCAAGCCGGCGCGGCGCGCCGGATGGTGCAATGAAAAAGCCGCCCCGGACGATCTCCGAGGCGGCTTTTGGTCTCCGGCTGATCAGACGATCAGAGCAGCCCCGCGCCGCGGGCCCATTTGTACTTGGCGCCCAGCACCTCGACCGGCAGTTCGGTCGAATAGGCGTAGGCCGGGATGCCGTTCTGGTACAGGTACTCGGCGGCCTCCTCGACCTCGACGTCGCCGGCGAGCGAGGCGACGATCGGCTTGACGAAGCCCTTGGCCTCCATCTCCTTCTTCACCTCGACCATGTTGCGGGCGAAGACCATCGGCGGCGTCACGATGGTGTGCCAATAGCCGAGGATCAGCGCGTGAATGCGCTCGTCCGACAGGCCGAGCTTCACGGTGTTGACGTAGGTGATCGGCGGCTCGCCGCCGGTGATGTCAACAGGATTGCCGGCCGCGCCGAACGGCGGGATGAACTTGCGGAACGCCGCATCGAGGTCCGGCGGCATCTGCATCAGCGACAGGCCGTTGTCGACGACGGAGTCAGACAGCAGCACGCCGGAGCCGCCGGCGCCGGTGATGATCAGGACGTTCTCGCCCTTCGGCGTCGGCAGCACCGGCACGCCGCGGGCGAACTCGAGCAGTTGCCGGAGCGAGCGGGCGCGGATCACGCCGGATTGCTTGAACACGTCCTCATAGATCTTGTCGTTGCCGGCGAGCGCGCCGGTGTGCGAAGACGCAGCCTTCGCACCCGCCGAGGTGCGGCCGGCCTTCAGCACGATCACCGGCTTCTTCTTGGAGACGCGCCTGGCGGCCTCCGCGAAGGCGCGGCCGTCCTTCAGGTCCTCGCAGTGCTGCGCGATCAAGTTGGTGTTAGGATCCTGCTCGAAGAAGGCGAGCAGATCGTCCTCGTCGATGTCGGACTTGTTGCCGAGGCCGACGATTGCCGAGACGCCCATCTTGGCCGAGCGCGAGAAGCCGATGATCGCCATGCCGATGCCGCCCGACTGCGACGACAGCGCCGCATGGCCCTTGACGTCATAAGCGGTGCAGAAGGTCGCGCAGAGATTGGCCGGCGTGTAGTAGAAGCCGTAGATGTTCGGCCCCATCAGGCGGATGTTGTACTTCTTGCCGACCTCGACGATCTCGGCCTGCAATTCCGGCGCACCGGCTTCGGCGAAGCCCGAGGGAATCAGCACGGCACCGGGGATTTTCTTCTCGCCGCATTCGGCGAGCGCGCCGGCGACGAATTTCGCGGGGATCGCGAAAACAGCCGTATCGATCACGCCGGGCACGTCCTTGACGCTCTTGTAGGCCTTGTAGCCCAAAATCTCTTCCGCCTTCGGATGGATCGGATAGATCTCACCCTTGTAGCCGCCGTTGATCAGGTTCTTCATCACCGAATTGCCGATCTTGCCGTCCTCGGCGGAGGCGCCGATGACAGCTACGCCCTTCGGCTGCATGATGCGGCTCATCGCGGCGACGATCTCCTCGGTCGGACGCGGCGCCGGGCGCGGCTTGTAGTCGAAGTCGACGACGATGCGGACGTCGGCGGCGATCGCGTTCTTGCTGGTGGCGAACACCGGATTGAGATCGAGTTCGACGATTTCCGGGAAATCGCTGACCAGCTGCGACACTTTGACGATGACGTCGGCGAGCGCCTCGCGATTGACCGGTTCGCCGCCGCGCACGCCCTTCAGCATCTCGTGCGCCTGGATGCCGTCGAGCATCGACAGCGCGTCGTCCTTGGTCGCGGGCGCGAGGCGGAAGGTGATGTCCTTGAGGATCTCGACCAGCACGCCGCCGAGGCCGAAGGCGACCAGCTTGCCGAACGAGCCGTCGGTGATCGAACCGACGATCACCTCGGTGCCGCCGCCCAGCATCTGCTGGACCTGGATGCCCTCGATCTTGGCATCGGCCTTGTACTTCCTGGCGTTGGCGAGAATGGTCTCGTAGCTCTTCTCGGCATCGGCCGCGCTTTTGACGCCGACCACCACGCCGCCGGCCTCGGTCTTATGCAGGATATCGGGCGAGACGATCTTCATCACGACCGGAAAACCCATGTCGGAGGCGATCCGGGCGGCCTCGGCCGCGGACTTGGCAACGCCCTCCTTCGGCACCGGAATGCCGTAGGCGTCGCAAACCACCTTGCCTTCGGGGGCGGTGAGGCTCGTGCGCTTGTCGGCCCTGACCGCATCGAGAATCTTGCGGACCGCATCCTTGGAATTTGACATCGGCTTTCTCCTGGGACAAATTTTGTGGCATTTGGTATGCCAAAAACGTAATTGTCAAGATCGGTCGACGATCAAAAAGTCCGAAAAATAAGGGCGGCTTGACATTCTGGTATTTGGCATGCCAAAAATCTAGGGTGATTTCTTCTGCTAAGAAGACGTCTCCAAGAGGAGGAGACGAGTCGTGCCAGAACCGAAACAGACCAAGGCGTCGCCCACCATGGCTGACACAGATATCGCCATCGTCCGGATCGCGCCCGAGACGAGCTTCAAGAACAAGGCCTATGAAGCCTTGAAGGAAGCGATCCTGAAGATGGACATCTACGCGACGCCGGAGCCCGTGATGCTCGACGAGCGCGCACTGTCCGAGCGTCTCGGCGTCAGCCGCACGCCGATCCGCGAAGCGATCGCGATGCTCGAGCAGGACGGTTTCGTGAAGACCGTGCCGCGCCGCGGCATCGTCGTGGTCCGCCGCACCAAGGCGGAGATCGTCGACATGATCCGCGCCTGGGCGGCGCTGGAGAGCATGGCGGCGCGCCTGATCACGACCACCGCGCGCAAGAAGGACATCTCGTCGCTGCGCGACTTCTTCAAGGACTTCAGCGACGACCGGCTGCCGCAGGATCACGTCGAGGAATATTCCAAGGCCAACATCGCCTTCCACCAGGCGCTGATCTCGCTGTCGGAATCGCCCGTGCTGGTCGACCTCACCAACGACCTCTTGCTGCATGTGCGCGGCTATCGCCAGCTCACCATCGGCCGCAAGGACCGCACCGCGACCTCGCTGCCCGAGCATCTCGGAATCATCGAGGCGCTGGAAGCGCGCGACACCGAGCTCGCCGAAAAGCGCGCGCGCGATCACACGCTCGGCCTTGCCGCCTATGTCGAGGCCCATGGCCAAGAGTTGTTCACGTAGAGAGCTGTTCACGTAAGTTTGAGAGTCCACACCCGCTTCAGACGACGATCAGATCGTCCGAACCAAAGAACGATCAGGGAGACGATGCCGATGCTGAATACCGCTACAAAGTCCGAGGCACCGGGCACCGAGCAAGAGCTGACCGATGGCTTTCACCTCGTCATCGATGCGCTCAAGCTCAACGGCATCGACACCGTCTATGGTGTGCCGGGTATCCCGATCACGGACCTGGGCCGCATGGCCCAGGCGGCGGGCATTCGCGTGCTGTCGTTCCGCCACGAGCAGAACGCCGGCTATGCGGCCTCGATCGCCGGCTTCCTGACCAAGCGTCCCGGCGTCTGCCTGACGGTGTCGGCGCCCGGCTTCCTCAACGGCCTCACCGCACTGGCGCACGCCACCACCAACTGCTTCCCGATGATCCTGATCTCGGGTTCGTCCGAGCGCGAGATCGTCGATTTGCAGCAGGGCGACTATGAGGAGATGGACCAGCTCGCGATCGCCAAGCCGCTGTGCAAGGCGGCGTTCCGCGTGCTGCACGCCCAGGACATCGGCATCGGCCTCGCGCGCGCGATCCGCGCCGCGGTGTCGGGCCGTCCGGGCGGCGTCTATCTCGACCTGCCGGCAAAACTGTTCGGCCAGGTCATGAACGCCGATGCCGGCCAGAAGTCGCTGGTCAAGGTGATCGACGCAGCGCCCGAGCAGATCCCCTCCCCGTCTTCGGTGAAGCGCGCGCTCGACGTCCTGAAGAGCGCGAAGCGTCCGCTGATCATCCTCGGCAAGGGCGCCGCCTATGCGCAGGCCGACGAGGCGATCAAGAATTTCGTCGAGAAGAGCGGCGTGCCGTTCCTGCCGATGAGCATGGCGAAGGGCCTGTTGCCCGATCTGCATCCGCAATGCGCGGGTGCGGCACGCTCCACCGTGCTGAAGGAAGCCGACGTCGTGATGCTGATCGGCGCCCGCCTCAACTGGCTGCTCTCGCACGGCAAGGGCAAGACCTGGGGCGAAGCTCCGAAGAAGTTCATCCAGATCGACATCGAGCCGAAGGAAATGGATTCCAACGTCGAGATCGTCGCCCCCGTGGTCGGCGATATCGGCTCCTGCGTCTCCGCGTTCCTCGATGCGATGGGCGCGAACTGGACTGCGGCACCCAACGACTGGCTCGCGACCGTCGCGAAGAAGCGCGACGACAACGTCGCCAAGATGGCGCCGAAGCTGATGAGCAACGCCTCGCCGATGGATTATCACGGTGCGCTCGGCGCGCTCCGCGCCATCATCGCGGAACGCCCCGACACCATCTTCGTCAACGAGGGCGCCAACACGCTCGACCTCGCCCGCGGCGTCGTCGACATGCACAAGCCGCGCAAGCGGCTCGACGTCGGCACCTGGGGCGTGATGGGCATCGGCATGGGCTATTCGATCGCTGCCGCGGTCGAGACCGGCCTGCCGGTGCTCGCGGTCGAAGGCGACAGCGCGTTCGGCTTCTCGGGCATGGAGGTCGAGACCATCTGCCGCTACAAGCTGCCGATCTGCGTCGTGATCTTCAACAATGACGGCATCTATCGCGGCACCGACGTCAACAGCGCCGGCGACGATCCGGCGACCACCGTGTTCGTCAAGGGCTCGCGCTACGACAAGATGATGGAGGCCTTCGGCGGCGTCGGCGTCAACGCCACCTCGCCCGACGAGCTGAAGCGTGCGGTCAATGCGGCGCTGGATAGCGGCAAGCCGACCCTGATCAACGCGGTGATCGATCCGGCGGCGGGCTCGGAGAGCGGCCGCATCGGCAACCTCAATCCGCAGAGCGTTTTGAAGAAGAAGTAACCCCTCAAACCCACTTCACTCCCTGCGGGTGCAGGGGCAGACCAGAGTACGGAGCAAAACATTATGACCAAGGCGCTCAAGGGCGTTCGCATTCTCGATTTCACCCACGTCCAGTCGGGCCCGACCTGCACGCAATTGCTGGCCTGGTTCGGCGCCGACGTGATCAAGGTCGAGCGCCCCGGCGTCGGCGACATCACGCGCGGCCAGCTGCAGGACATTCCGAACGTGGACAGCCTGTATTTCACCATGCTGAACCACAACAAGCGCTCGATCACGCTCGACACCAAGAACCCGAAGGGCAAGGAAGTCTTGACCGCGCTGATCAAGCAGTGCGACGTGCTGGTCGAGAATTTCGGGCCCGGCGTGCTCGATCGCATGGGCTTTCCCTGGGAGAAGATCCACGCCATCAACCCGAAGATGATCGTCGCCTCGATCAAGGGTTTCGGCCCCGGCCCGTATGAAGACTGCAAGGTCTACGAGAACGTCGCGCAGTGCACCGGCGGCGCCGCCTCGACCACCGGCTTCCGCGACGGCCTGCCGCTCGTCACCGGCGCGCAGATCGGCGACTCGGGCACCGGCCTCCACCTCGCGCTCGGCATCGTCACCGCGCTCTATCATCGCACCCATTCCGGCAAGGGCCAGCGCGTCACCGCGGCGATGCAGGACGGCGTGCTGAACCTGTCGCGCGTCAAGCTGCGCGACCAGCAGCGCCTCGCCCACGGCCCGCTCAAGGAATACAGCCAGTTCGGCGAAGGCATCCCGTTCGGCGATGCCGTGCCGCGCGCCGGGAACGATTCCGGCGGCGGCCAGCCCGGCCGCATCCTGAAGTGCAAGGGCTGGGAGACCGACCCGAACGCCTACATCTACTTCATCACCCAGGCCCCGGTCTGGGAGAAGATCTGCGACGTGATCGGCGAGCCCTCCTGGAAGACCGATCCGAACTACGCCAAGCCGCCGGCCCGCCTGCCGCGCCTCAACGAGATCTTCGCCCGCATCGAACAGTGGACGATGACGAAGACAAAATTCGAGGCGATGGAGATCCTCAACAAGGACGACATCCCCTGCGGCCCGATCCTGTCGATGAAGGAACTCGCCGAGGACCAGTCGCTGCGCGCGACCGGCACCGTGGTCGAAGTCGATCACCCGACCCGCGGGAAGTATCTCTCGGTCGGCAACCCGATCAAGCTGTCGGATTCGCCGAGCGAAGTCGCCCGCTCGCCGCTGCTCGGTGAGCACACCGACGAGATCCTGCGCGAGGTGCTCGGCTTCTCCGATCATCAGGTCGCGGAGATCCACGATTCCGGCGCGCTCGATCCGCCGAGGAAGCAGGCGGCGGAGTAAGGGCTGCGCGCAATCAAGACCACGAATGGCCGCGGGCAACCGCGGCCATTTTTGTTGCAGGGAGGAAACGCAGCGGCACGCTCTGCACGGATTGCCTTTCGACCGCTCAAGAGAACGAAACCACCGCTGTTGCACCACAAACGATACAAATGCCTCCCAATTCGCGGCAAGAACAGCACCAACATGCTGAGGAGCGCCGCCTAAGATAGCCGAGCAAACGAGGGGTGGGGCACCATGACTATTCGCGCGGGTCTGTTGGATGCGATTGGCGACACGCCCTTGATCAAGCTCCGCGGGCCATCGGAAGCCACCGGTTGCGACATCTACGGCAAGGCGGAATTCCTCAATCCTGGCGGCTCGATCAAGGATCGGGCAGCCCTCGCGATCATCAACGACGCCGAGCAGCGCGGCCTGCTCGAGCCGGGCGGCACCATCGTCGAAGGCACGGCCGGCAATGTCGGCATCGGCATTGCGCTCGTGGCCAATGCACGCGGCTATCGTTCCGTGATCGTGATGCCCGACACCCAAAGTCAGGAGAAGCAGGACCTGCTGCGGCTCTACGGCACCGATCTGCGCCTGATACCCGCCGTTCCCTATTCCGATCCGAGCCACTATGCGCGTTATTCCGCGCACCTCGCCGCGGAACTCGGCGCATTCTGGGCGAACCAATTCGACAACGTCGCCAACAGCGACGGCCACTATCGCACAACCGGCCGCGAGATCTGGCAGCAGACCGACGGAAGGATCGACGGCTTCACCTGCGCCGTCGGCAGCGGCGGCACCCTGGGCGGCGTGGCGCGCGCCCTCAAGGAACGCAATCCGAACGTCAAAATTGCGCTCAGCGATCCGATGGGCGCCGCCCTCTACAACTGGTTCACCAAGGGCAAACTGACGACGGAAGGCGACTCGATCACGGAGGGCATCGGTCAGGTCCG
This sequence comes from Bradyrhizobium sp. WCU1, assembly GCF_053474805.1. NCBI lineage: Bacteria > Pseudomonadati > Pseudomonadota > Alphaproteobacteria > Hyphomicrobiales > Nitrobacteraceae > Bradyrhizobium > Bradyrhizobium sp. WCU1. The sequence continues at coordinate 854,254 of NZ_CM130280.1, forward strand.
CGTGACGAAGAACCTCGAAGGCGCGCCGATCGACATCGCCTACCAAATCACGGATGAGGAGGCGCTCCCTGTCCTGTTCGACCTGATCGAACATGAGGGATTGGTGCTGGGCGGCTCGAGTGCGATCAACATCGTCGGAGCGATGCGGCTTGCGCGCGACCTCGGCCCCGGCAAGACCATTGTCACCATCCTCGCCGACGGCGGCCAACGCTACCAGTCCAAGCTCTTCAATCCGGATTTCCTGCGCAAGAAGAATCTGCCGCTGCCGCGCTGGATGAGTTGAGAGGCCGTCGGCGCGCGGGAATCGCGCCTCCAATCAACCGCCCTCACCGCTCTGGCTGTCCCCGCCCTCATCACCCGGCACATATTCCAAAATATCCCCCGGCCGGCAGTCCAGCTCGCGGCAGATTGCCGACAGTGTCGAGAAACGCATCGCCTTGGCCTTGCCGGTTTTCAGGATCGACAGGTTCTGGATCGAGATGCCGATCGCGTCGGCAAGGTCTCCGAGGCGGCGCTTGCGCTTTGCGAGCATGACGTCGAGGTTCACCACGATGGGCACCGGCATCACCTCAGATCGTCAGGTCGTTTTCGGACTGCAACAGGATGGCGTGCTCGATCACGAATTTCAGCGCCATCAGGAAGACGCCGCCGGCGACGGTGCTGACGTCGACGCCGTAGCTCGGCAGGAAGAACTTGATGTCGCCGAGCTGGTACAGGGCATAGCTCACCGCAATGGTCGTGATCGTATCCACAAACGGCCAGACCACCAGGAAGATCCCCATCCACCAGACACCTTGCAGCGTTTCGGACACGAAGATCCGCCCATTGGCGAATCGGTTGACCATGCGATGAAGGATGCCGATCAGCACCGCGTAAAACGATACCCCAAGCGCGAACAGCGACCAGAACAGCACCTGGCCCTTCGCCGACATGGCGAGCGGGTTGGCGACGATGGCGGCGCATTTCGCCTGCTCGCCGGTGAGGCTCTCGGCGATCGTGGCCGAGGCGGTGATGGTGCGCTGATAGGCCAGCCACAGCACCACCGGCAGCGCGGCCCAGATCACCCAGAACGCCCGATCGAGCCTTCGAAACCAAAGCTGGCGCTGCTCACGCACCGATATCCCCATCGCACCCACCCGAAAAAAATTTTGCCAAACAGGCCATTACGGCTGGGATGCATCATGCCTTGGTAATGTTGTTGACTCAACCTAAAACGTGATTTATTTCATGTTTATCATGAAATTTTTCATGAAGAAGGTGGATGATGATAGTAATTCCAGACCACGACGGCCCGCTTTGGGCCTTAAAGCAGCTGATCCATGCTCACCTTGCCCGCCGCCTGATCGTGGCCGCGTTCCACATCCCGCTGCTCGGCGGCACCGCCGACGCCGCCAAAGCCATCGACAGGGCCAACGATCCGGCAGGCGTCTGGCTGACCCAGTCCGGCGACGCCAGGATCAAGGTCCATCGCTGCGGCGCCGCGCTGTGCGGCCGCGTCGTCTGGCTGAAGGAGCCGACCGACAAGGCCACCGGCAAGCCGCAGCTCGACGACAAGAATGCCGATCCCGCGCAGCGGACCCGGCCGGTGATGGGCATCTCGCTGTTCATCAACATGCAGCCGGCAGGCCCGAACAAATGGGCGGGCCGGATCTACAACGCCGACGACGGCAAGACCTATGAGAGCTCGGTGACGCTGGTGTCGTCGGGCACGCTGAACGTCCGCGGCTGCATGGGATCGCTGTGCGCGGGCGAAGACTGGACGCGGTGAAGGGATCTGGCCCCGACCCTTCCACCGGCCAAGAAGAAACGCAAACCCAGTCACTCAAGGCCGCCCATTTGGGCGGCCTTTCTTTCTGACGGCAGTCCCCGGGTTGGGGGCCTCCGATCAATCTGGGATGCCAATCGGCCCATTTTGCTGCAATGCACAGTACCGCATGCTGCTATGCAAACAAGCTCGTTGCATGTGGCATCTGGTATACATAATTTGGCTGCAGACGATAAGGCGGCTTGTTGCCGGCCTCCAGCCAAAGGGGACGTCAATGTCCAAGACCACTGCCATCAAGACCACTGCCATCGCGCTCGCGCCCTCTTCCTCCTTGTTCGGCCGTCTGCTTGCCACGATCGACCGCCTGCTGATGAAGAGCGCGGAGATCTCCAACCGCAACGGCGACCTGCCGCGCTTCGGCCTCTGACACACGGGGATTCCCGTCGCACTCAAGCGCGCGCGCGTTTCGCTGCAAGATGCGACCTGACATTGAACCTTCGACCAATGGCCCCGATTTCCGGGGCCATTTTTTTGCGCGCCGAACTAGTGTTCGCGCAGCTGCTGAGTCTTCTGCGGCATATGCGCACGCTGCCCCTGCGCCAGCTTGAACCTTGGCATATCGAATACCAAGATGATCGCGCCGCGCCACAAGCAGAATGACAAAGCGCGCACTGGGAGGATGAATGTCGGACATGGTTCAGGCAACGGCGGCCCCCGCGGCCGCGCGCGTCAGCGACGCCTATCGCTGGACGCAACTCGCGATCGGCGTCGCCGCGATGGTGATGATCGCAAACTATCAATACGGGTGGACGTTCTTCGTCCCCGACATCCAGAAGACGTTTGGATGGGATCGTGCATCGATCCAGTGGGCCTTCACACTCTTTGTGCTGTTCGAGACCTGGCTGGTGCCGGTCGAGGGCTGGTTCGTCGATAAATACGGTCCGCGCCTCGTCGTGCTGATCGGCGGCATTCTCTGCGCGATCGGTTGGGCGATCAACGCGCAGGCGACCTCGCTGAACGGCTACTATCTCGGCATGATCATCGCCGGCATCGGCGCCGGCGGCGTCTACGGCACCTGCGTCGGCAATGCGCTGAAATGGTTTCCCGACAAGCGCGGGCTGGCGGCAGGCATCACCGCGGCCGGCTTCGGCGCGGGCTCCGCGCTCACGGTGGCGCCGATCCAGGCGATGATCAAGGACTCCGGCTTCCAGACCACTTTCCTCTATTTCGGTCTCGGCCAGGGCATCATCATCGTGCTGCTCGCCTTCTTCCTGCTCGCGCCGAAGGCCGGGCAAGTGCCGCAGGTGGTGCAGAACGCCAAGCTGATCCAGACTAGGCGCAACTATCAGCCGACCGAAGTGCTGCGGCAGCCGATCTTCTGGCTGATGTACTTCATGTTCGTGATCGTCGGCGCCGGCGGCTTGATGGTGACGGCGAACCTGAAGCCGATCGCGGTCGACTGGAAGGTCGACAGCGTTCCGGTGACGCTGATCGGCATGACCATGACGGCGGTGACCTTCGCCGCGACCATCGACCGCGTGCTCAACGGCCTGACCCGTCCGTTCTTCGGCTGGATCTCCGACATGATCGGCCGCGAAAACACGATGTTCATCGCGTTCGGCATGGAAGGCTTTGGCATCTGGATGCTCTATCTCTGGGGTCACGATCCCATCTGGTTCGTGCTGCTCTCGGGCTTCGTGTTCTTTGCCTGGGGCGAGATCTACTCGCTGTTCCCCTCGACCTGCACCGACACGTTCGGCGCCAAGTTCGCCACCACCAATGCGGGCCTGCTCTACACCGCGAAAGGCACCGCGGCGCTCTTGGTGCCGATCGCCAACTACATGCAGCAGACGTCGGGCCATTGGGACAATGTGTTCGTCATCGCCGCGGGCGCCAACATCCTCGCCTCGCTGCTAGCAATCGCGGTGCTCAAACCGTGGCGGAAAATCGTGGTCGAGAAATCGGCGGCGATGGCTTAGTGCAACGCGCGACGCTGCTGCTGACGAAAGCGCCCGGCTGAACGCCGGGCGTCGTCATTTTCGGCGTCCGGCAGGAGTTCGAATGGGAGCGAACCGGCGCGTCGTATGCCAGTTTTGCTGCGACGCAGCAGAACGACAGGCTTGCTTTCTGGAATATAGTATACCAACATCCGCCGAGCTTGCGACGATACGCCACAACAATTGCGACACTGGGTCACAAGAACACCAGCGCGCTCGGGAGGATTTGATGGTTTCCAGCAATGCCGCCGCAACACAAGCACAAGCTTCATCGAGTGGTTTCCGCTGGCTGCAGCTCATGATGGGCATCGTGTGCATGGCGATGATCGCCAACCTGCAATACGGCTGGACGCTGTTCGTCGACCCGATCAACGGCGCGCATCACTGGGGCCGCGCCGCCATCCAGTTCGCCTTCACGATCTTCGTGGTGACGGAGACCTGGCTGGTGCCGGTCGAGGCCTGGTTCGTCGACAAATACGGTCCGCGGCTCGTCATCATGTTCGGCGGCATCATGATCGCGCTCGCCTGGGTGCTGAACTCCTATGCGGACTCGCTCACTTTGCTCTACACCGCCGCCGTGATCGGCGGCATCGGCGCGGGCGCGGTGTACGGCACCTGCGTCGGCAACGCGCTGAAGTGGTTTCCCGATCGGCGCGGCCTTGCCGCCGGCGCAACCGCGGCCGGCTTCGGCGCCGGCGCCGCGCTGACCGTGGTGCCGATCGCCAACATGATCGCCGCGAGCGGCTATCAGGCCGCCTTCTTCGATTTCGGCATCGGACAGGGCTTGATCGTCTTCGTCCTCGCCTTCTTCATCCAGCCGCCCACCGTCGCGATCCCGCCGAAGAAGAAGCAGCTCAACCTGCCGCAGACCAAGGTCGATTTCACGCCGCCGCAGGTGCTGCGCAGCCCGATCTTCTGGGTCATGTATCTGGTGTTCGTGATGGTCGCCTCCGGCGGCTTGATGGCGGCGGCGCAGATCGCACCGATCGCGCACGACTACAAGATCGCCACAACGCCGGTCTCGCTCGCCGGCTTCCAGATGGCGGCGCTGACGTTTGCGATTTCACTCGACCGCATCTTCGACGGTTTCGGACGGCCGTTCTTCGGCTGGGTCTCCGACAATATCGGCCGTGAGCACACCATGTTCATCGCGTTCGGCACCGGCGCGCTGATGCTGCTGACGCTGTCGACCTGGGGCCACAACCCGCTGGTGTTCGTGCTGGCGACCGCGGTCTATTTCGGCGTGTTCGGCGAGATCTACTCGCTGTTCCCGGCGACCTGCGGCGACACCTTCGGCGCGAAATTCGCGACCACCAACAACGGCATGCTCTACACCGCGAAGGGCACCGCGGCGCTCTTGGTGCCGGCCGCCAGCATCGTTGCGGCCAACTATGGCTGGCAGGCGGTGTTCGTGATCGCGGTTGCGCTCAACGCCACCGCGGCGCTGATGGCGCTGCTCGTGATCAAGCCGATGCGCCGTACGTTCATCAACGGCAATGAGGCCGCCGCAGCAACCGAGACTGCGCCGGGCGCCAAAACGGCGTGACGGAGACGGCGTGATCGTGACGGTCTGACCGAGACCGCCCGGTTTGTGATGTCCCGTCGAACTGATCGAGGCGCACTTCGGTGCGCCTCTTTCTTTTGGCGCATACAGAGATACCAGATACCATGGAGCCTAGAACTGCCGATCGGCTGAGGAGCTCACGACCGCTCACAATTGTTCGAAACGTCAGCAAACCTGCCTATTTAAGCTGTTCCCTGGTGATAGATTCCGCCAACACCTCGGTTGACAATTGGTATTTTGTATACCAGAATTCTGTCCTCGATGACCCAAAGGAGGTTGCCATGCAAGTCGGAGATATCCTGCGCAAGAAGACCCCTCGCGTAGCGACGGTTCGCATGAACGAAACCGTGGCGATCGCCGCGCAGCTGATGCGCGCCAGCAATATCAGCGCGCTTGTGGTCAAGGATGTCGTTCGCACTGAAGGCAACACCGCGGTCGGCATGTTCACCGAGCGCGACGTGGTGCGCGCGATCGCCGAGCACGGCGCGGCCGGTGCCGGCATGAAGGTCTCGCAACTGGTCTCGGTACAGCAGCTCGTCTCATGCACATCGAGCGACACGCTCGAGCACATCCGTCATCTGATGACCAAGCACCACATTCGCCACGTGCCTGTGATCGACAATTACAGCCTGATCGGCGTCGTCAGCATGCGCGACATCGCGGCCGCGTTCGACGAGGAGACCGCCGCGTCGAAGAAGGACGCCGTGCCGGCGTAACAATTACTCCAGCGTCATTGGCCAGGCGCTGCGTGTGATCACCGGCGCCTGAGTAGCCAACGAAAATTGTGCCCGCCCTCGCCTGACCCCAGCACCCCGTCATTTCCGCATGGGCGCGTCGCAGGTCACCGGTAGACATTTGCCGGACAGGACTGCATCCTTCCCTCGACATCCAAAAACAACACCGTGCGCGGCCGTCCGCGTCGCGGAATATTCCGATGGAAACGAGGGCAGAATGATCAAGACACGCTTCACCGAGATGTTCGGCGTCGACCACCCGATCGTGCAGGGCGGCATGCAATGGGTCGGCCGCGCCGAGCTGGTTGCCGCCGTTGCCAATGCCGGCGCGCTCGGCATGATCACCGCGCTGACGCAGCCGACGCCGGACGATCTGCGCAAGGAGATCGCGCGTTGCCGCGAGCTGACCGACAAGCCGTTCGGCGTCAACCTCACCATCCTGCCCGCGATCAAGCCGCCGCCTTACGCCGAGTATCGCCAGGCCATCATCGAAAGCGGCATCAAGATCGTCGAGACCGCCGGCAACAAGCCGCAGGAGCATGTCGACGAGTTCAAGAAGCACGGCGTCAAGGTGCTGCATAAATGCACCAGCGTGCGCCACGCGCTGTCCGCCGAGCGGATGGGCGCCGACGCGATCTCGATCGACGGCTTCGAATGCGCCGGCCATCCCGGCGAGGACGACACCCCCGGCCTGATCCTGATTCCGGCCGCCGCCGACAAGGTGAAGATCCCGATGATCGCCTCCGGCGGCTTCGGCGATGCCCGCGGCCTGGTCGCCGCGCTCGCGCTCGGCGCCGAAGGCATCAACATGGGCACGCGCTTCATGTGCACCAAGGAAAGCCCGATCCATCAGCTGGTGAAGGAACGCATCGTCGCCAATGACGAGCGTGAGACCGAGCTGATCTTCCGCACCATGCGCAACACCTCGCGCGTCGCCAAGAACGCGATCTCGACCAAGGTGGTGCAAATGGAGAAGGAGGGCGCCAAGTTCGAGGACGTCCGCGAGCTGGTCGCCGGCGCCCGCGGCAAGATGGTCTACGCGACCGGCGATGCCGACGAGGGCATCTGGTCAGCCGGCCAAGTGCAGGGCCTGATCCACGACATCCCGTCCTGCGCCGAGCTCATCTCGCGCATCGTGCACGAGGCGGAAGCGATCATTCGCGAACGGCTGGAGGCAATGATGTCCGGGGCCAAGCGCCAGGCTGCCGAATAGCGGACACCGGTTCGTGTAAAGACAACGCGTCAAAATAAAAGCTAGAGCTTCGGTTCTGATTCAATCGGAACCAAAACCGCTCCAGCGGGGGTTTGCATGCGTCTGTTTCAGGCGGCCGTTGCGGCCGCGTTTTGCCTCTCGGCCGCGTGCGCCCACGCGGCCGGTCTGCGGCTCATCAAGGTGAAGACGGACGGAGCCGAACCGCTACAGATTGCGGTGTGGTCGCCCTGCGCCGCTCCGGCGGGCGAGGTCAAGCTGGCGACCACGACGCTACCTGGAACAGCGAACTGCCCCGTCGTGGGCGAAAAGCTGCCGCTGGTCCTGACCTCGCATGGTTTCGGCGGCGGCTTCACCGATCAGCATGACACCGCCGAGACGCTCGCCGATGCGGGCTTCGTCGTGGTCGCCGTCAATCATCCCGTCGACACCGGCGCAGGCGACATGAGCCGGGCCAATACGCTTGCCGCGCTCGTCGAGCGTTCCGCCGACATCAAGCGGGCGGTCGACTACATGCTCGACGCATGGCCGGATCGCACCAAGCTCGATCCCGGCAAGATCGGCTTCTTCGGCTTTTCCCGCGGCGGTTACACCGGGCTCATCGTCGCCGGTGCCAATCCGGACATCAGCAAGGCGACGGCCTTCTGCGACGTGCCCTACCCCAAGCCGAGCTGCGAGGAATTGCGACGCAACGCGCTGCCGACGCAGGCGATCGTGCACGACCCGCGCGTCAAGGCGATGGTGATCGCCGATCCGGCATTCGGTCCGCTGTTCGATCGGGACGCCTTGAAGGACGTGACGATCCCGATCCAGCTCTGGGCCTCCGAGCTCAGCGGCGAGGACAAGATCACCGAGATCAATCCCGGCTATGTCGCGGCGATCAACCAGGCACTGCCGATCAAGACGGATGATCACGTGGTCCGCAACGCCGGGCATTTCGTGTTCCTGGCGCCGTGCTCGGCAACTCTGGCGGCCAAGCTGCCTAAGATCTGCACGGACCGGCCGGGCTTCGACCGCGTTGCGTTCCATAGCGAATTGAACGCTGCCATGCTCGCTTTCTTCCGCAAGCAGCTGGACGTTCACCAGCCCTGACATCAATCAACAAGTGCGCGACGTGCCTTGCGACACGCCTCGGCCAACAGCTGGAGAGAACCTCATGAAAGCTTATGTCTACGGAGCCAACGGCCCCGAGATCACCGACGTCGCAAGACCCGTCCCTAAGGGCACGCAGGTGCTGGTCAAGGTCCACGCCTGCGGGCTGAACCGCGCCGATCTCGGCATGACCAAGGGCCACGCCCATGGCGCGGCCGGCGGCGTCGGCACCGTGCTCGGCATGGAATGGGCCGGCGAGGTTGCCGAACTCGGGCCCAATGTTAAGGGCGTCAAGGTCGGCGACAAGATCATGGGCTCCGGCGGCGCGGCATTCGCCGAGTACACGCTCGCCGATCACGGCAGACTGTTTCGTTCACCGTCGAACATGAACTTCGAAGAGGCCGCGACCCTGCCCGTCGCGCTCGCCACCATGCACAACGCCGTCGTGACCAACGGCGCATTGCAGCCTGGCCAGACTGTGCTGATCCAGGGCGCGAGCTCCGGCGTCGGCCTGATGGCGATGCAGATCGCAAAGCTGAAGGGCGCCAGGCTCGTCGTGGGCTCCTCGACCGATGCGATGCGCCGCGGCCGCTTGACGGAATTCGGTGCCGATCTCGCGGTGGATTCCAAAGATCCCGCCTGGGTCGATCAGGTATTGCAGGCGACCGGTGGCGAAGGCGTCGATCTGATCGTCGATCAGGTCTCCGGATCAGTCGCCAACCAGAACCTGAAGGCGACCAAGGTCAAGGGCCGCATCGTCAATGTCGGCCGGCTTGGCGGCACCCATGGCGACTTCAATTTCGACCTGCACGCGGCGCGCCGCATCCAGTATATCGGCGTCACCTTCCGCACCCGCTCGATCGAGGAGATCAGAGAGATCTTCGAGGAGGTGCGCAAGGACATCTGGCCCGCGGTCGAGGCGCGCAAGCTGCAGCTGCCGATCGACCAGGTCTACAAATTCGCCGACATCGGCAAGGCCTTCGAGCACATGGAAGCCAACAAGCACCTCGGCAAGATCGTGGTGACGCTGTAGCGTGGCGTGGAGGGCGGATCAGTCGACGAAGCGCAGTCCGGCGGCGGCTGCAGCCGCCGCTCAGCTCGGCTCGTTCGCGTGCGACGTTCAACCGACCGGTCCGGGAGTCCAATAATCCCCCGCGAGCGGGCTAACTCTTACGTCGCTAATGACCCCGCGTTCCAGACTCGGATCGAAATAGCGCATCGTCCGCTCATTGAGGTCGATGATGCGGCCAGGCCTAAGCGGCCCCACATCATTTATCTTGACGATGACCTTCTTGCCGACAGCCTCGACCAGGGCATATTTCGGCCTCGCGCCGAATTGGACCCCACCAAACTTCCGACGCAGGCTCGTCTTGATGGCAGCCGCCCAGACCGAGCGATCATAGCGCTCGCCGGAGGCTGTGCTCGGACCGCCCTCTTCCTTGCCGGGCTCGAACGGATTGTACATGGATGCTGCGCCGACGATCGCATCTCCACAAGCGGCATCGACGACGACGCTTGAATGAACCGCACCGATTTCACTTCCAGCAGCGCGGCCAAAAATAGCGAGCGCAACTACGGCGCCGCAAATTGCGGCGCTCGAGCCGAACAGCATCATAACTCCTTGACTGATTTTTCTGGATCGTTGGTTCCCGATTCCGCAACACGTGGCCGGGTAAGCGTGGAGGCGTTAACTCGGGGCCAGCTCTTTGCGGCTTCGTGCCAGTTCCGGCGACGGAACCATTGTGGGAACCGCGGCGGTCCCACACAGTGTTTTTGGTTCTCGCCCGGTTAAGACAGAGATTGCGTCAGCAACATGACTGAACGGATCTCCTTCGACAGCGCGTGAAAAGCATATCGGCGTCACTTTCCGCACCAGCTCGATCGAGTCCGTTGAGCGGGTTAGCCTGCTGGCGTTAACGATGCTTAACGACTTCCAGCCGAGGCAAACCCGCTTCGCAGTTTGTTAGAATTTGCTGGGTAACTCGTCCAGGCACAGGGACTTGGGGAAAGATATGGCAAAGCGGGCAAAACGTGCGAAGACGGAGACGCTCGCACTACCGGTGGCCGGACGAGTCGCAATTGGCGTCATGGCCGCCGCCGCATTGGGCTACGCCTTGCTGTCTCGCCCGACGAGCGTTCAACCGACAAAAAGATCGACCGCGCATCAAGCCCTGGCGCTGTCGGCTCCAGCTCCAGCTCGCACACCAACTCCCGTTCACATACCAGTGCCGGTTCCTGTCGCGGCTCCCATCTCGACCCCGGCGCCTCGGGTCGAAACACCAAAATCCGCTGTCGCACCCGCAAGACTTGATCGGCAGGTGGTCGACTATGTCAGTCACCAGACGCCAGGCACCGTCGTCATCGATACCGAGAACACATTCCTCTATCTCGTTCTGAACGACGGGCAAGCATTGCGCTACGGCATCGGTGTCGGCCGCGAAGGCTTCACGTGGTCCGGCGAACAGACCGTGGCCCGCAAGACAGCATGGCCGGATTGGCGTCCGCCTGCGGAGATGATTTCGCGCCAGCCTTATCTGCCGCGGTTCATGGCAGGCGGTCCCGGAAATCCGCTTGGCGCCCGGGCGATGTATCTGGGCGAGACCGAATTTAGAATTCACGGCACCAACAAGCCCGATACGATCGGGAAGCGGGTCTCGTCCGGCTGCATCCGGCTGACCAATGACGACGTCATGGACCTTTACGAGCGGGTGAAGGTCGGAGCGAAAGTGATCGTGCTGCCGGCAACCGCCGCCCGTCGACCATCCCAGGGAGCGCCGCCCGACGCCGCCTTCCAAACACCGGACCAGGCATCGCCGTCACAACGTTCATGATGTCCCTCCCGGTCGCATCACCCGATCGAGGGGCGCTTCACGATCATCACGGGTGCTCCGGTGCGATCCGATGATCGCCGCGTCGACCGCTACCAGTCGTCGTAGAGCCACTCCCTTGGCGGCATGCGAGGCGGCGCCCTTGCGTAGGGCGGCTCATATGTCCGCTGGGGCTTGCGCGGGGCGGGAGCCGGCTGCGCCGGAGGCGCTGACGTCTTCTGCTCGGAAACCTTCGCCAGCGCCCGCTTCAATTCCTCTTGGCTTGCCCTGAGCTCCTCGATGGCCTTTGAGCTCTCGCGGGCCGTTTGTTGCTGCTCCGCCTTGAGCTGGTCGATGTTTCGCTGCACGTTCGCGAGATCGCGCGCGATGGTCTTCAGCAGTTCGGTTTGCTCCGGAGGCGCCGCAGGAGTTTGCGGCGCGGCGTCCTGCGTCGCCTTCGGTGCAGCCTCCGGCGTCGCGGTCGTAGGCGCCGGCGCCGGTTGCGGTGGAGCGGCCTCCGCCGCGGCAACTTGAAGGGCAGATGCAGCGCGCGGCGCGGGAAGCGGCGGATCATCCGGACGCGATGATGGCGCTGAAGCGAGCTGCGGCACCCAGCGGGCGACAACCAGCTTGGCTCTCGCACCATAGGACGACTGCGAGGCGAGGACTGCGACAACGACACACGCCACCATCGACAAGGCGGCAAGGGCCCGGAAAGCCGGCCTTCCCGACGATGATTGCGGGCTGGGTCTGGACGAAGCAACTCCGGACGGAGCAGGTCCGGACGAAGCAGCAGGGCCGACCGAAGGCGGGACAGGTTCGGCCGACGGCGGCGATGGTGCCCGCGGCGGGGGCGCAGCGTCGCGCTCCATCTTGGCGAGCCGCTCACTCAAGCGCGTGAGCTCTTCGTCAGCGCGAGCGATCTCCCTTTGGGCTTCAGCGAGCCGTTCGTCGGCGCTCGCGGCCGGGCCCTCACCCGGCTCAGCCGCATTCGGAGTGGGTGTGGAGTTCATTGGCCTGTCCCTCTTCCGTCCAATGTCATCCGAGACTGCCGCTCGGTACCCGTCAGGGCCCCAGCCTCCCGCTTATTCTTGTCCAAGCAATGGCAAGATAGCGTGCTTGACGTCCTGTGATAAGCGGGATCGCCCTCTTGCGGTGATGAGGATTGTTGCCAATTCGACACGACGGGCAACTCAGAAAAATCCGTCAATCCCTCGCCCCCGCGAACGCGGGCGATGACACCGGAGACAGGTGCGTAATGATGGCGCGCAGTATCGCGCAATGTCGTCCTGGCGAGAGCCAGGACGACGGCGTGATTGGCGCAAACACGTACGGCCGATGAGCTTGCGCAGTGCACGTCTTGAGATTCGGAATAGTTCGCAACAACTCCACGACTAAGAGACGCTCTTGCAAGTGAGTTGCGATTGCGCGTGACGAACGACGACTGACACTTGATGTTCACCGTCCGCCTGCTACACCGCCGCCCATGACCTCTTCGAACACCAGCACATCATCGACCAAGACATCCGTCGCCGCGATCTCGATCCTTGCCAGCGGCAGCATGGCGGTCGCGAAATTCGTCGTCGGCATCGCCATCGGATCGCTGGCGCTGATCTCGGAGGCGCTGCACTCCTCGATCGACCTGGTCGCCACCATCATCACCTGGGCGGTGGTGCGGGTATCGGACCAGCCGGCCGATGCCGAGCATCATTACGGCCACGGCAAGTTCGAGAGCGTCTCGGCGCTCGGCGTCATCGCCATGCTCTACGTGCTAGCCGGCGGCATCCTGGTGCAGGCCTACAGCCATTTGCGCGAAGGCGCGCCGCCGCCGTCGATCTCCGCAATTCCGTTCATCGTTCTCCTCCTCGATATCGGCGTCAATCTGTGGCGTGCCCGCGCGTTGCATCGTGCCGCGCGCGACACCAAGAGCCAGGCGCTTGCCGCCGACGCGCTGCATTTTGCTTCCGACGTGATGGGCTCGACCGCCGTCATCGTCGGCTTGGTGCTGGCCGGCCTCGGCTTCTGGTGGGGCGACGCCGCGGCGGCGATCGCGGTCGCCGTGATGATCGCCCTGCTCGGCCTGCGCATGGCGCGGGAGACGGTCGAGACCCTGCTCGACCGCGCGCCGGAAGGCGCGCAGGACAAGGCCACCGCCGCCATCAAGGCCGTGCCCGGCGTGGTCGACGTCGACCGCCTGCGGGTCCGCATGGTCGGCGCGACGCACTTCATCGATGCCATCGCCAAAGTGCCGCGCACCTACCCGATCGACCGCGTCGAGGACATCAAGCGCCGGGCGCAGGAGGCGGTGAACAAGGCGCTCGGCGACGCCGACCTCACCTTCACCGCGGTGCCGGTGGCGCGCGACAACGAGAGCGTGCGCGAGCGCATCATGGTGATCGCACGCAATTCCGGCCTCGCCATCCACCACGTCACCGTCCATGACATCGACGGCAAGCTGATCGTCGGCATCGACCTTGAGCTCGACAGCGACATGGCACTGGACGCCGCGCACGATATCGCCCATGAGCTCGAGCGCGCGATCCGCGAGGATTTCGGCGAGGACGTCGAGGTCGACACCCATATCGAGCCGCTCCAGCCGGAACTGCCGTGGGGAACCGACGCCGCGGCCGATCGCGTCGAAGCAATCAAGACCGCGCTGGCCGGATTTGCCGATGGCGGCGCGATCCACGACATTCACAACGTGCGGGTCCGCAACACCGACGCCGGCGAGGTCGTCAATTTCCATTGCCGAGCCGCGCCTACGATGAGTGTGATCAAGGTGCACGAAAGCGTCGACGAGATCGAACGCAAACTGCGCCGCGCGTTCCCGACCGTGAAGCGCGTGATCAGTCACGCTGAACCGGCGCGCGCGTAATTCTACGGAGCCGTTCCCCTTTCGGACTCACTTTGCGCCTGCTGATTCTGTTTTGAGCAAGAATTATTTCGCATTAACGAATCGTTGACTCTCGACAGTCCCGGAAATCTGGATTCAAATGATCATGATTCGGATGCATCGTGGGGAGCATCCGATCCGGGTAAAAATCAGCTTAGAGCGGGGGTCTAGGGCATGGCGCGCGCGCATGCAGCGAACGCGTGCGTCCAATCCGATTCGATCAAGGGATTGGCGCAATCGATCGCGAAACCGGCCTATCACAGGCTCTTGACGGCCGAGCCTGCACTGCGCCGCGCTGTCCCGACGCTCATCATCGCCTTCCTCATCACGATCTGCCTCGGCGCCTTCGTCCAGGTGATCGACCAGAACCGGCAGAAGCGCGGCGCGATGAAGCGCGACCTTGCAGCGCTCTCCGACATCCTCGCCGAGCGTCTCGACCGCCTGACCTCGGTGCGCCGCGAGCGGCTCACAAATATCGAGAAGATGCAGGAGCTGTTGCCGGACCTGATCCCGTCCTGGGGCACCGCTTATGGCCGCCACGTCATCATCACCGGCGCCGATCACCGCGTGCTGGCGCGCGTGCCGATCGACGGCGCCGGCGAGAACGATCGCATCCTCGACATCGTCTCCACCGCGCAGCTTCTGATCGCTCCGGGTCAGCAGGGTGCGGTCAGCGACATGACCCTGCCCAACGGCACCGGCGCGCTGGCGATCTCGCAGCTCGTCAAGTCGCTGCCCGGCCAGGTCGTGGTCATCCAGGAGATGAACGAGCCGATCTGGGGCTCGGACGCCGCGCTCTCGGTGACGCTGTCGGCGACCACGAGCTTCGTGGTGCTGATCCTCGGCTTCGCCTTCCACTGGCAATCGACCCGCGCCCGCGAGGGCGACCTGATCAACGATGCCGTGCGCGGCCGGATCGACACCGCGCTCAACCGCGGCCGCTGCGGCTTGTGGGACTGGGACCTGTCGCGCGGCCGGATCTTCTGGTCGCAGTCGATGTTCACCCTGCTCGGCCTCGACAGCCGCAACGACCTCCTCACCTTCGGCGAGGTCAATGCGCTGGTGAATTCCGACGACATCAATTTGTTCGACTTCGCCGACCAGCTGATCTCGGGCAAGATCGATCACATCGACCAGAGTTTTCGCATGCGCCATGTCGGCGGCCACTGGATCTGGCTGCGGGTGCGCTGCGAGCTCAGCCAGGCCGCCGCTGACGGCGGCCTGCACCTGATCGGCATCGCGGTCGACATCACCGAGCAGAAGAGTCTCGCCGAGAAGTCGGTGGAAGCCGACCTCCGGCTGCGCGACGCCATCGAGACCATTCCGGAAGCCTTCGTGCTCTGGGATGCCGATGATCGGCTCGTGCTCTGCAACTCGCACTTCCAGCGGCTGCACAAGCTGCCGGACAGCGCCGTCAGCCCCGGCACCTCCTACGAGACCGTGATCGAGGTCGGCAGCATGCCCGAAGTGCGCACCCGCCTGCACGAAAGCGGCGTGCCGGCGCCGGGCGCCCGGACCTTCGAGGCCCAGCTCGACGACGGCAGCTGGCTGCACATCAGCGAGCGCCGCACCAAAGACGGCGGCTACGTCTCGGTCGGCACCGACATCACCCGCATCAAGGCGCACGAGCAGAAGCTGGTCGACAACGATCTGCGGTTGCGCGCCACCGTGATCGACCTGCAGCGCTCGCAATCCGAGCTGGAGCGGCAGGCCGTCGAGCTCGCCGACCTCGCCGAGAAGTATTCGCAGGAAAAGACCCGCGCCGAGGACGCCAACGCCGCGAAGTCGAAGTTCCTCGCCAATATGAGCCATGAACTGCGCACGCCGCTCAACGCCATCATCGGCTTCTCCGAGATCATGGGCTCCGGCCTGTTCGGCACGCTCGGCTCGGACAAGTATGCGGAGTACTGCCACGACATCCTGACCTCGGGAAAATACCTGCTCGAGGTCATCAACGACATCCTAGACATGTCGAAGATCGAAGCCGGCCGCATGAAGTTCGACATGGAGCCGCTCGACCTCTCCGGCATCCTCGCCGAGTCCTTGCGGGTGGTGTCCGGCCGCGCCGAGCACAAGGGGCTGTCGCTGGAATCGGATATCGAAAACACGATCTCGGTCGTCGCCGACCGCCGCTCGGTCAAGCAGATCATCGTCAACCTGCTCTCCAATGCCGTGAAGTTCACGCCCGACAACGGCCGCGTGCTGGTGCGCGGCCAGATGCTCGAAGACTCGATCGTGCTGCTGATCGCCGACAGCGGCATCGGCATCGCGCCGGACTCGCTGCGGCGGCTCGGCAAGCCGTTCGAGCAGGTCGAGAGCCAGCTCACCAAGAGCTACCAGGGCTCGGGCCTCGGACTTGCGATCGCCCGCTCGCTCACCAATTTGCACGGCGGCTCGATGAAGCTGCGCTCCAAGCTCGGCGTCGGCACCGTGGTCCGCGTCTCGCTCCCCCGCGATCCGCGGACGCTGCAGATGAAGCTGCCGGAAGCGGCGTAACAACGGCTATCGCCAACGCATGGCGGCAGTGCCCTCATTGCCCGTTGCCGGTGCTGGAGAATGCTGCTAACCGTTGCCTCCTCGCGCGACTGGCGACCTTGGATGGAGCACCATCGGGAAGCGCGAAACGACCTGCCGTTCGCCTGGGCAATCGGGATATCCCGATCAAACGCTTCTTGCAGGAGCCGCCCAAGCTGACGTCGATCACGATCACCGGACTCAGGACATATGGTTATCACGGCCTGTTCGAGGAAGAACGGTCGCTCGGCCAGCGATTCACGTTCGATGTCTCGGCGATGCTGCGTGATGTCCGAACCCACCGCAGCGACGATCTGAATTGCTCCGTCAGGTACGACGCCGTTGTCGAGGCCACCGTCGAGATTGCATCATCGGCCAGGTTCCAGACACTCGAAACCCTCGGTGAAGCGATTGCCGAAAGCCTGCTTCAGCGCTTCGCAATGATCGACAGCGTCACGGTCGCGGTCGCGAAGTCCAGCCCGCCAATCGCCCACTCCGTCGATCGGGTCGGAGTCCAGGTCGGCCTCCGGCGCGCCGACCTGATAGCGGAGCTGAACAACACATCGCGCGTCAACGTTTAAGAGGCGGCGTCAATGGAAGATGATTTAGCGCTCGTACCGGACTGCATCATCCGGCCGTTCCGGCCCGGCGACGCGACTGAGGTCCGACGGCTCATTGAAGCCGTCTGGCAGGAACATTTCGGCGATCATCCGGATCCCTTCGCGCGCGAATTCATCCATACACGGCTTGGGGATGTCGACCACGCGGAAACTGCATACGGCGATCGCGCACTGTTTCTGTGCGCGACCGTCGCGGACGAGATTGTCGGCACCGGTGCAATTAGGCGCGTCGACGACCGGGAATGCGAGCTGACCCGCATGTTTCTCACGCCGGCTCACCGCGGGCGCGGCATCGGCCAGGCGATCGCGCAAGGATTGATCCGCTTCGCGCGGACCGCCGGATACCAAAGCATTCGCCTGTCCAGCAACAAGATGCTGGCGGTCTCACATCGTCTCTATGAACGGCTGGGGTTCCGGGCCACCTCGCCATGGGAGCCGGACGGCGAAACGCATTCACTTTACTACCGCCTCGAGATATGAGGTCGATGTACCGACGGCCGCGAGACGCTACGCGCTCTCCAGCTTCGGCGCGACCTCGCGCGCGACCTGCACCAGGGCTGCGATCAGCGGCGTCATCGGATCGCGCTGCGGGATCACGAGGCCGATGCTGTAGTCCACCACCGGATCGACGATCGGGATGCTGCGCACGGCGTCCGCGAGGCCCAGCGTCTCGGCGAGCTTGGCCGGCATCACGCTGGCCCAACGTCCGGTCTTCACATGGGTGTAGAGCACGAGCAGCGAGTTCGACGTCAGCGTCGGCGTCGCTTCCGCGCCGACCGAGGTCAGCGCGCGGTCGATGATGCGGCGATTCTGCATGTCGGGCGTGAGCAGGCAGAGCGGCACGGTGCCGACCTCCTTCCACGTCACCTGCTTGCGGTCGCCGAACATCGCGTCCGGCGCCGTCAGCAGCCGATAGCTCTCATTGTAGAGCGGGATGGTGCGGACCTTGCCGATCGGCTCGTTCTCGATATAGGTCAGCCCGGCGTCGACCTCGAGATTTTCGAGCAGGCCGAGCACATCGGCGGAGGTGCAGGACTGGATGCGGAAACGCACATCCGGATGGCGCGCGCGGAACGGCGTCGTCAGCGAGGCCACCATGCCGAGCGCGGT
This sequence comes from Bradyrhizobium sp. WCU1, assembly GCF_053474805.1. NCBI lineage: Bacteria > Pseudomonadati > Pseudomonadota > Alphaproteobacteria > Hyphomicrobiales > Nitrobacteraceae > Bradyrhizobium > Bradyrhizobium sp. WCU1. Next base: position 872,560 of record NZ_CM130280.1, read on the forward strand.
CGGGATCGCCGCGATCCGGATCTCGCCGGACAGCTTGTCCTTGAGGCTGTTGATCTCCTGCTTCATCGCCCGCGCGTCGCCGACGATGCGCCGCGCCCAGTCCAGCGTCCGCTCACCCTCCGGCGTGAAGCCCTGGAAGCGCGAGCCGCGCTGCACCAGCATGACGCCGAGGATCTCCTCGAGCTGCTTGAGGCTGGTCGACATGGTCGGCTGGGTGACGCCGCAGGCCTCCGCAGCGCGGCCGAAATGCCGTTCCTTGGCCAGCGCCAGCAGCAGTTCCAGCTTGTCGATCAAGGCTCAAACCCCCTCGGAAAACGGCGCCCTAAAACGGCAGCCCGACGCGTCCATAGGTAGCACGATCCGGGTGCGATTCCGAAATCCAAAGCGGCGCGGAAGTGCGTGATTCCAGACCATTATTGCGATCCTAAATCGTCCCATCGCACAACGCTATTAATCGCGTTTCGCAATCGCCGCATGAGACAGCTTTATTGATGTTTCGAACAATTCCAACTCTGATGTGCGGAGCAAAAAACGGATCGTGAGAAGCGCGGATGACGGTGGGATACGAACCTTGGGACAGGGCGCGCGGCGCTGAGATCATCGCCGAACATGCCGGGCTTGAAGGCGCCACGCTGGTGATCCTGCACGCGCTGCAGGAAGCGTTCGGCTACGTGCCTGAGCCCGCGATCCCGATGGTCGCAGAGGCACTCAATCTGTCCCGCGCCGAGGTGCACGGCGTGTTCACTTTCTACCACGACTTCCGCAAGCAACCGGCCGGACGCCACGTCCTCAAGCTGTGCCGCGCCGAGGCCTGCCAGGCTGCCGGCGGCGATCGGCTTGCCGCGCGCGCGGAGGCAAAACTCGGCGTTTCCCTAGGCAATACCACCGCGGACGAGCGCGTGACGCTGGAGCCGATCTACTGCCTCGGGCTATGCGCCACCGCGCCCTCGGCGATGCTCGACGGTCGCGTGGTCGGCCGGCTCGATGAAGCGCGCATCGATGCGCTGGTCGCGGAGGCACAGCGATGACGATGCGGATCTTCATCCCCCGCGACGCCGGCGCGGTCGGCGTCGGCGCCGATGAGGTCGCCCTCGCCGTCGCGCAAGCCGCAGCCGCGCGCGGCACGCCGATCGAGATCGTCAGGACCGGTTCGCGCGGGCTGTATTGGCTGGAGCCGATGGTCGAACTGGCAACCGCGCAGGGCCGCATCGCCTTCGGTCCGGTAACACCTGCGGACGTGCCATCCCTGCTCGATGCGATGGCCGGCAATGGCCCGCATGCCCTGCGGCTTGGTCTCACAGACGAGATCCCCTGGCTGAAGCGCCAGACACGCCTCACCTTTGCCCGTTGCGGCGTGATCGATCCGCGCTCCGTCGACGACTACCGCGCCCATGGCGGCTACAAGGGCCTGGAGCGGGCGCTGACGCTGACCTCCGACCAGATCCTCGCCGACGTCACCACGTCAGGCCTGCGCGGCCGCGGTGGCGCCGGATTCCCGACCGGCATCAAGTGGAAGACCGTGGCGCAAGCCAGTGCCGACCGCAAATACATCGTCTGCAACGCCGACGAAGGCGACAGCGGCACCTTCGCCGACCGCATGATCATGGAAGGCGACCCTTTCGTCGTCATTGAAGGCATGACGATCGCGGGGATCACGGTCGGCGCCACCAAGGGCTACATCTACATCCGCTCGGAATATCCGCACGCGGTCGAGGCGATGAACGCGGCGATCGCAGGCGCGCGCCGCGCCGGCCTGCTCGGCAAGTGCATCGGCGGCTCCGCGCATGAGTTCGATCTCGAGGTGCGGGTCGGCGCGGGCGCCTATGTCTGCGGCGAAGAGACCTCGCTGCTCGAGAGCCTAGAGGGCCGCCGCGGCATCGTCCGCGCCAAGCCGCCGCTGCCGGCGCACAAGGGCCTGTTCGGCCGGCCGAGCGTGATCAACAACGTGCTGTCATTCGCGGCGATCCCCTTCATCCTCGACAACGGCGCCAAGGCCTATGCCGATTTCGGCATGGGCCGCTCGCGCGGCACGATGCCGATCCAGCTCGCCGGCAATATCAAATATGGCGGGCTGTTCGAGACCGCGTTCGGCGTGACGCTCGGCGAACTCGTCGACGAGATCGGCGGCGGCACCTTCACCGGACGCGAGGTGCGCGCGGTGCAGGTCGGCGGACCGCTCGGGGCCTACTTCCCCCGCGCGCTGTTCGACACGCCGTTCGACTATGAGGCGTTCGCGGCGCGCGACGGCCTGATCGGGCATGGCGGCATCGTGGTGTTCGACGACACCGTCGACATGGTCAAGCAGGCGCGCTTCGCGATGGAGTTCTGCGCGATCGAATCCTGCGGCAAGTGCGCGCCGTGCCGGATCGGCTCGACCCGCGGCGTCGAGACCATCAACAAGATCATCAATGGCGAGCGCGTCGCGGAAAACCTCGCCGTGATCGAAGACCTCTGCAACACCATGAAGTTCGGCTCGCTCTGCGCGCTCGGCGGCTTCACGCCCTACCCCGTGATGAGCGCATTGAAACACTTCCGGGAAGACTTTGGTCCCGCACCGGCCCGGCTGCAGGCCGCGGAATAGCAAGGAAATCACGATGTCGCTGATCCAGGAAACCGACTTCGGCACGCCCAAATCCAAATCCGAGGCGATGGTGACGCTGACCATCGACGGCAACCAGATCACCGTGCCCGAGGGCACCTCGATCATGCGCGCCGCGATGGAAGCCGGCACCCAGATTCCGAAGCTCTGCGCGACCGATATGGTCGACGCCTTCGGCTCCTGCCGGCTCTGCCTGGTCGAGATCGAGGGCCGCGCCGGCACGCCGGCCTCCTGCACCACGCCGGTGATGCCCGGCCTCGTGGTGCACACCCAGAGCGAGCGGCTGAAGAAGCTGCGCAAGGGCGTGATGGAGCTCTACATCTCCGACCATCCGCTGGACTGCCTGACCTGCGCCGCGAACGGCGACTGCGAATTGCAGGACATGGCGGGCGCGGTCGGCCTGCGCGACGTGCGCTACGGCTATGAGGGCGAGAACCACGTGTTCGCCAAATCGCACGGCTGCGAAAACGACAATTGGATGCCGAAGGACGAATCCAATCCGTACTTCACCTACGATCCCTCGAAGTGCATCGTCTGCTCGCGTTGCGTGCGCGCCTGCGAGGAGGTGCAAGGCACCTTCGCGCTGACGATCTCCGGCCGCGGCTTCGACAGCCGCGTCTCGCCGGGCATGAACGAGAGCTTCCTCGGCTCCGAATGCGTCTCCTGCGGCGCCTGCGTGCAGGCCTGCCCGACCGCGACGCTGACCGAAAAATCCGTGATCGAGATCGGCCAACCCGAGCATTCGGTCGTCACCACCTGCGCATATTGCGGCGTCGGCTGCGCCTTCAAGGCCGAGATGCGCGGCGAGGAAGTGGTGCGCATGGTGCCGTGGAAGGACGGCAAGGCCAATCGCGGCCATTCCTGCGTCAAGGGCCGCTTCGCGTGGGGCTACACCACCCACAAGGAGCGCATCCTGAAGCCGATGATCCGCGAACGGATCGAGGATCCCTGGCAGGAAGTGTCGTGGGACGAGGCGATGAACTTCGCCGCCGCGAAGTTCAAGGGCATCCAGCAGAAATACGGCCGCGACGCGGTCGGCGGCATCACCTCGTCGCGCTGCACCAATGAAGAGACCTATCTGGTGCAGAAGCTGATCCGCGCCGGCTTCGGCAACAACAATGTCGACACCTGTGCCCGGGTCTGCCATTCGCCGACCGGCTACGGCCTGTCGCAGACCTACGGCACCTCGGCCGGCACCCAGGATTTCGACTCGGTCGAGGATACCGACGTCGTGCTGATCATCGGCGCCAACCCAGCCTCGGCCCACCCGGTGTTCGCCTCGCGACTGAAGAAGCGGCTGCGCCAGGGCGCCAAGCTGATCGTGATCGATCCGCGCCGCACCGAGATGGTGGAATCGCCGCACGTAAAGGCGCTGCATCTGCCGCTGCTGCCCGGCACGAACGTCGCCGTGCTCACCGCGCTGGCCCATGTCATCGTCACCGAAGGGCTCGCCGACGAGGCCTTCGTGCGCGAGCGCTGCGACTGGAGCGAGTTCGAGGACTGGGCCGCCTTCGTCGCCCAGGACAAGCACAGCCCGGAAGCGACCGCGATCATGACCGGCGTCGACCCGAAGGCGCTGCGCGAGGCGGCGCGAATCTATGCCACCGGCGGCAACGGCGCGATCTATTACGGGCTCGGCGTCACCGAGCACAGCCAGGGCTCCACCACGGTGATCGCGATCGCGAACCTCGCGATGGCGACCGGCAATATCGGCCGGCCCGGCGTCGGCGTGAACCCGCTGCGCGGCCAGAACAACGTGCAGGGCTCCTGCGACATGGGCTCGTTCCCGCACGAGCTGCCGGGCTATCGCCACATCTCGGGCGATGCGGTGCGCGAGCAGTTCGAGGCGATGTGGAACGTCAAGCTCAACAACCAGCCGGGCCTGCGCATCCCCAACATGTTCGATGCCGCGATCGAGGGCTCCTTCATGGGGCTCTACGTGCAGGGCGAGGACATCCTGCAGTCCGACCCGAACACCAAGCACGTGGTGGCGGCGCTGTCGGCGATGGAATGCGTCATCGTCCATGACCTCTTCCTGAACGAGACCGCGAACTACGCCCACGTCTTCCTGCCCGGCTCGACCTTCCTCGAGAAAGACGGTACCTTCACCAATGCCGAGCGCCGCATCCAGCGTGTCCGCAAGGTGATGACGCCGCTCAACGGCTATGCCGACTGGGAAGTGACGATCATGCTTGGCAAGGCGATGGGTTTCACGATGAACTACTCTCATCCGTCCGAGATCATGGACGAGATCGCCGCGCTGACGCCGACCTTCGCCGGCGTCTCCTACGCCAGGCTCGACGAGCTCGGCTCGGTGCAGTGGCCCTGCAACGAGAAGGCGCCGGAGGGCACGCCGGTGATGCATATCGGCGGCTTCGTGCGCGGCAAGGGCAAGTTCATCCTCACCGAATATATCGCGACCGACGAACGCACCGGCCCGCGCTACCCGCTGTTGCTCACGACCGGGCGCATCCTCAGCCAGTACAATGTCGGTGCGCAGACCCGCCGCACCGAGAACGTGGTGTGGCACGCCGAGGACCGGCTCGAAATCCATCCGCACGACGCCGAGCAGCGCGGCGTGCGCGACGGCGACTGGGTGCGGCTGGCGAGCCGCGCCGGCGAGACGACGCTGCGCGCCGAGATCACCGACCGCGTGGCGCCGGGCGTGGTCTACACCACGTTCCACCATCCGGACACCCAGGCCAACGTCATCACGACCGACTTCTCGGACTGGGCGACCAACTGTCCCGAGTACAAGGTCACCGCCGTGCAGATCTCGCCGTCGAACGGTCCGTCCGACTGGCAGAAGGCCTATGACGAGCAGGCGCGCATCTCCCGCCGCATCGCGCCTGTCGTGGAAGCCGCGGAGTAGCGATGCGCGAGCCCGTCCACAAGGCGATCCGGAAGGTCTGGCGCGACGGCGTCTTCAGCGACGGCGCGCGCCTGATCCCGGAGGAGACGCCGCTCGCGCTGACCTATAATGGCGGCACCTATGCCGTGATGATGGGTTCGCCCGAGGATCTCGGCGACTTCGCGGTCGGATTCAGCCTGAGCGAAGGCATCGTGCAATCGACTGAGGAGATCGAGACCCTCGACATCGTCGAGCTCGACGACGGCATCGAGCTGCGGATGTGGCTCAGGCCCGACAGGGCCGAGCGGATCGCCGAGCGGCGACGCAACATCGCCGGTCCGACCGGCTGCGGCCTGTGCGGCCTCGATTCGATCAGCGAGGCGGTGCGGCCGGCCGCGGTGGTGCCGACGGGCCGCATCTTCTCGCCGCGCGAGATCATGACGGCGGTCGCGGCGGTGGCGCCGCTGCAGGAGATCAACCACCAGACCCGCGCCGTGCACGCCGCCGCGTTCTGGACCGCCACGCGCGGCATCGTGGCGCTGCGCGAGGACGTCGGCCGTCACAATGCGCTCGACAAGCTCGCCGGCGCGCTGGCCCGCGACAAGGTGGGCGCGAGCGACGGCATCGTGCTGCTGACCAGCCGCGTCTCGGTCGAAATGGTGCAGAAGACCGCCGCGATCGGCGCGCCGCTGATCGCGGCCGTATCGGCGCCGACAGCGCTTGCGGTGCGGATGGCGGACGCCGCCGGCATCACGCTCGCCGCAATCGCCCGCGCCGACGGATTTGAGATCTTTACCCATCCGGAACGCGTCACAGGCGCAGTGCCCGGCAAGGAGTCCGCTTATGTCGTCGTCGCCTGACAAACTGGTCTATATGGCGAACCAGATCGGAAAGTTCTTCCACAGCCAGGGCCACGACCGTGCCGTGCAGGGCATTTCCGAGCACATCTGGAAGTTCTGGGACCCGCGGATGCGCAAGCAGATCTTCGCCCATCTCGACGCCGGCGGCGCCGGCCTCGAGCCCGATGTGCTCGACGCGCTGCTCAAGCTGAGGCAGCAGGCCTAGCCGGCCGCAAACTCCGCACTGTTTCTCACCGTCACCCAGAGGAGCCGCGCAGCGGCGTCTCGAAGGGTCGACGGCCCGGCTGGTGGCCGCGCATCCTTCGAGGCTCGCCCAGCGGCGCAATTGCGCCGCAAGGCTCGCACCTCCAGCGACAAAGGCAAAGCCTTTGCGCGGGGATGACGCGATTGAGATCGTGGAGTCGGCTACCGCTAACCCACGATCGCGTTGAAAACCCGGCGGACCTCGCTCTGGGTCTCGCGCAGGCGCGCTTCAAGCGCGGAGAAATCCGGCGCATCGCCGGCGCGCGCCATGACGCGCCGCAGATCCTCGCCCGCGGTCTCCGGATTGAACTTGCCGGTCACGCACAGCCGCAGGATCTGTGTGAGGTCGTGATAGAGCCGCGCCGCCGAGCGCAGGATCTCGGCTTCGGACTGGCCGAGCAGGCCGAGCTTGGCGGCAGTATCGAGCACCTGGAGCGTCGAGACGCTGAGGATCTCCGGCTTCACTGATGCATGCGCGAGCTGCAGATACTGCGCGATGAAATCGATGTCGACGAGCCCGCCGGCGGCGAGCTTGAGGTCCCAGACGTCGTCCTCGCCCTTCTCCAGCGCGATCGCGCGCCGCATGTCGGCAACGTCGGCGGCGGTCGACGCCGGATCGCGCGGCCGGGTCAGCACGCCGCGGATGATCGCCTCGATCCTCTCGCGGAATTCCGCTGACGACGAGATCACGCGCGCGCGCGTCAGCGCCATGTGCTCCCAGGTCCAGGCCTCGCGCTCCTGATAGTCCGCGAACGCATCGATCCGCGAGGCGACCGGACCGGCGCGGCCGGACGGCCGCAGCCGCATGTCGACCTCGTAGAGCACGCCGTAATTGGTCCGGGTCGTGAAGGCGCTGATCAGGCGCTGGGTGAAGCGGGCAAAATACTGCGCGCCGTGCAGCGAACGCTCGCCGTCGGAGTCGGGCGCCTCGCTGTCGAAATCGTAGAGCGTGATCAGATCGAGGTCGGAGGACGCCGTCATCTCGCGGCTGCCGAGCCGACCCATCGCGAGGATCGCGGTCTCCTGCCCCTTGATGCGACCGTATTGCGCTGCGAACTGGTCGGTGACGAGGCCGTGCACGGTGTGCACGATGCCTTCCGCAACATCTGCGAAAGCCGTGCTCGCGTGCTGCGCCGACACCGTGCCGGACAGGATCCGCGTGCCGATCAGGAACAGGCTCTCCTGGCCGAACAACCTGAGGCGATCGAGGAAGTCCTCGTAGGACGAGGCATCCTGCAACGTGGCGGCCAGCCGCTCCGACAATTCCTTCTTGTCCGGCATCGCGCCGAAGAAGCGCGGATCGACCAGGCCGTCCATGATCTGCGGTTGCCGCGCCAGCATGTCGCCGAGCCGCGGCGCCGCGCCGAGGATTAATGCGACCAGCGCCACGAAATCGCGGTTCTGGCTGAGCAGCGAGATCAGCCTTCCGCCCCGCTGCAGCGCGCCGAGGAAACGGTCGAACGCCGCCACCGCGTCGTCCGGCTCCTCGGCATGCGCGAGACCGTCGATCAGGCCGGGAATGAATTCGAGAAACGCCGCCCGCGTCGCCTCGACACGCAGCGCGCGATAATCGCCCTCGATCCACTGCTGCACGGTGCCGGCCACCGCGACCGGCTTCTTGAAGCCGAGTTGGGCGAGATGTTCGATCAGGCGGCCGTCTTCGGGCCCGGCGCCATAGTCGACATCCGGCAGCTTCGCGGTGCCGGTCGGGTCGTCGCCCTCGAACAGCTTGCCGTAGTGGTTCTGCACGATCTTGAGCTGGCCGAGCAGGTCTTTGGCGAAGGCCTCGCGGTTCTCGTAGCCGAAGAAATGCGCAAAACGCTCGACGTCCTCGGGCGCTTCGGGCAGCGAATGGGTCTGCTCGTCGGCGATCATCTGCAGCCGGTGCTCGACCCGGCGCAGGAATTCGTAGGCCGTCGTCAGCTCGTCGCGCGCCTCGAAGGTGATCCAGTTGCTGTCGGCGAGCACATTGAGCGCTTCCAGCGTCGGCCGCACCCTCAGCTCGGGATGGCGGCCGCCCGCGATCAGCTGCTGGGTCTGGGCGAAGAACTCGATCTCGCGGATGCCGCCGCGGCCGACCTTGACGTTGTGGCCCTCGACCGAGATCTCGCTCTGGCCACGATAGGTCTGCATCTGCCGCTTCATGTCGTGGACGTCGGCGAGCGCGGCAAAATCGAGGTGCTTGCGCCAGACGAACGGCGCGAGCTCGGCGATCAGCGCCTCGCCCGCTCTGGGATCGCCGGCGCAGGGCCGCGCCTTGATCATCGCGGCGCGCTCCCAGGTCCGTCCCTCGCGCTCGTAATAGTGCAAGGCCGCGTCGGTCGAGATCGCGACCTGGGTCGAGGCCGGGTCCGGGCGCAGCCTGAGGTCGACCCGGAACACATAGCCCTCGCCCGAGCGCTGCTGCAGCATCCGCGCCATCGCCTGGGTGACGCGGACGAAGAACGGCTGCGGCTCGATGTCCTCGGCGAGCGAGGTCGCCGTGCGATCGAAGAACACGATCAGGTCGATGTCGCTGGAATAGTTCAGCTCGCCGGCGCCCATCTTGCCCATCGCAAGCACGATCAGGCCCGAGCCGACTTCGGGATGCTCGGGATCGGCGGCGGTCATGCGGCCGCGGGCGACTTCCTGCCGGAACAGATAGCGCAGCGCCGATTGCACCGAATTCACCGCGATGTCGGTCAGCGCCGCCGTCACCCGCATCACCGGCCAGACGCCGCCGATGTCGCACAGCGCGATCATCAGCGCGGCCTCCGCCTTCATGCGGCGAAGCAGCACCATCACGTCGGCCTCGCTGCCGGCGGCGAGCACGTCGCGGGAGGCGGTCTCGATCAGCCCCGCCAGATGCGACTCCGGGTCGCACGACAGGATCCGGATCAGCCGGCCGGCATCCGCGCGCGCGAGCTCGAACAGATAGGGCGAGAACTCGGCAATGCCGCGCAGGATGTCGCGTGCAAACGGATGCTCCAGCAAGACTGCGAGCGCGGCCGATTGCGCCGGCTCGAGCTCGGCGAACCAGTCAGTCAGGCGCTGATCAGCGGATTCGGGCGCGGCGACACGCGGTCCATCCGCGAACCGCGCGGCCAGACAGTGTCGATCCGCGTTTCCCGGCGCGGCGGCATTCATGCCGCCTTCTGTGGCACATCCTGCGTTTGAGCCGCAAGCCTGTCACTGCCGCCCGCCCGCGCCGGCAGCACCAGCGTGGCCACCAGCCCGGGATGGGCATCGCCGAGCCTGAGCTCGCCGCCATGGAGCGTGGCGACCGCCGAGGCCAGGCTGAGGCCGAGACCCGAACCGGGTAAGGTGCGGCTCGCCTCCAGCCGGACGAAGCGCTCCACCGCGTGCTTGCGATCGCCCTCGGGGATGCCTGGACCGTGGTCGGTGACGCTGAGCAGGACCTGATCGCCCTCGCGCCGCGCCTCGATCAGGATCTCCCGCGCATCCGCCTTCATCGGCTCGACGCCCGGGTCGGGCTTGCCATATTTGATGGCGTTCTCGACCAGGTTGGCGACGGCCTGGCTGATCAATTCGCGGTTGCCGTGAACAGGCGCCGGCGCAGTCTTGACCTGCAGCGTCATACCATCGTCCTCGGCCAGCGGCTCGTACAATTCGTGGATGCCGTTGGCGACGTCGGCGCCGTCGAAATCGTCCATGTTGCCGCGCGCCTGACCGGACTCGGCCCGCGCGATCATCAACAGCGCGTTGAAGGTGCGGATCAGCCCGTCGGATTCCTCGATCGTCCGCTCCAGCGCCGCACGATAGTCGGCCTCGCTGCTGGAGCGCGCCAGCGCCTCCTCGGCGCGGTTGCGCAGCCGCGTCAGCGGTGTCTTGAGATCATGGGCGATGTTGTCGGAGACCTCCTTCAGCCCCGTCATCAGCGCCTCGATACGCTCCAGCATGACGTTGAGATTTTCCGCGAGGCGGTCGAGCTCGTCGCCGCTGCGGCCGACCGGCAGCCGGCCCGAGAGATCGCCCGCCATGATGCGCCTGGTGGTGCCGGTCATGGCGTCGATCCGGTGCAGCACGCGGCGGGCGACGAAGATGCCGCCGCCGATGCCGAGCACGACCACGACTAGGATCGACCATTGCGCGGCCTTGGCGACGATGCCGAACAGCCGCCGCCGCTCCTCGAGGTCGCGCCCGACCAGGAGGCGGAAGCCGTTGTCCATCTCAGCGACCCGCACCAGCGCGCGGTGATCGGTCTTGTCCTGGTCGTCGATCCGGCGATAGGCGGTCTCGCTCCAGCCCTGCACGCTCATCACACCCGGCGCCAGCGAGCCGACATTGCCGGCCAGCGCCTGCCCGTTCGGCGCGGTCAGGAGATAGAGATTGGCCCCCGGCCGCAGCGCGCGATTGCCCATGGTGGTCAGCAGGCCGTGCAGGCCGCGGCGATTATAGATGGACGTGATCTCGCCGATCTCGACGTTGACGGTCGTCGTGATCTGCTCGGTGATCAGCCGTCGCGTGTTCCAGGCGAAGTAAGCCAGCAGCGAGGCGGCGAACAGCGCGAACAGGAACAGATAGACCAGCGTCAGCCGAAACGCCGTGGTCCGGATCAGTTTACCGAATGCCGTCACGGATCATATACCCCGCGCCGCGGATGGTATGCAGCAGCGGCCGCTCGAAACCCTTGTCGATCTTGGAGCGCAGCCGCGAGATGTGGACGTCGATGACGTTGGTCTGCGGATCGAAATGATAGTCCCAGACATTCTCGAGCAGCATCGTGCGCGTCACCACCTGCCCTGCATGCTTCATCAGATATTCGAGCAGCCGGAATTCGCGCGGCTGCAAGGTCAGCTCGTCCTTGCCGCGGGCGACGCGATGCGACAGCCGGTCGAGCTCGAGGTCGCCGACCTTGTAAGTGGTCTCCTCGGCCGGCCCGACATTGCGCCGTGACAGCACCTCGACGCGCGCGAGCAGCTCGGCGAAGGAATAGGGCTTCGGCAGGTAGTCGTCGCCGCCGGCGCGCAGGCCCTTGATGCGGTCATCGACCTGGCCGAGCGCCGAGAGGATCAGGACCGGCGTCCGGTTGCCCTTGTCGCGCAGGCTGCCGATCAGCGACAGGCCGTCACGCTTGGGCAGCATGCGATCCACCACCAGCACGTCATAATCGCCGGTCTCGGCCATCGACAGGCCTTCCTCGCCGTCGGAGGCGAGATCTGCGATGTAGCCGACCTCGCGGAATGCCTTGACCAGATAGTCGGCGGACTCGCGGTCGTCTTCGATGATCAGGATGCGCATTTGCGGAGCGGTGGCGGTCACGGGAATGGGCCCTCTGTCAGCATGGCGCGGCCGGCCTGCACATGCAAGACGACCGCGCATATTCCGGAACTGTTGTGGGCGCATGATCTGACCGGAAAACCGGTATCCACTTTTCCGGATCATGCGCGGGAAAAAGTGGGCGGTGAAGCTGGGGGACTCCACCGCCCTGAGACCTTCCGACGGAGGGGGGCATATTCCATCGAAAGGCAACATAGGGAGCGAGCAAGGCGCCCGCCCCCCGGAACGCGCCGTCGGCGGGGGCGACGAATGCCGGCGACGCGTTCCAACTCATAGATAGTTATCCCTTGGCCAGCGGCACTGCCACGAAGCGCGACGAACCGCCGCTCTTCACGCGCATGAGAACGCTGTTCTTGTTGTCGTTGCGCGCCGCGGTGATCGCATCACGCACCTCACCGGCGGTGCCGACGGTCTTGCCGGCGACCTCGAGGATCACGTCGCCTTCCTTGAAGCCCCGCTCGGCGGCAGCACTCTTGGGATCGACTTCGGTCACGACCACGCCCTCCTTGCCGGCGCCGGCCACGCTGTTGGCGGGCGCCACGGTGAGGCCCAGCTTCGGCACGTCGGTGCCGCGGGACGAGTTGCCCTTGTCGCTGTTGTTGTCGGTGTCAGCCTTGGCTTCCAGGCTGTTCGGCAACTGGCCGAGCGTCAGGTTGACGGTCTTGTCCTGCCCCTTGTGCAGCACGTTCAACTTCACGGCATTGCCGGGCGCGAGGCCGCCGATGGTGCGGGCGAGTTCGCGCGCATCCTTCACCGGCTCGCCATTGACGGCGGTGATGACGTCACCGGACTCGATGCCGGCCTTGGCCGCGGGGCCGTTGGCCTGCGGTTCGGCAACCAGCGCGCCTTCGGCCTTCTTCATGCCGAGGCTGTCGGCGATATCGGAAGTCACCGGCTGGATCTGGACGCCGATCCAACCGCGGCTGACCGAGCCCTTGTCCTTCAGCTGGGCGACGACGCTCTTGACGGTCTGGGCCGGGATCGAGAACGCGATGCCGACGCTGCCGCCTGACGGCGAGTAGATCGCGGTGTTGACGCCCATCACCTCACCCGAGACGTCGAACGCCGGGCCACCCGAATTGCCCTTGTTCACGGGCGCATCGATCTGGATGAAGTCGTCATACGGACCGTTGCCGATGTCGCGGCCGGAGGCGGAGACGATGCCCGCGGTCACAGTGCCGCCGAGGCCGAACGGATTGCCGACCGCCAGCACCCAGTCGCCGATCCGCGGCTTGGTGTCGGAGAGCTTGGCAAACTGGAAGTTGGAGCCGCCCTCGACCTTGATCAGCGCGAGATCCGTGCGCGGATCGGTGCCGATCACCTTGGCGGAGAAAGTCTTGCCGTCGTCGGTCGTGACTTCGACCTTGTCGGCGCCGTCGACGACGTGATTGTTGGTCACGGCATAGCCGTCAGCCGAGATGAAGAAGCCGGAGCCCTGGCCCGTCACCACGCCACCGCCACGCGGTCCACCGCGCAGGCCCGGGGGCAAGCCATCCGGACCGCCGAAGCGGCGGAAGAAGCGCTCCATCGGCGAACCCGGCTGGAACGGCGAATCGTCATTGTTGCTGTCGTCCTTCGCGACCTTCTCGCGAATGTTGACCTTGACCGAGATCACCGACGGCTTCACGCGCTCGACGATGTCGGCAAATCCGACCGGCTGCTGGACCTTCTTGACCTCGTTATTGACCTGCGCATGCGCAGGGGTCGTGAACAGGTCGGCCGGGTTATGGGTGGGGCTGAAGCCATAGGTGGCGGCACCGAGGCCGGCCACGACCGAGGCCATCAGCGCAAGTTTGCGGGCAGAGAGCAGCGAGCGCTTCGGCGCCTTGTAGGACGGAAGGGACGAGAGGTCGGGACGGTCGGTCATGTGTTGAAATCTCCAAGGCCAGATTCACCGGTGCGGGGGCGGGCACCTGATGGACCTGAACATGGGGTCATCAGCCTTACGGCGCGCTGGCTGCGGAATTAAACTTTGGTAATCGAGCAGGTTGGCGCTGCGGCAGAATAGCGCAGGCAAATTAATCGCTTAAAAAGGAACTAAAGCGACTTGTCCGGCGCGGAGTCCGCCGCCAGCAGCCGTTCGAGGCGAGCCTCTTCGTCGGGCGTCAGTCCGGGGCCGGAATCGCCCCCGCCGGCTGCCGGATTGCCCTTGCGCCGGCCGAGGCGCCAGAGCGCAAAACCACCCAGCAAAAGCGCCAGCGGCGGGGTCAGCCACAGCACCAGCGTATGCTCGTTGAGGCGCGGCTTGAGCAGCACGAATTCGCCGTAGCGGGCGACCAGGAAATCGATCACCTGGCGATCACTGTCGCCGGCCGAGATCCGTTCCCGAACCAGCAGGCGGAGGTCGCGGGCCAGCGGCGCCTCGGAATCGTCGATCGACTGGTTCTGGCAGACCATGCAGCGCAGCTCTTTGGAGAGCTCGCGCGCCCTCGCCTCCTTTGCCGGGTCCGTCATGATCTCGTCGGGCAGCACCGCGCGGGCCGGCATCGCGCCGAGCACCAGGGTCGCCGCAAGCACAGCGGCTGCAAGCGCGCGCGACCGCATCACTCGGCCGCCTGCAATGCGCGCGCGGCCGCCTTCGCCGGCTTCGGCGCGCCGACCCGCAGGCGGCGGTCGGACAACGACAGCAGGCCGCCGAACGCCATCAGCACCGGTCCCCACCAGATCATGAGCACCAGCGGCTTGTGATAGATGCGCACCGCGATTGCGCCGTCGGTCGCGATGTCGCCGAGCGAAATGTAGAGCTGGCTCGCGCCGCGGGTCAGCAGCGCGGCCTCGGTCGTCGAGGCGCCGCGCGTGGTGAAGTTGCGCTTCGACGGGGTCATCACGCTGATCTTCTCGCCGTCACGCGTCACGGTGAATTGCGCGACCATCTCGCGGAAGTTCGGGCCCTGCCGCGGGTTCAGGCCGTCGAGCCGCAGCTGATAGCCGGCGACGCGGGCGACGTCGTCCGGCTTCATGGAGCCGATATATTCGCTGTTCCAGGTGGTCTCGCAGACGATCCCGATCAGCGCCACGCCGAGACCGGCATGTGCGAAGGCGGTGCCCCAGGTCGCGCGCGGCAGGCCACGCGCCCGGCGCAGCGAGAGCGACAGCGGAATCCGGAACAGCGCGATGCGTTCGGCGAGGTCGCACAGCGCACCCATGATGACGAAGGCCGCAAGCCCGATCGCGAGCGGCGCCAAGGTCGCGCCGCCATAGGTCCACGCAAGCACCAGGGCCATTGCCACCAGCGCAACGATGCCGGCAACCATCAACCGCTGCGCCGCGCCGAGCAGGTCGCCGCGCTTCCAGGCCAACAGCGGACCGAACGGCACCGCGACCAGCAGCGGCACGAACAGCGGCGCGAAGGTGAAGTTGAAGAACGGCGCGCCGACCGAGATCTTCTCGCCGGTCAGAACCTCGAGCGCCAGCGGATACAGCGTGCCGATGAACACGGTCGCGCAGGCGGTGGTGAGCAGGAGGTTGTTGAGCACCAGCGCGCCTTCGCGCGAGATCGGCGCGAACAGCCCGCCCTGCTTCAGCGCCGGCGCGCGCCAGGCGTAGAGCGACAGGCTGCCGCCGATGAAGACGAACAGGATCAGCAGGATGAACACGCCGCGGGTCGGATCGGTCGCGAAGGCGTGAACCGACGTCAGCACGCCGGAGCGCACCAGGAAGGTGCCGAGCAGCGACAGCGAGAAGGTCAGGATCGACAGCAGCACGGTCCACACCTTCAGCGCATTGCGCTTCTCCATCACCAGCGCCGAATGCAACAGCGCGGTGCCGGCAAGCCACGGCATCAGCGAGGCGTTCTCGACCGGATCCCAGAACCACCAGCCGCCCCAGCCGAGCTCGTAATAGGCCCAGTAGGAGCCCATCGCGATGCCGAGCGTCAGGAAGATCCACGCCATCAGCGTCCACGGCCGCACCCAGCGCGCCCAGGCGGCGTCGATCCGCCCCTCCAGCAACGCCGCCACCGCGAACGAGAACGAGATCGAGAAGCCGACATAACCGAGATAGAGCATCGGCGGATGCACCGCGAGGCCGATGTCCTGCAGCACCGGATTGAGGTCGCGCCCCTCGATCGGCGGGTTGGCGATGCGCAGGAACGGGTTCGAGGTGATCAGGATGAACAGATAGAACGCGCTGGCGACCCAGGCCTGCACCGCCAGCACATGGGCGCGCAGCGACAGCGGCAGATTGTTGCCGAAGGCCGCGACGAGGCCGCCGAACAGCGCCAGGATCGACACCCACAGCAGCATCGAGCCTTCATGGTTTCCCCACACGCCGGTGATCTTGTAGAGCAGCGGCTTCAGCGAATGCGAGTTCTCGAAGACGTTGGCGACCGAGAAATCCGAGGTGACGTGCAAGGTCACCAGCGCCGCGAACGACGCCGCGACGAACAGCAATTGGGCAAGCGCGGTGGAGCGCGCAACGTTCATCAGCGCCGCATCGCGCCAGCGCGCGCCGACGATCGGCACGATCGACTGGATCAGCGCGAGCCCAAGCGCGAGCACCAGGGCATAATGTCCGCTTTCGGCGATCACCGCATGGCTCCCTGGGTCGGCGCCGCGGAGGCGCTCGGCGTGTTGCCCGGCTTGTTGTCCGGCTTGGCGCCGTAGTCGTCCTTCCAATGGCCCTGCTTCTTCAAGGCGTCGGCGACGTCCTTCGGCATGTAGGTCTCGTCATGCTTGGCGAGCACGGTGTCGGCACGGAACACGCCCGACGCATCGAGCGCGCCTTCGGCAACGACGCCCTGCCCCTCGCGGAACAGATCCGGCAGGATGCCCTTGTAGGCCACCGGCAGCGTCGCGCCGCCATCGCCGACGGTGAAGGTCACCGCGAGATTGTCGCCGCGCTTGAGCGAGCCCTGCTCCACCAGGCCGCCGAGGCGGAAACGCTTGCCGGGGCCGAGATGCTTTTCGGCGACCATCGACGGCGTCGAGAAGAACACGATGGAATCGCGCAGCGCGTTCAACACCAGCCCCGCGGCGATCGCGAGCACGACGAGCGCACAGCCGATCAGTGTCAAACGCCGTTGCTTCCTGGTCATGGTCCATCCTTGCGCATGACGTTCCCCGAAAACCGCTGTGCACTTTTCGGCGTCATGCCCTATCCATCAAGCCCGAGATTCTTCAACCCTTCATTGAGCTGACGCAACCGATCCGCATTGTTGGCCACGGCCTGACGGGCATCCGCGAGCGCGCTCATCGCCTTGTCGCGATCGCCCATCACGAGATAGGCGCGCACCAGCCGCAGCCAGCCCTCGACGTCGTCGCCATTGGTCTTCAGCCGCGTCGCCAGCCGGTCGACCATGCCCTTGATCATGGCGCCGCGATCGGCCTCGCTCATGTCCTTCGCCGCCGCGACCGCACCGTCGGGCAGCGTGGGTGCGCTAACGCCCGGGGCGACGTCCGGCACGGTGCCGCCGACCCGCACCAGCGCCGCCTGCACCAGCGGCCGCCACGGCGCATCCGACGGCCCCTTCGCCAGCATCTTCTGCCAGAGCGCAGCCGCATCGGCCTTGCGGCCGTCCTGCTCGGCGGCGAGACCCAGGAAGTAATTCGCCTTGGCATCGTCGCCATTCAACGCGACCGCGCGCTCGAACTCCGCCTTGGCGTCCGCGGTGACGACCCCGCCGGCGCTCCCCATCAGCGCCTCGCCGAGATCGGCGCGGCGATCGGCGCTGTCGCCGGCGTAGGTGATGGCGTTGCGATAGGCGCGGACCGCGTCATCGTAGCGGCCGAGCCGCGACAGCACCGGCGCCAGCACGGTCCAGCCGCGGCCGTCGGTCGGGTTCTTCTCCAGATGGGCCTCGACCTGCGCGACCAGATTGGCGAGCGGCTGGTTGGCATCGGCCACCTTGCTGCGCTCGGCGAGCGGAAAGTCGCCGAGCCGCGGCGAGCCGAGTGCGAGATAGACGCCCGAAGCGATCACCGGCAGCCCGACCAGCGCCACGATTGCGGCGGCACGCCGCAGCGTGAGACTGCCCTGCACCGGCGCCTCGCGTCCGCTCTGGTCGGCGGCGGCCAGCAGCCGGCGGCTGATCTCGATCCGCGCGGCATCGGCCTCGGCGGCGCCGATGATCCCTGAGGCCATGTCGCGGTCGATCTCGGCGAGCTGGTCGCGGTAGACCACGACCTCGCTGCCGCCGGTGTCCGCCCGTCCGCGGCGGCTGAGCGGCCACAACACGGCAAAGATCGCCGCGACCGTCATCAGCGCGAACACAAACCACAGCGTCATCAAGCGGTTCCCGGATGGACCGGCGGCTTCCGGCAAGCCGCCTTAGAATCGCTTTACACTACCGGCGGCGAGCCCGGCAATTGACAATTGCTGGATCGACCGAAGGTCGGAATCAGGCGGCTTCCGGTGCCGTTCCGGCGGTATTGCAAGCGCATATTCGGACCAAGGCGCGCGCTACCAAAATATCGAAAACAACCCCATGCAAAGGTGCCGGCGGACGGCTGCCGGCTCCCGAATGCCGACTTGACACGTCGGGCAACTCAGCCGCACACTTCCATTATTCCGAAATCGCGCAAACATTCGCCGTCAGCGGTAATGCTACCCCGCCCGCGACGACTTCCGCTCGCCGGTCACCGCATTCTCCGCCGCGCGGTTCATCAGCGACGCGTAGTCGTGGCCGAACAGCACCTCGCAGAAGCGGATCGCGGCCTTGACCTGCTGCTGGCGGAAGGACCGGACCCGGGCATCGCCGCCGCGCAGCGACTGCACCAGCCCCTCGGTCGACTGCTCGACATAATGCTGCAGGTCGGAGAAGGTCCGCAGCGTCACCTCGTTGATCGCGAGCTCGCTGGCGTAGGTGCGGCACACCGCGACGAAATCGATCAGGGCGGCGGCGTCCTCGACCTCGGACGGGTCGATCTTGGCGCCGGCGGTGATGTCCTTGTCGGCGCGCTGGCGCAGGATGCGGCGGACCCGGCCCGGCACGCTGTCGATCTCCGATTGCAGCGCGTTGGAGGTGTCGGCGCGGACCGACGTCAACTGGCGGCCCCAGGTGGAGTCGTTGCGCAGATCGAGCTCGGTGCGCAGGCCGCGGACCCCGTCATGCAGGGTCTTGAGCTGCTCGCTGACATATTCGAAATGCCCGCGCCGGATGTCGGTGCGCAGACAGGCCGCGACGAATGACAGGTCATGCAGCGCGATGGTGACGGCGATGCCGTAGGGCGTTGCCGCAACCCGCAACTCGTCGTCGGAAGCCGCCATCTTGATGGCGAGACGGATGATCTGCCAGGGCGCGGCGAGCCGCTGCGCAATCAACGACAGCGCGAACGGCAATAGCTGCGGCGTCTGCAGCGACGGCAGTTTGAGCGCCTCCATCGCGGATGCGATCTGGGAATCGGAAAACACGCGGATCTGGCTCGGCAGCCGGCTGCCCAGGGTTTCGAGCGCTTCGCGGGCCTGCAGCACCAGGCCGATCGGCAGCAGGTCCTCGACGACGCTCGGCGGGCCCACGCGTGACAGCGCGCGCTGACGGTCGTCCTGGCTCGGCCCGGCGATCTTGAGGATGGCTTCAGCAGCCGCCAGCTGGAACTTGCGCGCGGCGATCTCCATCGGACCGCTCTCGGCCGCCACCCCCAGCGTCGCCTCGAAGTCGCGCGCCGCCTGGGGCGCACCCTCGCGGGCCAGCCATTGCCAGATCGGCAGCAGCGAGGCGCGCCGGAGCTGGCCGGGCCGGGTCGGGAAATTGGTCTCGGCAAGGAACGGCTCGAGCGGCCGGAACAGCAGCCGCGCCGGATCGTCGCTGCGCGGCTCGATCCGCTCGTCCTCCTCGGCCCCGCGCACGATCTTGCGCAGCTGCTCGAGCACCAGATTGGCCACGGCGACGTCGTCGCCGCGTTCGACCGCGCGCTCCAGCTCCCGCATCAGCAACGCCTGCGATTGCGGCGGAAGCTGCGCGAGATAATCCCTCAGCCGCTCGGTCGATTTCTGGCTCATGCGCCCGGTCGTGAAAGCTTGGTGCCCGGCAAACGCCGCAGCCCGTCCGCCCGCGATGATAGAGGCGGGCGCGTTAAGAAGCCGTTTAGGAATAATAGCGGCGCCGAAGCGAGGACAGGGCGCGTACTCATAAACTGGGACGCCCGCTTTCAGGGGCGAAGCAGACACGCGGACCAGACGTCGGGAATATCGCCTTGACCCGAAGCGGATAATTTGGGTGGCCTGGTTCCAGCGCCCCCATTTGAGCAGAGGACGAGGCCACCGAAGCCGGTGGGCCGGCTAGGCCGCATTCAAACCGTCGATTCTTGAAAGAAACGTCTTCAAGATCGGCGAAGCGTTGGCGCGATGATAGCCGACCGTTACGTCGATGGTCGGCGGCGCTCCTTCGAGCGGTAGGCTCACCACCGACCAGGGCAGAAAATTCTTTGCCGAGGCCGGTAAGATCGCAACCCCGCGGTTGGATGAAACGAGGGAGATCGCCATCGCATAGTTGTCGATCTCGAATGCCGGAGTAATCTCGATGCCGCAGCGATCGAGGTAACCGGCGATGATGGCCCGCAGCACACGTGGCACTTTCGAGATGCCGATATAGGTCTCGCCGACCAACTTCTTCGGATCGAAAGTCTCTCGCTGTGCGAGCTTGTGATCGCTGGGCAGAACCGCCACCAAGGGCTCCTGCGCCACCACCTTGAACTCGATATCCGGAGTGGGTTCTGAGCGCACGAATGCCACGTCCAGCCTGCGGTGCGCGAGTTCCTCCAGCAGCGTCGCGGAGTGATCGCTGGATACGCGGATTTCGATGTTGGCCAGTTCGTTGCGCAACAAACCGGTGGCGCGCGGCAGCCACTCGACTTCCTGTCCGGTGGTGAAGCCGATCGCGAACACTTGCTTGCTTGGCTGGGCCGCGCGGCGGGCGCCTTCGGTGGCGGCTTCGGCCTGCATCAGTGCCAGTCGCGCGTGATCGAGGAACACCTTGCCGGCTTCCGTGAGCTCCACGCCGCGGACGCTGCGGGTGAGCAACGGCACGCCGACCTCATATTCGAGGTCGCGGATCTGGCGGCTCAGGGATGGCTGAGCGGTGTTGAGCCGCCTTTCGGCAGCGACCGTGAGGCTTCCCTCCTCGGCGACGGCGACGAAGTAGCGGAGATGACGAAGCTCCATTCCATGCTCTCCAGGTATGGATGCGGAACTTACAAAGTCTTTTTCAAAAGCGCTAGCTGAGCCCAAATAGCTTCCAACACCGACGAGACACCAGCTTCTGACCATGCCCTCTGGGCAGGGACCGAGTGGCTAGTGCCCAATTCGAGGAGCTTTCGCCATGTCCACCCCCGTAGTCCTCATCACCGGAGCTCTGACCGGCATCGGCCGCGCTACCGCCATCGCCTTCGCCAAGCAGGGCGCGACCGTGGTCGCTTCGGGCCGCCGAGAGGCGGAAGGCCAGGCTCTGCAGGCCGAACTCCGGAGCCTCGGCGCCAAAGCAGCCTTCATCCGAGCCGACGTGCGACGTGAGGATGACATCGGCTTTCTGGTCGACCAGACGGTCGCGCGTTTCGGCCGGCTGGATGTTGCGGTGAATAACGCCGGCACCGAGGGCACGCCGGGCCCGGTGACTTCGACCACGCTGGAAAGCTATGCCGCGATGTTCGACACCAACGTGTTCGGCACCCTGCTCAGCCTGAAGCACGAACTCAGGGTCATGCAGCCTCAGGGGTCGGGAAGCATCGTCAACATCTCCTCCACCATGGGCGAGCGCGGCGCAGCCAACCTGTCGCTCTATGTCGCCAGCAAGCATGCCGTCGAAGGCCTCACCAAATCGGCGGCACTCGAGGCGGCAGCGTTCGGCATCCGTGTCAACGCTGTGGCGCCGGGGCCGACAGACACCGCGATGCTCGATCGCCTGACCGGCTCGCCCGAAAAGAGAGCGGCCTTTTACGCCGCCGTGCCGCTCAAGCGCGGCGCGAGGCCAGAGGAAATCGCAGAGGCCGTCGTTTTCGTCGCGTCCGAGAAGGCCTCGTTCATCACAGGGCAGATCGTACGGGTCAACGGCGGCAAGACCGCAA
Source organism: Bradyrhizobium sp. WCU1 (assembly GCF_053474805.1). Taxonomy (NCBI): domain Bacteria; kingdom Pseudomonadati; phylum Pseudomonadota; class Alphaproteobacteria; order Hyphomicrobiales; family Nitrobacteraceae; genus Bradyrhizobium; species Bradyrhizobium sp. WCU1. The sequence continues at coordinate 894,391 of NZ_CM130280.1, forward strand.
GCTGAATCCGATCGTCCGCTCATCTCATAGATAAAGGAGCTCTACCATGACCACGCATACACACCAAACTGCGCCTACCCAATTCGTCGAAGCCAACGGCATCCGCTTCGCCTATCGGCGCTTCGGCAAGACCGGCGGCGTACCGATCGTCATGAACATTCATTTCCGCGGCACCATGGACCATTGGGACCCGGCGGTGACCGACGGCCTGGCCGCGCAGCGCGAAGTCATCCTGTTCGACAACGCGGGCATTGGAGCCAGCACGGGCGAGACGCCGTCGACCATCCCCGGCATGGCGACAGACGCCATCGCCTTCATCAAAGCGCTTGGGATCGGCAAGACTGACGTCCTCGGCTATTCGGTCGGCGGCAAGGTCGCTCAGGAGATCGCCGTGCAGGCTCCCGATCTGGTGCGCAAACTGGTCCTGGTGGGCACCGGGCCGCGCGGCGCCGACACCGCTGCCAGCAAATCGGCAGAGATCTTCTCTGCCACCTACGATCCGCCCGAACATCTGTGGATCGCCGCGCATTTCCTGCCCAATGCAACCGGCCGCGCGGCCGGACTGAAGTACCTCGAACGCAAGTATCGCCGCAAGGACCGCAGCCCGGAGGTGAGCGAGGCATCGGCCACGGCGCAGTACGCGGCGATCGTCAAGTCAAACGAGAAGACCGACGGAGTGTGGGATTACCTGGCCGATATCCATCATCCGACTCTGGTGGTCGACGGCAGCAACGACCTGATCATACCCACGATCAACGGATTCACGCTGCAGCAGCGCCTGCCGAACGCGCAACTCATCGTCTATCCGGATTCGAGCCACGGGCCTCAGAACCAGTACCCGGAGCTCTTCGTGGCCCACACCACCATGTTCCTGGATGCATAACAAAGACGAGGGTCGTCGGGCCGGTCGGCCGCGCTTCCAGCGCGTCCGACCGGTGTCCTTGATTTCATAGAAGGAAAATCATCATGAAATCGTGCTGTGGAAAGACCGCGCTCGTCACCGGCGCCTCGCGCGGCATCGGGCGAGCCGCCGCCCTCGCTCTCTCCAGGGCGGGAGCCCAGGTCCTGATCCACTACGGACGCAACGCCGCAGAGGCACGCTCGGTAGTCGACGAGATCAAGACCACAGGAGGCAGGGCCGAGGCGATCGGCTTCGATCTCTCGGACGCCCAAGGCGCGCACAGGCTCGCCGCCAAGGTCCGCGAGATCGTCGGCGAACGGCTCGACATCCTTGTTGCGAACGCCGGAGTGGCCAAAGCCGCGACGATCGAAGAGACCACGATCGGAGATTTCGACGAGCTCTTCGCCGTCAACGTCCGGGCTCCGTTCTTTCTGGTCCAGCAGTTGCTGCCGATCCTCAAAGAAGGATCCAGCGTCATCTTCACCTCTTCGCTTGCGGCCCATGCGGCCGTGGGAGAGCTCGCTGCCTACGCAGCCACCAAGGGAGCCATCGACACCCTGGTCAAGCATTTCGCCCTGGTCCTCGGAGCGAAGGGCGTGCGCGTCAACGCGGTCGCGCCTGGCGTGGTCGAGACCGACATGTCCAGTTTCGCCAGGACCGAGGCCGGCCGCGATTTCACGCTTTCTCTGCAGGCGCTGAAGCGGGTGGCACAGCCCGACGACATCGCCGGCGCCATCGCCTTTCTCGCCTCCGACGCCGCGCGCTGGGTTTCCGGAGACACGCTGCGCGTGGACGGCGGATCGAAGCTTTGAGCGAAAACAAAGATCGAAAGTAAACATCATGACCCTACAAACGATCAAGATCCCCGGCCCCGACCACCCGATCACCCTCGAGCGGAACGATAAGCGCGTCATCGTCACTGTCGGCGGACGCGTGATCGCTGACACGCGGCGAGCCTTCACGCTGCTCGAGGCCAAGTATCCGCCGGTTCACTACATTCCGCGCGAGGACGTGGACATGGCAGCCCTCGCGAGGTCGGCGACGCAGACTTACTGCCCCTATAAGGGCGATGCGGCCTACTTCAGCATTCCGTCCGCCGGCGAACGTTCGACCGATGCGGTCTGGACCTACGAAGCGCCCTATGAGGCGGTAGCCGAAATCAACAGCCATCTCGCTTTCTACCCCGACCGCGTCGATGCGATCGAGGAACAAGCCGCCTGAGCGGCATCTTCAAGGAGTAGTCGTCATGTCTAATCTCACCGGCAAGGTCGCCATCGTCACCGGAGCATCGAAAGGCATCGGTGCCGCCATTGCCAAGACCCTGGCCGCGCGTGGCGCAGCGCTCGTCGTCAATTACGCGTCTAGCAAGGCTGGCGCGGAAGCCGTGGTCAAATCGATCATCGCCGCGGACGGCAAGGCAATCGCCGTTCAGGGCGACGTGTCCAAGGTGGCGGAAGCAAAGGCTGTGGTCGACGCTGCCATTGCCGCCTACGGCCGCCTCGACATTCTGGTCAACAACTCTGGCGTCTACGAATTCGGCCCTCTGGAGTCGGTCACCGAGCCGCAGTTCCACAAGATGTTTGACGTCAACGTGCTTGGTTTGCTGCTGGTGACGCAGGCCGCGGCTCCCCACCTGCGCGAAGGCGGAAGCATCATCAACATCGGCTCGGGCGTCACCGCGATCACCCCGCCCCAGACGGCAGTCTATACCGCCAGCAAAGGCGCGGTGGACGCCATCACCGGCGTATTGGCCAACGAACTCGGCCCCAGGAAAATCCGGGTCAATACCGTGAGCCCCAGCCTAACCGAGACTGAAGGCACGCACAGCGCCGGAATGCTCGCTTCAGAGTTCGAAGCCGGCATCGTCACCCAGACGCCGCTCGGCCGCCTCGGACAGCCGCAGGACATCGCCGACGTCGTCGCCTTCGTGGCCTCGGACGATGCGCGCTGGGTCACCGGTGATAAAATTTCGGCCGGCGGCGGTCTGCGCTGATGGGAGACCGTCACGTCGGCCACCGCTCGTCGGATGGCCGACATTCCCTTCCAAAAATGGTCCTGAGCCGCCGAGCCAGTTTTTGGGTATCGCTCGCCGTTTCGATGCATACGCTTTGGACGAGCGCCGCACCGGCTCTCAGTTACCGGCTCTATGCCGAGGAATGGCAGCTGTCGCCCCTCCAGACGACGAGCGTGTTCGCGATCTATCCGATATTCGTCGTCGGTACGCTGGTTTTCCTGGGCGATTTATCGGATCACGTCGGAAGACGTCGGACCATGCTTGCCGCGCTCGTCTTCTCCTTGACAGGCGCCCTGGCACTGGCGTGGGCGCTCGATATCGAATGGCTTCTTACGGCCCGCGCAGTAATGGGGATCGGGGTTGGCCTTGCGAGCGGTGCTTCGACAGCCGCCATCCTCGAGTTCAGTCCGAGTGGCGATCCTGAACGTGCCGCTTCCGCGACCAACATGGCACAAGCGCTCGGCTTCGCCACTGCGCTTCTTCTCGGTGGAGCCCTCATTCAGTACGCGCCCTATCCGCTGCGGCTCGACTTTGTCGTTCTCGCGCTGGTGATCGCCACGCTGATCACCGCAGTCTGGTTCCTTCCTCGTCATGTAGGGAGCCGAAAGCCATGGTCTCTACGGATGCCGCATGTGCCGGCAAGCATTCGGAAAGAATTTTGCGTGGCAGCGATCGGCGCCGCGACGGCTTTCACCAGCGGCGCCGTTCTCCTTTCGCTCGGAGGCCAAGTGGCGCACGACCTGGTCGGCTCCGCCAACGAGTTGATGAACGGCGCCGTCCTGGCGAGTTTCGCCGTCGTCTCGGCGGCAGTCACCGGCGTTGCAAGGAAGCTGCCGCCGCGATTGGCATTCTTTCTCGGCTCCATCGCGGCCGTTCTCGCCGTTCTGTTCTTGTGGCTGGCGACGAACGTCCACTCGCTGCCGGCTTTGCTCGTTTCGACCTCGCTGGCGGGGATCAGCTATGCGCTTCTCTTCCTGGGCGCGCTGACCCTGCTAAACGCCGTTTCGCCGGCCGACGGCCGGGGTGGCGTGCTCTCGGCCTTCTATCTCGTCGGCTATCTCTGCATGGGGTTTTGCGCGCTCGCGCTCGGTTTGGTCGCCCGGGCGTCGGGACTGGCGACAGCTGTCGCTGTGGCATCGGTTGTACTCGCTTCGCTGGGAGGCGCGACATTCCTTTTTGCCGCGATGCGCTTCCCAACCATCGTCGAATGACCTCCCGACGAGTGGTCTGCAATTGGCCCTTAGCCGAGACGACTAAGCGCGCCTCTTTTGTCCGCTTCTACGCGAATGAAGTCGTTGTTCGGCTGGCGTTCACAGATGGGTACCCGCCCTACACCGCCGGCAACACCAGCTCGGCCCGCAAGCCGCCGATCGGCGCATCGCTCAGGGTGAGCTTGCCGCCATAAAGGCCGGCGAGATCGGTCACGATCGACAGGCCGAGCCCGGAGCCGGGCTTCGATTCGTCGAGCCGCTGGCCGCGTCGGGCCACCTTGGCGCGCTCGTCCTCCGACAGGCCGCGGCCGTCGTCGTCGACCGCGATGCGCAGCTTCGGCCCGGCGCCCGGCGCCTCCGGCGGCACCACGCTGACCTCGATGAACACCTGCGAGGCCGCCCATTTGCAGGCATTGTCGACCAGATTGCCGACCATCTCCTCCAGATCCTGCCGCTCGCCGCGGAACCGCGCCGCCGGATCGGCCTTCGCCTCGATCGAGAGGTCGCGGTCGCGATGGATCTTCTCCATGGTCCGCCGCAGCGCCTCGATGACAGGTGCGACATCGGTGATGGTCGAGACAATGGTGGCGCGGGCGGCGATCCGGGCGCGCTCGAGATGGTGCGCGACCTGGTCACGCATCACATCGGCCTGCTCCAGCACCTTGCTGGCGAAGGGATCGGCGCCATGCGACGCCGCCTCGTTCACGATCACCGACAGCGGCGTCTTGATCGCATGGGCGAGATTGCCGACATGGGTGCGCGAGCGCTCGACGATCTCCCGGTTGGCATCGATCAGCGCATTGGTCTCGCGCGCCAGCGGCGCGATCTCGACCGGAAACCGTCCCTCCAGCCGCTCGGCGCGGCCGGAGCGGATATCGGCGATCGCATCCGAAATGCGCTTGAGCGGCGCGAGGCCATAGCGCACCTGGAAGATCGTGGTCAGCAGCAGCACGATGCCCAGCGCCGCGAAGGTGCCGAACAGATAATAGTCGAAGCTGCGGGTCTCATCGAAGATCTCGGTGGCGTCACCGGCGACACTGACCAGGAACTTGCCGTCGGCGCCGAGATCGACCGGCCGCTCCACCACCCGCAGGCTCTGGCCCTCGGGCCCATCGACATAGCCGAGGCGGACGCCGGCGGCGGTCAGCTCGGCGCCGTGCTCCTCGAGCTTCGGAAGCTTCTTGTCCCACAGCGAGCGCGAGGCGCGGGTCTCGCCCTTTTCGGTGTCGGTGCGGGTGATCTGCCAGTACCAGCCCGAAAGCGGCAGGTCGAACAGCGGCTCGCCGAGCGACTGGAACTGGCGGTCCGCCGGCTCGTCCGGCGTCGCCACTTCGGCGATCAGGGTACGCAGATAGAGGTTGAGGCGCCGGTCGAAGGCGCGCTCGGTCGCGTCGCGGTAGACCGACGACAGGATGACGCCCGTGATCGCCAGGATCACCACCACCCAGGCGGTCGCCGAGACGAACAGGCGGGTCGCAAGCGAGCTGCCGCCCATCACGCCACGCGCTCGAACAGCGTGTCAGCGGCAACAGACATCAGGGATTCAGACATCTGCGAATCCAGTCCTCCCGGCGCGGATCATGACAATGCCCGTGCACGCCGATCAAGCACTCCAAGAGCATGATCCGATTGTAAAGGATATGCCCTCATCCTTTTGTTTGATCGCGTTTTCTTCACGCGAGCGACCGGGGTATCCGCGTCGCTCGAAAACGCTTTAAGAGCATGATCTCCGCGCAAACGCTACGCGTTTGTCGCGAGGGAGAACCGCTTCGCAGTTTTCCGGATCATGCCTCAAGTCGGCGCCGACAGCATGTAGCCGAGGCCGCGAACCGTCTGGATGATATCGACTTCCAGCTTCTTGCGGATGCGGCCGACGAACACCTCGATGGTGTTGGAGTCGCGGTCGAAGTCCTGGTCGTAGAGATGCTCGACCAGCTCGGTGCGCGAAACCACCCGCCCGGTGTGGTGCATCAGATAGTCGAGCAGATTGTATTCGTGCGAGGTCAGCTTGATCGGGTTGCCGTTGACGGTCACGCGCTTGGTGCGGGTGTTGAGCGCTACCGGCCCGCACACCAGCTCGACCTGGGCATGCCCGGTCGCGCGGCGCAACAGCGCACGGATCCGCGCCAGCACCTCCTCGAGATGGAAGGGCTTGGCGACATAGTCGTCGGCGCCGGCGTCGAAGCCCTGAACCTTGTCGCTCCAGCGGTCGCGCGCGGTGAGGATCAGCACCGGCATCACCCGCTTGTTGCGCCGCCAGGCCTCGAGCACCGAGATACCGTCCATCTTCGGCAGGCCGATATCGAGCACGACGGCGTCATAGGGCTCGCTGTCGCCGAGGAAATGCCCTTCCTCGCCGTCGAACGCGCGATCGACCACATAGCCGGCGTCCGTCAGCGCGGTGGTGAGCTGGCGGTTCAGATCCGGGTCATCCTCAACGACGAGCAGACGCACTTTGGCCTCCGAGAGTGAGCATTGCGATAGTTCGGCATCAAATGAGGCTTCGCGCCGTGAACGGCCTATGAATGGATCCGCGACGCAAATCTAATTTTTTCGTCAGGTGCACCATCCCGGGAACCCGCGCAAGCGCCGCTGGTTCCATCGGTCAGATGTGGATGGAACTGCGACGGGTTCCAATTGATGGTATCAAAATACCTAATATTTGATACGCACCGGCTAACCCAACATCGTGTTACCAATGCGCCGGCGCCGTGAGCCAGCTCACCGACGGCGGCGGGTTAACCCTCGGCGGGCATTTAATTATCGTTGATATCGGCGATGCGCTAATCCAGCACGGCGGGGCGCAGGGACCGGGAATAGTTTTTTGCTTGTTTCAAAGATCAAGACGTTTGCTGTGGTCGCCGGCTGGCTCGCGCTGGCCTTCATCGCATTTGTCACACTGTCGCCAATCCAGGACCGTCCAACGTTCTTGCACCCGCAGGCCGAGCGCTTCGCCGCGTATGCCGTGATGGGACTGGCCTTTGTGCTGGGCTACCCGCGGCGCACCGCGCTGATCGTGCTGTTTGTCGTCTTCAGCGCCTTCACGCTGGAGGCGATGCAATTGCTGACACCGGACCGCCACGGCCGGCTGCTCGACGCGGTCGTGAAGGTCGCGGGCGGTTTTGCCGGCATCGGCGCGGGTCACTTCATCCTGCTGGTGCTGCGCAGCCAGTTCGGCCGGCTGAAATCGCGCGCGGAGAACTCCGCAAGCTAAAGCGCGATGACGATTCAACCTGATCTCATCGCGCTTTAACGCCGGCGCGGATGCGCCTTCTGGTGCCACGCCCAGGCCGAGCGAATGATGTGGCCGAGATCGGACCGGCTCGCCTTGAAGCCGAGACCGCTTTCCGACTTGGAGGGATCGGCCACCAGGATCGGCGGATCGCCGGCCCGGCGCTCGCGCACCACGCACGGCACCGCTTCGCCGGTCTCGGCGCGGATCGCGTCGAGCACCTCGCGCACCGAATAGCCGGTGCCGGTGCCGAGGTTGAACACGCCGCCGGCGTCGCCCTTCAACAGCAGTTCGAGTGCCGCGATATGGGCGCTGGCGAGATCGTCGACATGGATATAGTCGCGCACCGCGGTGCCGTCAGGCGTCTCGTAATCCTCGCCGAAGATCGCGAAGTCCGGCACGTGCCCGAGCAGCGCCATCAGTGCGCGTGGAATGAGGTGCGTCTCGGGATCGCGCAGCTCGCCGATGGTGCCGGAAGCATCGGCGCCGCAGGCGTTGAAGTAGCGCAGGCAGACCGAGTTGAACCGATAGGCCGCGCGATAGTCGGCCAGCATCTGCTCGATCATGAATTTGGAGCGGCCGTACGGATTGACGGTCGGACCCGCGGCGCTCTCGGGAATCGGATCGCGCCCGGCATTGCCGTAGACGGCGCCGGTCGAGGAGAACACCAGGCGGTCGCAACCCGCTTCCCGCATCCCGCGCAGCAGGCCGAGCGTGCCCGCAACGTTGTTGCTGTAGTATTTCTGCGGGTCCGCGACGGATTCGCCGACCGCGCTGAACGCGGCGAAGTGCATCACGGCAAGCGCATCGTGCTCGCGGACCGTGGCCGTGATCCTGTCATGATCGGCGACGTCGCCGATGACGAGCGGCCCCCATTGCACGAAGTTGCGGTGACCGGTGGAGAGATTGTCATAGACGACCGGAACAAAGCCGGCCTCGGCAACGGCCTTGGCGCAATGGGATCCGATATATCCCGCGCCGCCCGTGATGAGGATCGAACCCCTGCTCGCCATTGAAAATGCCGTCCCTGCGCCGGCCAGTCCCGCGCCTCAACAAATGCAATCGTTGCATGGGTACGACATTCCGCCGGACGCGGCAAAACGACGATGGGAATAGCGTTAAGAGCGAACGGATGTGCGGCAAGCGGGACGGTTAACGCGACCGCAGCGGTACACCGGTCTGTTGCCCGACCGGCGGCGCGTGTCGCCTCCCATAAGGATAAACCGGGTTGCCGGCGGGACCGGCCTCGTCGCCGGCGGCCGCGATGTCGGAACGCCGCCGCCCGGTCCATCGATCGAATAGCGCGCTCCGCCCTGCGTGGTCTGTCCGCTGCCCTGTGCAAGCGCGGCGCCTGCGGCAGCGACGGCCAGCGTCGCGATCGTGCACAGGCCGGCCAGCTTCATGACGATGGCTCGAGGGATGTGAACGGGATCAACCGGTCAAGCCGGCAATCGTTCCGGATGCCCGCCGCCACATGCATCGAACGAAAGCGGCGCGGCGAAATGTCTCGCCGCGCCACTGTCAATCGATGGGGCCCTGCTCGAGGAAATTCAGGCGCCGGCCTGCGCGATCGCGGCCCAATGATCGGGGTTCGCCGGGGTCTGCATCCTGACCCAGCGATAACGCGCCTGCGACCAGGTGCGGAGGAAGCAGATGTTCTCCGTGTCGACGCAATCGACGGCGGCATTGTTGATGGCCGCGAAGTTGAACGGCCCGTCGACCGAAATCACGTCGATGTCGTCGTCGGAAAGGCCCTCCAGATAGTCCAGCGCGTCAGGCTCGCTCGAGCCGTTGTCGACGACAAGGATCCGGGCGTTGGTCTCGTGCGCGGCCGGCAGGACCGTCTCGATGCAGCGCTTGAGAAGCTCGGCGCGATTCCTGGTCGGGATGATGATGGTGGTGCGCTCATTCCAGTCGACGGCGCGCTTGACCCGCACGGCGGGAAGCAGACCCGCCGGCCGCGGCTCGACATGCGCCTCGACGCCGTCCCTCGCGAAATAGGCCTCGCTTGCGGCGACAAGCTCGACGGTTGCGGCGGGCGCATCAATTCCCGGCAACGCCGCAACCGATCCCGGCAGATGACAGGTTCGCTCCCGCTCCGCGCAGGACAGGAAGATGTCGTAGAGCGACGTTGCGGATCGCAGCGCCGCCACGGCGCGTTCGCGGCGCACAGCAAAGCAATACGCCCCATAGCCCTGCTCGAGCGCACGTTCGAGATCGAATGCTGGAAACGCCAGCGGCCAGACGGCGCCGGCACCCGCGGCGATTTCGACGTCGCCATAGACGAGATCGCAGCCGGGTTCGGAAGCAAGCACTTCGGCGAAGCGATGCAAGGCATCTTCAGCCAGGATCGTCCCGCTCAGGCAGAAGACGAAGAATGTGCCGTTGGCGGCATCGCCGTCGATGAATTCGCGCGCCGCTCCCGGATCGAACCGGCTGAACCCGCGCGTCGGCAGGCACACCGCCGACCAGGCCGCATGCCGCTGGGCTTCGAGACTCTCGATGCTTTCGTCCACCCTGGCCTCGCCGATCAGGACGACCGCGGCCTCCGATGGAGCGTCAGACTCCATCGCCGTCGGCGCGAAGCGTTCCTTCCAGCTGCGATAGGTGTGAAACGGGACCGAAGCCGGCAACAGCTGATCGAACAATTGTCCGCGCAACCGCTCGCTGTCCCAGCGTCCGAGCTCCGCGATGGTCTGCTCCAGTCCGCGCTCGAACGCGACGAATGCGACCGGCTCGGAGATCAGGCTCCGTCCGGACACCGTCCGCGCCGACAGCCCGCGCACACGGCCGTCGGCAAAATGCTCGGGCAGATGAAAATCGATCCGGCGGCCGACGCCGAACTCGCCGCCCCGCGCGACGTTGGTCCACCCGGTGGGCTTCACGGTCATCACCGGCCGCTGCGCGATCAGGATCTCGATGTCCTCGGCCAGGTCCTGCGCAAGCCAGCCCTCGAAGCGCAGGCCACCAGCCCACTTGATCTCGCAGATCCGGTGCCACTGCGCGTCCGGTGCAGCGACATCGCAGCGAATCGGAGCACCGACGGCACCTCCGATATTGGCCAGCCGCGCCTCGATGATTGCGGCGCTGCCGCCGACCTCATCCTGCACGCTGAAGGTAAAGCCAAATCGTCCATCGCCGATTCCGGCAGCGGCGAGCTCTGTTACAAACTCGTCACACAATGATGACATGTATGGCTCGCCGTCGACGAGCAGCTCGACGGTATAGCGCCGGCCGAGATCGGCGCGGTCATACACAAATCCAGAAAACGTCGTGCGATCGTATCTGGAGAATTGCGTTTGCAACGACGCGTATTCAGCTCTCGAGGGCTTCTGCTTGCCAATCGTCTTCGTGCTCATGTCCACCCCTCAAACGGCGGCTCGATTGTCGGTCGATTTCAAGTTGAGAATGTGTCCATGGCGCGTCCGAGGCGACTAGCGCGCACTCGATTGCACCGAGCCCATCACCGTTTGCACAAAAAGCCGCCGAGCTCCAACACAAACCATACGCTATAAAACTTGGCGTTGTCGGCGCCAATTGTGCTAGTGCTAACTCCTCCTCTCCACACCGATCGACGAGCGGATTCATGAAGATTGCAATGGTTGGAACGGGATATGTAGGTCTCGTGTCCGGAGCGTGTTTTGCCGACTTCGGCCATCAGGTCGTTTGTGTCGACAAGGACGCCGGCAAGATCGAAGCCCTGAAGCGCGGCAAGATCCCGATCTACGAAACCGACCTCGATAAGCTCGTCGAGACCAACGCCGCTTCCGGACGGCTGACCTTCACGACGGAGCTCGCGGGCGCGGTCGGCGACGCCGACGCCGTGTTCATCGCGGTCGGAACGCCCTCGCGGCGCGGCGACGGCCATGCAGATCTGAGTTATGTCTATGCAGCCGCCAAGGAGATCGGCGCCGCGCTCAAGAAGTTCACCGTGGTGGTGACGAAGTCGACCGTGCCCGTGGGCACCGGCGACGAGGTCGAACGCCTGATCCGCGAGACCAGTCCGAACGCCGATTTCGCGGTGGCTTCGAACCCCGAATTCCTGCGCGAAGGCGCCGCGATCCAAGATTTCCGCCATCCCGACCGGATCGTCGTCGGCACCGAGGACGACCGCGCCAAGAAGGTGATGGGCGAAGTCTATCGTCCGCTGTACCTGAACCAGGCGCCGATCCTCTATACCGCGCGGCGCACGGCGGAACTGATCAAATACGCCGCGAATGCCTTCCTCGCCACCAAGATCACCTTCATCAACGAGATCGCCGATCTCTCCGAAAAGGTCGGGGCGAACGTGCAGGAGGTCGCGCGCGGCATCGGGCTCGACAACCGGATCGGAACCAAGTTCCTGCATGCCGGCGCGGGCTACGGCGGCTCCTGCTTCCCGAAGGACACCCGCGCCCTGTTCAAGACCGCGCTCGACCACGACGTGCAGCTGAAGATCGTCGAGGCGACGCTGACCGCCAACGACAACCGCAAGCGCGCGATGGCGCGCAAGGTCGCCAACGTGCTCGGCGGCGAGCTGCGCGGCAAGACGATCGGCGTGCTCGGCCTGACCTTCAAGCCCGATACCGACGACATGCGCGAGGCTCCGTCGATCCCTCTGATCAACGGCCTGATCGATTTCGGCGCCAAGGTTCGCGCCTACGATCCGGTCGGCATGGAGCAAGCGCGCAAGGAATTGCCGGAGATCGAGTACTGCACGGACGCCTATGAATGCGCGCGGCAGGCCGATGCGCTGGTCATCGTGACCGAGTGGCGCCAGTTCCGCGCGCTCGATCTCAAGCGCATCAAGCAGGAGATGAAGCATCCGGTCGTCGTCGACCTGCGCAACATCTACCGTCCGGACGAGATGGCCGCGCACGGCTTCACCTACGAGAGCATCGGCCGGCCGCGCTGAGCGGCTGTGCCGCGGCGCTCGCTTCACCTTTCCCCATCGGGGAGAGGTGAAGCTCCGCCGCCGTTTCAATTCAACCCAATCCCCTCACGCTCTAAGCGTGCGCCGGCGCGCTGAGCTGGACATAGGCGTCGAGCTCGCGCGCAAGCGCCTCCTGCCAGGTCGGCATCGCGACGCCGAACTGCGCTTTCAGCCGCGTCAGATCCAGCCGCGAATTGCCAGGGCGCACCGCCTTGGTCGGGAAATCGGCCGTCGCAATCGGAACGATATTGTCGACGGCGAGCGTGACGCCCCGCGACCGCAGCCCACCGACGATGGCGGTGGCAAAGCCATGCCAGCTGGTTTCGCCGGCGCAAACCAGATTGACGACGCCGCCCCTGCGCATGAGCTGATCGTGCAGCGTCGTGATGTTCGGCAGGACAATGCCGGCGACCGCACTGGCGATCGCTTGAGCCGTCGTCGGCGCGCCGATCTGATCGGCCACGATCCGCAGCTCCTTACGCTCGCCGGCGAGCCGCGCGATGGTACGCAGGAAATTGCTGCCCTTCGCGGCATAGACCCATGAGGTGCGCGCGATCAGATGCGCGCCGCCCGCCGCCTGGATCGCGACATCGCCGGCAAGCTTGCTGGCGCCGTAGGCCGACAGCGGTTCGGTCGGGCTGTCCTCGCGCCACGACCGGTCTCCTGAGCCGTTGAAGACGTAGTCGGTGGAGAAATGCACCAGCGGCACGCGGTTCGCGGCCGCCCATTTGGCGAGCGCCTCGGGCCCCCTGGCGTTGACCAGAAAGGCCAGCTCACGCTCGTCCTCGGCACGATCGACCGCCGTGTACGCAGCCGGATTGATGATGAGATCGGGCTTCAGGCTTTTCGAGCTGGGCCGTCACCGTCTCCGGCTTCGACAGATCGAACTTCGCGGACGGCGGCGCGATGATGGTGCCGTGACCTTCCAGCAGCGGCTTCAGCGCACTGCCAACCTGGCCGCGTGTTCCCGTCAAAAGAATCCGCATCAGATTTGTCCGTAGCTGGGAAGATTGCTGGCGTCGGCGAGCAGCGGCGCATCCGCATCCTTCGCCGACAGCTGTGGCTTATCGACGCCCCATTTGATGCCGATCGCGGGATCGTTCCAGCGGATCGAGAGCTCGTCCTTGGGGCTGTAGAAGTCGTCGCATTTGTAGAAGAAGTCGGCGGTTTCCGACAGCACCACGAAGCCGTGGGCGAAGCCGCGCCCGGCGACGACATCGGAACTCGTCGGACCGTTGGTCGGCATGTAATAGCAACCGCTGACCGAAACGGCGGCCGCAAGCAATATCATTGTTCGAATGAAATTCGCGCGCGACATTCAAATACTCCGGCCGTGCCGTAACACGCCGACCATCACAATCACAAGGTTCCGCGATATACTGTGGTACGATTGATAAGAAATGTTAGCGGAGTGAGGCAATTCGGCGACACCCTGCGCCGCCGTAGGCCAAACGGCCCGAGCGGCATCACTCCGGCTTTGATTTCGTGTGATGTTCCCGTTATCTGTGAATGAGATGGTTTGAGTGAACGGTAGAGGGTTCGATGGCTCGCATGAAGCCATTGGCGATCGCATTGGGAACCGTCGCCCTGCTGCTTGGCGGCTCCGGGGTTTTTGCCGCGGAATTGAGCGTTTCCGCTGCCCCGCGCGCCGCGCAGCGCGTCAGCGGCAATTGCTAGCGGCTGCAACATTGTCACGGCGATGTCTGCCAATGGAAACGGGTCCGCTGGCACGGCTGTCCGGATCGCTATTCCTGCGCGCCACTCTACGGCGCCTACGGACCCTATGGCGGCCGCGACTATTGGGCCGCCTACAGCTACGGCGACCTGCACCCGTACTGAATGTTAATCCACTAACAAAGCCGCCCCATTCGCGCGGGCCGACACCATGCCGGCGCGCCTCGCGACCACCGGGTTAACCCCGGCTTAGGACCCGGCCCGCTAGGATGCGGAGGCAGGGTTTGGTTATGTTACTTATTTTCCTTTGCAATTTGATCGGCGGCGCCGTTGTCGGGCGGCGCCAGCACTGCCTGGTGCTGGTGCCCGTCACGCTTGCGGAACTCGCGCTGCTTGCCGTTATCGCAGGCGAGCGCCTCGCGTGGCCCGAGACCATCCTGCTCATGATCATCGCGGTCGTATCGTTGCAAGGCGGATATCTCGCAAGCGCCTTCGCGCCGCTGTTCTGGTCCCGCACCTCGACGCCGTTGCTCGCCCTGCGCCGCCCGCATTGACGCGGCACGAGGCCGCCGCATTCGGCGCGCTGCATTTTCCATTGACCTCGCCGCGAGCCCGGGGCATCCCGCTGCCTTGCGTCGTCATCCTCCGCAGGAATGCCCTCCTCAGGACTTGCCCCGCTCGTGTGGAACGTCACGGCTTTCATCTGCATCTTGATCGGTGCGTCGATTCCGCTGGGTCTGTTCGACGCCTCGTTCGTCACCGGCCTCGTTGGCGCCGCGACGTCGCTTGGGTTGCTGGCGAGCCTGATGGTGATCCGTCCAGGTGAACTGTCATTCCTGAAATCGGTCGCCGGGCCCGCCGTCACGACAGCGCTGGTGCCGGTGCTCTGGATCATCCTGCAGATGCTGCCGCTGCCGTTCCTCGCGCATCCGGTGTGGAAGTTCGCCGGCGAAACGCTGGGAGCACCGCTCAGCGGCAGCATCACGATCGATACCGGCGCCAGCCTTGGCGCGCTGCTGGTCTGGCTGTCGCTGTTATCGGTGATGATATCAGCCGCGGCGATCGCGATCGATGCCCGCCGCGCCGACATGGTGGCCCGTAGCAGCGCGGCGACGGCAACCGTCGCGGCACTGATCCTGCTGCTGTACAGCGATCCGATCAAATTCTGGCTTGGTGCCGGCGACGCGGCACGCGATCAGACCGCGAACGGCTTCCTGATCGTCGTTCTCATGGGCGTACCGCTCAGCCTGGCGCGCGCGCTCGACGCCGGCGGCCATGCTGATGGCCGCACGGCGGCGCAGCTTTTGCGATTGCGCTGGCTGTTCGCCGCCAGCACGCTGTTCTGCACCGCCTGCGCCTGCTGGTACGGCCGTCGCGGCGCAGCGGTCGCGTTCGCTGCGGGCGTCGGTCTCGTCCTGATGATTTTCGCCGCGCGAAAGCTTCATCTGCACCGCTGGAGCAGCGCCGGCGCCGCCGCGGCGATCGCGCTGATCGCGCTGGCGACCGCGGTCGCCAACCGTCACCCCGACGTGGCGCTTGCAATCGCATTCGCCGATGCGCCGGCCGAGTTCGTGCAATCGACCCACAATCTGCTCGCCGACCTGCCCGCGCTCGGCAGCGGCGCCGGCACCACCGCCATGTTGGCGTCCACCTACACGGACTGGCAGGGCGCGACCACGCGGCCCGTGGTGGCGAGCAGCGCCGCCGCCTTGATCGCCCAGTTCGGTTCCGCCATGTTCTGGACTCTACTCGCGGTTACGATCGTGGGCATCGCGGCGTTCACGGCCGGTGCACGCAATCGCCGCCGTGACTGGTCCTATCCCGCGGCGGCCGCGGCCGCGCTGCTGACGCTGCTGCTCGCCGCCTTCACCTTGCCGGAATTGCCGGCGCTGCCCGGAGTGATCGTGTTGGGAGCCGTGATCGGAACAGGACTGGCACAGCGCATCAGCCGTTCACGGTTGCAGGCGGGCTGAGCGGCAGATGCGCAACCTCCTCCGGCGTATTGTCGGCCAGACCGGCGACCTCGAACATGACGAGGGCGATGAGACCTGCATCTACGCCGTCGGCGACATCCACGGGCACGCCGATTTGCTGAGCGAGATCTGCGCCCGCATCGATGCCGATATCCGCAAGTTCCGGCCGGCGCGGCCGATCCAGGTGTTCCTCGGCGACTACATCGATCGCGGACCGGATTCGCGCGATGTGATCGCGATGCTCGATCAGCGGCGGCGAAACCGGAGCATGGTCTGCCTGCTCGGCAATCACGAGGCCTGTCTGCTGGAGTTTCTCGTCAATCCCGACATGCTCGCGCAATGGCGGCAGTTCGGCGGCCTGCAAACGTTGATGTCCTACGGGCTGACGCCCTCGCCGAATCCCGACGCTGAGGAACGCAGGGCACTCGCGCAGGCGCTGGTTCACCAGATGCCTCCGGCCCATCTTGCCTTCCTGCGCTCGCTGCCGATCTGTTATGTGCACAGCCGCTATTTCTTCGTACATGCCGGCGTCAGGCCCGGCATCGCGCTCAACCAACAGCGCCGGGAAGACCTGCTCTGGATCCGCGACGACTTCCTGATGTCGGAAGATGATTTCGGTAAGGTCGTGGTCCACGGCCACACGCCGGTGCACGAGGCCGAGCTGCTGCACAACCGCATCAATGTCGACACCGGCGCCTATGCGACCGGCCGCCTGACCTGCGTCAAGCTCGAGGGCGCACGGCGATCGCTGATGATGACCGGCGATCGGGCCGCGCGCCATGGCTGATGCAATGGCTGACACGATCCGCCGATACGCACGGCAGCTCCCAGCGGGCTTCGCGTCGGCCACGGCCACGATCGGCGCCGCGACGCTGGCGTTGTCGGCCTGGTGGCTCGCCGCCGATGCATTGCGCGGCAAGCCGTCGTTCGCTGCCGACATCGGCGTGGTCAGGAGCGAGCTGTGGCTGCGCGACGGCTGGAGCGAATTACAGAGCTCCCCCGAGGCGGCCGAAGCCGCGTTCACGCGCGCGCTTCGACTCTCGCCGATGGACGCCGGCGCCTGGTTCGGCCTCGCCCCCGCGACCGGGCGGTTCGACTGGCTGAACCCGACCGCATCGAAGGCGCTCAAGATGTCCTACTACACCGGCTTCAACCGCAGCGACCTGGTCGCGCCGCGCCTGATCCTGCTGGCGCAGGTCGACACCACGCGCGATGTGGAGCTGGTCGACCTGCTGCGGCGACAGGTCCGCCTGATCATCACCCGCGCGCCGGAGCTGAAGGGTGCGGTCGGCCAGGCCTATCGCGTGGCGACCGACGCCAACCGGCGCATCATCGAGGCGGAATTCAAGGACGCCAAACAGAGCATTCCGGAGTAAGGCGTGTCGGCATTGGCGGCCGTCGGATGCCAGGTCGTCACGACATCCGGCCGTCAGACACCCTTGTGCCGCAGCACCGCACCGACCGTGCGCAACAGGATGCGCAGGTCGAGCACGAAGCTCCAGCTCTTGATGTAGATCAGGTCGTGCGCGACGCGCAGCTGCATGTCCTCGATCGCGGGCGTCGCGCCGCGCAAGCCCTGCACCTGGGCGAGACCGGTGATACCCGGCTTGACATGCTGACGCTGCGCGTAGCTCGCGATCAGCTTCGAATATTTGTCGTCATGCGCCAGCGCGTGCGGCCGCGGTCCGACCAGCGACATGTCGCCGCGCAGCACGTTGATCAGCTGCGGCAGCTCGTCGATGCTGCGGCGGCGCAGCGTCGCGCCGATCCCGGTCAGCCGTGCATCGTTCGGACGCGCCTGCATGATGACATCGCCGTCCTCGAGCACATGCATCGAGCGGAATTTGAGGATGGTGAACGGCCTGCCGTCGAACCCGTTGCGGCGCTGCCGGAACAGCACCGGGCCTTTGGAGTCGAGCTTGATCGCAATCGCGGTCCCGATCAGAAGTGGCGCGAACAGCACCAGGAGGCCGCTCGATGCCACGATGTCGAACAGCCGCTTGCCCGCACGCTCGAGCGAGGTGAGCGGCGAGCGCTGCATTTCCAGCGTCGGGATCGGGCCGCTCACCACCATCCGCAGCGCCAGGAAGCGTTCCGCGGTTCGATCCGGCAGCAGCCGCACCGGCAACGGTGACGCCCGCAATTGATCACAGACGAACTGGATGCGTGGCTCCTGCTGCCAGGGCATTGCAAGAATGATCTCGTCGGCGCCGCACTCACGCGCGGCACGAATCGCCGACTCAACCGCCGTGCGATCGCCCGCGTCGTGGGCCTGGCCGGTCAACTGAATCCGCCGCACCTCGCTGAGACCGAAATCGCACAGCAGGCTCGATTGCCGCACCCGTGACAATTCGTCCGCCATCCCGACCACCACCGCGCGGCGGGTCGCCAGCATGCCGCGGTCGATCGCGCGTTGCAGCGGCGCCTGCAGCAGC
Source organism: Bradyrhizobium sp. WCU1 (assembly GCF_053474805.1). Classification (NCBI taxonomy): domain Bacteria; kingdom Pseudomonadati; phylum Pseudomonadota; class Alphaproteobacteria; order Hyphomicrobiales; family Nitrobacteraceae; genus Bradyrhizobium; species Bradyrhizobium sp. WCU1. The sequence continues at coordinate 912,743 of NZ_CM130280.1, forward strand.
ATCCGTCCGGCCACCAGCCCGAGGCCGCCGATCAGGCCGAATGACATCACCGAGCCGCGCGAGACGCCGGAGCCGACTTTCAGGAGGAAGATGATCAGTGTCATCAGCAGGACGACCAGCAACCATCCGCCGAGGAGGCTGCTCCAGCGCCGGTCGAGGCCGGCCAGCACCTGCGCATGATAGAGGCCCTGCGACTTCGCCACGAACATGTGAAGGATCGCGGCGAGAACCCCGATCCCTAGAAAACCCTCGAAGCTGTTGCTATAAACCGTGTGGTAGTAGAACAGATGATAGGCCGCGCCGCCAATGATGCTGGACAGCACGACGATGATCATCTCGAAGGCGACGGCAAACGCTTCGAGCGAGGCAAAAGCGAACGAGAAGGCGCCGAAGTTAACCGGTACCTTCGCTAATCGAGCGTCCGAAAGGTCGGTCATCGGTAATTAACATTCGTGTTAACGATTCACATGTTTAATATCGGGCAAGCCATGAACCCGCAAGGCCTGCCCGCAATATCAGGCAGAGAGCGTCCATGAGTTCATCGGCTGGCGAAACCGAGGCCGCGCTGGTAGCCCTCCTCCACTTGATCCGCCTGATGGGCGCCGAACTGGTCGCTGGCCAGCACCGCGACGACGTCGAGGTGCTGGTCAAGGCGGTCGAAACAAAGCTCCGATCGGCCCGCTTTCCGGCCGACATGCCGAATCAGGACATCGTCAACGGCTTGGACCTCGCACAGGCGAGGCTGCGTCCAATCCTCGAAGAGCTACGCGCACGATCAGAAAAAGCGCATCTGAGCGACCAGCTGTTGCTGGCTCCCAGGCCCTCACGAATCCATTAACGGATGAGCCTTGGTCAGCTCTGGACTTCACCACGGCGGGGCAAACCGTTCCCGCCGCTGGACCTGACCGCCAGCTTCTCCTCGATCTTCATTTTCTCGAGCAATAGGTCGGTTACGATCCGGCGCAACCGTTCATTTTCCAGCCGCAATTCGTCAATACGGTTATGGGCGTGGGGGATCCCATCTCGATCATCGGTGCGAGCGGCAAGTGCGGTCACAGTACCATTCCCCGGGTGGCCGCGTTCGGCCTCCTGCTTGCGCCAGCGGTGAAATGTCATCACGCTAACGCCCAGCACCTTGCACGCTTGGGCTTGTGACTGCCCCCGCGCCATGAGTTCCTCGGCCTGCTTGACCTTGGAACTGATCTCGTCAGTTGAATGACGCCTCATTGGTCATCTCATTGCCCCCTAGATTAGCAATCATCGCATGGCCTATAAGCTATGTAAATGCAACAGGAAATTCAAATTACGGATTCCCCGGGGGGCCTTCGGGAGCCTCGAATTTGCCGTCGATAACGCTGCATTTTGCGAAGAAACGCCGAACCTGCAAGGTATTTACCGGAATATTTGAGCGATATTCCCGCGCCGAACCGACCTCACAGGAAAAGTTATACGACTTTCTGCGTATGAGAATTTGATCTGGGTAACTGGCGCACCGTTTGCATTCCTGAATGAGAAGCAAATGAGAACATCCAATCGGTCCTTCGACAGATTGTGAGTGCGTCATGCCTCTGCGATATCTACGTCGCCAGTCAAGCGAGAGTTTCACAGCACTCCAGCAAATTAATCCCGCAACCCCAGCGTTCGGCGGCTTGCAGGCGCGCACGTGCAGCGATAGTTACAGAGACGTTAGGCGTCACGAGAGCTTCAACATATTTGAGGATTATTTTCACGAAACCTAACACTAATAACGCGATCCACGAATTATCGATTAGGCGCTTTCCCACCCGAGGCCATCAGGCGGCACCACCGCCCGACAATCCGCGAACTATTCCGTGCTGACGCTTGTCAGAGCCAGCTTCTGATCGACAATTATTACGGGGATCGACACTATGGCGCGTCTCAAGGTCTTCGAAGGAAAGCAATCCCCGCCCAGCGAGGCGACCGATGTCCTGGAACGCCTGGTCGCGGAGACTTCCGAGCTCCGGCATACCGCCGTCGAGCTGGTGTTGCAGACCTGGATCCTGCGCGAGCGTCTGTCCGATGTCGTAGCGCACAAGCCGGTGCGCCAAGAGCACTGACCCGGCCCCGCTGTCCACCACAGACCTGTTGCCGAAGCCGCCGGCATCCGGCAGCCCAATCCGCGCTTCTATTTTAGATAGAGTTGTCCGCGAGCACGGACGAACCACCACCCTCGCCGCGCCGGCGCGAAAGTGGTGGCAATCGCGCAGTAAGGAATTCGCAGACGAATGTCAGCGATGAACCCCGGTGCAATGCGGCGCGCGGGGCAGTCTGCTGACGCGATACACCAAACGAGCGGGACGCAACCGGGCGCTCGTGAATTTCACGCAGCTCAGCGATATCCAACATCAGCGCAACAACCTCGTTGCGCAGCGATTGGTTAGTCGCGAGCAACGCCTCCTCGATCGGCTGATGCAAATGTTGAATCTTGTGCTGCTTCATGGCGCGCCCTCGCTCTGCGGTTAAGGGTATGAGCGATGTGATTGAAGTTTCGATGACAGAGTTAGATCACGCACATGGAAAGCGGTTAATGGGGCAGGTTTGCGACCAACATCACACCGACAGTAATTTTTCCAGTTTTCGCTTCCACAACCTGATCGCGAAAGGTTTAATCGATGGCCGTATTCTGTCGTTGCGATGGGATGCTTGCGGCAGTGATGCGACGCGCAGCCAAATAGCGCAGTCGGCGCCGGCCGTGGAGTGCGACCAAGAGCATAAAATCATTCGACGATCATTGCTGGCTGCGATTGCGATTGAAACCGGCGGCATGCTTGCGAGCGATCGCAATGTCGCCGCGTCAGAGGCCGGTTGCTTGAAGAGGTGTTCCAGCCTCGAACCAGATATTCCACCAACGCCGGCGTACACACACTAAATCTGCTGCGCTGGATCGACCAGATTTGCTCTGCGCATAACAGGTCGAACCGAGCAGCATGGATGCAGCGACCAATGCCGCGATCCACACCGTTCGCAAAATGTTTCGAACCGTTACCGGTGTCGCCGCGCCGCCGGATAACAAACGCTCCGATCGGCTCCCACGATGCGACGAAAGAATACGACGCTGCACGTTCGGTCGTGCAAGAAATTCGCCTCGGCCGCGCCAGACGCGACAATACTATTCTAATTCAAGACAGTGCCGCTGGCGCGATTCAGCTGCAGCAGAAGGCGCGAGCGGCTCGGGCTTCATCTGCCGGGCGCTCGCATGATCGAGCGCGATGAACAGCCGTTCGCGCCATCACTGCCATAAGGAACGCTAATTCACGACGCGCCGCGGTCGCTGCGCTACTTCGACTTGGGATGCGTCTCGTCGCCCATTTTTCCGCCATTGGCGACGCACGTGTTGAAATAGTCCCGCTCATCCTTCGCGCCGCCCCTCGCGCTGCCCGAAGCGGGATTGCCAGGTTGCCGCGGTGGAAATGCCCGCGCCACCAGCGCGTCGCAGGCCCGTGCGACCTGGGCGTCAATCGCGTGCGCCGGAGTCACTGCGCTGAAGATGACCGCTGCCGCGACAACCGCAAAACGATTGATAACTCGCATTGCCAGACTCCATTCCAAGCTTGGCCAGGTTTTTTCTCGCGCCTGGATTCGCGAGGAGCGCACTACGTCCGATCGACGTTGTGATATGCCTGATACCAGGCAACAAACTTGGCAATGCCGTCCTCGATCCGCGTCTGCGGCCGAAAGCCGATGTCACGCTCCAGATCGGAGACATCTGCCGATGTCTCAAGGACATCTCCAGGTTGCATCGGCAACAACTGCTTTTCGGCCTGTCGGCCGAAGCCGCGCTCGAGCAGCGCGACCACATGCATCAGGTCTTCGGGCCTGCTGTTGCCGATATTGTAGATCCGCCACGGCGCCTTGCTCGATCCCGGATCGGGATGCGCTCCCGACCAGTTGACGTCGCCCTCGGGGACCCGGCCGATCAGCCGCACCATCGCTTCGACCACGTCATCGACATAGGTGAAGTCGCGCCGCATGTTGCCGTTGTTGAACAGTTGGATCGGCTTCCCTTTGGTGATCGCATCCGCGAACGCGAAGAGCGCCATGTCCGGCCGATACCAGGCCCCATACACGGTAAAGAACCGCAGCCCCGTCGTCGGGATCCGATAGAGGTGGCTATAGGAATGCGCGAGCAGCTCGTTGGCCTTCTTCGTCGCGGCGTACAGGCTGATCGGATGATCGACGTTGTCGTGGACCGAGAACGGCAGCTTGGTGTTGGCGCCATAGACCGACGATGAGGACGCAAACAGCAAATGCCGGCATGCGGTATGTCGGCAGCCCTCGAGAATGTTGAGGAAGCCCTCCAGATTGGAATCCACATAGGCATGCGGGTTCTGCAGGGAGTAGCGCACGCCGGCCTGGGCGGCGAGATGCACCACGACCTCGAAGCGATAGCGCTCGAACAGCGCCTTCATCCCGGCACGATCGGCGAGATCGAGTTGCAGGAAGGTGAAACCATGGTGCTGCTTGAGCAGATCGAGCCGTGCATGCTTGAGCGCCGGGTCGTAATATTGGTTCAGATTGTCGATGCCGACGACCGGCTGCCCTGCCCGCAGCAAATACTCCGCCAGATGGAAGCCGATGAAGCCGGCGCAGCCCGTGACGAGTAGATTGCCTGCGATCACCACGTTTCGCCTGTGCCTTTCGCCTTGCGCTGGGCCAAGCCGCACACGCGATCGAGCGCGGGCCGCAGCTTCTGCCTTCGCGTTCCGGCCGCAGGGTGCGTCAGTTGCCGGCGGCCGCAGGTTTATAGTCCGGGAAGCGGCTCAGCACCGCGGCCTTCATGAACTTGAAGTGCGCAATCTCGGTCGCCAGTTCCTTCAGCCGACGCTGGCCGTTGGAGATCTCGGCGTCAAACAGGTCCTGATGATAATTGTCAAGCGCCTCGCGTTCCAGATATTCGTCGGTGCCGTTGCCGAGAGTCACCGCGGCGCGGGCCAGAACGTCGTCGACACGACGGCCGAGGCCGGATTGCTCGCTTTCGGCTGCCTGTAGCGCGGCCTCGATTGCGGCCATGATCGATCCGATCCGGGCGCGATCGGTCTCGGCGTCGCGCTCGGCCGAGCGTGCCTTGAAACCTTCCTCGCTACGCCGCGACCGGATCAGGTCATGCGCGCGAGCCCGCAAAAACAGCTGAAACATCTGTCAGTATCCGGTTCGGGCCATTCAGGCAGTATCGCTCAAAATCGCCCGGTCTTAGTTAAAAAAGGGTGAATCGCGCCCTTGCCCGGCCCTCAGGTCGGCCTTCCACTTGATCCAGGCCTTGCCGTGCTTGTCATAGAGTTCGAGCCACTGTCCCTCGACTGCCGACGGCATCGTCTCGGCGCCCAAGGTCTCCCCGGCGGGGGCTGGCCCATCCAGTACCGGCAGAGAGGTGTCCAATCCCTCAAATTCCGAGGTCTCTTCAAGCGTGAGGCCGACCAGCACACGCCGGCCACTGACGTCAACGACATACCGCCTCGGCGAGTGCCCCCTGAGATCACTCATGCTGCGCAAGTTCCCTCGCGATCGGCGCATCCTTCCGCGAGGTCAATCCAGGGCTGGCACACGACCAGTCCGGCTGCCGCAATGGACGGAGACAAGACGATCGATTGCATGTTGCCCGCCAAACCCCAACTCATCCGCCGCTCCACCCGACCTCCGGGTGCCCGCCAAACGTTCCACGCTTAGAACGCGCGCCGCATGTGGCCGAACGCGCTGAGCGGCTGGTCCCGCCGCGGCGATCTGGCGGCTGACGGCGCCACATAGGGCGCATGGATCTGATACTGCGCGCGGCGCTTGTGCGACCGCCATGAGCGCGCGGCAAAGCCGGAGAAGAAGCCTGCGACGAATACCGTCGCGAGAATGAAAACAGAAGAGACCATCACAATCGTCCACGTTAGCCGTGATGTTATTAACATTCAGACTTGTGACAACATCATGATGGGGCGCGCCGAAAGAATGCTCAACCGCTGGAATTCTTGTGCAAGCAAACGGCGCAACAATGATCAGGCGCCGACGCCGGTTGGCCTCGCGCGCGAAGCGCCTCAGGAGAACCACCACAGCATGAATTTCAGGAACATCGAGCTGAGCAGATAGATCCATCCCGCCATGGCCAGCACCGTCAGCCCGACGAAGACACCTGAAACGCTCTTCTCTTTGAGGCGCGCCAGCAACGGGTTTTTCTCTTCGCGCGGAAAGAACATCTCAAGCTCGAGGCGTATCTGATTCAAATCAGCTAGCAGTCAATTTCGATGATCTCGTGACGCGCCACGGGCAGCGTGCATCAGAGATTCCGGGTGCAAAATCTCGTGACGTCGCGCGCCGTCGATCGAGAAGATTCCTGGTTCAAAAAATTCTGCGCGACATGGTCCGGGCTTTGACTTCAGCGGTCACGGCAGCATGCACCGCGCGCCGCAGACGCGCGTGACGCATCCAGACGATCCTCAAGACCGAGGATCCACACGGCCGCGTGCGCGGCGCGGGCCAGAGGCACAGACGTGATCGTCCGCCCACAGCGTTGCAAGCGCAGGGTGGCGCTGGTTGCGTCTCGATCTAACAATGAACGCCTCGCACGCGGGAAACCGGCGCTGGCAGCGTCACCCCCGGAAGAAGGCGAACCAGATGAGACCGAGGATCAGGACCGCGAGCCCCGTCGAGGCCGAGAGCAGTGCGAGAACCGAGGGTCCGGGCTCGGCCTGGCGCGCCTCGGTCGGGGTTTCGATGATCTGACCGTGTCGTTCCCTGGCCATGGCGACCTCTTTGCTTAAGTGTCTGTGATTCCGGCGATTGCCGCTCCCGTTCGAAAGGCCAACGCGGGACCCGGAGCGATGTTCCGGTGCGCCTGGCGGCCGTTGCGGTCACCGCGTCAAACCGGCGCAGGCTGAAGCCACGGTTAACGCCGTTGCCAGATTCAACGGGCCATGTTGTTTCAAACTGGGGTTCCCGGTGTTATCCTTGACCGTTCCGTCGGTTGCGTAATCGGAGTTTTCCCTATGGCCCCTCGCGCCAATTGGAAGGGCTTTTTGCGCCTTTCGCTCGTGACCTGCCCGGTTGCCCTGTACCCGGCGACGTCGGATACCGAGAAGGTCTCCTTCAACCAGATCAACCGCAAGACCGGCCACCGGATCAAATACGCCAAGGTCGATGCGGAGACCGGCGAGGAAGTCTCATCCGAAGACATCATGAAGGGCTACAAGGTCGACACCGACACCTATATCGAGGTCACGAAGGAAGAGCTCGACGACATCGCGCTGGATTCGACCCGCACCATCGAGATCGACGAATTCGTGCCGCGGTCCGAGATCGACAGCCGCTATCTGATCCGCCCCTATTATCTCGTTCCCGACGGCAAGGTCGGCCACGACGCCTTCGCGGTGATCCGCGAGACCATCCGCAGCATGGACAAGGTCGCGATCGGCCGCGTGGTGCTGACCAACCGCGAGCACATCATCGCGCTCGAGCCGCTCGACAACGGGCTGATGGGCACGCTGTTGCGCTACCCCTATGAGGTGCGCAGCGAAAAGGAATATTTCGACGACATCCAGGACGTGAAGATCACCAAGGACATGCTGGATCTCGCCAAGCACATCGTCGAGCAGAAGTCCGCCGAGTTCGATCCGGAGGAGTTCGAGGACCGCTACGAGCAGGCGCTGATCGACCTGATCAACCAGAAGCGCAACGGCATCAAGATCGCAAAGCCCGCGGCGAAGGCCAGCGGCAACGTCATCAACCTGATGGACGCGCTGAAGAAGAGCCTCGCCAACGAGAAGCAGGCCGCGCCGGCGAAAGCCGATGCAAAGGCAGCGAAGGGCAAGAAGCCGAAGAAGCGCATCGAGGGCCAGCGCGAGATGCTGCTGCCGATCTCGGGCAGCGGCAAGCGCGAGCCCAAGGAAGCCACCAAGCCCGAGCCGAAGAAGGCCGAGAAGGCGACGCGGGCGCAGGGCACTGCGGCGCGGAAGAAGGCCGGCTGACGAGGCCTCCCCCGGCAGTCGCCGGATGACCTCGAGCCGCCGCGCCTGAGACGTCCTCGTCAAGATGCCTTGGTCGACGCCGCCTGACGAACCGGTCGCACTACATCGCGGCGGAACGCTGCTGACGCTGCAGTAGGCCGCCGACTACATCATGACATTATCGGACGACGCCAGCAGGAAGCACGCCGGAAGATCGCGATCGAGCATCTGATCAACGCCGCGAAACGAGGGGGCCAGCAGGCTGATATTCGCGCGCATCGCGGTTCTGCGCGCGTGGAACGGAGCTGCGAAGGCGGCTGAAGCGGAAGCGTAACCGGCAACGCTTACTTGAATGCCGCGCCGACGGCGCTGAACTGGCCGCTCACACTGGTGCCGATGCCTTTGACGCCGGCGACGATCACGATGCTGATGCCACCGGCAATGACGGCGTACTCGATCGCGGTCGCCCCGACCTCGTCACGCAGAAACCTTGCTAGCAACGCGCGCATGAAAAGCTCCTGTCCGACGCTCGCGGCGTTTTGTCCCGCGCCGTTGTAATATGCCAGCAAAACTAGGCCACATTGGTTGACGGCCCATTGAGGGACAGGATGAACGATCGCTTAAGGGTTGCAGAGAAACTCCCTGCTAGTTTTGCCTGCATCCTGACCTCGCCCCGCGCGGCGACCAGCCGCGATTGGGCGTAAACGCATATCAGGACTACCCGATCCGGCCCGCCGCTCGGCTTTACCGGTCGGCGGAATCCTGTTCCTTTATCGGACAGGACGACAACGAGGCCGGAGCGAACCGGCCGCATCCAAAGGGAGTGACCGTCATGAAGCTCGGCACCGCGATCGCGGAAATCATGAAGCGCGAGGGGATCGAGATCCTCACGGGCTACCCGGTCAACCATTTGATCGAATACGCCGCCGCCGCCGATATCCGCCCCGTGATGGTGCGGCAGGAGCGCATCGGCGTGCACATGGCGGACGCGATCTCGCGCCTCACCTCGGGCGAGAAGATCGGCGCGTTCTGCATGCAGCACGGCCCGGGCGCCGAGAACGCGATGGGCGGCGTCGCGCAGTGCTACGGCGAATCCGTGCCCGTGCTGGTGCTGCCGATGGGCTATGCGCGCAGGCTCGCCAACATCGATCCGAACTTCAATTCCAGCCAGGCGATGAAGGCGTTCTTGAAATCCTCGGAGCCGATCAACATCGCGGCCGAAGTCGGCAACATCTTTCGCCGCGCCTTCACCCGATTGAAGAACGGCCGCGGTGGCCCTGTGATCGTCGAGATCCCCGCCGACATGTGGAACGAGGAGGTGCCGGAGCCCTTGAACTACACGCCGGTGCTGCGCACCCGCTACGGCGCCGATCCCGTTCACATCAAGGAAGCGGCCGCCCTGCTCGTCAACGCCAAGCGTCCGGTGATCTATGCCGGCCAGGGCGTGCATTACGCCAAGGCCTGGCCGCAGCTGAAGCGCCTTGCCGAGCGGCTTGCGATCCCCGTCACCACGAGCCTCGGCGGCAAGTCGTCATTCCCGGAGACGCATCCGCTGTCGCTCGGCTCCGGCGGCCTTGCGGTGCCGCGCGCGGTGCCGAAATTCCTCGCCGAGACCGATTTGATCTTCGGCATCGGCTGCTCCTTCACCGAAACATCGTTCGGCATCGCGATGCCGAAGGGCAAGACCATCATTCATTCGACGCTCGACCCGAACCACATCAACAAGGATGTCGAGGCCAAGATCGGCCTCGTCGGCGACGCCGGCCTCGTGCTCGACGCACTGCTGGAGGAGATCGGCAAGACCGTGACCGCGGACCGCAACGCGAGCGTGGTCGCCGAGGAGATCGCCGCCTCCCACAACGAGTGGCTTGCCAAGTGGATGCCGAAGCTGACGCACAACGACGCGCCGCTCAATCCCTATCGCGTGCTGTGGGACCTGCAGCACACCGTCGACATCCACAACACCATCATCACCCACGACGCCGGCAGCCCGCGCGACCAGCTCTCGCCGTTCTGGAAGTCGGTCGAGCCGTTGTCCTATATCGGCTGGGGCAAGACGACGCAGCTCGGCTACGGCCTCGGTCTTGCGATGGGCGCGAAGCTGGCAAAACCGGACAAGCTCTGCATCAACGTCTGGGGCGACGCCGCGATCGGCTTTACGGGCATGGATTTCGAGACCGCGGTGCGCGAGCGGATTCCGATCATGTCGATCCTGCTGAACAATTTCTCGATGGCGATCGAATTGAAGGTGATGCCGATCTCGACCGAGAAATACCGCTCGACCGACATCTCCGGCGATTACGCCGCGATGGCCCGCGCCTTCGGCGGCTATGGCGAGCGGGTGACCAAGCCCGAGGACATCATCCCCGCGATCAAGCGCGGCATCCAGAAGACCAAGGAGGGCGTGCCGGTGCTGCTGGAGTTCATCACCAGCAAGGAGACCGAGGTATCGCGGCCGGGCACGTGAGGCATCACGCAGCGGCTCGCGCCCTTCCCACTTGATTTGAGCTCGCCTGCGCGGGCAAGCTCCCTCCGCGAGAAGATCGGAGGGAGCGATGGCGCGCATCCTGGTGCTGGGGGCCGGCTTTGCGGGGCTGTGGGCCGCGCTCGGCGCAGCCCGCAAGCGCGACGAGATCGGCGCGCGGGCGGCAGATACCGAGATCCTCGTCATCGATCGCAACGCCTATCACAACATCCGGGTGCGCAATTACGAGGTCGACCTCGCCGATGTCGCGCTGCCGCTCGACGGGCTGCTCGATCCGGTCGGCGTCGAGCACGAGGTGGCCGAAGTCGCGGCGATCGATCCGGCAAAGCGCGAGGTCGTGGTCAAGACGAGCTCCGGCGCGGAGACCTTGACCTATGACCGGCTGGTGCTGACGACCGGCAGCGAGCTGGTCCGCCCCGCCATTCCTGGCCTTGCCGCGCATGGCTTCGATGTCGACACCCATGAAGCGGCGATGCGGCTCGACGCGCATCTGGCGGCGCTCGGCAAGGAGCCGGCGTCGCCGGCACGTTCGACGGTGGCAGTCGTCGGCGCCGGCTTCACCGGAATCGAGGTCGCCGCCGAAATGTCGGCCAAGCTGGCGGCCGCCGGCATTGCGGGCCATCATCGCGTCATCTTGATCGATCCCAATCCCGTCGTCGGCGCGACATTCGGCGCGCATGGCCGCCCGGTCATCAACGAGGCGCTGTCAGCGCTCGGCGTCGAGACACGGCTGAACGTCAGGGTTGGCGCCGTCGGCGCCGACAGCATCACGTTAAGCTCGGGCGAGATCATTCCGGCGGCGACCGTGGTGTGGTGCGGCGGGATGCACGCGAGCCCCCTCGCCGCGATGCTGCCGGCCAGGCGCGACGCGCTCGGCCGCCTCGCGGTGGATCATTGCATGCGCGTCGAAGGCCTTCCCGGCGTGTTCGCCGCAGGCGACGTCGCGTCCTGCCTGATCGACGGCGAGCACCCGACCGTGATGTCGTGCCAGTTCGCGCGTCCGATGGGCCGCTTTGCCGGACACAACGTGGTCGCCGATCTGTTCGGAGAAAAGCTGCTGCCGCTCAATATCGACTGGTATGTGACGGTGCTCGATCTCGGGGCCTGGGGCGCGCTCTACACCACCGGCTGGGACCGCGAGGTGCACACCACAGGAGCCGCCGCCAAACTCACCAAACAGACCATCAACCAGCAGCGCATCTATCCGCCGCGCAACGGTGACCGCGCGGCGCTGCTCGCGGCCGCCGCGCCGACGATCCAGACCGCGCCACCAACGCGCAAATAGCAGAGGGGGCGGCCCCCCGCGTGACCGCCCCTCCCCATCTCGCGCTGGCTCGCGCCGCGATTACTGCGACAGCTTCACGAAATCAGGAAACTTCAGCTTCCCTTCCGCGATCGCCTTCGGCCAGACCGTGATCTGCTTGCCGTTCTGCCACTGGAACACGAGACCGGTGACGGCGCCCGGGCCGGACTTGATGCCGTGGGTGAACTCGTCGTTCTTGCCGTAGAACTGGATCTTGCCGATCGTGCCCTCGAAGTCGGTCTTCTCGAGCTCGGCGACCATCTTGTCCGGATCGGTCGAGCCGGCGCGCTGGATCGCTTCGGCGATGATGTAGACCTCGTCATAGGCGGTGTAGCCGGTATAGGCCGGCGGCGTGCCGAACTTGGCCTTGAAGGCCGCAGCGAACGGCTTTGTCTTCGGTGTCACCGCAACGTCCGGTGTCGCCACCGCGAGCGAGGGCACGCCTTCGGCGGCGCCGTTGGTGTCGCCCCAGAAGGTCGGGCTCAACGCCTGCGCGCTGATGCCGAACATCGGGATCGGCACCTGCTGGTTCTTCCACTGCACCGTCGGCTGCACGCCGACATGGGAGATGCCGGTGACGATCACGTCGGGCTTGGCGGCTTCCATCTTGTTGAAGATCGGCGTGAAGTCGGTGGTGTCGGGCGAGAAGCGGATGTGCTCGACCACCTTCAGGCCGGCCTTCGGCAGGCAGGCCTCGTACCCGGCGTCGAGCGGTTTGGTCCACGCGGCGTCCTCGCTCATGATCGCCACCGATTTGAACTTGAGGTTATCGACGAGGAGATCCTTGGCGGCGTCGCAGACGAGCTGCGCCTGCGCTGCCGAGGTCAGGTAGCCGTGGAAGGTGTACTTGTTCTTCTCATAGTCGTTGTGAACCGCCTTGGTGATCTCGTTCGAGGCGGCGCCCGGCGTGATCAGCGGCATCTTCAACCGCGATGCCCACGGCTCGAGCGCCAGCACGACCTCGCTGATGTAGCTCGCGATCACCGCGGAGACCTTGTCCTCGCTGACTGCGCGCTGGAACGCACGCACCGAGTCCGCCGACGAGCTCTTGTTGTCGTAGGTGACGATCTCGATCTTGCGGCCCATCACGCCGCCCTTGGCGTTGATCTCGTCGGCCGCGATCTGCGCGCCGCCCGGGGTTGCCGCACCGGCGATCGACTGCACCTCGGCAATCACGCCGATCTTGATCGGATCCTTGGACTGCGCATAGGCCGGTGCCGCGAGGCAGAGCGCCAGCGCGGTAGCCAACAGGCTCGTGCGGGCGGCGGTTGAATATCCTGACATGGTCGTCTCCCTTTGCTTTGTTATTTTTCAATCGTTGAACGTCAGAGAAAGTCCTTGCCGGCCTCCGCGGCGAACCGGCCCGGATCGCCCTCCCAGACGATCCGCGCGTGCTCCAGCACATAGACGCGGTCGGCATGCGGAAGCGCGAAGGTCACGTTCTGCTCGCCGAGCAACACCGTGATCTTGGTGGTCTGGCGCAGCTTCTCCAGCGCCTTCGACAACAGTTCGAGGATGACCGGTGCAAGTCCCAGCGTCGGCTCGTCGAGGATCAGGATCTGCGGCTGCATCATCAGCGCGCGGCCGATCGCCAGCATCTGCTGCTCGCCGCCGGACAGCGTCTGGGCCATCTGGCCCTGGCGTTCCTTCAGGATCGGGAACAGCTCGAACAGCCAGGCGAGCTGCCTGGCCCGCGCCGCGTCGTCGAGATGCTGACCGCCGAGATCGAGGTTTTCCCGCACCGTCATCTCGCCGAACAGTTCGCGCGATTCCGGGCACTGCACGAGGCCGGAGCGGGCGATCTTGGCAGGCCCGGTGCCGCGCAGTGGCTGCCCGCCGCGCAGGATCTCGCCGGTATAGGGCAGGAAGCCGGAGATCGTGTTGAACAGCGTGGTCTTGCCGGCGCCGTTGAGGCCGACGATCGAGACGAACTCGCCCTCATGGACGTGGATCGAGACGTTCTCCAGCGCCTGCGCCTTGCCGTAATGCACGCTGACATTCTCGACCTGCAGCAGCGGCACCTTGTCCTTGAACGAGGTCTCGGGTCGCGCGTGGGTCTCGATCGCGCCGCCGAGATAGACCCGGCGCACGGTCTCGTTCTTCATCACGTCCTCGGCGCGGCCGGTCGTGATCTCCTCGCCGAGATACATCGCGAGTACGCGGTCGACCAGGGCCGCGACGCTCTTGACGTTGTGGTCGACCAGCATCACCGCGCGTCCCTCGTCGCGGAAGCTGCGGATCAGGGCGGAGAAGGTGCCGACTTCGGCGCTGGTGAGGCCCGCAAAGGGTTCGTCGACCAGTACCACCTTCGGATCGCGCGCGATCGCCTTCGCCAATTCCAGCCGGCGCAGATCGGCGAACGGCAGCGTCGGCGGACGGCGATCCATCACCGCGCCGAGCCCGACGCGCTCGGCGATCCATTTGGCGCGCTCGGTCAGTGCCTTGTCGGGAAACAGCATGAACAGGCTGTCGGGCAGCAGCGCGACCATGATGTTTTCCAGCACGGTCTGCCGGTTCAGCGGCCGCGAGTGCTGGAACACCATGCCGAAGCCCTTGCGCGCGATCTTGTGCGCGGGAAGGCCAGCGACGTTCTCGCCGTCGAAGATCACCTCTCCCGCGGTCGGGCGCTCGATGCCCATCACGCTCTTCATCGCGGTCGACTTGCCCGAGCCGTTCGGCCCGATCAGACCGAGGATCTCGCCCGGGTGCAGGTCGAACGAGAGGTTCTTCACGGCGGTCAAGCCGCCGAATCTCTTGGTCAGTCCGCGGACGGTGAGCGTTGCTGTGGTCACGGTCTGATCCATTTAAGAGCGCGCCTCGCGTGACAGGGCCGCTCCGAGGAAACCGCCGGGGAAGAACAGGACAACGAGCAGCGCCACCGCCGAAACGATGAAGGTGGCAAGCTCGCCGGTCGGGCGCAGGAACTCGCCGGCCACGATCAGGAAGATCGCGCCTAACGCCGCGCCCAGCACGGTGCGCCGGCCGCCGAGCACGGCGGAGACGATCACGTTGACGCCGACCGCGACGTCGACCACGGTGCCGACCGAGGCGGTGCCGAAGTAGAACACCAGCAGCGCGCCCGACAGGCCGGAGAAGAACGCGCTGACGATGAAGGCTGCGAGCTTGTGCTTGACGATGTTGAAGCCGAGCGCGCCCGCCTGCACAGGGTCCTGCCCGCTCGCCTGCAGCACGAGTCCAACCGGCGATTGCGACAGCCCGTACAGGATCGCGGCGCTGATGGTCATGAAGCCGAGCGCGATCCAGTAATTGGCGCCGGCATTGATGGTGATGACGTCAGGGATCGTCAGCCCGATCTCGCCGCCGGTGAGATCGGCGAAAACGACCACAAAATTCTGCAACATCAGCACCGCGACCAGCGTGGTGAGGCCGAAATACGGCCCCCTCACCCGCAGCGCCGGCAGCGCCAGCACGAAGCCCGCGACAACAGAGGCGAGCGCGCCGAGCAGGATGCAGACATAGACCGACCAGCCGTACTGGTTGTTGAGGATTCCGGCGGTGTAGGCGCCGGTGCCGATCAGGAAGGTCGGGCCGAAATTGACCTCGCCGGCGAAGCCGAACAGCAGGTCCCAGGCCATCGCGAACACGCCGAAATAGAACGCGACGGTGAGGAGCCCGAGGATGTAGCCCGAGACGTAGAGCGGCAGCGTCGCCGCAACCGCCACGCAGACCAGCGAGATGAAGAACAGGCGCGAGGTGAAGAAGTTGGCCATCTCAGCGCCTCCCCAAGAGGCCCTGGGGCCGGATGTACATCACGAACACCAAGAGCAGCAGCGCCGGAATGGTGCGGTAGGCCGGCGAGATCATGTAGGCCGTGATGGTCTCGAGATAACCGACCACGAAGGCCGCGATCAGCGAGCCGGAGACGCTGCCGAGGCCGCCGAGCACCACGATCGAGAACGCGCTCGCGGTCAGCGGCCCGACGCTGTAGGAGCTGACGCCCAAGAACATGCCGAGCAGCACACCGGCGATGCCGGCGAGGATGCCGTAGATGCCCCACACCACAATGTAGATCTGGGTGAGCTCGAGCCCGAGCAGCGTGACGCCGCGCGGGTTCATCGAGGCCGCCAACACCGCCTTGCCGGTCCGGGTGCGGTTCACCAGCAGCCAGAGCAGGCCGATCGCGAGGCAGCACACCAGCGCGGTGAAGATGTTGTTGCGCGGCGTGCGGTTGCCGAAGATGTCGACGACGCCCTCGACGATCGGCAGCACCGTCTTGGCGTTGTTGGTGAAGAAATAGGCGATCAGCTCCTGGATCATGATGCCCCACAGCAGGGTGCCGGTGAGGACGAAGATCTCCTTCTCCTCGTTGGGGATCCGGGTCGAATTCTGGATCGGCTTCACGACCGCGAAATAGGTCGCGAAAGAGACTATCAGCGCGACGCCGACCCCGAACAGCGCACCTGAGTAGATGTCGAGGTGCAACACGCTGGCCGCGGCCCAGGCCGCGACCGCTGCGGCCACCATGATGGCACCGTGGGAGAGGTTGAGGACGCCGGAAACACCGAAGATCAGGGTGAAGCCGGTCGCGCCGAGTGCATAGAGCGCACTGATGGCAAAACCATCGATCAGGATTTGTAAGGCAAGCATCTCATATCGGCCGCGGCAGCAGGGCTGCCTGTTGTGGAGGATGCGGAACTGAATAGCGATGCTCCCGGGACCGGCCCGGGAGCATGATCATCAGTCAGTTCGTGGTGAGCTTGATGAAGCTCGGGAACTTGAGATCGCTCTTGGCGACCTCCTTCGGCCAGACCGCGACCTGCTTGCCGCCCTGCCACTGCAGCATCAGTCCGGTGATCAGGCCCTTGCCGTACTTGATGGAATGGGTGAACGGATCGTCCTTGCCGTAGAACTGGACGCGTCCGATGGTGCCTTCCCAATCGGTCTTCTCGAGCGCATCGACCACCTTGTCGGCCTCGACCGAACCGGCGCGCTTCACCGCATCGGCGATGTAGTAGACCTCGTCATAGGCGGTGTAGCCTGCATACGACGGATAGTTGCCGTAGCGCTTCTTGAAGTCTTCCGCGAACGGGACCGACTTCGGCGTCACCGCGACGTTCGGGCCCGACACGCCCTGATACAGCACGCCTTCCGCCGCATCATTGGTGTCCTTGCCGAAGGTCTCGTTGGTCGCCTGCGAGGAAATGCCGAACATCGGGATCGGCACCTGCTGGTTCTTCCATTGCACGGTCGGCTGCACGCCGACATGCGAGATGCCAGTGATGATCACGTCGGGCTTGGCGGCTTCGACCTTGTTGAAGATCGGCGTGAAGTCGGTGGTGTCGGGCGAGAAGCGGATATGGTCGACGACCTTGAGCCCGATCTTCGGCAGGCACTCCTCGTAGCCGACGTCGAGCGGCTTGGTCCAGGCCGCGTCCTCGCTCATGATGACCGCGGTCTTCATGTGCTTCTGATCGACCAAAAGCTCCTTGGCGGCGTCGCAGACCGACAGCGCCAGCGCCGCCGAGGTCAGGTAGCCGTGGAAGGTGTACTTGTTCTTCTCGTAGTCGGCGTGGACGCTCTTGCTGATCTCGTTCGAGGCGGCGCCGGGCGTGACGAACGGCGTCTTCAGCCGCGAGGCCCAGGGCTCGAGCGCCAGCACCACCTCGCTGATGTAGCTCGAGATGACGACATTGACCTTGTCCTCGTTGACCGCGCGCTGGAATGCGCGCACCGAATCCGCCGAGGACGAGTGATTGTCGTAAGAAACGATTTCGATCTTGCGGCCGTCGATGCCGCCCTTGGCATTGATCTCGTCGGCGGCGAGCTGCGCCGCCTGCGGGATCGATGCGCCGGCGATTGCCTGCGCTTCGGCAATCACGCCGATCTTGAGGGTGTCAGCCGCCAGCGCTCCGCTGGGACTGGCTGCCAAAAGACCCAACACGGCCGCTCCGGCAAGTTGCTGCATCGCATGAACAGGCAGTCGCGATGTTCTCTTCACCCTGTTTCTCTCCTCTTTTTGTTCGGCTGCTTCGAGCTCTTGGGGCGGGACTATAGCTGCGACAAAATGCGCAGCAAGTGAAACTGCGCGCAGATCGCCATGCGCGGACGGCAACTAAAGTAGTGGGTCGGCGCCGGCGGGCTGAATAAATATGAGGCAGAGCGGGAATAAATGAGAGTCGTGGGCGACGATCTCTCCTCGCGTCGCTGCCCGGCTCGACCGGGCGATGACACCGAACAAGCTGCATGACCGGGCAACATACGCGCCGTCGTCCTGGCGAAAGCCAGGACCCATTACCCAAAATCTCAATTGCTGCGCGACGCTGGGGCCGCGATCCCGCTCATCACCGAAGGGCGGTGGTTATGGGTCCTGGCTTTCGCCAGGACGACGAACGACGAGTCCCGCCTGCAACTTGCGCTGCGACGTAAGCCCGCCCCTACTCCGCCATCTCCACCGGCTGCGCGGCGGGGCCGGCGAGCGGGCGCTCTTCCATCGTGATCATGCAGATCGAGGCGGTGGTCAGCAGCACGGCGGCGGCGCCGAACACGTAGCGGAACGCATGGATCATGTCGGCCATCGGGATTGCGCTGACCGTGCTCGCCGCCGCGGCCTGATGCTCGCCGGCGAGCGAGATGTCGGTGCCGAGCGTCATCAGCAGGATCGTGGTGAAGGCGGCAACCGTGAAGGACGCCATCATCGCCCGGAAGAAATTCATCGCGCCGGTCACGGTGCCGACCTGCGGCCGCGCCACCGCGTTCTGCAGCGACACCACGCTGATCGGGAATGTGGTGCCGAGCCCGAGCGCGAACACGCTCATCACAAGCAGCAATCCCCAGAGCGGCAGCGTCGTCATCGCCATGCCGACGGCGCAGATTGCCGCAACCGAGGTGCCGACGATTGCGACCCGCTTGTAGTGCTTGGCCTTCGCCATGGTCCGGCCGGCGATTGCCGCGCCGAAGGTCGAGATCGCCGCGAGCGGAATCAGCGCCAGGCCGGCCTCGCTGGCGGTGAGGTGGTAGACCACCTCGTAATAGAGCGGCAGATGCACGGTGAGCCCGACCATGGCGCCGAGCGCGCAGCCGCCCGCGCCCATCGCGAACGGCACCACCGAGCCGCCGAGCAGCGACAGCGGCAGGAACGGCTCGTCGGCGCGGCGCGCATGCCAGACGAAGCCGCCGGCGAGCGCGATCGAGGTGCCGATCATCGCGGTGATGGTCGGCGACAGCCACGAGAGACGCGTGCCGCCCCAGGTCAGCACCAGCATCAGCACCACGGCCGAGGCCATCAGCAGCACGCCGCCGAGCCAGTCGACCTTGCGCTTGCGGTGGAACACCGGGATCTTGCCCATCTTCGGCAGCAGCAGCGCGAGCGCGGCGGCTGCAAGCGGCAGGTTGATCCAGAAGATCATCGACCAGTGCAGATGCTCGGCGAACACGCCGCCGACCACCGGGCCGAGAATGCCGCCGGCCATCCAGACGCTGGAGAAATAGGCCTGATAGCGTCCACGCTCGCGCGGGGTGACGACGTCGGAGATCACGGTCTGGACCACCGGCATGATGCCGCCGCCGCCGAGCCCCTGCAGGCCGCGGGCAATGATCAGCATCGTCATGCTGGGCGCGATCGCGCACAGCACCGAGCCGACTACGAACAGGCTGAGCGAGGTGATGATCATGACGCGGCGGCCATAGATGTCGCTCAGCGTGCCGAACACCGGCGCCACCGCGGTCGAGGCCAGCAGATAGGCCGTGATCACCCAGGAAAGATTGGTGACATCGTGAAACTGGCGTCCGATCGTCGGCAGCGCGGTCGCGACGATGGTCTGGTCGAGCGCGGCCAGGAACATCGTCAGCATCAGGCTGATCACGATGGTGCGGACTTCATCCGGATTGAGCGGTGCCGGCGGCGCCAGCGGCGGCGCGTCGCTGAGTTCGATCACCTCGCTCGGGAGGTGAGACAGCTCTTCGGCAATATCGTCAGGCAATGTGGATTGGTCGGCAGGACACGGGCTCTGCCGTTCATACTTGTTCATTTGGGGCGTAATGCTGCTGCGCGGGCGCGTCCCGCGATGGAATCATTCTCTGTTTCGCAATTTATGCAGCAATTGCCTGCTGAGGCAGCCACCCCAGCGCATGGGTGCATCCCGCAGCGATGTTCTCGCGATGACGTGATCGCGGCAGCGCCGGCACCAGTTCCGGCGACGGCATCGCCACGTCCTGAAAATCTACTTGGAGGCCTTCGGGCGCTTCTTCAATTGGGCTCGTTTCGGCAGCAAGGCCGGCCAACGTACGATGTGATCCTCGAGATCGGCGTCGTTGACATCGATCTCGGTACCCTCGACCCGGCCGCGCACCGAGACCCCGGCTTCGTGAACGGTGTTGGGATCGCCCGAGATGAGGGGATGCCACCAATAGAGGTCCCGCCCCTCGGCCACGAGGCGGTAGCCGCAGCTCGGCGGCAGCCAGTTCAGGGTGCGGACATTTTCGGGGGTGAGACGGACGCAATCCGGAACCTGCTCGGAGCGGTTCGGATAGTCCTTGCAGGCGCACAGACCGGCATCTAGCAGCTTGCAGGAGATATGGGTGAAGTAGATCTTGCCGGTGTCCTCGTCCTCGAGCTTCTCCAGGCAGCACCGCGCGCAGCCGTCACACAGGCTTTCCCATTCGGCGTTGGACATCTCCTCCAACGTCTTGGTTTTCCAGAAGAATCCCTCCTGGTCCGACGGGCGCTTGGGCGGTGCGGTCATGATGTCCCTGGAAATGGCGGTGCAACCCTTCTTGGGACGCCGGCGCCGGCTCCGCAAGGGGGTGCGATTGCGGGGTCGCAAAAGCCGGTGGGCAGCGTTAGGCCTTTCATTAAATTCACCAGCCGCGCCATTGGTTTATGGCAGCCGCTCGGATAGAACGTGGAACGAGTCCCCAACGACGCAAAAGCGCCTTGGGATTGCCGCAACATCGAAGCAAGACGCTGGCCTGTGCCCATTTCGGGCGCCCGCAGCGCTGTCGAACTGATCAAGGGACCCGGTGCCGTCGCATTGGAAACAGAAGGTCCGGAATTTCTTCCTGGACCTCGATGCGCGTATCGACTCGACGCTGTTCTCGTCGGGCAAGGGCCTGCGCGAGCTCTACGAGCGCTATTCCACCTTCATGGACCGCTTCTATGTCGGCCGCTGGAAGCGCTGGGTGTTCATCGAGCCGCTGTCGGAAGCCGCAACGCTCGGGCTCGGCGGCATGATCCTGATGCTGACGCTCGCGATTCCGGCCTTCCGCGAGACCGCTGACGAGGACTGGCTGAAGAAGTCCGACCTCGCGGTGACCTTCCTCGACCGTTACGGCAACCCGATCGGCAGCCGCGGCATCAAGCATAATGACTCGATCCCGCTGGAAGATTTTCCGGACAATCTGATCAAGGCGACGCTCGCGACCGAAGACCGCCGCTTCTACGACCATTTCGGCATCGACGTGCCCGGCCTCGCCCGCGCGCTCGTCACCAACGCGCAGGCCGGCGGCGTCCGCCAGGGCGGTTCGTCGATCACCCAGCAGCTCGCCAAGAACCTGTTCCTGAACAACGAGCGCACCATCGAGCGCAAGGTGAAGGAAGCCTTCCTCGCGATCTGGCTGGAGACGCGCCTCACCAAGAACGAGATCCTGAAGCTCTATCTCGACCGCGCCTATATGGGCGGCGGCACCTTCGGCGTCGACGGCGCGGCGCATTTCTACTTCAACAAGTCGGTGCGCGACGTGAACCTCGCGGAGGCCGCGATGCTCGCCGGCCTGTTCAAGGCGCCGACCAAATACGCCCCGCACATCAACCTGCCCGCCGCGCGCGCCCGCGCCAACGTCGTGCTCGACAACCTCGTCGATGCCGGCTTCATGACCGAGGGCCAGGTGTTCGGTGCCCGCCGCAATCCGGCGGTCGCGGTCGACCGGCGCGACGAGAACTCGCCGAACTACTATCTCGACTACGCCTTCGACGAGATGCGCAAGCTGGTCGACACCTTCCCGAAATCCTACACCGAGCGCGTCTTCGTGGTCCGCACCGCGATCGACATCAACGTGCAGAAGGCGGCCGAGGAAGCGATCGAGAACCAGCTCCGCCAGTTCGGCCGCGACTATCACGCGACGCAGGCCGCGACCGTGGTGTCCGATCTCGACGGCGGCATCCGTGCCATGGTCGGCGGCCGCGATTACGGCGCGAGCCAGTTCAACCGCGCCACCGACGCCTACCGGCAGCCGGGCTCGTCGTTCAAGCCGTATGTCTACACCACCGCGCTGCTGAACGGCTTCACGCCGAACTCGAAGGTCGTGGACGGCCCGGTCTGCATCGGCAATTGGTGCCCGCAGAACTATGGCCACTCCTATTCGGGCCAGGTCACGCTGACCCAGGCCATCACGCGTTCGATCAACGTGGTGCCGGTCAAGCTCTCGATCATGCTCGGCGGCAAGGAAGGCCCGAAGGCCGGCCGCGCCAAGATCGTCGAGGTGGCGCGCCGCTTCGGCCTCAAGGCACCGCTGCCGGATACGCCGTCGCTGCCGATCGGCTCCGACGAAGTCACCGTGCTGGAGCACGCGGTGGCCTATGCGACCTTCCCGAACCGCGGCAAGGCGGTGACGCCGCATTCGGTGCTCGAGGTGCGCACCGGCGCCGGCGATCTCGTCTGGCGCTGGGACCGCGACGGGCCGAAGCCGCGGCAGGCGATCCCGCCGAATATCGCCGCCGACATGGCCGGCATGATGAGCCACGTGGTCAGTGAAGGCACCGCGCGCCGCGCCGCGCTCGACGGCATTCCGACCGCGGGCAAGACCGGCACCACCAATGCCTATCGCGACGCCTGGTTCGTCGGCTACACCGGCAACTTCACCTGCGCGGTGTGGTACGGCAATGACGACTATTCGCCGACCAACCGCATGACCGGCGGCTCGCTGCCGGCGCAGACCTGGCACGACATCATGGTCGCCGCGCATCAGGGCGTGGAGGTACGCGAGCTCAACGGCGTCGGCATGGGCCAGAAGCTGCCGCCGCAGCCGGCGCAGGCCAATGCCCAGGCCAACGCGGCGCCGCGCGTGCTGGAAACCAAGCCGGGTCCGCCGCCGGTGCTGACCAAGCGCGGCGCGGATATCCTGGTACGGGTCGAGAAGCTGCTCGATGACGCTGCCAGAACTGCTGAGAAGACCACCGGCAAGACCACGCTGAACGAGCCCGCGAAGATCGGCAAGCCGGAGTCCTCGAGCGCGCTGGCGTTCCCCGAAAACTACGTTGCCGCGGCCGGCCCGGACGGCGCGACGCCCCCCGTGCCACGCAAGAACTGACGTGCGGCTCCTCCTCACCACCCTGCTGGCGCTCGTCATCGCCACCGCCGTCGGCCTCGGGCTGACCTACGCGACTGCGACGCGCGGCACCGATCTCGGCACGCTGAAGATCGGCGCCTGGACCGCGCGGCCGAAAAGCGGCACCTCCGACGTCGACCCCTATTCGCGCGCCACCATCGCGCGCAGCGGCGAGCTGCCGATCGGCACCGGCGACGGCATCGCATTCTCGGCGACCTCGGACGACAAGAACAAGCCGCTCGACGGCCGCTGCGACGTCGTCGTCAGCGGCGTGACGCCGGCGGCGCGGTTCTGGACGCTGACGCTGTTCGACCGCAAGGGCCACCTCGTCGCGAACTCGCTGCAACGCTACGGCTTCACCAGCCAGGAGATCATGCGCGCCTCCGACGGCACGTTCGAGATCCATATCGCCTCGCGCTCGCGCGCCGGCAACTGGCTGCCGACCGGCGGCATCGAACGCTACGCGCTGATGCTGCGGCTCTACGACACGCCGGTCGGGGTCGCGACCCGCACCCAGCGCGACGCGCCGATGCCCGCGATCACGACGACGGGCTGCCCATGATCCGCGTGCTGCTCACGATCCTCGCAGGCGTGCTGCTCGGCGGCGTGGTGCATCTCGTCAGCGTGCTGGCGCTGCCGCGGATCGCCTCGCAGGACGCTTATTCGCGGCTGACGCCGATGACCAAGCTCAACGAGGTGACCCAGCTGCCGCTGGCCGACCCCAGCCACTCGCCGATGCCGCTGATGGATCCGGCCTTCGCAGTCGCGATCTGCCGCTACGATCTCTCGACCGGGCCGCTCAAGCTCACCGTGCCGGTCAGCCAGGCCTATACGTCGGTGTCGTTCTACACCCGCAACGAGGTCGCCTATTACGCGATCAACGACCGCTCCGCCGGCAAGAAGGTGATCGAGCTCGACCTGATGACGGAAGCGCAGCACAACGAGCTGCCGGAGGACGAGGAAGTCACCGCCGCCGACCGGCTGATCATCGACTCGCCGACCTCGACCGGCCTGATCCTCTTGAAGGCGCTGGCGCCGGAGCCCGGCCTGATGCCCCAGGCGCAGGCCTCGCTCGCGGCCTCATCGTGCAAGGTGCAGGCCGAGCCGGCTGCGGCCAAGCAGGAGGCCCCGCCGCCGCTGCCTACACCGGCACCACCGCCTGCAGCCCGTAAGCGCTAACGCGCAGCCGGCGTGTGCCGGCCGCAGCGGCAGCTCTCGTAGTCGACGGGATCGTGGCTGTTGACGATCGTGACATCAGAGCCATGCGCCGCCTTCAGCTGGCGCAGCCGCTCCTGGTTCCGGATACGCGTCGCGCGATCCATGTCGGCCCGGCGCTGGAACAGGCCGAGCACGAGCGGGATCCGGGGCCTGGCGTCGAGCTGCGCATGGTGGAAATAGGCATCGCCAGCGTGCAGCAGCCATCTGTCCTTGTCGCGCACTGCGATGCCGCAATGGCCAAGCGTGTGGCCCGGCAGCGGGATCATCAGGATATCAGGCTCGTGATCGCCGAGCGCCCGCACCCCCTCGAAGCCGAACCAGTCCTCGCCGCCTTCGCCGTAGATCGCCCAGTCCGGCCCGTGCTTCCACTGCGTGGTGATGTAGCGTCCCGCGGGCGGTGTGACCTGATGGGTCACCGCCATGTCGTACTCCTTGCGATGGACGTGCACCTTGGCCTTCGGAAAGTCCGGCACGCCACCGGCATGGTCGCGATCGAGATGGGTCAGCAGCACGTGACGCACCTCGTCGGGCGAGAAGCCGAGCGCCTTGACCTGCCGCACGGCGGTCTCGGTTGGATCGAGCCGCGGCGTGGTCTGCCGCACCCATTTGCGGCCGAGCCGCGGCGGGTCTGCGATGTCGCCAAGCCCGATACCGGTGTCGACCAGCACGAGGCCGTCATTGCTCTCGACCAGCAGGCAGTGGCAGACCATTCGCGCCCGCCGGAAGAGGCTGCCGCTGCCGTTCACGAGCCGTTGTCCGATCGGGCACATCGTGCCGGTGTTGAGATGATGAATCCGCATGACAAATCCTCCGCTGACCTGCGCAGACTTGCCACTCGCGTTTCCATAGGTAAAATATTGTCTCTCTATCGATACGATAGGATCAGACTATGGATATCCGCGAACTTCGCTATTTCGCCGCGGTCTACCGCGAGCGCAATCTCACCGCTGCGGCGAAGCGCTGTTTCATCTCGCAGCCGTCGATCTCCGCGGCGATCACCAATCTCGAGGCCGAACTCGGCACCACGCTGTTCATCCGGCACAAGAAGGGCATGGCCCCGACGGAATCCGCCGCGCAGTTCCACGGCATCGCCCGCAAGATCATCGACGAGGCGGACGCGGCGCGACACCTGTTTCGCAAACCGCGGACGAAACAGACGCTGACGCTCGGTCTGTTGCGGACGCTCGATCAGGCGCGGACCATCGCCCTGTTGAAGCCGCTGACCGGCAACGCCGATCTCGCGCTTCGGCTGGTCGGCGCCAGCCAGAAGTCCGACGCGCGGATCGTCGCGAGAACCATGATCGTGCCCGGCGAGCACTTCATCCCGCTCTGGAGCGAGCGCTATGTCGCGGCACTGCCGCCGTCGCATCCCCTCACCCTCAAGGAGACGCTGCGGACCAGCGACTTCGCCGGCGTTCCGATGATCGATCGTTGCCATTGCGAACAGCAGGAGCTTTTCAAGCGCACCGCGCCGCCGCGCAAGCCGGTGGCGATCGCAGAATTTGAGGAGTGGGCGATGGCACTGGTCGCGGCCGGGGTCGGCGTCGCGATCGTCCCCGAAGGCGTGGCGCGCGGCAATCCTGATGTCGCGGTGCGCGCGATCGATGTCGACGTCACGCGCCAGGTCGGCCTCGCCTACCCCTCGGCCCATCCGCCATCCGATGCGCTGAAGGAATTCATTGCGAGCCTGCCGCGGCAGGCGAACAGCCGCCGCGTCAGGTCCGCAATCAAGAAGGTGAAGCGCGCCTAGCCCTTGGTCACCACGGCCTGGCCCGTGACCGGCCCGGAGACCAGCGGCGCGTTGGCGGTGAGCCGGGCGAGTTCGTTGATCTGGCGTTCGGCATCGGCGGCCATGCCGTCGGGCGCCTGGATCACCAAACGCTCCAGCGCCCAGCGATAGGACGAGATCCGCCGTTCCAGGGCCTGCTGGACCCACTGCACAATCAGCGTGTTCTCTTCCATCCGCGCCACCGCATCGGCCCGCTCGCGCGGCGACACGTCGGCGATCATGTTGAGGCTGGCACTGCGCTTGCGGTCGAGCTCGATCACCTGGATCGCGGTGGCGAAGAACGGCTCGAACCGCGTGATGTCGTCGCGCACCTGGTCGATCAGCAGCGAATAGCGCGAGGCGAACGAGCGGTGCGGCTCGTCGATCAAATTGCGACCATAGGCGGTGCGATCGAACACCGCCTTCTGCCGCCAGGGCGAGGGCAGCGGCTGGTAGTCGCCGAACACGCTCTTCCACGCCGGGCGCGACAGCGGCGGCTCGACGAACTGATAGGCGAGATCGCGCAACTGGCGTTCGTGTTCGGTGAGCTGGAATTGCGAGGCGTTCTTGCCGATGCTGCCGGTCGCCTCTGCGCCCATCCAGCGATGCATGTCGTCGTTGCGGAAATCGGCGCGGGTGCGGCCGAAATCGCCGCCGCTGCAGCCCGCGAGCGCCGAGCCCGCGATCAGCAGGATCAGCGCCGGGAATGACCGCCAAGCGGCGGTCCGCTGCACAGGCGCGGGCATTGCACGCTATCCGCGATCAGGAGCGACGGCGGCGACGGCGCCCCTGCGCAGTGCCCTGCTCCGGTCCGCGACCACCGCCGGTCTCCTCCGTCGTTCGTTCGATCCGCACGACGGGAAGGATCAGCACGGTCCCCAAGCCTTCGGTCCTCATGCCTTCGCCGGCAGCACCGGCCGTGCTCGGCCGCCGTGCAGCCGCATCCGCCGGAAACTCAACGATGGTACCCATGTTCCGTTCTCTCTGGCCCGCACGGACATGATTTGCCCCGCGCACGCCGAGTTAAGAACGGGCATGGTTAATGACATCTTAAGCTGCCGATACGGACGGTTACGGATATGGCGCTGTGCCTTAATGGACACGCGCAAATTCGAGCGTTCGCCTTCACGGCTTGTTTTCCTTAACTGCGTCTTAAAACTGCCTGCGTAGGCTCGCGGCCACAGGGTTTTTCAAACCGAATCTTACTGGCTAGTCGCGTACGCCCGAGATGAGCGCAGCTCCGCTATTTCCTGGTTTTGATGGGCTGATGAGGCTCTCCCGTCGTGAGGGCGTCGACATCCGCCCCACTTTGCTGCGCGTCCTGACCGACCTCTATGTGCAGGCGAGCGCGCACTCCGCCGATGAAGAGCGCCAGTTCGTCGAGCTGACGTCGCGCCTGATCGACGAGGTCGACGACGCGACCCGCGCCGCCGTCCGCGCGCGGCTAGCGATCTATCCGGCAACGCCCGCCCCGATCATGGACAAACTCGGGCTCCGGCGCGCCGGTCCGGATCAGCCGATGCCGGCGGCCGCGCCGATTGCCGCGCCGGCATCCTCCACGCCGCCGGCGAAGACCCCGACCGAGGCCGAACAGCGGATGGCCGCGAGCCTTGCGATGCGGCCGAACGATGCCGCCGAAATCTCCGACATGTTCTTTGCCGCCAGCGCCAGCGAGCGCGCGCAGATCCTGCACAATCTGCAGGAGACGCCGCTGAAGGCCGCGGCACGGATTCCGCCAGCCCGCGCCGCGCGCGCGATCCACATCCTGGAGATGGCGGCGTTCGCCGAGGACCTCGACAACTTCACGCTCGAACTCGGCGAAGCGCTGATCCTGCCGTCACGGATCGCCGCCGACGTGGTCAACGATCCCGGCGGTGAGCCGCTCGCCTGCGCGATGCGGGCGCTCGACGTGTCGAGCGCCGCGTTCCAGCGCATCCTGATGTTCCTCAATCCGGAAGCCGGTTCGTCGGTCAACTATGTCTATCGGCTGTCACGGCTCTACGATCGCCTCAGCGAGCGCTCGGCGCTGGTGATGCTGGCGGCATGGCGCGGCTCGACCATGGCGGTGGCCCGCGCCAAGTATCGCTCGGCGCTCTATGACGACGAGCGCCATCGCGTGCGCGCCGCATCGACGCAGACGCGATCGTCGGTGCAGCCCGGCAGCGCAGCCGCGATCCGCAACCAGAAATCCGGAAGCTAAGGCGCGATCATCGCGCCTTAGCTTTTCATCTTGGGCATGATCTATCCGGAAAACCGCTTCACACTTTTCCGGATCATGTCCTAGCCCTTCGCCAGATCGAGGAAGTGCCGCCCCGCGCGGTCCTCGGTCTCGACGATCCAGGCATCGGGATCGAAGCGCAGCTCCTTGGTCAATCGCTCCTCGACTGACGGCTCGGATACCGGCTGCGGCGCCGTCGGCACGAATAGCCGTTCCGCCGGACGGCTGTCGTCATAGACCGTCTGCGGCGCCGGTGCATACAGCATCGCGTTGCCGTCCATCAGCGCCACCTTGACGAACACGGCGCCGGCCTCTTCCGCACCCTTCTTGCGGACCGCACCGAACACGCCTTCGGTCTGGCAGCGGCGCAGATAGGCCGCAACCCAAATACTGGTTTTCAATCGCATGCGCCGACCTATAGGCCAGCGGCGCGGCCACGTCCAATTGTCACGCATGTCGTCGCGCAGCGGCGGGTTGACCGATACAGGCCTCGCTCATATCCTTCCATCTGCGGTGCAAGCCGCGCCCGGGTCCACGGGAAGGGTCGAACCCACTTGCACCGAATACGCGGCCAACCAAGCCTTTGTGCAGCCGGTTTTGTGGACCATCGGCGATGATGCACGGAGGTTGCCATGAACCGATCGCCCGCGCGATTGAATCTCGAACATCTGAAGAAGCAAGCCAAGGAGCTGATCCGCCTGTACCGGCGGCAGGCACCGGAGGCTTACGCCCGTTTCCGGCAGGCGCTGCCGGCTGCGGCCGGGCGCAGCGACGTGCAGATCGCCGCACTCGATCTGCGGCTCCACGACGCGCAGTCCTGCGTCGCGCGAGATCTCGGCTTCGCCTCATGGCCGGACCTGCGGCGCTATGTCGAAGCACAATTGCCGCCAGGCAAGAGCAAGGCCGATCGTGTGCGGCGATGGCTGCAACTGGTCTACGCCGCAGATGTCGCCGGCACCAGCGACCGCGCCAATCCGCGCGTCGCAATGCGCATGCTCCGCGAGGATCCCGGCCTTTTCGGCGATGATCCCTATCTCGCCTGCGCCATCGGCGACGAGAGCACGATCCAGCGCATCGCGACCAGCGATCCCGCATGGGTCAACCGACCCGGCGGTCCCCTGAAACTGCCGCCGCTGGTCGCGGTCACGCATTCCAGCCTGCTGCAGATTCCGGAATTTCAGGCGCGGCTGCATCGCTGCGCGCGCCTGCTGCTGGCGGCCGGCGCAGACCCAGACCAGCACATCAGCAGCCGCTGGCCGCCCGGATCGCTCGACGCACCCGATGACAGCAATCCGCTGTCGGCCCTGTACGGCGCCGCCGGGCAGAATCACGACCTCGGGTTGACCAGGCTGTTGCTCGAGGCCGGCGCCAATCCGAACGACAATGAATCGCTGTACCACTCGCTCGAAGGTTCCGTGACGACGGGCGTGCTGCTCGAACATGGCGCGCGGATCGCCGGCACCAACGCGATGTACAAGGTGCTCGACGACGAGAACGTGGCGGCTCTCGAATTGCTGCTGCGGCACGGCGGCAACCCGAACGAGCCCGCCCGCAACGCGCCACTGACCGATTGCGGTTCACCCTTGATGTGGGCGATCCGGCGACGGCGGTCGCGAAAATGCATTACGACCCTGCTCGACGCCGGCGCTGACCCGCGCATCACGACACCGGACGGATTGAGCGCCTATCGATACGCGCTGCAGTTCGGCCTGACCGAAGTTGCCGAACTGCTGCGCGAGCGCATCGGCGAGGAGACGCTCGCCGACGACGAGCGGTTCGTCGCGGCGTGCAGCAGCGGCAATGCGACCGAGGCGCGACAGATCCAGGCCGGCCGGCCCGATCTCCCGGCTTCGCTTTCACCCCAGCAGCTGCGGTTGCTGCCCGAACTCGCCGCGGCAGGCGGCGACGATGCGGTGCGGCTGATGGTCGAGCTCGGCTGGCCCATCGCGGTGCGCGGCGGCGACTGGGATGCGTCGGCGCTCAATCATGCGGTGTTCCGCGGCAATGCCGGGCTGACACGCTTCCTGCTCGAGCACGGCGCAGAGTGGACCGAGCAGCACGGCTTCGGCGACAACGTCTCCGGCAGCCTAGCGTGGGCTTCCTGCAATGAGCCGATCAGTGGCGGCGATTGGGAGGGCTGCGCACGGGCCCTGCTCGATCACGGCATGCCGCGCGCCACTCCGGATCGCGACGATCCGGAATGGGTGCTGCTGGCCGGCCGCAGGAAGCTGTTCTCCGACGATGTCAGGGACGTTCTGCTCGGCGAAGCCGCCTGACGGCGCGTCAATGTGTCAGATGCGAAATGGCCGGGCTCAAGCCCGGCCAGAACAAGCACTAGTCGATCGAGTGCCCGATCATCGCGCCCAGTTCGCGCACCAGACGATCGGACATCTGGCCAGTCACGGGCAGCTTGCGGGCCCGCTCGAACTTGGCGATCGCGTGCTGGGTGTCGGCGCCGATCGTGCCGGTCGGCTTGAGCTGGCCGTAGCCATATTCGGTCAGCGTGCGCTGGACCGAGGCGATGCGTTTGCCGGCCGGGCTCAGATGCTGCGTCGGGATCGGCGCCGGCGGGCGCATGACGCTGGACGGAGCGGCGGCCGGGGCCGGTGCGGCCGCCGGCGGCGCGGCGGTCGACTTCAGCACCAGGTTGGCCATCGGATCGGCCTGCTTGGCCTCAACCGGAACCGGCTTCGGCTCCGGCTTGGCTTCAACGGACCTGGTCTCGGCCGGCTTGGTCTCCACCGGCTTCACGTCGACCGGCCTGGACGGCTCCACGCCGGCCGGCTC
The DNA here is from genome assembly GCF_053474805.1 of Bradyrhizobium sp. WCU1. NCBI lineage: Bacteria > Pseudomonadati > Pseudomonadota > Alphaproteobacteria > Hyphomicrobiales > Nitrobacteraceae > Bradyrhizobium > Bradyrhizobium sp. WCU1. Next base: position 943,751 of record NZ_CM130280.1, read on the forward strand.
GACCGATCGGGCGGCAGCCTCGGCTGGACGCGGGCGCGGCATCGGGCTCGTGACCGCGGCAACCGGAGCCGGCGGCGGCGGCAACGTCACCACCGAACCGCCGAACATCGGCGACGGATGACGGCCGGCCTGCAGGAACAGCGCATTGATCAGAATCGCAACAATGGCAGACGTTGCCAGCACGCCCGCGACGAGGTCCTTCGGACTGTGCAGCAGCAGTCGCAGCACTAGGCCGCGCTCCTCCTCAGCCGCGATGGCCACTGCCTTGGCGCCGCGGCGACGCCGCGGCGTTTCGTCATCGTCCAAAGTCTGTCTAGGCACTCTTCTTCACCTGATGGGTTTGCTCTTGCAGTCCGGATCGCAGCGCGGGCTTCAGGGTCGACACATTGCTGGACGGCTCGACAGCCGGCGGTGTGAACGCCAGCGGCAGCGCGACCGACACGATGGTGCCCTCGCCCACCTTGCTCTCCACGTTCATGTCGCCGTGATGCAGGCCGACCAGCCCCTTGACGATGGACAGACCGAGGCCGGTGCCTTCGTGGCGGCGCTGATAGGTCTTGCCGGCCTGGAAGAACGGATCGCCGAGCCGCTTGAGATCGTCGGCGGCGATGCCGACGCCGGTGTCCGAGACCCGCAGCAATAGCCGCGATCCCTCGATGCCGGCCGACACGGTCACCTTGCCGCCGCGCTCGGTGAACTTGATGGCGTTGGAAACCAGATTGAGCACGATCTGCTTGAACGCGCGCGGATCGCCGTTCACGATCGGCAGGTCGTCGGGCACGCGGGTGACGAGGTCGACGCCGCTCTCGCGCGCCTTCAGCGCCACCAAATTGCAGCAGTTGAGCAAAGCCGGCCGCGGCGCGAACGGTTCCGGCGAAATCTCGAAATTGCCGGATTCCATCTTCGACATGTCGAGGATGCCGTTGACCACCGACAGCAGATGCTGGCCGGAGTCGTTGATCAGCTGGGCGTATTCCTTGCGGCGCGCCGCGTCGAGCCCGAGCACGTCCTCCTGCGCGATCATCTCCGAGAAGCCGATGATGGCGTTGAGCGGGGTGCGCAGCTCGTGGCTCATGGTGGCGAGGAAGCGCGTCTTCGACGCATCGGCCTGCTCGGCCACATTGCGCGCCTGTTCGAGCGCCTGCTCCTGCACCTTGCGATCGGTCACGTCGCGCATCACGGCGACGACTTCGGCATCGGCCGAGGGCTGATCGAGCGCGCGGCAGCGCATCTCGACCCAGATGAATTCGGCGGCGGCCTCGCCCCGCGCGCCGTCGCGGCGCACCCGGAACTCGACGCTGCGCGCCTCGCCCCGCGCGGCGTCCGACAGCGCGGTGAGATAGGCCGGCCGATCGGCGACGTGGACGCGGTCGAACAGGCCGTGGCCCGACAGCCGCGAGGCTGGCACGCCGAGCATGATCTCGGCGGCAGGCGAAATGAAGCGCACCGCGCCGTTGCGGCTGTGCCGCGACAGCACGTCGCTCATGTTATGCGCGAGCAGGCGGTAGCGCTCTTCCTCGACATACAGCAGCGCCACGCTGGTGCGCGCCAGCGACTCCGCGCCGAAGGCGAGCCCGGCAGCATAGAAGATCGCCGATACGACGCCGAAACCGACCAGCGTGCTGTTCGAGGCGACCGCCGGATCGACGGCCGGCAGCACATGATAATGTGCGAGCACGCTCAGCAACGCCGCGCAGATCATCGCCAGCGCGAACGCAAACGCCACCACGCGCCGCGAGGCCGACAGCGCGGCCTCGATCGGAATCACGATGAGCCACACCGCGGCGAACGATGCGATGCCGCCGGTGGTCGCGGCGATCATCATCACGAGACCGCCCAGCGCCAGCGACGACAGCACGTGCGCGCCCTCGTAGCGGCCGGTGCGCGACAGGAACCAGGACAGCAGGATAGGCGCGATCAGCCAGGCGAACGCCGCGACCTCGATCGCCGACGGCGCACCGCGCATCGCCAGAAAGGCAGGGAACGACGCCAGCGCCGCTAGGCTGCCGAGCAGCCGCGGCGCCATGAAGGCACGATGGCGCGCACGCGTCAGCGCATCATACTGCGCCGACGGATGCAGCAGCGCATCCAGGCAATCGCGGATCAGACTCAAACTACTCACAGCACTCGCGCTTCGGCTCAATCGTCAGTTAGACGCGCCGGAACGCCTCCTTCGTGATTGCAGGTCAACGTGTCAGAGCGAACTTAAGCGAACGCTAAGGCGGGGTGGCCTGCTGCCAAACACCGTGCATTGGGAGGCTTCGAGGTTGCCATTCACCGGTCATTTGTCAGGGATGGTGAACGGCTGGTTTCCGGGTGCGCCCGTCTATGGTTTCGAAATGGTGGACGCGGCGCAGCCGGTGTCCTCGCGCTCACTAGCCGCCATCAATCGAATATTTACGGCGAATCAATTCGGGCGAATTTTCCGCGATTTTTCGGCGGATTTGCTTCAATGCAGATACTTCCGATTTATCGACCGATGCTAACCCTGAGGACAAGAGCGGCATCGACCGCGAAGAAGCAAAAGACAAGATAGACGACCGGGATCGCGCCATGTTCTTCCTGCTGCGTTTGGCATTCTGGCTCGGGCTTGTGCTCGTGCTGCTGCCGAGAGACAAAACACCTGAAGCGGACAAGACGCCGCAGATCAGCGCATCGGACGCGGTGTCGGCCGCGACCGCGACGATCAACGACATGGGTCAGTTCTGCAAGCGTCAGCCGTCCGCCTGCGAAGTCGGCGGCCAGGCCGCGACCGCGATCGGCCAGCGCGCGACCGACGGCGCGCGCAAGCTCTACCAGATCATCACCGACAAGAAGCCGCCCGATCACACCGGCTCGATCGACAGGGACGACATCGATTCGGCCACCATGTCGCGCGACACGCTGACCGCGGACGATCAGACCATCGAGTTCCGCCTGCCGCCGACGCCGTGAATGCAAGCCAGCGCGTTTCCGGGTGACGTGGCATCCGGTTCGCGTCAACAAAACGCGGCCAACAACCCGGAACCGGTTCCATTTTCGTCGCTTTCGCGGCCCGCCTTCCTATATAAGCCGTTAAGGACAGGATGCGGGCCACGATGACGACGATCGACGAAATCAGGGATAATTTTGCGCTGCTGGACGAGTGGGACGACCGTTACCGCTACGTCATCGAGCTCGGCCGCACGCTGGAACCGTTGTCGGAGGCGGAGCATTCGGCCGAGAACAAGGTGCAGGGCTGCGTCAGCCAGGTCTGGCTGTCGAAGCGGATCGAGCGCGATGCCAATGGCGAACCGCGGCTGATCTATCTCGGCGACAGCGACGCCCACATCGTGCGCGGCCTGGTCGCGATCGTGCTGACGCTGTTTTCCGGGCAAACGCCGCAGCATATCCTCGCCACCGACGCGCTCGCGCTGTTCGACGAATTCGGCTTCCGCGACCATCTGACGCCGCAGCGCTCCAACGGGCTGCGCTCGATGGTCGATCGCATCCGCAACGATGCACGCGAGGCGCTGGCGTCAGCCGCGTAGAGCTTCTTGCTTGGCGCGCCGTCCTCACGTGAACCGGAAACGCCTTAGACGCTACTTCCGCTTCCGCGCCTGCTGGCCGAGGCCCATCTTCTTGGCGAGCTGAGAGCGCGCCACCGCGTAGTTCGGCGCCACCATCGGATAGTCGGCCGGCAGCCCCCATTTGTCGCGATACTGCTCCGGGGTCATGTTGTACTGGGTGCGCAGATGGCGCTTGAGCGACTTGAAGCGCTTGCCGTCCTCGAGACACACCAGATATTCCGGCGTGATCGACTTCTTCATCGACACCGCGGGCTTGGCCGGCTCGCTCGGCGTATCGCTGCGCCCGCTCGACACGCGCAGCAGGGCGGCGTGGACCTGGCCGATCAGGTTCGGAATGTCCGAGGCCGGCGTCGGATTGTTGCTGAGATAGGCCGAAACGATGTTGGCGGTCAGTTCGACCGGCGTTTTGCCTGACGTATCGGACATGGCTCTACCTTCCCCGTGCTCTCGACGGCGCGGCGCGGCACGGCACGCCGTTGCGCAGTATCCGTGCGCGACAATACATCAACAGAATCGCGTACTACTTCGCGAATATGAACGGATTACAAGAAATCTGACAAGAACTGCCGTGTTCTAGACTTCGCGCCGGCCGTTCGCAAGTATTGCCGTAGATTTACGGCCTTTGCTCCAGATGCGAGCGAAGCTCGTCGATCGAGGCAAACCGCATCATGCCCTCCGGCATCTGCGCTTCGATGGATCCGTCCGAATAGAGCGAATAGGCCATGCCGTCGACGACGCCCGATTTGAGTACCGTCACCGGGGGCTGTTCCTGCGGCGGCGGCGGATGACCGGACGACGGCGCCACGGCCGCCGACTGCGCCTCGCCGAAGGTCGATGGCGCCCGTGGGCCACGCCGCGGGGCGACATCGACCGGCCTCGGCCGATCCGCCTTCGGCCACGCATCGTCGAACGTTGCCGGTGCGGGATCGGCCGCCGTGGCAGGACCTGGACGCAGCTCCGGCGACAGCAGATCCGGCGTCAGCGGCTCGGCAGCCCGTGCCTCGGTCCGTTCACGCTCCTTCCGCGAGGAAGAGAACAACAGATTGCGCCGCTTCGGCGGCGCGCCGCCGTCCGCGGCCGCTGCACCCGGCACGGGCGGTGCGACCTCAGCTGGCGCGCCGCGTGCAGGGATTTCATCGTGCCAGGGCGGCGGCGCCGCGGCCGTCGGCGTAGCTGACGGGACCGGCGGGGGTGCAGCGACCTTCGCTTGCCGCGGCGGAGGGAACACCGTATCGTCGGGGGCATTACGCGGGGAAGTTGCAGGCGACGGGACGTCGACCCCGGCAGCCGCGGCACCGGATTCGAGCCGCGCGGCGATGACCTGGAGTTCCCCAACCACCGCGGCAAGCGCCAGCACGATCGCACCCGTGCACACGCCGGTCACGCCTGTCGTGATCAATGTGCCGCCGACGCTGAATTCCTTGTAGGGGATTCCCAAGCCGACCGCCGCCAAGCCCGCCACAACCAGGCCCGCGCCGACGACCAACAGACCAACCTTCATCGAACTAACCCCCGGGAGACCCGACCGAAAATCGGTGTGGGCCACCAACGCCACGATACCGTCATATTGCCCACACCGCCAACCGCCAATTGTAGACGGAGTTCCCTAAAATCCCGCTTAACCGACGGACAGGTGTCCGCCTCGCGGGCCTCACCAACTGCGCCGGCGCCCGCTTCCGTAGATTTACTGGCTACGAATTGCTGCCAATTTATTGCAACGCATCTGGGAAATTACGCCACAATTCCCAATTACTCGGAAACTGAACTGCGCTATGGATGCCGGGGAATGAGGCCCTAAAGCGCCAAACTGGGCCACAGGCACGCCGGTATCACTAGCTATGTCATCGATTACGACGTCCGCCATCGAGGCGCCTGCGCGGCGCTCCGTGGAGAAGACCTGCGACGATCTCGCATTCCTCGTCCTCGGCGTGGTCGCCGTGGTCGCAGGGCTCACTTTCCGCGATTATGGGCTGGGCTGGGACGATTACACCCACGCTGAATATGCCGACCTCCTGCTGCGGATGTACGGGTCCGGGTTCAAGGACACCGGCGCGCTGTCGTTCGCCAATCTCTATATGTACGGCGGCGGCTTCGATATGGCTGCCGCCCTGCTGCACAAGGTCGTTCCGCTCGAATTGTTCGAGACCCGCCGCCTGCTCGGCGCGGTTGTCGGCGTTATCGGGCTCGCCGTAACCTGGCGCCTGGCACGCCGTGTCGGCGGCCCGCTGGCGGGGCTGGCGGCGCTGCTGCTGCTGGCGCTGTGCCCGACCTTCTACGGCCACATGTTCATGAACCCGAAGGATGCACCGTTCGCCGTGGCGATGGTGGTGCTGATCCTCGGCCTCGTGCGCCTGATCGAGGAATATCCGGCCCCCTCGCCGCGCACGATCCTGATCGTGGGCCTGGGTGCCGGCTTGGCGATCGGCTGCCGCGTGCTTGGCGGCCTCGCTTTGATCTACGCCGTGATCGGCTTCATCCCGCTCTGGATCGAGGAAGTCCGCAAGCAGGGTGCGCGCGAGGCGACCCACCGCTTTGCCCACGTCGTCTATGTGCTGCTGCCAGGGCTCGCTCTCGGCTATCTCGTGATGGGCCTGATCTGGCCGTGGTCGATCATGGAGCCCGGGCATCCGCTGGAAGCGGTGACCTATTTCTCGCACTTCTTCGAAAAGCCGTGGAAGGAGATGTTCGACGGCGCGCTGGTGTCGGTGCCGGACATGCCGTGGTCCTATCTGCCCACGCTGTTCGCGCTGCAGCTTCCCGAAGTGCTGCTGGCGCTGCTCACCGCGGCCGTGGTCGCCACCTTCATGTCGCTGTCGCGCAACGATGTGACCGCGAAGCGCAAGACGATCATGCTGATGCTGACGCTGGCGGCGACCCTGCCGCTGGTGATCGCGATGGTGAAGCGGCCGGCGCTCTACAACGGAATCCGCCACTTCATCTTCGTGATCCCGCCGATGGCGGTGCTCGCCGGCGTCGCATTCGCCCGCGGCATGGACTGGCTCGGCGAGAACCGCCGCGCCTGGCAGCCGGCGGCGCTCGCGGTGTTCGCGTTCGGCCTGCTGCTGCCGCTCAGCGAGATGATCCGTTTGCATCCGTACCAGTACACCCACTTCAACCACATCGCCGGCACGGTGCGGACCGCCGACAATCTCTTCATGCTGGACTATTGGGGCCTGGCGCTGAAGCAGGCCTCCGACGGCTTGCGCGAGCAGCTGGCGGAGCGGCAGGAAGTGCCGCCGCAGCATCGCAAGTGGAAGGTCGCGGTCTGCGGACCGCAGCGTCCCGCGCAGGTCGCGCTCGGCCCCGACTTCACGATCGGCTGGGACAGCAATGCGGCCGACTTCGCGATGACGCTCGGCGAGTTCTACTGCAAGGGCCTTGCCGCACCCGTGATGGTGGAGATCAAGCGCGACGACGTCGTGTTCGCCCGCGTCTACGACATCCGCGGCCGCAGCATTTCGAGCCTGCTGGCGATCCCGGCGCCGTAGCGCGACACGATCTCAGAAGATCCATCGCGCGGTTGCCCACCGACGATCGCCGTTCGGATCGTGGGCCGCATGCCGACATGACTGTCACGCTGGTATGCTGCCTTGCTGCGCTAGGGCGACGGCGCTAGGCTTGAACCAAGCAACAACGATCAATGGAGCAATCGCCATGTCGCCAGCGGAAGCGCGTCTCAAGGAAGTGCCATCGAACATGAGTGCGGCGGAATGGGAGCAGCGGATCAATCTCGCCGCCTGCTACCGGCTGGTGGCGCTCTATGGCTGGGACGATCTGGTCGATACCCATATCTCGGCCCGCGTGCCCGGCCCCGAGCATCACTTCCTGATCAACCCTTACGGGCTGATGTTCGACGAGATCACCGCCTCGAGCCTCGTCAAGGTCGACCTCGACGGCAACCAGCTCTCGCAGAGCGACTACAGCATCAACCCGGCCGGCTTCACCATCCATTCGGCGATCCATGAGGTGCGCGAGGACGCCGGCTGCGTGCTTCATCTGCACACGATCGACGGCACCGCGGTGTCGAGCGGCCCCGAGGGGCTGCTGCCGCTGAACCAGACCGCGCAGCTCGTCACCCACGATCTCGCCTATCACGACTATGAAGGCATCGCGCTCGACCATGACGAGCGCCCGCGCCTGCAGCGCGATCTCGGCACCAAGAACCACATGCTGCTGCGCAATCACGGCACGCTGACGGTCGGCCGCTCCGTCGCCTCCGCCTTCGAGCGGATGTACCATCTGGAGCGCGCCTGCTCGATGCAGGTCGCGACCCGCACGCTCGGACCGATCGCCTATCCGGTCGACCAGCTCGCGATCGACAAGAACACCGAGCTGCTCTCCAATCCGGACCGTGCCGAGCTGCGCTCGACCCAGCTGGTCTGGCCGCCGCTGCTGCGCAAGCTCGACCGGGTCAATCCCGGCTACCGTGATTGAAATTTCACAATCCTGGGGTAAGCTGCCCGTCAACACCCTCTGCACTACCTGAATCAAAACGCCGCCCAATTCCGGGCGGCGTTTTTACGTTCGGGGCATCCCGCCTATTTGGCGTCGGCGAAGGCCGCCAGGATCCGCGCCCACGAGCGGATCCCCTTGTGGTAGCTCTTGAGATCGTACTTCTCGTTCGGCGAATGGATGTTGTCGTCGTCGAGGCCGAAGCCGATCAGCACGCTGTCGAGGCCGAGCGTGCGCTTGAAGTCGGCGACGATCGGGATCGACGCGCCGGAGCCGATCAGCAGCGCCTCCTTGCCCCACTCATCGGTCAGCGCGCGGCGGGCGGCCGCCAGCGGCTTCATGTTCCAGTCGAGCGCGATCGCCGGCGCACCGGAATGATCGATGAACTCGGCCTTGCAGTCGGCGGGCAGGCGCGCCGTCACGTAATCCCGGAACGCCTTGCGGATCTTCTCGGGATCCTGTCCCTCGACGAGGCGGAACGAGACCTTCGCCGACGCCTCGGCCGCGATCACCGTCTTCGAGCCCTCGCCGGTATAGCCGCCGACGATGCCGTTGATGTCGCAGGTCGGCCGCGAGGAGACCTGCTCGATCAGGAGCCGATCCTTTTCGCCTGCGGGCACCGAGAGGCCGATCGGCTTGAGGAAACTTTCCGGCGTCAGATTGAGCTGCTTCCACTGCGCCAGGATATCCGGCGGCAGATCCTTCACGCCGTCATAGAAGCCGGGGATGGTGATGTGGCCGTTGTCGTCATGCAGGCCGCCGAGGATCCGCGTCAGCACGCGGATCGGGTTCTGCGCGCCGCCGCCGAACACGCCGGAATGCAGGTCGCGATTGGCGGCCTTGATCTTGACCTCGTCATAGACCAGGCCGCGCAGCGAGGTGGTGATCGCCGGCGTGTTGGGGTCCCACATGCCGGTGTCGCAGACCAGCGCGAAGTCGGCCTTGAGCTCGGCCTTGTTCGCCTCGAGGAACGGCACGAAATTCTTCGAACCGATTTCCTCCTCGCCCTCGATGACGATGGTGATGTCGACCGGCAGCGATCCCGTGACATTCTTCCAGGCGCGGCAGGCCTCGACGAAGGTCATCAGCTGACCCTTGTCGTCCTCGGCTCCGCGCGCGACGATGATCTTGCGCCCGTCGGCATGGTCGGTCACCACGGGCTCGAACGGCGGACGGTGCCAGAGATTCAAGGGATCGACCGGCTGCACGTCATAGTGGCCGTAGAACAGCACGTGCGGACGCCCGTCGGTCGAGCCGTTCAGCTTGCCGACCACGGCCGGATGGCCGGCGGTCGGCCGCACCTCGGTCTTGAAGCCGAGGGTTGCGATATCCTTGGCGAGATGATCGGCAGCCGCCCTGCAGTCTTTGGCGAAGGCCGGGTCGGCCGAGATCGATTTGATCCGCAGCAGCGTGAACAGCCGCTCGAGACTGTTGTCGAAATCGGCATCGATGCGGTCGAGGACGGGCTGCAGCTTGGCGTTGGACATCGCGGATATCCTTTTTGTTTGGACGTTATGCCAAGTTGTAGCGCGCCGGCCGCGCGAGGCAAGGCCGGTTGCCCGTTCCAGCCTGGAGCGTCGCGATGCTACCTGCGCAGGATTCCGCCGAGCGCGCCGCGCACCAATGCGCGACCGATCGAGCCGCCGACCGAACCGCCGACCGACTTGCCGAGATCTGCGACCACGCCGCCGACCACCTTGTCGGTCACCGAGCGCGTGACGTTGCGCGCGATCACCTGTCCGGTCGAGAGCCGGCCACGCTTGGTGCCGAAGATCGTGGCGGCGATCGCGCCGATCTGGCCGAGGATGCCGCCACCGCCACCAGCGGCCGGCGCCGCAGCGCCTGACAAACGCTTCTGGATGATCTCGTAGGCGGATTCAGCGTCGATCGCGGTGTCGTATTTGCCCTTCACCGGGCTCGCATCCATGATGGCCTTGCGCTCTTCCGGCGTGATCGGCCCGATCCGCGCTGACGGGGGCCGCACCATGACCCGCTCGACCATCGACGGCGTGCCGCCACCCTCGAGGAACGACACCAGGGCCTCGCCCTTGGCGAGCTCCATGATCACCCGCGCGGTGTCGAGCTTCGGATTGGGCCGGAAGGTCTGCGCGGCGGCGGCGACCGCCTTCTGGTCGCGCGGCGTGAAGGCGCGCAGCGCATGCTGCACGCGGTTGCCGAGCTGCGCCAGCACCTTGTCCGGCACGTCGATCGGATTCTGCGTGACGAAGTAGACGCCGACGCCCTTGGAGCGGATCAGCCGCACCACCTGCTCGATCTTGTCCATCAACGCCTTCGGCGCGTCGTTGAACAAAAGGTGCGCCTCGTCGAAGAAGAACACCAGCTTCGGCTTCGGCAGGTCGCCGGCCTCCGGCAATTCCTCGAACAATTCCGAGAGCATCCAGAGCAGGAACGTGGCGTAAAGCCGCGGGCTCTGCATCAGCTTGTCGGCGACGAGGATGTTAACCATGCCGCGGCCGTCGCGGTCGGTCCGCATGAAATCCTTCAGCGTCAGCGCCGGCTCGCCGAAGAATTTCGCGCCGCCCTGGTTCTCGAGCACCAGCAGCTGGCGCTGGATCGTTCCAACGGTGGCCTTGGACACGTTGCCATAGCTCTGCGCGGCCTTGCGGATCGACGCCAGCGGATCTTCGCCCTCATCGGCTCCCTTCTTGCTGCCGTCGGGCGCGATCGCATCCAGCAGCGCGCGCAGATCCTTCATGTCGATCAGCGCGAGGCCATTCTCGTCGGCGACACGGAAGGCAACATTGAGCACGCCCTCCTGCACGTCGTTCAGATCGAGCATCCGCGACAGCAACAGCGGCCCCATCTCGGTGATGGTGGCGCGCACCGGATGGCCCTGCTCGCCGAACACGTCCCAGAACACGGTCGAGAACTGATCTGGCTGGAAGGTCAGCCCCATCTCCTTGGCGCGCTTCAGGATAAAGTCCTTGGCCTCGCCGACTTCCGAGATACCGGAGAGATCGCCCTTGATGTCGGCTGCGAAAACCGGAACGCCGGCGCGCGCAAATCCCTCGGCCATCACTTGCAACGAGACCGTCTTGCCGGTTCCGGTCGCGCCGGTAACGAGGCCATGCCGGTTGGCCAGCGCCAGCGTCAGCCAGGCTGTCTCCTCGCCCTTGCCGATAAAAATTTTCTCGTCCGTATCGGCCAACTTGTTGTCGGAGGTCGCCATCGTCTCGCCTCTTCGCGCAGATTTTAGATCGTTTCGATCATCGCACCGGGTTCGACGTCACACCCCGGTTCGGTACCGAATGGCTGCCATCATATTGCATGTTGAGGACCGATTGAAACCGTCAGCCGATGCCGACGTATATCGTCGCTGCACCAGTTCCTCATATTTTATTCCCGTCAAAGTGACGAAAGGCATTGCGCATTGCGACAAGATGGTGTGAATCCGCCGCTCACTCTTGCAGCGAGGCCACAGTCACGGCGCGATCGAAAAAGAATACGAACTGAAATGCGCGGATCGCTTGTATTTCGTGACACAGGCGCTCAAGATAAATCCTCAAGAACGATCCGGCAAAGTCCGGTTGAGGCGGGGCAAGATGGACGAACTGGTTGGACAGCTGGCCGCGAAGGCCGGCATCGACGGCGCTGTCGCTGAAAAAACCATCGGCATCGTTCTGGGTTTCCTCCGTAACGAGGGACCTTCCGACAAAGTCCAGGTTCTGATCGACCAAATCCCCGGCGCCGAAGCGGCAATCGCCGCATCCAACAACAGCGGTGGTCTATCGCGGTTGATGGGCGGCGGGTTGATGGCTGTCGGCACCCGGCTGATGGCGCTTGGCCTGAGCATGAGTGAAATTCAGAACGTCGCGCGTGAACTTTTCAGGTTCGGTCGCGACAAAATCGGAGCGGATCAAATGGGCGAGATCATCTCGGGGACGCCGGGCCTCAGCCAGTTTGCCTGAAGCACTCTCCCCACGCCCTTGCACGCGCGCTCCCTTCTACCTGCATACGAGTATCATGACATACCCCCTCTCCGAGATCGAAGGCCTGTCCGCCTATTGCGCCACCAAACTGAAATCACAGGGAATCCGCACGACCGACGCGCTGCTAGAAGCCGCCCGCACCGTCAAGGGACGCAAGGCGCTCGCCGCCAAGACCGGGATCAGCGAACAACAACTGCTCGAATGGGCCAACATCTCCGACTATATGCGGATTCCCGGAATGGGTAAGGCGAAGGTCGGCCTGGTCCGCGCCGCCGGCGTTACCACGGTGCGCGAGCTCGCCCACCGCAACCCGTCGCGGCTGGCACAGAGCATGAAGGACGCCAATGTGCGCCGAAAGCTCGTCCGCGTGATGCCATCGGAGAAGTCGGTCGAGTTGCTGATCGAAGAGGCACGCAAGCTGCCTCCCAAAATCACCTATTAGCATCCCCCATTAGCCTGCCTTAACGGCATTCAGCACTGCCGGGGCCGGCCATCATCGCGACACCTTGACTTGGCGTTACGGCCAGCGCAAAGCCAGCGCATGACGGCGACCAAGCCCATAGCATCTGTTGTGACCGGCCCGGCCGCATCGGCGGTGCTGCCGACGCTGCTGTCGCGGCCCTATCCGGCCGTGATGGGCATCCTGAACGTGACGCCGGACTCGTTCTCCGACGGCGGCCGGTTCGTCGCGCCCGAACAGGCGCTGACGCAGGCCCGCAGGCTGGTTGCCGAGGGCGCCGACATCATCGATATCGGCGCGGAATCGACCCGCCCCTATGGCTCGCAGCCGGTCACCGCCGACGATGAACTGGCGCGGCTGAAGCCGGTGCTGGCCGAGGTGATCGCACTCGGCGTGCCGGTCTCGATCGACAGCATGAAATCCGAGGTGGTGGCCTGGGCGCTCGACCAGGGCGCCGTGATCGCCAACGACGTCTGGGGCCTGCAACGCGACCCCGACATGGCGCCGGTCGTCGCTGCACGCGGCGCGCCGGTGATCGTCATGCACAATCGCGAGAGTGCCGATCCTTCGATCGACATCATGCGGGACATCACGGCGTTCTTCGAACGCTCGCTTGAGATCGCGGCGCGCGCCGGCATTGCGTCCGACCGGATCGTGCTCGATCCCGGCATCGGCTTCGGCAAGACGCCGGAGCAGAGCATGATCGCACTGGCGCGGCTCTCCGAGCTCGACGCGTTCCGCCTGCCGGTGCTGGTCGGCGCCTCGCGCAAGCGTTTCATCAGCACGGTCGTGCCCTCGGAGCCGCAACAGCGGATCGGCGGCTCGCTCGCCGCGCACCTGATCGCGGCAAGGAACGGCGCCCGCATCATCCGCGCGCATGACGTCGCCGAAACCGTTCAGGCGCTGCGGGTCGCCGCGGCAATCGAGGGAAAGCAATGACCGACACGATCTTCATCACCGGGATCGTCATCCATGCTCGCCACGGTGTGATGGAACACGAGACCGAGGTCGGGCAGCGCTTCGTCATCGACCTCGAGCTCTACACCGATCTCTCGGAATCCTCGCGCACCGACCGCCTCTCCGACACGGTCTCCTATTCCAATGTGGTGGCGACCGCGACGTCGGCATTCAAGAACACCAATTACAAGCTGCTCGAGCGCGCCGCCGGTGCGGTGGCCGAGGACATCCTGGCGACCTTCCCGCGCGTCCGGGCGGTCAAGGTCACGGTGCACAAGCCGCACGCGCCGATCGCCGCGATCTTCGACGATGTCGGCGTGGTGCTGACCCGCTCGCGCCACCCGCTGCCTCACGGTTGACCTGATGGCCGACGTCCTGATCGCACTCGGCGGCAATGTCGGCGATGTCCGCACGACCTTTCGCAAGGCGATCGCCAATATCTGCGGCATGACGCAGGCCGCACTCGTGGCGCGCTCGTCGGATTATTCGACGCCGCCCTGGGGCGATCAGCAGCAGGACAGCTTCATCAATGCCTGCATCGAGATCGAGACCAGCCTCGATCCGCATGCGCTGCTGTTCACGCTGCACAAGATCGAAACCAAATTCGGCCGCGACCGCAAGACCGAGCAGCGCTGGGGGCCGCGCACCCTCGACCTCGACCTGATCGCCTATGACGACGTCACACTCGACAAGCCGGAACTGACGCTGCCGCACCCGCGGCTGTTCGAGCGCGCCTTCGTGCTGGTGCCGCTGGCCGAGATCGTTCCCGACCGCGTCATTGCCGGCCGCCGCGTCGCGGATGCGCTGGCAAACGTCTCGACCGACGGTATTTTCCGCCTTGCGGACCTCGATTAATCGCCGATCCACCGCAAACAAAAGTTTGGCTTGGCCGCCCGCCCGTGGCAATTTCCGGCCAAATCAAGTGGCTCCCTGGCGGGGCCGGCGAAGGACGATTTGGGCGGATGACGACCACGACTGACGATTTGGCTCTGGCTTCGGATTTTCCAGCTGCGACCTATGACGACTGGCGCAAGCTGGTCGACGGCGTGCTGAAGGGCGCGCCGTTCGAGAAGCTGGTCGGCAAGACCTATGACGGCCTGAGGATCGATCCGATCTATCGCCGCGCCACCAACGCCAGTCCGCTTCCGGGTCGCGCCGCCGCGACCCCCTGGCAGATCCTGCAACGGGTCGATCATCCCGATGCCGCGCAAGCCAATGCGCAGGCGCTGGAAGATCTCGAGAACGGCGCGACCGGCCTTGAATTCGAATTCGCCGGCGGTCCCGGCACGCGCGGCTTCGGTCTGGCTGATGCCAGCAAGAAGACGCTGGCGCGCGCCTGCGGCGGCGTCCATCTCGACGCCGGCATCATGATCGCGCTCAATCCGGTGATCGGGCGCGAGAACGCCGGCGAGACGTTTGCCGACATGATCGAGGCCCGCAAGCTCGACCCGGCCAAGCTCGATCTGCATTTCAACTATCAGGCGCTCAGCACCATGGCCGTGCGCGGCGCCGCGGCCATCGCCTGGCCCAATTACGAGAAGTCGTTCGGGCAGGTGGTCAACGGCCTGATCAAGCGCGGCTTCAAGGGGCCGTTCGTGCTGGCCGACGGCCGGCCGGTGCATGATGCCGGCGGCTCCGAGGTGCAGGAACTCGCCTTCACGCTGGCGCTGGCGCTGGCCTATCTGCGCATGCTGGAGGCCTCAGGGCTCGATCTCGACGCGGCACGTGCAGCGATCTCGTTCCGGCTCAGCGCCGATGCCGACCAGTTCCTGACCATGGCAAAATTCCGCGCGCTACGGCTCTTGTCGGCAAGGGTCGAACAGGCCTGCGGCCTCGCGCCGAAGCCGATCTTCGTCAACGCGCAGACCGCCTGGCGAATGCTGACCCAGCGCGACCCCAACGTGAACATGCTGCGCGCGACGATCGCAACGTTTGCGGCCGGACTTGGCGGCGCTAACGCGATCACCGTGCTGCCGCACACGCTGGCGCTGGGCTTGCCCGACGATTTCGCCCGGCGCGTGGCGCGCAACACGCAGCTCGTGCTGCTCGATGAGTCCAACCTCGCCAAGGTCTCAGATCCCGCGGCCGGCGCCGGCGGCATCGAAACGTTGACTTCGCAGCTCTGCGAGGCGGCGTGGACGCTGTTCCAGGAGATCGAGAAGGCTGGTGGCATCTTCCCGGCGCTCGAGCAGGGCCTGCTGCAGACGAAAGTCGCGGCGACGCGGGCGCAGCGCGAGACCAACGTGGCGAAGCGCCGCGACGTGCTGACCGGCGCCAGTGAATTCCCGAACTTGCACGAGGAAATCCTCGCGGTGCTTGACGTCAAGCCGTCGGCACCGAGATCGACGGCCGATGCCAAGATCAGGTTCGACGCCCTCGCACCGATGCGGCTCGCCGAGCCGTTCGAGGCGCTGCGCGACAAGTCGGATGCCGCGCTGAAGGCACGCGGCGCGCGGCCGAAGATTTTCCTCGCCAATCTCGGCACGCCGGCGGATTTCACCGCCCGCGCGACCTTTGCGAAGAGCTTCTTCGAGACCGGCGGGATCGAGGCCATCGACAGCGAGGGCTTTGCCGACGCGGCGGCGCTGGCCGCGGCGTTCAAGGCCTCGGGCGCCGCGATGGCGTGCATTTGTTCCTCCGACAAGGTCTATGCCGCCAGCGCCGCTGAGGCCGCCAAGGCCCTTCACGGCGCCGGCGCAAGGCATATCTATCTGGCTGGACGGCCCGGCGACCAGGAAGCGGCGCTGCGGGCGGCCGGCATCGGTGAGTTCGTCTTCGCCGGCGGTGATGCGCTAGCGACATTGCGCGACGCCTATCGGCGGATGGAGCAGTCATGACGGCAGAGGCACCAGCAAAACCCGTTCTGACCGGCGGCTGCCAGTGCGGCGCCGTGCGCTTCGCGGTGTCCGCGGCGCCGAACCGCGTCAGCATCTGTCACTGCCGGATGTGCCAGAAGGCGTCCGGCGCGCCGTTCGCCTCCTTTGCCGACATCAACAAGGAGGATTTCGCCTGGACCCGCGGCAAGCCGGCGGCGTTCAAGTCCTCCTCGATCGCCGAGCGCGACTTCTGCGCCGCCTGCGGCACGCCGCTCAGCTTCCGCCGGATCGACGGCCCGCGCATCGAGATCATGACCGGCGCGTTCGACCGGCCCGACCGGGTGATCCCGACGCAGCAATTCGGAACCGAGTCCCGCCACGGCTGGGTGGTCGGCATCGCCAATCTGCCGAGCCAGACCACGATGCAAAATTACGGACCGGAGCAGATGGCGACCATCGTCAGCCACCAGCATCCGGATCATGATTGACAATGTAGCGCTGCCTTATCACCGGCTCCAATCATGCTAGGATTGGCCCATGTTGCAAATTCTCCTCGAATTTCTTCTTCAGATATTCGGCGAGGCATTGATGCACCTTCTTGTCGGCGTCTGCCACCGCAATGCCGCCGAGAAGAATCTACAGCGACTGATCGAACGCAATCGCAAGCTTGAGGAAGCCAAGGAATGACCCGCATTCCCAATTTCGCCGATGTCGCCTTCCAGCCCGTCGCCGCGGCGATGCCGGCTGCGAGCGCCGAGCCGTGGCTCACGCCCGAGGGCATTCCGGTGAAGTCCGTCTACGGCGAGGCCGATCTTGCAGGCATCGACTTCCTCGAGACCTGGCCGGGGATCGCGCCCTATCTGCGCGGGCCCTACCCGACGATGTATGTCAACCAGCCCTGGACCATCAGGCAATATGCCGGATTCTCCACGGCTGAGGATTCCAACGCGTTCTATCGCCGCAACCTTGCGGCCGGACAGAAGGGCCTGTCGGTCGCCTTCGACCTCGCCACCCATCGCGGCTATGACTCGGATCATCCGCGCGTCTCCGGCGACGTCGGCATGGCCGGCGTCGCGATCGATTCCATCTACGACATGCGCACGCTGTTCGCCGGCATCCCGCTGGACCAGATGAGCGTGTCGATGACCATGAACGGCGCGGTGCTGCCGATCCTCGCGCTGTTCGTCGCCGCCGCCGAGGAACAGGGCGTACCGCCGGAGAAACTGTCGGGCACCATTCAGAACGACATTCTGAAAGAGTTCATGGTGCGCAACACCTACATCTATCCGCCGGCACCATCGATGCGGATCATCTCCGACATCTTCGCCTATACCTCGCAGCGGATGCCGAAATACAATTCGATTTCGATCTCCGGCTACCACATGCAGGAGGCCGGCGCGACGCAGGACCTCGAGCTCGCCTATACGCTAGCCGACGGCGTCGAATATCTGCGCGCGGGCCTGGCCGCCGGCCTCGACGTCGATCGTTTTGCGCCCCGCCTTTCCTTCTTCTGGGCGATCGGCATGAACTTCTTCATGGAAGTCGCCAAGATGCGCGCGGCGCGGCTGCTGTGGGCCAAGCTGCTCAAGCAATTCAACCCGAAGGACCCACGCTCGCTCAGCCTGCGCACGCATTGCCAGACCTCGGGCTGGTCGCTGACCGCGCAGGACGTGTTCAACAACGTGATGCGCACCACGATCGAGGCGATGGCGGCAACCCAAGGCCACACCCAGTCGCTGCATACCAACGCGCTCGACGAGGCGCTGGCGCTGCCGACCGACTTCTCCGCGCGCATCGCCCGCAATACGCAGCTGTTTCTGCAGCAGGAGAGCGGCACCAACCGCATCATCGATCCCTGGGGCGGCTCCTATTATGTCGAGCGGCTGACCCGTGACCTCGCCGCCAAGGCCTGGGGCCACATACAGGAGGTCGAGGAACTCGGCGGCATGGCCAAGGCGATCGAGGCAGGCGTGCCCAAGCTGCGCATCGAGGAGGCGTCCGCCAAGACCCAGGCGCGGATCGATGCCGGTCGCCAGGCGGTGATCGGCGTCAACAAGTACAAGCCGAAGAACGAGAAGCCGATCGACGTGCTCAAGGTGGAGAACTCCACCGTGCGGCGCTTGCAGATCGACAAGCTCGGCCGCTTGAAGAAGGAACGAAACCAGAAGGACGTCGACGCGGCGCTGGCCGCGCTGACCCGCTCGGCCGATGAAGGCAATGGCAATCTGCTGGCGCTGGCGATCGACGCCGCGCGCGCCAAGGCCACCGTCGGCGAGATTTCGGACGCGATGGAAAAGGTGTTCGGCCGCCACCGCGCCGAAATCAAGTCCATCACCGGTGTCTACAAGCGAGAGGCAGCGACCATGTCCAACAAGGTCGAAAAAGTGCAGGCCCTGATCGATGCGTTCGAGGAGGCCGAGGGCCGCCGCCCGCGCATCCTGGTGGCAAAAATCGGCCAGGACGGCCATGACCGCGGCCAGAAGGTGATCGCGTCGGCCTTCGCCGACGTCGGCTTCGACGTCGATATCGGACCGCTGTTCGCAACCGCGGACGAAGCCGCGCGGCAGGCGGTCGAGAACGATGTCCACATCCTCGGCGTCTCCTCGCTCGCCGCGGCCCATCTCACCGCGGTGCCGGAACTGAAGGCCGCACTGAAGAAGCACGGCCGCGAGGACATCATGATCATCATCGGCGGCGTGGTGCCGCCGCAGGATTACGACGCGCTGTATGCCGCGGGCGCCGAGGCGATCTTCCCCCCCGGCACCGTGATCTCCGAGGCCGCCGAGGAGCTGATCCACAAGCTCAACACCCGGCTCGGCCATAGCGAGGCGGCGGAGTAACGCTGCCGCGCCTGCCCTCTCCCACCTGGAGTTTTCCATGCGCGCCGCTCGCTTGATGACGCCTGTCCGCATCATTGGTCTTGCCGGCCTGCTGGCTTGCCTCTGCCTTACGGCGCGTGCCGCCGATCCGAAGCCCGACGCCACGATCAAGAATCCGAGCATCGAGGCCAGCGTCTATCTCGACGACAAGATCAAGGCCGATGGCGCGCTGGCGGCCGATTGCCTCGCCGAGGGCAGGAAGTGGATCGACAAGAACGCCGCGGAGGCGGCGACCGATCGCAAGCAGGAGCCCGAGCTGTTCAAGGAGCGCGGCGGCTATTCATTCGAGCGCAAATATTCGGTGCGCTCGGTCGTCGACGGCCGCTATGTCAGCGTGCTGCGCGACGACTACGTGAACACGCTGGGCGCGCATCCGAACTCCGACGTCAACACCATCCTGTGGGATACAACGGAGAAGAAGCGCATCAGCATCCGTCCCTTCTTCACCGAGACCGCGGACAACGGCCCGACCCTGACGGCGATGCGCAAGGCCATCGTCGCTGCGCTGAACGCCGAGAAAAAGCGGCGCGGCACCGGCGAGACCGCAACCGCCGAATGGTACAAGGAGCTGAAGCCGACCCTGCTCAAGATCGGCGCCGTCACGCTGGCGCCGTCGACTGAAGCCGGCAAGAGCTCCGGCCTCACCTTTCACTACCCACCCTATGCCGTCGGTCCCTATGCCGAGGGCCAGTACGTGATCTTCGTGCCGTGGGAGGCGCTGAAGCCTTATCTTACACCGGAAGGCACAAGGATTTTTACAGGCGCCCGGCCGAAGGGCGATGCGGACGAACCGCAGTAACGGGTTTCAACGCGCTTCGGCCTGATGGCGCGCCAGCGCCCTCACCAATGAATTGGTCCAATCCGGAATCCAGTCCTGGAACTGAACCTGCCAGCGATCCGCGTCACCAGGCGCGGTGTCGAGCTTGACCGACCATTCGATGAAGGTGCGGTTGCCCTCAACGACCGGCAGCAGATGCATCGTGCCCTCGTAGTGGGTCGGCTGCGGCGCGTCCGAACTAACCTCCGCCAAAAATGGCAGCGGCTCGATGCTGGCATAGGTTAGCGAATGCTGCGTGTCCGAGTGACCGGCAAGGCGTTGCCTGACCCAGAGCCCGAGATAACAGAAGCGCCTGACCGCGCCGACCTCGTCGCCGCGTTTGTCGTCCTCGATCACGCTTTCGCTGACGCCCTCGATATAGGCGGGATAATTGTTGAAGTCGCGGATCAACGACCACACGGTATCGAGCGGATGATCAAGGACGGCGCTGTAGTAGGCTTGGCTCATGGCAGGCTCCGGAAGGAAAATCTGGTCCGCGATGGTGGCGGAACATGCCCCGGATATCGCGCAACGCGCCGGGACCGCCCACCCGATTTCCGATCGCGCAATCGGTACGGGATGACCGGGACACGGCCCTCGCCTGCAACCGCCGGCCGTTGTAAACCAAGGCCCATGATCGCCTCGAAGCCCGCCTCTCCCGACATCGCCGCCCTCGCCAAGGACCTCCGCGCCGGCCACCGCGCCGCGCTGGCGCGGGCGATCACGCTGGTGGAGAGCCGGCGCGGCGATCACCAGGCCTCCGCGCGCGAGCTGGTGCAGGCGCTGCTGCCCGACACCGGCAAGGCGGTGCGGGTCGGCATCACCGGCTCGCCCGGGGTTGGCAAGTCCACCACCATCGATGCGCTCGGCATGTTCCTGATCGAGCGCGGCCACAAGGTTGCGGTGCTGGCGGTCGATCCCTCCTCGGCGCGCACCGGCGGCTCGATCCTCGGCGACAAGACCCGGATGGCGCGGCTTGCCGTCTCCGATCAGGCTTTTATCCGGCCCTCGCCGTCCTCGGGTACGCTCGGCGGCGTCGCGGCGAAGACCCGCGAGGCGATGCTGCTCTGCGAGGCCGCCGGCTTCGACGTCGTGCTGGTCGAGACCGTCGGCATCGGCCAGTCCGAGACCGCTGTCTGCGACATGACCGACTTCTTTTTGGCGCTGATGCTGCCGGGAGCCGGCGACGAGTTGCAGGGCATCAAGAAGGGCCTCGTCGAGCTCGCCGACATGATCGCGATCAACAAGGCCGATGGCGACAACCTCAAGCGCGCCAACCTCGCCGCCGCCGACTATCGCAGCGCGCTGCATATCCTCGCGCCGCGCTCCGAGCACTGGCATCCGCCGGTCGAGACCTATTCCGCGCTGACCGGCGCCGGGCTCGACAGGCTCTGGCAGAAGATCCTCGATCACCGCACCGCGATGAACGCCTCGGGCGAGTTCGCGGCCCGCCGCAGGGAGCAGCAGGTGAAATGGATGTGGTCGATGCTGGAGAGCCGGATGATGGCGCGGCTACGCTCGGACGCCGCGATCCGCGCCAAGGTGAAGAAGATGGAGGCCGAGGTCGCCGCCGGCCGCATCTCGCCCGCGGTCGCCGCCGAACAGATCGCGGAGATGCTGCATTGAGCGGCAAGCCGCGCATCCTGCTCACGGGCTTCGGCCCGTTCCCGGGCGCGCCATTCAATCCGACCATGCCGCTGGTGAAGCGGCTGACCGCCCTGCGCCGCCCCGCCTTCGACGACATTGCGCTGACCAGCCATATCTTCGATGTCACCTACGCGGCCGTCGATCGAGAATTGCCGGAGCTGATCGCAACGCGTCGCCCGCAGGCGCTGTTGATGTTCGGCCTCGCCGGCCGCACCGCGCATCTACGGATCGAAAGCCGCGCCCGCAACGCGGTGACCACACGCTTTCCCGATGCCGGCCGCCAGCATGCACGCACGGGATCGATCGCTGGCGGCGCCGACGCGATGATGTTCGGGCCGCACAGCGAAAGACTGCTGCGCGCGGCGCTGGCCACAGGCATCGATGCGCGGCTGTCGCGCGATGCCGGCAGCTATCTCTGCAACTATCTGAGCTGGCGCGCGATCGAGGCCGTGAACGGCAGCAACGACCTCCGCCTCGCGCAATTCATCCACGTTCCGCCGCTGGCCCATGATGGCACGGCGGCGACCGGAAGGTCATCCATCACGCTGGAGCAGCTGGTCGATGCCGGCGAGGCCATGCTGCTGGAGCTGGTGAAACTGACCCGGCAGGCCACGCGCGTGAGCGATGCGGATCGGACTGCTCGCGCGTATCAGGCAGCGCTGTAGCCGCCGTCGATCACATGCGATGCGCCGGTCATGAAAGAGGCCTTGTCCGAGCACATCCAGACGACCGCTTCGGCGATTTCCTCGGGCACGCCCAGGCGACGCACGGGGACCTTGGCGATGATCTCGTCGTAGCGTTCGTCCATCGTCTCCCTGGTCATGGGCGTTTTGATGTATCCGGGATTGACGCAGTTCACGCGAATACCGTCCTGGGCGTACTCGATCGCCGCAGACTTGGTCAGCCCGACGACGCCGTGCTTGGTCGCGACATAGTGGGCCGAGGTGGCGAGGCCGACCAGCCCGGCGATCGAGGCCGTGTTGACGATCGCGCCGCCGTCACCCTGCTTCAGCATCTGCGCGATCTCGTATTTCAGGCACAGGAACACGCCCATCAGATTCACCGAAAACATCTTCGCCACCGAGGGCTGCGTGAGCTCATGGATGCGCTGGCCGGGCGGGCCGACCGAGCGCCCGGCAACGCCGGCATTGTTGAACGCGCAGTCGATGCGCCCGAACGCCGACACCGTGCGCGCCACCATGTTCGCGACATCGGCCTCGTCGGTCACGTCGCCCTGGATCGCGATCGACTGGCCGCCGGCGGCGTTGATCAGCGCGACCGTCTCGTCGATGCCCTCCTTAGAGAGATCGGACACCGCCACGCGCGCGCCTTCGCGCGCCATCGCAATCGCCGTTGCCCGGCCGATGCCAGACCCACCACCCGTGACCAACGCGGCCTTGCCGTCCAGCATGCCTGTCATCAAAAGCTCCTCTAGCGCTTTCCCTCGATTGCGATCTCGACGAGGTACGGCCGCCGGGTCGCGACAGCCTTGGCAACTGCGGCGGCGATCTCGTCGGCCTTCTCGACCCTGACGGCCTCGACGCCCATCCCGGCGGCAAGATGCACGAAGTCGAGCGCCGGACCGGTGATATCCATGTTCTGATAGGGATGCTGGGTGCTGGCTTCGAAATTCTGACGCCAGACGTCCACATTGTGCTTGAGAATGCGGTACTCGCGGTTCGCGAGCACCACGAACACGATCGCAAGCTTGTGGTGCGCGGCCGTCCACAGTGCCTGGATCGCGTACATCGCCGAGCCGTCGCCGGAGATGGCGACAACCGGACGGTCCGGCATCGCGACCTTGACGCCGATCGCGCCGGCGAGGCCCTGCCCGATGCCGACGCCGCGGCCGCCGAAATAATCGCCGAAGCCGCGATAGTCGAAGGCCCGCGCGAGATCGAGACTGGCCGTGATGCTTTCATCGACGATCACGACATCATCCGGAAGTCCGCGACGGAGTTCCGCGGTGACGCGCGGCATCGAGCTCGGCTCGCGGTCCCAGCCTTTCTCGACGCGGGCGCGATAGGCGTCTTTCTCTTTCCGCTGCAATTCGGCCAGCATGGCATTGCGGCCTTGCGCGGCATCCCTGAACGCCGCGCCAGCCTTTGCGCGCAACGCGTCCGTCAACGCGCCGAGGCTGACGGCGATGTCACCGACGATGCCGGCATCGAGCCGGTTGTTGAGCGCGAGCCGCTCGGCCGACGCCTCGATCTGCAGCAAGGCCGCGCCGTCGGGAATGTGGCCGCCCGGCGCAAACCAGATGTCCTCGAAGAACGGACCGCCGATCAGCAGCACGAGATCGGTATCGCCGAGCGCCTTCCGCACCTGGCGGGCATCGCCCGGGACCGACTGACGGTAGCTCGGATGGCTGGTCGGGAACGGCGCGTGATGGCGCAGCCCTTCGAACCAGACAGTGGCGCCGATCGCCTCCGCCAGCGCCACCAACGCCTCTTCGCCGCCGGATCGCGCCACGTCGTCCCCGGCGACGATGGCCGGATTTTTCGACTTCAGCAGCAGCGCGACCAGCGCATCGATGCCTGCCGGATCAGGACGCGTCGATCGCCATAGATTGTCCGGCGTCGAGGCGTCGACCACGGTTTCCTGTTCCAGGACGTCGATCGGCAGCGACACGAATACCGGCCCCTGCGGCGCGTCGGTCGCGACCTTGAACGCGCGCCGCATGATCGGTGCGATCTCGTCGGCGCGCTCGATCTGCACGCTCCACTTGGTCACCGGTGCCGCCATTGCCACGAGATCGTGGCCGAGCAGCGGGTTCTTGAGCCGCATCCGCGTGTCCTGCTGGCCCGCTGTCACCACCACGGGCGAACCTGCCTTCAACGCGCCGTAGAGCGAGCCGATGCCGTTGCCAAGGCCGGGAGCGACGTGCAAATTGGCAACGGTGACGCGCCTCGCCGCCTGCGCGTAGAAACTGGCGGCGCTGACGGCGACGCCTTCATGCAGCGCCATGATGTATTCGAGTTGCGGAAATGCCGGCAGGCTGTCGAGCAGCGGTGTTTCCGTGGTGCCGGGATTGCCGAAGATATGACGCACGCCATGCGACACGAACGATTCCATCAGTACACGACGCCCGCGCATTCGTTTCCTCTCGATCGGCTCTGACTTGTTTTGCGGATCATCGGCCGGGGAGCGGCCCGTGGCAACCGCGCGAGACAGTTCGTGTCCGCGCGGCACGCTGCGTCTTCTGCATGGCTTTGGACGAGGCGACGCGACGCTTCGGACATGTCGCGAGGATACGGAACTGTTCCCCATCCCCAATCGCGATCGCCGTTTGACAATTTGAGCCGGCTGCACCGGGAGTTAACCCTACCGCCAACAATCGCCTTGCTGCGTCGGCGTGTTCACCATGCCGCGCCGCGTTTCGCGGTACGTATCGGGCGCGAACGTCACCGCTCGCGAATGTTGCGAGGGCCATGCCCATGGACGTCAACCGCCGTCATCTGATCGGAGCATCCGCCGCCGGCGTCGCCGGCGCGCTTGCGTTGTCGCCGGACGCTGCGCCTGCCGCGCAATCCACAGGCTCGCTCGGCCGCGACGTCACGCACTACGGCGTTCGCCCCGGCAGCCCCGAGGACCAGACCCGCAACCTGCAGCGCGCGATCGATGACGCCGCGCGCGCGCAGGTGCCGCTCGCGTTCCCGCCCGGGGTCTACCGCACCGGGCTGTTGCGACTGGCGCCCGGCAGCCAGTTGATCGGCGTGCGCGGCGCCAGCCGGCTGGTGTTCAACGGCGGTGCCTCGCTGCTGGAGGCCGAAGGCGCCGGCGGCATCGTCCTGATGGGCCTGTCCTTCGACGGCGGCAACGTCCCGCTGCCGACGCGGCGCGGCCTCGTGCATTGCCTGGCCGGCCGCGACATCCGCATCACTGATTGCCAGTTCATGGCCAGCGGCGGCAGCGGCATCTGGTTCGAGCAGATGTCGGGCGACGTCAGCAACAATGTCTTCACCGGCATCGCGTCGACTGCACTGGTGTCGTTCGACGCGCTCGGCCTGATGGTCGCGCGCAACACCATCAAGGGCACCAACGACAACGGCATCGAGATCCTGCGCAGCGCGATCGGCGACGACGGCTCGATCGTCGCCGACAACCGCATCGAGGACATCAAGGCCGGCCCCGGCGGCTCCGGACAGTACGGCAATGCCATCAACGCCTTCCGCGCCGGCAATGTGATCGTGCGCGGCAACCGCATCAGCAATTGCGACTTCTCGGCGGTGCGCGGCAATTCGGCCTCCAACATCCACATCACGGACAACAGCGTCAGCAATGTGCGCGAGGTCGCGCTCTATTCGGAGTTCTCGTTCGAGGCCGCTGTCATCGCCAACAACACGGTCGACGGCGCCGCGATCGGCGTCTCCGTATGCAATTTCAACGAGGGCGGGCGCATCGCGGTGGTCCAGGGCAACATCATCCGCAATTTGTTGCCGAAGCGCCCTGTCGGCACCGACCCGAACGACGGCGCCGGCATCGGCATCTATGTCGAGGCGGACAGCACCGTCACCGGCAATGTGATCGAGAACGCGCCGACTTTCGGCATCGTCGCCGGCTGGGGCAAGTACCTGCGCGACGTCGCGATATCGGGCAATGTCGTGCGCAAGGCTTTCGTCGGGATCGGCGTCTCGGTGGTGCCGGGCGCAGGCTCCGCGCTGATCAACAACAACATGATCTCGGAAACCCCGGGCGGCGCAGTGGTCGGGCTCGACCATGCCCGCCCCGTTACCTCAGACCTGTCGGCTGGCGGCGCCCAGCAATATGCGCAGCTCGTGGTCGGCGCCAACGCGGTGCGGCGCTAGAGCATGATCCGGAAAAACGCGAAGCGGTTTTCCCGCGCGACAAACGCGGAACGCGTTTGCGCGGAGATCATGCCAAATACCTACAGCGCGTTGCGCAGCAGCGGGTAGCGTCGCTGGATGGTGTCGAGATCAAGCACCGGCGGCGGCATCACCGGAGGGGGCATCTCCAGCGACGGCGCGTCGGCGACAACGGGCGGCTGCTCGAGCACCTCGGCGGCGGTTTCCAGCGCGGCCGCGACTGCGGTCATCGCGGCCTGCGCCAAGGTCGCGGCTTCCGCGCGGCGCTGAGGCATCGGCGAGAGATCGGGCGGCGGCAGCTTCGACTTGCCACGGCCGAGCCAGGACAGGTCGATTGGCGAATTGTCGAGCGAGGCTTCGCGGGTCAGCAATTCCCGCCAGATATCGACCGCGGCCCGGGCTTCCCTGATGTTCTCGAGGAAGGCCTGCTCGCTGTGATAGCGGCGCCAACGTCCGGTCTCGAAAAGTTCGGTAAGGTGTTCCAGCCTTTGCTCGGCGAGGTTGCACCAGCGTGCAACGATCTCCTGGCCTCTGGCCACGTCGGTCCGATGTGTCATTGAACTTGCCCGCAGGGAAAGAAACGGACGCAGACGCAACCGAACCGAATCAACTGGACGTGACGCTGATATTCTGTGGAAAAGGTAAATAAAGTCTAACTAAATTCTTAATCGGCGACGGGCGATGGGAGAAGTCCGCTCTACTACGGAGTTTCTTGCTCGAACCGTCGTCAAGTCATCGACTTGCATGACGGCGATGCGCATCGCTGGCGGACGCGGCGCAGCCAAATCATCCACAGCAAACGATCGCAGCTGTCGCGATCGCGCAGTGCCGGGACCACGCTCGGCCGGTCGGTCGTGCAAGGTACCCCACAAATGAAAGACCCGTCCGGGGGGACAACCGGACGGGTCAAAGCCATATGGGCGCTTGGGGTGGATGGGCGCTCGCGCCTGATATAGCCGGGGAGGGATAAACCGCTCCCACACACATAAGTCGTGAGAGCAAGGCGGACGTTCAAATCGCCGGCGATTTTTTTAACCTTTTCGCCGCCCGGTTCCATCGCACCGCTGCAGGCGTCCGGCGACGAAAATCACCGTGCGGCGCCGCGATTTGCAGCGGAAAACTCCGATGCGATCGAGGGCGCGGCTTCATTCAACGCGCGGCTCACGGAAGTGTTATTGCCGTCCGGCGTCGGCGCGGGCTGCGGCAGTTTGTCCGTGGCCGCTGCAACCGGAGCATTGGCCGCGGCCATCACCGCGGCGAGCGCGTCGGCCTCCCCGGCCCCGAACAGATCGTCGCGTCCAGGCGCCCCGAGATCGCGGGCCGTGCCGGTCAGGATCCGTCGCACCTCGGCGGGCTTCAATGCCGGACCACGCTCCAGCACCAGCGCCGCGATGCCGCTGACGAACGCGGCCGAAAAGGAAGTGCCCGACATCAGCTGATATTTGCCGTCCGGCACCGGCACGAGGATGTCCGCGCCCGGCGCCGCCAGCGCGATATGGCTGCCGCGGTTCGACGCCGCCATCAGTCGGTCGCCGGCATCGATACCGCTCACCGCGATCACGTCGGGATAAGCGGCCGGATACAGCGGCGGCGATGTCGGGCCGGCATTGCCGGCCGCGGCGACCAGCATGACGTCCTTCGCCGCAGCGGCGGCCACCGCGCGCCCGACAAGTGCGTCTTTCGGCCCGGCAAAGCTCATGTTCACGATCTGCGCGCCATGCGCCACCGCGTAGTCGAGGCTCCTGAGGATCACATAGGAGGTGCTCTCGGCGCCGCCGCCAACCACGCCAAAGGCGCGGATCGCCAGGATCCGCACTTCCGGCGCGCTTCCCGTCAGCCTGACCCGCGCGGCAATTGCGCCGGCGATGGCGGTGCCGTGGGCATGTGGGCCATCCTTGCTGCCGAGCGCATCAAATGTATCCGCGACGGTGTTGGCCAATTCCGGATGGGCTGCGTCGATGCCGGAGTCGATGACGGCAATAGTCACATTCATCCCGCGCGCCAGCCTGTGCGCCTCGGGCAGATGCAGCTTCGCCTGCGCATATTGCGCCGGATCATTGCCGCCTGATGCCGCGCGCTGGTCCTGCAGCGCGTACCGGTAGTTCGGCTGCACCGAGCGGACGCTGCCATCGTTTGCGAATTCGCGGCTCACGGCATCGGCCGAGCGATTGCCGGCGATGCGGAACAGGCCGATGGTCGCCCCCAGCAGCGGGATGTTCTGCGAGGCGATCCGTCTCAGGCCGTGGCGGCGCGCCAGCGCGTCGGCTTGGGCCTCGGTCAGGATGCCGTCGATTTCCGCCACGAGTTCGTTCGGCACGGTTCGCGTGCCCGCCACGTCCTGTGCGCGGATGCCGCCACCGCCGGCCCTGCCCTTCCTCGCGGCGCCCTTGCCGCTGCCGTTGCTGGCAACCGGCCGGTCGGCGCATTGGCCGCGGTCAGCATTGTCGCAGCCGGAGGAGAGGCGGGGTGCGTAGCGTGCATCGGGCGGTCGCATTCCCGATCGTGGGCCCTCGTCGGTCCAGGACGCAGGCGGGCCACGGTCCGCCGAGAGCGGCGGCCCGCCGGCGGCGCTGCCACCGGGCCTGCCGATGCCCGGATTGATCCGCGGCCCAGCCGAGACCCCGCCGCCGATCGGTGATCGCATGAAACTTTGGGCGTAGGCCGAACCGGCAACACAGACCAGCAGCAACGCCGCGGCCGCGACGGTCGCTCGGTTCGTTGATCGGGTCCGGCCGTTGGCGGTCATGATGACCTCAAATCGGCGCAGATCGTCAGCCGCCTGTTTTACGGCGTCTCCACCGCGAGGCTGACGATCTTCTCTCTCTGCAAACGGGCGATCAGCGCCGCGACGCCGTCCTTGTCCATCGCGCGGAACTGCAATCGGAACATGCCGGCCTTACCGTCGACGATCGAGGCCTGGTAATTGTCGAGCAGCGACGTGATGTCGGAGATTCGGGCATCCGGCGTGAAGCGCACCAACAGCCGCGTCGGCGCGGCCGATATGCTGGCACCAAGGTCGCGAGTGATCGGCGCACTGGGTGCCGGGCTGGATGGTGCAATGGCCGCACTCGGCGCGCTGCGTTGTTCGGCGACATCGAGCGACGCGGTCTGGAACGAGGCGGGCGGGCTGCGCATCAGCACCGCGCCGATCACGCCCGCCTGCAACAGCACCACGAGCGCGCCGAGGCTGGACGACCAGGCGAGCGTCCGCGGCGACAATTTGGAAAAGAACTCCGAGATCGAGGCCGACATGCGTGCACCTGCGGACGGCTTGCGCTCCGGCTCGGCATCGATCGCGGCAAACAGCTTCTGCATGGCGCGCGCCGAGGGCGCACCGAGGCTCTCATTGAGGCCGATGGTCTCGGCATATTCGTCGCGGATGACGGCATATTGCCGGGCCAGTTCCGGATCGGAAGCGAGTGCATCCTCGACGCGGCGCGCGTCGCGCGCGTTGAGCGTGCCGGCCGCATACCAGGGCAGCAGCATCTCGACATCGTCAGGTTCTTGACCCTGCACTTTCTTGTTGCTCGCAGCCATCATGGCCAACCTCGCTCGACACCGGCTGCCTTCAGCAACTCGGCAAGTTTCTTGCGTGCATAGAACAGGCGCGTCTTCAC
Source organism: Bradyrhizobium sp. WCU1 (assembly GCF_053474805.1). Taxonomy (NCBI): domain Bacteria; kingdom Pseudomonadati; phylum Pseudomonadota; class Alphaproteobacteria; order Hyphomicrobiales; family Nitrobacteraceae; genus Bradyrhizobium; species Bradyrhizobium sp. WCU1. The sequence continues at coordinate 973,720 of NZ_CM130280.1, forward strand.
GGTGTTCTCCGGAATCCCGACGATCTCAGCGACGTCTTCCACGGATTTCTCGTGATAGTAGACAAGGTCGACGATCTCCCGGTGTTCCGCTGATAGTCCCGTCAGGCACTTACGCAGCGTCGCGCCGGTGTCCTTCTTCTGCACTACCGTTTCCGGATCGTCGGACGTATCCTCGATCGCGTTCGCGGCCTCATCGTCCAGTTCGGCGTCTTTCCTTCGCCGTAGCGAAGACAACGCCTTGAACCGGGTAATCGCCAGAAGCCAGGTTGAAACGGCGGATCGTCCCTCAAACTTGCCCGCCTGACGCCACACGTCCAGAAAGACCTCGCTGATGAGGTCCTCCGCCACCTGTTCGTCCCGCACGAGCCGAAGCCCGAAGCGGTACACCCTGACATGATGCCGTCCGTACAGCACCTGCATGGCGAGCCGGTCGCCTTGAGCGATCCGAGCGATCAGAACCTCGTCTGAAGCCGCCTGTGTCGCGCTCAATGGCCGTCTCGCAAAGTTGGTCTGAGGGGGGTGGTGCGTGGTTCGACGCGAGAGCCAAGATTCTTCACATTACGGCAATGTGCGGACCGCATGTGTGACCTATGACACAGTCGGCGATCCCAAGGAGGAAAAATCGCCGGAGGCTCGACAAACGGTATCATAATAGCGAAAACTCTCGCGGACTCGCGCCATGCTGCGCGACCATACCAAGGCTTTGCCGGCACGCCAGCGCCGTTGCGCAGCCGGCGTCGGCGCAAGCCCCCGACGCGCTCGCTCCCGCCCCCGATCGGCGAGCGGATTTCCCTTACGAAACAAGGGTGATGACCGGGTTCCATCGGAGCAGATTCGGTTTCAAAAGATACCAAACCTAAAGGCTTTCCCACGTAGATTTTCGCCGGATTTCACCAATGGCGAGACCATGGGCAGCGCTGCGTCTTCACTTCCCAGCCAGACCGCGGGCGCATCGGAAAGCGGCCGTCCCAGGTTGACGGTCGAGCGCCTGGCGCGCCGAGCGAGGCAGCGCCGCCAGATCCAATCAATGATCGGCGCCTGCTTCGTGCTCGATGCCGTCGTCCTGATGATCTACGCGCATGCCGGCACCACGTCGATCCTGGTGGCGGCGAGCTATGCCCTGACCGGCCTCTCCCTCGTCGCGGTCTATGTCCTGCTCTCGGAGCGCGGCTTTCACGAGCGCTTCCGCGACCACTATCTGGTCGCGCCGCAATCGGCCGTCAACATGGTGAACCTGCTGGTGTTCACCTACATCGCGCCGGAAGTCGGCGTGCTGTTCCTCTGCAACCTGTTCGTGGTGTTCAGCTTCGGTGCGCTGCGTACCTCGGCGCGGCAAACCGCTGTCGTCTGGACCATCATGGTGCTGGGCCTCGCCGCGCTGTTCCTCGGAACCGACAAGGAGATCGGGATGCCGACCGGCTCCCGGATCGACCGTCTCGCCACCATGCTGGTATTCGCGCTGACGATCGGGCGCTGCATGTATCTCGGCATCTTGTCGAGCTCGATGCAGCAGTCACTGTACCAGGGCGGAAAGAAGCTGAAGGAGGCCTATCGGCGCATCGAGGAGCTCGCCGAGCTCGACGAGCTGACCGGCACCTCCAATCGCCGCAGCATCATGCGCACCCTCGAGGACGAGATCGCGCGCTGCGCCCGCAACGGCAGTTCCTGCGCCGTGGCGTTGATCGACCTCGACCATTTCAAGCGCATCAACGACATCTACGGTCATCCGATCGGCGACGAGGCGCTGCGCACCTTCGCCATCGGCATGTTCGCCAATCTCCGCAGCATCGACCGCTTCGGCCGCTATGGCGGCGAGGAATTCCTGCTGGTGCTGCCCGACCTGTCGCAGGATCAGGCGATGCGCGCGCTCGAGCGGCTGCGCGCGATCATCGCCGATCTCGACTGGAGCGCATTTTCGCCGGGCATGCGGGTGACGATCTCCGCAGGCGTCACGACGCTCAAGCCGCACGAAAACTCCGACACATTGCTCGCCCGCGCCGATGGCGCGCTTTACGCGGCCAAGGCGAGAGGACGCAACCGCATCGCCAGCGCCTGACACCCTTTCATTTTCATATTCGGCGCCGGAGAATCCGTCGCCACCGCTCCAGGACAGAGTCATGAGTTTGAAGCCCGAGACCGCACCCGAAAGCCTGCTCGACGAGTTGCAGACGACGCTCGCGCACGGCACCGTCGCACGCCGTGTCGAGACGCTGCGCCGGGTGACCGACCTCTTCATCAACGGCTCGGTGAACTATTCGAACGAGCAGATCGTGCTGTTCGACGACGTGTTCCAATGCCTGCTCGAACACATCGAAAACTCGGCCAAGGCGCTGCTCGCCAACCGCCTCGCCCCGATCGACACCGCGCCCCCGCAGACCATCCGCACCCTGGCATTCGACGACCTGATCGAGGTCGCAGGCCCCGTGCTGACGCTGTCGCCGCGGCTCGACGACGACACCCTGATCGAGACGGCGCGCAGCAAGAGTCAGGCGCACCTGCTCGCGATTTCGAACCGGAAGACGCTGAGCGGCGCCGTCACCGACGTGCTTGTGTTGCGCGGCAACGACGAGGTGATCCAGAGCGCGGTCAACAATCCCGGCGCGGAGTTCACCGAGCGCGGTTTCACCCGTCTGGTCAGCCGCGCCGAGGGCGACGACAATCTGTCGACCTGCGTCGGCCTGCGCCCGAACATCCCGCGACATCTCTATCTCAAGCTGGTCGCCAAGGCCTCGGACGCCGTCAGGCAGCGGCTCGAGGCCGCCAATCCGCAGCAGGCCAAGGAGATTCCGATCGCGGTGAAGGAAGCGACGCGGCGCGCGCGCTCGGCGCCCGCCGGCGTCACGCCGGACACCACGATCGCACATGCGCTGGTCAAGTCGCTCTACCAGGACGGCCGGCTCGACGAGTTCCAGCTTGCGGCCTTCGCCGAGGCCGGCAAGTTCGACGAGACCAATGCCTCGCTTGCCGCGCTCGCCAATGTCTCGGTCAGCGTCGCCGAGAACATGATGATCGAAACCCGCGCCGAGGGCGTGATGATCCTGGCCAAGGTGTCGGGCCTGTCATGGTCGACGGTGCGATCGATCATCAATCTGCGCGACGACATCTCGGGCGGCGAGCCGACCGACTTGCAGGCCTGCAAGGATACCTATGAGCGGCTGCGGCCATCGACCGCGCAGCAGGTGCTGCGCTTCCATCGCATGCAGCAATCCGCGCCCGCGGCCTGATCCGGGCTCCAATCGGTCAATACCTGAGCGCCCGCTTTCCCATCAGCGCGCCGACGCTCGCGACGATCGCGGTCGCCAACGTGTACCAGGTGGCGACGAACAGCGGCGAGTCATCCGTGCAATGCGACGCATAGACGGTTGCCGCGAGCCCTGCCGAGAGCAAGCCGGCCACCGCGCCGGCGACCGCCGGCCGCGCCGGCGCACCTTGTCTGAGCCCGTACAGCGCGCCGATCAGCAACGGCAACGACATCGCGGGGATCGCGGTCATGCACGCCATCGAATTCTTGCCGATCAGGCGCGTCATCATCGGCGTGCGCTGCGGCATCATCATCTCGCCGCTGATCGCGGCAACGAGGATGCCGGCGGGAATCAGCAGCCACCAGCCGAAGCTGCGCAGCGAGGCTTCCGGCCGCGACAGATGCAGGCTGACCGCGATCGCCGAGGCGGCGAGCGCCAGCGTCACCGCGAACTTCAGGTCGAAGAACGGATTATGCATTGCGGTCATCACGTCGGGCCGCACGCCGAGTTCGGCGAAGAAGATCAAGAGCGAGACCGGCGCCGCCGCCAGCAGCGCCAGCATCAGCGCAAGACCGATCGGGCGCGCGCGATAGGCATTGTCGGCGGCAAGGGTTCGAATGAGTTGATCGGTATCCATGCTCAACGATCCCGTAATTTCTCGGTGAGGCTCGCAAGTCCACGATGCAGCGCGACCCGCACCGCACCTTCGGTCATCGAGAATTTCGCCGCGGTGTCCTTGATCGAGGCGCTGTCGACCGCGATCGATTGCAGCACGTCGCGCTGACGCGCGGGCAAGGCCTGCAACTGGGCGGTGACCTCACCGGGCGATGCCGTCGGCTCCGGCGTTTCCCCCGGCAGCGTCTCGGCGAAGTCATCGATATTGACGAAGATGCGCTTGCCGCGACGGCGCAGCGCGTCGATCAGCTTGTTGCGCGCGATCGCGAACAGCCACGGCGCGAACGGCGCGCTGGTGTCCCAAGTCTGTCGCTTCAAATGCACCGCCAACAAGATGTCCTGCACGATGTCCTCGGACTGATCGACCGGTTGTCCCGCGCGCGCCAGGCCACGTCGCGCTGCGGCGCGGAGGACCGGCGTGATGGCCTTGAGCAGCCGATGATATGCTGCGTCATCGCCAGAAATGGCCAACCGCATCAGGTCGGTCCATTCATCCTCACGTTCGCGCACGCAGGCTCCTGAATAGCAATTCGGCCGATCTTTCAGTTCGTTACGCGACCAACCGAGGACATCACGAACACGTGATCGCGATCTCCGGCTAGGCCGCGCCGGGAGATCGGCCCCAGAATCATTCCGGCGGGTTTCCCAGACGCCACGGCTCATAACACCGATCGGTCCGACAAGCATCGGGGAGCTGCCACCGATCACCCGCCGGGACGGAAATTGCCCAGCTTTTGCCCCTTGAGGCCCGAAGATTCCCTTTTTTTGCCCCGGTGTGGACACGCAGCAGGGTCTCATTTCGGCTTTGGAACGGGCGAAATGGGGAGATCATCAGAATGAAGATCAAAGCCAGCCGGCACTTGGCCTTGATGGTTGCGACGGGGCTGACCGGGTTCGCTATCTGTCTTGCCATTCCATTGCCGGCGCATGCGGCCGGTTCGGACGCATCCGCAGCGAAATCCGACAACGCAACGACCGACAAGTCCGCACAGCAGAGTTCGCGGCATGTCCGGCGCCACGCGCGTCACAGCTCCTCCAAATCCGCTGACAGGCCGGCCGACAAATCCGAGAGCAAGAAGGCCGCCGGCAAGGATGCCGGCAGCGTGACGTCGGTCGGCATGCCGGCCACGGTCGCCAATGCCAATGCGGAGCTGACCTCCGGCGACGGCAATGCGAGCCCCCCGCCCGCCAGCGTCAATCCGGTGATGGCCGCCTCCGACAAGCCCGCCGACGCGCAGCCCGACGGCAGCGTGGTCGCATCGGACCAGCTCAACGACCTCGACCGGGCCCTGCAGCAGGAGCAGCCGCAACCGGCTCAGCCGCAGACCGCCCAGCAGGAGGCGCCCGCGTCGTCGCCGCCCGCCGCCGTCGCAGCGCCCAAGCCGGCCCCGGTCCTCGCGAGCAGCGACAGCGCGAGCCTGGACCAGACCTCGCTGATCGGGAAGATCTTCATCGGGTTCGGCGCCCTGCTCACGGTGGCTTCCGCCGCGCGCATGTTCATGGCCTAGCGGCTGCGGCGCAGGGTAGCGCCGCACCGCGGCCCGAAGCCTCGTTTCAGCCACTTGAAGCGCATCCCGCCAGCGGGCACATTGCCCGCCAAATCAGGCACGGGGTTTGCGTCATGGCTACGTTCGAATTCATCATCGTCGAAAGCAAGGGACCGGTCGGCGTCATCACGCTGAACCGGCCGAAAATGCTGAATGCGCTCTCGTTCGGCGTGTTCCGCGAGATCGCCGCGGCGGTCGACGATCTCGAGGCCGACGACAAGATCGGCTGCATCCTGATCACCGGCAGCGAGAAGGCCTTCGCGGCCGGCGCCGACATCAAGGAGATGCAGCCGAAGGGCTTCATCGACATGTTCAACAGCGACTTCACCGCGATCGGCGGCGACCGCGTCGCGCGTTGCCGCAAGCCGACCATTGCAGCGGTCGCGGGTTACGCGCTCGGCGGCGGCTGTGAGCTCGCGATGATGTGCGACATCATCCTCGCCGCCGACAATGCCAAGTTCGGCCAGCCGGAAATCACCCTCGGCACCATTCCCGGCATCGGCGGCACGCAGCGCCTGACCCGTGCGATCGGCAAGTCGAAGGCGATGGACCTCTGCCTCACCGGACGGATGATGGACGCAGCGGAAGCCGAGCGCTCGGGCCTGGTGTCGCGGATCATACCGGCCGACAAGCTGATGGAAGAGGCGCTCGCCGCGGCCGAGAAGATCGCCTCGATGTCGCGTCCGGCCGCAGCGATGGCCAAGGAAGCCGTCAACCGCGCCTTCGAGACGCCGCTGTCGGAAGGCATGAATGTCGAGCGCAACCTGTTCCACTCGACCTTCGCGCTCGAGGATCGCTCCGAGGGCATGGCGGCCTTCATCGAGAAGCGCAAGCCGGTCAACAAGAATCGCTAACTCCTTCGGCTCCTCTGCAATGCCGCGGTGACGAGCGCGCGATAGGCGCGCTCGGCGACGTGCGTCGGCTTGTCGAGGCCGAGCCGCGCCAGGCATTCGCGGTCGGCGGCATCGGGCGGATGCCGCATCCCCTGCCACAGCAGGCCGGCGAGTTGCAGCGGCGTTCGCTGCGCCCGCTGCAGGATCTGCAGCGCCGGGATCAGCCGCTGCTCGACGTCGGTGAAATCGCTGCCGAACGGGAATGACGGCAGCAGCCCGGCGTCGCGCGCGGGCTTCAGCGCAGCGCTGATGCGTTCGGGATAATTCTCGCGGTGAGCGGCCGCGATCTCGTGGCTGCGCGGCAACTTGCCGGCATCCTTGGCCTGCCGCATCAACTCGCCTTGGAACCGGGAATCCGACACCCGCAGCATCGCGGCGATCACGTCGGCATCGGATTTCCCTCTGACGTCGGCGACGCCATATTCGGTGACGAAGATATCGCGCAGGTGGCGCGGAATGGTCTCGTGGCCATAAGACCAGCGAATGTTGGACTGCGTTTGCCTGCCGGACTGACGGGTTGCCTCCAGCGCCAGCACCGAGCGCGCGCCCTCGAGCGCGAATGCCTGCGCCACGAAATTGTACTGGCCGCCGACGCCGCTTACGACCTGGCCGTTGTCGAGCCCGTCGGAGATCGCAGCGCCCAGCAGCGTCGCCATCATCGCGTTGTTGACGAATCGGGCATCGACGCGGGCGCGGCGCTTGCCCGCCTCGTCGCCGAAGATCTCGTTGGTGAAGGACACCGGCATCATCTGAATGCGCGCCAGTTGCTCGGGTGTCATCTCGCGCAGCGCGCGATAGAAGGATTGCGGGCCCAGGAAGAATGCGCCGTGCAGGATCACACCATCGACGTCGCGCTTCAGGATGCCGGAGTCGATCAATCCGAGGAACGCCTCGAACAGCATCTCGCTGACGCCATAGAGGCCCTTCTCGAATGGCCCGGTCTCGGCAGCTGCGAGCTGTGCGGTACCGGGCGCAAGACGCTGCATGACGCTGTGGAATTGAACGTTGTCGCGGTGGCGGATCACGAGCCCCTGCGCCAGCGCATCACCGACCTGCCCGATCCCGATCTGCAGCGTGCCGCCGTCGCGGACCAGACCGGCGGCATACAATCCGATCGCATATTTGGTGTCGCTGATCGGCTCGGACGGCGGCGCGAACAGCGGGAAATCGGTGTCGGGACTGTCGAGCACGGCGGCGAATTCATCCGCCGGCAGATCGCCGGGTCCCGGCATGAACGGCAGTTCCGAATTGACCTGGCCGAACAGCTTGAATGACGCCCGGCCCTGCGCGCGGGCGCGCAGCACATCGAGCGTCGTATCGGTGTTGCAGCTCAAACTGTAGCGCGGCACGCCGTCGACGACGCGCTTGGCGACCAGCTGTGGAACGACATTCAGCCCGCGCGACAGCAGGTACGATGCCGCGTGGGTATAGTTCGCGGAAATGTAGTTCTGCTGCGCGAAGGGCTGATACAGCCATTGCCCGGCGAGGAAGAAGAACTCGATCACCTTGACGTTGGGCGGCAGCACACCGCGATGTAAAGCATCGGCATAAGCGAGCTCCGGATAACCGCCGAACAGGCGATCGATCACCGGACCGATGAAGCGCCGTTCGAGCAGGCTGTTCGGCTTCGGCTTTTCCAGCGTCAGCGCCGAGAACAGCGTCAGGTTGACGGAACGGTCGGCGACCGCCCGCGCATACAGCGCATTGACGATGTGGTTGGCCTTGCCGAGGCCGAGCGGCAGCCCGACCACCAGTTCGGTTCCGACATCACGAATGATGTGCTCCGCGATCGCCTCGGGGTCGGAGAACAAGATGGGCATCAGCAATGGACCCGGTGGAGACGGTGGATAACCGGCGCCGCTCAATCGGCGGCGTGCGGTTCAAACTTATACTTCATATGACAGTTGCGTTCGCCTGTGACGAGCCGGCAACAGACAAGAATCGAAATGATGTGCAGATGTCGTGCGGCGGTTTGCGTGTGGCGGCACTGCCCCCTAAACAGGTAGATGTGTGGGCGCCGGCGAAGGCCGGCTGCCGGGGTTTTGGTTTGCGGGATCACATGGTTGAGCGTACCGCTGATATTGGCGACGTAGCGAGGCGCGTATTCTTGTCGGGCATCGGCCTTGGCGCATTGGCATGCGCGCTGCTGGCTGATACCGCTGCCCGCGCCGAGAGCCTGCCGGAAGCGCTGGTCAAGGCGTATCAGACCAATCCGCAGCTCAATGCCGAGCGGGCGCGCCAGCGTGCGACCGATGAGAACGTGCCGCAGGCACTGGCAGGCTATCGCCCGCAGGTTGCCGCAAGCCTTTCGGCAGGCCTCCAGGCTGTCCGCGACCAATTGCCCGGCAATGTCCTGCAGACCGCGACGCTGAAGCCCTGGCAGATCGGCCTGACCGTCACCCAGACCCTGTTCAACGGCTTCAAGACCGCCAACAGCGTCCGCGTCGCCGAGTTGCAGGTGCAGTCCGGCCGCGAGGCGCTGCGCAATGTCGGCCAGGGCGTGCTGCTCGATGCCGTCACCGCTTATACCAACGTGCTCGCCAACCAGACGCTGGTCGAGGCGCAGCGCGCCAACGTCGCCTTCCTGAAGGAGACCCACGCGATCACGCTGCGTCGCCTCAATGCCGGCGACGTCACGCCGACCGATACCGCCCAGGCCGAGGCGCGCCTCAACCGCGGCCTTGCCGATCTCAACGCCGCCGAGGTCAACTTCGCGGTCAGCCAGGCCACCTATGCGCAGGTGGTCGGCAACCCGCCGTCGCAATTGCGGCCCGCCGATACCACCGACCGGCTGCTGCCGCGCAGCCGCGAGGATGCGATCGGGCTGGCGCTGCGCGAGCATCCCGCCGTGACCGCCGCAGGTTTCGACGTCGACGTCGCCTCGACCTCGATCCGCGTCGCCGAGAGCAGCCTGATGCCGAACGTCACCGTGCAGGGCAGCGTCAGCAAGAACCGCGACTCCGACACCTCGCTCAGCACGTTCGGGACCGATCAGGCCTCGGTGATCGGCCAGATCACGCAACCGATCTATGACGGCGGCACCGCAGCCTCGCAGACCCGGCAGGCCAAGGAAGTGGCAACGCAGAGCCGCCTCGTGCTCGATCAGGTCCGCAATCAGGCCAAGACCGCCGTGGTCAGTGCGTGGGTCGCCAACGAAGGCGCCAAGGTCGCGGTGTCGGCCTCCGAGTCCGAGGTGAAGGCCGCCGAAGTCGCGCTGGCCGGCGTGCAGAAGGAAGCCGCCGGCGGCCAGCGTACCACGGTCGACGTGCTCAATGCTCAGCAGGATTTGATCACGGCGCGAGCCCGGCTGATCGGCGCGCAGCGCGACCGCGTGATCGCCTCCTACACGCTGCTCAGCGCGATCGGCCGCCTCGACGTCAAGACGCTCAATCTCAAGACACCCGACTACCTGCCCGAGGTGCACTACCATCAGGTGCGCGATGCCTGGCACGGCCTGCGGACGCCGTCGGGACAATAGGCCTTGCGGCAGCGGTCGCAGCGCGGACCGGCCCTTTCCACCCGCTCTCTCCGCCGATAACCTCCGCTCCCGCAGGCAACCGATAATGCCGGCGCACGTCGTGCGCGCATAACAGCCGAGCACGCAGGGAGACGTCCAATGCTGACGCGACGCGATATGATGCTGGCTTCCATCGCAGCGTGAGTGACCATGACCGGCAGCCAAGCATCTTCCAAGGCAGCGCAACCATCGACCCCGGTGAACTTCGACGTGCCTGCCGGTGCGTGCGACTGCCACACCCACATCCACGGCGATCCCGAGAAATTCCCGTTCTTCGCCGGCCGCGTCTATACCCCGGAACCGGCCTCGCCGGAGGAGATGAGCGCGCTGCACAAGGCGCTGCATGTCGAGCGCGTGGTGATCGTAACCCCGAGCGTCTACGGCCCGGACAACTCCTCGACCCTGTTCGGCATGACGGCGCGCGGCCCGACGGCGCGCGGCGTCGCCGTGATCGACGACAAGACCAGCGAGAGCGATCTCGATACCATGCAGAAGGCCGGCTTCCGCGGCATCCGCCTCAACCTCGCCACCGGCGGCGTCAACGATCCCAATCTCGGGCGGCAGCGCTTCTCGGCCGCGATCGAACGGATGAAGGCGCGCGGCTGGCATGTCCAGCTGTTCACCAGCCTCGCGATGATCACCGCGATCAAGGACCTGGTCGCGGCTGCGCCGGTGCCCGTGGTGTTCGACCATTTCGGCGGCGCCGAGGCCGCGCTCGGCACCGGTCAGCCGGGATTTGACGACCTCCTGGCGCTGGTAAAATCGGGCAAGGCCTACGTCAAGATTTCCGGTGCCTACCGCGCCTCCAGGCTCGCGCCCGACTATGCCGACGCCGCGCCGCTGGCCCAGGCGCTGATCGCGGCCAACGCGGAACGCATCATCTGGGGCACCGACTGGCCGCACCCGGATTCGGTGACGCCGGCGGGCAGGAAGGTCACCGACGTGACGCCGCTGTATCAGATCGATGACGGCCGCCTCCTCAACCAGCTTCCGGTCTGGGCGCCTGATGCCAAGGTGCGCAAGACCATTTTGGTTGACAATCCGGCGCGACTCTACGGCTTCACCTGACGTTGTCCTTCGGCCGGCGCGAGAAGTAGGAGATCAGCACCGGCAGCGTGATCAGGATCACCAGCGGCGCCACCATCATGCCGGTGACGACGACGATGGCGAGCGGCTTCTGCACCTGCGAGCCGATGCCCTCCGACACCGCCGCCGGCAGCAGGCCGACGCCCGCGACCACGCAGGTCATCAGGACGGGGCGAAGCTGCAACTCGCCGGTTCGGATCACCGCGCGCATCCGATCATAGCCCTCGTCGATCAGCTGGTTGAACTGCGACAGGATGATGATGCCGTCCATCACGGCGATGCCGAACAGCGCGATGAAGCCGATCGCCGCCGAGACGCTGAACGGGATGCCCGAGATCAGCAGCCCGAGCACGCCGCCGAAGATCGCCATCGGAATCACGCTCATCGCGAGCATGGTGTCGACCATCGAGCCGAAATTGAAGAACAGCAGCACGGCGATCAGCGCGAGGCTGATCGGCACCACGATCGACAGCCGCTTGATCGCATCCTGCAGATTGCCGAACTCACCGACCCACTCGACGCGGGACCCCGGCGGCAACTGGACCTGCTGCTCGACCTTCTGCTGCGCCTCGCGGATCGCACTGCCGAGATCGCGCTCGCGTACCGAGAACTTGATCGGCAGATAACGCTCCTGCTGCTCGCGGTAGATATAGGCCGCGCCGGAGATCAGGTTGATCGAGGCCACTTCGCTGAGCGGGATCTGCGTGATGCCGCCATTGGCGTTCGCCACCCCGATCCGCAAATTCTGGATCGCCTCCGCGCTCTTGCGATATTCCGGCGCGAGCCGGACGATGATCGGGAAGTGCCGGTCGCTGCCGGACTCATAGAGGTCACCGGCGGCATCGCCGCCGACCGCGACCTTGATGGTGGCGTTGATGTCACCCGGCGCGAGGCCATAGCGCGCGGCACGCACGCGATCGACGTCGATCTGGATCGTCGGCTGGCCGAGCGAGGTGAATACCGCAAGGTCGGTGACGCCCTGCACGGTCGCCAGCACGGACTTGATCTTGTTGGCGGTGTCGGTCAGCGCCTGCAGATCGTTGCCGTAGAGCTTGATCGAGTTCTCGCCCTTCACGCCGGACACCGCCTCCGAGACGTTGTCCTGCAGATATTGCGAGAAATTGAACTCGACGCCCGGAAATTTCTCCTGCAGCTGCGCCAGCAATTGCGCGGTCAGCACATCCTTGTCATGGGTGTCGGGCCAGTCGCCGGCAGGCTTCAGCGGCGCGAAGAATTCAGCGTTGAACAGGCCGGCCGCGTCGGTGCCGTCGTCGGGACGGCCATGCTGCGACACCACCGACACCACCTCGGGACGGCTGCGGATCAGTTTCCGCATCTCGTTGACGTAGGCGTTGCCTTCCTGCAGCGAGATCGTCGGCGGCAGCGTGGCGCGGATCCACAGATTGCCCTCTTCCAGCTTGGGCAGGAATTCGAGACCCAGGAAGCGGGCGAAGACGATGGTCGTGACCACGAGGGCGGCCGCACCGGTCATCACGATCTTGCGGTTGGCAATCGCCCAGTTCAGCACCGGCAGGTAGATCGCATCGAGCTTCTTGACGATCCAGGTCTCGGTCTCGTGGATATGCGCCGGCAGGATGATGGCGCTCAGCGCCGGGGTTACGGTGAACGTTGCCAGCAGACCGCCGGCCAGCGCGTAGGCATAGGTACGCGCCATCGGGCCGAAGATGTTGCCTTCGACGCCGCTCAGCGTGAACAGCGGCAGAAACGCGGCGATGATGATCGCGGCGGCAAAGAAGATCGACCGTGACACGTCGGCGGAAGCCGACAGGATCGCGTGGCTCTTCATCCCCATGACCGTATCGTCGGAGATGTGCGCCTGCTCGGCGTCGGACAGCGCCGTGGTCTGCGACAGCCGGCGGAAGATCGCTTCCACCATGATCACGGTGGCATCGACGATCAAGCCGAAATCGATCGCGCCGACCGACAGCAGATTGGCGGATTCGCCGCGCAGCACCAGGATGATCACGGCGAAGAACAGCGCAAACGGTATGGTCGCGCCGACGATCAGCGCGCTGCGGAGGTCGCCGAGGAATATCCACTGCAACAGCACGATCAGGAGAATGCCGACCACCATGTTGTGCAGCACGGTGTGGGTGGTGAGCTCGATCAGGTCCTTGCGGTCGTAGATGCGCTCGATCTTCACGCCAGGCGGCAGGATCGAGGAATTGTTGATCTGGTTGACCAGCTGCTCGACGCGCGCAATGGTCGGCGAGCTCTGCTCGCCGCGGCGCATCAGCACGATGCCCTGTACGATGTCGTCGTCACTGTCGATGCCGGCGATACCGAGCCGCGGCTTCTCGCCGATCGTGACATGAGCGATGTCGCGAACCAGCACCGGGTTGCCGCCGGACTGCGAGATCATGGTGTTGGCAAGGTCGTCGATCGAGCGGATCAGGCCGACGCCGCGCACCACGGCAGACTGCGTGCCGATGTTCACGGTGTTGCCGCCGACATTGATGTTGGCGTTGGAGACCGCCTGCAGCACCTGCGGCAGCGTCAGGCCGTTGGCGACCAGTTTGTTGAAGTCGACCTGGATCTCATAGGTCTTGGTCTTGCCGCCCCAGCCGGTGACGTCGATCACACCGGGCACCGCGCGGAAGCGGCGCTGCAGGACCCAGTCCTGCAATGTCTTGAGGTCGAGCACGCTGTAGTTCGGCGGCCCCTTCAGCCGGTAGCGGAAGATTTCACCGATCGGGCTGAGCGGCGAGATGCCGGGCTGCACGTTGCCGGGCAGCGGCGCGAGCTGCGACAGGCGATTGAGCACCTGCTGCTGCGCCTCGTCATAGGTGTAGTCGAAGGAGAACTGCAGCTTGACGTCGGACAGGCCGTACAGCGAGATGGTGCGGATGGTCTTGAGGTTCTTGATGCCGGCGACCTGGGTCTCGATCGGGATCGTGATGTAGCGCTCGATCTCCTCGGCGGAGAGGCCCGGGCTCTGGGTCACGATGTCGACCATCGGCGGGGTCGGATCGGGATAGGCCTCGATATTGAGATGCTGGAACGCGAACAGGCCGCCGATGAAGACGGCGATGAACATGGCCACCATCAAGTAGCGGCGATTGACGGCAAGGGCGACGAGGCGATCCATTCAGATCGTCACTTTCAACTGGAAGGGATTTCTTGATTGCAAGAACAGGACGACTTTTGCTTCGAAACGTCGTCCTGCTCTCACCGTTTGAGCATGGTCTTTTCGGAAAACCGCTAAGCACTTTTCCGGATCATGCCTAGGTGCCGGACGCGGCGCGGTCGATGAAGAGGCTTCCCTTCGTCACGATCTGCTCGCCCGGCTTGAGATTGCCGGCCACCTCGACGAGGTCGCCATTGATGAGACCGGGCTTGATCTGGCGCAGTTCGATGGTCTTGTCCTCGGCGCGCGCGACCCAGACCCGAACCTGATCGCCTTCGTAGATCAGCGCCTGTTTCGGCACGCCGACCGCCGGATGGTCGCCCTTCGAATACAGCGTCACATTGGCGAACATCTCAGGCTTCAGCCGCTTGTCGGTATTGTCGATGGTGGCGCGGGCCAGGAGCCGGCGCGAGGTCGCGTCGATCGCGGCGGCGACATAGTTGACGCGGGCGTTCAGCACCTTGCCCGGCAGCGCCATCACGCTGAAGCTGAGGTCCTGCCCGACCGCGACGTTGTCGGCGTCGGATTCGCGGACGAAGGCGATCAGCCAGACCGTCGAGAGGTCGCCGATCACGTAGACCGGGTCGCTGGCACCGGTCGAGACATACTGGCCGGGGCCGGCCTTGCGCTGAACCACGGTGCCGCCGATCGGCGCGAACACCGTCGTTTCCGGATTGAGGCGCCCCTTCTGTTGCAGCGTCGTGATGTCGTCATCGCCGAAGCCGAGGATGTGCAGCTTGTTCTGCGCGGCTTCCAGCAACGTCTGCGCCGAGCGCGCATCGTTCTGCGCCTGCACCAGCGCCGCCTGCGCCTGCTGATAATCCTTCAGCGGGATCGCCTTGCCCTCGGACAAATCCTTGGCGCGCTTCTCCTGGATCTGGGCCAGGTCGAGCGCCGACTGCGCCTTGTTGAGGCCCGTCATCGCAGCGACATAGTCGTTCTGCGCCTGCACGGTGTCGGCCGCTTCGATCACGTACAGCGGCTGCCCCTTCACCACGGCATCGCCCGGCCGCACCAAAAGGCGGGTGACGCGTCCGGTATAGGGCGAGTAGACCGGGGTGGAGCGATCCTCATCGATCCCGATCTTGCCCTCGGTCACCAGTTCGGAACGGAACGTGTGCTCGGTGACGGTCTGGAAGGTCAGGCTGGCCCACTCGGCCGCCGACGGCGTATAGCGCGTGCCGCCCTTGCGGGACTGGCTGGAGACCTCAGAAGGCCTCTGCTTTTCCGTTCCGAAACGCGTGTAGCCATAGGCGCCCGCGCAGGCCGCCATCAGCACCGCAGCGGCCACGAGCAGGCGTGGGCGGCTGAGGCTCTGCACTTTTTTGGGAATGTCTCTCAGCATGCGGTCCGCGAGGTCGATCGTTGCAAGGTCCGGCGGGGCAGCCCCAGCGGTGCGCTAATAGTGCCGAATTGGCGCTCTAAACAACCTATAAATCGCACTTCGATGACGCCTGTGGTTAAAGTTCGGGTAGCGTGAACAGCGACTGAATGTCTCACCCGGGAAACTCCGGAGCAGAAGACTCTTGAGCCGGAAACTCCGGCGGATGACTGCCGAGCGGCATGGCCGGACGGTACCAATGGGCCGTCGTCCGCGACAGCACCGCCGCGTGGCGGACCGAACTCAGCATGCCAAAGCCGGACGGCAGCTGCTCGATGAAGGGCAGCACTGCATCGGCCTTGAGGTCCTCGGTCGCAAGGCCCCCTTCAAGGCGACCGAGGTTCCACAGCCAACGCCCGGTTTGTGCCAGCGAAACCCGGACGTGCCAGCTGCCGCCTTCGCGCGCCTGGCGGGCCTTGGCCATCATGGCGCCGAACGCCATGAAATATCCGGTGGCATGGTCGAGCATCTGGGCCGGCAATTCCTTCGGGCCGTCGACACCAGCGGCCTGCCCCTCGGCATGATTGAACCCGGTCGTGGTCTGCACCAGCGAATCGAAACCGCGCCGCTCCGCCCACGGACCGGCATGGCCATAGGCCGAGAGCGTCACGTAGACGATCCCGGGATTGATGCGCGCCGCTTCCTCCGCCGAGAAGCCGAGCCGCGCGATCGCCTGGGGACGATAGCCCTGCGAGAGAATATCGGCCTGCGCCACGAGACCGCGCATCACGTCCCGCCCCTGCTCGCTGCGCAACTCGAGGAAGCTCGTCAGCTTGCCGCGGCCGGTGTCGATGGTCAGCCACGGAATCGCCGGCAGATCGGGACCCGAGATCAGCAGCACGTCGGCGCCATGCGCCGCGAGCGTACGGCCGGCGACCGGACCCGCGATCACGCGCGACAGATCGAGCACGCGGATGCCGGCCAGCGGCCGCTTTCCCGCAGGCCACGGCTTTGGCGCGGCCTCGCCGATCTTCTCGATCGAGATCAGCGGCAGCTTTGCAAGCGCCTGGGCATGCGGCGTCGCGGACCATTCGTCATGCGAGCGCATCAAGGCAACGACGCCGCCGGCGGCGTAGGCCGCGGTCTCGAACGCCTCGCCATCCCATTGCAGCAGCGCGGCCTGGACCACGTCACGCTCGGCGTCGCAGCCCAGCACCCTGCAGACGGCGTCGCGGTGATGCGGAAAATTGGTGTGAAGGCGGACGAAGCGGCCGTCGCGAACGCGGTAGACGCCGGCGATCTTGTCCCAGGCCGGAGGCGGCGGCTTGTCGTCGACCCGCAGGTAGCGCTCGCTGCGGCATTCGACGACGGCATGGCGGATATCGACCGCGACGTCCTGGCTCTCGCCGCTGCGGGCTTTCCAGATCTCGGCCGCGGCAAGACCGCTTGCTGCGATCGACGCCTGCGCTGCGGCAGCGACACGAAACGACGACGGCAATTGCGGCTCGCTGCCGGTCAGGCTGACCGTATCGAGCGCGGACGCTGCGCCACCGGCGCCGGTCCAGATATCGGCAAGGATTTCACGGATGTCCTGCATGCGCATTCCTCTTTGCGATTAACCCATGCCCGTGCATGATGACAAACAGACGGTGCCCGGTCTCAATCGTCATACCTGATTTGAGTATGCCCCCCGCGCAAACGCGTTCCGCGTTTGCGCGGGGGAGAACAGCTTACATTTTTCCGGATCACGCCTGGTTTAAGCATGATCTTTTCGGAAAGCCGTTTCACAGGTTTCCGGATCATGCCTTCCGACCGCCCCGAACAGGAGTTGCAATGGCTGCCATTGACCCCATCACTGCCGGCGCAGTTTTCATCGCGACCGCGGCCACCGACGCGGTCTATGTCATGTTTACGTCGGCGGTGGTGGCGCGCAAGCGCGTGCCGGCGGCGACCTGGAGCAGCATCTGGTATCTGCTCTCCTCCTATGCGGTGATCAGTTACACCGAAAACTGGGTGTATGTCGCCTTCGCCGCAGCGGGCTCGTGGGTCGGCGCCTATGCATCGATCACCTTCCTGCACCGCCCGCCCGGCGGACCGCCGGTGGGTGCTGCGGTGGAGTAGCCGCCCTGCAGCCTCGCACTCAACCGTCGTCCCGGCGCAGGCCGGGACCCATAACCACAGGGTTGTGTTGTTGAAGAGGGTTGCGGCCCCAGCGTCGCACGACAATCAGCATTGTGGTTATGGGTCGCTGCGTTCGCAGGGACGACACCAAACATGTGGCGCAGCTGGTGAGGCAGACATCTACGTTCTCGCGACATGTTTTGCCCGAGCCTTGCTGTTCGTTCCGCCCTCTCTTGAGCAGAGGGCGCAGGGAAAGCCGGGTGCCGATCGCACCCATGGGCCCCGAGCAATGGGTAGAAAGCTCGGGGGTAGGACCACAGGTGTAACCGGAAACAACCCGGCTTTCCCTGCGCGATGGGTTACGGCTTACTTCGTGCTCTCCCCGGCGAGACTGGGCTTGCTTGTCACCGCCTTCGCAAAACGCCTTCGCGTCCTGCGACGAGACACCTGCCGTTAGGGCGTCAGGACCACACGACTTCGCCGTCCGCCTCATGCACACTCGTCAGTTGCGCAATCGGCGTCCACCGCATCTCGACCCGCGTTCGTGACGACCGCGAAGCGCCCTCGTGCCGGGTGAGACGGTAGCATTAAACATCTGAGTTGGGTCCGGCGTCAAGTTAAATTCTGAAAAGCCGAACAAATGAAAGCGTCTGCCGAACCGAGCATCCGGCAGACGTTTCACGCCGTCATCTCACTTCAACGCGGCCTGGCCGGCGAGCGAGATCACATTGTCCTGCGAGCCGGTACCGCCGCTGACGCCGATGGCGCCGACGATCTTGCCGTCGACGATCAGGAGGTTGCCGCCGCGCGAGGCGATCACGTCGTCGAGCGTCGTGAGATAGGTGAAGTAGGCGCCCTTGCCGATCAGGTTTTCGAACGTCAGCGTCGGCCGGCGATAGCGCGTCGTGGTGCGCGCCTTGTGTTGCGAAACGCCGATCGAGGCGTATTGGCAGTTGTCCTGCTTCTCGAAATAGACGAGCTCGCCGGACGGATTGACGATCGCGATGCAGAACGCGTTCCAGTTGCGCTTCTGGGTCTCGGCGATCGCCGCAGCCGCAACCTTCTTGGCGGTTTCGAGATTGATCGGCTCGCCATAGGGCGGCGGCGCCAGGGTATCGGGGACGACGTCGTTGGGATTGTCGGGATTGGAGGGCACCTGGGCAAATCCGCCGGTGGCCGTGACGAACGCGATGCATGCCGCGCCGATGAGCGCAGTGAGATAATGCATGGAATGCTCCCGAATGGTTGTCGTTGCAGGCCCCGGATCGATCGCCCGGGCGGCCGGGACGATAGCAACTGGTTCATGGCGCACAAGGCGGCATCTGCTGGTTGCGGCGCACACTATTGCTGCGATAATGGCTCACGCCCCTCGCCGCTTGCGCTACGGGCGCATGAACGCGAAGTCCGTATCAGGATCGCAATTGTCGGCGACGAAGCGAAGCTCCGACTGGACGTCGGCGACGCTCCTGTTTTCAAGGTATTTCGAGACAACGAGGCCGAGCAGCGAACGGCAGACGCTGTCGTGATCGAGCCCTGCGGTCTGGGCTTCGGCAAGCGCCGCTGAAAAATGAAGCTTCGCGATCTCGGTTGCGGACATCCCGGTCTCCTTCTCGTGCCTTGTCTTACGCGAGCTCCGCGATGGCCTTGATCTGTGTCAACTTCAATGAAAGTCCCGCGACGGCGGCAGGATGCGGACGTTGCGCGGGTGGCGGATCCTTTGCGACGAGTTGTCGCCGTGATCGCGGCGGTCGTCATTGAGCGGTTCGATCAGCGCAGGGCCTGCCGGCACTGGATGCTTGCTGACCGCGGAATCGTTGGCAAGGCCGATCAGATCGTGGGAGCGATCGGTCATGCGCTGCGCCACCAGATGCGTCACGCCCTCCGGGCTGCTCTGGATATAGCCCTCGACCAGGATCAGGCGCGCGCCCATCACCTCCTTGCGGTACTGCTCCATCACCTTCGGCCACACCACGATGTTGGCGATGCCGGTCTCGTCCTCCAGCGTCATGAACACGACGCCCTTGGCGCTGCCCGGCCGCTGCCGCACCAGCACCACGCCGGCGCAACGAACGCGGCGGCGGTCGTTGCTGCGGTTGATGGTGTGGCAGGCGACGACGCGCTCCTTGGTGAACATCTCGCGCAGGAATTCCATCGGATGGCCTTTCAGCGACAGGCGGATGGTCTGATAATCGGCAACCACCTGCTCGGGACGCGGCATCTCCGGCAGCGGTTTTGCGCCCTCATCCGGCTGCTCGCGCGCGGTGGCGGCCTCGAACAGCGGCAGCGGCACGTCGTCGGGCAGCCGCCGCACCGCCCACAGCGCCTCGCGGCGGTCGAGCCCGAGCGAGCGGAACGCATCGGCGTCGGCGAGCAGGATCAGCGCGCGCTTGGGGAGTGCGGTGTCGCGGGCGAAATCCTCCAGCGAGGTGAAGGGCCGGCGGTTGCGCGCGGCGACGATGCGGTCGGCCCAGTCTTGCTCCGTCGATACGCGCATCTGGTCCAAGGCCGCGCGGGAGGTGGGCGGGTTCCCTCCCCCCTTGCGGGGGAGGGTTAGGGAGAGGGGTAAGTCGCACGGGCGGTGGTCGTGGCTTACCCCTCTCTCCAACTCTCCCCCGCAAGGGGGGAGAGAGCCCATCCGTTCGTGCGTCCCTGACTCAGGCACACCCATGCTTCGCGTACCCACGATGCGCAATTGCGCATCGGAGAATGACGATTGGAGAGCTTTCAGCCTCTCCTCATCCTCATCCAGCCAGTGGAAGCCGTCGATCTGGCGAAAGCCGAGCCGCACCGCGCAGTGCTCGCCGACCTTCTCCTCCAGCGTGTTCTGCGCGAAGCTGAAGGACACATCGACCTCGCGCACCGTCACGCCGTTCTTGCGGGCATCGCCGACGATCTGCGCCGGGGCATAGAAGCCCATCGGCTGCGAGTTCAGCAACCCGCAGCAGAACGCGTCGGGATGATAATGCTTCAGCCACGAGGAGATGTAGACGAGCTGCGCAAAGCTCGCGGCGTGGCTTTCCGGGAAGCCGTAGGAGCCAAACCCCTTGATCTGGTCGAAGCAGCTGCGGGCGAAATCCGGATCGTAGCCGCGCGCCACCATGTTGCCGACCAGCTTCTCCTCATAGCTGCCGATGGTGCCGACGTTGCGGAAGGTCGCCATCGAACGGCGCAGGCCGTTGGCTTCCTCCGAGGTGAAATGCGCCGCCTCGATCGCGATCCGCATCGCCTGTTCCTGGAACAGCGGCACGCCGAGCGTCTTGTGCAGCACGTTGTAGAGCTCGTTCTTGTCGCCCTGGTCAGGCGCGGGTGCTGGATAGCTCACCTTCTCCTGGCCGTTCCGCCGCCTGAGATAAGGATGCACCATGTCGCCCTGGATCGGTCCGGGGCGCACGATCGCGACCTCGATGACGAGATCGTAGAAGGTGCGCGGCTTCAGGCGCGGCAACATGTTCATCTGCGCCCGGCTCTCGACCTGGAACACGCCGAGCGATTCGCCACGGCACAGCATGTCGTAGACGTTCTCGTCGTCCTGCGGGACCGAAGCGAGCTCCCAGCGCTTGCCCTTGTGGTCATCGATCAGGTCAAAACATTTGCGGATGCAGGTCAGCATGCCCAGCGCCAGCACATCCACCTTCATCATGTGCAGCGCGTCGACGTCGTCCTTGTCCCATTCGATGAAGGTGCGGTCGTCCATCGCGGCGTTGCCGATCGGCACATAGGTGTCGAGCCGGTCCTGGGTCAGCACATAGCCGCCGACATGCTGCGAGAGATGGCGCGGAAACTCGATCAGCTCGGTGGCGAGCTCGACCGCGAGGTTGATCATCGCATTCTTTGGGTCGAGCCCTGCCTGCCGCACCTGCATGTCGTTGAGGCCCTTGCCCCAGCTGCCCCACACGGTGTCCGCCAGCGCCGCGGTGACGTCCTCGGTCAGCCCGAGCGCCTTGCCGACGTCGCGGATCGCGCTGCGCGGGCGATAATGGATGATGGTGGCGATGATGGCGGCGCGGTGGCGGCCGTAGCGGCGATAGACATATTGCATCACCTCCTCGCGCCGCGAATGCTCGAAATCGACGTCGATGTCGGGCGGCTCCAACCGCTCCTTGGAGATGAAGCGCTCGAACAGCAGATCGACCTTGGTCGGATCGACCGAGGTGACGCCGAGCACGTAGCAGACGGCAGAGTTCGCCGCCGAGCCGCGGCCCTGGCACAGGATGTTCTGGCTGCGCGCATAGCGCACGATGTCGTGCACGGTGAGGAAGTAGTGCGCGTATTTCAGCTCGGCGATCAGCGCGAGCTCCTTGTTCAGGGTGGCGCGGAGCTTGTCGTCGATCTTGCCGCCGAAATATTTGTCGACGCCGGCCCAGGTCAGATCTTCCAGATGCTGCTGCGCGGTCTTGCCCGGCGGCACCGGCTCGTCGGGATACTGGTATTTGAGCTGGTCGAGCGAGAACGAGATGCGATCGGCGAAACGCATGGTCTCCGCGATCGCGGCAGGCCAGTCGCGGAACAGCCGGATCATTTCATGCGCCGGCTTGAGATGCCGCTCGGCATTGGCCTCGAGCCGGCGGCCGATGGCCTCGATCGTGGTCTTCTCGCGGATGCAGGTCAGCACGTCCTGCAACGGGCGGCGTGCGGGATGGTGATAGAGCACTTCGTTGGTGGCGAGCAGCGGCACGCCGGCATCGGTGGCGAGAGCATGCAGCCGCGCGAGGCGGCGCCTGTCGTCACCGCGATAGAGCAGGCTTGCGGCGAGCCAGACGCCATCGGCCGCGCTCGCTTTCAATTGCCGGAGCACGTCGAGCGCGTCATCCGCCTCGAAACGATGCGGCAGCGCCAGCACCAAGAGTTGGCCCTCGGCGAAATCGATGAGATCGGGCAACGTGAGCCGGCAGTCCCCTTTCTCGATCCGCTCGATGCCGCCGCCGCGCTTGCCGCGGGTCAAGAGCTGGCACAGCCGGCCATAGGCGGCGCGGTCGCGCGGATAGACCAGGATGTCGGGCGTGCCGTCGATGAAGATGATGCGGGCACCGACCAGAAATTTTGGCGGATGGGCGACCTTCTCGCTGTCGAGTTCCTTCCAGGCGCGCACCACGCCGGCCAGCGTGTTGTGATCGGCGATCCCGATCACGGGGATTCCGAGTTCGCTCGCCTGATGCACATAGGCGCGCGGATCGGAACCGCCGCGCAGGAAGGAGAAATTGCTGGTGATGCCGATCTCGGCATAGGCGGATACAGGTGTTGTCATGCGAAAAGCCCGTGCACATACCAGTTGGCCGGAACGGGCCTGCCCTCCTCGTCGCGCAGCTCACTCTCATAGAGACCGTCACGAAAGATCCAGAAGCGCTGGCCCTCGGCGTCCTCGACGCGGAAATAGTCGCGGGTAAGCGCCGCACCGTCCTGCTTCCACCATTCCATCGCGATGCGCTCGGGGCCCTCGACCCGCACCACCGCGTGCAAGGCGCGCCGCCAGGTGAATTGATGCGGCGGACCGTCAGGCACGCTCGCGAACGGGACCTTGATCGGCTCGGGTCGCTCGAACAGCCGCAAGGGCCGCAGCGGCGGCTCGCCCGCGACGCGCTCCGGCCAGGCGGCGGCGCTGGCGGCCGCCAGATGATGCTGCGCAGGCAGCGCGAGCGCCGCGCGCTCGGGGATATGGCTTTCGAGCGGCAGATGCACGACGACGCGCTTGCCGCCGATGCGGGCGGCGATGCGGTCGATCAGCGCCGAGATCTCGTCATTGTCATGCACGGTGGCGTCGAGGTCGCGCTGCTGCTGCACCACGATTTCGGTACGCCCTGCGGCGAGGCGAATGAGATCGAAGCCGAAGCCGGGATCGAGCGGATCGCTCAGCGCATCGAGCCGTTCGCGGAACAGGCGATCGATCATCTCGGGCCGCGTCACCGGACGCCCGGTCTCGACCATGATCGCCGCGACCTTGCCGTCGGTGCGGAAGAAGCTCGCCTCCAGTTGCCGCGCGCCCTTGCCCTGTTTGTCCATCGCCGCAACCAGCATATCGGCAAGGCTTGAGAGCGTCAGCGCGATCACGGTGTCGGTGGCGACGGGCTCGGGGAAACGCTTCTCGACGATGTAATCCGGCAGCGGCTTGCGCGGGCTGATCGGGGCATCGCCCTGCCCGAGCGCGTGGCCGAGCAAGGTGGTGAAGGCCGAACCGAACCGCGCCGAAATCTCGTGCGGCGCACGCGCGGCGACATCGCCGATGGTCTTCAACCCGGCGCGGCGCAGGCCGGTGGTGACAGCGGGATCGGCGCCGAGCGCCGACACCGGCAGCGGGCCGACCGCTTGCGCTTCCTCGCCGCTGGCGACGATCTTGCCCGAGATGTGGCGCGTCAACGTGCGCGCCGCGATCGAGGTGCCGGCAATCGCTGCGCTGACGGCAAAGCCGCGCCGGCTCAGCGCATGGGTCACGATCTGCAGCAGCGCGCGCTCGCCGCCGAACAAGTGCGCGCAGCCGGTGATGTCGAGGAACAGGCCATAGGGCGGATCGAGCGCGACCAACGGCGTGAAGCGGTCGCACCAGTCGGCGATGTCGTTCAGCATCTTCAGATCGGCTGCGGGATCGGCGTCGTAGACCGTGAGCTCCGGGCAGATCGCGCGCGCATTGGCCAGCGGCAGTCCGATCGACAGCCCGGCCCGCATTGCGGCCTCGTCGACGGCATGCAGCAGGATCGCGTTGTGATCTTTTGCGACCACAACGCTGGGGAGATCGTTGCTCATGGCATTCGTAAGGGACGCATCAGCGGACGGGTTCCCTCCCCCCTTGCGGGGGAGGGCTAGGGAGAGGGGTGAGCCGCTCGGGCGGTGCTCGTGGCTACCCCTCTCTCCAACTCTCCCCCGCAAGGGGGGAGAGAGCCCAGCCGATGTGCTTACCTCACTGGCAGGTGGTTCATCCACCTCTCGCGTCTCAGCTTGCGAGGCGATGTCCTGCGCGAGCTTGCGCTTGATGCGGTCGATGGGCAGGCGTGGCAGCCACAGGCTGAGGATACGCCGACGGTTCACTGAATTGGCACTCATCACATTTCCATTCCATGATCCATCGCCCGACCGGGCCATGACGGTTGCGCACGAGCTCGGCGTCGAAGCGCGGCGCGCCCCAGGCGCTTGAGGCATTGCCGGGCGGCGAATGCGCCGCACGCACGATCCAGCGCGTCTCTGCGGTCGAGGGAATCGGAGTTGCCGCGATCCGCAGCATCAGCGCGGTAACGCCGGAGGCTTGCGCGGCGAGGGTCAATTTGCGGCTGGCGACGAGGTCGAGCTGGCGCGCTTCGCCCCAGACCTCGAGCACAACAGCGCCGAGCGCGTCGCAGGCCAGCGCGTCGGCCGCGGTGCGCAGAGCACCGTCGACATCGGCGGCGCGCACCGTGACCAGGAGACGCGGATCGAGGCCGAGCTCGGCGAGCCCGCGCACCGACAGCGCGCCGTTTTCGCGATCGGAAAAATCCTGCCGCACCCAGACCAGCGGCTTGCGCGTCGACACGCGTCCGGCGAGCCCCGCGATGAAGCCGGTCGCAGCGCCCGCTTGATGGCCGGCCGCGAACACCTCGTGCAATGCGGCCGGCGCGAGCCCGCCGCGCAGCATCGCGTCCGCGCCGGCGTGGCCGAGCGCGATGCGGTTCGGCATCGCCGCATCCGATGGCGCCTCGATGCGCGCGATGCTGCCGCGCAGAGACGCAAGCGTACCCGTGCGTGCGCTGTTCATTGCGCCGCTCCTTCTCAACCAAAATTTGAGGCCGTCACTGGTCTGAACAGAGAACCAGGGACTGGCTCATTTGTTCATGATATGTTCTAATATAAAGCTAACAGGGCCTGATGAGTCAATCGGATTACGGATTTTTCTGATTCATCAGTGGAATCAAAGGGATTCATGATGGACGTGCAACGCAAGCTGGAGATCCTGGCGGATGCCGCGAAATACGACGCCTCCTGCGCCTCCTCGGGCACCGAGCAGCGGGATTCCAGCGACGGCAGGGGCCTCGGCTCGACCGCGCCCGGCATGGGCATCTGCCATTCCTACGCTCCGGACGGACGCTGCATTTCGCTATTGAAGGTGCTGCTCACCAACGCCTGCAACTACGACTGCCTGTATTGCGTCAACCGCGCCTCCTCCAACGTGCCGCGCGCCCGCTTCACCATCGACGAGGTGGTGAAGCTGACGCTCGACTTCTACCGGCGCAACTATATCGAGGGACTCTTCCTCTCGTCCGGCATCATCCGCAGCGCCGACTACACGATGGAACAGGTGGTGAGCGTCGCGCGAAAACTGCGCGAGGAGCACCACTTCCGCGGCTACATTCATCTGAAGACCATTCCCGAAGCCGACGACACGCTGATCGCTGAGGCCGGCAAATATGCCGATCGCCTCTCCATCAACATCGAGGTGCCGGAGGAGACCAGCCTCGCCAAGCTTGCGCCGGAGAAGAACGTCCGCGCGATCCGCCGCACCATGGGACGACTACGGCTGAAGCTCGACGAAGCCGCGGAAAAGCCCGCGACGAAAACAAGGCCGCCGCGCTTCGCGCCGGCCGGCCAGAGCACGCAGATGATCGTCGGTGCGGAT
Source organism: Bradyrhizobium sp. WCU1 (assembly GCF_053474805.1). Lineage (NCBI taxonomy): Bacteria > Pseudomonadati > Pseudomonadota > Alphaproteobacteria > Hyphomicrobiales > Nitrobacteraceae > Bradyrhizobium > Bradyrhizobium sp. WCU1. The sequence continues at coordinate 999,845 of NZ_CM130280.1, forward strand.
GGCGCAAGCGACCAGACCATCCTCACAACAAGCGCTAATCTCTATGGTGCCTACAGGCTCAAGCGCGTCTACTACTCGGCGTTCAGCCCGATTCCCGATGCCAGCCGCGCCCTGCCGCTGATCGCGCCGCCGCTGGTGCGCGAGCACAGGCTCTACCAGGCCGACTGGCTGATGCGGTTCTACGGGTTCGATGTCGGCGAGATCGCCGATGGACACGAAAACGGCATGCTGCCGCTCGACATCGATCCGAAGCTCGCCTGGGCGCTGCGCAACCGCCAGCGCTTTCCACTCGACGTCGCCAGCGCCAGCCGCGAGGAATTGCTGCGCGTGCCCGGCTTCGGCCGCAAGGCAGTCGACCGCATCATCGCGACGCGGCGCATCACCTCGATCCGCGTGGCCGATCTGGCACGGCTGCACATCCCCAGGAACAAGGCACTGCCGTTCATCGTTCTCAGTGACCATCGCCCGTCGGCACGCTTGCTGGATACGGCCGGACTGGTCGAGCGATTCAAGCCGAAGGCGACGCAACTCGGGTTTGGGTTTTGATGCACACCGTCACCCTCGACAGCGAAACCAACTTCGACGGCTGGCGGCAAGCCGCACGGCAGCTGGCATTGAACGGGGTGAAGCCGCAGGACGTGACGTGGATCGCGCGCAATGCCGAGCCGGAATTGTTTGCGGCGACGGAAGCTGACCACTTGCCCGATACGACCGAAGGCACCTTCAACGTGCCGGTCAAATTCGTCGAGCTGGCGAAGGCTGCGATCCTGCATCGCAACTCCGAACGCTTCGCCCTGCTCTATCGCCTGCTCTGGCGGATTCGCGGCGATCACGACCTGCTCGACGTCGCCACCGATCGCGATGTCTCGGAGATCAGCGCGATGGCACGCGCGGTGCATCGCGATGAACATAAGATGCATGCCTTCGTCCGCTTCCGCGAGGTCGGGCGCGTGAATACGCATTTCGTCGCCTGGTTCGAACCGGAGCATCATATCGTCGAGCTTGCTGCGCCATTCTTCGCCAAACGCTTTGCCGACATGCCTTGGTCAATCCTGACGCCCGATGTCTGCGCGCATTGGGACGGTCACGCGATCTCGATCACGCCGGGCGTCGCCAAATCCGAGGCGCCCAGCCAGGACCGGCTGGAGGAAACCTGGCGAAGCTATTACGCGGCGATCTTCAATCCGGCGCGGCTGAAGGTGAAAGCGATGCAAACCGAGATGCCGCAGAAATACTGGAGGAACCTGCCGGAGGCCTCGCTGATTAAGCCATTGATCGCGAGCGCGGAACGCACCACCGGCGCGATGATCGCGAACCAGCCGACCGAACCGCATAAGCCGCAGAAGCGGCCGGATGAGCCGATGGCCCGCAAGCAAGTCCAGGATGCGCCAGTCCACGACACGATCGCTGCGCTGCGCGACGAGGCCGTCGGTTGCCGCGCCTGCCCGCTGTGGAAGGACGCAACCCAGACCGTGTTCGGCGAGGGACCGCAAAGCGCCACGCTGATGCTGGTCGGCGAGCAGCCCGGCGACAAGGAAGATCTCGCAGGCCATCCCTTCGTCGGGCCGGCCGGGCAGATGCTCGATCGCGCGCTGCGGGAAGCCGGCATCGATCGCGCCGGGGTCTACATCACCAACGCGGTGAAGCACTTCAAATTCGTGCCGCGCGGCAAGATCCGGCTGCACCAGAAGCCGGCCACACCGGAGATCCGCGCCTGCCGGCAGTGGTACGAGCGCGAGCTCGCCGCCATCAAGCCGGAACTCGTGGTGGCGCTCGGCGCCACCGCAGCGCAATGCGTGCTGGGCAAGATCACACCCGTCAACAAGAACCGCGGCCGCCTGATGGACCAAGACGGAACCAAGGTGCTCGTCACCGTGCACCCGTCCTACCTGTTGCGGCTACCCGACGAAAAGGCTAAGGCGCTGGAATATCAGCGCTTTATCGACGACCTGAAAATCGCCGCAGATCGGTTGCGCAATTCGGCCTGAAGTTCCGCAAGACCGGCGGACCGGCGGAACCGGAGTAACCACACTTCGACGTGAAATTGTCCTCAACACGGACAAATACCTACAACCTTTAATTGATCCGTGGTACTGTGACGTGTTCCGCAGGTATCGGGCGTCATGTTCACGCCATGACGTACCCTGAGGCGGGCGCGCTGCGCGGTTTGCTAGCCCCGATCGTGCGGCGCGCCACCTCATCCTTCCATCCTGCTCCCCGCTCCTTTCTGCACTTCCACCATCCGCGACCATCACCGCCGACGTCTCGCCGGATTTCCGGTCGACAGAATCCTGCCGCCAAATGCCCGCCGGCGGGTTGCCTGCTCAGTGTGACCTCACCCGCACACAGTCTTGCCTTGCGGAACAAATGCGGGCCTCGTCGCTGTCATCACTGACCTTCTGTTGCTGAAGGTTGCCACGAGGCCGCGAAGGCGCGTGGGCCTTCAATGCGTTGCACAAATATTCGGCTCGATCTCCGCCACCGCGGATCGCCGGCGCAATTCACGGACCTGATTTCAATTGCTTGTCATATGCATGGATCAAAATCGGAGGCATTGGGACAGGAGTTTACCATGAGCGATATGGCGTTACCCGGCTCGATCGAGCCCGCCTTGAAAAAGGGTCCGGACCTCGACAAAGGCTTCCACCCCATGACGGGGATTATCTATTTGGGCGTGGTCGCGGCCGCGCTGCTGTTCGTTGCCTACAGCATCTATGCCGACGTCGATGCCACCGGCACGCGCGTCACGTCGTTCCTGCCGTACATCATGCTGTTCGTCGCGCTGCTGATCGCGCTCGGCTTCGAATTCGTCAACGGCTTCCACGACACCGCGAACGCCGTCGCAACCGTGATCTACACCCGCTCGCTGCCGGCGCATGTCGCCGTGGTGTGGTCGGGCATGTTCAACCTGTTCGGCGTGCTGCTCTCGAGCGGCGCCGTGGCGTTCGGCATCGTGTCGCTGCTCCCGGTCGAGCTGATACTGCAGGTCGGATCGAGCGCCGGCTTTGCGATGGTGTTCGCGCTCTTGATCGCCGCCATCATCTGGAATCTGGGCACCTGGTGGCTCGGTCTGCCGGCCTCGAGCTCGCATACCCTGATCGGCTCGATCATGGGCGTCGGCATCACCAACGCGCTGCTGCGCGGCCGTGACGGCACCTCGGGCGTCGACTGGTCACAGGCGACCAACATAGCCAAGGCGCTGCTGCTGTCGCCGCTGTTCGGCTTCGCGCTCGCGGCCGGCCTGCTCTATATCCTCAAGATCGCGCTGCAGCGCGCGACGCCGGCGTTGTTCGGCGAGCCGGTCGGCAACCAGCCGCCGCCGTGGTGGATCCGTGGCATCCTGATCCTGACCTGCACGCTGGTCAGCTTCTTCCACGGCTCGAACGACGGCCAGAAGGGCATGGGCCTGATCATGCTGATCCTGATCGGCACCGTGCCGACCGCCTATGCGCTGAACCGCGCGCTGCCCGCAAGCCAGATCGAGCAGTTCGCCGCGCACTCGACCGCGGCCAGCAAGGTCATCGAAGGCAAGGCCGCCGGCTACAACGTGATCGGCAATCCGCGCCCGGCCGTGACCAATTATGTCGCGCAGCACCAGATCAACGAAGGCACCTTTCCTTCGCTCGCCGTGCTGGTGCGCGACATCGGCCAGCAGGTTGCCCAATATGGCTCGCTGGCCAAGTTCCCGGCTGACGCGGTGGGCAACACCCGTAACGACATGTACCTGGCCTCCGAGGCGATCCGCTTCCTGATGAAGGACAAGGAGGCCGAACTGACCGCCGCCGACGTCGCCACGCTGAACGAGTACAAGGGCTCGCTCGATGCCGCGACCAAGTTCATCCCGAGCTGGGTGAAGTTCGCCGTCGCCATCGCGCTCGGCCTCGGCACCATGGTCGGCTGGAAGCGCATCGTCGTCACCGTCGGCGAGAAGATCGGCAAGACCCACTTGACCTATGCGCAGGGCGCCTGCGCCGAGATCACGGCGGCCGCGACGATCGCGGCGGCCGACGGCTACGGCCTGCCGGTCTCGACCACGCACGTGCTGTCGTCAGGCATCGCGGGCACCATGGCCGCCAACGGCTCCGGCCTGCAATGGGCGACCATCCGCAACATCGCAATGGCCTGGGTGCTGACCCTGCCGGCCGCGATGATCCTCTCGGGCTGCCTGTACTACGTGTTCTACCACGTGTTCTGATGCCCCCTGCCTTCGGCGCGGCGACGCGCCGGACGACAAAGGCCCGCACGTCAGGTGCGGGCCTTTTGCATTTGAACGTCCGGCTCAGGCCGCGTACGCCCTCGCTTCCTCGGCGAGCAGGCCGCGCGCCCATTTGTGCAGGCCCGATTTCGCCGTCCTGGCGCCCCAATACATGTCGATCGAGATCGGCACGCGGAACGGCAGTGATGCGACGTGCAGCCCGCCGCGCATCGCCCGTGCCAGGTGATGCGGAATGGTCGCAACCAGCCTTGTGCCGGCGATGATGCGCTCCAGACTGTCGTGGTTGGGAAGACTGACCACCGGCTCGATCTCGATCTTCCTCGTCTTCAGCGCCTCGAGGTAGAGCGGCTGCCACTCGCCGCTATGGGTGATGAAGACATGCTCGGCCCTCGCATAGGCCGACAGCGCGATCCGGCTCCGCGCCAGCGGATTGGCCGGATCCATCACGCAGACATAGTGATCGGTCATGATATGACGCCTGAAGATGCTTTCACCGACGATCCCGACCGGACCAAGCACGATGTCGCACTGGTTCTGCTTGAGATGGACGTCGCCATGGCCCGCGGCGTCGAGCAGGACCAGACGAATTCTTGGTGCGCCGGCACGCAGCCGCGCACTGAACTGCGGGATCAGGGTCTGGCGTTCGTGATGATTGCAGGAGATCGTCACGCTGCCCTGCGCCGTCGCGGGATCGAATTCGACCGCTGAGACCAACCCGTCGATCTCGCCGATCATGTCGCGCGCCCAGCCGACCAGCGCCGCGCAGCGCTCGGTGGCCGTCACGCCGTTGCCGTTGCGGACGAACAGCGGATCACCGAACGCGCCGCGCAGCCGCTCGATCGCATAGCTGATGGTGGACTGGTTGACGTCGAGGCGCTTGGCCGCCGCGGAGAACGACTGCAGGTCATAGACCAGCACGAGCGTCCGCAAGATCCCGATGTCGATCGGATCGATCGAGGAATTGGCCGTCACGCTGCACCTCCCGCCTTGCCGGTGCCCAGCCTAGCACAAGGTCATTCAATATTTCGATGGCCTAGATCAACTCAATCGAATTGAGCGATTGCACGTCCGGCGCTAGCCTTTCCGAAAAAGCGCTCCGGGAGGACCAATGACCTACGCCGTGCCCGTCGTCACCGACGTCTCGTATCGGGATCTGCTCGACGACCCCTATCCGATCTTCCGCCGCCTGCGCGAGATGGCGCCGGCGGTCTTCGTCGAGCCCGCCAAGCTGACACTGGTGACGCGCTTCGACGACATCGTGAGGATCGAGCGCGATCCCGCCACCTACTCCGCCGACAATCCGGCCTCGCTGGTCAACAAGGTGATGGGGCCGACCTTCATGCGCAAGGACGGCGCCGAGCATGCGATCGGCCGCAAGGCGATCGAACCCTCGTTCCGCCCGGCCACGATCAAGGAATACTGGGCGCCGAAATTCACCGCGATCGCCAACACGCTGATCGATGATCTGTCCGCGGCCGATGAGGCCGATCTGTTCTCCGCGCTGGCCGCTCCGATGGCCTCGCTCAGCCTGATGGCGATGATCGGGTTTCGCGCGATGCCGTGGCAGACGCTGGCCGCGTGGTCGCAGGCGCTGATCGACGGCGCCGGCAATTACGCCGCCGATGCCGAGGTCGAACGCAAGGCGATGCGGGCGAGCGCCGATGTCGATGCCGCGATCGACGCGGTGCTCGACGATCATCGCAGCCAGCCGAATCCTTCGATCCTGTCCTCGATGGTCAATGCCGAGCCGCCGATGCCGCTCGAGGGCATCCGCGCCAACATCAAGGTGATCATCGGCGGCGGGCTGAACGAACCGCGCGATGCGATCCTGACCCTCGTGCTCGGCCTCCTGCAAAACCCGGCGCAGCAGGACAACGTGCTGGCCAGGCCCGAGCTGTGGCCCGCAGCGCTGGAGGAAGCGGTGCGCTGGATCTCGCCGATCGGCATGTATCCGCGCCGTGTCACCCGCGATGTCGAACTCTCCGGCACCACGCTGCCGCGCGACCTTCAGATCGGCCTCTGCGTCGGCGCGGCGAACCGCGACGACAGCCGCTTCGCCGAGCCCGATCGCTTCGACGTGACGCGGCCGAAGCAATCGCATCTGGCGTTCGGCGCCGGGCCGCATTTCTGCGCCGGCACCTGGGTGTCGCGGCTCACCGTCGGCAAGATCGTGGTGCCGATGCTGTTCGACCGGCTGCGCAATCTGCGCCTCCGCGAGGAGACGCCGCCCGTCGTTCGCGGCTGGGTGTTCCGCGGCCCGGTCACGCTGCCGGTGCGCTGGGACGCGTGAGGCTCACGCCGCCAGCGCGTCCTCCACGATCTTCACGAAATACGAGGTGCCGTACACGATCGCCTCGTCGTTGAAATTGTAGGCGGGGTGATGCAAGCCCGCGCTGTCGCCGTTGCCGCAGAAGATGAAGGCGCCGGGCCGCGCTTCCAGCATGTACGAAAAGTCCTCGCCGCCCATCAGCGGCGGCATCGTATGCACGTTGCCGTCGCCGGCCACTTCCTTGGCGATGCGGGTCGCGAATTCGGTCTGCGAGGCGTGGTTGACGGTGACCGGATAGCCGCGCTTGTAGTCGAGATCGATCCGGGCGCCGGTCAGCTGGGCGACGCCCTTGACCACTTCGCCGATGCGCTTCTCTATCAACTGCCGGACCTCCGGGGTCAGGGTGCGCACGGTGCCGCGCAGCACCGCGGTCTGCGGGATCACGTTGCGGGCATGGCCGGCATGGAATTCGCAAATCGAGATCACGGCGGAATCGAGCGGATCGACGCTGCGCGACACAATCGACTGCAGCGCGGTGATGAGCTGCGCGCCGACCATCACGGAATCGATGCATTTGTGCGGCCGCGCCGCGTGGCCGCCGAGCCCTTCGATGTTGATATTGACCTCGTCGGTGGAGGCCATGATCGGGCCGGAGCGGATCGCGAACGAGCCGATCGGAATCCCCGGACCGTTGTGCATGCCGTAGACCTGCTGGACGCCGAAGCGGTCCATCAAGCCGTCCTTGATCATCGCGGCTGCACCGGCCCCGCCCTCCTCGGCCGGCTGGAAGATCACGACCGCATCGCCGGCGAAATTGCGCGTCTCGGCGAGATAGCGCGCCGCGCCGAGCAGCATCGCGGTGTGGCCGTCATGGCCGCAGGCGTGCATCTTGCCCGGCGTCTTCGAGGCGTAAGGCAGGTTGGTTTCCTCGTGGATCGGCAGCGCATCCATGTCGGCGCGCAGGCCGATCACCTTGACGTCGCCCTTGGCCGCGCCCTTCTTGCCCTTGATGACCCCGACGACGCCGGTCTTGCCGAGACCGGTCACGACCTCGTCGCAACCGAATTCCCTGAGCCGGTCGGCCACGAATGATGCAGTGCGGTGCACATCGTAGAGCAGCTCGGGATGTTCATGGATGTTGCGGCGCCAGGCCTGGATATCGGGTTGCAGATCGGCGACGCGATTGACGATGGGCATGGGAATTCTGGCCTCAGAGGTTAGACGTAAGTCCTCTTAGCATGCAAGAGCCGGTCCACCCAAACAGATGTGACATGCCGCCGGCTGGGGCCTGCATTCGCAAACGGGATACGACATGGTCTTCGGACACGGCATCGCGCGCCTTTTTGCGCAAGCCTGTGAGGGCCAGGACTGATACGATCCCATTCGACCAAAGCCCAATGGTGCGCGAAATATCCCGCGTGGATACTACTTGAAGTTTTCGCACCGAAATCCTCCACCTTCAAAGAAGGGGCGGCTGCATGACGCCGGATCAGGCGGTCCTTTTCTCCACCATCATTCTGCTGGTGCCGATGGGTTACTTCCTGCTGGCGGCACCGGCGTTCCTGCTTGTGAAGCTCGACCTCCCGCCGGTCACCCACCTGCTGCGCGGCATGTTCAATGCCTACTTCCTGGTGCTGACCATCTCCGGCGTGATCGGGACGCTCGCCTTTGCCGTGGCGGGCCGGCCGACCACGGCACTTTGCATCGCATTGATCGCCGCTTTCGCCGTGCTGGCGCGGCGATGGTTTCTACGCCGGCTCGATGCCGAAGCAGACGCGAGAGATTCAGGTGATCCCACCGCGGTGCGGCGGCTGCGCCGGCTGCATTGGGGCGGCATGCTGTGCAATGCGGTCCAGGTGTTCGCGCTGGTCGCCAGCATTCCCTACATGGCGCCGCTGCCCTAAACCTCACGTTTTCCGATGCGGATCGTATTTCGAAAGCACGTCCTTGAGATAATCCCGGCTTTTCCATTCGGGGGCGGGCGGCTCGTATCCGGGCCGAGGAACGAACGGATTCGCCGGCACATCAGCTGAAGCGCCCATCAGGTCCGGAATATAGCGCGGGCAATTGGGAAAGATTTCGCACTTGACGCGCACGACGACCTTCGCGCCATGGTGCCGGGCAAGCGCTTCCACGCTGTCGTCGATTGTTGCCTTGCCGCGGATGCGCGTGCGAAACGTCTTGCCGTCAAGGCGGACGAACAGCAACCCGACATTCGGGTTGCGGTGGATGTTGCCGAGCGTGCGGTACATGTTGTTGCCGTCATACTCGGGGTACTCGAGCGTGTCGGGCCCGGTGATCTTCACGAAGCCTGGATCGCCGGACCGCATCGAGCAATCGACGTTGTCCTGATAGCTCGTCGCAACGAAAAAGAACCGCGTCTCTTCGATGAGCTTGCGGTCCTGCTCCCAGAATTCGAAGTGGAGACGATGCTTCTCAAGACCGTCGGCGACGCGGCGGCCGTCGAAACGGTCCTGCAGCTCACGCATTCCATCGTGGTAGAATGGGGCGCGGATCGGGTCTGCCACGGGAATCCTCCGGCAAGTTGAGCTTGGCAATTGAGGCGGCCAATGCAACGAAAGCCTATTCGTTCGGCACAGGCGTGAAAAGCCATCGAAGGTCGAATTGGCGAAAGACGTCGATGACGGCCGTGCTCGCGGTGCCCGGCGTCGGCACGCTGATGCTGATCGTCTGCGTTCCCCGAGCGAGACATCAGGTCACATAGCCCGCACCGAGCCGTCCCTGATCATCCAGCGCACGCCCGGTATCCACTGCCGGGCTTGTCTCGACCGGCGGCGTCTGACTAATAGACGTCAACAAAAGACGCTTGCCGGGAACGAGGACATGCCGCGAAGGCTCGAGGGTGATTTCGACTACATTATCGTCGGCGCGGGCACGGCGGGCTGCATCGTGGCCAACCGCCTGTCGGCCGATCCGAGCAAGCGCGTGCTGCTGTTGGAAGCCGGCGGCAAGGACAACTGGATCTGGTTTCATATCCCGGTCGGCTATCTCTTCGCGATCGGCAATCCGCGCTCGGACTGGATGTTCAAGACCGAGGCCGAGCCGGGCCTCAACGGCCGTGCGCTCGCCTATCCGCGCGGCAAGGTGATCGGCGGCTCGTCGGCGATCAACGCCATGATCTCGATGCGCGGCCAGGCCGCAGACTACGATCACTGGCGGCAGCTCGGCCTCACCGGCTGGAGCTACAGCGACGTGCTGCCGGCGTTCAAGAAGCTGGAGGATCACTTCCTCGGTGCAAGCGAGCATCACGGCGTCGGCGGCGGCTGGCGCATCGAAGCGCCGCGGCTGTCGTGGCAGATCCTCGATGCGGTCGGCGATGCCGCCGAGGAGATGGGTATCAAGCGGATTGCGGATTTCAACACCGGCGACAATGAAGGCACCAGCTACTTCCACGTCAACCAGAAGCGCGGCCGGCGCTGGTCGTCGGCGCGCGGTTTCTTGAAGCCGGTGCTCAACCGCAGCAATCTCAGGCTGGAAACCAACGTGCTGGTCGATCGCTTGATCATCGAGAGCGGCCGCGCCGCCGGCGTGCTGTTCCGCCAGGGCAATGAGACTGTGGAAGCGCGCGCCCGGGGCGAAGTGATTCTCTGCGCCGGCTCGATCGGCACCACGCAGGTGCTGCACCGCTCGGGCATCGGCCCGTCCGAATGGCTGTCGCCGCTCGGCATCGACATCGTCGCTGACATGCAGGGCATCGGCCACAATCTGCAGGATCATCTGCAGCAGCGCGCGATCTACAAGGTGTCGGGCGTGCGCACGCTGAACGAGACCTATTACAACCTCGTCCGGCGCGGCCTGATGGGCCTCGACTACGCGTTCCGCCGCCGCGGTCCGCTGACCATGGCGCCGTCGCAGCTCGGCATCTTCACGCGCTCGGATGCGACGCGCTCGCGCGCCAACATCCAGTTCCACGTGCAGCCGCTGTCGCTCGACAAGTTCGGCGATCCCCTGCATCGCTTCCCCGCGATCACGGTCAGCGCCTGCAACCTGCAACCGAGCTCGCGCGGCACGGTGCGGATCAAATCGACCGCGCCCGACGACAAGCCGTCGATCGCGCCGAATTACCTCTCGACCGACGACGACCGCCAGGTCGCGGCCGACGCGATCCGCACCACGCGCAGACTGATGAAGCAGAAGGCGCTGGAGCAATATCATCCCGAGGAATTCCTGCCCGGCCCCTCGGTCGGCGACGACGACGCCTCGCTCGCCAAGGCCGCCGGAGACATCGGCACCACGATCTTCCACCCGGTCGGCACCGCGAAGATGGGAACGGCCAACGATCCGATGGCCGTGGTCGACGAACGCCTGCGCTTCTACGGCCTGCACGGCCTGCGCATCGCGGATGCCTCCGTGATGCCGACCATCACCTCCGGCAATACCAACACGCCGACCGCGATGATCGCCGAGAAGGGCGCGGCGATGATCCTCAGGGATGCAAGATAGCAATTCATGACGCAGCCGCAGCGAATTCTGGTTGGCGATGTCGGCGCGCAGGTCGCGGTGAAGCGATGGGGCGATCCCGCCTCGGGCAAGCCTGTGGCGCTGCTGCTGCACGGCACCGGCTTTGTCGCCGAGGTCTGGACCGAGGTCGCGGAAGCGCTCGCCGCCGACTACACCGTCTATGCGTACGACCGGCGCGGCCACGGCTTGAGCCACAAGCCCCCCACCGAGCGCTATCACTTCGAGGATTTCGCCGGTGACGTTTGTACCGTGGTCGAACGCATGGACCTGAAGGACATCTACGGCATCGGCCACAGCGCCGGCGCGACCGACCTGCTGCTGGCAACGAAGTTGATGCCGGACCGCTTCGCTCGGCTGTTCGTGACGGAGCCGACCGCGATGGACCCGCACGCGCCGCGCGCCGGCGACCTGAGTGGCATCTCGAACGCGTCACTGCAAGGCGTGCTGCGCCGTCGCGCCGAATTCGACAATGCCGAAGATCTGTTCCGACGGCTGCGCGCCGCGCCAACCTTCGCGACGTGGACCGAGCGGTCGCTGTGGGCCTATGTGCATCACGGCTTCGCGCGGCTCGATGACGGCCGCATGCAACTGCGCTGCACGCCCGAAATCGAACAGGCGATGCTCAGGCCGATCTTCCAGGCCATGGAGCAGATCTATACCGGCGATTCCCGCGGCAATCCGTTCCCGTGGTTCTCCGAGATCGCCTGCCCGGTCCGCATCGCGACCGCCGAACAGTCATGGCCGATCTACAAGGAGATGGCCGACCGCGCCGCAGCCCTGATCCCGTACACCAGCCGCTGGACCTTCGATGGCGTCGGCCATTGCGTCGCGCAGGAGGCGCCGGAGCTGATGATTGCGGCGGTTCGGACGTTCGCCGCGCGCGCGGACTAAGGCACGATGAGATCATGTTGAATCGTCATCGCGCTTTAGATTCTTGTTTAAGCATGATCTTTTCGGAAAATCGCTTCGCACTTTTCCGGATCATGCTTGAGGGCTGCCGTCACCCAGCCCAAAGAAAACGCCGCCCCCTTGCGGGGACGGCGGAAGCCACTCACGCAGTACTGGAACTTGTTATTGGTGTTTGCCGTGGTGCTCGGCGTGATGCCGGCTTGCTTCGGTGTGGTGATGCTGGGCATGGCTCGCATGGCCATGGGCGCTGTGCGCGTGATGCGCCGCCTTCTCGTGATTGCCCTCTTCGTGGTGCTTGGCGGCTTCGCGGTGATGACGCGCCGCGTGCTCGTGATGCTCGGCTGCCTTGTGGTAATGCTCAACGCCTGCGTGGTCGCTCATGATGATCTCCCGGTCTGGCGAGTGAAGTCCGCCATCTTTAAGCAGGAGCGCTGACATTATGCTGACGGCTGCAAGACAGCTTTGTTGCGGCCGTTCATCTACGTTGCTGCCGCCGACCGTGTTCCGAGGATCGGTAGACCCTGGGCTCGCCCCTGGTCACCTTGAGGGCGTCCTCGGCGACCATCACCCAGCCGACCAGCGGCGCGCCGGCGTGGCGCCGGCAATCGGTGCAGTGACACAGCGCATGGACGACCGGTTCCCCGGTGACCTCGTAACGAATCTCGCCGCAGTGACAGCCGCCGGTCACATTGCCCGTGGTTTCCTCCAACTTATCAGGGGTTTGCCGGGGTCGATAACGTTGCAGCCCCGACGCCTTCAATGGCGCATCTCGCCCTTGCGGCCACCTGTCGCGGGCTGGCCCGTATGGTGGGCCGCCGGGCTCTCACGAAATCGTCATCCCCTCCCTCAACCCTCTCCAAAGCCGCGGGAATAAAGCCCTGGGGCCGCCGATCACCTCCCCGGAAACCCAATCCCTGGGACCACGGGAGACTTGTCATGAGCGGACACGATCACAATCACCACGATGAGGAAAAAGGCGTCAGCCGACGCAAGGTGCTGGAATGCATGACCTGGGCCGGCACCGGCGTGCTGTGGACCGTCACCGGCGGCGTGCCGCATTCGCTCGGCATCGTCGGCTCGGCCAAGGCCGCGGAAGCGACCGGCATGACCTTCATGCAGATCAGCGACAGCCATGTCGGCTTCGACAAGCCGGCCAATCCGAACGCCATCGGCACGCTGGAGGAGGCGATCAACAAGGTCAAGGGGATGCAGGTCAAGCCGTCCTTCATGATCCACACCGGCGACATCACGCATCTGTCGAAGGCGTCCGAATTCGACGACGCCGATCGCATCATCTCGCAGGCCAAGCTCGACGTGCATTACGTGCCGGGCGAGCACGACTTCATCGACGAAGAGGTCAAGCTCTACAAGGAGCGCTACGGCAAGGGCACCAAGGGTCCGGGCTACTATTCGTTCGACGCCGGCGGCGTCCACTTCGTCGGCCTCGTCAACGTCGTCGACCTCAAGGGCGGCGGCCTCGGCAATCTCGGCAACGAGCAGCTGGAATGGCTGGAGAACGACCTCAAGGGCCGTTCGAAGTCGACCCCGATCGTGCTGTTCGCCCACATCCCGCTGTGGACGGTCTATCCGCAATGGGGCTGGGGCACCGAGGACGGCGCCCGCGCGCTGGAATACGTCAAGGGCTTCGGCTCGGTCACCGTGCTCAACGGCCACATCCACCAGGTGATGCAGAAGGTCGAGGGCAACGTCACCTTCCACACCGCGCGTTCGACCGCCTTCCCGCAGCCGGCGCCGGGTGCCGCGCCCTCGCCCGGCCCGATGAAGGTCGAGGATGCCAAGCTGCGCAGCATGCTCGGCGTCGCCAGCATCAACTTCAAGCAGAACAGCCAGCCGCTGGCGATCATCGACACGCCGCTGCAAGGCTGACGGATCCGGCTGAGGAAAGAGACGATGAGTACGATCAATCGACGCGACTTCGGGATCGCCGTGGTCGCGGCCATGTTGCTGCCGGTCACTGCGGCCCGCGCCGAAGACACCGCGGTCCACATCGACAATTTCTCGTTCACGCCGAACCCGCTCGACGTGAAGGTCGGCACGACAGTGACCTGGACCAACCGCGACGACATCCCGCACACCGTGGTGTGCGCGGGGAAATTCCGCTCCAAGACCATGGATACCGACGGCACCTTCTCGTTCACCTTCACGGAGCCCGGCGAGTACAAGTATTTCTGCTCGCTGCATCCGCACATGACAGGCAGTATCAAGGTTGGGTAACGTGACCAGCCATACAATCACAGCCATGCCCGGCCGGTGGCCCTCAGCCCCCGGCCGGGCACAAGCCGTCTCTCGACCAGCCGGGCAGGACACGATGGTTGTCAACGCGTCGCAAGACGATCCCGAAAAGGCACGGCGCTTCCGCGAGGCCGCGCTGCCCTACCTTGACGACGCCTACACCCTGGCGCGCTATCTGCTGCGCGATGCCGCCGATGCGGAGGACGCGGTGCAGGAATGCTACCTGCGCGCCTACAAGCATTTCGACAGCTACCGCGGACCTGCGATGAAACCGTGGCTGTTCGCGATCCTGCGCAATGTCTGCCGCGCCGAATATGCCCGCCGCAAGACCGCCCCCACCGCGGTCGAGGAGCTGCCCGAGGGCGGCGATCAGACCCCGATGTGGAACGAAGCCCCGGAGACACCCGAGAAGCAGATGCTGCGCCGCTTCGACGGCGACACCGTGCGCAAGCTGGTCGCGGCGCTCGCCGAGCCGTTCCGCGAGACCTTTGTGCTCAGGGAAATCCAGAATCTTTCATACCGCGAGATCGCCGATGTCGCCGCCGTGCCGGTCGGCACCGTGATGTCCCGTCTCGCGCGCGCCCGCGCCATGCTGCGATCAGCCTGGCTCGCGGAACAGGAGCAAGCGAAATGACCTGCGAGGAAGCCGAAGTGCTGATCCACGCGCTGATCGACGGCGAACTCGACGCCGGCCATGCACGCGAAGTGGAAGCCCATGTCGAGGGGTGCGCGCATTGCGCCGCTCTCATGAAGGACTATCAGGAGATCCGCCAGGCGATGGCCGAGAGCGACCTGCGCTACAAGGCGCCGCTCGAGCTGCGCCGCAAGATCGAGAAGGCGCTGCCGCAGCCGCAGGCGGCGCCGAGCCGGCGCTCGGTGCTGCGCGGCTTTGCGATGGGCTCGGCGGTATCGGCGATGGCCGCGACGGGGCTGGTCGCGATCGTGCTGCGCAACGACGACGAGCAGCGCATCGAGAACGAGGTGGTGTCGGCGCATCTGCGCTCGCTGCAGGCCGGTCATCTGATCGACGTGGTCTCGACCGATCAGCATACGGTCAAGCCCTGGTTCAACGGCAAGCTCGACGTCTCGCCGCCGGTGATCGACCTCACCGCGCAGGGCTTCACGCTGATCGGCGGCCGGCTCGACTACGTCAACGCCCGCGAGATCGGCGCCGTGGTCTACAAGCGGCGCCAGCACGTGATCAACCTGTTCGTGGCGCAGACCGCCAGTACCGAACGCAAGACCGCGAAGGTCTCGACCTTGCAGGGCTTCAACATCCGGCGCTGGAGCGACCGCGGCCTGAATTACTGGGCGGTCAGCGATCTCGGCGCCGACGAGCTGACCGAGTTCGGCGACAAGTTCGAGAGCGCGATGCGCGCGAACAAGGAAGGGTGATTCGACCCACCAATCGTCGTTGCGAGGAGCGACAGCGACGAAGCAATCCACATCTCAGCCCGCCGTGCGATGGATTGCTTCGCGGAACCTGGCATCGGGCGGCGCTGCGCGCCGACCCGGTGGCTCGCAATGACGGATGAGATGACCGTGTAGCCCGGATGGAGCGTGGCGCAATCCGGGAACAGTCCCGCAAGTTTCGAGAACCCCGGCTTACGCCGACTTGCGCACCGCGTTGTCGACCAGCGTCTTGCCGAGCGACCAGATCGCGCCGGGCACCTTGTGGCTGCCGGCGATCACGTCGTCGAACGACTTCTCGATCCAGCTGCAGTCTTCCTCGGTGATCATCAGCGGCGGCAGCAGCTTGATGGTGTGGAGGCCGTGGCCGGCGACTTGCGTGAGAATCTTGTGATCCTTGAACAGCGGCACCGTGATGAGCTGGCAGAACAGGCCCTTGTTGGCGGTCTCCAGCAGGTTCCACGACGCCTTCAGGCGCAGCGATTTCGGCGGGCCGAACTCGACGCCGATCATCAGGCCCTTGCCGCGGACTTCCTTCATCAGTTCATAGCCCGGCACCATGCGCGTCAGCGCGAGGCGGAGCTCGGCGCCGCGCTTGGCAGCGTTCTCGACGAGCTTCTCGGCCTTGATGACATCGAGCGTCGCGATGCCGGCGGCCATCGCCAGATCGTTCTTGGCGAAGGTCGAGCCGTGCACGACCGCGCGGTCCATCTGGTTGAAGATCTTGTCGAAGATGTTCTTGCGCGTCAGCAGCGCACCGATCGGCACGTGGCCGCCGGACAGCGCCTTCGCCAGCAGCACCATGTCGGGCTCGATGCCCCAGTGCTCGATCGCGAGGAACTTGCCGGTGCGGCCGATCCCGGTCTGGATCTCGTCGGCGATGAACAGCGTGCCGTATTTGCGGCACAGCGCCAGCGCGCCGGGCAGGAACTCGTCGGTGGGCATGTTGACGCCCTTGCCCTGGATCGGCTCGACGATGAAGGCGCCGACCTGGCGCGACGACAGCGCCTTCTCCAGCGCCTCGAGATCGTTGAACGGGATCGGCGTGCAGCCCGGCAGCAGCGGTTCGAAGCCGCTGCGGAAATTCGAATCATCGGTCAGCGACAGGGCGCCGTAGGACAGGCCGTGGAACGAATGCCCGCAATAGACGATGCCCGGACGGCCGGTCGCGCCCCGCGCGAACTTGATCGCAGCTTCGACCGTTTCGGCGCCGGAATTGGCGAAAAACACCTTGTCCAGATATGGAACATGCTCCAGAAGCCGTTCCGCGAGCACACCCGCGAGCGTCGAGACGTCGAGCTGCACGAGATTGGGCAGATCGGCGTCGAGCACGCTCTTGAGCGCCTTGCGCAGGGCCGGATGATTGCGGCCAATCGCAAAAACGCCAAATCCGCTCAATAGATCGAGGTAACGAGCCCCCTGACGATCGAACAGGTACTGGCCTTGCCCCTTCTGGAAGCCGACGTCATAGCCGATGGTCTTGAGGACGCGAACGAGCTGCTCGTTGAGATGACGCGTGTGCATGGCACCGCGCTGCCCCTCGCGCTCCACAAAAATCTCGGAAACGTCTAAATTGGAACTTACCATTCGTTACATACGTCGGTTGATGGCCATCTCGTCAACTTAAAACGCTCGCTAGCGGCGTTTTGACCCCCGCTCGGATCGTCTAGTTAAGCACAGGTTTGGACCATGTTGCACTGCCCAAGAACATTCGCACGTACAATAGCCGTTTCAGGTTTATTTTTGGCCACCGTATTATCACCGGCGCTTGCAGCGGACCCGACCGGCGACTGGAAGGTCGCAGACGGTGTCGCCACCATCCGCGTCGCCCAGTGCAATGGCAACATGTGGGGTGTGGTGTCCTGGGAAAAAACCCCCGGCGGTAAGGATAAGAACAATCCTGATCCGGCCAAGCAGAGCAGGCCCACCCTCGGCATGCCGATCCTGATCGACATGAAGAAGAAGGCCGGCGCCGATGCGTGGGAAGGCCAAGTCTACAACGCCAAGGACGGTCAGCTCTACAGCTCGACCATCAAGCCGGTCGGCACCGACCAGCTCGAGATCCAGGGCTGCGTGCTCGGATTCCTGTGCGGCGGCGAGACCTGGACCCGCGTCGGTCCGCCGATCCCGGTGAGCGCCGCCGGCAACCCGGCCCCCGCAGGGGCCCCTGCTGCGAAGGGCGCCCTTCCCAAACCGGCAGCGCCGCAGAAGACCACCGGCGCCGTGGCGCCTGCCGCCAAGCCGGCTCAAAAGCAGGCAGCCACCCCCCCGGGCACCGCCAATGCGTCGGCGGACACCGTAGGCGATATCTGCCTGCTGCCGGACATCGCGCGACCGACGCACTGATCACGGCCAGACGGCGCATCACTGCCTGGCGGCAAATGGTGGCTTGGCAGCGCCTGCCGCCAAGCCGGATCGGCAGTGGATCGCGAACGCGTCAGGTGACGTCGTTGGCGATATCCTCCTCCTTGAGGGCCTCGCGCGGCTTCCCCATCAGCGCCGGCTGGAACAGCAGAACGGCCGCCAGCGTGGTGACGAGCGAGAGCGCAAGCAGCTTGCCCATGCTCGCAGTGCCGGGATGACTGGATAGCCACAGGCTGCCGAACGCCGTCGCCGTGGTCAGCGCGCTGAAAAAGATCGCACGTGTCAGGCTCGACTGCAGCAGATTCGTCCTGCCCTGCCGCCACGCCGTGACATAGTAGATCTTGAACGCCACGCCGACCCCGAGCAGCAGCGGCAATGCGACGATGTTGGCGAAGTTGAGCGGCAGCCCGATCAGCACGCAGATCTCCAGCGTGACGATGCCGGCGACCAAGAGCGGCACCAGCGTCATCAGCACGTCGACCACCCGGCGCAGCGTCAGCCAGAGCAGCAGGCTGATCGTGACCAGCGCCAGAATTCCGGCGTGGATGAACGCCTTCACGATGACGTCGCCCGATTTCAGGATCGAGACCGGTCCACCGATTGCGGTCGGCTCGGCGGCGAGCACGGCGTCGGCAAAGCGGCGCAGATTGTCGTTGTCGTTCGGATCGCCCTTCGGCTCGACCTCGACACGCATCAGGCCGTCCTTGGTCTTCCAGCTCTCGACCAGTTCCTGCGGCAGGTTCTGCAGCGTGACGGTCTGTGCCTGCAACGTATTGCGCAGCTGATCGAACACGATCTTCATCGGCGCGACGAAGACGTCCTGCGCCTTGTCGCGGGTCGCCTGGTTCGAATCGGCGAGCTTTTGCAGGGCGTCGGCGAGTCGGCGCGCGGCAACCGCACCCGGTCCCTTGCTGTCGCCCGCGGTCCTGCGCAGGCTGTCGACCGAGCTCTTCAGCGACTCGACATTCTCCTGATCCGACGGCGCCGGATCGACCGAGTCCGGGTTGAGCGCGGGGCCGAGCGTCTTGGCGGCCTGCGCGATCAGCTTCAGCTTTGCCGGCTGGTCATCAGGCACGAAACTGTCGAGCGACATCACGCGCGACACCTCAGGCAGCTTCTCGAGCTTGGCCTCGATCTTCTTGGCGTCGGCTTCCGAGCGCGTCATCACGTTGATGGCGTTGGCGCCGGTGTTCGGATCTTTCCTCAGATCGAGGAATGTCGCGATCGATTCCACCTTGGCATTGCGCAGATTGATCGGATTGAAGTCGAACTTCATGTAGTGCAGCAGCGGCAGGCCCGCGACCGTGACCAGGAGCGTGCCGGCGATGATCGGAACGCGATGCTTCTCCAGGAAGTGGTCGAGCGGCGCCAGGAAGGCGTAGCCGACCGCCTCCTTCTCGCCGGGCGGATTGAGCAGGTCGAGCAGCGCCGGCAACACCGTGATGCTGGTGACGAACGCCACCAGCATGCCGGCGCCGGCGATCTTGCCGAGCTCGGAGATGCCCTTGTAGTCGGTCGGCAGGAAGCACAGGAAGCCTGCGGCGGTCGCCATCGCCGCGAGCGACAGCGGCACCGCGGAGCGGCGCGCGGCGTTCTCGAGCGCGAGCGTCAGATTGTCGTTCTTGAAGCGCTCGGAGCGGTAACGCACGCTGAACTGGATGCCGAAGTCGACGCCGAGGCCGATGAACAGCACGGCGAAGGCGATCGAAAGCAGGTTCAGCGAGCCGACCATCATCAGGCCGACCGCCGTGGTGAGGGCAAGGCCGATGAACAGGTTCACGAACACGGCGAAGATGATCTTGCCGGAATGCAGCGCCAGCCAGAGGATCACCAGCACGATCACCACGGTGCCGATGCCGTTGGTGATCGCACCGTCCTGCACGGTGGCGTATTCCTCGTTGGCGATCGGCACGGGTCCGGTCAGGCGGACGCGCGCGTGATATTCGGTCGGGAATTTCAGATCGGCCGCCGCCTGCCGAATCGCGTCGGTCGCGGCCTTGCCCGGCTCCAGCGCCGAATAGTCGATGATCGGCTTGATCTCGATGAAGGCGCGCTTGTCCGAATCGGTCAGCGGCTTGTCGCTGGTGAGCTCGCGCCAGGAGAAGGTCGCACTGCCCTTGGCGAGAACGGTCTCGACGGTCTCCGAGATCAGGTTGAACGGCGGAGCGGCATTGTCGAGCTTGACCTGCCCGCGCTTGACGCCGGCGAGGCCGGTCTCGAGCGCACCGGTCAGACCGCGAATCGAAGGATCGCCCGCCATGATTTCGATCAGCGGCGCGGCCGATTCGAGCTGGCCCGTGACCTTGCCGACCTCTTCGGTCGGCAGGTACAGCAGTCCGTTCTTTTCGAAGAATTCGCCGGAGCCGAGCGCGGTGATCGCCTCGAAGTTCTTCTTGTCGGCTTGCAGCCTCGCGGTGAGCGCCTTCGCGGCCGAGCTGGTCAGCTCGGGCGTCGCTGCCTCGACGACCGCCAGGATCAGCCGCTCGCGATCAAAGGCTTCCTCGAACTGATTGTCGCGCTTGCGCCAATCCAGATCCGGCGAGATCAGCTTGTTGATGTCGGTGTTGATCGAGAAGTTGCGGGCCGTATAGAAGCCTGCGCCGATCGACAACAGCAGAGAGAGAATGACAACCGGAAGGGCAAAACGCGTACAGGTCCTAACAACGGAGACGACAATATTTGTCAGCACTTCGTTTCTTTCTAAGCTCGGGGAAGCATGGCCGAAAACGCCCGCTCTGTAGCGGAGTTCCGGGGACCGATCTAATGTTGTTTTGGTTATCTTCCTCGACGGGACGGCGAGAAGGTTCCAAACCACAGGAACGGCCACGAGTGGCCGGTATAGACCGCATGAGTGGGCGATAAAGTGACGAACAAGTGAGGGGGACCGACGGTCGCAGGGGCCTCATCCAATACTATATTACCTCAAATACCCTCCCGCATCGTCATCGCAGTCCTTCGCGGCGCTACCTTTTTGCCACAAAACCCTGTATTTCCATGCTCTTGAGGGCGCGGATCACGTGCAGGACCTGAGATGATGCGGACATTGCAACCGACGTTGCAGGGTCCGACCGGGCGGAGTGCGTTGTCGGAAAGACCGCAGGGCATGAAATGAGATTGGTGCAATTTGCGTAACGGACGTCCCATGGAAGTGTTTCTTGCCCAGCCGCGCGGCTTTTGCGCGGGCGTGGTGCGCGCGATCGAGATCGTCGAACGCGCGCTCGCGAAGTATGGCCCGCCGGTCTATGTCCGGCACGAGATCGTGCACAACAAGCATGTGGTCGAGAGCCTGAAGAAGAAGGGCGCGATCTTCGTCGAGGACCTGTCGGAAGTGCCGGCCAAGGCGGTCACCGTATTCAGCGCCCATGGCGTCGCCAGGAGCGTCGAGGAGGAGGCGGAAGCCCGCGACCTGCCCGTGCTCAACGCCACCTGCCCGCTCGTTACCAAGGTCCACAACCAGGGCAAACGCTATATCTCCAGGGGCCGCGCCCTGATCCTGATCGGGCATGCCGGCCATCCCGAGGTCGAGGGCACCATGGGGCAGGTTCCGGGACCGGTCCTGCTGGTCCAGAGCGTCCAGGATGTGGCGGAATTGCGGCTGCCGACCGACGCTCCGGTCGCCTATATCACCCAGACCACCCTGTCCGTGGACGACACCAGGGACATCATCGCGGCCCTACAGGCCAAATTTACAGATATTCAAGGCCCGGACATCAGGGATATCTGCTATGCGACACAGAACCGCCAATCTGCGGTAAGGGACCTGAGTAAGCTGGTGGACGTCATTTTGGTGGTGGGGGCCGCCAATAGTTCCAACTCGAACAGGCTTCGTGAAATCGGCACCGAGGTCGGCGTCGCGAGTTATCTCATTGCCGATGGGAGCGAGCTCAACCCGGATTGGCTGAAGGATGCGAAGGCCGTCGGCATCACGGCGGGTGCATCGGCACCCGAAGTTCTGGTCGACGATGTCATCGAGGCCCTGCGGCGCATCGGACCGGTATCGGTCTCGGTCGTTCCGGGCCGCGAAGAGAATATCGAATTCCGGCTGCCGGCCGAACTGACTGCGGGCTGATCTGAACCCACTTCCCTTTGAATAAGTGCAGAAAGAAAATCGTCTAATGGCTATACCATTCTTCAAGGAAATGCGTATCGGCGGTTATCTGATCAAGCAGAAGCTGCTTGGCCGCAAACGCTATCCGCTCGTGCTGATGCTCGAACCCTTGTTCCGTTGCAACCTCGCCTGCGTCGGCTGCGGCAAGATCGACTATCCCGATGCGATCCTCAATCGCCGCATGACGGCGCAGGAATGCTGGGACGCGGCCGATGAATGCGGCGCGCCGATGGTGGCGATTCCCGGCGGCGAGCCGCTGATCCACAAGGAGATCGGCGAGATCGTGCGCGGCCTCGTGGCGCGCAAGAAATTCGTCTCGCTGTGCACCAATGCGCTGCTGCTGGAGAAGAAGCTCGATCTGTTCGAGCCGTCGCCCTATCTGTTCTTCTCGGTGCATCTCGACGGCCTGAAGGACCATCACGACAAGGCGGTGTCGCAGAAGGGCGTGTTTGATCGCGCCGTTTCCGCGATCAAGGCGGCGAAGGCGCGTGGCTTCACGGTCAACGTCAACGCCACCATCTTCGACGGCCATCCGGCCGAGGAGATCGCCAAATTCCTCGACTTCACCACCGAGCTCGGCGTCGGCGTCTCGATGTCGCCGGGTTACGCCTATGAGCGTGCGCCCGACCAGGAGCACTTCCTCAACCGCACCAAGACCAAGAAGCTGTTCCGCGACGTCTTTGCGCTCGGCAAGGGCAAGAAGTGGAACTTCATGCATTCCGGGCTCTTTCTGGACTTCCTCGCCGGCAACCAGGAATACGAGTGCACGCCCTGGGGCATGCCGGCGCGCAACATCTTCGGCTGGCAGAAGCCCTGCTATCTGCTCGGTGAAGGCTACGCCAAGACCTTCAAGGAGCTGATGGACACCACCGATTGGGACACCTACGGCACCGGCAAGTACGAGAAGTGCGCCGACTGCATGGCGCATTGCGGCTACGAGCCGACCGCAGCCACTGCCGCGATCAACAATCCGCTGAAGGCGATGTGGGTGGCGCTGCGCGGCATCAAGACCACGGGCCCGATGGCGCCGGAGATCGACATGTCGAAGCAGCGTCCGGCGCAGTACATCTTCGCCGAGCAGGTCCAGAAGAAGCTCTCCGAGATCCGCCGCGACGAGGCTGAAGCCTCCGCCGCCAAGCAGCAGGCGAAGGCTTCGACAGCCGCCTGAGGCGCGATCCGAGCGAACACAGAAACATCAAGGCCCCGGTTCAGCGAACCGGGGCCTTTTTGTTGGATCAGGATGCCGCCAGCAGTTCCGATCGCGTCCGCAGCAGCAATTGCTCGATCTCGGCCGCGCGCGGCGCGCTGAGTGTGCCGCGTTCGATCCCGAGCGGGACGTTGCGCAGGGCCAGCTCGCGATACAGCGCGCCCGAGGACGGAAAGCGCTCGTCGAGGGCGCGGAGATGCTTGAGGATGGTGCCGACATCGCCGCGCGCCACGCAGCCGCCCATGC
Organism: Bradyrhizobium sp. WCU1; assembly: GCF_053474805.1. Lineage (NCBI taxonomy): Bacteria > Pseudomonadati > Pseudomonadota > Alphaproteobacteria > Hyphomicrobiales > Nitrobacteraceae > Bradyrhizobium > Bradyrhizobium sp. WCU1. The sequence continues at coordinate 1,023,309 of NZ_CM130280.1, forward strand.
CGTTGGCCAATCCGCCATCGAGGACGGCCGCGACCGTGCCGCGCAGCAGCGGCATCATCGCCCGCAGCGCGTCAGCCTCGCTGGCGCCAAAGCTCTTCCAGAGCTCGACGCCCTCCTTGAGCAGCGCGATCAGGAACGGGCCGACATAGTAGGCCGAGGCGTGATACAGCGCGCGCACGCCGGCCGGCAGCGCCAGCGGCTCGCAGCCGATACGGGTCGCAAGCCATTCCAGGTCGCGCCTGAAATCGCCCTCGGCCTCGATGCCGACGGTGCATCCGCGCAATCCCTCGAGCGCGACGTCGGGATTTGCGAACATCTGCATCGGATGAAAGCCGCCGGTGGCCGCGCCTGCGGCTTTGGCATGATCGAGCGCCGCGAGCTCGGTCGCGCCGCTGCAATGAACCACGCGGTGACGCGGCTGCCAGCGCAGATCGCGGCAGACCGGCAGGATCGCATCGTCGCTCACGGTCAGGAAAACCATGTCGCAGCTGTCAACGACCTGCTGCGGATCCGGCATCGGCCGTGCCGACAGGATGCGGGAGCCGAGCCGCTGCGCGGCATCGGCACCGCGATTATGAAATGCCGCGACGTTCAGCTCCGCGCGGGCGAATGCCGGCGCGAGCGTTTGCGCGACGCGGCCGGCGCCGATGAAGCCGATCGGCAGCGCCGCCAGCGACGAGCTCATTGCGCGTAGCTCCCATCAAGGCGGTCGAGCCGGCGCCGCAGTGCCGGCCATTCCAGCAGGCCGTAGCCGGCTTGCAGATTCTGCGCCGCTTCGTTCATGGTCGGATTGGTGTCGCGCTCATTGTCCAGCGTGATCTCGGTGCCGGCAAAGCAGGTCACCGTGTTGCCGATTGCAAGCTCGGTCGGCGCATGCAGCGGCCGGCCGCAGCCGAGCGCATCGACCTGGATCCGGCAGGCCTGCTCAAGCCAATAGATCGCGTTGAACGCCTGCTGAATCGTGTTGCCGCACACCAGCAGGCCGTGATTGCGCAGGATCAGCACGTTGTTGCGGCCGAGATCGGCCACGACGCGGTCGCATTCCTCACGATCGATCGCCGGCCCCTCGAAATCGTGATAGCCGATCCGCCCGTGGAACCGCATCGCGGTCTGCGACAGCGGCAACAGCCCTTCGGCGAGCGCGCTGACCGCCGTGCCTGCCCTGGTGTGGGTATGCAGAACGCACTTCACGTCGGGCCGTGCGCGATGGATCGGCGCATGCAGATAGAAGCCGGCGACGTTGACGTTGTAGCCGTGATCGGGCTGCAACAGCGTCCGGCCCTCGATGTCGATCTTGACCAGGCTCGACGCCGTGATCTCCTCGTACAGCATGCCGTAGGGATTGATCAGATACTGATCGTCATGCCCCGGCACCTGCGCGCTGATATGGTTGTAGATCAGGTCGGTCATGCCATAGAGCGCGACCAGGCGGTAGCACGCCGCGAGGTCGACCCGGGTCGCCCACTCCCGTTCACCCACGACGGCTCTGACGTCGTTGACGGCACAAACTTCGCTCTGGCGCATGTTACTTGGGCCCTTGGTGACGGATGACGGAGGCGCGTTCGACGATATGGCTGAGCCCCTCCGACGACGGCAGCGCGCCGAACACATGCGTCGCATCGGCGCCGAACCTCGATTGCACGAACAGATCAGCGGCAGTCGCGTCGCTGTGTCTCAGCATTTCGGCAGCCTGCAACGCATGCGCCATGCGGGTGACCAGCGCCCTCGCGTGCCCATCGTCCGGATAGCGGGCCTGCAAGCGATCGGCGAGGTCGTCAGTGCTCCGGTCATAGATCGGGTTGAGGCCCCTGCTCCCGCGCAATTCGTCGATGAACGCATCGCGGCACTTGGCATCGCGCTGCATGGCGCGCAGCACGTCCATGCACATCATGTTCGAGGTGCCTTCCCAGATCGAATTCAGCGGCGCCTCGCGATAGAGCCGCGCCATCGCATTCTCCATGATGAAGCCGTTGCCGCCGTGCACTTGCAGGCACTCATAGGTGAAGGCCGGCGCGCGCTGGCAATTCCAGAACTTCATCACGGGGGTCGCGACCCGCGCCAGCAGCCGCTCGTGCTCGCTGGCCTGCAAGCCGTCGGTCGCGCGCGCGACGCGAAACGCGCCCAGCATCGCCGCCTCGCTCTCGAGCGCGAGATCGGCCAGCACGTTGCGCTGCATCGGAAGCTCGGACATCGGTCTGGCGAACGCGGTTCGGGTCTGCGCGTGATTGATGGCGAGGCTCAATGCCTGCCTCATCAGCCCGGCGGAGCCGACCGCGAAATCCAGCCGCGTCAGATGCGCATGCGAGAGGATTTCCGCGATGCCGCGGCCTTCCTCACCGACCAGGATCGACCAGGTGTCGTGATACTCGATCTCGCTTGACGCATTGGAGCGGTTGCCGCATTTGTCTTTCAGCCGCTGGATGTGGATGCGGTTGGCGCTGCCGTCGGGCAGCAGGCGCGGGACGAACAGGCAGCTGACGCCGGACCGGGTACGCGCCAGGGTGTAGAATCCATCGGCGACCGGCACCGAGAAGAACCATTTGTGGCCGGTGATCGCATAGATCTCGCCATGCGCGCCGCGCTCGACGAAGCGCGCCGTGGTCTGGGTCTCGCGCAGATCGGAGCCGCCCTGCTTCTCGGTCATCGCATAGCCGATGACAGCAGCACGCTTGGCCTCGATCGGAAGCCGGCGCGGGTCGTAATCCGCGGTCAGCGTTCGCTCCCGCCACAGCGCAAATTGCGGCTTGCCGGCAAATCCGGCGATCGCGGCGTAAGCCATGCCGGTCGGGCAACCGACGCCGTTCTCGATCTGATTCCAGAGATAGCTCAGCGCCGCGCGCGCCAGATGGCCGTGCGGCTCGCGCGTCGACCAGGCCAGGCTATGCACCTCGCTCTGGAACGCCAGCGCCATCAATTGATGCCAGGCCGGATGGAATTCGACCCAATCATCGCGGTTGCCGTAGCGGTCATGGGTCACGAGCTTCGGTTCGTGCTCATTGGCAAGTCGTGCCGCCTCCTGCGCGGCCTCGCTGCCGGCATGGGCGCCCAGCGCAGAAAGCTTATCGCGTGCCCACGGCGCCAGCTTCGCGATCAGGCCGCTCAGCGCGCGGTCGTCCTCGAACGCGTTGAAGCCTGTCGCGGGCCGCGCCTGGTTGCGGACTTCGTGGGTCGCAAACGGACTGGCTTTCACTTCTGCGACGGCTACAGGCTGGACACGCGCATTCATGCGGAGACTCGCGATACGGGGGTCAATTCAGGCGTCGTGTGGCGAAACAGCATGCGCGCGGCGAGCCCTGCGATCGATTGCGCGATCGCCTTCGCCGCATCGGAATCGGGAGCCGCCTCGGGCGCCAGCGGACCGACCAGCGCTTCCATGAAGGCGCCGGTGACGCAGGATGCAGCGACGTTGGCGTCGATCTCGACGAACTCGCCATTGGCGATGCCGCGCCGGACCAGCCTTGCGATCTGGTCGGCGAGTGCGGCGCGGTATTTCAGGCGCGCGGCGTCGATCTCGGGTTCACAGGGTTCGGCGATCAGCGCGTAGGCCAGCCGACGGCCGCGCATCGCACGCACCGCGAAGGTGTAGATCGCATCCACCAGACATTGCGACGCCGATCCCTCGGCCTCGACGATCGCGGCAACCACCGCCACCTCGCGCTCGGACACCAGTCCGAGCACCTGCGCGTACAGGTCCGCCTTAGAGTCGAAGTAGCGATACACGCTGCCCGTGGCCACGCCAGCCCGTGCCGCGATCAGGGCGATCTGGGCATCCTTCCAGCCGCTCAGCGCCACCGTCTCCCTGGCGGCATCCAGGATGCGTGCCTTGGTCTCGACGAGCTGATTGAGGCGAACCGCCGCGATGGCCATCGTGAACCTTAATTCATGAATACAGGATCATAATTCATCCTCCGTTGAATGCCTGGATCTGTCAAGCATCCAGCGGGCCCCTGCGGCCCCAGGACGCGCCTGCCAGCCCCGAAGCCGCGCCGCCCCGCACGAAAGACGGGAGCGCGCAGGCAGCACGCAGCAACGCGCTCGCGCGCCCCTCGGCAAGGACCGAGCTGTCCCCCCGTCCAGCGCAATGCGCCAGCCCGGTGTGGGCATCAAGCCAAACCACCAGGTCCCAAAAGCAAAAGGCCCGGTCGCGATGCGACCAGGCCTTTGTTTTGAACTTGATGCGTCGAGAAACCCGTCCCAGCCCGGGACGGTTGGATCAGGCCGCCTTCGCCGTGACCATGACGCCGTCCACCGGCATCAGCACTTCGTTGCCGAGCAGGAAGCCGCGGCAGCTGCGCAGCGAGCGCAGCGCGCGGTTGAAGTCGATCCCGGTCGACACCAGTGCCCGCAACGTGCGCGGATTGCGCGCGATGCCCCGCAGCACCTTGCGCAGGTCGATGTCGCCATTCGGCTTCACCGCGGATTTCGCAAGCTCCGGCAGCGCCCGGTGCGCGGGATCGCTGATCACGCGCAGCGCGGCGAACGGAATGCGCGCCTTGGCGGCATAGGCTGCCGCAATATGGCTCTCCATGTCGACCGCGGCTGCACCCGTCATCGAGCGCAGAGCGGCCTTGCAGGCCTTCGCCGCGATCACCTCTTCCACGCCGGCAAGCCCGCCGCGAACGATCCTGCGGCGCTTCAGCGCGGCGCTGGCGATCATCTCTTCGTTCAGGGCGGACGCCGCCAGGAAACGCGTGTCGCCGGACATCACCTCGGTCGCGACCACGACGTCGCCGGACTTGAGCGACGGGTCGAGCCCTCCGGCCACGCCGAACGAAATCACGCCACGGAAGGTCGTCGGATCCAGCGTCGCCAGCAATGCACGCAGCTGCTGCGGATCGCTCGAACTGCAAATCACGATCATGCCGGGACCCGCTGCGATACGGGCCTCCTGCACCAATCCAGTCACAATCAATACCGGCCGAGGATCAATTCTACTGTCCACGGTCTCGGCGGCCCCCGCCTCAACAATCACATCCCGACCCCTACCACCCTGCTATTGGTGCTTCTCAGATTCCGATACCGCGCCAGCGCCCAGAGCGGAAAGAACTTCGAGTAGCCATGATATCGCAAGTAAAATACCCGCGGAAACCCCGTAGCTGTGTATCGCTGCTCGTCCCACAGCCCTTTTTCCGTCTGTGTTGCCTTTAGGTACTCCACCCCCCGCACGACGGCCGGGTTTTCGACCTCTCCGGCGGCCATCAATCCAAGCAAAGCCCATGCCGTTTGTGAGGAGGTCGACGGCGCAACTTCATAACCCTTGTAATCCAGCCGGTAGCTGACGGCGTCCTCGCCCCAGCCGCCGTCCTGATTCTGGACGGACGCCAGCCATTCTACCGCCTTTCGGATCATCGGGTCGTTGCGATCGACCCCTGCGACATTTAGCGCACACAGCACCGACCAGGTGCCGTAGATGTAGTTCAGGCCCCAGCGGCCGTACCAGGAGCCCTCGGGCAGCTGGGTACGGCGCAGATAGGCAATGCCGTCGGCCATCGCCTTGCTGCTCTCGGCGGTCTCGCCGAGCTGGCCCAGCATCGAGATGCAGCGCGCGGTGACGTCCTCGGTCGGCGGATCGAGCAGTGCGCCGTGATCCGAGAACGGGATGTTGTTGAGGTAATATTCGAGGTTGTTGGCGTCGAACGCGGCCCAGCCGCCGTCCCGGCTCTGCAGGCCCTCGATCCACTCGCGGCCGCGCGCGATCGCCTCGTCGTATTCGCGGGTCCCGGTATGACGCCGCACGCGATCCATCGCCATGACAACCACGGCGGTGTCGTCGAGGTCGGGATAGTGGTCGTTGTTGTACTGGAACGCCCAGCCGCCGGGACGCACGTCCGGCGCCTTGACCGCCCAATCGCCCTTCAGCTCAAGCACCTGGCGCGGCTTCAGCCAGTCGAGACCCTGCTTGGCCTTGGCGAGGGTGTCGTCGCCGCCGGCTTCCTGCAGCGCATGACAGGTCAGTGCCGTGTCCCACACCGGCGAAACGCAGGGCTGGCAATAGGCCTCGTCGTCGCCGATCACGAGCAGCTTGTCGATGCCGCGTCGGGTGACGGCGCGCGGCGGAAAACTCTCGTCCTTGCCGAGCGCCTCATACATCATGACGATGTTGGCCATCGGCGGATAGATCGCGCCCATGCCGTCTTCGCCGTTCAGCCGCTCTTCGGTGAAGGCGAGCGCTGCATCGATCGCGCGCTGGCGCAGGCTGTTCGGAAACATCGGCTCGATCACGCGCAGCACGGCGTCGAGCGAGCGGAACAGGTAGAACCAGCTCGCGCTCTGGTGCGGCGCCTTCGGCGCCATGCGGACCGATTTCGGATCCTCCAGGAACAGCTCGTCGATGCCGACGCCCTTCGGATTCTTCGCGCGCGGCTTCAGCGCGGCGAGCACCATCAGCGGCACCATCGTGGTGCGCGCCCAGTACGAGATCTTGTTGATGTGGAACGGCGACCACATCGGCAGCAGCATGATCTCGATCGGCAGCACCGGCGTTGCGCGCCAGGTCACGACGCCATAGAGCGCGAGCAGGAAGCGCGTGAACACGTTGCTGCCCGAAGCGCCGCCGCGCGAGCGGATCGCCTCGCGCGCCCGCACCATGTGCGGCGCGTCGACGGAATCGCCGATCATCTTCAGCGCGAAGTACGACTTCACGCTGGCGCTCATGTCGAACGGGCCGTCATGCACCAGCGGCCAGCCGCCATGCGCGCCCTGGACGCGGCGCAGATAGTTGCCGATCTTGGCCTCGAGGGCCGCATCGACGGGCTCGGCCAGATAGTGACGCAGCAGGATGTACTCGGCCGGAATGGTGCTGTCGGCCTCGAGCTCGAACACCCAATGTCCGTCGGACTGGCGATAGCCAAGCAGTGCTTCGGTTGCCTTGGAGATGCTCTTCTCCAGCGCGACCGGATCGACTGCAACGCCGTGATCTCTCGAAAGCATCTCGCTCGATATCCTCTTCATCGCGGGCCGGCTGTTCGAAAGCCGCGGCCGCTTCCGAACATGATCCGATCAAATCGGATCATGTTCTCATTCATTTGCCGGTCGCACTTTCTTGACGCGAACCGGTGACCACTTCGCTCGAAAATGCTCCAGCAGGTCGAATCTAGCGCGTGGCCAGAACCAGATCGGCGGCGCGATCACCCGACCGCACCGATCCCTCGATGGTTGCCGGCAATCCGGTAGCAGTCCAGTCGCCGGCAAGGAACAGGTTTTTTTGCGCCGTCGTGGCCCCCGGACGGAGGGCGTTCTGCTCCGGCGTCGCCTCAAATGTGGCACGGCGCTCGCGCACGATCTGCCAGGGCGGCAGGTCGCCCGACACGCCCGATGCCTTGCAGATGTCCCGCCAGATCGCCTGCGCGAGTTCCTCGCGCGGCATGTCGACCAGGCGGTCGCCGTTGGAGATCGTCACCGACAGCCGCTGCGGGAACGCGAACAGCCATTCCACGAGGCTGCCGACCACGCCGAGAATGGGCGCGGCGTCACGCGGCGGATCGACGCGGAAATGCGCGTTGACGATGGCGCGGAATTTGGTCGGGGTTTTCAGGCCCGGCAGCAAGGTCGCCGCAGCACGCGGCGGCACCGCGAGCACGACGGCATCGTCGGCCGCCAGCTCGATCTTGTCGCCGCCGCCGAAGTCCAGCTCGCTGACGCGATCGCCGGACATGCCAAGCGTACGCAATTCGTGACTGAACTGGACGCTGTGGCCCCTCTCCTGCAACAGCTTCACGGCCGGCTCGATCAGCACGGAGCTGAGGCCGTCGCGCGCGATCAGCGGGCGGCAGGCCTGCCCGCCGGCGAGCAGCGTCTCGCGCACGATGGCGCCGGCAAGCCCGGCCGAGCCCTCCGGTGGATCGACGTTCAGCGCGGCGAGCAGCAGCGGCTGCACCAGGCGGTCATACAGCGTGCCCTTGCAGGGGATGGTGTTGCCAACCAGCGCCGCGGTGCCGGCCCAGGCCAGCGGCGCCAATGCGAGATAGTCGCGCAGGGTCGTGTCCGGGACGCGGCGCGCCTCGTCGAACACCCATAGCGGCAGGCGGGAATCGCCGAGGTCGAGCTGCCAGCGCCGGCCAGAGGCCAGATCGACGAACGGAAACTGCGCGCGCGCGGGCCCGACGAGACCGGCCTCGGTGCCGATCGAACGCGCGTAGCTCAGCGCGTGACGGTTGCCCGACAGCAGCAGGTGATTGCCATTGTCGATGGTGAGATTGGTGGCGGCGTCGAAATAGGACCGGCAGCGGCCGCCAGCCTGCTGCGTCGCCTCGTGAACGGCGACCTTGTAGCCGGCATTGGCGAGCCGCACGGCGGCGGAGAGGCCGGAAATGCCGGCGCCGATGATATGAACGGTCTTTTGCATCAGATGATCGCGTAACGAAGAAGAATGCCGATCTTGGCGGCCTTGGACACACGCACCGGCGCACGCGGCGCGGCGAAGCCGCGCGCGATCAACAGATCGAGGATCGCGCGGTAGTATTTCGACATGATCCGGGGCGCGCGCACGGCGCGGCGCGAATTGCGCTTCATGATCTCGTCGGACTTCTGGAAATGCATCTTGGCGCGCTCGGCCAGCGGCGCGCACACTTTCGGCAGCGCGCGATCGGCGGTGACGCGCGCCGGGTCGTTGTTGGTGATGCCGGCGTGCCAGAGCCATTCGCGCGGCAGATAGAGCCGGCCGAGACCGGCATCCTCGTCGATGTCGCGCAGGATGTTGGTGAGCTGCAGCGCACGGCCGAGGTGATGCGCGAGCTGGATGCCGTCGTCCTCGGGCAGGCCGAACACACGCACCGACAGCCGGCCGACCGCGCTCGCGACGCGATCGCAATAGAGATCGAGCGTCGCAAGATCCGGCGCGCGGATGTCCTGCGGCACGTCCATCTCCATGCCGTCGACGATCGCGAGGAAATCTTCGCGCTTCAGGCCGAACGTCTTGACCGAGGCGACATAGTCCTTCAGCCGCTCCGGCGGGTGCCCGGCATAGAGCGCGTCGATATCGTCGCGCCATTGTTGCAGCGCCGCCAGCCGCTCCGGCCGCGGGCCGTCGGAATCCGCGATGTCGTCGACCTGCCGACAGAAGCTGTAGATCTGGAACATCGCCTCGCGCTGGGCGTGCGGCAGGATGCGCATCGCGGCATAGAACGAGCTGCCCGACGCAGTGCTTCCGTAATTTGCGTTGGCCGCCGCCTCGACGCTCATGCGCCGGCCGCCGTCCTGGAGACCACACGCCGTCCGGTCGCGCGCTGCGCGGTCTCGACTGCGACGCCGCCGAGGCTCTGCAGCAGTAGCTCAACCTTGCTCAAATGCACCCGCTCGCTGAGCGGATCGCGCACCTTCAGCATGTTGACGATCTTGTCGGCGAACGCCTGGATCACGGAGATCTCGAGCCCGAGCCTGAAGTCCTTCACCTCGGCGGCAAGTGATTTGCTTTGCACAAGCAGCGTCTCGGTGCGCACCGCGAGCGCCTGCAGACAGTTGAGCAGGGCCGGCTGTGACTTCGCCTCGCCGAGCATCTCCACCGTCGCGCCTGCGGCGGCGAGCGCATCGCGCGGCAGGTAGACGCGGTTCAGGTTGCGGTAGTCCTTGCCGCAATCCTGCAGATGATTGTTGATCTGCAAGGCGGCGCAGAGCGCATCCGATGCGGCCCAAGTCGAGGTATCCTCGCCATGGACGTCGAGCATGAAGCGCCCGACCGGCATCGCCGAATAACGGCAATAGTCGATCACATCGTCCCAGTTTTCATAACGCTGCTTGGTGACGTCGAGGCGGAACGCCACCAGCACGTCAAGCGCATGCCGCGGCGGCATGCCGCGCTCGGCGAAGGCCCGGCGCAGATTGACCGCCTCGTTCTGGGTCTCGCCATTGCCGAGCAGCTCGGCCTCCATGAGGTCGAGATAGCGCAGCTTTTCCGCAGGCTGCAGCGTGGCGTGATCGGCGATATCGTCGGCGGTGCGGACGAAATTATAGAAGGCCAGGATCAGGGCACGGTGCCGCGGATGAATGATCCACGACGCGACCGGAAAATTCTCGTCGCGGTGGGTCTTTCCGGATCGCAGGTCGCTCGCGGTGGTCATGGGAAATTTGGGCTACACTGGTCATGGCACGACGCAGGCGCGAACCGTCAGCGCATGCGGGGGATTTGCGAGCCCCATATAGGGGAATACGCCACCAAAACCAATGCTATCTGTGACCGCCAGCATATGTGACCGCGGCCGGCATGGCTGCCAGCCTCGGTATTGATGGCGGTCCCTTGAGACCTGAATTCGGTCTTATTGGCCGTGGCTCTTCAGCACCTGCTCACAGGCGGCGCTGATCTTGCTGCGATTCTGCTGCAGGCAGGCGAGAATGGTGAAATCGCCCTGATCGATGACGGAGCGGCAGTGACGCTGCACGTCACGCGTGCAGGCCTTCTGCTCATCGGGTGTACCGCGTCCCTGCTGCTGCTGGGCGACGGCGCTGGACGCGAGCGGGATCGACAACAGGGCAAGTGCCAAGAGAAATTTACGCATCGTATTCCTTCATTTCCGACAGCAGAAAATCTGTTCCCGAAAGCGTTTCGGCATGGCCGGGACGGATTTTGGGGATTGCAGACGCCACGTAACGCGGCAACGGATTGACGACAAGCACTGCTAAATGCGGCTAAATTTACGGCGCTGTAAACCCCCACTTAAGTTATTGATTCACAAAAGCGATTCGCGCCATCACTTTGTCGCGTTTGGCTATTGCAGATGGCACGCACGCAAAGCTAGATGCCGTCATGAGGCCAATCGTTTCTGATTCTGTTCGAAGACGACAGGCATCGTGCGCGTCGCCTTTGTCGTTTGAACCTAACATTCTTGGGTGACACTAAACCTTCGATGCGGCGAGACGCTTTCTTGCAAGGGAGGCGTTGATTTTGATGGGAAATTCACAATGAAACTGTTTGGTTCCAGCCATTATGCTCAGGCCCTCGGAGCTGTGGGCGTCGGCGCCGCACTGATGCTGTCTGCCTCCGCAGTCCATGCGCAGGCCAGCGGTCCGTTCGCCGGTTTTGCCGGCTCGTGGACCGGAACGGGCACGGTGGCGCTGTCCAACGGCACGACCGAACGCATTCGTTGCAAGGCTGACTACAAGGTCGCGCCGTCGGGCATGAACCTGAAGCAATCGCTGCATTGCGCCAGCGACAGCTACAAGTTCGACCTCTCCAGCGACGTCACCAGCCAGGGCGACCGGATCTCCGGCAACTGGAGCGAGGCAAGCCGCAACATCTTCGGCAATTTGCAGGGCACCGCGGGCGGCGGACGGATCGACGTGTTCGTCGAGGCGTCCGGCTTTGCCGCAAACCTGAACCTGCAGACCAACGGCTCCAAGCAGGTGGTGCAGATCGACTCCAAGGGCGAGATCCGCGGCGTCACGATCACGATGACGAAGACCTGACGCTTCCGATCGATTTCGCCGGCGAACAAAAAAGGCCCGGTTCCGAACACCTCGGAACCGGGCCTTCTAATTGTCGACCGATCAGGCCTTTTCGATCGGCGCCGGCTGCCCGCCCCTGCCGCGGAGCTTTTGCGACAGGTTGATCAGGAACATCGAGGTCGGCCGCAGGATGAAGAGGTCCGCGACCAGGGCCGCGACCATCGAGAATGCGCTGAGCCAGCCGAACAGGCGCAGCGACGGCAGATCGGAGAACACGGTGACGACCAGGCCGCAGGCCAGCACCACCGTCGTCAGGATCAGCGCGGGACCGACCAGAACGGTGGCGCGCTCAACCGCAAGCTCCGGCGTGACACCGGGCTTGGTCTCGAGCCGCAGACGATTGAGGAAGTGGATGGTTGCGCTGAGCCCAAGGCCGAACGACACGGTCAGTGCCACCACGCTTGCGAATTGCAGCCCCTCCCCGAGCAGCCACAACACGGTGCCTGACAGCACCACGGGGAAGATGCCCGGCAGGATGCAGGAGAACATCACCACGACCGAGCGGAACGCCAGTCCGATGAAGATCGCGACCAGCGCGAACTCGACGGTCAGGCCGCGGTTGAGCTTCTCGATCATGTTGGCGCTGTTGCGCGCGGCAATCACCGACAGGCCGGTGACGGCGATCTCGTAGCCGGGGTGCTCGGCGCGCACCTTGTCCAGCGAATGATCGAGCTTGTTCACCACCGGAAGCAATTGGCTCGAGTCGAGATCCGGAACCCGGCCCGACACCACCACCGCATCCTGATCCTTCGAGATGAAGCGGCGCACGAGATGCTCGGGGATCACGCCGACATATTCCTTCAGCGTCGCGACATCGTTGCTGCCGGCCTTTTCGGCGAGCCAGCGCCGCAGGGTTTCCAGCGACCAGACATTGCCGACGCCGGCAGAGTCCTCGACCATCGCGTGGACATCGGCGATCGTCTTCAGCGTCTCCGGCGAATAGAGCGACTGACCCTTGGGGAATTCGATCAGCACATCGACCGGATTGGCGCCGGTCAGCTTGGCGTCGAGCCGGCTCGACGCCTCCACTGCCTGCCGCTTGTCCGGCACCTGGTCGGCGAGCCGGTAGCGCGGCTCGAGGTTGGCATAGATGATGCCGAGGCCGCCGACGACGATCAGCGCGAGCAGGCTGAACAGCCCGGGACGACCGACCATGCGCACGGCAATCCAGTAGCAGAAATTGCGCAGCGCCTGCACGCCGGCGTCCGCGCTCTGGAACTTGACCGCAAAGACCTTCTCGTTGCGCACCAGCAGGATGCCGAACACCGGCACCAGCGAGAGCACCGCGACCAGCGCGATGATGGTCGCCGCAAGCCCGGCCTCGCCGAATTTGCGGATCAGGTCGGAGTCCGAGAACTGCAGCGCGATGAAGGAAATGCCGGCCGTGCCGTGCGTCAGCACGCAGGCCGGGCCGACCACCAGCACCGCGTTCTTGAACGCGGTGAACTTGTCCTGCCCGGCGATCAGCCGGTCGCGCGCGGCGAATGTCAGCTGCATCGAGTCGGAGAAGCTGATCACCATGATGAGCGGCGTCATCACATTGAGGAACATGTTGAGATTGAAATTGGCCCATCCGAGGCCGCCCAACGCGAGCAGGATCGCGATCATCGGCGGGAACGCCGCCGCCACCATGAAGGAGATCTTGCGGAAGAAGATGATGGCGATGACGCAGCCGGCGAGGATGCCGAGAATGTTGTAGGTCAGGCCGTCGCGCTCGACCGCGTTGCGGATCTCGAGCTGCATGACCGGCACGCCGGACAGCTGGGCATTGAGCCCGCTGCCGCCGAGATCGTCGGCCATGATCTTCCTGATGTCGCCGACCACCTTGCCGAGCTTGTTGCTGCCGACCACCTCCGGCTCGAGCGACAGCACGACCAGCGCGAGCGTGCCGTCCTCCGACAATAGCTTGCCGCGGATAATCTCGTTGCTTTTGACGGTCTCGACGAACTTGTCGTAGGCCGCGCCCTCGGGGAGCTCGTTCGGGAACAGCGCCGCCGGCAGCTTGCCGGGCTCCGGCGCCTGGCGCGCGGAGAACAGCGACACCAGGCCGCGCACGCCCTCGACGAGCTGCAGGTCAGTGACCATGTCACGGAGCTTGCCGAGATTGTCGCGCTCGAGCAGCGTCTTGCCTTCGACCACGACGAGGACGTCGAACTCGGTCGCCGGGAAGCGCTTGGTCACGGCCTCATACTGCTTGTAGTCCTTGGATTCGGAGCGGAACAATTGCGACAGCGAATCGTCGATCTTGATCCGATGCACGCCGAATACGGCGCCGACCAGCAACAGAACGAGCACGATGCAAGACAGGATCGGCGCCCGCATCGGGATCAGGCCGAGACGCTCGATCCCGAACGCGATGCTGGGGCCCGACCGCGGCTCTTCGACCTTCTCGACGTGGACCTGACTTTCGGAGTTCTTTTCGAGCATGCCCTGTCCAGTTCTGAAAACGGCTCAATCTGTCTAGCTTGGGTCTAGGGGCGCGAATGAGGCGGGTGAGCGCGGCTTTTCGGCGCTAGTCCTTGAAAACACGTGAATATTGACCGGCGCCGGTTTTACCTGTCTGCCCTCTTGCTCGCAAGCGCGAGGGTCGAGCCAAATCAGCGGGGAACCGCTGATCCCCACCATTAAGTATCTGATTTGCCACACCCTGGGAGCGCATTCTGTGATGATCCACCGCCGCTTTCGTCCTTCAACGCGACCCCTGTGATCTGGCGCGCCAGCCCTTCACGCACAAGCCACGCGATCCTGAGAGCGGCTTCCGCATAGCTCAGGCCAGCACGGTGGATGTTGGAGATGCAGTTGCGATCGGCATCGGTGAGGCCGATCCGCGGTGCAAAGGTGAGATAGGCGCCAAGACTGTCGGGCGCGGAAAGGCCGGGCCGTTCGCCGATCAGCATCACCAGCATGCGCGCGCCGAGGATGGCGCCGATCTCGTCACCGAGCGCAACGCGCGCGCCGGATGCCACGATCACTGCGCCGGCATCGATCTTGTCGGCCGCAAGCCGCGGCAGCAGATGCCGGATCAATTCGACGGCGTGCACATTGACCGCCGTCGGCGACAGACCGTCTCCGATCACGATGGCGCAGGAGCACGCGGTGATGCCGCAGCTTTCCAGCGACCGCCGCGATGCGGAATCCAGCATGCGCCCGCGATCCGGCCGGCGCAGATAGTCGCGCCGCTCGTGCGCCTGGCTCGACACCTCGTGCGGTGTGATGCCGAGGCCGGCAAGACCGGCAGCGATGCCGCTGACCTCGAACGTCGCGTGAACGGCGTCGCGCGCGCGGGCGTGGTCGAGCGTGAAGGAGAGCAGCGCATTGGTCGGCAGGCTGGCCCCGGACCGACCGAGACCGACGCGTGCCGGCGTGAGGTCACGCAAATCGGGTAGCGAAGCGGTCGATGGCGCCGGCGGTGTCGTCATGCTGTCATTCGGCCGGAACTGAAGCCTCGCGCAGCCGGATCGAGTAGTTCGAGGCGTTCTGCCGGCCGCTGGAGGCTGCGCGCGCAAATGTGATCAGGTGGTGCGCAACCAGCGTCGCCGAGATCAACCCCTCGATGTCGCCGCGTTTGAGCCGGCCGAGCGCAAACTTCCAGAACACGCGCCTGTAGTCGCCGAGCACGCCGACCTTCCAGAAGATGTTGCGCAGCATGATCAGGCCGCGCCGGATGTTGGCCCAGCTCTTCATCTCCGGACTGACCGGCACCTTGATGCGGTTGGCATAGGTGTAGTTGCATTGATGCAGATAGCGCTCGAACAGCTTCTTCGGCTCGTAGGCGATTTCCATGCATTTGCGCCAGGAACTGACCACGTCCTCGTAGGGCAGCAGGAACTCGACATTGGAGTCGCGGCCGTCGTCATGGACCAGCCGCCCCGCCTTTTCCAGCCGGTCCCACAACGGCGTCTTCGGCAACGCCTGCAGCAGATTGATCGTGAGCAGCGGAATCCGGGACTCCTCGACGAAGGAGATCAGCGCATCACCGGTCTGGGGCTTGTCGGTATCGAGCCCCATGATGATGCCGGAGACGACCTCCATGCCGAAGGAATTGATGGTTCGTACGCCTTCCAGGATCGGAACCATCATGTTCTGATCCTTGTGCATGGCCTTCAGCGCATCGGGATCCGGCGTCTCGATGCCGACGAAGATCGTCACGAAGAAGGCCTCGCGCATCTTCTCCAGTATCTCGGGCCGCTTGGCGATGTTGAGCGTCGCCTCGCAGGCGAGGCGCGTGACATAGCCGGTCCGCTTCTGCCATTCGATCAGATGCGGCAGCAGCTCGCTCGCGGCCTTGCGGTTGCCGATGAAATTGTCGTCGACGAAATACACGGTGTCGGTCGCACCGCATGCGCGCAGCTTGTCGAGCTCCGCGATGATCTGCTGCGGCGACTTCAGCCGCGGATTGCGGCCATAGAGCCCGGGGATGTCACAGAACTCGCACTGATAGGGGCAGCCCGATGAGAACTGGATGCTGCCGAGAAAGTACTTCTTGGTTTCGGCGAGCTCATAGGCCGGCAGCGGGAAATCCGTCATCGGCAGGCGGTCGATGGTCTTCAGCACCACCTGCTGGTCGGGACGGCTGGTGTCATCCGCCAGGCGCCTGATCAGCTCATTGGTCGCATCGCCGAGTTCGCCGACATGAAGGTAGTCGAATGAGGGATAATAGTCCGGGCACGCGCTGACGGACGGCCCGCCGATCGCGACCACGAGATCATGGTCATGCGCGCGGCGGCAGATGTCGTTCATCTGCTGGCGCTGGATGTGCATACCGCTGACGAACACCGCGTCCGCCCACTCGAAATCCTCCGCCGTGGCCGGGCGCAGGTTCTCGTCGACGAAACGGACCTGCCAGTTCTCTGGGAGGTATGCAGCAATCAGCAGCAGGCCCTGCGGCGGCATGAACGCCTTGACGCCGTCGGTCAGGGGGTAGGCGTGCTCGAAGGTCCCGAACGACGACGTATAGCGCGGAAAGACGCAGAGGATACGCCGTGCTGTCTCTATGCCCTCAGCTCTCATCAATCGACCCCGAAGCGTCCGCAAATCTAACCATGGCGTGGAACGCTGGGCCAGAAATTCTTCAACATTGTGGCACTTACCAACGTCACAACGGCGAGATAGTTGCTCTGCAGAATTTTGCTATCCCGTCAGGTCAGGAGCCTGGCGGCGAGGTCAGGC
Source organism: Bradyrhizobium sp. WCU1 (assembly GCF_053474805.1). Classification (NCBI taxonomy): domain Bacteria; kingdom Pseudomonadati; phylum Pseudomonadota; class Alphaproteobacteria; order Hyphomicrobiales; family Nitrobacteraceae; genus Bradyrhizobium; species Bradyrhizobium sp. WCU1. The sequence continues at coordinate 1,039,914 of NZ_CM130280.1, forward strand.
AGCCGCCCCGCATCGGCAACGAGGCGGAAGTCCTGCCCGGCAAGGCCGGCGCGCGCGAGCCAATCGTCGAATTCGGGCGCCCGCTTCAGGCCGAACAGGTCACGGACATAAAGCGCATCGTGAAACGATGTCGACTGATAGTTCAGCATGACGTCATCCGCGCCCGGCACGCCCATGATGAAGTTCACACCTGCGGCGGCGAGCAGCGTCAGGAGATTGTCCATGTCATCCTGATCGGCCTCGGCATGGTTGGTATAGCAAACGTCGATTCCGAGCGGCAGGCCGAGCAGCTTGCCGCAGAAATGATCCTCGAGGCCGGCGCGGATGATTTCCTTGCCGTCGTAGAGGTATTCGGGGCCGATGAAACCGACCACGCTGTTGACGAGCAGCGGATCGAACGCGCGCGCCACCGCATAGGCCCGCGCCTCGCAGGTCTGCTGATCGACCTGGTGATGGGCGTTGGCCGACAGGGCCGAGCCCTGCCCGGTCTCGAAATACATCACATTGTCGCCGACCGTGCCGCGCCGGAGCGACAGCCCGGCTTCCCGTGCCTCGCGCAGCAGCGAGAGGTCGACGCCGAAGCTGCGATTGGCCGCCTCGGTCCCTGCGATCGACTGGAACACGAGATCGACCGGCAGCCCCTGCCCGATCAGTCCGAGCGTGGTCGTGACATGGGTCAGCACGCATCCCTGCGTCGGAATCCCGAGCCGGGTGATAACGTCGTCCAGCAACCGCAGCAGGGTGCCGATGACATTCGGATCGTCGCTCGCCGGATTGATGCCGATGCAGGCATCGCCGGATCCGAGCAGCAGTCCGTCGAGGATCGAGGCGGTGATGCCCTTGGCATCGTCGAAGGGATGGTTGGGCTGCAGCCGTGTGCTCATTCGCCCGCGCAAGCCGACCGTGTTGCGGAAGCGGGTCGTGACCTCGCATTTCTTGGCGACCAGGATCAGGTCCTGGTTGCGCATCAGCTTCGATACCGCCGCAACCATTTCCGGGGTGACGCCGCGTGAAATCCTGCTGATCGCTTCACCGGTCGCGGCATCCGACAGCAGCCAGTCGCGGAAGCCGCCGACGGTAAGCGACGACACCGGCAAAAAGGCGGCGACGTCGTGGCTGTCGAGGATCAGGCGGGTGACCTCGTCGTCCTCGTAGGGGATGACAGGCTCATCGAGGAATTGCTTGAGCGGGACGTCGGCGAGCGCAAGCCGCGCTGCGATCATCTCCGCGGCACTGTCGGCTGCGATGCCGGCCAGCCGGTCGCCCGAGCGCGGCGGCGAGGCCCTGGCAAGCAGGATGCGCAGATCGTCGAATGCGTAGCTGGTGGCGTCGATGGTGTGACGATAGTGCATGGGAAATTCGCGTAGGGCTGGGGCGGCGTAACCTAGCACCTCTTTGCGAAAGTCGTGCCATCGGCTTCGCCCGATGCACCTTGGATGTTGATGAATGACGATGATGGCGGCGCGTCATTCAACACAACCGCCAGTCGCGGGAACCCGGCAGGTTCAAGAGGCTGCATAAGACATTGGGATCATTTAGGGATTTTAACGACTGCAATCGCGCAAAGCCCGCGCGTTAAGAGATTGTCCATGAAGATTTTGCATAAGCTTTAATCGGCCGAAGGTACGCCCCGGCCCCTGGAGTGCCCTCAGTGCCCGCCCCCATCACATCCTCCATCTCCATGTCCCGGCCTCCAATGGCATCCCGATTCTCGCTTGCTGCCAGGCTGTACTCGACGTTTGCGCTGATTGCGGCGCTGACTGCGGCCATCACTTTCCTGTCCGACTACAACGCGCGGCGCAATGCCGAGTTGACCGCCGCCGTCGACCTCGCGAGCCGTGCCGCGCTCAATGTCGAGCGGGTCAATTCGCTGGTCTATGCCGTGGTGATGGAATCCCGCGGCATCTACATGTCGACCGATCCGGCGGCGGTGAAGAAATACAGCGACGGACTGCTGGCGTTCAACGAACGCATCATCGGCGTGGTCAAGAACTGGGAAACCCTGGTGCAGGCTGACGACGCCACCGAGTTCGCGGTCTTCAAGAAGCGCATCGAGCAGTTCATCGATTTCCGCAAGGAGCTGGTTCGTCGCGGCATCGAGATCGGCGGCGCAGCCGGACGCGAATGGGGCGACAACGACGCCAACCGCGACGTACGCAGCGCGCTGAACAAGGACCTCGAGGCGCTCTCAAAAGTCTATGCCGAGCGCAGCAAGAGGCTGGCACGGCAGACCGACACCAACCGCGAGCTGGCACTGCTGCTGACCGGGCTCGGCGCGGCGGCCATGGTCGTGGTGGTGCTCGGCGTGCTGATCATCGCCCGCTCGGTGGCGCGGCCGCTGTCGCAGATCACAACGACCATCAAGCGCGTCGCCGAGGGCGACGACCATGTCGAGGTGCCCCACGCCGAACGCGGCGACGAGATCGGCGCCCTGGCGCGCGCCATCAAGGTGTTCCAGGAGGCGATGGACCGCAATCGCAGCCTGAACGCGCAAGTCCTGCAGGATTCCGAGGCCCGCGACGCACGCGGCCGGCACATCGAGAGCTTCGTCGACGCATTCCGCGGCACCATCGGTGAGGTGCTGCGCGCGGTGCACGACAACGCCGCGACGATGCGGCAGACCGCGCAGACCATCGCGACCGTCGCGGCGGACGCCAATGGCCGGGCGGTTGCGGCGGCAGGCGCGACCGAACAGGCCTTGAGCAACGTCTCCGCGGTGGCGGGCGCGGCCGAAGAGCTCTCCGCCTCGGTCGCGGAGATCGGTCGCCAGGTCAAGCAGTCGTCCGGCGCGGTCGATCACGCCGGTGCGCGCACCGACCGGTCGATCACCGAGATCGAGAGCCTTGCCGCCACCACCCAGCGCATCGACGGCGTGCTGAGCCTGATCCAGGCGATCGCCGAGCAGACCAATTTGCTCGCGCTCAACGCCACCATCGAAGCCGCCCGCGCCGGCGATGCCGGCCGCGGCTTCGCGGTCGTTGCGCACGAGGTCAAGGCGCTCGCCGGACAGACCGCGAAGGCAACCGCCGAGATCAGCGAGAATGTCGGCCTGATCCAGGCCTCGACCCGCAACTCCGTCGCCGCCGTGCGCGAAATCGGCCAGGCGGTGCGCGAGATCAACAACGTCACCGCCAATATCGCAAGCGCGATCGGCCAACAGGACGCGGCGACGCGCGAAATCTCCGCCAATGCGCAGATGGCCGCCCAGGGCAACGAGACCCTGGTGACGAATGTCGGCTCGCTCCGCGACGACATGGACCAGACCAGCAAGGCGGCAGAATCGGTGCTCGCGGCATCGAACGATTTGACCGCGACCGCCGAGACGCTGTCGCGCGAGGTCGAGCAGTTCTTCCGCAATTTGCGCAGCGACGCCGCAGAGGACCTACGGCGGACCGGAACCTGAACGGAACGCGCGATCTGTCGAGGACCCGCGACGGGTCCCGGTCAAGCCGGATGGTTAAAGCTCCCCCAACGCACGCGCATAAATTGCCTGCGCTTCAGGTCGCCTTTCTCAATTTGATGCCCCTATAGAAAACGTCAAAGCGCGGGGGCGCGGGGGAAGCGGGAAGCGAACAATGAACGGGCCTGTGCCAAAGCCGAAGGCGGTGCCGACCAAACGGCTGCTTGCGCTCGGGATCGGCCTCGTTTTGGGCTTTTCGGCGATCTGCGCATCGATCCTCTGGGAGATGGCGGACAAGGACTATCAGCATGCGAAGGAAGGGGCGACCAACCTCGTCGCCTCCATTGCCAGCGAGATCGACCGCAACATCGAGCTCTATGACCTCTCTCTGCAGGCGGTCGCCGACGGCGTCAAGCTGCCGGAGCTCGGCAAGGTCAGCCCGGAACTCCGCCAGGTCGTGCTGTTCGACCGCGCCGCCACGGCCAAGGATCTCGGCTCGATCCTCGTGCTGAATGTCGCGGGAGACGTCACGCTGGATTCCCGGACATTGAAGCCTCGGACGGCAAATTTCGCCGATCGGGACTTCTTCCAGGTGCATCAGACGCGAGCCGACCGCGGACTGTTCATCAGCGCTCCCTGGGTCACGCCGGACGGCGAATATCTGATCAGCCTGAGCCGCCGTATCAGCACGGAGGATGGATCCTTTGCAGGCGTGGTCGCGGGCAGCATGCGGCTCAGCTATTTCCACAACCTGTTTCGCAAGCTGAACTTCGGCCTCGGCGACAGCATGGCGCTGTTCAACACTGACGGCGTCATGCTGATGCGGACACCGTTCGAGATCGGCAAGATCGGGCAGAGCATCAAGGACTCCCAGGTCTTCAAGCAGTATCCGGCGCGGCAATCCGGCTCCTACATGACGAAATCGCTCGTCGATCATGTCAGGCGGCTCTATGTCTTCCAGGCGGTCGGCAACCATCGCCTGATCATCGCCGAGGGTCTCTCGCTCGACGGCATCTATGCCGATTGGTGGCAGCAGGTCTGGCTGATCGGCAGCGTGGTGGCCGCGCTGTGCAGCTTCTCGATCGTCCTGATGTTCTATCTGCTGGCTGCTCTCAAGCGGCGGGCCGCTGCCGAACGCCGGCTCGCGCATCTTGCGAGCACCGACGCGCTGACCGGCCTCGCCAACCGCCGCCGCCTCGATGACACCCTTGAAGCCGAATGGCGGCGCGGCATGCGCGCGAAGTCGCCGGTTTCGCTTCTGATGATCGATGTCGATCATTTCAAAGCCTTCAACGACACCTACGGGCATCAGGCTGGCGACGCCGTACTCGCCACCGTGGGGCGATGCATCGCAGCCAGCGCCAAGCGCGTCACCGATCTCGGCGCGCGCTACGGCGGCGAGGAGTTTTCGGTGTTGCTGCCCGGCATCGGCAAGGCCGGTGCGTTGGAGGTCGCCGAACAGATTCGCGCGAAGCTCGCGGCCGCACGCGAATCCGAGCAGGAGTTACCGACCGTCAGCATCGGGGTGTCCTGCCTCGTGCCCGACCACGAGCGCACGTCGCGCGAACTGCTCAAGGCAGCGGACCTTGCGCTCTATCAAGCCAAGGCAGAAGGCCGCGACCGCGTGATCGTCAGCCCGATCGGATGGGACAAATCGGGCAAGCGGCATGTCGCCTGATCGGCATTCTCGCCGCGCTCCGCTCACTCCACCGGCAACACGTCGACCGCGACGCTGAGCCTCTGCTTGCGCGCACCGACGATGACGCCGTCAACCGGCGAGACGTCGGCGAAGTCGCGGCCGACAACCGCGTGTGTGCGGATGTCGAGACCCGCCTCAATCTTCTCGATGCATCTTTCGCTTGGCAGTCCTGCAAAAAAGTGCCTTAATAAACTTAGCGTTGGGTGAGTGGTTGAAGCCAGCCGATTACGAATCGGCCATACAGGCAACTGTATCGTGGGTTCGAATCCCACCCGCTCCGCCAAAGGGGTTCGGTTCACGCCGGGCCCTTTTGGGGTTTTAGGGCAGCTTTTTGAGGTGAGCCCGTTTGCTGTATTCATGTAACCTCAGCAGTGTGGACAACGCGGGTGCCGTTACGGGGTGGCCGCGACGAGCGGCTCTCTTCTCGCTATAGTGATTTGGGTCCGCCTTCACACCCATCCTACCGCATAAAGGTATCGAGCATGGCTCGATATACTACATCGAGTATGTCAGACCAGTTCGAGTTTGATTTCAACGCGGCGGTTGGTGTCAACGATAATCCTGCCGTTTGGACTCCCCGCGACATTTGGGTCCGGCTCAATCAGCAGGTCATCGAATTCTTGGGAGAGGATCGCAGATTCGAACGCAAAGGCTGTCGAAAGATTTCGATAGACGATCTCGCCACCTACTACAGCACGTTCTCTAATACGCCTGACGGCGGCCTTCTCGTCTACGGCGTGGAGAACGACGGCACAATCGTCGGATGCAACTCGCTCAGCCAAAAGCAAATCAATGATATCGAGTGCTCTCACTTGACGCGATGCCCGCAGGCAAAACCGGAGTTCAAGAAATTTCCGGTCGTCGTCGATGGGAAGCAGGACTATTGCTACGCAATATTCGTCCCATACCTTGGGAAGCTTGTGGAGACCAACAAGGGAGAGGCGTGGATCAGATACGGCGAGAGCCGTTCCAAGATGAGCGAGCAAGAGAAACACGATTTCCGTGCCACGCGCCAAGAGTTGTCGTTTGAGCTCGAAACGGCTCCATACAACTATCCGAGCGATTTTGATCTCCGCATCATTCAAGACTTTTGTGATAATTATCGACAACGAGAAGGGGTCGAATTCTCCAACGATGAGTTGCTGATTGATCGTCGTTTGCTTCGGCGTGAGGACGGCAAGCTAAAGCCACTAAACGGTCTTGTTTTATTGGCTGCCAAAGATCCGGGACTTTCGATACCGGGCTGTCGCCTCCGTATTCAGCGTTTTGCTAGCGAGACAGAGGGGCAAGGCCAATCCTACACCCCTCAGAGGGACCGCACCGTAGAGGGCAACGTCGTAAAAATGCTCCGCGAGGGCGCTGAGATCATCGCTGGCCTCATTTACGACGTTACTTGGCTGAACGACCAAGGAAAATTTGTCACAACGCCAGAATACCCTACCTATGCCTGGTTCGAAGGCGTTGTGAACGCATTGGTCCATCGCTCGTACAACTTCAGCGGCTCAGAGGTCTTTGTGAAGCTCTTTCCCGATCGAATGGAGATCGAAAGTCCGGGAGGATTTGTTCCGCCCGTCAACGAGAAGACAATCTATGAAGTTCGCGCCGCTCGGAATCATCACTTCATGGATGCTCTACGCTTTCTGGGTTATGTGCGGATGGCTCGCGAGGGTACGCGCCGCATACGCGAAAGCATGAAGGAGTATCATCTACCCGAGCCACAATGGAAACAAGAGGCGGTCCACGGCGTAGTTGTACGTGTAACCCTTAGCAACGACCATGCAACCAGAAAACGAGCAACGAACACCGACGTCGCCAACCATTTCGGCGTCGATGTCTGGAAGCGCCTTCAAGATCACGAAATCAAGATTTTGGCGTACGCGTTCCAGAACTCAACGATCCAAGTCTCAGAAGCTTCTCGGCTTACCGGGCGCACTTGGCAAACGAGCAAGAAGGACCTCGATCGTTTGATGCGTGCGGGGCACCTGATATTCTGGCCCGGTGAGTATGCGCGCGATCCCAAGGCTCACTATACCATCGTCAAGAAATAGCGAATGCGTATAAACGCAATCCTAGTCCTCACTCCACCGGCAACACGTCGACCGCGACGCTGAGCCTCTGCTTGCGCGCACCGACGATGACGCCGTCGACCGGCGAGACGTCGGCGAAGTCGCGGCCGATGGCGAGAATGATGTGATCGTTGGCGATCATGAGATCGTTGGTCGGGTCGAACCCGATCCAGCCGAGCTCGCTGCCGCACCAGACCGACACCCAGGCATGGGTTGCGTCCGCGCCCTGCAGCCGCGGCTGCCCGGGCGGCGGAATAGTGCGCAGATAGCCGCTGACATAGGCCGCGGGCAGGCCGAGACCACGCAGCCCGGCGATCATCACATGGGCAAAGTCCTGACAGACGCCGTGGCGCTTCTCGAACACGTCCCGAAGCGGCGTCGAGATGACGGTCGCCTTGGGATCGTATTTGAAGTCACCGCGGATTCGGCGCATCAGGTCGGCAGCGCCGGCGAGGATGCCGCCACCTGGCGCGAAGCTCGCGGAGGCATAGGCGGTCACCGGCCGCAGCACGGGCACCAGCGCACTGGCGAAGACATAGCCGACCGGCGAGGCTGCATCGAGGCTCAGCGCCTCGAACGCGTGATCGCGCACGCTCTCCCAGGGCGGACTGGCGGCGTCACGCGCTCGCGGCTCTCGAGCCACCGCGACCCGCGAGCGGGAATCGATGCGAAGGCTGCGATGCGCGGTCTCGATCAGGACGCTTTCGGTCAGCGTGCCGAAGAAATCGCGCCGTGCGGTGCGTTCCGCCGGCCTGGGGCGGATCTCGACCGAATGGGAAACCAGCTCCTGCCCGTCGCCGCTGAGCGGCTCCAGCCGCAGCGAGCAGCGCGCGAAGCTGACCTGGGTCTCGTAGCTGTAGGTCGTGACGTGGCGGATGTCGTAGATCACGCCAGCCCCGTGAGCTTCTCCGGCCGGCTGGCATTCGGTCCATGCGGGAAGTAATGCAGCCCGACCGCATCGGCGAGGTTGAGCAGATCCTGCTCCAGCGCGAACAGGGTCTTGACGTCGAGGCTCGAGGCTTCGGCCGTCGTCAGCATCGCCTCGACCGAGACCGCGAGCCGCTGCGGCCGCTCGATCAGGCCATGCTCCTTCAGGCTCGGCAGCGCGGCGATATGCTCGTTCAGCGCCGCGACCTGGAATGCGACCGAGCGCGGATTATAGGGATCGAGCACCGCAAGATCGCGCACCGGCGTCAGCAGCGGCTGCACCAGATAGCGCGAGCGATAGGTGATCTGGCAGTCCACCAGCGTGAGCAGGACGTCGAGGTCCTCGTCACCGGCTTCGTCATAGGCGAACTGACGGGCAAAGCGGATGGTGTTGATGGCGCGCTCGGCACGGCGGCCCATCTCGAGGAAGCGCCAGCCGGCGGCGCGGTTCATGTTCTCCTGCGCGAGGCCGGCGAAGCTTGCCAGCTCCTGCAAGGTCAGTTCGGCGGCGCTGACCACGCCGTCATCGTCATGAACCTCGATCGCCAGGCGGTCGGCCATCTCGGTGATGACCTGCCAGGCGTCCGGCGACAGCCGCTCGCGGAGTGACGTCGCGGTACGCTGCGCCGAGCGCACCAGCGACAGCGCCGAGCCGAACTTGTCCTCGCTCTGCAGCGCCTCGAGCGCGACCTTGGCGGGATTGGCGCGCGCGGTCTGCGAGGCCGCGCCCCAGGTCACCAACAGGCGCTGGATACGCTCGGCCGAATGCATCGCCGGCGCGTTGCCGTTCGAATTACCCCGCGCCGGATCGCGTAGCGGCGTGCACAGCGCCCGGATCAGGCGAATGGTGGCCTCGGCGCGCTCGAGATAGCGGCCGAGCCAGAACAGATTGTCGGCGGCGCGGCTCGGCAACACGCCGGCGATGCGGCGGATGCGAACCGTGTCGACCGCCGGCAGCAAGGTCGAGGTCGCAACCGCCTTGTCGGAGACCACCCAGACGTCGGCGGACACCGCGCCATCGCCCATCGACACCGCGCGCGCATCGGCCCGGTCGGCGATCCGGCAGAAGCCGCCGGGCAGCACGGTCCAGCCGTTCGGCGTCGCCGCCGCAAACACCCGCAGCACGAACGGACGCGGCGCGATGCGGCCGTTCTCCCACACCGGCGTGGTGGAAAGGCGCACCAGCTCCTGTCCGACATAATCGATGCCGCGGTGACTGATCGCATCCTTCAGGCGGTCGCGGTCCGCAGCCGACAATTCGCCCGGCAGCACCGGACCATTGCCCGGGAAATCCGCAACGCCGCGGCCATAGGCGCCTTCGATCGCGAACTCGTCGAGCCGCGACAGCACCTGCTCGCGGGCCGACTTCTGACCGCACCACCAGGTTGCGATGTGCGGCATCATCAGGTCTTCAGAGAGCAGGCGCCGGCACAGATTGGGCAGGAAGCCGAGCAGCGCCCTCGCCTCCATCACGCCCGAGCCCGGCATGTTGGCGACCACGACGCCGCTCTTGCGCAGCACTTCGACGAGGCCGGGCACGCCGAGATAGGAGGACGCATCGAGCTCGAGCGGATCGAGCATGTTGGAATCGACCCGGCGCAGCAGCACGTCGAGCCGCTTCAGCCCAGCGACGGTGCGGATGTGGATGCGGTCGCCGGAGACCGCGAGATCGTCGCCCTCGACCAAGAGGAAGCCGAGATAGCGCGCGAGCGTCGCGTGCTCGAAATAGGTCTCGCTGAATGCGCCGGGCGTCAGCAGGCCGATCCGCGGCTCGTCGCGGTCGGCGCTGGCGCGCAGCGAATCGCGGAACGCTTCGAAGAACGGCGCGACGCGCTCGACATTCATCGACTTGTAGAGGTTGGAAAACGCGCGCGACAGCACCAGGCGATTTTCCAGCGCATAGCCCGCACCCGACGGCGCCTGGGTGCGATCGCCGAGCACCCACCAGCGGCCGTCGGGCCCGCGGCCGATATCGGCGGCATAGAGATGCAGATAGCGGCCGCCCGGCGGCTTGATGCCGCTGATCGCGCGCAGATATTCGCTGCTGCCGGCGATCGCGGCCGCCGGGATCGCGCCCTCGGCGACGAGACGGCCGTCGCCGTAAAGATCGGCCAGCACCATTTCCAGAAGCTGCGCGCGTTGCGCGACGCCGGCGGCGAGCTGACGCCAGTCGGCAGCATCGATGATCAGCGGCAGATGGCTGAGCGGCCAGATCCGGTCGGACGTGTCGCCGGGCGCGCGGTAGGTGACGCCGGCCTCGCGCAGATGGCGGTCGGCGGAAGCGAAGCGGCGCTCGATGTCGGCCGGCGACAGCGCAGCGAAGGCATCGAAGAAACGGGCCCAGACCGGCCGTGGCGCGCCGTTCTCGGCGATGTATTCATCGGGAATGCCGGGAAGCCGGACATAGTCGCGGGTCCATTGCGCCATCCGGCGCTGGCCGGGCCGGGCCCTGCTCTCCTGACTACTCCCGCCTTGGCCACCCGGTCCGGTCATTCCACTTCCCCTGCCCTTAATTACTGCAGGAGCGGCGTCCGCAAGTCGAGGGTCAAGGGAAACTCAATTGTGCGTTCCTCCGGCGGCGTTTCGATCTTGCCGGGGGTGTGGCCGTGCTCCTGGAAGCGCGCCAGCCGCCGCGCCTCGGCCTCATAGGAGTTGACCGGCTTGGTCTCGTAGTTGCGGCCGCCGGGATGGGCGACATGATAGACGCAGCCGCCAAGCGAGCGGCCGTTCCAGGTGTCGATCAAATCAAATGTCAGCGGCGCGTGCACGGGAATGGTCGGATGCAGGCCGGAGGCCGGCTGCCAGGCCTTGAAGCGGACGCCTGCAACCGCTTCGCCCGAGCGGCCGGTCTCGGTCATCGGCATCCGCCTGCCATTGCAGGTGACGACATGGCGGCCCTCCACGAAACCGGTGGCCTTGACCTGCAATCGCTCGACCGACGAATCGACGTAGCGCACGGTGCCGCCCGAGGTGCCCTCCTCGCCCAGCACATGCCAGGGCTCGAGCGCCTGCCGCAGTTCGAGGCCGACGCCACCGTGATGGACCCGGCCGAAGGCGGGGAAGCGGAACTCGAGCTGCGCCTGATACCATTCCGGTTCAACGTCGTAGCCGAACTGCTTGAGCTCGGCGAGCACGCCGAGAAAGTCCTCCCAGAGGAAATGCGGCAACATGAAGCGGTCATGCAGCGCGGTGCCCCAGCGCACGAATTTTCCGTCCTGCGGCTCGCGCCACAGCTTCGCGATCAGCGCACGGATCAGCAGCTGCTGCGCCAGCGACATGCGCGGATCGGGCGGCATTTCGAGCGCGCGGAATTCGACCAGGCCGAGCCGGCCGGTCGGGCTATCGGGCGAATAAAGCTTGTCGATGCAGATCTCGGCGCGATGGGTGTTGCCGGTGATGTCGACCAGGATGTGCCGGAACAGCCGGTCGACCAGCCACAGCGGCGCGTCCATGCCCGGCGGCGGAACGTGCGCCAGCGCGATCTCCAATTCATAGAGCCCGTCATGCCGCGCCTCGTCGATCCGCGGCGCCTGGCTGGTCGGGCCGATGAACATGCCGGAGAACAAATAGGACAGCGACGGATGCCGCTGCCAATACAGCACGAGGCTCTTCAACAAATCCGGCCGGCGGAGGAACGGCGAATCCTCCGGCTTGCTGCCGCCAACCACGATGTGGTTGCCGCCGCCGGTGCCGGTATGCCGGCCGTCGATCAGGAAGCGGTTGGCCCCTAACCGGGTCTTCGCGGAATCCTCGTAGAGGCCGAGGGTGATGTCGACGGCCTCCCGCCAGCTCTGCGCCGGCTGCACGTTGATCTCGATCACGCCCGGGTCCGGCGTCACCTTGATCACTTCGACGCGTGGATCGAATGGCGGCGCGTAGCCCTCGACATGGACTGCGAGCTGCAATTCTTCGGCAGCGGCCTCGATCGCCGCGATCAGCTCGAGATAATCCTCGACCTTCTCGACCGGCGGCATGAAGGCGCACAGCACGCCGTCGCGCAGCTCGATCGACATCGCCGTGCGCACCGGCAACGGCTCCGGAATCTCCTTCAGCGCCCGCGTCAGCTCCGGATCGATCTCCCCCAGTGCATCGCGCGGCGCCATCGGATCCCGCTCGATGACGTAGGGAAAATCCTCGGGCGGAACGTGTTCGAGCGAAGAGATCGGGAGGCGCAAGCCCAGCGGGGAATCGCCCGAAAACAGGAACAGGTGGCTGCGCCGGATCTTCCAGCGCTCGCTGCGCCAGCGCGCCGGCACGCGATCGTCCAGCGGGCTCCAGCGCTGGATCGGCAACACGTAACCCTTCGGCGTGGTGAGGCCCTCGTCGAACACCCGCGCGAGACGCGCGCGCTCTTCCGGATCGGTCAATTTGGAATTCGCAGGGCTGACATTGGCCGGCAGGCCGGCCTCGCGCTCCAGCCAGAACGCTGTGTCCTCAAAGGCCGGCATGACGTAGTCAGCCTTCAGGCCGAGTCGCGCGGCGATGCCGATTGCGATGCGCTCCGCATCGGCGATTTCAGCCTTGCCCGGATTTTCGACTGAGGCGATCAGATCGGCATTCTTCCAGATCGGCTTGCCGTCCTTGCGCCAATAGAGGCCGAACGCCCAGCGCGGCAGGCTCTCGCCGGGATACCATTTGCCCTGGCCGTAATGCAGCAGGCCACCCGGCGCGAACCGCGTGCGCAGCTTGCGGATCAGCTCATCGGCCAGCGCGCGCTTGGTCGGACCGACGGCTGCGACATTCCATTCCGGCGATTCCAGATCGTCGACCGACACGAAGGTCGGCTCGCCGCCCATGGTCAGCCGTACGTCATCCTTCGTCAGATCGGCGTCGATCTGCTCGCCGAGCCGGTCGAGCCGCGCCCAGGATGCATCCGAAAACGGTCGCGTGATCCGCGGTGCCTCGCGGATACGCTTGACGCTCATCTCGAAGCCGAACTCGACATTGGCGAAGCCCGCAGTGCCGGTCACCGGCGCGGCCGAGCGGTAGTGCGGCGTGGCGCAGACCGGGATGTGTCCCTCGCCGGTCAGCATGCCGGAGGTGACGTCGAAACCGATCCAGCCCGCGCCGGGCAGATAGACCTCGGCCCAGGCGTGCAGGTCAGTGAAATCGCTCTCGACCTCGCGCGGCCCCTCGAGCGGATCGATGTCGGGCCGCAGCTGGATGAGATAGCCGGAGACGAAACGCGTCGCGAGCCCGAGATGGCGCAGCGCCTGGATCAGGAGCCACGCCGAATCGCGGCAGGAGCCGGAGCCCGCGGCCAGCGTCTCCTCCGGCGTCTGGATGCCGGCCTCCATGCGGATGACGTAGCTGATCTTCTTTTGCAGCTGCGCGTTCAGCTCGACCAGAAAATTGACGGTCGAGTCCGCCTTGCGCGGAATGTCCTTCAGATACGCCGCGAGCAGCGGCCCGGGCGCCTCGGTCTCGAGATAGGGGGCGAGCTCGGTCTTGAGATCGGGGGGGTATTCGAACGGAAAGCTGTTGGCGTAGGGCTCGACGAAGAAGTCGAACGGATTGACCACCGTCATCTGCGCGGTGAAGTCGACCTCGACCTTGAGCTCGGTCGCCTTGTCCGGAAACACGTAGCGAGCGAGCCAGTTGCCTTGCGGGTCCTGTTGCCAATTCACGAAATGGTTTGATGGTGTGACCTTGAGCGAATAGCTCAGGATCGGCGTGCGGGTATGCGGCGCGGGCCGGAGCCGAATGGTCTGGGGCCCGAGATCGATCGGCCGGTCGTATTTGTAGTGCGTGACGTGATGCAGTGCGACGAAGATCGACACGGACCAGGAACTCCAGCAGCTTTTTTAAGCAGAACACTGGTTCCGGCCGACATCAAGCACTAACAACGGGCAGCAAGTGCCTATCGGGAGAGCGGATTTCGCCGATTGGCGGCCGGGCTGAACCCAAACTTAACCAAGTCCATTCACCATAACGGTACGGACGCATGTTGAGTATGGAGTAGCGCCATGCAGAAATTGACCATCCTGCTAACCACCGCCGCAATGCTGCTGCTCGGGCTGAATCAGGCCGCACGCGCAGACGAGGTCGAGGGAATCTGGCTGACTGCGGCCGGTGACGCCAAGATCCGCATCAGCTCTTGCGGCAAGGCGTTGTGTGGCATCATCGTCTGGCTGAAGGCGCCGATCGATCCCGCGACCGGCAAGCCGCAGATCGACGACAAGAACACCAACAAGGCATTGGCGCAGCGGCCGATCGTCGGCATCAACATCTTCAACGCCATGCGTTCGGTCGCCGACAAGAAATGGTCGGGTACTATCTACAACGCCGACGACGGCAAGACTTATTCCAGCGATCTGCAGCTCGCCGGCACGAAGAAGCTCGAGGTGCGCGGCTGCGTGCTGGCGGTGTTGTGCGGCGGCGAGACCTGGACCAAGGTCGGCGAGATCACGGTGGCGTCGGTCAATCAGTGAACAAGCCGACTTAGCAGTCGTCATTGCGACGAGCGACAGCGACGACGTAATCCATCGCTCCGCAAGCTGGGCTGCGCATCGCTTCGCAATGACAGCGCCAAGGTGGCCGTCCCCGAGCGCTACATCGTCGCGCCCAAGACCCAGGGGGCGAACTCGGCGCCGCCGAAATCAAAGCTCTCGCTCTTGGTCGGCTGGCCCGAGGCGGTCTTGAGGATGAGGTCGAAGATGCGCTGGCCGCATTCCTGCACGCTCTCCTCGCCGTCGAGGATGGTGCCGCAATTGACGTCCATGTCATCCTGCATCCGCTTGTACATCGGCGTGTTGGTGGCGAGCTTGATCGACGGCGCGGGCTTGCAGCCGAACACGCTGCCGCGGCCGGTGGTGAAGCAGACCAGATTGGCGCCGCCCGCGACCTGCCCGGTCGCAGCGACCGGGTCGTAGCCGGGCGTGTCCATGAACACGAAGCCTTTCTTGGTGACGGGCTCGGCATAATGCAGCACGTCGACCAGATTGGTGCTGCCCGCCTTGGCCATCGCACCGAGCGACTTCTCAAGGATCGTCGTGAGACCGCCCGCCTTGTTGCCGGGGCTCGGATTGGCGTTCATCTCGGCACCCTCGCGCTGGGTGTATTCTTCCCACCAGCGCATCAGGCCAACCAGCTTCTCGCCGACCTCGCGGCTGACGGCGCGACGGGTCAGCAGATGCTCGGCGCCATAGGTTTCGGGCGTCTCCGACAGGATCACAGTGCCGCCGTGGCGCACGAGCAGATCGCTCGCGGCGCCGAGCGCCGGATTGGCCGACACGCCGGAGTAACCGTCCGAGCCGCCGCATTGCAGCGCCACGGTGAGTTCGCTCGCCGGCACCGCTTCGCGCTTGACCTTGTTGGCGTCAGTGAGCGCTTCCTTGACGAAGGCAACACCGGCTTCGACGGTCTTGCGGGTGCCGCCGACCTCCTGGATGTCCATCGCGCGCAGCCGGCCGGCAAGCTTCTGCTCGGCCATCAAGCCGCCGATCTGGTTCACCTCGCAGCCGAGGCCGAGCACGATCACGTTGGAGAAATTGACATGGCGCGCATAGCCGCCGAGCGTGCGGCGAAGCAGTGCTAGCGGCTCGTCCTGGGTCATGCCGCAGCCGGTCTTGTGGGTCAGCGCGACGACGCCGTCGACATTCGGGTAGTCGGCGAGCGGATTGTCGCCGGTGAACGGGTTCTTCTTGAACATGTCGGCGACGATGCCGGCAACATGGGCGCTGCAATTCACCGAGGTGAGGATGCCGATATAGTTGCGCGTCGCGACGCGGCCGTCGGCGCGGCGGATGCCCTCGAAGGTCGCCGGCAGATCGAAGTTCGGGACCGGCTTGACGTCGACGCCATAGGCATAGTCCTTGGCGAAGTCGCCCATGCCGCAGTTCTGGGTGTGCACATGCTGGCCCGGTGCGATCGGCTGCGTCGCAAAGCCGATGATCTGGCCATAGCGCCGGATCGGTTCGCCTTGCGCGATCGGCTTGATCGCGACCTTGTGGCCGGCCGGAATGCGATCGACCGTGGTGATGCCCTCGGTCACCTCCAGCCCCGGCGGCAGGCTCGCGCGCGCGATCAAAACGCTGTCGTCGGCGTGCAGGCGGATCACTTGGGCCGAGGCCATGGGAGTTCTCCTTTGGAGCGAATAGCGAATGGAATTGGGAGCAGCGCCATTCGCTACTCCCTGTTCGCCATTCGCGAAGATGACTACGCCTTGCCGCCGGACTTCTCGCGGGTCGCATTGACCTGCATCTTGGCGTAGACCTGCATCAGGCCGACCTCGTTCGACAGCGTCACGAGCTTGAAGCCCATGTTGATCGCGCGCACCGCGCCCTCGGCGCCCGAGCAGTGGATGCCCGGGTTGAGGCCGCGCTTGCCGCATTCCTTGATGATCTTCTCGTAGATCTTGAGGATCTCCGGCTCGTCGCGATCGAGCTTCGGCACCAGACCGTAGGAGAAGCCCAGATCGGACGGACCGATATAGACGCCATCGATGCCTTCGACGTCGAGGATCGCTTCCATGTTCTCGACCGCGGTCTTGGTCTCCATCATCGGCAGCAGCACGATCTCGTCGTTGGCGGTCTGCTGATAGGTGCCGGCCGAGCCGTACATGCCGGCGCGGATCGGACCGTTGGAGCGCACGCCCTTCGGCGGATATTTTGCGTAAGAGACCAGGTTCTTGGCTTCCTGCGGCGTGTTGACCATCGGGCAGATCACGCCATAGGCGCCGCCGTCCAGCACCTTGCCGATGATGCCGGGCTCATTCCAGGGCACGCGGACCATCGGCGTCACCGGATGGGCATGCATCGCCTGGAAGCATTGCACCATCGACTGATAGTCCTGCACGCCATGCTGCATGTCGACGGTGACGCTGTCGAAGCCGCATTGCGCGATCACTTCGGCCGAAAACCCGGAGGGGATCGCGAGCCACGCGTTCACCACCGCCTTGCCCGATGCCCAGACCTGCTTGACCTTGTTTGCCATTGATCGCGTTTCCTTTTGTGTTTTTGGAGGGCGGACCTCAGCTGGTCGCCCGCTGGATCGAGACTTCGCTGACGCCGACTTCGCGCGCGGTATTCACTATCGCCGCCCAGGTGTCGTCAGGCAAGGGGATGCCGTTCTTGGTGCGATCGGCGCGGGTTTTCCGCTCCGGATCGCCCGGAACCAGCACTGAATCCGTACCCGCGATCGGCTTGGTGGCGCGGATGAAATCGGTGTAGCGGGTGATCTCGCCGTCGAAGAAGTTGCTGGTGTCGATCACCTTGGGATCGATGTAGAACGCCATCATGCCGTTGGCGAAGCGACGGTCCGACGATGTCGCGCCGGTACCGGTCAGCGCACCACCAAGCAGCTCACAGATGAAGGCAAGGCCCGAGCCCTTGTGATCGCCGAAGGCACGGATCGCGCCGGTTCCCTTGGTGTGATCGCGCGGCCCATCCGGCGTATACGGACCATACAGCACATGCGGGTCTTCGCTCAGCGTGCCGTCGGCATCGACCAGCGCGCCGATCGGCAGCTTCTTGCCGCCGCGACTCGCTACCAGGCACTTGCCTTCGGCGACGACGGACGTTGCGAAATCGAGCACGATGGGATCCTGGCCCTGGCGCGGAATGCCGACGCAGTATGGCGCGGTGGACAGGCGCTTCTCGACGCCGCCATAAGGCGCGACCAGCAGCGAGCCTGCTGCGGTGACGAAATGAATTGAAACAAGCCCCTCAGCAGCGGCCATCTCGGCCCAGTCGCCGACGCGGCCGAGATGGCCGGAGTTGCGCAGCGCGACGGCAGCAAGCCCCGCTTTCTTGCACTTCTCGATCCCGAGCTTGACCGCGACCGGGGTGACGGTCTGGCCATAGCCGAACTTGCCATCGACCACCGCGAGCGACGGCGTGTCGACCACGACTTCGGGGGTCTGGTTCGGCACGATCGAACCCATCTTCTTCCACCTGACGTAAACAGGCACGCGGATCACGCCGTGGCTGTCGTGGCCGGTGAGGTTGGCCGTCGTCAGGTAGGTCGCGATGCGCTTCGCCTCTTCCGGAGAGGACTCTGAATGCGAAAATACCTCGGACACGAAGTTGATGAGATTATCGACCTTGATGGTGACCATGAAAAATTAGCTCGCTCGATTAGGCGTGGGTTTTGGCGTGTCCGCCGAGATAGGCCGCGGCGATGGCTTCATTGCCCCACAATTCGTCGGGCTTGCCGCCGAGCACGATCCGCCCGGTTTCGAGAACAAAGCCGTGATCGGCGACCGAAAGTCCCATGCGCGCATTTTGCTCGACGAGCAAGACCGTGGTGTCCTTCCTGATCTGCGAAATGATGCGGAACACCGCCTGCACAATCACAGGTGCGAGACCGAGCGACGGCTCATCGAGCAGCAGCAGGCGTGGCTTCGCCATCAGCCCGCGCGCCACCGCGACCATCTGCAACTGGCCGCCGGACAGCGTCCAGCCCAGCGCGTTCGAAAAGGCGCGGATGTCCGGGAACAGGTCGAACATCGCATCGGCCTCGCGCGAGATCTGCGACGCCGAAACCTTCCGGTTCGACGCGCCGAGCATGATGTTCTCTTTCACGGTGAGGCCCGGGAACACGCGGCGGCCTTCCGGCACATGCGAGATGCCGAGCCGGACGATCGCCTCCGGGCCGAGGCCGGCGATCGAGTGACCGTCGAACAGGATGTCGCCGGAGGCGGGCTTGGCGAGGCCGCTTATCGCGCGCAGCGTCGTCGACTTGCCGGCGCCGTTGGCGCCGAGCAGCGTGACCACTTGCCCCTGCTCTACGGCGATGGTGACGCCGCGCAGCGCTTCGATCTCGCCGTAGCGGACCACCAGATTGCGGATTTCGAGCAGCGGCATCATTCGCTCCCGAGATAGGCGGAGACGACGTCAGGATGACGCAGCACGGCCATGGACTCGCCGTCCGCGATGCGGCGTCCGAAGTTCAGCACGGTGATGTGCTGGGCGGCTTCCGAGACCAGCGTCATGTCGTGATCGATAATCAGGATGGTGAGGCCCTGCGCCGCGATGCGCTTGAGCAGCTCATGCAGCTCGAGCTTCTCGGTCGAGTTGAGACCGGCGGCCGGCTCGTCGAGCAGCAGCAAGGTCGGGTTCGAGGCCAGCGCCCGCGCGATCTCGATCAGGCGCTGGTGGCCGTAGGAGAAGCTCGAGATCAGTTCGTTGGCGCGGCTGCCGAGGCCGACGAAGGTCAAAGCCTCCATCGCGCGCTCGGTCAGCGCTTCGTCGCCCTTCCCGATCATGGTGTTGCCGGGACGCTCGGCGCCGATCTCGACATTCTCCAGCGCCGTCATCGAGCGGAACAGGCGGATGTTCTGGAAGGTGCGCCCGAGACCCGCGGCCGTGCGCTGATGCGGCGCCATGCTGGTGATGTCGGTGCCGTCGAGCACGACCTTGCCCGACGTTGCCTTGTAGAGACCGGACAGCACGTTCAGCGTCGTCGTCTTGCCGGAGCCGTTAGGTCCGATCAGCGCATGCACGCTGCCGCGCTTCACCGCGATGTCGACGCCGTCGACCGCCTTGAGGCCGCCGAAATGCTTCGACAGCCCGGAGACTTCGAGCACGATGTCGCCGCCCGTCGTCGCCGGTTTGAGCTGCAGCGCTCCGGCAACAGGCGGCGCCTTGCTGTGCGCGCGCATCCGCGTGAACGCGTCGGACACGAAGCCCCAGATGCCGTCAGGCATGAAGCGGATGATCAGGATCACCGACAGGCCGTAGATCGCGAGGTAGAGGCCGGGCACGCTCTTGAGGAAACGGAGCCATTCCGGGATCAGGATCAGAAGGCCGGTGCCGATCACCGAACCGATCGGCGAGGCCACGCCGCCGAGCAGCGACATGGTCAGGAACTGGATCGATTCCGCGAACGAGAACTGGTCCGGACTGACATAGGCGAAGCCGCCGGCGAACAAGCCGCCCGCCAGCCCGCCAAGCACCGCGCAGACGGCAAAGGCGGAGACCTTGGTACGGAACACATCGATGCCGTTGACGCCGGCCGCAAGTTCATTGTCTCGCACCGCGCGCATGGCGCGGCCAAGCTTGGTGTCGGGCAGATGCCAGACCAGATAGCCGACGATGGCGAGCATCGCGACGCAGAAGGCCAGGTAGCTTTGCGAGGACTGGAACAGCTCGGGCCGGCGGATATTGGCGACGCCGTCAGGCCCGTGGGTCACGCCGATGGCGTTGATCATCACCAGCGTCACGATCTGCTGGAACGAGATCGTCACCATGGCAAGGTAATGGCCACCGAGCCTCAGCGTGGACATGCCGAGGAAAGCGCCGGCGACTAAACTGATCGCGCAGCCGCCAACCAGGCAGAGCCAGAAGTTCAGATGCAGGTCGGCAGTCCCGAGGCCGACGACATAGGCGCCGAAGCCGAAGAACGCGGCCTGCGCCAGATTGATTTGTCCGCACAGGCCGAGCACGACCGACAGTCCGAACACCGCGATCGAGAAGGTCGTGGCCTGGAGCAGGATGTTCAGCACGTAGCCGTCGAACTGCATGCTGGCGGCGAGCGCCACCAGCGCCGCGGCGCCCAGGAAATACGGCAGGTGCCGAATGATCAGCGGTTTCGAGCGCACGGCAGGCGCCGGAATCATGTTGTCGCTGGCGCTCATGCTTTCTCCGCGACGCGTTCGCCGAAGATGCCCTGCGGCCGGAACACCAGGAAGGCGATCAGCACCAGGAAGGCAAAGCCGTCCTTGTACGGCACCGAGATGTAGGCGGCGCCGAAGGTTTCAATGACACCGAGCGCGAGGCCGCCGACGATCGCGCCGGCGACGTCACCGAAGCCGCCGATGATGGTCGCGGCGAATGCCTTCAGCGCGATGGTCGAGCCCATCTGGATCGAGACGAACAGCACCGGCGCCACAAGGATGCCGGCGAGGCCGCCGAGCACCGCCGAATAGATGAAGGTGATCATGATCATGGTGGAGACGGAAATGCCGAGCAGCGAGGCCATTTCCTTGTCCTGCGAGGTCGCCTGCAGCTTCTTGCCGAGCAGCGTCTTCTCGAAGAACCAGAAATTGAACAGCACCAGCAGGATCGTAACGCCGATGATCAGAAGATACTGGCTGTCGAGATAGACCGGGCCGAGCTGGATGCCGGGCGTATCGAACCAGCCTTGCAGCACCTGCGGCTGCGGGCCGTAGATCGCGAGCACCGAGTTCGACAGCAGGATCGAGGCGCCGATGGTGGCGATGATGACAGGCAGATAGGTGCGGTGACGCAGCGGATAGTAGACGCCTAGATTGAAGACGACGCCGAGCAGCGCCATACCGGCAAGCGCGATCACGAAGGACAACCAGTAGGGCAGCCCGAGCTCGACGCAGACCACCATCAGATAGGCGGCGACCATCGAGAATTCGCCTTGCGCGAAGTTCACCACGTTGGTGGCGCGGAAGATCAGCACGAAACCGAGCGCGACCAGCGCGTAGACCGCGCCGATGCCGATGCCGGTGAACAGCAATTGCAGAACTAGATCCATGACAGCGCTCGGTTGAAGCAGAAGCAAATATCCCGGCACCGGCCGGATCGGAGTGTTGTCGTGTTAGCGCTACACGGGAGGTGGCAGGGCTCTCTCCCCCTCGCAACCGGGGTCTATCCCGGTTGCGCATCGTAAATTTGGGCAAGTCGGGCAGGCCCGACTTGCCCCGGGGGAGAGTTGGAGAGAGAGGGGTAAACCACGAATTCCGCCCGTGCGGCTTACCCCTCTCCCTACCCCTCCCCCGCAAGGGGGGAGGGAACCCATCCATTCGTGCCTCCCTGACCGTTTCAGATCAGTCGTTGAAGTCGATGTGCTTGTCGTAGACGATCGTACCCTTCTCGTTCTTCACGACATTGTAGCCGTGCAGGCCGTCGCCGTTCTTGTCGAAATTGTACTCGCCCTCGGCGCCGGCGAATTTCTGCGTCGCCAGGATGGCCTCGCGGATCTTGGTCGGATCGGTCGAGCCGGCCTTGTTGATCGCCGCCGACAGGATGGTGATCGCGTCATAGGGCCAGGCGCTCTGGTTGTCGGGCGCGGTCTTGTAGGCATCGCGATAGGCCTTGCCGAACGCCTTCGCGGTGGCGCTGGAGTCTTCGGCGAAGTCGGCGACACCGTAGGTGCCGAACAGCGCGGGACCGGCGAGCTTGGTCGAGGACACTGCCACCACCGAGGGCGAGCCGACCCAGGGGATGTTGACGCCGAGCTGGCGCAGCTGCCGGGCAAAGATGCCGAGGTCGTTCTCGAAGGTGAAGTAGGTGCCGAGCACATCGGCGCCGGACTGCTTCACGGCGAGCACGACCGGAGTGAAGTCCTGGCTCTGGTTGGCATAGCCCTGGTCGAGCACCGGCGGCGCGCCGAGCTTGGTCAGCGCCTCGGTGAGCGCCTTGCCGCCCGCGGTGCCGAAGGCGTCGGTGGAATGGACGATCGCCCATTTTTTCTTGCCGAGCGTGTTGACGCCGAAATCGGCGATCACGCGGCCGGAATAACTGTCGTTCGGGCGGAAGCGGAACAGCCAGGGATTGCCGGAATGGGTGAGATCAGGATTGGTGCCGCCGATCATCACGGGCTTGCCGACCTTGATGACGTCGGGGGCCATCGCCTGCACCTGGGTCGAGCGGATCGAGCCGAGGAAGGCGACGATGTCGGATTGTGCGGCGAGCTTGGAGAACGCCAGCACGATGCCCGGGTTGGTGGTCTGGTCGTCCTCGATCACGAGCTCGACCTGCTTGCCGAGCACGCCGCCGGCCTTGTTGACTGCGGCCAGCGCCAGCTTGGCACCGTTCTGGGCCCACAGGCCCTGCTCCGCGGCCGGTCCGGTGACCGGCACGCACATGCCGATCTTGATGGTCGCGCCCTGCGCCCAAGCGCTACGCATCAAGGCGGGAGCAGCAAGACCTGCCGCCAAGCCGGCGGAAAATTCACGCCTCGTCAGTTTCATTCAATCCTCCCTTTGGTGCGCCGAACTTGCATGTCGGCTGCGTTGAGACGAGCTGACGCGTCGATCTGTTGCCCTACCCGCGACCGTCGATTGGCGCGCCGAACAAACGTGGAGGCCCGCTGCAGCGCACAAGACGCGCAGCAGCGGCCATCAATCTGGCGTTTGGCGCAGCTAACCACGATTGCACATTGCACGCAATAGTCAAAAGTTCTGGCAACGGTGCGTGAATGCCTGCTACCAGCGAGATGACGCGATCACGTGATAATGTGGCCGACGGGCAGCCATCGATGTCGATTCCTAAAGCGAAATCGCAGACCAGACGGAAACAGCCGGCCTACGCGCTGATCAAGAGCGCATTGGCAAAGCACATTCGGGCCGGTGACGTGCCGCCCGGCACGGTGCTCTCCGAATCGGCGATCGCGACCTTGTTCGGCTCCAGCCGCTCCCCGGTGCGGCAGGCTTTCGAACAACTGGCGGATATCGGCCTGGTGCGCCGATTCGACGGCCGCGGCGTCATCGCCGGCAAGCGCCAGGTCGAACCACGGCGCGTCCCGATCACACCGGAAATGTTCGGGCTGACCGATGGCCCGGTCGAGGCGGTGCGCAGCGACGCCTGGGACACGCTCTATTACAAGCTCGAACGCGAGGTCATCTACCGGTCGCTGTTCGGACGCTTCCGCGTCAGCGAGCTCGCGCTGGCGCGGCACTTCCGGGTCGGGCGCACGGTGGCGCGCAATCTGCTGCTACGCGCGCAGGCGATCGGAATCCTCGAGAAAGGCGCCAAGGCGCATTGGTACGTGGTGCCACTGGATGAGGATCGCCTTCGCGACATCTTCGAGGTGCGCGCAACCCTCGAACCGCTGCTGCTCAAATCCGCGACCGCGAAAATTCCTGCCGCGCTGCTTGACCGGATGGCGGAGCGGCTGCGCGAGGGAATTCAATTCCGCAGTCGCGTCGGTGTCGGCGAGCTCGACGAGATCGAGGGCGACCTGCACATCCGCTGCCTGGGCTATGGTATCAATCGCGAGATGATCGAGGCGCTCAAGCGCACCCACTGCGCGTTCGCGATCGGAAAGCACATTCAAGTCGCGCTGACTGCGCCGCAGATCGATTCCTTCATGGACGAGCATCTGGTGATCATCGAAGCGTTGCGCGCGCGAGACGGCGATGCGGCAGCCGCGATCTTGCGCCGGCATATCGAGTGGTCCCACTCGAAGGTCGCCAGCTGGATCGCCCAATTCCGCGCCATCAACGTGATCTCGCGCGTGCCCTATATGACCTGAGCTCGCATCGCCGCGCGCATGATCGCAGCTACTCGTCGACCTCGACGTCGGCGTCATCGGCCGAGCCCATTCCAGCCAGACTTGCCTCCAGCACACCCAGCATTTCGTGCAACTCGGCAAGCTTGCGCGCGCCATATCGTCGCGTGATCTCGGCGTAGATCGCCTCCGACGTCGGCGCCACCGCCTCGATCAGCTTCAACCCCTTGGCAGAGATCGAGACCACCGCGCGCCGCGCGTCGTTCTCCGCCGCCTTGCGCTCGATCAACGCACGGCCCTCGAGGTCACGCAGGATCCGCGACAGGCTCGGGCCGAGCAGGAACGCCACGCGGGCGAGCTCGGTAACCTCGATCTCGTCGACCGCGGTCAACGCACGCAATATTCGCCATTGCTGTTCGGTCAGCCCGTGATTGCGCAACGAGGGACGAAACTGCCGCATCACCGCCTCGCGCGCACGGAGCAGCGACATCGGCAGCGAACGTGAGAATTCGCGCATCGGGCCACGTCGCGACGATGTGTCGTCACCCTGCTCCTGCCCTGTCTCGTTCGACAATTTCTTGCGCGCCATCACCTAATCCGCCGCCGCAACCTTTTGCACCGCAACATACGCTGATTCAGTTTGCGGGAAATCACTTAACATGTTAATCATTTCCCGGCATCCATTTTTGTGTAGCACGCATGGCACTCTCCAAGGACGATATCCGCGCTGCCGCCGAGCGGCTCGACAACGCGGAAAAGACCCGCAAGCAAATCCGCCAGCTATCGCTGGAATACCCCCGCATCACCCTCGAAGACGCCTACGCGATTCAGAAGGCCTGGGTCGAGATGAAGGTGACGCAGGGGCGCATCGTCAAGGGCCACAAGATCGGCCTGACCTCGAAGGCGATGCAGAGCGCGCTCAATATCGACGAGCCCGATTCCGGCATCCTGCTCGACGACATGTTCTTTGCCGATGGCGGCCTGGTGCCGACCGATCGCTTCATCGCAACCCGCGTCGAGGCCGAGCTTGCCTTCGTGATGAAGCACCGCCTGGCCGGGCCGAACTGCACATTGTTCGACGTGCTCAACGCCACCGACTTCGTGGTGCCGGCGCTGGAGATCCTGGATACGCGGGTCGAGCGCGTCGATCCCGAGACCAAGGCGACGCGCAAGATCTTCGACACCATCGCCGACAACGCCGCCAATGCCGGCATCGTGCTCGGCGGCCGGCCGATCCGCCCGCTGGAGGCCGATCTGCGCTGGATCGGTGCGCTCTGCTTCCGCAACGGCCAGCTCGAGGAAACCGGTCTCGCCGCTGGCGTGTTGAATCATCCGGCGACCGCGGTGGCGTGGCTCGCCAACAAGATCGCGCCGAACGGGCTGGCGCTGGAGGCCGGTCAAATCGTGCTGGCGGGCTCGTTCATCCGCCCGATCGAGACCCGCAAGGGCGACACCATCCAGGCCGATTACGGACCTTATGGTTCCGTGAGCTGCTACTTCGCCTGACGCACTCAGCAGGAGCGCTGCATGCCGCATTTCACAATTGAATACTCCGCCAATCTCGACGGCCTCGTCGACATGGGCGCCACGGTCGAGATGGTCCGCAAGGCCGCGGTCGAGACCGGCATCTTCCCGCTCGGCGGCATCCGTGTTCGCGCCGTCAGGTGCGAGCATTACGCGATCGCCGACGGCCGTAAGACTTACGGCTTCCTCGACATGGTGCTGCGGCTCGGTGAAGGCCGCGACCTCGCCACCCGCAAGCGGGCCGGCGAACACATCTTCAAGGCGCTATCGGCCCATCTCGATCCGGTATTCGCCAACAGCAAGTTCGCTCTGTCGTTCGACATGCAGATCAACGACAAAGAAACCAGCTGGAAACGCAACAACATCCACGACGCACTGAAGGTGGAGACGGTCAATGGATAAAGCGACAGCGAAATCGTCAGCCGACGTGTTCCAGGCCAACCGCGATCGCGCCGGTCCCCTGCTCGCGAAGTTGAAGGCCGATGGCATCGGCAACGTGATCGACGGCAAGGTCGTTCCGGCGGCTTCCGGCCAGACCTTCGAGACCAAATCGCCGGTCGATGGTGCGGTGCTGGCGACGGTCGCACGCGGCAATGCCGAGGATATCGACCGTGCCGCAACCGCGGCAGCCAAAGCTTTCAAGGCCTGGCGCGACATGCCGGCGGCACAGCGCCGCAAGCTTTTGCACCGCGTCGCTGATGCGATCGAGGAGCGCGCCGACGACATCGCCGTGCTCGAATGCATCGATACCGGCCAGGCGCACCGCTTCATGGCCAAGGCCGCGATCCGAGCGGCGGAGAATTTCCGCTTCTTCGCCGACAAATGCGGCGAGGCCCGCGACGGCCTCAACACGCCCTCTGATGAGCACTGGAATATCTCGACCCGGGTGCCGATCGGACCGGTCGGCGTGATCACGCCGTGGAATACGCCGTTCATGCTCTCGACCTGGAAGATTGCGCCCGCGCTGGCCGCCGGCTGCACCGTGGTGCACAAGCCGGCGGAATGGTCGCCGGTGACGGCTGACATGCTGGTCAAGCTCGCCAAG
Source organism: Bradyrhizobium sp. WCU1 (assembly GCF_053474805.1). Classification (NCBI taxonomy): domain Bacteria; kingdom Pseudomonadati; phylum Pseudomonadota; class Alphaproteobacteria; order Hyphomicrobiales; family Nitrobacteraceae; genus Bradyrhizobium; species Bradyrhizobium sp. WCU1. The sequence continues at coordinate 1,066,718 of NZ_CM130280.1, forward strand.
CAGGCCGGCCTCCCCGACGGCGTGCTCAACACCGTGCACGGCTTCGGCGAAGAGGCCGGCAAGGCGCTGACAGAGCACCCCGCCATCAAGGCGATCGGCTTCGTCGGCGAAAGCGCGACGGGCTCGGCGATCATGGCGCAGGGCGCGCCTACCTTGAAGCGGGTGCATTTCGAACTCGGCGGCAAGAACCCGGTGATCGTGTTCGACGACGCCGATCTCGACCGCGCGCTCGATGCCGTCGTGTTCATGATCTACTCGCTCAATGGCGAACGCTGCACCTCGTCGAGCCGGCTGCTGGTTCAGGAGAGCATTGCCGGCAAGTTCGTCGAGAAGCTGACCGCGCGCGTCAAGGCGCTGAAGGTCGGCCATCCCCTCGATCCCGCGACCGAGATCGGGCCGCTGATCCATGAGCGGCACCTCGCCAAGGTGTGCAGCTATTTCGATGTCGCCAAAAAGGATGGCGCCACGATCGCGGTCGGCGGCAAGCCGCATGACGGCCCCGGCGGCGGCCATTATGTGCAGCCGACGCTGGTCACCGGTGCCAACGCGAACATGCGCGTCGCGCAGGAAGAGGTGTTCGGCCCGTTCCTGACCGTGATCCCGTTCAAGGACGAGCGAGAGGCCATCGAGATCGCCAACGGCGTGCAATACGGCCTGACCGGCTATGTCTGGACCGGCGAGATGGGCCGCGCGCTGCGCGTCGCGGATGCGCTGGAAGCCGGCATGATCTGGCTCAACTCGGAAAACGTCCGCCACCTGCCGACCCCGTTCGGCGGCATGAAGTCGTCCGGCATCGGCCGCGACGGCGGCGACTACTCGTTCGACTTCTATATGGAAACCAAGCACGTCTCGCTCGCGCGCGGGACGCACAAGATCCAGAAACTGGGAATTTAACCAGCACTGTCATTGCGGGGCGACGCTTGGCGGCGAGCCCGGAATGACGGACCACAAAATTGAGGAAACACCGATGCCCGCTCCGACCCACGTTTTCGATCCGCCGTTCAACATCATCCGCTGCAGCCACGCGGTGCTCGACGTTACGGATCTCGACAAGAGCGCCGCCTTCTACGAGAAGACCGTCGGCCTCCACATCGAGGACCGCGACGACAAGTCGGTGTATCTGCGCGCCAGCGAGGAGCACCAGCATCACTCGGTGGTGCTGCGCAAGGCGGCGAAGGCCGCCTGCAACCGGCTCGGCTTCAAGGTCGGCAATGACGGCGACCTCGACAAGGCCGCCGCCTTCTGCTCCGAAAACGGCATCAGCTACGCCTTCGTCGAGCAGCCGTTCCAGGGCCGCACGCTGCAGTTCACCGATCCGTTCGGCTTCCAGATCGAGCTCTACGCCACGATGGAGAAGCGTCCGCATCTGTTGCGGCGCTACGATCTCTACAAGGGCTGCCATCCGCAGCGGCTCGACCATTTCAACGTGTTCGCCGCCGAAGTGCAGGACACCGTCGATTTCTACGCCCGGCTCGGCTTCCGCCTCACCGAATATGCCGAGGAGGACGGCGACAACGGCCGCATCGCGGCCGCCTGGATGCACCGCAAGGGCAACGTCCACGACTTCGCCATCACCAACGGCCGTGGTCCCCGCCTGCACCATATCGCCTATTGGGTGCCGACCGCGATGAACATCGTGCATCTCTGCGACGTGATGGCGTCTTCCGGCTTCCTCAAGAACATCGAGCGCGGCCCGGGCCGGCACGGCATCTCCAACGCCTTCTTCCTCTATATCCGCGATCCCGACGGCCATCGCATCGAGCTCTACACCAGCGACTATTTCACCGGCGATCACGACCATGAGCCGCTGCGCTGGTCGCTGCGCGATCCGCGCCGCCAGACGCTGTGGGGCGCGCCGGCGCCGCGCTCCTGGTTCGAGGAAGGTTCGACCTTCGCCGGCCAAGCGGTGCGCGAGCCGCGCTTCGTCGCCGACGTGCTGGTTGCGGACTAGTCACGCCTTCATCTACTCGTCGTCCCTGCGAAAGCAGGGACCCATAACCACTGAATTGAGTCGCTGAACGAATGTCTGGCCGCGTGCCCCTTTTAATGGCCGCGGAGTATGGGTCCCGGCTTTCGCCGGGACGACACCAACGAATGGATTGCTGATGCCCGCCCCTCGCCTCGCCACCTATTCCATCGACGGTGCCACCCGCTACGGTGTCGTGACTGACAATGGCATCGTCGATCTCTCGTCACGCTTCGCCAAGGACTATCCGACGTTGCGCGAGGCGATTGCCGCCGGCGCGCTAACCAAGCTCGTGGAGGACGCCGCCAAGCGATCGCCCGACCACGCGCTCGACGCGGTTGCCTGGCAGCCGCCGATCCCGGCGCCGGACAAGATCATCTGCATCGGCGTCAACTATCCGGACCGCAATGCCGAGTACAAGGACGGCTCGGACGCACCGAAATACCCGAGCATGTTCCTGCGGGTGCCGCGCTCGTTCGTCGGCCACAACACGCCGGTGGTGCGGCCGCGGGCCTCGCCGCAGCTCGACTATGAGGGCGAGCTGGTGCTGGTGATCGGCAAGGCCGGCCGGCACATTGCGGAAGGCGCCGCGCTCGATCACATCGCCGCGATCACGCTCTGCAACGAAGGCACCATCCGCGACTGGGTACGCCACGCCAAATTCAACGTCACCCAAGGCAAGAACTTCGATTCCACCGGCAGTCTCGGCCCGTGGATCGTGCCTTATACAAACGAAGCGCAGATCGCCGATGTCCGTCTGACCACGCGCGTCAACGGTGAAGTCAGGCAGGACGACCGCACCTCGCGCTTGATCTTCGGCTTCCGCTACCTCATCAACTACATCTCGACCTTCACGACGCTGGTTCCCGGCGACATCATCGTCACGGGAACGCCGACCGGCGCGGGGGCGCGGTTCGATCCGCCGCGCTATCTGAAGCCCGGCGATGTCGTCGAGGTCGAGGCCGAAGGCGTCGGCATCCTGCGCAACAGCGTCGTCGACGAAGCCAACTAACCCCGCAAGCAAGTGGACAGTGCCATGACCTCAACATCCGGTGGCGAAGCGATCGTCAACGGCCTCGTCGCTCACGGCGTCGACACCGTGTTCGGCCTGCCCGGCGCGCAGATCTATGGCCTGTTCGATGCTTTCCATCAGGCGCAGCTCAAGGTGATCGGCGCCCGCCACGAGCAGGCCTGCGGCTACATGGCGTTCGGCTATGCCCGCTCTTCCGGCAAACCCGGCGTGTTCAGCGTGGTGCCGGGCCCCGGCGTGCTCAACGCCTCGGCGGCGCTGCTCACCGCGTTCGGCTGCAACGAGCCGGTGCTGTGCCTCACCGGCCAGGTGCCGACGCAATTCCTGGGCAAGGGCCGCGGCCATCTGCACGAGATGCCGGACCAGCTCGCGACGCTGCGCACCTTCGTGAAATGGGCCGACCGGATCGAATATCCCGACAATGCGCCCGCGCTGGTGTCGCGCGCGTTCCAGGAGATGCTGTCGGGCCGGCGCGGTCCCGCGTCGCTGGAGATGCCGTGGGATGTCTTCACCCAGCGCACCCAGGTCGCAGCCGTCAAGCCGTTCGACCCATTGCCGGCGCCGCAGCCCGATCCCGACCGCATCAAGCAGGCCGCCGATCTGATCGCCGGCAGCAAGGCGCCGATGATCTTCGTCGGCAGCGGCGCCATCGAGGCGCGCGAGGAGATCCTCGAGCTGGCCGAGATGATCGACGCGCCTGTCGTCGCCTTCCGCAGCGGCCGCGGCATCGTCTCCAACGCGCATGAGCTCGGGCTCACCATGGCGTCGGCCTACAAGCTGTGGCCCAAGACCGACCTGATGATCGGCATCGGCACCCGCATGGAGCTGCCGACGATGTCGCGCTGGCCTTATCAGCCGGCCGGGCTGAAATGCGTGCGCATCGACATCGATCCGGTCGAGCTGCGGCGCTGGCCGGCCGACGCCGGCGTGATCGCCGACGCCAGGGCCGGCACCGCCGATCTCGTCGCCGCCGTGCGCAAGGTCGGCTACAGCAAGACCTCAGGCCGCCGTGCTGCGATCCGCGAAGCGACCGCAGCGACCGAGCAGGAGATCCAGCGCATCCAGCCGCAGATGGCCTATCTGAAGATCCTGCGCGAGGTGCTGCCGGCGAACGCCATCGTCACCGACGAGTTGTCGCAAGTCGGCTTCGCCTCCTGGTACGGTTTCCCGATCTATGAGCCGCGCACCTTCGTCACCTCGGGCTATCAGGGCACGCTCGGTTCGGGCTTCCCGACCGCGCTCGGCACCAAGGTCGCCAACCCCGACAAGCCGGTGGTCGCGATCACGGGCGACGGCGGCTTCATGTTCGGCGTCCAGGAGCTCGCCACCGCGGTGCAGTTCAAGATCGGCGTGGTGACGCTGGTGTTCAACAACAACGCCTATGGCAATGTCCGCCGCGACCAGCGCGAGCGCTTCGACGGCCGCGTCGTCGCCTCCGACCTGGTCAATCCCGACTTCGTCAAGCTCGCCGAATCCTTCGGCGTCGGGGCCGCACGCGTCACCTCGCCCGATCACTTCCGCCCGGTGCTGGAGAAGGCACTGGCCGATGGCGGCCCATATGTGATCTCGGTGGAAGTGCCGACCGATTCCGAGGTCTCTCCCTGGGCGTTCATTCATCCGGCAAGAAACAACTAAACGCTCTTCACGCCGCGTTGCAGCCGCGACGCGGCGATCACGAGCAGGCCGGCGCCGGCGACCGACCAGCAGGCGACCGGCGCCCAGTGCACCAGCGGCGCATAATCAGGCAGCTTCTGCAGGCCGCCGGCGACCGCGGTCATCCGCGCGAAGGTCGCAAGCGCGAGCGCCGAGAACACGAGGCCCGTCACCTTGCCTTCGGCGCCGGTCTCGCCGATCGCAAGCGCGGCCGACACCGCGCTCATCAGCATGCAGCCCCAGGCAGCTCCCGCCATGAACTGCGCCACGATCAGGACGTTGAGGCTGCCGGCGATCTCCGCGGCGACGATGGCGAAGGCACCGAGCAGCCCCGCTGCGCCCATCACGATCAGCCCGCCACGGTGCTTGACGACGATGCTCGCCGGAAACATCGCGATGTTGAAGCCGATCCAGAACACCGGCATCAACCATTGCAGATCGTCCGATTTGGCGAAACGCAGATAGAACGGCGCACTGTTGATGTTGAAGTGCAATTGATAGCCGAGCGAGAGCAGCACCATCGAGGCGATCATCAACATCGGCACCGTTCCAAGCCGCCTTGCCGGCGACGCAAGCCGCTCCGGCTGCACCTCCGCGGCGACGCGGCGCTCGATCCCTGAGAACGCCAGCGCGGTCAACAGTAGCACGGCACCCGACAGCACGAACGGCAGCCGCGCATCATGATCGCGCAGCACGACGCCGAGATAGGGCGACACCGCGCCGGCAATGCCGTAGCCGAGCATCGCCAGCGCGGCGAGGAACGGGACGGAAGGTTGCGCGCGATACTTCCCCAGCAGCGTCAATGGCGGCGCGCGCAAGGCCGACGATGCGGCAGCCCAGATCACGATCAAGGCGATCAGCCAGACCTTTGCGCCCGGCCCGGTGCCGGCGACGTATGGCAGCGCGATGAAGGCGGCGCAGGAGATCGCGGCGAGGATGCCGACGAACAGGCCGAGACGGCCGACCAGGATCGAGATCCTGTCGGCTGCCATGCCCATCGCCGTATCCGTGATGGTGAAGATGGCCTGGTCCATCATCAGGATCAGGATAACAGTTGAAGGCGCGATGCCAACTTCGGCGCACAGCTTGGGCAGGTAGATCAGGTAGGTGGTCCAGCCCAGCGTGAACACGAGTTGCAGCACGGCGAGATAGACGCCGGTGCGGTTGATCGCGCGGTCGGCCCTGGTGGTCATATGCAGAGTTTAGACCAGCTCTCCTCTTTGCGGGAGGCCTTCAGCCTGGCTGAAGCGACCAAGCAAAGCTACGCGCTGCCAAAAATATCGAAAACAACCCCATGCAAAGCAGCAGGCGTTCCGCCGGCACTCGGAAAGGCACTTGACACGTCGGGCAACTCAGTGGCACATTTCCATTATTCCGAAATTGCGCAGCCGCCCGCCGCCGCGCAATGGCTAGCGCACCTTGCGGAAGGTCAGATTGATCCGCTGGCGGCCGAGCACGCCGTGCTCGCCGTCGGCAAGCGGCGCCACACCGTGATAAAATAACCGTGACGGCCCGCCCCACACCGCGACGTCGCCATGTTCGAGCCGATAGCGACGCGGGGTGTCGCTGCGTTTGAGACCTCCGAACAGGAAGGTCGCCGGCAGCCCGAGCGAGATCGAGACGATCGGCGCGCCGTAATCGAGCTCGTCCTTGTCCTGATGCAGCGACAGTTTTGCACCGGGCACGTAGCGATTGATCAGACACGCCTCCGGGGTGAAGCCGGTGAAGCCGGCCTCATCAGCGGCAGCGGCGGCCAGCCTGCGCAGCACCTCCGGCATGACAGGCCAATTCAGCCCCGTATCAGGATCGATCGGATCGTAGCGATAGCCGCTGGGATCGGAGACCCAGCCGACGCTGCCGCAATTGGTCATCGCGACCGACATCCGGTGGCCGCCCGGCGTGATCAGATGGCGGAACGGCGCCTGCTTCACGATCGCGCGCAAAGCGGGAATGAGTTCAGCCTCGAACGGCCGGACGAAGCCACGCAACAGCACTGCACCGTCCGCGATCGTCTCGCGCGGCGGCCTCGCATCGCCGATGCTCTCGAACAGATCAGCGGCCACTCTCTCGCACTCACTTCGCGTCGTGGAAGATCACACCGACGGTGTGACGATGGCCGGACCTGATCCGGCTGACGCCGTGGCGCAGATTGACACGATACGGCCCGCGCGTCCCCTGCACCGGACGATGATGCACGGCAAACGCCACCGCATCGCCCTTGGTCAGCGGCACCACCTCGGGCCGCGACTGCATCCGCGGCCGCTGCTCGGTCAGCACGAACTCGCCGCCGGTGAAATCGCGCCCCGGCTGCGACAGCAGGATCGCGACCTGGATCGGAAACACGTGCTCGCCATAGAGGTCCTGGTGCAGGCAGTTGTAGTCGCCGTCGCCATATTGCAGCAGCAGCGGCGTCGGCCGCGTCTGCCCGGCGTCATGACAGCGTTTGAGGAACGCGGTGTGCGACGGGGGATAGCTGATCTCGATCCCCATCGTCTGGTTCCAGCGATTGGCGGTCGCGGTCAGCCGCGCATACAGCGCCGGCCGCAGCTCCGCGATCAGGTCCGGCAGCGGATAGGAAAAATATTTGTACTCGCCGCGGCCAAAGCCGTGGCGGCCCATCACGACCCGGCTACGGAACCGGCTGTCGTCGGGATACAGCGCGGCGATGGCATCACATTCCGCTGGTGTCAGCAGACCATTGAGGACGGCGCAGCCCTGCCCGTCGAGGTCGGCCGTGATCTGGTCCCAGGGGAGTCCGTCGATGCGGGCGAGGCTGTTGGTGGATGCGCGGGTGAGGGTTTTGGCTGTTGCTGTCATGGGGCGGAATCTGGCCGATGATCGCGGCCCGCGCCACCCGATTTCCGGCGGGTAATATCCGGGACAGCGCCCCAAGCTCCCCCGTCGTCCCGGCGAAGGCCGGGACCCATAACCACCGCTTCGCGTTTGGCGAAGGCTGGGGCCACAGCATCGCTCCACAATCACCATTTGTGGTTATGCGTCCCGGCCTTCGCCGGGACGACGCGTGGAGAGAGTATCGGTCCGATCTATGAACGCACGCGCAGAAGCTATTTAGCCCCGCACCGGCAGCGTCACCACGTCGTAGCCGTGGCTGATCTTGCGCTTCAGCACCGGGTCTTCCAGCTCGAACTCGAAGCGGCTGGCCGGTCGGATGCCGCCCTTGGCGGCGAAGGTGCCGCCGAACATGGCGCAACCGTCGGGCAGCTTGCCGCCATCGAAGCCGCGCGCGATCAGGTCGTTCACCGGCAGCATGTGATCGAGGGTGCCTTCCTGGTAGAGCACGCGCTGGCCGCCGATCGTGGCCCAGGAGCGCAGGATCAGCTGGTCCCAGTGGCCGATGACATCCTCGAGCTCCCAGAGCTCGGACGCGACAGGCTTGTCGCACATCTGCTTCGAGACGGTGACGCTGTAGCTCTCGACCTTGCGGTCGGTATGGTCGGAGCCGCAGCCGACGAAGATGCGGCCCTGCCAGCCGATCAGCACGAACTCGACCTCGCCGCTCGACTCCTCGCCGCAGACCTCGATCGCATCCGCGAAGGTAAGCCGGCGCGCCGAGCAGCGGTAATAGATCGGCGTCGTCGCGGGCCGGGCGATGCCGAGCGCCTCGAGCTCGGCGATGTGCTTGTCGCGCGCCACCGGATCACGGCCGGTCCAGCCGGCGATCACGGCTTGCCGGATTTCCAGCGTGAGCGGTGTTGCCACGCCCTTATCGTCGACATTGAAGGTGAGATCAAACACGGATGACGGTCTCCATTCCGGCCGCAAGCTCGAAGATGCGGCGATCCGAACCGCCCGCGGCGGCGAGCATCAGGCCGACCGGCGCTTCGCCCTGGCGATGCGCGGGCAGCGAGATGGCGCAGCCATCGAGCACGTTGATCAGCGAAGGATTGCGCAGCGCGCGCAAATTCTCGGTGGCGAACGCCTTGTCGTCGGCGAGGCTGGCAATGGTCGGCGGCAGGTTCGCGGTGGTCGGCAGCACCATCGCATCAAAGGGCGCAATCCGCGCCTCGGTGCGGGCGATGAACGAGCGCCGCGCGTTGATGAGGTCGATATAGTCGGCCGCCGGAAAGCCTTCGCCGCGCTGGATGCGGACGGCGACGCGCGGATCGTAGATGTCGCCCTTGCTCGCCAGCAGGAAGCGGTGCCAGGCATAACTCTCGGCCGCGGAGAACCCGCCTTTGGTATTCATCACGCCGACATCGAGCAATTCAGGCACCTCGATGCGTTCGATCAAGGCGCCGGCGCGCGACAACGAAGCCAGTGCACGCTCGAAGGTCTTTGCGACGGCATCGTCGAGATCGTCGAGCGCGACCGTAGTCGGCACCGCGAGCCGCATGCCCTTGACCGGGCGCGGCGCGATCGGCGTCACCGGCTCGTCGGCCAGCACGGCATCGAGCGCGGCGCAGCAGGCCACCGAATTGGCCAGCGGGCCATAGCTGTCCAGGGTGAACGACAGCGGCACGCCGCCGGCAAGCGGAATCCGGCGCTGCGTCGGCTTGTAGCCGACGATGCCGTTGAAGGCGGCCGGGATCCGGCAGGAGCCGCCGGTATCGGTGCCGAGCGCACCGAACGCCATGCCGTCGGCGATCGAGACCGCAGCCCCCGAGGACGAGCCGCCGGGCACATGGCCGACGCTCCGGTTCCAGGCGCTCTTCGGCGTGCCGAAATGCGGATTGATGCCGATGCCCGAATAGGCGAACTCGGTCATGTTGGTGCGTCCGATCACGATGAAGCCGGCGCGCTTGAGCCGCGCCACGGCGGGCGCATCGGCCTCCGCCGGCGCGGAATCCTCCAGCGCCCGGGAGCCTGCGCGCGTCACCTGCCCCTTGATGTCGAACAGGTCCTTGATCGAGATGGGAATGCCGGCAAACGGCGACGGCGCGGCGTTGGCCTTGCGCAGCCGGTCCATCGCATCGGCGGCTTCCAGCGCCGCCTCGCGATCGACATGGATGAAGGTGCGCTGGCCCTCGCCTGTGGGATCGGCGATCCTGGCGATGCATTGCTCGACGAGCTTGCGGGCGGAGGTCGCGCCGCTGGCGAGATCGGCGGCAAGGGAGGCGAGCGTCGGGTTGTTCGGCATGGCTTTCACTTCACAGTTGGGGCTCGTTGTCGCCCGAATAGCCTGCGCCGATCCGGGTCACTTCAGTCCGAAATAGGCGCGGTGCAGCTCTTCATTGCCGCTCATCTCGGCAACCGTGCCGGAGAAGCGGATGCGTCCGCCTTCCAGCACGAATACGCGGGTGGCAATCTCTAGAAAACCGATATTTTGCTCGGCAATCAAGAGTGCCAATCCGCGGCCCTGCAGGCTCGACAGGGCCCGCAGCACCTCCTTGACGAACAGCGGCGACAGCCCGGCCGAGGGCTCGTCCATGACCAAGAGCTTCGGCTCGGCCGACAGCGCCTTGGCGATGCCGAGCATCTTGCGCTGGCCGCCGGACAGGCTGGAGGCCGGATCGCGGCGCTTGTCGCGCAGCACCGGAAACAGGCCGTAGAGTTCGTCGACCCGCGCACCCGGATTGGCATGGCCGAGCGCCTGCGCGCCGACGCGGATGTTCTCCTCGATCGACAGATCGGGAAATACCGCAAGCTCCGACATGTAGGTCATGCCGCGCTTCATGCGATCCGACGATCGCATCTTCGTGATGTCCTCGCCGCCGAGCCTGATGTGGCCGCTGCGGGCTTCGATCAGGCCGACCAGCGATTTCAGGAAGGTGGTCTTGCCCGCGCCGTTGGCGCCGAGCAGCAGCACGGTCTCGCCGGGGCGGACGTCGAGATCGACGCCCCACAACACCTGCATGGTGCCGTAGCCGGCATCGACGCCCCTGGCGTCGAGAAGCGAAGCTGCATCAGTGGGCATGCTCGCCTCCCAGGAACACTTCAATCACCTGCGGCTCGCGCACCGCGCTGGCAAGCGTGCCTTCAAAGATCTCCTTGCCCGCGTTGAGCACGATGACGCGGTCGGTGATCTGTTCGATGAAGCCCATCAGATGCTCGACCACGATGATCGCCATGCCGGTCGCGGCCAGCGCCTTGATGCGGCCCGCAATCCAGTCGAGCTCCGCCGGGTTGAGGCCGGCCGCGAGTTCGTCGAGCAGCAGCAGCCGCGGCCGCGTCGCCAGCGCGCGGGTGAGATCGAGCATCTTCTGCTGCGCGCTGTTGAGATCGGCGGCGGGACGGTCGGCGACCTCCTTCAGCCTGAAATCCTCAAGCAGTTCGGCGATCGCGGGCGCCCCGGTGGCACCGCCATAGGCCAGCGCCACCTGGATGTTCTCGCGTACCGTGAGCGACAGGAACGGCTTCGGCACCTGAAAGGTGCGGTTGATGCCGCGGTGGACCAGCTTGTGCGAGGCGACGCCGCCGGATGAGACATTGTCGAACACGACCTCGCCGCCGTCGGGCGCATAGAGACCGGAGATGACGTTGATCGCCGTGGTCTTGCCGGAACCGTTCGGGCCGACCAGGCCGAGTATCTCGCCGGGCACGACGTGGAAGCTCAGGCCGTCGAGCGCGTGGAAGCCGCCGAAGCGCTTGACCAGCTTCGAGACCTTGAGGATCGGGGTTTTCTCAGGGGACATGCCACCCCCTGCGGGTTGCCAGCGACACCAGCCCTGCGGGCAGGAACAGCACCAGTCCCATGATCAACAGGCCATAGATCAGCTGGAAATATTGCGGCGTGGTGAAGCCGATCAGGTTGTAGATGCCATAGAGGATCAGCACGCCGACGATCGGTCCGGTGATGGTGGCAACGCCGCCGAACAGCGCGAACACGATCGCGAAGATCGAGAACTCGCCGGAGAACACGTTGTCGGGATAGAACACCGAGACGTACCAGGCGTAGATGCCGCCGGCGAGACCGGCGACCAGCGCCGAGGCGAGCCAGGCGATCACCCGCATCTTGATGATGTTGACGCCGGCCATCGAGGCCGACACCGCATCCTCGCGCACGGCCTGCAATGCAAGCCCGAACGGCGAGTTCTTCAGATACACCACCGCGCCGACTGTCAGCGCCATCACCACCACGGCGGCGTAGTAGGCGTGGGTCGGGTTGAAGGTGCCGGTGAGCGACACGCCGTACGGGCCCTTGGTGATCCCCTCCAGCGCGGGGTTGGCGACGAAGTGCAGCACCGCGAGCGAGGCCGCGAGATTGGCGATCGCGAAATACGCCCCCGACAGCCGCAGCAGCGGCGTCAGCAACAGGCCGAGCGCGACCGCAACAAGGCCGCCGACCAGCACCGCGAGCGGCGCCGGCGTCTGCAGATGCATCACCATGATGGCGAAGCCGTAGGCGCCGGCCCCGAAGAAGCCGACATAGCCGAACGGCAGATAGCCGGTGAAGCCATAGATGATGTTCACGCCCTGCGCGAGGATCAGGAAGATCACGAAGTTGAACAGCAGCAGATGGTTTTGATAGACGCCGGGCAGCAGTGCGAACACCACCACCAGCGGCGCCAGGATGAACAGCAGGTGTTTCGAGGCGTTATGCAACGCGCACCCGCCTTCCGAGCAGACCGCTCGGGCGCAACAACAGGATCACGATCAACAACACATAGGGCAGCAAGTCGGCCCAGGAACTGAGATAGGTCTGCACCAGCATGTAGCAGAGGCCATAGACGACACCGCCGAGCGCCGTCCCTAAGGGATTGCCGAGCGAACCGAGCACGACGATGGCAAACGACGTCACCGTCGCATCGGCGCCGAACGCCGGCGTCACCGAGCCGAACATGAAGGGCGCGAACACGCCGGCAACCGCCGCGATGCCGAGCCCGATCCCGAACGCCGCAGCCGAGACGCGATCGACATCGATGCCGGTCGCCAGGGCCTCGTCACGGCGCGACATCACCGCGCGGGTCAGGGTGCCGAGCCGCGTGTGGTAGAGATAGAGGTAGACGAGCCCGATCGCGACGAGGCTCGTGATCGCCGCGATCACCCACGGCGCGGGAAAGCCCTGGCCGAAGATCTGGATCGGCCCTGTCCCGCCCGGCTTGCCGCCGAACAGCTTGACCTTGATGGTCGAGAATACGGTGCCGAGCAGCCGGCTCTGGATCGAGCGTTCGCTGGTGCCGGCGAAGATCGTGGTCACCGCCTCGATCACCTGCGACAGGCCGAAGAACAGGATGATCGACAGCATTTCCGGATTGGCCGAGCCTTGCAGCCGCGGCACCAGCACCCAGTAAAGCAGCACGCCGGCGAGCACGAAGACCACGAAGGCCAGCGGCACCGCGAACAGCGGATCGATCCCGGCGATGCCGACCACGCCGAAGGCGATGAAGGCGCCGAGCATCAGGATGTCGCCATGCGCAAGGTTGACGATGCGCATGACGCCGAACACGAGGTTGAGACCGATGCCGACCAGGCTGAAATACAGCCCGAACAGCACGCCGGCAACGAGCGCATAGGTCATGCTAGCGCTCGCCGCCGAAGGTTACGCCTGCCGCTTCAGACTGCATCACGGCGCCGGATAGATCGGCTTGCCGGTGGCGGTCTCGTGCGGGTAGATCGAGACGAACTTGATGTGGTCGTGCTCGTCGACCGTGAGCTGACCGAGCGGCGTCAGTTCGCCGATCTGGCCGCCGGTCTCGTCCAGCGCGAAGGTGCCGTCCAGGGTCTTGAGCTGGCCGCTGAGCGAGAACACCGCGCGGCGCAGCTCCATCTGGTCGAGGCTGGTCGCAACCGAGAGCGTCTTCTCGATCACCAGCGCCGTGGTGTAGCCGGCCACCGCGTTGAAGCCGAACTCCATCTTGCCGTCGTTGTATTTCTTCAGCCAGGCTTCGCGGAAATCCTTCATGGTCATCCCGAAATTGACCGGATAATCCAGCTCGGACGGCGGCACATAGGTCCAGATGTGCTCCAGCCCCTTGGCGCCGACATTCTTCTCCAGCAGCTCGGTCTCGAGGCCGGCATAGATCGCGAACAGCATCTTGAACTTGGTGCCGACATCCTGGACGTTGCGCAGGAAGGCGATGTCGTTCGGCGCATAGCCGAAATGGATCACCGCATCGGGATTGGTCTTGCTGATGTTGTTGATGATGACGTTGTAGTTGGTGGTCTCGGTCGGAACGCCCTGGTCGTAGACGATCTCGATCGGCGCGCCGGAATCCTTGACGAACTTGCGGAACGCATTGGCCTGGGTGCCGGTGAATTCGTTGGTCGCGTAGAGGATCGCGACCTTCTTGATGCCGAGGCCAGGGCCGTCATGGCTGATGAAGTCGGCGACCGGCTTCGGCCAGATCGTCGACACCGGGTCGGCCATCAGCGCGATATAAGGATTGTCCTTGGAGAAGAAGCTCGCGCCGGTGCCGGTCTGGTCGAACAGGAACATCTTGTGATCGCGCGCGATCGCGACCGCGGGCGCCGTCAGCACCGATCCGGAATCGGCGACCAGGAGATCGACCTTATCCTGGGTGATCAGCTGGTTATAGAGCGTCGAGGCGGTCGCGGTGTTGCTCTGGTCGTCATAGGAGACCAGCTTTATCGGGATCTTCTTGTCGAACGCCTTCACGAAGACGCCGCCCTCGGCGTTCTTCTGCTCGACCCACAATTTCAGCGAGCTGTAGACCGGCATCGAGATCGAGGCGTAGCGCCCGGAGGACGCGTACAGCGTGCCGATCTTGATCTCCGACGGTGCGTCGGCGGCGATTGCCTGCGCGGCAAATGCGAGGCTGGCAGCGAGTGCCGCGCCGATGATCCTCAGCATGATATTATTCCTCCCGGGTATCTTGGACGTGTCTCGAACGTATCTTGGAGCCGTGTTGGACGCGGCCCTTCTACGCGCCGGATCGAGGCGACACAAGCATCGCAGCCTTAGCAATTGTGCGAGGGGCGGAATATGCGGCATGCGCCGGACACAGGCCGCTGCGCAGGGCATGGATGGACCGTTGACGGGCCTCGGTCCGATGGCGCATCAAGACCGGAACGACTTCGGGAGGAAACATCAGCCATGGCCGAGCCAGCGCGCGCGAAACCAAAACCGACACCTGAGACCCAGCATTTCTGGGACGGCACCAAGGCCGGCGAGTTGCGCCTGCAGCGCTGCGACGCCTGCGCCAATGTCTACTTTCCGCCGCGGCCGTTCTGCCCGTCCTGCGCCTCGCGCAAGGTCTCGGTATTCAAGGCCAGCGGCAAGGGCAAGCTGTACAGCTACGTCATCAATCATCGTCCCGCCGCACCCGGCTTCACGCCGCCTTACGCGATCGCCATCGTCGAGCTCGACGAAGGTCCGCGCATGATGAGCAACATCATCGATTGCCCGCAGACGCCGGAAGCGCTCGAGCTCGACATGCCGCTCGAGGTCGCCTTCGAGGCGCTCGACGACAAGATCACCCTTCCCCTGTTCCGTCCGGCGAAAGGGTAACGCGATGCGCAGGAACCAGGTTGCCGTCGTCGGTGCGGCCGAAACCACCGAGCTCGGCGTCATCCCCAACATGTCGCAGATCCAGCTGCACGCGGACGCGGCGCTGAATGCGATCGCGGACGCCGGACTGAAACTGTCGGACATCGACGGCTTCGCCACCGCGGTCGAGACCCCGCAGCAGATGGCGCACTATCTCGGCATCACGCCGACCTGGGTCGACGGCACCTCGGTCGGCGGCTGCTCCTTCATGCTGCATGTCCGCCACGCCGCCGCCGCGATCGAGGCCGGCCTGTGCAAGACCGTGCTGATCACCCATGCCGAGAGCGGCAAGTCGATGATCGGCAAGCAGCCGCGCTTCACCGCGCCCGACAGCCTCAATGGGCAGTTCGAATCGCCGTTCGGCGTCTACGGGCCGCCGAGCATGTTCCCGATCCCGGTGCTGCGCTTCATGAAGACGCACGGCATCACCCATGAACAGCTCGCGATGGTCGCCGTTGTGCAGCGCGAATGGGCGGCGAAGAACCCGCGCGCGACCATGAAGGACCCGATCACGGTCGCCGACGTGCTGAACTCGCGGATGATCGCCTATCCGTTCCGGCTGCTGCAATGCTGCCTCGTCACCGACGGCGGCGGCGCGCTGATCCTCACCTCGGCCGACCGCGCCAAGGATTTCCCGCAAAAGCCGGTCTACATCCTCGGCACCGGCGAGAGCGTCGAAACGCCGATGGTCAGCCAGATGAAGACGTTCGACTCGTCGCGCGCCTTCAAGGTGGCAGGTCCCCTGGCGTTCAAGGAGGCCGGCATCACCCACAAGGACGTCGATCATCTGATGATCTACGACGCCTTCGCGCACCTGCCGCTGTACGGCCTCGGCGACCTCGGCTTCATGCCCCATGAGGAGACCGGCAAGTTCATCGCCGACGGCAACACCCGCCCCGGCGGCAAGCTGCCGCTCAACACCAATGGCGGCGGCCTCAGCTACATGCACTCCGGCATGTACGGCATGTACGCATTGCAGGAGAGCGTGCGGCAGATGCGCGGCATTGCACCTGCGCAGGTGCCGAACGCCAAGATCTCGGTCTGCCACGGCGTCGGCGGCATGTTCGCTGCGTCAGGCACGATCATCTTTACGAACGAGAAATAGTCATTCGTCATTCCGGGATGCGCCGTCAGGCGCAGGCCACAGATGCGCAATTGCGCATCGGGGAATCCATCGTGCGGCAAAATGGATTCCGGGCTCGCGCTTCGCGCGCCCCGGAATGACGACGAAGAGAGCAATCGAAAGCGGAGAACCCACATGGCAAAATCACTGCAGGATAAAGTCATCATCGTCACCGGCGCGGGCCGCGGCATCGGCCGCGAGATCGCGCTGCTCTGTGCGGCGGAAGGCGCCAAGGTCGTGGTCAACGATCCCGGCGGCGCGGCCGACGGCGGCGGCTCGAGCGCGGCCCCCGCCGAGGAGGTGGTCGAGGAGATCAAGAAGCGCGGCGGCACCGCCGTTGCCAATTTCGAGTCGGTGGCGGAAGCCATTCCGGCCAGCAGGATCGTGAAGACCGCGACCGATCATTTCGGCCGGCTCGACGGCGTGGTCAACAACGCCGGCATCCTGCGCGACATGATCTTCCACAAGATGAGCGTGGAAGCCTTCGAGGCCGTCATCAAGGTGCACCTGATGGGCTCGTTCTATGTCAGCCACGCCGCGGCGCGGATCTATCGCGAGCAGGAACAGGGCTCGTTCGTGCACTTCACCTCGACCTCCGGCCTGATCGGTAATTACGGCCAGGCCAACTACGCCGCCGCCAAGCTCGGCATCGTCGGGCTGTCGAAGTCGATCGCGCTCGACATGGGCCGCTTCAACGTGCGCTCGAACTGCGTTTCGCCGTTCGCCTGGACCCGCATGATCGGCACCATCCCGACCGAGACCGACGCCCAGAAGGCGCGCGTCGAGAAGATCAAGCAGATGGGCCCGGAGAAGATCGCGCCGGTCTGCGCCTACCTGCTTTCGGACGCCGCCAAGGACGTCACCGGACAGATCTTCGGCGTGCGCATGAACGAGATCTTCCTGTTCGGCCAGCATCGTCCGGTGCGCTCGGTGCATCGCGGCGAAGGCTGGACGCCGGAGACCATTGCCGAACACGGCATGCCGGCGCTGAAGGCATCGTTCTCCCCGCTCGACCGCTCGGCGGATGTCTTCACCTGGGATCCGATCTGATCCTGCGATCTGATCCGATCTGACAGTTTTATGAAAAAGTCGCCTCCGCGAAGCCGCGGGGGCGACACACTCCTTGGTTGTTTTTTCATGGCGTGCCCGCATTGTGCCAGAATTGCGGGCGCATGATCGTCCTCCCCATAACAAAAAGCCTGGGAGGACTTCGTGACAAATCCAAACAACACAGAGCAACACGAGGCCGACGGAACGAAGGCGTTCGACCGTCGAACCATTTTGCGCGGTGCAACCGCGCTTGCTGCGACGGCGATGGCGGCGTCCGGTGCATCCGCGCGCGACTACGGCCGCAATGCGGAGCCGCAGCGTTATCCCGATCCCGACATCGTCGTGATCGACGACAAGCGCTTCAAGGCCAAAGTCGGCAACACCGCGATCAAGCGGCTCTACACCGGCTGCCTGTGGGCGGAAGGCCCGGCCTGGAACGCGCAGGGCCAGTATCTGGTGTGGAGCGACATTCCGGCCAACCGGCAGTTGCGCTATCTCGACGATGACGGCCACATCTCCGAGCAGTTCCACAAGCCGTCGAACGAGGCCAACGGCTCGACCTTCGATTTCGAGGGAAGGCAGATCACCGCCGAGCGCACGCGGCTGGTGCGCTACGAGCACGACGGAACCGTCACCTCATTGGCGGAGCAGGCGGGCGGCAAGCAGCTCAACGGGCCGAACGACATGGTCGTCCATCCCAACGACAAGTCGATCTGGTTCACCGATCCCGGCTACGGCGCGATCTCGATCTATGAGGGCCAGCGCGCCAACACCGGCTCGAACCAGCCCTACCAGAAGGAAGCCGTCTACCGCATCGATGCGTCCACCGGCCAGATCACCAAGGTCGCGGACGAGCCGTTCAAACCGAACGGCATCGCCTTCAGCCACGACTACAAGAAGGTCTATGTCTGCGACACCGGCATCACGCATTATCCGAACGCCAAGAACATCGTCTGGCAGTACGACCTCAACGGCGACAAGCTGTCCAACCCGCGCACGCTGATCGACATGACGCTGGACGGCAAGTCGGGCTTCCCGGACGGCATGCGGGTCGACATCGACGGCAACATCTGGGTCGGCGCCGGCTGGGTCGGACCGGGCTATGACGGCGTGCAGGTGTTCGCGCCCGACGGTCAACGCATCGGCCAGATCCTGCTGCCGGAAACCTGCGCCAACCTCACCTTCGGCGGCAAGAAGCGCAACCGCCTGTTCATGACCGCGAGCCAGTCGCTCTACGCGGTGTATGTGGAGACACGGGGCGCGCACAACTGCTGATGCTGTCGTCGTCCCGGCGTAGGCCGGGACCCATTAGCACCGCTGTTGATTGCTCGAAAAGGCTGGGGCCCAAACCGTTCACGACACGGCCAGTTGTGGTTACGGGTCCCGGCTTTCGCCGGGACGACATTGAGGCTAGTCGCTCTTCCTCAGTGGCTAACCGCTATTCCTCAACCCCGCGGAAATGCCGTTGATCGTGATCTGAATCCCGCGCAGCACCTGCTCGTCCGGGTTCTGCGCGCGATGCTCTTTCAACAACTCGACCTGCACGTGGTTGAGCGGATCCATGTAGGGGAAGCGGTTGCGGATGCCGCGTTCCAGCAACGGGTTGCCCTGCAGCAGCCGGTCGTGGCCCATGATGTCGAGCAACGTCTCGATCGCGAGATGCCACTCGCGGCGGATCTGGCCAAAAATCTTCTCGCGCAGGGCGACGTCGGGCACCAGTTCGGCATAGCGCGAGGCGATCGCGATCGAGCTCTTGGCCAGCACCATGTCCATGTTTGATAGCAGCGTGCGGAAGAACGGCCATTCCTTGTAGAGCTCCTGCAGGAACGGCATGCCCTGCTCCGGATGCTGCGATATCCAGGTCTCGACCGCCGCGCCGAAACCGTACCAGCCGGGCAGCATCAGCCGGCATTGCGCCCAGGAGAACACCCAGGGAATGGCGCGCAGGTCCTCGATCTCGCGGGTCTTCTTGCGTGAGGCCGGACGGCTGCCGATGTTCAAGGTCGCGATCTCGTTGATCACGGTCGAGCCCCAGAAGTAATCGGCAAACCCCGGGGTCTCATAGACGAGCCCGCGATAGGCCTTGAAGGCGAGCGCGGAAATCTCCTCCATCGCCCTCAGATATTCGGGGCGCGGCGCGCTCTGCCGCGGCTGCAGCAGGCTGGTTTCCAGCGTCGCCGCGGCGAGGATTTCCAGATTGCTGCGGCCGACCTCGGCATTGGAATATTTCGACGAGATGATCTCGCCCTGCTCGGTGATGCGGATCTGGCCGTTCACCGCACCGCCGGGCTGCGCGATGATCGCATCATAGCTCGGACCACCGCCGCGGCCGACCGAGCCGCCGCGGCCATGAAACAGCCTCAGCCGCACGCCGTGGCGCTCGAACACCTCGACGAGGCCGATCTCGGCCTTGTAGAGCTCCCAGCCCGAGGTGACGAAGCCGCCATCCTTGTTGCTGTCGGAATAGCCGAGCATCACCTCCTGCACGCTGCCAAGGCTGTCGACCAGCTTGCGGTAGTCGTGCAGCACCAGCATGCGGTCCATGATGCCGCTCGAGGCCTGCAGGTCCTCGATGGTCTCGAACAGCGGCACGATGTTGACGGCGCTGCGGCCGGACGGATTGACCAGCCCGACCTCCTTCAAGAGCACCGCGACCTCAAGCATGTCGGACATGCCCTTGCACATCGAGATGATGCACTGGGAGATCACCTCGGGGCCGAATTTGGCATGCGCCTCGGCCGCGGCCCGGAACACCGCGAGCTCGCTTTGGGTCTCCTCGGAATATTTGACGAACGGCGAGGCCAGCGGCCGCGCGTTGCGCAGCTCCGCGAGCAGCAAATTGACGCGGGCGTCCTCGCCGAGCGCCAGATACGACATGCCGGGATTGGCGGTATCGAACAGCTCGGCGATGGTGCGCTCGTGCACCGCCGAGTTCTGGCGGATGTCGAGCCGCGCCAGATGGAAGCCGAAGCAATCCACCGCCCGCCGCAGCTGCCGCAGCCGGCCCCGCGCGATCACGCCTGAATTGTTCGCGATCAGCGAGCGGTCGAGCACATCGAGATCGGCCTGGAACTCGCTGACGGTCGCATAGGGCTCGGCCTTGCCGACCGGTGGCCTTGTGGTCTCGACCTCGAGCCGCATCGCAGTGGCAGCCAACCGCGCGTAGATGCCGGAAACTGCCAGGCGATACGGCTCGCCGCTGCGATGCGGCGAGGTGTCGGGCGAACGCTCGGCAAGGATCCGCAGCTCCTCCGAGATATCGGCAAGATGCGCCGCAAGCGACAGCTCGGCACCGAGCGCGTGCAGCTCCTCGAGGTAGAAGCTGAGCACCCGGCTCGACTGCAGCCGCAGCGTGCCGCGCATCACCTCTGCGGTGACGAACGGATTGCCGTCGCGGTCGCCGCCGATCCAGCTTCCCATCTTGAGGAATGAGGCGAGTTCACCGGCCTCGCCACCCTCCTTGTTCAGCCGGTCCTCCAGCGCGCAATGCAGCCGCGGCACCTCCTGCAGGAAGGTGTAGTCGTAGAACGACAGGCCGTTGGCGACCTCGTCGAGCACGGTCAGCTTGGTCCGGCGCAAGAGATTGGTCTGCCACAGCGTCACGACCGCGCGGCGAAGCTGCTCGTCGCTGGCCTCGCTCTCGTCCGGCGTCATCTGCAACCGCTCGCGGCGATCGAGCAGATCGGCGATCTCCATCTCGCGGTCCATCGTGCTCTTGCGTCGGACCTCAGTCGGATGCGCGGTCAGTACCGGACTGACCAGCGCGCTCTTGAAGAAGCTGCGCAGTTCGGCCGGGCTGATGCCGGCCTGTCGGGCATGGACCAGCGTCTGCTCCAGCGTGCTCGGCCGCGGCGCCCCGCCCGGGCCGCGGCTGCGCATCTGGCGGATGTTGTTCTGGTCCTCGGCGATGTTGGCGAGGTGGGAGAAATAGCTGAAGGCGCGGACGATCCGCAGTGTCTCGGCGATCGACATGCTGTCGAGGATGCCTTCCAGCTCCCGCCGCGCCAGCTTGTCCTCGTCGCGGTGGAACCGGACCGAGGTCTGGCGGATCCGCTCGACCAGGTCGAACACGTCGGCCCCCTCCTGGTCCCGCACGGTGTCGCCAAGGACGCGCCCCAGCAGCCGGATGTCGTTCCGGAGCCGCGCGTCCTCCTCCTGCGCCGTCTTATCGAGGAGGCTGGCCTCCTCGGCGCGCCTGGCACGGTTTTCGGTCTCGGAGGGCATGGTTTGGGGAGGCAAAGTCTGGGGAGACATGGCGTGGCTACTCCAGAGGCTGCCCGGCTCCTCCCGAGTGTGCGCTTTTTTTGCCGCAGCGCAAGATGAACTTGCGCGGTGCACCACCGCCGTCGTCTCGGCGAAGGCCGGGACCCATAACCACCGGCTATAGTTATACGGAAGGTGTCTGCCAACGCCTTTCGTCGATAGATCACGCGGTATGGGTCCCGGCCTTCGCCCTAGGGCATGCACAGATCTCTGAAGGACCATCCAGCGGCTGCGGCGTGGAAGTATTGCAGGCCGTGTTTCATAGTGATGGGGCCCGGCGGTTTGGACGATGGATAGCCGTCCCAGCCGCCGAGCCGGCCGATAATCCAGGCGGCCCAAGCGAGGCTGTCAGGCGGGTGCGGGTTTCTCAGCCGCTTGCTTTGGGCTTCGAGGTTGCGATTGAGGGCGGCAAGTGTAGCGACTTCCCCAGCATTGAAGGCAATTCGGACAGACTGGTTGTCGCGACCATCGCGCGCCTGCACAAGCTGAAGGGAGATGACTGCCGCCTTGGCCGCGATCGCGACCAGCTTGAGAAGCCGCTCGGCGGTCCCGATCTGACTGTCTTCGAGCTTGAGGCCTTGTGTCTTCAAGATGCGGAAGAACTGCTCGATCAGCCACCGCCGCTTGTACCATTCGATAATGCGCCAGGCCTCTTCTGCATTCGTCACCGGATGCGTGGTGAGCAGCCGCCAGTGCAGCGGCTCGATCCCGGCCTGCGGCTCGATCTCGCGCACATCGACCAGGATCAAGGGTAGGCTTTTCGGCAGATGGCGCAGGAACTTGGTTTGCGGTCGGGCCAGTTCGACGGCGCCGAAGCGCAGATCGAGAAGCGCAGCCCGCTCAGGCCGTTGTGCCCGCGCAGGCAATACGATGGTCCGTTGTTCGATGCTGGTCATGGCCTCGCTGGCCGCATACAGGCCACAGCCATCCGCCAGCTTGCGATCATGCATGCTCCGGGCAATGACGTGGAACTGGTGTTCTGCGGCGCAGGCGTAGAGCGCGAAGATGTCGCTCTCGCGGTCGCCCAGCATGGTCACCATCGCAGCCTTCGCCAACAGCGGCTTGGCTGCCAGAGCGGTCGCGATCCAGCGTTGCGATTCTTTGTCCTTCAGATCGCGATTGTCGTGCGAGACGGTGCGGCGGCCCTGGCGGGTCCAGATCTCGCCGTGCAACAGGCCAAGGCAGCAGCCGCTTTCCGCGTCTGCGGCCAGCATCGGGTGCAGCAACACCCCGCGGGTGTTGCCATGACCGATCTCGCCCAAGCCACGCCGGTTTTGTGCCTTGGTGGCAAAATTGATCTCGCTGGTATCCTGGATCGCCAGCACATGGCGGCCTTCGGCCGCCATTACCGTACCATCGCTCCAGCTTTCGATTATCCGCGTCGTCGTCACCTTGGCATTGCCGAGAAAGCGGTTGAAGCGCACCTCCCGGGCACGCATGCCTCCTGCCAGCCGTCGCAGGCAGACATCCTTGCCCGCGACCATGCATTCGACGAGCGCCGCCCCCCTTTATCGAGGCGGAGATCCCCGAACCGACCTAATGACCAGTCAATTTGCGCCAGCATGTCGACACCTCCGCCAAAGCCGAAGTGCCGCAATATGAATCACACGAAATACCGATTCGGGAATCCCCACCCAACTAGATGTGTGCATGCCCTAGGGCCTTCGCCGGGACGACGGCGAGGTTTGCGGCGCTAGATCCTCCGCCCCGCCCGCTCCCAATACGGGTCACGCAGCCGGCGCTTGAAGATCTTTCCGGAGTCCTCGCGCGGCAGGTTGGTCTGGATCTCGATGTGCTTGGGCACCTTGTAGTCGGCGAGCGCGGTCTTCAGCTGGGCACGGACCGCTGCGATGTCGAGCGTGACACCCGGTTGCGGCTCGACCACCGCCATCAGCGCCTCGCCAAATTCGGCGTCGGGAATGCCGAACACCGCGCAGTCGTGCACACCGGGCACCGCATGCAGCACGGCCTCGATCTCGGCCGGGTAGATATTGACGCCGCCCGAGATCACCATGTCGCGCTTGCGGTCGCAGATGAAGACGTAGCCGTCAGCGTCGATATAACCGACGTCGCCGGAGGTGATGAAGCCTTCGCGGTCGATCTCGGCACGCTTCTCGGACTTGTTGTGATAGGTGAAATCCGGATTGCCGGCGATCCGCGAATAGATCTCGCCGATCTGCCCCTGAGGCACCTCCTTGCCGTCGTCGCCGATGAAGCGAAGCTCGGCGCCGGGCGAGATCTTGCCGACCGTGCCGGGCTTCTTCAGCGCATCTTCCGAGGTCGCGAACGTCACCGCGCCCGACTCGGTCGAGCCGTAGAATTCGTAGATCACCGGTCCCCACCATTCGATCATGGCGCGCTTGACATCGGCCGGGCACGGCGCCGCGGCATGGATGATATGGCGCAGCGACGACATGTCGTATTTCTTCCGCACCTCTTCGGGCAGCTTCATCAGGCGGATGAACATGGTCGGCACCATGAAGATGGTGTCGATCCGCTCGCGCTCGATCAGCGCCAGAAATTCCTCCGCGTCGAAGCGCGGCATCAGCACCAGCGCGCCGCCGAGCCGGCCGGAGCGCAGTCCGAAGGAATTCGGCGCCGAATGATAAAGCGGTCCCGGCAGGATCGCGCGTGCCCCGGGCTTCAGCCCGTAGATCATCGCCCGCATCGCTTCCGCATTAGCGGTCTGTTCCGGCGTCGGCGCGAAACGGCGGACGCCCTTCGGATGGCCCGTGGTGCCCGAGGTGTAGATCATGTTCTGCGGCTGCGGCACGACGGGGCCGTCGTAACGCGGGAATTGCGCCAGCCAGGATTCGAAATCGATCGCGAAATCCGGGGTTCCGAGATGATCGGGATTGATCTTGTAGCTGGAGAGAATTTCCGGCGGCGTCGGCACGCTGAGCACGGTGACGTCAGGCGGGATCGCGCCGCGCAGCGGATGCAGCATGTCGGCATGAGCGATCAGGACCCGCGTGCCGGAATCCGTCAGCACGTAGTTGATCTCCTCCGGCTTGAAGTGCCAGTTGACCGGCACGCCATAGGCGCCGAGCCGCATCGCAGCGTAGGCGGCCTCGATGAAGGCGATGTCGTTGCGCATCAGCATGCAGACGCTGTCGCCCGGCTTGACGCCGAGCTTGGCAAGGCCGCTGGCGATACGGTCGACCCGTTCGGCGACCGCAGCGTGATCACGCCTGCGCTCGCCGGAGATGATGCCGAGGAAGGGCTGGGACGTTTCGCTCATTTTGTTCTTGTTCTTTGTTGTCGGTTAGCAGGGTTGGTTGTGTCCGCCATAGCCGAGAGAACCCGGCCATGACGCCAGCTCGTCATCACGCATCCGCGAATTTCGGCGCGCGCTTCTCCAGATTGGCGCGCACGGATTCGGTCTGGTTCGGACTGCCGAGCAGCTTCTGCTGCTCGACGGATTCCGCGAGCAGCGCGGCCGCCGGATCGACCGACAGATTGTTCAGCAGGCGCTTCGCGGCACGGATCGCATCCGGGCTCTTGCCGGCGATCTCGCGCGCGACCTCGAGCGCAGCGGTGCGCGGGTCGTCGCAGACGCGGGTGGCGAGGCCATAGCTCTGGGCCTCCTGCGCCGAGAAGATGCGGCCGGTATAGGTAAGCTCGCGCAGGATATCGTCGCGCACCAGGCTCGCCAGGATCGGCGTGCCCGCCATGTCGGGGACGAGGCCCCACTTGATCTCCATGATCGACATCCGTGCGTCGGTTGAGAGGAAACGCATGTCGGCGCCGAGCGCGAGCTGGAAGCCGCCGCCGAACGCAACGCCATGGACCGCGGCAATCACCGGCACCGGGAGCTGGCGCCAGCCCCACACCGCCTGCTGCGGAAAATTGGCCTTGCCGTGGGTGCGGATCGTGAGATCGCGCTTCTCGCCGCCCGGCACTCCGTTACCGCCATCCTTCATGGCGGCGAACCGGCCCATGTCGAGGCCGGCACAAAACGCCCGGCCCTCGCCGGACAGCACCACGACCCGAACCCCTTTTTCCTTGGAAAGCCGGTCGGTTGCGGCGACCAATGCCTCGAACATCGCGGCATCGAGCGCGTTCATCTTGTCCGCCCGCACCAGGCGGACATCGGCGATACCGTCTGAAATCGATATCGAAACGCGATCTTCCATTGAAATCTCCTCCGCTGATCCTCGTTGGCGCTTTACAGAAAGGCCGTTGTCCGCTTTTAGTCAATCGACCAATTAACTGACAACCCCCGTGGAGGAAACGATGTTTAGCAATCAGCTTCTTGCCGGGCGGCGCATCCTGGTAACCGGCGGCGGCACCGGCCTCGGAAAGGCCATGGCCACCCGGTTCCTGCAACTCGGGGCCGAGGTCCATATCTGCGGCCGCCGCAAGAGCGTTTGCGACGAGACCGCCACCGAGCTGATGGCCGAGCATGGCGGACGCGTGGTCAGCCACGGCGTCGATATCCGCAATGCCATGGCGGTCGACGAGATGATCGACGCGATCTGGACCACCAGCGGTCCCCTCACCGATCTGATCAACAACGCCGCCGGCAATTTCATCTCGCGCTCGGAAGAGCTTTCCGCGCGAGGCTTTGATGCCGTGGCCAACATCGTGATGCATGGCACCTTCTACGTGACGCACGCGGTAGGCCGGCGCTGGATCGCCGGCGGCCATCGCGGCAACGTGGTGTCGATCACGGTGACCTGGGTGCGCAACGGCTCGCCCTATGTGGTGCCGTCGGCGATGAGCAAATCGGCGATCCATGCCATGACCATGTCGCTCGCGGTCGAATGGGGCCGTCACGGCATTCGTCTCAACACCATCGCGCCCGGCGAGATTCCGACCGAGGGCATGAGCAAGCGCATCAAGCCCGGTGACGAGGCCGGCGCCCGCACCAAGGCAATGAACCCGATGGGCCGCGTCGGCACCATGGAGGAATTGCAGAACCTCGCGGTGTTCCTGATCTCCGGCGGCTGCGACTGGATCAACGGCGAGACCATCGCCATGGACGGCGCGCAGGCGCTCGCGATGGGCGGCAATTTCTACCAGCTCCGCGACTGGAGCGACGACGACTGGACCAAGGCGCGGGAGTCGATCAAGGCCCAGAACGAGAAGGATCGCGCGGCGCGAGGGTAAGGCCCGCGTTCTTGCTGCAATCACCGCCGTCGTCCCGGCGAAAGCCGGGACCCATAACCACCGTTGCGCGTCGTGAAGCTCGCTGCGGCCCTAGCGTCGCGCCACATTAACATTCGTGGTTATGGGTCCCGGCTTTCGCCGGGACGACGGTGTGGACGCGTCCTGCACCATCCCCCGTATTGTTTTTCCCGCGCGATGCAGCCACACTCCGCGCCAACAAAAAACATCACGGGGGAAACATGTCCAACGCGCCGAAACTGAGCAACCTTGCCGACATGGTGCGCGACCGCGCGAAGAGCCGCGGCGATGCGCTGGCCTATGAGTTCGAGGGCCGGCAGACCTCTTTCGCCGAATTCGACGTCAAGACCAACCGCGTCGCCAACGCGCTGATTGCGATGGGCATCAAGAAGGGCGAGCGCATCGCCTATCTCGGCAAGAACAGCGACTTCTATTTTGAATTGCTGATGGGTGCGATGAAGGCCGGCGTGGTGATGGCGCCGGTGAACTGGCGCCTCGCGGGCCCCGAGGTCGCTTTCATCGTCGACGACTGCAAGGCGCCGGTGCTGTTCGTCGGCCCCGAATTCATCACCCAGGCGCGCAACATCAAGGACAAGCTGCCGAGCGTTCGCAGCATCATCACGACCGAGGGCGGCGCGCCGGAATGGCCTGACTTCGTCGCCTGGCGCGACGCGCAGAGCGGCGACGATCCGCGCGTCGTGATCGAGCCGAGGGACATCGCAATCCAGCTCTACACCTCCGGCACGACCGGCAAGCCGAAAGGCGCGATGCTGTCGCACGCCAACTTCCTCAACCTCGTGCAGAGCGGCAACGAAGCCGACAAGCCCGACTGGAACAAATGGACCACCGACGACGTCTCGCTGGTCGCGATGCCGATCTTCCACATCGGCGGCTCCGGCTGGGGTGTGATGGGGCTGTACCACGGCGCCCGCGGCGTGATCGCGCGCGAGTTCGACCCGACCAAGGTGCTCGACTTCTTCGAGCAGTCCGGGATCACGAAACTGTTCATGGTGCCGGCGGCGATGCAGTTCGTGGTGCGGCAGCCGCGCGCGCGACAGGTCGATTTCTCACGCCTGAAATACATGCTCTACGGCGCTTCGCCGATCCCGGCGGCGCTGCTGAAGGAGTGCATCGAGGTCTTCAAATGCGGCTTCGTGCAGATGTACGGCATGACCGAGACCACCGGCACCATCGTCGCACTACCGCCCGAAGACCATGTCGAAGGGCTCGAGCGGATGCGCTCGGCCGGCAAGGCGGTGGCCGGCGTCGAGCTCGCGATTCTCGACGAGAACGGCAAGCCGCTGCCGCCGCGCGAAGTCGGCGAGATAGCCACCCGCTCCGGCTCCAACATGACCGGCTACTGGAATCTGCCCGAGGCCACCGCGAAGACGATCGACGGCGACGGCTGGCTGCGCACCGGCGATGCCGGCTACATGGACGAGGATGGTTATCTCTACATCCACGACCGCATCAAGGACATGATCATCTCCGGCGGCGAGAACATCTATCCGGCCGAGGTCGAGAGCGCGCTGTGCGATCATCCTGATGTCGCCGAAGCCGCCGTGATCGGCATTCCCGACGACAAATGGGGCGAGGCGGTGAAGGCCGTCGTGGTGATGAAGCCGGGCAAGAGCGCGACCGCGACCGACATCATCAACTTCACCCGCGAGCGCATCGCCGGCTACAAGACGCCGAAATCGGTCGACTTCATCCCGGCGCTGCCGCGCAACCCGTCGGGCAAGATCCTGCGGCGCAGCCTGCGTGAACCGTATTGGGCGGGCAAGGACCGGCAGGTGAATTAGCCCACACTGTCGTCCCGGCCAAGCGAAGCGCGAGCCGGGACCCATAACCACCGCTGTCCGTTGCGGCATAATGCTGGGGCCACAGCTTACCGCATCAACGACCTCTCTTGGTTGTGGGTCCCTGCTTTCGCAAGGACGACGGCGGAGAGAGTCATCACGCCTTCTTCTTCCTCCCCCCGCAACACCCGCCCGCGCTCCTGCGCCTCCTCCGCCCAGGCTCAGTGCTTGCTGGCTCCCATGTAGCCGAACAGGAAGCCCGCCACCTTGCGCTTCTGGATCTCCTCGCTGCCTTCGGTGATGCGATAGCGGCGATGGTGGCGGTAGATGTGCTCGAACGGCTTGTGGCGCGAATAGCCCATGCCGCCATGCACCTGCATCGCGCGGTCGGCGGCCTCACAGCACAGCCGGTTTGCCCAGAAATTGCACATCGAGACCCGGTCCGACAGCGTGTGCTCGACCTGGGCCTGGGTCAGCTGATCCATCTCCCATGCGGTCTTGCGGATCAAAAGCCTGAGCATCTCGGCCTGAGTCGCAAGCTCGACCAGCGGCCACTGAATCGCCTGGTTCTCGGCCAGCGCCTTGCCGAACGGTTTTCGCTCACGCGCGTACTTCACGCTCTCGTTGATGCAATAGACCGCAGCGCCCAGCGAGCTTGCCGCCTGGCGGATGCGGTTCTCATGGACAAAGCATTGCGCCAGCGACAGGCCGCGGCCGACCTCGCCGAACTGCGCATCCTCAGGCACGAACACGTCGGTGAAGCTGACCCGCGGGTGATCGGTCGGCATGTTGAAGGTCCACATATACTCCTCGACCTTCACGCCCGGCGACTTCGCCGGCACCAGGAAGCAGCTGATGCCGCGGGCGTCGCCGTCATTGCCCGAGGTGCGGGCGAACAGCGCGCAGTGCGTGGCGACATGCATGCCCGTCGTCCACATCTTCTCGCCGTTGATGATCCAGCCCTTGACGTTGTCGCGCGTGGCCTGGACCGCCTTGGTCTCCATATGCGTCGCATCCGAGCCGTGGTCCGGCTCCGTCAGACCGAACGTGATGCGGTACTTGCCGGTGATCGAGCCGTCGATCATCGCCTTCTGCTCGTCGGTGCCGTAGCGGTCGAGCATGGTGACGATCGGCAGGTTGCCGACGATCGAATGCTCGTTCTGCAGATCGTTGTGCAGGCCAAGCCCCTTCGAGGCGAAATGCTCGCGGATCACGGCCATCCAGAGATTGGAGCCGTCCTTGCCGCCGTAACGCTTCGGGATCGCAAAGCGCAGATGGCCGGCGGCGTCGGCCAGGTTCTTGACCTTGCGCAGCAACAGCTCCCATTCATGGCGCGGCAGGCCGCCCTTGTCGAAATCGGTGCGCGCCCATTCGCGGCGATGATCGAAGAAGCGGATGTTGTCGTCAGCCGCTTCCAGCGGCTTGATCTCGCGTTCGATGAATTGGTCGAGCTCGGCGAGATAGGCTGTCAGGTCAGCCGGCAGGTTGAAATCCAAGGCGGTCTCTCCCGAAGATATTGTTGATTCTGGTTTTGCGTTTAGGCGCTACTGCGCATCCGCGTTCGGATCGATTAAGGTGAGAAGCGCGCGGCCAAGTCAAGCAGTCGAGTGAGGCTTGCACGCGCGGTCGCCTTGCGCAATTGGATGGCATGGAACGGCACGCAGGCGCTAGGATATCGCCCATATTCTTCGCCGCAGAAAATCGACGGGAGCAAACATGGATCTGAAATTCTCCAAGGTGACGCGCAAGGGTCCCATCACCATCGTGACGCTGTCGCGGCCCGAGGTTTACAATGCGCTGCATATCGACGCGCATTTCGAGCTCAACAAGGTGTTCGACGAGTTCTCCGCCGATCCCGAGCAGTGGGTCGCGATCGTCACCGGCGCCGGCGAAAAGGCGTTCTGCGCCGGCAACGACCTGAAATGGCAGGCCGCCGGCGGCAAGCGCGGCTGGGACAAGGGCGGCTTCGCCGGCCTCACCAGCCGTTTCGACTGCGACAAGCCGATCATCGCCGCGGTCAACGGCGTCGCGATGGGCGGCGGGTTCGAGATCGCGCTGGCCTGCGACCTGATCATCGCCGCAGAGAATGCGACCTTCGCCTTGCCCGAGCCGCGCGTCGGCCTCGCTGCGCTCGCCGGCGGCGTGCACCGGCTGCCGCGCCAGATCGGCCTGAAGCGCGCCATGGGCATGATCCTGACCGCGCGCCATGTCAGCGCCAAGGAGGGCCTCGAGCTCGGCTTCGTCAACGAGGTGGTGCCGCAGGGCGAGGCGCTCGCCGCCGCCGAGCGCTGGGCCGAGACCATCACCAAGAACTCGCCGATGTCGATCCGCGCCTCCAAGCAGGCGATCCAGAAGGGCCTCGAAGTCTCGCTCGAACAGGCGATCGCCGAGCAGCGCGAATATCCCGCGGTGAAGGCGATGGCCGCCTCGCAGGATTACATCGAGGGCCCGAAGGCATTCTCGGAGAAGCGTCCGCCGAAGTGGCTGGGGCGGTAGCTGCTCCCTCCACTCGTCGTCCCGGCGAAGGCCGGGACCCATACGCCGCAGCCAGTGTTGTGAACGGGATCGTCGTTCCGGCAGTGCGAGACAACCGGAATTTGTGGTTATGGGTCCCGGCCTTCGCCGGGACGACGTCGGATACATTGCGGCCAATTGAGCGCAGCGATACCCATCCTACGTTTCGAGTTCCCTCTTGTAGGACGCGTAGTTCGGCTGATCGACGGCGAGCTTGTCCATCGTGGTCTGCCAGAGATGTTCTGTCAGCCCTGGCGTTGTCAGATCGACCTCGCCGCTGGCGATCTTCTCCGATAGCGCGCGGTTCAGCTCCATCAGCGTGCCGTCGGCGCCGAGCAGTTGCTTCAACCGCGCAGCCTCGGTCGCATCGCCTGCCTCGGCGAGCGCGAGCTGCCGCGTCACCAGGTCCAGCGCATTGATCCCGACGCGCAGCTTGAAGCTGTTGTGGCCCTTGATGACAGGCGCGATCTCGTTGCGCAGGAAATCGGCAACGGCCTTGATCAGTTCGGTGGGTGTCGGTTCGTCCTGCATCTCAACGACCTCTCGGTGCGAGTAGCCTCAGCAGATCGATCTCGGTCTCCGATGCGCGGCGCCCGATCATCGCGCGCTCCATCGAGTGATCGGGGCCGGAGCGGAAGCGCTGCATCATGCCGCAGCACATCACGCCCCAGCGCAGCGTGCCCATCACTTCCCAGAACATCACGCGGTCCGGATCGGCCTTGCGACCGGCCTCCTCGTAGCCCGCGAACAGATCCTCGCGCGTGCCAAAACCGCCGACTGGCTTGTCGATCTCGCCGAAGCGCCAGGAATTGACGCAGATCCAGCCGAGATCTTCCATCGGGTCGCCGAAATGCGCGAGCTCCCAGTCGAGGACCGCACGTACCCCGTCGGGGGCGATGATCAGGTTGCCGTGGCGAAAATCGCCATGCACCAGCGTCACCTCGGACGACGGGCCGGGATCGTGATCGCGCAGCCAGCGCAGCGCCAGCTCGAACACCGGCCGCGGCCAGTTGAAGCTGCGATACTCGCGGGAGAGATCCTCGATCTCCTTGGTCGCCGTCAGGCTGCGCAGCTTCGGCAGTCTCGCCTGCGGCAGGCCATGGATGCCGGCGATGACGCGGCCGAGCTGGCGCGCCAGGATCGGCCGCGCGGCCGCATATTCCTCGTCGCGCAAAATTTTCCGCGCGATGGTTTCGCCTTCGACCCGCGCCATGATGAAGCCGCGGCCAAGGCCGTCCTCCGGCCTCAAGACGTGCATCACCTTCGGCGACGGCAGGCCCGCGTCATGCGCGAGCTGCATCAGCATGGCCTCGGCATCGAGGCCGGCGGCGCGGCCGGGCGCGGCGCCGTAGCCCGGCGGCGCGCGGCGCAGGATCGCGCCGATCGTGCCGTCCGGATGCACGATGTCGAACGTCCAGGTCTCCTGGCTGGCGCCGCCGGAGAGCTTTGCCGCGCCGGTGACGCCGGTCGCGCCGGGATGAAACGTGGCGACGCAGCGGCTGAGTTCGGTCTCGATCATTTGCCCTTGAACTTCGCCGGCCGCTTCTCGAGGAACGCGGTGACACCTTCCTTGAAATCCTCGGCGCGGCCCGCGATCCGCTGCGACTCGCATTCCAGATTGAGCTGATCCTCGAGGGTGTTTTCCGGGCTGTCCCAATAGAGCTTGCGGATCAGCGACAGCGCGATCGTCGGGCCGTTGGCGAGATCGTGCGCGAGCTTCATGGTCTCCTCCATCAGCGCGGCGTCGTCATAGACGCGGTTGACGAGGCCCCATTCCAACGCCTTCTCGGCCGGCAGCCGCTCGCCGAGCAGCGACAGCTCGACCGAACGCGCCTTGCCGATCAGCCGCGGCAGCAGCCAGGTCGAACCGCAATCCGGCACCAGGCCGATGCGGCGGAACGCCTGCAGGAAATAGGACGAGCGCGCGCACAGGATCAGATCGCCCATCAATGCAAAACTCATCCCGGCGCCGGCGGCCGGTCCGTTCACCGCCGTCACGATCGGACAGTGCAGCTTACGCAATCGGCGCAGGAACGGATGGAACGCGGTCTCCAGCGCCGCGCCGGCGTTGCTCCGGCCGGGCTTAGCCTGCGTGTTGCGGCCCTGCAGATTGGCGCCGGTGCAGAAGGCGCGGCCGGCGCCGGTGATGACCAGGCAGCGCA
Organism: Bradyrhizobium sp. WCU1; assembly: GCF_053474805.1. Classification (NCBI taxonomy): domain Bacteria; kingdom Pseudomonadati; phylum Pseudomonadota; class Alphaproteobacteria; order Hyphomicrobiales; family Nitrobacteraceae; genus Bradyrhizobium; species Bradyrhizobium sp. WCU1. The sequence goes on from NZ_CM130280.1 coordinate 1,099,816, forward strand.
CCTCGTCGCGCTTGTCGTCGATCGCATCGAGCGCCTCGGCAAGGCCGCCCAGCATGTCGATCGAGACCGCGTTCATGACTTCCTGATGGTCGAGTTTGAGGATCGCGACCGATCCGTCGAAGTCGAGCGTGACGTGCTTGAACTGCATGGTTTCCTCTTTACGTTGTTGCGGCCGTTGGTACCGCGGCAGGTCGATGTTTCGACCCATATTTGATTTTTGTGCCGGGCTTGTCCATGGTCGACGGCAAGCCCATCCGTGAACGCGTGATTAGCGCGCACCAAACCAAATGGAAACCCCAATGAGTGGCATCTTCGATCTCACCGGCCGCGTCGCTGTCATCACCGGCGGCAATGGCGGCATCGGCCTCGGCATCGCGCAGGCACTCAACGCCGCGGGCTGCAACGTCGCGATCTGGGGCCGCAACGCGGAAAAAAACGCCAACGCCGCAACGTCGATGAAGGCCGGCCCAGGCAAGGTCGCAACCCAATTCTGCGACGTCAGCGATCCCGGCTCGGTCAAGACCGCGATGAAGGCAACCCTCGACACCTTCGGCCGCGTCGACGGCTGCTTCGCCAATGCCGGCATCGGTGGCGGCGGACGCCGCTCCTTCATCGACCGCACCGAGGAGGAATGGCGACGGATGTTCGCGACCAATCTCGACGGCGTGTTCCACGTATTCCAGGCTGCGGCACGCCACATGACCGAGCGGTCCGAGGCCGGCGACAAGTTCGGCCGGCTGGTCGCGACCTCGAGCCTCGCCTCGCTGTTCGGCACTGCGCGCAACGAGCACTATGCGGGCACCAAGGCCGCGTTGAACGCGCTGTGCCGCGCGCTCGGCGTCGAGCTCGCCCGCCACGGCGTCACCGCGAACGCGATCCTGCCCGGCTGGATCAAGAGCGACATGACCGCCGGCATCATGGCCAACGACAAGTTCGTCGCCAACGTGATGCCGCGCATCCCGGTGCGCCGCTTCGGCGAGCCGAGCGATTTCGGCGGCATCGCCGTGTATCTGATGAGCAAGGCGTCGTCCTATCATACGGCGGATTGCTTCGTGATCGACGGCGGGTACACCGCGTTCTGAGTTTTCGCGGCGGCATCTCCAACTGTCGTCCCGGCGAAGGCCGGGACCCATAACCACAGGTTTTCTTGTGGGAGTGAGTTGTGGCCCCAGCGTCGCGTAACAATTCGCATTCGTGGTAATGGGTCCCGGCCTTCGCCGGGACGACGCTGAATTGTTGCACCGTCTGTGAAACATACATCCACATCATCGATGCGCGACTCAGCGTCGCTTCCGTCGCGGCAAAACTGCTGCTAAGCGTTCGAGCCGTAAGGACGCACAGGGCGGCTTTCATAACCAAGAGGGAGGATATTTCGGATGTTTTCACACGTGATGGTTGGCACCAACGATCTGGACAAGGCCAAGGCGTTCTATGATGCGCTGCTTGGCACGCTCGATGTCCGGCCGGCCCGGCTCGACGGCCACCGCATCATGTACCTCACCAAGGCCGGCATTTTCATGGTGTCCAAGCCGATCGACGGCGAACCGGCGACGCATGCCAATGGCGGCACGATCGGCTTTGCCTGCTCTTCGCCGGAGCAGGTCGAGGCCTGGCACGCCGCCGGCGTCGCCAACGGCGGCAAGCCGATCGAGGATCCGCCGGGCGTGCGCGAGGGTAACGGCATCAAGCTCTATCTCGCCTATCTGCGCGATCTCGACGGCAACAAGATCTGCGCGATGCACCGGTTGCCCTGACGATCAATCCAGCGTCGCGAGCGGCGGCGTTCAAACAACGTTTGAAACGCCGTCGCTAAATTCCGCGATGCGGTAGCGATCCTGCGAAAATCGGTGCTCGCGCTTCGCGCCGCACGCGTCTATTGTCCGCCGCGAAACGCGCCTTCGCGAGGGAGAAACGACAATGAAACATGCCTATGTGCCGCGCACCACGAACTACACGCTCAATCCGGGCGACGAGCTCAACGATCTCAGGATGTCGGACAAGGTCCGACCGCTCTACGACCATGTGAAGCAGTTCATCCGCGACACCGTCGACCCGATGTCGGTCGAGTTCTATCGCGCCGGCGAGAAGAAGACCAACCGCTGGAGCTTCACCGACGAGCAGCTCGCGATCCTGCAGAAGGCCAAGGACAAGGCCAAGGAAGTCGGCCTCTGGAACTTCTTCCTGCCCGACGCCGAGACCGGCGAAGGCCTCAACAACCTCGACTACGCCTATATCGCCGCCGAGCTCGGCAAGAGCCCGCTGGCCTCCGAGACCATGAACTGCTCGGCGCCCGACACCGGCAACATGGAAGTGCTGGAGCGCGTCGGCACCAAGGCGCAGAAGGAGAAGTGGCTGAAGCCGCTGCTCAACGGCGAGATCCGCTCGGCCTATGCGATGACCGAGCCGAACGTCGCCTCCTCCGACGCCAAGAACATCTCGACCACCGCCAAGCTGGTCGGCGACGAGTGGGTGATCAACGGCGAGAAGTACTACATCTCCGGCGCCGGCGACCCGCGCTGCAAGATCATGATCGTGATGGTGAAGACGAATCCCGATGCGGCGCCCAGCAAGCAGCAGTCGCAGATCCTGGTGCCGATCGACACCCCCGGCGTCGAGATCCTCGGGCCCATGCACGTGTTCGGCCATGACCATGCGCCGCGCGGCCACATGCATCTGCGCTTCAACAATTGCAAGGTGCCGAAGGAGAACATGCTGCTCGGCGAAGGCCGCGGCTTCGAGATCTCGCAGGTCCGCCTCGGACCGGGTCGTATCCATCACTGCATGCGCACCATCGGCAAGGCCGAGAAGGCGCTCGACATGATGGTGCAGCGCGGCCTGACCCGCGAAGCGTTCGGCAAGAAGATCGCCCATCTCGGCGGCAACATGCAGATCATCGCCCAGGCGCGCTGCGAGATCGAGGCGATGCGGCTGATGGTGCTGAAGGCGGCCAAGGCGATGGACGTGCTCGGCAACAAGGAAGCCCGCGTCTGGGTCTCGATGGTCAAGGCCATGGTGCCCGAGCGCGCCTGCAAGGTGATCGACCAGGCGATTCAGATGCACGGCGCCACCGGCATCTCGCAGTGGTCGCCGCTCGGCGAGATGTACCAGGACGTCCGCCACCTCCGCTTCGCCGACGGTCCGGACGAAGTACACTGGATGGTGGTCGGCCGCCACGAGCTGAGCATGACGTAGTTCCTCTCCCCCTTCTCCCCGCGCGCGGGGAGAAGGTCGGGATGAGGGGGAGTCTCCGCGCGGACAGTGAGAGACGGGACTCGCGGAGAGTCCCCCTCACCCGGAATTCAAGCTACGCTTGAATTCCGACCTCTCCCCGCAAGCGGGGCGAGGCAAGCAAGCGAGAGCTCCCATGGAATATTCCGCAAGCGACCTCACCCAACGCGAACGCTACAAGGTGCTGACCTCCTTCGTGCTGCCGCGGCCGATAGCCTGGGTCACGAGCCTCGGGCCGGACGGCGTGGTCAATGCGGCGCCGTTCTCGTTCTTCAACGTGTTCTGCGAAGACCCGCCGCTCTGCATGTTCGCGGTCAATCGCCGGCCGGATGGCCGTGAGAAGGACACGATGGTCAACATCCAGCGCCTGGGTGAATTCGTGGTCAACCTGACCGATGAACCGCTGGCGCGCGCGATGCACGAGAGCTCGGGCGACTTCCCGCCCGAGATCGGCGAGCCAGACTACCTCGGCCTCAAGCTCGCGCCGTCCAGCAAGATCGCGGTGCCCAGGCTCGCGGACGCGCCGTTTGCGATGGAGTGCAGGACCTGGAAGCTGATCGACGTCAACGGCGACCGCGAGCTGATCATGGGCGAAGGCATCCACTTCCACATCCGCGACGAATTGTGGGATCGTGATGCCATGCGCGTGCACATGGAGCGCTATCACCCGATCGGCCGCATGTTCGCCGACCGCTACTGCCGCACCGACGACCGCATGGTGTTTCCCGCGGCCGAGGGCGCAAAGACGAAATAGGAGAGACCGCGATGACTGAAGCATTCCGCGACAACGCTGCGCAGAGCCGGTTCGAGCTCGCAGTCGACGGCCACACCGCCTTCGTGGTCTACCGCAAGACGCCGGATACGATCACGCTCGTCCACACCGAAGTGCCGCCGGAGCTCGGCGGCCGCGGCATCGGCTCCAAGCTCGCCCGCGCCACGCTCGATGCCGTACGCGCGCAGAAGATCAAGCTCGTCGTGAAATGCGAGTTCATCCAGGGCTTCATGAAGAAGAACCCGGAGTATGATGATTTGCTGGGGTGATGCATGGTGAGGAGCGCGGAACGCGTTCCTCATAACGGATCATCGTCATTGCGAGCCACCCGGTCGGCGCGAAGCGCCGCCGGATGACAGGCTTCGCGAAGCAATCCACCGCGCCGCATACGCGGAAGAATGGATTGCTTCGTCGCTTCGCTCCTCGCAATGACGACGGTGAAAGCTTCAGAATCTCTCAGGATGACGGGTCAAATCGATCGCGCAGACTACGACGCCGCCTGCTCGCTGATCTTGTCCTGCGTCCTGGTCTCGAAATCGCTGGCGTCATGGCGCTCGTGGAGCTGGCTCGACGGCTCGCCCCAGGTGCGGTTGACCATGCGGCCGCGCTTCACCGCGGGCCGTGCCGCGATCGCGTCGGTCCAGCGCTGCACGTTCTTGTAGTCCTGCACCGAGAGGAATTCGCCGCCGCCGTAAAGCAGGCCCTTGGCGAGCCCGCCATACCAGGGCCACACCGCCATGTCGGCGATGGTGTAGACGTCGCCTGCGAGATATTCGTTGTCGGCAAGCCTGCGGTCCAGCACGTCGAGCTGGCGCTTCACCTCCATCGCAAAGCGGTCGATGGCGTATTCGATCTTGGTCGGCGCATAGGCATAGAAATGCCCGAAGCCGCCGCCGAGATAGGGCGCCGAGCCCATCTGCCAGAACAGCCAGGAGAAGGTTTCGGCGCGGGTCTTGACGTCGGTCGGCAGGAAGGCGCCGAACTTCTCCGCAAGGTAGACCAGGATCGAGCCCGACTCGAACACCCGGATCGGCTCGGGCCCACTGCGATCCATCAGCGCCGGAATCTTGGAGTTCGGATTGACCGCGACGAAGCCGCTGCCGAACTGGTTGCCGTCGATCTTGATCAGCCAGGCGTCGTACTCCGCGCCTGTGTGACCCGCCGCGAGCAGCTCTTCCAGCATCACGGTGACCTTGACGCCGTTCGGCGTCGCCAGCGAATAGAGTTGCAGCGGATGCCGGCCGACCGGCAGCTCCTTGTCGTGGGTAGGACCCGCGATCGGCCGGTTGATGCTGGCGAAGCGCCCGCCGCTCTCCTTGTTCCAGGTCCAGACTTTCGGCGGCTCGTAGGCAGAGGTGTCGGTCACGTCGGTGGCTCCCGGTTTCCAATTTTCCATGGCGCGGCAACCGCCGTGCCCATCCACATATCCGCACTAGATGGTGGGCAAACTTCGCTTTGCCCACCCCGGCAGATCGCATTTTCTATCCAGCGGAATGCGCTGCGAGCGATGCAGCCAAGCGACGCCTGCACGCAAGTCGCCGCAGCCGAAACCCGCTTGGCTTCGTTGACCGTGATGCGCTAGCGTTGCAGGGGCTGATGCCAACAAGCACAAAAAGCGGCCATCGGGAGAAAACCAACCCATGAAATCACCGATCTGCGACATGCTGGGGATCGAATTTCCCCTGCTCGCTTTCAGCCATTGCCGTGACGTGGTGGCGGCGGTCAGCCGCGCCGGCGGCTTCGGCGTGTTCGGCGCGACCCGGTATCTGCCGGAAACGCTGGAGCAGGAATTGAAATGGATCGACGATCATGTCGACGGCAAGCCCTATGGCATCGACGTGCTGATCCCCGAGAATATCTCGACGGCCGGCGAGAAGAACGTCACCTGGAAGAGCCTCGAGAAGCGCGTTTCCCAGGAGCATCGCGACTTCACCCGCAATCTGCTGAAGAAATACAACATCGAGCTCACGGCGCAGAGCGTCGCCGACAACCAGCCGCAGCCGTTCGATGCCAAGACTGCGCTGCAATTGCTCGAGGTCTCGTTCCGCCATCCGATCAGGCTGATCGCCAACGCGCTTGGCGTGCCACCGCGGGCGATGATCGAGATGGGCCGCCAGCACAACGTGCCGGTCGCAGCCCTGGTCGGCTCCAAGGAACACGCGCTGCGCCAGGTCGCGGCCGGCGTCGACATCCTGGTCGCCCAGGGCACCGAGGCCGGCGGCCATTGCGGCGAGGTCTCGACCATGGTGCTGGTGCCCGAGGTGATCAAGGCGGTCAGAAAGATCCGCGACGTGCCGGTGCTCGCCGCCGGCGGCATCATGACCGGCAGCCAGATGGCGGCCTGCATGGCAATGGGCGCAGCCGGCGCCTGGACGGGCTCGGTGTGGCTTGCCACGGTTGAGTCGGAGACCTCTGAAATCTTCCGCGAGAAGATGATCGCGGCCTCCTCGCGCGACGCGATCCGCTCCAAGGGCCGGACCGGCAAGCCCGCGCGGCAACTCCGTTCGGTCTGGACCGACGCCTGGGACCGCTCGCCGGACAGCCCCGGCGCGCTGCCGATGCCGCTGCAAAGCATCATCAGCCGCGACGCTTTCAACGCGATCGACCGCGCCGCCGCGGCCGGCAACGAGAAGGCCCGCGATCTCGTCAGCTACTTCGTCGGCCAGGGCGTCGGCCTGGTCGACAGCGTGAAGTCCGCCGGTGCCGTGGTGCAGGAGTTCAAGGAAGATTTCGTCGAAGCCGTCGAGCACATGAACGCGCTGGTGGCGGAGTGATACCCCCTCCCCGTCATTGCGAGCGAAGCGAAGCAATCCATTGCACCGCGTATGCGGATAGATGGATTGCTTCGTCGCTTCGCTCCTCGCAATGACGCCTCAAACAAACATCGATTCCAATATCGCAGAGTGAAGCAACAAGAATGTCGAACAGCATCCCCGAAGACCGCATTCCCGTCATCGTCGGCGTCGGCGAGATCGTCGACCGTCCGAAGGATATCGCGGCCGGCCTCGAGCCCCTCACCTTGCTCGAGGAAGCGCTGAAGCGCGCCGAGGCCGACAGCGGCGCAAAACTGCTCGCCGACCTGCAGTCGCTCGACGTCGTCAACTTCCTGAGCTGGCGCTACCGCGATCCGGAGAAGCAGCTGGCACAGCGGCTCGGCATTGCGCCGGCGCATCTCTATTATGGCCCGGTCGGCGGCGAGAGCCCGATCCGCTATCTGCACGAGGCCGCGCAGCGCATCGCCCGCGGCGAATGCAGCGTGGCGGCAGTTTGCGGCGCCGAGGCGCAATCGACCGCGACCAAGGCGCAGCGCGCGGGCGTCGAATTGCCGTGGACGCCGTTCGCGCATGACGTCGAGGAGCCGAAGCGCGGCGCCGCATTCCAGAAACCGATGGCGGTGACGCTCGGTGTGTTCAGGCCGATCACGGTCTATCCGCTCTATGAGAGCGCGACCTCTGCGCATTGGGGCCAGACGCCGCGCGAGGCGCTGAAGGAATCCGGCGAGCTGTGGTCGACCTATGCGCGGGTCGCCGCCGACAATCCGAACTCCTGGCTGAAAAAGCGCTTCACCGGCGACGAGATCACGACCGCGACGCCCGACAACCGGATGATCGCCTGGCCGTATACCAAGCTGATGGTGGCGAACCCGACCGTGAACATGGGCGGCGCGCTGATCCTGACCAGCCTTGCCAAGGCGCGCGCCGCCGGCGTGCCCGAGCACAAGCTGATCTATCCGCTCGGCGGCGCCTCGGCGGAGGAGCCGCGCGACTACCTGACCCGCGACCAGTTCGTCGAGAGCCACGCGCAGACCGCGGTGCTGAAGGCGGTGATGGACCTCGTCGGCGGCGATGGCAAAAAGTTCGATGCGATCGAGCTCTATAGCTGCTTCCCGTGCGTGCCGAAGATGGCGCGCCGGACGCTGGGCTTAGGTGCCGATGTGCAGCCCACCGTGACCGGCGGGCTTACGTTCTTCGGCGCGCCGCTCAACACCTACATGACGCATTCGGCCTGCGCGATGGTGCGCAAGCTGCGCAACGGCGGCACGCTCGGCCTGCTCTACGGCCAGGGCGGCTTCGTCACCAAGCACCATGGCCTCGTGCTGTCGCGCGCGGCGCCGACGGCCGCGCTGAAACAGGACACCTCCGTGCAGGCGGAGGCCGACAGCCATCGCCGCAACGTACCTGAGTTCACCGATGAGGCAGGCGGCAAGGGCAAGGTCGAGGCCTTCACCGTGATCTACCGCGCCAATGGCGAGGTCGAGCATGGCGTCACCATGCTGCGCACCGAAGACGGCCGCCGCACCCTCGGCCGCATCCCAGCGAGCGACACCGCGACGCTGGCGCATCTGCAGAATATGAACCGCACGCCGGTCGGCAGTATCGGCAGCATCGTCACCGCCGGTGACGGCATGCTTGAATGGCGGGTGGGATAGGTCTCCAAGCTCCCTCGCCCCGCTCTTGCGGGGAGAGGGTTGGGGTGAGGGGCCGCTTCCGCGAGTTCTGCACGCCGAGAGACCTGTACCCCCTCACCCGGATCGCATCTACCGATGCGATCCGACCTCTCCCCGCAAGCGGGGCGAGGTAAGAAAGGACGCCCTACCCCTTCACGTCCTGCTTTTCCGAGGCCGTGGTCGGCTTGCCCTTGGCGCCGGCGCCGGTGACGCGGACATGATCGCCGTCGGCAAGACCGTCCGGCGGGGCGGTGATGATGCGGTCGTCGGGCGCGAGGCCCGAGGCGATCTCGATCTCCTTGCCGAGGTCGCGGCCGATCTTCACGGTCTTGAACAGCACCTTGTCGTCAGGGCTGACGGTCGCGACCCGCAGGCCGCTGCTGTTGAAGATCAGCGCACTGGCGGGAATGCTGAGCGGCGTGGAATCACGCTGCAGGTTCAGCTTCACGCTGGCATAGCTTCCCGGCATCAGCTCGCCGGAGGAATTGTCGAGCCCGAGCTGCATCCGCGTCGTGCCAGAGGCGACATCGACCGCCTGCGAGGAGGCTTCCACCGTCGCCTGGAAGCTGCGGTTCGGGTAATCCGGCAGGTTCAGCGTGGCCTTGGCGCCGATCTTGATCGCCGGAACGTAGTTCTGCGGCACGTTGACATAGACGCGCAGCTTGGTGATGTCGGAGACCGTGAACATCGCCGGACCGGAGTTGCCGCCGGCATTGATCAGCGCACCGACATCGGTGTCGCGCGAGGTCACCACGCCGTCGAACGGCGCCGTGATCTTCTTGTAGCCGGCAAGCGCTTCCAGCCGCTCGACATTGGCCTGGCCCGCCCTGACCGCGCCGTTCTTGTTGGAGAGGTCGGCGGTGCGCTCGTCGATCTCCTGGGCCGAGACGAAGTTCGAGGCCACCAGCGTCTTGCGCCGGGCGAGCGTCGCCTCGGACAGCTTGGCCGAGGCCTGGGCGCTGGCGAGATCGGCGCGCGCCTGCAGCAATTGCTGATCGAGGTCGGGCGCCTCGATCTCGGCGATCACCTGGCCGGCCTTGACGCGGGCGCCGATGTCGGCGTCCCAGGTCTTCAGATAACCCGACACCCGGGCATAGATCGGCGCGCGGGAATAGGCCTCGAGGCGGCCCGGCAGGTCGATCGTGGGGCTCAGCGCCTTGGCGTTGGGCAGCGCCACCGCGACGGTCGGAATGGCCTGGTCGTCAGTCCATTCCTTCAGCCTGGTGTCCTGCTCCTCGCGCGCGCGGATCCCGGTGCCGACGATCAGTCCGGCGCCGACCAGTGCAACCACGCCGAATATGCCCAATCTCCGGCGGGACACCGGCGGGCGCTGTTCAGTGGGCTGCATGCGGAATCTCCGATGAGGCGGCGACTTTGGCGCCTTGCTTCTTGTGTACCATACTGAATACCACGGGAACAAACATCAGCGTCGCAAAGGTGGCGAAGATCAGGCCGCCGATCACGGCACGGCCGAGCGGCGCGTTCTGCTCGCCGCCCTCGCCCAGCCCAAGCGCCATCGGCGCCATGCCGATGATCATCGCGAGCGCGGTCATCAGCACCGGGCGGAACCGGACGAAACCGGCCTCCAGCGCCGCCGCGACGGGATCGCCGAGCTCCTCATAGCGCTCGCGGGCGAAGCTGATCACCAGCACGCTGTTGGCGGTCGCAACGCCCATGCACATGATGGCGCCCGTGAGCGCCGGAACCGACAGCGTGGTCTCCGTCGTGAACAGCATCCAGACGATGCCGGCGAGCGCTGCGGGCAGCGCCGTGATGATCACGAACGGGTCCGACCAGGACTGGAAGTTCACGACGATCAGGAAGTAGATCAAGACGACCGCGCCGAGCAGGCCGAACAAGAGGCCGGTGAAGGCGGAGTTCATCGTCTGCACCTGGCCGAGCAGCACCACGGACGAGCCTTTCGGCACCTCCTTGGCGGTGTCGGCGATGAGTTGGCGCACGTCGGTCGCGACGCCGCCGAGATCGCGGCCCTGCGTCGTGGCGTAGATCTGCACCAGCGACTGGATGTCGTATTGCGACACCACCGCGCTGGAGGTCGCGCGCTTGATGTCGGCGATGCCGCCGAGGATCGGCGCCTGGGTATTGCCGGCCGCGGTGATCGGCAAGGTCTGCAGCGCGCTCAGCGAATCGATCTGGTACTGCGGCGTCTGCATCACGATCGAATAGGACACGCCGTTGTCGGGGTTGAGGTAGTAGGTCGGCGCGACCTGCGAGGAGCCGGCGAGATTCACCACCAGCGAATTGGTGACGTCGCGCTCGGTCAGGCCGACATATTGCGCGCGGGTGCGGTCGACATCGATGTTGAAGGTCGGATTGTTCGGCGACTGCTGGATCCGCGCGTCGGCGATGCCGGGAATGCGCTTGATCTTCGCCAGCAGCTTGTTGGCATAGGCGTAGTTGCCCTCGAGATTGGCGCCGCGGATCTGCAGATCGATCGGCGCCGGCGCGCCGAAGTTCAGGATCTGGCTGACGATGTCGGCCGGCAGGAAGGAGAAGCTGGTGCCCGGGAACAGCCGCGGCAACTGCTCACGCAGCGTGCGGACATGCTGTTCGGTCGGCTTGTGACCTTCCCTGAGCTTGATCTGGATGTCGGCATCCTGCGGCCCGATCACGCCGGTGTTGTTGTAGGTCAGGTTGATGCTGGAGATCGGCATGCCGATGTTGTCGGTCATGGTGTCGATCTCGCCCGGGATCAGCTTGCGGATCGCCTTCTGGACATCCGCCATCTGGTTGGCGGTCTCCTCGACGCGGGTGCCGACCTGGGTGCGGACATGCATCAGGATGTTGCCGGCGTCGACTGCCGGGAAGAAGTTGCGGCCGAGGAACGGCACCAGCAGGAACGACACGGCCACCACGGCAAGGAAGCCGCCGACGAACACCTTGCGGTGGCCGAGCGCCATCGCAAGCAGGCCATGATAGCCGCCGCGGATACGTTCGAACCGGGCTTCGAAGCCGCGCTGGAACCAGACGAAGGGATTGCGCGACTTCGGCGGCGCGCCCTCATGATGCACATGCGGCTGCAACAGATAGTTCGCCATCGTCGGCACCAGGGTGCGCGACAGGATGAACGACCAGATCATCGCGAACATGACCGCTTCGGCCATCGGCACGAACAGGAAGCGCGCGACGCCGGTGAGGAAGAACATCGGCACGAACACGATGCAGATACAGAGCAGCGAGACGAAGGCCGGCGTCACGATCTGGTTGGCGCCGTCGAGGATCGACTGCTCGACCGGCTTGCCCTGCTCGAGATGGTAGTTGATGTTCTCGATCGTCACCGTGGCGTCGTCGACCAGGATGCCGACCGCGAGCGCAAGGCCGCCGAGCGTCATGATGTTGAGCGTCTCGCCGATCAGGGACAGCATGATGATGGCGCCGAGCACCGACAGCGGGATCGACACCGCGATGATCACGGTCGAGCGCCAGCTGCCGAGGAACAAGAGGATCATCACGCTGGTCAGCAGCGCCGCGATCACGCCCTCGAAGGCGACGCCGGTGATCGCACCGCGGACGAACACCGACTGGTCGCCGACGAAGCCGATCTTGAGCGCGTCCGGCAGCTGGTCCTTGACGTCGATCACCTTCTGCTTGATGCCGGCGATGATATCGAGCGTCGATACCGCGCCGGCCTTCAGCACCATCATCAGCACCGAGCGGTTGCCGTCGACATGGACGATGTTGGTCTGCGGCGGATTGCCGTCGCGGACGGTGGCGACGTCGCGCACATAGACCATCGCGCCGTTGACGGTCTTGATCGGCAGGTCGCCGAGCTCCTCGATCTTGAGCGGCGAGTTGTTCAGATTGATGGTGTATTCGAAACTGCCGATCTTCTGGGTACCAACCGGCGTGATCAGGTTCTGCGCGGCAAGCGCGTTGGCGACGTCCTGCCCCGACAGGCCGCGCGCCTGCAGCGCGGTCGAATTGAGGTCGATCTGGATCTGGCGCTGCTTGCCGCCATACGGATACGGGATCGCGGCCCCGGGCACCGTGACCAGCGGCGTGCGCAGCTGGTTGATGCCGATGTCGGCGAGGTTCTGCTCGGTGAGGCCGTCCCCCGAGAGCGCGACCTGGATGATCGGAACCGTCGAGGCGCTGTAGTTCAGGATCAAGGGCGGCGTCGCGCCCGGCGGCAATTGCTTCAGCAAGGTCTGGGCGATCGCCGTGACCTGCGCGTTGGCGGTGCGGATATCGACATTGGGCTGGAAGAAGATCTTGACGATGCCGATGCCGTTATAGGAGTTAGCAACGATGTGCTCGATGTCGTTGACCGTCGTGGTCAGCGTACGCTCGAACGGGGTCGTGATACGGCCGGACATCTGGTCCGGCGGCAGGCCGGTGTACTGCCAGGCCACGCCGATCACGGGGATGCGGATTTCGGGAAAGATGTCGGTCGGCGTGCGGAGCGCCGCCAGCGGTCCGATAATCAGCAGCAGGATCGCGAGCACGACGAAAGTATATGGCCGGCTCAGCGCGATACGAACCAGTGCGATCATAAAAGCAGCATTCCCGAAATGAAGCCCGCCCCGGGCAGAGGAATCGACATTGCAAAAGCCGTTCCGATAGCGGCCGATTTACCCGATGCCGTGCGAAACGCCAACCCGCGGAGCCGCGGCGGCCTTCACTTCCTTGGCATCCTTCGTGAGGCCGCGGACGCGCCGGACAAGGCGCAGCCGGTCACGATCGCGTCGTCATCAAAAAGAGACAGCCCTGCTGCAAAAGCGGGCTGGCCGAGGATGCGGTTTCGGCCGCCGCGGGCTAGCGCATCGCTGCCCTGCAAAAATGCAAAACGTGGTGAGCCGGTCGGCCCACCACGCTTGTGTTCGTTGCCCGATGCAGATCGTTCGGGCCGCGGGATCAGGCCGCGCGGACGGCGTCGAGGAACTTGCCGACCTCGAGCTTGAGGCGGTTGCTGTCACCCGAGAGCGACTGTGCCGCCGACAGCACCTGGCTCGAGGCCGAGCCGGTCTCATTGGCGCCGTGCTGCACGTCGGTGATGTTGGCCGAGACCTGCTGGGTGCCCTGCGCCGCCTGCTGCACGTTTCGGGATATTTCCTGCGTTGCTGCGCCCTGCTCCTCGACCGCCGCCGCGATGGTGGACGAGATCTCCGACAGCCGCTCGATGGTCGAGGAGATTTCCTTGATGGCACCGACCGACTCCTGGGTCGCGGTCTGGATGCCGGCGATCTGCTGGCCGATCTCCCCGGTCGCCTTGGCGGTCTGCTCGGCCAGCGCCTTCACCTCGGACGCCACGACCGCGAAACCGCGGCCGGCCTCGCCGGCGCGCGCCGCCTCGATGGTGGCGTTCAGCGCCAGCAGATTGGTCTGGCCGGCAATCGTGTTGATCAGCTCGACGACGTCGCCGATCCGCGCAGCAGCCTTCGACAGCTCGCTGACGCGATCGTTGGTGGTACGCGCCTGGCCGACGGCGTCACCGGCCATCCGCGCCGATTCCTGCACCTGACGGCTGATCTCGGTCACCGACGACGACAGCTCTTCGGTCGCCGACGCCACCGACTGCACGTTGGTCGAGGCCTCCTCGGACGCGGCCGCGACCGAGGTGGTCAGCTCCTGCGAACGCCTTGCGGTCGACGACAGGGTGCTCGCCGAGGCTTCGAGCTGGGTCGAGGCCGACGACACGGTCTGCACGATCTCGCCGATCATCTGTTCGAAATTGCGGGTGATGGTGTCGACCCGGCGGCCGCGCTCGATCTTGGCTTCGGCATCGGCAGCCGCGGCTTCGTCGGCCGCCTTCTTGGCGACCAGGGCTTCCTTGAACACCTGCAACGTATCGGCCATGGCGCCGATCTCGGTCTTCTCACCCTGGTGCGGCACGACGGCGGTGAGGTCGCCGCGGCCGAGCGCCTGCATCGGGCTGACGATCGAGGCAATGCCTGCCGAGATGTCGCGAACCGTGTAGAGGCTGACGCCGACGCTGATCAGGATCGCCAAGCCGAGGATCACCGCGACCATCATCAGGGCCGAGCTGTAGTTGCTCGCGGAGTCCTGGGCGGCCTTTTCGGCACCGACATTGTTGAGCTCGATGTCCTTGTTGAGGATTTCGTCCGCCTCGAGGCCGATCTTGTTCACGACCTTGGTATTGAGCTCGTGCGCCTCATGGGGAAGCTTGCCGGCTTCCTTGCGCGAGATGGCCATCACCTCCTCGGTGCCCTTCCTGTACTTGTCCCAGGTCTCGGACCACTGTTGGTAGAGCGCGCGCTCCTCCGGAGTGGCAATCATCGGCTCGTACTTGGCGCGGGCCTTCGCGCTCATCTCGACGACACCGGCGAGCGTCTTTTCCGCCGCCAGCTTCTCTTCGAGCGTTTCCGAGAGCATGTGCTCGCGGATCACGTTGCGATAGGTGATCACCCCGGCGCGCAGCTCACCGAGCACGCGCACGCTCGGCAACCAATTGGTCGTGATGTCGACCGTGCTGGCGTTGATCGCCCGCATATTCCAAACTGCAAGCAGGCCCATGCCCGTCAGCGCGACGAGCAGGAACGCAACCGCGGCAATGATCTTGGCGCGGATCGAGAATTTGGCGAACATTATGATGTCTCTGGGGTGCCGGGCTCGCGAGGCCCGTTCGTGCGGGAAGATGACTGATGGCGCTGCGGGACGCCGCAGATATCAAAGCCAGCCCCCCTCCTTAAGTAGGGTTAATTTGCTTACCCGTTGAACTACGGAGATACCCGTCATTGCCGTGACATGACGCGCGAAAGGCGCATCAAGATGCGCGAGCGGCGCATCAGGGCATCAATGCCAATGCATCGGAGAAGAACTCCGGCCCGCCGAAATTGCCCGATTTCAAGGCAAGCACCATCTCGCCACTGCCAGCACCGACCGCGCGCAGAACCGGCACGCCTGCCGCGATTTCCGCCCCGACCAGAAATCCCGGGATGCGCAGGCGATCGACCACGGCGCCTGAAGTTTCACCACCGGCGACCACCATCCTGTGCACGCCGGACTGCACCAGCCCTTCCGCGATGTCGGCCATGGCCTGTTCGATAGCATGTCCGGCTGCATCGCGGCCATGACGCGATTGCAGAGCTGCGACCTGATCCGGGGTCGAGCTGCTGGCGATCAGGACCGGCCCCTTGCCAAGCCGCTCCTTGGCCCAGGCGAGCGCGCGCTGTGCCTCGTCCTTGCCGGCGATCACCCGCTCCGGGTCGAGGTGCAACACCGGCATCACCTTCTCGGCGCCGGCGATCTGACGCAGGGTCGCCTGCGAGCAACTGCCGGCGAGGCAGGCCGCCGGCCCGCCGATCGCGGCCGTGGAGATTGCCTCTCCGACAGCCGATTTGGCCTTGCCCGTGGCGACCAGCGCCCGTGCCAATCCAAGCCCGATCCCGGAGGCGCCGACCGACAGACGGTGATCCAGCGCCACCTGCCCGATGGTCTCGAGGTCGCGGTCGAACACCGCATCGACAATGGCAGCGCCGATGCCGCCCCGCGCAAGGTCGGCGAGCTTCGCCCGCACGGCCTCGGCGCCGCGGGCGAGCGTCGCCAGATCCACCAGGCCGATTTTGGTCTGGCTCTGGCGCGCCAGCACGCGGACCAGGTTGGAATCATGCATCGGATTGAGCGGATGGTCCTTCAGCGGGCTCTCGTTCAGCGGCACGGAGCCGACGAACAGATTGCCCTGATAGACGGTGCGGCCGGTTTCCGGGAACGCCGGCGTCACCAGCACGATGCTGTCCTTGGAATCCGCGCGCAGCGCGTCCATCACCGGGCCGATATTGCCGGCGTCGGTGGAATCGAAGGTCGAGCAGATCTTGAACAGGACGTGCCCGGCGCCGCGGTCGCGTAGCCAGGCCTCCGCGGCACGCGACCGTGTCACGGCAAGCCCGGCTTCAATCGAACGGCTCTTCAGCGACACCACGACGGCGTCGACCTCGGGCAGCGCGAGATCGTCCGCCGGCACGCCGATGGTCTGCACCGTGCGCAGGCCGGCGCGGGTCAGCGTATTGGCGAGGTCGGAGGCGCCGGTATAGTCGTCGGCGATGCAGCCAAGGGCCAGCGTCACGATCTTGCTCCGGCATAGGGCTTGAACCAGGCCAGACCGTCCGTGGTCTTGCCGCGCGGATTGTATTCGCAGCCGACGAAGCCGCCGTAGCCGAGCCGGTCGAGCTCGCCGAACAGGAACGGATAGTTCAGCTCCTCGTCATCGGGCTCGTTGCGCGAGGGGATCGAGGCGATCTGGATGTGGCCGATGATCGGCATCATCTCGCGCAGCCGCATCGTGACGTCGCCATGGATGATCTGGCAGTGATAGATGTCGAACTGCAGCTTGAGGTTCGGGATTTTGAGTTCACGGATCAACTCGTACGCGAAGTTGAAGTCGTTGAGGAAATAGCCCGGCACGTTGCGCGGATTGATCGGCTCGATCACGACGTCGAGGCCGTGCGGCGCGAAGAATTCCGCAGCGTAAGCGACCGATTTGTAGAAGGCTTCGACGGCATGCCGATCATTGCGATCGGCAATCCCCGCCATCAGATGCACCCGCTTGACGCCGGTCGCCTCTGCATAGGGCAGCGCGGTCTTCAGGCTCGCTTGCAGATCGGCGAAGCGATCCGGCAGCGCGGCAAATCCCTTCTCGCCGGCGTTCCAGTCGCCCGGCGGCAGGTTGAACAGCGCCTGCGTCAGCCCGGCGCCTTTCAGCCGCTTGCCGACCTCCTCGGCCGGATGGTCGTAGGGAAACAGGAATTCGACCGCGGTAAAGCCCGATTTCGCCGCGGCGTCGAAGCGGTCGAGGAACGGGACTTCGTTGAACATCATGGTGAGGTTGGCGGCAAAGCGCGGCATTGCAGGATCCTCTTATTTCGCGCCGGGAAGCTTGGTGCCGGTGACCTGGGCATACATCCGCGCCACCGACGCATCGTCGTCGCGGCCCATGCCGGCGGCCGCCGTCATCAGAAACATCTGCAGCGCCGCGGCCGAGACCGGCACCGGGAACCGCGCATTGCGCGCCATGTCCTGGATGATGCCGAGGTCCTTGACGAAAATCTCGACCGCGCTGCGCGGCGCATAGTCGCCGTCGAGCACATGCGGCATGCGGTTCTCGAACATCCAGGAATTGCCGGCGGAGGCCGTGATCACCTCGTAGACTTTCCGGATATCGAGGCCCTGCTTGGCGGCAAAGGCAATCGCCTCGGAAGCGGCCGCGATGTGCACGCCGGCCAGCAGCTGGTTGATCATCTTGAATGCGGCGCCCTGCCCGGCGGCATCGCCGAGTTCGTAGAGCTTTGCCGCCATCGCATCAAGCGCCGGCCGCGCCTTCGCGAACGCCGCCGCACTGCCGGAGGCGAGAATGGTCAACTCGCCCTGCGCCGCGCGCTGCGCGCCGCCCGAGATCGGCGCATCGAGATAATGCCGGCCGGTGGCTTCGAGCTGCTTGGCGAGACGCCGCGCGATCTCGGGATCCATGGTCGCCGAGGAGATGAAGACAGCGTCCTTGGCCAGCGTCTCGGCGGCGCCGTCCTTACCGAACAGGATGGCCTCGGTCTGCGCCGCATTCACGACGACGCTGACGACGATGTCGGCATCCCTGGCCGCCTCGGCCGGCGTCTTCGCACCCTTCCCGCCATCGGCCACGAAGCGCGCGACGGCATCGGCCGACACGTCGCAGCCGGTCACGACGAAGCCGGCGCGCTTGAGCGAGGTCGCCATGCCGTATCCCATCGAACCCAGTCCGATGACGGCGACGTGCAGTGTTGCGGAACTGGACATAAGGCGATCCCTGAGGATTTTTGGTTGTTTGAGCATTTTCGGAAAACCGGCTTTCGCCTTTCCCGATCAAGCGCGTTGCTGCTTGCCTATCACGGCTTGGCCGCGCTGCCAAAGCATGAGACAAAGCTGAAAACGGATGGCGGCAAAGATGACGCCGAAAGCGAAACCCGGATGAGCGAAACAAAGCTTCGTGAAGACATCTGCCGCTTCGGCCGCTCGCTGTTCGAGCGCGGGCTGACGCCGGGCTCGTCGGGCAATATCAGCGTCCGGCTCGACGACGGCGGCTGGCTGGTGACGCCGACCAATGCCTCGCTCGGCTTCCTCGATCCGGCGAAGATGTCGCGGCTTGACAGTGGCGGCCGCCTCGTCTCCGGCGATGCCCCTACCAAGGAAGTGCCGCTGCACACCGCGCTCTACCAGACGCGCACGAGCGCCGGCGCCGTGGTGCACCTGCACTCGACCCATTCGGTCGCACTGTCGATGCTGCCCGAGATCGATCCGCGCGCGGTGCTGCCGGCGATGACGGCCTATTACGTCATGAAGTGCGGCCAGACCGCGCTGGTGCCCTATTATCGCCCCGGCGATCCCGCGGTCGCCGACGCGATCAGGGGGCTTGCCGGGCAATATTCATCGGTGCTGCTCGCCAATCACGGCCCCGTCGTCTCCGGCGACACACTGGAAGCGGCCGTGTTCGCGACCGAGGAACTCGAAGAAACCGCCAAACTCTATCTGCTGCTGCGCGGGCTCAACCCGCGCTATCTCTCGCCCGAACAGGTGGCGGATTTGACCAAGGTGTTCGGGCTGACGTTGCCGGAGCATGGGCATTAGCTTTCGTCGTCCTGGCGAAGGCCAGGACCCATTACCCCAGGATGCAGTTGCGGCGCGACATGCCCGGACATACCACGCACCACACGGACGACGGTGGTAATGGGTCCTGGATCGCGCTCGCTTGGCTCGCTTGTCCAGGACGACGGAGAAACTACAGCCCCAGATACGCCTTGCGCACGTCCGGGTTACCGCTGATCTCGGCCGCGGTGCCCTGCATCAGCACGCGGCCGGTCTGCAGAATGTAGGCGCGGTCGGCGATCTCCAAACATTCGGCCATCCGCTGCTCGACGATCAGGACCGTCATGCCGGCGTCGCGGATGCGTTTCACGGCTTGGAAGATCTCGTCCACCAGTTTCGGCATGATGCCCTGCGACGGCTCGTCGAGCATCAGCAGCCGCGGCCGCGTCATCAGCGCGCGGCCGATCGCGAGCATCTGCTGCTCGCCGCCGGACAAGGTCTCGGCGCGTTGCTCGAGCCGCTCGCCGAGCCGCGGGAACAGATTGAACACCAGATCGAGCGGCGCATCGCGGTCGGACTGGCTGCGATAGAGATAGCTGCCGAGCCGCAGATTGTCGCTTACCGAAAGCCGCGGAAACAGCCGGCGGTTCTCCGGCACGAAGGCGATGCCGCCGGCCGTGATGACATGCTGCGGCTGGCCGTCGATGCGCGTGCCGTCGAAGGTGACGGTGCCGGCGCGCGGACGCTCGGCCCCGGCAATCGATTTCAACAGCGTCGACTTGCCCGCGCCGTTGGCGCCGGCGACGCAGACGATCTCGCCCTTGGTGACGTCGATCGACACCGAGGAGATCGCAACCAGGCCCTGATAGGCGGTGGTGACTTCACGCACCGACAGCATGACGATCCCCGAGATAGGCGGAAATGACTTCCGGATTGCGGACGACTTCCGCGGGCTTGCCCTCGACCAGCACCTTGCCGAGATTGAGCACGATGGCGCGGTCGACCAGCGGCATCACGATTTCCATGACATGCTCGACCATCAGCACGGTGACGCCGGTGGCGCGCACCTTGCGCACAAGCTCGACGCCGGTCTGCGCCTCGACCGGCGTGAGCCCAGTGAGGACTTCGTCGAGCAGCAGCAGCTTCGGCTCGGTCGCCAGCGCACGCGCGACTTCGAGCCGGCGCTTCTCCGACGGCACGAGATCGGCCGCCAGCTTGTCGGCGCGCGCCGCAAGACCGCAGAACTCCAGCACCTCATAGGCTTTCTGCCGCGCGATCCGCATCTTGGTATTGCGGATCAGCGCGCCGACGATGACGTTGTCGATCACCGTCATGGTCTCGAAGCTCTTGACCACCTGGAAGGTGCGCCCGACGCCGCGCTGGCAGCGTTCCGCCGCCGGCAGGCGGGTGACGTCCTCGCCGTCGAAGATGATCGAGCCCTGGGTCGGCGGCAGCACGCCCGCGATCAGGTTGAACAGCGTCGACTTGCCGGCGCCGTTGGGGCCGATCAGGCCGACGATCTCGCCGCGCCCGACCGAGATCGAGACATCGCTGTTGGCGACGAGGCCGCCGAAGCGCTGCCAGACGCCGCGGGTTTCGAGGAGAGCGGTCATCGCGCCGCCTCCTTGCGCCCGGTGAGCATGCTGAACACGCTGACCAGCCCCTTCGGCAGCGCCAGCGAGATCGCGACGATCAGCGCGCCGTAGACGATCAGGTCGACGCCGCGGCCGGACCCGCCGATGAACGAGCGCGTCAGCTCGGTGAGCGGGATCAGGATCACCGCACCCAGGACCGGGCCCCACAAGGTGCCGATGCCCCCGAGCACGGCGGGCAGCGCCATCAACAGCGAGAACTGGAAGCCCATCACGCTCTCGGGATCGATATAGGAGACGAACTGGGCATAGAAGCTGCCCCCGACCGCGACCAGGAACGCCGAGACAGCCGCCGCGCCCATCTTGGAATTGAACACGACCACGCCGAGGCTTTCGGCTGCGTCGGGATTGTCCTTCACCGCGCGCCACCAAAAACCCCATTTGGAATCTTCCAGCCACCAGGTGACGAACCAGGCGATGCAGGCCAGCGCCAGCGCGAAATAGAAATACGGCAGCTTCGAGCGGGCGAACTGGAATTTCAGCCAGCTGTCGCCGCGCACCGGGATGTCGATGCCGAGGGCGGCGCCCGCCCAATCCCAGTTCTGGATCAAAACCAGCGCGATCTCGGCGATCACGATGGTCGCGATCACGAAGTAATGCCCGCGCAGGCGGAAGCAGGGATAGCCCAGCGCCATCGCGATCACGGCCGAGATCGCCCCGCCCGCCAGCATGCCGAACCACGGCAGCACGCCGAACTTGGTGAACAGCAGCGCGGTGGTATAGGCCCCGAGCCCGAAATACAGCGCATGGCCGAGCGAAATCTGCCCGCAATAGCCGGACAGGATGTTCCAGCTCTGCGACAGCGCGGCATACATCAGGGTCAGGACCATGATGTTCTGGACGTAGACGTCCTTGACGAACAGCGGCACCAGCGCGGCGACCGCCGCAAGGCAGGCCGCCACGATCAGGTCACGCCTGCGGCGTTGGGCGAAGTGGGTGTCCATCACATCGATCCGAACAGGCCGCGCGGGCGGACAAAGACGACCAGCAGATAGACGGCATAGATGCCGACCGATTTCAGCGACGGCGGCAGGATCATCGCCGTGGTCGCTTCCACCAGGCCGACGATGATGCCGCCGGCAAAGGCGCCGAACACGCTGCCGAAGCCGCCGAGCGCCACGGTGACGTAGGCGATCAGCGCAAAGGAGGCGCCGACGTCGGGGTAGATGTAGAAGAAGATCGCCATGATGGCGCCGGCAAGTCCGACCAAGGCCGCGCCGAGGCCCCAGCCGAGCGCGAACACCCGGTTCTTGTCGATGCCGACCAGGGCGACCGCACCGGCGTCCTCGCGCGTCGCCTCGAGCGCGCGGCCGAAATCGGTGCGATTGATGAAGAAGTAGAGCGCGACGAAGGCTGCGATCGACAGCATCGCGCCGATCAGCTGCGGCTCCGGCAAATAGATGCCGGCAATCGATATCGTCTTGCCGCCGACCCAGGAGTTGGTGACGCTGCGGTAGTCCGGCGTAAAGAAGAACTGGGCCAGACCCCGCATCACGATCGCGAGGCCGAAGGTAGAGAAGATCTGCACCATGCCGGCATTGGCCTTGGCGCGCATCGCGAAGCGGACCACCAACAGATAGACCACCGCGCCGAACACGAACAAGGCCGCGGCAACCAGCGGCGCCGCCAGCAAGGGATCGATCGCGAAGAACGCGAACAGGAAGAATGTCGCGTACATCGCGATCATCAGGAACTCGCCGTGAGCGAAATTCACGACGTCCATCAATCCGAAGATCAATGCGAGGCCGGCGGCGATCAGTCCGTACAGCAGCCCCATCAGGAGGCCGCTCGCCAAACTCTGGATAATGGTCTCGGCTGTCACCGCTGCGTCCCGGTCAATGTATGGCCCCGGTGTCGTCCTGGCGAAGGCCAGGACCCATTACCACAAATGCATAGGGAGAAAAGACAACAGCCTATCATCGCAAAACGCCTGCCTGTGGTTGCGCGACGAGTGCAAGCACTCGCGCGGGGGTCCCGGGTCGCGCTTCCGCCTTCGCTGGCTTAGCTTCGGCGGACAAGTCGCTTGCCCGGGACGACGCGTGGAGAGTGGTCGACCGGTCAGCTGTTCATTGGCCAGATCGCCTCGGAGACGGCGGCCTGTTCCGGGAAGATCGTGACGAAATTCTTCGCGGAATATTGCAGCAGCACCGGATCGGCGAAGTTGTTCTGCCCCATCTCGTCGAACTTGACCCGCCGCCACGGCATGATGGTGACATCGCCGGGCATGTCGGTCGCGACCAGCGCCTCGCGGATCTTTTCGCCGTCGGTCGACTTGGCGCGGTTGACGGCATCGGCCATGATGATGAGGCCCATGAACTGGCGCGACGTGTAGTCGTTGAAGTCCTTGCCGGACTTGGCGCGGTACATTTCGTTGATCAAACCGACCATCGGCCGCTTCTGCGCCAGGTCGAGCGAGAAGCTGCCGCGCGAGATCACGCCCTCGAGCTTGTCGCCGACGGCATCATAGGTCGCCTTCTCCGAGAAGCCGGCGTCCTGCGCCATGATGTTCTTCGGCTTGTAGCCGAGCTCCGCCATGGTCTTGACCAAGAGGATCGAGTCGGTGGTGTAGCTCGACGGCATCAGCACGTCGGCATTGGCCGCCTTGAGCTGCTGCACCTCGGCGGTCAGCGACGGCGAGTTGGCGCGATACTTGATGTCGGCCACGATCTTGTAGCCGCGATCGGCCGCGAGCTTGGTCTGGGCGTTCGCCGAATCGGTGCCGAAGATGGTGTCCTCGTGGAACAGCGCCAGGGTCTCGATCTTCTGGCCCTTCTTCTTCATCGCATCGAAGAAGTCGAACATCGCAGCCGAGAACATCTCGTCATGCGGCGAGGCGCGGAAATAGTACTTCAGGCCGCGGCGGTGCAGGCTCGGCGAGGAATTGTCGGCCGAGATGAACGGAACGCCGTAGCGCTCGCAGGTCTGGCTGACGGTGACGGCGACCGCGCTCTGATAGGTGCCGACGACGGCGCAGACCTTCTCCTGGGTGATCAGGCGCTCGGTCTCGGCGCGGCCCTTCTGCGGATCGGCCTGGTGGTCGGCGAACACCAGCTTGACCTTGGCGCCGCCGAGGCCGGACAGGCCCTCGCCCTTGGCGAGCGGCAGCGCGAAATCGTAGTTCTTGTTGATGATGTCGGCCGCGGTGTTGAAGGCATGCTGCGCATCGACGCCGATCGCGGCACTGGAGCCGGACAGCGGATAGATCACGCCGATGGCCACTTCGCTTGTCTGCGCGCGCGCGGCGATCGGACCGAGCGCGGCGGCGGCGGTGGCACCCAGCAATACGTTACGGCGAGAGATCGTCATCGAAATTTCCCCTTCAGCTTTGTTCTTATCGATGTGACGCTTGTAGCGCGCAGTAAAGCCTCAATGAATTGCACGAATTGCCTATTCAGAGCACAGCGAGCTGCCTGTTCCTGAGATCGGTCACCAGCATCAGCCCCGGCGCATGCGTGATCGCGAACGGCAGCTTCGCAGCTGCGATCACCGATTGCGGCGTCACGCCACAAGCCCAGAACACCGGGATCTCGTCATCGGCCACCGGCACCGCATCGCCATAATCGGGCTTGGTGATATCCTTGATGCCGATCGCATGCGGATGGCCGAGATGCACCGGCGCGCCGTGCACCGACGGAAAGCGCGACGTGATCTGCACCGCGCGGATCGCATCCGCCGGCTTGAACGGGCGCATCGACACCACCATGGGTCCTTCGAACGGCCCCGACGGCTTGCAGGCGATATTGGTCCGGTACATTGGCACACGCAGGTTGCGCTCAATGTGACGGATCGGCAGCCCGTCATCCAGCAGCGCCTCCTCGAACGAATAGGAGCAGCCGAGCACGAAGGTGACGAGGTCGTCGCGCCAGTATTTGGTGATGTCGGTCGGCTCGTCCACCACCTCGCCGTCGCGCCAGACCCGGTAGCGCGGCACGTCGGTGCGGATGTCGAGGTCGAGGCCGAGCGCCGGGATCCTGAAATCGCCGACGTCGGACATGCCGATGATCGGGCACGGCTTCGGATTGAGCTGGCAGAAGCGGTGGAAGGCGCCGGCGAGCTTCTCCGGCAGGATCGCGAGATTGCCCTGGACGAAGCCGTTGGCGAGACCGGCCGTGGTCGCCGAGGCCATGCCGCCACGGCAGGCGCGCCGCGCTTCGACGCTCGCCAGCCCCGGTTCCCCTTGAGATCGCTGCACTGCCGCAAAAACAGTCATGGGATTCTCCTGCCCATAATCTCGACAAGGACAAACCAACACCAAGCGTGATATAATGTCTAATCGTCCTTTCTAATCAAAATCGATAATTAGAATTTATCGATCGGGAAAATGCTTCCATGACGGACTTCCGCTCGATCGAAACCTTCCTCTGGGTCGTCAAGCTCGGCAGCTTCCGCGGCGCCGCCCAGCGGCTCAACACCACCCAGCCGGCGATCTCCCAGCGCATTGCCCAGCTCGAGCGCGAGATGGGCGTCAAACTGCTCAACCGCGACCACCGGGTGGCCTCGCCGACGCCGAGCGGGCGGCTGATGCTGATCTACGCAGAGAAACTGATCGGCCTGCGCTCGGAGATGATGGCCGAGGTCGGCGACCGTTCGGCGATGCGCGGCGCGCTGCGGCTCGGTGTCGCGGAGACCATCGTGCACACTTGGCTGCCGCGGCTGGTCAAGAGCGTCAACGAGATCTACCCGAACCTGTCGCTGGAGATCGAGGTCGACATCACACCGAACCTGACGCCGCGGCTGCTGGCGCAGGAGATCGAGCTCGCCTTCGTGCTCGGACCGGTCTCCGCCTCCGGCGCGCACAACCATGTGCTGTGCGATTATCCGATCGGCTTCCTGGCGAGCCCGTCGCTCGGCCTCGGCGACGGCCCGGTGGCGCGGCAGGACCTGGCGCGGTTTCCGATCATCACCTTTCCGCGCAAGACCCAGCCCTACGAGACCGTGCGCGCCTTGTTCAACGCACCCGATCTGCCGCCGATCCGGCTGCACGCCTCGACCTCGCTCGCGACCGTGATCCACATGGCCAATGAAGGCCTTGGCATTGCGGTGATTCCGTCGGCAATCGTCGAGAACGAATTGTCCGACGGGCGCTTGCAACTGCTCGACACCGACCTCAAGCTGCCGCCGCTCACCTTCACCGCGAGCTGGCTCGCCTCGCCCGATGCGGTCGCCATCGAGCGCGTCGCCCATCTCGCCCGACAGATCGCACAGGCGAGCGTGGCGGTTGACGACGCGAGAGTAGCGCGTCATTGAACGAGTGCCGGATAATCAAAACGTCATTCCGGGGCGATGCGTCAGCATCGAACCCGGAATCTCGAGATTCCGGGTTCGGCTCTTCAAGCCACCCCGGAATGATAGCTGAAATGGACTGACGACATGAGCCGAGCCGCCACCAACCTGCAGATCGATTCCGCCCGCCTCTGGGGCACCATCCACGAAACCGCGCAGTTCGGTGCAACAAAGAAGGGCGGCGTGCGGCGGCTGACCTTGAGCGCCGAGGACAAGCAGGTGCGCGACTGGTTCCGCAAGGCTTGCGAGGACGCCGGCCTGGACGTGCATGTCGATGCGCTCGGCTCGATGTTCGGCCTGCGCAAGGGCCGGGACATGTCGAAACCGCCGATCGGCGTCGGCTCGCATCTCGACACCCAGCCGACCGGTGGCAAATATGACGGCATCCTCGGCACCCTCGCCGGGCTCGAACTGGTGCGCACCTTGAACGATGCCGGGATCGAGACCGAGCTGCCGATCTGCATCTGCAACTGGACCAACGAGGAAGGCTCGCGCTTTGCGCCGGCGATGATGGCCTCGGCCGCCTATGTCGGCGATTTCACCACCGACGACATCCTGTCGCGCAAGGACGCCGAGGGCGTCACGGTGGCGCAGGCGCTGGACTCGATCGGCTATCGCGGCGACGCCCCGGTCGGCCGACAGAAATTCTCGGGCTTCGTCGAGCTGCATATCGAGCAGGGCCCGATCCTGGAGGCCGAGGGCAAGACCATCGGCGTGGTCGATTCGGGCCAGGGCGTGCTGTGGTACGATGGCAAGATCGTGGGCTTCGAGAGCCATGCCGGCTCGACCCCGATGCCGCTGCGCCGCGACGCGCTGGCGACGCTGTCGGAGATCGTGCTGGCGATGGAGAGCATCGCCAGGAAACACGGCCCGAAGGCGGTCGGCACCATCGGCGAGGCCGTGATCGCATCGCCCTCGCGCAACGTCATCCCCGGCGAGATCGCCTTCACGGTGGATTGCCGCAGCGCCGATGCAGGGATCATGGATGCGCTGGACCGCGACCTGCGCGCCGCGGTCGCCGAGATCGCAGCAAAGCGCAAGGTCGAGGTCCAGCTCGACCTGGTCTGGCGCAAGGCGCCGACGCATTTCGATTCGAAACTGGTCGACGCGGTCGAGAATGCGGCAACGCAGCTCGGCTATTCGCATCGCCGCATCACCTCGGGTGCCGGCCATGATGCCTGCAACCTCAACACGGTGATGCCGGCCGCGATGGTGTTCGTGCCCTGCAAGGACGGCATCAGCCACAACGAACTGGAAGACGCCACGCAGGCCGATTGCGCCGCCGGCGCCAACGTCCTGATGCATACGGTGCTGGCGCTCGCCGGCGTCGCATCCTGATCTTCATACCCCCTTCGATGGAGGCTTTCGTGCGCGCAGTGTTTGTCGACGCCAATGAATCGCTCGCTGTCATCACCGAGCGCCTGGAAAAACCCGGCGATCCCAAGATGCGGATCAACCGCAATCCCGACATCAAGCCCGAGGACTATCCGGCGGTGCTCGACGGCGCCGAGATCGCGGTGGTCGATCACACCGCGTTGCCGACCGACGTTGCGAAGAAATGCGCCGGCCTGAAGCATGTCGTGTTCCTCGGCACCGGCGCGCGCAGCTACATGAACCCGGAAGAGCTCGCCGACCTCGGCATCGCCGTGCACCTGATCAAGGGCTATGGCGACACCGCGGTCGCGGAGTCCGCGATCGCGCTGATGTGGTCGTCGGCGCGGGTGATCGCGCAGATGGACCGCGAGATGCGCGCCGGCAACTGGCTGCGCGAAGACGGCATGCAGCTCACCGGCAAGACGCTTGGCCTGGTCGGCTTCGGCGGCATCGCGGCCGAGGTCGCCCGCATCGCGCACGGCAGCGGCATGAAGGTGATCGCCTGGAACCGATCGCCCAAGAGCCATCCCGGCGTCGAATTCACCGATCTCGACACGGTGCTGGCGACCAGCGACGTAGTCTCGCTCCATCTGCTCTTGAACGACGAGACCCGCGGGATGATCACGCGCGACAAGATCGCGAAGATGAAGCAGGGCGTGGTGCTGATCAACACCGCCCGCGGCGCCATCGTCGACGAGCAGGCGATGATCGATGCGCTCAACTCAGGCCACATCCGCCACGCCGGCCTCGACGTCTACAACATCGAACCGCTGCCGAAGGATCATCCGCTGACCAAAATCCCGAACGTGACGCTGTCGGCGCACTCCGCCTTCCGCACGCCGGAGGCGAGCGAGAACCTGATCCACGCGGCATGGCAGCATTGCCGGCGGATCGTGAAGGGGTGACCTCTTTCCTTCTCCCCTTGTGGGAGAAGGTGGCGCGGACGAAGTCCGCGACGGATGAGGGGTCTGCATCCGCGGAGAGAACCCCTCACCCGGCTTCGATGCTTCCGCATCGAAGCCACCCTCTCCCACAAGGGGAGAGGGCGAAAGCCCCTAATCCACCATCTCCGCGACGGCCTTGCCGCACGCCGTGGTGTCGGCATTGCCGCCGAGATCGCGCGTGCGCAGCGTGCGTTCGCCGAGCGTGCGTTCGATCGCGCCGACGATGGCATCCGCGGCCTGCTTCTCGCCGAGGTGCTCCAGCATCATTGCGCCCGACCAGATCATGCCGATCGGGTTGGCGATGCCCTGCCCCGCGATATCAGGCGCCGAGCCGTGCACCGGCTCGAACACCGAGGGGAAATCGCCTTCCGGATTGATGTTGCCCGACGGCGCGATGCCGATGGTGCCGGTGCAGGCCGGGCCGAGGTCGGAGAGGATGTCCCCGAACAGGTTGGAGCCGACCACGACGTCGAACCAATCCGGATGCAGCACGAAGTTCGCGGTCAGGATGTCGATGTGGTACTTGTCCCACTTCACGCCGGGATACTTCTTGGCCATCGCCTCCACGCGCTCGTCCCAATAGGGCATGGTGATGGAGATGCCGTTCGACTTGGTCGCCGAGGTCAGGTGCTTCTTCGGCCGCGACTGCGCGAGATCAAAGGCGAACTTCAGGATGCGGTCGACGCCGATGCGTGTCATCACGGTCTGCTGGGTGACGAATTCGCGGTCGGTATCCGGGAACATGCGACCGCCGACCGAGGAGTATTCACCCTCGGTGTTCTCGCGCACCACCCAGAAATCGATGTCGCCGGGCTTGCGGTTCGCCAGCGGCGACGGCACGCCAGGCATCAGCCGCACCGGGCGCAAATTGACGTACTGGTCGAACTCGCGGCGGAACTTGATCAGCGAGCCCCACAGCGAGATGTGGTCCGGGATTTTGGCCGGCCAACCGACCGCGCCGAAATAGATCGCGTCGTGCTTGCCGATCTTGTCCTTCCAGTCGGCCGGCATCATCTCGCCGTGCTTCTCGTAATAGTCGTAGGAGGCGAAATCGAAATGATCGAACTTGACGTCGACGCCGTGCTTTTTCGCCGCCGCCTCGATCACGCGCAGGCCCTCCGGCATCACTTCCTTGCCGATGCCGTCGCCGGGGATGACCGCAATCCGGTACTGCTTCTTGCTGCTCATCGAGAACACCCTTGTGATTTGCCCGGCCGGCAATGCCGCCTATCCTGATCGCCCTGCAATGGACCAAACTTCGCGCGAGCGCAACGCTGCAGTGCAGTGTTGACCGCGGCGCGACCCTGCCCACCAATTTCGCCGACACCCACTCCTCAACCCAAAGCGAGACATCCCATGGATCTGCATCTGCGCGGCAAGCGTGTCCTGATCACCGGCGCCTCCAAGGGCATTGGCGCGGCCGCCGCCGAAGCCTTTGCCGAGGAAGGCGCCAATCTGCTGCTCGCCGCCCGCAACGGCGACCAGCTCAAGGCGCTCGCCGAGCGGCTGCGTTCCGCGCACCAGATCGACGCCGCGATCAGCGTGGTGGACCTGCGCAAGCCTGAGGACCTCGCGCGGCTGGCCAAGGAGGCCGCCGATATCGATATCCTGGTCAACAATGCCGGCGACATCCCGGGCGGCTCGATCGACAAGATCGACGAGGCGACCTGGCGGCATGCCTGGGAGCTCAAGGTGTTCGGCTACATCAATCTGACGCGCGCGGTCTACGCCCGGATGAAGGCGCGCGGCGGCGGCGTGATCGTCAACGACATCGGCGCGGCCGGCGAGAAGTTCGACGCCAATTACATCTGCGGCAGCGCCGGCAATGCGGCGCTGATGTCGTTCACCCGCGCGCTCGGCGGCAAGAGCCTCGCCGACAATATCCGCGTGGTCGGCATCAACCCCGGCCCCGTCGGCACCGACCGCCACGTCACCCTGCTCAAGACCCGCGCCAAGAACCAGTTCGGCGACGAGAACCGCTACAAGGAATTCCAGAAGGGGCTACCGCTCGGCCGTCCCGCGCATGCACGCGAGATCGGCGACCTGATGGCGTTCCTCGCCTCTGATCGCGCGGGCTACACGTCAGGCGTGATCTACACGGTCGATGGCGGGCTGACGTCGGGGTGGGGTTAGCAGCGCAGCCTGCTCGGTCGTCATCCTGGGGAGCCTGCGAAGCAGGCGTCTCGAAGGATGCGCCACGGGCCACGTCGTCCTTCGAGGCTCGCAAGAGCTCACTCCTGCAGCGACAAAGGCAAGGCCTTTGCGCGGGGATGACGTGGGTTAAGGAGGCCGTTTGCAACCTCGGCGGTTTCCACTTTCCGACAAAATGGACTACAGCATCACGAACAGAAGACTTCCAGCAAACGGAGACAGGCACATGGCTGATCAGGGCTTGGTGAAGGAAACGGCGTGTGCCGTCGTCGACAAACTGAAAGCCGGTGACGTCACGCCGCTCGATCTGCTGGACGTGCTGGAAAGGCGCATCGCCGAGGTCGACGGCAAGGTCAACGCGCTGCCAACACTGTGCTTCGACCGCGCCCGCGCCCATGCCAAGGCCCTGATGCAGAAGCCGGCCGGCGAACGCGGCCTGCTCGCGGGCCTTCCCGTTCCGATCAAGGACCTCACCGCCGTCTCCGGCGTGCTGACCACGCTGGGCTCGCCGATCTTCAAGGACAACGTCCCGGCGAAATCCGACATCCTGGTCGAGCGTCTCGAACAGAACGGCGGCGTGATCTACGCCAAGTCGAACACGCCGGAATTCGGCGCCGGTGCCAACACCTTCAATGAAGTGTTCGGCCCGACCCGCAATCCCTGGGACACGTCGCGCTCGGCGGCCGGCTCCTCCGGCGGCGCCGCTGCGGCGCTCGCCAGCGGCACCGCGTGGCTCGCGCACGGCTCCGACATGGGCGGCAGCCTGCGCAACCCGGCGAGCTTCTGCGGCGTCGTCGGCTTGCGGCCCTCGATCGGCCGCGTCGCGCACACCCCGAAATTCGGCATCGACCGCACCCTCGGCGTGCAGGGGCCGATGGCGCGCAATGTCGAGGATCTGGCGTTGCTGCTCGACGCGATGAGCGGCGAGCATGCCGCCGATCCGCTGTCGCTGCCGGCGCTGTCGACGTCCTTCCTGTCGGCCACGCGTTCGGGCAACAAGCCGACGCGCATCGCCTATTCGCCCGATCTCGGCATCACGCCCGTCGATCCGGAGGTCAAGGCCGTGACGCGCAAGGCAGCGGAGCGGTTCGCAGAAGCCGGCGCGATCGTCGAGGAGGCCCATCCCGATCTGCGCGAGGCCCATGAATGCTTCCACGTGCTGCGCGCGTTCGATTTCGCGATCAGCAAGGCCGAATTGCTGCGAACCAAGCGCGATTTGCTGAAGCCTGAGGTGATCTGGAACATCGAAGCGGGGCTGAAGCTCACCGTCGAGAAGCTCGAGCGCGCCGAGGCCCAGCGCGTCGCGATGACGCAGCGTGCGCTCGAATTCTTCGAGACCTACGATCTGCTGCTGGCACCCGCGACCATCGTGCCGCCATTCCCGGTCGAGCACCGCTATGTGGCCGAGTGCGACGGCAAGACATTCGACAATTACGTCGAATGGCTCGGCATCGTCTATGCGATCACGCTGGCCTGCTGCCCGGCGCTGTCGCTGCCCTGCGGCTTCACCGCATCGGGCCTGCCGGTCGGCCTGCAGATGGTGGCCAAGCCGCGCGCCGAGGCGCAGCTTCTGGCCGGCGCGAAAGTGCTGGAGGATATTTTGGGCGTGCGCGGCACCACCCCGATCGATCCGCGGCCGCCGCGATAAGGCGGCCTACGCCTGGTCTTCCGTCGCCTGCAACGCGACCGACAGCGCGAGCTTGGTCTGCTCGACGATCTCGTCCATCAGCTCCTCGCGGCTGATCTGGCCGACTTCGCCGGTGAGCAGGCCCTGCTCGGCAAGCATCACGATGCCGTGCAACCCGGCCCAGATCTTCAGCGCCTGCCGCTCGCGCAACAGCCCCACCGCCGGAGCCTCGAACGACTCGATCAGCAGCGCCAAGGTTTCCATCGCGGCAACGTGCAGCTCGCTGCCGACCGGCGCGCAGGCCATGGTTCTGGACGCGAACATCAACCGGTAGATGCCATGGCGCTCGAGCCCGAAGGCCAGCGCAGCCTGCGCAAAGCGTGACAGTTTCGAGCCTTTGCCGGGCTGCTCGATCGCCGCACGCATGATCACGTTGAACTGCCGGAACGCTTCCGCGGTGACCGCCTGCAGCAGCGCCTCACGGTCGGCGAAGTGCCGGTACGGCGCCGGCTGCGAGACGCCGAGCTGCTTGGCCAGCGCCTTGATGCTGATTGCTTCGGGACCACCGAGCTCGACCTCGCGCAGCGCCGCCTGAATCAGCGCTTCGCGGAGGTCGCCATGGTGGTAGGTCTTGAATGGCTTGCGAACGATTTGTCCCATTGCGGCAAATGATCGTGGGCTGCGAAGTGAGTGTTGGCAAGGACAGGGTAGCGAAATCAAAGACTTACGTCACTCACTTATTTTGAGAATACGAAGCCGATTCGCGAAGCTGCCCGGGCTGCCTCCAGCAAGATTTGCCGTGGCTCTGAATGGATCTTGCGCCCAAAACATCGGCGACTGTGCGATCCGCCCCGCCTTTCTCTGTAGCAGTTTCGGATGTTGCCGGCTTCGCTTGCTGATCCAGGTGATGGATGTCGCAAACAGGGTGAGCGCCGCGATCCCCGCAGCGCTCACCACGAACTGCGCCGCGATGCCGTCGGACACCTTGATGAGATACAGATTCGCCAGGAGGGAGAGCACGACGGCCGCACAATAGGTTTCGAGCGAACGCTCGCCGCAACGAATTGCGCCTTTCGGGCCGGTCAAGCCAAATCCGCGCCAATTCGTCGGCACGAACCTCGCCACACGATGGCGATCGCCAGGAAATGCAGCAGCCGCAACGGGTCCAGATTCGGCTTGTCGATCGGATAGATCAACCGCTCGATGCTGCCGGGAATCGCGGCCGCCAGTGGAGCGATCTCCCAGCTTCGCAGCAGCGTATGCGCGACGACTGAAGCCCACCCGTCGCGACGGCTGACATCGCTGTAGCTCAGTGCACAGGTCACGCCGGATACGAACATGAAGACTTCGGTCGCATCGCTGAAGCCATAGTGGCGCAGGGTCAACCAGCTGAAGGCGTTGCTGGGAATGTGATCGAGGAAGACGCACCAGAGTGCAAGACCTCGGCACAGATCCAGCCGGAGATCGCGGTCCAGCGCCGCACTGTCGCGCCTCCCCTGATAAAGGGTCAGCGATGCGGAATGCTGGCGGGAATTCCCGCCGGTCGAGCGACCGGTCATACGGTCAGAAAGCATTGGACTGTTACCAGCCCTCCTCGAGCTGCCCCTCGGGGGCAATTACGTCTCTCATCACTGGCATGTCAGCGGAATGCACGACCGTCCGGTTGATAAATATCAACAACGCTCATCCTTTCCGGGATTTAGCTCAACGTGACTAGCTCGAGCCGGAGGATCTACGCCGTGCGCGTAAGGGAGATCATGTCACGGAACGTCATCACGATCGATGCCGATGCACCGGTGAGCGACGCCATCAGGACGATGCTGTCCCACCACATCGGTGGCCTTCCCGTCACCGATCGGAATGGCACGCTCATCGGCATGCTGTCGGACGGAGATTTCATTCGGCGCGTCGAACTTGGAACGGAGAAGCGTCGCGGCCGCTGGCTGGCCGTGCTCGCAGGCACGAGCCAAGTCGCACTCGACTTCGCCCGCCAGCATGGCCGCAAGGTTAATGAGATCATGTCGCCCGATCCGATCACCGTCGACGAGAACATGCCGCTTGAGCAAGTCGTTCAACTCATGGAATCGCACGGCGTCACGCGGTTTCCGGTCATGCGCGACAAAAGCCTGGTCGGGATGGTGACGCGCACGGACTTCATGACCGCGATCGCGGACCTTCGTCTCGAACGGCTCTCCGCTTCCGTCAACGACGATCAGATTCGCGCGGCGGTGATTGCAGCACTCGCACATGCGCCCTGGCGGCCCGCGGCGCTGAACGTCAGCGTTCAAGACGGGATCGTCAGCTTGCGCGGCGACATCCGCAGCGACAATGCGCGCAAGGCTGCGACCGTCGCGGCCGAGAACGTTGCGGGTGTGAAGCGGGTCGAAGACCTTCTGACGAAGATCGCTTACCCACCGCCGGAAGACGATTATGGCGGCGGCGACTTCGTCTCATTGCAGGAAGAGCCTTCGACAGAGGATGATCGGCCCTTGTAGAGCCAATAGCGCCTGCCTCGCGCCGCCGGACTCGGCGTTCGGTTGCCAGCAGGATAGATTGCGGCGTCTGCAAGACCAGTAGCGCCGTGGCTTGCAGTGGCCTTGATGAGGATCAATCAGGGACGCGTCCGCCTTCATGCGTATGTGGCCGCGAGCGATCGGGCTGCCACCTGCGGCCGCGGCAAGACGGCTATCCGGATCGCCCTTGGCCGCTACTTCTGCTGGATGCGGTTCAAATAATCGATCACGGCGAGGATGCGCGTTCGCACAACGACCTCCCGCAATTCCCGCGATGGATCGAGCGCATCGTAGGCCGGATCGACGGTGTGAGGCACGTTCACGATGGGGTTGAATCGTTCCCCCCAGATCGGCATCTCATGCGGACCGTGAGCGGAAATTTTCTTCCGTCCGTCTATGCTTTGATAGACCGCACTGGTCGGAAAGACACCGTTGTTGCTCTTGGTCAAGGTCGTCAGATCGGCCGGCGGCACCTTCAGCAATTCGCTGACCGGTCCCTTACCCTTTCCATCCACGCCATGGCAGTTTGCGCACGACGCGTGAAATTCTGCCTTGCCGACATCGGCGTCTTCAGCGTGAACGGGCGCAGCGAAAGCAGCGGTCAGACCGGCAAACATCAGCGACTTAAGGCAACGGGTCACCATGGTGCGCCCCCGGTTTTCGGATGAATCTGTCTAGCTTTGTTGGGTTTCCTTCAGCTTGACGCAGATCAACAGACCTTGCGTGCGTACCTTGCGGCGCAACCAGCCAGCCGGCTCCTTGGCAACTGCGTGCGCAACGCCGCGGCAACGAGCGCGCTCGTCGCCGCGGCGAGCAACTCGTCGGGCGTTGACGCCACCGTCAACGGTGAGACCGGCGCCATTGATCGAGCCGGCTTCGGGACCGGCAACAAACGCGACCAGAGCAGCGAGGTCGTCGGCCTTGCCGTAGCGCTTGATAGCCGTGCGCGCGCGTTGCGCCTCGGCTTGCTCGCCATTAGCCGGGTTCATGTCGGTGGTGGTGGAGCCGGGATGGACGATATTGACAGTGATGCCGCGGCCGCCGCCCTCGCCGCCTGGGGGCCGCTTACTGCACCGACGCCGACGGCGCATTAGAGGAATCGCTTCTCCCTGCGGCATCTGCCATCCTATGGCGCGGCCGTCGCCGGATACGCCGTGGTCTACCGCGAATTTTCGCTTGACGGCAAAGCGGGACGATAATGTAATATGCTATAACTTGGTGAGCCGGCATTCCGGCCGCCCAAGCAAGCTAGAACTTGCATCATGTAGAACGAGGAACCCGGCGCGTTTCAGCGCGCCAGAGCCGAGGGGAGAGTGCTTGCATGTCCAAGCTCAGAATCCGCGTCGACCAGGACAAATGCCAGGGTCACGCCCGCTGCAAATCGCTCGCCCCCGAACTGTTCGAGCTCGACGAATACGGCAACGCCCATGAGGTCGGCGACGGGACCGTCCCGGCCGGGCTCGAGGACAAGGCCTGGCTCGCGCAGACCAACTGCCCGGAAATCGCGATCGAAGTCACCGAGGAATAGCAGCCGGCAGGGACGGCCGCGCGCCTCCCGTTGCGCCGACCCGCGTCTGATCGAACGAGAAGGAAACGAGCCGATGTCCGATTCCCCGTCCGCAAGCTATCTGCCCGAGCATCCCCCGGTCACCGACTGGGTCCATGATTTCGACCATACCGATCCGGTCTGGACCGACGACCCGTTCCCGATCTGGGAAACGCTGCGCGCGGCCTCGCCCGTGGTGCACACCGAGCGCTTCCTCGGCTGCTACATGCCGACCACCTATCAGGCGGTGAAGGAGATCGCCTACGACACCGAGCACTTCTCCTCGCGCCGCGTCATCGTGCGCGACGTCCGCCCCGAAATCACCGCCCGCGCGCCGCCGATCACCTCCGACCCACCTGAGCACAAGCCCGCCAAGCAGGTGCTGCTGCCGCCGTTCACGCCGGACGCGATGAAGCGGCTGGAGCCGCGGGTGCGCGCGATCTGCAACGAGCTGATCGACGAGTTCATCGCCGATGGAAGTTGCGATGCCGCAGCGCGCTACACCAAGCACATCCCGGTGCGCGCCATCGCGCACATGCTGGGAATCCCCGAGAAGGACGGCGACCTCTTCATCAAATGGATCCACCAGATCCTCGAGCTCGGCATCAAGAGCGAAGAGGAGATGATGAACGGCGTCCGCGAGATGACCGGCTATTTCATGGCCCATCTCGAGCAACGCAAGCGCGAGCCGGGCGACGACCTGATCTCGCAGCTGCTGCGGGCCAAGGGCCCCGGCGGGCAGCCGCTCACCGACGAGCACGTGCTCGGCTCGCTGCGGCTGCTGCTGATCGCCGGCATCGACACCACCTGGAGCGCAATCGGCTCCTCGCTCTGGCATCTCGCCAGGACGCCGGCCGATAGGGAGCGCCTGATTGCGGAGCCGGCGCTGATCCCGACCGCGATCGAGGAATTCCTGCGCGCCTATTCGCCGGTCACGATGGCGCGCGAGGTGATAAAGGAGACCACGATCTCCGGCTGCCCGGTGAAGGCCGGCAACATGGTGCTGCTGTCCTTCCCGGCGGCCAACCGCGACCCGGCCATGTTCCCTGATGCGGACAAGGTGGTGATCGACCGCAAGGAGAACCGCCACGCCGCCTTCGGCCTCGGCATCCACCGCTGCGTCGGTTCCAACCTGGCGCGGATGGAGATGCAGGTGGCGGTCGAGGAATGGCTGAAGCGGATTCCGGACTTCCGCCTCGACCCGGCCGGCAAGGTCACCTGGTCGGAAGGCACAGTGCGCGGCCCGCGTCAATTGCCCATCCTGTTCGGCAAGAACGCCTAAAGGGACAGGACAGCAGTTACATCGCAGCACGCAAATGGGATAGGTTGCCCCGGAATCGAGCCAGAGAATCCGGGGAGGCCTGCCAATGTCCGAACAAACCGCTCAACCCGCGAGCGATCATCTCGACATCCATGACGTCGAGCGGCGGGTGAAGGCGATCTTCATCGGTTCGGTCGGCAATCTCGTCGAGTGGTACGACTTCTACGCCTACACCGCGTTCGCGCTGTATTTCGCGCCGGCGTTCTTCCCGCACAGCGACCCGGTGGTGCAGCAGCTCAATGCAGCGGTGCTGTTCGCCGCGACCTTCCTGATGCGCCCGCTCGGCGGCTGGCTGTTCGGCTTCATCGCCGACCGCTACGGCCGGCGGCTGTCGTTGACCTTGTCGGTGGTCTGCATGTGCTTCGGCTCGCTGATCATCGCGGTGACGCCGACCTATGCCACGATCGGCCTTGCGGCGCCGGCGATCCTGGCGCTCGCCCGCGTCATCGAAGGCCTGAGCCTCGGCGGCGAATACGGTGCCAGCGCCACCTATCTCAGCGAGGTCGCCGATCCCAAGCATCGCGGCTTCTACTCGAGCTTCCAGTACGTCACGCTGATCGGCGGCCAGCTCACTGCGATCATCGTGCTCCTGTTGCTGCAAAAAGTGTTCCTGACCCCGGACGAGCTGAAGGCCTGGGGCTGGCGGATTCCATTCGTAATCGGTGCCCTGCTCGCGATCTTCGCCGCGGTGATGCGGCGCGGCCTGCACGAGACCGAAGCGTTCGAAGAGGCCAAGAAAGTCTCCAAGCCGACCGGCTCGATCGTCGGCCTGCTGAACTATCCCCGCGAATTGCTGCTGGTGGTCGGCCTCACCGCCGGCGGCACCGCGGCGTTCTATACTTTCACCACCTACATGCAGACCTTCGTGAAGCTCTCGGTCGGCCTCACCGAGGACCAGACCACCTTCGTGATCTTCGGCTCGCTGATCTTCGCAACCTTCCTGCAGCCGATCTATGGCGCGCTGTCCGACCGCATCGGCCGCAAGCCGCTGTTGATCTTCTTCGGCGTTGTCGGCACCATCGCCACTGTCCCCATCCTGACCGCGCTGAAGGACACCAAGTCGCCGTTCATCGCCTTCCTGCTGATCTGCGGCGCCTGGATCTTCGTCGCCGGCTACACCTCGATCAATGCGATCGTGAAGGCCGAACTGTTCCCGACTAACGTCCGCGCGCTCGGCGTCGGCCTGCCCTACGCCATCACGGTGTCGATCTTCGGCGGTACCGCGCCCGCGGTCGCGCTCTATTTCAAGAGCATCGGGCACGAGGACTGGTTCTATTATTATCTCAGCGGCATGATCTTCCTGTCGCTGTTGATCTACTCGACAATGCGCGACACCAAGCACGAATCCGCGATGCATCGCCACGAATGACGGCCCGACGCCATGAGCAACGACACCGACCCGCCCGAGAGCAAGCTGACCCGCAGCAAGCAGCGCTGGGCGCGCGAAGGCAAATTCCTGACCGGCAGGATCACCCGGCCGGAGGACCAGCGCCTGCCGCCGGGACAGCATCTGACCAAGGACTGGCCGGTGCTCGATCTCGGGCTGCTGCCGAACGTCACGCGGGAGCGCTGGCGGCTCGACGTCTACGGCGCGGTCGAGCAGACGATCTACTGGGACTGGCCGCAATTCACGGCGCAGCCGCAGACCCAATTCGTCTCCGACATCCACTGCGTCACCACCTGGTCGCGCTACGACAACCAGTGGGAGGGGCTCGCGACCCGCGACCTGCTCGCGGTGTGCCAGCCGCGCGAGGACGCGCGCTTCGTGGTGCTGCATTCCTATGACGGCTATACGACGAACCTGCCGCTCGAGGACTTTGCCGCCGAGGACGCGCTGCTGGCCCATAGCTGGTCGGGCCAGCCGCTGGAGCAGGAGCATGGCGGTCCGGTGCGGCTGGTGGTGCCGCATCTCTATTTCTGGAAGAGCGCCAAATGGCTGCAGCGCATCGAATTCCTGACCGATGACGCGCCGGGCTTCTGGGAGGAGCGCGGCTATCACAATCGCGGTGATCCCTGGGCCGAACAGCGCTATTCTGGCGACTGACAGCCACCAATAATGATGGAGCCTGCCCGTGCCGCATGAACGCTTTCAATTCACCGGTGTGGGCGGCCATCAACTGGCCGCAGCACTTGATACGCCGGATGGCCCGATCAAGGCCTATGCGCTGTTCGCGCATTGCTTCACCTGCGGCAAGGATGTACTGGCGGCGAAGCGCATCGCGACAGCGCTTGCCGCCAAGGGCATTGCCACGCTGCGCTTCGACTTCACCGGCCTCGGCTCGAGCGAAGGCGATTTCGCCAACTCGACCTTCTCGTCGAACGTTGCCGACCTGGTCCGCGCCGCCGATCATCTGCGCGAAACGCGCAAGGCGCCGGCGATCCTGATCGGCCACAGCCTCGGCGGCGCCGCGATCCTCGCGGCCGCAGGCCGGATCCCCGAGGCGAAGGCGGTCGCCACCATCGCCGCGCCGTCCGATCCGGTCCATGTCACGCATCTCTTCAAGGACCGGATCGAGGACATCCGCGCGCAGGGCGAAGGCGAAGTGTCGCTCGCCGGCCGCCCGTTCCGCATCAAACGCGAATTCCTCGACGACGTCGCCGAGCAGAAACTGATGGCGCAGGTCAAGACGCTGCACAAGGCGCTGCTGATCATGCACTCGCCGACCGACGATACCGTCAGCATCGACAACGCCACCAACATCTTCATCGCGGCCAAGCACCCGAAGAGCTTCGTCTCGCTTGCGGGCGCCGATCATCTCCTGAGCGGCAAGCAGGACGCCGCCTATGTCGCCGACGTGATCGGGGCCTGGGCGGAACGCTATGTCGATCTCGCGGCTCAGCCCGCGGCCGACACCGGCAGCGCGCCGCGCAACGTCGTGGTGCAGGAGACCCGCAACGGCAAGTTCCAGCAGATCGTCACCACCGGTCCGCACCGGTTGACCGCCGACGAGCCGGTCAGCGTCGGCGGCGATGACAGCGGTCCCGGACCGTACGACTTCCTGCTCACCGGGCTCGGCGCCTGCACCTCGATGACGATGCGGATGTATGCCGACCGCAAGTCGCTGCCGGTCGATCGCATCACCGTGACGCTCCAGCACAACAAGATCTACGCCAAGGATTGCGAGGAATGCGAGACGCGCGAGGGCATGCTCGACCAGATCGAGCGCGTCATCAGGATCGAGGGCAACCTCGATGCCGACCAGCGCAAGCGGTTGATGGAGATCGCCGACAAATGCCCGGTGCACAAGACGCTGACGTCGGAGGTGCGGATCGTCACCAAGGCGGCGGAGTGAGCCTGCGCGGACAAAATATCGAAAACAACCCCATGCAAAGGAGCCGGCGGCCGGCGGCCGCCGGCGTTCGACAAGGTCGCTTGACACGTCGGGCAACTCAGCAGTATATTTCTAATATTCCGAATTTGCGCGAACATCCCTCGCCGTCTACCCACGCGCCGCCCGCTTGCCGGTCAGGCAGTTCGCCATGGTCCGCACCGCGGCGCCGATCTCGTTTTCGCGCCAGGCGGCAAAGCCGAGCAACAGGCCGTGGTCGCGCGGCCGCTGCAGCGCGAGGCTCGACAGCGCGCGCACCTCGACGCCGGCGGCCACCAGCCGCGAGACCGCATTCTGGTCCGCGGCGCCATCCTTGAAACGGGCGATCAGTTGCATTCCGCCCGGCGGGACCTCGGCGGTGAGCACCGGCGCAAGCTGCCGCGCCAACGCTGCGGCGAGATGGTCGCGGCGCGCGCGGTAGATCCGCCGCATCCGCCTGACATGCGCCAGGAAATGCCCGTCGGCCATGAAGTCGGTCAATGCCTCCTGAACGTGGACGGACGCGATCAATCCGAGGTGGCGCTGCGCGATCTCCATCGTCTGCGCCAATGATGGCGGCACCACCAGATAGCCGATCCGGATGTCGGCGGTCATCGCTTTTGCAAACGTGCCGAGATAGAGCACGCGGCCCTCACGATCGAGCCCCTGCAGCGCCGGCATCGGACGGCTGTCATAATGAAACTCGCCGTCGTAATCGTCCTCGACGATCCAGGTCTTGCCGGGCTCGGCCGCCGCGAGCAGTTCGGTGCGGCGTGCAACCGGCATCACCCGCCCGGTCGGGTGTTGATGCGACGGCGTCGTGAAGATGAGCTTCGGCGCACGCGCCTCGCGCATCCGCATCATGCCCCATGGATCGAGCCTGACGCCGACGACGTCGGCACCTGCCGCGCGAAACGCCGCCGCGGCGCCGGGATAACCGGGATCCTCGGTCCACACCGCATCGCCGGGCGCGATGACGGTCGCGGCGATCAACGTCAGCGCCGCCTGCGCGGCCGGCAGGATCAGGATATGATCTGCCTCGGCGTGCACGCCGCGGCTCACCTCGAGGTAATCGCGCAAGGCCTCGCGCAGGCTCGGCCGGTTGACGACGGTCTGGTCGTTGAAGCGGCGGCGCAGCGCGCTGCGGCGCAGGCAGCGCGCCCAGATCTCGTGCGGAAATTCGCGCGCATCCGCCAGCCCGGAACGCAGCGGCCGGAACTTCGCCTGGTACGACAGCGGCCAATCCGTGTCGGAGAGCTGCAAGGCCCAGGGCGACAATAGCGGTTTGCGGACCGTCTCGCGCCGCGGCGCAGCTACAGGCTTGGCGAAGCGCGCCTCGATATCGTCTGATACCACCGGCCGCCGCCGCGCGGCGACACGCAGATAGCCCTCGGCCGCGAGCTGCTCATAGGCGTGCGTCACCGTGTTGCGCGACACGTCGAGCTCGGCCGACAGCGTGCGGCTCGACGGCAGCACAGCGCCGCTCCTGATCCGGCCGCTTGCCATCAGCGCACGCATCTGCTGGGTCAGCTGCGCAGTCAACCCGGCATCGTCAGTCCGCTTCAGGTCGAGCAGTTCGGCGAGGATCAATCTGGCTCCTTGGTTCTATCCAATCTGGCTCTTTCGAGAGAGCCAGCCTGATCCTATTCACAGGGGGTATCGCCCGCAAGGATTCTGTCGTGGACCAGTCACTCTCCCCTGCCAAGGCCGCCGCCCTGTTCATCGTCGTGGTGCTGGCGTGGGGCATCAACTGGTCGGTGACGAAATCGCTGGTCGAGGCGGTGCCGCCGCTGTGGACTGCATCGATCCGCAGCTGGGTCGCCCTGGTCGCGCTGCTGGTGATCCTGCGCGCCAGCGGCAATCTGATCATTCCGCGGATCGCCGATGTGCCGGTCGTGCTCAGCGTGGCGCTGCTGCACATGACGTTCTTCTCGACGCTCGTCGCCGCCGGCCTGCGCTATCTGCCGGCCAGCAAGGGCATCGTGCTGGGCTACACCACGCCGCTCTGGGTCGCGCTCGCCGCCGGCGCCGCGCGAACCGAGCGGCTCGGCGCACTGAAACTCGTCGGCGTCGCGTCGGGGCTCGCCGGGCTCTGCGTCATCCTCAACCCGGCATCCTTGGACTGGAGCAATCTGCACGTGATCGCCGGCGCCGGCATGATCATCCTCGCCGCGATCTGCTGGGCCGCCAACATCATCTATATCCGGTCGCACCGCTGGATCGCGACGCCGTTGCAGCTCCTGCTGTGGCAGGTGCTGGTCGCAACGCTGGTGCTGACCATCACGGCGCTGGTCACCGAGGGCGTGCCCACGGTGACATGGTCGCCGCACCTCGTGCTGCTGTTCCTCTATTCCGGCTTCATCGGCACGGCGCTGGCCTATTGGGCGATGTCTGTCGTCAACAAGAGCCTGCCGGCGCTGACCACCTCGCTCGGCACGACGGGGACCCCGATCGTCGGTATCCTGACCGCGGCGCTGCTGCTCGGCGAACCGATCGATCTCTCGCTGGCGATCGCCGCGGCCCTGATCGTCGGCGGCATCGCGCTGAGCTCGCTCGCGGATGCGCCGGCGCGGGCCTAGAGCAGGACGAAGTTAAGTTGAGACGGTTTGACCTCGGACTTACACTTAATGCGGTACCTTACCCGTCCGTCGGATTCGACGGGCATTTGCTGTACGATGGTGTAATTCGCAGGCGGTTCAGTTCCCGTACGTCCTTGTCGCCCTGCGGTTGGTGGCGAACGTCTTCATTGAGCTTATACGCATAGGACATGTGTTTACCTCACGGTTTCTGCTGCTCCAACGGGGCTGGAATGCACCCCCTTGCTTCCGGAGCCTGACGCGCTCACGTGCGGACCATTTTTGCCTTGGCGGGTTCGCTAATCCTCGAGTATAGATTTTGTAGCGTCGAATATCTGTTCAGCGGTGCCCTTGATGGTACCCTTCGCCCACGCTTGAAACACAGCGACGTAGGCGTTCCTGTAAGCCTCTTCATCTGCAGAAAAGTAGACTTCGTCGGTAGCGGTATCCAAGACGAGTGCTCCTATATCGATGCAGATTTCCTCGACTAAGACCAGCCGCTCTTCCTGCTCGGCCAGATGCCGCTTTACAATGCTCATTTGATCTCCTGCTTTGCTCTTAACTTACCACGTCTGTCGAATTGCACGGCCGCCCAATCCACTCTCGAAAGGGTTCTTGAAGAGTTTGGAAAGGTCGCATTGGGCGAGGCAGCGAAATAAACAGGAAAGGCATCCCTGGCAGCGGAGGTAACTCCGCAGTCTGCATGCATCGCTCGTGGTTCAGCTCTTCGAACAGTCTTTGCTGTCTTTCGCCAGGGATCGAAACTACGTGTCAGCGGTCCAGCGATCTGAGGCTGCCGCTAGTATTAACGTCATGCTTAGGTTGGCTTGACGATTGCAGTTCAGGCCAAATTGTCGGCTCTTCTCTCGGCAACTACGCGCAATGATTTTGACGGGAAGCCACCGACGAGCTTACTTGGGTATTGCTTTGACTGGATTCCATCAAAAACCCCGCCCCCAAAGATTTGGGAACGGGGCATGACCACAAGCTCTGCCAGTACATCCGTGGCGAGAGCGACAGGTCTGTCGTACTCTTACTTAAGCAGCAGCACGAAGATTGTCAGCGGCGGACTTGCCCGTACGACGGTCTGCGACGACGTCATAAGACACCGTCTGACCTTCGCTGAGAGTGCCCATGCCGGCGCGTTCGACCGCGCTGATGTGAACAAAAACGTCGCTGCTGCCGTTTGACGGCTGAATAAAGCCGAAGCCTTTTTGGCTGTTAAACCACTTCACTGTACCTGTGTTCATCAGGTCGTCCTTTCGTATACGCGCAGGATCTGACGCGCAGAGTTGCGGCCAGTGTCCGAGTTCGTCGATGTTGGAGAATGTCTGAAACGTGCGCGCCGTCAGGAACTGAGGCGAAAGCGGAACAGTTGTTCGGCCAGTATCGATGCTTGAGAGACTACACCAACGGTTGAGAGAGTACAATAAGAAATCCAATAGCGCTTTTCACAA
The DNA here is from genome assembly GCF_053474805.1 of Bradyrhizobium sp. WCU1. Classification (NCBI taxonomy): domain Bacteria; kingdom Pseudomonadati; phylum Pseudomonadota; class Alphaproteobacteria; order Hyphomicrobiales; family Nitrobacteraceae; genus Bradyrhizobium; species Bradyrhizobium sp. WCU1. The sequence continues at coordinate 1,144,548 of NZ_CM130280.1, forward strand.
GAGTGGTGGTTTGCTCCGAACATGGTAATTGATGGACCTTGGTGCCCGGAAATATGGCGGCTCCTCCTCTGCACAGCAAAAGGACAAAGCGTCGGTCGGGCCGGCGGCTCCAAATGCTTCCGCGAGCTTCACTTTTTGCGCACTTTGCTGCATAGTTCGGCATGGCAAAGGTAAAAGTGAGTTTCAAACCAGTCCGTAACTCTGAAGGCGACTGGGCTATCATCGCCGAGTACGCAGGCGCAGAACCCCGAGAAATCAAGGGTTTCACAAGCAAGACGGAAATTGACGATTGGATGAATGGAGAGCGTCGGATCGCGTGGCTCCGATCCCAAGGTTACGCGAAGTGACTTGATGACTCCTTCCTCCAAATATCTTCGCAGGGCGATACGGCCCTGATCGATGAGTGCAAGGAATCGAGCAATGACCGAACGGAAACGCTCCGCCCAGCAGCAGGTAGCCGACGAGGCGGACCGCAAGGCGCAAAACCCAAACGGTGCGCGGCAAAGGATTGCAGACAGTCAGGCCGATCCAGAGTTCCAAGAAAACCACAGACGTCTCAGAGCGGAGCGGATAGCGCGAGAGGTCGGGGGCAAGGCCGGCCGGTGAGGCGTTTTAAAGTCTTATTCCGGGATGTTCTTTCCCCTTAAGCGATCAGCGTTCATCTGCCATTTGTCTGTCGGCTTTCTTCTCGAGAGACTCGCCCAACACTAGCAGTGTTGAGTAGAGCTGTTGCGACATACCTGGTGTTGCGGCACTCGCTTTATTTCCTCTCGCATTGCCATGGCTATTCCCGCAGTGCCTTCGTGATCGGAGCTAAGACAGAAGAGACTTCGTGGCTGGAGCTCAGGTGCAAGTCGATGTTATTTGCGGCGATCCCGCTCGATCCGGTTGGCAGCCGCGAGCTTTCCCTCAATGTACTGTTCTAGATCACCAACCTTCTTCTCGATGGCCTCTCGCGTGATGTTTTGATTCTTGGCGCCATCAACGAGCCGCTCAACCAGTACGTCCACGCTTTGGGAAGCGCCTGGTGTCCCGTATTCTTCCGCAGCGTGAACGCTATTCTCGATCCAAAAATCAATGTACTCGCGGGTCTTCGTTAGCATATGAAGTCTTTGCCAGCACCGAATTGAGCTCACTGTGGAGCGTAACCACATGCCGAATTGGGAGCAAGGCGGACACCCCACACGTCGGTTACAGGCTATTCCAGCCTCAGCGGCCTAGTTCGATTTTCGCAGTGGCTGCTTCGCCTTTTGGGCGCATAAATTGGCATGCTCGATTCTTATAACCGATCCTGTCGATGTGGCGCGGTCTATAGCCGAACCGAGGCGATGGCCCTGGGTCGGCAGCTTCGAATGCTCGGTTTGCGGCGCGACGATAGAATCGTGGAACGCCGCTTGGGTTCCAACCTACAGGTTGATTGGCGGGCCCGTCCCACCGCCCCGAACTAGCAACTAGCGACGCGCTGCAGCATTGGCCGGTGATGGCAGAGTCTTTCGGCAATTCGTTCACTCTCGTTGAGGTGACCTCAGACGACGCGCCGCGGCCGACGAGGCAGATGTGGTTAGCCTTGGCCAAGCCAAATCAGGCCCTGACGCTGGTCCTTGCGGCTGTTCCCGAAGGCTGGACGGCGGAAGTTGTACCAGCTGTTCTCACGGAAAAGCAGCAAAGGATGTTCGAGGAACTCAACCTTGAACCCGGCGATGTTTACAGGATCGCTCCAGAGTAAGGCATCCTCGGTGGGCGCGCGGCGTCTGCTACCTACTCCAGGCCGAACAAGGCTGAGGCTATTGCGATGTCGGCTATGCGGGTGGATCGGACGCGGGGTCCTGCTTCCCTCGACCGCCGCTTGTGGCCCCTGAGCCGACAAACGATCAGCGGGTTTCTACCGCTACAGTTTCCACAGCACCTTCCATTGGCTATTTTTCAGCTTATGCTTAACCAACTAGATGACCAATTCCGTGGAGTTGAAAATGGCTTCGCCAATTCGAATTGGTGCAATTCTGATCGCTACTGCCGTTCTCGCACCAGCGCATGCAATGGCACAAACGCTTCCTCCTAGTAATCTGCCAACGAAGGAGCAACTTGCGAACGACAATAATCTCTTCATCTCTTTGGCAAAAAAGGTGCTGAAGTGGGAAGAGCCGGCCGAACCCGTCAGGATCGTCGGGCCGATCTACTTCGTGGGCACAAAGGGGTTGGGGGTTTTCCTGTTCACCACATCCGAGGGCCACGTCCTGATGAACACTGGAATGCCGTCCTCCGGTCCGATGATCGTGGACTCGATCCGGAAGCTCGGATTCAAGCCCGAAGATATCAAGTTGATGATCAACGGCCACGCACACATCGATCATGCGGGCGCCTTCGCCTTCATGAAGAAGCTGACGGGGGCGCAGTTGGCCGTCATGAAGGACGATGTCGCGGCGATGGAGAGCGGCGACAAGGACGATTTCAAGTACGCGAACGACTTCGCCTACGAAGGCGTGAAGGTCGATCGGGTGCTGCGCGATGGCGACCAGATCAGGATGGGCGACGTCCTGCTTACTGCCTATCACACGCCGGGCCACACGCGGGGAGCGACCACCTGGATCGCCAACCTGGTCGTCGACGGCAAGGCCTATATCGTGGCCTTCCCCGACGGCGCCGGGTTCAACCCCGGCTACCGCGTGGCGAAGGACCCTTCGTACCCCGGCATCGAGGACGACTACCGCAACACCCACCACGCGCTCGAGATGATCAAGCCGGACATATGGCTCGCTCAGCACAACGAGTATTACGACCTCGAAGGCAAGCGGAAGCGGGCGGAGACCGAGGGCGTGAAGGCCTGGATCGACCCGGAGGGCTACAGGCGCTTTGTCGCAGGGAAGAAGCGCGCGTTCGAGGACGAGGTCGACGAGGAGCTGGGCGCCCCCAAGGCAGCCGCGAAGTAGGGAGTTATGGCGATGAAATCGGCGGCCCGTCTGGTATTTGCCCTTATGCTGATGTCCGCATCTGCGGCAATCGCTCAGGATGCCAAACCCACCGCGGTCAACGCCCACAACTTCGTCCGCGCGGAGAGCGACCTCTACTTCCGGAAGGCCGCGGTCGACGACGCTTCGTTCGGCAAGCTCACGCACCGGCGCGAAATGGCCTCGATCGACAAGCAGGACGTGGTCCGGATGAACCGCGACACCCTGTACTCGCATGGCGTGTTCGATCTCGATGCGGCCCCGCTCACGATCAAGCTGCCGGACGCCGGCAAGCGTTTCATGTCGATGCAGGTGATCTCGCAGGATCACTACACGACCGAGGTGGTGTACGGCCCCGGCACCTTCACCTACGACAAGAACAAGGTCGGTACTCGCTACGTCTACGTCATCGTCCGCACGTTGGCCAATCCCGAGGACCCGCAGGACGTGAAGGCCGCGAATGCTATGCAGGACGCAATCGAGGTGCGGCAGGCAAGCGCCGGCAAGTTCGAGGTGCCGAATTGGGACCTGACGTCGCAGACCAAGGCCAGGGCCGCGCTCGAGAGCTTGGGGTCGCTCGGCGGGACGGTCGACCGTTTCGGACGGAAGGATGAGGTCGATCCGATTGACCATCTGATCGGCACAGCCATCGGCTGGGGCGGCAACCCGCGCTATGCCGCCGACTACCAAAGCGTCTTCCCGCCGAAGAACGACGGCAAGACGGTCTATCGCCTGACGCTCAAGGATGTTCCGGTGGACGGCTTCTGGTCCATTAGCGTCTACAACGGCCAAGGCTTCTTCGAGAAGAACGAATTCGGCGCATATTCTCTCAACAACCTGACCACCAAGGCGGATGGAGCCGGGGTCTACACCATCCAGTTCGGCGGCTGCGGCAAGGATACGCCGAACTGTCTGCAGATCGTCGAGGGTTGGAATTTCACGATGCGGCTATACAGGCCACGCAAAGAGATACTTGAGGGAAGTTGGAAACTGCCGGCGGCGCAACCGGCATCTTAGTAACGTCGCGTATTGGGCCCTTAGCGGACATTCACTCGGGCATCTTCAATGTCAGCTTTTTGACGGCAATCCGGAATCTCACAATCCCGCACGCGGGTACCCGATTGAGATTTATACGTATACGCCCTAATCTCATCATGCTCCAAAGCATGATCCGGAAAAGTCGAAGCAGTTTTCCCTCGCGACAAACGCAGAACGCGTTTGCGCGGAGATCATCGCTCTTTCAGCCTCAGGCCGTTGCAAGCGGCCTGACCCGCAGCGCGCCGCGCAGGCCGGCGGCGGTGCCGAGCATGATGCCGGCGATGGCGATGAACGACGACAGCGACAGCGTCGACAGGCCGGTCAGCCCCTGCCCGACCGAGCAGCCGAACGCCATCACGCCCCCCGCGCCCATTAGCACGGCACCACCTGCCGAGCGCAGCATGTGCTGCGGCGAGCGGTAGCCTTCGAGCTTGAAACGCCCGGTGGCGAGCGCCGTGACCAGGCTGCCGGCGAACACGCCGAACACGGTGACGATGCCGAAATTGAGCGTCGAGCCGGTCGACAGCATGACGTATTGCAGCGCGTCGGCGATCGGCGCGATGAAGGTCAGCGACGTCACCGGCACCGGATTGAAATCATCGGCGCCGAGATAGCCGGTCGCGTACCAGCCCCCCGCCACCAGCAGGCCCACGATCAGGCCGGCCGCGATCTGGCCCGGCGACTTGCGGAACGGGACATGGGCAAAGGCGAAGATGATCAGGATGGCCGACAGCACCGCGGCCGCGACCATTCGCGCCGGCACCGCGCCGAGGCCGCTGCCTGCCAGCAGCGCCGGCACCGAGTTGGCTGAGACCGTGGCCTGCGACGCCTGCACCATCGCGATGCGCGCAGGCGCGATCAGGCCCTTCAGCGTCATCTCGGCGACGATGCCGAGCACGATCACGACCACGAAGGAACGGAGATTGCCGCGTCCGAGCAGAACCAAGGCCCGCGAGCCGCAGCCGTTCGACAGCACCATGCCGTAGCCGAACAAGAGCCCGCCGAGGAAGATGACCGGCGCCGAGAACGAGGGCTGCAGATAGATCGACTTGCCGAGATCGACGAGGCCCGCCGCCGCGAGCAGTTGCGAGGCCGCGATCGCAATCCCCATCGCCAGCGCGTAAGTGCGCACCAGCCGGCCGTCGCCCTCGGCCCACCAGCCGCGCAGCCCGCTCATCATGCAGAAGCCGCTGACGAGCCCGACCGAGCCATAGATCAGGCCGATGATCAGGGCGGCGAGGATGACGATCGTTGCGGGGTCCATACTGTTCTCTTGATCCTAGACCGGGATGAGTTTGGGTTGAAACGGGTCCGCAGGCTGGGTTTACCTCTCCCCATTGGGGAGAGGTCGATTTGCGCAGCAAATCGGGTGAGGGGCCGCTGCTCCAACGAGAGAGCGTAACCCCTCACCCGGCGCTACGCGCCGACCTCTCCCAAGGGAGAGGTGAACTTCCGCCGCCGCTCCAGATCAAACCTAATCTCATCATGCTTCAGTTTATCCCGTCATCATGGCCGCAGGATCACGCGGTCGCGCGACGAGCCGGCCACGGCAACGAACGCCGCCTTGGCCTGTTCCAGCGGATAGATCGCACTTGGCTTGATCGGAAACGGCTTGAGATGTCCGCTGGCAAATCCGGGCGCGAGCTCGCGCAGCACCTCGCCGGTCGCGACCGACGAGAATGCGAGCGTGTCGATGCCGACATAGGTATGCTGGCCGCGGTAGAATTCGAGGATGTTGAACTGCACGATGCGGTCGACCGCCGCGATCAGGATCTGGCGGCCGCGCAGCGCCAGCGATTGGTGCGCGGCCTGGAAATAGGGATCGCCGACCGTGTTGTAGACGATGTCGGCGCCCTTGCCGCCGGTCAACTCGCGCACTTGCGCCGCGACATCAATGGCAGAGGCATCGATCACCTCGACCGGCGCATTGCTATGGCCCTCATAGGGCTCGCTCCTGCGCACCACGCCGATCACGCGCGCGCCGCGCCAGCTCGCGATCTGCACCGCGGCCTGGCCAACCTTGCCGTTGACGCCCATCACCAGCACGGTCTCGCCCGGCTTCGGCAGACCGGCGCGGCGCAGGCCTTCCATCGCGGTGACAAAGGGCACGCCGATCCCGGCGGCTTCGTCCCAGGAAATGCCGGCGGGCTTGTCCACCGCGGCATCGGCCTCGACCACCAGATGCGTGGCGTGGGTACCGTCGCGGCGGATGCCGAGGTCGCCGGACGAGCCGAACACCTCGCGCCCGATCAAGCCCGGCGGTCCGTCGATCACGACGCCGGCGTAATCGCGGCCGGAGGTGCGCGGGAAGACGGCATAGGGCATCAGCCCGGTCGCGGCCTTGACGTCCGACGGATTGACCGCCGCCGCCTTCACCTCGATCAGGACGTCGTTGTCGCCGCGCGAAAGTGCATGGGTCTCCACCACCGGCGCCACCGCCGCCGCGTTCTCCGCCTTCGTCAGCAGGCGGACGCAGCGGGCATCGATGGGATGACGGTTTGCTTGCGGGGCCGGCGGCATGAGCAGTCCAGTCTTGGTCATGAAGCACGCTGCAAACGCGCGCGGATGGCGGCGGCCGGGTGGCCTCTCGTCATGACTAATCGACTGACCGATCAATTCAAGGGGCTTGTTGAGACCGACGGTTCAGAGCCTCGGCGGCGGCGCCGTGCCGAGGATCGCCTCGATCGACAGGCCAAGCCCGAGCAGTCTTGTATCGCTGCCGACCGGACCATCGAGCTCGAGCCCGACCGGCAGGCCGCCGGGCGTCATGCCGGCGTAGAGTGACAACCCGGGAAGCCCGGCATTGCTGCCGGGATCGGTGTTGCGGATCATGGTGCCGAAGGTCGGCACCGGCTCGCCGCCATTGACCGACATCTCGCCGGATCCGGCCTTTTCGTCGATGAGCGGCGCGGGCGCGATCGTGGTCGGAAACAGGATGGCATCTAGTTTGTTGTTCCCGAGATACGCGGCAAAGATCGCCTGCAGCGCCGGCCGCTGCGCCTTGATCGCATCGTCATAGGCAGCGCCGAAGGCGTCCGCCGTGATCGCACCGAAGGCACCGACGACATCGGGACTGGCGACGGCGGCCGCGATGTCGGACAGCGCGATCCCCTCGATCCCGGAGGCGGCGAGCCAAGCCGGGATATCGGCGATCGGCTCGTGCAGCGCGACGACGAAGGACACCTTGTCGTTCTGCTCGAACAGGCCGGGCATATCGACGTCGACCAGCACCGCGCCATTGGCGGTGAGCCGCGTGCAGGCTGCACGGGCGACGGCTTCGACATCGCGATCGAGCCCGCTCCAGAAACAGGCGGGAACGCCGAGACGCACGCCACGCAATGGAATGGCTGCGGCCTGCGGCGCGCCCGTGATCACGGCATCGAGCAGCGCGACATCGGCGACGGTGCGGCCCATCGGGCCGACGGTGTCGCGGGTATGGCTGATCGGAACCACCTGGTTGTCGTCGTGGTAGCGCCGCTCGGCGCCGCCATTGCCGACCGACGGCCGGAGACCCACGGTCCCGGTCAGCGCCGCGGGCACGCGGGTCGAACCGCCGGTGTCCGATCCGAGGCCGCAGGTCGTGATCCGCGCAGCGATCGCCGCCGACGTTCCGCCCGACGAGCCGCCCGGGATCCGGTTGGTGTCGTAGGGATTGCGCACCGGTCCGGCGAAGGGTGCGAGATTGGTGCTGGTGATGCCGAAGGCGAGCTCGTGCAGATTGGTCTTGCCGATGACGACGGCGCCGGCGTCGAGCAGCTTTTGCAGCGACGGTGCGTTGCGCGCCGGCCGCGCATGTTGCAGCGCCGGTGTGCCGCCCGACGTCGGCAGGTTCGACGTGTTGATGTTGTCCTTCACGACGATCGGAAGCCCGGCCAGCACGCCGGTGCGCTTCCCCGCATCGACCTCGCGCGCCGCGGCCAGTGCGCCGTCGCGGTTCAGCACGATGAAGGCGTTGAGATGCTTGAGCCGCTCCGCGCGATCGAGCGCCGCCTCGACGACGCTGACTGCGGTCACCTTGCCGCTGCTTATATGGGCCACGATCTCCGCAGCGGTTGTCTCACTGGTATCGGCCATGGAAATCCCGCGCCCTCCTGGATTGCGGGCGAGAGGCTATTCTTTAGGCCGCTTGTCGTAAACCCGTTTCGCCTTGCCGAGCGAACGCTCCAACGTCTCGGGCGCGACGACGCGGACGCGGGTGGAAATGCCGATCGTGTTCTTGATGAAGGCAGATACCTTCTCGGCATGCGCGGTGAGCCCCTCGCCGTCCCAGCTCTCGGGCCGGGCTTCGGCGAGCACCGTCATCTCGTCCATGCGGCCCTCGCGGGTCAGCTCGATGACGAAATGGCCGCCGCACCAATCGGTCGCCAGCAGAACTTCTTCAATCTGGGTCGGGAACACGTTGACGCCGCGCAGGATGATCATGTCGTCGGAGCGGCCGGTGACCTTCTCCATCCGCCGCATGCCGGGCCGCGCCGTGCCGGGCAACAGCCGCGTCAAATCGCGGGTGCGGTAGCGGATGATCGGAAACCCTTCCTTGGTCAGCGAGGTGAACACCAGTTCGCCCTTTTCGCCGTCGGGCAGCACCTTGCCTGTCAGGGGATCGATCACCTCCGGATAGAAGTGATCCTCCCAGATGTGCAGGCCGTCCTTGGTCTCCACGCATTCCTGCGCGACGCCCGGGCCGATCACTTCCGACAGGCCATAGATGTCTGACGCGTCCATGTCGAAGGCCTGCTCGATCTCGACACGCATCGCGTTGGTCCAGGGCTCGGCGCCGAAGATGCCGAACCTCAGCGACGATTTGCGCGGGTCGAGGCCCTGGCGCTTGAACTCGTCGAGGATCGCCAGCATGTAGCTCGGCGTCACCGTGATGATGTCGGGCTTGAAATCGTTGATCAGCTGCACCTGCCGCTCGGTCATGCCGCCGGAGATCGGGATCACGGTGCAGCCGAGCCGCTCGGCGCCGTAATGCGCGCCGAGACCGCCGGTGAACAGGCCGTAGCCATAGGCATTGTGCATCAGCATGCCGCTGCGGCCGCCGGCGGCGCGGATCGAGCGCGCCATCACATCGGCCCATGTGTCGATATCAGCCTTGGTGTAGCCGACCACGATCGGCTTGCCCGTCGTGCCCGAGGAGGCATGGACCCGCACCAGCTGCTCGCGCGGTACCGCGAACATGTTGAAGGGGTAATTATCGCGCAGGTCGGTCTTCACCGTGAATGGAAATTTGGCGAGATCGGACAGCTGCTTGAAGTCCGTGGGGTGCACGCCCGCGGCCTCGAAGCTTTTCTTGTAGTGCGCGACATTGTCATAGGCGTGCTTGAGCGACCAGGCGAGCCGCCTGGTCTGCAACGCCGTGATCTCGTCGCGCGAGGCGCGTTCGGCCGCATCGAGCTCGGCGTGATAACCGCTATCCGCAACCCTGAGCTTTGCCGCCATCGACGTTTCCCCCGAAACCTTATGCCTTGATGTCCGTGTCCGGCAGCCAGGTGCCCTGGATCACGCGCGAATGTCCGCGGAACTCGGCGATCACGCTGCCGCCGGCAGTGACGCGCACGTCGTAGATTCCCGAGCGGCCGCTGCGCGAGACCTCACGCGCGGTCGCCACCAGGCGATCGCCGAGCTTGCCCGGCCGGATGAAGGTGACGTTGCCCTGCGCCGCCACCGCGCGATCGTTGCGGCTGTTGCAGGCAAAGGCGAAGGCTGAATCGGCGAGCGTGAAGATGTAGCCGCCATGGCAGATACGCTGGCCGTTGACCATGTGCGGCTGCACCGTCATCGCCATCGTAGCTTGCCCCGGCTTGATCTCGACCAGCTCCATGCCGAGGCCCTTGCTGGCGTCGTCTTCCTTCCACATCGCATCCGCGCAGGCGCGGGCGACATCCTCGGGTGATAGCGTGGCCTTCACGTTCACATCGAACTCCCTGTGCGCGGGCCCGTTGCGACGGGCCTCTTGGTGTCAGTGTTGGGCGCAACACCTTGGGTGTCAACGCGCCCGTAGAATTAGACGTGGTCGTAGTCGACCACGACCTTGTCCGAACACGGCTTGGCCTGGCAGGTGAGGATGAACCCCGCCTTCAGCTCCCACGGCTCCAGCGAATAGTTCAAATCCATCGGCGCCTCGCCCTCGACCAGCTTGGCGCGGCAGGTCGAGCACATGCCGCCCTTGCAGGCGAACGGCAGGTCCATGCCGGCGCGCAGCGCGGCGTCGAGGATCGACTCGCCGTCGGCCACCGGCACCTCGCGGCGCTTGCCGTCGATGATCAGCCCGGCGATCGCCTTCGGCGGCGCGCCGGCGGGAACGACGACCTTCGGACGCGGCTTGCCGCCGAATTCCGAGACGAAGCGTTCGACATGGATGCGCTCGTCGGCGATGCCGATCTCGCGACAGGTCGTCTCGATGGTTTCGCTCATCGCGGCCGGACCGCAGACGAAGACATGATCGACGGTTGCGGCCGGCACCAGCGAGCGCAGCAGCACCCGCACCTTGTCGCCGTCGAGCCGGCCATGCAGGATCGGGATGTCCTGCTCCTCGCCGGAGATGACGTGGAACACCGAGAGCCGCTGCATGAAGCGGTCCTTCAGCTCCTCCAGCGCCTCGCGGAACATGACGCCTTCGGTCGAACGATTGCCGTAGAACAGGAAGAAGCGGCTGTCCGGCTCTCGCGCCAGCACGCCCTTGATGATGGAGAGGATCGGCGTGATGCCGCTGCCGGCGGCGAAGCCGACATAGGTCCGCGCCTCGCCAGGTGCATGGGCAACACCAAAACGCCCGGTCGGCGTCATCACGTCGAGCTCATCGCCGGCCTTCAACTCGTCGGCCGCCCAGTTCGAGAACGCGCCGCCGTCGACCTTCTTCACCGCGATGCGCAGCTCGCCGTCGTCGGGGCCGGAGCAGATCGAGTAGGAACGGCGGACTTCCTCGCCGTCCATCGTGGTGCGCAAGGTCAGATACTGGCCGGGCGTGAAACGGTAGTCGCCTTGCAGATCGTCGGGGATCGCAAAGGTCATCGAGATGGCGTCCGAGGCCTCGCGGCGCAGATCGCTGACGGACAGACGGTGGAAGCGTGGTGTCGACATGGTCAATGACACTTGAAGTAATCGAAGGGTTCACGGCAGCTCTTGCAACGCCACAGCGCCTTGCAGGAGGTCGAGCCGAATTCGGACAGCAGTTCGGTATCGCCAGAGCCGCATTGCGGGCACGCGACCTGCTGCTCGCCGAACAGCGCACGGCGCGAGGAGCCGGGCTGCGGCGGCGCGATGCCGTATTCTTTCAACTTGCGGCGGCCGTCCTCGCTCATCCAGTCGGTGGTCCAGGCCGGTGACAGCACGGTGCGGACCTTCGGCCGATGGATGCCTTCGCGCTCCAGCGCGAGCTCGATCTCGAGCGCGATCATGTTCATCGCGGGACAGCCGGAATAGGTCGGCGTGATCGCGACCTCGACATGGCCGTCATGGACCGCGACATCGCGCAGCACGCCGAGATCGGCGATCGTCAACACCGGGATTTCGGGGTCAACCACCTGCGCGGCCGCGCTCCAGGCGCGCCGGCGCAAATCGGCATCGCTGAGCGCAACCGTCACCATGTCGCCCCCGGGAAGGTGCGCTGCATCGACTGCAATTCGCTGAGCAGATGGCCGAGATGCTCGCTGTGGCTGCCGACGCGGCCGCCCTGCTGCATCCAGTCGCTGTTCGGCAGTGCCAGCGTCGCCTCGTTGACGATGCCGGTCACGGTCTTCAGCCAGCGCGGCTTCAGCGCCGCCGGGTCGATCGCGATGCCGGCGTCGATCAGGCCGCGCTCGCCGTCGTCGACCGCGAACATCTCGCCGGTATAGGCCCAGAGGTCGTCGATCGCATTCTGCGCGCGGCGATGGCTCTCTTCGGTGCCGTCGCCGAGCCGGACGATCCATTCCGACGAATGCCTGACATGATAGGCGCTCTCCTTCTCCGACTTCGCCGCGATCGCGGCGAGTGTCGGATCGGTGGAGGCCATCATCGCGCGCCAGTAGAGATCGGCGAATGCCGCGTAGAAGAACTGCCGCACCATGGTGCGGGCAAAGTCGCCGTTCGGCTGCTCGACCAGCAGCAGGTTGCGGTACTGCCTGACGTCGCGCAGATAGGCGAACTTGTCCTCGTCGTTGCCGCGGCCTTCGACCTTGGCGGCATAGGTGTAGAGCTCGCGAGCCTGGCCGAGCAGGTCGAGACCCATATTGGCGAGCGCCATATCCTCTTCCATCGCCGGCGCATGGCCGCACCATTCGGACAGCCGATGGCCGAGGATCAGCGCATCATCGGCGCGGCGCAGCGCATAGAGCACCAGGGGTGTTTCGGAGACTTCGATATTGGCGGTTGCCATGCTCTAATCCACCTGCATCCACTTGCTCGACGTCATCCTGAGGAGCCTGCGCAGCAGGCGTCTCGAAGGATGGCCGCGGTTACGATCGGAGTGTCACGGTTCGAGACGGCGCGTACCGCGCCTCCTCACCATGACGGGTGAAATTCACATATGCCCGACTTCGTCGGGAACGTCGTAGAACGTCGGGTGGCGGTAGATCTTGGATTCCGCCGGCTCGAACATCATGCCCTTCTCTGTGGGATCGGACGCGGTGATCGCGTTCGAGGGCACCACCCAGATCGACAACCCCTCGCCGCGGCGGGTGTAGATGTCGCGCGCGGCCTGCAGGGCGAGCGTCGAGTCCGCCGCGTGCAGCGAGCCAACATGCTTGTGCGCGAGGCCGTTGCGGCTGCGGATGAAGACTTCCCAGAGCGGAACGTTCGGCGTGGCCATCTCGGGCTCCCTTATTCAGCGGCTTGCGCGAGCTGGCGGCGCTTGCGCTTCTCGGCATAGGCCGCCGCGGCCTCGCGCACCCAGGCGCCCTCCTCATGCGCCTTGCGGCGCGCGGCGAGACGCTCGCGGTTGCAGGGGCCGTTGCCGGCCAGCACCTGCTTGAACTCGTCCCAGTCGATCGGGCTGTGCACCCAATTGCCGTTCTCGTTCTGCTTCATGCCGGGATCTGGAATCGTGAGCCCGAGGAATTCGGCCTGCGGTACGGTGGCGTCGATGAATTTCTGGCGCAGCTCGTCGTTGGAGAAGCGCTTGATCTTCCACTTGGTCGAGGTGTCGCTGTGCTGGCTGACCTGGTCCGGCGGGCCGAACATCATCAGCACCGGCCACCACCAGCGATCGAGCGCGTTCTGCGCCATCGCCTTCTGCTCGGCGGTGCCGCGGCACAACGTCACCATGATCTCGAAACCCTGGCGCTGGTGGAACGACTCTTCCTTGCAGACGCGGATCATCGCGCGCGCATAGGGGCCGTAGGAGCAGCGGCACAGCGGGATCTGGTTCATGATCGCAGCACCGTCGACCAGCCAGCCGATGGTGCCGATGTCGGCCCAGGTCAGGGTCGGATAATTGAAGATCGAGGAATACTTCGCATTGCCCGCGAGCATCGCGTCGACCAGCTCTTCGCGCGAGGTGCCGAGCGTCTCAGCGGCGGCGTAGAGATAGAGCCCGTGGCCGCATTCGTCCTGCACCTTGGCGAGCAGCGCAGCCTTGCGGCGCAGCGACGGTGCGCGGGTGATCCAGTTGCCCTCAGGGAGCATGCCGACGATTTCGGAGTGGGCGTGTTGGGAAATCTGCCGGGTCAGCGTCTTGCGGTAGGCCGCGGGCATCCAGTCGTTCGGCTCGATGCGCTCGTCGGCATCGATGCGGGCCTGGAACTGAGCGGCACGGGCAACATCCTCGACGCCGCGATCGTCGCCGTCGGATGAGTTGAGCGCCTGCGTGTACATGGCCGACCTCCCGGTGTGTTGTTAGGCGGAAATATATAACACAAATTTCAGAATGCAAGATATTTCTGTAATATGTTCAGATGCCCTCGAAACGCCGCGCCACGGCCCCGTTGGGCTTCGGCAGCGGCCCGTCCTCGTTGGTTGCATGCTCGTCAAGCCATTGTTCCGACGCAGGAAGCAGCCCGCGATAGATCTCGCCGCAGAGTTTGCGCGCTGCCCTGCCCGGCCAATCCTTCGGCAGCAATGGTGCCGGCAACAGCGGATCACGCAGCACGACGCGGCGGTAGTGATGGATCAGCAGGATGCGCGCGGTGAAGGCGTCGGCGTCGCTGAGCGTCTCGCCGCGCGCGATCCAGCCATGCAGCGGCTCGAACGTCTTCATGAACTTCAGATAAGCGTCCGCGGTGCGATCGAGCGGCCAGCTTTCGCTGAGCAGCCGGCGCCCGCTGTCATCCTCCGCGGAGACTTCGAGACGGATCGCGCGCGCCGCTTCATCCGGGATCGGCACGCCCGACGGCGCCACCCACACGCCGGGCAGCGGGCTGCCGAAGCCGGCATTCTTCAGCGCCTCGCGCGCCGCGTCGCGGTCCTCGGCATTGCCGATCAACAACAGCTCGAAGCGGCCGGTCCAGTCCGACGGCGGCGGATCGTAGATGTGCCGGGTTGCGGTATCGAAAGTCTGCCGGCCCCTGGCGTTGAGGCGATAGAAACTGTTGCGGCCGACCTTGCTGCGCTCGAGCCAGCCGTCGGCGGCGAGCCGCGACATCGCTGTGCGCACCACATTGCCGTCGACGTCGAGCGACTTGAAGAATTCGAGCAGCGTGCCGAGCCACACCGCGCCGCCGCGCGGCACGATGGAATCGCCGAACACGGTGATGATGATCGAGCCGGTGCGCGACGGTTCGCGCTTCAGCTGGTCGACGATGCGGGCAAGCGGCTGCGGCATGCCCAACGCATAACGCGTTTTGTCGAGGAACGACAATGCGGGGTCACGGTCTGCTCCCTCGCCCCGCTCTTGCGGGGAGAGGGTTGGGGTGAGGGGCTGCCTCCGAAATAACGGTGAGAGACGACTCGCGCGGAGACTCCCCCTCACCCGGATCGCATCTGCGATGCGATCCGACCTCTCCCCGCACGCGGGGCGAGGTGAAGAGAGGGCCCTCGCAAGATCTAGCGATTGGGATCCGGATAGACGAGGCTGCGCCAGCCGCTGCGATCGAACGGGGCCCACTCGCCGTCCTTCTGCGCGAGGCGATCGGCAACGGCGTAGACCACGGCCGGGTGATGGCCCATGCCGCAATGGCTGCTCTCGACCTCGATGCTGTCGGTCATCGACGAGTTCTGCTCGCGGCAGCCTTGCCAGGCGCAGACGCCGTCAGTGCGGCTGAAAATCGCAGTGGTCGGCACCGGCGGCGCACTGGCGAGCGAGCCGCCGAAACGGGAATCCTCCTCGTCGGCGCGGCGGCCGCTGGCCATCTCGTAGACGCGCCAGGCATTGGTCGACTTCGGACCGGCGGCAAACGGGCTGCCGAGCGTGATCACCTGGCGCACGCGATCCGGCATCATCTTGGCAAGCTGGCGCGCATAGAGGCCGCCGAGGCTCCAGCCGATCAGCGAGACCTTGCGGCCGCTGGTCTCATTCATCTCCTGCAGCAGATCGACCATGCCGTCCTGCACGCCGGAGCGCAGCCCGAGATTGCGGCCCTGGCGCCAGCCGCTGACGGCGTAGCCTTTGCTCTTGAGGAAATCGCGCAGCGGCCGGGTCGACATGTCGGAAGCGATCAGTCCTGGCAGCACCAGCACCGGATGCCCGTCGCCGCGCGGCGCGAGGCTCAACAGCGGCAAGGCACCAAGAAAGGCACCAAGCTCGTGGATGGCGCGGCCTTCCAGAAACATCAGCGTCCTGGACGGCGGGCGTAGCGTCTGCGCAGCAACGGACATTTCAACTCCTCTTCCGACGCCGTCGTGGCGGTCGGCAATGGGATCATCAGGCAAAGGCCTGCAGGGATGGGTCAACAGGATCGACGCAAACCCGGCGGAATCGTTCCGCAACGCAACAATCAACCTTGAAAAGCTAGGGAACCGATCACTTTCGTGCAAGCGGGCCAGATCACACTTGCCACAACTATTGTGACGTCCGTGCCCAATCGGTCACAGCAGCCGCAACACGTATTCCAGGCTGTAAAGCGCGAGCCCGGCAAGCCCGCCGATCAGCGAGCCGTTGAAGCGGATGTATTGCAGGTCCTTGCCGACATTGACCTCGATCAGTGAGATCAATTGCTCCATGTCCCAGCTCTTCATCTGATCGGCGATGAACGTCGAGACGCCGCTCTTCTGCTCGGCGACCACCGTGCGCAGGATTGCGACGAGGCCCTGGTTGATCTCGCCGCGCAGCTCGGCATCGCCGTCGAGCGCATCGCCGGCTTCGACGAACATCCTTGCCAACTGATGCTGCAGCACCTGCGACTCGCCCGAGGCGCTGCGCGCGATGAAGTCCCTGACGTTGGCCCAGATGGTGCGCCCGAGATTGGCGAGCTCCGGCCGCGCCAGCAGGTCGCGCTTGAGGCCGTCGATGCGGTCGGCGAACGCCTTGTCGCTGCCGAGCCGATCGACGAACGACAGCAGCATGCGATCGAATTCGCCGCGGAACGGATGCTGCGGATCGTTGCGCACCTCCTCGAAGAATTTCGTGGCCGAGGCGATGATCCGGTTCACCACGAACTTGTCGGCGCGATAGAGCTTGAGCAGCGTCGGCATCTCCGCGCGGACCTTGTCGCGGATCACCGTCATCGTCTCCTGCTGCGTCAGCGTCTGGTGCAGCGCGCGCAAGAGGTCGTCGAGCAGCCCCTCATGCTTGCCCTCCTGCACGAAGCCGCGCAGCGCGCCGGCGGCAAGCGGCGCGAGATCGACTGAGAGGATCTGCGTCGTGACGCGGCGGCTGATGAACTGCATCAAGCCCGAGTTCTCGGTCGCCGCGAATGCTTCGGGCAGCATCCGCAGCACGAAGCGGGCGAGATCCTCCGAACGTTTGCGGTCGCGCAGCCAGTCGGCGATGAACGTGCCGAAATCGATCTCGCGCAGCTTGGCCTCGACCGGGCCGGCTTCCAGGAAATTGTTCTCGATGAACTCGCCGAGCTTCTCGGCGATGCGTTCCTGATTGCTCTGGATGATCGCGGTGTGCGGGATCGGCAGGCCCAGCGGTCGCTTGAACAGCGCGACGACGGCATACCAGTCGGCAAGCCCGCCGATGGTCGCGGCCTCGGCAAAAGCTGCGACGAAGCCGAAAGCGGGATGCAGCGGCAGCAGCGCCTTCGATGCAATGAAGATGACGAGGGTTGTCGCCAGCACGCCGGTCGCGAGCCACTTCACGCGCCGCAGCTCGGCCGCGCGTTCGGCATCGACGGGCATTGCGACGAGGGTGGCGGGAAGGATCATGAGGACTTTCGAATGTATGCTAGTTTGCGTCCACTCGCACCCCTCAGCTTGCTCAGTGTCATCACCCGCGCAGGCGCAGGCGGGTGATCCAGTATTCCAGAGACGGTGGTGCTTGAGCGGATAGGCCTCGGCGTACTGGGTCGCCCGGTCGAGCCGAGCGACGACACCTGTGGATGAGGACTAGCTTCACATCAGGATGACGACTGTGCGGCAAAAAAGAAGGCCCGCAAAATGGCGGGCCTTCAAAAAGGGCAGTTGGTCAGCGCGAGCGCGATCAGGCGGTCTTGCCGTAGACCTTGGCGAAGTTGTCCTGCGCGGACTTCGCACCGTCGGTGACGAGCTTGCCGAGATACTCCGACGTGGCCTTCGCCCGCGAGACGAACAGTTCGCCACGCGCGCGGACCAGGTCCGACTGGATCTGGGCAGCTTCGCTCAGCGACTTGGCGGACGCGAGCTGGTCGATGCCGGCGAAGAACGCCTCGGCGTCCTGGTAGAGCGCCTGCTGAATGTTGCGGCTGATCTTGGCGGCTTCGGTCACCGAACCGGCAACGGCGGTCTCGATTACGTTGGTCACCTTCTCGGAGCCGGCATACGCGTCGGCGGCGCGGGTCTTGGCGGCCTCGGCCTGCTTCTTCACGAACTCACGGGCGGCCTCCGGAACTTCCAGGTTCTGGAGCTTGGTGAACGCCTCGGTGACGGGCGCGAAGGCTTCCTTGACGCTGTTCAGCACGGAATTGGTTTCGGTGGTCATTGGGGTCTCTCCATCCTCAGGTTTGAGCTATGGGCTCACCCCGTCCGTTTTGGCCCGGGGCAACGGTGTTATGACACACCCCATGGTGCATCGCAACATCGATGTTGCAGCGCGATATCACAAACCTGTGAATGGCACGAATTTCCGGCAGACTGCCTAAAGGGTCGGCGTCAAACGGTCTCTAATTACCTGTAACGGCGTCCGGCAGCCCATATGCTTCCATTTGCGCCCGAACCTGCGCCACATTGTGCCCGAGCACGACGATGTCGTGGGTCTTGCCCTCGACATCCCTGACGTGGTCGCGCAGCAGGGCCTCCGCCTTGAAGCCGAGGCTTTCGAACAGCGTGATCGCCGCCCGCTGATCGACCGTCATCTGCACCGAGAACTTCTCCAGCCCGGCGCCGAGGGCAATCGCGAATGTCTCCTGCGACAACGCCCGGCCGACGCCCTGCCCGCGCACATCTTGTGACACCACCATCCGGATCTCGCCGACATGCGGCGACCAGGAGTGCGGATCGCGCACCAGCGTGCCGCAGCCGACCACCTTGCCATCCTTGATCGCGAGCAGGCTCGTGATGTCGCCGCGCTCGATCTCGTTGATCCAGGCCGACAGCACCTTCGGCTGGCTGATGTTGCGCGGCAGGAACAGCAAGTCATGCGTCGGCAGCTTCTGCGCGAAGGCCAGCACCGCGGCCTCGTCGGCCCGCGTCATCAGCCGGAACTCGATGTCGCCGGCCTCGGTCTTGACGTGGCGCGGATAGGAACGTTGTTCGGTCATGTCGATCTCTTGCCCAACCAGGAGTCCAGTTTCGGCCACAGCCGCTTGATTGCATTGGCGCCGGCGACCAGCGAGACGTGACCGCCTTTCAGCATCACCTCCTCCTTGTCCGCCGAGCCGATCTTGGTGATGAGGTGCTTTGCCGCATCGTACGGCACGATGTGGTCGTGCTCGGCGACCGCGTGCAGGATCGGCACCTTGATGTCAGCGAGCTTCGCCGGGCGGCCGCCGACCGTCATGGTGTCGTTGTAGAGCTTGTTGTCCCACATCAAGTCCTTGGTGATGGCGCGGAAATACTCGCCCGCCAGCGGCAGCGTGTCGGTCGCCCAGCGGTCGAACATCCGGTACGATTTGACGAACTCGTCGTTCCAGATGTTGTCCCAGAGCTGGATCTGGCCAACGACGCGCGCGGCCGGCCGCAGCATGTCGAACGATTGCAGGATCAATTCGGGCGGCATGTTGCCGGTGCTGTCGATCAGGCGGTCGACGTCGAAATAGCGGCGGTCGGCAAAGTTCGAGAACAGCTTCATCTCGCGGAAATCGATCGGCGTCGTGAAGCAGATCAGGTTCTTCATCGGGCCGTCGTTGAAGATCGAGCCATAGAGCAGCGACAGCACGCCGCCGAAGCAATAGCCGATCACCGACACGTCCTTTTCGCCGGAATCCTGCTGCACGCGACGGATCGATTCCGGAATGAAGTCGAGGACGTAGTCCTCCATACGCAGCGACTTCTCCTCGGGCTTCGGCGCGGTCCAGTCCAGCATGTAGACGTCGAAGCCGCGCTTGAGCAGGAATTCGATGAAGCTCTGCCCGGGTACCAGGTCGAGGATGTAGCCGCGGTTGGTGGTCGCCATCACGATCAGCACCGGCACGCGATAGACTTCGTCGGACATCGGGCGGTAGTGATAGAGGTTCATGGTGCCGCGCGAATACAGCACGTCCTTCGGTGTCTCGCCGAGCGTGGGGCCCGAGCTCGAGAAATACTCGACGCCCTTGATGCTGCGCTGGATCGCGCGCTGCACCTCGGACTGGACCCGCTCGGAGATCGAGGCGAAATCAAACGGGGTGGGCGCATTCATTTGCCGTCTCCCTCCGATGGCGGGCGCTTCGTGCGCGGCGGCCGCGGCGTCGCGCCATATCCATCGTCCGGCGCCAGCGAATTGTGATGCACCTGCTGCAGCAGTGTCTTGATCTCGTTGAGCTGGTTCTCCATCGACTGCAGGCGCTCAGCCATGCCGACCAGCTGGGCGCGGCTCGGCAGGTTCATCGCCAGCAGATATTTCTCCATCAGCTCGCCGAGTTGCTTCTGCGCGCCCGCCGCAACGCCGCCGGCCTGGTTCATCACCTTCGAGAATTCAGGCGAGCTCATCAACTGGTTGCCGAAGGAGTTGAACCCCTTCTCCATCTCGCCAATCATCGTCTGCCATATCACGGCAGGGTCGTTGCCCTTGTCGGCCATGTGGCCCTCCTCCACAGCAAGTTCGAGCGCTTGTCGCGCTTCGGTTTGTTCGTGCCATACGACACTGTTGCCGTTGATCGGTCAACTGCGCGGCGCGCCCAGCGACGTCGAGGCTCTTCTGCGCTGCGTCAATCCATGGCATAGAGGTTCCTGACCGCGCCATCAGCAGGGGATGCCAGTGACCACGCTCGCCCATCAGCCGCCGCAGCTCGCCCGCGCCAACAACATCGACATCTGCTACGAGGTTTTCGGCGATGCGAATGCCGAGCCGCTGCTGCTGATCATGGGCCTCGGCGCCCAGATGATCCATTGGGACGACGAGTTCTGCCGCCAGCTCGCCGCGCGCGGTTTTCGCGTGATCCGATTTGACAACAGGGATATCGGGAAATCCTCCCGACTGAGCGGCGGCAAGCGGCTGACCGCGCTCGAGCTCATCAAGCTGCGCTTCCTGAAGATCCCGGTCGCGGCGCCCTACAAACTGGCCGACATGGCACGGGACACGATCGGGCTGATGGACGCGCTCGGCATCCGCAAGGCGCATCTGGTCGGCGCCTCAATGGGCGGCATGATCGCGCAGGAGGTTGCGATCACCTTTCCCGAGCGCGTGCTGTCGCTGACCTCGATCATGTCGACCACGGGCAATCCAAAGATCCCCGGCCCGACCCGCGAGGCGACCGCCGTGCTGATGGCGCCGCCGCCGAAAAGCAAGGAAGAGTATTTCGTCCGCTACGGCCAGACCTGGAAGGTGCTGCGCAACGGCTCCTTCCCCGAAGACGAGGCGCTCGATCCCGAACGCGCGCGGCGCACCTTCGAGCGCGGCCTCAACCCGGAAGGCGTCGGCCGCCAGCTCCGCGCCATCCTCGCCTCCGGCAGCCGCAAGGAGCGACTGCGCAGCGTCAAGGCGCCGACGCTCGTGATCCACGGCACCATCGATCCGCTGGTGCATCCGGAAGGCGGCAAGGATACCGCGGTCTCGATCCCGGGCGCAAAGCTGCTGATGATCGAAGGCATGGGCCATGCGCTGCCGATCCCGATGTGGCCAGAGATCATCGACGCCATCGACAAGCACGCGCATGGCGCCGCGGCGAAGGCGGCATAGGGCCGGTATCTGCGGGTAACCATGTGAGCCGGGAGTGCGTTCTTCCGGGCACGGCACGGACGCTGTAGAGAGCGCTATCCATCGCTCAGCCTCGGGAGCTACCAGATGAAGACCCTTCTCCGGCCACGGACAGCCGTCGCCGCTCTCTTCCTCGCGCTTGCGTCTTCCTCCGCGATGGCGGCCACCAGCGAGGCGCAGCAGGAAGCCAACCGGAAAGCCGTGCTGGCGTTCTACGACAAAGGGCTGAACCAGAAGGACGCCGATGCTGCGCTCGCCTATGTCGGCAACCGCTATGTGCAGCACAATCCCGGCGCGGCCGACGGCCCCGACGGCTTCCGCAAGTTCATCGGCTTCCTGCGCGAGAAGTTTCCGAACTCGCACAGCGAGATCAAGCGTTCGTTCGTCGACGGCGACTACGTGATCCTGCACGTCCACGCCGTGCGCGAGCCCGGCACCCGCGGCAACGCGATCATCGACATCTTCAAGCTCGAGGACGGCAAGATCGTCGAGCATTGGGATGTGGTGCAGCCGATCCCAGAAAATCCGGCGAACAACAACACGATGTTCTGAGCGCAACGGCGCGATAAGATCAGTTTGAATCGGATCGGCAGCGGAGGTTCACCTCTCCCTTGGGAGAGGTGAAGCAAGCACGTAGCCAACGAGATCCGATCTAAGCCCACCATACGCTAGCGGCTGCGGCCGAGCCAGCGTTGTGTCGGAAACAGCTGCAATTGCCAGCGCCGCGCCGCCGCGCCCCACACGCCCCGCGGCATGAACAGCATGATCAGGATGGCGAGCGTGCCGAGCACGACCAGATATAGGCTGCCGTACTGCGCTAGCCAGGTGACCAGCCCCCACAGCAGCAGCACGCCGACCATCGGGCCCTCGATGGTGCGCACGCCACCGATCACGACGATGAAGATCACGTATGCGGTCCAGTCGGTGACGCTGAAGGCGGCATCCGGCGAAATCCGCGCCTTCTGCAGATAGACCACGGCGCCGACCATGCCGCTGGCGAACGCGACCGCGATCCATAGCATATGGCGGATCCGCGCGGTGCGGACGCCGACGCTGCGCGCCGCCGCTGCATTGTCGCGGCTGGCCGCCAGCGCGAGGCCATGGCGCGAGCGGATGAAAGCGTAGATGCCGAGCGTGACCAGCACGCAGAGCAAGAGCGCAAGCCAGTAGACCAGCACGTCGCGCGCGGCGGCCGGACGCAGGCCGAGCAGCGCCTGCACCGCCTTCAGCCCGACCATCTGCGACAGTTCGCCCGGCGAGATCGACATTCCGGTGCCGCCGCCGAGCGACTTGAACTGGGCGCAGATCAGCCGCAGCGCCTCGGCGGCCACCCAGCTGCCGATCGCAAAGTATGGGCCCTCGAGCCGGAACAGCAAGGGCCCGAGCATCGCGGCGATCAGCGCCGCGAACAACCCGGCCAGCGGGATCGCCGCCACGGGATCGAGCCCGGCCATCACGATGCCGGCGAACAGCGCATAGGCACCGAGCCCGACAAAGGCCTGCTGGCCGACCGACACTAGGCCGCCCCACCCGGCCAGCACGTTCCAGAGCTGCGCCAATGTCAGCATGGTGAGGACGAAGATCAGATCCTGGATCAAATTGCGCGAGGCGATCGCCGGCAACACGGCAAGCACCGCGACCAGCACGATGCCGGCCACGGCCGCGATGCGCGACAGCCGCGTGCCGACCTGGATTTGCCACACCGGCACATCGGCCGCGTGCTGCTCCCGGCTTGCCGGCATGTCGATGCTTCCGACGCTCATGTCCGCCTCGCCGGGAAGAGACCGCGCGGCCGCACCATCAGCACGGCCAAGAAGGTGAGATGGCCGGCCAGGATCTGCCATTCCGGATTGATCCGGCCCCCGATCGCCTGAGCCAGCCCGAGCACGATACCGCCCGCCAGCGTGCCCCACAGGCTGCCGAGGCCGCCGATGATCACGGCCTCGAACGCATAGAGCAGCCGCGCCGGCCCGATCGACGGATCGAAACTGGCACGGATGCCGAACACGACAGCGGCGATCACCGAGACCGCGAGCGAGAGCCCGACCGCAATCGCATAGACGTTGCGCTCGTTGACGCCCATCAATTGCGCGATCGCGGGATTGTCGGCGGTGGCGCGGAAGGCACGGCCGAGCCAGGTGCGATAGAAGATCAGCTGAAGCAGCGCGACGGCGGCGATCGCCGTCACCAGCGCCGTCAGCGGCGCGAGGCCGACGCTGAGACCCGGGGCCAGCGTCACCGACGAGGATTCGAAGGCGCCGGCCTGCAGGCGGCGGCTGTCTGCGCCATAGCCGAGCAACAGCCCGTTCTGGATCACGATCGACAGGCCGAAGGTGACGAGCAGCGGCGGCAAGATGTCGTCGCCGAGCACGCGCTCCAAGACCAGCCGCTGCAGCACGAAGCCGAGCACGAACATCGCGGCAACGACCAGCAGGGATGCGGTTACAAGCGGCAGGCCGAGCGCGGTGGTGGCGCTGAGCACCAGATAGGCTGCAAGCAGGATCAGATCGCCGTGCGCCAGATTAACCAGGCGCATGATGCCGAAGATCAGCGACAGGCCGAGCGCGAACAGCGCATAGACGCCGCCGAGCAGCACGCCTTCGATGATGGTGTCTAGTCCGCTCATCGCTCCCTCATGCTCCGAAATAGGCCGCGCGGATCGTGTCCTGATCCACATCGTCAGGCTTTCCGCTCAAGGTCACCCGCCCCTCCTGCAAGCAATAGAAGCGATCTGCCGCCCGCAACGCGCGGGCGATGTCCTGCTCGACCAGCACGACCGCGGTGCCGCCGGAGCGGATCTGCGGCAGCATCCGGTAGATGTCCTCCACCACGATCGGCGCGAGGCCGAGGCTGATCTCGTCGCACAGCAGGACCTGTGGGTTCGACATCAGCGCGCGGCCGATCGCCACCATCTGCTGCTGGCCGCCGGACAGCGCCGTGACGGCGCCGCGCCGGCGCTCCCTGAGCACCGGGAATATCCGATAGACCGCCGCAAGATCCCACGGTGCGGTGCGCTCGCCGCCATAGGCGCCGATCAGGAGGTTCTCCTCGACGCTGAGCGAAGGAAACAGCTGCCGGCCCTCCGGGACCAGCGCAAGCCCGAGCCGCACGATGCTGGCCGCAGACGCATCGCCGATCGCGCGTCCCTTGAGATGAATGGCATCGGGGCGGTTCTTCACGAGTCCCGCCAGCGACTTCAGCATGGTCGACTTGCCGGCGCCGTTGGCGCCGATCACCGCGACCGCCTCGCCCTCCTTCAGTTCGAAATCGATGCCGAACAGCGCCTGGAAGTCACCGTAGAACGCATCGAGCGCGGAGACATTGAGCAGCGCGGTCATGCCGGCACGCCCATGTAGATGGTCTCGACCTCGCGCGAGCGCATCACCTCGGCGGGCACGCCTTGCGCAACGACCTTGCCGAAATTGAGCACGACCAGCCGCTGCACCACCGCGAGCAGCGCGTGCACCACATGCTCGATCCAGATGATGGCGACACCCTCGGCATGAATGGTTCTGATGGTCTCGACCAGCTCATGGCATTCGGCATCGGTGAGCCCGCCTGCGATCTCGTCGAGCAGCAGCGTGCGCGGCCTGGTGGCGAGCGCCCGCGCGAGCTCGAGCCGCTTGCGATCGAGCAGCGGCAGGCTGCCGGCGAGCCGGTTGGCCTTGGCTTCGAGGCCGGTCAGATCAAGCATGCGGCCGCAATGCTGGACCGCATCGGCCTCCGACAGACCGCCGCCGAACTGGGCGGCAACGGCCAGATTCTCGAACACCGAGAGGTGGTCGAACGGCTGCGGGATCTGGAACGAGCGCCCGATGCCTGTGCGACAGCGCGCCTCCGGAGAGAGATGCGTGATGTCGGCGCCATCGAGGACGATGCGGCCGGCCTCCGGCCGCAGCAGGCCGGTGATCAGGTTGAACAGCGTCGACTTGCCGGCGCCGTTCGGCCCGATCACGCCGAGCGCCTCGCCGGACGCAAGGGTCAGGTCGATGGCATCGGCAACCACGATGGCGCCGAACCTCTTCGAGACGGAATGGAGTTCGAGCATGTTTGCTCACCGCATGGATTCGCTGGGAGAAGATGCGCGGCCGTGCCTCGCATCCTCGATCGACAATCTGCCTGCGACGCGCTCGCTAGCTCAGCGCCTGCATGTCGCCGCCGAGCGGGATTTGCGGCGCCAGTCTGTTGTCGGTGATCACCATGTCGTATTTGTCGCCATTGAGCCGCCATTGGCCGCCGACCAGCGGCGTCTTGGCGATGTTCTTGGCCGCGAATGGCGGCACCGCGCTGGAACCGAACGCGACCTGGCCCACGATGGTGTCCAACTTTGTGGCTCCGATCGCCTTTGCCAGCGCGGCGCCGTCGCTCGGATCGCCGGAGCGCTTGATCGCGTCGATCGCGACCTCGAACAGCGAATGCACGAAGCCGATCGGCTGGGTCCATTGCTTGCCGGAGGCCTGCTCATAGCCCTTGGCGAGATCGGCCGCGCTGACGCCGCTGAGGCTCGACTTGTAGGGATGCGTCGGCGTCCACCACACCTCGGTCGAGATGTTGTTGCCGCCCTTGCCGAGCGCCTGCACAGAAGCAGGAAACAGCAGCGCCTTGGCGACCGAGACGACCTTCGGCTTCAGTCCCTTCTGCCGCGACTGGTTCCAGAAGGTGGTGAAGTCGGGCGGGATGATCACGCCGGTGATGATCTCGGCATCGGCGCCACGGAACGCGGCGATCTGCGAGGAGAAATCGTCGGTGAGGTTCTGGAAGCGGCCGGGATCGGTCAGCTTGAAGCCCTGCTTGGCGAGCACTGGCGGGAAGCCGATCGCGGTGTCGCCCCAGGCGTTGCCGTCGGCATCGTTCGGGAACAGCGCGCCGACCGATTTGTTGGTCGCGACCTGGCTCCACATGCTGGTGAAGACGCCGATCACGTCCTCCAGACCCCAGAAATAGTGGAAAGTGTAGTCGAACGGCTTCCAGCTCTTGGGATCGCCGGGATTGGCCTGGCGGCCGATGAAATTGGTCTGCCACGGCGCCACGGAGGAGATGCACGGCACCTGCTCGAGCTCGCATTGCGTCGCCACCGGATTGTTGGTTTCGGGTGTCGCGCCGACCACGATCAGGCCGACATTGTCGCGGGTGATCAGCTCCTTGGCGACTTCGGCGGCGCGGTTCGGATTCGACTGGCTGTCCTTGGTCACCACCTCGACCGGATAGATCTGCGATCCAACCTTGACGCCATCCTTGATGAACTTGCGGAATTCACCCAGCACGAAATCGTCGGCCTCGGCGAAGGCCGCCAGCGGCCCGCTCTTCGGCGAGACATAGCCGATCTTGATCGGCTTGTTGGCCGCCCGCACGGCCGGCGCGAACAACGTCGTGCTGCCTGCGGCGGCGAAGCCTCCGGCGATGCCCTGCAGCACGCGGCGGCGATCGAAGGACATTGTGCTCAACTGATCCTTGCTCATTTTCCCCTCCCTTGAGGCAAGCCGGTCGAAAGCCGGCTGCCGTTCCATTCGTTCTGAAAAGAGTCGCCGGCGTCGCGCCGCATCACGCGGCGGCGACGGACTTCGCTTGCGCGCTGCGACCGAGGATCCGGCCGAACACGTCGAGCAGCACATCGCTGGCGTCAGTTGCGGACTCCTTGGCGCGCCAGGCGACATACATGTCGGGACGCACCAGCACGCAGCCGTCCTCGTCCACCTCGCTCTGGCGATACCAGTCGGCATAGATGTCGAGCGCATCGCAGCCCTGCGGGCCGATCGTCACCACATCGACCGGCAGGCCATAGGCCTTCTCGACCGCGGCCGCGGCCGTCTTCCAGCCATCGCCGCCGATCCCGGTGAGCAGCGTGAAGCGGCCCTTGCCGGTGAGATCGAGCGTCGACTTGCGCTCGCCGTGATGCTCGACCCAGACATGCGGCAGATGCGCGCCGGGCCAGGTGGTCGCCTGATAGTAGAGCTCGTGATCCCGGGTGAAGGCCGGCATCGGCGTGCCGTCGGATACGACCGCGGTCGACCCGTAGCGCTGATTCAGCTCGACGCCGTGGCAGTTGAACTCGTAGCTCTTGTTGGCGATCGCCTCGTAGAGCTTCTTGCGCCGCGCCTTGCCCTCGGCGGTCGGTGCCTTGCGCGCGGCGATTGCCTTGCGTGCTTCGGCCGGATCGGTCGAGGCGACGAGCCCCACCGCCTCGAAGATCGGCGGGAAGTCGCCGATGCTCTTGTTGGCGCGGGTCACGATCTGCTTGCCGACCGGCTGCCGTTCGGCCGAATAGGTCTCGAGCAGCGACGGCGCGGCGTGGCCCTCCAGCACCAGCTTCAGCTTCCAGCAGAGATTGTAGGCATCCTGGATCGAGGTGTTGGAGCCGAGGCCGTTGGTCGGCGGATGGCGGTGCACGGCGTCGCCGACGCAGAACACCCGGCCAGACGAATAGTGGCCGGCATACATCTCGTTCACGGTCCAGGTCGAGGTCGAGCGGACCTTGACCGCGAGCGTCTCGTCGCCGACCAGATTGCGCACGATCGAGATCGCCTCGTCATTAGAGAGCTTGCGCTCGCCCTGCTCGATGTCGTAGCCCCAGATGATCAGCCATTCGTTCCACGGCCGCACCATGCGGATCAGGCCAGCGCCGATGCCGCCGATCTCGGCACCCGGCTGCAGCACCCAGTACAGCACGCTCGGGCGGTGCGCGACGTACTTGCTCAAATCCGCCTGCACGATGATGTTCATACTGCCGGCGCGGCCCATCTGGCCCTCCATCGGCAGTCCGATCACCTCGGCAACCCGGCTGCGGCCGCCGTCGGCGCCGATCAGATATTTGGCGCGGATCTGATAGGTCTCGCCGGACAGACGATCCTTCACCGTCGCGGTGACGCCGTCGGCATCCTGCACCAGGTCGACGAACTCGGTGTTGAAGCACAGCGAGGTGCCGCGCTGGCCGGCCGCCTCGATCAGGATCGGCTCGAGGAAATTCTGCGGCAGGTCGCAGATGCGGGCGGGACTGGCGAGATCGTAATCCGCCTTGCGCGAGGGATGGTTGCCCCAGGAATAGAGCCGGCCGAACTCCTCGCCGGCGAGGCTCTCGCAGAACACGTTGTTGGCCATCAGGTGCTGCGGCACCGCCTGCGCCACCGCCTTCTCCTCCAGGCCGAGATCGCGCAGCACCTCCATCGCACGCTGGTTGGTGATGTGGGCGCGCGGCGTGTCGGCCAGCCAGCCATATTTCGTCACCAGGATGTGCTTGACGCCGTACATGCCGAGCAGCGCCGCCGCCGTCGCGCCGGCCGGGCCGCTGCCGACGATGAGCACGTCGGTCTCAACAGGTTTGCTGGTCATGGTCCTCTCCTTGGTCGTGTTGTCGGTTGTGATCGTTATTCCGCGGCCATCATCGGCTGCGGCACCAGGCCGGCGCCCGGCTTCATCTGGAAGTCGTAGGTCATCAGGTGCCAGGGGCCTGCGACCCGCTCGCCGTTCGGCAACACCGGCTCGCTTTTCGGCTCGACCCGCGCGACGAGTTCGTCCTTGACGCCGAACACCACGTCGCTGCGCAGGTATTCGTCGCCATCGAGGAACACGTGGGTGATCAGCGGCTCATAGCCATCGGCCTTGACCAGGAAATGCACATGCGCCGGCCGCATCGGATGCCGTTTCGTCGCGGTGATCAGATCGCCGACCGGGCCATCGGTCGGGATCGGATAGCTGCACGGCAGGATGGTGCGGAACGAAAAGCGGCCGTCGGCATCGGTGACGAAGCGCGCGCGCAGCGACGGACCATGCGCGGCGTAATCAGCCTTCTGCGAATCGTAGAAGCCGTCATCGTCGGCATGCCAGACGTCGATCTCGGCGCCGGCGAGCGGCTTGCCGGCCAGATCCGTGACGCGGCTCTGCACGAACATCACTTCGCCGTCGATCCCGTCGGAGATGTCGGCGCCGTGCGGCGTGACGCGGTGCTCGCCGACATAGAACGGACCGAGCACCGTGGTCTCGGTCGCGCCCTCGCGCTCGCGATGGTTGACCGCGTCGACCAGCATCGAGACGCCGAGCACGTCGGACAGCAGGATGAACTCCTGGCGCAGCGGCGTGCAGGTCTGACCGGTGCGGGTCAGGAACTCAATCGCCTGATTCCATTCCTCGAAGGTGAGCTCGGTGCGACGCACCAAATCGTGCAGCGACTTCACCGTCTCCTCGATGAGGAATTTCAGTCGCTTGTTCGGCGTGTCGGCGAAGCTGCGGATCACCTCGTCGGTGAGGTCATGCTCGTTGAAGTTAGCCATCGTGTTGTCCTTTGATCTCGAGAGGTCAGTGCCGCGCGGGCGCGTCGCCGCGCCAGGCCGCAGCGATCAGGTCCTGGATCGCGACGCGCTCCACAGGTCTTGGATTGGCATAGGGGCTGCGCACCGCCATCTCGGCGGCACGCGCGATGCCGTCCTCAGGCATTCCGATGTCGGCCAGCCGGCGCGGCAGCGCGAGCCGCTGCGCGAGATCGAACAGCCCTTGCGGCGCATCATCCGTGCGCAACGCGCGCGCAATCCGGGTCATCGCTTCCGGCGCCGCAGCGGCGTTGTAGGCGGCCGCATGCGGCAGCACGATCGCATGGGTTTCGGCATGGGGCAGGTTGAACATGCCGCCCAGCACGTGACAGAGCTTGTGATGCAGCGACATCCCGACCGCGCCGAGGCAGACGCCGCACAGCCAGGCGCCGTAGAGCGCGTCGCGCCGCGCGCCCGCATCGGCGGGCGCAGCCACGATGCGCGGCAGCGCGCGGGCGAGCGCGGCGGTGCCGTCCTCCGCCATCAGCGAGGTCAATGGGTTGGCGTCGGGCGCATAGAGTGCCTCGACCGCGTGAGCGATCGCATTCAAGCCGCTGGCGGCGGAGACATGCGGCGGCAGGCTGACGGTGAGATCGACGTCGTAGATCACGGCGTCCGGCACCAGATCCTGGGAGTGCTGCGTGGTCTTGATGCCGTTCGTGGTCTCACCGAGGATCGGGGTCATCTCCGAGCCGGCATAGGTGGTCGGGACCGCCAGATGCGGCAGCCCGGTGCGCAGCGACAGCGCCTTGCCGAGCCCGACCGTCGAGCCGCCGCCGATCGCGACCAGCCCGTCGATGTCGCGGGATTCCACGATGCGAAGCGCTTCGTTGGTGACCTCGACCGGCGTATGCATCCGCGCGCCGGCAAACAGTCCTGCGAGCCGGTCGCCGAGGCCCGCGCCGAGCCGGTGTCCGAGGTCCTGCTGCTCGGGGGTGGTCAACACCAGCGCCCGCTTGATGCCGAGGCGCTCAGCTTCCTCGCCGAGCCGCGCCGCGGTGCCGGCGCCGAACAGCACGCGATATTGCTGCGAGCAATAGGCAAAGGTGCCGCTGCCGGCATTTCCGGCCGCCGCGATCGGCGGGCGTGCGGCATCGGGCGCTGCGATGCTCATGGCATTTCTCCCAGCCGGCGGACCGGCACATTTCGCTTTGTTGGGAGAAAGCTAGCGGCAGGCGGCGGTCGCGGGCCTGCACGAAACCGGACAGAATCTGCACAAAACCGGAAAAATCGTCAGCCGGGCTACGGCTAGTGGCTGCGCCGGTACCTGCCCGGCGTCACGCCGGTGAAGCGGCGGAACATGCGTGTAAAATGCTCCTGATGGGAGAAGCCGCAGGCCAGCGCGATGTCGGCGAGGCTCTGCGTCTCGTCGGCAAGCAGCGCCCTGGCGCGCTCGATGCGCAGATTGAGCACGTATTGATAGGGCGAGACGCCGCTGGTCGCCTTGAACAGGCGCACGAAATATTCGGTGCTGCGGCCGCACAACTCGGCCAGCTGGTCGAGCCGGATATCGGTGTCGAGATTGGCGTCGACGAACTCGCGGATGCGCGCCATCTGCCTGTTGCTCAGCAGGTTCGGATGCTTGCCGGCCTCCACGCTCGGCTTGTGGAAATTGATCGCGACGAAGCGATTGGCGATCGCCTGCGCGATCGGATCGACGAACAGCGACGAGGCCGGCAGGCCGCCGGTGATGGTCTCGCCGATCGCCGCGGCAAGATGCTCCAGCACGGCGTCCTGATTGCCGAGCATCGGGGCCAGCCCACCGATCAGGTTCGCAGCCCCGTCCCGGCCGGCGAACAGGTCGGAGCGCAGATAGATGTGGGTGGATTCCAGCGCTTCACGCAGCACCACGTTGCAGGTGTGCCCGGCCGGCAGGAAGAACACGCCGCCGCGCGGAATCTGCCGGGCAACCGACTTGCCGTCCATTACATAGGTGATGTCGACCGGACCGCCCCGATGCAACACCATCAGATTGTCGGACAGCGCGTGGAAGTGCCCGTCGAACGGCCGTTCACGCTGCACCGAGGCATAGGCCGACGACCAGCCGAGCCCTTCGCTCGAACCACGGAATTCGGCCTGGAAGCGGTTCAGGATCCCGTGCGTCTCCTGCACCCCAAAATTCGACGTCGCCTGCATCCGGGAGTCCAAGGGCTCGAGGCCTCACCTGCCGCCAAGTGAAACCCAACCGCCCTCGGTTTTCAATACAGTCAGAACCCGGCCGCATGGCCGGCGATCTTGTTGCATCGCAATAGCGACGCCCGCTACGCCTTGGCCGCGATCCAGATCACGTGGCGTACACCGCGGCCTCGCCCGGTGGCACGGACGGCAATCTCGTTGACCGCGAACCCGGCCCGCGACAGCGCTTTCGGGAACTTGGCATTCGGACCGGACGACCAGACGGCGAGCACGCCGCCGCGCCGCAAGGCGGCATGCGCGACCTTGAGCCCGGAGACGTCGTACAGCCCGTCATTGGCCTTGCGGGTCAAGCCTTCGGGGCCGTTGTCGACATCGAGCAGGATGGCATCGAAAGTGCGCGGATGACGCGCGATCACGTCGGCGACATCCACCTCCTCGATGCTCACGCGGGGATCGCTCAGGCTGTCGCCGAAAATCTCCGCCATCGGGCCTCTTGCCCAGGCAACGACCGCCGGCACCAGCTCGGCCACCATAATCTGCGCCTCGGCCCCAAGCACCTTGAGCGCGGCCCGCAGCGTGAAGCCCATGCCGAGGCCACCGATCAGGAAATGCGGCGCTGCGACCTGCTCGATTTTCTTCGCAGCAAGCGTCGCCAGCGCCTCTTCCGAGCCCGACAGACGGCTGTTCATCAGCTCGTTGGTGCCGAGCATGATCGAGAACTCGCGGCCACGCCGCATCAGACGCAATTCATCTTCGGTGCCGGGAATCCGCGCGGTATCGATCTTTTCCCATGGAATCATGCGGCGGCTTGTAACATGGCGGGCACCTTGGACGAAGGCTACCCGCCAGCCCAAACGTCGAGCACGTAGCGGTTCCCTGTGCCCATCTCCTCGATCCAGCGCGCGGCGGCATCGGCGTCGGCACCGGCGCGCTCGCGATAGATCGACATTAAGGTTGCCTTGACGTCGGGCTCCATCTTGCCGCCGTCGCCGCAGACGTAGACGATCGCGCCCTTCTCGATCAGCTCCCAGACCCGATCCTTCTGCGCCGCGACGAGGTGCTGCACATAGGTTTTCGGCCCCTCGGCGCGCGAAAAAGCGGTGTGGAGCTCTGTGACGCCATCGGCCGCGAACGCCTTCAGCTCATCCGCATAGATGAAGTCCTGCTCCGGATGGCGGCAGCCAAAGAACAGCATCGCAGGGCCGAGCGTCGCGCCTTTCACCTTGCGCGCGGCGCGCTCCTGCAGGAAGCCGCGGAACGGTGCGAGGCCGGTGCCCGGGCCGATCATGATGATCGGCACGGCATTGTCGTCCGGCAGGCGGAAGCCGGCCTTGGTCTCCTTGATCGTGGCGTGGACGGTGTCGCCGGCGCGACGGCGCGCCAGATAGTTCGAGCAGACGCCCTTGTAGATGCCGTGGCCCGAGCTCGCAGGCGCCTCGACCACGCCGACCGTGACACTGCAGCGCTGCGCCTCGCCGGCCGGAGACGACGAGATCGAGTAATAGCGCGGCGCCAGCAGCGACAGCATTTCGAGGTAGAGGTGGAACGGCAGCTCGCAGGCCGGATATTCCTCGAGCAGATCGAACACCGATTTGCGCTTGGCCAATACTTCGGTGCGATAGCGTTCGGCCGAAGCGTCGTCGTCGCCGACATAGGCCGTCAGCTTCGGCTTGGTCACCGGGCAGCGGGTGTGCTCGGCCATGATCTGGATCTGCTTCCGGGTCGCGACCTGCTGCAGCTCGACGAATTCGGTGAGCAGCCGCCCGACCGACACCGCATTGCCGACCGGCAGTTGCGCGCGGCGGCCTTCCGAGACCTGCAAGCGGATCTGGTCGGCCGGCAGGAAGCCGAACCGGCGCGCAACGGAATCCACCAAGGTCGGATCGTTGCGCGGCACCACGCTGAGATGATCGCCGACGCGATACTTCAGGCTGGCCGGCAACTCGACCTCGATATGCCGGGTCGAGCGCTCCGACGGATGCGCGCCGTCCTTGGTCTGCAGCTCGTTGTTGGCGAGCACCTTCATCGGCACCGCGCCGCCCTGCGTCACGATGGTGTTGACCGCGCCCTGCGCCACCGGCTCGATCGCGTAGAGCGGCTCGTCCTCGGCGGTGCGGGTGAAATTCCAGTCGATGCCGAATTCCTTGGTCGCGACCTTGGCTGCCTCCGGGAACCACTTCTGGAACTGGCCGTCGAGATCGCTGCGCGCATCGCCCTCGCCGCGCGGATAGACCGCGCGGGCGCCATGCCTGGTCAGTTGCTCGTCGATCAAGCGCGGCACCGACTGATAGGTCGCCGCCCAATCGCTGTTGCCGCAGCCGAACACCGCATAACGCACCTTGGCGAAAGCGTCCTTCGGCAGGTCGCTCTCGAGCCATTTGACGAATTGCGTGGCGTTGTCGGGCGCCGCGCCGTTGTAGGAGGCGCAGATGATCAGCACGCCGCCCTCCTCCGGCAGTTTGCCGACATAGTCGTCCAGCGGGCCGAGCCGGGTGGCGAAACCATTGATCTCGGAGAGATCGGCCATGCGGGTCGCCAGTTCCTCGGCCGAGCCGAGGTTGGAGCCGTAGAGCACCAGCATCGGCGTGTTATGGCCGGGACGCGTGGTCGGCGCGCGTGGTGCCTTCGGCGCGGCCGCAACCGCGCCGGCGCTGCCAGCGAACGCGCCGCGATCCCTGTCGTCGCGCGGCCGCACCTTGATCCTGAAGCCGTCGGGCTTGACGGTCAGCGTCTCCTTCAGATGCATCTGGTAGCGATGCACGTCGAGCAGCTTGAAGCGCTGCAGGATCATCCCGATCGCGAGCGCCGCCTCGTGCATGGCGAAGCCGCGGCCGATGCAGGCGCGCTGGCCGTTGCCGAACGGCTTCCAGGCGTTGATCGGGCGCTTGGCCTCGGCTTCGCGGCTGAAATTCTCGGGATCGAACACGTCGGGGTTCGGGCCCCAGACCGAGGGATCGCGGTGCAGCGCCATCACCAGGATGGTGATGAAGGTATTCTTCTTGAGCTTGTACTTGCCGCCGATCATCTCGTCGTTGAGCGGCGCGATGCCGTAAGCCGGCGCCGGCGGCCACAGCCGCAGCGCCTCCTTCAGGCATTGGGTGATGTAGGTAAGCTGCGTCACCTGCTGATAGGTCGGCCGCGCGTTAACGTCGGGACCGAGGACGCGGTCGACTTCCTCATAGGCCTTCTTCAGCACCTCGGGATGCTTCAGCAGCGCATAGATCGTGCACGACAGCAGGCCGGAGGTGGTCTCGTGGCCCGCGATCAGGAACGTATTGATCTGGTAGCGGATGTTGACGTCGTCGAGCTGCTCGCCGGTCGCGCGGTCGACGCCGGTCATCATCGCTGCCAGCATGTCCTTCTTGTCGTCGGTCGCGGCGGTGTTGCCGCGGCGCTCGGCGATGATCTCGTCGACCATCTTGTTCATGAAGGCG
This sequence comes from Bradyrhizobium sp. WCU1, assembly GCF_053474805.1. NCBI lineage: Bacteria > Pseudomonadati > Pseudomonadota > Alphaproteobacteria > Hyphomicrobiales > Nitrobacteraceae > Bradyrhizobium > Bradyrhizobium sp. WCU1. Next base: position 1,179,730 of record NZ_CM130280.1, read on the forward strand.
ACGTCGTCGGCGAGCGTCTTGCGCCGCTTCTGCATCCACAGGCCTTCGAGCGGCAGGCCGCGGGTCATCATGATGGTTTCGAGCGAGCGCACCAGCGATTCCACGAAGGGGTGGTAGTCGCGGCGGTAGAAGGAATTGAAGCGATAGTCGAAGCCGCACAGCCCGATGGTGTCGAGGGTCAGCGCCGTCATGTCGTGGACGACCTCGATCTCCTCGTCGGCGTTGAGGCGCTCCCATTTCTTGACCAGTTGCTCGGCGATATCGACCATGCTCGGGTGGTACGACTGCATGGCGCGATTGCCGAACGGCTGCAGCAGGATGTTGTGCGCCTTGCTCCAGTTCGGCTCCTTGGTATCTGCGGTGAACAGCCCGTCGCCGCCGACCGCGCGCACCCGACGCAGCGAGCCGCGCACCGCCTTGTCGAAGCGCTTTTCGTCGGACAGCTCGTCGACGAGATCGTGGCCTGACACGATCACCAGCGGAGCGCCCATCATGTCGAGCCAGAAAATCGGTCCGAGCTCCTTGGAGAGCTTGACCAGATGCTGCACCGGCGCGCTCGAATCCAGCGACAGCATGTTGCCGACCACCGGCTTCGTCGGCGGATGCGGGATCGGACTCAGTCTATTGCCGGACGCCATCTTGGAAGTGCCCCCTACCCTGTCGCTCAACCGTCATTGCGAGCGAAGCGAAGCAATCCATCGTGCCGCAAGCGGATAGAATGGATTGCTTCGTCGCTCCGCTCCTCGCAATGACGGCAAAATTATCCGAACCGCTTTCTGCGCCACTCGATCAGCTTGGCGCTGACCTCGTCAGGCTTTTCCTGCTGCGTCCAATGGCCGCTGTCCTTGACCAGGTGTTTCTCGAGGTCCGGCACCAGCCGCTCCATGCCGTCGGCCGCGGACGGCGGCAGCACCGCGTCATTCTCGGCCATGATCATCAGAGACGGCACCCGCACATTGTGATCCAGCCCGGCCGAGCGTTCCCAGTTGCGGGTGAAATTGCGATACCAGTTGATGCCGCCGGTGAAGCCGGTCCTGGTGAAGGTGTCGACGAACACCTTCTTCTCCTCGGCCGACAGGATCGGTGTCCGCGGATCATGCTTGGCGTCGTAGTTCGCTATCATCTGCGGAAACGCCAGATTGAGCCGCGCCGAGGCGCCGACACCTGCGATCGGCTGTTCGGGGGGCGCATCGGCGGGACGTGGTGCCGGCTTGCGCATGAAAGCGTCAAAAGTCTGCTCGACCCGGCTGCCGAAGATGCGGTCCGGCTCGCGCGCCGGATCCTGGAACTGGACGATGTACATCTGGTCGCCGAAGCGCTGGCGGAACAGCGCGATCGGGTCCATGGGCGCGCGGTCCCAATGCGGCGTGTTGACGCCGACGACGCCGGCCACCCGCGAAGGGTGCCTGAGCGGCATCTGCCAGACGACAAAACCGCCCCAGTCGTGACCGACGAAGATCGCCTTGTCGATCTTGAGATGGTCGAGCAGCCCGACCAGGTCGCCGGTCAGGTGCTCCATGTCGTAGGCTTCGACCGGCTCCGGCCGGTCGGTCGCGCCGTAGCCGCGCTGATCCGGCGCGATCACCCGGATGCCGGCCTCGGCCAGCGCCTTGATCTGGTGACGCCAGGAGAACGCGAGTTCTGGCCAGCCGTGGCACAGCACCACGGGCGGCGCGTCGGTCTTGGGGCCGGCTTCGTAAAACCCCATGCGGATGCCGTTCGTCTCGGCGAACTGCAGCGGTGGCATTTCGATCATTGCAGGAATTCCTATTCGGCCGCGCCCTTGATGTCGGCAGGCGGGGGCGCGAACGCCGCCTCGAGTGCATCGAACTCGAGCGGCAGCATGTCACACATCACCTGCACGTGGGGAATGATGTTGGCACCGACGATGAACCCGAAATCGAGCTGATCGCGATAGCTCTGCACCGTGATGTTGAGCGCAATCCCGTGGGTCGAGATCGAGACCGGGAAGATATGCAGCAGCTCCGCGCCTGCCGCGTACAGCGTCTGCCGCGGCCCCGGCACGTTCGACACCGTGATGTTGGTCGCCGGCGGCAGCACGTTGGAGAGGTCGGAGCGGCTGTACAGCAGCGCCATGATCTGCACCAGGATCGGCGCGCCCAACAGCGAGATGTTGGAAACCTGCGGCATCAGGGCGCGCAGCGGATGCGACATCTCCTTGGACTTGGTCGACTGCGCGATGATGGTCTCCAGCCGCTTCCTGGGATCCTCGACGTCGGTCGCGATCGAACAGATCATGCCGAACACTTGGTTGTTGGATTCGGCATTGCCCTCCTCGCGCAGCGAGATCGGCACCCCGGCGGTCAGCGATTTGTTGGGCAGCGCGCCCTGGCTGATCAGGTAGCGCCGCACCACGCCGGAGGCGAGCGCCAGCACGACATCGTTGAGCTTGCCGCCGGACGCTTTCGCCAGCGCCTTGGCGCGCGACAGCGAGATCGAGGTGCCGGCAAAGCTGCGCTCCGACGAGATCGCCTTGTTGAGGATGGTCGGCGGCGAGGACATCGCCTGCAGGCTCTCGCGCGACCGGGGATCGGCGACCTTGGCGACGACGTCGGACAGGCTCTTCAGGACCGTCGGCATCGAGCCGGCGAATTTCACCGCGCTCTCGATCTGGAACATGGCGTTGTCGAACAGGATCGAGCCGAGATCGCTCTTGCCGGAACGCGGCAGCTCCAGGCTCTTCTGCGCCGCGGCTGCCGCCTCGAACGGCTGGGTCCACAACTGCTGATAGGCGTCGATCAGATTGGCCGCGATGTCGCGCGGCTCCTGCGCCACCTTCTTCGCGCTCGGCGGCTCGATCTCGCGCGGCACCGGCGTCAGGTCATAGATCATGCTGGTCAGTGCAGCACCTGCACCGCCGTCGATGCAGGCGTGGTGCATCTTGGAATAGAGCCCGATCTCGTTGTCCTTCATGCCTTCGAAGACGTAGAACTCCCAGAGCGGGCGGGCGCGGTTCAAGAGCTTGGCATGCATCCAGCCGACGATCCGCTCCAGCGTGGCGCGGTCGCGCGGCGCGGGCAGGCTGGCGCGGAAGATGTGGCGGTCGATGTCGAACTGATCGTCCTCGACCCAGGACGGATGATCGATGTCGAGCGGCGCCTTCTGCAGGCGCGCCTTGAGGATCGGCGCGATATGCAGCCGCGAGGCGATCATCGCCTTGAATTCCTCGAAGAAGTCGCCCTTGTAGCCGTCAGGCAGGCGGAAGATCGCCATGCTGCCGACATGCATCGGCATTTCCGGCGTTTCCAGATACAGAAACGATGCGTCCAGCGAGGACAGCTTCTTGGCGTCGCTCATGATCTCCTCCCGAGAGCCAACTCACGCGGGCGCCTTGGCGGCGCTTCTCGTCGTCAGGATAGTGCCTGTTCTGCCGGCCCGTAGGCAATGGCAAAGGGGCCTGACCGGTCAAAATGCCGGAACTGCCCTTCCGGCTGTGCCAGCCGGTCCGCAATCGCCCACAGCGCCGCAGGGTTGACGCCGAGGCCGAGATGGCTGGCGAGGTGCACCTCGATGTTCTCAGCGCGCTCCGACGGGCGCACCCGCGAGGTCCGCCAGTTCACGATGCCGTCGGTTCGGGAATAGATCGAGGTGGTCGGCACCGGCATGTCACCGGCAATCGCGGCGCGGACCTCGGGAATGTCGTCCACGCGCTCGCCGGACAACAGCTCATAGAGCCGCGTCGCATTGGTGGCGCGGATATCCTCGGCGAACGGGCTGCCCAGCGTGACGATGGAACGCACCAGCTCCGGCATCTGCGACGCCAGGTCGCGCGCATAAACGCCGCCGAGGCTCCAACCGATGATCGAGACCTTGCGTCCCGACGCCTCATGGACCCGCTTCAACAGATCGCGCAGCGCAGTGCGCCTGCTGGAAATCCCGCCGAAATTGCGACCCATGTTCCAGGCATAGGCGTCGTAGCCGAGTTCCTTCAGATAGCGCCGCATCGGCGCCATCGACAGGTCGCTGGCGAGGAAGCCCGGCAGCGCCAGCACCGGATGACCGTCGCCCTTCGGCGCTTGCAGCAGCAACGGCGACAGCAGCAGGCTCGAATTCAGCTCGAGCACGCCGCGCGCTTCGGCCAGCATCAGGAACAGGCTGGGCGGGCGCAACCGGCGTTCGGTCCCATCAACGCTCCTGTCCATGTCGATCACTATTTCTTCTTGCTGGAGCCGCCGAAGCCGGCCATCGCCACGAACATGTCCTGGAAGCGTTCGGCGAGCTTGGGATCGAAGGTGAACCAGCTCTGCATCAGCGATTCCGGCGAAATCTTCTCGATGTTGGACAGCATCTGCTGCTGCAGCTTGTCCATGACCGCGGTCTGCATCGGCTGCACATCGGGCAGACCGAAGAACTGCCGCGCTTCAAGGGGCGTACAATCTACCTCGACGTTGACCTTCATATCCGCCTCCTCAAATGCGCCTCAGCCCAGCTCCGCTTGGCCCGGCGCAGTATCGCCGGGACGGGGTCGGTTGCGCAAGCGAGCCATAGCTGCCCCAACGGACAGTCGGCCTCAATCACGCCTTATGGTCAACCAAAGGGTTTGTGGCCAGCAACAGCACTCCGAAAGTCGAATGTCACGCGCGCGCACCACCCGCCTACTCTCAAATTCCATTGGTTGCGCTGCACCCGCGCGAGCCGATTAACCCTCCAGGAAATCGCGCTTGCACGGCCGGCAAACTCTGGCAACATGCATCAATAATACCAGCCGGACAAAGCAGCCGGCGGATAAAAATGGGGGACGCGGGATCACATGTCGGTACGTTGGAGTTTGTTTGCGGCGACTGCCGTCGCACTGCTCGCCCTTGCCTTGCCGGCATCGGCCCAGACGCTGAAATACGCCAACCAGGGCGAGCTGAAGTCGCTGGATCCATACACGCTGAAGGAAACCACGACGATCGCGCATCACGGCCACGTCTATGAAGGACTGGTCGCTCGCGACAAGAACCTGAAGATCATCCCGGCGCTGGCGGAAAGCTGGGAAACGGTGAGCCCGACCAAATGGCGCTTTCATCTGCGCAAGGGCGTGAAATTCCACAATGGCGACCCCTTCACCGCCGACGACGTGCTGTTCTCGGCGGATCGCGTCCGCGCCAAGGGCTCCAACTTCCTCAGCAACGTCCCGCCCGACGCCAAGTTCACCAAGGTCGACGATTACACGGTCGACGTGACGCTGGACTCGCCCAATCCCATCCTGACCTCGCAATGGGATAGCTGGTACATCATGGACAAGAAATGGTGCGAGGAGAACAACTCGGTCGCACCGACGCCGGCCTCCGCCACCACCCCGAGCTACGCGGCGCTGCACGAGAACGGCACCGGGCCCTTCACGATCGAGAGCCACCAGCCCGGCGTGAAGACCGTCTTCAAGGTCTACCCGGATTACTGGCGCAAGCCGGAGCATAATCTCAAGGAGATCATCTTCACCTCGATCGGCTCGGACGCCACCCGCGTCGCCGCGCTGCTCTCGGGCGAGGTCGACGTCATCGAGCCGGTTCCAATCCAGGATATCCAGCGCGTCAATTCGAGCGGCACCGCGACCGTCCTGACCGGGCCGGAGATCCGCACCATCTTCATCGGCATGGACATGGCGCGCGACGAGCTGCTGTACTCCAGCGTCAAGGGCAAGAACCCGTTCAAGGACATCCGCGTCCGCGAAGCCTTCTACAAGACGATCGACGTCGAGCTGATCAAGACCCGCGTCATGCGCGGCATGTCGACGCCCTCGACGCTGATGATCGCGCCCGAGCTCTATCCGCTGTCGAAGGAGTTCACCCGGCCGAAGCTCGATCCCGACGGCGCCAAGAAGCTGCTCGCCGACGCCGGCTATCCGAACGGCTTCGAAGTCACGATGGATTGCCCGAACGACCGCTATGTCAACGACGCCGCGATCTGCCAGGCTGTGGTCGGCATGCTGGCCCGCATCGGCATCAAGGTGAACCTGCTGGCGCAGCCGAAGGCGCAGTATTTCGCCAAGGTGCTGAAGCCCGGCGGCTACCAGACCTCGCTCTTCATGCTGGGCTGGACGCCGGCGACCTCGGATTCCCACAACGTGCTGCACGACATTTTCGGCTGCCGGCCCGATCCGAAGGATTCCACGCGGGGCGAGGCCAATCTCGGCGGCTATTGCAACAAGGAAGTCGACGAGCTGACCGACAAGGTGCTGGTCGAGGCCGACGACGCCAAGCGCAACCAGCTGATCAAGCAGGCCTACGAGATCGTCATCAAGGACTATGGCTACATCCCGCTGCACCAGCAGTCGCTGGCATGGGGCGTATCGAAAAAGGTCAAGCTGACCCAGCGTGCGGACAACCAGGTCCTGCTCTACTGGGCGACCAAACAGGGTGAATAGTGGTTTTGGCGAATTGGGTCCCGGAAGCGCCTGCTTCCGGGACTTCTCGTTTTCCGGGCGCGCAATGCCGCGTGCCGCGTTTCAAGAGCAGTGAAAGGTAGAGATGCTGGCTTTCACTCTGCGCCGCGTACTGCAGGCGATCGGCGTGATGCTCGCCGTCGGCGTCATCGCGTTCGCGATGTTCCGTTTCGCCGGCGACCCGGTGAACCAGATGGTGTCGATCGACACCTCGGCCGCGGAGCGCGCCTCGATCCGGCAATCGCTCGGCCTTGACGATCCCGTGCTGGTGCAGTTCGGCCATTACTTCATCAATGCCGTGCAGTTCAAGTTCGGGGTGTCCTACCAGTTCCGCCTGCCGGTCTCCTCGCTGTTGGCGGAACGGCTGCCGGCGACGCTGGAGCTTGCGATCTGCGCGACGCTGTTCGCGATGGCAGCCGGCATCCTGATGGGGGTCTATTCGGCGCTGCGCCGCGACACCGTGCTGGCCAAATTATTCCAGGCGGTATCGCTGATCGGCATTTCGCTGCCGACCTTTCTGATCGGCATCCTCCTGATCTATCTGTTCGCCGTGACGCTGGGCTGGCTGCCGTCCTTCGGCCGCGGCGAGGTGGTGAAGCTCGGCTGGTGGACCACCGGGCTGCTCACGGTCTCCGGCCTGAAGGCGCTGATCATGCCGGCGATCACGCTCGGACTATTCCAGATGACCCTGATCATGCGGCTGGTGCGCGCCGAAATGCTGGAAGTGCTGCGGACCGACTATATCCGCTTCGCCCGCGCCCGCGGGCTGACCACGCGTGCGATCCATTTCGGCCATGCGCTGAAGAACACCCTGGTTCCGGTGATCACCGTGGCCGGCCTGCAGTTTGGCTCGGTTATTGCTTTCTCGATCATCACCGAAACCGTGTTCCAATGGCCGGGCATGGGGCTTCTGTTCGTGCAGGCCGTGCAAAACGTCGATATCCCGATCATGGCCGCGTATCTCCTGATGGTCTCGCTGATCTTCGTCACCATCAATCTCGTGGTCGACATCCTCTACACCGTGGTCGATCCGCGCCTGCGGTCAACCGTCAGCCGCGCAGCGTGAGGGGCTGACCGATGTCAGACGCCGTCGTCCCCGATCGCACGCAGGACCACGAGCCGGCTGCCGGCTGGTTCAAGCGCGCGCTCGACAGCGACATTTTCTATTCGTTCCGCCGCTCCAAACTGACGATGGTCGCTGCCGCGATCACGCTCGCGTTCTTCCTGCTGGCGATCTTCGCGTCCTGGCTTGCGGTGCAGAACCCGTTCGATCCGGCGCAGCTGCAATTGATGAACTCGCGGATCGCGCCGCTGTGGACCGCCGACGGCCAGAGCCCGTTCCTGCTCGGCACCGACGAGCAGGGCCGCGACGTGCTCTCGGCGATCCTCTACGGCCTGCGCATCTCGCTTGCGGTCGGCTTGGCCGGCGTGGTCTTCGCCGGCGCGCTCGGCATCGCCCTCGGGCTGGTCGCCGGCTATTTCGGCGGCGTGGTCGACAGCGTGATCATGCGGATCGCCGACGTGCAGCTCACCTTTCCGGCGATCCTGATCGCACTGCTGGTTAATGGCGTCGCCAAGTCGCTGCTCGGCAACCGGCTCGACGAGATGAGCACGCTCGGCGTGCTGATCATCGCGATCGGCCTCAGCTTCTGGGTGCAATATGCCCGCACCGTGCGCGGATCGGTGATGGTCGAGAAGAACAAGGATTATGTGGCGGCGGCGCAGCTGATCGGCCTGCCGGCGCAGAAAATCATGCTGCGGCACGTGCTGCCGAATACGATGGGCCCGATCCTCGTCATCGCCACCATCAACCTCGCGCTCGCGATCATCACCGAGGCGACGTTGTCGTTCCTCGGCTCCGGCATGCCCGACACCATGCCCTCGCTCGGCACCCTGATCCGGATCGGCAACAACTATCTGTTCGCCGGCGAATGGTGGATCGTCGCGTTCCCGGGCATTGCCTTGGCCGGGCTGATCCTGTCCATCAACCTGCTCGGCGACTGGCTGCGCGACGCGCTCAACCCAAAGCTCCGATGACCAAGCCTGTTCTCTCCGTCCGGAACCTCGAGGTGGAATTCGTCACCCGCCGCGCGACCTTGCGCGCCATCAACGGCGTGTCGTTCGACATCGCCAAGGGCGAGGTGCTCGGCATGGTCGGCGAGTCCGGCGCCGGCAAGTCGGTCACCGGCCTTGCGGTGATCGGGCTGATCGATCCGCCCGGCCGCATCTCCGCCGGCGAGATCGAGCTGTCGGGCACCCGGATCGACCATCTCCCGTCAGAGGAGATCCGCAGAGTCAGGGGCAAGCGGATCGGGATGATCTTCCAGGATCCGCTGACCAGCCTCAATCCGCTCTACCGGATCGGCGACCAGATCATCGAAACCATCCGCACCCACACCAACCTCAGCGAGAGCGCCGCGCGCAGGCGTGCCATCGACTTGCTCGCCGAGGTCGGCATTCCCGCCCCCGAGAAGCGCATCGACGGCTACCCGCACGAATTCTCGGGCGGCATGCGTCAGCGCGTCGTCATTGCGCTCGCGATCTGCGCCGAGCCGGAGCTGATCATCGCCGACGAGCCGACCACCGCGCTCGACGTCTCGGTGCAGGCGCAGATCATCGCGCTGATCAAGCGGCTCGGCCGCGACCACGGCACCGCGGTGATGCTGGTGACCCACGACATGGGCGTGATCGCCGAGACCTGCGACCGTGTCGCAGTGATGTATTCGGGCCGCATCGCCGAGATCGGCCCGGTGCAGGAGGTGGTGCGCAATCCGCTGCATCCCTATGCCAAGGGTTTGATGGGCGCGATCCCGACGCTTGCGGGCGAAGACAAGCGCCTGGTGCAGATCCCCGGTTCGATGCCGCGGCTGTCGGCGATCCCGCCGGGCTGCCCGTTCAACCCGCGCTGTGCGTTTGCCTTCGATCGCTGCTGCGTCGAACGGCCCGAACCGATCCGGCAGGGCACCCAATCGGTGGCCTGCCATCTGTTCGAGCCGGCGAAGGAGACGGCGGCATGAGCGGGACATTGATCGAGGTCAGGAATTTGCGCCGTGTCTTCGACGTCTCGAAGCCGTGGCTCAACCGCGTGATCGAGGGCGGCCATCTCGAACTCTTGAAGGCCGTCGACGGCGTCAGCTTCGACATCAAGCGCGGCGAGACCTTTGCGCTGGTCGGCGAATCCGGCTCGGGCAAGACCACGGTCGCGCGCATGGTCGTCGGCCTTTTGCCGCCGAGTTCGGGCGAGGTCGTCATCGATGGCGTCTCGATGACCGATCCGCGGCAGGGCCAGGCGCGCCGCCGGCTGCGCCGGCGCATCCAGATGGTCTTCCAGGACCCCTATGCGAGCCTCAACCCGCGCTACCGGGTCGCCGCCATCGTCGCCGAGCCGATCCGCGCCTTCGAGCTGATCCAGAGCGAACGCGACATCAAGGCCCGGGTCGGCGAACTGCTCTCGCTGGTCGGCCTGCATCCCGACGACGGCCAGAAATTCCCGCACGAGTTTTCCGGCGGCCAGCGGCAGCGCATCGCGATCGCCCGCGCGCTCGCCTCCGAGGCCGAGTTCATCGTCTGTGACGAGCCGACCTCGGCGCTCGACGTCTCGGTGCAGGCGCAGATCCTCAACCTGATGCGCGACCTGCAGGACAAGTTCGGCCTGACCTATCTGTTCATCAGCCACAATCTCGCGGTGGTCCGCCACATGGCGAGCCGGATCGGCGTGATGTATCTCGGCCGTATCGTCGAGATCGCCGAGGGCCGGCAATTGTTCGAGAACCCGCGGATGCCCTACACCAGGATGCTGCTCGGTGCGGTTCCGGATCTTGCGATGTCCGGCCGCCAGCGCATTCCGGTCAAGGGCGAGATCCCGAACCCGATCAACCCGCCGCCGGGCTGCTCGTTCAACCCGCGTTGTCCCCTCGCCTTCGATCTCTGCCGGGAGAAGCCGCCGGACCTGATCGACGGCGTCGCCTGCCACGCCGTCAACAGCCCCGCCGCCGCCGTTCCGGCTTGATCACGCGGATGGGAGCGGCCATGTGCACCAAGCGGTTGGCATACCAGCCCGGCTGTGATCAAGTGCGCGCGCAACAAGTCCGGCAAGCCGCCTAACGGTGAATAGCATGAGCAACGTCAACCCCGATCCATTCACCACAAGGCCTGAGATCGAAGGCACCTTCGGCGTCGTCACCTCGACGCACTGGATCGCCACAGCGGTCGGCATGGCGACGCTGGAAAAAGGCGGCAACGCCTTTGACGCCGGCGTTGCAGCCGCCTTCACGCTGCAGGTGGTCGAGCCGCATCTGAACGGCCCCGGCGGCGACGTTCCGATCATCGTGCACGACGTCAAGCGCGGCAAGAGCGAGGTGATCTGCGGCCAGGGCCCGGCGCCGGCGAAGGCAACGATTGCCCACTACCGTAGCGAGGGCCTCGAGATGGTGCCCGGCACCGGTCTGCTCGCCGCCTGCGTGCCCGGTACGTTCGAAACCTGGATGCTGCTGCTGCGCGACTACGGCACGCTGAAGCTGCGCGACGTGCTGGAGCCCGCGATCTTTTATGCCCGCGACGGCCATCCGCTGGTCGAGCGTGCGTCAGCGACCATCAAGACCGTCGAGCAGCTGTTCCGGAAATACTGGACCACATCGGCCGACGTCTATCTGCCCAATGGCGAGGTGCCGAAGCCCGGCACGCTCTTCACCAACAAGAAGCTTGCGGAGACTTATGCGCGCATCCTGACCGAGGCGGAGAGCGCCGGCGGCGATCGCGTGGCGCAGATCGAGCGCGCCCGGCAGGCCTGGTCCAAGGGCTTCGTCGCCGAGGCGATCGACAAGTTCTGCCGCACCCAGGAGGTGATGGACGTCTCCGGCGCGCCACATCGCGGCGTGCTGTCGGCCGACGACATGGCGCGATGGCAGCCCACCATCGAGGCGCCGCTGACCTATGATTACGGCCGCTACACCGTGCAGAAGGCCGGGGTCTGGAGCCAGGGTCCGGTGATGCTGCAGCAGCTCGCGCTGTTGAAGGGCTTTGAGCTCGACGGGCTCGACCCCGCAGGCCCCGACTTCATCCATTTGCAGATCGAAGCCGCCAAGCTCGCTTATGCCGATCGCGAGACGTTCTATGGCGATCCCAAGTTCACCGATATCCCGATCGAGACGCTGCTGTCCGATGCCTATAACAACGAGCGGCGCAAGCTGATCTCGAAGGACAAGGCCTCGCTCGACTTCCGCCCCGGCTCGGTCGCAGGTTTCGGCGGCGTCGTGAAGCTGCGCCGCGCCGAAGGGCATCGCGAGGCGGTCGGCGCCATGGGCGCCGGCGAGCCGACGGTCGGCCGGTTCGGCGAGGTGCGCGGCGACACCGTGCATTTCGACATCATCGACAAGGCCGGCAACATGATCTCGGCGACGCCGTCCGGCGGCTGGCTGCAATCCTCGCCTGTCATTCCCGAGATCGGCTTCTGCCTCGGCAGCCGCGCCCAGATGTTCTGGCTGGAGGAGAACCACCCGGCCTCGCTGGCGCCGGGCAAGCGGCCGCGCACCACGCTGTCGCCGACCATGGCGCTGCGCGACGGCGAGCCGTATCTCTCCTGGGGCTCGCCGGGCGGCGACCAGCAGGATCAGTGGATCACGCAATTCTTCCTGCGCCACGTCCATGCGAAGCTGAATCTGCAGGAGGCGATCGACGCGCCGGCCTGGCACTCCGAGCATTTCCCAATCTCGTTCTGGCCGCGCACATCGCGCCCCGGCGTGCTGGTGCTGGAAAATCGCGTTCCGAAATCGACCATCGATGAATTGAAACGCCGCGGCCACGTGGTGGAGATCGGCCCCGATTGGTCGGAAGGCCGCCTCACCGCGGCCTCGAAGGTCGGCCCCCGCCGCCGTGCCGCCGCCAACCCGCGCGGCATGCAGGGTTACGCTGCGGGCCGCTAGAGGTTTCAGATGACCTGGTCGATCATCGCCCGCGACAGCGCCACCGGCCAGCTCGGCATCGCCGTCGCGACGCGGTTCTTCGCGGTCGGCGCGCTGGTGCCGCACATTGCACCCAGGATCGGCGCCATCGCGACACAGGCGCTGGTCAATCCTTATTACGGCATCGACGGCCTCGCGCTGCTGCGCGAGGGAAAGAGCCCGCATGACATGATCGCGGCGCTGCTCGCACCCGACGGCGGCCGCGAGAGCCGGCAGGTGCATGTCATGGACAGCAAGGGCCGCATCGCCGCGCATTCCGGCAAGGATTGCGTCGATTGGTTCGGCCATATCGCGGGCGACGGCTTCTCGATCGCGGGCAACATGCTGGCCGGACCCGCGGTGCTCGATGAGACCGCGCGCGTCTATGCCGCAAATGAAGGCCTCCCGTTCTCGGAACGGCTGATCAAGGCGATGTTCGCCGGCGAGGCGGCCGGCGGCGACAAGCGCGGCAAGCAGTCGGCGGCCCTTCTGATCCACGGCACTGAGGAATGGCCCTTGCTCGACCTCCGGGTCGACGACCACACCGATCCATTGCGCGAGCTGCAACGGCTGGAAGCGGTCAGCCGCGAGCACTGGGTGCCGTTCCGAACCTTCATGCCGACCCGCGGTAACCCTTCCGGAACCAGCGACCGCGCGGCGATCAACGCCGCAATCGCCGCGGCATCCGCGAGCCGCGAATGACCACCGGCCCGCTGATCGAAATCGAGGGCCTGCGCGTCACTTTCCAGGGCGACGACGGCCGCGTCACGCATGCCGTCGACAGCGTCGATCTTTCCGTCGCCAACGGCGCGACGCTCGGCCTGGTCGGCGAATCCGGTTGCGGCAAGAGCGTGACCTCGCTCGCGATCATGGGGCTGCTGCCGAAGCAGTCTGCTGCGGTCACCGGCGCGATCCGCTTCGACGGCTTCGACCTGCTCGACGTGCCGGATGCGACGCTGCGCGACCTGCGCGGCAACCGGCTCGCGATGATCTTCCAGGAGCCGATGACCTCGCTCAACCCGAGCTTCACCATCGGCGACCAGATCACAGAGACGATTTTGCGCCACCGCGGCGGCTCCCGGCGCGCGGCGCGCGAGCGCACCATCGAACTGCTGCGCCGGGTCCACATCCCCTCGCCCGAGAAGCGCATCGACGAGTATCCGCACAAGCTGTCCGGCGGCATGCGCCAGCGCGTGATGATCGCGATGGCGCTGGCCTGCGATCCACAGCTGTTGATCGCCGATGAGCCGACCACCGCGCTCGACGTCACCTTGCAGGCGCAGATTCTCGATCTGATGCGCGAGCTGAAGGCCGCGAGCGGGGCTGCGATCATCCTGATCACCCACGACCTCGGCGTCGTCGCCGAGGTCTGCGACGAGGTCGCGGTGATGTATGCCGGCGAGATCGTCGAGCGCGCCCCGGTCGATGAGTTGTTTGCCAATCCGCAGCACCCGTACACGGTCGGCCTGCTCGGCTCGATCCCGCGGCTCGATCGCCGTACCAGCCATCTCGCCACCATCGAGGGGATGGTGCCGAACATGGCGAGCCCGCCCGCCGGCTGCCGTTTCGCCGCGCGCTGTCCGTTCGTCGAGAACGCCTGCACAAGCTCGCCGCCGCCACTCGCGATGCTGAGCGCAACCCACGCCTCGCGCTGCATCCGTGCGCCGCTGGAACGGCTGGTGTCATGACCGCGCTGCTCGAGGTCGACGGGCTGGTGAAGCATTTCGTCGCCGAACGCTCGGTGTTCGGACGGCCGACCGCGCATGTGAAGGCGGTCGACGGCGTCAGCTTCACGGTCGAGGCCGGCAAGACGCTGGCCCTGGTCGGCGAATCCGGCTGCGGCAAATCCACCGTCAGCCGGCTGGTGCTGCGGCTGATCGAGCCGGACGCCGGGCGTATCCGCTTCGAAGGCCGCGACCTCGGCACGCTCAATGCCGAGCAGTTGCGCGCATTCCGCCGCGATGCACAGCTGATCTTCCAGGACCCCTACGCCTCGCTCAACCCGCGCATGACGGTGAGCCAGATCCTGACCGAGCCGCTGGCGCTGCACAATCTCGTCCCGGCGGCGCGTCGCCGCGAACGTGTCGATGAGCTGCTGCGGCTGGTCGGGCTCGAGCCGCGCTTCGCGCGCCGCTATCCGCACGAATTCTCCGGCGGCCAGCGCCAGCGCATCGCGATCGCCCGCGCACTCGCGGTCGAGCCGAAGCTGATCATCTGCGACGAGCCGGTGTCTGCGCTCGATGTCTCGATCCGCTCGCAGATCCTCAATCTGCTGCGCGACCTGCAGGATCGTCTGAAGCTCGCCTACATCTTCGTGTCGCACGATCTGGCCGTGGTCAAGCACATCGCCGACCGCGTCGCCGTGATGAACCTCGGCACCATCGTCGAGACCGCGGATGCCCAGGCGCTGTTTGCCGCCCCGCGGCATCCCTACAGCCGCGCGCTGTTGTCGGCGATCCCGGTGCCGAAGCCGCGCGCCAAGCGTAGCCGAATCGTGCTGGAGGGCGAGCTGCCGAGCGCGCTCAATCCACCCTCCGGCTGCCGCTTCCATACCCGCTGTCCCTATGTGATCGCGCGCTGCCGCAGCGAAGTGCCGCCGTTGCGCGAAGATGGCACCGGATATGCAACGGCCTGTCACCGGACGGGCGAGCTGCCCGGCGCGGAGGCAATCGTGCCGTCCGACGGCGGGTTCTCGCCGACACTGGAAAAGCTGGTGGCGGCGTTCAATACGGCGGAAGCCTCGGGGCGGACCGGGGTTATTTCGTAAGGGAACACAGGCGTAGGGAATAAGGGGTTGGCGATGAGATTTTGGCGCTTGGCGGTCCTGATGGCGGCCCTCGTGACCTGGTGCGGAACGAGCGCGCGTGCCGAAACGACGCTTCGCATCGGGCTCGCCGAGGACCCCGACATCCTCGATCCCTCAGTCGGACGCACCTATGTCGGCCGCATCGTCTTTTCGGCCTTCTGCGACAAGCTGTTCGACATCGACGAGAAGCTGAACATCGTTCCTCAGCTCGCGCTATCATACGAGAATTCGTCCGACGGCAAGGAGATGACGATCAAGCTCCGGCCGGGCGTCAAGTTCCACGACGGTGAACCGTTCGACGCCGAAGCCGCCAAGTTCTCGCTGGAGCGCCACCTCACGCTGCCGACCTCGTTTCGCAAACCGGAATTGGCCGCGCTCGACCATGTCGACGTCGTCGATCCCCTGACCATCAAGCTGGTGCTCAAGACGCCCTACTCGCCGCTGATCGCCCAATTGACCGACCGCGCCGGCATGATGGTCTCGCCGAAGGCCGTGAAGGAAGCAGGCGACAAGTTCGGCCTGCATCCGGTTTGCGCCGGACCCTACAAGTTCGTCGAACGCGTGCAGCAGGATCGCATGGTGTTCGAGAAATTCCAGGATTACTGGAACAAGGACAACGTTTTCATCGATCGCATCGTGTTCCTTCCGATCGTCGATGCCACGGTGCGGCTCGCGAACCTGAAATCCGGCGGGCTCGATCTGATCGAGCGCGTGCTCGCCACCGACATCAAGGACGTCCGCGCCGACAAGCGGCTCGTGCTGTCGACCGCACCTGAACTCGGCTATCTCGGCCTCACGATCAACATCGGCAACGACAAGAACAAGGGGCCACTCAGCCAATCGGAAAAGGTGCGCCAGGCGCTCGATCTGTCGATTGACCGCGAGGCGCTCAACCAGGTCGTGTTCAACGGCGAGTTCACGGCGGGCAATCAATGGGTCAGCCCGACGCATCCTTACTATCAGAAGGCGTTCCCGGTTCGCGGACGCGATGTTGCCAAGGCCAAGGCACTGCTGAAGGAGGCCGGTGTCACACTGCCCGTCTCCATCGACTACATGGTCCCCAAAGGGGCCGAGAACGAAGCCGTGGCCCAGGTCGTGCAGTCGATGGCGGCCGAAGCAGGCTTTGACATCAAGATCCGCGTGGTCGAATTTGCGACGACCTTCAAGCAAGCCCAGGCCGGCGAATTTCAGGTGTTTCAGATCAACTGGAGCGGCCGGATCGATCCTGATGGCAATTCCTATGTCTTCCTGCACACCAAGGCGCCGCAGAACGACGGCGGCTATTCCAATGCGGAAGCGGACAAGTTGATGGAAGATGCGCGGCTGATCAACGATCCCGCCCAGCGCAAGGCGATCTACGAGAAGATGACCAGGATCGTGCTCAACGACGAGCCGATCATCTATCTCTATCATCGCACGCTGCTGATCGCGCACTCCGGCAAGGTCGAGGGTTACCGGCAGATGCCGGATGGATTGGTGCGCGTGGTCGGGCTGAAATTGAAATGATCGCCGCGGCGCAGGATACGCGGGGCCGACGATGCTGAACTTCCTCGCCAAGCGGCTGGCTCAGCTGATCCCGACGCTGTTCTTCGTCTCGCTCCTGATCTTCTCGCTGCAACATTTGCTGCCCGGCGATCCGGCGCTCGTGATGGCCGGCGAGGAGCGCGATCCGGCCGTGATCGCGCAAATCCGCGCCCAGTACCATCTCGATCAACCGATTCCGTTGCAATACGCCTATTGGGTCAAGGGCGTGCTCATGGGCGACTTCGGCGAGTCGCTGCGCAGCAAGATGCCGGTGCTCGCCCTGATCGCACAGAAATTGCCGGTGACGATGCAGATCGCCGGTATGGCCATCGTCATCGCATTCCTGATCGGGATCCCCGCCGGCATCATCTCCGCGGTGAAGAAGGGCACCGCCTGGGATTACGGCGCCAACCTGTTCGCACTGTGGGGCATCTCGACGCCGAATTTCTGGCTCGGCATCATGCTGATCTTCCTGTTCTCCGTCGAGCTCGGCTGGCTGCCGGCCTCCGGCTACGTGCCGCCCGCCGAGAACTGGCGCGCCAGCCTCGCTGCGTCGATCATGCCGGCCTTCGTGCTCGGCAATGCGATCGCCGCGATCCTGATGCGGCACACACGAAGCGCCATGCTGCAGGTGCTGGAGAGCGACTATGTCCGCACCGCGCGCGCCAAGGGCCTGTCGGAGCGTACCGTGATCCTCAAGCATGCGATGCGCAACGCGCTGACGCCGATCATCACGCTCGGCGCGCTCGAGCTCGGCACGCTGCTGTCGGGCGCGGTGCTCACCGAGCAGATCTTCTCGATCCCCGGCTTCGGCAAGCTGATCGTCGACGCCGTGTTCAACCGCGATTACGCCGTAGTCCAAGGCGTGGTGCTGACCACGGCGACGATCTACATCACGCTCAATCTGATCGCCGACATCGCCTATATCCTCGTCAATCCGCGGCTGCGGGGCTGATCGCATGACGGACACAGCGCTCGGGACTTCAGCTGCGCTTGCCGCCACCGAAACGCTGGAAAGCCCGGCGCGGCGTGCCTGGCGGCGGCTCGTCAGGCACAAGGGCGCGATGCTCGGCCTCGCCGTGATCGCGATCTTCATCCTGCTCGCCGTGTTCGCGCCGATGATCGTGCCCTATGATCCGATCGCGGCGAGCTGGTCGCTGGTGCGCAAGGCGCCGTCGGCGCAGCACTGGTTCGGCACCGACGAACTCGGCCGCGACGTGCTCGCCCGCGTCGTGTTCGGCGCCCGCGCTTCGCTGCTCGCCGGCCTGATCTCGGTCAGCATCGCGCTTGCGATCGGCGTGCCGCTCGGCCTCGTCGCCGGCTATCGCGGCGGCTTCATCGACGCGTTGATCAGCCGCATCACCGATGCGATGCTGGCCTGCCCATTCCTGATCCTGGCGATCGCGCTCGCCGCCTTCCTCGGGCCGAGCCTCGGCAATGCGATGATCGCGATCGGCGTCTCGGCGACCCCGATCTTCATCCGCCTGACCCGCGGCCAGGTGATGAGCGTCAAGGTCGAGGACTATGTCGAGGCCGCGCGCGCGATGGGCAATCCGCGCTGGCGCATCGCGCTGGTCCACATCCTCCCCAACATCCTGCCAGCGCTGCTGGTGCAGGCCACGTTGTCGATCGCGGCCGCGATCATCGCCGAGGCCGCACTGTCCTTCCTCGGCCTCGGCCAGCAGCCGCCGGCGCCATCCTGGGGCAGCATGCTCAACGCCGCGCAACGCTTCCTGACCAGCGCGCCGTGGATGGCGATCTGGCCCGGACTTGCAATCTTCCTCGTCGTGCTGTCATTCAATCTGGTCGGCGACGGCCTGCGCGACGCGCTGGACCCGAAATCGCGGTGACTCAAGCTGAGCGCGCTCCATCCGTCCCCGTCATCCAGAGGCGTGAGCGGAGCGAGCCTCGAAAGATGACGGGACTGATAGCGTGCGCACCCTAAGCTCTTCAGTTAAATAACCACCTCCCGCAGCACCCGGCGGCAATCCATCTCGTATTCGAGATCGACCACCGGCGGGCGGCAAAAGTGCCAGGCCAAGCCGGATCGCGTCGCGCCGCGGCGGACCAGCTCATCGACGATGACCGGATGGAAATCGTGCACCGTATAGGCCTGCACCGCCGTCGTGTCCTGCCAGCCGAAGCTGAACTCCGCCAGACGCCGCTCCATCTCACCTACCGTGAAGCGGACCTTCTCCCGCCACGCGCCGGGGCTGAGATCGCGGTAACAAACGATGCGCTCGGGATAGCTGCCGGGACCTCCGCGGGCCTCGGCGCCGCCCGCGATCACGAAGGACGGCGATGTGGTCGTGCTCGCCCGCGTGAACGAGAATGCATGGAACGACGGCTCGGCCGGCGGATCAATCTCTGGACAGACGTTGCTGCGCGCGACCGGATTGATGGTGTCGTCGAACAGGCCCCATTCCGCGAGCGTCTTGACGTAGTGCTGGTTGAAGGCGCGGAAGCCGTCCTCGGTGAAGGCGGCTGGCGAGCGCAATTCGCAGGCGCAGAACGACGTCAGCGGCCGGCCGGCGTCCTTGATGTAGGCCGCGATCCGCGCAAAGCCTTCCGCAAGCGGCACCAGCCGATCGAAGCGCACCCGCTCGATCTCATAGCCGGCGTTCGCCTGCGCGCCGCTGGAATATTGGAACACGGCCGGTATGAACCGGTAATTGCCTGCCGCGAATTCGCTCGCCATGCCTGTTTCCTCCAGATCTTGTGAGGCGAGCATAGCGTTTTCGAGCGAACCGGTCTCGCGGTTCAGCCACCACGGGACAAAGAAAAGGCGGCAGTGGCTTTCGCCAGTGCCGCCCTTCCTGCGAGCATGAGCCTGGAGGGCTCAGGTTGGTTTCAATGCGCCGCCGCGGCCTTCCAGTTCGTAGTCGGCGATCTGCTTGGCGCGCTCCGAACGGGCCGCGGCCTGGTGGTCGGTTGCGATCACGGTGTAGACCATCGGCAGCACAAACAGGGTGAACAGCGTGCCGATCGTCATGCCGGTGACGACGACGAGCCCGATCGAGAACCGGCTGGCCGCGCCGGCGCCCGAGGCGGTGAGCAACGGCAGCAAGCCGGTGACCATCGCCGCCGTCGTCATCAGGATCGGACGCAGACGAATCCGGGCCGACATCTCGATCGCCGAGCGACGGTCGAGCCCCTCGTTGAGCTGCAGCTCGTTGGCGAACTCCACCATCAGGATGCCGTGCTTGGTGATCAGTCCGACCAGCGTCAACAGGCCCACCTGGGTGTAGATGTTCATGGTGGCGACACCGAAGAACAGCGGGATCAAGGCGCCGACGATCGCCATCGGCACCGAGATCATGATCACGAACGGATCGCGCAGGCTCTCGAACTGCGCCGCCAGCACCAGGAAGATGATGATGATGGCGAACGCGAAGGTGACCAGCAGCTGGTTGCCTTCGTGGACGTATTGCCGGGAGTCGGCCAGGAAGTCGAATGTGAAGCCGGACGGCAGCTTCTTGGCTTCACCCTGCAGGAAGTCCACCGCCTGGCCCATCGAGACGCCGGGCATCGGCACGGCCTGGAAGGTCGACGAGTTGAGCTGGTTGTAGTGGGTCAGCGCGTTCGGATCGACGCCGGTCTCGACGGTCACCACCGTCGACAGCCGCACCAGCTGCCCGGTCGCGGTCGGGACGTAGTAGTTGTCGAACGATTCAGGCGCGAGCCGGTTGGCGCGCGGCACCTGCGGGATCACCTGATACGAGCGACCTTCGAGGTTGAAGCGGTTGACGTAGTTGCCGCCGAGCAGCGTCGCCAGCGCGCCGCCGATCGACTGCATGGTGATGCCGAGGTCACTCGCCTTGGAGCGATCGACCTTCACCCGAACCACCGGCTGGTTGAAGTCGAGGTCGCTGTCGGTGACGATGAACAGGCCGCTCTTGCGCGCGGCTTCCTTCAGCTTGTTCATCTGGTCGAACACCTGCTGGAAGCCGGCGGTCGACGAAATCACCATCTGCACCGGCAGACCGCCGGGTCCGCCGGGCAGCGGCGGCAGGCTGAACGCGAATGCGCTGACGCCTTCGATCTTCGACAGCTCGTTCTGCACCAGCGGCTGCAGCGTCTGGGCCGAGCGCTTGCGCTCATCCCAGGGCTTGAGAAGCATGCCGGCGAAGCCGCCCTGCGGACCGGTGATGCCGTTCAGGATGAACCGCAGGTCGGTCTCGGGAAACTTCTGGAACTCCTTGTCCATTTTGTCGCCGTAGAAGTCGATGTAGTCGATGTTGGCGTATTTCGGCGCCTTGGTCACCGCGAACACGATGCCCTGGTCTTCCTGCGGCGCCAGCTCCTTCTGGATGTGCATGTAGAGGAAGCCGACCAGGCCGAGGATGGTGACGGCGAACAGCGCCGTGATCGGACGGTAGTCGAGCGAACGGTCGAGCTGGCGGCCATAGGCACGCGTCAGCGCGCCGAACACGCGGTTGACCAGCTTGGCGAAACGCCCCTCCTCCGCGCTCTTGAGGAACACCGAGCACATCATCGGCGACAGCGTCAGCGCGATCACGCCCGACACGATCACCGAGCCGGCCAGCGTGAAGGCGAATTCGCGGAACAGCGTGCCGGTCACGCCGCCGAGGAAGCCGATCGGCGCGTACACCGCCGCCAGCGTGATCGTCATGGAGACGACCGGGCCCACGATCTCGCGCGCACCTTTCAGTGATGCCTGCACGGGTGGCAGGCCCTCCTCGAGATGTCGATGGATGTTCTCCACCACCACGATGGCGTCGTCGACCACGAGACCGATCGCGAGCACCATCGCCAGCAGCGTCAGCAGGTTGAAGCTGAAACCTGCCGCCAGCATCAGGATGCAGACGCCGATCAGCGACAGCGGAATGGTGACGACGGGAATGATCACCGACCGCAGCGAAGCCAGGAACAGGAAGATCACGACGACGACGATCAGGACCGCTTCAGTCAGCGTCTTCTCGACCTCGTCGATCGACGATTGGATGAACTTGGTGGAGTCGTAGGCCACCTTCATCTTCATCGACGGCGGCAGGTTGCGCTCCATGTCGGGGAACAATGCGCGCACGCCCTTGACCAGGGTCAGCGGGTTGCCCTGCGGCGTCGCCTTGATGCCGATGAAGATCGCATGCTCGCCGTTGAAGGCGACGCTGGCGTCGGTCGACTGCGCCGCGAGCTCCACCGTCGCGATGTCCTCGATGCGCACGAAGCCGCCGTCCTTCGCCTTCACGATCATGCGCTTGAACTGATCGATGTTCTGAAGGTCGGTGTTGGCCGAGACGTTGGAGACGATGAAGAAGCCCTTGGTCTGGCCGGCGGCCGCCTGGAAGTTGTTGGCGGCGATCGCGGCCGCAACGTCGTTGGGCGAGACGCCGCGTCCGGCCATCCGGGTCGGATCGAGCCAGACGCGCATCGCGAAGGTCTGGCCGCCGAGGATGTCGGCCGACGCGACGCCGTCGACCGTCGAGAGCACCGGCTGCACGACGCGGGTCAGATAGTCCGAGATCGCCGATCCGGTCAGCTCCTCGCTGGAGAAGCCGAGATACATCACGGCGATGGTGTCACCGGTCGCCTTGGTCACGACCGGGTCGAAGGCTTCCTTCGGGATCAGGTATTTGACCGAATTGACCTTGGCGAGCACCTCGGTGAGCGCCTGGTTCGGATCGTGATTGAGCTTGACGTAGACCTGGATCGTCGAGGTGCCGAGCACCGAGTTCGACGTCATGTAGTCGACGCCCTCGGCCGAAGCGACCGCCTGCTCGATCGGCGTGGTGATGAAACCGTTGATCAGTTCGGGCGACGCGCCGGGATACGACGTCGTGATCGTCACCACGGTGTTCGACAGGTTCGGATATTGC
Source organism: Bradyrhizobium sp. WCU1 (assembly GCF_053474805.1). Classification (NCBI taxonomy): domain Bacteria; kingdom Pseudomonadati; phylum Pseudomonadota; class Alphaproteobacteria; order Hyphomicrobiales; family Nitrobacteraceae; genus Bradyrhizobium; species Bradyrhizobium sp. WCU1. The sequence continues at coordinate 1,202,224 of NZ_CM130280.1, forward strand.
CGGATCGGCAGCACCATCGCCGCGCGCAAGCCGATCAAGAGGATCAGCAGGCTGACGACGACCGACAGCACCGGGCGCTTGATGAAAATATCAGTGAAGGCCATCGCCAACTCGATTCGTGTTGTCTGCCGGTTTCCCGGCGCAAGTGGCGGAGGGCCATCGGGCCCTCCGAGTTCAGATGATCGGTATTAGTAGCGCGGCGGCTCGGCCGGCACCGGCGGCGCCGGGTCGGTCGAGATCGCGACCGCCATGCCGGACTGCAGCTTGATCTGGCCGACGGCCACGACCTTGTCACCGGCCTTCAGGCCCTTGAGGATCTCGACCCGGCCCTCGACACGGTTGCCGGTCTTCACGAAGGTACGCTCGGCGGTCAGGGTGGTCTTGCCGTCCTCGCCCTTCTTCTCGGTGATCAGGAACACGGAGTCGCCGTACAGCGTGTAGTCGACCGCGGTTTCCGGAATCGTCACGACCGGCGGCTTCTCGGGCAGCACGATGGTGGCGGTCGCGAACATGCCGGGCTTGAGGATGCTGTCCGGATTCTGGATCGTCGCCTGCACTCGGATGTTGCGGGTATCGGTCGCGATCTGCGGCTCGATGGTGGTGATCTTGCCGTCGAAGGTGCGACCCGGATAGGCGTCGACCGCGATCCGCACGATCTGACCGACCTTGATCTGCGAGCTCTGCTTCTCGGTCACGGTCATGTTGGCATACAGCACCGACAAATCGGTCAGCGATACGATCTGCGTGCCGGCCGTCAGATACTGGCCGACTTCGACCTGGCGAACGCCGAGATCGCCTTCGAACGGCGCGCGCACCAGCTTCTGCGAGATCAGCGCCTCGGTCTTGGCGATACCCGCCTTGGCCTGGTCGTAGGTCGCCTGCGCGGTATCGACGGTCGACTGCGGCCCGAACTGGCGCGACGCAAGCTGCTTGGCGCGATCGAGTTGCTGCTCGCCGACGGTTGCCTGCGCCTTGAAGCTGGCGAGGTCGCCCTGTTCCGGCGCGTCGAACAGCTGCACCAGCGGCGTGCCCGCCTTCACATGGCTGCCGGCGGTGAACAGGATCTCGGTGATGCGGCCCGGCACGTCGGTCGTGACGTTGACCTGGTGCACGGCGACGAGATCGCCGACGGCAGTCAAGAGGTTCGGAATCACTTCGGTCTTAGCCTCGGCAGCCGTGACGTTCGACGGCGGCGGCTTATTGTTGGCGAAGAACTGCGCGATCATGTGGCTGCGGAAGGCGTTGAAGCCGACCAGCGCGCCGACCAGCAGGGCCAGCAACAGGCCTACGATGATGAACCAGCGCACCAAACGGACGGGACGCTTGGCTTGCTTCTCCTTGATCGGTTGACCCGAGATATGGCTTTCGGTCTGGATATTCATGTCATGCACTTTCTGCAGTTACCGACGGTCCTGCGCTCGGCGACGGCTGGCGGCTCAAATGAGTTGAGATTGCGGCTTCGGTAAGTCCGATGCCGCGAAGAATGAACTGGCAAAGCTGCTGCTCGGCCGCTGCAGCATCACCATAGGGGAGACAAGGTGTCGCAGGCAGCTGCGTCAGCGCCCCCATGAGCACGGTATGGTGCGCAAACCAGAACAGGTTGAGCGGCTCGTCGCCGATCCGCGTGGCCTCGCCGGCGGCGATCGCCCGGTCGAGCGAGGCGGCGAAGGTTGGACCGATCAGCTTGCCGACCTTGTCGTACAGCAGGCGCGCAAACTCGCCGTCGTCGAGATGGCTCGTCACCATCAGCCGCATCCGCTGCGCCTCTTCCTGGTCCGGCGCATCGCGCAGTTGCATGAAGTGACCGACCATGCCTTGCACCAGTTCGACCAGCGTCGCGGTCGAAGGCTCCTGGCCGAGCAGATGCGCGAGATCAGGGTCCGCCTCGCACTCCTCGGCAAGGATTTCGGCGTAGAGCGCAGCCTTCGACGGGAAGTGCTTGAACAATAGCCCTTCCGAAATGGCAGCCGCAGCCGCCACGCTTTTCGTCGTGGTGCCGGCAAAGCCGTTCCGGGCGAAGCACCGCTTTGCAGCGCTCAGGATCAACTGACGCCGCAAGTCACTCGTCATGCGTAAGGTAGACATTTGGGTCGTGAGTAATCACTCACTTTACCAAAAGTCAAGGTTCTATTGCACCGCGAAAGCTACTTTAAATTGGACTGTGTCCGATCGACCCGCGGATGCGGTTGACGATGTAGGTGCCGTCGCGGCTGGACAGCACGCGTTCCAGATTGGCCCCGTCGATCTTCGCGCTCGCGAACCGCGGCCCCGCTGTAACATCTTGCAAAGACGAGGCAAAAGTCTCAACCTCGGCCATCGTGCTGATCGAGCGGCTATCTCCGATTCCGCAGGCTTTGGCAACACCCACAAGGTCGGCGGTTCCCCCGGTGTGGCTCGCCTGGCCACCGGTCTCGCCGTAGGCCTCGTTGTCGAGCACGATGATCGAGAGGTTTTTCGGCTGCTGCAGCGCGACGGTCGCAAGGCTCCCCATCCCCATCAGCATCTCGCCGTCGCCGGTGATCACGACGACCGGCAGCGTCGGCTGCGCCAGCGCCAGGCCGAGCCCGATCATCACGGCGCCGCCCATGCCACCCCAGAGATAGAAGTTGCGGTCATGGTCGCCGGCCGCGGCGATGTCATAGGTCGAGGCACCGAGGCCGCCGACGGCGAAGGCGCCCTTGCGATCCCTGAGCAGTTCGGCAACCACCGCGCGGCGGTCGAGGCGATTGGCTTTGCTCATTTGGTGAAGACCTTTGCCCCGATCAGCCGCTGCGACAGCAGGACGGCGGTTGGCGTGCAGGCGTTGTAGGCCTGCGCCGCGCCGGCCTCGACGACCTCGCGAACCTCACCGGGATGCGCTGCACGCAACACCTTGATCCCCGACAATTCGAGAATGCCCTGCGTGTTCGAGCCCATCGGCACCTGCCAGGGATTGAACTCGCCCCATTCGCCGCGCATCGTCACCAGCGTGAGGAACGGCAAGCGGAAGATCTGCACCAGCGACAGCATGTTGATGCAATTGCCGACCCCGCTCGACTGCATCAGCAGCACGCCGCGCTGGCCGCCGGCCCAGGCGCCCGCGAGCAGCGCCACGCCCTCCTCCTCTGTGGTCAGTGCAATGCCGCGCATCGATGACGACCCCAGCACCCGCTCGATCAGCTCCGAATGCCCGGCGTCCGGCACGTAGGGCACCTGGCGCACCTCGAAGCGCTGCAATATCGAAAAGATCTCCTCGGGCCAGGAGACCGCGGTGTCGGCACGGGCATGCATCGGCGTTTCCGGCTCTCTCTTGTTTGGCCGCGACTGTAGAGGGGCACGCGCGCTTCATCAAAGCGCAAAACCGCATATGGCTCTGCGATATATTCGCACCACGCCGAGGGCGTCGCGCCGTTCCCGATACTTTCATATTGTGTTGCGCCGCGCCCGGCCGCGGCCTACGATAGTTGCAAATGAAACTAATTAGGTTGGATTCGCCATGGACGGGCACGCGCGCGAGCTGGCTGACGGTTTCGACCTGGAAAGGCTGACCCCGAAGTTCTACGCCGACCCCTACCCGACCTATCGCGCGCTACGCGAGCACGCGCCGGTCAAGCGCCTGCCGAACGGCTGCTATTTCCTCACCCGCTACGACGACCTGATCGCCGCCTACAAGAACACCAGGACGTTCTCCTCCGACAAGAAGACGGAGTTTCTGCCGAAATACCGCGACTCGCTGCTCTACGAACACCACACGACCAGCCTCGTCTTCAACGATCCGCCGGCGCACACCCGCGTGCGGCGCTTGATCATGGGCGCCTTGTCGCCGCGGGCAATCGCCGGCATGGAGCCGGACCTGATCGCGCTGGTCGACAGCCTGCTCGACCGGATCGCAGCCAAGGAGCGCTTTGAGTTGATCGAGGATTTCGCCTCGGCGATTCCGGTCGAGGTGATCGGCAACCTGCTCGACGTGCCGCACGAGGAGCGCGAACCGCTGCGCGACTGGTCGCTGGCGATCCTGGGTGCGCTGGAGCCGGTGATCGGCAAGGACGCGTTCGACCGCGGCAACGCCGCGGTGAAGGATTTCCTCGCCTATCTCGAAACCCTGGTCGAACGCCGCCGCGCCAGGCCGGGCAATCCCGAGCGCGACGTGCTGACCCGATTGATCCAGGGTGAGGACAATGGCGAGCGGCTGACCGCGAAGGAACTGCTGCACAACTGCATCTTCCTGCTCAATGCCGGCCACGAGACCACGACCAACCTGATCGGCAACGGTCTGGTGACGCTGACCCAATACCCTGGGGAGAAGCAGCGGCTGATCGCGCAGCCGGAGCTGATCAAGACCGCGGTCGAGGAGATGCTGCGTTTCGAAAGCTCCAACCAGCTCGGCAACCGCATGATCGTGGAGGAGACCGAGCTCGGCGGCATCAAGCTGCCGGCCGGCACGCTGGTCACGCTGTGCATCGGCGCCGCCAACCGCGATCCCGCGCAATTCCCCAACCCGGAAAACTTCGACGTCGCACGCACGCCGAACCGCCATCTCGCCTTCGGCACCGGCGCGCATCAATGCGCGGGCATGGCGCTGGCGCGCCTTGAAGGCGCCATCGCGATCTCGCGGTTCCTCAAGCGCTTCCCGAACTATCTGCTCGACGGCGAGCCGGTGCGCGGCGGCCGGGTGCGGTTCCGCGGCTTCCTCAGCGTGCCATGCCGGCGCGGCGCGTGATCCGATGACGACAGAGCAATTGCGCGAGCGCTGGGGCGATTCGCTGCTGACGGTGCTGACCGGACTGCTCCTGGTCATGATGTTCGTGGTCGCGCCGCTACAGGCGCTCGGCCTGTTCGAATTCCAGGTTTTCGAGCTGTTGCTCGCGATCTTCCTGGTCGGCGGCGTGTTCGTGATGTCGGGCAGCGCGATCGCCGTCGTCACCATGCTGGTCGCTCTGGCGATGATCGTGACCGGCGCGATCCTGCGCCTGCACTCGCCGTCGATCCTCGACCTCAATCTGTTCGCCGGCTCCTGGCTTCTGGTCGGCATCACGATGGCAGTGACGGTCGCGCGGGCGATCTTCGCGCCGGGGCGCGTCACCTACCACCGGGTGATCGGCGCGATCCTGTTCTATCTCACGGTCGCGGTGATCTTCGTGGCGCTCTACACCTTCATCGGCACGCTGGTCCCGGACGCATTTGCCGGCATGAAGATCGAAGACCGGCCGTCGCTCGCAAGCCAGCTGATCTATTTCTCCTTCGCCACGCTGACGACAACCGGCTACGGCGACGTCGCACCATTGCATCCGATGGCGCGCAGCCTGTGCAATGTCGAGGCGATCTTCGGCCAGCTCTACCCGGCGACGCTGCTCGCCCGGCTGGTCACGCTCGAGATCGCGCACCGCGATCGGGATTCGTAGCGCAGCGACGCTGACAGGATCGATCAAATTTGGTGCACGGTCATCCTTTAAGCCGCGCGGGCCGATCCCCAATCAGCTATAATTTGATCGCGCGACACCTCACCGGTGCCGGCACCGCACAGCTGGAGTGACGAAACATGCGTCCGCCAGTCACCGATTTCATCGCCAGGGAAGCGCAATTCGGCGCCCACAACTACGCGCCGCTCGGCGTCGTGCTGACGCGCGGCGAAGGCGTCTGGGTTTGGGATACCGACGGCAATCGCTACCTCGATTGCCTCTCCGCCTATTCAGCGGTCAATCAGGGCCACTGTCATCCGAAAATCCTCGCCGCGATGATCGAGCAGGCCGGCCGCCTGACGCTGACCTCGCGGGCCTTCCACAATGACCAGCTCGCCTTGTTCTACGAGCAGCTCGCCGATCTGACCGGCTCCCACAAGGTGCTGCCGATGAACAGCGGCGCGGAGGCAGTGGAGAGCGCAATCAAGTCGGTGCGCAAATGGGGCTACGAGGTCAAGGGCGTGCCCGATGACCAGGCCGAGATCATCGTCTGCGCCGACAATTTCCACGGACGCACCCTGGCGATTGTCGGCTTCAGCACCGACCCGGCGAGCCGCGTGCATTTCGGGCCGTTTGCGCCGGGCTTCAAGGTCATTCCGTTCGGCAACGCCAGGGCACTGGAAGCCGCGATTACGCCGAACACCGTTGCCTTCCTGGTCGAGCCGATCCAGGGCGAGGCCGGCGTCATCATTCCCCCTGCAGGCTATTTCGCCGGGGTCCGCGAGCTCTGTACCCGCAATGACGTGATGCTGATCCTCGACGAGATCCAGACCGGACTTGGCCGCACCGGCAAGCTGCTGGCGGAGCAGCACGAGGGCATCGAGGCCGACGTGACGCTGCTCGGCAAGGCGCTGTCCGGCGGTTTCTATCCGGTCTCGGCGGTGCTCTCCAACAACGAGGTGCTCGGCACGCTGAAGCCCGGCCAGCACGGCTCGACCTTCGGCGGCAATCCGCTCGCCTGCGCGGTCGCGCGCGCGGCGCTGCGCGTGCTGGTCGACGAAGGCATGATCGAGAACGCGGCCGCGCAAGGCGTGCGCTTCATCGACGGCTTGCGCAGCATCCGTGCCAACACGGTTCGCGAGGTGCGTGGACGCGGGCTGATGCTCGCGGTCGAGCTTCACCCCGAGGCCGGTCCCGCGCGCCGCTATTGCGAGCTGCTGCGGGAGCACGGCATCCTCGCCAAGGACACCCATGACCACACCATCCGGGTCGCCCCGCCGCTGGTCATTACGGGAGATCAGGTCGATTGGGCGCTGGAACAGATCGGCGCTGTGTTGACACAGGATTTGACCTGACGGCGGCTTTGCGCCGTCCGACCTAAACCACCGTCCGGTGCCGCTCGATGCAGGTCTGCAGCACCTCGTCCAGCGGCCGGCCCCACCAGTCATTCGAGAATATCTCGATCTCCGAATAGCCGGCGAAGCCCTGCGCTTCGACCGCCGCGCGCACAGATTTGATATCGATGACACCGTCACCCATCATGCCACGGTCGTTGAGAATGTCCTTGGTCGGCACCAGCCAGTCGCAGACATGGAATGCGAGCAGCCGGTCCCTGCCGGCGCGCGCGATCTGGGCCATCAGCTCCGGGTCCCACCAGATGTGATAGACGTCGAGCGCGACGCCGATCGCACCAGTGCGGCCGGGATCGAGCGCGTCGCAGAGGTCGAGCGCGTGCTTCGTGGTGTTCACGCAGGCGCGGTCGGCGGCATAGGCCGGATGCAGCGGCTCGATCGCGAGCGGCAGTCTTGCCTGCTTCGCATAGTCCAGCATCTCGGCGATGCCGTCATGCACCTGATTGCGCGCTGCGGCGATGTCCTTGGACATCGCGCTGCCGGGCCGAGAATATTGCGGCAGGCCGCCGACGACGAGCACGATGCAGGAGGCACCGAGCGCGACGGCCTCGTCAACGGCGCGGCGGTTGTCGTCGCGTGCCGCGCTGCGATGCGCGTTATCGGCCGTGAACATGCCGCCGCGGCAATAGCCCGACAGATCGAGCCCCGCGTCCTTCACCGCGCGCACGGCACGGTCGAGACCGACGGCAGCGACCTGGTCGCGCCAGGGATCGATGGCGCGGATGCCGAGCCGCGCGCAGGCCTCGATGATGGCGAGAAGATCGCCCTGCTTGCGGACGGTTGCCGTGTTCAGCGACAGCCAGCGGTGATCTCTGGAAAAATCGCGCATCAGGCGTCTATGCCACGGCTCGCAAGGATCGTCGCCATCCGGCGTGTCGCTGCTTCCGGATCGGCTAGCAGCCCCGCCTGGTCGGCGAGCCGGAACAGTTCGGCGAGATGCAGGGTCGAGCGCGCGCTTTCCTGCCCGCCGACCATCGTGAAATGATCCTGGTGGCCGTTGAGGTAGGCCATGAACACGATGCCGGTCTTGTAGAAGCGGGTCGGCGCCTTGAAGATGTGGCGCGACAGCGGCACCGTCGGGCCGAGCACGTCGTGGAAGCCGGCCTCGTCGCCCGCCGCGAGCCGCGACAGGGCGTAGGACGCCGCGGGCGCGATCGCATCGAAGATGCCGAGCAGCGCGTGGGAAAATCCCTTGTCGTCGCCGGCGATCAGTTCGGCGTAGTTGAAGTCGTCGCCGGTGTACATCTTCACCCGTGGGTCGAGCCGCCGCCGCATGTCGATCTCGCGCTGCTTGTCGAGCAGCGAGACCTTGACGCCATCGACCTTGGCCGCATTGGCGTTGATGATCGCGACCGCCGTATCCATCGCCCTGTCGAGATCGGCCGTGCCCCAATAGCCTGACAGCGCCGGATCGAACATGTCGCCGAGCCAGTGGATGATCACGGGCTCGCGGACCTGCGACAGCACGCGGTCATAAACCCCAGCGTAATCGTCCGCGGTCCTGCCGAGCTTTGCCAGCGCGCGCGAGGCCATCAGGATGATGCGGCCACCGGCCTTCTCCACCGCCGCGATCTGCTCCTCATAGGCACGGATGACGTCGTCGATCGACCTTGCGTCTTCTACCGCCAGATGATCAGTCCCGGCGCCGGAGAACACCAGCGCATTGCCCCTGGCCTTCGCCGCCCTGACCGAGCGCTGGATCAATTCGAGCGAGGTCGCCCAGTCCAGCCCCATGCCACGCTGCGCGGTATCCATCGCCTCGGCGACGCCGAGGCCGAGGTCCCAGACGTGCTCGCGGAATGCGATCGTCTTGTCCCAGTCGATCGCAGCCGTCAGCCAGGGATCGACGTCGGCGCGGGGATCGGCAACCACATGGGCCGCAGAGAACGCCACCCGGTTGAGCGTGCCCTCAAGCTTTGCCGGAAAGGTCCGCGACGCCGCCAGGCGATAGGTCTCGAGGCCCCCATCGGCGGTCGGCAGCTTCAGCGAAAGGGATGACATCGGCAGGACTGGCTTGTTCATGGCAAGGTCCCTCTCAGACGGCGATCGGTGCGACGTCGATCCAGCGCCGCTCCTTCCAGCTCTTCAGCGCGCACTCGGCAAGCTGCACGCCCTTGGCGCCTTCGAGCAAGGTGTATTTGTAGGGCGCATCCTCGCAGACGTGGCGAATGAACATCTCCCACTGCTCCTTGAAGCCGTTGTCGTAGACGACGTTCTCGGGCAGCTTCTGCCAGTCGGCATAGAAATCGTGCATCCGCTTCTCGTCCGGATTCCACACCGGCCGCGGCGTCGCCTGGCGCGCCTGGATCACGCAGTCGGTCAGTCCGGCAACGGCCGAGCCATGGGTGCCGTCGACCTGGAAGGTGACGAGGTCGTCGCGGTAGACCCGCGTCACCCAACTCATGTTGATATGCGCGATCACGCCGCCCTTCAGGCGGAAGGTGGCGTAGGCGGAATCATCGGCCGTCGCCTGGTACTTCTTGCCCTTCTCGTCAAAGCGTTCTGGGATATCGGTCGTGCCGATGCAGACCACGCTCTCGACCTCGCCGAACAGATTGTCGAGCACGTAGCGCCAGTGGCAGACCATATCCAGAATGATGCCGCCGCCATCCTCTGCGCGGTAGTTCCACGACGGCCGCTGCGCTTCCTGCCAGCCGCCCTCGAACACCCAATAGCCGAACTCGCCGCGCACCGAGAGCATGCGGCCGAAGAAGCCGGAGTCACGCAGGAAGGCGAGCTTCTTCAGGCCGGGCAGGAACAACTTGTCCTGCACGGTGCCGTGCTTGAGACCCTTGGCATTGGCCAACTTCACGACCGCGACGGCTTCCTCGAGATTGGTCGCGATCGGCTTCTCGCAATAGACATGTTTGCCGGCGTTGATCGCCTTGGTCAGCAGCGAGGGCCGTGCCTGCGTCGTCGCGGCATCGAAGAACACGGTATCGTCCTTGTCGGCCAGCGCGCGATCGAGATCGGTGGTGTGGCGCTCGATGCCGTAGCGCTTTGCCAATGCGCCGACCTTCTCGGCGTCGCGCCCGACCAGGATCGGATCGGGCATGATGCGGTCGCCATTCGACAACAACACGCCACCCTGCTCGCGGATCGCGACGATCGAGCGGATCAGATGCTGGTTGAGCCCCATCCGGCCGGTGACGCCGTTCATGATCAGGCCGAGGCGTTTGGTCGTCATACTGTCTGCTCCTGCGAAACGCGTGGTGTTGGCCGCTTGAGCGGCTGCATGGTGGACCAGTCCGGATGGATCGAACTGGCAAAGCCCGGTACTGCGGCGATCGATCCGGTCAGGAGATCGCCGTCATGGATCGCGAGGCGGACCTTGCCGCCCGCGCGTGTATAGAGATCGGGATGCGCGGTGAGGAAGGCGTCGGCTTCGTCAGCCGGGGTGTCGGCAAAGCCGTCGACGTAGTGATGTCCGTTGCGTTCGGCATGGGTGACGCCGATCAGCGCGCCGAGCGCAAGATCCTGCTGCACACCGAGGCCGGCCTGGCAGGTCAGGTCCTCACCGCTGATGAAATACCGGTCGCCATCCGCGCTCCACGCCGCCGCGCGGGCGGCATTGACGACCGATTTGTAGATGCCCTTGCACGATTTCGACGAGATGCCGCGATAGCCGAGCGCCCGCGCCCGCGGGAACGCGTCATAGGAATCGTCGGCCTCATCGATGATGAAGTTGCGCCCGGCCAATTTCCCGAGCGGCGATGCTTTCGTGACGTCACGCGGCATCGGTTGCTCGATATAGAGCAGGTTTGCAGCGATCGGCTTGAGTGCCTCGTCATGGTCGAGCCGGTCGACCAGCGCGTTCAGCGCGGCAAGGTCCGCGTATTGCTCGTTGGCATCGAGCGTGATCTTGGTGGCGTAAGGCAGCTTGGCGAGCTCGTCGCCGATCCGCGCCAGCCGCGCTGCGTCATGCGCCGGATCGCCGTTCAGCTTGAGCTTGAAATAGCGTGCACCGGCATTTTCGTTTGCGTCGGCAACACCGCCCTCGCCTTCGATCGTGTCATCCATCCCGACCGTATGCCTGACGGCGACACGGTCGAGGCGCTTGCGGGCGGACAGGAACCGCGCGATGTCTGGATCGCCGAGATCGGGCGTCAGCCGCCCGTCGATTCCGGCGATATTGCCGGCCATGCCGTCGAAGACATTTGCGCCGGCCGCACGCAGCAGCGCATCCAGGATCGCCTTGTCGATCTCCGCCGGGCCAAAGCTCGCGGCAAGCTGCGGAATGTCTTCCGCAGCGCAGGCCGCGACCTGCGGACCGATGTACGCGGCGTGCAGGCCGAACGCGGTATCAAAGGCTCCGTTCGCCAGATAGAACTCGCGTGCAATCGCCAGCGAGCGGCGAAGTCCGTCGAGCGACTGGGCTTCGGTCAGATGCGGCCGCTTGTCGAACCATTTCGGCGCAAGCATCTCGGCGCTGGCGCCGGTGGCGCGGCCCTTGCCTTCGACCTCGATCTCGACCCGCACGAAAACCTGCGTCGCCGCATTGATCGTCACCGCGCCGAAGCGGAACGGCCGGACGAAGGGCAGCGGCCGTTCGAAGAAGGCGATATCTTTGACAGCGAGGCGAAGCGGCATTGAAAGCTCGGGCGTTAGTCCAGCGATCCCTGTGTGAAGAAATGCTTGCGGATCCGCTGCACCAGTTCGGTGAAGACGGGATCGGACATCGTCTCGAGCGAACGCGGCCGCGGCATCGGCACGTCGTAGATCGCCGCGATCGCGCCGGGCCGCTCGGTCATGACGAGCACGCGGTCGGCGAGGAACACGGCTTCGGGAATCGAGTGCGTGATCAACAGCACCGTCTTGCCGGTCTCGCGCTGGATCCGCATCAGTTCGACATTCATCCGTTCCCGCGTCATGGCGTCGAGCGCGCCGAACGGCTCGTCCATCAGCATGATCTTGGGATCGTGCACCAGCGCGCGGCAGATCGAGGCGCGCTGCTGCATGCCGCCGGACAGCTGCCAGGGCAGCTTCTTCTCGAAGCCTTCGAGGCCGACGAGCTTCAACAACCCCTTGGCGCGGTCGAGATATTTGTCCCGGGCGAGCCGCTTCATGTCGATCGGCAGCATCACGTTGGAGAGGATATTGCGCCACGGCAGCAGCAGGGCGTTCTGGAACACGATGCCGACATTGCCGTGGGGTTTCGTCACCGGCTCGCCGTCCACCAGCACCTGCCCCGTCGTCGGCGGCAGCAGGCCCGAGATCATCTTCAGCAGCGTGGACTTGCCGCAGCCGGAGGGCCCGACCACGACAAAGAACTCGCCGTCATTGATGGTGAAGTCGAGCGGCCGCAGCGACGGCACGTCGCCGTCGCGCGACCGGTAGGTCTTCGACACGCCCGACAGCTTGATGCCCGGCGCGGCGCCGGGCGCGCGGTCGGACACCAGGCGCAGATGCGCGGCGGGCTGCTCGGCAGCGCTCTTGATCGCCGATTTCATGGCTTACGAATTACCCTTCGGCAGATAGTCGTTGGTGTAGAACGCCTTCGGATTGGCCTTCGCCTTGGCGTCGAGGCCACCATATTCGACCATCAAATCGACCGACTCGGTCATGTTCTGGTCGGTGACCTGGAACGGCCGCTTGTCCTTGGTCGCCGGCGTGCGATAGAGCGGGATTGTGAGCTCAAAACCCTGCGTCAGCGTCTCGATCTTGCCGCCCTTCGGGTTGGCATCGAGGATCGACTGCGCGGCCGCCTTCGGGTCCTTCTCCGCAGCCTCCACCGCTTTTGTCGTCGCCGACATGAAGCGGCGGACCAGGTCGGCATTGGCCTTCACATAGTCCGAATTCGCGATGATGCCCGACGACACCATGTTGATGCCGTAGTCGGCGAACTTGATCGGATAGACGTCCTTGCCGGTGGCGTCCTTGATCTTCATCGACTGGTCCATGACATAGCCGAGCAGGAGATCGGCCTGGCCGTTGATGACGGCGTTGAGCTTGGTCTGGCCGTCGCCGGCAACCGTGTTGAAGTCGCTTTCCTTCAGCCCGGTCTTCTTCAGGAACAGCGGCCAGATCTGCGTCATCGAATCCGCGGGCGTGATCGCGACCGTCCTGCCCTTGATGTCCTCCGGCTTTTTGATGTTCTTGTCGACGAAGCCCATCGCCGACATCGGGCTGGTCTGCAACAGCACGCCGGTTGCGATCACAGGCGCGCCTTTCACCGCGGCGCGCATCATGGTAGGTACGTCGACATAGCCGAAATCGGCGGTCTTGGCCGCCACCGCCTGTGTGGTCGCGGCCGAGCCGCGGCCTTCCTGGATCTCGAGGTCGATGCCCTCGGCGGCGTAGATGCCCTTGGCCTTGCCGTAGTAGAACGGCGCGTGCTCGCCATAGACGTACCAGTTCAGCATCAGCACGACCTTGTCGGCCGCGGACGCTGGTGCCATCGCCAGTGCGGTCCAGGCCAATGCGGCGCCGGCGACCGCAATCAAACGCTTCATGGATGCTCTCCCTCTATTGTCCGCGGCCCTTGGATGGGCCGCTTGTCCGATTGCTGCGCTATGACGCAAAACTGATGTCGTCACGCTGGCTGACGTGCCAGGGGATCACCAGCCGCTCGATGCGGTCGACGATCCAGAACAGGATGACGCCGAGCAGCGCCAGGATCACCAGCGCGGCGAACATCGTCGGCAGGTCGAAGGTGCCGATCGAGCGCTGCATCACATAACCGATGCCGGAATTGGAGCCGACGAACTCGCCGACCACGGCGCCGACCACCGCGAGTGTCACCGACACTTTCAGGCCGGAGAATATCGCCGGCATCGCGTGCGGCAGGTTGACCGCGCAGAACACCTTGAAGCGGCTGCCCTGCATTGCGCGCGCCAGATCGACCATGTCGGGATCGACCGACTTGAAGCCCTGCACCGCCGAGACCACGACGGGGAAGAAGCCGAGCAGGAACGCGGAGATCACCTTGGGGACGATGCCGAAGCCGAACCAGACCACGAACAGCGGCGCGATCGCGATCTTCGGCACCGATTGCGAGAACACCAGGAGCGGATAAACGTAGCTCTCCACCGTCTTCGAGCCCGCGATCAGCATCGCTGTGGGAATGCCGAACAGCGCCGAGAGCAGGAAGCCGCAGAGCGTCGCATAGGTGGTCGGCCAGGACTGCCGCAGCAGTTCCGGCCAGTCGCTGATCAGCACCGTAACGACGTCACCGGGCGACGGGATCTGATAGGCGGGGATGTGGAACAGGCGGATCGAGAGATCCCAGGCCGCCACGATGACGATCAGGAACAGGAACGGGCGCACCCACGCCGCATTCAGCACCTTCGACAGGCCCGAAGGGCTCCTTGCCTCCGCCACGTCACACTCCCTTGCAGTTTCTCTCGTTCGGTTAGAAATTAACCTGTTGGATAATTACTGTCCAGCCCCCGGCACGCGACGAAATCGCGCTGGAATCCCATACTTTCGCCAGACGAGACTTTCTGGATACGGGCTGCGGACGAACCGCGAGCCGTCACACCACGCGGTGTTCCGCGGCGTGCCGCACCGGCATCACCCCGAACGCGGCGGTGGACTTACCCGTCAACGCCGCCAGCACCAGCGCAATCATATGCTCGAGACGTTCGTCGCGGGCGTCCTTCTTCAGGAGGTCGCGGCCGAAGATCACGCTCAAGGTGGCGCTGTTGGAGAGATAGAAGAACGCAAGCCCCGCGATCGAGATATAGAGCTGCACCGGATCGACCGTGACGCGGAAATCGCCGCTCTCGACGCCGCGCGTCACCACCGTGCGAATCATCTCGACGAACGGCGAGTGCATCGACTTGACCTTGGTCGAGCGCTTCAGGTGCTTTGCCTTGGCGAGGTTTTCCGTGTTCAGCAACGCCAGGAACTCGGGATTGCGCAGAAAATAGTTCCAGGTGAAGGCGATCAGGCGCCCGATCGCCTCGGGCGGATCGAGATGCTCGAGGTCGAGCGTGCGCTCTTCGGCACGGATCTTCTCATAGGCGCCTTCCAGCACCTCGAGATAGAGATCCTCCTTGTTGCCGACATGGTAGTACAGCATGCGCTTGTTGGCGCCGGCATTGGCCGCGATGCGATCGACCCGCGCGCCGGCGAGGCCATGGGTGGCGAATTCCTGCTTGGCCGCCTCGAGAATCCGCAGCCGCATCCCTTCCGGGTCGCGCTGCCATCTCTGTATTCGCTTTGCCTTCGCCAAAATCAATCGCCCGGTGATGCTGGATTGATGAACGTAGCATGACGCGCGACGTTTGAGAACGAATGTTGTCGCGACGGGCGTGCGGGAATATTTCTTGTCCCTTCGTCATTCCGGGGCTCGCGAAGCGAGAGCCCGGAATCCATCCATCCACGGAGCTTGCGGCTAGATGGATTCCGGGTTCGTGCTTCGCACGCCCCGGAATGACGAAAGCGCCACGCACGCTGCCGTGACGACGCACGCACAACCTGCGCCCTAGTCTGGCTTCCCCTGCGAGGGCTGCACCAGGAGCGTCGGCACACCGCACGTGCCGTTGCGCACCGTCATCACCCGCGTGCCGGGCTTGCGGCCGGCGCGGATCTCCGAGACGTCGACGCCGGCGGCAACCAGCCGCGCATGCGTGGCATCGATATCGGCGACGCGCCAGCAGATCCCGCGCAGCCGGTCCGGCGCGTCGGCCTCCACCTTGTTGCTCTGCTTGCCCGGCCGGTGCGTGACCTCGACGACGAGATCGCCGCAGCGGAAGAACATCAGCCGGCCCCACTCGGGATGCGAGCGGTCGAGCGCCATGTCGAGCCCGAGCCGCGCGCCGTAAAGCGCGGCGGCGCGTTCCGGATCGGCGGTCGAGACCACCACATGATCCATCGCCGTGATCGAGGCCGGCGTGGTGCGCACCGAGAGCGGCCGCTCCTGCTCCCGCTCCAGGAAGAACATCCGCACGCCGCGCGTCGTGTCGGTCGCAGCGCGCGTGCGCTTCCACGACAGCGTGGCACCGCTGACATCGTCGCGGCTCTCGACCTCGGCGACCGGCTCGGGCTTCAGCGTCAGCCGGTCGAGCCTGCGATGCGTCCTCTTGATATCGCTGGTGCGAAAACAGAGGCTCGCAAGCCCCTCGCCCTGGGTGACGAGCGCGCCGCGGACGCGTTGCGCGGCGGCATCGTCGCCGCGCGGCGCCATCAATTCCAGCGTGGTGTTATCGAGCGTGAACAGCACGCGGTCGGCGCCGTCGCCGCTGTTGCGCCAGGCCGGCGCCCGCGCGAACAGCGTCTCGTAGGCGGCACTGGCAGCGCTGATGTCGCCGGTCAGGACGACGATGTGGTCAAGACCGGTAATCATGGCACGGGCCTCCCCGAATCTGCCGTCATGATGCTTCTCCCTCACGCAACCTCGGAACCGCGAGCAGCGGGCCGCCATTATGCCGAATGCCAGCGCCGCGCGGCTGCCCACATCTCTAGCCACAACCAGCCAAAGTTGCGAATAATTTCAGCGAAATCGGCCGAGCAGCGGTGCTAGTCTGCCGTGCCGGCCGGGACCACACCAAGCCACGACGGAAAGCGAATGCAGGCTCTCTTCATCGGACAGACCTATATCGACGTCACCTTCATCACGGATCACATGCCGGTCGGCGACGAGAAGCACGTCGCCGACGCCTATGCCGTGTCGTTCGGCGGCAACGCCGTAACCGCAGCGTTCTGCTGCGCCAAGCTCGGCATCCAGCCGGACCTGATCGCGACCATGGCCAATGACTGGCTGGGGCGGATGTTCTGGGACATGGCCGACAGGTACGGCATCTCGTTCCACCCCCGCAAGGTCAACTCCTCCTCACTGTCCTTCATCATGCCCCACGATGGCAAGCGCGCCATCGTGCGCTGCCGCGACGACCAGCACATCCACCCCTTTCCGCTGCTGAACATCGATGGCTGCCGCGCGCTGCACATCGATGGCCATCAACCGGACGCCGCGATCCATTACGCGAAGCTGTGCCGCGAAGCCGGCATCCTGACCTCGCTTGACGGCGGCGGCCTGCGCACCAACACCCACGAGCTGCTCGCCTTCATCGATATTGCGATCGTCGCCGAGCGGCTGTGCGAGCAGATGGACAAGACGCCGGAGCAGATGCTCGACTATCTCAAGAGCCGCGGCTGCACGGTCGGCGGCGTCACCATGGGCGAGCGCGGCCTGCTCTGGTACGACGAAGCGGGCGTGGTGCGCACCTTGCCGGCCTTTCCGATACCGCGGGAACGGGTGATCGACACCAACGGCGCGGGCGATGTCTTCCACGGCGCCTACATCTATTCCTACCTCTCAAATCCGAGCAAGGGCTGGCATGAGCATTTCAAGTTCGCGCGTGCGGCGTCGACCTACAAGATCCAGAAGCTCGGCAACGAGGCCGGCCTGCCGACGCTGGCCGATATCGCGGCCGTCAAGCAGGAGTTCCGCGCCGAGGCCTGATCGGGCGGATCGAGGCTAGGCCATGAGGCACGTTTTTGTCGCCGGCAGCATCAATATGGACGTGGTGGCGACCGCCGAGCGCCATCCGCGGGTCGGCGAAACCGTGGCCGGCGAGGCCGTGCTCTATTTTCCCGGTGGCAAGGGCGCCAATCAGGCCGTGGCATCGGCAAAACTCGGCGTTGCGACCACACTCATCGGCAGGCTCGGCACCGATGCGTTCGGCAAGGAGCTGAGAGCGTTCCTCGTCGCGCAAGGCGTCGATCTCAGCCTCGTCAAGACCACCGCTGGTGCGCATTCCGGCACGGCGATCATCACCATTGCCAATGCCGACAACACCATCGTGGTCGTGCCAGGCGCCAACGGGCTCGTCGATGCTCGTGATGTCGCGGTGCCTGCCATGGTGAAGGGTGACGTCGCGGTCAGCCAGTTCGAGATCCCGCTGCCGACGATCGCCGCATTCTTCCAGCGCGCCCGCGCCGCCGGCGCCACCACGATCCTCAATCCGGCACCGGCGAAACAGGCCGACAAGGCGCTGCTGGATCTGGTCGATATCCTGATCCTGAACGAGACCGAGCTTGGATTCCTCACGGGAACTGAGCTGCGCGACAGCGACGCACCCGCCCGCCTTGCCGAGGCGGCGCGAAGCTTGGGGCAAGGCAAGACCGTCTGCGTCACGCTCGGCAAACGCGGCGTTCTGGCGCTGGTCGAAGGCCAGCCGCTGCTGGTGCCGGGACGCGAGGTCAAGGCCGTCGATACGACAGGCGCCGGCGACTGCTTCGTCGGCGCCCTCGCCTCGCAGCTCGCGGGCGGCAAGCCGCTCGGCGACGCCCTGGCCTATGCCAACGCCGCCGCCTCGATTTGCGTGCAACGGATGGGCGCTGCGCCGTCGATGCCGACGGCGCAGGAGGTTAGCGCCGTTCTTTCCACGGGTCGTCCCGGCGAAGGCCGGGACCCATAACCACCGGCTTCCATTGTCTTGAACTGACGTCAACCCGCACCGCCTCAAATCGAGAGGCCGCGGCGTATGGGTCCCGGCCTTCGCCGGGACGACGATCCAACTACGCCAGCGCGCTCTTCAAATCAAAGCTCGCATCCGCGGCCTGCTCCGGCGTGATCGAGCCGCCGGCGCCGAGCAGCCGGCGGCCGAACATGTGATCGCCGGCGCGATTGACCGACTCGATGCCGAGCAGCCTGTCACCGCGATAGCAGAATGCCGAGAACGCGCCCTGCGCGCGGTCACCGCGCACCACCACGCGGTCGTAGCCGGTGGCGAGCCCCGCCATCTGCAGCTTGTCGGGGCCCTGGTCGCTCCAGAACCACGGCAGGCCGTCATAGACCTCGGTCTTCCCGGTCAGCCGCGACGCCACGCAACGCGCATGGTCGGTCGCGTTCTGCACCGATTCCAGCCGCAGCGATCCGCCGAACCGCTTGCTGGTGTAGAGCGCGCAATCGCCGATCGCGGAGACATTGGGATCGGCGGTCAGAAGATGCTCGTCGACGATGATGCCCGATGCGACCGGCAGGCCTGCCTCGGCGGCAAGCTCGACATTCGGCAGCACGCCGACGCCGACCACGACGAGATCGGCCGGGATGTGCGTGCCGTTGCTCAGGCTGACGCCGGTGACCTTGGCACCATCGGCCTCGATCGCCGTGACCTGCACCCCGAGGTGAATCCGGATGCCGGCCGCGGCGTGGCGCGCCTGCGAGAACTCGGAAATCTCCGCGGTCACCGCGCGCGCCATCACCCGAGATGCGAGCTCGACCACATCGACCTCGAGACCCTTGGCCCGTGCGGTGGCGGCGAATTCGAGCCCGATGAAGCCCGCGCCGATCACGACGACGCGCATGCCGGGCGCAAGCAATTCGCGCAGCGCATGGCTCTCATCGAGGATGCGCAGGTAGCGGACCGCGTCCAGCCTGGCGTTCGGAATATCGAGCAGCCGGTTCCGCGCGCCGGTCGCGAACACCAGGTGGCCGTAGTCGAGCGACGCGCCGGAGGCGAGCGCCACCTTCCGCGCATTGCGGTCGATCGCGTGCGCCCGATCGGTGATCAGCTCGATCTTGTTGTCGTGGTAGAATTTCTCGGGCCGGAACATCAAGGTCTCGGGCCCGCCGGTCCCCTTCAGATAGGCCTTCGACAAAGGCGGCCGCTGATACGGCAAATGGCCTTCGTCATTGATCAGGGCGATGCGCTCCGCAAAACCCGCCTGGCGCAGCGACGCCGCGAGTTGGAAGCCGGCATGTCCGGCGCCGACGATGATGACCGAGCCTGTCATCGGAACAACCCAAATTCGCGCGAGCAGGAGTGACCCATGCTGTTTCCTCTTGTCGATGTTAGCTTGCTTGCCCCGTCCCCACAGCGCTCGTGTCTGCGTACCGAAGGCTGACGGCCATTTGGCCTGATGGCCGGCGCGGACGCAAGGGGGTCTCCAGCAAATCCAGGCACCGCAGAACCGCCTCCGATACGGAGGCGGATTGCCACGGCTCGCGCCAGGGCCTTAAATGGCCCGAACCAACAAGCCCAAGGTCTTCAAAATGCCCGATCCCGCCTCCGCCAACGACCCCGCTCTGCTCCGCATCGACGGCGCCATCGCGACCATCACGCTGAACCGGCCGGCCGCATTCAACGCGATCGACCTGACGATCGCCAAAAAGCTGGAGCAGCTCAGCGCCGAGGTCGAGACCAACACGGACGTCCGCGTCCTGGTCATCGAAGGCGAAGGCCGCGCCTTCTGCGCCGGCGGCGATCTGCAGACGATCGGCGCCGCCGCCGAGACCAACAATGTCACCCCGGTGGTCAGCGAGATGCTGCGCCACTACCATGCCTTCATCGAGACGGTGCGGCGGATGCCGAAGATCGTGCTGTCGAGCGTGCATGGTTCGGCGGCCGGCGCCGGCATGGGCCTCGCCTTCGTGACCGATCTGTGCATCGCCGCCGACGATGCCCGCTTCACGCCGGCCTATGCCAAGATCGGCGTGTCGCCGGACGGCGGCAGCACGGTCGGCATCGTGGGCACGGTCGGCACCCGTCGCGCGCTGCAGATTTTCCTTGCCGAGGACGGCTTCACCGCGCAACAGGCCTATGAATGGGGGCTGGTCGTCAAAACCGTCCCCGCGGCCGAGCTGAAGGCGGCCACAAGGCAACTCGCCGAGCGCCTGGCGAAAAATCCGCCGGCCGCGATCGCTGGGACCAAATCACTGGTCTATCAGGCGGTCACCACACCGACCAGGCAGCAGCTGGACGCCGAGGAGCACAAGATCATCACGTCGATGCACACCGAGGACTTCCGCGTCGCCGTGAAGAAGTTCACCAGCAAGTCGAAGTAGCGGTCCGGCTAGTTCGGGCAGATGTATCCGGTACCGCCGGGCGCCTTGAAACAGCCGACAGACTCCGGGATTACCTGCTTGGGCAGCCACAGCACGACCTTCGGGAAATAGATGGTGAAACAGATCGTGACCAGGAACACGACATAGATCGGCAGCGCCGCCCGCAGCGCTTTTGCAAAGCTGATGCCGACGAATTTCGAGGCCATCAGCAGCACGAGCCCGTAGGGCGGCGTGATCAGGCCGAATGCCAGCGTTGCGATCAGCACCACGCCCATGTGCACGCCGTTGATGTCGCCGGCTTGGGTCAGCGCGTTGACCAGCGGCATGAAGATGATGATGGTCGGCACCGGCTCGATGAAGTCGCCGACCACCGTGAACAGCAGCACCATCAAGAGCATGATGAGGTGCGGATCGTTGCCGGCGATCGAGGTGATCCAGTCGGCGATGTAGATCGCGCCGCGCAGATAGGCGAGCATCCAGCCGAATGCATTCGCGGCGCCGATCGTGATCAGCGGCAGCGAGAAGATCAGGCCGGCGAGGCAGAAATCGTACGGAATCTTCTTCAGGTGACCGCGGTTCAGCGCCGGGATCACCAAGATGATGATGTAGGCGACCGCGACTACGCCGGCTTCGGTCGGCGTGAACCAGCCGGTCAGGATGCCGCCGAGCAGGATCACCGGGATCATCAGCGGCAGCGCGGCGTCACCGGCGGCGAACACGACCTGGCGCAGCGGCGCGCGGGGCTTGCGCAGGCCTGACGGCCCGAAGAAATAACAGTAGATCATCAGCCCGAAGCCGATCATGAGGCCGGGGACCACGCCTGCCATGAACAGGCCGGCGATCGAGACATTGCCGACCGCGCCATAGACCACCGCCGTGATGCTCGGCGGCACCAGCGCCGCAATCGTCGAGGCCGAGGCGATGATCGCGGCGATGAAGGCCGGCTCATAGCCCTCCCGCTTCATCGGTCCGCCGAGCGCGCGGCTCATGACCGCGACATCGGCGGTGGTCGAGCCCGACATCTCCGAGAAGAACATGCTGAACACGACGACGACCTGCGACAGCCCGCCCCTGATATGCCCGACCAGCGAGACCGACAGGTTGGCGATGCGGACCACGACATTCGCGGAGCTCATGAGCTCGCCGACCAGGAGGAAGAACGGGATCGCAAGCAGCGCCTCGGAATCGACGCCGTCGAAGATCTTCTGGATGATCGCCGCCAGCGAGACGTCCGACAGCATGGCGCCGACGAACACGCCGGCCATCAGCGAGAACGGCACCGGCACGCCGAGATAGCCGAAGAACAGGAAGCAGGACGACATCAGCACGAGCACCACCGGCGCGCTCACGGCTGCGCCCCCGTGGTCGAAGGGATCGCGAGGTCCTCGTCCGGCGGCTCCGGATGGTCAAAGCCGTTGCGGATGCCGTTGACGAGTTGCTCGATCGTGAACAGGCCGATCAGGATTCCCGACAGCGGGATCACCGCATAGAGCGAGGCGATCGGCGTACCCGACGGCAGGCGGAAGCTGCCGAAGCCGCGCAGGTAGTTCTGATAGCCATACCAGACCAGGCAGAAGGCGACGCCCAGCACGACCAGCCGAATGATGATCTCGACGACCAGCCGCGACCGGCCATGCATCGCCTCCGAGAGCGCGGTGAGATAGAGATGATCATTGCGCCTGGTCGCGACCGCGGCCCCGATGAAGATCGCGTATATGAACAGCGTCGAGGTCACCTCCTGCAGCCACAGCCAGGGGTGGCCGATGGTGCGGGTGACGATGTCGGCGGTGACCGAGAGCGAGAAGCCGAAGCACAACAGCCCGCACAGCATCATCAGGACCAACTCGAGCCGATCGAGCGCCCGCCACTTCAGATGCCGCTGCCGTTGCAGCACCAGTCTGTCGGCGATGGCCATGGCTCGAAATTCCTCGTCGTCCCGGCGAAGGCCGGGACCCATAACCCCGGCTCGAGTTGTGCAGAAAAGTCGGCAACCCAATTGCTTAATTAAAGGCCGCGGCGTATGGGTCCCGGCTTTCGCCGGGACGACGCTCGTCTAGTTGATCGCGCGGATCAGGTTCTTGATCTTCTCGGCATGCGGGCCGAGCTCCCTGGCGAGCTTGTCGAGATAGGGATCGGCGATCGCCGTAAAGCTCTTCTTGTCGACATCCTCGACCACCTTGACGCCGAACGATTTCAGCTTGGTCAGCGCATTGCGCTCGAGCTCGAACGCCTTCTGCGGCTCCTTGGCGCTGACCTCGTTGGCGGCAGCCTGCACCCACTGCTTTTGCTCGGCGGAGAGGCTCTGCCACAGCTTGTCGGAGACGAACAGCAGCGCATTGTTGGCCTCGTGCTCGGTGATCGAGAGCACCGGCGCGACCTCGTAATGCTTGTTGACCAGATAGACATTGATGCTGTTCTCGGCGGCGTCGACCACGCCGGTCTGCAGCGAGGTGTAGACGCTGCCGAACGGCATGTGCACCGTCTGCGCGCCATAGGCCGGGAACATGGTATCCTCGGTCGCGGTCGCCTGCACCCGGACCTTCATGCCCTTGATGTCGCCGACGTTGTGGACTTCCCTCTTGCTGTAGATGTGACGCACGCCCTGCGAGCCGGTGCCGATCACATGCAGGCCCTGGGCGGTGTCGTCGATCATGGTCTTGATGGCGTCGAACACCTTTGGGTCGGCCAGCGCCTTGATGACATGGGCCTCGTTGCGGAACAGGAAGTGCAGCGACATCACGCCCGCCTGCGGCGAGATCGTCGCGGTGTTGGCGGAGGAGATGATCGCGAACTCGATATCCCCTGACTTCACGAGCTGCAGCAGCTGGGGCTCCTGGCCGAGCTGCGCGCCGGGATATTGATCGACGACCAGAGTCCCCTTGCTCAACTCCTTGAGCTTCTCGGCGAACAGATCACCGGCGACCGAATAGCCGGTGTTGCGCGGCTGGTCATAGGCGAAACGGAAGTGCTTGACCTCCTGTGCGCCGGCGCTCGACGGCAGCAGCAGCGCTGCCGCGGCCATGGCTATCCCGACGATCCCGGCTGAAGTGCCCATCGCGACGCTCCCCCTGTTTTTGCTTGACGCGATCATCCCACCAGTCTCGCGGGATTGTCAATAAAACAGAGGTAATCAGCTCATCGTAGGCGCGAACGAGCGCCGCATTACAGAAATTATCGACAATTCAGCAAATAGCCGAACTTGGCGCGCGTTACTTCCCCTTACTTCCCCTTGGCGCTCATGAAGTCGAAATCGCAGCCTTCGTCGGCCTGCAGGATGGTCTCGTTGAAGAGATGCGCGTAGCCGCGCTTCGCCCAGTCCGGCGTGCCGGCCGGCGCGAGCGCTGCGCGACGCTTCTCAAGTTCGGCCTCATCGACCAGCAGATCGATGCTGCGCTTGGCGACATCGAGCCGGATCATGTCGCCGTTGCGCACCAGTCCGAGCGGACCGCCGACGGCGGACTCCGGCGTGATGTGCAGCACGATGGTGCCGAACGCGGTGCCGCTCATGCGCGCATCAGAGATCCGGACCATGTCCTTCACCCCGGCGCGCGCCAGCTTCTTCGGGATCGGCAGGTAGCCCGCCTCCGGCATGCCCGGCGCGCCCTTCGGGCCGGCATTGCGCAGCACCAGCACGTCGTCAGCGGTCACGTCGAGCGCGGGATCATCGACCCGCAGCGTCATGTCTTCGACCGACTCGAACACCACGGCGCGGCCGGTGTGCTGCAACAGCTTTGGGCTCGCCGCCGACTGCTTGATCACGGCGCCGCGCGGCGCGAGATTGCCGTGCAGGATCGCCATCGCACCTTCGGACTTGATCGGGTTTGCCTTGGAGCGGATGGCATCCTGCCCCGGCACGTCCTCTGCATTAGCCACGACCTCGCGCAAGGTCTGACCGGTGATGGTCCTCGCGTCGAGATCGATGAGGTCGCCGAGTTGCGCCATCAGCTTCGGCACACCACCGGCATGATGGAAGTGTTCCATGTAATGCTCGCCCGACGGCTTGAGGTCGACCAGCACCGGCACCTCGCGGCCCAGTCTGTCGAACGCCTCGAGGTCGATCTTGTGCGGCGAGCGGTTGGCGATGGCGGTGAGGTGGATCAGCCCGTTGGTCGAGCCGCCGATCGCCTGCATGACAACCTGGGCGTTGCGGAACGAGGCCGGCGTCAGGATCTCGCTCGGCTTCGGTCCCTTGGTCTTCGCCATCTCGGCGGCGACGCGGCCGCTGGCCTCGGCGGAGCGGAAGCGTTCGGCATGCGGCGCCGGGATCGTCGCGCTCATCGGCAGCGACAGGCCGAGCGCCTCGGTGATGCAGGCCATCGTGGAAGCCGTGCCCATCACCATGCAAGTGCCCACGGAGGGCGCAAGGCGCCCGTTCACCGCCTCGATCTCGTTGTCGTCGATCTCGCCGGCGCGATACTTGCCCCACAGCCTTCGGCAGTCGGTGCAGGCGCCGAGCACCTCGCCCTTGTGATGGCCGACCACCATCGGCCCGACTGGAATCACCACCGTCGGCAGGTCGGCGCTGATCGCGGCCATGAGCTGTGCCGGCAGGGTCTTGTCGCAGCCGCCGATCACGATCACCGCATCCATCGGCTGGGCGCGGATCATCTCCTCGGTATCCATCGCCATCAGGTTGCGCAGATACATCGAGGTCGGATGCGCAAAGCTCTCGGCGATCGAGATGGTCGGGAACACGAACGGCATCGCGCCCGACAGCATCACGCCGCGCTTCACCGCCTCGATGATCTGCGGCACGTTGCCGTGGCAGGGATTGTAGTCGCTGTAGGTGTTGGTGATGCCGACGATCGGGCGATTGAGCGCGTCGTCGGAATAGCCCATCGCCTTGATGAAGGCCTTGCGCAGGAACAGCGAGAAGCCGGCGTCACCGTAGCTGGTCAGTCCCTTGCGAAGTCCGTCGGCCATTTTCTTCTCGTCCCGTGGTTATCAGGTCGCACTTAAGGAGCGGCCGGAATTATTGTCAATATGAGATAATCCGGCGGCAGCGGGTGGCTGCTCCGCGGCAAAATTGCTCTCATTATTGACAATGGCCAGAGCATCATGCTGACCTCAGGGCATCGCCCCCGAAGCCCAGAGCCCATGAAAGCCGAGCCCGTCCCGCCCGAACTCCTGGCCCCCTCGCGCGAGGAGGAACAGGCGGAAGTTATCCGCCGGCTGGAGGAGGACATCATCTTCGGCCGCTTCGCGCCTGGCCTGCGGCTGGTCGAGGATACGCTGATGCAGCGCTACGGCGCGAGCCGGCATTTCGTCCGCCAGGCGCTGTTCCAGCTCGAGCGCCAGGGCATCGTGCTGCGCGAGAAGAATGTCGGCGCCACGGTGCGGTTCTATTCGGCCGAGGAGGTGCGGCAGATCTACGAGGTGCGCGAGATGCTGACGCGGCAGGCCGCGCTGATGATCGCCCTGCCCGCGCCGGACAGCCTGATCGACCAGCTGAGCGAGCTGCAGCGGCACTACTGCCTCAAGGCCGACACGCAGGACATGCGCGGCATCCATGAGACCAACGACGCATTCCACCTCGCGCTGTTCTCGGCCTGCGGCAATCCCTATCTGGTGCGCTCACTGCAGGACTACATGAACCTGACACTGCCGATGCGCGCCAAGAACCTCGCCGACAGCGAAGGCCTCGCGCTGTCGCGCCGCCAGCACGAATTGATGATCGAGCTCCTGAAGGGCCGCGACAGCTGGGCGCTGGCGCAGCTCTGCGTCGATCACATGCAGTACAGCAAGGCGGATTATCTGGTCCGCATCTCCAACGACAAAAAGCCGCAATAGCGCGATACGCGGCCTCCTCGTGAAGGGGAGACGGCGATGCGCTACGTGGCTTTGTTGATGGGATCGTTCGCCGTGCAGCTTTCGCTCGGCGGAATTGCGGAGGCGGCCGACCCGCGCGCGACCGAACTCACCTACGAGCCCTGGGCCAAGACCTGCCTGACCGAGGCGAGCTGCTTCGTTGCCGCTGCCGCACGCGGCCAGTGCGCGCCCTCGGGCGGCACCATCAGCATCTCGCCGCAGAGCCCGACGCGCGCGCTGCTCACTGCCAATGTCGGCACGCGGACCATGCTGGAAGGCACGATCAGCCTGCGGATCGACCAGGACGAGCCGATGCAGATCGCGCGGACGCACTGCTACACGCTGGGCTGCGGCGGGAGGCCAATGGCGAACTGATCGAACGGCTGAAGCATGCGCAGACGATCGTGGTGGAAGCCAAGAACCTGACCGGACAGAAGATCAGCCTCAACTTCCCGCTCGCGCACTTCTCCCAGACCTATGATGGGCCCGGAAGCGCCCCCAAGGCGACCTCCGGGAAAGGTGCCAACGAGCCGCAGCGGGAGCACACCGAGGCGGTGAAGCAGCTGCCGCAGTGCGAGGATTGATCACTTCTTCCAGTCGATCACCGCTGTCCTGTCGCCGTCGAATTCCATGCTGCAGAACGCGCCGCCCTGGTAGTAGTCGCCGACCGGATCGGGCGGCAGCTTGGCCTGCTCGGCCATCGCGTGCTCGCGAAAATCTTCGCCGCGGCCGGTCGGACGATAGCCGAGATCATAGGCGCGGTGATTGTCCCACCACGAGCGCTCATTGTACGACGCGCCGTACAGCACCTCGAAATGGATATCGGGATGTTCGAGCCCGATCCGGCAGAGCTGCACCAGATCTTCCGGCTTGAGCCAGATCGACAGCCTGCGGTGATCGAGCGGCGCCTCGCCGAAATTGCCGATCCGGATGCAGGTCACCTTGATGCCGTGCTTGTCGGCATAGAGCGCGCCGACGCCCTCGCCGAACACCTTGCTGACGCCGTAGCGGCTGTCCGGGCGCGCGGTGACGTCGGTGCCGATGCGATGATGCCGCGGGTAGAAGCCGACCGCGTGATTTGACGAGGCGAAGATCACGCGCTTGACGCCCTGCTTGCGCGCGGCCTCGAACAGATTGTAGCCGCCGATGATGTTGGCCTGCAGGATCGCATCCCAGGACCCTTCGACCGAATAGCCGCCGAAATGCAGGATGCCGTCGACGCCCTCGCAGACCGCCTCGACCTGTGCGAGGTCGGCGAGATCGGCGGCCTTGAATTTCTCGTGTCCGCCGAGATCGGAGGGCTGCTTGATGTCGCTGAGCAGGAGGTCGGGATAGATCGGCGGCAGCAGCTTGCGCAGGCTCGTTCCGATTCCCCCCGATGCGCCGGTCATCAATATGCGTGGCATGCCGTCCCTCGTCTTTCCTGATTGATCAGCGCAATCCCTGGAGCAAATTGCGATCGCAGGCCGACAATGATAGCAAACCAAGCGCTCAAGGAAACACCATCGAAACACAACAACGAGAACAGCAAATGTCCGATGTTCATTCCGCCGGCTGGCGTCCCGCGACGTACTATCCCGATCCCGCGATCCACGCGCTCGACCCGCGCTTCGAGAAATACTGGCTAAAACTCTCCGCGGTCGAACGCATCGCGACCGGCCTGCGCTGGGCCGAAGGCCCGGTGTGGTTCGGCGACGGCCGCTATCTGTTGTGCAGCGACATCCCGAACCAGCGCATCCTGAAATGGGAGGAGGAGACCGGCGCGGTCAGCGTCTTCCGCAAGCCGTCGAACTTCGCCAACGGCAACACCCGCGACCGCCAGGGCCGGCTGATCACCTGCGAGCACGGCGGCCGCCGCGTGGTGCGCACCGAATATGACGGATCGATCACGGTACTGATCGATAGCTTCGGCGGCAAGCGGCTGAACTCACCGAACGACGTCGTGGTGAAATCCGACGGCGCGATCTGGTTCACCGATCCGACCTTCGGCCTGCTCGGCAATTACGAGGGCTACAAGGCCGAGCCCGAGATCGACGCCAATGTCTACCGGCTCGATCCGGAAACCGGCAAGGCCACCATCGTCGCCGAAGGCGTGCTCGGCCCCAACGGGCTGTGCTTCTCGCCGGACGAGACAATCCTCTACGTCGTGGAATCCCGCGGCGTGCCGAACCGCAAGATCCTGGCCTATGACGTTTCCGCCGACGGCACGACGATCTCCAACAAGCGCGTCTTCATCGATGCCGGCCCGGGCACGCCGGACGGTATGCGCTGCGACATCGACGGCAATCTGTGGTGCGGCTGGGGCATGGGCGACCCCGAGCTCGACGGCGTCGTGGTGTTCGCGCCCGACGGCGTCATGATCGGTCGCATCGCGCTGCCGGAGCGCTGCGCCAATCTCTGCTTCGGCGGCGTCAAGCGCAACCGCCTGTTCATGGCCGCGAGCCAGTCGATCTATGCGCTCTACGTCAACACCCAGGGCGCACTCGGCGGGTAGTAGTTCTTGGTCGTCCCGGCCTAATGCGCAATTGCGCACGGGAGCCGGGACCCATACCGCGTGATCTATCGAGCAAGAAAGTCGCAGTACCACGGCACGGCCAAATCTTCGCCAAACCTCTCCCTGTGGTTATGGGTCCCGGCCTTCGCCGGGACGACAATGAATATGCGGCATCCCAAAACGTCTGACGCCGGAGCAGTTGCCTGCCCCGGCGCCAGAATGTCGTCTCTCGTGCGTTCGGCTTACGCGGCGTTGTAGCCGGCGACAGCCTTGGCCTCGAGGTATTCTTCCAGCCCGTAACGGCCCCACTCGCGGCCGTTGCCCGACTGCTTGTAGCCACCGAACGGCGCGGTGCGCTCGTTCGGCACGCCCTGCAGGTTGACGTTGCCGGCGCGGATCTGGCGGCCGACGCGGCGCGCGGTCTCCACGGTGTCGGCCGAGACGTAGCCGGCAAGACCATACGGCGTGTCGTTGGCGATCTTCACGGCTTCCGCTTCGTCCTTGGCGCCGATGATCGTCAGCACCGGCCCGAAGATCTCCTCGCGGGCGATCGTCATGTCGTTGGTGACGTCGGCGAAGATGGTCGGGCGGACATAGAAGCCCTTGTTGACGCCTTCGGGCAGGCCCGGGCCGCCGGCGACGAGCGTTGCGCCCTCGTCGATGCCCTTCTGGATCAGCGCCTGGATCTTGTCCCACTGGCCGCGGTTGACCACCGGACCGATCGTGGTGCCGTCGGCACGCGGATCGCCGGCCTTGGTCTTGTCGGCGACGCCCTTCGCGATCGCAGCCACTTCCTTCATCCTGGAGAGCGGCACGATCATGCGCGACGGCGCGTTGCAGGACTGGCCCGAGTTGTTGAACATGTGCATCACGCCGCCGGTCACCGCCTTGGCGAGGTCTGCACCCTCGAGGATCACGTTCGGCGACTTGCCGCCGAGCTCCTGGCTGACACGCTTGACGGTCGGCGCCGCACGCTTGGCGACGTCGACGCCGGCGCGGGTCGAGCCGGTGAACGAGATCATGTCGATGTCCGGGTGCTCGCTCATCGCAGCACCCACCTCCGGGCCGAGGCCGTTGAGCAGGTTGAACACGCCCTTCGGCACGCCGGCTTCATGGAGGATTTCCGCGAAGATCAGCGCCGAGGTCGGGGTGAACTCCGACGGCTTGAGGATCATGGTGCAGCCGGCGGCGAGCGCGGGCGCGACCTTGCAGGCGATCTGGTTGAGCGGCCAGTTCCAAGGCGTGATCATGCCGACGACGCCGACCGGCTCTCGCACGATCACGGCGGTGCCCATGGTCTCCTCGAACTCGTACTTCTTCAGCACTTCGAGGGTGTTCATGAGGTGGCCGAGCCCAGCGCCGGCCTGCAGCTTCTCCGCCATCGGCAGCGGCGCGCCCATCTCGTCGGAGACGGCAGCGCCGATCTCCTTCATGCGGCCCTTGTAGACCTCGACGATCCTGGTGAGCAGCGCGATGCGCTCTTCGCGGCTGGTCTTGGAATAGGTCTCGAACGCGCGCTTGGCGGCGGCGACTGCCTTGTCGACATCGGCCTTGGAGCCGAGCGCAATCTCATACATCGCTTCTTCGGTCGCCGGATTGACGACGGGGGTGGACTTGCCTTTGACGACGGGATCGACCCAGGCGCCGTCGATGTAGAATTGCATGCGATTGACCATCGGAAACCTCTTGTAGGGGGCGTATGGAATTGGGAACGGAAAGCGTTCGGCAGGCATCCTTGCACGAAAGCAGGGCGAATTGAACCCGCCATATGCGGGGCGCGGCTCGTGCACGCACGGCGCATATAAGGGTCGAGGCAAGAGGCTGGCAAGGCTCTCTCCCCGTCATTCCGGGATGCGCCGTTTGGCGCAGGCCCGGAATCCATTTCACCACGAAATTTGCGGCCCGATGGATTCCGGGCTCGTCGCTTCGCGCCGCCCCGGAATGACGACTCGCGTGTGTGGCTACACCGCCATCTTGCGATGCCGCACCGGGGCGCCGGCCGAGACGCTTTCCGCAGCATCGATGATGGCGTTGGCGTCGATGCCGTAGTGCCGGTAGAGGTCGGCGATGGTGCCGGTCTGGCCGAAATGCTCGACGCCGAGCGCCTCGAGGCGGTGGCCGCGCACGCTGCCGAGCCAGCCGAGCGTGGCCGGATGGCCGTCGATCACGGTCACAATGCCGCAGTCGCGGCCGAGCGGCGCCAGCAACTGCTCGATATGACTCAAATGCTGCACGCCGCGGCGGTCGCGGCGCAAATTCCGCGCGGCGGACCAACCCGCATAGAGCCGATCGGCCGAGGTTACCGCCAGGAGACCGACGTCGCGGTGGCTCTCGCCGATCAGGCCGACCGCCTCGATCGCCTCAGGCGCGACAGTGCCGGTATACGCGATGACGATGTCGCAGTTCGGGCCCGGCTTGCGCATCCAGTAGGCGCCGTCGGTAATGTCGCGCTGCAGGTCCGGCGTCATGATCCGTTGCGGCTGCTCCAGCATTCGGGTCGAGAGTCGCAAGTAAACCGAACCACCCTCGGCGCCCTCGCGCTGCATGTGGCCGAAGCCCCAGCCCATGATCACGGCAAGTTCATCGACGAAGGCCGGATCGAACGAGGCGAGTCCGTCCTGCCCGATTCCGATCAAGGGCGTCTTGATCGACTGGTGCGCGCCGCCTTCCGGCGCCAGCGAGATGCCGGACGGCGTCGCCGCCACCATGAAGCGCGCATCCTGATAGCAGGCATAGTTCAACGCATCGAGGCCGCGCTCGATGAAGGGATCGTACAGCGTGCCGACCGGCAGCAGCCGCGCACCGTTGATCTGGTGCGACAGGCCGAGCGCCGAGAGCATGATGAACAGATTCATCTCGGCGATACCGAGCTCGAGGTGCTGGCCCTTCGGCGAATACTCCCAGGTGTAGGCAGACGGGATCTTCTCCTGCCGGAACAGGTCGTGGTTCTCCGCCTTGGCGAACAGGCCGCGGCGGTTGACCCAGGCGCCGAGATTGGTCGACACGGTGACGTCGGGCGATGCGGTGACGATGCGCGATGCGAGCTCGCTATCGCCGCGCGCCAGTTCGTGCAGCACGAGGCCAAAGCCCTGCTGGGTCGACATCTGGGCTGAAGCCTTGAACGCCAGCCGCTCCGGCACATCGACGACGGGCGCCGAGAGCCGGCGGCGGCCCTCGCGATTGAACGGCGCATGGGCCAGGAACGCCTCGAGCTTGGCAGGTTCCTGCGACAGGCCCTCGAACTTGTCCCATTCGTGGCCGGTGCGGATGTTCTGCGCGGTGCGCCATTTCTCCATCTGCGCCACCGTCATCAGGCCGGCGTGGTTGTCCTTGTGGCCCTGCATCGGCAGGCCGACGCCCTTGATGGTGTAGGCGATGAAGCAGACCGGACGGTCATGGTCGATCGCCTCGAAGGCCTCGATCATGCTCGCCATGTCGTGGCCGCCGAGATTCGACATCAACGCCAGCAACTCGTCGTCGCTGCGCCGATCGATCAGGGCCGACACCTCGCCCTGGTCGCCGATATCGTCGCGCAGGTGCTTGCGGAACGCCGCCCCGCCCTGGAAGCACAGCGCCGCGTACATCTGGTTCGGGCAATTGTCGATCCAGCGCCTCAGCGCTTCGCCGCCGGGCTCGGCGAACGCCTCCAGCATCAGCTTGCCGTATTTCACGATCACCACGTCCCAGCCGAAATTGCGGAACATGGTTTCGAACTTGGCCCACAGCCCCTCGCGCACCACGGCGTCGAGCGACTGCCTGTTGTAGTCGACCACCCACCAGGTGTTGCGCAGGCCGTGCTTCCAGCCTTCGAGCAGCGCCTCGAAGATGTTGCCCTCGTCCATCTCGGCGTCGCCGACCAGCGCGATCATGCGGCCTTCGGGCCGGCCCCCCAACCAGCCATGCGCCTTGACGTAGTCCTGCACCAGCGAGGCGAACAGCGTCTGCGCCACGCCGAGGCCGACCGAGCCGGTGGAGAAGTCGACGTCGTCGGTGTCCTTGGTGCGCGACGGATAGGACTGCGCGCCCTTGTAGCCGCGGAAATTCTCCAGCTTGTCGCGGGTCTGGTGGCCGAACAGATACTGGATCGCGTGGAACACCGGGCTCGCATGCGGCTTCACCGCGACGCGGTCCTGTGGACGCAGCACCGAGAAGTAAAGCGCCGACATGATGTTGGCGAGCGAGGCCGACGAGGCCTGGTGGCCGCCGACCTTCAGCCCGTCGGTCGAGGGCCGCACATGGTTGGCGTGATGGATGGTCCATGACGACAGCCACAGCACCTTGCGGGCCAGGGCCGTGAGCATGTCGAGACGTTCCGGCGCGATTCCCATGGCAATGCTCCCAGCGATATTGCCGATGTTACTGCCGCTGGCACCGTCGAAAATCTCAATTCCACGCGACAGCACAGGAAAAATTGGGATAAATTCCCACGATCCCGCCTCAATCAACGAGTTCATCCCAATGCCTGCCCTCGATGCCATCGACCGCAAGATCCTGGCCCTGCTCCAGACCGACAGCCGCATGACCATGCAGGAGCTCGCCGACAAGGTCGGGCTGTCGGTCTCGCCCTGCCACCGCCGGGTCAAGCTGCTCGAGGAGCGCGGCGTGATCTCCCGCTACATCGCAACCGTCGACCAGAAGTCGATCGGGCTGCATGTCTCGGTGTTCATCTCGATCAAGCTCGCACGGCAGAAGGAGGAGGACCTCAACCGCTTCGCGCGCGCGATCTCGAAATGGGACGAGGTGCTCGAATGCTATTTGATGACCGGCAACCGCGACTATCTCTTGCGCGTCGTCGCCGCCGACCTCTCCTCCTATGAAGCGTTCCTGAAGAACAAGCTGACCCGGCTCGACGGCATCGCCTCGATCGAGTCGAGTTTTGCGCTGAGCCAGGTGAAATATTCAACGGCGCTGCCGGTGTAGGTGTGTGGTTGGTGAGCCGAACCGCGTCACCCCACAGTGTCGTCCTGGCGAAGGCCAGGACCCATAACCACCACATTCGGTGATGAACGGGATCGTGGCCCCGGCGTCGCGCAACAACAGACATTCGGGATAATGGGTCCTGGCTTTCGCCAGCACGACGGCGTGGATGGCTCTCGCTTTAAGCCGTCAAACAACGCGGTGTCATCGCCGCTGCGCAACAACCGGCCCGCAAAGAGTCGCACGCAATTCAGGTTGCGGCGGGAACCGAGCGGCAGCGTGGCGTGTTGGTATCGAGCATTATTGAGTGTTTTGACACAAGTGAGAACGAACATGGCTCGCCGCAGACACGTCTGGTTGGCGCTCATCGCGGTGCTCGCGACCGCGGCACCGGTGACGCTGTTCGCCGATCCCGCACAGGCAGCCCGCGGCGGCGGTCACGGTGGCGGCGGTTTCCACGGTGGCGGCGGCTTCCGTGGCGGTGGTGGCTTCCATGGCGGTGGTGGCGGTTTCCACGGCGGCGGGCTTCGTGCGGGTGGCTTCCACGGAGGAGGCTTTCACGGTGGCGGCGCCCGCGCGGGCGGTTTCCATACCATCCATACGGCGCCCCATGCCGCGACAAGAATGGGACGCAGCGGCGGCGCGCGGCAATTCCATGCCGTCCACAATCCGGCCATGGCCCACAGCCCGGCCGTCAGCCGCAATCCGGCGTTCTCGCACGGCGTAGCTGCGAGCCGCCAGGCGCCGTCGGCCGCCGCGATGCGGCGCAACGCCAGCGCCATCGGTCGCACTTTGTCCTCGCGTCCGGTCACGGCCGCCCTGCGCAGCCCGGGCGGCTTGCGCAACCCGGCGGCGCGCGCCGCGATCATGACGGCCGCCGCCGGCGCCGCCTGGGGCTATCACAACCACAATGGCGGCTGGTGGTGGCGCCATCCGCATGGCGGTTTCGGCTGGGTCGGTCCGGTGTTCTGGCCCTATGCCTATTACGATCTCTACGACTACGCCTGGTGGGGCGACGACTACGACCCGTACTTCTGGGACTATGGCTACAACGACATCTATACCGGCCTGTTCGGCCCCTATGACTACGATGCCTTGAGCGGCTATGCCGACTACCTGCCCGGCCGTACCGGTCCGCGGCCGCCGGTCGCGGGCCGCTCCGGTGCGCCCGCTCAAACTGCGACCCTCGCCGACATGTGCGGTAGCGACAGAAGCGATATCGCGGGCTTCCCGATCGAACAATTCCGCAGCGCGATCCAGCCCAATGCGGAGCAGAGCGCGGCGCTCGACGAACTCGCCACTGCATCGCAGAAGGCGTCCGAAACCATTCTCAGTTCATGTCCCAAGGACATCCCGTTGACCGCGCCGAGCCGCCTCGCCTCGATGCAGCAGCGCCTCCAGGCCATGCGCGACGCGGTCGGCACCCTGCAACCGGCGCTGGAGAAGTTCTACGGGCTGCTCAGCGACGATCAGAAAGCCAAGGTGACCGCGCTGGCAGCGGATCAGCAACGCAGCAGACGCGAGGCGACGCGAGACAACGGCAATTGCAACGCGGCGCAACCTGCCGCCATCGCATGGCCCAGCGAGATCATCGAACGCGACGTCAAACCCACCGACGCGCAGCGGGCGAGCCTCGATGCCTTGCGGGACGCGGCAACAAAGGCCGAGGACGCATTGAAATCGTCCTGTCCGCCCAGCGATGCGCGCACGCCGCCGGCGCGCCTTGCGGCAGTCGGAGCACGGCTCGATTCCATGCTCCAGGCGATCGGGACGGTACGCCCGGCCCTCGACACCTTCTACGGCGCGCTCAGCGACGAGCAGAAGGCGGCGTTCGACGCGGTCGGCCCCGGGCAGGACGGCGGCAGGACCGCAATGGCCGCAGCCAACGACGAACCGCCGCGAAGCCGTCATCGCCGCCACCGCCATCACGGTCCCAATATCGGCGGCATGATCTTCCGGATGATCGGCCTGTAGGGCTCGTCATCGCCGCCGCGCGCGGTTGGCGGCAACGCCATCCCAGGATCGCTTACCGCGGTCCGCTGCCTCTGCGCTCACCGGGCTACGGCGCGATCCAGACGCCGATCAGGATGATCGCCAATGAGACGGCAATCACGAGCACGTCGGTCGTGAGCCACTCCGGCATTCCACTTGCTGGCTGCTTGCTCATGTCCGCGACTCCTTCTGTTCGCGTCGAGCCACCATGCTGAAGCGGATCAGCGCGAACGAGGATGAACTGGATCACATAAGGGCGCGACAAGCGGTCGCTCTGAATTTCGCGCATCTGCGCGCGCTGAAGTTGCGGCGCGCGATCGTTCTGCCGCACAGGTTTCTGAACATGTTCGAGAACGCCGGCGGCTGCGGCTAACGCTAGCACGTTATCGACCGGCGCGGGGTACCACATGACAAGGCGGATCACACCCAGAAGCCCGTGATCGGGCCGCAGTTCGCGCACATCCGCAGTGCGTAAGATGTGTAGAGCGCAGCGAAACTCATCCTACGCAGCTACAGCGGCATCACAGCACCTTGCGCTGCGCCAGGTTCTTCATCAACGCACCGACGCCGAACGTCCACGGCTCGCATTCGTCGCTGCCGCGCATGCGGTTGACGAGCTTGCCGAGCTGAGGCGCCGCGATGGTGACGATGTCGTCGCGCTTGTGGGTGAAGCCCTCGCCCTTGGCGTCGCGGTCCTTCACCGGCGCGAACATCGTGCCGAGGAACAGCGCAAAGCCGTCGGGATATTGATGCACGGGGCCGATGGTTTGCGCGACCAGATCGGTCGGGTCGCGGCTGATCTTGGAGATCGAGGAATGGCCCTCGAGCACGAAGCCATCGGTGCCGGTCACGGTCAGGCCGACATCCATCTTCCTGACGTCGTCGAGCGAGAACGTCTGATCGAACAGCCGCAGCAGCGGACCGATGGCGCAGGAGGCATTGTTGTCCTTGGCCTTCGACAGCAGCAGCGCCGAGCGGCCCTCGAAGTCGCGCAGATTGACGTCGTTGCCGAGCGCGGCGCCGACGATCTTGCCGGCGCCGGAGACGACGAGCACGACCTCCGGCTCGGGATTGTTCCAGGTCGACTTCGGATGCAGCCCGGCATCCATGCCGGTGCCGACCGAGGACAGTGTCGGCGCCTTGGTGAACACTTCGGCATCGGGACCGATGCCGACCTCCAGATACTGGCTCCAGGCATTCTGATCGATCAGCACCTGCTTCAGCCGCATCGCCTGCTCGGAGCCGGGCTTCAGCTTGGAGAGATCGTCACCGACGAGGCGCACCACTTCCTTGCGGATCGCCTCCGCCGAGGACGGATTGCCGCGCGCCCGCTCCTCGATCACGCGCTCCAGCATCGAGATCGCAAAGGTGACGCCGGCGGCCTTCAGCACCTGCAGGTCGACCGGCGCGAGCAGATGCGGCTTGGTCGCGTCGCGGCGGTCGGGCGGCGTGTTGGCGAGGATCGTCTCGAAATCGCCGATCCGCTCGCCGCGCGTGGCGCGCAATGCGGCAGCGGGATCGGCTTCCTCGCAGAGCGCGCTCACGGTGGGGAAACGCGCGGTGACGTCGAACACGCCGTCCGCCCGCACCGCAACCACGGCCGGTCCGCCCGCCTGCGGCAGCCAGACCCGTCCGACCAGCGCGCCGGCGGTGCCGTCCTCCGGCAGGACGTCTTTTGGCGTGAGCGAAATCATCGGCATCTCCCATTTTCGTGTTGTTGGCGCTTGTTAGCACAGCCGCGGCGCCGGCGTGAGACAGCGGTCATGGCATTGTCATAGAGGGGTAACATCGCCCGTCAATGCTCCCGTCGATCCATCTAACACACTGAAAGACGGACCTTCATGACCGCTCCCCACCTCACCGACGAAGCCGCCCACGAGGAAGCACTGCGTGAGGAAGCCTTGCGCGCCCGCATCCATCAGGAGATGGCCGACAATCTCGACGAGGAACTCGAGCTCGAACTCGACGACATCAGGCTCGACGAGCTCGACCATGACGGGGAAGCCGGAAAGCCGTCGATCGACCGCAAGTTCTACTTCCGCGAATTGCTGCGGCTGCAGGGCGAGCTGGTCAAGCTGCAGGACTGGGTGCAGCACGAGAAGAAGAAGGTCGTCGTGCTGTTTGAGGGCCGCGATTCCGCCGGCAAGGGCGGCGTCATCAAGCGCATCACCCAGCGGCTCAACCCGCGCGTCTGCCGCATCGCGGCGCTGCCGGCGCCGAACGAGCGCGAGCGCACGCAATGGTACTTCCAGCGCTATGTCTCGCACCTGCCGGCCGGCGGCGAGATCGTGCTGTTCGACCGCAGCTGGTACAACCGCGCCGGCGTCGAGAAGGTGATGGGATTCTGCACCGACGAGCAGTATGAGGAGTTCTTCAACTCGGTGCCGGACTTCGAGCGCATGCTGATCCGCTCCGGAACCATCCTGCTGAAATACTGGTTCTCGATCACCGACGAGGAGCAGGCATTCCGCTTCTCGATGCGGATCCAGGATCCGCTGAAGCAATGGAAGCTGAGCCCGATGGACGTCGAGGCGAGGACCCGCTGGGAGCTCTACACCAAGGCCAAGGAGACGATGCTGGAGCGCACCCACCTGCCGGACTCGCCGTGGTGGATCGTCGATGCCGTCGACAAGAAGCGCGCCCGGCTCAACTGCATCTCGCATCTGTTGAGCCAGATCCCCTATCAGCACGTCGCCCACCAACCGGTGGTGCTGCCGCCGCGGGTGCGCAACCCCGACTATCACCGCGGTCCGATCCCGCCGGAGATGTTCGTGCCGGGACGGTATTGATCCCGTTGTTTCCCCTCTCCCCGTTCTTGCGGGGGGAGGCACATCGCGCATTTTCGGAATAATAGAATAATGCCTCTGATTTGCCCGACATGTCAAGTTGACGTGTCGACTGCCGGCACGCGGCCGGCTCCTTTGCATGGGGTTGTTTTCGAGTTTTTGACGGTGCGCCCCGGCGAGGGCAGGCGATGTGCGATAGCCAGGCCGCAAACGGGGAGGTGAAGAGATGGGCATCTCCTCTTCGCCACGCCTACCAATGGTGCAGGCGCGCGCCCTTGCTGGCACAGGAACCCGACGCTAGGCTTCGGCGACCTGGTGCAGGGAGGCCCGCTTGACTCAATCCGACGATGTGAAGATTTCCGAAGATCGCCGCGACGCGCTGCGCTATGCGCTCGGGATCGGCAGCGGCGTGGCGCTCGCGGCCGCGATGGCAACCCCGGCCGCAGCGCAAGCCCAAGCCGACAACACGCTGGATCGCATCCGCGCCACCAAGGTGCTGCGGATCGCGGTGCTGCCCGGCGAGCTGCCCTATTTCAACAAGGATCTCGCCACCGGCACCTGGTCCGGCTTCTCGATCGAGATGGCCAACGACCTCGCGAAACTGCTCGACGTCAAGCTGGAATATGTCGAGTCGACCTACGGCAATTCGATTCTGGATCTGCAGGCCAACAAGATCGACCTCGGCTTCGCGCTCAACCCGACGCCGCAGCGCGCACTGGTGGTCGATTTCACCAACCTGGTGTTCCCGCATCCGTTCGGCGCGATGCTGAAGAAGGGGCTGGAGGCAAAAACCTGGGCCGACATCAACAAGCCGGAGGTCAAGATCGCAGTCGACGTCGGCTCGGCCAATGAGGCGGTGGCGCGGCGCTTTGCGCCGAACGCCACCATCAAGTCGCTGAAGTCGCGCGACGAGGTGATGCTGGAAATGTCGTCGGGCCGCGTCGATTGCGTAGTCAACGCGCTGGTGCTCGGGCTGACCGCGATCGCCAAGAACCCGAACCTGGGCACCTACAAGATCCTGACCTCACCGTCGGTGACGATCGCGAGCGGCACGGCGGTGCGGCGCGAGCAGGACAAGCGCTGGCGCGATTTCCTCTCGGTGTGGATCGACTACAACCGCGGCATCGGCCAGATGCGCGAATGGTTCGTCAAGGGCCTTGGACTTGCCGGCGTCAAGGCGGAGGACGTCCCGGTGGAGCTGAATATCTGAGGCTCTGGCGTGGTTCGGTTTGGGGCTCGGTCCCTTCACCTCTCCCTACGGGAGAGGTCGGCGCGAAGCGCCGGGTGAGGGGTCTCAGGTCCTACGAGAGAGCGTGCCCCCTCACCCGGATCGCATTCCGCTTCGCTGCATGCGATCCGACCTCTCCCACAGGGGGAGAGGTAAGACAGATCACACCTTGTCGTAGGTCAGCCCGCGCTCCAGCCGGCGCGCCACCAGCGTCGACGGGAACAGGATCGCAAAGTAGATCAGCGCGACGATGGTGTAGACCTCGAGCGGCCGATAGGTGTCGGCGTTGATCAGCGTCGCGTTGTAGACCAGATCGGGCACCGCAATGATCGAGACCAGCGAGGTGTTCTTGAGCTGCGTCACCGACTGGTTGACATAGGGCGCCATCATCGGCTTCAGCGCCTGCGGCAGGATCACGAGCCGCATCAGGCGCCAGCCGCGAAAGCCGAGCGCCTTCGCCGCGTCCCACTGCCCGACCGGCACGCTCTCGATCGAGCCGCGCACGATCTCGGCATAGAATGCGCCGCCATAGAGCGACAGCACGCTGACGGCCGCGACATGCGCCGGGATGTTGACGCCGATCACGACCGGAAAGGCGTAGTAGAACCAGATGATCTGCACCAGCAGCGGCGTGCAACGGAACAATTCGATATAGGCGATCAGCAGCCAGTCGATCACGGGAATGCGCCGCAGCCGCAGCATGCCGACGATCAGACCGATCAAGGTGCCCAGGATGATGGTGCCGATCGTGTAAGCAATGGTCCAGCCGAGCCCGAGCCAGAACAGATGGCTGTACTTGGCGAGGATCCCGAAATCCCAGACGTAGTTCATCCTGCCCCTCTGTTGCCGCGCGGCGTGTGCTGACCTTGCGGCCCCAGCATCGCAGGCGGCCTCGCGCGAGTCACGCGATATGCCGGCACGACGACGCCGACCATTGTGCCGTTACATCAGGGTGAGCCCGCCATCGACCGGCAGCGTCGCGCCGGTGACGTGGGCAGCGTCCGACGACAGCAGGAAGGCGACGACGGCGGCGACCTCGTCGGGCTCGGCCAGCCGCTGCATCGGATTGGCTTTCGCGACGCGATCCCAGGTCGCGGTATCGAGCGCGCCGAGCAGGCCGGGGTCCTTGCGCGTATAGCCGGGCATCACGGCATTGGATGTGGCGCCTGATACAGCGAGTTCGATCGCCAGGGACTTCACCAGCACTTCGAGCGCGGCCTTCGCCGCGGCCGATCCCGGATAGGTGGCTCCCGGCACGAAGCGATGCGGCCCGAAACTGGAGACCGCGACGACGCGGCCTTGCGCGCTGCGCGTGAGGTCGGCCAGCGCGGCGGCAGCGATCTCGTGGAAGGCCGCTGCCATCACGGCGAAGGCGCGCTCCAGCGCCGCGCGCGGCAGGCTAGCGAATTCGCGGCGGTCGGCAAAGCCCGCGGCGTGCACGATGCTGTCGATCGGCCCGAACGCGGCGCGCGCTGCCTCGACCAGCGCGGCGCCGGCACCGGCCGCGGCGAGATCGCCGGTCTGGATCTCGACCTTGGCGCCTTTGGCGCGGCATTGCTCGGCAACCGCATTCAGCCGGGCAAGGCCAGCGGCGTCAGCGCCTTGGCCGTGCAGCATCAGGGATTGATCGGGGCCGGCGAGCCGGCGCGCGACCGCAGCACCGATGCCGGAGCCGCCTCCCGTGATGATTGAAACGCGCATGAGATAGGTGCTGTCAGTACTTCCGAGGACAGCGAACTATAGGTTCGGTGCCGCGAAATGCAAACCGCGCCGCCACCTTCAGTTCAACGCCACGGCTCGACCAGGATCTTGGTATGGGCCTCGGGATTGGCGAGATCGGCAAAGGCCTGCGCGACGCCGTCGATGCCGACGCGGCCGGTGACCAGCGAGGCGGCATCGACCTGGCCTTCAGCGATCAGGCGCAGCGAATAGGCGAACTCCTCGGGCGTGTAGCCGAGCACGTACTGGACGTTGAGCTCCTTGATGATGCCGAGCATCGGTTCGGACTTGTCGGTCTCCATGCAGACGCCGACCACGACGACGCGGGCGCTGCGCGGCGCGCCCTCGAACACCTGCTGCAGCACGCCGGGCACGCCGACGCATTCGAAGATCAGCGCGGGCTTCAGCGGCGGCAGCAGCGCCTGCATCGGCGGCCGCGCGGCCTTCTCGGCTTCGGACATCTGGGCGTGCTCGGCCCAGCTCGCATAGGGCTGCGTCTTCGCCGGATCGACCACGACATCGGCGCCCATCTTCTCGGCAAGCAGCCGCCGCGCCGGCGAATAATCCGCAGCGACGATCGGGCCGAGCCCCCTGATCTTCAACGCCGCGATCACTGCGAGCCCAACCGGCCCGCAGCCGATCACCAGCGGCACCTCGCCGCCCTTGATGCCGGCCATCGCCACCGCATGCACACCGACCGCCAGTGGCTCGGTGAGCGCGGCGTGCTCGGCGGCAAGCCCGTTCGGCACTTCAAGCAGCAGCGGCTCGCTGAGCAGCATCTGCTCGGCATAGGCCCCAGGATAATCGTTGGAATAGCCGACGCCCTTCGGGCCCTCCGGCGTCAGCAGCGCCGGCAGCGAGCAGACCCGCGTGCCGGGCTTCAGCTTGCGCGTGGTGCCCGGACCATAATCGAGAATCTCGCAGCAGAACTCGTGGCCGAACACGACGTCCCGGGACAGGTCCATCGGCGTGCGGCCGGGCAGGAACTTGCTCAGCTCCACCATGCGGTGGGCATGCTTGCGCGCGTGCAGATCGGAACCGCAGATGCCGCAGGCGAGCGATTTGACCAGCACCTGGCCGGCGCCCGGCTTCGGCTCCGGCATCTGATCGACGACAATCTCGCCGTTTCTGAAGATCGCTGCGCGCATGTTTCCTCCGCGTGGGTTTTGTCCCACTCATTTTGATGCGTATTTCGTCCCGCGAAATGCGCTGACGCGGATCAAATCCGCATCAGGCTTTCGTTGCAGGACGCTATAGCATGGAGGGTCACCACGTATAGCGCATAACACCCTTGCCGGCGTAGGACTGGGTCACGCTGGAGAACTCGCCTTCGAAGGTCGCCCCCACCGACCAGCCGTTGCGCCACCGCATCTCGAGCGCAGCCGTGGTCAGCGCGGCCTCGCTGGCCTGCGCCGCGCCGTTGACCACAAACGCCGAGCCGGGCAGCGCCTGGAACACGGCCGCGGCGCTGCGGCTCGGGTTGAAGTCGTGCGCCCAGGCGACGCGGCCGCGCAGCGTCATGAGGCCGCCATCCACCGCGAAGGATTTGTCGGTGCGCAGGCCGAGCTCGCTCCTGACATCGGTGACGCTCTTGCCCGCATAGTTCAGCGCGAAGGCGCCGCCGCCGGAGACCACACTCTCCGCATAGGCCGGCAGCTCGAAGCTGGTGAACTGGGCGGCCGCGTACGGCGTCAGCCCCAGCCACGGCGTCACGTACCGATAGCCGCCTTCGAGCCGGCCCGACCACGCATTGGCATTGAAGTTGGCGCGCAGACGATCGGTGCCCGCGGCAGTGACGACGCGGTCGGTCGTGATGTCCTGCCAGCCATAGGCGAGTGCCGCACTGAGATAGGCGGCACCGATGTTGTGGCGCAGGAAGGCGCCAGCCTGGAACAGGTCGGAGCGGCCCCAGCCGAGACCGTTGGTGGCGAAGCTGGTGCCGCCGCCGGCGAGAGCAACACCGGCGATCGTGTTCGGCGAGAAGCGATAGTCGGCGCCGACCGCGGTGCCATAGACGCTGCTCGTCGTGTTGTTGGAACCCAGCACCGCATTGCCGCTGGTGCTCTGCGAGCCGCCATAGCCGGCCGCCCAGACGCTCCAGCGCTGCGCGAAATCGAGTTGCGGCGGCGGCGCCTTGGCATAGATGGCGGCCAGCGCATCGCGCGGCTCGGTGCTGCGCGCCGCATAGGCCAACGTTGCGCTCTCCTCGGCGAACGGCACGGCGCCCCCACCGACACCGCCATCGCGCCCAGCGACGAACGGATCGGCCAGCAGCCCGAGGAACAGGTTCATTGCGTTGAACGTCGCTTGTTGCGATCCGGTCGCACCCTCGCCCGAGGCCTGCGTCAGGCCATTCGGCGACAGCCCGGCATACATCAAGTTGATCCCGCCATTGGCATTGAAGAAATTCTGCAGCGTGGTGGCGACATTGCCCTGATTGACGTTGAGCTTCGATGTTGCGCCGTAATCGAGCGCGAAGTTGAGATAGGCATTGTTCGCGTCATAGCCGAGCGTTGCGACCAGACCCGACGGCAGCCCGGTCGAATCGACGCCGGCGAAGGTGCCGCTGCGGCCGCCGGCCGCCGACAGGATGGTGTATTGCCTGGCGATCGTGCTGCCGGCGGCAACGCTGGCGCCGACCGAGCCGGCCAGCGTCGCGGTGCCGGTCACCCT
Organism: Bradyrhizobium sp. WCU1; assembly: GCF_053474805.1. Taxonomy (NCBI): domain Bacteria; kingdom Pseudomonadati; phylum Pseudomonadota; class Alphaproteobacteria; order Hyphomicrobiales; family Nitrobacteraceae; genus Bradyrhizobium; species Bradyrhizobium sp. WCU1. Next base: position 1,246,363 of record NZ_CM130280.1, read on the forward strand.
GGCTGATGTCGACGCGGTGGAATTGAGCCCGACAAGATAAAGCGCACCGGATTGGAAGGCGAGATTACCTGCCACGTTGAGGAACGTGCCCGGCACTGCATTGCCGGGCAGCAGGATGCCGCCGCTTGCAATCGTCGTATTGCCGACGGTACCGATGCCTGTGAGCGCACCACCTGAATTCACCGTCACCGAGCTCGACGACACGATCGAGCCGTCGATCTGCAGGACGCCGCCGTTGACGACGGTAGTGCCGGTATAGGTGGTAACGCCCGACAAGGTCAGCGTGCCGCTGCCGGTCTTCTCCAGATTGGCGGGGCCGGCCGGGCCGCAGCCGCAGGGATCCACATCGGCGATCACGCCGCTGACATTGGTCGAGAGATTGTTGCCGCCGACCGTGAGTGTATTGCCGCCGCCGATATAGTAGATGCCCGAGCCCGCGATCGAGCCTGCCGTGATGCGGCCGTCGCCGTTCGGTCCAAGGCTGCCGCCAAAGTCCACATAGCCAGTTCCCTGGGTGATGAATTGCGCGTTGCCGCCGGTCGAATTACCGAAGAACTTGACGCTGGCGCCGCTCGCGGTGGTGATCGTGGCGTTGCCGGCCGTCGCGTAGGCGTCAAAGATCAGCGAACCGCCGGATCGGTTGGTGATCGTCGCGTTGCCGGCCGTTGCATAGGCGTCAAAGATCAGCGAACCGCCGGATCGGTTGGTGATCGTCGCGTTGCCCGCGGTCGGCGCCTCGGTCGAGCTGAAGTTCGACGTGCCGAAATAGGTCAGGCCGCTGTTGTCGATGGCCGCGTTCGCCGCGGTGCTGTTCTGGAAGAACGCAAGATAGCCGGTGGCGGACGTCGTTATCTTCGCCGACGCCGCCGACGAAAATTCGAAGAACTGCGAACCGCCGTTGTTACCATTGGTAATGGTGGAATTGCCCGCAGTGCTGCTGTCGCGAAACACCGTGGCGCCGTAATTCCGGTTGACAATCACAGCCGTCGACGCCGTCGTGGAATTGTGGAACGTCGTGCTGCCGAACCCGATGGAGCCGTCGTTGACGATCTTGGTGATGCCCGCCGTGTTGGCGTTCACGATCTCGAACCTGCCATTGACAGTGACTTCGCCGACGATCGAGGCGGTGTGGCTGGCGTCGCCGAGTTGCAGCGTTGCGCAACTGCAGATCGTGGTGCCGCCGGCATAGGTGTTGGAGCCTGTCAAGACCACGCGGCCGAGGAAGGCCGAAGCGCCCAGCACTGACAGTCCACCGGCGCCGCTAATGTTGCCCGAGTAAGTGAAGGTGTATCCGTTGGCATCGATGGTGCCGCCGGTGGCATTGATCTGTGCGTTGTTCGCGATCGTGTAATTGCCGCCGGCCTGCAGCGTCCCGCCATCGAAGGTGAGCAGGCCGGTGCCGATCGCCGACGAGACGATCGCGCCCGGCGTACCCACGGTGTCGACGCCGACTTGCAGCACGCTGCTGCCGCCGGCAATGCCGCACGCAGTGCCGCAGATCGTGGTGCCGCCGGTGTATGTATTGGCGCCGGACAGCACCAGCGTGCCGCCCCCGTTGAGCACGATGTCGCCGGCGCCGCTGATCGGCCCCGACATCGTGTTGGTGGTGCCGGTCGCGACGGTGATGACAGGATCGCTGTTGATGACGACGCGGTTGGCGATGTTGATGCCGTTGCCGTCCAGCATCAGTTTGGTGAGCCCGGCAAGCGTCTCGCCCATCGTCAGCGTGCCGCTGCCAAGCGCATTGCTGTTACGGAGGACGAGTCTCGATCCGTCGCTCACCGAGGTGCCGCCGGTGTAGGTACTGGCGCCGGTGATGATCAGCGAGCGCCCGCCGTCCAGCTTGACCGCAACCGAGGCGTCAGTGGCGCCGCCCGTGAGGCCGGTGATGCGAGAGATGGTTACATCGCCGGTGGCGCCGGCCGCGCTGGTCTGCAGGAAGGTCAGGCTGGCGCCGACGCCATTGGCAATGCCGAGATTGCCGGACAGCGCTCCGCCGCTCGACGTCAGCGTATTGGCACCGCCGGTGAAGCCGATCGCGTTGCCCTGCACGCCCGGGCCACCGCCGCCGGTAATCGTTCCGCTGTTGATGATGGTCAAGCCGCCACCGACGATCCCGGAACCGCCCGTGCCTGCTGCACCGGGCCTCCCCCGCGTGCCGCCGGTGGACGGCTCGCCTTGATTCGAGTAGACATCGGACACCTGTGCGCCGCCGCTACCGCCGGCGCCACCGGAGATCGAGCCGGAATTCCTGATCGTTACGCCCGGCGACGTGACGACGATGCCGGTGCCGCCGTCGCCGCCGCTGCCACCGACGTCCCCTGCGCCGCCCGCGCCGCCATTGCCACCCGTGATGCTGCCGCTGTTCGAATGGGTCCCGGCGCCGGTGATGACGACCGCGGCGCCACCCGCGCCACCACCGCCGCCACCGCCAGCGACTTGATTTGAAGGCATCGAGGCGTTGACGCCACCGTCACCGCCCTTGCCGCCGTTGCCGCCGGTCAATATCCCGGCGTTGTTCAGCGCCGCGCTGGACGCTCCGTTGAGACCGCCGCCGCCACCGCCGCCGCCGCTGGCTGTGGATCCGCCGCTCGTTCCCGCAACGCCGTCCTGCCCGGCCGCGCCACCGGCACCTCCGGCGGGAGAGGCGTTATTGCCGCCAGGGCCGCCGGCACCTCCGGCGGCCCCCGCAGCGCCACCACCACCGCCACCCCCGGTGCATACGCATGACCGGTTCGGCGCGCCGCCGTCGCCGCCAACCCCGCCGTTGACGCCCGGAGCGCCGCCGGCACCGCCATATTGTCCCGTCGACTGAAAATCACCCTCGCCGCCAACGCCGCCATTCTGTGCGAGGGCTGGCACGGCCAATAGACCCGCTGAGAGGATGACCGCGGCCATCAACCAGCCTTGCAGACGGATTCGCGCGCAGCCCCACTCCGGCATTGCCCCAGCCCCAAATCGATAGCGCCGCGCGGACGCGGCTTAACCTGAATGGGCTATGTTGCAATTCGCGGCGGACGCGTCTTCTCAGGCCGTGCACGACCGTGGCGCTCAGCCCGTGTTCGCAACGATAAAGCGCAGCTGTTGTAAAATAGATACGTATTGTCAGGCGTTCGGCGACGGCTCGCTGGCCACATCCAGCAATTGCGAGCGGCGGATGCGCTCGCGATGCGCGGTGTAGAGGCCGGAGGCGACGATGAAGCCGGCGCCGAGGATGGTCCAGCGGTCGGGCACCTCGCCGAAGATCAGGAAGCCGAGGACGCTGACCCAGAGCAACTGCGTGTAGGAGAACGGCGCGAGCACCGACGCGTCGCCATAGCGGAACGCCAGCACCACGATCCACTGTCCGACCGTGGAGGCAACGCCGATCAGGATACCGAACATGATGTCGTGCCAGCTCGGCGTGACCCAGACGAACGGCACCAGCGCGCTGACGATGGCGACGCCGACGATGGACGAATAGGTCATCACGGTGACCGGACGCTCGCTGCCGCTCATCATACGCGTCAGGATCAGCGTGCCGGCCCAGGCCAGCGCCGAGACGATCGGGAAGACCGCGGCGGGATGGAAGGCGCTGGTGCCCGGCCGCAGGATGATGAACACGCCGGCGAGGCCCACCGCGGTCGCGATCCAGCGCCGCATCCCGACCCTCTCGCCGAGAAAGGCGATTGACAGCGCGGTGACGAACAGCGGCGAGACGAAGCTCGTCGCCGAGGCCTCGGCGATCGGCAGGAAGCCCAGCCCCGTGATGAAGATCAGGGAGGAGCCGAGCAGCGCGGCGCCGCGCAGCACATGCAAGCCGGGACGGCTGCTGCGCAATGCGAACAGCGGCGTGCCCGGCAGCATGGCCGGCGTCATGATCAGCGCGAACACCAGGAAGCGGATCCAGGCGATCTCGATCGAAGGCAGCGAGGACGAGAGATATTTTGCGGTGACGTCGGAGGTGCCGAGAAACACCGTCGACAGCAGGATCAGCGCAATGCCCTTGAACGGCCGGTCGGTGCGCGCAGGCGCTTTGCGCGTTGCGGACGTCCTTGCAGGCAATGAAAGGGGAACGCTGTCCAGCCTGGCGGCTACGGCGGGGGGCGGTGTCACGGCAATCTCGAAGGCGAAATAAGGGGAATCTGCTGCCCTACAGAACGCCAATTCCGCTGCGAGAACAATGCCCGAAAACGGGACTCCGATATGCGTCAGCAGGCGCGACCGCCCGCCGCAGCCGCAATACGGCCGCACCTGCAACAGTTTGTTAACTCACGTGTGGAGCGGGCGTCGTGAATCCCGCGAACTTGCGGGAACGCTGGATTGTTGTGTGACGCGCTCAGTTCAGAGCATCGGCAACGAGCGCGGTTTCGGCCCGCGCGGGAACGCCGCGTCGAGCGCGGCGAGTTCGTCACCGCTGAGCTTGAGCGTACCAGCTGCCGCGTTCTCCGCCGCGTGGTCCACGTTCGACGCCTTCGGAATCGCGAGCACCGACGGCAGCCGCGTCAGGAAGCTCAGCGCCACCTGGCGCGGCGTCGCCTTGCGCACCTGCGCGATCGATTGCAGCACCACGCCGGCCTTGCTCGATGCTGACGGAAAATCATTGTGGCCGAACGGCGAGTAGGCGACAACGGCCACGCCGTGCTGCTCGCACCACGGGATCACGGCATGCTCGATAGCGCGCTCCCGCAGATGGTAAAGCACCTGGTTGCAGGCGATATTCCCCTCGCCTGCGACCTCGAGCAGTTCGTCGAGATCATCAGCGTCGAAATTGCTGACGCCCCAGGAGCGGATCTTGCCCGCGGCGATCAATTCGTCAAACGCCGCGACTGTCTCGGCGAGCGGATAGGTTCCGCGCCAATGCAGCAGGTAACAATCGAGCCGATCGGTCTTCAACCGCTTCAGCGAGCGCTCGCAGGCGGTGATGGCGCCGCGCCGCGAAGCGTTGCTCGGCAGGACCTTCGAGACCAGGAACAACTCGTCGCGCCGGCCGCCGATCGCATCCGCGATCACGAGCTCGGCGTCGCCATACATTTCGGCGGTGTCGATATGGGTCATGCCGGCATCGATGCCGCGCTTCAACGCCGCGACGGCCGCCTTGCGGTCACCGCGATCGAGATACCAGGTGCCCTGCCCGATCACCGAAACCTGCGGGCCGTTGTTGCCGAATTTTCTTGTCTGCACGATCGCCTCGTTCTGCGTGGCTGGTGTCTCACCCACGAGGATAGAGGAAACAAGGGATCGTGTCTGCACACCGCCCGACGGTGTCTCCCCATCGTCGTCCCGGCGCAGGCCGGAATCCACTACCAAAGAGGTCGGATATGAAAAGCGACTGCGGCCACAACGTCGTGCAACAACGTAGATTTGGGGTTATGGGTCCCGCTCATGCCGCCTCGACGAAGCTGTGGCGCTCATAGAGGAATTCGAGCACGCGCTGCCGGCACTTCAGGTAGCCGGCGTTGGTCGCGAGCTCGAGCCGCTTGCGCGGACGCGCCAAGGGCACCTCGAGCACCTCGCCGATCCGCGCGGCCGGGCCGTTGGTCATCATCACGATGCGGTCCGACAGCAGCACGGCCTCGTCGACGTCGTGGGTGATCATCAGGATGGTGTTGCCGAGCTTCTGGTGCAGCGCCATCACCGAATCCTGCAGATGCGCCCGGGTCAGCGCGTCGAGCGCGCCGAATGGCTCGTCGAGCAGCAGCACCTTGGGCTCCATCGCGAGCGCCCGCGCAATGCCGACGCGCTGCTTCATGCCGCCGGAGATCTCGCTCGGCCGCTTGTCCCTGGCATGCGCCATCTGCACCAGGCCGAGATTGTGCATCACCCAGGCGTCGCGCTCGGCCCGGCTCTTGGTTCGGGCAAACACCTTGTCGACGCCGAGCTTGACGTTCTCGTACACGGTCAGCCACGGCAGCAGGCTGTGGTTCTGGAACACGACGGCGCGATCCGGCCCCGGCGAATTGACCTCTCGGTTCTCCAGCAGCACACCACCATTGGTGGCGCCGGTAAGGCCGGCAACGATGTTGAGCAAGGTCGACTTGCCGCAGCCGGAATGGCCGATGATCGAGACATATTCGCCCTGATCGATGGTCAGGTTGATGTCCTTCAGGACCTCCGTGGTGACATTGCCGCGGGCAAAGGTCTTGTCGATGTGATCGAGCTTCAGATAGGCCTGCATGACTTGTCCCCCTCAGTTCGCCGCCGTGCCGCGGGTCACGGCCTTGCCGAGGCCCGCAATGAGGCGATCGAGCACGAAGCCGATGATGCCGACATAGAACAGCGCCAGGATGATTTCGCTGATATGCGAGGAATTCCACGCATCCCAGATGAAGAAGCCGATGCCGACGCCGCCGATCAGCATTTCCGCCGCGACGATCGCGAGCCAGGACAGGCCGATGCCGATGCGCAGGCCGGTGAACATGTAGGGCGCAGCCGCCGGGATCATGATCTTGGTGAAGAACTCCAGCGGATTGAGCTGCACCACCGCGGCGACGTTGCGGTAATCCTGCGGGATGTTGCGGATGCCGACCGCGGTGTTGATGATGATCGGCCATACCGACGTGATGAAGATGACGAAGATCGCCGAGGGCTGGCCGTCGCGGAACGCGGCGAGCGACAGCGGCAGCCAGGCGAGCGGCGGAATCGTGCGCAGCACCTGGAATAGTGGATCGAGCCCGCGCATCGCCCAGACCGACTGGCCGACCAGCGTGCCGAGCGCGATGCCCGCGATCGCCGCCAGCGAGTAGCCGTAGGCAACGCGCTGCAGGCTGGCGGAGAGATGCCAGAACAGCCCCTTGTCGATGCCGCCATGGTCGAAGAACGGATCGAGGATCAGCTCCTTGGTGTCCTTGAACACTTTTGTCGGCGGCGGCAGGCTGGAGCCGGCGCGCCGGCAGATCAACTCCCACACCACCAGCAGCAGCGCGACCACGATCAGCGGCGGCACCACCCGCGCCGCGGTCTCCTTCGCCAACCTGGCGTAGGTCTCGGCGCGCGGTGCGCGCTTCGGCGTCATGGTCACGACCGGCGCCGCGGCAGTGGCCGGCGGCGTCGCGACCTCCGAGGTCTCGGTCTTCATGGCAATCATCGACATTGACAAAGGATCTCCGTGGTCGGCGACGGGCCGCGCAGAAAAGCGCGGCCCTGACGGGGGCTCGGCTCAGACGTCGACGCGCTTGATGGACAGCGACTTCAGATAGGCGGCGGGATTCTCCGGATCGAAGATCTTGCCGTCGAAGAAGGTCTCCTTGCCGCGCGAGGTCGAGGTCGGAATGTCGGACACGCCGAGCTCCTTGGCGGCCTCCTTCCAGAGATCCTCGCGGTTGACCTTGGCGATCAGCGCCCTGGTGTCGAAGCCCGCCTCATACTTGCCCCACCGGATATCCTCGGTCAGGAACCAGAGGTCGTGGCTTTGATAGGGATAGGAGGCGTTGTCCTTCCAGAACCGCATCTGCTGCGGCGAGTTCTCGACCACACGGCCGGTGCCGTAGTCGAACTTGCCCTTCATGCGGTCGGTGATGTCTTCCACCGGACAGTTGATCCACTGCCGCTTGGCGCAGATCGCCGCGGTCTCCTCGCGGTTCTCCGCCTTCTCGCACCACTGCTGGGCTTCCATGACAGCCATCAGCAGCGCCTTGGCGGCCTTCGGGTTCTTGTCGACCCAGGCGGCGCGCAGCCCGAACGATTTCTCCGGATGCTTGTCCCAGAGCTCGCCGGTCGTGATCGCGGTGTAGCCGATCTCCTGATGGATCAGCTGCAGATTCCACGGCTCGCAGACGCAGAAGCAATCCATGGTGCCGACTTTCATGTTGGCCACCATCTGCGGCGGCGGCACCACGATGGTCTCGATGTCCTTGTCGGGATCGATGCCACCGGCAGCGAGCCAATAGCGGATCCAGAGATCATGGGTGCCGCCCGGGAAGGTCATCGCGGCCTTCACTGCCTTGCCGGAGGCCTTCTTCTTCTCCAACGCAGCCTTGAAGGGCGCAGTGTCGATGCCGACCTTGAGATCGGCATATTCCTTGGCGACCGAGATGCATTGGCCGTTCAGGTTGAGCCGCGCCATGATGTACATCGGCGTCGGCTGATTGTTCTGCGTCACCTTGCCGGCCGAGATCAGGTACGGCATCGGGGTGAGGATGTGCGCGCCGTCGATGCCGCTACCCTCGGAGCCGAGCACGAGATTGTCGCGCGTAGTGCCCCACGAGGCCTGCTTCTGCACCTCGACATCGGGCATGCCGTATTTGGCGAAGATGCCCTTCTCCTTGGCGACGAACAGCGGCGACGCATCGGTCAGCGCGATGAAGCCGAGCTTGGCGCCTTTCACCTCCGGACCGGCGCCCTGCGCGAACGCGCCGGCGGGAAAGTTGAGCTTGGCCGCGGCGAGCAGCGCGGCGGCGCCACCGCTTGCCTTCAGCAGCCGGCGACGGCTGATCGCGCGGCTCGGCGGCGTGTTGCTGGGCTTGGTCATCGGTCGTCCTTTGCGTTGCGGTGTTGCGTCTGTGCGTCGAGCAACCTCCCGTCGGGTGGCGACGCGCGCAGGGCGCAACAGGGCATGCACCGGGGAGGCCCCGGACTGGCGGCGTCAGAAATCCGATGGGGTGGCCTCGAGGGACGGCTTCAATGGCGTCGGCAGCTGACTATTCAAGCCTCGTGCCAAGCTACCGCAGGGCAGAAATGGATTTTATTGCAATGTTTTGCGCAACTTGTCGCAGCGCGCGCCAACGTGCCGCGCGCTGCCAAAAATTGCGATCAGCTCAATTCTTGTGCGGTGCACATAAATCGAGCAGTCGATTTGACGATAGCTATCAGGCGTCTTCGGCGAGCTTGGTGCCAAGTGGCGCGGGCGCCATGCCGCCGCCGGGCTTCACATGGAATTCGTAGCTCATCAAGCTCCACGGACCGTCCGAGCGCTGGCCGTCGGGCATCACGGGATCGGTGCGCCGTTCGACCTTGGCGATCAGCTCGTCCTTCACGCCGAACACCACATCGGAGTCGATGTACTCATCGCCTTCGACGAACACATGCGTGATCAGCGGCTCGTAACCCTTGGCGTTGACCAGGAAATGCACATGCGCCGGCCTCATCGGATGACGGTTGGTCTGCGTGATCATCTGCCCGACCGGACCGTCGGTCGGGATCGGATAGCTGCACGGCACGATGGTGCGGAAGAAGAAGCGGCCGTCGGCATCGGTGATGAAGCGCGCCCGCGAAGAGGCGCCTTCCGTTGCGAAGCTCGGCTTCTGCGAGTCGTAGAATCCATCATCGTCAGCGTGCCAGACATCGACCGGGACATTGGCCAGCGGCCGGCCCTTGAGGTCGGTGACGCGGCTCTGCACGAACATGCGCTCACCGGGCAGGCTTGCCGAGATGTCGGTGCCGTGCGGCGTCACCTTGTGCTCGCCGACATAGAACGGCCCGAGCACAGTGGTCTCGGTCGCGCCGTCGCGATCCCTGTGGTTCACCGCATCGACCAGCATCGAGACGCCGAGCACGTCGGACAGCAGGATGAATTCCTGGCGAATGTCGGTGCATTTCTGCCCAGTGCGAGTCAGGAAACCGATCGCGTGGTCCCACTCCTCGAAGGTGAGATTGGTCTTGCGCACATAGTCGTGCAACGACGTCACCAGTTCCTGCAGCAGGAACTTGGCCCGCGGATCCGGCGTCTGGTCGAAGCTGCGGATGACGGCGGCGGTGAGCTCGGTTTCGTTGAACTGGGTCATCTCGGCGTTTCCCCTGAGGCCCTTTGGGCGCGATCGCAGCGGCGAGCCTACACCACCGGCCCGGAGCCGGTAAGTCGCAGCAGATTGGTGAAACCGACACTTTTCGGCTATCAAGGCTGCCTCGCCAGCCGGAGAAACGCCCGATGTTAGCCCCCACGCCTGCCTCGCCCGAATCCGCGGGAATGTCGACCACAGCCCTCAATCGCCTCGAAGCGCATCTGAAGAGCCGCTACATCGAATCCGGCCGCTTTCCGGGGACCCAGCTGCTGATCTACCGCCGCGGCAAGATCGTGCATTCCACCGTCCAGGGCTTTGCCGACCTCGAGCGCAAGGCGCCGATGAAGGACGACACTATTTTCCGCATCTATTCGATGACCAAGCCGATCACCTCAGTCGCCTTCATGATGCTGGTCGAGGAAGGCAAGGTCGCACTCGACGAGCCGGTCGCGAAGTACATTCCGGAATGGAAGAACCTCGGCGTGTTCGTTGCCGGTACCGCACCCGCCTTCCTGACGCGCGCGCCGACGCGTCCGATGCAGATCGTCGACCTCTTGCGCCACACCTCGGGCCTCACCTACGGCTTCCAGCAGCGCTCCAATGTGGATGCCGCCTATCGCGAGAAGAAGATCGGCGAGGTCATCAAGGCCGGTACGCTCGACAGCATGATCGAGGACCTGGCGAAGATCCCGCTGGAGTTCTCGCCGGGCGAGGCCTGGAACTACTCGGTCTCGACCGACGTGCTCGGCTATCTCGTCGGCAAGATCGCAGGGATGCCGTTCGAGCAGTTCCTCAAGGAGCGGATCTTCAAGCCGCTCGGCATGAACGATACGGATTTCTTCGTGCCCGCCGACAAGGTGCACCGCTTCGCCGCCTGCTATTCCGCCGATCCGCAGGGCGGCTTCAACCCGCTCGCCGCCGAGCGCAAGGGCACACTGACGCTGCAGGACGATCCGACGACCAGCTCGTTCCTGTCGCCGCCTTCGCTGGTCTCGGGCGGCGGCGGGCTGTGTTCGACCGCGGCCGACTATCTGACCTTCTGCCGGGCGCTGCTCAACGGCGGCGAGCTCGGCGGCGTCCGCCTGCTCGGCCCGAAGACGCTGAAGCTGATGGCCTCCAATCACCTGCCCGGCGGCGTCGACCTGCCGGCGATGTCGCGTTCGATGTTCGCCGAAGCCGCCTATAACGGCATCGGCTTCGGGCTCGGCTTCGCCGTCACCATGCATCCGGCGCAGACGCTGATCGCCGGCAGCCCGGGTGAATTCAACTGGGGCGGCGCCGCGACGACGTCGTTCTTCATCGATCCGGCCGAAGAGCTGATTACCATCTTCATGACCCAGGTGCTGCCGTCGAGCGCCTATCCGCTGCGGCGCGAGCTGCGCACCATGGTCTACGCCGCGATCACCGAGAGCAATCTCTGACCAATGACTCTTCCGCGGCGCAGGACATGCGCCGCGGAGTTTGCAATTGCCAGTCATTTCCTTTGGCTGACTTTTCCGACTTCCCCTAAGTGCACCGCAAACGGGCATCGACCCGGGGACATCGTGCCGAAACTGACATTGCCAGTGCGTCTCGCGCTTCTGGTCGCGGGGACGATGTTGCCGCTGATCGTTTTCGCGGTCGGGATCGTGTTCCACAATTACCAGCGGGATCGTCAGGCCGCCACGCAGCGCGTGCTCGAGACGGCGCGCAGCATCCGCCTGCTGCTGGATGCGGAAATGCAGCGCATGACCGGCGGGCTGCAGGTGCTGGCGCTGACCAATTCGCTGCGCAACAGCGACTTCGGCAGTTTCCGCCGCGTCGCGGTCGGCTTCCTCGACCAGTACGGCAAGGACGGCGTGGTGCTGGTGGCGGACCGCAGCGGACGCCAGGCGTTCTCCTCGCTGACGCCGGACACCGCGGACCTGCCGCCGCGCAACAATCTCGAGATCGTCGAGAAGGTGTTCGCGACCCGGCAGCCGCAATACTCCAACCTGTTCTTCGGTCAGGTGAAGCAGCGCCTGATCATCACCGTCGAGGTGCCGGTGATCCGCGACGGCGAGGTGCTCTACGACATCTCCTTCAGCCCGCCGATCGAGATCTTCCAGGCCATCATCGAGAAGCAGCGCCTGAACCAGGACTGGACCATCTCTATCTTCGACGGCAACGGCGTCAACCTGGCGCGGGTGCCGAATCCGGAAGCGACCATCGGCCAGCGTGCCGCGCCATCGCTGTTTGCCGAGATGTTCCGCCGCGACGAAGCGACACTGCCGACCGTCTCGCTGGAAGGCGTGCCGCTGATCACGGGCTTCACCCGATCGCGCGTCACCGGCTGGACGGTCGCGGCGGGGATCACCGAGAACTCGCTAGTGGGGCCGCTGTGGCGCACGCTTGCGATCACCAGCGTGATCGGCGGCGTCCTGCTCCTGGTCGGCCTCGGCTTTGCGGTACGGATGGCGACCACGATCGCGCGCGGTGAGCTGCTGCACGATCTGCTGATCGAGGAGCTCAACCATCGCGTCAAGAACACGCTGGCGATCCTGCAATCGATCGCCACGCAGACCTTTCGCAGCGCGAGCCGCGCCGAGCGCGAGAAATTCGAGGGACGGCTCGGCGCCCTTGTCGAGGCGCACAATCTGCTCTCGACCGACAAATGGCAGGGCTCCGACCTGCAGGACGTGGTCAGCCGCGTGCTGCGCCCCTATCTGCTGAACAACACCGCCGAGCGGGTCAAGATGTTCGGACCGCGCGTGCCGCTGTCGCCCCGGCTTGCCTTGGTGCTGTCGATGATCCTGCATGAGATGGCGACCAACGCCGCCAAATACGGCGCACTCTCCAACGACACCGGCATGGTGACGCTGGACTGGGAAATCCTCGAGGAAGGCGCAGCACCGAAGCTCCGGATGATCTGGACGGAGGCTGGCGGCCCGGAGGTCGTAGCGCCAGTGCAGCGCGGCTTCGGCTCCCGCCTGATCGAGCGCAGCGCCCGCGACCAGTTAGGAGGCGAAGCCTCGGTCGATTTCCTGCCCCACGGCGTCGTCTACACGGTGATCAGCTCCCTCGAAACCGGCGATTGACCGGGCCAACGGCATCCAAACCTGCGACAACTTGGCACGCAAGTTGCTAAGATAGGACGGGTTCGGCCGGCATGAACACCGGCAAGAAACAGGGGGAATTGATGTCGACCATCGCAGCTGAAGCCACCATGGCACGCAAGCCGCTCTACACATCGCTGTTCGTGCAGGTGCTTGTCGCGCTGCTGCTCGGGATCGTCATCGGCATGGCCGCGCCCGATTTCGCGATCGGGCTGAAGATCTTCAGCGATGCCTTCCTGAAGCTGATCTCGATGATCGTGGCACCGATCGTGTTCTGCGTGGTGGTGCACGGCATTGCGGGCGCCGGCGACCTCAAGAAGGTCGGACGCGTCGGCGTCAAGGCGCTGGTGTATTTCGAGGTGATGACGACGGTGGCGCTCGTGGTCGGCTTGATCCTGGCCTATCTGTTCGGGCCCGGTCACGGCATGAACATCGACACCTCGACACTGGATGCCAAGGCGCTCGGCAACTACGCCAGCAACGCGCAGAAGCTGAAGGGCGAAGGCATCGGCAGCTTCCTGCTCAACATCATCCCGAGCACCTCATTCGACGCGCTGTCGCGCAACGACGTACTCCAGGTGCTGTTCTTCGCCATCATCTTCGGCGTCAGCCTGGCGCTGGTCGGCGGCGAGAAGGGCGAGCGGATCTCGTCCTTCATCGATGCGGTCTCCACCGTGCTGTTCCGCGCCATGGGCCTGATCGTGCGCTTCGCGCCGATCGGCGTGCTCGGCGCCGTCGCCTACACGGTCGGCAAATACGGCGTCGGCTCGCTGAAGCAGCTGCTGTCGCTGGTGGCGCTGTTCTACGTCTCGGTCGCCGTGTTCGTGCTCGGCGTGCTCGGCGCCGTGATGGCGCTCGCCGGCATCAACATCCTCAAATTCCTCGGCTACCTGCGCGAGGAACTGATGATCGTGGTCGCCACCGCCTCGTCGGACGCGGTGCTGCCGCAGGTGATGCGCAAGCTGGAGCGTTTCGGCGTCAAGGATTCGGTGGTCGGCCTCGTGATTCCGACCGGCTATTCCTTCAACCTCGACGCGTTCTCGATCTATCTGACGCTGGCGGTCGTCTTCATCGCACAGGCGACCAACACGCCGCTCTCGTTCGGCGACCTGCTGCTCGTGCTCGGCGTGTCGCTGATCACCTCGAAGGGCGCGCATGGCGTGCCGGGTTCCGCGATCGTCATCCTGGCGGCGACGCTCAATGCCGTGCCGAGCATCCCGGCGATCGGCCTCGTGCTGGTGCTTTCGGTCGACTGGTTCATCGGCATGGCGCGCGCAGTCGGCAATTTGATCGGCAACTGCGTCGCCACCGTCGTGGTCGCGGCATGGGAAGGCGACCTGGATCGGGACAAGGCCCGCCGTGTGCTCGAAGGCACCGATGCGGTGGACGTGACCGCGGGCTGAACCGCACGGCAGAGGACCGGCGGTGTCCCGCGCATCGCGCGGGACACGAGCGGGCTTACTTGATCAGCCGCAGATACGGCGGCAACTGCCTGGTCGCCGGTTCCTGCACCGGCTCGTCCGACGCGATGATATCGCACAGCGCCTTCAATTCGGAATCCGTCACCTTGTGGAGCTCCATCCGAAGCTCGAGGATCGCAAGGGACAATAGCCGCGCCGTCTCCGTATTCGCCCGGTCAGTCAGGAACCCCTGACATTCCTCCAGGGTTGCAAGCAGCGCCAGCAACCGTTCTTCCGCATTTGCGACCGGCATATCTTCCACTCCCGAAGCCGCGAGGTAGAGTCGAGGTGTTCCCCTCTTCCGCTTCATTTGGCCTCTCCTGCCAGAGTTCGCCGGCGTTTCGTAGGCGCACAATTGTTCCAGATGATTCAGAACTTTTGGGCAATTGTCCAGCAACATTCCGAAAGCCCGACTTGGACTTACGTCAAGTTTTCGCATTGGCGACGTTTCAGTCAAGCAACCTGAGCAGCTCGCCGCGACCTCTGGATGCACTAGCTGGGGTTGCATCCATATCAAGACGCCCGTACAATATAGTTGCCCGTAGAACTACGGGCGCAGTGCATTGCCGCCCAGTAAGCATGCGCGCAAAATCTGTGTCGATCAAACTCGCGCTAGTTGTGGTTTGGTCAATATTTTGCCAAATGTAGAGGGCGGGGTGTCGACAGACACCTTGGCGCGGTCGACTTAAGGTCGTCGGCCGAGTCGGTACTAGGGTGCTTCCAACGCGCAAATGCGTTTGGATACCATCCCGCGATCTTCTTGGATTTCGTAGTTCGGACGAACTGACGATCCACTCGAGCTTAACGCGGTACATCATGAATGTGTCCCTGACCCGACCGGGCCAGGGATTCTCGATTTGAAGGACGGGTCACAAGAATGAACAGATCAGCAGCAAAGAAGATGAAGCAACGCAGTGCCGGCAAGCCGGACATTGAGTTGGGCAAGCGGATTCGCCTGCGCCGGGTCGAGCAGAAGATCTCGCAGGCCGAGCTCGGCGACAAGCTGGGCGTCAGCTTCCAGCAGGTTCAGAAGTACGAGAAGGGTGTGAACCGCGTCGGCGCCGCTCGCCTTCAGCAGATCGCGAGCGCGCTGGACGTGCCGGTCACCTTCTTCTACGACGGCGACAACAAGGCCCGCGAAGTCGAGAGCCTGCTGTTCCTCGACAGTGCGTTCAGCCTCCGGTTGCTGCGCGCCTATAGCAAGATCAAGGATCAGACCGTGCAGCGCCAGCTGGTGTCGCTGATGGAATCGATCGCCGCCAACGAAGACTGAGCGGCTGCGCAGGTACGGTCGCGACGCCGCGAACGCGATCGACCAGGGCGAGCGGATTGGCCGGCGGCCGGTCATCGGACCACCACGGTCGGGCCAGGAAGATGTCGAAGCGCTGCCATCCGCGATGGCAGCGCTTTTTCTTTTTTGTCTCTTCGGCACCACGCGAGAGCGAGTTCCGCGCTGATGTGTACGGTAAGGCCGTTGCGATACCGGCAAGACGGCCGCGGTCATGCAGCGGCGGCAACCAAAACTTAATCAAGACGCAACGGTCTCGGCGTAGATCATCACCTCCGAATAAGCGCACCGCCCCCTTTGATTCGTGCGGCGGGGCCGAGTTTTCCGATCTTTCGCGCAAGCGGCGCAGTCCGGAGAAACGCGATATGCAGAGACAGACACTCGTCGTCGTCGCCACGATGCTTGCGGCGCTGCCGGCATTCGCCCAAACCGCCGGCGCGCCCGGTCCGGCTGCCGCGGTCCCACCTCATCATGCTGTGCCGGCTGCGATACCAGCGGCCACCCAGCCGAGCTCGGCCAAGCCGGCTGCGTCGGCCACGGTCGCGGAAACGCGATCGGCTGCAGCGCTCGCGTTGTCGCACGAACCGACCTACGATCAGGGCAGCGCGCAGCGCATTCGCGAGGTGGTGAAGAGCTATTCCGATCTCGCCGCCCACGGTGGCTGGCCCACGATTCCCGCGGACGCGAAATTCGCGTTGGGCGTCCAGGGCGCCAATGACGAGCTGTTGCGCAAGCGTCTGATCATCACCGGCGACCTTGCCGCCGACAAGACCACCGGCGCCTATGATGAGGTGGTAGCCGAGGCGGTGAAGCACTTCCAGGCACGCCACGGGCTCGCGGCAACCGGCACGGTGACGCCACGGACGCTGGCTGCGCTCAACGTTCCCGTGCAGAAGCGTCTCAAGCAGCTCGAGGCCTCGCTGGAGCGGCTGGACCAGATGGACTTCCAGTTCGGGCAGCGCTACGTGGTCGTCAACATTCCCGCGACCTTCGCCGAGGCCGTCGAGGACGACAAGGTCGTGCGGCGCTACCGCGTGATCGTCGGCAAGACCGAGAAGCCCTCGCCGACGCTGACGTCGGAGATCACCGACGTCATTCTCAATCCGACCTGGACGGTGCCGTCTTCGATCGTGAAGACGGAGATCACGGCTCATATGCGCAAGGATCCGACCTATCTGTCGCGCATGCACATGGACGTGCTCGACGCCCACGACAACCCGATCGATCCGCATGCGGTCGACTGGTCGGGCAATCACGTGCCCGACGTCACGGTGCGTCAGCAGAGCGGCGCGTGGAATGCGCTCGGCGCGGTCAAGATCGACATGCCGAACGCCTATTCGGTCTACATGCACGACACCAATCAGCACAGCCTGTTCAGCGACGACTATCGCTTCGACTCGCATGGCTGCTCGCGCGTCGACAATGTCCGCGATCTCGCGGCATGGCTGCTGAAGGACCAGCCGCAGTGGACCCGCGCCGCCATCGATGCCGCGATCATCACCGGGCAGCGTCAGGACATCCGCATGCTCAAGAAGGTCCCGGTGGCCTGGATCTACCTCACGGCCTGGATGACGAAAGACCGGACCATCCAGTTCCGCAACGACGTCTACGACCAGGACCAGCAACTCCTCGAAGCCACTGCAGAGGAAGCTGCGTTTTTCAACAAGGCCGCCGAACATCCGCTGACCACGCAGTAGCGCGCTTCCGAACGGAGCGCGACATCGCGAGTCCGCCCGCCATTGTGTCGCGCGGCCAATTGTCGCCCGCGCATCGCGCGACCTCACAACTCCCGCATTTCCTGCGTTGAACCGGCATCGCCAGGACCAAGTGCACGTGCCTGTCTTTTTTGTCGCAGCAACCAGGCGGCCGCATGAACGTTTTCAGGCTTCAACCAAGGAGATTTCGATGAATATCAAGCTTGCCGTTATTGGATTGGTCGCGCTCGGGAGCGCGACGTTGATGTCCGGTGCGGCGTCGGCGCTGCCGAACGGGCTTCCGCAGGCCAGCCACATCGCAGGCGAAACGTCCAATATCGACAAGGTGCGCCAGGTCTGCGATCGCTGGGGCCGCTGCTATTGGCAACCGGGTTACGGCTACGGACCGCGCCATCACGGATGGCATCATCGTCCGCACTTCCACCATCGCCACGGATACCGCCCTCATGGCGGTCATCACGGTGGCGGTCATCACGGCAGACATCGCGGCGACGGACATCACGGCGGACACCGCCGCTGATTATGCGAGGGGGCTTCGGCCCCCTCACCTTTTTTGCAGCAGGGCGCCGCCAGCGCAGCCTCCGACATTCGCCGGTACCGTTGCTGCCGTCAAAACGAGCAGCGTGACACCTTCGGCATGGACCGCGTGTTCGACGGCCGGCCAGTCCATCTCCGGCCACAAGGCTGGGCGTCACTGCATCGTCATCTAGCCAAATCGACCAAACAGGGCGTTGCATCGCGGAGCGATAGCGGCGTAGCTTGTCGCAACCTCCGATGACCCACGTCTACCGACGCCGGACGAACTGAGGAGCGGCAAGATGGCAGCCAATGAGGGCGATCGCTTCCGCGATCAGGTCGCAGCGTTCCTGCGCGCGGTCAGAAAAGACGTCGATGTCGAAGTTCTGCTCGGCCACAAGCGGGTCGACATCGTCTGGCGCAGGCAGGAATTCGGCAACAAGGCGCGGGTCGTCGCCATCGAGTGCAAAAAGTATTCGCGCGCCCTGAGCCTTGAACAGGTTAGCGGCATCTGGGCCGACTACAGCGCGCTCTATGATCAACATCTCATCGACGAAGTCCTGCTGATCACAAGTCAGGATATCAGCGCGACCGCAAAGGGCTACGCGAACGGCATGCGTGCTCTTTCGTACATGACGTTCTCACAGTTGCAGGACGCCACCCTCAATGTCCGTGCCTACCTGCGCAGCCTCGAAGCCTCCTATTCGGAGGAAGGAATCGAGAATTACTATATAGCCTCGCACTGCGATGCCGGTGTCGAGGTCGTCACGCACATATCGGATTGGATGACCGCCGAAGGACGCCCGACCCTGGCCGTGCTCGCCAGTTACGGCATGGGGAAGACGACGACAGCCAGAAAAGTAGCCGCAGAGCTGGCCAATGCACACCTGGAAGGCGAGCAGGTTCGAATTCCCATCTATGTGCAGCTTCAGGAGATCGTTGGAGAGCAAAGTCTGGAGGGCCTGCTCGGCAAGGTCCTCGCAGCGCGCGCACCCATCGAAGGTTACCACTTCGACACATTCATGACGCTCAACAAAGCCGGGCGTTTCCTGGTGATCCTCGATGGCTTCGACGAGATGAAGCATGCGATGACCTGGGACGACTTTCGCGCGACCTTCAAGGAACTGAACCGGCTCGTCACACCCAACGCCAAGGTGCTGCTTCTCGGCAGACCGACCGCCTTCCTGTCCGACGACGAAGAGACGTTTGTGTTGAAGGGAGTGCGCACGCTCGCCGGCCGTCAGGTTCGAGAGCCGGATTGGCCGGCCTACGAGACCACCAGGCTGCTGCCGTTCTCCCCCGAGCAGTCGATCATGTTCGTGAAGAGCTACTCGATGTATCGCACCGAAAACAGCGCGACGGACGAATACATCGTGGACCGTGCTGAGCTGGAAAGACGCACCAAGATACTCGAGCTCAACGACTTCGGCGATCTGCTTTCGCGGCCAGTCCAAGCCAAAATGTTCTGCGAGATGTTTCTCGACCGGTTCGTCGAACCAAAGCCCTATTTGACCGGAGAGCTGTACGAAGTATTCGTCACGCGGATCATCGAGCGCGAAATCGACAAGCGCACCAGATCGCCATTCGACTACGCTGACCGGCGGAAGTTCGCCGAAGCGATCGCCTGGTGGCTCTGGATGACAGCCCAAACCATGAGTGTCGATGAGGGCGACATCCCCGATGAGATCGTGCGCCCGTTCATGCCGGCGTCCGACGCCGATCTGGATGCCGTGAGGCGCGACCTTGTTTCGGCGTGCTTCCTGGATCGGAAGGGCAACAAGACCTTGTTCTTTCCCCACAGATCATTCCAGGAGTTTCTAGTCGCAAGTTACGTTGTCACGAACAAGATTGACGACATGAACCTGGTGGCGACCGCAGTCACCCGGGACGTCCTGAAGTTCATTGCCGAGTCACCGGACAGTTCGGCGACTTTCAAACTCTGGCACGAAGCCCTGCTTCACTTCTCCGGCGCAATGCCGCTGCATCTCCTGATCGACATTGCCAAATCCGCCGTCGAGCGAGCAGCACAACGACAACGGGTGCAGTGTCCGTGGGATATCGTCCTGCAATTCCTCACCTCGGTCAGAGGCGACGGTGCCGGCGAAACGCGTGTCGGGCTGATCGCCGTAGATCATATTCGCACGTCGCTGGACTTCTTTTCCGATCCGCAGCGCCGCCTGATCTGCATCGACGCCTTCCTGATCGCATTGACCCTTGCCGAGTCTGACACCCAATCGGTGATATCAACCCATATCTTCGGAGCTCTTGTGATCCAGTTGCGGATAGAGCTCGGCGATATGCCGGGATCAGCAGTGGATCCAAGGTTCTCGCTCAGTCGCTACATGAGCCAGGCGGAGTCCGACCCGTATTATCAGATACTGAAGAAGGCATTCACCTTCACCGAAGCGCGAGACGGAACAATAGAGGCAAAGTACATACCGCTTGAACTGGCGGCCGCAGTCCGCGAGCGGTATCCTTCATATCGCGTCAAGGACATCGACGGGTTGGAACGAGTGGCCAAACAGACCATCAGCATTTCGGCCGACCGCCCCTATCCGCACGTGACGCAAATTCGATTGAGGAGAGCACTGTCTGCTCTTGGTGTCCGGACCTAGAGCATGACCCGGAAAAGTGGAAACCCGGTTTCCGAAAGGATCATGCTCTAGAGCGACGCCAGAACTGCCCGCGCGACATCGGCGGTGCCGTTGCTGCCACCAAACTCGAACGGCTTGATACCGCCGGCATAGACCTTGTCGACCGCGCGCTCGATGTTCTCGGCAGCTTCAGCGGCGCCATCGAGACCATGCTTGTCGGCTAACCAGTCCAGCATCATCGCGGCAGACAGGATCATCGCGGTCGGGTTGGCCTTGCCCTGCCCCATGATGTCGGGCGCGGTGCCGTGACATGGCTGAAACACAGCGTAGCGGTCGCCGATGTCGGCTGACGGCGCCATGCCCATGCCGCCGATCAGGCCGGCTGTGAGATCCGACAGGATGTCGCCGAACATGTTCTCGGTCACCATGACGTCGAAGTCCCAGGGGCGCTTCACCAGCGCCGCCGCGGTCGCGTCGATGTAGAGGTGATCGGCCCTGACATCGGGATGGCGCTTGGCGGTCTCGTCAAAAATGCCGCGGAAGAACGCGAACGCCTTGAACACGTTCGCCTTGTCGACACAGGTCAGCCCGCCTCCGACGCGGCCGCGCGCCTTGCGACGTTCGGCGAGCCGGAACGAGAACTCGAACAGCCGCTCGGAGGTGCGGCGCGTGATCACCATGGTCTCGCGCGCCTCGCTGTCGGTGACCACCCCCTTGCCCATCGAGGCGAACAGGCCCTCGGTCGATTCCCTGATCACGACGAGGTCGATGCCCTTTTGATCTGCGCCGACGATCGTGCTCCTTACGCCCGGAATCAATCGCGCGGGCCGAACGCCGGCATAGAGATCGAAGATCACCCGCAGTTCGATCTGCGGCGCGATCTCGGTGTTGTCGGGATAGCGCACCGACGGCAGGCCACAGGCGCCGAGCAGGATCGCATCGGCCTCCTCGCACAGCCGGATCGTGCTTTCCGGCATCGACCTGCCGGTCTCCTTGTAATGGCCAGCGCCCGCAGGCGCCTCAGTGAAGCGGAATTTGAGGCCCACCGAGGCCTCGATCTTGCGCAGCACCTCGAGCGCCGGCGCCATCACCTCGGGGCCGATGCCGTCGCCGCCGAGGACTGCGATGTGAAGGGCGTCGTTGGCGGACATGGGGATTCCTCAAGACAATGAGAGAAGACCGGTCATTGCGAGGAGCGAAGCGACGAAGCAATCCACGTCGCTGCAATCGGAGAGATGGATTGGTACGCTTTGCTCGCAATGACGGAGGCGTTTATTGCGGCGTCAATACCGCACGTCCGACGAGCTGGCCCTTCTGCAGATTGGTCAGCGCCTCGTTCGCCTTCGCGAGCGGCATCGGCGTCACCGGGATCGCTGGAATCTTCTTATCGCGCACGAGGTCGAGCAGCTCCTGGGTCTCGCGCAGATTGCCGACATAGCTGCCCTGGATGGTGACCGCCTTGATCGGGATCAGCGGCAGCGCCCAGGTCGCGCCGCCGCCGAACAGGCCGACGATCACGAGCTTGCCGCCCTTGGTCAGGCAGTCGAAGCCGAGCTGCGAGGTCTGCGCGTTTCCGACCAGGTCGATCGCGGCGCGGATCGGCTGGCCGGCCTTCTTGATAAGCTGCTCCAGCGCGTCGGGGGCCTTGCCGTCGACGGTCGCGAGCGCACCGGCAGCCTCCGCCGCCTCGCGCTTCCTGGCATCGATATCGACCACGATCGCGCCCTTGCCGCCCATCGCCTTCAGCAGCGACAGCGCCATCAGGCCGAGGCCACCGGCGCCGAAGATTACGATCGGCGTGTCGAGGTCCTTCTCGACCTTCTTCAGCGCGCTGTAGGTGGTGACTCCAGAGCAGGCGTAGGGCGCGGCCGTGACCGGATCGAGCCCGTTGAGGTTGAGCAGATATTTCGGATGCGGCACGGTCATGTGATCGGCATAGCCGCCGTCACAATAGACGCCGAGCGCATTCGGCTTGATCGCGCACATGTTCTCGTCGCCGCCGAGGCAGGTCGGGCATTTTCCGCAGCCGAGCCAGGGATAGGCCAGCGCGACATCACCGACCTTGAGGCCGCCTTTGTCGGCGTCCTTGACGTCGGGGCCGAAGGCCACGATCTCGCCGACCGTCTCATGCCCCATCGTGCGCGGCAGCGAGACGCCGCGATCTTTCAGCGACAGCGGCTTGCGGCCATGGCCGAGATCATAGCCGCCCTCCCAGATGTGCAGGTCGCTGTGGCAGACGCCGGCGGCCTTGACCTTGATCAGCACCTGCGTGCCCGACGGCTGCGGTGTCGGCTGGTCGACCTCCTTCAAGGGGGCATTGAAATCGACGACCTGGAAACTCTTCATCGCTGTTCTCCCGAAGCTTGTTGTTGCGGCGGACCTTGCCACGCCTGCCCGCCCGGGACAAACGCTGATGACCGCATTTTCGAGCAAGCCGCCATGCAGCCCGCTCGAAGGCCAAGACGCACCATCTGTGGGCGTCACTCTTCAGATCAGTGGATGATGGCAGGCCGCGAATTGGCCGGTCGCGACCAGACGCAGTTCCGGCACCTCGCTGGCACAGCGCGCATCGGCGCGCGGGCAGCGGGTGCGGAAGCGGCAGCCGGAGGGCGGCGCGATCGGCGACGGCGGCTCGCCGACCGGGATGCTCCGGGTCGGGCGGACGTCCGGATCAGGCACCGGGATCGCCTCGATCAGCAGCGCGGTATAGGGATGCGCCGGCCGCGCGAACAGCTGCTCCGACGGAGCGACCTCGCAGAGCCGGCCGAGATACATCACCGCGACGCGATCCGAGACTGCCTTCACCACCGCAAGGTCGTGCGCGATGAACAGCAGAGTCAGGCCGTAGCGCGCCTTCATCTCCTCCAGCAGATTGAGGATCTGGGCACGAATTGAAACGTCGAGCGCGGACACCGGCTCGTCGCAGATCACGAATTCCGGATTGAGCACCAGCGAGCGGGCGATGCAGATGCGTTGGCATTGTCCGCCGGAGAATTCGTGCGGCAGCCGTCCGCTCACCAGCGCAGGATCGAGGCCGACCGCCGCCAGCACCTCGGCTACCCGCCGCTTGCGCTCCTCGGGGTCCTTGACGCCCGCGATCACCAGCGGCTCGGCGACGATGTCGCCGATCCGCCGCCGCGGATTGAGCGAGGCGATCGGATCCTGAAAGATCAGCTGCACGCGCCGGCGCATCCGGCGCAGCGCCTCGCCCTTCAAAGTGGTGAGGTCGTGGCCGTCGAACAGCACCTTGCCGGAAACCGCCTGGCGCAACTGCAGGACCGCGCGGCCGAGCGTGGACTTGCCGCAGCCGGATTCGCCGACCAGCCCCAGCGTCTCGCCGCGCGCGATGTCGAGGCTGACGTCGGAGACGGCATGGATGGTCTTCCCGCCCACCGAATATTCGACGACGAGGTTCTCCACCTTCATCAGCGGATTGGGTGCAGCCTGCAGCATCATGCGCCGACCCTCGCGGTGATCGGATGGAAGCAGGCGTAGAGATGTTCCGATGTCTCCGCCGGGCTCAGCTGCGGCTTCTCCGCGCCGCAGCGCTCGGCCGAATAGCGGCAGCGCGGCGCAAACGAACAGCCCTTGAGCGGCCGGGTCGGATCGGGCGGCCGCCCCGAGATCGCCGGCAGCGGCGTATGCGGCGCGACGTCGAGCTTCGGCAGCGCGGCGAGCAGCGCCTCGGTGTAGGGCATCCGCATCTGCTTGAACAAGGCGGGCGTCGGTGCGCGCTCGACGACGCGGCCGGCATACATCACCGCGACCTCGTCGGTGCGGCCGGCGACCACGCCGAGGTCATGGGTGATGATGATCATCGCCATGTGGCGGCGCTGCTGCTCGCGGGCCAGCAGATCGAGGATCTGGGCCTGGATCGTGACATCGAGCGCGGTGGTCGGCTCGTCCGCGATCAGCAGCTGCGGCTCGCAGGACAGCGCCACCGCGATCGCGACGCGCTGGCGCATGCCGCCGGAAAGCTGGTGCGGATATTGTGTCAGCCGCTGCTCGGGCGCGGGAATGCCGACTGCCGCCAGCAGTTCGATGCTGCGCTGCCGCGCCCGGGCGAGATCGAACTCGAGATGTTCCTGAATGGTCTCGATCAACTGGGTGCCGATGGTCAGCACCGGGTTGAGCGAGGTCATCGGATCCTGAAACACCACCGCCAGCGAGCGGCCGCGCAGCTTGCGCAATTTCTCCGCCGACAGCTTGGTCAGATCCTGTCCGCCGAACATCACCCGGCCGGACAGTTTCGCCTTCTTGGGCAGCAGTTGCAGGACGGCGCGCGACAGCATGGTCTTGCCGCAGCCGGATTCGCCGACAATGCCGAGCGTCCTGCCGGCGCCGACGGTGAGATCGACATGATCCACCGCCCGCAAATTGCCGCGCGGCGTCGGCAGGTCGACCACCGCATTCTCGACCGACAGCAACGCGCCGCTCATAGTGCACCTTGCCGGGGGTCGGTCAACGCGCGGATGGTGTCGCCGATCAGGTTGAACGAGAGCACGGTGAGGAACATCGCGATCGCCGGAATGAAGGCAAGCATTGGCGCCACATCGAGGCTCTCACGCCCCTCCCCGATCATGCTGCCCCAACTCGAGATCGGCGGCGGCACACCGAGGCCGAGGAAGGACAGCGAGCCTTCGACCACGATGGTGACGGCGACGCCGAGCAAGAAGAAGGCAAGCAGCGGCAGCAACACATTGGGCAGCAACTCACGCAGCAGGATGCGCGCATGCGTGGCGCCGAGCGCCTGTGCCGCGATGACGAATTCACGCCGCGCCAGCGTCAGCGTCGCTGCCCGCGCCACCCGCATGAAGGCGGGAATGCCGAGCACGCCGAGGATGCAGGTCAGGTTGAAGATCGACTGGCCGAGATAGGCGGTGACCGCAAGCGCCAGGATCAGCGGCGGGAATGCCAGCAGCACGTCCATGCTGCCGACCACGATGGATTCGAAACGGCCGCGGAAATAGCCGGCGAGGATGCCGAGCGCGCCGCCGATGGTGACCCCGATCATCGGCGCGCAGAGGCCGACGATCAGCGAGATCCGTGCGCCGTAGATCAACCGCGACAGCTCGTCACGGCCGAGGCCGTCGGTGCCGAGCCAGTGCTCGGCGGATATTGGCCCCCTCCGTTCGAGCATGTCCATGTCAGTCGGGCTCGGCAGCGGCAGCAGATCGGCGAAGATCGCGACCGCGAACACCAGCACCATCCAGCCGATCGCGACCCAGAACAGCGCGCCGAGCCGGCGCTTGCGCCGCACCGGTGCCGCATTGGTCTCATCGAGGCTGAGCTCAAGCGTGGCCATGGCGGATCCTCGGGTCGAGCACGGCGTAAAGCAAATCGACGATGAAGTTCATGATCACGAAGCCCGCCGCGACCAGCAGCACCACGCCCTGCAGGATGATCAGGTCGCGGGTATAGATCGCGCCGACCAGCAGACGGCCGATCCCCGGCAACGCGAAGATCGATTCAACGATGACGGTGCCGCCGATCAGGCGGCCGATGTTGATGCCGGTGATGGTGACAAGCGTCAGCGAGGACGGCTTCAGCGCGTGCACGAACAGGATGCGCGACGGCTTCAGGCCCTTCGCCTTGGCGAGCGCGATATAGTCCTCCTGGAGCGCCGCGATCATGTCCGAACGCAGCACCCGCATGATGCCGGGCCATTCCGCAAGCCCGAGCGTCAGCGCCGGCAGCACCATGAAGCGCAGATTGGCGATCGGGTCCTCGGTGAACGGCACGTAGCCGGTCGCCGGCAACAACCGCAGCTCGACCGCGAACAGATAGATCAGCAGGATCGCCGACAGGAAGGTCGGCACCGACAGCATGCCGAAGGCCGATCCAGTCATGAGACGGTCGAACGCACTGCCGGCCTTGGCCGCGCAGGCGATTGCGAGCGGCACGCCGATCGCAAGCCCGATCAGCTCGGCGAGGATCATCAGCTCGAACGAGACCGGGATGCGCTCGCTGACCGCCTGCCACACGGTCTGCCCGGTGCGGAACGAGCGTCCGAAATCACCCTGCAGGATGTGCCACAGCCAGCCCAGATAACGCAGCCAGATCGGCTGATCGAGCCCCATGTCGTGGCGCAGCGCCGCGACGTTCTCAGGCGTCGCCTGGTCGCCAAGTATCACGTAAGCGAGATCGCCGGGCAGCAGCGAGGCGATCACGAAGGTCAGCACCGAGACCGCGATCAGCACCGGTACCAGGTACAGGAGCCTGCGCGCGACGAACAACAGCATGAAAGGCTATTCCTTCCAGGCGTAGGAGACGTCGAGCACCCCGTTGAACATCTTTGGCACGCCCTTCACCTTCGCGCTCGATATCGCGTAGTAGGTATTCTGGAAGGTCCAGAACCAGATCGCCTCCTTGTTGATCAGTCGGCTGACCGCGCAATAGTCCTCGGTGCGCTGGGCGACGTCGGCGGTGGTTCGGGCATGCTCGAGCAGCCGGTCGAGTTCCGGATCGGAGAAGTTCGCCAGCGCCACCGGGCTGCCGGTGTGGAAGTTGGCGTACATCTGCGGGTCGGGATCGGCGAGATCGACGATACGCCACGGCGTCAGTTGGAACTGGCGCATGAAGGCGCGCGGCACGATCGTGGCCTGATCGACCTGCTCGATCTCCATGTTGGCGCCGACCCGCTTCCATAGCTGCTGCAACACCTGGCCGACGGTGCGGCCGCGCGGCGTCGCCGATACGATCATCTTGAAATCGACCGGCTTGCCGTAATCCTTGAGCAGCGCCTTGGCCTTGTTGATGTCTTCGGGCAGCGCGCCGTCGTCCTTGCACTTGACCCAGGAGCCGTCGCCATAGGGATTGGTGGCCGGCCGCGCCAAGCCGTTAGTGATCGCCTGCGATATCTTCTTGCGGTCGAGCGCCATCACCAGCGCCTGACGCACGCGGACGTCGTCGAACGGCGCCGCCTTGGTATTGAAGGCGTAGACCTGCGCGCCTGAGCCGGCATAGGTGTTCACGCTCAGGCTCTTGTCCTTCTGCGCCTTCACGATGTTGTCGGCGTCGTACTCGTCGTCCCAGATGACATCGGCCTCGCCCGATTGCAGCGAAGCAAAGCGCGACTGCGCGTCCGGCAACGGCTTCAGGATGATACGATCGAGATAGGGCTTGCCCTTGTCCCAGTAGTCCGGGTTCTTCTCCAGCACCATGCGGTCGCCGGCGGTCCAGGATTTCAGGACATAGGGACCGGTGCCGACCGGGTTGCGGTTGTAATCATCGCCCTTGGCCTTCCAGGCCGTCGGCGACTGCATCACGTTGTTGGAGCTCTGGATCGACTGGGTCTCCGGGAAGTTCACCGCCGGATCGCTGAAATTGTAGCGCACCGTGAGGTCATCAATGACGTCCACGCTCTTGATGCTGGTGATGTAGAACGCGCAGCGGCACTTGTTGGCCGGATCCTTCTGGCGGTCGAAGTTCTCCTTCACCGCCTGCGCATTGAACGGCGTGCCGTCGTGGAATTTGACGCCGGGCCGCAGCTTGATGGTCCAGGTCTTGAAGTCTTCGGAATGCTCCCAGGATAGTGCGAGCTTCGGCTTCGGCTCACCCTTGTCGTCGAGCGTCATGAGTGTGTCGAAGATCGCGGCCGCCGCGGTGTTGGCCGATGTGTCGTAGACGCCGACCTTGAGCGGGTCGAAGCCAGGGATATCAAGTTCCTGGCCGACGGTCAGCGTGCCGCCCGGCTTCTGCGCGTGGGCAGGCGCAGCGAATGTTGCGGCCGCTAATCCCGCCACAAGAAATATGCGCGCAACCGCGTGCGCGTGCCCGGCCAGCTTCATCGATGCTCCCTCCCAGGTGGGCGACGTCCGGTGTTCCGGATCGTCGTATGTCGGGCGGCAGCTTGTCCGGAATCGCCGCGCGCGACAAGACCGTAAAACGGATGAAAAGCCGCAGGCTTAACTTCGCGCCGTCTTCGCCGGTTGCGCTGCGAAGCCTGCGATCTGATCGTCGGAGAGGCCGATCTCCTTCAGGTATGACAGCGTGTGCTCGCCGAGCGTCGACATCCGCTTGCGGGCACCGACCGTTGCACCCGACATCCGGAACGGCAGGTTGAGCACCTTGAAGCTGCCGCCGCCGTCCGCGACCTCAGCCAGTGCGCCGCGATGGGCGATCTGCGGATCGGCGAGCGCCTCGCGCACGGTGCGATAGGCCGACGACGGAACGCCATATTCATTGAGCGCGGCAAGACAGGCCTGCGTGCTGACTGCGCGCGACCACGCCTCGACGCCCTCCATCAGATCAGCCCAATTGTCCCGCCGATCGGAATATTTGGCGAAGCGCGGATCGGACACCCATTCGGGTCGGCCGATCACCTGCATCAGGTTTTGGAACGTCTTCTCGCTAGCGATGGCCACCATCACATAGCCGTCGGTGGTCTCGATCGGGCCGAACATCGGACGCTGGGTCTGCTTCACCTCGAATTGCGACCACTGCAACTCGTTCAGGGTCAGGCTCAGCATCGATTCCAGCATCGAGACGTCGATATGCTGGCCCTTGCCGCTGGCGGCGCGCTGATAGAGTGCAGCCGAGATCGCGCCGAACGCATAGACGCCGGTCAGCACGTCGGCGTGGTAGATGCCGCAATAGTCCGGGCGCGAGCGGCCCGGCTGGTAGGCGAGATGCGCCATCTCGTAGCCCGAGGCGGCATGGATCACCGGCGCGTAGGCGGGCAATTCCGCCGACGGCCCGGTCTGGCCATAACCCGAGATCGAGCAGAAGATCAGCTTCGGATTGATGTCGCGGACCGAGGCATAATCGAGCTTCAGCCGCCGCATCACGCCGGGACGGAAATTCTCCACCAGCACGTCGGCGGTCGCGATCAGCCGGCGCACGGCCTCGACGCCGGCGGGCGACTTCAGGTCGAGCACCAGGCTCTGCTTGCCGATATTGAGTTGGCCGAACGCGGTCGAGCAGTTGTTGCGCAGCGGCGGCCGCGTCCGCATCGTCTCGCCCTCACTGGGCTCGATCTTGATCACCTCCGCGCCCATGTCGGCGAGCATCCGCGTGCAATGAGGTCCGGCGATCGTGGTCGAAAAATCGAGCACCCGAAGGCCGTCAAAGCTCCGTGTCAAATTCCCCTCATCGTCAGCGGCTATTGTCGTTGCCAAGGCTTCCTCCAGCTTCGTCATTGTTTGGCGTCGCGCGACCCTAAAGTGAGCCGTCCCGACAGGAAAGCGTCTCCTCCAGGCCGGGCCCGCGGGCGGTCTTGCATTTTACTCAAAGGCAGATTGGACCCGATCTTGCATGGCCCTGTCATGGGCTGGAACGAGGGCGCTTGTTGAAGGTCTTATTCGTCACGACGGAAATGGACGATTTCGTCCGTGTCGGCGGACTTGCCGCCGTTTCCGCAGCGCTTCCGCGGGCGCTCCGCCCCTGGAGCGACGTCAGGATCATGCTTCCCGGCTACCGGGATGTGGTCGAACAGTTCACCCATATTGAAATCGTTGGACAATGCGCAGCCCTGGCCGAGATGCCGGCCTGCACGCTCGGGCGCGCATCGACCAAGGACGGGCTGCCGGTCTATGTGCTGCTGTGTCCAGAGCTCTACGACCGGCCGGGCAATCCCTATGGCGATGAGTCCGGCCGCGACTGGCCCGACAACGACATCCGGTTCGGCCGCTTTGCCTCCGCCGCTGCCGAACTTGCAGCCGGAACGCTGGACAAGAATTGGGCAGCCGACCTGGTTCACGCCAACGACTGGCAGGCCGCGCTCACACCCGCCTACCTCGCCTGGCGTCAGCTGCGGATTCCGTCGATCCTGACCATCCACAACCTTGCCTATCAGGGCCTGTTTCCGAAGGACTCGCTGCGGCGGATCGGCGCACCGGACAGCTCATTCCACATCGACGGGCTGGAGTTCTACGACAAGCTCTCCTTCCTCAAGGGTGGGCTCGTCTACGCCTCGCACCTGACCACCGTCAGCGCGACCTACGCGAAGGAGATCACGACCGCGGAGCTCGGCTGCGGGCTGGAGGGGCTGCTGCGCGTGCGCTCCGCCGCCCACCAGCTGACCGGCATCCTGAACGGCATCGACGAGAGCTGGGATCCGCGCCACTGCGCGCAGCTCGCGCAGCCGTTCGGCGCCGGCGACTGGAAAGGCAAGCAGGCCAACGCCGACTATGTCCGCCGGCAGTTCGGGCTCGCGGTCTCGCGCGGGCCGATCTTCGGCCTGGTCGCGCGGCTCGTGCATCAGAAGGGCGTCGACCTCGTGCTGTCGGCCGCCGACGAAATCATCAGGGACGGCGGACAAATCGTCGTGACCGGCAGCGGCGAGCCCGCGATCGAGGACGCGCTGGTGGCCGCGCACCGGCGCCGCCCTGACGCGATCGGCGTCATCATCGGCTTCAACGACGGCCAGGCTCGCCGGATCTTCGCCGGCAGCGATTTCACCCTGATGCCGTCGCGCTTCGAGCCCTGCGGCCTCAGCCAGATGTACGCGCAGCGCTTCGGTTCGCTCCCGATCGGTCACCAGACCGGCGGGCTTGCGGAAACCATCGCCGACGGCGAGACCGGCTTCCTGTTCTCGCAGCCGTCGGCGGAGTCCTTCCTGGGCGGCGTCAGGCGTGCGTTCGACACCTATCGCGCCAAAGACCGCCTCAACGCGATGCGCGCCAGCGCGATGGCCAAGTCCTACAGCTGGAACCTGTCGGCGGCCTGCTACAGCGCGCTCTACAGACGGCTGGTGATACCGCAGGCGGCGTAGCCGGCGTTTCCCGCACCCGCGACATCGCATCGACTGGGATCCCAGCGGGCCGGTCACAATCACTTCATTGCTGCGAACCTTTCCGGCGATCGCGTCGCCCTACGGCTGGACGACGCATGCATGAAATTGCGAATGATGGACTTTTGACCAAACGCGATTGCGATGGAGAAACATCATGGACGTCAACCAAGAACGCCTCAATTCATTCATGGGAAAGATGATTGGCGATGTCGGTGCGGCGATGAACGCCTCGCTGATGCTGCTGGGCGACAAGCTCGGGCTGTACCAGGCACTCGCAAAGCAGGGACCGATGAATGCCTCGGCGCTGGCCAAGGCGACCGGAACGGCCGAGCGCTACGTGCAGGAATGGCTCTCGGCGCAGGCCGCCTCCGGCTACATCGAATATGACAGCAAGTCCGGGAAATTCTCGATGCTGCCCGAGCAGGCGCTCGCGCTTGCCGACGAGGACAGCCCGGTCTTCCTCGGCGCGGTGGGAAGCCTGGTCGGCGCGACGTTTCTCGACGAGCCGAAAATCACCGACGCGTTCAAGACCGGCAAGGGCGTCGGCTGGAACAAGCGCAACGAGTGCCTGTTCTGCGGCACTGCCCGCTTCTTCCGCACCAGCTACAAGCACTACCTGGTGCAGGAATGGCTGCCGGCGCTCGAAGGTGTCGTCGACAAGCTGAAGAAGGGCGCCGTCGTCGCCGACGTCGGCTGCGGGCACGGCGTCTCGACCCGGTTGATGGCGGAAGCGTTTCCAAAATCGACCTTCTACGGCTTCGACTATCACGACGGCTCGATCCAGACGGCGCGACAATCCGCGCGAGAGGCCGGATTGTCGGACCGCGTCCATTTCGAGACCCATTCTGCCAAGACATTCCCTGCCAAGGGGTACGATCTGGTGTGCTTCTTCGATTGCCTGCACGACATGGGAGATCCGGTCGGCGCCCTCAAGCACACCCGCTCTACCCTCGCCGACGACGGCACCTGCCTGTTGATCGAGCCGTTCGCCAACGACCGGCTGGAAGACAACCTCAATCCGATCGGGCGCGTCTACTACGCGGCCTCGACAATGATCTGCACGCCGGCGTCGCTGGATCAGGAGGTCGGGCTTGCGCTCGGCGCTCAGGCCGGAGAGGCCAGGTTGCGCGAGGTGGCACGCCAGGGCGGCTTCTCGCGCTTCCGCCGCGCGGCGGAAACGCCGTTCAACCTGATCCTGGAAGCGCGCCCGTAGTCGCCCCGAGCGATGGACGGCGGTGTCACGCCGCCGTCCATGCTCACAATGCGCCGGGCTACCAGTCCTGTTGCGATTGCCAGTAGTACTGGCCGCCGCGCCGGCGCGGATTGCCGGCTTGCGGATTGCCGTAATACGGCGTGCCGTACTGGGTCGGCGCCTGGGGATTGCCGTATTGCGGAT
Organism: Bradyrhizobium sp. WCU1; assembly: GCF_053474805.1. Classification (NCBI taxonomy): domain Bacteria; kingdom Pseudomonadati; phylum Pseudomonadota; class Alphaproteobacteria; order Hyphomicrobiales; family Nitrobacteraceae; genus Bradyrhizobium; species Bradyrhizobium sp. WCU1. Next base: position 1,278,839 of record NZ_CM130280.1, read on the forward strand.
AGCCGTACTGGGTACCGGACTGGGGATTCCAGCTGCGCCGGGAGAAGAAACCGAAACCGTCGTCGTCCGAGCTCGCAACCATGTCGTCGGTCTCCATCGGCCTGGTCGGCTTGCGCGTGATGAAACCGCCCTGGGGCTGGTTGCTCAAAACGGCGACGAACTCGGTGCGATAGTTGGTCTCGGCGCTCAATGGCTCATCCGAGATGATGATCGAGGAGCGCGGCACGACGGTCGGCGCGATCCGATCCAGCACATCCTGCGGGATGGTGACGCGGTCGAGCGCGTCCTTGGCGTTGTCGCCGTCGTCGATCGTCACCTCGGTCCAGCGCAGGCCGGAATCGTTGCGCGCCATCGCCGTGTAGATATGGGTGCCGATCGGCCGGTCCGGATCGCGAATGGTGACGGGAACCTCGATGCTTGAATCGAACACCTCGCCGCCGTCGGCCCATGGCTTGTGGGTGTTGCGCCGGACGTAGAGCTTCTGCGTCGCGCGGCTGATGTAGACCGAGACCGGCTCGAGCGCGAGCTTCGCTTCGGTCGCTGCCTTCTGGGTCTCGGTCTTCTTGGCCTCGGCCGCCTTGGCCGCGTCCTTTGCCGCTGCCGCGGCATCGAGCTTCGGCTTGGCGTCGCCCTGGGCGGCCTCGAATTGCGTGGTCGCCTCCGCGGCCTTGGCAGCCGCCTTCTGCTTCAGATCCTCGGCGCGCGCCTTGGCCTGATCGGTCTTGGCATTGGCGAGCGTCTTGTCGGCGAACGCAACGGCAGCATCGGCACGGGCCTTGGCCTGTTGCAGCTTGCGCAGCGAGGCCGGCGTGAACAGTGCGGCTTCCTTCGTGGCGGCGGCTGACGCCTTCTTGGCCTCGTCGGCGACCTTGGCGGCATCCGCGGCCTCGCGGGCCAGCGTCTCGGCACGCGCCGGAGCGGCGGCAATGGCCTGTGCGTTCGGCACGAACAGCGCCGGATGGCTGAAATCGACCGGGGCCACGTCATTCGGCGCGATGATCACCCGCATCCCGATCCGCGTCTTGTCGAACAGCTTCTCGGCAAAGTCGTAGGGCATCCGCACGCAGCCGTGGGAGGCCGCATAGCCCGGCAGCGGCCCACCATGCAACGCGACGCCATTCCAGGTGATGCGCTGCATGTTCGGCATCCAGGCATCGTCGTACATGGTTGAGTGATGGTCCTTGTCCTTCTCCACCAGCGCAAACACGCCGGCCGGCGTCTCGCGTCCCTTGACGCCGCTCGATACCGGCGCGCGGTAAATCCAGCCGTCGGCGTCGTAGACGGTCACCTTCTGGGCGCTGATCGACACGATCGCCATGATCGGCTCGCCCGCCGCGCGGGGCGCGGTCGCCTCGGCAGTTGCCGCTGGGCGCTGCTGCTTTGCAGCGACGCCGCCGGTCAATGACGCAAGTGTGACGATGGCCGCGAAAGTCACAAAGGCGGGAGGCCCCCAACGCCGCATCGTTCCGGTGATTTGCGCCGTCGTCCTACGATTTTCCATGCCGTTCCTCGGTCGAAATGCCTGCCCGCGCTACGCCGATCCGTACCAGATCACGATTTTGGATTGATTAATCCAGGGGACTGTCAGCTCGTTCCAGCAGCAAATCACTCATATATGACGGCGCATGCGTGAGGAAGGGTGCCTGGAGCCAAACCTGCCTCCGTCATGCCGTCCGCCGCGTCTCCGGCATCACCAGCCAGATCACGAGCAGCCCGAGCGCGGCAACGCCGGCGAGGCCCGTGAAGGCCGTGCCGCTGCCGAGCTTGTCGCTGACATAGCCGGCCAGCACCGTGCTGAGCGAAGCGCCGACGCCGACCGCGGTGCCGACGATGCCCTGTGCCAGGTTGAAATGGCCGCTGCCGAACGCGACGTCGGCCACGATCAACGGCACCATGACGCTGAAGATCGCCGCAGTGATGCCGTCGAAGACCTGCACCACGACCAGTAGATAGGGATCGCGCACCGTTGCGAACAACAGGCCGCGGATCACCAGCGAGGCGAACGCGATCAAGAGCAGCGGCCGCCGGCCCCAGGCCTGGGCCTTGCGGCCGACCGAGGGGGAACACAACGCGACGATCGCCTGCGGCACGATGATGCAGGCGGCGATCAGGACCGGCGCCCATTGGCTCGAACGCGTCGTCACCACGCCGGCCATCAACGGCAGCATCGCGGCATTGGCGAGCTGGAACAACAGCATCGCACCGGCGAAGATCAGCAGTGAGCGCTGCCGGACCAGGCCGAGGACGCTGGTTGCTTTCTTGTCCGGCACCTCGCGCTTCACCGCACCGTGGGCCTGCGCGATGTCGATCTCGCGCTCGCGGATCCGCGCCAGCGCCAACAGCGTCGGAATTGCCAGCAGGAAGGTGACGAGGAACACGGAACGGCTCGACAGGAAATAGCCGCAGGCCCCCATCAGCGCCGCGGCCGAGCCGCTGCCGAGCGAGGCGAACCGCGCGTTGCGGCCGAGCCGCTCGCCGATCGCCAGCGGCCCGACCAGGCCGAGGCTGATCGCGGCGATCGCCGGTCCCAGCACGCAGCTTGCAAGCGCGTGCAGCGTCGCGGCGAGCGTCACCACGGGAAAGATCGGCCACAGCGCGTAAGCCAGCGCAGCCGACCCGATCGCGGCCACCGCGCAGCCCGCGACCACGCGCTCCGAGCGCGCCGCATCGACGATCGCACCACCGGGTATCTGGCCGAGCAGGCCGACGATGCCCCCCATCGAGAGCACGAAGCCGATCTCGACCTGGGTCCATTTCTGGGTCGTCAGATAGACCGCGATAAACGGACCAAACCCGGTTTGCACGTCGGCCAGGAAAAAGACGAACCAGTCCAGCCCGCGCTGGCTTTCGCGCGACGGCGCACTCGGCTGCTCCGGGCCGGGCCGTTCAGCGACAATTGACACAACATGAGTGCCACCGGCAGATCGCTCGTCACGATCGTCGCCAACCGCCTCGAAGGAAGAGTTCGGACGCGCGACCAGCTTCTGCCCCCTAATGCTCGTAATCCCATGGATGGAGATTGCCGGCCGCGCCCAGCACGATCAGCGGCGTATCTTCCTTGTATTCAGGCGCAGCGCTCACCTGCTGCTTGTTGAGGTCCAGCGTGATGCTGTCGCTCTTGCTGGAAACGCCGGCGAACCGCAGCGCGTTCCAGTCGACCACGATCTTGCGGCTGCCGACCCCGAGAAAGCCGCCGAAATCGATCACCGCGGCGCGCACCTTGCCGTCGCGGTCGACGATGACGTCGACGATGCGACCCATGTCCTCATTGGCGGAACTGCGCACGTCGCGCCCGAGAATGCCGTGCGCGTCACGCGCGCCGATCACCGTCACCGACGGCGGTGGAGACTCCTTTGCCGCGGCGGCCGCTGGCGGCGCGGGAGTTTCCGCCGGCGCTTGGGCCGCTGCCGGCGGTGATGGTACCGGCGACGGCGACGCATCGTCGGCGGCGCGGACACCAGCACATGTCAGCAACGCCGCTGCAACAACCATGATCCTCGGACGCATGTTGCTCTCCCCACAATTTCCGTAGCGCGCGTGCCGCGCAGCGACGCTCAATGCGTCAACACGATCGACACCTGGATCTGGCCGCGCGTCCGCAACACTTCGAGTGACACCTCATCGCCGTGGCGGCGCAGCCGCAGATCGACGCTGGATGCGCCGAGCCTGAGATCGCGCAGCACCACGTCGTTGAGGAACTCCGGCAGGCACGGATCACGCAAGCGGATCTCGCCGCGCGCGGTGTCGAATTCCAGCCCGAGCGCGGCCTCCAGCAGCGTGAACGGCGTCGCGCTGGCCCACGCCTGCGGCGCGCAGGCCACGGGATAGAGCACCGGGCCGCGCCGGCGCTCGCGGCGGAAGCCGCAGAACAGCTCGGGCAGCCGCCGTAGCTCCATATAGCTCGCGGCGTCGAACAGCCCTTTGAAAAGATGCGCGACCGAACGCTTGAGGCCGTAGCGGGCCAATCCGAGCGCGATCAGCGCGTTGTCATGCGGCCAGATCGAGCCGTCGTGATACGACATCGGATTGTAGCGCGCTTCGCCGACGGCGACGGTTCGGATTCCCCAGCCCGAGAAGAATTTTTGGCTCATCAGATCCGCGGCGACCCGTCGCGCGCGGTCTTGGCGCACCATGCCGGAAAACAAGGTCTGTCCGGCATTCGACGTGCGCACCCTGCAGGGCTGCTTGGCGCCGTCGAGCGCGACCGCATAGGTGCCGAGCTCTTCGCACCAGAATGCCTCCTCGAACCGCGCGCGCAGCCGTTCGGCCTCGGCTTCGAGCTTCAACGCCTTGTCCGCAAAGCCGAGCGTGCGCGCCGCGCGCGCGGCGAGCTGCTTGCCGGCGAACACATAGCCCTGCACTTCAGCCAGCGCGATATTGCCCTCGGCAAGCGTGCCATCGGCGTGAAAGATGGCGTCGAAGGAGTCCTTCCAGCCCTGGTTCCGCAGTCCCTTTTCGGTGGCGCGCTGATACTCGACGAAGCCGTCGCGGTCGGGATCACCCGGACCGTCGATCCACTGCAATCCGGCCTCGACCGCCGGCCACAGCTCGCGCAACGTCTCGACGTCGCCGGTGCGCTCCAGATAGAGCCCCGCGAGCAGCACGAACAGCGGCGTCGAATCGACGCTGCCGTAATATTGCGCGAACGGCACCTCGCGCAGCGCGGCCATCTCGCCGCCGCGCATCTCGTGCAGGATCTTGCCGGGGGCGGCATCGGCGAGCGGATCGACCGCCTTGGCCTGGAACAGCGCCAGCCGCTTCAGAACGCCCTTGGCGATCCGCGGATCGACCCACAGCATCTGCAACGCGGTGATCAGGCCGTCGCGGCCGAACGTCGTCGAATACCAGGGAATACCGGCATAGGGATAACGGCCCTGCGGCGTCTCCGTCATCAGCATGTTGAGGTCGGCCATCGCCTGGCACAGCACCTCGTTGAAGATGTTGTTCGAGGTTTCGATCGAGGCCGCACCAGCCGACGAATTCCGCATCTCGCGCCGGTGCGCCAGGAGCCCGCGGAAAAACGGCACCGGCTTCTGCATGATCGGCTTGTTGCAGGACACTGCAACGAACAACGAGGTGAGCTGCCCCGGCTCGAGATCGAAATGATAGGTCGCGGCGTTGACCGACAGCCGGGTCGGCCGCGGATCGAAATGCAGCGCGGTGATCCGCGTCTGCTCGTCGAGACCGCAATACTCCAGCACCACGTCGGTCGGGCCGAGCAGCTTGCTCGAACCGATGCCACGCCGCGGCCGCCGCTCGCCGCGCACCTCGAACAGGTCGGCGAAGTCATTGTCGAACAGCAGCGTCAGATCGAAGCTCGCGGCATGATCGCCGTGGTTCTGCAGGCCAATGCGCTGATAGGCGGTGCCGCGCCACAGGAAGATCGAGCGCACGATGTGCAGCGTGTCCTTCTGCAACGTCAGGCGGCCGTCGCGATAGACGTCGGAATTGGTGAGATCGACCGTCAGCGCCGAATTGTCGTCGCGCATGTTGGAGCCGAGCAGCAAGGGCTGCACGTCCTCCAGCACCATTTCCAGCCGCGCGAGGTAGCGGGTGTCGGCGTTGAACAGGCCGTCCGGCCCGCCGGCCGAGGCGCCGATGTCGCCATGGCTATCGAGCACGATGAAGGTGTCGTCATGCTTGAGCGAGCGCCGCGGCCGCGCCGCCGGCCCGGTCATCGGAATGTAGAACGGCGATTCGGCTACGTGCTCAGTGATACGAGCGGTGATGATCTGCGTAACGACGTCAGCTGCCATCTGAACCTCTGGCGACTCTTCTCAGCTCGAATCCTAAGCTCAACGAACGCACGGGAACGCAAGCACAGGCTTGATGACGCGGGGATCAGGCCGCGCTGGTGGAAAGGCGGCCCATTTCGCGCGCCACGAGGTCGCGGTACGGACCCCTTCCCTTCACCAGGATATCGGGCGGACCGTCCTCGACGATCCGGCCGCCCTGCAGCACGACCACGCGGTCGAAGCTGCGCAGCGTCGCGAGGCGGTGTGCGATCGCGACCACCGTACGCCCGCGCATCAGGCGCGACAACGCCTCACGGATCGCCTCCTCGGATTCGGCATCGAGCGCCGCCGTGGCCTCGTCGAGCAGCAGGATCGGCGCGTCCTTCAGGAACGCGCGCGCGATCGCGATGCGCTGGCGCTGTCCGCCCGAAACCTTGACGCCGCGATCGCCGACGATGGTGTTCATGCCCTCGGGCAGGCTCTCGATGAAGTCGCAGCGCGCCGCGATCGCCGCGCGCAGCACTTCATCGTCGGTGGCGTCCGGCCGACCGTAGCGGATGTTCTCCAGGATCGAACGGTGGAACAGCGAGATGTCCTGTGGCACCACCGAGATTGCCGCACGGAGGCTCTGCTGGGTGACGCGCGAGATATCCTGGCCGTCGACCGCGATGCTGCCCTGCTCGACATCGTAAAAGCGCTGCAGAAGGGTAAATAGTGTTGACTTGCCGCCGCCGGACTGGCCGACCAGGCCGACGCGCTGGCCGGGCTGGATGCGGAGGCTGAAGCGCTCGAACACCTGCAGGCCGCCGGGATATCGGAACGACACGTTGTTAAACGCGATCGCTGCACCGCTCTTCACCAGCACCTCGGCTTCCGGATGGTCCTTCAGCTCGTGCGGCTGCAACAGCGTCGCCAGCGCCTCGGTGAGGCGCGCGACATGCTGGGTGACGTCGACCAGCGCAACGGCGAGATCGCGAGTCGCGCTGAGGATCGAGATGCCGAGCGTGCAGACCAGCACGACGTCGCCGGTCGTGGCCTGGCCCTGCTGCCAGAGCGAGAGCGCCCAGGCCAACATCGCAATAGTCAGAACGACGGTCACGGCAGCGTGAACGAGGCGGAGCTTTTCGAGATAGCGCAGGGAACGGCCGCGCGCGACCAGTTCCCGATTCACCGTCGCATCGAAGCGGTCGTGCTCGTAGCCGAGGCCGCAGAACGCGCGCACCAGCGGCAAATTGTTGATCACATCGACCATCTCGCCATCGACCGCGGCCGCCCGGTTGGCAAAATCGTCATGCAAGGGTCGGCCGGCGGCGGCCATGCGGAACATTGCCACCACCATGGTTCCCGCGATCAGGATCAGCACGGCTGACATTGTCAGGCTTACGGTCCCAACCAGGGTGATCGCGGCAAAGGTTGCGATGCACGGCGGCAACACATTCCATACGAACATGTTCTCGACTGTAAACACCGCGTTCGACGTCGCCGTGATCCGGCTGGTCAGCATGCCCGGCAGCCGGTCGGTGAAATAGCTCGGCGCGTGGCCGGTGAGATGGCGGAACATGTCGCGGCGCAGGTCGCCGGAGACGCTGACGAAGGTGTAGCTCGCGGTCCAGCTCGCGATCCGCCACAGGAAGTTGTCGGCGGCGATCAGCGACATGAGCAGCGCGAATGCCAGCCATACGCCATGCGCGGCCGACGGCCCGGCCGACAGCGCGTCGACCAGGTTCTTCACGCCATATTGCGTGCCTACCGAGCAGGCAACCGCTGCGACGACAGCCGACAAGATTACAACATGCGACGGAAGCCGCCGGCGCAGATAGCGCAGCACAAAAGGGAACGGGCGATGCGCGTATCCTGACAGATGGTCCATGACGTCCTGCAAAAGCTGTTGAAGGTGAACGAGAAAATTTTAATTGAAGCTCTCGTGCACGATGACGCGAAGGGCGGCGCTTGGATTTCTTGATGCAGCCATCACTGCGCAACAATTTTGCAACGCTGGCGTCGGCGAAAACCTGTTGGAGCGTGATGGCATCAGCAAGACCACAGTGTGATGGAAGAAAGAAGCGGCAGATCTCCCACACCTAAGGAACCTCGCACGTGCGAGAACGTTCCCGTCTTTGGCATGTCGGTGCCATCAGAGGGCTGAGGGCAGTTCATTCCACATTACAAACAGGAGACGGAGAATGCGCATCGCGCAGGTTGCCCCGCTGACGGAGGCTGTTCCCCCCAAGCTCTACGGCGGCACCGAACGGGTCGTGCACTGGCTGACCGAAGAACTGGTAACCCTTGGACATGACGTGACGTTGTTCGCCAGTGGCGATTCACAGACCTCCGCGAAGCTCGATGCGACTTGGCCGAAGGCACTGCGCCTCGACGGCTCCGTCCGCGATCCCAATGCGCTGCACATGGTGATGCTGGAACGCGTGCGGCAGAAGGCCGACGACGAGGAGTTCGACTTCCTGCACTGCCATCTCGACTATTATCCGTGGTCGCTGTTTGCGCGGCAGCCGACGCCGTTCGTGACCACGCTGCACGGACGGCTCGACCTGCCGGAGCATCAGCCGGTCTTCAACACTTTCTCCAAGATCCCGGTGATCTCGATCTCGAATGCGCAGCGCCGGCCGGTGCCGCAGGCGCACTGGGTGCGCACCATCCATCACGGCCTGCCGGAGAATCTGCTGACGCCGCAACCGGCCAGGCAATCCTATCTCGCCGTGCTCGGGCGCATCGCGCCGGAGAAAGGCGTCGATCGCGCGATCAGGATCGCAACCCGTTGCGGCATTCCGCTGAAGATCGCGGCCAAGGTCGATCGCGCCGACCAGGAATATTACGACGAGTTGATCAAGCCGCTGATCGCCGACAATCCGCTGGTCGAGTTCATCGGCGAAATCAGCGACCGCGAGAAGCCGGACTTTCTCAGCGGCGCGATCGGTCTGCTGGTTCCGATCGACTGGCCGGAGCCGTTCGGCCTCGTGATGATCGAGGCGATGGCCTGCGGCACGCCCGTCATCGCCTATAACCGCGGCTCAGTGCCGGAGATCATCGAAGATGGCCTGACCGGCTTCATCGTCGAGGACGAGATCAGCGCGATCTCCTCGGTCGGGCGCCTGTCGATGCTCAACCGCGACGCGATCCGCAAGCAGTTCGAGACCCGGTTCACCGCACGGCGGATGGCCCTCGATTATCTCGCCGCCTATCGCAGCCTGATGGAAGCCAAGCCGCGCTTCAAGCTGGTGGCAAGCGCGGAATAGAAGTTGCAGCGGTCGATCGAATAATCCGGCAGGCCGGCCGGCAGTGTCCGTGCCGGTCCGTTGGGTCATCCGATTATCAATAATACTGCCGTGTCCGTCGGCAACTCCCACGCATCGAAGTTGTCGGCATACGCGCGTCGCGTGATTGCTGCGACGCACCACTCGCAACGCGTTTGCTCAGCGCCCCGGCGGCTATCGTCTTTGCGATTGGCAAATTACGTGCTCTTATGCGCCCCGCTTGAGCCAAAAATAATAAGCGAGCGGACGGAGAGCCGCGCCGTGGTCGCACAGGGGGAACGCCATGACAGAGGACCGCAAGCCGCCGGCCATTAATAATGTCGCACCGTCCAAAGCCTCGCAGAAGAAGCTGAACCGCCGCAAATTCCTCGCCCGGACCGGTGGCGTGCTCGCAGCCGGCGCATTCGGCGCGGTCCCGATCCGGGGCTGGGCCGCCGATCCGATCAATATCGGCGCGCTCTATCCGACCACCGGCAGCATGGCGCAGATCGGCACCGGCTGCGTGGCCGCGGCGAAGCTCGCGGTCGACATGGTCAACGAGGCCGGCGGCATCAAGTCGCTCGGCGGCGCCAAACTCAACCTCATCGTCTCCGACGTGCAGAGCGACACCACGGTGACGCGCACCGAGACCGACCGTCTCATCACCGGCAACAAGCTGTCGGCGATCCATGGCTGCTACGCCAGCGCCCTGACCTTGATCGCGAGCGAGGTGTGCGAGCGCGCTCACGTTCCGATCATCACCGGATCGAGCTCCGACCAGCTCAACAAGGGACGCAGCTACACTTTCACGCCGTTCGCACGCGCCTCGCAATTCGCCAAGGCGCAGTTGCAGATGGCCAAGCTCGTCAGCGATCAGGCCAAGGTCGCCGTCATCTTCGAGAACACCGCGTTCGGCACCTCGACCTCGAACGGGCTGAAGGAGCTGGCGCCGGGCGAAGGCGTCGAGATCGTGATGTTCGAGCCCTACTCGGCCGGCTTCACCGATGCCAGCCCGCTGATCAACAAGGTCAAGGCCTCCGGCGCCAACACGCTGTTCTCGCTGTCCTACCTCAACGATCTCATCCTGATCGTGCGCACCGTGAAGCAGGTCGGACTCAACATCGCGATCAATGGCGGCTCGGGCGGCTTTGTGATGCCGGACTTCTACAAGAACGTCGGCAAGGCGGCCGAGGGCCTGCAGGGCGTCGCGCACTGGAACCACGACGTCAACGACGATGCGCAGAAGGTCAATGCCGAATTCAAGAAGCGCACCGGCGAGTTCGCGTTCGAATATGCCGGCGGGCTGGTCGCGCAGACCTTCATGCTGGCCGACGCGCTGGAACGCGCCGCCTCCGCCGACCCGAAGAAGGTGCGCGAGGCACTCTCGACCCTGGACGTCTCCTCGGGCTTTGCCGCGATGGCGCCGGGCGGCAAGGTGAAGTTCGGCCCCGACGGCAAGAACGTCTATGGCCGTCCGGTCGGCGTGCAGTGGCAGAACGCCGACCTCGCCAGCATCTTCCCCAAGGAAGACGCCCGCGCCCCGCTGATGAAGACCTGAACCACGGTCGCATCGCATGTGGGAGACACTGGCCCAGGCTGTCATCAACGGCCTGCTCATCGGCGGCATCTACGCGCTTGTCAGCATCGGCGTCACGCTGATCTTCGGCGTGGTCAAGATCGTCAATTTCGCCCAAGGCGAGTTCGTGATGATCGGGATGTACATCTCGTTCTTCCTCGCCACCCAGTTCGGCATCGATCCGCTGGTCTCGCTGGTGGTCTCGATGCCGGCGCTGTTCCTCGCCGGCGTCCTGATCCAGCATTTCCTGATCCGCAGGGTGCTCGGACCGAACGACATGCCGCAGATCTTCCTGACCTTCGCGCTGTCGCTCTTGCTGTTGAACCTCTCGCTGATGTTGTTCAGCGCCAATTACCGCACCGTCCACACTTTCTATTCGGACGAAGCGTGGCACATCGGCGGGCTGTATGTTCCCGTGGCCAAGCTGATCGCCTTCGCGGTCGCGATGGCGCTGAGCGGCCTGCTCTGGGTATTCCTGCACACCACCGATCTTGGCCGCGCCATGCGTGCGGCATCGCAGAACCGCGACGTCGCGATGCTGATGGGGATCAATCCGAACCGCGTGTTCGCGGTCGCCTTCGGCACCGCGCTGGCGCTCGCAGGCGCCGCCGGCTCGCTCCTGATGCCGTTCTATTCGGCCTATCCATTCGTCGGCCAGGTATTCGTGCTGATGGCGTTCGTCGCCGTCGTGATGGGGACGCTCGGCAATGTGATGGGCGCGCTGGTCGCGAGCCTGATGATGGGGATTGCGGAATCGCTCGGCATCCAGTTCGTCGGCGCCGATTCCGGGCTGATCGTGGTGTTCGCGCTATTGCTCTTAACGCTTGCCTTCAGGCCAAGCGGCCTTGGCGCCAGGAGGGGCCGCTGATGCAGACGTCAGGCACATTGAAATGGCTTGGGCTCGCGATCGGCGCGGTCGTCATGCTGGCGCTGCCCCAAATCGTCACGTCGTCGTTTGCGATCGACATCTTGATCCGCATCTTGCTGTTCTCGTTCATCGGCGTCGCCTGGAACCTGATGGGCGGCTATGCCAAGCAGCTTTCGCTCGGGCACGCCGCGTATTTCGGCCTCGGCGCCTACACCTCGACCATCATGCAAGTGAATTACGGCATCTCGCCCTGGATCGGGATGATCGCGGGCGGTGTGGTGGCAATGCTGGCGAGCCTGCCGATCGGCTGGCTCTGCTTCCGCCTGCGCGGCCCCTATTTCACCATCGCGACGATCGCGACGGCCCAGGTGCTGATGCTGATCTTCCTCAAGTTCCGCGACTTCGCCTGGGGCGCCGAGGGCACCACGATCCCGAACCTCGGCAGCGCGCCGCTGATGATGCAGTTCGAGGAGAAGTCGTCGTATTACTACGTCGTGCTCGGCTTGCTCGTGGTCGGACTGTGGATCACCCACAGGATCGAGAAATCCTGGATCGGCTACTACCTCGTCGCGATCGGTGAGGATGAAGATGCGGCTGAGGCGATCGGCGTCAACGCGCCGAAGGTCAAGCGGGACATCTACATGATCAGCGCGTTCCTGACCGCGCTCGCCGGCACCTTCTACACCCAGTACATCTACTTCATCGATCCTGCGACCGCGTTCAGCTTCAACGTCTCGATCGAGGCCGCGCTGGTGTCGATCGTCGGCGGCATCGGCACGCTGTGGGGCCCCGTGATCGGCACTGTGCTGCTGGAAACCACCTCGGCGCTGCTGCAGAGCTGGCTCGGCAGCTCGGTGGGCGGCATCCAGCTCACGGTCTACAGCCTGATCCTGATGGCGGTGATCCTGTGGCGGCCGACCGGGCTGATCGGGTTTGCGACCGATCTCTATCGCCGCTGTGTCCGGCGCCAGCCGGCGCGCGCCTGAGGTCGCCCCGATGGCAGAAGCATTGGTCGTCAGGGGTCTCAGCAAGCGTTTCGGCGGCCTGCGCGCCGTGCAGGACGTCAGCTTCACCGTGCAGGAGAACGAGACGGTGGCGCTGATCGGGCCGAACGGGGCCGGCAAGACCACGAGCTTTCACTTGATCACCGGATTTCACCGGCCGGACTCAGGCTCGGTGCTCGCCTTCGGGCAGGAAGTCGTGGGGCTCAAGCCGCATGACGTCTGCGCGCTCGGCATGGCGCGCACCTTCCAGGTCGCAAAGCCGTTCGGCGCGATGACGGTTCTTGCCAATGTGATGACCGGCGCGTTCCTGCGCGACCGCCATATCGCCGCCGCCCGCAGCAAGGCGCGCGAAGCAATCGAATTCGTCGGCCTCGGCGCCAGGGAGCAGACCCCGGCCAAGGACCTCACCACCATCGACCAGCGCCGGCTCGAGATGGCCCGCGCGTTGGCGACGCAGCCCAGGATCCTGCTGCTTGACGAGGTGATGGCCGGGCTCAACCCGGCCGAGATCGATCAGGCGGTGGCGCTGGTCAAGAAACTCTCCGCAAGCGGCCTGACCATCGTGATCGTCGAGCATGTGATGCGCGCGATCATGGCGGTGGCGCGCCACATCGTGGTGCTCGACCACGGCCAGAAGATCGCCGAGGGCGCGCCGAAGGAGATCGTGGAGAATACGGAGGTGATCCGCGCCTATCTCGGCTCCTACGTGCATCCGCCGGCGCCGGGAGACGCACATGCTTGAGCTCTCCGGCGTCAGCGCGAGCTACGGCTCGGTCCCTGCCATCACCGATGTCAGCATCGCCATTGGCGAGGGCGAAGCCGTCGGCCTGTTGGGCGCCAACGGTGCCGGCAAGAGCACGACGCTGCGCGCCGTCTCCGGCCTCGTCAAACTGTTCGCAGGCAAGGTCACCTTTGACGGCGTCGACCTCGCGACGCTGCCGCCCTACCGGATCCCCGAGCTCGGCATCGCACACGTCCCGGAAGGCCGCCAGGTCTTCCCCGAGATGACGGTGCAGGAGAATCTCGAGATCGGCGCCTATACGCCGAAAGCGAAGGCGGATCGCGCGCGCACGATGGAGCTGGTCTACAGCATCTTCCCGCGGCTCGCCGACCGCCGGAAACAGCTTGCCGGCACCATGAGCGGCGGCGAGCAACAGATGGTCGCGGTCGGACGTGGCCTGATGCTGAAGCCGCGCCTGCTGATGCTGGACGAGCCCTCGCTTGGCCTCGCACCCGTGATGACCGACGTGACCTTCGAGAAGATCGGCGAGATCCACAAGATGGGCACCGCGATCCTGCTGGTCGAGCAGAATGTCAGCCGCGCGCTGTCGCTGGTGCAGCGCGCCTATGTGCTGGAAAGCGGCAATGTGATCATGCAGGGCACCAGCGCCGAGCTCGCCGACAACAAGCAGGTGCAGGCGGCGTATCTCGGGATTTGAGATGTCCGTTCGTCATTCCGGGGCTCGCGTAAGCGAGAGCCCGGAATCCATCGATCCGCGGGGTTGCGGCCCGATGGATTCCGGGCTCGCGCCAAGAGGCGCGCCCCGGAATGACGACTTCGTTTCGGCACTACCTCACCACAGTCCGCTTCGGCTCGACGATCTCCCACATCCGTGGGAATTCATCCATCAGCATCATCAACTCGCCGAGCCGCAGCGGCTCGCCGGACACCTTGACCTTGCCGGCGGCGACGGCTTCCGGGAACGTGGTCAGCTTGGCGATGACCTCGTCGAGCACGCTGCGCGCCAAGGTGAAGCCGGCGTGCGCATCGGGTGCCTGCGTGCCCTTGACGTAGGTCAGCGCGGAGTTCTCGAGATTGAGCACGAAGCTCTCGCCTGTGTCGGTAAAATTCCAGTTCAGCACGATGCGCTTGCCTTCGGCCTTGGGGCCGTTGAGGCGAATGCCGAGCACGTCCCAGAGCTGCTCGGTGCGCAGCGCGGCCAATGTCTCGCGCGGCATCGGCGAACGCGGCGGCGTCTTCGGCATGCCCTGCCGAAGCTCCTGGGCGCCGAACAGATAGGCATTGCGCCAGGTCGAACTCTCCGCGGCGTAGCCGAGCTGCTCGAACGTGTCGGCCAGCAGTGCACGGGCCGCCTGGTTGTCGGGCTCGGCGAACACCAGATGGCTGACGGCCTGCGCAACGAAGCGGAATTCGCCCTTGGCGAAGTCAGCCGCGGCGCGCTTCAGGATCGCGTCGGCGCCGCCCATATACTCGACATATTTCTTGCCGGCCTCGACCGGCGGCAAGGAATCGAGATTGACGGGGTTTGCGTCGTACCAGCCGAGATACTTCTGGTAGATCGCCTTCACATTGTGCCGGATGTGACCGTAATAGCCGCGGCCGTGCCAGGCCCCCTCCAAACTCTGCGGCAGCCGGATCGTCTCGGCGATCTCGGCGGCATTCAGCCCGTGGTTCATCAGCCGGATGGTCTGGTCGTGCGCGTATTTGTAGAGGTCGCGCTGCTCGCGGATCATGGTGTCGATCCGCTCCTGCCCCCACACCGGCCAGTGATGCTGGCCGCACATTGCCTCGGCCTTGCCGCCCCACATCTGCAAGGCTTCGCCGAGATATTTCGACCATGCCAGCGCATCGCGCACGTCGGCGCCGCGGAACGGCAGCAAATTATGGAAATTGTGCGTGCAGTTTTCCGCGAGGTTCAACAGCTTGTAGCGCGGGATGAAGAAGTGCATCTCCGCCGGAGCCTCGCTGTTCGGCGCCATCTGGAATTCGAACTCGACGCCGTCGATCACGCGCTTGTCGCCGGTCGCGATGATCAGGTCGGTCGGCCGCAGCAGCGCCACGCCACCGGCCGCCATGGTCTTGCCGAGGCCGCAATCGACCTGGCCGCGCACGCCCTTGGCGAGGAACGGCCCGAACTGGTATTGCGCGCGGCGCAGCATCGCCGGACCCGCGATGATGTTCTCGGAGACCGCATGCTCCATGAAGAAGTTCGGCGCGATGATTGGCACGCCCGCCGCGAGCATGGCGTCGTCGAGCACGCCGCGGGCGCCGCCCCAATGGTCGGTGTGGGTATGGGTGAAGATGACAGCGGCGACCGGCCGCTTGCCGCGATGCTGGAAATACAACTCCATCGCGGCGCGGGCGCCCTCGATCGAGGTCAGGGTGTCGACCACGATGACGCCCTTGTCGCCCTCGATCAGCGTCATATTGGCGATGTCGAGGCCGCGCACCTGATAGACACCGGGCACCACTTCGAACAGGCCGTGATGCATGTTCAGTCGCGACTGCCGCCACAGGCTCGGGTCGACGGTCGCGGGCGCTTTCTCCTCGGACAGGAAGCCGTAGGGCTCAAGGCTCCAGACCACCCTGCCCTGCGCCGAGGTGACGCGGGCGTTCTCGATAGTGCCGAGAAAGCCGCGCGCGGCATCGTCGAAATCCCTGGTGTCGGCGAACGGCAGCGCCTTCAACCTCGCCTCGTGCTGCGCGATGACCGGCGCGGATGCCGCCTTCGGACCATCGTGCGAGGTTTCACCTGCGGTTGTCTGGGTCATACTCGAGCACTCCCTCGTTGGGCAGACATCAGTCCCGGCCGTGCTTCACTCAGCGGAATTGCACGCCTTCGAACTGGCCGCTGCTGCGCCACTCGTCGATATATTTGAAATAGGCCAGCGCGCCCGCCGGATAACCGACATTGAGCTTGGCCGCAGGCCCGGGCTCGCGTCCCTCATTGTTGTAATAGCCGGGCGTGCAATCGGGGCCGCCGATCATCCGGCCGACCGCGGTCAGCAGCAACTCGACCCAGCGGTCCTCGGCGTCCTTGCTGACTTCGATTTCCCTGAAGCCATTGGCCTGTGCGTGTCCGACCATCAGGGCGATGGTGCGCGCGGCTTCGGTCAGATTGTGCGGCACGTTGGAGATCAGATTGGCGCCCTGCGTTGGTTGCACGAAGAACAGGTTGGGGAAGCCATGGACGTGGATGCCGTGCTTGGTGCGCATGCCCTCGCCCCAATAATCCGACAACTTGATGCCGTCGCGGCCCGTCGCGTCGAATCCCGCCCGCCGCTTGTATTCGGTGCCGACTTCGAAACCCGACGCGTAGATGATGCAGTCGAGCTTGTATTCCTTGCCGGCGACGACGATCCCGTTCTCGGTGATCTCCTCGACGCCCTTGCCGTCGGTATCGACCAGATGGGTGCCCGGGGTGTTGAACGCCTGCAGATAGGCATCGTGGAAGCATGGCCGCTTGCAGAGCTGGCCGTACCAGGCCTTGAGATTCCTGGCCGTCTCGGGATCGCGGACGATGGTGTCGACCCGGTTGCGGATCTCCTCCATCTTCTCGAAGTCGGAATCCTCGAACGCCGCCCGCATGTTTTCCACGCTGCGCTGCTCGCGCGGCAGCAGCATGATCTTGGCGCGGATCCGCTTCGACAGGTCGGTCCAGCCGTCCTGCACCAGATCCTCTTCGGCCGATCCGCCGGCCTGGTTGGCGGTGAAGTTCTCCAGCCAGCGCTGTTGCCAGCCCGGGGTTGCGATATCGGCAAACCAGGCGGGATCGATCGGGCCGTTGCCGCGCACGTCGACCGAAGACGGCGTGCGCTGGAATACGTAGAGCTCCTTGCAGGCACGCGCGAGGTGCGGAATGCATTGCACCGACGTTGCGCCGGTGCCGATGATGCCGACGCGCTTGTCGGCAAGCTTGTCCATCAGCGCGCCCCGGGGATCGCCGCCGGTGTAGTCGTAATCCCAGCGGCTGGTATGGAACGAGTGGCCCTTGAAGCGCTCGATGCCGGCAATGCCGGGCAGCTTCGGCACATGCAGCGGGCCGGTGCCGATGCCGACATATTGCGCGGTGAAGGTGTCGCCCCGCGTCGTACGGATGATCCAGCGCGATTGCGCGGCGTCCCAATCGAGGCCCGTCACCTCGGTGTGAAACAGCGCATTGTCGTAGAGATTGAACTGCCGCCCGATCCGCTGGCAGTGCGCCAGGATCTCCGGCGCATGCGCGTATTTCTCCGACGGCATGTGGCCGGTCTCTTCGAGCAGCGGCATGTAGACCATCGACGCGGTGTCACACTGCGCGCCGGGATATCGGTTCCAGTACCAGGTGCCGCCGAAATCGCCGCCCTTCTCGACGATGCGGACATCCTTGACGCCGGCCTCGGTCAGCCGCGCCGCAGTGGCGAGCCCGGCAAAGCCGCCGCCGATAAAGGCGAAGGTGACGTGATCCGTCTTCGGTGCGCGCTCGACCACCGGCGTGTAGGGATCCTCGAGATAATGCGCGAGCTGGCCCTTGATCTGGAGATACTGGTCATTGCCGTCGGGACGGAGCCGCTTGTCGCGCTCCTCGCGGTACTTCGAGCGCAACCGCTCCTTGTCGATCGCGGCGGGCTTTGCGTCTCGGGCTTGCTCGGTCATCGTCATCGGAAGGGCGCCTCGTTCCAGCGGTTTTTTGTCCTTGTTCCCGGCAGATAAACAAATCTCGACACGACTTGCAAATTCATTTCGATATCTTGACAGATTGGCTAACCGGAGATCATTATTTTGCATGACAGTGATTTCTCCTGCCGAAATTCAGGCGGATCCGTCCTTTGCGACCACGCTGGCCCATGGGCTCGACGTGCTCGCGGCCTTCCGCCGTCACCCGGGCTCGCTGTCGAATGCCGAGCTTGCGCTGCACACCGGCCTGTCGCGGCCGACGGTGTCGCGGCTGACCTATACGCTGGAGCAGCTCGGCTATCTCAGGCGCGACGCCAAGGGCCGCTTCGTGCTCGGGCTCGGCGCGCTCGCCGCCGCCTATCCGGTACTGTCCTCGCTGAAGGTGCGCCAGCTTGCCCGCCCGCTGATGCGCGACTTCGCCACCTATGCCGGCGGCACGGTGTCGATCGCAATGCCGTTCGGGATCGACTTCATCTATGTCGAGACGCTGCGCACGACGGATACGGCGCCGCATGTGCCCGACGTCGGCTTCGTCAGCACACTGGCGCCGACCGCGGTCGGACGCGCTCTGCTGTCGTTATTCACCGAGCCGGAGCTCGGCGCCTATGTGGCGCGCGTCAAGGCCGAGCGCCCAGATGAATTCGATTACGTGCAGAAGCGCACGTTGCCGGATGTGGAGTTATGCCGCCAGCGCGGCTTTGCCATCTCACTCGGCGAATGGCGGCGCGAGATCTTCGGCGTTGCCGCCCCGCTCTATCGCACGCCGGGCGGCGAGTGCCTGTCGGTCAATTGCGGCGTCCCTTCCTATCGCTTCAGCGCCGAGCAGATCGAGCGTGAATGCGGCCCGCGCATCCTCGGTCTCGCCCGCAGCATCCGCGCGCTGGTGATGGAAGAATAGAGCGCGCCGCATGCCCACTTTCGTCATTCCGGGGCTCGCCGCAGGCGAGAACCCGGAATCCATTTGGCCGCATGGTTCGTGGAAGAACGGATTCCGGGTTCCACGCTAACGCGTCGCCCCGGAACGACATGTGGAGAGGGCGAAACGAAATCCAAAGCTCGATCGATTCACGTCACGAGAATCCATCTCTGCGAGTTGTTGTTATTGGAGCGTGAACAAACTCGCCGTCGTCCTGGCGAAAGCCAGGACCCATTACCCCGACTGCCAATTGTTGCACGACGCTGTAGCGACGATCCCTCTCACAACATCCATTCGTGATTATGGGTCCTGGCGTTCGCCAGGACGACGGCGGACTTCGCATATGCATCATGCAATGCTGCGGCTGTGGAACGGGATGCCGGCGTAGTACATGGCGGTCCCGGAGACAGTTTCAGGCATGCTCGAGAAGACCCCGACCACCGCGGCAGCGGCGCCGATCACCGATGGATTGCCGTGGGAACGGCGGCGCTGGGCGGTGGCCGCGATCTTCACGGCGCTGGCGATGGCCTCGCTCGACACCGCGATCGCCAACATCGCGCTGCCCGCGATCGCCAGCGATCTGCATGTAAGCCCTGCCGAAGTGGTCTGGGTCGTCAATGTCTATCAGATCGCGCTGGTCGCGACGCTGCTGCCGCTCGGCGCGCTCGGTGAAATCGTCGGCCACCAGCGGATCTATCTCGGCGGCCTGCTGCTGTTCACATTGGCGTCACTCGGCTGTGCGCTGGCGTGGTCACTGCCGAGCCTGCTGGTCGCGCGGACCCTGCAAGGGCTCGGCGCCAGCGGCCTGATGAGCGTCAACACCGCGCTGGTGCGCTTCGTCTATCCGAGCCGGATGCTCGGCCGCGGCTTCGGCCACAACGCGCTGGTCGTTGCGACGGCGTTCACATTGGGACCGACCATCGCCTCCGGCATCCTCGCGCTCGGCCCATGGCCGTGGCTGTTCGCCGTCAACATTCCGTTCGGCATCATCGCATTGCTAATCGGCATGAAGACGCTGCCGAAGACGCCACGCGCCAAACACGCCTTCGACTTCCTCGGTGCAGCCCTTGCCTGCGCCTGCCTCGGCCTCTTCATCATCGGCATCGGCAGTGCCGCCCACAAGACCGCGCCATCGCTTGTCATCGCCGAGCTGATCGGAGCCATCCTGTTCGGCTGGATCCTGACCCGCCGCCATGCCGATCATCCGGCGCCGATGCTGCCGATCGACCTGTTCCGCCGCCCGATCTTCGCGCTGTCGGCCGCGACCGCAGTCTGCTCATTCGCTGTGCAGGGCCTCGCCTTCGTGTCGCTGCCGTTCTATTTCGAGGACATCCTGCATCGCTCGCAGGTCGAGACCGGCTTCTTCATGACGCCTTGGCCGCTGGTGGTTGCGTTCATGGCGCCGATCGGGGGCCGGCTGTCGGATCGCTATCCGGCCGGCATCCTCGGCGGCATCGGCATGCTGTTGCTGGGCCTTGGCATGGTGCTGCTCGCGACCCTGCCGGCCGAACCCAGCGTCGCCAACATCGTCTGGCGCACCATGATCTGCGGCATCGGTTTCGGCTTCTTCCAGACCCCCAACATGAAGGCGATCATGGCGAGTGCGCCGTCGCATCGCAGCGGCAGCGCCAGCGGCATCGTTGCGACCGCGCGGCTGACCGGGCAGACGATCGGCGCCGCCCTCGCCGCCCTCTGTTTTGCCCTGGCCGATCGCGAGGGCGCCACCGTCGCACTGGCATTGGGCGCAGGCTTCGCCGCACTCGGCAGCGTGATGAGCTTCCTGCGCCTGGCCGTCGCCTCACCGCAAAAGACATAACAGGCATGTAGCGCGCGCAGAGGCGCGACCTTACACCGCTGCATCAACTTTCTTCCGCACTGCAAGCGCATATTCTTGATTTGAACCGTTCCAGTTTCGAGGCCAACATCGCGCTGAAGTCCAGTCGGAGGATTGGACCATTCAGGGGAACGCGATGGCAAACCTCAAGATCAACGGCAAGACAACCACGGTAGACGTCGAGGACGACACGCCACTGCTCTGGGCGATCAGAGAGAATGTCGGACTGACGGGGACCAAATACGGCTGCGGCATTGCACAATGCGGCGCCTGCACCGTGCATGTCGACGGGGTCGCGATGCGCTCCTGCGGTGTCACGGTCGGCGAGGTGGCCGGCAAGGACATCACCACGATCGAGGGTCTCGCGGCGGGCGGCGTGATGCACAAGGTGCAGCTCGCCTGGATCGCCAGCGACGTGCCGCAATGCGGCTATTGCCAGAGCGGCATGATCATGGCCGTCGCGGCACTCCTGAAGGAGAACCCGAAGCCATCAGACGATGACATCAACGACGCCATCACCAACATCTGCCGCTGCGGCACCTTCCAGCAGGTGCGCGAGGCGATCCATGCTGCCGCGAACGCGTGAGGAAGCAGCCATGAATCTGCAAGTCAACCAGCACGTCAAGCTCAATCGCCGCGCCTTCGTGATCGGCACGGCCACCGCCGGCGCCGGCCTCGCGCTCGGCCTCGATCTGCCGTTCGGCGGCCCAGCCGTGGTCCGCGCAGCCGATGGCGCGCCTGAAGTGAATGCCTGGGTCGTGATCCGGCCCGACGATACCGTGGTGATCCGCATCGCCCGCTCCGAGATGGGTCAGGGCACGCTGACCGGCCTCGCTCAGCTTGTCGCTGAAGAACTGGAATGCGACTGGTCGAAGGTCACCACCGAATATCCGACGCCCGGCCAGAGCGTCGCCCGCAAGCGCGCCTGGGGCGATTTCTCGACCGGCGGCAGCCGCGGCATCCGCACCTCGCAGGACTATGTCCGCAAGGGCGGCGCCACCGCGCGCGTGATGCTGATCCAGGCCGCGGCCAATGAGTGGAAGGTGCCGGCCGCGGAGTGCAAGGTCTCCAACGGCGTCATCACCCACACGGCGTCGGGCAAGACCACGACCTACGGCAAGGTCGCGGAAGCCGCCGCCAGGCTCGAGCCGCCGGCCGACGTCAAGCTGAAGGATCCGAAGGACTGGACCATCGCCGGCAAGGGCCTGAAGCGGCTCGATACCGTCGACAAGACCACCGGCAAGATGATCTATGGCATCGACGTCAAGCTGCCGGGCATGCTGAACGCCGCGATCAAGGACTGCCCGGTGTTCGGCGGCAAGGTGAAGAGTTTTGACGAAGCCAAGATCGCCAACATGAAAGGCGTCAAGAAGGTGGTGCCGGTCGGCGACAGCGCTGTTGCCGTCGTCGCCGACACCTGGTGGCGCGCCAAGACTGCGCTGGATGCGCTGCCGATCGTCTGGGACGAAGGCGACAACGCAAAAGTCTCCAGCGAGACGATCGCGAAGTGGCTTGCCGAAGGTCTCGACAATGCGCAGCCGGCCTATGTCGGCAACCAGAACGGCGATGCCAAGGCAGCGATCGCAAGCGCGGCCAAGAAGGTCGAAGCGGTCTACAGCTACCCCTACCAGAACCACGCCACGATGGAGCCGATGAACGCCACCGTGCTCTACACGCCTGACAAATGCGAGGTGTGGTGCGGCACGCAGAATGGCGAGGCGGCGTTCGCCGCAGCGCTCGAGGCCTCCGGCCTGCCCGCCGAGAAGGTCGACGTGCACAAGCTGATGCTCGGCGGCGGCTTCGGTCGGCGCGGCATGACCGACTATGTCCGGCAGGCGGTGGCGATCGCCAAGCAGATGCCGGGCACGCCGATCAAGCTGCTGTGGTCGCGCGAAGAGGATATGCAGCACGGCAAATATCACCCGGTCACGCAGTGCAAGCTGACCGGCGCGTTCGATGCCGACGACAACCTGGTGGCGCTGCACTACCGGTTGTCCGGCCAATCCATCCTGTTCTCGGTGCGCCCGGAAGCGCTGCAGAACGGCATGGACCCCGCCGCGTTCCAGGGCGTCGCGCAATCCGGCGAAGCCGCGATCGGCTATTCGGTGCCGAACCTGCTGGTCGAGCATTCGATGCGCAATCCGCACGTCCCGCCGGGCTTCTGGCGCGGCGTCAACGTCAATCACAACGCGATCTACATGGAATGCTTCATGGACGAGCTTGCCCAGGCTGTCGGCCAGGACCCGCTCGAATTCCGGCGCAAGCTGATGGGCAAGAATCCCAAGCATCTTGCCGTGCTCAATGCGGTCGCTGAGAAGATCGGCTGGGGCACGCCGGCGCCGCAGGGCGTTTATCGCGGCATCGCGCAGGTGATGGGCTATGGCAGCTATGTTGCCGGCGCCGCCGAGATCTCGGTGACCGACGGCAGCAAGATCAAGGTGCATCGCATCGTCGCCTCCACCGATCCCGGCTATGTCGTCAATCCGGCGCAGGTGGAGCGGCAGATCGCGGGCTCCTTCGTCTATGGTCTCAGCGCGCTGTTCTACGGCGGCTGCACCGTGAAGGACGGCCGCATCGAGCAGACCAATTTCGACACCTACAACTCAATGCGCATCAACGAAATGCCGAAGGTCGAAGCTGTGATGGTGCCGAGCGGCGGGTTCTGGGGTGGCGTCGGCGAGCCGACCATCGGCGTTGCGGCGCCGGCGGTGCTCAACGCCTATTTCGCCGCGACCGGAAAGCGCATCCGCTCTTTCCCGCTGCGCAACCAGAACATCTCCTTCGCCTGATCAAACCCGAAGCGGCGGCCTGAGCGGCCGCCGCTTCCTTATTCCGGATTGTCGTGCATGGCCGTCTCGCGTCATCAGACGCGCAGGGATGTGATCCGTGGCGTCGCTGCCGTCGCGGCGGCGGCATTGGCGCGTCCGTCGCTGGCGCAAGCAGCGCCGCGCATCGCGGTAATCGGCGGCGGCTTCGGCGGAACGGCCTGCGCGCGGGCGCTGCGGCGGCGCGACGCAAAACTCCAGGTCACGTTGATCGAACCGAACAAGACTTTTACCGCGTGCCCGTTCAGCAATGAAGTGATCGCCGGCCTGCGCGAACTCACCGCACAGCAATTCACCTACGACAAGGTCGCGGCTGACGGCATCACGGTCGCCGCTCAGGCGGCCACCAAGATCGACGCGCAGGCGCGCGGCATTGCACTCGCTGATGGCACGACGCTCCCCTACGATCGGCTTGTGCTGGCCCCCGGCATCGACATGCACTTCGATGCCCTGCCCGGCTATGACGAGGCCAACGCCGAAAAGATGCCGCACGCCTGGAAAGCCGGCGAGCAGACGGTGCTGCTGCGCCGGCAGCTCGAGGCGATGGACGACGGCGGCCTCGTCGTGATCGCGGTGCCGGCCGCACCGCTGCGCTGCCCGCCGGCGCCTTACGAGCGCGCCAGCCTGATCGCGCATTACCTGAAGGCGAACAAGCCGAAGTCGAAAATCCTGGTGCTCGACGCCAAGGACAATTACTCGCAGCAGAAACTGTTCGAGAAAGCCTGGGCCGAACTCTATCCCGGCATGATCGAACGGATCGCGCTGTCGCAGGGCGGGCGCGTCACGTCGGTCAATCCGGCCACCAACGAGATCGTCACCGATTTCGGCAATTACACCGCGGCGGTCGCCAACGTGATCCCGCCGCAGCGCGCCGGTCGCATCGCCGAGATCGCCGGCGCGGCTGATCACACCGGCTGGTGCCCGATCGATCCGGTGAGCTTTGCCTCAAAACTCGTGCCAAATATCCACGTCATCGGCGATGCCGCAATCGCCGGCGGGATTCCAAAATCCGCCTCCGCCGCGGCAGCGCAAGGCCGCGCCTGTGCGGCAGCGATCGTGAATTCACTGGCCGGCAAGGCGCCGGACACGCCACGGCTCGATGGCGCCTGCTACAACACCGTGGCTCCCGGCTACGCATTCTCGTTGAAGGGCATCTATCAGCCGAAGGACGATCAGTACGCCGAGGCCGAGGTGACCACGAGCCCGGTCGAAGCGCCGCGCGAGCTCCGTCAGCACGAGGCCGATCAGGCGGTCGACTGGTTCAAGGCGATCACGGGAGAGGCCTTTGGCTAGGCTCGCGCTCGCGATGTTCCTCGCCGCCGGACTGCTCGCGGCCTGCGCGCCTGCCGGCGCCGAGACGCTACGGCCTTACGCCGTGGTGGGCGATGCCATCCCGCAATCGCTGACGGGAACCAAGGGTGACGTCACCCGCGGCCGCGCGCTGATCGTCGAGCGTTCGTCCACTTGCATCCTCTGCCACAGCGGCCCATTTCCGGAGCAGGCGTTCCAGGGCGACCTCGCGCCGAACCTCTCCGGAAGCGGCGCGCGTTGGTCGGAAACACAATTGCGGCTGCGGCTGGTCGATGCGTCGCACCTCGATGCGGCGACGATCATGCCGTCCTATTATCGCGTCGACGGTCTCACACGGGTCGGCAATTCATGGCGCGGCAAGCCTATCCTGTCGGCGGAGCAGATCGAGGATATCGTGGCCTATCTGGTAACGTTGCGGAACTAGGATCAAGCATGGTGGATTCGAATCAAACCAGGCGAACGTTTCTGAGCCTTACCGGCGGTGCTGCCGTGATGGTCATCGTCCGTCCCGTGGCCGCCACACCGGCGATGCAGTCGGCGGCGATACGCAACATCGTCGGCGAGGCCAACGTGCGGACCGGCAAGGTCAGGCTCGATATTCCGCCGCTGGTCGAGAACGGCAACACCGTCCCGATGACGGTCAGCGTCGAAGGCCCGATGACGGCGGAGGCATATGTGAAGAGCATCTACGTCTTCAACGAGAAGAACCCGCAGCCGAATATCGGCAATTTCTATCTCGGGCCGCGCGCCGGGCGCGCCCAGGTGTCGACCCGCATTCGCCTCGCCGACAGCCAGAAGGTCACCGCGATCGCGCGGCTGTCCGACGACACGTTCTGGTCCGCGACCGCCGACGTCGTGGTGACGCTCGCCGCCTGCACCGAGGAGGCGATCTGATGCCGTCGGCCCTGATCAACGTGCCGAAGAAGGCCAGGCGCGGCGACGTGATCGAGATCAAGACGCTGATGTCGCACATCATGGAGACAGGCTATCGCCACACCGCCTCCGGCGACGTGGTGCCGCGCGACATCATCACGAGCTTCACTTGCCGCTTCAACGGCGTGGAAGTATTCCGCGCCGACCTTTATCCGGCAATCGCGGCCAATCCGTTCATCACTTTCTTCACCACCGTGACCGAGAGCGGCAGGTTCGAATTCGAATGGATCGGCGACAAGGGATTTTCGGAGACCGCGCAGGCTTCGATCACGGTCGAATGAGGATTGCGCTCTGCATTGCGCTGCTGACGGCGCTGGCGGGCGCGGCGCTCGCTGCCGAGATTCCGCTGGACCAGCGCCGCTCCGGCTATAGCTTCATGAGCCCGGACACCAGGGCAATGCAGGACGAGGACACCGCCAATCCAGGCATGCTCTCCGTGCTCGACGGCGAGGCCTTGTGGAAGCGCAAAGCCGGCACCGCGGACAAGGCCTGCGCTGACTGCCACAGCGATGCGCGCGTCACCATGAAGGGTATCGCTGCGCGTTATCCCGCGTTCGAGAAGGCACTGGGACGGCCGGTCGACCTCGAAGGGCGGATCAACCTCTGTCGTGCCAATCACCAGCAGGCCTCGCCCTTCGCCTACGAAAGCCGGGAGCTGTTGGCACTGACGGCCTATGTCGCGCAGCAATCGCGCGGCGAGCCGATCGCAGCCGGCGACGATCCGGAGCTGACGCCGTTCGTCGAGAAGGGCCACGCGCTGTTCGTGCAGCGGCAGGGCCAGCTCAACCTGGCCTGCGCCAACTGTCACGACGACAATTGGGACAAGAAGCTCGCGGGGAGCGCGATCACGCAGGGACAACCGACCGGCTATCCGCTCTACCGGCTGGAATGGCAGTCGCTCGGATCGCTGCAGCGCCGGCTGCGCGCCTGCATCACCGGCATCCGGGCACAGGCCTATGATTACGGCTCGCCGGAGCTGGTCGAGCTCGAGCTCTATCTGATGACACGGGCGCGCGGCATGCCGGTGGAGACGCCGGCCGTCAGGCCGTAACGCTAACCGCATCACCGGAAACGACGCGAAGCAACCCATTGCTCCCGGCTGTACCGGAAGATGGGTTGCTTCGTCGCTTCAGCGCAAGATTGCTGTGCAATCTTGTCGCGAACCCTTCGCAATGACGGGGCTAGGGATCACTGCGAAGATCAACGCTCTGCGAACGCTTTCTCGACCACGAATTGGGCGGGCTCGCCGTGATTGCCCTCGGCGAAGCCACGGCCGTTCAGCATCGTGCGGGTGTCGGCGACCAGCGCCGGCGAGCCGCAGATCATGACGCGGTCATGCGCGGCATCGAGCGCCGGCAGCCCGATATCGGCGAACAGCTTGCCCGAGGTGATGAGGTCGGTGATGCGACCGCGGTTGCGGAACGGATCGCGCGTCACGGTCGGGTAATAGATCAGCTGGTCGCGCACCAGATCGCCGATCAGTTCGTCCTGCGGCAGCGTCTCGGTGATCATCTCGCCATAGGCGAGCTCCTTGACGCGGCGACAGCCGTGCAGCAGCACGACCCTCTCGAAGCGATCATAGGTCTCGGGATCCTTGATCACGCTGAGGAACGGCGCGAGGCCGGTGCCGGTGCCGATCAGATAGAGATTGCGGCCGTCCTCGAGATTGTCGATGACAAGCGTGCCGGTAGCCTTGCGGCTGACGATGATCTCGTCGCCCTCCTTGAGGTGCTGGAGACGCGAGGTGAGCGGGCCGTCCGGAACCTTGATCGAGAAGAATTCCAGCGTGTCCTCGTAATTCGCGCTGGCGACGCTGTAGGCGCGCAGCAGCGGCTTCTCGCCGACCTTGAGCCCGATCATGGTGAACTCGCCGTTGCGGAAGCGGAACGACGAATTGCGCGTGGTCTTGAACGAGAACAGCGTGTCGGTCCAGTGATGAACGCTGAGGACGCTTTCCCGGTTGAAATTGCTCATCGCACCAATCCCTGATTTGTGCTGCGGCGGGGAAGGACTTGAACCCTGTTGACCGGCCGGATCGTTTGTATACGATCATTCGTATACGAATGAATAATCCGGCTTGATCCAAAAGTCAAGCCGGGCTCAAATTCCCGGGCAATTCGGCAGAAACAGAAGGAAAACACCCATGGCTCACGACGCGCCCCAGGCCACCGGCCCCAGCAAGCTGGTGATCCGCAATATCGGGCTGTTGCTGTCGGGAGCGCTGGAGAAGCCGATTCTGGACGCCGATACCATCGTCGCCGAGAACGGCAAGATATCAGCGATCGGCCGCTTCAAGGACGTCGATACCGAAGGCGCCACCACGATCGTCGATGCCATGGGAACGACGGTCGCACCCGGCCTGATCGACAGCCACGTCCATCCGGTCGCCGGCGACTGGACGCCGCGGCAGAACCAGATCAACTGGATCGACAGCTATCTGCATGGCGGCGTCACCACCATGATCTCCGCCGGCGAGGTACACATGCCCGGCCGGCCGCGCGACGTGGTCGGCGTCAAGGCGATGGCGATCTTCGCGCAGCGCGCGTTCTGGACGTTGCGGCCCGGCGGTGTGAAGGTGCATGCTGGCGCGCCCGTGATCGAATGCGAGATGGTAGAGGACGATTTCAAGGAGATGGCCGCCGCCGGCGTTAAGCTGCTCGGCGAGGTCGGGCTCGGTGGCGTGAAGGACGGCCCCACCGCCCGGAAAATGGTCGGCTGGGCGCGCAAATACGGCATCCAGAGCACGATCCACACCGGCGGCCCGTCGATACCGGGATCGGGCCTGATCGACAAGGACGTGGTGCTGGAGGCCGACACCGACGTGGTCGGTCACATCAATGGCGGCCACACCGCACTGCCCGACGACCAGATCCGCTGCATCTGCGAGGGTTGCAAGCGCGGCCTCGAGCTGGTGCACAACGGCAATGAGCGCTCGGCGCTGTTCACGCTGCGCACCGCGCGCGAGATGGGCGACCTGCACCGCGTCATCCTCGGCACCGATGCGCCGGCGGGCTCCGGCGTACAGCCGCTCGGCATCCTGCGCATGGTCTCGCTGTTGTCCTCGCTCGGCGAGCTGCCCGCCGAGCTGGCGTTCTGCCTTGCGACCGGCAACACCGCGCGGATGCGCGAGCTCGATTGCGGCCTGATCGAGGTCGGCCGCTCCGCCGATTTCGTGCTGATGGACAAGGCGCAGCATTCACCGGGCAAGAACATCCTGGAGAGCGTTCAGCTCGGCGACCTCCCCGGCATCGGCATGACCATCATCGACGGCATCGTCCGCACCCAGCGCAGCCGCAACACCCCGCCCGCGGGCAAGGTGCCGGAGATCGTGGCGAAGTAGGCACGCTGTCGTCATTGCGAGGAGCGAAGCGACGAAGCAATCCACATCGCCGCAGGCGGAAAATGGATTGCTTCGCTATGCTCGCAATCGCGTAGATGGAGCAGTACGTATCATCACCGCAGCTTCCCGAGCAGCGCCATCAGCGTCTCGCGCTCCTTGGCGTCGAGCGGCGCCAGCGTCTCCCTCGAGATCACAAGCGCATTCGGCGCGGCCTTGTCGGCCATCTGCTGGCCGGCGCGCGTCAGGCTCACCAGCAGCCGGCGGCCGTCATTGGGATCGGGTGCGGTCTCGGTCAGGCCGCGCGCGGTCAAGCGGTCGATCACGCCCTTGATGGTCGCAACGTCCATCGAGGTCAGCCGCCCCAGCTGGTTCTGCGAGCACGCGCCGACCTCAGACAGTTTCGACAGCGCCGCCCATTGCGTCGGCGTCAGGCTGATGCCGATCTCGCGGGCGAAGATCACGGCGTGACGCTGCGACACCTGGCGCAGGATGAAGCCGATCTGCTCGTCCAGCACATAGCCCGGCTTTGCGGCCTTCACGCTTCGCTTCGGTGCAGCACTCCGCGCCATTGTCTTAACCCCTGCCCTTTACAGCGACAGATGCGCGTCGCGGACATCCGGACGCGCATCAAGTTCGGCCATGGTGCCGCCGAAGCAGATCCGGCCCCGCTCGATGATGTAGGCGCGATCCGAGATCAGCCGGGCGAAATGCAGGTTCTGCTCTGACACAACGATGCTGACGCCCTCTTGCTTCATCGCCAGGATCGCATCGACCATCTGCTCGACGATCTTGGGCGACAGGCCCTCCGAGGGTTCATCGAGCAGCACCAGCGACGGATTGCCCATCAGCGTGCGCGCGATCGTCAGCATCTGCTGCTCGCCGCCGCTCATCCGCCCGCCGGGCCGGCCGCGCATCTCGCCGAGATTGGGAAACAGCTTGAACAACTTGTCGCGATCCCATTGCGGCGCGCCCGGTCGCTTCGGCTGGCGGCCGACCTCGAGATTTTCCTCGACCGTCAGATCCGTGAAGATACGCCGCTCCTCCGGGACGTAGCCGAGCCCGCCGCGCACGATCGCATGCGTCGGCAGCGTTGACACGTCCTTGCCCTCGAACATGATGCGGCCGGAACGGTTCTCGACCAGGCCGACGATGGAGCGGAACGTGGTCGACTTGCCGGCGCCGTTGCGGCCGAGCAATGCGACCACCTCACCTTCGCCGACCTCGAGCGCGATGTCGAACAGGATATGCGCCGGGCCGTAAAAGCTGTTGAGGTCGTTCACCGTGAGCTTCATGCCGATGCTCCCTCGCGGTGCCTTGCGTCGTAGAGCAGGCCTTCGCCGAGATAGATCGCCCGCACCTGCGCGTTGCCGCGAACCTCCTCGGGCGAGCCCTCGGCGATCAGGCTGCCGCGGTTCAGCACCAGGATCCGGTCGGCATGCTCGAACACCACGTCCATGTCATGTTCGGTGAACAGCACGCCGATCGACTGCTCGCGGGCGATCCGCGCCGTCAGCCGCATCAGCTCGATGCGCTCGCGCGGTGCCATGCCGGCGGTCGGCTCGTCCATCAACAAGAGCTTCGGCTGGTTGGCGAGCGCGATCGCAAGCTCCAGCCGCTTGACGTCGCCATAGGCAAGCTCGCCGCAGGGCCGCTCCGCATAGGCACCCATGCCGACCAGATCGAGCAGCCGCCCGGCCTCGTCGCGGGCCTGACGCGCAGTCGAAGCCCACAGATTGAACAGTTGCCCGCCATGCGACACCAGCGCGACCTGCACATTCTCGCGCACCGTCATGGTCGGGAACGTCGCTGCAATCTGGAACGTGCGCCCCACCCCCATGCGCCAGACCACGCGCGGCTTCTTGCCGGTGGTCTCCTCGCCCAGCACGCGGATGCGGCCGCTATCGGGAATGTTCTGGCCATTCAGCATGTCGAAGCAGGTGCTCTTGCCGGCACCGTTCGGTCCGATCAGCGCCAGGATCTCGCCGGCACGCAACTCGAACGAGACGCCGCGCACCGCGTGCACGCCGCCATAGGATTTGGTCAGCCCCTCGACCGACAACAATGCGGGGACCATGCTCATTCGGCGGTCTCTATGCGGGAGGTGAGCAGGGGCGAGGCCGACGAGGGCGATTTACGCCGCCGGCGCATGACTGCTTCCAGCGTACCGACGATGCCCTTCGGGAACGCGACCACGATCAGCACGACAAAGCCGCCGAGCACGAGCTTCGACCAGTCGGTCTGGCTGACCAGCCAGATGTTCAGCGCCTTGTAGACGATGGCGCCGACCACCGCGCCGGACACCGTCTCGACGCCGCCGAGCAGCACCATGACCAGCGCGTCGACCGACAGCGAGATGCCCATATTGTCCGGGAAGACGCTGCCCTTGAGATAGGCGAACAGCGCGCCGGCGAGGCCTGCGACCGTGCCCGCGATCACGAAGGCGGTCCACTGGATGCGCTTGCCGTTGATGCCGATTGCCTCGCTGCGCAGCGGCGAATCGCGTGTCGCGCGCAGCGCAAAGCCGAACGGCGAGAACACGATGATACGGAGGATCACCACGGCAAGCGCGGCGATGCCGAGCGACAGCCAATAGAAATGCGACGGGCTCCCCGCCCATTTTTCCGGCCAGACGCCGAGAATGCCGTTGTCGCCGCCGGTCACCGACACCCATTGGAACGCGATCGACCAGACGATCTGGGCAAAGGCCAGGGTCAGCATCGCGAAATAGACGCCCGAGAGCTGCACGGCGAAGAAGCCGAACACGGCGGCGCCCATAAGGCCGAGCAGCGGCCCGAGCAGCAGGCAGGCGATCATCGGCAAGCCCGCCATCTTGGCGAGCAGCGCCACGCCATAGGCGCCAAGGCCGAAATAGGCCGCGTGCCCGAACGAGGCGAGCCCGCCGACCGACATCAGGAAATGCAGGCTGACCGCGAAGATCACGAAGATCGCGATCTCGGAGCCGACGGTGAGCACGTAGTTGCCGGCGACGAACGGCAGCGCAGCGGCGACGATGAGCACGGCGATCGCGGCAAGCCGTTCGTTCGTCGTCAGCGGCCGCCATGGATTGACGGTGAGACCCGGCGTGCGCCGCGCCGGCGCCTCCGGCTTGCCGAACAGCCCCCACGGCCGGACGATCAGCACCACCGCCATTACCAGGAACACCAGGATGATGGAGATCTTCGGAAAGATCAGGATGCCGAACGCGTTGAGCTCGGACACCAGCACAGCCGCGACGAAGGCGCCGATGATGCTGCCGAGGCCGCCGATCACGACCACGACGAAGACCTCGACGATGACGCGCAGGTCCATCGCGTGGTTGACCGCATCGCGCGGAATCTGCAGCGCGCCGCCGAGCGCGGCGAGGAAGACGCCGAGCGCGAACACACTGGTGAACAGCCATTTTTGATTGACGCCGAGCGCCGCGACCATGTCGCGGTCCTGTGTCGCCGCGCGCACCAGCACGCCCCAGCGGGTGCGCTGGAACAACAGCCAGAGCACGCCGAGCACGACCGGCCCGAGCACGATCAGGAACAGGTCGTAGCTCGGAATATTCTGGCCGAAGAAATCGATCGCGCCCTTGAAGCCCGGCGCGCGGCGGCCGACGAGATCATCCGGCCCCCAGATCAGCACCACGAGGTCCTCGACCATCAGGGTGAGGCCGAAGGTCGCCAGCAGCTGGAACAGCTCCGGCGAATGGTAGATCCGGCGCAGCAGCACCATCTCAACCAGCACGCCGATTGCGGCAACCGCCAGCGCGGCGATGACGATGCCGCCCCAGAAGCCGAATGCGCC
The DNA here is from genome assembly GCF_053474805.1 of Bradyrhizobium sp. WCU1. Lineage (NCBI taxonomy): Bacteria > Pseudomonadati > Pseudomonadota > Alphaproteobacteria > Hyphomicrobiales > Nitrobacteraceae > Bradyrhizobium > Bradyrhizobium sp. WCU1. Next base: position 1,311,619 of record NZ_CM130280.1, read on the forward strand.
CGAGAAACGCTCGGTCAGGGTGAAGGCGACATAGGCGCCGAGCATGTAGAACGCGCCATGCGCGAAGTTCACGATCCGCGTCACGCCGAAGATGATCGACAGACCCGAAGCGACCAGGAACAGCGACGCCGCGCTGGCAAGACCGGTCAGGAACTGGACGATATAGAAGGCCATAGGCGGTCCGCGTTGGAGTTTTTCTTCACCTCGCCCCGCCTGCGGGGAGAGGTCGAATTCAAGCGCAGCTTGAATTCGGGTGAGGGGAACTCTCCACGAGCCCACTCTTGGAGACGTCCCTCGTCCTAACCCTCTCCCCGTAAGAACAGGGAGAGGGGAAACTAAGAGGCCTCAATCCTTCGGCCGCATCTTCTCGATCTCGGCATCGCCAGGCAGATAGTCCGAACCCTTGCGATAGGCGGTATCGACCATGATGCCCTTGCCGTCCTTCAGCGCGGTCTTGCCGGTGAAGGCGCCGAGCGTCGACTGGTGGTCGATCTTGCGGAAGGTGATCTCGCCGAACGGCGACGGCGTCGAGATGCCTTCGGCCGCCGCGATCAGCTTCTCCGGATCGCTCGAGCCGGCCTTGGCGAGGATTGCCGCCGCCGCCTTGATGGTCTGGTAGCCCACGATCGAGCCGAGCCGCGGATAGTCGTTGTACTTGGCCTGATAGGCCTTGAGGAACGCGTCGTGCTCCGGCGTCTTGATCGAATACCAGGGATAGCCGGTGACGATCCAACCCTCGGGCGTCTCGTCCTTCAGCGGATCGAGATATTCCGGCTCGCCGGTCAGGAAGCTCACCACCGTGCGCCCCTTGAACAGGCCGCGGGTGTTGCCCTCGCGCACGAGCTTGACGAGGTCGGCGCCGAAAGTGACGTTGAGGATCGCCTCCGGGTTCGCGGCGGCGGTCGCCTGCACCACCGGGCCGGCGTCGATCTTGCCCTGCGGCGGCCACTGCTCGTCGACCCACTGGATATCAGGCCGCTTCTCCGACATCAGCTTCTTGAACACCGCAACCGCCGACTGGCCGTATTCATAGTTCGGCGCGATGGTCGCCCAGCGTTTTGCGGGAAGTTTGGCGGCTTCTGCCACCAGCATCGCGGCCTGCATGTAGTTCGACGGCCGCAGGCGGAAGGTGTAGCGATTACCCTTCGACCAGGTGATCGCGTCGGTCAGCGGCTCAGCCGCGAGGAAGAACACCTTCTTCTGGTTGGCGAAGTCAGAGACCGCGAGGCCGATATTCGACAGGAACGTACCGGTTAGCATCGCGACATTCTCGCTCGACACCAGTTCGTTGGCCGCGGTCTGCGCATCCGCCGGCTTGCCGCCATCATCCTTGGAAATGACGACGAGCTTCTTGCCATTGATGCCGCCGGCGGCATTGATCTCCTCCACCGCGAGCTGCCAGCCCTTGCGATAGGGCTCGGTGAACGCCGGCAGCAGCGAATAGGAGTTGATCTCGCCGATCTTGATTTCGCTCTGCGCCATGGCCTGCGTCGTCATGGCGCCCGTTGCCATGGCCGCGACCGCGATCGCCAATCCCGCCCCTACGAAATAACCACGCATCCCGTCCTCCAGTTTCCTTGAAAGAGATTAACGCAATCCGTCTTCGCCTTTGACTTCGCCGACCGTCAGCCCGCCGACGCGCGGCAGCGGCCGCCCGCTGTCGGTGACCGCAACCGCGACCATGATCTCGTTGGCCCGCGGCGCATCGTTGATCTGCACCTCCATGCCGTCGAAATGGCTGCGCACGAAGGCCGCATCCTTGTGCCCGAGCGGAATATCCAGCGTGGTGCCGGGCCCCGAGCGCTTCTTCGACGACGGGATCAGCGCCGCGCCCTTCGACAGCACCTTGCGCACCGGCGCACCCATTTTCGGATGCAGGATCGCGGCCGCGTGCTCGAGCTCGCCATTCTCGCCGACAGCGGCGGCCTTGCCGTAGCTGTGCGCCTTGGCACCATCGATGCCGAGCGCGGCGACGGCCCGCTTGGAGAGCAATTCACCGAGTTCCTCGCCGATCGCGATCAGCGGCGACAGATCCTCGACATAACGTCCGGCGAAGGGATTCTCGATCACGGCGATGGCGGCGGCGCGGCGGGTCGGCGGCGCGATGGTCTTGCCCATCTCCAGATGGATCTCCTCGACCACGGTGACGATCTTGCGAATAACGGCGCTCATTGTGCCTCGCTCCCGGTCATGCCTGCAGCATGTGTTCTATCGTTCGTTCCTGAAACGCGTGCGACTTCGGCGCCCCGATCCCAGTTGCACCAACAAGCCGCGTTTCGCCCAGTAGACGCAATGCCGCGCCCTCGATCAATCCCGACATCAGGAGCATGCGCGCCCGCGCCGCGCCCGCCTCGAGCGCCTGCCCAATCTCGTGTTCCGCCAAATTCTCCACATCGCGCGTCACCAGTCGTCCACCGAGGTCGCTGTCGGGCTGCAATTCGTTGGCCGGAACGCGCATGATCGCGGGATGGCCGGGCAGATCGACCGCGTTGGCGATCACGGTCGCAGCCGCATCGGCCTGCGATGCCGTTCGCGCCAGCACGGTGACGGCGTCGGCGATGCCAAGCGAGAAGCTGCGGCCGTGGCGGCCGCTGGTCGCAATCCCACGGACCGGCATGTCGGCATCGACCGACATCGTGCGCATCACGCCATGACGGTCTGGCCGGTCCATCAGGCCGACGGTAAATTGTTCGCCCTCGCCGAGATGCAACGCGATATCGCCGCCATTGTTGACATAGCCGCGGTCGAGCGCCGCTACGCGCAACATCGTACCGAGGATTTCCTCGGCGACCGAGCCCGCGACGGCGGCCATCGGCGTGATGAAGCAATCCGCGGCAAACGGCGCGACCGCCGCATGCATGCGCCGCGCGACCACGCCCTTCAGCAAGCAGCGATCGGGATGCGCCGCGCTGCGCAGTTCGGCAAGTTCCGAGCAGAGTTCATCGAGCAGACCGGTCAAGTGCTCCGCCGCCGCCTGATAGGCGGATCGAACTTCCGCATCCCTGCCCCTGGCTTCGATGACGAGATCAATGGGCCCATCCTGCAAATGCAGCCGCTTGCCGTCAGGAAGAAGCGCGATTTGCGGGAGCCGCGTCATGCGTGCCGCCCGGGCAGGTACGGCATCGGCCGGATGTCGGCGCTGTCCCGCAGCGACGACAGCGGACGGACATAATCCATATGGCCGCCGAGCGCCGCGTAGTCCGACAGCCGCATCGTGAACTCGATCGGCGCCACCAGTGCCGGGGTCGGCACATAACCGAAGGCGCCGGCCGGCATCTGCGTGACATCGACCATGTAGGTGATGCCGCCACCCGGCCACACGTACACCGGCGCGCCGCCGCTGGTCACGCGCGTCAGCGCGTCCTTCACCGAGCGCGTCAGCCGCACAGGATTGTCGGTGACGCCGGCGCGCAGCGATCCGCCCGCGCCGCCCATGAACAGCACGGTGCACAGCGCGGGTTCGCAATTCTCCTGGATGCGCTCGACCGAGAATCGGAGATCGGCCGGCATCTCGGTCTCGACCGGCTGCAACGCCTCGTCGAGCACGTAGTACGATGCATGCTCGCCGGTCGTCGAGACCATCAGCATGGTGAGCCCGGGCCGCGCCTCCTTGGCATTGAAGGGACCGAGGATCGACAGCGGATCGGAGATGTTGGTGCCGCCCCACCCGGTGCCGGGATCGGCGACCTGGAAATAGCGGCCGGGCGTCGAACGGCGGCCCTTCATCTTGATGCCGGTGTCGGCGATGTCGAGCAGCTTGCCGGCCTGGTGCTCGCTGAGCACGCCGGTGATGTGGTCGTCGACCACCACGACCTCATCGACCTTGCCGTGCCACTGCTTGGCGAACATGCCGATGGTGGCCGAGCCGCAGCCGACCCGCATCCGCTCTTCGGCCACACCGTTGACGATCGGCGGCTTGCCCGCTTGCACCACGACGGTGGCGCCGCCATCGATGGTCAGCTCCACCGCCTTGCAATTGGAGAGATCCATTAGCGTGTCGCAGGTGACGCGGCCCTCTTTCTTGGAGCCACCGGTCAGGTGATGCACGCCGCCGAGCGAGAGCATCTGCGAGCCATATTCGCTGGTCGTGACATGGCCGACCGCCTCGCCGTCCGCGCGCACAGTCGCGGTCTCCGGACCGAGATAGCGGTCGGTGTCGATTTTTACCTTGACGCCGCAATAGGAGAAGATGCCCTCGGTCACCACCGTGACCATGTCGACGCCGTCGACTTCCGACGACACGATGAACGGCGCCGGCTTGTAGTCCGGATAGGTGGTGCCGGCGCCGATCGCGGTGACGAACAGGTCGGGCTGCCGGACGATCTTGCCGTCCCAGTCGCCGCTGACCTGGAAAGGCACCAGCTTGCCGCCATGCGAGACGGTACGCTCCAGCACGACATGCGGATCGACCCGCACCAGCGTGCCATCATGATTGGCGTAACGGTCGCACGCGCCGGCCGCGCCCGGCTTGATGTAGCACATCACCGGACAGGCATCGCAGCGGATCTTGTCGCCGGCGGCGACGGTCATTGTGTCAGCCATCGTGACCAGACCTGGACTTGTGGCGGCGGTCGATCATACTGCGCTTCCGCCTCCGGTGCTTATCGTTCGTATACGAATGATCCTGCGCGCGAGCCCGGGACCTGTCAAGCGGCCTTTGCAATCAAAAGCTGCCCTTCGCTTGCGCACCCTGTTCATAAAGCGTGCACGCGCTGCAGCGCGGCATGCCGCCGCTTGCACGTTTGTACACAAACGTTATCCTCGTCTTCGATTTGACGCTGACGTTGCAGCGCAAACATCAGGGGAGAACCGGGGCAATGCGCCTGACCGTGAACGGCAGGAATCATGACGTCGACGCCGCTCCCGACACCGCATTGCTCTACGTGCTGCGCAACGATCTCGCATTGAACGGACCGAAATATGGCTGCGGGCTCGGCGAGTGCGGCGCCTGCGCGGTGCTGATCGACGGCGTCGCCGCGCGCGCCTGCGTGATTCCGATCGAGGGCTGTGCGGGACGCGACATCGTCACGCTGGAAGGGCTCGGCAGCCGCGAACATCCCGACCCGGTACAGGAGGCCTTCATCCGCGAGCAGGCCGCGCAGTGCGGCTACTGCCTCAACGGCATGATCATCACCACCAAGGCGCTGCTCACGCGCAATCCCAATCCTTCCGAGCATGAGGTGCTGGAAGCGCTGCGCTACAATCTCTGCCGCTGCGGCGCGCATATCGAAATCATCCGCGCCGCGATGCGCGCCGCCGGTCACGCGCTCGAGGCGCGCGGTTGATGGCGGGTCCGGAGCAACGCATGCGCGGCGCGCTGTCGGTGGTTCGCTCCGCGGTTCTTGGCGCGGAAGGCGCGTTCGAGACCTTCATCACCGTCACGGCTGAAGGTTCGGTCAACGCCTATAACGGCCATGTCGATCTCGGCACCGGCATCCGCACCGCGCTCGGACAGATCGTGGCCGAAGAGCTCGACGTCTCGTTTGCCCGCGTCGTGGTGATCCTCGGCGACACCGCCGTGGTGCCGAACCAGGGCGCGACGATCGCGAGCGAAACGATCCAGATCACCGCCGTTCCCTTGCGCAAGGCCGCAGCGCAAGCCCGGCATTTCCTGCTCTCGCGCGCGGCCGAGCGGCTGGAGCTACCGGTCGATGATCTCACCATCGAAGACGGCCTGATCCGTGGCCACGACAACCGCAGCGTCAGCTATGGCGAGCTGATCGCCGACGAGACCATCCGCCTCGAGCTCGCCGACGACGTTCAGGTCAAGGCGGTGAGCGCCTATTCCGTCGTCGGCAAGTCGGTGCCGCGCGTCGATCTGCCGGCAAAGGCCACCGGTGAGCTGGTCTATGTCCACGACGTGCGCGTGCCCGGCATGCTGCACGGCCGCGTCGTCCGCCCACCCTATGCCGGCGTCGACGCCGGCCCGTTCGTCGGCACCAGCCTGATCGCGGTCGATGAAGCCTCGGTGCGGGATATTCCCGGACTTGTCGCGGTGGTGCGGATCGGTGATTTCGTCGGCGTCGTCGCCGAACGCGAGGAGAACGCGATCAAGGCCGCCGCGCAGCTCAAAGTGAGCTGGAAGCCGGGACCTGATCTGACCGATCTCTCCGATATCGAGCAGGCGCTGCGCGCCAATCCATCGACGCCACGGCAGCTGATCGACAAGGGCGATGTTGATGCCGCGATTAAGGCGGCGGCCAAGCCGATGCAACGGACGTATCTCTGGCCCTATCAGATGCACGGCTCGATCGGCCCGTCCTGCGCGGTCGCCAGCTACGGAGACGATGGAATTCGCGTCTGGTCCGGCACGCAGAACCCGCACATCCTGCGCGGCGACCTCGCGCTCCTGATCCAGCGGCCGGAATCCGAGATCGACGTGATCCGGATGGAAGCCGCCGGCTGCTATGGCCGCAATTGCGCCGACGACGTCTCCGCAGACGCACTGCTGCTGTCGCGCGCGATCGGGAAGCCCGTGCGCGTGCAGCTCACCCGCGAACAGGAACATGCCTGGGAGCCGAAAGGCACCGCGCAGCTGATGGACGTCAATGGCGGGCTCAATGCCGATGGCAGCGTCGCCGCTTATGACTTCTCGACGCGCTATCCCTCGAACGGCGCGCCGACCTTGGCGCTGCTGCTCACCGGGCGGATCGCACCTGAAGCCGCAATGTTCGAGATGGGCGACCGCACCGCGATCCCGCCCTACGACTACGAGAATATGCGCGTGGTCGCCAACGACATGCCGCCGATCGTACGCGCTTCCTGGTTTCGCGGCGTCTCGGCGCTGCCGAACACCTTTGCGCACGAGTCCTATATCGACGAGCTCGCGGCCGAGGCCGAAGTCGATCCGATCGAGTACCGGCTGCGCTATTTGAAAGACAAGCGCGCGATCGATCTCGTCAACGCGGTCGCCGAACGCGCGGGCTGGACGCCGCGCCCGGTGCGGAAAGAGCCCGAGGCCGACGGCGACATCCTCCGCGGCCGCGGCTTCGCCTATGCGCTCTACGTGCACAGCAAGTTTCCCGGTTACGGCGCGGCATGGTCGGCGTGGATCGCCGATGTTGCGGTCAACAAGGCGACCGGCGATGTCAGCGTGACCCGCGTCGTCGCCGGCCAGGATTCCGGGTTGATGATCAATCCCGAGGGCGTGCGACACCAGATCGAAGGCAATGTGATCCAGTCGACCAGCCGCGCGCTGATGGAGGAGGTCTCCTTCGAGCGCGGCGCGGTGACGGCGCGGGAATGGGGCGCCTACCCCATCATCAAATTCCCTGAGCTGCCCAAAATCGATGTGCTGATGCTGCCGCGGCAGGACCAGCCGCCGCTCGGCGTCGGCGAATCCGCCTCGGTGCCGAGCGCGGCCGCGATCGCCAACGCGATCTATGATGCTACCGGCGTGCGCTTTCGCGAATTGCCGTTCACGCCGGAGCGCATTTTGAAAGGCTTGCGCGGCGAGCAACCCACAGCGCCTGCACCGCTGCCGCCGCCCGCGCGGCCGGCCGAGCTCAACCGATGGCAAAATCCGTTCGCAAAGCGCGGCGGCGTACTCGCCGGCATCGCCGCACTCTGCGCCGCGGCGCTTGGGATCGGCGCCGCCGTCCTGCCCTGGCGTGCGATCGCGCCGATCGCCCAGCCCGATGCCTCGGTCTATTCCGCGGCCACCATCGCGCGTGGCAAGGAGCTCGCGGCGCTCGGCGCCTGCGCCGTCTGCCACACGTCGGAGCATGGCGTGGTGAATGCCGGCGGCCGGCCGCTCGAGACGCCGTTCGGCACCGTCTACACGACCAACATCACGCCCGATGTCGACACCGGCATCGGCGCCTGGTCCTATCCCGCCTTCGAGCGCGCCATGCGCGAAGGCATTCACCGCGACGGGCGCCATCTTTACCCGGCATTCCCGTACACGCATTTCGCCAGGACCAATGATGCCGACCTGCAGGCGCTCTATGCCTACCTGACGGCGCAGGCGCCGGTGCGCGCGGCGACGCCGGCGAACACGCTCGCCTTTCCGTTCAACCTGCGGCCGCTGCTCGCCGGATGGAATGCGCTGTTCCATCGGCCTGATACGTTTCGGCCCGATCCATCGAAATCTGAGATCTGGAATCGCGGCGCCTACCTGATCGAAGGCCTCGGACATTGCAGCGCCTGCCATTCGCCACGCAATGGGCTCGGCGCCGAACGGCAGCGCGCCTATCTTGCCGGCGGCTTCGCGGAGGGCTGGGAGGCGCCGGCGCTGACCTCGCTATCGAAGGCGCCGATCCCATGGAGCGAAGACGAGCTCTACGCTTACTTGCGCACCGGCGAGTCACGCCTGCATGGCGTCGCCGCGGGACCGATGGCGCCGGTCGTAAAGGAGCTCGCCGCGCTGCCCGACCAGGACATCCGCGCGATGGCGGTCTACCTCGCCTCGTTCAACGAAGCCGCCGACCGGCCGGCTCACGATGCGCTCGCCGCGAAGCTCGAAGCCAGCACGGCCGTCACCACGGCCGCCTCGGCCGGCGGGCGGATCTATCAAGGCGCCTGCGCGGTCTGCCATGAGGTCGGCGGGCCGCCGCTGTTCGGCAGCCGGCCGTCGCTGGCGCTGAACAGCAATCTGCACAGCGATGTGCCCGACAATCTGATCCAGGTCATCCTGCACGGCATCGCCAAGCCGGCCGCAACCGATCTCGGCTACATGCCGGCCTTCAAGGACAGCATGAGCGACAGCCAGGTTGCTGAGCTTGTCGGCTTCCTGCGGCGCCAGTTTGCCCCCGCCAGGCCGGCCTGGGCCGATGTCGCCGCCACGGTTGGCCGTATACGGCAGACCATAGCGCGCTGACCTGCCATGTTCCGCCCGATACCCACTGGGCGGACCGCGCCCGGCAGGCTAAGGTTCCGGCATGACCGTGACAGATATCGCGACCCGGACCTACAACCACGGCTGGCGGCTCGACCCGATCGTGCGCAGCCTGCTCGACACCGATTTCTACAAGCTGTTGATGCAGCAGATGATCCGGGAATCCTATCCGGACACCCGCACGACCTTTTCGGTGATCAACCGGTCGACCCATATCAAGCTCGCCGAAGTCATCGACGAGGGCGAGTTGCGTGCCCAGCTCGACCACGCCCGCACCATCCGCTTCTCCAAGAAGGAGCTGATCTGGCTCGCCGGCAACACGTTCTACGGCAAGACCCAGATGTTCTCGCCCGATTACATCAACTGGCTCTCGACCTTCCGCCTGCCCGAATACGAGCTGCACAAGGTCGACGGCCAGTATGAGCTGCATTTCCACGGGCCGTGGACCCACACCACGATGTGGGAGATCCCGGCGCTTGCGATCCTCAACGAGCTGCGCTCGCGCGCGGCGACCAAGACCTACGGCCGCTTCGCGCTCGACGTGCTCTACGCCCGCGCCAAGGCCAAGCTGTGGGCCAAGGTCGAGCGGTTGCGCAAGCTCGACGGCCTGCGGCTGTCCGATTTCGGCACGCGGCGCCGCCACGGCTTCCTGTGGCAACGCTGGTGCGTCGAGGCGGTGAAGGAAGGCCTCGGCTCGTCGTTCACTGGGACATCCAACGTGCTGCTGGCGATGGACAACGACCTCGAGGCGATCGGCACCAATGCGCATGAGCTGCCGATGGTGGCCGCCGCGCTCGCCAATGACGACCAGGAGCTGCGCTGGGCGCCCTATCGCATCCTCGACCAGTGGCGACACGCCTATGGCGGCAACCTCCTGATCGCACTGCCCGACGCCTTCGGCACCAAGCCGTTCCTGCGCGACGCGCCGGATTGGGTTGCCGACTGGACCGGCTTCCGCCCCGACAGCGCGCCGCCGATCACCGCCGGCGAAGACATCATCAAATGGTGGAAGCAGAAGGGGCGCGATCCCAAGGAGAAGCTGCTGGTGTTCTCGGATGCGATGGATGTCGGCTCGATCGAGGAGACCTTCCATCACTTCAAGGGGCGCGTGCGCGTCAGCTTCGGCTGGGGCACCAACCTGACCAACGATTTCGTCGGCTGCGCGCCTGACGGCACCGCCGAGCTCGATCCGATCTCGATCGTCTGCAAGGTGACGTCGGTCGACGGCCGACCGGCCGTGAAGCTCTCCGACAATCCGGAGAAGGCGACCGGCATCCCCTCGGAGGTCGAGCGCTATCTGCGGGTGTTCGGCAATGTCGGCCGCGTCCGCACCGCAGTTCACGTATAGAGCTGCAGACCAAATATCCTCATCGACTGACCTGACGAGCCTCGCATGCCCGCACCCAAGCCGCCTGCCTTCGAAACCCTGAGCCTGCACGCCGGCCAACGCCCCGATCCCTTAACCGGTGCGCGCGCGGTTCCGATCTACCAGACCACGTCCTACGTGTTCCAGGATGCCGACCACGCCGCGGCGCTGTTCAACCTCGAACGCGCCGGCCACATCTACACGCGGATCTCCAACCCGACGACCGCAGTGCTGGAGGAGCGCATCGCCGCGCTCGAATGCGGCGTCGGTGCGATCTGCACCGCGAGCGGCATGGCCGCGATGCATCTTGCGATCGCAACGCTGCTCAATGCCGGCGACCATATCGTCGCCTCCGCCTCGCTCTATGGCGGCACCATCAATCTCCTCGCACATACGCTGCCGCGGTTCGGCATCACCACGACCTTCGTGAAGCCGCGCGCGCTCGACGAGTTCCGCGCCGCGATCAGGCCGAACACGCGGCTCGTGATCGGCGAGACCATCGGCAATCCCGGCCTCGAAGTGCTCGATATCCCCGCGGTGGCGCAAATCGCGCATGACGCGAAGATCCCGCTGTTGATCGACAACACCTTCGCGACGCCGTATCTGAGCCAGCCGATCGAGCTCGGCGCCGACATCACGATGAATTCGGCGACCAAGTGGATGGGCGGCCACGGCATCGCGATCGGCGGCGTGATCGTCGACGGTGGCCGGTTCGACTGGCGCGCCTCCGGCAAGTTCCCGCAGCTCACCGAGCCCTATGCCGGCTATCACGGCATCGTCTTCGACGAGCAGTTCGGCAAGGCCGCCTTCATCATGCGCGCCCGCACCGAGGGCCTGCGCGATTTCGGCGCCTGCCTGTCGCCGACCAACGCCTTCCAGCTGTTGCAGGGCATCGAGACGCTCGGCGTCCGGATGGACCGGCACGTCAGCAACACCCAAAAGGTGCTGGAGTTCCTGACTGCGAACAAGGCGGTCGACTGGGTGCTGCATCCGTCGCTGGAGACGCACCCCGATTACGCGCTGGCGAAGAAGCTGCTGCCGCGCGGCGCCGGCTCGATCATCAGCTTCGGCATCAAGGGCGGCCGCGCCGCCGGCAAGAAGTTCATCGAGCAGCTGAAGTTGATCAGCCATCTCGCCAATGTCGGCGACGCCAAGACGCTGGTGATCCATCCTGCCAGCACCACGCATCAGCAGATGGACGCCGAACAGCTCAAGGCCGCCGGCATCGGCGAGGAGCTGGTGCGGCTGTCGGTCGGCATCGAAACCGCCGACGATATCACCGACGATCTCGGCCAGGCGCTGCGCGCCTCGCAAAGGACTTGAGGCCATGCAGCTTTCAGTGAACGGTGCAGACACCTTCATCGCGACCGGCGGCAAGCCGTTCGATCCCTCGCTGCCGGCGGTCGTGATGATCCACGGCGCCGGCTTCGACTCTTCGACCTGGGCGCTGCACAGCCGCTGGTTCGCCCATCACGGCTATTCCGTGCTGGCGCCTGATTTGCCGGGCCACGGCCGCTCCGCCGGCAAGCCGCTGCCGACCATCGCCGAGATGGCCGACTGGATCGCCGCGCTGATCACCGCCGCCGGCGCAACCAAGGCCCGATTGATCGGCCATTCGATGGGCTCGCTGATCGCGATCGAGACCTCGGCACGACATCCCGACAAGGTCTCCGGCCTCGCATTGATCGGCACCGCCGCGACCATGACGGTCGGCCTCGATCTGCTGAAAGCCGCCGAAGCAAATGACGGCGCAGCGATCGACATGGTCTCGATCTGGGGCCTCGGCTTCAAGGCCGAGCTCGGCGGCAGCCTCGCACCGGGGCTGTGGATGCACCAGGGCGCGCAGCGGGTGCTGCAGGAGGCCAAGCCCGGCGTGCTCTACAACGACCTCAACGCCTGCAACGCCTACCAGAACGGGTTGACCGCCGCGGCGGCCGTGAAGGTGCCCGCGACCTTCATCCTCGGCGAGCGCGACATGATGACCCCCGCCAAGGCCGGCAAGGCGCTCGCCGCCGCGACGCCGAACGCGCGGACCGTCGTGCTGCCTGGCGCCGGCCACATGATGATGGTCGAGACGCCGGACGAACTGCTGGCAGCGTTGCAGTAGGGCGGCCGCGAAGCCTTCTCCCGCTGTGAGAGAAGGTGGCGCACCGCGAGCGTTCCCAAAATATCGAAAACAACCCCATGCAAAGGAGCCGGGAGCCCGCCGGGACTTGGACAAGCACACTTGGATAAGCACACTTGGACAAGCAACTTGACACGTCGGGCAAATCAGCGATACATTCTATTATTCCGAAATCCGGCGATGCCCGCTGCGGTTCGCAGGAAACCGACAAGATGAAGCCGACCCGGCGCGCGCCTGTCTAGCAGCTCCTCTTGTCGACATTGCGCTCACAATTGCTGTCCTGTCGGCACTGCTTGTCAGCGTTCTCAAGCTGGCCTGGTGACGCAATCTCGAAGCCTTCCCGCGCCCCGGGCGGCGCGGCGGAAAAACAAGCCCAGTCTGGAGGTCACAATGACCAAAAACGAAGCGAATACCCGCCATCGGCGGGAAGCCGACAAAGCTTTCAAGGCTATCAGCAATGCCAAACCGATGACCGACTACGCGAAGGCGGAGCAATCCTTTCACGAGAATCGCGAGCGCCTGAAAGCTGAGCGTCTGGCCCGGGAAGCTGCGGCGAAGCCCCTGCGGAATAGCCCGGCATTATCGAAGCACCGACCTAAAGCATCGTGAGCATGACGATTCCGTCTTCGAGCTCTCCTAAAGCCAGGCGCGCTCGCGCGATCCTCTCGAATTCCGTCCGGTATTTGTGCAGATAGCTGAACGCCTGCTTGTCGGTTTGGAACGTCGTCGTAAGCCGGCACATTTGTCGCGCTGCCCCCAGCGCGAGGGTGAACGTGATCGTTCCACCACCGTCCGATTTTGCTCTGGGCACGATCAGCACTCTCCCGGCTGTCACTCCGTCCTCGGCAAGTCCATCGACACTGGTCGAGGGTGTCTACCGCAACAACTTTCTCGTGCGCTTCTTGGCCGGGAATGCCGGCGAGGCTGCTGCAAGGGTCGCGTCCGCAGCTTCCTTGGCCATGCGTAGCTCGCGGAGGCGCGCCATGTTCTTGCGCACTTCGATCGCCTGGCGTTCGACATCCGCGATTGCCCGCACGCCTTCTTCGGCGGCGAGGCGCTGACGATCGGCGCGCGCGATCGCTTCAGGTGACGGTACTGCCGATTTCCTGGCGCTCATCCTTCACCTGCTGAAAATAGGCAAACCCGCTCAATCCAGGGATCGAGCGGGCAGCATTGCCGTTTCAGTACATCCGTGAAACGGCGCGACGAGATCAAGCCAGCGAGAGATTTTCGGCGCTGACCTTGCCCCGCATCTTGTCAGTCTTGAGCTCGTAATTGACCTTCTGGCCCTCGGCGAGACCCGAAAGGCCGGCGCGCTCGACCGCGCTGATGTGAACGAACACATCGTTGCTGCCGTCGCCCGGCTGGATGAAACCGAAGCCCTTTTGGCCGTTGAACCACTTAACCGTACCTGTCGTCATTTTCTTCTCCAAAGCGCGCAAACGCGTTTCGCGCGACAATCGCGCGGCGATTTCAACTTCGTCGATGTCTTTGGAAAAGGAGCCCGCGGGCACGTTCAACAAGGCACAGCGGCTAATCGAATAATGGTAATATACACGATGACCGCCATATTACAAGGAAGCCTGACAATTTGATTCAGCTCGCCGCTGCGGCTCCGTTCGGGGCAGCAGTTCCAATGGGACTTCAGGCCTTTATCGTTTGACTTGTTCTCGCGGGAGTGGTCACTTCCTCCCACTGAACCGCATCGCCGTGACGAGCAAAATTGCTCGTTCGAGGCTGGCGAGGAATGCGCGGTCGCTCTCATTCTTCCATTTGCAACGAACTCCTGCGCAACCGGCTGCGCGCAGGATCGTCCCAGCTTGCAGTCATCGAGGAGATTTAATGCAGGTCGTAGTCCGCGATAACAATGTCGACCAGGCACTTCGTGTTCTGAAGAAGAAAATGCAGCGTGAAGGCGTGTTCCGCGAAATGAAGCAGCGTCGTGCCTATGAGAAACCCTCGGAGAGAAAGGCGCGCGAAAAGTCCGAAGCCATTCGCCGGGCTCGCAAACTCGCTCGCAAGCAAGCGATCAGGGAAGGTCTGCTGCCGGCGCCCCCGAAGAAGAAGCTCCCCGAACGCAAACCGTCCCTGCCGCGGACTTCCGCGTCCGCGGGCTGAGGGAACAAAGCAACACTCACGCTGTCCTATCGGCCGGCGGCGCTCTCACTGACAGGGAACAGCCGGCTGGCGCCGATGTTGAACCAGCGCCAGAAGCAATGAGGCGCCGGAGTGACGCGCTATTATTTCGATATCCGCGACGACACCGGGCTTTATCCCGATGAGGAAGGACTGGAGTGCGGAACTCAGCGCGAAGCTGAGGTCGAAGCGGCTCAGACACTGGCGGATCTAACCCGAAATCTCCTGCCTATGGATGAACGGCGAGACCTTGTTGTCGAAGTACGAACCAATACCGAGCGTGTGTTTCAAGTAGCGCTCGTTTTCAACAACAGCAGGGTAATCCAGTAATCTGGCGAAGTGTGACCTTAGCCGCTTCGCCATCGTAGCGGTCGTATGTCCGCTATGGGGTCTCATAGTCGGTAAAGCACGAGCGCGGAATCTCCGCTTCGCCTCCAAGACCCGACATTGTCGTGCGATCAGACGCCGGCCACATGATGATGGTCGAGCAGCCCGACGAGCTGCTGACCGCGCTGCAGTAGCGCTGCCGCGAACTCCCCCTTTCCTTCTCCCTGTGTGGAAGAAGATGGCGCGGACGTAGTCCGCGACGGATGAGGGGTTCTCTCCGCAGCTGAGCTCGCGGAGAGATACCCCTCACCTGAGTGCATCTCGCATGCAGATGGGATTGCCCTCACTGCTTCGCCGGCTTCCTCCCGATCGGATGGATATCGATCGCGCGGAGGCGGCCGAGGCGGAGCACGTCCATCGACAGCGTGCGGTCGATCCGGCTGTGATCGAGCGCGCGGATCAGGTCGTCGACGCCGTTGATCTCAACGCCGTCGAGCTTGATGACCACGTCACCCGGCAACAGGCTCGCGCGCGCGGCCGGGCTGTCCGGCTCGATCTGCATCAACAGCGCACCCATCTTGTTCTCGACGCCGGCGAGCACCGCGTGCCGCCGCGGCACCGGCGCGGTCTGGCCGGCGACGCCGATATAGGCGCGGCGGACATGGCCGTGACGGATGATCTCCGACAGCACGAACTGCGCGGTGTTGCTGGCGACGGCAAAGCAGATGCCCTGCGCGCCGTTGATGATCGCGGTGTTGATGCCGATCACCTCGCCGTGCGACGACACCAGCGGGCCGCCCGAGTTGCCGGGGTTCAGCGCGGCGTCGGTCTGGATCACGTCCTCGATGGTGCGCCCGCTGACCGAGCGGATCGAGCGGCCGAGCGCCGACACCACGCCGGCGGTGACCGTCGATTCGAAGCCGAGCGGATTGCCGATCGCGACCACCAGCTGGCCGCGCCGCAGCGTCTTGGAGTTGCCGAGCGAGGCGTAAGGCAGATCGCGCGCGCCATCGGCCCGCAGCAGCGCAAGGTCGGTATCGGGATCGACGCCGAGCACATGGGCATCGGTGACGAAGCCCTCGGTGTCGCGCAGCCGGATCTCCTTCGACGCGCCGACCACATGGCTGTTGGTCACGACGAGCCCATCGGGCGAGATCACGATGCCCGAACCGAGGCCGCCGCGCTCGCGCGCATTGCGCACCTTCGGCCCGGTCTCGACCCGGACCACGGCCGGACCGACGCGGTCGGTGACGTCGATCACGGCATTGGAATAGGCATCCAGCAACGCCCGGTCATCGACCAGCGCAGCGTCAGCCGTTCGCGGTGACGGCCTGTCACCGGCGGTATCTGAGGTAAAATCCAACATGGTGAGAGTCCTTTGGTCCTCTCAGATGGTGACCGGCTCCCGCCGCCGCAAGTGGTTACGCCACCCGCCTGCCCGGGTGGCTAGGGCAAGATAAGTCCTGGATCGAAGCCGCTCGGCCGCGCTTGGTTCACCTCTCCCCATTGGGGAGAGGTCGGATTGCGCCTGGCGATGCGAAGCATCGTCCAGTGCAATCCGGGTGAGGGCTCTTGTTCTCTCGATAGACCGTAATCCCTCACCCGATTTGCTGCGCAAATCGACCTCTCCCAAAGGGAGAGGTGAAGCACCGCCGTCGGTGGAGGTCAGCCCAATCTCATCAGCCCTGGGTCGCCCGCCGCAGCACCCCGCCGCGCGCCCGCACCGGATCGAGCAGCGACCAGTCGCCGTCCGGCAGCACATGGCCCTTCGGGAACGGCGCCCGCAACTCGAGCCCGAGCGAGCGCAGCACGCGGTCGTCGCGGTAGTAGCATTGCAGAACCACACGAACGAGGGTGGCCGCGGCCGCGCCGCCATGCTTGCGAAACTCCTGCGCCACCGCGTCGCGCCTGACCTCGTCGAGCTCGGCGAGCGGTTGGCCGGCGAGCTTTCCCAGATGATCCAGCGCCTGAGCGACCAGCGCGGTGTCGCGGCCGAGCGTTGCCAGCATGTCGGCCTGGATCGCGGGGTCGTCCGCGCCCGGCACCCTGTACTCGGCGCTTTCGGGAACGATCATCGCGGCGACGGTGCGAAGATCGGCGCGCTGGGCTGCGGTCAGTTGTGTTGCTTCGGACATGGACGGTCTCAATCGAACAGGTTGGCGAGGCGCTGCTTCATCTGGTCGGCGATGTAGAGCGCGAGGGCCTGGATGGTGGAGGTCGGGTTCACGCCGCCCGAGGTGACGAAGATGCTGCCGTCGACGATGAACAGGTTCTTCACGTCATGCGAGCGGCCCCATTCGTTGACCACGGAGCGCGCCGGATCGGTGCCCATCCGCGCGGTGCCGAGCAGGTGCCAGCCGCCCCACGGGATCGGATCGTTGATGCAGATGTCGGTGGCGCCGGCGGCATCGAGGACCTCGCGGCCGCGCGCCAGCGCATGGTCCATCATCTTGCGGCTGTTGGCCGAGATCGTGTAGTCGATCTTCGGCGCGGGGATGCCGTGGCTGTCCTTCAGCACGGGATCGAGCGTGACGCGGTTGTGCTCCTCCGGCAGGTCCTCGCAGATCGCGGAGACCGCGAGGCGATGCCCGTTCAGCCTTCGGAACACGCGGTGATGGTCCTTGCCCCAGGGCAGGATGCCCTTCTGCTCGCTCGCGACCGCCTCGAACACCGGCCCGGCGCCGCGGCCGAACTGGATGCCGTAGCCGCGGACGAAGCCGCGCGACAGATCGGTGTCGTAGAACTCCTTGCTCCACAGGCAGGTCGGCGGCGCGCGGTTGCTGTCGGTCGGCTCCTTCACGAAGCCGTAGACCTGCGCATAGGGATGGAACATCAAATTCTTGCCGACCAGGCCGGACGAGTTGGCGAGGCCGTTGGGGAATTTCCCCGACACCGAATTGAGCAGCAGCCGCGGCGTGCCGACGCCGTTGCAGGCGATGATCACGACCTCGGCCGGCTGGAATTGCTCGACGCCGTCCTTGTCGTAATAGACGACGCCGGAGGCCATGCCCTGCTCGTTGGTCAGGATCTCGCGCACCCGGCAATGGGTTTTCAGCTCGACGCCGGCGCGGATCGCATGCGGCCAATAGGTGATGTCGGTCGAGGCCTTGGCGCCCTGCGCGCAGGCCGGCGTGCAATGGCCGAGATTGATGCAGCGCGCCCTGCCCTCGTAATCCATCGTCGCGACCGTGGTGTCCGACGGCCACCAGTGCCAGCCGAGCTTGTTCAGGGCCTTGCCGAGCAGCGGGCCGGACAGCCCGAGCGGCTGCGGCGGCATCGGCGGGTGGCTCAGCGGCGACAGCGGGTCGCCCGACAGGCCCGAGACGCCCATCATGCGGTCGTTCTCCTCGAAGAACGGCGTCAGCGCGTCGTAATCGATCGGCCAGTCGTCGGCGACGCCGTCGAGCGTCTTCACCTTGAAGTCGGACGGATGCAGCCGCGGCCAGTGCGCGGTGTACATCACGGTCGAGCCGCCGACGGCATTGAAGTTGACGACCTTGATCGGCGAATTGTCGTCGTTGATCGGGTAGTCCTCGGGCCGCTTGCGGACATTCGGGCTGGACGACCACTCGCCGTAGAATTTCGCCTCCCAGTCGCGCCCGGTGCTCGGATATTCGGCCGGATTCATCCAGCCGCCCTGATCGAGGCAGAGGATGTGCATCTTGGTATCGGCAAGGCTCCAGGCCACCGCCGCGCCGGATGCGCCGGCGCCGATGATCAGGACGTCAACGGGATCGTTCTTCATTCTTGTTCCTTGGCATGTCCTCTTTCGTCATTGCGAGGAGCGACAGCGACGAAGCAATCCACCTCTCCCCATGTGGCGACATGGATTGCTTCGCTTCGCTCGCAATGACGGCTGGTGATGCGGCTCAATTGACGATTCTCACCGGCAAGCTTCGTATACCGCGGATGAAATTGGAATAGAGCCTTTGCGGCGGGCCCATAATCTCAAAACGCAGATCGCGCGCCAGAACCTCCTCCCAGAGGATGCGGAGTTGCTGTTCGGCCAGGCGATCGCCGACGCAGCGATGCACGCCGGCGCCGAAGGCGAGATGCTGGCGCGGCTTGGCGCGGTCGATGATGAATTCGTCGGCGCGCTCGATCTTGTCCTCGTCGCGGTTGCCGGAGATGTACCACATCACCACCTTGTCGCCCTTCTTGATCTGACGGCCGGCAAGCTCGACATCGTTGCGCGCGGTGCGGCGCATGTGCAGCACCGGCGTGTGGTAGCGGATGGTCTCGGACACCAGGTTCGGGATCAATTCGCGTCGGGCGCGGACCAGCTCGAACTGCTCCGGATTCTCGCACAGCGCCATCAGCCCCGCTGACATCGAGTTGCGCGTGGTGTCGTTGCCGCCGACGATCAGGAGCCCGATCGTGCCGATGAACTCGCGCGCATCCAGATTCCGCGTCGCTTCCGAATGCGCCAGCATCGAGATCAGGTCGAAGGTCGGAGGCGCATCGATCCGGGCGTCCCATAGCTTGCGGAAAGCTTCTCCCATCTTGATCAGCTCGGCATTGCGTTCGGCCTCCGAATGCACCACCGCGTCGGGCGAATCGATGTTGGCGATCGCGACATCCGACCACCAGGTCAGCTTGGCGCGATCTTCCGCGGGAAAATCGAACAGCGTCGCCAGCATCATGTTGGTGAGGTCGACCGAGACCCGCTCGGCCCAGTCGAAGGTCTCGTTGCGCGGCAGCGCATCGAGCACGGTGGCCGTGCGCTGGCGGATCAGGGCCTCGAGATTGGCGAGGTTCGACGGCGCCACGATCGGCGCCACCGTGCGGCGCTGCGCGGTGTGGCCGGGCGGATCCATGCGGATGAAGCTCGGCCGCTCCTGCCCCTTCGGCTGGTCAGCGACCTGGATACCGCCGAGCTCAGAGGCCGAGGAATAGTTCTGGTGATCCAGCTCGACGGCGAAGATGTCGTCGTAGCGCGTCACCGACCAATACGGGCCGTAAGCCGACGTCTCGCAATAATGCACGGGATCGTCGCGACGCAGTTGCGCGAACAGCGGCCGCCAGGTGTCGTCCTGATAAAGCCAGGGGTTGCTGACATCTGTCGACGTCGGCCTGCGCAGCGCCTCTCCCATCGCCTCACTCCCGCTGGTTCCGTCGCCGCTTGGCGGGCGATCTTATCCACCCGACGATAGCGGGTATCCCGCGGCCGAGTAAAGCCGCGGGGCGGACAGTCCGCGGCGCGGAATGCGCGCGGGCAGGGAGCCCTCCGCAAATCCCGATGGCAGCCCCGCTCTGCGATGTTTGTCGGCGACAGGAAGACCGGCTAGCCTTGCCGGCAATCAACCCAGGGAGCAACGACAGGTGGCCGCATCGCGCCCGGACAACAGCCCCGAGACGGCTGCGCTGGATTACGACGTCATCATCATCGGCGCCGGCCTGTCCGGCATGTATCAGCTCTACCGGCTGCGCGAGCTCGGCCTCAGCGCGCGCGTATTCGAGGCGGGCACCGGCGTCGGCGGCACCTGGTACTGGAACCGGTATCCCGGCGCGCGGTTCGATTCCGAAAGCTATTCCTACGGCTATTCGTTCTCGAAGGAGCTCTTGCAGGAATGGGAATGGTCGGAGCATTTCGCCGGTCAGCCCGAAACCCTGCGCTACTGCAACTATGTCGCCGACAAGTTCGATCTGCGCCGCGACATCCAGTTCGCGAGCCGCGTCACGTCGGCGATCTACCAGGACGAGACGCGGAGCTGGCGGATCACGCTGGAGAGCGGCGCGCAGCACAGCTGCCGCTTCCTGATCACCGCGATCGGTCCGCTGTCGACCCCGACCCTGCCGCGGATCGCGGGCATCGACGATTTCAAGGGGCAATCGTTTCACACCGCGCGCTGGCCGAAGGAGAAAGTGGATTTCACCGGCAAGCGCGTCGCCGTGATCGGCACCGGCGCCACCGGCATCCAGACCATCCAGACCATCGCCGGCGAGGTCGGCCACCTCACCGTGTTCCAGCGCACCGCCAACTGGGCGGCGCCGCTGCACAACGGCAAGATCGACGCGGAGACGCAAGCCAGGATCAAGGCCGGCTATGGCGAGATCTTTGCCCGCTGCAAGGAAACCTTCGCCTGCTTCGTGCATACGCCCGATCCGCGCGGCGCGTTCGAGGTGAGCGACGAGGAGCGCGAGGCGTTCTACGAGAAGCTCTATGGCGAGCGGGGCTTCGGCATCTGGCAGGGCAATTTCAAGGATATCCTGATCGATCGTGCGGCGAATGCCACGATCAGCGATTTCGTCGCGCGCAAGATCCGCGAGCGCGTCAAGAACCAGGCGGTGGCCGAGAAACTGATCCCGAAGAACCACGGTTTCGGCACCCGGCGGCTGCCGCTCGAGACCTTCTATTACGAGGTCTACAACCGCGACAATGTCGAGTTGGTCGACATCAAGGAAACGCCGATCGAGCGGATCACGCCGGAGGGCATCCGGACGACCGAGAAGGACTACGCCTTCGACATCATCATCTACGCCACCGGCTTCGATGCCATCACCGGCAGCTTCGACAAGATCGATTTCCGCGGCGCGCATGGCGCCCGGCTGAAGGAAAAATGGACGCACGGGCCGGAAACCTATCTCGGCCTGATGGTCGACGGCTTCCCCAACATGATGATGCTGATGGGCCCGCACACCGCGCTCGGCAACATCCCGCGCAGCATCGAATACAGCGTCGATTGGGTCACCGGCCTGCTCCGCTTCGCGCAGCAGAAAGGCCTGACCTTCCTCGACGCCACGCCCGAAGGCACCGCCGGCTGGACCGATCATGTCAAGGCACTCGGCGTCGGCCTGCTCTCCAACGAGGTCGATTCCTGGATGACCGGCATCAACCGCAACGTCGAGGGCAAGCAGAGGCGCATCGTCGCCCGCTACAGCGGCAGCGCGCCGGCGTACCGGGCGCGGTGCGATGAGGTGGCCGCGACAGGGTATGCGGAGTTGAAGCTGGGGTAGGTCTCTCGGTAGCGCGAGGCGCCCGCTCCACCCACCGCCGTCGTCCTGGCGAAAGCCAGGACCCATAACCACCGCATTCCGGTGGTGAACAAGACAGCGGCCCCAGCGTCGCACAACAAAAGAGATTTGGGGTCATGGGTCCCCTGAGTTCACAAACGAAGTGCAACACTTCCAACTGGAGGTGTTGCCATGGGGCGGACTTACAAGCAGCTCTCCCTGGAGGAGCGATGCGAGATTGCCAGGCTTTCGGCCGGTGGCAGCTCGATCCGGCAAATCGCGGCAGCTTTGGATCGCCCGCCATCAACGATCTCTCGGGAGCTGAACCGTAATTCTGGCGTTCAGGTCGGCTACAAGCCCAGCTATGCCCAGCAACAGATGCGAGCGCGGCGCTGGACGGGCTCTCGCCTCGAACGGGAGCCCGGCCTGCGCCGTGCGGTGTTGGAACGTCTTGGCCGGGGCTGGTCGCCCGAGCAGGTCGCCGGCCGGCTGGCTCGCGAGCACGGCCGCAAGGTGATCTCCTATGAGAGCATCTACCGCTTCATTTATGCCCAGCTCACCCGCACCTCGGACTTCAGCTGGCGGCGCTACCTGCCGCGCGGCAAGAGCAAGCGCGGTCGCCGCGGCAAGCGGGGCGGCAGTCCCGCAAGCTTCATCGAAGGCCGTGTTTCGCTGGATCTGCGCCCCGTCGAGGTCGCCGATCGCAAGACCCCGGGCCATTGGGAGGCCGACCTCATGATGTTCTCCAAATACGGTCAGCAGATCCTGGCCGTGCATGAGCGCACCTCCCGCCTGTTGCTCGGCGTCCCCCTCGCAAGCAAGCTCGCCTCCGGCGTCGCTCACCATCTCGTACGCCTGTTCGAGGTCCTGCCACAGCCGATCCGCCAGACCGTCACCTTCGACAACGGCACCGAGTTCGCATCTCACCTTGCCTTGCAAAGCCTCTTGATCAAGACGTACTTCTGCGATCCCCACGCCCCCTGGCAAAAAGGGGGCATCGAGAACGCCATCGGCCGCATGCGCCGCTTCATCCCGCGCAACACCGACCTCGAAAAGCTGCCAACCCGCCGCCTGCGCAAGTCCATCGCCGCCTACAACAACACCCCGCGCAAATGCCTTGACTTCAGGACCCCGGCAGAGGTCTTTGCTGCTCAAGTGTTGCACTTCGAGTGTGAATCCACCTCCTGGCTTTCGCCAGGACGACACCGAATATTCAACTGCCATCACCACGCATCAATACACGGCCGCTTCCGCGTCGCGCGCGGCTCCGGCTTCGGCACCGAGCGCAGGCCGGCCATGATCCAGTGTCGCGTGTCGGCGGGATCGATCACCTCGTCGATCTCAAGCACCGAGGCGATCGAGACCGCCTTGCCGTTGGCGTAGAGCTCGGCGACCTTGGTCTGGAAATACTTCTCGCGCTCGACCGGGTCCTCGATCGCCTCCATCTCCTTGCGGAAGCCGAGCCGGACATAGCCCTCGAGGCCCATGCCGCCGAACTCGCCGGTCGGCCACGCCACCGTGAAGAACGAAGCGTGGAAGCCGCCGCCGATCATCGACTGCGCGCCGAGGCCGTAGCCCTTGCGCAGCACGATGCCGAACAGCGGCACCGTGATGCTGGCGCCGGTGACGAACATCCGCGCGACATGGCGCACGATCGCAGTCTTCTCGGCCTCGGGCCCAACCATGAAGCCCGGCGTGTCGCACAGCGAGACGATCGGGATATCGAACGCATCGCACAGCTGCATGAAGCGCGCGGCCTTGTCGCCGGCCGGCGCATCGATCGCGCCGCCGAGGTGCTTCGGATTGTTGGCGATCAGGCCGAACGGCTTGCCTTCGATGCGGATGAAGGCGGTGATCATGCCGACGCCGAAATCGCGCCGGATCTCCAGCACAGAGTCTTCGTCCGCGATCAGGTCGATGACATTGCGGATGTCGTAGACCCGAAGACGGTTCTCCGGAATCGCGCGGCGCAGCAGCCGCTGGTCCGGCGCCTTCCAGTCGGCGACGGCGCCCTGGAAGTAGGACAGATATTTCTGCGCCACCGCCGTGGCCTCTTCCTCGTCCTCGACCAGGATGTCGATCACGCCGTTCGGCGACTGGAAGGAAACCGGGCCGACCTCGGCCGGATGATAGACGCCGAGCCCGCCGCCCTCGATCATCGCCGGGCCGCCCATGCCGATCGAGGCATTTTTGGTGGCGATGATGACGTCGCAGACGCCGAGCATCGCGGCGTTGCCGGCGAAGCAATAGCCCGAGACCACGCCGACCACCGGCACCAGTCCCGAGAGTTTTGCGAACTGCACGAAGGACGGACCGTCGAGGCCGGTCATGCCGAGCCGGTCGGTATCGCCGGGACGGCCGCCGCCGCCCTCGGCGTAGAACACCAGCGGAAGCCGCCACTGCTCGGTCAGCGACAGCATGCGGTCGATCTTCTTGTGGTTCATATGGCCCTGGGTGCCGGCCAGCACGGTGTAATCGTAGGAGATCACCATGCAGCGCGCGCCTTCGGGACCGAAATGCCCCGCATTGACGGTGGCGACGCCCGCGATCAGACCGTCGGCCGGGGTGTTCTTGATCAGGTCCTCGACCTTGCGGCGGCGACGCTGGGCCGCGATCGCGAGCGAACCGTATTCGACGAACGAGCCCTCATCGACCAGCTGCGCGATGTTCTCGCGCGCGGTGCGCTGGTTGGTCTTGCGGCGGCGCTCTACCGAAGCCGGACGATTCTCGTCCAGCGTGATCGCCTTGCGCGCGATCAGCTCGGCGAGATCGGGACGGATGTGATCGAGATCGATCGCGGCCTCTTCCGCCGCGTGATGGCCATCGACCTCGGCCGGCTCGAGATACAGGATCGGATCGCCATGCATCAACGTGACGCCGACGCCGCCCGCGATCTTCGTCACCCGGCCGCCATGCGGTGCTGCGACCAGATGCTCCATCTTCATCGATTCCAGCACCGCAATCTGCTGGCCGGGTCGCACCAGATCACCTTCCGCGACCTCGATCGCCACGATCGTGCCCTGCAGCGGCGCGGGTACCGGGAGCGATCCTTCCGGGGCGGCTTCGATGACAACGGCCTTCGTCGCGGCCGCCTCGCTCACCTCGAGCAGCGGCGCGGCATGTTCCTTCGCGGCGCCGACCAACGCCGCCACGTGGGTATCGATGAAGTTGGTGCTGATCTTGTTCCGGGCAAAGCTCTGATGCACCAGGATGGCGCCGAGCAAGGGGATGTTGGTGGCGACGCCGCCGATGCGGAATTCCCGCAAGGTGCGCGCCGCCTTGTGCACCACGTCGGTCCATTTCGGGCTCGGCGAATGCACGATGACTTTTGCCAGCAGCGAGTCGAACGCGGCGCTGGTCCGGTAGCCGGAATAGCCGAACGTATCGACCCGGACGCCGGGCCCGGACGGCAGGTCGAACACGCTGAGCGTGCCCCCGGTCGGCTTCGTCAGCCCCTTCTCGTCCATCACCTCCATATTGACGCGAATCTGCATCGCATAGCCGCGCGGCAGCGGCACGGCCGATTGCGCGAGGCCAAGCGAGGCCAGCGTGGCGCCGGCCGCGACCGCGAGCTGCGAACGCACGAGATCGACGCCGAGCACGGCCTCGGTGACGGTGTGCTCGACCTGGAGCCGCGGATTGGCCTCGATGAAGGCGAAGGCGCCCTCGCCTTCGCCGGCTTCGTCATCGACCAGGAATTCGAAGGTACCGAGATTGTCGTAGCGCGCGGCGGTCGCGAGCTGCTTTGCGGCCTCGATGATGCGCGCCCGCAGGCTCTCGCTCAGGGACGGGCTCGGCGCCACTTCGATGAGCTTCTGGTTGCGGCGCTGGATGGTGCATTCGCGCTCCCAGAGATGACTGATCGCGCCGTGGCGGTCGCCGATGATCTGCACCTCGATATGGCGGGCCTTGCGGATCAGCCGCTCGACATACACAGCATCGCTGCCGAACGCCGCCTTGGCCTCGGACTGGCAGCGCGCATAGGCTTCGTCGAGCTTGGCCAAGTCCTCGACCACGCGCATGCCGCGGCCACCGCCGCCGGCGATCGCCTTGATCATCACGGCGGCGTTCGTGCCGAGGGAGGCGAAGAACGCCTTAGCTTCGTCGAGTGAGGTTGCGCCCGAGGTGCCGGCGATGATCGGCACGCCGCATGTTTTCCCCAATTCCTTCGCCTTGGCCTTGTCGCCGAACAGATCGAGCGCTTCGGGCGACGGGCCGACGAAAGTGATCTTCTCCTCGGCGCAGCGCCGGGCAAGCTGGGTGTTCTCGCTGAGGAAACCATAGCCCGGATGCAACGCGTCGCAGCCGGCGGCCTTGGCCGCCGCGATCACGGCCTCGATGTCCAGATAGGCCCGCGCGCCACGCCCGGGGATTTCCCGCGCCTCGTCGGCCGAGCGGACATGCAGCGAAGCCGCATCATCGGCGGGATAGATCGCGACCGTGGCAAGGCCGCTATCGGCGGCGGCGCGGGCAATCCGGATCGCGATCTCACCGCGGTTGGCAATCAGCAATTTCTTGAAGGACATGGTGGTTCCGTGCGT
This sequence comes from Bradyrhizobium sp. WCU1, assembly GCF_053474805.1. NCBI lineage: Bacteria > Pseudomonadati > Pseudomonadota > Alphaproteobacteria > Hyphomicrobiales > Nitrobacteraceae > Bradyrhizobium > Bradyrhizobium sp. WCU1. Next base: position 1,337,904 of record NZ_CM130280.1, read on the forward strand.
CTCTTGGGCGACCGATAATCTTCTTCACCTCGCCCCGCTCGCGGGGAGAGGTCGAAGCCGAAGCGAAGCGTAGGGTTCGGGTGAGAGCGAGTCTCCACAAGCGAACTCGCGGACAGTCCCCCTCACCCGAAATTCGCGCTGCGTGCAAATTTCGACCTCTCCCCGCAAGCGGGGCGAGGTGAACAGGTCGCGGCAGCCCGTAAACAATTGCACAGCTAGCGATCCTTCATGGTCGGATCGAGCACGACACGCAAGGATTCGCCCAGCGCGTTGAACGCCAGTGAGACGACGAGAATGGCAAGGCCCGGCGCATACATCTGCTCAGGCGCAATTTCCATATATTGATAGGCACGCGCCAGCATGGCGCCCCAGCTCGGATCCGGCGGCTGGATGCCTAGGCCGAGAAACGACAGACTGGCCTCCGCGAGCAGCGCGGCAGCCAGCAGCAATGTCACCTGCACGATGACCGGCTGCAAGGTGTTCGGCAGCACGTGGCGCCACAGGATGTGCCAGGTCGGCGCGCCGAAGCCTCTGGACGCATCGACATAGAGCTCTTGCCGCACAATCAGCGTGCGGGCGCGGACGATGCGCGCCAGTGCCGGAAACATCGTGATGCCGATCGCGATCATGCCGTTGGTGAGCCCGATGCCGAGCGCGCCGGTGACCGCGATCGCCAGCACGATGGCCGGGAATGACAGGAAGGTGTCGATGATGCGGCTGACGACGTCGTCGATCCAGCCACCAAAATAGCCGGCGATCAGGCCGACCGGCAGCCCGATCAGGACCGCAACGCCGACCGCGAGCAGGCTGGCGTAGACGGTCGCCGGCGCGCCGTAGATCAGGCGCGAGAACACATCGCGGCCGAGATCGTCGGTCCCAAGCAGATGCAGTTGTCCCGGCGGTGCCAGCATGTTGTTGACGTCCTGCGCGGTCGGCGCATAGGGCGCAATCCAAGGCGCGCCGATCGCGACGATGACGAGCACCGATAGCACCAGGATCGACAGCGCGGCTCTGAGATCGCCGGCGAGCCAGCGCAGCAAACGCCGCAGCCGGGACGGCTTGGCCGGTGCTTTGAGGGATGCGAGCGCCGTGTCGGTCATTGCTCGATCCTCGGATCGACCGCGGCGCACAAGAGGTCGGTAATCAGATTGACCGCGATTACCACCACCACCATGGTGAAGACGACGCCCTGCACGATCGGGAAATCGCGCTGAATCGCGCCGCGCACGATCAGGCTGCCGAGGCCGGGGATCGCGAACACCGCCTCAATCACGACGGTCGCCGCCAGCATGCGGTTGACCAGCAGACTGATGATCGTGAGCAGGTTGACGCCGACATTCTTCAAACCGTGCTGCCAGAGGATGCGGGACATCGACAGGCCCTTGGCGTGCAGGGTGCGGACATATTGCGACGACAGCACCTCGAGCAACGCGCCGCGCAGCTGGCGCGCCACCTCCGCCATGCCGTAGGCTGCGATCGCAATCCCCGGCAGCAGCGCGTGCCTGATCGCATCGATCGGCGAGACGCTGAAGGATTTCGCGCCGGTCGCCGGCAGCCAGTTCAGCTTCAGCGAGAACTCCGCCACCAGTATCATCGCGAGCCAGAAGCCGGGCACGGCGACGCCGAGCGAGGCGATCATGCTGATCAGCTTGTCGATCCAGCCATTCGGCTTGATCGCGGCGATCACGCCCATCGGGATGCCGGTCAACAGCGCCAGCAGCAGCGCGATCACGACGATCAGCAGCGTGTTCGGGAAGGCGCGGCCGATGGAATCGGCGACCTTCTCGCCGGTCAGCAGCGATTGCGAGAGATCGCCCTGCACGACATGGCCGAGCCAGGCGCCATATTGCACCAGGAACGGCCGGTCGAGGCCGTAGAGCTGCCTGATCTCGGTGATCCGCGCATCGGTGGCGTTGTCGCCCGCCAGGGTCACGGCGATGTCGCCGGGCACCAGCTTGAGCAGCGCGAACACCATCAGGGTCGCAAGCAGTATCACGGGCAGCGCCTGCAACAGGCGGCTGCCGATGACCTTGACCGGTGACCGTCGCGCCATCGCTAAAGCACGATGAAATTATGATGGAACATCATCGTGCTTTAGCTCCTTTTTTGAGCATGATCATTTTCGGAAAACCGCTTCGCACTTTTCCGGATCATGCTAGCTTTCCAGCCAGACGTCGTCGTATTTCGGCTTGCCGAGCAGGTTGGGCCGATAGCCCTGCACCTTCTTGTTCATGGCGACCAGCTCGAACTGGAACGCCAGCGGCACCACCAAGGCATTCTCCATGACCAGCCGCTGCACGGTTGAGAACGCCTTGCGCCTGACCTCGATATCTTCGGACGCGCGCGACTCCTTGATCGCGGCCTCGAGCTCCGGCGGGACCGGCGCGCGGCCGGCATTATAATAGGCGTCCTTGGTGAACATCAGCGAATAGGTCAGGCTCGGGTCGGGCCGTCCGGTCCAGGCCGAGAGCAACCCGGCCCCCTTCTTCTCCGCACCGAAGAAGGCCGCAGACGCTTCCGCGACCGTGCCGTTGACGAACTTCACGTTGATACCGGCCTTGCGCAATTGCTCGATCAGGATTTCTTCGCGCTGCACCGAATCCTGATCGGTGTAGCCGCCGATCTCGATCGCGGTGCCCTCCTTGAAGCCGGCTTCGGCGAGCAGCTTGCGCGCCTTGTCCGGATCGTAAGGATAAAGTTTTGCGACCTCGGCATCATAGGCCCAGTGCGACTTGGGCAGGTTCATGTAGGCCGGCTCGGCGAGGCCGGCGAGCGCGGCCTTGGCGAAGGCTTCGCGGTCGATCGCGAAGTTCAGCGCCTGGCGGACCTTGACGTTGTCGAACGGCGGCTTCGCCCAGTTGAGGAAGATCTGGAACACGTAGAGTGTCGGGCCGTGCACCACCTTGACGCTCGAGGCACGCTCGATGATCGCCTTCTGCCGCGGCGGCAGCTGATAGATCAGATCGTTCTGGCTCGCGGAGACCGAACGCGCGCCGGTGGTGAGTTCTGGAATGATCGAGAATTCGATGCCGTCGGGATACGGCCGGTTCGGCTTCCAGTATTTCTCGTTGCGCTTGACCACGATCTTCTCGCCGTCGGCCCAGCTCACGAACGCATAGGCGCCGGCGCCGACCGGCTTGCGGGTCACGACGCCGCCCTCGGCCACCTTCAAGGCCGTCGGCGACACCATCATGCCGGCGCGATCGGAGAGGATGCCAGGCAGCGCGGTGTCCGGCGTTTTCAGCTTCAGCGTCACCTGCTGCGGCCCGGTGACCACGACCGCGTCGACCGAGAGCAGATCGGCCTTGATGTTCGACTTCGCATCGCTCCGGTTGCGATCGAGGTTGAACTTGACGGCCTCCGCATCGAGCGGCGTGCCGTCATGGAAGGTGACGCCGGAGCGGATGTTGAGCACCAGCGTATTGGGATCGGTGAACTTCCAGCTCTCGGCAAGCCCCGGCTTCGGCTTCAGCGTCTCGAATTCCCATTCGACCAGCGTGTCGTACATCGTGAACAGGAAGGCGTGGTCGGAGCCGGCGCCGCCGGTGGCGGGATCGAGGCTCGACGGATTGGCCGGCGCGGAGATCCGCAACGTGCCGCCCTTCTTCGGCGCGGCTTGCGCGAATGCGCGGCCGCCGAGCGTGGTGCCCGCCAGCGCAGCCGAGATCAGCGCCATGGCCTCGCGTCGGGTCGTCATCGTCATGGCGTTGTCTCCGGTACGTTGTTCGAAAAAATCGGGCGGTCGGCGAAATGGCAGGCCACCCAGTGATCGGGCTTCAGCTCGCGCCATTCCGGCACGCGCTCGGTGCAGAGCGGCTGCGCATGCGGGCAGCGGGTGCGGAAACGACAACCCGACGGCGGATCGATCGGGCTCGGCACCTCGCCTTGCAGCACGATCCGGCTCTCCTGCCGCATCGACGACGGCAGCGGCCGCGGCTCGGCCGAGAGCAGCGCGATGGTGTAGGGATGCAGCGGCCGCTCGGCGACCTCCCCGGTCGGGCCGAGCTCGACGAACTGGCCGAGATACATCACCGCGACGCGCTCGCTGATATGCGACACCACCGCGAGATCATGGGTGATGAAGACGTAGGTCAGCCCGAGATCGCGCTGCAGATCAGCGAACAGATTGAGCACGTCGCCGCGGATCGACATGTCTAGCGCCGCCACCACCTCGTCGCAGACGATCAGTTTCGGCTTCAAGGTCAACGCGCGGGCGATCACCACGCGCTGCTTCTGGCCGCCGGACAGCTGGTGCGGATAGCGCTCGCCGAACTCCTGCGGCAGCCCGACGCGCTCCAGCGCTTCCCGCGCCTGCCGCTCGCGCGCGGCGCGGTCGCCGATACGGGCGAGCTCCAGCGGCTCCAGCACCGAGGCGAGGATGGTCATGCGCGGGTTCAGCGCCGCGTTCGGATCCTGGAAGATGATCTGGTAATCGCGGCGATGGTGCTGGAATTGTCCGCGCGACAGCGCCAGCGGATCGATGCCGTCGTGCAGGATCGAGCCGGCGCTGGGCTTCAGCAGGAACACCAGCGCGCGGCCGATCGTGGTCTTGCCCGAACCGGACTCGCCGATGATGCCGAAAGTCTCGCCGCGACGGACGTCGAAATTGACGCCGTCGACCGCCTTCACGGTGGCGCGGCGGTCCGAGGTCTGGAAGCGGACCTGGAGGTCGCGCACCGAGACGATGGCGTCGCGGCGCTGTTCTGAAGCTGCGGTCATTGCGTCGCGACCTTCGCGGCAACCTGCGCATCCGGCGGATGCAGTGCACCTGGCAGATTGAGCTCGGCAAAGCGATGGCAGCGCACTCTTCTGCCGCCGCCGGCATCCTGCAGCTTTTGCTCGGCCTCGCAGCCTTTGGCCGCATGCGCGCAACGGGCGCGGAAGCGGCAGCCGGCCGGCATCTCTGATATCGACGGCACCCGGCCCCGGATCGACGGCAGCCGGCCGTGACGCGGGCTCAAATGCGGCAGCGAGCGCAACAGGCCCGACGTATAGGGATGCAGCGGTCGCACCAGCGCCTCGTCGACGGTGGCATCCTCGATCACCTCGCCGGCATACATCGTGATCATCCGCGTGCAGGTCTCGGCGACGACGCCGAGATCGTGGGTGATCAGCATCAGCGCGGTCTTCGAGGTCTCGCTGATGTCACGCAGCAGTTCGAGGATCTGCGCCTGCACGGTGACGTCGAGCGCGGTGGTCGGCTCGTCCGCGATCAAGAGCTGCGGCCCGCAGATCAGGCTGGCTGCGATCATCACGCGCTGGCGCATGCCGCCAGAGAGTTGGTGCGGGTAATCGTCGATCCGCCGCTCCGGCGAGGCGATACCGACCCGGCGAAGCATCTCCAGCGTCTTCGTACGCGCCTCCTCATAGGAAACATCGCTATGCACGCGCAGCGTCTCGGCGATCTGGTGGCCGACGGTGAACACCGGGTCGAGCGCGCTCATGGGCTCCTGGAAGATCATCGCGATGCGCTTGCCGCGGATGGCGCGCATCTGCCGCGCGCTGCAGGACGCCAGATCGATGCCGTCGAACAGGATCTTGCCGTCGAGCCCGGCGAAATTGCCCGGCAACAGGCGCAGGATCGACAGCCCGGTGATGGTCTTGCCGCAGCCGCTCTCGCCGACGATGCCGATGCGCTCGCCGGGCGCGACGTCGAAGTCGATTCCGCGCGTCGCCTGCCAGATGCCTTGCGCGGTCCTGAAACGGATGCCGAGCCCGCGCACGGACAGCAGCGGCCGCACGCCATCGCGCGCGCCCTCCGCCTTGCGCTGTGCCGGTGGCGCTGCTCCCATCAGCCCGCCGCCCGCTTCTTCTCTTTCACCAGCTGCTCCTCCATCAGCATCTCGGTGCCGATGATGCCATCGCGGCTGAGCTCCTCGAGCTCGGCGTCGGACAGGCCGAGCATGCCGCCAAGAATTTCCCGGTTGTGCTCGCCGAGCGTCGGCGGCACCGAGCGGATCGCGAACGGCGCGTCGCCTTCACGGAACGGCATCGATGGCTGCGGATGCCGTCCGATGAAGGCGCGGTCGACCTGCTGGATGAAGCCGCGGGCGTGGAGCTGCGGATCCTTCAACAGATCGATCGGCAGCCGCGCCACGCCGGATGCAACACCAGCGGATTGCAGCGCGGCCATCGCCGCATCGGCATCGCGCGCGGAGGTCCAGGCCGTGATCGCAGCCTCGATCTCGGCCTCGATGGCACGACGGCCCGCGGCAGTCCTGAGCTTTTGGTCTGCCGCCCAATCCTCGCGGCCGAGCAGTCGCGCAAGTTTGAGCCACATCGCGTCGTCGGAGACCGCGACCACGATCCAGTTGTCCTCGCCATTGCAGCGGAAGCAGCCATGCGGCACGAAATCCGGATGGCGGTTGCCGTATTTCGAAGGCTGCTTGCCGTCGATCGAATGCGCGACGATCCAGGGCGCTGCGAACGGCATCATGCATTCGATCTGGGCGAGATCGATGAACTGGCCCTGCCCCGTGAGTTTGGCGTGGATCAGCGCGGTCAGCACCGCGACGGCGCCATTGAGGCCGCCGACGGCGTCACCGAACGCGGTATGGCTCATGACCGGCGGCCCGCCGGCATCGCCGACCACGCTCGGCAGGCCCGAGCCTTGCTCAAGGGTCGATCCATAGGCCCGGCAATCGCGATGCACGCTGCCGGCGCCGAATGCCGACATCGACATCATCACGAGCTTCGGATTGATCTTGCTCAGCACGTCGTAACCGAGCCCAAGCTTGGGCAGCACCTCGACCGAATAATTGTCGACCACGAGGTCGGCATCGGCGAGCAGCCGCTTTGCAAGTGCCAGCCCCTTCGGCCGGGTCAGGTCGAGCGTGATGCCGCGCTTGTTGCGGTTCATGATGCAGTAGCGCACCGACTTCTCGTACATCTGCTCCAGCACATAGGCCGGGCGCCGATCAACGCCGCGCCACCAGTCCGGATACTGCGTCGCCTCGATCTTGATGACGTCGGCGCCGAGATCGGCGAGCGTGCGGGTACAGATCGGTCCGGCCCAGCCCATCGAGAAATCGACGACGCGGATGCCTTCGAGCGGCAACCGAATGGTCGGAGCCGGCTTCGGCGTGGGCAGGCGCGGCGCGGCCTCGAGCCTCGCCTGCTGCTCGCCGATATCGGGCACGCGGCCACCGCGCCGCGGCGGCGTTGCCGTCAGCCGCTGCATCGTGCCGGCGCTGAAACCAGCCTCGTTGCCGACCGCGATCGGCACGATGGCGCCGCGGGCGCGCTTCTCCTCGTCGGCGATGAGGTCCGATATCTCCGGCACCGGCACGATCGGGATCTTGCGCTTGAGACCCTCGGTGAACCATTCCTGCGCGGTGCGCTGCTTCAGCTTCGGCAGGATCTTGCCTTCGATCTCGGCGACGCGTTGCAACCGGTCGACGCCCATGACCAGCGTCGGATCGTCGCGCAATTCATTCAGCCCGAGCATTTCGCAGAACGCGCGCCACTGCGCCGGGGTCACCGTGGTGACGCCGAGCCAGCCTTGCCTCGTCTCGTAGATGCCGACCGGAAAAGTCGGCCAGAACCGGTTGACCCCGATCCGCCGCATGATGTCGCCGCGCTGGAACGCCTCGAACATGATGTATTCGGTGACCGCGATAGAGGCTTCGAACAGGCTGAGATGGCTTTCGCGCCCGCGCCCGTCCTGCATGCGGCCGAGCACCGATGCGGCTGCCGCGATGAAGCCCCACAGCCCGCCCAGGATGCCGACCTGGAAGTCCGGCGCGTGCATCGGCGGCCCCTGCTCGGGTCCGACCAGCTTCACGAGTCCGGTCAGCGCGCGGATCGTGGAATCGGTCGCGGCGAAATCGGCATAGGGTCCGCGATCGCCGAACCAGGCGAGGTCGAGATGGATCAGCCCCGGATTGTCGCGCCTGATCGTATCGAGATCGATGTCGGGACAATCGGCCGCAGCGACGCCGCGCCCGTCGAGCAAAATGTCGCAGCCTGCGATCAGCTCGTGCAGGCGCGATGCATCGCGCTGCGCGAGGACGACGCTCGATTTGTTGAAGTTGAGAAACGCGAACCACGCGCTGTGCCCTTGCGGCGTCAGCGGCGCGGTGCGGCGAAGCGGATCGCCCGCCTGCGGTTCGACCTTCTGCACATCGGCGCCGAAATCCGCGAACAGCCGCGCGCAATAGCTCGTCGCCGCCGCGCTTCCGATCTCGACAATCCGCAGATGCGACAACGCGCCCATCACGCTTCCTCGCGACAAAATGACCAGCCGATGACATCGGCTGATTCAGTTTCTTGTTGCTTGAACTTGAAGCCGCGCCGACTGTGTGATGCAAGTGGAATTTTCTTCCGCTTGACGGAATTCGCTGGATTGCCGCAGCACTTTGCAGCAAGCGTGCGTTGACGGTCTGCCGCCGTGCGGTTGACGCATTGCTCGATCCGCTATTGTGCTCCCTTCAACCATCAACAAGCGCGGGGCAGGAAACCATGAGCAAATCAACCACCATCAAAAGCGTCGAAACGCTCGCCTGCGATGCCGGCTGGCGGAATTATCATTTCGTCAAGGTGACGACCTCGGATGGGCTGGTCGGCTGGAGCGAGTATGACGAAGGTTTTGGCGCGCCCGGCGTGACCGCCGCGATCGAACGGCTGTCGGCGCGGGTGGTCGGCAAGAACGCGTTCGAGCACGAGCGGATTTATGTCGAGCTGTTCGCCGCGACCCGTCCCGCTGCCGGCGGCGTGGTGGCGCTGGCGTTAGGGGCCATCGAGAACGCGCTGCTCGACGTCAAGGCCAAGGCGCTCGGCGTGCCCTGCTACGATCTGCTCGGCGGCAAGATCCGCGACCGCGTGCGGGTCTACTGGTCGCATTGCGCGACCTGGCGCATCAATCACCCCGACTGGTACAAGCCGGCCATCACCGATCTCGACGGCGTCAAGGCGATCGGCGCCGAGGTGCGCGAGAAGAAATTCACGGCGATGAAGACCAACATCTTCGTCTACACCGACGGCAAGCCCGCGGGCTGGCGTCCCGGCTTCGGCGTGCCGTTCCAGCCCGAGATCAATGTCGACCGCAATGTGCTGCGCAATCTATGCATGCATCTGGAGGCGATCCGCGACGGCGCGGGGCCGGATGTCGACCTTTTGCTCGACCTCAACTTCAACGCCAAGACCGAGGGCTATCTGAATATCCTGCGCGCCATCGAGAAGATGGACATGTTCTGGGTCGAGATCGACACCTTCAACCCGCAGGCGCTCGGCTACATCCGCCGCCAGAGCCCGCACCCGATCTCGTCCTGCGAGACGCTGCTGGGCTTGCGCGAATTCCTCCCCTATTTCGCCGAGCAGGCGATGGACGTCGCGATCATCGACACGCCGTGGAACGGGGTCTGGCAATCAATGAAGATCGTCGCCGCCGCCGAGCATTTCGAGGTCAACGTCGCGCCGCATAATTTCTACGGCCATCTCTGCACCATGATGAACGCGCATTTCTGCGCGGCAGTGCCGAATTTGCGGATCATGGAGACCGACATCGATCGCCTCGCCTGGGACCACGAGCTGTTCACCCATGTGCCCGAATTCGTCGACGGCCATCTGGTGATCCCGGACCGCCCGGGCTGGGGCACCGAGCCGAACGAGGACGGCCTGCGCGCGCATCCGCCGAAGAACAAGGGCGGGCTGTTGAACTACGGGCTGAAGAAGTAGAAATCGTTGCGCCGATCCTCTCCACGTCGTCGTCCCGGCGAAGGCCGGGACCCATAACCACGAATGGGAGTGAGCCGGTGCGCTGGAGCCACAGCCCGCTATAACAACAGGCTTCGGTGGTAATGGGTCCCGGCCTTCGCCGGGACGACGCTTCCTCAACTACCGCGCCCCCCTCAATTATCCTCCCTGACAGCTGTGAACGCGCTTTCGATCACGTCGCCGATCGGCTGCCAGGCGTTGCCGTCGAACTGCACCAGCCGCATCTGCTTGATCGGACGGAAATCCTTCGGCCCGGTGTTGATCACGATCCCAGGCAGCGCGATCGGGCTCTGAAAGTTCTTCAGCGACGCCGCCTGCCGCATGATGTTGTCGCGCGACAGGTCGTCGCCGCACTGCCGCAGCACCTGCATCAGCGTGTCGGCGGCGGCATAGCCGAACACGGCGTAGATGTCGTCCTTGTCGCCGTCGGGATAGTACCTGTCCATGAAGGCGTCCCACGCCTTGATCTGCGGATCGTTCTTCCAGGCGGCGTCGCCGGCGTCCTTCAGGAACGAGGTCGAGATCACGCCGAGCGAATTCTGCAGGCCGGCGGGCCGCAGCGCGCTGGCGATCGAGGCCGATGCATTGTCGAGGATGAACACCGGATGCCAGTCGAGGTCGGCGGCGACGCGGATCGCGCGCGCCGCGATCGCCGGGGCGCCGTCGAACACCAGGATGTCGGCGCCGGAACCTTTCAGGATTCCGACCTGGTTCTGGATCGCGGTCTCCGATGCGTCGAAGGCGAGGTCGGCGACGATCATGCCCGCGGTGTCGCCGAGCCCTTCCTGCAATCCTCTGAACAGGTCACGGCCGAACTGGTCGTTCTGCCACAGCACCGCTATCTTGCGCGAGGGATAGGCGGCCTGGATGTAATTGGCATAGATCCGTCCCTCGGCGCGGAAGGTCGGCTGCCAGCCCATGGTCCAGGGAAAGCTCGTGGGATGCGCCCACTCCTCGTCGCCGGAGGCGACGAACAGCTGCGGGACCTTCCTCTCGTTGAGATATTTTCGGACCGCGAGGTTGCTCGGCGTCCCGAACGAGCCGAACATCAACAGCACGTCCTGATGCTCCACGAGATCGCGGGTCTGCTCCATCGCGGTCTTCGGATTGGAGCTGTCATCGACCGAGACGAACCTGACCTTGCGGCCGTTGATGCCGCCATGCTCGTTGACCATGTCGAAATAGGCGGCTTCCGCCCGCCCGATGGTGGCGAACGCGGCGAGCGGCCCGGTGTAGGGCATGACATTGCCGATGCGGATTTCGCTGCCGGCCGCCTCGGGCGCTGCCTGCGCCTGCTGCGCGCGCATCGGCACCGCCGCAAGAACGGCTGCGAAGACCAGCGATATCGAAAGCGCAGTTTGTCTTTTTGTTTGCATCAACATCGCCACAACGCCGGCGCAGACCGGCGCTCCCTCCCAGCGAGCGGACTTTATCGCCCAAGCCAAGGCCGGAAAAATGAAATGTTGATGGCAGAGGTGGACCTCAGCGCAATGTTATGTCCAGCCAACCCAGCGCATTGACCGTGACGCGGTCGCCATCAGCGACCAGAACCGTGGTGGTTTCGGCCTCGATAATGGCAGGACCGGCCAGCGAATGGCCCGGTTTGAGGCCATCGAGCGCATAGACCGGCACTTCACGCCAGCCACCGAGCCAGGCCTGCCGCTTGCCGCGGGGCGTGCAGGCCGCAGCCGAGCCGGCCTTTCCGGCATCGCTGCCGCGTGGCGCGACCTTGCCGACCGCGGCGACGCGGGCGTTGACGAACACCACCTCCTGCCCGCGCGAGGCGTAGGTGTAGAGCTCCTCATGGCGGCGATGGAAGCGCTCCTCGATCTGCGCCACGAGGTCAGCGGCGCCGAGATCGAGATCGCCGAGCGGCACGTCGATCTCGAACACCTGCTCGCCATAACGCATCTCGGCGGAGCGCTCGATTGCGATGTCGCCCTTGAACCAGTCGCGCAGCCGCCCCGCGGCCTGCGCTTCCAGCGCGGCAAACAAGGCGCGCACCTCGTCGGCGGAAATCCGCCCCGTACCGTAATGCGTGCGGCTGACCTCGTAGCGCAGATCGCTGGTCAGCATGCCCCAGGCCGACAGCACGGAGGCCACCGTCGGCACGATGATGCGCTTGATCTCGAGCTCGCGCGCGACCTCGGCGGCGTGCATGCCGGCCGCGCCGCCGAAGCTGAGCAGCGCGAATTTGCGGGGATCGACGCCGCGGCGCAAGGTCATCAGGCGGATGCCGTCGGCCATCTTCAGGTTGATCATCTTGTAGATGCCGGCGGCCGCCTCGATCCGCGACAGCTCGAGCGCCGCCGCAATGCGGTCAACCGCGGCTTCCGACGCGGCGCGATCGAGCGGCCGCGCGCCGCCCATGAAGGCCGCCGCATCGAGATAGCCGAGCACGACATTCGCGTCGGTGACGGTGGCAGCCGTTCCGCCGTTGCCGTAGCAGGCGGGACCCGGCACCGAGCCCGCGCTCTCCGGCCCGACCCGCAGCGTGCGGCTGCCGTCGACGCTGGCGATCGAGCCGCCGCCCGCCGCGATACTGGCGATGTCGAGGCTGCGCAGCGCGATGCGCTGGCCGGCGAGCATGCCGTCGGCCGACAGGGAGGCCTGGCCGTCAGCGATCAAGGAAATATCGGTCGAGGTGCCGCCCATGTCGAACGGCACGAGATCGGGAATCCCAAGCATCTCGGCGCAGCGGCGGCTGCCGGAGATGCCGCCGGCCGGGCCCGACAGCACGGTGCCGGCAGCGAGCCGCGAGGCTTCCTCCACCGGCGCCATGCCGCCGTGCGACAGCACGACGAACAGCGAGCCCTTGAAGCCGGCTTCATGCAGGCTGCGCTCCAGATTGGTCAGATAGCGCCGCACCGTCGGCTCGACATAGGCGTTCACGATCGTGGTCGAGACGCGCTCATATTCCTTGATCTGCGGCAGCACGTCGCTGGAGCGCGACACGCTGACATCAGGCAGTTCCTTCGCCAGCCGCTCGACCGCGGCAAGCTCATGCACCGGGTTGAGATAGGCGTGCAGGAAGCAGACCGCGACCGAATTCGCGCCGGAGCGCTTGACCTCGGCGATGACATCGCCGAGCGCGGCGGCATCGAGCGCAACAGCGGCGCTGCCGTCGGCCTTCAGCCGCTCGCGCACGCCGAAGCGGCGCTCGCGCGGCACCAGCGGCTCGGGCGGCGGCGTGCGCAGATCGTAGCGATCCGGCTTCAGGCCTTCGCGCATCTCGACGACGTCGCGATGCCCCTCGGTGGTGAGCAGCGCGACCTTGGCGCCCTTGCGTTCCAGCAACGCGTTGGTCGCAACCGTCGTGCCGTGCACCAGGCGATCGGTGGCGGCCAGCATCGCCGCGCGCGTGACGCCGAGACGCCGCGCCAGCTCTTCCAATCCGGCCATCACGCCGACCGACTGATCGGCCGGCGTGGACGGCGATTTCGCGAACACGGTTCGCCCGCTTTGATCAGTCGCAACCAGGTCGGTGTAGGTGCCGCCGACGTCAACGCCAATCGTATACATCGCTGCCCTATACCGCCTTCGAAACCAGACCTTGCGCGACGTCGCGCGCGCGCGCCTCAGCCGAGCGCTTCTCAGGCGGCCCCCAGCCGCCGCCGCCCGACGAGCGGATCTCGAGGCAATCACCGGGGCGCAGCTCTATGCCGACCTCCTTGGTCTTCAGCACGCGCGGCGCGCGGCCTTCCGACAGGAGGCGATAGTGATGCGGCTCGCCATCCTTGCCGCCGAGCATGCCGCACGGGCCGTGGCGCGCGCCGTCGCCGGCGGTGTTGCCCTTGGCCGGCCTCTCGGTCTCCAGCACCATGTCGAGCGCCACACCGAGGCCGCCGCGATGCTGGCCATCGCCGCCGGAATCCGGCCGGAACTCGTGCTGGCGGAAATGCAGCGGAAAGCGCACTTCGGCGACCTCGATGCTGCCGAATTTGAGCCCGCCCACCGAATGCCACTCGCCGATCGAGGAATAGCCGTCGCCGCCGGGCGACGCGCCGCCGCCGGGCCGCGCCTGGAACATGTGCCAGATGAAATTGCGTCCGTTGCGCGGATCCTCGCCCTGGATCGCGATGCGGAATCTTCGCCCCCAGCCACCCATCACGCGATCCGGACAGGACGCCGACATCGCCTTGATGATCGCCTCCACGATTTCGTTGGAGGGATGGCTGGTGCACAAGGTCACCGGACGGCCGGGATCGGCCCACACGATGGTGCCCTGCTTCGCCACCACTTTCAGCGGCCGCAGCGCGCCTGTGTTCTTGGGAATATCGGCGTCGATCAGATAGGCAAACGCCATCGCCACCGCAGCCTGCATGTTGGCGTGCGACGAATTGACAAAACTAGTCGACTGCGGATCGGAGCCGGTGAGATCGACCTCAATGTCGCTGCCCTTCTTGGTCACCTTGGCGGCGATCTTGATGTCGGTGCGGCCGTGGCCGTCATCGTCGAGCAGCGCCTCGCCGTAGAACACACCATCCCTCCAGGTCGACACCACGGCGCGGGTCTGCTGCTCCGTCGCATCGAGAATGGCTTCGATCGCGGCTTCGACCGTCTCGGCGCCGAATTCGCTGAACAGCTTTGCGACCCGCCGCTCGCCGAGATGCGCCGCGCCGAGCATCGCCGCGAGGTCGCCGCGGAATTCGCGGGGGTTGCGGATGTTCAAAGCCAGCAGGTCGAGCAGGTCCTCGCGCGGCTTGCCGGCCTCATAGAGCTTGATCGGCGGAATCCGGATGCCTTCCTGATAGATCTCGGTCGCCGCCGGATTGTAAGCGCCATGGGTGGCGCCGCCGATGTCGCTCTGATGCGCCCGCACGATGGTCCATAGCAGCCTTTTTCCGCCATCGAATACCGGCACGAAGGCGGTGAGATCGGGCAGATGGCTGCCGCCCTGATAGGGATCGTTGAGCAGGATGACGTCGCCCGGCGCGACATCCTTGAAGCGCTCTTCGACCGCGAGCGTCGCCCACGGCAGCGCGCCGACATGCACCGGAATGTGATCGGCCTGCGCGATCAACCGCCCGCTGGTATCGCAGATCGCCAGCGAGAAATCGCGGCTGGAATTGAGGATCTGCGAATAGGAGGTGCGAAGCATGGCTTCGCCCATCTCCTTGACGATCGACGACAGGCGGTGCTGGACGACGGAACGAGTGATCGGATCGATCTTGGCAGGCGTGGACACGTGACTTCCGGAAGCAGTGGAACAGACCGCTATCTTATCGTCACCGCCGTCGAGGTATAGACCCAAAACAGCACGACCCCGATCACCAGCGCGGCGGCGATGAACAGCAGCACGGCAGGCAGCCCGAACAGCGCCGCAACGCCGGCGGTGCTCGATTGCAACAGCGCTGCGCCGAGGAAGAACGCGAGATTGACCGACGACAGCGCCTTGCCGGTGTTCTGGGCGTCCACGAGCTGCCGCGTCATGCCATAGATCAGCGGCTGCGCCGACGTCGCCAGCCCGATCAGGATCAGCAGCACCAGGTCATATTGCGTCGGCATCACGGCAACGCCGAACAGATTCGAGACCGGGAAATGCGGCGCGCCGGCGGCCATCGCTACCAACAGCAATGCGGCGATGGCATGCGTTGCCGCCACCATGGTGCGGCGGTGCCCGAACTTGCGATCGAAGGCGCCGATGCAGGCCGGGCCGACGATCATCGCCAGCGTGAACAGGCCGAGCACGTTGCCGGCCTCGATCCGGCTCAAGCCCTTCACATCCATCAGCCACGGCCCGCCCCACAGGCCGCGCAGCACCAGCGACGCGCCGAGCGAGACCAGCGACAGCGCGATCAGCCCGCGCAGGCCGCGCGACAGGCCGAGCCGCAGCACCTCGGCCATCTGATGCAGCGGCGAGGAATCATCCGCATGCACCGCCGGCTGCCGCGGCACCAGCGCAAACACCGCGATCAGCACCGCAATTCCGAATCCAGCCGAAACCCAGAAGCCGGCCCGCCAGCCGAACTGATCGACGACGAAGGCGAGCGGGCTCGCCGACAGCAGCATGCCGATATTGCCGATCGAGAGGATCAGGCCGGACCACAAGCCGAACTTCGCCGCCGACATCTGCTTGGCGGCGAGCGTCATCGGGCACATCAGCATGCCGGAGGTGGCGATGCCGAGCATCAATTGTCCGAGCACGAAGCTCGCGGGGCCGGTGGCCAGCGCCGAGACCAGCGTCCCGACCACGGTACCGCCGAGCAGGCTCAGCGACACCGGCCGCACGCCAAAGCGGTCCATCGCGGCGCCCACCGGGATTTGCGAAGCGGCAAAGGAGAAATGATAGATCGAGGTAAGGCTCGCCAGCGCCTGCGGTGAGGTACCGAAATCCCGCGCCATCAGGTCGAGGCTGATCGCCGGGATCGTCCGCAGCAGCGTCGACAGCATGTGGGCCGAGGCCAATGCCAGGAGCGCAAGAACCAGGGCGCGGAACCCGATCCCCGCCTCCTCCTTCGTCACCACGCCGTCCATGAATCGCCCATTTCCCAAGCAGCCTTGGGGAGGGCGTAACATTATTGGGCTGATGCTGCCAACTTTATAGGCATGCGGATCGGGCTGAGCTTTCTTGCCTCTCCCGCTTGCGGGGGAGGCCGGATCGCATCGTCCGATGCGGTCCGGGTGGGGGCTCTCTCCACGACGCAACTCGTGGAGAGAGCCCCCACCCGGACCCTCCCCCCCGCAAGCGGGAGAGGGAGCGCACCGAATTTGCGGCTAACCTGATCGCGACTACTGCTTATGAAACACCAGCGTGCGGAGCTCGATGCTTTCGCGCGGCGCGGCGTCCGCCGGCGTGGTCGGATCGACGAACGCGGTGTGCGGCCCGAACCGGGTGCGGCCGTCGGTCGCCGAATCATAGCATTTCAGCAGGATCGCCTCGTCCGGCGTCATCTCGGGAATGTAGAACCAGCGGTGGTTCGGATTGTACTTCACCGAATAGGTCTCCCCGCTGCGGTTCGGGTAGATCAGGTCGGAGGCGATCAGATCCTCCGGCGCGACGGTGGTGCCGTCGGCCATCGCCAGCGGTGAATCACGCAGCGGACCGCGGATCGGGCGCCACAGATTGATCACCTGGACGCGACCTTTGACGAGCTGCTCGGCTTCGTCCGGCAGATGCTCGAACACGCGGTTGAGGCCCGACACGGCGGTCTGGTCGACATGGACGCGGGTTGCGGGCTGGCGCGGTCCGCCGCCGCGGATGTCAGCCGCCCCCTCGACGCGCTTGCGCACGGTGTGATCGAAGATGAAGACACGGTCCGCGTTCAACGTCGCCTTCAGGAAGGCTTCGACGGCGGGGTAGTAGACGTTGCGGACTTCGTTGTCGTCGTAATAGTCCTTCACGCTGGTCGGATGCTTGACCAGCGCAAAACCTTCGCGATCGAGCGAGAAGCTGTCGGCGATCAGGCGCCCGTCGAAGATCGGGACATTGTGGGGTTCGGGCAGCGCGGTGGATTTGGGTTCGCCGGGCGGCGGATCGAAAGCGTAAGTCCGGGGCTTGCCCGGCGTCGGCGCGAGGTAATTCAGTTCAGCGGTCACAAACGGCAGCGACTCGATGCGAGTTTCTTGAAGGCCCACGGTGATCTCCCGGACTCGATTGTTGGTGCTTTTGATCTTGGCGGCGGCGGCCGGGGTGACAAGGGCGCGGCGAAAATAGCAACGTTGCTGTTCCGGAATGTACGACGTGAGGAAAATCCTTGCCGTGCGGCTGGCGCGGGACGAATGGATATTTTGGTGATCACGGATTCGTTAGCGTGATGAGTGTCAGCGCATCCTCTCCACGCCCGTCGTCCTGGCGAAAGCCAGGACCCATAACCACCGAATTTGATGATGAGCGGGATAGCGGCACCAGCCTCGTCCAAAACAGACGATTGGGGTAATGGGTCCTGGCTTTCGCCAGGACGACGCTGATGGTGATTTGCAGCGCCTGCCGCCTATGCTGTCGCGCTCTACAGCCCCGCACCCTTCTCCACCGCCGCAGCAAACGAGCGATCGACAATATCGGCGGCGTTGATCTTCTGCCGGATCAGGCCCCAGCGGTCGTAGAGGTCGATGGTCTTCTGCTCGTCGGCGACCACGCCGTCGTCGATCGGCGCGATGCGGATCTTGGCGCGCGCCAGCCAGTTCACCGCAACTGCGGGCGGGATGTTCATCAGCCGGCCCCAAGTCGCAGCATAGCCCTCGACATTGTGCTGCGACCAGGCGCGCGCGGTGGCGAGGCGGCGCACGAAATCCTCGAGCTCGGCGCGCTTGGCCTTGATCGCGTCCGGGGTTGCGACCTGGAAGCCGAGGCCGGGCGTGATGCCGTCGGCCGTGATGACGCGGCGCGACTTGAACAGCACCTCTTCCTGACTCACATACGGCTCCCAGGTCGACCAGGCATCGACCGAGCCTTGCGAGTAGGCGACCTTGGCGTCCGACGGCGCGAGGAACACGATCTGCACGTCGCTCGCCTGCCAGCCCTTCGATTCCAGCGCCGCCAGGATCAGCTGATGGCCGATCGAGCCGCGGCCGGTCGCGATCTTCTTGCCGCGCAGATCGTCGAAGCTCTTGATCGCGGAATTTTCCGGCACCACGATCGCAAGCCCGTCGCGCGACTGGCGTACCGCCGCGATCGCCTTAACCGGAATTTTGGCAGCAGCCGCGAACGTGAACGGCGCATCGCCGACCAGGCCGGTGTCGATCGCGCCCGCACCCAAGGCCTCCAGCAGCGGCGCCGCCGCGGCGAACTCCTTCCACTCGATCTTGTAGGGAACGTCCTTCAAGACGCCGGCCGCTTCCATCACGGCCTGCGAATTGCCCTTCTGGTCGCCGACACGCAGGATGGTCTGCGCGGCGGCGACATCGATGGCGGCGAACACAAGCGCCGCCGCGACGATGAAGCGGATCATTCGGCGGCGATCCCGCGCTGCTGGTCGCGTGCGTCGATCAGCTTGCGGGTCAACGGGATCAGCGCGCGGCCGTAGTCGATGGCGTCGACCAGCGGATCGAAGCCGCGGATCAGGAAGTGGCTGACGCCGAGATCATAGTAATCACCGAACACTTCGGCGACCTGCTCGGGCGTGCCGACCAGCGCTGTCGTGTTGCTGTTGGCGCCGGTGAGCTTTGCGATCTCGGTCCACAGCCGCTTGTCGATGCGCTGGCCCTGATCGGCCAGCGCCAGCAGCCGCTTGGCGCCGTCGGTCGCGTGGTTGGGACGGCGGTAGCCGGTCTGGTCCTGCAGCGCGGTGGCGCGCTCGAGGATGTGTTCGGCCTTCTTCCACGCCTTCTCCTCGGTGTCGGCCAGGATCGGCCGCACCGACAGGCTGAAGCGCGGCGTCGGCCGGCCATGCTTGGCCGCGGCCGCGCGCACCCGCGCGGTGACGTCGCGCACCTGGGCGTAGGATTCGCCCCACAGCGCGAACGTATCGGCGTGCTTGCCGGCGACCTCGACCGCGGCATCCGAACCGCCGCCGACGAAGGTGTAGATGCCGCCCTTCTGCAACGGCTTCACCTGCGAGAAGCCGTTCTCGACATTGTAATACTTGCCGCTGTAGCTGAACGGCTTCTCGCTGGTCCATTCCAGCCGGACCACGTCGAGGAATTCGCTGGTGCGGGCGTAGCGCTCGTCCTTGTCGTCGAGCGTGTTGCCGTCCTGGCGCAGCTCGATCGCGTTGCCGCCGGTGATGACATGCAGCGAAACCCTGCCGCCGTAGAACTGGTCCAGCGTCGCGAGCTGGCGCGCCAACAGCGTCGGCGCAGTGAAGCCCGGACGCTGCGCGATCATCACCTTCAGCTGCTTGGTGATGGTGAGCACATGCTGCGCGACCTGCAAGGCATCGGGAGTCGTCGAATGGAACGCCAGCAGCGCGCGATCGAAGCCGGCCAGCTCATGGGCCTTGGCGACCGTCTCGATATAGGGCGGATCGAGCACCGGACCTGACCGCACGATGGTCTCGGACGCATTGTTGTTGGTGATGAAGCCGATGAACTCGACCGGCATGGCTGATAACTCCGTTGTTGTTGGCCGTTGTTTCAGACGCCCAGCGCAAAGCGTCCGGCGGCGACGCGGGTGGAATCATCCTGCGGAGTATGGACGCGGCCGCACAATACATCGCGATAATGCCGCTCCAGCGGATTGGTTCGCGACAGGCCGTGATTGCTGGTCAGCGACAAGGCATCCTCCACCACTGCTGCGGCGTTATTGGTCACCGTCAGCTTGATGATGTTAGACTCGATCGCGGACAGCGGAAAGCCATTATCGAAATCGGAAGCAAAGCTGTCGATCAGCCGCGCATTCACCGCAAGCCGCGCCTCGATGCCGCCGGCCACCTCCTGCATCCGTGGCAGCGTCGCCAGCGGCGCGCCGAGATTGGCGGGCACCCGCTCCTTGAGGAATTTGACCAGCCAGTCGCGGGCGGCGCGGGCGATACCGTCATAGATCGCGGCAACGAAGATCGCATGCACGGTCGCCTGGGTAACGTCCGGAACCTTCCAATCGTCGGGCTTGCGGACGTCGATCTCGTAGTCCAACGGGAACACGACGTCGTCGAAGACCACGGTGTGGCTGCCGCTGGCGCGCAGGCCGAGATGATCCCAGGTTTCCTCGATCCGTGTTCCCGGCAATCCGGCCGGAACCAGAAACTGGCCGACACGGGTGTCCTGTTCGTCGGTTTTCGCCCAGACCGCGTACCATTTCAGGATCGGGGCTCCGGTCGAATAGATCTTGCGGCCGGTCAGCCGCCAGCCGGTTTCGGTGCGGCGCGCAATGGTCGCCGGCAGGCCGCCGCGCGCGGGCGAGCCGAGCTCGGGCTCGACCCGCAGCGCGTTGATCAGCGCCACGCCCTCCACCGTCTCCTTCGCAAGCTTGCGCGACAGCCGGGCAGGCCAACGCGTGCTGCGCGCCATCACCAGATGCTGGATGTAATGCATCGACAGCACCAGCGCGGTCGACGGATCGGCCTTGCCGATGATGCCGAGCACGC
This sequence comes from Bradyrhizobium sp. WCU1, assembly GCF_053474805.1. Classification (NCBI taxonomy): domain Bacteria; kingdom Pseudomonadati; phylum Pseudomonadota; class Alphaproteobacteria; order Hyphomicrobiales; family Nitrobacteraceae; genus Bradyrhizobium; species Bradyrhizobium sp. WCU1. The sequence goes on from NZ_CM130280.1 coordinate 1,358,582, forward strand.
GCGTGGCATCGCGCGCGCCCGCCCCGCTCCCGCCAAGCGCCGCTGGCACGGTCAGCGCCAGCAGGCCTTCGCGCGACAGATCGGCGAAATTCTCGAATGGAAAGCTGGCGTCACGGTCATGTGCGGCGGCACGGCCGGCAAACACATCGGCGAGCCGCAACGCACGCGCAATGTGTTCCGGCTCATTCGCCTGCGGCAGCTCCCTCGCCGCCGTCGTCACCACGTCGCCTCCAGCCCGAGCAGCCCGAGGATCTGCTTGCGCAGGTCCGCGAGATAGGGATCGCCGCGATGCCGCGGATACGGCCTGGCGACCGCGATGTCGGCCTTGATCCGCGCCGGCCGGTCGGAGAGCACGATGACGCGGTTGGCGAGCACCAGCGCCTCCTCGACGTCATGGGTGACCAGCAGCGTGGTAAACCCCTTGCGCTGCCACAACGCCACGAGCTCGGACTGCATCGCGATCCGCGTCAGCGAGTCGAGCTTGCCGAGCGGCTCGTCGAGCACCAGGATCTTCGGATCGTTGACCAGCGCGCGCGCCAGCGCCACGCGCTGTGCCATGCCGCCGGAAAGCTGGTGTGGATAGGCGTTGCGGAACGAGGACAGGCCGACCAGCTCGATGACCTCATCGACGCGGTGCCGTTGCGCCTTCAGGATGCCCTGCGCCTCCAGCCCGAGCGCCACATTGTCCCAGACCGTGCGCCACGGAAACAGCGTCGGATCCTGGAACACGACGACACGCGACGGATGCGGGCCCGTGATGCGCGCATCATCCTCCCGCAGCGAGCCGGCGCGCGGCTTCTCGAGCCCCGCGACCAGCCGCAGCAAAGTCGACTTGCCGCAACCGGACGGGCCGAGCAGCGCGACGAACTCGCCGGGTGCGATCGAAAGGCTGACATTGTCGAGCACCGGCAGGGTCGCGCCGTCGATATCGAAGGCGTGGCTGACGCCCTCGATGTCGAGCTCGGCGCCGACGGCGGGATAGGTGATCGCCTCGGCGGCGGACTGCACTACCATTTGACGACGCCCTTCTGCCAGACCAGCAGGCGGTCGCGGGTCTTGAACAGCAGCGTGATCGCGCCGGAGCAGAGCAGCGACATCACGATCAGCGCCGCATACATGTTGGAATACGCCGCCCAGCCCTGCGCCCATTGCAGATACCAGCCGAGCCCCGCCTTGACGCCGATCATCTCGGCGACGACGAGAACCGCAAAGGACGAGCCGAGCCCCATGAACAGGCCGACGAACACATGCGGCAGCGCGGCGGGGATCGCGACCTTGAGCACCAGGAATGACGGCTTGGCGCCGAGCGTGCGCGCGACGTCGTAATAGGCGCTGCTGACGCTGGCGACACCTGACCAGGTCAAGACCGTCACCGGGAAGCCGGTGGCAAGCGCGATCAGGAAGGTCGAGGCGCTCCAGCTCGACGGGAAGGTGAAGAAGGCGATCGGCAGCCAGGCCGTGGCCGGCAGCGGACCGATGAAGCGCAGCACCGGATGCACCCAGTAGCCGATCTTCTGCGACCAGCCGATCGAGACGCCGGTGACGAAGCCGACGGTTGCGCCGATGATGTAGCCGCCGAGCTGCAGCTTGACCGAGGCGAACACGCTGTCGAGCAGCTTTGGCAGGTCGTCGGTATAGACTTCAAGGATCGCCTGCGGCGGCGGGAAGAACGGCAGCGGCAGCCAGGCGAATTTCGCGGTCGCGACCTCCCATAACGTGACGAAGGCGCCGAAAGCCAGCAGCCACGGCGCACGCTTGCGCAGCGCCTGCCCGGCGCTGCCGAGATAATCCGCGCTGAACGTGCCGAACAGGATAAAGGCCGCGATGACGATGGCGCCGATGCCGAGCGATCCGGTCCGCGACCAGTCACCGACATCGGGCCAATAGAGGCATGAGAGACCGAACGCCGCCCATGCAAGGCTAGCCGCAAGCCCGACACCGTAGCTGCCGGAGATATCCGCGAATGTGACCGCAGCGCGCGGCGCGGCCGCGGCGGTCGCGTCAGACACTGAATACGTCGACATAGATCCGCTCCGCGAATTTGGCCGTATCCGTGCTCTGCTTGAACACCTGCACCGATTTCAGATCGTCGGCGTAGCCCTTCAGCTCGCGCTTCAGCACCTCGCCGGTCGGATGATGGTGATGGGTGTGGTAACGCGCCATCGCTTCGAGATCGGCGAGGCTCGCCGCCTTCGGCGCGTAGGGCTGGAACGATTTCGCCGCCTTGTCCGGGTTCTGCGAGGTGAACATCGCGGCATCGAGCAGCGCCTGCGTTATGGCACGCGCGACGTGCGGCTCCTCGCGGACCAGGCTGCCGCGCAGGCCGACGATGCAGCAGCTCTTGTCGCGGTATTCGCCGTCGAGATTGGAGGCAACCTCCTTGTATTGCGTATCCTTCAGCCAGAGATAGGCCAGCGGGTCGGACGACAGGAACGCCTGCACCTCGCCCTTCTCGACCGCGACGTTCAAGAGATTGCCCGGATAGGCGCGCCAGTCGACGTCCTTGACCGGATCGATGCCGAGCTTGGAGAGCTGGATCGAGAAGAAGTTCTTGTCGGGGCCGGCGAGGTCGCCGACCGCGACGATCTTGCCCTTGAGGTCGGCGAGCTTGCCGATGCCGGAACTGGTGCGGGTCAACACCCGCATGCAGCCGCCATGGGTGCCGGCGGCGATCTTGACGTCAAACCCCTGTTCGAGCGGCTTCAGCCAGCGCAGCGCCATGCCGAGCCCGGCATCGCTCTTGCCGGTGGCGATCGCCTCCAGCAACTGGTCGGTCGAGCCGGAATAATTGACGAGCTCGACATCGAGGTTCTGCTTCTGGAAGAAGCCGTGGTCGATCGCAACCGGAAGCGGCGCGAGGCAGACCGCACCGGCGTTCCACGACAGTTTCAGCTTGCGCGGCGCACCTGACAGCGGCGGCGTATCGGACGCGGTCTTGCAGATCGGGAATTCGGAGAAGTCGATCGCCGGCGTGATCGGGCGCGGCGCGAAGGCCTGCGCGCTATAGGCGCCGATCGGCGCGGCAAAGGCTGCTGCGGCGCCCGCACGCAGCAATGTGCGGCGATCCATCACCGTCTTCTTGTTGGTCGACATTTTCACTCCTGCATTTCGGCAAGGCTCCGCCCCACGCGCAAATCGTCATGACCTGCACGCCCCGTCGTTCGAAGCTCAAGGTTCAGAAAAAGCGGATTTCTCCGGCGCTATTGCACTCAAAGCAACCCTCAAATGATGCGGCGCGACAAGTTCACCGTCAATGAAATGGAATTTCGAATGTGGTCGGTGCGGCAGCCGATCTCTCCACGATCGCATCGCGCGACGATGAAAGGATTTTCGCTGTCGGCACGGCGCAGAGACGCGGCGCGGACACTGCGATTGCATCAAATTTGAGCGGCTAGCGACCGCACGCACGATGTCTTCTACGCGCGACCTGCTCGACGAGATCATCCTTGTCGTAGCGTCCGCGAATTCAGATTTCCGTTTCGTTGACGGCGAGCGGCTTGCTCATAGACTTGGTCGAACGCTGCCGCGCCTTTCGCCGAGCAACGACTGAATCAGAAAGAAAAACCGACATGCACAAACTCGCCCGCTCGGGCTCTCGCCATTCCCTCACTCGCCGCACCGCGGCCGCGCTGATCACGGCGGTGATCACGCTGTCAACATCGGCGGCGGCGTTCGCGGCCGACGCGATCGTGCTGCGGGTCGGCGACCAGAAGGGAGGCAACCGCTCGCTGCTCGAGATCTCCGGCCTCGCCAAGGACCTGCCCTACAAGATCGAGTGGTCGGAATTCCCGGCCGCTGCCCCGATCCTGGAAGCGATCAATGCCGGCGCGCTGGAAGTCGGCTATACCGGCGATCTGTCCTTCCTTACGGTCTATGCCTCGGGCGCGCCGATCAAGGCGATCGGCGGCACCCGGTCCGACGCGCGGACGCAGGCGATCCTGGTGCGCGGGGATTCGCCGATCAAGTCGGCGGCCGACCTGAAGGGCAAGCGCCTTGCCGGCACGCGCGGCGGCTGGGGCCAGTTCCTGATCAACGCGACGCTGGAGAAGGCCGGCAGCCGGATCGAGGATGCGACCTTCGCCCCGCTCGGCCCGGTCGATGCCAAGATCGCGCTGCTCGCCGGCTCGATCGACGCCTGGGCGGTGTGGGAGCCCTACATCTCCTACGCGACATTGAAGGACAAGGCGCGGGTCGTCGCCGACGGCGAGGGCCTGACGCCGACCATCACCTTCATCGTCGCATCCGACAACGCGATCGCGACCAAGCGCGCCGCGGTGCAGGACCTTGTGCAGCGGCTCAACAAGGCGCGGCTGTGGTCACTCGACCATCTCGCGGAATACGCTGGGAGCACGGCCGAGCTCACCAAGCTGCCGGAAGACGTGCTGCTCGCCGCCTACACCGCGCAGAAGACCTCGCCGATCGCGATCGACGAGGCCGTGGTGAAGGAGGTACAGGCCGCATCTGACCGCGCCACGCGCTATGGCATCCTCGGCAAGACGCTCGATGTCAGCAAGGCCGTCGATCGCAGCTTTACGGCTGGCGCGAGCTCGAACTAGGCCGCGCGCACACCTCCCCTTGAAAAGGACGCGTATGACGTTGGTGTCCGTAGACTCCGTTCCGCCTCTCCCGCTTGCGGGGGAGGCCGACGCGCGCTCAGCGCGCGGTGGGTGGGGGCTCTCTCCACGATATGCCTCGGGAAGAGACCCGCACCCCAACCCTCCCCCGCAAGCGGGAGAGGGAGCCGAGCGACGTGCTCACCTGACGAGGTGACTCACCCCGCATAACCATGGAGACCCCCGATGTCCGGCCCGCTCCATCTCGCCCTGATCGTCACGGCACACCTGCTCTGCATGACCTTGTTGGTCGCGCTGTCGGTTTGATAGCGTCGCTCCGGGACCTTGATCCATCGGAGAAAACAACAATGAACCTATCGATGAAAGACCGCGTCGCGGTGGTCACCGGCGGCAGCAAGGGCATCGGGATCGCGGTGGCGCGGCGGTTTGCGGAGTCCGGCGCCAAGGTCGCGATCCTCGCCCGCGGCGCAGCCGATCTCGCGGCGGCGCGCGAGGCGCTCGCCAAGGACGGGCTCGTGGTGCGGGATTACGTCTGCGACGTCGCCAAGGCCGCCGACATCAGCAAGGCCCATGACAAGATCGTCGCCGATCTCGGCGGGATCGACGTGCTGGTCAACAACGCCGGCACCGCGCGCACGCTGGCGTTCGAGAGCATCAGCGACGAGGCCTGGCAGGAGGACCTCGACCTCAAACTGTTCGCCGCGATCCGCTTCAGCCGGCTGGTCTGGCCGGGCATGAAGCAGCGCAAATGGGGCCGCATCATCAACGTGCTCAACACTTTCGCCAAGGCGCCGGCCGGCAATTCGGCGCCGACCTCGGTGTCGCGCGCGGCCGGCATGGCGCTGACCAAGGTCATGGCCAATGAGGGCGGCGAGCACAACATCCTGGTGAATGCGTTGCTGGTCGGCCTGATCATGAGCGATCAATGGGTCAAGCGGCATGCTGCCCAGGCGCCGAACACGGATTTCGAGGAATTCGCCAAGGGCCTTGCCAGGGGGACGCCGCTCGGCCGCATCGGCACGGCGGAGGAATTCGCCAACCTCGCCTGCTTCCTGGCCTCGGAACAGGGATCCTACATCACCGGCACCGCCATCAATGTCGACGGTGGCCGCTCGCCGGTGGTCTAGCACTTCGGCTTCGATCCAGTCGAAGCCGAAGTGCCAGGGTCTTGCTTTGGCAGGCAGCAACCTACGGCAGGAAGCGACGGCTCAAAAGCAAAAGGCCTCCGTCACCGGAGGCCTTCTATTCTTAAACCGCGTCCTTGGCGGCCTTGACCGGCCGTGCGCGGACGATCTTCCGGGCCGGCTTGGCCTTGAACATCATCTCTTCGCCGGTGAAGGGGTTGGTGCCCTTGCGCGCCTTGGTCGCAGGCTTCTTGACGACAACGAACTTCGCGAAGCCGGGGACGAGGAACACCCCGGCCTTCTTCAGCTCCTTGTGGCCGACATCGACGAGCGAGTCCAAAACGTTCTTGACGTCGCGCTTGGAGAGTTCGGTGGTGGTCGCGATCTTCTCGATCACTTGCGACTTCGACAGTTGGGTAGCCATGGTTGCTCCATTGATTCTGGAGTGGGCACGATATGGCGGAAAACGCCGAGAAAAACAGTGTTTTCTGCACTCACCCCAGCAATATCGCTGTGGACAGCCCCCGAATCAGTGATTTTTCCAGTGTTTTTTCCAGTCAAGGCACTTCCGACCCCTAAAATTATAGCGTTTGCGCGGCTTCGGGGCTCCCGAAGCGGCCGCTCGAGAGAATCACCCGAACACATCTCGCGCCGCCGGCCTGCGACGACGCGGCGCGCAATCCGGGTTGCGACGCGCCGCAATGCGCCACTTCAGGTTTCGGAAACGATCCTCCAAAAGGCCGAGCCATTAGAAAACGACTTGGGTTCGACTCGGGTTCCCATTCCAAGGTAACATCACAGAGGGGCGCCACGCCGATCGGCCGGCCGCCCGATGCAAGCCTTTATGTAAGTTCTGGAGACCCGCGTATGGATTTGAGCCGCCTCGAGATCAACCGCCGCACGGCCCTGCTGACCTCGGCCGCGATTGCGGCAAATGTCATCAATCCGATGCGGGCCTTCGCGCAGGAGACCCCGCGCAAGGGCGGCGTGTTCAACGTCCACTACGGCGCCGAGCAGCGCCAGCTCAATCCGAGCATCCAGGCCTCCACCGGGGTCTACATCATCGGCGGCAAGATCCAGGAGAACCTGGTCGACCTCGATGCCCAGGGACAGCCGGTCGGCGTGCTGGCCGAGAGCTGGGAGGCGACGCCGGACGGCAAGACCGTCACCTTCAAGCTGCGCAAGGGCATCACATGGCACGATGGCAAGCCGTTCACCTCGGAGGACGTCGCCTTCACCGCGATGAACATGTGGAAGAAGATCCTCAACTACGGATCGACGCTGCAGCTGTTCCTCACCTCGGTCGATACGCCCGATCCGCAGACCGCGATCTTCCGCTACGAGCGGCCGATGCCGCTGAACCTGCTGCTCCGCGCCCTGCCCGACCTCGGCTATGTCTCCGCAAAACATCTCTATGAGAGCGGCGATATCCGCCAGAACCCGACCAATCTGGCGCCGGTCGGCACCGGCCCGTTCAAATTCGTCAAATATGAGCGCGGGCAATACATCATCGCCGACCGCAACCCGGATTACTGGCGGCCGAACGCGCCTTATCTCGACCGCATCGTCTGGAAGGTGATCACCGACCGCGCCGCCGCGGCCGCGCAGATGGAGGCCGGCGAGCTGCATTACAGCCCGTTCTCCGGGCTGACGATCTCGGACATGGCCCGGCTCGGCAAGGACAAGCGCTTCATCGTCCAGACCAAGGGCAATGAGGGCAACGCCCGCACCAACACCATCGAGTTCAACTTCCGCCGCAAGGAATTGTCCGACATCCGCGTTCGCCGCGCCATCGCGCATGCGATCAACGTGCCGTTCTTCATCGAGAATTTCCTGGGCGATTTCGCCAAGCTCGGCACCGGCCCGATCCCCTCGACCTCGACCGACTTCTATCCCGGGCCGAACACGCCGCAATATCCCTATGACAAGGCCAAGGCGATCGCGCTGCTCGATGAGGCCGGCTTCAAGGCCAGTGGCGGCAACCGCTTCGCGCTGAAGCTCTTGCCGGCGCCGTGGGGCGAGGACATCTCGCTGTGGTCGACCTTCATCCAGCAGTCGCTGGGCGAAGTCGGCATCCAGGTCGACATCGTGCGGAACGACGGCGGCGGCTTCCTCAAGCAGGTCTATGACGATCACGCCTTCGACCTCGCCACCGGCTGGCACCAGTACCGCAACGATCCCGCGGTCTCGACCACGGTGTGGTACCGCTCCGGCCAGCCCAAGGGCGCGCCGTGGACCAACCAATGGGGCTGGGAGGACAAGACCGTCGATGCCACCATCGACAATGCCGCCACCGAAGTCGATCCGGTGAAGCGCAAGGCGCTGTACGCCGAATTCGTCAAGGAGGTGAACACCGAGCTGCCGGTCTGGATGCCGATCGAGCAGATCTTCGTCACCGTGATTACGGCCAAGGCGCGCAACCACTCCAACACCCCACGCTGGGGCTCGGCGAGCTGGCACGATCTTTGGCTGAGTGCATGAGGCCGCTTCTCCCGCTCCCCGTTTCTTCACGGGGAGAGGGTTGTGGTGAGGGGCCCTCTCCGCAATTTCGATCCATCGACAGACCTGTACCCCCTCACCCGGATCGCATCTGACGATGCGATCCGACCTCTCCCCGCAAGCGGGGCGAGGTGACCGAGAGGCCAGTGTCCACGTCGTCTGAAACCGCTATAGATGAAGCATGCGTATCCTGAGCCTTGCGGGGCGGCGGCTCGCCGCCTCGATTCCGACCTTGTTCCTGATCCTGATCGGCGTGTTCCTGCTGTTGCAGCTCGCACCCGGCGACACCGTCGATGCGCTGATGGCGCAGATGGGCGGCGGCGATGCCGCGACCGCCGAGGCGCTGCGCAAGTTTTACGGGCTCGACCTCTCGGTTCCGGCGCAGCTCGGCAATTATCTGTGGCATCTGGTGCGGCTCGATCTCGGATTCTCCTCGATCTACGGCAAGCCGGTGGCGACCGTGATCCTGGAACGGCTGCCGCCGACCATCCTGTTGATGACCGCGTCGCTGTCGTTTGCGTTCTTCTTCGGCCTCGTGTTCGGCGTGATCGCCTCGCGTGGCGTCAACCGCTGGCCGGATACGCTGATCTCCACACTCGGCCTGATCTTCTACGCCACGCCTTCGTTCTGGTTCGGGCTGATGGCGATCGTGGTGTTCTCGGTCTATCTGCAATGGCTGCCGCCGGGCGGCTTCGAAGACATCGGCACCGTGCAGACCGGGATCTGGCGCGTGCTCGACATCGCCGCCCACCTGGTGCTGCCGACGCTGACGCTCGGGCTGATCTTCCTTGCGATCTATCTGCGCATTATGCGCGCTTCGATGCTCGAGGTCTTGAACCTCGATTTCGTCCGCACCGCCCGCGCCAAGGGGCTGGACGAGACGCACGTCATCACCCGCCACGTGCTGCGCAACGCGCTGCTGCCGATGGTGACGCTGATCGGATTGCAGGCCGGCACCATGCTCGGCGGCTCTGTCGTGGTGGAGAGCGTGTTCTCGCTGCCCGGCCTCGGCCGCCTCGCCTATGAATCGGTCGTGCAGCGCGACCTCAACACACTGCTCGGCATCGTCTTCGTGTCCGCGCTGCTCGTGATATCGGTGAACTTCGTGGTCGACCTGCTCTACGCGCGGCTCGATCCGCGCATCGCGGCGGAGGGCTGACGATGGATGCGGTGAAACGCTACTTCCGCAGCCCGGCTGCGGTGATCGGCCTGATCCTGCTGCTGCTCATCATCGCGATGGCCGTCAGCGCCGGCTTCCTGTATCCGCGCGATCCGCTCGCGCTGGCGGGCCGGCCGCTGGTCTGGCCGTTCTCCAACCCGCGATTCCTGCTCGGTACCGACAATTCCGGGCGCGACATCGCCGCCCAGATCTTCTACGGCGCGCGGATTTCGCTCCTGATCGGCGGGGTCGCCACCGTGATCGCGATCGTGATCGGCATCCTGGTCGGCGCCTTCGCGGGCTATTATGGCGGCTGGGTCGACAATGTCCTGATGCGGATCACCGAGGCGTTCCAGACCTTGCCGAACTTCGTGCTGCTGCTGGTGCTGGTCGCGGTGTTCGGCTCGACCCTGACCACGGTGACCATTGCAGTCGGCGTGGTGTCGTGGCCGGCGCCGGCGCGGCTGACCCGCGCCGAGTTCCTGTCGCTGCGCAACCGCGAATTCGTCCAGGCCGGCAAGACGCTCGGCATGAAGGACCTCCAGTTGATCCTCGGCGAGATCCTGCCCAACGCGCTGCCGCCGGTCATCGTCTATGCCAGCGTGGTGATGGCGGTCGCGATCCTGCTGGAAAGCGCGCTCGCTTTCTTAAGGCTGTCCGATCCCAACGTCGCCTCCTGGGGCAATCTGATCGGGCTCGGCCGCGACGTGCTGCGCGTGCAGTGGTACGTCTCGGCAATCCCCGGCATCGCGATCCTCGTCACCGTGCTGGCGGTGTCGCTGGTCGGCCAGGGCCTCAACGATGCGCTCAATCCGAGGCTGAAGAGCCGATGAGCGAAGCTGTCCTTTCGCTCGACGGCCTGACCGTGCGCCTGCCCAGGGGCGCCGACCGGCCGCATGCGCTGTCCGACGTCTCATTGTCTGTCGCGTCGAACGAGATCCTCTGCGTGGTCGGCGAGTCCGGCTCCGGCAAGTCGATGATGGCCAACGCCATCATGCGGCTTCTGCCCAACGAGGTGACGATCGAACGGGGCCGGATGATGTTCGAGGGCCGCGACCTCTGCGCCGCAGATGGCGCCGCCATGCGCGAGGTCCGCGGCGCGGGGATCGCGATGATCTTCCAGGAGCCGATGACCGCGCTCAATCCGTTGCGCACCATCGGCGACCAGATCGGCGAGATGTTTGCGATCCACACCGGCCTGTCCAAGGCTGAGATCAACGCGCGGGTGCTGGCGCTGCTCGAAGACGTTCGGATCTCCGATCCGAAGGCGGCTGCGAAAGCCTACCCGCACGAGCTGTCCGGCGGCCAACGCCAGCGCGCCATGATCGCGATGGCGCTGGCGCTCGACCCGAAACTCCTGATCGCGGACGAGCCGACCACCGCGCTCGACGTCACGACCCAGGCGCAGATCCTGAAACTGATCCGCGATCTGCAGCAGCGCAAGAAGACCGCGGTGCTGTTCATCACCCATGATTTCGGTGTGGTCGCCGAGATCGCCGATCGCGTCGTGGTGATGCAGCACGGCGCCATCGTCGAGCAAGGCGCGGCCGACACGGTACTGAACGATCCGCAGCATCCCTATACAAGGCAATTGATTGCCGCCGTGCCGCCGCTGACGACGCCACCGCCGCGCATCCTGTCCGGCAAGACCATCCTGACCATCGACGGCGTCTCCAAGACCTATCGCACCGGCGGCTTCCTCGGTCGCGGCGCGCGGATCACGGAAGCCGTCAAGAACGTCTCGCTGCGCCTGCCGCGCGGCGCGACGCTCGGCATCGTCGGCGAGTCCGGCTCGGGCAAATCGACGCTGGCGCGCTGCATCGTGCGGCTGATCGACCCCGATGCCGGCTCGATCGTACTCGCCGGCAAGGACTGGGCGAAGCTCGGCCGCGACGAGATCAGGCGCGAGACCCGCCACATCCAGATGGTGTTCCAGGACCCGTTCGCCTCGCTCAATCCGCGCCGCAAGGCGACCGAGCTGGTGGCGCAGGGGCCGATCGTGCATGGCACCGGACGCGCCACCGCGATTGCGGAAGCACGAAAACTGTTCGAGCTGGTCGGGCTCGACCCTTCCGCCGGCGACCGCTTCCCGCACGAATTCTCCGGCGGCCAGCGACAGCGCATCGGGCTGGCACGGGCATTGGCACTCAGGCCCGACGTGCTGGTCGCGGACGAGCCGGTCTCGGCGCTCGACGTCTCGGTGCAGGCACAAGTCTTGAGGTTGCTCGCCGAGCTGCGGCAGCAGCTCGGCCTGTCCATCATCTTCATCACACACGATCTGCGCGTCGCCGCGCAGATCTGCGACCTCATCGCGGTCATGAAGGATGGCGCCGTGGTCGAGCAAGGGATGACCGCCGAGGTGTTCGGCAGGCCGCAGCATCCCTATACGCAGGCGCTGCTTTCGGCGATCCCCGGCGGCGACTTCACGCGCAAGCGCGATGCCTTGATCGCCTGATCGGGCCACGCGCTTGGCGGCGGTCCTTACCTGGAGCGGTGCGAGGCGAGCACTTGCTCCGCCCAGCGCAGCAGCTCGAAGCGATCGCCCCTGACCGGTTCCTGGGCGTCGCGGCGCCGGTAGAGCACCAGCATCCAGGGCGCGAGCTTGCGCAACAAGCCGTGCGCCACATACTGCACCGGCTCGGTGAACGGCAGCGCCAGCTCATTGTCGGGCACGCCCTGGACTGCCCGCGCCAATTCGCGGCCGAGCGGGATGGTCAGCGCGACGGCGCGGCCGTTGCAGCCGGTCCAGCCATAGGCGTTCGGTCCGAGCCGGTGCATCCGCGGCAGGAAATCCGCGGTCATCCCGACATAGCCGTTCCAGACATAGTCGAACGAGACCTCGCCGATCTGCGGCCACAATCGCTGCAACCGCTCGGTCAACCGCGCCTTCAGCCGCCCGGTCTTGTCGCCGAACCCGAGCACGGCGCCGCCGGTGACGAGGCGATTGCGGGCATCGTAGCGCGCGAAATACAGCTCGCCATGGGTGTCCGACATCGCCTGCCGGCCGGGGATGATGGTTTTGCGGACGTTGTCCGACAGCGGCTGCGTCGCCATCTGCCAGGACAGCACCGGCATCACCTCGGTCGCGATCTCGGGCACCAACGATTTCGCGAACTCGCCGCTATAGGCATTGGTCGCGACCACCAGCGCACGACCCGAGATTTCGCCCTTCTCGGTCTTCACCACCCAGCGATCGCCGCGGCGCTCGAAACTCAGCGCCGGCGAACGGGCATAGATCCGTCCACCGAGGCCGAGCACGGTGCGCGCAAGGCCGCGCGCCAGTGCCAGCGGATTGACGTGACCGCCGGTCCTGTTCCAGAAACCGCCGTACCAGGCATCCGAGCCGAGCATGTCGCGGGTCTGGTCGCGCGAGAGCAATTCGACCGGCGCGCCGAATTTCGACCATTGCTGCACCCGCCGCTCCGCGATCTTGATGCGGCCAGGCGAGTGCACCGGCTGCACCCAGCCGGCCTGCTCCTGCTCGGCCGCGATATCGTAGCGCTTGACGATTTCGAACAGCATGGCCGCGCTGTCGCGCAGCATCGCGACGAAGCGCTCACCGGCGGAGCCATGCCGCTTGATGATGTCATCGGGATCGGGGCGCGACAGCGTCGGGATCACCTGCCCGTTGTTGCGGCCCGAGGCGCCCCAGCCCGGCTCGGCCGCCTCGACGATCGCGACGTCGACATTGGCCTCGCGCAGATGCAGCGCGGTCGACAGCCCGGTGAAGCCGCCGCCGATGATGACGACATCAGCCTGCTGCGCGCCGGTCAATTCGGGGCAATCGGGGCCTGACGGCGTCACGGCGGCCCAGAGCGAATTGGGCCAGCGCACGGCATTGCTGCTCATCATGATCCTTTCTTGCGGGTGCCCGGTCATTCTGGTTAGCTTTACTCTACTCACTCATTCCAGCCGGGAAGACAAGAAGTGGCACTCAAGAACGTCATCGGAATCGATCACGCCGTGGTCATGGTCAAGGACCTCGACAAGGCCGCCGAAAATTACAAACGGCTCGGCTTCACCGTGTCGCCGCGCGGCACCCACAGCGCGCATATGGGATCGGGCAACTACACCATCATGTTCGACCCCGACTACATGGAATTGCTCGGCGTGCTGACGCCGACCGAACACAATGCCCCGGCGCGCGCCTTCCTCGAGAAGCGTGGCGAAGGCATCGAGCGGATCGCGTTCACCGCGGTGGATTCCGCCGAAGGCGCCGAGGAGATCCGCGCGCGCGGCTATCCGCCGGTTGGGCCGACCGATTTCGAGCGCCCGGTGACCTTGCCGAACGGCACCATCTCCGCGGCAAAATTCCGCACCTTCCAATGGCCGACGGCAGAAGCGCCCGGCGGCGTCCGCATCTTCGCCTGCCAGCACAAGACCCGCGAGACGGTGTGGATTCCCGAATTGATGACGCACGCCAATGGGGCAAAGCGCCTCAAGCAGGTCCTCATCGTCTCGCCCGATCCCGCGACTGACGCCGCGCATCTCTCCAAGATGATCGACATCGCCGTCAGGAACGATGCCGACGGTGCGATTGCGATGCCGTCCGGCGGCGATCGCGCCGACTTCGTGTTCCTGACCAGGGATCAACTCGGCAAGCGCTATCCCGGCGTGTCGCTGGATGGCCTGTCCGATCGCGGCGGCGCCGGCCTCGTCATCGCAGCCGACCTTGCCGCGACCGAGAAAGCGCTCGGCGCGACCGGCGTGAAGGGCGGCAACGGCATCACCGTGCCGCCGGCTTCCGCGAACGGCACCCTGCTCGCCTTCGTCAAGGCATAGCTGCCCGACGTCGCGCGGCGCTGCATCATGCGGCGTCGCCACTCAAGCATCGATGCGAACTTTGATCGCATCGATGCTGTACCTGCATCGGTTGATGCTCGATCCGTCCGGAAAACCGGTGTTCACTTTTCCAGATCATGCTCTAGTATCTCTCCCAAACAAGAACCGTCCCAGGGGAGAGAAACATGTCGCATCACCTGATCTCGCGCCGGCAGATGCTGGCCGGCACGGCAGCCGCAGGCGCGGTTGGATTGGCCGGATTTCCGGCCCGCGCCGAGGTCAACTGGAAGAAATATTCCGGCACCTCGCTCGAAGTCAGCCTCGCCAAGGGACCGCGCGGCGACAATCTGCAAAAATACATCAAGGAATTCACCGAGCTCACCGGCGTCAAGGTGGAATCGGAGCAAGTCCCGGAGCAACAGCAGCGCCAGAAATGCGTGATCGAGCTGTCCTCGGGCAAGCCGAGCTTCGATGTCGTTCACCTCAGCTATCACGTGCAGAAGCGGCAATTCGAGAAAGCCGGCTGGCTCGCCGACATGTCGGGCTTCCTCAAGGATCCAAGCTTGACGCTGCCGGATCTGGTCGAGAGCGACTTCTCCGCAGCTGGCCTGCAATATGCGCGCAACGACAAGGGCCAGATGCTGTCGCTGCCGTGGTCGGTCGACTACTTCATCCTCTACTACAACAAGGATCTGTTCCAGAAAAAGGGCGTCGAAGTCCCGAAGACGCTGGACGAGATGGCGGTCGCTGCCGAGAAGCTGACCGACCCGAAGGAAGGCGTCTACGGTTTCGTCGGCCGCGGCCTGCGCAACGCCAACATGGCGATGTGGAGCAACTTCTATTTGAATTATGGCGGCGAATTCCTCGATGCCAAGGGCAACATCCTGTCCGACGGTCCCGAGGCTATTGAAGCCACCAAACTCTATCAGCGGCTGCTGACCAAATGCGCGCCGCCCGGCGTCGCCGGCTTCAACTGGATGGAGTCGATGGCTTCCTTTACCCAGGGACGCGCCGCGATGTGGATCGACGCCACCGGCTGGGCGCCACCGATCGAAGATCCAACCGCCTCGCGCGTGCCCGGCAAGGTCGGCTACACCGTGGTCCCGGCCGGACCCAAGGGCCACTTCTCATCCACGTATGGTGACGGCCTCGGCATCGCCGCCGCCAGCAAGAACAAGGAAGCCGCCTATCTGCTCTGCCAATGGGCGGTCTCGCGCGGCCAGGGCACGCGCTTGATCCAGGCTGGTGGCGGCGTGCCGTTCCGTAGCTCGATCGTCGACGATCCCGAGGTTGCGAAGGGCGTCAAGACCAAGGAATGGCTGCAATCGGTGATCGATTCCTCGAAGATCTCGAAGCTTGGCCTGCCGGTGATCATCCCGGTCGCCGAGTATCGCGACATCGTCGGCGCGGCGCTGACCGCGACGCTGTCGGGCGCCGATCCCGCCACCGAATTGAAGAAGGCGCACGATCAGTTCCGCCCGATCCTGGAGCGCAGTGAAAAAGCGTGAGCGTGGTGACACAAGCTTCTCCGGCCGCGGCCGAAACCGCCGCGCCGGAGCGCGAATGGCGCAAGCCATCCTACTGGCCCTTCGTGATCCCGGCCCTGGTGGTGGTGCTCGCGGTCATCATCTTCCCGTGGGTCTTCACGATCTGGATGAGCTTCCAGGAATGGAAGGTCGGCTCGCCCACCACCTTCGTCGGGCTCGCCAACTATTTGCGGCTGCCGACCGATCCGCGCTTCGTCGAAGCGGTCGGCCACACGCTGTCCTACACGGCGCTGTCGGTCGTGCTGCCGCTGGTGTTTGGCACGCTGGCGGCTGTCGTGTTTCACCAGAAATTCGCCGCGCGCGGCTTTCTGCGCGGCATCTTCATCATGCCGATGATGGCAACCCCGGTGGCGATCGCACTGGTGTGGACCATGATGTTCCACCCGCAGCTCGGCGTGCTGAACTATCTGCTGTCGTTGGTCGGCCTGCCGCCGCAGCTCTGGGTGTTCAACCCGACGACGGTGATCCCCTCGCTGGTGCTGGTCGAGACCTGGCAATGGACGCCGCTGGTGATGCTGATCGTGCTCGGCGGCCTCGCCGCGATCCCGACCGAACCCTATGAGAGCGCGCAGATCGACGGCGCCAATTTCTGGCAGGTGTTCCGCTTCATCACGCTACCTCTGATCATGCCGTTCCTGTTCATCGCCGGAATGATCCGGATGATCGATGCGGTGAAGAGTTTCGACATCATCTTCGCGATCACCCAGGGCGGGCCGGGTTCGGCGTCGGAGACCATCAACGTCTATCTCTACAGCGTCGCCTTCGTCTATTACGACCTCGGCTACGGCTCGGCGATCGCGGTGGTGTTCTTCCTCCTCATCGTCGCGCTGGCGGCGCTGCTGCTGTACTTGCGCAAGCGCCTGCTGTGGACCTCGCAGCTCGGGAGCGAGGCATGAACCTGCGTCAGATCCTCGGGCAGATCGGGCTGTGGCTGTCGGTGTTCGTCATCGTCTCGCCGGCGATCCTGTTCTTCCTCTGGATGGGCTCGCTGTCGCTGAAATTCGAGATCGACAACGCCTCCTATCCGCCGGTGTTCTTCCCGGAGCACATCGCCTGGAAGAACTATGCCGACGTGTTCGCGTCCAACCGCTTCCTGACCTATTTCAGCAACAGCCTGATCGTCACCGGCTGCGCCACGGGCCTTGCGATGCTGGTCGGCGTGCCGGCGGGCTACGGGATTGCGCGGATGGCGGCGCACAAATCGGCGATCGTGATCCTGATCGCGCGCATCACGCCGGGCCTGTCGTATCTGATCCCGCTGTTCCTGCTGTTCCAGTGGCTCGGCCTGCTCGGCACGCTGGTGCCGCAGATCATCATCCATCTCGTGGTCACGGTGCCGATCGTGATCTGGATCATGATCGGCTATTTCGAGACCACGCCGCTGGAGCTGGAGGAAGCCGCGCTGATCGACGGCGCCACGCGGTGGCAGGTGTTCCGCCATGTCGCGCTGCCGATCGCGAGGCCCGGGCTTGCGGTCGCCTTCATCCTCGCGGTGATTTTCTCCTGGAACAACTTCGTCTTCGGCATCGTGCTGGCCGGGCGCGAGACCCGCACGCTGCCGGTCGCAGTCTACAACATGATCTCGTTCGACCAATTGAGCTGGGGCCCGCTCGCCGCCGCCGCTTTGATCGTGACGGCGCCGGTGCTGCTGCTCACAGTGATGGCGCAGCGGCAGATCGTCGCCGGGCTGACGGCGGGCGCGGTGAAGGGTGGCTAGACCAGGCCAATATGAAGTTATCGGCCGTCACGGGGGCTCGGCCAAAATATCGCAAAACAACCCCATGCAAAGTAGCCGTCGGCGGCCAACCTTCGACGATGCAACTTGACACGTCGGGCAACTCAGGGATATTATTCTAATATTCCGAAATTTGGCGTCGTGCCCTAGCCGGCGAGCGCCTTCAGCACTGCGGCGGAATCGGCGACCCAGCCGAAAATGCCGCCCTGGGCCTTGATCATCTTCAGGCCCATCTCATGGAATTCCGGGAAGTAGGACGCGCAGCCGTCCGAGATCACGACGCAGCGATAACCGCGGTCGTTGGCCTCGCGCACCGTGGTGTTGACGCAGACTTCGGTGGTGACGCCGCAGACCAGCAGATTCTCGATGCCGTATTTCCTGAGGATGTCACTGAGCTCGGTGGCGTAGAACGCGCCCTTGCCGGGCTTGTCGATCACGATCTCGCTGTCCAGCGGATAGAGTTCGGGGATGATGTCATGCCCGGCCTCGCCGCGGATCAGGATCCGTCCCATCGGTCCGGGATCGCCGATCCGTAAGGACGGCGCGCCGCGCTCGAGCTTGGCCGGCGGCGCGTCGGACAGATCGGGCAGATGGCCCTCACGGGTATGAACCACGAGCAGGCCTGCGTCGCGCACCACCGCGAGCACCGCGGCGATCGGCTGCACCGCGCGGGCGAGCTGGCTGACGTCGTTGCCGAGCGTCTCGCCGAAGCCGCCAGGCTCCATGAAATCGCGCTGCATGTCGATGATGACGAGCGCGGTCCTGCTCCAGTCGAGCGTGATCGGCGCCGGCTCCGCCGCGATGGTCCCGCCTGAATTCGCCATGGCGCACGCTCCGAATGCGAGAAGACCCGCGCTTGATTAAGCAAACCGCGTGCCACGACGCAATCACCGGCAGCTGATTTGCCGATCGTCCGATCCTGCTGGCATGATCGTTGCTAGCTGGGAGCCCGACCGAACGAAGATCATCGTTCGCGAAATGACAGCCCATTTCAACAGGCGGGAGGACAGGCATGAACGGACTTGGCGGCCTCAACAAGTCACCCAACGGCGTCGTGATCGGACTGGTGCAGCTGCAGCTGCCCGTGGTCGCGACCAGGGCCGATCTGGCGCGGCAGACCGAGCGCATCGTCTGGATGGTCGGCAAGGCGCGGCGCAATCTCGCCACCATGGACTTGGTCGTGTTTCCCGAATATTCGCTGCATGGCCTCTCGATGGATACCAATCCGGAGATCATGTGCCGGCTCGACGGGCCCGAAGTCGCAGCCTTCAGGCAGGCCTGCATCGACAACAAGATCTGGGGCTGCTTCTCCATCATGGAGTTCAACCCGCACGGCAATCCCTACAATTCAGGACTGATCATCGACGATCACGGCGAGATCAAGCTCTACTACCGCAAATTCCATCCCTGGATTCCGGTCGAGCCGTGGGAGCCGGGCGACATCGGCATTCCGGTGATCGACGGACCGAAGGGCGCGAAGCTCGCGCTGATCATCTGCCACGACGGCATGTTCCCGGAAATGGCGCGCGAATGCGCCTACAAGGGCGCCGAGATCATGATCCGCACCGCGGGATACACCGCGCCGATCCGCGACAGCTGGCGCTTCACCAACCAGGCCAATGCGTTCCAGAACCTGATGGTGACCGCCAATGTCTGCATGTGCGGCTCGGACGGCTCGTTCGACTCGATGGGCGAAGGCATGATCGTCAATTTCGACGGCAGCATCATCGCGCACGGCACCACCGGGCGGGCCGACGAGATCATCACCGCCGAGGTGCGGCCCGACCTCGTGCGCGAGGCGCGGATCAATTGGGGCGTCGAGAACAACATCTATCAGCTGTGGCACCGCGGCTATGTCGCGGTGAAGGGCGGCGCGATGGATTGCCCCTACACCTTCATGCAGGACATGGTGTCCGGCCGCTTCCGTCTGCCCTGGGAGGATCAGGTCAAGATCACCGACGGCACGTCCTGCGGCTTTGCCGCACCGACACGGATGTTCGGCAAGACCGCGAAAGCCGCCGAATAGCCGCCGCAAGCGGCTATTTGAAGCAGTGCACGAGACCGATGCTCAAGCCCAAGAGCAGCATCAGCGACAGCGTCACCGCGGCCGTCACCCGGCCGCCGACGGTCGAGAGCACACGCACATCGACGCCAAGGCCGAGCGCGGCCATCGAGAGCACGGTGAGGATCGCCGCCGTCCTGGTCACCGGTGCGATCGCGATGTCGGGCACCAGCTGGAACGAGCGCAGCGCGGCCAGCACCAGGAAACCGATGATGAACCACGGCACCAGCTTGAACGGGCTGATCGAGGCGGTCTTTGCCGCGCCCTCCTTCGCCGGCCCGCCCTCGCGCCGCCGCGCCACGACCAGCGAGAGGGCGACCACGATCGGGCCCAGCATCAGGACGCGCACCAGCTTCACCAGCGTGCCGATCTGGGTCGAGACGATGCCGGCCGGCACGGTCGCCGCCAGCACCTGCGGCACGGCATAGACCGTGAGCCCGGCGAGAATGCCGTATTGCGTCGCGGTCAGCTTCAGGAGCGGGATCAGGAGCGGCAGGCCGAGCACCATCAGCACGCCGAGGATGGCGGTGAACGAGATCGACGAGGCGATGTCGTCGCCATCGGCCTCGATCACCGGCGCCACCGCCGCGATCGCGGAATTGCCGCAGATCGAGTTGCCGCAGGCGATCAGGATCGCGAGTTTGGTCTTCAGCCCGAGCAGGCGGGCGAGGCCATAGCTCACCGCCAGCATGACCACGACCGTCGCGGCGATGGCGCCGATCAGGAGCCAGCCCGACGCCAGGATCGCGGCGAAGCTGATCGACGCGCCGAGCAGCATCACCGCGACCTCGAGCAGCTGCTTGGCGCTGAAGGCGATCCCCGAGCGCCAGCGCTCGGACGGGTCCCAGGCGGTCCGCACCGCCATCCCGAGCAGGATCGCGACCACCAGCGCCTCGATATAGGGGTGGTCGAAAACCCGCTCCTCGGCGGCCTGGATGCCGAGTGAGATGACGGTGACCGCTCCGCAGAGCAGAATGCCCGGAATGAGCAGGATGATGCCCTTCAGCACCCCCTGCATCCGCCCCTGATGTTGTTCTTGTTCCGGCACAAAATCCTCTTTTCGGAGAAGATTTTATGCGCCAGACCCCACTCATTGGCTAATATCTTTTCGGACTGCCCCGATAGAGAGAAGTTATGTCCCTCAACCTGCACCTGCTCCGCCTGTTCGCGGCCGTGGCGAGGACTGGAAGTTTTTCCCGCGCTGCCGACCTCCTGCACATCAGCCAGCCGGCGATCTCCAAGGGGGTGCGGGATTTTGAGCTGCAGGTCGGCTGCCGGCTGCTCGACCGCACACCGAAGGGGGTGCGGCCGACCCGGGAGGGCGCGGCGCTGGCCCGGCATGCCGAGACGCTGTTCGCGGCCGAGCGCGCCGCCGAGGACGAATTGCAGGCGCTGCGCAACCTCGACAGCGGCTCGCTGCGGATCGGCGCCAGCACGACGATCGCGACCTACATGGTCCCGGAATATCTCGGCGTGTTCCACCGCGCCTTTCCCGGCATCGACCTGCATGTCGTGAGCGCCAACACCAGCGACATCGCGGCGCTGATGCTCGGGCATGAGATCGAGATCGCGCTGGTCGAAGGGCCGGTCGAGGACGAGAACCTGACCAGCGACGCCTGGCGCACCGACGTGATGGTGTTGATCGCAGGCCCTGATCATCGCTTCGCGGCTGCCGCAGGCCCGATCGACGTCCGCCAGCTCAACGAAGAGATCCTGATCGTGCGCGAGCCGGGCTCCGGCACGCGCGAGGTGGTGGCACAGGCGCTGGCCGCCCACCGCGTCGAGCCGCAGCGGACGCTGGAGATCGGCAGCACCGAGGCGATCAAGCAGGCGGTCGCAGCGGGTGTCGGGGTCGCGATCGTATCGGTTGCAACGATCGACGATCAGGTCAAGCTCGGAAAACTGAAGGTGATCCCGATCAAGGGCGTCCACATCGAGCGCACGCTGTGGCAGCTCAAATCGCCCGGCCGGCTGGATGTGCCGGCGGCGGTCGCGTTCGAGGGGATCATCCGGGAGACAAGGGCCGCGAACACGGCGCCGCGGACGCGGGCCGCCAGAGCGCGATGAGACCGGAGTAACGCCCGCTTTCGCAGGCAAAGCCGAGACGCGATCCGACCCTGGCAATATCATCTTCTTGTAACCCGAAGACGCGATTAAACGAAAATGCGGAGCGCATACGTACCGCCGGATTCGAGAACGGTCCGGACCCGAATGCCGGATGGCTGAAACCAACGCTTTTGACCAATAGAGACTTCGCTCCGCGCGGCCGCTTACTGCTCGTTTCCAAGTAAGTTGATCCAAATCAACATGGCTCGGACGAGAGCACGTTATTTGCGAGCCGGTCGTGAAACGTTCAACTGAAGGAGGAGCGCATGAAGCCCCTTTCTGAACAACTCGCCGAATTGTCGGTGCGCGCAAGAAACGCCGAAGCTGCGTTTGCAGCCGCACAAAAGGAAGCGCGTGACAAGATCGAAGCGCGCAAAACGGAGGCGCTTTCGGCTGCAAAGACAGCAGTCGAAAAGATCAGCCAGCAAATCAAGTCGGTCGGCGAGTCTGCCAGCAGAGACAGGCAAGCGCTGCAAGCAAAGATCACTGCGGACGTGAACACCTTGAAGGCGTACGCGCTCCAGGCAAAGCATGATATCAAGGCGAACCTCGCCGAGGACCGCGCAAACCTTCTGGAAGAAGACGCCGGATTCGCCGTCGACTACGCCATAGCGTCGGTCGAACAGGCACAACTCGCCGTCCTCGACGCGATCGATGCTCGTCTTGCAGCCGAGCAGGCTAGACGCAGCTAGCTCTGCAAACCGAAGCCGCCTCCGTTCGCGGCTTCTTTCATATCACGCAGCGAATCGGTTGAGTGATTACGGTCTATCGAGAGAGTAAGAGCCCTTATACGAGAGATAGGCCGAGACCAAACCATCCTGCGCCTCAGAGCGCGGCGAACAGACCCTGCGCCCAGGCAACGACACGCTCGAAGCTGAACACGCCGGGCTCGAAATACACCGCGCGTGCCAGCACGATGCCGACCACCAGCACCCAGAACACGCCGGTGCCCGCGGTCTTCAGCCATTTCGACACGGCCTCGCTCCCGGCCGAGGAATCGACCGCGGGAACCGGCTCACCGAAGGGATCGAATGCGGATTGGCTCATCGTCGCGACCATCAGGGACTGCCGTGACAATGTCGCGACGGCGGGGGCAGAAGCAAGGGTCCCGGAATGCCTTTTGCACCCGTACCTTGGAAGGACGTTTTCCGACTCCCTGGCCGGGGAGTATTTCCTTCTCGGCTACCTGATCCGGCCTCAGCTGTCCGTCCCGCGCTGCGGGGCGATGAGCGGCAGCGTGATCCGCACGCGCGTTCCCATGCCTGGGGCACTGTCGAGATGCAGTTCTCCGCCCAGACGGTTGGTGACGATGTTGTGCACGATGTGCAGGCCAAGCCCGATCCGGCCGATGTCGCGGCGCGTGGTGAAGAAGGGATCGAAGGCCTGCCGCAGCACGTCGCGGTCCATCCCGCAGCCGTCATCGGCGAACAGGATCTCGACCCGGTCCGCGCCTGACGCGCGCAGCCGGATCGTGATGGTGCCGCCCTTGCCGTCCGGAAATGCATGCGCGACCGCATTGACGAACAGATTGGTCAGCACCTGACCGTAAGGACCGGGATAGCTGTTCATCGCCAGACCCGACGGACAATCGACCTCGAGCGCCAGATTGTTCTTCGGCAACGCCGGGCGCAGGTTCGAAAGAACTTGTTCCGTCACCTCGCCGAGATCGAACGCGCTGCGATCGAAATAGCTGCGATCGACGGCGACCTGCTTGAATGACTGCACCAGGTCCGCTGCGCGCTTGAGGTTGCCGACCAAGAGCGACGACGCGCTTTCGACGACCTCGATGAAATCGCTCAGACTCGAGCGCTTCAGCTTGCCGCGCGCTGCCTCGGCGGCGAAGTCGGCGCATTTCTGCTCCAGCACCGAGGCGACCGTGAGGCTGGTGCCGACCGGGCTGTTGATCTCATGCGCGACGCCGGCCACCAGCCGGCCCAGCGCCGCGAGCTTCTCCGCCTCGATCAGCGACGCCTGGGTCTCCTGCAGATGATGCAAGGCCTTCTCGGCCGCATCCCGCGCCGCGCGGATCTCGCGTTCGCTGCGCTTGCGATCGGTGATCTCCTCAGCCGCAACGTTGACGCCGACGATGCTGCCGTTCGGCTCGCGCTGCGGATGCCAATGCGTGATCCAGCATCGCTCGTCATTGTGGCCCGGACGCTGGCCGTAGACCTCGACGCCGGTCACGGGCTCGCCGGTCTCCATGATCGAGCGAACGATGCCTTCGACCGCGGTGGCCAGCGCGGGCACGCAATCATGCACGGTGCGTCCGAGATGGCCTTCGACCGAGATGCCGCAGATCTCGGTGAGCCGCTGATTGATCTGGAGATAACGGCAGTCCGGAGAGAGGTAGGCGAGACCGATCGGTGCAGTGTCGTAGATCAGCTGCAGCGCCGGTTGTTTTGGGAACTGAACGTCCTGGACGACGGACGACCGCATGTCCTTCCCCCCGTTGGCACCAAGTCTAGCCGTTCACGGCCGGCGCGCAAATAGGCCGACTGTGCCAGGCAACGGCGATCAAATCTGTCCAGATTCGGCACGGACGGACGACCGCCCAGCCGCGGCACCTTCACATATTCACTGTACCGTGCGGTCGGAAATTCTCGACGAAACGCAGCAGCACCCGCGCGCCGGTGTCGGCGTCGGCGAGCTCGACGTGCTCGGCCGGATTGTGGCTGATCCCGCCGCGGCAGCGCACGAAGATCATGCCGATATCGGCGACATCGACCATCGCCATGCCGTCGTGCCCTGCCCCGCTCGGCAGTTCGAACACGGTATGGCCCTCGGCTGCGACAGCCTCGGCGATCTGCGCCTTCAGCCATGGCGCGCAGGGCACGCTGCGGTTCTCGTGGGTGACGTCGATCTGCAGCGCGAGCTCGCGTCGCTTTGCGATCGCCTCGATCTGCCGCACGATGTCGGCGACCGCGCGTTTGCGATGCATGTCGCTCTGCGAGCGGATGTCCATGGTGAAGGACACCTTGCCCGGGATCACGTTGGTGGCGCCGGGCATCGCGTTGATATAGCCGACGGTGCCGACGAGGCCGGCTTCATCGCTCCGGCAGAATTGCTCGATCGCAACGATGCATTCGGCGGCGCCCGCCAGCGCATCCCGCCGCAGCGGCATCGGCACGGTGCCGGCATGGCCGGCGAATCCTGTGAGACTGGCGGCGAGCCGCGTCGCACCTGAAATCGCGGAGACGACACCGACCGGCAGCGCCTTCTGTTCCAGCACGGGCCCCTGCTCGATGTGCAGCTCGACATAGCCGAGCAGCTCGCGACGCACGCGCGCCGCCTTGCCGATATGATCGGGATCGAGGCCGAAGGCGATCAGCGCATCGCGCATCGAGATGCCGGCGCGGTCGCTTGTGTTGAGCACGCTCTCGTCGAACGTGCCGGCAACCGCCCGGCTGCCGAGCAGGGTCGAGGCGAAGCGCACGCCCTCCTCGTCCGCGAAGCCCACGATCTCGATTGCGAACGGCAGCCGCTTGCCCCGCCGGTTGAGGTCGGCGACGCAGGCGATCGCGGTGATGACGCCAAGCGGGCCGTCCCACCTTCCGGCATCGCGCACGGTGTCGTAATGCGAGCCGAGCATCAACGCCGGCAGGCCCGGCCGCTCGCCCTCGTAGCGGCCGCAGACATTGCCGATCGCATCGAGATGCGCGCTCATGCCGGCCTCGCGCATCCAGGACAGGATGAGGTCGGCCGCCTTGCGATGCTCCTCGGTGAGGAAAATGCGCGCCAGATGCTCCGGCGTCTCCGAGATCGCCGCGAGCTGATCGATCCGCGCCACGATCTCGTCGCCAAGGGAAGACGGATTCTTCTCGCTCATACTGTTTCCCATCGGTCGAACCGGCGCCGGAGCCCACTCCACTCGTAGCAGGCCCGGTCCGATTCACCAGCCGGCAAATGCCGCCTTCCGGCCGGGCGCGCATCGGCCGCTCGGCGGTTAGCGGCTGCTTAACGGCATTGCATACAATGAGGATTGATCGCATACAAATTAGGCAATTTTGGCTCTGCCGATTCCAAAGGCGAACCACGTCGACCGTCGTTCGCATTCATAATCAGCTACTTACGGAACCGTGATCGCCAAACGTGCTCTGGCATGAAGCTTGCGACACTCTGTCAAGCGCCGCCGTTACGGCGGCTGCACAAGGACAGGCGGGCCCGCCCCGCCGGAGGGAGCAGGCGATGGATTTTAGCAGGATTTCGAGAAGGCATTTATTGCAGGGAAGCGCGGCATTGGCGCTAGGCAGCTCGCTCGGCGTTCGCGGCGCTGCGGCTGCGGAAACCACGGTCGGCTTCATCTATGTCGGGTCCCGCGACGACTACGGCTACAACCAGGCCCACGCCCAGGGCGCCGCGGCGCTGAAGAAGCTGCCCGGCATCAAGGTGGTCGAGGAAGAGAAGGTGCCGGAGACCGACGCGGTCGAGAAGACCATCGAGTCCATGATCAACCTCGACGGCGCCTCGCTGCTGTTTCCGACCTCGTTCGGCTACTACAACCCGCACGTTCTCAAGATGGCGGCCAAGTTTCCGAAGATGCACTTCGAGCATTGCGGCGGCCTGTGGACCGACAAGGACCCGAAGAACGCCGGCAGCTATTTCGGCTACATCGACGAGGCGCAATACATCTCCGGCATCGTCGCCGGCTATTCGACCAAGAGCGGCAAGCTCGGCTTCGTCGCCGCCAAGCCGATCCCGCAGGTGCTGCGCAACATCAACGCCTTCACGCTCGGCGCCCGGCTCGCCAATCCGAAGGCGACGACGCAGGTGATCTTCACCGGCGACTGGTCGATGCCGGTCAAGGAAGCCGAGGCCACCAACAGCCTGATCGACCAGGGCGTCGACGTGCTGACCTGCCATGTCGACGGACCGAAGACGATGGTCGAGAACGCCGCGCGCCGCGGCGCGATGGTGTGCGGCTATCACGTCAACCAGTCGCCGTTGGCCCCGAAGGCCTATCTCACCGGCGCCGAGTGGAACTGGGAGGCGCTGTATCCGAAGTTCGTCAAGATGATCGTGGCGGGCGAAGCGATCCCGAACTTCTATCGCGGCGGCCTGAAGGAAGAGATCGTCAAGGTCTCGCCCTATGGCGAGATGGTCTCGGCGGAAGCACGCAAGCATGCCGACGACGTCAAGGCCAAGTTCATGTCCGGCGAATACACGATCTTCAAGGGCCCGATCGCCGACAACAAGGGCAAGACGGTGATCGCCGGCGGCACCGATCGCGGCCAGCAGGATCCCGAACTCGAGAAGATGGACTATCTGGTCGAGGGCGTGATCGGAGCCACCGCGTGACGACCGAGGCGGCGGAATCGGTGGAGGCGGCCGGCGTTGCTCCGGCCGCCGATCCCGGCTTCCTCCAGCGCTACGGCGCGAGCATCGAATATATCCTGATCCCCGGCGCGGCGCTGGTCGGCGCGCTCGCGGTGTTCGGCATCTTCGTCGCGCTCTACGGCAAGAACCCGCTCGATCTCTATTTCTACATGTATTACGGCGCGTTCGGCACCGCCTTCTCCTGGCAGAACACGCTGACCCGCGCCGCGCCCCTGATCCTGACCGCGCTGTGCACGGCGCTGCCGGCGCAGCTCGGCATGGTGATCATCGGAGGCGAAGGCGCGCTGCTGATCGGCGCGCTGTCGGCGACATCGGCGGCGCTGGCGCTGCAAGGTGCGGCGCCGCTCGTGGTGCAGATCGCGATGGTGATCGCGGGCATGATCGGCGGCGGCCTCTGGATCATGCTGTCGGGCGGCCTGCGGCAGTATCGCGGGGTCAACGAGACGATCTCGAGCCTGCTGCTGGTGTATATCGCGCTGGCGATCCTCAACCATCTGGTCGAGGGACCGATGCGCGATCCGGCGAGCCTTAACAAGCCGTCGACCCGCGAGATCGGCGCCGCCAACATGATCGGCACGATTCCCGGCACCGACGTGCATTGGGGCCTGGTGTTCGGCCTGGTGGCAGCCATTGCCGCCTACATCCTGATCTATCACACCACGTTCGGCTTCGCCGCGCGCGTTGCCGGCGGCAACATCCGCGCCGCCAAGATCGTCGGGCTTTCGGTCGGCAAGCTGATCCTGACCGTCTGCTTCCTCGCCGGCAGCTGCGCCGGGCTCGCCGGCATGATCGAGGTCGCGGCGGTGCAGGGCCGCACCAACGCCAACCTCGCCGCGGGCTACGGCTTCACCGGCATCCTGGTCGCGTTCCTGGCGCGGCAGAATCCGCTGGCGATCATTCCGGTGGCGATCCTGCTCGGCGGCATCTCGGCCTCCGGCGGACTGTTGCAGCGGCGGCTCGGCCTGCCCGACGCCTCGGTGCTGGTGCTGCAAGGCATCATCTTCGTGTTCGTACTGGCGAGCGACGCGCTTTACGGACGGATCGGCTTCCTGAAGGGAAAGTCCTGACATGGCGGACGCATCGCTCGGGCTCTGGACCGTCCCGCTCGCTGTGTTCGGCGGCGCCATCCGCGTCTCGACGCCGTTTTTGTTCGTCAGCCTCGGCGAGTGCATCACCGAGCGATCCGGCCGCATCAATCTCGGTCTCGAGGGCACGCTGGTGATGGGCGCGCTGAGCGCCTATGGCATCTCCTATCTCTCCGGCTCGCCATGGCTCGGCGTGCTCGCGGCCGGCATCACCGGCGCGCTGTTCGGCGCGCTGCATGCCGGGATCTGCTCGCTGCCGCGCGTCAACGACATCGCGGTCGGCATCGCGCTGATGCTGCTCGGCACCGGACTCGCGTTCTTCCTCGGCAAGCCACTGATCGAGCCGACCGCGGCACGGCTGCCGGCGATCGATTTCGGCTGGTGGAGCGACATCCCGCAGCTCCGCGCGGCGCTGCGCATCAACGTGCTGTTCCTGATCGGCGTCGCGATCGCGCCGCTGCTGTACTGGGCATTCAGGACCACGCGCTGGGGCCTGTTGATCCGCACCGCCGGCGAGAGCGCGGACGCGGCGCGTGCGATGGGCCATTCGGTGCTTCTGATCAGGCTGCGCGCCACCATGGTCGGTGGCTTCCTCGCCGGCATCGGCGGCTCGTTCCTGTCGCTGTTCTATCCCGGCAGCTGGAACGAAGGCCTCTCCTCGGGACAAGGCATCACCGCCGTGGCGCTGGTGATCTTCGCGCGCTGGGACCCGATGCTGTGCCTGTGGGCCTCGCTCGCCTTCGGCGGCGCCGCAGCCCTCGGGCCGGCGCTGCAATCGGTCGGCATTACCTCCGGCTATCATTTGTTCAACGCCGCGCCCTACATCCTGACCCTGGCGATCATGATCATCACCTGCTCGCCGAAGCGCACGCTGACCGGCGCACCGGCCGAATTGTCCATCACCCGATAGACCGCGAGATCATTCATGCCCGAGCGCTTCATCAAATCCGAGCCCTACGCCTGGCCCTACAACGGCGACCTGCGGCCGGAGAACACCGCGCTCATCATCATCGACATGCAGACCGATTTCTGCGGCGTCGGCGGCTATGTCGACAAGATGGGCTATGACCTCTCGCTCACGCGGGCGCCGATCGAGCCGATCAAGAAGCTGCTCGCGGTGATGCGCGCGCAGGGTTTTCACATCATCCACACCCGCGAAGGCCACCGGCCTGACCTGGCCGACCTGCCAGACAACAAACGCTGGCGCTCGCGCCAGATCGGCGCCGGGATCGGCGACCCCGGTCCGTGCGGCCGCATCCTGGTGCGCGGCGAGCCGGGCTGGGACATCATCCCCGATCTGGCGCCGCTGCCGGGCGAGCCCATCATCGACAAGCCCGGCAAGGGCTCGTTCTGCGCCACCGACCTCGAACTGATGCTGCGGCTGCGCGGCATCGAGAACATCGTGCTGACCGGCATCACCACCGACGTCTGCGTCCACACCACGATGCGCGAGGCCAACGACCGCGGCTTCGAATGCGTGCTGGTCGAGGACTGCTGCGGCGCGACCGACCGGAGCAACCACGACCACGCGCTGAAGATGATCAAGATGCAGGGCGGCGTGTTCGGCGCGGTGACCAGATCCGCCGACCTGATCGGAGCGCTGTCGTGATCATCGGCGAACCGCCCGCACCGTCAGGCGCGTTCGGCGTCGACGCCATCGCCGTGACGATGCGGTTCGGCGACTTTCTCGCGCTCGACAATGTCGAACTGAAAGTGCGCCCCGGCTCGTTCCACGCCCTGCTGGGCGAGAACGGCGCGGGCAAGAGCACGCTCGTGAAATGCATCATGGGCTATTACCACGCCACCGAGGGCGACATCATCGTCGGCGGCCGCCAGCAGAGCATAGCCAATCCGAAGAACGCGCATGCGCTCGGTCTCGGCATGGTCTACCAGCACTTTACCCTCGTGCCGGCGATGACGGTCGCCGAGAACCTGGTCCTGGCACGCGACGACGTGCCCTCGATCGTCGATTGGCGCAAGGAGAAGAAGGAGCTTGAGGCCTTCCTGGCGCGGATGCCGTTCAAGGTGCCGCTCGACGCAAAAGTCTCCGACATCTCCGCCGGCGAACGGCAGAAATGCGAGATCCTCAAGCAGCTCTATCTGAAGCGCCGCTTCCTGATCCTGGACGAGCCGACCTCGGTGCTGACGCCGGGCGAAGCCGACGAAGTGCTCGGCATGCTGCGCGCGATGGTCGTCGCGGGCGAACTGACCATCCTGATGATCACGCACAAGTTCCGCGAGGTGATGGCGTTTGCCGACGAGGTGACGATCCTGCGCCGCGGCAAGCTCGCCGGCACCGGCCGGGTCGCCGACCTCACGCCCGACGAGATGGCCCGCACCATGATCGGCGCCGAGCAGCTGACGGTGCAGCCGCCGCGCACCGGCGAGACCGGCGCAGCGCGGCTCGAGCTCGACAGACTCACCGCGCTTGACGATGCCGGCGCGATCGCGGTGCATGGCGTCTCGCTGACGGTGAAGAGCGGCGAGATCGTCGGCATCGCCGGCGTCTCCGGCAACGGCCAGCGCCAACTGGTCGAGGTGCTGGCCGGCCAGCGCGAGGCCGAGAGCGGCGTGATCCGCGTCCAGGGCGAGGCCTATGCGGCGAGCCGCGAGGAGATGCGGCGGCACAGGATGTCACTGCTGCCGGAGGAGCCGCTGAAGAACGCCTGTGTCGGCGGCATGAGCGTCGCCGACAACATCGCGTTTCGTGAATTCGACCGCGCCCCGTTCGCCCGCGGCGGCTGGTGGCTGAACGGCAAAGCGTTCAGGAGCGATGCGGAGCGCAAGATCAACCGCTACAAGATCAAGACCCGCACGCCGGAGACGCCGATTGCCGCGCTCTCCGGCGGCAACGTGCAGCGCGCGGTGCTGGCACGCGAGCTGTCGGGCGACGTCGAAGTGCTGATCGCCGCCAATCCCTGCTTCGGGCTCGACTTCGCTGCGGTGGCGCAGATCCATGCCGAGATCATGGCCGCCCGCAACCGTGGCGCGGCGGTGCTTTTGGTCAGCGAAGACCTCGACGAGCTCTTGGAGTTGTCGGATCGGCTGGTCGTGATGTTCCACGGCGCGTTCGTCCACGAGGCCCGGGCCAGCGAAGCCGACCTCACCGAGATCGGCCGGCATATGGCGGGGCATTGAGGTTCTCCCTCACCCGGAACGCATCTGGCGATGCGTTCCGGCCTTTCCCCGCAGGCAGCATGACAAAAGTTCGGTGTCGTCCCGGCGTAGGCCGGGACCAATAACCACAGGGCCTTGTTGTTGAACAAGGCTGTGCCCCCAGCTCGATTTTATCACCACGCCCTGTGGTTTTGGGTCCCGGATCTGCGCTGCGCTTGTCCGGGACGACGAAGTTCTTTGCCATATGCGATTGCCCTGCCGCAGGCGAGGCGAAGTGGCCACGAGTCGCTAACGACCGCGCTAGCCGATCTCGAACGCCTGCTCAGCGAGATGCCTGAGATTGGCCTGCCAGTGCTCGGCGATCTGAAGCCGGGTCGGCACCCAGACGTGCTCGTGCTTCCCGATGTAATCGAGGAAGCGCATCAGCGCGGCCGCGCGACCAGGACGGCCGACGACACGGCAATGCAGGCCGACCGACATCATTTTCGGTGACGTCGCGCCCTCGGCATAGAGCACGTCGAAACTATCCTTCAGATAGGTGTAGAACTCGTCGCCGCCGCCAAAACCCTGTGCGTTGATGAAGCGCATGTCGTTGGCATCGAGCGTATAGGGGATCACGAGATGCGGCTCGGTGCCGGCAGCCTTGATCCAGTACGGCAGATCGTCGGCATAGGAATCGCAGAGATAGCGCAGACCGCCCGCTTCCATCAAAATCCGCAGCGTGTTGATCGAGGAGCGGCCGGTGTACCAGCCGAGCGGCCGCGCGCCGGTCGCCTCGGTATGCACGGCGATGGCGCGCGCGATCTCCGCGCGCTCCTCGTCCTCCGACATGTCCCTGTGCTCGACCCAGCGCAGGCTGTGGCTTGCGATATCCCAGCCCGCCTCCTGCATCGCGGCGACCACATCCGGATTGCGCTTCAGCGCCATCGCGACGCCGAACACCGTCGCCGGCAGCTTCCGCTCGGTGAACATCCGCCACAGCCGCCAGAAGCCGGCGCGCGAGCCATATTCGAACATCGTTTCGATATTGGCGTGACGCTGGCCGACCCAGGGCTGCGCGCCGAGCACGTCCGACAGGAACGCTTCCGAGGCGCGATCGCCGTGCAGGATGTTGTTCTCGCCACCCTCCTCGAAATTGACCACGAACTGCACGGCGATCCGCGCAGCATCCGGCCATTTCGGATCCGGCGGGTTGCGGCCGTAGCCGCGGAGATCGCGCGGATAGCGGGCCTCGGTCACATCAGATTTCCTCGAACCGGATGTTCTGCGCGCCCTTCCACAGCACGGTCTTGCCGAACGCGGTGAGGTTCTCCAGCCCCGAGGTCAGCGTGATGAAATGATTGCCGGCGAGCTGGCCCATCTTGCTGGCGAAGTGCACGCCGCCATAGGCGAGCAGGATCTCGGTCTCGCTGATGCCGCCGGGATAGAGGATGATCTGGCCCGGCGCCGGATAGCTGGTGTGGTTCTCGTAGGAGACGCCGAAATCGAGATCGCCGAGCGGCATCCAGACGCCTTCGCCGCTCCAGCGCACGTGGATCGCCTGGCTCTCGAACGGCATCGCCTTGCGGAACGCGGCGACCGTCTTCGGCGCCAGCTGTTCCTCGAAACGGGCGTCAAAGGTGAAATCGCCGGCGCGGACAATCAGTTTGCTCATCGGACTCTCGTGGTAGCTGGAAGAAGTGATACCCCAACCATTGCCGCCGGCCCGCGCCGGACGCAAGGCCGATTCCGGCCCCGGAAGCCGGTTTTTCGCCGCATGCCGGCTGCGGCAACGCAGATTTGAGCAGGGTTGCATTGCGCCGCGTCGCCCCGTTTGCGAACCTGTGAGGGCACGTCAAACAGGGTGCCCAGATGACGACAAACAGTCTGCACGGACATGTGGCGCTGGTGACCGGCGGATCGCGCGGCATTGGTGCTGCGATCGTCAAGATGCTGGCGGAGGCCGGTGCTGCCGTCGCGATCAATTACCGCGAACGCTCGGCCGAAGCCGAGACATTGGCGAAGGGCATCATTGCCGCCGGCAGCCGGGCGGTTGCGATTGCCGCCGACGTCTCGGAAGCAGCCGCCGTCGCCGCGCTGGTCGAACGTGCCAAATCCGAGCTCGGCCCGGTCGACATTCTCGTCAACAATGCCGGCATCGCGATCGTCAGGGGTGTCGACGACCTCACCGAGGAGGATTTCGACCGCACCATCACGGTCAACCTCAAATCGGCGTTTCTCTGCACGCAGGCGGTGCTGCCGATGATGCGCACCCGGAAATGGGGCCGCATCGTCAACATCTCCTCCGGTGCCGCGCGTGGCGCCGGTGCAATCGGGCCGCACTACAATGCATCGAAGGCGGCTGTGGAAGGCTTGACCCGCGGTTATGCCGCGCGCCTCGTCAAGGAAGGCATCACCGTCAACGCGGTGGCGCCCTCACTGATCGAGACCGACATGATGAAGGGACAGAGTAGCCTGGTCAGCCGCATCCCGGTCGGCCGCTTCGGCACCGTCGAGGAAGTCGCGCAGGCCGTGATGCTGCTGGTCAACAATCCCTACATGACCGGACAGACCATCGCGATGAGCGGCGGCATGGCGTTCAACTAAGTTCCCGAGCACGATCGACCGCGATCTCGCCGCGCATGAGGCCTGGGCGCACGAAAATCCGCCGTCGGCAACCGCGCGCATTGAGCGGATCACGCAAGCGATGCCGTTTCGTCAGCTCACGCGAATCCGGTAGCTGAGCGATCGGCGCGCGCCGGGCGCAATCTGCAGCAGGCCGGGCTTGTCGGCGAACTCGCCTTCGAACTCCGCCGGACTGGCATAACCGTGCCACGGCTCGATGCAGAGGAACGGGGCCCCGCCAACCTTCGACCAGACGCCAAGCTCGCGGAATCCACGCCAGGAGATTTCGATCGCCGGGCCTTGCGTGGCTGCTGCCGGGCCCAGTGTCGCCGTGAACAGGATCGATGTACTTGCGATCTGATCGAAGACCATCGCGTCGTCATCGAACAGCTCCTCCGTCAGCGCAAGCGTTCTGCCCTTGACCGGATTGGGCTCAGGCTGCGGCCGCATCAATCCATCCTTCAACCGCCGGATCGGCGCGGGTTCAGTCTTGCCGAAAGTCAGCGTGTAGGCCTCCTTCGGCAGCCCCGGCACCAGCGGCCAATTGAACGCGGGATGACCGCCGAGCGAGGCCGGCAGCATCTCGTCGCCGGTGTTGATGATCTCGAAACCGACCTCGAGATCTGCGCCGTCAACGGCATAGGTGACCTCCAGCCTGAACGCGAAAGGATAGCGCGCCCGCGTTTCCGCATCGTCTGACAGCGCGAGCTTGCACGACTGGGTCCCCTGCTCCACCCAGGCAAAGCGGCGATCGCGCGCGAAGCCGTGCTGCGTCATCGGATAGGTCTTGCCGTCGTGGCGAAGCCTGTCGTTCTTCAACCGGCCGACGATCGGGAACAGGATCGGCGCATGGCGTGGCCATTGCGGGCCGGCCTGCCACAGCAGCTCCCTTCCCTCGGCATTCCTGAGCGACGACAATTCGGCGCCTTGGGCGTTGATGGTTGCGGCAATCCCGTCGCCGCGCAGGGTGTGACTGTCGGTCATGGCTGGCCTCGTCGGGGTTGCACTGTGCCCCGCCACGAGATGTTCGATGCCGGCGAAGCCGTCAACCCAAAAGCGATGGGGCCGCCCCCGCGTAGCGGCCCCGGGGCGCCAAGCCTAACCGCTGATCTTGGAGAAATCCGGCTGGCGACGCTCGGCAAAGGCCGCAAACGCCTCGCGCGCTTCGGCGCTCATCAGCCGCTCCTGGAAGATCTTGCCCTCGCGCGCCATTTGCGCGCTGATCCCAGCGGGATCGCGCATCAACGCCTTGGTGTGCTGCAGCGAGCCGAACGGCCGCTTCGCCAATGCGTCAGCAGCAGCGCGTGCCTTGGCACGAAGATCCGCGAGCGGCACGACGGCATTGGCAAGACCGATGGAGACCGCAGTCTCGGCCTCGACCGGTTCACCCAGCGCGAACATCGCATAGGCGCGCGCATAGCCGATCCGTTGCGGCAGCAGGTAGGTCGAGGCCGCCTCCGGCACCAGCGCCAGATTGACGAACGGCGTGATCAGCCGCGCGGTCGGCGCGAGGTAGACGAGGTCGCAATGCAGCAACATGGTGGTGCCGATGCCGACCGCATTGCCCTGCACGGCCGCAACCAGCGGCCGCGTCGCCTTGGCAAGACAGCCAAGGAAACGGCTCACGTGACGCTCGCCCTGCACGCCGCGCGACACCGCGGCGAAATCGACGAGCTCGTTGCCGGCAGTAAAACTGTCGCCGTCGCCCTGCAACAGCACGGCGCGGATCGCGGTATCGCTTTCAGCGCGCTGCAGCGCATCGGCCATTGCGCCATACATCGCATTGGTAATCGCATTCTTCTTGTCCGGACGCGCCATCGTCACGGTGAGGACGCCACCGTCCAGCGTTACGACCACCTCACTCATGCTCTCACTCCTGTTGCTTGCTGCTTGTCTGACGCGTTCGCTTCGCGCGAACGGGTGCCGGCTTCGCTCGCGAACGCTAACCGTCCCTGTCCTTTGGAAACTTGTCTTGCAGGCTGGTCAGCCAGCGCGATACCACGTCGATCTCGGCTTCCGAGAAGCCATCCATCAGGCGGTTGTTGATCACCCTGGTCCGCGTCGCGGCACGCTTGCCGAGCTCCTGCCCCGCCGAGGTCAGATGGAGCCGCTGGCTGCGCCCGTCCTCGCCGTCGCGCCGGCGCTTCACGAGGCCCGCGCGCTCCATCCGGTCGGCAAGACCGGTCATCGCCGACGGCACGATGTCGAGCGCCTGCGACACGTCGCCGATCAGCGCGCCGTCGTTGCGGCCGAGGAAGAACAGCACGCCGGCCTGGGCCGACGTCAGATCGTGCGCGGCCGTCTCCTGATCGATGGCGCGTTGCAGCCGTCGATAGGCCACGGTCAGAAGGAAGATCAGCCGGTGTTCCGCTTTCATACACGCCGTTATATATTTCGCGTACGAAATATCAACATGTTTCGCACGCGAAACATTTTGATATTTGCCGCCATCGGTTGCGACACCTCCAAAAACTCCGGCGACAGAACCCATATGCTGGCTGGAATGAGCCCCGTCGAGCGGGGTCGATTGCGACATTTTGATCGCGCCGCCGGAGCGTCGCATCGCGGCCGCGCAGAAAACCCTTGATCGACAACGATCAAACGGGAAATCTCCATCCGGGAGCCGCATTTGCGTTGCGGCTCCGGCGGCGCCACGGGAGTGTCATGTCGGCAGCGGCAAGTCCGGACAGGGAGCGCGTCGTCCGCCCGAAGCGGCCGCGTCATCTCAGCCAGGCCATGCGTTGCGAGACCGCGTTTCGCCTGATCCTGTCCGAATGCCTCGAGGAGGTCGCGACCAACCACGAGGCGCTGAGCTCCGGCGATCCCGCAGCGCTCCACCAGACCCGGATCGCACTGACCCGGCTGAAGGCGGCGGTCGCCTTCTACGGCCCGATGGTGGCCGACAGCGAATGGACGCGATTGAAGTCCGAACTGAAATGGCTGAGCGCCCATCTCGGCGCGACGCGCGATCTCGACGTGGCGATCGCGAACAGCAAGGGCTTGCCCGAGGAGCGCATGCTCCAGACGGCGCGAACCGACGCGTTCGACGCCCTCAAGGAAGCGCTGCAAAGCGACCGATACTGGCGATGGTTCGACGGCATGTGGGACTGGGTCGGCAGCGGCCCCTGGACCACGCGGCAGAACCGCCGCGCCGCGCAGCGGCGTGCGGTACCGGTCGCAGTGTTTCACGCCCGCCGGCTCGCGCGGTGGCATGGCAAGCTGTGCCAGAGGAGCCGCGGGCTGCAAGGCATGGGCAAGAACAAGCGCCACCGCGTCCGGCTCGCCAGCAAGCGGCTGCGCTACGCCATCGAGTTCTCGGAGGGCGGCTTGCCTGCCGATGTCTACGCATCATGGCGGAACGTGCTGAAGCATCTGCGAAAGGGACAGCAGCTGCTCGGCGAGTTGAACGATGACGAGGTGCGCCGCGCGTTGGTCGAAAGTGCTGATGCCCTGGCGCAGCGCGCCCAGGAGCGCAAGGCCAAGCACCAGCGCGTGCACGAGCGGAAGCGCAAGAGCAAGCTGCTGCGCCGCGCTGCGGACGTCTACCGAAAGATCGCCGACTGAGCACCCAGCAGCGGATTCTTGCCCGCACGCGGCATCGATCGCGCCGATAGTCCGCCCATAAATGATGTATAAAACATTACTTATTGCACTTGCAACATCATTACTTAATATGCATAGATGACATTCAGCTAGACCCGACTCCCAACCGACGGCCCGATCGATGATCACTGCAGCGCAGCTTCGGGCTGCAAGAGCCTTGCTTGGCATCGACCAGCGGCAGCTCGCCGAGCTGTCCGGGTTGTCGGTGCCGACCATCCAGCGCATGGAAGCAAGCGAAGGCACCATTCGAGGCAATGTCGACTCGCTGGTGAAACTGATCGACGCACTCGGTGCGGCCGGCGTCGAGGTCATCGGCGAGGGCGCCGTCAGCAGCGGCGGCGGCCGCGGCGTACGATTGAGGGCCGGGTCAGGCTCGCCGAAGGTGCAGACGTGATCTCAACGGTCGCCCAGCAGCTCTGGTGTGTAGCCGCGCTGCTGGCGACGACCATTCTCGCGATTGCCACCAGCCGATCACGCCGATCGACAGCCGTCGTCTACGGCGCGACCTTTGCCATCTCGGCGATCGCGCTGGCCGCGGCGCTGCACGCGCTGATCGCCCACAGCAATGCGACCGAACTGATGTTGCCGGTCGGCCTGCCCTGGCTGGGCTCGCATTTCCGTCTCGATGCGCTCGCCGCATTCTTTCTCGCGGTGGTCAATCTCGGCGGTGCGGCCGCAAGCCTGTATGGGCTCGGCTACGGCAGCCACGAATCGACGCCGCAACGCGTCCTGCCGTTCTTTCCGGCGTTCCTCGCCGGAATGAATCTCGTTGTGCTTGCCGACGACGCGTTCACCTATCTGCTGTGCTGGGAATTCATGTCGCTCGCGTCGTGGGCGCTCGTCATGGCGCACCACCGTGAAGCAGACAATGCTCGGGCGGGCTACGTCTATCTCGTGATGGCAAGCTTCGGGACCCTGGCTCTGCTGCTTGCGTTTGGCCTGCTGTCGGGAGCCGGCGGCAGTTACAGCTTTGCGGCCATGCGCGGCGTCCAGCACACGCCGTTCGAAGCCGCGCTGGTGCTTGCGCTGATGCTGCTCGGCGCCGGGTCGAAGGCCGGCCTGGTCCCGCTGCATGTATGGCTGCCGCTCGCTCACCCCGCGGCCCCGAGCCATGTCTCGGCGCTGATGAGCGGCGTGATGACGAAGGTCGCGGTCTACGGATTCATCCGCGTCGTGTTCGATCTGCTCGGACCGCCGAACTGGTCGGCGGGTGTCGTCGTTCTCGTGCTCGGCGGAGTGACCGCGGTGATGGGGATCCTCTATGCGCTGATGGAGAAGGATCTCAAGCGCCTGCTCGCCTACAGCACGATCGAGAACATCGGCGTCGTGTTCGCGAGCCTCGGTCTCGCATTGGCGTTTCAGGCGAACGGCTACGGCCTGGCGGCGGCCCTCGCTTTCACAGCCGCGCTGTTCCACGTCCTCAACCATTCGTTCTTCAAGAGCCTGCTGTTCTTCGGCGCCGGTGCGGTGCTGACGGCCACCGGCGAACGCGACATGGAGAAACTGGGCGGCCTGATCCACCGCATGCCGCTTACCAGCTTCGTCTTTCTCGTCGGCTGCGTTGCGATCTCGGCGCTTCCGCCGTTCAACGGGTTCGTATCGGAATGGCTGATGTTCCAGGCGGTCCTGCAAAGCCCCGATCTGCCACAATGGATGCTGAAGATCATGGTGCCCGCGGTCGGCGCGTTGCTGGCGCTGGCGGCAGCGCTCGCGGCCGCGTGCTTCGTCAAGGCCTTCGGGATCACCTTCCTCGGCCGCGCGCGAAGCCCGGCCGCTGAGGCCGCCGGCGAGGTCGATCGCTATAGCCTCGCCGCGATGTTTGGCCTCGCCGCGCTGTGCTTCCTCGCCGGAATTCTGCCGGGCCTGGTGATCGACGCGCTGTCGCCCGTCGCAATGGCCGTGATCGGCAACCGAATGCCGGTTCAGGCGAGCGACGCCTGGCTTTCGATCGTTCCGATCGAGGAGAGCCGCAGCTCCTACAACGGATTGCTCGTCTTCATCTTCATCACGGCTGCGGCATCGCTTGCCGTGTATTTCATCCATCGGTTTGCATCGCGCGC
The DNA here is from genome assembly GCF_053474805.1 of Bradyrhizobium sp. WCU1. Classification (NCBI taxonomy): domain Bacteria; kingdom Pseudomonadati; phylum Pseudomonadota; class Alphaproteobacteria; order Hyphomicrobiales; family Nitrobacteraceae; genus Bradyrhizobium; species Bradyrhizobium sp. WCU1. Next base: position 1,397,973 of record NZ_CM130280.1, read on the forward strand.
GATCAGGCGCGGGCCCGCCTGGGGTTGCGGCTTTACCGATCCGGCTCCGGCGGCGCAATATTCCGGAGTAAGCTTCGTCCAGCCGATCCGCCGCGTGTTCGGCACATTGATCTTCCAGGCCCGCGAACACGTCGACATGCCGCCGCCGGGTGACTTGCGGCCGGCCCGCCTCAGGATCGACATGCACGATCCAGTCTGGGAACGGCTCTACACGCCGGTGACCGAAACGGTGTGGTTCTTTGCCGATCGGCTGAACCAGCTCCAGTTCCTCACCATCCGCCGCTATCTCAGCCTGGTCTTCGCAACCCTCGTCACATTGCTGCTGGCGCTCGCGATATGGTCGTGATCTCGGACATCCTCGTTCAACTGGGCCAGATGACGCTTGTTCTGCTGCTTGCGCCGCTCCTGACCGGCGTCGTGCGCAAGATGAAGGCTCGCCTGCTACGCCGCAAAGGACCATCGATCGTCCAGCCGTATCGTGATCTGCTGCGGTTGCTTCGCAAGGAAGTCGTTCTGGCCGAAAACGCGTCCTGGCTGTTCCGCGTCACACCCTACATCACGTTCGCCGCGATCTGGGTCGCCGCGGCATTGGTCCCGACATTTGCCACCGGCCTTGAGTTCAGCTGGAGTGCCGACCTGATCGCAATCGTCGCCCTGCTCGGCAGCGCGCGCTTCTTCCTCGCGCTTGCCGGCATGGATGTCGGCACCAGCTTCGGCGGCATCGGCTCCAGCCGCGAGGTGATGATCGCCGCGCTCGCCGAACCGGCCATGCTGTTGATGGTGTTCTGCGTCGCGCTAATCGCCGGCTCGACCCAGCTGTCGACGGTCGCGACCTTCATGGCGTCATCCGAAGTGGGCCTGCGCGTCTCGCTCGGCATGGCGATGATTGCCCTCATCATGGTGGCGCTCGCCGAGAACGCCCGTATTCCAATCGACAACCCGGCCACGCATCTGGAGCTGACCATGGTGCATGAGGCGATGATCCTGGAATATTCCGGACGCCATCTCGCCATGATCGAGTTCGGCGCCTTTCTCAAGCTCCAGCTCTACGTCTCGCTGATCATCTGCGTGTTCTTTCCCTGGCAGATCACCACCGAAGGCGCAGGCCCGCTATCCTACCTCGTGAGCGTCGCCGCCTACATCCTCAAGCTCGTGATCGCAAGCTTCCTGCTTGCGATGTTCGAGACCGCGACGGCGAAGGTGCGGGTCTTCCGTGTTCCCGAGTTCCTCGGCGCCGCGCTCATGCTGGGCCTGCTCGGTACGCTTCTCCGGTTCGTATCGCGAGGCTTCTGATGCACAACCTCGCCTTCGACATTGCTCATCTGCTCGCCGGCGGGCTCGTGCTGATCAGCTTCATGATGCTGTATCAGGATCGCCTGTATGCGTTGCTGAACATCTTTGCAGCTCATGCCGTGGTGCTCGCGCTCTCCGTCGCCTGGCAGGCATTCATCCAGAACGCACCGCATCTCTACGTGACCGCGGTCATCGCACTGGTCTTCAAGGCGATCATCATTCCGGTGGCGCTGCACCGGATCGTCAAGCAGCTCGGCATTCATCGCGATATCGAGACCGCAGTCGGTATCGGCCCGACCATGCTGGCCGGCATGGGCCTCGTCGCCCTCTCGATGGTACTGATGCTGCGGGTGACCGGCGCGGCCGATCCGCTGGCGAGGGAAGATCTCGCCTTCGCGCTGTCGGTGGTGCTGCTGGGACTGCTCGTCATGGTGACGCGGCGCAACGCCGTCAGCCAGGTCGTCGGCTTCATGTCGCTGGAAAACGGATTGGTGCTGGCCGCGACCGGCGCCAAGGGCATGCCGCTGGTCGTGGAGATCAGCGTGGCTTTCTCGATCCTGATCGCGTTCATCGTCATCGGCGTGTTCCTGTTCCGGATCCGGGAGCGCTTCGACACCGTCGATGTCGGTGCGCTCGATGAGTTCAGGGGGGAGCGGCGATGAACGCGGCGTCGGATGCCGTTGCCTGGATTCTCCTGATACCGATCTGCGCCGCAGCGGTGCTGGCGGCGCTGCCCGGCTATCGGCTGACCGCGGGGCTCAATATCGTTGCCAGCTTCAGCACCTTCCTGGCTGCGCTTTCGCTGCTCGTCGTCGCCCGCCCGCAACCCGGCCCGTATCTGCTGGTCGATGATCTCAACATCGTCTTCATCGTGCTCAACACCTTCGTCGGTCTAACCACGAGCGTGTTCAGCGCGAGCTACATTGCTCATGAGCTCGAGACCGGACGGCTGACGCCGCGCTATCTGCGATTCTACCATGCCATGTATCAGGTCATGATGTTCGGCATGAACCTCGCATTCGTGTCGAACAATATCGGCCTGATGTGGGTCGCGATCGAGATCGCGACGCTCACCACCGTCTTGATGGTCGGCATCTACCGGACCCACGCGGCGCTGGAGGCTGCCTGGAAATATTTCATCCTCGGCAGCGTCGGCATCGCGCTCGCGCTGTTTGGTACCATCCTGGTCTACATGGCCGCGCTGCCGGTCGTCGGCGAGGGTCAGGACGCGATGGTCTGGACAGTGCTGGTCAGCCGCGCCGCGGCATTCGATTCGGCATTGCTCAACGTTGCCTTCATCTTCCTGCTGCTCGGATACGGGACCAAGGTTGGCCTCGCGCCGCTGCACGCCTGGCTGCCGGATGCGCACGCCGAGGGCCCGACCCCGATCTCCGCCGTGCTCTCCGGCCTGCTGCTCAACGTCGCGCTCTACGCGGTGCTCCGCTTCAAGATCCTGCTTGCCGCCAATCCGGACGCGATATCACCGGGTCCGCTGATGGTGACGATGGGGCTGACCTCGTTGCTGTTCGCGGCCTTCATGCTCTACCGCCGCCGCGATATCAAACGGCTGTTCGCCTATTCCTCGATCGAGCATATGGGCATCATCGTGTTTGCATTCGGGATGGGCGGCCCGCTCGCCAACTTCGCCGGCCTGCTGCACATGGTGATGCACAGCCTGACAAAGTCGGGGATCTTCTACGCGGTCGGCCACATCGCGCAGGTGAAGGGCACGCAGCGGATCGCCAACATTCGCGGCCTGACTGAAACCCATCCCGCGCTCGGCTGGGGCCTGGTGATCGGCGTTGTCGCAATCGCCGGTCTGCCGCCGCTCGGTATCTTCATGAGCGAATTTCTCATCGTCAGCTCGACCTTCGCGCGCCAGCCGCTGCTCGCGATCCCGCTGGTCTTTGGCCTGCTGCTCGCCTTCGGCGCGCTCGTGCTGCGCCTGACGAGCCTTGCGTTCGGCGAGCCGCGCGGCAGTGCGGCGCCGGCCGAAGCGTCCTATTTGCCGATGTTCGCGCATTTCGCGCTGGTGCTGACTGCGGGCATCTATCTTCCGAGACCGCTCGTTGTCTGGTTCCAACACGTCGCCAACCTCCTGGGCTAGCGCGAGGGAGAACGAGACATGCCGGCATTGATCGATCTGATCCGGGCAGGCCGCAGAGTTGAACGGCATCACCCATGGCCGCGCGTCAGCGTCGACGGCGGCACCTGGCGCTCCGCCGCCGGCGCCCTTGCGGACGGCAGCCTGAGCTTGCTCGGACTGTGGGGCGAGCCGTCGCGCGTGCATATGGCGCTGCTTGACAACAGCACATCCAATATTGGTGTGATCAGCCTGGATTGCCCCGATCGCCGCTACCCCTCCGTCGCCGCCCGCCATCGCCCGGCGCTTCGACCGGAGCGCACCATCCACGACCTGTTCGGACTCGTGGCCACCGCGACGCCGGACAGCCGCCCCTGGCTCGATCATGGTCGCTGGCAAATGCAGGCACCGCTGGGCCAACGTCTCGATGCGGCACCGGATCCAGCGCCTTATCCGTTCCTTCCGGCCGAAGGTGACAGCCTGCACCAGATTGCGGTCGGCCCCGTGCATGCCGGCATCATCGAACCCGGACATTTCCGCTTCACCGCCAGCGGCGAGACCGTGGTTCGCCTCGAGCAGCGGCTCGGCTACACCCATAAGGGGGTCGAAGGGTTGATGGCGGGACGCACCGTCGAGCAGGCCGCGCGGTTGGCCGGCCGGGTGTCCGGCGACAGCACGGTTGCCTATGCACTGGCGTTCGCGCAAGCCGTCGAGGCCGCGCAGCAGATTGCGGTGCCGCCGCGCGCGGTGTTGCTGCGCGCGCTGATGGCCGAGCTCGAGCGGCTGGCCAACCATCTCGGCGACATCGGCGCGATCTGCAACGACGCGTCGTTCGCGCTCATGCATGCGCATTGCGGCGTGCTGCGCGAACAGGTGCTGCGCTCGGCTGACGCCGCATTCGGCCACCGCCTGATGCGCGACATCGTCGTTCCCGGTGGCCTGGCACGCGACATCGCCGGCGAAGGACCTGCGGCAATCCGGGCCGCGCTCGAGCAGATCCGCCGGCATTTTCCATCGCTGGTCGAGCTCTATGACAACACGGCATCGTTGCAGGACCGAACCGTCGGCACCGGCATCGTCACCGCGGCACTCGCAACTCAATTCGGCGCCGGCGGCTATGTCGGACGCGCCAGCGGCCGCACCTACGATGCCCGCCGCAGCCCCGGCTATCACCCCTATGATGGCCTGCGCTTCGATGTGCCTACGCTCTACGACGGCGACGTGAACGCCCGCGTCTGGATCCGGATCCGCGAGGTCGAGCAGAGCCTGTCGCTGGCAGGCCAGATCCTCGATGCACTCGAGGCCGGCCCAATCAGGGTGCCGTTGCAGATTGCGCCGGAGCCTTGCGAGGGCATCGCGCTCGTCGAAGGTTTCCGGGGCGACATCCTGGCATGGCTCCGCCTGAGCGATGGCCGGATCGAACGATGTCATCTGCGCGATCCGTCATGGTTTCAATGGCCCCTGCTCGAGGCGGCCATCGAAGGCAACATCGTGGCGGACTTCCCGCTGTGCAACAAGTCGTTCAACTGCTCCTATTCAGGGCACGACCTCTGAGGACCGGACGCGATGCGCAAACTTCTGCTTCAGAGTCTGTTTCGCCAGCCATTGACCGAGCAGGCGCCGCGTCCCGATGACGCCGCGATCGCGGAACTCGCGGCCACGGTCGGCCGCACCGCAAGGCGCCGCCTCGGCCGCAGCCTGTCGATCCGCGAGGTTGATGCCGGCTCGTGCAACGGATGCGAGCTGGAAATTCACGCGCTCAGCAATCCGTATTATGACGTCGAGCGATTTGGAATCTGGTTTGTCGCGTCACCCCGTCACGCCGATGTCCTGCTCGTCACGGGTCCGGTGACGAAGAACATGCGCGAGGCGCTGGAGCGAACCTACAATGCAACGCCCGATCCGAAATGGGTTGTCGCGGCGGGCGATTGCGCCAGGGACGGCGGATGCTTTGCTGGCAGCTACGCAGTGGTGGGCGGGGTTTCCGCAATTGTCCCGGTCGATCTCCACATTCCGGGATGCCCTCCGCCTCCGATGACGATCCTGCGTGGTCTTCTCAGCTTGCTCGAGGAGGTGGACGCCGGCGGCGCGGCGCGCTGAGGGATCGCGCTTTTAAGCATGATCTTCTCGGAAAACCGCTACGCACTTTTTCCGGATCATGTTTTAGCCGCTGTCGCGCAGCACCAGTTCGAAGCCGAGATCGACGCGGCGTTCGCCGCCGCGCTCCAGCGTCAGCGTCGCCGCCGTGCGCCCGATCGCATCGCCGTGCACGCTGATCGTGCTCAATGTCGGCGAAATCAGCTGGCCCATTTCGAGATCGCCAAGCCCGATCACGGCAACCGGCTGCGCCGATGCGGGCCCGTCACGCAGCAGGCCGGCCTTGCGCAGCCCTGACATGAAGCCGATCGCATGCGCATCATTGGCAGCGAACACCGCGTCGACATCGGGCAGGCGCGCATGCGCCGCCACGCTGCCGGAGTCCTTGCGGTCGAGGATCAACCTTCGCGGCTCGGCGAGACCGCCTGCCAGCGCCTCGTCCCTGAAGCCGAACCAGCGACGCGTGCCGCGCGGATCGTCGCCCCCGATGAAGGCGAGTTGCTTGCGTCCCTGCGCGACCAGATGCTTCGCGACAGCGACACCGGCCTTGTAATTGTCGAAGCCCGCGACCGCATCGATCGGGTTGGCCGGCAGATCCCAGGTCTCGACGATCGGGATCCGTGCGTTGCGCAGCAGGCGGGTGCCGTCTTCGGTCGCCGGCGAGCCGACCATGATGATCGCCTCGGGCCGCCGCGACAGCAGCGCCGCCAGCATGCGGTCCTCGCGCGCCGCATCGTAGCGCGACTGCGCCAGGATCACCGAGAAGCCGAGCGGCTCAAGCTTGTCGGACAGGCCCTGCACCGTGTCGGCGAAGATCGAATTGGCGATGGTCGGCACCAGCACGCCGACCGAATTGGTCCGCGCGCTCGCCAGCGCGCCGGCCACGAGGTTCGGGACATAACCGAGATCACGCATTGCCCGCTCGACCCGCGCCCGGGTCTCGGGGGCGACCAGGTCGGGCATCCGCACCACCCGGCTCACCGTGATCGAGGACACGCCGGCGCGCTTGGCCACCTCGGAGAGGGTGGGCGCGGCACCGGCCGGGCCGGGCCCGGGTTCGGTCAGTTCGGAGCTCATGGCGGGAGCCTGCACGATTCCGGGTTGCCAAGCCATGATGTTAGCGCTAGCATTGCCTTATGTTAGCGCTAACATCAATGAAAATGGGAGAAACGGCATGATTTCGGACGAGCTGGCTCAAGCCTACAAGCGCGACGGGGTGATCGTGGTCCCCGAGGTGCTCGACCAGGAGACCCTGGGGCGGGTGCGCACGGTGCTCGCGGAGCTGGTGGCCGGCGCCGCCGCGGTGACCGAGCACACCGATGTCTACGATCTCGAACCGGGCCACACGCCGGAGACCCCGCGCGTCCGCCGCATCAAGGCGCCGCACAAGGTGCACCCGATCTTCGACGAGATCGTCCGCAGCCCCGCCGTGATCTCGATCCTGACCAAGCTGATCGGTCCCGGGCTGCGCCTGCACGGCTCCAAGCTCAACATGAAGTCGGCGCAATACGGCTCGCCGGTCGAGTGGCATCAGGACTGGGCGTTCTATCCGCACACCAATGACGACATCCTCGCGATCGGCGTGCTGCTCGACGATTGCGATCTCGAGAATGGCCCGATGCTGGTGACCCCAGGCACGCACACCGGCGCCACGATGTGGGATCACCATGGCGAGGACGGCTGCTTCGCCGGCCTGATCGATCCGGACCAGATCCAGGACGACATCAAGCGCGCGGTGCCCTGCATGGGCAAGGCCGGCAGCATGTCCTTCCATCATGTGCGCGCGCTGCACGGCTCGGCGACCAACACCTCGAACCGGCCGCGCAACCTCTTGCTCTATGAAGTCGCCGCCAGTGACGCCTGGCCGCTGATGGGCGTGAAGGATTTCGACGAGTTCAACAGCCGCCTGCTGGCGGGGCCACCGGTGGTCGCACCGCGGCTCACCGACGTGCCGGTGCGGATGCCGCTGCCGCCGGCCAAGCGGCAGGGATCAATCTACGAGACACAATCCGCGTCGAAGAAATCCTACTTCACGCGCGCCGCCTGAGACTGACGACAACGCCCGCGGCCAGGCCGCGGGCGTTGCTGCTTTCAAACCATAAAAATCAATACAACGGGGAAACGAATGACCAAGATGGCAGATGGCGCCAGCACATCGCGCCTGCGTGTGATTCTCGCCGCAAGCATCGGCTCTGCGCTCGAATGGTACGACTTCTTCCTCTACGGCACCGCCGCCGCGCTGGTGTTCGGCGAGTTGTTCTTCCCGAAGAGCGATCCGGTGGTCGGCACGCTGCTGTCGTTCCTGACCTTCGGCGTCGGCTTCGTGGTGCGACCGTTCGGCGGCCTGTTGTTCGGCATCCTCGGCGACCGCTATGGCCGCAAGCCGGTGCTGGTCGCAACCCTGCTGATGATCGGCATCGGCACCACGGCGATCGGCTTCCTGCCGACCTATGCGCAGATCGGCGTCTGGGCGCCGATCCTGCTGGTCGCGATGCGCGTCATCCAGGGCCTTGGCGCCGGCGCCGAATATGGCGGCGCGGTGATCTATCTGGTTGAAAATGCACCGCCGAAGCATCGGGGCTTCTGGGGCGGCTTCGCGCCGCTCGGCGTCTCCGTCGGTAATCTGCTCGCCGCCGGCGCCTTCGCGCTGGTGACCATGCTGCCGCGCGAGGCGCTGATGAGCTGGGGATGGCGGCTGCCCTTCCTGGCTAGCTTCCTCCTGATCGTGGTCGGTATCTTCGTCCGCATGCGCATCACCGAGACACCGGTCTATACCGAGGCGGTGGTCAAGCGCGGCAAGGTCGAGAGCAATCCCGCGATGGAGGCCTTGCGCCAGCACCCGCGCAACTTCTTCGTCGTGCTCGGCGCGCGGATGGCCGAGAACGGGCTCGGCTATTTCTTCCCGGTGTTCGGCCTGAGCTACGTCATCACCACGCTCGGCGTGCCCAAAGCGGAGGCGCTCAGCGCGCTGATGCTGGCGTTCACGGTCGAGCTGTTTGCGATCCTCGGCTTCGCGGCATTGTCTGACAGGATCGGACGGCGTCCGGTCTACATGTTCGGCGCGCTGGCCGGCGTGGCGCTCGCCTTCCCGTTCTTCTGGATGGTCGGCACCAAGGAGTGGATCATGATCGCGCTCGCCTTCATCCTGGCGCGCGCGGTGGTGACGGCGGCGATGTTCGGGCCGCAGGCGGCGTATTTCGCCGAACTGTTCCCGCCGCAACGCCGCTTCGCCGGCTTCGCCTTCGCGCGCGAGCTCGGCTCGCTGCTGTCCGGCGGCCCGGCGCCGTTCGTCGCCACCGCGCTGGTGGCGGCCTACGGCACCTGGTGGCCGGTCGCCTGCTACGCGATGTTCCTGTCGGCCTGTACGGTGGTTGCGATCTGGATCGGACCGGAGACCTATCAGGAGAACATCGCGGCCGATGCCAGCGAGCAGGCCGAGCTGCCCGCCGCGATCCCGGCACGGGCCTGAGCGGTGGCGCAGCAGCTGCGCGTCCTGCAATCGCTCTGGGCGATGGAGCGGCGGCTGGCGGATGAGGCCGAATGGCCGCTGCAAACCCAGCTCGCGATGATCCGCGATGCCGGGTTTGACGGCGCCGGCGTCCGCTTCATCGATCCGGCCTTCGCGCGCGAGGTGACGGGCTTCCTGCGCGCGCATGGCATGATCTGGCAGGCGCAATGCTACCCGAAGTGCGTCGATGACCTGAAGCCGGTGCTCGAGCTGGTCGCCGAGCTCGGCGCCGATCACGTCAACCTGCAGCCGGACGTCCGGCCGCGCCGGCTCGCCGACTGCATTCCCCTGCTCGAAGGCTGGCGACGGCTTGCCGCGGAGGCCGGCGTTCCCGTGCATGTCGAGACCCATCGCGACCGCATGACGACCGACCTGTTCTTCATGCTCGATCTGCTCGACTGCTTTCCCGATCTGCGGCTGACCGCCGACCTCTCGCACTATCTGGTCGGCCGCGAATTCGCCTGGCCGGTCGACGATGTCAATCATGCGATGATGCATCGCATTCTCGACCATGCCTGGGGCATCCACGGCCGGATCGCGAGCCGCGAGCAGGTGCAGATCTCGCTTGGCTTCGCGCAGCATCAGGGCTGGGTGTCGCTGTTCATGGACTGGTGGGACTACGGCATCCGCTCCTGGCGGAAGCGCGCCGGGCCCGATGCAACCCTGACCTTCCTGTGCGAGCTCGGTCCGCCGCCCTATGCCATCACCGGGCCCGACGGCAGGGAATTGTCCGACCGATGGCAGGACGCGCTGGTCATGAAGGACATGATCCGCGCGCTGTGGGAGCGCATCGCGAACGAGCCGCCACGCCCGCCGCCGCGTTGATTTGGACGAGCCGCGGCCGCATCCTGCGACAACCGCAATTCGGAGGGACGCGAGGGGCTGTGCGCGACCGCTTGGCATATCCGCTTCGACGCCTCGCATGCGTCGTCGTCCTGGCGATCGCCGCCTGCCTCGGCACGAAGGCGATCGCGGCGGAGCCGACGCTTGATGTCGCCGCCATGCCGCGCGTCGCCACGATCGGCCCGCGCTTCCAGTCCTACAACATCGAGATGGTCGAGGTGACCGGCGGACGGTTCTGGAAGCCTTATGCGGCCGCCGATGCGAGTGCCAAGACGGAACAATTGGCACCGCGCACACCGATCGATCTGCGCGATGGCAGGCTGCGCAAACTCGCCGCAGCGCTCGCTCCGGCCTATCTTCGCGTGAGCGGAACCTGGGCCAACAGCACGTTCTTTGCCGATTCCGATACGCCGCCGGCCGCACCGCCGGCCGGCTTCAACGGCGTGCTGACACGGCAGCAATGGCGAGAGGTGATCGATTTCTCGCACGCGGTCGACGCTCCCATCGTCACGTCCTTTGCGATCAGCGCCGGCACGCGTGACGCCGGGGGGCGATGGAGCGCGGAACAGGCCCGGCAGCTTCTCGCCTTCACGCGGTCGGCCGGTGGCCATATCGCCGCAGCGGAATTCATGAACGAGCCCGATCTGCCGACGATCGGCGGCGCTCCCGCAGGCTATGACGCCGCAGCCTACGGCCGCGACTTTGCAGCGTTCAGTGCCTTCATGAAGGACGCAGCGCCCGATGTGACGATCCTCGGTCCAGGCACGATCGGCACCGGCGCCGATACACGCGCGCGCTTTGCGGTGTCGGCTGCGGGCATCGACGAGGTCTCCTATCATCATTACGGCGCCCTCTCCGCGCGCTGCTCCGGCGATCGCACCGCGAAGTTCGCCCTGTCGGACGCCTGGCTGGCACGAACCGGGAAGACGCTCGCCTTCTACCGAACGCTTCGCGACCGGCTCGCATCGGGCAAACCGATCTGGCTGACCGAGACCGCGGAAACTGCCTGCGGTGGCAATCGCTGGGCTGCAACCTTCACCGATACGTTCCGCTACCTCGATCAGCTCGGCCGTCTCGCCAGGGCCGGCGTTCAAGTGGTGATGCACAACACGCTCGCGGCGAGCGACTACGGGCTGCTCGATGAGCGAACCCATCTGCCGCGGCCGAACTACTGGGCCGCGCTGCTGTGGCGGCGATTGATGGGAACCAGCGTGCTCGATGCCGGCGTCACCGTGCAGCCCGGCCTCCACGTCTATGCGCATTGCGCACGCGACATGCCGGACGGAGTAGCCCTGCTCGTCATCAACAATGATCGGCGTTACCAGCGCAAGCTGACCCTGTCAGCCGCCTCGCAACGATACACATTGGCGAGCGCAAACCCCGCAGACGGCACCGTTCGGCTCAACGACAGCCCGCTGGCGCTGGCGGCTTTCGACCAGATCCCCGCGCTGAATGGTGAGGTTGCCGCGGCCGGACCGATCACCTTCGCGCCCGCGACGATCACGTTCCTGACCATTGCCAATGCCGGCAACACCAATTGCCGATAGCGAGCCGACGCCGCCTTACGCCGCGTCGCGGCTGTCCTCGGAGGAGGCTGCCGGGCGCACCAGATGGCCAAGCATGATCGCTGTCATCAGCCGCTCCATCTCAAGCCATGCAGTGACATGCGACATGGTCGGGCGGCCGCCAATCGCGAGCTGATTGACGTCGTCGACCGCCGTCAATCCGCGCGGGTAGAATTCACGGAAGATCACACGTTCGGCCAAGCCGTCGACCAGGCGGAAGTTCAGCGTCTTCGATAGCTCGCCGAGGGCTTCGCCGACCACGCGCTTGTTGCGCGAACCGATCGTGGAGAGACGGTTGCGCAGCACCACCCATTCGAATGCCGGCTGGTCGTTCGCGCTGCGCTGCCGCCGCGCCTCCTCCACCATTTTCGAATAGTGGCTGATGCCGGTCACCTTGAAGTCGTTCGGATCGACGGTGCCGAGGACGTCGAAGTCGACGAAGCTGTCGTTCAGCGGCGTAATCAGCGTATTCGCCAGCGCATGCGTGAACGTCGTCAGATAAGTGTCATGGCCGGGACAGTCGATGACGACGAAGTCGTGCGACCGGCTGAGCCGTTCGACGATCTCGGCAAGCGCGCTGCGGCCGAGCGTCTCGACTTCGCTGCTCCTGCCGCTCACCGTCTCGAAGCACATATGTGCCGGGATGCCGAGATCGAGCGAGGTCTCTCGCGCCCAGTCCCGCCGGTTATCGACGTAATGCGTCAGCGATTTCTGCTTGTTGTCGAGATCGATGGTGGCGACGCGCTGACCCGCCTTGATCAGCGCGACGGCGACGTGCATGGCAATCGTCGACTTGCCGGAGCCGCCCTTGTTGTTTCCTACAACGATGACGCGTGCGTTTGTCATGGGAATCCCTACCGGACGCTTGAGCCAAAGCAGGACGAAATCAAATTTCATGAATGCTTTGAATCTCCCTGATTCGACGAATCTCGACAAGAGTCGTCGCAACATCACCGTGATCGAAATTCGTGCGGTTGCGACATCATTGTCACAACCGCATCGAGGGCACGTACCGTGAACGCAATGCACGTCTCAGGGACTAACGTCCCTGAGACGAAGGCGCGATGAGACCAGGTAGGATCGTCATCGCGCTTTAGCGCCTTGTTCGAGCATGATCTTTCCGGAAAACCCGCTTTGCACTTTTCCGGATCATGCTTCAGCGCCCCTGGAACACGGCGGCGCGGCGTTCCACGAATGACTTGATGCCTTCGGCCGCATCCGACGTGTTGAGCACGCGTTCGCGGATCTCGGGGATGATCGCGATCGCCGCCTGCTCGCCGGCTTCGATGAACTTGCGGCCCGCCTCTTTCGTCACCTGGATTCCAAGCGGCGCATTGCGCGCAATGATCCCGGCAAGCGCCATCGCACGCTCCACCTGCTGACCCGCTGGCACGACCTCCTGCACGAGGCCGATCCGGTGCGCTTCTGCTGCGGTGAACTCGTCGCACAGCAAGAGGTGATACATCGCATCACCCCACCCGGCGCGGCTGATGTAGCGGAAATGCGCACCGGCCAGCGGCGCGATGCCGCGCTTGGCCTCCATCTGGCAGAACCGGCTGTCATCGGCGGCGACGACGATATCGCCGGCCAGCATCATCTCGATGCCGACGGTGAATACGATGCCCTGCACCGCCGTGACGATCGGCTTGCGGCAGCGCTTCGACAATCCAAAGGGATCGACGTTGCCCTCCGGCAGCGGCTTGCGCGATGCGGTCGGGCCAAAGAATTTCGGCATGTCGAGACCTGCAGTGAAGCTGCCGCCGGCAGCACAGAGCACGCCGACCCAGAGACCGTCGTCATTGTCGAGCAGTGTCAGCGCGTCGGACAGCTCGGCCATCATCTCCGGGCTGAAGGCGTTCTTCTTCGCGGGATTGTCGATGATGATCTTCAGGATGTGATCGTGACGCTCGTGGCGGACCCGACCCTCGCTCGCGCTGCCCGACATCTGTTGCTCCCTGCTTTGTGACTGACTATTTTCTGGATGATGCTTGTCATCCAGATGCATGATGGTCATAATCCAGAATGAGAGTCAAACAGGGGTACTGAGATGGGCCATTCCCAGGCCGACAAGGCCAGGAGCCGCGAGCGGATTCTGAACGAGGCCGCAACGCAGATCCGCGACAAGGGGCTCGACGCGCTCAGCATCGGCAGCCTGATGCAGCAGGTGAAGCTCACCCATGGCGGATTCTACGGGCATTTCGCCTCGCGTTCCGACCTGGTCGCCGCGGCGCTGGAACATGCGCTGAATGCCGGTGAAGCGTCGGCGCATGCAGCGCGCGACCCCGACAAGCCGGTCAGTATCAACACGCTGGTGCGCAGCTATCTCAGCCGCGCCCATCGCGACCAGCCCAAGTCGGGCTGCGCGATCGGCGCGCTGATCTCCGATGTCGGCCGCGCCGACGCGCAATGCCGCGCGGTGATGGAACCGCACATCGAATCCTTCATCGCCAAGGTCGCCGAGACATTCGATGATGATGACGATAGCCGCGCAATCCTGGCAGTCAGTGCGATGGTCGGCGCGCTTGCGATCTCGCGCGTGCTGACCGACTCGAGGCGCTCCGACGCCGTGTTGCGCACGGTGCGCGACGGTATCGTGGCAATGGCATCGGACGAATGATCCTCCCGCTACGCGGGCAGCTTGAATGGAGTGAGCCATGAACAACCGATCCGGCCTTGAACCAATTGCCGTGCAGGGCAGCGTGCTGATTGCCGGCGTCGGCGCATCCAATGGCCTCGGCGCCGCGATCGCGCGCCGTTTTGCCGCCGGCGGCTATCCCGTCGCGATCGCCGGGCGCAATGCCGAGAAGCTCGCCGCAACCGCCGCCGAACTCGCTGCTGATGGCGCCAGGGTCACGCATGTGGTTGGCGATGCCTCCACCGCGGCCGACGTCGCGCGCTTCGTCGAGGCTGCACAAAAGCTCGCGCCGCTCGCGATGGCCGTGCACAATGCGGGCTCCAACCGGCCGGCGCCGTTTCTCAAGGTCAGCGAGCAGCGTTTCGAGGAGCACTGGCGCGAGCACGCGCTCGGCGGTTTCCAGCTCGCTCAGGCCGCGATCCCCGCGCTGCTCGCGCGCGGCGGCGGCACGCTGGTGTTCACCGGCGCCAGCGGCTCGCTGCGCGGCAAAGCCAATTATTCGCCCTTCGCCGCCGCCAAGGCGGCGCTGCGCGCGCTGGCGCAGAGCGTTGCGCGGGAATTCGGGCCACAGGGCATTCATGTCGGCCACGTCGTGGTCGACGGCGGCATCGAGGGGGATCGCCTGCTGAGCCTGCGTCCGCAGTTGAAGGACGATCGCGGACCGGACGGGCTGCTCAACATCGCTGCGATCGCCGACGCCTATTGGGTGCTGCATCACCAGCATCGCAGCGCCTGGACGCTGGAGCTTGATCTGCGGCCGTGGGCGGAGCAGTTCTGAGCGCCCGTGGCGGCACGCCTTCACCCGGGAAAATCGATTGCGATCGGCGCAAATCTTGTCAGGCTATGCGACAAGGTCCGTTCGAGATCGCAACCTGTCCCGGGAGAAGGCCATGTCGCAGCCCACGCCGATCCTGCATCATTTCGACCAGTCGCCGTTCTCCGAGAAGATCCGCGTCATCTTCGGATTCAAGCAGCTCGCCTGGAACTCGGTGCGGATTTCCCGGATCATGCCGCGGCCGGACCTGATGCCGATGACCGGCGGCTACCGCCGCACGCCGACGATGCAGATCGGTGCCGACATCTATTGCGACACCCAGATCATCATCCGCGAACTGGAGCGGCGCTTTCCAACGCCGACGCTGTTTCCGGCAGGCCATGCCGGGATGCCCTGGGCGCTCGGCATGTGGACCGACCGGCCATTCTTCCAGAGCACGGTGAACCTCGTATTCGGCTTCATCGGCGACAAGGTCCCGCAGGATTTTATCGCGGACCGCGAGAAGCTGCGTGGCGGCAAGTTCGACATTGCCGCCATGACCGCGGCGCTGCCACAGATGCGCGACCAGTTCCGCGCCAATGTCGACTGGATCGAGGCGCAACTCGGTGACAACAGGCCGTTTCTTTTCGGCGAGTTCAGCCTCGCCGACGTCAGCGCCTACATGAACGTGTGGTACGCGCGGCAGAGCCTCGCCACGATGGACGAGATGATGAAATCCTGGCCCCGCATTGCGGCCTGGGAGCAACGCATCCGCGCCATCGGCCACGGCACGCGCACCGAGATGTCGTCGGGCGACGCGCTCGAGATCGCGGCGAAGGCGCGGCCGGAGTCGCCCGTCTTCGGCGACCCTGCCGATCCGAACGGCCGCAAACCGGGCGACATCGTCAGCGTGATGCCGGATGACTACGGCAAGGTCCCGGTCCGCGGCGAGATCGTCTCGCTGTCGGCCCAGCACATCGCGATCCGCCGGTCCGACGAACGCGCCGGCGCGGTCGTGGTGCATTTCCCGCGCGCCGGCTTCCTGGTCGTTCCGGGCTGATCAGCCAGCGGCGCCCCGCGACCTGGAAACGCTGCGTTTCGCGACGTGACCTTGTCGGGCCGCGAACCGGTAATATTTCCGTCCCATCTCCAACTGAAGGCTCCACAGCGCGGGCTTGCGGACATCTCAGCAAGCAACACGACCTCTCGGCCTGCGTGCGATGGGTGGCCCGTGGCGGATGCTCCGCCACGCCGACAAACTGGACTATGTGATGACGACCTCCCTCGAATTTGGGCTCGATACGTTCGGCGACGTCACCAACGACGCCGGCGGGGCGCCGCTGGCCCACGCCCAGGTGATCCGCAACGTCGTCGACGAAGCGGTGCTGGCCGATCAGCTCGGAATCGATTTCATCGGGCTCGGCGAGCACCACCGGGCCGATTTTGCGATCTCCTCGCCCGAGACCGTGCTGGCGGCCATCGCCGCGCGCACGGAGAATATCCGCCTCGGCTCGGCGGTGACCGTGCTGAGCTCGGACGATCCGATCCGCGTGTTCCAGCGCTTCGCAACCGTCGATGCGGTCTCGAACGGCCGTGCCGAGGTGATCCTCGGCCGCGGCTCCTTCACCGAATCGTTCCCGCTGTTCGGCTTCGACCTCAGGCAATACAACGAGCTGTTCGAGGAGAAGCTCGACCTGTTCACCGAGCTCCTGAAGCAGGAACCGGTGACCTGGCAGGGCAAGCTGCGGCCGCCGCTCAAGGACCAGTCGGTCTATCCGCCGGTCGAGCGCGGCCGGCTGAAGACCTGGATCGGCGTGGGCGGCAGCCCCGAATCGGTGGTGCGCGCAGCGCATTACGACCTGCCGCTGATGCTCGCCATCATCGGCGGCGATCCCAAGCGCTTCGCGCCCTATGTCGATCTGCACCAGCGCGCCTACCAGCAGTTCGGCCGGACGCCGCAGCCGATCGGCGTGCATTCACCGGGCTATGTCGCCGAGACCGACGCGCAGGCCCGCGAAGAGCTGTGGCCGCACTACAAGGTGATGCGTGACCGGATCGGCAAGGAGCGCGGCTGGCCGCCGATGGGCCGCGACGAGTTCGTCGCCGAGGCCGAGCACGGCTCGCTCTATGTCGGAGCGCCGGAAACCGTCGCGCGCAAGATCGCGGCGACCGTGAAGGCGCTCGGTGCCGCGCGCTTCCAGCTGAAATATTCGGCGGGCCCGCTGCCGCATGAGAAGCTGATGAAGAGCATCGAGCTCTATGGAAGCAAGGTGGTGCCGATGGTGCGCGACATGCTCGCCGCGTGACACCTGCGAGCCGCCCACACAAAGCAAGACCCCCGGCGTTCTAGCGCCGGGGCGCATTACAGACAGGCCCGCGATGCCTGGCTGGCCGAAACAATCGAATCAACCTCAATCTTGGTTCAGAGGTTGGGTCTCGCGGCGTGATACGTGAACGGGTCCGCCGCCCATCCTCGACCATGTCGCTCCAGCCAGCCCTCTGCCACCAACTTTCGGCACGTTGGATTGACGCGCTGTATGGAGCCTCCGTCGCCGAAGATACGCTCGGCAATCTGGCGTTCGGTCAGACCCGGCTGTTCGCGAATAAGCCGAATTATTTGTTGAGCTACCGTCATCGGTCGCCAAAAACGATCCATCGGTGGATCGGTACTGATTAATGAACCAAATATGACATCGTACGAAAAAATGGCGCTCTTGTGAGAGCAGCCGCATTGCCCGAACAAAGCAAAACCCCCGGCGTTTTGGCGCCGGGGGCTCTGTTAGCTGGCTATCAGATCAACCGGTATTACCAGTTGCGCTGAGCGCGGAGCAGCAGGGTCACAGTATTCTGGTCCTTCAACTCGTAGAGAGCAGCAGGCTTGCCGATCGCGGCGCTGGGCGCCGCCACCGTACCAGCATACTTCTGATCCAGATGGGTGTAGGTCAGGTCTGCCGTGAAGGTCAGGTTCTTGACCGGGGTCCACTGGGTCTGGGTGCCAATCTGCGCGATATTGTAGTCGGGGTTGCAGGTGGTGATCGCGCCGCCCAGAGCATTGAGGGTGGTCCGAACCGAACCGCCCACGCCGCCGACGCCGCAGAGCAGGGTCTTAGCCGTATCGTTGTAGGTGATACCGGCATAAGCACCGTAGATCGAGGTGTTCCAGTAGGGGCTCCAGTTGTGCACGTATGCACCGCGGAAGCCCCAGGTCGTGACCAGCTGCTGCCCGGTGTTCACGCCACCGATAGCACCGAACACGCTGTCCGGCGCAACGCCGATACCAACGCTCTGGTAGGCGCCCGGCAGACCGGTTCCACCATAAATGGTGTTCGCACCAGCCGAACCAGCGAGGTCCTGGATGTTGTAGCGCGTCGCACCGTTGGTGTAGACGCCCTGCACGTTGATCGTGTCGCCAGGTCCGGTCGGAATGTTCTTGATCGACAAGGCCAGCTGACCAGCCCAGCCCCACTTGTCGTCCGGATGACCGGTCAACTCAGTGCCGCCGTAGTAGGCCGCGTGGTTGTTATGCGCCGCGAACGACGCCTGGAACAGACCCCAAGCCTGGTCGACGCGCAGCATCGCGACGAGGTCCGGAGCAATCGTGCCGGCGTAATCGCTGGTGCCGTAAGCGCCACCCGCGAGGATGTTGTTCACGCCAGCCTGGTAGTAGGCGGTCTGGTCCTGAGCCGACAGAGACAGCGACACGCCGTTGCCGAACTGAGCGGTGTAGGTGAACTGGTTCACGCCAGTGATAGTACCGCCGCCGCCGACGAGGCCGTCGAAGTTGTTGCCCGGATAGTTGGCCCACGGAGCCGAGAACTGCGAGACTGCCTTACCCATCGTGAAGCCGGCGAACTGGATGAAGGCGTAGTAGACGCCAACCGTACCGCCTGCAACCGCACCGGAGTTCGCGTTGTTCGGGGCCTGAACCGCGCCGATCGGGGAGTAAACGGTCGCACCGTTGCCCTGGCCGGCGTAGGTATCCGAAGTCCACGAGAACGTCGCATCGAAGAAGGTACGGACGACACCGTATTCGGTCGCAGTACGCGTATCGATGTTCAGGTCTTCACGAGAGCGCCAGGTGTAGCCGTTGGTGAACCGGTTGTTTGCACCGCCGGCACCCGAGGTGTTGCCGGTGTGATCCGAGTTCGAGTTCACGACGACGTCGGCGCGCAGGTAGCCGCCCAGCTTGATACAGGTGTCGGTGCCCGGGATGTAATAGAAACCGGGACCATACAGGGAGCAAACCTTCACGTACTCGACCGCTTTGGCCTTGACGGGAAGATCGGCCGCCTGAGCTCCGCCGACCGCGACGAGTGCCGCCGCCGAGCCGAGGATAAGGCTCTTAACCATCTTCATGTTAAACCTCCAAGTTGCTCTATCTCAGGGAAGGTTCCGGATCCGCCGGGTAAAACACCCTCAGGTTGGTTCCCTTTGTCCCTTAAATCCCCGCTCAGTCGCTTCGCGCCTTCGGACACACCCGCATGAACGCGAGGGACTTAAGCGAACCACCTAGAACGGGACGACCTTGGGATGCCCCCCTCCGTCGCAGTTCCATATGAGACAGAAGGCCCCCGATCACGCAACAAAAGACCGCTCGCCTTGGCAGGAGTTGCGGCTGTTTTTGGGCAAATGTTGCACAAATATCACGGGCTTTTGAACTGCGGCATTTCAGCAAGTCATTGAAAAATATACATAATATTTGGAGTTACCGCTAGCGGGCACAAATTGGGCAACACCGGGCGGAACGGTGTGCAAAACGCGTAGTCCTACGGAGAAGGCGAAAATCGGAGCCCGTTTTGGCGGCACTGATTCCGGCCACGGGCAGACTGTTTCAGTCCAAAAAAACCGCTATCTGTAGAACATAGCCCGCCCAAAATACCGTCGACTCGCGCCTGGAAGGGGGCTTTCCGATCGGCTCGGAGCAGGCACGAAGACGGCGGACGGACCGCTTGTTGTCTGCATTAGCGGCGCTACATGTCACCGCGATGTCAGTCCGCAGATCAGTCGATTCGTTCTCCGCAGCAGCCACGCGATGAAATATCTCCACTGCATGCGTGAAGCAGTCACAAGGCGCGACGCCGTGAGATGACGCCGCCGACGAACGCCGTCGCAGTCACTCGTCCAGGATATCCAGCAGATCGTTGATCCGCTCGAACGGCGGCTCTTGCGTCCGGCCCGAGTAGAAGACGCGATCGCCGTCACGTTGTAGCGATCGCGCTCTGGATTTAGGCAACCGCCCAGGCAGGAACGTCGCTGCGACGGCCTCCGGTCCGACGTCGAGCCTGACGATGCCGCGCCGCTTGCAATCGATCCTCAGTCTTGCCGCCGCGAAGAAGTCGCGCCCCGCCGGCGGCAGCCTGCCGAAGCGGCGAGAGGTCTCTTCCTCGAGATCTTCCAGATCGTCCTCGTTCCGGCACCTCGCGACGCGGCCATAGATTTCGAGGCGCATCGATTCCGACTGCACGTAACTCCTCGGCAAGAGATCCGCGACCGGAATATTGAGGTCCGGCACCCACAGATCGCCGGACCGATCGCTGGCCTTCTCCGAAGCCTGCTTCAGAAGGTGGCTGTACAGCACCGGTCCGAACACCTGCACGTGGCCGGACTGCCGCTCGGACAACAAATCTCCGGCACCCCTGAGGTCCAGATCACGCTCGCTGATCGCAAAGCCGGCACCCGGCCTGCTGAACTCCTCCAGAACCGCCAGACGCTTGCCGGACTGCTCCGAGCTCGATTCAGTCAGCATGTACGCGAAGGCGCGCGTTCCGCCGCGCCCCACCCGTCCCCTCAGCTGGTGCAGCTGCGCGAGGCCAAACTTTTCCGGCCAGCAGACCACGATGGTGTTCGCCCGGGGAATGTCGAGACCGCTCTCCACGATATTGGTCGCCAGCAGAACGTCGGCCTCACCTTCGACAAAGCTCATCATGCGGTCGTCAAGCTCGTCGGCGGGGAGCTTGCCATGCAGGCAAACGATGCGGAGCTCCGGGGCGACCGCCTGCACGCGCGCCAGCAGCGGATCGAGATCCTGGATGCGCGGACAGATCAGGAAGCTCTGCCCGTGACGCCGCTGCTCGCGCAGCAATGCCGCGGCAATGGCCGCGTCCGACAACGGCGCGATCCTGGTCACGATTGGAAGCCGATGCACAGGCGGGGATGCGATCACGCTCAGATCCCTGAAGCCCGCAAGACCCGCCGCCAGCGTGCGCGGGATCGGCGTCGCGCTCATCCAGAGCGTATGGACGCCCTTCGCGAGCCCCGAGAGCTTCGCCTTCTCCGCGGCCCCGAAGTGCTGCTCCTCGTCGACGATGACCAGGCTGAGCTTGGCGAATTTCACGTCCTTCGAGGCGATCGCCTGCGTGCCGACCACGACCTTCATCTTGCCGCTTCGCAGGCCTTCCTTGGTCTCTCGCATTTCCTGCGCTGACGTCGCGCGTGACAGGCTTCCCACCTCGATGCCGAACGGTGCAAAGCGCTTGCGGAACGTTGCGACGTGCTGCCTTGCCAGAACGGTGGTCGGCACGACGATGGCAACCTGCTTGCCCGACAGGGCAACGGCCGCCGCCGCGCGCAAGGCCACCTCGGTCTTGCCAAAACCGACGTCGCCGCAGACGACCCGGTCCATCGGATGACCCGACGCAAGATCGTCGAGCACATCGCGGATCGCCTTCGCCTGGTCGACGGTCGTGAAATACGGAAAGCGCGCGACGAACCGTTCGTAGGCGGGACCGGGAGCGACCAGCTTCGGAGCGCGCCGGCGCCGCCGCTGCGCGATGTGCTTGGCGAGCGCCTTGGCGGCGATCTGGATTTCCTGCTCCGCCCTGGTGCGCCGCGCCCACCACGTGCTGCCATCCGCCCGGTCCAATGTCAGCCTGCCGAGCTCCGCCGCATAGGGCCAGATCAGCGCGAGGTCAGCGGGCGGAACGAGCGCGGCATCATCGCCCGCAAATGCCAGCCTGATCATCTCGCGGGATGATCCCTTGCCCATGTCGAGGGCCTGCAAGCCATCGAGCACGGCGAGCCCCCGCTGCAGATGAACCACGACCGCGCCCCGCTCCGGCACGTCGGGATGATCGAACGCCGCACTCCAGGCTCTGGCCATCGGCTGCGGATGATGGGCCCGGCTGCCGAGCACGTCGGTCGCCGTCACGACGACAAGCGGCTTGCGGCCCGAACCGATGAAGCCGGTGTCGAAGTCCGCCAGCAGCGCTGCTTCGCCGCCCCGTCCGTTCGCCGCCTCGTCCCAGTCGGTGAAGCGCTCCGCCTTGATCCCGCCCATCCGCTCCATCGCGCGCAGGTCGTCCTCAACCGCCGCAACCAGCAGCAGCCGCGATCCGGCGCGCTCCGTGTCGGCGACAAAGGCGCGGAGCGCCTTCCGCGACGAGGCGACCTTGGAGAAATCAGGCGTCGGAGTGAACGCCGCCTTTCGCGGCAGCACGCTCATGCGTTTGGTCAGCCGCTTCCAGTCAGCAGGCGCAAAATACTCGCGCTCGGTCTCCCTGCGGCCGGCTGCCTCCTTGATCGTGCTGAGCCAGCTATCGGCGTGACCGGACACGCCCGCGTCCGCGATCCAGCGTGCGCGCTCACAATAATCCGGCAGCACCGCCCGCTGCGCCCGCTTGCCGCCGAGCGCGATCCGTTCCGACATCGGATCGATCAGCAGCTCCTGCGTGTCGAAGACGACGTCGTGCTCGTTGGGATCGACGCGGGCGATCCTGCGGATCACGTCGCCGGAATGCTCGATCCTGAACGGCCCGAGGCCGCCGGCCGGAAACACTTCGAACGTCATGCCGTGGAACAGAACGCTCCCGGGATAATCCGCCTCTTCGTCGAGATCGTATCCGAGCGCCTCCAGGCGATCCTTGAGATCCTGCTCGGAATGGCGCGCGCCGACCTTCAAGCTGATGCTGAGGCGGCCCCAGCTCGCGGGCAACGGCAGCCGCTCCATGACCGCCTCCGCGGTCGACACCAGGAAGACGGGCTTCTTGCGCTTCGCAAGACGCCGCAACACCGAACTGCGCCGGCCGGCGATCTCGCGCGACGGCTCCAGCCCGTCGAACGGCAAGGTATTCAGCCGCGGGAATACCAGCACCTCGAGCGAAGCATCGAGCGAATGCAACACGCTGCCGAGGCGCTCGGCCCTGTTCTCGCTCTCTGCAAGGAAAACGACGCCGTCGCGGCCGGACTGCTTCCATTGCTCGCGGAGGTGCAGCGCCAACATGCCGAGGGGCGAGGAAGATGATATCCCGGAACGCGCCGCTCCCTTGCTGTTCTTCGTCGCGCCAGCAGCAGCGCGGGCCTTCTTGGTATTCGCCACGTCAAATCCATCGTTATTTCGTGAGAGCGATCGCCTGGTGACAAGCGACCGCAGGCCGCCGGCGCCCCCCGACGCACGCAGGCCGCGCCCTCATTACAGTCTCGCACGCGCGTTGGATAGCCGCGGGTTGGGGATCAATTGCGGCAACGGGGATCGTCTCGCGCGGTGCCGTCAGCTCCTTTGTCATCCGGCCCCCACATCAGGTCGCGGCGCTTGCGCTTTGCTCCGGTGAGACGCCACTTGTCCGAGAACTCCACTCGTCTGAAAAATCACCACGAGCTCCTGCGCATCGCACCAATTCAGATTGTCTAAGGGGTGTGAGCCACATCGGCGCCGAAGCCGACACACGCCGCGCAGGGCTGTTCACCTTGGGCGGCGAACAGCTTCGATTGTCTTGAGACGTTCCTGCAAGGTCTTCTTCATCGCCGTCCCATTCACTGCCATCGAACAAGACGTTCTGGACATCACGAGGCCGTCAGGCGGTCACGCGGCGCTTCTGTGTCACGCAACAAAAACAGGGAAGGTTATCATGAAGACGAAATCGTTCGCCGAACGCGTGCTGGGCACGACCTCGCTGGTCGTGTTGTCGGCCGCCGCCATGATCGGAGCCCAGCAACCGGCTGCGGCCCAAACCGGCATCTACGGTGGCGGCAGCACGCTGTCGTCGCTGGCGCTGCGGCAGATCTTCGACTGCTATGCGGGCGCGACGCTGGCCAATGACGGCCAGGCATTCTCGCCGAGCTTCTCGACCGCGACGCCGAGCCCGAACCTGCTGCCGACCAGCTGCACCTTGTTCTCGACCTCGATCGAGGGATTGTTCGCCGCCGTCGGCTCCGGCAACGGCCAGCGCGCCTACATCGCCGACGATGCGCAGCAATTGTTCCGCGGCAGCCCGGCCTCCGCGCCGGCCGTGGTGCGCAAGCCCTCGGCCAAGCCGGCGTTCCGCGACACCGCCAATTCGGCCTTCAAGAGCTATCCCTATCCGCGGCTCGACTTCGCCGCCAGCGACGCGCCGCTCGCCAGCTCGATTGCAAGCCTGACCACGATCTCGTTCAGCAATTTCATCCCGTCGACCAATTGGCAGAACACGTTGCTGATCGGCGCCCTGAGCAGCACGGCCGCCAGCTTCAATCCGTCAGCCGTCGGCGCGCCGATCCAGGTGCCGGCCATGGAGGTCCCGGTTGCGATTGCGGTCAACACGTCGAACTCCGCTTCGGGCGTGACCTGGACCAACCAGTCGGCGCTGTCGCCGAACAACCAGGCCGGCGGAGCGATCCAGCTCTCCGCCGCGCAGCTCTGCGCGATCTTCTCGGCGACCGTGACGGACTGGCACGACACCTCGACGCTGATCCCCGCGCTCGACGCCCACGGCGTGCAGCAATTCCAGCACTTTTACGACGCCAACACCAACGGTTCGCTGACCCCGGTCGCCTATACCAGCGGCCGGCTGCCGATCAAGGTGGTCTACCGCGTGGATGATGCCGGCGCGAGCTTCATCCTGACCAACTACCTCGCCAACCTCTGCCCGCTACTCGACCCGACCGGCACCTATAACTACAAGAAGATCTTCACCGGCGTCGGCGTCGGCGGCAGCACCACGGCGAACCTGCCGTCCGGCAAGTTCTCCCGCCTGCTCGACAACATCAGGGCGGTGAGCAGCTCCGACCAGAGCGACCCGTTCGACGTGGACGACGATGAGGAACGTCCGGATCCGCATTGGATCAGCGCGTCGGGCAGCAACCACGAAGCGCTGAAGATCGGGACCGATCCGCGCTTCGCCGGCCGCATCGGCTATCTCAGCGCCGACTTCACCCAGCCCTATGCGCAGACCGTGACCGAGGAAATCGCCGGCACCACGATCTCCGCGGCGGCACCGCTGTCGGCCAGCGTCCAGAACGAACGGCAGCGCCTGCTCGGCGTCTATCACCCCGGTCAGACCGGCAGCAATGGCAGGGCGCAAAACTTCGTCCGGCCGACGCCGAACAATGCCCAGCTGGCGTTTTCCAACCTGACCGCGCCGAGCGTCAACAGCAGCTATGATGCCTGGAACCTGTATGCCCAGGTCTATCCCGCCGGCACCGTCGTCGGCGGCGTGACCTATGACGGCCTGTCCGTCATCGGCATCCCGCTGCAGACGCAGAGCGACTATCCGATCACCGGCGCGAGCTTCCTCAACGTGTATAGCTGCTACAGCGACACGGCCGGGACGCGGGTGCCTGCTGTGAAGAACTGGCTCGCCTGGTACTTCGGCGGATCGATCACCGGGCTGCCGAACTACAATCCGGCGACCTCGAACTCCGACAATCCCGGCTATGATCCGAACGTCGCCCGGGTGATCCGCAACAACGGCTTCCACGAACTCGACGGCCTGTGGGCCACCAACATCCTGAACGCCTATCTGACATCGAGCGCGGCCGGCGGCCTGCCGACCGCGATCGCGGCCTACAGCACGTCGGGCACGCAAACCGACGGCTGCGCCGGCGTCACCGGCGGCGCGAACTGACGCCGACATCGGATCGTGATCCGGGACGATCCGGATCACGATCTTCAAGACTTCAGCAGCCGGGCTCTCGATCGAGGCCCGGCTGTTTCGTTGCCATATCAGCCGGCCGTGGCGGCGGCGCGCTGCGCGGCGACCAGCTCGAAATAGCGGCTTCCGGCCTGGGGGATGATCGCATCGCGATTGAGCAGATGCTGGATGCAGATCGCCGCGAGATCGTAGGAGCCGTAGCAGTGATGGGCGACGAGGGCGAGATGCTTGAGCTGCTCGGAGCTCATCGCGTCGGCCTTGGTGAAATCGCGGACATAGACGGCGTCGGCCTCGAGCAGCTGGTTGAACGCCTCATAGGCATTGACGCCGCGCATCGGCCAGATCATCCGCTTGTTGATCGCCAGCAGGGCATGGGGGATGAAGCCCTGGCTGCGCAGCTCGAGGTCGATCTCGCCGAACACCGGCTGCTTCTTGTACAGCGGCAGAAACGAGACCTCGGTCTGGATCACGACCGCTTCCGCGAGCCGCCGCCGTCCGTTCTGGAAAACCGCGAGCTCCGAGCCCTGCACGTCGATCTTGAGATAATCCATCGCATCGATCTCGCCGATATCGTCGAGCCGATGCGTCGCGATCCTGCTGTCGGCGATGATGCGGGCCCATTCGTTGAAGCCCTGGAAGTGCTTCAGCATGACTGGGTCGGGCTCCAGCAGGCTGGTCATCCCGGGTGCGGCACAGACGCGGAGGCGGGCCTGCTCGCCGCTGCCGACGACATGAGGCAGATAAGTCTCGAGCTCGCTCTTGTGGGCATTCAACTCGGCCAGCGCGCTCGGTTGCGGCTCGAAGCCGAACAGCCGGCACAGGCGTTTCTGCAGCAGCGGCAGATAGGGCGGGACGTCGATCGGGTTGGCGCCGATATCGACCACAGCGGTAAGCCGTTCGGCTGCAAGCAGCGTGCTCAGCGGGTCGGTCTCGGAAACGGGAAGCGATGGCGCGGACGCGGTTGACGGGGATGACATCATGAGACCTCACGGAGCGTTGCAAGGCGCGTCGAACCTTGCGGTCGAAGCGCAAAGCTCAATCCCCGTCATTGCGAGCCACCCGGTCGGCGCGAAGCGCCGCCGGATGACAGGCTCCGCGAAGCAATCCATCCGTCCACACGCGCGGAACCATGGGTTGCTTCGTCGCTTCGCTCCTCGCAATGACGAGGTTGCATGCATTCACTGGCCTTCACCGTGAGGCCAACGACAGGCTACGGCTGCTGCCGGCGGTGCTCGTCGTCGCTGCCGTTCTGCTTCTGGCTGTCGCCACTGCCGCTGCTACCGGCCGGCGTCGCGTCGTCGCCACCGCCGCCATAGCCCAGCACCTCGACGATCACGACCGAAGGCTGGTCGTTGGGCTTGTTCTGCGCCGGCTGGCCGGACTGCTGGGTCGCCGCCGCCGCGTTGTTGGTGACTCCGGCCAGCGCCGTGTTCGCGGATGGTGGGGCTGTGAGCCCTGTCTCCGTGCCGGTGGCCTGCGCGTTGTACCCGTTCTGGACGACCGGCGCCACGAAAATGAGATCATGACCGCGAACGCCCGCCGCGCCGAGATCGATGGTGCCGCGGGGCGCGACCAGGGTGACGTTGCTCTTGGTCGGATCCTGTCCGGGCAGCGTGACCAGCGCGGCGATGCCGGCGCCGGTGACCAGCCCCTGCGGATTGATGTAACAATAGCCGCCGAGGG
The DNA here is from genome assembly GCF_053474805.1 of Bradyrhizobium sp. WCU1. Taxonomy (NCBI): domain Bacteria; kingdom Pseudomonadati; phylum Pseudomonadota; class Alphaproteobacteria; order Hyphomicrobiales; family Nitrobacteraceae; genus Bradyrhizobium; species Bradyrhizobium sp. WCU1. The sequence continues at coordinate 1,425,278 of NZ_CM130280.1, forward strand.
TGCAGATCTCGCCGAGCGCAGGGCTCGAGACATAGGTCTTCGGTCCCGCGCCGGCGCTGATGTCGCCATTGGCGGTGAACAGGCCGATGTCACCACCCTGCTGGGTCATGATGCGGCTCTGGTTGACCAGGATCGAGGCGTCGGCGAAGGCACGGATGGCGCCGCCGCCGAGGGTCAGAATGCCTTCCTGGCTTGGGCTCAAGGTATCGAGCGAGGAATGGCCGACGGTGATGCCGCCGCCCGGCCCGAGGATGTTGACGTCGCCGCCCATCTGGGTCTCCAGCACGGAGGCCGCGACATTGAACCTGCCGGTCGCGATCTTCGGCGCGGCCTTGCCGGCGACGCTCAGGCTGTTGTCGGTGTAGCCGTAGCCGGCCGGGAACAGCGTGGAGATCGCCGTATAGGCTCGGGCGTTCTGGCCGAAATAAGGGCTATCCGGATTCTTGAAGTCCTTGCCTACCTGGATCAGGAAATCGAGGAAGGCGCGGTTGACGAGCAGCTGCTGCCGCGCCTGCGGCAGGCCCTTGAAAGTGGCCCAGGCCTGATCGCGCGGCTGGCCGAGCACGGCGGCGATATCGGTGAGGAAGTCGATACCGCCGGTGCCGGCCTGCGCCGGATCGACGTAGTTGGCGATCGCCGCGGCATAGTTGATGCCGGGCTTCACGCCGAACAGCAGATCGAGCTCGGCTCCCTTGGACGGCAAATAAGGCTTGAGAGGATTATTGGGAAGAGCACTAGCGAATGCGCCGCCGGCCGCGCTGCCGTTGCCGATCGTCGCGATGCCGCGTGTCGACGAGTCGGACGGCGAGAACGGACCTAGATCATGCCCGGCCTCCAGCACGAAGGTGCCGGGGCCGTAGAGGAGATAGGAGCCGCCGACCAGATCGTTGCCGGCGACGATGCTGGTGATATCGGTCGCATTGTTGTTCTGGCCGAGGAAATTAAGGCTGTTGCCGCCCAGCGGTGTGCCATTGCTGGTCGTCGAGACGCCGCCGCCCGGGGCCCGCCCCGCGTAGATGTTGTGGCCGGCCTCGATCCGCGCCGGCTTGATCAGGGTCACGCTGGCGGCAAGAGTGCTGACGGGATCAACGCCATAGATATCCTTGCCGGCCGCGATGACGGCCGGCACGGGATCGTTGGCATGCAGCGCCTGGGTCAGCGTGGGCCACGGAGTTCCGAGGAGATTGATAGAGTTACCGGCCAAGTTGACGAAGGTGTCATTTGAGCCGATATATCGCGTGAAGCGGCTATCGATATCTAGCATCGCGAGGCCGGCTCCGAGGCTAATTGAACCGGCTGCGACAAGATTGATCGTGCCCGTGTTGCTCGGCAGCAGATTGCTGACGTCCGTTTTGCTGAGGGTCAGATTTCCGTTAAGTGCTATCAGATCGAACGTGGCGGGAAGCAGCAGACCGACGGTCGCAGGGTCTGCCTGACCGCCGATCTGAACACCGCCCGCGTTGTGCACAAAAAGTCCTGGGATCGAATTCACCGACACAGTCGGGCCTGTCACATCGCCGGTGAGGCTCGTCAGCGAAACGCCGCTGCCTGGGCCATAGCTAGTGAAATAGTTGCTCCAAGCGGCGTTGCCATTGCTCCGAGCATCCGGCGATGCTCCAGGCAAAAATCGCGTCGGGTCGGCTTGGATCCCAAGATTGACTGGCAATGCGGCGGGATCGTAGACGTTGCCGAGCGTCACCGAACCTCGCGCGGCCAAACTGATGAAGCCGTCCTGCACCGCCAGCAACAAGGGCAGCGGGTAGGTGCCGGCGACGGAGTTCGCGGCGAGTGTAACTCCGAGCGTCGGCAGGCCCTGGTTCAACGGATTGCTGCTGGTGGCCTGGACTGAGCCACCCACCCGGATCAGGCCGGCACCGCGGCCAACCAGGAAATCGCTGCTCAGGAGGTTGCCGCCGGCGGTTACGCTGAGATTGCCACCGCCGAAATAGGTGATCTTTGGCGGATTGGCCGAGGTAAAACCGCCGCCGACCACGAGCGTCTCCGGCAACGACGCGCCGACATCGATGATATCGGCGCCCGCCGAAAGCGCGATGTTGCCGCCGCCCAGCGCGCCGAAGCCTTGGAAGAAGGTGGCGTAATTGACCCAAGCCGCCGTCTGGCAGGCAACAGAGCCCGAGGCCGCGCATGCCGCGAACGGCGTCGACGTGCCGTTTGAGAGGCCGTAATGGACATACCAGTCGCTCCACATCTGGCCGGCCGGCCCGCCCTGCACGCCGAACCGGCTGCCGTTGGAATCGATCGGCATCTCGATGCCGATGATCGAGCCGCCAGCGCTGATGGTGACTGCCCCGCCGCCCGTTGCCCAAGTCGGCGTGCTGACAAGCCCGTTCGGATTGAAACCGTAACCGATAGATAGCGTCGGTGCATTGAAATCTGCGGGCGTGGCCGTGGCGGCGCCCGCCGTGTAGACCGCGCCCGGAGCCACCTGGTCGCGCAGTTCGACATTGCCGGCCGCAGCGATGGTGATGGAGCCGGTGCCCGTGCGCACGACCGTCGGAATGTAGATGGTGCCGGCACCTGCAAGGTTTGGCTCGGTGTTCAGATAGGAGGTGTGGCCATCGATGGTGACCTTGCCCGTCACCGTCGGCGGCAACGACGACAAGGCGGTCACCGCGTTGGGATCAACCGATGGCGTATTGCCGATGAAAGCCGCGCCGGCAACGATATCGTAGGAGAAGCTCCCCTTGCCGCTCACCGCCGCCGACATCAATTGCGACGCCGCGGTGGTGTTGAAGACGACGATGGGGTTTCCACCAGGCGGGTTGTAGATCGTCGGATTGTTCGCGATCCGGTCGGCGGGAGGTGTCGGATCTCCCGAAGGCGCGTATGTCCCCTGCAGGGTGGTATAGGCCGGCGGCGCCGCCGGCGGCGTCACCGCGATAGCCGCAAGGATTCCGTCGGCGACGTCGATTCCGGCCGCATGGTCCAGGGCTCCCAGCAAATTCGGTTGGCTGACGAAATTGTTCAACTTGCCCTTATTGTTGTTCACCAGATTGGTATTGATGACGCTGAGGAAGTATGCCGTCCACTTAGTGGCATAGTCCTGCGCCCCGGTGACCACGTTGCCGGTCCCCGAATTGTACAACAACTTTCCGATGCCGTTGGTCAGATTGTAATATTGTGTCCTTGTGGTTGGTGCCGCCGGGATCGCGTTGATTGACGGCTTCACGTGATTGTCAGACAGCGTGTTGGTGTACGCCACGAAGTCTGCGTAGGACAGCACGATGCCGCCGCGCGCCGAAACGCCCGTCATCGATGCGTTGATCCCATTGACGTTGACCCCGACCAGCTCGGTCTCGTAGGCGCGGAACATCCTCAGGTACTGGGAATAGTACAGATTGTACTGATCGATCACCGCCGGATTGCTGGAGCTTATGACAGTCGGCTGCACCAGCTTGAACTGCAGTGCGAGCGCGTTATAGGCGGCAGCCGACAGACCGAAGAACGCGGCGCTGGGCGAGGCCGTGGGCGATGACGGGCCCGACCACGAGCCGTTGGTCTTCACCAGATAGTCGACGATGCCGCTTGAATTGTACTGCAGGACGCCGTTCTGGAACATGCCGAGATAGGAGCTGTAGAGGCTCGAATTGATCTCGCTGGCGTAGAGCGCGGACGCGTCCCCGCCGCGCGGCGTGTAGTTGACGAAGAAGCCGTCGGTCACCGTCGCGTTGATGTTGACGTTGTTCTTCGCCTGCAGAACCAGCGATCCGGGCTCGCCGCCGGTCGCGGTGCGGTACACCAGCGAGACATGGCCGGACGCGTCGACGCTGCCCGCGCCCAGATTCCAGTTGCTGGCGACCGTGATGTTGCCGTTGTTGATGTTGAGGCTCGGATTGATCAGATCGATCTCCGGCCGCGCGTGCATGTTGGCGAAGCTCGCGCTGCCGCCCGCCGGCGTCACGGCCAGGTTCTGGACGAAGCCCGCCAGCGTGTTCTGATAGAAGCTGACGTGATCGGCATTCGGCGCCGAGACGATGAATACCGTACCGGTCGCCTGCGGCGTCGGCGCGACGATCGTCTTGCCGTTCTGATCGGTGCCCGGCAGCGGATTGCCGGCGGCGTCGAACCATCCGGCCGGATCGATGATGCCGTCAAAGTGCCGTGCACCGGTCGAGCTGTCGGTGGTGCTCCACACCGCGTAGGGATTGAGCACGACACCCTTGCCGATCGGGTTGCCGTTGGCATCGAGCACGCCGCGGACGGTGCCGCGGAAATCGACATTGACGGTGTTGTTGGTGAGGATCGGCGCCCGGATGATGACCGCACCGCCGGAGTTGTTGATGTTCGGCCCGCCCGGGCCACCGCTGACGTCGAATATGGCCCCCGGGGCGACGCTGATCGCGCCCGAGGTCGTCATGTTCTGGTAGCCATAGGTGGCGTTGACGGCGCCGCCGGCGTCGGGCGTGCCGGTGGTGCCCAGCGTGATGGTACCGCCGGTCTGCACCAGGCTGGCCGTGGCGTAGGCCGGGTCGGATGGATTGCCTGCGGCGTAGGACGCATTGAGGACGGCGCTGCTGCCGATACTGACGCCGCCGGTGGTGACGCCGCCCGCGGTGACGCCGGCGCCATAGAGCGAGATCTGGCCGCCGCTCGGCCCGCTCGCATCGATGGTGCCGTTGACGATCACGCTGCCGTTGTTGGCAACCAGCAGGACCTTGCCGGAGCTGAGCGTCTGGCCGGCATCGATGCGGATGTCGCCATTGCCGAGGCGCACCGTGAAGCCGCCGGAGAATGCCGAGAGCGGCAGGCCGGTCGCTCCATTGAGGGTTCCCGCCTGCAGCGTGAAATTGCCGCCGAGATCCTTGAACGCAGCGCTACCGTCGAGGGTGCCGTTGAGCGTCGCGCTGTTTGCAGCCAGGATCGACACCGATCCGGCAAAGCCGCGGCCTGCCCCGGCAACACTGACGGTGGCACCCTGCCCGACAATCACATTGCCGGTCGTCGACGCGAGTTGCACGTCGCCGCCGGGTGCATCCTGGACCACGTCGAGGATCGCAATGCGCGAGCCGGACGCATTGATGAGCGCGCCGCTACCCAGCACGACGTCGCCGGCGGTCGCGGTCAGGCTGACCTTGCCGGACAGCGCCTGGATCGTCGCGCTATCGGTGATCGACCCGCCGGCGATGGCGAGAGCGCCGCCGATATTGCTGGCGACACTCGCCGGCTTGTTACCTGCGGCGGTGAGCAGGCTGACATTGCCCAGCGTGCTCAGCGATTGCGTCGCCCCGCTGTTGACCACGATCGCCGGGGCGGACAGCACCATGTTCGCGGCGCCCGCGCCACCGCCCGAGAACGTCACGGTCGGCAGGCTCGAATAGCCGGTGCCGGCATTGGTCAGCGCCAGTCCGGTGACGGCGCCGCCGGACACGGTGGCGGTCGCCGTCGTGCCGGTTCCGCTGATCTTGATGGTCGGAGTGCTCAGGTAACCGTCACCCGCATTGGTCAGGTTGATTCCCGTCACATTGACGAGAACCTGCGCCGCCGTGGCCACGCCTCCGCCGCCGGAGAAGGAGAAGGTGGGCATGCTGGTGTAGCCGGTGCCCGGATTGGTGATGGTCACGCCGACCACGCCCAGCGCCGCGGTCAACTGGGCGCTGCCATCCCCCGTGGCGCTGTTGACGGAGATGGAGTCGACAGAACCGGGGAAGCCGGAGCCGGACGAGGTGAGCTTGACGCCGGTGACCGCACCGTTGGCATCGACGATGGCGGTCCCGGTCGCCGTGACCGGGTTGCCGTTACTGTCGGTTCCGGAGACCGTGACCGGATCGCCGTTGCTGTAGCCCGAACCGCCACTGACGACGGCGAAGCTGACCACGCCGAGCAACGCGGTGCCCTGGGCGCCGGATCCTCCGCCGCCCGAGATGGTCACGGTCGGGACTCCGGTATAGCCGGTGCCGGGGTTCGAGATCGTGACGCCGCCGACATTGAACGCCAGCGCCGCAGCCGCAATCGATCCGGTATCGAGTGTGCCGTTGCCGCTGAACGCGATCGCCTTGCCGGCGTTGAAATTGATCTGGCTGAAGCCGCCGAGATGCTTGGCGCCGACGTCCTCGGTGATGACCTGCGACGCATTGAGCGTGAGGGTGCCGCCGGCGCCGGTGATGCCGACCCCGGTCGCGCCACTGGTGTTGGCGAGATCGATGTTGGTGGCGTTGACCGTGGTGTTGCCACCCTGGCTGAAGAGCCCGGCGCCATCGAAGGTCAGCGTGCCGATCGGATGCGCAGCATCGCCGATCTGCAATCCGTTGGCGTCGTACAGATTGATCGCGGTCGCGCTGCGCAGCCGGACCGAGACGGCATCGTTGAAATTCGCGAGGATGGTAGAATTCAACACAATGCCGGTGCTGCCGCCGCCGATGTTGATGACCGATCCGGCGATGTCGTAATTCCTGGCATTCAGGATGGCGTCGGAGGCGAGCGTGCCGCTGCCGCTGGTGTCGAGCGTCAGCGCATTGCCGCCATCGATGATCGCGCCGGCGCCGATCGAGAAGGCGCCCAGCGGAACCTTGCTGCTCGGCGGCGGACCGCTGCCGGCATATTGCCCGGGAACATAGATTCGGCTGACCGTCACCGTGTCGCCATTCGAAACCCGCAGCAGCGCACCGTCGCCGCTGGCAAACACATAGCTGCCATCGGACTGTTTGACCGGCAGCGAGCCGATCGTGATGTTACGGTCGGTGCCGCCGGGCACCGCGCCGACCGCCCTGACGACGCTGCCGTCACCGATGACAAGGCCCCTGCCGGTGACAAGAGCTCCGTCGCCGGCGAGCGAGACAAGAAGCAGCTCGGGCCCGGTCAACGGATGCGCCGCGTCGGTCAGGACCTCGAGATTGAGCGCGCTGGCGGTGATGTTCTGCACGCCGTTGATGACTTGAGCGGTGCCGCCGATCAGCACCGAGGACGCCCCGAGCCCGCTGATCTGGTCGGCATCGAGAACGAGGTAGTTGTTCGCGTCCGTGCAGCCGGCGGCGCTTCCTCCAACGCAGTCGCCGGCCGGCACCGCTCTGTCGGAAGCGAGGACCAGGATGTTCTTGCCGCTGATCTGCACCTGGCCACCGCCGCCGACGAGGCCTGGCGCCAGATCGCTGGTGCCGGGCGCAAACCGGTTGGTGCCGGCAAGATTGAGCGAATTGGTTGCGCCGAGCACCAGCACGCCGCCATCGATCGGCAGCGGCGGCGGAGCATTTCCTGCCGCAAGCGCCTGGTTGCGGAAGTAGGTTGTTCCCGAGGTAATGTCGATGCGCGAATACTGCGACCAGACCGATTGCGACTGCAGCTGGAATACGGCGGATTGCGACGAACGCGCGCCGGTCAATTGATTGCCGAACGTGCCGGTGACATATCGCGAGCCGTCCGAGCTCGAGGTACCGGCGACCGCATTCGGATTGACGTTGTTTGCAACCTGGACGACGCGGTAGGCGCCGGGCAGCGTTGCGTACATTCCCGGCAGCAGCGTGTAGGTGCCGGCAGGGATGCCGCTGCCGGCACCGATGGTCACCGACTGGCCCGGCGCGATCCCATTCGCGAACGGCTGCACGCTTCCCGCAGGGGCGCCATTCGTACTGTTGCCGGCTGGTACCACCAGGCCGGAAGAGTATGGCGCGAAGGCGAAGTTGGGATCGTAGGCGGCAACGCCGGCCGAGTAGGTCGGGACCAGCGCATAGATCTGGCGACCGTCAGCATAGGTCGGTATGGCGCTGCCATTCGCAGGGTTCTGCTGGTAAGTCGTCAGCACGTTGCGGCTGCCGCCGGTGCCTGCGACAAACTCCGTCGCATAGATATCGCCGCCGCCGCTGAGGTCGAGCAAGGCGCCCGACTGGGTCGCCACGTTCGTACCGAACAGGTCGATCGACTTGCTCGGCGGCGCGGCCAGCACTGGCACGCCCTGATTGGTAGAAGCGCCCTGATACCAGGTGGTGCCGTCGACGGTGTAGCCATCCGGCACGACCAGACCGGCTGCCGACACGGAGGTCAGGCTGCCCGCTGCCAGCGTCACGCTCGCCGTCGGCGTGAAGGTCCCCGAGGCGAAGGTGACGTGCCCCTCGTTGGCAATCGCGTTGATGAATTGGGCCGGGACGTCGCTGCTGGTCCGCACGCCCAGGATGATGTTGCCGAGCGGCGCCCACAGCGTGCCGCCCTGCACGATGTTCTGTGCACTGATCACAATGCTTCCGCCCGCCGAAAGCGGCGGCGTCGGAATGCCGTTCTGTGCGATCGTGATCGCGCCCGACGCGCCGGTCGACATCAGGAGGAACGCGGTGTTGCTGACCGGGTAGATCTCGGCCGCGCGCAGCGTGAGATTGCCGGGAACCAGCAGCGCTCCACCGAACGTCGTCTCTCCCGCGCCAAAGCTGCCGTCGACGAAACCATAATATTGCGGCAGCAACCGGATGGCGCCCGCGCTGGTGAGGTTGACGCTGCCGGCGTTGTCGAGCCCGATGCCGCGCTCGAGGTCGATCCATTGAGCCGTCACGTTCAACGTGCCGGCGCCGGCAGTCGGGACGATCGACTGGGCACTGGGCACGAGTCCGACCAAGCGAACGTAGCCGGCGTTCAGATTGACGACCGACCCGTCCGCGATCGCGATGTGTCCGGCACGCGCGTTAAGGGTCAGGGCGCCGGGAATCCTGACATTGACCGAGCCGCCGAACGCAATGGTTTGAGCATTGAGCGTCACGGAATCGAAGCCGCTGTTGCTCAGCGTATCGGCCCCGATGAATGCACCCGCTGTCGCCGACGCGCCCAAAGCCGGCAGGTTCGCTGCGACCACGCCGGGCTGCTGCACCGTGATGATGTCCGGCGCCGGCGGAGCGCCCTTCGCGGTGTCATTGACGACGCCGATGGTCAGGCTGCCGCCGGTCGCAAGCGGTGCTCCGCCCGCCGCATCGACGGACCCGGCAAAATAGACCGTCCTGCCGGACAGCTGCAGACTGCCGCCGTTGCTCCAGGCCGCCTGCCCGACGACGTGCGGTCCGAAACCAGCCTGCGGCAACTGGATCAGGTTGCTTTCCGCGGTCACCGCCGCACCCTGCAGATTGAACTGCGCGCCGGGCTCCGCCACCACGCTGGTCGCCAACAGCGAGATGGTGCCGGCGTCGCGCACTGTGCCCGTCGAATAGGCGGTCACCTGCGGATTGGGCACGAACACGCCGCTCACATCGAGCACGGCGGTCGCACCGATGCGCACCTCCGTACCCGTTGCATTGATGCTGCCCGCTGGCACGACGATGTTGCCGCGAATAGCGGCCGTCGCAACCGCATTCAGTGCGACCGTGGCCAGCGGATCGGTGACGATGGCGGCGCCACGATCGACCAGCACATTAGTCCCGCCCAGCGTCAGGCTGACCGGTTTGCGCAAGCCATCGGGCACCAGTCCCAGGGACGCGAAGTCGCGCACCCGCGCGCCGGTCGGAATCTTCACCTCGCGGCCGGAGAGCACGGCGCTCGGCTGCTTCTGCAGCAGCAGCTGCGTGCCCGCGGTCACGGTGACCCCGCCAGAAATATCGGTCAGGGTGTACTGGGAGAATCCGCCGCTGGTGAAGAACGAAGGCGGCAGAACCACCCGACCGGCCTTCGCGTCCGATACGGCCATGCCCGCGACAGGGATTCCGCTTTGGAGGGCGACGGCGTTTGCCGTATTCGTGGAAACATACGACGTCACATCCGCGGTCGCGCCGTCGACCGCAATGGTCGAGGCCTGCAATGTCAGCGTACCGCCGCCATCGAAGCCGCCTGCGTAGACGGTGCCGCCAAGCAGCACATTGGCCTGGTTGGGATAGTTGACGGTGCCATCCGGATTGGTGCCGTGCGGGAGGACGTTGAAGTCGGCAGGGCTTTCATTGCTACCAAGATTACCGGAGAAGGCGCCGGTGTAGAGGGATAGGGTCAAGCTACCACCCTTGCCGACCGGCAAGCCATCGGACCCGATCTTGACCTTGCCGGTCGTATCGACATAACCGCCGCCGGACAGGTCGATGACGCTGCCAGGCGAGAGCACGATGCTTTGAGTGACGTCGACGAAGGCGCCGTCACCTCTGCTCGGCCCGTTGCTGGCTGAGAGAGTTGAGATACTCACGCTGCCGCCGTTGACGTAAGCGCGTCCCTCGAGCTGATCCGCCGACAAGCCTGTGTCGTTAACCCAGCGCCCGCGCACGTCGAGCACCGCATGCGGCCCGATGACCAGGGCCGGAACCGGCGGCTGCGCCGGCTGAAACTTGACGGGATAGGTGAAGCCGGTAAGGCTGAGCTGGCCGGCGGGCGCACTGAGTGTGCCGTCAATCGTGGCGACGTTGTCCAGCGTGATGCTGCCACCAGGCCGCACCGACAGAACGGCATTCGTTGTCATGTCTAGCCGATGCGCGCCCGTGATCGAGACGGCCCCGAGCGATGCATTGGAGAGGAGGTCGGTGAAGATCGGGAACAGGCCGTTGACGAGCGTAGGCGACCAGCTCGACGCGTTGGCAAAGTTCAAGCCGCCGAGACCGTACGGATCCGCCCCGGCAGCGGCCTGCGACGTGAGCACCAAATTGTTCGGGTTGCCGGTGCCCGTCGGATTCGCGAACGTGATGCTCAGCGACGCACCCTTCGGCATCTGGTCGGCGGACGAGAGATTCGACGATCCCGCCAGCGCGCGTTGCCGGCTGCCCGCCACCACGTTGCCGATGATGTCGTTGACGATCGGATTGACGGCCGCGACCGTGACCGAGCCGGCATTGGCGCCGGTGATGTAGCTCGCCTCATAATGCGAATTGCTGCTGCCGCCCCAGGGGCTGAGATAGATCTCAGTCAGCTTGGTATCGACGACGCCATTGACCTTGTGCAGGACCGTGAAGCCGCCGCCGACGCCTACATAGGCAATGGTGGGATCGGCGCGGCCGATGTCGTAGACGCGCCCGTCGGCACCCAGCAGGCGCGTCGTGCTGATCAAGCCGCCGGTGTATTGCACATAGCCGGCCGACACGTTGATGGTCGCGCCCGGCTGCTGCACGACATTCTTTCCTGATGTCGAGAAGCTGCCGCCAGCCGTGAGGATCTGGTCTATGCTTTGCGGGATCAGCCCGACATAGCCGGCCGCGTTGAGCAGCGGCGAGCCGACCCATTTCACACCGTCGGCACGCGTGCCGCCGAGGCGCGCATCGATGGTCACGGTCTTGCCGATCAGGGCCTGGGCGAGCGGGCTGTCGGCGACCTCCGCCGCGGTGACGAGGATGCTGATCTGATTGATCGACATCGGCAGCGTGACCCCGGTGATGCCGGAGAGATCGATGGTGCTGCCCTTCTCGAGCAGGACCGTGCCGGCAACACTGTCGGCGCCGATCGTCAGCGCGGCGCCCGGCGCCTTGATCATGGCACCGGCGGCACCCGCGCCGGTGCCCTGCACATCGACGCTGCCAACCGCCGTTATGCTGAGCTGCGGCTGCAGCACCGTTTGGAAATACGGCGCGTTGCTGGCGCCGTTCGCTGATGTCGGTGTGTTGAGCGTCGCGGTCGGCAGGGTTCCGCTGGTCTCGTCCGGCAGGATCGACGTGAGGCTCGCCGACCCCAGCACGATATTGCCGTCGGCACCGGACGCGCAGCCGCTTTGCACGCAGGCCGTGTTCATGTTGATCGAGCCGGTGCGGGTGGTCGAGGTGGTCGCGACGATGCCACCGAGCTGGTTGATCGATCCGCCCGACAGCGTGACCGCGCCGGAATTGGACGTCAGCAGGCCGGAAGCCTGATTCGTTACCACGCCTCCATTGGCCAGCACCCGCATCGCGGTCTGGACGCCGACTGCGGTCGACAGCGGCGTTACCAGGGTGACGGAGCTGTCCGACGCCAGGATGATCTGGCCGTTCCTGGTGGTGATCGCACCGGCATTGCTGACGCCGCCGTCGCCGAGCAGCGCGACGTAGCCACCATCGCCATTCGCGCTCAGCTTGCCGGTTGTGTCGATGATCGCACCCGGCTGGACCGTGACCTTTCCGCTGCCGCTGCCCACGTTGAAGATCGCAGCACCCGAAGCCGTATTGGGAGGGACAACACTGACCGGCACGTTGCCGAGCTGCGAGAACAGCCCGCTTTGCAGGAATCCCTTATAATTGCTGCCGCTGAGCTGCGACGGCAGATCCAGCGTCGAGGCGATCAAGGTGTGCACATTGATCTGGCTGGTGCCGCCGAAGATGATGCCGTTCTGGTTGATCAGGTAGACCGCGCCGTCGGCCCTGATCGTTCCCAGAATCTGGCTCGGCACGCCGGCCGACGCAATCCTGTTGAGCGCGGCCCAGTTCGCGTTGCCCTGCTGGTTGAAATTGACGGTCGTGCCGCTGCCGACATTGAACGACTGCCAATTCAACACCGCCTGGGGCTGAGTCTGGTTGATATTGACCGTGGTCTGGCCGCCGCTGCTGGTCTGCGTCGGCGTGGCGGCACCGACCCAGTTGGTGACGGGATTGGCGACGCCGGGCGCGGCCAGGCCGCTGTTCGGCACCAGGCCGCCGGCATTGAGGCCGTTCGGCACTGCGCTCGGCGCGCTCGCTGCCAACCCGCGCGCGACGCTCTGGGCCGCCTGCAATGCCTGGATCGCCTGCGCGGCGCGTGCCATCGACGCTTGCGAGTTCTGCGCGGCCTGCTGCGCCTGCTGTGCGGCATCCTGCGCCGCGCTGATCGCCGCCTGCGTGGCCGCGCTGCTGACGCCACCCCAGGCGCCGAACGGGCGCGCCGCCGCGGGCGAGCTCATTGCGATCGCGATCGAACTTGCACCTGCGAGCAACAGGCCACGGCGCGAGATCGAGCGAGGGAGCGAATGCATGCGGGCCTTCCAATGCAGCAGACGATGCGAACGATCGTGACGCAACGAGGCACCGGCCAGCCTGCGATCAGTTGGCCCGATGCCGACATCTCAGTGAAAAGCGCGCAACCCTGCTGGCGCAGCCGCCCGCGAGCGGACACGCCCGACAGTTCGGGACGCCTCTCTGATCTTAAGACAGTTTGAGACGAGCTAACGCGAAGCGATTTCGCAAAAAAGTTTTAACCCTGCGGTGGAACTCAACCTCGGCGCGAACCGGCCAGTTCAAAAACACCGTCGCGTCAATTGGTTGGCGATGCTGCTCTGGACTGCCGGAGCGGCCGCTCGGCGGGCTTCGGCGGCTTCGCCGCGCCGGTGAACAGGGCGAAATCCACCGAGCGTTCCCCCTGTTTGAGCACAAGCCGGCGCGGCTCGATCCGCTCGACCTTCCAGCCGCTCACGTCGTCACCGGTGCGTACGCGCATCACTTTGTCGCCTTTGCTCGCGGCACGGATCGCGGCACGACCGTCGCCATTCTCGCTGACAATGCCGAGCACCACCACGCTCGGCGGCGGCGGTGGCGGTGGCGCTTCCTGCCGCGCCACCGGCGCGACCGGCTTGGCCGGCGGACGCCGCGCCGGCGAGAACAGCGGCTTGTCGATGGTCGCGCTCAACTGTTGCAAGGGCTGGACTTCGACCGGATTGTTGACGACGACCTCGCCGCCTGCCGCAAGTTCCGCAGCGCGCGCAAACAATGCGCAAAGACAAAGCCCGGCAACCATCAACATTTGCACTGCGATCGACATCTGTCGGCTGTCCCTAGGTCTGAGCTGGTTGTTTTCTGCTCGCACCTGTCCGCGTGCACCGGATCGTCATCACCGCGTGCAACAATCAACCTGCGCCAGGAGCGCCTGCGTTGCAAGGCTTCTCGTTACTAGGCAACGCGTTGTGTCGCGCATCGCAGCGTGTATGCGTCAAATCTGTGAAAGTGAATCACAGCCGGACATTGTCGCCATGCGCGTCATGCGCGAGCTGTTGTTACGACGGCGTCATCCAAGCCCCACACACTCCAGGCGTGTAGCAGGCGGCAACTTGCCGGCGCTGCCGCTTTGCATCGACGCCTAAAAGCCGTCGAGACGAAACACCGGTATCAAAGACGTGGCGTCATGCGTTCGAGTCGCATCCGTGCCGGCCTCATGCCGCTGCTGCTCGGCGCGCTGTTCCTGGCGCTGGATTGTGTCGTGACGTGCAGCACCGGATCCGCGCAGGCGCTCGCGGCATGCGAGTTGCGCTCGCGCGGCGGCGTGATCAAGCACGTCGTGCAGATCGAGCTCGACAATGTTCACCTGCGCCGCGACGACCCCAACGTGCCGTCGGATCTCGAGCAGATGCCGCATTTGCGCGACTTCATCACGCGCGACGGAATCATCGGAAGCAATCATCAGACCTCGCCGCTTGCCGAGACCGCGACTGACGCGCTCACGATCCTGACCGGTCTGCATGGCGACCGGATGGGCGTTGCAACCGGCAACAGCAATGCTGCGTTCCGCAGCGACGGCAGCATAGGCTTCGCCAGCGCCTTCGCCTACTGGACCGCGACCAGCAGCGATGGCAAGCCGCTGATGTTGGCCGACACCGGCAAGACCGTGCCCGCACCGTGGGTGCCGTTCACGGCCGCCGGCTGCGACGTCGGCGCGTTCGCAACGACCGGCCTGACACTGCAGGAGATCGGCCCCGAGATCGCGGCAACGCTCGGCCCCTCCGAAGCCCGCGCCGCTGCCGGCGATCCGCTCAAGGGGCGGGCCGATTTCCTTGGCATTGCGATCCATTGCGCTCGCGGCAGCGCATTATGCAGCAACGCCAACGCACGTTCGGATCTGCTGCCCGATGAGCCGGGCGGCTACGCCGGCTTCAGCGCGTTGTTCGGCAACCGCAATGTGCAGCCGGTAATCTCGCCGGACGGCCCGGTCAGGGATCTTGACGGCGATATCATCGACGACGACGCAGGTCACCCGGGCTTTCCCGGTGCGTCAGCGACAACGGCCGCACAATCGCTCGGCTATGCCGCGGCGATGCTGGAGGCCGGCGTGCCGGTGGTCTATGTCGGAATCGGCGATGGGCATCGGCCGCCCACCACGCGCCGGCGCGCCCTCGGCCCCGGAGAGCACGACCATGTCGCTAGGCTCGCCGCCGACGATGCCGCCTTCAGGAGCTTTATCGACCGGCTGGGCGCAAGCGGGATCACCACGCGCAATACGCTGTTCGTCGTCGTGCCCACGGGTAATGACCGTTTTGTCGGCGGGCCGCCCAGCCCGCCAGGGTGCGACGGCCTTGCGGTGCCTTGCAGCTACCGGCCGATCGGCGCGATCGGCATCGCCATCGATCGGCTGCTCGCGACCGAGCGCCACAACGTGACCACGTTCGATGTTCAGGTCGGCAACGCGCCGCCGTTCTACATCCGCGGCAATCCGCTCCCCGCCGATCCGCTGACACGCACGCTCGCGCAGGATGTCGGCAGGCTTGCCGTCGTCAACCCGGTCACCGGCAACACCGATCGCCTGACGTCGATGGTCGCGGACCGCGCGCAGATGCAGCTCATGCACATGGTGACCGCAAGCCCGGCGCGCACGCCGCATGTCATCATGTTCGCAGACCCCGATTACATCGTCAGGACGGCCGGCAGCCGCGCCGACTGTACGCAACCGCCGGCCTGCGTTGCGGTCAATCCCGACACGGCGTGGGTACGCGGCGACATCGCGCAGATTCTCGGCGGCAGCTGGTTCGGCATGGCTGGGCCGGGGATCGCGCACCGCGGCGAGACACCCGACATCCTCTCGCACCACGCGGACCTGCGGCCCACCCTGCTGGCGGTGCTGGGTCTGACCGACCGCTACACCCACGACGGCGTCGTGCTTGGAGATGCGCTTGAGCCGAGCGCGCTGCCGGCTGAGCTCGCAGACGATCGCGAGACCTATGTGTATCTGGCGCGTGCCGCCAAGACGATCAACGATCCGCTTGGCCAGCTCGGACGCAACAGCCTTGCCCTTGCGACCCAGGCCATCACGGGCGGCGATGTCGGTTATCAACGTTATCTCGACATGATGGCCGCGATCACGACCAGACGCGATGCCCTGACACGCGAGATCAACACGCAACTCGATGGCGCTGCTTTCGGGCATCGGCCAATCAATCCGTCCTACGCCCGCGTACTGATCGGTCGCGCCGGGGCATTGGTCAACGAGGTCGAGGACCTCGCCGGCAGCAGCCTGGCCCCCGCCGATCGTCCCTGGAAGGCAGCAAGCGATGCGCATTGACAACCGAACTGCCGGCGACACCGAACCATCGGCGCAGAGCGGGCAACAGAGACTCGGCGTGCGGCACCCTCGCAAGGCGTTGATCGCCACATGTCTTGCGCTCGCCGGCCTGCTCGGCGGCTGCATGATGGACAAGAGCATCGACTTGCCCGGACGCGACCAGGTTACCGATCCGATCCGCGATGCCGACCTGCGGGCGCGCTGGAACGGCCCGGTCGGCGGAACGTCCGGCGCAGCGGCCTCCGCGCGCACGCAACCCATGGTGTTTCCCGGCGCCGATCAGGATCTCGCTGCACCGCCGACGCAGCGCGACGCCGTCACGGCGACGACGACGCGCTTCGCGAGCGCCGTTGACGGCGACGTCGCTACCGAGAGCGGCGGCATCGAGCTGAACTTCGACAACGCCGATATTCCGACCGTGGCGAAATCCGTCATCGGCGACAGCCTCGGAATGAACTATATCGTCGACCCGCGCGTGCAGGGCACGATCACGCTGGCCTCCGCGCAACGGATTCCGCGCAAAGACGTGCTGCCGATCTTCGAGAGCGTGCTGCGAATGTCGAATGCGGCGCTGCTGCGCGAAGACAATCTGATCCGCATCGTGCCGCTGCCGGAGGCCGCGGGCGCCGGCGTCTCTGTCGTCGGTGCGGGACAGCCCGGCTATGGCGTCTCGATCGTACCACTGCGTTTCGTCTCTGCCGCGGCCATCGGCAAGACGGCGGAGAGCTTCCTGTCGCGGCCCGGCGCCGTTCGCGTCGATCAAGCCCGCAACGTGTTGTTGATCCAGGGTACCGCCTCCGAGCGACAGGCGGCGCTTGGCGTCATCGGCACGCTTGATGTGGAGTGGCTGCGCAATCAGTCGGTCGGGCTCTATCCGCTGAAGTCGACCGCGCCCGAGACCATGATCCGCGAGCTCGAGAAGGTCTTCGACACCGCCGACGGCGGACAGGGACAGGGCGTGATCAAGTTTCAGCCGGTGTCGCGCATGAACGCCGTGCTGGCGGTGAGCAAGAACAGCAAGGTGCTGGAGCGCGCCACCCAATGGGTGCGGCGGCTGGATCGTTCCGACCCCACCGGCACGACGGTGCGGGTCTACAGCCTGCGCTTCGGCAACGCGCGCAGCATTGCCCGCATCCTCAACGAGATGTTCGTCGGCCGCAATTCGCAATCGGCCAGTGACAGCCAGACCAGTGCGACCGCGCCCGGTCAGAGCGGAACGACGTCGCGCATCGACTCGCTCGGTGCCGGCACCCTCAGCAGCAGCAACAATCCGACGACGTCGCCGCAGGGCGGCACCCAGAACTCGGGCGGCACCAACGGCAACGCGGCCCAGGTCGGATTCTCCGATCGCAAGGACGACGACCAGGATATGCCGGGGGCGGGCGGCGGCGGAACGGGGCTGGGTTCGCTGCCGCGCGGCGTGTTTCAGAACGTTCGCGTCACTGCCGACAAATCGACCAACGCCATCATGGTCTATTCGAACCAGGAAGATTATCAGGTGATCGAGCGGGCGATCGAGTCGCTCGATCGCCCGCGGCTGCAGGTCGCCGTCGATGCGATGGTCGCCGAGGTCACGCTCACGGACCAGCTGCAATATGGCGTGCAGGCCTATCTGACCAGCGCCAACGCCGGCGCCGGCCCTGACAAGGGATCGGTCGGCCTGTTCAGCGCCGCGCAATCCGCCGCGCAGACCGCCCTGCTCGCGCGCGTGCTGCCCGGCTTCAACCTGTTGCTCGGTGCCGAGGCCAATCCGAAGCTGGTCCTCAGCGCGCTGTCCAATCTCACCACCGTCAAGGTGTTGTCGGCTCCGTCGCTCGTGGTCGCCGACAACGAGCCGGCGATCCTCGAGGTCGGTGACCAGGTGCCGATCTCGACTGGCAGCACCGTCACCGGCCTCAATGTGGTCAGCAGCATCAGCCGCCAGAACACCGGCATCATCTTGAAGGTGCTGCCGCACGTGCATCCGAATGGATCGATCGAGCTCGAAATCGAGCAGGAGGTCTCCAATGTCGTCAATCCGGCCGGCGCGAGCGCCCAGAACCTGACGCCGACCATCTCGCAGCGGCGGATCCACTCGACGGTCGGCACCAGCAGCGGCCAGACCGTGCTGCTTGGCGGCCTCATCAAGGAGGACGACGAGCGCTCGGTGGCCGGACTGCCCGGCCTCAACCAGATCAAATATCTCGGCGACCTGCTGAGCCAGAAGAGCGACACCAAGCTCCGCTCGGAGATCATCGTGTTCGTCACGACGAAGCTCGTGCGCAACGGCCACGATGCCCAGGTGGTCGCCGAGGAATTCCGCGAGCGCCTCGACAGCATGCGGCGCGCACCGTCGACCTTCGATGTGCCGGGCGCGGCACGGCCGGCCGTCGCGCGCAAATGACGCTGCGGCCGCCGATGGCGATGGTCTTATCCATTCTCCAGGTGCTGGGTGCAGCCATCTTCAGCACCGCCGCAATCGCGGCCGAGCTGAGCAGCGTGAGCTTGAAGGGCGACATCACGATTGTCGCACTCAGCGGCGACGTCGCCCAAGGCGACACCGAGGCTGCGGAAGCCCTGATCAAGGCCGCCAACGACGGCAACCGCCTGATCTCCGCGGTGAGGCTCGACTCGCCAGGCGGCAGCCTCGCCGAGGCGATCAAGCTCGCCGGGCTGATCCGCCGGGCCAAGCTGCCGACGATCGTTGCGGCCGGGTCGCGTTGTGCGTCGGCCTGCTTCATCGTGTTCGCGGCGGGAAACGAGAAGTTCGCGAGCTATGAGGCCGCGATCGGCGTCCACGGCGTGTCCGACAAATTCGGCCATGAGACGGCGCAAACCGAAGAGGCGACGATTGCCATGGCCCGTGTCGCCAGCGGGTTCGGCGTGCCGCCCCGCATCATCGGACAGATGGTGGCAACGCACGCCCACGAGATCGCGTGGCTGACGCCCGACGATCTGCGCGCCATGGGCGCGATCATGACCGATCGGCCGCGACGCCACGCGCCGCCGCCGACGTCGCCGGACGATCGATGGCTTGCTGGGCTTGGGAATCAGCCGGAGGACGCAGCGACGAGGTCGCAAGCGGCCGATCAGCCCGCGCACGAGGCCGCCGGAAGATCCGGGCAGCATGTCCTGCCTCGACAAGGAAGGTAAGGCAGAGGCGACCTGCTCGGAAAGGCTCGCCCAACAACTCGATATGCCGCTGATCGCAGCAACATTCACTCGTTGCTGGCGGCGCTCGTCAGCTTGTCCAACGAGATGTCGCCGGCGGTCCCGCTGCCACCCTCCTGACCATCGGAGCCATAGGAGAGAATATCGTAGGCATCGCGTTCGCCGGGCGCCCGATAGATATAGGGATGACTCCACGGATCATTTGGAACCACGCCGCCCTTGAGATAAGGACCGTTCCAGTTGGGCGCGCCAGACGTTCGCTGCACCAGCGCCGTGAGCCCCTCTGCAGTCGTCGGGTAACGACCGGTATCGAGCTGGAACAGGTCGAGCGCGCTCGCAAAGCTCCGCATCTGGATCTTGGCGGCCTTGACCTTCGATTCACTCAGGTAGCTCAGCACGCGCGGGCCGACCAATCCCATGATCAGGCCGATGATGGCGATGACGACCAGCATCTCGACAAGCGTGAATCCCCGCTCGCCCTGCCGCGTCTTGTGTCGCTCGAGACGCCCGGAAACAAGGATGGAATTTTGCTTCGACATCACTGTTCGTCCAATACTGTTCGTCCCATGAGCGGCAAGGCAAGGATCGTCACCAGACTTTCGACGCTCTGGGGTAGTTCCGGGCGCCTCGATTGAGGCGCCCGGCCTTGTCATGTGCTCGACACCATCTCGGTACAGCGCAATCGCGATTGCGCCGTCCACAATGCGCCGATTTACTTGGCGCCGCCGCTGGCGCCGTTGGCCACGTTCAAGCAGCCGTTCGTCTGGGTAGCGGCAGCCGCGCTGATGGCGGTCGGCAGCGTGCCCCAGTACTGCTTCTTGATGTTCTGCGCATAGCTGACCGGCACCGCGTGGAAGCCGGCATTCTCGATCACCGCCGAGACGTCCGGATCGAAGTTCGGATCGGTCGAGTCGGCACCGGCAACGTAGGTGGTCAGGAAGTTGACCAGGTTGGTTTGGCGGTTGGCGTCGGCCTGGACGTTGTAGCAGCTGTACAGGTCGAGGAACGTCGTGCCGCTGAGCGGATAGGCGTTCAGCTTGTTGGTGAGCGGCAACACCGGCAGGCCGGTGACGGTCACGCCCGACTGGGTGACAGCGCCGAACACGTTGGCGTAGATGTTGTAGTCGTTCCAGGTCCAGGTCGTGGAGGGCGTCTTGAGCCTCGTGTCAGCCCACGCGGCAGCGGCGCCATCCGGTGTCGGTGCGATAAATGTCAAGCTCGCCGGCTGAGTCGCTGGCGACACTCCGTGGCTCGGAACATAGGTGCCGGCACTGCGCAGCTGCTCGTTCGACAGAGCCGCCGAGCGCGGCGCAGCGATGGTCCCAACCTGTGTGGTGTAGGGCTGGGTGAAGTCGGCGCTGATGTATCCGATACGGCCGGCCTTGCTGCTGTCGGTGCTGATCGCAGATGCCACGCCTCCGCTGCCTTGCGCGCTGATCCAGGCGTTCGTCGCCGTCGTGTTGTTCCAGCCTCCCGCGCCACGGACCGCAGCGATGCGGGTGATCAGGTTCGAGAAACTGGTGCTCGGCAGGGTTGTGGTGTTGAAGATCGACTGGTAACCGTACGCACCGGTGGAATCGAGCAGCGGGCAGACGGCCTTGAGATAGTTGGTCAGGATGAAGCTCGTGCCGCTGCCATCGCCGCGGTACACGATCTTGATCGGCAAGGACGAGCTCGTGTAGCGTTGTGCCGCGCCTGTGTTGTCGATGTTGGTGTAGTCGAAGGCCGCGAGCACTTGGCCGCCGGCGTTGTTGAGGTACGGGATCTTGCCGACGGTGATGTCGTTCCAGTCGGTCACGAGGCCGGTAAAGATCGCGCACAGCTGCGCGGTCGAGAGCTGGATGGCCGCGCCCTGGTTGGCCTGGGTGCCCGGCGTGGCGCCGGTGCCGGCGACCGCCGAGTAGACGGTCATCGAGCTGGTGTTGACGCCGATCGCGACGTTGACTTCGAAAGCCGGGATCTGGATCGGATTGCCGAACACCGTGGCGTTGTAGGCGACCGAAGCCGTCGAGGTGCTGTTCAGCGTGATCTGGGTCAGCGCGCCGCCGGTGGTGGTCCAGCTCTGCGTCGGGTTGAAGCTGACCGACGACGTGGTCAGCGTCGTGGACGTACCAACGAAGGCCAGCGGCGAATCCGACAGGCCGATGTCGACGCGCGGATAGGGATAGCTGCCGAACTGGGTCGCCGGGCTTCCCGGATTGGCGAGGTCGATCGTCGCGGGCTGGTTCGCGGGCAGCGGCGTGTTGATCGAGATGTTGGCCGACGGGTTCGGCGTGACCGTGCCGTTGTACCACTGCTGCGGATCGTTGGTGATGAAGCCGCGCACGCCGTTGCCGCTGCCGACGCCGGCATACATGCCTTGTATCGGCAGGCTCGTCAGCGTGCAGGTGGTCGGCAGCTTGCCCGGCGCCGGGAAGCTCGGGTCGAACGCGAAGCCGTCGGGATAGGCGGTGCCGAAGCCGACGTTGGCGCCCATGTAGCAGTCGAAGATCTGGCGGAAGGCTTCCGAGGCGAGCGTGCTGCCGCCCGTGTAGATGCCGGCAGTGGCGGTGGAGGCCTGCGCGTTCGCGGGCGTGATGCTCGAGGACGCGAGCAGGGCGAGCACCGAAGCGGTGCCGAGCATGTATTTGGACGATTGCATTTTCATTGCGCTGTTCCTGTGGGGTTGATCACCACCGGCACACATCGTCATCGCGTCGTCACGAGAGTGCAAAGTAATCTTCAAGCAAGAAGAAGTTTACTTTCTACCTAACCAAGATTTATTGGAATAAATCTATGATTAGGCAAGCACCTCTGCCGTCGACGTCATGTCTCCGTCGCCGATGATTGACTTCACGTCTGATAGACAATTCGACGATTGGGATCGCGCAGGGATTATTTTCGATCAGCTCCCGAAAAACATCTTGGCAATACCTCGTCAGATGCTCTATGGACTCTGCGTCCGACAGCTCGCTGTCTGATCGCAAGTGATAGACAGAGCAATCTCCGCGGGCTTTCATTCAAGCGAGGCCTCCCACATGGAAGACAACTCGAGCGGGCGTCTTGCGATTCGTGTGGGGCATGGCGGCCATGCAATTTTGGCGCGCCCGCTGAACGGCGGCTATCCATCGACTGACCTGAAGCGGGCGCAAGCGCTGCATCAGGAGGGCGTGGCACACGCACGCCAGGATCGCTGGCGCCCGGCGCTGCGCGCATTCAACGAAGCGGTGCGGCTCGCGCCCGATCAGTCCGGCTTCAATTATTGCAAGGGCGTCGCACTGTGCCGGTTCGATCGCTTCGACGACGCGCGCGAGGCATTCGCCGCGGAACTCAGGGTGACACCGACGCATGCGCCGGCGCTTGCCGAGATCGGCACCTGCCTCGCACGCACCGGACGCACCCGCGACGGCATTCCCTATCTCCAGGATGGATTGCGCCTGCTGCCGAAGATGCCGCTCGCACAGTACAGCCTCGGCCTTGCGCTCCTGACCGAGAACCGGCGCAGCGAGGCCCTCGCGGCGCTGGACAAGGCGATCGAGCTCGATGCCGGAAACGGGGAAGCCTATCGCACCCGCGGCCTCGCCTATGTGATGGACGGACAGTTCGACAAGGCGGTCGACGATCTCCGGGCCGCCTCGACGATCGACAGCGACAATTACAAGGCGATCATCGAGCTCGGCATGAATTTCGGCATCGCCGCGCGCGACCAGCAGGCGGCGCGGCTGTTCGAGATCGCCGCCGAAAGCGCGCCGACCGTCGCGCTGCCGCAATATCTCTACGGCCACTTTCTGATCAATCACCGCGCGTTCGAGCGCGGGCTCAGCTATGTCGACCGCGCGCTGGCGATTGATCCGCTGCAGGCGGAGCATCATGTCGGCCGCGGCTTCGGATTGCTTGGACAAGGTCGCATCGAGGAGGCCGTCGCGGCCTACCGGCGCGCCGGCGAGCTCGATCCCGGAAGCGCCGGCATCGCCGGAACCCTGCTGTTCGCACTTCAGCACAAGCCGGGCGTGACGCGCGGCGAGCTGCTGCGCGAGCACCAGCGATGGGCGATGCTGTACCGGCCGAGCGCGCCGCTCAATCGTCTTGCATTCGCCAACGTGCCGGATCCGGCGCGCAAGCCGCGGCTCGGCCTGGTGTCGGCGGACCTGCACCGGCATGCCGTGTCGTTCCTGGTGCTGCGCGCCTTCGAGGCGCTCGCCGCGCTCGGCTACGAGATCTGTTGCTACAAGACCGACAGCAAGCGGCAGGACGACGATTTCAGCGAACGCTACAAGGAAATCTCGCTGTCCTGGCGCGACGTCTCGGGGATGGACGATCAGGCCCTCGGGCAACAGATTGCCGAGGACCGTATCGATGTCCTGTTCGATCTCGCCGGCCACACCGCCGGTAACCGACTCTCGCTGTTCGCGATGCGCGCGGCGCCGATCCAGCTCAGCTGGGCCGGCTATGTCGGCACGGTCGGGCTCGACACCTATGACGGTCTGATCGCCGATCCGGTGGAGATTCCGCCGGAGCACGACGCGAGCTATATCGAGCGCCCGATCCGCCTGCCCGACTGCTATGTCTGCTATCACCCGCCGGCCAAGGCGCCCGAGGTGCCGCCGCTGCCGAGCTTGAGCGGCGGCCGCTTCACCTTCGGCTGCTTCAACCGTCCGGCGAAGCTCAACAGCGAGCTCGGCAAGGCCTGGGCGCGGATACTCGAGCAGGTGCCGGATTCCCGCATCCTGATGGTTTATGGCGGCCTCGGCGAGACCAGCACGCGCGATGCGGTCTACAACGTGCTCGGCCAGGGCGGCATGCCACGCGAGCGGGTCGAGCTGGTCGGCGAAACCGAGCAGGACAAGCTGCTTGTGGCCTACGGTGAGGTCGATGTCGCGCTCGATCCGTTTCCCTATTCTGCCGGCGTCACGACGCTCGAGGCGATGTGGATGGGCGTTCCGACCGTGACCTTCGTCGGCGATACGTTCGCCGGCCGTCACTCGGCGGCCCATCTCACCGCGGCGGGACTGGGCAGCTTTTGCGCGCACAGCATCGACGACTACGTCGCCATGGCAGTCGGATGGACGCGCCGGCGCGATGAACTCGCCGAGTTGCGCCGTACGCTGCGCGACCGCGTCGCCGCCTCGCCGCTTTGTGACGCGCCGCGCTTCGCCGACAATCTCTCGCGCGAATTGATGAAGCTCTGGGCGGAGTGGTGCGAGGCCCGCACCAACGCGGCGGCCTAGAGCATGATCCGGAACAGTACGACGCGGGTTTCCGAAATGACCATGCTCGAACAACGAGCTAGAGCGCGATGACGATCCGACCTGATCTCATCGCGCGTCAGCCGCAATCGCGGGCGAAGCGGACAAAATAACGGGCCGTCGCTTGGCCGAACGACACGCAGGTCGAGAGTAAGGGGTGCGTTGATGTCGAAGGCAGGGATCAGCGAGGCGCAGACGATGCGTGCAGGGCTGGCGATGCTGAATCAAGCTTCGTCCGGGCGGCGCGCGGAATTCATCCAGACTGTCATGAACCGCGCCATCGCGCTGTTTCGCGACGGCCAGCTGGACAGCGCTGATCTGCTGCTCGAAACCATGGAGCAGGAACCCGCAGTGCGGCCACACGTCCTGCACATTCGCGGCGTGATCGCGCTGCAGCGTGACGATGACGAGCGGGCACTGGAGCTGATCGAGGAAGCAGTCAGGCTCAATCCAGCCGACGGAGAAGCGCATGGCAATCTCGGCGTCCTGCTGCTGAAGGGCCGCCAGTATCCGCAGGCGCTGGCCGCCTACACTGCCGCGCTGACGCTGCGGCCGGACAATCTAGCGGCGCAGCTCGGCCTTGCCCGCGCGCTGGCGATGCTCGAACTGAGCGATTTCGCCGACGAGGTATTCAGCGACCTGATCGCTGGCGCTCCCGATTACATCGATGCGATCGTCGATTTCGGATGGTTGCTCAGCGACACCAACCGGCACGACGCAGGCATCACGTTGCTACGTAGCGCGCTGGAACGATACCCGGAGCGCGCAGAACTGCGCGCCGTGCTTGCCGTCTGCCTGTTCGGCGTCGGCAGCTGGTCGGCGGCCTGGGCGGAGTATGAAGGGCGGCTGTCGGATCCGCGTGTCAGCAGGCATTTGATCTCGACCGACCGGCCCCGTTGGCAGGGTGAGGACCTTGCCGGCAGGACCATCCTGCTGCAATCCGAGCAAGGCTTTGGCGACACCATTCAATTCGTGCGCTATGCGCCGATGGTGAAAGCGCGGGGTGGCCGCGTAATCCTGCGAACGCCGCAAGTCTTGCTGTCCCTGATGCAAACCGTCGCCGGCGTCGATGAAGTGATCAGTGATACGACCATGGCGCCGGCATTCGACGTCCAGCTGCCGCTGCTGTCTTTGCCGCTGATCTTCGATACGCAGGTCGACGCCGTTCCGGCGACAATTCCCTACGTCGCTCCCGATCAGGATCTGGTCGCGCGATGGCGCGAGCGCCTCGGCGGCAATCCCGGCCACCGCATCTCCGTCGGCCTGGTTTGGCAAGGCAATCCCGGCCATCTCAATGATCAGCGCCGCTCGATCCGGCTCGATCTGCTACGTCCCCTGCTCGACTGTCCGGGCACACGGTTTGTGAGCCTGCAGATCGGCCGCGGACGCGAGCAGCTCGCCGATTTCGACGAGCGTATCCTCGATACCGCCGCACAGATCGATGTGGCATCCTTCGCCGATGCGGCGGCGATCATCGGCAATCTCGACCTCGTCATCTCGATCGACAGCGCGATCGCGCATCTTGCCGGGGCGATGGGAAAGCCGGTCTGGATTCTGCTCGCCAACGGCAGCGATTGGCGTTGGCTCCGGGATCGCAGCGATACGCCCTGGTATCCGCAAGCCCGGCTGTTCAGGCAGACAAGACCGGGCGATTGGGCGGAGGTGATTGGACGGCTGAACTCCGCGCTGAGGTCGCTCGCCGGGGCCGGCTCCGAGCAGACGACCGAATCGATCACCGACCAGATCATGGCCTCCGCGCTCAAGATGACGGTCCCGCACCAGGAGAATAACGCGCTGATGTGCGACGCCCTGTTCGTCGAGGCCTGCCGCCAGCATCGCGCAGGCAAGCTGGATCGCGCCACCAGACTCTTCGAGCACGTTCTTTGCCTCGATCACGGACACATCAACACATTGTGCAATCTCGGCGCGATCGAGCTCGGCCGCGGCCACCATGAGCGCGCCCACACGTTGCTGCAGACCGCAGTCACGACGGCGCCCGACCTGGCGCCGGCACGTATTGCGCTCGCCGACGTGCTGATCGCTACCCACAGGAGCGAGCAAGCGGTTGCGCAATACCGCAAGGCGATCGAGCTTGCGCCGACGAGCGTCGATGCGCACGCGGCCTACGCAAATGCGCTGCGAAAGCTCCGCGGTGACGAGCAGGCAAGCGGCATGCATGCCGATATGTTGAAGCGACAGCTACATCAGCATTACCGCAAGGCGCTGGAACTCGCGCCCACCAGCGACGCATTGCATGCGCAATATGCACTGGCCCTCTGCGAACTCGGCGATATCGATAACGCCATGCTGCACTTTTTGGCGGCAACGAAGATCAATCAGCAACAGTCTTCGGAATTCTACGAAGCGCTTGGTCGCGCATGTGCCGCGCGCGGCAATTCGCAGGGCGCGGAAATCAGCCTGAAACACGCGGTTGCGCTCGATCCGCGCCGGGTGACCGCCCATTGTGCGCTTGCCGATCTCTATCTCACGCTCGAACGCCCAGATGAAGCATCGACAAGTTTCCGTGAGGCGCTGGCAATCGATGCCGGAAGTGCTGCGGCCTTGCTCGGAATTGAGCGGGCGGTGCAGCGGAACACAATCGTCAGCGGAATATCGTGACATGCGTTTCCTCACCGGTGTTCGCTTCGTGCTCGACGCTTGCGAACGATCTTGTGTGGCCGCAGCCGTGACGCGCGCAGCACGCGTGCAGCACGCAGATCAATTCCGCATCATCGATCGTGGCGTGGCATGCCGTGACGTGAACACTCGCTGTGGTTTCATTTCCATGTCACCAATCGTCGCTAGAAATGTCGTGACGGACTTGAAATGTGACGATTGCCGCGGTTGGGGATGGGGCCCCTGCAATGAGCGACACCAATCGAACGGCGTTGCTCGCGCTCCTCGTCACAAGCTACGACGATCTCAAACAACGTTTGACACGGCGGACCGGATCGGCCGATCTCGCCGACGAGGCGTTGCAAGACACGTTTCTGCGCTTGAGCAAAGCGGACGGCATCGGACCAGTTCGCGATTTGCCCGCATATCTGTTCCGCGTGGCGATGAGCGCCATCAGCAACCGGCGTGTCGCCGAACGTCGCCGTCGCACGGTGCCGCAAGCGGATACGGTGTTCGATCTGCCGGACGAAACTCCCGGCCCGGACCGGATCATCGAGGCGCGATCCGAGATCAGTGCGCTCCGCCGCGCCATCCAGGAACTACCTGCGCGTCGCCGGGAGATCTTCATGGCGATATGCGTTGAAGAAATCCCGTTGCAACAAGTGGCGAAGCGGTTCGGCATCAGCGTGCGCACGGTCCAGGTCGAGATCAAGCAGGCGCTGGTGCATTGCGCGGTGTGCATCGATCGGAACGCGCAGATGCCGCGGGTCGGGTTTCGGCGTCGAAACCCGTTCAGCGAACGGGACCGCGCGGCGCTTCATCCAGCGAGCGAAAGCGATACGCTGCTTGGCCGGCGATTGCCGTTGGGCGGCAGCAGGTGATGCACGATGGCAAGGCAGATCCACATCGTCCGTCGCGCCGGGGTCGCCACATCGCGCCCGGCGCTTGAGCTGCAACATCCTCACCAAGGTCGACGTCGCAAGGTCGGGGCAGTCGGAGCGAAGCAATGCTAGCGCGTGACAACGGTGCGCCGGCGACACCTGTGGCGCCGCCGATCGACTTCATGGCGTACCTCGCCGGCCGGGGCGCGTTGCGCGACAGCCAGAAGGATGAAGGCGCTGGTCGCCCGCGCAACGGCGACGGGTCGGCCGGCCATGTCGACTGGAGCGCCGTCACCAAGCTGACGTCGTCGGCGCTGGCCGACGAGCTCGCCAGCTTTTACGGTTGCGACCGGGTTCGCCGCGACGACCTGGTGGACGGACGCTTTGCCGGCGCCGAGATGTCGACCCGGTTCCTCAAGGAGGAGCGCCTGTTTCCTTACGAGGGCGCGGCCGGAATGTTACGTCTGGCAGTGGCTTCCCCGATTGACGAAGAGACGTTGCGAGCGGTCGAACTCATGCTGCGCCGGCCGGTCGCGCTTGCGGCCGCGACCGCCGACGATCTCGAAGCCGCATTGGCGCTGCGGCTCGAGCCGGATCAACCGGGCGATACCCCGCAGGCCGCGACCGGCGCCGGTGAGGATGATCTCGACAATCTGCGTGATCTCGCGCGCGGCGCGCCGGTCGTGCGGGCGCTCGACGATCTGCTCCGCCTGGCCGTCGAGCAACGCGCGACCGATCTGCACATCGAGCCGACCGGCAATGCACTGCAGGCTCGCCTGCGCGTCGACGGCATGCTGAAGAACGTTCCGGCACCGCCGATGGCGATGGCCAAGGGCATCCTGTCACGCCTCAAGATCATGGCCGGCCTCAACATCACCGAGCGCCGACTGGCGCAGGACGGACGCGCGCACATTGTGGTCGGTGGCAACGGGATCGACCTGCGGGTCGCCACCATGCCGACGATGCACGGCGAATGCGCGGTCATTCGCCTGTTGCGCAAGGGGGCCGGCCTGGTCTCGCTCGACCAGATCGGGCTCAGCGCGCATCACGAGGCAATCCTGCGCAAGGCGCTGCTTGCCCCCTATGGCATGGTCATCGTCACCGGCCCGACCGGATCCGGCAAGACGACGACGCTGGCTGCTTCGCTCGCGGTGATCAACGAGCCCACCCGCAAGATCCTGACCATCGAGGACCCCGTCGAGTACCAGATACCGGGCATTACCCAGACCCAGGTGCATCCGGGCATCGGGCTTACCTTCGCATCCGCGCTGCGCTCCTTCATGCGGCTCGACCCCGACGTCATCATGGTCGGCGAGATGCGCGATTCCGAGACGGCCCATATCGGCGTCCACGCCGCGCTGACCGGCCATCTGGTGCTGACGACGCTGCACACCAACACCGCCGCTGGCGCCGTCACGCGCCTGATCGACATGGGAATCGAGAGCTTCCTGCTGGCCTCGTGCGCACGGGTGATCGTGGCACAGCGACTGGTCCGAATTCTGTGCGATCACTGCAAGGAACCGCACACCCTGTCGGCCGCCGACATCGCGGCCGACGAACGCTATGCAGCGCTCGGCATCGAGGCCGGTGAGGTGATCTGCCGGCCCAAGGGCTGTGACTGGTGCGGCTCGACCGGCTTCCGCGGCCGCAAGGGCGTGTTCGAGATCATGGAGATCGGTCCGGCACTGCGACGGTCGATCGGCCCGAAAACCGATGCCTCCGACCTCGAGGCCGTTGCCCGGCGCGCCGGCATGACCTCGATGACCGAGGACGGCGTCGCAAAGATTCGTGCCGGGCAAACCACGCTCGACGAGATATTCCGATTGACCATGAGCCTGTAGGACGGTCATGCCGCACTATCGCTACCGCGCGTTGACCAAGGCCGGCGAGATCATTCTCGGCGACGTCGACGCGCCGTCGCGCGAGGAGGTGCTGCGGCGGATCGAGTATCTCGGCCACCTGCCGGTCGAGGCCGAGGTCGCGGGCCGCAGCGCACTGCGCGCCGGTGTTTCAAGCGGGAGCCTGCCCCGGCCACGCGAGCTCACCACATTCCTCCGCCTGCTGGCCTTGCTGCTTCGCTCTGGACTGACGCTGGAAGCGGCGCTCCAGACCCTGGAGGAAGACACCAACAAGGCGGTGGCCCGTTTTGCCGGAGGGCTGCGTTCAGCGGTCTCCGGCGGCGACGGCTTCGCCGAGGCACTGGAGCGCCACAACCAGATCATCGAACAGATCTACATCGCGATGGTGCGCGCCGGCGAAGCGTCCGGCAAGCTGGAAGTGGTGCTGCGGGCGATCGTCGAGGACCGGACGCGGCGCGAGCAGCTGTCGCAACGGATCACCTCGGCGGTCCGCTATCCCATGTTCCTGGTCGGGTCGGCACTCGTCATCCTGTCCTTCTTCCTGCTCTATGTCGTGCCGCAGTTCGAATCGGTGTTCACCGAGCTGCGCGGACGTCTCAATTCCGGCGCGGCGTTTGCGCTCACGATGTCGACCTGGCTGCGCGCCCATCTCGACACGTTCCTTGGCGGCTGCGGCGCGGTGCTGTTGCTCGGCTGGCTGATGCTGCGCCAGCCGGCCGCGCGCGCATCGCTGATGGCGCTGCTCGCGACCATCCCCGGCATATCCGGCCCGATGCACGATCGCCGCACCGCCCGTTTCATCGGCACGCTCGGACTGCTGGTCGAGAACGGCGTCGCATTGCCGACCGCGCTGAAGATCCTGCGCGATATCATGACGGAGCCCCGCTACGCCGCGGCGGTCGAGCAGGTGCATGAGCAGGTGCGCAACGGCCGGCGTTTCATCGAGGCGCTGTCCGAGAGCGACCTGGTGCCGCCGCTTGCGGTCCGCATGCTCCGGGTCGGTGACGAGACCGGAGATCTGTCGGCAATCGCACAGCACGCCGCAGATCTCTACGAGCAGCGGCTCGCCATCGGCCTCGACCGGCTGATGGGCGCGATCGGACCGATCACCATCATCGCGGTCAGCATCGGCATCGGAACTCTGGTGGTATCGATCATGAGCGCGCTGCTCAGCATCACCGAGCTTGCGATGTAGGGATGGCCGATGGCGCGCACGACAATCAGCGGTTCGATGGCGGGCTCCACCCTGATCGAGATGATGGCGGTGATGCTGATCATCGCGATGTTGGCATCGCTGGTGGTGGCGACCGTTCCGGGCACCGGGCGCGGCAGCCTGAAGGCGCTGACGCTGCAAACCGTAGCGCTGCTGCGACGCGAGCGACTTGCGGCGATTCTCACCGGGCAGAGCCGCCGCGTGTCGCTCGACGGCAATACGCGCACGATCGTCGCGCAGGCCGGTACGATCGCGATCCCCCGCGACGTCCGGGTCGATGTGATTGGCGTCAACGAGCTCTGGTCGGGACGGCAGGCGGTCGTGCGGTTCGAGCCGGACGGCGCCTCGACCGGCTCGGTGCTGAAGTTCTCCTGGGAGAATGTGCGCTATGAGGTGGACGTCAACTGGTACAACGGCCGCGTTGCGGTCGATCTGCCCTGAACCTCGCGCAGCTGAGGCAGGGTTCACCTTGATCGAGGCGCTGGTCGCAATGGCGCTGCTCCTGGCGTTCGTATCGGTGCTCGGCCCGCATCTTTTTTACGCACGCAGGATCGCGGACAAGATCGACGGCCGTATTGCAGCTCAGGTCTTGTTGCGCACGATCCTGGATTCTCCGGTCGATCGTGCGATTCTCGCAAATGGAACGCGTGACGGCGAGACCGCCGGGTTGCGTTGGTCGGTCACGTCGGAGCCGATGTTCGTCGGTGCCATCGCCGTACGGCGGGACGCGCCGACGTCAACCCCGCCGGACAAGAAGGCGGAGGCGGCAACGAAGCGGCCGAACTGGATCGCGTACCATCTCGTTGCGACGGTGTCGTGGGCGCCCGGACAGATGGTCAGCGCGGATACGTTGCGGCTCGGACCTGAGGCTGACGAATGAGCACCCCACCTCGCAGAGTAGTCCATGCGTCGCGTGGCTTCACGCTGATCGAGGTGCTTGCCGCGCTCGCGATCGGGTCCGCGGTGATTGCCGCAACCGCGGTGCTGATCAACAACGTCGCGCTGAATTTCGATCGCAGGACGGGCCTGGTGGGAAAGACCGATCAGTTGCTGCTCGCGGTCGACCGCCTCGCGGCGGATATCGGGTCGGCCCGGCAGGTGAAACAGGGGGACGGCGCGGACGCGACGGCCGCCTTCGACGGCGACGCGAACCGGATGACGTTCGTCACCGGAAGCAGTGCGGGTGGTGGCCAGGGCGAGGAAGTCGTCAGCCTGCAGGTCGAGGAGACGGACGGTGTCAATCGTCTGGTCCGGCGCCGGGCCCGATGGCAAGGACAGCGCACGCCGTTCGCGGGCGTCGCGCTGCAAGACCCGGTCCGCATGATCGAAGGCCAGGTCGACATCACATTCGCGTTCGGAAATCCTGGCCCGGACGGGACCTTGTCCTGGAGCGCGACATGGGCCGGACAGCCGCTGCTGCCGCAGTTGGTGCGGCTGACCGTTCGGGATCGCGCGAGCGGCGCCGATCTGTTGCCTGGCGTTCAGTTTACGTTGCGCGCCGACGCCCCGATGGGCTGCGCTCAGCCCGGAGCCAACGCCGACTGCGTCACCGGCAAGTCCGGATCGCCAAAGGAGACACCGGTCAAGGGCCCGGCGCCGGGAGCACGCCGATGAGCAAGCATCATGCCCAACGCGGCATGGTTCTGCTCGCCGTGCTTTGGGCGATCGCGCTGTGCGCCCTCCTCGCCATGGCCACGTCGACGACGTTTCGCAGCCTCGCCGGCATCGTTCGGATCGACCGGGAGCGCGTGCAAGCCGATGGGCTGCTGGCCGCAGGGCTCGAGGCCGCCGCCGGCATCGTTGCGGCGTCGCGAGATGCTCCGCTTACCGAGCGCAGCTCCACGCTGACATTCGCAGCCGGATCGGTCCAGCTGACCGTCAGCGACGAAGGCGGCCGCATCGACATCGGAAGGGCCCCGGTCGA
The DNA here is from genome assembly GCF_053474805.1 of Bradyrhizobium sp. WCU1. NCBI lineage: Bacteria > Pseudomonadati > Pseudomonadota > Alphaproteobacteria > Hyphomicrobiales > Nitrobacteraceae > Bradyrhizobium > Bradyrhizobium sp. WCU1. Next base: position 1,458,247 of record NZ_CM130280.1, read on the forward strand.
GCTGCTCGCGTCACTGCTGCGCAGTGTCGGTGCCGAGGATGACGATGCCGGCATCCTGGCGCAACGGATCGTCGCGCTACGCGAGTCTGCAGGGCAAGCACGACCGAACGATGCGCAGCCGCGGCCGAACGATAGGGCGAAGCCATCGGCGCCCGCCAAGCCGGACCAGCCCGCGGCCACGCCTGCTGCCGCACCGTTCACCGACATCGGGCAGATCGCCGGTATTCCCGGCATGCAGCCGCAGTGGATGGCCGCGATGGCACCGCTGATCACCGTGTTCGGCGGCGACGGCGTCGATCCGCTCACCGCACCGGTGGCGGTACTGCGGGCCCTGCCGTCGTTCGATGCGGAGCGTCTCGACACCTTCCTCGACATGCGGAGTTCTCCGTTGGTCGATCCCGAGCGGCTCTCCTTCCTGCTCGGACCGGCGCAGAAATATCTGAAGGCGCCGCAGACGCATGTGGTCGCGGTGAACCTCGTCGCCGGCACGACCGGCGGATACACCGCGAGAGCCAAGGCGTTCATCGTGCTGCTCCCCGACGACAAGCAGCCGTACCGGGTTCTGGCCTGGACACCGGTATCGCGGTTCGCAACGCCAGGTGCGGTCGCATCGCTGGAGGTGCCCTGATGAACATCGACGTGATCATGCGACGCTGGATCGACATCCTCGCCCGGCTGTGGCTCGGCTGGCAGGAGCGGCGCCGCGCCCGGCATTGGTTGAAAGTGACCAGGGTCGGCAGCGAATGGATTCTTGAAGACGCGAAGAAATCGACGAGATCGACGTCCGCGGCGGGGTCTGCAGGCATCGCGCTGCCGGACGAGATCGTTCGCGCCGCGCAGAAATCGTTCGTCATTCTCGAGCTTCCCGCCCCCGATATTGTTTCGCGCGCGATGACCGTTCCGGCACAGGCGCGCGATCTTCTGGCGGGCATCGTGCGCAATCAGATCGAGCGACTGTTTCCATGGCGGGCGAGCCAGGCCGCCTACGGCTTCAAGGTAGCCGCCGGCGCCGACGCAAATATCCTCAATGTGCAGGTCCTCGCCACCTCGCGCGCGACGCTCGACGAGGCATGCGGTGAGCTCCGTGCCCTGGGGCTGCGGGTCGATCGCGTCGTTGCAGGCAAGGACCGCGATGACGGAGCGATCACGCTGTGGTCGCGCCTGGCCCATGCGACCGACAGCAACCTGTCGCGGACACGCCGAATGGTCGCCGGCCTGATGATCGGAGCGGTCTGTCTGACGCTGGTCGTCAACGTCTGGGCCTTCATGAGTGCGGCATCCGCGGACGGCGACAGCGACGAAATCGGACCGCGCGTTGCGACGCTGCAGCGCCAGATCAGGGGCAGCTCGTCGAAAGCGGCCATCGCCTCGCTCGCGCCGGCCGAGCGGGCGCGCGCCCTGAAGGAGACGTCGCCGGTTGCAGTGGTGGTGGTCGAAGCGCTGTCCCGCGCCCTCCCCGATACGTCCTATCTCACCGAGATGAACATGGACGGCTCGACGCTGCGCATCACAGGCCTGGCAGGCGATGCGCCGTCGCTGATCGCGCCGCTCGAACGCTCCGGGCATTTCAAGGATGTGCATTTCTTTGCCCCGACCACGCGCAATGCCGACGGCGGCCGCTTCGTGTTCCATATCGAGGCGCGCGTCGAGCCGCATGTCAGGATCGATGGAGAGTGAACCGTGCCGAAGCCGAGGCTCAACTTCAAGTTCGACATCAGCCGCGAGCAGGTCTTCGCGGTCGGCGGCTTCTGCGCGCTGCTGATGCTCTGTGCGATCGCGATTGCCGGCGCGCTGCAGGCACGTTCCAACGCTCTGCAACACCTCGCCGAACAGCGCGACGAGCTGGCGGCGCTGGAGGCACATTCGCGGCCGGCTGCCAACAAGGGTGCACAGACCCAACGCCTCGCAGCGCCAGCAGCGGCCTTCCTGGATGCGCCGACCAGCGGCCTCGCCACCGCGCAGTTGCAGGCCTATCTCTCCGAACTGGTGACAAGCGAGCATGCCGTCCTGGTCTCGTCGGGCGTTCCCGCCGAGCGCGACGACAAGAGCGACGCCATCAGACTGCAGATCTCCCTGAATGCCACGCTTTCGGCGCTGCAGACATTGCTCTACCGGCTCGAAAGCGGCACCCCCTATGTGTTCGTCGACGCACTGCTAGTGCAGCCCGGAGGATCGGCCGAACGCAGCGCCGGCGATCTGGTGTTGAAGGTCAATCTGACGGTGCACGCCTTCTGGCGCCGCAGGACGGCTTGACCGACGGTGTCCCAATCGGACGGATGCTATTCGGCCGCCGCTTTCAACTGGCCGCGGAAGTAGCCGATCGTTCGCTCGAGGCCACGGCCGAGATCGATAGCCGGCTCCCAGCCGAGCACCGCGCGCGCCAGCGAAATGTCCGGCTGCCTTTGCCGGGGGTCATCGGACGGCAGCGGCGCGAACACCAGTCTGCTTCTTGATCCGGTCATTGCAATGACCTGCTCGGCCAGTTCGCGGATGGTGAACTCTCTGGGATTGCCGATATTGATTGGCCCGGTGAAATCGTTCGGCGTGTCCATCGCCCGGATCATCGCCTCGATCAGATCGTCGACGTAGCAGAAGCTGCGGGTCTGGCGGCCGTCACCGTAGATGGTGATATCATTGCCGCTGAGCGCCTGGACGATGAAGTTCGACACCACCCGGCCATCATTGGGGTGCATGCGGGGCCCGTAGGTGTTGAATATCCGCACGACCTTGATCCGCAGGCCGTGCTGTCGCCAATAGTCGAAGAACAACGTCTCGGCACAGCGCTTGCCTTCATCATAGCAGGAGCGCAGTCCGATCGGATTGACGTGTCCCCAATAGGCTTCGACCTGCGGATGGATTTCCGGATCGCCATAGACCTCCGAGGTCGACGCCTGGAGGATCTTTGCCTTCACGCGCTTGGCAAGACCAAGCATGTTGATGGCGCCGTGAACGCTGGTCTTGGTGGTCTGCACCGGATCGAACTGGTAATGAATCGGCGAAGCCGGACACGCCAGATTGTAGATCTGGTCCACCTCGACATAGAGCGGGAACGTGACGTCGTGGCGCATGACCTCGAACCGGGGATTGCCGACCAGATGCGCAATGTTGGCCCGGCTGCCGGTGAAGTAATTGTCGACGCAGAGCACATCGTGGCCCTGCTCGACGAGCCGCTCGCACAGATGTGAGCCAAGAAATCCGGCCCCGCCGGTCACCAGCACTTTTGCCACGTCACTCCCTCTTCATGTCCGAGCCTGAAGGCGGTTGCCAGACCCATGCGCGTCGACGCGAGGGAACGTAGCCGGCGACATGCGAACAATCGCCGCCCTGTGAACCGAACACCATCCACTGCGTGACTTTCCAGATTTCGTTGCGTCGGAGCGCCGCCCCGGCAATGACGCAGTTATTCCAGGGAGCAACCACGAACTGGATATCGTAGCAGCCCGGCACGATGCGCGAGACCGTGTGCAATCGCGACGGCGGCAACGCCTCGGTAAATTGATCCGGCCCCCACTGCCCCGCTCCACACGGCGAAATGTAGAGATGCTGCAGCGGCGTGTTGGAGGCATTGACGATGGTGAATTCAGCCGCATCGGCGCGAGACGAGAGTATCGCCGCCATCGCCGTCAGAACGAGCTGTCGATAGGATGAGCGAAACATGGGGGCGAACGCACTGCGGACATTCATTGCAACTGCCGCGTGGCAGGCAGCGGACGTTAGCATCGCGCCATTGCAGTTTTGTGGCGTTTCCCGTTGTAATTGTCTTGTCCGCACTGCGTTGCGCGAATGACTGCGCAGTGTCGAACGTGCGCAGTTGATCGTTTCGTAGCGCTTGCGTTTTGCGTGATGCGAGAAGAGCTGATGCGACTTCGCGCAAATATCCGATCGCTTGGTGAGGTGCGACGATTCACGCCGGGCTAACGTGCAAAAAATTTCTCGCGTGTCGATCCGAATTTCGCCTCAACGTCGAGCAGTGTCGGCGGTGAGAGCTGCGTCGTGACGGCGCAGATGATCTGACGACACGCCCGCACTCTCGAGCCGGTCTTCGCCGGCCTCCATGTCAAGCATTTTCGCCTGCGCGCCACAGAGCGACGGCCGAGGATATTTTTCGTCTGCGGCGAATCCGGCATGATTTGAACATCGCTCAACCTCGCGCGGCGGCGCGACTCGATGCCGAGCACGGGTCGACTTGGAGCCAACGCCGCATTCCTTGTGCGCAAGCCGGTCCCTGTCCTCAACGGCCGCACGGGCCTGGACCGGGGCGAATCTATTTTTCTATCAAAATCAACGACTCAATTACTGGCTGGGGCGGGAGGGATCGAACCTCCGAATGGCGGAATCAAAACCTGCTTGTTTATTCAATGATTTCAACGCGCGTTTGCACAATCATCCCGTTTAGCGAGCCTTGCTCGGCGAGGGATAAAAAGCTGGTGAACTACCGATCGGGTGGAACCACAAATAGACAGCCAACAGCCATCCCGGATTAGCGCCTCCCCTGCTATCGCTGCGGAGCTTGTGGTGGCGCGTCGCCAGACGAACAGTGGCGACATTTTCGCGCAGGTCATTGAGGATTCCAGGCCATCGAAGAACCAGAGCACGCTCTCGATGAACTTGAAAGTAACTCGATGATCTACGGCCACTTGCCGGCAAAGAAGCGCTGTTTGCGGCGGTGGTGGCCCGCACCATCGAGGACAAGTTAACGAGCCTTGGATAGCAATCGTCGAGAGAGTGGTCGAGGAAACGCTTGGCATGGTGGGCGAGACGATCGCGCAATCGCAGCGGTTCCCCGAGCCGAAGAGCCCTCGCGGGAGAGCCGGTGCCACTCGTTTGGCTGGACACTCGGCGGAGGTGATCGTTAGCTCCGTTGGATGGGGGACCGCGTACGCTCTGCGCGCTGCCGCCAACTTTCGGAGATTGAAACGGACGAAGGGCTCACTAGATCCTCGGATCGCTCGTCACCGCGGACACACCATGTCGTAAACCCAACTCAGAGCCGGCCTGTCTCGCTGACACGCAGACCCGCAATAAAAATATCCAGCGCCAGCTCGTATGCTTCATCGTAAGAAAATGTATGTAAGAACGCATCCATGAATTCGTGCAGGGCAAAGCCGCGGACCAGACATCGGAGAATTTGCAAGGCGACATCGCCTTTCCGGCCGCTGAGATTGCATTCAGCGAACACCGCGATCATGAACTCGTGGACCTCCTGATAAGCTCGATGCCATTCCGGACATTCGGTTACAGGTGCGCGAAAAGTCGTTGCAGCCAGTGCAGGGTGCTCGACCGCAAACCGGCGCATTTCAGTGGCGACTGCCCTGAGCGCCGAAAACGACGATTTGCCGTTCCGTGCGCTTTCGAGCCGACCCAAAAGATTCCGGCACGACCTGATCGCGAAAAACCGCCGGATCTCCGGAATGCTGGTGCGTGGTTCACCTGAGGCGAGTTCCAATTCGGCCGCAATGTCGTGCGCGAGCCGCTTGTCCCAGTTCGAGGCCAGGATTTCATCAATCGAGAAATCGCGCGGGTGCTTCATCGAGCGGATTCCTTTCCAGTGCGAAGCAAGGCTGCTGCCGTTCATAGTTGACTTCAAGTTTGTTGCCGCGGACCCAGACCCGCCTGCATCGTCGAAATACCGGCTTCGGGCCCGACGCGAAAATCAGAAAGAATCTGGTCAGGTCTTGCGGATCTCGGACCAACAAGCGCGCTCCGCCATCCCACACGCTTAGAACTTGGCAATCGGTCGACCATGACTCGTCAAGGGCGACGCACCGCGCATCCAACGGATCAGTGAACGTGACCCTTTTCGGTTTGGCGCGAAGTGCTGGAAAGCCTAACGTCTGAGGTCGGCCTTTCGCAGGATCAGATCCGGTCGATTGCCTTGGAGCTATCGACGGAGGCTTCTTTTCGTGTCCGGACGTGTTCAGCATCGTTGCACGGCGCAAGTCGTTTTATGGATATTCGACGGGACTTTTGAGTCGCTATTTCTTCGACAGTTGGCTAAGGCGGACGCATTCCTGGGAATTTTCGAACAAGACTGAGCATAAGCCCCTCCTCGGGGGGCGCTCGGTCGAATGAGCGCCATTGCTCGGCCAAACGACGGTAAAGGGATCGTTACTTGCGGACAGTTTTCACAACCGATCAGGTGCATGCTCGCGACCGATTTGACTATTGGCATAGCGTCGCTTGCCAACGGATCGTGGAGCACGAGACGATCCCCGCGGATCGGTTGAACTTTGGGGCCTCAATTGAGGTTGGCGGCTTGGGCAATCTGGAACTTGTCCAGTTTCGCAATTCTCCTATGCAGGTAAGCCACACCCTCGCGCAAGCGACTCGCGCGCGTTCCGACCAACTATTCGTGTGTTACCAGGTCTCCGGTTCCGTCTTGATCGCACAAAATGCACGCGAAGTGACTTTGAGCGCGGGAAACCTCACGCTGATCGATCCATTGCTTCCATATGACTGCAGGTTCTTTGATGGCTCGAAGACGCTCGTTTTGAAGGTGCCGCGGCTCGAGTTGCGAGCCCGCCTTGGTCGAAATCGGGAACTTGTCGCCCGTCTCGTCCGTCCGATCCGGGTCGATGACAGCCTGACCCTGACGCTCACTGGGATGCTGCCCTCTCTCGCCGCGAAGATGGCGTCTGTCACGGAGGAGATGGTGGGCAATCACGCGGTGGACCTGATTGCCTTGTCCATCGCCCGAACTCTTGAGGGCGGAAGTGTTCGGGTTTCGTCATCAAAGGCGATTTTGCTTGCTCGTATTCGTACGGCGATAGAGGCGAGGCTGACCGATTCGAATCTGCATGCACAGGACATAGCTGAAGCGGTCGGCATCAGTGTTCGCTATGCGAATGAACTCTTGTCAGCGCAAGACACGTCCATAATGCAACTGGTGCTGGCGAGGCGTCTGGCCCGGTGCCGATACGCTCTGGAGGATCCCGATCAGGCTCATCGTACTGTGAGCGAAATAGCATATGGGTGGGGATTCGGTGATCTCACTCACTTCGGGCGGAAATTCAAAGCCACTTACGGCATTACCCCAAGCGAATGCCAGGTGCTGGCTCGCCGGATGCAAGTGATCACGACTTGAAGCTGAAAATTACATCGCATTCACCAACGTCAATTGCATCGGGCGAACTTCGCGAGTGCGACCGCTGACAATTTGCAGTGGCGCCGTGACAATCGTCAATGCAGCCGTTGGCTGCTGACGTTAGCGAGATCGGATGTCGAGGCCCCAAAATGGCGGCGATGCCGGATCGGGCGAGAACATTTGTAGGAAAGCCTCCTCGATATCCGCTAAGGGTTTCTCGGCAACGAGCGTCTCCGCTCTTTCCGACCAGGAGCCGATATTCATGAACCGTATTCGTCCCTTTCTCGCCGCGATCGCCCTTGTTCTGGCAACCCTTGTTCAAGGACTTGGCCGAGCCGCAGGTCAGGAAATCGCCCTGACGCCCATGGAGTCGAAGGAGGTCGCCAAAGGCTATCGGGCTGAGGCCCTCAAGCTAAAGCCTGTGATCAGCGACAAGGGCGAGATGATCGGAAGGATTAGCGACTTCATATTTGGTAAGGATGGCAACATCTACGCCGTCCTCGCGGTCAGCGATCTCGTTGGCTCCGGTGGTCATCTCGTCGCAATACCCTTCCATGGTCTCAAGCTCGACGATCAACGTGGAGAGATTGTGCTTCCAGGCGCCAGCCAGGCAGCTCTCGGAAAACTGCCCGTCTATCTCAGCAGTCCATAGCGCCAACGTTGCTCCTTCCTTCAGGCTGCTTCTTCCTGTCGGCAATCGCTGTCGCGTACCAGCCAATACACCACACCGAGCGCGAGGATAACGGTCGCAAATGCCAGCGTGTGTAAGGCATATGTTTCGTTCAGATCCAGAATGATGACCTTTCGGCAGATGGCAAGCAGCGCGATCACGATCACGGACCGGATCTGCACCACTGCCTCTCGACGTTCAGCCACCACCAGCAAGGACTTCTTGAACTCCAACGCAATGATCACGGTAAAGATCATGCCGAAAACGGCCTGGAATACCCTGAAATCAGACGGATCCAGACTGCCGGCCAACACCAACCCAAACAATATCTTCAGGCTCAGTGTCCAAACCGCCGCGACCACAACGATCGCGATCAGGGACGTCAGGAAGAGCACTACAGCGTGCTCAAACCATTGATAAAGTGACACCAACCTGAATTGGCTCTTCGTCTCGTGGAGTTCATCCCTAATCGACATGATCGCCCTCGCTCTCTTCCCTTCGCTGGCCTGACGCGCGTTGTCGGGCCGAGCTGTCAATCGGGATCGAACGGGACCATATGGCGGGAAGATATTGTTTCGCCTTGACTGCTGTCAGCAGATGTTCGGCGTCCATGGCACGCCGCGCTCATCATTTTTCCGCGCTTCAATTGAGAATCGTCAATGCACGGCCCCTTGGCTTTTGCGATGATCCAAGTGCGAGGTTTCGCACCGTCGCAGCCCGTCCCGGGTTTCCTCCCTCGACTTGGACCGCCAGCACACAGCTGCGCGGTCCTTTCTTTCTCCGCACGCATGAAAGATCAGCCGGCGCGGGGCGCAGCCCCCCTCGCGCCGCATGGACAGCAAAGCGACCATGATCGTCGGCCCGAAGAACAGGCCGAGCAGCCCGAGAGTTGCACGGATGGCGTCCACGAAAGTGATCGACAGACTTTCTCCTTGCATCCACAACGAAGGCACCGATCGCGACACGAGCCGCGGCCCGCACCCAGCTGCGCTTGAGACTTTGGCCCAGCTTGGCTTGACAACCATCATGGCATCTGGCGGCCGCTCCACGGTACTGGACTGCCAGATCAGGACAACGAACTCGGCTAGCTCGAGACCGCCGGCGTGCTGATCGAGGAATGCCGCAAGCTGGACGCCAATCTGCTGATAATGGGTACTTAAGGCCGTTACGACATGCATGAATTGCTACCCGGCAGTACGACGAGCCGCTTGCTTGGTCGCTCGCCCCAGCCCGCTGGTCGTTGCCCGTCAAGGAGCCAACCCATGCTTGACCGACCCCGCCGTGCCGCCCTTGCCGGAATTCACTCAGGTCGCATTCCTCGCACGATGTATGCAGCAGCCATGGATCGCTTTGGCGAACCCGCCGTACTCATCGGGCACGCGCTGCCGGTTCCGACGATTGATCCTGGCGAGGTTTTGATTGCGCTCGATACATCAGGAGTCGGACCATGGGATATCGACGTGCGTCGCGGACGCTTTGCCGGCCGCAAGCCACACTTCCCGATGGTTCCGGGCGTCGATGGCGCCGGTATTGTCGTGGCTGTCGGCTCTCGCGTGCGCCGACTGAAAGTTGGCGACGAGGTCTATTCGTACAGCTGGCAGAACCCGAAAGGCGGCTTCTACGCCGAGTACGTGGCAGTACCCGCCAACAATGGGGCGCCGATCCCGAAACGGCTGGACCTTCAGCACGCAGGAGCTATTGCGACAACAGGTCTGACGGCTCTGCAAGGTATCGACGATGCCCTGACTTTAAGGGCGGGTGAGACAATCATCATTCATGGCGCCTCGGGCGGCGTCGGCACGCTGGCCGTTCAATTTGCCAAGCTGCGTGGCGCTCGCGTATTTGCTACGGCTTCCGGAATAGAGGGCGTCGAACTGGTGCGAGAGATGGGTGCTGACGCGGTCGTCGACGGCAAGCGGGTGGTCGACATCGACAATCGCGCGCGCGCCTTTGCGCCCAAGGGAGTTGATACCGTGCTCGCTCTCGCCGGCGGCGACGCGCTCGGGCAATGCCTCGATGCACTTCGGCCAAACGGAAAGGTGGCTCACCCAAACGGCATCGAGCCAGCGCCAAGGAAGCGACGCGGTATCACATTGACTCGATATGACGCCGTTGCCGGGGTCCGCGAATTCGAGCACCTCAATGACGCAGTGCAGGCGGCGAAGCTCAAGGTCCCGATCGCAGAGCGTTATTCGCTGGCCGACGCCCACAAGGCGCACTTACGTCTCGAGGCAGGCAAGGTCCTTGGAAAAATCGTGCTGACAGTTCACGGCGCATGATTGAGATCCTTCCCGACCAAGGGGTGGCCTGGATCCACATGGGCACAGCGGCGTCTGCTTCACGCGCTGCGGCGTCACCTTGGCTGGTTCGGGCGCTGCGGGAACGCCGCACGGACCGAACGTAAAGCCTCGCCATTCGAATGGTCTCACAGCCAGCAAAGCTTGATAGCTGTCAAGGCACGTGCTCGCGGCAGATCGCTACTATGACCCGACCTGGAAACCGGCGGTTATCTTGGAGCTCGACATGGCTACCACGACCTTCAACAGCAATGCTGACTTTAACATCGACTCTGCCTCCGCGATGCTTGCCAAGAATTGGTGGCTGTTCCTGTTGCGAGGCATCTTCGGAATTGTCTTCGGGTTGCTCGCTTTGCTCTTCCCTGGTCCCACCATGCTCTCGCTGGTGTTATTGTTCTCGGCCTACATGTTGGTCGACGGCATAGCAGGAATCATATCCGCTGTTCGTGCGATGCGACGGAAGGATCAATGGGGACTGTTGATACTTGAAGGCCTTCTCAATATCGCCCTCGGCGTTGCCGCCTTTATCTGGCCCGGCCTGACGGTGTTTGCCTTTGTCTTCATGGTCGCCGCCTGGGCGATCGTCTCGGGCGCGCTGATGATGAGTGCTGGCTTTCGCCTCAAGCTTGATCACGGCCGCTGGTGGATGGTTTTCGGCGGGCTGTTGTCCGTGGTTTATGGCGCGCTGCTGGTCGCTATGCCGCTGATCGGGGCTGTGGTGCTTACGTGGTGGATGGGAGCTTACGCGATGGCCTTTGGCATTGCGCTGGTCGTTCTGTCCTTTAAGTTGCGCGCCCGCCAGGAGGAGCAGACTGGCTCGCTCGCCGAGGCGGCGTGAGCATCCCTTCGAAGCATCTCAAGGCGCACTTGGTGCACCTTCCGAATGAAAGAAGTAAAGAGGCATTGGAGCTTCCTTTTCCATTCAACAGTCAACGAGCCGAACGATGTCTTCATCGCGCTGCGGACTGGGCGGCAACCCGAAGCAGTCCTTCCAGTTCGCTTTCGCAATTATTGACGAACGTCAGGGCGCGCAAAAAAAACTTCCGTATGCTGTCTGCAACCAACGCTCCCCGAGATCGCACGAACGACCCGCAGCGATTTGTTGCTCGCTAGGAGCGCGCAAAACCGACAGGCATGCTGCAAAACTTCCGTTCAACGCAAAGGACTCAAACCATGGCCGGCAATCGCGTTCTGACATTTCAAGGTCCCATGAAGCTCGAAGTCAAAACCATTGACTATCCGAAGCTCGAGGATCCGCACGGCAGAAAGATCGAACACGGCGTGATCATCAAGCTGGTGTCGACCAACATCTGCGGCAGCGACCAGCACATCTATCACGGTCGCTTTGAGGCTCCGAAAGGCATGGTCATGGGTCATGAAAATACCGGTGAGGTCGTCGAGGTCGGCCGCGACGTGGAACTCATCAAGAAGGGAGACCTGGTATCAGTTCCCTTCAACGTCTCCTGCGGCCGCTGCCGCAATTGCAAGGAGCGGCATACCGATGTTTGTGAAAATTCTTACGTCAACGACATCGTCGACTGTGGCGCTTATGGGTTCAATCTCGGCGGTTGGCAAGGCGGACAGGCCGATTACATGCTGGTCCCCTATGCCGACTGGAATTTGCTGAAATTCCCCGACAGAGACCAAGCGATGGCGAAGATCCTGGATCTCACTTTGCTCTCCGACATCCTGCCGACCGGATATCATGGCTGCATCGAGGCCGGCGTTAGGACCGGCTCGACCGTCTACATCGCAGGCGCCGGGCCGGTCGGCCGTTGTGCCGCTGCCAGCGCCCGTCTTCTCGGAGCGTCGTGCATCATCGTAGCGGACAGGTTGCGGGAGCGGTTGAACCTCGTGAAGGAATGCGGATACGAGACCGTCGATACGACCAGCGCGACGCCGGTGCCCGATCAGATCGAGGCGATCCTTGGAGAGCGTGAAGTTGATGCGGGCGTCGACTGCGTCGGCCTGGAAGCTCACGGTTACGGCGAGGAAGACCGGGAGGAGCACTCGGAAGCGATCATCAATGTTTTGTTCGACATCGTCCGCGCCGGCGGCGCGATGGGTATCCCGGGCATTTATACCAATTTGGATCCCGCCGCGCCGAAGACCGCCATGGCAAAAAAAGGTGAACTTCCGCTCGCCTTCAGCAAGGCCTGGATCAAGTCACCGAAACTCACCGCCGGCCAAGCGCCTGTTATGCACTACAATCGCGATCTCATGATGGCGATCCTGTGGGACCGCATGCCGTATCTGCGCAAAGTGGCAAACACCGAGATTATCTCGTTGGAAGACGCTCCCGCGGCCTACAAGACCTTCAGCGACGGCTCGCCCAAGAAGTTCGTTATCGATCCGCACAATATGTTGAAAAAGGCTGCCTGAACGCGCGCCGAGCGCTACGCCTGTGAGCGATAGGAGTTTGAATCATGGCAAGTGAGACACTCGACGGCCTGAAGGTTGCGATTCTGATCGAGGATGGATTCGAGCAAGTCGAAATGGTGGAGCCGCGCAAGGCGCTCGACCAAGCCGGCGCCAAAACCAGCATCGTGTCGCCGAAAGACCAGCAAGTCCGTGGCTGGAAGTTCACGGAGTGGGGCGACGCGTTCCCGGTGGACGTTCCCCTCAATCAGGCCAAAGCAGAAGACTTCGACGCGCTGTTGCTGCCGGGTGGCGTCATCAATCCCGACGCGCTTCGCATCGAGCCTGCGGCGGTTGCCTTCGCAAAAGCCTTCTTCGATGCCGGCAAACCGGTCGCCTCGATCTGCCACGGGCCATGGACCATCATCGAGACCGGCGCAGCACGGGGACGTCGTATGACGTCGTGGCCTTCACTCAGGACCGACCTGAAAAATGCCGGCGCGGATTGGGTGGATCAGGAAGCGGTTGTGGACAGAGGCCTGGTCACGAGCCGCAAGCCCGATGATATCCCGACAGCATTCAACAAAGAGATGATCAAGCTCTTCGCCGAAGCGCGAGGACGCCGTTCTGCTGCGTGACGCCATACGGAGCAAGCTGATTGGCCTCGTGCGCCTGCGTTTTGGTTCCTTCGGACGCGCGGTCGCGGCGATCGGCCAAGGACGCTGTATCTTGGCGATTCCTAAGGCATCCACCGCCGCAGCGCGGGCGGTGGCACGCGCATTAAACTCGCCGCAAAGCAAGTCGCAAGGATTCAACCTGCATCAATCGGGCTGTGGCTGCGCGTTAGAAAAGTCCACGTCCCAGATGGAGCACATTCAGGCAGCGATCGTATCAGAACCAGCGTTCGGATACTTTCTACCAGTTTGGTGCTCCAGTGCGTCGCGATCCACAATTCGGACCGTTCGAATCCCAATCAGGGCAATGATACCGCGCTGCTGCAGGTCTGAGAACGCGCGGCATACAGTCTCGACGGACACGGCGAGGTACTCGGCAAGATCATACCGCGTAATCGGAAGCCGTATGTTTCCCCGCTGATCTCCGTAGCGCCTTTCAAGCAACAGCAGGAACGCACTCACCTTGTCCGCCGTCGTAACACCCCCGAGGACGACAAGTTGCTGTCGGGTCCGTTCCAACGATTGAAAGGTGATGTCTCTCAGCTCTCTTGCGAACTGGCGATCGCGCTCGCCGAAGCTCTCGAGCCGCGCTCCCGAATAGCCCGCGAGCACGGTCTCTCCCGTAATGGCCTCGATCGGCTCTTCTCTCTGGCTCTTCCCGACAAAGAAGAAATCATGCACCAGCATCAAGTCCAGGATCTGCCGGCGTCCGTCGGTGCGGATGGTCGACCGCCGTACGGCGCCGGCAATCACGTAGTACCAATGTCCCGCGCTACCCTTGTCTTCCGGAACCTGCTGGTCACGGTTTAGCTTGATAATTGCAACCGGTCCATCGAGCCCCTTCAACGCGTGCGACTGTGCGGCGAGAATCCTTCGATAATAGTCCGCTGGGTGGATTATCGGCTTCATTTCTCTGTCCTTCCTTCTTCAGTCGCTTACTTCAAGCACTCTCGGCGGGAGGAACGATCCGTTCGCAGACAATCAACTATCAGCAGTACATCCATGTAAATCTGGGAAATTTTCATACGTATAAACACGTAACGGCGCTTGAGCCACATCCAGACGCGGGCTGCCGCGAATGCGCGGTCATGACGGTTGGACAGTCAAGGCGTTCACCCGCACTGCCGGATTAAGCGACCCGCGAATTGACAATGGTCAGCGCACTCCTGGTTCGAAGAGGGTACTCGCTAAGCTACCAGCAGTCATAGGAGCGAGACATGGAAGCAACCATCCCCCGTCCCCTTTCGAAACTCATCAGCAGCGCAGCCACTCCGTGCTGGCAGAACGCAGCGACGCGGAGGAGATATTCCGGCTTAGCGGCACTTGCCGGAATAGTGGCTGTCCTCAGCATCAGCCCCGCACTTCCGCAGGCTGGCGTGGCTCTCGTCAAGGTCGACTTAAGTGTCGTCGCGCAGGGCTATCGCATGAGCAAGCTGATCGGCAGCACCGTCATCAACGACAAGAATGAGAAGATCGGAAGCCTGGACGATTTGATTGCCGCCAAAGATAAGAAACAACTCAACTTCGCGATTCTACAGGTCGGCGGCTTCCTCGGCGCAGGCGGCCATCTGGTCGCAGTCCCGGTTGAAAGCCTCGTCATCGACGATACCGGCAGCAAGGTCACTCTCCCCGGCGCATCCAAAGAAGAGCTGAAGAAGCTGTCGGAATTCCACTACCGATCCTCTTGACAGTCGCATCATATGGCGGTGTCAAGATCAACCGACACGATCCTGGACCACAGGCGCACTCGCGAAGTGACCGGTGTCTTTCATTCGCGACGTACGCTCGATGACGCGGCCCAGGATCTTCTGCTGTCGGGATTCGATCGCTCCGACATCGACCTCAGCGCATCTCCCGACGAAGTGCAGCGACGGATGAATTACGCTGTGGTTCCTCCAGCCGATCTCGCCGACATGGCGACCACGCCGAGACAGCCCTGCTTTGGCGACGACGATTTGGCTAGCGCCGAAGCCGTCGCCAGCGGCGTTCTCGGCTGCATTGCAGCGGTTGGCTGCGCTCTTTTCCTGATGATCAAAGGCTATGAGACTATGGCAGTCGCCATGTGGTCGATCCTGATCGGGATCTTCACAGGAGCCATCGTCATCGTGCCCATACACCGACTACTGCGCCGCGAGCGCGCCAAAGGCTTGGAGCCGGCGGCAGAATGGGATGGTCTCTTGATCTGGGTTCGGGTTCGCGCACCTGAGAAGGAAGCTCAGGCCCAGGAGATTCTGATGCGGCATGGCGGGCAGGCCGTGCACGTTCATGAAATCGACCTCGAAAAGCGGCCGGAAGATCTGCCGCTGCACTCACTTCGTCCCGATCCCTGGCTGGGTGACGAACGCCTCGGGCGACCGTAACGAGGCCGCGACACATGCCACGCTGCGTCATTTCTCCCAGCTTTTCTCACTTCGCCCACGGAGATCATCTTCGGCGACCTTCGTCCAGTTCGCTTTCACAGGATCTCAAGCGAGAAAGTCGAGACGGAAGTTGACGGTCGTCATGGCTTGCTTGCTCTCGTCACGCGCAAGTTGTTCCGACCGGCGATGACGGAGCAGCGCCGAGAATACCACTCGCAAATGCCAGGAGCCAATCATGAAGTCAGACAGTGAGATCGAACGTGACGTCCGTGACGAACTGACATGGAACCCTGACCTCGATGCCAGTGACATAGCCGTTTCGGTCAAGGACGGCGTTGTCACGCTTGCAGGTTTCACACACAGCTACGCCGATCGGCTAGAGGCAGAATTCGCGGCGAAGCGCGTAGCGGGCGTTCGCGCCATAGCCAATGACATCGAGGTTCGGCTGCCATCGATCGATCAGCGCCCGGATCCCGATATCGCACGCGACGCCGTCTCCGCGCTCAAGTCGGAGCTTCCGATCTCTCACGACAAGATAAAGGCCACGGTCAGAGACGGCTGGATCACACTCGAAGGTTCCGCCGAATGGCAATATCAAAAGACCGCAGCTGAGAATGCGGTCCGCAAGGTCAAAGGCGTCAAGGGCGTCATCAACGTGATCATGGTCAAGCCGAAAGTCGAGCCTTCCGAGCTCAAGCAGAAGATTCAGGACGCGTTCAAGCGCAACGCGGAAGTCGACGCCAATCGGATTCAGGTCGAGGCCAACGGCAGCGAAGTGATCCTTAAAGGAACGGTGCGCTCCTGGATCGAACGCGAGGAAGCTGAGCGCGTCGCCTGGTCGGCGCCCGGCGTGAGCAAGGTCGACGATCGCATCGTCGTGAGCCCCTAGAACCGAGTTGCATCGCAAGCTGAAAGGAGAACCAAATGAGGTTACGATCACTCGTCCCGTCTCGTGATGCAGGAATGCTGATGCGGCCCGACTTCGGCCTGTTCGGCCTGCACCGGGAAATCGACCGGCTGTTCAGCGAGTTTTCGCAGGGCTTGAGCCCAAACGGACAGCAGCTCGTGCCGAACATCGAAATCGCGGAAACGGACAAAGCGATCGAAGTCACCGTTGAAATGCCGGGGCTCGAGCGCAAGGACGTCGACATTTCCCTCGAGGATGACACGCTTACTATTCGAGGCGAAAAGAAGGTGGAGCAGGGCACAGGCGACGGCAAGAACGACAAGAATGTCCAGCACAGCGAACGCAGCTACGGCGTGTTCCTTCGCGTGCTGCAGCTGCCGCCCGGCATCGATCCTTCCTTCGTCCAGGCGACGATGACCAACGGCGTCCTGAAGATCACGATTCCGAAGCCCGCAAAGCCGGAGCCGAAGAAAATCGAAGTCAAGGAAGCTGCTTGACCGTTCACGCGGCAAGACGCCCGAGTCTCCTAACAGCCCAGCTCGGCGCGTCTCGCCGCTCGCCGCCAAGAGCGCGAGACGCCACAATTTTTTGGACGGCCGCAGCTGTCCCAGGATTCAAACCCGAAGGAACTGATCATGGCAAAAGCAATCGGTATCGATCTCGGAACCACAAACTCCTGCGTGGCTGTCACGGAAGGTAGCAAAGCCAGGGTCATTGAGAATGCCGAGGGCGGACGCACCACGCCGTCCATGGTTGCCTTCACGGAGGATGGCGAAGTCCTGGTCGGGCAGCCGGCCAAGCGGCAAAGTATCACCAACCCCGAGAACACGATCTATGCCATCAAGCGACTGATCGGCCGACGTTACGACGACCCGATCACAGCAAAAGACAAGACCATGGTGCCCTATCACATCGTGCCGGGCGACAACGGCGACGCCTGGGTCGACGTCCGGGGCAAGAAGTACAGTCCGAGCCAGATCAGCGCTTTCATCCTCACCAAGATGAAGGAAACCGCCGAAGCCACGCTTGGCAGCGCCGTCACACAGGCCGTCATCACCGTGCCCGCCTATTTTAACGACGCGCAGCGCCAGGCAACCAAGGATGCCGGCCGGATCGCCGGGCTGGAAGTCCTGCGCATCATCAATGAGCCGACTGCGGCCGCTCTAGCCTACGGCCTCGACAAGAGAGGCAGCGGCAAGATCGTGGTCTATGACCTCGGTGGCGGCACGTTCGATGTCTCGATCCTGGAGGTCGGCGACGGTGTGTTCGAGGTCAAGGCAACCAACGGCGACACCTTTCTCGGTGGAGAGGATTTCGACAAGCGGATCATCGACTATCTGGCGGACGAGTTTCGCAAGGAAAGCGGAATCGACCTTCGCAAAGATCGTCTCGCCCTGCAACGGCTCAAAGATGCCGCAGAGAAGGCCAAGATCGAACTCTCCAGCGCCACCCAGACCGACGTCAATCTGCCCTTCATCACTGCAGATCAGGCTGGACCGAAACATCTCAATATCAAGCTGTCGCGCGCCAAGCTCGAAGCGCTGGTCGACGATCTGATCCAGCGCACCATCGATCCCTGCAAGGCAGCGTTGAAGGACGCCGGCCTGCAGCCATCTGACATCAACGAAGTCGTACTGGTCGGCGGCCAGACCCGCATGCCAAAGGTTCAGGAGACCGTGCAGAAGCTGTTCGGGCGCGAACCTCACAAGGGCGTCAATCCGGATGAAGTGGTCGCGGTCGGTGCCGCGATCCAGGCCGGCGTGCTCCAAGGCGACGTCAAGGACGTCCTGCTGCTCGACGTGACACCCCTGTCATTGGGCATCGAGACGCTTGGCGGCGTCATGACGAAGCTGATCGATCGCAACACCACCATTCCGACCAGGAAGAGCCAGGTGTTCTCGACAGCGGAGGACAATCAAACCGCCGTCACGATCCGGGTCTTCCAGGGCGAACGTGAGTTGGCGGCTGACAACAAGCTGCTTGGTCAGTTCGATCTGGTCGGAATCCCACCGGCACCGCGGGGCGTGCCGCAGATCGAGGTGACCTTCGATATTGATGCCAACGGTATCGTCAACGTATCGGCCAAGGACAAGGCGAGTGGCAAGGAGCAGAGTATCCGGATCCAGGCGTCCGGCGGCCTGACCGAAGCGGACATCCAGAGGATGGTCAAGGAGGCCGAAGCCCATGCGGACGAGGACAAGCGGCGCAAGGAGCTCATCGAAACCCGCAATCAGGCCGACGCGGTGATCTACAGCACCGAGAAGGCGCTCAAGGACTCCGAGGGAAAGATCCCTTCCGACGTCAAGAGGGAGATTGAGCAGGCGATCGCCGAGGCAAGGCAACGGCTGAGCGCCGAGGACGTGACAGCGATTCAGCAGGCAACTCAGCGGTTGCAGCAGTCGGCATCAAAGATCGGCGAAGCCTTGAACCGCGCAGCGTCCCAAGGCGGGGCTCCCGGCGGCGGACAGGCAGGATCGCCTGATAGCAGCGAAGATGTCGTCGACGCGGAATTCGAAGAGGTCGATCCCGGCAGCCGGAAGGCTTCCTGAAGTCTTTCCAATCCGGGACAAACGCCACAAATGGAGCACCACATGCCCACCAAGACCGTGGATGATGTGCTCGGCGAGGTTCTCGCGGGCGAGCACAGGGAAAGCGACCAGGCGCAGGAGACCAGCGCCGAGCGCGACCGCCTGATGCGTGCGCTTGCGGACGCCGAGAACACGAGGCGCATGGCCGAGCGTCGGGTCCAGGACGCCCGACAATATGCGATCGCCGACTTTGCCCGCGAGCTGCTGCAGGTGGCGGATAATCTGCGACGAGCCATCGACGCTAGCTCGCCGGACCAGGGAGTCAAGAACGACGACGGCCTGCTGGCCGGAGTTGTCGCCACCGATCGGATCCTGACACAGATATTGAAACGCTTTGGTGTCGAGGAAATCGACGCTCTAAATCGGCCATTCGACCCAATGAAGCACGAAGCCGTGATGGAAACCGATCGGTCCGATCAGCCTCCCGGGAACGTCGTGGACCTTTTAGAGAATGGCTACATGCTTCACGACCGGCTCTTGCGGCCGGCCCGGGTCGTTGTAGCCAGACCGCCTAAGCCACAATCGCCGCCACCCCCGCAACAATGAAGCGCCGGCCGATCGGTCCGGCCGACGCGTAAACAGGAGCTGGTGTTGGCTACAGACCCATATGCAACGCTAGGCGTCAAGAGAGACGCGGCACAGGCCGACATTCAAAAGGCCTACCGGCGGCTTGCGAAGAAGCTGCACCCTGATCTCAATCCCGGCAACAAGGCGGCAGAAGAGAAATTCAAGCACCTATCTGCCGCCTACATGCTTTTGAGCGATCCGGAAAAGCGCGCCCGTTTCGACCGCGGTGAGATCGATGCATCGGGTACCGAGCAGCAGCCCCGGCAATACTACCGCGATTTCGCTGATCGGGAAGGCTGGTCGGGCTACACGAGTGGGGCCGGCTTTGCCGATTTCAATGACTTCGCCGGCAGCGAGGATATTCTCTCCGAGATCTTTGGGCGCGCCGGGCGCACCACCCGGCGCGGACGCGGGGTTGACGCCCGATATCACCTGGAGCTCAACTTTCTCGATGCCGTGAACGGCGGCAAGCAATCCATTGTGCTGCCGGACGAAACTACGCTCGAGGTCAACATTCCTCCCGGCACGCGCGACGGCCAGATTCTGCGCCTGAAAGCCAAGGGTCGTCGGGGAGCCGGAGACAATCCGCCAGGCGACGCCCTGATCGAGATCAAGGTCCTGCCGCACCCCTACTTCGTCCGCAAAGGCGACGACATTCATCTGGACCTGCCGATCTCACTGAAAGAGGGCGTGCTGGGCGCGAAACTCAAGGTACCGACCGTGAGCGGCGCTGTCGCGGTCTCTGTACCTAAGTGGTCGAGTTCGGGCCGGGTTCTGCGGATCAAGGGACGCGGCGTGCCGCGCGTCGATGGCGGCAGAGGGGACCAGTACGTCACGCTGAAACTGGTGCTGCCGAAAAAGCCAGACCCGGAACTCGAACGCTTTGTGAGTGAGTGGCAGCCTTCGGATAGCCCGAGACAGTCGATGCGAGTGTGACAATGCAGCTCCAGGAATTTGCCGATCGATCTCATCTCGATCCCTCCACGATTGAAGCCTGGGTGAATGCGGAATGGCTGGTGGCGCATCCACCAGGACATCAGTTTTCCGATCAGGATCTCGCACGAGCCCACCTCATCCAGGATCTCAAGCGCGACCTGGGGATCAACGATGAAGGTATCGCGCTGGCCCTGTATCTGCTGGATGAGCTATACGGGCTGCGTTGCCTGCTCCGAGACATCCAGGCGATGCGGACGACAGCTTCCGAACGCACACATTGATGCGCTTGCGATTGATCGGCTATCATGAGCTTGCGCGTTCGGGCTTCGCCAATCTCCTTGAAGGCCACGGATCATGCAGTCACTTCTCTCAACACTTAACGATGCAGCGATGCACTGGGATGCCTGGCCAAAAATGCTTCGCAGGCTGATGGATGAGGCGGGCGTGGCGGGTGCGGCGCTGATTGTCACGAACAAGACGACGGGTACGGTCGACGAAGCTGTCTTTTGCGGTCTCAGTGCCGAATTCAAATCCCGCTACGTCGAGCACTACGCCACGCTCGATCCATACTCGCCACTCCTGGATGCACGCTGGATCATGCTCTCCAAATGTCTTCCACAGCCCGTTTTGCGGAAAAGCGAGTGGTACAATGAGTTTGTGCTGAGCTGCGGTGTTCGGGACATCCTCGGAACGCGGCTCGCGGACACGGCAGGTCATTCCGTCATTCTTGGCGTTCATCAACGGATCGGACGCCATTTTTCTCAAGATGTCGAGCCACTGATCGCTACGATCACGGGACCCCTCAGGTATGCGGCGCGCTGCCATCTCGATCGCCGGAACGGAGGACAGCAAATTGGCGATCCGCAAACGACCCCCGCAGAAGGTGGTCGCTTCTTTTTTCATATTGAGAACGGCGTGAACTACCCGGACGAATGCGGTAGCATTCTCCTCTCGCCCCACGACGCCGCGGAACGCGGACTGACCATTGCTCGAGAACTGGCGCGGGATGGCGACTGGTCCGGCTTTTCTGTCGTTGTCACCGATGAATGGGGACGAACGATCGCGCGTGTACCGATTCAATCTTGACGACGCGTCGCTCAGTCGAACCCGGCAAATCGCCCGGCTGACCGCGCTGCCGCCCCTGCACGGTCATATCTCGCGCTCGTGACGCCTTTCCGGCACTGATGCCAGCCATTCTCTCCACATCGTGTTGGCGCCGGCAAACCATCCTGCAATCTCAAGCCGGCCAATACGGGACTCGATCTGCTCGTCAGCCAACCGTATTGCCACCAGATCGCCCTGCAGGAACGCTGAAGGCTTCCGTCGCCTGCGCAACCCACACCTCTCTTCTGCAGCGGCAAGAGCATTGACGACTGTCAGCGCGATGCACCGATCCGCCGTTATATTAGGGTGTAGAGATCCAAATATCTTCGGCCCGCTCTCTTACCGAAAGCTCGAAGCATTTAACTCCTTCGACTCGAGGCAACATGGTTACAGCCACCACGCAAGTCCGTGCGCTCAACGGGGTTTCGAATGGGAAAGCGAACCCCCTGTTCCAAGGATGTCGGCTCGGGCCGTTCAGCCTGTCCCATCGAGTCGTCATGGCGCCATTGACCCGTTCTAGAGCACGACAGCCGGGTAATGTGCCGTCTCAGCTCGCGGCGTGTTATTACGCGCAGCGTGCGTCTGCCGCCCTGATCATAAGCGAGGCTACCCAGATCTCGATGCAGGGCCAGAGTTATGCCTGGACGCCAGGTATCCATAGCCGCGAACAAGTCGAAGCCTGGCGGCAGGTTACGAAGGCTGTGCACGAGGCTGATGGGCTGATCTTCAACCAACTTTGGCACGTCGGTCGTATCTCACATCCGGCCCTGCAGCCCGACAACATGCTACCCGTAGCGCCCTCGGCGATCACGCCCGCGGGCAAGGCCTTCATCGAAAACGAGCGCGGCGAGGCAGAACTGGTTCCATTCGTGCGTCCGCGCGCGCTGACTTTTGAGGAGATGCCATACCTTATCAGGCAGTATGAGCGCGCGGCGCGGAATGCGGAGGCCGCCGGGTTCGACGGCATCGAGATTCATGCGGCCAACGGCTACCTGCTCGATCAGTTCATCGAGAGCAGCACGAACCGACGCAGTGACGCCTATGGCGGCACAGTTCAGAATCGAGTGCGGCTTCTGCTTGAAATCACGGAAGCCCTGATTCCCATTCTCGGGGCGGACAGGATAGGCGTCCGGCTCTCACCTCTCGGCAAGATGAACGACATCAGCGACGATGCCCCGGAATCGACGTTCGGTTACCTCGCCGAGCAGCTCTCCGGCTACGGTTTGGCCTATCTGCACATCGTCAACCCGGCGCTCGAGCAGATGCAGAACGGCGAGAAGCCGGAACCGTATGCGCTCAGCATGGCCCGATTGATCCGGAACAAGTATCAGGGAACGCTCATCGTGGCCGGAGGCTTCAACGCCGATAGCGCCACGCAATGGTTGCGCGATGGCCAGGCCGACTTAATCGCCTTCGGCCGCAAGTTCATTGCCAACCCCGATCTGCCCGAACGGCTGCGCGTTGGTGCACCATTGAACGTGGACAATCCCAAGACATACTATGGTGGCGGCGAGAACGGTTACACGGACTACCCTTCACTGGAACAGGACCGCGGCGAAAAGGCGAAGGCCTGCGTCGACCAGCGTTGGCGATGATGCAACAGAGGAGGAGCCGGTCTGCGTGAGAAGATCAATCGTCCTTACGTCGCACAGTCAACTCCCTGCCATCGAGCCCTCTTTGCTAGCGAGCCGTGTCAGCCGTGGCTGCTAGTGTGGCGTGCGGAAGAACTTAGAGTTCAAACAGAGCGCGAGCACTATCATGGGCAGAAGTTTCAGGTCGTATCCTTGTCCGGAATGCGCGAGGATGATTTGGCTGGTTCGCAAGCGAGCCGCCGATGCCGGGCGCCCAGGCGTTACTTGCAATGATCCGATGCAGCGACGGGATCTTTGGAATCTCCTCAATAGCGAATTGCAGCCGCCACGTGAGTTCCATTGGACATCGGCCGAAACGGAGAGATCACAATAATCACCTGCCGTTCATTCGAACCCTCAGGTTCGCCTCGATGCGCCAGTGCCGCGACCGTCGCGCCAATAGGTTTTGCGCAACACCTTTTGCCTGAAAGGTCGTCGCGAGCATTGAAAAGGCGGGCACCTGCTGCTCGGCCGCGGCATGCCCAATCACCAGGAGCTTCTCCACTGGTGCAAAGCACCCTGCTCTTCAACTCATGAGGCTGCGGTCGCGGTTGACGGCGCATGTCGGCGCAACCAGTCGCGCAAAGCCTCGACACCGACGGCGCCGGCCCGCTGAGCGACGATGTTGCCTTTGTGGAACAGCATCAGGGTCGGAATGCTTCGAATGTCGTAGCGGGCCGCCAGCTCCGCTTCCGCCTCGGTGTCAACCTTCAGAAAGCGAAGCTCGGGTTCGAACTCGCCGGCGGCGCGTTCGAAGGCCGGCGCCATCGCTTTGCAAGGCCCGCACCATGCCGCCCAAAAATCGACCACAACCGGAATATCGTTGCATTGGATGTTAGCGGCGAAGCTGCGGGCTGAAACCGGCATCGGATGTCCCGTAAACAGGTGCTGCCGACAGTGTCCGCATTTCGCTTGGCGCGCGTCCCTCCGGTCCGGAATGCGGTTAGTTCTTGTGCAATGCGGGCAAACGATGTGGCGGGCGTCTTTGCTCATTCTCGATCTCTCCCCAATTAGAGCGACGCCAGAGGTTGCTTGCGGGCCGGAGCCGGAAAGGCATCATCGAGTTCCGCCAGATCCCGAGGCGTCAGGCGAACGTCGAGCGCTCCACGGTTCTCGCGCACATGCTCCGGCTTGCCTGATTGGGGTATCGCACACACGCCATCCTGGCGCAGCACCCAGGCCAGCGCCACTTGAGCCGGCGTCGCGCCGAGACGCGCCGCAATCGTCTTGAGCGTGACGTGATGCAACACACGACCCTGCTCGATCGGCGAATAGGCCATGATCGGCAGGCCACTGCGCAGGCACGCGGGCATGAGATCAAACTCGATGCCGCGGCGCGCGAGGTTGTAGAGCACCTGATCGGTCGCAACGTTTGCACCGTGAGGCAAGTCGACGAGCCCCTGCAGGTCGCCGACGTCAAAATTACTGACGCCCCAATATCGGATCTTACCCGCGCCCACCAGGGTGTCGAAGGCATCGACGGTCTCTTCCAGCGGAACCGACCCCGGCCAATGCAGCAGATAGAGGTCGATCTTGTCCACGCCAAGCCGAGCCAGACTTCGGTTGCAGGCCGCCATCGTGCCGTGCCGGGTGGCATTCTGAGGCAGCACCTTGCTCACCAGAAAAATCTCGTCACGCCGTCCCTTGATCGCCTCGCCGACGACACGCTCGGCGCCACCGTCGGCGTACATTTCGGCGGTATCGATCAGGCTCATGCCGAGATCGATGCCGAGACGCAGCGCGTTCACCTCCCCCGTT
The DNA here is from genome assembly GCF_053474805.1 of Bradyrhizobium sp. WCU1. Lineage (NCBI taxonomy): Bacteria > Pseudomonadati > Pseudomonadota > Alphaproteobacteria > Hyphomicrobiales > Nitrobacteraceae > Bradyrhizobium > Bradyrhizobium sp. WCU1. The sequence continues at coordinate 1,483,181 of NZ_CM130280.1, forward strand.
CGATTCAGCGGATTCTCGGCCATGTGCCAAGTCCCTTGGCCGAGCCGCGGAATTTGCTCGCCTGAAGGAAGCACGACTGTCCGGGTGGTCTCCGTCAGAGCCATGGGGGCACTCCCTGGTGTTTCACATTCTCGCGCATGTAGACGTGGCGGATTTCGCAAACATCGGACATCGCCCTATCGAGATCGATAAGGGAGATCACCGGCAGATGAATCCGACATCGACGTGCGAACCTCAGCCGGGTGCGACCGACTACAGCAGCAACTCGAAGATCCGTGAGGCGAGGTCCCACTGCTTGGTCTGCGGGTTTTTCAAATCCGGCTCGATGATCTTCAATGCTCGTGCGACCGCTACGCCAAGTCCTCCGGCAAGGTCCGGCAGCATTGCTTCGGTCTCGTCGCTGTAGCTGAATTGCAGCGGCGGCCGATGAGCGAGACGGTCGAGAATCGGCGCCAGCTCTATCGTCTCATTCAACCTTCTGAATTGCTCGATGCATTCCTGGAGCCCAGCGGTGATCGGGAGATTCCAGGGCTCGATCAGGACGTCGCCGCCAGCTTTGGCGTCGGCCTCGGCGCGCAGTAAAAACCGATAAATCCTGTGGTCGACGAACTCCTCGTAACGCTTGAGGTCAGCCTTGTCCAGGTTGAGACCAGCCGCCTCGCGAAATAGTCGCTGGAACTGTCGTATGCCCTCTGGGCGCGGCGGCGGCATTTTTTCTGGCGGAAGTTGAGCGATCATCGGGTATGTTTGCCATTGTTCGCCGCCAGTCGCATTGACAGGCGTCATATACGCTGAGCTCTTTCGTCCTCGACCGCCATTTTATCATGCTGCGGCGGCCTGCACCGGCTCTCCGCTCCGGCTGGTCCGCGCCGTCTCGAGAAACGCGTGAATCTGCTGCACAACGGTGGCTCCCTCGCCGATCGCCGCGCCAACGCGCTTGACGGATCCGAAACGAACATCACCCACTGCAAATACACCTGCTATGTTCGACTCGAGCGATGCGGGCGGGCTCGCGCCGTCGGCCGAAAGAAGGTCGTCAGGGGGTACGTTCGTGCCGGTTCGCACAAACCCCTTGCTGTCGCGGCTAACGTTGCAATCGCTCAACCACTCTGTTGCGGGCTCCGCACCGATGAACATGAAGACGTTGCGGATCGTTTTCTCAACTTCGCCGCCGGTCTTGTCGCGCCAGCGGGCCCGTTCGAGTTGGCCCTGCTCATTGCTCGACAATCCGACGATTTCCGTGCAGGTCAGCAACTCTATATTGGCTGTCGCTGCGATCCTGTCGATCAGATATTGCGACATGGTCTCGGAGAGGCTCGATCCTCGCACAAGCATCCATACCTTCTTGGCATAGCGGCTCAGAAACACAGCCGCTTGCCCTGCAGAATTGCCTCCGCCGACCAGCGCCACTTCCTCGTTCCGGCATAGCCGAGCCTCGACCGGGGAAGCCCAATACCAAACTCCACGCCCCTCGAAACTCTCCAGATTCGGTATGTTTGGCCTGCGATAGCGCGCGCCGCTCGCGATCACCACGCTCAGCGCGGTGACGCTCCGACCGTCGGAGAGCTCGATCGCGAATGGGTAGTGCTCACAACGAAGGTTCGCGACCGTCTCGGGGATGATCATCTCCACGCCGAACTTCTGCGCCTGCACATAGGCACGCCCGGCCAACGCCTGGCCTGAAATTCCGGTCGGAAATCCCAGATAGTTCTCGATGCAGCTGCTGGCACCGGCCTGCCCCCCAAACGCGCGGGCATCGAACACGCCGACTGACAAACCTTCGGATGCCGCATAAACGGCAGCCGCAAGTCCTCCTGGACCTGCACCGACAATCGCTACGTCGTATCGGCGCCCGTCGAGATCCGGAGGCACCATCCCCAAGGCCCGAGCCAAGTCAGCTTCGCTCGGATTTTTCAGGATTGCCCCGTTCGGACAGACCACCAGCGGCAATTCACCCGACTTGCAAGGATAGTGCGTCAAAAACATTTGCGCATCCGGATCCTTTGCGGGGTCGAGAACCTGATGCGGATAAGCGTTGCGCGCTAAAAATTCCAGCAGACGCACCATTCCGGGATGGCCATCGTGCCCGATGAGACAAGGTCCTCCGGCGCCCGCCTCGATGAGGAACACCCGTCGTAAAACAAGGGCACGCATAATGCGCTCGCCGAGTTGCACGTCGGCGATCAGCAAAGCGCGAAGTCTGGCTGGCAAAAAGAGCAGCGATTCAACGGGCTCGGTTGCGCGCGCATCGACCAGGGCGGGTCCGCCGGAGAGTTGCGCGACTTCGGCGACGAATTCGCCTGCACCCAGTTCAACGATTTTCTCCGTCCGGCCGGGTCGATCGCGAGCTTCGATGGATACCCGACCGGCAACGATGACGAACATGCCCGGCGGAATCTCGCCCGTCCGGAAAAGATATTGGTTGACGGCGTAGTGTTTGACCTCGCCGAATCGGCGCATGCGGTCGATCTCGTCGGGCGCGAACTTGGGAAACATGTGCTCGCGGCGGGACTCAAGCATGCCGTTGCTGTTCGTCTGTAGACCAGCGGCAACCGTGTTGGATACGTCGTCCATCCCATACGCCTTTCAGGACCACGGCCCTTGCACGGCCGAAGCGCTCCAGGGAAAGCCTCGTGGCGCGTGCTGCGCAGTCAGCCACTGGTCCGTCGTGAACGCCTCGATCGCCCAAGAGCCATTGAATCGGCCAATGCCGGAATTCTTCTCGCCGCCAAACGGACAGGTCGGCAAGTCGATGACGGGTTGGTCATTGACATGAGCCATACCAACCTGCATTTGCTGGGCAAAATGCACGCCCCGGTGCAAGTCGCGCGTGAACACGGCGCCGCTTAGTCCAAAACTTGTTTCATTGGCCACGGCCAAGGCTTCTTCGGCATTGCTGACCCGGAGGACCGGTGCCAGCGGGCCGAATATTTCTTCAGCTGCAAGTTCCATCTGGTTGGTGACGTTCACGAAGACATGCGGCGGCAACACGAAACCGTCCGGCCCGCCTCCGAGCACCTGTTTGCAGCCGTCGTCGCGCGCGCGGCGAATGCGTGCCATCAGCTTCTGAAGCTGCGAGTTGTTGATGATCGGACCAATCATGGTATCGCCATCGCGGGGATCGCCTGCTTTCAACTTCGCCACCCGCTGCGTAAAGCGATCGACGAACGTGTGATAGACGCGCTCCTCGACAATGATGCGGTTTATAGCGATGCAGATCTGGCCCTGGTGCAGAAACTTGCCGAACACTGCGGCCTCAACGGCCTGATCCAGATCGGCGTCCGCGAGCACAACGAAGGGAGCATTGCCACCGAGTTCCAGATCGACGCGCTTGATGATCGACGCCTTCGCCGCAAGTGCCGCGATCCCGCGGCCGACTGGCGTTGAGCCGGTGAACGAAATGACTCGTGGAACGGGATGGCTGACGAAAGTGTCGCCGATTTCGCTGCCGGCGCCGACGATGACGCTGAGGAGCCCCGCCGGCAGACCTGCCTCCTCGAAGATTTTCGCCAACAACAATCCGCCTGTTACAGGTGTATCGCTCGAGGGTTTCACCACAACGGCGTTTCCTACCGCAAGTGCAGGTGCGATGGTACGATTGCTCAGGTGGAGCGGCCAGTTCCAAGGACTGATCGCCCCGACAACTCCGACCGGCTTGCGCCGCACCTGATTTTCCTTACCCGTGATGTCGGACGGAATGTAGCGGCTTTCGACAGCATGGGGCACCGAGGTCGTCCACAGCATGACCGTATGAGTCACTTCCCACTCCAGGTTCGCCTTCAGCCGTGTGCTGCCGGATTCCTTGATCAGCCAATCGACGATTTCGCCACGGCGCGCTTCCATCACGTCTGCCGCGCGGCGAAATACCTGCGCCCGCGCCGCTGGTGCTGAGACGGCCCACTCCACCTGAGCCTTGGCACCCGCTGCAAACGCCGCATCAAGATCGTGACGATCGGCCTGCTTGATTTCGAGGAGGACATCGCCGGTAAAAGGGTTCGTGTCGACCAGCCTGTGCTCTGCCTGGCCATGGCGCCAACTCCCGGCGATCGGCAGCAACTCGAACTGATCATAAGGTTGCGGATCTCTGGTTCGAACTTTGGCGCCATCCGGCACTAAGGTCTCATGTCGGTCGGAACTGCGGGTGGCACTGCGCGCGACCATGTCCATCTTCCTTGGCAGGTTGGCTTTCACGGCCGACGATGACCCGTCGAGCGGCTCTCCACCTTGACAGCCGTCAACCCAAACGCCGGAAAGCATCTTGCATCGACTGCTTGTTTACGGCTGGGCCACGCCTTCAGAGTCGCCGGCCGTGCAGCGCGCTGTAGTGCGTCAATAAAACCTGGGGATCGGACCTAGTTGAGGCGTGGGTCGATCCGACAAGTCAAACAACAATTCGTCGACATAACACCAGCCCCAGCCTTCGGGCGGATCATAGGCTTCGATGATGGGGTGACCGGTTGCATGAAAATGCTTCGTGGCGTGTCGATTGGGTGACTGATCACAGCAACCGACATGACCGCAAGTTCGGCAGACGCGCAGGTGCAGCCATGGATCGCCCAGTTGCAGGCATTCTTCACACCCAAGAGAATGGGGAATAACATCGTGAATTCCTCCCAAGTGCCTGCAATGTTGTGCCATGTCATCCTGCTCGATATCTGGTTGCTACTTTCTGTCTGATCTCAATTCCCGCGCGTTGCAGAGCCTGCCGTCCTAGTCCTACCAGTGCTGGTACTCGCAAGCGCAGCCCACTATGCCTGCGTCCAGGCAGGCCGTTCAGTGCAATCTCCGTTTCGGAGATGGCGCGTTGAACTGTGCTATTTCCGCAGTCTGCGGCGCCTTGCCGTTGAATGTCAGGACATTGCCTTCCGCCGAAATCGCGACCTTGTCGCCATCCTTCACCTCGCCTGCGAGGATCATCTCTGCCAGGGGATCCTGCAGATGCTTTTGGATCACCCGCTTCAGTGGTCGAGCGCCGTACGCGGGATCCCAGCCCTTGGCAGCGAGCCAATCCCTCGCATCCGCATCGAGCGTGAGCGTGATCTTGCGATCGGCGAGCAGCTTCTGCAGCCGCGCGAACTGGATCTCGACGATCCGGCCCATCTCGCTCTTCTGCAAGCGATGGAACAGGATGATCTCGTCGACGCGGTTGAGGAACTCGGGTCTGAAATGCGCCCGCACGACGCCCATCACCTGGTCGCGGACCGCCCCGGTGTCCTCGCCTTCCGGCTGGTTCACCAAAAACTCCGACCCGAGGTTCGAGGTCATGATGATCAGCGTGTTGCGGAAGTCGACGGTGCGGCCTTGGCGATCGGTCAGCCGGCCGTCGTCGAGCACCTGCAAAAGGACGTTGAAGATGTCAGGATGCGCCTTCTCGATCTCGTCAAACAGCACGACCTGATAAGGCCGGCGCCGCACCGCTTCGGTGAGCGCGCCGCCCTCGTCGTAACCGACATAGCCCGGAGGCGCGCCGATCAACCGCGAGACCGAATGCTTCTCCATGTATTCGGACATGTCGAGGCGGACCATCGCAGTCTCGTCGTCGAACAGGTACTCCGCAAGAGCTTTCGTCAGCTCGGTCTTGCCGACGCCGGTTGGCCCCAGGAACATGAACGAGCCCATCGGCCGGTTCGGGTCCTGCAGGCCAGCGCGCGAGCGGCGTACGGCGGTTGCGACCGCACGCACGGCTTCGGCCTGGCCCACGACGCGCTTGGCGAGCGCATCTTCCATCTTCAGGAGCTTGTCCTTTTCGCCCTCCAGCATTTTGTCGACCGGCACGCCGGTCCAGCGCGAGACGACCTGCGCGACGTGGTTGGCGGTCACAGCCTCTTCCACCATCTCGCCGGAGTTCTCCTTGGCCTCGATATCCGCAAGCTGCTTCTCGAGTTGCGGGATCCGGCCGTAGGCCAGCTCGCCGGCTTTCTGGAACTCGCCCCGGCGCTGAGCATCTGCGAGATCGACCCGCAGGGCGTCCAGCTCTGACTTCAGTTTTTGGGCGTTGGAGAGCTTACTCTTTTCAGCGCTCCAGCGCGCCGTCAGCGCCGCGGACTTCTCCTCGAGCTCGGCCAGCTCCTTCTGCAGCGCCTCGAGACGCAACCTAGAGCCCGGGTCGCTTTCCTTCTTCAGCGCCTCCTGCTCGATCTTGAGCCGGATGATCTCGCGATCCAGAGAATCCAGCTCCTCGGGCTTGGAATCGACCTGCATCTTCAGCCGCGCTGCGGCTTCGTCCATCAGGTCGATCGCCTTGTCGGGCAGGAAACGGTCGGTGATGTAGCGGTTTGACAATGTCGTCGCCGCCACCAGCGCGGAATCAGTGATCCGCACGCCGTGGTGCTGCTCGTATTTGTCCTTCAATCCGCGCAGGATCGAGATCGTATCCTCGACCGAAGGCTCGCTAACAAAGATCGGCTGGAAGCGGCGGGCCAGCGCCGGATCTTTCTCGACATGCTTGCGGTACTCGTCGAGCGTGGTGGCACCGATGCAGTGCAACTCGCCGCGCGCCAGCGCAGGCTTGAGCAGGTTGGAGGCGTCCATCGCGCCGTTGGTCTTGCCGGCGCCGATCAACATGTGCATCTCGTCGATGAACAGGATGAAGGTGCCCTCGCTCCCGGTTACCTCCTGGAGCACGGCTTTCAGCCGTTCCTCGAACTCACCGCGGTATTTCGCCCCGGCAATCAGCGCGCCGAGGTCGAGCGACAGCAGCTTCTTGTCCTTCAGGCTCTCGGGAACATCGCCGTTGACGATGCGTAGCGCGAGCCCTTCGGCGATGGCGGTCTTGCCGACACCGGGCTCGCCGATCAGGACGGGATTGTTCTTGGTGCGGCGTGACAGCACCTGGATGGTGCGGCGGATTTCCTCGTCGCGGCCGATCACCGGGTCGAGCTTGCCGTCGCGCGCAGCCTGCGTGAGGTCGCGGGCATATTTCTTCAGCGCATCATAGGCGTTCTCGGCCGTCGCGCTGTCTGCGGTGCGACCCTTGCGCAACGCTTCAATCGCCGCATTCAGGTTCTGTGCGTTAACTCCACCCTTGGCCAGCAACTGGCCGGCCTCGCTGTTCCTGTCTATGGCAAGGCCGAGCAGAAGACGCTCGACCGTGACAAAGCTGTCTCCGGCCTTCTCGGCTGCCTTTTCAGCGGCGTCGAAGGCTCGCGCGAGTTCGGGTGCAAGATAAACCTGCCCGGCACCGTCGCCGGAAACCTTCGCCACCTTGTTCAGGGCATCCTCGGTCGCCTTCAGGATTGCACGGGAATTGCCGCCGGCGCGGTCGATCAGACCGCCGGCAAGGCCTTCGCTGTCATCAAGCAGGACCTTCAGCAGATGCAGGGTTGAAAACTGCTGGTGCCCCTCGCGCATCGCCAGCGACTGCGCGGATTGGATGAAGCCGCGGGAGCGCTCGGTATATTGTTCAATATTCATCGTCGTCTTCCCTCGGCCTGCCGCTCCGACCCCGACGTACGATCACCAAAAAAGAGCGTACCACTCTTGCGCTCGATCGCGGTCAAGGTATTGGGTCCACGAGTCGCCAACCGCACGCCATTAAGCGAATGATCCGCATACGGGATAGTCGTCGGGTTTCCGCGAGCTCGCACTGACGTTTGTCAACTCGCCAAGCGGCTTTCATCGCCTGCGTTGACGCATGCTACGACAGAGAACGTTCAATGTCGTCGCCTTTGAGCGCGCACTCCGTCCACCGGCACAAGTCAATAGAGAGACCTTCCGCATTGGGGCAGCACGCATTTTGAAGCAACGCAAAAGCGTATCGCCGATCTTTCTGGGCGGCATCGCTCGAGAATTCGCGCGCGATATTGCGTCGTGATTGGCTCATGCGGTGCGGCGTGCTGAAGTTGACGGTTGTCATGGCGCTCATTGCGTCGTGGTGTCATGAGAGTGGTATGAGGCCTTCGAAATCGACCGGCTGTTCTGCGCGCAACGGTCATTACAGGAGTTCGAGCCATGGCGAAATCATCCATCACGGACGCAGGGGTCAGACTTCGCATCAACGGCTCCGAGCATCTGCTGCAGATCGAGCCGCGGGTCACGCTGTTGGATGCGTTGCGTGAATATACGCACCTCTATGGTACCAAGAAAGGATGCGATCAGGGCCAGTGCGGCGCCTGCACGGTTCACGTCGATGGACGGCGCGTCCTCGCTTGCCTGACGCTTGCGTCCCAGGTCGAAGGGCTGGCGATTACCACAATCGAGGGTTTGGCGGTCAACGGCAGCCTGCACCCGGTGCAGGAAGCGTTCATCCGCCACGATGCCTTCCAGTGCGGATACTGCACGCCCGGTCAGATCATGTCGGCTGTCGCCTGTATTAACGAAGGCCGAACCGTCTCGGACACGAGCATCCGCGAATATATGTCCGGCAATCTGTGCCGTTGTGGCGCCTATCCGCACATTGTCGCAGCTGTGCGCGATGCGGCGCAGGCGATCGATTCTGCAGAGGGGCGAGGACGATGAACAATTTCGAATATGTTCGGGCCACCGCTATTCCCGACGCGCTGAGGGCCGTTGCCGATCAGGCTGGCTCCCGCTTCCTCGCTGGCGGTACCACCATGGTCGACCTCATGAAATGCGGGGTGGAGGTTCCTGCTGCGCTCATCGACATTACGCGCTTGCCGGGCCTCGATACCATCGAGGCTGGTCCGGCGCGCGTGCGGATTGGCGCTCTCTCAAGAATGAGCGATGTCGCCGATCATCCGATAATCCGGAAGGAGTTTCCGGTTTTGTCGGAATCGCTGTGGCGCGGCGCCTCGGCCCAACTGCGCAACATGGCCACGATCGGTGGCAATCTCATGCAGCGGACACGCTGCAGCTATTTCCGGGAGCCGGCGGTCTATGGCGCCTGCAACAAACGCGATCCCGGTTCGGGCTGCGCTGCACTCGAGGGCGTCAACCGCGGGCATGCGGTCTTGGGCACGAGTCCAAGCTGCATCGCTACCAACCCCGGCGACTTTGCAGTTGCTCTCGTTGCCTTCGACGCCGCTGTTTACGTCGAGAATGGCAAGCCACAACGTCCCGTTCCGATCGATGACTTCTTCCTCTTGCCCGGCGACACGCCCGATGTTGAGCACCCGCTCACGTCCGGTGAGTTGATCGTCGCGGTCGAGATTCCGACCTCCGCCGCGCTGCGCCGCTCGCATTACCTCAAGGTGCGCGACCGCGAGTCGTACGAGTTTGCGGCCGCAAGCGCCGCTGTCGGCCTGGAACTCGAAGCGGACGGTCGCACCGTCCGTGACGTCAGGATCGCGCTCGGCGGTATCGCCACGAAGCCGTGGCGGGCTCGTGCCGTCGAAGCGGCGCTTGTCGGACGTACTTTCGACGAAGCGACTGTGCGGGCCGCAAGTCGCCTGGCCACCGAGGGTGCCGTCGACCATGGCGAAAGCCGCTTCAAGATCGAATTGGCTCCCCGCGTCGTCGCGCGTGCGCTACTGACCGTTGGAGGGATCGCCTGATGGCTGTCAACGAGTCTGAATCGCTGAAGAGCAACGGAACGTTTCTCGGACGTCGCATCGCGCGGGTTGATGGCGTCGCGAAAGTTACCGGGCAAGCCGACTACGCTCTCGAACACAATCTGGCAGGCGTTGTCCATGCTGTGATTGTCGAGAGCACCGTGCCGTCGGGGCGCATCGGGAAGATCGATCTTGCCGTGGCCCGGACGATGCCGGGTGTGCTGCGGATCTTGACCCATGCCGATGCCCTGCCGCTCAAGAGCTGTCCCATGGTTCCAGCAGGTAGCGTCATGGAGAGCTTCTTGCCGCTCCAGGACGCTCGCATCCGGTACAACGGTCAACCCATTGCCCTCGTGGTCGCCGATAGCTTCGAACATGCGACGGAGGCTGCGGGCCGCGTGCGGATCGACTACGAGACCGAACTGGCCGTCGCCGACATCGATGATCCAGCGGCTACATCGATCGACGTCCCCGGGGCGCCGTCGTCGGGTCCGGCCCGGGGCGACGCAAAGGGTGCGCTCGCGGCGGCAGCGGTGCGCATGGACGTCGTCTACACCACGCCGCGCGAATATTCCTGTCCGATGGAACCGCTTGGAGCAATCGCAACCTGGGACGATGACGGCGCCCTGACCGTTTGGATGCCGAGCCAATGGGCACAGGGCGCACGAAGGGCATTCTCCGAATGGTTTGCCATTCCGATGGAGAAGGTGCGCGTCATTTCACCGTTCGTGGGCGGCGGCTTCGGGGTCAAGGTCACAGCTCACGCCGACTCGCTGCTCGCGGCGATGGCTGCTCGCGAAATGCGACGACCCGTCAAGCTGGCGTTGTCGCGTCCGCAGAACTTCACCGGCAACGGCTTGCGGCCCGCGATACGGCAGAAGCTGACGCTCGGTGCGAGCGAGGACGGAAAGCTGCAGGTGCTCATTCACGAGAACACCAGTGAGACCTCCGTCGATGACGATTATGTCGAGGGTGGCGCGGCCACCGCCAGGGTCATGTATGCCGTGCCGAACCTGAGTTCGACTCAGAAACTGGTGCGGGTCAGTTCCTTTACTCCAAGTTGGAAGCGCGCGCCCGGAGAAGCGATCGGTGCCTATGCGCTCGAAAGCGCAATGGATGAACTTGCCTACAAGCTCAAACTCGATCCGATCGAATTGCGGCTGCGCAACTATGCCAGTCAGGACCCTGAATCGGCGAAACCCTGGTCGACCCGCCGGCTCCGCGAAGCCTATGAAGCCGGCGCGCGGGCATTTGGCTGGGAGCGACGCTCGCTGGAGCCGCGTTCGATGCGGGATGGCCGCGAATTGATCGGATGGGGCATGGCGGGAGGAGCGTTTCCGAACGTGCACACGCCCGGCGAGGCGAGGGTCACGATTGCCGCCGATGGTTCGGTCCATGTTGCATCGAGCGGCCCGGACATCGGGGGCGGTACCTACACCATCCTTGCTCAGACGGCAGCCGACGCGCTCGGCGTGTCGTTCGAGCAGGTGCGCGTTCGTCTCGGCGACACCAGCCTGCCCCGCGCACCGGTGGCCGGCGTTTCACAGATTGCCAATCTTCTCACCGGCGCCGTGGATAAGACCGCCCGCGCCGCCCGCGAGGAGCTGTTGACGCTCGCGTCCAGTCATGCTGGTTCACCGTTCAAGGCCAAGCGCGTGAACGACTTCACGATCAAGGATGGAATGATCGCGCCAACGGATGGCTCCGCCGACGCCGTCACGATCGTCGAGCTGATGCGAATGGTCGGTCGCGATCGGATCGAGGTCACGCGCAACACCATGCCGGCCGACAAGGCATCGTCCGAAACAGAGCAGCGCGACGCCTACGATAGCTTCAAATATATGGGCCCGCCGTCAGCGACCCACGCGACTTATGCATGGTGTGCGCAATTCGTGGAGGTTCGTGTCGACGAGGACTATGGAACCGTGCGTGTCCGCCGGATGCTCGGAGCTTTCGATTGCGGCAGGCTGTACAATCCGAGGCTCGCGGAAAGTCAGTGGAAGGGTGGCATGATCATGGGAATGGGAGAAGCGCTTCTCGAAGCCATACACATCGATCGCCGCTATTCGCGAATCACCAACAACAACCTTGCCGAATACGTCGTGCCGGTGAATGCCGACGTGCCTGATATCGAGGTCATTTCAGTCGGCGAGCCGGACTTTCACGCCAGCGCCCTTGGCGGCAAGACAGTTGGTGAAATCGGCGTCGTCGGCGCCGCCGCTGCTATCGCCAATGCCGTATTCCATGCCACCGGCAAGCGGGTGCGCGAGCTGCCGATCACGATGGAGAAGCTGATGTAGGTGCGCGATCGGCCGACGTTCAGGACCAGGCCGACAATCTCGGAGTCACGAACGTCGCGACGACGATCTTGCGCGTCCGCGCGCGACGGATGGGGCTAGTGCCATGTCGACGCATAATCTCCGATCCCTGACTGGCCGACGCCGCGTCTGGGCCCGATTCCCCGATATTACTGTGGTTCCGTAACCTATGCCCTTAGAGGCCGGCTTTCGTATGTGGATCCCCCTGATCGCCAAGATAGGCGTTGACCGACGCGACAGCGACGACGTTGCGCTGCAGAAAATGATACTCGTCAGCGTTGTGTTGACATCCGCCGTCGCAGCAGCACTGTGGGGTCTCGTTTATATTGGCGTCGGAGCACGGGCCGCCGGCAGCATTCCCGCGGCGTATAGCGCATTGTCGCTGGCCAACACCTTTCTGTTCGGCATGTTTCGCCGCTACCAGGTCTATCGGTTCACCCAGCTGGCGCTGATCCTGCTTCTGCCTTGGCTGATGACGATAAGTCTCGGCGGCTTCCACAATTCAAGTGCCGTAATCCTTTGGTCCACGCTTTGTCCTTTGGGCGCCCTTGTCGTCCATGATCTTCGAACCGCCTCCCGTTGGTTCTGGGCCTTCCTCGTCCTGCTCGCCAGCAGCGCGCTCCTGCAATCCTCCGACGGCTCTGCCTCCCTGTCTTTGTCGATGGTCACTTTCTTCTACATACTGAATATTGGTTGCGTCCTGAGTATTGCCTTTGCGATGCTTTACTATTTCGTCGACAAGAAAAACAGGTTCCAGGCACGATCCGAAATGCTGCTGTTGAATATCTTGCCAATCGAGATCTCCAACATACTGAAAGGTGAGTACCGCACGATCGCCGATCAGTACGACGCGGCGAGTATCTTATTCGCCGATGTGGTGCAGTTTACCCCGCTGGCTCGGTCCATGTCGCCCATGGAACTGGTCGGGCTGCTCGACGAGGTCTTCATGTGCTTCGACTTGCTGGTCGATAAATATCAGTTGGAGAAGATCAAGACGATCGGCGACTGCTATATGGTGGTCGCCGGCGTGCCGCGCCCGCGTGCCGACCATGCCCACGCTCTGGCGCGCCTGGCGCTCGAGATGCAAGCTTGTGTGGCCGCGCGTGATTTCGGCGGCAGGCGATTGACATTCCGCATCGGCATGAACTCAGGCCCGGTAGTGGCCGGGATCATCGGCCGGAAGAAGTTCATCTATGATCTGTGGGGCGATGCTGTGAACATGGCCAGTCGTATGGAATCTTACGGCCAGAGCGAAGCCATTCAGATCACACACGCAACTTACGAACTGATCAAGGATGACTTCGTCTGCGAAACGCGCGGGACGATAGACGTCAAGGGATCGGGCGAAATGGAGATCTGGCATATTCTAGGTGAAAGACCCAACGACCAAGAATACTTGCCGGGGATGGCAGCTTGATGAAAGAGAACGCCGATTCCGCCGATGCGTTCGCTTTTGATAGTTTGACAAGCGCGCGCCACTCAATTCTTCTACCTATGGGACGATCCCGTTCGCCGACACTGACATCGGTCAATGCAGCGCGCGCTTGCCCGCGATACAAGTTCCTGAGATCGCAATTGATTTGATACTCGCGACGACGACAACAGGAGAGTAGAATGACAAAATTCGCGCTGTACGTTCCGCTTGTGGCCAAGCCCGGCAAGGAGAAAGAGGTCGCGGACTTTCTGCGGTCGGCGGTTCCACTGGTGAACGCCGAACCCGGGACGATCTCATGGTATGCCATTCAGGAAGGGCCCTCCTCCTTCGCGATCTTCGATACCTTCGACGACGAGGTCGGACGCGACGCGCACCTCAATGGAAAGGTCGCTGCCGCCTTGATGGAGAAGATCAAGGCGGGCGACATGTTCGACAACACACCGGAAATTCATAAACTGGATATCATCGCGGACAAGTCGGCGGGGTAAGGGTGTGGTGGTCGTTTGGGTAGCCGTCCGAGGGCAGCGCGCACGCGCGTGGCTTACTGAGGTGCCGCGAGGCGATTGGACGTTGATGCGTCGGCCGCGAGCCGGGCCCTGAACCTCGACAGGTACGGCGCGGTTCGGCTTTTGGACGATCCAGCGACCTCGGCAGGGGTGCCAAACGCCACCACACGACCGCCTTCGTCACCTGCCCCTGGGCCGATATCCATGACCCAGTCGCTGCCGGCAGCAACGCGCATATCATGCTCCACCACGATGACTGTGTTGCCGGCTTCGACCAGCCCGTCGAGTTGGGCGATGAGCTTCTCGACATCAGCCGGGTGTAGTCCCGTGGTGGGCTCGTCAAGGACGTAGAGCGTTTGGCCGCGCTGCGTTCGCTGCAGCTCGGTGGCAAGTTTGATCCGCTGGGCTTCGCCGCCGGAAAGCTCTGTCGCGGGCTGGCCAAGTCTTAGATAGCCGAGGCCAACCTGTCGTAGCACATCGAGGGATCGGCGTACCTGCGCCTCCTCGGCAAAGAACGCGAAGGCGGTATCGACCGTCATTCCGAGGACCGCGGCTATGTTCTTGTCGCGGTATTTTATTTCAAGGGTTTTGGCGTTGTAGCGAGCGCCATGACAGCTTGGACACGGCGCATACACGCTGGGCAGGAACAGCAATTCGACGCAAACAAAGCCTTCGCCCTCGCAGGTCTCGCAGCGGCCTTTGGCGACATTGAAGGAAAAGCGTCCAGCGTCGTAGCGGCGGGCGCGCGCCGACTTGGTGGCTGCAAAGATCTTGCGAACGTGATCGAACAGCCCTGTATACGTCGCGAGGTTGGACCGCGGAGTGCGGCCGATCGCCTTTTGGTCGACGACCACCAATCGCGAGACACCTTCCATTCCGCTCGCGATCCAGCCACCGAGCGTGGTCACGACGGTCCGCTCGAGCTCGTCGCCTTCATCGTCGATCGACGGCAGCGCATGGCCTAGCGTGTTTGCAATCAATTCCACCAGGGCCTGGCTCACCAGGCTCGATTTGCCCGAGCCGGACACGCCAGTCACGGTCGTGAATACCCCCAACGGAAAATCGACATCAAGGTCGTGGAGATTGTTGCGACTGACGCCACGCAATCGCAACCAGCCCTTCGGCGAGCGCGGCGTGCGGCCTGACACGATGTCGTCGCCGAACAGGTAACGGCGGGTTTGCGAACCTTCGACCTGCTTGAACCCTTGTAGCGGACCGCTGTAGAGCACCTGGCCGCCAAGTTCGCCGGCGCCAGGCCCGACGTCGACAACCCAATCCGCATGGCGGATCACATCGATCTCGTGTTCGACCACAAACAGCGAATTGCCGGAGGCTTTCAATCGGGCAAGCGCCGTCAAAAGCGCCTCGGTATCCGCGGGATGAAGTCCGGCGGACGGCTCGTCGAGCACATAGACGACGCCGAACAGATTGGAGCGCACTTGGGTTGCCAGTCGTAGGCGCTGCAGTTCGCCCGGAGAGAGCGTCGGGGTACTCCGCTCCAGCGAAAGATAGCCTAGTCCGAGGTCAAGCAGAACCGTGAGGCGGCCGCCGAAGTCCTCGGCGATCCGCTGCACCACCATCGCCTTCTCCGGATGCTGCGCCTTAAGCTTGGTCAGGGTCGGAGCGGTGGCCTCCGCATAGGGACGCAGGAGGTCGGCGAGCCTTGCCAGCGGAATCCTGCAGATGTCGGCAATATCGAGTCCGGCGAACTTGACGGACAGCGATTCGCGACGAAGCCGCTTGCCACGGCAGAGCGGGCATTCGGTGCTTACCATGTAGCGCGATACCCGCTTCTTGATCGACGCACTTTCGGTGGTGGCAAAGGTGTTCAGCACATATCGCCTGGCGCTGGAGAAATTGCCTCGGTAACTGGGCTCCTCCTTGCGTTTGATCGCCCTTCGCGCCTCGTCTGCATCATACCCGATATAAACCGGAACCACCGGTTGCTCGTCGGTATACAGGATCCAGTCGCGAGCTTTCTTCGGCAATTCTCGCCATGGACGATCGACGTCGTAACCGAGCGAAGTCAGCATGTCGCGCAGGTTGCCGCCATGCCAGGCGGGCGGCCAGGCTGCAATCGCGCGCTCACGAATGCTTTTGGAATCATCCGGCACCATCGAGCGTTCGGTTACCTCGTAGACCCGACCGAGCCCATGGCATCGGGGACAGGCTCCCGCCGGCGTATTGGTCGAAAACGCCTCGGCATCGAGATGCGCCTGTTGCCGTGGATAGTCGCCGGCGCGCGAGTACAGCATTCGAAGCAGGTTGGACAGCGTCGTGACGCTGCCGACGGACGAGCGCGTGGTGGGCGACCCGCGTTGCTGCTGCAAGGCAACGGCCGGCGGCAAGCCATCGATTTCATCAACCTCGGGAACCGCCATCTGATGAAAGAGACGCCGCGCATAAGGCGAGACGGATTCGAGATACCGCCGCTGCGCCTCCGCATAGAGCGTTCCAAAGGCCAGCGACGATTTGCCCGAGCCGGACACACCGGTAAACACCACCAGGGCATCGCGGGGAATGGCGAGATCGATATTCTCCAAATTATGCTCGCGTGCTCCACGCACGCGGACGAAACCTCGCAGCTCCTCGCCCGCTGCTCCCTGAGAACGAGGCTTGTTGATTTCTAGCATCGGGCGAAACGCCTGAGCGCCGAGTGGAGTTCCGTCGCAAACGGGGGTTTGATCATCATCGCCTCCGTCCTGCCGCCGGGACTACAAGGAGGGTTGATCCGGCGAGGCCTCTTGTCATTGACGATCGTCAGGAAGCGAGGGCTGCTCTCGACAAACAAGAACTTGAGGCTTCGTCGAGTTATGCCCGATAGGATTGGTTTGGTCCGGTTCGCGACTGCACCTCTCGGATAAAATCCTGCGGGCTCGAGAAGAACGAGTTCTCAATCAGGACCCCACCAATGACGACCATAGGATGCGTTCGCAAAATATCGACTGCAAGCGGTGTGGTCAGCAGGTTAATGTCGTAAGTGCAGATCACGGGATCGTCGTAGTTTGGCAAAACCTCATTGAGGCGCATCTCGTATTCAACCCATTTATTGCCGCTACTCCAGTCGTCCACGACCGTTTCGGCGTGCGCGATCAGCCGCGTCAACGGGAAGCCGAACTCGGCGCCGGCCTTCAATGCCTCCTGGATCACGACGATCATGTCGTCCATGTTGAAGCGTCCGGTCCTGAGATAAGTGCTTTCCAACGGCTCGACTTCGAGCTGGCGGCTTTTAATCGCGTTCTCCACGTCGATGCCGGCGCTGCGCAACCAATTGAGGTGATCCTCCCTGTGCTGAGACGGGAGGATATGATGCGCGCGTTGGCCGCAGTTGATACCGTCGCAGATGAACGGCACCAAAGCGTCGTATTCCTCCACTGCCGAACTGAAGAACGCGCAGACATGGCGGTGCTCCCGAAGCATGGATCGTCCAAAAGGAATGGGCTTGGCAGTTGAATTCATGTCAGCCTCCCGTTTGAGGGTCCTTTGGGGCCTGCTTGCCGTGAAAGTGCTGGCCCGGCACCAGGCGCTCTCGTTGTTCCAGGGTGTTCGCGACCTGGACGGCGAGCCGATCCAGTGGAGCATGATCGTACTCGCTCTCGATCTGCGGTTCGCGGAAGTGCGTCGTGAAAACGCCCCAGAGGCGGCCATTGCTGCTGATGAGCGGCGTCGATTGTACGGCAGCAATACCATCGGCACGCAGTACATCGAGTTCGCGCGTGCCCACAAACAGGTAGCTCGTCGATACGTCCTCAACAAATACCCGCATGCGCCGCGTGAGCGCGGCAGCGCATGTGGTGTTATTGTCGCGGCGTACGACACTGAAAAATGTCAGGACTTTGCCGGAAAGTCCGCGGCTGGCAGCAATTGTCAGGCAGTCGGCTTTTTCGTCGAATCGCTGCAGCGTACCCATGTCGGCGTGGGTTATTCCGATCGCGATATCGACGACCCGCAGCAGGTCTGCACCGACATCCTGGGAATCTCTCAGCCGCTGCAGGACGGCGTCGATTTGTTGTCCAGTTGCAGCGTCGAGCGGCTCCTTGAGGTTTGCCATCGCCTTCGCTTCCGCGGACCGTACCGCGGCAATATTGTCGCGGCCAAATGAAATGTAAGAGAGGATGATGGCGAAGCAGATTAGGTAATTCTACGTAATCATTTGCACTGTGCGTGCCGGCGGAATCCGACGGTAACCAAGGCGCGTTGCCCGATATCTTCCTGGTCAGTCCCCCGCGTGACCGCCCCAATCCCGTCCAGTTGAGCTTTTCAAGAAGGATTCATATGGCCAGCATGCGTTCGTAGTGACGCTTGACCGTTGCATGGCACTCGCAACTACCCTCCAATAATTGCTCCACATCCAAGAGCCGGATATTGCCGCGCTTGTATTGAATGAATCCGGCCTTTTGCAGGGTCCCGGCCACAACTGACACGCTGGTGCGCCGCACGCCTAACATCTGCGCGAGGAACTCCTGCGTCAGCATCAACTCCTCAGAACCTGTCAGGTCGCGCATGCGCAACAGCCAGCGACACATGCGAGCTTCGACCGAGTGGCTTGCGTTACAGGCAGCCGACTGCTGCACCTGAGCGAGCAGCACCTGCTCATGACGAATGAGAATGGCGTGTAAAGGTTCATATTCTTTGGCGAGCTGTCGCAGAGCGTTCGGGTGGATCGCCGCCGCCTCACCGGCAACTTGGACAATGCCTCTATGGAGCGCAGTCCTGCCGTCAAGCGCGGACGTGCCGTTGACCACCCCGTCGCGTCCTACCATCGCCGTTTCGATCATTTCGCCTACGCTCATATCGACGACCAGCGACACCACTCCGCTGAAGGGGAAGTACACTTGTGTGATCGACTGATCGGTTTCGGCGACCACCTCTGCAAAGGACAGCTTCACCGGCTTGAGGTGGAGCTTTATGGCCGCAAAGACCTTTTGCGGGAGTGCGTTGAGAATTCGGTTGGGGGACTGAGACATGACGAGGCTCCCTCTGCCGTTTCGGCGGGAGCGCAGGAGCGTCTCTCAGTCACTGAAGCCATCAATTGCTCAGTAATGAGGGATATTAGCTCCGCTGGAACAAAATAGCCAGCCTTAGTTTGATAACCGACAGACGGCTCCGTGACAAACCGAGTAAAAACGGTCATCCAGGCTGAGCTTCGGTATGCGTTGTGGATTGGATCAGGCGAAATGCCTTGGGTCGATGAGCTGTCCGAGCCGCAAGAACTCAGGCGCTGCATCCGCGATCTCGTCGCGCTTTCGACGCTGCCGGCAATCTGGAAGGACTACGATACGCGGCAGATCGCCGACAGCGTGGCAGCCGCAATGCTTTCGATGCTCAATGCCGACGTCATTTGCGTGTCTGTACCGGGACTGCGCGACGAGGCTGCGGCCGAAGTAGTGCGCACGAGCCAAACGGTGTCCTCCCGGCCATCTGGTCACGTTGAACGCATCCTCCGCGGTGCGTGGCGCGGAAGCCGCGAGCAGATATCCGCGATCGACAACCCGCTCGGGAGGGGCACATTACGGATCGCGGCTGCGCCGATGGGCTTTGGCGGCAACGCCAGGATCGTTGCAGGTTCCCTCAATCCGCAATTTCCGAGCGAAACACACCGGCTTCTTCTCGGAATTGCGGCGAACCAGGCAACGCTCGCCATGCAACGCCGGCAGGCGGAGGCGGAGCAACGGCGCCTGGTGAGCGTGATTGAGCGGTCGTCCGAGTTCATTGGTTTCGCCGATCTAGAGGGCACGCCGCAATACGTCAATAAGGCGGCCTTGGACCTCCTCGGGCTTTCTGACACTGAGGAAGTGCAGCGACTGAGCATCTTCGATTTCATGGCCCCCCATGAGCGGACTCGGGCGCTTCACGAGGCGCTTCCAATGGTGATGGGAACCGGGCGTTGGCTCGGAGAACTCGACTTCCGCCACTTCAAAACAGGGGAGATCATTCCATTCCTGGTCGATTGGTTCCGCATCGACGACAAGCGCACGGGCCATCCTACGAACATGGCGACTGTCAGCCGCGATTTGAGGCCTCAGAAACAGCTGGAGGGTGATCTTCGACGCCTCAACGAGTCGTTGGAGCAGCGGGTGACCGAACGGACATCGGAATTGGCGGAAGCGCTCGAACGACTGACGCTCGAAGCCGAGGAGCGGCGGTGCGCGGATGTCCGCGCGCAGCAGCTCCAAGCGGAGCTTCATCATGCCTCGCGGCTAAGTGCAGCGGGTCAGATGGCCGCGGCGTTGGCACATGAATTGAACCAGCCGCTGACCGCGGTCACTAATTTGGTCAACGCCGGGCGCCGGATGATGGCAAGCGACGCACCCCACAGGGTCGACACTGTGCGCGGTGTCCTGGGCCAAGCCGCCGAGCAAGCGCTCCGCGCCGGTGAGATCATTCGCCGGCTGCGAGAGTTCGTTACCCACGGCGCGACGGAGATGCGCATCGAAAACCTGCCGGAGCTGATCCGTGAAGCCAGTGATCTTGCCTCAGCGGGAAACGGCCCGCACCGCGTGCACGTCCGGCTGAACTTCGATCCGCGCGCCGAGGTAGTGTTTGCAAACAGAATTCAGCTGCAGCAGGTCATGGTCAACCTGATACGCAATGCGCACGAGGCGATGGTGCAGAGCGAGTGGCGCGAGTTGGAAGTGGTAACCGCGCGTCTCGGTGACAAGTGGATTGAGATCACTGTTGCGGATCGTGGCTCGGGCCTGCCGGACAATATTGTCGAACACCTCTTCAAGCCATTCCACACCACAAAAGTCGATGGCATGGGGCTGGGACTTTCGATCTGCCGCTCGATCGTCGAGGCCCATCGCGGAAAGCTGGGATATGAGCCCAATTGCGGCGGCGGGGCGATCTTTCGCGTGACGCTGCCCGTCCCGCCGTAACGATGAGGCGATCGATGGCTGCCGAACGGTTCATTTACATTGTTGATGACGACCCGGCGATCCGCCGATCTCTGGAGCGCCTGATGGATGCGGTCGGCTTCCAGGTGGCGTCGTATGCAACGCCAAAAGCGTTCCTCGACGTCGCGGGCAGCTTGCTCGGGGGCTGCGTCCTGCTGGATCTTCGTATGCCGGAGATGGACGGCTTCGAGGTTCATGCTCGCCTTCGATCGATAAACCCGGACTTGCCAGTTATTGTAGTGACGGCTCAAGGTGATGTGCAGACCGCGGTCCGAGCGATGAAGGCGGGAGCCGTGGACTTCATTGAAAAGCCCTACGGCGACGACGCCCTGATAGCGGCGATTGAGTCCGCACTGAAGACCAGCGCAGCGAGAGGCCGGACCGATGATATCGCCATGGCGGCGGAGTTGATCAACACGCTCCGTCCCCGCGAGCGGCAGGTTCTTGAGGCTCTCGTGGCGGGGCAGCAAAACAAGGTCATCGCCTTCAATCTTGGTATCAGTGTGCGCACGGTCGAGGTTCACCGCTCACGTATGATGGACCGGTTGGGCGTGCATCAGTTCGCCGAGGCTGTCCGGCTTTTGGTGCTGGCGAGCTTTGCAGAGCGGGTGTGAGCGGATGTCTGGTGTTCTGGAGATGCCCGCCACAGCACATCGTCATGCTTGACATCCTCAAGCGCTTTCGCGCGCTTCCATCACGACCGGCCAACCAACGGTTGCGGGATATGTGCGGGGAGCTCCTTCAGCAGCAGGAGTGCGAGGCCTACATCGTTCCGGCCGGCGAAAGTCGCGACGGCCGCACGATTTTCCGTCGAAGGGGAGAAAGTCTATTCAGGGCCAAAGTTGAGCGTTAGGATCGCACAGGGGGAGGCCGTGCCTTCCACACACTCTGCGGCAAGCGATGACCGACTTCGGCGAGCTGGGCAAATGTCCGTTTTGCTCGCCCTAAAGTACGATTCGGAAAAGTGCGAAGCGGTTTTCCGAAAAGATCATGCGCAAACAAAGGGCTAAAGCGCGATGACGATTCAACCAAATCTCATCGCGCTTTAGTATCGTATTCTACGACGGGTCCCTGATTGGCATGTACCCTTGGATCAAGGCGCCGTACTGAATGGGTGAAGCTACGGAAACAAAGAGAAGGCGCACTGCCATCTGGCCGCGAGGCCCTGAATGGAGAAACGTCGCACGAGACCCTTGCTGTTCTCGGCAACTTCCCCCGTAAGCAATTGACGAAGAAGCCTTTCGCAATGTTGGGCGCACCAGGGCTCGAACCTGGGACCCGCTGAATAAGAGTTCAAAAACACCGAAGCCTCTCTGCGATTTCTGAGTCTGCGCTACACTACGATGAAGTCGAGAAAGGTCTTTTATTTACAGAGACTCGTCGCACAGCTTCGCAGCAAAGCGAACCCTGACCTTCAAACAGCTCAGTTCGCCAAAACCGTTTGAAAACCGGTTTAGCAGTTCACGTCGACCCTCATGACCGACATTCGCACTGCTCTCAGCGATAAGGCCATCGCTCAGCTGCCGACTCCTGAAGACGGCTGGTATCTGGCTCGCGACACCGAGTTGAAAGGCTTCTTCGTGGTAGTCGGGAAGCGAAAAAGGACCTTCACTGTTCAAGGTGATCTCAGTCAACGAGGAAAGCGGGCCTCCTCCGTCAGAGTATCGATTGGTGACGCCAGCGAGTTGACCACCTAGGGCGAGTGGTGGAACCGCTGTGCGGCACGCCTGCGCCCATGCTCACGCGCAAAAGCGGCAGCCGTGCAGCCGGCGTATAGACGATAGCGTCGCGTGAAATGGCTTGGTCGGAAAACCCGGTAATCAGCGCCACTTCGACCAAAGGCAAATCACGATCATGGATCAAGGTCTGGGCGCGACGAACCCGGCACTGTTCCACGAAACTCATCGCAGTGACGCCAGTGCTTAGTTTGAACAGGCGCGCAAAATGGGAGACGCTTAGCTTGATTGGCTCCCCTAAGTTGTCTTCGACATATACCGCGATCTTCATCAACTCGGGGGAACTCAGCGTAGATCCGGTCGATGCGGCGATACCGAGCGAACCGCGCGGGCGCAGTGAGGTCGGCAATCGGGTGCCTCTGCAGGCTAGCCGAAATCGGATCTGACCACTCGCAGTCCAGCGGTGGGACATGTATTGTCATTGACCGCGTTCCGGTTGTCGGTTGTGAAAGCTTGGCCGGCTTGCCAGCCAAGCTTCAGCGTCTTCGACACGGATCAGCGTTCTCCGTCCGACCTGATCGCTGGAAGGCGATCGGCACCCATTTCCCGGTAAGCGATGGTTCGACCGACAGAATAGATTCGGCAGAACTCTAGAGAAGAGGTTTATGAATTTGCATGGGGCTGCGCCAAAGAAGGGCGACCTGAACCCGCAGCCGTCGCGGTGATCTGCCTTGCATGGCTGCAACGGCCGGAGAACGTATTGGCCGGGTTTTTGACGTGGCCGGACTACCGCAGCAAGAACTGGCCAAACGCTGTACGCATCGAGCACCACAAGAATAAAGCGCTGGTCTGGCATCCGCTCGAAGAGACTCTCGATGGTGAGACCATCAAGTTTTATGCCGAAGCGGAGGACGTTTTGAGTCATCTGCTAAAGCTTGGCGTCCCGATGATTATGCGTCGGATCCAAAAGGGTGAATGCAAGGGCGATGCCAAAGTGTGGTCCTACCCTGGCATGGAAAAGTAGTGCAGCAGATGCGCAAGAAGATCGACGGCGTGTCAAAGCTGTTCACGCTTGATTCCTGTCGACACGGCGGCATGACCAAACTCGAGGAAGCGGAGCTGACAGACGGCCAAGGTCGTGCGCTCTCGGGCCACAAGACCGCACAGGCCTATCGCGGCTATGCCAAGGAGACGATGATGCGAGCGTTGGCTGCGACCCGCAAGTGGCACGCACATCTCTTGGCACAGAAGGAACTCGATCAGCAGAATGCTGATGGAGCAGCATCACCTCGAGACGAAGCGCAGACCTCCCCAATTTCGAAGGCTTGCGCCCGATCTCAAGGATAGACTTCGCGCTTCGTTGAACGCTACAAAACACGGCGGGTTCTGCAACCGTCGATCCCGCACGCGGCGTCGACGGCTGCGGTCGGAAACTTGCAACGCGCAGTCATCCGCTCAATTAGTATTTTGACAAGTTGAGCGACGTTCAACGCGCGACAATCCCTTCGACCAAAAACGAAACCAGCACAGAATTGCAAACGGAATTTCCAAATGCGCGAGAAATGCCGCCTTGAGCAAGGCTATTTTCACAACAAAATCCAGTATCTTGTATATGGCTGGGGGCGCAGTGCTGATCGCAGCCGTCTCCGGGCAATTTCCCTGCAAACAGGGAATTTTTCAGGGAATTTCGCGATTTTTCCCCTTCGCGAAGATATTAACGACGAGAACTCCCTGTGCCGGAGGCGTTTATTCGCGGATTCCCTGATCAAGCGAACAGGGAAAAAGCCGTTCGAGAACAGGGAATTCCCTATTAAACAACAGCATCGGCTGCAGCATGAGCCGTTCCGGCAATGTCTGGGACAATGCGGCGATGGAGAGCTTCTTCTCATCGCTCAAGACCGAACGGACCGCCAACAAGATCTACAGGACCAGAGATGAGGCACGATCCGATGTGTTCGACTACATCGAAAGATTCTACAACACGACCCGCAGGCACTCGACCATCGGTTATCTCAGCCCAGTTGAGTTCGAGCGCAGGGGGGCATTAGCTTAACCCGGCGTCCATCAAGCCGGCAGCAGCTCAAAGCCCCAAATCCACTTTTGAGGCTGTGGTTCACCAATATAGCTGGGTTCGCTGCATCGCCCAGTCCCACTGCATCGGAAGCTCTGCTTTTCTGTCGCAGAGCAACTTAACCCGGAACGTGATGTTTCCGATAACGCGCCGGCACGGTTGCTAAAATTCCATTCCTTTCCCGCCGCCACGATTTCGACGTCAATCGCCTGACCTGAATACAGCATAGCGTGCTTGACCTCGCGCGGCCGCTTGGAAGCGTCATTGCGTCTGCGCCCTGCGAAATCCAGCGATACCCGTCTTCGCTACTATTCTCCCGGGCCGCAGTTGGCCTGGACGTTTGCGTTTCAATTTGAGCGCTTCCGCCAGCATGGGAGCCGATCCACGTCGAGGATCGGCTCACAGAGCGCCTTCGTCTTTAGACGACTTCGCAACGCCGCGGGCCTATACGGTCCAAAGCTCGTGAAGTTGCGGACCGCGCTTATAGCAAGCCCTTCATGGACCATCTGGTGAAGTTGCGCGGGGTCCGGGTCTCGCCATGCCGAGCGCTTTTCGTCACGACTTAGTCCTTCAACCGCGTAAGCCGCGGCCGCCATACCCCGAGAACGATGTTGGCCATCGCTATGGCTAGAAACACCCAAAGCGAAGCGCGACGCGTCCCCAATTCGCCGGCTAGCGTAACGGGATCGATTTCGCCGGCCAACGCTCGCGCACTTTGCTCCGCTTCCTGCTGAAGCGGCCCAACCACGGAGACAAAACCCCATTCGAAAACAAGAACGCCCGTTGCGAGTTTTGCCCATGCCCAACCGGCGTTGTGGAAGGCCCTGTTCGCAGCGATGGCCAACAATCCGGCCACCAGAGTGAGCCCAAGAGAGGGCATAAATATCCAGGTCGCCACTGCACCCGTCGCGACGCTGAGCGATGCGTACTGCGCGATCGAGTCCGGTGCGGGCGCACAGCCTGCCATGACAAGAAAGCACGCAACCGCGCCGACGACGCCGATCGCTCCCATCGTATGAAGAAACTTCATCAACTTCCGCATGATCGACCGGGGTTCGAAAGAATTGCCTATCGTGCCATCGACGGACCCCGATCGCCTGGATCAGTCGCCCAAGAACAGCAGATCAAGCTGCCTTGGCGAGCCCAACCTCCGCCCAGATCTCTGCAAGGGCATTCACCAAATGCTCGATGTCGGCATCAGTGTGATGCGGCGACGGCGTGATGCGCAACCGCTCAGTGCCGCGCGGCACGGTCGGGTAGTTGATCGGCTGCACATAAATGCCGTAGCGCTCGATCAGCACATCGCTGATCTGCTTGCACAAGACAGGGTCGCAGACCATCACCGGGACGATGTGGCTGGGATTGTCCAGGTGAGCAACCCCTGCCTCATCGAGCCGCCTGCGCAGCCGCGCGACGCGATCCTGATGCCGCTCTCGTTCCGCCGCGCTCGATTTCAGATGACGGATGCTGGTAAGCGCGCCAGCAGCGACCGCCGGCGGTAGCGACGTGGTGAAGATGAAGCCAGAGGCGAAGCTGCGGATGAAATCACAGATCGTGGCCGACGCCGCGACGTAGCCGCCGATGACACCGAACGC
Organism: Bradyrhizobium sp. WCU1; assembly: GCF_053474805.1. Lineage (NCBI taxonomy): Bacteria > Pseudomonadati > Pseudomonadota > Alphaproteobacteria > Hyphomicrobiales > Nitrobacteraceae > Bradyrhizobium > Bradyrhizobium sp. WCU1. The sequence goes on from NZ_CM130280.1 coordinate 1,509,127, forward strand.
CTTTGCCAGGGTGCCTTCGATCACGGTCAGGCGGTGGTTTACGCCTTCCCGGTCGGCGACGCCACCGCCCTTCGGTCCATAGAGACCGACGCCGTGCACCTCGTCGAGATAGGTCATGGCATTGTGGGCGTCCGCGACGTCACAAAGTTCGGCAATCGGCGCAATGTCGCCATCCATCGAATAGACGGACTCGAAGGCCACCAGCTTGGGCGCATGCGGGTCGAGATCGCCGAGCTTGCGCTCGAGATCGCGCGGGTCGTTGTGGGCGAAGATGCGGGTCTCGCTGCGGCTGTGCCTGATCCCCTCGATCATCGACGCGTGATTGAGCTCATCCGACAGGATTGTGCAGCCGGGCATCCGCGACGCCAGCGTGCTCAGCGACGCCATGTTGGAGACGTAGCCCGACGTAAATAGAAGTGCTGCCTCCTTGCCGTGAAGGTCGGCTAACTCCTTCTCCAGCAGCACGTGATAGTGATTGGTTCCGGCGATGTTGCGTGTGCCGCCGGCCCCTGCGCCGCAACTGTCGAGCGCCTCATGCATCGCCTTCAGGACCGCGGGGTGCTGGCCCATGCCCAGGTAATCGTTGGAGCACCAGACAGTGACTTCACCGGCGCCGCCCGGATGATGATGCTTGGCGCGGGGAAATGCGCCTGCCCTGCGTTCAAGATCGGCGAACACGCGGTAGCGGCCCTCGCGATGAAGACCTTCGAGCTGCCGACGAAAATAGGCTTCGTAGTTCATGACGTTCTCCCCTTGATTGTTGCCTCCGGCTCAGGACAGATCTGGTGAGCCGCCGTGAGGCCTTCTCTTGCCTGCTGCTCGCGATAACTCTGACGAAACTGGTCTTCGAGCCGCAGTCGCGCGCAGGCCGCCTGCGAGACTTTGGGAGGCGTCGCATCGGGGCGCATATCCGCGAGCACGACGAGATTGAGCGGCGCAGCAATGGCCTTGGCGTCTTGTTCCTGTTCCATCGTGATGTCCTCCGGCGGGAAACCCGAGCGCATGCCCCAGCCCCACAGCGTGATCGCCGGCAGCGGAAGCAACATGAACCAATGCTCGACAACGCCGAGCGCAAACAGCGTCGATACCAGCGTCAGGCTGGCGATCTCGAAAGGCGTGACCGACACTTCGACAATGCGCTGGATCATGATGACGAGAGCCGCGGTCGCAAGCGTGACCGAGACCGGAAAGAAGCCGCTGATCGGCCTGCGCGCGAAGAACGTCTTCAGGAATCGCACCGCGTCCGGCATCAACTCGTCGTTGGTGACGGGCACGCCAAGGAAGAGGTTGATCTTGGCGCTTTGCCGCAGCACCCAAAGCGCCGCAAAGGTCCAGAGACCGACCTGGTTAGGGCTGGCCCACGTCAGCGCGACAATGGCGGCGCCACAGGCCAGCAGAGCGAATTCGTGATAGAGGATGGCCTGCAAGGCGAAACCGAGGCGCGACCCGCCGGTCGCGCCGACCGGACATTGCTGCGGGCGCGGCCCCGTCAGCCACCCCGCGAGAAAAGTGATCTCCTGGGCAGCCCACAGCAGGATCGTGCAAGTGAAGGCCGTATAGGCGCCGCCGACGCTCGCATCGCCAGCGGTTAGCGCGAGGCCTCCGAGCGACCCCGCGAGCAGCCCAACTGCGAGGAACGCTCGCGACAGTTCGAACCGTCCCGAGCGTCCGACCAGCAACAGCACGGCCCCGGTGCTGAACCACCACACGAAAGCAGCGTAGATGGGGGGGACCGTGTATGCGGCGATCAACACACTCTCCTCACCAGGCCGGTTGCAGACAGATTTCGCGCGGGAGCGCGTTAGGCTTCACCGGCAGCAGGAACAGCCGCGCAAACGTCAGCCCAGCCCGGACCGCAAGGCCTGCGCGCTTCACTTTCGACAACAAGCCGCCGTCCTCGCGCGCATCCGCAATCGCTTCCGAAATCATGCGCAAGCGCTCGAGACCTGCAAAAAAGCGCGGGTTCTCGATATCCAGCGTGACCGGAAACACCTGCTTGGAAATCTCGGAAGTGATGCGGAAGACCCGCATGTCGTACTCTGTGGGATCCATTCCGAGCGCGTCGTGGAAAGCGGGACGCATGTGATCACGAACATACATGGTTGCGAATACGGCGAGCAGGAAGAATCGGATCCAGAGCTTGTTGAGTCCGCGCAGCAGCGACGGATCGGCGCGCATCAACAGCGCAAACGCCTCGCCATGGCGGAACTCGTCGTTGCACCACAATTCGAACCAGCGGAAGATCGGATGGAATTGCCGCTCGGGATGTCGCTCCATCTGCCGGTAGATCGTAATGTAGCGGGCATAGCCGATCTTCTCCGACAGGTAGGTCGCGTAGAAGATGAATTTAGGACGGAAGTACGTGTATTTCTTCACTTTGGTGAGGAAGCTCAGATCCACCCCGATGCCGTGATCCTTCAGGATCTCGTTAATGAAGCCGGCATGGCGAGCTTCGTCCCGGCTCATGAAGCTGAACAATTCCTGGATATCCCTGTTCTTGATCCGCTTCTTGATCTCCGCGTAGAGCACGCAGCCCGAGAATTCGGCGGTAAGCGAACTGACGAGGAAATCCTTGAACTCCCTGCGCAGCTCAGGCGGAAGCGATTGCAGGTCGTTCTTGAATTCGTCGGTCTTGACGAAATGCGCCTTGTTGTGATCGGCGCGCAATTCCTTGATGACGGCATTCCATTCGGAGCGCACCAGGCTGACGTCGAGGCGATCCATAGCCTCATAATCGGTCGTGTAGAAGCGCGGGCTGAGGATGGTATCCTCGCGAGCCTTGTCGAGGCTTTCGCTGCTTCCTTTGATCGCGGGACGTGTTTGCAGACTGCCGGCCGTGCCACCTTCCATGTTGATCATGATGCTCTCCCGTCTGAGAAGCTGACTTCGTAAAGCTCAGTCAATTCCAGATAGCCCTCGATCCGCGCCCATAGCCGGTCGAGCGGGCCGGCCCGCACCACGGTCGCGGTTCTCCGCACGACCAGCCGCTCGCCGAAGGCAACGCCGGTCGGCGCGTCATGAACCATGACCTCGTCGCCCGGCTGGATCGCGATGTCGCCGTCAAGCACGACATGGGCGTGCAACGTTTCGGACGTCTGCTCGATCTCGATCGTGCAGGGCACGTCGAACGTCTTGCGCGACGTCGTCCAGAGCATCGTCATGCCCCACCTCCCTTCAGCTTCATCAGCCGCGCAAAGGCCTCCGTATTGGCCGATCCGAAGGCGTCGAGGTCGATCTGCTTGCCGGTCGATGTGTCCGTCAGCGTGATCTGGCCGTTGACAAACCGGGTGAGGCGAAACGGCGGTTGCCGACCGATGTCGCCGCGCTTGCGCTCCCGCGCGAGCCCGCGCAGCACGACGCGGATGAAGCCATTACTTCCCGGCGCCAGCGTGTCCACGAGTTGACGATCGTGTGCGTCGTACACCAGCACTGCACCGTCCTGGGCGTCCTCGAACTGGAGATCTCGGCTCTCGGCGGCGGGCGGCAACGTCATGTGGACGCCGCCCGTCCCCGTCAGTCGCGCCGTTGTCACCGTCGCGAGCGAAAACAGGACGAGAGCCGCGGCCGCGATGATGCCGCCTCTGGGGACCACGGGCTCCTGGATAGCCTGGCTCATGAGTGTCCTCCGTTCAGGCGGCCGCTGTCGACGGCGAATTGGCCGTGAGGTCCGAGACCAAATTGCGATTGACGGATGTCGAGAGCGCGACCGCCGTTGGAGCGGGCTGACCTCCCAACGCCTCCGAAAGCCGGGCCGCGACGACCGCGGGGTCCGGCAATGCGCACATCATGGGTTCCGGCGCACGCAGCCGCCAAGGCCGGATGTGCGGCCACAGCAGCAAGTAGGACACGCGTTTGCCGTCCGACACCCCTAGCGGAATATCGCCCGAGCCGTCGTGATGGATCTTCAGAGCGGCGTTGGTGATCTTGTTCAGCGGAATATTCATGGTGATCGGCAGCGCGACGCCGAACTGGAACAGGACCCTCTTGCTGGTGATGGTGTAGCAGGCGGCGCGGCGGAATAACCAGGCGAGACCCGCCAGCACGGCGATGGCACTGATCGCCGGCGCGATCAGCCATAGAGCCGAAATAACGACGTCGCCCGCTTGGACTCCGTGCAGCCAGTTCGACCACAGCCGCCACGCCAGCAGCACGCCGAAATAGATCGCGACCTCACGGATGTGAAACGACCGCAACGCTAGTCCTTTGAGACTCGGCTTCCCTTGCCAGATCACGCGCTCGCCGACAGGCAACGGCGCGGGCAGCTCCTTGAACTGCGTACTCTCGAATTGGTGGTGATCCTGTTTCACAGCAGCGGCTCCTGACGCGCGGGCGTGGCATAGAGCGTGCCCGCGCCGTAATATCCGACGATGCGATCTTCCTCGAGCTTGGTCACCTGATCGGGGCTCTTCGTCGCCGGCACGTCGACGAACTGGCTGCCGAGGATGGCATCGACCCAGACTCGGCTGCGGCGGCCATCGATCTTGGCGAACGGCATCGGTAGCAGCACACGTTTCGCGCCACCCGACGTCGTGACTTCCACTTCGAGATAGCGGATCAGAGCTTCGGCGCGATCGACCCAGACGTCGGTGACGGTGCCGCCCATTTCGCTGTCCGCGCCGTTCACCCGCATGCCGCGCGGATCGGGGTCGCGGGATTCGAGATAGGTGCCTTCGGCAAGACGCAGCGGAACGATACAGGGGACGTTCTCCATCGTTAGTTCGGGACCGTCCTCGCGATTAGCGTAGGACCCGGGCCCGACGCCATCCAGCATCGGATTGCCGGTCGGCTCGGCCGGAGCGCCCGGCCACACCGCGATCGGCGCCAACGCGACGTCGGGGCGATCGTTCTTGTGGTTCGGTAGCGTCGCGGTGTGCCCGCCGCGCAGGAGGTAGGTCTTGGGATCGGGCATGCGCGGAAAGCCATACGCGGCCCCGCCCTTGATGCCCGTCGATTCGAGCGGATAGCCTTCGCGCTTATCTTCGCGGCGAAGGTAGAAGATCAGGCAAGCGAAGAAGATCCAGAAGACGTAGAGCGTGACCTGTGCCAGGTCCATATACGAGTCGGGCTGCATGGGCGACCTCCCTTTCGTTGACTAGCCTGGAAACTCAGCCAGGCCAAACTTTGTGGAAGGCTGCGAGAACCCCGTCCGTGCGCTGCGGACGAGCGGGCCAATCGCAACCAGAGTGGCGAACAACAAAGCAATTTCGATGTGGTAGACGACGCTGTATCCCGTCGACGGATCGGTCAGCGCGCGACCGAGCTCGCCGCTCGATGCCAGCGATGTCACGGCATCGCGGATGCCGCCACCGAGCGCGATGCCGCTGCCGGCGGCGGTCGCCTGCACGGCGCCCCAGGTGCCCAGCGCCAATCCGCTCTCACCCTCCGCTGCAATCGCCATCGCGGCGGTCAACGTTCCCGCGGCGAACAGCCCGCCACCGAATCCGATCAAAGCGGTCCCGATCCGAAACAGCAGAACCGAACCCAAGGGCGCTGCAAAAATCACTGCCGCGAAAGCAAACACGCCTGCTACCGCGCCGAAACCAGCGATGCGATAGGGATCGGCATTGCGCCCCAGCGTCCTTGCGGCCAGGCCAAATCCAGCCAGCGTGCCGAGCGCAAAAAATGCCGTGAGCGCCGTGGTCTGGCCCACCGTCAGCTTGAGGATTTCGGCGCCGTAGGGCTCTAGCAGAATATCCTGCATCGAAAATGCCGAAGTACCGAGCGCCACGGCGACAAGGACGCGGACCGAACCGCCGGAGTTACGGAACCTGGCCCAGGATTGCTGGAATTCGGGGAGCTCTCGGGAAGCCGACGTCAGCCCTGGATTGCGCGCTTCCTGCTTCCACAGGGCGGCGACGTTGAGCAGCAGTTGCATGACGGCGACACCCTGGATCACCTGGATCAGGCGGATCTCGTTGAAGTTGCGCAACAGCTCGCTAAAGATCAGCGCACTGCCGGCCATCCCGAACAGCAGCATCACATAGAGGAAGGCCACGACGCGCGGCCGCGCATCCGCCGGCGCCAGATCGGTGGCGAGTGCGAGACCCGCAGTCTGGGCGGTATGCATGCCGGCGCCGACCAACAGGAAGGCGAGCGCTGCGCCGAACTGTCCGTAAACGGCGGGATACTCGCCGGTGCCCGACAGCACCAGCAGCGCAAACGGAAGGATGGCAAAGCCGCCGAACTGGATCAGTGTCCCCATCCAGATATAGGGCACTCTGCGCCAACCCAGCACGGAGCGATGATTGTCGGATTTGAAGCCGATCAGAACGCGGAACGGCGCGAACACCAGGGGGATCGACACCATCAGCGAAACCAGCAGCGTGGAGACACCAAGCTCGACGATCATCACACGGTTGAGCGTGCCGTTCAGCAGAACGATCGAGATGCCGGTCGATACCTGGAACAGCGACAGACGCAGCAGCCGTCCGAGCGGAAGCTCCGCCGTTGCCGCGTCGGCAAAGGGAAGGAAGCGGGTCCCGAGCCGCATCCAGCCTTTTGCCAATATCGACGATATCCGGGTCATCGTGGAATCACTTCCAGGGCCTGCGACTTGTAGAATCCCCTGGCTACGCGATGACTGCGGCCGAGCTCCCAGCGCTCAAACCCCTCATCCGCCATCAGCAACCGTCGCAATTTCTGCTCGGCAACCGGCTCGATCGCCGGTGCACGATCACCGCGTGGAAAGAGTCGGCCGACGGCATGCATCACGGTCAGCGCCGGCGTCTTCGGCGCGAACGTCACCAGCATGGCCGCGGCGGTCCGCTCCGCCAGACCGGCCATGATCCGGCAGATATCCGCCGGGCGATAGTGGATCAGCGAATCCATCGCAACCACGAAGTCAAACCTGCCGAGTTTGGGATCGAGCATGTCGCCGGAGCGGAATTCGATGGTCGAGCCGCCGAGGTCAGACGGCAGGCGTTCCCGCGCCACCGACACCAAAGTCGGCGACAGATCGATCGCGACCACGCTTGCGCCGCGCCGGGCAGCCTCGATCGACAACGCTCCGGTGCCGCATCCGGCATCGAGCAATCGCGCGCCGTTCATGTTCTGCGGCAGCCACGACAGCAGCGTGTTGCGCATCTCGTCCCGGCCAGCACGGACAGTGGCTCTGATACGACCGACTGGCACATCCGACGTCAGCTTGGCCCATGCATCGACCGCAGTCCGGTCGAAATAGGTCTCAAGTTCGCCGCGCCGTTCGAGATAGGTTGCAATGGACATCAGTCGAACCCCAGCAGATCGAAGATTTCACGGTCCTTGAGTGATTTTCCCGGCGACGGCTCGATCGTTCCGGCCCAGAGCTCCGCGGCCAGCCGCATGTATTCGTCCGTAACGGCCTTCAGCTCCGGCGTCTCGTTCATTTCGAACAGCGTTGATTTCTTCAGGCGGCTTTTGCGGATGGCGTCGAGATCCGGGAAATGCGCAACGCGTTTCAATGCGGCCTGCTCGGCATAACGATCGATCTGGTCGGTATTCCTGCTGCGGTTGGCAATGACGCCACCGAGCCGGACGCCGTAATTCCTGGACTTGGCCTCGATTGCGGCGACGATGCGGTTCATTGCGAAGATCGAGTCGAAATCATTGGCCGCGACGATCAACGCGCGATCGGAATGTTGAAGCGGTGCGGCAAAGCCGCCGCAGACGACGTCGCCGAGCACATCGAAGATCACCACGTCGGTATCTTCGAGCAGGTGGTGCTCCTTCAGTAGCTTCACGGTCTGGCCGACGACATAGCCGCCACAGCCGGTGCCTGCCGGCGGGCCGCCGGCCTCGAGGCACATCACCCCGTTATAACCTTCGAAAACGAAATCCTCGGGGCGGAGCTCCTCGGCGTGGAAGTTCACAGATTCCAGTACGTCGATCACGGTCGGGACCAGCCGCTTAGTCAGCGTGAAGGTCGAGTCGTGCTTCGGATCGCAGCCAATCTGCAGCACGCGCTTGCCGAGCTTGGAGAATGCGACCGACAGGTTCGACGAGGTGGTGCTCTTGCCGATGCCGCCCTTCCCGTAGATCGAGAACACCTTTGCGGTGCCGATCTTGAGCTTGGGATCGAGCTGGACCTGCACGCTTCCCTCACCGTCGCCACGGCAGGACGGGCTCTTGAGCGACGATGGCCTAGTCTGGATGTTCATGCAGCAACTCCCACGCCCTCGAGGCGGTCTTCGAGCTCTTCGCCTGCCCTGCGCAGGACATCGAGCATCTCCGGATCGGGTGACCAGTATTTGCGCTCGTGCGCCTCGATCAGCCGGTTCGCGACCTTTGCGGACGCCACGGGATTGAGAGACGCCAGGCGTTCGCGCATTTCGATATCGAGCACGAAGGTCTCAGTGAGCTGCCGGTAGACCCAGGGCGCTACCTCGCCCGTCGTCGCCGACCAGCCCATCGTGTTGGTGACATGCTCTTCGATCTGGCGAACGCCCTCATAGCCGTGCTTGAGCATGCCCTCGTACCATTTCGGGTTGAGCATGCGGGTGCGGGTTTCCAGCGCGACCTGCTCCGACAGCGTCCGGACCGTACCCGCGCCGCGGGTCTGATCGCCAATATAGACCGGCGCGGACTGGCCACCCTTGGCTATTCGAACCGCACGGCTAATGCCGCCCAGCGTGTCGAAATAGTGGTCCACGGTCGTCACGCCGAGCTCGACCGAGTCGAGGTTCTGGTAAGCGAGATCGATGGTAGCGAGCGCGTTCTTCAATAGCGCCGTTTGCTGCACCGGCTGCCCCTTGAGGCCATAAGCAAAGCTCTTGCGGCGCGTATAGGTCTCGGCGAGTTCGTCCTCGTCATCCCAGCGGCCGTTCTCAACCAGGTGGTTGACGTTGGAACCGTAGGCACCGTCGGCATTGCCGAACACGCGCAAAGAGGCCGTTTCCAGGTCGCAATTATTCGTAGCCTGGAACGCCAGGGCATGCTTACGGACAAAGTTCTGTTCGAGCGGCTCTTCAGCGGACGCGGCCAGGAAGCAGCTTTCGGCCAGTAGCTTGATCTGCAGCGGCAACAGATCACGGAATATCCCGGACATGGTGATGATTACGTCGATCCGCGGCCGGTTGAGCTGATCGAGCGGGATCAATTCCGCGCCGGTCAGGCGGCCATAGCCGTCAAAGCGCGGTTTTGCTCCAAGCAAGGCCAGCGCCTGTCCGATCGGCGCGCCTTCGTTCTTGAGGTTGTCGGTGCCCCAAAGCACAATCGCAACCGATTCCGGAATCCCGTGTCCGTCGCCGACATGCTTGTCGATCAGCCGCTGCGCCTGGTGTGCTCCGTCCTGCACCGCAAAAGCGCTCGGGATGCGGAACGGATCGAAGCCATGGAGATTACGCCCAGTCGGCAGGATCGCCGGCGTGCGCAGAAGATCGCCGCCGGGTGCTGGACGCACGAATTTGCCGTCCAGCGCATGCAGGATCGCGGGCAGTTCATGATCCTGCTGGAGGATGCGATCGATGCCGGCCAATTCCGTGTAAAGCGACAGCGCAGCGTCGTTTTTCGCGGCCAGTCCTTCGGGCGTCTCGCCCTTCACCAGCGCTTCGAGGATCGATCTGTCCAGACGCGCGCCGTGCGAAGCATCGGCAACCGCCTGCAGCATCTCGACCCGCTGTTCGACCGACGGCGTCTCACCAACGACGTGCAGTCCATGCGGAATCAGGGTGTATTCGAGCTCAAGCACGGCTTCCGACAATTTGCCGACGGCCGTGGCCGGATCCATCCAGGCAGGCTCGGACTTGGTCAGTTCCAGTGCACTGGCCTGGGCCTGGATCAATGTCCCGAGATCGCCGCGCTCCGCATCCTCACCCGGAGCGAGTCCACGCCAACGTGCGATCGAGGCCTTCAGCTCGACCAGCCCCTTGTAGAGCCCGGCATGTGCGACGGGCGGCGTAAGATAGCTGATTAGCGTCGCGGCCGAACGGCGTTTGGCGATCGTGCCTTCCGACGGGTTGTTCGAAGCATACAGATAAACATTCGGCAGGTCGCCGATCATGCGGTCCGGCCAGCACGCGCCTGAGAGGCCGGCCTGCTTGCCCGGCATGAATTCGAGCGCGCCGTGAGTTCCGAAATGCAGAACCGAGCCGGCGCCGAAATCCTGGCGCAGCCAGCGATAAAAAGCCGAGAAAGCATGCGTTGGGGCAAATCCCTTCTCGAACAACAGTCGCATCGGGTCGCCCTCGTAACCGAACGCGGGCTGGATCCCGACGAAGACGTTGCCGAAGCGCTCACCCAGCACGAAGATCGAGCTGCCGTCGCTCTGCTGCTTGCCTGGCGCCGGCCCCCATTGTGCCTCGATCTGGCGTAGCCATTTTTCGTTCCGAACGTGATCACCAGCCGGAATTCTGGCGTGGACGTTGGCATCAGCGCCGAAGCGGGCGGCATTGCCAACGACGATACGCTCGCGCAAGGCGTCAGCACTTTCGGGCACCTCGACATGATAGCCTTCGCGCTCCATTGTACTAAGCGTGCGATGAAGCGATTCGAAGACCGATAGAAACGCTGCGGTGCCGGTGTTGCCAGCGTTGGGCGGGAAATTGAACAAGACGATCGCGACCTTGCGATCCCGCCGTTTGGAACGGCGCGTCGCGACGAGGCGGGCCGTACGGGCAGCCAGCATCTCGGCTCGTTCGCTGCACACATGCATTTCGCCACCGGTCTCGGCCGGTGCGAAAATGCAGGCGCGCTCGCAGCCGGTACAGGTAGCGCCTGCCCCGTCAGAGCGACCGCCATAGATCATCGGTCCTGCGGCGCCGTCGAGCTCGGGAATCGCCACCATGATGGTGCTTTCCACCGGCATCAGACCGCGATCCGAAGCCCCCCATTGTTCCAGCGTCTGGAACTCGACGGGATGCGCCGACAGATAGGGGACGTCGAGTTGCGCGAGGATATCCTCGGCCGCGCGGGAGTCGTTGTAAGCGGGACCACCGACCAGCGAGAAGCCGGTTAGCGAGACCACCGTATCGACGACGCTGCGTCCGTCCTTCATGAAGAAACGTTCGATCGCCGGGCGCTGGTCGAGGCCGCTGGCGAAGGCGGGGATCACGCGCAAGCCCCTTGCCTCAAACGCAGCGATCACACCATCATAGTGACCGGAATTCCCGGCGAGCAGATAGGAGCGCAACAGCAAGAGACCGACGGTGCCGCGCGCGTCAACCGGGATAGGAAGTCTCTCCGCAGTATCGCCAATGCGACCCTTGAGCCGCGGGTGGTAGACACCGATGTCGGCATAGTCGACCGGCGCGTCAGCCTTGACAATGCCGCGCAGGCCGCGGCGCGGACCGTCGGCGTACCGGTCGACCAACAGGCGGATCATGTTAGCGATGTTCTGCTCCGAGCCGGCCAGCCAATATTGCAAGGTCAGGAAATAGGCGCGCATGTCCTGCGCGGTGCCTGGGATGAAGCGCAGCAATTTGGGTAGCTGCCGCAGCATTTTCATCTCGCCCTTGCCACCAGGGCTGCCTTTGCGATTGCCGCGCAGCTTCTTCAGCCATGCGATGGCGCCAAGCGCCTCGCCGCTCATGTCGAACTTGCCGACCCGCGTCAGCCTGACGATCTCGGCTGCCGACATGCAGCAGATCATCGCATCGCAATGACTGCGCCGGGCAATGAGTGCCGGCATCACGAGGCGAACATGGTCGTCGAGAAACAGCATCGTGGCGATCACGATGTCGCCGCGGTCGATGTCGGCCCTGCAACGATCGAGCGCTGCGTCATCGGTACCCCATTCGTCCGCAGAATGAACCGCGAGCGACAATCCCGGGAAGCTGCTCCTCAACAGCACTTGCGCCCGCGCAGCCGCGCCGGAAAGATGACTGTCCATGGTCACGACGACAACCTTCAGAGGCGTCGCGTCAGCGGGCGTAATGCGCTTTGGCATCGTAGAGCGTCTCAATGGTTATGGTGGCAACGCCGGTTTCGTTGGCGAAACGTTCGGTGTTGCGGCGTGCCTTGCCGCGAACGAAGAACGGAATTTTTCGCAGCTCTTTCTCGGCATCGGCGGCCCAGGTCACGCTAGTCAGCACCGCGGCTGAGGCTAGTTCGGTAATCTGAACCGGCTTTGCGGCATCGGACACCTGATGGCCCGCGCCCAGATGGGAAGGCACTGCTCCGTCCGTGAACTCGAAATCATCCTTGAACATCGCCAGCAGATGCTCCTCGAGGCCCATCATCAGCGGATGCACCCAGGTATCGAAGATGACGTTGGCGCCCTCAAATCCCATCTGCGGCGCATAGCGTGCCGGAAAGTCCTGCACATGCACCGGCGCCGAGATTACGGCGCAGGGAACCCCAAGGCGTTTGGCGATATGTCGCTCCATCTGGGTTCCCAGCACTAACTCGGGCTGCAGTTCCGCAACTTTCGCCTCGACTTCCAGATAGTCATCGGTGATCAACGGCTCGACATCGTAGCGCTTCGCCGCCTCGCGGATTTCGCGCCCGAACTCGCGGCTGTAGGTGCCAAGGCCGACAACCTTGAAGCCGAGTTCATCGGATGCGATGCGCGCGGCGGCGGCGGCGTGGGTGGCGTCACCGAAGATGAAGACGCGCTTGCCGGTGAGATAGGTCGAATCGACCGAACGCGAGTACCACGGTAGCCGGGTGGAGGCCGAGGCGAGCGTCGCCGACGCATCGACACCAGCGAGCTTCGCGACCTCTTCGACAAATTCGCGGGTGGCCGACACGCCGATCGGGACGGCCTTGGTGAAGGGCTGACCAAAGGTCCGGTGCAGCCAGGACGCCGCCTGGCCGGCGATTTCGGGATAGAGCACGACGTTGAAGTCGGCTTCGCCCAATCTCACGATATCGGCAGGTCTAGCCCCCATCGGCGCCGTGACGTTCACGTCGATGCCGAGCTTTGCCAGCAGTGACGTAATTTCCGCGACATCGTCGCGATGGCGGAAGCCGAGAGCCGTTGGGCCAAGCAGATTGCAGCGAGCACGGACTCCTGCGGCACGCAGCGAACGCGGCATTCCGGGTGCCGGCGCTGACGGGCCCGCGAGCGCGCGCACCAGTTGATAGAAGGTTTCGGCCGCGCCCCAATTTTCCTTCCGCTGATAGGCCGGCAGATCGACGGCGACAACGGGGATCGGGAGGTTGAGCGCACGTGCCAGCCCGCCGGGGTCGTCCTGGATCAACGAGCCGGTACAGGACGCGCCAACCAGCAACGCCTGCGGTTGGAAACGATCGTAGGCATTCTGCGCAGCCGTCTTGAACAGTTCGGCTGTGTCACCGCCAAGATCGCGCGCGGAAAACGTCGTGTAGGTCACAGGCGGGCGTAGGTCGCGGCGCTCGATCATCGTAAACAGCAGATCCGCGTAGGTATCGCCCTGCGGCGCGTGCAGCACATAATGCAGGCGCTCCATTCCCGTGGCGACGCGCATCGCGCCGACGTGGGGAGGTCCTTCATATGTCCACACGGTGAGCTGCATGATCAGGCCACCAGCTTCGCGCGGCGCACCAGAGGACGCGAAAAGAGCTCAGCGAGATCTGCCGCCTGCTCATAACCCTGGATCGGCGTGAACACGAGTTCGATCGACCATTTGGTGGTCATGCCTTCGGCCTCAAGGGGATTGGCAAGTCCAAGCCCGCAGACCACTAGATCGGGTCGCGCCCTTCGGCAACGATCGAGCTGCAAATCGACGTCCTGCCCCTCCGACAGTGCGACATCGTCCGGCAGCAGCCTGAGCTCTTCGGCGAGATGCTCGCGATGCAGATAGGGTGTCCCGACCTCGACCAGTTGCATCGACAATTCGCGCGACAGAAACCGCGCCATGGGAATCTCGAGCTGGGAATCCGGGAACAGGAAAATGCTACGACCCGACAATTGGTCACGGTAGCGAAGCAGCGACCGCTCCGCCCTGATCCGATGGGGTTGCGTCACCGCCTCGAACAACGCGGGCGCGACACCGAACGCATCGGCCGCCGCACGCAGCCAAGCCGTCGTGCCCTCGACACCCAGCGGGAAAGGCGCGGCCAACCGCACGGCGCCGCGACCTTCCAGCGCGCGCGCCGTGTCAGCGAGAAACGGTTGAGCTAGGAGAAATCTGGTGTTCGGTCCGACCTCAGGCAGTGCCGCAGAGTTTCGCGGCGGCAGAAACTGCACGGTGCCGATGCCGAGCGAGTCAAACAGGCGGATGAACTGGTCCTCGACCACGTCGGCCAGCGACCCCACGATCAGTAATTGGTCCTCGCTCGTCCGGGTCGGGGGGGCCGCAGGGACGAGCGAGGCGAGACAGGCATCCTCGCCTTGCGTGAATGTTGTCTCGATTCCGCTGCCTGAGTAATTGAGAACGCGGACCCCAGGCGAAAATTTCTGCGACAGCCGCAAAGCAGCGCGCGACAAATCGAGCTTGATCACTTCGGAGGGACAAGAGCCGACCAAAAACAGCAACCTTATGTCAGGCCGCCGGGCAATCAGCTGAGCGACGATCCGATCCAATTCGTCGTTGGCATCGGTGAGCCCGGCGAGATCCTTCTCCTCCATGATCGCGGTCGCAAATCGCGGCTCGGCGAAGATCATCACGCCGGCCGCTGACTGAATCAGATGCGCGCAGGTCCGCGAGCCGACCACGAGAAAGAAGGCATCCTGGATCTTCCGGTGCAACCAAACGATTCCAGTCAGCCCACAGAATACTTCGCGTTGGCCGCTCTCACGGCGGACCGGACTGGGCCCGACATCGGCTGCGACCGGACATCCCTGCACATGCATATTCATGCGCCGCTCCCGGGGGTCGAGGGAGCCGCAGTCAGCGCCGATCGTTCGTCGCGCCGCGCCGCGCGCAGCTTGAGGACGAACTGCGTCGCGTTAACGAAGTAGGAGGCGTACGCCGCCAGAGCGAGCAGCATCTGCTGGCGCGGATTGCCGAGCTCCGCGAACAGCGCGATCAGATAGGCGGTGTGCAGCGCCAGCACGAGGAAGCTGAAAACATCCTCCCAGAAGAAAGCCGACGCGAACAGATAGCAGCCGAATACCTCGCGTTCCCAAATCGAACCGGTGATCATGATCGCGTAGAGTACAAGCGTCTTGACGACGATCGACGCCGCTGCGACGGCAAAGCCCTCGCCTGTAAAGAGACAACGAAGCACCAGCGCGAGACTAATGAGGAAAACGGCGAACTGGACCGGCGCGAGGATGCCCTGCACCAGCGTCCACTTTGTTGCATCGCGGCGAATGCGTTGTTCGGGCGTGTACAGCGGCCTAAGTGATTGGGCTGTCGAACGGGCTCGCGATGCGCCGTCTCGTATTTGCGAAATTCCGTTCGCAGGCGCAGCGACGTATTCACCTGTCGAACTGTAAAGACTGTTTGACAGTTCTGCGTCGCGGTGATGCGATATCGACTGGAGAAATCGAGCAGCTGCCGACGAAGGGTCGTTTTGTTTGGGAAACCGGCCGCTTTTGGCTGCTCGAAACACCGCGCCACTCCATAAGTGCGGGCTTGATCGAAACAAGGCTAAACCTCGCTTCGAGAACTGTCAACTAAACTGTACGTAAATTAAACTTGACGGTTTTGAAGCGTGGCGACTTAATGCTTGGGGGAGCGAAATATGACCGATGTGAACGAGCAATCCTTCTCAGCCGGTAGCGCCACCGACACCACGTCGGCGCCTCGTCCTAAATCGCTGCGACAGAGAATTCCGGCGCCGATCTGGCGCTTTCGGCCGACCCTGCAACCGGTCGCGATGGTCCGCACAATCAAGACGCAGATCATTCCCAAGATCGTGCTGGCGTTACGCAGCACACCGATCGCAAAGGCTGCGGAGATCGCAGAGCCGACCGCACCGACCGAGGTGGAGATGTTCGCGGCGCTTGCGCTTGGTGCCGATGACGGCGCAGCATTTGCCTATGTCGTGGATCTCCAGGCGAAAGGCGCGTCGGTCGAATCAATCTTTCTCGATCTTCTGGCGCCCGCAGCACGACAGCTCGGCGCGCAGTGGGAATCGGACACGACGGATTTTGCCAGCGTTACGCTCGGTGTCGGTCGATTGCAGCTCATCATGCACCGGCTCGGCCACAGCTTCGTGCACGAAGCCAGCGACGACCACGGCGGCGAATCGGCACTGCTAACGATCATTCCGGGCGACCAACACAGTTTCGGACTATCCATGGTGGCCGAGTTCTTCCGCCGCGCGGGCTGGAATCTCTGCACCGGCCCGTTTTCGTCGCACCAAGAGCTGACATCACTGGTGCATAATCACTGGTTCGACATCGTCGGCTTCTCCGTTAGCAGCGATAGGCGGCTCGATGAGTTGAAGAGGGACATCCACGACATCCGGCGCGACTCGCGCAACCGGCAGGTCGGCATCGTTTTGGGCGGCCCGCTAGTAATCGCTCAGCCTGACCTTGTGGCGTCGATGGGAGCCGATATGATGTCGGCAGACGCGACCACTGCGCCGCAGGAGGCGCATGGGCTGATCGAACAGCTGAAGGGCCGGACGTGACCGGCCTCAACGGACGGGGACGGCGTAGATTGACGCGACGAAGCTTACCTTACAAAGCGATTGCGGAGGCGACCGGAATGACCGCTGCAACGGCGGATGGCCCCTTGCCGCTCAGCGTCGTGACGGCGCTCTATCTCCGTACCAAGGCGCTGCATGCCGAAGCCGAACGCACCGGCATTATTCGAAGTCTGCTGCGGGGTGAAGCGAGCCGGGCAGGCTACATCCTGTTCTTGCGCAATCTGCTCCCCGCCTACCGGGCCATGGAGCGTGGGCTCGAGCGCCATCGCAGTTCACCCGGCATCGCATTGCTGTCCCGCTACCGGCTCGAGCGCACGCTCGCGATCGAAACCGACCTTGCCGCCCTGTGCGGCGAGCGATGGATCGAGGACATTCCACTGCTTGCCGCCGGCGATATCTACGCTAAGCGGGTATCGCATGCGGCCGATGGCGACGGCCTGAGACTGATCGCACATGCCTATACCCGCTATCTCGGGGACCTCAGCGGCGGCCAGATCCTGCAAAGACTGCTTGCGCGCTCGCTTGGGCTTCGCCCATTGGAGCTGACCTTCTACGATTTTCCGCACTTTTCGGATCTGGACGTGCTGAAGGCCGACTACCGCAGGGCGCTTGAGGAAGCCGGTGCACTTGCGTCCGATCCGCAAGCCCTGGTGGAGGAAGGTGCAATCGCATTCTCCATGAATATCGACATCTCATGCGCCGTCGAGGCTGCAGTGCCGCATGTATCGGCCTCCATAGCGGCCATGCAATAAGTCGGCCGCGCCAGTAGTTTCAGGCGTTAGGCTTGCCGCCGCCTGAGGTCCGTGACGCATGCCAGATCAGATGTTCAAGCACTTCGGCAGTGCGCAGCGTCGAATTGCGGACGCTCTCGAGCATCTCGGCGATCCGGCCGGTTTCCACACCATAGGTGATTTCCAGCGCGGCGAGCTGGGCGTTCTCGATCACCGACGACAGTAGGTTCTGGTAGACGAGATCGGTCTTCGAATCGAGACGGACGCTGCTGATACGATTGCTTTGAACGATCCCTTCCTGGAAACGGCTGCGCGCAATCTCGGCGGCCTTTCGATCGGTGATATCGGAGAAGATCAGCACGAAGCCGAGCACCCGGTCCCGCGACGGATGCACTGGATCGGCCCTGATCAGCAACGGCTTTTCCCGGTTACTTTCGCTGCGCAACAGCAACTCGCCGCGCCATGGGCGATGGTGACGGATGAGCTCCGCAACATCGCGAAGGAAACGGTCCGGTTGTTGAAATGCCCCGGCCAATTCATCCAGCCGGCCGAACGCGGAATGATCCTTCGGCAGCAACGTCTTGAACGCCTCGTTCACTAGCAGGATCTTGCCGTCGATATCGGCGATGATCACCGGCTGCTCGGACACGCGCACCTGACGACTGAACTGTTCGAGCTGGTCTTGGGCGATGAGGGTGCGCACCGCGCGGAATTGCAGCACAATGTCCGCCACCGACTGACCAATCAGGCGCGCGGCGGCGAGATCGGCTGGCGTCCAAGGGTCGGACGTTCCTTCTACCTGCTGATGCCACTGCGCAAACGACCGGCGCGGCGACAAATCCGTGGGGCTGTTGCCGATCACGAACGGCTTCAACGGATCGCCGCCCCAGGTCACCGTGCGAATGCGCTCCGGCCGGAACCAGATCAGGTATTCGCCCGGATTGCTGGAGATCGGCGTCACTGCGACCCCGCTCGCAACCTTTGTAATCCCCGCGAATTGCGGAAGATCCAGGCCGAGCGATGCCGTCGCCACCACGGTTCGATCACGATGCGTGTCCAGCCACGCGCCGATCTCCCTAATCTCTTGTGTCCCCGGAACCTCCCCGGTCGAAATAATCTGGCCCTCATAGATCAGAGCGCCTCCACTCGCCCCGAGCGGCTGCAGGATCGATTGCGAGCTGTCGAAGATCGCGCCTCGCCAGTCACCTTCGCGCGACATCGCCTCGATCATTCGCTGCTCGAGCCGTTGCACGAAGAGCTCGGACTGACTCTGCGCAAAGCTCTCGAGCGCCGCGATGCGTGTCGCGATCGCCTCGGCAAGCAGTTCGCAAACCGCCCGCAATTCGAAATGTATGAAGCGCGGCTCGTAATGGTGACAGGCGACGAGGCCCCATAGCTTTCCGCCGACCACGAGCGAGATCACCAGGGTGGCGCCAACACCCATGTTCTTCAGGTACTGAAGGTGAATCGGCGACATGCTGCGCAGGAAGCAGAGCGACATGTCCAGATCCCGCCCGGTGATCGGCGAAAACCGGGGCTGCAGCGGGACGGGCTGATAGTTCACATCCACCAGCACGCGGACTCTTGTGCGCTCATAGAGGCGCCTCGCCATCTGCGGAATATCGGTCGCAGGGTAGCGGTTGCCCAGATACGCCTCGAGCTCCGGCTTGCGGCGTTCCGAAAATACTTCGCCGTGGCCCTCGTCATCGAAACGATAGACCATGACCCGGTCATAGCCAGTACGATCCTGGAACAAGGTCGCAGCCTCCTCGCACAGCGCGCGAATCGAGGAGGCCGTGCGGATCTTCTCGAGCGCCTTGGCGATATACCTGGTCAAATCGACCGAAGGTCCGGCCCGCTCCAGCTCAATGACCAACCCTCCTTCGGGCGGTCGATGCAAAAGCCCGTCATAATCGGCGCCGGGGCTTCCGATCCTGCAGCGCACTGCGATCGGCATTCCCTGCGCGGTTGGGTCGAGGTGCGGAAGAATTCGGACCAGCAGGTCGCCGTCGAGATCGGCGAGCGCCATTCCGTCGACTTGCTTCAGATTGAGAAATTCAGCGGCATTGGCGCTGGCTTGAATGACACGGTGATCGGGCTCGCTGACGACCAATAGGGCGCCATGGGGCTGTATCGAGCCCGCGAGATGGATCTCTTCCCGTTCGCAGTTGGAAAGGTCGGCTTTTCCGAATGCTGGTGTAGCGAGCGAATGCAGCGCCAACTCAGTCCTCTGGGGTTTCCTCGGCGTCCGGCTCCTTGTCGTCCAGGCCGTAGCGATTGAGCTTTGCATAAAGGCTCTGGCGGCTCAATCCAAGAAGTTCTGCTGTCGCGGTGCGGTTGCCACCTGCGATCTCGAGCGCCTGCTTCACATAGTGCTGTTCGACGACGCCAACCGTATTCTTGACGAGCTGGCGCAGCGACGATTTCCCGATCTGCTCGCTCATCGAACCCAGTGCGGTGCGCAGAAAATCACTCTCACTGCCTGACGGAAGGCGACGGGCCACATTGCGAAGCAGCACGCCGATGTGACCGAGCCCGCCCTCCCCGGTCCCAGCCGAGATTTCGACCTCGGTCTCGGTACCGAGCTCGCCGCGAATCGACGTCGTGAACAGCCGCACGGTCTTGTGCCGCTGGATGTTCGAAAGGAGTGCATTTAGGTCGGCGCCCGGTTGCCAGAGCCACCGGCCAAGCGATTCCCCGATTGCGGAAGCCTTCGAGCCGAGCTGCACAAGATCAAGGAAGGCCTGATTGGCATGGCGAATGATGCCCGCGTCGTCGAGCGCCACGAACCCGTCCGGCAAATGCTCGACCAACTCCTCTACGGTCGAAGGCTCACTCTTGTCTTTCGGAGCCGATAGTTCGGTCGCGGCGGTAAATTGCAGCAGAAACACGTGGCCGGGCTCCGCCGTCATCAGCGACCCCCGCAGCATCCAGGGCTTCGCTTCAGGGCCAAGATGCACAAGGATGCTCAACGCCTTGCCGCGTTCGCGGATGCGCGCCAGCACTTCGCGAACGGCGTCGCGGTCTTCAGCGGCGATGTCATGCAGCAGTTCGCGTCCCGCGATGTCCTCGTTGCGGCGACGCGGCGAATTCAGCGCTTCAATCGCAGTACGGTTGGCTTCCAGGATCCGCAGATTGGCGGCCGATACGATCAGGACGGCCTCGTTTGATGCGTCGAAGACCAGACGGTAGCGCGTCTCGATTTCGCGCAGCTTCCAATAGTCGCGCTCCATCGTCTGCTGGGCCGCGATCAGGCGCGACTGAAGCTCGGCGACCGCTTGCAGGTTTTTGCCGATCGCCAGCATCCCGGCTCGGCCACCCAGCAGCACCGTGGTGTATTCCATCGGAATTTCGAGACCGCTCGGAAAGCGCTGGTTGATTTGGCGGAACGCCGAAATGCCGGTGACGCGCGCGTCATCGACCATGCGCTTGACCTTCTCGCCCCCCATTTCACCGGCAACTTCGACCCAAGGGCGGCCGAGCCATCCGTCGACGCTCTCGCCGCTCATCGACGGAGATAGCGTCGCTTCGCGGATCACACCCTCCATGTCCAGCAGGAGCGTGATGTCGGGCTGTACGGTCGGTAATACGGCCATTCTGCTATCTGCCGATCTTTCTCTGCGGAAGCGGGAAGCTGTCGAAACGACGGCAGTGAAGACCAGTGCACACGGCATGCCAATATTGCCTGACACCCGCCAGCTGAAACTGGCACACATACCCGGTAGCAATGCGCAGAATCTCGCATAAAGTCAAGAAACACCTTTGTTTTGAGGCTTTTAGTTGTCACATTTGTCTGACACCGGTAGTGGGCACCCCTGGCGACAAGATCGCCGATAAACATCCGAATAACGCCAACCAACACGAATTCGTTTGATGCAGTCCAAAAGAATGTCAGGAACCGACAACATCAGTTGATATTTAAAACTGTCAATATATCCTAACACTCAAACCGAGACCAAATCGAAGTCAGGGAGAGCAACGTGCCGGTGAAATCTGCAGTTTTTGCTTGTGCCGCAGCAGCCATTGTCTTCCCGAGCAGCGCGGCCCTGGCTCAGGACGCTGCCAAGGGTGAGCAGATATTCAAGCAATGCATGACCTGTCACCGCATCGGTCCTGACGCCAAGAACCTGGTTGGACCAGTCTTGACCGGCGTCATCGGCCGGCAATCGGGAACGGCGCCAGGTTTCGCCTATTCGGCGTTGAACAAAGCCGCAGGCGAGAACGGATTGGTTTGGTCCGACGACCTGATCTTCCAGTATCTGCCCGATCCGAACGCATTCCTGAAGAAATTCCTGACCGACAAGGGTAAGGCGGATCTGGCAACCGGCTCGACCAAGATGGCGTTCAAGCTCACCGACGAGCAGCAGCGCAAGGACGTGATCGCCTACATCAATAAGTTCTCCGAAAAGAAATAGCCGAATGGCGCAGGGCCGGCGCGGGCTAGTTGCGCCACCGCTGGGTGACGTCGGTCAGATGCGCCAGGCCGGCGGCCGTCAGGAAAAGACTTGCCAACATCCAGCCGCTGCCAGCGAGGGTTGCGCGCAGCGCGAAAAGAAGGAATACGCCGGCGCACAGATTGGGTAGCAGGTCGCGCGGCGCGATGCCTCGTCGAGCACGCGACCAATAGACCAACAAGGCCGCGGCCTCGAGAATGACCACGACAAGAATGAAGTCGACGAGGCGCCCACTCGCAAACAACTCAGCCATGCCGGAAGATCACATGGACACCCGATGCTTGCAACCTATCGTCAGGCAAAGGGCCCGTTCAAACGAACGACCGTGAGGTTGAGAAATGCGGCGAATGATACCCACAACAGATAAGGCACCAGGTAAAGGCTCGCGGGCCTTGCGAAGCGCCAGAAGACGATGGTCGGCAACAGGATCGAAAGCCACAGGAACACCACCTCGATCAGCGCCCAATCCGGACGTTTCAACGCGAAAAACAATGTGCTCCACAACACGTTGAGAAATCCATTCAGGGCGAACAGCGCGATCACCCATTCCCGTTGCGCGCGACTGGCGGCATTGCGCCAGGCATGGACCGCCGACGCCGTCGCCAGCGCAAAGATCAGGGTCCATGCAGGACCGAACAGCCAATCCGGCGGCTGCCAAGACGGCTTGATGAGGCTCTGATACCAGATTCCGGTATCTGTCAGCGTGCCGCCAAGCACGGCAATGAAGATCGCAACGGAAGCCGCGACCAGCACGGGCTTCCAGGAACCGCCGCGCGTGGCCATTATGCCGATGCCAGTCCTGCCATGTGGGCAAGGTTCTTGAAGAAGATGCGTACATGGGCGACAGGCTTGGCACGAACCAGTTCCTTGTTCATGTAAGCATCCCAGGTCAGCTTCTGGACGTCGCGGTCGCGGCAGATGCTGACGAAGCGTTCGCGACGGCGATCGTTGGAATACCAGTACCGCTGCATCACGCCGAGAATCCAAAATACAACACCGTGCAGCCGCATGAAGCGCCTTCGGGCGTTGCGCAGTGCCTTGGCGTCCCCGGTCTCCAGAAACTCGTCGACGGCTTCCGCCGACAGGCGTCCGCCGATCATCGCGTAGTAGATGCCCTCGCCCGACGCGGGAGCAACGACACCTGCTGCATCGCCAGCAAGCAGCACGCTGTGCCCATCGTCCCACCGCGGCAGCGGGCGCAGCGGGATCGGGGCGCCTTCGCGACGAATCGTCTCGGACGTTCCAAGCCCCGCGGCATCCCGCAGGCCGCCAACGGACTCCCGCAATGAAAATCCCTTGCGGGCGGAACCTGTGCCGACGCTGACGGTGTCACCATGCGGGAAAACCCAGCCATAGAAGTCAGGAGACACACTGCCGCGGTAATAGACGTCACAGCGCGTACCGTCGAAGCTGGAAGCCACCGGCGGTGCGCGCACGATCTCATGATAGGCAAATACGTAAGGCAGCCGATCCGAACCTGGAAAACACTGGCGCGCCACGGCCGACAAGGCGCCATCGGCGCCGATCAGCGCACGTGTCCGAACGGTCTTCGCCACCATGGTCCCGTCGGCGGCGCGTTCTTCGTAATGGACAATGGTCGTGTCGGTCTCGTCCCGTTCGAAACGCTTGAACGTGGCCGTCCGCCGCTTCGCGCCAGCCTCCGCGGCGCGGGTCCGCAACCATTCATCGAATACATCGCGGTCGACCATACCGACAAACCCGCCATCGATGGGCATATCGACTTGCTGGTCAGATGGCGACACCATTCGGGCGGAGTTGACGTGCGCGACCAGCAGGTGATCAGGGATATCGAAGTCGCGGATCAGTCGCGGAGGGATCGCGCCGCCGCACGGCTTGATCCGCCCGGCACGGTCGAGCAACAACACGCTCCGCCCGAGCTTTGCAAGATCATGCGCCGCCGTCGCGCCGGACGGTCCTCCGCCGATCACGACGGCATCAAAAATATCCGAACTGGTCATGACCGCGCTCCTTCTGTTACAGTGGCGATCGGCAAATTGAATACTTGCTGCTGTGTCGCGTCTTTTGTCGGCGCGCGATGAACCCAAACGGCCATCACGGCGGCAATGACAAACAATCCCGCCTCGGATGCGAACACCGCGAAATAAGACAACGCCGCCGACGTCAGGACATAGCGGGCGATGTCGCTGGCCAGCGTTCCCAGGAATCCGCCGATTCCGAATGCGAAAGCCTGGGACGCTCCCCACAGACCCATGCGCACGCCTTCCCGCTTCTCGTCGCCCGCGCTGATCAGCACCATCATCGAGCCGATCGCCGCCACCGCGTAGGCCCCGTTGGTGACGCCGAGCATGAACACGGTCTCACGCAACGGCCACGACGGCCCGACGATCGCCGCCGCCGCCAAACATAATAGCGCGATCGCCGAGGCGAGACATCCACCGACGGTCCATAGCTGGAGGTTTACCCGAGACCGGGGATAGACTGCGCCAATCAGCGGCACCAAAGCCATGCCGATCAGCGTTCCCGCATGCTGGACGCCCGAAAGCTTCGTCGTTTCGCCGGGCGTGAAGGCGAAGACCGCGCCGGCAAACGGCTCGAGGATCAGATCCTGCGCGCTATAGGCGAGCATCGAGACGAAAACAAAGATCGCGAACCGCCGCGATTTTGGCTCGTGCCATACTTCCATGAAGGCATCGCGAAACGACGGCTGGCGCGTCGACGATCTCGAAACCAGTTGGGCGCGAGCGACGGAACCTCCTTCGACACCCCATACGCCGATTATCGTGAGCACCATCGCCGCCACAGATACCGATCCCGAAACAATGATCAGTCGCATAGGTGAGAAAGGATCGAGCCAATGGCCCGCAACAACCGTCGTCACGATAAAGCCTGCAATCATCATCACCCAGACGATGGTCGCCGCTGCCGCGCGGCGGTTGTCGTCGGTGCGCTTCGCGAGCAGGACCAGCAGCGACGTACCGGCAGCGCCGACGCCTGCACCGATCAGGCAGAAGGCGACCACCGCGAGCGCAATACCAAATAGGGGCTGCGTCGTCATCCAGGCCGTCGCGATCGAAGCCATCAAGCCGCCGGTTGCGAGCACCGCCATGCCGCCGACGATCCACGGTGTCCGACGGGCCCCGAGATCCGAACCATGGCCCCAGGCCGGCCGGAAGACCTGAAGAACATAATGAATAGCGACGAGAGCGCCCGGCAGAATGGCTGGCATCGCCAGTTCGATCACCATGACTCGGTTCAGCGTCGATGTCGTCAACACGACGATCGCACCGAGGCCGGTCTGAATCAGGCCAAGTCTGACGATGCCGAACCATGAGAGCATTGAACCATTCATGGTCAACTCGCCTGCATCGCAGCCAGCGCAAAGGCGCTGACGAGCATACCGACGACATAGCAACTGATCCCGGTCCCGTTGTACCAGGGCGCGCGCTCGCGCGGCCCCTTCAGGAAGTGGACCATCAGCAACAACTGCACCAGCACCAGCGCACCAACTGCCGCCGCATGAATTGGCTGCTGCCACGCCAGCAACATCGCCACGACCGCGACTTGCGGCACCACCATCACCAGACAGGCGAAGCGCGCGGCATTGTCGACGCCGAGCAGCACGGGCAGCGAATCGATCCCCATCCGCTCGTCGCCTTCGACCGACTTGAAGTCATTGAGAGTCATAATTCCGTGGGCGCCGATGCTGTAGAGCAACGCGATCAGGACGATGCGCCAGTCGGGCGCGGATGCGCTCATCACCGCCGCCCCGGTAAACCAGGGCAGCCCCTCGTAACAAAGCCCGCACGCCGCGTTGCCCCACCAGCCGTTCTGCTTGAGGCGGATCGGCGGTGCGCTGTAGGCCCAAGCCAGTACGAGACCAACGACCGCGGCGACAAAGCCCCAGTTGCCCAGCAGCGGCGCAATCAGCAACGACAGGACCGTCCATACGATCGCGATGTAAAGGCCCCATCGACCAGGGATGCGCCCGGATGGAATCGGCCGGTCGGGCTCGTTGATGGCATCGACATGCCGGTCATACCAGTCGTTTACCGCTTGGCTGGTGCCGCAGACCATCGGTCCTGCCAGCAGTACACCCACGATGATCGTCGGCCACCGCTGGCCCGGCGAAACGCCCGAGGACACGATCCCGCACCCCAGCGCCCACATCGGCGGAAACCAAGTGATAGGCTTCAACAGTTCGAGGACAACCGACGGCGCAGGACGACTGACAACGACACTAGTCATCTTCGCCCTCCCCTTCACCCACTTGCTCGGCAAGCCCAAAGCGCCGGAGCTTCACGTACAGGCTCTGGCGGCTGAGGCCGAGCATTTCCGCGGCCGATGCCCGGTTATCGCGGGTCAACTCGAGCGCGGCCTCGATCGATAGCTTTTCGATGACGTCAGTCGCTTCGCGCACGAGATCGCGCAGCGGAACCCGCCCTATCCGTTCGGTGAGTTGGGCGACGGAGCGCGGGAGCTCGCGGGCGGAGGACGGCGATGCCGAAAGACGTTTTTCGACATTGCGGATTACGAAGCCGAAACCCTGCTTGCGATCGTCATGGATCAGAGATGCCGCCGAGACCTCGACATCCGTCGTCGCACCGTGTTCGCCGCGCAGCGAGGTCGAGAACAGCTTGATCGAGCCGGTCTGGCGAAGATTGGCGAACGCGACCGCAAAGTCGACACCGGCACGACCGAGCCAGCGGTCCAGCGATTCGCCGCGCGCCTGCTCGGCGCTGCCGAGCTGCGCCATCTCTGTAAAGGCCGGGTTGACCATGGCGATGCGGCCATCATGCCCGGTGATGACCAACGCATCGGGCGCGGCGTCGAAATACTCCAGCAAGCTCGATGTCGCCTTCAGCGCCCCGGCTTGCGGCGGCGCCTCTTGCGACAACAGGCGGACCAGAAACAAGGTCGCATTCTCCTGCCGGAACTGGGATACGGCGACAAAGCACTCCTGGTCCACCTTCGCAAGCCGGGCACGGATGTTGCCGTCGCGACCGGTCGCTCGAACATTGGATAGCAGTGTTTGAACCGGTTCGGCATCCGCCGAATCGAAATGTGAGCTAAGGTTAGATTTCAGAACCCGCGGCGCGCTCTCCTCAAGCAGCGCCAGCGCAGCCGTATTGATCTCAAGGATGGCATTGTTGGAGGCGTCAACGATCATGACCGCCTCCGACGAGACCTGGAACAGTAAGCGATAGCGCGTTTCGGCGTGGCGCAGTCGGATGTAGTCGCGCTCCATAGATTGCTGGGCGTTGACGAGCCGTTGTTGAATGGCTGCAAGCGGCCGTAGGTCGCGACCAACCACGACGAAACGATCGTCGCGTCCGATGTTGACGGCCGAATAGAGCACCGGAATATCCACGCCGCCGGGCGACGGATGATTGACCTGACGCCACATCGAAAACTTTTTGTTTACTGCGTCCTGGAGTAATTCCTTGGCTTTTGCGGCGGTTTCGGACGTCACGATTTCGGCGAGCCTCGAACCTAACCAGCGGCCGTGGGCGTCGAGTTCGAGCGAGAGATCTTCCTTGTTGAAGGCGACATCTCGAATGACCCCCTCGCCGTCTATGATCACAGCGACGTCGCTGGCGGCCGCGATCAGGTTCGCGGCCGGCAATGCGCCGAGATTCCCCAGCGACTCCTTCGGAGATTTGAACGCCTGAACCAGGGCAAATATCCTCCAACAACCCGTGATCTCTCACCTAGCGTTCCTCGAACCAGTTTCTTTGTTGGCGGCCGCTTGTCGTACGAAGCTGAATCGGACCGTACGCCGGCGCTTCATCTCGGACAACCGCGACGGGAAGACGATGAAACATGGCGCGCGCCGTGGCGTCCTGTTGCAATCCGGCGCGCGTCTAGAAACCCATATGCATTATCGCGGGACGGCCAGCCCGTGCTTGACGCCCCAGTCGAACCAATTGTCGACAACCGTGCCGGAGAGAAGAATACCGATGCCACCGCAAAGCGGACAGAGCACAGCGAACCACCAGGCCCAGCGATGGATCGATTCCGCTGTCGCGTTAAAGCCCATGGTCCAGCGCCAGAACAAAGCTGCCCGCTCAAGCGCCGTGCCGCGGTCGACGATCTGCTCGATCTCGCGCTCACCGCCGTAGCGGCTAACCGCCAGGATCGTCGCACCGTGCATCGCGAACAGCAGGGCCGAACCATACAAAAACGCGATCGAGAGCATGTGGAACGGATTGTAGAAGAGGTTGCCGTGCGTAATCGAGAAGTTATTGGTCCAGTCGAGATGCGGGAATATCCCGAACGGGACGGCCTCGCTGAAATGTCCCATCAGCAACGGACGGATGAAGCCGAGCACGAGATAGAGCCAGATCGCAGAAGCGAAAGCCCAGGCGACATGAGTGCCCATGCCGAGCGCACGTGCCCGACGGTAGGTGCGCGCCCACCACAACAGGATCGAGGTAGTGAGGAAAAAGCCGGCCATCAGCCACCATCCTCCTTCCTGCAATGGCGGAAAACTGATGCCGTATTCGGGCTTTGGCGGCTCCAGCGACAGCCAGGGGAGTTGCCTGACGAACTCGATCGGGCTCCAGTTCACCGATGCCAGCATATTCAGGCCGATGATCTCGATTGCGACGATGCCACAGGCGATGGACGCCAGCCCGAGAAATCCGAGATAGAAAGGTCCGACCTGGGCGTCGCCCACCTTTCCTAGCCAGTAGTTGAAGCGGCCCTCACTGGTGCGAACCCATATTCCCGGCTGGATCGGAATCCCGGGGTAGATGGTGCTGCGCACCTGGACCTGCGTGAAGAAGTTTTGATATTGGGCCATGGCTCAGGACTCTCTCTGATGACCGGAATTAGTTTGAGGACCAAATTGGAAGATTGCGCCACCAGTTCCACCACTCAGACCAGGCATTGCCTTCCGACCACAACGGCCCGCTGATTACGATGCAGACCGCGCTAAAGAACACCGCAGATAGCGCGATGAAAAGCCCAACACGATGTATGCCGAGGGTACCGACCGAATAGCCGATCAGATCCCGGAACATCGTGTTCTCGTGCTCGGGCGTCTTGACCGGTTCACCCCTGTTCGGATTGGTCGACGACAGAATAAGACCGCCGTGCAGCGCCAGCGCCAGACACGTCGTGAAGAAGAACGTGATGGCGATCATGTGTGCGGGGTTGTAGTGGAAATTTCCGTATTGGTATCCGGTGTTCGACACCCAATCGAGATGGGTGATGATGCCGTAGGGAAAACCATAGCTCCATGACCCCATCAGCACCGGCCGGATCACAACGAGCGTAAAATAGGCGAAGATGGCGAAGGCAAAAGCGAACGGTACATGATAGCCGATGCCTAGCTTTCGGCAGATCTCGACCTCGCGAAGCGCCCATGACACGAAGGCGCCGAGCGCACAGATCGTGACGATCTGCCAGATCCCGCCTTCCTGCAGAGGCGCGAAGGACAAGCCGTATTTGACGTCCGGTGGATTGACGCTGATCTGCCAGAGATTCCAGGTGGGACCAAGCGCAGTATTCCAGAGGATCATCGCTATGCCGACGAATGCGAAAAACACCGTCGTCACCCCGAAGAACCCGACGTAGAACGGGCCGACCCAGAAATCGAACAGGTCGCCGCCGATGAGCGTTCCGCCGCGAACGCGGTACTTTCTTTCAAAGCTGAGCATTGCCATCGTTCGTTTCTCCGGCTGCGAAAACCAGCGTCACCGTCATCTCCGGGTGGCTACCGGAAGCGGACAAGAAGGGCCGCTCGATCCTCTCGTCCGTTCCGGTACGCATTTCGTCATGCCATCAGGACGGCATGCTTGGTGGTGTGTACGGCAGAGTGATCTCTGACGTCTTCGCCTTGCGAGGCCCGTCCAACCAGTTGAACCGGTCGGTCGAGAGCAGAATGAAGTGGATCACGATCGCCAGTCCAAACAGGAACGTGAAGAGCGCGACCAAGGCACGGCGCGGATCGAATAGAAGCCAAATTCGCCACATGATTGCCTCCCTCTATGTCAGGTACGAAAGGGCGACGCTGGCAACGTGCTGGATGCTGTCCAGCGCCGTTGTCTTGTAGCCGCCCGGGCCGGGCAACCAGGGACGCCACATCCAGGCGAGGATATGGGCAACCACCGCGACAGCCGTGAAGAGCAGGAAGCTCGTCATGAATATCGAATGGAATTCCTTGGCTTCAGCTTCGGATAGCCCCGATAGGGAACCGTCCTTCATTTGTTATCCTCCTAGTGATGGCCTTGCGGCCGTTCGCCGCCCAAGCGTGGGCGACAGCGAATGCCGGATCCATCGATACGGCAATTATCCGCCCGGCAACGAGCTGGACGGAATTCCGGTTACAGACCCATGAACGATGACGTTACGATCGTCCCGGCTGCAGTGCGGGCCTCCGCGAAGATCGACTCGCGGTTCCCGGAATGGGCGAAGAGTGCTCGTTTGCGCCAAGGTGTCAGCCGGAAGAGCGCAGCCCGCAACAAAAAGGCCATGTAACAGGCGCCGAACACCACCTGGGATTCGATGATTTTGTCCTCGCCGTGTACTTTCGATCGATCGCCATAAGCATAATCGGACATCGACATCACCTCCCGCTTATCGTCATTGAATTGCAGACACGGAATCACCGGAAATAGGCCGGCCTCGATCATTCTCATGCTTGCGCTCCACTCATCAGCGCCGCGCGGGCCCTGGTCACGAAATCCGTGGTGACGCGCGCCTCGCCAGCCTGGCGCGCGCTGCTCTCGGCGGCATCGCGCAGGCGCTTCGCCGCCGAGATGCGCACCAGCACCGGATGGGCGTCCAGCACCTCGTCGAGCAGCGCCTTGGCTTCGTCGCTCCAGAGAATTTCCTCGTGCAGCCGAGCCGGCGTCGGGTCGACGCGATCGAGTTCGGTCGCCAGGGGCAGGATATTGAACAACGCGTCAAACAGCGCGTTGCAGACTTCCTGAACGAGGTAAGTTGCGCCCGAATAACCCATGAACGGCGTACCGGTGTGGCGGCGGATCACCGCGCCCGGGAAGGACGCCGGCACATAGATCGCCCGACCGCCAGCTTCGGCCAGGTACATTCGTTCGTTGTAGCTACCGAACAGGATCAGCGGCGGCTTCTCGCGCACCGCAGATCGCACCGCATCGTTATCCGGCTTGACGCCTGCCTTGCGCGCGAAAGAGAAGGTGCACGGCAAGCCCATTTCCTTTTCCAGGAAGTTCCTGACGCCCCGCGCATAAGTCTCGTTGGCAACGATTGCGAAGCTGGCCGTTCCGAAGAAGTCCTGCGTTACCGACCGCCACAGATCCCACAGCGGCTTGATCGTGGTGTGCTTCTCGCGTGCGATGAACGGCTCGGGATCGAGACCCAGAAGTTCGCCGAGCTTGCGCAGGAATCTGGTAGTGGAGTGCAGGCCGATCGGCGCCTGCAGATAGGGACGCTCCAGCGCTTCGCACAGCATGCGGCCGAACTCCCGGTACATGCAAACGTTGACGTCGGCATTCACAAGCTTCGGAATGTCGGCGAGGTGACTTCCGAGTGGGAACACCATATTGATGTCCGCGCCGATGCCCTTTATCAGCCGGCGGATCTCGGCAAGATCGGACGGCATGTTGAAGGTGCCGTAGATCGGCCCGATGATATTGACGCGAGGTTTGACGCCTTCGGCGCGGGGTTTGCGCTCTGGTATCTTCTTGATGCCATATTCCTTCCAAAGCCAGACGATGGCGCGGTCGGCGCTCTGCCACTGATCCTCGTCGATGGTGCGCGGCAGGAAGCGCTTGATATTGGTTCCTTCCGGCGTCACGCCGCCGCCGATCATTTCGGCGATCGATCCGGTCACAACGACGGCCGGCATATAGGGATCGAGCACGCGGTGTGCGCGCTTCATCGCGCCTTCGGTGCCGGTCTGGCCGAGCTCTTCCTCGCCGAGGCCTGTCACCACGATCGGCAACTCGTGCGGCGGCAACGCATCGGTATAGTGCAGCACCGAAGTGACCGGCAGGTTCTCGCAACCGACCGGACCATCGATGATAACCTGCATGCCCTTCACCGCGGTGAAGGCGTAGACCGCGCCCCAATAGCCGCCCGCGCGATCGTGATCGAGTACGAGCATCAGATCATCTCCTCGGCTTTGCGCTTCTTGGCCAGGGCTTCGATCTGCTTCCTATATTTTTCACGGAAGACCACGTTTTCATTCGGCGTATCTTCCCAGATGCCCGCGGTGTGGCCTTCGCCGACATCTCCGAAGAATTCCTTCATCTCGTCGAATCGGCTCTGATTGGCGAGCGCGGCGTTGACGACCTGCGCCAACGATCCGGCGCCGGCGACCCCAAACAGCGGACGGGCCGAAATCAGATTTGTGAAGTACAGCGCAGGAATTGCGAGCTGCTTGGCTTTCTGAACGACCGGCGTGGTGCCGATGGCCAGATCGGGCTTGAACTCGCCGACGGCGGCCAGGTCCATTTCCAGCGACGCGCGGTACTGGACGCGGGTGCCCCTGGTTTCGAGCCATTCGCGGTCGCTGTCCGACCATTGCGTCCTTGGACAGGCGGTTCCGACATAGGGTACTCGGGCGCCGCTCTCGATGAGGAGCCGCGCGACCAGAAGTTCGGAGCCCTCGTAACCGGAGACCGTAATGCGCGCATCAATCGGCTTCGCCGCCAGAGCGGCCTTGATCATCGGCAGGAAGCGCTTCTTGGCGGCGTCGATCTTTTCGCCTGCAACATTGCAAGCCGCACCGATTGATTCGAGCCAGGCTTCGGTACCGTCATGCCCAACCGGCGCGGAACCTACTATTTTGCGGCCGGCCAATTCGAACTGGCGGAAGCTCGCCGTGTAGAACGGATGGATCGCGGCAACGACTGAGCCGTCGAGCGCGGCATAGAGTTCGCGCCACTCTCTCGTCGGCACCACTGGACCTGCCGCAAGACCAAGCGGCTCCAGCATCATGCCGATACCGACGGGGTCAGCGGGGAACATCTCGCCGACCAAAGTGACTGTCGGTCGTTCGCTCTTGCCGCCGCGCGGCGCCTGCACGGGCCCCTGCTCGACCTCTTTGCGGGCATATTCGAGCATCGCGGCTGCCAGCACGTCCTTGGCTTCGGCATGGGTCGGCACACCAAAGCCGGGCACGTCGATGCCGATGATACGCACACCGTTGATTTCATCCGGCAGCAGATCGAGGGGAACGCCGGACGCGGTCGGCACGCAGAGATTGGTAATAATGATGGCGTCGTACAGCGCGGGGTCAGCGAGCTCAAATACGGCTTCGCGAATGTCCTCGAACAACTTTCCGGTAACCAGCGTTTCCGAATTGAAGGGCACGTAGCCGACCGTTCGCCGCGCACCATAGAAGTGCGAAGTAAAGGTCAGCCCATAGACGCAGCAGGCCGAGCCCGACAGGATCGTCGCGGTTCGCCGCATCCGGAGGCCGACCCGGAGCGAACCGAACGCAGGGCACATGCTCTGCGGCTGGTCGTGCGGACCTTTGGGGTAATCTGCAGCATAGCGATCAAGAATTTCGCTTTTTCCCGCAGCGCTGGCGGCAGCCTCGAGTTCAGCAGCCCCGGCATGACAACCCATGCCATCGCTCTTTGTCTCCGCGGCGATAACTGGGGTCGGCGCGACGGCAGCATCCGTCGCAGCCGCGTCGAAGTCGAGGGGCTCGTTGACGACGGACTCGGCGATTGCGCCGGTGTATCGCGGCAGAATGACGTTCATGTTGCGCTCCGCATCATGCTCTCGCTCACGCCGCGTCGTAGACGACTTCGAGGGACGGCTTGTCGACGACCGGCTTGCCGCACATGTCTTCCATGGTCGCTGGCTCGAGCACGACGCCACGGCCGACCACTTCCCCTTTGAACAGGCCGAGCAAACCGTCCTGCGTCAGCGGCGCCGGGCGAACCGGCGGTGCAAGGCCGACATTTGTCGCGAGTTCTTCGAACAGCGAGCTCCACTGCCCGCCAGGCAAACCGATGATCTCGTAATTCGCGCTCTTCTTGCGGATGTCATCGTCGGCCGGGATTGCCGCAAGGACAGGAATGCCGACCGTCGCGGCAAACGCGGCCGCCTCGCCCGTGCCGTCGTCCTTGTTGATAACCATGCCGGCGACGCCGACGTTGCCCCCGAGCTTGCGGAAATACTCCACCGCCGAGCAGACGTTGTTGGCGACGTAGAGCGATTGCAGATCGTTCGAGCCCACGACGATCACCTTCTGGCACATGTCGCGCGCGATCGGCAGGCCGAAGCCACCGCAGACCACGTCGCCCAGGAAGTCGAGCAGCACGTAGTCGAACCCCCACTCGTGGAATCCGAGCTTCTCCAGCAACTCGAAGCCGTGGATGATACCGCGGCCGCCGCAGCCGCGACCGACCTCGGGGCCGCCGAGCTCCATCGCAAACACGCCGTCGCGCTTGAAGCAGACGTCACCGATCTTCACTTCCTCCCCGGCGAGCTTCTTCTTCGATGACGTCTCGATGATGGTCGGACAGGCGCGGCCGCCAAATAGCAGCGACGTGGTGTCGCTCTTCGGGTCGCAGCCGATCAGCAGCACTTTCTTGCCTTGCTGCGCCATCATGTAAGACAGGTTGGCCAGCGTAAAACTCTTACCGATGCCACCCTTGCCATAGATCGCAATGATCTGGGTTTCCTTGGTCGCCGGCGTCGTCACCGGCGCATCGGGCTCGATCGACGCTTCCACCCGCAGAGCATCTTTCATATTTATGTTCGGCACGACATTCATGAGAGCGAACTCCAGTTCAGGACCATTTTCAGGCACGCAGGATCCTCGAACGCGGTCCGATAGGCATTCGACGCATCCAGGGCGTCGTGGTGGTGCGTGATCAGGCCGTCGAACGAGAGCCGCCCGGATTCGATCAGCCTTTTGATCGCGACGAGATCCGACGGCTGCCACTCCGCGGCAACGCGAAGGCGCGCCTCGCGCATGAACGCTGGCGGAAATGCGAAAGACAATCGCTCACTGTAAAACCCGGCCAGCACGATCTCGCCGCCGGGCGCGATACGTCCGATTAGAGAATCGAGCAGACCCGCATCGCCGCTGACATCGTAGATGCTCCTGTAGTCACGCCGCGTATCATGCTCGGGATCGATCACCCCGTAGTCGACGGCACCGCCGACGCGCGCTGGGTTCTTCTCCCACACGGTCGGAGGCTCGTTACGAACCGCGATGGAGATGCGCGCAAGCAGTCGCCCCAGCACGCCATGACCAACGATGCAGTCCGGAGCCTGGGCACCCTGGGCCGCAATGGCGTGGTAGGCCGTCGCCGCGAGCGCCAGCAGGATTCCGCGTTCGCCGAGATTTTGATCGAGCGGTACCACGCGCTTCGCTGTCGCCACCAGGCGCGAAGCGGAAGCACCGAACAGTCCGCGCACCTCGCCAAAGCACTTTGCACCGGGAACGAAGACGCGTTGCCCTGGATGCAAGCCGGTAGCAGTTCCCGCCTCGACCACGCGACCGACCGACTCGTACCCGGGCACGAGCGGATATCCCATGCCTGGAAATGGAGGCATCCGGCCCGACCACAGCAACCGCTCCGTGCCGGTGCTGACGCCGCTCCAGTCGACATCGACGACGACGTCGTCGGCGGTTGGAGGAGTCAAAGCAAGCCGATTGAGCTCGATCTGCTCCGGCTGCCTGAGAACGACCGCGATGGTCTCCATCGCTCACTCCGATCTTCCACGGATGCGGAGGGACTCCGCAAATGTCATGCTAAACTTACATTTTAGAGTGTCAAGTTTGATTAACGCCAATCTTGCTCTTTCGTGCAGTGATCACGCTGGCCAGCATCGGCATCCCGACCGGCCGTAGCGCAACATCGATAAAGCCGGCCTCGGTGAGCATGTCGCGCAGCCGCGCGAAGGTCCGGGGGCGGCCGCTGCCCATCGCCAACAGATAGAAGGCGAAATAGGCATCCCCGATCGGCTCGGCGCCGCGGACGCTAGAGATGGGCTCGGCAATCAGCAGTGTGCCATCAGGCGACAAGGCCTGGTGAACCGCGCGCAACAGGACCATGATGCTGGCATCGTCATGATCGTGGATCACGCGCACCAGCGAGACGACATCGGCGCCCTCGGGGAGAGGGTTCGCAAGGAAATTCCCCCCGATCGCGACCGCGCGTGATGACAGACCCGCGGTGCGAAAGCGTTCGCTGGCCTGGTCGACTACCGCGGGCAGATCGAACAGCACGAATCGCAGCTTTGGTGCCTGCACCGCGACGGCGGCGATGAAGGAGCCGTCGCCGCCACCGATGTCGAGCAGACAGCGATGTCCGCGGAACGAATAAGCCGACAAAACCTGCTGCGAGATCATCGGCTGCGACGCCGCCATCAACGCGGTGTAAGGCGTGATCGCGTCGCGTGACAAATTGGCGGCGTTGGGATTGGCGGCATAGGGCCAGTAGGCGACTAGTTGCCCGGCGCCGACGTCACCGCGCAGCAGCGCGATCGGATCCCTCAGGTCTTCGTACAGCATCGCATGATGCTCTATCATGGCGACGACACCGGGATTGCCCCTCAGGGCTGCACCGAGCGACCCGAGACCATAGCAGCCGCCAGTACGACGCTGCAGCAATTGCAGCGAGACCGCCGCATCGAGCAGAATCAACGTTGCGTCGGTCGGCAACGGCACACGCGACGCCAGCTCTGCCGGACTGAGCGGGCCATTCGCCAGCTGGTCGAACAGCTTCAAACGGACACACGCGAACAGAACCTGCGAATAAACAAAGCCGGCGCAGAGATCGAACAGCGCGCCTGCACGCCGCCGCGCGATCGGCCGCGTCAGCGCAAAACTCCAAGCAAAACGCTGAAATCTTGGATCGGCGAGTATCGAATCGCGCCAGCCCAGCACGCGATCATGCAAGGACAACCGCGAGATGCAGCGCACTGCCTGGATGGCATCCGCACCGCGTGGCGCGTCGGATGTCCCATCCCCGGCCTCACGATGCGTGATCGCGGCCATGGTGGCTATGCAGCGAACTGGGCAAGCTTGGCCGGCACCAGGCGCTGGGCTTCCGAGAGCATGAGCGAACGCAATTCGGCGCCATTGGGACAGGGCGGGATCGCATCAATCGCGCCGCGCACC
The DNA here is from genome assembly GCF_053474805.1 of Bradyrhizobium sp. WCU1. NCBI lineage: Bacteria > Pseudomonadati > Pseudomonadota > Alphaproteobacteria > Hyphomicrobiales > Nitrobacteraceae > Bradyrhizobium > Bradyrhizobium sp. WCU1. The sequence continues at coordinate 1,545,807 of NZ_CM130280.1, forward strand.
AGGTCATGCAAGCGGTAGAGCGCGCCATCGAGGCCGAGTTCGATCACCGCGCTCGGACGCCCGAGCGCTAGGTCGCGGCCGACGGGCTTGCCAATCTCATCTTCGTCTGAGGCCGCATCGCGAATATCGTCGGCGACCTGATAGGCCTCGCCGAGCTTCTCACCGACCATCCGCCACGGCTCGCAATCGGCGCCGGCTGACGCGGCGCCTGCAACGGTCGCTGCGGCGAACAGCGCGCCGGTCTTGGCGCGGTGATAATGCGCCAGATCGATCTCGTCTTCACATTCCCACGCCTGGCCCGCGACGATCCCCAATGGGACGCCGACGGATCGAGCCACCGTCAAGGTCAGCGCCGCCAGCCGCTCCGGCGTGCATTGAAGACGCGCCAGCGTCTGGAATGCGAGCACGATCAATGCATCTCCGGTGAGAACAGCGAGCGGCTCGCCGAACGCTTTGTGCACGGAGGGACGTCCTCGCCGCGTCTCCGCCGCGTCGAAGCAGGGCAGGTCGTCGTGCACGAGCGAGGCGCAATGTAACAGTTCGAGCGCCGCGCCGGCAGCGTTGGTGGCGGCGGGATGATCCTCGCCGCAGGCTGCGGCAACGCTATGGCAGAGCCTTGGCCGTACGCGCGCACCACGGGGAAACACCGCATAACGCATGGCCGCCGCCAGCCGGGGCGGACAGCCGGGAAGCTCGGCCTGGCCAATCGCTTCGTTGAGTGCCCGTTCGATCCGGCTGGTTACGTCCATGGCAAGCTCCCGTGTTTGTCACAAGAAATGTCAATCTTAGTTGTCGATAGTAGTGTAAATCAATATAGACACATGTCAATGACGAGCCGGAGCCGGTGCAACCATGCCCAGAGATCGTGTTGTCGTTGTTGGAAGCGGCGTCGCGGGACTGGTCTCAGCCTTCGCGCTCGCAGCACGCGGCCTCGACGTCACCGTTCTCGAACGTGCCGCCTCGCCGGGTGGCAAGATGCGCCAGATCGCGATCGGTTCGGCAAGGATTGACAGCGGCCCGACCGTCTTCACGATGCGCTGGGTATTCGACGAACTGTTCGCGGCAGCAGGCCGGAATTTCGCAGACCACGTCCGCCTGCGCCCGCTGGATATCCTGGCGAGACATGCCTGGGACGAGCACGCTCGTTTCGATTTGTTTGCCGATCAGGAACGCACTGTCGACGCGATCGGGGATTTTGCGGGCGCGCGTGAAGCCGAGGGATATCGCGCCTTCTGCCGGGATACCCAGCGCATCTACAACATTCTCGAAAAGCCCTTCCTGCGTGCACCCCAGCCGAGCATGGGCGGACTGATCGGCGCTGACGGCCTTCACGGGCTGATACGGCTGCCTCAGATCAAGCCGTTCTCGTCGATGTGGGCGGCACTGGGACGATATTTCGCCGATCCGAGGCTGCAACAATTGTTCGGACGCTACGCGACCTATTGCGGCTCGTCGCCGTATCTGGCGCCTGCCACGCTGATGCTGGTTGCGCATGTCGAGCACGAGGGCGTCTGGTCCATCGACGGCGGTATGCACGCGCTTGCGAAAACGCTGGCGGATTGCGCAAGCTCCTTTGGCGCCGTGATCCGGTGCGGTGAAGACGTCAGCGAAGTTCTGGTCTCCGGCGGCTACGCCACTGGCGTAAGGCTCGCAAGCGGTGAGCGCATTGCGGCGGACGCCGTGATCGTGAATGCAGATGTCGGCGCCATCGCCGACGGAATGTTCGGCACGCCTGCCCGCCGCGCCGCAACGGCGATCCCGCCCCGTGCACGCTCGTTGTCAGCCGTGACATGGAGCCTCGTTGCAGAACCGGATGGATTCCCGTTGCACCGGCACAATGTCTTTTTCTCGAGCGAATATGCAGCTGAGTTCGACGATATTTTCGTGCACGACCGGCTGCCGCGCGAGCCGACGGTCTATGTCTGCGCCCAGGATCGCGACGAACACATCGCACCGGGCGGTTCCGAGAAATTCCTGATCCTCGTCAACGCGCCAGCGAATGGCGACCGACATGTCTACGATGCAATGGAGTTGGAAAAATGCGCTCAGCAGACATTCGGCATTCTGGAACAACGCGGCCTACGAATCCAGCCGCAGGCGGATGCAATACAAGTGACGACGCCAGCGGATTTCAACCGGATGTTTCCGGCTACGGGCGGCGCGTTGTACGGGCGCAGCTCGCACGGATGGATAGCCTCCTTCCAGCGTCCTGGAGCGCGAACCAGGATTCCGGGCCTATACCTGGCGGGGGGCAGCACGCATCCGGGTCCGGGCGTTCCGATGGCGGCGCTGTCGGGCCGATCTGCAGCAGCCAGCCTGATCGCGGACCTGACTTCTCGCGGGTCGTTCCGCCGAACGGCTATGCGTGGTGGTATATCGACGCGCTAAGCGACGACGGGCATAACGGCATCACGATCATTGCTTTTATCGGCAATGTTTTTTCTCCCTACTACGCATTCGCACGCCGCAAGCGGCCTGCCGATCCGATCAACCATTGCGCCATCAATGTTGCGATCTATCGCAGCGGCGGCAACCGCTGGGCGATGACGGAGCGGCCGCGCGAGGCGGTCAGCCGCACGATCGACACATTCGCGGTGGGACCAAGCAATCTGTCCTGGAACGGAAGCTCGCTAACCATCAACGTCGACGAAATCTCTGTTCCGATCCCCGGACGTCTGCGCGGCACCATCCGATTGGTCCCCATGGCGGTCACGCCGCAGGTCTTCCTGCTGAATCCGGCAGGTCGTCATCAATGGTGGCCGATCGCACCGTTCGCACGCGTCCAGGTAAGACTCGATCATCCCCACCTGAGCTGGCAGGGTGACGGCTATTTGGACATGAACCACGGCGATGAACCGCTCGAACAGGGCTTCTCAGATTGGCAATGGGCACGCGGAGCGATGCAGGACGGCACGGCGATCCTCTACGAAGCGGAGCGCCGCGACGGGAGCCGGGTCGACCTGGCGATGACGTTTGATCGCAACGGAAGAATGCAGGCGTTTGAGCCACCACCAACAGTGAAGCTTAGGCGCACAGGCTGGCGCGTCGCCCGCAGCGTGCGCAGCGACGGCGCCGCCAAGATCGTCAAGACGCTGGAAGATGCGCCTTTCTACGCCCGCTCGGTGCTCTCGGCGAAGCTCCTGGGCAAGCCCGTGACTTTGATCCACGAAAGCCTCTCCCTCGATCGCTTCAAGATGCCCCTCGTGCAGGCCATGCTGCCATTCCGCATGCCTCGGGCATTGCGGTAAACGAGGCATCGCGTCAGGGCGATTTTGTTCCGTCGGTTTGTTTCGCGCGTTCGGCTTCCTTCTTTCTGTCGAGCCGCCGGCAAACCAGCTCAAGAACGCCCCATGCCGCCGCGAACATGAGCACCACGAAGAACTCGACGAAACCGAGATAGCTGTCCATGATGTCGCCTCGCACAACTCTCCGCAGCTCTCGCTTCAGCGCAGATTTGGTTTCAGCAGAAGGCTACGTCCAGCTCACCAATGGCGGCATCGAGCTCAAAATGGTTTCGATATTGCCCCCGGTCTGAAGTCCGAACATGGTGCCGCGGTCGTAGAGCAGATTGAACTCGACATAGAGACCACGGCAGGCAAGCTGCTGCGCGCGCTCGGCGTCGGTCCAGGGCTCCAGCATCCGCCGGCGCACAATCCGTGGATAGACATCCAGCAAAGCAAGCCCGACGTCGCGCGTGAAGGCAAAATCCTTGGCGAAGTCGCCGGTGTTAAGATGGTCGTAGAAGATGCCGCCGACGCCGCGCGACTGCTCGCGATGGGGCAGGAAGAAGTAGGTATCCGCCCACGGCTTGAACTTGCCGTAGTAGGCTGGATCATGGGCGTCGCAGGCCTGTTTCATCGCCGCGTGAAACGCAACGGCGTCCGGCGCGTGCTGGGTTCGCTGCTCCGGCAGCATCGGCGTGAGATCCGCGCCGCCGCCGAACCAGCCCTTTGCCGTCGAAAGGAACCGGGTGTTCATATGCACTGTCGGCACCCGCGGGCTGCGCGGGTGCATGATCAGGCTGATGCTGGTGGAGACATAGTCGAGCTGAACGCCGTCGCCCGGCAGTGTTTTGGCCATCTCGGGCGTCAGCCTCCCGTTGGCCGATGACGTATGGATACCGATCTTCTCGAACAGTCTGCCGCCGCTGAGGAAGCCGCCGGTGCCACCGCCACTGCCGGACGCTCGCGTCCACGGCTTGTAGGTGAAGGTGACCGGCTCCCCGGAAAACAGCGCGGCGGGCGCCTCGCGCTCCAGCAGCTCGACCTCGGCGCAAATCCTGTCGCGCAGCGATTCGAACCATACTTTCGCTTCGGCGCGCTGCTGTTCGGCGAGACCGTTTCTGCCGTCGCGGATGGGCTCGGTCCCGTACATCCCATTTGCTCTATCGGTAGGAGGCCATGCGCTGCAACTGATCGCGGCGTTCGAGCCGCTCGAACAGGTCGATAACCCAGACCACGCGGTCTTCGATCGGCCGCCGCGGCTTGACGTTTTCGCGCAGCGGCGTTGCCGCGACGGCCTCGACCAGGAAACGAGTCTCTTCGACAGCCGCGGCTTGGGCGACAAGATTTTGCGCAGGCTCCCATTCCGCTTGCGGCAAAAGCAGCGTTCGCCCCAGCACCGCAATCTTGCGATTGGTGGAGACGATCGCACGCCTCGACACCGAATCCAGACCGCTCCGCTCCAGTTCGCGGCCAATCTCCGCATAAAGCGCGCGGGCCGCATAGATTCCCGGGCGGCAGCCAATCGGCAGATTGGCGATCCCGTGCGTCGCGCGGGAATAGAAAATATCGGCAGCATCGAGCAGCCGCTGTACGATGGCCGCGATCTCCGGCGTGAAGGACGGAGTCTGCAGCCATGTGTTCGGATCGATTCCCGCCTCGCGCAGCCACGATTGCGGCAGATAGAGCCGGCCGGCGCGGGCATCTTCGCCGACATCGCGGGCAATGTTGGTAAACTGCATCGCGACGCCGAGATCGCAGGCGCGCGCGACGATCTCGGGGGCGCGCCGCCCCATGATCAGTGTCATCATCGCGCCGACGGCACCCGCGACGCGTGCGGCATAGGCCGTCAGATCCTGCAACGTCTCATAGCGGCGGACCTCTGCATCCCATGCGAGACCTTCGAGCAAGGCTTCCGGCAGTTCGCGGGGAATACAGAACTTTGCGACAATTTCGGCGAACAGGCGATCTGCGGCACGGTCCATCGGCAGGCGTTGATACGCCCGGTCGAGCCGGTCCCGTAACCGCGCCACCGCGGATGCGCGATCATCTCCGAGATCGACCGCATCATCCGCCAAACGACAGAATGCGTAGAGCGCGATGGCGGGTTCGGCGACCCGGCGCGGCAGCACCTTCGATGCGGCATTGAAAGTCCGAGAGCCGCCCTTGAGCAGAGCGCGGCAGGCAGCCATGTCGATGGGATCGAGCCGTGTCGTCATGCGGTCACCAGGCTTGCAAGGTGTGAGGCATCGGGCACCAGGGAATCCAGAACCCGTGCCGAGGAGAGCACACCAGGCAGGCCCGCTCCAGGATGCGTGCCGGCACCGACCAGGTACAGATTTTGGATATCTTCGCTCTTGTTGTGCGGGCGAAACCACGCGCTTTGAGTCAAGATCGGCTCCAGCCCAAAGGCGGCGCCGCGAAACGAGGAGAGCCGGTCCTGGAAATCCTGCGGCGTCAGCAGGCGCGAGCTGACGATCTCGTCCTCCAGACCCGGCAATACAGTTCTGGCGAGTTCGCCTGCAATCGCCAGGCGATAATCTTCGGCCATCACGCTCCAGTCGGTTCCGCCTTGCAGATGCGGGACAGGTGAAAGCACGTAGAACGCGTCGCAGCCGTCTGGTGCGAGGGACGTGTCCGTCGCAGTCGGGCGATGCAAGTACAGGCTGAAATCATCGGCCAGAACCTTGCGATCAAAAATGTCGGTGAGCAAGCGCTTGTAACGCGGCCCCAGCAGGATCGTGTGGTGCGGCACTCCATCGTATCTGCGGCGTGTGCCGAAGTACCAGACGAACAAGCTCATAGAGTAACGTGCACGTTCGATGCGCCTATCGGTCCAGCGCGATCGCGCCGACGCAGGTACGAGATGCCGATAAGTCCATGCGGAATCGGCGTTTGACACCACGATATCGGCAGCGACGGTCTCGCCCGATTCCAGCCAAACGCCCCGCGCAACACCGTCGTTCACGACGATTTCGCGGACCCCCTGGTTGCAGCAGAGTCTGCCACCCTGGCCCTCGATCAGCCTGACCAGCCCATCAACCAGCCGCCCGGTGCCGCCAAGCGCAAAATGCACGCCCCAGCACCGCTCCAGAAATGCGATCAAGCAATAGATCGAACTCGCAGTGAGGGGATTTCCGCCGATCAACAACGGATGAAAGCTGAACACGACGCGCAGGCGCGGATCGCTGAAGAATTTCGAAACCAGCGAGTAGACACTGCGATAGCTCGACAACCGCAGCATCTCAGGCGCGATCTTCGCCATGTCGGTCCATTTGCTGAACGGCACGTCGCCGAGCCTCTCGAAGCCGACCTTGAAGATCTCTTCGCTGGCCTTCATGTATGCGTCGTAGCCGTCAACGTCGCCAGGCGAAAATCGAGCGATCGCGCCGCGCATCGCCCCGGCATCGCCGGAATAGTCGAAGTGCGATCCGTCGTGAAACCGGATCCGATAAAACGGCGAGACCGGCACCAGAGTCACGTCGTCGGACATCTTTAGTCCGCACAGCTTCCACAATTCCTCGAACAGAAACGGTGCGGTGACGATGGTAGGCCCTGCGTCAAAGGTGAAGCCGTCCTGCCGGTACACGTAGGCACGGCCGCCGGGGGCATCGAGCTTTTCGAGGACGGTGACGCGATAGCCTTTTGCGCCGAGCCGGATTGCGGCTGCCAATCCGCCAAAACCGCTGCCGATCACCACCGCGTGCGGTTGGCGCTGCGACGGCGCCGATGGCGTCGATTGGACTGAGATTGAATCCAGCATAAGACCACTGTAATTATTTATTGACACCTGCCTAGCCTGAAAGTGTACATTCTAAGGTACAATTTTTGTGCCGCTTGCTCGGCGGAGTTTGCGTGGGCGTATTTCATAATGAGCTCCGTGATCAGTTGCGGCTGCTCTTCGTGCGCGAGATGACCGAGGCCCGGCAGCCGCTCGATGACGGCACTTGGAAGAATCTCGCGAACCTGACGTGCGACCTCGGGCGATATCGAGCGATCATTGGTGGCGGCCACCAGGACCAGCGCTGTCGTCAGCCGCGGCAGATCGTGCAGCAACGGTTCGAGTTTCCAGTTCGCCATCATCCGAAGTGCGGCCGCAACATGCGCAGGATTCCGGACCAGCTTACGATAGAGTGCAATCCCATCCTGATCGATTGTCGAACCGGTGTTGGCGATCAACCGCTCGACCGCGCCGGCATGAGATGCCTGCCAAGCGAACACGCGTGGCACCAATGGATTCAGCACCAGCAGATTCGCCAGGGGCGAAAACAGATGGTTGGCGATTCCGCCGAACGGCATGAATGCGCCATTCAGGGCGATTAGCAGGCGCGGCGCCGTGCGGCGGGCGAGACACATGCGTGCCGCTATCGCCGCCCCTGCGGAATGACCGACCGTGATCTCCGGCCTCACCTCCAGTTTGCGGAGCTGTATGCCGAGGTCGGCCGCCATGCCCGGCAGCGACAACCGATACGACGGTGGTGATTGCGTAAATCCATGTCCGGGCAGATCCGGCGCAACCACCGAGAAATGCCTGGCCAGCAGTGGTAACATGTCGCGCCAGGAATGCGTTGCGGCTCCGGTGCCGTGGATCAGGAGCAGCGATGGCCCCTCGCCCATTCGCTGCACATGCCAGCGGATCCCGGCCGCTTCGACGAACACACTGGCATTTCGGTTGGGCCAGTCCGTACCATCGCGGCTCCAAACGAGACCGGACACGGCAGACCCTCATGCGCGCGATGCCGACGGCACGCCGGCAAGGAACGTGTCATAGGCCGCAATGAATTCGGCCTCGGCTTCGAAATGCGGCATCGCACCGGTCGGGAACACGCAAACGGTCCAATTGGCGCGGCCCTCAACCTGGGTTTTGTTGGAGTAGTCGACGAAGTCGCCGCGCACGCCGTGGCTCATCCAGACCGGAAGTGTCAGCGAGTGATAGATGCTAATAATGTCCTCACTGAACAGAAATCCGGATACGAAATAATACGGCGCATGCTGTGCGCCGGGTTGTCGCGTCGTCAGGTAGTCGTATTCAAGCAAGCCCTCGTCGATATTACGCGAGCCCCAGGTCTTGCTCAGGAAGTAGCGGATTCCGGCACGGCTGGTTAGCAAGCGGAAGAAGCCTTCGCTCCAAAGAGAAAATTCGAAGAGAGCGTGAAGCCACGGCTTGCCGCGCGTGCCGTCGCGCCATGATGTGGTCTTGTCGCTGCTCCTGAAACCGGTGGGGCTAACCAAGGCTGCGCTGCGAAACGCCAGCGGCGCCTCGCTGACTGCCCTGGCGAGAAATTCCGACGATAGCGACACCGCCAATGCGTCAACCGGGCCGCGCCCGTGATCGTTCTGGATCTCGCGTATCGCGATCAGAATCGCGTCGGTCATCATGCGGACGGTGTATTCGCGCTTTCCCCGCTCCGAATGACCGAAGCCCGGAAGCTCCAAAGCGTAGACCGTCCGGCTTCCGCGGTAGTGTTCGTAAAGCGGCTTGATCTCGTAAGCGGAGCCCGCGGCATTGATGCTGTGAACGAGCAATAGCGGTGGGAACTCGCCAGGAGTTTCGGGAGTAGCTGAATAGTATGTCAGTCTCCCAACCGAACTGCCGATCTCGTGGCGCTGGCCGGACACGGGCGCGGGTAACTCGTCCGCGCCACGCGAAGCGGCAGGGGTGATCGCCGGGGCGGCTGCGCTCATCGCAAATCTCCTTTTTCCTGCCAGATCGCATCTCGCCGTGGCCAAGACCGTAACAGCAGTGTATCAGGACTGACAATCATAGTTGTCGGCCAGAAACGGAAATGCCGCTTGACACAAGCTCCACCCATCAAACCGTTGCTGGAAGTGCTTTCCGGGCGGCGGCAGGCGGTTCCGCCGCTCTGGATGATGCGTCAGGCCGGCCGCTACTTGCCCGAATACCGCGACGTTCGCGCCAGGGCCGGCGGCTTTCTCGATCTCTGCTTCACACCAGAACTCGCTGCCGAAGTAACGCTGCAACCGATCCGCCGTTTCAATTTCGACGCCGCGATCATCTTCTCGGATATTCTCGTCATCCCCTATGCGTTGGGTCGCAACGTCAGGTTCGAAGTCGGCGAAGGACCGCGGCTCGATCCCTTGGACACGCCGGACAAGGTTCGCACACTTTCCTCGACCGGGGATTTCACCAAGCTCGAGCTGGTATTCGAGGCGCTGCGCCGGGTACGCCGTGAACTCGATCCGAGGATCACGCTGATCGGATTCTGTGGCGCGCCTTGGACGGTCGCTACCTACATGGTCGCGGGGCGCGGCACACCGGATCAGGCGCCGGCGCGCATGATGGCCTATCGCCAACCCGAGGCATTTTCGCAGATCATCGACGCTCTCGTCGAGAACTCGATTCGCTACCTGCTCGGGCAGCTCGCCGCCGGCGCCGACGTCCTGCAGATTTTCGACACCTGGGCCGGTGTTCTCCCACCGCGCGAATTCCTGCGCTGGTCGGTCGAACCGACCCGGCGCATTGTCGAGGGTGTCCGCAGTAAGGTGCCGGGCGCGAGGATCATCGGCTTCCCGCGGGGCGCCGCCGCGTTGCTGCCTGGGTATGTCGATGCAACCGGAGTCGACGCGGTCAGCATCGACTGGACGGCGGAACCGTCGCTGATACGTGAACGGATTCAAACGCGCGTTGCGGTGCAGGGCAATCTTGATCCACTGGTATTGATCACGGGCGGTGACGCGCTGAATCGCGGAGTTGATGACGTGTTGGCGAATTTCGCGGGAGGGCGACTGATCTTCAACCTTGGCCACGGCATCCAGCCGGAAACCCCGATCGCGCATGTGGAGCAGATGATAAAGCGGGTTCGGGCCTACAAGGCATCGCTTTAGCCGACGCTGGCGAGCACGGCCTTTGACAAGGTCGCGGCGTCGGCGTGCGGCAGCGGCAGATAGCGCGCGCCCATTTCTTTGGCGATAGCTTCTCCTGAAACGCCCGGACGCGGCGACGTATCGACGAGTACAACTGCAATACCGGCGCCGCGCAACTGTCGCGCTGCGCTCACCGCGTCGTCCTCGGCACGCGGACGCCCCTGCCCGCCATCGCGTGCAATGTTGGCGCGGCCGTCGGTCAGAACGATCACTGTCGGCGTTTGTCCCTTGCGACGAACCGAGTCCGACAGCATAAAGGCCGCATCTAGGCCTGCGGCCAGGGGCGTGCCGCCCCCGCCCGGCAGTCCTGCAAGGCTACGTTTGGCGCGTGCCAGCGAACGGGTCGGCGGCAGCAGCATTTCCGCGGCGCTGCCGCGAAACGCAATCAATGCCACCTGGTCGCGCCGGATGTAGCAATCCGCCAAAAGCAGTTCGACCGCACCCTTGGCTTCCGCCAGCCGATGCAATGCTGCGGACCCGGACGCGTCGACCACGAAAATCGTGACAGTTTCCGTGCGCTGCTTGAACCGTGAGATGCGGAAATCGTCCTTGCGGATCAGAATGCGGGGCCGGGCTTCCTCGCCCGACCCATCCGCTTCCCGGCGTCGCAAAGGCTGCCATGGCGCCGCTGCGCGCAAGGTTTCGATCACGTTGAGCCTCACGCCGCCACGCAATGCGTCGCGCAAGACGCCGGCCGGACGGCCGCGTGAGCTGGATTTCTGCAATGCGCCGGCCTTGCCGGAGGAACGACTGCGCGAACGTCCGGCAGATCCCGCGCGAAGTGCCGCCAGCACATCCGGCGGGATTGCCGCCTGCACAGCGGCCAGAATGACTTCGTCGAGGGCACGATCGTTGGTTGGCGTTTGATCTTTACCACCGGACGCTTCGGCCTCATCTTCGGTCGGCGGCGGAGGCTGCTCGGGTTGGGCCGGCTCCTCCGCTGGCGGAAACACCGGCACACGGGGCGCGAGCACCAGCCGCGCGGCCAAAGCGAGATCATCTTGTTCGACTCTGGAGTGACCCGCAAGCGCGGCACTGGCGCAGGCGATACGCAGCGCGAGCAACGGCGCACGCAACGACGCTATGCCTAACGCTATGGCCGCCGCACAAACTGCCTCGATCTGGACCACGTCGGGCTTGAGAGATGGCAACTTCGCACGTGCCGCAGCTGTTTCCCCGGCATCAGCAGAGAATTCCTCGGCGTCTCGGACGCCGATTGCGTTGAGATCGAGGTGGAGCGCCAGACGATCGCGCAGCGACGCCGGCGCGAATTCGTCCTCAAGGCCTTCGTCCAATGCGATCACACCGAAACGAGCAGGCATCCGAAGGGACAGTCCGTCGCGCTCGACGATGGTCTCCCCAGCGTCCATCGCCGCTGTGACATGCACCGTCATTGCGGCCGATAGCCGCTCTGCCATCGCCAACATGATCACGCCACCGTCCGCTTCTGCCAAGAGCCCGCGTTCGGCAACAGGTCGGCCGTTCAGTAGAGTCGCGTTGAGGTCCAATCCGCCGAGCAGCCGGCCCTCAGCGATATTCAGCGGCACTTGCTTCACATTGCAGGATGCCGGCAGTGCCAAACGAAGCAAGGCGAACCAACGATCTCGCACTGGGCCTGCGCGTGATCTCAGTAACACGCCCCCGGTCCCTGACGGGTCCACCGCAAACAATTGCGCCGCTGTCACCGCGTCGGACCAAACGGGGGCGCCGGTCACCCCAGCACCTCCAAAATCGCACGGTCGACCCGTACCGAGGAGCCCGCATCATCGAGCGGATTGCGCCGCAGCCGATGGCGCAGGGCCGAGGGAGCGATCCGGCGGAGATGATCGTCGGTCACGGCCTTGGCGGAGTCCAGTGTCGCTAGCGCACGGGCCGCACGCATCAAGGTCAATTCGCCGCGCAGGCCGTCGGTGCCAAGCGCCATGCAGAGTTTGGCGGCGCGCTCGAGCGTGACATCAGGCACCGAAACCGAGGAGAGTTTCTCCCGCGCCATGATGATCTTCTTGCGAAGCATGGCCTCGTCCTTGGCCCACTTTGTGACGAAGGCTTCGCTATCGTTTTCAAAAGCGTCACGGCGCCGCACCACCTCGATCCGGTCCGCAAGATTGTCGGGGGTCTTCACCTCTACCGACATGCCAAAGCGATCCAGCAATTGCGGGCGCAACTCGCCTTCCTCTGGGTTTCCAGTACCGACCAGCACGAATCTCGCCGGATGACGTATGCTCAAGCCCTCGCGCTCGACAACATTTTCGCCTGATGCAGCGACGTCAAGCAGGAGATCGACAAGATGATCCTCCAGCAGATTTGCTTCGTCGATATAGAGGAACCCGCGATGGGCGCGAGCCAACAAACCAGGCTCGAAGGCCTTTTCCCCGCGCGTCAGTGCCCGTTCCAGATCGAGCGCGCCGACCACGCGATCCTCGGTCGCGCCAAGCGGCAGATCGACGACGGGCACCGGGACCTGTACCGACTTTAGTCTACCCTTGCTCGCCCGAACGCGGCAATTCTCGCAAAGTTCCACCGGCCGATCCGGATCGCAATTGTAACGGCAACCCACGACGATCTTCATCTTCGGCAGCAGGGCGGCAAGCGCGCGGACCGCCGTGGATTTTCCGGAGCCGCGGTCGCCAAAGGCCAGTACACCGCCGACCTTTGGATCGACAGCGGCAATCAGCAGCGCAAGCTTCATCTCGTCCTGACCGACAACCGCGGAGAAGGGAAATGCTGCTGCCATGCTATGCTCTCAGTGCTCCGGACGCGTTCGCGCAATGATGTCGGCGGCGCCTTTGTCAAGCAGCTCAAGCCCGACCGCGCGACCGAGTTCGCGCGGGCGGTTTGCAGCGCCCGAACGGGTCACCTCGATGAACTGGCCCCCGCCCGCTTCATCCAAAACCGAGGCTGTGAGCGTCATCTGCGAACCTTCGATGGTCGAATATCCAGCTATGGGTGAATTGCAGTGGCCGTTGAGAACCCACAACACCTCGCGCTCCGCATCGCAACTGAGATGCGACGCAGAATCGTCGATCAGAGCGAGATGCCGCCGCGTCTGCCAATCATTGACCGCGCACTCGACGGCCACGATACCCTGCCCCACTGCTGGCAACATTTCCGAAGGCGACAGCTCGCAGGCAATACGATGGCCGAGGCCGATCCGTTCGAGCCCGGATCGAGCCATGATCAAAGCATCGGCCGGTCCCGCCTCGCCGCCACGAGGCAACCGTTGCATATCCCGATTGTCCAGTTTGCGAACTCTGGTATCGGCCGCACCGCGAAAGTGGATCACTTCGATGTCCGGAAACAGTCGCCTGGCATAAGCTGCGCGCCGCACAGCGTTGGTGCCGATCCGGTAGCCCTTGCCACGTGAGCGCTTGATGTCATCGAGAGAGACGCCCGGCCTCAGCACCAGCGCATCGGTCGGCGGATCACGCGGCAGTGTCGCACCGATCACGAGCCCCGGCGTGTCCTCATTGCCAGGCATGTCCTTGAGCGAATGCATCGCTGCATGAAGCCGGCCCGATGTAACGGCGGCGCGGATTTCAGCCACGAAGGCGCCGCCCTTCCCGCCGTGGACCAGAAGCTTGCTGGTCTGATCCCCGTCGCCGGTAGTCTCGAACCTGACGATCTCGACGTCTAATTCGGACGCGGCCTTGGATAGGCGCTGCGCAACATCTTCGGTCTGGGTCAACGCCATGACGCTCTTGCGCGTGCCTATCCGCATCGAGACTGTCACCACCACGCTCCAATCCGCAGCCGCACGACGCGCCGCGGGCAGAGATTAAGGCCAACCGTTGCCGGAATGCAAACCAAGGCCAGCGTGCGGTGCACACGCCAATTCAAGACACAATATCGCAGAATATACGAGCCAATCATCCGGCGTTTCACAGCGCGCCAGATTTTTTTGCCGAAGCACTCCGATCTCTTCCTGCTTCTGCGGGGCACGACGGAGTGTTACTCCTATCGCTGCGGAGCTCGGATGCAACAAGCCGCCGGAAATCGAGATCGCGATGAGCGCGGATGTCCTGATAGGTGACGGCGGAGCGGTGCGGCTGACACCTCATCCGTTGCGTGCAGCCGTACTCGGCGAGGTTCATGCTCGCCCTTTCACACCGGTTTCGGTGCCATCACGCATCGTGCATTTTGCCTTCGATACGTCGGGGGCACGTGCGCAGGCCGACCGCGCCAATCTGATCGCATTCTGCACGTCGCGCGGGCTGCAGCCGCCGTCTCCTGGCGAAAGGCATCATCGTGCACCGTTCGGCACCACCGTGCTGCGATGGGAACAGCATTCCGAATTCACGACCTATACCTGGGAAATGCCGGCCGATCCCGCGGCCGCGCCGTTCCATCCGGACGCGGCCTCGCTGGCGCTGCCAATGCGGCTCTTCGCGCAGCCCGGCCCGCTGCTGGTGGCCGTCGATCTGCATCTTCTGAGCGAGGACCCGCAACGAACCGCGCCCGAACGCCTCTTCGACAAAGCCAGTCTGGCCGTGGCCGAGAACTCGGACGGCGCCGCGGTCTACGCCACCGACTTCCAGCCGGGACCATCCGGCTTTGTCCGCATCCTCGTTGCCAACCGTACGATGTCGCCGGACCGCGCCGGGGCTTTGGTCCGACGGGTGATCGAACTCGAAACATATCGCACGCTGGCGCTGCTCGGCCTGCCTGAAGCGCAACGGCTGTCGCCATCGATCGCAGCGGTGGAGCGCCGCCTCGTCGAGGTCACAGACCAGATGCGCCGCGCCGGCGATCTCGCCGCCAACCACAAGCTGCTCGACGAGCTGACTGCCCTGGCGGCCGAGGTCGAAGCGGGGGCAGCCGCCAGTGTGTTTCGGTTTGGCGCCAGCCGCGCCTATGAAGAGATCGTCGAGCAACGCCTGCAAACCATTGGCGAACGCAAGGTCGGCGGCCTCCCGACGTGGTCGTCGTTTCTTGCACGCCGGATGAAGCCCGCGCTACGCACATGCGTCACCGCCGAGGCGCGGCAATCCAGCCTGTCGTTGAAACTCGCACGCGCCGCAAACCTGCTGCGTACGCGCGTCGACGTCGAGCTCGAACAGCAGAATCAGGAGCTGCTGAAGTCGATGAATGCGCGGACGCGACTGCAACTGCGACTGCAGGCTACGGTGGAAGGCCTGTCGGTCGCGGCGATCACCTATTACGTGGTGAGCTTGTTCGGATACATCGCCAAGGCGGCGCATGACAGCGGCACTATTGATCTCGAGCCCAGCGTCGCGACGGCCGCCTTCGTTCCGGTCGCCGGCTTTGCGATCTGGTGGACGGTGCACAGCATCCGCAGGAAGCACATTGCCGGCGAAGATCCATGAGGTTCTTTGTTGGATTCATCGCGATCGCGGCGATCCTGATCGGGCTTTTCAAATTGCATGAAGGCAGCCGGGACCTGAACATCACGCGGACCGTCGTCAGCGACACTCCGGTCACGATCTTCAGACGGCAATCCGCGTTGCCCGCGCCTGTCGTCGTGATCGCCCACGGCTTTGCTGGTTCGCAGCAGTTAATGCAGCCGTTTGCCGAAACGCTTGCGCGCAACGGCTACATCGCCGTGACTTTCGATTTTCTCGGCCATGGCCGCAACCCGGTCCCGATGCATGGCGATATCACCAAAGGCTTGACGATCACCAACGCGTTGCTGAAGGAGCTGACCGACGTCGCGGCGTTGGCTCGCGGACTGCCAGGGAGCAATAGCCGGCTCGCGGTGCTCGGACATTCGATGGCGTCCGACATCGTGGTCCGGTTCGCGCAGGCCCAACCGGACGTCGAGGCGACGGTCGCGGTATCCGTGTTTTCGCCCGTGGTTACGCCGTCCAGCCCGCGAAATCTGCTGGTCATCGTCGGCGCGCTGGAGCCTGCGATGCTCAGGAATGAGGGCCTGCGCATCGTCAATCTGACAACCGGCGGCACGGCAATCCCTGGCGAGACTTACGGGCAATTCTACGACGGCACCGCGCGCAAGCTGGTGCTGGCGCGTGGCGTCGAACATATTGGCGTGCTCTACAGTCATGACGGCATGGTCGAAGCCGCACGCTGGTTGAATGCGGTCTTCGGCGATCGGCCGCAGGAGGAAGTCGACAGCCGCGGGCGCTGGTTGGCGCTGGTGTTTGCCGGAATCGTTGGACTGGCCTGGCCGTTGTCGGCATTGTTGCCGGAGGTCAGCCCACGCCCAGTCGGCGCGAGCCTCCGCTGGAAGACGCTGATGACGGCAGCGCTGCTGCCCGCGATCGTGACCCCATTGTTGCTCTGGAAGATGCCGACTGACTTTCTGCCGATCCTGCTTGGCGATTATCTGATGCTGCATTTTCTGGTGTATGGAACTTTCTCGACCGCGATACTCGTGTACTTGCGCAGCAAGCAACCGCCGGCCACTGCGACGAATGTCGCCTGGACACGCGCCGCGATCGCGGCCGCCGCCGTGTCCGCCTACAACGTCCTGGCCTTCGGCCTTCCCATCGACGCCTATGTGTTTTCGTTCCTGCCGATTCCGGCCCGGCTGCCGCTGATCGCCGCAATCGCATGTGGGACGCTGCCCTATTTCATCGCCGACGAATGGCTGACACGTGGTAGCGAGTCCCGTATCGGCGCGTACGCTTTCACCAAATTCTGTTTCCTGACCTCGCTCGCCATTGCCGTTGCGCTCGACCCAATGAAACTGTTCTTCCTTGTCATTATCTTGCCTGCGATCCTGTTGCTGTTTACGGCCTTCGGGCTGATCAGCCGCTGGAGCTACGCGGCGACCCGCCACCCGTTTCCTGGCGCTCTCGCCAACGGCGCGCTGTTCGCATGGGCGATCGCCGTAACCTTTCCCATGATCGTGCGATGAGTATTGCCCGAACGACACCTTCTTGGAGTGGACGAGACATGTGGAGACCTAAGCGCATCGAACCCGCGGCTGGACAGGAGTCAGTTTGGGATTATCCCCGTCCGCCGCGGCTGGAGAAAATCGGCGCACGGCTGCGCGTCATTTTCAACGCACGCACAGTCGCCGATACGACGGCGGGCTATCGCGTGCTCGAGACCAGTCATCCGCCGGTTTACTACATCCCGCCCGACGATATCGCGCCACAATATCTGATGGATGCGCCGGGCGGCTCGTGGTGCGAATTCAAGGGGCACGCAAAATACTGGTCGCTTGATGTCGATGGACGGACGTCCGAACGCGCAGCTTGGAGCTACCCTTCGCCGTCACTTGCTTTTTCCGATATCGCGGATCACATCGCTTTTTATGCTTCGCGCGTCGATGAATGCTGGGTGGACGACGAACGCGTGCAGCCTCAGGAAGGCGACTTCTACGGCGGCTGGATCACCTCGCGCATCGTCGGACCGTTCAAGGGCGGCGCAGGGACTCGCGGATGGTAGAGTACGAATCTCCTGCTGGTCATCGCTACTTCGTTTGTCTCGTCGAACTGTTCGCGAGCCCAATCCCGGTATTTAATGAGGTCGGGGCAGCGCGGGTGTCGCGGGATTGATCGGCTGGTAGAGTTTCGGCGGATCAGACCGACCGGCTGTGGCGTGCCTGTGTTTGCGCCACCAACCGGCGTAGTTGCTTGTGCGGCTTCGGTGCGGGATTTGCCGTTGTAGTCGACCGTGAGCCGGCCTATCGCGGCGAGCGCGAGGACGGCGAAACCAGTTAGTTCGGGTCCAGCCCGCTCGGCGCGACGCGCGCCACTTCCGTTGCCTTCAGGCGCATTTGCCGCGATTTCGCGGTTGGTGGGATCGCAGAAAATAGATGAATCTTCCGGCAATGATGAATGTCGTGGCCGCGAGAGTGAATAACATCATCCAGGTGATTGGATCGCGCCTTGGACGAGCGGCATCGATTGTACGATTGGGATGACAATAGGAGCGATTGGACCTCGTCATAAAGAAAGGCTCCACCCGTCCCAAATCCGGGAAAAATTAAAAAAAGACGCTATTTCTGTGCTTTCTCGCGCGCCACGCCCAGCATTGTCAGAGCCGTATGTAAACTCTAGTTGACAGTCACATGTGTGTCGGAGAACTTGAGATCTTACGGAATTGCGGGGCAGCTCAGAGGGGGATGACATGGCGTCAATGAACGACTGCCGCATAGAGCGGTCCGATCCGACCGAGCTTGAGCAGCTCCTGCAGGGTATGGTGGAAGGCCACGAGCCGGCCTTCGAAAAGCTGCACGCGGCCACGCGACGCAAGCTGTTCTCCACCGTCTTGGTGGTCGTAAGGCGCCGGCATCTCGCGGAGGAGATCGTGCAGGAGGCCTATGTTCGCATCTGGTTGAACGCAGCCGGATATCGTCGGGCGTTGGGCTCGCCCATGATGTGGATGATCACGATCGCTAAAAACCTCGCGATCGACGCCGTGCGAAGGCCGTCGCGAGAAATCTATCGCGACCATTCCGCCCTGCTGGACTTTCCAGCCGACACACCCACGGCGCTGGAGAGCATGGAAAGCAAGGAAAACGAAAGCGACACCGTCAAGCTTCAGCAGAGCATGTTGTCCGCTCTGCAAACGCTCGACCCGACCCGGCGTCATCTGGTGATCGCGGCTTATCTCTACGGTGAGAGCCGGCAGCGGCTGGCCGAGCAGTATGGCGTTCCCGTCAACACCATCAAGACCTGGCTGCGGCGCGCGCTGCTGCAGGTACGGGCGCAGATCGGGGCAATGGCGCTGGGCGATCTTGCTCTCCTCGTTGACGGCATACGAGAACAGCAACTTGAAGACCGCGTAGGTTCAGAGATCGAAATCGGTCTCTTGTAGATGGTTCAGTCAACGCAGCTCAAGGTCAGAAATCTCGTCCTCGTACTCGGCGACCAGCTTGACGCGGATTCAGCCGCGTTCGATGGGTTCGACCACGATCTCGACGTAGTTATGCAGATGGAGGTAAACGAGGAAGCGACCTACATAACACAGCATAAGCTTCGTATAGCTTACTTTTTTGCCTCGATGCGCCATTTTCGGGAGGAAATGATCGCACGGCGGCGGCGCGTTCGCTATATTGCCATCGACGATCCCTCGAACACGGGAACGTTCGAAACCGAAATCGTCCGAGCCCAACAGTCGCTTAGCCCCGAGCGTACGATCGTCTTGGAGCCGGGCGACTGGCGTATCGCCGAGAAGCTCAAGCGACTTCCGCAACCGCCTGAGTTCCGACGCGACCGGCATTTCTTCAGCTCACAGGAAGATTTCACAGCCTTCACGCGCGACAATCCTGGACATATCCTGGAGACCTTCTACCGCCATATGCGGAGGAAAACCGGACTATTGATGGACCAGACTACCGGCAAGCCAATTGGATCGGCCTGGAACTTCGACGAGCAGAACAGAAAGCCGTTTGGTAGAAACCCGCCCGTTATTCCTCCGGTGAGACCCTGCAGGATGGATCCCATCAGCAGAGACGTTCGCGATCTCGTTTTAAAGCGCTTTGTGGGCAGCCCAGGTAGACTCGAAACGATCGACCTCCCGGTGTCGCGCGCCCAAGCACTCAAGCAACTCGACGACTTCGTTTCCGAAAGGCTTCCTCTCTTCGGGACCTATCAGGATGCGATGAGAAACGGCGAACCATTTCTCTATCATTCACGCCTTTCTGGCCCCTTGAATCTGCATCTTCTGACGCCGGCCGAGGTCATAGGAGCTGCGCTCAAGAGCAAGGACGCTCCTCTCAATGCGATCGAGGGCTTCGTCCGTCAGATTCTTGGGTGGAGAGAATACGTACGAGGCATCTATTGGCAACGCATGCCTCATTATGCCGACGAGAACGAATTGAATGCACATCTTCGCATGCCGCGGTTTTATTGGACCGGCGACACCGAGATGAGATGTCTCGCTGACGCGATCGCGCACACCATCGATCATGCCTATGCCCATCACATCGAACGACTCATGGTGTTGGGGCTTTTTGCGCTGCTGCTTGGCGTCGCACCATACGAAGTACATCGTTGGCACATGTCGATGTTTTGGGATGCGATCGACTGGGTATCCCTACCTAATACGCTCGGAATGAGCCAATACGGCGACGGAGGCGTAATGGGGACAAAACCTTACGCCGCATCAGGCAACTATATCAACCGAATGAGCGATCATTGCAAAAACTGTCGGTTCGATCCGAAGAAGTCGGTTGGGGACGATGCCTGCCCATTCACCACCCTCTATTGGAATTTCCTTGCCAAGCACCGCAAACGGCTCGTTTCCAACGGTCGAATGACAAATCATTATCGAAACCTTGATCGCAGGGATCGCAGCGAATTGAGGGCTATTAGAAGCCGCGCGGACGAGATTGAGGCGAAACCGCCGTAATTCATGGGTTCAGTAAGACGAGACCGGCATTCAAAGCAGAGGCGAAAGATACCCACAGTGTGTGGGGCTCGAACAATATCACCGAGAATCGATCACGAGACCATTGGTGCGTCATGAAAGCCAGGATGATCGCCAGCATTCGACGATAATGACCAACGCGCTTCTCGGCCGGTAAGCTATGGCCAACATCGGGCGGCAGCTCCAATTCACGCGGAGAACCTAAAGCATGATCCGGAAAAGCGCGAAGCGGTTTTCCGAAAGATCATGCTCAAACAAAGGGCTGAAGCGCGATGACGATTCGACCAAATCCCATCGCGCCATAGAGACGCCCATGGCAAAGCCGACTGATCGCCAGGCCGAGGCAACCAACAGGTCGGATCGTGCACGTTACCGATCATTTTCCTTACGGATCAGGTATGCGCCGGTAGGCGACACAACACGGCGGAAAAACTTGAGAGTAAGAAGCTACTGACCTGGTCCTTCTCCGGACGCCCGCAACGCCGCAAGTCCCTCGCGATAGGTTGGATAGTTGAGGTTCACGCCAAGTTCTTCTCGAATAAGAGCATTCCTCACACGACGGTTTTCATTATAAAAGCTGCGCGCCATCGGCGAGAGATCGGCCTTCTCGAAGGGAATACCGGGCGGAGGATCCAATCCACAAAGTTTGGACGCGTACTCCACGACATCCTGCGGAGGGGCCGGCTCGTTGTCGCAGACGTTGTAGATTCCGCCCGGCCGCGGCTTCGCCAGCGATGCTTCGATCACGGCGACAATGTCCGCCACGTGAATACGGTTGAATACTTGGCCAGGCTTGATGATCCGCCGCGCCGTTCCCGCCGCTAGTTGCGCCAGCTGGTTTCGGCCCGGACCGTATATACCGGCAAGCCGGAAAACGTGAGAGCCCAAGGCAAGCCAATCCTTCTCGGCATGAACTCTGAGTCGCGAGCGGCCTTTTCCAGGCTCGGTCGCCGTCCGCTCATCGACCCAACCGCCGGCTTGGTCACCGTATACGGCGACCGTGGAAAGATAGCCAACCCAACGCAATTTCGACGCTTCGGCGATATAGCCCGAAAAGGATTCGAGCACCGGATCACCACACTCTCCGGGCGGTACCGAGACCAAAACAGCGTCGCTCGATCTGACATCCTCAGCGATCTGCTCATCGATATGGTCAGATGAAAAAACTCGCGCCGCAATGCGCGCCTGAATCAAACCAATGGCCTTCGCGCGCGAACGCACCGTTGCGGTGACCTCGCACCCCGCACGCTGTAGAGCATACGAGATATGCAAAGCTGAGTAACCAAGGCCGAACACCAAGACTTTCATGCGCGCACTATACTTCAGCACGTAACCCAGTTCATCCAGCCAACTTGCCGAATTTGAATATGTTCGGGCGAAAATCCTGTCAGATGTGCATCGCTGGTTTGATCGGCGGAGCGATGAGCTGAATCACAGTTATCCGCCGGGCACTTGGACTTTCATTTTCTCTAGATTACACCTTTCCGAGATTAATCTCTCTCAAAATATCGCGCAAATATGAAGATTGGCATCAAATGCTCCGCGGTCAACGCCAGTCGTCCGCTTCGAAGCTGGTGATCCGCTTCCAGCACGCAGTCGTTACGGAAATGATTGCGACGTTTTGCGCGCGGTTATGAAAAATTTCGGTGTTTGTGGCATGATTAAAAACATTGCGACTCGGCTTGGCAGTTATTCGGATCACCCGGAACCGCGCTGCTCACTGGCCGGCAAGACTGCGCTTATGGTGGCTTTCAACCAGCCTTTCTATCCGCTCTATATGCACGCGATCGTTGGGCCGGCGGCCTGGCCGGCATGGCTGACCCTGTTGACGACACCGGTCTTCCTCGCCGTGCCTGCGCTGGCTAAGCGGCATTCGCTGGCAGGTCGCGTGCTGCTTCCGCTAGTCGGAGTGGCAAACACCGCGTTCTGCGTCAAGCTGTTCGGTGCTGCGTCGGGAGTCGAGCTATTCCTGATCCCCTGCGCGCTGCTTGGCACGATCTTGTTTCGGCCGGACGAACGCCTGAAGGCTGCGATCGTCGCGGCATTACCCTTCATCACCTATCTCTTCATCGATGCCCATCTAGGTCGACCGTTGATGTTGACGTCTGACTATTCAAGCCTCGTCGCCCTGAACGGAATGAGCGCGGCAGCACTGATCGCCGTTATCGGGTTGTTCTGCTCGGCGCTTCTGGCGGCACAAGACGTCTGCGCGCCAGATAGCGGAATGACCTCGCCATCGGCGCGCTGTGGGTGCTGGGGTGTTTCGGCCACGGCCAGATCAAGTCGTCGAAGGCGCGGACTGTGGCAGAAGTAGACCGGACATCCGCAGACCGGGCAGTGGGCGTTCGGGTTGACTTAGCTCTCGATCGTCCCGCGGCTGTCCCGTGCCCATCCGAGGGAAAGCGGTGCGTAGGGCGGCTCATTCGCTCTGCCGCCGCATAGCTCACCGATCGCCTTTAAAGGCTTGTGGTGAGCTTTTAGTTCTCCATCGAGACGAATGAGACCCGAGCGCAAATTGCGCTAAGTCGCTCTCTTAGCGAGTGGGCCACCCCGCCAATTGAGACCAGATACGGCCTCGTCTTGAAATTGGCCGCTGCTCGATGGAAAGTTCAGGATGGTGACCCTCGTGTCCGTACTCGCAAAATGTCAACCGTCCCGAACGGAGCATTCAGTCACCGCTATCGCTTCAATAGTTCGCCAACCCCTACGCCGAGAGCTTTAGCCAACTGAGCTGCTGCCGGTTTGATGGACACCAAGATTGGGTGTTTCATGAAGGCGGAGGTGGGCGATGAAGAGACGGAAGTTCAGTCGCGAGTTCAAGATCGAGGCGGTCAAGCTGGTCAGGGAGCGTGGGGTGTCGGTGGCGCAGGCCGGGCGCGACCTGGATGTTCATGAGAACGTTCTGCGCAAATGGGTGAAAGAGTTCAGCTCCGACCCTGTGCAGGCCTTTCCCGGCCAAGGCCAGATGAAGCCCGAGCAGCAGGAGATCGAGCGGCTGCGCCGTGAGGTCGCCAGGCTGAAGGCCGAGCGGGACATCCTAAAAAAGGCCGCAGCCTACTTCGCGAAGGAAGCGACATGAAGTTCGTCTTTATCGCGAAGCACCGGACGATCTGGCCGGTGGCATGGCTATGCGATGTGCTGGGGGTATCGCGGTCGGGCTTCCATGCCTGGATGAACCGTTCTCCCAGCGCCAGGTCCCGCAGCGACGAGGAGCTGGGCGGCAAGGTCAAGACCAGCTTCACCGCCAGCGACCGCACCTATGGCGCTCGCCGGGTCTGGCGCGATCTGCTCGCCGATGGGGTGGATTGCGGCCTGCACCGGATCGAGCGGCTGATGCGCCTGCAGGGCTTGCGGGCGCGGCCGCGGCGGCGGCGCTTGCCGAAGGATGGCGGCGATCGACAGCTCGACACCGTACCGGCCAACCTGCTGGACCGGCAGTTTGTCGCCGAGCGTCCGAACCAGAAGTGGATCGCCGACTTCACCTACCTATGGACCGTCGAGGGCTGGCTCTATGTCGCGGCGGTGATTGATTTGTTCTCACGTCGGGTGGTGGGCTGGTCGATGAGCGCCGCGATGACGGCGCAGCTCGTAACCGACGCACTGCTGATGGCCGTCTGGCGACGCGGCAAGCCGGATGCGCTGTTGCATCACTCCGACCAGGGCAGCCAGTACACCAGCGAGCAGTTCCAGAGCCTGATGGCCGACCACGGCATGGTCTGCAGCATGAGCCGTTCCGGCAATGTCTGGGACAATGCGGCGATGGAGAGCTTCTTCTCATCGCTCAAGACCGAACGGACCGCCAACAAGATCTACAGGACCAGAGATGAGGCACGAGCCGATGTGTTCGACTACATCGAAAGATTCTACAACACGACCCGCAGGCACTCGACCATCGGTTATCTCAGCCCAGTTGAGTTCGAGCGCAGGGTGGGATTAGCTTAACCCGGTGTCCATCAAACCGGCAGCAGCTCAAATGCGCCTTTGACGCCCAAAGGTCGAGAGGCGATGGTCCAAAGCGTGGTGGGAGGCGGCCTAAGCCAGGCTGGCGCAGCCGAGCTGTTCAACACGACGCCGAAGACGGTCGCCAAATGGGTCAAGCGCTTCCGCGCAGAAGGTGTGGAGGGATTGCGAGATCGCTCCTCCAGGCCCCTTTCATCGCCAAGCCAAACCCCTCTCGCCACGTGCACGGCGATCGAGGCCTTGCGCCGGCAGCGCCACACCGGCAAGCAAATCGCAGCCGAGGTCGAGGTGTCGCCGGCTACCGGCAGCCAGCCGGTTGCCGCCAGCAGCTGCTCGGGGGCGGCCGCCATCTCGGTCGTTTTCATGCCCGACAAGCGCTCCGCGGCCTCCTCGCTGACGCCATCACGGACGGCCTCCAGAATGCCAGCTTTGGTGACGCGGCCAAGATAGCTGCCGACTGTCGGCCGCCAATATCCGGTCATGTCGAGGGCAACTGCCTCGGCCAAATGCCGGGCTGCCGCGAGGGCGCGCGGCCTCCGGTCGAACGGCAGTCTGACCGCGTTGACGGTCAATGCCGTGCAATGCGCGAACAGGAACATGCGGCTGTCGTGATCGAGTTCGGCCACGAACTCCCACAGCCCGCTGGGGTCCTTGGGCATCTGCCTCGCCCAATTGGCATGCCGATCCGACCATGCCTTACCGGCCGCCGTATCCTCGATTCCGGCCGCATGGACAGCCAAATCCGTCTTCACCGGTTGCATGCCGACCACATGAGCATTGGCCCCAAAATAGAAAATCTGGGCCGCCAGCGCATGGGTCACCGCCACGATGGCGACCTCCGGCTGCTCACTCAGATTGAGGCGCAGCCCCAAGGTGCGATGCGCGGTGAGGTCGCGAATGAGCATGTCAGACAGCCGTTGATCCTCGCCCTCCTTGTCGCTGGCACTTTCCTCTTCTTCACCGTCGTGCGCAGCTTCGACGCCTCCTTCGCCCTCCTCTTTCGCTGCCTGAGCATCGCCTTCATGCCCCGTTGCAGCGTGGGGTTTCTCGTCCTCGGGACGGATAAAACCGCGCTCGATACTGATAGCGCCGTCATGATTGAGGACCACGAAGGCGCCGCCGCGCGCGACGTCGGCGGGATCGTAGGCCTGCCGCTTTGCCTCCAGCCGATCGATTTCGGTCTCCAGCTCGCCGAACCGCGCGTCGACGTCGTCGGGCAATTCCTCGGCCGTCTGATGCTGCTCGGTCAGCCGGTCGAACTCGCTCTGAACGGCCTCAAGCGCGGCCTGATCCTCCGCCGACAGCTCGACCGGATGCGGGTAGGTCCGACGCATGCCGTGGGCGTGCGGAAAGTCGAGATGGGGCTCCGTCCACTTCCAGCACTCGGTCGCCCGCAACCGATCCGCCTCGCGGCCAAGCCTTGCCGTGACCAGCAGATCGAGCAGCGCGACGTCTTCCAGATAGCCGCCGCGATCCTCGGTAAAGAGGTCGCGCAGCACGGTGCCGCCCGCCTCCGTATAAGCCTCGAGCCCGACAAAGCGCGCCCGGCGATCGGTGGCAGCCACGTGGGTTTCGGTGAGCAGACGGCGGATGGTGGCAGCATCCGGGTCGAAGGGCAGGCGCTCATAGAGGGCTTCCTGCCGCGCATGATCATCGGTGACGGCAAACGCCATCAGTTGCTCAAGCGTCAGATCGCCACCGCGATAGAGCTGCACCAATTTGGACGAAACCGCGCCGAGCCGCAGGCGTTGCCGCACCGCATGCGCAGTGACGCCGAAGCGCGCCGCGATCTCCTCCACACCAAAACCACGCTCGTCCGCAAGCTTCTTGAAAGCCTCAAACTGATCGGCCGGGTGCATGCTTTCCCGAGTGACGTTCTCGTCCAGGCTGATTTCGTGGGGGTCGTTCGCGGTATCGATGACGCAGCGGATCGGTTCGTTTTTCTTGATTTCCTTGCGCTTCACCCGCAGCAGCTGGGCCAGCCGCCGACCCTCGCCGATAGTCACGCAAAAGAACCCCGTCGCCGCCCCCTCGCCATCGGCCTCCGGCTCGACAACCAGATTCTGCAGGATGCCTTTGAGGGCGATGCTCGCCGCCAACGCCTCGATTGCCGCCTCGCTGTGCGGCGTCTTGCGCGCATTCTTCGGCGACTTCTTGAGCTTGCCGAGAGGAATGCGAACCTCAGTTCCACAAGGTATTCCAAATGTTTTGGCCGACATGATCAAACTTCCTTTTGCTTCCATGGGTGCAAGGCGCACCACGCGCCTGCACCCCTGCCCGTCGGCGAGACCGGGGGTAGCGAGCGCCAGGGCGACCCGAGCGGAGGGGGATCGCCCGCCCGAAGGGCCGCTTCGTGAGAAGCGGGTCTGCACAAGCGTGTGCCAAATCATCGAAAGTCGACAACGTGAAAGCAGCACGGAAGACCGGGGAGACCGCTCGGGGCGGCGCCGGCGAAAGCCGGCGCTTTACCCTGGCGCGCGCGAGGGGCAGCGCCCCTTCAATGTCTTCATTCAAGAAAAAAGACGCAAAGCGGCCGTCGCCGCACCGAAGGTGCGGTGGTTAGGTGATAGCAATGGTGTGGTGCTCTCAAGCGTGAGATTGCTGGGCAAAGCAAAGGAAGTGTAATCAAGCCAAGAGTGACCAAATCAAAGAGCAGCCGACGAGAGGGCAGTGATAGCGACGCGGGCATGCAATGACCGCGGGCACCGAGGCGACTGCAGTTGCGAGACCGGTCTAAAATGGCACCCGAGCGCGGGACAGTGATAACGACGCCGCCATGCAATGACGGCGGGCCCGCGAGCGAGAGCCTCCGGCGAGCGACACATTATACTCTCGATTACCTGCGCGAGGGATCGAAGCCGGCCGGCCGAGACGCCGCGCGGCTTGGTCAACGAGAGCCCACCGCGGCGATAGCCGCGCGCGCTTATGCAAATGGCCGCCGCAGCGGCGAATAACACGAATATGATCGGCTTGACCTAACAGCGGCTACTCATACCTGGATAACGCAGGCGGCCGGACTTAGGCGGAAGATGTAGCTACTTTCCCTGGCTTGCAGTTGAGCAATTCCAGCGCGCCATGTTTGATTGCGATCAACAGCTCCGCTGTAGAACAAGCACCAATAGAGCCTTCTATGAGCAGCCAACCATCGCCGTTGCCTGGCATTGCTCATGATCTGCTTTATGTGACGTCAGCGTATTCGAGTTCAGTGATGCCACGTTCTTCCATCATCCCAAGCGGCTCTTGGCCTCGTCGTATGCCAGCTGCAATCGCAGCAGGATATTGCGGAGAATCTTCCGTCGAAGCATTTCTCAAACGAGTCGGCATCGAGTATCCTCAACCACGGATCAAGGAAGGAAGGCGTCAGCTGTGGTTGAGAGACGATCTGGACCGGGCCATAGCCCCGGATCTCGTGCCAGGCGACCTCGCCGAGGATTTGTGATTTTGGAGCGCCGGCTTCCGCGGTTCGTCGAAGCGCGCCGGTTAGCTAGTGGATCGATCGGCTTCTATTTCCGCATCCCGACGCATTACCGCAGGCTCGGCTGCGAGATGGCGAATGAGCCATTGGGTACGAACTACGAGGCGGCGTGCGGCGATGACAGCAAAGGCGGACGCGCCGCCACGCTCAATGCATTGTTCGATGAATGGAACGGCCAGCGCAGGGGCGAACCCATCGAGCAAGGCAAGATTGCACGCTACGGCAGCATCGATTGGCTGTTTCGGCAATACAAGACCGAGAAGGCCTACACCGAGAAGGTGTCACCCCGTTCGCGTCCAGACTACGAGCGTATCATGCTACTGATCTGCGATACGGTCGGAAAGAGCGAGCGCCGAATCGGAGAACGGCAGATCAGAGAGGTTACACCGCGAGCTGCCGACAAAATATACGAGAGGATCATTCACGGCCCGAACGGGCTGAGGCTGCGGCAAGGCGAGAAGGTGGTGGCCCTCTGCCGCAAGGTCTGGCGCATCATGCGACGCCTACATCCGGACTTGTTCGACAAGAAGCATCCCAACCCTTGGGACGATTTCACGCTCAAGAGCCGCACGAAGAGCAAGAAGCACGCGGTCACCCGCGAAGAAGTCTACAAATTTGCCTGGGGCTGCATCAAGGAGGCTCGGCCGGAGCCGGCAGCCGTCGCTGTCATTTGCTTTGAGTGGCTGCAGCGGCCCGAGAACGTGGTCGCCGGGTTTCCGAGCTGGCCGGATTATCGTAGCAAGAACTGGCCGCACGCGGTGAGGATTGAACACCATAAGAACAAGTCGTTGGTCTGGCATCCTCTCGAAGAGATCGTCGACGGCGAAGCCATCAAGTTTTACGCCGAGGTCGAGGAAATCCTGGGCTATCTGCCAAGGCTCGGTGTTCCCATGATCATGCGCAAGATCGAACGAGGTGAGCGCAAAGGCGATGCCAAGGTGTGGTCCTATCCTGGTATGGAGAAGGTCGTGCAGCAGATGCGCAAGAAGATCGATGGCGTGTCGGAGCTGTTTACGCTTGATGCCTGCCGGCACGGCGGCATGACCGAACTCGAGGAAGCCGAACTGACAGACGGTCAGGGCCGTGCACTCTCCGGACACAAAACGGCGCAGGCCTATCGTGGCTACGCCAAAGAAACGATGCGGCGGGCGCTGGCAGCAACGCGCAAACGTCACGCGCACCTTTTGGCGCAGAAGCAACTCGAACAAGCAGATGCCAACGCGGGTGAGCCGAGCATGATGAGCGGTGACGGCGTGACGCGACGGAATGCGTCATAGCGAGCCCACGCTTATTCCATCGCAGCCAAATTTTGAACGTCGCTCACGGATCGCGACTCGACGCAGTTGCGCACCGTTGCCGAAACAAAATAGGCACGGATTTCCAAATGACGGGGCAAATTCGCTTCCAAACGCCCCGAAATGGCTGCTCAAGCCACGCCAATTATGCCAACAAAATCAATGCTTTGAATATGGCTGGGGCGGGAGGGATCGAACCTCCGAATGGCGGAATCAAAATCCGCTGCCTTACCGCTTGGCTACGCCCCAACGCGCCGATTGAAGGCCACGCCGGTCTATAGGGTGAGTCCCGCCATTTCAACAGGGCGGTGATCGAAAAGGCACGAAAGCCGCAGGACGAGGCCGCTCCGGTCACGCAGCGCCGCGGTGGCCGAGACAGACCGTACGATGTCCGTTCGGACAGTTGAGAGCCCGCCGGTTTCATGGGATGACGATTTGCAAACGCCTCGTCGGGAGTAACGCCATGACCTACCGCGCGCCGATCAACGATATTCTGCTGTCCCTCAATCATGGTGCGGGGCTCGCTGCCGCCGTGGCGGCCGGCCACTACGGCGATTTCGATAGCGAGATCACCGCTGCGGTATTGGAAGAAGCCGGCAAGTTCGCCGCCGACGTGCTGGCGCCGCTGAACACGGTCGGCGACGAACACGGCATCAAGCTCGACAACGGCAAGGTGACGACCGCACCCGGCTGGCCCGACGCCTATCAGCGCTGGACCGCCGCGGGATGGAACGCGGTGTCCGGGCCGGAAGCATTCGGCGGCCAGGGCCTGCCGCTCGCGATCAACGCCGCCTGCACCGAGATCTGGAGCGCATCGAATGTCGCCTTCGGCCTCTGCCCCTTGCTGACGTTGTCCGCAATCGAGGCGCTCGATGCCCACGGCAGCGACGAGCTGAAGAACATCTATCTCGAGAAGCTCGTCACCGGCGAATGGACCGGCACGATGCAGCTCACCGAGCCCAATGCCGGCTCCGACGTCGGCGCGCTGCGCACTCGCGCCGAACGCGCCGATGACGGCACCTACCGCATCAAGGGCACCAAGATCTTCATCACCTACGGCGAGCACGACATGACCGACAACATCGTGCACTTCGTGCTCGCACGATTGCCCGATGCGCCCTCGGGCACCAAGGGAATTTCCCTCTTCCTCGTGCCGAAGTTCCTGGTCAATGCCGACGGCTCGCTCGGCGCGCGCAACGACATCCATGCGAGCGGCGTCGAGCACAAGCTCGGCATGCACGCTTCGCCGACCTGCACCATGACCATGGGCGACAAGGGCGGTGCGATCGGCTTCCTGATCGGCGAGGAAAACGCCGGCATGCGCTGCATGTTCACGATGATGAACCAGGCCCGGCTCGGCGTCGGCCTCGAAGGCGTCGGCATTGCCGACCGCGCCTATCAGCAGGCGCTGGCCTATGCGCGGGAGCGCCGCCAGGGCAAGGTCGTCGGCCACAAGGGCGACGGGATGGATCCGATCATCGTGCATCCCGACGTCAAGCGCATGCTGATGCAGATGCGCAGCATGACGGCGGCGGCGCGCACGATCTGCTACGCCACCGCGGTCGCGCTCGACGTCTCGGTGCGCGCCAAGGACGCCAAGGTTCGCGCAGATGCCGCGGCGCGCGGCGCGTTGCTGACCCCGATCGCCAAGGCGTTCTCCACCGATATCGGCAACGAGGTCGCCTATCTCGGCGTGCAGGTTCATGGCGGCATGGGCTTCATCGAGGAGACCGGCGCCGCGCAGCATTACCGCGATGCCCGCATCACCTCGATCTACGAGGGCACCAACGGCATCCAGTCGATCGACCTCGTCACCCGCAAGCTCGGCGCCAATGGCGGCGCTTCGGTGTGGGCGCTGCTCGACGAGCTCAATGCCACCATCAAGCAGGTCGAGACCTCCAACGATCCGGCGTTCGGCACCACGGGCGCCAAGCTGCGCGATGCCCACGCCGCGCTCGAGCGCACCAGCAAATGGCTGCTCGAACGGCTGGCCGCCGCGCCGAACGATGCGCTCGCCGGCGCGACGCCCTATCTGCGGCTGTTCGGCGCCACGCTCGGCGGCTGCCTGCTCGCCGGCGAAGCGCTCGCCGCCAAGGCGGACGGCGCAGCCGAGCCGCAGCGTTACGTCGCGCTGGCGCGCTTCTTTGCCGAGAACATTTCGGTGCAGGCGCCGTCGCTGGAAAAGACCGTGACCGAAAGCGCCGAGGCGATCACCGGCGCGGAGGCCGTGCTGGCGGGGTGAGGGCTCCACGTCTCGCTCGATCCCACTCCGCGCCACATTCACAACCATCGTCCCTGCTTCCGCCTGCGCAAGCGGGGACGACAGTGAGGGTGTTGCACGCCTGGTGAGTCATACGCTCGCATTCTCGCGACATGTTTTGCCCGAGCCTTGCTGTTCGTTCCGCCCTCTCTTGAGCAGAGGGCGCAGGGAAAGCCGGGTGCCGATCGCACCCATGGGCCCCGAGCAATGGGTAGAAAGCTCGGGGGTTAGGACCACAGGTGTCACCGGAAACAACCCGGCTTTCCCTGCGCGATGGGTTACGGCTTACTTCGTGCTCTCCCCGGCGAGACTGGGCTTGCTTGTCACCGCCCGTGCATGACGCAACGCATCTTGCACGAAGACACCTGCCGTTAGGGCGTCAGGACCACACGACTTCACCGTCCGCCTCGTTGCACACTCGTCAGCTGCGCAATCGGCGTCCACCGCATCTCGACCCACGTTCGTGACGACCGCGAAGCGCCCCTCGTGCCGGGTGAGACGAGCGGACCATACACAGAGTTGTCATTACGATAAACCGAAATATTTTTGTCGACGGGCCTTGACCCGTCGGGCAACTCAGTGATTGAGCACGCCGCGTTCACATCGAGAACCGGCCGCCGGATACCCATTCCTGCGCTTCTGATCCTATGCGAGGCAAAATCCGCGTTTACGTGCATTGCATCGGTACACAACTTTTGGGTGCCGCTGGCGCCTGACGATGGCGATCGGTAAACAGGGAGCTAACAAACTAGGCTCTGTAAGCCTGGTGTAAGCATTCGTCAGCTTCGCGTAAGGGGGCCGGAGATTTTGTGGCGCTACCCGCTATTCCACCAACCGTGCGTAAGCATTGCTTAACGGCTTGATCTCCAAGACTCGCGGAAGCGCTGGAATACCTCCCAACGGCTGACAACGCGCCCGGCAGATCGCCCTGTTGAATCAACTGGTGATGCAGATGAAGTTCGTGATGCGCTCCTGGCTCTCTCGCTTCGGCACAGATCGCGGGGCCAACGTTGCCGTAATCTTTGCATTGGCGACGGTGCCGTTGGTCTACCTGTTGGGTATGACCACGGATTACACCCAGGCCCTGCGCAAGAAGAATCAGTTGGATGCCGCGGCGGACGCTGCGGCAATTGCAGCCGTGCGGCCTGCCATGCTGCTGCAAACGGATTCCACGGCCAAGGCCGCTGCCGCCGCCGTTTTTGCGTCCACAGCCAACAGCATGACCGGCTTGAGCTCGGTGCCGTCACCGACGATCAACATCGTCGATTCCGGGCTCCAGCGTACCGTGACGGTTTCGTACACCGCGCAGTCGATCAACAACTTCGGCACCCTGCTTCGCAGCGCGACCTGGGCCGTCGGCGGCACCTCGACGGCACGCGCGGCAAGCGCGCCCAACATGAATTTCTATCTGGTGCTCGACGACTCGCCTTCCATGGCGATTGGCGCGACCCAGAACGACATCAACAATCTGATATCTTACACGTCCAGCCAGCCATCCGCCTCGCGAAGCTGCGGCTTCGCCTGCCATGAAACGCATCCCAACCTCGACAGCGGCGCCAATTCCTCGAGCGTCGACAACCTGACCATTGCGCGCAACAACGGCGTCACCTTGCGCATCGATCTCGTGGTGAATGCCGTCAATCAGCTGCTCGTTTCATGGGCGAACTGCCCGCAGACCAGCGTTTCGGGCGGCGTCATGCAATGCATGTCGGCCCTGAACAACACCACCTACAAGGCCGGCCTCTATACCTTCGACTACGGCTTCAACACCCTGCAAACGCCGACCAGCCCGACCACGGCGGGACAGGCCATTTCGAACATTCAGCTGATGACGGTCGACCACCAGAATTGCGTGATCTCGGGAAACTGCACCACGGACTACGGCACGGACATTGAGAACGCGCTCAGCAGCGTCAACAACATCATGCCGAATCCCGGCCTCGGCAGCAATCAATCGGGCGACACGCCGCAGGAAGTCGTATTCCTCGTCACCGACGGCGTCGACGACAAGATCATCTCGCTGAGCTCGTCCTGCAATGCCAACGCGGTACTACAGACAGTGGGCTCGAAGTTCCGGTGCCAGCAACCGATCGACCCAACGATCTGCACGACGATCAAGAACCGGGGTATTCGCATTGCAATCCTCTACACCGAGTATCTGCAGCTGAGCGACGGCTGGTACATGAGTCATATCTCCCAGTTCAACAACCCGTCCTCTTCAACCGGCCAGATCGCACAAAACCTGCAATCGTGCGCTTCGCCGGGCCTTTTCTCCGACGTTCAGACCGGTGGCGACATCTCGGCGGCATTGACGGATTTGTTCATCAAGGTCGCCTCAAGTACAGCCAGCCTCACGCAGTAAGAAAGCGCGGTGGTCCAGGTGACGATCCCAGTGACGATCCGATCGGTGAAGAGAATCCGAAATCGCTCCGGCGCCTTCATGAGGGATCGCCGCGGCGCCACTGCGGTCGAGTTCGCGCTCGTCGCGACGCCGTTTCTCGCCCTCCTCGTCGCGATCGTGCAGACGTTTCTCGTGTTCTTTGCGCAGGAGATGCTCGAAGGGGTGGTGCAGCAATCGAGCCGACAGATTTTGACCGGACAGACGCAATCACAACAGGCGACACAGACCGCCTTTCACCAGACCGTCTGCAATCAGGTCGCTGTACTGTTCACCTGCAGCAAGATCCTGGTCGACGTGCGGGTCGCCACCAGCTGGTCGACCGCCGATACGTCTGCTCTCATCCCGACGTATGACAGCCAGGGCAACGTCAACAACATGCAATTCAATCCGGGAAATGCCGGAGACATCGTCGTGGTCCGGGTGATGTACATGTGGCCGGTCTTGCTCGGCCCCCTTGGATTCAATCTTTCAAATCAGCCCAACAACACCCGGCTGATTCTGGCCACTGCCGCCTTCCAGAACGAGCCGGCCTCGTAGGATGTGATCCGATGACCAAGCTGTCCCTTCGAGCGCGGAAGTTCTGGATCGATACCGACGCCCTGGCGGCGATCGAGTTTGCCATGGTGTTGCCGTTCATGTTGCTGCTCTATGTCGGCGGCATCGAACTTGCCAACGGCATGGCCATCAACATCAAGGTCACCGCGGCCGCCCATTCCGTCGCCGACATGGTCTCGCAGAATACGCAAGTCAGCGCGAGCCAGCTGCAGAACATCCTCGGCGCTTCGACCGCGATCCTCGCGCCGTATCCGACGACCAGCAACGGCAACTCGCTCACCACCGTTACTGTTTCAGAAGTCTCCACGGACAGCAACGGCAAGGCGACGGTGCAGTGGAGCCAGTCCTACAACGGAACGAGCTTCGTCACGGGGAGACCGGTCGGTCAAACGATCGCGTTGCCTGCCTCGCTCGCCGGGACGCAGAACTACAATGTCTCGTTCATTCTGGGCGAAGTGTCCTACGGCTATACGCCAAATCTCGGCTTCACCATCAGCGGGACCGTGACGCTGAGAGACAGCTATTACCTGTTTCCGCGTTGTTCGACCAACAGCCCCGCCAACGCAAGCTTTCCGTACTATGACGTCAAACTGACGTCCTCGACGACCTGCACCTGCATCCAGCACCTGCAACAGAAGATCTGCTAGATCACGATCGGTTTCCAGGGAATCGTATCATGATCTCATCTCTTGAGCTCGGACAACCGTTTTCCGTTTTTCCGGATCGTGCTGCAGTCCCGCGCTCAGTCCGGTGCGTTGAGAAACAGCCGGACATCGGCGAGAAAGAGCTCGGCGTGCTGTGACTGCGCGCCGTGGCCGGCGTCGGGGCACATCACCAGATACGCGCCGCGCAATACTCAGCCAGCTCCGCAACAGTCGAAGGCGTCACGCCCGACGAACGGCCGATGCCGAAGCGGCGATAGGCCAGTTGAACGCCGCTCGCCTGGGCGAACCGGGTCGGCGCCGTTTCATGCGTATCGTTCATGGACAGACCTCACTTTCTTGCCGCCTCGTCGTCCGAAAGGCTGCCGACGATCGATGCCCGTCGGGACAATTCGATCCAGTTGCCATCGGGATCGAGGATCATGGAAATCCGCGCGACCTCGCCAAGCGTCACCGGCGCGAGGCCCTCGCGGACGCCCTTGCCGCGCAGCTCGTCATGCACGGCGTCGATATCAGCGACCTGCAACGTGATGTAGCGCCAGCCGCGCGCTTGCCTGATTGGATCGACGGTCGCAGCGCGATCTTGCGTCAGCAGGATGAGGCTGTCGCCGAGGCGGAAGGCCGCGCCGCCCGACCAGGATTGCTCGGTGAAGCCGAGGATGTCGCCGTAGAACCTGCGATGCGCGGCGAGATCACGCACCACCATCGCGACCGCGATCTGGCTGATGCCGTCGTATCCCGGCGCCACCAGGCAGACCCCGTTGCCGTCGGGATCGTGCATGTGTTGCGGCACGCCGACGCCCTCTTGCGCGATGATCAGTTCGCGATAGCCGCTCGGCGCGACCGCCGGCAGCGGCTCGACGTGATGATTGAGCTTGATGACCGAACCGTGCGCGTCGTGGCGGTACTGCTTCTGGCCGCGGCGGACCGGCAGCACATGATCGAAACGAAGCCCGGCATCCTGCTGCCAGAACCGCAGCATCGGCTCGAGATTGTTGGTGGAAAGGCCGACGTCGATGACGTTCTTGGCGAGTTGCATGTCCGGCCTCCCTCAGCCGCCCGCGCGCTCGCAAGCTGCTCAGTCCGGGAAGCGATCACCAAATATCGGCAAGCCGCTGCGTGACTGTGCGCGCGTCGCCTCATCCTGGATGACATCCCGATGCTCGGCAAGGATGTCGCCCTGCATGCGCACGATATCGGCGACGGCCCAGGCCGCCGGCTGGCCGTGGCCGCTGAACCTGCCGTGCAGAATGATGAAATCGACGGTCGCCGCCGCCAAATGGTTCTCGTGGCGCAAACGTCGCGGGCCAGTCCTTGACCAGGCCGAACAGCCCGTCGCGGCCGGGCGGAATATGCGCGCTGTGCTGGATGTAGCGCGGCCACCGGAATCGCTCGGCGGCGACATAGTCGCGCTTGTTGAACGGGGTATCGAACGCGTTCAGCACGATCCCGGGGCGGTGATCTTCGGCCGGCGCGTTCATGGCGAGGCTTCCTTGACGAGGGGTTACTTGCGGACCAGCGGGATCTGCAGATTGGTCGGGCGGTTCTGCTCGGTGTCGAAGCCGCGGCCGTCGACATTGCGGGCGCCCCAGAACAACAGGTCGCCCCTGAGATAAACCAGGTCGTATTCCATGAAATTGGCGCCTTCCTTCAATCCGAAGGGCGCGAACGACTTGCCGAAGATGCTCTGCGGCGCGTCGACCGCCCACGGCGCATAGCCGGTGGAGGCGACCTTGTTGAGCACGTCGGCAAAACCCTGCGCCAGCGGCGTGACCTCATAGGCTTCGTCCGCCGTGAAATCGACCTTCTGCGCGCCTGGCGCAATCGGATGCGCGCCCTGCCACTGCATGTGCCCGACGATCCTGATGCGCGCCAGCGGCACCTTGCCGTAGGGATCGGCAGAGTTGACGACCACGAGTTCGAAGCGATCGGAGGACTGATAGACGAAGGCGCGCTTGAGATAGAACGGCTTGATCGAGCCGTCCGGGTTCTTGCTCGGCCGTATCTCGGGCGCGATGCTCTCCCAGTTGCCGGCAAGTGCCTGCTTGATCGTCGCGACGTCCTGTTCCATGGCGCCAGTCCTTGGTTGATTGCCGGGAGATTGCGCAGCAGCGCCGCCGAGCCCCGCCAGCACCAGCAGCGACACCAGCAACGCTCCGTAACCTGTCCGCATGCGCAAGCTCCGTCTCGGCGACGTTCGGGCCCTCTGCCCGCAAGGCAGAGCCCACAACGCGAATTGCGCTTCGCTATAGACAGCGCTGGCCGGCTTGAAAAAGACTTTGTAAGCTGGCCCCATGCCTGCGAGACATGACACGAGATTTGGCAGCGGGATCTTCCAGGCAGCGATCGGGAGACTGTGATGGAGCTCCGGCATCTGCGCTACTTCGTTGCCGTGGCCGATGCGGGCAGCCTGACCGTTGCCGCCGAGCAGAAGCTCCACACCTCGCAGCCCTCCCTGAGCCGGCAGATTCGCGATCTCGAGGAGGAAGTCGGCGTTCAACTGCTGAACCGCGGCGCGCAGGGCATCGAGCTGACCGCGGCTGGCAAGGCGTTTCTCGACCATGCCCGGATGGCGCTGCTGCAGGCCGAGGCCGCCAAGGAAGCGGCGCTGCGCGCGGCGCAGCCGCCGAAGCCCGTGTTCTCGCTCGGATTCCTGTCGGGCGCCGAAATCGATCTGCTGCCCGAGGTGACCCGCGTGTTGCGCGAGGAATTTCCCGGCATCGATATCCGTCTGTCGAGCGACTATTCGCCGACGCTTGCCAAGGCCCTGATGCGGCGCAAGCTCGATGCCGCCTTCATGCGGGCCGACGACAACATGGAAGACCTTGCTTGCAAACGCGTGCGCACCGATCCGCTGGTGTTCGTGTTTCCGCGCGACCATCGGCTGGCGGCGCAGGCCAACGTCGCGCCGGAAGACATCGTCAACGAGACCTTCTTTCTGCCGTCCAGATCCGCGCCGGCGGTGCGCCGTGTTGTGCTGGAGTATTTCAACCGCGCCGGAATAGACATCAGGCCGGAGCACGAGGTGCATAATGTAGTGCACGCGATATCGATGATCACCTCGACGCATGCGGTGATGCTGCTGCCTGCCTACACGGCGCGCTATCTGCCCGACACCATCACCACGCGTCCGGTGCAGGGAGAGGCGCCGACGCTCGATCTCGTGATCGCCTATCACAAGGCCAACAAATCCCCGATCCTGAAGCTGTTGCTGTCGCGGGTCGGCCGGCTGGCCGGCGCGGCGGCCTGACACAATTAATTCAGTGAGGAGCGATATGCCGGCGAGCCTCGTTCAGACGTTTCGAGCCTTTGCCTACAACAATGCCTGGGCCAATCACCGCATGCTGACCGCCTGCGCCGGTCTCAGCCAGGCGGAGTTCGCGGCGGCCCGGACCGGGTTCTTCCCGAGCCTGCAGGCGACGCTGAACCACATCCATGTCATCGATCTCTTTTATGTCGACGCCCTCGAAGGTGGCTGGCTCGGGCCGGAGGCGTGGGCCAATGAAGTGCCCTACCCGGCGGTCGACGCGCTGAAAACCGCGCAACGCGCGATCGACCAGCGCCTGATCGCTCACTGCGACGCGCTGACGCCTGCACGGCTCGATGATGTGGTGAGGGTCAATCGCGACACGTCGGTACAGACCGAGCGCCGCGACCGCCTGTTGATGCATCTGTTCCAGCACCAGATCCATCATCGCGGCCAGGCTCACGCGATGCTCGCCGAAACCACCGTCAAGCCGCCGCAGCTCGACGAATTTTTCGCCGCCGGCGAAGCTCCGCTCCGCGAAGCCGAGTTCAGGGAGCTCGGCTGGAGCGAGGCCGCCGTGTGGGGCGGCTGAAAGGCATGTTGCGCGCGCCTGCTTCGATGCGCTCGGCCAGGTCGACGGCGCAAGGGACGCAGTGCTCTCCTCGCGCGTGCCGGTGCTGCTGTGGAACGGGCAGGACGACGGACCGCATGCGCCGATGCAGCGCTTCGCGGCGGAGAACGGCCTGTATGCGATGTCGGTCCCCGGCGATCATCTCGGCGCGCTCCTGCAGCACGGCGCCGCGATCGGCCGCGGCATCGGCTCGTTCGTCGGGCGCGGCTAGCACGTCAAGTGGCACGCGACGGCTCGGCTCGCTCGACGCACGCCGCCGACATCGCGGGATTCAGGTTGACTGCACTGCGCCGTTCTCATGCCCGCCTGCGGCGAAAAGCGGCCTGGAACATTTGGGGCATGGACGGGATCATGTAGGATAGCAGCACGATCTCCGCCGGCGACGCAGCCGGCCGCCCCTGGAACTGCTTGATGACCGCGCATGTCATAGTAACCGACGAAGCCGCCACGCGCGTGATCCGGCTACGCCGGCCCGAGAAGAAGAACGCGATCACCGAGGAGATGTTTCGCGCGATCAGCGAGGCGATCGACAGGGCGCAGAACGATCCGAGGATCCGCTGCCTGATCATCACCGGCGGCTCCGGCGTGTTCACCGCGGGCAACGACATCGAGGACCTGCTCACGCAGGGCACCTCGACCGGCGAGACGCCGCCCGCCTCGGACCTCGTCAAGTTCCTGTATTCGCTGGCCCACAACGTCAAGCCGATCATCGCCGCCGTCGACGGCGTCGCGATGGGGATCGGCACCACCATGCTGTTTCACTGCGACTATGTGCTGGCCAGCACGACCGCGCTGTTCTCGACGCCGTTCTCCAATTTCGGCCTGGTGCCGGAAGGTGCCTCCAGCCTGTTGATGCCGCGCACGATGGGTCACCAGCGCGCTTTCGCGATGCTGGTGATGGGCCGCACCATGTCGGCCGACGATGCGCGCGTCGCCGGCTTCGTCAACGCCGTGGTGGCGCCTGGACATGCCGAGGTCGAGGCGCACAAGATTGCGCGCGAGATCTGCGCGCTGCCGGCCGAGGCGGTGGCGATCTCGCGGCGCCTGATCCGGCTGCCGCCCGAGGACGTCGCCCGCCGCATCGAGCAGGAGAACCATCTGTTCAGCGAGCGGATGCGCTCCAAGGAGGCGGTCAGCGCCTTCACGGCATTCCTGGCGCGCCCCAAAGATTGAGCGAAGCGTCGGGATTGAAACGAAGCGTCGCAAAATTGTAGTGGCGTCGCGCCATGATCGTGTGTTCCATGGACAGGTCATGAGACAGCCCCGCCTGACACTAGTCGCCGCGCTCTGCGCGCTCGGCCTCGCCGCAACCGGCCCTTGCCTGGCACAGAGTGCCGCAGCGCCGGTGGACCTGCGCATTCTCGCGATCAACGACTTTCACGGCTACCTGCGACCGCCGCCCGGCGGCATCCGCATCACCGATCCCGCTGATGCGACCAGGAAGATCATGGTGCCCGCCGGCGGATCGGAGCGGGTCGCCACCGTGGTCAAGCAGCTGCGCGAGGGACACAAGAACAACATCTTCGTCGCGGCCGGCGACCTGATCGGCGCCAGCCCGTTCCTGTCGGCGATGTTCCATGACGAGCCGACCATCGAGTCGCTTTCGATGATGGGGCTTGCGATCTCCTCGGTCGGCAATCACGAATTCGACGAGGGCAAGGATGAGCTGCTGCGGATGCAGAATGGCGGCTGCCACCCGATCGACAAATGCCAGGGGCCGCATCCCTTCCTGGGGGCCAAATTCCGCTACCTCGCCGCCTCCACGATCGACAAGGCGACCGGCAAGCCGGTGTTTCCGCCCTACGAGATCAAGGAGTTCGACGGCATTGCGGTCGCCTTCATCGGCCTGACGCTGAAGAACACGCCGAACCTGGTGTCGCCGGCCGGCGTCGCCAGCCTCGACTTCCGCGACGAGGCCGAGACCGTCAATGCGCTGGTCCCCGAGCTGAAGGCGAAGGGCGTCGAGGCGATCGTGGTCTTGATCCACGAAGGCGGTTTTCCGACCGGCGACTACAATGAATGCCCCGGGATCTCCGGGCCGATCGTCGACATCGTCAAGAAGTTCGATCGCGCGGTCGACGTCGTAATCTCCGGCCACACCCACCAGGCCTATATCTGCGAGATCGACGGACGGCTCGTCACGTCGGGCGACAAATACGGCACGCTGGTCACCGCGATCGATCTCCAGCTCGATCCGAAGACCCATGACGTTATCAGCGCCAAGGCCGACAACACCATCGTGAAGATCGGCGGCACCGCCAAGGATCCCGAGCAGAGCGCGCTCCTGGAATCCTATGACCGGCTGGCCGCGCCGATCGCCAACCGCGCGGCGGGTTCGGTCACCGAGACGCTGTCGCGCACGCCCGGCGAGACCGGCGAAAGCGTGCTCGGCGATATCGTCGCCGACGCGCAGCTCAGCGCCACCAGCTCGGAGCCGAACGGCGGCGCGGTGATCGCCCTCACCAATCCGGGCGGCGTGCGCACCGACATCGTCAAGCGCGAGGACGGCGCGGTCACCTATGCCGATATCTTCGCAAGCCAGCCGTTCCGCAACCAGCTCGTGACGATGACGCTGACCGGCAAGCAGCTCAAGGACGTGCTGGAGCAGCAATGGGCCGACCCGAAGCGGCCGCGCGCCCTGCAGGTCTCGAAGGGCTTTGCCTATGCGTGGGATGCGGGCAAGGGTGACGGCGAGCGCATCATCGCCGCGCGGATGTCGCTCGACGGGAAGCCGATCGACCCGGCCGCGAGCTACCGCGTCACCGTGAACAATTATCTCGCCGAAGGCGGCGACGGCTTCACGGTGTTCAAGGAAGGGACAGCGCAGCAGTTCGGCATCTACGACGTCGATGCGCTCTATGCCTACTTCAAGGCCAACAGCCCGGTCGGCCCGACTGCCGGCAAGCGGATCGAGCGGGTCAACTGAGACACCGCATATGACTGTCTCCTCGTCGTTGCGGAGCACGAAGCGACGAAGCAATCCATTTTTCAGCTTGCGCGGAAAGATGGATTGCTTCGCGGAGCCTGTCATCGGGCGCGCATTCGCGCGACCCGTTGGTTCGCAATGACCGGGATAGCGCCGGGCTGTTGCCCCCGGCCGCCGTCCCGAAAAGGTGAGGGCCGGGTCAGAGCGGGCCCTTTCCGCTGGGCCGGTAACCGCCTACATTAGGGCGTCCTCGCACGCGCCTCCATTGCGCCGGGAAATTGCATGACACTGCTTCTGACGCACCCCGCCTGCCTCGATCACCTGACCCCACCCGGACATCCCGAACGCCCCGACCGGCTGCGCGCGGTCGCCGAGGTGCTTGGCGAAGACCGTTTCAAGGCGCTGGTGCGCGACCTCGCGCCGGAAGGCGACCTCGACACCGTGTTGCTCTGCCATGGCGAGCACTATGTCGGCGAACTGCGCCACATCGCGCCGACTTCGGGCATGATCTATATCGACGGCGACACCTCGATGTCGCCGGGCACCTGGGAAGCCGTGATGCGCGGCGTCGGCGGCGCCGTGGCCGCCACCGATCAGGTGATGGAGGGCAAGCACCAGAACGCCTTCGTCGCAGTGCGCCCGCCCGGGCACCACGCCGAGAAATCGACGCCGATGGGCTTCTGCTTCTTCGACAATGCCGCGATCGCCGCGCGCCACGCGCAACGCAAATACGGCATCAAGCGCGCCGCGATCATCGATTTCGACGTCCATCACGGCAACGGCACGCAGGACATCTTCTGGGCCGATCCGACCGTGATGTACTGCTCGACGCACCAGATGCCGCTGTTCCCCGGCACTGGCGCTGCCGGCGAACGCGGCGAGCACGACACCGTCGTCAACGCGCCGCTGGCGCCCGGCGACGGCGGCGCCAAATTCCGCTCCGCGTTCGAGAACCTGATCCTGCCGCAGCTCGAGAAGTTTTCCCCGGAACTCGTCGTCATCTCGGCAGGCTTCGATGCCCATCACCGCGACCCGCTGGCGTCGATCAACCTGACGGGTGAGGATTTCGGCTGGGTCACGCGCAAGCTGATGGATCTCGCCGACAAGAGCGCCGGCGGGCGCGTCGTCTCCGTCCTGGAAGGCGGCTACGACCTCGAGGGCCTGAAAGAGTCGGTAGCATCTCACGTCACCGCATTGATGGGCGGATAAATACCCGCCACAATACGCCCGCAAAAATTCGATTGATTCTGCGCCGGGGTAAGCATGGCCCGCGACGGGTCATGCTTGGACGACAAGATCCGATCACGGTCTGATCGGCGCACTGGGAACAGATAATGGCCGAAAATACTCAAGCCGACGTCAAGAAGCTCTCCTTTGAACGCGCGATCGAGGAACTCGAATCGATCGTCAAGCGGCTCGAGGACGGCAAGGTACCGCTTGAGGAATCGGTCGCGATCTATGAGCGCGGCGAGGCGCTGAAGCGGCGCTGCGAGGAATTGCTGCGCCAGGCCGAAGCCCGTGTCGACAAGATCACCACCGACGCCTCCGGCCAGGCGTCCGGCACCGAGCCGCTCGACGTGCAGTAGCGCCGCCGCCGCATGCGACAGGATGTCCGCCAGGGCGGGCAATTATTGCTGCGTATTTCCGTCGGATCGATCGCGCCATGGAGCGACCGTGGCGACCGGTGCGGCCGCGAATCGGACCGTTCCGGACCGGCCAGCTGCCGCTAAAATAGCCAAATTGGAACCCGCCCCAGGCCCCAACCATTGAAAAGTCTAGGTTTTTCAAGGCAGCGCATAGGAACCCTGCGTGCCCTATCGGGTTGGCTTTGGCTACGGCTTTGGTGTAATGCTTCCAGTTC
This sequence comes from Bradyrhizobium sp. WCU1, assembly GCF_053474805.1. Classification (NCBI taxonomy): domain Bacteria; kingdom Pseudomonadati; phylum Pseudomonadota; class Alphaproteobacteria; order Hyphomicrobiales; family Nitrobacteraceae; genus Bradyrhizobium; species Bradyrhizobium sp. WCU1. Next base: position 1,589,485 of record NZ_CM130280.1, read on the forward strand.
TATGGGCATTTGAGGGTGGCGGGCGGCCCGAAATATTCGGGCGGCATGCGTCTCAAATGGTTCGACAAAACTGAACCGGGACGGGTGAAGAGCGACCAAGGTGATGCGTATCACGTGGTCCAATCCGGAGTGAATCTAGGCTTACAACCAGGCACGGTCTGCCGGGGCGGCACCCAGTGTCTGGCATTCGCTGCGCGATGTGCGCGCCAACCCATCTCGCGTCGGGCGGTTCGTTCCGACAGGCAAAAATTGGAAATTCGCAGTGACCACATTTAGTAAAACGCCGCTTCTTGATACTATTCACACGCCCGATGACCTGCGCAAGCTGAAGGTCGAGCAGGTGCGGCAGGTTGCCGACGAGCTCCGCCAGGAAACCATCGACGCCGTGTCGGTGACCGGCGGCCATTTCGGCGCCGGCCTCGGCGTGGTCGAACTGACCACCGCCATCCACTACATCTTCGACACCCCGCGCGACCGCCTGATCTGGGACGTCGGCCACCAGGCCTATCCGCACAAGATCCTGACCGGTCGCCGCGACCGCATCCGCACCCTGCGTACCGGCGGCGGCCTCTCCGGCTTCACCAAGCGCACCGAGAGCGACTACGATCCGTTCGGCGCCGCGCACTCCTCGACCTCGATTTCGGCCGGCCTCGGCATGGCCGTGGCGCGTGATCTCTCCGGCGGCAAGAACAACGTTATCGCCGTGATCGGTGACGGCGCGATGTCGGCGGGCATGGCCTATGAGGCCATGAACAATGCCGGCGCGATGAACTCGCGCCTGATCGTGATCCTCAACGACAACGACATGTCGATCGCGCCGCCGGTCGGCGCGATGAGCGCCTATCTGTCGCGCCTGTACTCCGGCAAGACCTACCGCTCGCTGCGCGAGGCCGCCAAGCAGATCAACAAGCGGCTGCCGAAGATCCTCGCCAACCGCGCCAACCGCGTCGAGGAATATTCCCGCGGCTTCATGATGGACGGCGGCACGCTGTTCGAGGAGTTGGGCTTCTACTATGTCGGCCCGATCGACGGTCACAATCTCGACCATCTGCTGCCGGTGCTGAAGAACGTTCGCGACATGGAGACCGGACCGATCCTGGTCCACGTCGTGACCCAGAAGGGCAAGGGCTACGGCCCGGCGGAAGCTTCCGCCGACAAGTACCACGCCGTCGTCAAGTTCGACGTCGCGACCGGCACCCAGGCCAAGGCCAAGCCGAACGCGCCGGCCTACCAGAACGTGTTCGGCCAGAGCCTCGTCAAGGAAGCGCAGAAGGACGACAAGATCGTCGCCATCACCGCGGCGATGCCGTCGGGCACCGGCGTCGACATCTTCAACAAGGCATTCCCGGATCGCACCTTCGACGTCGGCATCGCCGAGCAGCACGCGGTGACGTTCGCTGCGGGCCTCGCCACCGAAGGCTACAAGCCGTTCTGCGCGATCTATTCGACCTTCCTGCAGCGCGGCTATGACCAGGTGGTCCATGACGTCGCGATCCAGAGCCTGCCGGTCCGCTTCGCGATCGACCGTGCCGGCCTGGTCGGCGCCGACGGCGCGACCCATGCCGGATCGTTCGACAACGCCTATCTCGGCTGTCTGCCGAACTTCGTGATCATGGCGGCCTCCGACGAGGCCGAGATGGTGCACATGGTCGCGACCCAGGTTGCGATCAACGATCGCCCGAGCGCGCTGCGCTATCCGCGCGGCGAGGGCCGCGGCGTCGAGATGCCGGAAGTCGGCGTTGCCCTGCCGATCGGCAAGGGCCGCATCATCCGCGAGGGCAAGAAGGTCGCCCTGCTCTCCTTCGGCACCCGCCTCGCCGAGTGTGAGAAGGCGGCCGACGAGCTCGCCGCCCACGGCCTCTCCGCCACCATCGCCGACGCGCGCTTCATGAAGCCGCTCGACGAGGAGATGATCATGAAGCTCGCCCGCGACCACGAGATCCTGATCACGATCGAGGAAGGCTCGATCGGCGGCTTCGGCTCGCATGTCATGCAGTTCCTGTCCGACAACGCGATGCTGGACAGCGGCATGCTCAAGTTCCGCTCGATGATCCTGCCCGACGTGTTCCTCGATCACGACACGCCGGCGGCGATGTATGCCCGCGCCGGTCTCGACGCCAAGAGCATCGTTGCCAAGGTGTTCGAAACCCTCGGCAAGGACTACAAGACCGAGACCGTCAAGCTCGCGTAATCGCCTTCCACCTCTCTCCCACCGGGGAGAGGTTTCAAGTCGATCTTGTCCTGAGCAAGTCCATGAAAATCTATCTGGCAGGTCCTGACGTGTTCCTGCCGGATGCCGTGGAGATCGGCCGCCGCAAGGCGGAGGTTTGCGCCTATCACGGGCTCACCGGGCTCTATCCGCTCGACAACAGCATCGATCCCACCGCCGCCGGCGCCTCGCTCACCATCTTCAAGAGCAACGAGGCGATGATGGAGTCTGCCGACGCCATTATCGCCAATTTGACGCCGTTTCGCGGCCCCAGTGCCGACGCAGGCACCGTCTATGAACTCGGCTACATGGCGGGGCGCGGCAAACTGTGCCTCGCCTATTCGAACGATCCCACGTCCTACGCCAATCGCGTGGCACGGCTCGGCCAGGTCGTGCCGGCATCCGACGGACGCCTGATCGACGCGGAGGGGCTGACGGTGGAAGAGTTTGGATTGCCGGACAATCTGATGATGATGCACGCGCTCGATTTACACGGCAGCCCGCTGGTGACGCCGCGGGAGCCGTCGGCCGATCTCTGGCACGACCTCACCTCCTTCGAGGCCTGCGTGCGGCTCGCCGCCGCGCAACGCCGGCAGAGCGCCAAGTGAGCAAGCAAGTGAGCAAGGCAGGCGGCAACGACGCATCCGCCGGCAAGCGCATCGACGTGCTGCTGGTCGAACGCGGCCTGTTCGAAAGCCGCGCACGGGCACGCGCCGCGATCGACGCCGGCCTCGTCACCGCCGACGGCAAGCAAATCGCCAAAGCGTCCGAGATCGTCGCGCCCGGCGCTGCACTCACGGCCGAGCCGGCGCATCCCTATGTCTCGCGCGGCGGCGTCAAGCTCGCCGGCGCGCTCGAGCACTATCCGATCGATGTCGAGGGCCATGTCTGCCTCGATGTCGGCGCTTCGACCGGCGGCTTCACCGAAGTGCTGCTCGCCAATGGTGCGAGCCTCGTGTTCGCCATCGACGTCGGCCACGGCCAGCTGCATCCTTCGCTGCATGGCGATCCGAAGATCGTCTCCATGGAAGAGACCGACATCAGGAACTACGAGGGCAAGCGGCTGCCGGCGCGGCCCGACATCGTCGTGATCGATGTCAGCTTCATCTCGCTCAAGCTGGTGCTGCCGGTGGCGCTGTCGCTGGCGGCGGCCCCGATGCATCTGCTGGCGCTGATCAAGCCGCAGTTCGAGGCGGCCCGCAAGCACTCCAAGCGCGGCGTCATCCGCAACGCGATGGTGCACCAGGAGATCTGCGACGATATCGCGGCCTTTGCCGCCTCGCTCGGCTGCACCGACATCCAGGTGTTCCCGTCATCGATACCGGGCGGCGACGGCAACATCGAATTCTTCCTCGGCGCGCGCCGTGGCTGAAATCCTCACCATCGACCATGTCGGCCACCGCGGCGACGGCGTCGCGATCGACGGATCGCAGTCGATCTTCGTGCCTTATGCGCTGGCCGGTGAAACCGTCGAGGTCGAGGACGTCCCCGGCAATCATCCCGACCGGCGGCGGCTGCTGCGGGTCACGCAGCAAAGCCCCGAGCGCATCGCGCCGTTCTGTCCGCATTTCGGCGTCTGCGGCGGCTGCGCGATCCAGCACTGGAACGAGGAGCCCTACCAGGCGTGGAAGCGCAACATCGTGGTCGAGACGCTGGCGCAGGCCAGGATCGCGGCCGAGGTTGCGCCACTGCTCGACGCCCATGGCGCGGGCCGTCGCCGCATCACGTTGCACGGACGCATGGGCACCCATGAGGTCCTCAAGGTCGGCTTCGCCGCGGCGGGGTCGCACGACATCATCCCGGTCGACCGCTGTCCGATACTCGATCCTACGCTCGACGGCGCGCTCGAGGCGGCATGGACCGTCGCCGAGCCGCTGATTGCGATCGGCAAGCCGCTCGACATCCAGGTGACCGCGACCCTCAACGGTCTCGACATCGACGTGCGCGGCTCCGGCGCGCTGCCGACCAACCTGATCACCACTCTGTCGCGCGTCGCAGAAAAGCACCGGCTGGCGCGGCTGACGCGGCACGGCGAGTTGGTGCTGCAACGCGGCTCTCCCGACGTGGCGATCGGAACAGCCAAGGTCGTGCTGCCGCCGGGCTCGTTCCTGCAGGCCACCCTCAAGGGCGAAGAGACGCTTGCGGCGCTGGTCCGCGCGCATTGCGGCCGCGCCAAGCATATCGCCGACCTGTTCTGCGGTGTTGGCCCGTTCGCACTGCGCCTCGCGGAGAAGGCGCGGGTCGCGGCCTTCGACAGCGACGCCGGCGCGATCGCGGCATTGCAGAAGGCCGCACAGTCGACGCCGGGGCTGAAGCCGCTGAAAGCCGAGGCGCGCGACCTGTTCCGCCGCCCGCTGATGCCGCAGGAGTTGCGCGACTATGACGCCGTCGTGTTCGATCCACCGCGGCAGGGCGCGCAGGCCCAGGTCACGCAGTTGGCGGCAAGCAAGGTGCCGGTGGTCGTTGCGGTGTCCTGCAATGCCGCAACATTCGCGCGCGACGCGAAAACCCTGATCGACGGCGGCTACAAGATCGCTGATGTCACCCCGGTCGACCAGTTCCGTCATACCCCGCATGTCGAGCTGGTGGCGCGCTTCGCACGCTGAACCATCGTTGCGCCTATCGCAGCGTGCGGCGGTCTCGCCATAATCTGCATCGCATGTCCCACGAAGAAATGATGGGTTTCGCTGCGCTCTATCCAGCCCACATGATCTACAAGATCATCGTCCCCAGCGATCCTGCCAGATCTTCTCGCCGATCGTGCAGCTGACCCGCGGCTCCTTCTCGGCGGTCCGCACCACCGGGCGTTCGGGAGTGCGGCCGGCGACTTCGAGCAGCAGCTTGGTGCGGATCGCCTCCTTGAATTTCTCGCGATCCTTGATCGTCACCACGAAGGAGCCGGGCCCGCCGATCACGCAGTCTTCGTAGTACCAGTCGAGATTTTCGATATCCATCGTCGAGTAGGACGGCTCCTTCACCATGATCGGCAGGCCGTTGATGACGATGCCCTTGTCGAGCGCAGCATCGCGGGCAGGCGTGATCGGCGCGCCGTTGTTGTTGGGGCCGTCGCCGGAAATATCGATCACGCGGCGCAGGCCGCGATGCGGATTGTCATCGAACATCGGGATCGCGAAATAGATCGCGCCCGAGATCGAAGTGCGCGAGGCACGGCGCACCGGCGTCTTCATGATCTCGGCGGAGACCGCGTCGGCCGATTCAGGGCCGTCGATCACCCGCCAGGGAATGATGACCTTCTGGTCGTTGGAGGCGGCCCACTCGAAATAGGTCACCGAGATCTTGCCGTTCGGACCGGCCTTCAGCGCCTGCAGAAATTCCTTGGAGACGATCGCCTGCGCGTAGCCCTCACGCTGGATCGCGAGCTCGTCCATGTCCATCGAATAGGAGACGTCGACCGCGATGATCAGCTCGATATCGACGCTTGGCGTGGATTCCTTTTCGGCCAGCCGGCCGGTCTGTGTACCCGGGCCCGGCGCGGCAACACCGGCCACATCGCCGCTGGCCAACATGCCCGCGACAAGCACAGCTCCGATCGAGACATACCAGCGCATTGCGGCCCTCCCGTCGTGTGATGTCATGGTGACACGCAAATCAGGCGGCGAAAAGCGCAGATATCATCTATCCTTCACATTCAAGTTAGGCACCTGCAGGCTGGACGTCACGCATGAGACGACACGCGCCGTGCCGTTGCCGCAATGACGCCGTGCAAATCGAACGGTTCCAAGATGTGCCGGAAGACGGTATTCTTACGGGCAATCGCGAGGGAGTGCGATGCCCGATACCGTCGTCAAGCCGAAAACCAGGACAAAGACCAAGGTCGAGCGGCCGCGCCTGCACAAGGTGATCCTGGTCAATGACGACTACACGCCGCGCGAATTCGTCGTCACCGTTCTGAAGGGCGAATTCCGCATGACCGACGACCAGGCCTACAAGGTGATGTTGACCGCGCACCAGCGCGGCGTCTGCGTGGTCGCTGTGTTCACCAGGGATGTCGCCGAGACCAAGGCGACGCGCGCCACCGACGCCGGCCGCGCCAAGGGCTACCCGCTGCTGTTCACCACCGAGCCGGAAGAGTAGCCAGCCCTCACCGCTCCGCGGGCTGAGCGAGTTGCGCCCGCTGGCTGAGCGCGATGTCGGCGACGACGGCGCCCATCACCAGCGCGCCGCCGATCATGGCGCGGAGCGACGGCACTTCGGCAAATGCCAGCCACACCCAGAACGGCATCAGCGGCGTTTCGAGGGTTGCAATCAGCGATGCCTGCGCGGACGGCAGCAATCTCGAGCCGACCGTAAACAAAGTCAGGCCGAGTCCGACCTGGCATGCGCCGAACAGCGCGAGCACACCGAGATCGGCACCGCCGACCGCACCGATGTCCTGCCCGAACGGAACGCTGATCGCGCTGCCGAGGAAGTTGGAGAGTGCCGCAGCCGCGATCATCGGCGTGCCCCTGTGCCGCCGGATCACCACCGTCATCAGCGAGATCGCCAGCACCATCACGCAGGCAAGCCCGATGCCCCTGTAATCCGTGATGCCCCCGGCGCCGCTGACGGTGATGGCGACGCCCGCGAGCGCGACCAGGCTTGCCAGCAAGGTGCCCGGCCGCGCCTGCTCGCGCAGCCAGAGCCAGGCGATCGCAGCGGCCGCAAACGGCTGCATCGCGATCAGGATTGCGACATTGGCGACGCTGGTCAGTTGCAGCGCCGGAATGAACGTCACCATGCCAAGGGTCGAGAGACCGGCCACCAGCCATCCGCTCAACGGCATCGCGACGAGATCGCGCGCGCCGCGCCGGCCCTGCGTCGCGACCAGGAACAGCACGATCGCGCCGCCACCGAACAGCCCGCGCCAGAACAGGATGGTCCAGGAATCGAAGTGCAGCAGCCGGGTGAAGAACGGCGCGGTGCTCCACGCCGCCGCGGCCGCCACGACCAGCGCAATCCCGGTGCGACGCTGCGCGTCGGTGTCAGTCACATCGCACCGATGCTAACTCGCAGCGGCGACCGGCGCCTCGTCGAACAGGCCATAGACCCGTTCCGCCTTCGAGAACCCCGCGATCGGAAACTCGCCGAGGTCGCTCCAGCCGCCGTCATGGATGCCGGCGAAGCGCTCGGAGGCCACGACGGTGCGGCCGAGACGGCCGGCGATCTTCTCCAGCCGCGCCGCGAGGTTGACCGCCGGACCGATGCAGGTGAAGTCGAGCCGGTTGCCGCCGCCGATATTGCCGTACAGCACGCGCCCGAGATGCAGCGCGACGCCGAAGCGGAAGCGCTCGACCGCGTCGCCGTTGGGAAATTGCAGCGCCTCGACCCCGGCGCGGGACGCCCGCGCGGCATCCAACACCCGCGAGCAGACCTGCGCCTCGTCGCCGAGATATTCGTCGACCGGAAACACCGCGAGCAAGCCGTCGCCCATGAATTTGAGCACCTCGCCGCCATGGTCGCGGATCGCGGTGACCTGGCAATCGAAGTAGAGGTTGAGAATTTCCACGACGGTCTCGGCCGGCAAGCGGTCCGACAGCGCGGTGAAGCCGCGCAGGTCGGACAGCCAGATCGCCGCATCCATCGTATCGGCATGGCCGCGTCGGATCTGGCCGCCCATGATGCGCTCGCCGGCACGGTTGCCGACATAGGTGTCGAGCAGCAGCGAGGCGGTGCGGCGCAGCGTCACGATTTCGATGTAACGCGCCAGCGGAATGGCGATCGATCGGATCGCGTCGAGTTGTTCCTCGGTGAAGCCGCCCGGCTGCCTGGTGGTCCAGCTCGATGCGTTGGGGCGGCCGTCGGTGTTGATCAGCGGCACCGCAATGTAGTCGGTGACGCCCTCGGCCTGCAGGTCCACGACGATCGGAAAGCGCTTGCTCGAGGGATCATCGAGCCGCGCGCGCACCTCAATTCCCTGCTTAAAAACGATCGACAGCGGGCTAACGGCGAATTCCGGGGACTCCTCGATGTTGTGATCGACGGTCCCGGTCTCGACCTCAGCACCCGGCCTCCAAAAGAAATGCCGGCCATAGATCTCCGGATGCAGCGTGCGCACGAACACGCCGATGCGCCATAGCGGCAGCCCGGCCCGCACCAGCCGTTCGCAGCACTCCGCCATCATCTGCGGCGGGGTCGGCGCCGATCGCGCGCCGCCGATCATCCACGCGATGACATCCCGAAGCTCCGACGCGTTCATGGCAGTCCCCAAGGCGGTCTGGTACCGCCCACTATATAGGGGATCAGCGCCCGGTCTGCCCGCGGTCGCGCAGAAAATGATCCGCCAGCACGCAGGCCATCATGGCCTCGCCCACCGGCACGGCGCGGATGCCGACGCAGGGGTCGTGGCGGCCCTTGGTCAGGATGTCGGTATCGGCGCCCTTGCGGTCGACGGTGCGGCGCGTGGTCAGGATCGAGGACGTCGGCTTGACCGCAAAGCGCACCACCACCGGCTGGCCGGTCGAGATGCCGCCCAGCACGCCGCCGGCATGGTTGGACAGGAAACGCGTGCCGTTGTTGCCGGTCCGCATCTCGTCGGCGTTCTCCTCGCCGGTCAGCTCGGCGGCGCCGAAGCCGGCACCGATCTCGACGCCCTTCACCGCGTTGATGCTCATCATCGCCGATGCCAGATCGCTGTCGAGCTTGGCATAGATCGGCGCGCCGAGACCGGCCGGCACGCCCTCTGCGACCACCTCGATGACGGCGCCGATCGAGGAGCCGCTCTTCCGGATGCCGTCGAGATAGCTTTCGAAGAACGCTGCCTTGTCCTTGTCGGGACAGAAGAACGGATTCCTTGCGATCTCGTCCCAGTCCCACTTCGCGCGATCAATCTTGTGCGGACCCATCTGCACCAGCGCGCCGCGCACTTTCACCTCGGGCAGCACCTTGCGCGCGATCGCACCGGCCGCGACACGGGTCGCGGTCTCGCGCGCCGACGATCGGCCGCCGCCGCGATAATCACGCAGGCCGTATTTCGCCTCATAGGTGAAGTCGGCATGGCCGGGGCGGAACTTGTCCTTGATCTCGGAATAGTCCTTCGAGCGCTGGTCGGTGTTCTCGATCAGCAGCGCGATCGGCGTGCCGGTCGTCACCTGAACGCCGCTTTCCGGATGCGCCATCACACCGGACAGGATCTTCACCGCATCCGGCTCCTGGCGCTGGGTGGTGAAGCGCGACTGGCCGGGGCGGCGGCGGTCGAGATCGTGCTGGATCTCCTCCACCGTCAGAGGGATCATCGGCGGGCAGCCATCCACCACGCAGCCGATCGCGACCCCATGGCTCTCGCCGAAGGTCGTGACGCGGAACATATGGCCGAAAGTATTGAAGGACATGGCGTGTCGTAACGCGCGGGGTCGGCAGCGTCAAACGGGTTTCATGGCCCTGAAGACGTGGCTGACCGGGCGCGTTTAACTATGTTTCTGCAGCCCCGCGGGGCCGAACACGTAGACCGCGCCCTGCTCGATCGTGAGGTCGGCGGCCGAGGCCGCCGTCTCGAAGCCGAGCGCGACCATCAGCGCCCGCGCCGTGCCGCCATGGGCGACGGCGACCGTGTCCGACGTCACCGAACCGTACCAGTCGGTCATCCGTGCCTGCACGTCGACATAGCTCTCGCCGCCCTCCGGCGCGACCTGCCACTTCTCGGTCAGGCGGCGCGCATAGACCACGGGGTCGGCGGCCTGCGCCTGCGCCAGCGTCGAGCCCTCCCAGCTCCCGTAGGCGATCTCGCGCAGCCGCGCGTCGAGGGCGTAATCGCCCGGCGGCAGGCCAAGCTCGGTGCGCACCAGCTCCATGGTCGCGCGCGCCCGGATCAGCGGGCTTGCGACGAACGGCAGCGTCGTCTTGTCACGGCCGTCGCGCGCCAATAAGTCGGCAAGGATGCGGCCGGCATGCGCCGCCTGGGCACGGCCGCGATCGTTGAGGGCGATGTCCTGCACGCCCTGAAGCCGGCCCTCGGCGTTCCACGACGTCTCGCCGTGGCGGATATAGTAGATCGTTGGCACCGGCATTCCCGTGACGGCTGGTCCTTGCTGAGCGAGCTGTCGGGCGCCCGGCTTCCACGCTTCGAATTTTCGGCTCGGAGGTACACCAGCACTTTGGCTGGCGACAAGCCCAAATCGGCCGCAGCTGAGGCGCACTACGCGCAGGTTGGCGCAACCGGAATAGGCACGCCGCAAGGGTGTTATGTTTGACACGGCGGCCGTCGCCGCGACCATCGAAGACTGGATGCATGACCGCGTTTCGTCAAAGTGTCGAAGCCATGATTCCAGCGCTCCGCCGCTATGCGCGGGCGCTGACGCGTGACACGGATATCGCCGATGACCTGGTGCAGGACACGCTGGTCCGCGCGCTGCGCTCGGAGCGGCTGTTTCTCGGCGGCGACGTCAGGAGCTGGCTCTACACGATCCTGACCAACCTGAACAAGAACCGCAGGCGCTCGCTGGCGCGGCGACCGCCCCTGATGCCGCTGCTCGACAACAATGCCGACGCCAGCGGCACCGAGGCGGAGGGACGCGACATCGAGCGCGCACTGTCGACGCTGGTCGAGGAGCAACGCTCGGTGCTGCTGCTCGTGATGCTGGAGGGCATGAGCTACCGCGAGGTCGCCGATATCCAGGGCGTTCCGATCGGCACCGTGATGTCCCGCCTCGCCCGCGCGCGCGCCCATGTGCGGGCCTCGATCGAGGGCCAGCGCCCGGCGCTCCGGCGGGTGAAATGATAATGTGCGCAATGGCAGGTGTTCGCTTGAACGATTTTCGAACAAGATTTGGCAGAGACGACTGATATGACCGATCCGAACATCCCCGTCACCGAAGACGAGCTGCACGCTTACGTCGACAACGAGCTGCCGGCCGAGCGCCGCGGCGATGTCGAGGCGTGGCTCGCTACCCATCCCGACGACGCGGCACGGGTGCAGTCATGGCGCGCGATGGCCGAGACGCTGCATGCGCGCTACGATCGCGTGCTGGACGAGGCGGTGCCGAAGCGGCTCGAGCTCGAACGGCTGGTGCGCCAGCCGCGCCGCTGGGTCTATGGCGCGGTGGCGGCAACGCTTGCCGCCTTCATCGCCGGCGGCGGCGTCGGCTGGGTCGCGCGCGGCGCCTCCGCGACACCGTCGACCTTCCAGAGCTTCACCCTCGATGCGCTCGATGCGCACCGCCTCTACGTGGTCGAGGTCCGCCATCCGGTCGAGGTGCCCGGCAGCGAGCGCGACCATCTGCAGCAATGGCTGACCAAGCGCTGCGGCTGGGACGTCCGCGCGCCGGAGCTGACCGGGCTGAAGTTGGTCGGCGGCCGGCTGCTGCCGGGGCCTAGCGGACCGGCGTCGTTCCTGATGTATGAGAGCACGTCCGGCGAGCGCTTCACGGTCTACACCGCCAAGGTGAAGACCGAGGCGACCCAGATGCGCTATGCGGTGCACGGCAGCGACGGCGCATTGTTCTGGGCCGATCGCGGCGTCGCCTATGTCGTCAGCGGCGGCACGGATCGGACGCGCCTGACCCAGGTCGCGCGGGCGGTCTACGATCAGATGGAAAAGAGCGGCGGCTGATCTCCCGTAATTTTACGGGAGATCGTGTCGCAAGAGTTGTGCCGTTTCGAGCAAGTGAATCCAGCCTCACTCGGCGTCCCAATTCCGACATTGAAAACTTCGATTCGCGTCATCGACGCGTCTCATTATCGCACCGGATGCTCACGCGAAGATGATCTGCGCCCGATCCGCCGATCGGCGCACGCGGCCTCGATTGGGGTTTTGTGTACCGCGCTGGTCCCCCTCTCGAGGCCGCACTCGTTTTCCGCCATCCGGTCTGCACGCCGCAGCCCAGGTATTCGGACGGCCGGTCATCCTTTGACGCGCTCACGGGCCGGCGTCTACCCCGATAGAGTCCGGGGTAGATGCAGTTTCGCGTCTTCGCGTCTCTGGGGCGCGCTCCCGGCAGTCAGCCGAGATCGCTGCGCGGATTATAGGGGTTATGCTCCCGCCACGTCTGCATCAATGCCTCAAGCTCGGCATCGTTCCCGTCGGGAAGGATGATGCGGGTCGTGACGTAGAGGTCGCCGACAGCCCCCGCCTTCGGCAGCCCCTTGCCCTTGAGGCGGAAGGTGCGGCCGCTGGAGGTGTTCTTCGGGATCGACAGCTCGACCGCGCTGCCGAGCGTCGGCACGCGGACCTTGCCGCCCAGCACCGCCTCGTAGAGGGTCACCGGCAGATCGATCCGCAGATCGTTGCCGTCGACCTTGAAGAACGGATGCGGTGCGATCGAGATCGTGATCAGCAGATCGCCGGGCGGGTGGCCTTGCGCGGTGTCGCCCTGCCCCTTCAGCCGGATCTGCTGGCCGGCGGTGACGCCGGGCGGAATCTTGACGTTGAGCTCGCGGCCGGTCGGCAGGCGGACGCGCTTGTCGCCGCCCCTGACCGATTCCTCCAGCGACACCGTCATGGCGACGGACAGATCGAGGTCGACGCCGACCCCGCCGCCGTCGAATTCAAACGGGCTGGCTCGCCCGGCGCGGCCGCCAGCGCCGCCAGCGCCGCCACGCGCGGCGTTGCCGAACATGCTGTTGAGGATGTCCTCGAAGCTGCCGCCGCCCATGCCGCCGCCGGGGCCACCACGAAAACTGTACTCGAAGCCGCCGCCCGGACCGGCACGGCCGCCGGCGCCACCGCCAGGGAACCCCTGGAAGCGAGGCTTGCCCTCGGCATCGATCTCGCCGCGGTCGAACTGCTTGCGCTTGTCCTCGTCGCCGACGATCTCGTTGGCCGTGTTGATCTCCGCAAAGCGGGCCGCGGCCTTCGGGTCGTTCTTGTTGTTATCCGGGTGATGTTTCTTGGCGAGCTTGCGATAGGCGCTCTTGATCGTCGCAGCGCTGGCGCTCCGCTGCACCCCCAAGACCTCATAGGGGTCGCGCATCCGTCACGTCTCCTTCACGGGAAAAGTCCGTCCTGACCGGGAACCCATCGGGGCCCACTTTGCCTCTATCTGGGGGCTCAGTGGCATTTTTGCAACTAGGGAGGTGCCGGCTTCTGCCGGAACTCTCAGGACTTTCTCCAAGGCTTCAAACTATGGATTTCCCACCGTCCCTGTCCCGCCTTGCAGGCGGCCCCCTGCAGCCAGCTCTCGGTGGCTCCATTGACATAGCTGGCGAGGAAATCCCGGCACGTCTTGCCGTCCTCGCCGGAATAGGCCTGGGCCAGCGGCGTCACCGAGCCGCGCGCACCGGTTTCGGGATTTTCCCAGGGCTGGCTGGAATCCTTGTCGCCCTTGGTCAGCACGTCGGAGGCCGCGTTGCGGGCGAAGGCGAGATCGCTGTCGGTCGGCATGACAGCACTCACCGGCGTCGGGCTGATCGAGCCCGTCACGTCCTTGTCGTCGATCTTGGCGAAGGCATCGCTGCGCGACAGGCTACAGCCGCCGGCGCCGACGCCGATCAGGATCAATGTCACCACCGCGCCCGCGGGGTGGATCGCCGATAGGCCAACGCGCTCCCATGCCCTATATAGGGCCAGCAGCGCGTTCTCGGACGCGGGCGGATGCAAATCGGGACTCCTGACATGACCGACACGACCTCCATCAAACACCCGACACCGTTAACATCGGGTGATTTCACCGCGGCGGAGGAGCCGTTCGCCCTGTTCGCAGAATGGTTTGCGGAAGCGGTCAAGTCCGAGCCCAACGATCCGAACGCGATGGCGCTCGCAACGGTCGATGCCGATGGCTTGCCCGACGTGCGCATGGTGCTGATGAAGGGCTTCGATGCCGACGGCTTCGTGTTCTACAGCCACATTGCGAGCGCCAAGGGCCGCGAATTGGCCGCAAATCCTAAGGCCGCTTTACTGTTTCACTGGAAATCGCTGCGCCGCCAGGTGCGGATCCGCGGGCCGGTGACGCCTGTGACCGACGCCGAGGCCGACGCCTATTTCGCCACGCGGCCGAAGCAGGCGCAGATCGGCGCCTGGGCCAGCAAGCAGTCGCAGCCGCTGGAGAGCCGCTTCGCCTTCGAGCAGGCGATCGCCAAGACCGGCGCGAAATACGTCATCGGCGAGGTGCCGCGGCCGCCTGGCTGGAGCGGCTGGCGGATCACGCCGCAGCGCTTCGAGTTCTGGCACGACCGGCCGTTCCGCCTGCACGACCGCATCGAATTCCGTCGCGATGGCGCGGGTCACGCGTGGTCGAAGGTCCGGCTCTATCCCTGAAACACTGCGACTGTCATGGAAGGGCGAAAGCGCGAAGCACGTCTTCGTGTAAGATGCGCCCTGCCATCGACGTCCTGATCTCTTACCGTTCGAAGACGTCGATGCCCGGCACGGCGCCGCGCATGGCGAAAACGAAAGAAACCGTCGATGACCCGCCCATCCAATGCACCGCGGCGCACGCTGCTCCTGACCGGCGCGAGCCGCGGCATCGGCCATGCCACCGCGATCCGGTTTTCATCCGCCGGCTGGCGCGTCATCACCCTCTCGCGGCATGCGTTTCCGGAGGTTTGCCCGTGGGGCGCCGGGCCGGAAGATCACATCGAGGTCGATCTCGGCAGCCATGACGACACCGTGCGCGCGATCTCGGAGATCCGGCAGCGGCTGGACAATGACGAGCTGCATGCGCTGGTCAACAACGCCGCGATCTCGCCGAAGGCGGTGGGCGGCGGCCGGCTCGGCACCATGGACACCGACATCGAGACCTGGACCCACGTTTTCCACGTCAACTTCTTCGCGCCGGTCATGATCGCGCGCGGGCTGATCGAGGAATTGAAGCACGCCAGGGGCGCGGTGGTGAACGTCACCTCGATCGCCGGCTCGCGCGTGCATCCGTTTGCCGGCGCGGCCTACGCAACGTCGAAGGCGGCGCTTGCGGCACTGACGCGCGAGATGGCATCGGACTTCGGCCGCGTCGGCGTTCGTGTCAACGCGATCGCCCCCGGTGAGATCGACACTTCGATCCTGTCGCCGGGCACCGAGAAGATCGTCGACCAGCAAATCCCGATGCATCGCCTCGGCACCCCCGACGAGGTCGCCAAGATCATCTACGTGCTGTGCACGGAAACGAGCTCCTACGTGAACGGCGCCGAGATCCACATCAATGGTGGCCAGCACGTCTGAGCTTCGGCTTGGATGTGATTTCGGGGGAGAGAGGTTCGAGGCGATCCCGGCCGCCGCCGCGGCCGTAGTTTGAGGGATTGCTTCGATGGCAGGCGTAACGACGCAGACGAGGCTTCTGCCTCCAGAAGGCCTCAGCCTCTAGTCCGCATAGAACCGACGCGACTTCTTCTCAGTCCGCTGCAGCGCGACGTCATTCAGCGCGCTGGAGCAGTCGTCTTCGTCCTCGCCATCAAGCAGCGCAGCGTCACAGTAACGGCAAAGTCTCGGCGAGATCGCCTGCACCCTGCCTGCGGCGCGGTCCTGTTGATAGCGCGCAAAGTCGATGACGTTACGCCGTGGCGTTATGATCTTCTCAACCATTGCTGTCCTCCGGCTTCGAGGCGGGCGTTATCGCAGACAAAATTCGCCCAAACGTTCAGCGCAACGCTCAAATTTTAGGAGAGGAAATAAGGCAGAAAACGCGTCCCAAAACGCGACGTATGGAACTGTGTTTACAGCCACTTCTTCCACTTGAAGATCCAGTACGGCACAACGGCTGCGATCAGCATCATCACCAGCGCCAGCGGATAGCCGTTCACCCATTCGAGTTCCGGCATCACCTTGAAATTCATGCCGTAGATCGATGCAATCAGCGTCGGCGGCATCAAGACTACCGCCATCACCGAGAACAGCTTGATGATGTTGTTCTGTTCCAGATTGACCACGCCGAGCATGGCGTCGAGCACGAAGGTGATCTTGTTGGAGAGATAGGAGGCGTGGTCGGTCAGTGAGGCCACGTCACGCTGCATGGTCTTGAGCTGCTCGCGCATGTCCTTGGACCACTTCACCCCTTCCACGACCGCCGAGAGGAAGGTGACGAGGCGGCCGATCGAGACCAGGCTTTCGCGGATCTTCGAGGTCAGGTCGCCTTTGCGGCCGATCGCGATCAGGATCTGCGAATATTGCTTGGCGTGGCCGTGGCGCGCGCTCTCGGGCTCGAAGATGTCGTGCGAAACCTGGTCGATGTCGGCCCCGCAGCGCTCCAGGAGATCGGCGCAACGGTCGATCACCGCATCCAGCAGTTCCATCAGCACCTGCTCGCCGGTGATGCCGGGGGCGCAGGCGCGAGCCAGCTTGTTCTCGACCAGCGCGAACGGCTTCGGCAGATCGTAGCGCACCGTGACCAGCCGGTGGCTGGTCAGGATGAAGGTGACCGCGGTGGTGCGCGGCATGTCGGTGTCAGACTGGCACATCAGCGTCGCGGTCATGTAGCGGGCGCTGTTCTCGATATAGAGCCGGCTGGAGATCTCGATCTCCTGCATGTCTTCCCGGGTCGGAACCGCGATCCCCGCCAGCCTCTCGACGGCCCGGTCCTCCTCGACGGTCGGGTTCACCAGATCGATCCACACCGCGCCCTCCGGCAGCGCGCCGAGGTCGGTGGCGGCGGCCTTCTTGAGGGAAAGGTCGGAGGGAACGAACACCGACAGCATCACGAACTCCGAGATAAAGGGCTGGAAACAGGAGGCAGGGCCCGCCGGCTTAGCGCGATTCTGGCTGGCGCTTCATGACCGGGGCATTAACCGGGCGTCCATATTTGGGGCAGCCGGTTGGGAATACGTTAGCCTCCCCTCGACGACCGTTGCCTGTTTGCACAAAAAACCAACCCGCGCCAGAACAGTTGCGGCAAAAAAGCCACAGATCACGTCCCGCGATGCAGGAAAGCCATCTAAAGTCTGGGAAGAATGGCGGGTTTCAGGCAATAATGCCGCTCATGGAATCGTGGCGTTTGGGGCGTATTTTTGGCGCTTTCGGGCGCGGGTTTTCGATTGGAATGTAATCATGTCGTCGTTCAAAATTACCCTCGGAATCCTGGCCGCGGGCCTGATGTTGTCGGGCTGCATGCAGGCCACGACCTATGAGGCAACCAATACTGCAGCCTTCAAGCCGCGTGACAAGGAACTGCTGGCCAAGACCACCTACGTCAAGACGCCGGTGGCCGAACCGTTCCGCCGCGCCATCGTCGAATATCACCGCAAGGAAGCCGCCGGCTCGATCGTGGTCGATTCCGACAATCATTACCTCTACTACGTGCTGAACGACGGCAAGGCGATCCGCTACGGTATCACCGTCGGCGAAGAAGCCATGGCCTGGTCCGGCATTGCCAAGGTCGGCAGCATGACCGAATGGCCGGCTTGGCACCCCACCCCCGGCGAAATCTCGCGCCTCGGCGTTCCGACTTTCGTGGCACCGGGCCCGGACAATCCGATGGGCTCGCGCGCGATGTACCTCTACTCGGGCGGCAAGGACACGCTGTTCCGCATCCACGGCACCAACCAGCCGGAATATATCGGATCGTCGATTTCCTCGGGCTGCATCCGCATGACCAACGAGGACGTCATCGACCTCTACAACCGCGTCAAGCTCGGCACCATCGTCGTGGTGCTGGAGCCCAAGCACGGCGACTCGCCCTACAAGCCGCAGATGGCGCTGCAGGGCGGCGGCAACGTCCCCTACTGACGCCGATCACGTCGCAACCGCGATCAAAAGCGCCGGCTTTGCCGGCGCTTTTTTGTTGGCTGCGGCTTGGTCTCCGCCGCACTCTCGGGCGCGGCTGCATCATCTGATTTCGCGGCGTCCGGCTCATCGGCCTTGCCGTGATCCGCCTTGGGAGCGTCCGGCCTGGATGCATCCGATTTCTGGGCGACCTCGCGCGGCGGCGCCTCTTCCGGTCGCTCGGCCGGCAACAGCGGCGCGACCTGCGGCAGCGGGTCGTACACGTTCCATTGGCAGATCCGGTAATTGCTGCGGCGCTCCGCGAGGTCGAGATGGATGTGGTCCTCATGGTACCAGTCCGAGCCCGGACCGAGCACGGTGGAGAAGCGAGCGCACACCGAATGCAGCACGGTCTCGCGCAGATCACGCGGCACGCTGCGGTCGGTCAGCGAGATCGATTTGCCGTTGGCAAGACCGAACGCGCGCACGTCGAGCGCATTGGCGCGGCCATGCTCGGAGAGCTGCGCGCCGACGATGCGGTTGCGGCCGCGGCATTCGAACGAGTCGAAATTGTCGAGATTGCTGATCCCGCCCCCGAGGCGCTGCGCCAGCGGCGCGATATCGGTGCGGACCCAGTCGGCGACCGCAGCTGCCATCTTGCAGCGGAGGATCGCCGCGGGCTTGACCGCGACCTTGCGCTTGTCCGGCAGCACGATGGCCTCGAGCCGCACCAGATCCTCGCCGCCGCAGCCGCCGGCGCCGTGGATATCGGGAATGCTCGGCGCGAGCGCGACGTCCTCCGAGAGCGCCTGCCGGCAGGCCGAAAGCTGTGGCCTGGGCGGCTCGGTCGATTTTGTCACTTCAGCCGGCTTGGCGGTCTCGGCGGGCGCGCCAGGTCGTTGCGTCTCGGCTGCGGGCGGCTCAGGCGCTGCGGCCGGCGGCACTTCCGATGCCGCCGGCGTCTCGTTTGCCGCCGGTGCCTCGGCAGGCCTGGGCTTCGGCAGCGGCACCGCTGAACGGCGCACCGCCTTGTGTGACCGCTGCGGCCGGGTGCCGAACAAATCGTCCCACGGAAGGCTCGGCCCACCGCGGGCGGCTGCTGCGGGGCCTGCCTGCATGCCAAGGCAAAGCAGCCCGGCGGCGGTAACCATTGCCGCACCCCCGCGACGAAACGCGCCAACAGGCCATTTTCGGCTTGCTTTCTCCGCGCTACAGTTCATGTCAATTCCATGATTTTACTGCCGGCCGTCCAAGATGCCGGCAGATCATGCGTGAGGATCGAGGAGGGATTTGCGTATGCTTGGTTTGATGCAAGATTGGCCCTTGCTGTGCCACAAGATTATCGAGCACGCCGCGAAATATCACGGCACGCAGGAAGTCGTGACCCGGTCGGTCGAAGGCCCCATTCATCGCACCAACTACGCCCAGATCCATGCTCGCGCACTGAAGGTTTCGCAGAGCCTCGAACGCGACGGCATCAAGCTCGGCGACCGCGCCGCCACCATCGCCTGGAACACCTGGCGCCACCTCGAGGTCTGGTACGGCATCATGGGGATCGGCGCGATCTGCCATACCGTCAATCCACGGCTGTTTCCGGAGCAGATCGCCTGGATCGTGAACCACGCCCAGGACCGCATCGTCATCACCGACCTCACCTTCGTTCCGGTGCTGGAGAAGATCGCGAGCCAGCTGCCGAGCGTCGAGCGCTACGTGGTGCTGACCGACAAGGCGCACATGCCGCAGACCACGCTGAAGAACGCGGTCGCCTATGAGGACTGGATCGCGGCGTCCGACGGCAAGTTCGAGTGGAAGACCTTCGACGAGAACACCGCCGCGGCGATGTGCTACACCTCCGGCACGACGGGCGATCCCAAGGGTGTACTTTATTCGCACCGGTCCAACGTGTTGCACGCGCTGATGGCCAACTCGAAGGACGCGCTCGGCACCTCCGCCTCGGACACAATGCTTCCGGTGGTGCCCTTGTTCCATGCCAACAGCTGGGGCATCGCGTTTTCCGCCCCGTCGATGGGCACCAAGCTGGTGATGCCGGGCCCGAAGCTCGATGGCGCCTCGGTGTACGAGCTGCTGTCGACCGAGAAGGTCACCCATACCGCGGGCGTCCCGACGGTGTGGCTGATGCTGCTGCAATACATGGCCGCCAACAATGTCAAGCTGCCGGATCTGCAGATGGTGATCTGCGGCGGCTCGGCGATGCCGCGCTCGATGATCAAGGCGTTCCTCGACATGGGCAGCCAGGTGCGCCACGCCTGGGGCATGACCGAGATGAGCCCGCTCGGCACGCTGGCGACACTGAAGCCGCCATTCACCGAACGCACCGGCGAGGAGCGGCTCGACATCCTGCAGACCCAGGGCTATCCGCCGTTCGGCGTCGAGATGAAGATTACCGACGATGCCGGCAAGGAGCTGCCGTGGGACGGCAAGACCTTCGGCCGCCTCAAGGTCTCGGGTCCGGCGATCGCGAAGGCCTATTTCCGGGTCGATGCCAACATCCTCGACGATGCCGGCTTCTTCGACACCGGCGACGTCTCGACGATGGACGAGCACGGCTACATGCGGATCACCGACCGCTCCAAGGACGTGATCAAGTCCGGCGGCGAGTGGATCTCCTCGATCGATCTGGAGAATCTCGCGGTCGGTCACCCCGCGGTCGCGGAAGCCGCCGTGATCGGCGTCCATCATCCCAAGTGGGACGAACGGCCGCTGCTGATCGTGCAGCTCAAACAGGGCGAGAGCGCGACGCGCGAGGACATCCTGAAGTTCATGGACGGCAAGATCGCCAAATGGTGGATGCCCGATGACGTCGCCTTCGTCGACGGCATTCCGCACACCGCGACCGGCAAGATCCTGAAGACGGCGCTGCGCGACCAGTTCAAGGACTACACCTTCCCGACCGCCGCGGCGTAGGCGGATTCTCCCTCTCCACCCTTCTCCCCTTGTACAAGGGGAGAAGGGAAGAAGGCACCCAAATCCCTTGAATTCGCCGCAGGTCCGTGGTCTCACACGGACATTGGCGGCGGCTGAGGTCGCCCAAGGACATCTCAACCGGCAGATTTTTCGACGATGGCGCGCAGGTTTTCCGCTCCCTACCAGCAGGAGCCCGTGTCCGGTCTCGCCACCTGGTCGCGCAATCTCGCGATCTTTTCCATCGTTGCCGTGGTGGTCTCGATCCTGATCGTCCGGTTCGGGTTCCTGGAGGTCAAACCGGCGCTCGCGACTTTCTTCGGCGCGCTGGGCCTCGCCGGCCTGTCGATCCTGCTCGGCCTCGCCGCCTTCGCGGCGATCTGGCAGAACGGCACCCGCGGCATGGGCCGCATCCTGCTCGCGTTCCTGATCGACGCCGCGATCCTCGCCTACCCAGCCTACCTCACCTATCAGTACAACAGGCTGCCGCGGCTCTACGACGTCACGACCGACCCAATCGACCCGCCGCGCTTCGAGGCGCTGGCGCGATTGCGCACCGGCGAAGGCACCAATCCCGCCGCCTACGCCGGCCTCGCTTCGGCCGAGCGGCAGCGTATCGCCTATCCGGATATCGAGACCGTCGAGCTCGAGGTCCCGGCTGACCGCGCTTATGAGATGACGCTGCGGCTGGTGAACCGCCGCAAATGGCTTGTCATCGACGCACGCGCGCCGCAGCCGCCGCGCAATGTCGGCCGCATCGAGGCGGTGGCGCGCACGCCGATCATGGGCTTTCGCGAGGACGTCTCGATCAGGGTCACGCCCGACGATGAGGATTCGCGCATCGATATCCGCTCGGCCTCGCGCTATTTCGACACCGATCTCGGCAGCAACACCGCGCGGGTGAGGAAGCTGATCGAGGACCTCAATTCCGCCGCCGAAAACGACAATTCCAAGCCGGCGAAGAAGGCGGCGCCTGCCGCACCGAAGGCGCCGCCGGCGAAGACGGTGAAGAAGTAATCTCTCCCCGTCATTCCGGGGCTCGCGAAGCGAGAACCTGGAATCCATTTTGCTGCAGAACCTGCGGCCCGATGGATTCCGGGTTCGTGCTTCGCACGCCCCGGAATGACGAATGAGGGAGGCTTACACCATCCGATACGTGCCGCCGATCACCGGATCGCCATCGGTTGCCACGACCCCGCGCGCGACCAGGTCTTCCAGATGCGCCAGCACGGAATAGCCGGCGGCATTGGCGAGGCGCGGATCGAGCCCGATATAGATCGCCCGCACCATGGTCGGGATGTCGGCCTCGCCCTTGCCGAGACGGTGCAGGATCGAAGCCTCGCGCGCCCGGCGGTGCCGCGCCAGGAAGCGGACGTAGCGCGGGCCCTCCGGAATCTCCGGGCCATGGCCCGAGAAATAGAGCTGCTCGGGGCGCTGCTCCAGCCGTTCCAGCGAGGCCATGTAGTCGATCATCGAACCGTCGGGCGGCGCCACGATCGAGGTCGACCAGCCCATCACATGGTCGCCGACGAAATTGATGCTGCGTTCGGTCCAGGCAAAGGCCAAGTGATTGGCGGTGTGGCCGGGGGTGGCGACCGCCTCCAGTGCAAAGCCCGCGCCTTCGATGACGTCGCCGTGCTTGACCTCGACGTCGGGCCGGAAATCGCGGTCGGCGCCGGATTCCGGATTGTGCTTCTCGCTCTCGAAACGCGGGCGCGAGGCGCGGTGCGGGCCTTCGGCGTAGACCGGCGCGCCGGTCGCGGCCTTGATCCGCGGCGTGTTCGGCGAATGGTCGCGATGGGTGTGGGTGACCAGGATATGCGTCACGGTCTCACCCTTGACCGCGTCGAGCAACGCCTTGGCATGCGCCTCGTCGTCGGGACCGGGATCGATGATCGCGACCTTGCCCTCGCCGACGATATAACTGACCGTGCCGGTGAAGGTGAACGGACTCGGGTTGTTGCAGAGCACGCGGCGCACGCCGGGCCGGACCTGTTCGACCACGCCGGACTTCAGCGGGAAATCGCGGTTGAACGGGATGTCGTCATTGTCGGCCATGGGACCGCCCCTATTGGCTCTCGTAGGATGGGTAGAGCGAAGCGAAACCCATCACGCGACCGCGCGCTGGGCGGCAAGATGGGTTTCGCTGCGCTCTACCCATCCTACGCTGTCGGTGCGGCGCGTCCTTACGAGAACGCCTGGATGCCGGTGATGGCGCGGCCGAGGATCAGCGCGTGGACGTCGTGCGTGCCCTCATAGGTGTTCACCGTCTCGAGGTTCGCGGCGTGACGCATCACGTGATACTCGATCTGGATGCCGTTGCCGCCGTGCATGTCGCGCGCCATGCGGGCGATATCGAGCGACTTGCCGCAATTGTTGCGCTTGACGATCGAAATCATCTCGGGCGCCATCTTGCCCTCGTCCATCAGGCGGCCGACGCGCAGTGAAGCCTGCAGGCCGAGCGCGATCTCGGTCTCCATGTCGGCGAGCTTCTTCTGCACCAGCTGGGTGGCGGCGAGCGGCCGGTTGAACTGCTTGCGGTCGAGCGTGTACTGCCGCGCGCGATGCATGCAGTCCTCGGCGGCGCCGAGCGCGCCCCAGGAGATGCCGTAGCGGGCGCGGTTGAGGCAGCCGAACGGGCCCTTGAGGCCGGAGACGTTCGGCAGCAGCGCGCTTTCCGGCACCACCACGTTGTCGAGCACGATCTCGCCGGTGATCGAGGCGCGCAAACTGAGCTTGCCGCCGACCTTCGGTGCCGACAGGCCCTTCATGCCCTTCTCGAGGATGAAGCCGCGGATCTGGTTGTCGTGTGCGGTCGACTTGGCCCACACCACGAACACGTCGGCGATCGGCGCATTCGATATCCACATCTTGGCGCCGTTCAGCTTGTAGCCGTCGGCGACCTTCTCGGCGCGGGTCTTCATGCCGCCGGGATCGGAACCGGCGTCCGGCTCTGTCAGGCCGAAGCAGCCGACCCATTCTCCGGTCGCGAGCTTGGGGAGATATTTCTTGCGCTGGTTCTCGTCGCCATAGGCGTAGATCGGATACATCACCAGCGACGACTGCACCGAGTTCATCGAGCGATAGCCGCTATCGACGCGCTCGATCTCGCGCGCGACAAGGCCATAGGCCACGTAGCTCGCATTGGCGCAGCCATATTCCTCGGGCAGCGTCACGCCGATCAGGCCGAGCTCACCCATCTCGTTGAAGATCTCGCGATCGGTCTTCTCTTCCAGATAGGCCTTGGTGACCCGCGGCAGCAGCTTGTCCTGCGCATAGGCCCGCGCCGTGTCGCGGATCAGGCGCTCGTCTTCGGTGAGCTGGTCGTCGAGCAGGAACGGATCATCCCACTGGAAGCTGGCGGCAGCCGGCTTGTCCTTGGCCTGGGGGCGCACGCTCATGAAACATCCTTTCGCATCGTCACTCGGAAATTGGCGGATAAATTAAAGCGCTATGCCGCGAAGCGCAATTGAATTGGGCGAATGCCGTGGCCGGGGGCAATGCGCGCATCACCCCGGAATGACCCGCATCAGACGTCGAACTTCTCGTTCGACACGATCTCGATGCCGAAACCGGACAGGCCCTTGTAGTCGTGCACCGACGAGGTCAAATGCCGGATCGAGGTGATGCCGAGATCGCGCAGGATCTGTGCACCGACGCCGACCTCGCGCCATTGCTTGTTGCGATCGGCCTCCGCGGTCTTCTGGTCGCCAACCGGCTGGACCGGAACACCGGCGGCACCATCGCGCAGATAGACCAGCACGCCGCGGCCGGCATCCTTGAAGTGCCGCAACACGGCTTCCATCCGCGCCGGCCCGGTGAACAGGTCCTTCACGATGTTGGGCTTGTGCAGCCGGGTCAGCACGTCCCGGCCATCGCCGATGCCATTATAGACGAAGGCGGCATGCATGATCTCGTCGAACGGCGAGCGATAGGCATAGCCCTGCAACGGACCGATCGGGCTTTCGGTGGTGAAGGTCGCGACCCGCTCGATCAGCTTCTCGCGCGCCTGGCGATAGGCGATCATATCAGCAATCGTGACATGCTTGAGCTTGTGCGCGGCGGCGAATTTCGCGACCTGTTCGCCCTTCATCACGGTTCCATCGTCGTTCATCAGCTCGCTGATGACGCCGACCGGCGGCAGGCCGGAGAGCCGGCACAGATCGACCGCTGCCTCGGTGTGGCCGGAGCGCAGCAGCACACCACCGTCGCGCGCGATCAGCGGGAAGATGTGGCCCGGCCGCGCAAAATCATTGGCGCCGGCGTTGGGGTTGGCGAGTGCGCGGCAGCACGAGGCGCGTTCCTCGGCCGAGATGCCGGTGCCCCCATCGGGCTTGTAGTCGATCGAGACGGTGAAGGCCGTGGTGTGGTTGGACTCGTTGTGCGCCACCATCGGGTCGAGCCGCAGCCGGCGGGCGTCCTCGGTGGTGATCGGCGCGCAGACGATGCCGGAGGTATGGCGGATGATGAAGGCCATCTTTTCCGCTGTGCAGAACGACGCCGCGACGATCAAATCGCCCTCGCCTTCCCGATCGTCATCGTCGGTGACGACGACGAGTTCACCCTTCGCAAAGGCTTGCAGCACTTCCTGGATCGTATCGGCCATTGTCCTGACATCTCGCTTTATGCAGGCAGTGGATTAGCCGGGTTCCGATGTCGGCGCCAGTATCATTATGCAACCCGCCATGCGTCCGGCAGGCATACCAGGGCGGTATCGGCACCCGTTGGCTCCATCCGGACTACGCAGCGGCCTCTAAGGCAGCACCTCGCGCCGGTCGGCGAGCTGGGCGTCCATTTCGGCGCGCTTGTCGTCGAGAAGGCCGGCGTCGGCGGCCTCGATCACCGAATAGAGCTCGCCGGCGTCGCTGAGCCGCGTCACCGTGACATAGTCGGCACCGGCCTCGTAGAGATCCGCGACGCCGGACAGCAGGTCCGCGGTGGCGACGATCCGCGCGTCCGGATTGAGGGCGCGGACGTGGCGCACCAGCTTCTCATTGTCGGCGCCGACCAGGAGGAAATCCGGCACGCTCAGGATGATGATCTCGGCCTTGCCGATGCCGGCATGCACCAGCGTATCGACATTGCTGATGTCACCATAGATCACGTGCATGCCGCGGTCGGACAGCGTGCGGAACACCAGCGGGTTGAAGTCGATGACGCTGATCTGCTCGAGCAGCGACTGGTTCTGCCGCTCGATCTGGCTGATCAGCGCGCTCGCGGCGCGGAAAAAGCCGAGGATGACAATGCGCCGGATCTCGCCATGTCCCCCCTCCTGGCTGCCCTCACCGCGGCCTTCGCCCACGTGGTCGAGATCGCGCAGCCCGATCCGCTTCAGCGGCCCGATCAGGCCGCGTACGATCTGGTCGCTGCGGCCCATCGCGAAGGTCGAGAGCACCGCCAGCACCACGAAGGCGAACGAGGCCGCGCTCGCGGTCTCGGTCCCGATATGGTTGGCGGCGACGCCGGTCTGGATCACCACCAGCGAGAACTCGGAGATCTGCGCCAGGTTGATCGCCGGCAGCAGGCTGGCGCGCAGGCCCTGCTTCATCAGGTAAAGCGGTGTGAACGTCGTGACCAGGCGGCTCACCACCGTGAAGGCTGCGATGACGAGCGCCAGTCCGATCACCTGCAGGCCCGGGATCGGGATCGTCATGCCGAGCGCCACGAAGAACAGCGTGATGAAGAAATCCCTGAGCGTCGTGACCTTGGCGGTGACGTCGAGCGCGTAGGGAAATGTCGAGATCGAGACGCCGGCGACCAGCGAGCCCATCTCGCGCGACAGATGCAGCCGCTCGGCGATCTCGCCGATCAGGAAGCACCAGGCGAGCGCGCCGAGCAGCACGAGTTCGGGCCTGCGCGCGATCTGGTGGAACAACCGCGGCAGCACATAACGGCTCAACACCAATGCGGTCGCGACCAGTACCGCGACGCGGGCGATCGACAGCAGCACGACGCCGATCTGCAGATTGTCGAGGCTCGGCTGCACCGCCAGGAACAGGATCGCGAAGATGTCCTGCAGCACCAGCACGCCGAGCGTGATCCGGCCTGGCAGCGTGTCGAGCTCGCGCTTCTCGTAGAGCACCTTGACGATGATCACGGTCGAGGACAGCGCACAGGCGACGCAGAGATAGACCGCGTCGAACCTGCCGCCGCCGATCGCGAGCCCGATTCCGGCAAAGAACGCGATGCCGATCAGGCAGCCGCCGAGGAGTTCGCCGGCGCCGGCGAACAGGATGACCTTGCCGGCGCGGATGATCTTCTTGAGGTCGATTTCCAGCCCGATCATGAACAGCATGAAGATCAGACCGAGCTCGGAGATGACGCTGATCGACTCCTGGGACTTGACCCAGCCCATCCCGAATGGACCAATGAAAAAGCCGGCGATAAGATAGGCCAGTATCAGCGGTTGCCGGGAGAAATGGGCGAGCAGCCCGATCCCCCAGGCAAACAGGATACAGAGCGTGATATCGCGAATGAGTTCATGCATGCGTCAAAGACTTCCGTTGCCGCAACCTAGAGGGCCGGGCGTGAGGATCAACCGAGCAATGTGTCACATCCGCGCAGGCGGCATTTTTCTGGCAGTTTTGCTCTGCCTGCTCACCGTGCGCGTGACCGAGGCGCTAGCACAATCCTCCGCAAGTATTGAACAAAATTTCGCGAACTCGCTGACCGCGGTACCATCGGAGGGCCTCACCGCAACAGGTGCATTCTATGTGCCGGTGTATTCCAGCGTGTCGATGAGCCAGGGCAAGCTTCGGGCCGATTTCTCGGTGACGCTCAGCGTGCACAACGCCTCCGAAACCAGGCCCCTGGTGCTGAAGCGGATCGCCTATTTCGACACATCAGGCAAGATGGTGGAGAGCTACCTCAAATCGCCGATCGCGCTAAAACCGTTTGCTACGATCGAGGTCGCGATCGCCACCACCGATACCCGCGGCGGCACCGGCGCGAATTTCATGGTCGATTGGGCGGCCGCCGGCGAAATCGCGGAACCCGCGGTCGAGGCCCTGATGGTCGGCAGCGTCGGCGCCGGGCATTACGCCTTCATCAGCCAGGGCCGCCCGATCCGGCTGGTCGGCAAGAACTGAATTGAACTGACTTCACGGAAGGCCGCTTCCCGCGGACCTTCTCAACGACAACAACACGGAGCGAAACGTCCATGTCCACCTCAGCCCAGTTCGACTTTGCACCGCTGCTCCCGGCCGGCCTGCCTGCGCCGGCCGCGCGCTGGACCGGGCTCGCCAAATACAGCTTCGTCGGCGGCAACAACGATCCCGAGCAGGTGCCGGTCGACGGCTTGCTCGAAGCAATGAATGCCGTGCTGAAGCGTGAGGGAAGGAGTCTTGCGACCTACAACCTCGCGCATGGACCGCAGGGCTATCTGCCGTTGCGCCAGTTCCTGACCGAGAAGCTGAAGCGCGATGCCGGGATCGCCTGCACGGCGGACGAGATCATGATCGTCTCCGGCTCGCTGCAGGCGCTCGATCTGGTCAATCAGACGCTGCTTGCCAAGGGCGACACCGTGCTGATCGAGCAGGAGACCTATCAGGGCTCGCTGAACCGGCTGACCCGGCTCGGCGTCAATGCGGTCGGCATTCCCCTCGACGGCGAGGGCATCCGGATCGATGCGCTGGCCACAGCGCTCGCCGATCACAAGCGACGCGGCATCACGCCGAAATACATCTACACCATCCCGACCGTGCAGAACCCCACCGGCTCGATCCTCCCCGAGAGCCGCCGCGCCGAGATGCTGAAGCTGTCCAGGGAATACGGCGTGCCGATCTTCGAGGATGATTGCTATGCCGACTTGATCTGGAACGGCGAACGGCCGCCCGCGATCTACGCCATGAGCCAGCATGGCGGCGTGATCCATATCGGCTCTTTCTCGAAATCGATCGCACCGGCGCTGCGGGTCGGTTTCATGGTTGCGCCCTGGGAGATCATGTCGCGGATGCTGCCGCTGAAGACCGATGCCGGCTCGGGTGCGCTGGAGCAGATGGTGCTCGCCGAATACTGCGCGCCGCATTTCGCGACCCACGTGCCCAAACTGACACGAGGACTGCGCGCAAAACTCGACACGCTGATGGAGGCGCTCAACGAGCAGTTCGGCACCGCGGCCGAGTTCGAGGCGCCCAAGGGCGGCATCTTCCTCTGGGTCAAGCTGCCCGACAATGTCGATACGTTGAAGCTCTACCAGGCAGCGCTCGCCGCCGGGGTCTCGATCAATCCAGGCCCGGAATGGTCGACCAGCAAGGCCCATTCCGGCAGCCGGCTCCGGCTCTGCTTCGCGAGCCCCTCGCACGACCAGATCCGCGAAGGCGTCGCCGTGCTGGCGGAAGTGTGCCGCAAGGAATTCGGCGTGCCCGCGCGCAGCGGCAATGTGGAGAAGCGCGGCTAGAGCGTTTTCGAGCGAAGTGGATACCGGTTCGCGTGAAGAAAACGCGTCTAGATAAGAATCTAGAGTCCCGTTCCGATTCAATCGGAACGGAGCTCTAGGCAGACACCGCCGAGCCAAGTTCACGGGGCCAAGTGAAACTCCACGTTCACCTGGCCGCTTCCGCTCGACGGGAAGTAGTCGCAGAGTTGCTCGGCGGGGCCACGGAAATCGTACCAGCCGAGCGCCGCGAACAGCATGATGGTGTCGGCCATCCCGCCTTCGCCGTGGCACCGCGTGGCGTAATCGGGAAGCATATCGAGAAACTCCCGATAGCGAC
The DNA here is from genome assembly GCF_053474805.1 of Bradyrhizobium sp. WCU1. Taxonomy (NCBI): domain Bacteria; kingdom Pseudomonadati; phylum Pseudomonadota; class Alphaproteobacteria; order Hyphomicrobiales; family Nitrobacteraceae; genus Bradyrhizobium; species Bradyrhizobium sp. WCU1. The sequence goes on from NZ_CM130280.1 coordinate 1,618,889, forward strand.
GCTGCTGCCAAAGCTCCAGCACGCGCAAATCGACCTGGCGGTTGAACTCGCTGGCGATCGACGTCCAGGCATCGGCGCCGAGCTTCTTGTTCGGCAACAACCGATGCGACAGCGATCCGCTGGCAAGCAGCGCAACCCGCTCGCCGGATCGGGCGATCGCACGGCGGGTCGCTTCGCCCAGCAGCCGGCTCTCCTCGATCGATGTGAACAGCGGCGACGCGACCGAGACCACCTTCGCCCAACCCTCCGGGTTGAGGTAGTGCATCGGGACGATGGTGCCGTATTCCAGACCAAGGCTCTCGATCTGATGCGCCATCACATTGAGGCCGTCGCTTGCCGCCTCGCGTGCGATCGCTTCGGCAAGCGACGTGTTCTCCGGCAAATCGTAGCCCAGATCCTTGATCATCTGCGGCGCTTCGTGGCTCGTGAACGAGCCGCGATGCCAGGCATTGGCGTTGATGTGGTAGCCGAAATTCGATAGCCAATGGGTATCAAATACCACAAAGGACGATACCCTGCGATCCCTGGCTCGGCGGCCGAGTTCGCACAATGCTGCCACCGCGCCCGCTCTCACATCGTGCAGCGGGTGATCGGCAGGCTCCGATAGCATCAGAGACGGTACATGGCTGACTTTGGCGGCAAGTACGAGTTCGCCCATCGAAGCAATATCCTCTTCCGGTCAGGCTGCCTTGGTGGCGACGTCGCGGAACGCGTTCAAGATGCGCAGCAGCAGCACGATCGAGACGTTGCCCTTGCCCGCTTCTATGAGCGCAATATAGCGCTGCGACACGCCAGACCGGCGGGCCAGTTCGCGACGCGTCATACCGGCATTCGCCCGCGCGCCGCGGACAGCCGCGCCCAGCTGCAGCAGGAAATCACTTTCGGAGAACGGTGCGCCCGGCGCGGAAGAACGTACCGATCGGTCGATGGAGGAATGATTCCCGGTCACGACGTGCCCCTTTATGATTGCTCATCATCGACCAGCGGGATTTGCTGTCGTTGATGCGGATCAATGACAGGGGTCGCCGGGGCAGGCGGCCTACCGCACCGAAAATGGCGCCTGGTAGGGCCGGCCGAACGGCACGCCGTTGACCACGGTCTGCACCGGCTTCAGCTGCAGGTTGCCGTCGCGCTTGTTGTTGCGGGTGTCGACGAAGGTGACCGGGCCCTCGACGAGGTCCATGATCGCGACATCGGCGGGCGCGCCACGCTGCAGCGTGCCGATCTTCGGGGTGCGGTTGATGATCCGCGCCGGCACCGAGGTCGCCATCGCGACGACCTGATCCAGCGACGAGCCCATCGCCAGGAACTTGCTCATCACGTTCGGCAGGAACGGGACGCCCGGCGAGTTGCCTGAAAAGACGTGGATGTCGGACGAGATCGTATCGGGCGTGCAGCCGGCAGGGATCGCGACCTCCGCCACCGTAAAATCGAAGCTGCCGCCGCCATGGCCGACATCGAACAGCACGCCGCGCTGCTTGGCCGCGAGCGCCGCCGGCAACAGCTTGCCGTCCTGCACGATGTTGGTGAAAGCCCCCGACATGTTCGGCGCGCCCGAATAGGCATGGGTGAGGATATCGCCCGGCCGCAGCAGATCGAGGATGGCGGACATCAACTCTCTGGTCTCGACGCCGCCGATATGCACCATCATCCGCGCCGGCCAGCCGCACATCTCGCAGGCCTGGATGCCGCGCTTCAGCGGCTCGATGCCGTGCTTGAAGATGACGTTTTCCGACATTCGCACCTTGACCCCGATCAGGAAGTCCGGGTTCTCGGCGAGTGCCATTGCGCAGGCTTCGACCTGGGCGTTGTCGATGTTGTAGAGCTCGGCCACCGGAAAGGCCGACAGGCCGTTGTTGGCGATATGGACGAAGGCGTAGATCCGCGTCCGCGACTGCGCCACGATGAAGCGCCGCAGCGCCGCAAGATTGTTGACGCCGGCATCGCCGGCCGAGACCACGGTCGTGGTGCCCTGGAATTGCACCAGCTCGTCGGCGGGAATGCCGATCGCCGATCCGTAAGGGTAGACGTGGCAGTGCAGATCGACCAGCCCCGGCATCACGAGCTTGCCCGACGCGTCGATGGTCTTGCTGGCGCGGGCGACCGGGATCTCGTCGTCGATCGCCTCGATCAGGCCCCAGCGGATGCCGATATCGCGCTTGCCGCGCAGCGACTGGCTTGGATCGATCACGTCGCCGCTCTTGATGACGAGGTCGAACTTGTCGTCCGGCCCCATCGCCGCAGCGGCCGGTCCTGCAATGGCGGCGGCAGCGGCCGATCCCGTAGCTTTCAAAAAAACGCGGCGCGAAATTCCACTCACGGCAACGTCCCCCGAACATTGATTTTTATGGTGTGATGATGCGTCGGACGCAGAAGTTAGGCAAGGCCACCTGAACAGCCGTTAAGAAAACTCCGCCAGTTCCTGAGGAACGTTTCGATGCCTGCACGGTTTCCTCCTCGCATCATTTGAGGAGGACGAAATGAAAAAGATTGGTTTTGTTCTTGCAGCGATCGGCACGCTTGCAGTGGCCGTTCCGTCGATCGCGAACGCCGAGACCGTCGTGATCAAGCGCGGCCATCACCATCACTGGGATCGCGGCTGGGGCACGCGCGCCGAGATGCGCCACGACCGTGGTTGGCATCGCGGCTGGCATCACGACCATGACCGAGCGGTCGTGATCCGGCGCGACCGCTACTAACCACCGACACGTCCAAGAGGTCGACACAACGGAAAATGGCTCCTTGCGGAGCCATTTTTCTTTTTCAACATTCACATCGGATGGTCGACGGCTCAATCCCACGCCGGGGCAAAACCCGGATTGACGCAGCGCATGTCCTTGCGCAGCGCGGCGATCACCTTGCGGTCGTCGTCATCGAGCTCGACCTTCAGCGCATCGAGATTGGCGCTTTGGCTTTCTGCGCGTGACGCTTTCGGGATGGCCGCAACGCCATCCTGATCGAGCAGCCATTTCAACGCCACCTGGGCTGCGGTCGCATCATGCTTGCGGCCGATCTTTGCCAAGGTCTCGTCGGTCGCGAAACGGCCCTGCGCCAGCGGACAATAGGCCACCAGCGGGATCGATTTCGCGGCGAGATATTTCCGCACCGGCGTCTGATCCAGCATCGCGTGATACTCGATCTGGTTGCAGGCGATCGGCGCCCTGATATCCTCGACCACGGTCTTGAGCAGCGCGGTGGTGAAATTCGCGACGCCGATCGCGCGGGTGCGGCCCTCTTCCTTCAGCTGCATCAGCGTCTCGAACACGGCGGGCAGCTTCATGCTCTTCGACGGCCAGTGTACCAGATAGAGATCGACGTGATCGAGCCGCAGCTTGTTCAGGCTGGCATCGAACGCCTTCCGGATTGCATCGGGCGCCAAATTCTCGTGCCAGACCTTGGTGGTGACATGCAGGTCCTTCCGCGCGACCTTGGAAGCCGCGATCGCCTCTCCGATCGCTTCTTCGTTGCCGTACATCTCGGCGGTGTCGATGTGCCGGTAACCGAGCCCGAGCGCGCTCTCGACCGCCGCGCGGCAGGCATCGCCCTGCATGCGGAAGGTGCCGAGCCCGAGCTGCGGCAGGCTGATGCCCTGTGTCTGCAGATTGTCCATGGATAGCTCCTGACGCGTGGGACGCCGATGAAATCGACGACGCCACGCCAGCAAATCAGCTGAAAGGAATGAAATTGGCAGAACTGCCGAGACGCAGTCTGCCCGTAAACCGGCCCTGCGGGCAAGGCGCCTGCAATCAAGATGTCGCGACGGGATAAGGGACGGCTCTAGATGTGCTGCGCCATGATCTGGCCGGGCCGCGCGTCCGGCCGCGGTTCGATGTCGACCGACCAGAGATCATGATTGTCGACGTCCTTCAGCGTCACTTTCATCACGCCGGTCTTGCCGTCGATGTCGACACGGCCGAAGAATTGCAGGCCGAAGCACGGCGCGAGATTGTCGCCCTGCTCGGCCGAACAGCCCTTCTGGTACATCGCTTTCGGGCCGAAAGTGTTGTCGAGCTCGCCGGGCGACCAGGTGCCGGCATGCAGCGGGCCGGAGACGAATTCCCAGAACGGCTCGAACTCCTGGAACACCGCGCGGTTCGGATCGTAGTGATGCGCCGCGGTGTAGTGCATATCGGCGGTGAGCCACACCGTGTTGCGCACGCCGGCGCGCTTGATGAAGGACAGGAGATCGCCGATCTCGTGCTCGCGCCGCTCGGGCGGGCCGTCACCGAGCGCGACGGCATCGAGGCTCACGAGCCCGATCGGCAGGTCGGCCGCGATCACCTTCCAGACGGCGTCCGACGCCGCCAGCTCCCGCTTCAGCCAGCCAAGCTGGCTCTCGCCAAGGATGAAGGCCTGGTCCGGATCACCCTGCTTGTTCCAGCTGGAATCGCGATAAGAGCGCATGTCGATGATGAAGACGTCGAGCAGCGGCCCGTAGGCGATCTTGCGATAGACCCGGCCGTCGCGCTCCGGCATCAACCGCATCGGCATGAATTCATGGAAGGCGCGGCGTGCCCGCGCCACCAACCGCGAATTGCCGTCCGCATCATAGCCGGTCGAATCCGCAGTGCCGATCGGCGCCCAGTCGTCGGCCACCTCGTGGTCGTCCCATTGCGCGAACATAGGCACCTCGGCGTGGAAGGCGCGGAAATGCTCATCGAGCCAGTTGTATTTGTAGTTGCCGCGAAACTGCTCAAGAGTCTGCGCAACGACGGATTTCTCCTCGGTGACGATGTTGCGCCAGACCTCGCCGTTCGGCAGCGCCTGTTGCGGCGGCACCGTGCAATCCGCATAGATGTGATCGCCGGAATGGATGAAGAAATCCGGGCGCTCGTTCCGCATGGTGCGATAGCTACGCAGGCCACCGCGCGCAGGGTCGATGCCCCAGCCCTGCCCGACGACGTCGCCCGACCAGACGAACGAGACCGAGCGGCGGTCGATAGGCGCGGTGCGGAAATGCCCGACCCGGCTTTCGCCGACCAGGCCGTCACGATCCTCGAAGCTGACGCGATAGAACAGGTCCTGGCCCGGCGGCAGGCCGTCGAGCAGCAGTTTTGCGGTGAAGTCGCGCTCGGGCAGCGCATCGACCGACGCACTGCGCAGGACGGTGGCAAAGCTCTCGACGGCCGCGCATTCGATCCGCATGCGCGCGGCACGATCGGCGCGAGCCCAGATCACAGCGGAATCGCTTGCGACGTCACCGGACTGGATGCCCGCGATCGCGGGACGATCGGCGGCGCGGCTCAGATACGGTCTTGTCAGCGAGCCCAGCCCTGCCAGCGCGGCCGTCGACGCCGAGCGCACCAGAAGCTGACGCCTTGTGAGGCCTCGCCGCCTCGCGGAGATCGCTGTCGGCATTCAGTAACCTTCGTCATATCCTGACGAGGGTTTTGCCTGCGCCGTTTGACTCCGGGCTTACAGTTTCTTGACTCCCCGCCGACGGTTTTGCGACGGCGGGATGACTCTCGGGTCCCCAGACCCGTCATCCTTGAGGAGCGCGGAACGCGCGTCTCGAAGGATGAATCGGCGACCGACGGGGCCGTCGATCCTTCGAGACGCGCGCAAGTGCGCGCTCCTCGGGATGACGGGTCTTGTGCTGATGCGGTGCTCACGTGACCGGCGCGAGACCGCGAGCCGCCCTCACCGCTGCCAGTTGCAAATGCCGCCGGTACGGCACGGCCAGGTCTGGATCCTGGTGTCGCGGGCTTCCGCGTCTAGCGGGTTCGAGTGCCGGCGCGCGAGCTTGGCGCGGGTGGGAACGTGCGTGGCGGCACGCTTCCGCTCTTGCGGCGCGGTCACTCTGGTCGTCCGAACGGGCTTCTGCCGCTCGACCTTCGGCTCCTCGACCTTCGGGTCGACAGCAGCATGCTGATCCGGACCGTGATCGGTCTTTGCCTCGACCGGAACCGGCTCGAACTGTGCCGGCGGGCCGAGCGGCTTCGGCGACAGCACGGCCCGGGAGAGATCGAGGCTGAAGAACTCGCTCGGACGATAGTCGTCAGCCAACGCCACGCCACCCAGAGCCAGGCAAGCGGTACAAACGGTTGCAACGAAAACGCTTTTCAGGACCGTCAAAAAGGCCTCCTGAAATCACTCGAACAGAACAGCCATCATGTAGGGACCCGGCCGCGCGAATCCAGCCGCTGGTTGCAGGCAGGGTTACTGGTCAACCAAGGCGGCCGTGGAAAGTTCCCGGCCCCTATTCCGCCGCCTGTGCCAGCGGCTGGCCGATCGCGCGCTCCAACCGCGCGCATTCGGTGCGGTAGCGGGCGACATTGCCTTCCTTGATATGGCCGTATCCGCGCACGAGGTCCGCGGCCTTCGCCAGCGCCACCAGGCGCGGCAGATCGAGCGGCTTGTTGCCGTCGAGGTGGCGCAGGATCATCGCCGAATAGTCGACCGGCAGCGCGCGCTCCATCTTGCGCTCGGCGGTGTAGCCGAAGATGTCGAACGCAGTGCCGCGCAGGCCCTTCAGGCCGGCCAGCAGCCCGAATGCCTTGAATATCCACGGCCCGAATTCGCGCTTCTGCAACCGCCCGGTGACCGGATCGCGCTGTGCCAATAGCGGGGGCGCCAGCAGGACCTTCAAGCCGGAATTGCCCTCGAACTGCTCGCGCAACGCCCTGCTGAATTCGCCATCGGAATAGAGCCGCGCGACCTCGTATTCGTCCTTGTAGGCCATCAGCTTGAACAGGCCCTTCGCAAACGCCTCGGTCAGGTCTTGCGAACCCGGCGCCGCCGCGGCCTCGGCCGCGCGAACGCGCGCGACATCGTCGAGATAGCGCTTTGCGTAGGCCGCGTCCTGATAATCGGTGAGGAACTTGGCGCGGAACGCGATCGCCTCATCCAGCGTCTTCTTTGCCAGCGCTGCGCCCGCGTTCTTGAAGCGCGCGGCGCTGACCACGCGTTGCAGATCGTGCGCGGCGAGCCGGCCCCACGAGAACGCGGTCTTGTTCATCTCGATCGCCGCGCCGTTGAGCTCGATCGCTTTGAGGATCGCCTCGAGCGACAGCGGGATCGCGCCGCGCTGGAACGCAAAGCCGAGCATGAAGGCGTTGGTGGCGATGCTGTCGCCCATCAGCGCGGTCGCAAGCCCGGTGGCATCGAGGATGTCGAGATCGTCAGGTCTCACCGCACCGTTCAGCGCATCGCGCATCGAGCTGGCCTCGAAGTCGATATCGGGATCGATCACGAAGCTCGCGGTCGGCAGCAAATCGGCGTTGACGACGGCGCGGGTGAAGCCGCGCTCGGCGCGGCTCAGCGCCGGGACGCTGGTTGCAACCACGAGGTCACAACCTAGGATCAGGTTGGCATTGCCGGGCGCGATGCGGACCGTGGTCAGCATGTCGGAGGCCGGCGCCAGCCGGACATGACTCATGACCGCGCCGTTCTTCTGCGACAGGCCGGTGAAGTCGAGCGTCGAGCAGGCGAGCCCTTGGACATGCGCGGCCATGCCGAGCAGCGCACCGATGGTGATGACGCCAGTGCCGCCGATGCCGGTGATCAGGATGTTGTAGGGCGCGCTCAGCGCAGCCGCCGGCGGCGTCGGCAGGTCGGCGAACAGCGCCTTGGGATCGGCGGCGGTGCGGTCGGCCTTGCGCAGCTTGGGATCCTGCACCATCACGAAGCTCGGGCAGAAGCCCTCGATGCAGGAGAAATCCTTGTTGCAGTTCGACTGGTCGATGCGGCGCTTGCGGCCGAGTTCGGTCTCCAGCGGCTGCACCGAGACGCAGTTCGACGCCACCGAGCAATCGCCGCAGCCTTCGCAGACGCGCTCATTGATGAAGACGCGCTTGGCCGGATCGGGAAACAGCCCGCGCTTGCGGCGGCGGCGCTTCTCGGCGGCGCAGGTCTGGTCGTAGATCAGGACGGTGAGGCCCTCGATCTCGCGCAAGGTGCGCTGCACGGCGTCGAGCTCGCGGCGATGGTGGATGGTGGCGCCGGACGGGAAGTAATTGGCGGGATATTTGTCGGGATCGTCGGAGACGATCGCAAGCTTCTTGGTGCCTTCGGCCCAGACCTGGTGGGCGATCTGCGCCACCGTGAAGCCGCCTTCGGCGGGCTGGCCACCGGTCATTGCGACCGCGTCGTTGTAGAGGATCTTGTAGGTGATGTTGACGCCGGCAGCCGCGGCGGCGCGCAGCGCCAGCAAACCGGAATGCGTGTAGGTGCCGTCGCCGAGATTCTGGAACACATGCTGTTCGCTGGTGAACGGCGCCTGCCCGATCCAGCTCACGCCCTCCGCGCCCATATGCGAGATGGTCTGGGTGTTGCGGTTCGGCACCGACAGCGCCATGCCGTGACAGCCGATGCCGGCCATGGCGCGGCTGCCCTCGGGGATCTTGGTCGACGAATTGTGCGGGCAGCCCGAGCAGAAATACGGCGTGCGCGACAGCTTCGCGGCGCCGGTGCCCTCGGCCGGGCGATCGAACGCCTCGAGTTTTGCCAGGCGCTGCTCCAGCAACGGACTGCGATGGCCGAGCTTGCGCAGCCGCGCCACCACGGCGGCAGCGACCATCGTCGGCGTCAGCTCGCCTTCGCTCGGCAGCAGAGGCGCGCCGCTCTCGTCGCGCTTGCCGACCACCGACGGACGCTTCGACGCGTCCATGTTATAGAGGATGTGGACCAGCTGGTCCTCGACGAAGCCGCGCTTCTCCTCCACGACCAGTACGTCCTGCAAGCCTTCCGCGAACGCGCGCGCGCCGTTGGCCTCCAGCGGCCAGGTCAACGCCACCTTGTAGATGCGCAAACCCAGCTCCTGCGCCTCGGCATCGGTGATGCCGAGATCGGCGAGCGCCTGGCGCAGATCGAGATAGGCCTTGCCGGTCGCCATGATGCCGAGCCGCGCCGGCTTCGAATCCAGCACGATGCGGTCGAAGCGGTTGGCGCGGGCGAAGGCCGCGACCGCCTCCATTTTGGGCCCGTGCAGCCTGCGCTCGGCCTCCAGCGGCGGATCCGGCCACCGGATCGACAGCCCGCCCGGCGGCATCTCGAAATCGTCGGGCATGATGATCTTGATGCGATCGGGATCGCTGACGATCGAGGCCGAGCTCTCCACCGTCTCGGAGATCGCCTTGAAGCCGACCCAGCAGCCGGAATAGCGCGACAGCGCGAAACCGAGAATGCCGAGGTCGAGATAGTCCTGCAGCGTCGCCGGATTGACCACCGGCATCAGCGCCGAGGCGAACACCTGCTCGCTCTGATGCGCCAGGGTAGAGGACTGGCAGCCATGGTCGTCGCCGGCCAGCGCGATCACGCCGCCATTCAGCGAGGTGCCGGCCGAATTGGCGTGCTTGAGCGCGTCGAGCGAGCGGTCGACGCCGGGGCCCTTGCCGTACCAGATGCCGAACACGCCATCGACCTTGGCGCCGGGGAACATGCCGACCTGCTGGCTGCCCCAGACCGCGGTCGCCGCCAAATCCTCGTTGAGGCCGGGAACGAACGCGATGTCGTGCTCTTTGAGGAACGATTTGGCGCGCCACAGCGCGTGATCATACATGCCGAGCGGCGAGCCGCGGTAACCGGAGATGAATCCGGCGGTGTTCAGCCCGTGCGCGCGGTCGCGTTCGCGCTGCAACATGGGCAATCGGACCAGAGCCTGGGTACCGGAGAGGAAGATTCGCTTGGTGTCCAACCGGTACTTGTCGTCCAGTCCAACGTCCATCAACGCCATCAGTTTCCCCGTCAGTCAGCCACGCCGGTCCGAACCGGTCTCATTATCTTCGGAATGATCATGCATCAGCATGCACTGATTTTGTTATGCATGAACAGCCTCGTTCCATGGCCCCAACACATATCTCGATGTTGCGTGCGCGAGGCCTCGAGGCTTGCCGAACCCCGGCATCTTTGAAACGGTGCGCGCAAAGGGAGACCAAGGATGATAAGAGTCGAATCCGCGTTCACGACGGAAATCGTGGAGAACGGCGATCTGCTGGTGGGTCCCTGGCGCAGCCCGAAACAGATGCTGCAGGCCCAGACCTACGACTCCCACGCCTCGATTCACGACGACGCAACCGCGCAGAAGCTCGGCTTCCGCGGCGGCACCATCGAGGGGCCGACCCATTTCAGCCAGTTCGCGCCGCTGTGCGAGCGGATCTGGGGCCGCACCTGGTTCGAGACCGGCTGCCTGTCGGCGCATTACCGCAACCCGGTGTTCGAGGGCGAAGAGGTGCAGGCCCAGATCGAGAAGCCGAAACCGGGCCAGACGGTTTGCGCAATCGGAATGATCAAGCGCGACGGCACCGAGATCCTGCGTGGCACGGCCTCGATCGACGGCGACGGCACCGAAACAGCGCTCAGCCGCCGGCTCGGCGAGCTGAAGCCGCTGACCGATCCGGTGATCCTCGCCGACATCAAGGTCGGCATGAAGACGGCCCGGCAGGCGATCAAGATGGATTTCGACCAGAACATGGGCGACCTCTATCCGTTCTCGCTGGCCGACAAGCTGAAAGTGATCACCGAACCCTCGGATGGCTACTACGCGCAGGAGCACAATCCGTGGGGTCGCGCCGTCATCCCGATGGAGATGCTCAGCGTGCTGTTCCAGTACCGCGCGCGCGAGGACCGGCTGCCGGTCCGTGGCCCCGCGGTCGGGCTGTTCGCCGACCAGGAGATCCGGCTGCTGCGCGGGCCGCTGTTCCCGGGCGAGACCTATTGGGTGGAGCGCGAGGTCGTGGCGCTCTCCGGCAGCAAGCGCACCGAAAGCATGTGGGTGCGCTCGACCGTGTTCGACGCCGACAACGCCGTGGTCGCAACCATGCTGCTCAACGGTGCCAGCATGAAGGACTCCTACGCCAACTACGCCGGCGAGCACAAAGCCCTCTACGGCTGAAGCGCCGCCTCTCCCGCAAGCCGCCGAACAAGGACAACAACAATGGCCCGCCTGCCCTATCTCGAAGCCGACCAGGTCGCCCCCGAGTATCGCGACATGCTCAAGCGCAACACCAACCTGCACAAGCTGCTGGTGAACTCACCGGACATGGCACGCGCCTTCAATGGAATCGGCGGCTACATCCGCTTCAAGAGCAAGCTCGACCCGCGATTGCGCGAGCTTGCGATCCTGCAGGTCGGCTGGCTGGAGAAGTCGGAATATGAATTCACCCACCATGTGAAGATCGGCAAGGAGTTCGGCGTCACCGACGAGGACATCAAGGGCCTGATCGCGGAGACCGACGGCAAGCCGTCGCAGCTCGAGCCGCTGGCACGAGCGATCCTCAGGGGCGCCCGCGAGATGGTGCGCGAGCTCGCGATGTCGGAGGCGACCTTCGCCGAGATCAAGAAAGAGCTCTCCGACGAGCACATGACCGATCTGGTGCTGACGATCGCGTTCTACTGCGCCGTGGTGCGCGTGCTCGCCACCATGCAGATCGACAACGAACCCAGCTACAAAGAAGTACTGCAGCAGTACCCGATCCCGGGAGTGAAGTGACATGCGCCTTAGAGATCGCGTCGCCATCGTCGTCGGCGCCGGCCAGAGCCCTGGCGAGGGCATCGGGAACGGCCGCGCCACCGCGCTGACCTTCGCCCGCGAAGGCGCCAAGGTTTTGTGCGTCGATCACAATCTGGCGTCGGCGCAGGAAACCGTCGACCTGATCGTGGCCAAGGGCGGGACTGCGACCGCCTTCAAGGCCGACGTCACGAAAAACGCCGACATCAAGGCGATGGTGGCGGATGCGCATGGCCGCTGGGGCAGCGTCGATATCCTGCACAACAATGTCGGCGTCAGCCTCTCCGGCGGCGATGCCGAGTTGCTCGACATATCAGAGGAGGCGTTCGACCGCTGCGTCGCGATCAACCTGAAGAGCTGCATTCTTGCCGCCAAGCACGTGATCCCGATCATGCGCAAGCAGCAGAGCGGCTCGATCATCAACATCTCGTCGATGGCCGCGATCACGACCTATCCTTACGTCGCCTACAAGGCGACCAAGTCGGCGATGATCGCCTTCACCGAACAGCTGGCCTACCAGAATGCGCAATATGGCATTCGCGCAAACGTGATCCTGCCGGGATTGATGAACACGCCGATGGCAGTGGACACCCGCGCCCGCGAATTCAAGAAGACCCGCGCCGAGGTCGAGGCGGAGCGTGACAGCAAGGTGCCGCTGCGTCACAAGATGGGCACGGGCTGGGATGTCGCCAATGCCGCGCTGTTTCTCGCCTCCGACGAGGCCAACTTCGTGACCGGTGTCACGTTGCCGGTCGATGGCGGTGCCAGCGTGCGGCGCGGCTAATCGAGACCATTAACCCCTGTGACGCTGTGCAGTTAATCTCTGTGACGCAATCACGTGTTTTTGCGCCGCAATGATTCGAAAAAATTGAAGTATTCCAATGACACGGCGATGTGACGGCGTGTCCACATAAATCGAAATCCTGACTCGTTGTGGTCGCACGAAATTCATCTGCGCTCTGTATCTCGCACGCCAAGAACTTCTGGAGTGCCTGGACCAATGAGCGAAGAATTCGAACTCAGACCCGATCAGTGGGATGCGCTGAAAGCGCTGCGGGCTCCCGCAGCAAACCCGTCACGGCTGAACCGGTTCGCCGTCGAGAGCCTGATCACGCTCGGCTATGTCGCGATACGTGGCGACGCGTTTGAGCTGACGCCCGCGGGCCGCAAGGTGCTGGTCCGTGGTTCGTCACTTCTGCTGCTCGATATCGCAGCTTGATCCCTTCCAAGCTGACATCAAGCTTACACACGCGGCATCATGCCGCGTGTGCTTTTCCGGGGATGGTCGCCTCGCCGTGCTGGGTCAGCGGCTTCATGCCGGTGACGGTGCGCAGCAGCACATAGAACACCGGCGTCAGGAACAGGCCGAACACCGTGACGCCGATCATGCCGGAGAACACCGCGACACCCATCGCGCGCCGCATCTCCGAGCCCGCACCGGTCGAGAGGACCAGCGGCAGCACGCCCATGATGAACGCCATCGACGTCATCAGGATCGGCCGCAGCCGCAGCCGGCTCGCTTCGATCGCGGCCCTGATCGGCGAGCGCCCGGCGAATTCGAGCTCGCGCGCGAATTCGACGATCAGGATGGCGTTCTTGGCCGACAAGCCCACCAGCACGATCAGGCCGATCTGGGTGAACACGTTGTTGTCCCCCTTCGACAGCCAGACCCCGAACATCGCGGCCAAGAGCCCCATCGGCACGATCATGATGATCGAGAGCGGCAGCGCCAGGCTCTCATAGAGCGCGGCGAGCACCAGGAACACCAGCAGGATCGCCAGCGGGAACACCCAGATTCCGGAATTGCCGGCGATGAACTCCTGATAGGTCAGGTCGGTCCATTCGAAGGCAAAGCCCGGCGGCAGCGTTTCGGCTGCGATCCGCGTCGCCGCCTCCTGCGCCTGGCCGGACGAATAGCCAGGCGCCGCGGCGGCGTTGATATCCGACGACAGGAAGCCGTTATAGCGAATCGCCCGCTCCGGCCCCGCGCTCTGGCGGACCTTCAGCAGCGCCGACAGCGGCACCATGTCGCCCGACGACGAGCGCACCTTCAACTGCCTGATGTCGTCGGCCCGCGCGCGGAACGGCGCATCCGCCTGCACATAGACCGAATAGGTGCGGCCGAATTTGTTGAAGTCGTTGACGTAGTAGGAGCCGAGATAGATCTGCAGCGTGTTGAAGACCTCCGTGACCGGCACGCCGAGCTGCAGCGCCTTGGTGCGATCGATGTCGGCGAACAGCTGCGGCACGTTGACCTGGAAGCTCGAGAACACGCCGGCGATCTCCGGCGCCTTCTGCATCGCCGTCATGAACGCTTTGGTGGCGTCGTTCAGCGCTTCATAGCCGAGACCCGCACGATCCTCGATCTGCAGCTTGAAACCGCCGATGGTGCCGAGGCCATTGACCGGCGGCGGCGGGAACATGGCAATGAAAGCGTCCTGGATGCCGGCATATTTCTTGTTCAGTGCCATCGCGATCGCAGGTCCCGAGAGCGACGGGTCCTTGCGTTCATTGAACGGTTTCAGGGTCGAGAACACGATGCCGGCGTTGGACGAATTGGTGAAGCCGGAGATCGACAGGCCGGGGAATGCCACCGAGCTTTCGACACCGGGCTGGGTCAGCGCGATGTCGCTCATCTTGCGGATCACTTCCTCGGTGCGGTCGAGCGTGGCGCCGTCGGGCAGCCGCGCAAAGCCGACCAGATACTGCTTGTCCTGGCCCGGCACGAAGCCCGACGGCACCTGCTTGAACAGCACGCCGGTCAGGCCGATCAGCAGCACATAGAGGCCGATCACCACGGCCTTGCCGTAGATCACATTGGTGACGGTGCGGCCGTAGTTCTCGGACGACTTGGTGAAGACCTTGTTGAAGCCGCGGAAGAACCAGCCCAGCGACCTCTCCATGATCCGGGTCAGCCAGTCCTTGGGCTCGTGATGCCCCTTCAGGAGCAGCGCCGACAGCGCCGGCGACAGCGTCAGCGAATTGATCGCCGAGATCACGGTCGAGATCGCGATCGTGAGCGCGAACTGCTTGTAGAACTGTCCGGTGAGGCCGGAGATGAAGGCGAGCGGCACGAACACCGCTATCAAGACCAGCGCGATCGCGATGATCGGGCCGGACACTTCGCGCATCGCCTGGTTGGTGGCGTCGCGCGGCGACAGGCCGGACTCGATATTGCGCTCGACGTTCTCGACCACGACGATGGCGTCGTCGACCACGATGCCGATCGCCAGCACCAGGCCGAACAGGCTGAGCGCGTTGATCGAGAAGCCGAACACATGCATCACCGCGAAGGTGCCGACGATCGACACAGGCACCGCGATCAGCGGAATGATCGAGGCGCGCCAGGTCTGCAGGAACAGGATCACGACCAGCACGACGAGCGCGATCGCCTCCAGCAGCGTATGGATGACGGCCTCGATCGAGGAGCGCACGAACTGGGTCGGATCGTAGACGATCTGGTACGACACGCCTTCCGGCATGTTCTTCTTGATCTCCGCCATCGTCGCGCGGACATGGTCGGAGATCTCCAGCGCGTTCGAACCCGGCGCCTGGAAGATCGGGATCGCAACCGCCTGCTTGTTGTCGAGCAGCGAGCGCAGGCCGTATTCGGATGCGCCGAGCTCGATCCGCGCGACGTCGCGCAGCCGGACCACCTCGCCGGCCGAGCCGGTCTTGACCACAATGTCGCCGAACTGCTCCTCGGTCGACAACCGTCCCTCGGCGTTGACCGAGAGCTGCAGGTCAAGGCCCTTGACGCTGGGCGAGGAGCCGACCACGCCGGCCGCGGCCTCGACGTTCTGGGCCTGGATCGCCCGGACCACGTCGCTCGCGGTCAGCGAGTGCTCTGCGGCTTTCTGCGGATCGACCCAGACCCGCATCGAATAGTCGCCGGCGCCATAGAGCTGGACGTCGCCGACGCCGTCGATCCGCGCCAGCCGGTCCTTGACGTTGAGCACCGCGTAGTTGCGCAGATACGTCATGTCGTAGCGGTTGTTCGGCGACAGCAGATGCACGACCATGGTGAGGTCGGGCGAGCTCTTCTTGGTGATGATGCCGAGCTGACGCACCACGGCCGGCAGGCGCGGCTCGGCCTGCTGCACGCGGTTCTGCACCAGCTGGGTCGCCTTGTCGGGGTCGGTGCCGAGCCGGAACGTCACCGTCAGCGTCATCGCGCCGTCGGTGGTCGCCTGGCTCGACATATAGAGCATGCCCTCGACGCCGTTGATCTGTTCCTCGATCGGCGTTGCCACCGTCTCGGCGATCACCTTCGGATTGGCGCCGGGATAGGTCGCCCGCACCACGACCGACGGCGGCACCACGTCGGGATATTCCGAGATCGGCATCGCCACCAGCGAAATGAGGCCGGCGAGGAAGATCAGGATCGACAGCACACCGGCGAAGATCGGCCGGTCAATGAAGAATTTTGAGAGATTCATGGCTCCGCCCCCGCGTGCAGCGCCTAGCGCTGCACGACGTGCTGGTTGGTTTCAGTGGATGCCTGCTGCATGCCGCGCGCGCCCATCTCGGCGACTTCCGTCTTCAGAAGTGCGCCGGGGCGCACGCGCTGCAGGCCGTTGACGACGATGCGGTCGCCGGATTTCAGGCCGGCGGTGACGATCCGCAGGCCATCGACCGCGCCGCCGAGCGTGACGGAGCGATAGACCGCGCGGCTGTCGTCGCCGACCAGCATGACGAATTTCTTGTCCTGGTCGGTGCCGACCGCGCGCTCGTCGATCAGCACCAGCGTCTGCTGCTTGGGCTGGCCCATCCGCACGCGGGCGAACTGCCCCGGGATCAGCCGGCCGTCGTCGTTCTTGAACACGGCGCGGACGCGGATCGTGCCGCTCTGCCCGTTGACCTGGTTGTCGATCAGCTGGATGTGCCCCTTGGCGCTGAGGCCGCCCGAGGTGACCATGTCGACCGGGATCTGATCAAGATTGCCGCGCTTGCCGGAGGCGTCCGCGATCGAGTTCAGCGCCCGCAGCACGACTTCCTCGTCGGCATCGAAGCTCGCATAGATCGGATTGACCGAGACCAGCGAGGTCAGCACCGGCGACGAGGTGCCCGCCGCGACGAGATTGCCGACCGTGACCTCGATCCGGCCGACCCGGCCGTCGACCGGGGCGCGGACCTCGGTGTAGTCGAGATTGAGCTTTGCGGTCTGCAGCGCGGCTTCGGCAGCCTTGACGTTGGCGATCGCCTCACGATTGGCGTTGTCGCGCTGGTCGAAATCGCGCTTGGTGACGATGTTGTTGCCGACCAGCTGCGCGCCGCGCTCGACTTCGCTGGTGGTGAACACGACGCGGGCCTTGGCCGCCTCGAGCTGGGCCTGGGCGCGGTCGACCTCGGCGGCGTAGGGCGCGGGATCGATCTTGAACAGGATGTCGCCGGACTTCACCAGCGCGCCCTCGGTGAAGTTGGTCGACAGGATCGCGCCCGCCACTCGCGGCCGCAGCTGGACGCGGTCGACCGCCTCGAGCCGGCCCGAGAAGTCATCGAACAGGGTGGTCGACCGCGGCTGGATCACGGCGACGGTGACCGGAACTGCCGGTTCGGGCGCGGCGGCGGTGGCCGTCGCCTGCGCGGCATGGAAATAATGGCCGGTCGCGACCGAACCGGCGACGGCCACGGCGCCAAGGATCACGACGCCGCCGACGACGCGTCGGAACCGGCCGGAACGGGGATTTTGGGTTGACGGGGGCATTCACGCGCTCCAGATATCTGTAGTGTTCGCTACAAATGTGGAGCTGGACGCCGGTTCGCAAGATACTTATGTATCAGGCACTATGAAATTATTATCTCATTCATGGGGAAATGGGAAGTCGTGGAAAAACATCCGGTGCAACAATAGGATAAGCTAGGGACAGTCCGTCAGAGAAACGGCACCCCGCTTACGGAGCAACGAAAAATGGGAATGGGACGCCCCCGCGCCTTCGACGCGGACGCCGCCTTGGACCGGGCCATGGACGTGTTCTGGCGCCACGGATACGAGGGCGCGACGATCGCGCAGCTCACCGAGGCGATGAGCATCAATCCTCCGAGCCTCTATGCCGCCTTCGGCAGCAAGGAAGGCCTGCTCAAGGCCGCGCTCGACCGTTACAGCGAAAAGCGCGACGCCTGGATGGACCGGGTGGTCAGTGCCCCGACCGCGCACGAGGTGGCCGAACGATTTCTGATGGAGCATGCGGACGCCCAGACCGACCCCGCCAACCCGCCCGGATGTCTGCTGGTCCAGGGCGGCCTTGCCTGCGGCACCGGCTCGGAGAACGTTCCGTTCGAACTCGCGGCGCGCCGCACCCGCACCGAGGACCAGCTGCGCGAACGTTTTGTCCGCGCCAAGGCCGACGGTGACCTCGGCGCAAGCGTCGATCCGGTCACGCTTGCGCGCTATCTCTCCGCGGTCACATCGGGCATGTGCGTGATGGCCTCCTCGGGCGCGAACCGCGAGACGCTGCGTGAGATCGCAGCGGTGTCGCTGAAGGCGTTCGAGGAGCAGACCAAGGGCTGATCGCAGCTTCGGCGCAGCCGTTGCAACCGCCCCGCGAAGAGCGGGGCGAGGGAGGAAGACGTCACCACATCGTCTGGCGCGCGCGCTCCGGCCATTCCCGATCGTACTTCTCGCCGCCGACCGTGTGCTCGCTCATCTCGGCAAGGATCTGGCCCGGCGTCGGCAAGGCCGCCGGATCGATTCGCTTGTCCGGATTCCAGAGATCAGAGCGCACGATCGCGCGGGCGCACTGGAAGTAGATTTCCTCCACATTCATCACGATCACCGTGCGCGGCGCCTTGCCTTCCATCTTGAACGAGGCCAGCAGCTCCGGCTCGGCCGTGACAAAGGCGCGGCCGTTGACGCGCAGCGTGCTGCCCGATCCCGGGATCAGGAACAGCAGCCCGACGCGGGGATCGCGAACGATGTTGCGCAGCGAATCGCAGCGATTGTTGCCGCGGCGATCCGGCATCATCAGCGTCTTCGCATCATGGATGCGGACGAAGCCCGGCAGGTCACCGCGCGGCGAGCAATCGAGCCCTTCGGGGCCCGAGGTCGCCAGCGACACGAACGGTGATTTCTCGATGAGCACACGATAGAGCGGCGTCACGTGATCGGCGACCTTCACGGTCGACGCGTCGTTCGGGAAGCCGTAGATCGCCTCAAGCTGCTCGATCGTAGAGATCACCGACATCAGTGCTGTTCTCCTTTGTGGCTGCTCGTCCGTTGTCACGCGTCCCAGCGTTCGCCCCTGATGATGCGGACGAGCTGTCGCGCATGATATTCGGCGGTGCCGGAATTGACGATGGTGAAGTCGGGTGTCGCGGTGCTCTCGTCGACGGTGCGGGCCAGCCGCTGCGCGAGCAGACCGTCGCTGCTGCGTGCCCGCATCGAGAGCCGGGCGGCCAGCACGTCCGGCGGCGCCGTGACCAGCACGACCGTGGCACTGGCATAGTCGCGGCGGGCCGCCGCGATCACCGTGCGCGAGACGTTCGCGATCACAGTGCGTCCGGCGCGGATCTCGTCGTTGATCGCCCGCGACAGCGCATAGCGATGGCCATGCGCTTCCCAGTGCATGGCGTAGTCACCGGCGGCCGCCGCACGCTGGAACGCGTCCGCGCCGATCTCCTCATTGTCTTCCGACGCCGAGGCCTGGCGGGTGATCAGCCGGCGGGGAAACACGATGTCATGATCATCGGCGCAGGCCGCCTTCGCGAACCCAAGCAGCGTATCCTTGCCGGCGCCGCTCGGGCCGACCACCAGGATCAACCGGCCCGGCCCGATCGCAGCGCGCTGTTCGGCGATCACGGACGCATCGGTCACGCGACCCTCCTCCCCTCGCGCCAGACGCTGCGCACCACCGGCAGGTCGCGCGCGACGTGCACGCGGATCAGATCGGCGCGCCGGCCGACCGCGACCTCGCCGCGATCTGACAGACCGACCGCTTCGGCCGGCGTCTTGGTCACGGTGCGCACGGCGGAGGCAAGGTCGATCGCCGGCACATGCCGCGGCAGTTGCAACGCCGCCATCAACAGGCTGGACGGGATGTAATCCGACGACAGGATATCGAGCATGCCTTCATTGGCGAGATCGACCGCCGCGATATTGCCGGAGTGCGAGCCGCCGCGGACCACGTTCGGCGCGCCCATCAGGATGTCGATGCCGGCGGCGTGCAGGCCCCGCGCGGCTTCCATCGTGGTCGGGAATTCCGCCACCGCCACCTTGTCGTTGACGGCATCGACCACGTTCTCGTCGGTGGTGTCGTCGTGGCTCGCCAGCGGGATCCTGTACTCATGCGCCAGCGCGACGATCGCGCGGGTGTTCGCGACCGCATATTCCTTCTGATAGGCGAAGCGCCGCGCGAACAGCACGTCGAGCTGGGCGTCGGTCATGCCGCCGCCCTTGCCGCGGTAATAATCGCGCAACTTGACCTCGTCGCGGAACTGGCGCTGGCCCGGCGTATGATCCATCAGCGACATCAGCCGCACGTCCGGCCGGTCGATCAGCTCCTTGGCCTCGGCGACGACGTCAGGCATCGGTACCTCGCAGCGCAGATGCAGGAAGTGATCGGCGCGCAGCAGATCCTCCTCGCGTGCTGCCGAGATCGCCGCCGCCAGCACGCCGGCGCGGCCGTCGACGTCCTCGGCGCCGTCCTCGCGCCAGACCCGCAGCGAATCCAGCACCGTGGTGATGCCGGAGGTTGCGAGCTGCCCGTCATAGGAAATTACGGCGGCGACCGGGTTCCAGAACACCTTCGGCCGCGGCACGTAGTGCATCTCGAGATGGTCGGTGTGCAGCTCGATCAGACCCGGCATCAGGAGATCGCCGCCGGCGTCCTCCGCGCCCCCGGGCGCCCTGCCCTCGCCGAACTCGGCGATCTTGCCGTCAACGATAGCCACCCAGCCTTGCTCGACCACGCGATCGGCGAGGACCAGCCGGGCGTTGCCGATGATGGCGTCTTGCTTGGTGGTCATTTCAAACGGTCCTTCAGGCAGCAGCAGCGAACGAGGTCACATCGACGATGCGATCGGCAATCAGATGACGGATTTCGTCGTCATGGACAATGGCGACCATCGCGACGCCCCTGGTCTTTTTTTCCGCAATCAGCTCGACCACCACTGCGCGATTCGCCGCATCGAGCGAAGCGGTCGGCTCGTCCAGCAGCAGGATCGGCAGGTCCGAGATGAATCCGCGTGCAATGTTGACGCGCTGCTGCTCGCCGCCGGAGAAGGTCGACGGCGGCAAGGACCACAGCCGCTCCGGAATGTTGAGCCGGCGCAGCAGTTTGCCTGCACGCTCGCGGGCTTCCTCGCGCGCCACGCCGTTGACGATCAACGGCTCGGCGACGACGTCGATGGTCGCCACCCGCGGCACCGCGCGCAGGAACTGGCTGACATAGCCGATCGTCGAGCGGCGGATGCTCAGCACCTGACGCGGCTCGGCGGTCGCAAGGTCAACAACCCTGCCGTTGTGGCGGATGCCGATCCGGCCGCTGTCGCAGCGGTAATTGCCGAAGATCATCTTCAGGATCGAGGATTTGCCGGCGCCCGACGGGCCCGACAGCACCACGCACTCGCCGGGATCGGCGTGGAACGAGACGCCGCGCACCACGGGCAGCTCGACGCCGCCCTGCAGATGCATGGTGAAGGTCTTCTCGGCATTGGCAAGTTCGATCATCGCGGTCATTGGCAAGCTCATGGCGGCAGAATCGAGGAAACGAGCAGCTGGGTATAGGGCTCGCGGGGATCGTCGAGCACCTGGTCGGTGAGGCCGGTCTCGATGACGCGGCCGCCCTTCATCACCATCACGCGATGCGACAGCAGGCGCGCGACGGCGAGGTCGTGGGTCACGACGATGGCGGCAAGGCCAAGCTCGCTGACCAGATTGCGCATCAAATCGAGCAGGCGCGCCTGCACCGAGACGTCGAGGCCGCCGGTCGGCTCATCCATGAACACCAGCCGCGGCTCGGTGACGAGGTTGCGCGCGATTTGCAGCCGCTGCCGCATGCCGCCGGAATAGGTCTTCGGCGCGTCGTCGATGCGGCCGACATCGATCTCGACCCGTTCCAGCCAGGTCGACGCGGTGTCGCGGATTCGACCGTAGTGGTTCCAGCCGACCGCCATCAGCCGCTCGCCGACATTGGCGCCGGCCGAAACGCCCATGCGCAGGCCCTGCGCCGGGTCCTGATGCACGAAGCCCCAGTCGGTGCGGAACAGGAAACGCCGCTCCGCCTCGCCGAGCTCGGCGAGATCGCGCAGCACGCCGTCGCGCATCCGGTAGGACACCCTTCCTGCGCTCGGCGCGAGCTGCGCCGAGAGCAATTGCAGCAAGGTCGACTTGCCCGAACCGGATTCACCGACGATCGCCAGCACCTCGCCGGGATACAGCGCGAACGAGACGTCGCGGCAGGCCGGCAGCCGGCCGTAATTCTTGGCAAGCCCCTCGGCCACCAGCAGCGGCTGATCGGTGTCGAGGCTCGAAAGCTCAGACATTCGCCTTCTCCTTGTGCGGTGCTGCGCTCTCGGTGCCGTGATGGCCGGCGGCCTGGCGCTGCTCGCAGAAGTCGGTATCGGAGCAGACGAACATCCGGCCGCCCTTGTCGTCGGTGACGATCTCGTCGAGATATGAGTTATCGGCGCCGCACAGCGCGCAGGGCGCGTTGAAGCGGTAGCGCGTGAACGGATGGTCCTCGAAATCCAGCGAGACCACAGTGGTGTAGGGCGGGATCGCGTAGATGCGCTTCTCGCGGCCGGCGCCGAACAGCTGCAGCGCCGCGCAATTGTCCATCTTCGGATTGTCGAATTTCGGGGTCGGCGACGGGTCCATCACGTAGCGCGCATTCACCTTCACCGGATAGGCGTAGGCGGTCGCGATATGGCCGAAGCGCGCGATGTCCTCGTACAGCTTGACGTGCATCAACCCGTATTCGGCGAGCGCATGCATGCGCCGCGTCTCGGTTTCGCGCGGCTCGAGGAAACGCAGCGGCTCCGGGATCGGAACCTGATAGACCATCACCTGCCCCTCATGCAGCGTCGCCTCGGGAATCCGGTGCCGGGTCTGGATCACGGTCGCGTCGGCGGTCGAGGTCGTGGTCGCGACTCCAGCGGTCTTGCCGAAGAACTTGCGGATCGAGATCGCGTTGGTGGTGTCGTCCGAGCCCTGGTCGATCACCTTCAACACGTCGTCGGGGCCGAGGATCGCGGCCGTCACCTGCACGCCGCCGGTGCCCCAGCCATAGGGCATCGGCATCTCGCGGCTCGCAAACGGCACCTGATAACCGGGAATCGCGATCGCCTTCAGGATCGCACGGCGGATCATCCGCTTGGTCTGCTCGTCGAGATAGGCGAAATTATACGTCGGCGCGTTCATTCCGCGGCCTCCTGCAGTTCGACCGCCTGATTGGCCTCGGCGAATTCCTGCCGTAGTTTGCGCAGCAGGCCGAGTTCGGACTGGAAGTCGACGTAATGCGGCAGCTTGAGATGTTCGACGAAGCCGGTCGACTGGACGTTGTCGGAGTGCGACATCACGAATTCCTCGTCCTGTGCCGGCGCCACCGCCTCCTCGCCGAGCTCGCGCGCACGCAGCGCGCGATCGACCAGCGCCATCGACATGGTCTTGCGCTCGCTCTGCCCGAAGGCCAGCCCATAGCCACGCGTGAAGCACGGCGCCTCGGTGGTCGAACCCTTGAACTGGTTGACCATCTGGCACTCGGTCAGCTCGATCGAGCCGAGCGGCACGGCGAAGCCCGCATCCTCGGCAAAGAACTCGACCTCGACCTCGCCGAAGCGGATCTCGCCGGCAAAGGGATGGTTGCGGCCGTAGCCGCGCTGCGTCGAATAGCCGAGCGCAAGCAGGAAGCCTTCGTCGCCGCGCGCCAGGTTCTGCAGCCGCAGGTCGCGATCGGCCGGGAAGCTCAGCGGCTCGCGCGTGAGGTCGCCGACCGGCGCGTCGCCATCTGCCTGCGGCGACGCTTCGATCAAACCATCGCGACCGAGGATGTCGGTCACCCGCGGCGTCGCTGCCTGCGAAGCCTCCGCCGTCTCCGGCTGCTCCGGCACAAAGCCTTCCGCGAGCTGCGGATCGAGCAGACGATGGGTGTAGTCGAAGGTCGGCCCGAGGATCTGGCCGCCCGGGACGTCCTTGAAGGTCGAGGAGATGCGCCGCCGCACCTGCATCTCGCCGGTATTGACCGGCTCGGTGGCGCCGAAGCGCGGCAGCGTGGCGCGGAAGGCGCGGACCAGGAAGATCGCCTCGATCATGTCGCCGCGTGCCTGCTTGATCGCGAGCGCCGCAAGCTCGCGATCGTAGAGCGAACCTTCGGTCATCACGCGGTCGACGCCGAGCGCGAGTTGCTCGGAGATCTGCGCCAGCGTCACCTCGGGCACATCGCGATCGCCGCGCCGCTCATGCGCAAGCAACCGATGAGCGTTCTCGATGGCGCGCTCGCCTCCCTTGACCGCTACATACATCGCTCACACTCCGCTTGCGATCAGCCGCGTGGTGCGCGGGATCGCGACAATATTGTCGTCATGGACCAGCACGACATCGATGCCGCGCGGGAACAGGGCCTCGTTGATCGACAGCCGCTGGAACAAATCGCGCGGCTTGATCATCGCCTGCAGCACCGCGCTGCCGTCGATGCCGGGCCCCTTCAGCTCGAAGGCCGGCCCCTGCGTCAGGCTGTCGATCTGCAGGATCAGCGTGGTCGAGCGGTCCGGATATTCGCCGCTGCCGAACGCGAAGCACTCCAGTGCGGGCAGGTTCGCGGCATCTCCGATCAGCGCAAAGCTTGCGATCGAAGAATCCTCGACCACCGGCGCGCTGGCGTGAAACTTGAGCCAGCGGGCGACATCGGGCGTTGCGGACATCGCAGCGTCGAGCCAGATCGGCGTATCGTGATCGAACAGCGTCAGCGCGATCGCGGCCGCGCCGCGCATCAGACCGGCCGGCGTTCCGACGCTGGCGGCGACGCGCTGCACGCTGCCCGGGCGCGCCATCGCATCCATCACGGAGCGGAAGGTTGATTGCGCCGACAGCACCTTGTCGGCAAAGCCTGCGGGCATTTCGGCAATCGTCGTCATTGCATCATCCCTCACCGCGCACCATCGTGTAGAAATCGACCCGCGTCGCCGCGGTCTCGGCAGCCTTGCGGCTACGCTCGGCATTCATGGCGGCCCGCAGCGGCGCGATCACCTTGGCCTCCACCTCGCCGGACAACTCCGCCGACTGCACCATGGCGTCGCACAGCGCGATCATCCGTGCCTTCTCGGCATCGCGGCCGAGCGTGTAGCCGAAGCCGACCTCGCCGCTCGCAAGCCGCACCGCCGCGCGCGACACCGTCGCCTCGCCGAGATTGAACGGCGCGCCGTCGCCGCCGACCCGCCCGCGCATCATCACGAGGCCGTTCTCGGGCTCGCGCAGGTTCTCATGCCCGGGCAACGTGATCGCCGCCAGCCGGCCTGCGATGTCGCTAGCGGCGGAGTGCGCCAGCACCGACATCGCGGCCTTGCGCTGCGCCTGCTTGCTGTTTGGTCCGGTCGAATTGGTCGAACTCATGCGCAACCTTGCTTGCATCAAGTTGTCTATGATAATAGACAACTTGATAGCCGAGCGCCATGACTGTTTCGTGACAAACCGAAGATTTCTGGTATCACCGCGCGATGAGCATGCAGGAGAGTTCCGGCGTCGCCTTGTGGCGGCAGGTCGCCGACGGCATCGAGCGCGGCATCGCTGACGGCCGCTTTGCCGCCGGTGAAAAACTGCCGGGCGAGATGGAGATCGCCGAGACTTACCGGGTCAACCGCCACACCGTGCGGCGGGCGCTCGCCGCACTCGCGGAGCGCGGCCTGGTGCGCGCCGAGCGCGGCAGCGGCACCTATGTCGAAGCCCAGCGCCTCGCTTATCCGCTGCGCTCACGCACGCGGTTTTCGGAGATCGTCGGCGCCGAAGGTCACGAACCGCGCGGCCAGCTGATCGAGGCAAGCAGCGACCTCGCCAACCGCGAACTCGCGCGCGACCTCGGCCTGAAGACCGGCGCGCCGCTGATCCGGATCGAGGCCGTGCGCTTCGCGGATCGGACTCCGATCTGCGTCTCCACCACCTGGCTGTCGGCGGAGCGATTTCCCGATGCCGGCAGCGTGTTCGCCGATGTCCGCTCGATGACCAAGCTGCTGGCGCATTATGGCGTCCGCGATTACCGGCGCTCCTCGACAAGGATCACCGCGGCGATCGCCGACGCCACCGACGCGGCGCGGCTCGATCTGCCGCTGGGACGGCCCGTGCTCGTGGTCGATTCGACCGACGTCGATCTGACTGACCAGCCGCTGGTGACCAAGCGCTCGCGCTTCGCCGCCGAGCGCGTCGAGTTTCTGGTCGAGAACGGCTGACGTAGTGTGCTTCTGGCTCGCCCCGCTGTTGCGGGGAGAGGCAGAGGAGACGCTACACGACGGCGCGCTGGCCGATGATGGCAAAGCGCAGCTTGCTCGAGATGAAATCGATCGCGGCGACCGCGATCAGGATCATCAGGATCAGGAACGACACCTTCTGCCATTCCAGCACGCGGATCTGCTCGGCGAGCTGCAGGCCGATGCCGCCGGCGCCGACGATGCCGATGATGGTGGCAGAACGGGTGTTGGACTCGATGAAGTAGAGCACCTGCCCGGCGATCACAGGCAAGACCTGCGGCAGCAGGCCGAAGCGGATCTCGTGCAGCGCATTGCCGCCGGAGGCCCTGATACCCTCGACCTGCTTGCGATCCGCCGCCTCGATCGCCTCCGAGAACAGCTTTCCGAACGCGCCGAAGTCCGACACCATGATCGCCAGCACGCCGGCGAACGGGCCGAGGCCGACGACGTTGATCCAGACCAGCGCCCAGATCAGCGTATCGACGCCGCGGATCGAGTCGAGGAAGCGGCGCACCGGAAAGCGGATCAGGTTCGACGGGATGATGTTGCGCGCCGCGAGCAGGCTGACCGGCAGCGCCAGCAGCGCGGCAAGCGTGGTACCAAGCAGCGCGATCGACAGCGTCTCGCCGAGCGCCTGCATGTAGAGCGGGAACGACGAACCGGGATTCGGCGGGATCATCATCATGGTGATCCAGCCGAGCTGGCTCATCCCCGCGATCAGCCTGGTCGGCGAGAAGTCGAGATCGACCAGGCCGTAGACGAAGATCGCGAGCGCTGCCGCGATCATGGCCGGCATCGCCAGCCGCGCCGATGCGGGCCGCTCGAACACGCCGGGATATTTGGCCCGCAGCTCCGCAGCGTCCGGCTTCGGCATCTGGCTCATCGGCGGGTCTCCTTACCGAACAGCCGGCCGCGCAGCCAGCCGGTCGAGATGTCGATGATGAAGACGGTGACGATGATGGTGACGAGGATGGCGCTGACGTCGGAATAGTAGAACTTGCGGATCGCGACCACGAGCTCCTGCCCGATGCCGCCGGCGCCGACGAAGCCCATCACCGACGCTTCGCGGACGTTGATCTCGAACCGCAGCAGCGCATAGCTGGCGTAGCCCGCCGACACCTGCGGCAGGATGGCAAAGCGCATGCAGGACAGCCAGCTTGCGCCGGTGGAGCGGATGCCCTCTACCGGTTTCATGTCGGCGTTCTCGACGATCTCGGCGAACAGCTTGCCGAGAGCCCCGGTGGTGTGGATCGCAATCGCGAGCACACCGGCCATCGGGCCGAGGCCGAACGCGATCACGAAGATCAGCGCGAATACGATGCCCGGCACGGTGCGGGCGAATTCCAGCAGACGGCGGACGACGAAGCGCACCCACGGTCCGGGTGAGGTATTCTGGGCGGCGAAGAAATTCAGCGCGAAAGCGAGCACCGCGCCGGTCAGCGTGCCGACATAGCTGATCAGGATCGTCTCGCCGAGCATCCTCAGCCATTTATGCCAGCCCCAGAACCATTCGCCGGGATCGGTCCAGACCCGCGCGCCGGAATCGAGCGTGAGAATACGATCGAAATAGCTGACGAAGTTGCCGAAATAGGTGAACAGCGTGCGCAAATTCACTTCGGCGCCGAAGGCCGCGATGACCAGAACGATGCAAAACGCCGCGGTGGCCAGCGCGCCCTTCAGCCGCTTGCGCGCGACCGCCTTGCGGTAGGCGTCTTCCAGCACCGCCAATTGCTGGGCTGGAAGAATGGATACGGCAGTGGCCATCGTTCTGGTCGGTTTGGCTGGAGGTCAAATGCAACGGGCCGGGTTATTGAAACCCGGCCCGGTTCGTTTCCGGGAGGCGATCAGCTCGCCTTCTTGCGCAGCCTGTCGACGAACTTGATCAGCTCGATCGTGCTGTCCCAATCCTTGGTCGTAGCGGGATGGAAGCCCTTCTTCTGGCCGTCGGAGAGACGGTCGAAGGCGGCCTTGTCCTTGGTCGGCGCGTCGAAGAAGGCCTTGGCGATCGCCGCCTTCAGATCTTCCGGAAGGTCGGTGTTGTAGGCGTAGGGGCCGTTGATGATCGGCGACGACTTGTTGATGATACGGAAGTCGTCCTTCTTCATTGCCGAGCCGTCGGCGTTCTTCAGCATGCCCTTGGTCAGCATCTGAGCGAGCGTCGAGTCGTCCTCGTTGGTCCACTGGTTGGCCGCGATGTCGACGGTGCCCTGGGCCAGCGCCAGCACGGCGTTTTCGTGGCTGCCGGTGAACACGACCTTGCCGAAGAAGCCCTCGGCATCGTGGATGCCCATCTTGTCGAGCTCGAAGCGCGGCACGTTGTTGCCCGAGGTGGAATTCGGATCGACCAGGCCGAGGTTCTTGCCCTTCAGGTCTTCCACCTTCTTGTAGGGGCTCGAGGCCTTGACGAAGAACACCGAATAGTAGCCGGTCGAACCGTCGGCGTTCATGTCGTTGGCGAAGGCGTCGGTCTTGACGCCGGTCAGGCGGGCGCGGGCGAACGAGGCCGAGCCGTAGCTGGCAATCTGGATGTTGCCGGAACGCTGGCCTTCGATGACGGCCGCGTAGTCATTGGCGATGCGCAGCGTGACCTTCACGCCGAGCTCCTTCGACAGATACGCGACGAACGGCGTCCAGCGTTCGGTGACGCCCGAGGCGTTCTCGGCCGGCACCACCGCGAAGGTGAGCTCCGGATACTTTGCCTTCCAGTCCTGCGCGGAGGCCGAACCGGCAAAAGCCAGCGCGGCAGCGCCGGCCAGAATGATGCGACGAGTGATCATGACTACCCCTGTTCTGTAGTTGCACCTGTTGGCCGGGCAAAATGCCCGGCCTCTCGGATTGAAAATGACGCGACGCTCAGGCCGCGGCAGCGGTGCCGAGCGCCGGCGCGGTCGCGCCGTCGGGCGCCGGCAGCGGCGCCGCGCCGATGACGTCATTGGCCTCGAGGTCATAGAGCTCGCGGGCGATATGGTCGGTGAGCGCCGCAGGCGCTCCGTCGAACACCACGCGGCCGGCCGCCATACCGACCAGACGGTCGCAGTAGGTGCGCGCGAGGTCGAGCGAGTGCAGATTGCAGAGCACGGTGATGCCGAAATGCTTGTTGATGCGCAGCAGCGCATCCATCACGATCTTGGTGTTGCGCGGATCGAGCGAAGCGATCGGCTCATCGGCAAGGATGATGTCGGGCTCCTGCACCAGCGCGCGGGCGATGGCGACACGCTGCTGCTGGCCGCCGGAGAGCTGGTCGGCGCGCTGCGCCGCGAGCTGGGCGATGTCGAACTGCTCGAGTGCGGACAGCGCGAGCGCCCTGTCCTGCTCCGGCCAGACCTGCGCCAGCGAGCGCCATGACGGAATCTGGGCAAGCCGGCCCATCAGCACGTTGGTCAGCACGTCGAGACGGCCGACCAGATTGAATTGCTGGAAGATCATCGCCGAACGCGCCCGCCACTGCCGCAGCGCCTTGCCGCGCAGCGCGGTCACGTCAGTGCCTTCGAACAGGATACGGCCGGAGGTCGGATCGGCGAGACGGTTGATCATCCGCAGCAGCGTCGATTTGCCGGCACCGGAGCGGCCGATCACGCCGACAAAGCTGCCCGGCGCAATCGAGAAAGACGCGTTGTCGACCGCGGCTTTTGCGCCGAAACGGCACGTCAAACCTTCCACCACCAGCATGTAATGCTCCAACCGCGTCACGTTGGGCCATCGCTATCCCCGGCGTTTTACAGTTATGTGACGGTTGCGCTGCGGTGCGGCGATCGTTCACACCCGTCTTTGTCCACCCCTTGCTGTCACCGCGACGTCATGATGTTGTCATCAAGCATCCCGATGACGAGCGCACATCTCCCCGGAAGCCAACGATTTGCAAGATCAGCGGAGGCCCTGATGGCCGGAAAAACACTCTCGGTTGTGCCGACCGTCGACCCGACTGCGTCGGTTCGCGAGAGCAAGCTCGGCAAATATACCGAGGTCGGCGCACGCACGATCCTGCTTGAAGTCAGCATGGATGACTATTCCTACGTCGTGAACGACAGCCAGATCACCTACACGTCGATCGGCAAGTTCTGCTCGATCGCGGCGATGACCAGGATCAATCCCGGCAACCACCCGATGCATCGCGCGACCCAGGCGCATTTCACCTACCGCGCCAGCGCCTATTTTCCCGGAGAGAGCGACGACACCGACTTCTTCAACTGGCGACGTGCGCACCACGTGCATATCGGCCATGACGTCTGGATCGGTCATGGCGCGATCGTGCTCGCTGGGCGGAACATCGGAACCGGCGCGGTCGTCGCTGCCGGTGCGATCGTCACCAAGGACGTGCCCGCCTATGCCATCGTCGCCGGCAATCCCGCGCGTCCGGTGAAGCGGCGCTTTTCCGAGGATGTCGCGGATCGCCTCGCCGCACTCGCATGGTGGGACTGGGATCACGAGACACTTCGTCGTGTTCTGCCCGACTTTCGCAAGCTCGCGGTCGAGGAATTCCTCGACAAGTACGAGGCCGAAGCCGTATCTCAATCAAAAGCAAAACAACGGAGCGCGACATCGTGACGGACATTTTCATCGAGGGCGGGCGCGCGCTGGTTGACGGTGCATTCGTAGAGACCTCGCTGCGCACCGCGGGCCGCGACATCGGCGCGCTCGACACCGAACAGGGGCGCGCCGCGCTTCATATCGATGCCAGCGGCCTCCTGGTGCTGCCCGGCATCATCGATCTGCACGGCGATGCGTTCGAGCGGCAGATGATGCCGCGCCCAAGCGTCGACTTCCCGACCGACGTGGCACTGATCGACAGCGATCGGCAGGCGATCGCCAACGGCATCACCACCGTCTTCCATGGCACGACCTGGTCGTGGGAGCCTGGCCTGCGCAGTGCGGAAAATGCGCGGAAGCTGCTCGATGCGATCGAGGCGCTGCGGCCGCAGCTCGCCGCCGACACGCGTTTCCATCTGCGCCACGAGACCCACAATCTCGACGCCGAGACCGAGATCATTCAATGGCTCAGCGAAGGTCGGATCGACCTGTTCGCCTTCAATGACCACAGCAACGTGAAGCCGAAGAAGCGCAACCAGCTGGCCGAACGGGCCGGGCTCTCGGTCGAGGCCATCAACGAGATGCTCGACCAGGTGGTCGCGCGCCGTCCCGAAGTGCCGGCCTCGATCGCGCGGCTGGCCGCCGCGGCACGCGCGGCCGATATCCGCATGCTCTCTCATGACGACAACACTCCGGTGATGCGTCAGGAGTTTCGCGCGCTGGGCGCCACGATCGCCGAATTCCCCGTCAATGAAGAAACCGCGCGCGACGCCGCGGCCGCCGGCGACTTCATCGTGTTCGGCGCGCCCAACGTGGTGCGCGGCGGCAGCCACACCGGCTGGACCAAGGCGTCCGACATGATCGCACAGGGGCTCTGCTCGGTGCTGGCGTCGGACTATTACTATCCGGCGCAGCTGCTCGCCGCCTTCCGCCTCGCCGCTGACGGCATCCTGCCGCTCGCCAGGGCCTGGGACCTGATCTCGTCGGCACCGGCACGCGCGGCAGGGCTCGTCGATCGCGGCGTGCTCGCGGCGGGCCGCCGCGCCGACATCATCGTCGTCGACGACAAGGTGCCGCTGCGGCCGCGCATCGTCGCGGTGATCTCGTCCGGACGGCTGGTGCATCTGGCCGATGCGAGCTGCCTCGTTCATTCGATCGCGCCGCGCAAGACCGTTGCGGCGGCGTAGTTCGGCTCTGCTGTCATGACCACTACACCGCGCTACGCGATCTATTACGCGCCGTCACCCGACAGCGCCCTGCACCGCTTCGGTTCGGCACTGCTCGGCTATGATGCGGTGTCGGGCGACGACCTGCCGTTTCCCGATGGCGTCACGCCGGACTGGCGCGAGGTGACGGAGGACCCCCGCAAGTACGGCTTCCACGCCACGCTGAAGGCGCCAACCGCGCTCGCCGACGGCAGCAATGAGGCCGCGCTTCTCGATGCCTGTGCCGCCTTCGCCGGCCGCGCGCGGCGCATTCCTGTGATCGAACCGGTGGTCGATGCCATCAGCGGCTTCATCGCCGTGATTCCGGCGAGCCGTTCCGATGATCTGCAACAGCTTGCCGCCGACTGCGTCACCGCGTTCGACCCGTTCCGCGCACCACTGACGGCTGAGGATCGCGCGCGGCGCAAGCCCGAACGGCTCACCGCGCGGCAATGCGACTATCTCGACCGCTGGGGCTATCCCTACGTGATGGAGGAATTCCGCTTCCACATGACGCTGACGGGACGGCTGAGCGACGAGCGGCGCGGCCCTATCGTGGCGCGGCTGCGCGAGCGGTTCGCCGCAGTCGACCTCTCGACGCTCGCGATCGACCGCATCGCGCTGTTCAAGCAGGCGGAGCCGGCCTCACGCTTCCGGATCATCGGAAGCTGGCTCTTGCAGGCGAGCTAGTCCCGCTTCGCGAGTTCGGCCAGAAGCCACTTCTTGAACGTCTGCAGCGCGCGATTGCGCTGCGCGCCGGACGGATGAACCAGCCAGTAACTGCCAGTGACGTGACCGACCGGCAAGAGCCGGCGGATGGTGCCGCGCCGTTCGCTTTCCGCGATGAACGGCTCGAGCGCGAGCGCAACGCCGGCACCCCGCTCGGCGGCCTGCAGCGCGGCGACAAAGCTGTCGACCGAGATCGCGCGCATTGCCGGCGGCATCGGTTCACCGGCATGCTTGAACCAGAGCGGCCAGGCCGCCGGGAACGTCGTCACATGGATCAGCACGGCACGCCCGAGGTCGGCGGCAGTGCGCAGCTTCAACCGCCGCGCCAGCGCCGGCGCGCCGACTGGAACGGTGCTCACATCCATCAGGCGATGCGCGACGACGCCCTCGGGCTTGTCGGGCCCGAAGCTGATGCCGGCATCGAACGTCTCGGTGTCGAAATCGACGTTGCGGTTCGAGGTCTCGATCGCGAGATCGACCTCGGAATGCCGGGTGAGGAACGAGGATAGCCGCGGGATCAGCCAGGCCGACGCGAATTGCGGCAGCACCTTCAGCCGCAGCCGGCGTTGGCCGGCCGCCTCGACCGCGGACTCCGCCTGTGCCAATGATGCGAACGCGCGGCCGGTTGCGGCCGCCAGCTTCTCCCCTGCGTGGGTCGGCCGAACCACGCGGTGGGCACGGTGAAACAGCGCAACGCCGAGATGGGCTTCGAGATTGCGGATGCGGTGGCTGATCGCCGAGGCGCTGACATTCAGCGCGCCCGCAGCCTCCTTGAAGCTGCCGAGCCTGACCGCGACATCGAACGCCTGCAGCGCCAGCAGGTGCGCCGGCCGAAGGCTCGCCGCGGCGAGGTCGTCCCTTCCCCGCGAGGCTGACCGGCGCCGCGGTCGTGGATTGTTCCTGCTCATCGGCCGATCCTAACGGCGAGCCGCCCCCGATGTCGCGCGAAAAATCAGGTTCGGATGAATGCCATTCATCCGAACCTGGCAGCTTTCGCTTGTCGCGCGCGGCGCAATGCGAAATCCTGTCCCACGAACCAGACCGGCGGCAAGCCCGGCCAACCGAGCGGGAGAACGGCGATGACGACACAGCTCGCGGACGAAGCATCCATCGTCGATCGCATCCTCAACCATATCGACGCGAAATCGACCGATCTCAGCGACGGCGTCTGGCATGAACCCGTCGCGCATTATCTGTCGCAGGATCGCTTCGCGGCCGAAATCGACCACGTGTTCCGCCGCACGCTGACACCGTTCTGCCCGTCGGCCGCGCTCGCAGAGATCGGCGCCTATGTCGCGCGCGATGCGGCGCTGACGCCTGTTGTCGCGATCCGCGGCGCCGACGGCGTCGCACGCGCCTTCCGCAATGCATGCCGGCACCGCGGCGTGCAGCTGGTCGACGGCGCCGGCTGCCGCAAGGCGCTGACCTGCCGCTACCACGGCTGGACCTACGGCCTCGACGGCCGGCTGCGCGGCATCCCCGACGACCATGGTTTTCCCGGGCTCGACAAGACCACGCATGGTCTCGTGCCCGTCACCTGCATCGAGCGCGATGGCCTGGTGTTCGTCTCGCAGGACGATCCCGCCGCGGCGACAGATGCCAGCGACTTGCCGGCCTTGTTCGGCGACGACTGGACACTCTATTCGACCGTCATGCAAGAGGTCGAGGCGAACTGGAAGATCGTCGCCGAAGGCTTCCTCGAGGGCTACCATATCCGCTCGACGCATCAGGATACGTTCTATCCGTTGCAATACGACAACCTCAACGTGATCGAATCGTTCGGCCGCAACAGCCGGATCAGCTTCCCCTATCGACGCATCGAGAAGCTGCGCAACGTGCCGCCGGGTGAGCGCCGGACGGCCGGCATGCTGACCCACGTCTATCACCTGTTTCCGAACGTGATGCTGTCGACCTTCCCGACCAACCGGTTGATGACGGTGCTCGAGCCGCTCGCCGTGGACCGCACCCGGCTCGTCACCTACACGCTGTCGAACCAGATCGCGGCGGACGATGGCCGCGCCGCGGTCGCCCAGGGACGCGACTTCGTCACCGCGGGCGCGGCCGAGGATCGCGAGATGGCCTGCGCCGCACAGCGCGGGCTCGCAACGCGGGCCAACGATCACTTCACCTTCGGCCTGTTCGAAGGTGCGATCAGGCACTTTCATCAGAACCTGGCCGCGATCATCGAGCGCGGCGCAAGCGCCCGCTGATCTGCATCAATATTGCGCACCGAGGACCGAGCATGCTGAACCACCCGACCGTCAAATATCGAACCGAGCAGGCGATCGCGATCGTGACCATCGATCGCTATGACGAGGCGCGCAACGCGGTCAATCCGGAGACCGCGCAGGGGCTGGCGCAGGCGTTCCGCGCGTTCGATCGCGATCCGTCGCTGTCGGTCGCGATCCTGACCGGCGCGGGCGGCGCGTTCTGCGCCGGCTTCGACCTCAAGCGCACCGCGACCGGCCATCGCGGCCATCGTGTCGAGAACGGCGACGGCCCGATGGGCCCGACCCGCATGAAGCTGTCGAAGCCGGTGATCGCCGCGGTCGAGGGGCCGGCCGTGGCGGGCGGACTCGAGCTTGCGATCTGGTGCGATCTCCGCGTCGCCGCATCCGACGCCACCTTCGGCGTCTATTGCCGGCGCTTCGGCGTGCCGCTGATGGACCTCGGCACCGTGCGCCTGCCGCGCCTGATCGGGCACAGCCGAGCGATGGACATGATCCTCACCGGCCGCGGCGTCTCCGGCGAGGAGGCCGGGCGGATCGGGCTCGTCAACCGCGTGGTCGCACCGGGCACGGCGCTCGCCGAGGCGCGCAGCCTCGCCGACGATCTCTGCCGCCTGCCGCAGGCGGCGCTACGCAGCGACCGACTCTCCGCCATCGAGCAATGGGAGCTCGGCTGGGAACAGGCCACGCTGAACGAATTCCGCCTCGGGCTTGCGACGGTCGCGACCGGCGAGACCGAGGCCGGCGCCCGCCGCTTCGCAAGCGGCAAGGGCCGGCACGGCGATTTCGCCGACATCGGCTGAGCAGCGCGTTACTCGTCCACCCGGGTGCGCGCGATGATCTCGGCGGCGCCCTTCTCCAGGAGCTCCATGCCGACGGCGCGGCCGAGTTCGCGCGGCCGCTCGGCGGGCCCTCGTCGCGTCACCTCGATGAAGCCGGCGCCGGCCTCATCCAGCACGGCAGCACGCAGCGTCAACTCGCTGCCCGCGAGCGTGGCGTGGCCGGCGATCGGCGAATTGCAGTGGCCGTTGAGCACCCAGAGCACCTCGCGCTCGGCCTCGGCGGCAAGCCGCGACGGCGCGTTGTCGATCGCAGCAAGCCGCGCACGCGTCGCCCAATCGGTGTCGACGCATTCGACCGCGACGATCCCCTGGCCGACCGCGGGCAGCATCTCGGCGACGGAGAAATCATGTGCAACGCGCGCCGTCATGCCGATGCGCTCGAGGCCGGAGCGCGCCATGACAAGCGCATCCGCCGGCCCCACCTCGCCGCCATCGGGCAGCCGCTGCTTGTCGCCGCGATCGAGCTTTGCAACGCGTGTGTCGGCGGCGCCGCGATAGTGGATCACGGTCGCTTCCGGAAACAGCCGGCGCAGATAGGCGGCGCGGCGCACCGCGTTGGTGCCGATCATGAAGCCCTTGCCGCGCGCGGCGCGGATCGTGTCCAGCGACAACCCGGGACGCAGCACGAGGCTGTCGTTGGCGGCATCCCGCGCCAGCATCGCCGCGAGGACGAGCCCCGGCGTCTCCTCATTGCCCGGCACGTCCTTCAGCGAATGCATCGCGGCCTGCAGCGTGCCGGCACGCATCGCCTCGCGAATCTCGGCGACGAAGGCGCCGCCCTTGCCGCCGTGTCGCAGCAGCTTGCTGGTCTGGTCCGCATCGCCGCGGGTCTCGAACTTGACGATGTCGACGGCAAGGTCGGCCGCCGAGGCGCGCAGCAGCCGCGCGACCTCGTCCGTCTGCGCGAGCGCCATCGCACTCTTGCGCGTCCCGATCCGCAAAACCTGTCCCGACACGAAAGCTCCGCTGCGTGGTCATCAACGGCTGGGGATTAGAACAAAAGGCCAGTCAAAACAATGGTTTTTGCCCCCGCTTGGCCGGCTCAGGCAATCTCCTCAACAAGCGCGACGCCAGCCTCGCGCATCGCGGCGGTGGCGACGGCGAGCGAACCGCCGAGATCGATGGCGCGGCAGCCGGATAACACGACCGTGGTCTCGAAGCCGAGCCGCCGCGCATCGAGCGCCGAATACTGCACGCAAAAGTCCGTCGCCAGCCCCGCCATCACGACGCGCTTCAGGCCGCGCTCGCGCAGATAGCCGGCGAGCCCGGTCGGCGTGGTGCGATCGTTTTCGAAGAACGCCGAATAGGAATCAATCGCGGCCCGGAATCCCTTGCGGATCACGAGCTCGGCCCGGTCGGCCGCAAGCCCGCGGTGAAGCGCGGCGCCCGTCGTGCCCTGGATGCAATGATCCGGCCACAGCGTCTGCGGCCCATAGGGCATCGTGATCGAGGAGAACGGCGCCGCGCCCGGATGCGAGCTCGCGAACGAGCTGTGAGCCGCCGGATGCCAGTCCTGGGTCAGGACAACATGGTCGAACCGCTCCGCGAGCCGGTTGACCACCGGCACCACGG
This sequence comes from Bradyrhizobium sp. WCU1, assembly GCF_053474805.1. Classification (NCBI taxonomy): domain Bacteria; kingdom Pseudomonadati; phylum Pseudomonadota; class Alphaproteobacteria; order Hyphomicrobiales; family Nitrobacteraceae; genus Bradyrhizobium; species Bradyrhizobium sp. WCU1. The sequence continues at coordinate 1,655,832 of NZ_CM130280.1, forward strand.
CATCGCCGTCCGCGACCGCCAGCGCGCCGCCCGGGCAGAAATCGTTCTGCACGTCGATAATCAGCAGCAGGTCGTCGGGCCCGATCTTCATCAGGTGCCGATCCGCAACGACGCGCGCAGCTTGCGCAGGCAGGCGATCACCGAGAGCGCGGTGATGCGGCCGGTCTTCGGATTCTCCGAGGGGATGTTCTCGATCATCATCGAGAACCGCGCAGAATCAGAATCGACCTCGATCCGGTGGGTGTTGCGCGTCACCGTCGGGTCGGCCCAGATCTCGACCCGTGTGCGATCGGGTCCGATGCCGGCGAGCGACAGCGCCACCGCGACGTTGAGATTGGCCGGAAAGCCCTTGGCAGCGTCGCGTGCGCTCCCCTCGAAGATGCGTAGCGGCGCGGTGATGCCCTCGATCCGGATGTCGTTCTCGACCAGATGCGGCGCGCCGAGCAGGCCCGCGACTGGCTTTCGTGTCACCAGTTTCACGGAATGGATGGTCCCGATCGCCGCGGCCGTCACCGCATCGAGCCCGATCAGCGCGCCCGTCGGCACGATGATCTGGCCGCCATGCGCGTTGGCGAGATCGACGAGGTCGCCGTTCTGCAACAGCGCACCGACGCTGAGCACCACTGCGGTCTTGCCGCGCTCCACAACCGGCGCCACGATCGAGCGAACCACCCTGCTCGGCGCGCACTCGACCACGATGTCGGCGACATCGGCCAGCTCAGCGATCGGCACCAGCTTCGGCGCGGATTTGAGCTCCGCAATCCAGCCGCGATGCTTGTCGGGGCTGTTCGCGGAGACCGCAACCAGCGTCAGGCCCTCGATGCCCCGATCGAGTGCCTTGACGACATCAGTGCCGATCGCGCCAAGACCGGCGACCGCTACCCGCAATTTTGTCTTGTTGTCAGCCATCATTTCCCGCCGGCGAGCATCTTGACCAGGCGATAGAGATACTCCTGGCCTTCGTAGAACGACTTGACGAGCACGCGCTCGTCCTTGCCATGATTCCGGTTGTCGTCGACATCGGCGCCGAGCCCGGAATGGCCGTAGGTCGGAATTCCGGCATTGCGCAGGAACAGGCCGTCGGTGGCGCCGGTGCTCATGACCGGCACGACCGCAGCGTCCGGCCAGAACTCCTTCGACAGCTTCTCGATCGATCCCATGATCTCCTCGTTCAGCGGCGACGGCGGGCTCAACGTCGCCTTGCCGCCCTTCACCTCGATCCGCTTGTCGGCGAGCGCACGCTCGATCTGGGCCTGCACGCCCTCGACCGGCTCGCCGGGCAGGATCCGGCAATTCACCCCCGCGGTCGCAAGCTGCGGCAGCGCATTGATGGCGTGGCCGCCATGCAGCATGGTCGCGACGCAGGTGGTGCGGAGCTGCGCGTTGTAGCCGGGAATCTCAGACAGCCGCGCCAGCGCCGCCGGATCCGGCTGCGGCGCCAGAATGGCGCGGATGTCGTCGGCGTTCTGCTTGCTCTCGGTCTCGGCGGTCTTGGCGAAATAGATCCGCGTGGTCTCGTTGAGATTCATCGGGAAGTCGTATTTCGACAGCCGAACCAGGCCTTCGGCGAGGCGATAGATCGCGTTGTCCTTGCGCGGCAGCGATGAGTGGCCGCCGCGGTCCGTGACCGTGAGCTGGTAGGCAGTGGAGATCTTCTCGCTGGTCTGCACGCTGTTGCGGATCGCCTTGCCGTTCTTCAGGCCGACGCCGCCGCCTTCGTTGAGCGCGAACTCGGCATCGATCAGGTCGCGGTGGTTCTTGATCAGCCACTGGATGCCGAGGGCATTGGTGTCGCCGATCTCTTCATCGGTCTCCAGCGCGACGATGATGTCGCGGTCGGGTTTGTAGCCTTCCTTCTTGTAGCGGATCAAATTGGTGACGAAGGAAGCAGCCATGTATTTGTCGTCGCTCGAGCCGCGGCCGTAGAAATAGCCGTCCTGCTCGGTGAGCTTGAACGGATCGACCGTCCAGTCCTCGCGGTTGGCGGGCACGACGTCGATATGGGCGACCAGCAGGATCGGCTTGCGCGCGCCGGAGCCGTGCAGGCGTGCCACCAGATTGCCTTTGTGCGGCGCGGGCGAGAACACCTGCACGTCGCCCTCGGGGAAGCCCGCCGCGCGGAGCCGCGCGCCCATCGCTTCCGCCGCCTTCTGGGTATCGCCGGTCGCGGTGGTGGTGTTGATCTCGACCAGCTCCTGGTAGATGCCGCGGGCAAATTGCTGCTGCTCGGTCAGCCCCTCGGCACTGGCGCCGGACGCGAGCAGGATCAGTGCAAGCGCGGCCGCGAGCCGCAGCGATCGAACCATGTCTCTAGCCTTGTACGACATCGTGCTCTCCCAGAATTCGACCGCCTGATTGGCGACGAATTCAGACAGGCGGCACGCGCTTTGGCAAGACGCTGAGCCCTTCAATTTCCGCGCGCATGCTCCGCAGTTTCGCGCATCCTATTTGGAGTCCTTATTTGGCTTCCTTGTTAGTATCCTTGGCCGCGATCACCTCGATCTCGACCAGGAAGCCGGGATTGGCGAGGGCCGCGACGCCGACCACCGAGCGTGCCGGCAGGTTCGGCTGGCTGCCGCCGAAGAACTGGGTGTAGCCCTCCATGAAGGCCTTGAAGTCCATCGGGGCCGACGCGTTGTGGACCAGGAACACCTGCATCTTGACGACGTCGCCCATGCCAAGGCCCTGGCCTTCGAGAATGCCCTTGATGCGGTTGAGCACGCCGACGGTCTGGGTCTTGGTGTCGCCATAGGCCTGCGGGCTCGACGGGTCGGCGTCCTTGCTGACGACCGGCGGCACCTGGCCGCTGACATAGACCGTGGTCGTGTTGCCGGTGACGGTCACAGCCTGCGCGATCGGGAATGTCGAGTTGGGAATCGGATGCCTGACCACATCGGCCGAGGCAGCCGTCGCCATCGCCGACAGTGCGGCGCCCAACACAATACCGATGAATTTCATCAAACTCTCCCCATGAGTGGCCTGGTCAGCGGCGGGCGTCCTGGACATCCTTGGCCGTCACCGCATCCTGATAGTTGTTGCCGAAGTGCGTCCGCAGATAATTCACAACAGCGGCGACCTGACCATCGGTCATCATGTCGCCGAACGCCGGCATGCCGCGGCGGCCGTTGACGACGAGGTAGATCGGATAGCTGCCGGATTCGAGAGTCTTGTTGCCGGCAAGCGAGGGATAGGTGCCGGCGCCGCTCGCGCCCATCGCATCCGGCATGTGGCAACCCTGGCAGACATTGCCGAACAGCTCCTCGCCGGTCATTTCGACGAAACGATAGCCCGACGAGAAGGTGCGCTTGCCGGCGCCACTATCCTGTCCAAGGGCCGCGGTTGCCGACAGCAGCGCCAGCGCGGCGATAGCAGAGATTCCTGTCCGCCTCATCACGTCTTCACCACGCGTTCGTGCAGTCGGGTAATGGCGTCGAGCGCCGACAGGATCGCGCCCTCCTGCCAGGCCGGCAGTTGGGAGGCGTGCTCGCCCGCGAGCGCGATGCGGCCGTCGATCTGGCAGAGATTGCGATAATGCTGCGCCCGCCCGGCTTCGGTCCACTCCCCGGCGCAGCCGAGGGTAAACGGCACCCGATGCCACGCCACCGCGACGCCGTTCTCGAACTCGCTCTTGTATTGCGGATGGATCTTGGCGCCGAATTCGACCGCACTGGCGACCCGCTCGGCCGGCGTCATCGCCGTGAACTCGAAGGAATTGGCACCCTCATAAAGATAGGCGCCGAGCAGGACGCCGCGGCCGCCGCGGTTGAACCCATAGTTCGGATAGCCGATATTCCGGATCGGCAGGTCGGTGTAGCTGATGCCGCCATAGATCGCCTCATCCTCTTCCCAGAACCGCCGCTTGAACTGCAGCCCGACCTTCACCGAGGCGGCGTAGGGCAAGGAATCGATCGCGTTCTTCATCGGCCCGCTGACATCGAGAGGCAGCTGGCTCAGGATCGGCAGCGGGATGGTGCAGATGCACCAGTCGGCGGTCGCCTGCTGCACCGCGGATGGACTGGCGGTGTCGACATAGCTCACGGTGACGCCCGAGCCGTTCTGCTGGATCTGCGTCACCTTGGAATTGTAGCGGATGAGATCGCCGACCTCGCGCGCGAACGCCTTGCCGATCATGTCCATGCCGCCGACCGGCTGGAACAGCGTCATCTGGAAATCGTAGCGTGCAAAACTCTGCAGATAGCGCCACATCCGCGACCGCAACAGCTCCTGGAGCGGGATCGGGTCGCTGGGCAGCGGATCGCCCATCAAGCCGCCGCCGGGATCGCGCGCATAACCGCGGAACTCGGCGGAGCCGAGGTTGGCATTGTACTTGTAGTCGCGATCCAGCGCGCCCCAGTCGCGTAGCGCCTGCAGCAGGATCTCCTGATCTTCCTTGGTGACGAACTCGTCGAGCCTGCCCTGCTGGCTGACCTTCGCCAGCAGCTCCGCCACCCCGCCCTGGAAATCGGCCTTGATGCTGCGAAAGCGTTGCGGCTTGCCGCCGAATGCACGCGTCGCGTGCATATAGGCGTTGTGGTTGAGCTGGATGAAGGGTTCCAGCGTCACGTTGAGCCGGCGGCAATAGTCGAGGAGCGCGCGGTGATGATAGGGAATCCGCCATGGGCCGGGATTGAGATACAGCCCCTGCTCGAACTGGCAGGTCTGCTTGAGGCCGCCGAGCTCGGTAAAGCTGTCGCCGCCGCGGATCGACCAGTTGCGGCCGCCGGCGCGATTGTTGAATTCGAGGATCTGGACCTTGTAGCCGGCCTTGCGCAGCTCCAGCGCCGCCGTCATGCCGGCAAGCCCGGCGCCGAGGATCAGCACCGAAGCGCCCTTGACGTCGCCCGCGAGCTTGAGCGGCCCCTTGTAGGCAGACTCGGATGCGAAGCCGAGGCTCGTCATCGCGTGATACATCGCCGAACTGCCGGCGATGGTCCCGATCAGCGCCAGCAAATCCCGCCGCCTGATCACAGATTCGTTCTGCACCCGTGTTCACCCAGCCACTGACGCCGATGCCGAAGGGAAACGGTTGACGCGACCCATGTCAAGAAAGGGCGCACGCTTCCACACGCACCCACACGCGCTTTTGATGCATCACGCGACCGCTCCATCACACCACACGCTCGAGATGCACACGCCGGCAGTCCATTTCGAAATCGAGCCCGACCACCGGCGGACAGTCGAAATGCCAGGTCAAGCCGTTGCGCAGCACGCCACGGCGGCCGAGCTCGATTTCGAGCACGGGATAGACGTCATGCACGGTGTAGAGCTGCACCGCGGTGGTGTCCCGCCAGGAGCCACCGAACGCGCTCATCCGCCGTTCCATCTCACCGAGCACGAACTTCGCCTTGGCCGAGATGCCGGCGGGGCTGGTGTCGCCGGGCGCCACGGTATGATCGCGGTAATTGGCCTTGCCCTCGACAGACTCGCCGCTGCCGGCCACGACAAAACTCGTCTGCGCGTCCTTTGCGGCCGGCACCGTGTAGCAGAAGGCATGGAAAGACGGCTCGCCGGGCGGATCGAGTTTCGGACAGACATTGCTCCGCGCCACCGGATTGACACCGTCCCGCATCACGCCCCAGGCGATCAACGTCTCGATGTAGATCTCGTTGAAGGCCTTGAACCCGTCCTCGGTGAACGGCGCCGGCGAGCGCAGTTCACAGGCCCCGAACGCCGTCAGCGGACGGCCTGCGGCCTTGATGATGTCGGCAATCCGCTCGAACCCGGCGCTCAGCGGCACCGGCCCGGAAAACCTGACCCGCTCGATGGTAAAGCCGGGCAGCGCGCCGATGCCGCAGGAATACTGACTGACGCCGGGCATGAAGCGGTAGTCGCCGTCCGGGGTGTCGATGGTGCTGGTCATGGTGCCTCGCGATGTGGAGTGATGCGGCCGTTACGATGACGTCGCGGGATGCAAGATACATACGAACGGCCCGATTTCATCACAGCCGTCGTCCTGGCGAAAGCCAGGACCCATAACCACAGCATTCGGTGATGAACGGGACAGTGGCCACTGCGCGCGCAACAATGTGCAATTGGGGTAATGGGTCATGGCTTTCGCCAGGACGACGATGAGATCGTTCTCGATTCAAGATGTCGAAGATCGGTGTTATCGCCGCGAAGGCGAAGATGGGTGACGCAGCCGCGGCTCTCTCCGGCCGGCGTCCCTGCGAAGGCCGGGATCCATACTCCGCGGCAGGTGTTGTCGAAGGGACTCGTCGTTCCAGCATTGCGTAGCAATTTGCATTTGTGGTTATGGGTCCCGGCCTTCGCCGGGACGACACTGAATGTGTTGCAGCGCCTGGGAGTTACACATCCGCATTCTCGCGACATGTTTGTCCGAGCTTTGCTCTTCGTTCCGCCCTCTCTCGCAGAGGGCGCAGGGAAAGCCGGGTGCCGATCGCACCCATGGGCCCCGAGCATAGGATAGAAAGCTCGGGGGTAGGACCACAGGTGTAACCGGAAACAACCCGGCTTTCCCTGCGCGATGGGTTACGGCTTACTTCGTGCTCTCCCCGGCGAGACTGGGCTTGCTTGTCACCGCCTTCGCAAGACGCTCAAGCATCCTGCGACGAGACACCTGCCGTTAGGGCGTCAGGACCACACGACTTCACCGTCCGCCTCGGTCACGCGTCGTCACCCGTGACCTCGACGTCCACCGCATCTCACCGCAACACTCCTGACGATGCGCAAGCGCCCCTCGATCGGGTGAGACGGGCGAACCATACACTGAGTTGCCGTTACGATAAACCGAAATATTTTTGCGCGAGAGGCTTGACGCATTTTCACTGAGTTGCCCGTCGGGCAACTCAGTGGCACGCGCGTGAGGGAGCCGCCGGCGGCAGGGTTCCCTCTCCCCTTGCGGGAGAGGGAGCCTGAGAGGCGTGCTCACCTTACGGTGCGCTCTGACCCGACCGCCTCGCCTACTGCGCCTTCGCGATGTACGGGCAACCGCCTTCAGCGAGCGGACGGAAGGCCTGGTCGCCCGGCACCGTCGCGAGGTACTCGTAGAGGTCCCACTTGCCCTTGGACTCTTCCGGCTTCTTGATGCGCATCAGATACATGTCGTGCACCATGCGGCCGTCCTCGCGCACGACGCCGTTCTGGGCGAAGAAATCATTCACCGGGGTCTTGCGCATCTGTGCGATCACGGTCTCGGAATCGGCCGAGTTGGTGGCGGCTACCGCCTTGAAATAGTGCCGCAGCGCCGAGTTGACGCCGGCCTGATAGGCGGTCGGCATCGACCCGTGGCGCTTGAAGAACTCCTGGGCGAAGACGCGGGTCTCGGGCGTGCGGTCCCAATAGAAGGAATCGGTGAACAGCAGATCATGCGCATGCGCGAGGCCGAGCGCCGGCACGTCGGTGAGCGTCACCTGCAGCGCGACGAGTTGCATGCTGGCGCGGATGTTGAACTCGTCGGCCTGCGACACCGCATTGCGGAAGTCGGAGCCGGCATTGGCGAGCGCAAGGATCTTGGCGCCGGAGGACTGGGCCTGCAGCAGGAAGGACGAGAAGTCGGCGGTGTCGAAGGGATGGCGGACCGCGCCCAGCACCTTGCCGCCGGCGGACGTCACGGCCTTGCTGGCATCGCGCTCCAGCGCCTGACCGAACGCATAATCGGCCGTGAGGAAGAACCAGGGCGTGCCGCCGCGCGCGACCACGGCCTTCGCCGTCGCGTTAGAGGAAGCATAGGTGTCGTAGGTCCACTGCACGCTGGTCCGCGAGCATTGCTTGCCGGTGAGATCGGATGAACCGGAGCCCGAGATCAAAAACAGCTTCTTGCGTTCGCGCGTGACGGTCTGGATCGCGAGCGCCACCGCGGAATTGACGCCTTCGGCGATCACGTCGACACCCTTGTTGTCGATCCAGTTGCGCACGATGCCGGTCGCGACGTCGGGCTTGTTCTGGTGATCGGCCGAGATGATCTCGATCTTGCGTCCGGCGACCGTGCCGCCGATCTCCTCCGCGGCCATCTGCGCCGCGATCACCGACCCCGGGCCATTGCCGTCGGAATATTGCCCGCTCATGTCGGTGATGATGCCGACCCGCAGCACACCATCCTCCGCCCGGGCAGCGCCGGCTGCAAATGAGAGACACACGGCGGCGATTGCGGCCAGGAGATGCGAGCGTTTGGTGATGGACATTTCGTTCCCAGGGATTCGGATGGTTCGGCCGATCTCCTGCAGCAATCAGGGATCACCGACAACCCCGCCGCCGGGCATGGCGCTCTGCGATTTCGCGCCAGAATTCCGGGAGAAGGAACACGGTCCCTACGCCAAACAAGCGAACACCGCAACGAGGTGCCGCCGCGGCGTTCCCTAAAGCATGACGAGAGTGTTGTCTGGCGCGGCAGCCGTTCACCTCTCCCTTGGGAGAGGTCGGCGCGCAGCGCCCGGGCAAGGGGTTACGCTCTCTCGTTGGAGCTGCGGCCCCTCACCCGATTTGCTGCGCAAATCGACCTCTCCCCAATGGGGAGAGGTCGCATCCGATTCAATCCAAACTCATCTTGCTCTAGATCAGACGATTGAAAAATGAGGTCGCGATCGCCTCAGCGCCGTTCCCACAATTGCCTGGTCAGAATGCCGGCCTTGCGCTCGATCGCCTCGGCGGCGTCGAGGCACATGTCCTCGCGATAGCGCGAGCCGACGATCTGGACACCGACCGGCAATCCCTCATGCAGCCCCACCGGCACCACCGCCGCCGGCAGCCCCAGCACGTTCATCGACGAAATGAAGCGCAGGTCGTTCCAGAACAAATCCTTGACACGCTGATCGCCGCCGAGATCGGCGTTGACCTCCGGCGTCTTGCGCACCGTGGTCGGCATCAGCACCAGCGGGTACTGCTCGAGGAAGGTCATCCAGTTCCTGATATGGCCCGACCGCGCGGCGATCGCCTTCATGTAGCCGGCCTGGTCCAACTGATTTGCCAGTGCGATGAAGCCATGGAACGTCTTCTGGAAGTCGGCGCTGCTCACCGCCAGCATCTGGTCCTGCTGCAACACGCGGGTCTCGGTCATGATCAGATCGCACCAGAGCTGCCACACCTTGTTCAGATCGGGGACGTCGACCTCGCTGACGGCATAGCCGGCATCGGCGAGATGATCGGCCGCCTTGCGCTGAAGCGCGATCACGCCACGGTCGGTCACCATGTCCCCGGGGATCTTCGCGAGCGCGACCTTGACCGGCGCGGCCGGCTTCGGACCCTGCAACGGCGCCGGCACGTACCAGGGATCGCGCGGGTCGCGCTGCGCCATCACCTCGAGGCCGAGGCGGACGTCGGCGACATGGCGCGCCAGCGGGCCCTGCGACGACATGAACTGCGCCATCAGCGGACGTTCTGCGGTGGCTGAGGGATTGAACGCGGGAATGCGACCCTGGGTCGGCTTGATGGTGGCGATGCCGTTGCAATGCGCCGGCCAGCGCAGCGAGCCGCCGATGTCGTTGCCATGCGCGATGGTGCCGATGCCGGCCGCGATCGACGCGCCGGCGCCGCCGGATGATCCGCCGCAGGTCACCTCCGCGTTCCAGGGATTGCGCGTCAGGCCGTGCAGCGGGTTGTCGGTGAAGCCGCGCAGCGAGAATTCCGGCGTGTTGGTCAGGCCGATGATGACGGCACCGGCCTTCTTGAGATTGGCCGTCACGGGCGAGTCGCCCGGCGCGATATTGTCCTTGAAGGCGACCACGCCGTTCGAATTGGCCTGGCCCTCGACGTCGATGTTGATCTTGATCGTGACCGGCACGCCATGCAGCGGGCCGACCTCACTGCCGCCGCGCTTGCTTGCCGCCAGCGTCTCGTCCGCGGCCTTGGCGGCCTGCATCGCCGACGCGCCGAGGTCGACGACCACGGCGTTGAGCGCCGGGTTGGCGGCATGCATGCGGTCGAGGTGGGCGCGAACCACCTCTTTCGACGTCACCTTGTCGTTCCTGATCGCCGCGGCGGTCTCGACGGCTGACCATTGCCAGATCGGTGCATTCGTCACTTGGTGTTCTCCCGTTGTGTTCAGAGCTTTGTTGTTGATTCAGTCGCGCGGATCGATCGGCGTCAGCGTCGAGGCGCGCGCCTCGATCACCGCGGCCGCCGCGAGACAGATGTCCTCGCGGAAACGGCCGGCGATCACCTGCACGCCGACCGGCACGCCGCCGGCGGTTCCGGTCGGCACCACGACCGATGGAAAGCCGAGCGCGGGCACCGCGAGCAGCGGCCGCTGCGCGTCGAGCAGCGCGCGCACGACGTCAGCGCCTTCCTGATCCTGATCGAAGCGGAACGGCAGCTGCGCCGAGACCGGAAGGATGATGACGGGGCAGCGCTCCTGGAACAGCTGCCAGGCCCGCACGATCGCAAGCCGCTGCTCGAAGCAGGCCAGCACCTGGTCGCCGTCGAGCTCCGGCGCGTAGGCGATATGGCAATCCAGATTGTAGCGGGACCTCGCATCGCCGAACTTGCGGATCAGCGGCGCCAGCACGCGCCGCTCCTCATTGATGACGAGGCGATGCCAGAGATCGGCGGCCTCCGCGAGCCGCGGCGGCGTGGTCTCCTCCACCGCAAAGCCTGCCTCGGCGAGCCAGCGTCCGGCAGCGCGCACGGCTGCACTGACCTCCGGCGCCTCGTCGCCGAACGGCGCCGGCGCGATCGCGACCCCGATCGGCCGCTCGAGCTGTGCGCCTTGCAGCGGCACCGGCAGCCAGGTGCCGTCGCGCGGATCCGGCTGCGCCATCGCGGCGAGCGCGACGCCGAGATCGGCAACCGAGCGGGCGAGCGGCCCCTGCACCGACATCATCTGCGCGGTGATCGGCCGATCGCTGGTCGCGGACGGATTGAACGACGGTATGCGACCCGGGGTCGGGCGCAGGCCGGCGACGCCGCAGGCGTAAGCCGGATAGCGGATCGAGCCGCCGAAATCATTGCCATGCGCGATCGCGCCCATGCCGGAAGCAACCGCCGACGCGGCGCCGCCGCTGGAGCCGCCCGGTGTCAGCCGGCGGCTCCACGGATTGTAGGTCGCGCCGTGCAGATCGTTGTTGGTGAACCAGCGGTGCGAGAACGCCGGTGTGTTGGTGCGGCCGACGATGACGGCGCCGGCCTTGCGGAAATTCGCGACCACCGGGCTGTCCTCGGCGGCGATGACGTCGCGGAACGCTGCGACGCCATTGGTGGTGGCGTGACCGCGCTGATCGACATTGACCTTGATCGTGACCGGCACGCCATGCAGCACGCCGAGCTCCGCGCCGGATCTCACCGCGGCATCCGCCGCATCCGCCTCGGCCAGCGCTTCATCCGTCAGCACCTCGACCACGGCATTTAGTGCCGGATTGACCTTGGCGATGCGATCAAGGCTCGACTGCACCGCTTCGCGGCTCGAAATCGCACGCGTCGCGATCGCACGCGCCAGATCGACGGCCGACCAGCTCCACAACTCATTCTCGCGCCGCATGACCATCGTCGTCGCCTCCTACGCAAATCTTCAGTCGAGCCGCAACGGCTGGTGAAAGACAGGCAGATCGACGCGCCGATCTCCCTTCGGGACGACCACGGCCTCGGCGCTCAGCACGTGATCGAGCATCACGCGGCGGGCGCGCGCGGCATTGCCGGAGCGGAACGCAGCCATCAGGCGCTTGTGAAACTCGATGTTCTCGCAGGTGAAGCTCGATGCGAATTCCTGCACGCCGAGCTTGCCGATCAAATGGCGGATCGCCTCGTTGACGAAGCGCGCGACCAGGCCGAGCAGCGGATTGGGACAGGCCTCGATCATGATGTCGTGGAAATCGATCTCGGCGTGGCGGTGATGCTCCCAGTCGGTGGGCCCGCCCGGATGATGCTCCTGAACCTCGATCGCCTTGTCGAGCGCGGCGAAATGCGCCGCCGTGAGGTGGCCGACCACGCTGAAGGCGAGCTCCGGCTCGATCAGGCGGCGGATCTGGTAGATCTGCGCCGTACTGATCGACTGGAAATAGAAGTAGTTGCTGAGCAGGCCGACGATCCGGTTGATCGACACCGGCGCCACCCGCGCGCCGCCGCCCGGCCCCGTGGTGTTCTGCACCAGCCCCTGCACTTCCAACGATTTGAGCGCCTCGCGGATGGTCGAGCGGCTGCAGCCGAACATCTCGATCAGCTCGCTCTCCTGCGGCAGCCGGTCGTTGGGCTGCAATCCGGCCTGGAAGATGTGGCCGCGGATCAGGTCGGCAACAGCGTCGGAGCGCTTGCGCTTGATCGAGGCGCGCCGGGACGGGTCCAGGGATGGCAGGGCCGATTTATCCATTTTATGATCATAAATAGGATCGGGATGGCTTGGCAAGGGGTGACCGCCCAAGGGGACGTGCCCGGAGCTCATCCCGGGCATGGCGGCAGAGCGAACATTCTAGGAATTGGCGAGAGGCGATCGCTCAGTTCGTTCCGCGCTGCGCCTCGAGGCTGCGGCTGTAGCGCGACATCGCGAAGCAGAACACGAAGTAGATCACGCCGACGAAGACGTAGACCTCGACGCTGAAGGACTGCCAGGCCGGATCGACGATCGCGGTCTTCGCCGTCGTCAGCAGGTCGAAGATGCCGATGATCAGGACCAGGCTGGTGTCCTTGAAGAAGGCGATGAAGGTGTTGACCAGCGGCGGGATGACGTGGCGGATCGCCTGCGGCAGCACGATCAGCGCGTGCTTCTCCCAATAGGACAGGCCGAGTGCATCGCCCGCTTCATACTGTCCGCGCGGCACCGCCTGCAGGCCGCCGCGCACCACTTCGGCAAGATAGGCGCCGGCATAGAGGATGAAGGCGATCTGCGCGCGCAACAGTTTGTCGATGTTGACGCCGTCGGGCATGAACAGCGGGAACATCACGCTTGCCATGAACAACAGGCTGATCAACGGCACGCCGCGGATCAGCTCGACATAGAGCACGCAGAGCGAGCGGATCGCCGGCAGTTTCGAGCGGCGGCCGAGCGCGACCAGGATGCCGAGCGGGAAGCCGAACGCGAGGCCGAAGGTCGCGAGGATCAGCGTCACCGGCAGCCCGCCCCAACGATCCTGGGTAACGAAGGAGAGGCCGAGGAAGCCGCCCCACATCAGGCAGCCGATCACGATCAGGGCCGCGGCCCACAGCAGGAACAGCTCCTTGCGCCAGAAGCTGCGGCGGCTCGAGACCACGAACAGCGCGATGAAGATCAGCACCGCAAGCGCCGGCCGCCACTGCTCGTCGAACGGATAGGTGCCGAACAGGATGAAGCGATACTTCTCGGGGACGACGGCCCAGCAGGCGCCGACGCCGCGCAGCGCGCGGCATGCGCTGGTGTCGCTGCCGGAGACGATCCAGACCGCATTGGCGATGCCCCATTGCCAGAGGCCGATGCAGGCCTTGCCGAGCAGGAACAGCAGCAGCAAGGTCATGATGCTGGAGGGGATCGAGGCGAACAGATTGGCGCGCAGCCAGGCGGTGAGATGTCCGCCGAGCGCGCGCGGGGCGGGACGCGGGCCGATCGGCAGCGGATCCTGCGGGACATGGGCGACCGAGCTCATCTCAGCGCTCCACCAGCGCGATCCGCGCGTTGTACCAGTTCATGAACAGGCTGATGCCGAGGCTGATGGTGAGGAACACCATCATGATCAGCGCGATCGACTCGATCGCCTGCCCGGTCTGGTTCAGCGTGGTGTTGGCGACCGAGACGATGTCCTGGTAGCCGACCGCGACCGCGAGCGAGGAGTTCTTGGTCAGGTTCAGATACTGGCTGGTCATCGGCGGGATGATGACGCGCAGCGCCTGCGGCAGCACGATGTGTTGCAAGACGAAGCCGCGCTTCAGCCCGAGCGCCTTGGCGGCCTCCGACTGGCCGCGCGGCACAGCCTGGATGCCGCTGCGCACGATCTCGGCGATGAAGGCGGAGGTATAGGTGACGAGCGCGATCAGCAGCGCAAAGTATTCCGGCGCCAGGGTCAGCCCGCCGACGAAGTTGAAGCCGCGCAGCTCCGGCAGCACGATGCGCCAGCTCGCGCCCGCGAGGAACGACACCAGCGCGGGCAGCGCGACGATCAGGCCGAGCGCGTAAGGCCACGCCGGGCGCGCGTTGCCGTCAAGCATCTGCTGCGCGATCAGGCGGCGCCTGACGATGGTGAAGACGGTCAGACCTGCGACCAGCGCGAGGATGGTCCACCAGTTGGACGCGCTTAGCGGGACCGACGGCAGGATCAATCCACGATTGGACAGGAACACGCCTTCGACCGGCTTGAACGCCTGGCGCGCCGCCGGCAGGCCCTGCATCAGGACGTACCAGAACAACAGCTGCAGCAGCAGCGGCAGGTCGCGCAGCACCTCGACATAGACGGCGGCGAGCCGTGCCAAGAGCCAGTTCGACGACAGCCGCGCGATGCCGACCAGCGTGCCGATCACGGTCGCCAACACGATGCCGATCACGGCGACGCGCAGCGTGTTGACGACGCCGACGATGAAGGCGCGCAGATAGGTGTCCTTCGGCGTGTAGTCGATCCAGCTGTCGGCGATCGGCATGCCGGCTTCGCGGCCGAGGAAGGCGAAGCCGGTCGAGATACGCCGCACCGAGAGGTTATGGACCGCGTTCGACCACAGGAAGGCGATGACGGCAACTGCAACGGCAACCACCAGGACCTGCCAGAACAGGCCGGCGACGCGGGGATCGCTGAGCGAAAACCGCCAGGGTCGGGCGGGAGGGCGTTTCGGCGTCGATGTCGTCACAGCGCAAGGATCCCAATGAGAAGCGATCTGCTGCCATGCGCTATGCGCGCGCGTCATATGTTGCACCAAATTGATAAACGTGCAACATATGTTTCATGGCCCAGGCTCAGCCGAAACCATCGCCCCTGAACGAATTGTGCAGCGCATTGCCGTCGCTGCCAATGCGCTTGCAGGAGGTTGGTCGGTTTGTCGCAGCCAATGATTACGACGCCACCACCCGCTCGATGCGCGAGCTTGCCGCCGTCGCCGGCGCCGACCCGGCCTCCTTCACCCGGCTGGCAAAAGCGCTTGGCTATTCCGGCTGGGACGAATTGCGCGCCGCACTCACCGAGGCGCGACGGCCGGCGCAGGGCTCGCCGTTCTCCGGCCGCGCCAGGAGCCGCCGCGGCGGGCCGAATGCCGACGTCAAACTGATTCACGACAAGCTCGAAGCCGAAGCGGCAGGGCTTGCGCGAATTTCCGCGAATGCGATTGCGGACGCCGCGCGTGCGCTGCACGCGGCAAACCGGATCTGGATCACGGGATTTCGCAGCTGCCGCAGCGTGGCGGAACTGCTGACCTATCAGCTCCGCCTGTTCCGGCCCGACGCCGTGCAGCTGGTCGGCGGTTCCGGTCCGTTCGATCTCGACCACGGTGCCTTCCGCACTGAGGACGCCGTGGTCGTGATCGGCTTTGCGCCCTACACCCTGGTCAGCGTCGAGACGGCGCGCGCGGCGCATCAAGCGCGCGCCACGCTGATCGCGATCGCCGACACGATCAGCGCGCCGATGGCCGAGGGCGCCGATCACCTGCTGCTGTTCGAGGCCGCCTCCTCCCCCGGCTTCTTCCCGAGCCTCACCGGCGCGATCGCGGTGGCGCAGTCGCTGGCCGCCGTCGCCTTCACGCTCGGGGGCGCAAGCGCAAAGCGCAAGCTGGAGGAGACCGAGGGCCGGCTTGCCGAGACGTCGCAATATTTTGTCGAGAAAGGATGACCGTCATGGCCGCCAACAAGAGCCGCGTGATGCATCGCAGCCTGCGCGAGACCCCGCCGAAAGCGATCGGTGGTGAAGGCGTCTGGTTGATCGCGGAGGATGGCCACCGCATTCTGGATTCCTCGGGCGGCGCCGCCGTCTCGTGTCTCGGCCACCAGCACCCGCGGATTCTGGCCGCGATCGCAAGACAAGCGTCGAAGATCGCCTATGCCCATACCGGGTTCTTCTCGTCGGAGCCGGCGGAAGAGCTCGCCGAACGGCTGGTCGGCCACGAGCCGGGCGGCCTCGGCTATGTCTATTTCGTCAGCGGCGGATCGGAGGCGATCGAGGCCTCGATCAAGCTGGCGCGGCAATATTTCATCGAGCGCGGCGAGCCGAAGCGTGCCCGCTTCATCGCCCGCCGGCAGAGCTATCACGGCAACACGCTGGGCGCGCTGTCGGCCGGCGGCAATGCCTGGCGCCGCGAGCCCTACGCGCCGCTGCTGTCGCCGTCGTTCAGTCACGTCACGCCCGCTTTTGCCTATCACGAGAAGCGCGACGATGAATCGGAGGCCGCGTTCGTCGGCCGCCTCGCCGCCGAGCTCGAGGCCGAATTCCAGCGGCTCGGCCCGGAGAATGTCGCGGCCTTCATCGCCGAGCCCGTGGTCGGCGCCACTGCCGGCTGCGTGCCGGCACCGGAGGGATACTTCAAGGCGGTGCGCGAGATCTGCAACCGCCACGGCGCGCTCCTGATCCTTGACGAGGTGATGTGCGGCATGGGCCGCACCGGCACGCTGCATGCGTGGGAGCAGGAAGGCATCGCACCCGACATCCAGGCGGTCGCCAAGGGGCTCGGCGGCGGCTATCAGCCGATCGGCGCGATGCTTGCGAGCGGCAGCATCGTCGACACCGTGCGCAACGGCTCCGGCGCGTTCCAGCACGGTCACACCTATCTGGCGCATCCGCTCGCCTGCGCCGCCGCGCTCGAAGTGCAGAAGGTCATCAGCGAGGAGAGGCTGCTCGACCAGGTCAAGGAGCGCGGCCGCCAGCTCGAGCAGCGGCTGGTCGAGCGTTTCGGCAATCACCGCCATGTCGGCGACATCAGGGGCCGCGGCCTGTTCTGGGGGATCGAGCTGGTCGCTGACCGCGGCACACGGCAGTCGTTCGATCCCAAGCTGAAGCTGCATCAGCGGATCAAGTCCGCGGCGTTCGCTGGCGGGCTCGGCTGCTATCCGTCCGGCGGCACTGCCGACGGCCAGCGCGGCGACCATGTGCTGCTCGCCCCGCCCTATATCGCGACGTCCGGCGACATCGACATGATCGTGGAAAGGCTCGGTGTCGCAGTCGACAGCGCATTGAAAGACGTTGGTCATTAGGAGGAGGACAGAATGAGGAACGTATTGATCGCGGCGAGCCTGCTCGTCGCGGGGCTTTCAACCGCAAGCGCGGCGACGCTCGACACCGTCAAGCAGCGCGGCACGCTGGTGTGCGGCGTCTCGACCGGCTTTGCCGGCTTTTCGGCGCCGGACTCGCAAGGCAATTTCAAGGGCCTCGACGTCGATTATTGCCGCGCGCTCGCCGCCGGTGTGCTCGGCGATCCTGCCAAGGTGCGCTACGTCGCGCTGACCGCGCAGAACCGCTTCACCGCGCTGCAGTCCGGCGAAATCGACGTGCTCTACCGCAACTCGACGCAGACCTATCTGCGCGGCACCACGCTCGGCCTGCGCCAGGGCCCGGTCAATTTCTACGACGGCCAGGGGTTTGTGGTGAAGAAGGACCTCGGCGTGAAGGAGCCGAAGGATCTCAAGGGCGCCACCGTCTGCGTCGCCCAGGGCACCACGCATGAGGTGACGCTCGGCGATTACGGCCGTGCCAACGGCATCGACTGGAAGCCGCTGGTGTTCGATCGGCCCGACACCATGTACCAGGCCTTCTTCGGCGGCCGCTGCGACGCCATGACCCAGGACGCCTCCGCGCTCGCCGGCGCGGTCGCGACCGCAGCACCGAAGCCCGACGATTACGTCGTGCTGCCGCTGACCATCAGCAAGGAACCGCTCGGCCCGTTCACCCGCAACGGCGACGAGGTCTGGAGCGACATCGTCACCTGGCTGCATTACGGCCTGGTCGAAGCCGAGGAGCTCGGCGTCACCCAGTCGAACGCCGACGAGATGACGAAGTCGCAGGTCCCGGCGATCCAGCGCCTGCTCGGTGTATCCGGCGATCTCGGCAGCCGGCTCGGCCTCGACAACAAATGGCTGGTCCCGGCGATCAAGGCCGGCGGCAATTACGGCGAGATCTTCGAACGCAATGTCGGCAAGGCGAGCCCCCTGAAGCTCGAGCGCGGCCTCAACGCCACCTGGAGCAAGGGCGGCTTGATGTACGCGATCCCGTTCAAGTGATCTCCACCTCGCCCCGCTTGCGGGGAGAGTTCGTCATTCAAGCAAAGCTTGAATGACGGGTGAGGGGGAGTCTCCGCATATCCCCCTCTGACCTGTTACGACGATAGAGCCCCTCACCCCAACCCTCTCCCCGCGAAGAGCGGGGAGAGGGAGAAGAGCAGCGACCATGCGTATCACGCTCATTCACGCCCTGAAGCACTCGATCGTGCCGATCGAGGCGTCATTCGCACGACATTGGCCGGAAGCGCGGCTGATGAATCTGCTCGACGACAGCCTGTCGGCTGATCTCGCGCGCGAGGGCAAGCTCACCGAGCGCATGACCGAACGCTTCCTCGTGATGGGCCGCTATGCGACCAGCACCGGCGCTGACGGCATCCTGTTCACCTGCTCGGCATTCGGGCCCTGCATCGAGGCGGTGGCGCGCGCGCAGGCGCCGATGCCGGTCCTGAAGCCGAACGAAGCCATGATCGAACAGGCGGTCGCACGGGGAAAGCGGATCGGCCTGCTCTCGACCTTCCCGCCGACGCTGGTGTCGATGCCGCCGGAATTTCCGTCTGAGGTCACGCTGGTGCCGAAGCTCGCCGAGGGCGCGCTGGCCGCGCTCGATCGCGGCGACCGTGCGGAGCATGACCGCATCGTGGTCGAGGCCAGCAAGGACTTGCGCGACTGCGACCTGATCGCGCTCGCGCAGTACAGCATGGCGCCGGCCGCCGAGCGTGTCGCCGAAGCCACCGGCCGCGAGGTGCTGACGACGCCGGACAGCGCGGTCAAGAAGCTGAAGGCATTGCTCGGAATCAACCAGGCGCACCGATAAGCGCCTTGTTCCGGCGGTAGTGGCTTTTGGCCCGTAGCCGACAAACAAGTCTGTCGATAGTGTGCCGCGCGGCCTCGGCGGAGGCGCGTGACGGACACCTCCTGCCGTCACATAACCTTCCTAGACTGAGGCGGCCAACTTCCGGCCGAGATGAGGGCAAATTCCCGATGCGAAATACCCCTTTCCTTGTGATTGCAGCCGTCTTTTCCTTTCTCGAACCGGCCGCCGCCCAGCAGGCCCCGCCTGCGTCATCGGCGAATGCGCAACTGACGCAAAAGATGAATGCCTATGTCGGGTGCATCAACCGCCTCTCGGCGCGATCGTACGAATCCCGCGACCGCTATTTTTCCTGGGCCGCCAAGAGCGGTCCCACCGGCAAGGAGCGGATCATCTACGGCACCTATACGATCTACGACACGTCCGACTGCAAGACGAGCGTCGCAGCCGCCAATGCGGCGGACCCGCACGATGCCGGGCTTGAAGCCGCCGCGAATGCCTATGTTGCCGCCGTCACCACGCTCGAGCCGCTGTTGAAGGAGGCGGACGACTACTACACCCAGGAGAACTACAAGGACGACAAGATGGCCAAGGGCAAGGCGCTGCATCCGCGCCTGGTCGCGGCCTGGGATGCGTTCGCCGGCGCCGACAAGGCGTTGCGCGCCGGCGTCGAGGCCATCAACGACAAGCACGCCGCCGAGCAGCTGGCCGCGATCGAGGCGAGTGAAGGCCGCAAGACGCACTATTATGTCGAGGCCCTGATGATCCAGGCCAAACGCGTGCTTCGCGCGCAGCAGGCCGACAAGCCCGACATCGACGCGATCACCCAGGCGCTCAACGAGTATGAGGCCACGGTGAAGGCAACCGAGGAGGCCTCCGGCAAGGACGGCGACGCCAAGCTCGGCTCGATGTTCATCGGAAGCGCCAAATCGTTCCTCACCACGGCGAAGCAACTGATGCGCCGGGTTCGCGACAAGGTGCCTTACAGCTCGGGTGAGAAGATGATGCTGAGCAACCCCGGCGCCGGCTGGATGGTGGAGGGGTCGCCGGCCCGGCTGATGCGTGACTACAATCAGCTCGTCGACGGCTACAACCGCGGCGCCCGCATCTGAATGGCGCGCCGAAGTTCCAGCGCTGCGTAGGGTGGATTGGCCCACCGGGGTCCGCGCAAAGCGCGGCCCGACGACAAGCTCCGGCGCAATCCACCGCAACGCAGAGGCAGTGGCGGATCGCGCCTTGCGGCTAATCCGCCCTGCACACCTCACGTGCCCGCGTCATTCACATTCAGATCGACGCCCTGCGGGTCCTTGATGGTCGAGACCGTGATCAGCGAGATCAGCGCCAGCACCGCGATGTAGACGCCGACGCGCCAGGACTCGCCGTAGCTGCCGATGATCCATTGCGCGATCATCGGCGCGAAGGCGCCGCCGAAGATGGCGCCGAGCGCGTAGCCGATCGAGACGCCGGAATAGCGCACCTTGGCTGGAAACAGCTCGGCATAGAGCGCCGCCTGCGGGCCATAGGACAAACCAAGCGCAATGGTGAGACCGACGGCGCTGACGAAGAACAGCAAGAGGTTCTTGCTGTCGATCAGGAACCACATCGGCACCGCCCACAGCACCATCAGGCCGTATCCGATCTGGAAGCAGCGCACGCGGCCGATCTTATCACCGAGGATGCCGCCCAGCAGCGTGAAGATGAACCAGCTCACCGCCGCCAGC
This sequence comes from Bradyrhizobium sp. WCU1, assembly GCF_053474805.1. Classification (NCBI taxonomy): domain Bacteria; kingdom Pseudomonadati; phylum Pseudomonadota; class Alphaproteobacteria; order Hyphomicrobiales; family Nitrobacteraceae; genus Bradyrhizobium; species Bradyrhizobium sp. WCU1. The sequence goes on from NZ_CM130280.1 coordinate 1,676,401, forward strand.
GTGCCGATCAGCAGCAGCTGCTCGGACGGCATCTTCAGCGTGTTGGCACCGTAGCTGATCAGGAACGCGATCAGGATATAGCCGGCCGCATTATTGGCCATGAAGATCAGCGCGGTGCGGAAAATCTCCTTGGCATGATTGCGCATCAACTCCTTCAGCGGCGCGGAGGATTCCTTGTGCCGGCGCTGCATCGCCTTGAACACCGGGGATTCCTCCACGGTGCGGCGGATCACGATGCCGACGACGATCAAAAGAATCGATAGCAGGAACGGAATGCGCCATCCCCATTCGATCATCGCCTGCTTGCCGAGCGTCGCGGTGAGCACCCACAGCACGCCGGTCGCCAGAATCATACCGAGCGGCGTGCCGATCTGCGGAAACGAGCCGAAGAAGCTGCGCTTGTCGCGAGGCGCCGATTCCACCGCCATCAGGGCCGCGCCGCCCCACTCGCCGCCCGCCGAGAAGCCCTGCAGGATCCGAAGCAGAATGAGGAGTGCCGGTGCCCAGGCGCCGATCTGCGCATAGGTCGGCAACAGGCCCACCAGCGCGGTCGCAGCGCCCATCAGCAGCAGCGTGACCACCAGCATGTTCTTGCGCCCGAAGCGGTCGCCGAGATGGCCGCAGACGATGGCGCCGAGCGGACGGAACAGGAAGGACAGGCCGAGCGTCGCGAACGAGACGATCTGTGCCAGCAGCGGATTGTTCGCGTTCATCGGCGCGAAGAACAGCGCGCCGAACACCAGGCCCGCCGCCTGGGCGTAGACGAAGAAGTCGTACCATTCGATGGTGGTGCCGACGAGCGTTGCGGTGAGGACCTTGCGCTCCTCATCCGACAGTTCAGCGCCGCGCGAGCGCGCGGAGATCTCGATGGACATTGGCCTCCCCAAACCCGTTCTTGAATCAGTTCTTGGCCGCGCGGGCGTGACCGACGCGATGCGCCTGCCCCGTGCGGATGCTGGTACGGGGATAGCAGAGGTTTTCGCGCGGCACGAGCTAAATAGTTGCAGCAGCAACGATATCGCCCAGGCCGAGGCCGCCGGTCCGGTTCCATGACCGGATTACCTCAGCCCTCGCCGACGGTCTCCCATCTGGAAATGCCGATTGTGCAACGCAGCAAGAACACTATGATCCGGGGCTCTCCAAGAGGTCGTAAGTGTCTGACATCAATGCCGATGCCTGGGTTTCCTCAGGCCACCGCCCGATGGGCTTTCCGGAATTCGTCGTCGTCATCGCCTCCATCATGGCGCTGAACCCGCTGGCGATGGACATGATGCTGCCGGCGCTGCCGAACATCCGCTCAGCGTTCCAAATCGCCGACGCCAACCGCCCGCAGATGGTGCTGTCGATCTTCCTGGTCGGCTTCGGTGTCGGCCAGTTCGTGATGGGCCCGCTGTCGGACCGCTTCGGCCGCCGCCCGGTGCTGCTCGGCGGCATGACCGTCTACACCATCGCCGGCCTGCTCGCGATCATTGCGCCGTCATTCGAGACGCTGCTCTTGGCGCGCGCGCTGCAAGGGCTCGGCACCGCGGCAACCCGCGTGATCGCGACCTCGATCGTGCGCGACTGCTACGCCGGACGACGGATGGCGAGCGTGATGTCGCTGGCGATGATGGTGTTCATCGCGGTTCCGGTGATCGCGCCGTCATTCGGCCAGGCCGTGATGCTGCTGACGCACTGGCGCGGCATCTTCGTGCTGCTGATGATCTACGGCGTGATCGCGCTGGCCTGGAGCGCGATGCGGATGCCGGAGACGCTGCCCAAGGAGCTGCGCAAGTCGCTGGCGATCCCGGAGGTGCTGTCCGCGTTCCGCCAGACCGTCACCAACCGCCAGACGCTCGGCTATGCGCTCGCCGCCGGCGGCGTGCAGGGCTCGCTGTTCGCCTTCGTGTTCTCGTCACAGCAGATCTTCACCGAGGTCTTCAAGCTCGGGCATTACTTCCCGGTCGCCTTCGCCGCCTGTGCGGTCGGCGTCGCGATCGCCGGCTTCCTCAATTCGCGGATCGTCGGCCGCATCGGCATGCGCGTGATCTCGCACGCGGCGCTGACCGGCTTTGCCGTCGTCGCCGCGGCATTGTTCGTCGCGGTGAAGACGGACATGCTGTCGCTGTCGCTGTTCATGGCGCTGTCAGTCCTGATGATGTTCGCGTTCGGGCTGATAATGGCGAACTTCACAGCATTGGCGATGGAGCCGCAGGGCAAGATCGCCGGCACCGCTTCGTCGCTTTACGGCACAATCACCACCCTGCTCGGGATCGGCATCGGCACCACGATCGGCCAGGATTACAACGGCACGCTGCTGCCGTTCGCGACCGGCTTCTTGCTCTGCACGCTGGCAGCGCTCGCCGTGGTGCTGGTGACGGAGAAGGGCCGCATGTTCCGACCCCATCATCATCCGATTTGAAGATTCCGGCCCGGATTTCGCTTCGCTGTATTCGGGCTACGACATCACGTTAGGCTTGGCGTGTTCGCCCAACGGCACTCGGCGCCCGCGCTACCGCACGCCGCGTCGCCGCAAACCCCTCCATGCCGAGCTGCCACTGCAAGCCGACGATCGCGCCCTTGGTCGGCTGCAATAACGCAAGCGCGCTGAACAACGTCACGGGCAGCCAGATTGCCAGTTGCAGCCAGGCCGGCGGCGCGTAGGTCATCTCCATCCAGAGCAGCGCCGGCACCACGACGTGGCCGACCACAACGATCACGAGATAGGCCGGGAAATCGTCCGCGCGCTGCGGGGTGAAGTCCTCGCTGCAGACCTCGCAATGATCAGCCACTTTAAGGAAGCGGCCGAACAGGTGGCCGCGCCCGCAGTTCGGGCACTTCATGGTGAAGCCGCGCAACATCGCCTTTGGCAGGGAAACCATCTCGGTCATCGCAGTCGTCCTTGGTCGTTGTCCTTGACCTGATCTGATGATCCATACAATATGCCTCTAAGAGCATACAATCAAAGACAAAGCGTCGAATTGCATGGATTGGATCCCTACAGTTTCGGAATGGCACGGCCCGATGTTTCTGCGCATCGTCGATGCACTTGCCGCCGACATCGCGAGCGGTCGGCTGGTGCGCGGCCAACGCCTGCCGACCCATCGCGCGCTGGCGACCGCGCTCGGCATCGATCTGACCACCGTGACGCGCGCCTATGGCGAGGCGCGACGGCGAGGGCTGCTCGACGCCCGCGTCGGCCAGGGCACCTTTGTCTCGGAGACCACGGCGCGCGCGGCCTCCGACCTGCCCGCTCCGGTCAACATCGACCTGTCGATGAATTTGCCGCCGCAGCCGGTGGAAGCGAATCTCGACCTGCGTATCGCACAGGGACTTGCGACCATCCGCTCCGAGGCCGGATTTTCAGCCTATCTCGGCTATACCCGGCCCGGCGGCACCGCGGACGAGCGCGAGGTCGGCGCGGCGTGGCTCGCGCCGCGCGTGCCGAATGCATCGGCCGACCGCATCGTGATCTATCCGGGTTCGCAGGCGATCATCTTCAACGCGCTGCTGGCGCTGACATCGCCCGGCGACGTGGTGCTGACGGAAGCGCTGACATTCCCCGGCATCAAGGCCGCGGCGGCGCGGCTCGACGTCCGCCTGGTCGGCGTTGCGATGGACACCGAGGGCGCCCGGCCGGACGCGCTCGACGAGGCCTGCCGCAAGCACAAGCCGAAGGTAGTCTATCTGGTGCCGACGCAGCAGAACCCGACCACGGCGACAATGAGCGCGGCGCGGCGCAAGGCGGTCGCCGATATCATCAGGAAGCGCGGCTGCGTCCTGATCGAGGACGACGTCTATGGCCCGCTCGAACCGCAGGTGGCACCGATTGCCAGCCTGATTCCGGAACACACCTACCTTGCCGCGAGCATCGCGAAATGCATCGCGCCGGCGCTGCGGGTCGCCTATCTGCTGGCGCCCGATGCGAGCGCCGAGCAGCGCATGCGCGCGGGCATGCAGGCCACCATGCAGATGCCGCCCTCGCTGATGGTGGCGCTGGTCACGCAATGGCTGCGCTCCGGGATCGCCGCCGACATCATCCGCGCCATCCGCAACGAGGCGGCCGCGCGCCAGCAGCTCGCGGCCCGCTTCCTCAAGGGCGTCAGCTACGCAGCGCGGCCGGCCAGCCACCATCTCTGGATGCCGTTGCCGAAACATTTCGATGGCACCGACCTGCTGTCGCATCTGATGCGCAATGGCCTCGCCGTGGTCGGCGAAGACGCCTTTGCGACGGGTGAAGCGGCACCGCGCGGCCTGCGGGTGTCGCTCGGCGCCGCGCGCAACCGCGCCGAACTGAGCCAGGCCCTGCAAGTGCTGTCGAATGCCGTGCGGACGCCGGTCGGCGCCACGCAAATTGTATGAATTTCGCCCATCGTCCGGGAATAATGTCGCCTGAAAATGATTATGGTGCGGGGGCGCCTGCGCTAAGACTGCGGCGTTCAAGGCATCAGGCAGGGGCGGCTTTTTTCAATGTCATGCGGATATGATCGGCCGACGATCCACCTCGCCATGCGGATGGTTCGCGGAGCATTGACCGCGGTCGCCTGTCTTGCGCTTGTCACATCGGGCGCGGCGCGCGGCTCCGACGCCCCCGCCCCGTCGCCGGAGAAACTCGAACGCATCACCGCGTTCTTCAACGATGAGGTCACGAGCGGCCGCATTCCCGGCGCCGCCATCCTGATCCAGCAGCACGGCAAGCCGGTCTATCTGAAGACTTTCGGCTATCGCGACGTCACCACCAAATCGCCGATGCGGCCGGACACGATGTTCGCGCTGCATTCGATGACCAAGCCGATCACCAACACCGCTGCGATGATGCTGGTCGACGCGGGCAAATTGTCGCCGCAGGATCCGCTGTCGAAATACATCCCGGCCTTCGCCGACGTGAAGGTCGCCATCGAACCCGATGGCGGCAACGATCCGGCCAAGGTGGAGCTGGTGCCGCCGATCCGCCCCGTCACGATCGAAGACCTGATGCGGCACACCTCGGGCATCACCTACGAATATATCGGCGCCGACTGGATCCAGAAGATCTACCGCGACGGCCACCTGTTCGACGGGAAATTCGACAACAAGGAATTCACCGCGCGGCTCGCCAAGCTGCCGCTGTCGCGGCAGCCCGGCACGCTGTGGCGCTATGGTCATTCCACCGACGTGCTCGGCCGGGTGATCGAGATCGTCTCGGGCAAGTCGCTCTATCAGTTCGAGAAGGAGCGCATCTTCGATCCCCTGAAGATGAACGACACCCGATTTGTGCTCGATGCGGAGACCGAACGGACGCGGCTAGCCGAGCCGCTGCCCTCGGACACCATCCTGATCGACGGGGAGAACGACCGGCGCGCGCATCCGGAGTGGGAATCCGGCGGCGGCGGTTTGGTGTCGACCATTCTCGATTATGCGCGCTTCGCGCAGATGCTGCTCAATGGCGGCGAGCTCGACGGCAAGCGATATCTGAGCCCGGCCGCGTTCAAGGACATGACGAGGGACCATATCGGGCCTGGTTCCGGCGTCGGCCGCGACTACTGGTACTTTCCCGGCGACGGGTTCGGCTACGGCTACGGCATCGCGGTGCGTACCGATCCCGGCATTGCCAGGCCGCCGCCGCCCGGCTCGATCGGCGAGCTGAAATGGGACAGCGGCAGCGGAACCTATTTCGGCGTCGATCCGAAGCTCGACATGATCTACATCATGCTGGAGCAGACCCAGAACGAACGCCAGCGCATCACGCCGATGTTCCGCAAGCTGGTGTACGACGCGTTCAGCCCGGACTGAGTTCGCGCAGTCCTTTCGTCCTTGCGAGGAGCGAAGCGACGAAGCAATCCATCTATCCATGCACTCGCGGACAGATGGATTGCTTCGCTCGCGCTCGCAATGACGGGCTCTCTTTGCGGTCAAAGCTCGACCGCATCTCATCGCTCCTTAGATCACATAAAACCCGTGCGTGCCGTCGCGACGGAGCTGGTCGACCAGGCCGTACTCCCAATCGAGATAGGCCTGCATCGCCTGCTCCGCGACATCGGTGCCCTCATACGGACGCCGGTAGCGATGCGCGGGATCTGGCCGCGGCACGACGCGCGGTGGACCGACGTCGAGCGGTCCGTCATAGCCGCCTTCGAGCACATACACCTCCCAGCCCATCTGGGCGAGCCAGGACGCCGTCATATCGGCGCGGATGCTCCTGTCGTCGCTCAGCACGATGCGGGCGCCGCGCACCGGCGCGGCCATGTCGATCTCCTGCACCAGCTGGCCGCCGGCATAATGCCGGAAGCCGGCCAGATGACCGGCCGCATATTCTTCCGTCTCGCGCACGTCGAAGCGATACAGCGTGCGCAGCACGTCGGCTTCCAGCGCGGCGAGCTCGGCCGCGCCGATGTGACGGACGCCCGCCCGATAGGCGACGTCGCGCGCATTGTCAGCCGCGCCCGCGAACGGCCCGACATCGCCGCGCTTGCCGGCGCCGTGCTCGAGATCGTGCTTCGCGAGCGTCCAGCCGATCGTGCCGTTGCGCAGCGCCCGCACCTTGTTGGGCAGTCCGGCATTGATCAGCGATTGCGTGCCGATGATCGAACGGGTCCGGCCGGCGCAGTTGACGATGATGGTGGTGTCGGGATCGGGCGCCGCGCCGCCTGCGCGCAGCACCAGCTCCGCACCGGGCACGCTGACCGAGCCCGGGATGTTCATGGTGGCATATTCGTCGAACCGACGCACATCGAGGATCGCGATGTTGGCCTTGTTCGAGATCAGCGCGGCGACCTCGTCGGCGCTGAACGACGGGGTATGGCGTCGTGCCTCGACCAATTCGCCGAACGCCTTGGCGTAGGAATTGACGTCCTCGAACACCTCATAGCCGGCCTCTTTCCAGGCCTCGAGGCCGCCAGTGAGCGCAGCGACATTGCTGTAGCCCAATGCCCGCAACTGGTCGGCAGCGGCGGCGACCAGTCCCTCGCCATTGTCATAGAGCACGATCGGTACGTCCTTGCGCGGCAGGCGCAGCTCGGCTTCGAGCGCGATCCGCCCGGCCGCCATGTTGGCGGCGAACAGCGGATGGCCGGTGGCGAATTCCGCCTCGTGCCTGACGTCGAGCAGCGCGATCTCCCGGCGCAGCAAAAGCGTTGCACGGATATCCTGGGGGGAAACGGAAGAAACTGTCATGAGCGGGCTGGCCTGGGCGGGAAAATGCGCAGGCTTGCTCTAGGCCGAAATCGCGCGCCGTCAATAGCTTTAACCAAGTCGCAACCCCGCTGCCCGGGAGGCGAAACCCTGGGAACGAAAACCGCCATCCCGCTTTGCTCAACCGGGGCGCGCTTGCTACGTTCCGATCGGCCCCGTTGGCGCCCGATCAGGCCTTCCGGACAAGAGAAGGCAGCGGGGCCAGCCTGAAGTACTGGGAGGATGACCATGAGATCCGTCGGAAATGAACCATTGTCGCGTCACGCCCTCGCCTATGTGCTGGCCGGCGGACGCGGCAGCAGACTTCAGGAGCTGACCGACAAGCGCGCCAAGCCTGCCGTCTATTTCGGCGGCAAGTCGCGCATCATCGATTTCGCGCTCTCCAATGCGGTGAACTCGGGCATCCGCCGCATCGCGGTGGCGACCCAGTACAAGGCACACAGCCTGATCCGGCATCTGCAAGGCGGTTGGAACTTCTTCCGCCCGGAACGAAACGAGAGCTTCGACATCCTGCCCGCAAGCCAGCGCGTCTCGGAGACCAACTGGTACCTCGGCACTGCGGATGCCGTGTACCAGAACATCGACATCCTCGAGGCGCACGGCACCAAGTACATCCTGGTGCTCGCCGGCGACCATATCTACAAGATGGACTACGAGATCATGCTGAAGCAGCATGTCGAGAGCGGCGCGAACGTCACGGTCGGATGCCTCGAAATGCCGCGCGCGGAATCCTCAGGCTTCGGCATCATGCATGTCGACGACAACGGCGTGATCCAGTCGTTCCTGGAGAAGCCGGCGGATCCGCCGGCGATGCCCGGCAAGCCGGACAAGTCGCTCGCCAGCATGGGGATCTATGTCTTCGACTCCCAATTCCTCTACGACGAATTGCGCCGCGATGCCGCCGACCCGAATTCCAACCACGATTTCGGCAAGGACATCATCCCCTACATCGTCAAGCACGGCCGCGCCGTCGCGCATCAATTCAGCGATTCCTGCGTCCGCTCCGGCGACGATCCCCGCTCCTACTGGCGCGACGTCGGCACCGTCGACGCCTATTGGGGCGCCAATATCGATCTCACCGATGTCGTGCCGGAACTCGATCTCTACGACCGCGCATGGCCGATCTGGACCTATGCCGAGATCACCCCACCGGCCAAATTCGTGCATGACGAGGACGGACGGCGCGGCCAGGCGGTGACCTCGCTGGTCTCGGGCGCCTGCATCATCTCGGGCGCGGCGCTGCGGCGCTCGCTGCTGTTCACCGGCGTCCACGTCAATTCCTACGCCAATGTCGAGAACGCGGTGATCATGCCCTATGTCAATGTCGGCCGCGGCGCGCGGCTCAGAAACGTCGTGATCGATCGCGGCGTGCGGATTCCGGAAGGGCTCGTGGTCGGCGAGGATCCCGAATTCGACGGCAAGCGCTTCCGCACCACCGAGAACGGAATCACGCTGATCACCCAATCGATGATCGACAGGCTCGCGACATGACGCCCATCCGCGTCCTCGCGGTCGCCTCCGAAGTCTACCCGATCGTCAAGACCGGCGGCCTCGCCGACGTGGTCGGCGCGCTGCCGGCAGCACTGAAAGAGCACGGCGTCGCGACGCGGACACTGGTGCCCGGCTATCCTGCGGTACTCAAGGCGCTGGCCTCCGCGGAGACGCTGCTGCACCGCGAAGAATTCTACGGCGGGCCGATCCGTGTACTCGCCGGCTCGCATGACGGCCTCGATCTGTTCGCGCTCGACGCGCCGCATCTATATGCACGTCCCGGCAATCCCTATGTTGACCCCGACGGACGGGACTGGCCCGACAACGGCATCCGCTTTGCGGCGCTCTCGCGGATGGCGGCGGAAATCGGCCGCGGTGCAATCGCCGCCTTCGTTCCCGACATCGTGCATGCGCATGACTGGCAGGCCGGCCTCGCACCGGCCTACCTGCACTATGGCGGGCAGCCGCGGCCGGGCACGGTGATGACCGTGCACAACCTCGCCTATCAGGGCCAGTTCTCGCCGGACATGCTCCCGACCTTCGGCTTGCCCGGCGAGGCCTACTCGCTTCACGGCGTCGAATATTACGGCACCATCAGCCTGCTCAAAGCCGGCCTGCAATTCGCTGACCGTATCACCACGGTGTCGCCGACCTATGCGCAGGAGATCCAGAGCGACGAGGGCGGCATGGGGCTCGGCGGCCTGCTGCGCGAACGCGCCGACGTGCTGAGCGGCATCCTCAACGGCATCGACATCGAGGTGTGGAATCCAGCCACCGACCCCGACATCGCCGCGCGCTTCAGCGCCGAGCAGATCGCGGAGCGCGCCGCCAACAAGGCGGCGTTGCAGCGGCGCTTCGGGCTCGATCCGGTGCCGGACGCGATGCTGCTCGGCGTCATCAGCCGGCTGTCATGGCAGAAGGGCCTCGACCTGCTGCTCGACAACATTCCGACGCTGCTCAGCGAGGGCATTCAGCTCGCGCTGCTCGGCAGTGGCGATCGTGACCTGCAGGATCGCTACACCGCGCTTGCGCGCGACAATCCCGGACGGATCGCAGTCGTGATCGGCTATGACGAGGCGCTGGCGCACCTGATCCAGGCCGGCTCCGATGCGCTCGCGGTGCCGTCGCGGTTCGAGCCGTGCGGCCTCACCCAACTCTGCGCGCTGCGCTACGGCGCGGTCCCCGTTGTCGCTGATGTCGGCGGCCTCGCCGACACCGTGCTGGGTTTCGACGAAGCCGCGGTCACGGGCGGTGCGGCAACCGGCGTCAAGTTCGCTCCCGTGACCTCGGAGGCGCTCGCCCACGGTTTGCGCACAGCGAACCTGCTGTTCAACGACAAGGTGACCTGGCGCCGCCTGCAGCAGGCCGGCATGGCCACCGACGTCTCCTGGCACAACCGCGCCAGCCGCTATGCTGCGCTGTATCGCGAGATCGCAGCGGCTCGCAGATAAGGCGCAATCAGTTCAGGAGATCGCAGGACGCGATACGGTTGATGTCAGCGAGGCGGCGGTCGGGATTGCCCTTGAGATCAAGGCTGGCGACGAGATCGAGCAGGCGGCCATAGGCTCGGTCGGCGACCGCAACAGGCAACGGCTCCTCGTCAAAGGTTTCGACATAATTACCGACGAGACCGCTCAACAACCGGCAAACGCCGCGTTGCTCGGGGTCGTCCTTGCTCAATATCTCGAGTTTTTGCTGGAAGGTCCTGAAGGTCCGCAAGCCGTGCGGCTGCTGCGAAAGCCAAGTATGTAGATCAGGAGCGTGCAAATCAGGATTTTGCAGGTCAGTCATATCAGCCTCTTCAACATGGAGAAGAAGCTACCGGCTTATACAGCCGATCATGGTTCCGTGCCATCGCATTTTTTGCATGCATCCCCTGCTTGGCCGTGAAGGCCGTGTCATCGGATTAGCACGCAGAATTGCTAAGGTATTTTGGTTTGGTTAGAGCCGCGCGAGTGCCGGCGAAATCCTGTAGCGCGCGATCTCGTGCGGGTAGTCGCCACGATTGGCAAGCAGCACGATCCCGAACCTGCGCGCAGGCACCAGACCGATATAGGCCGACGCATTGTTGAGACCGCCCGGCTTGTCGATGACGGTGGCGCCGTCGAGCCGCAGGCTCCCATGCCATCGCCTGCCCGAACTTCGCATCGACGCGAAAACTCTCGCGCATGGTCATCTGCAATGCTCCGCGCAATTCGGGATCGATCACCCCGCGGTCGAGACAGGCCCGCAGCAGGATGCGGAGATCGCGCACTGATGAGAACATCTGGCCGGCGCCCGGAAAATCGTAATAGCTCTGCTGATTGCCGATTGGGCCGATCGGCGTGCCGTCGTGGGAATAGCCCTGAACCATGCGCTGCATGATCTCCGGCATCATCGCCGCGCGATTGTCCTCGCCGCGCTCCCTGCCGAGCGCGACCAGCGTCGCCTCAAACAGCTTGCGCAGCGAGGCGAGGTTGAACAGCGTGTCCGAAGTGATCGTGCGCTCTGCGGCGGCGTCGGCGAAACCGAAGTCGAACACGGTGACCCGGCCGCCGGCATAGACCGCGGCGGCGAGGCCGCCCGGATCGGCCGCGGTCGCGGTCGGCGCGAGCTCCGTCTCGACGATGTCCCTGATCTGCGCATCCATGTCGGAATCCGCGCGCGCCCCCGCAAGTGCGCCAACAGCGACGGCAACCAGGACGGCCGCGATCCGGACAGGGAACCAGTATTTCATCAAAAGCAAAATCGGAACGATGTTGCGATGTGACCGCAGGCCGATCTGTTTCAGCCATCGCGAGATGTCGACATCGCGATCTCAAGCGACGGAACCTGCCCGTCCGAAGTCACGATTCCGCGTCTTGGATCTGTCGCGGCTGGGGAAAGGGGCGGCCCGATCGCTGTTCCGGCGGGTCACTGCCGGACAACACGATCGCGACCGCCCTCCCACTCCAGCCACGGTGCGGGAATTGCAACGGAACTAAGCAATGCGGGACGATTGAAAATGCCGGGAGCGTGCTCTGATACGAAGACAACACCAACGCTCGCCGGGCCGGCCATCGATATGTCTGACTTCGTCACATTCCGCTCCCAACCGGGGGACCGTTTCATCCTAGCAACAAATCGTCAATCGAGGGTTGCGTAGGTCGACCGGATTCGAGTGACAAGACACGGCGCCGTGCGACGAATTGTCCTGTTCCGGATCGCGGACACACGCGGTGCGCGTTTAAGCGCGGGTTAACCAACGATCGCCAAGCGCAAGACCTATTGGCCGCGCAACCGGACGATCGACCACGGCAACGACGCCAGCAGCAGCACGAGGCAGACGCACAGCAGCACGATGTCGACATGGGCCTCGCCGCGCAGGCCGAACACCGACAACCACGAGATGAACGTGCTGTTGCTGATGAACTGCGCGATGCCCTGCGCCGATTGCAGCGTGAACTTCTGCATGCCGAACGACACGAAGATCACCACCATGACCCAGCGCAGGATCGCGAGCAGACGAAGGACCCCTCGCCGCGTTCGACGATGTTGAACGACGGATTCATGCGGATGTATCTTCCCTCGCTGCGATGCCACGATCGGCCGCTGTTGCGGCGTTCGTGGCGGACTACGCAGCGTGCCGCGCATGTTTTACGCGTGCGCACTCCGTCAGATCCATCACAAGGATGTGCGGGCGACGTGATCGGTCAGGCCGCGGTGAGCAGCTCGCCGACCTTCTCATAGGCCTCGCCCTTGAACCGCATCAGCTGAAACTGCTTGATCGGAACATAATCGCTCGGCGTGGTGTTGAGGGTGATGCCGGGAATCAGCAGCGGCGCGGCGAAATTCTTCAGGCTGGTCGCCTGGTGCAGGATGTTGGCGCGCGTCAGCTGATCGCCGCATTGCCTGACGACGTGCGCGGCGGTTGCCGCGGCCGTGTAGCCGATGGCGTAGAGGTCGTCCGCGCGGTCGGCGTTCGGGACGTAGCGGTCGAGGAACGCCATGTACTGCTTCATGTCCACGGTGTCGGCCCAGAGCGGATTGCCGGGGTCGATCCGCGTTGCAAAGGCGAGAATGCCCTGGGCGGTCTCGAAACCCGCCGGTTTCAGCGTCGCACGCACCGAAGCATTGCCGGCGCCGAGAAACACCTGCGGCCGCCATTCGAGCGCGGCCATCTTGCGCAGCGCCTGGCTCGCCATCTTCGGGATGGTGATGAGGAACACCACGTCGGCCCCCGACAATTTCAACTGGACGATCTGGGAATCGATGGTGGGGTCGCCGACCGAATAGTTCAGCTCGCAAACGATCTGCGCGGACTTCGCGCCCAGTCCCGTCTTCAGGCCTGAGAGCGTTGCCTTGCCAGCGTCGTCGTTCTGATACAGCAGGCCGATCTTCGCATCGGGCGTGGAGCCGGCGATGTAGCGGCCGACGACGCCGCCTTCGATCTCGTAGGTCGATCCGCCGACCATGGTCCACGGATTGGTGGCCGGATCCGACAGCTTGCTCGCGGCTGCCGCGAGGAACAACTGCGGGACCTTTCGCGCGTTCAAATATTTCTGCACGGCGATGTTGCCCGGCGTCCCCATCGCGCCGGCGATGAACAGCACCTCGTCGCCTTCGACCAGACGCCGCGCCGCTTCAACCGATTTCGGCGGGCTGTAGGCGTCGTCATAGTTGATGAACTTGACCTTGCGGCCGTTGATGCCGCCGGCATCGTTCAGCATGCGGAAATAGGCATCCATCGCATTGGCCAGCACGCCGAACGACGACACCGGGCCGCTGAGCGGTCCGAATTGCCCGATGCGGATTTCTGCGTCGCTGGCACCGGGATCGTATGAGGCGCCGGCAAATGCCTTGCCGCCGATCGACGCCGCGAGACCGGCCGCCGTCGTCCGGAGCAGCGTTCTACGGCTGATCGTCATCATGGTTTCCTCCGCTGGATTGGGCGTCTTATGCAGCGCCTATTTCGAATGCCAATCGATATTGCGCGGCGATCTCGTCGACGATGTCGGCCGCGCCCGTCACCGCATGGACGCCGGAGACCGAATGCCCGGCGCTCCAGACCTCGATCCAGCGCCGTGGTCCTCCGGCATCGTTCTTGCCGCCGAACTTTTCGCGCGCGCGCGCCTCCGACACGGACTCGTCGAGATTGGCCGGATCGAGGCCCGCGGCCACGATCGATGGCCGCAGCATGCTGGCGTCGAGCCCCGTGAACGCCTTGGTCAACATGATGTCGTCGAGCGTGCTGTCGACCAGCATTCTCCGATAAGCATCGCTCGCCATGCTCTCGCGGGCCGCGATGAAGCGTGTTCCCATATAGGCGAGGTCGCAGCCGAGCAGCCGCGCCGCGGCGAGCGCGGTGCCGTCGGTCACGCCGCCCGCAAGTACGACCGGACCGTCGAACATGGCGCGCACCGCCCGCACGAAGGCGAATGGATTGGCCCAGCCGGTCTGCCCGCCGGCCCCCGCGGTCAGCAAGATCAAACCATCGGCGCCCGCCTCGATCGCCTTCTCGGCATGGCGCAGCGAGGCGATATCCGCGAACACGAGGCAGCCGACATCATGCAGCGGCTGAACGGCGGCCGCCGGTGAGCCGACGCTGGTGATGACCATCTCGACCCTGTGCCTGACGAGACAGGCGAGATCGTCCTTGAAGCGCGGCTGACGGATGATGAGGTTGGGACAATGCGGCGCCGCGGGACGGCCGAGCTCGGCGACATTGCGCTCGATCCGGGTGAGCCAGGCATCGAGCTCCTCGACCGAACCGGCGTTCGCGGTCGGAAATGCCCCGATCGCGCCGGCGCGGCAGACCGCGGTCACGAGATCGACGCCGGAGATGCGCAGCATCGGCGCTGCGATCAGCGGCAAGCGAAGCCGTTGCGCGATCGCGGCCGGAAGCGCGCTGCGGCGGTCGGGGGCGTGCATGATCAACGCCCCTTCCACACCGGCTTCCGCTTCTCGGCGAACGCCTTCAGCCCCTCGGCGCGGTCCTCGGAGTTGAAGGCGCGTTCCGCGATCGGCGCCTGTGCGGTCCATCCTGCTTCGTCGGTCCAGTTCGCAGCCTGGAAGATGATCTCCTTCGAGGCGGCGAGCGCCGTCGGACCGTTGACCAGTATCTCGTTGCCGAAGGCGACCGCTGCCTCAAGCGCCTGGCCGGGTTCGACGAGCCGGTTCACGAGGCCAAGGCGCTCGAAATACTCCGCGCCCTTGAACTGTCCGGTCAGCGCCAGCTCCATGGCGACGTGATAGGGAATCCGCTTCGGCAGCCGGAACAAGCCGCCGCCGACGGCAACGACATTGTGCCGGACTTCCGGCAATCCCATCCTGGCGTCACGCGCGGCGACGATCAGATCGCAGGACAGGCAGAGCTCGAGCCCGCCGCCGACTGCATAGCCCTCGACCGCAGCGATCAATGGCTTGCGTGGTGGCCGGCGAAACAATCCGAAGCCACCGCGCTCGGTGACACCACGCTCGCCGCGCGCGACCGCCTTGAGATCGGCGCCGGCCGAGAAATTACCGCCCGCGCCGGTGATGACGCCGACGAACAGCCCATCCTCCGCATCGAGCAGATCCATCGCATCGGAAATGCCGCGCGCGAGCGCGAGGTTGCACGCATTGTGCACTTCGGGGCGATTCAGGGTGACGACGAGGATATGGCCGCGCCGCTCGGTCAGAACGACCTGTTCGTTCTCGGTGCTCATCGATGCCTCACAATGCGAAGGTAAAGCCGCCATTGACCGGATAGGTCTGGCCGGTGATCCACGCGCTCGCTTCGGAGGCGAGGAACAGCACCATGTTGGCGACGTCGGACGGCAGGCCGGGGCGGCGGATGACGTATTTCTCCATCATCTTCTTCTGCATTTCGGGGTTGGCCTTGAGCCGCGCCTCGATCGCAGGCGTCAGGGTAGCGGCGATTGCGACACAATTCGCCGTGATGTTGTGGCGGCCGAGTGATCGCGCGACCGCGCGGGTGAAGCCCGCGGCGCCCGCCTTTGCACCTGAATAGACCTCAAGGCCCGCTTCGCCGGCGCGGCCGGCATCCGAAATGATGGTGACGATGCGGCCGCCCTTGCGCTCGATCATCTGCGGAATGCAGGCCGAGGCGCAGTTGATGACGCCGTACAGGTTGACGCCGATGAAGCTGTTCCAGACTTCGGGGCCGGTCTCCCAGAACGGCTTGCGCGCGTCGGGATCGGGCGTGGCGCCCGCATTGCCGGCATTGTTGACCAGAACGTCGATCGGGCCGAAGGCCTGCTCGGCTTTGCCGATCATCGCCCTCACCGAGGCGAGATCGGTGACGTCGGCCTGCAGCGCGATCGCCTTGCCGCCGGCGGCGTTGATTTCGCGCGCGACCTGCTCTGCGCGTTCAAGGAAGTAATCATTGACGACAATGCCCGCCGCGTTGTGCGCGGCGAAATGCAGCGCGATCTGGCGCCCGACGCCCTGGCCCGCACCGGTGATCAGCGTCACCTTGCCGTCCAGATCAAGGATATCACTCATACGTTTCTCTCCCGTCCCTTCCAGTAGGGCTCGCGCAATTCGCGCTTGAGCAGCTTGCCCATGGTGTTGCGTGGCAGTTCATCGACGATCGACAGCGTCTTGGGCCGCTTGTACGAAGCAAGGTGGTCGCGGCAGAAAGCGAGGATCGCGGCCTCGTCGGTCGCGTGACCCGGCTTCAGTTCGCAGAACGCCTTGACCTGCTCGCCGAACTCGTCGTCGGGGATTCCGATGACCGCGACGTCCTGGACATCGGGATGCCGGAGGATCGCGGCCTCGATCTCGGCCGGGTAGATGTTGACGCCGCCGGCGATGATCATGTCCTTGGCGCGATCGGTGATGAACAGATAACCGTCGTCGTCGAGCATCCCGACGTCGCCGACGCGGAAGTATCCGTCGGCGTCGCGCGTGTCGGCTCCGAGCGGCTTGCCGTTCAAATAGGAATGGATCGTCACCGGCGTCCTGATCCAGATCTCGCCGGACTGGTTGCGCGGCAGCTCGCGCCCCTCGGCATCGCGAATCGAGATGTCGACGTGCTTGTGCGGCCGGCCGCTCGAGCCGGGCTTGCGCTCCTGCATCTCAGGCGGCAGGAAGCTGATCATGCCGACCTCGGTGGCGCCGTAACCTTCGCCGAGGACGCCGTCGCCGAAATAGCGGATGATCCAGCGCTTGAGTTCAAAGGGCACCGGCGCCGCGCCGACCGAGAGCGCGCGGATCGACGACACGTCGTAGCTGTCGAGCACGCCCTTCGGCAGCGCCGCGAGACGCTTGTACATGGTGGGAACGCCGGTCCAGTTGGTGACGCGATGTTGCGCGATCAGGCGAAGCGCGGCTTCGGGATCGAAACGGCGCATCATGACGGTCGGATTGCCGAGCTGGATCGCGCCCCACACCTGCGACGGCCCGGCGCCGTGGTGCAGGGGCAACGTCAGCAGCGACACGCCGCCCGGCTGGCCGCGCCGGGTCGAGGCAACGTCGGAGAGATATTCGCTGATGCGCGCATCCATCTGGGCGCCCGGCTGCACCACCGAGACCACGCCCTTGGGCAGGCCGGTGGTGCCCGAGGTGTAGAGGATCAGCGGCGGCCGCCCGGTTGAATGCAGCGGCGGCTCGGCGGAGGTGTCGAGAAGATCGGAGAAGGCGACGAAGCCGGGCGCCGACGCGCCGATCGAGACCGCGAGCTTGATCGGCAAGCCCTCGAAAGCGGGCTTCAGCGCGGCCGGATCCTCGTCGTCGCAGACCACGACCTGGGCGCCGCTGTTGGACAGCACGTACTGCGTCTCCGCCGGCGTCAGCCGCCAGTTCAAGCCGAGCAACGAGCAGCGCAGCTTGCCGATGGCGTCGCTCAGAACAGGCCATTCGATCCGGATCTGGGTCCGCAGCACCACGATGTCGCCGGCGACGACGCCGCGAGCAGCCAGGCCATGCGCAACGCGGTTTGCGGCATCGTTGAGCTCCGACCACGTCATCCGGCGATCGCCTTCGAGGAAGGCGACATCGTCGGGGCGATTGGCCGCCCAATACTCAACGCTGTTCGGCAGAATGCTCATTTTGCCAGCCTTCCTTCCACCGTGGCAACGAAGCGCGCGCCGATGGCCTCGAGATCGACGCCCTCCGGATCGACCAGCCACTGCGCCACCGATCCGCGCAGACCGGCGAGGATCAGCGCGCTCTCGGTCTCCAGATCGATGTCGGGTCTCAACCGGCCTGCGGCGATCCCTGCCTTGAGACCCGCGGCGATCTCACCTCGCGTTTCGCGATTGAGCTTGGCGACGGTGGCGGTGATCGGCGGCACGGTGAGCGCACCGGCCAGCACGGCGTGGAACGCGCGCGCCATGACAGGCGTCCGGGCCGGCATCACGAAGTAGTATTTGAACGACGCGATCAGGCCGTCATAGCCGGTCAGCTCCGGCGAAGCGGCGCGGCGGTCGTTGATGAATGAATCGATGATGTAGGCGCCCAGCGCCGACAACAGATCCGCCTTGGTCTTGAAATAGTGCGACGGCAATCCGCGGCTGTAACCGGCACGCGCGCCGGCCTCCGCCAGCGTGATCGCCTCGAGCCCGTTCTCAGCGACGATCAACGCGGCCGCCTCGAGGATCCGCCGCTCCGCCTCGTCGCGGCGCTCGACCTGCGTTCGCCGTGACGTCGGTGCGTCATCTCGCGGCTCCTGCGCGCGTCGAACTGCTCGTGCCATTCAGCTTCGCTCCCTTTGCCGTGCGGCGACTTCTTGCTTGCATTCAAGCTAGAATAATGTTTGTTGGTCAGTCAACAAGTTTCTTTGGAGGGAACGCATGCCCCGAGACAAGCTATTGAAACCCGGACTTTATTCTGCGGGCTCGACTGACCTGGCCGGAACGAGCGCCCGCCTCAAGGGCGGCCGGTGCCGCTGCGGATATGTCTTCTTCCCGATGCAGACCTATGGCTGCGAGCGCTGCGGCAGCTATGGGGACGCGCTGACGCCCTGCGAATTATCGGCCGAAGGCACGCTGCTTGCGGAAGCGACCGTTCATCTGCACGCCGACAAGAACCGCCCGGCCCCCTTCACTATCGTCAAAGTCGCACTCGACGACGGGCCTGTGATCCGCACCCTGCTCGCTGATGACAGCCCACCGGTTGCGCCGGGACAGCGCATGACGGGCAGACTCGTTCCGACGACGCAGAGCGAGACCGGCGAGACCGCGCTCGACCTCCGCTTCAGCATCGCATCCTGATCGATCCGGAGCTTCGCCATGACACGATCACTCAACGAGCTGCGGCCGGTCTACGTCGTCGGCATCGGCTGGCATCGCTATCAGAACCCGAGCGAGACCCCTTATGTGGCGCTCGGCCTCACCGCGATCCGCTCCGCGCTTGCAGATGCGCGGATCGAATGGCCGGCGGTGGAATCGAGCTATGTCGCGACCGCGCTGCTTGGTATGGCGTCGGGGCGACCGATGCTGCGCCATCTCGGCGCGACCGGCGCGCCGCTGATGCATGTCGAGAATGCGTCGGCCTCCGGATCGACCGCGTTCCGCCATGCCTGCATCGAGGTCGCAAGCGGCATCTCCGATGTTGCGCTGGCGGTCGGCGTCGACAAGCGCAATCCGGTGCGGCGCGCCGAGACCGGCATTGGAAACCTCGCCGAGGACGCCATCGTTCCCTTCACGCATTTCGCGCTGCTGACCAATGAATATTCGGTCCGTCACAACGCCTCGGCCGAGGACATCGCTCGGGTCGCGGTGAAGAACCATCGCAACGGGGCGAAGAATCCCAATGCGCAGCGGCAGCAGGAGCGCACGCTCGACGAGGTGCTCGGCGGCAAGCGGGTGTCGGGATCGCTGACGGCACTGCAATGCACGCCGATCGGCGAAGGCGCTGCCGCGGTCATCGTCGCATCCGAGGACGGCATTCGCAGGCTGGGCATCGATGCCGGCCGCGCCATCCGGACCACGGCGTCGGTCGGCCGCAGCGAGCGGGTCTATCCGCCCGGCGCCGGCTTCGACGCGGCGCTCACCAAGGAGACCGCCGACCTTGCCTTGGCGCAGGCCAAGCTCGCGCCGGGGGATCTCGACATCGTCGAGTTGCACGACGCCTTCACCGTCGAGGAACTGCACTACATCGAGAGCATCGGCCTCTGCCCCGAGGGACACGGCGTTCGCATGTTGAAAGAGGGGGCGCTCGATATCGGCGGGCAGTGCGCGATCAATCCCTCCGGCGGCCTGATCGCGATGGGACACCCGATCGGCCCGACCGGCATCGGCCAGATCGGCGAGATCGTGATGCAGCTCCGTGGCGAAGCGGGTGCACGTCAGCACGCAGGCGCGCGGACCGGGCTCGCGCATATGGTCGGCGTAGGCGCGGTCTGTTACGTGCACATCCTGCAGAAGTGACGCTTCGCCGCGATCGCCCTAGGCCCGCTGGCGCAGCGGCCGCGCGGCATCCTTCGCCGGCACCGGCATGGTGAAACCGTACAGGAACAGGTCCACCACCATGTCGGCGAATTCGCTGGGGTCGACCCCGCCCTTGGGGTCGTACCAGGTGTGGCTGAAGTTCAGGATGCCGAACAGCATCATGCTGTAGATCTTCTTGGTCCGCCGGACGATCTTGCCTTCCTTGTCGAGCTTGAGCAGGAGGTCGGAGACCGTATCGACCAGCTGACGCTCGAGCGCCTTGATCGCATCCTGCTCGGTCTCGCCGAGGAACGAGAGATCGTTGAGGATCACGCGCTGCTCGTCGCTCGAGCGCGCGTTGAGCGCAACGATGGCCTGGATCGCGGCGCGAAACTGCTCCAGCGTCGTCGCCTTGCCGGCCATCGCGGCCTCGACGTCGGCGATCATCTCGCGGATATGCGCATCGAGGATCGCGAACAGGATCGCTTCCTTCGAGTCGAAATAATGATACAGCGCGCCGCGCGACAGCTTGCAGGCATCCGCGAGGTCGGCGATCGAGGCACGCATGTAGCCTTGCCGTGCGAACAGGCCGCAGGCGGTGGTGAGAATGCCCTGCTGGATCTCGTCGTAATTCTCTGAGCGCGTCCGCGCCATACCCGTCTCTTTCGTGCACCGGCGCCGCCGCCGGAATCGGGCGGCTTCCGTCTCTCTATACCATTGCCACCGCGCCCTCCTCCCCTTTGCGGGCACCGTCCACCAGAACTCATCTACCCGGCGCGGCGAGGTCATTGACCTGCGTCAAAAAATAATTTGAACGACCGGTCGGATTATATTATCGTGACCGTCATCAAGCAAGTGGATTGCGCATGCCGGGACCAACCCGGCGGCATCGAGGGAGGTTGCGCGTGGATGCTCACAAGGTCGATGCTGTCGTGATCGGAGCCGGCGCCGGCGGGCTGTGCGCCGCGGCGCGTCTCGCCCATGGCGGGCTGCATACGCTCGTGGTCGACGACAAGGACCGGCTCGGCGGCCGCGCCTCGACCGAGGAGATCGACGGCTTCAAGGTCAATATCGGCGCGATCGCCATCGAGTTCGGCGGCGTTTTCGAGGAGACCTTCCACACCGTCGGTGCGCCGCTCGACATCCGCGCGCCGGAGCCGGCGAGCTCGTTCTTCATCGACGGCAAGGTGATCGATGTCGGCCGCGGCGGCTGGTCGCTGCTGCTCGGGCAACTGACCAAGCAGGCCTCGCGCATCCTGGAGAAATTCGCCGACGCTCGCTCCGGCAACCTGCCCGACGGGCGACAATCGACCGAGGACTGGCTGAAGGGCTACACCAGCAATGCCACGGTGCACGCGCTGTTCCGCAACCTCTGCGCGGCGATCTTCGCCTGCAACGCCGCCGAGCTGCCGGCGCGCGCCTTCCTCACCTATTTCACCAGCAAGGGCGCCTTCAAGAAATTCGGCTTCTGCCCGCAGGGCACGATCGGGGTCTGGAACAGCTTGGGCACCGCGATCAAGCGCAATGGCGATATCTGGCTCGGCACGCCGGCGACGACGATCCACACCGCGAATGGCAAGGTCGAAGGTGTCACCGTGCTGCGCAACGGCGAGAAGGTGCGAATAGACACCGATCTCGTCGTCAGCAATGCGGGACCGAAAGCTACCGTCGCGCTGGCGGGAAGCGAGGCGTTTCCCGCAGATTACATCGCCAGGGTAAATAACGACCTGCGCCCGGCCGCCAATATCGTCATCAATGTCGCGAGCCGCGAGCCGCTGATCAATCATCCCGGCATCGTCACCTTCGGCAAGACGCGCCGGCTCTGCAACATGGCCAATCTCTCCGCGACCTGTCCGGAGCTGGCTCCGCCCGACTGGCACCTCTATGTCGCCTATGCCGTGCCGGTGCCTGCGCTCGGCGATTTCGACTCTGATGCCGAGGTCGCGCTCGCGCTGGAAGACCTGCGCGAGCAGTTCGCCAATTTCGACCAGACCAAAATCCTGTCGATCCGGGTGATGCGGGACGACTGGCCGGCGCAACGCAGCTGCGCCGGTTACGACCTGCCGCGCGAAACCGGCATCGAGGGCTTGTGGTGCGTCGGCGACGCGGTCAAGCAATATGGCAATGGCGGCACCCAGGCCTGCGCCGAGACCGCCAAGATCGTCAGCGATGCGATCCTCGCCGCGCGCCCGCGTCGTTCGGCCGGCCGGGTCTGAGCGCGATGCCCATGACCATCCCGGATCCGACGCCATCAGCAGCGCCGCTCGCGGCAACCGTGCCGGATGCGCTGCTCGAATTCCGCAACATCCGCATCGTCTACGACAACGCGATCGAGGCGATCCGCGACGTTTCGATCGCGGTGCCCAACGGGAACATCGTCGCTCTGCTCGGCTCCAACGGCGCCGGCAAGTCGACTTTGCTGAAGGCGATGTCCGGCATCCTCTACACCGAGGAAGGCGTGGTCGAGAACGGCAGCATCCGTTTCCGCAATGACGAGGTGCATCGCCTCGCGCCGGACGAGCTGGTCCGCCGCGGCATCGTGCAGGTGCCAGAGGGCCGCCGCGTATTTGCCGCCTTGACCATCGACGAGAATCTGCTGATGGGCGGCTACACCAGGACCGGCGCGGAGGCGCGCGAGCGCCGCGACAAGGTGTTCGCGCTGTTTCCACGCCTGTATGAGCGACGCGACCAGATCGCCGGCTACATGTCCGGCGGCGAGCAGCAGATGCTCGCGATCGGCCGCGCGCTGATGACCGATCCGGTGCTACTGGCGCTCGACGAGCCGTCGCTCGGCCTCGCGCCGCTGATCATCGACCGCATCTATGAGGTGATCGCCCGGCTGCGCGACGAGCTGAAGATGACCGTGCTGCTGGTCGAGCAGAATGCGCAGCGCGCGCTCGATATCGCCGACTACGGCTACATCCTGGAAACCGGTCGCGTCGTGCTCGACGGCACCGCAAGCAAGCTGACGGCCAACGAGGACGTGCAGGAGTTCTATCTCGGCGTCTCCTCGACGGGGCGCAAGAGCCTGCGCGACGTCAAGCACTACAAGCGCCGCAAGCGGTGGCTGTCATGACTGCGCTGCTCGCGATCGAGAATCTTTCAAAACGCTTCGGCGGCCTGCAGGCCGTCGCCGATGTCAGTCTGAAGGTGAGCAGCGGCGAGATCTGCAGCGTGATCGGCCCGAACGGCGCCGGCAAGACCACGCTGTTCAACATGATCTCCGGCGTGCTGCGGCCGAGCGGCGGCCGCATCAGCTTCGACGGCATCGACCTTGCGACCATTTCACCCTGGAAATTCGCCGCCGTCGGCATCGGCCGCACCTTCCAGAACCTGGCGCTGTTCAAGCACGGCACCGTGGTCGAGAACATCCTGACCGGCCGGCACACCCATCTGCGTTCGACCGTGCTCGATGCCGTGGTGTTCTTCGGCCGCACCCGCAAGGAAGAGATCGCGGCCCGGCAGCGGGTCGAGCACATTATCGAATTCCTCGAAATCGAGCACATCAGGGATGCCGTGGTCGGCACGCTGTCCTACGGACAACAGAAGCGCGTCGAGCTCGCCCGTGCGCTCGCCTGCGAACCGAAATTGCTGCTGCTCGACGAGATGGTTTCCGGCATGAACCAGGAGGAGACCGAGGACATCGCGCGCTTCGTGCTCGACATCCGCGACGAGCTCGGCATCACCGTCGTGATGATCGAACATGAGATGCGCATCGTGATGGACATCTCCGACCGCATCCATGTGCTCAATTTCGGACGCAAGATCGCCGAGGGCACGCCCGACGAGATCAGGCGCGATCCCGCGGTCGCGGAGGCCTATCTCGGCGGCCAGCGCGCCGAGGCGATGAAGGTGGGCGCGTGATGTCGACGCTGGACAGTTTTCGCACCGTTCATCCGCCGTTGCAGGCCGGCGCCGCGCGCAGCGCACCGGTGGCGAGCGCCGATACGTTTCAGGCGGCGCTCGAGGGCGCCGCCATCACCATCCCGCAATTGCTGCGCCAGCGCGCCGCCATGCATGGCGATGCGCTGGCGCTGCGCGAGAAGGATTACGGCATCTGGAATCCGTATTCTTGGCGGCACTATTACGAAACGGCGCGCGCGGTCGCGCTAGGCCTGCTCTCGCTCGGCGTCAAACCCGGCGATCGCATCGCCATCGCCGGCGAGAACACGCCGGAGTGGTTTTATGCCGATCTCGGCACCCAGATGATCGGCGCGGTCGCGGTCGGCATCTATCCGACCAATCCCTGGGTCGAGCTGCAATACATCGTCAAGCATTCGGGTGCCCGCATGGTCGTCACCGGCGACCAGGAGCAGACCGACAAGGTGCTCGACGCGATGGCCAACAATGGCGGCCTGCCGGATCTCGAGGCCATCGTCTGCATCGACATGAAGGGGCTGCGGCACTACCGCCAATCGGAGCTGATGTCGTTCGAGGCCCTATGTGAGCGCGGCAAGGCCTATGGGCAGCAGAACCCGGACGCCGATGCCACGCTCGACCGGCTGATCAGCCAGGGCACGCCCGACGATGTCTGCATCCTCGTCTACACGTCGGGCACGACGGGTCCGCCCAAGGGCGCGATGCTGACCCATCGGAACCTCGTCTACGCCGCCTTTGCATACGCCAAAACCGTCGGGATCGCCGACAAGCCGTTCGAGGCGGTGAGCTATCTGCCGCTGTGCCACGTCGCCGAGCGCTGCTACGGCACGGTGACGCATCTGGTGCTCGGCGGCACCGTGTCCTTTGCCGAATCGATCGACACGGTCGCGATCAACATCCGCGAGATCGCGCCGACCTTCTTCGTCGGCGTACCGAGAATCTACGAGAAGCTTCAGCAGGGCTTTCTGTTCCGCCTCGGCGAAAGCGGCAGGCTGCGGCAGGGCTTTACAAGAGCGTGTCTCGCCTGGGGCCGCACGCTGTCCGACCGACGGCAGGCCGGCAAGGCCAACTTGCTCGATCGCGCGGCGTTCGGCCTGCTCTATATGCTGATGTTCCGCAATTTGCAGCGTCATCTCGGCTTCGCCTACAGCCGGCATCGGCTCTGTGCCGGCGCCTCGATCTCGCCGGAGACGTTGCGCTTCTTCGACATCATCGGCCGTCCGGTTTCGCAGGGTTACGGCCTGACCGAGAGCGGTGGCGTCGCCTTCATCCAGACCGAAAGCCATCACCGGATCGGTGGCTGCGGCGTGCCGTTACCCCAGACGGAATGGAAGTGCGACGCCGACGGCGAGATCCTGCTGCGCAACCCCGGCGTCTTCAAAGGCTATTTCCTCGACGAGAAAGCCTCAACAGCTTCGCTGGAGAGCGATGGCTGGCTGCGCACCGGCGACATCATCGACATCCTCGACAACGGCGAGATCGCCGTGGTCGACCGCAAGAAGGCGATCATCATCACCGCCGGCGGCAAGAACATCGCGCCATCGGAGATCGAGAACGCGCTGAAGGATTCCGAGTTCATCAAGGAAGCGATCGTGGTGGGCGAGGCCAAGAAGTATCTCGGCGCCATCATCCAGGTCGACTACGACAATGTCGGACGCTGGGCCCGCGACCGCGCGCTGGCCTACACCAACTACAAGTCGCTGTCGCAGCTGCCTGACGTGCACGAGCTGGTCGAACGGATCGTGGGCGAGACCAACAAGCGGTTTGCCCGAGTCGAGAACATCAGGCGCTTTGCCATCATCGAGAAGGAGCTCGACCACGACGACGGCGAGCTGACCGCGACGCAGAAGGTACGCCGCGCCATGATCGAGAAGAAATTCGCCCGCGAGCTCGCGATCATCTATCAGTCGGAGGGCTGAATGCAGTATCTCATCCAACTCTTGATCTCGGGACTTGCGATCGGCGCGATCTACGGCCTGATCGCGATGGGCTTTGCGGTGATCTACAAGTCGACCGGCCTGGTCAATTTCGCGCAGGGCGAGATGACCATGATCACCGCCTATATCGCCTGGACGATTTCGACCACGGTCAGCGGCAACGTGTTCGTCGTCGCAATCGGCGCGATCCTGGCGGCCGTCGTGCTCGGCCTCGTCATCGAGCGGCTGGTGATGCGGCCGATGCTGGGCGAGCCGGTGTTCGCGACGGTAATGGTCACGATCGGGCTCGCAGTGATCCTGCGCTCGGCGATCAACTTCATCTGGGATGCCTACCCGCACGGCCTCGAACTCGGCATGGGCCGCGGCATCGTCCATCTCGGCGGCATCGGCGTGCGCACCGGCCAGATTGCCGTGATCGCCGCGCTGCTGCTGCTGCTCGCCACGATCTGGGCGTTCTTCCGATACAGCAAGGTCGGCGTCGCGATGCGCGCGGTCGCGGCCGACGACCGCACCGCGCTGTTGATGGGCATCAGCGCGACGAAGGTCCATGCGCTGGCCTGGGCCGCGTCTTCCATGATCGCCGGCATCGGCGGCGTGTTCTTCGCACTGTCCTACGATCTGTCGCCGGCCATGTTCCAGCTCGGGCTGAAGGCGTTTCCGGCGACGATCCTGGGCGGCCTCGATGCGGTGCTCGGCTCCGGCATCGGCGGTCTCCTGATCGGCATCACCGAAAACCTGGCCGGCGGCTATCTCGGCTCCGGGATGAAGGAAGTCGCGGGCTTTGCCATGATCATCGTGGTGCTGATGATCCGCCCGTTCGGCATCTTCGGCGAACGCGATATCGAGAGGGTGTGATGCGGACCGGCGATTACAAACAGACCCATAGCGAGCTGGTCGCGCTGATCGATTCCCCGCCGGTTTGGCTGTGGTCGGCCGTGCTGCTGCTGGCGCTGATCGCGGCGCCCTTCCTGTTGAACTCCTATGCGCTGTCGTTCCTGATGATCATCCTGATCACGGTGACCGGCGCGCTCGGGCTCAACATTCTGACCGGCTACACCGGCCTGATCTCGCTCGGCCATGTCGGCTTCCTCGTCACTGGTGCTTATGCCTACGCGGTGCTGGTGTCGAAATATCAGATGCCGCCGCCGGTCGGCTTCCTCGGCGCCGGCGTGGTGCCGGCGCTGGCGAGCCTGATCGTCGGCGCGCCGTCGCTGCGGCTGAAGGGGCTCTATCTCGCCATCACCACGCTCGCCTTTTCCTTCATCATCAACACCGTGATCCTGGAGATGCGCTGGCTCACCAACGGCGCCCGCGGCATCCAGTTGCAGCGGCCCGAGATCTTCGGCATCAGCTTCGACAGCGATGCCGCCTTCACCTATCTCTGCCTTGCCATCGCGGCGCTGACTCTCTTTGCCACCCTCAACATCCGCCGCAGCCGGGTCGGCCGCGCCTTCGTCGCGATCAGGGACAACGACACCGCGGCCCGCGTCATGGGCATCAATCTGCACGCCTACAAGCTGTTCGCCTTCGTCACCTCTGCCTTCATCACCGGCATCGCCGGCGCGCTCTACGGCATCTATCTGTCCTTCGTCAGCGTCGAGGGCTTTCCGTTCCTGCTCTCGATCGAGGCGCTGGCGATCCTGATCGTCGGCGGGCTCGGCTCGGCGCTCGGCGCGGTGCTCGGCACTGTCCTGATCGTGCTGCTGCCGGAGGCGACCAGGCTCGTCTTCAGCCTGTTCAGCGCACAGATGGACGCGACGTTCACGACCGGGGCGCAAGAACTGAAGAGCATGCTCTACGGCCTTGTCATCATCCTGTTCCTGCGCTTCCAACCGAGGGGGCTGGTCGGCGCCTGGCACGACATCAAGCGAGCCTGGGTGCACTGGCCGCTGCGCTACTGACAAGAAAAGACACAACACCATGAGGAGGAGACGATGATCAAACATCTGGCAGCAGCGTCGCTGCTGCTTTCAGCTTCCTGTCTTGCTATCGGCCCTGCTCGTGCCGCCGATCCCGGCATCATCGACACCGAGATCCTGATCGGCGACGTCGAACCGTTGACCGGCCCGCCGGCGCTGCTCGGCGTCGCGGCCTCGCTCGGCCACAGAATCGCGATCGCGGAGGCCAATGCCGCCGGCGGCATCAACGGCCGCAAGATCAAATATGTGCTGGAGGACGACGGCTACGTGACAGCGCGCACCATCCAGGGCGTCAAGAAGGTGATCGACGTCGACAAGGTCTTCGCCATGATCGGCATCTCCGGCTCGGGCCAGTCGATCGCCGTGATGCCGGTGCTGGAAAAGTCGGGCATCCCGACCGTGATCGACGTCGCGCCGGTCAAGCACCTGTGGGAGCCGCCGCGCAAGAACGTGTTCGTGATCGGACAATCCTACGAGGAGGGCATCGTCCACCTCGTCAACTTCCTGGCCGACAAGAACCCGGGCAAGAAATGGGGCCTGATCACCCAGGACGACGATTACGGCATCACGGTTCGTGACGGCTTCGATAGCGTGGTCAAGGCCAAGAAGCTGAACGTCGTCTACAGCGGCAACTACAAGAAGGGCCAGCAGGACTTCTCGTCCGACATGCTGCAGCTCAAGGATTCCGGCGCCGAGGTGTTCCTGGCCGGCGGCATCATCGCCGAGAACATCGCGATGATGAAGGAGATCGAGAAGCTCGGCATCAAGCCGGTGACCGGCATCTTCTGGCCCGGCCGGATCGAGCCGGTGCTGAAGCTGATGGGCCCGGCCGGCGACGGCATCTATGCGGTCGACTATGTCGAGCCGTTCGCAGGGCCAGCCGGCAAGGCGTTCCTGGAAAAGGCCAAGCCCCTGGTGTCGGAAGCCGAATTCAAGGGCATCAACCGCTACACCATGACCGGCTACGCCGCGGCCAAAGTGTTGATCGCGGCGATCGAGCGCTGCGGCAAGCAGCCGACCTGGGCCTGCACCATCTCCGAGCTGGAGAAGACCAGGAATGTCGAGACCGGAGTGATGGCGCCGATCAGCTTCGGCCCAGGCGTCCGATTCTCCAACCAGAAGCTGCAGATCATGCAGGCCGACACGGCCACGCTCAGCTTCAAGCCGGTGGACTGAGAGCGATGAAGGTCCTGATCGTCTTTGCCCATCAGGAGACGCGATCGTTCAACACCGCGCTGCTGGCGCGGTCGGTGGCGGAGCTCACCGCGCTCGGACATGCGGTCAGGATCTCGGATCTCTACGCCATGGGCTTCAATCCGGTGGCGACATCAGATGACTTCGGCGAGCGGCGGTTTCCCGACCGGCTGCAATATGACCGCGAGCAGAAGTACAATTTGCAACAGGGCACGCTCAGCAGCGACATCACGGTCGAGATCGAGAAGCTGTTGTGGTGCGACCTGCTGATCCTGCAGTTTCCGCTGTGGTGGTTCTCCGTCCCCGCCATCATGAAGGGCTGGATCGACCGCGTGTTCGTCAACGGCGCGGTCTATGGCAGCGGCCGCCGCTATGACACCGGCGGCCTCGCGGGGCGCCGGGCGATGGTCGTGACCTCGACCGCCGCCTATCCCGGCATGTGCGCGCCCGACGGGCTGGTCGGCGCGCTCGACGTGGTGCTGTGGCCGATCCAGAACGGCATGCTGGCCTATGCCGGCTGCAAGGTGCTGCCGCCCTTCGTGTCGTATTCCGTGAACTTCGTCGACGAAGCCACGCGGCAGCGCTATCTCGACGACTATGCCGAGCGCCTGCGCCAGCTCGAGACCACCGAGCCGCTGTTCTTCCATCCGCTGGCGGATTTCGGCGAGGACTGGCGGCTGAAACCGGGGATCGCCGCGCAGGCGGTCGGCCAGGGCAAGCCGTCAGCGCCGCAGCGATAAGCCCTCACATCCGCTTGGCGACTTCCTCCAGCATCACCTCGGTGGCGCCGCCGCCGATCGTCAGCACGCGGGCGTCGCGCACCATGCGCTCGATCGCGGTGCCGCGCATGAAGCCTGAGCCGCCATGCAGTTGCAGGCAACCGTGCACGACCTCGTGCAGCACCTCGGGCGACAGCGCCTTCACCATCGACACTTCGCGCAGACATTCCTTCCCGGCCGCCGCGAGTTCGGCGGCCTGATAGGCCAGCGCCCGCGCAGCGGCCGCCTTCGCGGCGAGCTGGGCGAGCTTCATCCGCACACCCTGCTGGTTCCACAGCGGGCCGCCGAATGCCTGCCGCGTCTTCACATAATTGGTCGTCAGCTCGATCGCCTTGGCCGACTCGCCGGCGCAGATGCCGCCGATGCAGATGCGCTCGTTCTGGAACGTCTCCATGATGCCGTAGAAACCCTTGTTCTCCTCGCCGAGCAGATTCCCCGCCGGCACGCGGACGTCCTGGAAGCCGAGCTCGGCGGTGTCCGAGCAAAGCCAGCCATGCTTGTCGAGCTTGGTCGCCGTGATGCCCGGCGTGTCGCGCTCCACGATGAACAGCGAAATGCCGCGACTGCCCTTGGCGTGCGGGTCGGTGCGCGCGGCGACGATCAGGATGTCGCCATAGACCGCGTTGGTGATGAACATCTTGGCGCCGTTGATCACCCAATGATCGCCGTCGCGCCGCGCGCGCGTCTTGAGGCCGGCGACATCCGAGCCCGCGTCGGGCTCGGTCACCGCGATCGAACAGACCGTCTCGCCGCGGATGATCGCGGGCAGGTAGTTCTGCTTCTGCTCCGGCGTGCCGCGCAGGGAGATATGCACCGCCGACATGTCGGTGTGCACGAGGATCGACGAGGTGAAGCCGCCGAAGCTCGAGCGTCCGAGCTCCTCGGCGAACACCATCGAGGCCAGCGGCCCCATGTCGGTGCCGCCATACTCGGCCGCATGGCGCATGCCGAGGAAGCCGAGCGCGCCCATGCGGCGATAGATCTCGCGCGGAATCTTGCCGTCGCGCTCCCACGCCTCGGCATGCGGTACCACTTCCTTCTCGACGAAGCGGCGGACCTGCTCGCGCAGCATGCGCAGCTCCTCGGGCAGATTGGGCGGCTCCGGGAAATGGAATTCGGTCTCAGCGAGCTGGCGCGGGTCCGAGGTCATGACGTTCATTGTGGCGCCCTCTCTTGGCCGATGTGAAGATGGCTGCGCAGGAATTTTGCCAGCGATGCAATCGCCTCTCGCGCCTGCGGAATCTCCGGAAAGAGCTGGAACACATGGATCATGCCGTCCCAGACCTGCAGCTCGACGTCGACGCCGGCTGCCTTGGCGCGCACGGCGAGCTCCGTCGCATCGTCGCGCACGGTCTCTCGGTCGCCCACCTGAACCAGCAGCGGCGGCAGACCCGTCAGATCGGCGTAGAGCGGTGAGGCGAGCGGATCGCGGGCGTCGCCATCCTTGCCGAGATAATTCTTCGCCAGCGCCAGGATCATCGCGCGTTGGTGGATCGGATCGGCCTCGGCCCTGGTCTCATAGCTCGCGCCCGTCGCGGCGAGATCGGTCCAGGGCGACATCAAAGCGCTGGCGGCGGGAAGAGGCCAGCCGCGCTCGCGCGCCGCCAGCATCGCCGCGAGCACGAGATTGCCGCCGGCCGAGTCGCCCGCGAAGGCGACATCCGCGGGACGCAATCCCTGATCACGCAGATATCGATAGGCGATCAGCGCGTCATCCAGCGCGGCAGGGAAGCGATGCTCCGGCGCGAGGCGATAGTTGATCGCGAGCACACGGCAGCCGGATGCATCGGCAATCCGCGCGATCAGGTCGCGATGCGAGGCGACCGAGCCGATGCGGAAGCCGCCGCCGTGACAATAAAGGATCGCCTTGTCGCGCGGCGCGTTGGCCGGCACAATCCATTCGCCACGGACACCACCAGCCGAGACCGGCTGGCACGTCACCGGAACCGAGCAGCCGGCAAAGGCGGCATCCCAATCGCTGCGCATCTGCGCCACAGTCGTTTCGCGGGTCCAGCTCCGATAGATCACGCGCAGGCGCTCGATCGCACGTTCGACCGGATCGATTGCGATATCGTCGCTCGCGCTCGCCATCTCAGCCGCCGATACCCATGCCACCGGACACGCCGAGCGTTTCGCCGGTGATGTAGGCCGCCTGGTCGGAAGCCAGGAACAGCGCGGCGGCCGCAACCTCCTCCGGCTCGCCGAGGCGGCCGAGCAGCGTCGCGCCGGTCATCGCCTGCAGGATCTTGTCGCCGCCTTTTGCCACGGCCTGCTCCAGCATCGGCGTGCGGATCGGCCCCGGCGCGATCGCATTCGCAGTGATGCGAAACCGCGCATTCTCCCGCGCGATGCTCCGGGTGAAGGAGATCACGCCACCTTTGGCTGCGGAATAGACCGCGCCGCCCTTGGAGCCGAGCCGCGCCGCCTCCGAGGTGACGTTGATGATGCGGCCGAAGCGCGCCGCCTGCATCGCCGGCAGCGCGGCATGGGTGCAGGCCAGGACCGAGGTGAGGTTGACCGCGATCAGACGGGCCCAATCGTCCGCGGACGTGTCGGTGAAGAAGGCATGCTGATCGATGCCGGCATTGTTGACGACGATGTGGAACGGGCCGTCCTGCGTCATCATGGCATGCACCGCCGTGGTATCGCTGACATCGAGCCCCGCGACGCCGGCACCGGTTTCGCGCGCGAGTTCGGACGCCGCAGCCACGTCGAGATCGGCGATTACGACTCTGGCGCCCGCGGCGGCAAAGCTGCGAACGATCGCAGCTCCAATGCCGCGCGCCCCGCCGGAAACGAAGGCACGGCGGCCGTCGAGGCGTCCGAATGGCAAGGTCGCCACCTCAGCGCCCCGTGAACACTGGTTTGCGCCGCTCGATAACGGCGGCGAGCCCTTCGCGAGCATCGGCCATGCCCGAGAGCTCGGCAACGGTGCGCGCCTCTTCCGACAGGCACTGCTCGATGCTGGTGCCGGTGCCGGCCCAGACCAGCCGCTTGGTCGCCGCCAGCGCCTTCGGCGCACCGGCAGCAAGCTCGCGCACCAGCGCCAGCGATGCATCGGCGAGTTCGGCATCGGGCACGACCTTGGTGACGATGCCCATCTGCAACGCTTCGGCTGCCGGGATCACCGGATTGGTCAGCAGGATCGACATCGCCCGCCGCAAACCGACCAGCCGCGACAGCGTGACGGAGACGCCGGCATCCGGCGCCATCGCCACCCGCGTCGCACCCGCAAGGAATTTGGCGGACTCTGCCGCAATCACGATGTCGGAGGCGCAGACCAGGCCGAAGCCGCCGCCGCCCGCCGCAAAGCCCTGCACCGATGCGATCACCGGCGCCTCGAGACGCAGCAATCCGGTCACCGCGTTCTGCAGATAGGCGGTTGCCTGGCGGATATAGTCCGGCAGCTTCTCGCCCTTGGAGGCAAAGGCGCGGACATCGCCGCCGGCGCAGAAATTGGTGCCCTCACCGCTCAGCAGCACCACGCGCAGGTCCGAATGGCCGTGGCACACCATGATGGCGTCGCACAGTGCGCTCAAAAGCTCGGCGCTCATGCCGTTGGCGGCATCAGGCCGGTTGAGCCGCAGCCGCGCGATGCCGTCGGTGATGTCGAGCAGGACGGGGCCCTTGTCGATCATGGCGAGACCTTCCCTAAACCAGGAATGACAGCGTGTAGATCGCCTTGTCGTTGTTGACGAGAACGACCTTCTTGTGGGCCATTCGCAATTCACCATCGACATGGCGCAGCCGGTATTCGTTGCGCGCCGCCCACAGCGTGTCGTCGCGCAGGCTGGATTCAAAAATCAGGCTGTTGCTGGCGACCGCGAAGTCGCCGTTGTCAGGCTGCTCGTCCATCAATTCGATATTGGAGATCAACCGGCGCAAATTCGACTGCGGCGTCTGGGTGAAATGCTTGCCGGTCATCAGCTGCCGGACCCGCAGCGCGATCCGCGAGCGATTGTCGTAGATGATCGACATCTGCCGCTCCGGGTCGATGTCGGCGCCGTTGGCCGGAACCCAGTAGACGCCATCGTCGGTCCAGAGCTTCTCCCAGGCCTCGTATTGATGCTCGTCCTGCAGCCGCGCCTCGCGATAGAGGAAGGCGGTGATGGCGCTCATCAAGGTGGCGCTGCTTTCGCGCGACAGCATCAGGCCGGCTCCATCAGCTTGCGATAATGGGTCCAGATGCCGCGCGACGGCACCTCGTCGGTGACGTGGCCGACGATGAAGCCGAGTTCGTCCTGCCGCTGACGCTTCTCGCCGCGACCAAGGAATATCCACTCCGGATTGCGCGCCAGCACGCCGCGGTGGCAGCGTTCGTACATTTCGGAATCGTCCGCAAGCAGGAAGCCGGCCGGACCGACCGAGCCCATGGTCTGCTGGCGCAGCCGCCGGTTCAGGTCGGGCGCGCCCTTGAATTGCAGCGCGGTGACGTGCTGCACGCTGTCGTCGACGCCGAGCGGCTGGATCACGAACATCTGGATCTCGGCGATGAACAGGTTCGGGAAGATCATCACATGCGGCGTGCCGTCGATCATGATCTCGCGCGCCGCGGTGTCGCCATAGGCCGTCTTCATCCGCGCCGAATAGTCGGGCAACCGCTCCTCGCTGGTGCCGAACCAGCTCATCGGCGCATCGCGCTTGCGGAACTCCGGGCGCAGATCGATCTCGGTATGGCCGTTGCCGTAATCGCGGGTCAGCGCGGTCGAGGCGCCGCCATAGAGCTTGCCGATCATGCTGTCGGCGACGCCGAAGATCGAGGTGTGCACGAAAGCCGGGTGGTAGCCGTCGCACTCATTCTCCAGGATGAACTTCCAGTTCGCCTTGACGCGGTGCTTGAGGAAGCCCGCCGTGATCTCGACCTCGCCTTCCGGCGAGGTGCGCACCAGGCGATCGATGGTCTCGGCGGCGCCGCCGAGATGTTCCTTGAGGGTCGGCCCATCGGCCGCGAACGAG
Source organism: Bradyrhizobium sp. WCU1 (assembly GCF_053474805.1). Classification (NCBI taxonomy): domain Bacteria; kingdom Pseudomonadati; phylum Pseudomonadota; class Alphaproteobacteria; order Hyphomicrobiales; family Nitrobacteraceae; genus Bradyrhizobium; species Bradyrhizobium sp. WCU1. Next base: position 1,711,038 of record NZ_CM130280.1, read on the forward strand.
CCGAACACGAACCCACGATAGGATTCGACCCGCGTCACCCGCCCGAGCGCGAGCTGCGACTTGTCCTGCCCCTCGTAGCCGTCGGGGAAGGCATAGCCGACCAGCCGGCCGTCATTGGCGAAGGTCCAGGAATGGAACGGACAGGTGAACGAGCGCGCATTGCCGCGCTCGAAGGAACAGACCTGGTTGCCGCGATGCGAGCAGCGATTGAGCAGCAGATTGACCTTGCCCTGCTCGTCGCGCGTCATGATGACGGATTGCGGGCCGATCGACTTGACCACGTAGTCGTTGGCGTTCGGCACCTCGCTCTCATGGCCGACATAGACCCAGGTCCGGTACCAGATCTGCTTGAGCTCGGCCTCGAAGATCTCGGGGTCGGTGTAGAGCGATCCGTGCACCCGGTCGGGCCGGATCAGCCGCTCCCATGGCGAGACGCCGGTCATCATGTTCATCGCTCCGTCTCCCTCGCCGGCCGCCAATAATAATCCGAACGACCGTTCGGTAAATGAATAGCACGGGCCCCACGGGCGGGCAAGCGGCTTTACGAACGCCACGCATCCCAGACGCTGCCAAATACCCGGCGGTCGGCGGCGTCATGGCCCGCTGTCACGCTCGCGCGGACACTCGATCACCGGCGCCGACGACCACGACGGAACGGCGCTCACGACTTCGATCCGGGGAATCCTAGCGGTGCGCGGCGACGACGACGCGAAGCCACGCCACGACAGTTGAGGCCGCGCCGCGATCGCCGCTGAGTTGCAGTTGCCGCGCACCGCCGGTTCCATCGCCTGTTGAATCCCGGCAACACCGCCAAACAAAACGCGCAAGCCTTCAGATTGCGCGTTCTGAATCACGACCGTGCCGCATCCCTGTCAAATCCTGCCTGCGGGTGGCGCAACAAAACACTGATGGGGAAAACCTACATGCAGCAGGCACCGTTGGACGCACGGAGCGCGGAATCGTCCGGATATGTTCTTTACTTCCAGCTTGCCAGCAACGGCGCGAGACGCGCGTGCAGTCTGACGATCCATGCGGAAAATGCCAACGAGGCGGCGCGTATCTTTCGCGAGAACTGGGGCGAGATCGAATCGATGGCGCGCGATGGCGTGAGCACGGGCATGGTCGGCAAAGCTCCGGTAAGCCTGACGATGTCGTGAGGCGCATCGCGCGACGATTTGACGCGCGACGCAGCAACCACGTCATGAGGTGCGAGGCTTGCCTATGTGCGCGGCCTCGTTGCGTCTTAGAACGCTTCAAATCCAATCCAGTTAGAGAGATTCAAGTCTGCTCCGGTTCTTTTCGCGCGCGCCGACTGCTAGAGGCGCGTCGTGAATGAGTTCGCGTGAATCGGAAGTCCAAGCGTGTCTGTGAATGCTGATGGCCGGGTTGTCGGCGACCGTCGAAATGCCGCCGACAGGAGCCGCACCCATCTGCTGATCGGCGCAGCATTCCTGCTCGCCGACGCCGCCTCCTCGGTGACGCCGGCAAACGCCCAATCGAGCGTCGCATTGCCGCCGGTCACGGTCGAGCAGCCGACACAGAAGCGCAAGCCTGCAGCCAATTCGGCGCGATCGGCACAGCCGGCCCAGACGACCGCCGCGGCACGGCAGCGCAGCCGGAACGCCCAGCCGACGCCACCGACAGCGTCCGAGCGCGCAGCCGCAGCAGCCGCCGCGCTGAACGAAGCCAAGCTCGGCTACCGCGCGATGCCGAGCTCGACCACGCTGCGCAGCGGTGCCTCACCGCTCGACACCGCGCAGACGGTCAACGTCGTGCCCGAGCAGGTGCTCAGGGATCAGCTGCCGCGCAATCTCGATGACGCGCTGGCCAATGTCAGCGGCGTCACCCAGGGCAACACGCTGGCCGGCACGCTGGATGCCGTGATGCGCCGCGGCTTCGGCGACAATCGCGACGGCTCGATCATGCGCAACGGCATGCCGCTGGTGCAGGGCCGCAGCCTCAATGCCGCGGTCGAGAGCGTCGAAGTGCTGAAGGGGCCGGCCTCGCTGCTCTACGGCATCATGGATCCCGGCGGCATCGTCAACACGATCAGCAAGCGCCCCGAACTCTATCAGCATGGCTCGATGACCCTGCTCGGCTCGACCTACGCCGGCAACAAGAGCGGCGCCGACGGCACGGTCGATATCACCGGCCCGATCGGCAATGGCGGCCTCGCCTATCGCTTCATCGGTTATGGCGTCAGCGAAGACTATTGGCGCAATTTCGGGCGCCATCGCGAAATGCTGGTCGCACCGTCATTGGCCTGGTACGGCGAGAACACCACCGTCCAGCTCAACTATGAGCATCGCGAATTCATCACGCCGTTCGACCGCGGCACCGCGTTCGATTCCGTGACGAAGACGCCGCTGGCGCTCCCGGCGACGCGCCGGCTCGACGAGCCCTTCAACAACATGTGGGGCACCTCCGACCTGATGCAGGCCTCGGTCGAGCACCGCCTGAACCAGGACTGGAAGCTGTTCGCGGCCTACAGCTACAACACCGAGACTTTCAGCGCCAACCAGCTCCGCATCACCGGTGTCAACGCCAGGACCGGCGTCGAGACCCGCAGCAATGACGGCACCCAGGGTTCGCTCAGCAATGCCAGCTACGGCACGTCCTATCTGCAGGGCAATGTCTGGCTCGGCGGATTCCGCAACGAGGTGCTGTTCGGCGGTGACGGCGAATACCGCACGATCTATCGCGACAATCTGATCCGGCAGGCGACACCGAATTTCAACTTCTACAATCCGGTGTATGGGCTGGTCGTTCCCGGCAGCACAATATCGGCCAGCGACAGCGCCCAGACCGACAAGCTCGGCCAGTGGTCGCTGTTCTTCCAGGACACGCTGCACCTGACCGAGCGCTTCGCGTTGGTCGGCGGCGTGCGCTACATGGATTACGACCAGATTGCCGGCAGGGGCCGGCCGTTCATCACCAACACCAACGTCTCGGCCGACAAGGTGCTGCCGCTCGGCGGCGCCATCCTCAAGCTCACCGACCAGGTTTCGCTCTATGCGAGCTATACGCAGTCGCTGAAGCCGACCTCGACGATCGCGCCGCTCACCGGCGGCGTCGTGATCGGCTCCAACATCGCGCCCGAGGAGGGCACCCAGTGGGAGACCGGCGTCAGGTTCGACTTCAACAAGCGGATCTCCGGCACGCTTGCGCTCTACGACATCGACAAGAAGAACGTGCTGGTTTCGCAGCTCAATCCCACGACCGGCATCGTTGAATACCGCACCGCCGGCAGGGTTCGCTCGCGCGGCGTCGAACTCGACGTCACCGGCAGGCTGACCGACAATTGGAGCGTGATCGGCAGCTATGGCTATACCGACGCACGCGTCACCGAGGATCCGACGCTCGTCGGTAATGCCCTGCAGAACGTCGCGCTCAACACCGCATCGCTCTATCTGGTCTATGATTTCGGCACCACCCTGCCCGGCCGGCTGCGTCTCGGCGGCGGCGCGCGCTATGTCGGTGACCGCCCCGGCGACGCGACGAACAGCTTCGTGCTGCCGTCCTACACGGTCGCGGACGTGTTTGCGACCTACGAGACCAAGGTCCAGACGTTCCCGGTGATCTACCAGTTGAACGTCAAGAACCTGTTCGACACTGTCTACTATCCCTCCGCCAACAACATTCTGTCGGTCGCGATGGGCGATGCGCGCCGCGTCTCGCTGTCGGCAACGGTGAAATTCTAGCATGGCCACCGCGCGGACAGCGATCAGACTGCTGGCCCCCTTGGCCGCGATCGCTTTCGCCTGCGCCACGGCGCACGCCGAGGAACTCACACTTTACTCGACCCGCGAAGCCAATCTGGTTGAGCCCGCGGTCGCGGCCTTCACAGCCGCGACCGGCACCACCGTCAAGACCGTCTTCATCGAAGACAGTCTGGTCAAGCGGCTGATGTCCGAAGGCGAGCGCTCACCCGCCGATGTCCTCCTCACCATCGGTCTCGACAAGACGACGCAGCTTGCCGCGCGCGGACTGACGCAACCGCTTGCATCGCCGGCGCTGGATCAGGCGGTGCCCGCGAACCTGCGCGGCGGCGACGACCAGTGGATCGCGCTCGCCGTCCGTCCGCGAGTGGTGTTCGCACGCAAGGACAATCCCCTCGCCGCGATCAGCTATGAAGAGCTCGCCGATCCCAAATGGCGCAGCAGATTGTGCATGCGGCCGGCGCTCCACCAGAACAACGTCGCGCTGATCGCGGCTTATCTCGCGCATCACGGGACTGACGCGACGGAGGGCTGGCTCGCCGGCCTGAAGGGTAATCTCGCGAGCAAGCCTGCCGGCAAGGACAACGACGTGGTGCGCGAGATCGCGGAAGGGCGTTGCGACATCGGAATCGGCAACACGGTCGCGCTCGCGCAACTCCGCGACGGCCGCGAAGGCAATGACTGGCGCGCCTGGGCGGACGCCGTGAAGGCGGTACCGGCGGTGTTCAGAGGCGGCGGCAGTCACGTCAATCTGACTGGAGCTGCGATGGCGCGGCACGCACCGCACCCGGCCGCCGCGCGCGCGTTCCTCGAATTCCTCGTCACGCCGGAAGCCCAGACGATCTTTGCAGCCGCCGAACTGGAATATCCGGTGCTGGCGACCGCAAAGCGGCCTCCGGTCGTCGATGAGATCGGATCGTTCCCCATCGATGCGTTGCCTGTCGAGAGGATCGCCGCGCATCAGGCAGCCGCAATCGCCCTGATCCGAAAGGCCGGCTTCGATGAGTGATGCTCGACGCCCGATCAAGGCCGTGCTGTTGCAGATCCATTCCATCGCGGGTCTTGCGCTGGCACTGCTCTGGGCTGTGGTCGGCCTCACGGGCGCGACGATGAGCTTCGAGGACGAGATCGAGGCCAGCCTGAACAGCCATCTGATGCGCGTCGAGGCCAGCGCGGCCCGGCGGCTCACGCCGGACGAGCTGGTCGCGCAGCTTCAGAAGGTGGGTGATTTCGGCGGGGTCTCCGCAGTAGCGATGGCCAGCGATCCGGCGGCGGCGGCGCATATCCGCTTTGCCCGCAGCGAAGGCGGCACGCGGCCGTCCTCGGTCTATGTCGATCCCTATGACGGACACGTGCTCGGCTCGCCGCGCGGCGAGGACTTCTTCGCGACCGTCCGCAAGCTGCATCGCTGGCTGCTGCTGCCGGGCGACGGCAACGGCATCGGCCGCAAGATCACCGGCACAGCCGCGATCTGCCTGATCGTGATGCTGATATCAGGCCTCGTGCTGCGCTGGCCGCATCGCGCGCGCAGCGTCAAGATGTGGCTGAAGCCAAATCTGGCACTGCGCGGGCGCGGCCTGCATCGTTCGCTGCACGCCGTGATCGGCACCTGGGTGCTGCCGGTCTATCTGGTGATGACGCTGACCGGCCTGTGGTATTCATTCGAGTGGTACAAGGCCGGCGCCAACTGGCTGCTGGCGCGGCCGCAGGCCATGGCCGCGGCGATGCAACCCAAGCCGCCGCGCGGCGCGGCGGCGTCCGAGGGCAAAGCAGACGCCAAGGCTGAGACAAACAAGACCGATACAAAGACCGCCGAGACGAAGCCGCTCGGCTTCGATCGTGTCTGGACCACGTTCCTGCAGCAAGAGAACAACGATTACGGAAGGGCGCTCCTGACCCTGCCGGCGGGTGCGGGCGCCGCCGTGCGCGTGCGGTCATGGTCGCGAAGTTCATCGCTCGAGAGCGTGCGCGACGAGTTCCGCATCGATGCCGTCACCGGTCACGTCATCTCGTCGGATCGCTACGCGGACAAGACCTTGGGCGAGCGCGTCCTCGCCGGCGTGCTCGACATCCACCGCGGCGCCATCCTCGGATGGCCCGGCAAGCTCGCCTTCATGCTCGCCGCCGCCATGATGCCGCTATTCGCCGTGACCGGCCTGCTGCTCTATCTGTCCCGCCGCAGGCACCGGCGCCTCGTACGCCAGCCGGTCGGCCATCTCGTTCCGGGCGAATGACCTCGCGATCAGCCGAGGCCGCGCACCGCAAGCCGGGCGCGCAACTCGGCGTCCGTTTCCGCCGCGAGTTGGAGCAAGCCTCGATAGGGATCGCCCGATATGCCGAGCACGGCGGCGAATGCAGGCTCGGTCTTGAGGCCATCTGCCCTTAGCTTGCCAACGGCTCGGCGCAACGTCCCGCCATCAAGCGCGAGCAGTCGCCGCTCGACCTCGAAATGGATCCAGCCGCGCTGCTGATCCACAGGGCGGTGATCGCCGAACAGTTCGAACGGCCAACCGTCCCATACAAAGCGGGCAATCACCGGCCGCGTTCCCGAGGTCCATCGGTAGCGCGACATGCCCCCGGGATCGCAACGTACCACGCTCGTGCGGAATGCGGGAATCTCGAAAGGGCTGAGGCCTGAGGGAGTCGGCTTTGCAAGCAATGCGGGGCGATCTCGCATCACCGTGATCGAGACCGCCCCGCCAACTTGGAGAACAGGCGGGACTGCATCGCAATCCCGCCTGCCCGGCCGATATTCGAATGATCCGTTCGAGCCGTTAGCCGAACTGGTTCATCGTGTTGTGGGCGCCGCCCGCCTTCAGGGCAGCCTCACCGGCGAAGTACTCCTTGTGATCGTCGCCGATATCGGAGCCCGCCATGTTCTGGTGCTTGACGCAGGCGATGCCCTGACGGATCTCCGCGCGCTGCACGTTCTTGACGTAACCCAGCATGCCCTGCTCGCCGAAATACTCGCGTGCGAGATTGTCGGTCGACAGCGCAGCCGTGTGATAGGTCGGCAGCGTGATCAGGTGGTGGAAGATGCCGGCGCGCTTGGCCGAATCCGCCTGGAAGGTGCGGATACGCTCGTCGGCTTCCTTCGCCAGCGGGGTGTCGTCGTACTCGGCCTTCATCAGCTCGGCGCGGTTATACTTGCTGACGTCCTGACCCGCTTCCTTCATCGCGTCGTAGACCTGCCAACGGAAGTTGAGGGTCCAGTTGAACGACGGCGAGTTGTTGTAGGCGAGCTTCGCGTTCGGGATGACCTTGCGGATGCGATCGACCATCGAGGCGATCTGCTCGATATGCGGCTTCTCGGTCTCGATCCACAAGAGGTCAGCGCCGTTCTGCAGCGAGGTGATGCAGTCGAGCACGCAGCGATCCGCACCGGTGCCGGGACGGAACTGGTAGAGGTTGCTGGGCAGCCGCTTCGGACGCATCATCTTGCCGTTCTGGTTGATGATGACGTCGCCGTTGCGCGCATTGGCAGCCGTCACTTCCTCGCAATCGAGGAAGCTGTTGTACTGGTCGCCGATGTCGCCCGGCTTGTGGCTGACCGCGATCTGCTGGGTCAGGCCGGCGCCGAGCGAGTCGGTGCGGGTCACGATGATGCCGTCTTCGACGCCGAGCTCGAGGAACGCATGGCGGCAGGCGCGAATCTTGGCGATGAACACCTCATGCGGCACGGTGACCTTGCCGTCCTGGTGGCCGCACTGCTTCTCGTCCGAAACCTGGTTCTCGATCTGCAGGGCGCAGGCGCCCGCCTCGATCATCTTCTTGGCGAGCAGATAGGTCGCCTCGGCATTGCCGAAGCCGGCGTCGATGTCGGCGATGACAGGCACGACGTGGGTCTGGAAGTTGTCGATCTTCTCGATCAACGCCTTTTCCTTGGCCTTGTCGCCTTCCTTGCGCGCCGCATCGAGCGCGCGGAAGATGTCGTTGAGCTCGCGGGAATCCGCCTGACGCAGGAAGGTGTAGAGCTCTTCGATCAGGGCCGGCACCGAGGTCTTCTCGTGCATCGACTGGTCGGGCAGCGGGCCGAACTCGGAGCGCAGCGCGGCGATCATCCAGCCCGAGAGATAGAGATAGCGGCGATCGGTGTTGCCGAAGTGCTTCTTGACCGAGATCAGCTTCTGCTGCGCGATGAAGCCGTGCCAGCAGCCGAGCGACTGGGTGTACTTGGTGCTGTCGGCATCATAGGCCGCCATGTCGGCGCGCATCAGCGCAGCCGTGTAACGGGCGACGTCCAGACCGGTCTTGAAGCGGTTCTGCAGGCGCATGCGCGCCACGGCTTCGGCGGTGACGCCGTTCCAGGTGTCCTTGGTCTTGAGCAGCGCTTCAGCAGCCTCGAGCTCGCTCTGATAGGAAGCCGGTCCCTGGATGGCCCGGTCGCTGATCCCGCGCGGTTGGAAGTTCATGTCCGTGATCCCTTCGGTGACGAAATAACTGGGCTCTTTTGTAAGCCCAGTCTCGCCGGGAGCTAGACTTGGCGCGGAAAACTTGTCATAACTTACAAGAAACCGTTGTATTATTGTAAGAATCTTACACTTCACCTGGATTAGGCGATGGCAACCTCAAGCGCCCGTTCCGTTTTCATGGGCCCCCGGCTGCGCCGGCTGCGGCGCGATCTCGGGTTGACCCAGGCCGACATGGCGGCCGACCTGGAAATCTCCGCCCCCTATGTCGCGCTGCTGGAACGCAATCAGCGGCCGGTGACGGCCGACATGCTGCTTCGCCTCGCCCGCACCTACAAGATCGATCTGGCCGATCTCGCCGGCGACGGCGGCGCCGATCACACCGCGCGGATGCAGTCGATCCTGAAGGAACCGATGTTCGCCGACATCGACATCCCCGCGCTCGAGGTCAGCGACCTCGCGGTCAGCTATCCCGGCATGACCGAAGCGTTCCTTCGCCTCTACACCGCCTATCGCGAGGAACAGCTGGCGCTGGCGGAGCGCAGCGCTCCGGACCTGGCTGGCGGCGGATCCTTTCCTGGGCAGCAAAATTTCGACGCCAACGATCCCGTCGCGGAGGTCAGGCGGTTCCTCGCCGCGCGCCGCAACAATTTCGCCAACCTCGACGACGCAGCCGAGCGCCTCGTCCACGAGCCTGCCGGGCCGGCCGGATTTATCGAGCGGCTGCGCGAGCGTCACAAGCTTCAAGTCCGCTATCTGCCGCCCAACGTCATGCTCGGTTCGGTCAGGCGACTGGACATGCATCGCAGACAATTGCTGCTCGAGGACTCGCTCGATACCGCGGGTCTCAACTTTCAATTGGCCAAGCAGCTCGCCTATCTCGAGCTGGAAGACGAGATCGGCGCGGCGGTCGAGGACGGCAAGTTCACCAGCAAGAGCGCCGAATTGCTGGCCCGCCGCGCGCTCGGCGCCTACGCGGCAGCCGCGCTCATCATGCCCTACTCCGTGTTCGCGAAAGCGGTCGAAGCCCGTCGCTACGACCTCGAGGCACTGGCGCGTCAATTCGGCACCAGCTTCGAGCAGACGGCGCATCGCGTCACGACCTTGCAGCGGCCGGGCCTGGAAAAGGTCCCGTTCTTCCTGATCCGCGTCGATCCGGCGGGCAACATCTCCAAGCTGCTCGACGGCGCGGGATTTCCGTTTGCGAAGCACGGCGGCGCGTGTCCGCTGTGGTCGGTCCACGGCATCTTCAAGACGCCACGCCAGATCGTGACGCAATGGCTGGAACTGCCGGACGGACAGCGGTTCTTCTCGATCGCCCGCACCGTGACCGCCGGCGGCGGCGCATTCGGCGCCATCCGCGTCGAGCGGGCGATCGCGATCGGTTGCGCCGCCGAGCACGCGGGCCAGCTGATCTACACGCGCGACGGACAGGGGCCGAACGCGGACGAGCCGACGCCGATCGGCGTCGCATGCCGCGTCTGCCATCGTCCGCGATGCGCGGCGCGATCCGCGCCGCCGATCGGACGCGAGATTCTTCCCGATGATTTCAGGACCTCGAGCGTCCCGTTCGGCTTCTCTGCCGACTGACGCAGTCGATCACCCCTGCGGCCGGTTCTGGTCGTACAGCACCCGCGCGCGGATGGTGCCGTCGATGGCTCTCAAATCGGCCAGCAGTGCCTCGCCCTCGCCGCCGACCACGTCGGTCTCGAGCACGACATAGCCGACTTCCGGATCGGTCTGCAGATACTGCGCCAGGATGTTGATGCCGTGCCGGGAGAGCGCATCGTTGACTTGGCGCATGACGCCGGGAACGTTGCGATGAACATGGATGAAGCGGGTGCCGGTCGGCCGCGCCGGCAATTGCACCTGCGGAAAATTGACCGCGCCGAAGGTCGACCCGACATCGGAATAATCGATCAGCTTGCGGGCGACTTCGCCGCCGATGCGATCCTGAGCTTCTTCCGTCGAACCGCCGACATGCGGCGTCAGGATGACGTTGGAGAGGCCCTGCAGCGGCGAGACGAAGCGCGCCTCGTTCGACACCGGCTCGACCGGAAACACGTCGACTGCGGCACCCGCCAGGCGGTTCTCGCGCAGGGCGCTCGCCAGCGCATCGAGATCGACCACGGTGCCGCGCGAATTGTTGATCAGATAGGCCTCGGGCTTCATCAACCGGAGCTGGGCCGCGCCGATCATATTGGCGGTCGCCGGCGTTTCCGGCACGTGCAGCGAGACCACGTCACTGGCCGCGAGCAGTTCGTCGAGCGTGTCGACCGGCTCGGTATTGCCGTGACGCAGCTTGTCGGTGTGATCAAAATAGATCACGCGCATGCCCATCGCTTCGGCGAGGTTCGACAGCTGCGAGCCGATATTGCCGTAGCCGACGATGCCGAGCGTCTTGCCGCGCACCTCGCGGCTGCCTTCGGCGGACTTGTCCCAGCCGCCGGCATGTGCCGAGACTGACCGCGGAAAGATCCGGCGGAACAGCATCACGATCTCGGCAATGGTCAGCTCGGCGACGCTGCGGGTGTTGGAATATGGCGCGTTGAAGACGGGGATTCCGAGTTTTCGCGCGGCGTCGAGGTCGACCTGGTTGGTGCCAACCGAGAAGCAGCCGACGACCAGCAGCCGGTCGGCGGCCTCCAGGATTTCCGCGGTCAATTGCGTCCGCGACCGAATCCCCAGCATATGGATGCCTGACAGCGCTTGCCGGAGCTCTTTGGGTCCCAGCGCCTTGGGCAGCCGTTGCAGTTCGGTATAGCCGTTCGCCTCGAACATCCGGGCCGCGGAGTCATTCACGCCCTCCAGCAGCAGCACGCGTATCTTGGTCTTGGGAAGCGACAGCATCATCGGGATCCGGGTTCGTAAGGCTCGGGCAGGTCCTGCACGAGCGCAGCTTCGACGGATCACTTGATAACATAGAAAACAATCGCGTCAGAGGCCCCCTTGCGGCTCCCAGGGGCGTTCGAACGCCTGGTCCGGCCCAGCAGCAAAATCAGGAGATGGCCATCCCCGATGCCTTGTCGAACAGATGCGTTCGCTCGAGATCGAGCGCGACGTCAATGACATGATCCGGCTCGGCGGCGACGCCGACCGGCATTTGCGCCGTGAACGCGAATGCGCCCACGGTTCCGATCACCAGCGTGTGCGGCCCGAGCGGCTCGACGTCTTTGACCAGCAAACGGACGGAAGAGCCCGCCGGCGCACCCTGCCGCAACACATGATCGGGCCGCACGCCAAGTACCACGGGCTTGCCGACGCTGCCCGCATAGGCCGCCTCACGTGACCTCGGCACCTTCAACGCGGTGCCGGACGGCTCGGTGAACATGAGCGCGCCGTCACGAGCCGCGAGCTCGCCCTGGATGAAATTCATGCTGGGCGCGCCCATGAAGCCCGCGACGAAGAGGTTGCTCGGCTTCTCGTAGATCGTGATCGGATCGGCCGCCTGTTCGATCCGGCCCTTGTTCATCACCACGACGCGGTCGGCCATCGTCATGGCTTCGACCTGGTCGTGCGTGACATAGACGATCGTCTTGGCGAGGCGGCGATGCAGCGCCTTGATCTCGGTCCGCATCTCGATGCGCAGCTTGGCGTCGAGATTGGACAGCGGCTCATCGAACAGGAAGACGTCCGGGCTGCGCACGATGGCCCGTCCGATCGCCACGCGCTGGCGCTGGCCGCCGGAAAGCTGCTTCGGCCTCCGCTGCAGATATTGCTCGAGGCCGAGGACCCGCGCCACGTCACCCACGGCCTTCTCGATGCTGGCGCGCTGCTCGCCCCGCACCTTCATGCCGTAGCCGATGTTCTCGGCGACCGTCATGTGCGGATAGAGCGCGTAATTCTGGAACACCATCGCGCAATTGCGCAAGCCGGGGCGCAACTGGGTCACGTCGCGGTTGCCGATGCGGATGGTTCCGCCGGTGACGGCCTCCAGCCCCGCGATCATGCGCAGCGTGGTGGTCTTGCCGCAGCCGGACGGGCCGACCAGCACGACAAACTCCTCGTCGGCCACGGTGAGGTCGAGCCCTTCGATGATCTTGTAGGGCCCGTATGCCTTGCTGACGTTTTCGATCTCGACGTGCGCCATGGAATCCTTTTCCGTCCCTTCGTCGACGGCTCGTCAAAATCCCGGATGACGCGCGCGCATCATCCGGGATGTCTCGGTTGAAAGCTAGTTTTTCGGCGGCAGGCCCATCGCCGCGCGATAGGCGGCGAGCTGCTTGGCCCGGCCGAACTCGTCGGTCAGCCTGTTCCACTCCTTCGCCATCGCGTCGAGCGCTGCCTGCGGCGTGGTCTGGCCGGCCAGCGCCTTGCCGAGCTCGATCTCCACCACCTCGGTGTAGGAGAAATAGCCGGGCAGACGCATGTCGAGCGCGACGTTCTTGGCATTGATGGAGTCCGATTGTGCGCCGAGATATTCCTTGGCCTCTTCCGGCGAGAAGATCTTGCTCCACAGTTGCAGATTGGCGGTGTGCGATTTGCGATAGGGATTGACGCCGCTGCCGCCGGTGATCGCCGCCTGGCCCGACACGTCGGGGCTGGTCAGGGTCTTGACGAAGTCCCACGCCGCCTGCTGGTTCTTGCCGGCCTTCGGCACCGCGATCTGCCAGCCGCCGAACGCCATGAACGGGGCTGGAAGCACGCCCGGGAACTTGTCCCACTTCTTGGTCTTGGCGTTCCAGATCTCGTCCGAACCGGGCAGCATCGCCGAGCCGACCTTGCCCGAGATCTTCGACTGCTTCGGGTCGGCGGCGATGACGCCGGTGTCACCCCAGCCGATCGATTCCGCGACCTGGCCGCCGGCGACCGCCGCGTTGACTTCGCCGAACGAGAAGTTCAGCGCATTGGGCGGCCCGAGCTTCGATGCCTTGATGTATTCCTCGAGGCCCTTCACCCAGCCCGGATTGTTGATCTGCGCGTCCATCGTCTCGGGGTCGAAGAACATCGCGCCCGGATAGTTCGGATTGTTCGTGTAAGCCGCCGCGTGGCTGAAGAAGAACCAGAACTGCTGACCGCCGCGACGGAAGGCTTCCGCGGTTCCCCACAGCCCCTTGTCCGGCCGCTGGAAGAACTCCGCGATGTCGAGATACTGCTTCCAGGTCTTCGGCGGCGCGAGGTCGTAGCCGTACTTGGCCTTGAAAGCATCCTTCTCCTTGGGATCGCTGAACAGATCGATGCGGTAGGTATAGGTGTGGACGTCGCCGTCCATCGATTGCGAATAGATCTTGCCTTCCCACACCATCAGGCGTTCGCGATAGGCCGGTTCGATGTCGTCCCAGTCCTTGCCGGACTGCATCTCCTTCGGCATCTCGCTCAGATAAGGCACGAAGTCCGGCAGCCAGGCCGGCGCGAAGCTGACGAGATCGAACGTCGCGTCCGACGCCGTCAGCGACGTCGCGATCTTCGGATAGAGCTCGGACCAGGGAAACTCGACGACATTGACCTTGCCGCAGGTCTTCTTGGCCCATTCGTCGGCGCCGAGCTTGAGCGCGGAGGCGATATAGGGTCCGGTCTGCGACGCCACCGTCAGGGTGACGCCGGTGTAATCCGGACTGCAGGCAGCATTCGCATGGCCTGCGGCGCAGGCCATCGCGAGCGAAGTGGTCAACATCAGGAACGTCCGTCGCAACATCGTTTAGTCCTCCCTACAAAGTTTTCTGTTATTTGATGGCCCCGAGCAGCAGGCCCGACCGCATCATCCGGCTGAGCAGGCCCGCCATGATCATCATGGGAACGATCGCGACCAGCGCCGCAGCCGAGATCGCCCACCATTCGTCGCCGCGCTGGCTGTTCTGTCCCGCCACCAGGATGGGCAGCGTCTGCCATCTGGAATTGGTCAGGAACAGCGCGAACAGAAACTCGTTCCAGACGAAGGCCAGCGTGATCATGAACGTCGCCAGCAGCCCGTTCATCGACATCGGCACCACGATGCCGATGAAGATGCGCCAGCTCGGCACGTTGTCGACCATCGCGGCTTCCTCGACCTCGATCGGGATCGCCTCGAAGAAGTCGCGCATCAGCCAGACCACGATCGGCAGCGAGAAGGCGACGTAGCAAAGCGTCAGGCCGACATAGCTGTCGATCAGCTGGAAGCCGAGCCGGCCGATCTCGCTGTAGAGCAGATACAGCGCGAACGCCGTGACGATCGGCGGGAACATGCGCTGGCTCACGAACCAGAACAGGATGTCTTCATTGCCGAGGATCGGTCCGGGCAGCGGCAGGCGATTGGCGACGACGGCTGCGATCAACGCGATCGGAAAGGCGAGCAGGAGTGCCTGCGGGCGGGTCAATCCGAGCGTTGCGTTGAACAGCAGGTAGAGGCCGAGCGCGAGCAGGAAAAACACGAGGCCCGCGCCGAACCGGACTCTGAACTCGAACCGCACCAGCGCATAGGCCGCCATCGCACCGATCGCCGTGGCGATCGCCGCCGCCGACAGGCCCACGATGGTCGAGTTCAAGAAGGTGCGGAAGAACTCGCCGCGAATTCCCTGATAGAGATCGATGAAGGGCTGCAAGGTCGGCGTGAAGTCGACGAACGGAATGTAAGTCGGCCCGCCGACGACGCCCGGCGGCGTCTTGAACGCGGTCACCACCACCCAATAGAGCGGAAACACCGTGATCAGGCACCAGGCGAGAACGCCGACCGCGACCAGCCGGCGGCTCCATTGCGACAGTCCGGTCAAGCCCTGTCCGCTCATCGGCGCTTCTCCAGATGCGGCCGCAGCAGCGCCAGATAGGTGACGCCGATGATCGTGATCGCGATCAGGAACAGGAAGCTCAGTGCCGACGTGTAGCCGAGATTGAACTTCTTGAAGCCTTCCTGGTAGGCGAACAAGGTCAGCGTCTCGGTGTCGACGCCCGGCCCGCCGCCGGTCATCACGAACACCGTGTCCATGATCTTGTAGCTCTCGATCAGGCGGATGAAGACGACCGCGGCCGAGATCGGCAGCATCATCGGAAACGTGATCCCCCAGAACTGCTGCCAGGCGCTGGCGTTCTCGAGCTCGGCGGCCTCATAGACGTCTTCGGGAAGCGTTTGCAGGCCGGCCAGCATCATCAGGATGACGAACGGGGTCCACTGCCAGACTTCGACAGCGATGATGCAGGCGAGTGCCCAATGTCCATTGGTGAGGAAGGGCAGATTGACCAGACCGAACTTCGACAGGAACTGGTTGAGCGGTCCCATGGTCGGGTTGAACATCATGCGCGCCACCAGCGCGACCGCGACCGGCGCCAGCAGCATCGGCAGCAGCAGGGCGACGCGAAACAGCCGCTCGCCCGGCACCCGCGCGTTCAGCGCCAGCGCGACGCCGAATCCGATCGCATATTGCAGGCCGACCGCAATGAAGGCGATCAGCGTCGTGGTGAACAGCGCGCTCCAGAACCGCGGCTCCTGCAACAGCGTGGCATAATTACCGAGCCAGACCACGCGCGGCGGGATCGGCGGAATCAGGCGATAGCTGAGAAAGCTCGTGGTGAGCGAATAGATCAGCGGAAAGATCGAGATCGCCAGCACGACGAGCACCGCCGGCCAGATGAAGACATGCTTGATCGGATCGTTCCGCATCATCGCGCGATCATCCCTTCAGCAGCGCGTCGATCTCGGCACGCCGCGGCATGGCGGGCGCTGTCCCTGGGCGCGTGACGGAAATTCCGGCGGTGGCCGAACCGAACCGCGCAGCCTCGAGCGGATCGACGCCATCCGCGAGCGCCGCAGCGAAGCCGCCGACGAAGGCATCGCCCGCGCCGGTGGTCTCGACCACCTTGCCGGCCGCAAACGGCGGCACGTGCAGCGAGCGATCCCGCGCATGGAACAGCGCGCCACGCTCGCCGAGCGTGATCAACGCGGTGCCTGCGCCCTTCGCCAGCAAGGCATCGCCGGCGCGGCGGGCACCGGCGAGATCGCTGACCGCGATGCCGGTCAACCCTTCCGCTTCGGTCTCGTTGGGCACGACGTAATCGCAGAGCGCAAACAGGCTATCGTCGAACTTGATCGCGGGCGCCGGATTGAACACCGTGATGCTGCCGGCGGCGCGCGCGATCTCGAGCCCCCTGAATGCCGCATCGACCGGTTGCTCGAGTTGTGTCACGAACACGCTGGCGTCACGAATGGCGTCCGCCACGGCATCGACATCGGCCGGGCTGATGCCGCCCGCCGCACCCGGCACCACGATGATGGCGTTGTCGCCGCGCGTCTCGTGGACGTAGATGAACGCAGCACCGGTCGGCGCGTCCGCTGTCCTCGCCACCCGCGGCCGGATTCCCTCGGCCTCCCAGGTCTTGACCGCAAGCTCGCCGAAGGCGTCGCTGCCGATCCGGGAGATGAAGCTCACGCTAGCACCGGCCCGCGCGGCCGCGACAGCCTGGTTGGATCCCTTGCCGCCGGGCCCCATGGCGAATCCCGAGCCGGCGATCGTCTCGCCGATCGCCGGCATATTGCCGGCGCGGAATGCGAGGTCGACGACAAAGACGCCGAGGACGGCGACGCCACGCTTGCTCATGTGATCACTCCCCGTCCGGCGCGATCACGCCCTTGCTGAACAGGAAGCAGCCGTAGAATCGCCGCTCGCCGGTCGCGATCACGCAATAAGCCGTCTTGGCCTTCTCGTAGAACGCATGGCGCTCGACGCCGACCAACGGCCAGGACCGTCCCTCGGCGCGATCGATCGCGGCCTGCACCTCGTGCTGCACGGGAGGCACCTCCTGCGGCTGGCCGACAATCTCCATGCGGATCGCGGCATCGTCGACGAAGGTATCGAGCGGCATCACCGAGAGCACGGCTTCGACCGCCTTGGCGGCGCCCACATTGTCGATGCGGAGCAGTTCGCCAAGCGCGCTCTGCCGGGCAATCGAGTCGGCCGGAAAATTGGTGTCGCACACCACCAGGCGATCGCCGTGCCCCATCGCCCGCAGGGCATAGAGCACGTCGGCATTGAGCAGTGGATTGATGCCCTTGAGCATGTTGCGTCCCTCCCTCGTCTTCGGCATCGCCGGGCTCTGGCGGCCCGGACCCCAGCCATATCACCGCAAGGTGACTTCCTTAGTCGCCGTACGGAATCCAGATGTTCTTCACTTGCACGGCATGGCGGAGCAGGATCGGGCCCTCGCTCGCGGCCTTGTCGTACCAGTCGAGCGCGAGGCCATGATCGACCAGCGTCCGCTTGAGGTTGCCGATCGACAGCCGTTCCGCTGCCGCCGAAGCGCCCGCCGACCCGAACGCCCAGAGCGCGTCGACATCGTCATGCTCGGCAAGCACCTTGACCAGTTCGTTGCGATCACCCGTGACGATGTTGACCACGCCGCCCGGCACATCCGACGTCTCGAGCACCTGGTAGAAGTCGGTCGCGGCGAGCGGATGCCGCTCGCTCGGCACGGCGACGACCCGGTTGCCCATCGCAATCAACGGTGCGACCAGGCTGATGAAGGCGAGCAGCGGCGCTTCGTCCGGACAGGCAACGCCGACCACGCCGATCGGCTCGTGCATCGCGAGCGCCACGCCGCGCAGCGGCGGCGCGTGGATCGATCCCTCGAACTTGTCGGCCCATGCGCCATAGCTGAACAGCCGCTCGATGCTCGCATCGACTTCGGCGCGCGCCTTCGCCGACGGCACGCCGGTCATGTCGGCGATGCGCCGGACGAACTCGTCGCTGCGCGCGGAGAGATTTTCAGCGAGGTAATAGAGGATCTGGGCGCGATTATGCGCCGTCGCCCGCGCCCACCCCTCGGCGGCGCGCGCCGCGGCGACCGCATTGCGGATGTCCTTGCGATTGCCCTCTCCTACCTCGCCGAGGCGCCGGCCTTTCGGCGAGAGCACCGCGCGCGAATAATTGCCATCCGGGCGAACCTGCTTGCCGCCGACGAACAGTTTTGCCGTCCGATCGATCGGCGGCGCGTCGAAACCGGCACTGGCGCCGGACGCGATCGGCAGCGGCGATGGCTTGGGCCGCGCCTTGCGCCCGCTCCAGGCCTTCGGCTTGAGATATTCGACCATGCCTTCGCGGCCGCCCTCGCGGCCGAAGCCGGACTCCCGGTAGCCGCCGAAACCGACGCTGGCGTCGAACAGGTTGGTGGCGTTGACCCAGACCACGCCGGCCAGCAGCTTCGGCGCGACGTCGAGCGCGAGACCGATCGTCTCGCTCCACACGCTCGCGGCAAGGCCGTAGCGCGTGTTGTTGGCGAGCATGACCGCCTCGTCGGGCGTGCGGAACGTCATCGCGACCAGGACAGGACCGAATATCTCTTCAGTCGCAACCGTCGAGGATGGATGCACGTTCCAAAGCAACGTCGGCGGATAGAAGCATCCCTCCGCGGGCATCGCGCCGGGCGTCTGATATTTCTCGGCGCCTTCCTTCACCCCGGTCTCGACCATCGACTTGATCCGCTCGAGCTGCACCGGGGCGACCACCGCGCCCATGTCGATCGTCTTGTCGAGCGGCATGCCGACGCGCAGCGTCGACATGCGGCGGATCAGCCGCCTGCGGAAGATCTCTGCAATGCCCTCCTGCAGCAACAGCCGCGAGCCGGCGCAGCAGACCTGGCCCTGGTTGAACCAGATCGCATCGACCACGCCTTCCACCGCGCCATCGATATCGGCATCGTCGAACACGATGAACGGCGACTTGCCGCCGAGCTCCAGCGTCAGCGATTTGCCGGTGCCTGCTGTCGTCTGACGGATCAGCCGCCCGACCTCGGTCGAGCCGGTGAAGGCAATCTTGTCGACGGGACTTTCGACCAGCAGCGCGCCAGTCGCACCATCGCCGGTCACGATGTTCAACACACCCGGCGGCAGGCCGGCCTCGGCCGAGAGTTCGGCGAACAGCAGCGCGGTGAGTGAGGTGAACTCCGCCGGCTTCAGTACCACCGTATTGCCGGCAGCCAGTGCCGGCGCGATCTTCCAGGCCAGCATCAGCAGCGGGAAATTCCACGGGATGATCTGCCCGATCACGCCGATCGGCACCTGATCGGCGAATTCCCGTTCCTGCAACTGCGCCCAGCCGGCGTGATAGTAGAAATGGCGGGCGGCAAGCGGCACGTCGAGGTCGCGGGTCTCGCGGATCGGTTTGCCATTGTCGATCGCCTCCAGCACGGCGAACAGCCGGCCGTGACGCTGCAACATGCGCGCCAGCGCATAGAGATGACGGGCGCGGCCGTGACCGCCAAGCTTTGCCCATGCTGTCTGTGCGGTGCGCGCGGCACGGACCGCCGCCTCGACGTCGGCAGCCGCGCCCTGCGCGATGCGCGCCAGCGCCTTGCCGGTGGCGGGCTCGAATGTGGTGAGGTGCTTGCCGGCATGCGGCGTTGTGAACTTGCCGGCGATGAAATGCCCGAACGTGGCGTCATGTCGCGCCAGCCAGGCGCGCGCTTCGCCGTCCGCCTCGGGCGCCGGGCCGTACTCCATGGTCTCGAAATAGTTTGCGACGCTCATCGCTGGAGTCTCATCCCACGGGGTGGCGGTTGAAAGCCGAATAGTGGCCGGTCACGTGATGCTCGAGCTGCCGCTCGATATCGGCAAGCAGGCTGGAGGCGCCGATGCGGAACAGATCCGGCTCGAGCCAGTCGCGCCCCAATTCCTCTTTCATCAGGAGCTGATAGTTGAGCACGTCCTTTGCGGTCGAGATTCCGCCGGCCGGCTTGAAGCCGATCTTGAAGCCGGTGCGCTCCTGGTAGACGCGGATCATCCGCAGCATCGCCAGCGTCACCGGCAGCGTGGCGTTGACGCCTTCCTTGCCGGTCGAGGTCTTGATGAAATCGGCACCGGCCATCATGCAGACCATCGATGCCTTCGCGACATTGCGCAGCGTCTTGAGGTCGCCTGTGGCCAGGATCGTCTTCAGATGCGCGTTGTCGCAGACGGCGCGGAAGTCCTGGACCTCGGCATAGAGCGCCCGCCAGTCGCCGGTCAGCACGTGCTCGCGCGTGATGACGACGTCGATCTCGCGCGCGCCGTCGCGGACCGACGCCTCGATCTCCTTCAGCTTCAGTTCGTGGGGGACCAGACCCGCCGGAAATCCGGTCGAGACCGCGGCGACCGGGATGCCGGATCCAGCGAGCGCTTCGACAGCCGCGCCGACGAACCGGTGGTAGACACAGACCGCGCCGGTGTGCAGCTGGCGCTCGGCAAAGCCAAGCCGCTCGAGAAGGTCGCCGCGCACGGGCGCCTTGGCCTTGGCGCAGAGGCGCTTCACCCGTTCGGTGGTATCGTCGCCGTTGAGCGTCGTCAGGTCGATGCAGGTAACCGCCTTGAGCAGCCACGCCGCCTGCGCATCCTTCTTGACCGTCCGACGGCCCGGCAGGCTCGCGACCCGCCGTTCTGCGGCCGACAGATTGATCCTGATTTCGTCGACCCAATCCATGTCGAGCGCGCGGCCGCTGTTGCGCGGGGCCGAATGCGACTGCCCGCCGTCGGGCGAAGGCGGCACCGCGGTCAGTGCGGTCGGATTCTGCATGAAGACGCTCTGCGTCATGGAAGCGCCTGCGGTCCTAGCGAATCGACGAGATCGCCAGATAAATTGAATGTGTCGATCGCAACATGTGATCCTCCCCTGACCTTGCCGCTGGGCTTGCCACCTGGAGAGGAACGACATCGTCCCGACGTCAGATGCGCCGCCAAACTGGATGTTATTATTGTAACAAATCGACGTTGCTAAACTCACAACATTGTAAGATCATTGTCAATCAGATAAGCAAGCTCGGCGACAAAAATGGCTGAAACCCCTAACGCACGACCAAGCGAGACACGCGTCCAGCGCCTGCAGAGGCTGCGCCGCGCCGTCGAATCGAGTGGTGCGCTGCACTTGAAGGACGCCGCCGAACTGCTCAAGGTCTCCGAAATGACGGTGCGACGTGACCTTGCCGGCGCGGAGGCTGCCCTCGCTTTGCTCGGCGGCTACGTCGTCAACGCGGCATCGCCGACCGGGATCAAGTACACGTTCGAGCAGGAGATCGACCAGCACACCCAGGACAAGCGTCTCGCCTGCCGGGCCGCGGCCGCCTCGATCAAGGAAGGCGATACGATCTTCATCGATTGCGGCACCACGATGCAGTCGCTGGCGGACTGCCTGCCCGAGGATCTGCCGCTCTCGGTGATCTGCTATTCGATGAACGTGGCGTCGATCGTGACGCACAGGCCCGGCACGCAGGTGATGCTGATGGGCGGGCTCTATCATCCCTCTTCGCAGTCCTTTGCGTCGGACGACGGGCTGTCCTATCTGCGGCGGCTCGGCATCAACAAGGCGTTCATTTCCGCCGGCGGCGTGCACTGGACCCGCGGTGCGAGCTGCTCGAATTTTCACGAGGTCGCCGTCAAGCAGGCCGTCATCGAAACCGCGATGGAGAGCATCCTGGTGATCGACGCCAGCAAGCTCGGCAGTCTCAAGTCGGCATTCTTTTCCGATATCGGCGCGTTCTCGCGGATCATCGTCGGCGGCGCGGCGTCATCGGACATGCGCAAACACTTCCGCAGCCTTCCGGTCGAATATGTGACCAGCGCAATCTGACCCGGGCGGGGGCTGGCTCGCCCGGGTCAGCTTTGTCCACGATGCGCGCCGTTGCGACACCGCGCATCGCTGGCCAAAGATCAGTTGCAGGCAGGCTTCGCCTTGTTGCACGCGTCGGTCAGTTCCGACGGCGGCTCCTTCTTGAACACCGTCTTGTAGGATTCCAGCACGTTCGACTGCGTCACCGGCAGCGACTGCACACCGACCCAGGCCGGCGTCTCCTTGCCAAGCAGCGCGTTCATCATCGCCAGCGCCTCCGCGACGCCCTGGTCATAGGGACGCTGCGATCCGGTCGCCTTCAGTGGTCCGCCTTTCGCGATCTCGATCGCCGATTGCAGGCCGAGATCGACGGTCGTGACCGGAATGTCGATGCCCTGCGCCCGCATCGAGCTCAGCGTATCGAGCGCCGGCTGGTCCCAGACCGCAAACACGCCCTTGACGTCGGGATTGCCGGTGAGGAAGTCGCCCGCGATCTGCGACACCTTCGGCGGATCGGTGAAGTCGACCTGCTTCATCTTGATGTCGGGCCGGTTCTTCTGCATCCACTCGCGAACGCCCTTGGTGCGCTCGTTGGTGCTGAAATAGTCGACGCCGAAATTGACGAGGCCGATGGTGGCGCCCTGCGCCATGCAGGAGGCCAGGATCTGCGCCGCGATCTGCCCGTTACCCAGATTGTCCGCCGAAATCATCGAGGCATATTCCTCGGGATGCTTGAGGCCGGTCGGAATGCTGTCCATCAACACCAGTTTGATGCCGGCCTTGGCGACCTTCTTGTAAGTCGGCGCGGTCGCGGTGAAATCGACCGGGATCGAGATGATGCCGTCAGGATGCTGCTGGATGGTGTTCTCGATGTCGGCGATCTGCTTGTCGACCTGATACTCGGCGGACGCGACACCCGTCACCGTCACGCCGTACTTCTTCAGCGTATCGGTGATGCCCTGGATCTGCAGTTGCGCCCAGTCGAGGTTGACCGTCTGCATCGAGATGCCGACCTTGAAATGCTTCTCCTTGACCTTGGCGGCGTCGGCATCCGACAGCGCGAGCACCTCGGGCGACGCGGCCTTCTCGCCGTGGGGCCCCTGCCCGACGATCGATTTCGGTCCAAGCGTCGCAAGGTCGACGCCCTTGACGCAGCTTGCCGGCACTTCGGCGCGAGCCGAGGGCGCGATCGAGATGGCCGTCGCCGCGATCAGCGCGGTCAGCGGCAGGGTTTGTCGCAAGATTGGCTTCATTGTTTCCTCCCTTTTTGGTCGCCGATTGACCGGAGGCCGGCGACCTTGCCCCTACTGCCGCAACGCGGGGGCCTTACGGCCCCGACGCCGCATCCTGACTAGCGTTTCGTAAAAGCGACCGCCGCCACGATGATCGCCCCCTTGATGACGAGCTGCATCGGCGAGCTGACGCCGAGCAGCACGAGGCCGTTGTTGAGCGTGCCGATGATGAGACTGCCGAACAGCGTTCCCAGGATGTAGCCGCGGCCGCCGAACAGGCTGCAACCGCCGAGGATCACGGCGGCGATGACATCGAGCTCCATGCCCTGCACGACGTCGGGCCGCGCGGCATGCGAGCGCGCCGACAGCACCAGCGCGGCAAGCCCGGCCAGCGCGCCGGTCAGCACGAAGGCCGCGGTCGTCACCCATTTGGTGTTGATGCCGGAATAGAGCGCCGCAGTCGGATTGCCACCGACCGCATAGATGCGGCGGCCGAACACATTGTAGTGCAGCAGCAGGATGCCGACGATCATCGCCGCCAGCGTCCAGGCGATCGGAACGGGGATGCCTAAGAACGTCCCTTCGCCGAAGATCGCGAAATAGGCCTCGTTGGTGATGATGACAGGCTTGGTGTTGGTGACCATCATCGCGAGGCCCCGCGCCATGCTCAACGAGCCGAGCGTGACGAGGAAGGACGGGATTGAGAGCTGCGTGGTCAGGATGCCGTTGAGCAATCCGACCAGCGCGCCGGTGCCGAGACCTGCGGCGGCGCCGACGATCCAGCTGTTGCTGATCTGGCTCATGGCGAGCGCCGCGGCCATGCCTGACAGCGCCAAAGTCGATGCCACGGAGAGATCGATCTGACGCGCGATGATCACGAAGGTCATGCCGACCGCGATGATCGAGACCAGCGTTGTCTGGCGTCCGATGTTCAGGAAATTGTCGACCGAGAGGAACCAGGGCGATGAAAGGCTGAACACCACCAGCAGCACCACGAAGGCGATGTACAGCATGTAAGGACGCTCGCCGCGCAGCAGGCTCTGCAGCAGCTTGCGGCGTCGATCGGATCGGCTCGGCTCGGCGACGACATTGGGCGCGGTCAGTTCGGTCATGCGGGCAGCTCTTGCAATTCGCCTTGTCCGGTAGCCTGGTAGATCTGCAGGAGATGATGGAGCTCTTCGGCATCGACGATCTCTCCGCGCTTCAGCGTTCGCGCCACGCGTCCATCGACGATCACCGAGATGCGGTCGCAGAGCTCGATCAGTTCGACGAGGTCCGATGAGACGACCAGGACGCCGCTCCCGTCGCGGGCAGCGTTGCGGATCACGCCATAGATTTCCTCGCGGGCGCCGACGTCGACGCCTACGGTCGGTTCGTCGAGCAGCAGCACACGCGGCCGCGGATCATTCCATTTCCCGAACACGACCTTCTGCTGATTGCCGCCGGACAATGTCCTGACCAGGCTGGAGGCGCCCTGCGCCTTCACCGAAAGCCGCGCGACCGCAGCCTCAGCGCGCCTGATGGCGGCGCGCTGCTGCAAGAAACCCCAGCGCGAGAAATGCGGAATCCGCGGCAACGTGATGTTGCGCTCGATCGAATGATCCAGCACAAGGCCCTGCACGTGCCGATCCTCCGGCACCAGCGCGACGCCGCGCTCGATCGCATCGGCCGGGCCGTTCGGCAGCCATGGCCGGCCCTCGATCTCGAATGCGCCGCGCTCGACCGGACGAAGTCCGAAGATCGTCTCCAGAATCTCCGTGCGCCCGCTGCCGATCAATCCGGCAAGGCCGTGGATCTCCCCCTGCATCACCGACAGGTCGACGGCCGACAGCCGGTCGTTGGAGACATCAGACAGCGACAGCACCGGCGACGGATCGAGCGCGCGCGCTGCCGCGGGCGCGGCGCGCGACGCCGCGGGCGCCAATCGATCGGTGCCGATGATGGCATTCACCAGCCGCTTCATGTCGGTATCGGCGGTGACGAAGGTCCCGGCGTTGGCGCCATCGCGGAGCACGGTGACACGCTGCGAGATCTCGAAGACCTCGTTGAGCCGATGCGTCACATAAATCACGCCGACGCCGCGTCGCGTCGCCTTCCCGATCGCATCGAACAAGATGCGGACCTCATCCGAGGTCAGCGAGGATGTCGGCTCATCGAGGATCAAGAGCCGCACCTCGCCCATCAACGCCTTGGCGATCTCCGTCATCTGGCGGTACGCGAACGGCAGCGAACCGACCGTCGCGCGCGTGTCCAGGGGAATGCCGAGCTCGCCCAGGAACGCTTCGGCCCTGGCCATCAGTTCGCGCTTGCGGACAAAGCCGAACCGCGCGCGCGGCTCGCGGCCGAGCAGCAGGTTGTCGGCGACGCTCAGCGATTCGACGAGGCTGAGGTCCTGATAGACGACGGCGATCCCCGCCTCGCGCGATCTTGCCGGGCTGTCGAACGTCACAGGATTGCCGGCGATCTCGATGGCGCCGCTGTCGGCCGCATGGACACCGCTGAGGATCTTGATCAGCGTGGACTTTCCGGCACCGTTCTCGCCCAGCAGCGCATGCACCTCGCCGGCCCGGACCTCGAAGTTGACGTCGCGCAGCGCCCGCACGCCGCCAAAGCGCTTGTTGATGCCACCGACCATCAAAAGCGACGTCGACGGCCGAGGCTCTGCCGCGATCGAACCGGACAATTCCATTTCCTCCCGTCGCCCGCGCAAAACGCTGATGCGATGATGACATCTTGTTATTTTTGCAACTTATTGTGTTATAATTCTATCACATCGCACGACCTGTCAATGGGAGATCGCGCCGGCGGGCCTTGAATTGCGGGCGGCCCGGTCGCGATTCCTGGCTTCGCCCGCGGACTGCGACCAGGCCCTGCGCCACAAGTTTCGACGCCGCCGCCTCCGCCGGGCGCGACGACAACCGCCAGGCCTGTGCTACGCTTCGATCGCTCTCACCTCATCAAGCACTGGCGCCGGTGAAACACGATGAAACTGAGTGCTGCGATCGCCGTCGTCCTGATCTGGTCATGCCTCCCTGCGACCGCGCAGCAAGGCGGTGCTGCCCTCTACGCACAGCGCTGCGCGCAGTGTCACGACGGCACCGACACCAATATTCGGGCGCCGAGCCGCGCCGCGCTGCAATCAAGGTCGTTCGACGAGGTCCTCAGTGCGATCACCACGGGCGCGATGGCATCCTTCGCGCAGGGACTGACCAGTGACGAGCGGACGGCCATCGCCTCGCTCGTCACCGGAAAGGCCGCTTCGCAGGCCGCGGCCGGGAACGCAGGCCAATGCGCGCAGAGCGAGGCCGGCTTTCCCCGGGCGGTCGACGGGCCACGATGGAACGGCTGGGGCGCCGATCTCAACAACAGCCGGTTTCAGCCGGCAGCCATGGCCGGCTTGACGCAAGACCAGATCCCCCGACTGCGTCTGAAATGGGCCTTTGGATTTTCTGAGACGTCCAACGCCAACGCGCAGCCGACCGTGGTCGGCGGCTTGCTGTTCGTCGGCGGCGGCGACCGCAAGGTCCACGCGCTCGACGCCAGAAGCAGATGCACCCGCTGGGTGTTCCCGACCGAGGCGCCGGTCCGTACAGCCATCAGCCTCGCGCCGCTGGACAACGGTCAGTCCGCGATCGTCTTTGGCGATGTGCGCGCCAACGTCTACGCCGTCAACGCAACGACCGGCGCGCTGATCTGGAAGAGCAAGGTCGACGATCATCTGGCCGCCCGGATCACCGGTGCGCCGACTGTCTATTCCGGCGTCGTTTATGTCGGCGTGTCATCGATCGAGGAAGCGACGGGGTCTCGCCCGACCTACCAATGCTGCACGTTTCGCGGCAGCGTCGTGGCGCTGAAGGCCGAGACCGGCGCGCAGATCTGGAAGACCTATACCATTGCTGACGCCCCGCATCCGACCAGGACGAATGCGATCGGGACCCAGCTGTTCGGCCCGGCCGGCGCGTCGGTCTGGTCCGCCCCCACGATCGACGTTCAGCGCAAGGCACTCTATGTCGCGACGTCGAACAGCTATGCCGACCCGGCAACCGACACCAGCGACGCCATCCTCGCATTCGATCTTTCGACCGGCAAAATGCTCTGGCATCAGCAGGCCACGCCGAAGGACAGCTTCGTCGTCGCGTGCTTCGGCACCGACCAGAGCAACTGTCCGCAAGATCGCGGTCCCGATCATGACTTCGGGCAATCGCCGATCCTGGTGAATTTGCGTGACGGACATCGCGAGCTCGTCATCGGCCAGAAATCCGGCGTGGTCCACGCGCTGGATCCCGACCATGAAGGCAAGATCCTGTGGCAGACGCGGATCGGCAAGGGTGGCCCGCTGGGCGGGACCGAATGGGGCTCCGCCGCCGACCAGGACCGGATCTATGTCGCCAACTCCGACGTGCGGTTTCTGATGGACGGTTCGCGACGGCTCAATTCAAGCGAAGGCGGCGGCCTGTTCGGACTCGATCTGGCAACCGGGAAGATCGCGATGCAGGTGGCGCCGGTCGCCTACGGCGACCGCCCCCAATGCAGTCCGGCCCTCTCCGCGGCGGTCACCGCGATTCCCGGCGTCGTGTTCTCGGGCGGCGTGAGCGGCTTCCTGCGTGCCTACGCAACCGACGACGCAAAGCTGCTTTGGGAGTTCGACACCGCGCGCGAGTACACCACGGTCAACGGCGTTCCGGGCCATGGCGGCGCCATGGACGGCCCCGGACCGGTCGTCGTGGACGGCATGCTGTACGTTAATTCCGGCTACGCCCAGTGGAGTGGGTTGCCGGGCAACGTCCTGTTGGCCTTTGAGGTCGGCAACCCCTGAAGAAGACAAATTCGGCCTTGCGCCGCAAGCTGAGCACTACTCGCCAAGGGCTATTCGTGCTTTGATGCCGGTCAGGATCAGCTGATAGGTCCAAAGGGAGGCCGTGTGGTGCTTGATGACGTGCTACGCAACACCACGTCAAGGGCCGTTCCCCTCACGCTCTCCGATTGTCAGGACCCCCCGATATCAGGGACAGCGTCCCGAAACAGCCCGGCATGGCTGCCGCGCTCCAAATCGATGCGCATCTCGTTGCGCACAAAAAACACAGAAACTATAAGTGCTTGGAAGGATGGTCGGAGTGGCAGGATTCGAACCTGCGACCCCTGCGTCCCGAACGCAGTGCTCTACCGGGCTGAGCCACACTCCGACTAAGAGGTCCGGCTTATAGCGTCGGGTTTCGGGGACCGCAAGGCACCGAATTGAGGATTCTAATCACAGTGGATACAAGCCTGAAAACGCACGTTCTGCCAGCCGGTGCCGCCGCCACGGCCACCGCCGCCGGGGTTCTGGCCGAGGGTGGCCTCGTGGCGTTTCCGACCGAAACGGTTTACGGCCTCGGCGCCGACGCCGGCAACGCCGCTGCAATCGCCCGGCTCTACCAGGCCAAGGGCCGGCCGGCCTTCAATCCGCTGATCGCACATGTCGCCGATCTCGGCGCCGCCCGCCGGATCGCCCTGTTCGACGGACAGGCCCTGCGCCTCGCGGAAGCGTTCTGGCCCGGTCCCCTGACCCTGGTGCTGCCGAAGGCGCTGTCCTGCCCGGTCGCGGAACTCGCGACCGCCGGCTTGGATACCGTCGCGATTCGCATTCCGGCCCACAAGGTGGCGCGCGACATCATCAAGGCCTTCGGCGGTGCTGTGGTAGCCCCCTCGGCCAATCTTTCCGGCCATGTCTCGCCCACCACCGCCGAGCATGTGAACGGCGACCTGGCTGGCCGTATCGACATGATCGTCGACGGCGGCCCGGTCGCGGTCGGCGTCGAATCCACCATCGTCGGCTGCTTCTCCGATCCGGTGCTGCTGCGGCCGGGCGGGCTGACCCGCGCCGAGATCGAACGCGTGCTCGGCCATCCGCTGCAGTCGCCGCCGCAGGACGCCGAGAGCGACGGCCAGCCGGTCGCCCCCGGCATGCTCGCCTCGCATTACGCGCCACGAACCCCGGTCCGGCTCAACGCCAGCGA
This sequence comes from Bradyrhizobium sp. WCU1, assembly GCF_053474805.1. NCBI lineage: Bacteria > Pseudomonadati > Pseudomonadota > Alphaproteobacteria > Hyphomicrobiales > Nitrobacteraceae > Bradyrhizobium > Bradyrhizobium sp. WCU1. Next base: position 1,739,872 of record NZ_CM130280.1, read on the forward strand.
CGTCCATGTCGGCGAAGCCTTGCTGTCGTTCGGGCCGGCCAAGGTGGCGCGGCGCGAATGCGCCTCGGTGGAAATGAACCTGTCCGAGCGCGGCGATCTCGCCGAGGCTGCAGCCAACCTGTTCGGCTACCTTCGCACGCTCGACAAGAGAAATGCGGATGCTATCGCCGTGATGCCCATTCCCGAGGACGGGCTGGGTGAGGCCATCAATGACCGGCTGCGCCGCGCAGCGGTTGGACGGTAAGCATGACCCGGAAAAGTGGGAACCGGTTTTCCGATTGAGGTCATGCTGAAACAAAGATTCCCGATCAAAGTGAAAGACCAAGAAGAATGAACGTCGTCCAATCAGCGGTGCCGCCGCTCCCGCCCGAATTGCTGGAAAAATTCCGCGCCATCGTCGGCGAGAAATATGCGGTGACCGACGCCGCCGACATCCAGCCTTACACCACGGAGGAGCGCAACCTGTTTCACGGCCGCTCGCCGCTGGTGCTGCGCCCGGGCTCGACCACTGAGGTCGCCGCGATCTGCAAGCTTGCGAGCGAGCACAGGATCGCGCTGGTGCCGCAAGGCGGCAACACCGGCCTGGTCGGCGGCCAGACGCCGCACAATGGCGAGGTCGTGGTGTCGCTGCGGCGCCTCGACAAGATCCGCGACATCGACGTCGAATCCAACACCATGACCTGCGAGGCCGGCGTGGTGTTGCAGATCGCGCAGCAGAAGGCAGCCGACGTCGACCGCCTGTTCCCGCTGTCGCTCGGCGCCGAGGGCAGCTGCACCATCGGCGGCAACCTTTCGACCAATGCCGGCGGCACCGGCGCGCTCGCCTATGGCGTGGCGCGCGAGATGGCGCTCGGGCTCGAGGTGGTGCTGGCCGATGGCCGCGTGCTGAACGCGCTGTCGAAGCTGAAGAAGGACAACACCGGCTACGACCTGCGCAACCTGTTCATCGGCGCCGAAGGCACGCTCGGCATCATCACCGCCGCGACCTTGAAGCTGTTTCCGCGGCCGCGCGCGGTCGAGACCGCTTATGTCGGCCTGAAGTCGCCCGCGGCGGCGCTCAAGCTGCTGTCGATCTCGCGCGATCAGGCGGCCGGCAGCCTGACGAGCTTCGAGCTGCTCGCCGACATCGCGGTCGACTTCTCGATCCGCCACGGCATCGACATCCGCGATCCGCTTGAAAGCAAGCACCCCTGGTACGTGCTGATGGAATTGTCGTCGTCGCGCGACGACGCGCGCGACACGCTGGAGGCGATCCTCGCCCAGGGCATGGAGGACGGCATCGTCGACGACGCCGTGATCGCTGCCAATCTGAGCCAGCGCCAGGCGTTCTGGAAGCTGCGCGACGAGATGTCGGCGGCGCAGAAGCCGGAGGGTGGCTCGATCAAGCACGATATCTCGGTGCCGGTCGCCGCTGTGCCCGCGTTCATCGAAGAGGCCAATGCGGCAGTGGTGAAGCTGATCCCGGGCGCAAGGCCGGTGCCGTTCGGCCATCTCGGCGACGGCAACATCCATTACAATGTCAGCCAGCCGGTCGGCGCCAACGCGGCCGACTTCCTGGCGCGCTGGCACGACGTCAACGCCGTCGTGTTCGAGATCGTGCTGCGGATGGGCGGCTCGATCTCGGCCGAGCACGGCATCGGCGTGCTCAAGCGCGACGAACTGCCCGACGTCAAGGACAAGGTCGCGATCGAGCTGATGCGGCAGGTCAAGGCGTTGCTCGATCCGCTCGGCATCATGAACCCGGGCAAGGTGCTGTGAACGTGCAGACGAAAATGCCCTCCGCCTCCCTCGCAATTGCACCAATCACCGATGCAGACATCGCTGGCGTCGTCGCGCTGTGGCAGGCCTGCGGCCTGACGCGGCCGTGGAACGATCCCGCTGCCGACATCGCGCTGGCACGGCGCGGACCGAGTTCTGCCGTGCTGGTTGGCCGCGACGCCGGCGCGATCGTCGCGACCGCGATGGTCGGTCATGACGGCCATCGCGGCTGGGTCTACTACGTCGCGGTCGACCCCACCCGCCAGGGCAAGGGCCTGGGCCGCGTCATGATGGCCGCAGCCGAGGACTGGCTGCGTGCCGCCGGCGTGCCGAAGCTGCAATTGCTGGTGCGGCGGGAGAACGCCAAGGCGAGCGCGTTCTACCAGACGCTCGGCTATGAGGAATCGACCTCGGTAATGCTGGCCAAATGGCTCGACGGCCGCGAAGCGACGCCGTGAGCGAATTGGGGTTCGACGCATGAGCATCGCCGACCGCGTCCGCGTCAAGGACGTCGAGCTGCTGTCGAAGCGCCGCTACGAGCTGAAGAGCGCGACATTCGACTACCGCCGCAGCAACGGCGAATGGCAGACCCAGGTACGCGAGGTCTACGACCGCGGCAACGGCGCGGTGCTGTTGCCGTACAATCTCGGCACCCGCACGGTGGTGCTGGTGCGCCAGTTCCGCTATCCCGCTTTCGCCAACGGCTATGATGATCTGTTGATCGAGGCCGCCGCCGGCATGCTCGACGATGCCGCGCCGGAAGCGCGGATTCGCGCCGAGGCGGAGGAAGAGATCGGCTACCGCCTCGATCACGTGCGCAAGGTGTTCGAAGCCTTCATGACGCCCGGTGCGGTCACCGAGAAGCTGCATTTCTTCGTCGCCGAATACGACGCGGCGATGCGGATCAGCGACGGCGGCGGGCTCGCCGACGAGGGCGAGGACATCGAGGTGCTGGAGCTTGCGATCGACGGCGCGCTCGCCATGATCAGCGATGGCCGGATCGTCGACGCCAAGACCATCATGCTGCTGCAGTACGCGGCGCTGCATTTGTTCAGGTGAACGCTGCGCCGTCCCTGCGTGGACCGAGCCGGCTCACGCCGTCAGCTAGACAAAATATCGAAAACAACCCCATGCACAGTAGCCGGCGGTGGGCCGGCGCTCGACTTGACACGTCGGGCAACTCACGGATACATTTCCAATATTCCGAAATCACCCGGTCGCAATGCTGGCCCCTGGAGCCGTCCGTTCCGATGCAATCGGAGCGGGGCTCTAGATTCTTGTTTTGACGGGCTTTCTTCACGCAAGCCGGTAGTCACTTCGCTCGACAAAGCTCCAGATCGCCAATGAGATGCCACCTTAATACGGCACTGGCCTGCATCGATGCCGTGATATCCCGGCGGCTTTGCAGGACCTGGTGATCCAAACGCCGATCCATGGCGTATCTGCATCGTCTCCCATGCTGTATTCGCCGATGCCCGCATGTCGGCCGCATCGCGATCGTGTTCACGGATGATCGATGATCGGGGTTTTCGTTTCCGTTACAGGGTTCAAGCCGGCCAGCCGGATTAAGCTGGTGCCGTTCTGGTGGCATACGCTCAGATGCCTGGCGCAGGCACGCCGGGCGCCGGGCAACGTTTCCGTGTCGGCAAGGATCGCGAACGACTATTACCACACCGTCACGGTGTGGACGGACGAGAACAGCATGCGGGCTTACATCAGGGACGGCGCGCATCGAAGGGCGATGTTGAACCACAGGTCGCTCGGCACCGGCCGTGTCCATCATTTCTATCATGGCCGCCCGCCCAGCTGGGGCGAGGCCTACACGGAGTGGCTTCGGTGCGCCAGGGAAGTGTGAAATCCGCTAATTCAGGCGGACCATCTCGACATTCAGCAGCGAGGCGAACGCCACCCAGCACGCGTAAGGGGCGAAGAGGATGGCACTGACCTTGTCTGCCTTCCACGTCGTGACCTGGAAGATGACGATTGCGGACAACAAGGCAAGGATGACGGCAAGCGCCGTGCCGGGCCGGTGGAAGCTGAAGAATATCGGCGACCAGGCAAAGTTAAGAGCCAGTTGCGTCAGCCAGATTCGCCGGCTGATGCGCAAACCCCGCTCCCAAACACGCCAGCCCGCGATGGCGATCAACAGGTAGATGATCGACCAAGCCGGAGCAAACACCCAGTTGGGCGGATTGAACGCAGCCTTGTTCAGGGCTGCGTACCAGGCATCGGGCCTGTTCAGGTACCCGATGGCAAAACCGGCCCCGAGCACCGCCACGACGAACAAGACCAGCCTTCCAAGCCTCATGATCGACCTATCACGATGCCAGACATCATGACTGCCCTTCCCGACGGTTCCGTGCTGGTTAAACGATGGCTCGAGGAGGCTGGATCACCCGTTTCGGAATTTGTCTGCGAACGGTGATCCGGAAGCATGCAGGCAGCGTTCCACGTGAAGTCAAGGCGCGATCTGCGTCCTGATTTTCGCGCGATGGTACACCGCCATTCGACTGTGGCGCGCCTCGTACACATCGCATCGATTGCAAAAGGGCAATGCCCGACCTCACGAATGGAGACGCTCACATGAAACTTTCCGTGCTTGGCTCTGCCGCGACTGCCGTGCTGATCGCATTTGCAGGTCCATTGCCTGAAGCCTCGGCCAAGGAAAAGACCGTGATGGTCGGAGGCGCTGCGATGTATCCGTCGAAGACGATCGTCGCCAACGCCGTGAATTCGAAGGATCACACGACGCTGGTCGCGGCGGTCAAGGCTGCAGGGCTTGTCGACACGCTGTCGGGACCGGGACCTTTTACCGTGTTCGCACCGACCAATGCAGCGTTCCGCAAACTTCCCAAGGGGACGGTCGAGACACTCGTGAAGCCCGAGAACAAGGCGACGCTTACCAGGATTCTGACGTACCATGTCGTTCCCGGCAAGCTGAACGCCGATCAGCTGATGGACGGACAGACCCTGATCACGGTCGAGGGCGAGCCGCTGACGGTCAGGAAGACCGGCGGCAAGGTGATGATCGTCGACGCCAAAGGCGGCGCAGCGACCGTGACAATCCCGGACGTCAATCAGTCGAACGGCGTCATTCACGTTGTCAATTCGGTGCTGATGCCGGCAAGCTGAGGTCTGTCGGAGTGATCGCTATTGCGGTGACGGCGCACCAGATCGCGAACGAAACGTTCAGTGCACCGTCACCGTAACTCAGCAACGGAGCGGCCGACGGACAGCAACAATGCGGACACCATGGCCGCCCTGCCCGGCGGCCTTCTTGTATTGGAACGATGCGTCGGGGAGGCTGGACCACGTGCTTTGGATTTTATCAGCGGACGGTGATCCAGGCGCATTGCACGCCGCGGCATGAAGGGAATACGCCGACCGCGTGGCTCAGCGGCGCCACGCTTTTGCGCGGTCGGCGAGTTGCTCGTCGGCGAAGCCGTTGCCAAATAACAGATAATAAGTCCCGGCACTCCGGGGAGGAGCGCCGGGACTGAAAGTGAATGCGCCAACTTGGGGGCCGGGAACGCATCCACCCTCGCCTAATTTTCCCGACCCGCAATCGTTCCTATGGATTGGCCGCTTTGTTTCGGCCCGTGGCTTTTCGGCCGGTACCCGGCGTCCGCCGGGCGGCCGTCTGGCGATCAGCCGATCTGTCGTTCGCCTCGTGGAGAGGCCGCCCAATCGAAGCGGCTCTCATCGTCCCAAATGCGTTCACCGCATCTGCATTCGAACATGCGGACGTGCCGGCCCGTCTGCACGCTGAGCATGGTCCGGACCAGCTCCGGCTGCCTGCGGCAGCGGCACAGCTTGGCCGGCAGCTTTTCGATCTCTTCGTTTTGCGAACTTATTGCACTCATCAGACCCGTCCCGTGAGGCACGAGTCTTAAGTTACAAAGTGAACACTTGTTCCCGGGACGCGAGACAGACGCCGGAAAATGCATGGAACGGTTTGGAAATGATCGGCGACTGCCGAGGCTCGGCCTGCCCGGGCATTCGCCGCTGTTACGGTGCCAGTTCACAAGTCCCCCCGCAATGGCGATGCCATTGCGGGGGGATGACGGAAATGGATCGCGTCCACCTAAGCTGCAGATGTGGGCTGGGCTCGACGATCAGCTGTCGCTGGCCCCGCTCCACACCGTCAACCCTACTGCATCGTGATCGCAAGGCCGCTCAGATCGGCGTTCGCCATCAGGCCGACCTGGTGGCCGGTCAGCTCCAGCACCGCGCCCTTCTGGTTGGTCAGCACGATCGCGCGCGCGCCGCGGCCGACGGCAAGCCCCGCACCCGCTGCGCCATAGACGCCGGCGACGTCGGACGGACGGTTGATGTTGCTGACGCGGCCGCGCAGCACGGTCTTGGAGCCGCCGAACACCAGGCCGTAATCGAGGCCGCCGGTGGACAGCCGATAGGAGCGGCCGCGGAAGGTCAGCACGCCGCTGCCGCCGGAGCCGCCGATGAACCAGCCGGCCTTGTAGATCGTGAGCGTCACGAAGCCGCTGTCGGCACGGGCCGCGGACGAGAAGGCGACGCCGGTGAACGCCAGCAGTGCGACCAGCGCGGCGCGAAGGATCAATGAAAACTTCATGTGCAGTCTCCTCAGGATTTGCTCACGTCGATTTACGCGCGTCGCGCAGCCGGCCCGAATCGCCGTACGCCGACTGTAGCCAGCACGTAGTCAGGCACAATTTGGCGCAATGACGGCGTTGAACCTGTTCCCGAGGTTGCAACACTCACTGCATGTCCGGGGCGAACGGCCCCCGAGTTCCCGGATTGCCCCGCGGAGCATTCACTTTTTCAAACCGGAGATTTCCCATGCGTCGTCTTGCGATCGCCTGTGCCGCCATGGCCGCCACCGTATCCGTGCTTGCAGCGGCCAGCCCCGCCAGCGCCAATCCGTATCATCTGATCCGCTGGCAAGACACCGGCTTCTGCCAGATCTGGGACCAGAGCATCCCGACCACGCCGTGGCCTGCGAACTTCGCCGTCGTCAGCGAAGAGCTGCCGACCTTCGACGCCGCGTTCAGCTACAAAACCGGACTCCTGAACAACGGCACCTGCTCGTACTGAGCATTCGCCGATCGCGCGCGGGGCGGACACGCGGCAACACCGCGTCGTCCGCCCTTGTGCTGTCGGACGTCATGCGATCGCGCGTCAGTGATGCTTTACGTATCAGTGATGCTTGACGCATCAGTGATGCTTGATCAAAGCGTCGCGCGCGGCGGCAAGCTCGAGGAACGCGGCGCCATTGCCACCGCCGTCGGGATGCATCGTCTTGGCGGCGCGCTTGAACGCCTGCTGGATTTCGGTCACCGCGAGATGGCGGCCGAACGGCAGGCCGAGCAATTGCCGGTAGCGCTCCTCCTGCGTCAACGCCTTCGGCGTCAAGCCGCGCCGGCCGAACCGCGGCGCCGACAGCATGTGCAGCGCATCGCTGACGATGCCGAGACGGCGCAGCGCCATCGACCTCGTGCGGCGATCGGCCGTTTTCAGCGCCGCCTGGCGCAGGATCGGCAGCACCTGTGCGGCCGCATGCCGCAGCGTCTCGTCGATATCGGTCATGGCGATCTCGGCGATCAATTTGGCGATCTCGCGATAGTCCGGATCAGACGCCGCGCAGAAGCGCTCGATCGCAACTTTCCAGTGTCTGATATGCGGGTCCATGATCGGTCCGTACCGTCATCCGAATATGGATGACAGCAACGCACAAACACGGCTTGGCGTTTCGGTTGGGGCAGTTTTGAATAGTGTTGTCGGCAACGCTCTCAAATCAGAACAAGGAAACGCCATGGCCCTTCTCGACAATCACATCGCCGTCATCACCGGTGCAGGCTCGGGCATCGGGCGCGCCATCGCGTTGGGCTACGGCCGCGAGGGTGCGCGCGTGGTACTGCTCGACATGAACGGCGATGCGGCAGCAGAAGCGGCCAAGGAGATCAGGAGTGCCGGCGGCAAGGCGGACAGCTTCGCGCTCGACGTGACCGATCGCAACGCCTGCGTCGCGATGGCACAGCAGGTCGCCGACAAGGTCGGGCCGGTCTCGATCCTGGTCAACAATGCCGGCATCGCACGCCGCAACGGCATGCTCGGGACTGAGGAGGCCGTGATCAAGGATTGGGAGGACATCATCTCGATCAATCTCACCGGCGTCTTCAACGTGACGCATTCCTTCCTCGCGCCGCTGCGCAAGAACAAGGGGCGCATCGTCAATATCGGTTCGATCCAGTCGTTCGTGCATCTGCGCACGCCGAGTTCGCCGGCCTACACCGCCTCCAAGCACGGCGTGCTTGGCTTCACCAAGGCGCTGGCCGCCGAGCTCGGCAAGGACGGCGTGCGCGTCAATGCGATCGGCCCCGGCTTCATCGAAACGCCGCTGAACGAGAAGGTGCGCGCCACCAATCCCGACCTCGTGAAAGTGTTCATGGACCACACCCCGCTGGGCCGCGCCGGCAAGCCGGAGGACATCGTGGGTCCTGCGATCTTCCTCGCCTCGGACCTGTCGGCCTATGTCTCCGGATCGATCGTGATGGTCGATGGCGGCTACCGGACACTGTGACGGATGGAACCGCAATCGTGGCGATTTCTAGGTATTTTGCTTACAAAGCATGGAGTTAGCGAGGCATTAAGGACTTGTTAACCAAACCGGCACACCGTGGATCTACGGGGTAGTTGGTTCTCGATGTCTCCGCCTCATCGACGAGGCGGGCGTTGATCGGGAGGAGTTCATGTCATACGCGTCCACCGTACCGTCGCCGGAAGCGCTGCTGCCGTCGCTGGCTCCAAATGAAATCGTCCCGTTGCTGATCGGCGCGACCGTCGACGAAGTCGAGCGCGAACTGGTGCTGCAAACGCTCGCGCGCTGCGACGGCAATCGCACCCGCGCCGCGCGCGTGCTGGGACTCTCGGTCCGAACCTTGCGGAACAAGATTCGCGAATATTCCGCCGACGGCATCGACGTGCCGCATAGCGAGCACGCCGCGGCCTAGCGGCTCCAAAGCGGGATGAGTTTTGACTGAGTCGGCTCGGCGCGGCCTTGGTTCACCTCTCCCCGTCGGGGAGAGGTCGGATTGCGCCTGGCGATGCGAAGCATCGTCCAGTGCAATCCGGGTGAGGGCTCTTGCGCTCTCGATAGACCGTACCCCCTCACCCGGCGCTACGCGCCGACCTCTCCCAAGGGAGAGGTGAAGTTCCGCCGTCGATTTAGCTCCACCTAGTCTCATTAGGCCTTAGATCGAGAGATCGATCGCAAGACGCCGCCAGCGCGACAGTAGAGCGCTGTCCTCGTCACCGAGGCAGCGCGCGAGACGCACGTCGATCGTCGCGGTCTGTTGCATCGTCCGGGCCACCAGCGCGGTCGCATAGTCCCAATAATCGCGCCGTCCATTCGGATCGTCATCGACGAGGGACTTCGCGAGGATCTCGACGTAGATCGCGGCGACGGCATTTTGCCAAAGGTCACTTGCGCGCCTCTCGGCGGAGGACGCACCGCTCCGCGCCTGCCGCATCAACCAGTAGTTTTCTTCGCCTCCTGCCCATTCCGATGCCGGCAGCGACGGATCGAGACACGGCGAGCGGCACGCGAGCGGCAGCATCGTGCGCGCGTCGCAGAACACGGAATAGTCGAGCCTGTCGTACCAGCTCACGCGCAGCAAGCGGCCGATCTGATCCTGCTCATGCGCCGCGAGCGGCCGCCTGCCCGTTTGCTCGAGATCGGCGATGATCGCTGCCAGGCGATCGCGGTCGAACGGCTCGGCTTCGAGCACCACCCCGACATTGCGCGGGAACAACGCGTCGAGCATGGCGACCATCTCGCGATAGAACGCGCGCGCCAGGCCACGGCCGCGCCACGCCTTCCCAATGCCGACATGGTTGCAGAAGATCAGCTCGCTTGCGTGATCGTAGGTAAAGAAGCCGAGCCCGATCGCGCGCCCGGCGGCGCGCAGGATGAAGCAGCGCGAGTCGAGCCGATAGGACATCTCCTGGCCGGCGACGCTGAAACACCTGGTCTCGCCGACGTCATCCGACAACAGCCATCGCACGATGTCGTCAGGACTGTCGCGCTCGTTCGCGGGAAACAAGTGCTCGTACAGCTCGAGCACGCCCGTGCTGCGAAAGCCTGCTTCGTCAAGCACATCCTGCCGCGTCACGACGATGTCGAGCGATTGCGGTTCGTCGCCGTAGCTGCCGTCCAAAACCCGCAATGCGTCCTCCGTTGTCATAATGCCCATGGAATTATGACTGTTGATCGCTTGCATCGGTGCCGCCGGGCAGAATTGAAGCCGTCGTCCAACCTCTGTTACAAGCGGCTTCACATCGCGACGGAGCATATCAGTGGCTGACGAGACAACTTCCCGCCAGGGGGCACGAGGAGCGCCGGGGCCACAGGGCCGTCAGGGCGAGCCGGGAAAGCCCGGACCGCAGGGACATCCAGGGCGCCCGGGACCGGAAGGTCCGCGCGGCAAGCCGGGTCCGCAGGGCAAGGCGGGCGTGCAAGGCAAGGCAGGCCCTCAGGGCAAGCCGGGGGCGCAAGGCAAGGCAGGCGTGCAGGGTCCGCGCGGCGAAGCCGGTCCTCAGGGCCCGCAGGGTCCCGCCGGTCCGCGCGGTGAAGCCGGCCCGCCCGGCCAATTGCCGTCGATCGAGCAGGTGATGCCGTGGCTGCACATGATCTTCGACGCCTGGGAAGACTACAAGCGCACCAAGGAGCGTGAAGCCGCCGAGCAGGCCGAACGCGATGCCGCCGAGCGCGCGGCAGCGGAAGCGATTGCCCTTGAAGTCGATGACATCGATCTCGAGGAAGATGACGACGAAGACGGCGATCACAAGAAAAAGAAGAAGCACCGCAAGAAGGACAAGAAGTAATCCTCCTGATCATCGCGCGACGGCACGGCCAGCCATGTCGGTGTCGCGCGCGATGCTCACCGCTGGGCGCCCGGAGGATCGGAGGGCCGGGCGAGCTGCATCAGCTGAAACACCCAGCGCATCGCGTAGTACCAGGCAACACCCGCGAACGCCCCGCACGCCGACAGGATGACGACGTTGGCGAGGTCGATCGTGCCGCTCGACCACAGCATGCCGCAGGTCCAGAGCACGGCGAACGCAATCGAGCAGAGTGTGAGCAGGGCGGCAGGCTTCATGGCGTTGCTCCGGGGGGCCAGGGTGAACGGCAATGATGCCCGGTGGCCTGACGGCTTACCGTGACCTGCGTCACGGAATGCGCTGGCCTCATCCGAACCGCAGGCGCGAGCGCTCCCTCGCCTTCTCCGCCTCGACCTCGCGATCGCGCGCCGGCGCCGTGGTCTGCAACGAGATCAGGAGTTTTCGCGCAGCAGCGGAGACTTCGGCCACCGCAAGGTTGAAGGCGGCTTCATTGGACTGCGACGGCTTGTTGAAGCCACTCAATTTGCGCACGAATTGCAACGCCGAGGCGTGGATCTCGTCTTCGGTGGCGGGCGGCTCGAAGTTGAACAGCGTCTTGATATTGCGGCACATGTCGGTCTCCCTCGCCCGCATTTCGGGGCTTGCGCCTCAAGGACGATCGGCTGCTGCAAAATACGACATCGTGGTCTATTCTGGCAGCCCCATGGTCCACGATGGAAACGAGGTTCCGGATGAGCCACGTGATCTACAAGGTGGTCCAGCACGATGGCGGCTGGGCCTATACTGTCGACGGGGTGTTCTCCGAACCGTTTCCAACCCATGCCGCGGCGCTTGCCGCCGCCCGGCGCGCGGCCAACGAGCAACGTGTTCCCGGGCGCACCGAGGCAATCCAGTACGAGACCGCGGACGGCAAATGGCTGACCGAGACTGCCTCCGGCAGCGACCGCCCGGAAACCGAGGTCGAGGACGGGCGCTAGTCTAGTTCAGACCGGTGCGGTGCAACGCCGCGCATCTGCACCAGCCGCGCCAGAACGGCGTCGGCAAAGGGACACGCGAGACGCGGCTGCCGCGCCGGATCGAACGCGATCTCCTCGGCACGGCACCACGCAGCGCGCGGCGCAACTCTCGGATAGTGGCTTGCATCATGCTAAAGCGCGACGAGATTGGGTTGAATCGTCATCGGGCTTTAGCTCCTTGTTTGAGCATGATCTTTTCGGAAAACCGCTTCGCACTTTTCCGGATCATGCTTTAGGCTTGCACCGAGGCGGCTGGACAAACCCGCCATGTGCAGGGAGAAGCCCATGATCCGTTTGTGCGCGGCGCTTGTGGCCGCTCTCGTCTCGATAGCGGTACCGGTCATGGCTGCAGACTATCCCGCGCCTCAGGATGGCGAGTGGATCGCAAAGGACTTCAAGTTCCACAGCGGCGAGGTGATGCCGGAACTGCGGCTGCACTACACCACGGTCGGCGCACCGACCGGACAGCCGGTGCTGGTGCTGCACGGCTCCGGCGGCTCGGCCGCCAGCATGCTGACGCCGACCTTTGCCGGCGAGCTGTTCGGCCCGGGGCAGCCGCTCGACGCGGCGAAATACTACATCATCATTCCCGACGGCATCGGGCACGGCAAATCGTCGAAGCCGTCGGATGCGATGCGCACGAGCTTTCCGAAATACGACTACAACGACATGGTCGACGCGCAATACCGGCTCGTCACCGAGGGGCTCGGCATCAAGCATCTGCGGCTTGTGATCGGCAATTCGATGGGCGGCATGCACAGCTGGATCTGGGGCGTGCGCTATCCGCAGATGATGGACGTGCTGGTGCCGATGGCCTCGCAGCCGACTGCGATGGCCGCGCGCAACTGGATCCTGCGGCGGACGATGCTGGACACGATCCGCAACGACCCCGACTACAACGGCGGCAATTACACCAGCCAGCCGCGGATGATGAAATACGCCATCGCCGCCTATCGCTTCGCCAGCGCCGGCGGCACGCTCGCCTACCAGACGCAGGCGCCATCGGCCCCGCAAGCCGACAAGATGGTCGACGACCAGCTGGCGCTGCCGGTCACCGCCGATGCCAACGACTACATCTATCAATGGGAAGCCTCGCATGATTACGATCCCTCCGCCGGCATGGAGAAGATCGAGGCGACACTGCTCGCGATCAACGCGGCCGACGACGAGCGCAATCCGCCGGAGACCGGCGTCACCGAGGCTGCGGTCAAGCGGATCAAGAACGGCAAGATCTATCTGATCCCGGCGAGCAGCGAGACGCGCGGCCACCTCACCACCGGCGACGCCAAATTCTACTCCGGTCAATTGCAGGAGCTGCTGCGAGTCACGCCGCAGCGAGCAATGTAGCCGAGAAGCACGGTCGACACTTATTCGTCTTGTGGTTGTCTCTAAATCGATTTATATCATGAGCATTGTACGATCATTGCCTCGCAGCCGTATTTCGGAGCGACGATGCCCGGCATTTCCAAAGACCAGGCTGCTCAGCTCAGTCCATTTTCGATTGCTGATCTGGACGCCATGATTGCCGGTGGGCGCTTGTCCACCGAAACCGCCGCTGACGGCACGGTGCTGGTCGATCCGGTCGCCGTGGCGCGGTTGGCTGATCTCAAGGAAGCAGAGCGGCAGAACGACGGTTTGACGCGCGAGATCGCCGCCCTCAGGCTGGCATTGGCGCGTCCGCAGGACCGGATCGTTCCGTGGCTGGCGCTTGTCGTTGCAGTCGCCGGAGCGGGGATCGCGATCGTTCAGATCATGAATGCGATCGACTTCTATCGAACCAACAATGATTACAAGATGCAGTCGGACTATACGGACTTCTTCCGCGCCGTCATCGACGCGCCGCCCGACAAGATGCAATCCTATGCCGCGCTATATGATGCGAAATTCTCCAACATCTACGATCTCTACCGGCACGGCGGCATCTCCCTGGAATCCTGGCGCGCAATCGCAACTCAGGCTTGCCCGAAGTTTCGCAAGGAAGGCTTTGCGCTCGGTGGCGTCAAGCTGCCGGCAGTCGAAAAGATCTGCGATCAGACCAAGACACCGTAGGAGGCGACAATGCTGGTGCGAAGGATGACGGCTCTCGCAATCATCGTGGTTGCCTGCTGCGCGGGCGCCAGCCGCATCGCGCTCGCCGACACCGTCGACGATTTGATCACGAAGGCGAGGCAGGCCGATCAGGACAGGCAGGTCGCCCAGCCGATCTCAAACCTGGCGCGAGCGAACTGTGCCGCCGGCAACGGCGTACTCGGCGGCATCGCCGAACAAAACCCGGAAGCGGTCCGGCGCGCGCTCAATTCGGCAAAAGAGGGATATGATTCCGCCTACAAGATTTTGGTCGATCAGGCTGGATCGCGTGCATTCAAGCAGCCTTTCGACCAGACCAGATTGCGGAACCTGCAGAAATACACCAGCACCGACCTGAGCAAGATCGTGACCCGCGAGGACCTGCTGCGCAGGATTGCTGCGATCGTCAAGCAATCGAGCGAAGCCCTGGAGCGGATTCAGTCCGGTAAGCCGGAGAAGGACGACCTTGCGCTGGTGATTGCGAACTCCACCGAGATCACCCGTCTGATCGCGGCATTCTACGATCTGACCGGCGTGTGACCGTCTGCGGCACGTGATAGGCTGCGCCGGCGAGATCGATGTTGGCGCCCGCACGAAGAAGCCGGCCTGAACGCCTCTCGCACTGCATCACGGACAACTGCGCTGCTTCGCTCATTCTTTGAGCATGCATCCCGCGCGCGGTTCGTGCCTAATCGCGCAAACACCGGATTCGCGCGCGGGCGTTGCGCGGATCACGCACAAGGTTTTCGCGGAGGAATGCGATGCGAAGGCTGACGCATGGCGCGGTGCTCGCGTGGCTCGCCGTCATGGCGGGCGCTGCGCTGGCGTTCGACAACGGCCAATACGACAATGTGCCGCCCGATATCCGCGCCTGGTTCAAGAGCGTGATCGCACCGAACGGCGTGCCCTGCTGCGACATCTCCGACGGCCATCGCACGAACTATGATGTTCGGGGCGGCGCCTATTGGGTGCCGATCGAGGGCGAATGGATGATGGTGCCGGAGCGCGCCGTGATCCGCGATCGCGGCAATCCGGTCGGCGAGGCCGTGGTGTGGTACGTGCACCACCGCGGCGGCATCATCATCAGCTGCTTCGTTCCGGCAGACGCCGTCTGAAGCGACTCGCAGCCATTGCGCGCAGCCCCGCACGAGATCGCGTCAATTTGAGACAATTACTCCCTGTTAACCTTACTTTTTAACCAATAATTAAGGATGAGTTTGCGGGCGCTGCGCGACGCGGCCTAGCGTCCGCACAATGCTCCGTAACCACGAGTTGGTGCGTGCCCATGGCGTATCGAAGATATCGAACAGGCGGGGCGCTGCTGGCGTCCCTCGGCGTTGCAGCACTGCTGCTTGCATCCTCGACCGAGACTGATGCGAGATCCGGAACGGCGCCGCGCGGCACGTTTTCCGCGCACCACCCGGCCTTCCGCCACCATGTGCGGGTGCCCGGCATCGTGTTGCCGGGAACGAGCGGATATTACGACGACGCGCTGGCCGCCGCTCCGATCGCCGAAGTCCCGGCGCCGGCCTCGAACGACGTCCGCTACACCTACACCCAGGACGTGCCATGGGATTGGGCGCACCGCTATCCGCCGGCCGTGGTGCCGTCGGATCGCCCCTATGTGTCGAGCTGTCCCACCGAGACCGTGACGGTGCCCGGACGCGGCGGCGACCGCACCATCAACATCACGCGGTGCTACTGACGTCGCCGCGCCAATCGGGATCGCAAAAGCAAAGAGGCCGCCCGCAAGGACGGCCTCTCGAATTTTGCAGCGACCAAGCGGTCAGTGATCCTCGCCCTTCAGATGACCGACGTGCTTTTGGGTGTAGAGCTCAAGGCCAATGCGCTTGATGAGGTCGAGCTGGGTCTCAAGGAAGTCGATGTGGTCTTCCTCGTCCTTCATCAGCTGCTCGAACAGGTCGCGGCTGACATAGTCCTTGACGCCGTGGCAATAAGTCGCGGCCTCCTGGTAGAGCGTGCGGGCGCCGATCTCGGCGGCGAGGTCACACTCGATGATCTCCTTGACGTCCTGGCCGATCTTCAGCGGATCGAGCACCTGCAGGTTCGGGAAGCCGTCCAGAAAGAGGATGCGATCGACGAATTTGTCGGCGTGCTCCATCTCCTCGATGGACTCCTTGCGCCAGACCTTGCCCATCTCCAGGAGGCCCCAATTGTTGAGCATCCGGTAATGCAGCCAATACTGATTGATGGCGGTCAGTTCGCTGCGCAGCCCCTTGTTCAGATAGTCGATGACCTTCGGGTCGCCTTGCATTGATCCACTCCACCTGTCGCGGCTACCGTTGGCCAGCGTAAATTTAGAACGCTTCTAAATCAGATTGCCGGGGAGAGCAACCCGTCGCGGAAGCGGCGCGTGGATAACCGGATTTGGTTGGCGGGGCGAAACGTTGCCGCCGACCGGACAGGCCGGCTCGCAGGAAGAAACGACAACAAAGCGGAAGAGGCTGGATCGGAACCTAAAGCCAGTTCAGCAGGCCGCGAGCGCGAACTCGGCCGGCTCGGCGTCTTCGTTGGCGGCGTGCGGGTGGCCGCTGTGAGGGCAGCCGGAGCAGCAGGCCTTGGCGCAGGGACCGAGCGCCTCGTCGATGATCGCCTTGATGGTGCGCGCGCAGCGGCCGCATTCGGCGCTACAGCCGAGGCAGCCATACACCTGCTTGGCATTTCGTGTCACGGACCCGCCACCATTGACGGCATTGCGGACATCGTGGTCGCTGAGGACGTTACAGGAACAGACAATCATCAGAGGAGGCAGGTCCAACGGGTGATGCTTGGCAATATGGATATTGTCGGGCCCGGCCGGATGCAAAAGGAAAAAGCCGTTCTTGTAGCAATTCCAAACTGATGCGGGATTCATATTGGAATGAATCTAAATCGGCCGAGCCGGGCTTTCGGGAATAGGAAGCGCGCCTGGCGGGTCTAGCGGCCAAATCCGGCTTCGCACGCCACAGCCCCCCGGTTCACTGCTTCACTACAGGCTTGTGCGTTGCAAGATATGCCAAAAGCTGCAAGCATTTGGTCGCGAATACGGCAGCGTCGTTCATTGATCATTCAAGCGGAATATGGAACCCTTCAGGCGAGACAGATCGCCAACGCACGCTGTCC
The DNA here is from genome assembly GCF_053474805.1 of Bradyrhizobium sp. WCU1. NCBI lineage: Bacteria > Pseudomonadati > Pseudomonadota > Alphaproteobacteria > Hyphomicrobiales > Nitrobacteraceae > Bradyrhizobium > Bradyrhizobium sp. WCU1. Next base: position 1,756,716 of record NZ_CM130280.1, read on the forward strand.
CTGCCCCCGTGAGAAAGGTGAGGTCATGAAGAAGACATTGCTGGCGCTTTGCGCCGCCGCCACTCTGGCGGTTTCGGCTGTGGCGGTGCCCGCCCCCGCCCAGGCACAACGCGGTGTCGCCGCCGGCGTCGCTGCGGGATTGATCGGTGGCGCCATCGTCGGTGGCGCGATCGCTTCGCAGAACGGCTATTACGGTCCCGGCTATGGCTACTACGCGCCCGGTCCGGCCTACGTCGCCGAGCCCGGTTACGGTCCCGATTGCTTCTGGCAGCGCCAGCGGTTCTGGGACGGCTACACCTGGCGCATTCGCCGCGTCCGCGTTTGCGATTGATCGCCGTTCATCTCGATTAATTCAAACCAGATGTCCCGGAAAACCGACTGTTTGTCCGGGACATCTGCCGTAGAAGGCCAGAAAAAACCGCTTTTCTGCGCGATGAGCCTGCCGACGTTTACTTTCGGTTGACTGTTCTGCGCTGTTTAGCAAGACAGCAGTTCGAGATCAGCGTGCGAGTCACCTAAAACCCGGCGTCGGACCACGACGCCACCACCTTCCAGGAGAGCCAAAGACATGAAGAAGACTTTAGCTGCCCTCGTTGCCGTTACCACGCTTGCCGGTTCGCTGGCGGTTGCTCCGGCTGCCAAGGCTGGTGATGGCGGCGCCATCGCGGCCGGCGTTGCCGGCGGCCTGATCGGCGGCGCCCTGCTCGGCGGCGCGATTGCTGGCGCCCGTCCTGCTCCGGTCTATGTCGCACCGGCACCGGTTTACGTCGAAGAAGCTCCCTGCCGCTGGGTTCGTGAGCGCTTCTGGGACGGCTACGGCTGGCGCTTCCGTCGCGTCCAGGTTTGCGACTGATCGACCGACACGGTTTCAGCATCACACTCGAAAACCCGGCCTCACGGCCGGGTTTTTGTTTCTGGGCCGCGAAACAATCCCGGCGGTCGTCCTTGAGGCCCGTTGTTTGCGCATGATCTCCGCGCGCGCGCGGTTCCGCGTTTGTCGCGAGGGAAAACCGCTTCGCACCCTTCCGGATCATGCCCTAAATCCTGATGAGATTGGGTTGAGCTGGAACGGCATCGAAAGTTCACCTCTCCCTTGGGAGAGGTCGATTTGCGCAGCAAATCGGGTGAGGGGTTGCGGTCTATCGAGAGAGCAAGAGCCCTCACCCGGATTGCTGCGCAATCCGACCTCTCCCCACCGGGGAGAGGTGAAGCAAGACCGCGCCAGGCCTATTCAACCAAAATTCATCCCGCTTTAGCGCTGCCCGTTCATCGCGCGCAGCACCGCTTCGCTCGGCCAGCAGTCGACCTTCAGCCCGGCCTGCTTCTGATAAGCGCCGAGCGCCGCGCGGGTCTGCATCCCGGCCTTGCCGTCGAGCTTGTCCTTGTAGAGCCCGATCTTGGTCAGCTGCTGCTGCATCGCCTCGACATCGGCGGAACGGAGCTGCCTGGACGCCGACCACGGCGTCGCGAACGGCTGCGGGCTCGTCATCCGGTCGGCGAGATGGCCGACGAACAGCACGTAGAGGTCGGAGAAATTGTATTCCTTGATCACGAAGTAGTTCGGCGTGGTCAGGAAGGCCGGGCCGTAGATGCCTTCCGGCTGCAGCAGCGAGGCCGATTGCGCCTGCTCGGTGGCGCTGAGCCTCAGCCCCCGCACCGGCACGAAGCCCGCCCGCAGCCACTGGCTGATCGGTTTTGTCACTTCGGGCACGCCCATCGTGCAGTCGGCATTGGCCGGCGCCGTGACCTCGTAGGCCCAGCGCACGCCGGGCTGCCAGCCCTTGTTGACGAGCTGCTGCGCGGCGGAGGCGAGCGCGTCCGGCACCGAATGCCAGATGTCGACCTTGCCGTCGCCGTCGAGATCGACGCCGTGCTTGTAGTACTCCGACGGCAGGAACTGGGTATAGCCGGTCGCTCCCGCCCAGGACGAGCGCAGCTCCTTGCGCGTCACCACGCCCTCACCGAGGATCTTCAGCGCGAGGATGAACTCGGTGCGGTACTGATCCTTGCGGCGGCCGACATAGGCCTGCGTCGCCACCACGCGCAGCGTGTCGTAGGGCAGCGCGTAGCGGCCGTAGTCGGTCTCGCGGCCCCAGATCGCCAGCACGATCGGCGCCGGCACGCCGAACCGCTTTTCGATCGCGTCGAGCGACGAGCGATACTTCTGCAACAGCCGCTGCCCCTCGGCGGCCAGCCGCGCGATCGAGGCCTCCTTGATGTAGTCGGCCGGCACCTGCACGAACTCGGCCTGCGCCGGCGCGCCGGTCTTGGGACGTCCGGGCAGGATCAGATCGGGCAGCTTGTAGTCGGGCTCGAGCGAGCGCGTCTCGCGATCGAAGGTTTCACGCGACACGCCGGCCGCCTTGGCCTCCGGCCACAGCGAGGCGATGAACTGGGTGAACGCGGCGTCGGCGGCGTATGCCGGCCGTTGCAGCGGCGCGCAAAGCAGCACCGCGCATGCGACAATGGTGGCTGGCCATCTCATGATCGATCTCACCCTGCAAAAACCGGCATTGCGACGTGGATTCGGCAATTGTCAGAATTCAATTCTGGGTGGTAAGTTTTGCAATGCGCATATTTTTGTCATTTCCCTCCGAATTGGAATTGCAGGCTGGCAACATCGCTCAGTCCCTGCGCAATTGCGACCACGACGTTTTCTTTTCGCATGACGATCTCCCACCGGGCGACAGCTTCGATGCGCGGGTCGAAAAAGCCATCGAAAGCAGCGATTTTATGGTGTTCCTGATCAGCCCGGAATCGGTGACCAGGGGGCGCTACACCTTGAGCGAGCTCGCCTTCGCCAAGACCAAATGGCCGAACCCGAGCAATCGCGTGCTGCCGGTGATGATGGCGCCGACCCCGCTCGACCAGGTCCCGACCTATCTCAAGGCGGTCACGATCCTCGAACCCCAGGGCAGCGCCGCCGCCGAGACGCGGGCCGCGGTGGATCGCATGCTGGAAGCCAAGAACGCGCAGTCGCGCGACCGGCCGAACCTCGCCTTCCTCGTGCTGGCGTTGGCGTCCGCCATCGCGTGCAGCCTGGTCACGACCTATGCGCTCAACGTCCTGCAATATTCGTTCGTCGCCTCCGACGCCGGCGGAATCACGATCCTGCCCGGTGTGATCTTCGGCGCGGCGATCGCGACCTGCAATGTCGTGTTTGGCGCGAAGGACCGATTTCAGCTGGCGCTGGTGGTCGCAATCACGACCGTGGCATGGATCGCGGCCTACGATGCCAGCGCCATCACGCTTCAGGCGCTCGGCCAATACACCAAGACCGTGCCGGTGGACGGCGACGCCGCGAGCCCGGCGCGGATCACCGAGACGCTCGATAACAATCCGTTGATGGGTTACCTGATCGGCGGCATCGGCGGCGCTGTCGGTGGAGCAATCACCATTCTCGGCGTGCTGCTGGCCAACCCTGCGTTCAGGCGGATCGACAGCGTCGTGGTGACCTGGATCGCCGCTGTCGCGGCTGGAACCATCTACGGTGCAATCGTCAGGCTGCCGCCCCTGGCGGGCTGGCTGGTGCTGTTCGGCGTCTGGCAGACCGCGTTCATCCTGGCCATGGCCCGCGGATTTCCGCGCGGCGCGGCGCAGATCCCCGAATGGCTCGGCAGATCCGCCCCGGCATTGTTCGGCTCGCGCGCGGCGCGATGACGCAACGCTAACATCCCGTGTAGATGATGTATTTGGATTGAATCGCGTTGGCTGCGCACTCGCTTCACCTCTCCCAGTGGGGAGAGGTCGATTTGCGAAGCAAATCGGGTGAGGGGCCGCAACTCTAACGAGAGACCGTAAACCCTCACCCGGCGCTACGCGCCGACCTCTCCCAATGGGAGAGGCGAACCTCCGCTGCCAATCCAGTTCAACCTCATCTCATTTCACCACGCGCTAATGCCCCGCCTGCTGCTTGGCGCCCTCGATCGAATCGTTCGACAACTTGTCGACGAGAGCGATGCCGATGGCCGACAAGATGAAGACGCAGTGGATGATGGTCTGCCACATCACGCCGGTCTCGGTGTAGGTGCCCTTGCCCGACGACAGCGCGCCGGCCTCGATGAAGGTGCGCAGCAGATGGATCGAGGAGATGCCGATGATCGCCATCGCCAGCTTGATCTTCAGCACGCTGGCATTGACGTGGCTGAGCCATTCCGGCTCGTCGGGATGCCCTTGCAGATTGAGGCGCGAGACGAAGGTCTCGTAGCCGCCGACGATCACCATCACCAAGAGGTTCGAGATCATCACGACGTCGATCAGGCCGAGGACGGCGAGCATGATCTGCTGCTCGCTGAAATCGAAGGCGTGGGCGAACAGGTGCCACAGCTCCTTCAGGAACAGCACGACATAGACGCCCTGGGCGATGATCAGGCCGACATAGAGCGGCAATTGCAGCCAGCGCGATCCGAAGATCAGCATGGGAACGGGACGCAGCGACCGGCCCTTGGCGGGGGCGCGCGCCTCGGAAATAGCGGACATGTTGGAGTGCTCGCAGGATTCGATTTGCGGGAGCGCTCTATCTACGCAATCCCGCGCGCTTGAAAAGCGACAACTGGCCGCAGATTGCGCCGCGATGCCGTCACGATCCTGCAAATGAAGCAGCGGTCGGACGCACCAAGGTTGGCCGCGTCCGCCCCCCTCGTTCAGATCACCGCGTCAGCTTCTTGTACTTCACGCGGTGCGGAATGATGCTGTCCTGGCCGAGCCGGCGCATCTTGTCCTTTTCGTAGTCCTGGAAGTTGCCCTCGAACCATTCGACGTGGCTGTCGCCTTCGAAGGCCAGGATGTGGGTCGCGATGCGGTCGAGGAACCAGCGATCGTGGCTGATGATGACGGCGCAGCCGGCGAAATCCTCCAGCGCCTCTTCGAGCGCGCGCAGCGTGTCGACGTCGAGGTCGTTGGTCGGTTCGTCGAGCAGCAGCACGTTGGCGCCGGACTTCAGCATCTTGGCAAGATGCACGCGGTTGCGCTCACCGCCCGACAGCGCGCCGACCTTCTTCTGCTGGTCGGCGCCCTTGAAGTTGAACGACGAGCAGTAGCCGCGCGAGTTGACTTCCTTCTTGCCGAGCAGGATCAGCTCGTTGCCGCCGGAGATCTCCTCCCACACCGTCTTCTTGCCGTCGAGCGCGTCGCGCGACTGGTCGACATAGCCGAGATGCACGGTCTCGCCGACCGTGATGGTGCCCTTGTCGGGCGTCTCCTGCTTGGTGATCATCTTGAACAGCGTGGTCTTGCCGGCGCCGTTGGCGCCGATCACGCCGACGATGCCGCCAGGCGGCAGCTTGAAGCTGAGGTCGTCGATCAGCAGCCGATCGCCAAAGCCTTTGCTGAGGCCTTCGAAGTCGACGACGTTGGCGCCGAGCCGCTCGGCGACCGGGATGATGATCTGCGCGGTCTGGGTCTGCTTCTCGCTCGCCTGCTTGAGCAGCTCCTCATAGCGCTGGTAGCGCGCCTTCGACTTGGCCTGACGGGCTTTCGGCGACGACGCCACCCATTCCTGCTCACGGGCCAGCGTCTTCTGGTGCGCGGCGTCCTCGCGGCCTTCCTGCTCGAGCCGCTTCTGCTTCTGCACCAGCCAGGACGAGTAGTTGCCCTCGTAGGGAATACCGCGGCCGCGGTCGAGCTCGAGGATCCAGCTCGTGACGTTGTCGAGGAAGTAGCGGTCGTGGGTCACGATCAGGATCGCGCCGGGATAGTTGCGCAGATGGCCTTCCAGCCATGACACCGACTCGGCGTCGAGATGGTTGGTCGGTTCGTCCAGCAGCAGCAGTTCCGGCTGGTCGAGCAGCAGGCGGCACAGCGCGACGCGACGGCGTTCACCGCCCGAGAGCTTGGTGACATCGGCATCGTCGGGCGGGCAGCGCAGCGCGTCCATCGCCTGGTCGACCTTGCTGTCGAGATCCCACAGGCCCTGCGCCTCGATCTCGTCCTGCAACTTGGTCATCTCGTCGGCGGTCTCGTCCGAGTAGTTGACGGCCAACTCATTGTAGCGGTCGAGGATCGCCTTCTGCTTGGCGACGCCCTGCATGACGTTTTCACGAACCGAGAGCGAGGCATCGAGCTGCGGCTCCTGCTCAAGATAGCCGACGCGGGCGCCCTCGGCGACCCAGGCCTCGCCGTTATATTCCTTGTCGAGACCCGCCATGATCTTGAGCAGGGTCGACTTGCCCGAGCCGTTGACGCCGAGCACGCCGATCTTGGCGTCGGGGTAGAAGCTCAGATGGATGTTATCGAGCACCTTGCGGGTCGGATACGCCTTGGTCAGACCCTGCATGAAATAGATGAACTGGCGAGCCATCCGCTGTCCCTGGAATTGATCCGATTTGTGGAAATTTTGCTGCCGCCGATGTAACGGCCGGCCCCCGAAAGCGCAACCGCGGGGCGTGCGTTTTCCATCCGTTCACCACGTTTCGTCCGCTCGGCACGGGTGACTACGGGTTCGCGGCCATGTGCGCGCGGAATCACGACAATTGAAACCATCTTTTAATAAATCAGGCCAAAACTCGTCTGCAACGCCGAAAACGGCGACTTTTCGCGGCAGAACCGCGACCAGACAGTTGAGGCCGCGTCATGGCTACCATCATATCCGCACCTCTTTCGCGCCCGGCGATCAAGGCCGAGGCGACGCCGTTCGCCGAATTCCGCGCCTTCTGGCGGGCCTTCGTCGCCAAGGCTTTCAATCCCTACCGCCCGGAACTGCACTATATGCGCGGCCCCGGCCCGGCCTGCCGCGCCAAGCAGATGGCGCTGTCGCCGGCGGTCCGATCGATGCTCGCCGATATCCGGACCGCGAAAACGCGCAAGCCGTGAGCCGCGTGACTATCGCCGCTTTTTGAAACCGCAGCCGCTTGCGCGCCCCCCGATTGCGCGCGACCATCAGGAGATCCCGACGGTGATTTTTTGCCGTCGCCCTCACCCTGAATGGACCTCCCGATGACGCGGCTCCGCTGTGCAATCCTCGACGACTATTTCGACATCGCGCGTTCGGTGGCGGACTGGCCCGCAATCAGCGATCGCGTCGAGGTCACCGTGTTCGACAAGCCGTTCGCGAGCGAGGCGGAAGCAGCGGCCAAGCTCGGGGAATTCGACATCATCTGCGCGATGCGCGAGCGCACGGCGTTCCCGAAGAGCCTGCTCGACGCGCTGCCCAAGCTGAAGCTCCTCATCACGTCGGGCATGCGCAACGCCGCAATCGACATGGACGCCGCCAAGGAACGCAAGGTTGTGCTGTGCGGCACTCAATACAGCCGCGATCCCACCGCGCCTTTGACCATGGGCCTGATCCTGGAATTGACGCGCGGTATCGGCCGCGAGAACGCGCGCATGCATGCCGGCGAGGCCTGGCAGACCTTTGCCGGCACCGAGATCGAGGGCAAGACGCTCGGCGTCATCGGCCTCGGCAAGCTCGGCAGCAAGGTCGCCGGCATGGCCAAGGTGTTCGGCATGAACGTGATTGCCTGGAGCCCCAACCTCACGCCGGAGACGTGCAAGGAAGCCGGCGTCGGCTACGCCGGCAAGGACGAATTGTTCGCGACATCGGACATCATCACCATCCATGTCGTGCTCAGCCCGCGCTCGCGCGGACTGGTCGGCGCCGCTGATCTCGCCCGGATGAAACCGTCGGCCTATCTCGTCAACACCGCGCGCGGGCCGATCGTCGACGAGGACGCGCTGCTCGCGGCGCTGCGCGAAAAGAAGATCGCCGGCGCCGGCATCGACGTGTTCTCGACCGAGCCGCTGCCGACAGACCACCCGCTCCGCAAGCTCGACAACGTGGTGATCACGCCGCATCTCGGCTACGCGACGCGCGAGAGCCTGCAGGCGCATTATCAGCAGATGGTCGCCTGCATCGACACCTTCACCAAAGGCGGCGAGCCGCCGCGGCGGCTGGCCTGAGACCGGACCTGCCGGCAACAAAAAAGGCGCGCTGTTCGCGCGCCTCTTTCATGATGAGTTTTGCCTGTCGGCCTAGCGGACCGTGACCGGTGCGGGCAGTGGCTGCACCGAGGTCGGCTGCGTGCCGGGCAGCGGCGCGGCCTGGGCCTGGGTCGGCGCGGGGGCGATCGGGTTGGGCGGCGGCGCGGCGGAAGCCGTCGTCGTTCCCGGGGCTGCGCCGCCGGGCAGCACAACCACGCGGGTGCCGACCTTGGCGCGTTCAAACAGGTCTGAGACGTCCTCGTTCAGCATGCCGATGCAGCCGGACGAGACGAACTTGCCGATGGTCGACGGCTGGTTGGTGCCGTGAATGCGGTACACGGTCGAGCCGAGATACATCGCGCGGGCGCCGAGCGGGTTGCCGGGTCCGCCGGCCATGAAGCGCGGCAGATAGGGCTGACGCTCGATCATTTCCGTCGGCGGATGCCAATCCGGCCACTCGGCCTTGCGGGTGATCTTCTGCACGCCGGTCCAGGTGAAGCCATCGCGGCCGACGCGGACGCCGTAGCGGATCGCCCGGCCATTGCCGAGGACGTAATAGAGATAGGTGTTCGGCGTATCGACGACGATCGTGCCTGCCGGCTCCTTGGTCGCGAACGCCACTTCCTGGCGACGCAGGTTCGGCGGCAGTTGCGCCGGTCCGTCTTCCGGCTGCTCGTCTACCGGCAGCGCTGCGATCTGCAACGGCTTGCCGTTGGCATCGACCGGCGCTTGCTGCTGCGGCACGGCTCCGGTCACGCCCTCGGGCGGACGCATGCCGCCGCGGTCGTCGCCATAGGACACGCCGGCGGCGGGAACACCATTGTCGCGGTTAGCCTGTTGCGGGCCCCCACGATCGCCATAGATCACCGGCGGCGGCCCCATCGGACGGCCGTAACGCGGATCATCGGGCGACATCACCGGGCCAGTCGGCGCACCACGGTCGGAATAGACCGGAGCGTTCATCGGACGGCCGTAGCGCGGATCGTCCGGCGACATCACGGGACCGGTCGGCGCACCGCGATCGGAATAGACGGGCGCATTCATCGGACGGCCGTAGCGCGGGTCGTCCGGGGACATCACCGGGCCGGGCGGCGGCAGCGCGGCCGAATTGCGCGGCGCATCGTCATCGTCGTTGATGGCGTCGAAATCCGGCATGTTGCCCTGCGAGTAGGGCTGCGGCGCGACCGAATAGGACGGGCCTTGGGGAGCCGGGTACCCCTGCTGCGCACGCGCGAGCGAGGTTCCCGCCAGGCCGAGAGCCGTGGCAGCGCAAATCGTCAGAATGCGGTTGATCATCATTGCTCTATAATAGTCCCCAAGCCACACCGGACTGTTAACGGCCCAATGCAGGAAGATAGCGGCGCATTCAAGACAAATCCGCGAAATCCAGGCCATTTCGGGCATTTGTGATTTTGCCGTCAACGCTGCGGCAAAGATGTCTCATGGGTCGGGATTGTTTGTCCACGTGCCCAAAGTCATCAATCACGCGCATTTTGTAACAAACAGTCTCCGGGGGTTGCGATATCTTCGAATCGGCCTGATTCGCGTCCGCGACGCCGGCTTTCTGTGTGGTCACCGCGTTCCCTCGACATCAAAGACCCTCCCGGACAAGGGGGAACCCGCGCCCATGCTCCCTGGCCTTCGTTTCCTGTTCGCCGCCATCGTGCTGGCGACATCGCTCCTGGTGTTCGGGCTCGGGGCCGCCGCGCTGTTTCGCGCGGCGCATGAGGAATTCGCCAGCATTCCGGCCCGCAGGGCCCCGCCCGAACCGCAATTCGCGCAGCAGCCCGAGACCCCGCCGGTGCTTGCCATGGTGCGGGTCGATCCGCCGGCCACGGACAAGACGACGGATGTTCCCGCTCCGGCCGAACCGGCCGCATCCGCACCGGCGCCTGCCGAGGCCCAGCCTGCGGCCGAGCCGGAGAAGCTCGCCGCGGTGAAGGTAGATGATGCGCCGCCGCCTGCCTCCTCCAAGGCCGAACCTCAGGCCGTGGAGACGCTCGCGCCGGCGCAATCGACCGAGATCGTTCCGCAGCCTCCGACCCCGGATCCGTCGCCGGCATCGCAGCCGGCGCCTGCCGCAGCCGAACTGGCACCGGTCGCTGTCGAACCCAAGGTCACCGCGATTGCCGATCCGCCCGCCGCAACCGGCGAGCCCGCGGCCGCAGCACCCGCGATGGCTGCGCCGGAGCCGGCACCGCTGCCGTCACCCGGGGCCATCGCAGCCGCCACCAGGATCGCAACGTTGGGTGGACCCGAAGTTGTCGTCGAACAACCGGCAGCGCCGAAAGCCACTGAGGCGAAGAAGCCGGAGCGCAATGCGACCAGCAAGCCGGCTCGTCGCAAGGAAAGGCGGCGGATCGTCCGCGTGCGGCCGGTTCAACAGGTTGTTCAGCAGCAACTCGACCCGTTCGGCAATCCGACCCTGGTGCCGCTCACCCGGCGCTAAAGCGCGATGAGATCAGGTTGAATCGTCATCGCGCTTCAGATTCTTGTTTAAGCATGATCTTTTCGGAAAACCGCTTCGCACTTTTCCGGATCATGCTTTAGGAGTCATTTATCAGGCCGGCCCGGTCGCGATCGGCGGGCCGCTTGCTTGGCCCCATTCCGACCACGAGCCGTCATAGAGCGCAGTGTCGGTGACGCCGATCCGGTAAAGCGCGAGCGTCAGCACGCCGGCCGAAACGCCTGAGCCGCAGCTGGTCACGATCGGCGCATCGAGCTTCACGCCGGCACCCGTGAACGATCTGCGCAGGTCGTCGAGCGGCCTCATCTCGCCGGTCGCGGCATCGAACAATTGGCTATAGGGCACGTTGCGGGCGCCCGGGATGTGGCCGGCGCGGATACCCGGCCGCGGCTCTGCCGCGCGGCCCTCGAAGCGCTCGGCGGCGCGGGCATCGATCACCTGCTCCTTGCGGCTTTCGACATTGGCGATCATCTGCTCGATGCTGCGCACCCGCTTCGGATCGTAGCTTGCGTGGAACGTCGCAGGCTTCGGCTTCACCTCGCCGCTCTCGACCGCCCTGCCCTCGGCGCGCCACTTCTTGAGGCCGCCGTTGAGGATGCGCACGTTGCGATGACCGTAGGACAGGAACATCCACCAGGCGCGGGGTGCTGCGACCCAGCCGCCGGCGTCGTAGATCACGACGGTGTCGGCATTGCTGACGCCGAGCCCGCCGACATCGCGGCCGAACTGCTCGGCGCTCGGGAACATGTGCGGCAGCGGATTGGAATGATCCGACACCGCGTCGACGTCGAAGAACACGGCGCCGGGCAGATGGGCTGTAAGATAATCATCCTTCGGCAGCGGCAGCACGCCGGGCAGCTTGAAGGTCGCATCAAGGAGCTTGACGTTGGCATCGCCGAGATGCGCGGCCAGCCATTCGGTCGAAACGAGCGGATCGTCGGCAACGGTCATGATCTGATGTCCTTGCGGCCTGAGGCTGTTCAGCCCTTCTTCTTCGGCTCCCACGCCTCGATCGGACCGCCGGCCTCGCGCCAGGCGGCGAAGCCGCCGCCCATATGGGCGACCGGCTTCAGGCCCATATCCTTGGCGGTCTTGGCAGCGAGCGCCGAGCGCATGCCGCCGGCGCAGTGGAAGATGAACTTCTTGTCTTCCTGGAAGATCGGCTTGGCGTAGGGGCTGTTCGGATCGATCCAGAATTCCAGCATGCCGCGGGTGCAGGAGAACGCGCCGGGGATCTTGCCGTCGCGCTCGATCTCGCGGGGGTCGCGGATATCGACCATCACGACGTCGTTCTTGCCGATCAAGGTGATCGCGTCGGCCGCGCTGATGGTCTCGATCTCGGCATTGGCGTCGTCGATCATCACCTTGATGCCGCGGTGGATGTTCTGGGGCATGGGACTCTCCCTGGGTGTTGTTGGCGTGCCTGGCGGCGCGCGACGCCTCTAGCGTTTACCGCACCAGCTCCCGCATCGCGTTCTCCAGCCCCTCGATCGTGATCGGATACATGCGCTCGGAGAACAGGCGGCGGATGATGGTGGTCGATTCCGAATAGTCCCAGTGCTTCTGCGCCACCGGATTGAGCCACACCGCGTGCGGATAGGTGCGGATGATGCGATCGAGCCAGACCGAGCCGGCCTCTTCATTGACATGCTCGACCGAGCCGCCGGGCACCATGATCTCGTAGGGCGACATCGAGGCGTCGCCGACGAACACCACCTTGTAGTCGTGCGGGTACTTGTGCAGCACGTCCCAGGTCGGCGTGCGATCGGTGAAGCGCCGCTTGTTCTGCTTCCAGACGCCTTCATAGAGGCAGTTGTGGAAGTAGAAATATTCCATGTGCTTGAATTCGCTCTTGGCGGCCGAGAACAATTCCTCGACCTGCTCGATATGCGAATCCATCGAGCCGCCGATATCGAAGAACACCAGCACCTTGACCGCGTTGCGCCGCTCCGGGCGCATGTGCACGTCGAGATAGCCGTGGTTGGCGGTCTCCTTGATCGTAGTGTCGAGGTCGAGCTCGTCGGGCGCGCCGGTGCGCGCGAACTTGCGCAGCCGCCGCAGCGCGACCTTGATGTTGCGGATGCCGAGCTCGACATTGCCGTCGAGATCCTTGAACTCGCGCTTGTCCCACACCTTCACGGCGCGGTTGTTGCGGTTCTTCTCCTGCCCGATGCGTACGCCCTCGGGATTGTAGCCATGGGCGCCGAACGGCGAGGTGCCGGCGGTGCCGATCCACTTGCTGCCGCCCTGGTGGCGGCCCTTCTGTTCCTCGAGCCGCTTCTTCAAGGTCTCCATGAGCTTGTCCCAGCCCATGGCCTCGATCTGCTTCTTCTCTTCCTCGGTGAGATATTTCTCGGCGAGCTTCTTCAGCCACTCCTCGGGGATCTCTGCCTTGCCCATGGCGTCGAGCAGGCTCTCCAATCCCTTGAACACGGTGCCGAACACGCGGTCGAACTTGTCGAGGTTGCGCTCGTCCTTCACCAGGGCGGCGCGCGACAAATAATAGAAGTTCTCGACCGTCTGTTCGGCGAGGTCGGCGTCGAGCGCTTCCATCAAGGTCAGATATTCCCGTAGCGTCACGGGGACCTGGGCGTCGCGCAGTGATGTGAAGAACTGCAGGAACATGGCTACTTAGATCGCCCGCCCTGCCGGTGCCGTCAAGGGCCCCCCGCCGTGCTCCATCCCGGGATCAGCCATCCACTTTCACCTGCCTCCCGGGTTGGACGTCCGCTCGCCGGGCACAGTCGCACTCGGCCGGGCGCGCCGCGCAACGCGGCCGGTCATTCCGCGGAGCGGAAAGATGACGCCCGACATTCCATACCGATAGCGTTCCCGGGACCGCTGCGCTGCGGAATCCACGCTAGACCGGCCGGGTTTTTCAACTAGAATTGTATGTGACGGAGCATTGACGCAGAACGGCGTGAGGCGGTTTGAATGGGTATTATTGCAGCACTCGTGATCGGCGCGATCGCCGGCTGGCTCGCCGGACAGATCGTGCGCGGCGCGGGTTTTGGGCTGATCGGCAACATCGTCGTCGGCATCATCGGTGCGCTGGTGGCGAGCTGGCTGTTGCCGCGTTTGGGCATCAGCCTCGGCGGCAGCGCTATCCGCGACGTCATCAACGCGACCATCGGCGCGGTCATCGTGCTGGTGATCGTGTCGTTCATCAGACGCACGTGACCGACAAAATTGCACCCGAACGGCCGCTGTGACAGCGGTCGTTTCATGTTGAGGCCCGAACGGCCGACGAACGAAGCAAGGCAAACAGATCGATGAAATTCACGGGTACCAAGGACTACGTCGCCACCGATGACCTCAAGGTGGCCGTCAATGCCGCCATCGTGCTCGAGCGCCCGCTGCTGGTGAAGGGCGAGCCCGGCACCGGCAAGACCGTGCTGGCCGAGGAAGTCGCCAAGGCGATCGACGCGCCGCTGCTCACCTGGCACATCAAGTCGACCACCAAGGCGCAGCAGGGCCTCTACGAATACGACGCGGTGTCGCGGCTGCGCGACAGCCAGCTCGGCGACGCCCGCGTGTCCGACATCAAGAACTACATCAAGCGCGGCAAGCTGTGGGAGGCCTTCACCCACGAGAAGCGCCCGGTGCTCTTGATCGACGAGATCGACAAGGCGGACATCGAATTCCCCAACGACCTCCTGCTCGAACTCGACCGCATGGAGTTCCACGTCTACGAGACCGGCGAGACCATCAAGGCGAAGCTGCGCCCGATCGTGATGATCACGTCGAACAACGAGAAGGAACTGCCGGACGCCTTCCTGCGCCGCTGCTTCTTCCACTACATCAAGTTCCCCGACGCCGACACGATGAGCCAGATCGTCGACGTGCACTTCCCCGGCATCAAGAAGCGCCTGGTGGAAGAGGCGCTGCGGATCTTCTTCGAGGTCCGCGAGGTGCCGGGCCTGAAGAAGAAGCCGTCGACCTCCGAGCTGCTCGACTGGCTCAAGCTGCTGCTCAACGAGGACATCACGCCCGAGATGCTCAGGGAGCGCGATCCGCGCAAGCTGATCCCGCCGCTGCACGGCGCGCTGCTGAAGAACGAGCAGGACGTGCACCTGTTCGAGCGGCTGGCCTTCCTCAGCCGCCGCGAAGTCTAGTCTCAAAATCGGCAGACGCCGGGGCGATGGCTCCGGCGTTTTGCTTCCAGTGCCCAACGAACAAACCAACCAACAAGAAGACCAGGGAAGATGAACGTTCAGACCCAGATCCGCGCCGCCGAGCCCGTCACCACAGAGCATTTCGACGTCCTGATCGCAGGCGCCGGCATCTCCGGCGTCGGCGCCGCCTATCACCTCACCACACAATCCCCCGGCACCAGCTTCGTGGTGCTGGAGACCCAGAAGACCTTCGGCGGCACCTGGTCGACCCATCGCTATCCCGGCATCCGCTCCGACAGCGACCTGCACACCTTCGGCTATCGCTTCAAGCCGTGGACCAGCGCGCCGATCGCAAGTGCTGAAGAGATCCTGAAATACATGGGCGAAGTGATCGAGGAAAACGACCTCGCCCGCCACATCCGCTATCGCCACACCATCACCGCGGCGAAGTGGTCGAACGAGACCAATCTGTGGACCATCGATGCAACCCGCATCGACACCGGCGAGCGGCTGCGCTTCACCACCAACTTCTTCTGGATGTGCCAGGGCTACTACCGCCACGACGCCGGCTACACGCCCGAGTGGACCGACATGGCCAAGTTCAAGGGCACGGTCGTGCATCCACAGACCTGGCCCGACAACCTCGACTACAAGGGCAAGCGCGTGGTCGTGATCGGCTCCGGCGCCACCGCCGCGACGCTGATCCCGGCGATGGCCAATGACGCCGGCCACGTCACCATGCTGCAGCGGTCGCCGACCTATTTCCGCACCGGCCGCAATGCGATCGAGATCGCCGAGGAGCTGCGCAGGCTGCAGGTCGACGAGCATTGGATCCACGAGATCGTCAGGCGCAAGATCCTGTTCGAGCAGGACGCGTTCACCAAGCGGACCTTCGCCGACCCCGAGGGCGCCAAGAAGGATCTGCTGGCCGCGGTCGAGGCCGTTCTCGGCAAGGACTACGATATCGCCACACATTTCACGCCGAGCTACCGGCCGTGGCGGCAGCGCATCGCCTTCGTTCCGGATGCCGACCTGTTCCAGGCCATCAAGGGCGGCAAGGCCTCGGTCGTCACCGACGAGATCGACCGCTTCACCGAGAAGGGCATCCTGCTCAAGTCCGGCAAGGAGCTCGAGGCCGACATCATCATCACCGCGACCGGCTTCCACCTCTCCGCCAACGGCGGCATCGACTTCGAGATCGACGGCAAGCCGCTCGACTTCAAGGACACCGTGACCTATCGCGGCATGATGTTCACCGGCGTGCCGAACCTCGTCTGGGTGTTCGGCTATTTCCGCGCCAGCTGGACCCTGCGGGTCGACCTCGTCGCCGACTTCGTCTGCCGTATGCTCAAGCACATGAAGGCGACCGGCGCGAACAAGGTGACGCCGGCGCTGCGCCCCGAAGACCACAACATGCCGCTGCTGCCGTGGATCGATCCGGAGAACTTCAACCCCGGCTACATGATGCGCGGCATGCACCTGTTGCCGAAGCGCGGCGACAAGCCGGAGTGGCAGCACAACCAGGACTACTGGGCCGAGAAGGACGAATTCCCGGCGATCGACCTCGAGGACAAGGCGTTCGTCTACGGCTGAGCTGGCTTCTTTCCCGTGACCTAACGGCTCCCCACACTGTCGTCCCGGCGAAGGCCGGGACCCATACTCCGCGGCGGATATTGTCGACGGGACTAGTCATTTCACAGGCGCTCAACAATGCGCATCGGTGGTTATGGGTCCCGGCCTTCGCCGGGACGACGCTGAACGATCATCGCCGCGCCCGGCTCTTGCCTCACGCATACTCCGGCAGCTTGGCCGCCGCCTCGGGCGCCTTGCCGCGGATCATGTCGGAGGCCTTGTCCGCGATCATCAAAGTCGAGGCGTTGAGGTTGGCCGAGATCATCCGCGGCATGATCGAGGCGTCGATCACGCGCAGGCCCTCCATGCCGTGGACCCGAAGCTGGTCGTCGACCACCGCCCACGGCGCGTCGGCCGGTCCCATCCGGCAGGTGCAGCCGGGGTGGAAGGTGGTGGTGCCGCGCTGGGTCGCGGCCGCAAGCAGCTCCTCGTCGCTCGTGACCTTCGGACCGGGAAAGTCCTCATAGGCGAAATACGGCTTGAGCGGCTCGGAGGCGAGCAGCCGGCGTGCCAGCTTCATGCCGGCGACGACGACGCGGCGGTCGATCTCCTCGGCAAGATAGTTGGTCTGGATGATCGGCGGCGCGAACGGATCGGCCGAGCGGATCCGGACATAGCCGCGGCTCTCCGGCCGCTGCTGCCATGAGGCAACCGTCATGCCGGGCTCGTCCTCGAGCTGGCCCTGCACGCCTTCCTTGTAGCTCGCCGGCGTGAAGGTGAGCTGCAGATCGGAGCTCTCGGTGGTCTCGCCGGAATGCCAGAAGCAGTAGACCATGGTCGGCGACAGCGACAGCAGCCCGCGCCGCGTCGTCGCCCATTTGATCGCCTCGCCCCAGAGGCTGAAGCCGCGGCGCAGCTCGTTGATGGTCCGGATGTTCTTGACCCGCGCCACCGAGCGCGGCGCGTAGTGATCCTGCAGGCCCTCGCCGACACCCGGCAGCGCATGGCGCACCTCGATGCCGTGCGACTGCAACAAAGCGGGCGAGCCGACGCCCGACAGCTGCAACAGCTGCGGCGAGTTGTAGGCGCCGCCGGAGAGGATGACCTCCTTGGTGGCGCGGATCTCCAGGGGATCGCCGTGCTTGCCGCCGCGGTTGTAGCGCACGCCGACCGCGCGCTTGCCCTCGAAGATGATGCCGGTGACATGGGCATGCGTGCGCACATCGACATTCGGACGGCGGCGCGCCGGATGCAGGAACGCGGTCGCAGCGCTGACCCGGCGGCCGTTCAGGATGGTGCGCTGGCAGTACGACACGCCCTCCTGGATCTGGCCGTTGTAATCAGGATTGCGCGGAATGCCGAGCGAGACCGCTCCGGCCATGAAGGCCTCGCAGAGCGGATCCTGCCAGTCCATCGTGGTCACGGTGAGATTGCCGTCGCGGCCGCGATAGGTGTCGTCGCCCTCGCCGATCCTTCGCTCCATGCGCCGGAAGTACGGCAGCACGTCGGGATAACCCCAGCCGCGATTGCCGAGCTGCGCCCAGGTGTCGAAATCCTGCCGCTGGCCGCGGTTGTAGATGTGGCCGTTGATCGAGGACGAGCCGCCCAGCGTCTTGCCGCGCGGCGCATAGATGCTGCGCCCTCCGGTGTAGGGACCAGGCTCCTGCTGGTAGGCCCAGTTCACGCTCTTCATGTGGAAGGTCTTGATGAAGCCGGCCGGCAGATGGATGTAGGGATGCCAGTCGCTCGGCCCCGCCTCGAGCACGCACACCCGCGTGCCCGCGTCTTCACTCAACCGATTGGTCAGCACGCTCCCCGCGGAGCCTGCGCCGATGATCACATAATCGAACGTTTCCATCGTCTCGTTTCTTGGCGATGACGTCAGGGTCAACGCACCTTTTCGTGGAGTTGATAATTGAGATGCGCCTTCACCGTCGGCCATTCGCTGGCGATGATGCTGTAAACCACGGTGTCGCGCAACGTGCCGTTGGGCGCGATCTGGTGGCTGCGCAAAATGCCGTCCTGCTTGGCGCCCAGACGCTCGATGCCGCGCCGGCTCTGGTGATTGAAGAAATGCGTGCGGAACTCGACTGCGATGCAATCGAGCTTCTCGAAGGCATGTTGCAGCAGCAACAGTTTGCACTGCGTGTTGACCGCGCTGCGCTGCACACGCTTGGCGTACCAGGTCGAGCCGATCTCGACGCGGCGGTTCGGCGTATCAACGTTCATGTAGGTCGTCATGCCCGAAATCCGGCCTTCGACGTCGAACACCGTGAACGGCAGCATCGATCCGGCCTTCTGCAAGCCGAGCCTGCGGTCGATCTCCTTGGCCATATTCTCCGGTTGCGGAATGGCGGTGTACCAGAGGTTCGAGAGACCACCATCCTTCACCGCTTCGACCAGACCGTCGCGATGATCGTGGGACAGCGGTTCGAGCCGCGCATGTGCGCCGCGAAGGGTGGTCGGTTCAAGCCAGGGCATTTTGTATCCTCTACGTTGAAACGGGCTGCACTCTAACCGTCATTGCGAGCGAAGCGAAGCAATCCATCGATCCACATATGCGGAGAGATGGATTGCTTCCGCCTTCGCCAAGGCTTCGGCGGACAAGTCGTCGCGGAGCCTGTCATCGGGTTGCGCTTTCGCGCGGACCCGTTGGCTCTTCGCAATGACGGTAGGTGCGATCATTTATTCAAGAAGTTCAGCGGCAATCCCGGCCGCGACCAGTCCATCGCGATCAGTTCACCCTTGCCCGACAGCGTGATGTACGCGGTCTTCAGATCGGGGCCGCCGAAGGCGATGTTGGTGGTGACGCGGTCGCCGGTCGGCACCTGCTCGACCACGGTGCCATCGGGCGCGATCACCGAGATGCAGCCCGAGATCAGCGTCGCAACGCAGACATTGCCCGATGCTTCGACCGCGAGCGAGTCGAACATCTGGTAGCCGCCGAGGCCTGCGATCGGCTTGCCGCGCTCGCCGCGATAGATCACGTCGCGCGGCTTGATGGTGCCGGGCTCGGAGACCTCATAAGCCCATAGCCGCGCGGTCGGCGTCTCGGCGATGTAGACGGTCTTCTCGTCCGGTGACAGGCCGATGCCGTTGGCCGGCAGGATGCCGTGCACGGCCTCGACGATCTCGTTCATGCCGGGCTTCAGATAATAGAACGCGCCGACATCCATGTCGCGGGCGCGGCGCTTGCCGAGATCGGAGAACCACAGGCCGCCCTGTCTGTCGAACACCAGGTCGTTCGGCCCGCGCAGCTCGTGCTCGCCGCATTTGGTGACGACAGTTTCGACCTTGCCGGATTGCAGATCGACGCGCTGGATCGAGCCGCCGAGATAATCCGCCGGCTGCGGTCCGGGCATGATCATGTTCTTGGTCGGGATCCAGGAGAATCCGCCATTGTTGCAGATGTAGATCTTGCCGTCGGGACCGAGCGCCGCGCCGTTCGGGCCGCCCGGCACCTTGGCGACGATCTCCTTGCGCCCGTCGGGATAGACCCGGGTCAGCCGCTGGCCGCGGATTTCGACCAGCACGACGGAGCCGTCAGGCATCACGACGGGACCTTCGGGAAACTCGAGATCGGTGGCGAGAACTCGGATATTGGCCATGGCATCCTCCCGGCTCTTTGGCTGCCGGCGGTCGTTCGAACGGTCCCGCACGCGCAACGTTGTTGTTTCATCCTGTTATGGCAAACGGGGTTTGGCTTGCCAAGCAACCGGGGGTGCAACGCTGCCCGGCGTTGCGGTGGGATGGTGCGGCAGAGAGGATGTCGTCCCGGCGAAGACGCGATGTCGCCACATCCACAGGTGTCATCCCGGCGAAGGCCGGGATCCATAACCACAGGGTTGAGTTGTTAAAGAAGGCTGCGGCCACGGCGTCGCACAAACAATGAGCATAGATGGTTATGGGTACCGGCTTCGCCGGGACGACATCGAGTATGTTGAGCACTCACTGCCACACGTCTGTCGCGACATGGTCATTCCGGGGCGTGCCAACGGGTCGCGCGAACGCGCGCACGATGACAGGCTCCACACGAGCCCGGAATCCATTGGGCCACATCACGCGTGGACGAATGGATTCCAGGCTCTCGCCTTCGGCGAGCCCCGGAATGACGAAGAGGAGAGGGTTCAGCTCAGCGAGCCCGCGTGCACCCACCAGCCGGGATGCGCGGCGCGGAGCTGTTCGCCGGCGGCCTCGGCGGCGGCATCGGAGGCGAACACCGCAAAGCAGGTCGCGCCGGAGCCCGACATGCGCACCAAGCGAACGTCCGCGGTCGCGCGCAGCGCGGACAAAACGTCGCTGATGACGGGCTCGATCCGCGCGGCGGGGGCTTCGAGATCGTTGGTGCCGCGTCCGAGCGCCGCGATCCAGTCATCGACCGCGCGGCCGGCCTCCGGCCAGGACGGCGCCTGCATCACGATATCGGTGGCGCCGATCAGGAGCTCGCCATGGCGCAGGCCGAGCGCGTTGAAGACATCCTTGGTCGCAACCGGCACGCGCGGATTGACCAGCACGGCCGGCATCTTCGGCAGGTCGAGCGGCAGCAGTCCTTCGCCGACGCCGGTCATGTCGCAGGCGCGCGAGGCGACGCACACCGGCACGTCGGCGCCGGTCTGCAGCGCGACCTCCATGATCCTGCGGTCGTCGAGCGAGAGCTCGTTGAGCCGCGCCAACAGCCGCAGCGCGGCCGCGGCATCCGCCGAGCCGCCGCCGATGCCGGCCGCGACCGGCAGCACCTTCTCCAGAGTGAAGTGGCCGACCTCGAGGTCGACGACACGCTCGCCGAGCAGCCGCGCGGCCTTGAGCACCAGATTGTCGGAGGTATCGCCGCAGGCGTCGGCCAGCGGTCCGGCCATCGTCAGCGACAGCTCGGGGCCCGGCTCGAGCGTGAGACGATCGGCGCAATCGGCAAACGCGACGACACTCTCGAGGTCGTGAAACCCGTCGACGCGCCGTCCGATCACCTTCAGCGTCAGGTTGACCTTGGCACGCCCTTCTTCAATCAGCGCCGGCACGGCGATAAACCCCTAAAAAACAACGATTGTGAGCGATTAGCGTAAATCGCCGCACGATCCTATCCCTTTGTTTGGATGGAAATTCCGCCTCTTCCCCCTCTCCCGCTTGCGGAGGAGGGCCGGGGTGGGGGTGTCACCGCAGAGGAAATCTTTGAGTGGAGCGAGCCCCCACCCGCATCGCATCTTGAATGCGATGCGACCTCCCCCGCAAGCGGGAGAGGTGAAGTCTCTTTTTGGCTCAGCCGCCCTTGCCGTCGTCGTCCTTCTTCTTGTCGGCGGCGGCGGCGTTCGAGGTGTCGTCCGGCAGGCCGTTGTCGATCTTGGCCTGGATCTTCGGCAGCTCTTCCGGCTCGGGCTTGAGGTCGCGGGCATGCGCCCACTGGAACTTGGCTTCCAGCGTGCGGCCGACACGCCAATAGGCGTCGCCGAGATGGTCGTTGATGGTCGGATCTTCCGGCTTGAGGTCGATCGCGCGCTCGAGGTTCTTCACCGCCTCGTCGTAATTGCCGATCCGGTAATAGGCCCAGCCGAGGGAGTCGACGATGTAGCCGTCGTCAGGGCGCTGATCGACGGCACGCTTGATCATCTTCATGCCTTCGTCGAGGTTGATGCCCTGGTCGATCCAGGAATAGCCGAGATAGTTCAGCACATGCGGCTGCTCGGGCTGCAGCTCGAGCGCCTTGCGCATGTCGGCCTCGGCCTTGTTCCACTGCTTGGAGCGCTCCTCGCAGATGCCGCGGTAGTAGTAGGTGACCCAGGCGTTCTTGTCGCCGCTGCCGGCCGGCAGCG
Organism: Bradyrhizobium sp. WCU1; assembly: GCF_053474805.1. Taxonomy (NCBI): domain Bacteria; kingdom Pseudomonadati; phylum Pseudomonadota; class Alphaproteobacteria; order Hyphomicrobiales; family Nitrobacteraceae; genus Bradyrhizobium; species Bradyrhizobium sp. WCU1. The sequence continues at coordinate 1,778,591 of NZ_CM130280.1, forward strand.
CATCGATCGCCTGCGAATAGGTGGTGGCGCAGTCGGCGAACTTCTTGCGGCCGCGCTCGATATTGCCGAGCGCCAGGATCGCCTCGATGTCCTTGGGCTGATCCGCGGTGACTTCCTTGAGGATCTTGATCGCCTCGTCGCTGCGGTCTGCGGCGTCGAGATTGGTGGCGAGCTGGATCTGGGCGTTGCGCTTCAGCGGCGAGGACGCCGGCATCCGCTCATAGACCTTGATCGCCATCTGCGGCTTCTTCACCGATTCATAGAGATCGGCGAGCGACAGCAGCGCCAGCGGATGGTTCGGCTGCAGATAGAGCGCGAGCTGCAGATAGACCAGCGCGAGGTCCTCGCCGCCGCGGCGGGTCAGCGTCGCGCCGATGCCGTACAGCGCTTCGGCAGCGCCGGCCTGCGGTGAATCGACCAGCGGCGGCAGCTTCTTGCCGGCCTTGGTCTCCTTGATGCCTTCCAGCACCAGCGGATGACGCGGCAGCTTCTTGTCGAACGCCTCGTACATCGCAGTCGCGGCGGCAGCATCCTTGTTGCGCGAGGTCCAGCGCGCATATTCGTCGACCGTGCGCAGCATCGAATCGTCGAGCTTGTAGACCTTCTCGAAGCGGGCGCCGGCATCCTTCTCCTTGCCGGCGAGCTCATAGATCATGCCGGCATGCAGGTCCTTGAAGATCGGATACCATTCGGGACCGGTCAGCTTGTCGATCGAGGCGACTGCGCCCTTGCTGTCGCCGGCGCCATAGGCCGCCCAGGCCGACAGCAGCGTGGCCACCAGATCGGTGATCGGGCCGCGCACCGACTGGTTGATGTTGGATTGCGCGGCGGCGTATTTCTTCAGCTTGAGGTCGCGCACACCGACGACGAGGCGGGCGACGCGGTTGGACTTGTCCTGGGTCAGGATGCGGTCGGCGAGCTTGACCGCCTCCTCGATGTCGCCGTCGGCGAGCGAGGAGATGAAGGCGCGGTCGAGCAACTCGGAGTTCTTCGGATCGGTGCGCAGCGCCGAACGGTAGAATGCCGCGGCGGAGGCCGCATCGCGCTCGACACTGGCGTGGCGGGCGGCGAGATAGCTGCCGGCCGTGGTCAGCGATTTCAGGTCGTTCTTGGAGGGGAATTGCGCGGCGTTGTCGGTCGGATGGTCGGGCGTTTGCGCCGACAGTTGCGCAGGCACGGCAAGCGCCGCGGCAGCGAGAAGGGCAATCGTCAAGCGGTTGAAACGGGTGGACAGCATCACGGTCGCCTTGCTCCAGGGATGTACAGCCAAGATGGATTTACCGGCCAAGATCTTGCGATCAGTCTCAAAATGCGAACCCAAGCAGCGGCATCACGGCGAGCGACAATGCCGCTTTTGGCGTCTATCCGCAAGGATCGCCCCAAGGCAACCCATGACGAATCAATTGGCAGATTAGGCCGTTAGACCCGCCGATCCAGCCGGCACACCGCAAGACGCTCCCACTATGGCGGTATCGTGACCGGGCCCGGCATATTCGCATGCGGAAGCAAAAAGCGCCGGATCCCAGCGCCGCTCCCCGCTGTTCCAAGTGTCCCGACGTATCCGACGGCGCAATCGGGCCGCTTCCGCCCGGCAGACGCCGAGCGGAGGTTGCGGCCAGCTGCGCCATGGCCTCACGCAAATGTGGTCGGCCGCATTGGCCTCACATCGCCTCGTAGTTCGGACCGCCGCCGCCCTCCGGAGGAACCCAAGTGATGTTGCCGTTGGGATCCTTCACGTCGCAGGTTTTGCAATGGACGCAGTTCTGGGCGTTGATCTGGAAGCGCGGCCCCGCCGATTCCTCAACCCATTCATAGACGCCGGCCGGGCAATAGCGGTTGGAGGGACCGGCGAACACGTCGTGCTCCGACGTCTTCTGCAGGTTCATGTCGGCGACCTTGAGATGAACCGGCTGGTCCTCCTCATGGTTGGTGTTGGACAGGAACACCGAGGACAGCTTGTCGAACGAGATCTTGCCGTCCGGCTTCGGATAGGCGATCGGCTGATGCTGCTTGGCCGCATCCAGGGTCTTGCGGTCCGGCTTGGCGTGCGACTGGGTGCCGAACAGCGAGAAGCCGAGCGTGTTGCACCACATGTCGAAGCCGGACAGCGCCATGCCGAGCAAATTGCCGAACTTCGACAGCAGCGGCTTGGCGTTGCGGACCTTGAACAAGTCCTTGCCGATCGCCGACGAACGCCAGGCGTTCTCGTATTCGACGACTTCGTCATTGGCGCGTCCGGCGCCGAGCGCGGCCGCAACGTGCTCGGCGGCGAGCATGCCGGAGCCCATCGCATTGTGGACGCCCTTGATGCGTGGGACGTTGACGAAGCCCGCCGCGCACCCGATCAGCGCGCCGCCCGGGAAGGTCAGCCGCGGCACCGACTGATAGCCGCCCTCGGTGATGGCGCGCGCGCCATAGGCGAGCCGCTTGCCGCCCTCGAACAGCTCGCGGATGTCGGGATGCGTCTTCATCCGCTGGAATTCGTCAAACGGCGACAGATAGGGATCAGTGTAGTTCAGGTGCACGACGAAGCCGACCGCGACGCGGTTGTCGTCGTAGTGATAGAGGAACGAGCCGCCGCCGGTCTTGTCGTTCAACGGCCATCCGAGCGTATGCTGCACGCGGCCCTTCTTGTGCTTTGCCGGATCGATCTGCCAAACTTCCTTCAGGCCGATGCCGAACTTCGGCGGCTCCGAGTTGGCGTCGAGCTTGAACTTCGCGATCAACTGCTTGGACAGCGAGCCGCGCGCGCCCTCGGCGAACAGCGTGTACTTGCCGACGAGCTCCATGCCGCGGGTATAGGAATCCTTGTGGGTGCCGTCCTTGGCGATGCCCATGTCGCCGGTCGCGATGCCGCGCACCGCACCCTTGTCGTCATAGAGCACCTCGGCGGCGGCAAAGCCCGGATAGATCTCGACGCCAAGCGCTTCCGCCTTCGGCGCCAGCCAGCGGCAGACATTGCCGAGCGAGCCGATGTAGTTGTGATGATTGTGCATCAGCGGCGGCATGATGAAGTTCGGGATGCGGAACCAGCCCTGCGACGTCGCCCAATAGAAACGATCGCTTGTGACCTGGGTCTTCAGCGGACAGTCGGCATCCTCGCGCCAATCGGGCACCAGCTTGTCGAGGCCGGCTGGATCGATCACCGCACCCGAGAGAATGTGCGCGCCGACCTCGGAGCCCTTCTCCACCACGACGACCGAGAGCTCCGGATTGAGCTGCTTCAGCCGGATCGCGGCCGACAGGCCCGACGGGCCGGCGCCGACGATGACGACGTCGAATTCCATAGACTCGCGGGGAGGAAGGTCTTCAGCACTCATGATCTCTGTCTCAGCCCATTGAGAACGCTTCTAAGCTTTTCAAAAGTCGTTGTTTCCGATTTTTTGCGGAAGGACAACCATGGAATTGCGCTTCCATCGGTTTGCACGGTCCGGATACCGCAAAGAACAATCTTTTCCGAAATCGAGCCTCCCCTTTTCCCTTTGATGCTCTAGATTGCCCCCATGATGGCCCTGCCGCCCGAGCCCACCCCTACACTGCAGCAATTGCTGGCCTTTTACCTCGAGGCCGGGGTCGACTGCGCGCTTGGCGAGGAGCCGATCAACCGGCTGGAAGAGCCAGAAGCAGTTCCGGCCCCCGCCGCGCCGCGGCCGGTGGCGCTCAATCCGCTGCGCCCTCCGCCGATGCCCGCCGTTCCGCGCAGCGAAATCACCGTCGCGCCGGAGGCCGCGATCGCCTCCGCGCGCGAGGCCGCGCGGACTGCACCGACGCTGGAAGCGTTGCGCACGCTGATGGAGACATTCGACGGCTGCGCGCTGAAGCACACCGCGACCCGGCTGGTGTTCGCCGATGGCAATCCGCAGGCGAAGGTGATGTTCGTCGGCGAGGCGCCGGGCCGCGACGAGGACATCGAGGGGCTGCCGTTCGTCGGCCGCTCCGGCAAGCTGCTCGACCGCATGATCGCCGCGATCGGGCTCGACCGCAGCAAAGCCTATATCGCCAACGTGATCCCGTGGCGGCCGCCGGGCAACCGCACGCCGACGCCGCAGGAGACGCAGGTCTGCCTGCCCTTCATCCAGCGCCATATCGAGCTGGTGAATCCCGACGTGCTGGTGACGCTCGGCAATCCCTCGACGCAGGCGCTGCTCGGCACGCGCGAGGGCATCATGCGGACTCGCGGCAAATGGATCGATTACGACACCGGCACCCGCACGATCCGCGCCGTCGCCACCTTCCATCCGGCCTATCTGCTGCGCTCGCCGTCCTACAAGCGGCTGTCGTGGCAGGATCTGCGCGCCATCGCGAAGGTGCTTGCTTCGTAGGACGGGTAGAGCGCAGCGAAACCCATCCTTTGTGCCGCAGTCCGGTTCGATGGGTTTCGCTTCGCTCCACCCACCTTACGGATCTGCAGATCCCTATCCCTTCGGCCGCACGATCGCCCAGCCGATCCGCAGCACCGGCTGCCGCCCGTTGACCAGGCGGTCGAACGAGCGCGGCACTTCCGGCACGAGACCGGGGAAGCGCTGGGCGAGGTCGGGCGGCGGCGTGCCGGCGGTGTCCTGCGCGCGCCAGACCACGACGCCGCCGGTCTCGTTGAATTTCGCGACCGACAGCCAGGGCGTCCGCTGCGGCGTGGCGTCGAGCAACAGATGCGGGCGGCGGCCGTTCATCGCGATCAGGCTGGCGATCTCGGGGTCGCCCGCGACTGCGCGCAGGCGCTGGTTGGTGCGGCGCTCATAGCTGTCGTCGAAGAAGCGGCCCATCGCGGCCGCCGGCAGCGAGGTCGGCACCTCCTTGGTGCTGGTCCAGGGCAGGAACAGCGCCGCAGCCAGCGCCACAGCCGCAGGCGCCGCAACGGCAAAGGCCCACACCGAGCGCAGCAGCCGCTGCCGGCGGAGATGGATCAGATCGCCAGTGGCAACCACGACCGCCAGCCCCGACATCAACAGCGCCACGCCGGCGCCGCCGAAGGCGCTGTCCAGATCGAACAGCCCGGAGATGAAGCTGCTCACGATCGCGGGCGCGAACGCGAAAAAGTAGACGAACTGCTGCGCCAGCGGACTGACCGGCGGACGGTAGATGATCGGCGCGTCCTCGCCGTCGCGGGCAAACCAGCGCGAATTGAGGATCGCCAGCACCACGATCGCGGCGGTCGCCACGATCAGCCCGCCGAGCACGACGCCCCAGCGCAGCGCGCGCGCCTTGAGATCGGCAAGCGCAGGCAGTGCCGGCAGCGCCAGCACGTCGGCGCGGACCAGCCAGACCAGATAGGGCAGCGCCAGCACGATGATGACCAGCAGCGCGTAGAGCGGATCGACCGCCCGCAGCGTGCGCCGGCCGCGCTCGGTCGCGAGCGCAAAGCCGACCACGAGCAGGATCATGCCGATCGCGGCCGGCGCCGTCAGCAGCAGCAGGCCGCAATCGATCGACCAGGCGAACCAGGCGCTACGCCGGTTCTGCCCGATCAATTGCCAGGAATGGAGCAGCAGCAGCGCCCATAGCGGACGCGCCAGGATCAGCGGACCGAACTCGACGCTGGGGGAGGAGAACACCACTGCAGTCATCGACAGCAACACCGCCAGCACGCCCTGCGGGCCGCCGACGATGGCGCGCGCCAGCTGGTAGAACGCGATGAACGTCGCGATCTCGCAGACCTGCGCCAGCAGATAGACGCCGAACACGTGATTGCCGGCGGCGCGGAACGCGATGTCGGCGAGCCAGAATGCCAGCGGCGGCCCCATATCGGTGCCGACCTGATATTCGCGGCCGAAGGCCAGCACGGTGGCGAGATTGCCGGGCGGGCTGCCGTAGAAGATCAGCGGCAGCAGCAGCCAGATCGCGGCCTGCACCAGCACCACGACCCAGACCACAAGACGCGGCCGGGCGCGGATCAGTTCGACAACCAGGGAGGTAAACCGCATGAAACGCCTGAATTGCCCCAGCCACCTCGTTCAGCGGCGCCATCTGATCCCGAGGGTTTTTGATAGACGGCGGCGGCGGCGGAGGCAACCGGGGCCGATGAGTGCCCCCTGCATATCCAAACGCAGCCGTCATGCCCCGCGAAGGCGGGGCATCCAGTACGCCGCGGCTTCTCGATTGAAAATCACTGTCTCTGGAATACTGGATCGCCAGGTCGAGCCGGGCGATGACACCGTTGTGTGGGTTGGCGCCGTTGCTTGTGCGGGCGCCGTCGCGCTACGCCGCTTCGGACGCCGCTGCGGCTTCGCTTTCCGTGTCCACCGTGAACAGGTCGGGCTCGGCGGGACGCGGAAAATGCTTCAGCCGCGCGGCGACGACGGGGGCGAAGAAGCTGCGGTGATGGGTGCTCGGGCCGAGCCGGTCCAGCGCCTCGAGGTGCTCGGGCACGCCATAGCCCTTGTGCTGTTCGAAGCCGTAGCCGGGACAATCCAGCGCCAGCTGACACATCAGGCGGTCGCGCGTCACCTTGGCGATGATCGAAGCCGCGGCGATCGAGGCCACGATGCCGTCGCCGCCGATCACGGCGTCGCAGTCGCAGAGCGTGGCGAGCTTGTCGCGGCCGTCGACGAAGACGTGCCTTGGCATCTCCGGCAGCGCATGGACCGCGCGCGCCAGTGCCCACAGCGAGGCGCGCAGGATGTTGTCGCGATCGATTCGCGCCGGCGAGGCCACCGCGACCGAGAACGAAGCGGTGGCGCAGATCTCCTCGAACAATTCCTCGCGGCGCTCGGCGCTGAGCCGCTTGGAATCGTCGAGGCCCTTGGGGACCCGCGCCGGGTCGAGCACCACGGCGGCAGCGACCACGGGACCTGCCAGCGGGCCGCGCCCGGCCTCGTCGCAGCCGGCGACCGGCCAGACGCCGCGCTTGATCAGCGCGCGCTCGCGCCGGAAGCTCGGCCGCACGACGATGCGCTTCTCCGGCTTGGCTGGCGCGGTCGGCTTGGCCGGCGGCTTTTTCGACGTGTTTCTGGACTTGTCCCGAATCATGCGGGGATCGTGATCAAGCGCAGCCCGCGGCGCAACCGGGAACCGGGCGCCCTTCCCCGTTATTCAGTCCAGCCAGCCCGCGCTAGTCAGGAATCGACACCCGCCCGCTATCGAGCACCTCAAAACCCGGCGCGCGCACCACTTCCCAGGCGTGACCATCGGGATCGCCGAAATAGCCGCAATAACCGCCATAGCTGGTCGGCTGTGCCGGCTTCAGCAGCTTGGCACCTTTCGACAGTGCGAACGCCATCACGCGATCGACCTCGGCATCGTCGTTGCAGTTCCAGGCGATCGAGACGCCGTGGAATGCAGCCGGCCGCGGCTGATCGGGCAGTCCGGCGTCGTCAGCGAGCAGGTGCCACGGGAACAGCCCGAGCACGCTGCCGCCGGTCTCGAAGAACGCCACCTCCTCGCCGGTCGCCCGCATCTTCCTCGTGAAGCCGAGGGATTCGTAGAAGGCGATGCTGGCGCGCATGTCGCTGACGCCGAGGGTGAGGACGGTGAAGCGTGCGGTCGGGGCGTTACTCATTGCTGTACTCACTTGTTTAACGTTGTCACCATCTTGCATCTTCGTAGCCCGGATTTCGCCGCGCTCCATCCGCGCTACGAGATCTCGCCTAGAACAGGCTGAGCTGTTGCCCGTTGCGCTTCGGCTTGGCGAAGTGATCCGTGGTCAGCTTGGTGCGCCGCTTGTTGAGGCCGAGCTTTTCGCAGGCGATCTCGAAGCGACGGCCGATCATCCAGGCCATCGGACCGGTGCCCTTCATCCGCGTACCCCATTGCGAATCATAGTCGCGGCCGCCGCGCATGTCGCGGATCAGCGTGAAGACGTGGCGATAGCGGTCCGGATAGTTCGCCATCAGCCATTCGCGAAACAGGTCGCGAACCTCCAGCGGCAGCCGCAGCAGCACGTAGCTCGCCTCCTTCGCGCCGGCATGCACTGCCGCATCGAGGATGCGCTCGATCTCGGAATCGTTCAGCGCGGGGATCACGGGCGCGACCATCACCGTGGTCGGGATGCCGGCCTCGGCGAGCCGCTTGATCGCCTCAAGCCGCTTCGGCGGGGTCGAGGCGCGCGGCTCCATGGTGCGGGCAAGCTTCGGGTCGAGCGTCGTCACCGACAGCGCGACCTTGGCGAGGTTGCGCTTGGCCATCCGCGAAAGGATATCGATGTCGCGGGTCACCAGCGCCGACTTGGTGACGATGCCGACCGGATGCCCGGCACGCTCCAGCACTTCGAGAATGCCGCGCATGATCTTCCGCTCGCGCTCGATCGGCTGATAAGGATCGGTATTGGTGCCGATCGCGATCATCCGCGCTTCATAATCCGCCGCCGCCAACTCCTTCTCGAGCAGCGCCGGCGCATCCGGCTTGGCGAACAGTTTCGACTCGAAATCCAACCCCGGCGACAGGCCGAGATAGGCGTGGGTCGGCCGCGCGAAGCAGTAGACGCAGCCATGCTCGCAGCCGCGGTAGGGATTGATCGAGCGATCGAAGCCGATATCGGGGGAATCGTTGCGGGTGATCACCTTGCGCGAGGTGTCGAGCGCGACGCTGGTGGTGAACGGCGGCAGGTCTTCGAGGCTCTGCCAGCCATCGTCGAAGGCCGTCCGCGCCTCGGCCTCATAACGGCCGCTGGCGTTGGACTGCGCGCCGCGGCCGCGCCGCCGCTCGCGCTCGATCGCGACCGCAAGCTCGGGAAAAGGGGTGGGTGCACCCGCCGGGTTATCGGAGGGCGCCGTTACCGGCGGGTGCTTGAGGGCATGAGAGGATGCTCGGCTCATGTTCTGAAGCTAGCACAGCGCGAGAACAAATCAAGAACGAGAGCGGAGAAATTCCACAGAACCTTGCTACAAAATTCTGCAGCCGCACAGGCTGCTTTGAATATGACAAGGTGATAACACGACCGGAGTTTCCGGAACCATTTCAGCCAGCGAAGCCTCAAATCATGCTGAGCGTGATCATTCCAACCGACGGGATCGAGCGCACCGCGGTCGCAACCTTGGCGGCGCTGGTGCCGGGCGCGGCCGCCGGCGTGATCCGCGAAGTGCTGCTGGTCGACCGCACCAATACCGACATCATGGAGCGCGTTGCCGACGTCGCCGGCTGCCGCTTCCTGCGCTTCGAGGGCACCCGCGCCGCGGCGCTCGCGGCCGGCGCACGCCAGGCGCGTTCGCCCTGGTTGATGTTCCTGCATCCGGGCGCGGTGCTCGATGCGGGCTGGATCGAGGAGACCACCCAGTTCATCCAGATGGTGGCGGCGAGCGGCAAGGACCGCGCCGGCATCTTCCGCTATGCCCGCGCGCCCTACTCCGACCCCGGCCTGCGCGACGGCCTCAAATTCGTCGCCCGGATGATCACCGGGCCATCGGCCGAACAGGGCCTTCTGATCGCGCGCGAACATTACGAGCGGATCGGCGGTTACCGGCCGGACGCCCGCCGCTCCGAGGCGCGGCTGCTGCGCCGGCTCGGCCGCTCCTCCCGCACCATGCTGCGCAGCCGGATCATGGTGGCCTGAGACCGGGACGGGGCCAGTTCGCAGGCCTGAACACAGAATCGCGAAAACAACCCCATGCAAAGCAGAACGGGTTTGGTGGGGCTTGCAATTTGTTTGATTCCGTCAAATAATCATTTGATGAAATCAAATAATGATATCGCCGGCGAGATCGCCGCGATCCGCGGCTTCAACCGCTTTTACACGCGCAAGCTCGGCCTCATCGAGCCCAAGCTCGTGCACAGCCCGTTCACCCTGCAGGAAGCCCGCATCCTCTACGAGATCCGGCATCGCCCCGCCTGCACTGCCACCGACCTCACGCGCGATCTTGGCCTTGATCCCGGCTTCGTGAGCCGCACCCTGCAGGCGCTGCAGCGGCGCCAGATCGTGACGCGCAAGCCCGCAAAGCACGACGGCCGGATCAACGAACTATCGCTGACCGCCAAAGGCCGCACCGCCCAGGCCGAGCTCGAGCGTCGGTCGAGCGAGGAAGTCGGAAACCTGCTCGTCTCGCTCGACGACAGTCAGCGCGGCGCCGTGGTGCGCGCGATGGCGACGATCGAGCGAACGCTGGAGCAGCCTGCGGAGAAACCCGCCGCTTTTCTGCTGCGCAGCCACAGGCCCGGCGACATCGGCTGGGTGATTTCGAGCCAGGCAAGGGCCTATGCCGAGGAATATGGCTGGGACATCAGCTACGAGGCGCTGGTCGCCGAGATCTGCGCGCAATTCATCAGGAACTTTGATCCCGCACGCGAGCATTGCTGGATCGCGGAAGCCAATGGCGAACCGGTCGGCTCGATCTTCCTGGTCAACGGCGGCGACGGGGTCGCCAAGCTGCGGCTGTTGCTGGTCGAGGAGAAGGCGCGCGGGCTCGGCGTCGGCCGCGCTCTGGTCGAGCAGTGCATCCGCGCCGCGCGCGAGAAGGGCTACAAGAAGATGACGCTGTGGACCCAGAGCGTCCTGCTCGCCGCGCGCGCCATCTACGCCCGCGCCGGCTTCCAGCGCGTCAAGGAAGAGAAGCATCACAGCTTCGGCGCCGACCTGATCGGCGAGACCTGGGAGCTCGAGTTGTGAAACCGGGCGGCGCGTCACGGCTGAGCTGATCACATTCTATACCCACATGGCGCACGCGCTGTGGGCCGAGGCCTGGCGCAACGGTGTGCGGGGATTGTGGCAGGCGCTGTTGAGACTCATCGGCGGCGGTTGATTTCTTCGTCATTCCGGGGCGCGCGAAGCGCGAGCCCGGAATCCACTAGGCCGCAGGTTATGTGGGGCGATGGATTCCGGGCTCATCGCTGCGCGATGCCCCGGAATGACGATCGAGGTTACACACTCGACCCCTTCGCCTTCGGGCGGCGTAGATGCTCGTCGAGCCGCGGCATGATCTCGACGAAATTGCAGGGCTTCGTGCGGTAATCGAGCTGCGCAGCCAGGATTCCGTCCCAGCCGTCGCGGCAGGCGCCGGGCGAACCGGGCAGGCAGAAGATGAAGGTCGCGCCGGCGACGCCGGCGGTGGCGCGGCTCTGGATCGTCGAGGCGCCGATCTTGGCATGGCTCAGCATGTGGAAGGCGATCGAAAAGCCGTCCATCCGCTTCTCGAACAGCGGCTCGACCGCCTCCGGCGTCACGTCACGGCCGGTGAAGCCGGTGCCGCCGGTGGTGATGACGGCATCGACGCCGGGGTCCGCGATCCAGCGCCGGATCACCGCGCGGATCGCCTCGACATCGTCGGTGACGATTTCGCGGGCCGCGAGCTTGTGGCCGGCCGCGGTGAGGCGATCGGCGAGCGTGGTGCCCGACTTGTCATCCGCCAGCGTGCGGGTGTCGGAAATCGTCAGCACCGCGATGTTGAGCGGGATGAATTGCTTGGTTTCGTCGATTGAAGACATGGCCTGCTCTCTCGCTCCCTCTCCCGCTTGTGGGCGTCCGAGGCGAGCGAAGCTCGCTCTCGAGGTCGGGGTGGGGGTGTCACCGCGAGTCATATAGTGGAAGGAGCCCCCACCCGCATCGCATCTAACGATGCGATGCGACCTCCCCCGCAAGCGGGAGAGGTGACCTGACTCGCGGCCTTGCCCCCGTTGAACCGGCTTTCTACCCGCCGCCGAACGTGTTGCAGGCCTGCACGGTGCCCTGCTGGTAGCCGGTCATGAACCATTGCTTGCGCTGCGCGGCGGAGCCGTGGGTGAAGGAATCCGGCACCACCCTGCCCGTCGCCTGCCGCTGCAGCGTGTCGTCGCCGATCGCATTCGCGGTGGTCAGCGCGGCGTCGATGTCGCCGGCCTCGAGGAAGCCCGGCCGCTTCTTCTCCTCGCGATTGACCCAGACGCCGGAGAGACAGTCGGCCTGCAACTCGACCTTGACCTGCAGCGCGTTGGCCTCGGCCTTGCTGCCGGCCTGCTGCTGCAGCCGGTTCACGCGCGGGATGATACCGAGCAGGTTCTGGATGTGATGGCCGGCCTCGTGCGCGATGATATAGGCTGCGGTGAACTTGCAGGCGTTGCCCGAACAGCCGCGGAAGCGCGTCTCGACCTCGCGGAAGAAGCCGGTGTCGAGGAAGATGGTCTTGTCCGGCGGGCAGTAGAACGGCCCCATCGCCGACTGCGCCATGCCGCAGCGGCCGCCATTGGTGGCGTTGCGGAACAGCACGATCTTCGGACCGGTGTAGCTCTGGCCCGAGGCCTGGAAGATCTCGCTCCAGCGATCGTCGATCTCGCCGAGGATGCCGGCGATCATGCTTCCCATCTCGTCGGTCGGCGCGCCGCGCTTGGCCTGGCCGCCGGAGGACTGCCGGTCGGTCTGATAGGTCGGCGCCTGGCCGCCGCCGGTGAGAATCTCGGCGCCGCCGATCAGGATGCGCGGATCGATGCCGAAGGCATAGCCGAGCAGGCCGAGCACGATGACCGTGCCGATGCCGAGCCCGCCACCGCCGCCCATCGGAATCCCGAAGCCGCCACCACCGCCGCCTCCGCTGTCGTCGCGACGGTCTTCGATGTCGTCGCTGCGGCGGAAATCATCATAGCGCATGGCGGTTTCCCTTCATTCCAGTCGGCGCCCCATTGCGGGACACACCAACCTAAAATTTCCATTCTGTTAATCAATATCCTGCCCGGCAAAAATTGCCTAGCCCGTTGCACGCGCATCGTTTGTACCGCGAACTCTGCAAACGGCGGCGAATTTACTGGCTGAATCGTGCCGGTTTGATGATCCGCAAAAATTTTCGCGGAACGCGCTGATGTTGCAGCACAACGCACACGACAATGCGCCACGTCGTTCAAAAACTGCTGCAATCTTTTGCATGAACATTTCCAATTAAGTCGATTTTTACTTTGCCCGGTCAATGTGACGCCAGTCGGTTGTTTAGTCCCGCGTCGCCGACAGCGTCGCCTGAGTCAGAGTTCTTGAGTCATGGTAGTGTCGCGTCGCGGGGCGTCTGCAAGGGCGCCCCGCACTAAATTTGAGAGTGCCCCGTCGAGCCACATCGTCATTGGCGATTGCGTGGCCGAGTTGTCGAAGCTTCAGGCCGGCTCGGTCGACCTGGTCTTTGCGGATCCTCCCTACAATCTGCAGCTCAAGGGCGATCTCAAGCGCCCCGATGAGTCGCATGTCGATGCCGTCAACGACGACTGGGACAAGTTCTCGTCGTTCGCCGCCTATGACGATTTTACCCGCGCCTGGCTGCTGGCCTGCCGCCGCGTGATGAAGCCGTCGGCGACGCTGTGGGTGATCGGCTCCTATCACAATATCTTCCGCGTCGGCGCCATCATGCAGGACCTCGGCTTCTGGCTCCTGAACGACATCGTGTGGCGCAAGTCCAATCCGATGCCGAACTTCCGCGGCCGCCGCTTCACCAACGCGCACGAGACCATGATCTGGGCCGCGCGCGACGAGAAGGCCAAGGGCTACACCTTCAACTACGAAGCGCTGAAAGCTTCCAACGAGGACGTGCAGGCGCGCTCCGACTGGCTGATCCCGCTGTGCACCGGCGAGGAGCGCCTGAAGGGCGACGACGGCAAGAAGGTTCATCCGACCCAGAAGCCCGAGCAGCTGCTCGCCCGCGTGCTGCTGTCGTCGTCGAAGCCCGGCGATCTCGTGATCGATCCGTTCAACGGCACCGGCACCACCGGCGCCGTCGCCAAGCGCCTCGGCCGCAACTATATCGGCTTCGAGCGCGACCGGACCTATGCCGCCGCGGCCGAAGCCCGTATCGCCGCGATCGAACCGCTGCCGGAAGCAACTCTGGCACCGTTCATGACCGCCCGCGAGGCGCCGCGCGTCGCGTTCTCCGAACTGATCGAGCGCGGCATGATCGTGCCCGGCGCAAAGCTGGTCGACGCCAAGAAGCGCCATGGCGCCCTGGTGCGCGCCGACGGCGCCATCATGCTCGGCGACAAGGTCGGCTCGATCCACCGCATCGGTGCCGTCGCGCAAGGCTCGGGCGCCTGCAACGGCTGGACCTTCTGGCACGTCGAGACCAAGACCGGGCTGCGGCTGATCGACGAGCTGCGCGCCGAGATCCGCTCCGGGATGGCGGTGGGCTGAGCAGGCCTTTCGTCCTCCCATCCCGCGGCTGCGAGACACGGTCCGCTCATCCTCATTCCTTCGTCATTCCGGGGCTCGCGAAGCGAGAACCCGGAATCCATCGAGTCACATACGCCGTGGCGCAATGGATTCCGGGCTCGCCGTGTTGCGGCGCCCTCAGATGCGCAATTGCGCATCGGGGAATGACGATCGGAGAAAGCTGACGCCGTCTTGAACGCCGGCTGACCCGCGCGGCACGCGCCCCTGATTCACAAACTCGTCGCTTGCGCGTTGCGGCGAATTTTGCGCATGAGTGGCCCTGCGGCCATCCCCCGCCGCGCCCCGATCTCGCCGGTCACAAGAACCAAGGGAGTCCCTTCATGATCAAATTCTATTTCAATGGCGCGCCGAACCCGAACAAGGTCGCGCTGTTCCTCGAAGAGTCCGGCCTGCCGTTCGAGGCGATCCCGGTCGACACCCGCAAGGGCGAGCAGTTCGCGCCTGATTTCCTGAAGGTCAATCCGAACGGCAAGGTGCCGGCGATCGACGACGACGGCATCTTCGTGTTCGACTCCAACGCCATCCTGCTCTACCTCGCCGAGGAGCACGGCAAGTTCCTGCCCGCCAACACGCCGGCGAACCGCGCCGCGACGCTGTCCTGGCTGATGTTCATCGCGACCGGCCTCGGCCCGTATTCCGGCCAGGCCGTGCATTTCAAGCATTTCGCGCCGAAGGACCTCGACTACGCCAACAACCGCTATCAGTACGAGGCGCACCGCCACTACAAGATCCTCGACGATCACCTGGCGAAACAGCGCTACATGGTCGGCGACAGCTACACCATCGTCGACATGGCGTTCTGGGGTTGGGCGCGGATGGCGCCGTTCGTCCTCGGCGAGGAAGGCTACGCAAAATATCCGAACGTGAAGCGGCTGGTCGACGAGATCTCGGCGCGGCCGGCGGCGGCGCGCGCGATCGCGCTGAAGGACAAGCACACCTTCAAGGCGGAGATGGACGACGCGGCCCGCGACATCATGTTCGGCCATCTCAAGAACAAGGTGGCGTGAGCCGCCTTTGAACGCTACGCGGGGTGGGCGCGCTGACGCGTTGCCCACCCTGCATTTTTGCAAGTTACGGCGGCCAATACAGCCTTCCCCTGTCGCACCGGCCGTGAGAAATGTCGGCGCGGCAGACGCCGATATCCTGCATTTCACGTTCGCTCATGATGGCGAGTTGCCGCCACGCGCGGCGGTCCTCACGCCATTGTCTGAACCGGACCAGCACCGCCGCGCATGCGGCGATCAGCCGTTCAACCCGCCGCGCGAATCTCGGCGGCCGGAAACGGACCGAGGGCCCTCTCGGTCAAAACCGAGTCGCAATATTCCCTCACCTCCTTGATCCTGCCGCCGTCGAAGCGGAACACCAGACAATAATCGTTGTCGTAGCGCTGACCTTCCTTGGTGAGGTTGTTGCCCTTGGCCTCGACTACAACGATGTCGCCGTCGGCGATGATGCGATGCGCGACGGTGCGGCCGCGCTCGACCAGCCTGGAGCGGACATGGCCGTGCAGATCGGCCATGATCGATTGCTTGCCGGTGAAGGTGCGCGACCAGGAATACTGCCCGGTCACGGTCCAGATCGCGTCGTCGGCGAGCGTCGCCATGAACAGCGATTTCTCGCGTACCGCGGGATCGGGACTGCCCGCGATCACGAACATCTCCTGCACCAGTTTCTTGTTGTCGGCTGCGCTCATGGCGCGTCTCCTGTGATTGGTTGCCTTGGTCTCAGGCATCTCCTTGTGCGAACCGCTCACTGGTTCGCGTGAGAACGCCTTGCCTGCCGATCCTGCGGCGCCGACGCGCATTCTTCCAATCGATAGGTGGTATGATATATATTCACCTGATGAATTTGAATTCGCTTGACCTCAACCTGCTGGTCGCGCTCGACGCCTTGCTGCGCGACGCCAGCGTCAGCCGCGCCGCGATGCGGCTCAATCTGTCGCAGCCGGCGACGAGCCACGCGCTGCAACGGCTGCGCGACCTGATCGGCGATCCCTTGCTGGTGCGCAACGGCGCGCGGATGGAGCTGACGCCGCGGGCGCAGGCGCTGCGCTCGCCGCTGGCGCAGGCGCTCGACCAGGTGCGTACGCTGTTCGTCTCCGACGAGTTCGACGCCGCGCGCAGCGAGCGGCATTTCCGCCTGATGATGCCCGATCTCGCGGTCGAGCTGTTGATGCCGCCGCTGATGGAGAAGGTGACGCGGCTGGCGCCGAACGTCACCATCGACGTGGTGCCGTGGCGGAGCTCGACGATCTTCACGCCCGACTTCGCCCGCACCATCGATCTCGTGATCTCGATCGGCAATTCCTTCAAGGGATTTCACCGCCAGCGGCTCTACACCGACCTCGATGCACTCGCGGTGCGGCGCGGCCACCCGGCCGGCGCGAAGCTCAGGAAGCGCGAGGCGTTCCTGGCGGCGCGGCATGTCGCCGTGATCATCCGCGGCCACAACGAGGATCTGATCGACACCTGGCTGCGCACCAAGGGCATCGAGCGGCGGATCGCGCTGGTGGTGCCGGGCTATATCGAAGCGCTGCACGTCACCGCGCGCACCGACCTCGTCGCCTTCGTGCCGCGCCGGCTGATTGCGGCGCTGTCGAAGCAGCTGTCGCTGATGACGGTGACGCCGCCGCTCGATCCCGGGATCGACGAGCAGCACATGTTCTATCCGACGCGGGCGCAGATGGATCCGGGCTCGATCTGGCTGCGCAAGCTGATGCTGGAGACCGGACGGGAGCTGGAGATGGGGAAGGTGTGAGGCCCATGATCCATCCCCGATATCGTCCCGGCAAAGGCCGGGACCCATAATCACAGCAGTTAAACGGGATGAACGACTGCGGCCCCAGCGTCGCACCACAATTCAGATTTGGGGTTATGGGTCCCGGCCTTCGCCGGGACGACACCGAGGTATTGGCCGCTCTGCCCTACGCCCTCTGCTCCGCCAGCACCTTCTGCACCGCCGGACGGCCCTCCATCGCCGCACGGTGCGCCTTCACCTTGGGCAAGGTCGCGATGTCGACGCCGTCGCCGTCGAGCCAGAGCGTGAGCGCGTAAAGGTACGCATCGCCCACCGTGTAGCCCTCGCCCATCACCCACGGCCCCTTGAGCATGTCGCGCTCGATCAGGTTGAAGCAGGCGCCCATGGTCTTCGGGACCATCGACTTCATGTCGGCAAACGAGCTCTCCTGGGTCGCCCAGCGCGCGCCGCGCATCTTGTGGGCGTGGCAGACATGCACCGTCGAGCAGAGATAGGAGTTGAACGACTGCAGCCTGGCGAATGCGAAGGCGTCGTCGAGCGGCGCGAGCTTCGCCTGCGGATAGGTCTGCGCGACGTAGGCCAGCATCGCCGGCGTCTCGGTCAGCACGCCGTGCTCGGTCACCAGCGTCGGAACGCGGCCCTTGGGGTTGATCTTGAGATATTCCGGGCTGTTCTGCTGGTTGTTCTTGAAGTCGAGCCGCTCGACCGTATAGGGCGCGCCGGCTTCGGCCAGCGCGATGTGGGTGGCGAGCGCGCAGGTGCCGGGAGCGGTATAGAGCTTGAGCATGTCGATGTCCTCTACGGGCCTTGTCGGCTCGTTGCGAACCCGGCCCTTGGCTTTTTATGGAATGCGGCCGAGGTTAGCGACGACGTCCCTTGCCGTCCACCCCGTGGGGGGCCGCGGACCTTGCCCGCGGCGGGGCCGCCGTGCGATGACCATGGCCAATCGAGAGGGCTTTTCATGACGGTGCTCATTGCAGGTGGCGGAATTGGCGGGCTGACGCTGGCGCTCAGCCTGCATCAGATCGGGGTGCCCTGCCGCGTGTTCGAGAGCGTGCCCGAGCTAAGGCCGCTCGGAGTCGGCATCAACGTGTTGCCGCATGCGGTGCGCGAATTGATCGAGCTCGGCCTGCACGACGTGCTCGATACGACCGCCGTGCGCACAAGCGAGCTCGCCTATTTCTCCAAGCACGGCAAGCCGATCTGGAGCGAGCCGCGCGGGCTCGAGGCCGGCTATAAATGGCCGCAATTCTCGATCCATCGCGGCCGCCTGCAGCAGCTGCTGCTCGATGCCGCGACCGAGCGACTGGGAGCCGCCAACATCCTGACCAGCCATCACCTCACCGGCTGGACCGAAACGGCAGACGGCGTCCGCGCCGACTTCATCGACCGCGCCACCGGCAAGCCGGCGGGCAGCCATGACGGCGCGGTGCTGATCGCCGCCGACGGCATCCATTCGGCGGTGCGCGAGAAGCTCTATCCGCAGGAAGGGCCGCCGATCTGGAACGGCCGCATCCTGTGGCGCGGCATCACCCGGGCGAACTCCTTCCTCACCGGCCGCACCATGATCATGGCCGGGCACGAGACCCTGAAATTCGTCTGCTATCCGATCTCGAAGGAGGCCGGCGCCGACGGCAAGTTCGATATCAACTGGGTCGCCGAGCGGCACATGCCGCCGACCTATCAGTGGCGCCGCGAGGACTACAACCGCAAAGCAAAACTCGACGAGTTCCTGCCGTGGTTCGAGAACTGGAATTTCGACTGGCTCGACGTGCCCGGCCTGATCCGCAACTGTCCGCACGCCTATGAATATCCGCTGGTCGATCGCGACCCGATCCCGCAATGGACCTTCGGCCGCGTCACGCTGATGGGCGACGCCGCGCATCCGATGTACCCGATCGGCTCCAACGGCGCCTCGCAGGCGATTCTGGATGCACGCACGCTGACCCGCGAGATCCTGGCGCATGGCCCGACGCAGGCCGCGCTTGCCGCTTATGAGGCCGAGCGGCGGCCCGCGACATCAGACCTCGTGATGCTGAACCGCCGCAACGGTCCCGAGCAGGTGATGCAGCTGGTCGAGGAGCGCGCGCCTGACGGCTTCAAGGTGGTCACCGACGTGCTGTCGCAGCAGGAACTGGAAGACATCGCCGCCAACTACAAGCGCGTCGCCGGCTTCCAGGTCGAGGGGCTGAACGCCAAGCCGCCAATCGTTCAGCGACCGGGCTGATTTGGGCTAACAAGGCCGGATCCCCGTCATTGCGAGCGAAGCGAAGCAATCTATCGCGCGGCATTCGCGGAGGCATGGATTGCTTCGTCGCTATCGCTCCTCGCAATGACGGATGAACCGCTTCAGGGGCGACGGACTGCTTGTTGCGCACGCGGCGTCACCGCAGCGCCCGCACCGCCTCCACCAGGCGGATGCTGCTGCTCGCCGTCGCGAGCAATGCGCCGTCGGCCGAGGTCAGCCGGCCTTCGACGAAGGCGATGGTCTTGCCGAGCTGAGTCACCGTCGCCTCGCCGGTGACCAACCCGGGCTTCGCCGGCGCCAGGAAATTCACGGTCATCGTGATCGTCGTGGTGAAGAGCCTGCCCTCGGTCATCACGAACACCGCCGGCCCCATGGTGTCGTCGAGCATCGCGCTGAGCATGCCGCCCTGGATAAAGCCGGCCGGATTGCAGAAATCCTGCTTGCCGTCGAAGGTCATCCTGATCCAGCCGTCCTGCGGACGTGCGTCGGCCAGGCGCCAGCCGAGCAGTTTTGCGACCGGCGGCATCGGAATTTTATCGAGCGCAGTTGCGATCATGGCGACCTCCGTTGTGACGGAGGTGATAGCCGGGCGCTGCTGCCAGCATGGTGTCAGCAGGCCGTCATCTTCTAGAGGTCGAGCCCGTGCGCGATGACCTTACGCATCACGTTCGGAAATGCCTCGCCGTCGAGCGTCGCCACCGGCACCCAGCGCATGCCCTCCGGCGCGCGGGTCCGCGACGTAACGCTGGCGGTGTAGACGACGAGCTCGAGCGGGAAGTGCGTGAACACATGGCTGACGATTCCAGCCTTGCGATGCCAGCGGGTGACGCCCTTGAGTTCCGGCGCCTGCGCCAGCGCGGCGGCATCCTCCTGCCCGGCGAGCCATTGCGAGCCCGGCACCTCGGTCATGCCGCCGAGCAGACCCTTTTCCGGGCGCGAGCGCACCAGCAGCTCGCCGCCACGCGTCACCACGAAGGCGGCGCCGCGGCGCAGCGCGCCGCTTTTCTTCGGCGCCTTGCGCGGGAATGTTTCCTGATCACCGCGGATGCGGCCTGCGCAATCGTCATTCAGCGGACACAATGCGCAAGCCGGCTTCTTCGGCGTGCAGATGGTGGCGCCCAGATCCATCAGCGCCTGCGCACTGTCGCCGGCGCGCGACGGCCCGAGCAACGTCGTGGCCATCTCCTTGATCAGCGGCTTGGCCTGCGGCAGCGCCTCCTCGATGGCGTAGAGCCGGGTGACCACGCGCTCGATATTGCCGTCGACCGGCATGGTGCGCCGGTCGAACGCGATCGCGGCGATCGCCGCGGCAGTGTAGGGCCCGATCCCGGGCAGCGCACGCAGGCCCTCCTCGGTGTCCGGAAATGCCCCGCCATGATCGCCCATCACCGCGACCGCGCAGGCGTGCAGGTTGCGCGCCCGCGAATAATAGCCGAGCCCGGCCCACATCCTCAGGACGTCGTCGAGCGCGGCGCGGCCGAGTGCGGTGACGTCAGGCCAGCGCGCCACGAATTTCTCGAAGTAAGGTCCGACCGCCCGCACCGTGGTCTGCTGCAGCATGATCTCGGACAGCCACACCCGGTACGGATCAGACCGCTCCCCGGCCTTCGCGCGCCACGGCAGGGTTCGGCGATGCCGGTCATACCAGGCGAGCAGCCGTGCCGGGCGGTCAGGCGCATCCTGTTGCGGTCTTTGCTTGGTCGCTCGTGACGGGGACACGCTTCTTCCTCTGGGTTCAGGCCCGGCCACCGGCTAATCATTGCGCACTATGACGCGACGCGTTATAGTGCGCAATGATCCAGGGTTTCGCCGATCCCGAGACAGCATTGATCTGGTCGGGCCGGCGCAGCAAGAGATTTGCCGCCAGATATCCAGAACGTTGCGCTCAGGAAACTCCGCCTTCTGAATCAAGCCCGCGCTTTGAGCGACCTGCGCGTGCCACCCGGTAACCGCCTCGAAGCACTGAGGGCGGACCGGCTGGGTCAGCACTCGATTCGGATCAACGATCAATGGCGTATCTGCTTTGTATGGGATGAGGGAGGACCGGCACATGTCGAAATCGTCGACTACCACGACTAAGGGCGGATTGCTCCACAACCCCCATCCCGGCGAAATCCTGCTTGAGGAGTTCCTCAAGCCGATGGGCCTCAGTCAGAATGGGCTGGCGCGCGCCGTTCATGTGGCCCCGCGCCGCATCAATGAGATTGTGCTGGGCAAGCGCGACATCACCGCCGATACCGACCTGCGGCTGGCACGCTATTTTGGCCTATCGGAGGGGTTTTTCCTTGGGCTGCAGATGGACTATGACCTGATGCAACGGCGCCGCGAGATCGACCGGGATCTCAAGGCCATCCGTCCACGTGCGGCGGCCTGATGGCGGCCGGGCATCGTGCTATAACCCGTCCCATGTCCAAACCCGGCCCGATCAGCGCAAAGCCCCTGTCGATCCTGCTCAGCGACGTCTTCACCGATGCGTACGCAAAGCAGGGCTTTGCCGCGCGCGAACTGGTGCTGCGCTGGACCGAGATCGCGGGCGAGCGGATCGCCACCTTTTGCGAGCCGATGAAGATGCAGTGGCCGCGGCCGGTGGAGGGGCAGCCGCAGGAGCCGGCAACGCTGGTGCTGCGGGTCGAGGGACCGATGGCGCTGGAGATCCAGCATTCCTCCGATGTCATTCTGGAACGGGTGAACCGCTTCTTCGGCTGGCACGCGGTCGGCCGCCTGACGATCCGGCAGGCCCCGCTGTCGCGCCGCAGCCGCCCGGCGCGGCCGCGCCCGCCCGACGCTAAATCCGTGGCTCGGGAGGCGGCCGATCTTGCCGCCGTCGAGGACGACGACCTGCGCGCGGCGCTGGCCCGGTTGGGCGCCTCGATCAAGCGAAATTGACGCTTTTCGATGGCTTTGCCGCGAGTCCCCGGCATTGCCACAATGGCCGTTTCAAGCTAGCGAAGGCTTCTTTTTTGGGACCCCCTTCATTGTGGCGTGAATGCGCCAATCCGGGAGCTGACCTTGATCATCACGCGCCGCGCCTTCACCACCGCTCTCTCGCTGACCGGCCTTGCCGCCCTCGCCGGCCTGTCGCCGCTGCGCCTGATCACCGATGCATTCGCGCAGACCGCCGCCGAAGTCGCCAAGCCGCAGTCGCTGCCGGACATGGGCCTCGGCCCGCAGGACGCCAAGGTGACGATCGTCGAATACGCCTCGATGACCTGCCCGCACTGCGCCAATTTCAACGAGACCGTGTTCCCGAAGATCAAGTCGACCTACGTCGACTCCGGCAAGGTGCGTTACGTGTTCCGCGAATTCCCGCTCGACATCAAGGCCGCCGCGGGCTCGATGCTGGCGCGCTGCATCGCCAAAGACGACGCGCCGAAATTCTTCGCCGTGATCGACCTCTTGTTCCGCCAGCAGAACGACTGGGTGGTGAAGAACACCACCGAGACGCTGACGCGGATCGGCAAGCAGGCTGGTCTCAGCCAGCAGCAGGTCGAGGACTGCCTGAAGGATCAGAAGCTGCTCGACAAGATCGCCGCCGACCAGAAATACGCCAACGACGTGCTGAAGGTGAACTCGACGCCGACCTTCTTCATCAACGGCGAGATGCTGAAGGGCGAGACCTCGTTCGAGGAATTCAGCAAGCATATCGATCCGCTGCTGAAGAGCTGATTGCGCCCTATCGAGCCTGACACCATCGTGCCCGATTTGAGTCGGGCACGATAATTGTGGATGACTTGCGATCCCCACATGCGGCGATCGCATTATTTCGTTGTTGAAAACCTGATTCGCCCGATGCGAATCTCCGAGGGCATGCAGAGTTCATAAAACCCCTGCAAATCCCTCGCAAATCCCTTGGGAAAAGCTGGGTCAAGCGGTTGCCCTGACGCGCAGGCATCGCCATTGTCGCCGCTCATGAGAGCTGCACGCAGCTATTCACCCCAGACACCGACATTGCCATCCATGGTATTGTCACGGCAGGGAGATTCGCGCCCGGCCAAACGAGATTTGTGTACATGAAGCTCACGCGCCTCCGCCTGCACGGTTTCAAGTCGTTCGTTGAACCCACCGATTTCATGATCGAGCCGGGCCTGACCGGCGTCGTCGGACCGAATGGCTGCGGCAAATCCAATCTCGTCGAAGCGCTGCGCTGGGCGATGGGCGAGACGTCGCACAAGTCGCTGCGCGCCGCCGACATGGATGCGGTGATCTTCGCCGGTTCCGGCAACCGTCCGGCGCGCAACCACGCCGAAGTCGTGATGACGATCGACAATTCCGATCGCTCGGCACCGGCCGCCGTCAACGACAGCCAGTTGCTTGAAATCTCCCGCCGCATCGAGCGCGAAGCCGGCTCGGTCTACCGCATCAACGGCCGCGACGTGCGCGCCCGCGACGTGCAGATCCTGTTCGCCGACGCCGCCACCGGCGCGCGTTCGCCGGCCCTCGTCCACCAGGGCAAGATCGGCGAGATCATCCAGGCCAAGCCGGAGCAGCGGCGCCGCGTGCTGGAAGACGCCGCCGGCGTCGCCGGCCTGCACGCCCGCCGTCACGAGGCGGAACTGCGGCTGAAGGCGGCCGAAACCAACCTCACCCGCGTCGAGGACGTGATCGGCCAGCTCACCGGCCAGATGGAAGGCCTGAAGAAGCAGGCGCGCCAGGCGATCCGCTACCGCGAGGTCGCGGCCAAGGTGCGCAAGTCCGAAGCCATGCTGTTCCACCTGCGCTGGATCGGGGCCAATGCCGACGTCAACGACGCCGCGCGGACCCATGATCTCGCCGTGCGCGAGATGGCGGAGCGCACCCAGCATCAGGCGGAAGCCGCGCGCATCCAGGCGATCCGCGCCACCGAACTGCCGGCGCTGCGCGATGCCGAGGCGCGCGCCGCCGCCGGCCTGCAGCGCCTGACCAATGCGCGCGAGATGCTCGACCGCGAGGAGCAGCGCGCCAAGGAGCGCGTCGGCGAGCTCGACCGCCGCCTCACCCAGTTCGCCCAGGACATCGCGCGCGAGCAGCAGCAGACCTCGGATGCCGACATCGCGCTGCAGCGGCTCGACACCGAAGACGCCGAGCTGAAGGAAGAGATCAAGTCGCGGGTCGAGAAGCGCTCCGGCGTCGACGAGCGCGTGGCCGAGGCCGAGGAGATCCTGGCCGCGACCGAGCGCCAGTTCTCCGAGCTGACCACGCAGCTCGCCGATCTCACTGCCAAGCGCAACCAGCTCGAAGCCGGCGTGCGCACGCATCGCGACCGGCTGGCGCGGCTCGATCAGGAGATCGCCAACGTCCAGGCCGAGGAAGCCAAGCTCGCGCAGGAGACCGGTAATCTCGGCGACATCGACGCGCTCGCCGCCGCCATGGAGATGGCGCAGCAGGCGCTCGCCGAATCCGAGGCCGCCGTGCAATCCAGCGAGGCCCACCACGCCGCCGCACGGCAGACGCTGGAAGCCTCCCGCAATCCGCTCGCCGAGGCGGAGAAGCGCGTGCAGCGGCTCGAGACCGAAGCCCGCACCATCTCCAAGCTCGTCACCAGCGAAACCAAGAACCTGTGGCCGCCGATCATCGACGGCATCACGGTCGCCAAGGGCTATGAGAAGGCGATCGGCGCCGTGCTCGGCGACGACCTCGACGCCCCCGTGGATTCCTCCGCGCCGATGCGCTGGACCAATGTCGGCGAGGCCGCGGGCGATCCTTCTCTGCCCGATGGTGTCGAGCGGCTGGCCGATCACGTCCAGGCACCGCCGGAGCTGGCGCGCCGTCTCGCCCAGATCGGTGTCGTTGCCAAGGAACGCGGCGCGGCGCTGGTATCGCAGCTGAAGACCGGCCAGCGGCTGGTGTCGCTCGAAGGCGACGTCTGGCGCTGGGACGGCTTTGTCGCCGACGCGCATGCGCCGACCGGCGCTGCGCGCCGCCTCGCCGAACGCGCCCGCCTGGTCGACATTGAGCACGAGCTGGAACAGGCCCGTATCGATGCCGCCGCCAAGCGCGAGGCGCTGGAGACCGCCGAAGAAGAGCTGCGCTCGGCGTCCGCCGCCGAGGGTGCCTCGCGCGAAGCCGTGCGTGCCGCCCGCCGCGAGACCGATGCCGCGCGCGAGCGCCATGCCGCGACCGAGCGCGAGATCAACCGCCACGCCGCGCGCAAATCGGCGCTGACCGAGGCGCACAGCCGTGTCGCCGCCGACCGCGCCGAGGCCGAAGCCGCCCATGAGAGCGCCGCTGCCGCGCTTGCCGAATTGCCGCCGGGTGTCGAGACCGAAGCCCAGCTCGCCGCGGTTCGCGCGGAGATCGACAACCAGCGCCGGGCCGCGGCGCAGGTCCGCGCCGAGGCGCAGGCGCTCGCCCGCGAAGCCGAACTCGCCGACCGCCGCGTGCAGGCGATCGTCGCCGAGCGCAATGAGTGGCAGACCCGCAAGACCAGCGCCGCCTCGCAGGTTGAGACCGTCGAGGCCCGCATCGCCGAAGTGTCGGCCGAGCGTGAAGAACTTGCCAATGCGCCCGAAGTGTTCGCCGAGAAGCGCAGCGCGCTGATCACCGAGATCGAGCACGCCGAGGGCGATCGCCGCATCGCCGCCGACGCGCTCGCAACCGCCGAAGCCGCGATGGCGGAAACCGATCGCGTCGCCAAGGCCACGCTCGAAGCGCTGTCGTCGTCCCGCGAAGCCACCGCCCGCGCCGAAGAGCGCATGGAAGGCACCCGCCGCCGCCTCGCCGACATCGAGCGCGAGATCCACGACATGCTCGAGGTCGAGCCCAGCGCGGTGGTCGGCATGGCCGAGATCGAGCCCGGCGCGGAGCTGCCGCCGGTCACGCAGGTCGAGGAAGAACTCGAGAAGCTGCGGCGCGACCGCGAGCGGCTCGGCGCCGTCAACCTGCGCGCCGAGGAAGAGCTGAAGGAAGTCGAGACCCAGCACACCGCGCTGACCACCGAGCGCGACGACCTGGTCGAGGCGATCAAGCGGCTGCGCCAGGGCATCCAGAGCCTCAACCGCGAAGCGCGCGAGCGTCTGCTGACCTCGTTCGAGACCGTCAACAACCACTTCAAGCGGCTGTTCACCGAGCTGTTCGGCGGCGGCGAAGCGGCGCTGCACCTGATCGAAAGCGACGATCCTCTGGAAGCCGGCCTCGAGATCATCGCCAAGCCACCTGGCAAGAAGCCGCAGACGCTGTCGCTGCTGTCGGGCGGCGAGCAGGCGCTGACCGCGCTCTCGCTGATCTTCGCGGTGTTCCTCACCAACCCGTCGCCGATCTGCGTGCTGGACGAAGTCGACGCGCCGCTCGACGACCACAACGTCGAACGGTTCTGCAGCCTGCTGCACGAAATGACCGGTTCGACCGACACGCGCTTCATCATCATCACGCACAATCCGATCACCATGGCGCGGATGAACCGGCTGTTCGGCGTCACCATGGCCGAACGCGGCGTCTCGCAGCTGGTCTCGGTCGACCTGCAGGGCGCGGTCGACATCCTCGACCAGAACGTGGCGTAGGATACGATGTCGTCATTCCGGGGCGGTGCGCAGCACCGAACCCGGAATCTCGAGATTCCGGGTTCGGCTGCGCCGCCCCGGAATGACGTAGAAATGACGGCACATGACCTCACCGGACCTACCTGCTGAACTCCGCGCGGCCCTCAACGCCCGGCTCGAAGGCCTGTCGCGCAGCGACGCCGCCGGCCGTGCAGCCATTATCTCGCAGACCTATCGCGAAGGCGGCGGCTCCGGAACGATCAGGACCGAGACCGATGCGCTGGCCTACGCCGTGGCGCGGATGCCCGCGACCTATGCCGCCGTGGTGGCGAGCCTTAATGCACTGACGGAGATCCGGCCGGATTTCGCGCCCACCAGCCTGCTCGATGTCGGAGCCGGGCCGGGGACGGCGAGCTGGGCGGCTGCGGAAGCCTTCCCGTCGTTGCACGAGTTCACTCTGCTCGATGCCAATGAGGCCCTGCGCACGCTGGCGCTCGACCTCACGCGCCGGAGTGACCGCCTGCGCCGCATCACCTACGAGCTCGGCCAGGCCCGCGTTTATGCAGCGCATGCCGAGGCCGCCGATCTCGTGATCGCGAGCTACATCATCAACGAGCTCGGTGATGCCGAACGCAACGCGCTCACCGATGTCATGTGGGAGCAAACGAAGGATACCCTGCTGGTCGTCGAACCCGGCACCCCCGCGGGCTACGCGCGGATCATCGCGCTGCGCGCGCGATTGATCGCCGCCGGCGCGCATGTGATTGCCCCCTGCCCGCATGACGGCGACTGTCCGCTGGTCGCGCCCGACTGGTGCCATTTCTCGCAGCGGCTGCAGCGCTCGCGCGCGCACAAGCAGGTCAAGGGCGCCGACGCACCGTTCGAGGACGAGCGCTTCGCCTATGTCGCGCTGAGCCGCGCGCGGGTTGAGAACCGACCATCGCGCGTGCTCGCGCAACCGGATGTCGGCAAGGTCGAGATTGCGGCCAAGCTGTGCACGGCGGAGGGCGTCGCCGTCGCCAGGGTCCCCCGACGCGCCAAGGCCGACTACGCGCGCGCCCGGCGCTGGCGCTGGGGCGATGCGGTCGAGACCAACAGCCTGCGTCGTCCCGGCGAAGGCCGGGACCCATAACCACCGATCTCGGTCGTGAAGCAAAGCCGACGCCGCTTGTGCCCTTTCCACGGGCCGCGGCGTATGGGTCCCGGCCTTCGCCGGGACGACGCCTTTGAACTAATTGGACACCATCACCGACCAACCCTTTGCCCACCTTTTCGCGGCGGGCTGCCCTGCGCCCCGATCTTGGGCTACGGTGCCGCCGTCTCGTCCATCAGGAGTTGCCCTGTCATGTCGACCAGCTGGATCGTTATCGGCGTCATCGTCCTTCTCGTGCTGTTTGCGTTCGGCGCCTACAACCGGCTCGTCGCGCTCGGCCAGCGGGTCAGCCAGGCCTTTGCCGACATCGACGTGCAACTCAAGCAGCGCCACGACCTGATCCCGAATCTGGTCGAGACCGTGAAGGGCTATGCCTCCCATGAGCGCGGCACGCTCGACGACGTCATCAAGGCGCGCAATTCGGCGATCTCGGCACAGGGGCCGGCCCAGGTCTCGGCGGCGGAGAACCAACTCTCCGGCGCGCTCGGCCGCCTGATCGCGCTGTCGGAGGCCTATCCGGACCTCAAGGCCAACGCCAATTTCCAGCAGCTCGCCTCGGAGCTGTCCGACCTCGAGAACAAGATCGCCGCCAGCCGCCGCTTCTTCAACAACGCGGTCCAGGAATACAACACCGGCATCCAGCAGATGCCGGCCGCGTTGTTCGCCGGCATGTTCGGCTTCACCCGCAAGGATTTCTTCGACCTCGGCGCCAGCCGTACGGAAGTCGAGGCGGCACCGAGCGTGAAGTTCTGAGGCGCAACGCGCTCCGGCGAGAGGCTGCTCCGTCATGGCCGCCTATGGTCTCTACACGCATATCGCATCGAACAAGTTTCGTTCGATGCTGCTGCTCGCCGGCCTGTTCCTGCTGATCTACGTGCTGGTCTATGCCGGCGCGCTGGTCGCGGAAGTGATGATCGATAGCAGCCGCACGGCCGAATATTA
Source organism: Bradyrhizobium sp. WCU1 (assembly GCF_053474805.1). Taxonomy (NCBI): domain Bacteria; kingdom Pseudomonadati; phylum Pseudomonadota; class Alphaproteobacteria; order Hyphomicrobiales; family Nitrobacteraceae; genus Bradyrhizobium; species Bradyrhizobium sp. WCU1. The sequence goes on from NZ_CM130280.1 coordinate 1,807,183, forward strand.
TTTGACGCGGGCCTCGCGGGATCTGGTCTCGGCCTTCCCGTGGGCGACGATCGCGGCAGCGGCCTGGATCGTAATCGCCTATTTCTTCCACCAGAAGATGATCGACGCCGTCACCGGCGGCGAAAGCGTGACGCGGCAGCAGCAGCCGCGGCTCTACAATCTGCTGGAAAACCTCTGCATCTCGCGCGGCATCCAGATGCCGAAGCTGAAGGTGATGGACAGCCCGGCGCTGAATGCGTTCGCGACCGGCCTCAACCCGCGCCAATACGCCGTCACGGTCACCACGGGTCTTCTGAGAGCGCTGAACGACCAGGAGATCGAGGCCGTGCTCGGCCACGAGCTCACCCACATCAAGAACGGCGACGTGCAACTGATGGTGATCGCGGTGATCATCGCCGGCGTGGTCGGCTTCTTCGGCGAACTGTTCTTCCGCCTGTTCACAAATCTGTCGTGGAGCGGCGGCGGAGGCGGCTGGTCGTCCTCGTCATCCTCGCGATCATCGTCCTCCTCCTCGGATCGCGACAGCAAGGGTTCGGGCGGCGGCGCGATCGTCGTCATCATCATCGCGGTCGCATTGATCATGCTGGCCTGGCTGCTGTCGCAGGTGGTCAAGCTCGCACTGTCGCGGTCGCGCGAATTTCTCGCCGATGCCGGATCGGTCGAGCTGACCAAGAATCCCGATGCGATGATTTCGGCGCTGCGCAAGATCGAGAATCGCGGCGAGCTGCCGGGAGCCACCTCGGCGGTAATGGAACTCTGCGTCGACAATCCGCGCGAGGGCTTCGCCGACCTGTTCGCCACCCACCCGTCGGTGAAATCCCGGGTCGATGCCCTGGTGAAATATGCCGGCGGTCATGACCCCGGCCCGCTGGCGCTGCCGGATGAGACGGACGCGACGGCGCCGCAGGACCAGCCGCCGCTGCCAGGCGATCAACCTCCGCCGGTCACCCATGGCCCGTGGGGCGACACGCCGCCCGCGCAGCCGAACAATCCGCCGCCGCTGCCGGGCACCGGCCCAAGGCAGGGACCGCTGGGGCCGCTGGACCCACTCCAAGGCCCTCTCCAAGGTCCTTGGGGACGGCATCGCTGATCGCGCGAGCTCCTTGATTTGGGCATGAGCTTCCCGGACAACCGCTGCGCAGTTTTCCGGATCATGCCCTAGCCTACTCAGTCCATTAAGGAATTCCCCACCAAACCGCTCGTGGGCGCCTTAAGGAATTGAATTCTCCCTTGTTTCTGCCATGTTCGCGCCCAAAGCAGGTGTGGGGACTTGCCGATCGCCATCGCGGTCGGGAGCGCGCTTTCAAGGGATTTCCATGGCAAAGCCGGTTGTGATCGTGGTGGGCGCTGACAAGGGCGGGGTCGGCAAGACCACCGTCTCGCGGACGCTCCTGGACTATTTCAGTGCCAACAATGTGCAGACCCGGGCGTTCGACACCGAGTCGCCGCGCGGCACGCTGAAGCGCTTCCATCCCGACATCACCGAGATCGTCGACATGACGACGACCGCGGACCAGATGAAGATCTTCGATACGCTGAACTCGGGCCCCGCGGTCACCGTGATCGACGTCCGCGCTGGCCTGTTGTCGCCCGCGCTGGCCTCGCTGCGCGACATCGGCTTCCTCGATGCGGCGCGCTCCGGTCAGATCACCTTCGCCGTGTTCCACATCCTCGGCCCCTCGATCGCCTCGCTGGACGAGATCGCCGAGACCGCCGGCTTCATGGGCGGCGCGAAATATTTCCTGGTGAAGAACTTCATCAACGACACCCAGTTCTTCCAGTGGGACCAGGCGACCTACAATTCCTACTTCCACCGCATCAAGGACGCGACCGACCTCACGATCCCCAAGCTCAACGAAATGGCCTATGAGCAGGTCGAGGTGTCCTCGGTTCCGTTCCTGAAATTCGTCGCCAACAAGGGCATCAACGACGACGCCGCGAATTATTCGTTCGTGCTGCGCGGCTATGTCCGGCACTGGCTCGCCAATGTGTGGAGCGAGTACGACCGGATCAAGCTGACCGACCTGGTCGGCGCCAAGTCAGCCAAGGGCGAAAAATAGCCGCGGCCTGGGCGGCGAAAAATCGTGCCAGGGAGCAGCGAAAAAAGTGGCGCGCGGGGCGACGACGGGGCTGGATTAGACGAAAATTTGGCCTGATATAGCGGGCGATGTCATCCACGCCCGTCTACATCATCTGCTCGCCCCGCCCGCAGGTCGGCAAGACGCTGATCGCACGGCTGCTTGCGGAATTCCTGCTGCTCAAGAACGGCGACGTGCTCTGCTACGACATCAACCTGAAGGAGCCGTCGCTGCTCGACTACCTGCCGCGGATCACGGAAACCGCCGACGTGATCGACACCTACGGCAAGATGCAGCTGATGGACCGCGTCATCGTCAATGACGGCATCGCCAAGGTGGTCGACCTCGGCTACCACGCCTTCGACGAATTCTTCAAAATGTGCGACCAGATCGGGCTGATGAAGGAGGCGCTGCGCCGCCGCGTCGCGCCCGTCATCCTGTACGTCGCCGATACCGACCGCGCTTCGGTGCGCGGCTACCAGATGCTGCAAGGCCTGATCCCGCCGAACGCGCTGATCGTCATCGACAATGAATTCGTGGTGCGCGGCGAGTTGCCGCCGGTCATGACCAGCAGCCGGGTGCTGCGCTTCCGCGCGCTGCCGGTGTTCCTGAAGACCTATATCGACCGGCTGACCTTCTCCTTCACCGGCTATCTGCGCCAGGAGAAGGATTCATCGACCGAGCTGCATCAGTGGATCCGGCGGAATTACACCACGTTCCGCGATCTCGAGTTGAGCATGCTGCTGCAGCGGGGATGATTGTCGTTCCGGCCTTCGCCGGGACGACGTGGAGGGTTAGTGCCCCTCGAACGCCATCAGCGTGCGCACCGGCACGTCCATCGCGCGCAGCTTCGCCGCGCCGCCGAGATCGGGCAGGTCGACGATGAAGCAGGCGGCGACCACATTGGCGCCGATCTGGCGCAGCAGCTTCACCGCGCCCTCCGCGGTGCCGCCGGTCGCGATCAGATCGTCGACCAGGATCACGCGCTCGCCGGGCTGCACCGCGTCGGCGTGCATCTCCATCTCGTCGATGCCGTATTCCAGCGAGTAGGCGATCCGCACCGTGGTGTGCGGCAGCTTGCCCTTCTTGCGGATCGGCACGAAGCCGGCGGAGAGCTGATGCGCCACCGCGCCGCCGAGGATGAAGCCGCGCGCCTCGATGCCCGCGACCTTGTCGACCTTGGCCCCGGCCCAGGGATGCACCAGCTCATCGACCGCGCGGCGGAAGGCGCGGGCATCCGCCAGCAACGTCGTGATGTCGCGAAACAGGATGCCCTTCTTCGGGTAGTCCGGGATGGTGCGAACGGTCGCCTTGATGTCGTGGTCGAAGGTCATTGGTTTCGCAATCCTCAATTGGCCGGCGGATTCAGCCGGAATGCATTCTCGACAATGCGCAGGCCGACCTCGTTGCCGAGCGACATCAGCGATTCCGGATGGAATTGCACGCCGCCGACCGGCAGGGTCTTGTGCTCGATCACCATCGCGACGCCGTCTTCGGTGGTCGCGGTCACCGCCAGCACCTCGGGCACGCTGTCACGCTCGACATAGAGCGAGTGGTAGCGGCCGATCACGATCTCGTTCGGCAGATTATGCATCAGCCGGCCGCCGCGCACCTGCACGCGCGAGGGACGGCCATGCGCGGGCTGGGCGAGCTGGCCGAGCTCACCGCCGAAATATTCGCCGATCGCCTGCACGCCGAGGCAGACGCCGAAGATCGGCAGCTTCTTTTCCAGCGCGGTATCGATGGTCTTCGCGATGCCAAAATCCTCCGGACGGCCCGGCCCGGGCGACAGCACCAGAAGATCCCAGCCCTTCTTCTTGAGCATGTCCTGGGCATGGATGTGCCGGACCACGGTGACGTTGGCGCCGACCTGGCGGAAGTAATCCGCCAGCATGTGGACGAAACTGTCGTCATGATCGATCAAGAGCACGTTCTTGCCGGAGCCGGTGGCATCGGGTGCGAAATCGGACAGCGGCTTCGGCGGATCGCCGCGCAGGGCCTGGAACAGCGCCGCGGCCTTGACCTGGCACTCGCGGTCCTCTGCGGCGGGATCGGAGTCGAACAGGCAGGTGGCGCCGACGCGCACCTCGGCGAGGCCATCCTTCATACGGATGGTGCGGATGGTGAGGCCGGTGTTGATGCTGCCGTCGAAATTGACGCAGCCGATCGCGCCGGCGTACCAGCGCCGCGGCGACCGCTCATGGTCCTCGACGAACTGCATCGCCCACAGCTTCGGTGCACCCGTGACGGTGACCGCCCAGGCATGGGTCAGGAACGCATCGAGCGAATCGAAGCCCGGCCGCAGCATGCCCTCGACGTGGTCGACGGTGTGGAACAGCTTTGAGTAGGTCTCGATCTGGCGCCGCGCCAGCACCTTGATGGTGCCGGGCACGCAGACGCGCGCCTTGTCGTTGCGGTCGACGTCGGTGCACATGTTGAGCTCGAACTCGTCCTTCTCCGAGTTCAGCAGCTTGCGGATCTGCTCGGCATCGCCGATCGAATCCGAGCCACGCGCGATGGTGCCCGAGATCGGGCAGGTCTCGACCCGGCGGCCGTCGGAGCGCACGAACATCTCGGGCGAGGCGGAGACCAGGAATTCGCCGTCGCCGAGATTCATCAGCGCGCCGTAGGGCGACGGATTGATGCGGCAGAGCCGCTGGAACACTTCCGCCGGCGAGCGCTCGCAGGGCTCGGCGAACAGCTGCCCCGGCACCGCCTCAAACAGGTCGCCGCGGGCGAACGCCGCGCGCGCCACTTCGACGGTCGCCTGATATTCGCCCGCGGCGTGATCGGCAAAGCCCTGCCGGTCGGTCTTGGCATAGAGGCTCGGCGCGGTCTCGTGCGACTGGCCGGCGGTGGATTTGCCCTTCCACGCAAACTCGTAATTCAGCGCCACGCCGCGACCGGTGGCGCGGTCATAGGCCAAGAGCCGGTCCGGCACGTACAGCACGATATCGCGCTGGTCGGCCTCGCGGGCGCGCTTCTGCACGAGGTCCTCGATCTGGAACACGAGGTCGTAGGCGAAGGCGCCGAACAGGCCGAGCAGCGGATCGGCATTGGAGGTGAACGCCGCCACCATGTCGCGCACCAGCGACATCACGCTGGCGCGGCGGGTGCGCTGGTCTTCCTCGACCGGCGCTTCGCCGCGGATGATATGGCCTGCAAGCCTTGTCGCGCTGCGCTCCGAGATCACGACGCAGGGCTCGCGCAGCACGTCGCCGAGAAAGGCGATCAGCACCTCGCCGCGCGGGTTCAGCGCCTGCAACGAGAAATCGGTGCCCGAGGTTTCCAGCACCAGCGGCGGATCGGCAAAGCCGAGGTCGAAGCTCTCGTAGCGGCCCGGCACCGTGGTGCCCGAGGACAGCACCACGCCGCGGCGGCGGTCGAGCAGCGCGATCAGATCATCGAGGCGATTGGCGCCGCCGGTGAACTGCTCGACCACGCGGGCGACCGCAAGGCCGCCATTGGTCAGGTATTCGCTCTTGGCCGGCAGGGAGAAGACTGTCCTGTTCATGTGATCCTCTTACGAAACTTGGGAAGAGAGCGCCACACAGGACAAACGAAGGAGACCGTCGCACTGCGATGGCGACCTTCGACGTTTTTGAGAAAATGAAAACGCACCGGCCACCTATGAGAAGGTGGGCCACCAACGACGGGATGGACTGGCAACGGTGCTCATGGCCGCTACACACCACCCGGCGCGGGCCGTGTCAAGGGATGGCCTCACACCCCTGCCCCAATCCTGGACGCCGTTTGGGCGGCATATTCGGGGTTTGAAGAGCCAGGAATCCGCGTAGGATTTGCCGAAATGGCGGCTGATCGGCCGCCCAAAAAAAGACAGATGGCGGAGGCGCGGATGGCGATTTTGGGTCTCGGATATGCCGGCTTCGGCTCGGATGCGCTGGACGACTGGCGGCAATTCGGCACCGGCCTGGTCGGGCTGCAGGCGATCGAGCGCGGCAACGCGCTGCTCGCGTTCCGGATGGACGACCGCAAGCAACGCATCGTGATCGACCGCGCGCAGGGCGAAGGCACGAGGTTCTTCGGCTGGGAGGTGGCGGATGCCACGGATCTCGATGCGCTGGCGGCGCGGCTGGAGCGCGCCGGCGTCGCCGTAACATCAGAGCCGCAGGCGCTCGCCGATAGCCGGCGGGTGCGGGGCCTGATCTCGTTCAGCGACCCCGCCGGCAACCGGCTCGAGGCGTTTCACGGCGCCGAGATCGACGACGCGCCGTTCAGGCCGGGCCGCTCGATCTCCGGCTTCCGCACCGGCGCGCTCGGCCTCGGCCACGCGGTGCTGACGGTCGAGAATCTCGTCCCTGTCATGAGCTTCTATGTCGACGTGCTCGGCTTCGGCCTCAGCGACTACATCGAAAAGCCGTTCCGCGCCTACTTCTTCCACGTCAATGCCCGCCACCACTCGCTGGCGCTGATCGAGACCGGCAGCAACGGCATGCATCATCTGATGGTGGAGCTGTTCTCGCTCGACGATGTCGGCCAAGCCTACGACATCGCGCAGCAGGAGGACCGGGTCAACGTCACGCTCGGCCGACACACCAACGATTTGATGACGTCGTTCTACGCCAGGTCACCGTCAGCCTTCATGGTCGAGTGCGGCTGGGGCGGCCGCGAGATCGATCCTGCGAACTGGACGCCGTTCGAGATGCATGACGGCCCGAGCCTGTGGGGCCACGAACGGGTCTGGCTGTCGCCGGAGGACCGCGCGGTCGCGCGCGAGATGCGGATGCGCGCCGCCGCCGAGGGCAAGCGCGCACCGGTGCAGGTGATGGAAGGCAATTTCAAGCTGATGTCGGGAACGTGCCCGTGGTGGGATGGGGTGAAGGACGCATAGCAAACTCCCCACGTCGTCCCGGCGAAGGCCGGGACCCATAACCACAGGGCGTAGTTGTTTGGCAAAGCCGTCGACCAGTTTGCTTTGGTCCCGACTGCCGCGGCGTATGGGTCCCGGCCTTCGCCGGGACGACAGCGAGATTGCGGATAATCGCGCGCCTTTACCCCAGATGCTTCCTGAAGAACTCCGTCGCCCGGTCCCAGGCCAACTCCGCGCACTGCCGGTCGTGCACCGACAGGCGCTGCTCGTTGCCGAAACCGTGGTCGGCGTCATAGCGGTACAGCTCCAGCGATTTGCCGGCGGCCTTCATCGCCTTCTCGAAGCCATCGACCAGCGCCGGCGTGCACCAGTCGTCCTTGGTGGCAAAATGGCCCTGCAGCGGAATCCGAACATCCGCCGGCTTGGCCGCCTGCTCCGGCGGAATGCCGTAGAACACCACGCCGGCCGTCAATTCCGGGATCTTGGTGGCGCCGATGATGGTCACCGCACCGCCGAGGCAGAAGCCGGTGAGGCCGACCTTGGCGCCGTTCTTGGCGAGGTACTGCGCGGCACCGCGCACCGTTTGGGTGGTGGCGTCCATGAAGTCGAGCGAGTTCATCTCTTTGCCGGCGGCTTCGGTGTCGTGATACGGCACCACCTTGCCCTTGTAGAGATCGGGCGCCAGCGCATCGAAACCTGCCCGCGCGAAGCGGTCGCACATGCCCTTGATCTGGTCCTGGAGGCCCCACCATTCCTGGATCACGACCACTCCGGGCGCGTTGCCGCGTGCGGCATTGGCAAGATAGCCCGACGCTTCCTTGCCGTCCGGACGCTTGAAGGTGATGCTGGTACCCATGAGTTCCTCCGCAGATGTTTGCCGGCTGATTGGCCGGCATCTTGTCCGTACTCGGTGACGGACGCAAATCGATTTGCCGTCATTGCGAACACAAACAAAAAAGCCCCCGAAAAGGGGCTTTTTCAAATTCGCGATCGCCGAGGTCAGTGCGCGTCGGCCCAAACCTTGCGCTTGGTGAAGTACATAAGGATGGCGAAGATCACCAGGAAGAAGAACACCTGCATGCCGATCCGCTTGCGCTCTTCCATGTGCGGCTCGGCGGCCCACATCAGGAAGGTGGTGACGTCATGCGCGTACTGCTTGACCGTCGCCGGCGAGCCGTCGTCGAAGGTCACCTGACCGTCGGACAGCGGCTTCGGCATCTTGATGGCGTGGCCGGGGAAGTACTTGTTGTAGTACGAGCCCTCGGGGATCGTGACGCCAGCCGGGGCCTTGTCCTCGAAGCCCTGCAGGATGGCGTCGACGTAGTCCGGGCCCTGCTCCTGGTACTGGCTGAAGAAGTCGATCACGAATTGCGGGAAGCCGCGCTTGTAGGACCGCGCCTTGGTGATCAGCGAGAGATCGGGCGGTGCCGCGCCGCCATTGGCTGCGCGCGCGGCCTGCTCGTTCGGGAACGGCGACGGGAAGTAGTCCGCCGGACGGCCCGGACGCTCGAACATCTCGCCCTGGTCGTTCGGACCATCCTTGATCTTGTATTCCGACGCGAACGCAGCCGCCTGCGCCACCGAATAGCCGGGGCCGCCGGCATCCGCCAAGTTGCGGAACGCGACATAGGACAGGCCGTGGCAGGCCGAGCAGACTTCCTTGTAGACCTTCAGGCCACGCTGCAGCGAGCCGCGGTCATACTTGCCGAACGGGCCGGAGAACGACCAGCTCTGCGCCGGCGGCGCATTGCCGCCCTCCTCGGCCTTGGCGTTCTGGGTGCCGCCTACGAACAGGCCGCCGGCCACCACCATCGCGAGCATCACCGAGGCTGCGGTCGCGGCCCTGCCCTTGCTCTTCGCCAGCACGTCGTCGGCGATCGAGTTCGGCACCGGGCGCGGCGTCTCGATGCGGGCGAGCAGCGGCAGCACGATCAGGAAGTAGGCGAAGTAGCACACCGTCAGGATGCGGCCGGCGATCACATAGATGCCTTCCGGCGGTTGCGAGCCGAGATAGCCGAGCAGGATGCAGACCACCACGAAGATCCAGAAAAACTGCTTGGCCAGCGGACGATACTTCGACGACCGGGTCCGTGCGCTGTCGAGCCAGGGCAGGAAGCACAGGATGATGATCGCCGAGAACATCGCCACGACGCCGGCGAGCTTGTTCGGGATCGAGCGCAGGATCGCGTAGAACGGCAGGTAGTACCATTCAGGCACGATGTGCGCCGGGGTCACGCCGGGGTTCGCCGGGATGTAGTTGTCGGCGTCGCCGAGATAGTTCGGCATGTAGAAGATGAACCAGGCGAAGAAGATCAGGAAGCACGACACGCCGAACGCGTCCTTGATCGTCGCATAGGGCGTGAACGGAACGGTGTCCTTCTCGGTCTTGGCCTCGACGCCGGCCGGGTTGTTCTGACCCGCGACGTGCAGTGCCCAGACGTGCAGCACGACCACGCCGGCGATCACGAACGGTAGCAGATAGTGCAGCGAGAAGAAGCGGTTCAGCGTCGGGTTACCGACCGAATAACCGCCCCACAGCAGCGTCACGATGCTCTCGCCGAAATACGGCACGGCCGAGAACAGGTTGGTGATGACGGTGGCGCCCCAGAAGCTCATCTGGCCCCACGGCAGCACGTAGCCCATGAAGCCGGTGGCCATCATCAAGAGGTAGATGATGACGCCGAGGATCCACAGCACCTCGCGCGGCTCCTTGTACGACCCGTAATAAAGGCCGCGGAACATGTGGATGTAGACGGCGAAGAAGAACATCGACGCGCCGCAGGCATGCATGTTGCGCAGCAGCCAGCCGTAATTGACGTCGCGGACGATCAGCTCGACCGACTTGAAGGCGAGATCGGCGTGCGGCGTGTAGTGCATCGCCAGGATCACGCCGGTCAGGATCTGCAGACCCAGCATCAGCGAAAGGATGGCGCCGAAGGTCCACCAGTAGTTCAGGTTGCGCGGCGTCGGATAGGCCACGAATGAAGAGTGGATCAGGCCGAAGATCGGAAGGCGCCGTTCGATCCACTTCAAGGCGGGGTTGCTCGGTTGGAAATCAGATGGTCCGCTCATTGATGCGATCCTGAAGAAGAAAAACGACGCGATGGGTCCAAGGGGAAGCCGAAGTCCCGGAGGGTCCGGGACTTAGCCGATCTGGATTTTGGTGTCGGAAAGGAAGGCGTAGGGCGGCACCGCCAGATTGGCGGGCGCCGGCCCCTGGCGGATACGACCGGAGGAGTCGTACTGGGAGCCGTGGCAGGGGCAGAAGAAACCGTCGTAATTGCCCTCATGGGCGATCGGGATACAGCCGAGATGGGTGCAGATGCCGATCACCACCAGCCACTGGTCGTGGCCGGCCTTGACGCGGGCCGAGTCGGGCTGCGGATCGGGCAGGCTCGAGAGCGGCACCTTCTGAGCCTCCTCGATCTGCTTCTTGGTGCGATGGCTGATGTAGATCGGCTTGCCGCGCCAGAACACCTTGATGTCCTGGCCCTCGGCGATCGGCGCCAGGTCGACCTGGATCGGCGCGCCGGCCGCGATCGTCGCGGCGTCCGGGTTCATCTGGGCAACCAGCGGCCAGACGGTGGCGGCTGCGCCGACCGCGGCGGCAGCTCCGGTTGCAACAAAGAGAAAATCACGGCGTGTCGGATGGTCCGCCGAAGACGCTGTCGTCACGATTCCTAGCCCTTTCTTTTCTGCAGCCGGTGGAACCGCCCCGGAGACGCTGGGAAGCGCCTCAAGAAAGGCTGCCGGCGCCCGCGGCCCCCGCGGCGGCAGAAAACTGCCATTCCCCACCCCAAATGGCGGAACAGCAGTCCAGAATCGTTCTATTGGCACCCTTGCCGGACGAGCGCAAGCCCGCTATCGGCTCGCACACGTGCAATGCACGAAATCCGCGCCGAGCGATGTTTTATTGAGACAATTTCATCCGGATTTCACAGGTCGTCCGCACCATGCAGATCGCGCTGTTCCAGCCCGACATTCCCCAGAATACAGGGACGATTCTGCGCCTTTGCGCCTGCCTGGACGTGGCAGCCCATATCATCGAACCGGCGGGATTCGACACCTCGGACCGGAATTTCCGCCGGGCGGGTATGGACTATCTCGACCATGTGCGGTTGAAGCGTCACGACTCATGGTCGAAATTCGAGGAATGGCGGGCCGAGGCAGGATGCCGGCTGGTGCTGTTCACGACCAGGGCGGCGAAATCCTACCTTGATTTCGACTATGCGGCCTCCGATGTCCTGCTGTTCGGGCGCGAGACGGCGGGGGTGACCGACGCGGTGGTGGCCGCCGCGGATGCCCGGCTGGTGATTCCGATCAGGCCGTCCATGCGCTCACTCAATTGGCCGTCACGGCGGCCATGGCCGTCGGCGAGGCGCTCCGGCAGACCCGTTCGCTATCTGCCGGTTCGGCAACTTAAGGGATTTTTGGTGAGCTACGCGGTCAAGGAGATCTTTCTTACCCTGCAGGGCGAAGGCGCCCATGCGGGCCGGGCCTCCGTGTTCTGCCGCTTTGCCGGCTGCAACCTCTGGAGCGGCCGCGAGCAGGACCGCGCCGGCGCCGTCTGCCGGTTCTGCGACACCGATTTCGTCGGCACCGACGGCACGCTCGGCGGCCGCTATGCCGACGCCGCCGAGCTCGCCGGCACCATCGCCGCGCAATGGACCGGGGGCGAGGCAGACCGCTACGTGGTGCTGACCGGCGGCGAGCCGCTGCTACAGGTCGACAGCGCCCTGATCGAGGCCCTGCACGGCCACGGCTTTGCGATCGCGATCGAGACCAACGGCACCATCGCGCCGCCCGACGGGCTCGACTGGATCTGCGTCAGCCCCAAGGCCGCAGCCGAGCTCGTGGTGCGCAGTGGGCACGAACTCAAGCTGGTCTATCCGCAGCCGGAGAACGCGCCGGAGGACTTTGCGGGGCTTTCGTTCGAGCGCTTCTCGCTGCAGCCGATGGACGGACCCGACGTGATCGAGAATACCGAGCGGGCGATCGCCTACTGCCTGAAGCACCCGCAATGGCGCCTCAGCGTGCAGACGCACAAGACGCTCGGGATCAGATGAACCGGAGCGTTTTCAAGCGAAGTGGGAACCGGTTCGCATCAAGAAAACGCAACCAAACTAGAGACAAGACAGAACTGGATTGTTGAGAGAGATGTGGGAATTGACGAAAGCGTTTCGGTTCGAGGCTGCGCATGCGCTGTCCGGAACGACCTTTGGTGCCGCCAGCGAGGAGATCCACGGCCACTCGTTTCGTGCCGAAGTCACCGTACGCGGCACGCCGGACCCGAAAACCGGAATGGTGATCGATCTCGGCCTGCTCGAACGCGCCATGGCCGAGGTGCAGAAGACGCTCGACCACAAGTTCCTCAACAAGATCGAGGCGATCGGCGTACCCACGCTGGAGAACCTCTCGCGCTTCATCTGGGAGCGGTTGCAGCACGCGGGCAAGCTGACCCGCGTCAGCGTCCACCGCGACAGCTGCAACGAAAGCTGCACTTACTTCGGCCCGCAAGGTTAGTCATGCTGCCCACAGACCCCGCCATCATCGAAGACCGCAAGGCGCGTGCGCGCGGCTGGTTCGAGGCGCTGCGCAACGAGATCTGCACGGCGTTCGAGCAGCTCGAGGACGATGCCCCCGCAGCGCTCTATCCCGGCGACGCCGGCCGGTTCGTGCGCACCCCCTGGGATCGCACCGACCATACCGGCAAGCCCGGCGGCGGCGGCGTGATGTCGATCATGAAAGGGCGGCTCTTCGAGAAGGTCGGCGTGCACTGTTCGACCGTGCATGGCGAGTTCGCTCCCGAATTTCGCGCCCAGATTCCCGGCGCCGCCGATGATCCGAGGTTCTGGGCGTCGGGCATTTCGCTGATCGCGCACTTGCGCAATCCGAACGTGCCCGCCGTGCACATGAACACCCGTTTCGTGGTCACCACCAAGGCCTGGTTCGGCGGCGGCGCGGATCTGACGCCGGTGCTCAACCGGCGGCGCACCCAGGAAGATCCCGACACGGTCGCCTTCCATGCCGCGATGAAAGCGGCATGCACCGGACCGAACGGCGTCGCTGACTACGACAAGTATAAGAAATGGTGCGACGACTATTTCTATCTGCCGCACCGCAAGGAAGCCCGCGGCGTCGGCGGCATCTTCTACGACTGGCATGACAGCGGCGACTGGAAGGCCGATCTCGCCTTCACCCAGGATGTCGGGCGCAGCTTCCTGAAGATCTATCCCGAGTTGGTGCGGCGCAATTTCGCGGCCGGCTGGACCGCGGAGGACCGCGACGAGCAGCTGGTTCGTCGGGGGCGCTATGTCGAGTTCAACCTGCTCTACGATCGCGGCACCATCTTCGGCCTGAAGACCGGCGGCAATGTCGATTCGATCCTGTCTTCGCTGCCGCCGGAGGTGAAATGGCCGTAACCAAGCTGCCGCGCGCGATGCTGATCGACATGGACGACACCATCCTGTCGGCCTATGGACGTCCCGAGATCGCCTGGAATGCGATCACCGCTGAATTCGCGGCGGAGCTGGCGCCCCTGCCCCCGGACATGGTCGCAACCGCCTTGTTGGCCTCTGCACGGCAATTCTGGTCGACCGCCGAGCCGATCTGGCGGATCAAGCTCGGCGAGGCGCGCCGGCTGACCGTGAAGGGCGGCTTCGCCCAGCTCGCCGCAGCCGGCCACCGCACGCTGCCGGACGATCTCGCCGACCGCATCGCCGATCGCTTCACCGCCTATCGCGAAGAGGAGATGTTCGTCTTCCCCGGCGCGCATGAGGCGATCGATGCGTTCAAGGCGCTCGGCATCAAGCTCGCGCTGGTCACCAACGGCGCAGCCGACATGCAGCGCGCCAAGGTCGAGCGTTTCGCGCTCGGCCATCGCTTCGATCACATCCAGATCGAGGGCGAGCACGGCTTCGGCAAGCCGGAGGAGCGCGCCTATCTGCACGCGATGGACGCGCTCGGCGTCACCGCGTCTGATACCTGGATGATCGGCGACAATCTGGAGTGGGAAGTCGTGGCGCCGCAGCGGCTCGGCATCTACGCGGTCTGGATGGATGTGCACGGTGTCGGGCTGCCGCCGGGATCGACCATCAAGCCCGACCGCATCGTCCGCTCGCTGACCGAGCTGGTTCCGGCCAGACACAAATAGCCGTTTTCCACGTCAATTCCATCGAAGCCGGCGCCGGCCGTGATTTGACTGTCATCACCGGCCGCTAGCGTGCCGTCCGCGTCATCATGCGCGGAGGGAAGATCATGGAACTGAAACCAGGCGATGTCGTCATGCTGAAATCCGGCGGCCATCCGATCACGGTCGTGGAAGTCGACGAGGACAAGGTCGAGTGTCTTTGGATGGGCACGGACGGCGACCTGTTTCGCGAAACTCTGCCGCTCGTCGCACTCGAATCGACCGAACTCGATCCTGAAGATGACGAGGAAGAAGACGACGAGGACGAAGACAACGACGAGGAAGAAGAGGACGACGAAGACGAGGATGACGACGGCGACCGCAAGAAGAAGCGCAAGGCGGCGTGAGATCTGTCGGCGCGATGCCGCCTCGCCCGTGCGGCATCGTCTCCATGCGACGTTCGTTACCGTGCCGCCGATGAACTCGGCGGTACGAAAATTCAGAGGCGGTGATCGCGGGTGAAACGGGAGACGGTCTGGTCGGCGATGCCGGACAGCACCTGCGGATCGAGCGGAAAGTCCGCCGCAAGCCAGGCATCCTCGGCCAGCGTCAGGACATGCCCGAGCGCCGGCCCCTCGGCAATACCGCGCGCGATGAAATCCGACGCCCTCAACGGAAAGTGAGGCGCGCGCCAGCGTTGCGGCAACGTGGCGAGCGCGCGCCAGTGGTCGACATCGCGGCCCACACCGGTTCGCGCCCAGGCGAGCAGCAGCCGGTCACGATAGGGCCCCTCGTCCAGCCTGTAGAGCCTGCGCTTGGCATGCGCCTCGTCCATGCCGGGCAGGCGCCACCAGCGATGGCCCATCGAATCCAGCGCCTTGGCCTCGGCGTTGGAGAGCCGCAACCGGCTTGCGATGCGTCGCGCGTCCTCGGTCACGGCAACGGTCAGCGCGGCGAGCCGGCGCACGGCGCTCGGCGCGAGCTCCATCAACTTCTCGATCTCGATCATTGCCGCGAACGGGCCGGTATAGGCGACACCACCGAACAGCGGCTGCAGCAATCCGCCATCGCCCATCGCGACCACCGCGCCGGCGGCGCCGTTCGCGACCACGAGCTTGAGCACCTCCATGCGGATGCGCTCGGCCGACAGACCGGTCAAACCGGCGCGCCCGCCGATGCAGGCGAGATAGCCGGCGCGATCGACCTCGCCCACACCATAGGCGGCGTGGAAGCGGAAGAAGCGCAGGATGCGCAAATAATCCTCGGCAATCCGCTGCGCGGGATGGCCGATGAAGCGCACCCGCCGCGCCGCGATATCGGCAAGGCCGCCGACGTGGTCATGCACGACGCCAGCGGTATCGACCGACAGGCCGTTGATGGTGAAGTCGCGCCGCTCGGCGTCGCGCACCCAGTCGCGCCCGAACGCCACCTTGGCCTTGCGGCCGAAGGTCTCGGTGTCCTCGCGCAGCGTCGTCACTTCGAATGGGTGGCCGTCGATAACCAGTGTAACCGTGCCGTGCTCGATGCCGGTCGGCACGCTCTTGATGCCCGCCCGCTTGGCGCGGCGAACGACCTCGTCCGGTAGCGCGGTGGTGGCGATGTCGATGTCGGCAAGCGGAATCCGCATCAGCGCGTTGCGCACCGCGCCGCCGATCACCCGCGCCTCTTCGCCGTCGGCATTGAGCAGGCCGAGCACGCGCGCCGCAGGCCCCGAAGCGAGCCATGGCGCGTCGGACAACAAGCGCACTTCGCTCATCGCTCAACTCCGGGCACCAGCCTGCCATTCTCGATGTGAGCGGGAACATAAGTCGAGTTCGGTGGCGCGCCGGTCAATTCGGCCAGCGCCACGAAACTCACGATTACCATCACCAATGCCACCAGAGTCAGCTTCGCGATCATGTGGAGCGGCCAGGACGCCGGCAGCGTCACGCCGGACCGCGTCGCGATCAGGAAGATGGCATAGACCGCGAACGGGACCAGAAAGATTCCGATCTCGGTCAACACCGTGCGGATCATGACAGATAGATCCGCTCATATAGCACGCGCAGAATGCCCGCGGTCGCGCCCCAGATGTAACGCTCGGCGAACGGCATCGCATAATAGGAGCGGTCCATGCCGCGGAATTCCTTGGTGTGGATCTGATGATTCTCGGGGTTCATCAGGAAAGCGAGCGGCACCTCGAATGCGTCGACGACTTCGGCCTCGTTGATCTCAAGCGTAAATCCCGGCTTCACCTTGGCGACCGTCGGCAGGATGCGGAAGCCGAATGCGGTGCCATAGAGGTCGAGATAGCCGACAGGGTCGATGAATTCCCGCCTCAAGCCGACTTCTTCGCAGGCTTCGCGCAGCGCGGCGTCGAGCGGCGAGGCATCGGTGGCGTCGATCTTGCCGCCGGGAAACGAGATCTGGCCGGCGTGGCTCGACAGATTCGGCGAACGCTGCGTCAGGAGCACGGTCGGCTCGGGATGATCGACCACCGGAATCAGCACCGCGGCCGGCCGCACCGGCTGCTCCTGGGCGACGATCTCGAGCATCCGGTCGGTGCCGGAATCTCCGGTGCGCGGAATGATATGCGGATCGACCAGGCCCGGCGGCACCTCGAAACTGAGCCGCTTGCGGGCCCGCGCGAAGAATTCCGTCGAGCTGATCGTCGCCGGCTTCACCTTCAGCAACGGCTCGTTCAAAGTGCGCCCCTCACCTGACTGGCATCGGCCATCGCGAAAAACTCGCCGCCGGACTCGATGCCGAACATCTCCTGACCATCGACCATCCGCTCCTCGCCCATGTCAACCAGATCGTAGTAGAGCGCGCGGGTGACCTTCGCCCACAGGTCGGCGCGGACGTGCAGATAGGGCGTCAATCCGCCATCCTCGGCAGCTTCGAATCTGAGGCCGTGGCCTTTCTCGCAATCGACCCAGTCATCGACATTGGTCCGGAACCTGAGCAACCGGCCGCGCGCGTCTTGCTCGGTCTGCATTTCCACCGCGAGGAACGGTGCGTCGTCGACGCGGATGCCGACCTTCTCCACCGGCGTCACGAGAAAGTGCTTGCCGTCCTCGCGTTTCAGAATCGTGGAGAACAGCCGCACCAGCGCGGGACGCCCGATCGGCGTTCCCATGTAGAACCAGGTGCCGTCAGGCGCGATTCGCATGTCGAGATCGCCGCAGAACGGCGGATTCCACAGATGAACCGGCGGCAGGCCCTTGCGTCCGGCCGGCCCCGATGTCGCAGCTCGGTTGGCAGCAGTGGTGAGGCCTTCGAGGCCCTTGCCTCCGATGCCCGTAGTTTCACTGCCGGAATCGCCCTGCCCTTGCTTCGCCATTGTTTGCCTTAAAGTTTCCTACCCTCAATCTGGCACATTTGGTGCACGTATCCTGAGATGTGGTCGGGATGTCATTCTCGCCACATCGTGATGCCGTTCATACCCTGAAATGCCGATAAGGTGGGGATAGTTTAATTCAACGAATACATGGCCTTCGCATAGGTTTAGCATGCGGGCCAAGCGATGACGACCAAGAGATGACGACAGATGCCGGCGCGGCAATGCGCGCATCGCCGAGAAGGAGCGGATCGGATGGCTGGTGCAGATAGCGTCGAGAAACTGGAGGACGTGATCGTCCGTTCGGCCGAGCAGGTCGCAGGCCAGATCAAGGCCGCCAAGGAAGCGGTATCCACGGTCATTTTCGGCCAGGACCAGGTGATCGAGAACACGCTGGTGACGATCTTGTCCGGCGGCCACGCGCTCCTGATCGGCGTGCCCGGCCTCGCCAAGACCAAGCTGGTCGAGACGCTCGGCGTCACGCTCGGGCTCGACGCCAAGCGCATCCAGTTCACGCCCGACCTGATGCCGTCGGACATCCTCGGCGCCGAGGTGCTCGACGAGAGCTCCACCGGCAAGCGTTCGTTCCGCTTCATCTCCGGCCCGGTGTTCGCGCAGCTCTTGATGGCCGACGAGATCAACCGCGCTAGCCCGCGCACCCAGTCGGCGCTGCTGCAAGCCATGCAGGAGCAGCACATCACCATTGCCGGCGCGCGGCATGATCTGCCGAAGCCGTTCCACGTACTCGCGACGCAGAACCCGCTCGAGCAGGAAGGCACCTATCCGCTGCCCGAAGCGCAGCTCGACCGCTTCCTGATGGAAATCGACGTCGACTATCCCGATCGCGACGCCGAGCGGCGCATCCTGTTCGAAACCACCGGCGCCGAAGAGGCGCATGCCAAGCCGTCGATGGATGCGGAGACGCTGCTCACGGCACAACGACTGGTGCGGCGCCTGCCGGTCGGCGATTCCGTCGTCGAAGCGATCCTGACGCTGGTGCGCGCCGCGCGCCCCGGCACCGAGGGCGGCGAGGCCGGCAAGCTGATCGCGTGGGGACCCGGTCCCCGCGCCAGCCAGGCGTTGATGCTGGCGGTTCGCGCCCGCGCGCTGCTCGACGGCAGGCTCGCGCCGTCGATCGACGACGTGCTCGATCTCGCCGAGCCCGTGCTCAAGCACCGCATGGCGCTGACCTTCTCGGCGCGCGCCGAGGGCCGCACCATTCCGGACGTGATCAAGCAATTGAAGACGCGGATCGGTTGATGGCGGCTGACAACAGGCACCAGAACGAGGAGATCCTGGCGGTCCGACGTGCAGATGGCGAAAGCCGATCGCTCGCCGCGTCGCTGCCGCGCCTGGTGCTTGAGGCCCGCCGTGTTGCGGCCAACGTCATCCATGGCCTGCACGGCCGCCGCCGCGCCGGCTCGGGCGAGAATTTCTGGCAATACCGCCGCTTCGTCTCCGGCGAGCCGTCGCAGCGCGTCGATTGGCGCCGCTCGGCACGCGACGACCATCTCTATGTGCGCGAGCAGGAATGGGAGGCCGCGCACACTGTGTGGATCTGGGCTGACCGGTCGCCCTCGATGGCGTTTGCCTCACGCGATGCGCGCGACAGCAAGCTGGAGCGCGGACTGATCGTCGCCTTCGCACTGGCCGAGTTGCTCGTGGCCGGCGGAGAGCGCGTCGGCATTCCCGGCCTGATGACCCCGACCGCAAGCCTCAACGTGATCGACAAGATGGCGGAAGCGATCTTGCACGACGAGACGACGCGCGCGAGCCTGCCGCCGTCCTTCGTGCCGTCGTCGCTGGCCGAAGTCGTCGTGCTGTCGGATTTCTGGTCGCCGATAGCTGAGATCACGACGATGCTTGCCGGGCTTTCCTCCTCCGGCGCGCACGGCACGCTGATCCAGGTCGTCGATCCCGCCGAAGAGACCTTCCCCTATTCCGGCCGTGTCGAATTCGTCGAGCCCGAGGCCGGCAGTGTCATCACCGCGGGCCGGGCCGAGAGCTGGGCGAGCGACTATGTCGCGCGCGTCGCGCTGCATCGCGAGCAGATCCGTGCCGAGACCGGCCGGCTCGACTGGCTGTTCTCGACCCACACCACCAGCCGCTCCGCGGCCGAGCTGCTGCTGTTCCTGCACGCCGGCATGATGGTGAGCAAGGGCGGCGGCCGCTCAACCGTCAAGGCGGGACGCAGCGCATGATCGCAGGCCTCCCCCTCTCCTTCGCCGAACCGCTGCTGCTGCTGGGGCTGGTCAGCCTGCCGGTGCTGTGGTGGCTGCTGCGCGTGATGCCGCCGCGGCCGCGCCGCGTCGAATTCCCGCCCACGCGGCTATTGTTCGACATCGCGCCGAAGGAAGAGACGCCGTCGCGCACGCCGTGGTGGCTGACCTTGCTGCGGCTCGCCGCGGCGGCACTGGTCATCCTCGCCGCCGCCAGGCCGATATGGAATCCGCAGACCGGCGTTGCCGCCGGCAAGCAGCCGCTGGTGATCCTGCTCGACGACGGCTGGAGCGCGGCCTCGAGCTGGGATGCGCGGATCAAGGCTGCCGACGAGCTCATCACCAATGCCGACAGCGACCGCCGCGGCGTTGCGCTGGTGCCGCTGTCCGAGCCTGCGCGCGACATCACGCTGATGCCGGCCGGCGCCGCACGCGTCGCGTTGCGCCAGCTTGCGCCGAAGCCCTACTCGATCGATCGCGTTGAAACCCTGGCGACGCTGGAACGTTTCCTCAAATCCACCGGCGACTGCGACATCGCCTGGCTGTCCGACGGCGTCGACACCGGCCGCGGCAGCGAGTTCACCGAAGGTCTCGGCAAGGTGATCGAGAACCGCAGTCTGACGATCTACGCCGGCGGCGCACAATCTGCGCAGGCACTGGTCGCAGCCGAGAACGCCGCCGCCAAGATGACGGTGAAGGTGCTGCGCACCGAGAGCGGCATTGCTGCGGGGACGGTGCGCGCGGTCGACGCCAAGGGTTCGCCGATCGGCGAGGCCCGCTACGCATTCGGCCCGCAGGAGCGCGAGACCGAAGCCGCCTTCGATCTTCCGGTCGAGTTGCGCAACGACATCGCGCGGCTCGAAATCGCCGGCGAGCACTCGGCCGGCGCCGTGCAGCTGCTCGACCGGCGCTGGCGCCGCCGCGCCATCGGCGTCGTGTCGGGCGCGAGCAGCGACACCGCGCAGCCGCTGCTGGCGTCGACCTTCTATCTCTCCCGCGCGCTGTCGCCATTCGCCGACGTCAGGCTCGGCGATCGCGGCGCGCCGCAGCAGGTGATCGGGCAGTTCCTCGATCAGCGGCTGCCGATGATCGTGATGGCCGATGTCGGCACGCTGTCGCCGGAAATCCGCGACCGGCTCAACGCCTGGATCGAGCAAGGCGGCGTGCTGGTGCGTTTCGCCGGGCCCCGGCTCGCGCAGGCCGATGACGACCTCGTTCCCGTCAAGCTGCGCCGCGGCGGACGCACGCTCGGCGGCAGCCTGACCTGGGAGAAGCCGCAACACATGGCCTCGTTCGCCGCCGATGGTCCGTTCGCGGGTCTCATTGTGCCGAAGGATATCACCGTCAACCGCCAGGTGCTGGCCGAGCCCGACGCCGTGCTCGCAACCAAGAGCTGGGCCTCGCTGGAGGACGGCACGCCGCTCGTCACCGGCGAGCATCGCGGCAAGGGCGTGGTCAGCCTGTTCCATGTCGGCGCCGATATGCGCTGGTCGGACCTGCCGATGTCCGGCACCTTCGTCGAGATGCTGCGCCGGCTGATCGATATGTCCGGCTACACCTCGAAGCCCGGACCGGGCGTTGCCAGCGATCCCAATGCCGAAACGGTTGCGCCGCTGCGCACGCTCGATGGTTTCGGCGCCTTCGGCCCGCCACCCTCGACCGCCAAGCCGATGTCGGCGGACTATCGCGACCGCGGCACCGCGGACCATCCGCCCGGCTTCTACGGCACCGTCGAGAGCCCGATCGCGGTCAACACGCTGGCCTCTGCCGACCGCATCGCGCCGCTCGACACCTCCGGCCTGCGCGCCAAGCATGCGACGTATACCAACGCCGAGCCGCGAGACCTGCGCGGCATCATGCTGTCGACCGCGCTGGCACTGTTCCTGCTCGATGCCATCGTGGTGGCGATGCTCGGCGGCGGCCTCGCCGCACTGATCCGGAGGCGCGCCGCGCCGGCGGTGCTTGCGCTCGCCTTCGTCCTTGCGACGATGATGGTGCCATCGCAGACGCGCGCGCAGAACAGCAGCAGCGACGACTTTGCGATCAAGGCCGTTTCGCAGACGCGGCTCGCCTATGTCGTGACCGGCAACGCCGACGTCGATTCCATCGTCAAGGCCGGGATGTCCGGACTGACGCTGTTCCTCGGCCAGCGCACCGCGCTGGAAGCCGGCGATCCCGTCGGCATCGATCCCGCGCGCGACGAGCTGGCGTTCTTCCCGCTGATCTACTGGCCGATCGTGCCGGGCGCGCCGAAGCCGCCGCAGGATGCCATCAACAAGATCGACGCCTACATGAAGCAGGGCGGCACTGTGATCTTCGACACCCGCGATGCCGTCGAGGCGCCGCCGGGCGACAACGGCGAGTCGCAGACGCCAGGCATGCAGACGCTGCGCGAATTGCTGTCGACCCTCGACGTGCCCGAGCTCGAGCCGGTGCCGCGCGAGCACGTGCTGACCAAGACGTTCTATCTGCTGCGCGACTTCCCCGGCCGCTTCAACACCGGACAGACCTGGGTCGAGGCGCTGCCGCGCGAAGACGACGAAGAAGCCGCGCAGCGGCCGGCGCGCGGCGGCGACGGCGTCTCACCGATCATCATCACCTCCAACGATCTCGCCGGCGCCTGGGCGATCCGTCCCGACGGCCAGCCGATGCTGCCGTTGACGCCGGGCGAGCCGCGCCAGCGCGAATTCGCCTTCCGCGCCGGCGTCAACATCGTGATGTACACGCTGACGGGTAACTACAAGGCCGACCAGGTGCATGCACCCGCCCTGATCGAGCGGCTGGGACAATAATATGAACTACGGTATCGCGTTCACACCGCTGGTTCCCTCGCTCGTGCTGTGGATCGCGCTCGGCGCGATCGTCGTCATCGCGGCACTGCTGCTGTTGTCGCGCGCCCGCGGCGCCGCGGTGCGTGTCGCCGCGCTGGCGCTGATCCTGCTGGCGCTGGCCAACCCGTCCTTCACCCGCGAGGACCGTGAGCCGCTCTCCTCGGTCGCGGCCGTGGTGATCGACAAGAGCCCGAGCCAGAATTTCGGCACGCGCAACCAGGAGACCGACAAGGCGCGGCAGGCGCTGATCGACAGCCTGAAGCAGATCAAGGGCCTCGAGGTCCGCGTCGTCGAGGCCGGCCAGGCCGACGGTGAAACCGACGGTACCAAATTGTTCGGCACGCTGACGTCGGCGCTGTCGGACGTTCCGGTCGAGCGCGTCGCCGGCGCGTTCATGATCACCGACGGCCGGGTGCACGATATTCCGGCCAACGCCCAGGCCCTCGGCTTCCAGGCGCCGGTGCACGCCCTCATCACCGGCCGCAAGGACGAGCGCGACCGCCGCATCGCGATCACGGCCGCACCGCGCTTCGGCATCGTCGGCCAGACCCAGACCATCACGTTCCGGCTCGACGACCAGGGCGTCACCGGCGAACGGGCCAAGGTCACGATCCGCCGCGACGGCGAGGTGATCAACGAGCGCACGCTGACCTCAGGCCAGACCTCGAGCGTCGACATCGACATCAAGCACGCCGGCCCCAACATCGTCGAGATCGAGGCCTCGCCGCTCGAGAACGAGCTGACCCCGGTCAACAACCGCGCCGTGGTCGCGATCGACGGCGTGCGCGACAAGCTGCGCGTGCTGCTGGTTTCCGGTGAGCCCCATGCGGGTGAGCGCACCTGGCGCAACCTGTTGAAGTCCGACCCAAGCGTCGATCTCGTGCACTTCACCATCCTGCGTCCGCCGGAGAAGCAGGACGGCACGCCGATCAACGAGCTGTCGCTGATCGCGTTTCCGACCCGTGAGCTGTTCCAGCAGAAGATCAACGAATTCCAGCTGATCATCTTCGATCGCTACGCCCGTCAGGGCGTACTGCCGATCGCCTATTTCGACAACATCGCGCGCTATGTCCGCTCCGGCGGCGCGGTGCTGGTGTCGGCCGGTCCCGATTACGCCTCGACCACCAGCATCTGGCGCACGCCACTGGATTCGGTGCTGCCGGCCGAACCGGTCGGCGTGACCGAGAAGCCGTTCTATGCGCATTTGAGCGACGCCGGGAAACGCCACCCGGTGACGCGCGGGCTGGAAGGCTCGAACGCCGAGCCGCCGCATTGGAGCCGGTTCTTCCGCACCGTCGACACCCGCAACGCGATCAACCCGCCGGTCATGACCGGCGCCGACGGCAAGCCGCTGCTGCTGCTGTCGCGGTTCGGCGAAGGCCGCGTCGCATTGCTGCTGTCCGACCAGATCTGGCTGTGGGCGCGCGGCTATGAAGGCGGCGGCCCGCATCTCGATCTGCTGCGGCGGGTGTCGCACTGGCTGATGAAGCAGCCCGACCTCGACGAAGAGGCGCTGCGGATGCAGGTGCAGGGCAAGGACCTGATGGTGGTGCGGCAGACCATGGCCGACACCGTAGCGCCGGTCACCGTGACGTCGCCGGGCGGCGCCACGCGCGAATTGACCTTGACGGCCGGCGATCCCGGCGAGTGGCGCACGACCTTGCCCGCGAGCGAGCTCGGCCTGTGGCAGGCCACCGACGGCACGCTGAAGGCGCTGATCAATGTCGGCCCGACCAACCCGAAGGAATTCTCGGAAGTCACCTCGACCACCGACATGCTGAAGCCGCTGGCGCAGGCGACCGGCGGCGACGCACGGCGCATCGTCGACGGATCGAGCCTCGACATGCCGCGCATCGTGCCGGTGCGCGCATCCTCGATCTTCCGCGGCGACGGCTGGCTCGGCGTCAAGATGCGCGACGCCAGCGTGGTCAAGGGCGTCGGCGTGCTGCCGATGTTCGCCGGCCTGGTCGGCCTGCTGCTGCTGCTCGGCGCGTTCGCGGCAACCTGGCTGCGCGAAGGACGCTGAGACCCGGCGCTTAGCGTCCCAACACGCTGCGTTGCTGCAATCACACACCAGCAACGGATCGACATGGTGGGTCTGAACCACCGTTGACATCGCGGTCGCCCTCCGATGTTATAATATAACATCAGGCAGCCGGGGAATGAGCGCTGTCCTGACGGGTGGGGCTCAATCGGCATGGACTGGTTCCGGAGACACATCAAGACTGGCTCGCGGCTGGCGCTGTTCGCGCTCGCCGTCCAGTTTGTGCTGTCGTTCGGGCACTTCCATCCGATCGCGACCGCGCAAGCCGCACCCGCGATCCAAAACGGTCTCACGCTAGCCGATCTCGCCTATATCGGGACCTCGGCTACGCCGGACCTCGCGGTCCAGGTCACCGGGACGCAGCCGCCCAGCGAACAGGACCGCGACCGGCATCCAGCCGACAATTGCGCGATCTGCGCCGTCGTCTCGCTCGCGGGCAGCATGCTGTTCACGGCCCCGCCGGTGCTGTTGCTGCCGGAAGCCGTCGAGCTACTGTTCCGCACCACCAATGCCGAATTCCTCCATCTGAAGTCGGCGCCCGCGGCCTTCCGCTCCCGCGCACCTCCTCTGTCCTGACATCGACTGATTGCTGCACGCCCTGAGCGGACGGCCGCGTCACAGTTGCGGCTTCCCGCAGGGCAAATCGGGATCGATCCGTCAGTTCGACGGGACCTGGATCAGGACAATGACATTTCAGAAGAAACGAGCCCTCCACATCGGAGGCGCGAGCTGGCTATTGCTTGGAGCAATGCATGTCGGCGCGCTGGCCGACGACACACCGACGCAACTCCCTGACGTTACCGTAACGGCGCCAAGCCCGATCCAGCGGCATCGGACTGTGCCGACGCGCACGCCGACCCGCGCTGTCCGGGCTGCACCGAGCCGCAACAGCGAACGCGTTGCGGCCGCGCAACCGGTACCCACGGCGCCGGCGCCGCAGCAGGGTGTGTTGCCCGTGGTCACCGACCAGTTCGCGACCGTCACCGTGGTGCCGAGCGAGGAACTGCGACGCTCCGGCGGCGCCACGCTTGGCGATCTCCTGTTTTCCAAACCCGGCATCACCGGCTCGAGCTTCGCGCCCGGCGCATCGAGCCGTCCCATCATCCGCGGCCTCGATGTCAATCGCGTCGGCATCGTCGAGAATGGTCTCGGCGGCGGCGGCGTCTCCGATCTCGGCGAAGATCATTTCGTGCCAATCGATCCGTTCTCGACCAATCAGGTCGAAGTGGTGCGCGGGCCTGCCGCCCTGCGCTACGGCTCGACCGCGATCGGCGGCGTGGTGAGCGCGTCCAATAACCGCATTCCCGACGCGATGCCGACCTGCGCGGCGGCACCGTTCCAGAGCTATGGGCTGCCGGTGAAGGCGCCGCTGGCCGACGCCGGCGGCCCGGGTTGCCTCAATGTCGAGACCCGCACGTCGGTCAGTTCGGTCAATCGCGGCGTCGAAGGCGGCATGCTGCTGGACGCCGGCGGCAACAATGTCGCCGTGCATGCCGACGTCTATGGCCGCACCACAAGCGACTACGGCATTCCGAGCTATCCATATCTGTTCGACCAAACCCGCCCTGTGAACGGCCGCCAGCCGAACTCCGCGACGCAGTCGGACGGCGCTTCGGTCGGCGCGTCGTATTTCTTCCAGGGCGGCTATATCGGCGCGTCGATCACCCAGAACGACTCGCTCTATCACATCCCCGGCATTGACGGCTCCGACCACAAGACCCGGATCGATGCGCACCAGACCAAGATCGCGGTCAAGGGTGAGTATCGGCCCGATGCTGCGGCGATCGACGCCGTGCGGTTCTGGGTCGGCGCGACCGACTATCGCCACAACGAGCTCGGCCTTGCCGACCCAACCAACCTGTCCAGCGACGGCGTGCGCCAGACCTTCACCAGCAAGGAGCAGGAGGCCCGCGTCGAGGTGCAGATGATGCCGTTCGATGCGCGCTTCGCCACCGTGACGACCGCGTTCGGCCTGCAGGGCGGGCATCAGGAGTTGACCGCGCCGAGCCCGGACGATCCGGGCGCGCTGTTCAACGGCCTGTGGAGCCCGAACAACAACAACCGCGTCGCGGGTTACGTCTTCAACGAGTTCAAGTTCACGGACCAGACCAAGGCGCAAATCGCAGGCCGCATCGAGCATGTCGAGCTGCACGGATCGACGCCGGATTTCCCGGCGGACTTCCTGCCCGACGGCGCGCCGCAGAGCTCGGTGTCGCGCAATCCGTCCTACACGCCGGTCAGCGGCAGCGTCGGGTTGATCCAGAACCTGCCCGGCGACCTCGTCGGCAGCATCACGGCGCAATATGTCGAGCGCGCGCCGAAGCCCGCGGAGCTGTTCTCGCGCGGCGCACATGATGCGACCGCGACCTTCGATATCGGCAATCCGAACCTGACGATCGAGACCGCGAAATCGGTCGAGATCGGCTTGCGCAAGGCGACCGGGCCGTTCCGGTTCGAGGCCACCGCCTACTACACGCGCTTCAGCAATTTCATCTATCGCCGTCTGACCGGGGTGATGTGCGGCGGCGATTTCGATTCCTGCGGCAATGGCGATCCCGGTAACGAAGGACGTCAGGCGGTGTATTCGCAGCGCGATGCAACCTTCCGCGGCGCCGAATTCCAGAGCCAGCTCGATATCGGCGCGTTCAATGGCGGCATCTGGGGCATCGAGAACCAGTTCGACGTGGTGCGCGCCACCTTCACCGACGGCAGCAACGTGCCGCGGATTCCGCCGGTGCGGCTCGGCGGCGGCGTCTACTGGCGCGACAGCAACTGGTTCACGCGCGTCAATCTGGTGCACGCGTTCGCGCAGAACGACATCGCAGTGATCGGCGAGACCCCGACCGCGGGCTACAATCTGCTGAACGCGGAGATCACCTACAACACCAAGCTCAATCAGTCATGGATCGGCGCGCGCGAGATGACGCTTGGTCTGGTCGGCAACAATCTGCTCAACCAGAACATCCGCAACTCAGTGTCCTACACCAAGGATGAGGTGCTGATGCCGGGCCTCGGCGTGCGGGCGTTCGCCAATCTGAAGTTCTGACACAACGGATCCCTCTGCCGCTTGCGGCAGGGGGATCACAATCTAACATCCGCGCCGTTCAATGCCCGACGACGACTTCGCTGATCTGAATCACCGGCTGCAGATCAGTATAGTTCGGGATGTCACCCATGATCTCCTGGGCGTGCTTGCCCATGGCGGCCCCGAAGGCTTCAACCGAGTCGCAGAAGATGTGGCACATGCCGACATAGGTTGCGGGAGTCCCCGGGGCGCCGCCGGCGAGGCCCTTGTCGACGGTGTAGTATTTGCAGGCGTCGCCCAGCCGCGCCTTCACCAGGGGCACGTGCTTGTCGCGATAATAGTCGTGATCAAAGCGTGCGCCTGGATTGTTCGGATACATCACACTGACCTTGATCATGGCGCGCACTCTCCCTGTTGATATGGCATGCGCCGGTCTTGTCCCGGCGCTTGCCTCAACTGTGCGTCAGATTGTCGGAGGGCGCAACCGTTCCCGCGATGGCTCGCGCTTATGTCAGATCGCCTTGCTCCAGTCCGGCTGGATCGGCCCGGACACGCCCTCGAACGCGCCGTCGACCAGTTCCAAGACAAGCAGGCGACTGTAGTCGACCGGGCCGGGCATCGTCATCCGTCCCTTCGCCACCGGCTTGAAGCCGACCCGCGCATAATACGGCTCGTCACCGACCAGCACGATCAGCCGGTGCCCCTTGGCGCGGGCGTCATTGATCGCGCGCTCGAGCAGCGCGTGGCCGACGCCGCGGCTGCGGAACGGCGGCTCGACCGTCAACGGCCCGAGCATCAGCGCCGGCGTCTCGCCGATGCAGACGGGAAGCTGGCGCACCGAGCCGACCAGCAAGGTGCCGATCCGCGCGGTGAAGGAGACATCGAGCAGATGATCGACATGCTCGCGCAGCCGGTAGGCGCTGAGCGCGAAGCGGCCGGGCCCGAAGGTGCGCTCGTGCAGGCGCTCGATCGCCTGGGCGTCTTTCGGGGTCTCGGGCAGGATGGTCAGAGAGAGTTCGGTCATTGTGGGGCGCGGGATAGCATCTGGCGGGGGCGCGGTCCATCACCGCCATGTCGCCGGCGGCGGCCTGCCCTCGAGCACCTCTGATATCCGCAGCCGCGTGCCGGGAGTGGTCTCCTCCGGCAGCGCGGCCGGATCGAAGAAGCCGCAGGCCACGATCTCGCGATTCGGCTCCGGCAGCCGGTCCTGCCGGTAGTTCCTGACGACGTAGACCGCGACATGATCGCGCGGCGAGACGTGGCTGTTGTGGAAGATGCCGTGCAGAACCGGCTCGCTCGTAAGCTCGATCCGGCCCTCCTCCTCCAATTCGCGCCGCAGCGACTCGATAAAACTTTCGCCGACCTCGACTCCGCCGCCGGGCAGATACCAGCCATGGACGTAGCTGTGCTTGACCAGGAACACCCTGTTGTCGGCGTCGAGCACCACCGCGCGGACCCCGAGCGTCATGCTGCGGGCCAACCGCCAGTAGAAATGGAACACCCACCTGATCTGCGGCTCGAAGCGCTTGCGTAAATCCTCAAGGATCGTCACTGAACCCTCGACATCATGGTGTTTGATCCGTGCTTTGATCCTTGCGCGCCTGCACAGCTCTTGCCAATACAGGGCAGGACGTTCGGGATAGCACGACATGACCGGCTACCGGCCAGTTTTCACCGACAATCCGGAGGGAATCGCGTGATGGCGGCGTTCCGCCTCGCACATCTGTCGGATCCGCATCTGCCGCCGCTGCCGGCGGCGCGGCTGCGCGATCTCGCCGGCAAGCGCGCCTTCGGCTATTTGAACTGGACGCGCAACCGTCACAAATATCACCGCCGCGACGTGCTCGACGCGCTGGTATCGGACATGCAGGCGCAGCAGCCGGACCATGTCGCCGTCACGGGCGACCTCGTCAACCTGGCGCTGGATGCCGAGTTCAATCCGGCGCGGCAATGGCTGGAGGGCGTCGGCGATCCCGCAGATGTGACGGTGGTCCCCGGCAATCACGACGCCTATGTGCGTGCCACCCGGCATCGCTTCGTCAGTCACTTCGGCGACTATCTGCGCGGCGACGCAGATGGCGCGGCGAGCCACTTTCCGTTCGTGCGCCGGCGCGGGCCGGTGGCGCTGATCGGCGTCTCCTCTGCGGTTCCGACACCGCCGCTGATGGCGACCGGCTGGCTCGGCCATGCCCAGCTCAACGCGCTGGATACGATCCTCGGGCAGCTGTCGCGGGAGGATGCCTTCCGCGTCCTTTTGGTGCATCACCCGCTGCACTCCGACGGGCGCGCCAAGCGGCTGACCGATTCGCATCAGTTGCTCGCGCTGCTCAAGCGGCACGGCGTCGAGCTGGTGCTGCACGGCCACGACCACATCCATTCCACGATGTGGTTCGACGGCCCCGAGCGGAAGATCCCGGCGATCGGCGTGCCGTCGGCATCGGCGCTGGCGCGCAAGCACTATCCGGCGGCGGCCTACAATCTGTTCTCGATCGAACGTGACGGCAATGCCTGGCGCTGCGAGCAGATCGTGCGCGGCCTCGGCGATCACGACGGCATCCGCGAGCTCAAGCAGGTGCGGCTCTCCTAAAGCATGGTCCGGAAAAGTGCGAAGCGGTTTTCCGAAAAGATCATGCTCAAACAAAGAGCTAAAGCGCGATGACGATTCAACCAAATATCATCGCGCTTTAGTCTCCTCCGCCGCCGCCGCAACCGCCACCACAGCCGCCCCCGCTGTCGCCGCCACCACCCCCGTCGCCGCCACCTCCGTCACCGCCGCCATGGCTGCCCCCGTCGCCGCCATGGCTTCCGTCGC
Source organism: Bradyrhizobium sp. WCU1 (assembly GCF_053474805.1). Classification (NCBI taxonomy): domain Bacteria; kingdom Pseudomonadati; phylum Pseudomonadota; class Alphaproteobacteria; order Hyphomicrobiales; family Nitrobacteraceae; genus Bradyrhizobium; species Bradyrhizobium sp. WCU1. The sequence goes on from NZ_CM130280.1 coordinate 1,837,471, forward strand.
TGCCGGCATCGCCAAAACCCGCTGACGATCCGTCGATCGAGGAGTCGGCAAAATCGCCGCCGCAATAGGGACTGCTGCCGGCAATGCCGCTGCGGCGCAGCGCCTCGCAGTCGGTGTGATAGATGAAGCCGTTCGCGATGTTGAGCTTGGCATCGAGCGCGAACAGCAAAGGCAGCCGTGTCGGCCTGACCGGATCGATGTTCTCGTATTTGCAGCAGTACCACCAGACCCGCCGCAGCCCCTCATTGCTGCGGCGCTGCTCCTTCACCAGCACGACGGCCGGCCTGTGATGCAGGAAGCCGCCGAAAGCGCGGCGGCAGAACGCGTCGTATTCGCGGGTGTAGAGGATGAATTCGTGCCAGAGGTCGTCGGCGGCCTGCGATGGCATCGAGACGTAGCGCCTGCCGCTCATCAGATAGGCGAGGAAGAACTGCCGCAGGCCGCGCGAGACCAGCGCGCTGTCCTTGCGGGTGAATCCGGGGTGATGCTTCTCGAGCCGGGCCAATAGCCCCGCCGGCCATTTGAAGGTGCGGATATATTCGGCGCGCCGCAGCGTCTGCCATTTGCCGAACAGCACGGCGCTGCCGACCACCGCGGCCGCCGCCAGGATGCCGAAGAATACCGAGGCGGGTGTTATGACCACGATGCCCCCGCCCCTTGCGTCAATTGCGCATGATCTCCGCGCAAACGCGTTCCGCGTTTGTCGCGAGGGAAGACCGTTTCACACCATTCCGGATCATGCTTTAGAGATTCTGCACGCTCGCAAGCAGCGCGAGACCGAACAATGCCAGCGCGCCCAGGATGAAGCCGAGCACGAACATGCCGATCCCGCCGCGGCGCTTCGGCGCCACCACCGATACAGGTGGCGGTGCCGGCGATTCGGCAACCGGTAGCGGCGTTGCCACCATCGCGTGCTCGCGCTCGATCATGCGCCGCGCTACATAATCGGTGACGGCATCGACGATCACCGCCACGTCGTGCGATTCGGCGAGCACAATGCGGCCGAACCGCGTGTCCTGCACGAAGCGGTAGATGCGCTTGTCGCGGCCCATCAGCACATGGGCGACGACGTCGATCCACAGCCGCGGCGTCTCGCCCTGGCTGATGCCGCGGTCGAACAGATCGACCTTCTCGGGCACCTGCGCGAACAGCGGATCGAGCGCGTCGTTGAGGATCTCCAGCCGCGCCACCTCGGCATCGCGCAACTCGACGACGACGCCGGTGCGATCGGCCGCCTCGATCCGCGCCCGCCGCAGCGCTTCTCGCAACGTCGGCCGCATTTCGCGCGCCTCGCTGCCGGTGTTCTGCGGATCGGACATGCCTTGCGGTCTCGTCGTGACGGGTTTGCTTACCGTTAACCTATCAGCAACCATGACGTCCGCAAAGGACGTTGGTTCCCAAGCACTTAGGCCGTCACTTATCCCCAGATCGAAAAAACCCAGGCGGTGTCCCAAAAGCGGTCGACCCCACCCGGATAAACCGGATGGGGCCGCCGTCCTTGGACGTTTTCTTAGCTCTGATAATTCTGGCGCTTAAGCCGAAACCCGCGACGGCTCCTCGACGATCGAGAAGCGAACGCCGGCCTTGTGGCGGCTCTCTTCCGAGACTTCCTTCCAGCACTCCTCGGCTTCCTTGCGGGTCTTGAACGGACCACGGACCTGGGCGGAGCCTTCGACGAGCTTGTGGAAGTTCATCGACCCGAACTCGCCGCCGATCACCCAGAAATTGCTGCCTTTGCTCATCGTCAGTCTCCTCTAAAAAATCCTGCTGCCTTGCCCAGCCGCCTGAAGTCTGATCCCCGCGACCTGCCCGTCGTACCGACATTCTTGACAGAGCATCGCGAAGCGCGTGTCAGGAGATAAACGCGAAAAGGCGAAGTTCGTATAGATGCCTTGTTTTCTATTGGTGATGTCATGTAACATATGAACTTGTAATAAATGTTGATTTGTAAAATCTGTCACAAAATTAGGTCAGGAAGACTGCCATGCCCGGCGAGTCCGGAAAGAAGCTGTTCGTCGGGCCTCGGTTCCGGCGGATCCGCCAGCAATTAGGGCTGTCGCAGACCCAGATCGCCGAGGGTCTCGGCATCTCGCCCTCCTACATCAACCTGATCGAGCGCAACCAGCGGCCGGTGACGGCGCAGATCCTGCTTCGTCTCGCCGAGACCTATGATCTCGATCTGCGCGACCTCGCCACCGCTGACGAGGACCGCTTCTTCGCGGAACTCAACGAGATCTTCTCCGATCCGTTGTTCCGCCAGATCGACCTGCCGAAGCAGGAGCTGCGCGACCTCGCCGAGCTCTGCCCGGGCGTGACCCACGCCTTGCAACGGCTCTACGCCGCCTATACCGAGGCACGCCGCGGCGAGACGCTGGTGGCGGCGCAGATGGCCGACCGCGAGGGCTCGCAGTTCGACGCCAACCCGATCGAGCGGGTGCGCGACCTGATCGAGGCCAACCGCAACTATTTTCCGGAGCTCGAGACCACGGCGGAGAATCTGCGCGACGAGCTCAACGTGCCGACCGAAGGCCTGTTCACGGCCCTCGCTGCGCGCCTGCGCGAAAAGCATTCGATCGTCTGCCGCGTGATGCCGGTCGATGTGATGCGCGAGACGCTGCGCCGCTTCGATCGCCACCGCCGGCAACTCCTGATCTCCGAACTGGTCGACAGTTCCGGCCGCAATTTCCAGCTCGCGCTGCAGATCGGCTTCGTCGAATGTGGCGCTGCGATCGATGCGATCGTCAGCCGCGCCGGCGCGCTCGACGACACCGCGCGCAGGCTCTATCGCATCACGCTCGCCAACTATTTCGCTGCCGCCGCGATGATGCCCTATCAGGCATTTCATTCCGCAGCCGAAGCCCTGAGCTACGATGTCCACGTACTGGCGCAGCGCTTCAACGCCGGCTTCGAACAGGTCTGCCACCGCCTCACCACGCTGCAACGGCCGAACGCGCGCGGCGTGCCGTTCTTCCTGCTGCGCGTCGACAATGCCGGCAACGTGTCGAAGCGGTTTTCCTCGGGCACCTTCCCGTTCTCCAAATTCGGCGGCACCTGCCCGCTGTGGAACGTGCACTCGACCTTCGACATGCCGGACCGCCTGCTCAGCCAGGTGATCGAACTGCCCGACGGCACGCGCTACTTCTCGATCGCGCAGACGGTGCGACGGCCGGTGGCGCCGTATCCGCAGCCGCAGCCGCGCTTTGCGATCGGGCTCGGCTGCGAAATCCGTCATGCGGCAAAGCTCGTCTATGCGACCGGCATGGATCTGGAAAAGATCGAGGGCACCCCGATCGGCGTCAACTGCCGGCTCTGCGAACGCGAGAATTGCAGCCAGCGCGCCGAACCGCCGATCACGCGCACCCTGATCCTGGATGAGACCACGCGGCGGGTGTCGTCGTTCGCATTCTCGAATGCGCGGGAGTTGTAGTCTCGCCTTCTTATCCTCCCCTGGAGAGGGAGGGTGGTTCAATCCACTGCGGCAAAGGCCTTGCACCAGCCGTCCTTGCTGATCGCACCCTCGACCACCTTACAGCCGTCGGGCGCGACGAACAGCGTGCACGAGCCACAGGAGTAGATGCCGTTCGGCGTGTCCTGATATTCGGCCTGCAGTTTTGTCATCCTGTCGGAGGCGGAAGCGGTTCGCAGCAGGAGCGCGGCGGGAAGTACCGCGATGGCAGCGCGAACGAAAGTGCGGCGCGAAGGTCCGCGTTGCTGTTTGGCCATGGTGTTCACCCCATGCGTCGTTCCGGCGAAGGCCGGGACCCATACTCCGTGACTGACATTGTAGGCGAGACTCGTGATTCCAACATCGCACAACAAGTAGCATTGGTGGTTATGGGTCCCCTGCGCAATTGCGCACCAGGCCGGAACGACACCGAATTTGTCGCGCAGTCGGTGAGACACACATCAGCATTGATTGACAGGCCTTGCTGAGTTGCCCGTCGGCGCAACTTGTTTCACCCCTTCCCGTCATTTCCGGGGCTCGCGAAGCGAGAACCCGGAATCCATCGAGCCCCAAGGGATTGTGGGTAAATGGATTCCGGGCTCGTGCTTCGCACGCCCCGGAATGACGAGAGGATGGACGCGTGGTCGAAGCCGCTCAGGGTTTCTTCAGATTGAGCGAGAAGCGCAGGTTGAGCGGCTGCAGCATTTCGGGCGGTGGTGCCTCGCCGACATTGCCGCGCTTCAGGATGGTACGCAGGTCCTCGGTCGCGCCGGCGTCATTGAACGCGGGAAAGGTGACGCGCTCGACGGTGCCGTCCGGGTTGAGCCAGGCACGGACCACGAGCGTTGGCGGCGGTCCGTTCTCTTTGCCGGAATTCTCGATGACCCAGTTGCGGAAGCGATTGGCGACCGTCTCGTCGGCCGCGACCCACTCTTCGAACCGGTATTTGACCAGCTTGGCAAATTGCGCCCAGGACGGCGGCGCCTGTTCGGGATTGCGAAAGTCGAGGTTCTGGGCACGGCTCGGCGCTGGGGAAAGGATCAGCAGGCCGAACGAGAGCACAAGCGTGCCCCGCAAGATGAGCATGGTTCTGGACAAGGGTTGACCGCAGGCAGCAGGCTGACAGGACGACGCGCAAGCATCGATCCGGGAGCAACTAGTCGGTCATTGTTGCAGGCATGTGACGCGCGCCGAGATGCTGGCGGCGCGATGCGCCCGCGAGGCGGTGCCGCTCATCTGCGGCCGGTCGTCTTCCTGGACGCGGATGCCATGCGCGGAAAGAAAGGATTTGGCGTGCGCCGCATCGACCGCCAGCACACGATCGATCGTGGTCCGCCGGCTGACCACACCCTCCACTAGGCCACGGGAATCCAGCACCGGCGCACCGCTGGTGCCGAAGGTGACATTGGAGCGCAGCACGAGATGCGCGGGATCGTGCTGGGTGCTGTCGACGAACGCATTGCCGAGCGCGCCGCCATGCGCAAGCATCGGCTTCAGGCGATCATAGGCTTCGGCAAAGACCATATCGTTGGCCACCGACGCAGTTGCACGCGGGAATACCGCCGCAAGGCCCAGCGTGCGCGGGACCTTGATCAACGCGATGTCGGTGGTAGCCAGCGCCACCACGCGCGCCGCGACCGCGCGGCCCTCCTTGCTGACCACGATGCGGGCGCAGTCCGCGACCGCATGACGCGCGGTCAGCATGTGCCCGAGATCGTCGACAAAGAACGCGGTGCCGTCGAGCCGCTGGCTGACCGTCGGCGGAGCGGTGACGTCACGGGCCAGCGGCTTCGCCGCCTCCATCTGTCGCGCCGGTTGAAACAGGGAGAATGGCACCTGCGCCGCGGCCTCGCGCGGCGCCAAGCCGGTGAGCGTACAACCGATCACGATACTGCAGGCCAGCCGGATCATGCGGGCAGGCAGTTGCGCGCGCGCCGCCAATGCCGTGCGGCCTGAAATCAAAACCGAGTGATGCACCTTCAGACCCCAATTCCGCCCGACGTCGCCGCGCCAACCGCACGTCGGTAATTTCTGTACATACACCGCAGCCGATGCGTGCGCTACGGCATCGTCGTGAATCGGTGACGCGCGGCGAGCGAGGAGGCGGACGTCATGCGACGGCACAACCGGCCGGGGCTATGCGAGCCAGCATGCGCGCGCGACGTCCGCCTGAGCTAATGCCCATCCGTTGACGCGCCCCGGATCAGCGGCGCGCAACGGCCCCCGTCTCCGCGCGGGGCGCCGTGAAGCGCCGCCGCGCGAGAGTGACATCGGCCATCAGATCGATCTGCGCCGCGTTTGGTCGGTCGTCGCCGTCAGCTGCCCGGCGGCGAGTAGACTGCCTTGAGCTTGCTTGCGTGCTGACGCACCACCTTGATCTCGTCCGGGGTAAACAGCCGGACCAGCTTCACGTTCTGCATGGCGCCGGCCGCCACCACCACGCCGCTGATGGCAGGCGCGACGGTCGGATCCGGCACGTCGAAGATCACCATCACGCCGGGACCATCGACCGACGTGCTGTACATCGAAATCAACTTGCCTCCGCCCGCCTCGATCAGCTTCTTGGCGGCCTCGTATCGATTGGTCGCCGGGTTCTCCATGATGTTGTTGATCGCACGCGGCGTGTATTCCCCTGAGAAGCAGAAATGCATGGCAATTGCTCCATTTGGCTGGGAATGAAAAAGGCGTTCACTCGGGCGTCGCCCAGGCAGAAGAGGATTTCGTACTGAAATGAAGAAGAAAGGGCCTGCCGATGGCCATGGGCGCTGCCGCGCATTCTCCGGAGTTCGGCGTAACCGGTGGCAGCTCGCCGCACAATCTACATCAAGTGCACGACAAATGAAATCGCGTTCAGGTGCTGCGACGAAATCATTCGATGACGCGGACTGAGGGGCAGCGAGGTTGACCTGACGCACGCCCGATGTCTTCCAACTGATCCCTGCTGACTTCACCTCAGGTCGTTCAACCGGCACAGCGCCTTGCAAACAAGGCCGAACTGCCTCAGTCTCCTGGGCCTATCACCAAGAACAAGCGAAAGAACACTCATGAAGCATCGTCCGCTCGGCCGCTCCGGCCTCACCGTCCCTCCTCTTTGCTTCGGCTGCAACGTGTTCGGCTGGACGGTGGATGAGGCTTCATCCTTTCGCCTGCTCGACACCGTGCTCGATCAGGGGCTGACGTTCCTGGATACGGCCGACGTCTATTCGCGCTGGGTGCCGGGCCATCACGGCGGCGAGTCCGAGACAATCATCGGCAAGTGGATGAAGACGCGCGGCAACCGCGACCGCATCATTCTCGCCACCAAGGTCGGCATGGACATGGGAGGCGGCAATGTCGGGCTGAAGCCGGATTACATCGCCCGCGCGGTCGAGGACTCGCTGCGGCGGCTGCAGACCGACATCATCGATCTCTACCAGTCGCACAAGGACGACGAGACCACGCCGCAGGAGGAGACGCTCGCGGCCTATGACAAACTGATCAAGGCCGGCAAGATCAGGGCGATCGGCGCCTCGAACTTTTCGGCAGAGCGGCTCAAGAGCGCGCTGGATATTGCCAAAGCGAACGGGCTGCCCCGCTATGAGAGCATGCAGCCCGAATACAGCCTGGCGGAACGATCGAGCTATGAAGGCGCGCTGCAACGCGTCTGCGTGGAGAACGACGTCGGCGTGATCACGTTCTTCTCGCTGGCCGCGGGATTCCTGACCGGCAAATATCGCTCGGAGGCCGACTTCGCCAAGAGCCCGCGCGGCGCGCGCAGCGTTCCAAGGTACATGAACCCGCGTGGCATGCGCATCCTCGCCACTCTCGACGAGGTCGCCGCGGAACAGCGCGCCGAGCCGGCCGCGGTCGCGCTCGCCTGGCTGATGGCGAAGCCCGGCATCACCGCGCCGATCGCCAGCGCCACCAAGCCCGAGCAGGTCGCAACGCTGGTCGCGGCGGCGAAGCTCGAGCTGAGCAAGGACCAGGTCTCACGGCTGGATGCCGCGAGCGCGTAACGGCGGGATGAATTTTAGTTGAATCGCTCTGGCGACGAACTCGCTGCGCCTCCCCCGCAAGCGGGAGAGGGACGCACCGCCTTCGCGGCCGCTGTTCAACCTGATCCTATGTTGCTCTAACCCCACGGCCCGCGCTGGCCTGAGGCACCGCCCCACGGGCTGCGCGGCGGATAGGTCGCGCCGGCCGGACGCGGTGCGGTCTGGGTGCCGAGCTCGGCGGCGAGCTGCTGCAGCGCGGCGATACGGTTGGCCGTCGAAGGATGGGTCGCGAACAGATTGTCGACGCCATGGCCCGACAGCGGGTTGATGATGAACATGTGCGCGGTGGCCGGATTGCGCTCCGCTTCCATGTTCGGCACGTGATGCGCCGAATTCTCGATCTTGGCGAGCGCGGACGCCAGCCACATCGGCTGCCCGACGATGCGCGCGCCATAATTGTCAGCGGCGTATTCGCGGGTGCGGCTGATCGCCATCTGCACCAGCATGGCGCCGAGCGGCGCCAGGATCATCATCGCGATCGAGCCTATGATGCCGGGGCCGTTGTTGTTGCGGTTGCCGCCGAAGAACATGCCGAACTGCGCCAGCATCGAGATCGCGCCGGCGATCGTCGCCGTGATCGTCATGGTCAGCGTGTCGTGATGCTTGATATGCGCGAGCTCGTGCGCGATCACGCCGGCGAGCTCCTCGCGGCTGAGTTGCTGCATCAACCCCGTCGTGACGGCAACCGCCGCGTTCTCCGGATTGCGGCCGGTCGCAAACGCATTGGGCTGTGCCTCGTCCATCACGAACACCCGCGGCATCGGCAGGCTCGCGCGCTGCGCCAGCTCGGCGACCAGATTGTGGAGATCGGGCGCACTGCGCGCATCGACCTGATGGGCGCCGTACATCGACAGCACCATGCGATCGGAATTCCAGTAGGTGAACAGATTTGTCGCAGCCGCGACGACCAGCGCGATCACGGCGCCGGTGCCGCCGCCGATCAGATAGCCGACGCCCATGAACAGCGCGGTGAGGCCGGCAAGCAGAAGCGCGGTGCGAAAATAGTTCATCGTGGTTCCCGGGCGGCAGCGGAATGCTGCCACAACCGACGCCGCTCAGGTAGGGATTTTACCGCTGAAACCGCAAGGGGACGTCGTGCGTCGCAGCGACGCGGCGCGGATTAACGATTGGTCATGTGCGGCGATCCGTGACCCGAATGACGCGCAGCACAATCCGGGACTATCTCACAGCGGACAGATTGCGCCGGATTACGCTTCGCTTCAGCCGGGCTTCACGCCTGCTGCGAATCTCACGCCTACTCTGCCGGCTCCTGCGCGTGCCGCGCCTCCTTCTCGCGCAGCGCGACCCGCAGCATGCGGGCGAGCTGGGCCCGGCTGTAGGGCTTTCCGAGGAACAGGATGCCCTGCTCGAGCTTGCCGTCCTGGTCGATGGCGTTCTCAGTGTAGCCCGACGTGAACAGCACGCGCAGGCCGGGCCGCCGCTTCTCGGCCTCGGTGGCGAGGTCGCGCCCGTTCATCGCACCGGGCATGATGACGTCGGTGAACAGGAGGTCGACCGGCGCGCCGCTGTCGAGCACGGCCAACGCTTCCGGGCCATTCTTTGCCGACAGCGTGGTGTAACCGAGGCTCTCGATCTGGGTCAGCACGTAGGAGCGCACCAGCTTGTCGTCCTCGACCACCAGCACGATCTCCTGCGCGCCGCGCATCTCCGGCTGCCGCCGCTCGGGCGGCGCCGCGGCCGCCGCGACCGCCGCCGCACGCGGCAGGAACAGCATGACCTTGGTGCCGCGGCCGAGCTCGCTGTCGAGCACGATGTGGCCGTTGGATTGCTTGACGAAGCCGTAGACCATGCTCAAGCCCAGGCCGGTGCCCTTGCCGACGTCCTTGGTGGTGAAGAACGGCTCGAACACTTTTGCCAGATCGGCTTCCGCGATGCCCTGACCGTTGTCGATCAACGCGATCACGACATAGACGCCGGCGGCAAGCCCGTCATGGCCGTGCACGTCGGACGGCTTGAGCTCGGCGGTGCGGGTCTCGATCGTGAGCCGTCCGCCCTTCGGCATCGCGTCGCGCGCGTTCAGCGCGAGATTGATGATCGCGGTGACGAGCTGGTTGGCATCGACCAGCGCGTGCGGCAGATCGGGCATCGGGCGGAAATCGATATCGACATGGTCGCCGATGGTCGGTCGCAGCAGCTCGATGGTGTCGACCATCAGCGCGTTGACGTCGACGTCGCTCGGCTGCAGCGGCTGCTTGCGCGCAAACGCCAGCAGGTGTCGCGTCAGCGATGCGCCGCGCTCGGCGGCGTCGCGGATCAATCCGGTGATCTCGGTGAGCTGGCGGTTGTGGGTGACCGCCTCGGCGAGGATGTCGATGGTGCCGGTGATGACGGTGAGGATGTTGTTGAAGTCGTGCGCGATGCCGCCGGTGAGCTGGCCGACGGCTTCCATCTTCTGTGCCTGGCGGATCGTGCTCTCGTTGGCCTCCGCCTCGCGGAAACGCTCGAGAAGGAATTCCGAGCGCTGGCGCTGGCGTCCTTCCTCCGCGAGCGCGACATGCGCCTCGCGCAGCTGCGCCTCGGTCGGGATCGCCAGGATCCGCGGGATCAGCGGCCACAGCAGTACCGCGGTGACGATCGAGGCGATCGCGGTCAGCGCCTTGACCAGGCCTTCGAGGCCGTAGATCGGCACCCACAACGTATAGATCGAGAATACATGCGTGAGGCCGCAGGCGAGGATGAAGGCGGCGAACGGCCAGGCCATCCAGCCAAACTGGATGTCGCGCCGCTTGGAGACGAGGATCGCGAGCGCAAACGGGATCGAGAAATACGAAGCGGCAATGATGGCGTCTGAAATCACGTGGAGCCAGATCAGCTCCGGTTCCCACAACAGGCAGATGCCGTGTGGCGAAAACGTCGACGAATCCAACAGACGCTCGAGAAAACTCCACATGGGTCCCTCCGGGCGTGATCGATCCGCCGACACCCCTGCCCGCGAATCACTTCGCCCAATCATAGCGGCGACCGTCCAGGCTGCCGAAGCCCAAATGGCCCGGGAGCGGCCTCCCCGTTGTTGCCTGGTGTTGCCCTGGTGTATGCAGTTTGGGCCACTTCCCCCTTTTTCAGCCGGTGACATCGATGCCAGCATGCCCACTCCGCGCCCCGATCAGGATCGCAGCGATCGCGGGAGCGCTGGCACTCTCCTCACTCGTCTCGTCCCTTGCCTCGGCGCAGCAGCCGCTGTCCAACCCCGCGGGTCCGGGCCCGTCCAGGGCGCGCCCGGCCACCGTGGCGCAGCCCCGCGCTGCGTCCTGCCACAATGGGCAGAGCTTCGATCGCTTCCTCACCGAACTGAAGCAGAAGGCGGTCGCCGCCGGCGTCTCGCAGCGCACGATCGCCGAGGCCGCGCCCTATCTGGTTTACGACCAGGGCATCGTCAACCGCGACCGCGGCCAGCGCGTGTTCGGCCAGATATTCACCCAGTTCGCCGGCCGCATGGCCGCGAACTACCGCATGCAGCAGGGCCAGCAATACATCCGGACCTATGCGGCCGCGTTCGCCCGCGCCGAGAAGGAGTATGGCGTGCCGCCGGCTGTCATCGCCGCGTTCTGGGGACTGGAGAGCGATTTCGGCGTCCAGATGGGCAATCTGCCGACGCTGAAATCGCTGGTGTCGCTGGCCTATGATTGCCGGCGCTCCGAGATGTTCCAGGGCGAGACCATCGCGGCGCTCAAGATCATCGAGCGCGGCGATCTGACGCCCGACGAGATGATCGGCTCGTGGGCCGGCGAACTCGGCCAGACGCAATTCCTGCCGACGCATTACTTCAACTACGCGGTCGACTATGACGGCGACGGCCACCGCAATCTGCTCGCCAGCGGCCCCGACGTGATCGGCTCGACGGCAAACTATATCGCCAATGGATTGAAGTGGCGGCGCGGCGAGCCGTGGCTGCAGGAGGTGCGCGTGCCGCAGGCCGCCAATTTCCCGTGGGATCAGGCCGACCTTACGATCAAGCTGCCGCGCTCGAAATGGGTTGCGCTCGGCGTCACCTCGACCGACGGCAAGCCGCTACCGAGCGACGAATTGCCGGCCTCGCTTCTGCTGCCGATGGGCCGGATGGGTCCGGCATTCCTGGCCTATCCGAACTTCGCCGCCTATACCGAGTGGAACAACTCGCTGATCTATTCGACCACTGCGGGCTATCTCGCCAGCCGCATCGCGGGCGCGCCGCCGATGCAACGGCCGCACGCGCCGGTCGCGCAGTTGCCGTTCGGCGAGATCAAGGAGCTGCAATCGCTGCTGGCGCGCGCCGGCTACGACGTCGGCAAGATCGACGGTGTGCTCGGCCAGGCGAGCCGCAGCGCGGTGAAGGCGATGCAGATGAAATACGGCCTGCCGGCGGATTCCTGGCCGACCGCGGAGCTGCTGGCGCGGATGCGTGGCGGCGGCCGCACGCAGCCGGCTGCGGATGCCGCAGTGCCGGGGGCGCGGTAGACGTCGGCATATCGTCCGGAATCGCTAGTCTAGCTCTCAGCCCATCATCGCTGAGGTGCGAGCCTTGCGGCGCAATTGCGCCGCTGGGCGAGCCTCGTAGGATGAATCGGCCACCGGCCGGGCCGTGCATCCTTCGAGACGCGCGGAGCCTGTCAGCGGGGCCGCGCTTCGCGCGGCCCCGCTGGCGCTCCTCCAGCGACAATGGCTACGCCATTGCGCTGGGATGACGGGAAAACAAAGAATATTTGACCGCCTGTTACAGCCCTCCGCAGTTGTATTCTTCCAACTGCGGCCCCATTTGCAGCATCGCCGTTCGGTAACATCCGGACTTTTATCAGCACCAGGGAGCATCCCATGTCCTTTTATGACGCCATCGTCCCCGCATATTTGCAGATTCTCAACAGCCTCACCGGCGAGTTGACCAAGGCCGAGGCGCATTGCGAGACGAAGAAGATCGCGCCCGAGGTGCTGCTGGGATCGCGGCTCTATCCCGATATGCTGCCGCTGACCAAGCAGATTCAGCTAGTCTGCGACCACGCTGCACGCGGCTGCGCCCGGCTGACCCACAGCGATGTGCCGTCGACGCCCGACACCGAGAAGAGCATCAGTGAACTGAAGCAGCGGCTGGCCAAGACGATCGACTACGTGAAGTCGTTCAAACCGGAGCAGTTCGATGGCGCGGACGCAAGGGACGTCACCTTCCCGATCGGCGCCGAGCGCACCATGACCCTGAAGGGCCAGCAATTCCTCAGCGCATTCTCGTTCCCGAACTTCTATTTCCACGCCGTCACCGCGCACGGCATCCTGCGCCACAACGGCGTCGAGGTCGGCAAGCGCGATTTCCTCGGCGTCAGCTGACGCGATATTCCCCGCCGCGGGATTTTAGCCTCACGCTCCCAGCCGTGCTACTGCTCCCTGACAACAACAAGACTTCAGGGAGCACGCCATGTCGACCACAACCCACGCGCCGAGAGCCATCGATCCGTCAGCATCACTGCACGCCGAAGCGCTGGGGCTGGCGGAAAACCACCGCCGCCTCGCGGGCCGGCGCATCATCGTGGTCGGTGCCGGACAACGCACAACGGTCGATGAAGCACCGCCGATCGGCAACGGCCGTGCCATGAGCGTGCTGTTTGCGCGCGAGGGCGCTTCCGTAGCCTGCCTCGACGTCAACAAGGAAGCGGCTGACGACACAGTCGCACAGATCACCAGAGAGGGCGGCAAGGCCTTCACCGACGTGGTCGATGTCTCCGACGTCGCGGCGATCGCGCCCGCGGTCGAACGCTGCGCGCAAAAGCTCGGCGGGCTCGACGGGCTGGCGCTGAATGTCGGCATCTCCTCCGGCCTGTCGCTGCCCAAGATGACGGCGGAAGCCTGGGACCGCGACTACGCCGTCAACGTGCGCAGCCACATGCTGTTCGCGCAGAAGGCGCTGGAGCTGATGGCACCGGGGGGTGCGATCATCTTGATTTCGTCGATGGCAAGCCAGCGCGCCGGCGGCCGCAATCCGGCCTATGAATCCTCCAAGGCAGCGCAGATCGCGCTGGGCCGGGCGATCGCGCGGGCCGGCGAGGACAAGGGCATTCGCTGCAATGTGATCGCGCCTGGCTTCATGGATACGCCGATGGGCCGCGATGCCAGCCGAAGGCGGTCGGACCGCGCCGTGACAGTACCGTTCGGCCGCCAGGGCACCGGCTGGGAGGTCGCGTATACTGCATTGTTCCTGATTTCGAACGAATCCTCCTACGTGAACGCGCACACCCTGTTCCTCGATGCCGGTCACATGGGCGGAATCGTGCGTGGCTGATCTGCGGACGGGCCATTGCGCTCGTCGCCGCAATGCACAACTGTCCGTCATCCATCATTATCTGGAACATTTCACATGAGCCAATCGACCAAACTCCTCGAGCCCTACAAGCTTGGCGCGCTGACCCTGTCGAACCGCCTGGTAATGGCGCCGCTGACGCGCAACCGCGCGCCGGCGCCGAACTTCGCGCCGGGCCCGCTCGCGGTGGAGTATTACGGCCAGCGCGCGTCGGCCGGCCTCCTGATCACCGAAGCCAGCCAGGTCTCGCAGCAGGGCCAGGGCTATCAGGACACGCCCGGCATCTATTCCAAGGAGCAAGTCGAGGGCTGGCGCAAGGTCACCGATCGCGTGCATGAGCGCGGCGGCCGCATCTTCATCCAGCTCTGGCATGTCGGCCGCATCTCGCATGTGGCGCTACAGCCGAACGGCGGCGCACCGGTGGCGCCGAGCGCGATCCGCGCCAAGACCAAGACCTTCGTCAACGGCACCTTCGCCGATGTCTCCGAGCCGCGCGCGCTGGAGCTGTCGGAGATCCCCGGCATCATCGACGATTTCAAGCGCGCCACCGCAAACGCGATTGCCGCCGGCTTCGACGGCGTCGAAATCCACGGCGCCAACGGCTATCTGCTCGACCAGTTCGCCAAGGATGGCACCAACAAGCGTACCGACGCCTATGGCGGCTCGATCGAGAACCGCGCGAAGCTGATGCTTGAAGTGTCCAAGGCAGTGGTGGGCGAAGCTGGCGGAGACCGCACCGGCATCCGCATCTCGCCGGTGACCCCAGCCAACGATGTTTCCGACAGCAATCCGCAGCCGTTGTTCGACTATATCGTCGATCATCTCAATGCGCTGAAGCTGACCTATATCCACGTCATCGAAGGCGCGACCGGCGGCCCGCGCGACAACGCGCCGTTCGACTACGCCTCGCTGCGCAAGCGCTTCAAGCAAGCCTACATCGCCAACAACGGCTACGACTTCGCGCTGGCGGAGAAGGTGCTGGAGGCCGGCGCTGCCGACCTGATCGCGTTCGGCAAGCCGTTCATCTCCAATCCTGATCTCGTCGAGCGGCTCAAGGCCGGCGCTCCGCTGAACGAATGGGACAAGGCGACCTTCTACGGCGGCGGCGCCAAGGGCTACACGGATTACCCGACGCTGAAGGCAACCGAAGCGGCGGAGTAAGATCGGGCTTGGTCTACCTCGTCATTTCCCCGGTGCGCAATTGCGCACCTGAGGATGCGGCGCCAGGTGCAGACCCGGAATCCATTGATCCGCATCATGCGCGTTGGGATGGATTCCGGGCTCGCGCTTCGCAGGCCCCGGAATGACGAAAGAGATTGCTGCAATTGCGATTGAAAAGGGCTGGGATCGCTCCCGGCCTTTTCGTTGCGCGCCCGCACATCCGACTTCCTACGCATCGACAGCCTCACCACTCTCCACCTCCTCCGCCACCATCCGGTCGAGGTTGCGGTTGAGCCGCCGCAGCAGATCGAGCAGCGTTGCCGCCTCGACCGTGCTGAACCCGGCCAGCGCCTGATTCTGGTTGCGGTGGAGCGCCTTGCGCGCGGCCGGCAACTTGGCCCTGGCGGCCTTCGTCAACGAAACCAGCTGGCTGCGACCATCGCCCGGCATCGGCGTACGCTGAACCAGTCCGTCGCGCTCCATGCGCGCCAGAATCTGCGCCATCGACGGCTGCTCGACTTTCGCGGCGCGGGCGAGGTCGCGCTGTGACATCGCCTTGCCGTCGCGCAACAGATAGAGCACCGGCAACTGGCCGATGCTGAAGCCGTGCGGCTTCACCCGCCGCTCGCCGAGCCGCAGGAAGCTGCGCGAAGCCATGTTCACCAGCGGCGCGGGACGATCGAACAGGTCCCAATCGGTCACGATGCCACCATTTACATAGGTCCCTATTTATAGTAAATAGGTACCTATGTATCCTGATGTGAGCGTGGTGTCCATGAGTTCGAAGCCAATTCGCATTGCCGTCGTCGGTGCCGGCCCCGGAGGCCTGACGCTCGCCCGCCTGCTGCGTATCGCTGGCGTCACGACGACAGTGTTCGAGCGGGAGACATCGGCGACCGAACGTCCGCAAGGCGGCACGCTGGACCTGCACACCGAGAGCGGCCAGCTAGCGCTGGCGCGCGCCGGGCTCACCGACGCCTTCCTGCGCGTCGCCCGTTACGAGGACCAGGGCAGCCGGCTTTACGACAGCGACGGCCGGCTGCTGCTCGCGGACGACGACATGACCGGTGATCGTCCCGAGGTCGACCGCACCGCGCTCCGCGATCTCCTGCTGCAATCATTGCCGCCGGACGCCGTCCGCTGGGGTCATGGCCTGCGCGAGGTCACGCCACGCCATGACGGACGTTACGATCTCGTCTTCGACAGCGCGCGCGAGGGGCCGTTCGATCTCGTGATTGGCGCCGACGGCGCGTCGTCGCGGGTGCGCCCGCTGGTGTCGCGCTATCAGCCACAATATAGCGGGCTGACCTTCATCGAGTTCGGCATCGACGACGTCGATCAACGCTACCCGGCGCTGTCGCAGCTGGTCGGCCGCGGCAAGATGGGCGCGGAGGGCGCCGGCCGCAGCGTGATCGTCCAGCGCAACGGCAACGCCCATCTGCGCGGTTACGCGATCTTCCGCGTGCCGCTCGAATGGGCGGAACGGCGCTTCGACGTCACTTCGCCATCCGGCATGCGCCAGGCGCTGCTCGGCGAATTCGCCGGCTGGGCCGCCGCCCTGCTCGACCTGTTCCGTGCCAGCAGCGATCAGTTCGCGCTCCGGCCGATCCATGCGTTGCCAGTCGGGCATCATTGGACCAATCGGCCCGGTGTCACCTTGCTCGGCGACGCCGCGCATCTGATGTCGCCGTTCGGCGGCGAAGGCGTCAACGCTGCGATGCTGGATGCGGTGGAGTTGGCACGGCATCTGGTGGGTTCGCCGGATTGGCGCGAGGCGGTGCGCACCTATGAGGCCGAGATGTTCGCGCGCGTCGCCGGGCCCGCCGGTGAGGCCGCCGAAGCCGCCGCGACCGAGCTGTCGCATATCAGCCAGGAACTGACACTGGCACAGCACCATGCCCACATGCAGGTGCGCGCGGCGGCCGGACAATCCACGGCGCGATAGACGCTGGCCATGCCTTCCGACGCCGCATAGCATGGTCCGGCCTGAAGATGGTCACGTACGGAAATGAGCAAAGACAACGCCGAGGATATCGTTCGACGCGCCACCACGGCCTTCAATGCCGGCCGGCATGGCGAGGCGATCGTGCTCTGCGAGCGCGGCCTTGCACGCCAACCCGGCGAGCCGATGCTGAGCCACCTGCTGGCAGCCGTGCTGTTTGCGAAGGGCGAGATCGCGCCGGCCCGCAGCCATATCGAAGCCAGCCTGGCGCGGCGCCCCGACAATGCCGCGGCGCAGTTGCTCGCCGCCCGCCTCGCCCGCACCGGTGGCGAATTCGACGCGGCACTGGCGCATCTCGACCGCGCCATCGCGCTGAAGCCGCAGCGCGATGCATTCGTCGAGAAGGCCCGCACGCTGGAGCTGGCCGGCCGCAAGGCGCAGGCGCGCGAGGCCTGGGAGGCGATCCTGAAAGTCATCCCGGAGCATCAGGAGGCCAACGCGCGGCTCGGGCGGCTGGCCTGGGAGGATGGCGAATTGGCCAAGGCCACAAGCCTGCTTGCGTGCGCTACCGCGAGCCCGGCACCGGCCTCGGTGTGGTTCGATCTCGGCGTGGCACGGCAGGATATGCGCGACCATGACGGCGCTGCGAACGCCTATCGCAAGGCGCTCGAGATCAAGCCGGATTACGCCGAGGCGGCGCTCAATCTCGGTATCGCGCTGCAGGAGGACGGCAAGCCCGACGCCGCGATGCAGGCCTTCGCACGCGCCTACGGCCTGCGTCCGCAATTGTTCGGATCGATCGCGATGGCGCTGACCTCGGCCTCGCACGGACGCCTGTGGCTCGATGAGAGGGCCCTGCGGAACGCGCTAGCTGGTTAACCGCCCGCGCATGGCGCGGAAATGCTTGCGGTAGACATTGGGCGCAGCCAACACCTCGCCGACGACTTTCGCATAGGCTTCGCGATGCGCGTCGTCGAAGGGCTCAAACACCAGTTCGGGAGCCTCGCGCGGTACCGCAAAGCATTGCACGACCGGCGTCCCCTTCGGCAGCACACCGGCAAAATCAGACTCCGTCCAGACCGCGGGGAAATTGATCCCGCCGTCGTGAAACCGGTCGGCGTCGACGAGCCCCGAGATCGACCGGAACGGCAAGTCGTCGCGATTGACCGGATGTGTCGCGAACAGCGACCAGCCCGGTTCGAGCTCGATGGTCCAGAAGCTGTTGAACTTCAGCGCGGCCTGCCCGTTGGCGAACGGTGCGCCGGCGAACTGCGCAACGGGATGGAAGCTGAGCGGCGCGCGCGGATGGCCCTGCGTCGCAGGCTCCGGAATGTCCCAGTCCCAGGCGAATGCACCGCGCTCGACCCTGACATCGCAAGGCAGCGGGATCATGACCCCGTGGGCCATCGCATCGACGAAGGGCGGACATTGCTTGACCGTGCGGATGTCGCGGTCGTGGATGTCGGAATGTGCCTTTGCCGGCATCGCGCGCAGCCAATCGGGCAACGCAGTACGGGCCGGGAACGGCCGCGGCAGATGCTCGGCAAGCCGCGGATCGCAGCGGAAAATCATGCGCATGGTGAAACTCCGGGATCATGATGCGACGACGAGGAGACGCATGATGAGCTTCGTCGCGTCATTTGAGCACAATCCCGAAGGGCGCTCCACTCTTCCGGATAGAGGCGCCGATGATGCAAAAAGGCCGGGATCGCTCCCGGCCTTCGCAGGTTTCGTATCGCGTGGGCTGGTACGCCCTATCGCCTTACTTCGCTTCGGCGCGCTTGGGCGGGCTCGCCGGCCACGACTTGATCAGGGTGTCGTAGTCGATCGTTTCGCCCTTCGGCTTCTCGTTCGCGAGCTTGCGCTGCGGAGCGATGGTGCCGTCCTTCTCGGCCTTCTTGTACCAGTACTCGGCGGTTTCCTTCTTGTTCAGCTTCGGTCCGCAGGCGCCCTGCACACCGGACTTCTCAAGACGTTCCATCACCGAATCCTGGGCCGCGGCCAGCGCGTCCATCGCGGCTTGCGGCGTCTTCGCACCGGACGACGCATCGCCGATGTTCTGCCACCACAGCTGAGCGAGCTTCGGATAGTCAGGCACGTTGTTGCCGGTCGGGGTCCACTGCACGCGCGCGGGCGAGCGGTAGAACTCGATCAGGCCGCCGAGCTTCGGCGCACGCTCGGTGAACGACTTGTCCCAGATGTCGGATTCACGGATGAAGGTGAGACCGACATGGCTCTTCTTCAGGCTTGTCGTCTTGGAGACGATGAACTGCTGATAGAGCCAGGCCGCCTTGCGGCGATCGACCGGGGTCGACTTCAAGAGCGTGAGCGAACCCACGTCCTGGTAGCCGAGCTTCATGCCGTCCTTCCAGTACGAGCCGTGCGGCGACGGGGCCATACGCCACTTCGGCGTACCGTCCGCGTTCATCACGGCAATGCCCGGCTTCACCATGTCGGCGGTGAAGGCGGTGTACCAGAAGATCTGCTGGGCGATGTTGCCCTGCGAAGGCACCGGGCCCGACTCGGAGAAGGTCATGCCCTGTGCCTGCGGCGGAGCATACTTCTTCATCCAGTCGAGGTACTTGACGATCGAATAGACCGACGCCGGGCCGTTGACATCGCCGCCACGCTCGACCGACGAGCCGACCGGACGGCAGCCTTCCATGCGGATGCCCCATTCGTCGACCGGCAGGCCGTTCGGGAGACCCTTGTCGCCGTTGCCGGCCATCGACAGCCAGGCGTCGGTGAAACGCCAGCCGAGCGAGGGATCCTTCTTGCCATAGTCCATATGGCCGTAGACCTTGACGCCGTTGATCTCCTTGACGTCGTTGGTGAAGAACTCGGCGATATCTTCATAGGCCGACCAGTTCACGGGCACGCCGAGATCGTAGCCATACTTGGCCTTGAACTTGGCCTTGTATTCCGGGTTGGTGAACCAGTCATAGCGGAACCAATAGAGGTTCGCGAACTGCTGGTCGGGCAGCTGATAGAGGTGACCGTTCGGTGCCGTGGTGAACGACTTGCCGATGAAGTCGTCGATGTCGAGCATCGGATCGGTGACGTCCTTCGCCTCACCCTTCATCCATTCCGTCAGGTCGACCGCCTGGCCGTAACGGAAGTGGGTGCCGATGAAGTCGGAGTCGTTGATCCAGCCGTCATAGACGTTCTTGCCGGACTGCATCTGGGTCTGGATCTTCTCGACGACGTCACCTTCCTGGATGATGTCGTGCTTGACCTTGATGCCGGTGATCTCCTCGAACGCCTTGGCGAGCGTGCGGGATTCGTATTCGTGCACGGTCAGCGTTTCGGAGACGATGTTGATCTCCATGCCCTTGAAGGGGGCAGCGGCTTTGATGAACCACTGCATCTCCTTCATCTGGTCGTCCTTGGAGAGGGTCGACGGCTGGAATTCGCTGTCGATCCACTTCTTGGCGGCGGCCTCGTCGGCGCGGGCCGGCGCGGCAAGCGTGACCGATGCTGCGACGAGCGCGATCGCGCTGGTCATCGTCAAAAGTCTATCTTTAGTCATTGGTAAATGTCGCATGTGATTCCTCCGGTTGCAGCGACTAAATCCAGGCCCGGGTAGACCCCGGATCTGCTCTTTTTCGCGTTCTTCAGACGGTGCGAAAGATCACCACGGCTGAAAGAAGCGAAATTACCGTTCCGAGCCACAGGCTCGAAATCTCGACGCCCTCGCCGATCGGCAAGGTGAAAATCGGATCGGTGCCGACGAGGGCGATCCACAGCAAGTGGATCACCGCCGCCAGCACCAGCGAGACGAACAGGCGATCGCCGCGCGTGGTCGGAATCCGCAGCACGCCGACCCGCTCCGCTTCGGGATAGGCAGCCGCGAGCCAGGTCATGACGCCGAGCGTCGAGGCCAGCAGCACGAAGAAGACCGCGGTCGGCAGCGTCCAGGCCATCCATGCGATGGATTCCATAGCTCAAGTCCTCCCACGCGATACGGTGCGCCCCCTCTCCCATGGGGAGAGGGCTGGGGTGAGGGGGTACGGTCCATCGATCGAGACAAACCCCTCACCCGGATTTGCCGCTTCGCGCCAAATCCGACCTCTCCCCTTGGGAGAGGTGAAGCGCGAGATGGTGCCTGATTGCTTCATCATGACGCTAGACCCGGCCGAGCGCGAAACCGCGCGCGATGTAGTTGCGGACGAACCAGATCACGAGCGCGCCGGGGATGATGGTGAGCACACCGGCCGCGGCAAGCAGGCCCCAGTCCATGCCGGCGGCCGACACCGTGCGCGTCATGATCGCCGCGATCGGCTTGGCCTGCACCGAGGTCAGCGTGCGCGCCAACAGCAACTCGACCCAGGAGAACATGAAGCAGAAGAACGCGGCGACGCCGATCCCGCTCGCGATCAGCGGCACCAGGATCTTGATGAAGAAGCGCGGGAACGAATAGCCGTCGAGGAACGCGGTCTCGTCGATCTCGCGCGGCACGCCGGAAACGAAGCCTTCGAGGATCCATACCGCGAGCGGCACGTTGAAGATGCAGTGCGCGAGCGCGACCGCCCAAGGCGTATCGAACAGGCCGATCGCCGAATAGAGGTTGAAGAACGGCAGCGCATAGACCGCCGCCGGCGCCATGCGGTTCGACAGCAGCCAGAAGAACAAATGCTTGTCGCCGAGGAAGCGGTAGCGCGAGAACGCATAGGCCGCCGGCAGCGCCACCGCGATCGAGATCACGGTGTTGATGACGACATATTCCAGCGAATTGATGTAGCCGGAATACCAGCTCTCGTCGGTGAAGATGCGCCGGTAGTGCTGCAGCGTCGGCGTGTGCGGCCACAGCGTCATCGTCGAGACGATCTCGGCGTTGGTCTTGAAGCTCATGTTGACGAGCCAATAGATCGGCAACAGCAGGAAGATCAGGAACAGCGCCATGATCAGGCGGCGGCCGGGGATCGAGTGCATCACGCCGCTCCTTCCTTGACCGGCCGCTCGGTGCCGGCATTGGTCATCACGGTGTAGAACACCCAGCAAACGATCAGGATGATCAGATTGTAGACCAGCGACAGCGCCGCAGCCTTGCCGAGGTCGAACTGGCCGAGCGCGATCTTGACGAGCTCGATCGAGACGAAGGTCGTCGAGTTGCCGGGACCGCCGCCGGTGACCACGAACGGCTCGGTGTAGATCATGAAGCTGTCCATGAAGCGCAGCAGCACCGCGATCAGCAGCACGCGGTTCATCTTCGGCAGCTGGATCGCCTTGAATACCGCCCAGCGCGAGGCGCCGTCGATCTGCGCCGCCTGGTAATAGGCGTCGGGGATCGACTTCAGGCCGGCGTAGCACAGCAGCGCGACGAGGCTGGTCCAGTGCCAGACGTCCATCACGATGACGGTGACCCAGGCATCGATATCGTTGGCGACGTAGTTGTAGTTGAAGCCGAGGTGATTCAGCACATAGCCGAGCAGGCCGATATCGGGCCGGCCGAAGATCTGCCAGATCGTCCCGACTACGTTCCACGGAATCAGCAGCGGCAGCGCGAGGATGACGAGGCAGGCCGCGACGCTCCAGCCCTCGCGCGGCATCGACAGCGCGACGACGATGCCGAGCGGCACCTCGATCGCGAGGATCACGGCGGAGAAGAACAAATTGCGGCCGAGCGAGGCCAGGAAGCGACCGCCGAGATCGGTCGAGGGATCGAGCAGCTCCTTGAACCAGCCGACGCCGTTCCAGAAGAACTGGTTGTTACCGAAGGTGTCCTGCATCGAATAGTTCACGACCGTCATCAGCGGCAGCACTGCCGAGAACGCCACCACCAGGAACACCGGCAGCACCAGGAACCAGGCTTTTTGGTTGATCGTCTTGTCCATCAGGCGACCCCTTCCACCAAATGGCTGTCGGCATAGACGTGGACATAGGCGGGATTGAAAACGAGACCGGCGGTGTCGCCGGAGACCGAGAAGCCCGGCGGCACGCGCGCCGCAAGCTTGGTGTTGCCGACGCGCACGCGGGCGAACTGGATCCGGCCGAGATCGTCGATCCGCTCGATCGTGGCCGAGAGCAGCCCGGACGCCGGCGGAGCGACGTCCACGAATTCGGGCCGCACGCCGATCTCGATCTTCTTGCCGGCCGGCAGCACACCATAATTTCGATGCAGGCCGATGACATGGCCGTCGATCCGCGCCTCGTGGCCACTGACCTCGGCGGGCACGATGTTCATGCCGGGCGAGCCGATGAAATAGCCGACGAAGGTATGCGCCGGCTTGTCGAACAATTCGGCCGGCGTGCCGCTCTGCACCACGCGGCCGTCATGCATGACAACGACGGTGTCGGCGAATGTCAGCGCCTCGGTCTGGTCGTGGGTGACGTAGATCATCGTGAGGTCGAGCTCGCGATGCAACGCCTTCAGCTTGGAGCGCAATTGCCACTTCAGCTCGGGATCGATGACGGTGAGCGGCTCATCGAACAGCACGGCCGCGACGTCGGAACGCACCAGGCCGCGGCCGAGCGAGATCTTCTGCTTGGCGTCGGCGGTGAGGCGCGTCGCCTTGCGGTTCAGGTAAGGCGTGAGGTCGAGCAGGTCGGCGATCTGCCTGACCCGCGCATCGACTTCGGCCCTGGCGACGCCGCGGTTCTTCAGCGGGAACGCCAGGTTCTCACCCACCGTCATGGTGTCGTAGATCACCGGGAACTGGAACACCTGCGCGATGTTGCGCTTCTGCGTGGACAGCGGCGTGATGTCACGGCCGTCGAACAGAATCTGTCCGCGCGACGGCGTCACGATGCCGGAAATCAGATTGAGCAGCGTGGTCTTGCCGCAGCCGGACGGCCCGAGCAGCGCATAGGCTCCGCCCTGCCGCCAGGTCATGGTGACCGGCTTCAGCGCAAAGGATTCCAGCGGCGCGTCATTGCCGTTGTAGGACTGGGCGAGATCGACGAGGTCAATGCGGGCCATCAAGCATCTCCCTCACTTCGAGAAACTTGTTGCGGGTGAAGCGACGAGGCGATCGGCCGCGTCGAATACGAAGATGTTGTCGGGATCGAGCGCGGCGTCGAGCACCTGCCCGGGTTCGTATTCGTGCACGCCGTGCAGCACCGCGACCCAGTTGGAGTCGTGGACATGGACGTGCACGAAGCTTTCCGAGCCGGTGATCTCGGTCACCGTCACCGTGGCGGAGAACTTGTGGCGCCCGGCCGCGACGTTGCCGACGTCGAGTTGGTGCGCGCGGAAGCCGATCCGGTAGGCGCCGTCCGGGAGGTTGGCATAGAGGCCGGCCGCGGCCGCCTGTTCGCCGCCGGCATAGGTCACCCGGTCACCCTTCTTCTCGATGCCGATGATGTTGAGCGGCGGATCCGAGAACACCTGCGCGACGCGCAACGTGTCGGGATGACGGTAGACCTTCGGCGTTGCGCCGGTCTGCAGCGCCTGGCCTTCCCACATGCACACCGTGTCGCCGCCGAGCAGCAGCGCTTCCGACGGCTCGGTGGTGGCGTAGACGAAGATGGCGCCGGAGGCCTCGAAGATGCGCGGCAGTTCGGCACGCAGCTCCTCGCGCAGCTTGTAGTCGAGGTTGGCGAGCGGCTCGTCGAGCAGCACGAGGTCGGCGCCCTTGACCAGCGCGCGCGCGATCGCGGTGCGCTGCTGCTGGCCGCCGGAGAGCTGCAGTGGGGTACGCTTGAGGAAAGGCTCGAGCCGCAACAACGCGGCCGCCTCCGCCACCCGCTTCTCGATCTCGGCCTTCGGCTTGCCCTGCACCCGCAAGGGCGAAGCGATGTTCTCGTAGACCGTCAGCGAGGGATAATTGATGAACTGCTGATAGACCATCGCCACCGAGCGCTGCCGCACGTCGGCGCCGGTGACGTCCTTGCCGTCGACCAGCACACGGCCGGTGGCCGGCTTGTCGAGCCCGGCAAGCAGCCGCATGATCGAGGTCTTGCCCGACAGCGTCGGCCCGAGCAGCACGCTGAGCGTGCCACGCTCCAGCGTCAGCGAAACATCGCGGATGGTCGGAACGCCATCCACGGTTCGCGTGACGTTCTGCAGTGTAACGCTCATGCCCGTCCTCCCGCTTCGCGGAGGGGACGTTCACCGGACACGCGGTTGGCGGCCATCCACTCGTCGAGCGCGGCGATTTCACCCGCCGTCATCCGCAAGCCCAGCTTGGATCGTCGCCAGACGACATCTTCCGCAGTCCGAGCCCATTCGTTCGCCATCAGGTACCGGACTTCACTTTCCGTCAAGGTGGCGCCGAAGGCGCGGCCGAGATCTTCAGCCGATGCTGCATCGCCGAGCACCTTTGCGGCGCGCGTGCCGTAGGCATGCGCGAGACGGTTGGCATGGGATTGCGCGAGGAACGGATGGTTGCGAACCAGCTCGGCGGCGAGCGCTGCGACCGCGGAGACATCCATGTCGCCGCCGGGCAGCGGCGCCTTGCCGGTCCAGCCCTCCTGCGCTTTCGCGCCCTTGAGATAAGGCGCGAGCCGCTCCAGCGCCTCCTCGGACAGCCGGCGATAGGTCGTGATCTTGCCGCCATAGATCGACAGCAGCGGCGCACCGCCGGGCGTATCGAGCTCGAACACGTAGTCGCGGGTCGCGGCCTTGGCTTCGCTCGCCCCGTCGTCATAGAGCGGACGCACGCCGGAATAATCCCAGACCACGTCCTGAGGTTTCACCGGCTTTGCGAGGTATTCGCTCGCGGAGGCGCAGAGATACTCGATCTCCTCCTGCGTCGCCTTCACCTTGGCCGGATCGCCGTCATAGTCGCGATCGGTGGTGCCGATCAGCGAAAATTCGTTCTGATAGGGAATCACGAAGATGATGCGGCCGTCGGCATTCTGGAAGATGTAGGCGCGGTCGTGGTCATAGAGCTTGGGCACCACGATGTGCGAGCCCTGCACCAGGCGCACCTTGGCCCGCGCGTTGACGCCGGCGCCGGACGCCAGCACCTGCTCGACCCAGGGACCGCCGGCATTGACCAGCACGCGCGCTTGGATCGTCTCACGGGCGCCGCTGACGCTGTCCTCGACGGTGACATGCCAGACGCCGTCGACCTGCCGGGTCTCGACTGCGCGGGTGCGGGTGCGGATCTCGGCGCCGCGATCGGCGGCGTCGCGCGCGGTCAGCGCCACCAGCCGCGCGTCGTCGACGAAGCAGTCGGAATATTCAAAGCCCTTGGTGTAGCGGCCCGGGATCAGCGGCTTGCCGACCACATCGCGGGTCAGATCGAGCGAGCGCGTCGCCGGCAGCAGGTGCCGGCCGCCGATATGGTCGTAGAGGAAGAGGCCGAGCCGCAGCAGCCAGGCCGGGCGCAGGCCGGCGTGATGCGGCAGAACGAAACGCAGCGGACGAATGATGTGCGGCGCGATCTGCCAGAGGATCTCGCGCTCGATCAGCGCCTCGCGCACCAAACGAAACTCATAATATTCGAGATAGCGCAGGCCGCCATGCACGAGCTTGGTCGACCAGGACGACGTTCCGCTGGCCAAGTCATTCATTTCACAGAGGAAAACAGAATTGCCCCGGCCCGCCGCATCGCGCGCGATGCCGCAGCCATTAACGCCGCCTCCAATGATGGCGAGGTCGTAAATTCGATCCAAAGAACGCTTCCCCCGGCAACCGCCTTCGCTTTGACGGTTTTACTTTCGAATTAGAGTAGATCACAACCAAAAACGAAAGCAAAGCGAAAATGGGGAACTTTGGTTGGGGATTTTTTGGGCGGGATGACCGCTGCGGGGGCAGGCGGTCCACGAGCCACCGTCGCAAGCCGCGGTTTGGACCGTCACCCTGAGGCGTGAGCCTTGCGACGCAATTGCGCCGCTGGGCAAGCCTCGAAGGGTGCACGGCCCGGCTGGTGGCCGTCGATCCTTCGAGACGCGCGCAAAGGCGCGTAGGATTGAAGCGCTACGCGCTGCGCAGCGTCGCCGGTGCCGGTGCCGGGTCGGCGTTGTCGTCGATATCGGCTTGCGGCTTGTCCATCGCAACGACGACCTCGATCCCTCTGCTGTGACAGATGTTGGCGAGGCCCGCAGGCAAGGGCGAGTCGGTCACGAAGGTCTGGATCTGGCTCATATGCGCGATCCGCACCGGCGCGCTGCGGCGGAGTTTTGTCGCATCCGACACCAGCATCACGTTGCGTGCATTGGCGATGATCGCCTGCGCGACCTGCACCTCGCGATAGTCGAAGTCGAGCAGTGCGCCCTCCTCGTCGATTGCGGACGCGCCGATGATGGCGTAATCGACCTTGAACTGGCCGATCAACTGCGTCGCGGTCGAGCCGACCACCGCACCGTCGGCGCGGCGCACCGTGCCGCCTGCCACCACCACCTCGATGCGCGGATGACGGTACAGCAGCATCGCGACGTTGAGGTTGTTGGTGATGACCAGCAGATCCTCGTGCGAGGTCAGTGCGCTGGCGACTTCTTCGGTGGTGGTGCCGATATTGATGAATAGCGAGCAGCCGTTCGGAATCCGCGCGGCCGCGGCGGCGCCGATCGCCTTCTTCTCCTCGGCGGCGACGAAGCGGCGCGCCTCGTAGGCGAGGTTCTCGACGCCCGAGGCGATGATCGCACCGCCATGGATGCGGGTCAGCGACCGCTCATCGCAGAGATCGTTGAGGTCCTTGCGGATGGTCTGCGCCGACACCTCGAAGCGCTTGGCAAGGTCCTCGACCATGACCCGGCCGAATGCGCGTGCGATATTGAGGATTTCAGTCTGGCGATGAGAGAGTCCGGCCACGGCGGCCCCCTTGAACGGCAATTGGTTGGAGCATGATCATTTCGGAAAACCGGTTGCCACTTTTCCGGATCATGCTCTCGCCCATGGTGCGGCCGTTCGGCACCGAGGTCAACGAGCAAGCATCGCCGGGGTTAAGAACTGCGTTGCAGCATGCCGGTTTACCAAGTCATGGCCGACGCAACCAGGCGGATCAATTCCGGATCATCGAACGCCCGCGCGCTGGCGACGGCGCCGGCCGCCAGCAGATCGGCATGGCTGAGCCCGGTTCGCATCCCGATCGTCGCGATGCCCGCCGCCGTCGCGGACTGAATGCCGGAGCGCGAGTCCTCGAACGCCAGCGACGCGGATGCGGCCGCGCCGGCGAGGCGCAGCCCCTCGAGATACGGCAAGGGGTGCGGCTTGCCATGCTCCAGCTCGTCGCCGATCACGAGGGCCTTGAAACGGTGCGCGACGCCGAGTCCTGAGAGCAGCAATTCGGCGTTCGCGCGCGGCGCATTGGTCACCGCCACCATCGGCACGCCGGCGCGATCCGCCCGGTCGAGCAGCGCCATCAATCCCGGCACCGGCACGATCTGGCCGCTGACCAGCTCGCGGAAGATCCGCTCCTTCTCGCTGAGAATGCCGGCGCGGCGTTCAGGCGGCACGTGGGCGAGAAAGCGCTCGCCGATCGATGCGTTGGAGAAGCCTTGCAGCTCCCTGCCGAAGCGCGCGTGATCGAAGGAGTGTCCATGCGGGCCGAGCACCCGGTTGAACGCTGCCAGATGCAGCGGGTCGGTGTCGGCGAGCGTGCCGTCGATATCGAACAGCAGTGCTTTACCTTGTGTCTGCGACATCCGAAAAACGTTTCCATGAGTTCGGATGCATCAATACAGACTCTCGCGGCGCACGCAAATGACGCACCGCACCGGCCGCGTCAGGAGGCCAGCTGCAGATCTTGCCCGGTGACAAGCCGTCGCGCGGCGCGCTCGGCCTCACGTGCATTGCGAAAAATCTGGCCTTCGAGGGCGCGGAAGCGGTGCGCGGCTGCAAAAAACTCGTAACCCTTGGTATCGCGCACCACGATACCCGCGATCTCTGAACTTACCTCGATGACGTAGCAGTCTGACATTATCGGCCTCGGTTTATTCCGGGCCGACAACGGGATCGCTGAACGTTTGTTCCTCGGTTTATTTGAGAACCGAAGCGCCGTTTTTGCAATCAGGCCGCGCTCCGGTCTCAGTTTCGACGCGTTCCCCCCGCGCCGAATCAGCAGCATGCTTGGCGCGAAAGCATTCAGGTCGAAATCGTCGCGCCGTCACGCTGAATCGGTTGCGGATGGCCCTGCTCGTCGATCGAGACGTAGGTGAAATTGCCGTCGGTGACCAGGATCGACTGCTGCTCACGGCGGCGCAGCACCCAGGCTTCGAGGTGCACCGTGATCGAGGTACGCCCGACGCGCACGAGATTGGCGTGCACCGAGACGAGATCGCCGACATAGACCGCCTTGCGGAAGTTCATCGCCTCGATCGCAACCGTCACCGTGCGGGACTTCGCCAGCTTGGAGGCGAACACGCCGCCGCCGACGTCCATCTGGCTGAGCAGCCAGCCACCGAAGATATCGCCATTGGCGTTGGTGTCGGCCGGCATCGCCAGCGTGCGGATGCAGAGATCTCCCTGCGGTTCGTTGCCGCTGATCGACGGGGCGTGAACGTGGGTTTCAGGCGTTTGGGTCTCAGGCGCTTGGGTGTCGGTCACTTGAAGCCCTCCCAGCCGGTGTCCGGCGCAAATCGTCCGCCGAACTTGCGCATCAGCGATTGCATGGCCGACACAACATTATCAACGCCGCGACTGCGCGCGTAATTCAGCGGGCCGCCGCGGAACGGGGCATAGCCGGTGCCGAAGATCATCGCGCCGTCGACCATGTCGGGATCGTCGACGATGCCTTCACGCAAGGCGGCGACGCAGACATTCGAGATCGGCAGCACCAAGCGGTCGATCATTTCATCGCTTACCTTGGGGCCGGTGTCCGGCAGCGGCGCCTTCTCCGCCTTGCCATCCTTCCAGATGTAGAAGCCCTTGCCGGTCTTGCGACCGAGTTCGCCCCTGGCGACCTTTTCACGCAACCACGCCGGCGTCGGCGGCAAGGTGTCGCCGAACTTCGAGCGCAGCATGTCGCCGACATCGAGGCAGATATCGAGCCCGACCTGGTCGGCAAGCTCGATCGGCCCCATCGGCATGCCGAACTCGATCGCGGCCGCGTCGATGAGGCGCTGGTCGGTCTTCTCATCCAGCATCATCATCGCTTCCAGCATGTACGGCGTCAGCGCGCGGTTGACGAGGAAGCCCGGCGAGCTCTTCACCGGCAGCGGCAGCCGGTCGATGGCGCCGACGAAGGCGAGCGCCTCCTTGAGCATGGCGGCATCAGTGCCGTCATGGCTGACGACCTCGACGAGTTGCAGCCGCGACACCGGATTGAAGAAATGCAGGCCGAGCAACCGCTCCGGCCGCGCCAGCGTGGTGCGCAGATCCTGCAGCGGGATGCTCGACGTGTTGGTGGCGAGGATCGCACCCTGCTTCATCTTCGGCTCGAGGCCGGCATAGACCTTCTGCTTCAGCTCGAGCTTTTCCGGCACCGCCTCGATGATCAGATCGGCGTTGCGGACGCCCTCGCCGTCCATGTCGGGGATCAGCCGGTCGAGCGCGTCGCGCTGATCGATCTTCTTGCGCATGATCTTGCCGAACAGGTCAGAGGCGCGCTTCATCGCCCCCGCAATCGGCTCGGCCTTCATGTCGGCCAAGGTCACCCGCATGTCCTGGTTGGCGCACCAGGCCGCGATGTCGCCACCCATCGCGCCGGCGCCGATGACATGGACGTGCGCAACCTTGTTGCCGGAGCCCGCCAGCTTCTTCATCTGCTCGCGCAGGAAGAACACCCGGATCAGGTTTTGCGCGGTCGGCGTCACCATCAGATTGGCGAACGAGGCCTTCTCCGCATTCAGCATCGCCGAACGGTTGCCGGCATGCTTCTCCCAGAGATCGATCAGTGCGTAGGGCGCCGGATAATGCTTGCGCGGCGCCGCCTTCTCGGCCTCGCTACGCATCCGCGAGGCGAGGAAGCCCCTGACCGGGCCCAAATTGAGCAGCGAATTGAGCGCACCCGGCTTGGCGCGCTTCAGCCGGCCGAACACCGCGTCCTTCACCGCATTGCGGACATGGCGCTCCTGGGTGACGGCATCGACCAGGCCGAGCGACTTGGCGCGGCGCGCGTCGATCGTCTTGCCGGTCAGCATCAAGGTCATCGCCTGCATCGGGTTCACCAGCTCGGTGAAGCGCACGGTGCCGCCGAGGCCGGGATGCAGGCCGAGCATCACCTCAGGGAAACCGAACCGCGCGTCGTCGATCGCGATCCGCATCTGGCAGGCGAGCGCGACCTCGAGGCCGCCACCGAGGCAGAAGCCGTGGATCACGGCGACCGACGGCACGCGCAGCGCCTCCAGCCGGTCGATCACCGCATGCGCCCGGCCGATCTGGGTCTCGACCGCGCCGGGATCGGTGACGCCGCGAAACTCGTTGACGTCGGCCCCGGCGATGAAGCCGCTCTTTTTGGCCGAGCGCACCACGAGCCCGGTCGGCCGCTGGCTCTCCAGCGCCGTGACGATGGCATCGAGCTCTTCGAGCAGGTCGGCGGACAGCGTGTTGGCGCTGGTGTCGGCGCGGTCGAACAGCAGCCAGGCGATGCCGTCCTCGTCACGCGTCAGCTTGAAATTCCTGTACGGGCTGTCCGCAGCGGGCTTCGGCCCGAGCTCGAGCACGCGGTCGGCGAGAAGGTCCATGATCCGTGAATCCATGATCACACCGTCTCTATCAACATCGCGCCGCCCTGCCCGCCACCGATGCATTCGGTGGCGACGCCGCGCCTGGTGCCGAGCCGCTTCATCGCATTGACAAGATGCAGCACGATCCGGTTGCCGCTGCAGCCTACGGGATGGCCGAGGCTGATCGCGCCGCCGTCGACGTTCAACCTGGCGCGGTCGATCTCGCCCGCCGCGCCGTCAAGTCCCAAAATCTCGCGGCAGAATTTGTCGTCAGCCCATGCTGCGAGGCAGCCCAGCACCTGGGTGGCGAAGGCCTCGTTCAGCTCCCAGGTCTCGACGTCCTGCAAGGTCATCCCGTTGCGCTTCAGAAGCGCACTCGCCGACAACACCGGGCCGAGGCCCATGATCGAGGGATCGAGCGCCGACCACTGGCTGTCGAGGATGACGGCCTTCGGCGTCAGGCCGTGCTTGGCCATCGCCTTCTCCGACGCCAGGATCACCCAGGATGCGCCGTCGGTGATCTGCGAGGAATTGCCGGCGGTGACCTGGCCCCAGGGGCGCTCGAACACCGGCTTCAGCTTCGCCAGCGTGTCCGACGTCGAATCCGGGCGGACGCCGTCGTCATGGTCGTAGAACTTGCCGTCGCGCGAGAACGCGGTCTCGACCTCGCCCTTGAGGAAGCCTTCTTTCTGCGCCTTCGCCAGCCGCTGATGGCTTTCGGCGGCGTACGCATCGGATTGCGCGCGGGTGATGCCGAAGAGATGGCCGACCTTCTCGGCGGTCTGCCCCATATTGAGCTCGGTGATCGGGTCGGTCAGCCCGCGCTCGAGGCCGATGATCGGCTTGAAGTAGCTCGGCTTCACTTTCAGCGCGGCGGCGATCTTGGCGCCCAGCCCCTTGGCGCCGGCAAAGCCAGCGAACCAGCGCACGCCGGAATTCGGCCAGACCAGCGGCGCGTGGCTCAACGCCTCGGCGCCGCCGGCGAGGATCAGGTCGGAGATGCCTTCACGGATATAGCGATAGCCGGTGTCGATCGACTGCATCCCGGAGCCGCAATTGATCTGCACGGTGAAGGCGACCATCTGCTCGCCCATGCCGAGCCGCAGCGCCGCGACCCGCGCCGGGTTCATCTCGTCGGCGATGACATTGACGCAGCCGAGGATGACCTGGTCGAATGCATCAGGCGCGAAAGGCTGCCGGGCCAGCAGCGGCCGGCCGCATTGCACGGCGAGATCGACCGGGGTGAACGGGCCGGGACCGGAGCGCGCCTTCAGGAACGGCGTCCGGCTGCCGTCGACGATAAAGACTGGTCGCGCCATCAGCTCGCCGCCCTCTGCTCACCAAGCTCCTGGAAGAACTGATGCACGTCGGCGGATTTCTTGTAAATCGGGGACAGCGCCTCCGGCGCAAAATCATCGACCTCGATGACCTTGGCGATGGCCTCGTGAGCGGCGGCGAGCTTCTCGCCGTCATCCTGGGTGATGACGCCCTTCTTGACGCCCTCGTTCCAGTCATGCAGCCGCGCCGCGCGCAGCTGCTTGGCGGCATCCTCGGCCGCAGTGACGAGGCGGAAGGCCTTCTCCAGTCGCGCGATGCCGCCGTCATCCTCGACAAAGGCGAGGTCCGGCGTCAGACGGTCGCGCGCCGCCGATGGCGACAACACGAGCTGCGCGCACAGATGCACGACGCGATCAGACGGGCCGGTGACGCGGGCGCCGAACGGCTGGATCAGGAATTTCAGCAGCCATGCCACCGGACGGTTCGGCAGGTTGGCGAGGATTTCGGCAAAGCGGTTCTCAATGGTCTTGAAGCCGGACGCCATGCACCATTCGAGCGCAGGCAGATCCTCCTTCTGCCGGCCCTCGTCCTGCCAGCGCTTCAACGCGGCGGACAGCAGGTAAAGTTCAGACAGGATGTCGCCGAAGCGCGCGGACAGCATCTCCTTGCGCTTCAATGCACCACCGAGCGTAAGCAGCGCTATGTCGGCGCACAGCGCGAACGCCGACGAATAGCGCGAGAGCTGGCGATAGAACCCTGTCGCATCGCCGGCATCCGGCGCCGGCGCGAACAGGCCGAAGCTCCAGCTGCGGCCCCAGGCGCGGAACATGGTCGCGAAGCTGTGGCCGACATGCTTCCAGAACGCGGTGTCGAACGTCGTCAGGCCCTTGTCGCGATCGGTCTCGCTGAGCGCGTTCATCTCCTGCAACAGATAGGGATGCGCGCGGATCGCGCCCTGCCCGAACACGATCAGATTGCGGGTCAGGATGTTGGCGCCCTCGACCGTGATGCCGACCGGCACCGAGCGGTAGAGCCCGCCGAGATAGTTCTGCGGCCCGTCGATCACGGCCTTGCCGCCATGGATGTCCATGGCGTCGTCGATCGCGATCCGCATCCGCTCGGTGGCGTGCAGCTTCATGATCCCGGAGATCACGGCGGGGTGGTGCCCCTCGTTCAGCGCAGCACAAGTTAGCCGCCGCGCGGCGTCAAGCAGATAGGCGGTGCCGGCGATGCGCGCCAGCGGCTCCTCGATGCCCTCGAACTTGGAAATGGAAATGCCGAACTGCTCGCGGATGCGGGCATAGGCGCCGGTGGTGCGCGCGGCATAGGCAGCGCCGGCGGCCGACAGCGACGGCAGTGAGATGCCGCGGCCGGCGGCGAGCGCCGTCATCAGCATCTTCCAGCCCTGGCCGAGTCTCTCCTGGCCGCCGATGATGTAGTCGAGCGGGATGAAGACGTCGCGGCCCCAGTTCGGGCCGTTCTGAAACACCTGCATCGCCGGCAGATGGCGGTGGCCGATCGAGACGCCGGGCAGATGGGTCGGGATCAGCGCGACCGTGATGCCGAGCTCTTCCTGATTGCCGACGAGGTGATCGGGATCATAGGCCTTGAAGGCGAGGCCGAGCAGTGTCGCGACCGGCCCCAGCGTGATGTAGCGCTTGTGCCAGTTCAGCCTCAGGCCCAGCACCTCACGGCCTTCGAAATTGCCCTTGCAGATGATCCCGGTGTCGATCATCGAGGCGGCGTCCGAGCCGGCCTCGGGACTGGTCAGCCCGAAGCAGGGAATGTCCTGGCCGGCGGCGAGGCGCGGCAGCCATTGGTCCTGCTGCTCTTTGGTGCCGAAGCGCATCAGGAGTTCGCCCGGCCCGAGCGAGTTCGGCACCATCACGGTGACGGCCGCGGTCAGCGAGCGCGACGAGATCTTGCGCACCACTTCGGAATGCGCATAGGGCGAGAAGCCGAGGCCGCCAAACTCCTTCGGAATGATCATGCCGAAGAACTTCTTGGCCTTGATGAAGGCCCAGACCTCGGGCGGCAGATCGCGCCATTCCCAATTGATCTTCCACTCGTCGAGCATCGCGCAGAGCTCGTCGACCGGACCGTGCAGGAAGGCGCTCTCCTCGTCGGTCAGTCTGGCCGGCGCGAAGGCCAGTAATTTCGACCAGTCGGGATTGCCGGTGAAGAGGTCGGCGTCCCACCAGACGTCGCCGGCTTCCAGCGCCTCGCGCTCGGTGTCCGACATGGTCGGCAGCACACCACGCGCCCAGGAGAAGATCGGCTTGGAAAGGTAATCGCGACGGAAGCTCATGGTGGGGTCCTCATGGATCGGCGGCGCGGATGCATAATCCTATCGGAAAGTGCCGGTCCCCGGTGAACACTTCGCTGTTCAAATAAAGCGAAATTGACGCGGCCAGGCCGCCGTCTGTTAACGGCAGGTCGCGCGTTCAGTTCCGAAAGTTGAGGTGCGACAATCAGGTAGCGGGGGATGGCGAATTCACCTCTCCCTTGGGAGAGGTCGGCGCGCAGCGCCGGGTGAGGAGTTACGGTCTCTCGTTGGAGCAGCGCCCCCTCACCCGATTCGCTTCGCAAATCGACCTCCCCCCGCTGGGGAGAGGTGTAGTTAGATCACGCCGGCCCGGCGCCTTGGGTCGCGGTGTAGACCGCGTAGAGCGACTGGCTTGCGGCCATGAACAGGCGGTTGCGCTTGGGGCCGCCGAAGGTGATGTTGCCGCAGACCTCCGGCAGCCGGATGCGGCCGAGCAGCTTGCCTTCCGGCGACCAGCACGTCACGCCATTGTAGCCGACGGCGCGGCCGGCATTGCTCGAGCACCAGACATTGCCGTTGACGTCGCAGCGGATGCCGTCCGGCCCGCACTTTACGCCGTCGATCGTGAAATCGCTGAACCGCTTGCCGTTGGACAGCTTGTTGTCGGCGCCGACGTCGAACACGAACACGTCACCCTTGCCGCCCGCCCCGGTGTCGCCCGGTCCCTTGCCGGTCGAGACCACATAGAGCTTCTTGTAATCAGGCGAAAAGCAGATTCCGTTCGGATCCGGCACCTGATCCTCGCTCACCACGAGATCGACGCGTCCGGATGGGTCGATACGATAGCAATTGGTCGGCAGCTCGCGCTTGGCCGGCACGAAGCCCGCCGGCTGGCCGATCCGGGGATTGAGCTTGCCGGCGGAGTTGCTCGGTCCGCCGGCCGCGTCGGGCTCGCCCTCATAGAGCTGGCCGCCATAGGGCGGATCGGTGAACCAGTAGCTGCCGTCCGGATGCGCGACGATGTCGTTCGGCGAGTTCAGCCGTTTGCCGTTGTAGGAATCGGCAAGCACGGTCGCAGTGCCGTCATTCTCGTAGCGCGTCACGCGGCGGGTGAGATGCTCGCAGGACAGCTGGCGGCCCTGGAAGTCGAACGAATTGCCGTTCGAGTAGTTCGACGGCATGCGGAACACACTGACATGGCCATCATCCTCCGACCAGCGCATCTGCCGGTTGTTGGGGATGTCGCTCCACAAGAGATAGCGGCCCTGCGAGCTCCAGGCCGGGCCTTCCGCCCACAACAGACCGGTGTAAAGCCGCTTGATCGAGGTGTTGGGCTGGGCCAGGTCGTTGAAGGACGGATCGACCGCGATGATGTCGGGGTCCCAGAAATAGGTGGTCGGCGCGCCGCGCGGACTGAAGTCGCGCGGCGGGCTGGTGATGGTTGTCGGTGGCCCCACCGGCGCGGGCGCGTTCTGGGCCAGCGCGCCACCGACGCCGGTTGCGGCAGCGGCCGCCCCCACCGCCAATCCCTGGACAAGTGCTCGTCGTGAAACGTTCGGATCGCGCCGCTCTTGACGTGTCATCGCATCCTCCCACTCTGTTGGCCGGCCGTTGATCCGGCCTGGCGCGCGGAAGGTTAGACTGCTCGCGCCGAGGTTGCGAGTGACGGTTTTTCATCGCAGCGCGCGGAAATTTCACATTGTTGTGGTGAAGGTCGTTATCGCGGCGCGCGTGAACGCGCAGCAGCGCGGCGTCCTTCACCTCGCCCCGCTTGCGGGGAGAGGTCGAAATTCGAGCGCAGCTTGAATTTCGGGTGAGGGGGTACAGGTCTCACGACGATCACAACTCGCGGAGACGGCCCCTCACCCCAACCCTCTCCCCGCAAGAGCGGGGCGAGGGAGAAAAAAGAGCTAATCCGGCCGGATCATCTCGAACATGTTTTCCGGTTTGATCTCGAAATAGTCGCCTCGCCGGCCGGCGCGGACGATCGGGTGCGCGAGACCGGTCTGGTAGACGCCGTCCTTGATGAAGGCCTTGTCGATGTGGACGGCGACGACCTCGCCGAGCGTCAGCCAGGCCTCGGCCTTCTTGCCGTCGGCGCCCTGGAGCTGGATGATCTGGCTGACCTTGCATTCGAACGACACCGGGCTTTCGGCGACGCGCGGGACGTTGACGAGCTTGCCGGGTACCTGCGTCAGGCCGGCGAGCTTGAACTCGTCGACATCGCGCGCGACATGCGCCGCGGTCGCGTTCATGTGCTTGGCGAGATCCATCGTCGCCAGGTTCCAGACGAACTCGCCGGTGTCCTGGATGTTGGCGACGCTGTCCTTCCAGTTGGTGGAGGAGAAGCCGATGATCGGCGGCGCATAGCAGAAGGCGTTGAAGAAGCTGTAGGGCGCGAGATTGACGTTGCCGCCCTTGTCGCGCGAGGAGATCCAGCCGATCGGCCGCGGCGCCACGATGGCGTTGAACGGATCGTGCTTCAGGCCGTGGCCGTTCTTCGGCTCGTAGAAATGCAGGTCTTTCTCGGTCACGGGTGCGCCCTCGTCATTCCGGGATGGTGCGCGAGCACCAGACCCGGAATCTCGAGATTCCGGGTTCGATGCTTACGCATCGCCCCGGAATGACAAGGAAGTCAACTGACGAAAACGTCAGCCCTGGCGCTCAATGGGCGCGGGCGCGCGGCGACAGGCCGGCGACGACGAAATCGATCATCTGGTCGATGGTCGGGCCCGGCTTGGTGGCGCATTGGGCGATCATCTGCGGGTGGAAGAACCGCATCATCGCCGTGCAGGCGCACAGCGCGGCGACCTCGAGGTCCTCGACCTCGAATTCGCCCGAGGCCACGCCTTGCGCGATCACCTCGCCGATGATCTGGCCGATCAGCTCCATATGGGCGACGCAGACCTCCCAGTCCTCCTGCATCGCGATCTCGACCATCTCGTGCAGTTTGGAATCGCCGACATAGCGCTCGGTGTTCATCCGATTGATGGTCGTCATCATCTGGCGCAGGCGCATCGCCGCCGGACCTTCCGAGCGCGCGATGCGCTGCGCCTCGACCTCGACCTCGCCCATCAGGCCGCGCGCCACGCCCTCGTGGATCGATTTCTTCGAATCGAAGAACCGATACACGTTGGCGGGGCTCATCCGCAGCTCTTTGGCAATGTCGGCGACCGTGGTCTTCTGGTAGCCGATCTGCCGGAACAAGCGCTCCGCCACCACGAGAATCCGCTCGCGGGTGTCGGTTTCGCTATGTTCCTGGATCAGCGTCATGTTGGCCTGCTGCTCAATCTTCAATTATTCAGCCGCTTCAGCAAGTGGAAATGCGTGTTGCGCATTGCCGGCATGTTGCGGCGCAGTATTGATCTGCTCGGGGCCGCTCTCCTCGAGGGTCTTGCGGAACCAGAGGGCGTAAAGACCCGGCAGATACAGCAAGGTCAGGAAAGTCGCAACAAACAAACCGCCCATGATGGTGATCGCCATCGGGCCCCAGAACGCCGAGCGCGACAGCGGGATCATGGCCAGGATCGCGGCCAGCGCGGTCAGCACCACCGGCCGGGCGCGCCGGACGGTGGCCTCGACGATCGCCTCGCGGCGGGTCAGGCCGGACGCCACGTCGCTCTCGATCTGATCGACCAGGATCACGGTGTTGCGCATGATCATGCCGGCGAGCGCGATCAGGCCGAGCAGCGCCACGAAGCCGAACGGCTGGTTGGCGACGTTGAGCCCGAGTGAGGCGCCGACGATGCCGAGCGGCGCGGTCAGGAACACCAAGGTCAGGCGCGAGAAGCTCTGCAGCTGGATCATGAGCAGCGTCAGCATCACCATCACCATCACGGGGAACAGGATGAAGATCGACGCATTGCCCTTGGCGGATTCCTCGAACGCCCCGCCCGGCTCGATCCGGTAGGCCGGCTCGAGATGAGCCTGGATATCCCTGAGCTTCGGCGCGATCTGGTTGGTGACATCAGGCGCCTGCACGCCGTCGACGACGTCGGAGCGCACCGTGATCGCCATGTCGCGGTTGCGCCGCCACAGGATCGGCTCCTCATGCGCATATTCGATCTTTGCGATTTGCTGCAGCGGGACCGCCACGCCATTGCGTGACGTGATGGTGAGATCGCCAACGCGGCCGAGATCGAGCCGCTCGGACGGCACCGCGCGAGCGACCACACCGACCTTCTCGATGCCGTCGCGGATCGTGGTGACCGGCGCGCCCGAGATCAGCATCGCCAGCGCCTGCGAGACGTCCTGCGGGGTCAGGCCGAGCGCGCGCGCCCGGTCCTGGTCGACGGCGAGCTTCAGATAGGGCGACTGCTCGTTCCAGTCGAGCTGGACATCCTTGACGTTCTTGTTCTGCCGCATGACCTCGCGGACCTGGTAGGCGATGTCGCGCACCTTGTTGGCGTCGGGCCCGATCACGCGGAACTGGACCGGGAAGCCGACCGGCGGACCGAAGTTGAAGCGGTCAACCCGGACCCGCGCCTCGTTCAGCGCGCCGTCGGCGGCGGCCTGCTCGATCTTGGCCTTGATGCGCTCGCGCGCCTCGACGTTCTTGGCGAGGATCACGATCTCGGCGAACGCCTCGTTCGGCAGCTGCGGGTTGAGGCCGAGCCAGAAGCGCGGCGAGCCCTGGCCGACATAGGCGGTGTAGGTCGCAATGTCGTCATCGCCCTTCAAGAGCCCCTCGGCCTGCTTCACCGCCTTCTCGGTGACGTTGAAGGCCGTGCCCTCGGGCAGGCGGAGCTGCAGGAACAGCTCGGGCCGCTCCGACAGCGGGAAGAACTGCTGCTGGACGTGGCCGAAGCCTATGATCGCGGCAACGAACACGCCGACGGTCGCCGCCACCACCTTGATGCGGTGATCGACGCACCACTGCACGACGCTGCGCAGGCCACGATACATCCGCGTCTCGTAGATCGCGTGCGGATCGTGGTTCTGGTGCACCTTGATGTTCGGCAGCAGCTTGACGCCGATATAGGGCGTGAAGATCACCGCGACGAACCAGGATGCCACCAGCGCGATCGCCACGATCCAGAAGATGCCGCCGGCATATTCGCCGACCGCCGAATTGGCAAAGCCGATGGGGAGGAAGCCAGCGGCTGTGACCAGCGTTCCCGTGAGCATCGGAAACGCAGTAGATTCCCAGGCAAAGGACGCCGCCTTCATGCGGTCCCAGCCCTGTTCCATTTTCACCACCATCATCTCGACCGCGATGATGGCGTCGTCGACCAGAAGGCCGAGCGCGATGATCAGCGCGCCGAGCGTGATGCGGTGCAGATCGAGCGACATCGCGTTCATCACGATGAAGACGATGCCGAGCACCAGCGGCACCGACAGCGCCACCACGATTCCGGTGCGCCAGCCGAGCGCGACAAAGGAGACGAACAGCACGATCGCGAGCGCCTCGACGAAGGAGTGCACGAACTCGCCGACGGCATGCTCGACCACCTTGGGCTGATCGGCGATCTGCTGGATGTCGATGCCCTGCGGCACCGCCTTCATGAACTCGGAGGTCGCCTGCTGCACCTCCTTGCCGAGCTCGAGGATGTTGGCGCCCTTGGCGGTGACGACGCCGATGCCGAGCGCGGGCTTGCCCTCCTGATGGACCTTGAAGGTCGGCGGATCGACATAGCCGTGCGAGACGGTCGCGATATCGCCGAGCCGGAACACGCGGCCGTTGCTCTCGACCGGCGTCTCGGCCACCGCCTTGACGCCGTCGAGCGCGCCGGTGACGCGCAGCGGCACGCGCTGCGACGAGGTCTCGACGGTGCCCGCCGGCGTGACGTTGTTCTGCTTGGCGAGCGAATCGAACAGCGCCTGCGGGGTGATGCCGAGCGTCGCGAGCTTGGCATGCGAGAACTCGACGAAGATGCGCTCGTCCTGGACGCCGTAGAGATCGATCTTGGTGACACCAGGCACCTTCAGCAGGCGCTGGCGAAAACCTTCCGCGACCTTCTTGAGCTGCGCATAATCGGCGCCGTCGCCGGTCATCATATAGAGGATCGAATCGACGTCGGAGAATTCGTCGTTGACGACCGGACCGAGAATGCCGGAGGGCAGTTCGCCCTGCACGTCGACCAGCTTCTTGCGCAAGAGATAGAAGAGATAGGGCACGTCCTTCGGCGAGGTCGAATCCTTGAAGGAGACCTGCATCGCGGTGAAGCCCGGCTTGGAATAGGTCTGCACCTTGTCGAAGAACGGCAGCTCCTGCAGCTTCTTCTCGATCGGATCGGCGACCTGCATCTGCATTTCCTGCGAGGTCGCGCCCGGCCACATCACCGAGACGTTCACCACCTTGACGGTGAAGAACGGGTCTTCGGCGCGGCCGAGCTTCTCATAGGAGAAGAAGCCGGCGACGCCGAGGATGATCATCAGGAACAGCACCAGCGTCGGATGGCTGACCGCCCAGGCCGAAAGGTTGAAGCGCTTCATCGAACTCTCCAAGTTCTAGACCAGGTCCCAGAACCGTTTCTGCTGATATTGCGAGGATCAGAACGACAGCGACGACACGACCCGCACCTTCTGGCTCGGATCGAGTTTCTGCACACCGAGGGCGACCACCTTGGCGCCGTCGTCGACGCCGCCGGAGATCACGACGTTGTTGCTCTCATAGGCCTTCACCTTGACCGGCTTCAGCGCGACCTCGCCCTTGTCGTCGACGATGTAGAGCGAGGGATCGCCGCCCTGGCTGTACAGCGCCGACAGCGGCAGCTTGGCCACCCGCTCGCTCGCCTTGTCGGCCAGCGTCAGTGTCGCGGTCATGCCGAGCGATACGGCCTCGTCGGCATCGGGCAGGGAGAATTTCGCGAGATAGGTGCGGGTGGCGGGATCGGCCTGCGGCGCCACCTCGCGCAGCCTGGCGGCATAGGTCTTCTTGGCATCCGACCACAGCGTCACCGTGGCAACGCCCGACCTGGCACGAGCAAGAAGCGTCTCTGGGATCGCGACGACGGCTTCCTTCTCGCCAAGTCGGGCGACACGGATCGAGGCCTGGCCCGCGGCAACCACCTGGCCGGGCTCGATCATGGTCGCTGTGACGACACCCCGGGTGTCGGCCACCAGCGTTGCATAAGAGAGGGAATTCTTGGTCAGCTCGACCGAACGCTCGGCGCGGTTCAGCCGGGCGCGGGCCTCATCGCCGGCCGCCTTGGCGGAATCGAGCGCCGCATCGGTGGTCCAGCCCTTGACCTTCAGGTCCTTGGCGCGCTGCTCGGCGGCCGCGGCCTGCGCCAGCACGCCGGTGGCGGCGCGGAATTCGGCCTCCGCCTGCTCCGCCTGCAGCTTCAGGTCGACCTCGTCGAGGGTGGCCAAGGGCTGGTCGACGTCGACTGTCTGTCCGACCTCGACCAGCCGCTTGGCCACCTTGCCGGCGACCCGGAAGCCCATATCGGCTTCGATACGGGGCTTGATGGTGCCGACAAAGCTGCGCTCAGGGGTTTCAGCTTCGTAATGGACGGTCGCCACCAGAACGGGGCGTCCCGGATCGGCGGTTTCGGCCGCCTTTTCGTTACAGCCGGTCAGCGCGAACACCGCGAAAGCCAGCGACGCTCCGGTTAAGAGCCTGTAGTAGCTCGACAAAACGGAACGAACGAACATCTGAAATCTCCATCGGACTGACGACTGATGAAGAGTATCGATTTATCACTGATGAATGTCAATAATCGTCAGTAGTAACCTATTCGTGAGGTGGAAGGCCGAGATCGGGCTTCTCCGCCCAATACCGCGACTTTCGCTTCAGCCCTTCACGATCCCGGAAGCACCGGCGTGCGAGGTTGCGGGGATGTCATAGATCTTTGCCCTTGGTTACGCCGGCTTCTTGATCTGGTCTGTCGGCAGAGCGCGCGAACGCGCGGCTGAACATGCCGCGACTGGAATGCTGCGTTCGCCGCTCTATTGGTCTGGCGTAGGGCTCATCGGCATTCTGGTGGCACTGACGCTTTCCGAGGACTACGCGCTCACACAGGGCGGCACCCTGAAGTGGACGTGGCTTGCGGCGCTCGGCGCCACGCTGGTGGCGATCTTCTTCGTCCGACGCGCGCTGAAGTGGCGCTATCCGATCTAAGCGCAGGAGACAGACTGTAGGATAGGTAGAACGCAGTGAAACCCATCATCTTC
The DNA here is from genome assembly GCF_053474805.1 of Bradyrhizobium sp. WCU1. Classification (NCBI taxonomy): domain Bacteria; kingdom Pseudomonadati; phylum Pseudomonadota; class Alphaproteobacteria; order Hyphomicrobiales; family Nitrobacteraceae; genus Bradyrhizobium; species Bradyrhizobium sp. WCU1. The sequence continues at coordinate 1,880,488 of NZ_CM130280.1, forward strand.
GCCGCGCATAATTGATGGGTTTCGCTTCGCTCTGCCCATCCCACGCAGCCAAGGAGCCGTTGCGCCGTTACTTCGCTTCCACGAACTCGGTCTTGGTCTCGTGGCTCCCGAGGAAAACCAAGAGCCCCGCCGCGAGCGGCAGCAGCGACAGCACCAACAGGCCGGTCGAGGTGCTGCCGGTCGTCTCCTTCACCCAGCCGATCAGGTAGGGCCCGAGAAAACCGGCGAGGTTGCCGATCGAGTTGATCAGCGCGATCGCGCCGGCGGCCGCGGTGCCGGCGAGCCAGGCGGTCGGCAGCGTCCAGAACACCGCAAAGGTGCAGAACACGCCGATCGCGGCAACCGTCAGCACGACCATGGTCATGGTCGGATCGGTGATGTAGCTGGACACGGCGAGCGCCAGTGCGGTGAGCAAGAGCGGCGCGCCGACATGAAACACGCGCTCCCGCGTGGCGTCGGAACGGCGCGCCCACAGGATCATCGCGACGGTGCCGAACGCATAGGGGATCGCGGTGACGAAGCCGGTCTGCGCATTGGTCAGACCGAATGCCTTGACGATCTGCGGCAGCCAGAACTGCATGCCGTAGAGCGAGGCGACGAAGCCGAAATAGATCGCGCTCAGCGCCAGCACCTTCGACGAGGACAGCGCCTCGAGAAATGTGAAGTGCTTCGCCGCCTGCTTGGCTGCGACCTCGGCGTCGAGCTTGCCCTTCAGCCACGCCTTCTGCTCGGCCGAGAGCCAATCGGCCTTCTCGGGCCGGTCGGTGAGATAGAACCAGGTGACGATGCCGAGCAGCACCGAGGGGACGCCCTCGATGATGAACAGCCACTGCCAGCCCTTCAACCCCATGACGCCGTCGAGCCCGAGCAGCAGGCCGGAGATCGGTGCGCCGATCGCGGTCGAGACCGGGACGGCGATCGCGAAGGCAGCAAGGAAGCGGGCGCGATATTCGGCCGGGTACCAATAGGTGAGGTAGAGAATGATGCCGGGGAAGAAGCCCGCCTCGGCGACGCCGAGGAAGAAGCGCAGCGCGTAGAAGCTGTGCTCGTCATAGACCGCCGCCATCAACGCCGAGAGGATGCCCCAGCTCACCATGATGCGGGCGATCCACTTGCTGGCGCCGAACCGCTCCAGCGCCAGATTGCTCGGCACCTCGAAGACGAAATAGCCGATGAAGAAGATGCCGGCACCGAACGAGAATACCAAGGGCGAGAACTTCAGCTCGGCATTCATGGTGAGCGCCGCGAAGCTGAGATTGACGCGGTCGAGATAGGAGAAGAAGTAGGCCAGGACCAGGAACGGAATCAGCCGCCAGGAGATCGCGCGGATCGTGGACGTCTCGACCTCGCTGCGGGTGCCGCGATCAGGCGCAGCGGTTGCGGTCTGGCTCATCTGTTTCCCCCAGGCTGTTGCTTGCCCTGAGGAATATTGGCTGGCCCGGCATTGGGCAATGGCAAAAAGTCGCAACACGCGGTGCAAGCGGGAAGATCGGACTTTATCCACGGCCTCATCGCGAGGAGCCCGCGACAAGATTGCGGGGCAATTTTGCGCTGATGCGACAAAGCAATCTGACCATCTTGCGGTGCGATGGATTGCTTCGCTTTGGTTCGCAATGACGGATAGAGAGCTCCCGGACCTACTCCGCGAGCTGGAAGCGCGCGAAGCGGTCGAGCTCCTCCTCGATGCGGCGCTTCAGTTCCTTGCGCGAGGCCTGCTTCTTGCCGTTGCCGACCCAGCTCCATTTCTGCATCAGGAGCTTCCTGTTCCGCCGGTCCGTCTTCAGATCGAGGGCCGCCACGATATCGTCGCCGACCAGCACCGGTAGCGCGAAATAGCCGAACAGGCGCTTCTCCTTCGGCACATAGGCCTCGAACCTGTGGCCGTAGCCGAAGAACAGCTCGGTGCGCTTGCGCTGGATGATCAGGGGATCGAACGGAGAGAGGATGTGGACCAGGGACGGATCGCCCTCGCCGGTCGCTTCCAGCACCTCCGGCCGCGCCCAATGCTCCTGCTTGCCGGCGCCGTCGAGCGCAACCCGGACCAGCTCCTTGCGGCGCACCCTCGCCTCGATCAGGCCGCGCACCGCCTTCTTGCTCGGCGCATCGAGGTGACAAATCGAATCCAGGCTGACGACGCCCTGTGAGCGCAGCGCGCGATCGAGCAGATAGGCTGTCCGAGCCGAGGCCGGCGCCGGCTTCGGCGGCTTGTCCCAGCCGAAATGCCTGTGCATCAGCTCATAGGTCTTCAACATGCCGGCGCGCTCGCTGATCGTTACCACGCCGCCATAGAAGGCGAGTTGCAGCGCACGCTTGGAAGGTTTCCGGCTCTGCCAGAGATGCTCCTTCTCGGTCAGCACGTCGTCATCGATGTCGCGGATGGTCAGCGGACCCTCGCGCAGCAGCCGCAGCACCTTGCGGGTGTCCGCCGGCGTTACCGACGAGAACCATTTATGGCCCTCGCGCTTGTGCGCCTTCATCGCCGGCAGGAAAATGTTGATGTCCTTGGACGGCACGTAGGACAGCGCGTGCGTCCAGTATTCGAACACGCTCTTGTCCCGGCTCTGCGCCTGCTTGAGGTCGGCGCGGCGGTAGTCCGGAATCCGGGTGAACAGGATGTGGTGATGGCAGCGCTCGATCACGTTGATGGTATCGATCTGCACATAGCCGAGATGGTCGACGGCGGCGGCCACGGCCGACGCGCCCTCCCCGAACGGTGCCTTCGTATCGAGCCGCTGCGCACGTAGCCAGATATGGCGGGCGGCGGCATTGTTCAGGGACAAGGGTTCGGCGGCGCGGGGCATTGCTCCGGCAATGTAGTGAGATTCGCGCCGCTGTGGAGAGCCGCGCGAGGGAAATCAGCCGTGCATGATCGGAGGTCTGGCGGCGCTTCGGGCCGCCTATGGCGATCCAACGGCTCTCCGCAACCAGGGAACGTCCGCCAGCGCCGCCGCGAGCGCGGCGCTCTCCTCTGGGAAGACCCGGGATGCATGACCGCCGATCGGAAACCAGCCGCGGCCATCTTCGACGTCACGCCGATATTCTTCGAAGCCGAGGGTGCCGTCCGGGCGCAGGAAGATATCGACGCAGCGCGCGGCATCTTCGTCATTGATCGAGCGGAGCACGCGATTGACGTGGGCCATATCCTCCTCCTCATCGCCGCGCGCCCCTGCATGGCAGCAGGGCCCGCCCACTCAAATGTGACATAAATCACATTGCGGACGTTGAACCCGTCCTAGGTTCCCGGCATCAAAACGATAGCAGCCGGATTGGCTGGCCTGACATTTAAGGACCAAAACCATGACCCGCTCCCTTTTCTTGTCTGTTTTGACAATCGGCGCCGCGCTGTCGATGACGGCGGGCGTCGCACTGGCCGGCAGCGACACCGTTCCGGCCGCCCAGATCCTCAATGCGCTGAAGCCGAAGTCGGCCACCCGCGGCCTCTCCGCCGGCACGCAGGTCGACCCGGCCGCTTCGGCCAAGGAGGCGAGCTTCCTCAGCACCGTCCGCAACCGGCAGACCCGCTCGCTGTCAATGGGCGAACGCCAGGAGATCGCCGATATCGCCGCCAACAAGCCGAAGATCGATCTGGAGATTCACTTCGACTACAACTCGGCTGAGATCGCCAAGGGCTCGACCGAGGCGGTGCAGGAGCTCGGCAAGGCGCTGTCGGATGCCAGCATGAAGGGCTCGACCTTCGTCCTCGCCGGCCACACCGATGCAATCGGCAGCGAAGCTTATAATCAGGACCTCTCGGAACGCCGTGCCGACACCATCAAGAAATACCTGGTCGAGCATTACGGCCTGAACGGCTCTGATCTCGTGACCGTAGGCTACGGCAAGACCCGGCCCAAGGATCCGAACGCGCCGATGGATCCGACCAACCGTCGGGTGCAGGTGGTCAACATGGATACCAAGACGGCACAGCAGTAATCTCCCGCACCTTCGATCCGCCGGCCAAGCCGGCAGGCGGATCGCCTGTTCCCAACAGATTCAAATCCAGTTCTGGAACAGCATCAGCCGATTGAAGGTCGCGATCGAGGTCCCGATCGCGGCGACAGTGATCGGCAGCATCGCGATGAACCCTGCGCATCCGACTGCCACGAAGGCCCACAGCAGCCAGCGCGGCGCCCCTTTGCGCGTCAAGGCGTAGACCAGCACGAAGCTCGCTGTGGTGGCCGCCGGCAGATAGTAATAGATGAAGCCAAGCGTGCGCGGCAGCAGCGCCCAGGCGAGATACGGGCCGAGGTAGAACGCAAGCACGAGAAACGCATCGCGGCTGCGGTCGACGATCCAGTCGCGCAGCGCGACGATCAGCGCGATCAATGCCGGCCACAGCACCAGCGGATTGCCGAGAAACACCACCGCCGCGAACCTGTCATCGCCGGCCTTCTCGAACAGATACCAGACCGGGCGCACCAGCAACGGCCAGGTCGGCCATGAACTCATATAGGTATGGCCCGCAATCGCGGTCGTCGTGTTGTCGGCAAAGATGCGGCGCTGCGCCTCGACGAGGCCGCTGAACGAGAGGCCGACCAACGGCACGAAGGTCGCGAGATAGACGGCCGACGGGATCAGAACGAAACAGACGATGACGTGCGGAAGACGGAAATCCGGCCACAGGTCCGGCTGGTACCAGTCCTGCGCATTGGCATCGGCAAAGCGCGTGCGCCAGCCCTGCATCAGGCGGATCACTACGACGATCGCGATGCAGGTCGCGAGCACGAACAGCCCGCTCCATTTGCAGGCGCTCGCCAGCCCCACGGCCAATCCCGCCAGCGCGAAGGCAGAGTGCGGCCGCGTTTGCCTGAAGCCGCGGATGAAAGCTGCGATCGCGAACAGACAGAAAGCGAGCGCGAAAATATCCAGCATCGCGATCCGCGACTGCACGAAGAGCATCTGGTTGAAGAAGGCGATCAGCACGGCCGCGATCGCGCGTTCCTGCGATGCGAACAGCGCGAGCGCGGCGAGATAGACGCCGACCAGTGCCAGCGCCCCGAACAGCGCGGCGGGATAGCGCCATCCGAGCGGCCCATCGCCGAACGCCTTGATCGACAGCGCGACGATCTCCTTGGCAAGCGGCGGATGCATCGGGTTGAGGATCGGGCCCTCGACCACCGGCTGGAGCATCTGCCGCGCCGCCGGCACGTAATGCACCTCATCGAAATAGAGCTTGTCGGGCGTCGTGATTCCGAGCAGCAGCAAGACATGGGCAACAACGAAGATGATGGCCGCAACGATCGCCGCACGGGCGGCAGGGCGGCGGTCAGCGGACGAGGATTTGGTTGCGATGCTCAAAGGGCGGGCACGGTGAGAAGGGAACAAGTGTGAGCGAAGTGTGAGCTACGCGTGCATACGTCGCACGTGACGCGGGTGACTATGTGACGTGCGTGATCTGAACTCACTTTCACAGCCACATCGTTGAACGTGGTCGAATCGACAGACACCCACCATCCAGTCAGCTCGGTACCGCTTGTGACATATATACAATATCAGATGCGTACACGATCCGGTACGATGACGACATTAACTCGATCGGTATTGCAATGAATTCGCCTCACCGCTTTTTCTTGTTACCAGCAATCGGTCTTGCCGTCGTACTGACGGCCCATCCCGCTCAGGCGCAAAGTCGCGTCGGCGAAGCGGCGATGGTGAAGAACGAAGTTCTCCGCGTCGCGGCTGCAACCACGCCGATCAATGTCGGCGATGCGCTGCTGCGCGACGAGACGGTGCGCACCGGCCTCGAGAGCGCCGCGCGACTGGTGATGGCCGACAGCACCAACCTCTCGCTCGGGCCAAATGCCTCGCTCAAGCTCGACCGCACCGTGTTCGACGACGAGCATCACTATCGCGATGTCGCGGTCCGCCTGACCTCGGGCGCGTTCCGCTTCGTCACCGGCCATTCCGAAAAGGCCGCCTACAAGATCACGACGCCGCTTGCGACGATCGGCGTTCGCGGCACGGTGCTCGATATCCTGTCACAGCGCGGCCAGACCATTGTGGTGCTGCAGGAAGGCGCGTCGACGGTCTGCACGTCGAGCCGGCAATGCATCGACCTGACCCAGCCCGGCGACACCGCGATCATCACCTCGAGCGGCGGCCGCACCACGATCCAGAAGACCAACAACCCGCCCTGGACCTTTGCCGCGACCTGTAGCCAGGCGGCGGGGCTCTGCACCGTGACCCAGTTCGCCGATGCGACACCGGTCGGCGACGATCCCGCCGGCATGCTGTGCGGACGGTGATCATGGCACGCCGAATCTATCAGCTGATCCTGCCGGCAGCCCTGACGATGGCGCTGTCGCTTGCGATGCTGCAGGCGCCGGTTGCGCCGGCCCAGGCTCAGACTCCAACGCCGAGCTGCACCTCGATTCCGTCGGAGTCGCTGTCGGCCGCGCCAGGCTGCACGTCGACACCGACGCCGACGCCGACACCGACGCCTACACCAACTACCGTACCATCGCCGACGCCGACGCCCACCCCCACGCCGACACCAACACCGAGCCCCTCACCGACGCCGATCACCGGCGCGCCGTCGAGCGGCAGTTCGATCAACAACCTCGCCGGCCAGCGCTTCAACCAGATGATCACCAACCGTGTGCTCGGCACGGTGCTGCTCGGCGTCAACGAGCAGATCAATTGCGACGATTGCATCAGCGCGTTCGGCTCCGCCGGCTCGTTCTCGGCCGGCATCCATGGCCGCAAGACCATCACGCCGAATTTGTCGCTGCTCGCCGGCATCGCCTACACGCAGTATGGCGAAGGCGGCTACAACGTCACCAGCGCGCCGATCGGCGCCTTCGCGCTACGCTACGACTTTGTCGACTGGGGCTCGTCGCGGCCGTTCGTCGACATCGGCACCATCCTCTCGCCGTCCGAGAAGGTGCGCTACACCCGCAGCTACGCAACGAGCCTTGGTCCGGTGTCGGTCACCGGCCAGACCTCGAGCGAGAATTACGGCGTGTACGGCCGCGCGGGCTGGATCGGCCGGCTGTCGGCGCGTGACGAGGTCGCGGCATCCGTCGAGGTCTGGCAGCTTTGGCAACGGGTCAAGGGCTACAGCGATCCTGCTGTCGCCTTCAATCCGTTCGATGCCACCATCGCCGACGGCACCGACCGCACCAGCCTGGTCAAGATCGGCGGCCAGTGGACGCATCTGTTCGGATCGAACATCGAAACCAACATCAATGGCGGCTGGGTGCAATCCTTCGCCACCCATTCCGGCATCGTCGCCACGGTGACCGGCGACGGCACCATCGTGCCGACGATGGGCAACCAGGGCTGGTTCGAGTATGGCGGCCGCGTCGGCTTCCGCATCACCAAGGGCTGGGTCGCCGACATCTTCCTGAACGGCACCGCCGGACCGCAGCCGGTCGGCAACACGGTCCATGGCGGCGTCGGGCTGCGGATCAGTTACTAGGATAGGGCCTCGTCAAGGCGCAGCTATTGACGAGGGCTGAACGAAGGCAAGCAGACCGAACTACTTGTAGTAACCGAGGCCACATCCCAGACCGGCGACCGCGGCAACAAAGCTCGCCTTCGGCACCCAGGTCTTGTCAGCGCCGGCCTTGGGAGACATGTAGCCGACCTCATTGACCTGGCCCTCTTTGGCCGCGTCATAGAGCCTTGGGCCATACAGGTCGCCCGTCGGGTCCTTGAATGTCCTCGCATCCTTGCCGAGCAAGCTCTTGACGTTGGGATTGCCGACCGCGACCAGGAGCCCGTCGCTCAGATTGAAGCAGAACGGATAGAGGTCACCAACGAGGAAGCCGCCTTCGCCCTTGTTGATCTGGTCGAGCGTCCTGGCCCTATCGGCCTTGATGCCCGCAACCGTTTTTTCAAGCATGGCCTTGGCATCCGCCGCAGACCCTTGCGCGAATGCCGTTGTCGAGAACAAGACGGCCAGGGCGCCCAGCGCGCCAATCATGAGCTTACGGAACATGGACATTCCTCCCTGCTCTTCGAGCAATTTGAAACTGTCATGCAGCGTGCGCAGGCCGGCCAGGCATCATATCCAAACCCTGAGCCAACTGACCAGTCTACTCATGCCCGCCGACCGGCGGATAAAAAGGGGTAGGGTGAGGATTTCCGGATCAGGCCCCAGGACCTGGCCTGCCGTCTCGCGGCGCGCTGTCGAGCAGCCGGATCAGCGCCAGCAGCGACGTGAAGCACATGGTGAACACCATGATCACGACGGTCGCTCCACGGAGATCCTGCAAGCGCCAGGACTGGCCCGCGGCGTCCACGACGTCACCCGACTGCCCAAGCATCCATGGCACCACGTGCGTAATGCCGCCGGAGACGTAGAACAGGATGCCGACGAGGCGCAACTTGCGATCGGCGGCGTGATCGGGCCTGACCGGATCGTTGCGATGGTGCAGGTACAAGGCAAAGCCCTGAAAGAACAGCCATGAGGTCAGCAGCCAGCCGAAGAAATTCGACGGCGGCACACCGAACACGGCTCCGCCGTCGTGCCAAATCCACGCCTTGGCGATCGTCGCGCTGGGAGGATCGACCACCAGATCCCACTGCGCAGTGACGAACGCCGCAACGACCGGCAAGGCGATCAGGTTGAACCGGCGATCCAGCTTGCGGTCGGCCTCGCCGAGCAGGGTCGCGGCAACGATCCAGGAGAAATAGCCGGCACCGAACCACATCGGTCCGACGATGAACGGGATACGTCCCACGTTCGGAAGATCGGCACCGATCTCGAAATGATATCTGCCGAACGGGAAACCGGTGGCGACACCGATATTCTCCATTGCGAATCCGACCGCGACGCAGGTTGCGAAGAAGACGAGCGCGGCCCGCGATCCATAGGAGATGACCGCGTGCATGATCCCGCAGACAACGAACACGGCCGCAAGCAACTGCGCCATCGGCGTCGGATTCCAGGAAAAGCCGATGCCCGCCGCAAGGATGACCACGATAGCCGGCCAGATCACGGCGTCCGCCCTCGATCCAAAGGAAGCACCGTCAGTCCGGCCGCGCATCACCCTGCCCCACCCATGCCCACCGGTCGACGGTAGTCAATCGGTTCGGCGGCGACAAGCCGAACCCGGCAAACGACCCGCGCCAACAGCACCGAAGTCGATCGCAGGCTCAGCCTCTCGTGATCGCGACGCGCGGCCAGGTTCAATCGTTATCCCAATAGCCGTCCGAGTAGCCTTCGCGGTACCCATACGAATAGCCGCGATCATATCCGCCCGGATACTCGTCGCCGTATTCGTACACGTGACGATGATAGTGGACGACGGGGGCCGGCGAATAATAGTCCCTCTCATAGACATAGGCTGGAGCCGACCGCGCGGTCATGGTCGAGCCCAACAGGGCACCGACGGCCAGGCCGCCGACGATGCCGGCGGCTACGGCATCGCCCCGCCGGCCACCCGCGGTGGCTTCCGTCGACGCAAGACACCCCACGACGATGACCGCTACGATCGTGCGAACAGCTACTCGTTTCATTGCAAGCATATCCTTATTTGAGTTCAACGACCGCGCCGTCCGGCAGCGGCGATCGACCGACGAGCTTACCGCAGCATGACATCGTCGCGGGATCGGCACTCCGCTCCGCCGCGCCCTTCGGGTTCTTGCGTCGGCTCTCCTGCGCCGAACGGTCGGCACGCGGACAACAGACGCTCTAGAACGTGACAAGCTCCTTGAGCTCGCTCCTGACAAAGCGCGGCACGACCCGTCTGCCCACGAAGTCGTTCCAGTCCTTGAACTTCGACTTCGCTCTCGCTTCGGTGATGGCAGTCACGGCGCGAACGCTGAGGTGCGGAAGCTTCACCAGTTCGCTGACAGGGGCGGTGTTGAGGTTGATCTTTTCAGCCCGGCTGACCGGCTCCTGTGTCGCGGGTTTCTGGCGGGTCGAACCGGTCATGGATGGAGATGTCTGCGCGAGTGCGGTCGCACCGATGATACAAACACCGACGCAGATGCAAACGAATCGAGTGAACATGGACCATTGTCCTTTGATACGACGCCCTTGACCCGGTCGCCGATAAAGCGGGCATCGATTACCGCAAGCTTACGGTCGCGATCGCAGATCGATCGTCTGCGTCACATCTCGAGGAAAACAGCTTTCGAGGCGCGGAATCCGGCTCAGCGCGCAGCGGCGAATCTGCGCGCGGAGACACGCGCCTTGGCCCTGGCGAACGTCGCTGCGAGGCGTGACGCCGCGCTATCCGGCTCGCGATGCGGCGCCACCATGAATGCAACGAGGCTTCGCCTGGCGCCGGGAATCCCGAACAGGCTCGATTGAACGGAAAATTCGCGTTTGACGTAACCGCCGGCCTCGGCCGCCATTGCCTCGGTCCATTCGATGCAATCGTCTTGATGGTCGAAGCAGAGCGCCGCCCAGCCGCGCTCCGGCGTCACGTGACGAGGCAGTTCCAATGAATATTGGTAGGCGAACGGGTCGCCATAGTATGGGTGATCGGAGCTGTAGAAGGCCACTGCGAGCCCGAGGCTATCGTTGCCTCCGACGATCGACAGAGGGGTCCCCATCTGCTCGTGCCACAGACGGGTGAGTTCGGCTGCCGCCTGGTGATAAAAGCTGCGCCCCTCCTCATAGCCGTGGCTGTTGCGGTAGAGCGCGTGAACCGGAGCCGCCACCACGGCGGCGACGATCGCTATTCCGGCGACGAGGAGCGTGGCATTGACGGTGTAGAAGCGCTCGATCCGACGGCGCGTGCTGCAGACAACGGGCACGGCAACCAGGAACAATCCTTGAAGCGCCCATAACGACGGCAAGTCGGTGCGAAGGAAAACGGACGTAATGAACGGAAGCACGATCGTGCCGATCGCGACATGGCAGATCAGCTTCAGGTTCGGATCCGACGCCGCAAGATCCCGGGCAAGGCGCTTGATTCGATACCCGGCGATCATCACCCAGGTCGCGGCCGACACCCCTACCGCCGCGGCAAGGCCCATCAGGAAATTGACGGCATCCTGCAGAGCCGTCAGGAAATCGGCCCGCACATGTGTCGCTGCGTAGTAGACCGGCTCCGCACCCGTCGTGGCCAACCAGTGGAGATGCGGAAACAGCGCAATCAGTCCGGCGGCGGTCGAGATCCAGGGCGAACCTGAGGTGAAATAGGCACGCCGCGACGGGTGGATCATTGCCGACAGCGCGAAGCTCGCCACCAGAAAGATGGAATAGTACTTGCCCAACATTGCAAGCGCAGCCGTCAGACCTGCGGCAACCGCCCAGAGCGGGGCCCTTGTTTCGAAGGCGCGGAGGAAACAGTAGGTGGCAAGGGGCCAGACAGCGAGCAACACGGCGTTCGCATTGAAGCGCTGAGCATGAAACTGGTATGCCGGGGTCAGCATGAGCAGGAGCAGCACGAGCAGGCGCTTGTGTCCGCTGACAAACCTTCTTGCAATCAAATCGACGAACCACAACGCCAACGCTGCATTCGTCATCGCCATCAACTGTAACGACCAGTCGGTCAGCGGAAACACCGCAGTCCACGCACCGGTCACCCAGCCCATCAAGGGTGGGTGCTTGGGATACCCCCACGCGAAATGCCTGCCATAAGTCCAGGTCTCCAGCACGTCGGGATGCAGGCCCGCGCCGTGATAGGCCACTGCCAGATACACCGTCCAGATGCCGACGAAGCAGGCGAGCAGCAGCGGGACCGACCACCCTGCTTCGACCCCTTCGAGCCACCGATTGAACGGGCGGCGCCAATACGCCGGGCAGCGATCCGACCGCTTGGCCATCGCCGACAAAGCAAAATCTACCGGCATGCAGTCTTCGTTTTCATATCGCGAGCGCCGTGTCGGCGACTTCCATCGACATGCTCTTCACAGCTAGCATTACGGTAGCCTGACGTGGCTCGGCTCATTTCTCCAAGGTGCCGCCGCAAACGCTCGTGGCTGTCATTTGCCGGTAACGTTGATCGATGCCTCTAGCGGAGAAATCCCATCGAGGAGACATCCATGAGACGACTCGCCATCATGATGGTCATGACGCTGATTGGCTTAGGAGCGCTTGGTGCCCGGAGCCGACGCCGATTGCATGGCAAAGGTAGCCACAACAGTCATTGACGCTTCGGCGATCGGCTGCGCATGTGCCGGTGCAGCGGTTGCGGGATTCCGGCCCGCTCCTGCCGATGAGCATACGGCCGCGATGCCAGCCTTGCGCGTCGAGCGCGTCGAAGCGCTGCTGCTCACGCGTACAGGTGACGGACCAAGGCACGAGACGACCTGGCAGCCATCTGAAGTCCAGCGCTGACGAGGAAGCCGAACCGTCGATGGAGCTTCGGCGCCCCCCGACGTGCCTCTCAGGCACCCCCCGTCGGGCGGCGATCTCATCCCTCCCGCCATTCGAGAAAGCTGATGGAATCACCAAGAAAAGACCAATTACGTCAGTGTATTGCGAAGAAATATCGCACTTTCCCGGGCGGACGTAATCTTATTGTAATCTGTCCGTAATGGTAGAAGCCGTGTCTCATGCTTGGGAGAATGCGGTGCGAGTTCTGGTCGTGGAGGATGACCCTCAGCTTGGGCCATGGCTGCGGGATACTCTGGGAACGGCCTTCGGCTCGTCCGATATGGTCACAACCCTCGAGGAAGGCCGAGCGGCGGTCGCTGTCCGCAGTTTCGAACTCGTCGTGATCGACCGCGGCCTGCCGGACGGCGATGGCCTGGCCTTGCTGCGCGACCTGAAGCAACAGAAGCCGAGCCCGGCAACCATCGTGCTGACGGCGCTCGACGATCCCATCGATATTGCGCGCGCCCTCGACGAAGGGGCGGATGATTACGTGGCCAAGCCGTTCGAACCGATCGAGCTGGTTGCGCGCGCAAAGGCCGTGCTCCGGCGTCTCTTTCTGGATCGAGGGGCGATCGTTCGCATCGGCAATCTGAGCTACGACGTCCTCAATCGCGAGGTCTGCGTCGATCACCAGCCGATTGTCGTCCCGCGACGTGAATTGGCGATTCTGGAAGCAATGGTTCGGCGAATAGGGCGCGTCGTCCTGCGGGAGACGCTTGAAGTTGCGGCTTATGATTTTGACGATGAAATACAGTCAAACGCGATCGAGGCGCATGTTTCGCGGCTGCGCCGACGCCTGCGCGCGGCCAACTGCAGGATCGTCATCAAACCAGTCCGCGGCCTCGGATATCTGTTGAGTGGCGAATGATGACTTTCAAGTGGCAAACGCTCAAGCGCATCCATCGCTCGATTGCGGTGCTGTCGGCGACGCTCATCGGTGCGGTGACGACCATCATGCTGATCTGCGCAGCCGCTCTGCTCATCCGGTTCGGCGGTGACGATGACGGCACCTGGGCGGCGGCCGACGTCGCCGATGCATTGAAGGAAGCCGTCATACGCAACGAGGCCGGGCAGCTGGCCCTCAAGCCGACGTCGAGGCTGGACGAGATCACCCGCAATTTCCCGACATTCTGGTACGTGGTGTCCGACAAGAGCGGTGAGGTCAGCTACGGCCCGGTGCCAAAGTGGCGTCCACCGAAGACTCAGGCGTCTCGTGACGGGACGAGTTTCCTCGCCTACGCGTTCGATGGCGAAACCACGAAGCTGAAGAAGATGGCCGCGGTCAGAAATACGCCTGCGGGTGAGGTGTGGATCGAAACCGGCGGCGTGGCCTATACGGCAAGCCAACTGACGACCGGAATGCTCACCGACGCGACGATCGTTGCGCTTCCCATCATCATGCATCATAACCGCCTCCCCGTCTCATTGCGTCCGGACTCTTTGACGATCCGGTACGACCGAGCATAACAGCGCACACGACTTGATGCGCGACGCCGCTGGTTCACGATCGCAAATGCGACGCACGATTTTGTGAACGCTGATAGCGGCAATCGGCACGGACGATCGACGCACTTGGTCCTAGTCTCCGGCGCGGTCCGACCGGAAAAATCCGGCGAGAAGCGGGAGCAAAGAATGAGCAGCAATCTCACCGACGAAGAACTTGCCGCCTTGATGCCCTCCGAACTGTGCCAATACCAGACCCCGATCCCGACCCAGATCGTCGCCAGCAACGAGTTCTATCCCGACCCGCAGAACGAGCGACAGCGCCAGGTCGAGTCGCGGTTGCTGGCGATGGCTGACGATCTCGGCGGCAAGCAAGGTCTCGACCGCCGCAAATTCTTCCAGACCGCGGCCGGCATGGCCGCCTCCTTTGTCGCGATGAACCAGGTCTACGGCGAGCTGTTCGACGTGACGCCGGCAGAAGCCGCGACACCCGCGATGGCGCAGGAGCGCGCCAACGGGTTGAAGGACCAGTTCATCATGGACATGCACACGCATTTCCTGCGCGACGACACCCGCATCATGGGCTTCGTTGAAATGCGCAAGTCGGTCGGCAAGGCCGGCTGGAACAAGGAGCTCAACGATCACGAGCAAACCATCGAGGATCTCAAGTTCAACAACTACAAGAAGGAGATGTTTCTCGATTCCGACACCAAGATCGCGCTGATCTCCTCGGCGCCGTCGGATATCGAGCAGGACTGGTTCCTGACCAACGAGCAGATGGCCGACGCGCGCAAGAAGATCAACGACGAGGCCGGCTCGCGGCGCGTGTTCTGTCACGCGATCTTCACGCCGGGGCAACCCGGCTGGCTCGACAAGCTCGATGCGGCGCTGGCCTTGAAGCCGGAATCCTGCAAGGGCTACACGATCGGCGACAACACCCACAAGGAGATCAGCCGCTATCCCTGGCGGCTCGACGATGAGAAGGTCGCCTACAAGGGCTACGAGAAGATGGTGAAGGCGGGCATCAAGAATGTCTGCGTCCACAAGGGACTGTTCCCGCCCGGGATCGAGAAGCAATATCCGAACCTGCGCGGCTTCGCCGACGTTGCCGATGTCGGCCAGGCGGCCAAGGACTGGCCGCAGCTCAATTTCGTGATCTATCACTCGGCCTATCGCCATGTCGGCGGCGATCCGCGGGTCGCGCTCGCCGAGTTCGAGCGCACCGGCCGGATCGCATGGACCTCCGATCTCGCCGACATCCCGGCGCAGTATGGCGTCAACAATGTCTATGGCGATGTCGGGCAGTTGTTCGCGACCACGCTGGTCGCCGAGCCCAATGTCTGCGCTGCGCTGATGGGCACCCTGATCAAGGGGCTCGGCGCCGATCATGTCGTCTGGGGCACGGATGCGCTGTGGACCGGCGCGCCGCAATGGCAGATCGAGGGCCTGCGGCGGCTCGAGATCCCCGAAATGATGCAGAAGAAGTTCGGATATGCGCCGCTCGGTCCTGCCGACGGGCCGGTGAAGACCGCCATCTTCGGCGACAACAACGCCCGGCTCTACAACATCCAGCCGAAGCGCGCGATGCTCGACCTCAAGGGCGACCGCTTCGCGATGATGAAGGCCCAGTATGAGAAGGCCGGCCCCGAGCCGTCGAACACACGCTACGGCTATGTGGTGCCGAACGGGGTGATCGACCACCGGGTGTTTGTGTAGCCCATCGTCACGTCATTCCGGGGCGACGCGCAGCGTCGAGCCCGGAATCCATTTGGCCACGTATCGTTTGGCGGGATGGATTCCGGGCTCTCGCTTCGCGAGCCCCGAGGAGAGAGCGCGCTGATCTACTTCCCCGTGAACCTCGGCTTCCGCTTCTCGCTGAATGCCTTGACACCTTCCTTGAGATCGTCGCTGTCGCGCACTTCGTCGAGCAGCCGCCGCACGTCGGCGACGGTCTCCAGCGGCCCCTTCGGCATGGCTTCACGAGCGAGCTTCTTCAACGCGCGGACCACGAGCGGCGCGTTGCCGGCGATCTTCGCGGCCATCTGCCGCGCCATCGCGACATGCTGACCTTTCGGAGCGACCTTGTTGACGAAGCCGATCTGGAAGGCGCGCTCCGCCGACATTTCCTCGCCGACCAGGAGGAATTCCATGGCGATCTTGTGCGGCATCCGCGCCATCACCGACGAGACGCCACCAGCCGTGGTGCCGATCTTGCCCTCTGGATAAATGAAGCGCGTCGTCTCGGACGCCACGCATAGATCGGCCATCTGGACCAGCACGAAGGCCCCGCCGACGACCCAGCCTGAGGTCGCCGCGATGACCGGCTTGTCCAGCTCGATGCCGAGGCCAGGAACCGCGTGCCACATGTTGGCGGGAAGATCGGCCACATCGGCGCCGACCGAGAAATACGTCTCCTCCGCGGAAGCCAGCACCGCGACGCGATCGTCGCTGTCGCGGAAGCGCAGCCAGGCGTCACGCAACTCGCTGCACAGCGCGTTGTTCAGCGCATTGTGCTTTTCGCTGCGAGCCATCGTGATGGTGGCGACGTAATCCGCGCTCTCGTAATGGACGAGCGTCATGCTGGCCTCCCTGATCTTGCTGTTATTATCGTTCGCCTCGGGCCGCGCCGCGACGTTATTTTTTCTCGTCGGGATGCCGGTGCACCGGATCGACCCACAGCACGTTCTCCGGCTTCTCGACCGGCTCAATGTCGAGATTGATCGCAACTGCCTCGCCGTCGGAGCGCACCAGCACGCATTCCAGCACCTCGTCCGGACTGGCGTTGATCTCCTGGTGCGGCACGTAGGGCGGCACGAAGATGAAATCGCCGGGACCGGCTTCGGCGGTGAACTGCAGCTTCTCGCCCCAGCGCATCCGCGCCTTGCCCTTCACGACATAGATGATGCTTTCGAGATGGCCGTGATGATGCGCACCGGTCTTGGCATCCGGCTTGATGCTGACGGTCCCTGCCCACAATTTCTGTGCACCGACGCGGGCGAAATTGATGGCGGCCTTGCGGTCCATACCGGCGGTCGACGGCACGTTCGGGTCGAGCTGGTTGCCGGGGATCACGCGGACGCCGTCATGCTTCCAGCGCTCGTCGTCGTGATGGTGGTGATCATGGGAGTGATCGTGGGAATGGGTGTGATCGTGGGAACCGGTCATCGTTCTTGCTTTCGGTGCTCAAGTTTTCGTGCGTGGAACGCTACCCAAAAGCAGGCGCGCAGGCGAGCAGAAAATGGGAACGTTCCGGCGCCGCCGCGCGTTGCCTGCTCGAAGCTTCCATACAGTCAGAGGAGAGACCGATGAGCAGCACCACCGACAAGATCAAGGGTACCGCCAACGAGGCGATAGGCAAGGTCAAGCAGAAGATCGGCGAAGCCACTGGAGACCGAAAAATGCAGGGTGAAGGCGCGCTGCAGGAGGCGAAGGGCAGGGGCCAAAAGGTGCTGGGCGACGCCAAGGATCTTGCCAGGGATGCAGTCGACAAGGCGACCGGCGCGGCGGGCCGCAAGCCTTGATCTCTTGCGCGATCGAGTACCGAGCGGACCGGCCCATTCGGCCGGTCTTTTTCGTGCCGCTTATTGATTAGCTGCGCGGACGCGCATGCGTTAGCACATCGGGATTGACCACGTTGGTCGGCGCGCCGGCCGCATAGGCCACGATCTGGTCGAAGATATCGGTGAACTGAATCTCGTATTCGTCGCGCGAGACGTAGCCGAGATGCGGCGTGCAAACCACATTGTCCATGTTGAGCAAGGGGTCCGACGTGTCACGCAGCGGCTCCTTCTCATAGACGTCGATCGCGGCCATGCCGGGCCGGCCGGCGCGCAGCGCATTGACCAGCGCACCCGGTTCGATCAGCGGCGCGCGGCTGGTGTTGACGATCAGCGCGGTCTGTTTCATCCGCGCGAGATCGTCCGCCTTGACGATGCCGCGCGTCGCGTCGACCAGCCGCATGTGCAGCGACAGCACGTCGCAGCGGGTGAAGAAATCCGCCTTGCTGGCCGCGGTCTCATAGCCGTCGGCGCGCGCCTTCGCCAGCGCGGCCTCGCGCGCCCAGACCAGCACGTTCATGCCGAACGCCTTGCCGTAGCCCGCGACCACCGCGCCGATGCGGCCGTAGCCATAGATGCCGAGCGTCTTGCCGCGCAGGGTATGGCCGACACCGATCTGCCACTTGCCTGCCTTCAGCGCCGCCATTTGCTGCGGGATCGCGCGCATCGCGGCGAGGATCAGGCCCCAGGTGAATTCAGCAGTCGCGTAGGACGGCGTATCGGCATGCTGGCTCGACGACACGATGATGCCGAGCCGCGTGCAGGTATCGATATCGATATGCGGATAGACGCTGCGCTGGCTGATCAGCCTCAGCTTCGGCAGCCTTTCGAGCAGCGGCGTGCGGATCTGGGTGCGCTCGCGGATCAGCACGAGTGCGTCGGTGTCGCGCAGCCGCTCGGCGAGCGCATCGACGTCCTGGACATGGTCGTTCCAGATCGTGACGTCGTAGCCGTCGAGCTTGTGGAAGCAATCGAGGGTGCGCAGCGTGTCGAAATAATCATCGAGGATCGAGATCTTCATCGCTGCGCCTCCTCTTCCCGGGTACCGCCTATTTCACGCCCAGCAGTTCGACGTCGAACATCAGCGTGGCATTCGGCGGGATCACGCCGCCGGCGCCGCGTGCACCATAGCCGAGATCCGGCGGGATGATCAGCGTGCGCTTGCCGCCGACCTTCATGGTGGCGACGCCCTCGTCCCAGCCCTTGATCACGCGCCCCTGGCCGATCGGAAACTCGAACGGTTCGTTGCGGTCGACCGAGGAGTCGAACTTCTTGCCCTTCTGGCCGTTCTCGTAGAGCCAGCCGGTGTAGTGCATGACGCAGGTCTGGCCGGGCTTCGGCGAGGCGCCGGTGCCGACCTTGCTGTCGATGATCTGAAGGCCTGAAGCTGTGGTCATGGGTTTCCCTGCAGTTTGGGCCATTGCCGGTCCACCGGCAACGGACGTGGAGACTGCCGCCGCAAGGCCGGCGAACGCAGTCTTGATGATCGTGCGTCGTGAAGATTGCATCCGGGACGTCCTTCCTTGATTGATATCGATCGCGATCAATAGCCGAGTGCGCAGCCGTCCTTGCGCGGATCGGAGCCGCCGGTCAGCGTGCCCTTGTCCCAATCGATCCAGATCCCCTGCCCGCCGCCGAGCGGCCCGACCACGCTGGTGGTCTTGTGGCCGATCTTCTTCAGGCCTTCGACGATCTCCGCCGGCACGCTGTCCTCGAGCTGATAGACGCCCTCGTAATGCAGGCCGCGCGGCATGTCGATCGCTTCCTGGATGTCGCAGCCATAGTCGAGCATGTTGGTCAACACATGGGTCTGGCCGACCGGCTGATACTGCCCGCCCATCACGCCGTACGGCATCACGGCGCGGCCGTTCCTGGTGGCCAGCGCCGGGATGATGGTGTGCAGCGGACGCTTGCCCGGCGCGATACAGTTCGGATGGCCGGGCTGGATGCGGAAGCCGCCGGCGCGGTTCTGCAGCAGGATGCCGGTCTTGTTGGTGACGATCGCCGAGCCGAACGAATGCGCGATCGAGTTGATGAAGGAGCAGACGTTGCGATCCTTGTCGACCACCGTGATGTAGACGGTCGACGGATTCATCGGCGGCGCGACGTTCGGCAGCTCGAGCAGCCGGTCCATCCGGATGTTCCTGATGTGCTCGTCGGCGAATTCCTTCGACAGGATACCGGCGACATCGACATGCGCGTGCTGCGGGTCGCCGATATACTGCTCGCGCATCATGTAGGCGATGCGTGCGGCCTCCGCCTCGAGGTGGAAGCGCTCGATGCTGAGCGGCTTGAACTGTGTCAGATCGAAGCGCGACAGGATGTTGAGCATCACCAGCATGGTGATGCCCGGGCCGTTCGGCGGGCACTGCCAGACGTCGTAGCCCTTGTACATCGTGCCGATCGGCGAGGTCGTCTCGGTCGAGTGCGCGGCAAAGTCCTCCAACGTATGCAGGCCGCCGATGCCGCGCAGCGTGTCGACCATGTCGGCGGCGATCTCGCCGCTGTAGAACGCGTCGCGGCCATTCTGCGCGATCGCGCGCAGCGTCTTGCCGAGCTCGGGCTGGCGGATCACGTCGCCGGCCACCGCCGGCTTGCCGTGCGGCAGCAGATAGCGCTCGGTGTTGGTGCCGTTCTTCAGCTTCTCGAAGCCGTTCTTCCAGTCGAACGCGATGCGCGGAGCGACGACATAGCCTTCTTCGGCGGCCTTGATCGCGGGCTGCAGCAGCCGGTCGAAGCCGAACCTGCCGTGATCCCTCAGGATCACATCCCAGGCGTCGATCGAGCCGGGAATGCTGACGGCATGCGCCGAGGTCAGCGGCACCGAATGGATCTTGCGTTCGAGGTACCAGTCGGCGGTCGCCGCCATCGGCGCCCGGCCGCTGCCATTGTAGGCCGTGATCTTGCCCTCGCCCTTCGGCTGGATCAGCGCAAAGCAGTCGCCGCCGATGCCGGTCGATTGCGGTTCGATGACGCCGAGCAGCGCGCAGGCGGCGACCGCAGCGTCAGCGGCCGTGCCGCCCTCGCGCATCACCTCGATCGCCGCAAGCGCCGCCTGCGGGTGCGATGTTGCGACCATCGCGTTCTGAGCATGGACCGTGGAGCGGCCGGCGAAGTGGAAATTCCTCATAACGGAGAGCTCGCTTGATCGTGATGGTCTGATACTGCTGCGGCGGATGGGTGCGAGTACATGGCACATTCATCCCGGGCAGGGCAATGCCTGGCATGCCAGAGGGATTATCCCGATAATGCATGGCTTTGCGGGGTTTCGCCGACACTGCCCGCCTGATAAACCCCGGCCATGCCCCTCAAGGTCGCCGCCTTCTACCAATTCGCCGCGCTGCCCGACTTCCGCGCCTTGCGCGAGCCGCTGCGTGCGCTCTGCGCGGAGCTCGAGCTCAAGGGCAGCGTGCTGCTCGCGCACGAGGGCATCAACGGCACCGTCGCCGGCAGCGACGAGGGCATCGACGGCTTCGTCGCCGAGCTCGCACACGGGCCGCTGTTCGGCGGCCGTCTCGACAATCTCGAGCTGAAATTCTCCGAAGCCGCGCAAATGCCGTTCCAGCGGCTCAAGGTGCGGTTGAAGAAGGAGATCGTCACGCTCGGCGACACCACCGTCGATCCGACGCGGCAGGTCGGCACTTATGTCGACGCCGGCGACTGGAACGAGCTGATCGCCTCGCCCGACATCCTAGTGCTCGATACCCGCAACGCGTTCGAGGTGGCGATGGGCAGCTTCGAAGGCGCGGTCGATCCCAGGATCGCGAGCTTTGGACAATTCAAGGAGTTTGCCGCCCGGCACCTCGATCCCGCGAAGCACCGCAGGATTGCAATGTTCTGCACCGGGGGGATCCGTTGCGAGAAGGCCAGCGCCTATCTGCTCGCGCAGGGCTTCAACGAGGTCTATCACCTCAAGGGCGGCATCCTGAAGTATCTCGAGGAAACACCGCAGCAGGACAGCCGCTGGCGCGGCGACTGCTTTGTGTTCGACGAGCGCGTCGCGCTCGGCCACGGGCTGCGCGAGCGGGGACGCGGGGACGCCACGCATGAATGACACGGCAAGACTGAGCGAACGGATCGATGCGCTGGAGGTTCGCCTGACCTATCAGGACGAAACCATCGAGACGCTGAACCAGACGATCACGGCGCAATGGAAGCAGATCGACGCGCTGACGCGCCAGCTCGCTGAGCTGCGCGACCGGCTTCAGGAGGCCGAACGCCAAGCGCCCGGGCCGACCAACGAGCGCCCACCGCATTATTGATCGGCGGGCACCGGACTACATGTTGCTCACCTGACGCATCGGCTTCGCGCCGCTGAAGAACAGGCTGGACAACCGCTGCACCATCGCCGTCGCGCGGCTGCCCTCGAGGCCCGGGCGAACGCACAGCAGTCGCTTCTGCATCGGGAGCTCCGGAAGATAATAGTCCTTCGCCGAAATCAGCGCGGAGGGGATCATCCGCTCGGGGCACGCCGTCAGGCCGTATCCGGCCCGTGCGGCTTCCAGTCGCAGTTGGTGGTTCGGGCTTCTGAACACGATCTTGTACGAGATGTTGTGCTTGGTGAGCGTCCGGATCATCCAGTCGTCACCCGGCCACGCCAGGATCGGGATCGGGGCACCCGGCCGCAGGACAAAATCGCGTGATCGTACCCACACCGAGCGCTCGTCGGCCTCGGCAGCGATCGTCACCTCGTCCTCGTTTTCAAGCGATGGGTTGCTGTAGACGAAGGCGATGTCGATGTAGCCGTCCATCAATCCCCTGATGACGATCGGCGACATGTCGGCGTGAACCAGCACGTCGGCGAGCGCGTCGGCGGGATGCAGCTTGAGGAATTCCTCGGCGAGCATCGTGCTCATGCCCAGCCGCAACGGCTGCGGTCCTTCGTGATTGCCGCCGAGCCGAAGCAGCTGATCATTCGCTTCGAGGATGCGCCTGGCCTGCTGCACGGCAACCTTGCCAAGCTCGGTCGTCGTGGTGCCGTTTGCCGTTCTGACAAACAGTGCGCCACCGACCAGGCTCTGCAGTCGCTTCACCTGCGAACTGATCGCCGGCTGGCTCAGGCCGAGTCGTTCCCCGGCCTTCGATAGACTTCCCGTCTCTGCAATTGCAACGACGGTGCGAACGATCTCTGTCGGAATATTCAAATGCTGACGTGGTCTGTGCATCGCGAGCCCTCCAATCTCAGCACGGGACGCAACTACGTTCTCCAGTATGTGATTCAGCTATACTAACATTTGGTTGCACTTTCGTTTAGCTTCAATTTGTTGCATCGCCGCTTTGATCGTACGTCATATGTATTGTTACGTGCATTGCCACGTAGTGCTACGGTATCCGACGGCTGCATCCGCACGCGCATGCAGCACATCGACACCATCAGACCCCGGATTTCTGCGGGTATGGCATCAAAGATTCTGATCGCCCCATAACGCATCGCGCACCCGATAAATTCGAGCGCTGCCATTGATCTGAATTGACGTCACTGATTCGCGGAAGCGTTTTCATAGTTTTCCTTAATCAAAGCCTCGCAACGTGGCGCCGTCGTTCGCGTTTGAGGTGTGCCATGACCAGGTTCTTTCGCTGTCGAAGCGGCGCTTCTGCTGTCGAATTTGCGCTGATGCTGCCGCTGTTCCTCGCCTTCATTTTCGGCATCATTGTATTCGGTTCCTATCTCGCGATGGTGCATGGCGTTCAGCAGCTCGCCGCCGAAGCGGCGCGGTCGTCCATCGCAGGCATGACCGACACCGAACGCAACAGCCTCGCGACCAATTACGTCACCGCGAACGTATCGACCTATCCGCTGCTCGTTGCCAGCAATCTCACCGTCAATGCCGCGCCGTCGCCGTCGAACGCGAACGTCTACATCGTGACGCTCAACTACAACGCGGCCGGCAACTTCATCTACAAGCTGCCCTTCGTGCCGGCGCCCGCGAGCACCATCGTACGCTCCGCGGCGATTCAGTATGGAGGGTTCTAGGATGAGCGGCATCCTCATGCTGATGCGGCGCTTCGGCGCCGACGAGCGGGGAAATTTCGCGATGATCAGCGCCGGCCTGATGACGCTCATGATCGGGTGCGCCGGGCTTGCGATCGATCTCGGCACGATCTTCGCCGATCGGCGCAAGACCCAGAGCACCGCCGACCTCGCCGCGATCGTCGCCGCCGCCAATCTGAGCAACCCGGTCAACGCCGCCACCGCGACGGTGACGCAGAACAACTATCCGGCCAGCGCGCTGGTCAAGGTCGAGACCGGGACCTACACCGCAAACAGCGCGATCGCGCCGCAAGCCCGTTTCGTGACCCCGGCGGTCGCGATTCCGAACGCCGCGCGCGTCACCCTGACGACTAAGACCCCGCTCTACTTCGCGCGCTACCTGACCGGCGCGAGCTATTTCAACATCACGACGACCGCCACCGCGACCTCGACCGAAATGGCGACGTTCGCGATCGGCTCGCGGCTGCTCTCGGTCAACGGCGGCGCACTCAATGCGCTGCTCGGCGCGATGCTCGGCACCACGCTGTCGCTCTCGGTGATGGACTATAATGCGCTGATCAGCGCCAAGATCGACGCGCTCGACTTCCTGTCGGCCCTGGCGACCCGGGTCAACCTGACCGCCGGCACCTACAACGACCTCCTGAACAGCAACGTCAAGGTCGGCGACATAATCGCAGCCGCGCTGACCACGCAGCAGATCACCAATGGCGCCAACGCCGCGACCACCGCGCTGTCGACGATCTCCCAGGCCGTCACCGGCTCATCGACCAAGATTTCGCCTGGCACCCTGATCGACCTCGGTCCGTTCGCCAATCTCACGATCGGGCAGAAACCGAAGGTCGGCGCCAGCGTTTCGGTGTTCGACCTCATCAACACGGTGGCGCAGATCGCCAACGGCAGCAACCAGATCGCGACCTCGGTCAATCTCGGCCTGCCCGGCCTCGCCAACGTCTCCGTGGTCGTAACGATCGGCGAGCGACCCGTTGGTTCCAGCTGGATCGCAATGGGCACCCAGGGCGTCAGCGTCCACACCGCGCAGACCAGGATCCTTGCGACGATCAACGTGCTCGGCTCCGGCAGCATCGCGTCGATCAATCTGCCGGTCTATGTCGAGGTCGCCTCGGGGACCGCGACGCTCAATGCGGTGTCGTGCGGCCATCCGAACATCAACACCTCGCAGGTCACCATCGGCGTGACCCCGGGAATCGTCGATGCCTGGATCGGCAACGTGACGATGGCCGACATGACCAACTTCACGACCAAGCCCAATCCACCGCCGGCGACGCTGGTCACTGTGCTGGGGATCCCGATCACTGGCCTGGCCCATGCCGGCATGGGCAACACCACGCCGACCAATGTCAATTTCAGCTACAGCGACATCCAGGCAGGGACCAAGAAGACCGTGACGACGACCAACTTCCTGACTTCGCTCACGTCAAGTCTGCTCGGCGACCTCACGCTCAACATCGGCGGCATTCCGCTCCCGGGATTGGGCGCGCTGGTCACCGGCATCCTGAGCGCCGTGACAAGTCCGATCGACCAGGTGCTGGCGTCGCTGCTCTCGACGCTCGGCATCGGGCTCGGCCAGGTCGACGTCTGGGTGCTGGGCATCCGCTGCGACGGCGCGGTGCTGGTGAACTGACGCGCGATGAGACCAGGTTGAATCGTCATCGCGCTTTGGATTCTCGTTTGGGGAACGGTCGCGACCGGGCATCACCGGGGTAGGAGACTGCCTTGAGTACAACAATAAGAAGATACAAGACCGACAGCCAGCGAATCGCCCTGATGAAGCGCGGCACGATCTTCTTCCGCAACACCAGCGTCGAATGCCTTGTGCTCAACATCTCGACCGGAGGGGCGGGGCTCGCAGTGGAAAGCGACGCCGCACTCCCGTTCGCGTTCGACCTCGAGATCGAGAGCGAGCCGATCCGGCGGCACTGCATTCTGGTCTGGCGGCTCGAGCGCCGGCTCGGCGTGACCTTCGAGTTCGACCGGATGCAGCGCCCCGGAAGCGGCCCCCTGTAAGTTGATTCCGGCATGCGGCGGCTTCGCTGAGCGGAACCGGCCGCACGGGTTTCACGCGGGCAGCATCAGCCACAGCATCACAGCAATTGCGGCCGCGACGATCGCAGGCCGGACCATGGGCGCGCTTCGCGCGTCCGCCGCCGGGCCGATCGTTCCCCGCGCGGACGAACTCATTTCGCATCGTGGTTAGCAATCGCTGCGATATAACAGCTAATTGTCGCAATTGCCGTCGCGCTTCGACGGCGCGGCCTGCGTGGCGCCGACCGGATCGGACGCCGGGAAGGTCGGCCCTGCTTCAGCCGGGAGTGCGCCGGGGGTTCCAGAACCGCCTTGGCCCGCTGCACCGCAGCGTGTATCAGGGGCCAGAATTTGACCGAGATCAGGAATTTTCGCGTGCCCCAGGATCCCATCAAGAAGCCGCTCATCGACCTCCTGTCGGGCCACCGGCAAGCCAGGCCACCGCTCTGGATGATGCGGCAGGCCGGCCGCTATTTGCCGGAGTACCGCGAGCTGCGCGCCAAGGCCGGCGGCTTCCTCGATCTCTGCTTCACGCCCGAATTCGCCACCGAGGTCACGCTGCAGCCGATCCGCAGGTTCAACTTCGACGCCGCGATCATCTTCTCCGACATCCTGGTGATCCCCCACGCGCTCGGCCGTTCGGTGCGCTTCGAGGCCGGCGAAGGCCCCCGGCTCGATCCCTTGGCGACGCCCGGCGAGATCGCGACGCTCGCAACGCAGGCCAATTTCGACACGCTCGAGCCGGTCTTCGAGGCCCTGCGCCGTGTCCGGCGCGAGCTTGAGCCCCACATCACGCTGATCGGCTTCTGCGGCGCGCCATGGACGGTTGCGACCTACATGGTGGCCGGTCAGGGCACGCCGGACCAGGCTCCGGCGCGGATGCTCGCCTATCGTCATCCGGACGCGTTTGCGGAGATCATCGACGTGCTGGTCGAGAACTCGATCCACTATCTTGTCGGCCAGCTCAAAGCCGGCGCCGGTTGCCTGCAGATCTTCGACACCTGGGCCGGCGTGCTGCCGCCGCGCGAATTCGCGCGCTGGTCGATCGAGCCGACCCGGCGCATCGTCGCCGGGGTGCGCAAGCAGGTCCCCGATGCCAGGATCATCGGCTTTCCGCGCGGCGCGGCGGGCATGCTGCCAGCCTATGTCGAGCAAACCGGGGTCGATGCCGTTTCGATCGACTGGGCAGCCGAACCGTCGATGATCCGCGAGCGGGTGCAGAGCCGCGTCGCCATCCAGGGCAACCTCGATCCGCTGGCGCTGATCGCCGGCGGCGCCACGCTCGACCGCGCGGTGGACGATGTACTGGAGAATTTCGGCCAGGGCCGGCTGATCTTCAACCTCGGCCACGGCATCCTGCAGGAGACGCCGATCGCCCATGTCGAGCAGATGGTCGCACGGGTACGCGCGTATAAGGGGTGAGTTTCCGGTAGCCCGGATGGAGCGCAGCGAAATCCATCCGATCTTGCTGCTTGTCTCACACTTTCCGTCATTCCGGGGCATCGCGAAGCGATGAGCCCGGAATCCATGTCTCCGCCAGTTATGCGGCCCGATGGATTCCGGGTTCTCGCCTCGCGAGCCCCGGAATACGAAGAGGATGCGGATAGAGCGGCAGCGTAATCCGGGTTCTTGCCACACGGAACGGACGGCCCCGGATTTTCGCGCGCTCCACTCGGGCTACGCCACCGCGATCCCTACCGCGCATCCTCCAAAATCATGTCCGACGCCTTCTCCGCGATCATGATCGTCGGCGCGTTGGTGTTGCCCGACATCAGGTCCGGCATCACCGAGGCGTCGACCACGCGCAGACCCTCGATGCCTCGCACCTTGAGCCTGTTGTCGACGACCGCGAGCGGATCATTGCCCATCCGGCAGGTCGAGGTCGGATGATAGACCGTGCTGCCGGTGCGGCGGCAGAACTCGAGCAGGTCATCGTCGCTGACCACCTTGGCGCCGGGATCGACCTCCCCGACCGAATATGACTTCAGCGCCGGCGCGGCCAGGATCTTGCGCAGGATGCGGATGCCGTCGATGAAGGCGCGGCGATCGGTTTCGGTCGCGAGATAATTGATGCGGATTTCCGGCGGCACGCTGGGGTCAGCGCTCCTGATCTTCAGCGAGCCGCGGCTCTCCGGACGCAGCTGGCAGACCGAGGCCGTGAAGCCCGAGAACGGATGCAGCTTCTCGCCCATCTTGTCGGTCGAGAACGGCAGGAAATGGATCTGGATGTCGGGCGACGCCAGCCGCGGACTGGTCTTGAAGAACGCACCCGACGTGCCGGCGGCAATGGTCAGTGGCCCCTTGCGCAACGCCGCATACCGCAGGCCGGCCATGACGCGGCGCACCGGATTGTTGACGACGTCGTTCAGCGTGACGCTCTGCGCGCAGCGCGTGACGATGCGCACCTGCATGTGATCCTGCAGATCGTTGCCGACGCCGGGCGCATCGAGCACGATCTCGATGCCGTGCTGCTTCAGCAGATCGGCCGGACCGACGCCAGAGAGCTGCAGCAATTGCGGCGAGTTGTACGCGCCGCTCGACACAAGCACTTCCTTGCGCGCCTTGGCCATGCGCAACTGCCCGTCCTGCTTGTACGCGACGCCGCTGGCGCGCTTGCCGTCGAACAGGATGCGCTGTGCCAGCGCCGAGGTCTCGACGCGCAGATTGCCGCGCGTCAACGCCGGCCGCAGATAGGACCGCGCCGTCGAGGCCCGCCGGCCGCGCCGCGTCGTGGTCTGGAAGAAGCCCGCGCCCTCCTGGGTCGCGCCATTGAAATCCGGATTGGTCGGAATGCCGACTTCGGCCGCGGCATGCACGAACGCTTCCGACAGCGGATCATGGTAGCGCCAGTCCGACACCGGCAGCGGTCCGCCGGCGCCGTGATATTTGTCGGAGCCGCGCTGCTGATCTTCCGCCTTCCTGAAGTACGGCAACACGTCGTCATAGCCCCAGCCGGCATTGCCGCGCTGCCGCCAGCGGTCATAGTCCTCGTGCTGGCCGCGCACGTAGAGCAGGCCGTTGATCGAGCTGGAACCGCCGAGCACTTTTCCCCGCGGCTGGAACACCTGCCGGCCGTTCAGACCGGGCTCGGGCTCGGTCTGGTACATCCAGTTGACGGATTTTTCCTTGAACAGCTTGCCGTAGCCGAGCGGGACATGGATCCAGATGTTGGTGTCCTTCGGCCCGGCCTCGAGCAGCAGCACCGAGTGCTTGCCGTCGGCGCTCAGGCGGTTGGCAAGCACGCAGCCGGCCGAGCCGGCACCGACGACGATGTAATCATACTCGGCGACGTCGTTCGCCGGCGCGCCATGATTGTTGTTGTTCATTGGTTTCCCCCGGCCATGCGGCGCGGCCGGCAGAGTTGCGTCCCTGCCCAGCATTGGGAAGAGAGGTAGCGAGCGAGGCAGATACGGTCAAGAAAGTAAGCGCACGATGCGGAGCGGTACCACCGGACCTCTGAACCCCGGATCGGCAGGCCATAAAACCATCAACACGCGGCGGGCGCGTTCAGCTCCCTGCCTTCCGCCGCCGCGTGCCGGCGCGCTCCTGGTTCCGGCGCACAGGCTTGGTCGCCACTTGATCGGCGCGAGAGCCGGACGGCAGGCCGTACTTCGCCGACGCCGCCTCAAGCGAAGTCTCCTCGTCAGGCACGTGCAGGCTCGAGAGAAAGTCCGCGCCGGCCCGCATCACATGCTCTGCAGCAAGCGTGGCCGCAGCACGCTCGTCGCCGGCGATGATGGCGCGCAGGATTGCAGCGTGCTCATCCCAGGTGCGGGCCTGACGCACCGGATCGGTGGGCGAGAACAGCATCGCCGTGCGTTCGCGCAGCCGCTTCAGCAGATCGGCGAGCACGCGGTTGCGGCCGGCCTCGGCCAGTTCGTGGTGGAATTGCTGGTTGAGATCCGGCAACAGGTCGTAGCGCCGCCCGGCCACCGCCTCGTTGCCCTGCTTCAACACCGCCGCGATCCGCTTGATGATGCTCTCCTCGCGGCGACGGGCGGCAAGGCGCGCGTTCTGTCCCTCGAGCAGCGCGCGCACCTCGACCGTCTCGCGCGCCTCCTCATCGCTCATCGTGATGACGGAGGCGCCGCGCCGCGCGGTCACCTCGACGAGCCCTTCCGACTCCAGCACGCGGATCGCTTCGCGCACCGGATTGCGGGACACCCCAAGCTCATCGGCGAGGCGCCCCTCGACCAGCCGCTCGCCGGGCTTCAGCCGCCGGCTCAGGATCGCCTGCCGCAGCTCCTCGATCACCCTGCCGTGGAGGGAGAGATAGTCGTCGCCGAGACGTTTGGAGCTTCCGAGCCTGCCTGCCATGAACTGACCTGTCCGGCCGCGCTTCGCTCAATGCAAGGACGCCACAGGTCCCAAGAGCCGCCAGACACCTGGCCGAATGACCGCGATTGCGTATTTAGACCGCCGGATGCAGGCCATCAAGCCGCGCTCATTCGCCGTCAACAGCTACGGACCGCGCCGCCTGCACTGCTGTCTTCGGCACCCACGACACGCTGACGCTGCCGGTGAGGAAGGTCTGGCACGCCATCCGGTAGCCGGCGGCGAACTGCTCCTCGGTGAGGTGCTTGCGCTCCTTCGGCTTGATCGCATCGGTGTTCTCGATGCCCTTCTCGATCAGGCATTTGCAGGTTCCGCACAGTCCGCCGCCGCACTTGAACGGAATGCCGCCCTGCTCGCGCAGCGAGACGCGCAGCAGGTTGCTGTTCTCCGCGGCGGTCACGGTTTTCCCGCCATTGGTCAGAAACGTGACTTCGATCATCCCGGCATCCGCTCAGCGCTTGCGCAGCTTGGTGTCCATATGGCCGAACGTGATGAGGTGCTCGAGCTCGTTCAGCGCCCGCTCCGGCGTTTCGAACTTTTCGAGGAATTTCGAGGGCACCTCGTTCACGATCGGCGGCGACCAGGCCTCGTCGATCACCTTGACCTTGGTCTCCGCGACCAGCTCGGCAATCACGAACGTCGCCTTCCTGATGCCGTAGAACAGATAGTCATAGGCCGCGAGCGGCCGCAGGCCCTCGACGATCTCGGTGCGAAACTGCCCCGGCTTGCTCGTCAGTATCACATACATTGGTCACGTCCTCCCAACCACTGTGCCGGCAGGCGCGACCACGTCGGCCAGCGGCGCCGCCTCCTGCGACAGTTCAACGTCATGCGTGAGCCAAAGCTGGCAGGCAAGGCGATATCCCTGCTCGATTCTGGCACCGAGGCGCTTCTTTTCCTTCCAGTTCGGCTCCGGCAAATGCTCGCCGCCCTTGATGATCAGCGACGCGCATTTCCCGCACTTCCCCATCCCGCAGCCGTACAGGAAGTTGGGATAGGGAAACTGGCGAATGCCGGCGCGGACGACGAGATTGGTGTTCTCCTTGACCTCGCCGACGAAGGTCTCGCCGTCGCGGTGAAAAATCACGTTGGGCATCGCGGCGCGCTCCCCGCGGCTCAGGCCTGCAACAGCACGCGCTCTTCGGCGGAGACGCCGCTGGCGAGATCGAGCTCTGCCAGCGGAATGTCGTTTGCGACATAGTCGTGATA
The DNA here is from genome assembly GCF_053474805.1 of Bradyrhizobium sp. WCU1. Lineage (NCBI taxonomy): Bacteria > Pseudomonadati > Pseudomonadota > Alphaproteobacteria > Hyphomicrobiales > Nitrobacteraceae > Bradyrhizobium > Bradyrhizobium sp. WCU1. The sequence goes on from NZ_CM130280.1 coordinate 1,911,344, forward strand.
CAGCGCGGTGGTGTAGAGCAGCCGCATCTGTGCGCCGATCTCGCAGATCTTGAGGCAACGCTGCTGCAGCTCGACCGTGTTGGCGTGCTCCAGCACGATCTGGTAGCCGCGCTCGCCGTGGATCTCGTCCGACACGATGTGAAGGTCGAAGAACTCGACTTCCTCGTCGGTGAATTTGTACTTCTCGCGCAGCGTCGGCGTCTGCTTGCGATAGATCGAGGGCACCTGCGATTCCAGGCCGACCACGAGGCCGGCCACCGCGACGATCGGATCCTCGCGCATCGCGACTGCATAGCACCAGCTCTGCAGCCCGCGCGTCGTCGGCGTCATGTTGTCGGGGTCCTTGATGCGCGCCGCGGTCGTACCGCAGGCCTCCGCGAAGCGGATCAGGAGATCGGTGTGGCGGTCGCCGCCGATCTCTTCCTCGTACATGTTGGCGAGCAGGAAGTCCTTGGCCTCCTGGTACTGCTCCGGCATCCGCGCATAGATGTAGCCGAGGTAGTCGGCGAACGGGCCGACATAGTGGTAGTGGTTTTCGGCCCAGCGCGCGAGATGCGCGCGGCTGAGCTTGCCGCTGGCCCAGGCGACGCTGAACGGCGCCTTGTTGGCGCTCTTCCCCTTGATGGCGTTTTCGAGGGCCGCTCGAAATTCCACATGATCCATCATCTTCTGCATCGTGGCGCTCCTGTGCCGTGAAGAACTTGCCGTCCAGGCGACGGGCCATTGGCCGCATTCTGGCTCGACCTTATTTGTATACTGTATACGATTTATATAACTGTCAACACCGAAGACTAGGTTCTTCGCCCCGCCTTCCCTGCGGCATTATCCGCAGGACGCAGCCGCTATTTTGTGCTTATTCTGCACAAAAATGCGGTCATGATGCTTCCCGCCCTTATATGCCGCGCGGACCGCGAGCTCGGAATTTGAGCTTGCCATTCTTGAATACAGTATACATTATTTGCGCGTTAGAGGGGGAAACAAACAATCATGCAGCACGCTCCGATCGTCGCCGCACATTGGGTCTATCTGCTCGGCGTCGCCGTCATCGTTCTCACCATGATCTGGCGCGCCAACGTCGTGGTGCCGTCGGTGATCGCAACGCTGCTGGTCGCGCTGGCATGGACGCACAGTCCGGTCGCGGCGCTCGCCAGCGTCTTCAACGCGAGCTTCACCGCCGCCAAGGAGCTCTTCAACATTTTCCTGGTGATCGCGTTGATGACGGCGCTGCTGAACGCATTGAAGGCGCTGCGCTCGGACATCCGCATGGTCGAACCGTTCCGCGCCGTGATGAAGACCGGACATACAGCCTATTTCGTGCTTGCCGCGATCACCTATGTGATCTCGCTGTTCTTCTGGCCGACGCCGGCCGTGCCGCTGGTCTCCGCGGTGCTGCTGCCCGCGGCGATCGCCGCCGGCCTGTCGCCGCTCGGCGGCGCCATTGCGATCGCGATCGCGGGACAGGGCATGGCGCTGTCGTCGGACTACGTGATCGGCGTCGCGCCCGGGATCAGCGCCAAGGCGGCCGGCGCCGCGGTCAGTGCCGCCACCGTCGCGGACCGTGCGCTGGTGCTGTCCCTCATCACCGGCGGCATCGCATTGACGCTCGCCTATCTTTCGATCCGCAAGTCGATCACCAAGCCCGACGACCGGCTGCTGGAGCGCTGGCAGGCCCAGTCGAGCAACGGCGAACTGGCGCGGCTGGAGCAGGAGGGCAGCTTCGACAAGGCGGAGATCGCGCGCGGCACCGCCGAGGGACAGCGGCCGTTTGCGACCCAGGCCCAGATCGACAAGGCACTTGCCGGGGTGCCGACGCGCCGCGAAGGCTGGTCGAAATTCTTTGCGGTCGCGACCCCGCTCGCCTTCCTCTGTGTCATCGCCGTGATGGTGCTGGCCAAGCTCGGCATCGGCCATGACCTCAAGGGCGGCGACGCGGCCGCACTGGTGGGTGGCGTCGCCGCGATGCTGATGATCTGCGCATCCTCCATCTCTGAAAATCTGCGCAAGTTCCTCGACACCAGCGCCGATCACGTCACCGAAGGCTTCGTGTTCGCCTTCAAGGCGATGGGATCCGTGCTGCCGATCGCGGGCTTCTTCTTTCTCGGCGCCGAACCGGGCCTCTCTGCGCCGATCCTCGGGGTTCCGGCGGCCCAGGCGCCAAGCCTGCTTTTCGAACTGATCCAGACCGCGCAGGCCTGGATCCCCGGCAATGAATTCTTCGTCGCCTTCGGCATTTTGATCTCCGGCATGATCACCGGCATCGACGGCTCGGGTTTTGCCGGCCTGCCGCTGACCGGCTCACTGTCGGGTGCGCTCGCACCGTCGGTTGGAATGCAGCCGGCGACGCTCGCCGCGATCGGCCAGATGGGCGCGGTGTGGACCGGCGGCGGCACCCTGGTGGCCTGGTCGTCGCTGATCGCGGTGGCCGGCTTCGCGCGCGTCCCGGTCTTCCAGATCGTGCGGACCGCGATGGTCCCCGTATTGACCGGCCTGGCGGTATCGACCGTCTGCGCGGTCCTGATCTGGCACTGAGGAGAATCCCGTGACGATAGCTGACACGACGGTACGCAACGCGCACCCTTCCGCAGAGGGCGCAGCTGACATCGAGGCGTTTCCGAACCTGATCGCCGGCGAGCGCACCTCAAGCGCCTCCGGTCGATTGTTCGCGAACATCAATCCCGCCGACAACGCCGACCTGGTCGGACGCTTCCAGCAATCGACCGCCGCCGACGCTCAAGCCGCTGTCGATGCCGCCGCCGCAGCGTTCGAAGGCTGGAGACGGACGCCGATCACGAAACGCGCCGCCATCCTGAACCGGGCCGCCGATCATCTCGAGGCACGCGCAGATCACATCGCGCGGGAGATCACGCGGGAGATGGGCAAATCGCTCGGTCTCGCCCGCGACGAGGTGCTGCGCTCGGCCCAGACCCTGCGCTTCTATGCCGTCGAGGGACAGTCGCTCACCGGCGAGGTGTTTCCGAACGACGATGCGGACATGACGGTCTATACGCTGCGCGAGCCGCTCGGCGTCGTGTCGGTCATCACACCCTGGAATTTTCCGATTTCGATCCCGGCGCGCAAGATCGCCCCGGCCCTGATCACCGGCAACACTGTCGTGTTCAAGCCGTCGTCCGACGCGCCGCTCAGCGGTTATCGCCTGGCGGAGGCGCTGATTGCGGCAGGTCTGCCCAAGGGCGTGCTCAACTTCATCACCGGCAAGGCCGGCGAGATCGGGCCTGCGATCACCGAGCCGCCGGTCATTCGCGCGATTTCGTTCACGGGATCGACGTCCGCCGGCGAACAGATCTGCCGCGCGGTCAGCTTCGTGACCCGCACGCAGATGGAGCTCGGCGGCAAGAATCCGCTGATCATCATGGACGACGCCGATCTCGATCTGGCGGTCGATCTGACCGTCAAGGGCGGCCTGTCGTTGGCGGGCCAGGCCTGCACCGGCACCAGCCGCGTGCTGGTCATGAAGCAGGTGCGTGCCGAATTCACCGCGCGGCTGCTCGCCAGAGTGAAGGCGATCAGGATCGGCAGTGGCCTCACCGGCGGGATGGAGATGGGGCCGTTGGCGACGGCAAAGCAGCTTGAAACCGTGCTGCGCTATGTCGCGATCGGGAAAAAGGAAGCGACGCATCTCCATGGCGGCGACCGGCTCGCCGGCGCCGCCTATGACGGCGGATACTTCGTCTCGCCCGCGATCTTCACCGACGTGACCCAGGACATGACGATCGCACGCGAGGAGATCTTCGGCCCCGTGATCGCGATCATCACGGTCGACAGCTATGCCGATGCGATCGCCAAGGCCAATGCCAGCGAATATGGGCTGTCGGCCGCGATCGTGACCCGCAGCCCGCGCGCGATGCACGATTTCGCCAATGACATCCAGTCCGGTACGGTGAAGATCAACCGCACCACCACCGGCAATCTGATCAACGCGCCGTTCGGCGGATTGAAACGGTCGAGCACCTCGACCTTCCGCGAGTCCGGCCGCACCGGCCTCGAATTCTACACCCAGATCAAGACCGTCTACCGCGGCGTCTGAGCCACGGTCGACAGTCTATCCAATCCCGGAAGATAGCGATGAGACAGACCTTCAAACTTGAACTTGCCGAAGCCCGCCACATGATCGCCGCCGCGATCCGCAAATCCGCCGAGATCGGCGTCGCGGAGACGGTCTGCGTGACCGACGACGGCGGCTATCCGCTGGCGCTGGAGCGGATGGATGGCGCGCGGGTCACCGGCCCGCAGATCGCCTGGAACAAGGCGTTCACCGCGGCTGGGCACAAGCGCTCCACCCATTTGTTCAACCAGCCGCCGAACGGACCTGCCTTGCCCGGCAACGAGGCGTTCGGCATCCAGTGGAGCTTCGACGGAAAATTCGCCGTGTTCGTCGGCGGCTTTCCGATCGTCGTCGACGACGAGGTGGTCGGCGGCATCGGGCTGAGCGGCGGCAATGGTGAGCAGGACACCCAATGCGGCGTCGCGGCGCTGCAAGCCCTGCAGGAGCTGCTGCATGGCCATCGCGTGCTGGTCGCGGCCGACATCAAGAAGTAACTGATGTCGCCGGAATTGATGAGGGCGCCGCGCCGAGACCTTCGCGCAGCTCACCGACGAGCCTGTTGAGCTCGTCGGCATTGCCGGCGGCACCGAAGACGTAGCGGTCGGGCCGCACGATGACCGCTGCAGCACCATGCTGCCGCATCCAGTCGGCGAACAGCCCGTCGCGCTCCACCACGCTCAAGATGCCGTCGGCATCGCTGCTTTCACCTGACGTGGTGATGACGACGCGCTCGCCGGACAGGCCCTGCCAAGAGGCCACGTCCGATAGCCACGCCATCGGCGCCGCGGCCGTCGTCGCGATCGCAAATTCCGGCTTCAGCAGATCGTCGAGCCGGCATGTCCGCCCATCCGGTGCGCGCACATGCGGCTGCACGAACAGCCGCCCGGCGAGCACGGCATCGCGCGCGATCAGGCCGGAGACGAGATCGGGGATGAATCTCTGCCTGATGGTTTCGGCCTTGCCGGCCTTCAGCTCGGCGCGCAGCCGCAGGTCGCGTTCGGCTGCCGCCTCCGGATCGAGCTCGCCGATGATCTTGCCGAACTCCTTGGCGCTGGCGACGACCGCGCGGACATGCGGCTTGCGCTCGATCTCGTAGCTGTCGAGCAGCGTTTCGCCGGCATCGCCGCGCAGCACCAGTCGGAGTTTCCAGGCGAGGTTCACGGCATCGCGGATTCCGGCGCACAGCCCCTGCCCGAGGAACGGCGGCGTCTGGTGCACGGCATCGCCCATCAGCAGCACACGACGGTCGCGCCAGCGTTGCCCGAGCAGCGCGTGGAAGCGATAGACCGCCGAGCGCCAGATCGTGAGATCGGAGATGTCGGTAAAACCGTTCAGCAACCGCACGACGTTGTCGGGTGCGCCGGCCGCCTCGGGATCCTCGCCCGGCAGCAGCTTGATCTCCCAGCGCCGCAGATTGCGCGGACCCGGCACGAAGGTGCCGGGACGCGACGGCCAGCAGTATTGAAAACTCTTGGCCGGCCGCTTGGCGGGATCGCTGGTCAGCGTATCCACCACCATCCACCATTCGTCGAAGGCAAGGTCGTCCAGGCCGATATCGAGCTGCTTGCGCACGAAGCTGTTGGCGCCGTCGCAGCCGATCAGATAGCGCGCCCGGATCGGCAACTGCTCGCCGGACTCGCGGCGTACGGTCAGCGTCACCGCGTCATCGTCCTGCTGCAGCGCTACGCCGGCAGCCGCGAGCAGGACGTCCACACGCGGATATTCGGCAAGCTTGTTGCGCAGCGCCTGCTCGAGGTCGGGCTGCACGAAGGTGACGTTCGGAATCCAGCCGAGCGGAAACGGCGGCGGCATCGGATCGAAGATCTTGATGATCTCGCCGTCGACGCCGAGATAGTGCGAGCCGTTATGCGGGGCGATCGCCTGCTCCAAGAAGTCGCCGAGCCCGATCGCCTGCAGCACGCGGAGCGCCTCGTGGTCGAGCGTGATCGCGCGCGGCTTGTCGTAGATATCGGCGACGCGCTCGACGACGGCGACGCGCAAGCCGGCCTTTGCCAGCAGATTGGCGAAGACGGCGCCGACCGGCCCGAGGCCGACGATTGCCGCATCATAGGTGAGGTTCGCGACCGGCATCGACATGCTACTTCGCGAGGTAGCTCTCGAGCGTGAGCGGCCTCGGCTTCAGCTGCGGCTCGCGGATCGGAACATCGGCAAACGGCGTCGCCTCCTCGAACCAGGCCTGCCGCGCCGGCAATCCCCATGGAAACGAGACCTTGTGGTCGGACGGGTCCCAGCCGATCGGCTCGTTCTCGATATCCATGATCTGGTAGTGCGTGTTGAACAGTTCGACGCGATGCCCGTCGGGATCGCGCATGTAGACATACATCGCATGCCCCGGCCCGTGCCGACCCGGGCCACGCTCGACCGCCGCGCCGTAGCCGAGCTCGCCGGCGATATCGCAGGCGTTCAGCAGATGGTGCACCTCGGGTGCGAGGAACGCGAAATGATGCAGCCGCGGTCCGGCGCCGTTGAAGAACACGATGTCGTGCGGATTGCCCTTGCGCTGCAGGAACACACCACGCAGATCGAAGGTGCCGGCCGGCGCGATATACTCGCTGAGCCGGAAGCCTGCCGCGGTGTAGAACTCGCAGGCCTTGCGCACCTCCGGCGTCAGCACCTGATAGTGATCGAGCCGCAGCGCCGAGCCGCCGGCATGGCGGGTGAATTGGGTGATCATGCGCGGGACCACCGGCATGGTCGCGCAGAACTCCAGCGGCGTGCCGGCCGGATCGGTCGCCTGCAGTGTGCGGCCCTGATGCGGCACCTCGGCCCAAATGGCGCGGCAGCCCTGCGCTTCGAAGAACGCCTTGAGCCGGTCGAGGTCGTCGTCCCGAAACACCCGCAGGCCGAGCCGCGCGCAGGCGGCGCCCCCACCCTTGCGCAACACAAGGCTGTGATGACAGGCCTCCTCGACGCCGCGGAAGTAGAGCGCGTCGCCCTCCTCCGCGGTCAGGATCAGCCCGATCACTTTTTCGTAGAACTGCCGGCTGGCTGCGAGGTCACGCACGGTCAGGACGACATGGCTCGCCCGCGTGATCCGAAACCCGGGATCGTGGTTCGTGGTCGGGAGGCTCATGCGCACCTGATTTCATTCGCTGGGACCCAAGTCTTTGCGAAAAACCGACTGCCGATCAAGCCACGCTTCGCCCGGCAGCTCTTGCCGAGTCCGTGACATCACATCACGCAGTGTATCGATCCGGGAGCAATCCCCCTGGTGCAGCCGCGCCGCGTGCCGCGGTGGCCGGGTTCGCGCCAATAGTTCATAGTTTGTCAAAGGTTTGCATAGAATTCTTGGTCGTTGCGCCATGGCCAACCGCACTGGCGACGTAACGACGCGCAGGCAACGTGGTGAGATGCGTATCGATCTCAGATCATATTTCGCGGCCCTGTTCGCCGGTGACCTCGCGGCCCTCGGCGCACCACCGACGGATGAAGCGCTCGCCGGCCACATCCGCGCCGAGCAGGTGTCGCTCGTGCTCGGCTATTCCTTCGGCATCATGCTGGCCAACGCCTGCAACGCGCTGGTGCTCGCCATTGCACTCTGGCAATCGGCGGACTGGGCCTTTGCGCTGGTGTGGGCCGCCGCAGTCGGCAGCGCCGCGCTGTTCTTCGGCCTGCAGGCGCGCGCCTCGCGCCGCATCACCAAGCCGCAATTCGTCTCGCGCCGGACCATGTACCGGCTGGTGCGCAATGCGCTGGCGCTCGGCGCCGCCTGGGGTGTCGTCCCGGTCGCCTTCTTCGCCAACGCATCGAGCGGCGCCCAGCTGGTGATCACCTGTCTTTGCGCCGGAATGCTCGCCGGCGGCGCCTTCGCCTTCTCCACCATCCCGATCGCCGCGATTGCCTTCACCGCGCCGATCTTCGTCGGCATCGCCATCTGCCTCGGCCGCGACGGCGATTTCATCTATCTGCTGATGGCCGTCCTCGTGCTGGTTTACGGCTCGGTGCTGCTGCGCGGCGTGTTCGTCAATGCCTTCGAGTTCAGGCGTCGCATCATCGCCCAGCACGAGGCGGAGCGGACGGTGCGGCAGGATCCGCTGACGCATCTGCCGAACCGCGTCGCCTTCAACGAGGCGCTCAACGGCGCGCTGAGCCGGCTGGCGCGCTCCGGCGAGGAATTCGCCGTGCTGCTGCTCGATCTCGATCGCTTCAAGGAGATCAACGACAGGTTCGGCCGTCAGGCAGGCGACGAATTCCTGGTGCAGGTCGCGGCCCGGCTGCAGCGCTGCACCCGCGCGGCCGAGCATGTCGCGCGGATCGGCGGCGACGAGTTCGCGCTGATCATGTCCAATCTGACGCGACCCGAGGACGTGCTCGCGATCGCCGAACGCTTCGTCGCGGCGTTCGCCGATCCACTCCCGATCGACGGACTGGAGATATCAGGCGCGATCAGCGTCGGTATCGTGCTCGCGCCGCGCGACGGCAACAATCCGCACGAGCTGCTCAAGCATGTCGACATCGCGCTCTACCGGGCCAAGAAATCCGGCCCGGGCACGATCCGCTTCTTCGAAGCGAGCGACGACCAGGCGGCGCGCGACCGCCGCGCGTTGCAGCGCGATCTCGAACAGGCGATCGAAGCGAACCAGCTGTTTCTCGTCTACCAGCCGTTCCTCGACATCCGCAAAGGCCGCATCACCGGCTTCGAGGCGCTGCTGCGCTGGCAGCATCCGGCGCGCGGCCTGATCCCGCCCAGCGTCTTCATTCCGATCGCCGAGGAGAGCGGACTGATCCACCAGCTCGGCGAATGGGTGATCCGCCATGCCTGCGCGATGCTGGCGCGCTGGCCTGACGACATCAGGATCGCGGTGAATTTCTCCGCGGTCCAGTTTCAGAACGTCGGCATCCTGCAAACCATCGTCGATGCGCTTGCCGAGGCGAATGTCGCGCCGAATCGGCTGGAAATCGAGATCACGGAGTCGATGCTGATCTCGAAATATGGGTCCGCGCCCGCGATCCTGAACGGGCTGCTCGAGCTTGGGCTAACGGTTGCGCTCGATGATTTCGGCACCGGCTTCTCGTCGCTGACCTATTTGCGCAAGCTGCCGTTCAGCCGCATCAAGATCGATCAGTCCTTCATCCGGGACATGCTGACCGAGCCGGATTGCGCCGCGATCGTCAAATCGGTGATCGGCCTCGCACAGGACCTCCAGATCGGCGTCGTGGCCGAAGGCGTCGAGACCGCCGATCAGCTCGAATATCTGCGCCAGACCAGTTGCGACGAGGTCCAGGGCTATCTGATCGGCCGGCCGATGTCGGGCAGCGACATCTCCGCGCTGCTCGATCACGATCCGCGCCACTCGGTGCACGCGGCGTGAAGCCGGATGAGTTTTGGGTTGATCAGCTTGCCGCAGTCTCGGTTCACCTCTCCCCGTTGGGGAGAGGTCGGATTGCGAAGCAATCCGGGTGAGGGCTCTTGCTCTCTCGATAGACCGTAACCCCCTCACCCGATTTGCTGCGCAAATCGACCTCTCCCAAGGGAGAGGTGAACTTTCGACGCCGTTCCACCTCAACCTAATCTCGCGCTTTAACCCGGATCGAACGTCCACGCCGGCCAGGCGCGTCAGAGCGTGTCGGCGCGATGCAGCGTGTCGACCGTGATGGTGCCGCGCGCACGCGAGACGCAGGCGCAGATCTTGCGGCTTTCCCGTTTCTGGTGCGCGCTGAAGAAGACGTCGCGATGGTCGATTTCGCCATCGACATCAACCACGTCGAGCGCGCAGACGCCGCACTCGCCGCGCCGGCAGTCGCTCATCACCTCATGGCCGGCTTCGTTGAGCACGTCCAGCATCGAGCGGTCGCGCGGGATCACGAACTCGGTGCCCAGCTCGCCCCCCTGGCCCGCGAGCCGCACGCGGAACGCCTCGGTCGGCAGCAGCCCGCTCGATCCGAAAGTCTCGTAGCGTAGATCGGTCATCGGCCGGCCGGACGCCTCCCAGGCGTGCCGTGCTGCATCGAGCATCCGCATCGGGCCGCAGAACAATGTCATCGTATCCTGCGGCAGGTCTGCGAAGACGCGCTCGAGGTCGAGCCGCCGGCCCTCGTCGGCGGCGTGGACGATGAGACGGTCGCCGAGCAGGCGTTCGAGCCTGTCGAGATAGGCCGCATCGCCGCGCGTGCGCACCGCATAATGCAGCGTCACGGCGGCATCACGGCGGGCCAGCGCCTGCGCCGCACCGACGATCGGCGTGATGCCGATGCCGCCTGCGATCAGGCAGAACTGCCGCCGCGTCCAGTCGAGCTGCACCAGCGAGGCCGGCCGCGTGATGTTGAGCCGCGCTCCCGGCGCGAGCGACCACATGTATTGCGAGCCGCCGCGGGAATCCGGCGCACGCCGCACCGCAATCCGAAGACCTTCCGGATCGACCTCGCCGACCAGCGAATAGGAGCGGGTCTGTGGCTGACCGTCGATGGTGACGCCGACATCGATGTGGCTGCCGACGGGATAGGGCGCGCCGGCAAAATCGTCGGGCCGTAGCAGGAATTCGCGGATGCCGGGCGTGAGATCGCGCACGGCAAGCAGCGTGGCGGACGTCCAGGTTTCGATGAATCGCATGGCGTGCTCTGTTCAGCCGGCCGAGATCAGCGCCAGTGCCGGCAGCAGATCGAGATGGGTGCGGTTGCGCAGCGCGAGCCGCAGGTTGCGCGCCGCGAGCCGCGCATGCTCGCGCATGATCGCCTCGGCGCGCGCGCCCTCGCGGTTCTCGATGGCGTCGACCACGACGCGATGATGGTCCTGCCCGATCAGCAGGATCTGGCGCGCCTCCGGCAAGGCCGATTGCGCCATCACGAAGCCGCTCGGCGAGGCGAACGGCAGCGCCGAGGCGCGGTCGATCTGCCGGATCAGCGGCGGACTGCGCGACAGCTCGGCCAGCAGCACGTGGAAACGGGCGTTGAGTGCAACATAGGACGAAAACGCCTCCATGGAGATCGGCTCCTGCCGCACCAGGCCGTCGATCTCATTGAGGCATTCCTTCAGCGGCTCCAGATCGCGCGACGAGACGCCGCGCTCGGCCGCAAAGCGTGCGGCCAATCCCTCCAACGTGCCGCGCAGCTCGATCGAATCGAGGATGTCGCGCTCGGAGAATGCCTTGACCATGAAGCCGCCGGACGGGATCGCCTCCAGCAGGCCCTCCTCTTCCAGCCGAACCAGCGCCATCCGCACCGGCGTGCGCGAGACCCCGGTGACCTCGACCGCCTGCAGTTCCGAGATGCGCTCGCCCGGCCGCAGGCCGCCGGAAACGATCAGCTCACGCAGCGCGAGCTGCGCCCGCACGGTCTGCGATACTGAACGTTCGGCCTCGCGCTCCGCCATGCCGCCTACTCCGCCGCCTGCAGCTGCGGTGGATTCTCCTTCGCCACCATGCGGTCGATGACGCGGCGCGCCCACATCGCGCCGGCGTCGATGTTGAGATTGTAGAACACGCGGTCCGGATTCTCGTCCATCGCGCGCTGCTGCGCTTCCAGGATGATCTCGTCCTCGTGGAAGATGCCGGCGACGCCGTCGCGGATCTCCGAGGTCAGTCGCTGCTCGGTGATGCGGTGATTGCGGACGAAGGCCCAGAAGTAATGACAGGTCTTCTCGGTCTCCGGCGTGATGGTGTTGAGCACATAGCCGTTGACGCCCTGCGAGCGATCGCCCTCCGGCGCGCCCGATCCGGCCGGCGCGACGCCGACGTCGATATTGACGGTGCACGGCGCCTCGAAGCGGATGATCTGCCAGCGATCGACCGGGCCAGGCTTCTGCAACTGCCTGGCCCAGAACGGCGGCGCCTCGATGCCCTGCATCCAGCGCGTCACGGTCACGGTCTTCTCGCCATGGGTGACGTCGAACGGCGCTTCGGCGACCGCGTCATTGCCGATGCTCGAGCCGTGCACGAAGGTCTCGTGCGTCAGGTCCATCAGATTATCGACGACGAGGCGGTAGTCGCATTTGACGTGAATGGTCTTGCCGTCGCCGGCCCAGGCCGGATCGTGATTCCAGTGCATGTCGGGCACCAGCAAGGGATCAGCGAGCGCGGGATCGCCCATCCAGAGCCAGATGAAGCGATGGCGCTCGACGACGGGATAGGCGCGCACGCAGGCCGACGGATTGATGGTCTCCTGCGAGGGCATGAACGTGCAGCGGCCCTGCGCATTGTATTTCAGGCCGTGATAGCCGCAGACCACGGTGTCGCCGTCGAGCCGGCCCTTGGAGAGCGGCACCAGGCGATGCCAGCAGGCATCCTCGAGCGCCACCACCTCGCCGTCGCCCTTCCGGAACATCACGACGTGCTTGCCGCAGATCGTCCGGGGCAGCAGCGCGTGCTTGATCTCCGCGTCCCACCCGGCCGCATACCAGGCGTTCATGGGGAAGGGTTTTGGCATCGCTCGCCCTCTGGGGGTCGTTTCAGATACTTTATGTATACATAAACTCCCATTTTTTGCAAATGGAGGTATTATAATAATCTAAAAAGGCCTTTGCAGTATACAGATATCGAAATGCGGACCGCGCCACACCACCTCCAGCGGAAACTGAAGGCGATATGACGCGGTTTGCGGGAGGCTGCAGAGGGAACCGTTAGGCCGCACCGGACGCGGTCAACGGATCGTAGCCCGGACTCTTCAGGAGCGTATGCAATTGGCGGCGGCGCACGCCCATGTTGCCGCCGTCGAACAACGGATAGGCCATCGCATCCTGCAACAGACCGGCGAGCGGACATTGGTGGTCGTAGCTTCCGATGCCGACCACGCGCATCAGGTCGGTGATCACCTTCACCGCGGTTTCCGAGCCGAACACCTTGGCGTGCAGCGCGAGTTCGAAGGCGCCGGGCGCATTGCTGTCCATGGCGTGACAGGCCTTCCAGCTCAGATAGCGCGCCGCCTCGATCGCCATCTTGGCGTCGGCCAGCGCGTAGCCGACCGCCTGGTGCTCGATGATCGGCACCGCGCCGCCGCGATGCTCGCTGCGGGCGAAGTTCAGCGCGTAGTCGAAGGCGACGCGCATCAGGGCGACGCCGAACACGCCGACCAGCGCGGCGGTGCCGGCAAAGCTCATCTCCACCAGTTGCAGGCCGCCGCCGGCGCCTCCCAACACATTGTCCCTGGGCGCGCGGACCTGCTCGAGCCGGAAGCGCGGCGTCAGATGGGCGCGATGGCCCATCAGGTCGGCCGCGCGCTCGAGTGCGATGCCCTTGATGCCGCCGGCGGGCCGCGGCACTGCGATCACGGAAATCGCGCTGTCGGGCGCCGCGGCGGGATCGGTGCGGCAGACCACGCAGATCAGGTCGGCGCCGTTGCCGTCCCAGCCGGTCGCGCTCGACACCCATTGCTTGGCACCGGTGATGACCCAGTCCTCGCCGTCGAGATGCGCCGCCGTCCGCAAGCCTGTTCCCGGCACCGGCGAGGCAAAGTTCGCGCTGCCGCCGGGCTCGCTGAAGGCGAAGGCGGCGAGCGGCGCGCCGGCACGTTCGAGGAATGGCGCGATGAACGTCTTCTGCTGCGCCGGCGAGCCCGCCAGCATTACCGGCATCAGGCCGAGCAGCGAACCGAACAACGTCAGCGAGACGTTGACGTCGACGGACTGAAACTCCTCGGCGACGATGGCCATGTCGAACACGCCGGTGCCCTCGCCGCCGAGCGGCGCAGGGATCATCCGGCGCAGGAAGCCGGCCTTGACCACCTGTTCGTAGAACGGCCGCGTGGCCGCGAAGCGCTCCGCAGGCGTGGCGAGATGGCGGGTTGCGTCGGCGACGCCTGAAAGCACAGTCCGCGCGAAGCTACGGGCAGACATCTGCAGCTCGCGCTGTTCCTTGGTCAGGGTGAAATCGATCGGCATGGTCGTCTCTCCTCCGGCGGGTCGAATGACCGAAGGTGAGATGCCGGCCTGCCGAAGTCATTGACACTGCGTCCACGCCGGTTTGGCAAAATGTCCGCCTGACTGGCACGGCAATTGATTGTAAGCTCGCCGCCGGCTTCCGTCCTGACAGGCAAACTCCGGCACGCGAACATGGGCGCTACCTGGAATATGCACGACGTCGCACCGGCAGACCGCTTCGCCTATTGGCGCGAAGCGGTGCTGCAAACCTATCTGCCGCTCGAGCCGGAGAAGATCTCGCCCGACGATTTCGACGGCGCCATCACCAGCATCGGCAGCGCGGCACTGCCGTTGTCGCGCGTGCAGTCCGTGCCCAATGCCATCCATCGCACGCGGAAGGGAATCGGCAGTTTCCAGGATGGATCGTTCTTCGCGAATCTCCAGATCGCCGGCGATGCCGTGGTCGAGCAGTATGGGCAAAAGACACTGGCGCGCCCTGGCGACATCGTCCTGCTCGACACCAACGAGCCCTTCGCGATGCGGTTCGAGCAGGGCTGCGACCTGATCTGCGCTACGATTCCCGGCACGCGGCTGCGGCGGCACCTGCAGCAGATGCCGGGCCGGCCGCCGAACGTCATCGCCGGCCGCGGCGCGGGCCGGCTCGCCTCCGCCTATCTCGGCGCGCTGCGCGATATCCCCGACGATTTCGCGCTGGTCGATGACCTCGCCGCCAGCCAGCTCGAGAGCCTGCTGGTGCGCGCGACCACCATCGGCGTGCCGGCGGCCGGATCGGCATCACAGCGCGAAGTGATGCTGCGGCAGATCCAGACCTTCATCCTGGACGAGCTGCACAATCCGCAACTCTCGGCGAAATATATCTGCCGGCATCTGCAGATCTCACGCAGCCATTTGTTTGCCGTGCTCGCCGACGCCGGAACGAGCTTCGCGGCGCATGTCCGCGACGCGCGGCTCCGCCACAGCCTCAACCAGCTTCGTGATCCCCGATTGAACGATCTACCGATCGGCGAGATCGCGTTGCGTGTCGGGTTCAAGAGCCACGAGAGTTTTGCCCGTGCGTTCCGCCGCGCCTATGGCACCTCGCCCGGCGCTATCCGCGCCGGCGACCAGGAGACGAACTGAAGCAGGGGTTGACGCGCCGGCGGTGCCGGCGTGCGGATTTAGGAATTCGACGCTGCGCGGGTCGAGGCCGACTTGACGTCCTTGATGCTGATCACGACGGCAATGCGCCGGACCGTGCCGCTGCGATAGGCCTGCAGGAATTTGTCGTAGTGCTTGACCGAGATGCAGCCGTTGGAGTCGCCGTTCGGTCCGAGCATGTAGCTGTGGACGAGCAGGCCGACACGCCCGAACGTATCGCTGCCGTCGACCGGGGTCATGCGCAGTGCAGGCACCCCATGGAACAGCTTTTCGCGCGGCTTCATCTCATAGATGCCGGGCGGCGTCGCACCGGCATTGCGCGCGTTCACATGCGACGGATCATCGAGCAGATTGCCGAGACCTGAATGCGCCTCGAACTTGGTGCCGTCGGGCATGTATACGATGCGGCCGGTAATGTCATAGACCGCCGTGGTGCTGTCATAGCCGAGCGCGCCGAGATCGGGGCTCGGACCGGACAACAAGCCGTCATTCGGATCGACCGAGGCCAGCTGCAGCTTGCCCGGCATCATGTCGGCGATCTTCTGCAGGAACGTGCGGTTGTCGCCCTGCGGCACAGGTGCCTGCGGCGCCGGCATCGGCAGATCATTGCGCGCGAGCAGATTGGCCTCGGCCGGCCGCGACCGCGGCATCGGCACGCCTGATGTCGCCGTGTTGGTCGTCGCGGCGACGGACGCCGACGCCGGCTGGCTGCCGGGCAACTCGGTCTGCGTATCGCGCAGCTGGCCGGCCAGCGCGTCCTCGATCTGACCGAACTCGGAATTGAAATCGCCGCGGCTCGAACGGAATCCGCGGCGGAGGGGATAATACAGCGAGGCCGTGTTGATGGTGGAGCGCGAGCCGAAGCGATCGTCGAAGTTCAGCGATGCGGTGGTGTTGGCGAACGCTGGTCCGTGCAGCCACGCGGTCGGGTCGATGCCGACCATCCAGGCGGCAAGGCCAGACGACATGACGAGCGCCGTCACGGCGAACGCCGTGCTGCCCATCAGAGACATGCCGCGGCTCGACTTACGCCCGGCAGCTTTCGTCGTATGTTGACCCATCATCCCCAAGTTCGGTGTTCTGGGGCCTGTTGGCCGGCCCACGTGGGATTCACCGATCGCTCATCATATCAGGGAATTAGAGTAAGGCATAATCGAGACGGAGCGGGCAACGAGAGGATTTTTAAACGTTTTTCGGATGGAAAATGCCGGGGAATCAGCCCCAGAAACAGCCGAAATGACCCAAAAGTCCCGATTCGGGACAATTTCGGCGACTCAGGCGATCTTTTCTTCCCGGAGGGTCAGCACCGGGACCGGCTTCCCGATCGCGTAACCCTGGACGTAGTCGACCCCGATCTGGCGCAGCTCGTCCAGGATCGCGAGGCTCTCGACGAATTCCGCGACCACCTGCTTCTGCATGATCTTGGCGGTCTTGGTGATCATCTCGACCATCGCGCGATCGACCTTGCTGTTCAGGATCTCCTTCACGAACGACCCGTCGATCTTGATGATGTCGACCGGCAAATGCTTCAGATAGGCGATCGAGGACATGCCGGTGCCGAAATCGTCGAGCGAGAAGCTGCAGCCGATCTCGCGCAACCGCGCAATGAACGTCTGTGCCTCGTCGAGATTGGAGATCGCGCTGGTCTCGGTGATCTCGAAACAGACCAGCGCCGGCGGCACGTCGTGCTGCGCGAACAGCGCGGCGACGAAGTCGACGAAGTCGCTGTCGCCGATGGTGGCGCCGGACAGGTTGATGGCGTAGCTCGCGATCTTGCGCGGATGGTGCTTGCGCTCGGCGATGATCTCGAAGGCGCGACGCACCACCCAGCGGTCGATCAGCGGCATCAGCCCATAGCGCTCGGCGGCGGGCAGGAAGCTGCCGGGCGGCACCAGGGCGCCGCTCTCGTCGCGCAGGCGCAGCAGCAGCTCGCGGCGATCGTTGCCCTTCAGCACGCCGTTGACCGGGCGGATCTCCTGCTCGTAGAGGCAGAAGCGCCCCTCGTCCAATCCCTTGCGGATGCGATTGACCCAGCTCATCTCGGCGACCCGCACGGCCATGCCGGTATCGGACGGACGGTGCGCCTGGACGCGGTTGCGCCCCTTGTCCTTGGCAAGGAAGCAGGCGACGTCGGCAAGCCGCAGTGCGTCCTGCACGCCGGCGCTGTCGGCAAGCCCGACCAGGCCGATGCTCGCGCTGATCCTGAAGCTCGAGCCCTCATGGACGAAGTTCGACTGCTCGACCACCGCCCTGATCCGCTCCGCGACGTCGGCGGCAACGTCGTGCGTGGCGGCGCCGTCGTCGCGCAGCAGAATGCCGAATTCGTCGCCGCCGAGACGCGCAACCAGTCCGCTGCCGCCCACCTCGGCGGTCAGCAACCGCGCCACCTGTTTCAACAGCCGGTCGCCGGCCATGTGGCCGCAAGTGTCGTTGACGATCTTGAACTGGTCGAGGTCGATCAGCATCAGATCGGCGCCCGTCGCCGGCCCGCCCGACATGGCCTTGTGCAGTTCGAATTCAAACTGACGCCGGTTGGCAAGGCCGGTCAACGCGTCATGCGAGGCAGCCCACGCCAATTCCTCGACCAGCCGCCGCTCGGCGGTCATGTCGTGAATGATCATGACGCGTCCGGACGGCTCACCTTCATGCACGATCGCGGTCTCGACCACCGAGACCGGCACGCTGGAATGATCCGGCCGCACCAGCAGCCGCTGCTGCGGCCGGCTTTCGTCATCGGCATCCGCGCTCTGGAACGATCCGCGCACCGGCTGCTCGGCGATATTGAACAGCGATGAAAGCTGCCATCCCGTTACGTCCTGTTCCGCCGCGATCAACCGCTGTGCGGCGGCGTTCATGTAGCCGACGCGATCGTCCTGCGTGGTCACGATGACCGCATCGCCGATCGAAGCCAGCGTGAGCTGGGCGCGCTCCTTCTCGACGGCAAGCGCGGTCTCGGCCAGCCAGCGCCGCCACAGCATCCGCCGGGTGTGGACCAGGACGATGCCGGCAAGGCAGGCCGCGATCACGAGATTGACCAGCAAGAGCAGCGCCGAGACCTGACGCGAGGCCTTCCCCAGATGGTCGGAGAAATCGACGGCAAGCGTGCTCATTGCGGCATCGACCGTACCGATCCGCTCGGCCCAGTGCTTGATGGTCGCAGCCGAGGGATCATGCAGCGCGACGTCGTTCGCGGCCTCGTTCCTGATTTCGATCAGCTGATCGAGCAGCGCATCCGAATTGCGCCAGGCCGTCACCGCGCCGGCCACGTGGTGCATCTTGCGGAAATATTTGAACAGCCAGATCAGGCCGCCGATGTCGTCATCATGATTGCCCGCTCTGGCGAAACCGGCGCGAGCCACCGCGTCGTTGTTGCCCGGCGCCTCCAGCGCACGCCGCGCCGTGCGATCGGCCAGCGGCACCGCGATCGCGGCGTCGAACTTCTGCAGATAGAGCGGCGCGCCGGTGCTGACATAGGTCTGGAGGTAGTGAATGGCGTCCTTCTGCCCCTTCGACCACATGCTCTCGCCGGCCACATAGGCCCTGACCGCGGACATCACCTGCAGGCTGCCGGCCGACAGGCCACCCAGCAGCAGCACGATCGCCAGCAGGGGCCCAACGACCCGCCACAGCGCCCAGCTTCGGAATGAAAAGAACATGCCCAATGCGCCCAACCCTGAAATAGTCGGTTGAGCCTAGGAACGGCGACTTAACCTGACGTTGCAGAACGCGATGAGTTTGAAACGACTTGGTTGTAATTGAATTGCGTCAAACTTTACGCATCAGGCCAACGGGCTTCAGGCGCTCAGGGGCGCAATGTCGGCGACGTGTTCGGCGCCGGCGCCTGCTCCATGTCCGCCTCCTCGGGCAGCTTGTCGGCATGGACGGCGAGCGGCGTACCGATCCAGAGCGGATCGTCGCGATGATCGCGGCGCGGATTGGTCGTATTGGGATGGACCAGGATGCTCAGGCTGCCGTGGTTCAGCATCAGCCACGGCACCAGGGTCGGAAACAGCTCGGCCGCAAACGCCACCTGATACATCGCCTGATCGTGCGGGCCGACCTTGACGTCGTGCCAACGCCCGAGCGTGACCAGGAAGCGCTCGCCCATCCAGTTGCGCAGGCGTTCAGCCTCGCCCCGGCTGGTTGCGGGATCGTAATAGACATGGGCGTGATAGCTCGCGATCTCGCCGATCGTCCGTGGCGCGTCCGTCATCTCACCTCTCCCTCCGCGGCCGCTCACCTGCGCCGCAGCACATTGAACTGGAACGACTGCGTCGCGCCCCAGGGCGTGACGTGCCGGTGCGCCTCATGCGCGATCAACTCGAATGCCGGGCCGATGGTCCGGCCGAGTGTTGCGGAATCATAGCGCCGCACCGGCAGGCCGCTGCACTTCTCCGGACCGTCCGGCGCGAAGGTGCCGATCACGGCGTGGCCGCCTGCCTTGACGCCGCGATGCAGCCGGTCGAGATAGGCGGCGCGATCCTTCTCCTCGACCAGGAAATGAAACGCCGCGCGGTCGTGCCAGATGTCGAAGGCCTGCGGCGGCTGCCAGACCGTCGCATCGTCGGCGACCCAGCGCACCGCCTCGCCTCTCGCGCCGATCCGCTCTCGCGCGCTCGCCAGCGCCGCTTCGGAGAGATCGAGCACCGTCAGATCATGAAAGCCGCCGGCCACCAGCGCATCGACAAGGCGCGAGGCCCCGCCGCCGATGTCGGTGATCGACGCATCCCGTCCCGGCGCGACGGATTCGATCAGGCGCAGCGATGGCTGCGGATCGGCTTGCGACCAGCTCACCTGCTGCTCGCCCTTGGTCAGATAGACGGTCTGCCAATGCGATTGGCGATCCGAAGCGGTCATGGCGATGCGTCCCGACAGCGGCGGCAACCTGCGTTGCATGCTGTTAACCATCAGCTAGGCGCGGCGCTTTCCCGCGTCAACCGGCAGCACGCACGGGCGCGCAGTGGCAAATGCCGCATTTGCATCGCCGCATTTTCCAATTAACCTGACCGGCAGGTTGGGATCGGGGCGCCCCGGGGATGGCCAATTTCGGCTGGACACGCGTCAACAAGCCTGCACAAGCCGAGGACGCCGCCAGCGACCTGCGCGGGCTCACCGATCCCGCGGCGTTTCTCGCCGCGCTCGACAAGGTGGTGCCGCGCTATCTCGATCTCGCCGACAACGGCGTGCTGGTCTATCCGGCCTGCAAGCGCAAGCCCGGCGACCTGCTCGGCGATGCCAGGGCGGTCTGGGAGCACACCCGCCTCGAGGCGATGCGTTACATCCCGATGGTGCCGCGGAAGGAACCCGCGCTGCTGGTCGATCCTGCCAGCCAGGCCGAGACCATCGACGCTTTCCTGCGCCAGCGCGCGCACGACAGCACCGTCGTCGATTTCACGGGCACAGCGATCGAGGACTACGGCATCGCGATCTATGCGGCGCTGAACTGGCTGAACCATTGCGGCGCCATCGTGAATGCCGATCCGCAAAAATTCTCCGGCACGCTGCGCAGCTTCCGCAAGGTCATGGTCGTCGCCCGGCAGTGGTGGGCGCTCGACGGCGCTGCTGACCGCTGCCGGCAGATGCTGGAGGCACGCGAGCGGCCGCCGCTGGTGTTCTTCCTGCTGTGGGCCGAATGCACCAATCTGGCGCGCGAGATCGCGATCGCGGCGGCAGGTAGCGCAGCGACGGAGGACAGTATCGCGCGGATGCGCGCGGCCGACGATCCGGAACAGCTGGCCTAGTGGACCGGTGGGGCTCGTCCGTCGGGCAACCAATCATCGGTCGGTCTGCTCGTGGGCACATCTGCTACCGATGCAATCGCGCTGTGCCCTAAACGGCCTGCCTCGGCTTCCGCCGGGGTGCTAGGCTTAGCCGAAATCACACCGGACCCCGCCATGCCAAACACCTCAGATCGATCGCTTGCCGACGGCAAGATTTTGCAAAGCGTGGTCGACGGCGTCGGCGTCATCACCTTCAACAATCCCGACAAGCGCAATGCGATGTCGCTGGAGATGTGGGAAGGGCTCGGCGAGGCGCTGACCGCCCTGCGCGACAACCCGGCGGTCCGTGTCGTGATCCTGGTCGGCGCCGGCGACAAGGCCTTCGTGTCGGGCGCCGACATCAGCCAGTTCGAGAAGACCCGCCATAACGCGGAAGCCTCCGAGGAATATTCACGGCGCAGCGCCGCCCAGCGCGCTTTGCTCGCCGACTACCCGAAGCCGACCATCGCCTGCATCCGCGGCTTCTGTCTCGGCGGCGGCATGCAGGTCGCGATGCTGACCGATATCCGCATCTCCGGCGTCAGCGGCCAGTTCGGCATTCCCGCCGCCAAGCTCGGCATCGCCTACGGCTATGACGGGCTGCGCCATCTGGTGTCGCTGGTCGGCCCGTCATGGGCCCGGCTGATCATGTATACCGGGATGCGGATCGATTGCGCCGAAGCGCTGCGGATCGGCCTCGTCGATCGGGTGCTGCCGGATGCCGAGCTCTGGGACGCGACCATGGAGATCGCGCGTACCATCTCAGGCAACGCGCCGCTGGCGATCAAGGCCGCCAAGATCACCATCGCGCAGGTGCTGAAGGATCCCGCCGACCGCGACATGGCCGCGATCAGGCAGATCGGCATCGACTGCATGGACAGCGCCGATTTCCGCGAAGGCCGCAACGCCTTCATGGAAAAGCGCAAGCCGCAGTTCAAGGGCCGGTAGCGATGCGGTGTCATCACCGGCACGCGAAAAGCGGGTGATCCAGTATTCCTGAGACACTGGTGCGCGGCTCCCTGCGGCGTCGTCCCGGCGAAAGCTATCCTGCGTCGTCCCGGCGAAGGCCGGGACCCATACTCCGCGGCGGCTGTTGTTGAAGGGACTCGTCATTCCAGCATCGCGCAACAATCCGGATTTGTGGCTATAGGTCCCGGCCTTCGCCGGGACGACACGGGAAAGTGCGGCGCGGTCTGTGAGTCATACGCCGGCGTTCTCGCGACATTTCGGAGACGCCGTTTGCACGATTTCGGAATAATGGAATTATTCCACTGAGTTGCCCGACGCGTCAACTCCCCCTGATCGAAGACCGGCAACCGGCTACCGGCGGCTCCTTTGCATGGGGTTGTTTTCGATATTTTGGCGGCGCCCTACTTCTTCTCCGTGACCGGCACCGTGTAGTTGAGGATCAGCCGCCCGCCGTCGGGGTAGATGGTTTGTCCCGTGATGTAGGAGGCATCGTCGCTGGCGAGGAAGGCCACGACGGAAGCGACCTCGCTCGGCTCGCCGCAGCGGCCGGCCGGCGTACGCGACAGCACGCTGCGTCGCGCGTCCTCCGACGAGAAGATCGCCGTTGCCACCATCTCGGTCAGGATCGTGCCGGGCCCGACCGCCACGACGCGGATGCCGTGCGGCGCCAGCGCCACCGCGGCCACGGAGGTGAGCTGCTTCATGGCGCCCTTGGACATCGCGTAGGTCGCAAGCGAGGGGATCGCGAGCAGCGCGTTGACCGAGGACATGTTGACGACGACGCCGCCACCGCCTTGCGCGATCATCTGGCGCGCCGCGGCCTGGACGCCGAAGAACGCGCCCTTGAGGTTGATCCCCATCACGTCGTCGAACTCGGCCTCGCTGATCTCGAGGAAGTCGCGGTTGCGCGCGACGCCGGCATTGTTGACCATGACGTCGAGCCGACCGAACTCCTTCACCGCGTGAGCCACGATGCGATCGACATCGGCACGCTTGCTGACGTCGGCTTCGACGGTCCGCAGCCGATCGTCATGTCCGAGCTCCTGGGCGGCGTGGACGAGCCCGGCGGCGTCGACATCCGAGATCACGACCCTGGCGCCATCGGCCAGGAAGCGCGCGGCGCAGGCCTTGCCGATGCCGCGCGCCGCTCCGGTGATGGCGACGACCTTGGGGGAATTCTTCATGGGCGTGTCTCCAAGACAAAACTGTTCATGGAGCAATAGCGCATTGCGCGCCGACAGGGAACGCGGCGGATTCTCCGCAGCTGCCCTCAGGATTTGATGCGCGCGAGAATCCGGTCGGCCTCGGTGCGCCAATCGGCGCTGCGGGCGAATTCAGCCGTTCCCTTGGCCCCGAACACGCCCTCGTCGGCAAGATCGGCGACCCAGCCCTGCCGCTCGGCGGTGCCGGAAGCTGACCATGGCGTGAGCCCGGCCTCGCGCACTGTCTCCGCCACCTCGCGCACCTCTTCGGCGCGCCGCCGGCCGTGCTCGATCACGCGCTGGAAGAAATAGGCGCCCTGCTTCTCCCAGTCGATGCCGGGAAAAGTCTCCTTGAGCGAGGCAAGCACCGCATCCTCGACGCCATAGGCGCGGGCAGTGGTGAAGCTCTCGATCACCGTGGCCTCGAGGCCCTTGATCATGATGCTGCGGCACATCTTGACCGCCGAGGACACACCGAGCTCGTCACTCGCGACCTTTGCCGCAAAGCCGAGCGCGATCAGTGACGGCGCCAGCTCCCGCGCGCCCCGACCGCCGAGCAACAGCGGCACCTTGATCCGGGACGGCGGCAGCGAGGTCATCACCGCGCCCTCGACATAGCGGCCGCCGGCGCCGTCGATGTGGGCCGCGGCGCGTTGCTTGGCCCCGGGCGAGGCCGAGTTGAAATCGAGGAACCAGGCACCCTTGCCTATTGCCGGCGCGCAGGCTTCGGCCACGGCGACCGCCTGGCTCGCCGTCACCGCCGAGATGATGAGATCGGCCCGCGCCGCGAGATCGGCATGCGATTCCGCGAGCACGACGCCGGTCTCCGCCGCGTGCGCGCGCAATGGCGCGCCCTGGCCGCGGTCGAGCTTGATGTCGTAGGCTGCGACCTTGATACCCTGCTGGCGCAGATCCTCGGCGAGGATGCGTCCGACCTCGCCATAGCCGAGCATGCCGACCTGCCATTGCCGCGGATCGCTCGAGATTGTCATCAATTCAAGTCCCGTGTTGTGGCGTCGAACAGCTCGTCGACCGTGACGCGCCGCGGGATCAACGCCTGCTGTGCGCAATAGTCGATCATCAGTTCGAGCGGCTTGCGGTTTGCTTCGACGCCGAACGGCAGCAGGTCCGGCACACCCGCCGGACCGGCGTTCGCCTTGGCGCGCTTGAGGAGATCGTAGAGGCTCCGCACCACATCGGGCCGTGACGTCGCGAGCTGTTCGGTCACCACCACCAGATGGTTGACCGGCACGACGCCATGCCGCGCGTACCACCGCGCCGCCTCTGCCGCCGGATCGGCGAACAACGGCTTGAGCGCCGGATCACTCGAGGTTTCGCCAAGCACGGCATCGAGCTCGCCGCGCTTCAGCATCTCGATGATGGCGCTGCCCTTCGGCGCCCGTTCGGTGCGGTCGACATATTCGGCGATATGCGGATCCTCGAACGTCACCCAATTGATCCGGTCGAGGTTCACGCCATGGTCATTGGCAAGGATGCCGCGCATCCACGCCCCCGTCGTGGTCGTGAACGAACGGATGCCGACCCGCTTGCCTTCGAGATCACCAGGCGCAAGCGTGCCGCGATCGGCGCGATAGAGCGCGTGGCCATGCTGGAAGCGGCCGACCATCGCCGCCGGCAGCAGCACCAGCGGCTTGCCGTACGCCCTTGCCATCAGATAGGTCACGATCGCCATCTCGCAGACGTCGAATGCCTGCTCGCGCACCATCGGCTTGAAGGCAGCGTTGGTCGGCGTGAACTCGGTGAAGTCGAGATCGAACAGGTCGGAGCGCAGCTCACCGCGCTTCACCGCCTGGATGTGCGGGTGATTGCCAAGCACCGCGCGCAGCCGAAGTTTCTCCATGGCGATGAACTCCGCAGGGTCAGGTCAGTGCTCGTCCTGGAGTAAAGCCCGGCGCCCTGCGCGGCGCTGATATCGCCGGATCGAGCGGCGGAGCCTGCAGCGCGGCAACGGTCGCGCGCACCAGCTCCTCGATGGCATGGCCGGCATCGGTGCCCTCGGCGCTGCCGCGCGACAGCCGCGAGACGCGCTCCGGCGTCACCAGCGTGTAGTAGAGCGCGCCGAGCAGGAAGTGGCCGCGCCAGACCAGGTCGGTGCGCGGAATATGCGGCAGGCTGTCATGGATCGCGTCGATGAAGGCATGGCTGGTGTCGTCGAAGGTCTGCGCGATGATCTTGCGCACCACCTCGTTGCCCTCGGCCGACATGATCGCGCGCAACCGCGTGAACCGCGTCCCGCCGCCGGCAAGGTCGCTGCCAGAGGTGAAGGCCGGCAGCACATAGGCGCGCACGATCGCCTCCAGCCTGTCCTGCACATCGCGCACCCGCCGGGCCGCCGCCAAAAGCTCGGAGCGCCGCCGGTTCATCGGGCCGCAATGGCGCCGATAGATCTCGAGCAGCAGGCCGTCCTTGGTCTTGAAATGATAGGTCACGCTGCCGGGATTGGCGCCGGCGGCCTGCGCGATGTCGCGCACCGAGACGGCGTTGAAGCCATACGTCGAAAACAACTCCTCCGCCGCGGCAAGGATCGCCTCGCGCATGTTCGGCTTGCGGGTGCTCGTGTCCTTCGCGGCGGCCTTCACGTTGGATTTGGCAGGTTTGCGGACCATATTTGTACTATCGTCCAAATATTCAGGTCACGTCAACAAGGCGGCCATAGGCCGCAATCAGGACAGCTTGACGTCGGGCTCGGCACGGCCGCGTGCCGCGGCATCGAGCAGGAAGGTTTGACCGTGTCCGGGATCAGCGGCGCGCTGCGCCGCATCCATGTCCTGCCAGGCCGAGGTGACCAGTACGCGCGAGAAATCGCGGCCGACAAAGGCCGGACAACTCGATTGGCGCGCCGGCACCTTCAGCGAGCGCAGGTGCCGGCCTGAAGGATCGTAGACATCGACGCAGCCGCCGCCCCAGCGCGCGTTCCAGATCATCCCGTCGGCGTCGACGACCGCACCGTCGAGCCCGCCGCTGCCTTGAC
This sequence comes from Bradyrhizobium sp. WCU1, assembly GCF_053474805.1. Classification (NCBI taxonomy): domain Bacteria; kingdom Pseudomonadati; phylum Pseudomonadota; class Alphaproteobacteria; order Hyphomicrobiales; family Nitrobacteraceae; genus Bradyrhizobium; species Bradyrhizobium sp. WCU1. The sequence goes on from NZ_CM130280.1 coordinate 1,937,298, forward strand.
GTCTGATCAGATCAATCGGCTCGCCGGTCGGCAATCCCGTTGCCGGATCGAGCGGCACACGATGCAGCACGTTGGTCGCGGTGTCAGCGAAATAGCCGACATCGCCTGCGGGCGAAAAGCAGATCGCGTTCGGGATCGTGATCCCGGGATAAAGCCGCGTGATACGGCCGCCCTGCAGCGCGTAGATCGCGCCCGCGCCCTGCTCGGCCTGGCGCCCCATGGTGCCGAGCCAGAACGTGCCCGACGGGTGCACCCGCGCATCGTTGGAGCGCGTCACCGGATTGTCGGCCTCCAGCGCGGCGAACAGCTCCAGATGGCCGCCGGCGACCTGCCGCACATAAAGCCCATCTTCGGTCAGGATCAGCTGCCGCTCGCCATCGATCCGCGCCAACGCGCTCGCCATCTTCGGCAGCGCGTGAATGATCGTGCGGCCATCTGCAAGACGATGCTCGAACAGGCGACGCTCGCGGATGTCGAACCACCAGGCGGTGTCGGTCGCGGCATCATAGGTCGGGCCCTCACCGAGATGACAACGCTCGGCCGACAGCACGGATGTCGGCACCTCTTCGAGAAGCGGCTCGGCGGCACGATCGGTCATGGCGTCACTCACACGGTTGAAAAGCGGTAGACGATACTGCGCCGATAGATCTGCCCGGGATCGAGCCGCGCCGACGGAAAATCGGGCCGGTTCGGTGTATCCGGCCAGGCATGCGGCTCGAGACAAAGCGCGTCGGATTGGCGATACAGCCGATCGCCCTTACCCGCGGTCGAGCCGTCGAGGAAATTGCCGGAATAGAACTGCAATCCCGGCTGATCGGTGAACAGCTCCATCACGCGGCCGCTGTGCGGCGCCTCGAGGCGCGCGGCAAAGCGAAGGCCCGTCCCCGCGGCCAGGCAGAAATTGTGGTCGTAGCCGCGCCCGAGCCGCAGCTGCTCGTCATTCATCCTGATCCGCGCGCCGATCGCCGTCGGTTTGCGGAAGTCGAACGGCGTGCCGTCGACCGGCCGCGACGGGCCCGGCAACGGGATCGCGGTGGCGTCCACCGCGAGGAAATGGTCGGACGCGATCGTCAGCCGGTGATCCAGGATCTGCGTGCCGGAGCGCGCGCCATCGAGATTGAAGAAGCTGTGATTGGTGAGATTGAGGCAGGTCGGCCGGTCGGTCGTCGCCTCATAGGTGACCGAGAGTTCCATCGGAGCGTGCACGCGATAGGTCACCCGTGTCTGGAGAGTACCCGGATAACCCTCTTCGCCATGGGGGCTTTCGCGTTCCAGCACCAGCGTTGGCCCCGGCTGATCCGACAGTTCGACGATCCGCCACAGCCTGCGATCAAAGCCCTGCGGCCCGCCATGCAGCGCGTTGGGGCCGTTGTTGGCGTCGAGTGTCACCGCCTCCCCGTCGAGCACAAAGCGCGCGGCGGCGATGCGGTTGGCGTAGCGCCCGATGGTCGCGCCGAAGAATTTGCGCTGCGTGAGGTAACCATCGAACGCGTCGTGGCCGAGCACGACGTCGTCGCAATGCCCGCCGCGATCGGGCGCCAGTAGCGCTTGCAGCGTGGCGCCGAAGGGAAGAATCGCGGCTTCAAAGCCATGATCGCCGCGCAACGTCACGCGTTCGACCACGGTGCCGTCGTGCAATGTGCCGAAGGGGGCGCGCGCAATGCTGGCTGATGTCATGTTCAGGCCTCGAACGCCTCGACGAGGCGCCGTCGCCCCAGCATGAAGCTATCGGCCACGAGCCGCAAGGGCGTGAGGTCGACATCGGTTTTTCCACCCGATGTCAGCGCGACAAAGCGGCGATACAGCGCGGGATATTCATCGTCCGCGGCATCGACCACCAGCCCGTCGCGGTCGCGCAGCTGCCGTCCGCCTTTCGACAACGTCACGGGCCCGGCCTCGGTCTCGCACAGGATGTCCCAGCTCGGCGGCCCGGCCTGGCGAAAATCGAACTCGGCGTGGATCGGCAAGCCGCTCCCATCGGACAGTTCGATCGCTGCCGCAATCGGCGCCTCACGATTGGCGGGAAAGTCCAGCACCGCACTCTTGATGAAGACGGAGCGCGGCAGGATCTCGGTCAGGATCGACAGCGCGTTGATGCCGGGATCGAACACGCCGAAGCCGCCCGCCTCGAAGATCCAGGCCTGGCCGGGATGCCAGACACGGACGTCTTCCTTCCAGATGATGGTGACCTTGCTGATCGTGCGGCCGGCGAGCAGCTTACGCGCCGGGCCAATCGCGGGTGCGTAACGCGAATGCCATGTCGCGAACAATGTCCTGTTCGCCTCCTGTGCGGCCGCGATCAATGGCGTGAGTTCGCCGACCGTAGACCCCGGCGGCTTCTCCAGCAGCACATGCTTGCCCGCGGCGAGAGCCGTGGCAGCTTGCAAATGACGCGCCTGCGGCGGTGTGCACAGTGCGACCGCGTCGATCTCCGGCCCATCGCGCAACAATTCCTGCAGATCGCGGAAATGCGGCAGGCCCGGCGGAGTCTTGACCGGATCGACCACCGCAACGACCGCAGCGCCTGATGTCTTCGCGATCGCAGGCAGGTGCTGCCGGCCGGCGATCTCGCCGAAACCCACGATGGCGATGCGAAGCAGGTCAGTCATGGCCGTCCTCGCGCTACTGCCCACCGGCCGGCCGATGCCGAGCGGCGAGAATCACAAGCCAATGCCGATTATCAACGGCATGATCTGACTTTGGTTGCAGGCGCGCAAGCCCGCCACGTCCCGCTGTGACGGTCCGGTTTCGGCGCTGGTCTCATCCAGGGCTCGATTCCATGCTATGCCGATACATGAAACGATGATTCAAACGCAGGACGTGAATCCGGCCATGGCAGGCAGCAAGGCGGAGACTGAGGATGCGGCAACCGGGCGGCGCGGCCGGCCGCGCTCGGCTGCGACCACGGCCGCGATCCTGCAAAGTGCCTATACGCTGATGGCGACCACCGATCTTGCTGCCACCACGATCGACGCGATAGCCAGGCACTCCAACGTATCGAAGATGACGATCTACAAATGGTGGCCGTCGCGCGAGGCCTTGCTGATCGATGCCTTCCTCGACCAGGCCTCGCGGGCCGTGCCGCTGCCCGAGGCCGGCAATCCGGTGGCCCGCATCCGCCGCCATGTCGCGACCTATGTCGAGGCGTTGCAGGGCGAGTTCGGGCGGGTGCAGCTCGCAGTGATCTCGGAATGCATCTCCAGGACCGGCACGGCGGAGTTGTTCTACCAGCGTTATCTCGGCCTTCGGCGCACCAGGATGCTGGAGATCATCACCGCCGGCCAGAAGGACGGCAGCATCGGCGCGGCGGGGGTACCCGGCGACATCTACGACGCGATCTACGGCAGCCTGTTCTATCGCTACATCTTCGGCATCAAGCCGTTGACGCCGGCCTATGCCCGCAATCTCGTCAACCTCGTGCTGCGGCCGCGCGCCGACGCTTAGGCCGAGCGCTGCCGCTGGCGGCGAAACCAGGCCCAGGTCTCGCGCGTCACGGCGCGGTAGCTGCTGCCGCGATAGACGATGTGGCCATCGACGATGGCGTTCAGCTTCGGCAACGCATGGAACGGCACCGTCGGATAGGCATGGTGCTCGACATGATAGGGCATGTTCCAGGCGAACCATTTCATGATCCTGCCGGTCATCGTGGTGCGCGTGTTCTCGAACGCGCTTCGCGTTCGCTCGCAACCGGTATGCTCTGCGTAGAGATAGGGGCGCAGGATGAGCTGTCCGGCCAGCAGAGGCACAATCCACACAAAGAGCAGGATCGCACTGTGCAGCGCGAGCGACGCCGCGAGCAGCAGCAGATATCCGGCGAGATAGAGCCTCGCTTCCCGCACGATCGATGCGCGCTTGTGCTGCGGAATCCACGGCACGATCACCTTCCCGGTGAGTGCATGCCGGAACATCAGCCAAATCCGGACCAACACCTGCAGCAGCCCCGAATAGGCGATCGCAAGCTGGGTGTCGGACATCGGCCTGGGACCGACGATCAGCTCAGGATCCTTCTCCGGATCCTGCGTATGGCGATGATGATCCCAGTGAAACAGGCAGTAATATTGATAGGGCAAACCGATCATGAAGGCGGAGAGATTGCCGACGACTAGGTTGAGCACGGGGCTGCGAAATGCGGTCTTGTGCGCGGTCTCGTGCACCACCATGAACAGAAACGCAACGAAGTAGCCCTGAATGGCGATCAGCGGCAGCGCCCATGCGAGTCCATAACGCGAAGCGGCCAGCCATATCAGCGTGCCCACGATCAGGATCATCCCGTAATGGCTGGCCGCGCGCACCGCGCCGGCAAGGTTCGACTTGGTCGACAGGTCGCGCAAGGTCAGCGGGTCGAGCGGCTTCAGGCGAGGTCCGGCATTGCTGGTCTCTGTCGTGCTCATGGTCGTCTCACCTGTCAGCGTTGGAGGAGCGCCGAGATTTCGGCGTTGATGAAGGCGCGGTCTTCCGCGTTGTTGATCGGATTGCCGGCGCGGTGGCCATGGATCGAGGGGATGGCGTGCAACACGGCCGAGCGCGCATTGACCAGGCGGCTGAGCTCATCCTCGTTGTCGCGCGGGTCGAAATAGCGGTCGGTACGTCCCGGCAGCAGCAGGACATGCGCCTTGATCGCCGCCAGCGCGCGATCGAAGTCACCGCCGAATTCGTCGCAGCGGCTGATGTCGCCGGCCTGCCAGATCGCGATCTGCGCCAGCAGGTCATTGGCGTCGCGCCGCGCGAAGGCACCGTCCCACGAGCCTGCGAGGTAGCCTTCCAGCGAGTCGAAGCCGGCCGCGCGCCAGAGCTCCTCGCGATAGAATTCATGCGACATCGCCCAACCGGCGTAAACGCGTCCCATCGCACGAAGGCCCGCGGTCGGCTTGTCAACAAAGCGGCCATCCCGGTAGGCGGGATCGGCGGTCAGCGCGGCCTTCACGCCTTCGAGAAACACATAGTTGTAAGGCGAGCACCTTGCGCTGCCGCAGACCACCGCTGCGCGCTCCACCAGGTCGGGATAGCGCGCGGCCCAATGATAGGCCTGCATGCCGCCCATCGACCAGCCGTAGACCAGCGCGAGCCTGCTCACGCCGAACCGCTCGACCAGCAGCCGGTGCTGGATGGCGACCGCGTCAAAGTAAGTGAAAGCTGGAAACGGCGCGCCGCCGAGCACCTCGGCCGAGTTCGAGGGCGAGGATGACAGGCCATTGCCGAACAGATTGGCGATGACGATGAAGTAGCGCGCGGGATCGAGCGCGCCGCCCGGCTGCACCAGCCATTCGATGTCGGTATTCTGTGCCGAGAACGACGTCGGATAAAGGATGACGTTGTCCTTGGCCGCATTCAGCGTGCCGTAGGTCTGGTAGGCGAGCGAAAGCCGCGGAAACACGGCGCCGCCCTGCAAGGTCGCTGAACCTGCTTCAAACACCTGATAGTCGCGTGGCGTGGTCATGCGCGGTCACCTCGATCGGCAGGGCGCGATGCCGCGCCCTTAATAACTGTACGTATCGTACACTAATTAGGAGCCGACGCAAGTGCGACGTGGGTGGAATGACACCGGGCCGATCCATTCAAAATCGGCATCGATCAATACCCGTTTCGGCTTGGACCCATTGTCGTCATCTCTCTAGGAAAGACCCCGAGGAAATTTCCAAGGAGGCGCTAATGAGCGCAATTGTGTCCGCCACGGATGCGCGGCGATCCCGTGTCCGGCTGTTGATCGTGACGATGCTGTTTCTCGTCACCACCGTGAACTATGCCGATCGCGCCACGCTCTCGATCGCCGGCACCGCCCTCTCCAAGGAACTGCATCTCGACCCCGTCGCGATGGGTTACGTGTTTTCTGCCTTCGGCTGGTCCTATGTGATCGCCCAGGTGCCGTGCGGCTGGCTGCTCGATCGCTACGGCTCCAAATGGGTCTATGCGATCAGCATCATCGTCTGGTCGATCTTCACCGCGATGCAGGGCCTGGTCGGGTTCCTCTCCGCCGGCGCGGCCGTGGTGCTGCTGTTCGGGTTGCGCTTCCTGGTCGGCATCGCCGAGGCGCCGTCGTTTCCGGCCAATGCCCGCATCGTCGCCTCCTGGTTCCCAGGCAATGAGCGCGGCACGGCGTCGGCCTTCTTCAATTCCGGACAGTATTTCGCGACCGTGATCTTCGCGCCGCTGATGGGCTGGATCGCCCATGAGCATGGCTGGCGCCACGTGTTCTACGTGATGGGTGGGCTCGGCATCGTCATGGGCATCGCCTGGATCAAGACGATCTACGAGCCGAAGGACCATCCCGGGATCAACGAGGCCGAGTTCGACTACATCAAGCAGGGCGGCGCGCTGGTCGACATGGATGCGGCGAAGGCTGGCAAGACGCAGGACAGCGGCCCCGGCTGGGACCACATCCGCCAGTTGCTCGCCAACCGCATGATGCTCGGCGTCTATATCGGCCAGTACTGCATCAACACGCTGACCTATTTCTTCCTGACCTGGTTCCCGGTCTACCTGGTGAAGGAGCGCGGGCTCTCGATCCTGCAGGCCGGCTTCGTCGCGACCTTGCCGGCGCTGTGCGGTTTCATCGGCGGCGTGCTCGGCGGCGTGATCTCGGACTACATCCTGCGTCGTACCGGCTCGCTGACCATGGCGCGCAAGATCCCGATCGTCGGCGGCATGCTGCTGTCGATGGTAATCAACGGCTGCAACTACGTCGACAGCCAGGCGCTGGTGATCGGGTTCATGGCGCTCGCCTTCTTTGGCAAGGGCATCGGCGCGCTCGGCTGGGCCGTGGTCTCCGACACTTCACCGAAGGAAGCCGGCGGCGTCTCCGGCGGACTGTTCAACACCTTCGGCAATCTGTCCTCGATCACCACGCCGATCATCATCGGCTACATCTTCGCCGCCACCGGCTCGTTCAACAGCGCATTGGTGTTCGTCGGCGCCAACGCGCTGGTCGCCGCGATCGCCTATCTCTTCATCGTCGGCGAGATCAAACGGGTACAGCTGAAGGCGGCCTGAGCCCAGGCAGCAACAGCATATCAAAGGCGGCTTCGGTCGCCGTCTTTGTCTGCCTTTTTGTCTTCTTGGCCAGTGGGAGGCATCGATGCTAGAACGTACAAATCCCCGCGCGATCCATTCCGGTTTAGCATCGATGTTCGACCTGAGCCAGCTCCGCTGTTTCGTCACGGTGGCCGAAGAATTGCACTTCGGCCGCGCCGCGGCACGGCTCAACATGACCCAGCCGCCGCTGAGCCGGCAGATCCAGGTGCTCGAGCACATCATCGACGCGCCGCTCTTGGAACGCACCAGCCGTTCGGTGCGGCTGACCCCGGCGGGCCGCAGCTTCCTGCCCGAGGCGCGGCGCATCCTGAAGCTCGCGGAATCCGCATCGCAGGTCGCCCGCCGCATCGCACTCGGCAAAACCGGCTCGCTCAAGATCGGCTTCACCGCGGCGGCGGCCTACGGCTTCCTGCCCGACCTGATTGCAGCCGCCCGCTCCCGCCTGCCTGAAGTCGATTTTTCGCTGAAGGAGATGGTCTCCGGCGATCAGTTCGAGGCGCTGACCACCGGCCAGATCGATGCCGGCCTGCTGCGCCCGCCGATCGCACGGCCGGAATTCGCAAGCCGCCGCGTCGTCGCCGAACCGCTGCTCGCCGCGATCCCGAAGAAGCATCCGCTGGCGGCGGTCGAGACCGTCAGCATCAAGGATTTCGACGACCAGCCGTTCGTGATGTACTCGCCCTACGAGGCGCGCTACTTTCACGATCTGCTGGTGTCGATGTTCACCCGCGCCGACGTGCTGCCGCGCTATGTCCAGCACCTCAGCCAGATCCATTCGATCCTCGCGATGGTGCGCGCCGGGCTCGGCGTCGCCATCGTGCCGGAGGCCGCCGCCAGCCTCAAGATCGCGGACGTCAAGCTGAAGCCGCTGAAGCTGCGCGCGCCGGTGCCGGTCGAGTTGTTCATGGTGTGGCGGCGCGATCACGAGAACCAGCTGCTGCCGTCATTGATCGAGATCGCAACCGAAATCGCAGCGCCGCAGCTGCGCGGCGATTGATGCAGAGTTGGTATCGCTCGATACCGCGTTTGGCTTGGACGCGCATCGAAGCATTTCCTAGAAACATCGCCATGGACGCGCGCTGCTCGCGCATCCTTCCCAACATCATCAAGGAGTGGCGCCATGAGCAAGATGACCCCTCGGGAGATGGCCGCGAAGATCGGCGGCGGACTCCTGTCTTTTCCCGTGACCCCGTTCAACGCGGATTACTCGTTCGACGAGGCGACCTATCGCGCCAACATGGACTGGCTGTGCGGCTATGACGTCGCCGGCCTGTTCGCCGCCGGCGGCACCGGCGAGTTCTTCTCGCTGACCCCGGCCGAAGTTCCGCACGTCGTGAAGATCGCGGTCGAGGAGACCAAGGGCCGCGTTCCCGTGCTGGCCGGCACCGGCTACGGCACCGCGATCGCGCGCGAGATCGCCATCGGAGCCGAGAAGGCAGGCGCCGATGGCCTCTTGCTGCTACCGCCCTATCTCACGCATGCCGAGCAGGATGGCCTTGCCGCCCATGTCGAGGCTATTTGCTCGTCGGTGAAGATCGGCGTCATCGTCTACAACCGTGACAATGCGGTCCTGCAGCCCGATACGCTGGCGCGCCTCTGCGAGCGCTGCCCGAATCTCGTCGGCTACAAGGACGGCATCGGCGACATCGAGCTGATGACCCGTGTCTACACCAAGCTCGGCGACCGCCTGACCTATATCGGCGGCCTGCCGACCGCGGAGACCTTCGCACTGCCCTATCTCGACATGGGCGTGACGACGTACTCGTCGGCGGTGTTCAACTTCGTGCCGGAATTCGCCACCCAATTCTACGCCGCGGTGCGCCGGCGCGATCATCAGACCATCCATGCAGGCCTGAAGGATTTCATCCTGCCGCTGATCGCGATACGCAACCGCAAGAAGGGCTATGCGGTGTCGATCATCAAGGCCGGCATGAAGGTGATCGGCCGCAATTCCGGTCCGGTGCGGCCGCCGCTGACCGATCTCACCGAACAGGAGATTGCCGAGCTCGCGGCACTGGTGGCGAAGCTGCCGCAGGCGACGAGCCGGCAGGCCGCGGAATAAGCCGAACGACGAACAACGAAGGGAGGAGCAGATGATTCAAGACTCGATCCGCAGCGGCTTTGCCGGCGCCCCCGTCGTCACGGCGATGGAAGTGATCCCGGTCGCCGGCCGCGACGGCATGCTCCTCAATCTGAGCGGCGCGCACGCGCCGTTCTTCACCCGCAACCTCGTCATCCTCACCGACAATTCCGGCCACACCGGTGTCGGCGAGGTGCCGGGCGGTGAGAAGATCCGCAAGACGCTGGAAGATGCCCGCGACCTGGTCGTCGGCCAGACCATCGGCGCCTGCAACAACATCCTGGCCTCGATGCGCCAGACCTTCGCCGACCGCGACGCCGGCGGCCGCGGCAAGCAGACCTTTGACCTCCGCGTCACCATCCATGCGGTGACCGCGGTGGAGTGCGCGCTGCTCGATCTGCTCGGCCAGCATCTCAATCTCCCGGTCGCCGCATTGCTCGGCGAAGGCCAGCAGCGTGCCAGCGTCGAGACGCTCGGTTATCTCTTCTTCGTCGGCGACCGGCGGAAGACCAGCCTGCCCTACGTCGACGGCGAGACCGGCAAGGCGGACTGGTTCAACCTGCGCCATCAGGTAGCGATGACGCCGGAGGCGATCGTGCGCCTCGCCGAGGCGACGCAGGCGCATTACGGCTTCGCCGATTTCAAGCTCAAGGGCGGCGTGCTCGCGGGCGAGCAGGAGATCGAAGCCGTCACCGCGATTGCAAAACGCTTTCCCAAGGCGCGCGTCACGCTCGACCCGAACGGCGCCTGGTCGCTGGATGAAGCGATCCGGCTGTGCAGCAACATGCATGGCGTGCTCGCCTATGCCGAGGACCCCTGCGGCGCCGAGGCCGGCTTCTCCGGCCGCGAGATCATGGCCGAGTTCCGCCGCGCCACCGGGCTGCCGACCGCCACCAACATGATCGCGACCGACTGGCGCCAGCTCTCGCATGCACTGCGGTTAGGGGCGGTCGATATTCCGCTCGCCGATCCGCATTTCTGGACCATGCAGGGTTCGGTGCGGGTGGCGCAGACCTGCCGCGACAACGGCCTGACCTGGGGTTCGCACTCCAACAACCATTTCGACATTTCGCTGGCGATGTTCACCCATGTCGGCGCCGCCGCGCCCGGCAAGGTGACGGCGATCGACACCCACTGGATCTGGCAGGACGGCCAGGCGTTGACCAAGGAACCGCTGCAGATCAGGGACGGCAAGATCGCGATCCCGGATCGGCCGGGCCTCGGCATCGAGCTCGATCGCGGTGCCATCGAGGCGGCCAACGCGCTATACAGGCAGTATGGTCTCGGTGCCCGTGACGACGCGCTGGCCATGCAATTCCTGATCCCGGGCTGGACCTTCGACGACAAGCGTCCTTGCCTCGTGCGCTAACAACAAAAGGTTGGAGAGAAACATGACCGCTCACCAGAAGAACTTCATCGCCGGCGAATGGGTCGACGGAACCAGCATCACGCGGGACATCAATCCCTCCAACACCAAGGACGTGGTCGGCGAATACGCCAAGGCCGACAAGGCACAGACCGAAAAGGCGATCGCCGCGGCGAAGGCCGCCTTCCCGGCCTGGGCGCGCTCGACGCCGCAGGAGCGCTTCGACGCGCTGACCAAAATCTCCGTCGAAATCCTCGCCCGCAAGGAAGAGCTCGGCCGCCTGCTGGCGCGCGAGGAAGGCAAGACGCTACCCGAAGGCATCGGCGAGGTGGCGCGTGCCGGGCAGATCTTCGCATTCTTCGCCGGTGAGGCGCTGCGGCTGATGGGCGAGAAGGGCGCATCGGTGCGTCCGGGTCTCGATGTCGAGATCACCCGCGAGCCGGTCGGCGTCGCCGGCATGATCACACCGTGGAATTTCCCGATCGCGATCCCGGCCTGGAAGATCGCCCCCGCGCTGTGCTACGGCAACGCGGTGGTGTTCAAGCCGGCCGAACTCGTCCCGGGCTCAGCGCATGCGCTGTCCGAGATCATCGCGCGTTCCGGCATTCCGGCCGGGGTCTTCAACCTCGTGGTCGGCTCGGGCTCGGTGGTCGGCCAGACGCTCCTGGATCATCCCGACGTCGCCGCGATCTCCTTCACCGGCTCGGTGCAGACCGGCCGCAAGATCGCGCAGGCCTGCGTGCTGTCCAATCCGATGAAGAAATTCCAGCTCGAGATGGGCGGCAAGAACCCGCTGGTCGTGCTCGACGATGCCGACGTCAAGGTCGCGGTCGAGGTCGCCGTCAACGGCGCCTATTTCTCGACCGGCCAGCGCTGCACGGCCTCCTCGCGCCTGATCGTCACCGCAGGCATTCATGACCGCTTCGTCGAGGCGATGACCGAGCGCATGAAGGGTCTCTCGGTCGACGACGCGCTGAAGAGCGGCGTGCATGTCGGCCCGGTGGTCGACCAGAGCCAGCTCGATCAGGACCTCCGCTACATCAAGATCGGTCAGGACGAAGGCGCCCGGCTGCATTGGGGCGGCGAACTCCTGAACCGCGAGACGCCCGGCTTCTATCTGCAGCCGGCGCTGTTCACGGGCGCAACCAACCAGATGCGCATCGCCCGTGAGGAGATATTCGGCCCGGTCGCCTGCGTGATCCGCGCCAAGGACTATGAGGAAGCGCTGGCGATCTCCAACGACACCGAGTTCGGCCTCGCCTCCGGTATCTGCACCACGAGCCTGAAATACGCCTCGCATTACAAGCGCAACAGCGAGGCCGGCATGGTGATGGTCAATCTGCCGACCGCCGGCGTCGACTATCACGTGCCGTTCGGCGGCCGCAAAGGCTCGAGCTACGGCGCGCGCGAACAGGGCTCCTACGCCCGTGAGTTCTACACCACGGTGAAGACGGCTTACACGTTCCCGGGTTGAAGATGAAGTTGCATCCGTCGCCGCAACGAAAGTGCCACCTCTCCCCTTGTGGGAGAGGTCGGAACGCATCGCCAGATGCGTTCCGGGTGAGGGGTTGCGCTCTCTCGTGGGACCTGCGCCCCTCACCCGCGCCTTCGGCGCGACCTCTCCCAGCTGGGGAGAGGTGGGAATGCGCGGCGCCGCCTAGAACATCAGCCAACACATTGCTTTTGAGGAACGTGCATCATGGACCAGTCGATCGGCGCGCAGGAGCAGCCCCGCTTCATCAAGCTCAACGCCCGCGACAATGTCGCGATCGTCGTGAATGATTTCGGCCTACCCAAAGGCTCCCGCTTCGCCTGCGGCCTGACCTTGCGCGCCTTCGTGCCGCAGGGGCATAAGACGGCGCTCACAGACATCGCCGAGGGCGCGCCGATCATCCGGTATGGCGAAGTGATCGGCCATGCGCTGTCGCCGATCCTGGCCGGCGAATGGGTCGACGAGGCGCGCATTCGGATGCCCGACGCGCCGCCGCTCGATCAGCTCGAGATATCAACCGCGGTGCCGCCGGCGCTGCCGCCGCTCGAAGGCTTTACGTTCGAGGGCTTTCGCAATCCCGACGGCTCGGTGGGAACGAAGAACATCCTCGGCATCTCCTCGTCAGTGCAATGCGTCAAGGGCACGATGGAATATGCGGTGAAGCGCATCCGCGCCGAGCTGCTGCCGAAATACCCAAACGTCGACGACGTCGTGCCGCTGACCCATGCCTATGGCTGCGGCGTCGCGATCACGGCGCCCGATGCCGTGGTGCCGATCCGAACCCTGCAAAACCTCGCGCTCAATCCGAATTTCGGCGGCGAGATCCTCGTCGTCGGCCTCGGCTGCGAGAAACTTGCGCCGGAACGGCTGGTGCCGGAGGGCGTCAGTGATGCCATCGTGCGGATGCAGGACGAAGCCTTCGACGGCTTCGGCGCGATCGTCGATGCCATCATGACCCAGGCCGAGGCTCGGCTTAAGGTGCTGAATGCCCGCAAGCGCGAGACCTGTCCCGCCGCCGATCTCGTGATCGGCCTGCAATGCGGCGGCAGCGATGCGTTCTCCGGCGTCACTGCGAACCCCGCGGTCGGCTTCGCCGCCGACCTGCTGGTGCGATCAGGCGCGACCGTGATGTTCTCGGAAGTCACCGAGGTGCGCGACGCGATCCAGCTGCTGACCCGCCGCGCCGTCAACGAGGATGTCGGCCATGCGCTGATCCGCGAGATGGCCTGGTACGACGCCTATCTTGCCCGCGGCGGCGCCGATCGCAGCGCCAACACCACGCCGGGCAACAAGAAGGGCGGACTTGCCAACATCGTCGAGAAATCGCTGGGCTCGATCGTCAAGTCGGGCTCCGGCCCGATTGCGGGTGTGTTGTCGCCCGGCGAGAAGGCGCGGCAGAAGGGCATGTTGTTCGCAGCGACGCCCGCCAGCGACTTCATCTGCGGCACCCTGCAGCTCGCCTCCGGCATGACCTTGCAGGTGTTCACCACCGGCCGCGGCACGCCCTATGGCCTTGCCGCCGCCCCGGTCATCAAGGTCGCGACCCGCAGCGAGCTGGCGCGGCGCTGGAAGGACCTGATCGATTTCGACGCCGGCTGCATCGCGACCGGCGAGAAGACCATCGAGGAAACCGGCTGGGACCTGTTCCGCCTGATCCTCGACGTCGCGAGCGGACGCACCAAGCCATGGTCGGACCGCTGGGGCATCCACAACGATCTGACGTTGTTCAACCCGGCGCCGGTGACCTAACCCACTTCGTCATTCCGGGGCGATGCGTCAGCGCCGAGCCCGGAATCCATCGGGCCGCAAAACTGGTGGATGAATGGATTCCGGGTTCGCGCGAGGCGCTGCCCCGTACACGGAACTCGCTGAACAGGCATTCACCTGTATGGCGAAATGCTCATGTTCCACACGTTGAATAGCCCGATTTGATGTCCCACGTCCTCGGCAACAGGAGGACGTTCCATGAAGCAATCGCAGCACTTCCTCGACAATGCGGAGAACTGCGCGCAGCTTGCCGAGCGCGCCGACGACGCGCCGACCTACAACCGCTTCAAGCGAATGGAAGCAGCCTGGCGCGCGCTGGCGAAGGAGCAGGATTGGCTCGACGGCGAGACCTCGCCGTCGGAAACCGCGGCATGAGCCTGCGGGCCGTGGCGGCTGGAACGACGCCACCACGGCCCTCGTCTATTCGGTGCTGCGCTGCCGCTGCCAGCGCAGCAAATAGGCCTGCAGCCGCCAGATCATCGCCGAGAGCACGACGCCGACCAGCATCAGCACCACCACTGCGACCATCATGCCCGACGCTTCCCCGCGCGCCTCGGACTCGATGATGAGGCGCCCGATGCCGCGCTCGGCGCCGATGAATTCGCCGACGATCACGCCGATCAGCGCAAACGAGATCGCAGGCGTCAGCGAGGCGAACACCCAGGCCATCGTCGAGGGGATCACCACGGTGCGGGTGATCTGCCACTCGCTGGCGCCGAGCAGCCGCGCGGCATTGGTGAAGCCCTCGTCGATCGAGCGCGCGCCCTCGAAGGTGTTGAAGAACACCAGGAACACGACGACGATCCACGACGTCACGATCTTCGACATGTCGCCGATCCCGAACGCCAGCACGATGATCGGCGCCAGCGCGATCCGCGGGATCGAATTCACTGCGGTGATGAACGGCTGGAAGATCGCGCTCAGACGATCCGACCGCCCGAGGATCAGCCCGGCGACGAAGCCAGAGACCACGCCGGTGACGAAGCCGAAGAAGGTGTTCTTCAGCGTGATCGCCGTCGCCGCCCAGAGATTGTTCTCGTTGCGCGCCAGGCATTTTCCGAACTCGCCGTTGAACCAGCCGTTGAAGACGCCGAGCTTCGAGGTCAGGCAGCTCTGGATCAGGAAGTTGTCGAAGATCATCGACGGCTTCGAGATGAAATACGGATCGAGCAAATCGGGCACGAGCCAAGGCAGCTTTGCGCGCAGGTCGTAGCCCCATTGCCAGACCGACAGCACGATGGCGCAGATCAGGACCTGCCAGCCGATCGTGCCGAGCGTGCCATACCTCTTCATGCGCTGCGGCCCTTGACGAATTCCTCGCCGAGCGAGTGCCAGATATGCTGGAACAGCTCGGCATAATGCGGTGTCTCGCGCACCTTCACCGCATCGCGCGGGCGATCGAAATCGACCGTAAACATGTCCTTGATCCGGCCTGGCCGCGCCGAGAACAGGATGATGCGGTCAGCGAGGGTCAGCGCCTCGCCGAGATCGTGGGTCACGAACAGCACGGTCTGCTGCTCGCGCTCCCAGATCCGCAGCAGCACCTCGTGCATGTCGATCTTGGTGTGGGTGTCGAGCGCGCCGAACGGCTCGTCCATCAACAGGATCTGCGGCTCGACGATCAGGGTGCGCATCAGCGCCGCGCGCTGCCGCATGCCGCCCGACAGCGCCGACGGATAGGCATTCTCAAATCCCTTGAGCCCGGCCTGCGCAACGCATTCGGCGATGCGCTCCTTCCGTTCCTGAGCCGGCACGCCCGACAGCTCCAGCCCGTAGCCGATATTGTCGCCGACGGTCCGCCACGGAAACAGCGTATCGCGCTGGAAGACGTAGCCGACATCAGGTGTCGCTTTGCCGGGAACGACGCGCTTGCCATCGATCAGGATCTCGCCGCCGGTTGGGCGGATCAGCGAGGCGATCATGTTGAGCACGGTGCTCTTGCCGGAGCCCGACGGTCCAAGCAGCGCCACGAACTCGCCGCGGCGCACATCGAAAGATACATCGCGCACGGCCTCGATCGTGGTCTTCGCGAACTGGAACGACTTGCTCAGGCCCTTGACTTCGACGCGGCGCTCGGCCGAGGCGCGCGGCGATAGGGTTGCGCTTGTCTCCAGCGCGCTCAACCCGGATAGGCCTTTCGTGCCGCGTCGATGAGGTTCGAGTTGACGACGTCGGCGATCTTGAGCGGCTTGATGCCGGTCATCTCGCGGAACCAGACCTTCTCGCCGCGCGCAAAACTCGCGGCGTCGATCGACCCTTCATAGTCCGCGACCTTCTGGATCGCCGTGATCTCCAGCAGATTGGCCTCACGCGAGGTGCTGCCGACATAGGGCTCGATGGCGTCGTAGATCTCGGTCGGCTTGTGCGTCTTGATCCATTGCGACGCGCGCCACAACGCGGTCACGAAGGCCTGCATCTTGGCAGGGTCCTTGTCGATGGTCGCCTGCAAGGTGAAATGCGCCGTGACGGGCACCTTGCCGCCGATATGCTTGTTCCAGATCGCTTCATCGGTCCCGTCGAACAGCAGTTCGCCCCAGCCCTGCTGCTGCGCCTCGTTCAGCAGCGACAGCGAGCTGACGAGGATATCGACCTGCTTCGATTTCAGCGAGCCCAGCATGGTGTCGACATTGCCGGTGCCGATCCAGGTCACCTTGTCGTCGAGCCCCATGGTTTCCATGTAGTAGGACGCCCAGACATGGTTGGTGCCGCCGAGCGAGGAGACCGAGACGATCGGCTTGCGGCCATCGGGCCGCTTCCATTGTGCGAAGGCCTCCAGCGAGTTGATGCCCTGCTCTTTCAGATCCTTGCGCAGGATGAACATCACCGAGCTCGACCGGGTGTCGACCGGCAGCAGCACCCGCGCGGCGCGGCCGTGATTGGTCAGCTGCATCGGGTGGGTGACGTCGCCGATGCCGATATCGCCCTGCGACGAGGCGATGATCTCGCGGGTCTTCACGCCGCTGCCGCCCTGCACCAGCTTGCAGTCGAGCCCGGCCTCCTTGAAGTAGCCGATACGGTCCGCGACGAACTGGGTCTGATAGACCGGCACCGCGACCGGATAGATCGCGCGGCCCGGGGTCGCCTGTGCCCATGCCCGTCCGCTCGCCAGCGTCGCACCGCCGGCGGCGATCACCGTCAGGGCCGAACGCCGCGAAATGTGGGGCATGGCGACATCAGGCATCACGCGTGCTCCTTGGCCGAGATCATGTCGAGCGCGCTGAGCACCGCATCGCCCATTTGGGCGGTCGACAGCCTCTTCGCACCCGCTTCCGCAATGTCGGCCGTTCGTGCACCGGAGGCAAGCGCGGTCTGTACCGCCCGCTCCAGCAGGTCTGCATCCTCGGGGCGATTCAGCGTCAGCCGCAGCAGCATCGCGACGCTGAGAATCGAGCCGAGCGGATTGGCGATACCCTTGCCCGCGATATCGGGCGCGCTGCCATGCACCGGCTCGTACAGCGCCTTGCGGCGGCCGAAGCGATCGACCGGGCCGAGCGAGGCCGACGGCAGCATGCCGAGCGAGCCTGAGGCCATCGCCGCGCAATCGGACAGGATGTCGCCGAAGATGTTGCCGGTGACCATGACGTCGAACTGCCGCGGCTCGCGCACGATCTGCATCGCGGCGTTGTCGACATAGAGATGGGTCAGCTCGACGTCGGAGAACTCCTCCTTGTGCAGCCTGATCACCTCCTCGCGCCACACCACGCTGGTCTCCAGCACATTGGCCTTGTCGACCGAGCAGACCTTGTTGCGCCTCGTCCGTGCCAGCTCGAATGCCGAACGCGCCACGCGCCGGATCTGGTTGGTGGTGTATTGCTCGGTGTTGAAGCCGCGGCGCTGGCCGTCCGGCAAGGTCTCGATGCCGCGCGGCTCGCCGAAATAGATGCCGCTGGTCAATTCGCGGATGATGACGAAGTCGACGCCGTCGAGCACCTCGGGCTTCAGCGGCGCCGACGCCGCGAGTGCCGGGCTCGCCATGATCGGCCTCAAGTTCGCGTAGAGATCGTATTTGCTGCGCAATCCCAGAAGACTGCCGGCCTTGCGCGCCGCCGCGGGCACTTCGGTGGTCTCGGGACCGCCGGTCGCGCCCCACAGGATCGCGTCGGCCTCGTCCATCGCTTCCGCGGTGTCCTCAGGCAACACCTTGCCGGTTGCGAGATACGGGATCAGGCCATATTGCGCCTCGCGCAGCGTCATCGGCGCGCCACGCTTGGACGCGAACCAGTCGAGCACGCGGCGCGACTGCGCGGTGACCTCGGGGCCGATGCCTTCGCCGCCGACGACGGCGATCTTGACCATGTTGGATTGCGTGCTCATGCGGGTGTCCTTGTCGAATGAATCCAGGGCCGCGCCGCGCGATCGGACGCCTGAAAGGCGTGGACCTCGGCGTCGCGCTGCAATGTCAGCGCCACCTCGTCGAGCCCCTTCAAGAGGCCTTCGCGCCGGCGCGGGTCGATCTCGAAGGCATGCCGGGTGCCGGATGGCGAGACGATGGTCTGCGCCTCCAGGTCGATCGAGACCTTGCCCGCACCCTGCGTCGCCTCGATGTCGGCGGCGAGCTGATCGACCACCACCTTGTCGACGATGACCGGCAGAATTCCGTTCTGGAAGCAGTTGGCGAAGAAGATGTCGCCGAAGCTCGAGCCAATGATGGCGCGGATGCCGCGCTCCTGCAGCGACCACACCGCGCCTTCGCGCGACGAGCCGCAGCCGAAATTCGGCCCGGTCACCAGGATCTCCGCCTCCCGGTACGGCTCGCGGTTGAGGATGAAATCGGGATTCTCGGAGCCATCAGGGAGGTAGCGCAGCGAGCCGAACGCCCATTTGCCGAGCGTGCCGCGAATCGAATTGCCGACCAGGCGCTCGATGCGGATGATCACGTCGGTATCGATATTGCTGCGCATGATCGGCGCAGCCGTTGCGGTGAGCCTGTCGAACGGTTTCGGCATGATCAGCGCCCCATCATCCTGACATCGGCGATCGCACCGGCGATGGCGGAGGCCGCCGCACTCGCCGGGCTCGCCAGATGCGTCCGCGCCCGCGGCCCCTGCCGGCCGACGAAGTTGCGGTTCGAGGTCGAGACCGAGCGCTGCCCGGGCGCCACCACCTCGCCGTTGGCGGCCAGGCACATCGAGCAGCCCGGCTCGCGCCACTCGAAGCCGGCTTCGATGAAGATCTTGTCGAGCCCTTCGGCGACCGCCTCGCGCTTGACGTTCTCCGAGCCTGGCACCACCCAGGCGCGGACCCCGGCGGCGACCTTGCGGCCGCGTGCGACCTCGGCCGCAGCACGCAGATCGCTCAAGCGGCTGTTGGTGCAGGAGCCGATGAACACCCAGTCGACCGGCGTCCCGGCGATCGGCGCACCACCTTGCAGGCCCATATACTCCAGCGCGGTCTCGATCGCGGCGCGCCGCAAGGGATCGTCGACCGCCTTCGGATCGGGAATGACGCCGTCGACGCCGACGACATGCTCGGGGCTGATGCCCCAGGTGACCTGCGGAATGATCTTCTCGACGTCGATCATGACCTCGCGGTCGAACACCGCATCGGGATCGCTCGGCAGCTCGCGCCACGCTTTCACCGCGAGATCCCACATCTCGCCTTGCGGCGCGTAGGGACGGCCGCGCAGGAATTCGAAGGTTGTCTCGTCGGGCGCCACCATGCCCATCTTGGCGCCGAGCTCGATCGAGAGGTTGCAGATCGTGAGCCTCCCCTCGATCGGCAGCGCGCGGATCGCGCTCCCCGCATATTCGACCGCATAGCCGGTGCCGCCGGCGGCGCCGATCTGCCCGATCAGCGCCAGGATCATGTCCTTGGCGGTGACGCCGAGCGGCAGCTTGCCTTCGAAGCGCGCACGCAGCGTCTTCGGACGCTTCTGGATCAGCGCCTGCGTCGCCAGCACATGGGTGAGCTCGCTCGACCCGATGCCGAAGGCGAGTGCCCCCAAGCCGCCATGGGTGCAGGTATGGCTGTCGCCGCAGACGATCGTCGCGCCCGGCAGGCTCAAGCCGAGTTCGGGCCCGATGACATGGACGATGCCCTGGCCGGGCTCATCGACATCGAACAACCTGATACCGCTTGCCGCGGTCTCAGCCCGCAGCGCCGCCAGCAATTCCATGCCGATCTTGCTGGTCCCGGCGCGACCGGGCGCCGTCGACAGCGCGTGATCGGGCGTCGCGAACGTCAGCTCCGGATTGTGAACCTTGAGGCCCCGGCTCTTGAGATCGAGCAGTCCGCGCGAGCCGCCGAGATCGTGCAGCAGATGGCGATCGATATGAAGGAGATCGGTGTCCTCGCTCAAACGGGCGATGACATGCTGGTCCCAGATCTTCTCGAGCAAACTTCGGCCGGGCATTCGCCTTCCCCTGCTCTCTGCGTTTCCATGCGGCTTGATCTCATTGGCGCCAATCTGTGCCAAACTTGTCGTCAAGTGAAGCCATTTTGGCCTAACATCACATATGTGATGGAGGCGCGGTCATTGCCGCGCCGCGGAGACAACCATGCCGAGCGCGAACAAGACGGCCATTGTCAAATCTGCAATGCGCACGTTTGCAGTTCTGGAGTTCTTTCGGGAAACGAAGCGGGCTGCTTCCGTAACCGAAATAGCTTCCGCGCTGGAGATGCCACAATCGAGCACGTCGGTGTTGCTTAGCAGTCTCGTTGAATTGAACTACCTTGAATACGATCGAAAGACCCGGCGTTTCATCCCTAGCTACCGCGTCGGTCTGCTCGGTGATTGGATCCGTCGTTCTCCGTTCCGTGACACAAAGCTGACCGATCTGATGGAGGAACTCTGGAGCGCGACTGGGGGCGAAACCATCCTGCTTGGACAACAGACGGGCGCCGCCGGGATGCGGTATCTACACGTTGTGCCGAGCGGCTATCAGCTTCAGTTCATTACACATGCTGGTCAAATACGACCGATGGTTCGTACCGCGCTTGGACACGTGCTGCTGAGCCAAATGCCAAACACCAGGATTCGCGGCATCATCCGTCGCAACAATGCCGATGAGCCGAGTCCGTCGGCGCGTGTTCGCGAAACGGCGTTTCTCGAAGAAATCGAGCGCATTCGCCGCCGCGGCTTTTCCGAGTCAGGCGGCCGCACGACGCCGGGCGCAAACACCATAGGCATGCTTGTTCCGCTACCAAAGCGACGCGCGCCGCTGGCTATCGGCATCGGCGGCCCCATCGAACGGATCGCGGCAAAGCGCGAGCACATCATTGAAGTGATGCAGAGCCGGCTGAAGAAACTGACGGAAAACGCCGGATCAAGGTTCGTCGAGAAATGACATCTCGGACGCTCGGCGCGTCGTGCGGATGACTCCGCGACTGCACAACGCATTCGATGTCGTCCCGGCGAAAGCCGGGACCCATAACCACGAGCGCCTATTGTCTTGCTCGGCCGTGTCGACGAATTCCCGTAAAACATCCGCCGCAGAGTATGGGTCCCGGCTTTCGCCGGGACGACAATGGGAAAAGCTGCGAAGGCTCGCAAACGTTACGACGCCAGCGCTTCCTCCGGCATCACGGCCGCGAGATGCTGGCTCTCGGCGACGGCGCGGTTGGTGATGCGACCGCGATCGACGTTGAGGCCGGCGCGCAAATGCGGATCCTCGACCAGCGCGCGCAGTCCCTTCGAGGCCAGCGCCAGGCCGAACGGCAAGGTGGCGTGGTTGAGCGCATGGCTCGAGGTCACCGGCACCGCGCCCGGCATGTTGGCCACGCAATAATGCACGATCTCGTCGACCAGATAGGTCGGCGCCTGGTGGGTGGTCGGCTTCGAGGTCTCGAAGCAGCCGCCCTGGTCGATCGCGACGTCGACCAGCACCGCGCGGCGCTTCATGCCTGCGAGCTGCGCGCGCGACACCAGCTTCGGTGCGCTGGCGCCCGGCACCAGCACGGCACCGATCACAACGTCAGCGGCGAAAACCTCCTGCTCGATCGCTTCCAGCGTGGCGTAACGGGTGCGGATGCGCCCGAGGAAGAGGTCGTCGAGCGCACGCAGGCGCGGCAATGAGCGGTCGAGAATGGTGACGTCGCTGCCGAGACCTGCGGCCATCCGCGCCGCATGGGTGCCGACCACACCGCCGCCGATGATCGCAACGCGCGCCGGCGGCACGCCCGGTACGCCGCCGAGCAGCTTGCCCATGCCGTCGGCGGATTTGCGCAACGCGGCGCCCGCGGCCTCGATCGCCAGCCGGCCGGCGACCTCGCTCATCGGCGCCAGCAGCGGCAGCCCGCCATGCGCATCGGTGACGGTCTCATAGGCGACCGCCGTGCAGCCGGAGGCGATCAACCCCGCGGTCTGCGGCACGTCGGGCGCAAGATGCAGATAGGTGAACAGGATCTGTCCCTCGCGCAGCCTGATCCATTCGGACGGCTGCGGCTCCTTCACCTTGACGATCATCTCGGCGACGGAGAACACCTCTTCGGCGGTGTCGGCAATCCGCGCACCGGCTTGGGTATAGGCGTCATCGCCGGCACCGATGCCGTCGCCGGCGCCGCGCTGCACCACGACCTCGTGGCCGTGCGCCACATATTCCCGCACCGAGGCCGGCGTCAGCCCGACCCGATACTCCTCGACCTTGATTTCCTTGGGCACGCCGACACGCATGGTCCGCTCCTTGCAAAATTGGTTTCCGCCAACCACGAGGCTATGCCCCGCCGCACGGCGTTTCTCAGCGAATTCCGGCTTGCCCACAGCCAGATACGCCCATATCCTTCGTGGCAAGCTCAGCGGATGAAGGAAAACTGCGTGGACGGTCTCGATCGTATCGATCTCAGAATCCTCGCCGAGCTGGTCAGTGATGCCCGCGCCAGCCAGATCGAGCTTGCCGAGAAGGTCGGGCTGTCGCCGACCGCCTGCGCGCGGCGGATTCGTCATCTGGAGGAGATCGGCGTGATCCGCGGCTACCGCGTCGACCTCGAGGCATCAGCGCTTGGCCTCGTCACGACCGTCGTCGTCACCATCACGCTGGAGAAGCAGAGCGAGGACTATCTCGCAGCTTTCGAGGCCGCGATCGCGCGCTGCCCCGACGTCGTGTCCTGCCATCTGATGTCGGGCAGCGACGATTATCATCTGCAGGTCATCGCCCGCGACATCGCCGACTTCGAGCGCATCCACAAGCAGCATCTGTCGCGGATGCCGGGTGTCGCCCGCATCCATTCCAGCTTCGCGATGCGCGAGGTGGTTCGCCGCACCATTCCGGAGACTGCGCTGCGCGGATAATCCGGAAACCAGACGTCAGGACGCATTGCGGCTCGTGCGCGGCCACATCCGCGCCAGCGTCTCGTCCTTTTTCACGACGACATGCCAGAGCGTCGCGGCGATATGCAGTGCGACCACGGCGTAGACGACATAGGCGAGCGCGCCGTGCGCCAGCTCGCCGGCCTCTGCGACCGCCTTGTTATCGGCGAACAGGCGCGGCCAGCTGAAGGTCCAGAAATAGCGCAGCGAGTAGCCGCCGGCCGACGAGAACATGTAGCCGGTCACCGGCATCACGAACAGGATGGCGTAGAGCGCCCAGTGATTGAGCCGTGCCGCGATCTTCACCAGCGGCGAGAACGATCTCGGCTCCGGCGGCGCCGTGGTCGCAGCGCGCACGATCAGCCGCAGGATCGCCAGGAAGAACAGGGTGACGCCGAGCGATTTGTGTACCTCGAGCAGCTGGCGCCGTGGCGAGGTCCCCGCCGGCTGCAGCCCGCAATACAGCCCGATCAACATCGCCGCGATGAACAGCACCGCCGTCGCCCAATGGATCCTGCGCAACAGCGGGTCGTAGCTGGCCGTCATGTCCGTCGTCACGAGGCGCCTTCGCTTGAAGCCAGCCCGCGCGGGTTCGGCCAGAAAAAGGAAGCCGTTCAATAGATGATGGCGCGGGGCCTGCCTACCGGCGCGGGTGTCACATTCGATCACGATCGCGAAGGCGGGGCAGCCCGTTCTCTCCACCGTCATTCCGGGCTCGCGTTCCGCGCGCCCCGGAATGACGGGAGAGGGGTTTGGCGGGCTGCGCGTTGTCACAAACGCCGGGCCGCCGCTCACTGTCACAAACGCCGCGCTGTCACAAACACTGTCACAATCCGTAGCCGCCCGGCCCGCGCCACACGCATTTTTTAGTCGTGATTCGCGACCTTCTATGACAGAATTACTACAGTTCAATATCAATTCGGTTACAGGCGGAGCGGTGAATGAGCATGGAGCGGCAGGCACGGCCGGTTACGCTGGCTTGGTCGAATCCAGTGGTCCGGTGGTGGGGCTTCCTAAGCTTCGTCAGCGCCGCCAACATCGCGATCTGGTTCGCGCTGTACCGCCAGTTCCATGAGCAGTCGAACGGCAGCTTCAGCAACACCTCCGGCATCGGCCTGATGATGCTGCTGTGCGCGGCCTATGTGTTCGGCTGCGCCTTCCGTTCGGTGCTGCCGCGCGCCGACGTGCAGCGCATCTGCCTGTTCGACCACTGGCTGTCGAGCGTCATGGTGGGCCGCACCGTCGCCACCGTCGCCGAGGTCTGCTTCGCCGCGCAATGGGCGATCATCCTGCATCAGCTCGGCACCATGACCGGCGCCGAGACCACCGTGAATATCGCCTGGACCATCGTGCCGCTGATCGTGATCGCGGAATGCTTCTCCTGGTATGCGGTGCTGACCACGCATTATCTCTGCAACGCAATCGAGAACTCGATCTGGGCCGTGGTGTTCTTCCTGGTCGGGATCGCGCTGTGCCGGCTGCTGCCCGAGTTCCATGGTCCGGTGCGCTGGGCTTTCATCGTCGCGATCGTCGGCATTGCCGCCTTCCTCGCCTTCCTGATGACCATCGACGTCCCGATGTACCTCAACCGCTGGCGCATCAACCTCGCCGCCGGCGGCAGCCTGCTGCACCCGCTCGACGGCCTGCGCGACGTCAGCCGGCGCTGGGTCGTGACCCATGACATCGCCGAATGGCGCGAGGAAATCGCCTGGATGTCGCTGTATTTCAGCATGGCGGTGTGGTCGAGCCTCGCGCTCTGCGTCGGTTATTCGCTCGAAGATCAATTGCCGCGCTACCGCACCGAACCCGTCATCATCAGCACGGCACCTGCGGCCGCGAACACCACGCCGGCAGCGCAGCACACCGCGACGATCGACACGGCGGCGCCGTCGCGGAATTGATCGGCCGGCGCCGCAGGCGGCTTGTGACCGCAAGCGCTTTCGGATTAAAGGCTGGATCATCCCCGCTCTTCCATCAGCGCATTTCATGTCCCGCATCACCATCATCGAAACCGGGCTCGTCAGCCCGCAGTTCTGCGAGCGTCACGGCAGCTATCCGCAGATGTTCCAGCGGATGGTGGCCGCGGCCGATCCGTCTGTTGCCTGCAACGTCGTGAGCGTCGCCACGGGCGAGGCGCTGCCCGATCCGGCCACGCTGGATGCGATCCTGATCACGGGATCGGCAGCCGGCGTCTATGACGATGTCGCCTGGATCGCGCCGCTGGAAGCCTTCGTGCGCGCGGCCCACGACAGGCATGTTCCGATGGTCGGCGTCTGCTTCGGTCATCAGCTGATCGCGCAGGCGCTCGGCGGCACGGTGCGCAAATCGGAGAAGGGCTGGGGCATCGGCCGCCACGTCTACCGGCTGACGCCCGACAATGGGCTGCTCCAGGGCGAGGCGATCGCCGCCGCCTGCTCGCACCAGGACCAGGTGATCACCCCGCCCCCCTCCGCACGCACCATCATGTCGTCCGAGTTCACGCCGCATGCCGGACTGCTCTATGCCAACGGCACGACGCTGTCGGTGCAGCCGCATCCGGAATTCACCGCCGATTACGCCGATGCGCTGTGCGACCTGCGCCGCGGCCTGGCGCCCGACCGTGTGGTCGAAATCGCCAAGGCATCGCTCTCCGAGCCGCTCGACCACGCCACGCTGGGCGGCGCGGTCACCCGGTTCCTGACGCAGCCAGGGTCCTGAACCAGGGGACGACGGCTCTGCGGCGGACGTACGGCCAACCGCCCGATCTCATAAGCCACACCAGGTTCCGATATCCTCCGAAAGGGCGTCATGCGCCCATCTCCCGACTACCCTATTGTCGTGAATCCTGCCTATAAGCCGACCTTGGGGGCCGGTTCCGATGCCGTCGGGCCGCAATCAGCCGGGTTCTGCTCCCCCTGAAGGTGGCTTTATGACGTTTCGGGACGTTCGCTCAGCCGTATGGGGACCTGTCTCCCTGCGGCCCAATTTCTGGGACCTGGCGGCGCTGTTGCTGCTGGTCGGCGCGATGGTGCTCGTCGTCTACGGCGGCGAGCAGACCACCGTGCCGCTGTCCGAGCTCGAGCGGACGCCGGTGTCGCTCGATCCGGCCAACCTGCCTTACTATGCGCTCCGAACCACGATGCGGATGCTGCTGGCGATCGTCTGCTCGACGGTGTTTACGTTCATCTACGCCACCGTCGCAGCCAAGAGCCGGCGCGCCGAGATGGTGCTGATCCCGATGCTCGACATCCTGCAGTCGGTGCCGATCCTCGGTTTTCTCACCTTCACGGTGGTGTTCTTCATGAACCTGTTTCCCGGCCGCGTGCTGGGCGCGGAGTTCGCCTGCGTGTTCGCGATCTTCACGAGCCAGGCCTGGAACATGACGTTCAGCATGTATCAGTCACTGCGCAACGTGCCGAAGGACCTCGACGAGGCGACCGCGAGCTTCCACCTCTCGGGCTGGCAGCGGTTCTGGCGACTGGACGTTCCCTTTGCGATGCCCGGCCTGATCTGGAACGCGATGATGTCGATGTCCGGCGGCTGGTTCTTCGTCGTGGCGTCGGAGGCGATCACCGTCGGCAACACGACCGTGACCCTCCCCGGCGTTGGCTCCTATGTCGCCACCGCGATCGAGCAGAAGAACCTGCCTGCGATCGGCTATGCACTCATCACGATGCTGATCGTCATCATCGCCTATGACCAGCTGCTGTTTCGTCCCATCGTGGCCTGGGCCGACAAATTCCGCTTCGAGCAGACCGCCTCCGGCGAAGCTCCGACGTCGTGGATGCTCGATCTGTTCCGGCGAACGCGCGCGCTGCGCGCCCTGACCTATCCATTGGGAATGGCCAACAAGGCGATCTCCACCATGCGCATCGGCTGGCCGGTGGCGCTGCGCTCCGGCGGCAAACCCGGCCAACCTTCGCGCCTCATTGACGCCATCTGGATTACGCTGATCGTTGCCGCGGCGGCCTACGCCGCCTGGCTGGCTTACCAATACCTCTCCGCCTCGCTCGGCCTGTCCGACGTCTTCGATGCGGTCGGATACGGGCTCGTCACGCTGCTGCGCGTCATCGTGCTGATCGCGCTGGCCTCGCTGATCTGGGTGCCGGTCGGCGTCTGGATCGGCCTGCGGCCGAAGCTTGCGGAGCGGATCCAGCCGCTCGCGCAATTCCTCGCCGCGTTTCCGGCCAACCTCGCCTTTCCGGTGTTCGTCGTGCTGATCGTCCGCTTTCACCTCGACCCCAATGTCTGGCTCAGCCCGCTGATGATCCTGGGCACCCAGTGGTACATCCTGTTCAATGTGATCGCGGGCGCCGCCGCCTTCCCGACCGACCTGCGCGAGGCCGCCAACAGCCTTCATCTCGGAGGATGGCGATGGTGGGTCAAGGTCGTGCTGCCCGGCATCTTCCCCTATTACGTCACCGGCGCGATCACCGCGTCGGGCGGATCCTGGAACGCCTCGATCGTCGCGGAGGTCGCGAGCTGGGGCAACACCCATCTCGTCGCCACCGGTCTCGGCGCCTATATCGCGCACGCGACCGAGACCGGCGACTTTCCCCGGGTCGTGCTCGGCATCGTCGTCATGTGCATTCTGGTCACGTTGTTTAACCGCCTGTTGTGGCGACCGCTCTACGCCTTCGGCGAGCGCCGCCTTCGCCTCGGCTGATCGAGAGGGATCCTGATGCTCGACCAAACCAAGCAAGCCGCCCTGATCGACATCCGCAGCGTCTGCCGCTCGTTCCCGAAGGGAAGCGGCGAGCAATTGCTGGTGCTCGAGAATGTCGACCTGACGATTCATGCCGGCGAGATCGTCGGGCTGCTCGGCCGCTCGGGATCGGGCAAGTCGACCTTGCTGCGGATCATCGCAGGGCTGGTCGCGCCGTCGTCGGGGGCTGCGACCTGCCGGGGCGAGGCGATCGCCGGCCCGCCGAACGGCGTCGCCATGGTGTTCCAGTCGTTCGCACTGTTCCCCTGGCTGACGGTGCTGCAGAACGTCGAGCTCGGACTGGAAGCGCTCGGCGTCGACGCCACCGAGCGGCGCAAGCGCGCGCTCGCAGCGATCGACCTGATCGGTCTCGACGGCTTCGAATCCGCCTACCCGAAGGAACTGTCCGGCGGCATGCGCCAGAGGGTCGGCTTTGCGCGGGCGCTGGTCGTGCATCCCGACCTGCTGCTGATGGACGAACCGTTCTCGGCGCTCGACGTGCTGACCGCCGAGACGCTGCGCACCGACCTGATCGACCTCTGGATCGAAGGCCGGCTGCCGATCAAGTCGGTGCTGATGGTGACGCACAACATCGAGGAGGCCGTGCTGATGTGCGACCGCGTCCTGGTGTTCTCGTCGAATCCGGGGCGCGTCGCCGCCGAGTTCAAGATCGACCTCAAGCATCCGCGCAACCGGCTGGATCCGACCTTCCGCCAGCTGGTGGACCAGCTCTATGCCCGCATGACGCAACGTGAAGAACCCAAGGCGCTGACGCCCGGGGGAATTCCCGGCTCCGGCGTCGGCATGGTTCTCGACCATGTCTCGTCCAACGTGCTGTCGGGCCTGATCGAGACGCTGGCCGGGCCACCCTATGGCGGACATGCCGACCTGCCGGTGCTGGCGAGCCAGCTTCAACTCGAGACCGATGAAATTCTGCATCTCGGCGAGACGCTGCAACTGCTGCGCTTTGCCCAGGTCAGCGAAGGCGACGTGGTGCTGACCGAGGCCGGCGTGCGCTTTGCGCATCTCGACACCGACACGCGCAAGAAACTGTTCGCGGAGCACCTCATCAACTACGTCCCGGTGATCGGGTTGATCCGCCGCGTCCTCGACGAGCGGCCCTCGCACATGGCGCCCGCAGCACGCTTCCGCAACGAGCTCGAGGACTACATGTCCGAAGACTATGCGGATGAAACGCTCAAGACCATCGTGTCCTGGGGGCGCTATGCCGAGCTGTTCGCCTATGACGAACAGTCCGAGACCTTCAGCCTGGAGAATCCGGGCTAAAGCATGATCCGGAAAAGTGCGAAGCGGTTTTCCGAAAAGATCATGCTCAAACAAGGAGCTAAAGCCCGATGACGATTCAACCCAATCTCACCGCGCTTTAGGTGATCGCCGGACCGCCGCCCACCGAATCGCTCGACCACGCCACGCTTTGCGGCGAGGCGCGGTCCGCTCCTCCCTCAAGCGCCGCGCACGCCATCAGGTCATGCTGCCCGGCATGAAGCAGCGCACCCGTGGATGGCCATCGATATAGTGCTTCCACACCATGGTTCGCCCGATCTTGTTCGGCTCGGTGATCACGGCCTCGTTCGGCACCACAACCCACTCACTGTCGATCAGCACGCGATAATGGCCGTGATCCGACTCCCAATCGGGATCGGCGACCACATATCCGTCGGCATCCGAGCAGCACTGCCCGTAGCCGCTGTGCAGGCTTTCAAACCAAGGCTTCAATGGTGAGTTGGCGTAGCGGCCGTCGTCGCGCGCCAGGGTCGGCGATGTCAAGAACACCGCCCCAAGCAGGACTGCCGCACGTGTGAGAACGTGCATCTTGTCGTCTCCGCAGATGTCAAATAGCTGCGGGCGCGCATCACCAATCCTTCGCCCGCGACATTGCCGTCGCAGGCGGAAGCACGACGAATCGGCGCCCCAGCATCTGACATTCGGCTATGCAAGAGCGGCGCCAGACTGCGTTCCGGGAGACTACGGCCTACGAAAGTAGGGGCTGCGCGGGCCGGCAGGCAGGCGGCCTCAACCACGCGCGGTCGTCTTGCGCGCGGCGCGATCAACGGCTCGCTGCCGTGACCCCGGGGACCAGCGGCGGCGTGCTGCGCGTTGCCGCCTGCAATGCGCATTCGACGAACCGGCGCGGCAACAGCGAGGCATTCGAGCGCATCGCCACCAGCATGCGGCTTTCGGCATCAGGCGTATCGAGCGTCTTGGCGACGACGTTCATGACGCCGGCCTGCTGGTAGCAGGACGGCAGGATCGAAAGCCCGATCCCGGCCGCGACCAGACTGAGCACGGTGCGCAGCTCATGCGCCTCCTGCACGATGCGCGGCGCAAAGCCCGCCCGCCGGCAAAGCATCGCGGCCTGATCGCCGACGCCGCAGCCGCTTTCGGCCATGCCGACGAATTCGTGCTCGGCAAGATCGGCCACGGCCAGCTTGCCCGGTGCAGCGGCGAGCGGATGATCGATCGGCAGGAACACCATCAACCGATCGCGCCAGACGACGTGAACCTGCAGATCGGCCGCCGGGCGGAAATCGAGCGGCGGCCGCATGATCGCGACATCGAGCTCGGCGTCGGCGAGCGCCTGGAGCTGCTTCGCCGTCGACATGTGCCGCAGCTCGATCTTCACCCGCGGATAGCTGGCGCGGAAACTGCGGAACAGTTCGGCGAACATGTCGAGCATCGGAACGGAATCCGTGAAGCCGACGCGGACCGCGCCGGCCTCGCCGCGCGCGGCACGCCGCACGGTCTCCGACGCCAGATCGAGCTCGCTGACGGCGCGGCGCGCGTGCTCCAGCAGCAGCTGGCCGGCCTGGGTGAGCGCGACGGCACGCCGCGTCCGTGATAGCAGCTGCGTCCCGAGTTCCTCCTCCATCGCCTTGATCTGCGTGCTGAGCGGCGGCTGGCTGACATGCAGCCGCTTGGCGGCGCGGCTGAAGCTGAGCTCCTCGGCCACCGCGATGAAGTAGCGAAGCTGCCTGTAGTCCATCGCTTATTCCGATTCCCTATAAGTGACGGGTCAAAGCGGTATTTGACCTCCCAGGACCGTTTCCTGATCTTGGCGCCAAAACGCGGATGCTCCAAGGGATAACAAGGGGCAACGCGCGCAGCCGGTCAGCCATGCGAAATCGCCGCAAATAACAGGCGCTCCGCCAGGTTCGAGTCACCGGTGCCAAAAACAACAAGGGAGGATTTCGATGGCCCAACCGGCTACGAGTGAATTGGAGACCCAAACCATCCGTCGCGTCTACTTGCGGCTGATCCCGATCCTGTTCGTGATGATGTTCTTCAACTATCTCGACCGTATCAATCTCGGCTATGCCGGGCTGACGATGAACAGGTATCTCGGCCTCAGCCCCGCGATCTTCGGCTTTGCCGCCAGCATCTTCTTCCTCGGCTACATGGTGCTCGAAGTGCCGAGCAATTTGATGCTGCACTGGCTGGGCGCGCGGGTCTGGCTCGCGCGGATTCTGATCACCTGGGGCCTCGTCGCGACGCTGACCGCCTTCGTCTGGAATCCACTGAGCCTTTATGTGATGCGGTTCGGCCTCGGCATCGCGGAAGCCGGCTTCATGCCGGGCGTGGTGCTCTATCTCACCTACTGGTTCCCGTCGCGCTACCGCGCCCGCGCCGTCGCCGGATACATCATCGCCGGCTCGTTCTCGGCGGTCTTGGGCGGGCCGATCTCGACCAGCATCATGACCTTCCTCGATGGCGCCGCTGGGCTGCACGGCTGGCAATGGATGTTCATCGCCGAGGGCGTGCCGACCATTCTGCTCGGCCTGTTCACGCTCTATTATCTGACCGACCGCCCGGCCAAGGCGAGCTGGCTGACCCAACAGCAGGCCGCCTGGTTGGAGGGCGAGCTCGCCGCCGAACGGGCCGAGATCGAACAGCAGGGGCAGCACAGGTTGATCGAATGCGTGCTCGATATCAGGGTCTGGCTGCTGGCGGCGCTGTTCGGCTGCGCGCTGGTCGGCATCTACGGCCTGTTGCTGTGGCTGCCGCAGATCATCAAGGGCATGGGCGATCTCAGCAACATCGAGGTCGGCTTCCTCTCAGCGATCCCGCCGCTGCTCGGCGTCATCGGCACCATCGTGGTCAGCCGCAGCTCCGACAGGACAGGCGATCGCAAGTTTCATCTCGCGGCCGTCTATCTGCTCGCCGCAATCGCGATGCTCGGCAGCGCCTATGTCGCGAGCCCGGTGCTGGCCTTCGTGTTCCTTTGCATCGTCGGCTTCAGCCTGAACGCCGGCAATCCGCTGTTCTGGAGCATCAACGCCTCGCTCTTGACCGGCGCGGCCGGCGCCGCCTCGATCGCCATGGTCAACACGCTGGCGCAGTTCGGCGGCCTGATCGGCCCCTGGTGCATCGGCCTGATCAAGGACTCCACCGGAAGCTTCTCCTGGGCGCTGGTCGGCATCGCCGGCTTCCTGCTCGTCGCCTCCGCCATCGCCGCCACCATGCGCGTCAAACCGCGCGAGACGGAGCTTGCGGGCGCGATCCCGTCATCCGTCACCCACTGACAACTGCACAAGGAAGCCACCATGATCATCGATTGTCACGGCCACTACACCACCGAGCCGGCCAAGCTGCAGATCTTCCGCGACAAGCAGCTCGCCGGCCTTGCCGACAGGTCGCGCCGGCCGCTCACCACCAATCTCGGCATCACCGATGACGAGATCCGCACCAGCGTCGAGGGCGCGCAGCTTCGCTTGCAGAAGGAGCGCGGCACCGACGTCACCATCTTCTCGCCGCGCGCCGCCGGCATGGCGCATCATGTCGGCAAGGAAGCGACCAGCCGGGAATGGACCACGATCTGCAACGACCTCGTGCATCGGGTCTGCACGCTGTTTCCACAAAACTTCGTCCCGGTCTGCCAGTTGCCGCAGAGCCCTGGAGTGGCGCCCAAGAACTGCATCGAGGAGCTCGAGCGTTGCGTCACGCAACTCGGCTTCGTCGGCTGCAACCTCAACCCCGATCCCGCCGGCGGCTATTGGTGCGATCCGCCGCTGACAGATGAGTGGTGGTACCCGCTGTACGAGAAGATGGTCGAGCTCGACGTGCCCGCGATGGTCCATGTCTCCTCGTCCTGCAATCCCTGCTTCCACGGCACCGGCGCGCATTACCTCAACGGCGACACCACCGCCTTCATGCAGTTCCTGACCTCGGACCTGTTCAAGCGCTTCCCGACCTTGCGCTTCATCATCCCGCACGGCGGCGGCGCGGTGCCCTATCACTGGGGCCGCTACCGCGGCCTCGCACAGGACATGAAGCTGCCGCCGCTGTCGGAGCATCTGCTGAAGAACGTGTTCTTCGACACCTGCGTCTACCATTTGCCCGGCATCGAGCTGTTGACCCGGGTGATCCCGGTCGAGAACATCCTGTTCGCATCGGAGATGGTCGGTGCGGTCCGCGGCATCGATCCCGAGACAGGGCATCACTTCGACGACACCCGCCGCTATATCGATGCGTTGCCGCTCAGCGCCGAGGACAAGGCCAAGATCTTTGAAGGCAATGCCCGCCGCGTCTATCCTCGCCTCAACGCCCATCTCGACCGCCGCGCGCACTGAGCGACTGCGCCGCCAACACACCGGAGAAACCGATGGCCATAGGATTTGCAATTCACAAGGCGAAACGGAAGGTCTCGCCTGATCTCGTCACGCGCTACCGCACCCTGCCGGTCGCCAATATCAGCGATGTGATGTCGCGCATCGCGGGCACCAACCGGCTGCGGCCGATGCATGCAGGCGGCTGGCTCGGCGGCCCGGCGCTGACGGTCAAGACCCGCCCCGGCGACAATCTGATGGTGCACAAGGCGATCGACCTCGCCCAGCCCGGCGATGTGATCGTGGTCGACGCCGGCGGCGTGCTGGTCAACGCCATCATCGGCGAGATCATGTCGACGCTGGCGGAGAAGAAGGGCGTGGCGGGCTTCGTGATCGACGGCTCGATCCGCGATGCCGGCGCGATCCGCGCAGGATCGTTCCCGGTCTTCGCTGCCGGCGTCGCCCATCGCGGGCCCTACAAGGACGGGCCGGGCGAGATCAATTGCGCTGTTGCGATCGACGGCATGATCGTCGAGCCCGGCGATCTCATCGTGGCCGACGATGACGGCGTGCTCTGCGTGCCCCATGACGACGCCGAGGCCATCTGCAAGCTGACCGAGGCCAAGAAGGCCACCGAGGAAAAGGCCATCCAGCAGATCCTTGCCGGCACCAGCGACCGCCGCTGGGTCGATGAGGCCCTGCAGCGCCTCGGCTGTGAGTTCAAGGACTGATCCGCTGCCGGTCCTCGGGAGACCGATACGCGCCGGTTGGGCACGAGCCTGACGGACCGCTTCAATTCGCGCGAGCGCAGTCAAAACAACGGCCTCAGCGCAGGGAAGCGCTGAGGCCGACGGCACACAAACAAGCTGTGCGTGCTCCTTGCGACATGATCCGTTTAGGTCATGCTATTTGCTCTTCGGCCGGATCGCGTCCGCGGTCCCCTGGATGAAGGCCTGAATCTTCACCACGTCAGCTTCGGTCAGCTTGCCGGTGAAATCCGGCATGCCGCGGTCGCGGAACGGCCCGGCGAAGACGATGTCCTTCAGGTTGGCGATTTCCTCGGCAGGGACATAGCCGAGATTTCTGACATTGCCGCCGCGATCGACGCCGGGAACGCCATGACAGGTGGCGCAGGCGGCAACATAGAGCGCGGTGCCTTCGGGCACGTCCTTCGGATCGTACTTCACGCCCTGCAGCAGGCCTTCGGTCTGATACTTCACGAACTCCGGCATCTTGGCCTTGCCGTTGAGCGCGAAGGTGTAGACCGTGCCGGGATTCTGGTACTCGGTCGCGCGCGTAGCGATGCCGAACACGCCGCCCCAGCCGACCGCGATCGAGACATATTGCTGGCCGTCGATCGTGTAGGTCGATGCCGCGGCGACCACGCCGGTGCCGGTCGGCGTCTCCCACAGCGTCTTTCCGCTGGTCGCATCGTACGCCACGAAACGTCCGTCGGCGGTGCCCTGGAACACCAGATTGCCGGCAGTGGTCAGCGTGCCTCCATTCCACGGCGACACATAATCGACCTTCCAGGCTTCCTTCTGCTTGACCGGATCCCACGCGATCAACTTGCCGAACGCGGGCGCCTTCGGCGGCTCGCCGTTGAGCACGAAGCCGACGTTCCAGCCGGTCGTGCCGCCGAACTTGCCCGGCGTCGCGGCATTCTGTGCAAACGACTTTTCCGGCGTCAGATTGACCGGCACGTTCTGCGCGGGCAGGTAGACGAGGCCGGTCTGCGGATTGAACGACATCGGATGCCAGTTGTGGGCACCATACGGCCCGGGCACGGCGTCATAGGGCGCATCGCCACGCGCGGCCGGCACTTCGATTGGCCGTCCATTGGCGTCGTAGCCGGTCGCCCAGTTCACATCGACGAAATTCTTCGCCGAGATGAACTTGCCGTTGGTGCGGTCGACGACGAAGAAGAAGCCGTTCTTCGGCGCATGGAGAATCACCTTGCGCGGCGCGCCCTCGATCGTGAGGTCGGCCAGGATCATCGGCTGGGTCGAGGTGTAGTCCCAATTGTCGCCGGGCGTCTCCTGGTAGTGCCAGATGTATTTGCCGGTATCGGCATTCAGCGCCACGAGCGAGGCGAGGTAGAGATTGTCGCCGCCGGAGGGGCTGCGGATCTTGCGATTCCACGGCGCGCCGTTGCCGGTGCCGACATAGACCATGTTCAGCTCGGGATCGTAGGTGATGGTGTCCCACGGCGTGCCGCCGCCGCCATTGAGCCAGTATTTGCCGGCCGGGTCCCAGGTCTTGGCCGCGGCTTCCATCGAGGCGTCCTCGAACGGCTTCGAGGGATCGCCAGGCACGGTGAACCAGCGCCAGAGCTGGTTGCCGGTCTCGGTGTCATAGGCCGTGATGTAACCGCGCGCGCCGTATTCGGCGCCGCCCTGCCCGATCACCACCTTGCCGTTGAAGGCGCGCGGTGCGCCAGTGATGGTGTAGGAGTGATCGTGATCGATCAACGTGTCCTTTTCCCAGACCTTCTGGCCGGTGGCGGCATCGAGCGCGATCAGGCGTCCATCATAGGCGGCAACGAACACCTTGCCCTTGTAGACGGCGACGCCGCGATTGACCACATCGCAGCAACCCTTGTAGCCCTTCGAGCGGTCGACGCCCGGGTCGAACGACCAGAGCTTCTTGCCGCTGCGTGCATCGATCGCGTGAACCAGGCTCCATGACGCCGTCTGATACATGATGCCGTCGACCACGACGGGCGTCGCCTCGACGCCGCGCGACGATTCGAGATTGTAGCTCCAGACCAGCCCGAGGTCCTTCACGTTTCCGGCATTGATCTGGTTGAGCTTGCTGAACCGCGTCTCTGCGTAATCGAGACCGATCGTCGGCCAATCCTTCGATGTCGCCGCATTCGCCTTGATGAAATCGCTGTCGACTTTCGACGTGACGGCCTTGATGCGGTCGGGAGTTGCGTCCTGTGCCGAAGCACCGCAGAAAACCGCAAGACCAAGGACCGAGGCGAGAGCGATCGTCGCGAGGGCCGATCGCGGAGATGGGCTTCTCCGATCTGCAATGCAGTGCGTAGTCTCGAACGACAGCAAACGCTTCATGTGTTTCCCTCCAGCGATCTCTAACGGATCTGCCGCGAGCGTAGACGCGCATTTTTGCGACTTCAAGTTCGATGCATGATGCGACACGCAAAGCGAATGATTTGCGCAGGCACGACGCCGCGAGATTCGATTTTTTCCAAAACAGATCGGGAATAATTCCCGAAAACTGCGAGATACAATCTCGTTGATCAAAACAATCGTGACGGTACGATCCGATTTGCTACTTCCCGCGCAGTGCGCTGGATTTTATCCCAATGAACCTTTAGCCCCGCCTCAGCTATGAGAGCGGGGCTATTTTTCGGACTGATCGGGTTCGCATCGATCCGTCGAAATTTCGGAAGCCTGTCGAGCGGCAGCATGTTCATTCAGCGCGGTAGCTTTGCGGAGATTTCCGCCGCCAGCCGAACCAATTCCTTTGTCGAGCGAACGCCGAGCTTGTGTCGCATGATCGCCGTGTCGTTCGCGACGGTGCCGTAGGAAACGCCGATCAGTTTCGCGATCTCGGCCAGGCTGCGTCCGGTCGCGAGCTGACGAAGGATGCTGGCTTCCCGAGGACTGATCTGCGCGAGCCGGTTGGCCGCAACCGGCGGGTCTATCAATGCCGCATTCCGGCGACTTCGGGACGGCAGGAACGTGCCTCCGCTTCCGACTTCGCGGATGGCAATGACCAGGTCGTTGGGATCTCCGGACTTGGACACGTAGCCCTTGACACCGATGTCGACGGCGCGCGCGACGAAGACCGGATCGTCATTGATGCTGAAGATGACGATACGGGCTTCGGCATCCTTCCCGAGAATCTGCTGCGCGAGCTCGAGGCCAGACACCGACGGCAGATTGATGTCGAGGACACAGACCTCCGGGGCATCGGCGGCGAATGACGCCAGGCCGCTTGCCGCATCCGCGGCGGCCATGACGGTCATTTCGGCCTCGTCAGCCAGCAAAGCCTGGCAAGCCGCGATGACGATCGGATGATCGTCGACGATCAGGACTCGCATCAGTTCTCAGGACAGCGGTTAGGGATTGAAGTCTGGAACGACATTTACAGGCGGATGCCACGTCGGGGACAGGCGACACTTATGCGCATTGCGGCGTCGATACAATCGACGCGCAGGGACATGACTTGATCGCGCGAGGGGAGCCCGGCGCCTCGCTCACCAGCACGACCGCCTCGATTGCAGCTCCGACGTCGATCGTCGACACGCCGTCAACGCGTTGGTATCGCAAGGAAAATTCATGCGATGGAGCAACTGTTGCTGGAATGCGTCTACCGCCTCGAATCTGATCGGGAATTTTTCCCGATCATCCATGGAAAAGAATCCCGCGCCGCCGGGACACATCTTGTTTGCCAAGCCGGCATCGCTCCAGCAGTCTCGAATGCGAACGGTTCGTTGGGGACAATGACGAACCGCGGCAAGGGGTGGGCGTCATGGCTGATACGTTGTTGCGTGCGGCAACGCGGTTTCTGTCTTCTTCGGTCCACACGCGCAGCGCCGTGGCCGTGCTCACCGCCATCGGAGCTGCTGCGCCGCTGACCGCCGTGTACGCCCAGACCCCCGCTCCCGCCGAGCTGCCACCGGTCACCGTGATTGCTCCCTCGCCGTTGTCGGGCACGCGCAGCATCAAGCCCGCCGCCAAGCCGGTGGTGCAGACCTCACGAACCGCGCGAACGCGGGCCGCGCCGGCGCAAACCGCGGCGGCGCCTGAGGGCGGCACCGGCGTCCCCGGCCCCTCCGAGCGCGACGCGAGCCTGATCGATCGCGACAAGGTGCCGTCGAACACCGAGGTGCTGACATCAGACGATTTCAGCCGCAACTACTCGACCAATTTCCTGGACTCGGTGAACCGCAAGCTGCCCGGCGTCACGCTCACGGACGAGACCGGCAATCCGTTCCAGCGCAATCTCGACTACCGCGGCTTCGTTGCTTCGCCGGTCCAGGGCACGCCACAGGGCATCGCGATCTACCAGAACGGCGTGCGCATCAACGAATCCTGGGGCGACGTGGTCAACTGGGATTTCATCCCGGAGAAGGCCATCGACCGTGTTTCGCTGGTTCCCAACAATCCCGTGTACGGTCTCAACGCGATCGGCGGCGCGCTCAGCATCCAGATGAAGAACGGCTTCACCTACCAAGGCTCCGAGGCTGAACTGTTCGGCGGCTCCTACGGGCGTGTGCAGGGCAGCGTGCAGGCCGGCGGCCAGAGGGACAACATCTCCGCCTACGCGGCATTCGAATCCGCCTATGATCGCGGCTGGCGCGACTACGCCAACCAGTCTCACATCAACCGGATGTATGTCGACGTCGGCGCGCGCAACGACCAGACCGAATTTCACGTCAATTTCACCGGCGCCAGCAATCTGCTCGGCAACGTCGCGGCGACGCCGGTCGAGATGCTCAATCAGCGCTGGTCCAGCGTCTACACCTGGCCGCAATCGACGCTGCTTCAGCTCGCTTTCGTCAACGCCACCTTGAGTCACAATTTCTCGGACACCTGGTCGTTCCAGGGCAACGCCTACTTCCGTGGCTTTCGGCAGTCTCATGTCGACGGCAACGGCACCAACGTCCAGCCGTGCGACGATCCCACCACCTTGTGCATCGGCGATGGCCTTCCGATCTTTGGTCCAGCGGACGGCCCGCCGACTCCGAACACGCTGGGCAATGCGTTCCTTGGCGAAGTGGACCGCAACCAGACCGCGACTAACAGCTACGGCGGCACAGCCCAGTTGACCAACTCGGACCAGCTGTTCGGGCACGACAACCACGTCGTGATGGGCGTTAGCGTCGATCACGGCAACACGAAATTCACGGCGACCAGCGAACTCGGAACGGTCGCCCCGAACAACCTGTTCGTGACCGGCACCGGTGTCTTCATCAACCAGCCCGACGCAGGCCTCAGCCCGGTCGATCTGCGCGCCACCAACACCTACACCGGCGTCTATCTCACCGATACGTTCGACGTGACCAACAGATTCTCGGTGACCGCCGGCGGGCGCTTCAATTACGCCCAGATCGATCTGAAGGACCAGACCGGCACCAACGACCTGCTCAACAGCAGCAACCGCTTCCAGCGCTTCAACCCGGTGATCGGCGGCACCTTCAAGATCACGCCGAACCTCACCGCCTATGCCGGCTATTCGGAAGCTAACCGTGCGCCGACGCCGCTGGAACTCGGCTGCTCCGATCCCAACCATCCCTGCATGATCGACAGCTTCCTGGTGGCCGATCCGCCGCTGAAGCAGGTGGTGTCGCACACCGTGGAAGCGGGCCTCCGCGGCGGCTGGGGGCGCGATGCGAAGACGGGTGTGCTGAGCTGGGGCCTCGGCGTGTTCCACACCTTGTCCGACGACGACATCATCCGGGTCGCGAGCCCGCTCGGCGTCAACAATTTCGGCTTCTTCCAGAACGCCGGGCAGACCCTGCGGCAGGGCATCGAGGCCAAGCTCGACTATCGTCTCGATCGCTGGAACGCCTATGCCAACTACACCTATGTCGACGCGACCTATCGGAGCGCGATCACGCTGTTCTCGCCGAACAATCCGAATGCCCTGACCAACGATGCCGGCGCGGAATTCGTCAACGTCAGTCCGGGTGACCACATCCCGGGCATTCCCGCACATCGTTTCAAGGCCGGCGTCGACTACAACGTCACCGATGCGTGGAAGGTCGGCGCCGATGTCAACGTCGTCGGCAGCCAGTGGCTGATCCGTGACGACACCAACCAGAGCCCGAAGGTGCCGGCCTACTCGGTCGTCAATCTGCACACGTCATACCAGATCACGAAGAACATCGAGGTGTTCGGCCTGATCAACAATGTGTTCAACCAGCATTACTATCTGAGCGGCACGTTCTTCCAGACCGGCGGTTTCACCAGTGCCGGAGGTCTCCCCAACCTGATGGCGCAGCTGAGCGATCCACGCACCTTCGTGCCCGGCATGCCACTCGCCGCCTACGCCGGCATCAGGGCGAAGTTTTAGGAGAGCATGCCAAAGAACGGACGCGCGTCGCTACGCCACCGTCCCGCCGTCGACCGGCATCGCGATGCCGGTGACGAACGACGCCTTGTCCGACAGGAGGAACACCGCGACCTCCGCGATCTCCTCGGGACGCGCGGCGCGGCCCATCGGGTTGCGGGTGACCGCGGCCTTGATCAGTTCCTCGGCATCGGCCGTATTGTGGCCCGGCTGGTCGGGCCGGTTGACGAACACCCGCAGCATCGGCGTGTCGATCGCACCGGGACAGATCGCATTGACGCGCACGCCGTCCTTGGCGTGGCGCTTGGCGAGCGCCCGCGCCAGGCCGATGACGCCGGCCTTGGCCGCCGAATAGGTCGGGCTCCACGGCGAGCCGACCAGGCCCGAGGTCGACGCGGTGAACAGGATGCTGCCCTTGCGCCGCGCCGTCATCTGCGCGAGCGCAGCATTGGTGGTGATCAGCTGCGAGCGCAGGTTGAGATCGACGCTGAGATCCCAGCCCTCCAGATCGTCGATCACGGACGGTCCGGGAATGCCGAGATGGTTCCACACGCAGTCGAGCCCGCCGAATTCCTTGACGGTCGCCGCGACGATGTCACGCGAAAACTTGTCGTCGCGCAGATCGCCGGCCAGCGCCAGCGCGCGCCCGCCGCCTCTTTTGATCTCGTCGACCACCGCCTTCGCGCCGGCCTCGTTCTGGTCGACCACCGCAACCGCCGCGCCCTCGCGCGCGAGGATGAGCGCGCCGGCGCGGCCGGCGCCCGACGCCGCGGCGGTGACGAGTGCGATCTTGCCTTGCATGTCCATGTTTCGATCCTGACTGTGCCCGTGAGCTCGGGCCTTCTTGGTGCTGGTTGGTTGAATCAGGACCGCGGCGCCGCAGTCTTGCGCTGAAGCGCTAGCGGCCGCCGAACAGAACCGGGGACTGGCCGGGCAATAGCTGCGAATGAATGTCGCTGTCCATGCGCTCCGCCCCTTGCTGGGTGAAGCTCGCTCCGAACGACAGGCTGACATTCGAGCTCGGGCGGAACTCGATGCCTGCACGCGCCGAATAGCCGGCGTTGACACCTTGATTGCCGCTGAACGGCGCCAGCGGCCCGCCGGCACCGGGGGGATTGTATTTCAGCGAGTCGAAGCCGGCGAAGAACGTCACCGGCGTATTGCCGACGCCCTTGAAATTGTAGCCGACCTGCGCGCCCTGATATTCGAGCCCGCCGAATGCGGCGGATTGGCCGAGCCCGTTCCAGCCGACGCGGCCGCCTTCGCCGCCGACGAACCAGCCGTCCGGCCGGCCGTTCAGATAGGAGAAGTCGGCGCCCTGCGCAGCGGCGGCGTCAAAGCTCGGAAAATTGCCGTAAGTGTCGGCCTTCTGGCCATCGGCCAGGCTGCCGCCGAAGCCGAACAGCGAGCCCGGGGTCCAGTAGCGCACGGGTCCGGCCTGCGCATTGGCCTGCTGGCCGCTCAGGCAGAGCAGCAACATTGCGATTGCGAGACCGATCTTGTTTGCGAAGGACATCCCACCTGACCGCCACATCCGCCCGAACTATACCCTCCGGGCGCCGGCAATACCAGCGGGGCCGCACGACCAGGAAATCGCTTGTCCGGCCTGGTCGCGGGAACGTCGATGTCGATCGCTTTGTCATCGCTGTGACGGTCAAAGGCCGATGCCGGGCACGCACTTCGGTCATGATCGTGAACCTGACGATCACCTCACACTTCGACTAGATCACATGAGAGCGCAGCCGTGGACCGGTGTCCCCGGCGCCATCGCGATGTTGCAAATTCGTCCGATCGCCCGGAAATCGATCGCACTGCCCAGCAATGCGGATTGACAGGCTGGCACGTTTTGGAAAATGTGCGACACCGCGTCGCACGCGCCGTCCGTCGGTCCTGTGACCCTCGACGCGGAATGGCGTCGTCATGAAGTGGTTTCGCTCGAACATCAGACACGGGGCTCGGCTGGCGCTGTTGGCGCTGTCGATCCAGTTCGTGCTGTCGTTCGGGCATTTTCATGCCATTGCGCCGGCGCGGGCGGCGACCAGCGCATCGGCGCAGCGATCGCAAACTTCGATCGAGGCCGCCGTCAGCTCGCTGGCGGCGCATGTCGAGAACGCCTCGCGCGACGAGCGGCGCTCGAATCCGGATTCCGACCAGGCCGCGGACCTTTGCGCCATCTGCGCCGTCGTGGCGATGGTCAACTCGGCGATGCCGGCGCCGGCACTGCCTCCGCTGCAGCTGCCGGATGCCGCAGCGCTGCTCGCTTGGCACGTCGACAATTATGCGGCGCCGGTCGACATCGGCCGGCTGCAGCATCAGCCGCGCGCGCCTCCGATCTCCTGACACCCCAGCACAACTGAGCTTCGAACGCGGCCGTTAGCTCGGCTGCCGTTTGATCGATGGGAATCTGGCCGTCGTGCAGCGACGGCGGGCTCGACCGCGTCCTGTTCGAAGGATCCGGATGGCCGCCTCATGAGATCGGGAACCAATATGTCAGGAAACATCCGACGACACGCCGCCGGCGCGGCTTCGCTTCTGTTCTGCGGGATGCATGGCGGCGCCGCATTCGCGCAGACAACGGCGCCGACCAGCACCCTTCCGGACATCACGGTGACGGCGCCGCAAGGCCACGCCACGCCGTCAGGGCCGAAGAAGCCGAAGACGCGCGTTGCGACCGGAACCAATCACCGTGCGCGACGAACCGGCGCGGTCTCGGCAACCCCGGAATCTCCCGAGCAGGCTCAAGCCCGAGCCGTCGCGAGCCAGAATACGCGGCTCGACCAGGCTCGCGCCACCCTGCTGGCGCCGACCGGCGCCAACACCTACCAGATGAGCCAGCAGTTCCTGCAGTCCTTGCCGCAGGGAACCAACACCACGCTAGACAAGGCGCTGCTGCAGGCGCCCGGAGTCTCGCAGGATTCGGCCGCCAGCGGCGAACTGCATGTGCGCAACGAGCACGCCAACCTGCAATACCGCATCAACGGGATCATGCTGCCGGACGGCGTTGGCGCCTTCGGCCAGATCATCGACACCGGAATCGTCGGCAGCATGGCGCTGATCACCGGCGCGTTGCCGGCGCAGTACGGGTTGCGCACCGCCGGCGTGCTCGACATCCAGACCAAGCCAGATGCCTTCAACAACTCCGGCAGCATCAGCGTCTATGGCGGCAGCCATGGCAACTTCACCACCAGCGTCGACTATGGCGGCACGGTCGGACAAACCCAGTACTACATCTCGGGCCGCTATTTCGGCAGCAATGTCGGCATCGAGAACCCGACGCCGGCCTATAACGCGATCCACGACCGCACCGATCAGGAGAAAGGCTTTGCCTATGTCTCGACGGCGATCGATCCGACCAGCCGGCTGACCTATATCGGCGGCGTCTCCAACGGCAACTACCAGATCCCGAACAATCCCGGCCAGCCGCCGGCCTTCACCGCCTACGGCGTCTCCAACTTCGATTCCGCGCTGCTCAACGAGCGGCAGCGCGAGTTCAACCAGTTCAACGTCGTGGCCTATCAGAAGTCGGGCGACGGCTTCGACTACCAGGTCGCCTATTTCAACCGCTACAGCCAGTTGCACTTCACGCCGGATCCGGTCGGCGATCTCCTGTTCAACGGGGTAGCTTCGGACGTGTATCGTCAGAGCTTTGTCAACGGAATCCAGGAAGACACGTCCTACAGGCTGGGCTTCGCGCACACGCTGAAGTTCGGCATGTCGTTCAGCGCCGAGCGCTCGCTGGTCAATAATGGTTCGACCGTGCTGCCGCTCGACGATGCCGGCAACCCGATCGACGCACCATTCTCCGTGTTCGATTCCAACGCCAAGACCGGATATTTGTTCTCCACCTACATCGCCGACGAATGGAAGGTCACCAACCAGCTGACGCTCAATGCCGGCCTGCGCTTCGACCAGATGTGGCAATATGTCGACGCCAACCAGCTCAGCCCCCGGGTCAGCCTGACCTGGAAGCCTATCGAGGGCACGACCTTCCATGCCGGCTATGCGCGCAACTTCACGCCGCCCGAG
This sequence comes from Bradyrhizobium sp. WCU1, assembly GCF_053474805.1. Classification (NCBI taxonomy): domain Bacteria; kingdom Pseudomonadati; phylum Pseudomonadota; class Alphaproteobacteria; order Hyphomicrobiales; family Nitrobacteraceae; genus Bradyrhizobium; species Bradyrhizobium sp. WCU1. The sequence continues at coordinate 1,981,594 of NZ_CM130280.1, forward strand.
CAGGTGCTGGCGGCGCCGACCAACCTCTCGCTGGTGCAGAACACGACGGCGCAGCCGGCGACATCAACCAATGATCCCGTGCTGCCGGAGCGCTCGCATGTGTTTGATATCGGTGTCACACAAAAGGTCTATGCGATCCCCGGCCTCGAAGTCGGCATGGACGCCTATTACAAGATCGCGACCGACCTGCTCGACGACGGCCAGTTCGGCCAGGCCTATGTGCTGACCGCCTTCAACTATGCGAAAGGCACCAATGAAGGCGTCGAGTTGACGGCGAGATACGACCACGACAATCTGCATCTCTACGGCAATGTCGCCATCGCCAGGCAGGTCGCCACCAACGTCGTGTCGAACCAGTATCTGTTTGATCCGGACAAACTGGCCTACATCGCCAACAACTACGTCAACACCGATCATGCCCAGGCGGTGACCGCATCGGTGGGCGGCTGGTATCAATGGCACGACACCAAGTTCAGCGCGTCGCTGATCTACGGCTCAGGCCTGCGCGACGGCTTTGCCAACACCGGCACGGTGCCGCCCTATTCGCAGGTCAACGTCGGCGTCTCGCACGACTTCAACATCGTCGCGCCGAACAAGCCGACAACGCTGCGCCTCGACGTCGTCAACCTGTTCGACACCGTCTACCAGATCCGCGACGGCTCCGGCATCGGCGTCTTCGCCGCGCAATACGGCCCGCGCCGCGGCGTCTATGCCGGCATCACGCAGAAGTTCTGACGCCGCCGACCACCAAGCGGGCGGTACGTGGAGCACTGAAAGTATTGCTCGAGATCAATCTTTGCATTTTACCGAGCAATGTGCCTGACCATGTCGGGTTCATCGAACACGTTGCACCGGGTAAGCCCGTTGCAAGCCGAATGGAGACAACTGAAATGGAGATCAATTATCTCGATACGTTCAACCCAAGGTCGAGGTGAAGCGCGCGACAAGGACTGCCGCGAGCCGCGCCGCCAACAACAGGCGATGACGCGCCGCGGCCGCCAGGCCGGCACCACGCAAAAGCTCTAGCCGGCGACAAGCAACTTCTCCTTCAACAGTGCCGTCAGCCAATCGGCAAACACCTGCAGCCGCCGCGACAGATGCTGGCGGTGCGGATAGAGCAAGGTCATCGGCATCGGCATGGCGCGGTGCTGCGGCATCACCTCGACGAGCTCGCCGGCATCGAGGTGCCGCTTCACGTCGTAGGCGGGAATCTGGATCAGGCCGAGGCCGGCAATGCAGCACGCGATATAGGCCTCCGCGCTGTTGACGGTGACGCGACCGCGCATTGCGATGCTGCGTGCCGCGCCCTGCTCGCGCCATTCCCACTCCTCGATCCGTCCGGTGGATGGCGAGGCGTAGTTGACCGCCCAATGCGCGCCGAGATCATCCGGCGTCTGCGGCGTGCCGTGGCGCGCGAGATATCTCGCGCTCGCGACGTTGATCAGCGTGAGGTTGCCGAGTGGCCGCGCGATCAGACCGGAATCACCGAGCGGGCCGACGCGCACCACGCAATCGGCGGAGTCCTCGATCAGATTGATGGCGCGATCGGTGACGCCGAGATCGATGTCGATCTGCGGATAGCGATCGAGGAAGGCCGGCAGCGCCGGCGCGATGATCAGGCGGCCGATCCGCCCGGGCACGTCGACCCTGAGCCGGCCCGACGGTTCGGCGGCGGTATGGAGGAACAGGGTCTCAGCTTCCTCGACGTCGGCAACGACGCGCAGGCACCGTTCGTAGAACGCCGCGCCATCATGCGTCGGTGACACTTTTCGTGTCGTGCGATGCAGCAGCCGGGCGCCGACGCGCTGCTCCAGCGCCGCGACGGCTGACGAGACCGACGAGCGCGGCAGCCCCAGCGTGTCCGCCGCCCGGGTAAAGCTCGCGCATTCGACGACGCGGGCGAAGATGCGGAAGAGATCGATGCGGTCCAAGATCGGGCCCCGATTGTTCGCCATTTCTGACAAGTGACGTCAGAATGCACGGCTTTATCGGCAAATCCTAGACGATATCGTTGCCTCCAGAAAGCGGCCGTAGGGCGTGGCCGCACGATCTGGAGAAGCGACGTCATGACCGACCACAGCATCAAGGACAAGACCGTCATCATCGCCGGCGGCGCCAAGAATCTCGGCGGCCTGATCGCGCGCGATCTCGCGGCCCACGGCGCGAAGGCGATCGCGATCCATTACAACAGCGCTGCAACCAAGGCCGATGCCGACGCGACCGTCACCGCGATCAAGGCTGCCGGCGCCAACGCGGTCGCCTTGCAGGCCAACCTCACGACAGCGGGCGCGATGGAGAAGCTGTTCACTGACGCCGTCGCCGCGATCGGCCGTCCCGACATCGCAATCAACACCGTCGGCAAGGTGTTGAAGAAGCCGATGGTCGAGATCTCGGAGGCGGAATACGACGCGATGAGCGCGGTCAACGCCAAGTCTGCATTCTTCTTCCTCAAGGAAGCCGGCCGTCACGTGAACGACAACGGCAAAATCTGCACGCTGGTAACGTCGCTGCTCGGCGCCTACACGCCGTTCTACGCTGCCTATGCCGGCACCAAGGCGCCGGTCGAGCATTTCACCCGCGCGGCCTCGAAAGAATTCGGCGCACGCGGCATCTCGGTCACTGCGATCGGCCCCGGCCCGATGGACACGCCGTTCTTCTATCCGGCCGAAGGCGCCGACGCGGTCGCCTATCACAAATCGGCAGCGGCGCTGTCCGGCTTCTCGAAAACCGGCCTCACCGACATCAAGGATATCGTGCCCTGGATTCGCTTGCTGGTGTCGGAGGGCTGGTGGATGACCGGCCAGACAATTCTGGTCAACGGCGGCTACACGACGAAGTGACAATGGTGGATTGGGGCTGGCGTGAGCGCCCGTCCCTCTGAGTTGCGAGAGCGCGAAGTGTGTCGACGCCGCAGCTGTCATCGCCCGGCTCAAGAGCCGGGCGATCCAGTACGCCGCGGCCTCTCAGCTCAAGCACTACGGCCTCTGGAATACTGGATCACCGCTTTCGCTTTCGCGGGTGATGACATCGAACAAGACGACACCGAACAAAACTCCGCGACATTGCGCCGCGAAGCTCGTTGCGGCGCAACAATCAAAATGAGACTGCCCGTTAAGCCACCCCGCCGCGACGACATCCGCGCCGCGCCTCCTGTCGGCTAGCTTTGCCGCCAACAACCGGACGCCCATCTCCGTCAGGCCAGATGGACGCCGGCGACAACACAGAGGGAGGAGAACGATGTTGAAGGGCAGTTTGGGACTGATTGCGTTGAGCAGCCTGTTGCTTTCAGGCACGGCGTTCGCCCAGGAGAAGATCAAGGTCGGCGTCACCGCAACGCTCGAAGGCACCTATACCGTGCTCGGCGAGGACGGCATGCGCGGCTTCCAGACCGCGCTCAACGTGCTCGGCAAGAAGATCGGCGACAAGGAGCTCGAATTCGTCGTCGCCTCGACCGACGCGACGCCGGACTCCGCGGTGCGCGCGGTGCGCAAGCTGATCGAGCAGGACAAGGTGCAGATCCTGCTGTCGCCGCTGTCCGGCGACGAAGGCATCGCGGTGAAGAATTTTGCCAAGACCCATCCGGAGCTGACCTTCGTCAATGCCGCTTCCGGCGCGCAGGAGACGACCTATGTCGATCCGGCGCCGAACTTCTTCCGCTACAACATGGACGGTGCGCAGTGGCAGGTCGGCCTCGGCAAATACGCCTATGAGACCAAGGGCTATCGCAAGATCGCGACCGTCGGCGAGGATTACTCCTTCATCTACACGCAGGTGTTCGGCCTGGTGCTGGAATTCTGCGGCGCCGGCGGCCAGGTCACCAACCGGCAATGGGTGCCGCTCGGCACCAAGGACTTCGCCTCCGTCATCGCCGCGCTGCCCGACGATGTCGATGCGATCTATCTCGGCCTCGGCGGCGCCGACGCGGTCAACTTCCTCAACCAGTACCAGCAGGCCGGCGGCAAGGCGCATCTGATGGGCGGCTCGATCATGATCGATCAGACCATCCTGTCGTCGAAGGGCAGCGCCAAGAACGCGCTGGTCGGCACCATCGCCGCGAGCGGCCAGGCCGATACCTGGGAGGATCCGGGCTGGCAGAAGTTCGTGAAGGCCTATCAGGACTCGTTCCCGGAGAGCAAACGCTTCCCGAGTCCGTCGCTGCTCGCCACCAACTATTACGGCTCGACCATGGCGCTGATCCTGGCGCTGCGGCAGGTCAATGGCGATCTCTCCAACAACCAGGCCAAGCTGAAGGACGCGCTGGCCAAGATCGAGATCGACGCACCGAACGGCAAGATCAAGCTCGATGCCAACCGCCAGGCGATCGGCACCAATTTCGTCACCGAGGTGGTCGACGACGGCAAGGGCGCGCTGTTCTCCAAGGTCGTGAAGGTGATCCCGAACGTCAACCAGACGCTGGGCTACGATCCGGCTGTTTTCGCCAAGATCGGCCTGCCGAGCCGCACGGTTCCGGAGTGCAAGAAGTACTGACGTATTTGTTGCAGGTGCGAGCAAGCCAGCCGTGACGCAGGCGCGCAGTTGCATCGAAGGCCCTGCTCGCCCTTGCTTTCCGCGGGCGGATGATGAACGCTTGTCGAAAAGACAAGAACATCCCGCGGGAGGGGAGGCATGAGCAGGGCGCTTGCCGTCTTCCACGGCCGGTTCGGTCGCGCGACGGTCTATCAGCTGAACCGCCCCTTCAACGTGCACGCGCACCGCGAAGGGCACCTGATCTTTCATGTCGGCGGGACGCCGGCGCAGATCGACGTCTCGGAGCAGCGCCTGCTGCTCAAGGACGACACCGTGGTTGCGGTCAATCCGTGGGAACCGCACAATTTCCTGCCGACCGACATGGACCACGGCGCGATCTTCTTCGTGCTCTATGTCAACGCCGAATGGTTCACGCCGCAGCCTGCCAATGTGCAGGGCCTGCGCTTCGGCCGCACCTTCTTTCCGCGCACCGAGGCGCTCGACCGATTGATCCGCCGCACCGCAGCACTGGTGTGCGGCGCGCCATCGCTACGCAGCCTCGATTGCGAGCTCCGGCAGCTGATCGACTCCTGCTACGAGGAGAGCTGGCAGGCGGCCGATGGCGCCCCCGCCGCCGCCGCGGTGACCGATTTCCGCGTCCGTAAATCGATCAGGCTGATGTCCGAAAGCCCCGGCGCCGAGATCGAGCTCGACGCGATCGCGCGCGAGGCCGGGCTGTCGCGACCGCATTTCTATCGGCTGTTCCGGACCCAAACCGGCGTCACCCCTCACCTCTACATGAACACGCTGATCATGGAGCAGGCGCTCGACGCGCTGGTCGCGACCGAAGCGCCGATCGCCGATATCGGCTTCGATCTCGGCTTCTCCTCGCAGAGCGGTTTCACTCGCTTCTTCGCCGCCAATGTCGGCATGGCCCCGACCGACTATCGCCGCGCCGCCAAGGTGTTGCGGCCGTGAGCGAGTTCCGCACCGGACGATAAAAGATACTCTCGATCAAATCCTCCGCTTTTGCCCTCGGTAGGATGCAAGGACACGCGGCCCGCCAGACGGTCGCGACCGACTGAGGGAACGCGACTGACATGGCCAGGTTCATCGAACGCCATCCGGCCTGGGCGCTGATCGTGATAATCGCGGTCGCGGTGCTGGCGTGGTTGGTGTTCGCGATCTGGCCGCCGGGACTTGAAGCCGCGATCGGGCGCAAGCGCGTGTTCCTCAATGCGGTGCTGAACGGCATCACGCTCGGTGGGCTCTACTTCCTGGTGGCCAGCGGCTTCACGCTGATCTTCGGCCTGATGCGCAACGTCAACCTCGCGCACGGCTCGCTCTATCTGTTCGGCGGCTATATCGGCTACGCCATCAGCAGCTGGACCGGATCGTGGATTCTCGCCTTCATCATTGCCTTCATCGCGGTGGCGCTGGTCGGCGTGATCCTGCAGCTTGCCGTGTTCCGCCGCATGGAGGGCCAGGACCTCCGGCAGACCATGGTCACGATCGGGCTCTCGATCGTGTTCGCCGATCTGATGCTGTGGGTGTTCGGCGGCGACTTCTACCAGGTCCAGACCCCGAGCTGGCTGATCGGCCCGGTGCAGCTGCCGCTGCTGACCGCGATCAAATCCTCCGGCGAGCCGGTCTATCTGCAATATCCGCTGGTGCGGCTGGTGATCTTCGCCGCCTCCGTCGTGATCGGGATCGCGATGTGGCTGGCGCTGAACCGGACGCGGATCGGCATGATCGTGCGCGCCGGGGTCGACGACCGCGACATCCTGGCCGCGACCGGAGTGCGGATCCAGCTGGTGTTCGTGCTGGTGTTCGCGCTCGGCGCGGGTCTCGCCGGCATCGCCGGCGTGGTCGGCGGCACCTTCCAGTCGCTGTCGCCGGGCGAGGATACCCGCTTCCTGCTCGCCTCCCTCGTGGTCGTCATCGTCGGCGGCATGGGCTCGATCCCGGGGGCCGCGCTCGGCGCCGTCATCATCGGCCTCGCCGAGCAGCTCGGCTCGGTCTACATCCCGACCTACGCCATCGTCGTCACCTTCCTGATCATGGTGCTGGTGCTGGCGCTGCGGCCGCAGGGCCTGCTCGCGAGGCGATGAGATGTCATTGCTGCAGAGCACCCAGTTCCGCACCGACCGATCCGGCAACGCGACCCGCCGCGCCCTGCTCCGCACCTGGCCGGAATTCCAGAATCCCGTGGCCTGGCTGGTCGCGCTGATCCTCGTGATCATGCCGCTGATCGCCAACGGCTTCTTCCTGATCGAGATCTTCGCCACCACGCTGATCCTCGGCGTCATCGCCCTCAGCCTGATGTTCCTCGCCGGCTATGGCGGCATGGTCAGCCTGATGCAGCTCACCATCGCGGGCTTCGCCGGCTACATGGTCGCGGTGTTCGGCGTGAGCGGCAACGCCAATATCAGCCTGGGCTGGCCGTGGTGGCTGGCAACCCCGATGGCGCTGGCGCTGGCGACGCTGTTCGGCACGCTCGGCGGCGCGCTCGCGGTGCGCACCGAGGGCATCTACACCATCATGATCACGCTCGCGATCGGCGCTGCGTTCTACTATTTCACCAACCAGAACTGGGCGATCTTCAACGGCCACACCGGCATCAACACCGTGGCGACGCCGCATTTCTGGGGCGTCGACTGGCGCAGCGACATCGCCTTCTACTATGTGACGCTCGGCGTCGCCGCGATCTCCTACTTTGCCGTCCAGTATGTCTCGCGCGCGCCGTTCGGCCTCGCGCTGCAGGGCGTCCGCGACAATCCCCGCCGGATGGGGGCGCTCGGCTTCAACCCCAATGCCCACCGCATCGCGGCCTACGCCTTCGCGGCCTTCATCGCGGCGCTCGGCGGCGTGCTGCAGGTCTGGAACTACCGGCAGATCTCGCCCGGCTCGGTCAGCGTCGGCGCCTGCATCGACGTGCTGATCATCGCCGTTGTCGGCGGCATCACACGGCCGATCGGCCCGTTCATCGGCGCGCTGATCTTCGTCCTGCTGCGTACCTTCGCGCTCGACGTGCTGATCAAGTTCGGGCTCGACGGCAACCGCTTCCGGCTGCTGATCGGGCTCGGCTTCCTCGCCATCGTGTTCTGGTCGTCCGACGGCGTGATCGGGCTGTGGGAACGCTGGCGGCGCCGCAACGCCTCCTCGACACGAGGTTCAGGCGGAGGCCGCCATGGATAGCGTCGCGCAGCGGCTGTCCGTCGTCGGCGCCGGCGCGGCGCTGGAGCTGCGCGGCGTGACCCGGCTGTTCGGCGCGCTGGCGGCGCTGACCGACGTCACCATCACGGTGCGGCCTGGCGAACGCCGTGCGGTGCTCGGCTCCAACGGCGCCGGCAAGACCACGCTGTTCAACTGCATCACCGGCGACTTCCCGCCCTCCTCCGGCACGATCCGCTTCTTCGGCGAGGACATCACCCAGTTCCCGCCCTATGAGCGCATCCGCCGCGGCCTGCGCCGCACCTACCAGATCTCGGCGCTATTCCCCGGCCTCACGGTGCAGGACAACGTCTACCTCGCCTGCCGCGGTGTCTCGCGCGGCCGGTTCTCGTTGCTGCGCCCCGGGCAGAACGATGCGCTGATGCACGCGACCGAGACGCTGGTGCAGGCGGTGCATCTCGCGGGCGTGAAGGACCAGCGCGTCGCCGAGCTGGCGCACGGCCAGCAGCGGCAGCTCGAGATCGCGCTGGCGCTGGCCGGCGCGCCGCGCTTCATCCTGTTCGACGAGCCGGCGGCGGGGCTGTCGCCGACCGAGCGGCGCGAGCTGATCGAGATCCTGACCTCGCTGCCGGCACATATCGGCTACATCATCATCGAGCACGATATGGACGTTGCGCTGCGCGTCGTCGAGAGCGTGACGATGATGCACAACGGCCGCATCTTCAAGGAAGGCCTGCCGCGCGAGATCGAATCCGATCCCGAGGTGCAGGAGCTTTACCTCGGAGGCGGCCATGAATGACCGCCGCGCCGCGCCCGCGCTCGAGGTGAAGGGCCTCGACGTCTATTACGGCCATTCGCATGCGCTGCAGGGCGTCGATCTCACACTCGACACCGGCGTATTCTCGGTGGTCGGACGCAACGGCATGGGCAAGACCACGCTGTGCAAGGCCATCATGGGACTGGTGCGCGCCAGCGGCGGCTCGATCCGGATTCGCGGTGAGGAGGTCGCGCGGCTCAATCCGGCGCGGATCGCCCGGCTCGGCGTCGGCTATGTGCCGCAGGGCCGGCGGCTGTGGCGCTCGCTGACCGTCGACGAACACCTTGCGCTCGCCGGCGGCCTGCGCCGCGGCGCCTGGACCATCGAGCGCATCTACGACATCTTCCCGCGCCTCGCCGAGCGCAAGAACAATGGCGGCAACCAGCTCTCCGGCGGCGAGCAGCAGATGCTCGCGATCTCGCGCGCGCTGCTCACCAACCCGCATCTGCTGATCATGGACGAGCCGACCGAGGGGCTTGCGCCTGTGATCGTTGCACAGGTCGAAGATATGCTGCTGCGCCTCGGCGATGAAGGCGACATCTCCGTCCTGGTCATCGAGCAGAACATCGGCGTGGCGACGGCGGTATCGCGCAACGTCGCCATCATGGTCAATGGCCGGATCAACCGCATCATCGATTCCGCCCGCCTCGCCACCGACCGCGAGCTGCAGCAGCGGCTGCTCGGCGTCGGCACCCACGGCACGGATGAGACCGACGCCGGAGCGGCTCCGGCGAAGGCCGAAGCTGCCGGCACGCCGCAACCGGAACGTAAGGGGCCGCTCCGCATCTATGTTTCCAATCTGGTGCCGCCGACGCGTTGGTCGCAGCCGGTGCCGATCGCCCGCATCGAAGCCGCCGCGCGGACGCAGTCCACCGGTGTCACCCGGCTCGAAGAGGCCACCCGCCAGCGGCGCGAACCGACGGCATCCCGAATGTCGGGGCCGCCTGTCGTGCTGGTGGTCGGCACGCTCGACACCAAGGGCGCCGAGCTGCGCTTCATCCGCGATATCATCGCGGGTAGCGGCCTGCGCACCCGACTGGTCGATGTCTCGACCAGCGGAAGAGCAGCGAGCTGCGACGTCACCGCGCAGGAGATCGCGCTGAACCACGGTCGCGGCGGCTCGGGCGTGTTCGGCGCCGATCGCGGCGCTTCGGTGACGGCGATGGCGGAAGCGTTCGAACGCTGGTTGCGGCGCCAGGGCAATATCGCCGGCATCATTTCCGCGGGCGGCTCGGGCGGCGCGTCGCTGGTCGCGCCCGGCATGCGGGCGCTGCCGGTCGGCGTGCCCAAGCTCATCATTTCCTCGGTCGCATCCGGCGACGTCGGCCCCTATGTCGGGCCCGCCGACATCACCATGATGTACTCGGTCACCGACGTGCAGGGCCTCAACTCGATCTCGCGCGCCGTGCTCGGCAACGGCGCCCATGCGCTGGTCGGCATGGTCAAGGCACGGCTCGACGACCAGGCCGGCAAGCAGCGCGAGACGAGCGCCAGCCTGCCCGCGATCGGCATCACCATGTTCGGCGTCACCACGCCGGCGGTGCAGAAGATCGCGGCCGACCTGCGCGAGGATTTCGAGTGTCTCGTGTTCCACGCCACCGGCGTCGGCGGCCGCTCGATGGAGAAGCTGGTCGAGTCCGGCCAGCTCGCCGGCGTGATCGACCTCACCACGACCGAGGTCTGCGACCTCCTGATGGGCGGCGTGTTCCCGGCCACCGAGGACCGTTTCGGCGCCATCATCCGCAGCCGCGTGCCGTATGTCGGCTCGGTCGGCGCGCTGGACATGGTGAACTTCGGCGCGACGGACACCATCCCGGAGCGCTACCGGCAGCGCAAGTTCCACGTCCATAATCCGCAGGTCACCTTGATGCGGACCACGCCGGAAGAGAACGAGCGGATGGGCCGCTGGATCGGCGAACGCCTCAACCAGATGGACGGGCCGGTGCGCTTCTTGCTGCCCGAGGGCGGCGTCTCGGCGCTCGACGCGCCCGGCCAGCCGTTCTGGGACCCGGATGCGGACGCCGCGCTGTTCCGCACGCTGGAGCGCACGGTACGCCAGACCGGCAACCGCCAGATCATCCGCGTCAAGCGCAACATCAACGATCCCGAGTTCACCGCCGCCATCGTCAGCGCGTTCCGTCCGCTGCTCGGACGCGCCGGTGGCCGGCGCAGAGTGGCGAGGTGACCCATGCCCAGGTTTGAACGCGGTGCGCTGTTGAAGAAGTTTCACGCCATGATCGCACGCGGCGAGCCGATCGTCGGCGGCGGCGCCGGCACCGGCCTGTCAGCGAAATGCGAGGAGGCCGGCGGCGTCGACCTGATCGTGATCTACAATTCCGGTCGCTACCGCATGGCCGGCCGCGGCTCGCTCGCCGGACTGATGCCCTACGGTGACGCCAACGCGATCGTCGTCGAGATGGCCGCCGAAGTGCTGCCGGTCGTGACCAACACGCCGGTGCTCGCGGGTGTCAACGGCACCGACCCGTTCCGCGACATGGACCTGTTCCTCGACCAGCTGAAAGCGCTCGGCTTTGCCGGCGTGCAGAACTTCCCGACCGTCGGGCTGATCGACGGCATCTTCCGCGCCAATCTCGAAGAAACCGGCATGTCCTACGCGCTCGAGATCGACATGATCGCGAAGGCGCATGACAAGAACATGCTGACCACGCCCTATGTGTTCAGCGAGCAGGAAGCGACCGCGATGGCGATCGCTGGCGCCGACATCATCGTCTGCCATATGGGTTTGACCACCGGCGGCACGATCGGCGCCCAGACTGCGCTGAAGCTCGAAGATTGTCCCGCCCGCATCGAGGCCTGGGCCGAGGCCGCGCTCAGCGTCAATTCCAACATCATCGTGCTCGCGCATGGCGGTCCGATCGCGGATCCCGCGGATGCCGATTTCATCATGAAGCAGACCCGCAATTGCCACGGCTTCTACGGCGCCTCCTCGATGGAGCGCCTGCCGGTCGAGCGGGCGCTGACGGAGCAGGTTCGGAAATTCAAGGCGATCGGCGCGCGCTAGAGCCGCCGTGACCAAGGGAGGAAGAGATGTCGGGGATGCTGGTCGGTGAATTGATCCTCTGGCTCATCGTCGCGATCGTCGCGATCGTCATCATCGTCTACGTCGTGAACTGGCTGTATCACCGCTCGTCGAAGGAGGTCTCCTTCGTCCGCACCGGTTTCATGGGTGAGCGGGTGGTGATCAATGGCGGCGCCTTCGTGCTGCCGTTCATCCACGACTATACGCCGGTCAACATGAACGTGCTGCCGATGGGGATCGTGCGCTCCCGGCAGGATGCCGTGATCACCCGCGACCGCATGCGCGTCGACATCGAGGCCGATTTCTATGTCCGCGTCCAGCCGACCCGCGAAGCTGTCTCGATCGCCGCCGCGACGCTCGGCCGCCGCACCATGGAGCCGGAGCAGCTGCACACCCTGCTCTCCGGCAAGTTCATCTCCGCGATCCGCTCGGTCGCATCAGAGATGACGATGGAGCAGATGCACGAGCAGCGCGGCGACTATGTCGCCCGCGTCAAGGCCAATGCAGCGGAAGCGCTGGCGCAAAACGGCCTCGAGCTCGAGTCGGTCGCGATCACCGACCTCGACCAGACCGATCTCGAATATTTCAACCCCTCGAACCGGTTCGATGCCGAAGGTTTGACCCGCCTGATGGAGGACATCGAGGCCAAGCGCAAGCTGCGCAACGACATCGAGCAGGACTCGATGATCAAGATCCGCTCCCGCAATCTGGAGGCCGAACGGCAGGCACTGGAGATCGAGCGCGAGAGCGAGACCGCCCGCCTCGAGCAGGAGCGCGACATCGAGATGCGCCGTGCCCTGCAGCGCACCGAAGTCGCCCGCGAGCGTGCACTGCGCGAGACCGAAGCCGAACAGGCCCAGATCACCGCGCGCGAAGCCATCGAGAAAGCTCGCATCGCCAACGAGCAGGCGATCACCGAAGCCCGGATCGCCTCGGAGCGCGAGACAAGGCACAAGGAGATCGAGCGGACCCGCGCCGTCGAGGAGAAGGAGCTACTGGCCCGCGAAGAGATCGAAAGGGTCCGGATCGCCAACCAGCGCTCGGTCGATACCACGCGGATCGCATCGGAGCGCGAAGTGCGCCAGCGCGAGATCGAGCGGATGCGCACGATCGAGGAAGCCGAGATCGCCGCCCGCGAGGCGATCGAGAAGGCCCGAATCCAGCAGGACCGCGTCGTCACCGATGCCCGCATCGCCAATGAGGAGGAGACCCGCCGCCGCGAAATCGAGCGCACCCGCGCGGTCGACGAAGCCGAGATCGCGGCCCGCGAGGCCACCGAGAAGGCGCGCATCGCCCAGACCATGACGGTCAACGTCGAGCGCATCTCCTCCGACGAACGCACCCGCGCGCTGGAGATCCAGCAGGTGCGCACCATCCAGGAAGCCGAGATCGAGGCGCAGAAGGCGGTCGAGGCCGCCCGGATCGTCAGGGAGAAGACGCTGGCCGCCGAGCGCATCGCCGCCGACCACACCACGCGCAAGCTCGAGATCGAGCGCAACCAGGCCGTCGAGATCGCCGGGATCAGCGCGCGCGAAGCCACCGAAGCATCCCGGATCGCCCAGGAGGAGCACGTCCGGGCACTCGAAATCGCCCGCACCCGCGCGATCGAGGAAGCCGACATCGCTTCGCGCGAGGCGATCGAGGCGGCACGGATCTCGCAGGAGAAGTCGGTCGCTGCACAGCGCATCCGCGCCGAGCGGGAGACCCGCGGGCTCGAGATCGAACGCACCGGGGCGATCGAGGCCGCCGAGCTGAAGCGCCGCGACGCCGTCGAGCGGCAGCGCATCGATGTCGAGCTGGCGCTGGAGAGCGAGCGAATCGCCTCGTCGCGAACCCGCGAAGTGCTCAACATCGACCAGAAGAAGGCGATCGAGCTCGCCGACGAGGAGCGCGTGATCGCGCTCGCCGCCAAGCGCTCCGAGCGGATCGATGCCGACCGGCAGGTCCGTCAGGCCGAGATCGTGGCGCGCAAGGACATCGACACGACGGACGTTTCGCGCGAGCAGGCGCTGGAGGCCGCCCGGATCGAACGGCGCCGGGCGATCGAGCAGCTCGAGGTCGCCCGCAACCAGTCGCTGCAGGAGGCCGAGATCGCTGCGCGTGAGGAAGTCGAGCGCGCCCGCATCGCCTCGGACCGCGGCCTCGACGAGGCGAGGGTCGGCCGCGAGCGCGAGCTGCGCAAGCTCGAGGTCAACCGCGAGAAGGACGTCGAGACCGCGCTGATGGAGAAGGCGATTGCGCTGCATCAGAAGTCGCTGGAGGAATCCGCGGCGCGCGCTGCAGCCGAAGACGCCCGGATCCGCGCCACGGAAGCGGCCGAGCGCGTCGTCACGGCGCGCGAGAGCGAGATCGCGAAACGACGCAAGACCGTCGAGGTGCTGCTGGCCGAGAAGCAGGCCGAGGAGACCAAGATTGCTGCCGATGCCGAACGGGTTCGCGCCGCGGTCGAGGCCGAGGCGCAGCGCCTGCTCAACGAGGCCGAGAACGTGCTCACCGACCAGGCGCGCTACTCGCTGTTCCGCCGCAAGCTGCTCGACCGGATCGAGGGCATCGTGCGCGAAAGCGTCAAGCCGATGGAGAAGATCGAGGGCATCCGCATCCTCCAGGTCGACGGCCTCAACGGCAACGGCAATGGCGGCGGCAACGGCCGCAGCGCCACCGACGAGGTGATCGACTCGGCGCTGCGCTACCGCGTGCAGGCGCCGCTGATCGACTCGATCCTGTCCGATATCGGTGTCGAGGGCGGCAGCCTCGCCAAGATGCCCGGCCTGATCCGCGAGGCCCGCGACATGCAGGGCATCAAGGACTCCGCGCGCAAGGGCGGCGCTGACGCCAAGCCGGCGGCGCCCGAGGGCGGCGGCGAGCCGCGGCCCGAGCGCACGCCGCGCAAGAAGGACTGAGCGCACGCCATGGCACGGGTTTACGTCTCCACCGTCGTCAACGCCCGCAACGACCGGGTTTGGGCCCGGGTCCGTGATTTCAACGGGCTGCCGAACTGGCATCCGGCGATCGCGGAAAGCCGGATCGAAGGCGGCGAGCCCTCCGACAAGATCGGCTGCGTCAGGGATTTCCGCCTGCGCAACGGCGATCGCATCCGGGAGAAGCTGCTCGGGCTGTCCGACTACGACATGTTCTGCACCTACTCGATCCTGGAATCCCCGATGGGCGTCGAGAACTATGTCGCAACCCTGCGGCTGACGCCGGTCACCGACGGCGACCAGACCTTCCTGGAATGGACCGCGGAGTTCGACTGCGCGCCGGAGCGCGAGGCCGAGCTCGTCAACAACATCGGCGGCGGCGTGTTCCAGGGCGGCTTCGACGCGCTGAAGCGGGCGTTCGGAGGATAGCGATATGTATCGTCCAGCTATCGCGACGCAGACGGTCCACCTCTCCCCCTGTGGGAGAGGTCGGATCGCATCGCAAGATGCGATCCGGGTGAGGGGTTACGGTCTCTCGCGGGACCTGAGCCCCCTCACCCGGCGCTGCGCGCCGACCTCTCCCCGATGGGGAGAGGTGAGGTTCGCGGATAGCTCCATCAAACTCGCAGACACTGGACTTTGACCGTGCCGCACATCGTCAAAAGCACGATCCTGGATGCACCGACCGATGCGGTGTGGGCCGTGCTGCGCGATTTCAACGGCCACGACCGCTGGCACCCGGCGGTCGCGAGCAGCGGCATCGAGCGCGCGCAGCCATCCGACAAGATCGGCTGCGTCAGGCGCTTCAAGCTGCAGGACGGCGCCGAGCTGCGCGAGCAGCTGCTGGCGCTCTCCGATCTCGAACAATCGTTCAGCTACTGCCTGCTCGATACGCCGATCCCGATGTTCAACTACGTGGCGCATGTCCGCCTGCTGCCAGTCACCGACGGCAACCGCACTTTCTGGCACTGGGAATCGCGCTTCACGACGCGGACCGAAGACCGGGATCGCATCACGCAGATGGTTTCGGAAGACATCTACCAGGCCGGCTTCGAGGCCATCCGCCGGCATCTGAAGGAGGCCGCGTAAGCGGGTAGGACATCATGCCAGTCACGGTGAAGACCTTCACCAGCAGCCATGACGCCGCGGCGGCGCTGTCGTCGGATCACAGCGCCCGCTATCTCGGCGGCGGCACGCTGGTGATGCGGGCGCTGAACGAGGGCGACATCTCGATCTCGACAATCGTGCGCGCCAGCGACCATGCGATGACGCGGATCGACGCTACAGGCTCGCGCATCACGCTCGGCGCCGGCGTCACCTTCGCCCGCATCCTGGCGGAACGCGATCTCGGCTTCCTGCACGCCCCCGCCCGCTCGATCGGCGGACCTGCAGTGCGCAACATGGGCACGGTCGGCGGCAATCTGTTCGCACCGGTGCCATATGGCGACTTCACGGTCGCGATGCTCGCGCTCGACGCCATGGTATCGGTGCAGGGCGGCCTCGGCGGCCGCGAGATTCCGATCGAGGAATTCCTGCAATCGCGCGACCGCCAGACCGGTGTGCTGGTTCTGGCGATCTCGTTCGTAAAACCTGGAAGCGCCGATGCGTTCCGTTACCGCAAGATCGCGCGGATCAAGCCCAAGGGCGGCGCTGTCATCACGCTGGCGGCGCATCTGCCGGTCAACGGCAGCCGCATCGTCGGCCCCCGTGTCGCGCTCGGCTCGATGGCGCCGACGCCGATCCGCGCCCGCGCCGCCGAGCGAGCTCTGGAAGGCCGCCCGCTGGATGCTTCCACGATCGGCGCCGCCGCCGCGGCCGCCGTCGAGGGCACGTCGCCCGGCGACAATGCGCTCGCCAGCGCCTGGTATCGCCGCGAGATCGTCGGCGTACATCTCAAGCGCCTGCTGTCCGGTCAGGAATAGAACGCATGGCCAAGACCCCACTTCAATTCCGCCACAACGGCCGCGACGTCGCGATCTTCGTCGATGGCGGCACCAACCTGCTGGTCGCGCTGCGCGAGCTGATCGGCGACATGACGCCGAAATTCGGCTGCGGCCAGGGCGGCTGCGGCACCTGCAGCGTGCTGATCGACGGCGAATTGCATCTATCCTGCCTGACGCTCGCCGAGACGGTCGCCGGCCGTTCGGTGGAGACGCTCGACGGCATCAAGGACGGCCCCAATCTGCATCCGTTGCAGCGCGCCTTCGCCGACAATTTCGCCGCGCAGTGCGGCTATTGCACGCCGGGCATGCTGATGGCCGCGAAAGCGCTGCTCGATCGCAATCCGCAGCCGAGCCGTGCCGAGGTGGTCGAGGCGATCTCCGGCAATATCTGCCGCTGCACCGGCTATGAGCCGATCATCAACGCCGTGCTGGCTGCCGCATCCGGCGGCCGGGCGCGCGCGTAAGGGAACAGTGCCATGCTGGAACTGCGCAAGGATATCTTCGCCGACGAACGCGACGACAATCTCAAGGAAATCGGCAAGGGCACGCAGCGCCAGGACATGCTCGGCCATGTCACCGGCACCTCGCCCTATTTCGACGATCACAAGCTGCAGGGCATGCTGCATCTGAAGGTGGTCCGCAGCGCGCATCCGCACGCGCGGCTGCGCCGCATCGACACTTCCGAGGCCGAGCGCTCGCAGGGCGTGCGGCGGGTGATCCGCGCCTCCGACGTGCCGCGCAATCTGAACACGCTGCTCAGCCTGATTAATTTCGGCAAGGACGACGAGCCGTCGCTCGCGGTCGACAAGGTTCGTTACAAGGGCGAGCCGATCGTCGCCATCGTCGCCGACAGCCCGCGCGAGGCCTATGAGGCGATCGCGAAAGTCAAGATCGACTATGAGGTGCTGCCGGCCGTGTTCGACGTCGAGGAGGCGCTGAAGCCGGGCGCGCCCGTGGTCAACGAGGTTTATCCCAAGAACACCTTCACCTATCACGAGACCTATGATCGCCAGCAGCTTCGCTTCGGCGACGCCGACCGGGCGTTCGCAACGGCCGACCACGTGCTGGAGCAGCGCTACCAGATGTCGCCGATCGAACATGCCCCGACCGAGACCAACGGCTCGATCGCCGCACCCGACACCAACGGCCGTTACATCGTCTACACCTCGACGCAGGCGCTGTTCTTCTCGGTCGATACCTGCGCCAAGATCCTCGACGTGCCGTCAAACACCTTCCACTTCATCGGCGGTACGGTGGGCGGCGGCTTCGGCGGCAAGGTCGATACGCTGACCGAGCCGCTCTGCATCCTCGGCGCGATGCTGACCGGACGTCCGGTGCGCTACGTGTTCGGGCGCGAGGAGGAGATGCAGTACGGCCCGCCGCGCGGCGCCGAACGCATCTACATCAAGGACGGCGTGATGCGCGACGGCCGCGTCGTCGCCCGAAAGGTGCGGGCCTATTTCGACAGCGGCGCCTATACGCGGCTGTCGAGCTATGCGGCGGTGAAATGCGCCGCGCATCTGCCCGGCCCCTACACCATCCCGAACGTCCACGGCGACGTCTATTGCGTCTTCACCAACCGCACGCCGGCGACCGCGATGCGCGGCTTCGGCGTCACGGCGATGGATTTCGCGATCGAATGCCAGATGGACAAGCTGGCCCATCTCGTCGGCATGGACCCGATGGAAATCCGGATCCTCAATGCGTATCGCGACGGCGACATGAAGGCGCACCGCCGCGAGGCCAAGAACACCGCGCTGATCGAATGCGTGCAAGTTGCCGCCGAGAAGGCCAAATGGCCGCTTCGCGAGGACTTCAAGCGGATGTCGTCGCGCAAGGACGGCGGCGGCGCCCGCGCTGCGGTGACGCCGACCCCGCGCGAGACGCATGCGCCGCCCGCCGTGCCGTCCCAGCAGCGCACGACGTATGACCGAGCGCCGGCCGCGACCCGCGAGCCGCCGCCACCACCGCCGTCGCCGCCACCACCATCTCCTCCGCCACCGCGGCCGAGCGCGCCGTCGCATGGCGCCACCCGCTTCTCTTCCGTCTTCGGCACCAGGAGGCGCTGACCATGACAAGGCATCGCGGACGCGGCATCGCATCGGTCAATTATCCCATCGGCATGAATCTCGGCGGCGATCCGAGCCAGGCGCTGGTGCACTCCAACCCGAGCGGCAAGTTCACCGTGGCGTTGTCCTCGATCGATCTCGGCCAGGGCATGAAGTCGGTGACGCGGCAGATCTGCGCCGAGACGCTCGGCGTCCCGGTCGAGGACGTCTATGTCGACACTGCGGATTCCGACACGGGCCCGCACTGCATGGGCTCGTTTGCCTCGCGCGGCACCCATCGCGTCGGCAACGCCGTGATGGCGGCGGCGCGGGAGGCGCGCGGCGTGATGATGGAGGCGGCCGCCGAGGAGCTGGAGGTGAATGCCGCCGACCTCGAGACCGACGGCCGCGGCAACATCCACGTCAAGGGCGCGCCGCACCGCTCGATCTCGACCAAGGACGTCGCGATCGCAGCTCAGTTCAAGCAGGGCAAGACCATCTCCGGCCGCGGCATCTTCCTGGTGCCGCTGTCCGACGTCGATCCCGAGACCGGCGAGATGTCGCCGGCGACTTGCTATGCGCATGCCTGCCTGGTCGCCGAGGTTGAGGTCGACGACGAGACCGGCGAGGTCGACATGGTCAGGATGGACTCGGCCTATGAGCTCGGCCGCGCGCTCAATCCGCGGCTGGTCGAGCAGCAGCTGGTCGGCGGCGCCTGGATGGGTGTCAGCCACGCGCTCTATGAGACGCCGGAGCCTTATTATCCGGAGCCGGTGCACGGGCCGCGTGACTTCGTCGAGTATCTGATGCCGGGGCCAGGCGACATCTGCCCGCACGACATCGCGGTGCTGGAACGCCCTGCGCCGGACGGCCCGTTCGGCGCCAAGGGACCGGGCGAGATGTGCGCCAATCCGGTGCTGCCTGCGGTCGCCAACGCGATCTTCAACGCGGTCGGCGTGCGGATCGATGATCTGCCGATTACGCCGGAAAAGGTGCTGCGCGCGATCAGGGCGCAGGGCGGCGCGCGGCCGCAGCCGCGGCGCTGAGGTTTTCCATGCCGGTCCGCAGCAACATTGTCGGCATCGACAGCCCCGAGGCGCTGGAGAAGGCGCTGCGGGCGGCCTATTACCTTGCCGACGACGGCATCGCAACGGCCTCCTATCTCTCGCTCGCGCTCGGCAAGCCGTTGCTGCTCGAGGGCGCGCCGGGCGTCGGCAAGACCGAGGCGGCGAAAGCGATCGCTGCCGTGCTCGGCCGCAGGCTGATCCGGCTGCAATGCTATGAAGGCATCGACGCCGCGGCGGCACTCTATGAGTGGAACTATCCGCGCCAGATGCTGGCGATCCGGCAGGCCGGCGAGGAGAGCATCGACATCTATGGCGAGTCGTTCCTGATCGAACGCCCAATGCTCGCGGCACTGCGCGCGCCTGATGCGACCGTGCTCTTGATCGACGAAATCGATCGCGCCGACCAGGAGTTCGAGGCCTTCCTGCTCGAATTCCTGTCCGACTTCCAGATCTCGATCCCGGAACGCGGCACGATCCGCGCCGCCGAGCATCCTGTGGTGGTGCTGACCTCGAACCGGACCCGCGACCTGCACGAGGCGCTGCGGCGACGTTGTGTGTACCACTGGATCGATTATCCGAATGCCGAGCGCGAGGCGCGGATCGTGATGATGCGGGCCTCCAGCGTCGCCGAAGCCACAGCTCGCGCCGTGGTCGCCGCGGTCGGCCGGCTGCGCCGCGAGCCGCTGAGCAAGGCCCCGGGCATTGCCGAGGCGGTCGACTGGGCGGAAGCCGCGACGTTGCTCAACAAGGGCGGCGCACGCTGGCCCGACGCGTTCAAGCGTTCGATCGGCGTTGCGCTGAAGGATGAGGAGGATCTGCATTTCATCTCGCCGCGGCTCGATGCGATCATCGCGGAGGCGGCGGCGTGAGCGACGACCTCCAGCTGCCGCGCGCGGCGCATATCTTCGTCTCCTTTGTCGCGCTGCTGCGCGCCAACGGCTTCTCGGTTGCGCCGGAGCAGACGACGAGCTTCCTGGCTGCGATTGAGCTGCTCGGCCCTCGGAGCCTGGAGCACATCCGCCGGGCCGGACTTGCCACGCTGGCGCCACCGCCGGAGCGTCGCGCGACATACGACCGGCTGTTCGACATCCATTTCCGCGGCGCTGAGGCGATCGAGCAGGCCGAAGGCGAGGACGAGGAGACCGTCCGCCTCCAGGAGGAAGGCCGCGGCGAGGACGAGCCGCCGCTCGCCGACGAAGCCAACGAATCCGGCCTCGCCGCGGCGCGGGCCGAAGCGCTGGTCGAGCGCCGCTTTGCGCAAGTTCCGACCAGCGATCCGCTGCGAAAACTGTCGCGCGAAGCCGCACGACGATTGCCGCGGCGGCGCGGCCACCGGCGACGCCGTGCCCGCAGCGGTCCGTTCGCCGATCTGCGTCGCACGCTGCGCGACAGCGTGCGCAATGACGGCGAGGTGCTGCGACTGGGACGGATGCGCCGCCGCCAGCGCCCACGCAAGATCCTGTTCCTGATCGACGTCTCCGGCTCGATGAAGGCACGCACCGAGGAGAACATGCGGCTCGCGCATGCACTGGTGCAGGCAGCCGGCAATGTCGAGGTGTTCACCTTCGGCACGCGGCTGACCCGCGTGACGCCGGCGCTGCGGCTGAAACGGCGCGAGCAGGCGCTGAACGCAGCCTCGTTCCTGGTGAGCGACTGGGACGGCGGCACCCGCATCGGCGACGCGTTGCAGGCGTTCCTCGCGGTACCGCGGTTCGGCGGATATGCCCGCGGCGCAGCGGTCGTGATCGTCTCCGACGGCCTGGAGCGCGGCGATCCGGCCGCCTTGCGCGACGCGGTCGCAAAACTGTCGCGCCGGGCCTGGCGCGTGAGCTGGCTGACACCGCTCGCGACCGCCTCCGGCTTCAAGCCGCAAACCGAGGCGCTGATCGCGATCCAGCGCTTTGTCGACGATCTCGTGGACGGCGGATCGAGCGCGGCCGTGGTCGCGCATCTGCTGTCGCTCGGAACAAGGAGAGCTGCGTGACTGGAATCGTCGACGGACATCATCACATCTGGCGTCAGGCCGATCTCGCCTGGCTGTCCGGCCCGATGCAGCCGCGCATCTTCGGCCCCTACGAGCCGATCCGCCGCGACTATCCGATCCAAGAATATCTCGACGATCTCAAGGGCAGCGGCGTCACCCGCTCGGTCTATGTCCAGACCAATTGGCCCAACGGCCAGTTCGAGGACGAAGCGGCCTGGGTGCAGCAGACCGCGGACGAACATGGCTGGCCGCACGCGCTCGTCGCCTATGCCGACTTCTCCGTCGACGACGTGCGGCCGCAACTGGATCGGTTGAAGCGTTATCCGCTGGTGCGGGGGGTGCGCATGCAGCTGCACTGGCACGAGAACCCGCTCTATCGCTTCGCGGCACGGCCCGATCTCTGCGGCGATCCCGTGATCCGGCGCAATGTCGGCCACCTCGCCGACTATGGCTGGAGTTTTGACCTGCAGGTGTTCGCGCCGCAGATGGCAGGCGCAGCAGGCCTCGCCGCAGCCTGTCCCGACGTGACCTTCATCCTGCAGCACGCCGGCATGCTGGAAGACCTGTCACCGCAAGGCCGCGCCGCTTGGCGCGCCGGCATGGCGCGGCTGGCGCAATGCCCCAACGTGGTGTCGAAGCTGTCAGGGCTCGGCACCTTCATCCACCGCAACGATGCCGCGCATATTGCCGGAGTCATGACCGATACGGTTGCGATCTTCGGCGCAGAGCGCTGCCTGTTCGGCTCGAACTTTCCGATCGAGAAGCTGTGGACCAGCTACCGCGATCTCATCGACGCATTCAAGGCGGCCGCCGAACGGCTCAGCCGCGAGCAGCGTGCCGCGATCTTCAGCACAACCGCAGCGCGGGTCTATCGGCTGGAGCCATAGCCGCACCGCGAATACGAACACAACAACGAACACGAATTTGGAGGGAGAGCGATGCCGTTGGAGATCAAGATTCTGGACTATGGCGATATCGAGCTGGAATCGAGCTTCCTCGTGCTCGGGCACAATTGCGGCCGCACCCGCCGCGTCCTGACGCTCGGCTTCCTGATTCTCGGCGGGCCCTACCCTGTGCTGGTCGACACCGGCTACCGCTCCAACCAGATCATGGAGACGCTCGGGATGCGCGGGCTCCAGTTCCATGAGAACATGATCGAGAACCAGCTCGCCCGCCACGGCGTACGCATGGGCGACGTCCGTTTCGTCTGCCACACCCATCTGCACATCGACCATGCCGGCAAGGACGATCTGTTTCCGATGAACACGACTGTCGTCGTCAACCGCAAGGAGCTGGAATACTCAGTCTCCGGCCTGATGCATCCGCAGTATCCCGCGCCCGACATCAAGCACCTGATCGACCGCCTGCATACCAAGAGCGCGCTGCGCTTCCTCGACCTCGAGATCACCGGCCCGGTCGAGCTGATGCCCGGCGTCTATTGCGACGCCGCCAACGCCCACACCGAAGGCTCGATGAACATTCACGTCCACACCGCTGACGGCATTGCCACGATCTGTGGCGACGTGATCTATGATTTCAACGACCAGATCGTCACACCCTTCAACGAGATCCACGACGCCGAGCCGCGCACCACCGGCAACCACGGCACCAGCAAGCGCGCCGAGAAGGCCGCGATCAAGAAGCTGCTCTCCAGCTCGCGCTATCTGCTGCCGGTGCATGATCGCCCCGCCAAGATCGAGGGAGGCATGGTGGTCGGCCGGCTGCATGACCAGGTGCCCGGGCCGGTCGTGCAGAGCCTGCCGCAACGCAACTGGTTCCCGGCATAATTGCGAAGGCCTGTCACGATGACGCATGTCACGCTGCGCAGCGAGTTCGAAGACCTGATCGATCCCTACGCGCCGGTCGGCCAGGTCGGCACCGGCTTCGATTTCACGGAGGGGCCGATCTGGCATCCGGTCGATCACTTCCTGCTGTTCTCCGACATGCCCGGCGACGTACGCCGGCGCTGGGATGCGCGGCGCGGCGTGGTCGAGGTCAAGCGGCCGTCGAACAAATGCAACGGCATGACCTATGACGCCGACCTCAATCTGATCGTCTGCGAGCATGCGACCTCCTCGCTGATCCGCGAACGGCCCGACGGTCGGCGCGAGGTGCTGGCCTCGCATTACGAGAACCAGGAGCTGAACAGCCCGAACGACGTCTGCGTTCATTCCTCGGGCGCGATCTATTTCTCCGATCCCTGGTATGGCCGCATGCCGGTCTATGGTGTCGAACGACCGCGCCAGCTCGGCTTCCAGGGTGTCTATCGCGTGCCGCCGGGCGGAGGTGCACCAAAGCTGCTGGTCGACCGCTATCTGTTCGACCAGCCCAACGGGCTGTGCTTCTCGCCCGACGAGCGCATCCTTTACGTCAACGACACCGTGCAGGCGCTGATCCGCGCCTTCGACGTCGGTGCCGACGGCGCGCTCGGCAATCCGCGCGTGTTCGCCTCCGGTATCCGCTCCGAGCTCGAGCCCGGCCTGCCCGACGGCATGAAGTGCGACCAGCGCGGCAACGTCTGGGTCACCGCGCCCGGCGGCGTCTGGGTCTACTCGCCCGGCGGCGACCTGCTCGGCAAGGTTCGCCTTCCCGAACTGGTCGCCAATCTTGCCTGGGGCGGCGCCGATTTCCGCACGCTCTATCTGACCGCGACTCATTCGGTCTATGCGATCCCGACCAAGGTCGGGCCGCGTAACGAACCTTACATGAGCGGCAAGCGCGGCGGCGCCGGTACCACATCGTCGTCCACGCCCGCGCCTAATCTCGCCGCCGGCGAGATGCAGATCGATCCGCAGCGCTGCGCGATGATCATCCAGGACATGCAGAACGACGTCATCATGGACGGCGGCGCATTCGCCGAGTCCGGCGCGCCGGCGCATGCCCGCCAGCAGCATGTCGTCGAGAATGTTCGCCGCGTCGCCGATGCTGCGCGGGCGCGCGGCGTCGCCATCATCCATGTCTGGTTCGTGGTCGAGCCAGGCGCGCCCGGCGTCACGCTGAACGCGCCGCTGTTCGAGGGACTGGTCGACAGCAAGGCGATGGTGCGCGGCAGCTGGGGCGCGGCGCCGGTCTCGGGCCTCGAGCCGCGCCCGGGCGACTTCGTGGTCGAGAAGATGCGGATGAGCGCCTGGGAGGGCACGCGGCTCGAAACCATCCTGAAGGCAACCGGCCGCGACATGATCATCAACACCGGCGCCTGGACCAACATGTCGGTCGAGCACACCGCGCGGACCGGCGCCGACAAGGGCTATTTCATGATCGTGCCGGAGGATTGCTGCTCGACCATGAACGCCGACTGGCACAACGCCGCGATCAATTTCGCGCTCCAGAACGTCTCCGTCGTGACCAACGCCGACACCGTCATCAAGGCGCTCGGCTGAGGAGGCGCGGTGCCGAAGCTGCTGCATCTTGCCTGCTCTCCCCGCGCCGATTCGGAATCGGCGGCCGGCGCTCGCGTCTTTATGGAGAGTTTCCGCAAGGCGCGCCCGGACTGGGAGATCGACGCGATGAACCTCTGGCGCGAGCCGCTGCCGGAGTTCGAGGGTTATTTGCTCGAGGCCAAATATGCCCGGATCGGCGGCAAGACCTTTACCAATTCCCAGCACGACGCCTTCGCCGTCGCCGAGCGCCTGGCGCTGCGGCTGTCGCTGGCCGATCGCGTGCTGATCTCGACGCCGATGTGGAATTTTTCGATTCCCTATAAGCTCAAGCAGTGGCTCGATGTCATCATCCAGCCCGGGCTGACCTTTCGCTTCGATCCCGCACAGGGCTATCTGCCGCTGCTCAAGGACCGCCCGACGGTCGTGATCCTCGCGAGCGGCAGCGACTTCGTCACCGGCATGAACCGCGGCCGCATCGACATGGCAACGCCCTATCTGCGCGAAGTGCTGCGCTTCATCGGCATCAACGACGTTCGCTTCGTGCCGATCGGCCCAACCACCGGGCCCGCGGAGCCGATCCGCGCGGCGCGGGAAGCTGCGCACGCGCGGCTCGTGGAGATGGCGGCACGGTTTTGAGCTGCTCCCTCCCCATCGTCGTCCTGGCAAAAGCGAGGACCCACAACCACCGCATTTGACGATAAACGGGACCGTGGCCCCCAGCGTGACGCAACAACTCTCATTTGGGGTAATGGGTCCTGGCCTTCGCCAGGACGACGATGTGGGATAGTTCGACTCAACGAGTCAAACAACGCGGTGCCATCACCCCGCGCATGCGGGGTGATCCAGTGTCGACGGCTCTTCCCGTTGCGTCGTCCCGGCGAAGGCCGGGACGACGGCGAGTATGTTGTACGGCCGGTGACTGATGCAGTCTCGCGACGCGCTGCGCGCCACTCGTGTGGCGAGGGCGCCTACAAGACGGCAGTTGCGTAATTTCTGAATATTAGAAAAGTACTCCTGATTTGCCCAACGTGTCAAGCTGCATAGTCGAACGTTGCCTGGTCCAACGCCGGCAGCCGCGAGCTCCTTTGCATGGGGTTGTTTTTCAATATTTTGGTGGCACGCACCCGGCGAGGAGTTCCTCCGCCGTCGCCACCCTACCGTTCTAGGTTTCCGTCGCGGGAAACACGAGCCTGAACAACAACCCCGGCGTGTTGTCGCGCAGTTCGATCCGTGCGCCGTGCAGGCTCGCGACCGCCGCGACCAGGCTGAGGCCGAGCCCGTTGCCCGGCGTGTAGCGGCTCTGCTCCAGCCGGTAGAAGCGCTTGAACACGCGGTCGTGCTGGTCGGCCGGAATGCCGGGGCCATCATCGGCGACTGAAATCATCGGCCCGCTTTGGTCATTATCGCAGGTCACGGTGACCCGTCCGCCCGGGCGGCCATGCTTGATCGCGTTGTCGACGAGATTGGCGATGGCGTCGAACAGCAGGTCACGGTCGCCGGTGACCAGCACCACGGGATCGCCGGCAAGGTCGAGATCGGTGGTCACCTCCTCGGCCGCGGCGTCGTACAGCTCGACCACCTCGCCTGCGATCTCGACGAGATTGACGGTGCGAAACGCGCCCTTGCGGGCCCGCGTCTCGATCTCCGAGATCCGCGTGATCGATGCGAACATCCCGAGCACCGCGTCGAGATCGGCGATGGTGTCGCCGATCAGCGCCGCATCGCCTTCCACGTTGCGCGGAGCGTGATAGGCCTTCTCCAGCCGGCCGCGCATCCGGGTCAGCGGCGTGCGCAGGTCATGGGCGATGTTTTCGCTGACCTGCTTGACGTCGCCCATCAGGGTCTGGATGCGATCCAGCATCAGATTGAGATTCTCGGCAACGCGATCCCATTCGTCGTGACTGCCGCGGAGCGGGATGCGCTGGTCGAGGCCGGAGAGCATGATGGCGCGGCTGGTCGCATTGATCGATTCGATGCGGCCGACCGTCCGCCGCGTGACCCCGATGCTGGCGGCAGCCGCCAGCCCGATGATCAGCACCACAACGGCGATCCCTGCGGCCCTGATCTGCGCCATGAAGCCGTCGAGATCGCTGATATCGCGGCCGACCAGCAACCGTTCACCGCCCGGCAAGGTCTCGGCCACGGCTCGCACCAGCACGGTTCCGGAAGCGAGCCGCGGCGGCGAGGTCCGAAATTCCGTCCATCCCCGCTCGCCGGTGTGCGCCGGCCACACTCCGAGATTTCCGGCCAGCACTGCCGATCCGGCGTCGACCAGCAAATACACATGGTCGGCAAAGTCCTTGTCAGCGATGCATTGCGCGATCAATGCGGACAAACCCTCGCGGCCGGACCGCGCATAGGCACCGTCGAGGCTCACCTGCTCGGTCATGATCGCGCGGTCGGACCTGTCGCGTACATAGGACAGCGTCGACCAGTAGACATAGGCGAAGATCGCGGACACGATCAGGCCGAAGATGCCGATGGCGATCAGGGCCAGGCGGAACGTCGATGACCCAAGGGTCTTAGCCAGGAGCACGGAGGCAGTACCCGATGCCGCGGATCGTGTGGATCAGCGGATAGGCTTGCTGGTCGTCGACCTTGCGGCGCACCCGCCCGACATAGACGTCGATGATATTGGTCGAGGGATCGAAGTGCAGATCCCACACATGCTGCAGCAACATGGCGCGCGAAACCACGCGACCCTCGTTGCGCGCGAGATATTCGAGCAGCTGGAACTCCTTCGGCAGCAGCGGAATCTTGCGGCCGCGGCGGCTCGCCGTCCGCGCGATCAGATCGACCGCCAGATCGCCGACCCGCAGGATGGTCTCCTTGGCAACGGTCTCGCTGCGGCGGCCGAGCGCCTCCAGCCGCGCCAGCAGTTCGACAAAGGAGAACGGCTTGACCAGATAATCGTCACCGCCGGCACGCAGGCCACGCACGCGGTCGTCGACCTCGCCGAGCGCGCTGATGATCAGGAACGGCACGGCGATGCCATCGTCGCGCATCTGGCGCATCACGGTGATGCCGTCGATGTCGGGCAGCATGCGATCGATCGTGATGACGGCATAGTCGCGCGCCGCGCCCTGGCTCAGCGCCTCGCGGCCGTTCGCGGCGAGATCCACGTCATAGCCGCTGGTGGTGAGCTCCTCGACGAGCTGACCCGCGGTTTCCGGATCGTCCTCGACGACGAGAATGCGGCGGTGAGCTCCGGTCATCTGCTTGAACTCTCCGGGTTCTCAAACTCTACCGAGCCCCCGCGACGGTCGCCGCCAGACTATCCCATTCCGGGGCTGGATGGAACGCCTGGCGACGGCCGCGACAACGGTGCGGTTGGTTGGGCGATCACCAATAGTCCCCGCACACATTGACCCATTGCAGGCCGTAAGAGGTCCATGTCCTGCGCCAGCACCCGCCGTAATAATCCGCATAGACATAAGGCCCGCCGACGAATGCGAAGCGATGAAAGCGGTGGTGGCGGAAGAATCCGCCATGATGGAAGAAGCGCCCGCCGTGGAATCCGGCGCCCGCAAAGCGGGGGCCACCTCCGAAATGTCCGCCGGCAAAATGCCCGCCGCCGCCCATCGCGGCGAATGCCATTCCGCCACCGTGCATTCCGCCGCCGAAGCCGCCATGCATGCCGCCGCCAAAGCCGCCGCCGTGACCACCACCGCCGCCGCCATGTCCGCCGCCACCGCCGCCGCCCCTGGCGAGGGCTACGGGTGAAAGTGCGACGCTGACAGCAAGCGTCGCCGCCGTGAGAAACGTGAAGAGCTTGTTCTTCATGAAGTCCTCCGTGATTGGGACCGCGACGAACCTCGTATCGCCGCAAGCAGAGGAGCATCAGAAGACGCGCGCGTGCGGCCGACTTCAACTGACAAATGCGCCAGATTCTGACGCCGGATTTAGGATTGGCGATAGACCTCGCGTCGCGATCGCGTGCTTTTGACCGAACGTGATTTGGCACCGACGCGCGGCTCCGCTTGCCGCGCGGAGCAACGTCTTGTCCGCTTCGCACCTCCGGCTGTCCGCTTCGCACCTCGGCAGCCTGCCCGATCTCAACGTCACGTCCGATCTTGCTGCATTCGACGGACGGTGCGTAACGACCAAGCCCGCTCCGCACTGCTCTATCTGGTTGCGACCGAATTGTTATTGACGCAGTATGCCGAACGGCCGTTGCGATGCCGGTGCAAGGTCGAACGTGGGTCTGCCTTTTCGAAAGCGCTCTACCCGTCTCATCTATCGATCATCGTGCAGCACGCACCAACAAGAAACGGCACCACCAGGACCGCGTTGGCAGGTCTGATCTTGCGGCGCAACCAGTCGTAGCGACGCCGCATCGGGAACAGCGGTGTGAGCGGGCAGCAAGGGAGATGTCGAGGCGGCGCACCGCTCATCTATGAATCCGAGGGCGAGGCGGGAGGTATCGTCAGCGAGACGATACCTCACACCTGATCGGGGAGATCGAAGCGCTGCGATATCGAAACGGCGGCGCATCCGGAGACGCGGGCGCCGATAAAATCAAGGAGGAAACGCATGACCGACCCCATCACGGACAAGCTGAGCGACAACATCGGACGCGCGCGCGGCACCGACTATTTCCTGATGAAAGAGCAACTGACGCCGGAGGAGATCGATATCCTGGCCAAAGTGCGCGAATTCGGCGAGCGCGAGGTGCTGCCGATCGTCAACTCCTACTGGGAGCGCGGCGAGTTTCCCTTCGAACTGGTTCCCAAGATCGCGGCGCTGAACATCGTGGGCGATCACAACATGCGCGGACACGGGTGCCGGCCGATGACCGCGGTCGGCGCGGGCCTGGTCATGATGGAGCTCAGCCGGATCGACTCGAGCATCGCGACGTTCTTCGCCGTTCATCTCGGATTGGCGATGCAGTCGATCAACCTGCTCGGTTCCGAAGAGCAGCGGCAGCGCTACCTGCCGCAGATGGCCCGGTTCGAGAAAGTCGGCGCGTTCGCCCTGACCGAGCCCGATCATGGATCGGATTCGGTCGGGCTCGAAGCCACGGCCAAGCGTGAAGGCGACGAATGGGTGATCAATGGCCGCAAGCGCTGGCCGGGCAATGCCGTCTGGTGCGACTACATCGTGGTCTACGCCCGCGACGTCGCCGACAAGCAGGTCAAGGCCTTCGTGGTGGAGAAGGACAACCCCGGCTACAAGGCGACCAAGATCGGCGGCAAGGTATCGCTGCGGATGGTGCAGAACGCCGACATCACTCTCACCGACTGCCGCGTATCGGAGGAGGCCCGCCTGAAGAACTGCAATTCGTTCAAGGACTGCGCCAGGGTGCTGATGGGCACCCGCAACACGGTGGCATGGGCATCACTTGGAAATGCCGTTTCGGCCTACGACATCGCCCTGACCTACGCACAGCGCCGCATCCAGTTCGGCAAGCCGATCGCCAAGTCGCAGATGATCCAGTCGATCCTCGTCAACATGCTCGGCGACGTCACCGCGATGCAGCTCTATTGCATCCGGCTTGGCCGCTTGATCGACGACGGCAAGCTGGAGGAGACGATGGCCGCGCTCGCCAAG
The DNA here is from genome assembly GCF_053474805.1 of Bradyrhizobium sp. WCU1. NCBI lineage: Bacteria > Pseudomonadati > Pseudomonadota > Alphaproteobacteria > Hyphomicrobiales > Nitrobacteraceae > Bradyrhizobium > Bradyrhizobium sp. WCU1. The sequence continues at coordinate 2,011,982 of NZ_CM130280.1, forward strand.
TACTATTGCAGCGTCAAGGGACGCGACGTGTGCCGGATGGCGCGCGACGTCCTCGGCGGTAACGGCATCACGCTCGATTTCCACGTCATGCGGCACATGTGCGACATGGAAAGCCTCGTCACCTACGAAGGCACGGCCGAGATCCAGTCGCTGATCGTCGGCCGGGACATCACCGGTCTGAGTGCCTTCGTTTGATCGGTGCGGAACAGGCGTCCTATCGGACCGCGGGCGCCGGCCACGGCTAGCGGCTTGTGTCGTATCGCTGCCGGCTTGCATGGATGATTGCGCGATGCGCAACCGCCCATTCCGCGAGCTGCCGTACCGTCCCTGAAAGCGAGCGGCCAACCTCGGTCAACGCATAGTCCACCTGCGGCGGTGTGCTGGAGCGGACCGTGCGCACGACCAGACCGTCGCGTTCAAGCGTCTTGAGCGTTCGTGTCAGCATCTGCTGCGAGATGCCGGCAACCTGACGCTTGATGTCGTTGAAGCGCCGTGGCCGGTCACGAAGCGCCACCACGACCTGCACCGTCCATTTGTCGCCGACCTGGTTGAGAACCTCGCTCACCCATTGGCAACCTGCGGGAGCATCAACCGACATGGGCACATTCATATGACCTGGTCCTGAAGATATGCGTTTGACGAGATAGTCACGCCTCTGCTGTTGGTCAACAAGTTGGACCAAACATTGGAGACGATTATGATCCTCTACTACGCGCCCGGCGCCTGTAGCCTGGCAGACCACATCGCGCTGATCGAAGCGCGGCTGCCCTACAAGCTCATCGGCGTCAACCGCGACAAGCGGACCGAGGACGGAGGCGATTACCTGACGATCAATCCGAGGGGATACGTGCCCGCGCTGGAACTCGACGACGGAACGCTATTGACCGAGAACCTTGCTATTCTGGCTTACATCGCACACCGGAGCGACACGCTGCTCCCCGAGGAGGGCCTCACGCGCTGGCGTGCGCTGGAAGCCGTATCATTCATGGCAACCGAGATCCACGGCGGCTTGCGACCCTTCTTCAAGAACCTGCCGGCGCTCGAGAAGGAACGAGCTCGCGGCACGCTGACCAAGCACTTTGCTTCTCTTGCGCAGCAACTCGGCGACAACGCTTTCCTGTTAGGCGATCGAATGACGATTCCCGATCCCTATCTTTTCTGGGCGCTGAAATGGGCACCTGCGCACGGGATCGATGTGCCGGAGCGGCTTCAGGCCTATTTCAGCCGAATGAGAAAGTTGCCTTCCGTGGCACAAGCGCTGGTCGAGGAAGGGCTTGCCTGATCTCAGTCGGCAACGCGTCGAAGCACATCCAGGAACGGCACGATGCCAATTGCAGCAAGGCCGATCCGGCCTATGGCAAGGGCGTTACCGACGCGCTCGCCAGATTTGCGGCGGGTAAGCTGTGGTGGTGAGCGGGTGGCGAGCTCCGCTTGCCGCCCCTCTTTGCAATCAGGTCGGCTTGCCGCGCCCGCTCTTCTCGGCGGCGCGGCGCAGCGCGTCGGCGAGCGCGCCGCCGCCGCCGGACTGCTCCTGCGGACGGCGTGGCGCCGACGACGTCATCCTGGCCGATCCGCGCGAGAAATCACGCGACGGCGCCGCGTTGTCCTTCTTCGGCCCGACCTCGTCGTCAAGCCGCAAGGTCAGCGCGATGCGCTTGCGGGCGACCTCGACATCGAGAACCTTGACCTTGACGATATCGCCCGGCTTCACCACCTCGCGCGGGTCCTTGATGAAAGTTCGCGACATCGCCGAGATGTGCACCAGGCCGTCCTGGTGCACGCCGATATCGACGAACGCGCCGAACGCGGCGACGTTGGTCACGGTGCCCTCGAGGATCATGCCTTGCTTGAGGTCCTTGACCTCCTCGACGCCTTCCTTGAACACCGCCGCCTTGAACGCCGGACGCGGGTCGCGACCGGGCTTTTCCAGCTCGCGCAGGATGTCGGTCACCGTCGGCAGACCGAACGTGTCGTCGACGAAGGATTGCGGCTTCAGCCCGCGCACGACGTCGGCGTTGCCGATCAGCGCCTTGATATCGCTCTTGGTCGCCTCAAGAATGCGGCGCACCACCGGATAGGCTTCCGGATGCACGCCGGACGAATCGAGCGGATCCTCGCCATTGCTGATGCGCAGGAAGCCGGCGCACTGCTCGAAGGCCTTCGGCCCGAGCCGCGGCACGTCCTTCAGCGCCTTGCGCGACTTGAACGGGCCGTTGGCGTCGCGGTGCTGCACGATGCTCTGCGCCAGTCCAGCGCCGATACCCGACACGCGCGAGAGCAGCGGCACCGAGGCGGTGTTGGCATCGACGCCGACCGCGTTCACGCAGTCCTCCACCACGGCATCGAGCGAACGCGCGAGCTTGGCCTCGCCGAGATCGTGCTGGTACTGGCCGACGCCGATCGCCTTCGGATCGATTTTGACCAGCTCGGCCAGCGGATCCTGCAGGCGCCGCGCGATCGAGACCGCGCCGCGAATGGTGACGTCGAGGTCGGGCAATTCGTTCGAGGCGAAGGCGGAGGCCGAATAGACCGACGCACCGGCTTCGGAGACCACGATCTTGGTCATCTTGCGTTCGGGCAACCGCTTCACGAGTTCGGCGGCGAGTTTGTCGGTTTCACGCGAGGCGGTGCCGTTGCCGATCGCGATCAGCTCGACGCCATGCTCGATCGCGAGCTTGCCGAGAATCGCGAGCGCCTCGTCCCAGCGCCGTTGCGGCTCGTGCGGGAAGATCGCGGTATGCGCCACCACCTTGCCGGTGGCATCGATTACCGCGACCTTGACGCCGGTGCGATAGCCCGGATCGAGCCCCATGGTGGCGCGTGGGCCGGCCGGCGCCGCGAGCAGCAGATCGCGCAGGTTCGAGGCGAACACGCGCACCGCCTCGGTTTCGGCCGCCGTCCACAGCCGGAGCCGCAAATCGATGTTGAGATGGATCTGGATCTTGGTGCGCCAGGCCCAGCGCACCGTCTCCGCCAGCCATTTGTCGCCCTTGCGCCCCTGGTTGGAGATCGCAAAGCAGTTCATGATCCGCAGTTCGTAGAGGCCGGGCACGCCGACGGCCGGCGCCTCGGCCTCCGGCTTGATCGTGAGGTCGAGGATCTCTTCCTTCTCGCCGCGGAACAGCGCCAGGATGCGGTGCGACGGCAGCTTCGGCAGCGGCTCGGAGAAATCGAAATAGTCCTTGAATTTCTCGCCTTCGGTCTTCTTCCCGGTGCGGACGGTGGAAACCATGATGCCGTTCGACCACATCTCTTCGCGCAGCGCACCGATCAAATCGGCGTCCTCGGCGAAGCGCTCGACCAGGATGGCGCGCGCGCCGTCCAGCGCAGCGGCGACGTCGGCAACCTGCTTTTCGGCGTTGACGAACGGCGCGGCAACCTCGTTGGGGTCGTTCTGCGGCTGTGTCAGAAGCTGATCGGCGAGCGGCTCGAGCCCGGCTTCTTTGGCGATCTCGGCCTTGGTGCGGCGCTTCGGCTTGTACGGCAGATAGATATCTTCCAGACGGCCCTTGCTGTCGGCGGCCATGATCTGGGCTTCGAGCGCGGCATCGAGCTTGCCCTGCTCGCGAATCGAATTGAGCACCGCGGTCCGGCGCTCCTCGAGCTCGCGCAGATAGGTCAGCCGTTCTTCCAGCGTGCGCAGCTGCGCGTCATCGAGCGCGCCGGTGAGCTCCTTGCGGTATCGCGCGATGAACGGCACCGTGGCGCCGCCGTCGAGCAGCGTCACCGCCGCCTCGACCTGCTCGTCGCGAACCCCCAGCTCCTGCGCAATCTGATGATGGATCTTGGCCACGCTTTTCTCTCTCACCCCGTTGCGCCACCGGATCAGCGATGGCGCGGACGCCGCTTATGGACCATCCCGGAATGATTCAGCAAGGCGCGCTGTGGATCAAATTTGGCGCGCCGCGCGCCCTATTTCCGGGATGCCGGCCGCCCGCGGCTTGACAAATAGACCCGCGCCGCATTGCCGCCGAAAATCGCAGCCCTCGCGTCACTTGACAAATCAGCCAGCAGACGCTGGGCGGCCACGAACCAGTGCGCATAGCCGCCGGCGAGATTGACGACGGGCCAGTCGCTGCCCCACAGCAGCCGCTGCGGACCGAAGCATGCGAGTGCATGATCCACTGCCTCGCGCAAATCTTCGACCTGCCAGCCCGGCGCCGCCTCGGTCGCAAGGCCCGACAGCTTGCAGACGACGTTGGATCGTGCGCCAAGGCTTGCAATGTCGTCCTTCCAGGCCGCGATGTCGCCGGTTGCGAGTTGCGGCTTGCCGCAATGGTCGAGTACGAATTGCAGATCCGGATGGCGATCGACCACCTGAACGAGCCGCGGCAGATGGCGCGGCAGCACCAACGCGTCGAAGACGAGGTCGTGCCGCTCCATGGCTTCGAGCGGCGCGGCCAGTTCAGGGCGGAGCAGCCAGTCATCGTCGGCCACGTCCTGCACCATCGGCCGCAGACCGACCAGCAGCTCGCGTTCGGCGACCGCATCGATCCGGTCAGCGGCATCGGGTGCATCGAAGTCGATCCAGCCGACCACGCCGCGCACCAGCTCCGAGCCTTTGGCGACGTCGAGCATGAATGCCGTCTCGGCCTCGGTTGGCGCCGCCTGCACCAGGATCGTGCCCTCGATGGCGGCCGCGGCGAGATGCGGCACCAGATCGACCAGACCGAAGTCGCGATAGATCGGCCCGCGTTCGGGCGTCAGCCAGCCATAATCGGCGCGCGCCAAGGTCCACACATGATGATGGGCGTCGATCCGCATCATGCCGGCACCGGCGCGTGTTGGTCGAGCAGCCCCTCCGCTTTCAGGTCGTGCCACAGCACGGCGGGGACCGGGGCCGAGAGCGCCGCGGCGTTGCGCTCGACCTCCTGCGGCGCCTGCGCGCCGAGCACGACGCTTGCGACCGCCGGATGGCCCAGCGCGAAATGCAGCGCGGCGGTCGGCAGCGCCACGCCGTGGGCGCGGCAAACGCGCTCGATCGCTGCCACCTTCTGCATCACATCCGCCGGCGCGTCCTTGTAATTATACTTGGCGCCGGCGACCGCGCCGGTCGCCAGGATGCCGGAATTGAACACGCCGCCGAGCATCACGCCGATGCCCTGCTTCTCCGCCAGCGGCAGGAATTCGGTGAGCGCCGGCTGCTCGAGCAGCGAGTAGCGGCCGGCGAGCAGCATGGTGTCGAACGTTCCCGCACTGGCGAAGCGCATGCACATCTCGGCCTCGTTGACGCCGATCCCGATGCCCTTGATCACGCGCTCGGTGCGCAGCCTGTCGAGCGCGACATAGGCGCCCTCCATCGCCTCGCGGAACCTGGCTTCGATCGCCTCACTGCCATGGGTCCAGACATCGACGTCGTGGATCAGGAGCAAGTCGATGCGATCGATGCCGAGCCGCAGCAGCGACTGCTCCACCGAGCGCATGGTGCCGTCATAGGAGTAATCGACCACCGCACGATGCGGCTGGCCGCCGACGAAATTGGAGCCGTCGCCGCGGCCGTGGAACGGGTCCATCCAGCGGCCGACCTTGGTGCAGACGACGATGTCGGCCCGCGCCACGCGCCGCAGCGCGGTGCCGCAGCGATGCTCGGCAAGGCCATGGCCGTAGAGCGGCGAGGAATCGAGCAGGTTCACGCCCAGCGCAAACGCCCGCTCCATCGCGGCAATCGCCACCGTGTCGTCGAGCCGAGCGAAGAGATCGCCGAGCGGCGCGGTGCCGAAGCCGAGAATGGAAACATCGAGCCCGGTGCGGCCGAGCCTGCGGCGGGGCAGTGCCGGATCTGAGGATGGAGGTTGGTTCACCGTGACGGCTCCCTTGCAGTTTTCTTGCTTGCAGGGAGAGTAGCCTTGTGGGCCCGCCGAGCACAAGCCGATGCGCCGTGCATGATGCGCGGACGATGCATCGCCGGGCGATGGTCGAAAGTTCCGCCGTTATCAGTCGACGCGACGGCGCTTTCCTATCGGCCGTCGGAGCTGATCTGCTCCGCAACGTTGTCCACCACCACGGGACTCTCGAAATAAGTCACCGTCGGATCGGCGCCATACTTCTCCCGGGCGCGGGCGCGCCACGCATCGGTGTACAGCGCTTCGGCCTCTCTCCTCGAGTTCCAGAAATAGATGCCGCCGGCCGTCGTGCCGTCATCGGACAGCACATAGGTCTTCCGGAACAGCCCCTGTACGCCGCGATAGATCGGTGCGGTATCGAGGAAGATGGCGCGCGCTTCCTCGCGCGTGATCGGTTTGGACAATCTGAACGACGTGACGGCGGTAATCATCGCGATCTCCTCAGGCAACCATTCTTGACATGATCGTCAATCTTGACAATGATGTCAAGAATGATCCGGTGGGGCGAACCAATGGTAGGCGTGCGTCAGTTCGACGAAGACGAGGTGATCACGACCGCGCTCGACGTATTCTGGCGCAAGGGCCTGCACGACGCGACCATGCAGGACCTCGCCGCCGCCACGGGAGTCCAGCGCGGCAGCCTCTACAACGCCTATGGCGACAAGGAATCGATCTTCCTGCGCGCCTTCGATCAGTATGCCGGGCAATTCCTGGAAGCGGCCGGCGCCGCGCTGTCACGCGGCGACGCCGCGGCGGGGCTACGAGGCTTCTTCGATATGATCATCATCAACATGACGGATGGCTCTCCGCCGCGCGGCTGCCTGACCACGCGCACGGCGCTCGACGCGGCCATTTCAAGTGCGGATGTGCGGCAGCGCGTGCAGGATGTGCTCTCCCGGCTCGAACAACTGATCAGCAAGGCCGTCAGCACATCTCAGACGAAGCCAAGCATGGCCGATGCCAACCGGCTGGCGCGCGTCATCGTGACCTTCACCCGTGGCCTCGCCGTGATGGAGCGCGCCGGCTACAGCCGCAAGCAGCTGAAGGAGTCGGCTGCGACCTTCATCGACGCTGTGGCCGGCAATCTCTGAAGCGGGCGGCGGGTTCAGCCCGCCTGCTTGCGCGCCCAGGCACCGACGAAGGTCGGCAGCGCGAACACGCCGTGCGCAGCAACCACCTCAGTGCGCAGGCGCTCGGCAAAGCTGTCGAGCGCCAGTTCTGCTTCGGTGGCGACGCCGAGCTTGACGATGTGCGGCTGGTTGCTGCGCAAGCCGCTTGCCATGTAGTCATAGCCGTCGAAGTCCGCGCCGCCGCCGACCGGAGCAAACAGGCTCATTCGCGGCGCAGGCAGCCCGGCGGCGACGAAGGCGCCATGCAGCGCAAAGCCCATCCGGTTGTTCAGCCCGGCCCGCCGGAACATTTCGCTCACGTGGCCCCACGCCTGCGACAGCAGCGGCGACGGCGGATTGGCGATCGGCCCCTCGCCCCAGTCGAGGTCCTGAAATGCCACGATGCCGCCGGGCTTGAGGTGTCCAAGCAGCGTGCGAAGCAGGGCTGACGGATCCGGCACATAGATCAACACGAGCCGGCCGACGATCGCATCGAAGTCGCGTTCCAGCTCGATCGTGTTGATGTCGCCGGCTCGAAATGACACCTGGTCGAGGCCGAGAGCGCGCGCGGTACCTGCTGCTTCCGCGACAATCGCGGGATTGCTGTCGACACCGACGACTTTGCCTCCCTCGCCGACCAGACTTGCCGCCACGAACGAGACGTTGCCTGCTCCACTTCCGACGTCGAGCACCTTCATGCCCGGCGCGAGCCCGGCCTCCCTCAGGAGCTGCCATGTGGACGCATCGTAGAGCTGCGACTGGCGCTTCAGCCTGTCGGTCTCCGCAGTCGAGCGCCCCATCACATAGCTCGGATCGTAGCCGGAGGTTTCCTGCATCGATGGTTCCGTCATCGGTTCGCGTGAGGTGCCGGATGGCGTCCGTCTCACTGTGACCGCAGGCTCGACAGGAAATCCTGCAGGTCTGCCGTGAAGCGCTGCTCGAACGCGATGGCGCGGTGGGGTGAATGGCCGCATCCCTCATAGCGAACGAGCGCTGCACGCGGATTATCCTGTGCGAGGCGAGCCGCGTGGCCCTCCAGCAAGGCCGCGCCGCATGACGGATCGGCTTGAACGATCTTGACGGGACACAGGAACTCTCGCGTGGTCTGGATCGCCGCAAGAACCGAACCCGCAACGTCTCCGTCCGCCCAGCACCGCCCGTCCTGGCGCTGCAGCGCAGAGGCATGGCTCAACAAATGACGGGGGGTGAAATGATCGCGGCCGATCCCGCCCATGGGGGTTGGCGCGTCTGTGACGAACGCAAGGTACGTGCCCAGCGGCGCACGGGCTTGCTGCCACGTCGCCTGCCGCGCGCTGACGATCGAGAACAGCTTCGGGAAGACCGATTTCTCCCACTCCCCCGGCTGCCCGAGATACCATGGCGGATCCTCAAGCAAGGCAGCGCGCACATTGTTATCGCCGCTCTGCGCCAGCACGCCGGCAACGCAGCCGCCGAGCGAGTGGCCGACGATCACTGCCCGGCGCCCGATGGCGGCCAACGCCGTCTCTGCATCGGAAACATAGTCGGCGAGCGCATAGCTTGCGGCCCGGTCCGAGTGGCCGTGGCCGCGGAAATCCAAGGTCCAGACCCGATATCGATCCTTCAGCCGACCGCCAATTTCCTGCCATGTGTCCCGGCTCACCGACAGGCCGTGCAGGAACAGGATCGGTTCGCCGTTCGTCGGGCCATCGACAGATGCAGCAAGACGGACGCCGTGGTTATCGAGTGTGATATCGGTCAACGAACATCTCCGTTACGAAGCGCGATCAAGACCAGGCGCCGGTCTCAACGTCCGATCTGCCGGAACTTGTCTGACAGACCGTCGAGATAGCCGACCCAGGTCGAATTGATGGGCTGGTGCTCGATCAACGCGTGAAAGCGGATCATCATGCAGATCAGGAACAGCGGCTGGATGAAGGCTGCGCGCACCGTCACGGCCAGCAGTGCCGCGATGAAGACGGTCACCATGGCACCATATTCCCTGACCGCCTCCGGCAACCAGACCGTCACCAGGCCGGCGGGGACCAGCAGCAGCAGGCAAAGCAGGATGCTCAGGATCCGCTCGACGATGACCATCCAGACCGACGTCGTCAGGATCGGCTTGGCGTTCTGGCAATAATAGACCAGGCCGTCCTGGATATTGCGCCTTGGATCGTCGCCGCCGCGCGCCAGATCGTAGGATAGCACCACCTTGTCCAGGTAGCGCGTCGCGGCCGACAGGATGGTATTGAGCAGGCCGACGATCGCCTTCATGCCGGGCGCCGGCAGCCAGTCGCCGAGCGTATCGAGCGCATTGTGAAACGCACGCAGCACGGCGCGGATCAGCGCATTGAGCCCGAACAGGATCGCGACCTCGCCGAACCGGTCCATCACGATCCGGCGGCCGTAGGCAAATTGTCCTTCGGTGCCGTTCCCGATGCGGCCATGCGTGATCAGTTCGGTCAGCACGGCGACATGACCGCATGCGATCACATGCAGCGTGTAGCGCAGGACGGCGCCCCAGATCCATCCGCCGAGCAGCAGGATGCCAAGCAGCCAGCAGTAGCCGAACACGCTGGCGACGTGGGTGCCGAGCCACACGGCGCCGCCCACGGCCACGATGGCAAAGATGGCGCACGCTGCGGCAAAGCCCAGCAACACGCCCCATCGCGCCAGTGCATAAGGCAGGGTCTCGAGCAACAGCTTCAGCGCGGTGCCAAGACCGTGATCGCGCACCAGCAGCGGATAGGAATGCGACGATCCCTGCGAGGGTCCTTGCGCAGGCCCGGTGTCGCGCCAATCGGCTGAGCCGCCGCCACCCAGACCGCCATTGTTGGTCAGACTCATGTCAGACATCTGCTGCTCTCTTCGATTATCTCGATGATCAGGCTCTGCGCCGGCAATCGGCGCCAGCGGGACGCTTATCGTTCTTGCCTGGCGTCACAGCGCCAACACCTCCGGGGCTGGCAGAGGGTTGGTCCGTTGGCGCTGTGAGCCGGCACAGCCGCGACATCGATCAGGGAGGAGTGCCGATGTCGCGGCTGGCGATCATTGACCGGCGGCCGGCAGCTCGGCGTAGTTGCCGTCCTTGTCGCGGCGGTACACGACATAGTCGATCAAGGTGATGTCACCCTTCGGCGTGTAGCTGATGTTGCCGAGCACGGTGTCCCAGCTTCCGGCCTTGATGGCGGCTGCGACCTTCTTGGCGTCCGTGGTCTGGGCGCGGGTGACGGCCTGGCTCCAGATCTGGAAGGCCGCATAGCTGTAAAGCGTGTAGCCGTCCGGATCGATGCCCTTGTCCTTGAACTTCTTCAAGGTCGCGGCCGCGGTCACCTTCTTGCGCGGATCGGGCGAGAAGGTGAACAGCGAGCCCTCGGCAAGCGGACCCGCGATCGCGGCGAACTGCTTGTCGACCAAGGCATCGCCGCCCATCAGCACCGCATTGACGCCCTGCTCGCGCATCTGGCGCAGGATCAACGCAGCCTCGGCGTAGTAGCCGCCGACATAGACGAAATCGATCGATTCCTTCTTGAAGCGGGAGACCAGCGCGGCAAAGTCCTTGTCGCCCTTGGTGTAGGCTTCATAGAGCTTTTCCTTCACACCCGCCGCGTTGATCGCGTTCTTGGTTTCGTCGGCAAGACCTTTGCCATAGGTGGTCTTGTCGTGGATGATCGCGACGTTCCTGGTCTTGTAGTTCTTGATGATGTAGCCGGCCGCCACCATGCCCTGCTGGTCATCGCGGCCGCAGACGCGGAACGTGTTCCACAACCCGCGCTCGGTGAACAGCGGGTTGGTCGAGCCGGGCGTGATCTCAAGCACATTGCCCTCGGCATAAGCGTCCGAGGCGGGAATCGAGGTCGACGAGCAGAAGTGCCCGACGACGAACGGAATCTTCGCGCCTGCCATCTTCTCGGCAACCGACACGGCCTGCTTCGGATCGCAGGCGTCGTCGCCGACCTCCAGCTTCAGCTTCTTGCCGAGCACGCCGCCTGCCGCGTTGATGTCGGCGATCGCGAGATCGGCGCCGTTCTTGAACTGCTGGCCGAAGCTCGCCTCCGAGCCGGTCATCGGCCCGACCACGGCAACACTGATATCCTGTGCCATGGCCGCGCTGGACAGAGCCAGGCTCGCGCCAAGCGCAAGACAATATCCTCGAAGTGCAAACTTCATCACGTTCTCCTCGATGGTCTCAAGTCGCCTCAATGCATCGCAATCGACTCATACTGCCGGGTGCGACGGTCACTGGGGGCTGCCTTGTATGCGCGCGCTGGCCGGCAGGCTCGGACTGAGGCGACGGGGGATTGGACATATGCGACATTGGGCAACAATGTGAAACACGTTGCCGTGCATTGGTGCCTTGAATCGTCAACGGCGAGGGCGCGATCGGTGGCGATCCTGTGTGCGCGATAGCACATAGCTCGTGATGTCTCGATCACGGCCGCACCAGCGGCTCTGATGCGTTCGGCTTGACGTCGGCGCCGACCGGTGCCGCCGCCTCGACAGCACCTTTCAGCTCGATCTCATAATAGCCGCCGACCTTGAACGCGCCCCATTGCGTGGAGACCGCCAGATTGATGGCGATCGACGCTATTCCCGCTGGAAGGCAGAACATCACCGACGCTGATCGAATGAACGAAACCGACATGAGCGCAATCCTATCCGAATGAGTGCGCGCAAAGCCGAACCGGATCGCTGCGTCGTGACCTTTCTCCGAATCCAGTATCGATACACGCGCGCGCCGTGATCGCCCGCCCCGGACGCTCCCGTATCGTCGACGACCCTCATAAGGATGGACAAGCGGCATGCGCGGATCATATCGGCGGATATCCCGATCGCTCCTGTTGATCGGAGCAGCACTGATCGTGATGGCCGCTTCGACGCCAGTCCCCGAGAGCGCGATCCGTTGGGACGCGAAAAATGCCTACCGCAAATGCGACGGCGCGATCGACGGAACCATCGCCTGGCCCTCCGCACCGGAGCCCGCCTGCGTCGCCATGCTGATGTGCGCGAATGAACGGACGCTGTCCGCGGAGCGCCATCAGCGATTGATCGAACAGATCCGGCGAGTGCCGGGTTGCGGCGACCCCTAAACCGCGGCCTTAGCCTGAGGCGTGCATTCCATCAGAAGCGGCGCGGCGCGGTTCGAATGTCCGACGGCGTCGCACCGTAGCGCCGGCGAAACGTGCGGTTGAAGTAGGACAGATCGCCGAACCCTGCCTCGAACGCGATGGTGCTGATGCTGCGGCCGCTGCGCTGCGACTCGATCAGCAAGCCATGTGCGCGCACCAGCCGCTGGTCGAGCACAAACTCCGAGAATGTCGTGCCTTCGCCGGCAAACAGCCGCTGAATTTGGCGTGGCGTGATCTTCAGGCGCCTCGCCACAGCGGCCAGGCTGAGGCTGCATTCCCCGATCCGCGCGCCGACGTCGGCCTTGACCGCGGCCAGCCGCGCAGCAGCAAGGCCGCGCTTTTCTGCAACCGCCTCCCCGTCCCTCGACGCGCCGATTACCAGCGCCGCAAGGTCGATCACATGGCTGACGATAAGACGTTGCAGCTCCGCGCCCGCCGATCGATAGAGATCGTCGATATCCCGGACATAGCGGGTCAATAATCGCAGCGCTTCGCTCGAGGGCCGCAGCGGGCGCATCAGCGCGTCCTCGGGATTGGGCACCAGGGGCGTCAGCGCCTTGCGCGGCAGTCGCAAACTGATGAGGCGCGACGCCGAGGGGTAGGTCATCGTGGCCGTCTCGGCGGTCGCCATCAGAATTGCCTCACCTGCGCCGACCGCCTGCTCCCGGCCACGATGCGACACCAGCCGATTGCCACTGGCGCCAATCACCATCAATAGATCGTCGCAGCCATCGAGCAATTCGCGCGTCCTGTCGACCCGCAGGTTGGCGAACGACCAGAATCCGATCCCGAGCCCGTGCAGCGCACGCACTCTGGCATCGCTGTAGTAAACGCTGTTGATCAGCGGCGCCGGATCGAGCTTCACCATCATGCGCCCGATCCGCTCCCGAAAAATCGCCAACCGCTCGCGTTCAGCCCAATCCGCGGTCGAGTAGCGAAAATCCGAGGCATCCGGCGCGTTTGGCATCATCGGCTCTCTTAGTGCCGCCGCATCGCGCGCGCGATCCGCGGCTGATTCGAGGCGGCTCTACGACGCCCGCCTGGATTGTCCACGATGTCGCCTCCGTCCAAGTGCATGTCGCTCCAGCCCATGCGTCGAGTTTCCGGGACGTCTAAGCATCGGCCGGCAAGTTGCCAAAGGACATGCGGCTTGGGTATTTTCGGGCAAGGAACAAGGAATGGCATCGAGTTCACCAACTGAAGGAGCAATGCTCGCACTGAATCTCTTGCGTGTCAGCGTCGTCCTCTTTCTCGTCGGGCTTGGCCTCGGCATCGGCATGGGTGTAGCGGAGAATTTCACGCTGGCGCCTGCCCACGCTCATCTCAACCTGCTCGGCTTCGTCGCATTGTTCCTTGCCGGACTTTACTACCATGTGTTTCCCGCGGCGGCCACCGGTCCACTTGCCAGGATACAGGCCTGGCTCTCCGTGATCGGAGCCGTCATCTTTCCAATCGGAATTGCAGCCATCCGGATCGGCGGTCCGGCTTACCAGCCCGTCGTCGTGGTCGGTTCGCTCATCGTGTTCGCGGGAGCTATCCTGTTTGCTTTCATCGTTTTTCGCGGCGGAGCACGACGCGACGAGTTGGAATCAAAGACCGGCGTCGTCTAACGCATTCGCGGCGCCGCGCGAACATCCGATGGCGTCGCGCCGTAATGCCGGCGGAAGGTGCGGTTGAAGTAGGACAGATCGCCGAACCCGACTTCGAACGCAATCGTACCGATGGTGGTGCCGCTGTGGCGTGGATCGGTCAGCAGATGATGCGCCCGCGCCAAGCGCTGGCCGAGCACGAATTCCGAAAAGGTCGAACCTGCGCTTTCGAACAGCCTCTGGATATGGCGCGGCGTGAGCTTCAGCCGGGCCGCCACCGCGGGCAGAGTGAGATCGCCATAGCTGAGATTATCGGAAATGTCGGCCTTGACCGCGGCAAGCCGCGCGGCCGCCAGGCCGCCGTCTTCGGCGGCGACCGCTGCATCCCGGTTCGCGCCGATGATCAGCGCGCCCAGATCGACCAGGTGCTTGACGACGGCGTTACGCAGTTCGGGAGTCGCCAGCTGATAGCTGTCGTCGAGCTCCCTGATGTAGAGCGCGAGCAGGCGCATGGCCTCCGTGTTTGCCGGCATTTGGCGGATCAGCATGTCTTCCGGATCACGAACCAGCGAGGCGAGCGCCTTGCGCGGCAGCCTGAGGCCGACGAAACGGCTGGGCGACACCGGGACGACCATGTCGCCTGCCTCCGCGCTCGACTGCAGCACTGCCTGCCCCGGGCCGAGCAGGATGTCGCGGCCGCGCTGCGAGGCGCGCACATTGCCGCTCGTGATGATGGTCAGCACCAGATCGTCGGTACCATCGAGCAGTTCGCGCGGTCTCGCGATCTTGAGATTGCTGCACGCCCAGGATCCGATGCCGAGCCCGGACAATTCGCGCACATTCGCTTCCGCATGAAACGCGCCGTCGTCGAGCGGCTCCGGATCGAGCTTGACGATCATCCGTCCGATCTGCTCGCGAAAGATCGGCAAGCGATCTCGCTCGCCGAAATGCGCCGTCGAGAATCGAAACCCTGTGATATCGCCCGATTGCATTGTCATAGGCTCGCCCTCATGGCGACGGAGGTCGCTGCTCATATGCGGCTGATTTGTGGCGGCGCACACCCAGCATGGGGACCATGCAGCGTGGCTGCAAACGTGAACCTTTCGCGGGTTCCACCGATGCCTCGGTCTGACAACTGTCAAGCATCGCGCACAAGCATCGCAAATGCACGGTATAGTGTAGAGCGCGGGATTGCTTTGACCTTGATGGGTCGGTCGCGCCCGAATTCGCGATCGGGACTAAAATCGTCCTCGCTCCGATAGTCCGAGGACGCCGTCCATCGCTCGCGCCGATTATAATTGACTGACCGGACGGTCAATAGTAATTCTGCCCCAGGGTCACGCGACCTTTGGTCGTCAGAAGCCGCAACGGGAGGCAATCATGGTCACCGACCTGGTGTTGACCGATATCCGCGCCGGATATCGCGTCCTGACGCTCAACCGACCCGACCGCCTGAATTCATTCAGCGCCGATCTGCATGCCGCCTTGATGGCCGCGCTGACCGCGGCCGAACAGGACAAATCCTGCCGCGCGCTGATCCTGACCGGAGCGGGACGCGGATTCTGCGCCGGGCAGGACCTCTCGGACGGCGTGTTCACGCCGGGCGAGACGCCTGACCTCTCGATGCCGATCGAAAAATATTACAATCCGCTGGTGCGCAAGCTGCGCAGCATTCCGATGCCGGCCGTGTGCGCGGTCAACGGCGTGGCTGCTGGCGCCGGCGCGAACGTGGCGCTTGCCTGCGATATCGTGATCGCCGCACGGTCAGCCAAGTTCATTCAGGCCTTTGCCAAGCTCGGCCTCGTTCCTGACTCCGGCGGCACCTGGTTTCTGCCGCGGCTGGTCGGTGGAGCGCGGGCCCGGGCATTGGCCATGCTGGCCGAGCCGGTCTCCGCGGAACGGGCGGAAGCATGGGGCATGATCTGGAAGGTGGTCGAGGATTCCGACCTGATGACGGAGGCCCATGCGCTTGCCGCCTCGCTCGCGACGCAACCGACCGATGGCCTTGCGTTGATCAAGCAGGCACTCGATGCATCCGAGCGCAACACGCTTGATGCGCAACTCGATCTCGAACGCGATCTGCAGGGACGTGCCGGCCGGTCGGCGGATTATGCCGAGGGCGTGACCGCGTTCCTCGAAAAGCGCTCGCCACGTTTTGTCGGACGGGCATAGGATTGAACGTTCCGCCAGCAAGCCAGGACGTAACACAGATCACAGGGTCAGAGGGTTCCACTTCGATGACACAGCCTCACTCCAGCGGTGCGCAATCGGCGGACAACGTCATGCAGCTCGACAGCTTCGTTCGTGGCAGGTGGTCCGGCGCGGGCGAACCGGCGGCCGAGATTCGCAGCGCCGTCACCGGCGACGTGGTGGCGCTCGCGACCAGGAGCGATCTCGACATGCGCGAGATCCTCGCCTATGGCCGCTCGGTCGGCGGCAAGAATCTCCGCAAGCTGTCGTTCCACCAGCGCGCGGGATTGCTGAAGGCGCTAGCCGACCATCTGAGCCAGCACAAGGACCGGCTCTACAAACTGTCGCTGCATGCAGGCGCCACCCGCACCGACGCCATGATCGACGTCGACGGCGGTATCGGCACGCTGTTCGCATATGCCAGCAAGGGACGCCGCGAGCTTCCGAACACCAGGTACCTGCTCGACGGTAATGTCGAAGGGCTCTCCAAGGGCGGCGCGTTTGCCGGTCAACACATCGTGACGCCGCTGCACGGCGTCGCTGTGCACATCAACGCGTTCAATTTCCCGTGCTGGGGCTTGCTGGAGAAGCTGGCGCCTGCGCTTCTCGCCGGCGTTCCCGTCGTCACCAAGCCTGCGACGGTCACCGCCTATGTCGCCTACGAGCTCGTGCGGTTGATCACCGAATCCGGTGCACTGCCGGAAGGCGCGCTGCAATTCATCATTGGCTCGACCGGCGACCTGTTCGACCATCTCACCTGCCAGGACGTGGTGTCGTTCACGGGCTCCGCCGACACCTCGCAGAAGCTGCAGCGGCATCCGGTCATCGCGCGCGAAGCTGTCCGGTTCATCGCCGAGCGCGACTCCCTGAATGCAGCGATCCTCGCTCCGGGCGCCGCGCCGGGAAGCCCGGAGTTCGATCTCTTCATCAAGGAAGTGGCAAAGGAGATGACGGTCAAGGCCGGGCAGAAATGCACCGCGATCCGCCGCGCGCTGGCGCCGTCAGCGCAGCTCGACGCCGTGATCTCGGCCTTGCGCGATCGCCTGGCAAAGGTCGTGGTCGGCAATCCCGCAAGCGACAACGTCAGGATGGGACCACTGGTTGGCCTCGCCCAGCGCAACGATGTGCTTGCCCACGTCGCGAAGCTCCGCACCGAGGCCGAGCTGGTGGCCGGCGATCCCGACAACTTTGCGCTCGTCGACGCCGACGCCAAGCGCGGCGCTTTCGTTCCGCCGCTGCTGCTGCACTGCGCGAAGCCGCTTGCCGCAACCGCGGTCCACGAGATCGAGGCGTTCGGGCCGGTCTGCACCGTGATGGGCTATGACGATCTGGACCAGGCCATCGCACTGACCAACCGCGGCGGCGGCAGCCTGGTCGCATCGGTCTACACCCACGATATCGACGCGGCGACCGAGCTCACCTTCGGCATCGGCAGCTTCCATGGCCGCGTCGCGATCATCGACCGCGACTGCGCGACCGAGCACACCGGCCACGGCTCGCCGATGCCGCAGATGGTCCACGGCGGCCCGGGCCGCGCCGGCGGTGGCGAGGAACTGGGCGGCGTCCGCAGCCTGCAGCACTACATGCAGCGCACCGCGTTGCAAGGCTCTCCTCGCATGCTGAGCGGCGTCACCGGCCGCTGGTTCAAGGGCAGCCCGGTGCTCGAGGGCGACCTGCACCCGTTCCGCTATCACTACGACGATCTCGAGATCGGCCGCACGCTGGTCTCGAAGTCGCGGCAGATCACCCTCGACGACATCGAGCACTTCGCGCATTTCACCGGCGACACCTTCTACGCCCATATGGACGAGGAGGCGACCAAGGGGCATCCGTTCTTCCCTGGCCGCGTCGCGCATGGCTATCTGCTGCTGTCATTCGCGGCCGGCCTGTTCGTCGATCCCGACTATGGTCCGGTGCTGGCGAATTACGGCCTCGACTCGCTGCGCTTCGTGAAGCCGGTGCAACCGGGAGAACAGATCCAGGTGCGGCTGACCGCCAAGGAGAAGACACCGCGCAACAAGCAGTACGGCGAGGTGCGCTGGGACGTCGAGATCACGACCGGCACCGGCGAGACCGCGGCGACCTACGAACTGCTGACGATGAATGCGATGCGGGGCTAAAGCGCGATGAGATCATGTTGAATCGTCATCGCGCTTCAGATTCTTGTTTAGGCATGATCTTTTCGGAAAACCGCTTCGCACTTTTCCGGATCATGCTTTAGAGACGCGCTTCAGAGCAACTCGGCCTGCCGGCTGCGGCCGACCGGCTTTGCCTTGCTGCGCGGCCGGGCGGCGGCGGCATCCGCGGCACCGGCCAGCACCAGTTGCGCGACGAACTCGGCATATTCGGCGCGGGTCATCGGCCCGCCCTCGCGAAACCACATATAGTGCCAGTTCAGCATGCCGAAGACGCTCATCGTCAGCGGCTTGAGCACGCGCTTCTGCTTCGCCGCCGGCACCGCGGCGGCGAGCGCATCGGACATGATCCTGACCAGGATCCGCTCGCTCGCAAGCAGCGGCTGCTGCTTGTCCTTCGGCAGCAGCTTGAGACTTGCGATCTGGACCTGATGCTCGGCATCGGCATGCCGGTAGAGCTCGAGCAGGGTGCCAACGATCGTCCTGAAGCGCTCGATGGGATCGCCGGCCGACGCGCTCGCCTTGCGAACCGCCGCCACCAGCGTCTCGAGATGCGACGACAGGATATCGAACAGGATCGCCTCCTTGTCCGGGTAGTAGTGATAGAGCAGCGCCTTCGAGACACCGCACGCATCGGCGATCGTGTTCATCGACGTGCCGACATATCCCGAGGCGGCAAACAGCTCGGCCGAGCGGTGCAGCATCGAGAGGCGCTTGTCGTCGTAGTCCTTGGCGCGCGATCGGGCCATGTCGTTCCGTTCCAGCGGCCGTCGTCCGGCCTATCGTCCAAATCAATCGGGCCGCGGCCATTTATCGACCATCCGGTCAGGCAGTTCTAGGGCGCATTTGGAATGGCGCCCCGTTTTTCGATCAAGCCTTGCTCAAAGCGTGTTCCGCGAGCTGCGCAAACGCGCAAGCTCCCCGAAAGCTGAGGCGCCTTCGAGGAGCTCGGATCGAGAATGCGGCGCGTTACTTCTTGCTCTCACCGACGCCCTTGGCGGCCTGCTCGATGATGGCCGCCACAGCTTGCGGCTTCGAAACATAGATGGCGTGGCTGCCGGCCTGATCGACGGTCTTGGCGCCGGCGCGCTTGGCCATCATGCGCTGCGCATCGACCGGGATCATCTTGTCGTTGGTCGCCACCAGGTACCAGCTCGGCTTGCTCTTCCAGGCCGGCACGGTCACCTCGCCGTTCAGCGCCGTGACGCCCCAGGGCACCTGGGAGTCAGCCATGAAAGCCGCGACGTCGGGCTTCACATCGGCAGCGAACGACGCAGCGAACTTCGCGCGATCGAGCGAGAGGAAGCCGTCCTTCGGCGGCAGGATCGGCGGCACCGGCGCGCCCGGAGGAGGATTGGCGATCAGCTTGCCGACCGATTCACCCTGGTCGGGCGCGAACGCCGTGATGTAGACCAGCCCTGCGACCTTCGGGTCGGTGCCAGCCTCGGTGATCACGACGCCGCCATAGGAGTGGCCGACCAGAACGACATTGCCATCCGCGGCGGCGATGGCGCGCTTGGTGACGGCGACGTCGTCCGCCAGCGTAGTGGTCGGGTTCTGGACAATGCTGACCTTGTAGCCGTCCTTCTTCAGGATCTTGTAGACGCCTTCCCAGCCCGAACCGTCGACGAAACCGCCATGGACGAGGACGATCGACTTGACGGGGGCGGATTGGGCGTGGGCTGCAGGGATCGCGGCCGAGGCGAGGCCCAGCGACGCTGCGGCGGCGAGCAATTTGGTGGTGATCGACATGGGATAGTCTCCTGATGTTTATTTCGCGATAATATTTATCGCAATAATCATCGTATAACGCAGCTTGAATTGCCTGTCTAGCTATTTTTTATCGTGATAATGATTTTTGTGGTAAGGTACAGCAATGACGATCGAAAGGGCCCTTCCCATGCCTGATCCGGGACCAATTCCGCTGGATAGCCAGCTCTGCTTTTCGCTTTACGGCACCACCATCGCGATCAACCGCGCCTACAAACCCCTGCTCGACGGCCTCGGCATCACTTATCCGCAATACCTCGTTCTCAGCGTGCTCTGGGAAAGGGACGGGCAGATGATTTCCGCGATCGCCGACCGGCTCGCCCTCGAACCCAGCACCATCACGCCGCTGGTGAAGCGGCTCGAGCATGCCGGCTTTGTCGAGCGTCGGCGCAGCACGCAGGATGAGCGGCAGGTCGGCGTCCATCTGACCGGCAGCGGCAAGGCGATGCAGTCACGCACCGGCTGCCTGACCGACACCTTGCTGGCGCGGTCCGGCCTGACGGTCGACGAACTCATCTCGCTGAACAAGCGCGTCCAGGCCCTGCGCGACGCGTTGACGGCTTCAGGCGCGGACTGATCGACGAGAGCTGCTGTCTTGCCGTATCGCTAGAGCATGGTCCGGAAAAGTGCGAAGCGGCTTTCCGAAAAGATCATGCTCAAACAACGAGCTAAAGCGCCATGACGATTCAACCCAATCTCGTCGCGCTTTAGACCCAGCCGCCATCGACGATATGGCTCTGGTTGGTGCAGGCGCCGCTGTCGTCGGCGGCGAAGAACAGCACCACGCGAGCAATGTCGTCAGGCACGAGCTTGCGCTTCAGGCATTGGCGCTGCATCAGCTCAGCAACGCCTTCGGGCGTCAGCCACAGATC
Source organism: Bradyrhizobium sp. WCU1 (assembly GCF_053474805.1). NCBI lineage: Bacteria > Pseudomonadati > Pseudomonadota > Alphaproteobacteria > Hyphomicrobiales > Nitrobacteraceae > Bradyrhizobium > Bradyrhizobium sp. WCU1. The sequence goes on from NZ_CM130280.1 coordinate 2,032,598, forward strand.
CTGCTGGCGCTGGGTCATGATCCATCCGGGCAGGATGGAGTTGACCCGCACATTGTGCGGACCGAGATCGCGCGCCAGCGCGCGGGTGAGGCCCTGCACCGCTGACTTGGCAGTGGTGTAGCAGGGCATGTTGCCCTGACCGATCACCCAGCTCACCGAGCCGATGTTGATGATCGCACCGCCGCCCGCCTGCCTCATGTCGGGTGCGACCGCCTGGGCACTGAAGAACTGGTGCTTGAGGTTGACCGCGATCCGCTCGTCCCAGAATTCCGGCGTGACGTCCTCGATCGCGTGACGATCATCGCGCGCCGCGTTGTTGACCAGGATCGTGATCGGCCCGAGCGCCTCGCGAATGCCGGCGACCGCGCGGCGCAGCGCGCCGATGTCGCGCAGATCGGCGTGCTCGAAGTGCACGCGGGCCTGCGCCCCGAGGTCGGACAGCAGCTGCTCCGAGGACGTCAGGTCGATGTCGATGAAACCGACTCGCGCGCCCTGGTTGATGAACTGGCGGACGATGGCCTCGCCAATGCCGGAACCGCCACCGGTGACCAGAACGGTCCGGTCCTTGAGGCTTGGATAGACGGCACCCTGCATTGGCATTCTCTCGATTTGGCGCCTGAAGCGCGTCGGTTGCTCTGCTGCGGCTCAAGCGGAGAGCCGCAGCTTCCGAGATTCACTCGGTCGATTCCATGTGGTTTCGGTCCACGACCCGCAGCGTCCGCCGCACCATGCCGTCGACGATCGTCGCCGACTCACTGGGACGCACATGGATCGCCGTCGACTTGAGCAACCACGGCAGCACCGCCTGCTCGAGCCGCTCTTGATAGGCGCTGCGCATCATGTCGAACGCCTGCAGGCCGGGACCTGCGAGGATCAAATGATGTGGGCGCAACACCGATATCGTCGTGGCGACCGCTTCGGCGAGCGCGTGGCCTGCCTGCCGGAATAGCTGCTCGAGACGGGGATCGCCGGCGCGTGCCCGCGCGCGCAGCAGCGCCATCTGCGCCTCGGACGGTTGCTGCGACACCGCCGGCGGCAGGTCGAGGAAGGTGCGGGCGTCGCGGTAGAGCGCATAGTCCGCGAGATGGGCCTCGATGCAGCCGCGCTGACCGCAGCGGCATTGCGGACCATTCGGGGTCAGCTTGACATGGCCGATCTCGCTGCCCGCGCCCGCCCCCCAGCGCGCTTCGCCGTCGACGACGATGCCCATGCCGATGCCGTGACCGACCATGAGCGTGGCCGTGAGCCCCTGCGCCAGGGCCGGCTCGGCCGCGACCAGCGCGAGCGCCACCGCGACCGCATCGTTCGCCATCACGACTTCGACGCCGAATTCCTCGCGGACCGGCTTTGCCAGATCGAGGTCGGTGATCGACAGCGCGGGGCTCCACAGATGCCTGCCTGTATCAGCGTCGACGATGCCTTGCAGCGCAATCCCGATTCCGAGCAGCCGGTCTCGCGGCGTGCCAGTCGCTTCGAGCATTGCCTCGATCTGCGCGATCACGAGATCGCACAACGCGCCTGCATCGAGGCCCCGCGTCGTCAGCTCAAGCCGCGATTGCGCCAGGGCCGAGCCGCTGAAATCGGCGATCAACGTTTCGATCAGATTCATGCGGAGTGAGACCGCAATGATGCGGCCGAATTCGGGGTTCAGCGTCAACAAGACCGCCGGCCGGCCCCGGCGGCGGCCGTTGAGCCCGTCCGTATCGTCTTCGTCGGAGTCGTCCGGCCACGACGTCGCAGCATCTGTCTCGGCCTCAACCAGCAGGTCTTCCGCCATCAGCTTCGACGTAATGGCCGAAATGGCCGGAAAGCTCAGCCCGGTGCTGCGTGCCAGCTCGACCCGCGGCAATGGTCCCTGGCGCCGCAGGACTTCGACGAGACGGTCGCGGTTCGATCCGCGGGCCAGGCTTGAAGCGCGTCTCAGCGGTTCGGACTGCTCATTCATACCGGCTTTTTTAATTCGCTTGATAAAATTATTCAATGGATACGCCTCAGATATTGGCCCAAAAGCGTTGATAGAGGCCGAAATACATCACCTTCATACTATTTTTGCTTGCAAGGTTCGAACTCGAACACCTTGACTGGACATTCTGTCGCGCTAATTTATTAGTTACGTGAATAAAATAAGGCGTGAAAAGCGCCGGGTGTGAAATCCCCTCACCGGGGGTGTCGACAGGGAGGTGCATATGAATGACTCGATGAAGAGATGGATCGTACCGCTGTTGGCGGGCGCAGCCGCGCTCGCGATGACAACGGGGATAGCACAGGCACAGCAAAAAAAGACCATCGCGCTGGTGACCAACGTCGCTGCCGACTTCTGGACCATCGCGGGCCGCGGGCTTGAGAAGGCGCAGAAGGAGCACCCCGAATACAATATCGAATTGATCGTCACCAACGAAGGCACCGCGGCCGGCCAGCGGCGTGAACTGGACGACCTTTTGGTGCGTGGCGTCGCCGGCATCTCGATCTCGGTCGACGATGCCCCGCATGCGACCGAAGAACTCAACAAGGTTGCGGCCAAGACCGTGCTGATCACCACGGACAGCGACGCGCCGCAGAGCAATCGTCTCGCCTATATCGGCACCGACAACGTCGCAGCCGGGCGGCAGGCCGGCGAGGAGATCAAGAAGGCGCTGCCGAACGGCGGCAAGATCGCGCTGTTCGTCGGAACGATGGACGCCGACAACGCCCGCGAGCGCGTGCAGGGCATCAAGGAATCGATCGCCGGCACCAAGGTCGAGCTGGTCGACGTGTTCACCGATCAGGTCGACTTCGCCAAGGCCAAGGCGAACATGGAGAACGTGCTCGTCAAATATCCCGACATCGCGCTGCTGTCCGGCCTGTGGAGCTACGAGACCCCGCTGATCTATGACGCGGTGAAGGCCGCGGGCAAGGCCGGCAAGGTGAAGATCGTCGGCTTCGACGAGGATCAGCGGACGCTGCGCGGCATCTCCGACGGCACCATCGAATCCACGGTCGTGCAGCAGCCCTACGAGTTCGGCTATCTCTCCGCCACCAACATCATCAAGACGCTGAACGGCGACAAGTCCTGGATTCCGAAAGACAGCAAGCTGATCGTGCCGACCAAGGTGATCAGCAAGGCCAACGTCGCGGAGTTCGCCGCAAATCTGAAGGATCTGCTGAAGAAGTGACTTCGGTCGGCTTCATCGCCCGGCCGCGACAGGCCGGGCGATGTGCAGGAGGATATGCCGAATGGCGGAGACGCTGCTCGAACTCAGCGGAATCAGCAAGACCTATCCCGGCGTGAGGGCGCTCGACGACGTCAATCTGCGCGTCTGCCGCGGTGAGGTGCTGGGCCTGATCGGCGAGAACGGCGCCGGCAAATCGACGCTGATGCGCGTGCTGGCCGGCGTGATCGCGCCGAGCGCGGGCGTGATCCGCATCGGCGGCACCGAGCACGCCCGGATGACCGTGAACGAGGCGACGCTCGCCGGAATCGCCTTCGTGCACCAGGAGCTGAACCTGTTCGAGAATCTCGACGTCGCCGCCAACGTCTTCATCGGGCGCGAGAAACTTGCCGGCGGCCCGCTGAAGCTGGTGGACAATGCGGAGATGCGCGCCCGCGTGACGCCGCTGCTGGAACGGCTGGGCGCCGATTTCACGCCGGGCACCCTGGTCGACAATCTGTCGATCGCCGAGCGCCAGATGGTGGAGATCGCAAAGGCGCTGTCGATCGACGCGCGCGTGATCATCATGGACGAGCCGACCTCCAGCCTGACGATTTCGGAGACCGAACGCCTGCTGGAGGTGATTGCCGACCTGAAGGCGCACGGCATCTCGGTGATCTACATCTCGCACCGGCTCGGCGAGATCATGAGCTGCGCGGATCGGGTCGTGGTGCTGCGCGACGGGCGCACGGTGGGCGAGCTGGCGCGCGACGAGCTGAGCCATGCCGCCATGATCCGGCTGATGATCGGCCGCGACCTGAAGGCGCTTTATACGCCGCCGGCGTGTCTGCCGCACCCGGGCGGCTGCGACATCGCCGGCGTGGTGACGACGGCCTTTCCCGACCGGCAGATCGACCTTTCGGTGCGGCGCGGCGAAATCCTCGGCCTCGCCGGGCTCGTCGGCGCCGGCCGCACCTCGCTTGCCCGCGCGGTGTTCGGCATCGACCCGCTGCTGGGTGGCGAGATCAGGATCGACAACGCGCCGGTCGGCGTCGCCTCGCCGCGCGATGCGATCAGGCAGGGAATCTATCTGGTGCCGGAGGATCGCAAGAAATCCGGACTGGTGCTGGAACTGCCGATTCGGGAAAACGTGACGCTCGCGAGCCTGCTGGACTACGCGCGGATGTGGCTGGTCAACGGCACGGCCGAGCGCAAGATCGCAAAGGAACAGGCGAGGCGCCTGACGATCAAGGCGCCGAGCATCGACATCGAAGCCGTCACGCTCTCCGGCGGCAACCAGCAGAAGGTGGTGCTGGGCAAGTGGCTCTCGATGCAGCCGCGCGTGATGTTCTTCGACGAGCCGACCCGCGGCATCGATGTCGGCGCCAAGAGCGAGATCTACGCGCTGATGCGCAGCCTCGCCGACCAGGGCGTCGCGATCGTGATGATCTCCTCCGACATGGAAGAGGTGATCGGCGTCTCCGACCGCGTCGCGGTGATGCACGAGGGCAGCGTCAGCGGCGTGCTCGAGCGCGAGCAATTCAGCGAATACAACGTGTTGAAGCTGGCGGTCGGCCAAGCGTTCGAAACCGTGGAGACCGCAGCGCCATGATGAAGAAAGAACTCGGCCTGTTCTTGCTGCTGGCGGTGATCTCCGCCATCACCGGCGCGATCAACCCGGCCTTCCTGTCGTTCGTGAACCTGCTGAACATGGCCAATCTGATCGGCCTGTTCGGTGTGTTCGCGCTGGGTGAAGGGCTCGTCATCATCACCGGCGGCATCGATCTTTCGCTCGGCTCGATGTTCGCGCTGCTCGGCGTCGTCTTCATCGACCTGCTGACGACCTATCAGGTGCCCTGGCCGTTCGCGCTGTTGCTGGTCCTGATGGGCGGGCTGGCGCTCGGCGGCATCCAGGGTTTCCTGATCACCCGGCTCAAGATGCAGCCGTTTATCGTGACACTGTGCGGGCTCCTGATCTATCGCGGTGCCGCACGCTATTACACCAGCGACTCGACGCGTGGCTTCGGCTACGGCGACGAGGCCAGCACGCTGGGCAACATCGCTTCCGGCAATGTCGCGGGCATTCCGAACACCTTCATCTTCCTGATCATCCTGGCGGTGATCCTCGGCGTGCTGCTGCATCGCTCGGTGTATGGACGCTGGCTCTATGCCGTGGGCAAGAACGAGGAGGCGGCGCGCTACTCCGGCATCAGGACCAACCTCGTGATCGCGACCGCCTATATCATCAGCGGCGGCCTTGCCGGCGTCTCGACCGTGTTGTTCGTCTTCTACACCAACTCGGTCTCGCCGAGTTCCTTCGGCAATTTCTACGAGCTCTATGCGATTGCGGCAGCCGTCCTCGGCGGCTGCAGCCTGCGCGGCGGCGAAGGCTCCATCCTCGGTATCGTGCTCGGGACGGCACTGCTTCAGGTGCTGCAGAACCTCGTGAACATCCTCGGCATTCCGAATTCGCTGAACTTCGCGGTGATGGGCACCGTGATCCTGATCGGCGTGCTGGCGGACCAGCAATTGCAGGCCCGGCGGCGACGCAAGGCCGCGCTGGCCGGTCTCGCCCGCACTGCGCCGAAGAAGGACAGCAGCATTCTGCAAAGCACAGCTTCACGCCGTGCCGCGCTGCCAACGACGACAGGCGATCAGGCATGACGCTCGATAAGGAATCCGCAACCGGGAATATGGTCGCGGTGACTTGAGTAGAGGAACAAGGGGAAGAGTTCGATGCGCAGAGTTTCTATCTCAAGTTGACCGATCGATGAATTAAACGGGGCACGTTCCAGGCTGAAGGGCTTTGGGCAGGGACGTGACACAAAAATGGACAAAGCCGGGGACGCTGGGAGTGCAGAAAATGCCACTTTGGTCTGTGAACACCGCGCGGGCGTGCGGCGTGGGGATCGCCCTGTTATCACTGTTCGGCGGCAGCGGCGCGCATGCGGCCGATCTGCTCACAAAAGCTCCGCCCGTGCCTTACACGGAGACCGACGACTTCTGGACGAGACCGTACCTGTTTGGCGATCTCGGCAGGACGCAGCTGAAAGAGCGGGGCATCTCGCTGGCCCTGACGCTGGGCGACGAAGCCGTCACCAATTTGTCCGGCGGCAACAGGAACACCGGAGCCAACGCCGGACAGCTGTTCTTCCAGGCCAAGTTCGACATGGCGAAGCTTGCCGGCATCCAAGGCGGTACGGTTGGCCTCACGCTGGTCGACCGCTTTGGCCGCAACCTGAATGACGAGGCTGGCATCCCGGCCCTGCAGCTGACCAACGAAGTGTTCGGCCGCGGCAATATCCTGCGCCTCACCGAACTCTACTACTCGCAAAAACTTTTCGATAACCGCCTCGAACTCAAGGGCGGCCGTTTGCCGGTCGGCTCCGACTTCTTCTTCGGGCTGTGCGAGTTCATCAACCTGACCTTCTGCGGCGGTCAGCCCGGCAACATCCAGGGCGGCTACATCTACAACTGGCCGGTGAGCCAATGGGCCGGCGTGGCGCACTACAACTTCACCAAGGAATGGCAGCTGTCGGTCGGCGTCTACGACGCCAATCCGAACTATCTGACGACGTCGGATTCCGCGACCTACTTCCTGCCGGGCGTCCCCGGCTCAAGCCGCGCCTCCGGCGTGCTGGTGCCGGTCGAGGTGGTCTGGGCGCCGAGCGGTCCGTTGAACGGGACCTGGCGGTTCGGCGGCTGGTATGACAGCGCCTCGACGATCGACGGCGGCCTGCCGGGCATCATCGCCATCGCACCGGGCATGGGCGGTGTTTCCGATCAGAATCTCGGCGACCAGCGCGGCCGCTATGGCGTCTACGAGTCGATCCTGCAACGGTTGACGGTCGAGGGTGCAAAGGCACAGGGTTGGTACATGTTCCTCAATACGACGGTCGCCGATCATCGGACGTCGTATCAGGACTACCAGGTCGCCCTGGGCTTCAGGCACACCGGAACGTTCTCCTGGCGCCCTGAAGACGAAGTCGGCTTCGCGGTGGGCACCACCCACGTGAATTCGGCTGCGCTCACCCCGAACGCAGGCGGCAACGAAGTCCCGATCGAAGCCTGGTACGGATGGCAGGCGACCGGCTGGATGAACCTCAAATTCGACGCCCAGTACGTGATCAATCCTGGCGGACGCGGCTATAATGCCGCCGGCGTCAAGACCGAGAACGCCTGGGTTCTTGGTCTGCGCACGCTGGTGCACTTCTGAGCCGGAGGTGGTTTGCCAGCATGCCTGAGCGAGACCAGCCATGGTAACCCCTCACGACGCCGGGCTGGCAGTCCTGGAGTTGAAGGGCATCGGCAAGGAGTTCGGCGCCATTCGCGCGTTGCATGGCGTCGACCTGCGCGTCTCCCCCGGCGAGGTTGTCGGCCTGATGGGCGACAACGGCGCCGGCAAGTCGACACTGGTCAAGATCATCGCCGGCAATTTCCCGCCAAGTCACGGCGAGATCCGCTTTGACGGCAGGCTGGTTCACTTCGCCCGTCCGATCGATGCCCGTGCGGTCGGCATCGAAGTGGTCTACCAGGACCTTGCACTCGCCGACAACCTCACGGCCGCGGCCAATGTCTTCCTCGGCCGCGAGCTCAAGCGCAAGTTTGGTCCGTTCGCCTTGCTCGACCACAAGGCGATGGCCGCCCGCGCGCTGGAGCTGTTCGGCGAACTGCGCTCGGAGACCCGTCCGGACGATCTCGTCAAGCAGATGTCGGGTGGCCAGCGTCAGGCGGTCGCGATCGCGCGGACGCGGCTCTCGAATGCCAGGCTGGTGATGATGGACGAGCCGACGGCTGCGATCTCTGTCCGCCAGGTCGAGCAGGTCCTTGGTCTGATCCATCGCCTGAAGGAACAGGGCGTCGCGGTCATGCTGATCTCGCACCGCATGCCCGACGTGTTCGCGGTCTGCGACCGCGTCGTCGTCATGCGCCGCGGCGAGAAGCGGGCCGACAAGGCGATCGGCGACACCAGCCCCGAAGAAGTCACCTCCCTGATCACGGGAGCGAAGGAGGCTGCGTGATGGCCACGCCCCTGGACTCTCCCCTCACCTTCACCAATGTCGGCAAGGCCAAATGGTGGCGAAGCGGCTTCTTCGCCTCGCAGACCGGCTACGTCCTGCTGGCGCTGGTGACCCTGTTCGTGGTGATGAACTTCGCCAGCCCCTATTTCCTCACCCAAAGCAATCTTCAGAATGTGGCGAAGAACTTCTCATTCATCGCCATCGCCACGCTCGGCGTGACCTTCGTCATCATCACGGGCGGCATCGATCTCTCGGTGGGCTCGGTGATGTGCTTCTCCGCGATGATCACCTCGATGGTCATGACGTCCATCTCGACGCCGGGCATGCCTGGCGCGGAGTGGTTCGTGCATCTGGCTGACGACGGCAAGACCGTGATCGCCAACGTGCCCGGACTGATCCTGCTCATCTCTGTCCTGGCAGGGCTCGGCGTCGCGCTGCTGGTCGGCCTCGTCAATGGCTTCTGCATCGCCGTACTCGGGCTGTCGCCCTTCGTCACCACGCTCGGCATGCTCTCGATCGTGCGCGGCCTCGGCTACGTCGTCTCCAACGGCCGCGGCAGCTTTCCGAGCGGCCCGGAAGCCGGTTATTTCTACACGCTGACCTCAGGCGTCGTGTTCGGCCTGCCCGCGCCGTTCATCTATCTCGTGGTGCTCGCGGCGGCGATGGCGGTGGTGCTGCACCATACCGGTTTTGGCCGCCACGTCTTTGCGCTCGGCGGCAATGAGAAGGCGGCGGCCCTGACCGGAATCCCGGTCGTGCGCGTCAAGATCGAGGTCTATGTCATCTGCGCGCTCGCGGCCGGCCTGCAGGGCATCATCATCTGCGGCTGGCTGGGATCCGCGCCGGCCAACATGGCGACGTCCTACGAGCTCAACGTCATCGCGGCCGCCGTGATCGGCGGCGCCAATCTCGCCGGCGGCGCCGGCGGCCCACTCGGAGCCATCGTCGGCTGCGTGCTGCTCGAGGTAATCCGCAACGGCCTCGTGCTCGCGCAGGTCAACTCTTATTGGCAGCAGACACTGGTGGGCGTGATCATCATCGCAGCCGTGCTGGTCGATCGCCTTCGCTCGCGCATGGCCTGACAAGTTCGTCCCGGAGGATCGTGAATGCCCGCCTATCCACCTCCCGGAGCCGCTGATTGCAAGGATAGGCACAAAAGAACAATGTGGAGGGAAACAATGAGGAAAGCACTTCTAGCCGCCGCGGTGCTCGCCATGACGGCCACGCCCGGCTTTGCCCAGAACTACAAATTCGTGATCGTGCCCAAGGCGATGAACAATCCGTTCTTCGACTTCGCGCGCGACGGCTGCGAGAAGCGCGCCAAGGAGCTCGGCAACATCGAATGCATCTACAAGGGTCCGGTCGAGCACGAGCCGGCGACGCAGGCGCAAATCATCCAGGATTTCATCACCCAGAAGGTCGACGGCCTCGCCATCTCGGTCGCCGATGTCGCCGCGATGACCAAGTCGATCGAGGCGGCAACCGCCGCCGGCATTGCCGTCATCACCTTTGACTCGGATGCGCCGGGCTCGAAGCGGATCGCCTATATCGGCACCGACAACAAGGAGTTCGGCACAGCGCTCGGCAAGCAATTGCTGAAGCTCCGGCCCGATGGCGGCAAATACGCGATGATCTCCGGCGGGCCCGGCGCGGAGAACCTCGCCGAGCGCGTCGACGGCGTCCGGGAGGCGCTCAAGGGCTCGAAATGGATCGAGGTCGGGGGATCGCCGACCTTCTGCAACGACGATCCGGCGCTAGGCGTCCAGCAGATGACCGATCTGCGCACCGCAACCCCCGATCTTGCAGCGATCATCCCGGTCGGCGGCTGGCCGATGTTCGCGCCGGAGGGCTTCAAGGCGTTCGCCAGCAAGAGCAAGAAGGACATCGACGCCGGCAAGTTCACGCTCGTCGCGGCCGACACCCTCAAGATGCAGCTTGAGCTCCTCAGCGAGGGTTACGCCAATGCACTGATCGGCCAGCGTCCGTTCGAGATGGGCGTCAAATCGATGGATACGCTGCTTGCAATCAAGAAAGGCCAGAAGGTGCCGGAGATCATCCACACCGGTCTCGACGTCGTGACAAAGGACAACGTCTCGGCAATGCTGAAATAAACGCTGCAAAGCCCCGAGGCGGCGTCACGTCGTCGAGAAATCTGCGGTTTTGCTGCACGGGATCGGATCACTGGCGCTCCCTAGGGGAATCGAACCCCTGTTTCAGCCTTGAGAGGGCCGCGTCCTAACCGCTAGACGAAGGGAGCGTTGAGGGACAGGCAATAGCCTTGAAATCCCCCCGCCGCAAGATGGCTTGTGCATTGCGGCGTGGATTTTGTCATCCATGCTTACCATGCCGTGCCCATGGTTTCGGCACGGAAGCGGCCCGGGAGGGCTCCCTGCGCCCCGCCGAGACCCCAGCGTCGCATCCGCACGGGATATAGCGATGCAGCCGCCGATTGCATCGTGGCCACCTCCGGCTGTCATGTCTTGATCGTGCACGGCCCTGCTTTCGCCAAATGGAAATGCAAAACACCTGCCTGTGAAGTCACTCGCCGCCTTGCTCTGCTAACATCGCAAGTCCTTCACCATGCTGCGCCGGGCAAGGCGCTCGAGAAGCGAGAGGAGTGCTTGGAACAAAGCGCAGAACCTTGGCGCACGGCAAATTTGGCTCACCAACATCTTCACAAACATCTTGGCAAAACAAACATCAGCGCGGCCGCAGGTGAGGGAAGACGTTCCGCATCTCGCGCCGCAACCGGTCAATAGCTTAGGCAGAGCGAGGACAGACCATGATCAAACTAAAAATCAACGGCCAGGACCAGAATTGGGACGGCGACCCCGATCTTTCGCTGCTCTGGTATCTGCGTGACGAAGCCGGCCTCACCGGCACCAAGTTCGGCTGCGGCCAGGCGCTGTGCGGCGCCTGCACCGTGATCGTCGACAAGGAGGCGGTGCGCGCCTGCATCACCTCGGTCTCCGACGTCGTCGGCCGCGAGGTCACCACCATCGAGGGGCTGCACCCGACCGGCGACCATCCGGTGCAGAAGGCCTGGCGCCAGGTCAATGTTCCGCAGTGCGGCTATTGCCAGGCCGGCCAGATCATGCAGGCCGCGGCGCTGCTGACCCAGAACCCGAAGCCGAATCACGACCAGATCCGCGAAGCCATGTCGGGCAATATCTGCCGCTGCGGCTGCTACCAGCGGATCGAGAATGCCGTGCATCTCGCGTCGACGGGGGTGTGACATGAACATCCGCACCAATCCGAACAGACTTCGCGGCTTCGAGAAGCATGCGAAGGTCGAGAACCTGTCGCGCCGCAGCATCCTCAAGGGGCTCGGCGTTGCAGGCTCTTTCGTGCTCGCCGCACCGGTGATGACGCGCCAGGCGTTCGCCTATGAGACCGGAGCCGGCAAGATGCCGCACGGCGTCGTGGTCGATCCGCGCGTGTTCGTCGCGATCGCCCCCGACGGCACCGTCACCATCCTGGCGCACCGCTCCGAGATGGGCACCGGCGTCCGCACCAGCCTGCCCCTGATCGTAGCCGAGGAGATGGAGGCCGACTGGTCGCGCGTCCATGTCCAGCAGGCGCATGGCGACGAGGTCAAGTTCGGCAACCAGGACACCGACGGCTCGCGCTCTACGCGGCACTATCTGATCCCGATGCGCCAGATCGGCGCCGCCGCGCGCGCAATGCTGGAAGCTGCCGCCGCCAAGAAGTGGGGCGTGCCGGTCACTGAAGTGAAGGCGCAGAACCACGAAGTGGTGCACAGCGCGAGCGGCCGCAAGGCGGGCTTCGGCGATCTCGCCGCCGACGCCGCCAAGGAACCGGTGCCGGATATCAAGGGCCTGAAGCTGAAGGAGGCGAAAGACTTCCGCTATCTCGGCAAGGGCCAGGTCTCGATCGTCGATCTGCACGACATCACCACCGGCAAGGCGCATTACGGCGCCGATACCCGGCTGCCCGGCCTGAAATACGCCGTCATCGCCCGCCCGCCGGTCACCGGCGGCAAGGTGAAGTCGTTCGACGACAGCGCGGCAATGAAGGTGCCGGGCGTCGAGAAGGTGATGGAGGTCAAGGGCTGGCCCTGGCCGTCCAAGTTCCAGCCGCTCGGCGGCGTCGCCGTGATCGCGCGCAACACCGGCGCCGCGATCAAGGGCCGCGACCAGCTCAAGATCGTCTGGGATGACGGCGCCAATGCCAAGTACGACTCCGTCGCCTATCGTGCATCCCTCGAAGAGGCCGCGCGAAAGCCCGGCCTCGTGGTGCGCAAGGAAGGCGATGTCGATGCCGCGCTGAAGAACGCCGACAAGGTCATCACCGGCGAGTATTACTTGCCGCATCTCGCCCATGTCAGCATGGAGCCGCCGGTCGCGGTTGCCAATGTGACGGGCGACAAGGCCGAGATCTGGGCGCCGGTGCAGAGCCCCGGCGGCACCCGCGAGGATGTCGCCAAGACGCTCGGCATCCCCGAGGACAATGTCACCGTCAACGTGACGCTGCTCGGCGGCGGCTTCGGCCGCAAGTCGAAATGCGACTTCGCGCTGGAGGCGGCGTTGCTCTCGAAGGAACTCGGTGCGCCGGTCAAGGTGCAGTGGACCCGTGAGGACGACGTCCATCACGACTTCCTGCACACGGTGTCGGTGGAACGGATCGAGGCCGGTCTCGACAAGAGCGGCAAGGTGATCGCGTGGCGGCACCGCAGCGTGGCGCCGACCATCGCCTCGACCTTTGCCGCCGGCGCCAATCACGAAGCGCCGTTCGAGCTCGGCATGGGCCTGATCGACAACCCGTTCGAGATCGCCAACCTGCAATGCGAGAATCCGGAAGCGGCCGCGTTCACGCGGATCGGCTGGTTCCGCTCGGTGTCCAACATCCCGCGCGCCTTCGCGGTGCAATCCATGGTCGGGGAAATCGCACATGCGACGGGCCGCGACCAGAAGGAGATGCTGCTGGAACTGATCGGATCGCCGCGGATCGTCAACCTGTCCTCGGTGAAGGATCCCTGGAACTACGGCGAGCCCTATGAGAGCTATCCGATCGACACCGCGCGGCTGCGCAAGGTGGTCGAACTGGTCGCCGAAAAGGGCGAGTGGGGCCGGACCGTGCCGAAAGGCCACGGCCTCGGCATCGCGGTGCATCGCTCGTTCGTCAGCTACATCGCGACCATCGTCGAGGTGGCGGTCGACGACAAGGGCAAGTTCACGGTGCCCAGGGTCGATACCGCGATCGATTGCGGCACTTACGTCAATCCGGAGCGGATCCACTCGCAGATCGAAGGCGCTGCGATCATGGGGTTGAGCCTCGCCAAATACGGCGAGATCAGCTTCAAGGACGGCAAGGTACAGCAGAGCAATTTCGACGACTTCCCGGTGATCCGGATCGACGAGTCGCCTGCGATCACCAACGTCTTCATCGTGCCGCCCGGCGCCGACACGCCGCCGAGCGGCGTCGGCGAACCCGGCGTTCCGCCGTTTGCGCCTGCGCTGATCAACGCGATCTTCGCCGCCACCGGCAAGCGCATCCGCGCCCTGCCGATCGGCAAGCAGCTGGAGACGTGAGGTAGGAACGTTAGGCGAGACGGGTCGTTCTCATCGGTCCACTGGAGCAGATCGATGAGAACCCCACCTCAAACAATCGGGACGCTCGCGGCAGCCTTGTTCGCGGGCGTCTTTCTTTTTGCAGCGCAGGCTTTCGCACAAACAGCTTCGCCGCCGAGCACAACGGCAACGCGTCCGGCCAGGGTGCTGCCCGACCAGACCTCGGTTCCGAGCAACGGCCCACCATCGACCACCGACCAAACCACCGGTGAGGCCAGTCGTGATCCGACGATCAAGAAGATGAACGACGACGAGAAGCGGAAGGTCGACGAGAAGGGAAAATAGCCGAACGGGCGGACCGGGAAGCGGCCGGTCTCCCCAACCGCCGCTTCCCGATCGCATCGCCCCCTATCCGTGGACCCCGCGCTACTTCTTGTCGAGCGCGAACACCCAGATCACGCCGCCTTGCGGGACGTTGTTCTCGAAGCCCTTGACCTTGCCGGCCAGCGCGTCCTGGATGCGCTGCGCGTCGACGCCCCAGCCCGACTGGACTGCGATGTACTGCGTGCCGTCGACCTCATAGGACATCGGCATCGCCATGATGCCGGAGTTGGTCTTCTGCTCCCACAACAGCTCGCCGGTCTTGGCGTTGAAGATGCGGAAGGCGCGGTCGTTGGTGCCGCCGGCGAGAACCAGATCGCCCGCGGTCGCCGTCACCGCACCGAACAGCTGCGACGTCTTGTAGTCGTGCTGCCAGACCTTCTTGCCGGTGGCCGGATCCCACGCCTGCAACTCGCCGAAATGATCGGCATTCGGCGCGGGGATCAGCCCGATGTCCTCCGGCTTGGTGCCGAGCCAGAGCTGGCCGGGAACCAGCGGTTGCTTCTCGCCGGTGAAACCGCCGCAGAAGTTCTCGTTGGCGGGAACGTAGACCAGCTTGGTGTTCGGGCTATAGGACGCCGATGGCCAGTCCTTGCCGCCCCACAGCGACGGGCAGAACTCGACTCGCTTGCCGAGCACCGGCTTGTGGTCGGGATCGAGGATCGGACGGCCGGTCTCGGCCTCGACACCCTTCCAGACATTGGTCTTCACGAATGGCCAGCCGGCAACGTAGTTGATCTTGTCCGCCTTGCGTTCGAGCACCCAGAAGATCGCATCGCGGCCGGGATGCACCAAGCTCTTGAACGACTTTCCGTCGCGCTGCATGTCGATCAGCATCGGCGCATCGACCTCGTCCCAGTCCCAGGAATCGTTCTGGTGATACTGGAAGTGGGTCTTGATCTTGCCGGTGTCGGGATCGAGCGCCAGCACCGAGCTGGTATAGAGGTTGTCGCCGGGATGCATCGAGCCGGGCCACGGCGCGGCGTTGCCGACGCCCCAATAGACCGTCTTGGTGTCCTTGTCGTAGGTGCCGGTCATCCAGGCCGATCCGCCGCCCGACTTCCAGTCGTCGCCGCTCCAGGTCTCGTGGCCGGGCTCGCCCTCGCCGGGGATGGTGAAGGTGCGCCACAGCTCCTTGCCGCTGTTGGCGTCGAACGCGGCGACATAGCCGCGCACGCCGAACTCGCCGCCGGAGCCGCCGACGATCACCTTGCCGTCGACGGTGAGCGGCATCAGCGTCATGTACTGACCCTTCTTGTAGTCCTGGACCTTGGTGTCCCAGACCACCTTGCCGGTCTTGGCGTCCAGCGCGACGACGTGGTCGTCCGTGGTCGCGAGATAGAGCTTGTCCTCCCACAGGCCGACGCCGCGGCTGGTCGGATGCAGCTGGAACAGATCGTCGGGGAGCTGCCGCTTGTAGCGCCAGTACTCTTCGCCGGTCTTGGCGTTGAGCGCGATCACCTGCCCCATCGGGGTCGCAACGAACATCACGCCGTTGTTGACGATCGGCGGCGCCTCATGGCCTTCGATCACGCCGGTCGAGAAGGTCCAGACCGGCTTGAGGTCCTTGACGTTGGATGTGTTGATCTGGTTGAGCGGACTGAAGCCCTGTCCGTCATAGGTCCGGCGATAGAGCATCCAGTTGCCGGGTTCGGGATTTTCGAGACGCGCAGACGTCACCGAACTGTAGTTTTCGATCGGCCCTGCGACGGCGTAGGTCGACACGAGGCACGTGAATGCGACACAACTCGACAATAACCACTGCTTGCTTGTCATGAGATGCTACCTCCCTGCTCTGCTCTGTTTTGTTTTTTAGGTCATGCAGATATCTCGATGTGGCCTCATCCTCCCTGCTGAGCACCCACCTTTCCGACGAATGGCGCTGCGACCGTGATCGCGCCGTCGGCCACCGTCAGCGGCAATGCCGCGAGGCGACGTGGCGCCGGCCCGAACACGACCTGCGCATCCTGTCGCGGATCGTATTCGGAGTTGTGACAGAGACATTTCAGAACGTTCTTGTCGCCCTGATTTTCCTTCACCCAGGCGGTGATCGGGCATCCGGCATGCGAGCAGATGACGGAGTAGCAGACGATGCCGTCAGGGGCACGCGCACGCGTGGCGTCGTCCAGTTCGCTCGGATCGAGCTTGACGAGTACGACCTCGTTGAGCCGCGAGCCCTTGCGGACGACCGAGGTCTTCGGGTCCTGCGGCCAGGCGCGAATCGGCGGCCCGCCCAAGGTCAGATCATCCGACTTGATGACCTGTCCGGCCTTGTCGCCTTCGGCGCGCACCAGCTGATCGGCTTTTTGCGGTCGCTCACTGGCGCCGGGCTGATCTTCATCGTCGGCGGCTGCAGGCTCGATCGCGGCGAGACACGCGCAGCCCGCGATCGCGGTCAACACCGCGCGGCGCGTCGGACCGTTGCACGACCCCACTGCATCGGATTCACCGGACTGTTCGATGGAAGCGCTGGGGTTGGGTTGCGACATGGCGCAAGCTGAACGTGCAACTCGGCCGAAAAGATGGCGGCACGCCTTCTCGATGCGCGAACGCTGGCGCAAAAACTATGCAGACTATGCTATGCAGCTTTTGGTTGATCGAGCACGCGGCTTCGCGATTGCGAGCATCAGGGCTCGTTGACGAAGCTCAGCCTGCCGGCAGGTTTCAGCGTCTTTGCATCAAATGTGCGGATCTCTGTTGCACCGCCTATATCAAGCGTCAGCAGCAGCCGGTCGCCGGCGACGGCAGTTGCGACGATGCGGGCGCCCTTCGGCAGCGCAGCAGTGACATCGGAGACCGAAACAGGGCTTCCCTCGCTGCGATAAAGGCGGTAGCCGATGGCGATCAACACGACCGCCACGGCCAGTGCCGAGGTCAGGCCAGCGATCAGCATCATGCGCCGCACCCGCGCGATCAGCGCGGCCTGGTCGGGGGTCGGTTCGGTCACAGCGGTGTCGGTCATCACAAGGCTCTATATCTTTGCAAGTTACTTCGCAGCAGGTCTCTTCGAATGGCGGTCGGAAGCTGGAGGTCATCGTCGCGGGCGACGAGGGCTCGGCCCGGCTTGACCGCGTGCTCGCACAGCGCACTCCGGAGCTGTCGCGGTCCCGGCTGAAGGCGCTGATCCTCGCCGGTTCCGTGACCGTCAAGGACGCCGTCGTCCGCGACCCCGCTTATCATGTCGCCAGTGGCGATACGATCATAATCGACGTGCCGGAGGCCGCGCCCGCCGAGCCGAAGGGCGAGGATATCGCGCTCGATATCGTGTACGAGGACGACGACATCATCGTCATCGACAAGCCCAGGGGCCTGGTCGTGCATCCGGCGGCCGGCCACGCCACGGGAACACTGGTCAACGCCCTGATCTCCCATTGCGGCTCGAGCCTGTCCGGGATCGGCGGGGTCAATCGGCCGGGCATCGTGCACCGGCTCGACAAGGACACCACGGGCCTGATGGTGGTCGCCAAGAACGACCACGCCCACCAGTCGCTGACCGCGCAATTCGCCGACCACGGCCGCACCGGCCCGATGGAGCGCGGCTACATGGCGTTCGCCTGGGGCGTGCCGAACCGGCCGCACGGCACCATCGACGCGCCGATCGACCGCCACCCGCACGCCCGCGAGAAGATGGCGGTGCGCCAGGGCGGCCGCGAGGCGATCACCCATTTCGAGGTGCTGACGAGCTTTGCCGGCCGTGACGGCAAGCCGGTCGCCTCGCTGCTGGCCTGCCGGCTCGAGACCGGGCGGACCCATCAGATCCGGGTCCACCTCGCCCATCTCGGCCATCCCCTGATGGGCGATGCCGTCTACGGCCCGCACTTCAAGACCAAGGCCGGCCACCTCGGGCCGGAAGGTAAAGACGCACTTACCGCCCTCGACCGGCAGGCCCTCCACGCCTATCTGCTGGCTTTGGAACACCCCCGCACCGGGGAACTTTTGCACTGGGAGGCGCCCCTGCCGGAGGATTTGCTTCTCCTGCAGAGGGCGCTGGCAGCGGCGGTATGACGCACCCCCTCCGGAAAAGCCTAGCTATGACAACACGTTATAGCTGGCACACGGGGACGTGACGTCAGCAATCCTTCCCTATCACGGACCGTTTAGTGTATGTTGCACCTGCGCTGAATATCCAGCGCGGAACATCGCAGCGTGGCCGGCTTTAACCCAGCGGCCACCTGCCGGGCCCGCCGCTATCGGGGGCCTGAACCACTGGAGGGCGCTCGAATGGCCCGTACAGCTACGTTGCCGGTTCTCAATGGAGAATCCGGCCTTTCACGTTACCTCGCCGAGATCCGCAAGTTCCCCATGCTGGAGCCCCAGCAGGAGTACATGCTCGCCAAGCGTTGGCGCGAGCATGATGATCGCGACGCGGCGCATAAGCTTGTCACCAGCCACCTCAGGCTCGTGGCAAAGATTGCCATGGGCTATCGCGGCTACGGCTTGCCGATCTCCGAGGTCGTCTCGGAAGGCAATGTCGGCCTGATGCAGGCGGTGAAGCGATTCGAACCCGAGAAGGGCTTCCGTCTCGCCACTTACGCCATGTGGTGGATCAAGGCGTCAATACAAGAGTACATTCTGCGTTCCTGGTCGCTCGTGAAGATGGGCACCACCGCGAACCAGAAGAAGCTGTTCTTCAACCTGCGCAAGGCCAAGAGCAAGATCTCGGCTCTGGAAGAGGGTGATCTCCACCCCGACCAGGTCAAGCTGATTGCCAAGCGCCTCGGCGTGACCGATCAGGACGTGGTCGACATGAACCGCCGCCTCGGCGGTGACGCGTCGCTCAACGCCCCGATCCGCGACGACGGCGAAGCCGGCGAATGGCAGGACTGGCTGGTCGACAACTCGCCCAACGCCGAAGCCTTGATGGCCGAGAGCGAGGAGTTCGATCATCGCCGGCAGGCCCTCAATGGTGCGATCGGCGTGCTCAACCCGCGCGAACGCCGCATCTTCGAGGCGCGCCGTCTGGCGGATGAGCCGATGACGCTGGAAGACCTCGCCGCCGAGTTCGGCGTGTCGCGCGAGCGCGTGCGGCAGATCGAGGTCCGCGCCTTCGAAAAGGTGCAGTCGGCCGTCAAGGGCACGATCGCCCGCCAGGAAGCAGCTCTCGAAGCCGCGCACTAATCGCGGCGAACGAGCCAACAGACACGAAAGCCGGCGGCAACGCCGGCTTTTTTGTTTTGGCTGAAGAATGGGGGGTAGCCAACGGGTCCGCGCAACGCGCGGCCCGATGATAAACTCCGCGATACCCCATCCTCTCACCGCGCAGCGCGATAGATGATTGACACCAAGCCGCCTCCAGGTGAGATTTTGTGACGGTTGATACGACCTGCTGGTTGCACCCTCACGGGAACGGTGAACGTATCGAGCCCTTGATTGGCTTTCCTTTGCCCGAGCGACCGGGTCAGCAACGCAACCGCCTGGCACGCCTGGTTCGCTCCTAGTCAAAGGACGAAGTCATGCGCGATTTTCGCGATGCAAAGGCCATGGCCCGCACCTTGCGCGCCTCGCTGACTGCCAAAACGGTCAGCATCAGCCACGGCGAGAGCCTGGAACTGGTTTCAAGAATGCTCGGCGTCGCCGACTGGAACACGCTCTCGGCGGAGATCCAGGCGAGCCGTGACGGATCGTTGGCCGCAGCCACAACACACGCCACGGAGGCGGGACGCCATCCCGCCATGCCAATCCGGGATTTCGTGCCGTTCCCCGGCGAGATCGCGCCGCTTTACACCCGCAGCACCAAGGCCATTCAGGCGCTTGCACGGGCCTTTCAAGGTGCGCGGCCGATCGTCGTCGCGATCCAGAGAAGCGCCGACATCGACGAGCCCGGACTTGGCGACATCTATGACGTCGGTGTTCTCGGCAGCGTCCTGACCCTGGACCAACTGGCCGATGGCAGATGGAAGGCGCTGACCCAAATCCATCGGCGCACCATGATCAAAGACTTCGTCGGAGAGGCGGACAGCTATGTCGCCGAGGTCGATGATCTCGACGAACAGCCTGCTCCGGATGTGCCGTACCTGATCCTTTCAATCAAAGCGTATTTCATGGCCCATTCGTTTCGAGACGCAATCAAGCGAGGTTATCCGCGTGAGCCGCAAATCAAGCCGCCGTTCGAACGGGTCCGCGATGCTGGCCGGCTCGCCGACATGATTGCATCGCATATCGAGCTTTCCATCCCGGACAAGCAGGCGCTGCTCGCGACCCTCGATCCCGTAAGGCGGCTCGAGAGGGTCGGAGCCTTCCTGCAGGGAAACGCTTGAGGTCGGCTGGCTGGGTCGGGCGGTTGTCGGCGATACCTATCATCCCATCGCGCAGCACGAGGTTGATCGGTATGGCTTCGTTGCCCCCATCCTCAACTCGATCGGCAAGTCGTCGTCGGTTCAAATGCAGCTTTGCGCGACCGGACCTTGAGTTCTACGGCTTTCCGGACATTCTCCCACGGCACCGCAAACGTGCCTGTCATCCCGTCAATCGTCACTTTGCCGTCGCAACCGAATATCGCGCGTCTTACCTTCATCCCATTCAATCGAAACCGAAAATGATAATTGGCCTGCCCGTCGATCGTAGCTAGTGACTTTAGCGGCGACGGGCTGCTTCAGTGCGCCTTCAGACCAACTGAGTTTGATCACCGGGAGAGGATTGGCGTCCGAGACGATGACAACATAGCCGCCGATGTCACCGCTTTCCCGTTCCACGCAACTGTCAGTGTAATAGATCGTCTTGTCTGCCGATGCAGGCGAGCAAGCCACATCGACAATAAGGCCTACCGCGGCTGCATGCAGCACACGCCGCGTCCGCTTGGTCTGGTTACCACAGTCGATCTCCTTAACTGTCAAGCCATAGCACGGGCTGCGCTGGTGTCAGCGGCCGTGGCGATGTCGATGGATCGAAATGAATAGTGTGCAGAACGGTGGAGCGCAACGATACCCACCTTCCCACCGCGCGGCAGAAGATTGATGGGCATCGCTTCGCTCCACCCATCCTACGGAGCTGGATTTTTGGCGTGATGCTTTGGCGCGCACCTCGATCTAGCTTGGACGCGCACCGACCGCTTCGTCTGACGACGAATGTTCGCGTGAGGCTCATGGTGGCTGGGCATCTTGCAAAGGAATGACTAACCACGTTGCGACATGCATGCGCCACGGCATGGGAAACGTCTATCAACCAATGATAGCATGGGCTTCATTGAATCAACCGTGGGAACCAACGTGACCGGAATGACCAAGCCTCGCTCTTGGTTTCTGCTAGCTGCCTCGTGGATCGCACTCGTCGGAGCTCTCGTCGTTTGCTTTACGCTCATGAGCAAGACCGGCGGTGGTTCTCCTTCCTGGCTGGTCAGTCTGATCGTGTCCTGGCTGCCATTCATCGCATTGATAGGCGTCTGGATATGGCTCTCGCGCAGGCATGGGCGCGGATCATCCGGGGCCAGTTGGGTTGACCTCTGCGAGCAGCAGGTCGTCGAATCCCAGCGCACCAACGCCCTGTTGGAGCGGATCGCGGCGGCTTTGGAAAAGCATTCTCCGGGTTAGCTCGAGCACTGCGGCATCGCGGGAGAAGGGGCGTATGCGTTCAAGGACCTCTGCGCATGTCTGGCTGTTTGCGTTGGCATTCGCGGCAGCCGCCTCCGTCAGCCGGCCGGCGGCAGCCGACGACCGACAGGACTGTCTGAATGGATCGAAGGAAAACGCTGCCGCGACCATCGCCCCCTGCACACGCGCGATCGAAGACGGAGCGTACAATGGCCGAGATCTTTCCAACCTGTATAATGCGCGCGGTTACGCCTGGTCGTGGACAAACTTCGCCGATCGTGTCGACCACGCCTTCAAGGACTACACCGAGGCGATCCGGATTGACCCGGAAGCCGTTGGCGCACTGCTCAACCGGTCGCAGCTCTACAATCAACGGCGCGACTACGACCGGGCGATAGCGGACGTTGACCGGGCCTTCGAGGGCGGTCTGTCGGACTATGGAAAGCGGGTAGGGTACCGCGAGCGCGGCTACGCCTATCAAGCCAAAGGTGACAACGACCATGCCATCGCGGACTTTAGCGACGGCATCCGGCTCGATCCGAACAACAAAGCCGCCCTCACCGCCCGAGGCAACGCCTACCTGGCCAAGGGCGATCCCGATCGCGCCACCGCCGACTACGACCGGGTGATCGCACTCGATCCGGACTACGCGATCGCCTACTATAATCGGGCCCTTGCATACAGGGCGAAAGGTGACTTCGATCGCGTCATCGCCGACTGCAATGAGGCGATCGCGCTCTATCCGAACTATGCGGACGCCTACCTCAACCGCGGATACGCTTACCAGGTCAAAGGCGATCTTGATCGCGCCATCGCCGACTACGACCGGGTGATCGCGCTCTATCCGAAATATGCGGTCGCCTATTACACTCGGTCCCTGGTCTACAGGACGAAAGGTGACCTCGATCGCGCCATCGCCGACTGTAGTGCGGCGATCGCGCTCGATCCGAACTACACGGACGCCTACAACAGTCGCGCCGTTGCGTACCTCACCAAGGGCGACTTCCGTCGCGCCATCGCCGATTTGAGTCTGGGGCTCGCGCTGGCATGGCTCGCCATCATTCTCCTTCCAGCGGCATGGGTCTGGATTTGTTACCGGACAAGCATTCGTGGACGTAGAGGGTCGTCCGGCCGGACGGCAGTTGAGATCTGCGAACAACATATCGTCGAAATGCGCCGCAGAAACGTCGCCCTGGAAAGGCTCGCGACTGCGCTCGAGAAGCATTCAATGGGCTAGCTCGGGTGCGTGGCGGCGGTATCCGCAAGACGCTCCATCCACGAACGCAGGCGCCGCAGACTTGACGGAGCCTGCCCCTACTCGCCCCACTCCCGCGCCATGGTCGCGAGCGCGCAGCCTTCGCAATAGCGGGCGTCCTTGAAGTCGATCCAGTTGTGGGCATAGACGCGCTCCAGCGGAATGCCGTAACGCGCGCGCAGCACCTTCACCAGGACCCGCCAGGCCGCGATCTGCGCGTCGGTCGGCCCCTTGGTGACGTCAGGATAATTGCCGGCGAACTCGACGCCGATCGAGCTGTCCTTGTTGACCTGGCGATACGTCTTGCTGTTGTCGATGTATTTGTTGTCGTTGCGATCGGCGCCGTCGGTGTGGGTCGGAACGAGGTTCTCGGCGACCGCCCAATAGACCGTGCCGTCGGTTTCGACCCAGACCATGACGCCGCGCCTTGTCGGATTCTTGTGCTGCGCTTGCGCGCCATAGCGTGCCGAGCCCTGCGGCCCCTCGGTCTGGTGCACGATGATGTTGCGCCAGGGGTGCGCCTTGGCGACGTCACCCCACGGCGACAGCCACACCATCTTCAACCCAGGAATCTCGGGCGCCCCCTGCGATCGCGCTATGACGGCGAGATCGGAGGTTTCGGCCAAGGCGGCGGAGGAGATCACGAGGGCAAGCAGCGCGGCGAGCAGGCGATGCATCATGACGATGGAATCCAGTGGCGTCCCTCGTTAGCACACTCAGGCGCGCTGGCGCAGGCTCGCCTCCAGCGCATCGATCATCTCGGGCGGCAGCTTCGGCTCGTAGGTCGCATAGCCGTTCTTGCCGCCCTTCTTGGCGTCGTACAGCGCGTGGTCGGCGGCGGCGATCAGGCGGTCGGGATGCATGCCGATTTCGCGGGTCCACTGTGCGACGCCGATCGAAACCGCGATCGGAATGTCAGGGCCGGTGCACTGCTCGGCGTCGGCGCGGCAGACCTCCAGCACGCGGCGGGCGATCATCGCGCCCTCGCGCAGCGTCGAGGACGGCAGCACGATGCAGAACTCGTCGCCGCCGGTGCGGGCCAGCATGTCGCCCGGGCGGAGCCTCGTCTGCGCCATCAGCGTGAAGTGCTGCAGGCAGGCATCGCCCGCGGCGTGGCCATGGGTGTCGTTGATGCCCTTGAAGCCGTCGAGGTCGATCACCAGCAGCGCGAACGCCTCGCCGTTGCGGTCGGAGCGCGCGCATTCCTCGGTCAGGCGCTGCAGCAGATGGCGGCGGTTGCCGACGCCGGTGAGATCGTCGAGCAGCGCGAGGTCGGCGACCTCGTTGCGTAGCCGGTCGATCGACATCAGCAGGAAGCCGAAATTGAGCGCCATCGACAGGAACACCATTAGCAGGATCACCAGCGACTGGCCGGCATTGAAGCGAACGAAGGAGTATTCGCCGGGCTGCAGCAGGGCGCCGACCAGGCGCAGCGCATAGATGCCGATCAGCACCGAGGCGACGACGCCGGCAAGCCGCGCGCCGGGGCTGACGCGCCCGTTCTCGGGCGACAGCAACAGCTTCAGCGTCAGCACAAACGGCATGACCTGGGCGACGGTGTAGACCAGGATGCGCATCTGCAGGCTGTCATAGGCAAAGATGAAGACGCCGAGGCCAGCGAACGCGAATGCGGTGGACAGCGCGGTCCTGCGCCAGCCCACCGGCTTGCCGTAGAAGCGCTTGATGCCCATCGCGGCAAGGCCGGCGGCGAACACCATGAGCGTCCCCGCCGCCAGCAGCGGCAGCAGCGAGTCCGTCAGCATCACGCGGAGCATCGCGCAGGCGGCGCCGGCGGAGGCGACGAAGGCTGACGCGGTCCAGAGCCGCGCGGCGCCGAAAGCCGGATAGCTGTGCGCGACATAGGCCCAGATCAGGCCGAGCGCGAGAAAATTGATAATGAATACCGTCCAAAGCGTCGGAACGCTCAACATCGCCCCTGTTCGAGACCCGTATCGGCCCCGCCTCCCCTGAAATGACCGCCACCCCTTAAGGCGTTTCTCCCAACGACAATCCGCGTTGTCTTGGCGGCGAGGATGAGGCCGCGCGGCTTAACGGACCCTCACCGCCGCGCGGCAATCCGTGCTGTGGTTTTGAATTGATGAAGAACCGCGCGTCGGCCGTTTGCGCATCGTTAAGCATGACCGCCGCGATGCGCGACACGCATACGCTGGCGAAAAACTGGCGAAAACACGTAACAGCTGTGGATAACACGATGACGGCACCGTGACAGCACGCGGCAGCCGCCTCCGAATCTGCTGAGTTTGATACTGAGGATGTTGCGAGGCTGGCCCTCCGCCAAGCATGCCTCGGAGTCGCGTTCAATCCATGAAACCTTGAGAGGATACTATGGCTAAGAAAGCGAAGAAGGCGAAGAAGGCGAAGGCGAAAAAGGCCACCAAGAAGAAGGCCGCCAAGAAGTAACCAATTCCAGCCCGGGTAGCGGCTCTTGCCCTGCCCGGGCATCCGGTCCGTGACCGGCCTCAAGTCGACCGGCCGAAATCAATCGGTCGAAATCAATAGCCCCCCGTAGACGGGGTAACGCAGCAGGCGCAGGCCTGCTTTTTTATTGCCGGTATCGCGGGGCGAAGCGGGGTTAGCGTTCCGCGAAGGCGAGCTTGGCGCCGAGCAGGGCAAAGCCCGCGGCAAAGCTGCGGCGCAGCCAGGCCATCACCTTCGGCCGGGTGATGACGCGGTCGCGCACCGACGCCGCGAACAGCCCGTAGACCGCGAACACCGCAAAGGTCATCGCCATGAACACGAAGCTGAGCTCGACCATCCGCGTCAGCGGATGCGCCTCGTCAACCGCGATGAATTGCGGCAGGAAGGCCAGGAAGAAGATCGACAGCTTTGGATTGAGGATGTTGATCAGGATCGCGGTCAAGATCACCCGCCCGCTCGAGCGCGGCTTGATTTCGGTGTCGACGGCAAGCGCCCCGCGCTCGCGCAGCGCCTGCCATGCCATATAGAGCAGATAGACCACGCCGCCCCATTTCAGCGCCGCGAACGCCATCGCGCTGGTGTGCAGGATGGCGGCCAGTCCCAGCATCGCCGCGATCATCTGCGGCACGATCCCGAGCGTGCAGCCGAACGCCGCCGCCACGCTGGCCCGCGAACCCCGGGTCAGCGCCACCGCCAGGGTGTAGAGCACGCCGGTGCCGGGCGAAGCCACCACGATCAGCGTGGTCAGCAGGAAAGACCAGGTCATTTCAAATCCTCAACGGGGCGGAGCCTCAGCCGCCAATATCACGGTGCCAGGGCCGGCGGAAGCGGCCGCCGGCCGGCCGCCCGCGCCGATACCTCCGTCACACCGACCTCGACCCGCGCCCCGACAGCGCCGACGCCTTGGTCTCGGCGAGGCGGATCACGTCCAGCGGCGCCCAGGGCTTGGACCAGAACAACGCGCCGTCGGGCAGGCGCTGCCGCAACGGCCTGCCCGAGGTGACGATCACGTCGAGATCGGGTCTGTACCTCTTGGCGACATGAGCGAGCTCCACGCCGGTCATGTTGCCGGCCAGCTCGACATCCGTCATCATCAACACGACAGTGTCGCCATCGCCCCGCAGCACCAATTCCGCGGCCTCCGCACTCGCGCAGAAGATCACGTCGAAATCACTTTCCTCGAGCAGCAGGCCTATCATCTCCCGCTGCATCGGGTCGTCTTCGACAACCAGGGCCTTCGCACGACAGGGCCTCGACTGTCCCATGGCTGGGCCTCCCTTATTGATCGCAGTTTTGAGAACGAGCATAGATCAAATGCCTAAAATCCCTGGATGGTTCGGTTCCAATTTGAGAAAAGCGCGGAAATCCGTGTTCCGGCACGGCAACCACGTCCCCCTCGTCGAGATGGAGCTGACCTGACATGACCGCGATCTCAGGATCCGCCGCCGCCGTGACCGGCGCGGCCAGCGGCATCGGCCGCGCGCTCGCGCATGAACTGGCGCTGCGCGGCTGTGATCTCGCGCTCGCCGATCGCGACGAGGCCGGCCTGCAGGCCACCGCCGCCGAGATCGCGAAAGCGAGCCCGCGCAAGGTCACGGTGCATCGGCTCGACGTCAGCGAGCCGGACCAGATCACGGCATTCGCGGCGGCCGCCGGCGCCGCGCATCCGACGCTCAACATCGTCATCAACAATGCCGGCGTCGCCCTGCTCGGCCAGTTCGATGAGATCGAGCAGGGGCAGATGGAATGGCTGTTCAACATCAATTTCTGGGGCGTGGTGCACGGCACCCGCGCCTTCCTGCCGCTGCTGTCGCAGCGCCGCGAGGCGCATATCGTCAATATCTCCTCGATCTTCGGCATCATCGCTCCGCCCGGCCAGAGCGCCTATTGCGCGGCCAAGTTCGCGGTGCGCGGCTTCTCGGAGAGCCTGCGCCACGAACTGGCGGTGGCGGGTAGCCCGGTGAAACTCTCCGTGGTGCATCCCGGCGGCGTCGCCACCAACATCGCGCGCAACTCGCGAACCGGCGCCGGGATCACCGACAATGCTCGTCGCGCCGAGTCGATCGAGCGTTTCGATGCGCTGGCCAGGACCACACCGGCCGCGGCCGCGCAACGCATCATCACCGGCATCGAGAAAAACCAGCCGCGCATCCTGATCGGCAAGGACGCCGTGTTCATGGACCTGCTGCAACGTTTCCGGCCTGGAACGTATTGGAAGATGCTGCAGCGGCAGATGGAGAAGACGGCGGCAAAGCGGATGGCGCGCGATGCGGCGAGGTGATTGCACGCAATCTCTCGTCGTCGTCACGGCGAAAGCCAGGACCCATAACCACAGGGTTGCGTTGGTGAGCAAGCTGAGGCCACAGCGTCAGGCACGACGGGCAGTCGTGGTTTTGGGTCCGGGTCAAGCCCGGGACGACATCCATCCGTCATTCCGGGGCTCGCGTAAGCGAGAACCCGGAGTCCGTCGGGCCGTACATTCCGAGGAAAAATGGATTCCGGGTTCGCGCTACGCGCGCCCGCAGACGCGCAATTGCGCATCGGAGAATGACAACGGGATGAATCGCGATCATCCGCCCAGCTGCTTCTTCACCCCGAGCGCCAGCTGAAACAGCGGATCGTTCTGCTCCGACGGATAGAGCGCGCTCTTCCTCACCTGCGGGAAATTGTCGTTCTTCCAGAACGACGCCGGCGCGAACGAGAATTTTGCGACCAACCGCCGGCCGAAATCCATCTCGTAGGGGAAATAGTTCTCCCGCTCGTCGGTGCCGGATATCTCAGGGTATTCGCCGAGCAGATAGCCCTCCTGGATATGCGGCCGCACCGCGGCCGGCGGGCAGACGCTGGACAACCGCACGATCTGCAGGCCCGCCTCCGCGCTCGCCGTGATGGCGCCGCTCAGATTCGGCACGCCGAGGACATAGAGGAACGCGGTCGCGGTTTCCGCCAGCGAAGCAAACGAGGCCGCGATCCGGATCGAATGGGTGACGTCGAGCAGCGGCGTGGTGCAGACCTCGTAATGCTGCAGGATCGACCAACGCAGGATGCGATGCCGCTTCAGCCGCTCGAGCCCGAGCAGTTTTGCCCTGGCGTATTCGGCAACCAGGATCTGTTCGGCGCGACGCAGCACCTCGAACCGCGTCACCAGTGTTTCGCGATCGGGATTGCCGCGGCCGCCGCGGAACAGCGACGGCTTTAGCGACGAGTTGTTCTTGATATTGCGGTGATCCGCGCCCTGGCCGCGAAACAGCAGCACATGATCACGGTTGAGGAACTGCAGCTCGGCGATCTTGGTGGCGAGCTCGATATAAGAGCCGACGCGATGCCCCGGCCCCTCCCGCACCGCAGAGCTCTTCGCGACATGGCATCCCCGGCGATCGAAGAACGACCAGATCTTTTGGCTGCCGATGGTTTCCATGGCCTCGAACTCTCAGTTCGTCATTCCGGGGCTCGCGCAGCGAGAGCCCGGAATCCATTCCTCAACACGTGACGCGGCCCGATGGATTCCGGGCCTGCGCCTATCGGCGCATCCCGGAATGACGAACATGGATGCGACGTGGTCACCGCCCCACGAGTTGATCGGCAAAATACCCGATCGTCTTGCGATAGATCACCGCCCTGTTCCACTCGCGCATCGCTTCGAAATTGGCGCTGCCTTCGCCATAGGGCGCGCCCATCTTGAAGCCGTTCGAGTGCAACAGGTTCGCGGTCGAGGCCAGCACGTCGGGCACCGAGTGGCGCAGATCGACATGGCCGTCGCCGTCGAAATCGACGCCGTACTTGATGTAGGACGACGGCAGGAATTGGGTCTGGCCGATCTCGCCGGCATAGGCGCCGATCATGTCGTTCAGACGCAGATCGCCGCGCTGCAGGATCTTGAGCGCGGCGAGCAGCTCGCCCTGGAACAGGTCGGTGCGGCGGCAATCATGCGCCAGCGTGGCGAGCACGCGGAACACCGGCAGCTTGCCCATGTCGCCCTTGCCGAAATCGGTCTCCAGCCCCCAGATCGCAACCAGGATCTGGCGCGGCACGCCGTATTGCTGCTCGATCTTTGACAATAGCGCCGCGTGCCGCTGCAGCATGGCGCGGCCGCCATTGATGCGCCCCGAGCCGACGCGGGTTGCGACATACTGCTCGAAGGTCTTGTTGAAGGTGTAGCGCTGCCGCCGGTCGAAGGCGAGCACCCCGCCATCCTGCTGCACCCCGCCGAGCGCCTGCGAGATCACATCCTGCTGGATGCCGGCCGCGGCCGCCTCCTGCGAGAACGACTGCACGAAGGCCGGAAAACTGCCGCCGCAGCGGGCGGCGTAGGAGGGGGTGGCAAGCAGCAAGGCGCCGAAGAAGACCGCCAAACGACACCTGAGCATGCAACAATCCCTCCTGCTTCGAATGGCCGATCATGCCATGGAGCAAACGCGACAGTCAAAGCGTCGGCACTGACATTCTGTCCACGGTCGCGTCATCGCGCGACCGCACACCCGCACCGGCATTCTTGCCCCTCCACTTCTGCGGCGGATTGACCAGACTCACCAGCGTGTAGCTGATGATCAGGAGCAGGAACCAGGAGCCGAGCTTCTCGATTCCGACCATCGACCAGCCGAGCCGCTGCGAGGGATAGAGCCAGGTCTTGGTGAAGGTGCCGATGTTTTCCGTGAACCAGATGAACAGCGACACCAGCACGAGGCCGAGCAGCAGCGGCATCGAGCGATAACGGGTCCAGACCTTGAAATGGATGCTTGCGCGGCCGAACAGCCAGATCGCCCAGGCGAACAGCCCCCAGCGCAGGTCGATGACGTAATGATGGCTGAAGAAGTTGACATAGATCGCGACGCTGAGAGCGATCAGGCCGAGCCGGCGCGGATGCTGGACAAAACGGAAATCGAACAGCCGCCAGCAGCGGCAGATGTAGCTGCCGATGCAGGAATACATGAAGCCGGAGAACAGCGGCACGCCGCCGATGTGGAAGATGCTGGGCTCCGG
Source organism: Bradyrhizobium sp. WCU1 (assembly GCF_053474805.1). Lineage (NCBI taxonomy): Bacteria > Pseudomonadati > Pseudomonadota > Alphaproteobacteria > Hyphomicrobiales > Nitrobacteraceae > Bradyrhizobium > Bradyrhizobium sp. WCU1. The sequence continues at coordinate 2,062,859 of NZ_CM130280.1, forward strand.
ATAGATCCAGGAGCCGACGGAGGTCTTGAAGACTTCCATCGCGGTGCCGACGACATGGTAGATCAGGACGACCCGGGCCTCCTCCCAGGTCTCGAGCTTTCCGGCCAGCAGCGCGACCTGGACGGCGAGCATGCAGAGAAACAGGAAGTCATAGCGCGCGAGCAGAGCGTCCGGCGGATAGAAGCGCCAGGTGCCGATCATCAGCGCCACCGCGATGCCGCCGAACAGGCAGGCCCAGGCCTGCTTGACGCCGAAGCGAAGGAATTCGTAAAGCCCCGCGGTCCAGCGGCGCTGCGCCATCACCAGGCCGAGGCGATGTTCGGCGGCGATGAAGCGGCGCAGCGGCGGCCAGTTGGCCGCGGCGCTCGCGATCGGTTTGGCCTGGCTTGTTATCCTGTGATGCACGCCGCGGACGGTGGCGGCCGATCACGGTCGCAGCGCGGCGGAGTTGTGCAGATTTCCCTCAATCCCTGAGCTGCCGCTCCAGACCTGCAAAGTCGATCTCGGCCCAGCGCTCGCAGATCTTGCGGTCGTGAATCCGCCAGAACGTCATGCCGCGGAATTCGACATGGCGACCGGACGGGGCAATGCCGCGCCAGGGGCTGCGGTGCCGGCCCCGCCAGACGAAACGGCCGGCGACGATGTCGCGCTCGGCCACCAGACATTCGGCCACCGCCGAAAGATCGGCGAAGGCCTCGTGCATGCCGGTCGCATACGCGATCACCTCCTCGGCGCTCATCCGCTTGCCCGCCGCATGGTCGAAGAAATCGGATGCCAGCTGAGCGCGGATCGCATCGGGATCGAGACGATTGATCACGGCGTCGTAATGCGCGAGCACGAGCGCCTTGTTGGCGTCGCTTGTGGCGTTGGACATCGGGGATCGGCTCTCAAGAAAAAAGTTGTATGGAGCTAAGGATGCGCCTCATACGCGAATCGGTGGGGATGATGCAAGTGACGAAGGTCAGAAAAATCAATGCTTTCGGCACCGGCGCGTTTCGGCGTCGAAGCGAAAGGCGGTTGCCGGGAAAGTGCGTCCGCAAGCGGTAACATCATCCGATGGCTTGATCATGCCGCTGGCATGCAAGAAGCGGACGCGCGACACGGGTGCATCTCGGCGCGCGTGTGAACGCCGGAGGCGCCGGCTGCGACCAAGAAGGCACCGGCCCGGTCAACCGGTTCCACCGGCGCGCCGCCGCTCACCGGTCTTGTTCATGCAAAGGTGCGCCACTAAAGCCGGGCATGCTGGCTGCAACGACGACGTCATTTGGGGAACGCCATCCGGTGACGAATTCTGGAATGAGGATGTGCTGCCGATGACGACCGCCGGACGCTTCGCATGCGCGCGCAGGGTTGCCGTGTCGCTCGGTATCATCCTTGCGCTTGGCGCCACACTGACCGGGCCGATCGACAGTGCAGCCGCGCAGAATGCCCGCGCCAAACGTACGCCGGCACAAGGTGCCGGCAGCACGCAGGCGGTCACCGCGCAGATGAAGAATGCCATCGCGCTGACGCGCGGCGGCAGGATCGACGCCGGCGCCGTGCAACTCAATGCCGCGCTCGACGCCGCCGACAGGCTCGACGACGCGCAGTTCGTGATGGAGCAGTATTACGACGCGACCGCCGCGCTGCGCGCGGTCAAGCGCGACGACCTCGCCGAGAAGCTGTTCGTGCGCGCGTTCCAGAGCAAGGCGGCGGCGCAGTCGCCGCCCGGCAATGCCGACGTGCTGCTGGAATACGCCATCCTGCTGTCCGATCACGCCAGGATCGCGGAAGCGGTTCCGCTCTATATGAAGGGAATCGCGGCCTTCAACGCCTATTGGGGCGAAGGCTCCGAGGAATCACTGATCGCCAATGACAAACTCGCGGTGGCGCTGTCGGCCAACGGGTCGGCGGCATCAGCGACCAATCTGGGCCGGCATAATTTCGAGCGCTCCGAGAAGGCACTGGGCCCCGACCATCGCACCACCTGGAAACTCGCCAACAATTATGCGGACATGCTGCGCGAGATCGGCGCGCCGGCGAAGGCGCTCGAGCTCGATCTGTTCGCGATCGAGAAGCGTGCCAAGCACTATGGCGAGAACCATCTCAACACGCTGGTGACGGTCAACAATGCCGGCCAGGATTTCCTCAATCTCGGCCGCTTCGACGACGCCCGCCGCTATTTCCGCCGCCATCGCGCCATCGCGGTCGCTATGGCGCCGAAGGACCCGAGCTTTGCCGGACAGGCCGACGCCTGGCTGTTCTACACCGACATGCTCGCCGCCGGCGACGCGCCGACATCGCAAGCCGATCTGGAGCGGCTGGAGGCGATCGTCGCCAATGAGGAGAATTTCGCGGACTTCCTGCGCATCAAGGCCGCGGTGCTGGCTGCCGGCAAGCGCGAGGCGCGCGGCGAGCGAGGTGCGGGCATGCGGCTGCGCGAAACCGCGCTGGCGATCTCGACCCGCGCCTTCACCGCGCAGCATCCGATCTCGTTCGAGATCAAGCTCGGCATCGCGGTGGCCTTGATTGCCACCGATCCGAACCGTGCGGTGCAGAACTTCACCGCGCTCGACCGCGAGATGTTCGAATGGATGAAACGCGAGGTCGGCACGGCCGGCGACCGCGCAGTCGCCGAAGCGATCCGCGCCCACGCCGATCATCTCTTGTTCGCGTTCGGCCGCTTCGCCACCGGGGCCGGCGCGGCCGTGGCGCAGCCTGCCTTTGCCGCCGCCGTGCTGCGCTGGAAGACGCTCGGCGGCGGCGACGCCACCGCGCTGCGCCGGTTCGAGACTGAAGTGGCCGGCAAGGACGAGGAGACCGCGGCGCTGGTGCGTGCGGCGCTGCGACTCAATGGCGAAAAGCAGGAGCTGTTCTCGTCGGGCAATATCGACGACTGGGCGCGATCGGTGTGGCATCGGCAGGACGCAGCCGAGAAGGCGCTGAACAAGCGGCTCGATGCGATCGGCGCGAAGCTGCCGCAAGATCCGATCCGTCCCGCGCAGCTGCTCGCCCCGCGGGAAGCCGTCGTCAACTACTTCATCACGCGGCAATGGAAGGCGGACCGGCAATCGAAGGACCCGCTGGCGGCGACCTTGCTCTACGCCATCGTCGAGACCGCGCAAAGCGAGCCGCGCGTCGTCGATCTCGGCGATCCCGGCAAGATGGTCGACACCAGCGTGCGGACCGAGATCGCGCGGCTGCGGACGATGCAGGCCACCGCGCCTGATCTCGACGAAAGAGCACTCGACACCAAGGGCCGCTTCCAGAACCTGCACGCGCGGCTGTTCGCGCCGCTGGAGGCAATGCTGAAGGACAAGACCACGCTCTATGTGGTGCCGGACGGCTTCCTGTTTGCGGTGCCGTTCTCGCTGTTGCCCGACGCTGACGGCGGCCTGCTGGAGGACAAGTTCGCGATCCGGATGCTGACCAGCCCCGATGCGCTGATTGCGATCCACGCGCGCGAGACGCTCGACAAGCAGGGCGCGATGCTGCTCGCCGGCGGCATCGAATACGGCGTTCCGGGGCCGATGCAGCTGCCGGCGACCCGGACCGAGATCGAGGCGATCGCAAAGCTCGCCCGCGCGCGCGGCGCGCCGGTCGAGATGCTGAGCGGACGCGGCGTCAGCGAAGGCGTGCTGCGCGAGGCGATCGGCAAGGCCCGCATCGCGCATCTGGCGACCCACGGTTTCTATCACGACAGCACCGCCTCTGGCCTCGACACGCTGTGGCAGAGCGGCATCGTGCTGTCGGGCGCCGGCGACAGCCGCTGGCCGCTGCGCGACGACAAGGACGGCTATCTCTACGCCTTTGAACTGATGGACTGGGACCTCTCCGGGCTCGATCTGCTGGTGCTGTCGGCCTGCGAGACCGGCCGCGGCGACGAGAGCTTCGTCAGCGGGCTGCGCGGCCTGCCGACCGCGCTCGGCATTGCCGGCGCGCGCCGCGCGCTGCTGACGCTGTGGCCGGTCGCCGACGAAGGCACCGCGAACTTCGCCTTGCGCTTCTACGAGCACCTCGCCGAGGGCCTGACCTATTCCGATGCGCTGCGCCAGACCCGGCGCGATGCGCGCGACGGCAAGGTCGCCGGCGCCCGCGACGCCAGCGTGTGGGCGGCCTTCGTGCTGTTCGAGGGCTGAGACGGCGACCTGACGCAAGAGAACGGTGGACATCCCACAGGCCGTTGTCATCTTGACATGTCGCCGGACTACGTCCGATCGCATCTCAAGGGCGTTTCGCCGCCGGATTGCGCAGGGCAGCCCAGCGCGCAAAGGCGCGGGATTTGCTTTGACAGCCTTGCCACGATCGGGGACAAGCCGCGCATGCCAAAAAAACCCGGGACCAATCCCAAAGGCGAATTCGCCTTCTTCAACGTCTTCTATGAAGACGGCTCGCAGCGCTCCAACCGCCGTGTGCCCTCGGAGCTGCTTGGCGGCCTCGACGGCGACGAGCCGGTGCGCGCCTTCCTGCGCGACCAGGACCGCGAGATCGCCGAAAAGGGCGGCCGCCCGCCGCTCGAGATCAAGTCGATCGAGCGGGTCGGGGCGAAGAAGAAGTAGCGGCGCGGCGCGAGCCATCCGCCCGCTCGGTCATCTCCCATTGCCACTTCTTCCGTCATTCCGGGGCGCGCGCAGCGCGAGCCCGGAATCCATCGGGCCACACGTTTCGCGGTAGAATGGATTCCGGGCTCGGCGCTGCGCGCCGCCCCGGAATGACGACGAGATAACGATCACTCAACAAACAAAAACGGCGGGCCCAGGCCCGCCGCTCTTGTTTCGATGGATACCGACTGAATCAGTTGTCGAGGAACGACCGCAGCTTCCGCGACCGTGACGGGTGCTTCAGCTTGCGCAACGCCTTGGCTTCGATCTGGCGGATGCGTTCGCGGGTGACCGAGAACTGCTGGCCGACTTCCTCCAGCGTGTGGTCGGTGTTCATGCCGATGCCGAAGCGCATGCGCAGCACGCGCTCTTCGCGCGGGGTGAGCGAGGCCAGGACGCGCGTGGTGGTCTCGCGCAGGTTGGATTGGATCGCGGCGTCGATCGGAAGGATCGCATTCTTGTCCTCGATGAAATCGCCGAGATGCGAGTCTTCCTCGTCACCGACCGGAGTCTCGAGCGACAGCGGCTCCTTGGCGATCTTCAGGACCTTGCGGACCTTCTCCAGCGGCATGCCGAGCTTCTCGGCAAGTTCTTCCGGGGTCGGCTCGCGGCCGATCTCGTTGAGCATCTGGCGCGAGGTGCGGACGATCTTGTTGATCGTCTCGATCATGTGCACGGGGATGCGGATGGTGCGGGCCTGGTCGGCGATCGAGCGGGTGATCGCCTGCCGGATCCACCAGGTGGCGTAGGTCGAGAACTTGTAGCCGCGGCGATATTCGAACTTATCGACCGCCTTCATCAGGCCGATATTGCCTTCCTGGATCAGGTCGAGGAATTGCAGTCCGCGGTTGGTGTATTTCTTGGCGATCGAGATCACGAGACGGAGGTTGGCTTCCACCATCTCCTTCTTGGCCTGACGGGCCTCGCGCTCGCCCTTCTGCACGCCGTGCACGATCTTGCGGAATTCGCCGATCTCGAGGCCAGTGAGCGCCGCCAGCGACTGGATCTCGTGGCGCAGATCCTTGATGCGGTCCTTCTCGTGATGGACGAAGTTCTTCCAGCCCTTGGCCGACAGCTTCGAGACGCGGTTGAGCCAGCGCGGATCGAGCTCCGAGCCCTGGTAGTTGCGCAGGAAGTCCTCACGCGCGACGCCGTGGCTGTCGCCGAGGCGCAGCAGGCGGCCCTCGAAGGAGACCAGCTTCTTGTTGATGTCGTAGAGCTGCTCGACCAGCGAATCGATGCGGGCCTGGTTGAGGCGCAGCGACTTCACCTCGACGATGATCTCGTCCTTCAGCTTCTTGTACTTGCGCTCCTGCGACGGCGACAGCGACTCGCTCTGCAGCTGGTTGGCGATGTCCTGCTCCTGCAGGCGGCGCAGCTTCTTGTACTCGGACGCGATCTTGTCGAAGGTCTCGACCACTTTCGGCTTCAGCTCGGCCTCGATGGCGGCGAGCGACATCTGGTTCTCGAACTCGTCGTCGTCCATGTCGCCTTCGGCAGCGGCCTCGGCGGGATCCTTCTCCTCGGCGCCGGCTTCGCCACCGGCGGGCGCGGCGCGGAACGGGGTCGGCGACGGCGGGGCGGCAGGCGGCGCGACATGGGCCGGCGCCCCGGCTTGCGCATCACCGCCATTGCCTTCAGCCGCCGCGCCCTCGGCGCCGTTGTTGCCGATCAGGTTCGGATTGATGCCGCCCTTCGACTCCGGGCCGGCATAGGTGGCTTCGAGATCGATGATGTCGCGAAGGAAGATCTTTCCTTCGTTCAATTCGTCGCGCCAGATGATGATGGCCTGGAAGGTCAGCGGGCTCTCGCAGAGGCCCGCGATCATCGCCTCGCGGCCGGCCTCGATGCGCTTTGCGATGGCGATTTCACCTTCGCGCGACAGCAGCTCGACGGTGCCCATCTCGCGCAGATACATGCGCACGGGATCGTCGGTACGCTCGCCGGGCTCCGACTTCTTGACCTCGGTGACGGCCTTCTGCGTGACCTCCACGAGCTCGTTGTCGGTCTCGTCGTCACCGTCGTCCTTCTCGTCCTCGCCTTCGGAGTCATCCGCCTCGGTGACGTTGATGCCCATGTCGGAGAGCATCGACATGATGTCTTCGATCTGTTCGGGCGAGGTCGTATCGGAGGGCAGCACTTCGTTGAGCTGATCGAAGGTCACGAAGCCGCGCTTCTTGGCCTGCTTGATCATCTTCTTCACCGCGGCATCCGACAGGTCGAGCAACGGCGACGGCGCGTCAGCGGAATCCTTCTCAGGGGCATCCGCTGCCTTGTCGTCTTTTTCCTTGTCCTTAACCTGCAGCGTCTTTGCCTTGGTGGCCATTCACTAAGCTCCCGAAACGCGGTCATGCAAAATGGCGCCAAGCGCACACATCGGCATGATATCTAGATTTACTCTCTCGACGCACAAAGGGCGGCGCAAAATCTCGCCACCCCTGTCATCCGTCTCGACGGTTTCCATCTGCAATAGCCGCGAGGCTATTAAGTTTCGCTTAACCCTGTTTTTGCAGCCAAACCATGGATTTGGCGAGTCTTTTTGCGGGTTCGGCCAGCGCCGTCCGCAGCATTTTTGTTATCAGACATTACGTTGGAACCGGCCCGATAATTCGCCGAACCCTTCGATCAGGGCTTCGGTCCCATCGGCTTCTGCCATCCGGGCCTGGATATCCTGCAACCATGCCAGATTGGCCTCGCTGGAGTCTTCAGCCAAGGCGGCTTCCGCGTCTTTTCTTTCCCTAAGTAAGGCGTGGGTTTTCTGATGCAAGGCAACGAGTTGACGCCAGGTCGATAAAACATCCTCGCGCGCGGCGCCAACCTGCGCGCCCCACACCGCCTGGGTTGTGATCGCCCGCTCAACCCTTTGAAGAATATGAGATAATCCACCCGCCTCGAGGTCGGATCGCATCTTCTCGGCCTGCTCCTCGACGTCCGGGGAATGATGATGGTCGTGGGCAAAGGCCGCGATAATGGCGGCCCTGAGCTTGTGGGCCTCGGGATGAGCAAGCTCAAGGGCTGCCACCTCCTCGAGATGATCGTGCAGCAGCCAGGGGTGGTTGATCAGGCATTGCAGGATCAGGGCCTCGCGGCGCGAGATAGCGCTGCGCTGGCCGCGCATGATCGGACTGTTGGCGAGCTGCGGGCTCGCCGCCTGGTAGGGGCCCCGTGAAATCCCGGGGGTGGCGCCGCCCTTGGCGCCGAACCGGCCGGCCTGGCCCGGTCCGCGCGGGACAAACTGGCGGGGTGATTCGCCGCCGCGCCCGCCTCCGAAATTGCTCCTGCCGAAGCCGCCGCCGCGGCCATAGCCGCCACGTCCGCCCTCCGGGGCGAAATTGCGTTGCAGCCGCTCCTGCAAATCCTGCCGGTAATAGCGGCGCACCACCTCGTCGCGGATGCCGTTGGCGAGCTCGCCGATCCGCGCCTCCAGCGCCGCGCGGCGCTCGGGGGTGTCGAAATTGCCGCCTTCGATCTCGCGCGACCAGATCATGTCGGCGAGCGGGCGCGCCGCCGAGATCACCTCCTCGATCGCAGCGCGGCCGCCGGAGCGGGCGAGATCGTCGGGGTCCTGTCCTTCCGGCAGCAACGCGATGCGCAGGCTCTTGCCGGGCTTGAGCTGCGGCAGGGCAATGTCCGCAGCACGATACGCCGCCTTCTTGCCGGCGCGGTCGCCGTCGAAGCAGAGGATCGGCTCGTCGACCATCTTCCAGAGCAGCGCGAGCTGGTTCTCGGTCAGCGCCGTGCCGAGCGGCGCGACCGCGCCGGGAAAGCCCGAGGTGACCATCGCGATGACGTCGACGTAGCCCTCGACGACGATCAGCTGCGCCCCGTCATGCGCGGCCTGCCGTGCTGTGAACAGGTTGTAGAGATTGTCGCCCTTGTGAAACAGCGTGGTTTCCGGCGAGTTCAGGTATTTTGCCGGAACGTCCTTCTCCAGCGCGCGACCGCCGAAAGCGATGACGCGGCCGCGGGCATCCGTGATCGGGAACATGACGCGGTCGCGGAAGCGATCGAAAGGCACCGGCTTGTCCTCGCCGGACACCAGGAGACCTGCCTCCACCATGTCCTCGGTCGAAATGCCCTGAGCGCCGAGATGCTCCTTCAGCGCAAAGCGATCCGGCGGCGCATAGCCCATCCGGAACTGGAGCTGGGTCGCCGGCGAGATAGCGCGGTCGGCGAGATAGCCACGCGCCTTGGCGCCATTGCGTGAGGCCAGCGTGTCGGCGAAGAATTTGGTCGCCAGTTCCATCACGTCGTGCAGGGTGCGGCGATGCTGCTCGTGGCGCGCCGCATCGGGCGTTACGGCCGGCAGCGGGACTCCCGCCATCGCGGCGAGACGTTCCACCGCCTCGGGGAAAGTCACGCCCTCGGTCTTCATCAGGAAGTCGAAGATGTTGCCGTTCAGCCCGGACGAGAAGTCGAACCAGGCCTGCTTCTGGTCGTTGACGAAGAACGAGGGCGTCTTCTCCTGCTGGAACGGCGACAGCCCCTTCCACTCCCGCCCGGCCTTCTTGAGCTTGACGCGCTTGCCCACGACTTCCGAGACCGGAAGCCGGGCGCGCAGTTCATCGAGGAATTCGGGCGTGAAACGCATCTGGCTCGGGTTCGGCGTCAATCGGACATCGATATAGTGACGAAGCCCTCAACCCATCAAGTTTATCGACCTTCGCCCGTTATCCACACCCTCGTCATTCCCAGGCGATGCTCGGCGTCGAGCCCGGAATCGATGCATCCGCATTGCCGGCCTATGGATTCCGGGCTGAGCCCTTGCGGGCTGCCCCGGGATGACGGTGGGGATGATCGTCATGACCGAGCTTGCCCCCTCCCCGGTTACGGGATTGGATAAGCCATGTTCACGACGTTCAGAGGCGGGCAGAGCGGCGGCTGGCAGGTTACGTCCATCACGCGGGTGAAGGGCGAGACGCTGCCGAAGGTCGCGGCGCTGTCGATTGTTACCAGCGAGTCGATCGCGCTGCCGCTGCTGCCGGCACAGACTTCCTGGCGGCTCGCCGGCGTCGCCAGCCATCTGCGCTACACCGAGAAGGAAGAGCGCGAGAAGCTTGCCGCCGTGCAGGCCGGACTCGGCCGCAGCGAGGCAACGCACGCGGCACTGATCCCGATCAGGAAGTCTGCGGCATGGTGGGAGCTCACCCAGGAGGAGCGCCGGGCGATCTTCGAGGACAAGTCGCACCACATCGCCGGCACCTTGAAATACCTGCCGGCGATCGCTCGCCAGCTGTTTCACGCCCGCGACCTCGGTATGCAATTCGACTTCCTGACCTGGTTCGAATTCGCGCCCGAGCATGCGAGCCTGTTCGACGAGCTGGTCGGCATGCTGCGCGCCACCGAGGAATGGAGCTTTGTCGAACGCGAGGTCGACATCCGCGTCGAGCGGGAAGTGTGAAGCGCTAATGCGCGAGAAACTTTCCTGAGGCGATCCGCGGCAGCTCGGTGACCGGCCAATTGTAGAGATAGGTCCACGCCTCGCGTGCGCTGCCGTCGGCGAGCGTGACCTTGAGCATCTCGCGGAGATATTCGGTCGGCGGCGGAAAGCCTTCGCCGCAGGCCTCGTACATGTCGAATTCGCGCAGCATGGCTTCGCGCGCGCGCAGGCGGAACAATTCACCGTGCACGATGTCGGCGGGATCGTCCGAGGCGACGAGGCCCGGATAATGCTTCACCAGATAAAGCCGGCCGCGGCACTGCGCCGGCCCGAGGAATTCGGCATTGCCGGCAAGCAGCTTCGCCATCGGATGGTCGAAGCCGCGCATCAGCGTGCCGTAGACGAAGAGAAGATCGGAGATCATGGCCTAACCTGTCATTCCGGGGGCGCAGCGAAGCTGCGAGCTATGATGCGCAATTGCGCATCTGAGAATCCATTTCACCAGACGGATGCTGTGCGAGATGGATTCCGGGCTCGCCCTTCGGGCGCCCCGGAATGACGGAATGGTTGGGAAGAATCAAGCCGCCACCACCTCATCCGTCACCACGACGAACTTCGTCAGCGTCATGCGGCCGAAGCTCGTGGTGAGCGCGACGTCGGCGGCGTCGCGGCCGGTCGCCATCAGGATGCGGCCGATCCGCGGCACATTGTGGCGGGCATCGAAGGTGTACCACTGGCCCGACAGATAGACCTCGAACCAGCCGGAAAAATCCATCGGCGCGGGGTCCGGCGGCACGCCGATGTCGCCGAGATAGCCGGTGCAGTAGCGCGCCGGAATGCCCATGCAGCGGCAGAAGGTGAGCGCCAGGTGCGCGAAGTCGCGGCAAACGCCGGCACGGCTTTCATAGACGTCATGCGCCGACTTCATATGATGGGCGTGCTGGTAGCCGAATGTCACGTGGTGATGCACGAAATCGGTGATCGCCTGCACCCGCGCCCAGCCGGGCTGCGTGTTGCCGAACAATGACCAGGCGATGTCGGTCAGCTTGTCGGTCTCGCAATAGCGGCTCGGCATCAGATAGAGCAGCATGTCATCGGGTAGCTGCTCGATCGGCACCTGCTGCGCCGCCGGATTGACGACATCAGGCAATCCCGAATCCCGCACCAGCGCGCTGCCACGAAAGGTGACGCCACCGGCCGGCGCGACCAGGCGGCCGCAGACATTGCCGAAGCCATCGCGATAAAGCCCGATCGGGACATCCGGCTCGGTCGAAATGCTTTCGGTGCCGACGATGTCGGCATAGCGCGACGGATGGATCGACAGCATGATGACCATCGGTGTCGGCAACGCCGCCGTGTAGGTGATCTCGAAACCGACCTTGATCTGCATCGTCAGGCCGTCTCCTGCTCGGCTGCGCTCTCGCCGACCGAGACGACCTTGATGTCGACGTCCATCGCGAGATAGGCATCCGCAGCGCCAAGATAGACGCCATGCAGCGGGATGGCCTGGCGCGGATCGCGCGCCACTGCGACGCGGATCAGATCGCGAGTGCCGACGATGCCGTTGGTCGGATCGAACTCGATCCAGCCCGCGCTCGGCAGATAGACCTGCACCCACGCGTGGGTCGAGCCGCCGCCGACATAGCCATGCGCGCTGCCGGGAGGCATCGCAAGATAGCCGGAGACGAAGCGCGCGGCGATGCCGAGCCGGCGCAGCGCCTCGATCATGAATAGCGCATAGTCGCGGCAAGTGCCGGACTGCGTCCGCAGCGTATCGAGCGGATGCTGGGTGCCCTGCTCGTAACGCTTGCGGTAGCTGAACGCCTCACGGATGCCGTGGGTCATGTCGCTGAGGATCTTGAAGGTCAGCGTCGGCGCCTCGACATCGAGGAAACGCCGCGCCCAGGCCGACAGCTCGCCGTTCGGGTCGCCATATTGCGGCGTGATGAACTGCTGCAGATCGGGGAATTCCTCGTCGTCGTAGAGGAACGGATAGAAGTACGCAGGGTCGTCCGGCGTCAGTGCAAACCTGTCGGCCGGATTGTGCTCCACCGTTGCGGTCGAGACAAAGGACAGCGTGTCGGCGCGCTCGTCAAAGGCCGCGATCGCGACGCTGTTGCCGAACACGTCGTGGATCCAGCGCAGCGACATTGGCTGCGGATCGATCACAAGTGCGCCGTCGAGCACGCGCAGATCATGGCCGTCGCGGGGGCGCAGCATGATGCGGTGTTCGCCGAACGCCACCGGGCGCGCGTAGCGATAAACGGTCTTGTGATGGATAGTCAGGAGCGGCATCTTCAAACAATCATCGTGATTTCGAGCCGCATAATCTATAGAGAAAGCTGCTCGATTCCAAACCAGCATGCCGCTTGAATAGGCAAAGTTGAGGAAAAAAGCCCTTGAATTACGGTGGCGGTCCATCTTTCCTGCTCGCAAGCACCGATGCTTCACCGGTTCTTGAACATAATGCGGCCGGCCGCTCACCGTTCCTATTCACCTGCGACCACTACGGCAGGCTGATTCCCTCCTCGCTCGGCGATCTCGGCCTGCCCGAAGGCGAGCTCGTCCGGCACATCGCCTGGGACATCGGCATCGCCGGCGTCGCCACGCAGCTCTCCGACCTGCTCGGCGCGCATTTGATCGCGCAGCGCTACTCGCGGCTCGTGATCGACTGCAACCGGCCGCCGCATGTCGCAAGCTCGGTCCCGCTGATCAGCGAAGCCACCACCGTTCCGGGCAATGAGGGCCTGTCGCGCGAGGCCGCCGAGATGCGCCGCGCGCAGATCTTCGATCCCTATCACCGGCGCATCGACCACATCATCGACGAGCGTGCGCGACAGGGCATGCCGACCGTGCTGGTGTCGCTGCACAGCTTCACGCCGGTCTATGCCGGCATCGCACGTCCCTGGCACATCGGCACGCTGTATCATCACGACAAGGCGCTGCCGCCGCTGCTGCTCAAGCATCTGCGTGCCGAGGGCGATCTCGTGGTCGGCGACAACGAGCCCTACGCGGTCAGCGACGAGACCGATTACACGATCCCGGTGCATGGCGAGCAGCGCGGCCTGATGAATTCGGGCATCGAGATCCGTCAGGACCTGATCTCCGATCAGGCCGGCGAGACGGCATGGGCCGAACGGCTGGCGCGCATCCTCGGCGAGATCGAGACGACGCTGCGCGCCGAAGCGCGGATCTAGCGCGTCGCCCGATCAGTTCGGCCGGCGCTGCCAGATGAACAGCAGGTAGAGCAGCACGGGCAGGCCGAGCGCCACCCACGAGACGGCATCCCACCAGCCGTCGCCGACCAGCGCGCTGATCAGGCCCACTGTGCTCACGATCGCGATCACGAGCGGCGCGGCGAAGATCTGGGTCAATGTGCGATGTGCGACCATGCTGAAATCACGACGTGAGTGCGGGATTGTCGATCGAGGCGGCGTTGGCGATGGCGCGCTCCTGGCTGACACCCGCCTTGCGGCGGCGCGTCCACAGATACACGCCGGTGATGAGGATGAAGATGGTCAGGATGTCGAGCAGAGCCCAGACGATCTTGAGCGGCATGCCCCCGTAGTCGCCGAAATGCAGCGGCTGCGAGATGTAGAGCGTCGACACGTACCAGGGCATGTCGCGGCTGTCGGTCAGCGTCCCGGTCTCCGCATCGATCAGCGCGGGCTTCAATAACCGCGAGGTCAGCGGCGTATCGCCGTGCAGGAACACCGCGTAGTGGCTCTTGCTGCTGAACAGCGTTCCCGGAAAGGCGACGAAGCTCGGCGTCATGCCGGGCACCGCACGCTTGGCCTCCACGACCGCCGCATTCAGCGAGGACAATTTCGACGGCACCGGCCGGTCCTTGTAGTGCGCGGTCATTTCGGTGAGCTGACCGAACTGCCACATCTTGAGGACGAGATCGGCCCAGGTGTTGATGACGCCGGTGAAGCCGACCACCAGCGTCCAGGCGACCAGCAGGATGCCGGCGAGATTGTGCACGTCGAGCCAGCGCACCACGCGGGTGCGCTGCGCGCGATAGGCGCCGAACCGCAGCTTGCGCATCGACGGCGCGTAGACGACGATGCCGGAAATGATCGCGACGCAGAACAGTATCCCCATCAATCCGAGAAACAGCTTGCCGGGCAGCCCTGCGAACATGTCGGTGTGCAGTTTCAACATGATGTAGGTGAAGCGGCCGGTCACGTCAGGGGAATCGAGATAGACGCCGGTATGTGTGTCCATCCGGATCAGCAAATTGTTGGTCGGATCGGCATCGATCGTCGGGCCGACGCTGACCCACATCGCGCCGGGATTGTCGCGGTCCCAGATCAGAAAATGCGGCACCTTGCCCGGCGCCTGCGCCAGCGCATTGGCGAGCAGATGATCCAGATCGGCCGGCGGCGTGCCTTGCGGCACGTCGGCCGCCTTGACCTGGCTGTGCAGGAGATCGTCGATCTCGTCATGGAAGATCAGCGGCAGGCCGGTGATGCATAACAGCAGCATGAACAATGTGCAGATCAGGCTGGTCCATTTGTGGACGGCGCCCCATTGCCGCAGGGATTTGGTCGTCGCAGTCAAGGTCGCTACCTAATTCCAGAGTCTCCATTGTTGCCGTCACTAACACGATGGAGGACGCGCGCAGCCGCACGGCGATTAGAACGCGTCCAGTGTAGGGCTTATCGCCAATCGTGTTGCGATCGCGCAACGAGGGCGGCCGGAAAGTGCCACGATGCGTCCAGGTATTTCGCGCAACTGTAGGATCGTTCTAAACTGAATCGCCGAGACCGGGTCAGCATCAGCCGGCCGGCGCGGCATGGACGGCATGCTTCGCGCGGCATCTGGGACCCGGCCCGCGCATGTAGTGCTGTTCGGGCCGATAGGGATCGCACATTCGCGCGATCAATTTCTGCCAGGCGCTCGTGACCGCGTTCAGACCGCGGCGAAGCGACAGCAATGATGAATGCGATGACGACAAGGCGCGTCCTCAGTGCGGTTTGCCAAGCACGAAGGCGAAGGGCAGGATCACGATCTCCTCGCCGGCCTCGTCGCTGACATGCACGGCCCAGTCGCGCCAGTCTTCCAGACTGACCGTTGCGACCAGCGAGCGCATCATGCGGGTCGCCGCCTCGCAGGCCTCGGAGAGGTTGTCGACCGAGGCGCCGCGGCGATCCATCAGCACGCCGCGCGTATTCGAGCAATGGAAATAGACCTGTGTCATGTCCGTATCCTCGCAAGCGCCGGGCGATCGGGGCTCGCCCTTGCATGTCGAAGCTTTACGCAGGCCAGGCGAGACGATCCGTGACGCGCCTCACACATCAGTGAGGCAGCCCGCTAGATCGCTTCACCAAATCGCGATTTGACAAATCTCCTATATTTGTCAAATTCGTCAAATGGGACCGAAGACCCGCATCCTCGATGCCACCATGCTGGTGTTCCGCCGGCACGGCTTTCGCCGCTCCTCGATCGAGCAGGTCGCCGAGGCGGCCGGCCTGACGCGGCAAGCGCTCTATCATCATTTCGAATCCAAGGAAGCGCTGTTCCGCGCCGTGATCGAGCGCATCCATGAATCCGCGATCGCAGCCGAGGAAGCAGCCGTGGCCGAAGCGGAGACGGCGGGGGGCAATCTCGGCGATATCCTCGCCGCGGGCCTGACCGCGCGGATATCGACCATGATCGCCTCGCTGGACGGCTCGCCGCATATCGAGGAATTGTACTCCGAGCACCTCGTGCACGCGCGCGACCTCTACCAGACCTATGCCGCACGCCATGCGGAGCGCGTGGCCGCCACCATCGCGCGGATCGCGCGCAAGCAGCAACTCTTGCTGCCGCAAGACCTGTCGCCGGCCGAATTCGCCCGGCTGGTCGAGATGTCGATGTACGCAGCGAAGTCGCAGTATCCGGCGATGCAGCCGGCCGATGCATTCCTGAAGGACATGGCGATCATGGTGCGCACGCTTTGCGCCGGCGCCATCCCGAGATCCGAGACAAAATCCTCGTCGAAATCACGACAGCCGCCCGCCAGGAAGGCGGCAATCCGCAACAAGCCGACACGCAGGACAATAGGAGGACAGTCATGACCACGACGACCGTCAACGGCCGCGTCGAATCCCTGCCCGATGATCCCGACGCGCTCCTGATCGACATCGTGCGCGACCAGCTCAAGCTCACCGGCACCAAGCTGGTGTGCGGCGCCGGCGTCTGCGGCGCCTGCACGGTGCTGGTCGACGGCGCGCCGGTCACAAGCTGCCTGATGCCGGCGCAGGCCGCAGCCGGCAAGGCGGTGACGACGGTGGAGGGCATCGGCGCCGCAGGGCTGCATCCGGTGCAGAAGGCGTTCATGGCGCATGACGCCCTGCAATGCGGCTTCTGCACACCGGGCTTCATCGTGGAGGCGACCGCGTTCTGCGACCAATGGCGCGCGACCAGGGGAACGGCGGTGCCCTCGCGCGAGGAGATCGGCGCGGCGCTGTCGGGCCATCTCTGCCGCTGCGGCGCCTATGACGGGATTTTCCGCGCGGTCGCGGATGCCTGTGTCGGCCGCTTTGACGGCGACAATGTCGCAGCGCCCCGCATCGAGGCGCGCGACAAGGTGACGGGCGCGGCGAAATACACCGTCGACATCACGCATGACGGCCAGCTCGAAGGCTTGATCCTGCGCTCGCGCGAGGCGCATGCGCGGATCACCACGCTCGATCTCGCGCCGGCGCGCGCGCTCGCGGGCGTCACAGCGGTGTCGCTGCTCGGCGACGACAAGATCGTGCGCTATGTCGGCGAGCCGATCGCTGCGGTTGCTGCAAAGGACCGCAAGGCGGCAATGGCCGCGCTCGCCGCGATCAAGCTGACCTATGAAAAGCTGCCGGCGGTGGTCGGGCTCGACGCCGGACGCAAGGACGGCGCGCCTGTGGTGTTCGACAAGGCGAGCCGCAAGCGGGCCGGCAATGTCTCGGAAGCCGCAGGCGGACCGGCGCCGTGGAAGCAAAACATCCGCGGGCCGACCGCGGTTTTCTCGACCCGCGCCAAGAAGGCGCGCAGTTGGGTCGACGAGGCGCGGCAGGCCAATAACAGCCTGCTCGTCGAAGCCACCTTCCGCACCGCCACGCAGCAGCATGCGTGTCTGGAGCCGCATGCCGCGGTGGCGCGCTTCGACGGCGACCGGCTGACCCTGCACGCCTCGACCCAGCAGGTGTTTCACCTGAAGGAGCAGATCGCCAAGCGCTACAAGCTCGATCACGACAAGGTCCGCGTGATCGCCGAGCACGTTGGCGGCGGCTTCGGATCGAAGGCGAGCCTCGGCGTCGAGACGATCGCCGCGATCGAGCTCGCGCGCGCGGCCAAGGCGCCGGTGCGGGTCACCTACGATCGGCAGGAAGAGCTCTCGGTTGCCGGCTATCGGCCTGCCGCGGAACTGAAGGTCGCGCTGCTGCCGTCCGACCAGGGTGGCCTGAAAGCGCTCTCCGTCACCGCGCATGCCGATACCGGCGCCGCGACCAATTCGACGATCGCGGGCCTGGCGCGGCTGATCTATCCGGCCGAGGCGAAGGACCTGTCGGATTTCGACGTCATCAGCAACCTGCCGCCCGGCGCCGCCTTCCGTGGCCCCGGCGGTCCGCCGATGGCCTTCGCGGTCGAGCAATCGATCGACGAGGCCGCACTGCGGCTCAAGGTCGATCCGATCGCCCTGCGCAAACGCTGGGACCCCGATCCCAACCGCCAGCGGCTGTACGACTGGGCTTCCGGGCTCGACATCTGGCGCAATCGCAAACCACAACAGACCGGCCGCTACCGCCGCGGCATCGGCGTCGCCACCGGCTACTGGCTCTATCTGTGGCAGCCCAACGTGAAGGTCGAGGTCGCGGTCAAGGGCGGCCGCATCGTCGCCAGCACCGCGACGCAGGACATCGGCACCGGCACCCGCAGCGTGCTTGCCGATACGATTGCGCGCGAGTTCGATCTCGAGCCCGGTGATATCGATGTGCGGATCGGCGATTCCTCGCTGCCCGAAGGGCCCGGCTCCGGCGGCAGCCGCGTCACCGCCTCGGTGATGCCCCCGACGTTGCAAGCGGTAGGGAAGCTGAAGGCTCAAATCCTCGAACAAGCGACGCGAAAGCCTGCGCCCGGCTCGAACGCGCCGTGGCGCGAGCTGATCGCGCGCTCGCCCGACATCGCCGTGGTCGAGACGCGCGGCGAGGACGGCAAGAACACCGCACCCGGCATCCGCTCACCGCTGCGCGAAGTCGGCCTGATCGGCATGGTGTTCGGCTGGATGATGCGCCGCTTTTCCAATATCGCGGTCGGCGCCGGCGTGCCGAGCTCGGTGCAGGTGATCGAGGTCGAGGTCGACACCTGGCTCGGCCACGTCCGCGTGCTCAACGTTCACACCGGCATCGCGGTCGGCAAGATCGCGTCTCCCGCGCTGGCGCGAAGCCAGGCCTGCGGCGCTGTCATCCAGGGCCTCGGCTACGCGCTGTACGAGGCGCGCGAGCTCGATCCGAACACCGGCGACGTGCTGACCGCGGGGATGGAGGACTACCGCATCCCGGGGATCGCCGATACGCCCGAGATCGACGTCCATTTCGACGAAGCCGGCTTCGACCATGTGCTCGGCAACAGCGTCGGCATCGGCGAGGCGTCAACGGTGCCGACCTCGGCCGCGGTCGCCAATGCGATCCACGACGCGATCGGCGTCCGCCTCACCGAGATTCCGATCCGGCCCGACCGCATCGTCGCCGCGCTGAAAGGGAGGGATGCCGCATGAGCGCCGCAACAGCACTGGCAATGTCCGCACCCGAATTCCGCGCCGCCGGCACCGACCTGTCGGAGCGCCGTCGTAGCGGCCTGTCATGCGGGGAGGTCATCGATCTCACCGCCAGCCCCGACACGATCGGGGTCGCGTGGAATGCGGACGGCTCGGCGCGGATCGGCGCCCTGACTGCGATCGCAGCGATCGCATCGGATGCGCGGCTCGCCCAGGCCTATCCCGGCATCACCGCCGCCGCGCAGGGCCTCGCCACGCCGCAGATCCGGCATATGGCGACGCTCGGCGGCAACCTCGCGCAGCGCTCGCGCTGCTGGTATTTCCGCAATCCGCAGATCGCCTGCCTCAAGAAAGGTGGCACCGACTGTCCGGCGCGATCCGGCAACCATCTCTATCACGTCGCGTTCGATCTCGGCCCTTGCGTCGCGCCGCATCCGTCAACGATGGCGATGGCGCTGCTCGCCTATGATGCGAAGGTCACCACGGACCGGCACAGCGGATTGTCGATCACCGACGTGCTCGGCGATGGCAGCAACGGCGCGGTCGACAATCTCCTTGCGCCGGGCGAACGGATCGAGCGGATCGAGCTCCCCGCCCCGCTGGCCGGCGAGCGCGCGCACTACAAGCGCGCCATCAGCCGCTCCTACGCGGAATGGCCGCTGGTCGAGATCTGCGCGCGGGCCGTGATATCGGGCGGCACATTCCAGCAGGTCCACATCACGGCCGGCGGCATCGCCCCGGTGCCGCTGCGTCTCGAAGCAAGCGAGGCTGCGCTGCAGGGGAAACCGGCCACTGCCGCGACCATCGCACAAGCCGCCGAGCTCGCAACATCGGGAGCCAAGCCGCTGCCGATGACCGGCTACAAGCTCGAGCTGCTGACTGGCCTGGTGCGCGACGTGATGGAACGGATCGCGACGTAGCGCGAGCGACCGTTTCGGCCCCGGGCTCAGCGTGCCCGGGTCAGCGCCAGCCAGATGCCGCCGCCGATCATGAAGCCGCCTGAGATGCGCGACATCAGCCGCGTCCGCTCCTTGGAGAAGAACCTGCGGGCGCGGCCGGCGGCCAGCGCGTAGGCGGCATCGGTCAGCACCGCGGTTGCCATGAAGGTGACGCCGAGCAGCGCCACCTGCGGCAAATGCGGCTTGTCCATGTCCATGAACTGCGGAATGAAGGCGCCGAAGAACACCAGCACTTTCGGGTTCGACAGCAGCACCAGAAAGCCCTGCAGGAAGAAGCCGCCGCGCGGCGGCGGCGGCTTGTCGTCGGTGCCGACGCCCTCGACCGGCGAACGGATCAGCTTGATGCCGAGCCAGACCAGGTAGGCCGCGCCGGCAAAGCGCACCCAGTTGAACCAGTAGCCCATCGTGGCCATCAGCGAGGTCAGGCCGACCGCGACGATGCCGATCACGATCGCAAGCCCGACCTGCGCGCCCAGCACGTTGGTGAGCGCCGCACGGGTGCCGTAGCGCAGCCCGTTGGCGATCACCATCGTGACGATCGGACCGGGCAGCAGCGCCAGCGCGATGCAGGCGGCAACGAAGGCGAAATAGGCTTGCAGGGACATGAGGGGCTCTTCTGCTTCTTTGTCATTATTATGCACGTGAAGAGCGGACATGGAAACATCCGTGGTCCTTCGATCTGCGCGCCGCCGGATGGCAGTGCCCAAACACGCGCTCTTGACATGCAACCGTTTGGTTGCCTATTATCCGGCCCATGGATGAAGTCTTCAAAGCCCTCGCGGATGCCTCACGGCGGACGCTGCTTGACCGGCTTCACGATCACAACGGACAGACGCTCAGTGAGCTCTGCGACGGGCTCGACATGACGCGCCAGGCCGTCACCAAGCACCTTGTGATTCTCGAGGAGGCCAACCTCGTCACCACGATCAAGCACGGCCGCGAGAAGCTGCACTACCTCAACCCGGTTCCGATCCATCAGATCGGGGAGCGATGGATCAGGAAGTTCGAGCGCGGGAAACTGGCAGCGCTCAGCGAATTGAAAAGACAATTGGAGAAGCGTGATGAGTAAGCCGGACTGCGTCTACGTCACCTATATCGAGACCACGGCCGAGAAGCTGTGGCACGCGCTGACATCGAGCGACTTCACCGAACGCTTCTGGTTCGGCTATCGCGCCAGCTCCGACTGGAAGGTCGGCTCGCCCTACCAGTTGACCAAGGATGGCCGCTGCGCCGTGCAGGGCGAAGTGCTGATCATCCATCCGCCGCACAAGCTCGCCTACACCTGGGACGTGGTGAAGGAAGGCGTCGAGCGCGAGCAGGTCTCGCGCGTGACCTTCGACATCGAACCGCACGGCGGGGTCGTCAAGCTGACCATGACCCACGACAACCTCGGCCCGAAGACGCTGCGCGACGTCTCCGGCGGCTGGCCGATGGTCATTGCCAGCCTGAAGAGCTTCCTCGAGACCGGCCGCGAACTGCCGGCCGAACTGCTCACCAGCGGCGCCAGGGAGCCCTACCATGCCTAAGCCTGAATTCGTCTACGTCACCTACATCGAAACCACGCCGGAGCAGCTGTGGGATGCGCTGACCTCAACTACGTTCACGCGGCAATACTGGTTCGACACCGAGCTGCAATCGGACTGGAAGGTCGGCTCGCCGCTCGCGCTGGTAATGAGCGGCAAGACCACCGACACTGGCGAGATCCTCGAGGCCGACCGGCCGCGGCGTCTTTCCTATACGTTCAAGCACGAGGCCGATCCCGAACTGCGCAAGGAGCCGGCAACCAAAGTCGTGTTCACGCTCGAGCCGTTCGGCAAGATCGTGAAGCTGACCGTGACTCATGAGGGCTTCGGCGTCGGCAGCAAGCTGCTTGACGGCATTTCCAGGGGCTGGCCTGCGATCCTGTCTGCTCTCAAGAGTCTGCTCGAAACCGGCAAGGCGGTCGCGATCCCGCCCGCCGCGCTCGGAATCGACGGCTTCGAATGACAATGAAGATCTATCGAAGGACACGTGCGGACATGAACATCGAGACATTCAAGCCGGCCATCGTCTACGCGATCTACATTGCCGCCACGCCCGAGAAGGTGTGGCAGGCATTGACCGACGCCGAGCTCAGCCGGCAATACTTTTCCGGCAACGCGGTCGAGGTCGATCTCCGGGTCGGCGGCGCCTACGTCGTGCGCACGCCGGACGGCGCCGTGCACATCTCCGGCGAGGTGATCGCATGCGATCCCCTGCGGCGGCTGACCGTGACATTCAACGTCAACTGGCCGCAGCTCGTCGAGAAGCTCGGGCCGACGCTCGTCACCTGGGAGATCGAGCCGGCCGGCGACGGCGTGAAGCTGACCTTGCTGCAATCGCATGATCGCCCGATCAGCGACGACATCCTGTCCGGCGGCCGCGCCGGCTGGCCGGCGATCCTCTCCAGCCTGAAGAGCATGCTGGAGACCGGCAAGGCCATGGTGATCCCGATGCAGCCCCCGCAGCGCATGCTGGACGCGCTGAAGGAATTGGGGATACCGATGCCGGGGTGAGGTTCACTCCCTTCGCAGGATCGGGTCGGCAAAGGAGCCGACCGGGACCACGACGCGGCGATAGAGATGCCAGGTCGCGTGGCCCAGCACGGGAATCGTCACCAGAAGTCCCATGAAATACGGAATCACCGAGACGATCAGCAGCCCGACGATGACCGCCGCCCATCCGATCATCGGCAGCGGGCTCGTCACGACCGCGCGCACGCTCGTGATCATCGCGGTGACGAAGTCGACCTCGCGATCCAGCAGCAGCGGAAACGAGATCACCGTCAGCGAGAACAGGATCAGCGACAGCGCCGCGCCTTCCGCATTGCCGATGGCGAGGAACAACAGCCCCTCATTGGTGGTCAGCACCACGGTCAGAAAGTCGTGAAGGCTGGCAAAGGAGGCGCCGAGCCCGAGTATCAGGGCGATCAACAGCCTCACCTGGTACATCCAGATGATGAACACGAACAGCGTGACGAACGCCATCCAGCCGATTTCGCCGCGTGATCGCAGCTTCGACCAGATCGCACCCAACGTGATCGGCTCATCCACCTCGCGACGCCTGCTGATCTCGTACAGCCCGATCGCGACGAACGGACCGATCAGCGCAAAGCCCGCGGCCAGTGGGTAGGCCAGATAGACCATGCCCAGCGCGGTCAAGCACAGCAGGATCACGTTGCCGCCGAGCATGTAGATGGCGCCGAACATCAATCCGTAGAGCGGGACGGCCTGAAAGTCGCGCAGCCCCTGCCCCAGCGCTTCCGCGATATCCGCCACGCGGATCCTGCGCACCACCGGATCGAACTTGCCAGAGACCGACATCAGCCCTGCCGCGAATGATTGAGCGCGCATCGATGCAGGCGATCGCGAACACCGCATTGACGCCGATCAATATTGTTCTGCGGAGCTAGCCCAGCGCCCGCAGCTCGCGCCGCAGCACCTTGCCCGTCGCCGTCATCGGCAGGCTGTCGGCGAACTGCACGAAGCGGGGATATTCATGCGCGGCGAGCTGCACCTTGACGAATTCCTGGATCTCGCGCGCCAAGGCATCGCCCGGCGCATAACCCGGCCGCAGCACGATCCAGGCCTTGATCGATTCGGTGCGGATCGGATCGGGGATGCCGACCACCGCCGACATCGCGACCGCCGGATGCTTCATCAACGTGTGCTCGATCTCGGAGGGGCCGACACGATAGCCCGCCGTGGTGATGACATCGTCCTCACGGCTGACGTACCAGAAATAGCCCTCCTCATCCTGTACGCCGAGATCGCCGGTCAACAGGAATTCGCCGGCATATTTCTTCGCGGTGGCTTCGGGATTGCGCCAGTACTCGATCATGGTGCAAGGACACGGCTGGCGCACGCCGATGATGCCGCGCTGCCCCCGCGGCAATTCCTCGCCCTTGTCGTTGACGATGCGGATGTCGAAGCCCGGCGTGGCGCGGCCCATCGAGCCGGGGCGGATCGGAAACAGGTTGGAGTTGCTGCCGATCACGAGATTGCATTCGGTCTGGCCGAACACCTCGTGGGCGTCTACGCCGAATGTACTGCGCACCCAGCCGAGCAGCTCACCGCCGAGCGACTCGCCGCCGGTGAAGATGCTGCGCAGCCTGACGCCGGAATTCTTCACATCGGCTTGCCGCATCAGCTTCAGCGCGGTCGGCGGCAGGAACACGTTGCGGATGCCGAGCTCGGCCATCATCTGCATCGCCGCCTGCGGCTCGAACTTGCGGGCGCGGTGGCCGACCATCGGAATGCCGTGGTACCAGAACGCGAACAGGCCGTTGATCAGCCCGCCGATCCAGGCCCAATCGGCCGGCGTCCACATCAGGTCGCCCGGCCGGGGCAGGAAGTTGTGGCACATCTCGACATTGGGCAGATGGCCGAGCACGACGCGATGCGCATGCAGCGCGCCCTTCGGATTGCCCGTGGTGCCCGAAGTGTAGATGATCAGCGCGGGATCGTCGGCCGAGGTGTCGACGGTGGCGAAATCCGGCGACGCCGACTTGATCGCGCCCCAGAACGGTTTGGTGCCGGGCGGCGTCTCGTCGCCAACGATATAGACGCTCTTCAGCTCGGGCAGACGATCGCGGATCTTCGCGATCTTCTCCCAGCCGGCCTCATCGGTGATGATGGCTTTCGCCGCCGAGTTCGACAGGCGGAACTCCAGCGCGTCCTCGCCGAACAGCGCGAACAGCGGAATCGAGATCAGCGCCGCGCGGAACGCGGCGAGGTGCGCGACCGGCAATTCCAGCGATTGCGACAGGAACACCGCGACGCGGTCGCCGCGCACCAGGCCGTCGGCGGTCAGCACATTGGCGAAGCGGCGCGAGGCGTCCGCGACCTCGTCGAACGAGGTGCGCGTGGTACCGCCATCCTCATCGACATAGACCAGCGCGAGACGGCCGCTGCCGTCGGCATGACGGTCGCAGCACGCGGTCGCCATGTTGAAGCGCGCAGGGATATCCCAGCGGAAATCGCGGCAGAGCTCGTCGTAGGTAGCGGCTTGCTTGAGCATAGTGCGCGTCGCTTCCGTCCCTTGTCGTGGCCGAGCTTCGCCCGGCGATCTTGCTCGGGGGGATTGTAAAGACGTGGATGCCCGGGACAAGCCCGGGCATGGCGATACGTGGCCCGGATCGAGTTCAGTCGCCCTGCATGTAGCGGACCGGATTTTCCTTATCCGCCTTGAAGATGTCGGCGGCCTCGGCGAACAGCGCGGCGACGTTCGCCGCATCCAGATCGCCGAACGCGACAAAGCTGAAATTGTTGCCGCCAGCCCGCAATTCGCCGAGCTTGCCGGCGTAGCAGGACACCAGCGGCTTACCGCCGCGGGTCACCGCGACATAGACGCTGATGTAGTTCTTCTGCAGCGCCACGCCGATCACGGGCCAGGCGGCCGTCTTGCCGGACTTGATCGCGTAGCGAAACCCGCCATAGCCGATCATGTTCATGCGCATGCCGGCCTCACCGGCCGGCGTGCCGGCATGAAAATGCCGCCTGAGCGAAGGCGCCGCCTTTCGCATCACCGCATGCAGTTGTTCGAGATCGGCGGTCCGTGCCGGATCAAAGGCGAGATAGGCTTCCAGACTGTCCGCGGCGACACGAAACATCGGAAGCCTCCGCCGCTATCCCGCGAGCGCCGCCTTGACGAGGCCGCTGGCCTTGCCGAAATCCATCTGGCCGGCGTATTTCGCCTTCAGCGCACCAATCACCTTGCCCATGTCCTTGATCCCGGCAGCATTGGTCTCGGCGATCACAGCCGCGATCGCGGCCTTCACGTCGTCATCCGACATCTGCTTCGGCAAGTAAGCCGAGATCACAGCGATCTCCGCGCGCTCCTGGGCGGCGAGTTCGGCACGGCCGCCCTTGTCGTAGAGCTCGACCGATTCCTGGCGCTGCTTGATCATCTTCTGCAAGACGCCCAGGAGATCGGCATCGGAGAGTGGCGGCTTGCCCTGCCCGCGCGCGTCGATATCGGCGTTCTTGATGGTCGAATTGACCATGCGCAGGGTGGAGAGCTTGCGCTCGTCCTTCGCCTTCATCGCTTCCTTGACCGCAGTGTTGATATCGTCGCGCAGCATCTCTGTATCCTTGAACCGGTAATCCCTCCATGTAGGCAGTTTGCAGCGTCAGAACAACCTAGTTCCGCAACCACTGAACCAGCGCTTCGGCACACGCCTGCGGCTGCTCCAGCTGCGGCAGGTGACCGCAATCGGCGAGCACCACGAGCTTCGCCCCGGGAATCCCGTTGGCCATCTCGTCCGACAGCGAATTCGGCACCGTGTTGTCGGTATCCGAGGTCAGCACCAGGGTCGGGCACTTGATCCAGGCCATGCTGGGCCGTGAATCCGGCCGGCTGAGCACCGCATTTTGCTGGCGGATGAAGGCCTCGGCGCCGACATCCTCGCTCATGTCATAGACAATCTGGCGCAGGCTTGCGTCGCCCTGCCGCGACGGATGCACGAAGCCCGGAAACAGTTCGTCGACCACGTCCCGATACTGCCCGCTCCTGGCGCGTTCGATCATGCCGCGGCGGCGAGCGGTCGCCTCCGGCGTGTCGGGGCGCGCCTGGGTGCTCATCAGCGCCAGTTTCGCGACCCGCTCGGGTGCCTGCCGCATGATCTCGAAGGCGATGTAGCCGCCCATCGAATGGCCGGCGAGGGCAAAGCGCGGCGGTGCCTCAGCCAGGATACGGCGGGCGATCGCCCCCATATTGTCGTCCCTGACATGGTTGGCGACCGTGACCGGGCCGCACCGCCACAGCGCCGGGATCACCGGGGCAAAGATCCGCGGCGAGCAGATGAGGCCCGGGACGAGCAGGATCGGCATCGTATTGTCCATGCGGGAGCTCCGGACCGGGTCATTTTCGGCAAGCAAACGACCGCTTCGAGGAACATTAGATTAAGAGGCCGTTCCGGCCTGTCAAATCGGCCGGGATTGCCGTGTGAATCCGCACCCTTTCGCTTTGACGCCGCAGCGTGCGGCCTCTATTTAAAGGGCTCATGACAACCCCCGAAAACGCTCCCGCCTGGCCGGACCACAAACCGACCGCGCTCCTTGTGCTCGCCGATGGTACCGTGCTGGAAGGCTTCGGTCTCGGCGCGGAAGGCCACGCCGTCGGCGAGGTCTGCTTCAACACCGCGATGACCGGCTATGAGGAGATCCTCACCGATCCGTCCTATGCCGGCCAGATCATCACCTTCACCTTCCCGCATATCGGCAATGTCGGTACCAACGAGGAAGACATCGAGACGGTGAACATGGCCGCGACACCCGGCGCGCGCGGCGTGATCCTGCGCTCGGCGATCACGGACCCCTCGAATTACCGTGCCACCCGCCACCTCGACCAGTGGCTGAAGGCGCGCGGCATCATCGGCCTCTCCGGCATCGACACCCGCGCGCTGACCGCGCTGATCCGCTCCAGGGGCATGCCGAATGCGGTGATCGCGCATTCGAAGACCGGCGAATTCGACCTTCACGGACTGAAAGAGGAGGCCCGCGAATGGCCCGGCCTCGAGGGCATGGACCTGGTGCCGATGGTCACCTCCGGCCAGCGCTTCACCTGGGACGAGACGCCCTGGGCGTGGGGCAAGGGTTTCGGCCAGCAGACCGCGCCGGAATTCAACGTGGTCGCGATCGACTACGGCATCAAGCGCAACATCCTGCGCCTGCTCGCCGGAGTCGGCGCCAAGGTGACCGTGGTGCCGGCGACGACGGCAGCCGAGGACATCCTGGCGATGAAGCCGGACGGCGTGTTCCTGTCGAACGGCCCCGGCGATCCCGCCGCGACCGGCAAATATGCCGTGCCCGTGATCCAGAAGGTGATCGCCTCGGGGACGCCGACCTTCGGCATCTGCCTCGGCCACCAGATGCTCGGCCTCGCCGTCGGCGCCAGGACCATGAAGATGCATCAGGGCCATCACGGCGCCAATCATCCGGTCAAGGACGAGACCACCGGCAAGGTCGAGATCACCTCGATGAACCACGGCTTTGCAGTCGACCAGGCGACGCTGCCCGCCGGTGCGACCCAGACCCATATCTCGCTGTTCGACGGTTCCAATTGCGGTATCGCGCTCGAAGGCAAGCCGGTGTTCTCGGTGCAGTATCACCCCGAGGCCTCGCCCGGCCCGCGCGACTCGCACTATCTGTTCCAGCGCTTTGCCGATTTGATGCGGAAGAAGAAGCAAGCGGCGTAGACCGCGGCCACCAGCGCAGTCCTTCGTCGAATAAAGCATGCCCGGACCACCTGGTCCGGGCATGAGCTTTTGTCACGCCTTGCATGAGCGGTTGCTGCCGAGCTACTCGTCATATGATGACGATCATCAAGCAGCAGGATTGTCCGACATGACCGAGAGCGCTACCCCGAAGCCCACCTACGGCGTCTCGTCGATGGAGGTCATGGTGTCGATGCCCGGGCTCGATTTCGTGCGCGGCATCTTTGCCTGCACCCTGCCGGAGCCGCCGATCATGGAGAACGTCGAACCGTTCGACTGCACCGCCGAGACCGGTCATGTGGTAATCCACAGCATCCCGGGCCTGCGCCACTACAACCCGATCGGCTCGGTGCATGGCGGCTACGCCGCGATCCTGCTCGACTCCGCGATGGGGCTCGCGGTGCAGACCACGCTGCCGCAGGGCTTTGGCTACACCACGCTGGAGTTCAAGATCTCCTTCGTCCGCGGCATGAGCCAGGACACCGGCACGATCCGTACCGAGGGCAAGGTGCTCAATGCCGGCCGCCGGGTCGCCACCGCCGAAGCGCGGATCACCGACGGCAAGGGCAAGCTGATCGCACACGCCACCACGACCTGCCTGGTGTTCGAGCTGCCCAAAGCGAACTGAGTTTCCCAGGAACTTGCGGCGCTGACAGCGGGTTGCTCCGCGAATAGATTGCTCACGCGTGCTGAGCACTTACCGGAGGATCGCCATGTCCGCAGTCAAAGCCGGAGCCGAGCCGCTTGCGATGGTCTTTCAAGACGACGGGCTGGTGCCGAACAATCCGATGCCGTTCTTGGTCTACAGGGGCGCGGTCGATGCCGGTCGAGATCCCGAGGCTGCGATCGAGCAGCTGTTCGGCAGCCATGGCTGGGGCGCGATGTGGCGCAACGGCGTCTACGATTTCGCGCATTACCACGCCACCGTGCACGAGGTGCTCGGCGTCGCCCGCGGCCGTGCGCGCGTGCAGTTCGGCGGCGCCAATGGGCAAGCGCTCGAGATCGCAGCCGGCGACGTCGCGATCCTGCCGGCCGGCACCGGGCATCAGTGCCTGTCGGCGAGCGATGATTTTTCCGTGGTCGGCGCCTATCCGCCGGGCCCGCCGATGGATCTGCAACGGCCGACGCCGGAGAATCGCGCCAGGGCACTGAAGACAATCCCGCTGGTCGCGATTCCCGCGACTGATCCAGTCATGGGGAAGGATGGGCCGCTCGTGCGGCTGTGGAAGCGGTAATGCTCCGTCATTGCGAGCGAAGCGACGCAATCCACCTCTCAGCAATGGAGATCACCCGCAGGGTGGGCAAAGCGACGCGAGCCTACCTTCACGCGCACGGAGCAGGGATGGCGGGCACGGCGCCGACGCGCCGCCACCCACCCCCATGCAGCGACACAAGGGCTAAGCCGCGTTGCTGCCTTCCTGACGGCTGGCCTCGAACAGAAACCAGGTGCGCCGCTCGGTTTCGTCGATGAAGGTTTCGAGCAGGCCGGCCGTGCCGGAGTCCTCATGGTCATCGGCGAGCTTGTGTGCCTTGCGCATCGCGGCCGCCATATGCTTGTTGTCTTCCATCAGCTCGCGCAGCATTTCGCGCGGCGGGACATAGGCCTCGTCATTGTCCTTGATGGTCTGATGCTTGGCGATGTCGCCGATCGAGCGCAGCGTCGCGCCGCCGAGCTTGCGCACCCGTTCGGCGAGCTGGTCGGTGGTCGCGAAGATCGCGTCCGACTGCTCGTCGAGCAACAAATGGTAATCACGAAAATTCCGGCCGCTGACATGCCAGTGGAAGTTCTTGGTCTTCAGATACAGCGCGAAGGCGTCGGCCAGCAGCGTGTTGAGCGAGGCCGAAATCTTCTCCACCGCCGCCTGCGGCAGGTCGCTCGGCGTATCGAGATCGGGCGAAATCTTGTCAGTCTTGTGAGTGTCATTCTTGGCTTTGCTCACTTTGCACCTTCCTGTTAGGAACCCGTATTTCGGCGCATTGAACATCGGGCGCCTTACCGCTAACGCATCATCAGCTGCCCTGTTCCAAGATGCGGAACCTCGTTTTGCCGGATACCAAACGCGATGGATGAATGGATCGACTATTACGATTCCACACATACGATTTATGCCAGCCGACTGCACCGCGACCTGCATTTCCAGGTCATCGCAAACGACATCATCGGATACATCACCTCGCCCGACGCCGTGGTGCTGGACTATGCCTGCGGTGAGGCGCTGTCGGCGGTAAAGGTCGCCAATGCCTGCGCGCAGCTCTATCTGGCGGAGCCTGCGCCCGGCGTGCGCGGTCGGCTGGTCGCGCGCTTTGCGTCCGATACCAGGATCCGCGTCCGATCGCTCGATGAGCTGAAGAACATGCAGGCGGACTCGATCGACCTCGTGGTGATGAACTCGGTGGCGCAATACATGACGCCGCAGGAGCTCGATACCGCATTCGACGTTATCCATCGCCTGCTGAAACCCTCGGGGCGTTTCGTGCTCGGCGATATCCTGCGGCCCGAGGTCGGCATGGGCAGGGACGTCATCGCGCTGCTGCGCTTTGCAGCGACCCACGGCTTCCTGCGCGATGCGCTGGTCGGGCTGGCCTCGACCGCGCTGTCGGACTACCGACAGCTGCGCACCAGGATCGGGCTGCAGCGCTATCGCGAGGACGAGATGATCGCAAAGTTCGCCGCCGCGGGGTTCACGGCCACCCGCGCGCCGCGCAACATCGGGCACAATCCGTGGCGGATGACATTCGTGGCTCACCACTGATCAGAGGTTGTAGAGAATATTAGGGTTAACTAAAAGTAAACGTAGCGGCCGCTGAAATAATCAGCAATGATCCCCCCGGCCCGGTGGCGGAAGCTTCGACGCGGCAGTGGTGCAACACTGTTTATCCTGGTTCAAATCCAGGCCGGGCCTCCACGCTTCGCCCTGACGGGCTGCGCGTGGCGCAGCCACGCCGGACCGGCGGGGCAAAGCGTGTCCGGCGTAGCTTGAGCGAAAGCGTAGACGGACGGGACGGCGCCGGAGCATGGCCCCCGCGCGCTGCGAAAACATCGAAAACAACCCCATGCAAAGGAGCCGGCGGCGTGCCGGCATTCGACATTGCAGCTTGACATGTCGGGCAAATCAGCGGCATTATTCTATTATCCCGAAATTGTTCCGGTGCGCCTCACCCCTGCGATGGGACATCGCCGTGGCCGCATGCGATTGCCCTCCCGACCACCCCAACCGGCCTACGCCGAATGCGAATTTTTCCCCGAGAATCGCGGTTGATTGGGCGCTTTTGGGGGTTTCGCGGGTGCGGAAACTGGTCTAAAGACCACCCGCGCGCGAGGGATCGCGCTTCCGGCGCTGCAAGATGTAGCGCATGGCTCGAGGGACGCGCGGGAAGCGCGCCCTTTTTTTGTGCCCAAATTCCAGTCCGCGAGAGCTGATGCCCAAAAGAACCGACATCTCCACCATCCTGATCATCGGCGCCGGCCCCATCGTGATCGGCCAGGCCTGCGAGTTCGACTATTCCGGCACGCAGGCGGTGAAGGCTCTCAAGGAGGAGGGTTACCGCGTCGTCCTCGTCAATTCCAATCCGGCCACCATCATGACCGATCCGGAACTGGCGGACGCGACCTATATCGAACCGATCACGCCCGAGATCGTCGGCAAGATCATCGAGAAGGAACGCCACGTCATTCCGGGCGGCTTCGCGCTGCTGCCGACCATGGGCGGCCAGACCGCGCTGAACTGCGCGCTGTCGTTGCGCCGCCAGGGCACGCTCGACAAGTTCGACGTCGAGATGATCGGCGCCACCGCTGATGCGATCGACAAGGCCGAGGACCGCCAGCTGTTCCGCGAGGCGATGACCAAGATCGGGCTCGAGACGCCGAAATCGCGGCTCGCCAACGCTTCGGCGCTGAAGAAGACCTACCGCGACAAATACCTCGCCGAGCGGGAGAAACTGTCCGGCGCGGCGCTCGAAGAGCTCGAGCGGCAGTGGACCCTCGGCGAGAACGACCGCCGCAAGCGCTATCAGGAGCACGCGTTCGGCGAGGCGCTGATGGCGCTGTCCGAGATCGGCCTGCCTGCGATCATCCGGCCGTCCTTCACCATGGGCGGCACCGGCGGCGGCATTGCCTACAACAAGGAAGAGTTCCTCGACATCATCGAGCGCGGGCTCGATGCGTCGCCGACCAACGAGGTGCTGATCGAAGAGAGCGTGCTCGGCTGGAAAGAGTACGAGATGGAGGTGGTGCGCGACAAGAAGGACAATTGCATCATCATCTGCTCGATCGAGAACCTCGATCCGATGGGCGTGCATACCGGCGATTCCATCACCATCGCGCCGGCGCTGACCTTGACCGACAAGGAATACCAGGTGATGCGTGACGCCTCGCTGGCGGTGCTGCGCGAGATCGGGGTCGAGACCGGCGGCTCCAACGTGCAGTTCGGCATCAATCCGGCCGACGGCCGCATGGTCGTGATCGAGATGAATCCGCGCGTGTCGCGTTCGTCGGCGCTGGCGTCGAAAGCCACCGGCTTCCCGATCGCCAAGGTCGCTGCCAAGCTCGCGGTCGGCTACACGCTGGATGAGATCGCCAACGACATCACCGGCGGCGCCACACCCGCCTCGTTCGAGCCGACCATCGACTACGTCGTCACCAAGATTCCCCGCTTTGCGTTCGAGAAATTCCCCGGTGCCTCCTCCACGCTGACCACGTCGATGAAGTCGGTCGGCGAAGTGATGGCGATCGGCCGCACCTTCCAGGAGAGCCTGCAGAAGGCGCTGCGCGGGCTCGAGACCGGCCTGACCGGGCTCGACGAAATCGAGATCGAGGGGCTCGGCCGCGGCGACGACAAGAACGCGATCCGCGCCGCGCTCGGCACGCCGACGCCGAACCGCATCCTGCAGGTCGCGCAGGCGATGCGGCTCGGCTGGAGCGACGAGGAGATCTTCAACTCCTGCAAGATCGATCCCTGGTTCCTCGCGGAGATGCGCGCCATCGTCGAGATGGAGGACAAGGTCCGCAATAACGGCCTGCCGCCGAACGCGTTCGGCATGCGGACGTTGAAGGCGATGGGCTTCTCCGATGCCCGCCTCGCCGTGCTCACCGAAACCACCGAGGCCGACGTCACCGCCAAGCGCCACGCGCTCGGCGTGCGCCCGGTGTTCAAACGCATCGACACCTGCGCGGCCGAGTTCGCCTCGCCCACCGCCTACATGTATTCGACCTATGAGCGGCCGTTCGCCGGCGAGCTTGCCGACGAGAGCGCACCGTCGGACCGCAAGAAGGTGATCATCCTCGGCGGCGGGCCGAACCGCATCGGCCAGGGCATCGAGTTCGACTATTGCTGCTGCCATGCCTGCTTCGCGCTCGAGGACGCAGGTTACGAGACCATCATGGTCAACTGCAATCCGGAGACGGTGTCGACCGACTACGACACCGCGAACCGTCTGTACTTCGAGCCGCTCACCGCAGAGGACGTGCTCGAGATCGTCGCGACCGAGCGCACCAACGGCACGCTGCACGGCGTGATCGTGCAGTTCGGCGGCCAGACCCCGCTGAAGCTTGCCCGCGCGCTCGAAGCCGCCGAAGTGCCGATCCTCGGCACCTCGCCCGACGCGATCGACCTCGCCGAGGACCGTGACCGCTTCAAGCGCGTGCTCGACAAGCTGCGCCTCAAGCAGCCGAAGAACGGCATCGCCTATTCGGTCGAGCAGGCCCGCCTGGTCGCCGCCGATCTCGATTTGCCGCTGGTGGTGCGTCCGTCCTACGTGCTCGGCGGCCGTGCGATGCAGATCATCCGCGAGGAGACCCAGCTCAACGACTACCTGTTGGGAACGCTTCCTGAGCTCGTGCCCGCCGATGTCAAGGCGCGCTACCCGAACGACAAGACCGGGCAGATCAACACCGTGCTCGGCAAGAACCCGCTGCTGTTCGACCGCTATCTGTCTGACGCCACCGAGGTCGACGTCGACTGCCTGTCCGACGGCAAGGATACCTTCGTCGTCGGCATCATGGAGCACATCGAGGAAGCCGGCATCCACTCCGGCGATTCCGCGTGCTCGCTGCCGCCGCACTCGCTCGACGCCAGCACCATCGAGGAGCTGGAGCGGCAGACCCGCGAGCTCGCGCTCGGCCTCGACGTGGTCGGCCTGATGAACGTGCAATACGCCATCAAGGACGGCGAGATCTACGTGCTCGAGGTCAACCCGCGCGCGTCCCGCACCGTGCCGTTCGTCGCCAAGGTGATCGGCACGCCGGTCGCCAAGATCGCGGCGCGGATCATGGCCGGCGAGAAGCTCGCCGACTTCAAGCTGAAGAAGAAGAAGCTCGGCCATGTCGGCGTCAAGGAATCGGTATTCCCGTTCGCGCGCTTCCCCGGTGTCGACACCGTGCTCGGACCGGAGATGCGCTCGACCGGCGAAGTGATGGGCCTCGACCGCTCCTTCGAGGTCGCATTCGCCAAGAGCCAGCTCGGCGGCGGCACGCGTGTGCCGCGGCAGGGCACCGTGTTCGTCTCGGTGCGCGGCGACGACAAGATGCGCATCGCGGACGCGGTGCGGCTGTTGCACTCACTCGGCTTCAAGGTGATGGCGACCTCGGGCACGCAGCGCTATCTCAGCGACAACGGCGTGCCGACGGAAAAGGTCAACAAGGTGCTCGAAGGCCGTCCGCACATCGTCGACGCCATCACCAATGGCGACGTCCAGCTGGTCTTCAATACCACCGAAGGTCCGCAGGCGCTGGCCGACAGCCGTTCGCTGCGGCGGGCTGCCCTCTTGCATAAAGTGCCATATTACACCACTCTTTCAGGCGCGGTGGCGGCCGCACGGGGGATCCGGGCCTATCGGGACGGGGACCTTGAGGTCCGCACGCTTCAGAGTTACTTTTCCGAAAGCTGACCGCTGCCCGGGCCAAATGCCCGAAGCGGTCAATTAGCCGAATGGCTGGAACTCACCGCGCGATTGGATGTTGTCACGGCCCTTAGCGGGGCCGAAAATCACTGGGCTTCCGGGCGCGCTTGCGCCCTGATTCCTGCGTTAGCTGAACTGGATATTCCTGCACAGCCGCCGGGCGCGCAGGATGAAGGACGAAGATGATGGATAAGGTTCCGATGACCGCGGGCGGATACGCCGCGCTGACGGACGAGTTGAAGCGGCGCCAGTCGGAGGATCGTCCGCGCATCATCGAACACATTGCGGAAGCGCGCTCGCACGGCGATCTCTCGGAGAACGCCGAGTATCACGCTGCCAAGGAAGAGCAGTCGCACAACGAGGGCCGCATCGCGGAGCTCGAGGACAAGCTGGCGCGCGCCGACATCATCGACATTTCGAAACTGTCCGGCGACACCATCAAGTTCGGCGCGACCGTGACGCTGATCGACGAGGACACCGAGAAGAAGGCGGTGTGGCAGATCGTCGGCGAGGTCGAGGCCGATGCCAAGAAGGGCCGCATCTCGATCACCTCGCCGCTCGCGCGCGCGCTGATCGGCAAGAAGAAGGGCACCACCGTCGAAGTGATGGCGCCCGGCGGCGCCAAGGCCTACGAGATCACCAAGGTCGAGTGGCGCTAGTTACCTCGATGTGACTGGTGCAAAAAAGCCGCGCATCGCACGCGGCTTTTTTTGTGCCCGCGTTTTACCCCCGGTCTGACAGCAATGTGAGTGGAGGGCCGCGGCGCGCCATACTAGGGAGGCCACGACATGTTTATGCAATATAATCATGTCGGGGGACTGCGGCTCGGCTGACGATTGCATCGCAGCGCGTCCCCGCGTCACTGGTGTGTTCTCTCGCAACTGCAATCGCGCGAGGAATGATTCCAGGTGCAAGGTGTTGACATCACACTCCGGTGGCGGACACCGTGTGGTTCTGCATCGTGCAATGTTCCAGCGTGTCAAACAGGGGGTAAATGACAATGGACCAGACACTATCCAAGCTTCAGCCGCTGGCGCTCAGCCTGTTTCGCTTCATCACGGGGCTGCTGCTGTTTCAGTTCGGCGTCGCCAAGCTTTTCAAATTCCCACCCGGGACGATGTTCGAGAAAGTCGAACTGTTCTCATTGATCGGCGCGGCCGGCACGCTCGAACTGATCCTGGGCGGATTGCTGATGATCGGCCTCTTTTCGCGGATCGTGGCCTTCGTCCTGGCAGGCGAAATGGCCTTCGCCTACTTCATGGGCCATTTCCCCAAGGGCTTCTATCCGCTGCTCAACAACGGCAGCCTTGCAATCGCATTCTGCTTTGCCTGCCTATATCTCGCGACCTCGGGCCCGGGCCCGATCAGCGTCGACGCCGCGATAGGCAAGAGGTAACGGACCAAGAACTAGCCGGCATCGTCATTGCGAGCCAACGGGTCGCCCGAATGCGCGCCCGATGACAGGCTCCGCGAAGCAATCCATCTGTCCGCACATGCGGCGTGATGGATTGCTTCCGCCTTCGCCAAGGCTATGGCGGACAAGTCGTCGCTTCGCTCCTCGCAATGACGGTGGATGTGATCGAGCGCGTCAGCCCGCAACCTTCACGCCCAGCGGCACCGCGGCCTCATATTTCGAATTGTGCAGCACCAGCGACGTCCTGACGTTGCGCACGTGCGGCGCGGCGGTCAGGTGGGTGACGAAATCCTGGAACGTCGCCATGTCGGGGGCGACGCATTTGAGGATGAAATCGACTTCGCCCGACAGCATCCAGCATTCCCGTACCAGCGGTTCGCCGCGCACGAAATTCTCGAAGGCGCGGAGATCGGCATCGGCCTGGCTCGACAGGTGCACCGAGGCGAACACCGTGACGTCGTAGCCGAGGCGGCGCGGATCGAGCAGGCCACGGTATCCCTGGATGTAGCCTTCCTCTTCTAGCGCCCGGACCCTGCGCAGACAGGGCGGCGGCGAGATCCCGACCCGTTTGGCGAGTTCCACATTGGTGATTCGGCCATCGGCCTGGATCTCGGCGAGGATTTTGAGGTCGATCTCGTCAAGGTTCTTCGACACGCGACTGCAGTTCCTTAGAAGTTTGAAAGTCTTGGCTGGTCTGCCGGCAACTCTCATAGCGCAGCCGACCGGCATTGCGCAATTTTATTGCGCGTGCAGCGCACGATTTCGCGAATGTGACTTCAGTTCCGGGGAAAATTCGCTGCCATGGATTGCAATTCTTGCATAGCTACCCAGATATCCTAGACTTGGATTTGACACTTTTGGCGCCGCCGTGACCTGCTTCCGGGGCGCTTCCCGCACAAGTCCTTGATCAAAATCCCCAAAAGAGAGGGATCTCAAAATGCCCGCGCCTCCCCATGCCAAGGTCGTCATCATCGGGTCCGGCCCCGCCGGTTACACCGCAGCGATCTACGCAGCGCGCGCGATGCTCGAACCGATCCTGATCCAGGGCATCCAGCCGGGCGGGCAGCTCACCATCACCACCGACGTCGAGAACTATCCGGGCTTCGCCGACGTGATCCAGGGCCCCTGGCTGATGGAGCAGATGGAGAAGCAGGCGGCCCATGTCGGCACCAAGATCGTCACCGATCTCGTCACCAAGCTGGAGCTCGGACAACGGCCGTTCCGCCTGACCTGCGATTCCGGCGACGTCTATCTCGCCGAGACCGTCATCCTCGCCACAGGCGCCCAGGCGCGCTGGCTCGGTCTGCCCTCGGAAGAGAAATTCCAGGGCGGCGGCGTCTCGGCCTGCGCGACCTGTGACGGCTTCTTCTACCGCGGCAAGGAAGTCGTGGTGGTCGGCGGCGGCAACACCGCGGTCGAGGAAGCGCTGTACCTCACCAATCATGCCTCCCAGGTCACCATCGTGCATCGCCGCGATCACTTCCGCGCCGAGCGCATCCTGCAGGAGCGGCTGTTCAAGCATCCCAAGATCAAGGTGGTGTGGGATTCCGCGATCGACGAGATCTGCGGATCGCAGAACCCGAACAAGGTCACCCATGTGCGGCTCAAGAACGTCAAGACCGGCGCGCTGACCGACCTCAAGACCGACGGCGTCTTCATCGCGATCGGCCATGCGCCGGCGACCGAACTCGTCAAAGGCCAGATCAAGCTGAAACCGTCGGGCTATGTCGAGGTGGCGCCGAACTCCACGGCGACCTCTGTGCCCGGCCTGTTCGCCGCGGGCGACGTGGCGGACGAGACCTTCCGGCAGGCGGTCACCGCCGCCGGCCTCGGCTGCATGGCCGCGCTCGAAGCCGAACGCTTCCTGGCTCTCCGCGCGAGCGATCGCGCAGCGGCGGAATAATCATGGCACGATCTCGCGACGGATTTACGGATATGGATTGGGACAAGCTGAAGGTCTTTCACGCGGCGGCGGAAGCTGGCAGCTTCACGCATGCCGGCGAGCAGCTTGGCCTGTCGCAATCGGCGGTCTCCCGCCAGGTCAGCGCGCTGGAGCAGGAACTCTCGGTCTCGCTGTTCCACCGCCATGCCCGCGGCCTGATCCTGACTGAACAGGGCGACCTCCTGTTCCGCACCGCGCATGACGTGTTCATGCAGCTGCAGGCGGCGCGCGCCAAGCTCACCGACAGCCGCGAGCGGCCGAGCGGCGACCTCAAGATCACGACCCCGCCGGCGCTCGGCATCAACTGGCTGATCCCGCGACTCGACGAGTTCACCGCGCTCTATCCGGACATCCGGATCTCGCTGATCGTCACCGACGAGGACCTCGACCTGTCGATGCGCGAGGCCGACGTCGCGATCCGCACCCGCAAGCCGACCCAGCCGGACCTGATCCAGCGCAAGCTGTTCTCGATCGGCTTCCATGCCTATTGCTCGCCGGAATACATCAAGCGCTTCGGCACGCCGCGCACGCTGGATGATCTCGACTCGCACCGCATCATCATGCTCGGCGACTCGCAGGTGCCGCCGCATCTGCAGAACCGCAGCTGGCTGATCGACGCCGGCCGCAACGGCTCCGGTCCGCGCGAGCCCTACTTCAAGGTCAACAACATCCTGGGGTTGGTGCGCGCCTGCCAGCAGGGCCTCGGCATCGCCGCGCTGCCGGATTATCTGGTCGAACAGAACAATCTCGTGCAGCTGTTCGGCGAGTCCGACTCGATCGCGCTCGACACCTACTTCGTCTATCCGGAAGAGCTGAAGACAGTGGCCCGGGTGCAGGTGTTCCGCGACTTCGTGGTGAGCAAGGCGCAGCGCTGGCCGTCCTGATTAAGCCTGCCTTATGGGCGGGGTTATGGGGCTTCCGCGCTGGGGCAACAGGCCCCTGACTCTCCG
Source organism: Bradyrhizobium sp. WCU1 (assembly GCF_053474805.1). Classification (NCBI taxonomy): domain Bacteria; kingdom Pseudomonadati; phylum Pseudomonadota; class Alphaproteobacteria; order Hyphomicrobiales; family Nitrobacteraceae; genus Bradyrhizobium; species Bradyrhizobium sp. WCU1. Next base: position 2,101,954 of record NZ_CM130280.1, read on the forward strand.
CATGACTGACATGCGAGCTGGAGTGTTGCTGCAAGGCGTCGATGGGGATCATAGTGGTGACACGCTGAGCGGTCGCGTCGCGCATATGTCCCCCTCCTCCAGTGGCGCGGAAGTTCAGTAATCCCTCTTGGAAGGTGATTGTGTCGGCCTCACGTGGCCAATACCTTAAGCCGGGCTCGCTTGAGCCCGGCTTTTTTTCGTCGCCAACGTGCCGCACGTCACGGTCAGCACGTGCATTGACAACAACCTCGCAGCGCAGCATCATTATCGCATGATCACGACTTCGTGCGCCGCTCTCTCGTCGAAAAAAGCTCCCCTTCCGGGGACACGAGATCGCGCGCGATAAGATCACCTTCGCATTCAACGATCCCGAAACCCCGCCGCTAGGACGGGGTTTTTTGTTGGTCCCGTCTCCGGCTTGTCCCCTGAGGAGATGGAACATGACTGAGCTGCACCAGCAATTGCAGGGCCTCTGGCTTCCTTTGATCACGCCGTTCCGCGACGGCGAACTCGACGTCACCTCGCTGCGCCGCCTGGTGCGGCACTATGCCGGCGGCCCCGTCGACGGCTTCATTCTCGGTGCAACCTCCGGTGAAGGCATGGCGCTGAGCACCGATGAGCTGGAGGGGCTGGTCAGCGTCGTGCTCGACGAGCTCAGTGCCAGCTCCCGCCATCTGCCGGTCTGCCTCGGGCTGTCAGGCGCCTCGACCGCCAGGATGAAGGAAGCGCTGGATGATACCGCCGACTGGCCGATCAACGGCTATCTGATCGCGAGTCCGTATTACATCAGGCCCTCGCAGCGTGGGCTGGTGCAGCACTTCAACGCGCTTGCCGATCATGCGTCGTGGCCGATCGTGCTCTACAACATTCCCTATCGCACGGCGGTGAACCTCACCAATGAGACGCTGCTGGCGCTCGCGGAACATCCGAACATCGCCGGCATGAAGGATTGCTGCGCCGACCGCGCGCAGTCGATCGACTTTCTGAACCGGCGGCCGGCCGGCTTCCGCGTGCTGACCGGCGAGGACGCGCAGACCTTCGATGCGCTCTCCGACGGCGCCGACGGCGCGATCCTGCTGTCCGCACATCTGGAGACCGACACCTTCGCCTCGATCCGCACGCTGCTGCGGCAGGGCAAGCGCGACCTCGCGCTGACCGCCTGGCAGAGCGTCGTCGGCCTGACGAGGCTGCTGTTCGCGGAACCCAGCCCCGCGCCGGCCAAGCACTGGCTGTGGCGGCAGCGGCTGATCGACAGTCCCGAGGTACGGCTGCCGATGGTCGAGGTGAGCGAGGATCTCGCAACCTGGCTCGATGCCGAGATGGAGCGCCGCGCGCAGCTGTTGCTGCCGGCGTAACTTTTGCAATCTTCGTAGCCCGGATGGAGCGAAGCGCAATCCGGGGCCATCTCCACGTGATGCGACCGGCCCCGGATTTCGCTACGCTCCATCCGGGCTACCGATCGTGATAGCTCAATCCAGCTTCACCCGCGACACCCGCAGCGCGTTGCCGATCACACTGACCGAGGACAGCGCCATCGCGGCAGCGCCGACCATCGGCGACAGCAGGATGCCGAACAGCGGATACAGCACGCCGGCCGCGATCGGCACGCCGGCGGCATTGTAGGCGAACGCGAACGCCAGGTTCTGGCGAATGTTGCGCATGGTCGCGACCGACAAGCGCCGCGCGCGGACGAGGCCCATCAAGTCCCCGGTGAGCAGCGTGATGCCCGCGCTCTCGATGGCGACGTCGGTGCCGCCGCCCATCGCGATGCCGACATCGGCCGCAGCCAGCGCCGGCGCATCGTTGACGCCATCGCCGGCCATCGCGACGATGCGGCCCTCGCCGCGCAGCCGCTGCACGACCTCGCTCTTGCGCTCCGGCAGCACGCCGGCCTCGACCTCGTCGATACGAAGCGTCTTCGCCACCGCGCGCGCGGTGGTCTCATTGTCGCCGGTCAGCATCACGATGCGCAAGCCGTCGGCGCGTAGCGCTCGCAACGCATTGGCCGCCGACGGCTTGATCGGATCGGCGATCGCGATCACGCCGGCGACACGACCATCGACCGCGACATAGATCGCGGTCGCGCCATCGCGCCGCGCAGCCTCGGCGGTCTGGTCCAGCGTTGCCGTCGAGATCTTCAGTTCGGCCATCAGCACCGCGTTGCCGAGCGCAACCTGCTTGCCCTCGACCGTACCGGTCGTGCCCTTGCCGGAGGGCGAAGTAAAATTGGTGACGGCGGATGATGCGAGCTTGCGCTCCTTGGCTGCCGCGATGATCGCCTGCGCCAGCGGATGCTCGCTGCCCTGCTCGACACCGGCGGCGAGGCGCAGCAGATCGCCCTCGTCAAACCCTTCCGCCGCGATGATGCGCACCACCTTCGGCTTGCCTTCGGTCAGCGTGCCGGTCTTGTCGAGCACCAGCGTATCGATCGCCTCCATCCGCTCCAGCGCCTGCGCGTCGCGGATCAGGATGCCGGAATGCGCGCCGCGGCCGACACCGACCATGATCGACATCGGCGTCGCCAATCCGAGCGCGCAGGGACAGGCGATGATCAGCACCGTGACGGCTGCGACCAGCGCGAAGGTCAGGCGCGGCTCGGGACCGAACACCGTCCAGGCGATGAAGGCGAGCACGGCAGCGGCGATCACCGCCGGCACGAACCAGCCGGCGACGCGATCGGCAAGCCGCTGGATCGGCGCGCGCGAGCGCTGCGCCTTCGCCACCATGTCGACGATCCGCGACAGCATGGTGTCGCGGCCGACCTTCTCGGCCCGCATCACGAGGCCGCCACTCCGGTTGACGGTGCCGCCGATCACGTTCGCGCCTACCGACTTGGTGACCGGCATCGATTCACCCGTCACCATGGATTCGTCGATGACCGCGCTGCCCTCGATGACGACACCATCCACCGGCACTTTCTCGCCGGGGCGCACGCGCAGGCGGTCACCGACCTTGATCGCGTCGATGTCGATGTCCTCGTCGCCATGATCGGTGACGCGCCGCGCGGTCTTCGGCGCAAGGCCGAGCAGCGCGCGGATCGCGCCCGAGGTCTGCGCACGGGCGCGCAGCTCCAGCACCTGGCCGAGCAGCACCAGCACCGTGATCACGGCCGCCGCCTCGAAATACACCGCGACCGCGCCATGCATGTCGCGGAACGCGGGCGGGAAGAGCTGCGGCGCCAGCGTAGCGACGACGCTGTAGAGATAGGCGACGCCGGTGCCGATCGCGATCAGCGTGAACATGTTGAGATTGCGGGTGACCAGCGACTGCCAGCCGCGCACGAAGAACGGCGCGCCGGCCCACAGCACGACCGGCGTCGCCAGCACGAACGAGATCCAGTTCGACCAGCCCATCGGTACCAGGTGCATCAACCCGAGATGGCTGCCCATCTCGAGCACGAACACCGGCAGCGTGAGCGCGAGGCCGATCCAGAACCGCCGCGTCATATCGATCAGCTCAGGGTCGGGTCCGTCGTCGAGCGAGACCTGCTCGGGCTCCAGCGCCATGCCGCAGATCGGGCAGCTGCCGGGACCGACCTGACGTACCTCGGGGTGCATCGGGCAGGTGTAGATCGTGCCGGCAGGCGCCGGCGGCTCCGCCTCGCGGGGCTTGAGGTACTTCTCGGGATCTGCCTCGAAGCGCTCGCGGCAGCGGCCGCTGCAGAACAGATACTCCTCGCCCTTGTAGCTGAAGCGGTGCTTGGCAGTCGCCGGGTTGACCTTCATGCCGCAGACCGGATCGATCGCGAAGGCCGCCTCGGCGGGCGTGGTGCCGTGATCATGCTTGCCGCCGCAGCAGGAATGCGCGGCCGCGCCATGATGATGATCTCCGTGCGAATGGTCGTGCTGCGCCTGTGCCACGAAACCCTTTCCCGGCCGTATCCCGGCCTCTTGATCTTCATACCCTAGGGGGGTATATGAGACGGATGAGAGACGAGGTCAAGACATCCTGTTTAAAACGGCTCAAACGGATCGAGGGTCAGATCCGCGGGCTGGCCACCATGGTCGAGGAAGATCGTTACTGCATCGACGTGGTGACGCAGATCGCGGCGGCGCGCGCGGCGCTGCGCCGCGTCGAGGAGGAAGTCCTGCGCGATCATGTGGCACATTGCGTCGAGCATGCGATCTCGTCCGGCGACAAGGCCGACCAGCGGCGCAAGATCACCGAGCTGATGGACGTGATCGGGCGCGCGGATCGGTGAGGTGTCAGAGCTACCGCGTACTCGGTGTCGTCCCTGCGAAAGCAGGGACCCATACACAGGACGTTAGGATAGAGCGAGCTGGCGCCACAGCGTAGCGCAAGAACTGCGCCCTGTGGTTACGGGTCCCGGGTCGCGCTTCGCTTGCCCGGGACGACGTGGGAAAGAGCAGCGGCCTCAGGTTCAACGTCGTCCCGGCCTTCGCCGGGACGACGTTGAGGAGAGATCGTGTTTAGGTATTAAATCTGAAATGCATCACGTCGCCATCGGCGACGACGTAGTCCTTGCCTTCGAGCCGCAGCTTGCCGGCATCGCGTGCGCCGGCTTCGCCGTTGCCGGCGATATAATCCTCATACGCGATGGTCTCGGCGCGGATGAAACCCTTCTCGAAATCGGTATGGATCACGCCGGCGGCGGCAGGCGCCTTGGTGCCGCGGTCGATGGTCCAGGCACGCGCTTCCTTCGGGCCGACGGTGAAATAGGTGATGAGGTCGAGCAGCCGGTAGCCGGCGCGGATCAAGCGATCGAGCCCGGCTTCTTCGAGGCCCAGCGTCTCCAGGAAGTCGACACGCTCCTCGCGCGACAGCGTCGCGATCTCGGATTCGATCTTGGCGGAGATCACGACCGCGACCGCGCCCTCCTGCTTCGCACGCTCGAACACCGCCTTGGAGAAATTGTTGCCGTCCTTCGCCGAGCCTTCCTCGACGTTGCAGACGTAGAGCACGGGCTTCGAGGTCAAGAGGCCGAGCATGCGGAACGCGCGCTCCTCCTCCGGCTTGCGCTCCAGCCCGCGGGCCGGCTTGCCGTCGCGCAGCAGCACCAGCGCGCGGTTGACGAGCTCGAGCTGTTCCTTGGCATCCTTGTCGTTGCCCTTGGCCTTCTTGGTGAGGTTGTCGACGCGCTTCTCGAGGCTGTCGAGGTCCGACAGCATCAGCTCGGTCTCGATGGTCTCGATGTCGGCGAGCGGCGCGATCTTGCCTTCGACATGGGTGATGTCGGAATCCTCGAAGCAGCGCACCACATGGGCGATGGCGTCGACCTCGCGGATGTTGGCGAGGAACTGGTTGCCGAGACCTTCGCCCTGCGAGGCGCCGCGCACCAGGCCTGCGATATCGACAAAGGTCAGCCGGGTCGGGATGATCTGCGCGGATTTGGCGACTGCTGCGAGCTTGTCCAGCCGCGGATCGGGCACCGCCACCTCGCCGACATTCGGCTCGATGGTGCAGAACGGATAGTTGGCCGCTTGCGCCGCCGCCGTCTCGGTCAGCGCATTGAACAGCGTCGACTTGCCGACGTTAGGCAGCCCGACGATCCCGCATTTGAATCCCATGTCTTCCTCTATCCATCTTCATCACGACCGGCGTTGCGCCGGGCATAGAACAAGGGATCAGGCCGGCTTGTCGCCGCCATTCTCACCCTTGTCGAAAAATCCCTTGGCCTGCATCGTCAGATGCACCTTGTTGGCGAACGACGCGTCCTGCCCCGCTGCCAGCAGGCCAGCATTGTCGGCGACGGCCTGGCACAAGGCCTCCACCCACGCCCGGTCGCTCTTGGCGAAGTCCGACAGCACGTGGCTGTGCACGAGCTCCTTGACGCCGGGATGACCGATCCCGAGCCGCACCCGCCGATACTCGTTGCCGATATGCGCGGAGATCGAGCGCAGCCCGTTATGGCCGGCGATCCCGCCGCCGATCTTGACCCGCACCTTGGCCGGCGGCAGCTCGAGCTCATCCTGGAACACGGTGATGTCGGCGGGCGCGAGCTTGAAGAAGTTCGCCGCTTCCTGCACCGCGCGTCCGGACTCGTTCATAAAAGTGGTCGGCTTCAGCAGCACGACCTTCTCACGATCGACGACGCCCTCGGAGGTCTCGCCCTGAAAGCGACGGCGCCATGGTGCGAAACCATGACGCCGTGCAATCTCGTCAACCGCCAGGAAACCGATATTGTGCCGGTTGCTGGCGTATTTCGCGCCGGGATTACCGAGACCGACAAAAAGGCGCATGGCGCAGCATCCCGCGTCGGCGCGCCATCAGAGGATCGCGCGCCGACCTTATCGGTTACTTCTTCTTGTCGCCACCGCCGGCGGGAGCCTTGGCACCCGCGGCCGGAGCCGCAGCACCCGCAGCCGGAGCAGCAGCCGGAGCCGCAGCACCCGCGGCCGGAGCCGCAGCGCCACCAGCAGCCGCCGCAGCCGCGGCCTTCTGCTCTTCGGCATAGCCGGACGGCGGCACGATGGTGACCAGGGTTGCGTCCTCGCGGGTCAGCGACTTCACGCCCTTGGGCAGCTTGACGTCGGAGAGATGCAGCGAATAGCTGATCTCGAGGCTGCCGACGTCGGCTTCAATGTATTGCGGAATATTGTCGACCGCGCACTCAAGCTCGAGCGTGTGGGTGACGATGTTCACGGTGCCGCCGCGCTTGACGCCAGGCGAGGTTTCGCCGTTCACGATGTGCAGCGGCACGCTGACACGGATGGTGGCGCCTTCGCCGAGCCGCATGAAGTCGACGTGGATCGGGAAGTCCTTGACCGGATCGAGGTGGTAGTCGCGCGGAATCACGCGGTGCTTCTTGCCCTCGAGTTCGATGTCGAACAGCGTGGTGAGGAACCGGCCCGCCAGGATGCGCTGGCGCAGGTCACGATCGTCCACCGAGATGGTGACGGGGGGCTGGTTGTCTCCGTAGATCACTCCGGGAACTCTCCCGGCGCGACGCTCTGCCCGGGCGGCCCCCTTGCCGCTCTTCGGACGCGCGGTCGCCTTCAATTCCTTGACGGTCGCCATAGCGTTAAGTCCTTGTATTTGAAAAGTTAAAGGCCGCAGCGCGGCCCATGCTCAAGTCCACAGCAAGCCTCCAGGGGTGCGGGGGCCGCGGACGTGGCGGGCTTTTAGCCCCAAAGGGCCGAAATGACAAGGAAATGAAGGGATTTTTCTTGGGCGCCGCCCAAGCGACGCCGTTGTAGCCCGGGTGCAGCGACCGTCAACCGGCCGAACCGCCAAGCTTGGCTTCCAGCGCGGCGATTCTCACCTTCAGCGCCTCGTTCTCCTCGCGCGCCAGACGGGCCATGTCCTTGACCGCGTCGAACTCCTCGCGCTTGACCACGTCAAGGTCGCGCAGGATGCGTTCGGCCTGGTTGCGCATGACCGTGTCGACCTCGCGCTTGACACCCTGGGCGGCGCCGGCAGCGTCGTTCATCAGACGGCCGATCTCATCGAAAAACCGGTTGCTGGTCTGGGTCATCTGGCAAAACTCTCCGCATTCGCTGGATTGCGCTCAAGACAATGGCGATGTCAGCCATCGGGTTCAAGTGCGCTGCGAATGGCAGGCCTCCCGCAGCTTGCCTTGTCATGCTCCGGTTTCCTTGCAATCGTATGAACTCACAACAGAAATCGCACATCACAACGCGAGCAGAAACGTCATGATCGAGCATACCGTCGAGATCCCGACCAAGGACGGCAAGACCACCACCTTCATCACCCATCCCGAGCGCGGCGGCCCCTTCCCGGTCGTGATCTTCTACATGGACGCCCCTGCGATCCGCGAAGAGCTGCGCGACATGGCGCGCAGGCTCGCCACGTCGGGCTATTACGTGATGCTGCCGAACTTGTATTACCGCGCCGGCGTGATGGAGCTCGGCCCGATCAATCCCGATCCGGAATCGCCGGAGCGCAAGCGCATGTTCGAGCTGATGCACTCGCTGAACATTCCACTGGTCATGGAAGACACCAGGGGCTTGCTCGCCTACGCCGAGACGCAGAAGGCCGCCAACACCAACATCATCGGCACCGTCGGCTATTGCATGAGCGGTCGCTACGCGGTGAACGCGGCAACGCATTTCGGCGATCGCGTCAAGGCCGCCGCCTCGATCTACGGCACGCACTTGGCGACCGACCAGCCCGACAGCCCGCACCTCGCCGCCAACAAGACCAAGGCCGAACTCTATTTCGCCTGCGCCGAGACCGATATCTACGCGCCACAGGAGATCATCGAGCAGGTGAAGGCGGGCATGAAGGGATCCAACAACGAAGTCGAGATCTATCCCGGCACGCATCACGGCTTTGCGTTCCCCAAGCGCCCGGTCTATGACCGCGACGCCGCCGAACGCCATTGGGAGCGGCTGCTCGCGCTCTACCGGCGCAACCTGGTCTGAGGCCGCAAGCACCGGGATGGCCGACGGCGCGCGAATTCGAGATTATCGAAGCTCTGATGCTGACGAGGTGAACCGGCTCGCGGTTGCTGCCTTCGACCAATTCCGCGACGCTTTCGACGACTGGCCGGCGATGCGCGCCGGCCTCTCGCGAACCTCCGAGTTGAGTTCCGGCGGCGAGATCATCGTCGCCGATCTCGGCACCCGGCTTGCCGGCGCGGTCGGCTATTTCGGGCCCGGCGTCAAAAAGGCCGCATTCTTCGATCAGTCATGGCCGATCATTCGCATGCTGGTCGTCGACCCCGTCGACAGGAGCAAGGGACTCGGGCATGCGTTGACGTCGGAATGCTTCGCCAGAGCGCGGCGCGACCGCTGCCGGACCATTGCGCTTCACACGAGCCCCATCATGACGGTCGCCTTGCCGATGTATCTCAAGATGGGCTTCAGCAAGGTCCATGACGCCCCGCCCATTCATGGCGTGCCCTACGCCGTCTACACGAAAGTGCTCTGATCCCGATGCCGTTCCTGCTGGTCGACTTTCCGGTGTTCGACCCCGTCGCGCTCGCGCTCGGGCCGATCGTGATCCGCTGGTATGCGCTGGCCTATATCGTCGGCATCGTGCTGGGCTGGGTCTACGCCCGCTCGCTGATCAAGAAGGAACGGCTGTGGGGCGGCGAGGTGCCGATCACGCTGCCGCAGCTCGACGATTTCATCCTCTGGGTCACCATCGGCATCATCGTCGGCGGCCGCACCGGCTATGTACTGTTCTACAATCTGCCGTTCTTCATCGCGCACCCGTCCGAGATCCTCGAATTGTGGAAGGGCGGCATGTCGTTCCACGGCGGCTTCCTCGGCTGCGTCGCCGCGGTGATGCTGTTCGCCCGCCGCAACAACATTTCGATCCTGTCGCTCGGCGACATCACCACCGCGGTCGCGCCGATCGGCCTGTTCCTCGGCCGCATCGCCAATTTCATCAACAGCGAATTGTGGGGCCGGCACGCAGAGGCGAGCCTGCCCTGGGCCATGATCTTCCCCAATGGCGGGCCGCTGCCGCGCCATCCGAGCCAGCTCTATGAGGCCGGGCTCGAGGGCATCGTGCTGTTCACGGCGCTGGCGATCATGATCCGGATGGGCGCGCTGAAGCGGCCCGGCCTGATCCTCGGCAGCTTCATTGCGATCTACGGCATTGCCCGGATCATCGGCGAGCACTTCAGGGAGCCCGACCCGCAACTCGGATTCCTGTGGGGCGGGTTAACCATGGGAATGCTGCTGTCGGTGCCAATGATTATTGTCGGCGCTATCATCATCACGGCCGCCCTCCGCCGCAAGGCGAACGGGCCGGCGCCGAGTTCAACGTAAGACAAGTGCAATCCAAGGAAGGCCGTGAGCGAACCCTCCCCGCTGCTGGATGAGATCAGGAAGCTGATCAAGCTGTCCGGGCCGATGCCGGTCTGGCGCTACATGGAATTGTGCCTGATGCATCCGCGCTACGGCTACTATCTGTCGCGCGATCCGCTCGGCCGCGAGGGCGATTTCACCACGGCCCCCGAGGTCAGCCAGATGTTCGGCGAACTGCTCGGGCTGTGGAGCGCCTCGATCTGGCGCGCGATCGGCTCGCCGGAGACGCTGCGCCTGATCGAGCTCGGGCCCGGCCGCGGCACCATGATGTCGGACGCGCTGCGGGCGCTGCGCGTGCTGCCGCCGCTCTACCAGTCGCTCAGCATCCACCTCGTCGAGGTCAATCCGGTGCTGCGCGAGAAGCAGCACGCGACGCTGACCGGCGTGCGCAACATCACCTGGCACGACAGCATCGACGATGTGCCCGAGGGGCCGGCGGTGATCCTCGCCAACGAATATTTCGACGTGCTGCCGATCCATCAGATGGTCCGCCGCGAGACCGGCTGGCACGAGCGCACGGTCGGGATGGACGCCAATGGCAACCTGTATTTCGCGCCCGCGCCCGAGCCGACGCCGCACTTCGAGGTGCTGCTGCCGCCGCTGGTGCGCGCCGCCCCGTTAGGTGCGGTGTTCGAATGGCGGCCCGACAGCGAGATCATGAAGCTCGCTACGCGGGTGCGCGACCAGGACGGAGCCGCGCTGATCATCGATTACGGCCATCTGCGCAGCGACGCCGGCGACACCTTTCAGGCGATCGCGCGCCACAGCTTCGCCGACCCGCTGAAGAACCCGGGGCAGGCCGACGTGACCGCGCATGTCGACTTCCAGGCGCTGGCGCGGGCCGCCGAGGATGTCGGCGCGCGCGTCCACGGGCCGGCGACGCAGGGCGACTTCCTCAAGCGCCTCGGCGTCGAGGCCCGCGCCGCCGGGCTGATGGCGAAGGCCTCGCCCGAGGTCTCCGCCGACATCGCCGGCGCACTGAAGCGGCTGACCGATTCCGGACGCGGCGGGATGGGCTCGATGTTCAAGGTCATGGCCATCTCCGACCCGCACCTCACCTCGATCGCCGGCCTCAGCGATCAGCCTGACGAGACCGAACAATGACACTGGGATCTCCGCTGCTGTCGGCCATTCCTGGCCTGCGCCACGCCTTCTTCTCGCGCGAGGGCGGCGTCTCCGAGGGCATCTATGCCGGCCTCAATGGCGGGCTCGGCTCGCGCGACGATCCGGCCAAGGTCGCGGAGAACCGGCGGCGGATGGCCGAGCAGCTCGGCGTGCCGTTCGATCATCTGATCAGCGTGCATCAGGTGCACTCGCCCGACGTTGTCGTCGTGGATCGCCCGTGGAACGGCGCGCCGCGCCCCAAGGCGGACGCGCTCGTCACCCGTACCGAGGGGCTCGCGATATCGGTCACAACAGCCGACTGCGGCCCGATCCTGTTCGTCGACCCCAATGCGCGGGTAATCGGCGCGGCGCATGCCGGCTGGAAGGGCGCGCTGACCGGCGTGCTGGAGACGACCATCGATGCGATGGAGAAGCTCGGCGCCGAGCGCGGCAGCATCGTCGCCGCGATCGGCCCGCTGATCCGCAAGCAATCCTACGAGGTCGGCGGCGAATTCGTCACGCGCTTCATCGAGGCCGATGCCGAGAACGGCATGTTCTTCATGCCCAGCGAGCGCGACGGCCACGCGATGTTCGATCTCGCCGGCTTCATCCGGATGCGGCTGGAGAACGCCGGCGTGCTGATGATCGACGACCTCGGCATCGACACCTATTCCGACGAGCGCTGCTTCAGCTACCGCCGCTCCGTGCACCGCAAGGAAGCCGATTACGGCCGGCACGTTCACGCCATCGTGCTGGAAGGCTGACGCCGAACTCTCCTCACCAGTTTTGTGCGACAAGCGGCTTGACTCTCCGCCTGCTGGAGACCGGACAAGCGGCGCATGACACAACGCACCTACAGCATCGGCGAGGCGGCGCGGCTCAGCGGAATGTCTGTCCGCAAGCTCCGCTTCTATTCGGACCAGGGCTTGCTGCCGCCGGCCGGCCGCACCGCGAGCGGCTATCGCGTCTTCACCGACGACGAACTGGTTCGCCTCGACCTGATCCGCTGCCTGCGCGATGCGGGGCTCGGTCTCGACGCCATCCGTGAGGTCCTGACCAAGGAGCTCTCGCTGGTCGAGGCGCTGAAGCTCCGCCTCGAGACGCTGGAAGCGGAGATTGCGGCCCAGCGCCGCGTCGCCTCGGCCCTGCGGGCTGCGTTGCGTTCACCGCAACTCACCGAAGCAGATTTGAGGAGATTCCTGACCATGACGCAGCTGTCCCGCGCCGAGCGCCGCAACGTCGTCGAACGCTTCTTCGAGAAAGTATCCGACGGCATCAACATCGACCGGAAATGGATCCGGCAGATGATCGAGACCAGCGTGCCCGAACTGCCCGATGATCCGACACCCGAGCAATGCGATGCCTGGATCGAGCTGTCGCAGATGCTCAACGATCCCACGCTCGTCGCCAACATGCGCGCCAACGCCGAGGACGTCTGGAATCACCACGTGCTGGATCTCGCCGCCTGGCAGCAGGCCAACGAGGCCGTGCTGGCCAGAGCGAAAGAGATCATCGCTGGCGGGCTCGGACCGAATTCGGAGGCCGGTCAGGCACTGGCGCGCGACTGGCTGGAGACGTCGGCGCGGCTACTGAAGCGAGAGCCCGATCTGGAATTCCGAAACTGGATTCGCGGCAAGTATGCGCTGCACGACGCCCGCGCGGCGCGCTACTGGGACCTGGTCGCCATCATGCGCGGACAGTCGCCCGACGCGAGCCCGAACCGCGAATGGGCCTGGATCACGGCAGCCATGCGGCACCATCTCTCTGACTGAGCAAGGAAATCCGAAACCTCGTGGCGCAGCCTGCGGATCGGTTAAGGGCTGTGGCCGTCCTGCCCTAGACGTTAAGCCGTTTTAACGATATCGCAGGACGCAATGAGGGACGCGTCAAACCACCAGTTTCAAACTGGGACAGTCGTGCGCATCGCGGTCGCAGCCACGTGGCTTGCGGTCGCGTCCGTGCTTGGCGGCTGCGCCGCCGGCGGCAACGTGGCCGACTCCTACGCGATGGCCACGCCGGCGAGCGGCGGCACCACTGTCGCCTTCGAATCGATCGACGGCCCACCGCCCCAGGTGTTCGACCGCATGGTCGGGGTGCTCGACAGCGAATCCAAGTTGCGCAGCCTCTCGATCGTGTCGCGCGAGGGCACCGCGGCCTATCGCGTGCGCAGCTATCTGTCGGCGCAGGTGGTGCGTGGCCGCACCATGATCGCGTGGGTCTGGGACGTCTACGACAGCAACCAGCAACGCGCGCTCCGACTGTCCGGCGAGGAGCCCGCCGGCAAGGCCGGCCGCGACGCTTGGGCCGCCGCCGACGACCTGGTGCTGCGCAGGATCGCCCAGGCCGGCCTCAGCGGCCTCTCCGGCATGATCAATGGCGGCCCGGCGGACAGCCCAGCCCCTGCCGCGGCGCCGGAGCTCCGTGGGCCGGCGATGGTCAGCGCCCCGGCCCCCGCCGCGTCCGAGACCGTTGCCCTCAGCTATTCCGCCAACTAACCCCCGGTATCTCCCGGCGAAATGCGTTTTTTGCCCAGGAAAACCGCGGCCAAGGCGACCTAATGGGTTGCCAGCGGAGCCGCCTGCCTGATATTCCCTCGCGCACCGAAAACCCGCCGGTTCTGTAAGGACTTGAGATGCTGAACGTCGTATCCAGCAAGGCGCGGGGGGAAGCATCGATGTCGGCAAAAAACGGATCCATCAAGCTCGTCGCCGGCAACTCCAATCCTGCGCTGGCGCAGGATATCGCCAAGGGACTTGGCATCGAATTGACCAAGGCCGTGGTCCGGCGTTTCGCCGACATGGAGATCTTCGTCGAGATCCAGGAGAACATCCGCGGCTCGGACATGTTCATCCTGCAGTCGACGTCGTTTCCGGCCAACGACAATTTGATGGAGCTCCTGATCATCACCGACGCGCTGCGCCGTGCTTCCGCGCGCCGCATCACCGCGGTGGTGCCCTATTTCGGCTATGCCCGCCAGGACCGGAAATCCGGTTCGCGCACGCCGATCTCGGCCAAGCTCGTGGCCAACCTGATCTCCCGCGCCGGCGTCGACCGCGTCATGACGCTCGACCTGCATGCCGGCCAGATCCAGGGCTTCTTCGACATCCCGACCGACAATCTGTTCGCCGCACCGCTGATGGTGCGCGACATCAGGGAAAAGTTCGACCTCGCCAAGGTGATGGTGGTGTCGCCCGACGTCGGCGGCGTGGCGCGTGCGCGCGGACTTGCCAAGCGCATCAACACCCCGCTTGCGATCGTCGACAAGCGCCGCGAGCGCCCCGGTGAGTCCGAGGTGATGAACGTGATCGGCGACGTCGCCGGCTACAACTGCATCCTGGTCGACGACATCGTCGACTCCGGCGGCACGCTGGTGAACGCGGCCGAGGCCCTGATCGGGCACGGCGCCAAGGAAGTCTCGGCCTACATCACCCACGGCGTGTTGTCCGGCGGCGCCGCCGCGCGCATCGCCTCGTCGCGGCTCAAGGAGCTGGTCATCACCGACTCGATCCTGCCGACCGAGGCCGTCAACAAGGCGCCGAACATCCGCACCATTTCGATCGCCGGCCTGATCGCCGAAGCGATCGGCCGCACCGCGGCGGAAGAGTCGGTGTCGAGCCTGTTCGATTAATGCCTTGCTGACGTCCCGGCGAAAGCCGGGACCCATCACCACAGGGTTCTGTTGTGGAGCTCTGCTGTGGCCCCATCCTTTCCAACCAACAAACATTCGTGGTTATGGGTCCCGGCTCAAGGCCGGGACGACACTGAATTTGCAGATGCGGCGTTCCTAGAACCCCGGCCGCGGCACATGGCTCATCAGCGTTCGCGCGAAGCCGCCGTCGACGATGATCTCCTCGCCATTGACGTATGACGACCGGTCGCTGGCCAGGAACAGGGTCGCGTCCGCCATGTCCTGCGGCGCGCCGATCCGGCGTAGCGGCACCACGGCGGTGCGCCGCTCGGTAACCCCGGGCGTATCGTAGAATGCCTGGCTCATCGGCGTGACGACGAGGCCGGGGCTGACCACATTGCTGCGGATGCCGTGCGGACCCCATTCGGCGGCGAGCTGCTGCGAGAGCATCACGACGGCCGCCTTGCTGACGCTGTAGGCGCCGCTCTGCCCCTGCGCATTGCTGGCGGCAATCGAGGCGACGTGGATCAGGCTGCCGCGCCCGGTCTTGCGCATCTGGCGGCCGAACGCCTGCGCGCAGATGAAGTAGCCGGTGAGGTTGACCGCCAGCACTGCGTTCCATTCGGCAAGCGGCAGCGTATCAAGCCCGCCGGGCCGCAGCACCGCCGCGGTGTTGACGAGGATGTCGCAAGCTCCGAGCGTGCGCGCGACGGCCTCGGCGGCAGCCGCGACGCCCTCCTCGCTGGTTGTGTCGCAGTTCGCGACGAGATGGCCGTCGCCGAACGCGCGGAGCTGTGTCTTGGTCTCCGCCAGCCCACGCTCGTCGCGATCGAGCGCGGCGACTTTGACGCCGGCACGCGCGAAACTGACAGCGGTGGCGCGGCCGATGCCGCCGCCTCCGCCGGTGACGACGGCAATGCGGCCCGACAGGCCGAGCCAGTCGGTGGAATGTTGTTCGGTCATGGGCGCCTCCCGCGCGTTCTGATTATGCCGGCAGCATAACCGAACACGCAGGCTGCGAGAGCGATCCCGGCACGCATGCCGGAATCGCTTTTGCGTCCGGCCTTGGACGTCGCCGGCGCCTTATCCGGGTATCCCCGCCGCGACCTGGCCGCGCAGGCGCTCCAGGCTGTGCAGCGTGTTGGCGCAGGCTTCCGCGACCTCGATCCCCTTGATCACGAAGTGCTTGCGGAAGAAGTCGTAATGCACCTCGGTCTCGTGGAATTGCTGCGGCGTCAGCACCGCCGAGAACACCGGCACCTCGGTGCGCAACTGCACATCCATCAGTGCCTTAATCACGGTGTCGGCGACGAACTCGTGGCGGTAAATGCCGCCATCGACGACCAGCCCGGCCGCGACGATCGCGGTGTAGCGGCGGGTCTTCGCCAAGAGCTGCGCATGCAGCGGGATCTCGAACGAGCCCGGCACCTCGAACACGTCGACATTGGTGATGTGACGCGCCTCGATCTCCTTCAGGAACGAGATGCGGCACTCCTCCACCACATCGCGATGCCAGGACGATTGCACGAAGGCAACGCGCTGCGGCTTGGCAAAGTGCGGATGCTCCAGCGCCGGCGGATGTGCCGGCGTGTCGGAAACGCCTTCTGCGTGGGGGGGTTGGACTTCGGCGTTTTGGACTTCAGTGTCTTGCAACATCTGATTCATGGCTTTCCTCTTTCAGGACCAGAATCAGGGCATACGGACAACGACATTGACCCACGCGAAAACGCGAGGGCCGCCGCAACCGTTCTCTTTCATCCGGACTGTAACCGTCGGCTTCGGAATTGCACCGAATCTGCTGACCCTTCTTCCGGCTTCGCGGAAGAAGGCGCTCGCGGGCTTGGGCTCATCACCCTTACCGCCGGTGGGGATTTTCACCCCGCCCTGAGAACATCGGCACGCCCAGGATGGACGCGCCTGAGACGAACTATGACCAAACCGCGACAGCCGGGCAAGACCTTTGGCATGGGGAAACGGCATGTCCCCATGAGCGCGTTGCGGCTCTTGCAGAGTGACGTGAGCGCCGGAAAGGCTGATTCACGCGCGCGGCGAAGCGCCGGCAAATGGTTAACAAATCGTTTACCGACCAAGAAGATTCCGATTTGTTCGCAAAATCACAAGTGTGGCGGAGATCAGCTGTGGACGATGCGCGCTTTGGCTGTGGACGGACTCGGCGTGCGGTTGCGCGGATTCCGCAAATCACATCACTTCATCGGCGTCAGGTCCAGGGGCATCCGGAAGCCCGGTCAAGGAGCTGCACTCGGCCACGACGCAGTATGTCGCAAGTGCCGGCTTCCGTGTGCGTATCAAGCGATCATAAGAACAAGGTCCGAGACGGCATGTCCCTCCTCGAAAGCATTATCGATTCCCGGAACAACCCGCTTGCGGTGGTCGAGGATATCGCCACCGACAACAACTGGGCGTTCGAGCGTTCCGGCGAAGACGAGGTGACGATCGTCTCCAAGGGAGACTGGATCGACTATCAGCTCTCGTTCACCTGGATGGGCGAGATCGAGGCGCTGCATCTCGCCTGCGCCTTCGACATGAAGATGCCGCAGGCGCGCCGCGCCGAGGTGCAGCGGCTGGTCGCCGCGATCAACGAACAATTGTGGGTCGGCCATTTCGATCTGTGGACCCACACCGGCATGGTGATGCATCGCCAGGCGCTGGTGCTGCCCGGCGGCCTCACCGCCTCCACCGCGCAATGCGAGGCGATGGTGGTCAATGCGATCCACGCCTGCGAGCGCTACTATCCGGCGTTCCAGTTCGTGGTGTGGGCCGGCAAGTCGACCGCCGAGGCGATGGCGGCGGCGATGTTCGATACCGAGGGCGAGGCGTAAGGGTATCCGCATATTCAGTGTCGTCCCGGCCTTGAGCCGGGACCCATACTCCGCGGCCGCGGGGCTCACGCAAACTGCTTGTGGCCCTTTCCTCGCCTCACTAGAACCACATGTGGTTATGGGTCCCGGCCTTCGCCGGGACGACATAGAGTTTGTGGAGCGACCCGTGAACACAAGCAGCGCATTGACGAATACTTCCGGCACCATCGCGCTTGCCGGCGCGGGCAAGATGGGCGGCGCCATGCTGACCGGCTGGCTCGCGCAGGGCCTATCGCCCAGGCAGGTCGCGGTGATCGATCCCCATCTGTCGCCTGACATCTCCGCACTCGCGGCCAAGGGCGTCCGGCTCAATCCGCAAGCGACGGAGCTCGGCACGGTCGACACGCTGGTCGTCGCGGTGAAGCCGCAATCGTTCCGCGAGGCCGGCGCCGCGCTGAAGGCGCTCGTCGGCCCCTCGACGCTCGTGGTCTCGATCATGGCCGGTACGACCATCGCAGCGCTGGAAGAAGTCGTCGGCGGCGCGGTGGTGCGCGCAATGCCGAACACGCCGGCGGCGATCGGCCGCGGCATCACGGTCGCGGTGCCGGCAAAGCGCGTCACCGCCGCGCAGCGCGCCATGACCGATGCACTGCTGCAGGCGACCGGTCTCCTCGAATGGGTCGACGACGAAAGCCTGATGGACGCGGTGACCGCGGTCTCCGGCTCCGGCCCTGCCTATGTCTTCCTGCTCGCCGAGGAGCTGGCCCGCGCCGGCGTCGCAGCCGGCCTGCCCGAAACGCTTGCGACCACGCTGGCGCGCGCGACCGTGGCGGGCTCCGGCGAGCTGCTGCATCGCTCCGACTTGCCGTCAGCGACGTTGCGGCAAAACGTCACCTCACCCGGCGGCACCACGGCCGCCGCGCTGGACGTGTTGATGGCGAATGACGGCCTCCAGCCGTTGATGACCCGCGCCATCGCCGCCGCGACACGACGCTCGAAGGAATTGGCGAAGTAGCTCCTCGCTTACTGCGCCGACGTCCCGGCAAGACGCTTATTAAAACGCTCGACATTGATCAGGCCGCGGGCGTGGCGGCCTTCGCCGAGCTTGCGCGTGCCTTCAAACGCCTCGACTTCGAAGCGGATCACGCGGCGCTCGACCACGACCACCTTCGAGGTGGTCCGCACCGTGGCCCCGACGAGCGCGGCTGCAAGATGACGAATGTCGACCTCGGTCCCGACCGTCACCCAGCCGGGCTGCAACGCGCCACGGATGGCATCGCCCGACGCCATCTCCATGTCGAGGATCATCATCGGCGTCGCATAGACCATCGGCATGCCCGGGACGAAATGCCCGACCGTGCGCTCCGGCGGCACCACCAGCATGCGCTCGGCGCTCATGCCGATCTTGATGAAGTCGCGTGCGTCCATTGGCGCCTCAAAAATACTGTCGTCCCGGCGAAGGCCGGGACGACGACGTTGAATTACTTCTTCGCCGCAGCGGCGCGCTCGACGAAGGACTTGCCGCCCTTCATCTTGTGATGCAGCGGCGCCTCGTTGATCTGGATCACGACCGCGTCGGCATCGACACCGAGATTCTTCACCAGTGCCTGGGTGATGTCGCGCATCATGCCGAGCTTCTGCTCGTCGGTGCGGCCGGCGGCCATGCTCACGGTGATCTCAGGCATTGTTGCTCTCCCTCTTGTTGTCGCCATGGTCAGGCTGTTCCCGGCCATTCACGTCGGCGTGCATCAAACAAGAGGCGGATGCCCGGCACAAGGGCGGGCATCACATCGCCAGCGAATGGCTATCCCCACGCCACGTCATGCCGCGCCAGGACCTCGCGGACTTTCGCGACCAGATCGGTCTCGGCGCAGGAGAATTGCGCCGGACGCGTTTCGCGCCATTCCTGGTTGGACGCGATCGCAGCCGCCGCCTTGGCGCCCTCGATCAGATCCTTGATCTGCACCTCGCCGCGCGCCTTCTCGTCCGAGCCCTGGATGATCACGCAGGGCGAGTTGCGGCGATCGGCATATTTGAGCTGGTTGCCCATGTTCTTCGGATTGCCGAGATAGAGCTCGGCGCGGATGCCGGCCTGGCGCAGCTCTGCGACCATCTTCTGGTAGTCGGCGACGCGGTCGCGGTCGAACACGGTGACGACGACGGGACCGAATTCGGCCCGCGCGTCGAGCTGACCCAGCATCGTCAGCGCGGCCTGCAGGCGCGACACCCCGATCGAGAAGCCGGTCGCCGGCACCGGCTCCCCGCGGAAGCGCGAGACGAGGCCGTCGTAGCGGCCACCGCCGCCGACCGAGCCGAACCGCACCGGTCGGCCCTTCTCGTCCTTGGTGTCGAGCAGCAGTTCAACCTCGTAGACGGGACCCGTGTAGTATTCGAGCCCACGAACGACGGTGGGATCGATGCGGATGCGATCTGAGCCATAGCCGGACGCCGCGACCAGTTTCGCGATTTCCTCGAGCTCGCTCACGCCGGCCTGGCCAACCTCGCTCTTCGCGAGGTAGGCCTCTGCCGCCGCAATCGCCTCTCGCCAATCCGCACGCTGTTGCGTGACGGCCAGAACGATATCGGCATCCGCTGGGCCCAACTCAGCGCCCTTGGTGAAGTCGCCCTTGCCCTCTTCACCGCCATCCCATCGCCCGGGACCGAGCAGCTTGCGAACCTCGTCGGCGGGAAACTTGTCGAGCTTGTCGATCGCGCGCAGCACCGTGAGCCTGCGGCCTGCATTGTCGTCGCCGCCGAGACCGATCGCCTCGAGCACGCCGTCAAGCACCTTGCGGTTGTTCACCTTCACGACATAGGAGCCGCGCGGAATGCCGAGCGCCTCCATCGTATCCGCCGCCATCATGCAGATCTCGGCGTCGGCCGCCGGCGTCGCCGAGCCGACCGTATCGGCATCGAACTGCATGAACTGGCGGAAGCGGCCGGGACCGGGCTTCTCGTTGCGGAAGACGTAGCCGAGCCGATACGACCGGTACGGCTTCGGCAGCGCGTCGAAATTCTCGGCGACATAGCGCGCCAGCGGCGCAGTCAAATCGTAGCGCAGCGAGATCCACTGCTCGTCATCGTCCTGGAACGAGAACACGCCCTCGTTGGGCCGGTCCTGGTCGGGCAGGAACTTGCCGAGCGCGTCGGTGTATTCCATCGCCGGCGTCTCCACCGGCTCGAAGCCGTAGAGCTCGTAGACGGCGCGGATCTTTTCGACCATCGCCCGCGTGGCATTGATCGCAGCCGGGCCGCGATCTTCCAGTCCACGCGGCAGGCGCGCCTTCAGTTTTTGGGGTTTTTTGGGTTTCTCGGCCATGAGCGGCCGTTTACCAGCCGGCGCGCAAGGCGGCAACCGGTGCCGCTACGCTGTCACTCCGGGATATTCCGCAGGACCATACCTCAGCCGCGCGATTGCGCACCGGGAATCGCGAGATTCCGGGTTCGATGCTGCGCATCGTCCCGGAATGACGTCGCGTCCGTCACTGGACGTTCCTGATCCAGTTATGCGGATCGTTGGTGCGGCCGTACTGGATGTCGACCAGCTTCTTGCGCAGGCCCATGGCGACCGGACCGGCGACGCCGCCGCTGATCTGGAAGTCGCCGCTCGCCGAGCAGACCTTGCCGATCGGCGAGATCACGGCCGCGGTGCCGCAGGCGAACGCCTCCTTCAGCTTGCCGCTGGCGGCATCCGCGCGCCATTGCTGGATCGTGTAGGGCTCCTCGCGCACGCGCGTGCCGGAATCCTTGGCGAGCGCGATGATCGAGTCGCGGGTGATGCCGGGCAGGATGGTGCCGAGCGGCGGCGTCAGCAGCGAGCCGTCGTCGAAGGCGAAGAAGATGTTCATGCCGCCGAGTTCTTCGATGTAGCGGCGCTCGACCGCGTCGAGGAACACGACCTGGTCGCAGCCGCGCTCGATCGCTTCCGCCTGCGCGCGCAGGCTGGCAGCATAATTGCCGCCGCACTTCACGGCGCCGGTGCCGCCGATCGCGGCGCGCGTGTAATTCTCCGACACCCAGATCGATACCGGCGCAGGACCGCCCTTGAAGTAGGAGCCGACCGGCGATGCGATCACCGAGAAGATGTATTCCGCCGACGGCTTCACGCCGAGGAAGACCTCGCTCGCGATCATGAACGGCCGCAGATAGAGACTGCCCTCGCCGCCCGGGATCCAGGCACGATCAATCCGCACCAGCTGCTCGACCGCCTCGATGAACAGATCCTCGGGCAGCGGCGCCATCGCCATGCGGTCGGCCGAATCGCGGAAGCGGCGGGCATTGGCGTCGGGGCGAAACAGGTTCACGCCGCCATCGTCGCGCTTGTAGGCCTTGAGCCCTTCGAAGATCTCCTGGGCGTAGTGCAGCACGGCGCCGGCCGGATCGAGCGGGAAATTCGCGCGTGCCTCGATGCGGGCACTGTGCCAGCCCTTGCCCTGGCTGTAGCGGACGATCGCCATGTGGTCGGTGAAGACGCGACCGAAGCCCGGGTCCACGAGCTTCGCCGCGCGATCCTTGTCGGAGGTCGCATTCGGCGACGGCTGGATGTCGAATTTCAAAGTCATTTTTCTTGCTTTCCGCTGTCGGAACCGGCGCCATATCGGGCGCCGGCCTGTTTCCCCCGGAGCCATCAGGCTCGGCTGGCCCGGACTTCACCACCACCGGCCGCACGGGCCGGTTTCCATCGCCAACATGCCGTTTAGACATGCTTTTGCGGAATGCTGAAGTCCAGTATGTTTGCCGAAATGCCGCTCGACAATCGCACGGTAGTCCAGTTTGCGGCCCAAACCGCCTCACAGGCTCTTTCAGGCCGACTCAAACGCTGTTGGGGACGAAACGACCTAATGTTTCGTCGTGACAGGCAGTTTTGTAACATTGAACCCAAGATACGTCAATATGACTGACATAAATTTCTCAGGCATGGCTGCCAAGCCCGATTCGCAGGGAGATGATCATGCTCCTGCGGCGGGTGGACGCGACCTGCGCTGGGACATCATCGAGCTCTTGTTCTTCGCCTACCGCGACTTTGTCGGCGACGCGGACCAGGAGCTGGAGGCGTTCGGCTTCGGCCGCGCCCACCACCGCGTCATCCACTTCGTCACCCGCTATCCCGGCCTGAAGGTCGCCGACCTGCTCGACGTGCTGCGTATCACCAAGCAATCGCTCGGACGCGTGCTCAAGCAGCTCTTGGACGAGGGCTACATCGTGCAGAAGACCGGCAACAACGACCGCCGGCAGCGCCTGCTCTACGCGACGCCGAAGGGCGAGGCACTGGTCGCCAAGCTCGCAGGGCTGCAGACCGACCGCATCAATCGCGCGGTCGCCGGCATCGATCCGGCCGGCGTCGAGACGGTCCGCCAGTTCCTCCGCGCGATGATCGACCGCGACGATCCGGACAAGGTGCTCGAAGCCATCTTCGGCGGCGGCAGAAAAGCAAGGGAGTGAACCTGGTGCAGGCTGCAACCATGATGCGCGCGCCGATCGAACCGGCCGACGACGCACCGCATCTCCTGCTGGTCGACGACGACCGCCGCATTCGCGACCTGTTGTCGCGCTTTCTCTCCGGCGAGGGCTATCGCGTCACGACGGCGATGAGCGCCACCGACGCCCGCGCCAAGCTGCTCGGGCTGCATTTCGACCTGCTGATCCTCGACGTGATGATGCCCGGCGAGAACGGCTTCGACCTCGCCCGCTTCATCCGCACGTCCTCCACGGTGCCGATCATCATGCTGACCGCTCGCCATGAGGCGGAGGCCCGCATCGAGGGCCTTCAGATCGGCGCCGACGATTACGTCGCCAAGCCGTTCGAGCCGCGCGAGCTCGTGCTTCGCATCGGCAATATCCTCAAGCGCACCGCGCCGCCGCAGGTCATAACCGTCGAGCAGATCGCGTTCGGCCCCTATATCTTCCACATCGAGCGCAGCGAGCTGCGCCAGGGCGAGGAGATCATCCATCTCACCGACCGCGAGCGCGAGATGCTGCGCATCCTCGCCAGCGCCCCCGGCGAGACCGTGCCGCGCGCCGAGCTGACCTCTGGCGGCACCGTCAACGAACGCGCGGTCGACGTGCAGATCAACCGCCTGCGCCGCAAGATCGAGCATGATCCCGCCAATCCGTTGTTCCTGCAGGCGGTCCGCGGCATCGGCTATCGCCTGGTCGCCTCGCCATAAGATCCAGCCATGAGCACGCTCGATTCCGGCCTGACCCTGATCAAGAACGCCTCGCAGCGCGTCTCGAAAGCGAACGGCTGGATGGGCAATGCGTTCAAGAGCTGGATGCCGACCGGCCTCTACGCCCGCGCGCTGCTGATCATGATCGTGCCGATGGTGATCCTGCAGACCGTGGTCGCGTTCGTGTTCATGGAGCGGCACTGGAACACGGTGACGCGGCGGCTGTCGGCCGCGGTGGTGTCCGACATCGCCGCGCTGATCGACGTCTACAAGAATTATCCGCAGGACAAGGACCGCGCCCAGCTTCGCCACATCGCCCAGAAGCTGCAGCTGGTGGTCGACTTCCTGCCCGCCGGCGACATGCCGCCGCCGGGACCGAAGCCGTTCTTCTCGCTGCTCGACCAGACGCTCTCGGTGCAGCTCGGCCGCCAGATCAGCCGTCCGTTCTGGATCGACACCGTCGGCAAGTCCAATCTGGTCGAGATCCGCGTGCAGCTCGACGATTCCGTGATGCGGATCTTCGCCCAGCGCAGCGCGGCCTATGCCTCGAATTCGGAGATCTTCATCTTCTGGATGCTCGGCACCTCGACGATCCTCCTGATCGTCGCCGTACTGTTCCTGCGCAACCAGATCAAGCCGATCCTGCGGCTCGCCGACGCTGCCGAGAGCTTCGGCAAGGGCCGCGAGGCGCCGAACTTCCGGCCGCGCGGCGCGCGCGAGGTGCGGCGCGCGGCGCAGGCCTTCATCGAGATGAAGGCGCGCGTCGAGCGCTCGATCGAGCAGCGCACCGCGATGCTGGCCGGCGTGTCGCACGATCTGCGCACCATCCTGACCCGCTTCAAGCTCGAGCTGGCCCTGATCGGCGAAGGCCCCGAGATCGACGCGATGCGCAAGGACGTCGACGAGATGTCGATGATGCTGGAAGACTACCTCGCCTTCGCGCGCGGCGATTCCGGCGAGGTCGCGCAACCGACCGACATGGCGATGGCGCTGGAGGAGCTGCGCAGCGACGCCGAGCGCCACGGCCACACCGCAACCGTCGCATTCCACGGCCTGCCGGTCGTCACGGTGAAGCCGGCTTCGTTCAAGCGCTGCCTCGCCAACCTCGTCTCCAACGCGGCGCGCCACGCCAACACGATCTCGATCACCGGCCAGCGCGACCACCGCTACCTCAACATCACGATCGACGATGACGGCCCCGGCATCCCCGCCGACATGCGCGAGGAAGTGTTCAAGCCGTTCCTGCGGCTCGACGATGCCCGCAACCAGGATGAAGGCGGCAGCGGCCTCGGGCTTGCGATCGCCCGCGACATCGCGCGCTCGCATGGCGGCGACATCCTGCTCAGCGAGAGCCCGATGGGCGGGCTGCGCGCCGCGGTGCGGGTGCCGGTCTAAAGCATGATGAGATTAGGTTGAGCTGGAACGGCGTTGAAGGTTCACCTCTCCCTTGGGAGAGGTCGATTTGCGCAGCAAATCGGGTGAGGGTTTACGGTCTATCGCGAAAGCAAGAGCCCTCACCCGGATTGCTTCGCAATCCGACCTCTCCCCGACGGGGAGAGGTGAACCAAGACCGGGCTAGGCCGCTTCGACCAAAACTCATACCGCTTTAGCTTACCAGCGGTACGACAAGGTGCCGATCACCTGACGCCGCTCGCCGGCATAGCAGTAGCCGGACTGGCAGGTCTGGTAGTGCTTGTCGAACAGATTGGTCGCATTCAGCCGCATGGTGGCGCCGAGGAAGCGCCGATCCAGCCTGCCCAGATCGTAATCGATCACGGCATCGAACAACGTCGTCGCCGCATTCTGGAACGTGTTCTGGTCGTTGCCGAAGTTGGTCCCGATGTAACGGACACCGAGGCCGAGCCCGAGCCCTTCGACGGGGACGCCGGACTGGAAGGTGTATTTGCCGAAGGCGGCGAAGGAATTTCGCGGAATGCCGGACAGCTCATTGCCCGTGGTATCGGGATTGCCCTGCATGATCACGACGTTGAGATGGGTGTAGGCCGCGGTGAGATCGAATCCCTGCTTCAGCGCGAGCTTCGCCTCGAGCTCGACGCCCTTGGACTCGACCTGCCCGGTGGCCGCCTGGAACGCCATGCTGTTGGGATCGGTGCGCAGCACATTGTCCTGGGTGATGTCGAACACCGCGGCAGTCAGCAACACCGGAACTTGCGGCATCTGGTACTTGATGCCGATTTCCTTCTGCTCGCCGGTGGTCGGCTTGAATGGTGTCCCGGATACGTCGACGCCGACCTGCGGGGCGAATGACGTCGCGTAGCTGACATAGGGCGCGATGCCGCTGTCGAAAACGTAAGCGAGGCCCGCGCGGCCGGTGAAAGCGGCGACCTTCTGCGTCGACGGCACGCCGTCGAGACCGGCCGTCGTGGTCTGCGACACCCAGCTCTGGCGGCCGTTGAGCGTCAGAACGAAGCCGCCAAGCTTGGCCTGCTCCTGCGCGTAGACGCCGACCTCGTCGGTCGACTGCTTGTTGAAGGTTGAGAAGGCCGGCGTCGCGATGGCCTGAGCGCCGTAGTTCATCGTCAAAAGATTGAGATCCGGAGCCGGCCCGGAGCCGATCTTGTCGTTGTAGGTGGAGTGCCCGTAGTCGACGCCGAACAGCGCCGTGTTCCTGATCGCGCCGAGCGTGAACTTGGCCTCGGCCTGGTTGTCGAGCGTCACCGTGTTGAAGCTATCCAGGATCCGCCAGGCGGAGCGCGACGCGAGATTGGTGCTGCTATCGATCGAATCGACCTGCGTGTATCGCGCATCGGTGTCGACCTGATAGAAGCGGAAATTCTGTCGCACCGTCCAGACGTCGTCGACACTGTGCTCGAACGCATAGCCGATGCGGTACTGCTTCTGATCCATCGCGCTGAAGGCCGGATCGTTCGAGTAGACGTTGGTCAATTGTCCCTCGGGCGTACGGAAGTTGCCGATGCTAGCGGCGGTCCGGCTGCTTTGATATTCGCTGAGGATCGTGAACGACGTGTCGGCGTCCGGCCGCCAGGTCACCGCCGGCGCGATATAGGTGCGATCGTCGTCGTTGCCGGGATACCAGGTCTTGGCGTCACGAAGCAGACCGGTCAGCCGGTAGTACAGCTGATCGCTGCCAGGCACCGGACCACCGAGATCGAAACTGCCCTGATAGCGATCATAGTTGCCGGCCTGCAGCTGCACCTCGCCGAACGGCGTTAACGTCGGCCGCTTGGTGGTGACATCGACGATGCCTCCCGGAGAGCCAAGGCCATAGAGGCCCGAGGCCGGGCCGCGCAGGATCGACACGCTGTCGAGACCGTAAGGCTCGATCTTGGGAATGGCGAAGTTGCCGCCGCCCTGGCGCAGGCCGTCGCGATAGATCCCGGTATAGGTGGCATCGAAGCCCCGGATGTAGAAACTGTCGAACCGCGGATCGTAGCCGAACGCCGTGGTTGTCACGCCGGGCGTGTAATTGACGGCGTCCTTGAGCGTCTGAACGTTGCGATCCCTGAGCTCCTTTTGCGTGACGACCGAGAGCGACTGAGGCGTCTCGATCAGCGCCGTGCTGGTCTTGGTGCCGGCCGTGCTGCCGGTTGCGACGTAACCGGTCGTCGTACCGATCGCGCCGGCGGCAGCTTGCGAGCGCGAAGCCTGGCTCGGCGCAGGCGCCGCGGCAATGCCGCGTCGATTCACAGCGGCCGCGCGCGAAGCCCTGGTGTTCTGCGTCGAAGCGGCGGCACTGCGCTTTCTTGCAGCGCCGGGTTGCTCCACCGTCACCGGCGGAAGCACGCTGACATCGTTTTGCGGAGGACTGGTTTGCGCCTGAGCGCTGGCGATGTCTGCGCACACCGGCACAAGCATCACCGAACCGAGAAACGCTGCGTTGATCGCAGCTGTTGATGCGAGCAAGCTGCGCCTGCTCCACGACGAAGTCATTCCCACCGAACACATCCCCCAGACTGATCTTGATCGAGCCGCGTGTTCGTCATTGCGCGACATCGAATGGGGCGGACTTCTATCGACGGGATCGGCGAAATTCCACACGTGCAAAATAGAATCGCTTGAAGCACGCACGATGCGCAAGATTGGAGCGATTCAAGATGTGCAATGCTGGAACGATTCAAAGCGAGACGCAGCAGCACGCATGCATCGCGACGCATTCGATACGCGTCCACATTCTCTCAGATCATCCCGAGTGTGAGGTACGCAACGATCGTTCGACGATGTCGCGCTCCGTCGACGTCATCGCACCAATGGATGATGCGAACGAGCGGTGGGATCCGTCATCCCCGCGCAAAGGCTTCGCCTTTGTCGCTGGAGGTGCGAGCCTTGCGGCGCAATTGCGCCGCTGGGCGAGCCTCGAAGGATGCGCGGCCACCAGTCGGGCCGTCGACCTTTCGCGACGCGCGGAGCCTGTCATCGGGCCGCGCTTCGCGCGGACCCGGTGGCGCTCCTCAGGGTGATGGGGAAGGATCAGATGGACTGCGCGCCGTTTCAGCGCAGAATTGCTTTGCAGTCTTGTGGCGAGCCCTCGGCAATGATGGTGGCGCAAAGCAATACGGCCTCTCCGCATGTGAGAGGCCGTGCTCGAACGCGCGGGCAGCGATCGAAGGCGCAGTCCTACTTCTGCTTGGGCAGCAGGCCCTTCAGCTTTTCCATGTCCTTGATGTTCATCTTCATGCCACCGGGCATGATGATGTCACCGGGCTTCTGGTCGCTCTTGCAGGCGCCGAGCCATTTCGCCTCGATGATCATGGTGGCGTCGTGGGCGCCGGAGGTGCCGCCTTCGGAATGCGAGGTGCTCTTGACCGTATAGGCCGAATTGAAGTCGCCGGTGATCTCGGAATGCGAGGTCACGTTGACGCCGGCGACGCCGCAAACGCTGTCGCTGACATAACCGGTCGCCGTCTTCTGGACGTCCTGCTTGGAGCAGACCTGCTTTGCCAACGGAGAGGCCGCGGTGCTCATGTCCTTGTCGGTGGTCTCGTCGGTGCAATGCTGCATGGTCACCTCCGGGATTTGCCCACCGGTGCGGACCATCTTCATTTCCCACAGACCGGCCTTGCGGATCGGCAGGTCAACGGCGCTTGCGGCGCCGGTGGACAGGACGAGGCAAACGGCAGAGCCAAGCAAGGCAAGCTGTCGGGTCATGCGGCGAGCTCCCGGCTGAACGATCGAGGGATTTTGAGGCGCTCAGTAGAGTGTGCGCACCGGCCGCTGCGCCGAGCCATAGGGCACCCAGCGGCAGGCGAACGAGATGTAGCCGCCCGGATAGCGCTGCAGCGCGAGGAATTTGACGACCTTGCCGTAGGAGGCGCAGTGATCGACGGCGAGCTGCCGGGCGTCGGTCTGGGTTGCCAGTGAATAGGCGATGATCCCGCCGGTATCATTGCCCTTGAACGGCGGCACCGGCTGCAACCAGTCGGCTTGCGCCGGACCAACGGCCAGCATCCCGCTAACGGCAACCAGGCACGCGGCCAATTTCCTTCGCATCGCAGACTCCATTTCGCTTGACGCCAACATAGAGTGCGACGGCGACGGTGAAAAGAACACGCCGGCGGCTAAAGGTGGACTTCTCCGCAGGTGTTGCCGCGCTGCACTTGACCTTGCCGGGGCTTCGCGGCACCGTCCGCCGCATCGGACAATCGGGTGGATTCCCATGCGCAACCTGTTCAACTCCCGCAACAAACTCGGACCTAGGCTTGGTCTCGGTGCCGCAATCCTGGTCGGCATGCTGGCTTTCGGGGGTACTACGGCCCAGGCGGCCAATCCGTTCGAGTTGAATTTCTGGCTGTCGGGCCCGCGCTATGACGGCAACGTGGCGCCATGCGAGAAGGCCCTGGGGGCCATCAGCGATCAATTCCATGAGAAGGAGGCCACCTTCTGGAATTCGCCGCTCGTCATCACCGGCTTCAGCCGGATCCACGAAACCGCGTTCCGCCCCTGGCAGTCCGACAACATCCCGCGCCGCTACTGCTCGGGTGATGCGCTGTTGAGCGACGGCAAGGTGCGCAAGGTACACTATTCGATCATCGAGGACGGCGGCTTTGCCGGCATCGACCAGGGCGTCGAATGGTGCGTCGCCGGGCTCGACCGCAACTGGGCGTACAACCCGTCCTGCAAGGCCGCCCGGCCCTGATTTTCCCACGGATTGCTGAAGCAGAAGCCGCCGCCGACATAGCCGGCGGCTTTTGTTCTTGAAATGTTCCGCGAGCCTGCTAGGCTCCGAACGGTCGCGTGAGGGGAGCGTTTGATGCCTCGGCTGGACACAATTTCCCGATTTCTGATTTCCGCTGTCTTGGTTCTCTGTGGCGCGGTTGGGGCCTCGGCCCAGGATCGTCGCCAGAATGCGCCCGGCGAATTCGATTTCTACGTGCTGTCGCTGTCGTGGTCGCCGTCGTTCTGCGAGGCGGCGAGCGAGCGCGGCAACAACAGCCGCGGGACGCAGGCGCAGTGCGGCGGCCGGCCGTACTCCTTCGTGGTGCACGGGCTGTGGCCACAATATGAGCGCGGCTTCCCGGAATACTGCCAACGCCCCTCGCCGCGGCTCGCCCGCAACATCATGACCTCGATGCTCGACCTGATGCCGGCACCCGGGCTGATCTACAACGAGTGGGACAAGCACGGCACCTGCTCGGGCCTCGGCGAGCGCGGCTATTTCGAAGCCATCCGCAAGGCCCGCGCTACGGTGAAGATCCCCGAGGAATTCCTGCAATTGTCGGAGCCGAAGACGATCGCGCCCGACGAGTTGGAGACCGCCTTCATCAAGGCCAATCCGGGGCTCAGCAACTCCGCGATCTCGGTCACCTGCGCCAGTAACCGGCTCAGCGAGGTGCGGATTTGCCTCAGCAAGGACTTGCAATTCCGCGCCTGCGAGGAAATCGATCGCCGCGCCTGCCGTCGCGATCAGGTGCTGATGCCGCCGGTTCGCGGCGGCTGACCCCTTCCCGGTCATGGCCGGGTAGACATGCGTCGCGCCGGACTGACCCGGCGATCCGCGCCATCGCGAAACCAGCAAGATCAGGCGTCGATGCGCGGGAGCCAGCTACGCCAAGGCTGCGCCGGGCTCGGATGTTAATCCCGCCAAAGCTTCAGCGAAGGCCGGGACAGGCCGGGCATGACGAAGTACAACATGCGCTCCCTTCCGGAGCGCAGCGATAACAGCATGAACTACCGTCACGCCTTTCATGCCGGCAGCTTTGCCGACGTCATCAAGCACATCGTGCTGGTGCGCATGCTCACCTATCTGCAGGAGAAGCAGGCGCCGTTCCGCGTCATCGACACCCACGCCGGCGCCGGCCTCTATGATTTGACGTCGAGCGAAGCGCAGCGCGGCGGCGAATGGCTCACCGGGATCGCGCGACTGATGCAGGCGCGGCTTTCCGACAAGGCACAGCCCTTGATCGGGCCCTATCTCGACATCGTCAGGGCGTTCAATCCGCGCGGCGAATTGAAAGCCTATCCGGGATCGCCGCTGATCGCGCGAGCGCTGCTGCGTCCGCAAGATCGTCTGACGGCCTGCGAGCTCGAGCTCGGCGCGCGCAAGCAATTGATCGATGCATTGCGACGCGACGCACAGGCACGTGTCGTCGATCTCGACGGCTGGATGGCGCTGCCCGCATTCGTGCCGCCGAACGAGCGGCGAGGCCTCGTGCTGATCGATCCGCCGTTCGAAGCAAAGGACGAGTTCGAGCGACTGGCCCGTGCCTTCACGGAGGCGTTCGCGAAATGGCCGACCGGCGCATATCTTTTGTGGTACCCCGTAAAAACCCGGAGAGCCACCGACGAGCTCGCACGCAGCGTGGCTGCTGCAGCAATGAGCAGCCGGCCCGCAGGCAAATGCTTGCGTCTGGAATTCAGTGTGGCGCCGCAAGAAGCGGACGCAGGGCTCGTTTCTACCGGACTTTTGATAGTGAATCCGCCGTGGACACTCGCCAACGAGCTGAAGATCATCCTGCCCGAACTCGAGAAGCCACTCGGTCAGGGCGGCGCCGCGCGCTTCAGATTAGAGACGCCTAAAGCTTGATCGAAAAGCACCCACTGAAAAGTTCAAATTTGAGCATAGGCAATTTGCGCGGAACCGTATTATGCTCATCCTGTTACGACTGGCTTTACGTTCCGCTTCCGCGAATGGTTGCGGCGGAGTGACAAGGCCGAAATAAAATCCAGGCAGACCAGCGGCGTGACGCCGGCCTGTTCAGGTGGCCAAGCTTCCGACAAGCGAATGTCGGTCAACCGCTACGCGACGTGCGCGTAGCGGTGGAGCAATACGGGGGAGGAGTTTCCCGATGGCCATGACTGGGACAGTCAAGTTCTTCAACGGAGAGCGTGGCTACGGCTTCATCAAGCCTGATGATGGCGGCCGCGATGTGTTCGTTCACATCACAGCTGTCGAACGTGCAGGATTGAAGGACCTGACTGAAGGACAACGCATTACGTTCGAGGTTGAGCCGGACAAGAAGGGCAAGGGCCCGAAGGCGGTCAACCTGGTGGTTTCATGATGAGTGCTTGCAGTGCGCGGCTCGTGATGAACACCGACTGAAGCGTTGCATGTGAGTTGACTGCCGAGCGCGCGGCGCGCGCTCGCTTCATGACCACCCTGCATGATGCGGACGCGACTGGCCGTGCCGCACGCTCGAAGCGTGCGGCCGACGATCGGCTTCGCGAATGGGGCGGCGTGCATGCTGCTGCGCGCGATGTGCAGACCGTCAGCACAAAGAAAAACCCGGCCGCGCGAGGCGCGGCCGGGAGTTGATGTCAGACGTTTTCTTGTTCTCAGAAGTGATAGTTGATGCCGGCGCGAACCAGGCTGAAACTGTAGCCGTTCGACGCACCGCCGGTGATCGTGAAGTTGCTGTTGGCGAGATCGACGTAGAGATACTCGATCTTGGCGCTCCAGTTCGGAGCAAAGCCCATTTCGGCGCCGGCGCCGACGGTGAAGCCCGCATTGGTGTGCGTCTCCGACACGCCGAAGGTCTCGCCGCGAAGTTCGCCAAAGGCGAGACCGCCGGTCGCGTAGAACAGCACGTTGTTGACGGCGTAGCCGGCGCGGCCGCGCACCGTGCCGAACCACGGATTGGAGAATTTCCAGGGCGCGAACCGATCATCGGCCGTCGTGCCCTGGATATCGGCTTCGATACCAAACACCCAGGGTGAGCCGTTCTGGAAGTTGTAGCCGGCCTGCACGCCGCCGACGAAGCCGGACGGCTGGGTCGGGTTGTTCTCGACCGAACCCCAGCCGTAGCCGACGTTGCCGCCGAGATAGGGGCCGGCCCAGCTATAGGCATTGAGCGGCTGATAGACCGTATAGGGCGAGCCGTAGTTGAGGTCGGCCGCCGCCGCCGAGGTCGTCCAGCCTGCGACGATCAATGCCAGCGCACGCGCAACAAACCGGGTCATAGCTACTCTCCACCACGCAACTGCCGCAGCCCGCAGGCCCCAAGCCTGCGTGGTTACGGAATTCCACTTTTTTCGCTAAGGTTTATCGAGAGTTTTAAGTTAAAGGGCTGTTAAGCCCGGTTACCGGCCCGCTCATCAGTCTTAACAATGTGTTACCGCCCCGCGGCGGCGGTGGCGCGCAACCTGTAACCTGCTGCAATCGGGTTCTTTTTCCTGAGCCGCCGACGCTGGCGAGCGGTCGCCCAAGCGATTAATTTACGGCCCATGGTGCACGATTCTCCCGAACGTCCGATGCCGCCTCAGAAGACAGGGCGCGGCGCAAAGTCCGATCTGCCGCAGGACGACCTGACAAAGGCCGACCTGACGCTCGACACGAGCGACGTCGATCCCGAAAGCTCCGCCGCCGAGGAGGACGACGAGGCACGTCTGCCCGAGGCTTCGGAGGACGGCGCCGAGCCGGTCGCCGAGGGGACGCTCTCGGTCGGGCATGCCGCGATCGAGAACGCGGTGCGGCTCGCCCCGACCTCGCCCGGCGTCTACCGCATGCTCAACGCCGCCAA
Source organism: Bradyrhizobium sp. WCU1 (assembly GCF_053474805.1). Taxonomy (NCBI): domain Bacteria; kingdom Pseudomonadati; phylum Pseudomonadota; class Alphaproteobacteria; order Hyphomicrobiales; family Nitrobacteraceae; genus Bradyrhizobium; species Bradyrhizobium sp. WCU1. Next base: position 2,135,347 of record NZ_CM130280.1, read on the forward strand.
CGACGTGCTCTATGTCGGCAAGGCGAAGAACGTCAAAAAGCGGCTGTCGTCCTATGCGCGGGCCAACGCGCCATTGGCGGCGCGCATCCTGCGCATGATCGCGGCGACCACCCATGTCGAGATCGTCTCGACCATGACCGAGACCGAGGCGCTGCTGCTCGAAGCCAATCTGATCAAGCAGCTGCGGCCGCGTTTCAATGTGCAGCTGCGCGATGACAAATCGTTTCCATATATTCTGATCTCTGGCGACCACTGGGCACCGCAGATCCTCAAGCATCGCGGCGCGCAGTCGCGACCCGGCCGCTATTTCGGCCCGTTCGCCAATGCGGGCGCGGTCAACCGCACCATCACGGCGCTGCAACGCGCGTTCCTGATCCGCTCCTGCACCGACGGCTTCTTCGAAAGCCGCACCCGGCCCTGCCTGCTCTATCAGATCAAGCGCTGTGCAGGCCCCTGCACCCGCGAGATCGATTTCCCCGGCTATAGCGAACTGGTGCGCGAGGCGACCGAATTCCTGTCCGGCCGCAGCCACGCGGTGAAGGAATTGCTCGCGGCCGAGATGGAGAAGGCCTCCGGCGAGCTCGAATTCGAGACCGCGGCGCTGTACCGCGATCGCCTAGCGGCGCTGTCGGCGATCCAGTCGCAACAGGGCATCAATCCGCGCACGGTCGAAGAGGCCGACGTGTTCGCGATCCACCAGGAGGGCGGCTATTCCTGCGTCGAGGTCTTCTTCTTCCGCACCGGCCAGAACTGGGGCAACCGCGCCTATTTCCCGAAGGCCGAGAAGAGTTTCACGCCGGAGGAGGTGCTGTCCTCCTTCCTCGCGCAATTCTACGACGACAAGCCGCCGCCGAAGCTGATCCTGCTGTCGCACGAGATCGAGGAAAGCGCGCTGCTCGCCGACGCGCTCTCGGTCAAGGCCGGCTCCAAGGTCGAGGTCTCAGTGCCGAAGCGCGGCGAGAAGAAGGAGCTGATCGGCCACGCGCTCACCAACGCGCGCGAGGCGCTCGGCCGCAAGCTCGCCGACACCGCGACGCAGAGCCGGCTGCTGGAGGGCATGGTCACGACGCTCGGCCTGCCGCACACGCCAAAGCGCATCGAGGTCTACGACAACAGCCACATCCAGGGCACCAACGCGGTCGGTGCGATGATCGTGGCCGGGCCCGACGGGTTCATGAAGAACCAGTACCGCAAGTTCAACATCAAGTCCGAAGGGCTGACGCCCGGCGACGATTACGGGATGATGCGCGAGGTGCTGGAGCGCCGTTTCAAGCGACTCGTGAAGCCGCCGGAGGGCGAGGCCGCCAAGGACGGCGCGAAGGCCCGAGAGAGCGACAAGGCGGACGACGAGTCGTTTCCGCAATGGCCCGATCTGGTCATCATCGACGGCGGTCGCGGCCAGCTCAACGCGGTCAGGGAAATTTTCGAGAAACTCGGGCTCACCCAGGTCGCGCTGATGTCGGTCGCCAAGGGGCCGGACCGCGATGCCGGGCGCGAAACCCTGTTCATGCCGGACCGCGAGGCCATCAAGCTGGAGCCGCGCGACCCGGTGCTGTATTTCATCCAGCGGCTGCGCGACGAGGCCCACCGCTTCGTGATCGGCTCGCACCGCAAGCTGCGCAAGAAGGACATCCGCGAGGCCGGCCTGCAGGAGATCCCGGGGATCGGCCCGTCGCGAAAACGTGCCTTGCTGCACCACTTCGGAACGCTCAAGGAGATCGAGCGGGCCTCGATCGCCGACCTCGGCAAGGTTCCCGGCGTCAGTGCCGAGAGCGCCCGCAAGATTTTCGAGTTTTTCCACGCCCAGCCGGGTTAAACCAAAGGCTATTCATCAGGGCGTCGCCTGCGACAGGGCATCTGGGGCATGATGCGGAAAGTGTCAGGCAACGTTCCGAAAAGATCACGCCTAAACAACGAGCTAAGGCGCCATGACGATTCCGCGTAATGTTGCCGCGCTTTGGCGCCCGCACGGTTGACCTTCTCGCTTCAGCGGTATTGGTAGAACGGATGAACATCGCTACGACCCGGGGACAGACCAAGACCATGTCCCTCCCGAATATCCTGACCTACGCCCGGATTGCCGCCATTCCGGTGGTGATCGGCTGCGTCTACTGGCAGTCGATCCTGGACGGCCCGTTGTGGCTGCGCTGGGTGGCGCTTGCCGTGTTCATCGCGGCGGGGATCACCGACTATCTCGACGGCTATTACGCCCGGATGTGGGACCAGCAGTCCGCGTTCGGCCGGATGCTCGATCCGATCGCCGACAAGCTGCTGGTGGCCTCCAGCCTCTTGATGCTGGCCGCCGACAATTCGATCCACGGCTGGACGCTGTGGGCGGCGATCGTGATCCTGTGCCGCGAGATCCTGGTCTCGGGCCTGCGCGAATATCTCGCGGGGCTCAGGGTCAGCGTTCCCGTCACCAAGCTTGCGAAATGGAAGACGACGATCCAGCTGGTCGCGATCGGCTTTCTGATCGCCGGCGAGGCGGGCGAGCAGGTGTTCCCGGCAACCACCCTGATCGGCATCGTGCTGCTGTGGATGTCGGCGATCTTCACGATCTACACCGGCTGGGATTACTTCCGCGCCGGCATCCATCACCTCATCAAGGAGGATGAGGGATGAAGCTGAAATATTTTGCCTGGGTGCGAGAGCGCGTCGGCAAGGCGGAGGAAACCGTCGAGCCGCCCGCCGAGGTGCGCACCGTCGCCGACCTGATCGGCTGGCTCACCGCGCGCGACGATGCCTACGCCCATGCCTTCGAGAAGCCCACGGTGATCCGCGCCGCGATCGACCACGCCCATGTCAAGCAGGATGCGGCGATCATCGGCGCCCGCGAGATCGCGTTCTTTCCGCCGATGACCGGCGGCTAGATCCAATCATGGCTGTTACTGCGACCATCCGTATCCAGCGAGCCGACTTCGACGTCGCGCAGGAGATCGCCGGCCTCAGCAAGGGCCGCACCGATGTCGGCGCGGTCGTCAGCTTCAGCGGCATCTGCCGCGGCAGCGAGCAGGGCGAGCCGATCGCAGCCCTGACGCTCGAACATTATCCTGAAATGGCGGAAGCCGAGATTGGACGCCACGCCGACGAGGCGCTGGCGCGCTGGCCGTTGCAGGGCCTCACCGTCATCCATCGCTTCGGCCGCATCGCGCCGGGCGAGAACATCGTGCTGGTCGTGACCGCCTCGGCGCACCGGCAGGCCGCATTCGAAGCTGCCGAGTTCCTGATGGACTATCTCAAGACCAACGCGCCGTTCTGGAAGCGCGAGGAAAGCGCCCGCGGCACGAGCTGGATCGAGGCGCGCGACCATGACGACGCGGCTGCCGCGCGCTGGACCAAATCCTGATGGCCAAGCGCAGCAAAGTGCCGGCCAGACGCAGCCCTGTCGCGTCAAAAGTGCCGAAGGTCGGCGCGGGCGAGCTCCACACCCTGTTCGATTTCCTGCGCTACGCGGTGAGCCGCTTCAACGCGGCCAAACTGGTGTTCGCGCACGGCACCACTGATCCCATCGCCGAAGCCGCGTTCCTGATCGCTGAGACGCTGCATCTGCATCCCGACCAGTTCGAGAATTTCGCGACCGCGCGCGTCACGCTGGCCGAGGGCAAGCAGATCCTCGACCTGATCGAGCGCCGGATCGCGACGCGCAAGCCGGCCGCCTATCTCGTCAACAAGGTCTATATGCGCGGCCTGCCGTTCTATGTCGACGAGCGCACCATCGTGCCGCGTTCCTTCATCGGCGAATTGCTGGATTCGCATTTCGGCGGCGACGAAGACGGCACCTCGCTGATCGGCGATCCCGCGGAGGTCGAAAGCGTGCTCGACCTCTGCACCGGCTCCGGCTGCCTTGCGATCCTGGCCGCCCGGCATTTCGCCAATGCCGCCGTCGATGCAGTCGATATCTCAAAGGATGCACTCGAGGTCGCCGCGCGCAACGTCGCCGACCACGGCCTCGACGACCGCCTGACACTGTATCGCGGCGATCTGTTCAAGCCGCTCGGCGACAACAGCTACGATCTCATCATCTCGAATCCGCCCTATGTCGACGCCGAAGGCATGGCCTCGCTGCCGCGCGAGTGCCGCGCCGAGCCGAAGATCGCGTTCGACGGCGGGCCTGACGGGCTCGACATCGTCCGCCGCCTGCTTGACGAGGCGAAGCAGCATCTCACCCCGCAGGGTGGACTGCTCTGCGAGATCGGCCGCGGCCGCGACAATCTCGAGGCCGCCTATCCGAACCTGCCGCTGCTCTGGCTCGACACCGAGGACTCCGAGGGCGAGGTGTTCTGGATCGCCGCCGCCGACCTCTGAGCGGCCCGCCGCGGCCGATCCGGACGACTACGGAGCCCGGCCGCGGAGCCGGACCAAGCGAAGCGAAAATCGTGTGCAGTTCCAGCCGGTTCCGAAGATCGCAGGCCCGTCGAATCAACAATGGTGCTAAGCTTGCGCGCCGGGGATGTTCGGACGGAGGGCGCGGGCGCGCGACATGATTCGCATTTCGACGATCTTCATCGCCATCTGCATGGTGCTGGTCGCAGCCTCGCTCGGCTTCGTGCTGTATTCGGTGGCGGGCATCAGCGGATCGGAATCGGCGATCGTGGCGCTCACCGCCCTCACCTGCCTGATCCTCTACAACGCCCTCTCGATGCGGCTGCGCGACCGCAGCGATGTCGGCGGCCAGATCGCGGATCTGTCGCGCGGCACCGCAGACCTCGCCCGCCAGGTCGCTGAATTCGGCCGCCGGCTGGCCGCAGTCGAGGGCCGGGTCACGTCGGCCAATTCCACCGGCGCCGACCGGATGCAGGGCATGGCCGGCGAGATCAACGAGCTCGGCGGACTGGTGCGGCAGCTCGCGGCATCCGTCGCCCATCATGAGGATCTGCTGGCAGCGGCTCCCGTGGCGCAGCCGGTCGCTTCGCTGCGCGACGATCTGTTGCAGCCGGTCGCGCCGGCCGCGACCGTCGTGTTCGCGCCACCGCCGCCAGCTGCGCCGCCGCAGCCGATCTCGCGCAGCCAGGCCCAGCTCGTCGGCGCGATCAGGCACGCGATCGACGAGAACCGGCTCGACATCTACCTGCAGCCGATGGTGACGCTGCCGCAGCGCAAGGTGCGCTATTACGAGGCGGTGACGCGGCTGCGCGATGAGCGCGACCAGGTGCTTGCCGCCGACGATTTCATCGAAGCCGCCGAGTCCGCCGGCCTGATCGGCCGCATCGATCACATGGTGATGCTTCGCTGCGTCCAGGTGCTGCGCCGCCTGATGATCCGCAGCAAGGATGTCGGCGTGTTCTGCAACGTGTCGGCGGCGACGCTGGCCAGTCCGGCGCATTTCACCCAGTGCCTCGATTTTCTCGAGGCCAACCGCGCGCTGGCGCCGTCCTTCGTGCTCGAGTTCAAGCAGGCGACCTTCCGCAATCTCGGCCCGGTCGAGAGCGAGAACCTCGCGGCGCTATCGCAGCGCGGCTACCGGTTCTCGATCGACCATGTCAGCGACCTCCGCCTCGAACCGCGCGAGCTCGCCGATCGCGGCGTCCGCTTCATCAAGGTGCCGGCCGCATTGCTGCTCGACACCAGGCAGAGCGCGACGTCGGACATCCATCCGTCCGATCTGTCCGACCTGCTCGGCCGCTTCGGCATCGACCTGATCGCCGAACGGATCGAGGGCGAGCGCTCGGTGGTCGACCTGCTCGACTACGATGTCCGGTTCGGCCAGGGCTTCCTGTTCGCGCCGCCGCGACCGTTGCGGCCGGAGGGGGCATCTGCTACCGCCGAGGCTCCGCAGGCCAACCCCCAGGACCTCAATGGCGCCGGCCCTTCAGCACCTGTCACCAGCCCAACAGCGCCGCCGCGCGCAACCGGCAGCGCCGCGCTGGCGCGCCGCGCCCTCGGTCCTAACTAGTCAACGGCCTGCATCATGACGTCATTGCGCTTCGTCGAGCAATTGCGCGACCTCGTCGGCGATGTCGACGTCGTGCTGTCGGACATCTGGGGCGTCGTGCACAACGGGCTCGAGTCGTTTCCCGAGGCCTGCGAGGCCCTGCACACATTCCGCAAGCAGGGCGGCACGGTGATCCTGATCACCAACGCGCCGCGGCCGGCCGATTCGGTGCAGCGCCAGCTGCGCAAGCTCGGTGTCGCGGACGAGACCTATGACGCGATCGTCTCCTCGGGCGACCTGACCCGCCACTTCGTGGCCGATCATCCCGGCCAGAAGATCTTCTGGATCGGCCCCGAGCGCGACAGCTCGATCCATCGCGGCCTCGACGCCACCATGGTGCCGCTGGAGCAGGCCGACTACATCATCTGCACCGGCCTGTTCGACGACGAAACCGAATCCGCCGAGGATTATCGCGACACGCTGCTCAAGGCGCTCGCGCGCAAGCTCACACTGGTCTGCGCCAATCCGGATATCGTGGTCGAGCGCGGCGACCGGCTGATCTACTGCGCCGGCGCGATCGCCGAACTCTATCACGAGCTCGGCGGCGAGGTGATCTTCTACGGCAAGCCGCACCGGCCGATCTACGAGCGCGCCATGGCTCTGGCCGCCGAGCGCCGCGGCCGCCCGACCGAGCTCGGCCGCGTGCTTGCGATCGGCGATTCCGTGCGCACCGATCTCACCGGCGCCCATGGCTTCGGCATCGATCTCTTGTTCATCACCCGCGGCATCCATTCCGAGCAGTTCGAGGGCATCGAGCAGCTCGATCCGGCCTCGATCAAGGAATTGTTCGGCCACCCGCCGCGCGCGCTGATGCGCGAGCTGAAGTGGTAGCGGCCGGCTCCGCAAGCGGCGCGCTGCCAAAATATCGAAAACAACCCCATGCAAAGTGGCCGCGGCACCGGATGTTCGACCGGTCGCCTTGACACGTCGGGCAACTCAGGGGCATACTTCTAATATTCCGAAATAGCGCAGACGCACTTCGCCGCAGGAGTTATCGCATATGGCATTTGCGCGAGCCTCTGGTCGCGGTTCACCTCTCCCCGGCGGGGAGAGGTCGGATTGCGGAGCAATCCGGGTGAGGGCTCTTGCTCCCTCGATAGACCGTCCCCCCTCACCCGATTTGCTACGCAAATCGACCTCTCCCAAGGGAGAGGTGAACTTCCGACGCCGTTGCGGCTGAGCCTAATCTCATCTTGCCTTGGCGAAAAACAGCTATGCCCGGGACTAGCCCGGGCATAACGTGAATTCAGTAGATGCGATGGACGAGCGTCTTACGCGGTCGCCATGTCCGGGAACACCGCCTCGATCTTGGTCTTCAGCGTGGCGGCGTTGAACGGCTTGACGATGTAGTTGTTGACGCCGGCCTTCTTGGCCGCGATCACGTTCTCGGTCTTGGATTCCGCGGTGATCATGATGAAGGGCGTGGTCGCGAGATTGGGATCGGCGCGAACTTCCTTGAGCAGGTCGTAGCCGGTCATCGGCTCCATGTTCCAGTCGGAAATCACCAGGCCATACTTCTTGCCGCGCATCTTGTTGAGCGCCGCGGAGCCGTCGGACGCATCGTCGATATTCTCGAATCCAAGCTGCTTGAGAAGATTCCGGATGATGCGGATCATGGTGCTGTAATCATCAACCACCAGAACCGGCATGGACAAATCAACCGCCATCTTTTCCCCCAAAACGCCTGACGCAACTTGGCTTCTGCACGAACGCAGGTTTCCGGCAACGAGTAACAGCTGGCGTTAAACAGCGCGTTAACCGGCTGAATCCGGATTGTTACGGATTTGACGCGATTTTCGCTACGCTTGACTTCCACGCCGCCGCCGCGTCACGGTCCGGCCCGCAACAATCATGCTTAAGAATCCTTGAAGAATACCTGACATGAGCACCGGCTTTACCGTTATCCGCGACAACACCCCCGAAAGCGCCATCCCCAGGGGCGCCGTGGTCGCGATGGGAAATTTCGACGGCGTCCATCTCGGTCACCGCGCCGTGATCGGTGCGGCGCTGGCGATGGGCCGAGCGCGCGGCGTGCCCGCGCTCGCCGTGACCTTCGAGCCGCATCCACGCAGCTTCTTCAGCCCGAACACCCCGCAATTCCGCCTCACGGACGAGACCAACAAGCTGCGCTTGCTCGCAGCCACCGGGCTCGCCGGCGCCGTCGTCATGACCTTCGACAAGGCGCGGGCCGGTACGTCGGCGCAGGATTTCATTCACCATGACCTGATCCGCCGGCTCGGCATCAGCGGCATTGCGGTCGGCTACGACTTCCATTTCGGCAAGGGCCGGGTCGGCTCGCCAAGTCTTTTGGTTAGCGAGGCTCCGCGGCTCGGCATCGAGGTCGATGTGCAGGCCCATGTCGACATCGCCGAGCGCCCGGTGTCCTCCAGCGCCATCCGCATGGCGCTCGCCGAGGGCGAGGTCACCGACGCCACCACGATGCTGGGCGGACCGTGGTTCGTCACCGGCAAGGTGATCCACGGCGAGAAGCGCGGCCGCGACCTCGGCTATCCCACCGCCAACATCCGCCTCGACAAGCATTGCGGCCTGAAGCACGGCATCTATGCGGTGCGGATCGGCAAGGGCGCGCAGCGGTTCGACGGCGTCGCAAGCTTCGGGCGCCGGCCGACCTTCGACAACGGCGCGCCGCTGCTCGAAGTGTTCCTGTTCGACTTCAAGGGCGACCTGTACGACACGGTCCTCGATGTCGCATTCATCGGTTTCATTCGCGAAGAGCTGAAATTCGACACCATCGAGGCGTTGATACGCCAGATGGATGACGACAGCGCCAAGGCGCGCGCGTACCTCGCCGCCGCGCCGGACGCGTTTCCAAGACTCGGAACGATTGATTGAACAAGACTGAAAAGCAAAAGATGCTGGCGGGCGAGCTGTATCGCCCGGATGCCGAGATCGCCGCCGACCATGCCGCGGCGGAACGCTGGATGACCCGCTACAATGCGTCGGGCGCATCGTCCGCGGCCGAACTGAACGCGCTGCTCTCCGAGCGCTTCCGCAAGGTCGGCAAGGACACCATCATCCGCCCGCCGTTCTTCTGCGACTACGGCAGCAATATCAGCCTCGGCGACGGCGTGTTCCTCAACTTCAACTGCGTCATCCTCGACGTCGTCGAGGTCGTGATCGGCGACCGCACCCAGATCGGGCCAGCGGTGCAGATCTACACCGCTGACCACCCGCGCGATGCCGAAACCCGCCGCGCCGGGCTGGAATTCGGCCGCCCGATCCGGATCGGCAGCGACGTCTGGATCGGCGGCGGCGCCATCATCCTGCCCGGCGTCACAATCGGCGACGGCGCCCTGGTCGGGGCCGGCAGCGTGGTGACGCGGGACGTCGCCGCCGGCACCATCGTGGCCGGAAATCCGGCCCGGCGGCGGCTGCCTAGCGCGGGATGAAGAGGTTAGATCAGTTTGACCGCGGGTTTGGTCCACCTCTCCCCCGTGGGGAGAGGTCGGCGCGCAGCGCCGGGTGAGGGCTCTTGTTCTCTCGATAGACCGCAAACCCTCACCCGATTTGCTGCGCAAATCGACCTCTCCCAAGGGAGAGGTGGCACCTCCGCCGCCGCTCCAGCTCAACCTATCCCGCTTTAGGGGCCGTCCCGCGGAACGGTCCGCCGGCCACCGGGGGCTTTGCGAATTCCCCGTCCGGCTGCTAAGGAAACCCGATGTTTTCGCGGCGCATCATACGGATTAGCGGCCCGGCTTCCGCCTGAGCCCGAGGGCTCGGCGCAAGACCGGGATTTCGTCGTTTCACCCGCGATTGATCGCGTTTCCGCGCCCTCACCTGCCAGATCAGAGCCTTCATGTCCGACAAGCCGCAAAAGACCGACGCTAACGACTATTCCAAGACCCTTTACCTGCCGAAGACGGAATTCCAGATGCGCGCCGGCCTGCCCCAGCGCGAGCCGGAAATCCTCAAATACTGGAACGAGATCGGCCTCTACGACAGACTGCGCCGGGCCGCCGAGGGCCGCGCCAAATTCGTGCTGCATGACGGCCCGCCCTATGCCAACGGCAACATCCATATCGGGCACGCGCTGAACAAGATCCTCAAGGACGTCGTGACCAAGAGCCAGCAGATGCTCGGTTTCGACTCCAATTACGTGCCGGGGTGGGACTGCCACGGCCTGCCGATCGAATGGAAGATCGAGGAGGAGAACTACCGCTCCAAGGGCAAGCAGAAGCCCGATTTCCGCGACTCCGCCGCGATGGTCGCGTTCCGCCGGGAATGCCGCGCCTATGCGACGCACTGGATCAACGTGCAGCGCGAGGAGTTCAAGCGGCTCGGCATCATCGGCGACTGGGACCATCCCTACCAGACCATGAGCTACCCGGCCGAGGCGCAGATCGCCCGCGAGCTGATGAAGTTCGCCGCCAACGGCACGCTCTATCGCGGCTCCAAGCCGGTGATGTGGAGCGTGGTCGAGAAGACCGCGCTCGCGGAGGCCGAGGTCGAGTATGAGGACTACACTTCCGACATGGTGTGGGTGAAATTCCCGGTCACCTCGCCGGCGCATGGCGCGCTGGCCAATGCCTCGGTCGTGATCTGGACCACCACGCCGTGGACGCTGCCCGGCAACCGCGCGATCTCGTTCTCGCCGAAGATCGCCTACGGCCTCTACAAGGTAACCGACGCGCCGGAAGCCAAATGGGCGAAGACGGGCGACCTGCTGATCCTGGCCGACGCGCTCGCGGCGGAAGTGTTCAAGAAGGCGCGCGTCGCCGCCTATGAGAGGGTGCGCGACATCCCCGGCGATACGCTCGATGTCGTGGAATGTGCGCATCCGCTGCGCGGTTTCAGCGGCGGCTACGAATTCACCGTGCCCCTGCTCGCCGGAGAACACGTCACCGACGACACCGGAACCGGCTTCGTGCACACTGCGCCAAGCCACGGCCGCGAGGACTTCGACGTCTGGATGGCGAACAAGCGCGAGCTGGATGCACGCGGCATCAACACGGCGATCCCCTATACGGTCGACGAAAACGGCACCTACACCGCGCAGGCCCCCGGCTTCACCGGCAAACGCGTGCTGACCGACGAGGGCGAGAAGGGCGACGCCAACGACGCCGTGATCAAGGCGTTGATTGAAGGCGGCAAGCTGCTCGCACGCGGCAGCCTCAAGCACCAATATCCGCATTCCTGGCGTTCCAAGAAGCCGGTGATCTTCCGCAACACGCCGCAATGGTTCATCGCGATGGACAAGGACATCGCGGAGAACGGCCACGCGAAGAAGGGCGACACGCTGCGCGCTCGCGCGCTGCACGCGATCTCGGTCACGCAATGGGTGCCGCCGGCCGGCGAGAACCGCATCAACGGCATGATCGCCAACCGGCCCGACTGGGTGATCTCGCGGCAGCGCGCCTGGGGCGTGCCGATCGCCGTGTTCGTGCGCGAGAACGCTGACGGCTCGGCCGAGATCCTGCAGGACGAGGTCGTCAATCAGCGCATCAGCGAGGCCTTCATGGAGGAAGGCGCCGACGCCTGGTACATGGACGGCGCCCGCGAGCGCTTCCTCGGCTCGCGCGCGTCCGAGGACTGGAAGAAGGTCGACGACATCTGTGACGTCTGGTTCGATTCCGGCTCCACCCACGCCTTCGTGCTGGAAGACCGCCAGAACTTCCCGCAGCTCGGCAACATCGTCCGCAAGGTCGATGGCGGCAACGACACCGTGATGTATCTCGAAGGCTCCGACCAGCATCGCGGCTGGTTCCACTCCTCGCTGCTGGAAAGCGCCGGCACGCGCGGCCGCGCACCGTATGACATCGTGCTCACCCACGGTTTCACGCTCGACGAGAACGGCCGCAAGATGTCGAAGTCGCTCGGCAACACGGTCCAGCCGCAGGACGTGATCGCAAATTCCGGCGCGGATATCCTGCGGCTGTGGGTGTGCGCCACCGACTATGCCGACGATCAGCGCATCGGCCCGGAGATCCTGAAGAACACCGTCGAGACCTATCGCAAGCTGCGCAACTCGATCCGCTGGATGCTCGGCACGCTGCATCATTTCAAGCAAGCCGAGAAGGTCGGCTTTGCCGAGATGCCCGAGCTCGAGCGGCTGATGCTGCATGAGCTGGCCGGCCACGCAGAGACCATCCGCAACGCCTATGCCGCATTCGACTACAAGACCGTGGTCGCGAGCCTCGCGGCCTTCATGAATTCCGAATTGTCGGCGTTCTATTTCGATATCCGCAAGGACACGCTGTATTGCGATCCGCCGTCCTCGGTGGCGCGCAAGGCGGCACTGACCACGATCGACATCCTGTGCGACGCGATCCTGAAATGGCTGGCGCCGATCCTGAGCTTCACGTCAGACGAAGCCTGGCGGATGTACCGGCCGGGCGCCGAGCCTTCGGTGCATCTCACGCTGTTCCCGGACAGACTCGAGCAATTCCGCGACGACGCCCTCGCCGCGAAGTGGGAGACGATCCGCGACGTCCGCCGTGTCGTCACCGGCGCGCTCGAACTGGAGCGCAAGGACAAGACCATCGGCTCGTCGCTGGAAGCCTCGCCGGTGATCTATGTTGCCGACCGCGACATGCTCGCGACGCTGTTCGACGTCGATCTCGCCGAGGTCTGCATCACCTCGAACTACGAGGTGCGCGAGGGCGAGGCGCCGGCCAGCGCCTTCCGTCTCGATGCGGTGCCCGGCGTTGCCGTCGTGGTCGAGAAGGCGGTCGGCACCAAATGCGCGCGCTCGTGGAAGATCCTTCCGACGGTTGGCGAGGATCCCGAATATCCCGACGTCTCGCCGCGCGACGCACAGGCGCTGCGCGAATGGAAGGCGCTGGGGGTCACGGCTTGAGCTCGCCCGTTCGTGCCGGCGTGCTGGCGGCGGTCATCACCCTGATCGCCGACCAGGCCTCCAAGCTCTGGCTGCTTCACATCCTCGACATCGCGCACCACGCCCCGGTGACGGTGACGCCGTTCTTCGACCTGGTGCTCGCCATGAATCCCGGCATCAGTTTCGGCTGGTTCCAGAGCGAGACCCCGGCGGCCCAGATCCTGCTGATGGTGATCAAGGCCGCCGCCGTGATCGCGCTGGCGATCTGGATGGCGCGGTCGCGAACCTGGCTTGCGACAGTTTCGCTCGGCCTGATCATCGGCGGCGCGATCGGGAACGGTATCGACCGCTTCGCCTATGGCGCGGTGGTCGATTTTGCCCTGTTTCATGTCGAGATCGGGGGAAAAACCTTCAATTGGTACATCTTCAACCTCGCCGATGTGGCGATCGTTGCTGGCGTGGCGGCCCTATTGTATGATTCCGTGATGGGGACCCCCGCCGTAAAAGCGCCCTGATCCCGGCCGATATGAGCCGGTCGGCGGCCGACCTGCACCTAGCGGAACTGAGCGCTAAGCCAGTGATCGCTTTGGCGAATTTTGAGATGGGAAAAGCGCGATGCGCAACATCAAAGCCCGCGTTTATCTGATCGAGACGTCGCGGCTGCCGCTGATGCGCGGCCTGCGTTGGGCGTTCGTTGCGGCCGGGATCGGCCTCGTCATGGCCGCCGGGCCGGTGCGCGCCGGCGAAGATGAAGATGAAGATGACGGCCTGACCTTCGAAGAGCGGATCGTCGACAATCTGATGACCGGGCTCGGCGCCAAGAGCGCCGCCAGCAAGGGCATCGACTATCGCGAGCGCTCGCCGCTGGTGGTGCCGCCGAAGCTCGACCTGCCGCCGCCCGCCTCGACCACCCAGGTCAACGCGCCGAACTGGCCGAAGGACCCCGACATCGCCAAGCGCAAGGCCATGATCGAGGCGCGCAAGAAAGAGGTCAAGAAGGAGCCGTGGCAGTCAGCGGTGGCGTTGACGCCGGCCGAGATCGAGGCCGGACGGAAGCAGCAGACCGCCACCGACGGCCGGAAGGAGCCGCTCGAGCCCGGTGTGAGCACCAATCCGTCGTTGATGCCGAGCCAGCTCGGTTACTCCGGCGGTCTGCTCGGCATGTTCAAGGGCAACAGCAGCGAGTCTAAGCCATTCAAGGGCGAGCCGACCCGCGAATCCCTGACCGAACCGCCGCCCGGCTATCAGACGCCGTCCGCGGGGTTCGACTATGGCACCGGGCCGATGAAGCCGAAGGCGCAAGAAGGCCAATACGACGTCATGACCGGAAAACCGTTGCAATGACGCTTGGCCTGGTCGGGCGAAGGCTGACATGAGCAAAGCTTAATGCGGCGCGGCGTCGCTCTCTCCGCTTCGTGACGACGGGCACGGAGACGACCGTGTACGATGGCCTGCTTTCGCGCCCCGGCTGTGTGTCCGGGCTTTCATAAGGACCATGATGCCCACACGCCGATCGATTGCCCTGTTCGCTGCTGCTCTCATTTCAACGATCCCGCTGCCGGGCGCCAGCCTCCGCGCCCAGACCACCGTCACCTCGGAACGCCCTGCGAGCTTCGCGCTCGACAACGGCCTGCAGGTGGTGGTGATCCCCGATCACCGCACGCCGGTCGTGACCCAGATGATCTGGTACAAGGTCGGCTCGGCCGACGAGACGCCCGGCAAATCGGGCCTTGCGCACTTCCTCGAGCATCTGATGTTCAAGGGCACCGCCAAGCACCCGGCCGGCGAGTTCTCGCAGACCGTGCTGCGCGTCGGCGGTAACGAGAACGCCTTCACCTCCACCGACTACACCGGCTACTTCCAGCGCATACCGCGCGAGCAGCTCGCCTCCATGATGGAATTCGAGGCCGACCGCATGACCGGCCTGATCCTGAAGGACGAGAATGTGCTGCCCGAGCGCGACGTGGTGCTGGAGGAGTTCAACATGCGGGTCGCCAACAACCCGGATGCAAGGCTCACCGAGCAGATCATGGCCGCGCTCTATCTCAATCATCCCTACGGCCGGCCGGTGATCGGCTGGCACCAGGAGATCGAGAAGCTCGACCGTGAGGACGCGCTCGCCTTCTACCGGCGCTTCTACGCCCCGAACAACGCGATCCTGGTCATCGCCGGCGATGTCGACGTCAAGGATATCCGGCCGCTGGTCGAGAAGAATTTCGGCCCGATCCCGGCGCAGCGTGCGATCCCCGAGAAGCGTGTCCGGCCGCAGGAGCCGACGCCAGCCGCCCCGCGCACCGTGACGCTGTCGGACCCGCGGGTCGAGCAGCCGAACCTGCGCCGCTACTATCTGGTGCCCTCGGCGACGACAGCGGCGGCCGGCGAGAGCCAGGCGCTCGACGTGCTCGCGCAATTGATGGGCGGCGGCGCCAATTCCTACCTCTATCGCGCGCTGGTGATCGACAAGGGCCTCGCGATCTCGGCCGGCGCCGGCTATCAGGGCACCTCGCTCGACCCCTCGCAATTCTCGATCGCGGTGACGCCGAAGCCGGGCGTCGAGTTCGCGCAGATCGAGGACGCGATCGACAAGGTGATCGCCGACCTCGCGCAGAACCCGGCGCGCGCCGAGGATCTCGAACGGGTCAAGACCCAGCTCATCGCCGAGGCGATCTACGCCCAGGACAACCAGGCGACGCTGGCGCGCTGGTACGGCGGCGCGCTGACCACCGGCCTCAGCATCGACGACATCCGCAGCTGGCCGGATCGCATTCGCGCCGTCACCGCCGAGCAGGTGCGCGCCGCTGCCGCCACCTGGCTCGACAAGAAGCGGTCGGTGACCGGCTATCTGATCAAGGATACCGCGCCGAAACGCGAGGAGAAGCGCTCGTGACCTACTCCCTCACCCGCCGCGCGGCGCTGATCGGCGGCGCCTGCGCCGCGATGCTGGCGCTGACGTCTGTGCCCTCGCAGGCCGCTGCCAAGATCCAGCGGCTGGTATCGCCCGGCGGCATCGAGGCCTGGTTCGTGCAGGACGCCACCGTGCCGCTGATCGCGATGGAATATTCCTTCGGCGGCGGCGCCAGCCAGGATCCACCGGGCAAGCCCGGCGTCGGCAATCTGGTCGCCGACCTGCTCGATGAGGGCTCCGGCGATCTCGATTCCAAGACCTATCATGAGCGGCTCGAACGCCGCGCCATCGAGCTCAGCTTCGCGTCGAACCGCGATCAGTTCCGCGGCTCGCTGCGCATGCTCAAGGACAACAAGGACGAAGCCTACGATCTGTTGCGGATGGCGCTGACCTCGCCGCGGTTCGAGCCGAAGGACGTCGAACGCATCCGCGCCCAGGTCATCTCGAACCTGCGCCGCGAATCGACCAATCCGTCCTCGCTGTCCGGCCGCAAGTTCCTCGAGCTCGCTTTCGGCGATCATCCCTACGGCAGGACGGCGACCGGCACGCTCGAGAGCGTGCCGACCATCGAGATCTCCGATCTGAAGGAGTATGTCCGCCGCAACATCGCCAAGGATACGCTGCGGATCGCCGTGGTCGGCGACGTCGATGCCGACACGCTCGGCAAGCTGCTCGACAAGACCTTCGGCGACCTGCCGGCCAAGGCCGAATTGACGCCGATTCCCGACGTCGTGGCGACCAAACCGCCGCAGCGCGCCTTTGTCCCGCTCGATGTGCCGCAGACCATCGTCACCTTCGGCGGACCCGGCATCAACCGGCACGACCCGGATTTCATGGCCGCCTATGTGGTGAACCACATTCTCGGCGGCGGTGGGCTGTCGTCGCGGCTCTACAAGGAAGTGCGCGAGAAGCGCGGGCTGGCCTATTCGATCTACGAGGCGCTGCTCTGGATGGACCACTCCGCGCTGTTCCTCGGCAACACCGGCACCCGCGCCGACCGCGCCGGCGAGACCATCGATGCGGTCGAGGCGGAGATCCGCCGCATCGCCGAGCAAGGCCCGACGCAGCAGGAGCTCGACGAGGCGAAGTCCTATCTGAAGGGCTCGCAGATGCTGGCGCTCGACACCTCCTCCAAGCTCGCGCAGGCGATGCTGCAATACCAGCTCGACAAGCTGCCGATCGACTACATCGAGAAGCGCAGCGCCATCGTCGATGCGGTGACGCTCGACGACGTCAAGCGGGTCTCCAGGCGGCTGTGGGGCAACGGCCTGCTCACCGTGATCGTCGGCCGCGCCCCGCAAGCCGCCGCGCAGCCGGCGTCGGCGCCGCCGAAGGCGAACTGAAGCGTTTCGGCGCGCTCCTTCTTCGTACACCGCCGTCGTGGCCCCCCCTCTCCCCGCCCTCCCCCGCAAGGGGGGAGGGAGCCTGAGAGACGCGCTCACCTCACATCACGTCACGGCTGGCGGTGATGCTTCGATTGGCGTTGGATCGTTAGGGACGCATCGGCGGATGGGCTCCCTCCCCCCTTGCGGGGTAGGGTTGGGGAGAGGGGTGAGCCGCGGACTCTGACCGCAGATGTCGTACGCGCGGCATCCACGCACCCCAAGCACACGCAACACAAACCCGCTATCCTGCGGCCGCCGATTCTTCCCTGCACCGGGTGCTGTCATGCTGCGGGTGTCCCGCGACCTTACGATCGACGAGAACGACATTGAGATCGTGTTTGTTCGCGCCTCCGGTCCGGGCGGACAGAATGTCAACAAGGTCTCGACCGCAGCCCAGCTCCGCTTCGACACGACGAAGATCGCGCTGCCGCCGGACGCCGCGCAGCGGCTGGCGCGGCTCGCCGGCAGCCGCATGACCAAGGACGGCGTGATCGTGATCCAGGCGTTCCGCTTCCGCACCCAGGAGCGCAATCGCGCCGACGCAATCGAGCGGCTGCTGGAGATGTTGAGGGAAGCGATGGTGCGGCCGACGCCACGGCGCGCGACCAAGCCGACATTCGGCTCCAAGCAACGCCGCCTCGAGGGCAAGAAGCGCCGCAGCGACATCAAGGCCGGTCGCGGCACGCGCCGTTTCGACGACTAAAGCGCGATGAGATCGGGCTGAATCGTCATCGCGCTTTAGACTCTTGTTTAAGCATGATCTTTTCGGAAAACCGCTTCGCACTTTTCCGGATCATACCCTGGAGCGTTTTCGAGCGAAGTGGATGCAGCGCACGCATGGCGCTGCATCCGACATCAGAACCGGCAACGACCGGTTCCGCGCCAGATCGCCGCCCAGCTTTGTTCTGCTGTGAAACAGCCCGCTACTACCAACGGCGGATTTCGGCCTCCTACAGTCACGGCACAGAGGCGGTGATGTATATGACAAAGCTGCACGTGAGGTGGACGACCGGGGCGAGGTTGGCGCTGGGATTTTGCAGCGCAATGCTTGCAGTGCAAATCGCGCGCGCGCAAATGCCCCTGCCCGCCGCCAAGCCGCCCGATGGCGCCACGCTGTTCAAGCAGCAATGCGCGACCTGCCACACATCGAATGCGACAGATCCCGTCCGGCAAGGACCGTCGCTCTACAAGGTCGTCGGCCGCCATGCCGGCCAGGCCGACGGCTTCAAATATTCCGCGGGCTTCGCCAAGGCCGATTTCGTCTGGGACGATGCGAAGCTCGATGCCTGGCTGACCAATCCGCAAGAGGTGATCCCGGGTGCCGTGATGGCCTATCGGCAGGCCAAGCCGGAAACCCGCGCCATGATCATCGCCTATCTGAAGGAGCTGAACTGAATGGCGAAACCCGTGCATTCGATGATCCGCGTGTTCGACGAGGCCAAAGCGCTCGACTTCTATCGTCGCGCGTTCGGGCTCGAGATCGCGGACAATCTGCGTTTTCCCGATTTCGCGCTGATCTATCTGCGCCATCCGTCCTCGCCGTTCGAGGTCGAGCTCACGGTCAATTTCGACCGCAAGGAACCCTACACGCTCGGCGACGGCTACGGCCATCTCGCCGTCGTCGTCGATGACGTCGATGCCGAGCACGCGCGCTTCGAGCAGGAGAAGCTGTCGCCCGGGCCGCTGCGCGACTTCAAGCATGACGGCAGGACGCTGGCGCGCTTCTTCTTCGTCTCCGATCCCGACGGCTACAAGATCGAGGTGATCCAGCGCGGCGGGCGCTTCGGCTAATCCAGTTGCAAATCCAAATAGAAAATAAACTACGGAGGAAACCATGAGAGAAATCGATCGACGCAGCAGATATGACCGGCGTGTCTTTCTCAAAGGCGCAGCCGCCACCGCCCCTGCCGTCGCGATCGCGACATCGACCGGGCTCGGCATCACCGATGCGTGGGCCGAAGGCGCCTCGACGCTGACGCCGGCGACGCTGAAGACGCTGTTGAAGATGGCGCGCGACATCTATCCGCACGATTTCCTCGGCGACAGCTATTACATCACGGCGGTCAAGCCCTGGGATGAGAAGGCCGCGAAGGACCCGGCGGTCAAGTCGCTGATCAATGAGGGCATCGCCCGGCTCGATCAGGAGGCCAACGAGCGCCACAAGATGCCTTATGCGCAGGTCGCCTGGGAGAACGATCGCGTCGCGCTGCTGCAGCGGATCGAGACAAGCGCGTTCTTCCAGCAGATCCGCGGCGATCTCATCGCCTCGCTCTACAACAACAAGGAGGTCTGGCCGCGGTTCGGCTACGAGGGCTCCTCGGCCGAGCATGGCGGCTACATCAAGCGCGGCTTCGCCGACATCGACTGGCTGCCGAAAGCCTGAACCAGACAATTTTGGGAGGACACAATGGCAAAATTCGATCTGAATGACAGCGGCGTCGTCGTGATCGTCGGCTCCGGCGCCGGCGGCGGAACGCTCGGCAATGAACTGGCGCAGAAGGGCATCAAGGTCGTGATCCTGGAAGCCGGCCCGCGCATCGAGAACCAGGACTTCATCAACGATGAATGGGACAGCTTCAGCCAGCTCGCGTGGTCCGACGCCCGCACCACCTCCGGAAGCTGGCGCGTGCACAAGGACTTTCCGAGTATTCCAGCCTGGATCGTCAAGGCGGTCGGCGGCTCCACCGTGCACTGGGCCGGCGCCTCGCTGCGCTTCGACGAGCACGAGTTCAAGATCAAGTCGGCTTACGGCAACATCCCCGGCGCCAATCTCCTGGACTGGCCGATCACGCTCGCCGAGATGGAGCCCTATTACGCCAAGGCCGAGAACAAGATGGGCGTCACCCGCACCAACGGCATTCCCGGACTGCCCGGCAACAACAATTTCAAGGTGATGGAGGCCGGCGCCAAGAAGCTCGGCTACAAGGAGGTGCACACCGGACGGATGGCCATCAACAGCGAACCGCGCGACGGCCGCGGCTCGTGCCAGCAGATCGGCTTCTGCTTCCAGGGCTGCAAGTCGGGCGCCAAATGGTCGACGCTCTACACCGAGATCCCGAAGGGCGAAGCCACCGGCAATCTCGAGGTGCGCCCGGGCAGCATGGTGATCAAGATCGAGCATGATCAGTCCGGCAAGGTGACCGGCGTGGTCTATGCCGATGAGACGGGCGCGATGCAGCGCCAGAAGGCCCGCGTGGTCGCGGTCGCCGGCAACTCGATCGAGAGCCCGCGGCTGCTGCTCAACAGCGCGTCCAGCATGTTCCCCGACGGCCTCGCCAACTCATCCGGCCAGGTCGGCCGCAACTATCTGCGGCACATGACCGGCAGCGTGTATGCGACCTTCGAGAAATCGGTGCACATGTATCGCGGCACCACGATGGCCGGCATCATCCGCGACGAGGCGAAGAACGATCCGAAGCGCGGCTTCGTCGGCGGCTACGAGATGGAAACGCTGTCGCTCGGTCTGCCCTTCATGGCCGCGTTCCTCAATCCCGGCGCTTGGGGCCGCAGCTTCACCAGTGCCATGGAAGGCTATCCGCGGATGGCCGGCATGTGGCTGGTCGGCGAGGACCTGCCGCAGGAGACCAACCGCGTCACGCTGGATCCGAACGTCAAGGACAAGTTCGGCATGCCGGTCGCGAGCGTGCATTTCGACGACCATCCGAACGATGTCGCGATGCGCGATCACGCCTTTAGACAGGGTGCCGCGGTCTATGAGGCGGTCGGCGCCACCGTGACCTATCCGACGCCGCCCTATCCCTCGACCCACAACATGGGCACCAACCGGATGAGCGAGAAGCCGCGCGATGGCGTGGTCAACAAGTTCGGCCAGACCCACGACATCAAGAACCTGTTCGTCTCCGACGGCAGCCAGTTCACGAGCGGAGCGGCGTGCAACCCGACGCTGACGATCGTGTCGCTGGCGATCCGGCAGGCCGACCACATCGCCGGCGCGATGCAGCGCAAGGAGATCTAGCAAGAAACTACAGTTCCCCTCTCACTGAAGCGGCCTTGCCCAACAGGACAAGGCCGTTTTTCTGCGCGATGAATCCGAAAGGTTATTCCGCGGCGTCGAGGATCGGCTGGCCCCGGAATTCGGGCACCGCAGCTGTGCTCTGCGAGCGATAGATCAGGCAGCAGCACCGCAGCAGCGATGCGAAATTGTTGACCTCGCCATGGTGGTCGAGGACTTCGCCATAGAGCGTGGTAACGAACTTGGCGACGCTCATCCCCTCTTTCGCCGCGATCTCCTCCAGCGTATCCCAGAACGACATTTCCAGCCGGATCGAGGTGCAGTGACCGCCGATCCGCAGCGACCGGGTCTGCGACTCATAATTGCGCTGCGGCTGGTGCGAGAACAAATGGCACATAGCTATCCTCCCGATCGGATTATAATTTTTCTAAACGATATACCCGCCCGTGGGACCCCACAATCGCCACGTAGGGCGTAGCCGATGCACACGCGAAGGTGAGCGTCTTCAAGGCGATAGGCCGGCTCCATCCCCAGTAAAAGGCAGCCATTCGCGGACCGCCCCATGCATTTGGCCGGCCAGCCGACTAGAATGCCGCCGAACCTCGAATCCGTGTCCGATCGCGCAATTCATGCCCGTCCGCCAGCTTCCCGAACAGCTCGTCAACCGCATCGCCGCCGGCGAAGTGGTCGAACGCCCTGCGAGCGTGGTCAAGGAGCTGGTCGAGAACGCGATCGACGCCGGCGCGAGCCGGATCGACGTGTTCACCGATGGCGGCGGGCGGCGGCGGATCGGCATCACCGACGACGGCGGCGGCATGACCCGCTCAGACCTCGCGCTCGCGGTCGACCGCCACGCCACCTCCAAGCTCGACGACGAAGACCTGTTGCGCATCCGCACACTCGGGTTCCGCGGCGAGGCGCTGCCCTCGATCGGCGCCGTGGCCAAGCTCGGCATCACGACGCGCCACGCCAGCGAGCCGCACGCCTGGTCGCTGTCGGTCGAAGGCGGCGAGAAATCGGAGATCATGCCGGCCGCGCTCGGCCAGGGCACCCGCGTCGAGGTCAACGAGCTGTTTTATGCGACGCCGGCGCGGCTGAAATTCCTCAAGACCGACCGCACCGAGGCGGAGGCGATCCGCGAAGTGGTGCGGCGGCTCGGCATGGCGCGCCCCGACATCGCCTTCACGCTGGCCGGCGAAGAGCGCGCGCCGGTGACCTGGGCGGCCGCCCTGCCCGGTGCGGCCGGCCGGCTGACCCGGCTCGGCGATATCCTCGGCGCGGATTTCCGCGCCAGCGCGATCGAGGTGCGATCCGAGCGCGAAGGCGTCGTGGTCGAGGGCTTTGCCGCCGCCCCGTCGTTGACCCGCGCCAACGCGCTCGGGCAATATCTGTTCGTCAACGGCCGTCCGGTGCGCGACAAGCTGATCCTCGGCGCAGTGCGCGCGGCCTATTCCGACTATCTGCCGCGCGACCGCCATCCCGTCGTGGCGCTGTTCGTGAGCTGCGACCCGCAAGAGGTCGACGCCAACGTGCATCCGGCCAAGACCGAGGTGCGCTTCCGCAACGCCGGCCTGGTGCGCGCGCTGATCGTGCATGCGCTGAAGGACGGTCTTGCGCGCGAAGGCCGGCGCACCGCGGCCAACACCGCCGACGGCGCAACGTTGCAGGCGTTCCGCCCTGCGTTCACGCCACCGCGTCCAGGCAATTGGGACTGGCGCAGCTCGCCGTCCTATCCGGCTGGTCCGATGCGCGGCTTCGAGAGCGCTGCGGCGACGGCCTTCACCGAGCCCGGACAGGCCGCCTTCGACGTCGGCGCGCCGACCGCCGATGTCCGCTTCGAGGCGGCGCCAGCTCCCGATCTGCTCGACCGCCCGCTGGGGGCCGCGCGCACCCAGATCCACGAGACCTATATCGTCTCGCAGACCCGCGACGGCCTCATCGTGGTCGACCAGCACGCGGCGCATGAACGCATCGTCTATGAGAGACTGAAAGCCTCGCTAGCGAAGAACGGCGTGCAGCGGCAGATCCTGCTGATCCCCGAGATCGTCGAACTCGACGAGGCCACCGTCGAGAAGCTGCACGATCGTGCCGAGGAGCTGGCCTCGTTCGGGCTTGCGATCGACTCCTTCGGTCCCGGCGCCATCGCCGTGCGCGAGACGCCCTCGCTGCTCGGCAAGACCAACGCGGCCGGCCTGTTGCGCGACCTCGCCGAACACATGGCCGAGTGGGACGAGGCGCTGCCGCTGGAGCGCCGCCTGATGCATGTCGCCGCCACCATGGCCTGCCACGGCTCGGTCCGCGCCGGGCGACGCCTCAAGCCGGAAGAGATGAACGCGCTGCTGCGCGAGATGGAAGACACGCCGAACTCCGGCCAGTGCAACCACGGCCGACCGACCTATGTCGAATTGAAGCTCAGCGACATCGAGAAGCTGTTCGGGCGGCGGTAGGTCTCGCAGCATGCGGTAGGATGGGTAGAGCGCAGCGAAACCCATCAACTTTCGTCCGCGTGACACGATGATGGGTTTCGCTGCGCTCTACCCATCCTACGAATTCACTTGCCGCGCGAACACCTCCAGCGCGGTGCGCAGCTGCGCGATCCATTCGTCGCCGTGCTCGAACCCGCCTGCCGCGATCCGCTCGCAGACCTGATCGAAACCTTGATCGTCGGATGAAGTCCGATCCCCGGCCAATTGCCGCGCGATCGCGACATAGCCGTCCGTCAGCAGCACCAGGCCGGGCGCGCTCGCGGCGAGATAGTTCCGGCGCGCGCCGCGAAAGATGTCGATCGCCTCGTCATAGCGGCCAAGCGCCAGATCGAAGGCGCCCACCAGCCAGGCGCCCGTTCCGAGCCGCGCCGGCCCGAGCTCCAGCTCCTGCACAAGATCCAACGAGCGCTCGGCAAGGTCACGCGCCGCCAGCAGATGATTTGGATCGATCGGTTTGTCCGAAACGCCCCAGCCCGGCCAGCAATCGGCCGCGGCGTTGAACGTCATCCGCTGAATCATTCCGAGCGCTTCGCGCGCGTCGGCGTCGAGCGCGCCGCGGCGGCGCCCGATCTGGTCGGCGGCGTCGCGCGCCGCCGCAAGCAGCGCCGCGTCATCGCCGCCGCCGCGCAACGCCTTGACGCGCGCCTCCAGCTGACCTGCGAGCCCGGCGAGAGTGTCGGCCATGGTTCACGCTCCGAAAGCGACGATCGGTCCGTCGTCCACGCTGGCGCAGCATAGGGTCGATGGAGGCCGCTACGCCCTACACTTTTTCGCGAAGGAAGACGAATTCCGTGTCGTCATAGGCCCGCCGCTCGAGCTCCTCGAAACCGTCGGGCACGGCGAACGAAGCGGCCTTGGCCTCCTCCACCACGAGCAGCGCGCCCGGCGTGAGCCAGCTGCCGTCGCGCAGCGAGGCCAGCGCCTTGTCGGCGAGGCCCTTGCCATAAGGCGGATCGAGAAACACCAGCGAGAACGGCTCGACCGGATGCGCCGGCCCGAGATCGGTGGCATCGCGGCGATAGACCTTGGTGGTGCCGCCGAGGCCGAGCGACTCGACATTGTTGCGCAACAGCGCCCGCGCCTCCGCGCCATTGTCGACGAACAGCGTGAACCTGGCGCCGCGGGACGCGGCCTCGATGCCGAGCGCGCCGGTTCCGGCAAACAGATCGAGCACGCGAGCATCCTCGATCGGGTTGTCGTAGGCGTGCACGAGGATGTTGAACACGGACTCGCGCAGGCGGTCCGCGGTCGGCCTGATCTCGCGCCCCGATGGCGACGCGAGGTTGCGACCCTTCAGCCTGCCCCCGACGACACGCATCGACCGCTACTCGTCCTGCGGCTTGAGATCGCGCTTGCCGTGATAGCCGCGCTTGGGGCGGCGCGGCGGGCCGTAGCCGTTGGCCTCGTCCTCGTTGCGGGCACGGGCTTCCTCGCTGCCGGTGCGCTGCACCAGCACGCGGCGGCCCTTGCGATCGTTGATCGTCTCGCGCTTGCTCGGCTTCGGTTTCCTGGCTGGCGCCTCGTCGTCGCCGGCGTCACGCTGCTCCGGCCGCGTGAAGTCGGCGCCGGCGATCTTGGCGATCTTCTCGCCGAGCTGCTCACGCAGCACCCGCGTCTTGACCTCCTCGACCTTGCCCTCCTCGAGCTCGGCGAGCTGGAACGGGCCGTAGGAGATCCGGATCAGCCGGTTCACCTCGAGCCCGAGATGCGCCATCACGTTGCGCACCTCCCGGTTCTTGCCTTCGCGGATCGCGAACACCACCCAGACGTTGGAACTCTGATCGCGCTCCAGCGTCGCATCGATCGGCCCATATTTGACGCCCTCGACCTCGAC
Organism: Bradyrhizobium sp. WCU1; assembly: GCF_053474805.1. Lineage (NCBI taxonomy): Bacteria > Pseudomonadati > Pseudomonadota > Alphaproteobacteria > Hyphomicrobiales > Nitrobacteraceae > Bradyrhizobium > Bradyrhizobium sp. WCU1. The sequence goes on from NZ_CM130280.1 coordinate 2,160,658, forward strand.
GCCGTCCTTGAGCTGGTCGAGCTGGGCCTGCGTCACCTCACCATGGGCGCGCACGCGATAGCGGCGCAGCCATCCGGTGTCGGGATGCTCCAGCGTCCGCGCCAGCCCGCCGTCATTGGTCAGCAACAGCAGACCCTCGGTGTTGAAATCGAGCCGGCCGATCGAGATCAGCCGCGGCAGGCCCTCGGGCAGATTGTCGAACACCGTCGGCCGCCCCTCGGGATCGGCATGCGTCGTCATCAGCCCGCGCGGCTTGTGATACATGAACAGCCGCGTCCGCTCGCGCGGCGGCAACGGCTTGCCGTCCACCGCCACGACGTCGCTGTCGGTGATATCGAGCGCCGGCGAGTTGATTACGCGTCCGTTGACGGTGACGCGCCCCTGGGTGACGATCTCCTCGGCATCGCGGCGCGAGGCGAGACCGGCGCGCGCCAGCACCTTGGCGATGCGTTCGCCGGACTTCTTCGGCTTCGGCTCGGGACGCTCGCGGCGGTCGTCATAAGAGCGTTCGCGATAAGCGCCGCGGCCGCCGAAGGCCGGGCGCTTCGCGAAAACCTTGCTGTCGTCCTCATTGTCGCGGCGCGGACGATCGCCGAAGCGGCCCTCGCTGCGCGGATGCTCCTGCCAATCCCTGCGCCCTTCCGGCCGCTCGCGCCGGCGGTCGCCGCCTTCATCATTATCCTTCCAGCGCGGCCGGCTGAACTTCGGCCGATCACCCTGCTCGCGATCGTCGCGCGAACGCGAGAACCGCGGCCGCTCGTCGCCACCGCGATCGTCTCGCGGCTTGTCGAACTTGCGCGGTCCGTCGCGGAACGGGCGCGAACCGCGCTCCGGACGATCGGAGCCGCCTTCTCGCTTCTGCCACGGCTTGGATTCGCCGCGTGGCGGACGATCACCGAAATCCTTGCGCGGACCGCGGTCACGATCTCCGCCGCGATCGCGATCGCCGCCGCGCTTGAACTTGCTGTCCCCACCGAATTTCCGCGCGGGCCGATCGCCATCGCGCGAAGGACGGTCGCCGAACGATCGCTCGCCACGCGGCGTGTAGGGCCGCTTCTCTCCGTCACGGTCGCGCGGCGCGTAGGGCTTGCGGTCGCCGAACTTCCGGTCGGAAGACCGCCCCGCTGGACGCGCGTCATCGCGATCGCGGCGCGGCCCGCGGTCATCGCGGTTGTAGTTCGGGCGATCACCGCGCGGCTTGAACTCACGCTTTTCGCCATCGCCGTCACGGTCAAACCGCGGCCGGTCGCCACGAGGCTTGAAGGTGCGCTTCTCGCCGTCGCCGTCGCGTCCTGGGCGGTCACGGAACGGTCGATCTCCGCGGGGACGGTCGCCGTCGCGGCTGAATCGGGGCTTGTCGTCGAAATCGCGGCGCGGCGCATCGCCGTCTTCGCGGCGACGGTACGGACGCTTCTCGCCATCGCCTTTGCCGGCGAAGTCTTTGCCGCTGAAGCCGCGCTTGGCGAATTTCTTCTCCGGCCCGCGGGCGGCCCCGGAGCGGCCCTTGCCGCCGCCGGGCCGGTCACGCCGGCCGCGGGAATCGTTGTGTTTGTCGCTATCGCGGGGCATGAATGTTCTCGCCTGGGCGTTCAATTGGGGTGCAAGGGCCAACCGGTCGTGCGCGCCCCGTTGGCAGCGCGCTTGACGCAAAACCGGCATCCACTTTTGCTGAAGGCGAAGCTACTAGCAGGTTTCTTCCGATGATACGAGGCATGTCGGCCCCTTCTTTCATGGATTTGGCGCTGAAAACGGCCGAAAATGCCGGAAAATCGGGCGAAGTTCCGATCGGATGCGTGATTGTGCGGGGCTATGAGGTGATCGCCACCGCCGGCAACCGGACATTGACCGATCGCGACCCCACTGCGCATGCCGAAATCCTGGCGATCCGGCAGGCGGCAGAGGCCATCGGCACCGAACGGCTGGTCGATTGCGACCTCTATGTCACCCTCGAACCCTGCACCATGTGCGCCGGCGCGATCTCCTTTGCCCGCATCCGCCGGCTGTATTACGGCGCCGCCGACCCCAAGGGCGGCGCGGTCGAGTCCGGCGTGCGCTTCTTCGCACAACCGACCTGCCACCACGTTCCGGAGGTCTATGGCGCGGTCGGCGAGACCGAGGCGGCGCGGCTGCTGCGCGAGTTCTTCCGGGAGCGGCGGTAGGGGACGCGAAAAGTAGATCTGTCACCCCGTCGTCCTGGCGAAAGCCAGGACGACGCTGAATGTTTGGCGCAGCCTGTGAACCATACACTGACATTTGTCAGGATGACGATGCAGGGTGGAATCACCCCGCCAGGAAGAACTCCCGCAACAGCTTCGCGGTCGCGTCCGGGGCCTCCTCGGGCAGGAAATGCCCTGACGCCACCGGTGCGCCGCTGACATTGGTGGCCCAATTCTTCCAGGTGTCGAGCGGGGTCGTCGCAGCGCTCGCAACCCCGGCATCGCCCCACAGCGCCAGCATCGGGATCGTGATCTTCTTGCCCGCATCGACATCGGCCTTGTCGATTTCAAAGTCGGCATAGGCGCCGGCGCGATAGTCCTCGCACATCGCGTGGATGCGGGCGGGATCGCGGAACGGCGCGAGGTAATGTTCGAGTGCGCGTGGGTCGATCGCCTCCAGCGTCTTGGTCCTGGTCTGGCTCGCCATCTTTTCCTTGAGGAAGAATTCGCCGTTGTTGGAGATCAGCGTCTCCGGCAGCGGATAGGGCTGTGCGAGGAACGACCAGTGGTAGATTTTCAGCGCCGACAGCCGATTGAGCTTCTGCCAATAGTCATAAGTCGGCGCGATATCGAGCACCGCCAGCTTCGACAGCCGGCCGGGATGATCGAGCGCGAGCCGGTATGAGACCCCCCCGCCGCGATCGTGACCGGCCAGCGCGAAGTGCACATGGCCGAGTTGCTCCATCGCCTCGACCATGGTCTTCGCCCAGGCCCGCTTGGTGTAGGGCGTATGATCCTTGTCGCTGGCGGGCATGTCGGACCAGCCGTAGCCCGGCAGGTCGGCGATGATCAGCGTGAACTTGTCGTCAAGCTTCGGCGCAACCGTGTGCCACATCACATGGGTCGAGGAGAAGCCGTGCAGCAGCAGCAACGGCGGGCCCTTGCCGCCGACGCGGGCGAAGATGCGGCCCTGCGAGGTGTTGATCCATTTCGCTTCATAACCGGGAAAAAGATCGGCGAGATCAGGCATCGGTGGCTCCTCCCGGTCGCGTGCGCCGTGCTTCAAACTTTGTTCGGCGTTGCCGCTGGCATGGGCGAGGTTTATGCCATCCTCAAGCCTAGCCAACAACAACATGAAACGAGGAAGTGCCATGTCGATCGACTTCGAGATTCCCGCTGAAGCCAAGGCGATCCGGGAGAAGGTCCGCAAATTCGTGCATGACGAGTGCATTCCGGCGGAAAAGGAACTCGACACCAAGCCGCTTGCCGAGGTGCTGGCGCCGCTCCGCAAGAAGGCCCGCGCGCAGGGCCTGTGGTGCCCGTTCGTGCCGAAGGAGTATGGCGGCATGGGTCTCGGCCCGCTGGCGAACGCGCTGGTGCAGATGGAGCTCGGCGAGAGCATGCTCGGCGCGCTCTCGATGAACACACAGGGGCCGGACGACGCCTCGATGATGACGATCCTGGCGCACGGCACCGAGTACCAGAAGGAGAAATTCCTAAAACCCCTGCTGAACGGCGAGAAGCGGATCTGCTTCTCGATGACCGAGAAGGCCGCCGGCGCCGATGCCACCGGCATGCAGACCACGGCGGTGAAGGACGGCAACGAGAACTACATCCTCAACGGCGAAAAGTGGTTCTCGTCGTCGGCGAGCGTCGCCGACCTCGCGCTTGTCATGGCCAAGACCGATCCGAACGCGCCGCGCCACAAGCAATACTCGACCTTCATCGTCGAGCTGCCCAATCCCGGCTACCGCATCAAGCGCAACGTCGCCAACATGGCGATCGAGGGTCCGCATGACGACGTGATCCATGGCGGCCACTCCGAGATCGAGATCAAGGATCTGAAGGTACCCGCCGACAACCTGCTCGGCGGCGAGGGCAACGGCTTCAACATGGGCCAGCACCGCCTCGCCTACGGCCGGCTGCGCCACGGCATGCACAATGTCGCCAAGGCGCAGCGCGCGCTCGACATGGCGGCAGCGCACGTCACCAAGCGCTCGACCTTCGGCCAGCTCTTGGCCGATCGGCAGGCGGTGCAGTTCATGCTCGCCGATTGCGCCAGCGAGCTCTATATCGGCCGGCTGATGCTGCTGCACATCGCCTACAAAGCCGAGAAGGGCCTCGACATCCGCCAGGAGAACTCGATCGCAAAGATCTTCCACGCCCACATGGTGCACAAGGTGATCGACACCGCGATCCAGCTGCACGGCGCGCTCGGCTTCAGCCAGGATACGCCGCTGGCGAAATGGTACACCCAGGTGCGTTCGCAGCGGCTGGTCGACGGCCCCGACGAGGTGCACAAGTGGAAGATCGGCAAGAACGTCATCAAGGCGTTCCGCGAGCACGGCACCACGGCGAGCGCGGCGGGCGGGGATCTGCTGTAGTTAATCGTCATTGCGAGTGAAGCGAAGCAATCCATCGCGCCCCAAGCGGAGAGGTGGATTGCCTCGTCGCTTCGCTCCTCGCAATGACGCGGTGAGCTAGCCCTGCTCCGCCTCCACCGCCTGCCAGGCGATGTCGCGGCGGCAGAATCCTTCCGGCCATTTGATGCGATCGACGGCCTGATAGGCGCGATCGCGTGCCTCGGTGACGGTCTTGGCCATCGCGCAGACGTTCAGCACGCGGCCTCCGTTGGCAAGGATCGCGCCGTCCTTCGCCACCGTGCCGGCGTGGAAGATTTCGACGCCCTCGACCTTGGCGGCGTCATCGAGGCCGTCGATCCGGGTGCCCTTGATGTAGTCGCCGGGATAGCCCTTGGCCGCCATGACAACCGTCAGCGCCGGGTCCGGGTACCAGCGCAGATCGAAATTCTTCAATTGCCCGTCGATCGAGGCGAGCAGCGCCGGCACGATGTCCGACATCATCCGCAGCATCAGCACCTGGCACTCGGGATCGCCGAAGCGGACGTTGTATTCGAACAGTTTTGGGCCCTGCGCGGTCAGCATCACGCCGGCATAGAGCACGCCCTTGAACGGGATGCCGCGGCGCTTCATCCCGGCGACCGTCGGCAGGACGATCCGCGCCATGATCTGGTCATGGATTTCAGGCGTCACGAACGGCGTCGGCGAATAGGCGCCCATGCCGCCGGTGTTCGGCCCCTTGTCGTGATCGAACACCCGCTTGTGGTCCTGCGCGGTCGCGAGCGGGATCGCGGTCTCGCCGTCGCACAGCGCGAAGAAGCTGATCTCGCGACCGGACAGAAATTCTTCGATCACGACCTCGGCGCCGGCCGCGCCGAACGCGCCCTCGAACATCATCGCAACGGCGGCTTCCGCCTCATGCAGCGTCTGCGCCACCACGACACCCTTGCCGGCGGCGAGCCCGTCGGCCTTGACCACGATCGGCGCGCCCTGGGCGCGGACATAGGCCACGGCGTCCTTCGCATTGTCGAAGCGGCGATAGGCGCCGGTCGGAATATTGAACTCGCTGCAGAGGTCCTTGGTGAAGCCCTTGGAGCCTTCGAGCTGCGCGGCCTGCTGGCTCGGCCCGAACGCCTTGATGCCGACAGCGGCGAGATCGTCGACGATCCCTGCGGCGAGCGGCGTCTCCGGACCGACCACCACCAGATCGACCGCGTTGCGCCGGCAGAACTCGATCACCGCGGCATGGTCGGCGACATCGAGCGCGACGCACTCGGCCTCGCGCGCGATCCCGGCATTGCCAGGCGCGCACCAGAGTTTCGTCACCAGCGGGGATGCGGCGATCTTCCACGCCAGCGCATGTTCGCGGCCGCCGGAACCGAGCAGGAGGATGTTCATCAGGTACAGGCTCAAATGGGTGCGAGAGCTGTGTCGGTCGCACGAATCCCCGCCGGCCTGCAAGGGGCGACGGGGCCGATTCCCCCGTCATTCCAGCCTCACGGCTGCTTGCCCGCGATGATCTCCTGCAGGGTCGCGACATGGCGGGCGAAGGCGCCGCGACCGGCCGCGGTCGCGGTCACCGTGGTCTGCGGCTTCTTGCCGACGAAGGCCTTGTCGACCGCGACATAGCCGGCCCGCGCCAGCGTCTCGATATGGGCGCCGAGATTGCCGTCGGTGGCGCCGGTCAGCTTCTTCAGCCGGGCGAATTCCAGCCCGGTCGAAACCGGCAGCGCATTGAGCGCCGCCATGATCCGCAGCCGCAGCGGCTGGTGGATGATCTCGTCGAGTTCGGCCATCGCGTTAGATCCGGCGCATCCAGAGCCCGCCGAGGATGAGTGCGCCGCCATGCACCACCGCCATCCACAGCAGCAGCGCCGGACCGGCATGGAAGTAGGCGGTCACGATCAAGGCGCTGCTGCCGAGCGCGATCACGATGAAAGCGTAGCCGAACCACAGGCCGGCGAGCGCATAGAACAGCATCGTGAAGAGCGGCCAGAACACCAGCATCTGGCGCGGCCCGAAATGACCCAACACTGCCGAGTAGAAAATGCCGAATGCGATGAACAGCAGGAACGCCACCAGCAATCGGAGCGCGAAGGCGCCCGCCCCCGGACCGACACCGCTGAACGCGGCAATAGCGATCGAGCCCGCGATTCCGATGAGGTCGACGACGGCCCAGATCGTATGGCCCTGTGGCGGCCATGTGTAATTGGCGATGTAGCCTGCGAATACCAACACGCCCCACATGATGATGATCAGACTGGCGGTCTGATAGATTCGCGACTGGCGGACGCGATGCACGACGTCGTTGATGTCGTTCAGCGCCGCGCTGGCCTGCTGGCTGTCGATCAAGACGGCACCCCACTCTGCTCGGCGAATCGAGCGGAAACCGGCGGGGTTTCCGGCGGCGGCCGATATTTTCCGATCAGGACATAGGCGAGCGTCATGATCACGATCGACAGGGCCAATGCGGTCAGCCCAATCTGTCCGCGCGTCGTCAGCGGCAGCACGCGCACTGCGATTTCGGTGGCCGCGGCCGACATCAGCGATACGTAGGACCACGAGATGAAATAATAGTGCTTCAATCGCCAGTTCGCCGGCCGCGGGCTGCGCAGCAGCGGAACAATCGCCGCCACGATGCAGGCGAAGTTCACGATCGCTCCGAGGTGGAACAGGTTGAAGGCGCCGGTGAACCGGTAGACCAGCATCGCGGTCCCGTCGCCGACCAGCATGGCATAGACGTAGAAATAGCCACGCGCCCGGTGGCCCGCGCCGCGCTTCGGCCGCAGGAACTGGATCAGCCCGACAGCAATGCACAGCATCGCCACGACGGCATGGACCGCGCCGGCCGCGGAATGGACCAAACCTGCCAACGTCACCTGTGGGAGCATCGGTCAACCTCCGAGCAGCTCGCCCTTGATAGAGAACTCTATATCACAGAGTATATGCACAAGCAAGCCCGCGGTTGGCGATGGCGGACAAAAGTCCCTACGTTGCGGTGAAGCTCACAAACAGCCGAATCACCTGCAAATGACCGCTGCCGCGCCTAGCCTCGTCAACGCGCCCGAATTCACCGTCTCGGAACTCTCCTCCGCCCTGAAGCGGACGGTGGAGGACCGGTTCGGCCATGTCCGCGTCCGCGGCGAGATCTCCGGCTTCCGCGGACCGCACTCCTCCGGCCATTGCTATTTCGCCCTGAAGGACGAGAGCGCCAAGATCGAGGCGGTGATCTGGAAGTTCGCCCACGCAAGGATGCGCTTCAAGCCGCAGGAAGGGCTCGAGGTCATCGCCACCGGTAAGCTGACCACCTATCCGAACTCCTCGAAATACCAGATCGTCATCGACTCGCTGGAGCCGGCCGGCGTCGGCGCGCTGATGGCGCTGATGGAGGAGCGCAAGAAGAAGCTCGCGGCCGAAGGCCTGTTCGACGAGGCGCGCAAGCAGCTGTTGCCCTGGCTGCCGGAGGTGATCGGCGTCGTCACCTCTCCGACCGGCGCCGTGATCCGCGACATCCTGCATCGCCTCGAGGACCGCTTTCCCCGCCGGGTGCTGGTGTGGCCGGTCAAGGTGCAGGGCGACGGCTCGGCCGAACAGGTCGCGGCCGCGATCCGCGGCTTCAATGCGCTGCCGGCGGGCGGCCGGATTCCGCGGCCTGACCTGTTGATCGTCGCGCGCGGCGGCGGCTCGCTGGAGGACCTCTGGTCGTTCAACGAAGAGATCGTGGTCCGCGCCGCGGCCGACAGCCACATCCCGCTGATCTCGGCGGTGGGCCACGAGACCGACATCACGCTGATCGATTTCGTCGCCGACAAGCGCGCGCCGACGCCGACCGCCGCCGCCGAAATGGCGGTGCCGGTGCGCAGCGAACTGTTCGTCGAGATTGCCGCGCTGGCCCGCCGCACCATGGTGTGCTGGCAGCGCGGCCAGGAGGCCCGCCGCACCGAGCTGCGCGCCGCAGCGCGTGCGCTGCCGGCGGCAAATGAACTGCTCGCGATCCCGCGGCAGCGGCTCGACCATCTCGCAGCCGGGCTGCCGCGCGGGCTGAAGGCCAACACGCATGCGCATTTCCGCCGCTTTGCCGCGTCGAGCTCGCGGCTCACCATCGGCGTGCTGCGCGGCCAGGTCGCGCATGCGCGGCAGCGGCTCACCGCATCCGGCGAGCGCATCACGCTGTCGGCGCGCGCGCTGCTGCATCGCCGGCGCGAGCGCTTCAGCGGGCTCGAAATCCGGCTCAAAGCCTCGAAGCTCGCCAATGCCAAGGCGCAGCGCACCGCGATCGCGCGCGATCTGGAGCGCACCCACCGCCTCGCCGAGCGCGCCCGCCGCGCGCTGCTGACGACGCTGCAGCGGCTGGAGGCACGCGTCGCCCACCGCGGACAATTGCTGTCGGCGCTGTCCTATCGCGGCGTGCTGGCGCGCGGCTTCGCGCTGGTGCGCGACGCGCACGGACACGCACTGCATTCCGCGGCGGCGGTCGGCCCCAACGCCAGCCTGTCGATCGAATTCGCCGATGGCCGCGTCGCCGCCACCACCAATGCCGATCAGCCCGCGGCAACGGCAACGCCCGAGAGCCAGCCGAAGCCTCAGCGCGAGGCGAAACCGGCGGCGCCGAAGCGCGCCGTCAAGCCGGAAGACCAAGGGAGTTTATTCTAGCGCGACAGCCACTCGGCGACCTGCTTCTGCGCATCCTTGCGCGCGTCCGCATCGGTGCCGATGTGTCCACGCTCCGCCATATCGGCATCGGAGGCCGCGACCGCATGCAGCGGCAGATTGGCCCGGTCGAAATCGTGATACGCCTCGGGATAGATCACGATCCGCGCCAGCGCGCTGCGGCCGCGCGCGCCGTCGATCATCTGGTGGCAGGCCGATGACGACGTCACATCGTCGCGGGCACCGATCAGAACCAGCGTCGGCACCCGCGCGCTCCAGCCGAGGCCGAACGAGGTGCGGCAGTCCGGATAGAACGCGACTGCCGAGCGGAAGTCCGGCTCGGCGTTGCGCGACCACAGCTGCGGCCGGACCGCCCACAGCAGAGCAGCCGCGCCATTGCCCCAGCCGATCAGGCTGATGCGGTTCTTCGCCACCCATTTCTGCTGCACCAGCCACTGCCGCGCGGCATTGATGTCGGCGACCCGCGCCCGGCGGTTCTGGACCTGATGCTCCCTGATGCGGCACTGCGGCCCGAGCTCGCGCGAGCGGTAGCTGTCCGGCAGCAGCACCGCATGGCCCGATGTGAGCAACTGCTCGGCCCAGTCGCGATAGCGCGGTGCGACCGGCTCGGAATGGCCGGCGAGACCGCCGCAGCCATGCAGCGCAATCACCGTCGGGAACGGGCCGTCACCATCGGGCCGGTAGAGCTGCGCATGCAGTGTGATATTGCCTTCGGCAATCTCGACCTGGCGTGGGGCCGGAAGCGGCGCCGCAGCCGCGGCCGGCAGGGCAAGCATCGCGAGGCAGATGAGAACTGACTTGAGGCGCATCCGATCCGGCCGGCTCGTTATGGCGCTGCCAACACAGCGGACCACATCGGCAACGGTACCACGCGCTTTCGCCGCCAAATCATCACAAGTCGGTGGTTTAACGGGCGGACATGACACCCTATCTGTGATAGACGGATTCATGAACATTTGGAGTGCCTCATCGGAGGCAAGGCGGAGAGCTCAAACGTGCTGAACAAGTTCGGTCCCTCGGGCCATGGCGAAGCGCAGGTGCAATATCTCGATGGCGATTTCCGCGTGATCTCGCCCGGCACCTTTGTGCGTTGTGCCATCACCGACGTCCGGATCCCGCTCGACGAGCTGAAGTACTGGAGCGTCGACCTGCAGGAGGCCTACGCCACGCCGACCGCCGTGCTGCAGCGCCACCATCCCGGCGTGCTCAAGCCGCAGGCCTGAGCCCGAGGCCGGGCTCATCCGCGCAGCTTGCTGTCCCGCGCCTTGAACAGCTGATCGGTCACGAAGCGCCGCAGCGCAGCCCCATCGTCGAATTGCATCGTCACCGCGAACGGCACGATCGCCTGTGCCGAGGCCGGCATCCCGCGCGGATCGCGCAGCCGCGCCAGATCCTTTTCCGTCGTCACCAGCGTCAAGGCGTCAGCTTTCGCGCCGGCCGTGAGCTGTTCGATCTCGTCCGCCGTGAAGGCGTGGTGATCGGCAAAGGCCCTGCTACGGACGACGTCGACGCCGCTTGAGCGCAGCGTGTTGAAGAAGCGCGCGGGATCGCCGATGCCGGCAAAGGCGAGCACCCGCTCGCCGCCGAGCGCCGCCAGCGAAGCCTGGTCCGGCTTCAGACGTGCAGACAAGACCGGCTTGCCACGCGACGCGAGATCGGCGGCGATCTTTGCTGCCGCGCTCCCCTCGCCGACCACGACCAACGCGTCGGTCCGCGCGAGCTGCGGCGACAGCGGTGCACGCAACGGGCCTGCCGGAATGACGCGGCCGTTGCCGACGCCGCGCATGGCGTCGATCACGATCAGGCTGACGTTCTTGGCCACGGACGGATTCTGGAAACCGTCATCCATCAGGATCACGCTGGCATCCTGCGCGCGCGCCAGCGCGAGGCCCGCGGCGCGGTCGCGCGACACCACCACCGGCAAGGACGCCGCCATCATCAGCGGCTCGTCGCCGACATCGGCCGCCGAGTGCCTGTCACGATCGACCTTGACCGGGCCTTCGAGCCTGCCGCCATAGCCGCGGCTCAGCACCACCGGCCGCTCGTCGAGCTCGCGCAACAATTTCGCCAGTGCCAGCACCGTCGGCGTCTTGCCGGCACCGCCGACATGATAGTTGCCGACGCAGATCACGGGAATGCCGGCATCGGCGCCGGGGCGCCGCATCCGCCGCGCGGCGACCGCGCCGTACAGCGCGGCAAGAGGACTCAACAGAGATGCGATCCAAGACGTCGGCCGGTGCCAGAAGGCCGGCTCACGCATTGGCGGCTCCCATCTCGAGCCGCAACTGCAACAGATAGGGCTCGAGAGCGGTCACCGTGCGCTCCAGCGCACCACCAAGCTGTTCGACGACGCGCTCGGAGGCGGCGAGCGAGGTGTCGCGTGCGGCGGGATCGGCAAGGAACTGGCCGAGCTGCTTGACCAGCGCGTCCCGGTCATCGGCAAGCCGCGCGCCGCCGCCGCGATCGAGCGCATCATAGACGTCGGTGAAATTGAACACGTGCGGGCCGTGCACGATCGCAGCGCCAAGCTTGATCGCCTCGATCGGATTCTGGCCGCCATGCGGGACCAGCGAGCCGCCCATGAACACGATCGGCGCGAGGCGGTAGAACAGGCCGAGCTCGCCCATGGTGTCGGCGACATAGATATCCGTCGTCGCGACCGGCAGGTCCTCGTGCGAGCGCAGACTGGGGCGCAGGCCGGCAGCCGTCACGAGCTGTGCGACCGCCTCACCGCGATGGGCGTGCCGCGGCACGATCACCGTGAGCAGCCCGGGGAAGAATTTGGCGAGCGATTTGTGCGCCTCGATCAGGATCTCTTCCTCGCCGGGATGGGTGGAAGCGGCGACCACGATGGCGCGGCCGCGCGTCACCGACATCAGCCGCTCCAGCTTGGCGGGATCGGCCGGCGGCGCGGCGACGTCGAGCTTGAGATTGCCGGTGACGACGACGTTGTGGCTGCCGAGCGCGGCAAAGCGTTCGGCGTCGGTGTTCGACTGCGCGAGGCAGATGTCGAACCGTCCGAGCAGCGCCTCGATGGTGTTGGAGAGCCGACGCCAGCGCGGGAACGAACGCGGCGACATCCGCCCGTTGATCAGGACCATCGGCAGCCGCCGCGCGGCGCAGGACAGGATCAGGTTCGGCCACAAATCGGACTCGATGAACAGCGCCAGCGACGGGTGCCAGTGATCGAGAAAACGCGCGACATAGCGCGGCGAGTCATACGGCACGTATTGATGGATCACGTCGGGCGGAAACCGCTTGGCCACGATCGCGGCCGACGTCACAGTGCCGGAGGTGAGCAGGATGCGCAAATTGAGCGCGCGCAGCCGCTCGATCAACCCCACCGCCGCCAGCACCTCGCCGACGCTCGCGCCGTGGATCCAGACCAGCGGACCCTGCGGCCTGACATCGCCGCTCACGCCACGCCGCTCGCCGACGCGTTCGGGATCTTCCTTGCCGAGCTTGAGCCGCCGCTTGATCAGGGCAGGCACCACAGGCACCATCGCGGACGACAGCTTGCGGTAAACACGCAACGTCATCGGGAGCGAGCTAGCCAAGCGTTGCCTCCGGCCGCCCGACGGCAGCATAGGCGCGCCGGGTCGCTTCATTGAGCAGATTCTCCACGTGCTGCCGAAGCTTTTCCATCGTCGCGGCATCGGCATCCGGCGGTACATAGACCGGCTCAATACCTACCACTGCGCCGCGCCCGAATGGCAAATTGATGGTGGTCGAATCCCAGTTTTTCAACCGGATGAAGCGGCTGGTGACCATCGCGAACGGGATGATCGGCCGGCCGCTCTCCCGCGCCAGCATGATGGCCCCGAGACCCGCCACCCGCGCCCGCTTCGGCACGTCGGCCGTGGTGGCCATGTTGCAGCCGTCTTCCAGCGTCCGAACCATCTCCAGGAAGGCGCCGACGCCGCCCTTGCGGTGGAACGCGCCGGAATGGTCGCCGGAACCCCTGATGGTGCCGATGCCGAGCCGCTCCACTGCAAGCGCATTGAACTCGCCGTCGCGGTGGCGGGAGATCAGGACCTTGGCGCGGTAGCTCGCCTTGGTCTTGATGAACGGCGTCATGAAGTGCTGGCCGTGCCAGAACACGAAGATCGCCGGCATCAGGGGCTCGACGATCCCGTACACGTCAGAGGGCTGGTAGCTGAAGCGGTTGGTGTACCAGACCAGCCGCAGATATTCGGCCGCAAGCACACCCAGCGCGCGCTGCACGAAGCCGCTGCGCAGCAGATCGCGAAGAAGTCGTTTCAATGGGAGTGCTTTGTGTCCTGCTCAGGATCGAGCAACCGGTGGAGGTGAACGACGAAGTAGCGCATCTGGGCGTTGTCCACGGTCTGCTGCGCTTTCGCCTTCCAGGCCGCATAGGCGGTCGCGTAGTTCGGGTAGACTCCGACGATCTCGACTTCGTCCAGATTCTTGAAGGTGTTGTGCTCGAGATCGGTCAACTCGCCGCCGATCACGAGGTGAAGCAGTTGCGGCTGGGCATTGTCTGACATGATGGTGGTTTTCCTAACGAGATGCCCGGCAAAGCACTGAAGTCGTGGTCGTTACAGGTCTGGTCGTCACAAGTCTGATCGTCACAAGTCTGTCGCAAGTCTGGTCGTCACAATCGGAAGCGCGGAGCGGATCGGCGGGGCCTCACGGCAATGGACGGCTGCGAAAATGCTCGACAATACGTGCATGACGTTCGCGTCCTGCTGCCACCAGCACCCCATGCGTCACCTCCCGGCGATTGTACTCAATCGCATCCCCCGAGAGCGCGGTCATCTTACCACCCGCTTCCTGCACGATCAAATTCGCGGCGGCAAGATCCCAGTCGCGGCTTTGCCCGCCCGCAAAGGCCGCGTCAAGTCGACCTTGTGCTACGCGGCACAGCCGCAACGCCAGCGATCCGATCCGCGGAAACAACGTGATCTCGTCCGGCGACGGGCTGAGCCGCTGCACCAGCGGTTTCGGTCCGGCCATGCGGGGAAAATCGAAATCGGTGCCTGCGGTTGCGTGCACGGCGGCGTCATTAAGGATGGCACCCTGCCCGCGCGCGGCAAAGAAGAATTCCTCGCTCACCGGCGCATACACCGCCGCGAGCACCGGAGCCGCATTTTCAACCAGCGCCACACTGACGCACCAATCCTCACGCCCGGCGAGATAGGCGCGGGTGCCATCGATCGGATCGACGATCCAGGTGAAGCGCTTGCCGAGCCTGCTCTCGTTGTCGGCGCTCTCCTCCGACAACCACCCATAGCCAGGCGTCGCCGAGCGCAGCTGCTGCTCCAGCAGATCGTTGACCGCGATGTCGGCCTCGGAGACCGGCGAGGACGCGCCCTTGGTCCAGTTCTTCAATTCGGTGCGGAACAACGACAGCGCGAGCCGGCCCGCCTCCTGCACCGATCTGGTCAGCAAGGCGGCATCGCGCGCCTTGGTCCAGTCGTCCGTATCAGCGTCCGCCAAGCGTCAAGCCCTCGATGCGCAGGGTCGGCGAATTGACGCCGTAACGGAACTCGAGATCGTTGGCTGCGACCAGCGACTTGAACATCGGCAGCAGATGGCCGGCGATGGTCACCTCGCTGACCGGATAGGTGATCTCGCCATTCTCGATCCAGAAGCCGGAGGCACCGCGGCTGTAATCGCCGGTCACGCCGTTGACGCCGGAGCCGATCAGGTCGGTGACATAGAAGCCCTGCTTGATGTCGGAGATCAGCTGCTTCGGCGTCACCGCGCCGGGCTCGAGATGGAGATTATAGGTTCCGGGCGACGGCGACGACGACACGCCGCGATGCGCGTGCCCGGTCGTGACCAGGCCGAGTTCGCGCGCGGTCGCGGAGTCCAACACCCAGGTGGTCAGCACGCCTTCGTCGATCAGCGCGATCTTCTTCACCTTGACGCCCTCGGCATCGAAAGTCTGCGAGCGCAGGCCGCGCACGCGCAAGGGATCGTCGATGATACGGATGTCCTTGGAGAACAGCTGTTCGCCGAGCTTGTCCTTCAGGAAGCTGGTCTTGCGCGCAATCGAGGCGCCGTTGATGGCGCCGACCAGATGGCCGACGATCGAGCCGGCAACCCGCGGATCGAACACGACCGGCACTTTGCAGGTCTCGACCTTGCGCGGATTGAACCGCGCCACCGCGCGCTCGCCGGCCTTGCGGCCGACGGTCGCGGGTGAATCGAGATCGGAGGCGTGCGGCGCGCTGGTGAAGTCGTAGTCACGCTCCATGCCGGTGCCCTCGCCGGAGATCGCCGTCGTCGAGATGCCGTGGCTGGAGCGCAGATAGGAACCGTGAAAGCCGGTGGAAGTCACCAGCACCATGCCGCCGATCCCGGTCGAGGCCGACGCACCGCCGGACTTGGTGACACCCTTGACCGCGAGCGCCGCGGCCTCCGCCGCGATGGCGCGCTGCTCGAGCTCGGCCGTGCTCGGGACGTTGCGGTCGAGCAGATCGAGATCGGGGAAATCATGCGCAAGCAGCGCCGGATCGGCCAGGCCGACATATTTATCGTCCGGCGCCACGCGCGCCATCGCCACCGCGCGCTCGGCGAGCTTTGCGATCCCGTCGCCGGTGACGTCGTTGGTCGAGACAACAGCCTGGCGCTGGCCGACGAACACCCGGAGGCCAACGTCGTCGCCCTCGGAGCGCTCGGTTTCCTCGACGCGGCCATCGCGCACCTCGACGCCTTGCGAGACGCCGCGCACCGCGATGGCATCGGCGGCGTCGGCGCCCGCACGCCTGGCGGCATCGACCAGACGCTGCGCGAGGTCGCTGAGCGCGGATTGGTCGAACAGATCGGAGGTATCACCGTGTCGCGATGCAGATGGTGAAGAGTTCACGAACGAATTCCTGCGGATTGAGGGGAGCCCGGAACGAGGTCGACAGACCTCACCAGATGTGCCGGATTCACAGGGATTTCAAGCACTTTGCGCCGGCGGGCAACAAAGATTTGAGTGATCGGCGCAAGGCTTCGTCAATCATGCGGGCCAACCTCTTGTCAATCATGGCGCCAGGTGAGGAGCGATTAACCAGGCTTTTTAAGCTGAAACGGCCGTCGCTCGGCTAGGCTCTCACACATCGACCGGGAACATAATTCCGGCGGGGAGACTAGAGCTTTGAGGCGTCAAACACCAACAAGCGGAATCAATTCCGCCGGGTCGAGCTGCGCAATGCGGCTCGACCCTCTTTCCCTTCCGCTCTCTTTCCACGCGCAGGATGCGCGCGCGGACGGCGGCACGCGGCAGGTCGAGCTTCATCGCGAACATGTCGTGCTGCGCCGCGCCGTCCGCGGCATGCGGATGGCGGTCAATGTTCGCGTCAGCGATTTCCTCGGCGTCGCGGTGCGCGGCATCGACGACGCGCAGATGCTGGTGCTGGTTCACCGCGATCCCGCGCTCTCCATTCCGCTCGGCGCCAGTTCGGACGCCGACGAAATCAACTCCGCCTGGCAGATGTGGAGCGACATCTTCCGCCTGCCGCAACTGACCGAGCCGCCGCCGCGGATGCCTTCCCCGCGCCGCCGCCGCCGCAACGCGATCCGCGCCCGCCGCCCGAAATTCCTGGTCCGCCGCCGTACCGGTTTCCGCCTCAACGAAGCGAGCGTGCATCGCGACGAGCGCGAGATCATCGCGCGGGATTAGTTTCGTCGTCTGGCGTTCTATTCGCCACAAAATCGGTGTCGTCCCGGCGAAGGCCGGGACCCATACGCCGCAGCAGATGTTGCTGACGGGGATTCGTCGTTCCAGCATCACACAACAAGCAGTATCGGTGGTTATGGGTCCCGGCCTTCGCCGGGACGACCCGAGGATGCTGCTCGATTCAACTCGCGAAGCGAGAACCCGCAATCCATCGGGCCGCAGGGGAATGACGGAAGCCGTCAAGCCGCCCGCATCACCGCATCGACGACCAGGCTCGCGAACAGGATGAAGCCGGCATCGCGGTTGGATTTGAAGATGCGCAGGCAGAGCGCGCCGTCGCTGGTGTCAAGCCGCCGGACCTGCCAGCCAAGATGCAGCGCGAATGCCGCAAGGCCGATCCAGGCCGGCCAGCGCGCGCCAGCAAGCGCAAACGCTGTGCCGATCAGCAGCACGGCGAGGCCATAGAAGATCACCAGCGCGCGATGGGTGCGTGCACCGAACAGCCGCGCGGTCGATTTGACGCCGATCAGCGCATCATCCTCGGCGTCCTGGTGGGCGTAGATGGTGTCGTAGGCGATCACCCAGGCGATCGATCCGGCGTAGAGTGCGATCGCAGTCAGATCGATGCGTTCGAGCGTTACCGCGAATCCCATCAGGGCGCCGTAGGAGAAAGCGAGGCCGAGCACGACCTGCGGCCACCAGGTGATCCGCTTCATGAACGGATAGATCGCGACGATCACGAGCGAGGCGATGCCGGTCATGACTGCGAAGCGGTTGAACTGCAGCAGCACGAGCAGCCCGATCAGCGCCTGCGCGACCATGAAGACCACCGCCTGCGTCACGCTCACCTGCCCGGCCGGGATCGGCCGCGACCGCGTGCGCTCGACCTTGGCGTCGAGATCGCGGTCGGTGATGTCGTTCCAGGTGCAGCCGGCGCCGCGCATCACGAAGGCGCCGATGAAGAACAGCAGCACGACGAGCGGCAGCGAGCGAACATCATGCGCGACGCCGGCGGCGAGTGCCGCCGACCACCAGCATGGCATCAACAGCAGCCAGGAGCCGATCGGCCGATCGTAGCGCGCAAGCCGCAGATAGGGCCGCGACCAGACCGGCGCATGGGTATCCACCCAGTTGCCTGTGGAGTCGGCAACGCGGGCGGAAACGTCGCTCATCTGCAGCCAGCCATTGCGCGATCCATTATCGGGTCAGCACGTTGCCGTTCAACGTGTCGAAGGTGCTGCCGCCCTTCTTGGTCGGGGTCGCTTCCGGCAGTGAGGCGGACGAGCCGAGCACGTCGCTGAGCGACGGCCCCGCGGGCCCGCGCGGCTGCGCCGCAGCCTGCTCCGCGACATTGCAGACCTTCTTCAGCAACGCTTCGGTGTTCTTGTGGCCGGTCTTGAGCTGATCGGAGATCTGCGGCGGGATTCCGCATTTCGACGCATTGGTGTCGACATATTTGATCATCCTGATTTCGGCCTGGCTGTAATTGCCGATCAGCTTGCACGCCTCCTGGGGACTGGCGTGCCGGTCGCTCGCCGCCTTGATCGCTTTGCCGCGCTTCTCGGTCTCCTCGCGCAGCGGAACGAAATCCTTCATGCAGGCATCACCGGCGGCACCGCCGCCGGCACCCGGCGGGGGCGGCGGCGATGACAGACCGCCACCCGCGATCGGAGCTGCACCATTGGTCGGAAATGCCGACGGCGCGGCACCGACCCTGGCGGCCGGCGCACCGTTGACCGGCGGGAATGCCGAATCCGGGGCGGTCGCGGCCCTGGCCGGACGCGCGCCGTTCACCGGAGGAAACGCGGGGTCGTTGACGGAGCCGGCCTGTCCAGGCAGCGGAGCCGGAAAAGCGCTCTGGGCGGCCGCGCACCCCGCAGACAGGGCGGTCGCGGCAACGGTCAGCACGATCAGTCGGCGGATCATCGAGGGTGTTTCTCCGGCAAAAGGTCCAGGCAACCCCAGCGCAACAAAACGAAGCAACGAATTTTGGGGGCGTTTTACGATTCCTGTGAGCCCTTAACAACCCGTGGATTTTGGCGACAGCGCGGCGTAGGGCCACACCGGCCATATTAAATTGTTCCCGGATTCTAAGCCTTTAGGCTACCAACGGCGGCACGGCCGGTCCATCAAATCTGCCTGAACGGGATTTTCCGGCCATGCCGCTTGGATTCGCGGCTCCGCACACCGACCGAAACACAAAAGGGGCCGCGTGCAAGCGACCCCTCGGACTTCCAATATGACTTGGTGACAGAAGCAATGTATCGACGCTTTCTTCCTACCCGGCCCGCGAATTCATGGCGAGTCCGCGAGATTACGGTGTCGTTCAGTTTGGTAAACTTGTCGAGCAGCAGTGAAGCCATCTTAACGCTGGCGAACGATGCCCGTCAGGGAATTTGAAGATCCTCCCCGAACATGCCTGAACACGATTTCCGCAGCCCCCGTTTGTTCGTCGATGCGCCGCTCGGTGCCGGCGCAAGTGTTTCGCTCGAGCGCGACCAGAGCAATTATCTCGGCAACGTGCTGCGGCTGGGCGCCGGGGACAGCGTGCTGGTGTTCAACGGGCGTGACGGCGAATGGCGCGCGGCGATTTCCGGCCGCAAGCGCGCCGACACGCTGACGATCACGACGCAGACCCGCGCCCAGGACCGCCTGCCCGACGTCACCTATGTTTTTGCGCCACTGAAGCATGCGCGGCTTGATTACATGGTGCAGAAGGCGGTGGAGATGGGCGCCGCGCGGCTGGTGCCGGTGCTGACCCGCTTCACCCAGGTGTCGCGGGTCAATGGCGAGCGGATGCGCGCCAATGTGGTCGAGGCCGCCGAGCAATGCGGCATCATCTCGCTTGCCGAGGTCGCCGATCCCGTGCCGCTCGAGCGCTACCTCGCCGGCCGCGACGAGGCGCGGCTATTGGTGTTCTGCGACGAGGCCGCCGAGGTCGCGAACCCAATGCAAGCGCTGCAGGCGGCAAAGGCTGCGAACGCCGGGATCGACGTCCTGATCGGCCCCGAAGGCGGCTTTGCCGAGGAGGAGCGCGCGCTGCTGCTGCGCCGGCCCAGCATCCTTCGCCTCGCACTCGGCCCGCGCATCCTGCGCGCCGACACCGCCGCCGTCGCCGCGCTTGCGCTGGTGCAGGCGGCGCTGGGCGATTGGGGTGGTGGTGATGGAGACACCGGCGGGAGGGCTCCCTCCCCCCTTGCGGGGGACGGAGCCTGAGAGGCGTGCTCACCTCACGCGCAACTCGGCGCGCCCGGCCCCTAGCCAAGCCGTCGCAAAATCGTTAACGAACCCAATCATTAAGCCACTTGGCTGATCTTTGGCTGATCCCTGTCGAAACCATGGATCGGCCATGCTAAGGGCTCCGCCAACACCACCTATGGAACCTGCCTCGAAACGCGATTTCGGGGCGAATTGGACCTCGAGATGACCGAAGCTGCCGCACCACGATCCGCCGCCGGATCCGCCTTATGGGCGGATGCGCTGCTGGCCTCGTTCGCGCAGGCAGGCTACGTCAGGTCCGAGCCCGCGATCCTGCAACCGGCGGAGCCGTTCCTCGACCTGTCCGGCGAGGACATCCGCAAGAGCCTGTATCTGACCACCGACCCGAGCGGCGAAGAGCTCTGCCTGCGCCCGGATCTCACGATCCCGGTGGCGCGCGACTACCTCGCCTCGCCTCGCGCCGGCCAGCCGGCCGGCTTCAGCTATCTCGGCCCGGTGTTCCGCTATCGCGGCGGCGCGCCGAGCCAGTTCCTGCAGGCCGGCATCGAATCCTTCGGACGGCAGGACCGCGCCGCGGCCGATGCCGAGATGCTGGCGCTGGCGCTGGAGGCGACCACGGCGTTCGGGCTGAAGGACGTCGAGATCCGCACTGGCGACGTCGCGCTGTTCAACGCGCTGATCGACGCGCTGGAGCT
Source organism: Bradyrhizobium sp. WCU1 (assembly GCF_053474805.1). NCBI lineage: Bacteria > Pseudomonadati > Pseudomonadota > Alphaproteobacteria > Hyphomicrobiales > Nitrobacteraceae > Bradyrhizobium > Bradyrhizobium sp. WCU1. The sequence continues at coordinate 2,181,392 of NZ_CM130280.1, forward strand.
CTACCCGGTGTGGCGGCGCCGCCTGATCAAGGATTTCAACCGCAAGGTTTCGCTGACCGACGACATCGAGCAGCTCACGCTTGCGACCGCGCCGGGCCGCAACGAATATGAGGGCGTGCTCGCGGCGCTGGCCGGCTCCGACCGCAAGGCGGCGCTGGCGCTGGTCACCGATTTGATGTCGATCGCCGGCACCACCAATGTCGGCGGCCGCACGGTGGCCGAGATCGCCGACCGCTTCCTCGAGCAATCGACCTTGAAGGCCGGCGCGCTGCCGCGCGATGCGGTCGCCACCATCAAGCGCTTCCTCGCCATATCCGGCGATCCCGACGACGCGGTCGCGCAGCTGCGCGCGCTGGCCAGTGACGCCAAGCTCAACCTCGCCGCTGCGATCGACCAGTTCGAGAGCCGGGTCGGCTTCATGGCCGCGCGCGGCATCGACATCAGGACAACGCGGTTCGCGACCGCATTCGGCCGCGGCCTCGACTACTACACCGGCTTCGAATTCGAGTTGCACGCCAAGGGCAACGGCAGCGAGCCGCTGGTCGCGGGCGGCCGCTATGACGGGCTGATGTCGCAGCTCGGATCGGCCAATCCGATCCCCGCGGTCGGCTTCTCGGTCTGGATCGAGGCGATGACCCGGCACGGCAAGGCCCTGCGCGGAGACGTCCGATGAGCACGCCCTTCGTCGTCGCCGTTCCGTCCAAGGGGCGCCTGCAGGAAAACGCGGAAAGCTTCTTCGCCCGCGCCGGACTGACCCTGTCGAAAGCCGGCGGCGCGCGCGATTATCGCGGCACCATTGCCGGCGTCGACAATGTCGAGATCGCCTATCTGTCGGCGAGCGAGATCGCGGCCAATCTGGCGCGCGGCGCCGTGCATCTCGGCGTCACCGGCGAGGACCTGGTGCGCGAGAGCATTCCGGATCCCGACAAGCGCGTGCTGATGATCGAAGGCCTCGGCTTCGGCTATGCCAATGTCGTGGTCGCGGTGCCGCAGGCCTGGATCGACGTCCGCACCATGGCCGATCTCGACGACGTCGCCTCGGGCTTCCGCGAGCAGCACAATCACCGAATGCGGGTCGCGACCAAATACATCAATTTGACGCGCGGTTATTTCGCCAAGCACGGCGTCGGCGACTACCGCATCGTCGAGAGCGCCGGCGCCACTGAAGGCGCGCCCGCGGCCGGCACCGCCGAATTGATCGTCGATATCACTACCACGGGCGCGACGCTCGCCGCCAACGGGCTCAAGGTGCTCGACGACGGCGTGATGCTGCGCAGCCAGGCCAATCTGGTGGCCTCAAAGGATGCCGACTGGTCGACCGGCGCCCGCGAGACCGCGCGCGTGATCCTCGACCACATCGCCGCGCGGGCCCGCGCCAGCAAGTACCGCGAGGTGCGCACCCGCTTCGCCGGCTGCAACGATGCGCTGCTCGCCGAGGCGCATCAGCGTTTCGGCGTGGTCGCCCCGTTCGGCGGCCCGACCTCGTCGGGCATGCTTACGCTGCACTGCCCACCGGGCAAGCTCTACGCGCTCGGCAGCTTCCTGCGCGAGCACGGCGCCGAGACCGTGTCGGTGGTGTCGCTGGACTATGTGTTCGACCGCGAGAACCCGCTGTTCGCCAGGCTCGAGGCGTTCCTGCGACAATGAGTCAGCCGCGCCGTTCATGTTGGCGACAGCCGGCCGCCGGTACCATATTGTGTGCATGATCTCTCGTTGTGACGCGTTTTCCTCACGCGAACCGGACGTCCATGTCGCCCGAAAACGCTCTAGTTCTGGAACCTGACCGATGATGCTGGGCTCTGACGTTTCCAGCCTGACCACGACCGCCAAGACCGCCGCCGCGCAGGGTCTGTCCATCGTCGTACCCGTTTATAACGAGGCCGCCGGGCTCAGTGCGCTGCACCAACGGCTGATCGACCTCGCAAGGTCGCTGCGTGCCCGTTACGGACTTGCCTGCGAGGTGGTCTATGTCGACGACGGCAGCGCCGACAACACGCTGGCGATCGCCCGCGGCCTGCCCGCCGACGGGCTCGACCTGCAGGTGGTGTCGCTGTCGCGCAATTTCGGCAAGGAGGCGGCACTGATGGCCGGCCTCGACCATGCCCGCCGCGGCGCGGTGCTGTTCATGGACGGCGACGGCCAGCATCCGCCCACGCTGGTGGAGCAACTGGTCGCGCACTGGATCGATGACGGCTACGACGTGGTCTACACGGCGAAGGCGCATCGCGACAATGAATCGGCGTTGCGGCGGCTTGCCGTGCGCGGCTTCTATTCGCTGATCAACTGGGGCGCGCGGCAGCAGATCCCCGAGGATGCCGGCGACTTCCGCCTGCTGTCGCCGCGTGCGGCCGCGGCCTTGCGGCAATTGCCGGAGCGCAACCGCTTCTTCAAGGGCCTCGCCAGCTGGATCGGCTTCAAGCAGATCCGCGTCGACTACGAGCCGGCGCCGCGCGCGCACGGCGTCACCACCTTCAACGCCGGCCGGCTGATCGGCCTCTCGATCGAGGGCCTGACCTCGTTCTCGGTGGCGCCGCTGCGCTTCGCCAGCCTGCTCGGCGCGCTGCTCGCCGGCGCGGCCTTCCTGTTCGGTCTTTCGATCCTGTGGGAAGTCTTGACCACCGGCAAGCAGGTGCCCGGCTATCCGTCGCTGATGATCGGCGTGATGACGATCGGCGGCGTGCAACTGATCATGATCGGCATCGTCGGCGAATATATCGGCAAGATCCTCTCCGAGCTGAAGGCGCGGCCGATCTACTTCGTGGCCGAGCACACCGAGAAGCACGCCGACGGCGGCGCTGCGCAAAGCGCCACCGAGCGGACCGCCGCCGAATGAGCGAAACCGCGCCGCGCCGGATCTGGCTGTGTGCTGACGATTATGGCTTGAGTGACGGCGTCAACCGCGCGATCCGCGACCTGATCGAGCGCGGCCGGCTCAATGCCACCTCGGTGATGATGGTGACGCCGGCGATCGGCCGCGAGGCGGCGGCCGCGCTGCAGGCGTCGGTGGCGAAAAGCCCGCGCTGCGCGATCGGACTGCACGTCACGCTGACCGCGCCGTTCCGGCCGCTGACGATGCATTTCCGCCCGCTCGACGGCGATATGTTCCTGCCCTTTCCGAGGTTGTTGCGCGCCGGGCTGATGCACCGGCTCGATGCCGAATTGGTCCACGCCGAAGTGCTGGCGCAGCTCGACGCGTTCCACGACCTGTTCGGCCGCGCGCCTGATTTCGTCGACGGTCACCAGCACGCGCAGCTTTTCCCGCAGGTGCGCGACGGCTTCCTGCGCGCCGTAAAGGAACGCGCGCCGGACGCCTGGGTGCGGCAGTGCGGACGCGAAGGCCCGCTGGCGCGGCAGCTGACGGCGCCGAAGGCGCTGGTGCTGAACGTGCTCAGCACCCAATTCCGGATCAAGGCGCAGCGAGCCGGCCTGCGCTTCAATCCAGCCTTCGCCGGCGCCTATGATTTTACGCGCGAGAATGATTTCGCGGCACTGATGCGCGGCTTTCTTGACGGCATGCCCGAGGACGGGCTGGTGATGTGCCATCCCGGTTTCGTCGACGAAACACTTGAGGGCCTCGACCCGCTGACGACGCAGCGCGAGACCGAACATGGCTATCTCTCGGGCGATGATTTCGTCGCGCTGCTGGCCCTGAATAAAGTTACACTGGCCTGATAAGGTTCACGAAATTCACCCGGTCGGATTGTCGCATACATAAATTTAATTCTGGCCCCCACTCCTTGCGCCACAAAGCCCGTCCTACATCAGCCGCGCGCCGATTCGATCGACGCGATGGAGAACGCCATGACACCGCAAGAACGCCAATTGATCGACGATCTCTTCGACCGGCTCGCCAAGCTGGAGAATGCCCCGCGCGACAGCGAGGCCATGTCCGCGATCATGCAGGGCCTGCGCAGCGCGCCGAATGCGGTCTACGCGCTGGTGCAGACCGCACTGGTGCAGGACGAGGCGCTGAAGCGCGCCCATGACCGGATCCAGGAACTCGAGGCCGCGGTCGGCCAGCAGCAGCCGGCGCAGCAGCAAGGTGGTTTCCTCGATTCGATGCGCGATGCCATCTTCGGACAGGGACAAGGCCAGCCGCACGGCTCGGTGCCGCCGGTGCGCGCGCCCGATATCGGCGGCAGCCGCCCGGTCTGGAACTCGGGCCAGGCGATCCAGCAGGCGGGTGGTGGCTATGGCCAGCCGCCGCAGCAATACAATCAGCCCCAATACGGCCAGCCTTACGGCGGCCCGCAGCCCCCGGCCTTCGGCGGCGGCGCGCCCGGCGGTGGTGGCGGATCATTCCTCGGCACAGCGGCTGCGGCCGCGGCCGGCGTGGTCGGCGGCGGACTGCTGCTCTCCAGCATCCGCGGCATGATGGGCGGCGGCGGTCACCAGTCGCTGGCCGATGCCGGCAATTTCGGTGGCGGCTCGCGCCCGTGGGGCGGCGACCAGTCGTCGAGCGACCTCGCGCGTGACGCCGGGATCAACGATGTCGGTTCGTCCGGTCGCGACAGTGATTACGGCTCGCGCGCCGGCGCGTTCGACCAGGCGCAGGTCGACCGGGACAGCGACGATGATCAAGACGCCGACGACTTCGACGACAATGGCGGCGACGACAACAGCGATTACGCGTAAACGCGTGCGCATCGCCTGAACGACAAACGGCCGCTCTCATCGAGCGGCCGTTTTTGATTCGGACTCAACCACGCGGTGTCATCACCCGCGCAGGCGGATGATCCAGTATCCCGGAGACCGCAGTGCTTGAGCCGAGAGGCCACGGCGTACTGGATCGCCCGGGCTGAACATCAAGCCGGGCGATGACAGGTGGGGATGGGTCCCGCCCTACGCCGGGACGACGCGGACTTCGTAACCCAGCGCTCTACTTCGCGCTGGGTTACGCGATTACATCACGACGACCTTGGCGCCGACATTGACGCGACCGTAGAGATCGATCACGTCCTCGTTGCGCATCCGGATGCAGCCGGACGAGACGTTGGTGCCGATCGTCCAGGGCTCGTTGGAGCCGTGGATGCGATAGAGCGACGAGCCGAGATACATCGCGCGCGCCCCGAGCGGATTCTCCGGGCCGCCTTCCATGTGGCGCGGCAGATCGGGACGGCGCGCCAGCATTTCCGGCGGCGGCGTCCAGGCCGGCCACTCCTTCTTCGCGGAGATCGTCTTGACGCCGGCCCAGGTGAAGCCGGGCCGTCCGACGCCGATGCCGTAGCGCAGCGCGCGGCCGTCGCCCTGCACCAGATAGAGGAACTTGTTCGGCGTATCGACGACGATGGTGCCGACGCCTTCCTTGCCGCTGTAATCGACCAGCTGCTTTTCATAGCGCGGATCGAACGGACGCTGCGTCGGATCGCCCGCCGCCTCTTGCTGCTGGCGGATCATCTGCTGCTGCGGATCCATCGGCGGCAGCCCCTGGGGATTGCCGTAATAGGCCGGCTGCTGCTGATACATCGGCTGCGGTGCATAACCCTGCGACGATGGCGCATCGCCGAACAGGAATTCGATGAAGCCGCCGCCCATGTTGGAGCGTTGCGGCTGCACATAGGCGGTGCGCATCGGCGGCTGCGGCGCGCCCCGGTTGGCGTAGATCACGGTGGGCTCGGGCGGAGCCGACGCGTCGATCGCCATGGCATGATGGGGAACGGCAATAAGCGAAGAGGCGCCGGCAAGCAGCGCAAGCGTGGTTTTCCTGAACATCGACGTACTCTGTACTGGTTTCGTCGTGACGTGATGCGCGAGGGCGCGTGATGCGCCGTTGCACGTGGTCAATAAGCAATGAAAACCGCATCGGTTTGGTAAACGGATCGGCCGTTTCGATTCACCACGTCGACAATGCGGCGCGGTTTTGCCGGGTAGCGTTTATTTTGCGTGAACGCCGCAGCGTCATGGTTAATCGGCAGTATCCCTGAGGTTGCGCAGGATCAGCGCAAACTGTTCCCGCGTGAACCTGACGTTAAATCCGCGCTGTCTAGAACGGACTGCAGTGAAGGGGCGGGAATGAAAATCATGTCAGTGAAGCGCAAGCGTTTTCGTGTCGAGCAGGCGATGGGCGAGGTTGTGATGCCGGAGCCGGAAGTGACCGGCGGCGCCGACCTCGGTCCGATGCATCGCGAGATCATGGCCGAGCTTCGCTCGATCCGCGCCCAGATGGCCGCAGCACCGGCCCAGCGCACCGCCGACAGCGTCGATTCCATCGTGGCCCGCGAGGTCGCCGAAGCGCACGCGCTGCTCGAGACCTACCGCGCGCAGGTCGAACAGTGCGAGAAGCTCAAGGTCGAGCTCGACCTGATCCACGACGCGATCAGCCGCACCAAGCGCGAGATCGCCGTGCTGCACGGCAAGAGCTTCAACGGCGAGGAGATGGCCAAGGTCAATGGCGAGCTCGGCGCCGTGGTCGGCGGCACCGAACAGGCCACCCAGCAGATCCTCGAAGCGGTCGAGGCGATCGACCAGGCCGCGACCGCGCTCGCCAACAACGTCACGCCCGACCAGCAGAAGCGGCTCAGCGAAGATATCCAGGAGCGCGTGGTCTCTATCTTCGAGGCCTGCAACTTCCAGGACCTCACCGGCCAGCGCATCAGCAAGGTGATGCAGACGATGAAGTTCATCGAGCAGCACATCAACGAGATGATGAACATCTGGGGCGGCGTCGACGCGATCAAGAGCCACTCCCCGCCGATCGTCGACACCCGCGAGGGCGATGCCCGCTTGCTCAACGGCCCGAAGCTCGACGGCGACGCCGGCCACGCCTCGCAGGACGACATCGACGCGATGTTCAACTGAGATCGGCAGATCATTACGAAGAACGCCGGCCTCAAGGGCCGGCGTTTTTGTTTGCTTGGACTTGTCCGCTTCCCTTCTCCCCTTGTGGGAGAAGGTGGCGCGGATGCAATCCGCGCCGGATGAGGGGTTCTATCCGCGAACTTGGAATGCGAGAGGGTCACTCGCGGAGAGAGACCCCTCACCCGAATTGCATCTGCGATGCAATTCGACCTCTCCCACAAGGGGAGACGTGTACTGCCGATGCGGCTCCAGGATGAACGGAAGGACCAGCCTCGCTCTTACGCCCTTGGCGCGCAGCGGACGTAGACCATGTTGCCGTAGCGGGTGGCGGCGTCCTTGTCGACGAAGCGGGTGATCAGGACCCTGCCGTCGAACGAGATGATCTCGCGGTCCTGCTCGCCGGGCACCGGTCCGGGCGGGCCGATATAGTTCTTGCCGCTCGGGGAACCCTTCAGCCGCAATTCCTGCGGGGTAGCCTGGTCGGCCAGATGCATGATGACGCCGCCGCTCTGGCCGGCGCCGATCACGTAAGGCTGCTTGCACTGGCCGCGCGCGGCGGCCTCGGTGCGGGCACGGTCGGCGGGATTCTGGAACGAGGCGAGACCCCAGCGGCCGACGATCTCGTCGGGGCGGATCGACGCGGGCATTTCCGGGGCGACTCCCGGTTCAGAAGGCGCCGGCTCGGGGTTCGACGACAGCGACGGCAGGCTCATGCTGCCGCACGCTCCCAAGAGTGTCGTCAGCGCCGAAACAGCCGCGAACCGTGCGACCAATCGCGCGTTGAGTGACATGATCATATGTATCCCCCGACTATGTCCCGGCCGCACCCGTCATGCAGCCAAGCGTAAAACTTAAGACGGAGCAATGACGTCTGACAAAATTACGTCATCGCTACGATTTGGTTTCCGGTCCACCATCCTATATTGGCCTCACCAAGGCCTTAACCCGTTTGCTTGACAGAAACTGCGCCAAGCCATATTTCCCGGCCCACAATTAGCACTCTTGCACCACGATTGCTAAATGCGTCGGGCGTCCTGCCTGGCGCCGACCGGGCCGGCATTCAACACCGGTCTCGATGAACCGGACCTGAAACCAAGCCTCCAAGAGGACCTTTAAGAGGGAACGTCATGGCTAAATCCACCTTCCGCCCACTGCATGACCGCGTCGTGGTCAAGCGCATCGATGCCGAGGAGAAGTCCAAGGGCGGCATCATCATTCCGGACTCGGCCAAGGAGAAGCCGTCGCAGGGCGAGATCGTCGCCGTCGGCCCGGGCGGCCGTGACGAAGCCGGCAAGCTGATCCCGATCGACCTCAAGGTCGGCGACCGCGTGCTGTTCGGCAAGTGGTCGGGCACCGAGGTCAAGCTCGACAACCAGGAGCTCCTGATCATGAAGGAGTCCGACATCATGGGCGTGCTGGCGTAAGCCCACGAACTCCGAGGGCCGCTGCTTCTGCACGGCGACCTCTTCCCTTCTCCCCTTGTGGGAGAAGGTGGCGCGCAAGGCGCGCCGGATGAGGGGTCTCTATCCGCGGAGACAGACCCCTCACCCGTCCGCGATGCTTCGCATCGCGTCCACCCTCTCCCACAAGGGGAGAGGGGAAGTGGACACGGCGATCAAGCGGCAAACAACGACATTCATTCAATCAGGAGTTCAAATCAATGGCTGCCAAGGACGTAAAATTCGCCGGAGACGCCCGCGACCGCATGCTGCGCGGTGTCGACGTGCTCGCCAACGCCGTGAAGGTGACGCTCGGCCCGAAGGGCCGCAACGTCGTCATCGAGAAGTCGTTCGGCGCTCCCCGCATCACCAAGGACGGCGTCACCGTCGCCAAGGAGATCGAGCTCGACGACAAGTTCGAGAACATGGGCGCGCAGATGCTGCGCGAGGTCGCTTCCAAGACCAACGACACCGCCGGTGACGGCACCACCACCGCGACCGTGCTGGCCCAGGCCATCGTTCGCGAGGGCGCCAAGTCGGTTGCCGCCGGCATGAACCCGATGGACCTCAAGCGCGGCATCGACACCGCGGTCGCCGCCGTGATCAAGGACATCGAGAAGCGCGCCAAGCCGGTCGCATCCTCGTCGGAAGTCGCCCAGGTCGGCACCATCTCGGCCAATGGCGACGCCGCGATCGGCAAGATGATCGCGCAGGCGATGCAGAAGGTCGGCAATGAGGGCGTCATCACCGTCGAGGAGAACAAGTCGCTCGAGACCGAGGTCGACATCGTCGAGGGCATGAAGTTCGACCGCGGCTATCTCTCGCCCTACTTCATCACCAACGCCGAGAAGATGACCGCCGAGCTCGAGGATGCCTACATCCTGCTGCACGAGAAGAAGCTGTCCGGCCTGCAGTCGATGCTGCCGGTGCTGGAAGCCGTGGTGCAGTCCGGCCGTCCGCTGCTGATCCTCGCCGAGGACGTCGAGGGCGAGGCGCTGGCGACGCTGGTGGTCAACCGCCTGCGTGGCGGCCTCAAGGTCGCCGCCGTCAAGGCGCCGGGCTTCGGCGATCGCCGCAAGGCGATGCTGGAGGACATCGCGATCCTGACCGGCGGTCAGCTGATCTCCGACGACCTCGGCATGAAGCTCGAGAACGTCACGGTGAACATGCTCGGCCGCGCCGGCAAGATCGTGATCGACAAGGAGAACACCACGATCGTCAAGGGCGCCGGCAAGAAGAAGGACATCGACGCCCGCGTTGGCCAGATCAAGGCGCAGATCGAGGAGACCACCTCGGACTACGACCGTGAAAAGCTGCAGGAGCGCCTTGCCAAGCTCGCCGGCGGCGTTGCCGTCATCAAGGTCGGCGGCGCGACCGAGGTCGAGGTCAAGGAGAAGAAGGACCGTGTCGAGGACGCGCTGAACGCAACCCGCGCCGCTGTGCAGGAAGGCATCGTGCCGGGCGGCGGCGTGGCGCTGCTGCGCGCCAAGAAGGCGGTCGGCCGTCTCACCAACCCGAATGCCGACGTCCAGGCCGGCATCAACATCGTGCTCAAGGCGCTCGAGGCTCCGGTTCGCCAGATCTCGGAGAACGCCGGTGTCGAGGGCTCGATCGTGGTCGGCAAGATCCTCGAGAACAAGTCGGAGACTTTCGGCTTCGACGCCCAGACCGAGGACTATGTCGACATGGTCGACAAGGGCATTATCGACCCCGCCAAGGTGGTGCGCACCGCCTTGCAGGACGCCTCCTCGGTCGCCGGCCTGCTGGTCACCACCGAGGCCATGGTCGCCGAAGTGCCGAAGGACGCGGCGCCGGCGATGCCGGGCGGCGGCGGCATGGGTGGGATGGGCGGCATGGGCGGCTTCTGAGCCCCCCGCTGCACCTCCGTATCAAGATTGAAGGCCGCCTCCGGGCGGCCTTCTTTTTTGCGATTTGATCACGATCGAGATGTAAGGACGATCCGATGTCCCGCGACGCCAGATCACTGACGACAACGCTGGCGCTGTTCTACGCGATCGGCGCGGTGCTCGCATTGGGCGCCTATGCCCAGGACGACATGGACGCTGTTGCGGTCGTCGTGACGTTCTGGTTCAAGCAGACGCTGACGTTCGCCGTTCTCGGCGCGGGCTATAGCCTCTATTACGTTATCGCCGGTTCGATCGGTCATCGTCCAAAAGCGCCGCTGCGATTTCTCGACATCGCCTTTCTGACCGGTGTCGCCACGCTCGCCGTTCTGATGGCGATCAACGGTTGAGCAAGTCGGACGTCGCCCCGAATGCCGTTGCGCTCCCTCTCCCGCTTGCGGGAGAGGCGTACGGCGTGTGCGGGGATGCTGGTTCAGCCAAAAATTTTCCGTGCCTTACGCGACGCAGATGTCCGGCACCGCGACCTTCCGGAACAGATGCGGTGACGCTACCGCCGAGGCCGGATAGGCCGAAAGCTTGGCCCGGAACTCCGGGTTCATGAACGCGGCACGGAAGGCGGCCGTGGATTCCCAGACCGCGTAATTCAGATAGGCCGGGCTGTCACCCAGCGCGCGATGCAGCTGGGTCGAAATAAAACCGGGCTGCCGCTTCATGATCGCGGCGTCGTCCTGCCAAGCCCTGAGGAAACTGTCCTCGTCGGCCGCATCGAGTGTGAAGAGGTTGACCAGCACGACGTTGGTGGCGTCGACCGCGAGCTGACGGTCGATCGGGAACGCGGGGTCCAGGGGGCGCATCTGCGGCATGGTTTACTCCTTTGATATGGTGCTATGATGTCAGTTCGATCTGATGGATACGTATCAATATTGACATTATGATGTCAATATACCGCTATGGTGACAAATGCCCCAGACCAAGCGAACGCCGGCGGGTGAAGCCCTGAGCGGCCTGATTCTCGACCTGTTCAGGCTCAACAGCCTGCTGTTCACGTCAGGCGACCGGATGGTGGCCGGGCTCGGGCTGACCAGCGCCCGCTGGCAGATCCTCGGCGCCATCGTCGCCGCCGAACGCCCGCAACCAGTGGCATGGCTGGCGCGCGACCTCGGCGCTGCCCGGCAGAACGTGCAGCGGATCGTCAACGACCTCGCAAGGGACGGGCTCGTCACCTTCGAGACCAACCCGCATCACCGCCGCGCCCAACTCGTGGTGCTGACCGACAAGGGCCGGCAAGCCTTCGACGCGGCGATGCGCCTGCAACTGCCGTGGGTGAACCGCCTCGCCGACGGATTGTCCGTGAAGGACATCGAAACCGTGGCCCGCGTCGTGACGACGCTGCGCGGCAGGCTGGAGAGCGGCGAGGACCCTGACCCGCGCGCATGACGCGCGGCACGCTCCATTTGCCGTGACAGTGCCAGAAGTCACTTCGTCCAACCGCGGCGGCCGCCGTCACGCGGCCTTCTTTTTTGCGCAATGACACGGAGGTTTGCTAGTTACGACGGAACCGATTCTGCCCTTCGAGGACTTATCGTATGCGCGCGCTCCCGCTCCTGCTGCTCGGTCTTGCCGTCGCTTCGGCGCCTGCCCTCGCCCAGATGAAGCTGCAAACCAAGCCGGCAGCCAGTGGCGGCCCCGAGACGCGCTACTTCACCGCGATCGACGGCCTGATGGACGGCAATGCCGACGTCGTCCTGAAGGAAACCCGCCAGGGCAAGACCGTAACCGCGGCGGTGCTCGATGTCTGCTATCCCGCCGACAAGAGCTCCGACCGCAAGGACCGCTTCGTCGCTAACCTCGCCATCAGCGGCCAGACCCTCTCCGGAACCACCCAGAGCGTCGCCGACAAGCAGCCGGTCACCGTCAAGCTGAACCGCAAGCAGACCGGCGACAGCTTTGAGTTCCGCGGCCAGATCACGATCGGCCAGACCGTGACCGAGGTCGCCTCGACGGATAATTCCGATCTCAGCGAGAAGGAATTCCAGGACAACCAGGCCACCGAGGACGGCATCACGCCGCAGCCGAAGGATTTTACCGACGTCTCGCCGGAATCGATCGGCGTGCGGGTGAAGCTCGATGCAGCATCCGACTTCCTCAAGAGCCTGAAGGGCGAGGCCGTCGAGATCGGCACCTCCAGCCTCCCGGTGACCTGCGATGCGTTGCGCTCAGGCGAGCAGACCATCAACCTCACCGTCGATCCCGAGCACGCCAGCGCGCTGCTCGCCAAGGCGAAAGCGGCGCCCGGCGTCACCGCGGCCGGCTGGACCAGCGGCGTGGTCGAGATGGACCGAACCATCCGCTTTGCCGCCGCCGACTGGCGCGATGGCGACAGGATCAACAAGGACAAGCTCGCGTCCGCGATCGCGGGCGTGCTGGCGAAGACACTGGCGGCAAAGCCCGCCTCCGCAACCTGGAATGCGAACACCGGCAAGCTCAAGCTGGTGCTGAAGCGGCCGAGCTCGATCTACCCTGCGCTCGGCCTCACCCAGAACTACGAGGTCACCGCCCTCGTCTCGCCCGACAAGCCCGGCAGCTCCGACAAACTGATGCTGTGGGTCTCGAGCCCGACGGTCTCGACCTCGGACGACAGTGCCGGCGCCAAGCTCAATCTGTCCGACGATTCGAGCAGCGACGAGGAAGGCAGCGAGACCAAGGACGACAACGGCGCGATCGACGCGCTGCTCAAGGAGTTCAAGGGCCAGCGCTGGGACGCCGACAAGTCGGTGTGGCGTTGAGCCACCCGCTTCCCGATTACTCGACGACGTTCGGGAAGCGGCGCCAAGCATCATGTCGACAAAGCGGAATTTCGTCTGAAGGCTGACCGCGCGCCCGATCCGGAATCGGGTGGTGCGGCACGCGTCTCGCATTGCCTAATGCGCGCATTGACACAGCACCGGTCGTGAAACCGGCAACGCGCAATTGGAGACGATGAGATGTCAGAGCAAAACAAAAATGTAGTCGGCCGATGGTTCAAGGAGTTCTGGGGCAACCCGTGGAATCCGCGCATCATCGAAGAACTCGCGGCGTCAGACATCGTGGTGCACTACCCGATGCACGAACCGAAGAAGGGCCGCGCCGCGGTCACGCAGTTCATGACCGAGTTTCGCGAGGCGTTTCCGGATCTCAATTTCTGGGGCGTCGGCGATCTCGTCGCGGAAGGCGACCTCGTCGTCGGCCGCTGGGAAGGCGGCGGCACGCACACCGGGCCAGCGTTCAGCGACTTCCGGCTCGGCTCGCTGCCCGCGGCTTCGGGCCGCAAGATGACATTCGCCGGCACGACCGTGCTGCGCGTGCAGGACGGACGGATCGCCGAGGAGCTCGGACAGGAAGATGCGATCACTGCCATGCTGCAGCTCGGCCTCATTCGCCTGCCCGAGCAGAGTGGTTACGCGGGTTGAACCGACCCTTCGTCGACCAGACACGCTCCAACCTTCTGGGCCGGCATCGCATCTCCTGGTGCGGTGCCGGCTCAGTCTCTCCAGGTATTCCGCATCAAGCAGGAAAGATCAGGCACGTCGTCGTGCCATGCGCGAGCAGCCGTCCCTTGGCGTCGGTGACCCTGCCTTCGGCGGTGCCGACGCGACGTCCGCAATTGAGCACATGGCCCTCGGCCCGGATCGGGCCAGTGTCGGGCGTGATCGGCCGCAGCAGCGAGATCTTGAACTCGAGCGTGGTCTGGCTCGTTCCGGCGTCGAGCATCGACTGCACCGCAAGTCCCATGCAGCTGTCGAGCAGCGTCGCGGTGAGACCGCCATGCACGGTGCCGGCCGGATTGAGATGCGCATCCGTCGGCAGCAGCGTGACGACGACGCGGCCGCGTTCGGCCTCAGTGACATCATAGCCGAGGGTCCGCGCGATGGTGTTGAGCGGCAAGGCGCCGGAGGCGAGCCCCTGGACGAATTCGAGGCCGCTCATCGTGAGTTTCCGTTCGGCACTGACGGTGCCGTAGCTCCTGGCCATTCGCTGATCTCCGTTGGGTTCATTGCAGCATGACGCCTGGCGGCCGCTTCCGTCGCAACGAGGCGGGAGAGCGGCCGTAGAGTTTTGCGAAGGCGGCGTTCATGCGCCTTGCGCTGGAGAAGCCGGCACGTTGCGCCACCAGCGCGAGCGCAAGATCGCCGCCGTCGATCAGGCGCTTGGCGCGCTGCACGCGCAGCGACAATGCGACCTGCAGCGGCGAGGCATCGAGGTGCTCGGCGAACAGCCGCGACAGATGCCGCGTGCCGATGCCGAGCCGGTCGGCCAGCGCCGCGACATTGCCGCGGTCGAGTGCGCCGGCTTCGATCAGCGCCAGCGCGCGCTCGACGGTCGTCCTGGTGCCCTTCCATGCCGGGCAGAACGGCGCCGCCTCGGGACGGCAGCGCAGGCAGGGCCGGAAGCCGGCGCGCTCGGCTGACGCCGCGCTGCCATAGAACCGCACATTGCGGGCGAGCGGCGTGCGCGCCCGACAGACCGGGCGGCAATACACGCCCGTGGTCTTGACCGCGACGAACACGACGCCGTCCCAGGCCGGGTCGCGGCGTTGAAAGGCGGCATATTGTGCGGCGAAATCAAGCATGCGACCGCTATAGCCGCGGCCGCACGCCGAAACGACCCGGTTTGCGGAGACGACGTCCGGAAACGACCGCTGCGTGCGAGCGCCCCCGGGCATTTACGGGGACCTGCGACCAAAAGACTTCGTGCTGCCGCAGTTCGGTCACCGAAAATTAAGGCTCGATTTAGTTTCGAGGATCATCCTTTGCGTCATCGAACACAGGTCACGCCATGCAAGACCGCGAGCCGATCAATCCTGAGAGCATCTGGCCGTCAGATGCGACGGAGGGTCATTCGCCGGCGCAGACGGCGGACCTCTGGGACGTCTCCAGCGAGAATCACGACGCCGCCCTGCTGCTGCGGGAGCCGTTCGCCGACCGCATCGGCACCGCGCTGCTGGCAGCCACCGCGCTCGCCGCGAGCTTCGTGCTGGGCTGGACCGGCGGCGCCAACTGGCATGACTTCGTGGGTCCCGCGCCGGTCCCGGTGGCCCAGAAGGAGGCGCCGGCCCCGCACGTTGCGGAGGCACCGCCGAGCCGAAAGAGCGAAAGCCCGCGCCGGACCGCGTCCAACGCCGAGCCATCGGTCACCGGCAGCATTCCCAAGCCCGTCGCCAACCCGCGCCCGCAAGTGCTGGGGGCAGCGCCCACGACGCTCGGCGCGCAAGCCGCCGCGCTCGGATCAAAGCCGCTGCTTTCGGCGGGACCGGAAACGCGGCCGAGCACGATTCCCGGATGGTCGGTGGTCGAGGTCCGCGACGGCACCGCCGTGCTCGAAGGGCCGGAGGGCGTCAAGATGGCCGCGCGCGGCGACGTCGTCCCCGGCCTCGGGCGGGTCGATTCCATCGTGCGCTGGGGCAACCGCTGGATCGTCGCCACCGCGAGCGGATTGATCGCGACGCCCTGAGCGCCGGCACGACGCTTTCGATCAGTTGCTGTTGATCACGAAGCGCAGCTGCTTGCTGCCGATGAACGTGACCTGATCCCCCTGCCGCCGCCAGCTCGTCATGTCGCCGAGCGCCGCCAGCAGATCCTTGTCGGCCTGCGCCCGGTCCGGCGTGCAGGTGCGGTTCTCCAGCGCGCCGGGCACGAACACGATGGTGTTGCCGGCAACCGAGAACTGGCCCTTGCCGCCATCGCACCACAGCTCGAGGATCACCTCGCCATTGTCGCCGACCTCGATCGAGGGAATCCGCTTCGAGCCCGGCATGCGCGCGGCATCGAGCGTCATCACGAAGCCGAACGGGAATTCCTCCTGAGCCTTGGCCGGAACCGCGGCAAGCGCCGCTGAAACCAACGCCAGCACCGCCACGCCGCCGTTCAAAATCCGCTGCATCGAGCTCATGCCATTCCCCGCAATTGCGACGCCGCCCTTGTATGGGACGAGGCCGCGATTGGCCAGCTTGGCCGCGCGGGAAAAGATCCTGGAAACGCAAAATCCCCGCGGGCTCGCACCCACGGGGATCCTGGTTTGGGCGACGCCTCGCCTCGTTATTTCAAGACCATTGCAGTGAACGGGTAGACGTAGGCCTGCAGCGTCACGAACAGGCCGACCAGACACGCCAGCACGATCGAGTGCAGGAACACGTAGCGCAGGATCGAGCCCTCGTGGCCGTACCAGTTGGTCGCGGTCGAGGCGACCACGATCGATTGCGCGTCGATCATCTTGCCCATCACGCCGCCCGAGGAGTTCGCCGCCGCCATCAGCACCGGCGGCAGGCCGAGCTGCTCGGAGGTGATCTTCTGCAGATTGCCGAACAGGATGTTGGACGAGGTGTCCGATCCGGTCAGCGCCACGCCGAGCCAGCCAAGCAGGGTGCCAAAGAACGGGTAGAGCACGCCGGTCGCGGCGAAGGCGAGGCCGAGGGTGGCATCGACGCCGGACAGCCGGGTCAGCGTCCCGATCGCCAACATCGCCGAGATCGTGATCAGCGAGATCGCGCAGAGGCGGATGGTGCGACCATATTCTGCGACCAGTTTGAGCGGCGAGAAGCCCATCAACAGACCCGAGATGATCGCCGCGATCAGCAAGCCGGTGCCGGTGAACGACAGGTAGGTGAAGCCGAACACCGCGCCTTCCGCCGTCGGCTTAGGCACCACCGGCGGCACCTTGAAGATCAGCTTGTCGAGCTCAGGGACCGGATAGTTCCAGACGAAGTTGGCGTTGGCCCAGGCCTTGAAGGCACCGTTGCCCCAGATCAGCATCAGGACGCAGACGATGATCCACGGCAGCAGTGCGCTCCAGAGTTCGCCTTGCGTCAGCGGCGTCTTGTCGAGCGGCGGGGCGGAGGCCATCGTCGCCGCCGATTCATCGCGGCCGCGCAGTTTCGGCGACAGCCAGAGATGCTCCGGCTGCCAGACCTTGAGAAACAGGATCAGCGCGCCCATCGAGATCAGCGAGGCGCCGATGTCGACGATCCAGGGATTGATGTAGTTCGAGATCACGAATTGCGGGACCGCAAACGACACGCCGGTGACCAGGATCGCCGGCCACACTTCCTTCATGCCGCGCCAGCCCGCGAATGCCCACACCACCCAGAACGGCACGATCAGCGAGAACAGCGGCAACTGCCGGCCGACCATGGCGCCGAGGATGTAGGGATCGAGCCCGGTGACCGAGGCGAGGCCCTGGATCGGCGTCCCCAGCGCGCCGAAGGCGACCGGGGCGGTGTTCGCGATCAGCGACAGGCCGGAGGCTGCGAGCGGCGAGAAGCCGAGCCCGATCAGCACCGCGCCGGTGATCGCGACCGGCGTGCCGAAGCCCGAGGCGCCTTCGAAGAAGGCGCCGAACGAGAACGCGATCAGCAAGAGCTGCAGCCGGCGATCCTCGGTGACGCCGCCGACCGCGCGCTTCAACAGCTCGAACTTCCCGCACCTCACCGTGACCTGATAGAGGAAGATGACGTTGAGCACGATCCAGCCGATCGGGAAGAACCCGGTGACGATGCCGAGGATCGACGCACGGATCGACATGCCGGCCGGCATGGTGAAGACGAAGATCGTGATCAGGTTGGTCACGATCACGGCGATGATGGCGGCGATGTGCGCCTTCACCTTGCCGCTCGCGATCAGGACCAGCAGCGTGACCACGGGAACGGCGGCGGCGAGCGTCGATAGCCCGGCATTGCCGAGCGGATTGTAGATTTGATTCCAGGTATTCATCTCAGGGTCCTTCCCACATTCTTATGCAGCGCGCCGGCATCGGTGCTGGCAGGCGCGCTGGCGCGATTGCGGGAGTCCGTCGGAAAAGTCTCTAGCCCCGGCTCGCGAATGAACGATCGGTAAGGATCGCTCACATCCTCGCGAAAAATCGAAGGTCCCCCGCCCCTCGCCGTTGTCGTCATGCTAGGGTTGACTCGATCGCCGGGACAAGCCAACGCTTGCATGCCAGGCTTACGACTTTAGTCGAGGCCCACGCCGATTGTCCCGACTCTTCAGGCCTTTGCGGCCGCTTCCCCGGAGACGATAATCTGTGAAAAACATTCGCTCGACGCTCGCGACGGTGTGGCGCATCGCCTCGCCCTATTTCAACTCCGAGGACAAATGGGCCGGCCGTGGCTTGCTGGCGGCGGTGATCGTCATCGAGCTCGCCAGCGTCTTTCTCACCGTGCTGTTCAACCGCTGGAACAATGTTTTCTACAACGCGCTGCAGGAGCGCGATCAGGCGGTCTTCAGCTATCAGATCGGCTATTTCTGCGTGCTCGCGGCGTTCTGGATCGGCCTGAAAGTCTACCAGCTCTACCTCAATCAATGGCTGCAGATCCGCTGGCGACGCTGGATGACCACGCGCTATCTCGGCGGCTGGCTGCACGATGCCAACCACTATCGCATGCAGCTGCTCGGTGATGCCGCCGACAACCCGGACCAGCGTATCGCCGACGACACCCAGCGTTTCGTCGAACAGACCCTGACGCTCGGGATCGGACTGTTGAGCTCCGTGGTCACGCTTGCGTCCTTCGTGGTGATCCTGTGGGGCCTGTCCAATCAGGCGCCGCTGCATCTGTTCGGCAACGACATCGCGTTTCCCGGCTATCTGGTCTGGGGCGCGCTGGTCTACGCGATCCTCGGCACAACCTTGACCCATCTGATCGGCCGGCCGCTGGTCGACCTCAATTTCCGGCAGCAGCGGTTCGAAGCCGATTTCCGCTTCAACCTGGTGCGTACCCGCGAGAACGCCGAGCAGATCGCGCTGCTCGAGGGCGAACCGGCCGAGCGCACGCGGTTGCTCAATCGGTTCGGATTCGTGGTCGGGAATTGGCTCGACATCATGCAACGAACCAAGAAACTGACCGCCTTCACCGCGACCTATTCGCAAGCCGCTGTAATCTTCCCCTACGTGCTGATCGCGCCGGCCTATTTCGCCAACAAGATCCAGCTCGGCGGCATGATGCAGACCGCGTCGGCCTTCAGCAGCGTGCAGGATTCACTGTCCTTCTTCATCACCGCCTACCGGACGCTGGCCGAATGGCAATCGGTGGTCGCACGTCTTGACGGCTTCGAGGGCTCGATCCGCGGCGGCGATGCTTTCGCGCAGCGGCAGGACATCATCCGCGTCAAACCCGCAGGCCGCGACGGCATCGAACTCGACGACCTCGTGGTCACCCTGCCCGACGGCAAACCGTTGCTCGCGGCTGACGGCTTCAAGCTTCCCAACCACCAACGCACCCTGGTCACCGGCCCCTCGGGCGCCGGCAAGTCGACGCTGTTCCGTGCCATCGCCGGCATCTGGCCGTTCGGCAAGGGCGCGATCAATGTCCCCGCGAATGCCAGCCTGATGATGCTGCCGCAACATCCCTATCTGCCGATCGGGTCGTTGCACGACGCCGTGGTTTATCCGGGCGCGGCCGCGCAATTCGATGCGGGGCGGGTCCGCGAGATCCTCACCGCCGTCGGATTGCCGCAGCTCGCGGCGCGGCTCGCGGAGGAGGCGCACTGGAACCGGATGCTGTCGCTCGGCGAGCAGCAGCGGCTCGGCATCGCGCGGGCGCTGCTGCATCAACCGCAATTCCTGTTTCTGGACGAGGCGACAGCCTCGCTCGACGAGCCGTCCGAAGCCGCGCTCTACAGGCTGCTCGCCGACAGCCTGCCCGATACCGCGGTGGTGTCGATCGGCCATCGCTCGACGCTCGACGCCTTCCATCAGCGCAACGTCGCGCTGGTCCGTGACGGCGACCGCTTCACCCTGCACGACAGGGTCGAGGCTCCCGCGTCATAGGCGAGCGAAGCGAGGGCCAGAGGTGCGGTTCACCTCTCCCCGGTGGGGAGAGGTGAAAAACAAAGCCGCCGAAAACAAAAAGGGCGGCAGATTGCTCTGCCGCCCCATTGATCCCGGAAAGGGAAATTACTTCAGATTGGACATCGCGGTCAGGTCGACCGAGAGCTTGGCGATACCAGCCGCACCGCACCAGTTGGAACCAGTGCCGCCCGGATTGATCGGGGTGACGTTGGTGGTGCCGCCCGCGGTGTAATCGCTGGTGAAGGCGCTGCAATTGCCCTTCGACATGTCGGTGTCGGAATAGCGCAGATCGAGCGTGAACACCTTGTAGGTGAAGCCGATGCCGATGTTCCAGGTGTTGTAGTCGGCATACTTGATGCCGTTCGGGAACGCCGGGACGCCGTAGAAGCTGTCGGAGGTGCCGAGCCACTGCCGGCCGAACTCACCCGACACATACAGGCCGACGCCGCTGGTGCCGAACACGGTGCTGGGCGCGGTGTACTTGCCGATGATCGACGAATAGTTGCCCCAGGCGCCGGTGTTCAGGAAGTTGGGCGAGTAGTATTCGTTGATCGTGAACGCCCAGTTGTCGTTGATGGTCCAGGTCGCCTTGCCGTAGACCTCGAAGAACGAGACGTCCTTCTTCATCACGTTGCCGTTCGGCAGGAAATTGGTCAGGCACTCGTTGCCGAGCGGTTTGCCCGCAGTGTCGGTAGCGGCGCCGAAGTAGCAGGTTCCGCCCGGATACAGGTAACCCCAGACACCGATGTCGAAGGCGAAGGCGCCGAAGGTCGGGCGGATACCGCCGTAGACGTCGACTTCCGCCGCAGCACGGTTGGCGAAGGAGATGCTTTCGGTCGAGGTGCCGATGTAGAGCTGCAGGTCCTTGTTGACGTTGTAGCGCGGCTCGAAATAGGCGGTGACCGATGGATTATGGTTCGACTGCGTGACGCCGCGGAAGATGTAGTCGCTGACGATGCCGGCGCCGAAGGCGATATCCCAGGGATCGAAGGGAGCCGGCGGCGGCGCCTTGACGGCCTTCACCGCCATGTCAGCTGCCATTGCCGAGCTCGAAATCATTGCTAGCGCCGTTGCTAACAAAGCCAGTTTCTTCATGACGGTCCCCATCCAAATGTCCAGACAGCCCAGCTCCGGTGGCCCCCAGGGCGCGCGATAACGGACTGCAACTCAATCGTGTGTGATCAATCTGAAACGCAGCTCCCTTTTGGAGAAGGCGAAAAGACATGCATCTGCCGACTTTTTAGGCGTTCTGGCAGTCCCGGCACACGTTGGTTGATGGGTGTTGCATTTGCACCACAAAACTGAGGCTCCCGTTCCGGTTGAACGACCCGCTCAGCCGGAAATGAGCAACGGTTCGACACACTGCGGGCGGTGCCGACGCGAATCGTCTTCTCCGCAAAACTACGGACCACTGACACGGAAAAAGCCGCAGCGGCGTCCGCTGCGGCTTCGGTCGGATGAACCGGTGCAGGTTCGGTCAGTGGTGCTCACCATCGGAGGTGCCCCAGCTCGGCGCCGGCTCGTGGCTCGGCGTGGCCCAGCTCGGGGCCGGCTGCGGCGCAGGCTCGGGCGCCGGCGTGGCTGCAACCGGGGCGGCCGGCTTCGGCGCGGCGGCCTTCTTCGGAGCGCTCTTCTTGGCAGCTTTCTTCGCAGCCTTCTTGGGTGCGGCCTTCTTCGGAGCAGCCTTCTTCGCAACTTTCTTGGCAGCCTTCTTGGCTGACTTCTTCGCCGATTTCTTTGCAGACTTCTTCGCGGCCTTCTTGGCCGACTTCTTTGCGGACTTCTTGGCCGACTTCTTCTTGGCCGCTACCGCCTTCTTGGCCTTTTTGGCCTTCTTGCTTTTCTTTGCCTTCTTCGACTTCGCCATTGTGGTCCTCCTATTGCCGCTGATTTGAGTCCACCGCGTATTGAAGTGATCGCTTGCCGGTCGTTGGCTGCGCCTCGGGGAGAGGCGCCCTCCACTTCACTTGTCGGGCATGATGGCCGCGCGATCGCTTCGCGTCTGTGGCAGGGAAGCGCCTGACTTTCACATTGCTTCAGACACATTGCGTCAGACATGTTGCGTCAGGCACGTTGCGTCAGGGCAAGGCTGAGGTCCGGATCATGCTCGAGTGGCAGTCGATCAATTCAATCCTGGCCGGGGACCTCCTGTCGCCCAATCGAGAAGCTCAATCGTGTGCACCACAGGAACTGACGTACCGCCGGCAATCTGAACCATGCACCCAATATTGCCCGCGGCGATCATGTCCGGTTTGACAAGCGCAATATTGGCGACCTTGCGATCGCGCAATCTGCTCGCAATGTCGGGCTGGAGAATGTTGTAGGTCCCCGCCGAACCGCAACACAAATGGCTCTCGGGTACATCTTTCACCACGAATCCATTCTTGGAAAGCAATTCTTTCGGAAGTTGAGTGATTTTCTGTCCATGCTGCAACGAACAAGCCGAGTGATAGGCGACGGTGACATCGCCTATCTGCGTTGAAGGCGCGAGCTCGAGGCCGGCGAGATACTCGGTGATATCCTTCGCCAGCGCCGAGATTCGCTGCGCCGGCCCGGCGAATGCTTTGTCCTCGCGCAGCAGGTAGCCGTAGTCTTTGACAACTGTCCCACAGCCCGAGGTCGTCACCAGAATGGCGTCGAGCCCGTTCTGGTCCGCTTCCCTTTGCCACACCGTGATGTTGGCCCGCGCGCGCGCCAGCGCGTCGCCGTCCTGTCCCATGTGATGGGTCAACGCGCCGCAGCATTGCTCGTCCCTGACCAGCACCACCTCGACGCCGTGCCGGGTCAGCACGTTGATGGCGGCCTGATTGATCCGCGGCGCCAGCACCTGCTGGGCGCAGCCCTGCAGCAGCGCGACCCTGCCGCGGCGCCGCCCGATTGGCGCAAACACGGTTCCCGCTGCCGGTCCCGGCTGCGGCAGGCCGCGCGGCGCGAGCGCCAGCATCGCCTTGATCCGCCGCAGCAGGCCGGGGCTCGCCGCGCCGACCGACGGCGTCGGGAGCAGCGCTGCGAACGGCCGGGCGAGCCCGGCCAGGATCATGCTGGTCCGGAACAGGCCGGGACGCGGCAGCACGAAAGCGAGCACCGACCGCAGCAGCCGCTCGGTCAGCGGCCGCTGATAGTCCCGCTCGATCCTGACCCGGGCCTGGTCGACGAGGTGCATGTAGTTCACGCCCGACGGACAGGTGGTCATGCAGGCAAGGCACGACAGGCAACGGTCGATATGCTTGACCACCTCAGCCGTCGGCGGCTTGTCCTTCTCCAGCATCTCCTTGATCAAATAGATGCGGCCGCGCGGGCTATCGAGTTCGTCGCCGAGCAGGACATAGGTCGGGCAGGTCGCGGTGCAGAAGCCGCAATGCACGCAGGCGCGCAGGATCTTGTCGGCTTCCTGGATGTCGGGATCGGCAAGCTGAGCCAGGGAAAATTCGGTCTTCATGCACCCCCGCCTCGTATCATCCGGCCGCGGTTGAGCACCGATCGCGGATCGAAGCTCGCCCGCACCCGCTCGCCGAGCGCGGCAAGCCCGGCCGCCTGCGGCTGGAACACGTCGACCGCGCGGCGCACATCTTCGCTGGCCCGGATCAAGGTGGCGTGTCCGCCGATCGCCTCGACATGGCTGCGGACCAGCACGGCATGCGCGTCGGCGTTGGGCGGCACCGCGGCCCAGATCAGCGCGCCGCCCCAGTCATAGATCACCTCGCCGCCGGTCTCACGCGCCAGCGCCTGGCCGAACGCGCCACCCGAGGCCGGCGGGCAAACGATGCGCCACACCGGCCAGGTCCCGAGCGCGCCGTTCGCGGCGAACGGCAAGACGTCGCGCAGCGCGCTCCAGATCGCAGCAGAAGCATCGTCAGCAAGGACGTCGACCGTTGCATAGGACGAGAGGGTCTGGCTCAACGAAGCGGCCCGGTGGATCGCCGAGGCCGAAATCCCCTCGAGCCGCACCAGCGTGACCGGCTGGCCGGAGGTTGCGAGGCCGGCGAGCGCGCCGGTTCCGGAGCGCAGCGCCGAACCAGGCAGATGCGCCGCGCCCGAGACGTCGAACGGCGAGCCCAGCGCCGCGGTCATCGCCTTGTTGGCGGTGACGTCGTCGAGGCCGCGCAGCACCAGCGTCCGCTCGGCCTCCGGCTTCGGCATGACCTTGAGTGTCACTTCGGTCATGACCGCGAGTGTGCCCCAGGACCCGGTGAGCAGCTTGCAGAGATCGTAGCCGGTGACGTTCTTCACCACCCGCCCGCCGGTCTTGAAGCCGTCGCCGAAGCCGGACACCGCGTGCGCCCCGAGCAGATGATCCCTGATGCCGCCGGCCTTGATGCGGCGCGGACCGGCAAGGCCGGCGCCGATCATGCCGCCGATCGTGCCGGCGCCCGCGCTGCCGAGCAGCACCGAAATGTCCACCGGCTCGAAGGCGAATTGCTGGTTCTTGGCATCGATCAGGGATTGCACGTCGGCGAGCGGCGCGCCGGCCTCGACGGTGATGATCAGCTCGTTCGGCTCATAGGCGGTGACCGCGTTCAGCACCGACACGTCGAGCACCGCATTGGTCGCCATCGGATGGCCGATGGCGCGCTTCGATCCATGACCGATGATCTCAAGCGGCTGCTCGCTGGCGATCGCCGCGCGCACCACCTCTTCGACATCCTTGATGTCTCTGACTTTGAGCGTTTCCACAGGCTAGGCGGTATCGAAATTCGGCTCCGAAATCAAATGCGCGCGCCGAACACGTCTCGGAATGCGACGAGCCCGGGGGCGGTGATCTCGACCGAACGGCCCTGCGGCCGGCGCCGGATCCAGTCGCGCTGCAACGCGAGGTCGGCAACCGCGGCCCCTGCCCGTCCGGCCAGATGCGGACGCCGCTCGCTCCAGTCGAGACAGGGCCGGCACAACAGCCGCCGGCTCCGCGCCGGCGCACGCAGGTCGATGCCGAGATCACGGAGAAATGCGCGGCCCGACGCGGTCAGCTCGCCGGCCTCCGGGTCGAGGTGGAGGTGACCGCGTTCCCGCATCGCGTCGGTGACGGCGACGCCGAGCTCGCCGGCAAGGTGGTCGTAGCAGGTCCGGGCCCGGCGCATCTCCGCATCGATCCGCGGCGGCGGGCGGGACGGATGCGGGTCGATCGCCGCAACCGTCATCATGCCTTCGAGCATCTGCGCAACCAGCGGGGTAGCCAGCCGGTAGAGGCGCCGCGGACCCTGCCGCTCGACCTTGAGCAGCGCACGCTCGACCAGCCGGGCCAGGTGCCAGCTCGCGGTCTGGGGCGTGACGCCCGCGACCCGCGCCAGCTCGCTCGCGGTCTGCGCGCGTCCGTCCATCAGCCGCGACAGGATGCCGGCGCGGCCGGGATCGGCGATCAGGGCGGCGAGCTCCGCAAGCTCGGGGGCGATGGTCTGCATGGCCGGTTCCTGTCGAAGTCATCCATTTGTCGCACGCCAGGCCGCCGCGACGCTTCGATCATGGTCGAAATGTTCACGACATCGACACTTCGATCGCCGCCTAACCGAACCCGCAGATCGATCCCCTATCTCTCGCCCTGCGGTTCGGCTGGCATAACGGTTGGCGCAAATCATCTGGAGGCGATCATGAAGCGTTCGGAAGTCAAGACCACGACGATGATGCTCACCCGACGATCGGCCATCGGCTCGCTCGTCGCGGCCATGACGATCGCCGGCGTCTCGCCCGGGTCCGGATCGCAAGCTCGATCGGAGCAAAGCAACGGAGGACTACCAATGAAGCACTATGCGATGAGCACGAGAACCATCAGCGATGCGATCAACACGTCAGGCCTTCTGGTCGTCGCGCAATGGGAAGCCAAGGAAGGCGAGGCCGACAAGGTCGCGGCAATCCTCGACAGCTTCCTGCCCGAGGCGCAGAAAGACCCCGGCACCAAGCTGTTCCTGATCGGCCGCGGCAAGGACAATCCGGCACAGTTCCTGTTCTACGAATTGTTCCAGGACGAAGCGGCGTTCAAGGCGCATGCGGAGAGCGCCTATTTCAAGACCTACATCGCGGAGCAGGCGCTGCCGCTGCTCGCCAAGCGCGAGCGGACACAATACACGCTGCTGTGAGCTGCGGCGCCGAGGAAAGCGCGTCAAACAACAAGCTGGAGCTTCGGTTCTGACTGGAACCGAAGCTCATCCTTCCCGCAGATGCAAGGTCAGATCGATGCGCTGCTGTTGCCGAGGGATGCGCGCAACTCGACGCGCTCCGGCGGCCTGCGCCAGAAGCCGACGATCGCCATCCGCGACAGCACCGCGGCCTCAAACGTCTCGACCCGCCCCCGGAGCCGAAGCGCGTGTTTCTCGACGAGATGCCAGGACGCGACGGCGACGCCGAAGGCAAGCGGCAGGCTGATCAGGACGTTCAGATACCAGTGCTGGAGCGGCGGGCCGAGCGAGGCAATGCATTGCTGGATGACGAAGCCATAGAGATACAGCCCGTAGGAGTAATCGCCCGACGACACGATCCAGCTCCGCCGCGGATTCATCAGGCCGAGATAGCACGCGACATAGGCGGCCGGCACCGGCGCCAGCGCGTCGCCGCGGCCGGTGGCCATGCCGGCGGCGCACGCCAGCAGCGCCAGCAAGCACAGGGTGCGGTGGAACGGAACCTTGTCGCGCCAGAGGTAGAAGCCGACGCCGGCAAGGAAGCAGAACACCAGAAGATGCGGGCGAAGCTGGATCGGCACCTCGTCCCAGCGGTAGATGTCGTAGCTCAGCAGCGCGACCTGAACGGCCACCAGGAACACCAGGTAGGCCACCCTGTTGAAGCAGATCGTAGTCACCGCGAGCAGCGCCAGCACGACGTAGCACCACAATTCATACGGCACCGTCCAGAGCTGGGCGTTCACCACGTCCGGCATCGGATTGTGCAGGAAGACGCCCGGCAGCTCGTATTGGATGTCGCCGACGATATTGAGAAAATAGGCGTGGAGTTTCGGGTCGGCGACATACTGCGCCAACGGCAGCTCGGTGAAGATCGAGCCGATGATGATGGCCGACAGCGTGGTCTCGACCGCGAGCGCGGGCCCGATCCGAAGCACGCGCAGGCCAAGGAAGGAAATCAGGCTCTTGCAGCGCTGCAGGCTCGCCGTCACCAGGAAGCCGCTCAGGGAGAAGAACAGCGCCAGGATCATCGCGATGCCGATGCGAAGCGTGCTCTGGATCTCCAGCGCCCGACCGAGCCCGAGCGTCACGTTCGCGCCGTGCAGGCAGATGATCGTCGTCGCCAGCGCGATCCGCATGTAGTCGAAACCCGCCGGCCGATTGCGCGTAAGCGCCAGCTGATCGGCCAGGCTGGGCATCGATGTGTTCCCGAAGACATGCATCCCAGGGAAAATACCGGGGAACAGCTGAAGGCCGTGTAAACGGTGCAAGCCGCAATTGCAGCGACGCGCGACGGCAGCCCGGACGGCGCGCCACGGCCATCGCGGCCAGCATCGGTTAAGGTTATCGGTTCGAAAGGACGATCCGTCGAATTGTATCGATCGACGCCCTCGCCGGAGCGACGCCGCGCCTAGAACCGCGGGATGTCCGGAAACGCCAGCTTGCCGGCGTGGACATGGACGCGGCCGAGTTCGGCACAGCGATGCAGCGTCGGAAACACCTTGCCGGGGTTGAGCAAGCCCTCGGCATCGAAGGCGCATTTCAGCCGCTGCTGCTGGTTGAGGTCGATCTCGGTGAACATCTCCGGCATCAGATCGCGCTTTTCGATGCCGACGCCGTGCTCGCCGGTGAGCACGCCGCCGAGCTCGACGCAGCAGCGCAGGATGTCGGCGCCGAACGCCTCGGCTTTCTCGATCTCGCCCGGCTTGTTGGCATCGTAGAGGATCAGCGGGTGCAGATTGCCGTCGCCGGCGTGGAACACATTGGCGACGCCGAGGCCATATTTCTCCGAGAGCTCGCGGATCCGTGCCAGCGCCTTCGGCAGCGCGCCGCGCGGGATCGTTCCGTCCATGCAGAGATAATCCGGCGAGATGCGCCCGACCGCGGGGAAGGCGGCCTTGCGGCCGGCCCAGAACAGATTGCGCTCGGCCTCCGAGGTCGAGATCAGGCAGGAGGTCGAACCGCAACCCTGCGCGATCGCCTCGACCCGCTTGATCAATTCATCAACCTCGACCTGCGGACCGTCGAGCTCGATGATCAGGAGCGCCTCGACGTCGAGCGGGTAGCCGGCATGAACGAAGGCCTCCGCAGCGTGGATCGCGGGCTTGTCCATCATCTCCATGCCGCCCGGGATGATGCCGGCGCCGATGATGGCAGCCACGCATTCGCCGGCCGCCTCGACCTCCGCAAAGCCGACCATCAGCGCCCGCGCCGTCTCCGGCTTCTGCAGGATGCGCACCGTGATCTCGGTGATGACGCCGAGCAGTCCTTCCGAGCCGGTGATGATGCCCATCAGATCGTAGCCGGCGTTCTCGGCCGACTTGCCGCCGATGCGCAGGATCTCGCCCGACATCAGCACGATCTCGCAGCCCAGCACGTTGTTGGTGGTCATGCCGTATTTCAGGCAATGCACGCCGCCGGAATTCTCCGCGACGTTGCCGCCGATCGAGCAGGCGATCTGCGACGACGGATCGGGCGCATAATAGAAGCCGGCATGGGCGACCGCCTGGCTGATCGCCAGATTGGTGACGCCGGGCTCGGTGACGACAACGCGGTTGTCGAAGTCGATCTCGCGGATCCGCTTGAACTTGCCGAGGCCCAGCAGCACGCCGTCGGCGAGCGGCAGCGCACCGCCGGACAGCGAGGTGCCCGAACCGCGCGGCACCACCTTGATGCCCTGCCCCTGGCAGTATTTGAGGACTTTTGCGACCTGCTCGGTGGTATCGGGCAGCACCACGACCATCGGCGGCTGCCGATAGGCAGTCAGGCCGTCGGATTCATAGGCCAGCATCTCGGCGGCGCTGTCGATCACGCCCTCGCCCGGAACGATGGCGCGCAAGGCAGCCACGATCTCGGCGCGGCGCGCAAGCACGGCCTGGTCGGCCGCCGGCATCATGATGGACATCGGTGTTCCCTCGGCGGGCTTTTGCCCTTTGCCGATTTGTTACGACAAATCAATCAGCTCTGCACCTGTTTCAGTCGACTTGTTTCAGTCGACCGGCCGAAGGTCGGATTGCCCTGCCCGGCAATGCCGAGTTCTCTCTCGGGCAAGCAGGCGGCCGCGAAACCTGTCAAAGTTTCGTGGCTTGTCCTGCCCAAGCCGGACATGCCACAAAAGATCACTACCTCCCGGGACGAAACGAAGAGAACCCCATGAACCTGAAGACCTTGAGCGCGCTGGCGGTCGTCACATCGCTGGCCACCGCATCCTCCGCGCTGGCGCAGGATGCCGCCGCCGGCAAGACCTCGTTCAACAAATGCCTCGCCTGCCACGCGATCGGCGAAGGCGCCAAGAACAAGGTCGGCCCTGAGCTCAACGGCCTCGACGGCCGCCACTCCGGCACCGCGCCGGACTACAATTATTCCGATGCCAACAAGAACTCCGGGATCACCTGGAACAAGGACACCTTCCTCGAATACATTAAGGATCCGAAGGCCAAGATCCCGGGCACCAAGATGGCGTTCGCCGGCATCAAGAACGAGACCGAGGCCAACAATCTGTGGGCCTATGTGTCGTCGTTCGACAAGGACGGCAAGCAGAAGCAGTAATCGGCGGCATCGGCCGCGCGTCTGCCCTGGCTAGGGGCCGGGGCAGACGCCGCTGCGATCAGCGCGGCAACAGGTTGGTCTTGGCGAGATCGACCACCTCGTCGCCGCGGCCGCTCATCACGGCGCGCAGCACCCACAGGCTGAAGCCTTTGACCTGTTCCAGGGTGATGGTCGGCGGCATCGACAATTCCTGCGTCGCGGTCACGACGTCGAGCACGGCCGGGCCGTCATGCGCGAGCACGTCGCGGATCGCGCCCTCGAGCTCGCCGGGATCCTCCACCCTGACGCCGTGAATGCCCATGGCGCGGGCCATCGCCGCGAAATCCGGATTCTTCAGGTCGACCCCGGTCTCGATGAAGCCGGCCGCCTTCATCTCCAGCGCGACGAAGCCGAGCACGCTGTTGTTGAAGATCACGACCTTCACCGGCAGCTTCGCTTGCGTCAGCGTGATCAAATCACCCATCAGCATGGCAAAGCCGCCGTCGCCGGACATCGACACCACTTGCCGCGCGGGCTGCGCGGCCTGGACGCCGATCGCATGCGCCATCGCGTTGGCCATCGAGCCGTGGACCCAGGAGCCGACCAGCCGGCGGCGGCCGTTCATCTTTAGGTAGCGCGCGGCCCAGATCGTCGGCGTGCCGACGTCGGCGGTGAACACCGCATCCTCGCTGGCCTGCTCGCTGAGCAGGCGCGCCAGATATTGCGGATGGATCGGCTTCTGGCCGGGCTTGCCGCGGGCCAGATCGTCGAGCCCGGCACGGGCGTCCTTGTAGTGCGCGAGGCTGGAGTCGAGAAACTTGCGGTCGGTCTTCGGGTTGAGCTTGGGCAGCAGCGCGGCGATGGTCTCGCCGACGTCGCCGACGATGCCGAGATCGAGCTTGCAGCGGCGGCCGAGATTTTCCGGGCGGAGATCGACCTGGGCGATGCTGATGCCGGTCGGGAAGAACTGCTTGTAGGGGAAATCGGTGCCCAGCATCAGCAGCACGTCGCAGCCATGCATCGCGGCATAGCCGGAGGAAAAGCCGATGAAGCCGGTCATGCCGACATCGTAGGGATTGTCGTATTCGACATATTCCTTGCCGCCGAGCGCATGCACGATCGGGCTCTTCAGCGTCTCGGCGAGCTTGAGCAGGCCGTCATGCGCGCCGGCGCAGCCGCGGCCGCAGAACAGCGTGACGCGCTTGGCGCCATTGAGCAGCGCGGCCAGCGCGTTCAATTGGGCGTCGGCCGGACGCACCACCGGCACCGGCGGCAGCAGGCCGGCATTCGGCGCGATATCGCGCTTCGGCGCCGGCCGCATCGCGACGTCGCCCGGCAGCACCAGCACCGCGACGCCGCGCTTGCCGACCGCGGCACGGATCGCATTCTCCAGCATGTAGGGCAGTTGTGCCGGGTCCGACACCAGTTCGCAGTAATGGCTGCATTCGCGGAACAGGTCCTGCGGATGGGTCTCCTGGAAATAGCCGCCGCCGATCTCGGCCGAGGGAATCTGCGCCGCCAGCGCCAGGACCGGCGTACGGCTGCGATGTGCGTCGAACAGCCCGTTGATGAGGTGCAGATTGCCCGGGCCGCAGGAGCCCGCGCACACCGCGAGATCTCCGGTGATCTGGGATTCGGCGGCGGCGGCGAACGCCGCAACCTCTTCGTGGCGCACATGCAGCCAGTCGATCGTGCCGCGCTTGCGCAGGGCCTCGGTGAGGCCGTTGAGGCTGTCGCCCACGACACCGTAGATGCGCTTCACGCCGGTCTGGGCAAGGGTTTCGGCGATGAGGTCGGCGATGTTGTCGATCCGCATGAGAGGTGTCCTTTGATGAAACCGGAAAGCCGCGCGTGACATGATGTTTGGCGCCACACGGCGGCGCAAGTCTTGCCAGATCACATTCGCGCGGCGACTACGTAGCAGCTATTGTGCCGTCATAATGTCCCGCGTCATCCGGCCGGCCATCGCCTCGATCTCGGAGGCCACCAGGTCGGGCGCGGCGTACTGCACCATGTGGCCGACACCGGGCAACACGATGAGCTTTGCCTGTGGCGCCGTCGCGGCGAGCAACCGCGAATGGATGCCGGTCGTGACCGTCTTGTCGACGTCGCCGGAAACGATCGATAGCGGCGCCTTGATCTCCGCATAGCGCGGCGCCTGCTCGACGACGGCGGCCTTCAGCGTGACGAGGTCGCGCGCGTTTGCGATGAATTCGCGCGGGCGCAGCAACAGCAATGTCGCGCTGTCGCGGACGAAATCGTCAGGCATCGGCTGCGGGGCGAACACACCGCTCGCGCCCGAACTGGCGACGAGGAGGCCCAGCGGCAGCGTGATCGTGTGGGCCAGCAACGGCCCGATCAGCGGCGTCGAGATCACATCGTTATAGCGGCCTGCGCCGCCCCGCCAGGGATAGGCGACCGGGGCGAGCAGTACGAGGCCCGCGACGCGGTCCGGATGATCGAGCGCGATGCGCAACGCGAGCGCGCCGGCCCAGGAATGTGCCACCACGATCGCCCGGTCGACGCCGAGCCTGGTCAGCGTCTCCACGATCATCCGGCCCTGGATCGCCGGCGTTGAATCCTCAACGCGCTCGCGCGTGCTCCAGCCGTGCCCCGGCCGATCGATCAGGATCACCCGGCGCGTCTTGGCAATGCGCTCGCCGAGGGGCTGCATCGCGCGGAGATTGGAGCTTGCGCCATGCAGCATCACGATCGGCGGCCCCGCGGCATCGCGCGGGCCGAGCTCGACCACATGCAGCCGCGCGCCGGCCACATCGATCATGCGGCCCTGCGGCGGAAAGGCGCGCTGGATCAGCACCACGCCGATCTGCGTCGCCAGGGCCAGCGCCAGCCCTGCGGTCGCCAGCGCGATGATCGCGATCAACATCGAGGGGATCCAGAGGCGCTTGGGTACCAGAAGGACGGGTATTCGAAGGGTTTTCGCCACCCGGAAGTTACGGGGTGGCCGACGTCAGGTTTCGCCCGGTACCGGATTGGGGCCCTGCCCGGGCATGCTCTGGTTCGGAAAGCCAATTGTCGATTTTCCGGCTCACGGGCAGGCACGGAGTTGTCCACAATGCGCCCAGCCTGTGGATAGCGGGTTCATACCTGCGTCATTAGTAATTTCATAGATTGAAGGTGGCAATTTCGCCATCAGACGCGAGGCTTCATCCAGAACCGGGACGCTACCGGAACACTTCTTGGCTTATCCACGAGGTTCACAGGAACCCGCGTCCGCACGACGAGTTCAACGGGAAGTAATCGGAGGAGTACCATGATTTCCGACCCTAGCGATGCGGCCATCGACCAGATCGTGGCGAGTTGCAATGGTGACCTGCGCGGCGCCCTGAAGGCGCTGTTGCTCGTGAATGAGCACCTGGAGGCGGAGCTTCAGCAATTCTATGCTGCCGTCGCCCAGGACAATGCGTCCCGCGGCAAGTTCCTGCACTAGTCTCCTGCGCCGGACCGTATCGCGAGCAAGCATCAAGCTCGCGAGTAACGTGCCTCTCGGGTCCGTTGCAATCAACCGCACGCCATCAGATGTCGCGGCCTTCGACCTTCTCGGTCAGCTGCTTGACGATCTGCGGCACCTTCTCGAGATAGGGATCGACAGCCAGCGCCTTGCGGAAGGCGTCCAGCGCGCGCTTGTCGTCGCCCATGTCCTGCATGATCATACCGACACCCGCCAGCGCGCCGAAATGCCGAGGCTCACGGGTCAGTACCTGCTGCAGATCCCCCAGCGAACGGACATAATCGTTCTTCAGGTAGTAGATCGTCGCACGCCGGTTCCAAGCCTCGACATAATCAGGCCGCAGTTTGATCACCGCGTCCAGCAGCTTCAAAGCGACATCGACATTCTGGGCGTCGAGCGCAGCCTTGGCGCGCACCATCAATAGCGCGGCGGTATCGCTCGGAGTTTGCAGCCACAGCGCCCAGATCCGCGCCTCGACGTGGCGGGCGCTGTCTTCATCGGGCGCGGCCTTCAGGGCGCCGAACAGGAAATCCAGCCCGCGGGTGCGGTCGGCCGGAACCTTCGGCAGCTTGGTCGGCGCCTCCGGCAGTTTCTTCTGGGCCTTCGGCGGCGGGATCACCCGCGGATCGTCCTGCGCGGCGGCCGCGACAGGCATGGCCAGAAGCGCGGCGATCAGGATCGCCAGCCGGCGGTTGGTGGGGCCAAAAACGTTTAATCCCATCGCCGAAGTCTAGACGCACAAAGCCGCACTGCAAAGCAGCGCGGCGTCAAAGACCTGTGAAAGAGACGAATTGGGACCGGCGCAACACGCCGGTCCGCGCGCAATCAACCCTGGCGCGCCTTGAATCGGCGCTGGACCTTGTTGATCACGTAGACGCGGCCCTTGCGGCGGACCAGACGGTTGTTGCGATGGCGGCCGCGCAGCGACTTCAGCGAGTTACGGACCTTCATGGGACAATCCTGTTACTTCGAAAGGCCCGTGTTGGAGGCCGTACCTGATCAATGCCAATAGTTGGCAAAATGGGATTTACCCCGACAAGCGGCCTGCCGCGCGGGACGGCCGGGTTCTAAGCCATCGGACTGTTAAATGTCAACCGAGATGGGCCGATTTTCGGCCCTATCCCGGCCTGGAGCCCACGTCCGCCACTCGGCCATGCCATTGAGATCGCTTCGGAAACGGCGGGCACAACGATTGTGGCGCCGCGGCCCGTGCCGCCGGCTGACCCTGACGCCGGCTACACGACCGGCGAATCGTGCTTGCGGGCCGGGCCCGGACCCATCTTTACGGACTTTTCCGGCCGAACCGGATCAGTCCGCAACCGCCCGCCCATCAACCAGACCGCTTGCGAAAATCGTTATATCATATAATTATTTTCCATCACCAACAAACACGCCGCCGGGAATCCGCATGCCCAAGCTCAAACTGCCCGACATCGAAAAGGTCACCGCGATCGACATCCATACCCACGCCGAAGAGCCGTGCGGCATGCATGGCGACGACGGCTATGACGATTTCCAGGCGCAGATGGCCGACTATTTCAAATCGCCGCACAAGCATCCGCCGACCGTGCCGGAGACCGCCGCCTACTACCGGTCGAAGAACATCGCCGCGGTGATCTTCCCGGTCGATGCCGAACGCGAGACCGGCTTCCGCCGCTACAAGAACGAGGAGATGCTGGAGATTGCCTCCGACCATCTCGACGTGCTGATCCCGTTCGTCTCGATCGATCCGCACAAGGGCAAGCTCGGCGTCCGCGAGGCGCGCAAGCTGATCGAGGACTACGGCGTCCGCGGCTTCAAATTCCACCCGACCATGCAGGGCTTCTACGCCAACGACCGTATGGCCTATCCGCTCTATGAGGCGATCAATGACGGCGGCGCGATCGCGCTGTTCCACACCGGCCAGACCGGCGTCGGCTCCGGCATGCCGGGCGGGATGGGGATGCGGCTGAAATATTCCAACCCGATGTACATGGACGACGTCGCGGCGGATTTTCCCGACCTCAAGATCATCCTCGCGCATCCCTCCTTCCCCTGGCAGGAAGAGGCGCTGTCGGTCGCGACCCACAAGCCGAACGTCTATATCGACCTGTCCGGCTGGTCGCCGAAATATTTCCCGCCGATCCTGGTGCGCTACATCAACTCGATCCTGCAGGACAAGATGCTGTTCGGCTCCGACTGGCCCGTCATCACGCCGGACCGTTGGCTCGCCGATTTTGCAAAACTCGATATCCGCGAGGAGATCCGCCCCAAAGTCCTGAAGGCCAATGCGCGCAGGATTTTGGGTATATAAGGCGGTCCCTGCACCGCGCCCTCGGCGTCCCGATCGCGCGGCGGTCGGGACGAAGGGGTAACGACAATGAGCATCAAGGCAATCGTCTTCGACGCCTATGGCACGCTCTACGACGTGCAGTCGGTCGCCGATGTCACCGAGGATGCGTTCCCCGGCTATGGCGACATCATCACCCAAATCTGGCGCATCAAGCAGCTCGAATATTCCTGGCTGCGCTCGCTGATGCGGCGCTACCAGGACTTTGCCACGGCGACGCGCGACTCGCTCGCCTACACGCTGCGCTGCCTCGGCCTGCAATATGACGAAGCGACCTTCTCCCGCATCATCGACAAGTATCAGCATCTGGCGCTGTATCCGGATGCCCTCGCCGCGCTCGAGGCGATGAAGGACAAGAAGCTCGCGATCCTCTCCAACGGCAGCCCCGACATGCTGAACGCGCTGGTGCGCAATTCAGGGCTCGACCGCCTGCTCGATGCGACCATCAGCGTCGATGCCCACAAGGTGTTCAAGCCGGCGCCGGAGGCCTACACCCTGATCGAGGAGGTGTTGAATGTGCCGCCGGCGGAGGTCTTGTTCATTTCGTCCAATCCGTGGGACGCTTGCGGTGCCAAGGCGTTTGGACTCAGTGTCGCCTGGATCGAGCGGGTGACGCCGGAATCGATGGCGCTGGCCTGTGTCGAGAGCGAGACGGTCGCCCCATTGACGATGTTTTGGGCGTTGCGTACCCAGATGGACGAGCTCGGCGTCGTGCCCGATCACCGGATCCACGGTCTCTCCGAACTTCCTGCCCTGGTGTCTGCAAGGTCCTAATAGAATGAGCCTCGAGTCTGTGCGCGCCTTCTTCGCCGAGAAAGCGCCCGATATCTCCGTGATCGAATCCGCCGTGAGCTCCGCGACCGTCGCGCTGGCCGCGGAGGCCTATGGCGTCGAGCCGGCGCGGATCGCCAAGACGCTGAGCCTGCGGGTCGGCGATCGCGTGGTGCTGATCGTCGCCGCCGGGACGTCGCGGATGGACAACAAGAAGGTGAAGGCAGCTTTCGGCGGCAAGCCGAAGATGCTCGGCGTCGACGAAGTCGCTGACATTACCGGCCACGAGGTCGGCGGCGTCTGCCCGTTCGGCCTGAAGACGCCGCTGCCGGTCTATTGCGATGTCTCGCTGAAGGCATTCGACGTCGTGGTGCCGGCCGCGGGCTCGACCCACAGCGCGGTGCGGATCACGCCCGACAGGATGGCGGAGCTGACCGCGGCTGAATGGGTCGATGTCTGCGAAGTAAGGCCTTAGGGGTTAGTCCTCATCATCGGGCGCGGGCCGCGGCGGTGCGGCCGGAGCCGGCTGGATCGGCTGCGGCGTGCGCGGCCGTTGCTGCATCTCCGGATGCTGCAATGCGCGCCCCTGGGTTTGCGGCTGCTGCGCGCTGGCATTGGACTCGAATACAGCGCGACAGCCGCTCGAGAGTTGCGGCGTGTTCTGCCGCAGGCAGGCGACGATCCGGTTGGTGTCGGGAATCTGGTCGCCACAGAGCCGCCACACATCCGGCGTGCACGCCATCTGCTGTTCCCAGGTTCCGCGATACTCCTGCGACGACGCAGGCGCCGCAGCGCCAAGGCCGCCGATCGCGATCGCCATGCTCAGAACAATCCGCTGCGTCTGCATGCCCGGTGCCCTTGTTCGATTTGAGTTCGATCTGATCCGCGCACGCGCGGGGTTCCGCGCGGCGATTTGCTTCAGGCTGGCAAATGAATGCGGCCAAGGATCGTTGCAAGGAACGACGTTGCGGACAACTAAATGTGAAGGCCAACGGGTTGAGGTTCCCGATTCGACCTTACCGACCTTCTTCACCGCCGCGATCAAGCGCGCTGTCGTCTGCAACGAATTTTGAGATCTTCCGCGCAGCCACATGCTTGCGAACGAGCTGCGGCGTCGAAGGCCTCGATCACCTTCGACGCTGCTACGACATCGGCCGTCGCTAGCGGCAGATCCTAGTGCTTGCGCGACGCCTTGCGTGTCTTTGCGATCGACCGCTTCCTGGTTGCGCCGTGCTTGGTCGCGGTCTTCTTGCTGGCGGCTGCGCGGCGGACCGGAGTAGCCGCAGCCGGACGCTTGCGCGCCACAGCCTTCTTGGCTGTTCTCCTCGCCGTATTCCTGGCCGTGTTTTTGGCAGCCTTCTTGGCTGCCTTCTTCGCGGCTGACGGGCGCGCAGGTCGCGCCGACGTCGCATTCCGGCGCCGCGCTCCGCCGCCACCGACCGGCACGATGTGATCGTCGGCATCCAGCGTGAGCTGCTGGAGCGGATACGCCGGCAGGAAGCTCGGATCGTTGTAGAGCTTGCTCAGGCTGCCCTGGTCGAACTTGCCGCCCTGCCCGCGATCTTCGCCCGCACCGGCGCGCCAGGCCGCTTCCCAGACTCTCGCAAGCGTCTTGGCACCGTCCTGCATGCAGGCCGCCGTGGCATCCTTCAGCTTCGACCACATCGCGTCGACCTGGCCGCTGCCCATATGGGAATTGAACAGGTTGACGATCGTCATCGGCGGCAGCCGCTTCACGGTGCGCTGCATCAGCGCGACCACGGCGACCGCAGCGTCGCGGCCGGTGGGCGTTGCACCCGGAGCAATCTCCGCGACATCGGCGGTTTTGGCGTCGGGGATCATCTTGATGAGATCCTTGCCGTGACGGCCGATCATCGTGGTCTCGTACACGCTGTGGACCTTGGCGTGCTTCTTGTCGTTCGGATCGAGACCGTGGTGGAACTGCGAGATGTGCAGCGGCTGGCAGGCATCGCCGATGTAGTGCGCAACGATGCCCGCGGCGCAGACGAATTCCAGCTTCTTGTTGGCGGCGGCATACTCGACCATCTCGTCGAAGATCTGCCAGACCCGGAACGGCAGCGCGCCGCGCCGGTCCTCGCCGATCCCGTCGTAATAGTCGTTCCAGACCTTCGGATCGACGTTGCGCGTCGATTCGGCGCAGAGGTCGAGCAGCGTCTTGCCGTCCTTGCCCGGCTTGTCCATGTCGGCGAAATGGTTGCTCTCGTCGGTGTGCCGGGTGAAGCGCCAGACCAGGTCGGCGACATCGGCCAGCGGCGCGAACGTGCCGTGCTGATACGGCTTGAGGTCGGCAAGCAGCTTGTCGTCGAGGCCGATATTGTCGGAATTGGCGTCCATCATGGCCGCGAGCTTGGGCAGCTTTGCAGCGATCAAACCAGTCGCGTAGGCGCCGATCTTGACGTGTCCCCATTCGCCCCAATACTCGGTGTGGCCGGCGTTCCAGTCGCCGATCAGTTCGACATCGAGCTCGCGGCACAGCGTCGACATGCAGATGCCGAGCGCGACCTGCATCGGGACCTTACCGCCCGATCCGAACAATTCCTGGCCGCCCCATTCGAGCGCCAGGGGATTGAGGATGCGCGCGCCGCTCGCATTTTTCGGCGCATCGTGATCGTCGAGAAACCACACCGTGCCGGAATCGCCGGGATAGTTGTTGAGCGGCGTGTCGCCATCACGCGGGCCGATCACGAAATCGCTGACATATTCCAGGCCGCCGACGGTCTTGTAGCGATAGAACAGGCCAAGGATCTTGCCCTTCATCACGCCGCTGATTGCGCCGAACGCAATCAGCGGCTGGTCGATGATGTCGAGGCGGAAGGTGCCGACGTTGAGATCGACGACGTCGCCGACCTGGCCGACGCCGTAGATCTGCGCGGTCCAGCCCTTGACGTCGTCGACACGGATCAATCCGGCATCGAGATTGGCCACCACGCGCGAGCCGGGCCAGCCGGGATAGACCTCGCAGAAGGCGCGCTTGCCGAGCTGCAGCGTGTCGCTGACGCCGAGACGCCGGTCGGTGTTCTTGAAACCGGCGAAGATCTCGCGTCCGGCCGCGCCGACCACGTGGCGGTTGGAGAGGGCAAACACGGTCTCGCCATTGGTGACGAGACAGCCGATCGAGCCGCGATGGATCTTGCCCTGGATCATGGTCTGGACCGGAAAGCCGCCGCCGACCAGATCGCTCTTGAACACCGGCGGATCGACGACGCCGGGGCTGCGCTCGTTCGGATCGACCTTGACGACACAGGTCGGCACGACACGACCGTCAGGCAAATACAGGAACGGCGGCACCAGCTGGTCCTGCTTCTCCGGATGGTTCTTCAGCTCGGAGCGCTTCATCCAGTCCCGCACGAAGACGAGGATGCAGGGCCACGACCAGTCCTTGACCGACGAATTGAACAGCGTGCGCGGTCCGAGCGCCTGCGGCTTGGAATGGTGCCGCCGTTCCGTCGCGTTACGGTCGCTGTCCCGGATCAGATAGCGGCCGATCGCCGTCGCATAGACCGATTGCAGATGGGCCAGATGAACGTGATAGGCCTCGCGGGCATCGAGCAGGTCCTTCACCGACAATGACGTGAAATCGTGCTTGGTCAGATCAATCATCTGGCTCCTCCGAAAATGCTCTTTGCGGCAACACCGGTTCAGGACGCAGAAATAGACGATCGCGTCGGGTCACGATCATGGGTTAGTTCACAGAACTTATACAATTTAAAAGGGATGACACGAATGTGACGGGTCGTGCGGCCTTCAGCCTGCGCGCGACTTGATGATTCCGCTGTGCGCCGCCCTCTACTTCCGCTGAGCGCGGCCCTTTGCAAAATGCTTGGCGAGGAAATCCGCGAGCACTTCGACGCGGGCGGGCCGCGGGCCGCCGGGCGGGGTGACGAGATGCACCGCGCCCTCGGGCTGCTTCCAGCCTTTCAGGATCACCTCGACCTCGCCACGTGCGATCGCGTCGCCGACGATGAAATCGGGCAGATCGGCGATACCGAGGCCGGCGAGCAGCGCGGGTATCACGGCTTCGCCGTTGTTGACGCGCAACTGGCCGGCCGGACGGACGCTTGCCTGCTCGCCCGCCGCGTTGGTGTATTGCCAGACGCCCTGGGTCGAGAGATAGGCGTAACCGAAACATTTGTGCTCGGCGAGATGCATCGGATGGGTCGGCCGCCCGTAGCGCTTCAGGTAGGAGGGCGCGGCCACCGTGTAGCGCGGCATGCCGCACAGCCGCCGCGCGATCAGCGAGGAATCCGGCAGCCGCGCAATGCGCAGTCCGGCATCGAAGCCCTCGCCGATCAGGTCGACGGTCGCGTCGCTCAGATGCAGGTCGATCGCGACCTCCGGATAGGCCTCCATGAATTCCGGCAGCAGCGGCGCCACCGTCTTGATGCCGAAGCTCATCGGCACCGCGAGCCTCACCAGGCCACGCGGCGTGGTCGATTGCGCCAGCGCCTCGTTCTCCGCGGCCTCGCCGTCGGCAAGCAGCCGTGCCGCGCGCTCCGACAATTTCTGGCCGGCATCGGTCAGCGCCAGCCGCCGCGAGGTGCGGTTGAACAGCCGCGCGCCGAGCCGCTCCTCAAGCCTGGAGACCGCCTTCGACACCGTCGCCTTGGACAGCGACAGCTCGGTCGCGGCGGCCGCAAACGACCGCAATTCCACGACTTTTGCGAAGATCGCGAGCGCCTCGAAGTCCGGCAGTTTCGACATGGCAGCGGCCCCGATCATTCAATTTGGAAACAATGAGTTTCAATAGTTTCTATTTCTATACCACAGCCGGGGGCATATCCAAGGGGCCAACGAGATCGAAACCAACGCATCGAACGGAGCAAACCATGATCGAACTGAAACCATTCGCAAAGCTGGGCGGCGCCGACCACGGCTGGCTGAAGGCCAAGCACCACTTCTCGTTTGCGAGCTACTACGATCCCGCCAATGTCAGCCACGGCGCGCTGCGGGTGTGGAACGACGACGAGATCGCGCCCAATTCCGGCTTCCCGGCGCATCCGCACGCCAACATGGAGATCATCACCTATGTTCGCGAAGGCGCGATCACGCATCAGGACTCGCTCGGCAACAAGGGACGCACCGAAGCCGGCGACGTGCAGGTGATGAGCGCAGGCAGCGGCATCCGTCACTCCGAATACAATCTGGAGCCGTCGAAGACCAAGATCTTCCAGATCTGGATCGAGCCGACGACGCAAGGCGGTCAGCCGACCTGGGGATCGAAGCCGTTCCCGAAGGCGAACCGCTCCGGCAAGCTCGTCACCATCGCCTCCGGTATCGAAGGCGACGATGATGCGCTGCCGATCCGGGCCAATGCGCGGGTGCTCGCCACCACGCTGAAGGCCGGCGAAAGCGCCGAATACGCCGCCGACAAGGCCCGTCACCTTTATCTGGTGCCGGCGGCCGGCAGCATCGAGGTCAACGGCGTGCGCGTCAATGCGCGCGACGGAGCCGCGATCCGCGATGAAGCCACTCTGAAGATCACCGCGCTTGAGGATGCCGAGCTCGTCCTGGTCGACGCGGCATAATCACTCTCACCCTGCATGCGCGGACAGACGTCCGCGCATGCTCCCCCTCCGAAACATCTCCCACTAGCAACCCAAAGGAGGCCATCATGGCCAAGGTCCTCGTTCTCTATTACTCCGCTTACGGTCACATCGAAGCAATGGCGAATGCCGTTGCGGAAGGCGCACGCGAAGCCGGCGCTACCGTCGACATCAAGCGCGTGCCCGAGCTGGTGCCCGCCGAAGTCGCCAAGGCGTCGTATTACAAGCTCGACCAGGCCGCGCCGATCGCCAAGATTGACGACCTCGCCAATTACGATGCGATCATCGTCGGCACCGGCACCCGGTTCGGCCGCATGGCTTCGCAGATGGCCAACTTCCTCGACCAGGCCGGCGGGCTCTGGGCCAGGGGCGCGCTGAACGGCAAGGTCGGCGGCGCCTTCACCTCGAGCGCGACCCAGCATGGCGGCCAGGAGACCACGCTGTTCTCGATCATCACCAACCTGCTGCATTTCGGCATGACCGTGGTCGGCCTCAACTACGGCTTTGCCGGACAGATGAAGCTCGACGAGGTCACCGGCGGCGCGCCCTATGGCGCCACGACGATCACCGGCGGCGACGGCAGCCGCCAGCCGAGCGAGAATGAACTCGCCGGCGCACGCTATCAGGGCCGCGCGATCGCGGAGGCTGCCAGGAAACTTCACGGCTGAGCTTCACGGCTAAGCTTTACCGTTGGGTTTCGCACCCGGCTGAATGATCATGCAATGGGGCGGCACTCCCTGGCGATTGCCGCCCTGACTGTTTTGCTGGACGCGGCGGTTCCCGGGATCATTTGCGCCATTTTCGTGATATGCCGCAGGGCCTCCTGTCGGCACAGCCCTGAGGTTTGCGATGACCAACACACAGAAGACCAGCTGGCCTGACCTGCCAATCGCGGCGTGGCGCGACAGCTGCGCGATGCTGCAGCTCTTCACCCAGATCGCCGGCAAGATCCGGCTGACGAAGTCGCCCTGGCTCAATCACTCCTGGCACGTCACGCTCTACGTCACGGCGCGCGGGCTGACGACCTCGCCGATCCCCGACGGCGACCGCACGTTCCAGATCGACTTCGATTTCATCGATCACACGCTCCGCATCTCGACCAGCGACGGCACCGAGCGGCAATTCGCGCTGGCCGGTCAATCGGTCGCGAGCTTCCACGCGGCGATCATGACCAATCTGAAAGACCTCGGAATCGACGTCGCCATTGACGAGATACCGAACGAAGTCGCCGACCCGATCCCGTTTTCGAAGGATACGCAGCACGCATCGTATGACGCGGATGCGGTGCGCAGGTTTCACCAAATCCTGGTGAACTGCGATCGCGTATTCAAGCAATTCCGGACCGGCTTTCTCGGCAAGGCGAGCCCGGTGCATTTCTTCTGGGGCAGCTTTGATCTTGCGGTGACGCGCTTCTCCGGCCGCAGGGCACCGCAGCATCCCGGCGGCGTGCCGCATCTGCCCGACGCGGTGGCGCACGAGGCCTATTCGCACGAGGTCAGCAGCGCCGGCTTCTGGCCGGGCGGCGGCGCGATCGATTATCCCGCATTCTATTCCTACGCCTACCCGGAACCCGCGGGCTATCGCAGCATGCCGGTGCGACCCGAGGCTGCATTCTTCAGCGAGGCACTGGGCGAATTCATCCTGCCCTACGACGCGGTGCGGCTGGCCGCAGACCCGGACCAGACGCTGCTCGAGTTCCTGCAATCGAGCTATGAGGCAGCAGCCATCAACGCGAACTGGGACCGTGCCGCGCTGGAATGCGCGCCGGGGCCGGCCGGGCATCGTCAGAGCGGCCTGAAGCGCGATGAGAGCAGCGGCCTAGTCGTCCTCGCGCGACGGCGTCGCCTTGCCCAGCGCCTGCTTCAGCCGCGTCGACAGCTTTGGATAATGACGCAGCGCCAGCACGGCGCGGTCGCGCAGCGCGTAAGGCTGCCCGCGCCAGCTCAGGGCGGCACCAAGATCGACCAGCGGCGTGCGCTGCGGTCCGAACCGCCGCTTGTAGCTGTAATTGCCGATCGAGAAATCGAACTCGCGCACGCCGTCCTTGTGCAGCGCTGCGATGGTGCGGTCGATGATCAACCGGCCCGGCGAACATGCCGCCCATTTCTCGCCCGCATTGCTGATCCGGAGCATGACGTAACGCGAGCCGATGCGGATACCGAGCAGCGTCGCCACCACTTCATCCCGCGTCGCAAGCGCGGTCATGACCGCAAAGCCCCGACCGGCGCCTTCGCGGACGAGGTCGCGATAGAACGCGGCGCAGTCCGCATTGCCGAGCGCGTAATTGAGCCCGAGACTATTCAGCCGCGTGCCCTGCTGCACTTCGGTGACGGACAGCAGGTCCAGCGCCTCGTCGGTATCCGCGGCGACCCTGAAGACGGCGGACCGCTCACGCGTGAACACGCGCCAGCTCCGCCCCAACTCCTTGCGAACCTTGCGGCTCAACTCGTGACGCCAGGCGTTGTGGTCATCGCCGATGGTCAACAGATTGCCGTTGACGACCGACGGTCCGATGCCGTCGAGCAGCGCCAGCGGATTGGATCGCGTCGCGAGCCTGACCGGCATCTTGCGAAAACGAATGAGATCGGCCCCGCCATGCGAATTGCGCAGCGCGGCCTGCAGATCGCGCCAGAACTGCCATGCGGCGACCTCGTCGCGCGGCGCCGCCGGGCCGAGCAATGGCGCGTTGAAATCGGTGAGGTTGAGGTCGGCGAATTCGACGATGCCGAGGCCCCCCTGCCGGCGGCGGATCAGCGGCAGCAGCGCAGCCCGCTCGCCGGTCGCGGCATCGCTGACGACGGCGATCAGCGGCTCGACGCCGTCGGTCGACGCGAACGCCCGGTACCACGACGCATACCATTGCGGATGCTGGAACGCGGTGAGCGGCTCGAACGCGCCCCAGCGGGCGGCGGCCTGCGCCCAATCGAAAACCAGTTCGACGCGATAGCCGACCGCGTACGAAGCGACCTGCGCTCCGAATTTCTCAACCGCTGTCGTCAACACTGTCATTCCAGCAC
The DNA here is from genome assembly GCF_053474805.1 of Bradyrhizobium sp. WCU1. NCBI lineage: Bacteria > Pseudomonadati > Pseudomonadota > Alphaproteobacteria > Hyphomicrobiales > Nitrobacteraceae > Bradyrhizobium > Bradyrhizobium sp. WCU1. Next base: position 2,226,098 of record NZ_CM130280.1, read on the forward strand.
CCGCAACCGGCAAGTTCGCTTACGCTGCCACCAACGCCGCCTTGGGCAGGTCGATGATCTTGCCGAGATCGCTCTCGTCGAGGCGGAAGTCGATCGCACGCCGCACAGCGCATTCGTGCTTCACCCACCTGCCGGCGCGCAGCAGCTTCTGCATCACCTGCTTGGCGAAGAAGACCGGACCGCGGATGCTCCGGCTGCGCGGCGCGTAGCCGAAGCGATGACGCAGCATGCCGTTGGCGAGATGCAGGATCTGGGCACGGCGGATGTCGTCGTTGACATACGAGATCGCCATCGAGATGTTGACCGTGTCGAGGTTCTCGACGCGGTGTGGCGCATTGAGCGGCCAGCTCAGCATCTGTCCCGGCTCGAGATCGATCACCTGCGCATGCCAGTCGTACCAAGGCTCGTAGGGGATATCGACCTCGACGCCGAACAGCGCAATGTTCTCGAGATGCTCGGGCCGGATAAACGGCTGCGTGTTGGGATAGATGTAGACGCGCTTGCGGCCGGCGATCTGGACCAGACCCTGCCCCGGCAGATCGGCGTGGTAATAGACCTGCGCATCGGGCGACGAAATCAGGATGTCGGCCTGATGGGTCGGCGCGTCGAACCCGGGAACCTTGGCCGCGATCTCGCCGAACATTCGCTCGATCATGTCGCGGTAGCGGCGGTCGATCGCGGTGACGTTGCGCAGGTTCAGCCACAGGCCGCCGCGCGAAATCGCCTCGATCACCTGATGGCCGCGCAGCTTGCCGATCTCGCCCTCGCGCCAGACGCGGCTCGATCCCTTGGCGCCGGTCGTGACCAGGCTGTAATGCTCGCGCGGATGATGCTCGATCAGCTTGGCGAGATCGTCCATCGAGAACGCCGGCTGCTTGTGAATGGTGTGCTCGAGCCGGATCGGTTGACGGCTCCAGAGCCTGGAATGGTTGTCATCCCAATTGGTGAAGATCTTGCCCGTCGTCATGCTCGCGCTCCTGGCGGCTGCGCCGTTTCGCTTCATCCGATGTCCCGTTCCGGGACGAGCCGGCAGCTCTTGAGCAGGGATTGGCAAGAACGGTGCCGCCGCGTGCGCGCGCGGGGTTACCGAACCTAATGTCTCGCCGATATGGCTAACCGCGACGTCTCCGGACCCCGTCTCGCCAAGCCCCGCTGAGCACGATGAGTGAAAAGCCCCGATAGCGCGCGCTGTTTCTCGGCGCAGGGCAATTCACGCGCCTGCTGCAGGAGACGATCGAGAAGCTCGAACCCGGCGCGTGCGCGGCGTTAACCCTGACCCGGACCGCCGACAACGTGGCGTGCAATTTCCCGATCGTGGCCTGGAAGCGCGTGATCGCGCGGCCGCTGCTCGCGCTGCTGCTTGCCCGGCTGCGCGGCAGCAAGGTTGTCTTGATCCAGCACGAATGGGCCGGCCTCAACGGCATCCGGCGGCTGACTTATATCCCGGCGCTGTGGCTCGCCAACACCAAGCCCGGTCGCGTCGCGACCGGGCTCCTCTCGGCCTTGTTTCGTCAGAGCGGCTTGATCTGCACCTTGCGGAACTTGACCACGCCCGAACCGTATTGAAGCGCGATGTAGCCGCTGGCGTGCTTGGAATCCTGCGCGTCGACGGTCTTCTGGCCGTTCAGCGTCACGACGAAATGCGGTCCCTGCGCCGTGATCTCGTAGACGTTCCACTTGCCGGCCGCCTTCGGCATCGGATCGACTTTGCCGACATCGACGATCGCACCGGTGCCGTAGGTCGGGTCCGGCCGCTTGTCGAAGATGTTAACCTCGTAGCAGACCTTGGAATCGATCACCTTGTTGCCTTCGCAGCGGATGAACACGCCGCTGTTGGCGTCCTCGTCGGTCCAGAACTCGGCCCGGATCTGGAAGTCCTTGTACTGCGTCTTGCTGACGAGATAGGAGAGATCCTTGCCGTCGAGCTTGTCGGCGACCAGCGCGCCGTCCTTCATGGCCCAATTGGCCTTGCCGACCTCGTCCCAGTCGCCCTTCTTGGAACTGTCGAGCAGCGTGACCCAGCCGTCGTCCCCCGATGCGGTGGTAGAGAATTGCAGCGCGCCCGCGCCGATCACGAGTCCCGCCGCAAGCAACGACAGATGCTTCTTCAAGGTTATCCTCCCGTCTTTTGGTTGGCGCGCAACCTATCATTGTCTGCAGCGGCGTAAATGCGTTTTTGATGTTGCAACTGCGTTGTGTCACGGACCGATGCCGCAATTTTGAGGTCAGACATGCGTGGGCACGACTTGCCCGGCGCAAGCGGGCGCGATTAGCATCATGCGACATACGGGCGCAGCAGTTGCCCGAGCCAATTGATCTGGGAGCATACGATGACGGCGTCGAACCGGTCCTGGCGATACCTGATGATCCCGCTGGTCTTTGCCGGCATGCTGAGCGTGAGCTTCGCGGCCGAGCTCAATCCGGCCGCCGTCACCTACAAGCTGCCGGACCAGATTCCCTGGAGCCCGGTCGACGCGCGCGGCGCGCAGAATGCCGTCGTGGTCGGGGATCCCTCGAAGCCCGGCTTCTACATGGTCTACACCAAATGGACCAAGGGCAATCACTTCAGCCGTCCGCACTTCCACCCCAACGATCGCTACATCGTCGTGCTGAAGGGCACCTGGTGGGTGGGCTCGGGTCCGAAGTTCGATCCCGATCACGGTACCGTGGCGATGCCGGCCGGAAGCTTCGTCACCCATTTCGGCAAGCAGGTGCACTGGGACGGCGCCAAGGACGAGGATGCCGTGCTGCTGATCATGGGCGAAGGTCCGGCGACCGCGACCGAAGTGGAGGAGAAGTAGCCGACAGCCGCGTTGCGCGGGGTCGCGGCAATGCTATCATCGCGACCCTGTGGAAGGGCCTCTGATGCATCCCGCTGCCAAGCTGCAATTTGCCCGCATCGCCGACGAGTTCGCGCGCTGGCGCGCAATCCCGGAGCCGGAACGGCCGCCGGCGCCGGCGTGGTGGTGGGGACCGGCGTTCGAGCTGCGCGACGCCGCCGGCCCGCTGCCATCCAACCAGTGCCACAAACTCCGCCTGCCTGAGGGCGCGAGCTTTGCCGACGGGACTCGCGTGCTGCGCCGGACGCTGGCCGGCCAGACCGTGTTGCCCTGGCCCTACGATTTCTCGCGCAAGGTCGCATCCACCGATTCCGACGTCCGCGACCTGCCGATACAGCCGTCAGACGACAGCGCGTTTCCGCCCTAGATCCGACCCGGCCTCGTCGATCGCCTCACCGTCCAGCGACGGCTGCAACGGCGGCGACGTCAGCACCGGCGATGCCTTCAACAGCTCGGCGAGATCGCGCGGCGGCAGCGGCCGGCTGAACAGGAAGCCCTGCATCTCATCGCAGGCATGCGCGCGCAGGAACTCCCGCTGCTCGGAGGTCTCGACGCCTTCGGCCACGATCGTCATGCCGAGCGCCTTGCCCATCGAGATGATCGCCTGCGCGATCGCGACGTCCTCGGAATCATCCGGCAGGTCGCGCACGAAGGAACGATCGATCTTGATGGTGTCGATCGGGAACTGCTTCATCAGCGACATCGACGAATAGCCGGTGCCGAAATCGTCGATCGCGAGGCGAATGCCGCGGTTCTGGATCGCATCCAGCACCCGGACCGCGCGCGTCACGTTGCGCATCACCATGCTCTCGGTAACCTCGAGCTGCAGCAGCGCCGGCGACATGCCGCTCGCCGCCAGCGCCTCGTCGATGTCGTCGAGCAGATGCGGGTCGCCGAACTGCCGCGGCGACAGGTTGACCGCCATGGTCACCGCCTTGAGGCCGCGGTGCTGCCACGCCATGTTCTGTGCGCAGGCTTCCTTCAGCACCCAGCGGCCGATCGGCACGATCAGCCCGATCTCCTCGGCGAGCGGAATGAACTGCCCCGGCGACACCTTGCCGAGCTCGGGATGGGTCCAGCGCAGCAGCGCTTCGACGCCGCTGATCTCACCGCTCGCCATGTCGACCTTGGGCTGATAGTCGAGCGAGAACTGCTCGCGCTCCAGCGCGCGGCGCAGCGCACTCTCCATGGTCAGGCGCTCGATCGACTGCGCCCTGACCTCGTTGGAGAAGAAGCGAAAGCCGTTCTTGCCGTCTTCCTTCGCGAGATACATCGCCATGTCGGCGTTCTTGGTCAGCGTCTGCACGTCGGAGCCATCGGTCGGATACATCGCGATCCCGATCGAGGCTGTAGTATGGCATTCGTGCCCGCTGAGCTGCATCGGCTGGCTGAGTGCGACCAGAAGATCGCCGGCGATGCGCTCGACGTCGCCCCGCTCGGCGGTCTCCTCCAGGATCACCACGAACTCGTCGCCGCCGAGCCGCGCGACCACGTCGCTCGCGCGCAACGACCCGCGCAGCCGTTCGGCGATCGCCACCAACAGCATGTCGCCGGCGTCGTGCCCGAGCGAGTCGTTGATCACCTTGAAGCGGTCGAGATCGATGAACAGCACCGCGAGCTGCCGGCGATGCCGATCCGCCGTCGAAATCGCGTGACGCAGCATCTCGTTGAACGTCTCGCGGTTCGGCAGATTGGTCAGGCTGTCGTGCGAGGCAAGGTATTCGATCCGCTCCTCGGCCTTGTGCTTCTCGTCGGCGCGATCGAAGCTCTCCAGCGCGAACGCCAGATTGTCGGCGAGCCGCTGCAGCAGCTCGGCAAACTCCGGCGTGAACGTGTCCTTCTCGGTCGCGACGAAGATCATGACGCCGACCGCCCGCCCGCTGACGGTCAGCGGGAACGAGGCGCCGGACTTGGTTCCGTCGAGGCGGGCCCGTTCGTGGAAAGCGGTGGTCTCGGTATCGGCAAAATAGTCGTTGATGATGCAGGCCTTGCCCGACCGGAATGCCCTGCCGCAGGCGCCGCGGCCCTCCGGGTGCGCCTCGCTGATCGAGAGCGTCACCTGGCTCGCTCCGCCGGCTGCCGGGCCTGCGATGGCGACGATCCGCAGATAGTCGCTGCCGGGCTGCGCCAGCGCGATGGTGGTCGAGGTGAATTTGCCGCCGGTCGCGGCCGCCTCGCAGACCAGCTGATAGAGCTCGGCGCGGGACTTCGCCCGCATGATCGCCTCATTGGTCGCGCTCAGCGCCGCGAACATCCGCGACAGCCGCTCCTTCTGCTCGTCGGCCCGCGCCTTTTCGTCGGCCCGGTCGAAATTGGCGAGCGCGAACGACACGTTCTCGGCGAGCCGCTGCAGCAGCGCCATCATCTCCGGGCTGAAGGTGCCGAATTCGCTGGAGAGAAACACCAGTGCGCCGATCGCCTCGCCGTCCTTGAGCAGCGGCAGCGCCGCGCCGGACTTGCTGCCGCTGTCGCGAACGATCGGATAGACATGCGATTCGGGGCCGAAGTCGCTGAGATAATCGTTGCTGATGCAGGGCCGGCGGGTGCGGATCGCAACCCCGGTCAGCGTCTGTCCTTCCGGACGCGTCGCGTCGGCCGACAACTGGACCTCGCGGGCCCGGACCCGGTCGGGCCCGGAAGCCGCCACGTTATCCAAGAAGGCCTCGCCGGGACGCACCAGGCGGATCGTGGCCGAGATGAACTGGCCGCCGACCGCCGCCGCATCGCAAACCAGATCGAACAGCTCGCTGCGGGATTTCGCCCGCATGATCGCCTCGTTGGTCGCGCTCAGCGCCGCGAACATCCGCCGCAGCCGTTCCTTCTGCTCCTCGGTGCGCGCCTTCTCGTCGGCGCGATCGAAGCTGCCGAGAGCATAGGAGACGTTGTCGGCGAGCCGTTGCAGGAGCTCGGCAAATTCGGCCGAGAAGGTGTTGCGCTTGGCGGAGATGAACAGCATCACGCCGACCGGCTCGTCGTCGACGATCAGCGGAAATGCGGCGCCCGATCGCGCGTCCTCGCGGTCGATGATTTCGCGGAACGGGCTGTCGGCCACGTCGCCCATGAAATCGTTGTTGATGCAGGCGCGGCGGGAACGTAACGCTCTGCCGCAGACGCCGCACCCTTCCGGCCGCGCCTCGCTGCGTGAGACGTTGAGGCGGCGTGCGTTCTCGGCGGTCGGACCCGCGACCGCCATCATCTCCATGAAATCGTCACCGGGTTTCGCGATCAGGATGCTGGTGGAATTGAACCCGCCGCCATGCGCGGCCGCGGCGCAGACCAACTCGAACATCTCGAGCCGCGAGCGCGCGCGCATGATCGCCTCGTTGGTCGCGCTCAGCGCCGCGAACATCCGCGACAGCCGCTCGCGCTCGGCATCGGCCTTGGCCTTCTCGGTGGCACGGCCGAAATTGTCGAGCGCAACCGAGACATTTTCGGCGATCCCCGCCAGCAGCGCGATGATCTCTTCGTCACGCGCCCAGGAATTGCCGGTGAAGAAGATCAGGACGCCGATGCTCTTGCCGAACCGGGTGAGCGGCAGCGCAACGCAGGCCATCAGACCACTGCCGCGCACCGGCGCCTGCGACTGGCTCGTCGATATCGGAATGTCGTGCTCGACGCACGGCCGCTGGGTTCGGAACGCCTCGCCGCAGATGCCCTTGCCGTAGACATTGTCCGGATCGGTCGAGAAACGCGTCTGCGTGATCAGGTCGATCGCCTCGCCGGTGCCGGCGACGGGCTCGAGCCAGTGCGTATCGGGCTCGGCGAGCAGCACCACCGTGGCGAAGGATTTGCCGCTGAACACCGCCGCGTCGCAAACCCTCTGGTAGAGATCGTGCTCAGTCTTGGCGCGAAGGATGGCTTCGTTGGTGGCGCTGATGGCACCGAACATGCGGTTGAGCCGGCGCATCGCCCGCTCACCGCTCTTGCGCGACGCCTCATGGTCGAAATTGTCGAGCGCAAAGGACACGTTCGCGGCCATGCGCTCCAGCAGCGACACGATCTCCGCGCCGAGCGAGTCGACCTCGCGGCGCGTCACCATGAAGACGCCGACGCTGCGCCCGTTGCAGACCAGCGGGATGGCGGCCGCCGCACCGACACCGGCAGCCGCGACACCGCTGCGCCAGGCCGTCGAACGGGCATCGTTGACGTAGTCGTTGCTGACGCAGGCCGCCTGCTCGCGGAACGCGCGGCCGGCGACGCCCTCTCCTTCCGGAGTGTTGGCGAGCGCGGAGATCCTGATGCTGCGCAGACGCGCGACATCGTCGCCGCAACCGGCTGCGAATCTCAGCAGACCGGTATCCGGCTCAAGCAAAAACACGGTCGCGGCCAGGAAGCTCCCGCTCGAGAACGCGGCTTCGCAGACCTTTCCGTACAGTTCTTCTGGTGATTTCGCGTACAGGATCGCTTCGTTGGTGGCATTCAACGCCGCGAATGTACGCCCGATGCTCGACTGCACGATTCCTGAAGGCCCCGCGGCCACCCCCTTCAATCCGGGGCGGAACATTGCCCGCGAGAGGCCTAAGTGATGGTTAGTGTATCCGGCAAGTTGTGAGACAAAGTAAACGGCTGACGAACGCCGGAGGCGGTTTCCCGGGATATTACGGACGCTGGTGTGCCAGCCTGAGGCGGAGGCTTGCGGGGAGTGGATTGCCGCCCTGCCGGCGCCGGCCGGGCAGCCAAATTCCGCACCGCGACCGCGCCCGTTCCACCCGGTGAAATCCGGACCCGGAGCACCCTGCTTGCGGTATGGCGGATCGGATTTTCTGCGCTTGCTCGCACCTCGGCGCTTTGACAGCATGACGCCGACAACAGCAAGCAAGACCCGCGCATCACGCGGGCCGACCGCGAGGAAAATCCCATGCCGATCGTCCAGGCCGACCGTCTCACGCGCATCGGCGCGGCGCTGCTGAAGGGCGCCGGCGCATCGGAGGAGGAGGCAAGCGCAGTCGCCTCCGGCTGCGTCAACGCCAACCTCGCCGGCCATGACTCCCACGGCGTGATCGCGATCCCGACCTATATCGACCGCATCAAGGCCGGCCATATCGTCCCCGGCGCGAAATGGACCGTGGTGCAGGAGACGCCGACCACGACCGTGATCGACGGTCATTGGGGTTTTGGCTTCCACGTCAACGCCAAGGCGATGGAGATGACCATCAACAAGGCGAAGACCGCCAATGTCGCGGCCTGCACCGTGTTCCGGCAAAGCCATGTCGGGCGGCTGGCGCACTATCCGCTGATGGCGATGCGCGAGGGCATGATCGGGATCGCGGCCGCCGATTCCGGCCGCTCGCCGAAGCATGTCGCGCCGTTCGGCGGCCGCGAGGCGCGGCTCGGCACCAACCCGCTCTCGATCGCGGTGCCGTCCGATCTCGAGGCGCCGTTCTATCTGGACATGGCGACCTCGGCGGTCGCCGCCGGCAAGATCCAGCTCGCAGTGGCGCGCGGCGAGCCAATCCCGAAGGGCTGGATCATCGATGCCGAGGGGCGCGACACCACCGACCCCAGGGATTATCGCAAGGGCGGTGCGCTGCTGCCGCTCGGCGGCAGCGAAGGCTACAAGGGAAGCGGCCTTGCCGCGATGGTCGAGGTGCTGTGCGGCCTGTTGACCGGGCTCGGCTTCGGCGTCGAGCCGACCGGCCGGCACAATGACGGTTGCTTCATGGCTGTCTTTAACGTCGCCGCGTTCCGCCCGCTCAAGGATTTCAGACGCGAGGTCGCCGACTTCGCCCGCTATTTGAAGTCGACGCCGCCCTCGGAAGGCAGCCGCGGCGTGTTCTATCCGGGCGAGATCGAACATCTGCGCGAAGTCGAGCGGCGCAAGAACGGCATCGAGATCGAGGACGCGACCTGGGACAAGCTGAAGGCGCTCGCCGCCGACTACAAGCTGACCGACCAGCTCGATCTTCGCTGAACCATCCGAGCACAGGAGAACGACATGACACGGCAAATGGCGCTGGTTGGCTTTTTGCAGGCGCAGAACTGCACCAACCTGCCAGGCTCCTGGCGCCACCCCGAGTCGCGCGATGACTCGATGTCCGCGGACTACTACCAGGAAATCGCGCGCATCCTGGAGCGCGGCAAATTCCACATGGCGTTCTTCGACGATCGCCTGGCGATGCCCGACCGCTACGGCAACGATCACGCCCACACCGTCGAATACGGCATCCGCTGCGTGAAGATGGACCCGATCGTGGTGCTGACCGCGATGGGCATGGTCACCACCAAGCTCGGCCTCGCCTCGACCGCGTCCACCACCTATTTCGAGCCGTTCGACGTCGCCCGCCGCTTTGCCACGCTCGATTTGATGACAGGTGGCCGCGCCGCCTGGAATGTGGTGACGTCGGTCAATGACGGCGAAGCGCTCAACATGGGCCGCGAGCAGCATCTCGAGCACGATCACCGCTACGACCGCGCCGACGAGTTCATGGAGGTGGTGCTCGGCCATTGGGACGCCTGGGAAGACGGCTCGCTGGTGATCGACAAGACGAGCGGCCGCTTCGCCGATCCGAGCAAGGTGAAGCGGCTCGACCACAAGGGACCGTTCTTCACCTCGCGCGGGCCATTCACGGTGCCGCGCTCGGCACAGGGCCATCCGGTCGTGATCCAGGCCGGCGCCTCCGGCCGCGGCCAGCGCTTCGCCGGACGCTGGGGCGAGGTGATCTTCACCGCGGCGCGCAACCTTGCCAACGCCAAGCAGGGCTATGACGCGATCCGGGGCGAAGCCGCCAAGGCCGGCCGCGATCCCGACCAGATATTCCTCTGCAACCTGATCACGCCGGTCACCGGCGCGACCAAGGCCGAGGCCGAGGACCGGATGGCGGTGATCCAGAAGCTGCCGCTCGAGATCGACGCGCTGTCGCTGCTCGCCGAAGGCCTCAACTTCGATTTCGGCGCCAAGGGGATCGACGAACCGCTGACCACAGATGAGTTGCAGGGCATGCAAGGCATGCTCGGCATCCGCGACGGCGTGCTGCGCACCTCCGGCAAGACCAATCCCTCGACCCGCGACTTCATCACGTTCTCCGGCCGCGGCCAGGTGCAGGACGCGATGGTCGGCGGCCCGAAGGAGATCGCCGACCGGCTGGAGGAGATGTTCACAGGCCGCGGCTGTGACGGCTTCGTCGTCGCGGCAAGCTATGTGCCGGGCTCCTATGCCGACTTCGTCGACCACGTGGTGCCCGAACTGCAGAAGCGCGGGCTGTTCCACAAGGACTACGCCGGCACGACGCTGCGCGAGAATCTCGGGCTCAAGCGCCCGGCCGCGGGCGCCTGGAAGATCCGCGCGCAGGCTGCGGAATAGAGGGACATCATCATGCGCTGGCTGAAATTCACTGCCGCGGGCAACACCGCAAGCACTCCTTCTTGGGGCCTCGTCGAGGGCGACACCGTCACCACCGTCGACGGCGATCCATTCGGCGAATGGAGCAAGACGGCGAAGACCCACACCCTGAAGGACGTCAAGATCGAGCTGCCGCTGATCCCGCGCACCTTCTACTGCGTCGGGCTGAACTATCTGAAGCACCTCAAGGAAGCCGCCGACAAGGCCGGTACGGTGCCGAACGTGCCCGATCGTCCCGAGATCGGCTACCGCGCGCAGAACGCGCTGATCGCCCACGACGAGAACGTCGTGATCCCGGCGAGCGCGACTGAGAAGATCCATTACGAGGGCGAGCTCGTCGTCGTGATCGGCAAGACGGCAAAACACCTCACCGAAGCCAATGCGATGGACTGCGTGTTCGGCTACACCATCGGCAACGACGTCTCCGAGCGCAGCTGGCAGAAGGCCGACCGCGGGCTGTGGCGGTCCAAGAACGCCGACACCTTCAAGCCGATGGGCCCGTGGATCGAGACCGATGTCGATCTCGACCGCATGGAAACCGCGATCCGCGTCAACGGCAAGGAGACCGGCCGCTTCCGCACCAACGACATGATCTTCGGCATCGTGCCCTTCCTGGTCGAGCTTTCGAAATACTTCACGCTGTCGCCCGGCGACGTGATCTGGATGGGCACCGACGGCGCCTCGCCGGATTTGAAGGACGGCGACGTGGTCGAGATCGACATCACCGGCATCGGGACGCTGCGGAACAGGTTCGTGAAGGAGAAGGTGTGAGGCGGTTGGTCTCGCCGGCGCGCCTCATCATCGGTGTCGTCCTGGCGAAAGCCAGAACCCATAACCACAGGTCGAGTTGCTGAAGCATGCTGTGGCCACGACGTCGTGCTATAATCCGCATTCGTGGCAATGGGTCCCGGCCTTCGCCCTAGGGCATGCACACATCTAGTTGGGTGGGGATTCCCGAATCGGTATTTCGTGTGATTCATATTGCGGCACTTCGGCTTTGGCGGAGGTGTCGACATGCTGGCGCAAATTGACTGGTCATTAGGTCGGTTCGGGGATCTCCGCCTCGATAAAGGGGGGCGGCGCTCGTCGAATGCATGGTCGCGGGCAAGGATGTCTGCCTGCGACGGCTGGCAGGAGGCATGCGTGCCCGGGAGGTGCGCTTCAACCGCTTTCTCGGCAATGCCAAGGTGACGACGACGCGGATAATCGAAAGCTGGAGCGATGGTACGGTAATGGCGGCCGAAGGCCGCCATGTGCTGGCGATCCAGGATACCAGCGAGATCAATTTTGCCACCAAGGCACAAAACCGGCGTGGCTTGGGCGAGATCGGTCATGGCAACACCCGCGGGGTGTTGCTGCACCCGATGCTGGCCGCAGACGCGGAAAGCGGCTGCTGCCTTGGCCTGTTGCACGGCGAGATCTGGACCCGCCAGGGCCGCCGCACCGTCTCGCACGACAATCGCGATCTGAAGGACAAAGAATCGCAACGCTGGATCGCGACCGCTCTGGCAGCCAAGCCGCTGTTGGCGAAGGCTGCGATGGTGACCATGCTGGGCGACCGCGAGAGCGACATCTTCGCGCTCTACGCCTGCGCCGCAGAACACCAGTTCCACGTCATTGCCCGGAGCATGCATGATCGCAAGCTGGCGGATGGCTGTGGCCTGTATGCGGCCAGCGAGGCCATGACCAGCATCGAACAACGGACCATCGTATTGCCTGCGCGAGCACAACGGCCTGAGCGGGCTGCGCTTCTCGATCTGCGCTTCGGCGCCGTCGAACTGGCCCGACCGCAAACCAAGTTCCTGCGCCATCTGCCGAAAAGCCTACCCTTGATCCTGGTCGATGTGCGCGAGATCGAGCCGCAGGCCGGGATCGAGCCGCTGCACTGGCGGCTGCTCACCACGCATCCGGTGACGAATGCAGAAGAGGCCTGGCGCATTATCGAATGGTACAAGCGGCGGTGGCTGATCGAGCAGTTCTTCCGCATCTTGAAGACACAAGGCCTCAAGCTCGAAGACAGTCAGATCGGGACCGCCGAGCGGCTTCTCAAGCTGGTCGCGATCGCGGCCAAGGCGGCAGTCATCTCCCTTCAGCTTGTGCAGGCGCGCGATGGTCGCGACAACCAGTCTGTCCGAATTGCCTTCAATGCTGGGGAAGTCGCTACACTTGCCGCCCTCAATCGCAACCTCGAAGCCCAAAGCAAGCGGCTGAGAAACCCGCACCCGCCTGACAGCCTCGCTTGGGCCGCCTGGATTATCGGCCGGCTCGGCGGCTGGGACGGCTATCCATCGTCCAAACCGCCGGGCCCCATCACTATGAAACACGGCCTGCAATACTTCCACGCCGCAGCCGCTGGATGGTCCCTCAGAGATCTGTGCATGCCCTAGGGCCTTCGCCGGGACGACACTGAGTTTGTTTTCGAATCACGTGCCAAACACGCGGCGTCATCACCCGCGCATGCGGCGCCCGGTCGAGCCGGGGCTTCGCACGCCCCGGAATGACGTGGGAGAGAGACGCGTACCACGAACGACGAGCTAAAACGGCAGCGCCACGCCGGTCTTGATCTCCTTCAGAATCACATTGGTGCGCACGTGGCGGATGCCGGGGATCCGGAACATGAATTCGTCCAAGAATCTGTTGTAGGCGTCCATGTCGCGCACGACGACGCGCAGATGATAGTCGGCATCGCCTGTGGTCGCGAAGCATTCCAGCACCTCGCGGCGCTGCGTCACCCGCGCGACGAACTCGTCGACGAACTTGACGTCGTGCCGCTCCAGCGAGACGTGCAGGATCGCCGAGGTCGCAAAGCCGGCGCGCTCGCGCGCCACCAGCGCCGAATAGCCCGAGATGACGCCGGACTCTTCCAGCGCGCGGACCCGGCGCCAGCACGCCGAGGTCGACATGCCCACGGTTTCGGCAAGCTGCTGGTTGGTGGCGCGGCCGTCCTTCTGCAGTTCGGCGAGGATTCTTTCATCCTGATCTTCAACCATAGCGCAGCTCCTGTTCGGTAGATTCTACCAAAATTAACATCCACCAGCAATCTTTGACCGAAATAGCCCTAGCGAGGAGAATACATAGGTGAGACCTACCAGGCACAAGGGGATAGCGTTGTCGCAACAGACATTGCGATTCCCCGAGGGCTTCAGTCATGGGCCAGATGCCGTTGCTCGACGCCTACCAGCTTTCCGAGCGCTACAGCAGGGAACGCGGCCGCGTCTTCCTCACCGGCACGCAGGCGATCGTGCGCATCGCGCTCGACCAGGCGCGGCGTGATCGCGCAAGCGGTCCCAACACCGCGGGCTTCATCTCCGGCTATCGCGGCTCGCCGCTCGGCGGCGTCGATCTCGAACTGTGGAAGATCGGCGCGCTGCTGAAGGACAGCCGCATCGAATTCCTGCCCGCCGTCAATGAGGACCTCGCAGCAACCGCGGTGCTCGGGTCGCAGCAGGTCGAGACGCAGAATGACCGCGAGGTCGATGGCGTGTTCGGGCTGTGGTACGGCAAGGGTCCCGGCGTCGATCGCTCCGGCGATGCGCTGAAGCACGGCAATGCCTATGGTTCCTCGCCGCATGGCGGCGTGCTGGTCGTCGCCGGCGACGACCACGGCTGCGTGTCGTCCTCGATGCCGCATCAATCCGACGTCGCCTTCATGAGCTGGTTCATGCCGACGTTGCATCCGGCCGATGTCGGCGAATATCTGGCATTCGGCGAATATGGCTATGCGCTCAGTCGATTTTCCGGCATGTGGGTCGGCTTCAAGGCGATCTCGGAGATCGTCGAGTCCGGCGCCTCGGTCGAGCTGCCCGCACCGCGCCGTTTCATACAGGCGGATTTTCTGCCGCCGCCGGGAGGCCTGCATTATCGCTGGCCGGATCTGCCGGGCCCGCAAATCGAGGAGCGGCTCGAAGCCAAGAAGCACGCGGTCTACGCGTTTGCAAAAGCCAATCCGATCGACCGCCGCATCTACGGCATCAAGGACGCGCGCTACGGCATCGTCACCACGGGCAAGGCGCATCTCGATCTGATGGAGGCGCTGCGGCTGGTCGGCCTCGACGAGGCCGCCTGCCGCCACTTCGGCATCGACATCTACAAGGTCGGCATGGTGTGGCCGTTGGCGCTGCACGATGCGATGGAGTTCGTGAAGGGCAAGCGCGAGATCCTGGTGGTCGAAGAAAAACGCGGCATCATCGAGAGCCAGTTCAAGGAGTATTTCTACGACTATCCCGGATCGAAACCGGAGCGGATGGTCGGCAAGCATGACGAAACCGGGGCGCGGCTGATCTCCTGGACCGGCGAATTGTCACCGCGGATACTGGCCGATGTGCTGGCGCGTCGGCTCGATCCGATGTTTCCCGAATTGCAGCTTGCGCGCCGCGTCGCCGCGCTGGTGCCGGAGCAGGATCGGATGATCGCGGTGCCGGGCGCGACGCGCACGCCGTATTTCTGCTCGGGCTGCCCGCACAACATTTCGACGAAAGTGCCCGAGGGTTCGAAAGCGCTGGCCGGCATCGGCTGCCACTTCATGGCGAGCTGGATGGACCGGGAGACCTCGTCGCTGATCCAGATGGGCGGCGAAGGCGTCAACTGGGCGGCGTCGTCGAAATTCACCGGCAACAGCCATGTGTTCCAGAATCTCGGCGAGGGCACCTATTATCATTCCGGCTCGATGGCGATCCGCCAGGCGATCGCGGCGAAAGCCAACATCACCTACAAGATCCTGTTCAATGACGCCGTCGCAATGACCGGCGGCCAGCCGGTGGACGGCCCGGTCAGCGTGCAGGCGATCGCGCACAGCGTCCGCGCCGAAGGCGTGTCGCGAATCGCATTGGTGTCGGACGATCCCGCGCATTTTTCGCCGGCGGACCTGCCGGTTGGCGTCACCATCCACGCCCGCGAGGAGATGGACGCCGTGCAGCGCGAGCTGCGCGACATTTCCGGCGTCACGGTGCTGATCTATCAGCAGACCTGCGCGACCGAGAAACGGCGCCGCCGCAAGCGTGGCACGATCGCCGATCCCCAACGCTTCGCCTACATCAACGACCTCGTCTGCGAAGGCTGCGGCGACTGCTCGGTGGAATCCAACTGCCTCAGCGTCGAGCCGAAGGAGACGCCGTTCGGCCGCAAGCGCAAGATCAATCTCTCGACCTGCAACAAGGATTTCTCCTGCCTCAACGGCTTCTGCCCGAGTTTTGTCACTATCGAAGGCGGCAAGCGGCCGGCCAAGAATGCGAGCGCGATCGATCCGCTGGCGCGCGCCGCCACGCTGCCGGCGCCGGAGTTCACGGCACTCGACAAGCCCTATGATCTCCTCGTCACCGGCGTCGGCGGCACCGGCGTCATCACGGTCGGCGCGCTGATCGCGATGGCCGCGCATCTCGAGGGGCGCGGCGTCTCGGTGCTCGACTTCACCGGCTTTGCGCAGAAATTCGGTCCGGTGTTGAGCTTCCTGCGGCTCGCGGCCAAGCCCGACGCGCTGCATCAGGTGCGGATCGACCAGGGCGCAGCCGACGCGCTGATCGGCTGCGATCTCGTGGTGAGCTCGTCGGCCAAGGCGTCCGGCACGTACCGCAAGGGCATGCGCGCTGCGGTCAACACCGCGGAGATGCCGACCGGCGACGTGGTGCGCTTCCGCGACGCCGACCTCGCCTCGCCGGTTCGGCTGCGCGCCATCGAGCGAGTGATCGGATCGGGTAATCTCACCACCCTCAACGCCAACGCGCTGGCCGAGCGGCTGCTCGGCGACAGCGTCTACGCCAACATCATGATGCTGGGCTTCGCCTGGCAGCAGGGCCTGGTGCCGGTGTCGCTGGAGGCGCTGACGCGCGCGATCGAGCTGAACGGCGTCGCGATCGAGCGCAACAAACAGGCCTTCGCCTGGGGCCGGCTCGCCTTTGTCGATCCGGATTTCCTGCCGAAGGCGGAAGATACTGCCGCGAAGGAGCAGGAGACGCTGGACCAGGTGATCACGCGACGCACGGACTTCCTGCGCGACTACCAGAACGCGGCCTACGCCTCGCGCTACCGTGCGGCCGTCGATCGTGTCCGCCACGCTGAGGCGGCACTCGGCGGCGACCGCAACGAAGGTGCGCCCCCTCCCCCGCAAGCGGGAGAGGCGAACCGAGCGCGCGGACAGACTGAACAGAACCCAAACGACCTTCCCCTCACCGACGCCGTGGCCCGTTCGCTGTTCAAGCTGATGGCCTACAAGGACGAATATGAGGTGGCGCGGCTGCATATGCAGACCGACTTCCTCGACGAGCTCAAGCATAAGTTCGACGGCGACTTCACGGTGCAGTACCACCTCGCGCCGCCGCTGCTGCCGGCGCGGCGCGACGCGCGCGGCCGGCCGAGGAAGCGCGCGTTCGGGCAATGGATCCAGACCCCGCTGCGGCTGCTCGCGCAGCTCAAGGTGCTGCGCGGCACGCCGTTCGACGTGTTCGGCTACACCGCGGAACGCCGCGCCGAGCGAGAGCTGATCGGCTGGTACGAGGCGTTGATCGACACCATGCTCGGCAAGCTCGATGCCGCGCGGCTGGCCGATCTGGTCGCGATCGCAAAGGCTCCGATGGAGATCCGCGGCTACGGATCGGTGAAGGACGCCGCGATCGACAAGACCAAGGCGGAGGTAGCGCGGCTCACCGCGCTTCTCACCCCCGCCCCGTCAGATACGCACGACGGCTCAGGCCGCCGCGCCGCGCTTGGCGGGTGAGATCAACCCAACCAGGACGGTCGCGATCACCGCCACCACGATGTTGAGCAACAGCGCGCCGAGCCCGACATAGAAGGTATAGCTGGCATCGCCGAGCGAGATGCTGGCGAGCGGCTTCAGCCCATTGCTCCACGCCGTGTAGGTGCCCCAGCCGATGCCGACCGCCCAGCCGAGCAGCAGGCCCTCGGCGCGGAACCAGACGGTGAACAGGCCGAACACCAGCGCCGGCAGCGTCTGCACGATCCAGAGACCGCCGAGCAGTTGCAGGTCGAGCGCATATTGCGTCGGCAGGAACAGGATGAAGGCGAGCGCGCCGACCTTCACCACCAGCGAGGTGATCTTGGCCACCGACGCCTCACCGGCATGCGAGATGCCCGGATTGACGTAGTGCTTCCAGACATTGCGGGTGAACAAATTGGCGGCGCCGATGCTCATCACCGCCGCCGGCACCAGCGCGCCGATCGCGATCGCCGAGAATGCGAAGCCTGCGAACCATTCCGGAAACAGCGTCTTGAACAGCATCGGCACCACGTCGTTCGGCGAGGTCACCTTGATGTTGGCGGCATAGGCCATGTAGCCGAGCAGCGCGATCAGGCCGAGCAGCAGCGTATAGGCCGGCAGCAGGATCGCGTTCTTGCGGATGGTATCCGCCGACTTCGAGGCGAAGATCCCGGTCAGCGTATGCGGATACATGAAGGCTGCCAGCGCCGAGCCGAGTGCCAGCGTGGCATAGGGCAGATATTGCGCGGGCTTCAGCGTCAGTCCGGTGGCGCCGCCCTTGGCCGTGAAGGCGTCGTGGGCCGCCGAGAACACCGCGCCATAGCCGCCGAGCTTCGAGGGCACCACGACAACAGCCGTCAGCACCACGATGTAGATCATGATGTCCTTGACGAAGGCGATCAGCGCCGGCGCGCGCAGGCCGGAGCTGTAGGTATAGAGCGCAAGGATCACGAAAGCAGCGATGATCGGCAATTCACCCGTCAGGCCCATCGCCTTGATCACGACCTCCATGCCGATCAGTTGCAGCGCGATATAGGGCATGGTCGCGACCAGGCCGGTCAGAGCCACCGCGAGCTCGAGCGCGCGCGAGCCGTAGGCGCCGTGGACCACGTCCGCGGCGGTGACGTAGCCGTTGGCATGCGCCTTCTTCCACAGCACCGGCATCACCGCGAACACGAAGGGATAGACGATGATGGTGTAGGGCAGCGCGAAGAAGCCGTAGGCGCCGACCGCATAGACCAGCGCCGGCACCGCGATCACGGTGTAGGCGGTGTAGAAATCCCCGCCGACCAGGAACCAGGTGATCCAGGTGCCGAACTGGCGGCCGCCGAGACCCCACTCGTCGAGATGTTCGTTCACCGGACCGGATTTCCAGCGCGCGGCGAAGAAGCCCATCACGGTGACGAGGGCGAAGAAGAAGATGAAGACGGAGAGCGCCACCCAGGCGATATGGTCGGTCATGGCTGCCCCCTCACCGTGTCTCGTCGCTGTCAGGCGTACGGCTGCGATAGACCAGCCAGATCAGCAGCGAGGAGATCGGCACCCAGGCGAGCTGGTACCAGTAGAAGAAGGGAAAACCGAACAGCGACGGCTCGGCGAAATTATAGAACGGCACCCATAGCAAGCCGATAAACGGCAGCAGCAACAGAATCCACATGGCTCACTCCCCAGCCCGAGGCCCTGATCAAACCGGCGGTGTTGCCGGTGTCCCGTCATCAACGACCCCAGGAACCATTGATTGCGTCTAGAATCACGGTTGCGGCATGGCGATGCAAAAAGATGTGATCGTTGCGCCGGGCAACCAGTCTACTCAGCTTTGATGCCGGCGTCCTCAATCACCTTGCGCCAGCGCGCCTCCTCACCAGCAAAATAGCGGTCGAGGTCTGCGGGCGGTGCAGCGACCATCACGAGGCCCTCATTGACGCTGAGCTTCTTGAAGGCCTCCGCCTGCACCGCCCTGGCGGCTGATTTGTTGAGGCGGTCGATGATGTCGGGAGGCGTGTTCGCAGGTGCGTAAAGGCCGTACCAGGATTCCGCTGCGTAGCCGGGCACACCGGTTTCCGACACGGTCGGCAATTTCGGGAATGACGGTGAGCGCTCAGTCGAGGTCACGGCGATCGCGCCAGCTGGCCGGCCTCGACCAGCGACGCGCAGCTTGCGACCGTCGTGAACATCACCTGGATCTGGCCGCCCAACAGGTCGGTGATCCCTGGCGCCGCGCCCTTGTAAGGCACGGTGGTCAGGTTGACGCCGGCCATGCGCTTGAACAACTCGCCGGCGAGATGCGCCGAGGTGCCGGTGCCGTAGGTTCCGTAGGACAGTTTTTCCGGATCGGCCTTAGCGGCTGCGATCAGGTCCCCGATCGACTTGATCGGCGATGCTGGATTGACCACAACGATGTTGAACGAGCGGGCCACCAGCCCCACCGGTGCAAGGTCCTTGTGCGGATCGTAAGGCAGCTTGCGGTAGAGGCTCGGGTTGACCGCATTGGCGAAGGTCGCCATCAGCAGCGTGTAGCCGTCGGGTGGGCTCGCGGCGACGCTCTGCGTGCCTATGATGGTGCCTGCGCCCGGCTTGTTCTCGATGATGACCGCAACGCCGAGATCCTTCTGCATCTCCTGCGCCAGCGTGCGCGCGACGACATCGGTGCCGCCGCCCGGCGCGAACGGCACCACGATCCTGACGATGTGATCGGGATAGGCGGCGCGTGCGGGCGTGTGCAGCGGCAGGGATGCTGCGAGCGCGAACAGAACCGATGCGAGAAGACGAAGCGGCATGGCAGGCCCCGGCAGATGAGGCGACCTTGATACACGGGAGCGCCATGCAAGGGATGCGTGCCGCCATGACGAGCGCCGTGCTGCCAGTCCCGTCAACCCACGCCCGCTCACGAATACGGATTGATCAGCTTCTGCTGCTCGGTGGCGTGATGCACCAGGAGGTCGATGAAGGTCCGAACCTTCGCCGAGAGATGATGCCGGTGCGGATAGACCGCGTTCATGGTGAACTCGACCGGCCGGTACTCGGGCAACAGGCGGACCAATTGGCCGGACTCGAGCTCGTCACGGACCAGGAAGCCCGCCGCGAGAAACACGCCGACGCCGGCCAAGGCGGCGAGCCGCAGTGTGTCGCCGCTATTGGCGATCAGATTGCCGCTGACCTTCACTGATGCCTGCGTGCCCTTGCGGTCGACGAAATGCCAGTCGTCGCCATAGGGATAGTTGACGTGACGGATGCAATTGCGTTCCGCGAGGTCGGCGAGCTGCGTCGGCTTGCCGTGCTGTTCGATATAGCCGTGCGAGCAGCACAGCACATGCCGCCAGGTGGCGATGCTGCGCACGATCAGGCTGGAATCCGGCGGCGGCAGCATGCGCACCGCGAGATCGTAGTTCTCGTCGATCAGGTCGACATTGCGCTCGCCGATCGCGAGGTCGACCTTGACCTCCGGATAGGTCGCCAGGAACTCGACGACCGCGGGCGACAGGAACTGCGCCAGATGGGTGTTGGTGTAGATGCGCAGCGTGCCGCGCGGCACCGACTGCAATGCGCCGGCGATGTCGTCGGCCTGCTCGATGTCGGCGAGGATATGGACGCAGCGGTCGTAATAGGCCTGGCCGACCTCGGTGAGGCTGACCTTGCGCGTGGTGCGGTTGAGCAGTCGGGCACCGAGGCGATCTTCCAGCGACTGCACGTGGTTGCTCACCATTGTCGTGGACATGTTGAGCTTGCGGCCGGCCGCGGAGAAGCCGCCGGAATCAACGACCCGGACGAACGCGGTCAAACTGGTCAGGCGATCCATGCGGCAAGGTCCGGATTATCAGCGCTGGCTTGATAATGCTTCCAGTTTTATCGGGATTATCACAGCGGGGAGGACATTGCATCTAAAGGGCCGAAACTGGCGCCCTTTCTGGAAGGACGCAAATGTTCGGCCAGGAGAAGACCATGTCGACCACCGCCTATGTCCCTGAAGAACCGGCCAAAATCGGCCTTCGCCCGTCGCGGCAGACGGTCAAGCGGGTGAGCCTCGGGCTCGCTGCCCTGCTCGGCATCGCCGTCGCCGGTGACTTCGGCTACGACTATGTCACCACCGGCCGTTACCTCGAGTCGACCGACGACGCCTATGTGAAGGCGGACTCCACGATCATCGCCCCGAAGGTGTCGGGTTACATCGCCCGGGTGCTGGTCACCGACAACCAGCCGGTGAAGGCCGGCGAATTGCTGGCCGAGATCGATGACCGCGATTACCGCACCGCGCTGGGTCAGGCCAAGGCCGACGTCAACGCCGCGGAAGCGTCAGTGCGCAACCTCGACGCCCAGCTCGAATTGCAGCAGCCGATCATCGACCAGAGCACCGCCGACGTCACCGCCGCCGAGGCCAATCTGAAGTTCGCCCAGGAGGAGCAGACCCGCTACGACGGGCTGATGAAGTCCGGCTCCGGCACCATTCAGCGCGCGCAGCAGACCGACGCGGCGCTGCGCGCCAACACCGCACAATTGCAGCACGCGAAGTCGGCGCTGTCGGCGGCGCAGCGCAAGGTCGATGTGCTGACCACGCAACGCGCCCAGGCCGCAGCGCAAGTCGATCGCGCCCGTGCGGTCGAGCAGCAGGCCGAGCTGAACCTGTCCTATGCGAAGATCACCGCGCCGGTCGACGGCACGGTCGGGGCCCGCACGCTGCGTGTCGGGCAATACGTGCAGGCCGGCACCCAGCTGATGGCCGTGGTGCCGCTCGATGCGGTCTATGTGGTCGCCAATTTCAAGGAGACGCAGCTGACCCATGTGCGCAACGGCCAGCCGGTCGAGCTCACCGTCGACAGCTTTCGCGGCACCACGCTGAAGGGTCACGTCGACAGCCTGTCGCCGGCGAGCGGCCTCGAATTCGCGCTGCTGCCGCCCGACAACGCCACCGGCAACTTCACCAAGATCGTGCAGCGCGTGCCGGTGAAGATCGTGCTCGACGATCACAGCCTGACCGGGCTGCTGCGGCCGGGCATGTCGGCAATCCCCACCGTCAACACCAAGGCGACGGTGCTGGCCGAGCGCGACGAGAAGCGCCGGCTGGCGTCGGCGATGCGGGCGAACGGCGGTTAGCGCAAAGCACCTCTTCAACCGGCTTGACGCGATCGATCACCGCAACGGTGGTCGATCGCGTTTTTGCTGCGTCTTCCTCCGTCCCCTTCTTCGAGCCATGAGCACCGGCGGTAGGGCTCCCTCCCCCCTTGCGGGGGAGGGAGCCAATCCGGTGTGCTCACCTCACTAATCGACACACACAAACCGAACGGCGCGCTGGACTGGCTGCGCGGTCGCAAGCTCGATCACGATTATCAACCTACGCCGGACAATCCTTCCACTCCTTCCCGGATTATCGAAAGTGGCCGCCTAATACATCTTGCGTGGGACAGCAAGGACGACCCCGATGACCACACTCCAGCCCACAGCCAACGCCGCCGACCTCCCCGCACCGGCTGCGCCTGCAACACCGGCGATCCCGGCCAGGACCTGGATCGCGGTGGTCGGCGCCACGCTCGGCGCCTTCATGGCGGTGCTCAACATCCAGATCGTCAACGCCTCGCTCGCCGACATTCAGGGCGGCATCGGCGCTGGCATCGACGACGGCGGCTGGATTTCGACCTCCTATCTGATCGCCGAGATCGTGGTGATCCCGCTGTCCGGCTGGCTGGCGCAGGTGTTCTCGGTGCGCACCTATCTGCTCACCAACGCGTTCCTGTTCCTGGTGTTCTCGGCAGCCTGCGCGCTGGCGCAGGACCTGCCGCAGATGATCGCGCTGCGCGCCGTGCAGGGTTTCACCGGCGGCGTACTGATCCCGATGGCGTTCACGCTGATCATCACGCTGCTGCCGAAGGCGAAGCAGCCGATCGGGCTCGCGCTGTTCGCGCTGTCGGCGACGTTCGCGCCCGCGATCGGCCCGACCATCGGCGGCTATCTCACTGAGAACTGGGGCTGGCAGTACATCTTCTACGTCAACCTGGTGCCCGGCGCCGTGATGATCGCGATGCTGTTCGTCTCGCTCGATCCGAGCCCGATGAAGCTGTCGTTGCTGCGCCAGGGCGACTGGCTCGGCATCATCACCATGGCGATCGGCCTCGCGGCGCTGCAGACGGTGCTGGAGGAAGGCAACAAGGACGACTGGTTCGGCTCGCCCTTCATCGTCCGCCTGTCGGTGATCGCGGCCGTGGCGCTGGTCGCCTTTCTGATCGTCGAATTCACCGTCGAGAAGCCGCTGCTCAATCTGCGCTTGCTCGCCCGCCGCAATTTCGGCTTCGGCATGCTGGCGAACTTCCTGATGGGCATTGCGCTATACGGCTCGGTGTTCATCCTGCCGCAGTATCTGGCGCGCATCCAGGGCTACAACTCCGAGCAGATCGGCATGGTGCTGGCATGGACCGGCCTGCCGCAGCTCGTGCTGATCCCGCTGGTGCCGAAGCTGATGCAGCGGTTCGACCCGCGCATCGTCATCGGTCTCGGATTTGCGCTGTTCGCCGGCTCCAACTTCATGAACATCTACATGACCAACGACTATGCCACCGATCAGCTGCTTTGGCCGAACATCGTCCGTGCCGTCGGTCAGGCGCTTGCCTTCGCTCCGCTGTCGGCGGTCGCAACGGCTGGAATCGAGGCGGAGAATGCCGGATCGGCGTCAGCGCTGTTCAACATGATGCGCAACCTCGGCGGCGCGATCGGCATCGCCGCGCTGCAGACACTGCTGACCAAGCGCGAGCAGTATCATTCCAACGTGCTGATGCAGTCGGTCTCGCTGCTGGAGGAGGCAACCCGCAGCCGGATCGCGCAGCTGACGCAGTATTTCATGAACCACGGCGTCGCCGACCAGGCCGCCGCCACCCGTCGCGCGATCGCCGCGATCGGCAATGTCGTGCAGAAGCAGGCCTACATCCTGGCCTTCAGCGACACCTTCTATCTGCTCGGCGTGGCGCTGATCATCGCGCTGGTTGCAACCCTCTGCCTGAAGAAGCCGGGCCAGCTCGCCGGCGGCGGCGGCGCGCATTGAATCCAGATCACAACCAAGGAAGACGACAATGAAACCCCGCATGAACTTCTACCGGGCCGCCCCCGACGCCATCAAAGCGCTGGTCGCGGTAGAGAGCCAAGTCACCGCCAGCGGCCTCGAGCAATCGCTGATCGAGTTGGTGAAGACCCGTGCGTCGCAGATCAATGGCTGCGCCTATTGCATCAACATGCACACCGAGGACGCCCGCAAGCATGGCGAGACCGAGCAGCGGCTCTATCTGCTCAACGCATGGCGCGAGTCGCCGCTCTACAGCGAGCGCGAGCGCGCGGCGCTGGCCTGGACCGAAGCGCTGACACTGGTTTCCGAGACGCACGCGCCCGACGCCGATTATGAGGCGGTGCGCGCCGAATTCACGGACGGCGAGCTGGTCAACCTGACCACGCTGATCGGCACCATCAACGCCTGGAACCGGATCGCGATTGGCTTCCGCGCGGTACACCCGGTGAAAGTAAAGGTGACGGCGTGAGGGCGATACTGTCCGCCATCTATTCCACCGTCATGCCCCGCTTCATGCGGGGCATCCAGTACGCCGCGGTGTCGGCTCAGACACCGCAGCCTCTGGAATACTGGATCGCCCGGTCGAGCCGGGCGATGACAGCGCGAGTGGGGACAGATTAAACCGCCGTCGCCAGGGCGAACTCGACATAGATCTCGCGCAGGCGGTCGGTGATCGGGCCGACCTTGCCGTTGCCGACCGTCTTGCCGTCGATCGCGACCACGCCCTGCACGAACACCGAGGCGCTGGTGATGAAGGCTTCCTTGGCGGCGAGCGCTTCCTCGACCGTGAAGGCACGCTCCTCGATGCGCAGCTGGCGCTCCTCGGCGAGCTTGACCACCGCCTTGCGGGTGCAGCCCGGCAGGATCTCGTTGCCGTTCTGCCGCGTCACGATGACATCGTCCTGGGTGACGATGAAGGACGAGGACGAGCCGCCCTCGGTGACCTTGCCGTCCTCGATCATCCAGGCTTCGCCGGCGCCGGCCGCAGCCGCGGCCTGCTTGGCCAGCACCTGCGCGAGCAGCGCCACGCTCTTGATGTCGCGCCGCTCCCAGCGGATGTCGGGCACCGTGATGACGTTGATTCCGGTCTTGGCCGAGGGCGCGTTGATGATGTCCTTTTCCGAGGTGAACATCACGAGCGTCGGCTTGACGTTCGCCTCCGCCTTCGGAAAGGCGAAATCGCGCCCCTTGTCGGCGCCGCGGGTGACCTCGAGATAGACCATGCCGTTGACGAGGTGGTTACGCTTGACCAGCTCCTTCTGGATCTCCTCGATCCGCTCCAGCGTCTCCGGCAGCGCGAGCTGAATCTCGCCGACCGAGCGCTTCAGCCGGGCCAGGTGCGAGGCATTGTCGATCAGCTTGCCCTCGAGCACCGCGGCCACCTCGTAGATGCCGTCGGCGAACAGGAATCCGCGGTCGAACACCGAGACCTTGGCCTCGGAATGCGGCACGTACGAGCCGTTGACGTAAGCGATCTTTTCCACGCGAGTTCTCCTGCGAACGAAGGACGAATTTCAGGCCTTCGTATACGCAAATTGTTAACGGGGGAAAACCCCGCCCTCGTCATTCCGGGGCGACGCGAAGCATCGAGCCCGGAATCCATTGGGCCGCTTTTCCGCGGTGAAATGGATTCCGGGCTCGCGCCAAGTGGCGCGCCCCGGAATGACGCCGTGGATGGGTCAGCGCCTCAGTGCTGCAATATCTTCGACAGGAACTTCTGCGCGCGGTCGCTGCGGGGCGTGCCGAAGAAATCCGCCTTCTTGGCGTCCTCGACGATCTCGCCGCGGTCCATGAAGATGACGCGGTCGGCGACCTTGTTGGCAAAGCCCATTTCGTGGGTCACCACCATCATGGTCATGCCCTCGCGGGCGAGGTCGACCATCACGTCGAGCACCTCGCTGATCATCTCGGGATCGAGCGCCGAGGTCGGCTCGTCGAACAGCATCGCGATCGGGTCCATCGCCAGCGCGCGGGCGATCGCGACGCGCTGCTGCTGACCGCCGGACAATTCGGCGGGAAACTTCTTGGCATGATCCTTCAGCCCGACGCGCTCCAAAAGCTTCATGCCCTTGGCCATGGCGTCGTCATGCTTGCGGCCCAGGACCTTCTCCTGCGCGAGGCAGAGATTGTCGATGATCCGCAGATGCGGGAACAGCTCGAAGTGCTGGAACACCATGCCGACGCGCGAGCGCAGCTTCGGCAGGTCGGTCTTGGGATCGTTGACCTTGACGCCGTCGAGCGTGATGTCGCCGCCCTGGATCGGCTCCAGCGCGTTGACGCATTTGATCAGGGTCGATTTGCCCGAGCCGGACGGGCCGCAGACCACCACCACCTCGCCCTTGGCAACGCTGGTGGTGCAGTCCTTCAGCACCTGGAAGGCCGGCCCGTACCATTTATTGACGTGATTGATCTCGATCATTTGGTTCTCATCAGCAGCAGCGAGCACGGTTTCACCTCTCCCAAAGGGAGAGGTCGGCGCGCAGCGCCGGGTGAGGGGTCACGGTCCAACGACGGAGCGAAACCCCTCACCCGGATCGCTGACGCGATCCGACCTCTCCCTTTGGGAGAGGTGAAGGAGTCCGTGCCCCGAACTGAAACCCGCATGTAAAAAGCTACCTTACAATGGCGATACGCGACTGCAGGCGGCGGACGCCGAACGACGCGACACAGGAAATGACGAAGTAGACCAGCGCGGCGAACAGGTACATTTCGACCAGACGGCCGTCGCGCTGTGCGACCTTGCTGGCGGCGCCGAGGAAATCCGGGATCGACAGCACGTAGACCAGCGAGGTGTCCTGGAACAGCACGATGGTTTGCGTCAGCAGCACCGGCAGCATGTTGCGGAACGCCTGCGGCAGCACGACGTAGCGCATCGACTGCGCGTAGGTCAGGCCGAGCGCGCTGGCCGCGGCCGGCTGGCCCTTCGAGATCGACTGGATGCCGGCGCGCATGATCTCGGAGAAATACGCCGCCTCGAAGATGATGAAGGTGATCAGCGAGGACGCGAAGGCGCCGACCGTGATCGGCCGCGACGCGCCGGTCAGCCACTGTCCGATATAGGGCACCAGGAAGTAGAACCAGAAGATCACCAGCACCAGCGGCAGCGAGCGGATGAAGTCGACATAGAAGCCGGCGATGCGGCCGAGCCATTTGTAGCTCGACAACCGCATCAAGGCGATCAGGGTGCCGAACACGAGGCCGCCGAGCGCTGCCAGCGCCGTCAGGGTCAGTGTGAAGCGCATGCCCTCGAAGAACAGATAGGGCAGCGCGCGGCGGATGACGTCAAAATCGAAATTGCCGAGCATCGTCATTTGCCCGTGATGTAGCCGGGGATCGCGACATAGCGCTCGAGGAAGCGCATCGCGGTGACCACGACGAAATTGAGGAGAAGATAGAGCACGGTTGCCGCGGTGAAGGCCTCGAACACCTGGAACGAGAACTCCTGCATCGAGCGCGCCTGGCCGGTCAATTCGATCAGTCCGATCGTGATGGCGACGGCGCTGTTCTTGATGGTGTTGAGGAACTCGGAGGTCAGCGGCGGCAGGATGATGCGGAACGCCATCGGCAGCAGCACGTAGCGATAGGTCTGCACCGTGGTGAGGCCGAGCGCGGTCGAGGCCTGCTTCTGTCCGCGCGGCAGCGAGGTGATGCCCGCCTGCAATTGCACGGCGACGCGCGCCGACATGAACAGGCCGACGCCGATCGCGGCGGTCCAGAACGGCGCATTCGGCAACTGCTTCAACCAGAGCCCGGCGGACTTCGGCAGCAGCTCGGGCAGCACGAAGAACCACAGGAACAGTTGCACCAGCAGCGGCATGTTGCGGAAGAACTCGACCCAGCAGAAGCCGATCCACGACGCCGTCCGCGACGGCAGCGTGCGCAGCACGCCGATCACCGAGCCGGCCACCAGCGCGATGATCCAGGCGAGCACCGATACCTTGACGGTGACCACCAGCCCCGACAGCAACAAGTCGAGATAGGTGCCGGTCCCCATCGGGTTCGGCTCAAGGAAGATGTGCCAGTTCCAGTTATAGTTCACGGGTCCCCCACGCGATCGCGCCGGTCACGCATTACGCCGACATTGCGCGCGGCGTCTATGCAAATGTCCGGCCATTCTCCTCCAAAAATGGCCGGACACGCTAACTTTCAGGACCCGCCCCCCCGGGGACGACGGGTCCTGTATCGTGATCAGTTCACCAGATAGGCGTCCGGATCGGGCGAGTCCGACGGCTTCGCAAACTGCTTCTTCATCTCCGGTCCGGCCGGCGAGTTGAGATTGAGGCCCTTCGGCGGAATCTTCTGGGTGAACCACTTGTCATAGATCTTCTGGCCTTCGCCGCTGGTGTAGAGCGCGGCGGTGGCGGCGTCGACGACCTTCTTGAACGGCGCGTCATCCTTGCGCAGCATGATGCCGTAGGGCTCCGGCTTGGAGAATGCATCCTTGGAGATGACGTAGTCATCCGGAGACTTCGAGCCGGCGACGAGGCTCGCGAGCAGAATGTCGTCCATCACGAAGGCGACTGCACGATCGGTCTCGACCATCAGGAAGGCCTCGGCATGATCCTTGGCCGGGATGATGTTGACGCTCAGCCCGCGCGCGAGGTTGGCCTCGGTCAGCTGCTTGATGTTGGTGGTGCCGGCGGTCGAGACCACCGTCTTGCCCTTGAGGTCGTCGATCGAGTTGATCTTGTTCGCCTTCTTCGTCACGTAGCGGCTGGCAGTGAGGAAGTGGGAGTTGGTGAAGGAAACCTGCTTCTGGCGCTCGGCATTGTTGGTGGTCGAGCCGCATTCGAGGTCGACGGTGCCGTTGGCCATCAGCGGGATACGGGTCGCCGAGGTCACCGGGTTGAGCTTGACCTCGAGCTTGTCGAGCTTGAGCTCCTTCTTCACGGCATCGACGATCTTGTAGCAGATGTCCATGGCGTAGCCGACGGGCTTCTGGTTGTCGTCGAGATAGGAGAACGGGATCGAGGAATCGCGGTAGCCGAGCGTGATCGCGCCGGTGTCCTTGATGTTCTTCAGCGTGCCGGTCAGCTCCTCGGCCTGAGCCTGGCTCGCGCCGAACGCGGCGGCGAGCGCGAGGCCAATGAGATATTTGCGTGTCATACGTCTACTCCTTCGTGGAACGGTCGATTGAATGCGTGAGAATGTCGGCGAGGACGGGTGCGATGTAGCGGCGAAACTGTCCGGGATTCTCGCTCATCGGAAAATGACCGAGATGCTCCATGATCGTGACGCTGGCGCCCCCTATAGCCGCTGCCGTCCGCCGCGTGTCCTCGGGCGTGCAGGAGAAATCATACTCGCCCGTAAGCAGGTAGAGCTTGCATACTTTAGTATCGATTGACGCGACGCGACCGCGCAGGTCGCCATCGACACGGTAGAAATACAGGTCGCCCTTGAACACGCCGGGGCCGCCCTGCTTGTAGCCCCACAGCGTTTCCATCCGCGCAGGCGCCGGGCTCTGCGGCGCTATCAGCCCCGACACCAGCGCGGCGCAGACTTCGCCGCCGTGAACGTCGGGGCGGTTCAGCCAGTCGGTGTCATACCACGGCGCCTGGAAGTCGGCAGCCTCGAGCCCGATCAGCGCGCGGAACTCGGCGGCATGTTCGATCGCAAGGTTGAGCACGATGCGTCCGCCGATCGAGCAGCCCATCACCACGGGCTTCTCCAGCCGCAATGCACGGCAGAAGGCACGGATGGTCTCGGTGTAGCGCGCGGTGGTGAGTTGGTATTCATCGCCGGTCCAGCTCATCGGCGGATTCGACTTGCCATGCCAGGGCATATCGAAGGCAATGATGCGGAAATTTTCGGCAAATTGCGCGTCAGCGAGCAGATGCCGCCACTGCCGCGCATCGGAGCCCGCGGTGTGCAGGCAGACCAGCGGGATGCCCTTTCCGTTCTCCTCGAAATAGATGCGGTGCAGCTCGCCGCCGATCTCGACGTGAACGTAGCGGCCGACCATCGGCTCGATGTCACCGTTCATGAGCTGGCCGCCGCGAAATGCTGCCGCGGCAGCGCCAGCAGATCCTTGAAATACTGCAGATGCGCCATGAAGGGATGCAAATCGCCTTCCAGCACCGCCTCGCCACGCTTGGTCAGCGCCAGCAAATCGTGCCAGCCGGGTTTCGGCTCGGCCTGCCAATAGGCGGCCCAGGCCCGCGGCGTCGCGCGATAGGCGAAGCGCCATGAGCGCATCAGGACCGGCGAAGGCACGAACTCGACGATGCGTCCGGCGCGGATCGCGGCATGAAACGGCCGCGCCGTCGGGCCGATCAGGCAGTCGCAATCGAGCAGCCGGCCGCGCGAG
Organism: Bradyrhizobium sp. WCU1; assembly: GCF_053474805.1. NCBI lineage: Bacteria > Pseudomonadati > Pseudomonadota > Alphaproteobacteria > Hyphomicrobiales > Nitrobacteraceae > Bradyrhizobium > Bradyrhizobium sp. WCU1. Next base: position 2,256,335 of record NZ_CM130280.1, read on the forward strand.
ACCAGCCGAGGCGCCCGGTCGAGCAATGCGGGAAGGCCGGCAAACGCCGTCGTCACAGCGTCGTCGGTGGCGTCAGGCGATAGCGTCATCTTGTTGGGCAGGTTTCCTCGGCGAGCGCGGCCATGATGACGGCAACCGCCCGTTCTCGCAAGCCGCTGACACCCTTGGGTTCCTCAGATTAATCGCTTGATTAAACCGACCCGCTTGGTCAGCGCGCAGGCCGGAACAGCCGAATTCCTGCTGCCAGGAACTGCCAAATCCCGACGCCCGATCGGGTCAGCTCGTGACCTTTGCGGGCCGCACATTCTTCGGCGCCTGGGCCATCGCGCGGGCCAGCACCTGGGCTTCCTTCTTCAGCATGTCGGCGAGCTCACTTTCGCGGCGCCGGATGCGGTCGGTGGCGGCGCCGATCGACAGCGCGGCGACCACCTCGCCGGCATCATCGCGGACCGGAACGCCGACGCCGCCCATGCCGGGGAATGCAGCGTCGAGCAGCACGGTGTGGCCGACCTTGCGCGCCACCGCGATCCGCTCGCGCAGGAATTTTGGCGTAATGCGCGGCGATTTCGCCAGCCGCGGCACGATCACCTCGATCACGGCCTCGATCTCGGCGTCAGGCAGCCAGACCAGCAGCGCCAGCGCGCCGGCGCCGACGCCGAGCGGACGGCGGCTGCCGATCTGCAGATAATTCGGTTGCAGCGGGTGGCTGCCGACCGAGCGCGCCAGGTACAGCGCCTCGACGCCGGATCGTACCGACAGCAGCGCCGTGTCGGCCGAACGCTCCGACAGCCGCAACAGGCTCGGCTGCGCCAGCTCCGCGATGTCGACCGAGCGACGCGCACCGACCGCCATCACCCGCGCCTCCTGGCCGAGCTCATAGGTCTTGGCGCCGGTGACCCTGGAGACAAATCCCTCCTCGATCAGCGAATTGAGGATGCGCAGCGCGGTCGCCTTGTTGAGCGAGGTGGTGTCGGCGATGTCGGTCAGCCGCAACGGCGAGCGCTGCGCCAGCACGCGCAGGATCGCGCAGACCTTCTGGATCGCGTTGAACTTGTCGGGTTGGCCCGGCTCCGGTGATTGCCTCTTGCGGCTGTTCCGCGCGGTCGCAGTCGTGGAGGCGTTCATGCGCTGATCTTCCTTGCCTTCAATTCCGATTCCGGACCGGGCATGAAGAGATACGCCTGGCGGACATCATCCTAGAACGGATGATGTGCAGCGGACACCGTATACTTTCGTCAGATGAAACTTTGATATCGACTATCTACGCTGCTTTGCAGCAAGCGAGATTATTGAATTTCGTTTCACGAAAATCATGCGAGCCGCATCCTTCTGATTGTGAAGAGGGCAGCAAGGCTGAGGATGCAGACCGCGGTGAGATAATAGCCCGGCGCAAGTTCGCCGATCAGTGCAAAGCTTCCCATCCAGGTCATGATCGCCGGCCCCATGCCGCCGAACATGGTGACGCCGATATTGTAGCTGAGACCGAGGCCGGTCGCGCGCGTCGCCGGCGGAAACAGTTCCGACATCAGCGCGGCCAGCGGCCCGTAATATAGCGACTTGAGGACGCCGAGCCAGAGCACGCCGAGCAGGATGATCGTCGGCGTCGGCTTGCCCGTGAGCAGCAGGAAGGCCGGGAAGATCGAGACCAACAGCAGCAGCGCGAACAGGATCATGTGCGTGGTGCGTCCGATCTTGTCGGAGACGAAGCCCGCGATCGGCGCCAGCAGCGCGACCGCGGTCTGCGCGACGAGCGCCGCCATGAAGCCGACGGTCGGCGGCAGGTTCAGTGTCTTCACCACATAGGTCGGCATGTAGACGATCAAATAATTCACCGCGGTCGACACCGCGAGCGCACCGATCGCAAGGATGGTGGCGAGCTTCTGCTGCCTGAACACCTCCGCGACAGGCGATTCCTGCTTCGTGGCAGGCGGCGGGGTCGCATCGTCGACATGGTTGCGGATATAGATCCCGACCGGGCCGATCAGCACGCCGAACAGGAACGGCAGCCGCCAGCCCCAGGATTGCAGATCCTCCGGGCTCATCAGCGAAGTCAGAAGTGCACCGAAGCCCGCGCCGAGCAGGCCGCTGACGCCCTGGCTCGCGAACTGCCAGCTCGCGACAAAACCGCGGCGCTCGGGCATGTGCTCGACCAGGAGTGCGGTCGAGGAGCCGAACTCGCCTCCCGCGGAAAAGCCCTGCACCAGCCGCGCCAGCATCACCGCGATCGGCGCCAGGATGCCGATCGTCTCGAAGGTCGGCATCAGCGCCAGCACCAGCGTGCCGAACGTCATCAGCACGATCGACAGCATCAGCGAGGCCTTGCGGCCGTGGCGGTCAGCATAGGCGCCGAGCACGACGCCGCCGATCGGGCGGATCAGGAACGACAGGCCGAAGCTGCCGAAGGTCAAAAGCAGCGAGGTGGTCGGATCATTGGCTGGGAAGAACGCCTTGGAGAGGTAGACCGCGAAATAGGCATAGACCGCGATGTCGTACCATTCGAGCGCGTTGCCGACCGAGGTTGCGACGATCAGGCGGGTGATGTTCTTTTTGGTGGTAGCGTTGGCTTCGGAGGTGATCGGCGTCGATAGAGTCATCTAGATTCCTTGGCCGTGTCAGGCACTACTCTCCGAGCGGGTCACGGCCGGGTTCGTCCCGCTCATCCAAGTCTTCCCCGTCACCCCCGCGCAACGGCTTAGCCTTTGCGCGGGGATGACGGAGAAAATGCGCGCGCTGCACTTCAACCCTTGAGCGGCGCCTCGCCGAGATCCCAGAACAGGCCGGCCATGATGGTCAGCGCCTCCTCGGTCACCGGCAGCAGGATGTGCTCGTCGGGCGCGTGCTGCGAACAGCCCGGATAGGAATGCGGCACCCAGATCGTCGGCAGGCCGAGGCCTTCGGAGAACACGTCGTTCGGCAGCGAGCCGCCGAAGTTCGGCAGCACCGCCGGCGCCTTGCCGGTGGTGGCGCGGATCGAGTTCGCCGCCCAGTCGATCCATGGGCTGTCCATGTCGGTGCGCGAGGCGCCGAAACGCTGCGCGCCCGACACCTCGACCATCGGAAAGCCGTTCTTGTGCAGATAGTCGCGCACCCCGTCGATCACTTCGAGATATTTGGTGCCGACCACGAAGCGGAGTTGCAGCACCGCGTTCGCCCTGCCGGGGATCGCGTTGGCGGGTTTCTCGATATTGCCCGCCGACATCGCCAGCACTTCGAGCGTGTTCCAGGCATAGAGCCGCTCGGCGGCGGTCAGGCCCTCCTCGCCCCAATCCTCCGCCAGTTGAGGTTCGTCCGCCGTCGGCTTGATCTCGACGTCGGCGAGCGCGGCGCGGACGCGGTTTGAGATCGGCGGCGGTTTGAGGATGTCGAGCTTCATGCGGCCCTTGCCGTCGACCAGGCTTGCGATCGCGTTCGCCAGGATCGTCGCAGGATTGGCCAGCACGCCGCCCCAATTTCCGGAATGATTGCCGCCCTCGCGCAGATTGACATCGAGATGGATGCGGTTGCCGCCGCGGCAGCCGAGGAAGATGGTGGGACGTTCCACCGACAGCCGTGGCCCGTCGGAGGCAATGAACAGATCGGCCTTCAACTCCTCGCGATGCGCCTCGCAGACTTCGCGCAGGTCGGGCGAGCCGATCTCCTCGCCGGTCTCGATGATGAACTTGGCGTTGAAGCCGAGCTTGCCGCCGCGCGCCTGCTTCACCGCGCGAAGGGCGGCCATGTTGATCGAATGCTGGCCCTTGTTGTCGGCGGTGCCGCGGCCGTAGGCGCGATCGCCCTTGACCGTGATCTGCCAGGGATTGAGCCCGTCGCGCCACTCGCCGACCATACCGTCGACGACGTCGCCGTGGCCGTAGGTCAGCACGGTCGGCCGCGCGGCATCTTCCTGGTAGTCGGCGATCAGATAGGGTCCGCGACCGGTCGGCGACTCGATCAGCCTGGTCTTGAAATCGAGCTCGGCGAAGGCCGGCTGCAAATTCTCCACCAGATAGGCGCGCAACGCGTCGGCCTTGTCGGCATTCAGGCTCTCGGTCTGGTAGCCGACCCTGCGGTCCAGCTCCTTCAGGAACTGTCCCGATTGAAAATGCTCTCGCACGTTCGCGATTGCGTCTTCCCGTGTCGCCATGATTGTTCCTTCGTCCGGTCGCGGCTTGAGATGATTTCTTGGCATGATCCCGTCGGATCGCTGCGTCGCACATCCGGATCATGCTTCTGGAGGCCGGCAACCTATCGGGATCGGCCCGCCACCGGAAGGGTGTGAATCGCGAAGGGCCCTTGCCAAAACGTGGGAAGTCGCACCAATTTGACGCGGGACGCCCAACCGGGCAGCAATCGAAGCGGCGCTCAAGGTTTCGACCAAGGTTTTCGACAATGACAAAACAGATCCGGCTCAACGCCTTTGCCATGAACTGTGTGGCGCATCAGTCGCCGGGGCTGTGGACCCATCCGCGCGACCGCACCAAGGACTACAACAAGCTGTCCTACTGGACCGACCTCGCGAAGACGCTGGAGCGTGGACGGTTCGACGGGCTGTTCCTCGCCGATGTGCTCGGCGTCTATGACGTCTATGCCGGCAATCCGGATGCGGCGCTGCGCAACGCGGCGCAAACCCCGGCCAACGAGCCGTTGATGCTGATCCCGGCGATGGCCGCGGTGACCGAAAATCTCGGCTTCGGCGTCACCAGCAATCTCTCCTTCGAGCCGCCCTACCCGTTCGCGCGACGGATGTCGACGCTCGACCACCTGACCAATGGCCGGGTCGGCTGGAACGTGGTGACCGGCTATCTCGATTCGGCGGCGCGCGGCGCCGGCAAGGACAAGCAGACCGCGCATGACGACCGCTACGAGCTCGCCGACGAATATATGGAGCTGGTCTACAAGCTCTGGGAAGGCAGCTGGGAGGACGACGCCGCGATCCGCGACGTCGCGCGCGGCATCTTCACCGATCCGTCGAAGGTGCACCGTGTGCAGCACGAGGGCGCCAACTACCGGCTCAACGCGATCCATCTGTCGGAGCCGTCGCCGCAGCGCACGCCGGTGCTCTACCAGGCCGGCACCTCGCCGCGCGGCCGGCAATTCGCCGCCGAGCACGCCGAATGCGTGTTCATGTCGGGCCCGTCGGCGAAGGTGATCGGCCCGCGGGTCTCGGCGATCCGCGAGCTCGCGGCAGCGAAGGGCCGCAATGCCGCCGAGATCCTGATGTTCTCGATGATGTGCATCGTGGTGGCGCCGACCGAGGCCGAAGCCAAGGCGAAGTATGCGGAGTACCGCAGCCATATCAGCCATGAGGGCGCGCTGGCGTTGATGTCGGGCTGGACCGGGGTCGACTTCTCGACCTACTCACTCGACCAGGAAGTCCGTCACGTGCAGAACGATGCCGGCCGCTCCGCGATGGACAATGTCACCCGCGCCGATCCCGACCGGGTCTGGACCGTGCGCGAGGTCGCCGAGCATGTCGGCATCGGCGGCGCCGGCCCCGTGGTGGTCGGCACGCCGGAGCAGGTCACCGACAAGATCGAGCAATGGTTCGAGGACACCGACGTCGACGGCCTCAACGTCGCCTTCGCGATCTCGCCCGGCGATTTCGAGGATATCGCCGACATGCTGGTGCCGGAGCTCGTCAAGCGCGGCCGCTACAAGCGGGAATACGCCAAAGGCACCTTGCGCGAGAAGCTGTTCGGCGCGGGACGTGCGAAGCTCGACGACGCGCATCCGGCGAGCCGGTATCGCGTGAAGCGGGGTGCTGCGGCGGAGTAGAGGATGCTCTTTCTTCCGTCATCCTGAGGAGCGCGCTCTTGCGCGCTCTACAAGATGACGGTGAGAGAGCCAGCGTGCGGCTCCTTCAATTCACGGAATTGCTGACCACCACTTCAATCAACTTGGCACCGGGCCTCGCGAACGCCGACTTCAGCGTGCCCTTCAGCTCCTGCGGATCGGTGACCTTGATCGCCTCGAGCCCGAGCGAGCGCGCAAGCGCCGTGAAATCGACCGGCGGGTCGATGAAGTCCATGCCGACATAATTGTCATCGCCATGGAAAGCGAGCAGGCGCTGCTTGATGATGCGGTAGCCGCCATTGTTGACGATGACGAAGTTGAGCGGCAGCTTGTGGTTGGCCGCGGTCCACAACGACTGGATCGAATACATCGACGAGCCGTCGCCGGAATAGCACACCACCGGGCGCGTCGGATTGGCGAGGCTGACGCCGACCGCGGCCGGCAGGCCCCAGCCGATGCCGCCGGAAGCCAGCGCGTGATAACCGTAGCCGTCGCGATGCGGCCGCAAGCCGATGATCTGGCGCGACGAGGTGAGGCCCTCATCGACCAGGATCGCATTGTCGGGCATCGCTTCCACGACCTGCAGCGCCAGCCAGTCCGGGTCGATCGGCGAAGTCTGGCTCGCCTTCGAGATCTGCTCGACCAGCGCCTTGCGCTTCGCCGCCCAATTCTTCGGTGCGAGCGCCGCGAGCCCCTGCTTCGCGCGCGTCTCCAGCGCGCTTCCGCCGGTCTCCTTCAATGCTGGCACCAGCGCGCGCAGCGTCTCCTTGACGTCGGCTTTGACCGCGATCTCGGCGCCATAGTTGCGGGCGAGATCGCTGTCGACCAGCCCGACCTGCACGATCGAGAGCCCGTCCGGCAGCGGATCGACCTCGCTGTAGACCGACATCCGCAAGGGATCGCCGCCGAGCGCGATCAGCAGATCATGCGGCGCCAGCACGTCACGCGCGACCTTCTGCAGCCGCGCGATCGCGCCCATGAAGCTCGGGCTCTCCGACAGGAAATGCGAACCATAAGGCGTCGACGATTGCCACGCCGGGCAGCCTAGCGTCTCGGCGAGATCGGCGGCCTCGCGCAGCGCGTCGCTCTTGACGATCTCGTCGCCGACGACGATCACCGGACGCTCCGCCTTGAGGATGCGCGCGGCGAGCGCCTTCAGCGATTCCTCCGACGGGCGGACCCTGGTGTCGACCCGGGTGGAGCGGCCGAGCTCGATGCCGGCCTCGGCGTTGAGGATGTCGCCCGGCAGCGAGATGAACACCGGCCCGGTCGGCGGCGTGGTCGCGATCTTGGCGGCGCGGCGCACGATGCGCGGCAAGTCCTCGAGCCGCGTCACCTCGACCGCCCATTTCACCAGCGGCGTCGCCATCTGCACCAGCGGGCCATAGAGCACCGGCTCGGTCAGGCCATGGCCCTGCTCCTGCTGGCCCGCGGTGAGGATCAGCGGCGTGCCGGTGAAGCTCGCATTGTAGAGCGAGCCCATCGCATTGCCGAGGCCGGGCGCGACATGGACGTTGCAGGCGACCAGCTTGCCGGAGGCGCGGCTGAAGCCGTCGGCCATCGCAACCACCAGGCTCTCCTGCATCGCCATCACATAGGTGAGATCGGGATGGTCCTTCAGCGCATGCATGATCGGCAGTTCGGTGGTGCCGGGATTGCCGAACAGATGGGTGACGCCTTCATCCTTCAGCAATGCCAGGAATGCCGAGCGGCCGGTGATGCGATTCTTCATGTTCCCTCCACGCCTGCCAGCACGTTGGCCAACGGCACCGGATGAGATGATCAAACTTGCGCTTTGGGAGCAATCGAGCCGCCGGTCATGGCCGCATTCCGCAGGCGCGCGCCTGGCGTTGACCATGCCGGCACGATGGTGAGCGCAAGTTCCAGGAAACTCCCTCGGCGGGCAGCATCGAATTGCGCCGCCGAGATTAACGCTACTTTAGCGAGAGTGTCCTAAAGCGGCGGTTGTTTGTATCCGCCAGGCAGGCCGAAAGCACGCAGGGCCCGCAGGCCCCGCTTCGATCGCAGGACTGATTCATGGACGCGCTGACGGCTTGGAACGGCACCAGGCTTGAGAGAGGACCAGGAACGATCAAGCTCGCGAAGCCGGGAATCTATCTCTTCGTGATCGCGTTCTCATCGGTGTACTACCTGGCAAACGCGCCGCTTCTGCTCGGTCACCTCGACCTGGGATGGCACCTCGCGGCGGGAGACCTGATCAGAGAACGCGGCAGCATCCCGTTCCAGGATCCGTGGTCATTCACGCTCGGCGACAGACAATGGTATAATCTCTCCTGGCTCTGGGACGTGATCGCCAGCGTCGTGTTTCAATACACGGGATATACCGGCCTCACATTGTCGATCGTTGCGTGTGGCGCTGTCATCGCCGGATATCTCACATCGATCTGCCTCGGCAGCGGCGCCTCGGCGCTCGCGGTCGGCATTTCCGTTCTGGCCGCCTGCCTGCTTTACCCGGCTTTTGCGACAGCCCCGAACTCCTATCTCTCGGCGTCGCCAAACACGCCCACCATGGTGTTCTGCGTCATCTTCTACGCAGAGTGCTTGAAGCGAACCCGATGGTTCCTGCTGCCCGTGATGATGGTGCTTTGGGCCAATCTGCATGGCGGCTTCATGCTCGGGCTGCTGCTCATTGGTTTTTTTGGCGCAGTGTCCGTGCTCAAGCGAGACTGGGCTGGCCTCAGGATCTACAGTTTTGCGGTCGCCGGTTGCCTCGTCGCGGTCCTCATCAATCCGCTTGGCTGGCATATCTATGACGGCGTCGCGACCACGCTCGGCCACTTTGCGCAGGCGCATATCACCGAGTGGTGGTCTTACGCTGACAACTTCACCATGCCGGGGAGCATTCCCGGCATCGTCTATATCGCCATCTTCGTCGCGTTCGAGCTCCGCCACCCCACGGCTTCGAGCGTTCCTCTGGAGTCGCGGCTGCTGGCTTGGCTGTTCCTGCTCCTGGGATTCTGTCAATACAGATACATGTCGTTCTTCTTCATGTTCGCGGCGGTGCCGCTGGCGCTGCATTTGGATCGGCTGCTGCCCAAGCAGCTGAACGAGCTCAAGGTGCAAACCTCGTTGCTGGTGGCCGGGATCGTTGGAATGTGCGCGCTGCCGCTGACGCTGATCCATGTCAAACCGGCGCTCGCGCTTCCGCAGCTGCTGTCAGAGCAGGATGCGCGCTATCTGCAGACGCATTTTCCGCATGCACGGCTTCTGAACCACTGGAACGTCGGCGGACTCCTGATCTTCTACACGCGCGGTACGGTGCCCGTGTTCATCGATGGCCGTTCAGCCACTGCCTATCCCGATGAACTGCTGCGCGACTATTTCAGCCTGATCAAATGGGAGATCGACGAGCCCGCCTGGGATGCCGTCCTCGACAAATACAAGATCGACACGGTGCTCTGGGTGAAGGCGCACGAACCCCTGAAGAGGTTCCTCGTGGACAAGCGAGGATGGACCGAGGAATACGCCGGAACGGATGAGGTCATCTACGTGAAGCACTGACAACGCCCGCGTTTCCGTGCAGCCGTCCTGTCCGGAAGCTGACGAGCGCAGTTCGCGTTCTTTTGTGCATGATCTTTTCGGAAAACCGCTTCGCACTTTTCCGGATCATGCATCAGAACATCCCCTCGCGCTCACTGCGCTTCTTCTTTTTCGACCGCTGCCAGACCACGCCCGGATAGCCCTTCAGCGGCACCAGCGGCTCGCCGGTGTAGGCCCACTCCTGCAACTCCTCGATCGCGATGTGGTAGAGCGGCTGCCGGCCGGTGCGCCCCGAGAACAGCGCGCGCGGGATGTTGACCATGTGCGGCGACCGCGCGCGTTCGTAGCAAATCGGCGTGCCGCAATTGGCGCAGAAACTGCGCGCGGTCTTGCTCTTCGCATCCTCGTAGCGCGACAGCTCGCTTTCGCCCTGCGTGATGCGGAAGCGCTTCTTCCAGCTGCCGACATAGGTCGCATAAACCGCGCCATGCGCACGGCGGCTGGCGGCGGTGTGGTCGTGCCAGGCCCAGCGCGCCGGCACGTCGATCTCGAACCGGACCTTGCCGCACAGGCATTGACCGACCGCAGGCTTCGCCAGCGCCACCGGCTTGGGCTTCTTGGTCGGCTCGAACTCGTCGTCCGGAAACATCTCGGCGCTCCATCCGGGCTACGAAATGACGAAGTTACGCCTGCGCCAGCTCGTCGTGCACGGGATAATCCGTGTAGCCCTTCTCCTCGCCGGCGTAGAAGGTGGCGCGGTTGTACTTGGTCAGCGGATAGCCGCGCTGCAAACGGCGCGGCAGGTCCGGGTTGGAGATGAAGTAGCGGCCGAACGCGATCGCATCGGCATGGCCCTCGGCAAGTGCGCGCTCTGCGCTGTCGCCGACGAAATTGCCGGCCGTGATCAGCACCCCGCTCCACATCGGCCGGTACAGCACCATCGCCGACGGCACATCCTTCCAATCGACATCGGCACGGCCGGTGCCCGAGGCGCGCGGCTCGATGAAATGCAGATAGGCGAGCCCGAACTTGTCCAGCGCCTTGATGGCGTGGCTGTAGAGCGGCATCGGATCGGCCTCGCCGCTACCATTGGCGATGCCGTAGGGCGACAGCCGGACGCCGACGCGGTTGGCGCCCCAAACCTCGGTCACCGCCTGCGTCACCTCCAGCAGGAAGCGGACGCGGTTCTCGATCGAGCCGCCATACTGATCGGTCCGCACATTGCTCTTCGATTGCAGGAACTGCTCGATCAGATAGCCGTTGGCGCCGTGGATCTCGACGCCGTCGAAGCCGGCGGCGAGCGCGTTCTTCGCGCCCTGCCTGTAAGCCTCGACCATCAGCGCGACCTCGGCGGTCTCCAGCGCCCGCGGCGTCTCGTACTCGACCACCTTGCCGTCCGCCGTCATGCACTTGAACTCGGCGGGGATCGCAACCGCCGACGGCGCCACCGGCAGCGCACCGTCAGGCTGGAACGAGGAGTGCGAGACGCGGCCGACGTGCCAGAGCTGCAGGAAGATCAAGCCGCCCTTGGCGTGCACCGCATCGACCACCTCGCGCCAGCCCGCGATCTGGGCCTCGCTGTAGATGCCGGGGACGCCGGGATTGCCGAAGCCGGTGGCGACCACCGGCGAGGCTTCCGCGATCAGCAGGCCGCCTTCTGTCGCGCGCTGCGCGTAATATTCCGCGTTCATCGGCCGCGGCGCCAGACTCGGCCGCGCCGCCCGCATCCGCGTCAGCGGCGCCATCACGACACGGTGCTTCAGCTCGTAGGGACCGACCTTGAGCGGTGAAAACAGCGACGAAGAAGTCATGCCTACCCCAATTAATCTTATGTCATTGCCCGTTATCTAACGGGTTCATCTTGTTCATGAAAGGAGGTAGTGGCAATCTGTTGCCGAGAGAAGGTCTCCCATGTCGAAATCGAGCGCCTCATCGCTCCCCTCCCTCAGCGTCCGCATCGACCTCGATGCCGAGGACCGGATCGGGCCGGGCAAGATCCTGCTGCTGGAACACATCAGAGAATGCGGCTCGATCTCAGCCGCCGGCCGCGCCATGGACATGAGCTACAAGCGCGCCTGGGACCTGGTCGACGAGATCAATCGCATCTGCCGGCAGGCGGCGGTGGAGCGGCAGACCGGCGGCAAGAACGGCGGTGGCGCGGTGCTGACCCCGTTCGGCCTCTCCCTGGTGGCGCGCTACCGCAAGATCGAACGCGACGCGGCGAGTGCCGTGCGCAAGGAGCTCGAGGCGCTGCGCAGCGACATCGGCAAGCCGAAGAAGGCCGTAGGGCGGTGAGTGCACCGGCGGTCAACGCAGGGACCCGCTTTCGAAAATATCGAAAACAACCCCATGCAAAGGAGCCGGTGGCGGCCGGCGCTCGACAACGCAACTTGACACGTCGGGCAACTCAGGGGTATATTTCTAATATTCCGAAATTATGTGCCCTCGCCGGGTGCCCCCACAGGCGACAAGGTTCATCGCATTTCGCGGCAATGCCATCGCGGCCATCCTTCGGAACGCCCGCCTTCGGCAGGCTCCCCGGGATGAGGGGCTTGCTCAGTGTCATCACCCGCGCATGCGCATGCGGGTGATCCAGTATTCCAGAGACGTCTGCGCTTGAATCGAGGAGCCGCGGCGTACTGGATCGCCCGGTCCCGTCTTCGCCAAGGCTTCGACGAGGCCACGGACCTCGGCGCGCCGAAGCTTTAGCGGAGGCGGCAAGCCGGGCGATGACAGCGGTGAGCGAGGATATGCGCCTTGTTTCAGGCGCTAGCCCGTCTTGATCCAGACCGCCTTGACGTTGAGATATTCCTCGACGTGCTGCTTGCCGGACTCGCGGCCGTAGCCGCTCATCTTGTAGCCGCCGAACGGCACCGCCGGATCCATCGCCTGGTAGCAATTGACCCAGACCGAGCCGGCGCGCAGCGCCTTCGCGACCTGGTGCGCCTTGCTGACATTGGTGGTCCAGACGCCGGAGCCGAGGCCGAAGGTGGTGGCGTTGGCGCGCTTGATCAGCTCGTCCGGATCCTTGAACGAGATCGCCGAGATCACCGGGCCGAAGATCTCTTCCTGCGCGATGCGCATGTTGTCCTGCACATTGGCAAACACCGTCGGCTGCACGAAATAGCCCTTCGAGAGCGCGCCCTCGGTGAGGCGGCCGCCGCCGGCAAGTGCCGTGGCGCCCTCCTTCTGTCCGATGTCGAGATAGCCGGAGACGCGGTCCATCTGCTGCTGCGACACCAGCGGCCCGATCTGGGTGTTGGGATCGAGGCCGTTGCCGACCTGCAGCTTCTTGCCGAACTCGGCGACGCGGCCGACGAATTCGTCATAGACCTTCTGCTCGACGAACAGGCGCGTGCCGGCGCTGCAGATCTGCCCCGAATTGGCGAACACGGCCATCGCGGCTCCCGGCACCGCCGCATCGAGATCGGCGTCGGCGAACACGATGTCCGGCGACTTGCCGCCGAGCTCAAGCGAAACCCGCTTGAGGTTACCGGCCGAGGCACGGATGATCGACTGCCCCGTGACGTGCGAGCCGGTGAAGGCGACCTTGTCGACATCGGGATGCGATGCCAGCGCGGCGCCCGCGGTCTCGCCATAGCCCGGCACGACGTTGACGACCCCGGGTGGAATGCCGGCCTCCATGCAGAGCTCGCCGATGCGCAGCGAGGTCAGCGGCGATTCCTCCGCCGGCTTCAGCACCACGGTGCAGCCGGTCGCGATCGCCGGGCCGATCTTCCAGATCGAGGCAGTCAGCGGACCGTTCCAGGGGATGATGGCGCCGACCACGCCGATCGGCTCCTTCAGCGTGTAGGAGAAGATCTCGCCGGGCAGCGAGTTCTCGATGGTCTCGCCGTGGATTGCGGTGGCCTGGCCTGCGTAATAGCGCAGCATGCCGAGCGAGCGCAGCCGGTTGCCGCGGGTGCGGCTGATCGGCGCGCCCATGTCGAGCGTGTCGAGCTGGGACAGTTCCTCGAAATTGGCTTCGACCAGCTCGGCGAGCTTGAGCAGCATGTTCTGCCGCTCGAACGGCTTCACCTTGCTCCACGGCCCTTCGAAGGCGCGCCGCGCCGCCGCAACCGCGCGGTTGATGTCCTCGGCGTCGCCCTCGGCGACGGTCGCGAGCAATTCACCGGTGGCGGGGTTGTGGGTTTCGAATTTCTTGCCGGAGGCGGCGTCGACCCATTTGCCGTCGATCAGCATCTTCTTGTAGGAGCCGTCGGCATAAGGATGGCGCGTGATCGGAACTGCCTGCGAAACAGCCATGTTTGCACTCCCTGTCAAATTGTCGGCTGAGGTGTTTTGGAAGCGTTATATCCCGAATTCTACAGCGCGGCCGCGAAACCGTAAAGCGAGGCGAGCGTTGTCGAGGGTGGCGCGCATGAAAACCTCCCATGCGCCTGCCTGCATGGTACGATGATTTAGAACCTCAGCCACATATGTGTCCGGAGACCGACGATGCCGCACCCCGTGATATCAGCCAATCATGTTGCCGTGATCACCGGAGGGGCATCCGGCATCGGGCTTGCTGCCGCACTGCGATTTGCGGAGGCCGGCATGAAGGTCTGCATCGCCGATCTCGGCGACGACAGGCTGAAGGCGGCCGCGGCAAAACTGTCATCTGCGGCGCCGGGCGGCGCGGCCGACATCATGACGGCGGCGGTCGACGTCAGCCGCGCGGACGCGGTTGCGGAGCTCGAAGCCGGCGTCGCGAAAAGGTTCGGCGGCACCGACATCCTGATGAACAATGCCGGCATCCAGCCCGGCAGCGCGATGTTCGGACCCGCGGACAATTGGCAGCGCATCCTCGGCGTCAACCTGTGGGGCGTGATCAACGGCACCCAGGCCTTCGTGCCCAACATGATCAAGCGCGGCCGGCCGGGGCTGATCATCAACACCGGCTCCAAGCAGGGCATCACCACGCCGCCGGGCGATCCCGCCTACAACGTCTCCAAGGCCGGCGTGAAGGCGTTCACCGAGGCGCTGCAGCACGAGCTGCGCAACACCGACGGCTGCAAGCTGACGGCGCATCTGTTGATCCCGGGCTTCGTCTTCACCGGTCTGACTGCGCGCGGCCGCACCGAGAAGCCGGCCGGCGCCTGGACCGCGGAGCAGACCGTCGATTTCATGATCGAGCGGCTCGAGGCCGGCGATTTCTACATCCTCTGCCCCGACAACGATGTGCCGCGCGCGCTCGACGAACGCCGCATCCTGTGGGCCGCCGGCGACATCGTCGAGAACCGCCCGCCGCTGTCGCGCTGGCACAAGGATTACGGCGACGCGTTCGCAGCTTTCGCGAAAGGGGAGTAGGAAGAGAATCTTAGGATGGGTGGAGCGCAGCGAAACCCATCACCTCTCCTGCGGTCCGCTATTTGATGGGGATCGCTGCGCTCCACCCATCCTTGCACACTTGATGCTCTCGTCATTCCGGGGCGCGCGCAGCGCGAGCCCGGAATCCATCGGGCCGCAGGCTTTGTGGCACGATGGATTCCGGGCTCAGCCCTTCGGGCTGCCCCGGAATGACGACGATGGATGAATCTGCGGGGGACGTCACCGCGTCCGGATTAATTCGCCCGCACGCGGACCGGCGTCTCGGGCTGCGCCACCAGCGCCTCACCGAGTTCGTTCTGCTGAGCGCGGCGAGATGATGGGTATCGCTGCGCTCCACCCATCCTACGCGGCGCGTCATTGCGAGCGGAGCGAAGCAATCCATGCTGCAGCGTGCACGGAACGATGGATTGCTTCGTCGCTCCGCTCCTCGCAATGACGACGGAAGCGTCCTACAGCGTTTCCTGCTTGTGGTCGCAGTTCTTGCAGGTGAACTTGACGCGGGTCTGACCCTTCTCCGCCTGCACCCGGTTCGGCGCGCCGCACTTGCCGCAGACCGCCTCGATCCGGGTCGTGCCCTGCTTGATGACCAGGTTCCGTTTTTCCATGGTCTCGCGGATCAGGCGTTCCGCTTCCTCGCGCAACGATTGCTTCGACATCATCCCACCGGTCATTGGTTTGCGGGCCGCCTCTTAGCACGGCCGCGTGAAGCTTTGACAGGGGGTACCGATCAGACGATCAAGCGATCCACCGGCATCCGGTAATGCCGCGGATTCAGCAGTTTTTCCGGCCGGCCGACGCGGAATACGTTGACGAGGCGCAGGTCGGCACCGACCTTGCCGAGCTTGCGCAGCCGCTCGTTGAAGTCGGGATGATCTGCCAGCGCCGAAATCGGGCATGCCGCGAGCCCGGCGCGGTCAATCTCCAGCCAGCTGCGATAGAAATGCCGCCCCGTCGTGAGTGGATCCTCACCGACCGGACGACAGAACAGGACGATCGCCGATGCCGAGGCGGTCTTGGCGCGGTCGGCAAGCAACGATGCGGCGAGGCCGAGACGATCGAGCGGCCTGAACAGGCTGCCGAGCACGAAGCGGGCAGCCGTGGCCTCGACCGCGTTCATGGCGAGCACGTCGCGATTGAGTCCGTCGAGCTGATAGTGCGGATGACCGGGCGACAGCCGCATCCACCCGAGCAGCTCGGCCCGGTAGTCGTCGCCGTGGATAAAGGAGAATTCGGCCTGGTCGGCCCAACCGGCGATCTCCGTGATTGTCTGGCGATGGCAGATGCAGATCGAATCGTCACGCGCGACGGCAAGCTGCACCAGCGGCGCAGGATCATCCGCCGACTTCGTGAATTTGCCGCGCCACGACATCCGGTGCGCCACATGGCCGGCCAATGGATCGGGCGCGACACCTTGCCTGATCGCAAAACTGCAGAGCAGGGCATATTGCGGCGACAGCG
This sequence comes from Bradyrhizobium sp. WCU1, assembly GCF_053474805.1. Lineage (NCBI taxonomy): Bacteria > Pseudomonadati > Pseudomonadota > Alphaproteobacteria > Hyphomicrobiales > Nitrobacteraceae > Bradyrhizobium > Bradyrhizobium sp. WCU1. The sequence continues at coordinate 2,272,397 of NZ_CM130280.1, forward strand.
GCTGCTCGATGGTGGTCATGGCCGTGATCGCAAGGCCGCGGCGGTTGAGGGCGAGGCTCATGCCCTCCAGTGCCGCGCCGTGCGAGACCAGCACATCGTGTCCCGCGGGGTCGGCGACCGGCGCGCGGACGCCGGTGTCGTCGACCAGCGCCAGCCGTCCGTCGCCGAGCAAGCGCCAGCGCGTCGGCTGGATATTGTGGACGCTCGGCGCCAGCCGCGCCTCCGCGACCAGCTCACGCAGCAGATCGGGCGTCAGTTCGCTCATGCCGCAGCCAGCCGCTTGGTGAACAGGTGCAGCCGGTGCAGCGGCCGGGCGCCGGCCTTCTCGACCTGGCGCAGCGACGGAGCATTGATGTCCGCGATCCAGGTGCCGCCGAGCGTGCGGTAGCCGGCCTGCTGCAACGCCAGCGCGGTGCGGTAGAGCATCGCGCCATTGAGGCCGCGATTGTGCAGGTCACGACAGACCGACTGATAGATCAGCACCGCGCGGGTGTTCATCATGCGATGCTGCACGAATTTGAACGGCGCGGTCAGCCCGATGCGGCCGCCGATCGCCTTGATCAGCGGATTGAGGTCGGGGATCGCAATGATCGCGCCGGCGGGACGGCCGCGGTGATAGACCACGGTCGAAATCCGCTTGTCGATGATCCACATCATGTCGCCGGCCTGGAACAGATATTCCGCCGCGGTCGGCGGCACGAACATCGGGTTGTCGGCAAAGCCGTCATTGAGGATCAGCCGCGCATCCTCCAGCCGCACCTTGAAGGCGGAACGCTTGATCGGCTGCCAGACGAAATCCGGATCGGCCAGCACCGCACGCTGCTTGTCGCCGAGCAGCTGCTCCGGCTTGCCGCCATCGAGTGCGATCTCGAACGTCGTCATCGGGAAGGTCGCGGAGTAACCGGCGCGTTCGAGGTGCTGCGCGATATGCGGCGGCGACCACATCATGTCGGTGAACGGCGCATGGTCGAAGCCGTCGGTCACGACGCCGATCTGCTGCATCGCCGTCAGATTGAAATTGCCGGCAATCCGGCTCATGCCGCGCGCCGACAGCCATTGCTCGGCCGCGCGCAGCAGCGCATCGGCCACTTCGACGTCGTCGATGCAGTCGAAGAAGCCGAACGCGCCGTGACGGGTGCCGTGCTTGCGGTTTGAGGCGTCGTGGATCGAGGCGGCGATGCGGCCGACCGGTTTTCCGTCGCGATGCGCTGAAAAAAGCGCATAGCGGCCATGGCCCTCGGTGACGAACGGGTTTTTCGCGGCATCGAACATCCGGTCGAAATCGCTCCACAGCGGCGGCACGTAGAGACTGTCGGGCCCATAGGCATTGAGCGCGGCGTCGAAGGCCGCTTTGCGGTCGCCCTCGCGGATCTCTGTTGTCATTTGGCCTCCGGGGTCAGCGCCAGCAGCCGCCGCACCAGCGCCAGCGCGGTTTCGGTGGCGGGATCGGCCGCGGTCACCGGCACGGCGAGCACGATCAGGTCGAGCGGATCATGCCCGAGCACGATGACGTGGGAGGCGTTGTTGGCCGAGATCAGCGACACGATGCGCTCGGCGGCCGGGTCGGTCGACACCAATCCCCACGGCGCTTCGGACGAGCGCAGCACGCGCCGCGCCGACAGGAAGTCGCGCAGCAGCGGCGGATCGTAGGGCCCGAGCTCGTCTTCACGGAAGCGCCGCGCGCTTTCGAAGATCGGATGCCGCGCGAGCTCAGCGATCAGCTGCTCGCGGGTCTGCGCCGGCGACGCCGCGACCGAGTTGAGCACGCCCGGCTCCTGGGATTCGAACAGTGCCCGCAGCGCGTCCGTCATCAGGCCGATGGTCAGGACGCCGGCGATCGCGACCGCGACGAACCGGACCATCTGGGCGGCATCGACATCAGGCGCCATGAAGCTGGCAGCGAGACCGAGCAGGCCCGAAGAGATCAGCCGCAGCGCCATCATGGCAAGGCCATGCCGGCGCGTCTCGGCGCCGCCGCCAGCAATCAGCATCACGGTGACCGTGAGCAGTGCCCCCAGCGCGCCGAGCCGCACCGGGATGTCCGGAAACAGCGTGCGGAAATCGGTGAGGATGAACGGGATCACCACCAGCGCGCCGACCGCCATGCGGCCGATGCTGCGGTTCTCGGAGGCCATCAGCGCGGCGCGGTCGCGCGTCGCCAGCAGCAGTGCACAGGTGGCGAAGCCTGCGAGCTGGAACAGCGCCAGCGTGATCGCATAGGGCATCACGAAGCGCTGCAGCCCGAACGTGCCGCCGAGCCCGAGCAGGATGCCGCCGGCGAGCGCCGCGATCTTGACCGGGCGCGGCGCGTGCCGCCGCAGGATGCCCTCGGTGACGATCAGCGCGCCGAGCGGGATCAGCGCGGCCGGGATCACCGAGAGGCGATCGAGCACGAAGCTTCCGCTCCACCACGCAAGACCACGGTCGAGGAACAGGGTCGCGATCACGCCGAGCGCGAGCAGCAGGCGGCGGGTCAGCGGGCTCCTCGGATCGCGCCGATAGAACGTCATCATCGCCACCGCGACGCCGATGGCGCCGCAGAGATTGACGATGGAATCGGCGATCACCCCGGAGGTCATGCGACGCCCGTCAATTGAACGATCGCGCGCCGCACCAGCGGACGCATCAGGGCCGCGACCAGCGCGTTGCGCGGCTTCTCGATCGCCGGCCGGTGCGGATTGAGGAACCAGCCGCGGCAATCGGTGCCGGAGCTGCGGCCGAGGATCAGCGCGACAGCCTCATAGGCCATCAGCATGCCGGTCGAGATCACCATCGGCGCGAACGACATCCGGCTGCGGCGGCCGGCCGCGACCTCGCCGGCGATCGCGAGGTCGACATAGTTGCGCGACGAGGAATGCAGCATCACGTGCTCGATCTCGGCACGCATCGCGGCGCGGCGGTCGTCGTCGGTGATGTCAGTCCAGTCCTTGCCGAGCGTGGGAAAGCCGAGGCGCTGCTCGGGCCGCGGATCGCGCGGGCGCACCACGATCACCGACGGCAGCGGCGACATATAGGCGTCGATCACGGTTGCCTCGGCGTGCTTGGCGGTCCGGTACAGATGCACGCCGGCGGCGATGTCGTCCATGCCGTTGACGATGACCGGGCAGCGTTCGGCGATCCCGGCGAGCTCGCTGGTCCAGTTCTCGCCGAGCACCTCGATCTCGATGGTCGGGTTGATGCGTTTGGCGGCTTCCGCGGCAACCGCCGCCTTTTCGCGGCCGACCTCGTCGGCGAAGGCGAACACCTGGCGGTTGAGGTTGGAGACCTCGAAGCGGTCGATGTCGGCGATCACGAACCGGCCGACGCCGGCGCGCGCCAGCGCCATGAAGGCCGCGCCGCCCATGCCGCCGACGCCGCAGACGAACACCCGCGCCTGGCGCAACAGCTGCTGCTCGTGCTCGTCGATGAAGCCGATGTTGCGGCCGGTGAAGGAGTAATAGTCGAAGTTCATCGCACCGCCCCGCTGTCCTGCCGGCGCGGCCGCAGCGTGCCGAAGGCGCGGCTGTCGTCCAGCCAGTACACCACCGGCAACACCAGCCGTTGCAGCGCCAGCATCGCGGACGCCGCGAGCAATGCCGGCAGCGAGCCCGAGGGCACCTCGCTCATGATGTAACGGCGCGCGCCGGCCAGATCGACGCGGCCGAGCTGCAGCACGTCATCGCCGCGGCCGTAATCCAGCTCGCGCTCACAGAACTCGTTGTAGACGGCATTGCGATGCTTCGGTGCGATCTCGAAGGTTTTCTTCAGCGCATCCGAGCCGCCGGTATAGGCATTGGTGATGACCGAGCGCGCCTCGTCGAAGCCGGCCTCCTCGCCGACACCGAACACCGCGCGATGCCGGGCCATGATGCCCCGCGCGAGCTGCAGATGCGCAAAGCTCTGCCGGGCGCCCGGCAGCGGCGACGGGAATACATCCGAGAAGGTGTCGCTGACCATGCCGACCACCGCCGGCACCTGGGTGACGTTGGAGATCCATTTCGGCCGCAAGCCGTCGCGGGCGAACAGCACCAGCGCGGTCAGGCCATAAAGCACCCAGGACAGCCCCTGCCCGCGCACATCGGGATCGACCATGACGAGGCCGAGATGGGTCACTTCAACGGGCTCGCCGTCGAGCGGCACGTCCATCACCGACAGCGCATTGAAGGCGATCGGCCGGCCGGTGTCTTCCTCGGAGATCAAAGTGACGACAGCGCGCGACAGCCGCTCGGGCTCGCCGGAGAAGATGCCGTAGGTCAGGCTCTCCTCGGGCAGCGTCTTGGCGGCGACGATGCGCAGCTGCCCGACCAGCGCGTCGAGTTCGTCCTTGGGCAGCGACAGGCCGGGGGATTCGACGATCCGGGTGCGCTGGCCGGCCTGGGTGCGCAAGGTGAGATCGATGGTCGGCTGCGACAGTGCCTTCAGCCAGAAGCCGGCATGGTTGCGCAGGCCGTCGAAGGCCGCGCGCACCTTGGCAAAGCCCGAGCTGCCGCGCGAAGCCGGCGTAGGATTGTCGGTGGACGCCATTTCTCTCTGTCCCTCGGGCGCGATCTCTGCACTCGCCCCTGTTAAGGAGCCATGAGCGCAACCTGACGCTGCTCGCCGCAGGGTAAACAAGGCCTTCCGGAAACGGAACAAGTTGGTCCGAACAACGAAAGCGGCGGGTGCAAGACACCCGCCGCTTCGCATGCCTCCAGCTCACGCCGCCTTGGAGACTTCCATCAGCAGGCGCTCGGCCTTGGCATCCTCGATGCGGTTGACGAACTTGCCGCTCTCGTAATTGTCGCGGATCGTCTTGGTCAGCGTGACGCAGGTCTGCACCAGCATCACGATGCCCATCGTGAGATAGCCCTTCATCCAGAGGTCGATCGGCAGGAAGAACACGCCGACGGCGACGAGGAAGGCGGAAGCCGCGAAGGATGCGTAGGTGAAGGTCACCCAGCCGCTGCTGTGGGGTTGGATCGTCTGGTTCATGGTGGTCTCCTTGATCTTGCGAGGTTTGATGTTGGTTCAGTTGCAGGCGAGAGGTTCAGGCGGCGGGCGGGCGCTTGGCCTTGAGCCGCGCCAGCACGTCGTCGGCCGTCGATTTCATGCGTGGGCCAAAACCCTGCTCCGCGAGCTTCTCGGCGACGACGACCGGTCCCGAGGCGGTATCGATCTCGAACAGCGCGTCGTCGGCCGCCTGGATCTCGATCTGCCGCTCGCGCAGCCGCTTCAGCGTCGCTTCCGCTTCCGGCAGCGTTGATTCGTAGGGCCGCGCCGCCTCGATGCCGCTCCGGCGCAGCGAACGCACCGCCTCGGACGCGCGGGCGAGGCGCCGGCCGCGATCAAGCTCGGCAATGCGCGCCTCGGCATTGGCGACGTGGCGCTTCAGCCGGGTGATCTCGGTGGCGAACAGCGTGCGCGCGGTCATCGCGGCATCGCGTTCGGCTTCGAGGTTGGCGATCGCCTGCGCGGCTTCGCGCGCGAGGTCTTCCCGGCCGCCCTCGAGCGCCGCCGATGCGCGCACCTCGAGATCGGCGATCCGGGTGTTGGTGGCGTCGAGCCGGCGGCCCTCCTGCGCGTCGCCGGCGATCGCGAGGGCCAGCGTCCGCTTCGAGCGGTCGACGGCGGCGGCGGCATCACGCATCTGCTGGTCGAGGACGACCAGCGCGGTCCGGTCTTGCAGTTCCTCTTCCGCTGCCGCCACGCTGCCGCGGAAAATTGTCAAAACGGTTTTGAACATTTGGTCGCTCCCTGTTATGAGCATCGCTCATGAATCTCTTGTACCATATAATGAGCATTGCTCAAGTATTATTTGAGCGACGCTCAAGGTTGCGGTTAACGACGGGTGAAACATGTCCAAGGCATTGGAACGACGAGCAAAACTACGCGAAGCGCTGATCGAGGCGGCGGAACGGGCAATTGCGGCAAAGGGCCTCGGCGGCCTGAAAACCCGCGAACTGGCCCAGGAAATCGGTGTCGCCAATGGCGGCGTCTACAATCTGGTCGAGGATGTCGACGAGCTGATCCTGCGCGTCGGCTCACGCACGCTGGCCCGGCTGGATGCCTCATTGTCGCTGGCGGAGATCGGCGGAGCGGCGGCGCCGCGCGAGATGCTGGTGCGGATCGCGGTCGCCTATTGCGACTTCGCCGCCGACAATCTCGAACTGTGGCGAGCGCTGTTCGAGCATCGCATGCAGCCCGGCAAGCCGGTGCCGGAATGGGCGATCACCGAGCAGATGGAATTGTTCCGCCACATCTACAAGCCGCTCGCAGCACTGTTTCCGCAGCGCTCGCCGGCGCAGCTCGGCGTCACCGCACGCAGCCTGTTCTCCGCCGTGCACGGCATGGTCGCGCTCGGGCTGGAGCACAAATTGATCGCCGTGCCGATCGACCAGCTGCGCAGCGAGATCGCGACACTGACGCGCGCGATGGTCGACGGACTGACGGCGAAGAAGGAGTAGCGCCGGTGTCCCCATCCAGCGGAAAATCTGCGCGCGGCATGAGCTGCGGCAATCGGCGCCATGCTGCTTTGACGACCGATAGACTAGCAGAGCCTCTGGTTTCGCGACCCCGCGACTTGTCTACCGGCTGTGGGGTTCTACCTATTACAGCGCGCAAAGGCCGCCCTGCCCGGCGGCCCGCGCATCGAAGCAACTGAGGTCACGCGCGTGTCCACCAATATCGATCCAGACCAGCACGACGACATCATGTACCCGCAGGTCCTGCCGTTTGTGTTGGTCCACGCGGGGTGTCTGGCGGCGATCTGGACCGGCGTCTCATGGCAGGCGATCGCAATTTGCGTCGCGCTGTACTGGCTGCGCATGTTTGCGATCACCGCCGGCTATCATCGCTACTTCTCGCATCGGGCTTACGCGACGAGCCGGACGTTTCAATTCATCCTGGCATTCCTTGCCCAAAGCAGCGCCCAGAAAAGCGTGCTTTGGTGGGCCGCGAAACATCGGCATCACCATCTTCATTCGGATACCGAGCACGATGTGCATTCACCCCGGCATAAGGGCTTCGTGTACAGTCATGTCGGCTGGATCTTCTATCGACAGCATGATGCAACGGATCTGACGAAAGTTTCGGATTTTGCCGTCTATCCGGAGTTGATGTGGCTGCACAGGCTGGAGGTCTTGCCGGCGATCGTGGTCGCAGCCCTGTGCTTCCTGATTGCCGGATGGCCGGGACTGGTGGTCGGTTTCTTCTGGAGCACGGTGCTGGTGTATCACGCGACGTTTTGCATCAACTCGCTTGCGCATGCTCACGGACGCAAGCGCTATGTGACGGGCGACGACTCCCGCAACAATTGGCTGCTGGCCCTGTTCACGATGGGCGAGGGCTGGCACAACAATCATCACGCCTACCAGAGCAGTGCGCGGCAAGGCTTCCGGTGGTGGGAGATCGATGCGACCTATTATGTCCTGGTGGCGTTGTCCTGGCTCGGCATCGTCCGGGAGCTGAAGGCGCCGCCCGCGCAGGTGCTCCGCAACGAGCAGCGCCTGGGATCGCGCGTGGTCAAGCGAACGGCCGAACAGCTCGCCAGCCGCTTCAATCCCGAATACATCGCGCAGGCCATCAGAACGTCGGTGCACGAAACCGGATTGTCGGTGCGGGAGGCGCTTGCTCTGTTGCAGCACCGTGCCGACCTGCATCTGCCCAGCGTCCCGACGCGAGAGCGGTTGCTGGCGGAAGCCCAGGCGATGTTCGCCAAGACGAGTTCGCTGGACGACATCGTCGACCGCGCACATGAGCTGCTGGTGGAATCGGTTTGCCTGCTCCTGGCGGTCCCCCCGGCGCTGGCCGGCGCAAGGTCGAAACCTCAAGCGAGCCAGCGGTAGCGTCTTGCGACACAACAAGCCTCGAAGCATTTCAACACATGCCGCTCGGGTGCGGCGAAGCCCTTGCCTGCCCTGCTCCCGCGTTGCAGGATTCAAGCGCCGAAAACCTTCAGCAGTGGGCCTTGCATGAAACCGTGTATCGTGGTCGCCGCAGTGGCGCTCATCCTTGCAGTATCAAGAGTCACGCCGGCCTCCGCCGCGCAGCTCATACCGGAATGCTCGATGTCGGCGACATTGGCGGATTGGGGCGAAAACTCGACCGGCGATATCGATATCGCCTCAGGCGAAAGCTGCCAGATCCCGATCGGGATCCGCGGCACGGTGACGGATTCGTCGATCTCGCAGAAGCCGGCCTATGGCAAATTGAAGAAGATCAACGCGACGACCTTCGAGTACCGGGCGAAAGCCAAGTACAAGGGCAATGACAGCTTTGCCATCAAGGCGACGGGTCAAGGGCCGAAGGCCTCCGGCACCTCCGTCATCACCGTGCACGCCACGATCAAGTAATCGCTCTGGCGGCATTCGACTCCCTCGCCCCATTCTTACAGGGAGAGGTGAAGCAGAGTCTGCGGCTCGTGTTACGCCGGCCGCGCGCCGGTGCGGATGATTGAGCCGATATGCTGGCCGCGCAGCGCCGCGGTGAGCCGGCCGGGAACCAGACCATTGATGACCTGCACGCGCTCGATGTGCCTGGCATTGGCCATCACCTCGAGCAGCGCGGGATCGAACGGCAGCGTGCCCTTCAGCCTGGCGAGATCGGCGAAGCTCGTCTCACGCAGCAGCTCGGCCTTCTTGCCCTCGGGACCATTGGGATCGTCGGTGTAGACGCCGTCGACATCCTCGACGATCGTCAGCCCGGCGGCGCCGAGCGCATCAGCGAGCAGGAACGCGCCGGTGTCGGCGCGGTGCAACGGGATGCGCGAGTTCGGAAACTCGTGATGGTGATAGGGCGGGAACGCGCTGCCGACCACCGCGCGCGACGCGGAGAGGTGGATCGCAAGCTGGCTCGCGATGGTCGGATGCTCGATATAGGACACGCCGTCCGGCGCGAGCAAGCAGCCGAGGATATGGCCGTTCTGCCCGGCCTCGCTCGCCGCGAGCGGCTGGAGCGAGCCGACCGGCAGTCCGAGGTCGAGGCCGACGCTGTAGAGATGGCGGGCGCGGATGCCGGCGCCGGTCAGGATCAGCATGCGGTGCTCGGGCAGCAGTGCGCGCAGCTCACCGACGATCGGCAGGATCGCCTCATGGCCGCGATCCATGATGGAGCGGCCGCCGATCTTGATCACCTGCAGCCACGGCAGCAGCGGAATCGAACGTCCGCCGGCGACGGGACGGGTGAGATCGCCGTCGAGCAGGGTCTGGCGCGCGAGCGGCGAAGCGACGTGCTTGATGGTGTCATCCATGGTCGTGTCTCTGCTCAGTTCGCGGTGATGATGGTGCCGATATGTTCGCCCGCGAGCGCGCGGGTGAGATTGCCGGGGACGAGGCCATTGACGATCTGCACCTGGCGGACATGGCGTGCACTGGCGAGCAGGTCGAGCACCGGGAATTCGAGGATCGAATCCTGCAGGCCCTTGGCCTTCATCTCCGCGACCGAGATCTTCGGAATGAAGGTCGCGCCCTTCGAGGTCTTGGGGTTCGCGGTGTAGAGGCCGTTCTCGTCCTTCACATAGATCATCGCCTTGCAACCGAACTGTTCGGCGACGAGGAAGCAACCGGCGTCGGTGCGGTAGGGCGGGATCATTCCCTCGGGCGCAGGCCGCATCCACAGGCCATAGGGCGGCATGCCGCTGAAGATCACGGCGTTGACCTCGGCGAGATACAGCGGCACGGCCGACAGGCCGGCGCCGCTGACCGCGGAGATGCCGTGCTTGGCGAGCAATTGGCCCAGCATCACCGCGTTCTGGTCGGCGACCGAGGCGCCGAGCTGCGACAGCACGCCAGCCGGCAGCCGCAGCCCGGCCGCGATCGAATAGAGATGCCGGGCGCGGGTGCCGGCGCCGGTTCCGATCAGCAGCTTGTGCGCCTTGCGCGCGGCGACGATCTCGTCGACCAGCGGGTAGACGGCGGCACGGCCGCGGTCGATCACGCTCTGCCCGCCGATCTTGATGACGGTGGCATCGGGCAGGATCCGGAAGTCCGACGCCGCCTCCGCCGTCGCCAAAAGCTGCGGATCGGTCAGCGACCGCTGCATCAGGAGCGCTTCGAGCTCCGCCGTCGTGCTTGCCATGAGAACCGTCCTTATCTCCAATGCGCTTGGCATTGCTTCCGGATCGCACTGGTAGCGGTAAGCGGGGCGGGTCTCAAGACCTCGATGATTTTGCTTATTTGCTGAGGTCTGGCTTAGTAAGAGACCATGAATGATTTCACCCAAGCGCTGGAACTGGCTGCCGGCCTGATCGGCCACTTTGATCCGGAGCTACGCCAGATCGTCGGCCTGTCGCTTGGCGTCAGCCTGACGGCGAGCCTCGTTGCCTTCGCGATCGGGGCGCCGATGGGCACAGCGCTGGCCATCTACCGGATCCGGGGCAGGGTTGCGTTGATCGTCGTCGTCAATGCGCTGTTGGGGTTGCCGCCGGTGGTGGTGGGACTTGCCGTGTACCTGCTGCTGTCCCGATCGGGGCCGTTGGGGGCGCTGGGGATTCTGTTTACGCCGACCGCCATGGTGATCGCGCAGGCCATTCTCGGCATTCCGATCGTCATTGCGCTGGTGCACCGGACGATGGTGGGTGTCTGGGCTCGTTACGGCGATGCCCTTCTCGTCGACGGCGCCTCGCGCTTGCGTGCCACCTGGACGCTCATGGCTATCGGACGCGACGGGCTATTGACCGCGTTTCTCGCGGCTTTCGGCCGGGCGATCGCAGAGGTCGGCGCGATCATCATCGTCGGCGGCAACGTGCGCGGGCATACCCGCACCATGACCACAGCCATCGCATTGGAGACGAGCAAGGGAGAGCTAAGCCTTGCGCTGGCGCTTGGCATCATCCTCGTCATCCTGTCGATGACCGTGAGCGCATTGAGCTTCCTGATTGGACGCATCTTGGCCGGTCGCTGAAGCCCCAAACAATATCGTCGTTCAAGGGAGATCGCCCGCATGAAGCACTGCCTCGGCTCACTCCGTATCCTCGCAATCATCGCGCTTGCCGTGCTTGGCGGGCAGACCGTCACGCATCCAACTTGGGCGGAAGATCAGACCATTGTCGTGGCGTCGACGACGTCCACCCAGGATTCCGGGCTGTTCAGCTACCTGCTCCCGATCGTCAAGCAGAAGACGGGCCTCGAGGTGAAGGTGCTGGCACAAGGCACCGGTCAGGCGCTCGACACCGCGCGCCGCGGCGATGCCGACGTCGTGTTCGTGCATGCCCGATCGGCTGAGGAGAAGTTCCTTGCGGAGGGGTACGGCGTGAAACGTTATCCCGTGATGTACAACGACTTTGTCGTCGTCGGTCCGAAGGACGATCCGGCAGGCATCAAGGGCCAGGGTGTCCTCGCCGCGCTGCAAACCATCAAGACCAGAGCCGCGCCGTTCGTCTCCCGTGGCGATCATTCCGGCACCCATATTGCCGAGCTGAGGCTTTGGAAAGAAGCCGGCATCGACATCGCGAACGACCGCGGCTCCTGGTACAAGGAAATCGGCCAGGGCATGGGTGCGGCGCTGAGCATGGCCTCGGCGTCGAGCGCCTATTTGCTGTCCGACCGCGGCACGTGGCTGGCGTTCCAGAATCGCGGCGACGTGACAGTTCTGGTCGAAAGCGACAAGCGGCTGTTCAATCAGTACGGCGTGATGCTGGTAAATCCGGCCAAGCATCCCACGGTGAAGAAGGAAGCCGGCCAGCGCTTCATCGACTTTCTGATTTCGCCGGAAGGACAGAGCGCGATCGCCGGCTACAAGATCAACGGCCAGCAGCTATTCTATCCCAATGCGAACGATCCCAATGCTTGAAGGAAGCAGCCCGGTCGCGTTCCCTGAGCATGCGCCGAGCCCGCCCTACTGCGGGGACATAGCCTCAGAGCGGCCGCCTGGCCTTACGGATCGGCCACCGGCAGCTTGACGGTCACGCGCAGGCCCGAGCGTCCGGCGCCGGTCACATTCTCGAACAGGATCGAACCCGTGGCACGATCCACAATCCGCTTCACGATCGAGAGCCCGAGCCCGGCCCCCTCGCCGCTCGGCTGGCCGCCGCGAAAGAACGGCTCGCCTATCTGCGCCAGATCCTGCGGCGGAATCCCCGGCCCGGTGTCCTCGATCTGGATGACCGCCATGGCGTCCTCGCGATGGACGCTGAGATCGACGGCGCCGCCATTGGGCGTGAACTTGATCGCGTTCTCGACCAGGTTCCGGACCGCCGAGGTCAGGGACATCGGATCACCGTTCACGGCGACCGCCTCGACGGTCGTGAAACCGAGATCGATGTTGCGAGCCGCCGCCTCCGGCAGCAGATCGGCGACGACACCCTTTGCGATCTTGTCCAATTCCACCGCGGCGCTTACGGCAGATGGCGCAGCGTCTTGACGCGCCAGCGCCAAGAGTTGCTCGAGGAGATGCCTGGTGCGCCGCATGCCGCTCTTCAACGCATCGAGCCGCTCGCGCGTCTCCGCGGGCATGTCGAGCGAGGCAAGGTTTTCCGCCTGCAGGCTGAGCGCGGTGACCGGCGTTCGAAGTTCATGGGCCGCGTCGGCGATGAAGCGCCGTTGCTGATCCATCATGACGCGCGTCCGCCCGAGTAATCCGTTGATCGAGCCAAGGAACGGCCGGAGCTCGCTTGGCGTGCCGGTTGCGGGCAGCGCGCCGATGTCGTCCACCCTGCCGGCGTCGAGATCGCCGGCGAGGCGCAACATCGGGCGGAACGATCGGGCGATCACCAATGCGGTCATCAGCAGCAGGCACGGCACCAGCGCGGCGATCGGCAACAGCGTGCGCACCGCCATGTCTCCTGCGATCTCGGTGCGGATCTCGGTCTGCTGCGTCACCGCAAAGCGGCTGCCGTCCGACCGCGTCCGAAGCAGCGCGCGGACCGGCTGTCCGTGATAGACGTCATTGTGCAGCCCATCCGTCAGGCCCCACAGCCGGCGATCGTCAGTGGCGCCGCGCGGCGCCTCGCCCAACTCGACGACGGCGACCTCGGCTTCCGCATCGACACCGGTGACCGGGCGGCTTTGCCGGAGCGGAGCGCTCAGCGCGAAGCTGCCGATCTGGATCAGGACGGAGTCCTGCATCTCGATCGCTTCGCTGTAGGCCCATCGGTACGCCAGGATTCCGCCGACGGCGCCCGTCAGCAGAATGATCGCCGTGAGTCCAACGAACAGGCGCCCGCGCAGCGATCCCATCATCTCGAACGATCCACCATCCATCCGACGCCGCGCACGTTCCTGATCGCTGACGCGCCGAGCTTTCTGCGCACCGCGTGGATCAGGAACTCGACTGCGTTGCTCTCGACCTCCTCGCTCCAGCCATAGATCTGGCGTTCGAGCTCGGCACGGGACAGGATCGTTCCCGGCCGGTTCAAGAGCGCCTGAAGCAGGGCAAACTCGCGGGCGCTGAGCACGGCTTTTTCTCCACCGAAGGCGGCCTCCCGCGTTGCCGGGTCCAGTTGCAGCTCGCCATTGGTCAGCACCGGCGCCGATCCGCTGCCCTCGCGCCGCAACACCGCACGCATGCGCGCCAGCAATTCCGCGATCTCAAACGGCTTGACCAGGTAGTCGTCGGCGCCGAGATCGAGTCCCCGGATGCGATCGTCAAGCGCGTCGCGCGCGGTGAGAATGATGACGGGCAGGCGCATCGAGGCCGCACGGATCGCCTTGAGGACGTCGAGGCCGTCGGTCAACGGCAGTCCGAGGTCGAGCAGTGCGATATCGTAGGTCTCGCTGCGGCTGGCTTCGACGGCGAGATCGCCATCGCGCACCCAGTCGACGGCATAGGCGGCATCCCGCACCGCCTCGACGACGGCGGCGCCGATCATCCTGTCGTCCTCGACCAAGAGCACCCGCATCGCCCGTCCGTCCATCCCGATCCGTGCCGGAGCTCCACCCGGCGAAACTGCTTCGTATCGCGCAACCCGCGACACAAGCGCGATCATATCAGCTTCGACTTAGCCGGAACTTAGGGCTTTCGGCGCCTGCGTGGCGGCCACGCGGCCCGGCTAAGCCGGAGCTAAGTCTCGTAGGGCACGCTCCGTGTCGAATCCGGCGGAACCGCCGGCGATCCCACAGCGGAGTTCACCACCGTGCAGGTTACCCGACGCATCGGCCGCAGCATGCTGAACAAGGTCCCCGAAGTCACCCTCGTGTTCTGGCTGATCAAGATCATGTCGACCACGGTCGGCGAGACCGGCGCCGATTATCTCGCCGTCCATGTCGGCCTTGGCACAAGCGTGACCGGCCTGATCATGGCGGCCCTGCTTGCGGCCGTGCTGGCTGTCCAGCTGCGGATGGGCCGATACGTGCCATGGGTCTACTGGCTGACGGTCGTGCTCGTCAGCATCGTCGGCACGCAGATCACCGATGCGCTGACCGACAAGCTCGAGATCAGCCTCTACGTCAGCACGGCGCTGTTCGCGACCGCGCTGGCGGCGACCTTTGCGATCTGGTTCGCGGTCGAGCGGACATTGTCGATCCACAGCATCGTGACCACGCGGCGCGAATTGTTCTACTGGGCGGCGATCCTGTTCACCTTCGCGCTCGGGACCGCCGCGGGCGACCTTGCCACCGAAGCGCTGGGCCTCGGCTTCAACGTCGGCGTCGTGGTGTTCATGGCGCTGATCGCAGGCGTCACTGCTGCCTACGCGCTCGGCGCCAACGAGGTGCTGGCGTTCTGGATCGCCTACATCCTGACCCGGCCGCTCGGCGCCTCGTTCGGCGACATGCTGTCGCAATCCCGCGACTATGGCGGCCTCGGCTTCGGCACGATCTACACCAGCCTCGCCTTCCTCGCGGTGATCGCCGCGCTGGTCGGCTGGCTCTCGTTCGCAGACGGCAGCGAGCGAACCCCCGAAGCATCACCCCGCGCATGAGTTCGCCGCCCGTCCAAGAGGTCGTCCGCCGAAGCAACCCTAACAGGAGAACCACAATGAACAGAACGATCCTCGCACTTGCCGCAATCCACGCTCTCGTGGTGACTTCACCATTTCCGCATGCGAGCGGAGGCCTGACCCTGCTGCCACGCGCGCAAGCCGCCGCCTCCAAACTCGGCGACCTGACGCCGTTCCGCAGCATCGCCGCCGATGTCGCAGCACTTGTCGACAAGGGAGACCTCGCCGGCGCCAAGACGCGGATCAAGGATCTCGAAACCAAATGGGACGAAGCGGAAGCCGGCTTGAAGCCGCGCGCGGCCGCGGACTGGCACACGGTCGACAAGGCGATCGATCGCGCGCTCGAGGCGGTGCGTGAGACCAATCCGGACGCCGCCAAATGCAGGAAGGCGCTCGCCGAGTTGCTCTCGATCATGGACCAGATGAAGGCCTGATCCCGTCGTCCATCATTTGACCACCCGCCGGCGGCATCGACCGCCGGCGGTGTATCTCGAAGTGACGAATCTTGGAGTGACCACCCCATGGATATGCTGCTCGACAACACCACCGCGGAGCGCACGGGCAAGGTTCCCGCCGTCACGCTGGGCTTCTGGATCATCAAGATTCTCGCCACGACGCTCGGCCAAACCGGCGGCGATGCGGTCACGATGTCGATGAATCTCGGTTATCTCGTCGGCACCGCGATCTTCGTTGCGATCGCGGCCCTGGTCTTCGCGCTGCCGCAGCGGGCGGGCAAGCACGCGTGAGCTTGTTCAGGCCTTGTTCGGCGTGAAGATCACCTTGCCCTTGAATGCCGCCGCCTTCGCAATGGCTTCCGCAAATCCCTCGAGGCCATAGCTCCCGACCACCGGGGCGCTGATCGCCCCTGAGGCAACCATCGGCACGAGATGGTCGTACATCGTGGCCAGCGCCTCGTCGGTCGCAGTCTTGCCCCAGTGGGCGAGCCAGAAACCGCGCACGGACACCTCGTTGAAGATCACGCTCAAGGCCGAGCCGGAGAACGGCTGTCCGCTCATCGCGCTGTAGATGACGAGCACACCCTTCGGCGCCAGGCAGTTCATCAGGTTCAAGGCCGACGCGCCGCCGACGACGTCGAGCGCCAACTGGATCGGCGCCTTGCCGGTCTCCTTGGCGACGCGTTTGGCAAGATCCGGCCCGTCGACCAGCACGATATCGCCGCCGACCGCCTTGACTTCATCCACGACTTCCTCGCGGCGGACGATGTTGACCGTCTTGAGCCCAAGCGACCTGGCGATGGCGATCACCGCGCGCGCCGTCGCCGAATTGGCGCCGTTTTGAATCACCCAGCCGCCGCGCGGGATTTTGACGAAATCGGTCAGCAGCAGATAGGCGGTCGCCGGATTGACCGCGATCATCGATAGCTGCTGGATGTCGGCAGCTTCGGGCAACGGACGCTGCCAGGACGGCGTGAACTTGAGCCGTTCGGTCCAGGTCGGGATCGTGAACGGGATCAGCGTGCGGTCACCTTCCCTGAGGTTCTTGACCTGCGCGCCCGCAGCGATGACGCGCCCGACACCCTCGATCCCGAGTGTCGCCGGCGGCGTCGGCAGGTAACCGTAGCGCCCTGCGATGATCATGAAGTCCGAGTTGTTGATCGGCGCGGCCTCGACCGCGACCACCACCTCGTTCGGCCCGGGGCTGCCGACATCGGGCACCTCGTTGAGTCTCACCGCTTCCGCCGGACGTCCGAACGCAACCACCTGAACCGCCTTCATGGCACTATCTCCCGATTTTATTCTATACTTGTAAGTACAGAATATGGGCAACGTCAATGACTGGATTTGCCTTCACGGTAAGGTGAAGGCTTCACATCGGACGCGGGAGTACATAAAACAGCACCATGGCAAGGCCGCGCAGTTTCGATCCGGACGACGTCCTGGAGATCGCCCGCCAGGTATTCTGGCAGAAGGGGTTTCAGGCGACCTCGCTCGACGAGATCACGGCGGCGAGCGGGATCGCGAAGCCGAGCCTTTATGCAGCGTTCGGCGACAAGCACGCGCTGTTCCTGCGGGTGCTGGACCGCTATCACGACGGCATCCTCGGCTGGGCCGAGCGCGTGCTGGCGCAGCCGGGGCCGGCCCGGGAGGCGATCAGGCAGTGGCTGACCGGCTTCATCCCGTATTGCTCGGGCGAGAAGGGGCAGCGCGGCTGCCTGTCGATCAATTCGGCGACCGACGGCTCGCTCGATCAGGCCGCGCTCCGCAAGAGCATCGAGCGCTACAACCGGCGGCTCGAGGAGCTGTTGCGCACGCGGCTGCGCGCCGACCGCGCCCAGTTCAAGAAGGGCTTCGATCCCGACGTCACCGCGCACACGGTCATGGTGGTGCATGCCGGACTGATGGCGCTCGCGCACCAGACGCCGGATTCGAAGCAGGTGAAGGCCGTGATCGACCAGGTGCTGGGCCTGCTCGCCTGAATCGTGAGGCGATTTGAAGCGCCCGGCCGGTCAGAGATCGAGCTGGATCCGCTCCTCGCCTTCCGCTTCCGGCTTCGCCGGCACGGCGCAGCAGATCAGCACCTCGTCATCGGCCACCGCGGCGGTCGGCTGCTTCTGATAGGTCACGGCACCCGCCAGCAGTTTCGTCCGGCATGTTCCGCAATTGCCTTCCCGGCAACTGAAGGCAGGACTGAGGCCGCGTGCTTCCGCCAGTTCGAGCAGCGTTCCGGATTCCGGCGTCCAGCGCGCTTCCTTCAGCGATGCGGTGAAGGCGACCGGGACCGGCGCGGTCGCGGCCGGCCGGCGCGGCGACACCGGCGCGGCCACGTCCGGCGTCCTGGCCAGCGAGGATGGCCCGAATGCCTCGGCGTGAATCCGGCGATCGGCAATGTTGTAGTCGCGCAGGGCTTCATAGAGCGATTGGGTGAACTGCGGCGGCCCGCACAGATAGAAATCGTAGTCGTTGAACGGCAGGACACGCGACAGCAGCGCCATGTCGATCCGCCCCGCGGCGTCGTAATCCGTGCCTTGTTCGGCGCCATCGACGTCGCTGAGCACGCGGATGATCCGGACCGCGCCGCCGGCGGCCGCAGCCAGTTGCTGCAATTCGTCGCCGAACGCACGTTCCGCCTTGGCATGCGCGGCCTGGAACAGGAAGATCGGCCGGATGCCGCGGGTGCGCAGCCCCTCATAGACCACGTGGCGCAGCATCGCGAGCAGCGGCGTGATGCCGACGCCGCCGGCGAGCAGCACCGCCGGCCGCTTCTCGCGCGCATCGATCGTGAAACCACCGGCCGGCGCGCGCGCCTCGATGATGTCGCCGACACGGATGGCGTCGTGCAGATGCTGCGACACAACGCCGTCACGCTTCACGCTGATGCGGTACATGCCGTCCGACGGCGCGACCGACAATGTATAGGTGCGGATGGTCGGCTTGTCGGCGTTGGGGAGCGCGATGCGGATCGGCAAATGCTGTCCCGCCCGGTGCGGCAGCCGCCCCGCGCCGTCGTCCGGCTGCAGATGAAACGAGCGGATCGAGCGGCTCTCGTCGACGATTCTGGCGACCTTGAAGGGACGCCACTGCGTCGCAAGCTCGGCTGCGCGGATGCGATCTGCGGCCTGCGCCCAGTCGCCGGTCATCAATGCATTCGGCGACCAGCCTTCGGCGCGGAACGCCCAGCGCAGCGGCAACGCGCCGCGCCTGCGCACCACACGGCGGGCCCGAAAACTCCACAGCCGTTCGGCACCCTGGAACGCCGCGATCTCGGGCGAATCCAGGATCACTTCGGCATCGCCGGTCAGTTGCAGCATGTCGCCGGTTTCGAAATCGACGAAGGCCAGTCCAGCCTTGCCGTTGACGAGGATGTTGCCGAGCGTGTTGAAGAACAGGTTTCCGGCGAAATCCGGAATGGTGAGCGTGCCGTCGGCGGCGACGCGAACGAAGCCTGCTCTGCCGCCGCGATGCGAGACGTCGACCTGGCGACGGTCCTCGCGCTCGGCATAGGACGCCACGAAGAACGTATCTGCCGCCTGGATCATGTCGCGCGCGGCCTGATCGAGCGCCGTGTTCGTCTCGATTTCGCCGGTGAACGGCTGATCCGGCTCGCGCACGAAAGCGAAATCGCGGAGCTGGATGTATTGCGGGCAGTTGCCGAAGCTCTGATCGAGTTCGAAGCTCAGCGCCTGGCCGGACGATGCACGGAGCAGCCCGTTGGCGCGGTTGCGCCGCCGCGTGTGCAGCTCGATGCCCAGCAACGCGACGGCATCGCTCTCGCGCATGCCTTCACTGACGGGATCGCTTGGATCAGGCCGTGCAGCGATCTCGAGGCTGCGCGATGTCGGCGAGGCGATGAAGCCGGGCCGGCCGGCCAGCAAGGAGGCCCACGCGTCGCCGCTCCGGTCCACGCTGCCGACCACGATGAAAGGAATCTGCGCAAAGAAATCGCGATGCTGGTCGGGCATGTAATCGCGCACCGCGCGCTGGCCGACCGCCTCCATCTTCTCGGCGACGCCGACCCGCTGCTGGATCGCCTTCTCGCCGGCATGCCAGGCCGCGAGCTTGCTCATGGTTCGCCTGTCGCTCATTGCCTTGCCCTCCCTTTCGGGCTTGCACGGGCGCGCCCTGGGACGCGCCCGCTCAGCACATCACGCAGCTTTGGACAGACCGACGCGGGTCTTGGCAAAGGGCACGAAGCCCGGCAGCGCCTCGATCCGGCGCAGGAACGCGTTGACGTGCGGATAGGCGGAGAGATCGACATTGCCTTCCGGCGCGCTCGACAAATAGCTGTAGAGTGCGACGTCGGCGATGGTCGGCTGCGCGCCAACCAGCCAGTCGCGATCGGCGAGATGAGCCTCGAGCCGCTTCAGCATCACATGGGCGCGCGCGATCACGTCGTCCGGATTGAACTTCGCGCCGAACACGGTGATGAGCCGCGCCGCGGCGGCACCAAAGGCGAGATCGCCGGCGGCGACCGAGAGCCAGCGCTGCACCGTCGCGGCGCCCTTCGCATCCTGGGGCAGCCAGTCGGTGCGGCCGAACTTGGTCGCGAGGTAGACCAGGATCGCGTTGGAATCCGCGATGATCGTGCCGTCGTCGTCAAGCACCGGCACCTGGCCGAACGGATTGAGCGCCAGGAATTCCGCCGTCTTGTGTGCTCCGGACCCGAGGTCGACCTCGACCAACTCATGCGGAATTCCGAGCAGGGAGATGAACAGGCGGGCGCGATGTGCGTGACCGGAGAGCGCGAAGTGATAGAGCTTCATGGTGCCGTTCCTCATGTCGTGGACGGGGCCATTCCCGACCGCGACCTCAAGGTGGCTCATTGCATCGATGATTATAATGACCGTCGTAGGAACTTCATTATTGCAAATATCGCAATAACGGTCAAACCTCGACGATCACGTAATTGTCCTCGATGTGCACCGGAAACGTCTCGGCGACGTAAGGGCCCTTCTGCAACTCCGCGCCGCTTTCGACCGCGACCGGATAGGAGCGGATCCTGAACCGCTTCGGGTCGAACCAGGATTGGCCGTTGCGGATGTCGAACTCCCAGCCGTGCCACGGACAGCGCAGCATCTCGCCGACACGGTCGCGCTGATAGATGCCGGGCTCCGGCGAGGTCAGGCGCGCGACGCAGGCGGCCTTCTCCAGCGGCGCGCCTTCATGCGGGCAGCGGTTGAGCAGCGCGAAGAACTCGCCGTTGACGTGGAACACGACGATGTCGCGGCCCTCGATGCCGAACACCTTGTTGCCGCCGGCAGGTATTTCGCTGGTGCGCGCGACGATGTGACGGGTCATCTCAGTCCTAGAATTTGTAAACCGCACGCGCGTTGCTGTTGAAGATCTTGCGCCGTTCGGCGTCCGTCAGCGGCGTCTTGAAGGCGTAGCGGGCGTCGTCATAGTCCCAGTGCGGATAGTCCGACGAGAACAGCAGACGGTCGATGCCGACCCACTCGATCAGCTGACGCAGGTGCTTGGCTTCATCGGGCTCGTCGATCGGCTGGGTCGTGAACCAGAAGCTCTCCTTCACATATTCGCTCGGCCTGCGCTTCAGATGCGGCACCTCGCTGCGGAAGCGTTCGAAGTGCTGGTCCATCCGCCACATCGTCGCGGGGATCCAGCCGAAGCCGCCCTCGATGAACACGATCTTCAATTTCGGGAAGCGCTCGGGAACGCCTTCCAGCACCAGGCTCGTGAGGTTCGAGGCCACGGTGTGCGCGTTGGACTGGTGCTCTTCGCAGTAATAGGACGGCCAGCCGCCGCCGGTCGGCGCGTGCCCGCCATAGCCGCCGACATGGATGCCGAGCGGCAGATCGAGCGCCTGCGCGCGCTCGTAGATCGGCCAGTAGCGGCGGCGGCCGAGCGGCTCGTTGGCGCGCGGCGAGACGTTGATCTGGATGTATTCGCCTGATTTGGCGCAGCGCTCGATCTCGGCAAGACCGAGGTCGGAGCCGTCCTGCCCGACCAGGATCGATGCCTTCAGCCTGGGATCGCGATGCGCCCAGAACGCCAGCTGCCAGTCGTTGATGGCGCGCTGGATCGCGGCGCCGAACTCCAGGTTCTGCTGCGAGAAGATGAAGAGATCGAGCACCTGCAAAATGCCGAACTCGACATCAAACGGATCGAGGTGCTGCTTGCGCATGAAATCGAGATCGGAGCCGGGCACGCCGCCGGTCGGCGGCCAGGCATCGCGCCGCGCGATCAGCGGCGAGGAGCGCGGATACGGCGTGGTGCCGATATAGGGCGTACGCAAATGGCTGCCGTATTCCTTGAGATGCTGCTGCCAGCGCTTCGGCAGGAACTCGTTGAGGTCGCTATGCGAATGGATGCTCGGATGGATGTCGCAATCGATGATCTTCAGCCGTGTCGCAGCGGTCGTTTCCTGGTCGAGCATCGGGCGGTCGATGACGTCACTCATGCGATCCTCCATTGAATTGAGCCGGTGTGGCCGTCACCTCTCCCCATCGGGGAGAGGTCGGATTGCATCGCCAGATGCAATCCGGGTGAGGGCCTTGCGGTCCCTCGCGAGACTTGCGCCCCCTCACCCGGCGCTGCGCGCCGACCTCTCCCCGGTGGGGAGAGGTGTGGCACTGCCGATGTGATGTCGAGCTTCGTCATGGTCAGGCGTCGAGCTTCAGACGCGGAAAGGTTTCCAGCGGATTGTCTTCGCACATCCGCTGGACGAGGCTCTTGGGCAGATGCGGCGGGACCGGATCGTCGCCGTCGAACTGCCAATGCGGATAGTCGGATGCGAACAGGAACATCTTGTCGGAGCCGATCTGGTCGATGATGTCGGCAACACCCGTCGCATCCAGCGGCGCGTCGAACGGCTGCATGGTGACCCGGAAATGCTCGCGGATGATCGCGGCCGGCTCGCGCTCGACCCATGGCACCTCGACGCGCACGCCGCGCCAGGTCTTGTTGGCGCGCCACATGAAGGCGGGCAGCCAGCTGACGCCCGACTCCATCAGCACCACGGTCAATCCGGGGTACTTCCCGAACACGCCCTCATAGATCAGGCTCAGCGTCTGCGCCTGGAACGCCTGCGCCTCGGCGAGATAATATTCGTAGCGATAGGACGGCCAGCCGATCGAGCTCGGCGCACCGCGATAGGCGCTGCCGGCGTGGATCGCGATCGGCAGCCTGTATTTCTCCGCGGCCTGATAGATCGGCCAGTAATGCCGCCGCCCGAGCAGCATCTCGCCCTGCGACGGCACGAGCACGGAGACAAATCGGTTATCGCCGGCGCGGCGCTCGATCTCCTCGACCGCAAGATCCGGTGCCTGGATCGGCACCACGATCGAGGCGCGCAGCCGCGAGTCCCTGGCAAGCCACTCCGCCGCGATCCAGTCGTTGATCGCCTTGCAGAAGTCCGCCGCCATATAGGAATCGAACACCGCCTGCGCGCCATAGACGACGTTGCAGATCGCGTGGCTGGCGCCGAGCTGGTCGAACGCGCCGCGCTGCACCATGGCAAGATCGCTGCCGGGCTTGCTGCCGTCGGCCGGCCGCCAATCGGCACGGCCCGACAGCGGCATCGACGGCGGATAGGAATTGAGGTCGAGCCCGTCGATGGCGCGGCTGACCACCTGTTCCTTCCAGTGATCGCTCAGATAGGGCAGCAGCGTGGTGCGCGTTCCCCCCACCGCGGGATGGATGTCGCAATCGATGCGCGTGGCCGCCATGGCGTTCCCCGGATTGACCTTCTTGTCGTCGTTGTTGGCGGCATCGCTGCCGCAGACGGGACTGTGACGCCGATGGCGCGATCGTGCAAGCCGGTCCACGCGGGTCCGCCCTGCCCCATGCGCGCAGCGGCCTCACGCGAAGTTGCGGGACGGCGTGTGAAGGGCGTCACCCACCCCGACCACAGGACGTGCTAGCGATTTCGCGCTGCGGAAAGCGCGCTGACAGGAGACTGGAATGAGACTGGGCCGACTGACGATCCTCGCATGTTCATTGTCGCTGGCCTCGCCCGCCGCGTGGGCTGCGCCCGCGATCGCGTCCGGCTCGGTCGCGCTGGCGCTCGCGGGCGTGGTGGCGCCCACCTCGGCGCTGCCGGCCAAGGAGAAGAAGGCGGTCGCCGCTTTCTTCAACGGCGACAGCAACGTCCACGTCACCAGGAAGATCACCGTCACCGCCGACAAGGTCGTCTGCCGCGCCAGCAATGTCGACATCACCTCGCGTTCCTGCGTGCTGACCTTCGGCAGCAGGACCCACACCGTGAAGGGCAGCGAGGCCAACGCGATCTACGCCACCATTGCGCTCGCCGGCGTGCCCGGCGACGGCGCCGCCGGGACGATCTACGAGGCGCTGTCGAAACTGTCCTGCACTCTTGATCCCCAGGTGATCAAGGACAAGGCCGGCGGCGGCGCCGACTGCAGCTTCGAGCCGGGCAATTAGAGCGTTTTCCAGCGAAGTGGACACCGGTTCGCGTGAAGAAAACGCGCCAGAACAAGAATCTAGAACCCCGTTCCGATTCAATCGGAACGGGGTTCTAGCCCGCGCGCTCGGACTCCGGCACGATCACGCCCAACCGGGCGGCCGCGCGGCGCGCGGTCTCTTCCCGTTGCGCCGTGATCGCGTGTGTCGCCTCGCGCGTCCGCTGCAGGATCTCGGGTGGTGCCGTCTCCGGCGTGCCACTGTCGAACGGCGGTTCCGGCGCATAGGCCATGTAGAGCTGGATCGCCCGCGCCGCGTCGTCGCCGCGCAGTTCGGCCGCGAGCCGCAACGCGCCATCGATGCCTGCAGTGACCCCGGCGGCGAACACAAAGCTTCCATCGATCACGACGCGCTCGTTGACCGGAGTGGCCCCGAAGTACGGCAGCAGATGCAGCGACGCCCAATGCGTCGTCGCCCTGCGTCCCTTCAACAGGCCCGCCGCGCCGCACAGCAATGCACCGGTGCAGACCGAAAAAATACGGCAAGCCCCCGCCGCCTGCTGGCGGATCCAGCCGAGTACCTCCGCATCCTCCATCAGGGCTTCCTGACCGAAGCCGCCCGGCACATGCAGCACATCGAGCGGCGGCGCCTCGGCCAGCGTCGCATCCGGCGTCAGGCGCAAACCCTTGAGGTCGCGCACCGGTTCCATGGTCTTGGCGTAGATGCGGTAGGTCGAATTCGGAATCCGTGACAGCACTTCGAAAGGACCGGTCAAGTCGATCTGGTCGACGCCTTCGAACAGCAGCGATCCGATCCGCAGGTGGACATCATGGGCAATCATCGGGCTCTCCTTGCACTATGGACAAAGCAAACCTAGCGCGGCACGCTTCGGCGATGACGCCAAAGCCCCCACATTCTCCGCCAAGCAACCGGCGCGTGATCGAAGTGCTGGCCTATCCAGCGGTGCAACTGCTCGACGTCACCGGGCCGTTGCAGGTGTTCGCGTCGGCCAACGCGCTGACGGCCAGGGCAGGCAACGCCGAGCCCTACGACGTCCGCGTCGTTGCCAAGGACGGCCCGACGGTCGAGGCGTCGGCCGGCGTTGGGATCGCGGTGCATCCGTTACCCGCCATCGGTACCGCGGTCGACACGCTGGTGATTCCTGGCGGCGATGGCGTCAACGCCGCATCGTCCGATCGCATCCTGGTGGATTGGGTGCGCAAGCGTAGCGCAGACGCCCGCCGCACCGCATCGGTCTGCACCGGCGCGTTCCTGCTCGCCGCGTCAGGCGCGCTCGACGGCCGTCGCGCCGTGACACATTGGGGATTTTGGGAAGAGCTCGCCGCGCGCTTTCCCGACGTCCGGGTCGAGTCCGATCCGATCTTCGTGCGCGACGGAACGTTCTGGACATCGGCCGGCGTCACGTCGGGCATCGATCTCGCTTTGGCGCTGGTCGAGGATGATCTCGGCCGCGCGGCGGCGCTTGCCGTCGCGCGCTATCTGGTGGTGTTTCTCAAGCGGCCCGGCGGGCAGGCGCAATTCAGCGAGATCCTGTCGCTGCAAACGGCCGACGACAGGTTCAGCGCGCTGCATGACTGGATCAGCAGCCATCTGGCCGACGATCTCTCGCTTCCCACATTGGCGAACCAGGCCGGCATGAGCGAGCGCAGCTTCAGCCGGCACTATGCCGAGGCGACTGGGTTGACGCCGGCGCGCGCGATCGAGCGCCTGAGGGTCGAGGGTGCCCGGCACCTGCTCTCGGAGACGCGGCTGCCGATCAAGCGGATCGCCCAACGCTGCGGCTTCGGCTCCGAGGAGACCATGCGCCGCAGCTTCCTGCGATTGCTGGCCACCACGCCGCAGGACTACCGCGCGAGGTTTGCGGGCCAGGCATGATGGAATTGGGTCGAACCTGGATCGGCAGCGGAAGTTCACCTCTCCCCAATGGGGAGAGGTGAAGCGAGCGCGCATGGCCGGCGCGCAATGTCTGATACTCAGCCGTTCCAGGCATGCGCCTGCAACCCCGCTTCCAGCGGCGGATTGGTCACGCTGCCGGTGTAGTTCGTGATGGTCGACGCCGCCACGATGGTGATCACCTCGAGCAGCAGCTCCTTGCTGAACCCGGCCGCCAGGAACGTCTCGGTGTCCTGCTCGTCGAGCCGCCCGCGCTTTTCGATCAATGTCCGTGCCAGCGTCGAGAGCGCGCCGAGCTGCTTGTCCGCAGGCGAGCGTCCGGCCCGCATCGCCTCGACGTCGGCCGGATCGAGACCGGCCTGCAAGCCGAGCACGGAATGCAGTGCGACCGCCCAGCTACAGCGATTGGTCACCGCGTCGGTGAGCAGCACGGTCTGGATCTGCGGCTCGGCGAAACTGCCGCCATGGACCTTGTCGAAGATGCCGATGAAGCTCTGGATCAGCACGGGCGACGTCGCCATCGCCGCCGCAAGGTTGGGGATCATGCCAAATCGCGCCTCGGCGTCGCGCAGCGAGGGCTTCGAGGCTTCCGGGGCGGTATCGAGCGTATGGACAGGAAAACGTGTCATGGGAACTGCCTTTCACTGTGATGATTGAACCCGCGCAGTTTCCGAAGCTGAGCTGATGCCATCAGCCGAACATCAAGCGGGTTCGATGCGCGTGATCTAGCCCCGCGACGCAATCCGGTCCCGCCAAAGTCCCCACATTCCGCGCCATTCGAACGTGGCAGCCGAGCCGGCGGCGATTTCCGGCCATTTCGCGCAACACCGATGGCGCGGCCGGCGACCCGTTCCCTCCGATAAGGCCGACTTTTTTTGATCTGGATCATGGAGGCTGCAGCGCGGACAGCGCAATAGAGCCCGAGTACCCCGGCCAAGGGGCTGTCTCAACGGGAAGAACACCAGGGATCATGATGTGAGCAACAATCTCGCAGGGATCGAACGCGATCCGAACTACCAGGAGCTCGTGCGCCGGCGTTCGTCGCTCGGTTGGATGCTGTCGCTGATGATGCTGATCGTCTATTTCGGCTTCATCCTGCTG
This sequence comes from Bradyrhizobium sp. WCU1, assembly GCF_053474805.1. NCBI lineage: Bacteria > Pseudomonadati > Pseudomonadota > Alphaproteobacteria > Hyphomicrobiales > Nitrobacteraceae > Bradyrhizobium > Bradyrhizobium sp. WCU1. The sequence continues at coordinate 2,299,079 of NZ_CM130280.1, forward strand.
ATCGCCTACGCTCCCAAGTTTCTCGGCACACCGCTCGGCAGCGGCGTGACAACGATCGGCATACCGATCGGACTGTCCGTCATCGTGCTCGCCTTCGTGCTGACCGGCATCTATGTGCGCCGGGCGAACTCCAGCTATGACGGACTCATTCGCAAGATCATCGAGGAGAACCGCTGATGAAAAAGCTCTCCTGGTTGCTGGCAATCCTGCTCGCGAGCGTGCCCACGCTCGCTCTTGCAGCGGGTACCGTCGAGGGCGGCGCCAAGCAGGCGATCAACTGGGCGGCGATCGGCATGTTCGTCGGATTTGTCGGCCTCACGCTCGTCATCACCTATTGGGCCGCAAAGCGGACCGCATCGGCGGCCGACTTCTATTCCGCAGGCGGCGGAATCACCGGCTTTCAGAATGGCCTTGCGATCGCCGGCGACTATATGTCTGCGGCCTCGTTCCTTGGCATCTCGGGCCTCGTCTACACCTCGGGTTACGACGGCCTGATCTACTCGGTCGGCTGGCTGGTGGGATGGCCGATCGTCACCTTCCTGATCGCCGAGCAGCTGCGCAACCTCGGCAAGTTCACCTTTGCCGACGTGACGTCGTTTCGGCTCGGGCAAACCGACATCCGCATCCTGGCGGCATGCGGCTCGCTGGTGACCGTCGCGTTCTATCTGATCGCCCAGATGGTCGGGGCCGGCAAGCTGATCCAGTTGCTGTTCGGCCTCGACTACTGGATCGCAGTCGTCCTGGTCGGCGGCCTGATGATGGTCTACGTGACGTTCGGCGGCATGAAGGCGACGACATGGGTGCAGATCATCAAGGCGGTGCTGCTGCTCTCGGGCGCGACGTTCATGGCCGGAGCCGTCCTCTATAAATACGGCTTCAGCCCGGAAGCGCTGTTCGCCAAGGCAACCCAAGTGCATCCCAAGAAGCTCGCGATCATGGAGCCCGGCAGCCTGATTTCCAATCCGCTGTCGGCAATCTCGCTGGGCCTGGCGCTGATGTTCGGAACGGCAGGGCTGCCTCACATCCTGATGCGCTTCTTCACCGTCAAGGACGCCCAGGCCGCGCGCAAATCGGTGTTCTACGCCACCGGCTTCATCGGCTATTTCTATATCCTGACCTTCATCATCGGCTTCGGCGCGATCACCCTGGTGTCGACCGACGCGATGTTCCTGGACGGGAGCATCCTCGAGAAGACCAAGAGCGGAATCGCGGCAATCAAGGGCGGCTCCAACATGGCGGCGATTCACCTCGCCAACGCCGTCGGCGGCAACCTGTTTCTTGGCTTCATTTCCGCCGTCGCCTTCGCCACCATCCTCGCGGTGGTGTCGGGGTTGGCCCTCGCCGGGGCATCATCCATCAGCCACGACCTCTATGGCATGGTGATCAAGGGCGGCAATGCCAACGAGCAGGATGAGATTCGCGTCTCGAAGGTCGCGACGCTGGTGCTTGGCGTACTGGCGATTTTCCTCGGTATCGTGTTCGAGAACCAGAATGTCGCCTTCATGGTGGGCCTCGCCTTCGCCATTGCGGCATCCTGCAATTTCCCGGTGCTCGTGATGTCGATCTTCTGGAAAGGACTGACGACGCGGGGCGCGCTGATCGGCGGATTCCTGGGCCTGATCAGTGCCGTCGTCGGCGTCGTTCTCTCGCCGGCGGTCTGGGAGGTGACCTTGGGATTCGCCAAGGGATCGGCACCGGTCAAGCTGGACAATCCGGCGCTGTTCTCGATGGCGCTGGCATTTGCCGGCATCTGGCTGGTCTCCACACTGGATCGCAGCAAGCGCGGCGCGATCGACCGTAGCGGCTTCGATGCACAATATGTCCGCAGCCAGACCGGCATCGGAGCAGCCTCGGCGACGACGCACTAGAGCAGGCTTGAACAACCGCGCTTCGGCACCGGACGGGTCGCGTGGACCGGCCGGTGCCGCCTTTCCAAGGTCAACCGTCAGGTCGTCCACGCTGTCCGCATCCCCGGAAGACCGCAATGCCCAAGGCATTCGACATCAGCAACCCGCCGTTCGATCGTCTGACGCCGCACGAGGGCGAGACGTTGCGGGCGTCGCTCGATATCGTATACTTCAGTCCGGGTGAGACGATCATCGGCAGCGACGCCCCGGCCGACGCGCTCTATGTCGTGATCAAGGGCACAGTCGAGGAGCGCAGCGAGGCCGCCCTGCTCGCATTGCTCGGCCCCAAGGACACTTTCGACAGCCGCGCGCTGGTTCACGGCGAGAGCGAGCATCAGTTTCTCGCCCGCGACGAAACGCTTTGCTACGTGATCCCCAGGGCCGTCGCGCTCAACCTGATCAGGGCCAACCCACGATTTGCAGCATTCTTCTACCGCGACATCTCCCGGAAGCTCGATGAACTCGCCAACGACGAGGAAGCGAAACGTTACGGCTCGCTGATGCACGCCAAGGTCAGCGAGCTGTTCCTCCATCCTCCGGCATTGGTGGCTGCGAGCGACACGATTGAAGCTGCCGGTCACCTGATGCACAAGATCGACAGCAACGCGCTGTTCGTGCGCAGTGGCGAGCGGATCGGCATCATCACGGGCATGAACCTGTCCAAGGCCGCGGTGTTACGGCGTAAGCCGATCGAAACGCCGGTCGGCGAGTTTGCCAATTTCGACATCGTGTCGGTCAGGCCGGACGATTTCGTCTCCTCGGCGCTGCTGCTCATGACGAAGTACAACAAGCGGCGCCTTGCCGTGCGCGATGGCGAACAGTTCGTCGGCATTCTCGAAGACATCGACCTTCTCGGATTCCTGGCAAGCAGCGCCCAGGTCGTCGCCGGCCGCATCGATCGCGCCTCCAGCCCGCAGGATCTGGCGATCGCTGCGCGCGAGATCGAGGCGCAAACGCGGGCACTGCGAAGACAGGGCGTCAAGGTGGAGGTGATCGCGGAGATCGCCTCCGACCTCAACCGGCGCCTGCTGTCCAGACTGTTCGAAATGATCGCGCCTGCCGAGTTGCGAACCAGCGGCTGTCTGATCGTCATGGGCAGCGAGGGACGCGGCGAGCAGACCACACGCACCGACCAGGACAACGGCCTTATCCTGGCCGGTCCGGTCCGAAGCGAAATCCTTCAGCCGTTCCGCAGCGAATTCTCCACGACTCTGGAGAGCTTCGGCTTTCCGCCCTGTCCCGGCGAGATCATGGTGCGCAATCCGGCGTGGTCGAAGCCGCTCTCGGACTATCTCGCGGATTTCCGCCGATGGATCGTGCTTCCCGACCAGACCGCGCATATGAACGTGGCGATCATCTATGACGCGCAGGCGATCGCGGGGAACGCGCAACTGCTCGACAGCGCCAAGGCGGCGCTGATCGACATGGTCCGGGGCGAACAGGCGTTCCTCGCCCACTTCGCCCGCGCAATCGACGCCTTTGAAACCCCGATCGGCCTGTTCAACAACCTGATTACCTCCGAGGGCACGGGAGACGCACTTGACCTCAAGAAAGGCGGCATCTTTCCCGTCGTGCACGGCGTCCGCAGCCTGGCGCTCGAACAGGGCCTGCGCGAGACCTCCACCGACAAGCGGATCGCGCGGCTATGCGAGCTGGGCGTACTGCGAACCGACCTCGGACGCGATTTGAATCAGGCCTTCCGCTTCCTGCTGACGCTTCGGCTCGACGGGCAACTCGCCGCATCCGCGGGCGTATCGGGGACCTTGGTGAGACCGGCACAGCTGTCCAGCATTGAACGCCACCTGCTGCGCGACGCGCTCCAGGTGGTCAAGCAATTCCGCGACATTGTCCGCCATCATTTCAAACTCGGCATGTTCTAAAATGCTGCCCCGTGCGATCAAGCGGCTGCTGCATCAGGCGACCCTGAGCGACCAGTCGTATCGCTTCATGTTCGGCCGGGCTCCGGACGACGAGTTTGTCGTGATCGATTGCGAGACCACCGGTCTCAACGTGCGCAAGGACGACGTCGTGGCCATTGCTGCAATCAAGATCCGCGGCAATCGGATTCTGACCAGCGAGCATTTCGAAGTCGTGATCCACCCCGACAGCGAGATGGGCGCGGAATCCATCAAGATCCACCGCCTGCGCCGGTCCGACGTCGAGGCAGCGCCGATCGTCTGGAAGGTCCTGCCGAGTTTCCTGCGCTTTATCGGTCCGCGCCCGCTGGTCGGCTACTATGTCGACTTCGACATCGCCATGCTGGACAAGTACGTCCTTCCGCTGGTGGGAATCGAGCTGCCCAACGACCGCATCGAGGTTTCACGGCTCTACTACGAACGCAAATATGGCGGCGCGCCTCCCAACACGTCGATCGACCTCTCCTTCGCCGCGATCCTGCGCGATCTCGGCATTCCGCCGCTTGGACAGCATGATGCCTTCAACGACGCATTGATGACTGCGATGATGTTCGTGCAGTTGCGTGATCTGGCCGGGCGCGGCGTGCGTATCCCGCGGCAACGGTCCGGACCGGCCTTCAACCCCATGGGGGCGTGACGGCGCAGCGCGCTAAGTTTCGGCGCGGTCCTTGACCCGCCGCGTCACGATGGCGAGCAGGCGGCCGAGCGTGCCGCCGGCGGGGCCTTTCTTGCGCGCCAGCGCGAGCGGGGCGACCAGGCCCGTGGCACGGTCGAGGCGGAGATAGGAGACGCCTGCGGTCTCGAGCCGCGCCATCGATTCCGGCACGATCGAAATCCCGAGCCCGGCGGCGACGAGGCTGAGCGTCGACACCATCCGCGTCGCCTCCTGCGCGACCTTCGGGCTGAAGCCCGCCGCGCGGCAGGCGGCGATGATGCTGTCGTAGAGGCCCGGCCCGGTCGGGCGGCGGTAGAGGATCAGCGGCTCGTCGGCGAGCGAAGCCAGCGAAATCCGGCGCCGCGTGTCCTTGCGGGCGCGCGCATGATGGTCGGGCAACGCGACCAGCATCTCCTCGTCGAGCAGATGCGTGATCGTGAGATTCTCCAGCCGCTCGCTCGGCGAGCGCACGAACGCCGCATCGAGCCGGTCCGCCTCGACGGCTTCGATCAGCTCGCCGGTCGAGGCCTCCTCCAGCGACAATCTGATCGCCGGCGCGCGCTCGCGCATTTCGCGCATCACGCCGGTGACGAAGGGATGGAAGGCCGCCGACGAGGTGAAGCCGATCGCAAGCTGGCCCTCCTGGCCGCGGCTGGCGCGGCGCGCGGCTTCCACGGCGAGGTCGGTGTCGCGCAGGATCGCGCGTGCCTTCTCCACGAAGGCGCGGCCGGCGGCTGTCAGTTCGACCCCGCGCGGCTGCCGGCGAAACAGCGGCGCGCCGATCGCGGCCTCCAGCGCCCGGATCTGCTGGCTCAGCGGCGGCTGCTGGATGCCGAGGCGAGCGGCAGCGCGGGTGATATGGCCTTCCTCGGCGACCGCGACGGCATAGCGGAGATGGCGCAGCTCGATCATAGGACCGATCCATATACAGCAGATATGATAATTCAATGATCCATATATTTGATATTTGGAGCATCGCAAACTAGGTTCGGGTCGAACACGACAAGAAACGGAGCCGACGCGCCGATGGATGCAGCCCCCGCCACCCTCACCACCAAGCACGAGGCGCCCGATATCGGCGAGTTGTTCGCGGGCTTCTTCATCCTCGGACTGACCGGCTTCGGCGGCGTGCTGCCCTTGGCGCGCCACATGATGGTGGAGAAGCGCGGCTGGCTCACCGGCGCCGAGTTCACCGACCTGCTCGGGCTCTGCCAGTTCCTGCCCGGCGGCAACATCATCAACATGTCGGTCGCGGTCGGGCTGAAGTTTCGCGGCATTCCCGGCGCCTTCGCCTCGATCATCGGGCTGATCGCGGTGCCGACCGCCGTCGTGATCGGCCTTGGCATGATCTACGCCCGTTTCGCCGACGACCTCGTCGTGCGCCATCTGTTCGGCGGCCTCGCCGCAGCCGCAGCCGGGCTTTTGATCTCCACCGCGATCAAGATCGCCTGGCCGCTGCGCCGCGATGTGCTCGGCCTCGTCATCGGCGCGCTCTGCGTGCTCGCGATCGCGGTGCTCCGGCTGCCGCTGCTGCCGACGCTGCTGACACTGGCGCCGCTCAGCATCTTGCTGCGCGCGAGGCAGGCATCATGACTGCAACCCTCGTCACGCTCGCACTGATCTTCGCCGAGCTCTCCCTACTGGCCTTCGGCGGCGGCAACACCATCCTGCCCGAGATGCAGCGTCAGGTGGTCGACATCCATCACTGGATGACGGCGCAGGAATTCGGCGCGCTTTTCGCGCTGGCGCAGGCCGCGCCCGGGCCGAACATGATGGTGGTGCCGCTGGTCGGCTGGCATGTCGCGGGCTTCTCCGGCGTGCTGGTGACCTCGCTCGCCAAGTTCGGTCCGTCGTCGCTGGTCACCGGCTTTGCACTGCGGCTCTGGGAGCGCTTCAAGGACCGACCCTGGCGGCGCACCGTGCAGGCCGGGCTGGTCCCAGTCACCGCCGGCCTCGTCACCGCCAGCGCCATCATCATAACCCACGCCTCTGCCTCGAGCTGGGGCACGATCCTGATCGCGGCCAGCGTCGCGATCGCCACCACCACGACCCGCATCCATCCGCTGCTCGCGCTCGCCGCAGGTGCTGCGCTCGGCCTCACCGGCATCGGCCAGCCCTGACGTGCGGCGCGTGCGCGCTTTCGCCGCAATGGATGCGACGGCACGAGCGGCTATGTTGATGCTGCCATGATCGACATGCTGAGCATCGACACCCGCATTGCGCGCCTCGGATTGCGCGCCGGACGTCTGCACGCAGGCAATTAGCCGGCCGGCGATCGCGCGCCGTCCGGATTCCTTAGACGTCATCAACACCATTTCAATCCGTCGTGTCGCGCGAAGTATTCGCGCGCCGGCGCTGTTGCGCCTTCGATCAACCGCAAGGTCAAACCGACATGCCCCAGAGCATTCAGAACCGCTTTTCCGCCGCGGCCTTGCCGCCGATCGTGATCACCGCGAGCGAGGCGCATCGCCTCAGCGCGCTGGCCGATTCCAGCATGGCGGTGTTTCCGCGCGTGGCCCAGTTCCTCGCCCGCGAGACCGACCGCGCCCAGGTCGTCGCCGACGATGCCGACCTGCACGACGTGGTCCGCATGGGCTCACGTGTGCGCTACCGCGACGACGAGACCGGCGACGTCAGGGAAGTCGTGCTGGTGTATCCGCACGAAGCCGACATCGCGCTCCGCCGCATCTCGGTGCTGACGCCGGTCGGCGCCGCATTGATCGGATTGTCGGTCGGTCAAACCATCGATTTCCAGACGCCGAGCCACCAGACGCGGTCGGTGACGATTTTGGCCGTTACGCATCAGGACTGACGGCGCAGCATCGCGATCCTCGACACGCACCGCGTAAGGGAGCCACCAGCAGTCGGGCTCCCTCCCCCCTTGCGGAGGAGGGAGCCCGACTGGCGTGCTCACCTTACGTTCCGTCGATATCGTGATGCCCTCGCCATCAACGCGGCTACTCCGCGCCGGAGCCGCCCTGCACGATCCTCTCGTTCAGCTTCTGATCGACGGTCTCGACCGTGCGGTCGATCTCTGCGCTGGGGTTACCGAGTTGGTGCGAGATCAACTTCACCAAGAGGTCGACGCGCTCGATGAACGGCGCGCCGGCGGCGACCGCGCGGGCCGCCGATGACGGCTTGAGCAGACTTTCGGCCGCCTTGGCGTATTTCGCGAACGGCACCTGGTCCGCCGGGTCGGCGCCGAGCTTGCGCGCGATGCCGTCGACATGATCGTAGATCGCCTGCGAGCGCGTGAGGTCGCCGTGCACGGCGTCGCGGATCGATTGCGGCTCAGTCGGCGTGATGCAGCGGTAATTGCCGGTCAGCAGCATCGACCACTTCGCCAGCGGCACGAACAGCGAGTCGAACACTTTCAGCTTCACCGGCACGTCCTGGCCGTCGAGCGTCACCGCGTCGATGTCGGCCTCGAGCTCGCGCAGCACCTTGTTGTGCTTGTCGTCGGCGAACACGGCGGCCTTGAAGTTGGTCGGCAGGCCGACATGCAGCACGTTGGCCTTCTCCTCCGGCGGACGGAACGCCTGTGGATCGGGCGAGCACAGCGTGACGAGGCCCGGCTCGAAGCGCTCCCACACCTGGGCGTTGGTGTAGGCCTCCTCGAGGTCCATGCCGGCGAGCGCGGGGATCCGCTTCAGATAGGGCAGCGGCGGCATGTTCATGATCGAGAGGCAGGGCAGCTTCGCCGCCGCGATCTTGATCATCAGCACGCGAACGGTGTGGTTGGTGTATTGCGGCTCCTGCATCGCAAGGCCGACCATGTCGTAGCGCGACACGTCGACGTCGGCGGGCGTGACGGCGTCGAGCTTGCCCGGCAGGTCGCGCGAGAAGATCGAGCGATGCTCCTTCTCATCACGCAGCTTGATGCGAACCTCGGTGCCCTCGCGGTTGATCAGGTCGGCGGTGTTCTTGCGGCACACCAGCGACACGTTGTGCCCCGCCATCAAAAGCTTGGTCCCCAGCAGGGAGCCGTAGGAAGCTCCAAGGATCAGAATGTTGCGCGCCATGTTCTCTCCAAAAGACCGCTGGTGTATGGTATGCCACGGTCTATCGCAGATCGACAAGCGGCTGCCAAGGGGATTATCTCACGTGCGGATTTTCGTGCCGCGTTCAGGAAGGGCATTCGAGCTTGCAAGTCGCCGCCGATGTAACGGACCGGGCTGAGGAAATCCTCGTCTCAGCTTCCCGGCTGTTTGCCCGCCACTCCTATGCGAACGTGACGATGGAGCAGGTCGCGGCGTCGGTTCGGGCCGTGCCGGGCGCGCTGTACCACTATTTCCGCGACAAGGAAGATTTGATCTTCCACTGCTATCTGCGGGGACTGGCGATCTATCGGCACGAGATCGAAGCCGCCGCCGAGCCCGGCATCGACGGGCTCGAGATCATCAGGCGCTTCGTGCGCGGCAGGCTGCGGCCCGAAGGCCAGCGCATGATCCTGTTCACCGATATCGATGCGCTCGCCGCGCCCTATAGCAGCGAGGTCCATGCCAGGCGCTGGCAGAACGCCGCGCGGCTGGCGGACATCCTGGAACGCGGCGTGGCGGACGGCTCGGTCGCCTGCGACGAGCCGCTGCTGACCGCGGTGGCGCTAATCTCCATCCTGGACTGGGTGCCGTTCTGGCTGTCCGAACGCGACTACTACACGCGCCAGCAGGCGATCGACGCCATCGACGACATCATCACGCACGGCGTGTACCGGCGCGAGATCGCGGTTCCCGAGATGCCCGAACCGCTCAGCCTTGCGCCGTTCCTCGAGGCCCGCGCGAGGCTGAACAAGCGGGCTGCGAAGTTCGACAGGATGCTGTCGATCGCCTCCGACAGCTTCAACCGCAGGGGCGTGTCGGGCACGTCGCTCGAGAGCATCGCCGCGGATGCGGGCATGACCCGCGCCGGGATCTACTATCACTTCAGTGAAAAGGAGAGCCTGCTGCTGGCTTGCCTGCGACGCGGGCTCGCCGGCGAAATCGCCATTCACGAGCACCTGCAGGAGCACAGCCTCGGCGCCTTCGAACACACCGTTCAGCGGATCCGCCTGCTGCTGATGCTGCACGACACGCCCTGCGGACCGAAGGCGACCTATCACAACATCAACTATCTCAACGACGTGGACCGGAAGGAATATGTCCGACAGGTGCTGGCGACGATCCGGCGAGACCAGGACAGCTATCAACGCTGGATCGACGAGGGCCGCTTCCGTCGCATCGACAGATATTTCGCCGAGCGGATTTTAACCGGCATGGGGCATTGGTATCCGATCTGGTTCAAGATCAGGCGTGATTGGTCTGCCGTCGAGATCGCCGATCACTTCGCGCGGCTCTTCCTCTCGGGCCTCAAGCCGCGCCGGCGGGGTTGAATCGCCAATTCGCGTCCCGCCGCTATAATGCCGCCGGCTCGTCTGGCGGACGTCGGACGGCATAGGTTCCAAACGAACTGCCGAACGCCTCATCCAAAAGTTTACTTGCGGTTCAAATCTGCGCCGGATCTCGCGGCATCTCGAAACATTTATAGCCTATAACATTATAATACCTCGCGCGAAAACTTGACGCAGTATTCAAAGCGAAAGTTGCGAAGGCTCGGCAATTGAGGCTAAGAGACGGCTTCGATCGCTGAAGATCAAGAAACACGAGCAAGGGAGAAAGCAGGATGCGTAAGCTGATCGTTGCTGCCACGGCAGCACTGACGGTGTTGGGAGGCGCGGCGTCCGCGCAGGAATCCATCAAGATCGGCTACATCGATCCGCTCTCCGGCGGCGGCGCCAGCGTTGGCGAAGGCGGCCTGAAGACGTTCCAGTATCTCGCCGACGAATTGAACGCCAAGGGCGGCATCCTCGGCCACAAGGTCGAGATCGTTCCGCTCGACAACAAGACCAATCCGCAGGAAGGCCTGGTGCAGGCGCAGAAGGCGGTCGACGCCGGCGTCCGCTACATCACCCAGGGCAACGGCTCGTCGGTCGGCGCTGCGCTGGAAGACTTCGTCACCAAGAACAATTCGCGCAACCCCGGCAAGGAAGTGCTCTACTTCAACTACGCCGCGGTCGATCCGAGCATGACCAACGAGAAGTGCAGCTACTGGCATTTCCGCTGGGATGCGAACTCGGACATCAAGATGGAAGCGCTGACCAACTATATGAAGGGCCAGGCGTCGATCAAGAAGGTCTATCTGATCAACATGGACTACTCGTTCGGCCAGTCGGTGCGATCAACGGCGCGCAAGATGCTGGGCGAAAAGCGGTCGGATATCCAGATCGTCGGGGACGAGCTGCATCCGATGCTCAAGGTCACCGACTTCTCGCCCTACATCGCCAAGATCAAGGCGTCTGGTGCCGACACCGTCGTGACCGGCAATTGGGGCCAGGACTTCGCACTGCTGCTGAAGGCCGCGGCCGACGCCGGCCTCAAGGTCAACTGGTACACCTATTATGCCGGCGGCGCCGGCGGACCGACCGCGATCAAGCAGACCGGCCTCGAGAACCAGGTGTTCCAGATCAGCGAAGGCGTGCCGAACTCCGGCAACAAGGCGGCGATGGATTTCGAGAAGGACTTCCGCGCCAAGACCGGCATTTCCGTGTGGTATCCGCGCGCGGTGAACGAGATGCGGATGTTCAAGGCAGCCGCCGAGAAAGCCAACTCGATCGACCCGGTGAAGGTCGCGGCCGCGCTCGAAGACTTGAAGTTCGAGGTGTTCGACGGCGGCGAGGGCTTCATGCGCAAGGACGATCACCAGTTCTTCCAGCCGATCTACATCTCCTCGTTCGGCTCGCTGGCCGACAAGACCAAGGAGCCGTTCGACGAGGAGAACACCGGCTGGGGCTGGCACATCGTCTCCAAGATCGATACCGCCCAGACCATGCTTCCGACCACCTGCAACATGAAGCGGCCCTGATCGGCCGCCTCGGAATGCGCCTCCGCGCCCCTCCGGGGTTGCGGAGGCGTTCGTCATCCGGCAGCGTCGGTGCCGGACCTCAATTCCTTCGACAGGTCTTTGATCACGTGAACCATTGGTCTCTCAAGCGGGTGCGCCGTGGCTGAGCTCATCGTCATCTCGACGCTGAACGGCGTCCTGTTCGGCATGCTGTTGTTTCTGCTGTCCAGCGGACTCACCGTCATCTTCAGCATGATGGGCGTGCTCAACTTCGCGCATGCCAGCTTCTACATGCTGGGCGCGTTCTTCGGCTTTCAGCTCACCCGCTGGATCGGCTTCTGGCCGGCGCTGGTGATCGCCCCGCTGCTGGTCGGCGTGGTCGGCATGGGTGTCGAGCGCTACGGCCTGCGCAACACCCACAAGCACGGCCACGTCGCCGAACTGCTTTTGACCTTTGGTTTGGCTTTCGCGATCGAAGAGATCGTCTCGATGATCTGGGGCAAGAGCCCGGTCGACTACCGCGTCCCGGCCGCGCTCGACTTCCCGGCCTTCACCGTGTTCTCCACCAACTACCCCGCCTACAAGATCTTCATGCTGGTGGTCTCGGTCGTGATCTTCATCGCGCTCCTGGTTACGCTGAAGCGGACCCGGGTCGGCCTCATCGTGCAGGCCGCGCTGACCCATCCGAGCATGGTCGGCCATCTCGGCCACAATGTCGGCCGCGTCTTCATGCTGGTGTTCGGCGTCGGCAGCGCGCTCGCCGGTCTTGCCGGCGTCATCGCCGGTCCCTCGCTGGTGACGCAGTCCGACATGGCGGCGCTGCTCGGCCCGATCCTGTTCGTCGTCATCGTGTTCGGCGGCCTCGGCTCGCTGCCCGGCGCCTTCATCGCCTCGCTGCTGATCGGCCTGATCCAGACCTTCGCGGTCGCGCTGAACGGCTCGCTGGCCAGCGTGTTCGGTCCGCTCGATCCGAGCCTCGGCCCCTCGCCGCTCACCGACATCTGGAACGTCACGATCGCGCAGATCGCGCCGATCCTGCCCTACCTGCTGCTGGTGCTGGTGCTGATCTTCCGCCCGATGGGCCTGTTGGGGACGCGCGAGTCATGACGAACGCTCCCACGCCCGCCCCCGCCGCGGCCAAGCAGGAGTCCGGCGGCAGCCTCGGCTTCTATGGCGTCTGGCTGCTCGCGGCCGCCGCACTCGTCGTGCTGCCGCTGGTGTTCTCCTCCGGCGGCTCGCTGACCTCGTTCAGCCTGATCGGCATCGCGATCATCTTCGCGCTGTCCTACAACATCCTGCTCGGCCAGACCGGCCTGTTGTCGTTCGGCCACGCCGTGCAATACGGCCTCGGCGGCTTCCTCGCCGTCCACGCCATGAACGCAGTCGCGAGCCACAACTGGCCGATCCCGCTGCCGGTGATTCCGCTGGTCGGCGGCATCGGCGGCATGGCCTTCGCGGTCGTGGTCGGCTGGGTCATGACCAAGCGCGCCGGCACGGTGTTCGCGATGATCTCGCTCGGCATCGGCGAACTGGTCGCCTCGTCCTCGCTGATCCTGCGCAGCGTGTTCGGCGGCGAATCCGGCATCACCACCGACCGCACCTCGCTGATGCCGCTGTTCGGCTGGACCTTCGGACCGCAGCTCCAGGTCTATTACCTGATCGCGTTCTGGGTGCTGGTCTCGGCGATCGCGATGTATGCGCTGACCCGGACGCCCTTGGGGCGCATCTGCAACGCGGTGCGCGACAATCCGGAGCGCGTCGAGTTCATCGGCTACGATCCGCATGTGGTGCGCTATCTCGCCTACATGTTCGCGGGCTTCTTCGCCGGCATCGCCGGCGGGCTGGCCGCGATCAATTTCGAGATCGCCAACTCCGCCTATCTCGGTGCGACGCAATCCGGCCTCGTGCTGTTCTCGGCGTTTATCGGCGGCACCGCCTATTTCTTCGGCCCGATCCTCGGGGCCATCCTGGTGACCTATCTGCAACTCGGGCTGACCAGCGTCACCTCGGTCTGGCAGCTCTATTTCGGCATCATCTTCATCGGCATCGTGATGTTCGCACCCGGCGGCATCGCCGGCATCCTGATGAAGCATCGTCCGCTGATCCGCGCCGGAACGCTCGGCACGGTGATCCCGTCCTACCTGGTCGCGGCGGTTCCGACGCTGGCGTTTGCACTCGGCATCATCCTGACCATCGAGACCGTCGCGCGCTTCTCCGGCGGCGATCCGATCAACCTGCTCGGCATCCCGTTCGTCGCGACCGCGCCGACGACTTGGGTGGCTGCTGCGGTGCTGCTGGTCGGCGGCTTCATGGTTGCGCGCATCACCTGGAAGCGCGTCGCGGAGGCCTGGGATCGCGCCGCGACGGTGGCCCGTGATCGGGGGTATCTCGCATGACCGCTGCCATTCAAGTCAACGCCGTCGAGAAGAGCTTCGGCAATGTCCAGATCATCCGCGACCTCAATCTGAGCGTCGCCAAGGGCGAGCGTCACGCCATCATCGGCCCGAACGGGGCCGGCAAGTCGACGACGTTCAACCTGATCTCCGGCCACATCAAGCCGACCTCGGGTGAGATCCGCCTCAACGGCGCGGTGACCTCGGGGCTGCGGCCATTCGAGATCAACCGCCGCGGGCTGTCACGCTCGTTCCAGGTCACCAACGTGTTCGCCCGCATGACGGTGTGGGAGAATGTCCGCTGCGCCGTGCTGTGGGCGACCGGGCATCGCTACGCGTTCTGGAAGAACGTCGACAGCCTGCCCGAGGTGAAGCAGCGCACCGCGCAGATCCTCGACGATATCCATCTCAGCCATCGCCGCGACGTGCCGGCGGGCCTCCTGACCTATGCCGAGCAGCGCGAACTCGAGATCGGCATCACGATCGCCGGCGGCGCCAGCGTCATCATGCTGGACGAGCCGACCGCGGGCATGAGCCACGCCGAGACCGAGCGCGCCGTCGCGCTGATCCGCCGTCTCACCGAAGGCCGCACGCTCGTCATCGTCGAGCACGACATGAGCGTGGTGTTCGGCCTCGCCGACCGCATCTCGGTGCTGGTCTACGGCCACATCATCGCCTCCGGCACGCCTGAGGAGATCCGCGGCAACCCGAAGGTCAAGGAAGCCTATCTCGGCGAGGAGGTCGACTGATGCTCGAAGTCAGGAATCTTCACGCCTATTACGGCAAGAGCCACATCCTGCAGGGCGTCGATCTCGACATCGCGGCCGGCGAGGTGGTGAGCCTGCTCGGCCGCAACGGCGTCGGCCGCTCCACCACCGTCAAGGCGATCATGGGCGAGGTGCCGCCGCAGGGCACCATCCGCTTCAAGGGCCAGGACATCGCGGGTCTGCCGAGCCACAAGATCGCCCGCCTCGGCCTCGGCTATGTGCCCGAGCATCGCGACATCTTCCCGAGCCTGACGGTGCGCCAGAACCTGATCCTCGGCATCAAGGATCCGCGCCGCCCCGGCAAGTGGCGGTTGCAGGAGATGCTCGACATGTTCCCCAACCTCGCCCGCCGCGCCGATACGCCGGCCGGGGTGCTGTCGGGCGGCGAGAAGCAGATGCTGACCACCTGCCGCACCCTGCTCGGCGATCCCGAGCTGATGATGATCGACGAGCCGACCGAGGGTCTCGCGCCGCTGATCGTGCAGCAGGTCGGCGAGCTGATCGCGCGGATCGCGAAGGCCGGCGTCGCCATCCTGCTGGTCGAGCAGAAGCTGTCGATCGCGATGAAGATCTCGAACCGGGTCTACATCATGGGCCACGGCCGCGTGGTGTTCGAAGGCACCCCCGAGCAGCTCAAGAACAACGCCGCCATTCGCGAGGAATGGCTCGAGGTGTGAGGCCTGCCGTCAGGTGATGAGCCGGAGCCGCAGGAGTTCAGCAATCGCCTGAGCCGTGTTGCGCGCCTGCACCTTCTCGCGAACCGATCTCAGATGCTTGTCGACGCCGTGGCCCGAGATGCCCATCCTTGCGCCGATCTCGCGCTCGTTCAACCCGGAGGCCGCGAGCTGCACCGCTTCGCGTTCACGCAGCGTGACGTTGATCGCCGGCTGCAGCTGGACCATGTTCCGCAAACGAAGCGCGCGGCCGACGGCATAGGTCGCGATGATCCGCAGTTCGTGCCGCTTCCGAGCATCGACCTTGAGGCTCTCGCCCGCAATCGCAAAGCCGATCAGATTGCCGTCCAGAGACGGCAACGCAAGCGCAAATCCCTCCTTCAATCCGAACGTCGCGGCCTCCGCCACGATCCGGCGCGACAAGGGATGCTCAAGGTATTGCGGGGCGATCTCACTCCAGAGAAACGGGCGATGGCTCTCGCGAATACAGCGCCTGATCGGATCGTGCTCGGAGTAATTCAGGGCGATATAGCGCTTCAGCCAGTCGGCCGGCCAGGAGTTCAGCAGAATGCACCGGGAGTCCGCAGCGCGCATGCCCTGCCTCGGAATGACGACAGCAATGAACGAGCTCGCGCCGTAGCCGGAGACTTGGCGCATCACCTCAGCCACGATCTCTGCTTCACTGTTGGCGTTATCAAGCCGTGTCACGAAATCCGATGTCGCCTCCAAAGAACGCTCTGGTGACTCTGATGGCGACCTTGCCTGCATCTAAAGCATCCTCTCAACGATGGGCCACATTGGCAAAAGGAGAATCTTGAACCGCGCCCTCGCACGGCAAGTTCTTATGTTGTTGTTGGAGAAGCAGCTGGCGCCGCATCTCGGAAAGAGATTCAGCTTGGCCGCTAATTCTGGAATCGTCAAATTCAACCGCGTCGGCCACGTCGGCGCAAGCACATATCACGCGCCTCGCTTGATCCCAGCGACAACCCCGGCGGCCAGCTCAATGCCGGCTGCGCAGTTGCCAGCATCGCAGCTACGAAATTGCGTACTTACAATCGCAAATCTTGTCATCGATAATTTCCAACGCCTACAACGATTCTCGCGTGCCGCGCGCAACGCGTCCTACACGGAGCTGTCGCGAGCAGCTCATCCGTCATGACGCGCTGCGTCTGGCAGCGCGGAACATGCGGCACGGATGGTCAGGCCGGCGCGCGGGCGGGCTTCCTGTATTCCGCGGTCTCGGCGCGAAGTAGGTCGCAGAATTCGAGCGCAAGACGGCTGCGCGGCCGTTGCGACGGGAACAGCAGCACGGTCGTGAGCTCCAGCCGCGGCGTGAACGGCTTGAGCACGATCCGGGCGCTGGCAAAATCCCGCGCCACGACGGGATCGACGATCGAGAAACCCAGTCCCTGTGCAACCAGAGCGCAGCGCTGCATGCTGTACTGAATCTCCGCCACCGTTCTGACCTCGGCCCCGGCGTCTTCGAAGGCGCGTTCGAGGCGCGACCGATGCGGCGCGCCTGGGGCTGGCGCAATCATCGCCTCGCCGTGCAGGTCCTTTGGGATAATCAATCGTTTGGACCGCAGCCGGTGCTGACGCGGCAGCACGCAGATGGCGTCGGTCGTCATCAGCAGTTCGTCGTCGACCGCCGCAAAACCTGACTGGGGTCGTGCCAGCCCGACATCGCACTGGCCTGCGGCAACCAGACTCCAGACCCGTTCAGGACTATGCACGGCGACCGACAACATGATGCCAGGGTTCTTCCTGGAGAATTTGCTGACGATCCGCGGCATCAACGAATAGGTGAATGCCGGAAGGCAGGCGATCCTCAGCGTCCCGCTGCCCCTCGCGCGAATGCCGCGCGCCGCACGCGCCAAATACTCCAGTCCGGCCTGGTTGCGCTCGACCTCATGCAGGAAGATCTCGCCTTCCGGCGTCAACGTGACACCGCCGCGCCCGCGTACGAACAGCGCGAAGCCGATCTCGCGCTCCAGCCGCGCAATGGCGCGACTGACGAAGGGCTGCCCGATCCGCAGGCTCAGGGCCGCCTTGGTGATTCCGTTGTGACGCACGACCTCACGGAACAGGTCGACGTGTCTCGGATTCAGGAACATGACCAATCCGCATACGAACTGCCATTTCAGTCATTTGACGGCATATCGGTTCGATGCGTCAATAGGGCATGCAATTCGTGGACAACCATGCCGCCTTGGCCACTGACCGCATCCTGCTGAGGAGGATCCGCGGTTCTGAAATCTCGCGGGTAAGGCCGCTCGGGGACGCCGGCATGCTTCGGCAGCTCGATCGCGGCGGCTCCGGCCAGTCCGCGGCCGCGCGCGCGGCTGCCGCGCTGAGCTGCGCCAACGTCACGGCCGCGTTCGCGATCGAGGATACCGGGTCCGGCGACGTCATCGGCCTTACCGCTTTCGCGGCACTCGAGCCGAACGAAAAGCGGGCGACGCTTGCGCCGATCTGGAGCAGCGGACGATTTGGCGAGATCCTGCTCATGAGCCATGTCGCGCATCTCATGACGCGGTATGCGTTCGAGGTGCTCGCCGTCGAGCGGGCCGAGGTGCATCTGGATTGGCGGCTGCGGCGTACGCTCGAGCTCTACGCTGACCTCGGCTTTCACTGCGAAGGACGGCTTCGCGCCTATTTTGCCTGCGATGAAGGTCCATCGGCCGACGCTGCGGTCCTCAGCGTGGTGCGCTCCGGATGGCCAGCCATCGCCGACCGGCAGCGCCGGCTCCTCGCCAACGAGGCATGGCGAGGTCGGCTTCCATCCGATCGGCCCCCATAGAGCAATGCCGGGGACAGGACCGCAGCAGATCGCTCGTGACGCGGAATCTATTCCGGCCGGATCAATGCCACGACATCGCCCGCCCGCAGCGTCTGTCCCGGCTTCACCGGAACCGATGCGATGCGGCCGGCCGCCGGCGAGAGCACCGAGATCTCCATCTTCATGGATTCGATGATCGCGAGCACATCGCCGGCCGCGACTTTGGCGCCCTCCTCGACCAGGATCTTCCAGATGTTGCCCGGTACTTCCGAAAATGCGCCGACCTGGCCGTCGGGAATGCCGGTCGCAACGGCGGCAATCTCGGCCGATTCAGCCGGCGCCTCGTCGAGCTTCAGCTCGCGCCAGCGTCGGCGCTCGGCATCGAACGCGGCCTGCTGCGCCGCCTTGAATGTGGTGATCGACGACTGCGCGCCGGCCAACGTTCGCGCATAGTCGGCGTAGGAGAACTCGCCCTGCTCGATCCTGATGTCGTATTGCCCGTGCGGGAACGCGGCGCGGGCATCCAGCAGTTCGTCGGCATCGACCGGAAAGAAACGGATCTTGTCGAAGAACCGCAGCAGCCAGGGATGGCCTGGCTCGAACACTTTCGTCGTGCGCCAGGTGTTCCAGACCTGGATGGTGCGGCCGAACAGCTGGTAGCCGCCCGGCCCTTCCATGCCGTAGATGCACATATAGGCGCCGCCGATCCCGACCGCGTTCTCCGGCGTCCAGGTCCGCGCCGGATTGTACTTGGTGGTCACCAGCCGATGCCGCGGGTCGAGCGGCGTCGCCACCGGCGCGCCGAGATAGACATCGCCGAGGCCGAGCACGAAATAGTCGGCGTCGAACACGATGCGGCGGACGTCGTCCTCGCTCGCCAGCCCATTGATGCGCCGGATGAACTCGACATTCGACGGACACCACGGCGCATCTGATCGCACCAGCTCCTGATATTTGCGCATCGCCAGCTCGGCCTGCGGGTCGCGCCACGACAGCGGCAGGTGTACCGTGCGGCTCGGCACCCGCATCGCATCGACATCAGGCAATTGGCGCTCGATCCGGCGCAGCACATCGAGCAGTTTTCCGCGCGACAGTGTCGTACCGTCGTAGTGGATCTGGAGCGAGCGGATGCCGGGCGTGAGATCGATCAGGCCGCCGAGCTTTGCGTCCTCCAATGCCTGCGCCAGCACATGCACGCGCAGCCGCAACGCGATGTCGAGCTCCATCGGGCCGTATTCGACCAGCAGATTGTCGTCACCGGCGCGCCGGTATACCACCGGGATCGGACCGTCATCGTTGCGACCGACGATCGCAGAACCGAGCTCCGGTGCCTTGAGGACGGTGGGGCCGGCAACCGGATCGTCGCTTTTCACCGGAACGAAACGGACGGTGTCGCCCGGCCGGAGCTGACCGACCTTCCAGAGTTCGTCGCGCGCGACCACCGCCGGACAGACGAAGCCGCCGAGGCTCGGCCCGTCCGGGCCGAGGATGATCGGCATGTCGCCGGTGAAGTCGATCGAGCCGACCGCATAGGCGTTGTCGTGGATGTTCGACGGATGCAGCCCGGCTTCGCCGCCGTCGGTCCGTGCCCAGTGCGGCTTGGGGCCGATCAGCCGCACGCCGGTGCGGGCGCTGTTGAAGTGCACCTCGTAGCTCGTGGAGAACAGCGTCTCGATGTCCTCGTCAAGAAAGAAATCAGGCGCGCCATGCGGGCCATAGATCACGCCGATCTGCCACGCCGACGTGAGCTGCGGCCGCTCGTTCTCTGTGGCGCGCTGCGGCGGCGCCAGGCCAGTTGCTTCCGCGCCGATATGCAGAACATCTCCGGCCTTCAAGGAGCCCGTGGCGTGACCGCCGAAGGCGCCGAGCGCGAACACCGCGCGCGAGCCGAGAATCTGAGGCACATTGAAGCCGCCGCGCACGGCGAGATAGCTGCGCTGACCCGGCCCCTTGATGCTGCCGATCGCGAGCGTCTGACCGGCGCGCACCGCGATCGGCTCGTGATACGCAATCTCGACGCCGTCGAGCGCCGCCTTCATCTGCGCGCCCGAGACCGCGACGATCGCATCAGTGTTGAAGCGCAGGGTTGGTCCGTTGACCGTCAGTTCGAGCGCGGTCGTCGTCTCCGGGTTTCCCACCACGCGATTCGCAAGCCGAAACGACCGTTCGTCCATCGGACCGCTCGGCGGCACGCCGACATGCCAGAGGTGCAGCCGGCCGGGCAATTCCTGCACGCCGCTCTGCGCACCGGGTGCAACGACATCGATGGTGCGGGGACGATAGGCGAACGCGCCGAGCACGCTGGTCGCGACCTGCCCGCTGCGGAACACGTCGGACGTGGCGATCGCACGCAGATAATCGAGATTGGTCTCGATGCCGGCAATAGCCGTCTCATCCAGCGCCTGCGTCAGCCGCGCGATCGCGGCTTCGCGCGTGTCGGCCGTCACGATGATCTTGGCCAGCATCGGATCGTAGAACGGCGTCACCTCGGAGCCGGTCTCGATCCAGCCGTCGATCCGCGCATCCGGCGAGAAAGAGACCTGCGTCAGCCGGCCCGCGCTCGGGCGAAAACCGGCGCCCGGATTCTCCGCATAGAGCCGCACCTCGATCGCCGCGCCCTTTGGCGCAAGCGTGCCCGCGGTGCCCAGCACGTCCTCGCCGGCCGCCTGCCGGATCATCCATTCGACGAGATCGACGCCGGTGACCTGCTCGGTGACGGGATGCTCGACCTGCAGGCGGGTGTTGACCTCGAGGAAGTAGAAATCCTCCCGCTCGACGTCGTAGATGAACTCCACCGTGCCGGCGGATTCGTAAGCC
Organism: Bradyrhizobium sp. WCU1; assembly: GCF_053474805.1. Lineage (NCBI taxonomy): Bacteria > Pseudomonadati > Pseudomonadota > Alphaproteobacteria > Hyphomicrobiales > Nitrobacteraceae > Bradyrhizobium > Bradyrhizobium sp. WCU1. The sequence continues at coordinate 2,319,863 of NZ_CM130280.1, forward strand.
ACCGCCTTGCCGAGCGACACCGCGGCTTCATGCAGGCGCTGCCGGACCTCGCCAGAGAGCCCCGGCGCCGGCGTCTCCTCAAAGACCTTCTGGTTGCGCCGCTGCAGCGAGCAGTCGCGCTCGCCGAGCGCAACCACGTCGCCGCTGCCGTTGCCGAAGATCTGCACCTCGATGTGGCGGGCGCGCGCGACGAACCGCTCGAGATAGACCCGGGCATCGCCAAAGCTCGCGCGCGCCGTGCGCTGCACGGACGCAAAGCGCTCGCGCAGCGTCGCGACGTCGTGGCAGAGCTGCATGCCGATGCCGCCGCCGCCCGCCGTGCTCTTCAGCATCACCGGAAAGCCGATCCGCTCGGCCTCGCATACGGCCTCGTCGATGGTCTCCAGCAGGCCGGAGCCCGGCAGCAGCGGCACGCCGCTCCGCTCCGCGATCTCGCGTGCCTTGTGCTTGAGGCCGAAGGCGTCGAGATGTTCCGGCCGCGGCCCGATTAACCTGATGCCGTGCTCGGCGAGCCGCTCGGCAAAGCGGCGGTTCTCCGACAGGAAGCCGTAGCCGGGATGCACCGCCTGCGCGCCGGTCGCAAGGCACGCCGCCATGATCGCATCGACGTTAAGATAGCTCTCGGCGGCCGGCGCCGGGCCAATGCGCACCGCCTCGTCGGCCTCGAGCACCGGCCGGGTGAAGCGGTCGGCGTCGGAATAGACCGCGACCGAAGCGATGCCCATATGGCGCAACGTTCTGCCGATCCGCCCGGCGATCTCGCCGCGGTTGGCAATCAGGACCTTGCTGAACATGCCTCACGCCTCCGGCTCGAAGATCGTCACCTGGACCGGCGTCGGGAAGAAGCCGTTGCAGGGATTGTTGATCTGCGGGCAGTTCGAAATCAGGCACAGCACGTCCATCTCGGCGACCAGCTCAACGGCGTCGCCAGGCTTCGAGACGCCGTCGACCACGGTGAAGTTGCCGGCCGGATCGATCGGCACGTTCATGAAGAAGTTGAGGTTCGGCACGATGTCGTGCTTCGAGAGGCCGTATTTCGCGGCTTCGACCACGAAGTTCTCGCGGCAGGCATGCTGGTAGCGGGTCTGGTGACCGAATCGCACGGTGTTGCTCTCGCAGGAGCAGGCCCCCGCCGACGTGTCATGCAGGCCGCAACTGTCGGCCGTGACGCGCAGCATCACGCGGCCTTCGTTGGACATGATGTTGGTGCCGAGCCCGACATAGGCCGAGCCCTGCGCGCGCAGCGTATCCTGGCCGCTGTAGCGCTCGCCGAAATCGCTGGCGCAGTAGAACAGCGTATCCACCGCCTGCTGGCCATGGGTATCGGTGATCCGCAGGGTCTGGCCCTTGCGGATGATCGCCGACCACGGCTTTCGCGCGGCAATCTCAACGTCGAGGACAATGCGGCCGTTGGTCTGGGCGGATTGCGCGGTCATTGCACTGCTCCTTCGGTGGTCTCGCCGAAATACAGCGCGTTGTTCTCATAGGCGCGGATCGCTTCAGCCGTCGCGGTTCGGCACAAATCATCCGCCGCCGGCGCATCGGCGCGGTAACGTACGATCTCCACGCTCGCCTGCGGATAGGTCACAGCAGGATCGAGCGGATGCGGGCAGTTCGACAGCGCAATCAACAGGTCCATCTCGGCGCGCAGATCGACGAAGTCGCCTTTCGCGCGGCGCTGCGCCGACCAGACGAACTTGCCGTCCGCGTCGATCGCGACCGGCGCAAAGAAGCTGACGCAGGGATGCACGTCGCGGCGGCCGAGCCCGAGCTTGCTTGCTGCGAGAATGAAGTTGTCGCGCGTGTTGCGGAAATTGCCGTCGCCGTATTTCGCCTGGTTGGTCGCAGCCGTCGAACCGCCGACCACCGCGTCATGCGCCGCGCTGGTGTCCTCGGTGAGGCCGAGCAGCGCTCGCCCCATGTCGGACAGCAGCACGCGTCCCTTCTGCAGCCGCGCCGCCCATTGCACCTTGATGGTGTCGGCGTGGTTCAGCCGTTCACTGGGATCGGTCGCATTCCAGGCGAGCAGGCTGACCGTGGATGTCCCCGAATTGTTGACGATGCGCAGCGTATCGCCGCGGTCCAGTCGCGTGGTCCAGTACCAGCCGGCCGGAATCACCTCGCGATGGATGATCGCCGCAGCGGCGATCGGTACTGCGTCGCGCGCGGTCGGCGCCGGCAGCGCGCGCGGCGCATGCTCCTGCCCCGCCGCCTTCAGCTCGTTGTAGCGCCTCGTATGCGCCGCGACCTCGGCCTTCTGTTCCTCTGTGAGGATCATGGTTGCTCCTTCAAGACGAGAGCGCCGGGCCGTCCCGGCTGATGCTCCTTGCCTGATCGGGTCGTCCCGATCGGAGCTGGTTGAATGATCGCGCGCGGCTCTGCGCTGCGGCGCGGAAATATCTCGAGGTCGCGCGACACGGTGGCGCCGTAACGCTCGCGCTCCTCCGGGCGATTGCGCGAGCGCTCCAGCGCGATCACGCGCGTCGCGAGCCCGAACGCTTCGCTGAGGTCATGCGTGACCATCACGACGGTGAGATGCGTCTCATTCCATAGCCGCTTCATCAGCACATGGATGTCGGCGCGGATGCCCGGGTCGAGCGCGCCGAACGGCTCGTCGAGCAGCAGGATCTTTGGGCCGCGCATGATCGCCTGCGCCAGCGCGAGGCGCTGCTGCATGCCGCCCGACAGCGCCGACGGATACTTGTTCTCCTGGCCGGCGAGCCCGACCTCTGCGAGCAGCTTCATGGCATCGTCCGCCGCGGCGCGCCGCGCGGCGCCGAACAGGCGGGCGGTGAACTTGGCGTCGCGCAGTTCGCGCCCGAGCATCACGTTCTGCAACACGGTGAGATGCGGAAACACCGAGTAGCGCTGGAACACCACGCCGCGGTCGGCGTCCGGTTCGGCGGGCAACGGCTTGCCGTCGACCAGGATCCGGCCGCGGCTCGGCTGCTCCTCGCCGAGCAGCATGCGGAGCAGCGTGGTCTTGCCGCAACCGGACGGACCGACCAGCGCAATGAAAGCGCGCGGCTCGACCTCCATCGTGATGCGCTCGAGCACGATGTGGTCGCCATATTCCTTCCAGACGTCGTCGAAGCGGATCGCGCTCATTCCGCCCTCACCGAGGCAAACCAGGGAAACGCCCTGCGTTGCAGAACGCGCAGGCCGACATCGATCAGGAACGCGAGCAGCGTGATCCAGGCGACGTAGGGGATGATGACGTCCATCGCGAGATAGCGCCGCACCAGGAAGATCCGATAGCCGAGCCCGGAATCGGAGGCGATCGCCTCGGCCGCGATCAGGAACAGCCAGGCCGGGCCGAGCTGCAGCCGCAGCACGTCGATCAGCCGCGGCAGGGTTTGCGGCATTGCGACGCGGAGCGCGATCTGCCAGGTCGAGGCGCCGAGCGTCTGCGCCTTGACGATCTGCTCGCGCGGCAACTCCTGCACTTTCATGGCGAGGTCGCGGATCATGCAAGGCAGCGTCCCGATCACGATCAGCGCGATCTTCGAATTCTCCCCGAGCCCCATCACGATGAACAGGATCGGCAGCAGCGCCAGCGGCGGCACCATCGAGGTGACCGATACGAACGGTCCGAGCAGCGCATTGGCGCCCGGCAGCAGCCCGATCACGATGCCGAGCACCAGCGCCGCCGTCGTCGAGATCGCCAGCGCCGACCCCAGTCGCCCGAGGCTCGCGACGGTGTCGGAGGCCATCAGATAGCCGCCGGTGCGCGGATCGACCTCGAACGCCATCTGCTTGACCGCCTGCACCATGCTCGGCAGCGCCGGCAGCAGCTTGTCGTTCGGGTTCTGCGCGAGCCGCGCGCCGGAGCTGGCGAAGTAGGCGATTGCGACCAACAGGAACGGCAGCGCGAGCAGATAGAATCGCGTCTGCCGTCCCGGCCGTATGTTCACAAGTCGCATCGTCGGCTCCTGCTTTGGGGATCGCGCCGTGGCGTCAGGGCCTGCCCTCAGAGCTTGCCCTTGGCGGCTTCGTCCATGAAGGTCGGGTCGAAGCGCAGCTTGACGTTCGACTTGTCGCCGAGCACCGACTTGTCGGCGAGCTCGATGCCGACGGCGTCGGCCGACTTCGCGCCCTTGCCGAGCAGGTCCTTTTCGAACAGGAATTTACGGACCCGGTCCATCGTCGTCCCGATCGTCTTGCTGCGCGTAAAAGCTTCGGCGTCGGTTGCCTTGTCGAACAGTTTTGTGGTCGAGAGCTGGCTGTCGAAACCGGCGAGGTCGGTGCCGGAGGCCTTGGCCATCGCCTCCTTGGCAGCCTTCGCGGCGGGATCGTTGGCGGTCATCCTGGACAGCGTCTCGTACCAGATGCCGACCAGCGCCTTGGCGAAATCCGGATTGTCCTTGGCAACCGCGGTGTTCACCACCATCAGATCCATGATCTCGCCGGGGATCTGCGAGGAGTCGAAAACCTTCCTGGCATCGGGCGAGCCGAGGATTTCGGTCACGATCGGATTCCAGGTCACGACCGCATTGACGTCAGGGGTCTTGTAGGCGGCGGCGATATCGGCGTCGGAGGTGTTGACGACCTTGACGTCCTTCTCGCTCAGCTTGGAGGTCTCGAGTGCCCGCGCCAGCAGATAATGCGACACCGAGAATTCAACCAGGTTGACGGTCTGGCCCTTGATCGCGGCGAGGTCCGACTTGTTCTTGAGGATCACCGCGTCGTTGCCGTTGGAGAAGTCACCCATCACGACCGCTGTGGTGTCGACGCCGCCGGCTGCCGGAATCGACAGCGCATCCATGTTGGTGATGGTGACGGCATCATAGCCGCCGGCGGTATACTGATTGATCGACTCGACGTAGTCGTTGAACTGCTTGACCTCGATCGTGATGCCGTATTTGTCGGCCCATTTCTTGACGATGCCGGTGTCGGCCGCATAGCCCCACGGCATCCACCCGACATAGATCGACCAGGCGACCTTGAAGCTTTTCTTCGGCGCCGCCTCGGCCGCGGGCGCCGCCGCGAGCACGACCGCGCAGCCGATGACAACAGAGCGAAGGAAGAAAGAGAACTTGTTCATTGCCGATCCCTCTTGCGAAACTTCACAAAAAGGGACTGGCGAAAAGACCATCGCTCCGCCAATCCCTTGGCTAACGAGGTCTCCCGGGCTTTTATCCCGCCGTGCACCTGCGGGGATGTCTCCCCCGCAAGCGGCTGCTCTCGGACCAGCATCTTGCCTGGCAAGATCGGAACCCTAGCGGCCAACTCAGCGCCTTTGATGCACGAGGCGTGCCAAAGCACCGGCAACTGAATCTGATGAGATTTTCCGGCACGCGCGGCGCGGCCGCGTGGGCGGCCTGCTTAGAAACTGCGCAGGCCTGCCCAGATTTGGCTCTGTCCTTCGGTCACCGACATCAGCAGGATCACCGATGCGGATGTCGAGGGGAAAGTCGATGCGCAAGCTCCTGAACATTCTATGCGCCGGCCTCTGGCGCGGACTACACGGCCGGTTCGGCCGGGTGCCGAATTGCGACACCAAGCTGGGCGCTTCCTAAATTTGGCTGGGATTGCGTTATCCCGCTACGCGCAGTGCTCGTCCTCAACCGAGGCATCCAGCCACGCCACGTCGCGAGAACGCGAAGCTGTATCTCATCCGAACCGTCATCGCGACGCGTGGCTTGACGAGCCGAAGCTCGCGGCCAACGGCCCGCCTGCGCCCTTTGGGCTTCGGCGCGGTCGTCCGTCTTCGCTTTCACTTCGCGTTCAAGCTACGCCGGACACGCTTCGCTCTGGCGGTCTCCGGCGTGGCTGCGCCACGCGAAGCCCGTCAGGGCGAAGCGTGGTGGGTGCGACAGGGATCGAACCTGTGACCCCTACCATGTCAAGGTAGTGCTCTCCCGCTGAGCTACGCACCCAAAGCCATGTTTGGATCGGGTCCCTATAACGGACCGCGGCGGGGCAGGCAAGGATGCAAAGTGAAGGTTTTTTGGCGAATCAGGCCGCCAGCAACTTGTTCACTTCGCTGACCAATTCCCTGAGGTGCACGGGCTTGGCCAACACCTTGGCGTTTTTCGGCGCCTCCGAATCGGAATTGAGGGCCACCGCGGCGAAGCCGGTGATGAACATGATCTTGATATCGGGATCGAGTTCCGAGGCACGGCGCGCCAGCTCGATGCCGTCCATCTCGGGCATCACGATGTCGGTCAGCAGCATTTCGAACGGCTCCTCGCGCAGCCGCTGGTAGGCCGACATGCCGTTGTCGTGCGGCGAGACCTTGAATCCCGCATTTTCGAGCGCCTTGACCAGGAAGCGGCGCATATCGGTGTCGTCTTCGGCGAGAAGTATTTTCGGCATGGCAGGAATCGTCGAATCCGGCTGGAGGAGCAGTCCGAACAGTAAGCCCGACAGACGGTAAATTTCGGGTGAAATTTGCGTCAAGCCAGCGGCAAATGCGCACCAGCGATTTGTGGACCGAACCACGCGTCGAATCAACCATCAGCGGCATTTCCCGCTTTTAAGACGCGTTCCAGGGCGCGCCACACTCTTTTCACTTGGCAGAATGATCGCGATTACCGACAATGCCTGCCCATAAATCTCCGCTTTTCCGGCAGAACCAGTTCTTGCGGGGCGAGGCGGACGCAAGGGACGGCGCCAAGGGAATGACCGAATTTGCTGGCGAGTTGTCGCCCCCGTTCGAGATCGTTGAGCCGCAGGCCTGGCGCGCGCCGATCATCTTCAATTCCCCGCATTCGGGCTCGGTCTACCCGGCCGAATTCCTCGAGGCATCGCGCATCGATGTGGCGGCGCTGCGCCGCTCCGAAGACAGTTTCATGGACGAGCTGATCGCCGGCGTGAGCGAGCGCGGCTTTCCGATCGTCCGGGTCAACTTCCCGCGCTCCTATGTCGACGTGAACCGCGAGCCCTATGAGCTCGACCCGCGGATGTTCACCGGGCGGCTGCCGAGCTTCGCCAACACCCGCTCGATGCGGGTCGCCGGCGGCCTCGGCACCATCCCGCGCGTGGTCGGCGACGGACAGGAGATCTACCGCGAGCGGCTCGACGTCGATGACGCGCTGCGGCGGATCGAGGTGCTGTACAAGCCCTACCACCGCGCGCTGCGCCGGCTGATCAACAAGGCGCACCAGGCGTTCGGCGCCGTGATCGTGGTCGATTGCCACTCGATGCCGTCGATCGGCGTGTCGCGCGACGAGCCGCGCCGGCCCGACGTCGTGATCGGCGACCGCTATGGCACGAGCTGCGCGCCGCTGCTGCCCGACCTCGTCGAGGAGATCATGAGCTCGCTCGGCTATTCGATCGGCCGCAACAAGCCCTATGCCGGCGGTTTCATCACCGAGCATTACGGCAACCCGGCGAGCGGCCTGCACACCGTGCAGATCGAGCTCAACCGCGCGGTCTATATGGATGAGCGCCACCGTGAGCGCGGACCGCGCTTCGCCCAGGTGGCCGCCGACTTCGCGACACTCGCCGATGCTCTCGCAAAGATTCCGTTCGGAGATCTCGGCCCATTCCAGGCGGCTGCTGAGTAGCTGCGTCGTCGACTAGCCATGCGGTGATCGACGAAGTCGTGAACGGGGAATTCAGTTGGTGGCGTGACCGGATGCGAAATTGGATTCCGCATTCACGCCGGGAAGTCGTCGAACCAAGAAAAAAGGGCCGCTTGAATGAACAAGCGGCCCAAGTCTAGGGAGGAAACGCCCAAGGAGGGCAGCGATAGCGCGAGGCGCTACCGCACCGCAACAATATGCGACCGCGCTGCACAAAACGCAAGAACTTTCGAAACATTTCCTGCGTATTTGTTAGTAGGCTGTCGCATTTGCCACAGGCCCGCGCCGGAAATTTTTGTTGTTCAGTATCAGAGACTTACGGGATAAACCCCGGTCAGACGGCGCTTTGCGCATAGCTTGTATACCAGAACTCGCGACTTCGTGATCCGGCCAGCAGCCAGAGAGGCTTTCGAATCCGAAGCCAAATCGAAAGTCCGAAACCGGGTCATCAGGCTGGGATAACGCTGCGTTAATCGTGCGCACAGCATTGGATTGAGCTAGGCAAGAACGCATCCGACCTCTACCGCGTCGTTTTGCGCATTTCAGGGACAAGCCGTGACGGTCATCGACTTCACCGCCTTCATCGGCCGCCTCGCGACCGCATCCGGCGAAACCATCCTGCCCTTCTTCCGCACCTCGCTTTCGGTCGACAACAAGAGTTCGAACGATTTCGATCCGGTCACCGAAGCCGACCGCGCCGCCGAAGCGGTGATGCGACGGCTGATCAAGGCGAACTTCCCCCAGCACGGCATCGTCGGCGAGGAGTTCGGCAATGAGCGCGAAGACGCCGACTATGTCTGGGTGCTCGACCCGATCGACGGCACGAAGTCCTTCATCGCCGGTTTTCCGATCTGGGGCACGCTGATCGCGCTGCTGCACAAAGGTACGCCGGTATTCGGCATGATGCACCAGCCCTATATCGGCGAGCGCTTCTCCGGCGACAACGGCTCGGCGAATTATTCCGGGCCGTCGGGCGGACGGCGGCTCTCGGTGCGGCGTTGCGCCTCGCTGAAGGAGGCGACCACCTTCACCACGAGCCCGCTTCTGATGAATCCGGATGACCGCGCCCGCTTCGGCCGGGTCGAAAACGCGGCGCGGCTGTCGCGCTACGGCGGCGACTGCTACTCCTATTGCATGCTGGCGGCCGGCCATCTCGACCTCGTGATCGAGACCGAGCTGAAGCCCTACGACATCGCCGGCCTGATCCCGATCGTCACCGGCGCCGGCGGCGTCGTCACCACCTGGGACGGCAAGCCGGCGCAGGGCGGCGGCCGCATCATCGCAGCCGGCGATCCGCGCGTGCACGAAGCCGCGATGAAGCTGCTCAACGCCTGATTCTCGGGTTGCCGGACGATTGATCTGCGCACATCCTGACTGCAACGAGAAAAGTCAGGGGTGGGCGCACATGACGATTTGCGGCAGGCTGTTGGCAGCCGTTCTCCTGCTTCTCACGCCCATTGCAGCTTCGGCCCAGGAGTTCCCGACCAAGCCGATCCGGCTGATCGTGCCGTTCCCGCCGGGTGGGCCGAACGACATCATCGCGCGGGTGATCGGACAGAAGATATCGGAACTGGTGAAGCAGCCGATCATCGTCGACAATCGCGCCGGCCAGGGCGGCGTGCTCGGCACCGACGCGGTCGCGAAGGCCGCGCCCGACGGCTACACGGTTGCGATCGCCAGCGCCGGCGCGCTCGCGATCAGCCCGAGCATGGAAAAGGTCGCCTACGATACGCTGAAGGATCTCGCCCCGGTGACGCTGGTCGCCACCGTGCCGGAAATGCTGGTCGTCGCCACCGACGTGCCGGCAAAGAACATGAGCGAGCTGGTCGCGCTCGCCAAGGCGCAGCCGGGCAAGCTCAACTTCGCCTCCTCCGGCCCCGGCAGCCTGCCGCATCTGGCCTGCGAATTGTTCAAGCTGACGGCGAAGATCGACATCGTCCACGTGCCCTATCGCGGCGCGGCGCCGGCAGTGAACGATCTCCTGGGTCGGCAGGTGCAGATGACCTTCCTCGACCTGCCGGTGATCCTGCCGCAGATCAAGGCGGGCACGCTGCGGCCGATCGCGCTCGGGGGCCGCGAGCGCGCCCCGACCGCGCCCGACGTGCCGACCACGACGGAGGCCGGCATGCCCGACCTGATCATCGAGAACTGGTACGGCATGGTCGCCCCCGCAGGAACGCCGCCGGCGATTATCACGAGGCTGAACATGATCGCCACCGAGGCGATGGCCGATCCGGCCGTGAAGGCAAAGCTCGCCGAGCAGGGCCTGACATTGGCCGGCGACACGCCGGAGCATTTCCGCGACTTCATCGCTGCCGACATCAGGAAATGGGCGAAGGTGATCGAGGACGCCGGCGTGGTGACGGCGAAGTAACGCTAATAATCGAGCCGGCCGCGCAGCTCCTCGAACGGAAGCATGACGTGCTCACGAAACGGCGGGCGCTGTTGCAGCCTCCGATACCAGCGCTCGACGGCCGGCAACGGCGGGCGTGCGATCTCGAGCTCGAAATAGCGATAGAGCGAGGTCCCTGCGGTGATGTCGGCGAACGACAATGTCTCGCCGAGCAGGAACGGGTTGCTTTCAAGGAGGCGTTCCAGCTTGGCGAAATGCTGCTCGCAGCGGGCGAGCGCCGTCTCAATCGCCGGCCAATTGCGCTGCGCTTCAGGGGTGCGGAAGAATCCCCAGAACACGCCGCCGAGAAAATCCGGCTGCAGCGCGGTCTGCGACCAGTCCATCCAGCCGTCGACCCGCGCCCGGACGACGGGATCGTCGGACCAGAAGCGACCGTTGCCATAGCGCGCGGCGAGGTAGCGCAGGATGGCGTGGGATTCCCAGACGGTTGCCTCGTCATCCCTGATGACGGGCACACGGCCGTGCGGGTTCATCGCCAGGAAGGCCGGTGCATCGAGCCCGCCGAACGCGCCGCCGGCATCGATATGCTGATGCGCCAGCTCGAGCTCGCCGATCAGCCACATCACCTTCTGCACATTGAACGAACTGCGGCGGCCCCAGACGGTGAGCATGGCACTCTCCTTGATCAGCGCTGCGCTTCGGCCTGCAAATATTCCACGAGCTGTTTGGCGGCGCGCGGCAGCGCCTTGAAGCTGCGGGCGCAGATCGTGAGCCGGCGATTGGCCCAGGCGTCGCGAATCCTTATCGTCGTGATCGGCATCGAAGCCGCGCAGCGCCGGGCCGCGGTTTCCGGAATCACCGCGATGCCGACATCGGCTGCAACCATCTGGCAGATCGCGTCGAAGCCGCGCAGACGGGCACGGAAGCGCAGCCGCGCACCGAGCTTTGCCGCATGGCGGGAAATATGGACCTGCAACGCCGACGTCGCCGTGAGGCCGACGAAATCGCGCCCGACCACCTCCTGAAAGTCGATCTGGCGGCGATTGCCGAGATCGCTGCGCCGCGGCGCCACCAGCATCAGGCGGTCCTCGCTGAACAGGAAGCGCTCGACACTGTCGGGCAGCGCGTGCTCGGCTGCGAAGCCGAGATCGGCGGCGCCGCTGGCGATCGCGGTCGCGATATCGGTGCTCTCGCGCTCCTCGACATCGACGCTGATATCGGGATGTTCGTGCAGGAAGGCCGCGAGTGCGCGCGGCAGATGCTCCGACAGACCCGAGGTGTTGGCGAGCAGAAGCACGTTGGCGCGCACCCCGCTGGCATAGGCGGCGAGATCGCTTTGCAGCGACTCGACATTGTGGATCACGATGCGGGCATGGCCGAGCAGGCTCTCGCCCGCCGCCGTCAGCTCGACGCCGCGGCGGCCGCGCTTGAGCAGTGCGACGCCGAGCGCCTCCTCGAGGCCCTTGATCCGCTCGCTGGCAGAGGCCAGCGCAAGGTTTGCGCGCACCGCGCCCTGCGTGATACTTCGCGCATCGGCAACCGCAATGAACAACTGCAAGTCGATCAGGTCGAACCGCATCATTTTTTCCGTTCCGCCCCTTCGGGATGCCCGAAGGCTAACTCCGTAACCTCCAGATTGTGCCGATCGCGTCGATCGGTCAATGTCCCGCCATGGTCGACCATCTGCTGATCTTCATCGCTTTCGCCTTCCTGCTCGCCGGCTTCGTCAAGGGCACGCTCGGCCTCGGTCTGCCGACGGTCGCGATGGGGCTGCTCGCAACCACGATGGCGCCGGGCCAGGCGATTGCGATCGTGATCGTGCCGGCGATCGTCACCAATATCTGGCAGACCTTCGTCGGCCCCTATCTGCGCGACATCCTCAGGCGGCTGTGGCCGCTGATGCTCGGCACCGTCGTCGGAATCTGGATCAATGCCGGACTATTGACCGGGCCCTACGCGGCCTACGGCACCGTGGTGCTTGGTGCCCTGCTGGTGATCTACGCGATCGTCGGCCTGAGCCGGTTCAACTTCAAGGTCGCGCGGCGCCATGAGAAATGGGTCGGCGGCATCGTCGGCCTCATCACCGGGCTGATCTCGGCCGCAACCGGCGTCCAGGTCATCCCCTCGGTGCCGTTCATGCAGGCGATCGGCATGGACAAGGACGAGCTGGTGCAGGCGCTCGGCGTCTTCTTCACCAACGCGACCCTGGCGCTCGCTTTCAACCTCACGGCCTCGGGCCTGCTGACTGCGGCGACCGCGCTGCCGGGTGCGGTGGCGATGATGGCGTCATTCACCGGCATGTTCATCGGCCAGGCGGTCCGCACAAGGATGCAGCCCGACGTGTTCCGCCGCTGGTTCCTGATCTCGATGATCCTGCTCGGCATCTACCTCGCCGGCAGCGCGCTGCTCAAGATCCACGGCTAGATTCTTGTTTGACGCGTTTTCTTCACGCGAACCGGTAAGCCACCTCGCTCGAAAACGCTCTGGCGACCGCTAGCGCGCCTCCAGCATGGCGACGCGGACGCCGAGATAGATGAACAGCGCGCCGAGCGAGCGGTTGATCCAGCCGATCGCGCCCGCCGATTGCCGGATGCCGCCGGCGGCCTTCGCCGCAAAGGCCGCGAGGCCGAGGCACCAGAGCGTGCCGCCGGTGATGAAGATCAGCCCGAGCACCAGGAAGGCGAGCGTCTTATGGGCTGAGTCCGCCGCCACGAATTGCGGCAGGAAGGCCAGGAAGAACAGCGCCACCTTGGGGTTGAGGATGTTGGTCAGGGCGCCCTGCCAGAACACGCGCGAGATCGAGGTCTCGCCGGCCTGCCCCGCGACCTCCGCGATCGGCTTGGTGCGCGACAACAACATCTGCAGGCCGGTCAGCACCAGATAGGCCGCGCCGATCAGCTTGACGGCCAGGAATGCGGTCGACGACGCCATCAGCAGCGCCGACAGCCCGATCGCGGCACCCAGCACGTGGACGAGGCAGCCGCAGCTGATACCGATTGCTGCAGCCGCACCGCCGCGCCACCCGAGCTGAATCGTGCGCCCAATGATATAAGCGGTATCCGGCCCGGGCGTGACGTTGAGCAGCAGCCCGGACAGGACAAACAACCAAAGTTCGTGAATTCCCAGCATGCGGCGAGATTAACCTATGTAAGTAACGAACCGGAAAGGACGGTCAGCCAAGCTGCGCCATCCCAGCGACACACGAATTCGGTAGAGAAACGGACTGTACGATCCGTTGGTCGCATGCCAATTCCTGCTACAATGCATTATAGGTGCCCGTAAACCGAGCTTCCGCCGGACCCGAGCTGTCTTGTAAGTATCGGATTCGGTCACCTCGGCTAAGTGGCCATTCCAGGGCACGGGAGACATGGAAAGACGGCTCGCTGCCATTCTTTGCGCTGATATCGCCGGCTATTCCCGCATGATGGGCGTCGACGAGGCGGGGACGCATGCCTCGTTCAAGGCGCACCGCAGCGCGATCTATCCGATCATCCTCAACCATGGCGGCCGGATCGTCAAAAACACCGGCGACGGCTTCCTGCTGGAATTTCCGAGCATCATCGGAGCGATCGAGGCCGCCGTCGCAATGCAGACCCTGATGGCCGAGCGCAACGAACATTTGCCGGCCGACCGCGCCATGCATTTCCGGATGGGCGTCCACATGGGCGACGTCATGGCCGACGAGGACGAGGTGTTCGGCGACGACGTCAACATCGCCGTGCGTCTCGAGACGGTGGCATCGCCCGGCGGCATCGCGGTGTCGGACAAGGCCCGCACCGAGGCGGGGCGGCGGCTTGCCGTGACGCTGACCGATGCCGGCCCGCATCGCTTCAAGAACATCGCCGAGCCGGTCAATGTCTGGACCTGGGCACCGGCCGGATCCGATACCCAGGAGCACACGCCGGAAGACGGGCCGCGTCTGCCGGGGCAATACCGGACCGCGATCGTCGGCGTGCTGCCGTTCGACAATCTGAGCGGCAGCGCCGACGAATATTTTTCGGACGGCCTGACCGAAGATCTGATCCATGCACTGTCGCTGCAATCCTTCTATCGCGTACTGAGCCGCAACTCGACCTTCGCCTACAAGGGCAAGAACGTCTCGACGCGCCTGATCGCCCGCGAGATCGACGCCACCTATCTGATCCAGGGTTCGGTGCGGCGCGCCGGCAACAAGATCCGCGTCACCGCCGAGCTGATCGCGCCCGAGAAGGGCGAACAGCTGTGGACCGGCCGCTACGACCGCGACATGGGCGACCTGTTCGCGATGCAGGACGAGATCACCGCCAACCTCTCCGCCGCGGTCGCGCAGGAGATCTACCGCGCCGAAGCCTCGGCGCCGGCCCGCTCGCCGAACTCCGAGCTGACCGCGTGGGATCGCTTCCTGAAGGGCCTGTCGCACTACTATCACCAGACCAAGGCCGATAGCGAAACCGCGATCGCGCTGTTCAAGGAGGCGATCGAGCTCGATCCCGCGCTGTCGATCGCGCGCGCCTATCTCGCGCTGATCCAGATCCAGAGCGTCCAGTTCGGCTGGATTCCGAGCACGCGCGAATTGTGGGCCTCGTCGGTCAGCCTGGCCGAGAGCAGCGTCCGGCTCGATCCGCGCTCATCGTTCGCATTTTCGCTGCTGGCCTATCTGCACGCGATGCAGGGCCACTACGAAGCCGCGATGGATGCCATCAAGCGGGCAATCGAGCTCAACCCCTACGACATGGGCGCGCGCGGCGTGCTCGGCATCTGCCACATGGTGATCGGCGATCATCGCCAGGCAGTCGAGCTGTTCTCGACGGCGGTCCAGCGCGGCAACAGCGACCCGCGTTATCAATGGGGCGCCTTGAACGCGTTCAGCCATTACCTGCTCGGGCAATATGACGCATCGCTGTCGTGGTCGCGCGAAACGCTCTACCTCAACCCGAACCATCTGCAGGGCCTTGCGGTGCGCGCCGCCGCGCTCGCCCAGCTCGGCCGTGTCGACGAAGCCGCGCAGGCGGCCGAGGCGCTACTCGCCAACCATCCCAAGCTGACGGTCGAACGTCACTTGCGCAATTTCCACTGGAAGAACCCGGCCGACATCGCGCATTATCGCGACGGCCTCTTGAAAGCCGGCCTCCCCTTCGGCAAACTCGCTCTGGTTGCATCCGCGTCGAAATTCGCCGTCGATTCCTGAGCGAATTCATTCACCGGTAACGGATGCTTTCTAGGCTGAAGCTTTTCAGGATGTGGTTTGATGTCCGATACGGCTGCAAGCGCGGCGCCCGCCCCGCAGGTCTCCCCTGACAATCCCTGCCCGTTCCTGCGCGCGCTGGTCGCCGGCAATTATGTCGGCGGCCACATCGTGCCGCTACCGCAGCTGACCGCAACCATCGACCGCGCCACCGGCAAGACCGGCCTTGCGGCGCTCAGCGCCGGCGCCAAGATCTTCATGGTCGCGCAGATGGCCAACGGCATCAGCCCGTTCAGCCAGATGCGCAGCCTGTTGCAGGGCGCGATCCTCGACCAATTGCGCAACGGCCCGCTCGACAAGCACGGCGCCGGCTCGCGCATCCTCGACCAGCATGCCGTCGTGCATGAAGACGAGATCGCGCGGCTTGCCACCTTCGGCTCGGACTACAAGGCCTCCGACGGCAGCGTCGAACGCGGGCTGTCGGCCGCCGAGATCAAGACCTTCATGGCGGCGAACTTCCAGCGCGCCAAGGACCAGCATCCGCCGTCCTACGCCATCCTGCACTGCTACTATCCGCTGCTGATGCTCGGCGAATGGCCCGTACTGCTCGACATCATGGGCAAGGGCGAAGGCAAGGACCGCTATCTCAGCGTCGCCGAAGTCAGGACCCTGTTCGTCGAGCAGCGCTTTCCCGACCGCATCGTCGCGCTGCTCAACGGCTGAGTTCCCGGGACGCAGTTGCGTCCGGAATAGGGGATGCCGCAATCGCCCTGCTGTCTACAGCGGATCGAACCGCGATCAGATGCAGCGGCTTGTCGGTATTCGGCATAAGAATTCTTAATGAAGGAACGGTCAAACTCTCGCCGGCAAACCTCCGAGGACGGCCGGCAATGCAAAATCAACACTCCGATCTGGTCGAGCGACTGTCGCAGCTCGCGCAAGCGATGGCTGAAGGGCAGAGCAAGGGCATGTTCCGGTGCGAAGACATGATCTCCGCCACGGCTGCTTTCGTCGGCGAGTGCGCGATGCGCAATGCCGACGAACTCGATGTCGACAACCATCCGTACGCGCCCGGACGCGCGATCTTCTCCCAAAGGATCAACATGGTGCTGTCCGGCGATCGCACCGACTGGCGGGAGGTCCCGATCACGAGCACGTTCGGCGCCCTCTACGGCATCCTGACCCATGCGGGCGCGCCGGGCGGCGCCTGGGATCCGCGCATCTTTCCGGACATTGCGGGGATCTATCAAAGCTATGCCGCGGCACGCGGACCGAACGCCCCAGCAGGCCAATGGGGATTCGTCCCGCTCGGCGTCGCACCGGGCCATGCGCCGAAAATGCCGCCCCTGCGTGCTGCGTTCGAGCTGCGCCGGCTCGCCTTTGCCAACCGCACCGCAGCTTTCCCCAGCCGCACGGACCTGTCGACCGTGTCTCAGCTCGCCCTCGTGAAGGTGCTGACCAAAACGCGACGCGCCATCGCGGAAGCCGTAGCGATCAAGCTCGCCTTCGAGACCATCAACGGCATGGCAAAGACCGCGCCGGTGCTGCTCAAGCATATGCAGCCGGGCGGGCAGCGCGCCGCATCGTGACCGCTCCGCTGCTCACTTGAACAGCGGCGTGCCCGGCACGAAGGCATCGAACGCCGCCCAGAACTGCGCGCGGTAGCGATCCTGCTCCTGCAGGATCTCGTGCTTGGCGCCGGCGATCACGAGATGCGAGCCGGCGCGCAGATGGTAGGCGAACTCCTCGATCGCCGCCGTCGACACCACCTCGTCATTGCTCGCCGCCAGCATCAGGATCGGCTGGCGGATTTCGGAGGGATACGACATGCCGCGGAAGGTGCGCATCGCGGTGAACGCGGTGTCGGCCCAGGCGATCGTCGGCGCGGCGATGCCGAGCGTCGGGTCTTCTTCCAGGATCGCCGCGTTGCGGGCGTGGCGCACCGGATCGCTGGTTACGGGATTGCCGATGAAGGGCGCAAGGCCGACCAGTTCGCTGTTGCCGCCCGGGATGTAATTGCTGCCCTGTCCGGTGAGGCGCATGATCCGAAGCAGCGCGCTCGGGAAGAAGGAGACGCGGCCGCGCGGCAGGTCGATCATCGGTGCCGACAGCACCATGCGATCGAACCAGCGCTTGCCGGCATGCGCGATGCGCAGCATCACCGCGCCGCCCATCGAATGCGCCAGCGCGAAATAGGGCGGCGGGCAATCCGGCAGCACCACCTGCTGGACGAAGGCTTCGACGTCGGTCTCGTAGTCGGCGAAGTTGCGCACATAACCCTTGCGTGGGTCGCG
Source organism: Bradyrhizobium sp. WCU1 (assembly GCF_053474805.1). Classification (NCBI taxonomy): domain Bacteria; kingdom Pseudomonadati; phylum Pseudomonadota; class Alphaproteobacteria; order Hyphomicrobiales; family Nitrobacteraceae; genus Bradyrhizobium; species Bradyrhizobium sp. WCU1. Next base: position 2,337,203 of record NZ_CM130280.1, read on the forward strand.
CAGCCGCCGCGACGAATGGCCCTGGCCACGCCAGTCGATCATCGCCACCGCGAAGCCGCGGTCCCGCAGATCGCGCACGGTCTCGAAATATTTCTCGATCATCTCGCCGCGCCCGCTGAACACGCAGACCGTGCCCTTGCGGCCGGGGGGCGGCGCCCAACGCGCAAAGCGCAGCTCGGCTCCGTCTGATGTTTTGATAGTGCCGCTGACCACGTCGTCCGGAACCGGGTTGGCGGGAATCGAGACGAGCGTCATGCGGGAGACCGACGTGGTGAGACAGGGTGGAGATCAAGGACGCCGGCGCCAGAAAAGCGACGCGGTTTCCGCCTCTTGAACGCGACGTGACCCCTCCCATATCACCCTAGTGCAGGCCGCTACCAGTGTTTCGGACCCGAAACATCAGGCTGCACACATCTAAGCCCGGCCCGATGGCGGGCGGGTAACTGAAACAGTCGCTCACTGGAGGACTATTCTATGCGTAGCTACGACCTCACTCCGTTCTATCGTTCCACCGTCGGCTTCGACCGCCTCTTCAACCTGCTCGATCAGGTGACTTCGGACGGCAGCCCCGGCTATCCCCCCTACAACATCGAGCGCACCGGCGAGAATGCTTACCGGATCAGCGTCGCGGTCTCCGGCTTTTCGCAGGCCGAGCTTTCGATCGTCGCGAAGGAGAACACGCTGACGATCAAGGGCGAGAAATCCGCCAACGAGAACTCCGGCAACGGCGCGGAAGTGCTCTATCGCGGCATCGCCTCGCGCGCCTTCGAGCGCGTCTTCCAGCTTGCCGACTTCGTGCAGGTGAAGAACGCCTCGCTCGAGAACGGCCTGCTTCACGTCGATCTCGTCCGCGAGATTCCCGAGGCCAAGAAGCCCCGCAGCATTCCGATCGGCGGCGGCGAGAAGGCCCCGCAGGTGGTCGACGGCTCGGCGAAGGTCGCGGCCTAAGCAATGCCCCCCGCGTCAGCAGATATTGGCTGAACGCGAAAACGCCCCGGGAAACCGGGGCGTTTTTTTGCGGCCGGTTGCCGCTATTCCAACCCCTGTACCTTCGGCATCTCCTGCGTCGGCAGGATCGCAGGCGCAGGCGCCGCCGGCGGTGACGCGGCCCGACCGACGGTTGGGACCTCGGCCTGCTGAACGGCCTGCGGCGCCGCCGCCTGGGTCTCGGCGGGCCCTGGCGCTGCCGCGGCCTGCTCGGCTGGCGCAGGTACTGCCGCCTGGGTAGGCACGGCAGTCTGCGGCACGGCGGCCTGGGCCGCTGCGGCAGGAGCCTGCGCCTTGGCCGCAAGCGGGCTCCGCTTCGGTACCGGCACGCGGCTTGCGACATGCGGAATCGGGAGCGGCGGCCGTGGCACCCTCGCCTGGATCGGCCGCGGCATCGGGCCGACCGGGCCGTAGGTCGCGCTCATCTCCTCCTCGTAATTGTCGCCGAGCCGATAGGCCGGGGTAAAGCGGACGATGTGCCCGTCGCGGGCGTCGATCACCAGCCGGCCGTCGTCGCCGCCCTGGTCGATCACCGAGATCGTGTAGACGAAGCCGCGCTGCTGCGGGGCGCCGAGCGGCAGGTAGCCGTTCTCGCGCAGCACGGTGTAGACCTCGACCGGCGGCAACAGGCTCGGGACGCGGCCGAAACGCGGCGGCGGCGGAACCTCGGGCATCGCCGCGTAGGGGCCGTCGATGTCGGATACCCTGACGAAGGACGGGCTGCCGGCCCGAGCCGAGGTCACGAGCTGCGCCTCGGCCGAGGCTGCGCTGAACGCGAGAGCGGCGGCAGCGACCGAACCTGTGAACAACTTCATCGCCGTAACTCCTGTCTGGCCCGACTTCAGGAGCTTTCCGCTCTCTTGCTGGCTTGTCCGCGATGAAATTTCGGTTTGAAATCCGGCAGTCCTTGGTCGCTCCTTGGGCCAGATCACGGCGTGTTTGCTTCGAATCGGGGGCGCGGCGGGGGCCCCCGAGCCGTTCGTTCCGAGCATGCGGGCGAGGACTTCCTCGCGCTTGTGTGATAGACAAAAATTTGGCAAGGTCGATGTTAGGACAGCAAGGCTGTCTCAATTTCGAGGCCATCCCGGCATGGGGATTGCAACGAGAACCTTCGCGAGGAGGTCCTCGGCGCCCCGGGCTCCGAGAATGCTGCAGGCAGGGCCGTTCCGCAGGGAACGTTGAAACGCCCGTCGCCTGAATTTAGGAAAATGCGGCTCGCGGCGGACGAGCGGTGGCCCGGTGGGTGCCGCAACGTCCAAGGTGCGCCAAATAGGGTGAGGCCCCTTACGCAAGGGAGAGGACACATGAGCGGGTCGGAATTCGAGCGCGAAAACATCGTGACAGGTGCGCTGTCGGCGACCGCGGACTCGAAAGCCGCCGAACCCGCCCGCGAGCTCCACCCGCTTGAACTTCATACTTGGCGTCCGGAAGCCGAAGGCCTGTTCGATCCGAGCCTGGAAAAGGACTCCTGCGGCGTCGGCTTCATCGCCAACATCAAGGGCCAGAAGTCGCACCAGATCGTCTCCGACGCGCTGAGCATCTTGTGCAACCTCGAGCATCGCGGCGCCGTCGGCGCCGACCCGCGCGCCGGCGACGGCGCCGGCATCCTGGTGCAGATCCCGCACGCTTTCTTCGCGCGCAAGACCTCCGAGCTCGGCTTCAAGCTGCCGCAGCCCGGCGAATACGCCATCGGCGCGCTGTTCATGCCGCGCGATGCCGCGTGGCGGAACGTGATCAAGAGCATCATCGCCGACGAGATCAAGAACGAAGGCTTCAAGCTGCTCGGCTGGCGCGACGTGCCCAGTGACAATTCCTCGCTCGGCGTCACCGTGAAGCCGACCGAGCCCTATCACATGCAGGTCTTCATCGGCCGCAATGGTGCGGCCAAGACCGAGGACGATTTCGAGCGCCGGCTCTACATCCTGCGCAAGTCGATCTCGCAGGCGATCTATCAGCGCCGCGACCGCGGCATGGCCGGCTACTATCCCTGCTCGTTCTCGTGCCGCACCGTGATCTACAAGGGCATGTTCCTCGCCGACCAGCTCGGCAAGTACTATCCCGACCTGCACGAAGCCGATTTCGACAGCGCGCTGGCGCTGGTGCATCAGCGCTTCTCGACCAACACCTTCCCGACCTGGTCGCTGGCGCATCCCTACCGGATGATCGCCCATAACGGCGAAATCAACACGCTGCGCGGCAACGTCAACTGGATGGCGGCGCGGCAGGCTTCGGTGCATTCGGAGCTCTATGGCAAGGACATCAGCCGGCTGTGGCCGATCTCCTATGAAGGCCAGAGCGACACCGCCTGCTTCGACAACGCGCTCGAATTCCTGGTGCAAGGCGGCTATTCCCTTCCGCATGCTGTCATGATGATGATTCCGGAAGCGTGGGCCGGCAATCCCTTAATGGATGAGCAGCGTCGCGCCTTCTACGAATATCATGCCGCGCTGATGGAGCCGTGGGACGGCCCGGCTGCGATCGCCTTCACCGACGGCCGCAAGATCGGCGCGACGCTCGATCGCAACGGCCTGCGCCCGGCGCGCTACCTCGTCACCAAGGACGACCGCATCGTGATGGCGTCCGAAATGGGCGTCCTGAAGATTCCGGAGGACCAGATCGTCACCAAGTGGCGGCTGCAGCCCGGCAAGATGCTGCTCGTCGACCTCGAGCAGGGGCGCCTGATTCCGGACGACGAGATCAAGGCCGACCTCGCCAAGAGCCACCCCTATAGCGACTGGCTGCATCGCACCCAGATCCAGCTCGAGGAGCTGCCAGACGCGCCGGCCAAGGGCGTGCGCTCGAACCTCCCGCTGCTCGATCGCCAGCAGGCGTTCGGCTACAGCCAGGAAGACATCACCATCCTGATGACGCCGATGGCGTCCACCGGCGAGGAAGCCGCCGGCTCGATGGGCAACGACACGCCGATCTCGGCGCTGTCGGACAAGCCGAAGCAGCTGTTCACCTACTTCAAGCAGAACTTCGCCCAGGTGACCAACCCGCCGATCGATCCGATCCGCGAGGAAATCGTCATGAGCCTCGTCTCGATCATCGGGCCGCGGCCGAACCTGTTCGACCTGCAGGGCGTCGCCTCGACCAAGCGCCTCGAAGTGCGGCAGCCGATCCTGACCGATGCGGACCTGGAGAAGATCCGCTCGATCTCCGACGTCGCCGAGACCCACTTCAAGTCGCGCACGCTCGACACCACTTTCCACGCCGGCTTCGGCGCGGCGGGCATGGAGCAGGTGCTCGACGAGCTCTGCGCGCGCGCCGAGGGCGCGGTGCGCGAGGGCATCAACATCATCATCCTGTCGGACCGCATGACCGGCACCGACCGGATCCCGATCCCGTCGCTGTTGGCCTGCGCCGCCGTGCATCACCACCTGATCCGCACCGGCCTGCGCACCTCGGTCGGCCTGGTGGTCGAATCCGGTGAGCCGCGCGAGGTACATCACTTCGCCTGCCTCGCCGGCTACGGCGCGGAAGCGATCAACCCCTATCTCGCGTTCGAAACCATCCTTGCGATGAAGGACCGGCTGCCCGGCGCGCTCGACGACTACGAGATCGTCAAGCGCTACATCAAGTCGATCGGCAAGGGCCTGCTCAAGGTGATGTCCAAGATGGGCATCTCGACCTACCAGTCCTATTGCGGCGCGCAGATCTTCGACGCGGTCGGCCTCAAGGCGGACTTCGTCGCCAAGTATTTCGCCGGCACCCACACCAGGATCGAGGGCGTCGGCCTCGGCGAGATCGCCGAGGAGACCGTGCGGCGCCACACCGACGCGTTCGGTGACGGCCAGATCTACAAGACCGCGCTCGATGTCGGCGGCGAATATGCCTACCGCACCCGGGGCGAGGACCATGCCTGGACCGCGGAATCGGTCTCGACCCTGCAGCATGCCGTGCGCGGCAACTCGCAGGAGCGCTACCGGGCGTTCGCCAAGATCCTCAACGAGCAGTCCGAGCGCCTGTTGACGCTGCGCGGCCTGTTCCGGATCAAGAGCGCCGAGGACGACAAGCGCAAGCCGGTCAAGCTCGAGGACGTCGAGCCGGCCAAGGACATCGTCAAGCGGTTCTCGACCGGTGCGATGTCGTTCGGCTCGATCTCGCGCGAGGCGCATACGACGCTCGCGATCGCGATGAACCGGATCGGCGGCAAGTCGAACACCGGTGAGGGCGGCGAGGAGTCCGACCGCTTCAAGCCGATGCCGAACGGCGACAGCATGCGCTCGGCGATCAAGCAGGTCGCCTCGGGCCGGTTCGGCGTGACGACGGAATACCTCGTCAACTCCGACATGATGCAGATCAAGATGGCGCAGGGTGCCAAGCCCGGCGAAGGCGGCCAGCTGCCCGGCCACAAGGTCGACGCGACCATCGCGCGCGTCCGGCACTCGACGCCGGGCGTCGGCCTGATCTCGCCGCCGCCGCATCACGACATCTACTCGATCGAAGACCTCGCCCAGCTGATCTACGACCTCAAGAACGTCAATCCGGACGGCCAGGTCTCGGTCAAGCTGGTGTCCGAAGTCGGCGTCGGCACGGTTGCCGCCGGCGTCGCCAAGGCGCGCGCCGACCATGTGACGATCGCGGGCTTCGAGGGCGGCACCGGTGCCTCGCCCCTCACCTCGATCAAGCATGCCGGCTCGCCGTGGGAGATCGGCCTTGCCGAAACCCACCAGACGCTGGTGCGCCAGCGGCTGCGCAGCCGCATCGCGGTGCAGGTCGACGGCGGTTTCCGCACCGGCCGTGACGTCGTGATCGGCGCGCTGCTCGGCGCCGACGAGTTCGGCTTCGCCACCGCGCCGTTGATCGCCGCCGGCTGCATCATGATGCGCAAGTGCCACCTCAACACCTGCCCGGTCGGCGTCGCGACCCAGGATCCGGTGCTGCGCAAGCGCTTCACCGGCCAGCCCGAGCACGTCATCAACTACTTCTTCTTCGTCGCCGAGGAAGTCCGCGAGATCATGGCCCAGCTCGGCTACAAGACGTTCGACGAGATGGTCGGCCAGGTCCAGATGCTGGACCAGACCGCGCTGGTCTCGCACTGGAAGGCCAAGGGCCTCGATTTCTCCAAGCTGTTCGTGCGGCAGAAGGAGGAGAAGGGCCAGACGATCTATCACTCGGAGAGCCAGAACCACCATCTGGAAGCCGTGCTCGACCGCCGGCTGATCGAGCAGGCGCAGGCCGCGCTCGATCGCGGCGCGCCGGTCAGGATCGAGGAAGAGATCAACAACACCGATCGTTCCGCCGGCGCGATGCTGTCGGGCGCGGTGGCCAAGATCTACGGCCATGCCGGCCTGCCGCTCGACACCGTCCATGTCGGCCTGAAGGGCACCGCCGGACAGGCGTTCGGCGCCTGGCTCGCCAAGGGCGTCACCTTCGAGCTCGAGGGTGAAGGCAACGACTATGTCGGCAAGGGCCTCTCGGGCGGCTGCATCATCGTCAAGCCGCCGAAGATCTCCGGCATCGTGCCGGAAGAGTCGATCATCGTCGGCAACACCGTGATGTACGGCGCGATCGCGGGCGAATGCTACTTCCGCGGCATCGCCGGCGAGCGCTTCGCGGTGCGCAACTCCGGCGCGGTCGCGGTCGTCGAAGGAGCCGGCGATCATTGCTGCGAATACATGACCGGCGGCATCGTGGTCGTGCTCGGCAAGACCGGGCGCAACTTCGCGGCCGGCATGTCCGGCGGCATCGCCTATGTGCTGGACGAGGCCGGCGACTTCAACAAGCTCTGCAATCTGTCGATGGTCGAGCTCGAGCCGGTGCTGTCGGAAGAGATGATCAACGCCGACACCTACCACCACTCCGGCGATCTCGAGGCGCATGGCCGGGTCGACGTGTTCCAGAACCTGCTCGACTCCGACGTGGAGCGGCTGCATGTCCTGATCACGCGTCACGCCAAGCTGACCGGCTCGAGGAAGGCGGCGGAGATTCTCGCCAACTGGAAGGCCTGGCTGCCCAAATTCCGCAAGGTGATGCCGGTGGAGTACCGCCGCGCGCTGAAGGAGATGAAGGCCAACGCCGACGCCGAGCCGAAGATCGCGATCGGCGCCTAAGTCACACCACGCGCCATTCCGGGCCGCGCCTGGCGCGAACCCGGAATTGCGCAAAGCCACTTCGAGACTTCGGGTCTGCGCCCCGCGGCGCAGCCCGGAACGACGGAACAACTGAGATGCAGGGGCATCGGGTTTCAATGGGTAAGATCACAGGTTTTCTCGAGATCGAGCGGCATGACCGCAAGTACGAGCCGGTCGCCGATCGACTCAAGACCTTCAACGAGTTCGTCATTCCGCTGAGCGAGAAGGACACGCGCGACCAGGCCGCGCGCTGCATGAATTGCGGCATCCCCTATTGCCACGGCACCGGCTCGGTCCAGCCGGGCACGCCGGGCTGCCCGGTCAACAACCAGATCCCCGATTTCAACGACCTCGTATATCAGGGCAACTGGGAAGAGGCCTCGCGCAACCTGCACTCGACCAACAACTTCCCCGAATTCACCGGCCGGATCTGCCCGGCGCCGTGCGAGGCGTCGTGCACGCTGAACATCGACGACAACCCGGTCACCATCAAGACCATCGAATGCGCGATCGTCGACCGCGCCTGGGACAATGGCTGGCTGAAGCCGGAGATCGCTCCCCAGAAGACCGGCAAGAAGGTCGCCGTGATCGGCTCCGGCCCCGCGGGCCTCGCCGCAGCCCAGCAGCTCGCGCGCGCCGGCCACGAGGTGCATGTCTACGAGAAGTTCGCCAAGGCCGGCGGCTTGCTGCGCTATGGCATTCCCGACTTCAAGATGGAGAAGGGCATCATCGACCGCCGCGTGGCGCAGATGGAAGCCGAGGGCGTCACCTTCCACTACGGCAAGGCCGTCGGCGGCAGCACCCCGGGCGCGATCGATCCGCAGGAGCTGGCCAAGCAGTATGACGCCGTGGCGCTGACCGGCGGCGCGGAAGCCCCGCGCGACCTGCCGATCCCCGGCCGTGATCTTTCCGGCATCCACTTCGCGATGGACTTCCTGCCGCAGCAGAACCGCCGCGTCTCCGGCGAGCCGCTGAATGGTGCCGCCGACATCCTCGCCGGCGGCAAGCATGTCGTCGTGATCGGCGGCGGCGACACCGGATCGGACTGCATCGGCACCTCGTTCCGTCAGGGCGCGAAGTCCGTCACCCAGCTCGAGATCATGCCGGCGCCGCCCGAGCACGAGAACAAGGGCCTGACCTGGCCGAACTGGCCGCTGAAGATGCGAACCTCGTCGAGTCAGGCCGAAGGCGCGGTGCGCGAATTCGCCGTGCTGACCACGAAGTTCGAAGGCAAGGACGGCAAGGTCAGCAAGCTGCATTGCGTCAAGGTCGACGACAAGTTCAAGCCGCTGCCCGGCACCGAGTTCACGCTCGACGCCGAGCTGGTGCTGCTGGCGATGGGCTTCGTCCATCCGGTGCACGAGGGTCTGCTCAAGACGCTCGGCGTCGAGCTCGACCAGCGCGGCAACGTCCGCGCATCGCTGCAGGACTACCGGACCTCGCGCGCCAAGATCTTCTCGGCCGGCGACATGCGCCGCGGCCAGTCGCTCGTGGTGTGGGCGATCCGCGAAGGCCGCCAGTGCGCGCGCTCGATCGACGGCTTCCTGATGGGCAAGACCGACCTGCCGGGGTAAGCCCTCGGCAGACACGTCGAACTGCATCTCACAAACGCTGCTGTCATCGCCCGCGAAAGCGGGCGATCCAGTATTCCAGAAACGTCAGAGATTGAGCCGAGAGGCCGCGGCGTACTGGATGCCCCGCCTGCGCGGGGCATGACAGTTCACGCGTGGTTCGACTTGCGTATCCTCACCGCTAGTTCTGCACCCGCACGCCCAGCATCACGACCGTCGATGCCGAGCTCTGTCCGGCCAAGTTCGAATCCAGCCAGTCGCGGCGCAGGGTGCCCTTGATCCACAGGCTGCGGGTCATCTTGTAGATCAAATCGGCCGACACCGAGTAGATCGTGTCGTTGCGGTTGTCGCCCTTGTACTCGAGCGTGCCGTAGCTGAACTTGCCGATCGCGGTCAGCCAGCGGCGGAAGTCGTGGTCGACCTCGATGGTGTAGGTGCGCGACAGCACGCCGGAGGTGCCCGGCAGCGTGGTCTCGCCGAGCTGGGTGTCGGAATAGAATTTGGCCGTGGTCAGCGGCGTCGCGGTCCAGGTCAGTGAGGCCGTGGTGAGCAGGCCTTCGAGCCGGTTGAGCCTTGTGTCGGCGTAGTCGCGCATCGCGTAGCCGATCGAGACTTCGCCGAACAACAGCCGGGTGAACTCGAACGAGGTGCCGGCCTTGGCATAGCCGCCCGATGAATCGCGCGCGTAGCCGGCGCGGTCGAGGAAGAGATCGTGGACGCGGCTGTCGCCCTGCACCTCGATGAAGGGCTTCACCGCCGGGTTGAGCTCGTAGCTGACGCGGCCGACGCCGCCATATTGGGTGAAGTTGCGGTCGTCGTTCGACGACGAGGTGCCGTCGGTCAGCTTCGACCATTGGTAGTCGGTGCGATCGACGGTGGCGCCGAGCGAGACCTGCATGCGGTTGAAATTCTGGTCGATGCCGAAGGTGCCGCCGACCGTAGAGTAGAGCGGATATTTGGCGAGGCCGGCCTGCACGTTCGGGCTGCCGGGATTGTCGGTCGAGACCAGCATGCGGGCCTGCGCCGTGAGATGGGTGTCCCTCGAGACATCGAGACGGCCATCGATATGGCCGGTGAAGCTCGGACGGTCGACGTCGAGCGGTGCCGACAGCGGCGTGCCGTCAATCTGCGTCAGCTGGGAGCCGTAGCCGGTGAAGGAGCCGCGCAGATCGGCGACCACGGCGTGACGCTCCCAGTCCGAGATCGCGACGAATTCCGGCGCCACCATGTAGAACGCCTTGCCCTGCGGCGAATTCAAGCGGCCCGGATTGGTGTCGTAGCCGGCCATCACCTCGACCGCGGTCTTGACCATGAACGAGCCGGCGTAGTCGCCGACCGCGCCGAACGGATCGTCGTCGATCTTGAGCCGCTTGCGCGGCGGCTGACCGACGATGGTGCCGGCCATCGCCGGCGGCAGCGGCGGCTTGTTGGCGGTCTCCGACGGCGGGATCGACAGCCGCAACTGCCCGGCCGCGGTCAGCGGCGGCGGCGGCGGCACCGGCGAGCCGGGTCCCGGCGGCGGCTTCGGCTTGGCCTGGCCTGGATAGTATTTCGGCTTCAGGCGTTTGCGATTGAGCGCGTCATAGCCCGAGGTCGCGGCGCCATTGGCGGCCGGAAGACCGTAAGTCGGGACCTGCCCGACACGGTCCGAGGTTGAGGTTGATGTCGACGACGGCAAGGCTCGCCGGCTCGGATCGGCGTCCGGCAATCTGAGGCCGTTGAGCGGATCCATCGCGTCGGCGGTGGTCCGGCGCAGCGGCGACTCCGGGTTGATCACCTGGCTCTGCCGGTTGGGGCTGAACAGGTCGGGCGTCACGGTCTGGGCACTGCTGAGCCCGGTCGTCGCGATCAGCTCAGGAGCAGTCAGCAAAAGACATGGCAAAGCCACGCGAACGAGACGTCCGCGCCGATTTGGGCCGCTTGCTGGCCGCCGCCACACGATGGAAATACTCCAACGAATTCATATACTTGACATACGCATCTCGCCGGGCGGCGAAAAACGTCGTTAATGGAGTTAAAACAATTATGGTTAATGAGCCGTTGAGGATCCGCCGCCGCGCGTCGCGTCGCGGAATCGAACGTGCTAAGGGAGATGCCCGGGTGCAAAACCCCTCCCCTGGAATCCGAAATGGCCAAACCGAAACCGCTGATGACCAAATCATCCGGCCCCGATGACGGCGCCGTTCAGTCGGCGCTCCGCACCCTCGATGCCGAAGCCAGCGGCGTCGCTGCGCTCTCCGCGGCACTCCGGTCCGATCTCGGCGCGCCGTTCACGGCTGCATCCGAGCTGATCTGCAAGGCCAAGGGACGGCTGATCGTGACCGGGCTCGGCAAGTCCGGCCATATCGGGCGCAAGATCGCCGCGACCTTCGCCTCGACCGGCACGCCGGCGTTCTTCGTGCACGCGGCGGAAGCGAGCCATGGCGACCTCGGCATGATCACCGCCGACGACGTGATCCTTGCGCTGTCATGGTCCGGCGAGCAGCCCGAGATGCGCAACCTGATCGCCTATGCGGCGCGCTTCGGCATTCCTCTGATCGCGATGACCGCCGACAAGGACTCGACGCTGAGCAAGGCCGCCGACGTGCAGCTGACGCTGCCCAAGGCCCGCGAGGCCTGTCCGCACAATCTTGCGCCGACCACGTCTTCGCTGATGATGCTGGCGCTCGGCGATGCGCTGGCAATCGCGCTGCTCGAGGGCCGCGGCTTCACCTCGACCGATTTCAGCGTGCTGCATCCGGGCGGCAAGCTCGGCGCGCTGCTGAAATATGCCCGCGACCTGATGCACACCGGCGACGCGCTGCCGTTGAAGCCGCTCGGCACCAAGATGTCGGACGCGCTGGTCGAGATGACGTCGAAGGGCTTCGGCTGCGTCGGCATCGTCGACAGCCACGGCCATCTCGCCGGCATCGTCACCGACGGCGATCTGCGCCGGCAGCTGACGCGCCCCGACCTGCTGACGCTGTCGGTCGACGAGGTCATGACCAGGACCCCGAAGACGATCGGCCGCGACACGCTGGCCGGCGAAGCGCTCGAGCTGCTCAACGCCTCCAAGATCACGACGCTGATCGTGACCGATGCCAAGAAGCCGGTCGGCATCATCCATCTGCACGATCTGCTGCGCGCCGGCGTGGCGTAGGTTCCTCCGTCATTCCGGGCTCGCCGCTTCGCGTCGCCCTCAGATGCGCAATTGCGCACCGGGGAATGACGCTCACTGCGGAAACCGCGCCGCGGTCGCCTCCAGCGGCAGGGCGAGCGCGTTGGCGAGGTAGGAGACGGTGCGGTAGAAGCCGCACAGCAGGATGATCTCCAGCACCTGATCGTCGTCGTAGTGTGCTGACAGCGCCGCGAACTCCGCGTCGTCCAGCGTCGCACGCGCGTGCAGCGCATCGACCGCCGCGATCAGCGCCTGTTCGGCCGGCGACCAGCAATCGGCATCGGCGTTGCCGCGCACGGTGGCGTGGACCTGTTCTTCCGACAGCCCGGCCGCGGCGCCGAACGCCGTGACATGCACGCCCCATTCATATTCGCAGGCGTTGAGCGCGCAGGTGCGGTCGATCACGATCTCGCGGTCCCGCAAGGAGAGCGGCCCGCGGTCGAGCAGGCTGCCGCCGCGAAACTTCTCCCACGCGCGCGGATGGCCGGCCATCGTGCGGAACAGCACCAGCGGCGGCTTGCCGCGCATGATGCGGTCGAAATGTGCTGTTGAACGTCCGCCGCATAGGGCGGATCGAGCGGCGCGATGCGTGACATGGGCTGATCCTGTTGCTACATTTAATGTAGCGATACGCTACAATATCTGTAGCGGTGTGCAAGAGAGATTCGAGCGGGAGCGCGACATGCCGAAGCAGGTTCCGAGCGCAAAACCGAGCGTCCGCGGCTCGCGGTCCGGCCGCCCGATCATGGCGCTGCTCGATCTGTTGGGTCGGCGCTGGACCTTGCGCATCGTCTGGGAGCTGCGCGAGGGCGCGCTGACCTCGCGTGCGCTGCGCACCGCCTGCGACGAGGCCTCGCCGACCATTCTGCAAACGCGATTGACCGAGCTGCGCGAGGCCGGCTTCGTCGAGTTGTCGGAGGAAGGTTACCGTCTCACCGCGCTCGGCTGGGAGCTGTTTGCGACCTTCACACCGCTCAACCGCTTCGCCGAGCGCTGGAGCAGGCAGGCAGGCAGCTAGACCGCGGCCACCGTCAGGCTGGCGCCGTCGGCGCGCACCACCTTCACGCGGCTTCCCGCCGGCGCGTCGGGGCCGGCGACGCGCCAGACCGTGTCGTCGATCCGTACAGTGCCCGATCCGTCGACAATCGGCTTCTCCAGCGTGAACTCGCGGCCGACCAGGGCTTCGTTGCGGCGGTTGAGGAACGGATTGCTCCTGCTCGCCTCGGTCGCTCCCCTGGCAAAATGCCGCCAGGCCGGCACCGCGAGCGCGGCAAACACCGCGAACATCAGGAGTTGGATCTGCCAGGATGGCGTGAACACGAAGGACAGCAGGCCGACCACGAGCGCCGCGAGCCCGAGCCAGAACAGGAACACCCCGGGCGCTGCAAGCTCCAGCGCCATCAGGATGAAGCCGAAGATCAGCCAGTTCCAGGTACCCAATGTCGAAAACATCTCGGCCATGACGTGACCTCTACCATTGTGGACGCGACGCCGTCACGTCCTCACCGCTGCGGCGGCACCGGCGGTGGCGGCGTCGGACCGGCCGGCGGCACCGAGCCGCGGCGCGCGGCCGCCGCAGCCGATGCGGCGCTCTCGCCGAAGGTCGCCTTGGCGATCTCGCCAATACCGGCGAGCGAGCCCAGGATGCTGGTCGCCTCGATCGGCAGCATCAGCACCTTCTGGTTCGGTGAATCGGCCAGTTGCCCGAACGCCTTGATGTACTTGTCGGCGATGAAATAGTTCAGCGCCGCGACGTCGCCCTTGGCAATCGATTCGGAGACCATCTGCGTCGCCTTGGCCTCAGCCTCGGCGGACCGCTCGCGCGCCTCGGCGTCGCGGAAGGCGGCCTCCTTGCGGCCTTCCGCCTGCAGGATCTGGCCCTGCTTTGCACCCTCGGCGCGCAGAATCTCCGACTGCCGCTGCCCCTCCGCCTGCAGGATGTCGGCGCGCTTGACGCGCTCGGCCTTCATCTGCCGGCCCATCGCCTCGACCAGGTCGGCCGGCGGCACGATGTCCTTGATCTCGATGCGGTTGACCTTGACGCCCCAGGGCGACACCGCGGCGTCGACCACGCGCAGCAGCCGCTCGTTGATCTCGTCGCGATGCGACAGCACCTGGTCGAGATCCATCGAGCCCATCACCGAGCGGATGTTGGTCATGGTCAGGACCGTGATCGCCTGGTTGAGATTGGCGACCTCGTAGCTCGCCTTCGCGGCGTCGAACACCTGGTAGAACGCGACGCCGTCCACCGTCACGGTGGCGTTGTCCTTGGTGATCACCTCCTGCTCGGGGATGTTGATCACCTGCTCCATCATGTTGATCTTGCGCCCGATGCGATCGAAATAGGGCACGATCAGGTTGAGGCCGGGCGACAGCGTGCGGGTGTATTTGCCGAACCGCTCAATGGTCCAGTCATAGCCCTGCGGAACGGTTTTGATCCCGGCGAACAGCGTGACGATGACGAGAAGAACAAACGCGATCGCGAAAATGTCGAAGCCAGTCATGAAGTCCTCCAGGCACGGTCGTGCATTGGTCGGCAGGACCGCTTCGCCGGTTCAGCCGGCTGTTGTTCTCCCTAGCACATAGGAGGCGGTCGTGCGGGCCACCAGATGCACGAAGGCTGAACGAACCGCGATGTCGGTTGTCACGGATCGTTAACAAAGCGCTTCAGCCTTGCTAGATCCAGCCCTGAAGCTCGCGCAACACCAGCTGGCGGATCACGTCCATGCCGCCGACGCTGTCGTTGAGACAGGGGATCGCCGCGAACTGCTCGCCGCCATGATGCCGGAAGATCTCGGCATTCTCCTGGGCGATCTCCTCCAGCGTCTCCAGGCAGTCGGCGGAGAAGCCGGGCGTCACCACGGCAATACGTCGCACGCCGTCCTTCGCCAGCTTCTCGACGGTCTTGTCGGTATAGGGCTGCAGCCACTCGGCATTGCCGAAACGCGACTGGAAGGTGAGGATCAGCCTCGAGGCATCGAGCCCGAGCCGCTTGCGCAGCGCGTTGGTCGTGGCAATGCACTGCGCCTGGTAGGGATCGCCCTTGTCGACATAGTCCTTCGGCATGCCGTGGAACGAGGCGAGGATGACCTCCGGCTGGAACGGCAACGTCGCAAGATGGTCGTTGATCGAGACCGCCAGCGCCTCGATGTAATCGGGGTCGTCGTAATAAGGCGGCGTCACCCGCAAGATCGGCTGCGCGCGCATGCCGGCCAGCACGCGAAACACCTCGTCGCAGACGGTCGCCGACGTCGCCGCGGAATATTGCGGATAGAGCGGCACCACCAGCAGCCGGCCGCAGCCCTGCGCCGCCAGCGCCTCGATCCGTTCCTTGATCGACGGATTGCCGTAGCGCATCGCCCAGTCGACCACGACGTGGTCGTGATCGGCGATCGCCTCCGCCAGCTTGTCGGCCTGCGAGCGCGTGATGGTCTTCAGCGGCGACTCGTTCTTCTCGGTGTTCCAGATCTTCAGATAGTCGCGCGCCTTGCGGGCCGGACGGACGCGCAGGATGATGCCGTTGAGGATCAGCTTCCAGACCAGGCCCTGATTCTCGATCACCCGCGGATCGGACAGGAATTCCTTCAAGTAGACCCGCACGCCCGCGGCGTCGGCGGTATCCGGCGTGCCGAGATTGACCAGCAGCACGCCGACCCGCTCCGGCTTCGGCGCCGCGGCAGGCTTCGCACTCTCGAAGGGAATTACCGTGCTCATGATGGCCTTGCGCCTAAAATCCTTCGCTTGGGGCTTTGGGCTTCGCGCGTTGCTCCAACCTTGTCAAGCAGAGCGCGAGTTGGCTACCTTCCGCCCCGTGAATGGGGGGAACCATGACGATCGCCGAATGGTGCGTCTTCGGGACGCTGATGCTTTCGCTCCTGACGATCGTATCGGTGAAATGGATCAGCTTTCGCAGCTTCGACAATTCCAGGCCGCGCGATCCCGATTTCTACGACGACCCGATCCGCTCGCGGGCGCTCGGCGCCCACCAGAACGGCATCGAGACCTTCCCGTTCTTCGCCTTCGCCGTGTTGCTCGCCGAATACCGCGTCGGCCCGCTGCGGCTGATCGACGAACTCGCGGTGCTGTTCCTGATCGTGCGGATCGCCTACGTCTTCACCTATATCGGCAACCGCCCGACGCTGCGCTCGATCCTCTGGAGCATCGGTTTCGCGATCAACATCGCGATCTTCTTCCTGCCGGCGATCAGGGGATATCTGACGAGCTGAGTTGCCTCTCTCCCCGCCTCCGTTCCTAGTGAGGTGAGTGCGCCGGTCAGGCTCCTTCTCCCCCTGCGGAAGAGGGTGGGGAGAGGGGTGGCCCCGGGCGAGATGTACGAGGGCGAGCAAAGCTCCATCAGCCAACATCTCGCACGCCGCCTGGTAAGCGCTCGCACCCAACAAGCAGTGGAGCAAGCGGCACCCCTATCCCTAACCCTCTCCCGCAAAGGGAGAGGGAACCCTCGCAGCGATGCGCCCCTCACTCAGGAGACCTCTCCCCGCAAGCAGGCGAGGTGACCTCACAAGCACGTCGCCCGTTCGGCCGCGACATAGCCGAACAGCAGCCCGAGTCCGAACAGCAGCACCAGACCGGCGGCAGCGAATTCCAGGCCGCGCATGATCAGCATGCCGCCGCCGTCGCGCACCGCGCTCAGCCGCTCGGCCATGCCGCGCGCCGACACCGCAACCAGCGCGATCGCGGCGACCGTAATGGCGGTGCCGAACCCCATCGCGAAGGTCGCGGCAATGCCAGCCCAGAACAGGCCCTGCGCCAGCGCGAACACCAGCACCAGGATCGCGCCCGAGCACGGCCGGATTCCGACCGTCAGGATCGCGCTCAGACCACGCCGCCAGCCGCCCGGGCCTGCGAGCTCGGCCGGCGTCGGCCCGTGCGAATGGCCGCAATGCTCGTCATGGACGTGTTCCGCGTCATGATCGTGGTCGTGGCCATGATGCTCGTGGTGGTGATGGCCGTGATCGTCATGCGCGTGACGATGGTGATCATGGCCATGGTCCCGGTGCACGTGATCGTGATGGTCATGGTCATGCTGATGCGTGCCGGCCAACGCCAGCGCCGGACGCGGCAGCTGGAGCGCCCGGAAAAAACCGCCGCCCTTGACCCAGACCAGCCGGGCACCGAACGCTGCGATCAGCGCGTAGCTGGCGATTTCGATCGCCTTCTCCGCCCCGCACATCGTCCTCGCCGTCGCATTGAGCAGCCAGGCGCAGACGCCGACGATGGCGACCGCGACCAGCGACTGCATCAGCGCCGAGGCGAACGACAGCACGACGCCGCGCCGGGCCGTCTCGCGGTTGGCGACCATGTAGGACGAGATCACCGCCTTGCCGTGGCCGGGACCGGCGGCATGGAAGATCCCGTAGGCAAACGAGATCGCAAGCAGCGTCCAGACCGCCGAGCCATCGGACTTCGCGGCGCGGATGGTCTGCGAGATCTCGCGGTAGAACTCCGACTGCTTGGCCAATAGCCAGCCGACGATCCCGCCCTGCGGCTCCGCCGCGCGCGGCGCACCGAACGGATTCTGCGCCAGCAGCGCATGAACCGTGCCGTCGAGCAGCGCGAACCCGGTCAGCACGGCGGCCGAAAGCGCAAGACCGCGCATCGCACGAGAGACGTTCTGCGTCATGGGCACTCCACCGTGATCTTGTTGGCGAACATCATGCCGAAATTGCCGTTGCTGCCGTCGAGGAAGTTCTGCTCGCCGAGCTTCTGCGCGGCGGCGGTGCCGTCACTGTTCGGCCGCTCGAACTGCATCTTGCAGTCGGCGGCGGCACCGACCAGCTTGACCGGATCCTTATCGGCGAACTGGAAATCGATGAAATAGGTCGGGTCGAACACTTCGAGCGAGAGCTTGCTGGCCTTGAACGGCGTCTTCACCGGCAGGGTGAAGTGCAGCGTCAGCGCCGAGTCCTTGTACTCGAGGAAATAGTCGACCGGCTCGGTGAACTTCTGCTTCTTGCCGTCGCCCTTGGCGAAGGTGAAGTAGGCGTATTCCTTCAGCGACTCGACATTGGTCTGGGCCAGCGGCGCCAGCTCCTCGCGGCTGTAGGCACCCTTCACCTTGGTCTCGATGCCCTGCAGCGCATAGGTCGAGAACATGTCGTCGAAGGTCCAGGCGTGGCGGACGCCGGTGATGGTGCCGTCGGGCGCGTAGATCACTTCGCTTTTGGCGGTGATCCAGACATGCGGATGGGCCTCGGCCGCCGCCGTGCCGAGCACGACGGTGACCGCGAGCACGAGCCAGGCGATCGGCCGGCTGAGGGACAGCCTCACCTTCAGGCCGCCTCTGGCGTCTCGAGCAGGCCGCGCCGGCGCAGCAGGGCATCCGGCTCCGGTTCGCGGCCGCGGAAGGCGACATAGGCCTCCTCCGGATCGCGTGAGCCGCCCGACGAGTAGATGTCGTCATGCAGCCGCTTGGCGGTCGCCGGATCGAAGATGTCGCCGGCCTCCTCGAAGGCGCCGAAGGCGTCGGCGTCCATCACCTCCGACCACATGTAGCTGTAATAGCCGGAGGCATAATGGTCGCCGGAGAAGATGTGACCGAACTGGGTCGGCCGGTGGCGCAGCGAGATTTCCGCGGGCATGCCGATCTTCTCCAGCTCCTTCTGTTCGAAGGCGCGGACGTCCCGGCTCGCCGCCGCCGGCTGGGTGTGGAATTCGAGGTCGACCAGCGCCGAGGAGACGAACTCGACGGTGGCAAAGCCCTGGTTGAACTTGCGCGCGGCGAGGAAGCGCTTGAGCAAATCGTCCGGTAGCGCCTCCCCGGTCTGGTAGTGGCGGGCGAAGCGCTGCAACACCTCGGGCCGTTCCTGCCAGTGCTCGTAGAGCTGCGAGGGCAACTCGACGAAGTCGGTGAACACGGACGTGCCCGACAGTGACGGGTAGGTCACGTTGGAGAGCATGCCGTGCAGGCCGTGGCCGAACTCGTGGAACAGGGTCCGCGCATCGTCCGGCGACAGCAGCGACGGCGCGCCGTCGGCGCCCTTGGCGAAGTTGCAGACATTGATGACCAGCGGCGCGACGTCGCCGTCGAGCTTCTGCTGGTCGCGCAGCGAGGTCATCCAGGCGCCGGAGCGCTTCGAAGGCCGCGCGAAGTAGTCGCCATAGAACAGCGCCTTGTGCTGGCCATCGCGGCCCTTGACCTCCCAGACCCGGACGTCCGGGTGCCAGACCGGGATGTCCTTGCGCTCCGCGAAGGTGACGCCGAACAGGCGGGTGGCGCAGTCGAAGGCGGCCTCGATCATGTGGTCGAGCACCAGATAGGGCTTGATCGCGGAATCGTCGAAATTGGCGCGCCGCTGGCGCAGCTTCTCGGCGTAGTAGCGCCAGTCCCAGGCCGCCAAGGTGAAATTACCGCCCTCCTCCGTGATCAGCGCCTGCAACGCGTCGCGGTCGGCGAGCGCCCGCGCCCGCGCCGGCTTCCAGACCCGCTCCAGCAGACCGCGCACGGCCTCCGGCGTCTTGGCCATGGAATCCTCGAGGCGGTAGGCGGCGTAGGTCGGGAAGCCCAGGATCTTCGCAGTCTCCTCGCGGAGCCTGAGGATCTCCACGATGGTCGCGTTGTTGTCGTTGGCGTTGCCATTGTCGCCGCGGGCGGTGAAGGCCTTGTAGACCTTCTCGCGCAGGTCGCGCCGCTGCGAGCTCTGCAGGAACGGCTCGACCGAGGAGCGCGACAGCGTCACGATCGCCTTGCCGGCCATACCGCGCTCTTCCGCCGCAGCCTTGGCAGCCGCCACGAATGTGTCGGAGAGGCCGGCGCGGTCGCCCTCGCCGAGTTCCATGAACCATTGCTGCTCGTCGCCGAGCAGATGGTGGCTGAACGAGGTGCCGAGATGGGCGAGCCGCTCGTTGATCTCGGCCATCCGTACTTTTGCGGCCTCGTCGAGCCCGGCGCCGGAGCGGTGGAAGCGGGTATAGGTACGCTCCAAGAGCCGCATCTGCTCGCCGGTGAGGCCGAGCGAGGCGCGCTTCTCGTGCAGCATGGCGATGCGGCCAAACAGCACAGCGTTCATCATGATCGGATTCCAGTGCCGCGCCATCCGCGGCGACACTTCCTTGTCGATCTCCAGGATCGCCGGGTTGGAATGCGCCGACACCAGGTCGTAGAACACGGCCGAAACCTTCGACAGCAGCTTGCCGGAACGCTCCAGCGCCGTGATCGTATTGTCGAAGTCGGGCAGCGCCGGATCATGGGTGATCGCAGCCACTTCCGCCGAATGATCGGCGAAGGCCTGCTCGAAGGCGGGCAGGAAATGCTCCGGCTTGATCTCGGCGAAGGGCGGTGTCTCGAGCGGCGTCTGCCACGCCTTCAGGAGGGGGTTGGCAATAGCCTCTGCGCTGGTTTCTGACATCGAATGTCCCGTTTTTCGCCTTGAAAATGCGGCCCAATCTATATCACGCGATACGGCATTTTTGGGCCTTTTGCGCTTGATAGATGGGCTCTTTTCGGAGAGATTGCGCCCCCTGAACAGGACCTATTTCATGACCATGCAGCCCTCCGCCTCAGGCAACAGCCGGATCTACTGGCCGAGCGTCATCACGGTGATCTCGGCGGCGATCCTGATCGGCGCGGAAGTATTCGGCGCGGCGTTCGCCGGCGGCTGGGCGCTCGCGATCCTGTTTGGACTCAACGACACCGGCGCGCACATCCTGCAGGCCGTGCTGTTCGGCCTCGGCGTCCTGATCATGATCGCCTTCATCCGCGGCGCGCAGCGCATCGAGCCGTTCACGCGTCGCGCGTGAGTTCGTGCGATTCAAGAAAGCGCTGCGGCACAGGGCTAAAACGCACACGCTTCGTTAGCCATTCTTAACGGCCGTTCATCTTCAGCGACTGCTCGACGCGCCATCGCAAGCGCGCGTTAGGGAAATTTGTCGCTATCGCAAAAAAATTCTTGCGAAGCGAATTCAAAAGACTTATTTCCTGCCTTGCCCAATTTCGCACGTGCCTGTGGTCGTGTGTCAGTCGGTAGGTATCCGGACAAGAGGCCGGACAGCCGCCAAGGGGTGGAAGAACCGAGGGTCGCTTACGTCCATTTGGACAGTCCATCTGGACACGAGGCGGCCAGCATCTCTCTCCAGGGATGCCTTGTTGAAGGTCTCGCCACTCTTTGCAACCGTGACTGGCAGCCGGAGGCGAACCGGCGCACCCCGCTCTCCACGGGGGACGCGACTTAAAGCAACGACGGATCGGGCTTTTTTGGTCTCTACCGGCAGTCCAACGCCGGCGCGGGCTACTGAAAAGGCTTGTCCTTCATTGCCAGGTGAGCGGGCGGGAAACTCTCCCAACCAATCCACGGCAGCACAGTCTGGTTTGAGTCTTTTGGCCTCGACGCGCCTCCATCGCGCGATGTGGCCGGAGCGCTCTCACCCGACGTCACGTTGATGCGGATCCCGTCGCTGGGGCCGCTGGAGAGTGCCATGACTGAACGTATCCAGGAATTCCTGCGCAACCGCCGCCAGGATGGTCTCGACACCGAGCCGTGCCTCGTCGTCGACCTCGAAGTCGTGCGCGACAACTACCAGACCTTTGCCAAGGCGCTGCCGGACAGCCGCGTGTTCTACGCGGTGAAGGCCAACCCTGCGCCCGAAGTGCTGTCGCTGCTGGCTTCGCTCGGCTCCTGCTTCGACACCGCGACCGTCGCGGAGATCGAGATGGCGCTGGCTGCCGGTGCGACGCCGGACCGCATCTCCTATGGCAACACGATCAAGAAGGAGCGCGACATCGCGCGCGCCTTCGCGCTCGGCATTCGCCTGTTCGCAGTCGATTGCGCCGCCGAGGTCGAGAAGGTCGCCCGCGCCGCTCCCGGCGCCAAGGTGTTCTGCCGCATCCTCTATGACTGCGCCGGCGCCGAGTGGCCGCTGTCGCGCAAGTTCGGCTGCGATCCCGAGATGGCGGTCGAGGTGCTCGACCTCGCCAAGCGCCTTGGGCTGGAGCCGTGCGGTATCTCGTTCCATGTCGGCTCGCAGCAGCGCAAGGTGAAGGCGTGGGACCGCGCGCTCGCGATGGCCTCGACCGTGTTCCGTGACTGCGCCGAGCGCGGCATCAACCTCACCATGGTCAACATGGGCGGCGGCTTCCCGACCAAGTATCTCAAGGACGTTCCGCCGGTGCTGCAATATGGCCGGTCGATCTTCCGCGCGCTGCGCAAGCATTTCGGCAACCAGATCCCGGAGACGATCATCGAGCCGGGCCGCGGCATGGTCGGCAATGCGGGCGTGATCGAGACCGAGGTCGTGCTGATCTCGCGCAAGAGCGACGAGGACGAGGTGCGCTGGGTCTATCTCGACATCGGCAAGTTCGGCGGTCTCGCCGAGACGATGGATGAGTCGATCCGCTACGCGATCCGCACCCCGCATGACGGGGCGGACATGACGCCGTGCGTGCTCGCGGGCCCGACCTGCGATAGCGCCGACGTGCTGTACGAGAAGCTGCCGTATCCGCTTCCGGTGACGCTCGAGATCGGCGACAAGCTGCTGATCGAAGGCACCGGCGCCTATACGTCGACCTACTCGTCGGTGGCGTTCAACGGCATTCCGCCGCTCAAGACCTACCACATCTAAACCGCCTCGAGGTCGAGGCCTGATGAACCGGGAGCCGGCCCCGCCGGCTCCTTACCGATCATTTTTGATTTTTCCGAACGACGCTTGCTGCGGCGTACGCCATGCCGTTGCAAGCGGGGACTGACGTGCCATGACTGCAAAACGGAACACCGCCGCTGCCCTCATCCGAAGAGCCGCCCCGTTCGCGATCCGTGCGGAGCGTGCCTCGGACGTCGTCGCGCGCGAAGCGCTGCTGGATGCCTGCTTTGGCGAGAACCGCCAAGCGCGCACCTGCCAGCGCCTGCGTGACGGACGCGCGCCCGCCCAAGGCCTGAGCCTTGCCGCGGTGCGCCAGGGCGACCGGTTGGTCGGAACCGTGCGGCTGTGGCACGTCAGCGCGGGAGGCCGCAGCGCGCTGATGCTGGGGCCGCTGGCGGTCGACGACGACTGCCGCGGCCTCGGCGTCGGCGCCGCGCTGATGCAGCGCGCGCTGGCTGTGGCGAAGGCCCGCGGCCATGGCGCCGTGATCCTGCTGGGCGATGCGCCCTACTACGCCCGCTTCGGCTTCACCGCCGCCAAGACCGGCGAGCTGTCGCTGCCGGGCGCGTTCGAGCGCGACCGGCTGCTCGGCCTCGAGCTGGTCGAGGGGGCGCTGGACGGCGCCTGGGGCATGATCACGCCGGCCGGCGCACCGCTGTTGCCCAAGAGACCATTGCTCAAGACCAAGGCATCCCGTTCCCGAAAGGCACCGCTCGCCGTGCCGCACGCGGCGTAGGGCGGGCACCATGTCGGAGAGCCTTCCCGCAATCGATGGCGCGCGCCCGCGTTGGCGCGGCCTCGTCACCACGATCATGCTGGTCCTGATCTCGGTCATGATCGTCCGGGACATCCTGATCCGGCGCTGGGCCGGCGCGCCGCCCTCGCCGCCGGACACCACGCAGCAGTCCCGCTAGCCCCAGCCGTCAGGCTTCCAGGTCAGAATCCGAGGGGTTGCGCGGGCGGCAAGAATGCCCGTAAACCCCGCGCACAGCCATTTTCCGTCGAGGTCCAGCATGTCCCGCCGCCTGATTTCCACCGGCTCGCCGTTCGAGAAGACCGCCGGCTACAGCCGAGCCGTGATCGACGGCGATTTCGCTTTTGTCGCAGGAACCACCGGCTACGACTACACCACGATGACCATGCCATCGGATGTCACGAGCCAGTCACGGAACTGCTTCAAGACCATCGAGGCCGCCCTCAAGGAGGGGGGCTTCGCGATGGCCGACATCGTCCGCGCGACCTACTACCTCACCGACGTCAACGACGCGGATGCCCATTTCTTGGTCTGTGGCGAGGTTCTCGGCGACATCCGTCCGGCGGCGACACTGCTGATCGTGGCCGGGCTTCTGAAGCCCGAGATGAAGGTCGAAATCGAAGTCACCGCAAAGCGACGCAATCCCTGATCCACTCTACCCGCCGCTCGGCGCTCTCCTGGAGAAAATGATGAGCCCCTCCTCGCAGATCTACGCGAAAATCACCGGCCCCATTGTCATGATCGGCTTCGGCTCGATCGGCAAAGGCACGTTGCCGATGATCGAGCGGCATCTCGATTACGACAAGTCGCGCATCACCGTGATCGATCCCAAGGACGAGGGCCGCAAGGCGCATTGCGAGAAGCACAACGTAAAATTCATCCAGCAGGCCGTGACCAAGGACAATTATCGCGACTTGCTGAGCCCGCTGCTCACCGAAGGCGGCGGCCAGGGCTTTTGCGTCAATCTCTCGGTCGATACCGGCTCGACCGACATCATGGAGCTCTGCAACGAGCTTGGCGCACTTTATATCGACACCGTCAACGAGCCCTGGCTCGGCTTCTATTTCGATTCGTCGAAGGGTCCTGAAGCGCGCTCCAACTACGCGCTTCGCGAAGTGACGCTGGCCGCCAAGAAGGCACGCCCCGCGGGCTCGACCACGGCCGTGTCCTGCTGCGGCGCCAATCCCGGCATGGTCTCATTCTTCGTCAAGCAGGCGCTGCTCAATGTCGCCGCCGATCTGAAGCTCAATGCCCCCAGGCCAAAGACCAAGGCCGAGTGGGCGGACCTGATGCGGCAGGCGGGTGTCAAGGGCATCCACATCGCCGAGCGCGATACCCAGCGCTCCAAGTCGCCGAAGGAGCCCGATGTTTTCGTCAACACCTGGTCGGTGGAAGGTTTCCTGTCGGAAGGCGTGCAGCCGTCCGAACTCGGCTGGGGCACCCATGAAAAATGGATGCCCGAGAATGCACGGACCCACGAAGCCGGCTGCGGCGCGGCCATCTACCTGATGCAGCCCGGCGCCGACACGCGGGTGCGGACCTGGTGCCCGACCCGCGGCGCGCAATACGGCTTCCTCGTCACCCACAACGAGTCGATCTCGATCTCCGATTACTTCACGGTGCGTGATGCATCAGGCACCGCGATCTACCGGCCGACCTGCCACTACGCCTATCATCCGTGTGACGACGCGGTGCTGTCGCTGCATGAAATGTTCGGCCGCGCCGCCAGGATGCAGGAGAAGCACCACATCCTCGACGAGAACGAAATCGTCGACGGCATCGACGAACTCGGCGTGCTGCTGTTCGGCCACGACAACAACGCCTA
This sequence comes from Bradyrhizobium sp. WCU1, assembly GCF_053474805.1. NCBI lineage: Bacteria > Pseudomonadati > Pseudomonadota > Alphaproteobacteria > Hyphomicrobiales > Nitrobacteraceae > Bradyrhizobium > Bradyrhizobium sp. WCU1. Next base: position 2,362,167 of record NZ_CM130280.1, read on the forward strand.
CTGGTACGGCTCGCAGCTCTCGATCGAAGAAACCCGCAAGCTCGCGCCCTATCAGAACGCCACCGGCCTGCAGGTGACCTCCGCCGTGCTCGGCGGCATGGTGTGGGCGCTGGAGAATCCGAACGAGGGCATCGTCGAAGCCGACGAGATGGATTTCGACCGGTTGCTGGAAATCCAGCTGCCCTATCTCGGCCCGGTGAAGGGCTTTTACACCGACTGGACCCCGCTGACGGATCGCCCGGGACTGTTTCCGGAAGACATCGACACCAGCGATCCCTGGCAGTTCAAGAACATCCTGGTGCGCTGACCCGACCCGATCTCCACTCTCGTCATTCCGGGATGGCCCGAAGGGCCAGGCCCGGAATGACGGCAGCTATTTCGCTATATAGTCGAACGCCACCGAGCCGAGACCGAGCGTAAGATCGGCCTTGTAGTGCAGCGCCGAGACCACCTCGCGCACCGGCAGGCGGGCGACGTCGCACAGCGCGTGAGGAAACAGGCCGAGCGCGGCGGGGCCGGTCCATGCCTCCTTCAAGGTGATGTCCTCGAGATGAAACCGCACCAGCTCGCAGATCCGCGGGCTGCCGTCGACATGCGGGATGATCTTGAGAATAAAGTTCGGCGCCGCCATCGATTTCAGCACGGTGTCGTGGTCGACCTTGCGATGCTTGTAGCCCATGGTGGCGGAGGCGCACAGCACCGAGCCGTAATGCAGCGAGCCGACCAGGACGTCGCTCTCGACCTCGATCCTGGGCTTGGCCAGCTTCTTCGGAAATCCCCACAGCTCGCGGCCGCCGGCGATCGGGCCCTCGTCGTCGAGATACATCGCGTGGGTGTAGGCGCCCAATTCGCCCTTGAAGCGGACCGGGATCACCTGCCCGGTCTCGGTGTAGTCGCCGAAGCCGGTCGAGTCCGGCATGCGGATGAATTCATACTTCACCACGGGCTCGGCAACCTCGAGCGGCTCCGGCACCACGGCCTGGAGCGCTTCCGGATCGGTCTTGTAGGTGATGATGAAATATTCGCGGTCGAAGAACCGGTACGGCCCCGGCGGAAACGACGGGTTGGTGAGCGGCATCGAATAGGCGGTGCGCCGGACGTCCTCGATCTTCATGGATGGCCCCATCTGTCGTTGGCAAGACGACGGATTATGGCGGGCGGGGATGACGGAGGCGAGACAGTATAATCGGCAGCATCAGTCAAATGCGCGTCACATGCGCCGACCGGAGAGCCTATTTCTTCTCGATCGGTGGTGCGGTCTTCTCGGCGGGCGCCGGCGGCAGCACCGGCTTGGCGCCGGCCTTCTGCGCCTCGGCATCGGGACGCGCCGGCTCCGGCGCCGGCGTGGTCGGCCGTTCGCCGCCGGGTCTTGACTCGGCCGGCGGCGCGGTCTTCGGCGGCGCCGGCGATGGCTGTAGCGGCTGGGCTGCCTGCGCCAGCTCTTGCGGCGAAGATGCGTTGATTGCCTGCAGCGACAGCACGGCGACCGCGACGCCTGCCACCACCAGCGTGGAGGCGATCACGACGTCCGCCCGCAACTTGGTTCGATCCGCAGCCATCTCGTTCACCCCGCATCGTGTCAGCGAGGTCAACGATCCGGCCACCGCATGGTTCCTGGGCGCCGCCTGCGTGGAACCGCCTCAATCCGTGGTGCTGATTTCCCAGGTCGCGTGGCGCACGCCGGGCTGATGTTGCATGTCGACCACTACCGCGTTCAGCTCGTTGGGTTCGACCGCGGTCGAGACCAGCTCCGCCACGATCTCGAGGAAGTCGTCGCCGGCCTCGACCACGTTGACATCGGCGACCGGATAGTTCGCGGCCTCGAGCTTCTCCACGACGGCGTCGCGCACATCGGGCAGCACCTCCGCGGTGACCACGACCTTGAAGTAGTAGGTCGCCTCCAGCGCCTTCTCGTTGAGCGGGATACGGTTGATGGCGTTGACCAGCGGACGCAGCAGCGTGTTGCCGGCGATCACGAACACGGTCAGCGCCGCGGCCTGCGCCACCAGGTCGGCGCCGGCGCAGGAGCCGACCGCGGCCGAGGCCCACAGCGTCGCCGCGGTGTTGAGGCCGCGCACGTCCATGCCCTGCTTCATGATGACGCCGGCGCCGAGGAAGCCGATCCCCGACACGACATAGGCGATCACCCGCACCGCGCCGTCGGCGCCCGCCAGATGCATCGCGAGGTCGACGAAGGCGGCCGCGCCGACCGCGACCAGCACGTTGGTGCGCAGGCCCGCGGTGCGCTGCCGGTACTGCCGCTCGGCCCCGATCAGGGTGCCGAGCACAAAGGCCGATGTCAGGCTGATCAGCGTGTCGAGGAAGTCGGCGAGCTGGAATGTCGTGAGGAATCGCATGGCATCTACCGGTTCTTCATTTGATGCGTTTTCTTCACGCGAACCGGTACCCACTTCGCTCGAAAACGCTGCGTATGCAGCGATCTCTTACATTTCCAGAATGCCCGCGTCACCATCTTCCGTGCCGAAGGCGAGCAGCGTGCCTTTGGCATTCCAGCCCAGCGCAGACACCGCCGTGCCGGTATTCCGCCGTACCAGGATCTCGGCGCCGTCCTCGAGCCGGACCATCAGCACGGTGCCATCGGCATAGCCGACCGCCATGATGTCGTTCTTCGGATGGCAGGCGACCACGGCGACCCGCGCCGGCATCGGCGCCAGCATCGCCGGCTCCTTGCCCATCGGCCCGTCCTTGCTGGTGAACGGCCAGACGATCACGGTATCGGCGCCCGAGGTCGCGAGCCCCTTGCCGCCGACGCTCCACGACATCGAGCGCACCCGGCCCGGATAGCCGCTCATCCGCATGTGCCGGTTGTCGGCGAGCCGCCAGCCATGCATGGCGGCCTCGTGCATCGCCGTGACCAGGAACTTGTTATCCGGGCTGAAGGTGACCGCGAGATGCGAGCCGGCCCATTCCAGGAATTCCGGATTGGCGGCCATGTTGGGAAACCACAACGTCACGCCGTTGTAATGCGCGATCGCGAGCCGCAGCCCCTTCGGTGCGAACGCCAGCCCGCCGACGGTCGACGGCACCTCGAACGTTTTTTCCTCGCCCTTGGGATTGCGCACGAAGGCGGTCTTGCCTGCCGACCACGCCACGGTGCCGTCGCTGTGCAGGGCGACATTGTCGATCCAGCGCCGCTTGGCGTCGATCGCGACTGTCGAGATCTCGCCCTTGGCGTCGATCGCGATCAGCTTGCCGTCGTCACCGCCGGTGACCAGCCGCTTGCCGTCGGAGGCCGCGCACAGGATGGCACCGAAATGCGTCTCGGTGCGCGTGATCTCGCCGTCGGCGGTTGCAATCGCAATGCTCTCCTCCGCACCGACGAAGAACGCGCGGTCGCCGAGGAAATGCACCGAGCCGACCGCTGCGCCCAGCGGAAGCGGCTTGACGCGGTCGGTGATCGACACGATGGAAGATTGGGCCTCGCCCGGGTCGAACTCCTTCATCACGTGGTGATGCACTGCTCGAAGCCGTCGCGGATCGCCTGCTCCGGCAGCTCGCGACCGATGAACACGACGCGGCTCTCGCGCTTCTCGCCGTCCTTCCACTTCCGCTGATGATCGCCCTCCAGCATCATGTGGACGCCCTGGAACACGTAGCGGTCGTCATCACCGGTGAAGGCGAGGATGCCCTTCGAGCGCAGGATCTTCTGGCCCTCGGTGGCGACTAGGTTCTGCAGCCATGGCATGAACTTGGTCGGGTCGAGCGGCTTCTCCGAACGCAGCGACAGCGACTGCATGTCCTCGTCGTGATAGTGCTTCAAGCCATGACCGTGATCATGATGGTGGTGATCATGGTCATGGTGATGACCGTGGTCATGATGGTGATGGTCATGGTCGTGATCGTCGCCGGCCTCGAGGAAATCGGGCTCGATCTCCAGGATGCGGTCGAGGTCGAACGCGCCGCGCTCCAGCACGTCGGTCAAGCCAACCTGACAACGTTCGGTACGGTGCAGCTTTGCGTAGGGATTGATGCCGCGGATGCGGGCCTCGACCTCGGCAAGCTCGGGCTTGGAGACCAGGTCGGTCTTGTTCAGCACGATGACATCGGCGAACGCGATCTGGTTCTTGGCTTCCGGCGCATCCTTCAAGCGGTCGCTCAGCCACTTGGCGTCGGCGACCGTGACCACGGCATCGAGCCGGGCGTTCTTCTGCACGTCCTCGTCGACGAAGAAGGTCTGCGCGACCGGCGCCGGATCGGCAAGGCCGGTGGTCTCGACGATGATGGCGTCGAACTTGCCCTTGCGCTTCATCAAGCCGTCCATGATGCGGACGAGGTCGCCGCGCACCGTGCAGCAGACGCAGCCATTGTTCATCTCGAACACTTCCTCATCGGCGCCGATGATGAGGTCATTGTCGATGCCGATCTCGCCGAATTCGTTGACGATGACCGCGTATTTCTTGCCGTGGTTTTCCGACAGGATGCGGTTCAACAGCGTGGTCTTGCCGGCGCCGAGATAGCCCGTCAGCACGGTCACAGGAATTTTTTGCGAAGCTTCAGCCATAACAACTCCGGGAACTTGGGTTCGCGCTCAACCCCGGCAGGGAGGCCCCTGCCCCTACCCGGCGACCGCGCTGGTCAGGGCCTTTATATTGTGCCTGACCATATCAATGTAAGTGGGTGCCTGGCCCTTTTCGCCCGTCAAACTGTCCGAATACAGGGTGCCGCCGACCCGGGCGCCGGTCTCGGCTGCGATCCGCTGGATCAGGCGGGGATCGCTGATATTTTCGAGAAAAACTGCAGGAATTTTCGCAAGCTTGATCTGGGCGACGATGGCGGCGATATCGCGCGCGCTGGGCTCGGAATCCGTGGAGACGCTGAGCGGCGAGAAGAACGTGATCCCGTAAGCGTCGGCGAAATAGCCGAAGGCGTCGTGGGTCGAGATCACCTTGCGACGCACCTCCGGTATTTTCGCCACCGCCTCGTGCACCTCGCGGTCGAGCGCCTCCAGCCTGGCGAGATAAGCGTCGGCATTGGCCTTGAAGACGGCCGCCTTGTCGGGGGCCGCGGCGATCAGTCCGTCGCGGATATTGGCAACGTAGATCTTCGCATTGGCGACGGATTGCCAGGCATGCGGATCGTCATGGCCGCCCAGCTTCCGCGGCATGATCCCCTTGGTGGCCACCGCGATCGGCGCCTTGCTGCCGGAGGCCTGCAGCAGGCGCGGCAGCCAGCCCTCGAAGCCGAGGCCGTTGATGACGAGGAGGCGGGCGTCGGCGACCTTCTTGGCGTCCGCCGGCGTCGGCGCGTAGACATGCGCATCGCCATCGGGCCCGACCAGCGCCACCACGTCGACGTCGTTGCCGCCGACATTGCGCACCATGTCGGCGAGGATCGAGAAACTCGCGACCACGTTGATGCGTTCGGCGGCTTGTGCCGCACCGCTCGCCAGCACCAGCGCCAGGGATATCAAGCCAAGCAAATGCCGCATCATTACGCCTCGAGATGCCGTCCGGGAAACAGCTGCCGCACCAGGCCGCTGACATTGCCGAACAGCAGCGACACGATATAGAGACCCGCCGCAACCAGGATGATCGCGGGGCCGGAGGGAATCCGGGTCTGGTACGACAGCACGAGCCCGGCATAGCCGGAAACAATCGCGCTAGCGACCGCGATGCAGATCATGGTGGTGATGTCGCGCGACCAGAACCGCGCGATGCCCGCAGGCAGGATCATCAGCCCGACGCCGAGCAGCGTGCCGAGCGCGTGGAAGCCGTTGACGAGGTTGACCACGACCAGCGCCAGGAAGGCGAGATGCGCCGGCGCACCGGCCCGGCTCACGGTGCGCAGGAACACCGGATCGACGCATTCGATCACCAGCGGCCGGTAGATCACCGCAAGCACCAAGAGCGTGATGGTGGCATTGAATGCGATCACCAGCAGCGTCTGGTCGTCCATCGCCAGGATGTTGCCGAACAGCACGTGCAAGAGGTCGATGTTGGTGCCCTTGATCGAGACGATGGTGACGCCGAGCGCGAGCGAGACCAGGTAGAAGGTCGCAAGCGAGGCGTCCTCCTTCAGCTCGGTGGTGCGGGCGACAAGGCCCGCCAGCAGCGCCACGGTGAAGCCCGCGATCAGGCCGCCGGTCGTCATCGCGAACAGATTGAGCCCTGACAGCAGGAAGCCGATCGCGGCGCCCGGCAGGATCGCATGCGCCATGGCATCGCCGACCAGGCTCATCCGCCGCAGCATCAGGAACACGCCGATCGGCGCACCGCCGAGCGACAGCGCGATCACGGCCGCCAGCGCGCGGCGCATGAACTCGAACTCGGTGAAGGGCGTGATCAGTGCGTCAGTCAGCATCGGCGTCAGGCAGCCCGTGAGCGCGGATCGGCGGCGCAGGCCGCGGCAGAGTCGTCGAACGCTTCGCACATCCGCATCGCGACCGTCAGGTTCTCCGCCGTCAGCGCCTCTGCCGTCGGGCCCCATTCCACCGGGCCTCGCGCCAGCAGGAGCGTTTCCGGGAAATTGTTGCGCACCATGTCGAGGTCGTGCAGCGCCGCCAGCACGGTGCGACCCTCGCCGTTCCAGCGCTTCACCAGATCAAGCAGATCGGCGGTGGTCTTGGCGTCGATGGCGTTGAACGGTTCGTCGAGCACGATCAGGCGGGCGTCCTGCAACAGCACGCGCGCGAACAGCATGCGCTGCATCTGGCCGCCGGACAGCGTGCCGATCGGCCGGTTCTCAAAACCGTTGAGGCCGACCGCGGCGAGCGCCGCCAAAATCTTGCCGCGCGCGGCCTTGCCGATGCCGCCGAAGAAGCCGGTCGAGCGCCACAGCCCGGTGCCGACGAAATCGAACACCGAGATCGGGAAGGTGCGGTCGATGTCGGCGGATTGCGGCAGGTAGGCGATGTCACGGTGCTCGAGCCCGTCGAGATCGATCACGCCCGACAGCGGCTTGAGCACGCCCGCGATGCCGCGCAGCAGGGTCGACTTGCCGGCGCCGTTCGGGCCGATCACGGCAAGCAGCGCGCCCGCCTCGACCACACCATTGAGATGGTGCACCGCCGGGTGGCGGTCATAGCCGAGGGTGACGTCGCGGAAGGTGACAAGCGCAGCCACGGGCCTCACCTCATCGCCAGCCAGACCACGCCCCACAGGCCGGCCGAGACCGCGAACGCGGCGAGCAGCCGGGCCGGCACGGGCATCCGCAGGATCGACCAGTGCGCGGTCTGGGCCGGATGGGCGGCTGGGCCATGGCTGTGCCCGTGGGGATGGGCATGGCCGTGATGGTGGTCGTGGGTATGCGTATTCGCCATAGAGAAGACTGTTATATTATAACATAACGCGAGTCCACCGACAGGGAACTCATGGCCGATCCGCAAAACCGGGGGAGACTTGAGCTGCGCCGGCACCGGATCTACCCGGGGAACCCGCCGGGCCGTGTGCAGCTCGCTCCTATCGTCGTCCTGGCGGAAAGCAGGAAGACGATAGGGATGGTTCTCGATTTATTGTCGAACATCGGCATTCAAGGCAAACACGCGGTGTCATGGGAAGGGGACATAGCTTCGCATCTCGCGACAAGATCTGTCCGAGCTGTGCTCTTCGTTTCGCCGCTCTGGAAACAGAGGGCGCAGGGAAAGCCGGGTGCCGATCGCACCCATGGGCCCCGAGCAATGGGTAGAAAGCTCGGGGGGTAGGACCACAGGTGTAACCGGGAACTCCGGCTTTCCCTGCGCGATGGGTTACGGCTTACTTCGTGCTCTCCCCGGCGAGACTGGGCTTGCTTGTCACCGCCCGTGCATGACGCAACGCATCTTGCACGAAGACACCTGCCGTTAGGGCGTCAGGACCACACAACTTCACCGTCCGCCTCCGTCACGCGTCGTCTTTCGTGACCTCGGCGTCCACCGCATCTCACCGCAACACTCCTGACGATGCGCAGCGCCCCTCGATCGGGTGAGACGGGCGAACCATAAACCGAGTTGCACTTCTGATAAAGCGAAATATTTCCGGCGCGATGGATTGACAGGTTTTTGCTGAGTTGCCCGTCGGGTTGAAATGCCGCGGGTGCCACGGCCGCAACGCCCGTGCGAACCGCTCAGGCAGCAGGTTTGGCATCGCGTGCAGCGTCCTGCTGCCACCATGGTGTCAGCAGGATCGGCGTAGGCAGACCCCGAACGCAATCCGGGCGGGGAGCAGGCACGACATGCACGATCGCTCAACCGAGGTCGCTCGCGAGCGATCGAACCTGACCACATTCGTGCTCAGCCTTGGCGCATTCCTGATCCTGTTCGATGTGACCGCGGTCGTGGTCGCCATGCCGGGCATTGCCGACGATCTCGGATTTGCCGTTGCAGGCACCGCCTGGGTCATCGACGCCTACAGCCTTGCCTTCACCGGCGCGTTGCTCGCGTCAGGCGCGCTTGCGGATCGCTTCGGCCGTCGGCGCGCGATGCTGGCCGGCAACATCGTGTTTCTGCTGGCCTCGATCGGCTGCGGCGCGGCGGCGAGCGCTCCGCTGCTGCTCACGGCACGCGCGCTGCAAGGCGTCGGTGCGGCCTTCCTGGGTACCGGCGCGCTCGCGCTGGTCGCCGGCGCATTCCCGCACCAGCGTCGGCGGGCGCAGGCCTTCGCCACCATCGGGACGATCTCGGGCGTTGCGATGGCTCTGGGCCCAACGCTGGGTGGATTGCTTGCCGCCTGGTTCGGCTGGCGCTCGATCTTTTATGCCAACATTCCGTTTTGCCTGACGCTGGCCTTTGCCGTGCCTCGGGTCGTCGCGGAGACGCGCGAATCCGGCGGACGCCCGCTCGATCCCTGGGGTATCGTGCTGTTGACGCTGTCACTGGGTCTTGCGATCGACGCACTGCTGAAGCCCGACGCGCCGTCGACCGTCAGAGCGGCTGGCCTGATCGCGAGCGCGGCGGCGGCATTGGCATTCGTCCGGCAGCAGTGGCACAGCCGAAATCCCGTGCTCGACCCGCGCGTATTCGCGACCGCGCCGATGATCGGGGTCGGCGCGTCCTTGACTTCGATCCAATTCGGCTACTGGGCGGTATTGGTCTATCTGCCGCTGTTCCTGAGCGCCGGCCTGCATGTCAGCATGGAAGTGGCGGGCGTGGCCTTGCTCGCGGCGACATTGCCGATGCTGCTGGTCCCGCTGCTGGGCGGCCGCCTCGTCACCCAATGGGGCTGGCGGCGTTTCTTCATGGTCGCCTTCGGCACCATCGCTTCCGGAGATCTGTTGCTCGTGATCGCTGCGCTATCCGCCGATGCCACCCTGCGCAGCATCGCAACGGTCGCCGGCATGCTGACGATCGGCGTTGGAGCGGCGCTGGCCAACCCGCAATTGGGCAGCACCGCCTTGGCCCTTGCGCCGCCGGCGCAGGCCGGCATGACGTCCGCGATGACAATGATCGTCCGCCAGGCCGGTTTTGCCATCAGCATCGCCGCGCTGGGGGCGACGCTCAGGACGACGGAGGTGGCATCGGCGTATGCGGCTCCATTCGTCCTGGCGACCATCGGTGCGGTCGCCGGCATGATCGCAGCGGCTGCCCTGTATCCTGCACCGGAAGCCGGGGCGTCAGAACGCCGGGAGCGTTAGGGGGCACGTCCGCATCCTCCCGTCATTCCGGGGCGACGCGTCAGCGTCGAGCCCGGAATCCATTCATCGTTTGAAAATGCGGCCCGATGGATTCCGGGCTCTCGCTTCGCGAGCCCCGGAATGACGATGGAGAGAGCCGTCACGCCTCCCTCGCGTAACTCTTCAACCTTGCCTCCAGCACCGCGATCACCTGGTCGCGGACCGGATCGCGGGAGCCTTTCAGCCAGGCGGCGGCGAGCGGCAGGCGGCCGGCGGCGCTGCCGCGTTTGAGCCTGAGGGGAACGAAACGCACGCCCGGGATCGCCATCCGCGCGGTCCAGCGCGGCACGATGGCAACGCCAAGCCGTGCCGCGACCATGTTGACGATGGTCTGCTTTTCGTCGGCGATCTCCTGGATGTTCGGCGTCAACCCGGCCTCGTCGAACAGCTTGGTCGTGAGGTCGTGGCTGTGCGGCCGCGAGCGGCGCTCGGGCACGATCAACGGCTGATCGGCGATATCGGGCAACACGATCTGCTTGCGCCGCGCCAGTCCATGCTTGTGCGACAGCGCCACCACGGCGGTCTCCTGCAGCAGAGGAAAAAACTCGATGCGGCGGTCGGGCCGCTCCGGCGGGCGCACGAACGCGAGATCGAGCGCACCGGACAATAGCTTCGGCAGCAGCCGGATCGTCTTCTCCTCGAGCAATTGCACGGCAACGTCGGGATGGGCGGCGCGGACGTCGCGCAGCAGCGGCGGCAGCAAGCCGGCCGCGGCGCTGTCGATCGCGCCGATCCGGAAGCGCCGCGCCTGCGGCTTGCGCAGCCAGCGGCGAAAGCCATCCTCGATCGCCTCGGCGCGGCTGAGCAGCGCACGCCCCTCGCGCAGCAACGTTGCGCCGTCCTCGGTCAGCGACACCGCACGCGTGGTGCGCGCGAACAACCGCGCGCCGAGGTCCTCTTCCAGCAGCTTGATGTGACGGCCGAGCGCCGACGGCATCATCTGCAGGCGTTGCGCGGCGCGGCCGAAATGCAGTTCCTCGGCAGCCGCCACGAAGCAGCGAAGCTGGTGCAGTTCCAAGACGTGTTTACTCCAGAACCTATCCACCGTCGTTGCGAGCCACCCGGTCGGCGCGAAGCGCCGCCGGATGACAGGCTCCGCGAAGCAATCCGTGCCACCGCATAGGCGGAGCGGTGGATCGCTTCGTCGCTTCGCTCCTCGCAATGACAAAGCAAGGATTATATCATTTTTTTGTATAAACCCACACGGGTTGAACCGGAAGGCCGCAGCCTTCTAGGCTTTTCGGTGGTGCGGCATAACGCGCCGTCCCAACAACAAGACGAACCCCGGGGAAGCCCATGGAAAGCCAGCTTGGCACGCGCGTGTTGCGCAAGATCTCACTGCGCATCGTGCCGTTCATCATGCTGCTGTACTTCGTGGCCTTCATCGACCGCGTCAATATCGGCTTTGCCTCGCTGACCATGAACAAGGACATCGGCCTGTCGCCGACCGTCTATGGCTTCGGCGCCGGTATCTTCTTCTGGGGCTACTTCCTGTTCGAGGTGCCCTCCAACATCATCCTGCACAAGGTCGGCGCGCGGATCTGGATCGCGCGGGTGATGATCACCTGGGGCATCGTTTCGGCCGCGATGGCGCTGGTGCAGGGCGCGACCAGCTTCTACGTGCTGCGTTTCCTGCTCGGCGCCGCCGAAGCCGGCTTCTTCCCCGGCATCATCCTCTATCTGTCCTACTGGTTCCCGGCGCGGCAGCGCGCGGCCGTCACCGCGCTGTTCATGGCTGCGGCGCCGCTGTCGACCGTGCTCGGCTCGCCGCTGTCGGGCGCGCTGCTGGAGATGGACGGAATGCTCGGCTTCAAGGGCTGGCAATGGCTGTTCGTGCTGGAGGCCGTGCCCGCCGTGCTGCTCGGCTTCGTGGTGCTGGGCTTCCTCACTGACCGGCCGGAGCAGGCCAAATGGCTTGCCGACGACGAGCGCGCCTGGCTGGTCAAGACCATGAAGGCGGAGAACGACGGCAAGGCCGCGACCGCAAGCCACAGCATCTGGCGCGGGCTCGCCGATCCGCGCGTGCTGGCGCTGGCGCTGGTCTATTTCGGCACCTCGGCCGGGCTTTACACACTCGGCGTGTGGGCGCCGCAGATCATCAAGGCGTTCGGCCTGTCGTCGCTCCAGGTCGGCTTTCTCAACGCGGTGCCCGCGACCATCGCCGTAGCCGCGATGATCCTGTGGGCGTGGCACTCCGATCGCACCGGCGAGCGCACCTGGCACGTGGTGCTGGCCTGCCTGACGGCAGCAGCCGGCCTCGCGCTGGCCGGAATGTGGACCGGCCTTGCCGCCGTGATCCTCGCGCTCACGCTGGTCAATATCGGTATCTCCTCGTCGAAGCCGCCGCTGTGGAGCATGCCGACCATGTTCCTGTCGGGCTCGGCCGCCGCGGCCGGGATCGCCACCATCAACTCGATCGGCAATCTCGGCGGCTTCGTTGGCCCGGCGATGATCGGCTGGATCAAGGAACGCACCGGCAGCTTCGAGGGCGGGCTCTATTTCGTCGCCGGCCTGCTGGTGCTCTCGGCCGTGCTCACGCTGCTGCTGTCACGCGCGCCGGCCGCGGCCGAACCGCATCCCGATCCCCTGCGAACCCGCTAACCACCCATCCGGAGACAAATCATGCGTACCCATTCCATCGCCGCCATTCCCGCCGACGGCATCGGCCCCGAAGTGATCTCAGCCGGTGTCCGCGTATTGGAAGCGCTGGCCAAGCGCTCCGGCGACATCAGCTTCAACGTCAAGACCTTCGACTGGGGTTCGGACTATTACAAGAAGCACGGCGTGATGATGCCGGCCGACGGCCTCGCGGAATTGAAGACATTCGACGCGATCTATTTCGGCGCGGTCGGCGCGCCCGACGTGCCCGACCACATCACGCTGTGGGGGCTTCGCCTGCCGATCTGCCAGGGCTTTGACCAGTACGCCAATGTGCGGCCGACCAAGATCCTGCCCGGCGTCGCCTCGCCGCTGCGCAATGTCGGCGTCGGCGATCTCGACTGGGTGATCGTGCGCGAGAATTCCGAAGGCGAATATGCCGGGATGGGCGGCCGCGCCCACAGGGGGCTGCCCGAAGAGGTCGGCACCGAAGTCGCGGTCTTCACCCGGGTCGGCGTCACGCGGATCATGCGCTACGCATTCCAGCTCGCGCAGTCGCGGCCGCGCAAATTCCTCACCGTGGTGACCAAGTCGAACGCGCAGCGCCACGGCATGGTGATGTGGGACGAGATCGCCGCCGAGGTGGCCAAGGACTTCCCCGACGTGACCTGGGACAAGATGCTGGTCGACGCCATGACGGTGCGGATGACGCTCCATCCGAAGAGCCTCGACACCATCGTCGCGACCAATCTGCACGCCGACATCCTGTCCGATCTCGCCGGCGCCCTGGCCGGCAGCCTCGGCGTCGCGCCGACCGGCAATATCGATCCGCAGCGCCGCTTCCCCTCGATGTTCGAGCCGATCCACGGCTCGGCCTTCGACATCACCGGCAAGGGCATCGCCAACCCCGTCGCCACCTTCTGGACCGGTGCGCAGATGCTGGAGCATCTCGGCGAGAAGGACGCCGCCGCGCGCCTGATGGCCGCGGTCGAGAAGGTCTGCGCGGCCGGCATCCTGACGCCCGACGTCGGCGGCAAGGCGACGACGAAAGAAGTGACCGACGCGGTGATCGACGCGATCCATGGGTCGAATGTGTAGGGTACGACGATCTCGTCGCATCATGCAGTGAGGCGAGCACGATAGCCGGGCTCCCTCCCCCCTTGCGGGGGAGGGTTGGGGAGAGGGGTACCGCTTGCTCCGCTCTTCGTTAGCAACGGCGATACTCGCTGCGCATGTTGATGCAGTCGAATCGATGTCTCGCAATTCGTCCGGAGCCACCCCTCTCCCCGCCCTCTCCCGCAAGGGGAGAGGGAGCCTGAGAGCCGTGCTCACCTAACGAAGCCGCGCCGCGTCCGATACCGCAACCGGGGACAGAACCGTGCTACCCGATCTGACCAGACGACACTTCATGACTGCTGGAGGACTATCGATCATGGCCGCGATGACGGGGATGCAGCCGGCAAGGGCTGCGACGTGGCACGATGAGATCCGCGCGATCGCGTTCGACGTGCAAGGGACCTGCGTCGACTTCTACCAGCCGATCCTGCGTGCGGGTCAAGCCGTCAACGCCGCCAAGGGGCTCGCGCTCGACTGGGCCAAACTCTCGAGCGAATGGCGCGATCTCTACCGTGCCGCGCTCGACGACGTGATCGCCGGCAAGCGGCCGTGGATCAGGGTCGACCGCATCTATCGCGAGGCGCTGGACGTGCTGCTCGATCGCCACGGGCTCTCGGAGGCTTTCTCCAGGGACGAGCGTGACGAACTGAACACGGTGTGGAGCAAGCTCGACGCTTGGCCCGACAGCGTCGAGGGCCTAACGCGCCTGCGCAGCCGGTTCGTGACCTCGACATTGTCGAACGCCGGCATGGCCGCGGTCGTGGCGGTGGTCAAGCACGCCCGGCTGCCGTTCGACGCCGTGCTGACCGCGGAGCTTGCACACAGCTACAAGCCGTCACCGGCGGTGTATCAGCTTGCCGTCGACTACCTCGGCTATCCAGCCGACAAGATCCTGATGGTCGCCTGCCACAAATACGACCTGAAGGCGGCCCGCGCCTTCGGCATGCGGACCGCATTCGTCGCCCGTCCGCTGGAGTTCGGACCGGCCGCGAAGGTGGACGTCGCGCCGGAGCCCTGGTTCGACCTTCATGTCGACAGCTTTACGCAACTCGCCGACGCGCTGATGCCGGCATGACGATGCAGAGGTGAATTGGTGTGTCCGGCTTACACCGGAGCGCCCGCTTCCGCGCAATTGGTCAGCCGCGCCGGCACGCCGACGGCGGTGCATCCGGCGGGGACATCCGACGTCACCAGCGCGCCGGCGCCGATCTTGGCGAAATCGCCGATGCTGAGATTGCCGATAATCGTGGCGCCGGCGCTGAGCAGCACGCCGCGGCCGATTGTCGGAGCGTGGCGCGGGTCGTCCTGATGCCGTGCGATGGTGACGTTCTGCAGGATCGTGACCTCGTCGCCAACCGAGGCCAGCGCGCCGATGATGATGCCGGTGCCATGATCGAGGAACACCGCGGTTCCGATTTGGGCCGACGGGTGAATGCTGATCTGCAACTGATCCGCCGCCGCGCTCTGCATCAGCAGCGCGAGGTCGGGGCGATCGTGACGCCACAGCCAGTTCGACACACGCCAGGCCTGCAGCGCGAGGTAACCCTTGAAGTTCAACAGCGGCGTGAGCAAGCCCGTGATCGCCGGGTCGCGGCGGACGATCGCTGTCAGATCGGTCGCCGCGGCATCGACCAGCGCGGGCTCGGCCGCATAGGCTTCGCGGGCGGTCCGCATGAACTGTAGGCGATCGGCATCAGTGCGGCAGATGGTCCGGCCAATCAGGAAGGCGAGCGCGCCGCCGAGATCGCCCTGGTCGAGGATGAAGGCTGCCGACGCTTCGAGGAAGGGATCGGCGACAATGGCAGCTTCCGCCTCGCGCCGGATTGCAAGCCAGAGCTCGTCGGAATTCGCCGTCGTGGATAGCGCCATCGCCTTCGCCTCATCGTCCGATCCCGAACGATACAGTGGACATGGCAGCCGCAAAATGCAAACCGCCCGCTTGCTCATCGCAAACGGGCGGCTCAGGGCCATCAGGTGCTATGGGGGCACATCGCCTGAAGGCTAGCGCTTGCCTCGCGTGATCAGCCTTGCAAGATCAGCTCTGCGGCGGCTGGTCGTTCGGCGGAGTCGGACGGGTCTTGTGCTGCGCCATGAAGGCATCGAACTCTTCCTTGTCCTTGGCGTGGCGCAGGCGATCGAGGAAGTTCTTGAACTCGACCTGCTCTTCCTCGAGACGGCGCAGCGTGTCCTGGCGGTACTCGTCGAAGGCGCGGTTGCCGCTGGAGGGCGGGCCGAAGCCGCCGAACGGGAAGCCGCGGCGCTCCATGCGGCTCTTCATCCGCTCCATCTTGTCCTGCATGCGCTCCATCTTGTTCTGCCAGCGATCCATGTCGTTGTGACTCCAACAGGCCATTTTTCTGCTCCCGAGTGTGAAAAAGAGAAGGGCGAGGCCGATCGGCCACCAGATCATGAAGCCGAGGATGATCCCGGCGATCTTCAGGGGATGCCACGGCGTCGCGTAGAAGTACGGGCGGTAGGGTTCTTCGACGGGGCCGCGCCAGCGATTGACATCAGCGGTGTAGGCCATTTCCTTCTCCATCACGGCATCACGCCGTTGTGAATGTAAATAACATTTACATAGATAGCCGATCGCCCGGGAAAGTCAAGCAGCGCGGATGACGCACCTCTCGGATTATTTTTAGCTCAGGCGTTGAACCTTATTTCGGTTTGCCCCACGGGCCCGCCGGCTTGTCATCCGCGGCAGCGGTTCCCGGCCTCTGGTCGGTCCGAAAGCCGAGGCCACGCAGATAGATCAGCACTTCGGCCTCGAGCAGTTCTTCCGGCGACATCGGCAGCTTGCGCCGCGCGGCATCGCCGCGGCCGAACAGCGAGGCGACTCCGTGCGACATCGACCAGATGTGCAGCGCCATCATCATCGCCGGCGGACGCGGCATGCCCGGCGGCGCCAGTGCCGCAAGGCGTTCAGCGGCGGCGCGGATGATCGCAAAGGCGCGCTCGCTCGCGGCCATCAGTGTTGGATTGGCGTCTGGCGGCAGGCCTGATTCGAACATCGCGGAGTAGAACGCCGGCTCCTCCCGCGCGAAGGCGAGATAGGCTTTGCCGACCCGCTCGAACGCGGTGACGGTATCCGGACGGCCGTCATCCCAGGCCGCGGTCAGCAGCGATTCAAATTGCTCGAAGCCGCGCTGCGCGATACTGGCGATCAATTCGTCACGGTCGCGGAAATGCCGGTAGGGCGCGGCGGGGCTGACGCCGGCCATGCGCGCGGCATCGGCGAAGGTGAAGCCGGCCGGCCCCTTCTTCGAGATCAGGTCGAGGGCGGCCTGCAGCAACGCCTCTTTGAGATTACCGTGATGATAGCCGCGCTCGGCGCGGCCTTGGTCCTTGCGCCAGCTCATGTGAACGGCTTTTACATGAGCCGGCAGTAAAGGTCACTAGCGGCGGGGCGGCCGGTCCATCAAGATTAACGGATCGCTCCCGTACCGCGCGGGCTTGGGTCCGAGGACTATCGGCCGGGGATCGGCAGCACCGGCATGATCTCCACGGCTTCGCCGGGGAAGATCGCAAAGTGCGGGTGGTTCTCGAACAGCTTTGCCGCCGCCTCATGCGAGGGCGCGCGCACCACGGTGAATCCGGTCATCAGATTGGTGATGTCGGCGGTGCCGCCCTCGCCGACCTTCTTGGTCTTGCCGAGCGGTCCGCCCATCTCGACGATCACGTCGTGGTGCTTCTCGACCCAGGCGCCCCAGGCGGCCATGCCCTCCTGCTCCTTGGCACGCCGCTCGGCCTCCGGCAGCGCGTTCCAGGCTGCCATGCGCGAACCATTCTTGCCGCCGCCGAGATAGACGGCGAGGAAAGTGTTGCTGCTCATCTTGCGTCTCCGTTGTGGTGGTTGCAGTGATCGTCGATGCGAGGGGCGGTGACACAGCTCGCGGCGTCACCGCTTCCCGATCTGATTTAACGCAGCGCCTTGCCCCAACCGCCCTTCGGATGCTCGAAGGTCGCGGCCGCCTGCTGCACTTCCTCGGAGAAATCGGCCATCTCCTGGACCTGGCGGATCTCGATCATCTCGTTCGCGGTAGCCGGGCACTTCTTGGCCCATTCGATCGCTTCGGCGCGCGAGCCGACCTCGATCATCCAGAAGCCGCCGATCACTTCCTTGGCCTCGGTGAACGGACCGTCGATCACGATGGGCTCGCCGGTGACGAACTTGACGCGCGCCCCCGCCGCCAGCGGATGCAGGCCTTCCAGCGTGATCAGCACGCCGGCGTCCTTCAGCGCCTGATTGTACCGCATCATCGCGGCGACCCGTTCGGGGTCGAGCTCGAGCTTGGCCGGCGCGGACTCGTAGCCGAGCGGGATCATCAGCATCATGAAGCGCATTGGTTGGATTTCCTTGTCGGTTGAATCACGCGCAATCTTCACGCTCGTCACTCCAGGATGCTTCACCAGACACAGGCCGGGAATCCATGACCTGCGACCATGGTCATGTCGTCCGCGCCGTGCGCCGGAGCGATATCGTGGAATGACGTCGGGTATCACTTTTGGCCTGCCTGCGCACGCAGGCGCTCTTCCTGCTCGCGCAGTTCGGGCGTCAGCGCCTCGCCGAAATCCTCCGCGGCGAACACCTGACGGATCTCGATCTCGGAGCCGCCGCCGAACGGCGCGCGCTTCATCCAGCCGATCGCTTCATCCAGCGATTTGGTCTCGATCAGCCAGAAGCCGCAGACCAGATCGCCGCTCGGGCCGAACGGCCCGTGGGTCACCGTGCCCTGCCCGCCGGCATATTTGACCCGCGCGCCCCTGCTGGTCGGATGCAGGCCCTCGCCGGCCTGCATCACGCCGGCCTTGACCATCTCCTCGTTGAACTTGCCCATTGCGGCAAGCATCTCGGTGCTCGGCATCACGCCGGCCTCGGTATCCTTGTTCGCCTTCACGATCACCATGAACTTCATCGTCGTGCTCCGTTGTCTCTCTGCCGATCTCAGCACCGGCGCTCGGTTGAAAGACGACGGACGGTTTGCACTTCCGACACGACCTTTGAAATTGTCTTCGACGTCATTGACGCAGGCTCCTAGTCATCGATCGCCTGATAGGCGAGCGTCCAGAAATCGGAAAACACCGCGGGCGGCTGCGGCGCATCCAGCACGCGAGCCGTGCTTGCGACAGGCCACCGTTTTCACGCGCAATGGGCATTGTTTGGGCTTCCTTCGCAGAGCGTGCGCGCCGATGACGGCGATCGCACGCGCCATATCACCGATGCTGCCTTACCGCTCCTGCCTGACGAGCTCGCCGTCCTGATGCGACGGACCGAAATAGACGTCGATGCGCGATACCTTGTCGCCGTCGAACACGAAGAACTCGGTGTTGCGGAAGCTCTTGCCGTCCCGCGCGACGCAGCGGTAGGTGACGAAGGCTTCAACACCGTCGACCATGATGCGCTCGATCTCGTGGCGGCCGATCCAGCCGCTGTCGCGCCAGCACTCGGCGAAATAGCGCGGCTTGTCGATGTTCTCGCCATACGGCGTCGAGAAACGGAAATCCGCAGTGAACGCCGCCTCGACGCTCGCGCGATCGTTGGCGAGATAGGCGGCGAAGAGGGAGCGGATGATCTCCGCCCTGTTGCCAGCTGCAGCCATGTCGTCTCCACACATGTCGCCCGGGCCTCTGGAGGTTGCGCGCTCCAGGGCCCGGGTCTCAGGGAGATGACGAACGGCACGACGCGAAACCGACATCGCGCCGCAATTTATTTTCGGAACCGGAACCGGATCGGCGCTCACCCTTCCTGCGGGAACATGCCGAAATAGGGCTCGGCCTCCTTGAGGACCCGCGCGAAGGACGGCCGCGCCTTCAGCCGCTCGAGATAAGCGGCCAGGTGGCGGTGCGCCTCGCCGATCGGCTCGACCTTGTTGCCGTAGAACAGCGCCGGCGCGGCCGCGCAATCGGCGAGCGTGACATGCTCGCCGATCATCCAGCCGCCATGCCCAAGCTGCTGATCCAGGATCAGCAATTGCTGATCCAGGATCGCATAGGAGGCGCGGAGCTGCGCCCGCGCCTCGGCGACGCCGTGCGGATCCTTGGCGTCCGCCGGCCGCAGCCGGTCGCCGACGATCTTCTGCGTCGGCAGATGGACATAGAGATCGAGGAAGCGGTCGCGCAGCCGGGTCTGCAGCGCGAGGTCCGGATGGTCCGGGATCAATTTGACGGCACCGGGATAGTGTCGATCGAGATATTCGATGACGATGCTCGATTCAGGCACTGTCTCGCCGCGCGTCTCGTCGCGCAGCACGGGGAAGCGGCCGATCGGCCACAGCGCGAGCAACGCCGCGCGCTCGGCGGGATCGCCGAGATTGACCATATGCGGCGTGAACGGTGCGCCGTTCTCGTAAAGCGCGACCAGCGCCTTCCAGCAGAACGAGGACAGCGGGTGGTAATGCAGGGTGAGCGACATCGGAACTCCATCATGAATCGGTCTACCGAGGACGGGCCGGAGACAGTCGTGCCGACATCTCGTGCGGAAATTATTTGTGCGGCGCCCGGCGCTGAGAGCGGACATCGACGCGACACGCATTCGTCGAGATCAGCGAATCGAAGTGCTGGATCGATCCTTGAAAACAGTCGGCAATATCAGCCTTCGTGATAGGTCTATCAGAGCTGGTGAAGTGCACGCGTTGCAATCATCCGCATCAGACCAGAATTGTCATCGATTTTCGTCCGTAAGATTACGGTGAACATTGCATCGCGACTATGGATGATAACGTGCAGATGAAAAAATTACTTCGCGAAATGAGATAGATGGACATGCGCCGCACTGCGTTATGCAATCCGTGCCAAGCCGCAGCCTTTACCGATGCTAAACGGCTCGCTGCAACCTTTCCGTGAGTTGCCGCGATCCGCTTTTCCATCCCGTCTCATTTGAACATTCACGGAGCCCTGATGTTCGGTTTCAGCAACAAGGCAAACAACGACAGTGCGCTGGCGCAAGCCGCAGCGATCGGCAAGTCGCAGGCAGTCATCGAGTTCAAGCTCGATGGTACCATCGTCACCGCAAACGAGAACTTCCTGAACGCGATGGGCTACTCGCTCGACGAGATCAGGGGCAAGCACCACAGCATGTTCGTCGAACCGGCCACGCGCGACAGTCACGACTATCGCGAATTCTGGGCGCGACTGAACCGCGGCGAATTCCAGGCCGCACAGTACAAGCGCATCGCCAAGGGCGGCCGCGAGATCTGGATCCAGGCCTCCTACAATCCGATCCTGGACAAGGCCGGCAAGCCGGTCGGCGTCGTCAAGTTCGCCACCGACATCACCGCGCAGAAGATCCACAGTATGGAAGATGCCGGCAAGATCGCTGCGATCGGCCGGGCCCAGGCGGTGATCGAGTTCAACATGGACGGCACCATCGTCAACGCCAACGAGAACTTCCTCAACGCGATGGGCTATTCGCTCCCCGAGATCCAGGGCAAGCATCACAGCATCTTCGTGCCGACGGCCGACCGCGACAGTGCGACCTACCGCAATTTCTGGGCGCGGCTGAACCGCGGCGAGTTCGAGGCCGGCGAGTTCAAGCGCATCGCCAAGGGCGGCAAGGAGATCTGGATCCTCGCCAGCTACAATCCGATCCTCGACGATCGCGGCAAGCCGTTCAAGGTCGTCAAGTTCGCGACCGACGTGACTGAGCAGAAGCTGAAGGCCGCCGACAATGACGGCCAGATCGATGCGATCGGCAAGTCGCAGGCGGTGATCGAATTCAACATGGACGGCACGATCCGCAACGCGAATCCGAACTTCCTCGCCGCGATGGGCTATTCGCTTGCCGAGATCCAGGGCCGGCATCACAGCATGTTCGTCGAGCCGGTCGAGGCAAGCTCGCAGGGCTATCGCGAGTTCTGGGGAGCGCTGAACCGCGGCGAGTTCCAGGCCGGCGAGTTCAAGCGCATCGCCAAGGGCGGCCGCGAGATCTGGATCCAGGCCTCCTACAACCCGATCCTCGATCTCAACGGCAAGCCCTACAAGGTGGTGAAATACGCCACCGACATCACCGCGCAGGCGATCGGCCGCAAGAAGGCCGACAGCGCGCGCGGCCTGATCGAGGCGGTCGCCGCCGGCAGCGAGGAGATGAGCGCCTCGATCCGCGAGATCTCGGAGACCATGACCAAGTCGAAGCAGAACGCCGCGGTCGCCACCGGCCGCGTCGAGGCTGCCGACGGCCAGGCCCAGAAGCTCAATACCGCAGCTCAGGCGATGAGCGGCATCGTCGAGATGATCTCGAGCATCACCGGGCAGATCAACCTGCTCGCGCTCAATGCCACGATCGAATCGGCACGCGCGGGCGAAGCCGGCCGCGGCTTCGCGGTGGTCGCCTCCGAAGTGAAGAGCCTCGCCAACCAGGCCAAGCAGGCGACCGATACGATCTCCTCGGAAATCGATGCGCTCAACTCGATCGCCGCAGCGGTGGCGACCTCGCTGTCCGAGATCAAGGCTGCAATCGCCGGCGTCAACGAATACATCACCTCCACCGCCGCTGCGGTCGAGGAGCAGAGCATCGTGACCCAGGACATGTCCACAAACATGCAGCGCGCCTCCGCCGAGCTCGCGGCGTAAGGCGCGGTGCGATCCTCGAAGGGTGCGCGGCCCGGGCTGGGGACCGCGCATCCTTCGAGACGCCCACTTTCGACGCAAGAATGACAAGGCATCCCTGTCGGGTTGACACGTTAGGGTAAAGGTCGCAGACGGTCGGGATTTCTGCCCGAACCGATGGACCTTCCGATGACTCCCTTCGCACACAAAGTCGCCCTCGTGACCGGCGCCGCGCGCGGCATCGGGCTTGCGGCGGCGAAGCGCTTTCTCGCCGACGGCTGGCGCGTCGCGCTGCTCGACATCGAGGGCTTGCTGCTGGAGAGCACAGTGGCGGCCTTGAAGCAGCCCGACGACACGCTGGCGCTGACCTGCGACGTATCTGACGCTGCCGGTGTGGCAGCCGCGATCGCTGCGATCGCAAACCGCTTCGGCCGGCTCGACGCGCTGGTCAACAATGCCGGCACGGCGGTGTTCGCGCCGGTATTGGAGACCTCCGACGCCGACTGGAGCCGGATCATGGCGGTCAACCTCACCGGCCCGTTCCTCTGCACCAAGGCGGCTGCCCCCTTGATGCGCGAGCATGGCGGCGGCGCGATCGTCAACATCACCTCGATCTCGGCGGTGCGCGCCTCGACGCTGCGCTCGGCCTACGGCACCAGCAAGGCGGGGCTCGCGCATCTCACCAAGCAGCTCGCGGTCGAGCTCGCCTCGCTCGGCATCCGCGTCAACGGCGTGGCGCCTGGGCCGGTCGAGACCGCGATGGCGAAAGCCGTGCACACGCCGGAAATCCGCGCCGACTATCACGACGCGATCCCGCTCAACCGCTATGGGCTGGAGGAGGAGCTGGCGGAGGCGATCTTCTTCCTCTGCTCGGACCGCTCAAGCTACATCACCGGACAGATCCTCGCCGTCGACGGCGGCTTCGACGCCGCCGGCATCGGCCTGCCGACCCTGCGCGGCGAGCGGCGGAATGGGTAATCTTTCCAACCGCGCATTCATTGCATCACCGTCATCCGGAGGAGCCGCGTAGCGGCGTCTCGAAGGATCGACGGCTACCGGCCGGGCTGTGCATCCTTCGAGGCTCGCTCCGCTCGCGCCTCAGGATGACGGGACTGGTAGCGGCGATTGATTCACGCCAACAACACGCCACGTATTCTTGAGCCGATCGATCCGCGTCAGCGACAGCGGATCGATGACGAAGCGCAATGCGAGCTCCGGCGCGAGCTCAAGCGCGATCGCGAGGATCGCGCGGATGGTGCCGGAATGCACGACCAGCACGACGTCACCGACCGGCAAGCGTGCTAGCCCAGCTCGCGCGCGGGCGATCTGATCGGCAAAGCTTTCGCCGCCGGGCGGCCGGTTGGTGCCCGGCGATTGCCAGAACGCGCGATAGGCTTCCGCGCCGAGCTCTTGCTCGATCTCGCTGTGGCGGCGGCCGGTCCAATCGCCAAAATCCTGCTCGCGAAAGGCTTCATCCGCCGTTGCCGTAAGGCCGAGCCGCACGGCGGTCTCGCTGGTGCGCCGCGCCGGACTGCACACCGCGAAAGCGTTGGCCGGCAGCCGCGCCTGCAACGTGGCGAAGGCCGCGGCATCGCCGAGGTCGGCGGGCGCATCCGGCGCATGGATCACGCCGCGCGGACCGTCGACCGGCGCGTGGCGGATCAGCCAGAGATGCGTTTCACCGTTCATTTTTCCACTATCCCAACCGCGCTGCGAGCAGCACCAGGATCGCCGTCTCCGCGACCTGCTCGGCACCGCCAAGCACATCGCCGGTCTGGCCGCCGATCTGCCGCCTTGCCAATTGCATCATGATCAATGCGCTCGCGCCGGCCGCGATCGCCGCCAGCAGCGCGCTGCCGAGGGGCAGCGCAAGGATTGCTATCAAGAGCGCGATGCCGGCCGCGACCGCCGCGATCGCACCATCGGGCCGGCCGGCATTGGCGGCGAGACCATCTTTCCGGGCGTAAGGCAGGCTGATCGCGATCCACGGCAGCGCGCCGCGACCGAGCGCATGCGCCGCGATCAGGCTCTGCACGACCATGCCGTCGGGAAGCGCAGCCAGCGCCGCAAGCTTGCTGGCAAAGCTCACCACCAGCGCCAGCGCGCCATAGGTCCCGAGCCGGCTATCACGCATGATCTCGAGCTTGGCCGCGACATCGCGGCCGCCGCCGAATCCGTCGGCGACATCGGCAAGCCCGTCCTCATGCAGCGCACCGGTCAGCAGCGCAGCCCCGCCGAGCGTGAGCGCGGCCGCGGCAAGATCCGGCACGCCGATCGACCGCAGCAGCAGGCAGAACAGCCCGACCGCCGCCCCGATGCCGGCGCCGACCAGCGGGAACAGTCGCTGCGCCCGCGCAAAGCTTTCCGGCCGCGCGCCGTCCGGATGCGGCATCGGCAACCGGGTCAGAAAGGCGATGGCGATCCTGAGATCGTCGAGCCATTGATTCATGGTCGGCCTTCGAATTGAACTAAAGCGCGATGAGATCGGGCGGATCGTCATCGCGCTTTAGCCTCGTGATTGGGCATGATCTTCTCGGAAAACCGCTTCACACTTTTCCGGATCATGCTTTAGTTTGCGGCCCGCTCGACGAGGGAATCGCATGCAGTTCAATACTCTAGACGACATCCGCAGCTTTTGTCGCGAGCTGCCCGAGGGCGACGAGGCCACTGCCGCAGCAGCAACCCTGCGCCAGCAGAACCTGACCAAGCCGCCGGGTAGCCTCGGCCGGCTGGAGGAGGTCGCGATCTGGCTGGCGCGCTGGCAGCGGCGCGAACTCCCCCGGCTCGACCACGTGACGATCGCCGTGTTCGCCGGCAATCATGGCATCGCCGAGCGCGGCGTCTCGGCCTTTCCCGCCGAGGTCACCGCGCAGATGGTGGCGAACTTCGCCGCAGGCGGTGCCGCGATCAACCAGATCGCCAAGCTCGCCGGCGCCGAATTGCGCGTCGAGCCGCTCGAACTCGCGCGGCCGACCCGCGATTTCACGATGGCGCCGGCGATGGATGGCGCCGACTTCCTGGTCGCGCTCGACACCGGGTGGCGCACGGTGCCGGAGCAATGCGATCTGCTCGTGGTCGGCGAGATGGGAATCGCCAACACCACGGTGGCCGCGACGCTGTGCGCGGCATTGATGGGCGGGCGCGGCGCGCGCTGGGCCGGCCGCGGCACCGGCGTCGACGATGCCGGCCTGCTGCGCAAGCGCACCACGATCGATACCGCGCTGAAAATACATCGCAACCTGCTCGAGGATCCGCTCGCCGTCGCCGTCGCGCTCGGCGGGCGCGAACTCGCGGCCATCTTCGGCGCCGTGCTGGCGGCGCGCGCAAGATCAATCCCGGTGCTGCTCGACGGCTTCGTCGCGACATCGGCGGTGCTGCCGCTGGCGCGGCTTGCGCCCAACGGCCTCGCACATTGCCGCGCCGGGCACGTCTCGGCCGAACTCGGCCATCGCATGCTGCTGCGCGATCTTGAGCTCGCACCCCTGCTCGATCTCGAGATGCGGCTCGGCGAAGCCTCCGGCGCGGGGGTTGCGATCCAGCTGCTGCGCGCGGCACTGGCCTGCCACGGCGGCATGGCGACCTTTGCCGAGGCCGGCGTCTCCGGCGCGGCCTGAGGCCGCCGGCCGAGCGGAAAAGCTCCCCAAAAAGCCGGTGCATACCGCCCGCATCGGGCGCAATCTTCGCGTGCGCAGCATGACCTCTGCGCGCCGCGCGCCTAACCTCTGCGGCGCTGGGCGCCAGCCGGCGCCTCGGCCATGCTGAACCAGATACCGGGGAGAAATCGCGTCATGTCGGGAGTCCTCATCAATCTGATCATCCAGATCATCAGCGGAGCCGTCGGCGGCAATGTCGCCGCGGGAGCGGCCAAGAACATCGATCTCGGCACGCTCGGAAACACCATCGCCGGCGCCATCGGCGGCGGCGCGGGCGGACAGCTTCTGGGCATGCTGATCCCGCTGCTTGCCAATTCAGGTGCTGCGCCTGACATCGGCAGCATCATCGGACAGGTCGCGGGCGGCGGCGTCGCCGGCGCGGTGCTCACGGCGATCGTGGGTGCGCTCAAGAACCGCGCAGCCTGAGTCCGCCTGCCGATCGCGAACCGGGGCATCCGTCTTGACGATGCCCCATTCCGGCGCGAGCCTGTGACCACGGATGCGGGACCTCGATCGCATCGGCGGCAGGGATTGCGCTTATGAGAACACTCGTCGCGGCGGCAGCTCTCTGCGCAACGCTCGGCTGCGCACATGCCGACGTTCGCATCCTCGCCAGCCCCGGCGGGCAGGTCGGCCCGTTCATCGACCTGTTCGACAAGGTGCGCGAGTCCGGCGAACGCGTGGTGATCGACGGGCCGTGCCTGTCGGCCTGCACGCTGGTGCTCTCGATGGTGCCGGGCGACCGCATCTGCGTGACGCGGCGCGCCGTGCTCGGCTTCCACGCCGCCCGCTCGATCGACCGACGCGGCCGCACCTATGCGGAGCCGGAAGCATCCGAAGCGGTGCTGGAAGCCTATCCTGCGCCGGTGCGCGGCTGGATCATCCGCCGCGGCGGCCTGACCTCGCGCCTGCTGCTGCTGCGCGGTCGCGAGCTCGCCGCGATCTATCCGCGGTGCCGGTAGAGCGCATTCATCGTCCCGTCATCCCCGCGCAAAGGCGAAGCCATTTCGCGGGGGATGACGGTGATAGAGACCGCTGTCCGCCCTACATCCCCTGCGGGCAGTTCACCATCCAGGGGATGCCGAACTGATCGACGCACATGCCGAAGCCGTTGGAGAAGAAGGTCTTGCCGAACGGCATGGTGACCGCGCCGCCTTCGGACAGGTCCTTGAAGCGGCGTTCGGCCTCCGCGGGATCCTCGACCTGCAGCGAGACGTGGAATCCCTGCGGCTTCTGGAAGTGGCCGGGCGGGGCGTCGGAGGCCATGATGATCTCGCCGTCGATCGTGAGGCGGGCGTGCATGATCTTGTCCTTCCAGCCCGGCGGGGTCTGCATTTCCGCATTGCCCTCGCCATAGGGAAAAGTTTCCTCGATCCGCGCGCCGAGAACCTTCTCGTAGAATTTCAGCGCGGCGCCGCAATTGCCGTCATAAGAGAGATAGGGGTTGACCTGCATCGCGTGCTCCCTGGGTAGATCCTGCGCGGTTTCTTCATGCGAACCGGTAAACCACTTCGCTCGAAACGGCGCTATTTTTCCGTCAGCTTCTTCAGATTGGCGAGACCGACCTCGAAATCCTTGCCGATCATGTGGTCCAGGTTCATGAACACCTGCATCACCTTCGACATGAAGACAGCCGGACCATACATGGTCCATGTGACGCTGGTCGCATCTCCCTGCGGCAGCATTGTGAACTCGGCGGTGTTGTGGCCCTCGAACGGCTTGAGGAAGTCGAGCTTGATGACGACCTTCGACGGCGCCGACGACTGCAATATCTCCATGCGGCCGGTGCCGACATTCTTGTTGCCGTCCCAGGCATAGACCGCGCCCTGCCCGCGTTCGGCGCCGTCGTAGCTGCGCTTCATGTCAGGATCCCGGTTCTCATAAGGCGACCAGACCGTCCACTGCCGGAAATCGTCGATCAGCGGAAAGATCCGTTCGGCCGGCGCGTTGATGCTGGTCGCACGCGTGACGCGGAACGTGCTCGGCTTGGTCGCCGCGAGGATGAGGATGACGGCAATCGCGACCGCGAGGATGACCGCGATGATGGCAAGGGTCTCGAACATGATGGTCTCCAGCAATATGAATTGAACCATAACTCAGCGGCGGAACGGAAGCAGCGCACGCAGATTGCCGTCGCGCAGGTAGAGCCCGCCCCACACCATCAGGCCGAGATAGAGCCCGAACAGCGTGTGGGTGAACAGCGGGCTGCCAATCCGCAGATGCGATGCGATCGCGCCGCCGAGATAGCCGGTGAGCAGGATGGCGCCGAGGATCGAGGTCGGCGGCACCGAGTACAACAACGTGCAGACGATGGTGATGATGCCGAGGCTGCGCGCCAGCGTATCGCTCGCGCCCCAGCCCATCTTGTCCATGGTCTCGGTGACGACCGGCAACGGCACCAGCTTGATCGCGCCATCGAACAGCAGGAAAAGAATGACTACGCCGCTCATGACGCGGCCGGTGATGCGGGCGGGCTTTGAGACTTCGGTGTCGACGATCGTCGGCATGGCAGGCTCCGTAACGCTTGGTGATGCTCTCTGCCTTCATGACGAACGAAGGGATGCGGGGCCGACAGCGCGGGTGAAGATTTTTCTCAAGCGCTACCGGAGTTGCGAGAGCGACGCACAAATTGATCAGCTCGCCCGGGGCTTACCCCTCTCCCCAGCCCTCCCCCGCAAGGTAGGGCTATCGCATATGGGCCAGGACGGTGAGAAGGAAGTCGTTGCTCCATCTTGCCTGGAGCATTTTGTGGCTGGTCCGCGCTGGACCTGGCGTGGCTTGCAGGGCGTTGATGGCGAGCTTGCGGATGACGGCAAGGTTCTCCGGGGCGTGGTCCTTGCGGCTGCGGCAAGCGTCCTCGTCGAACAGAACGTCGAGAACCCAGTGCAGGTTGTTCTCGATGCTCCAGTGGGCGCGGACGACGTCGAGCAGCTTCTTGGCCGACAGCCGCCGCGAAGCCAGAAAGTATCGGGCCGTCCGCTTGGCAGGCTTGCCGGCAGTTGCGCGCCAGCTGTCGATGCGGCCGACCGCGACGATAGCGGAGAAGCCATGTTGCTTCGCCAATTGCGGTGCCGGCACGATGATGGCTTGCCGGCGCTCGATGCGATCGTGGGCGGCGGTTCTTCGCTGGCTTGCTCGCGCAGGCCGTCGGGCGGTGTCGAGCAACGCCTTGGCGGCCTTGAAGAGCCGGCCGCGATTGCTCTTGATGGCCAGAACGTAGTGGCCCTTCCGGTCGCGGATGGCTTGCGCGACATCGGGCCGGCAATGCAAGGCGTCGGCAGTGACAAGAGCGCCGTCCAGATCGAGCGAGGCGAGGACTTCGAGAACGCCGGCAACCTCGTTGCGATTGGGGGCCTTCCTTTGAGCCAGCGCCATGCGTGTGCCTGCCGCCCAGACATTGACCATATGCAGCGGTGTGGATTGCCGCCCACGCATGAAGGCGCCGCGCAACGCCTTGCCGTCGATGCTGACCACGCCCTTGATGCCGAAGCCCTTGCTGAGCTTGCGCAAAATCGCTTCCAACCCCTTCGGGTCCAGAGCACGGAAGACGTTGCTGAACGTATCGTGGCTGGGGATGCCGGATCTGAGCTCCAGGAACCGCTGCAACAGCTCCTCTCGGCCTTTGCCGAAGAACTCGAACTCGGTGCAGGTCTTGGCGCCGGCCAGTGTCGCCGCCAAGGCGATGACGATGATCTCCACCAGATCGTGCCGCACGTTGCTGGCGCGGGGGTCCTTGAGTGGTCGAAGCAGGCGCTTGAGTTGGCGCATTCTGGTCTCCCTCGGGAAGCGAGAGACACCCAAAGAATCCAGTTCCAACCGCTTGGCAACACCCCTCCATCGCCATATGCGATTCCCCTACCCGCAAGGGGGAGGGTGCCTGACCTGCGTGCTCACCTGACGCGATTGACTAGCTATGCTCTTGCGCTGTCGTGAGGGAAGCACCGGCGGAGGGGTTCCCTCCCCCCTTGCGGGGGAGGGGTAGGGAGAGGGGTGTCACACGGGAAGTCTCTCAGCTGGACACGAACCATACGCGACCAAGCTAGCCCGCTACTTCGCCTTCGCATTGCGCGGCTGGCTGTCGCGCATCAGGCGGTCGATATGCATGCGGATGTGGGCGGCTTCGGCTGTGGTGTTGGCGAGCGCGATGGCGCGGTCGAAGGCGACGCGGGCTTCCTCGTTGCGGCCGAGCTGCATCAGGAAGGCGCCGCGCACGCCGAAATAATGGAAGTAGTTTGCAAGCCGCGGCGCCAGCGGCTCGATCATCTCGAGCGCGGCTTCCGGCCCCTTCACCTTGGAGACCGCAACCGCGCGGTTGAGCGTGATCACCGGCGACGGCTGCATGACCTCGAGCGCACCGTAAAGCAGGTCGATCTGGGCCCAGTCGGTATCCTCGGGCTTTTCCGCGCGGGCGTGCAGGGCGGCGATCGCGGCCTGCACCTGATAGGGCCCGCTCTTGCGGTGGCGCATCGCCTTGTCGATCAGCGCGATCCCCTCCGCGATCAGCTTCTGGTTCCACAGGCCGCGGTCCTGGTCGTCGAGCAGGATCACCTGGCCGTCCGCATCGAAGCGCGCGGCGGCGCGGGCGTGCTGCAACAACAGCAGCGCGGTCAGCCCCATGATCTCCGGCTCGCTCTGGAACAGCCGCAGCAGCAGGCGGGCGAGCCTGATCGCCTCCTCGCACAGCGGCGAGCGGATCTCGGCGGTGTCGCCGCTCGCCGAGTAGCCCTCGTTGAAGATCAGATAGATCATCGCCGCGACCGAGGCGAGCCGCTCGCTGCGCTCGACCGCGCCCGGCGTCTCGAACGGCACATTGGCGTCGGCGACGCGCGTCTTGGCCCGCGTGATGCGCTGCTCCATGGCTGCTTCCGAGACCAGGAAGGCGCGCGCGATCTGCTTTACCGTGAGGCCGGAGACGATGCGCAGCGCCAGCGCGATCTGCTGGGTCGCCGGCAGGTCCTTGTGACAGCAGATGAACAGCAGCCGCAGGATGTCGTCGCGGTAGTGCGAGCCGTCGAGCCGCTCGGCGATCTCGTCCTCGGCATCGTCGAGGTCGGAGATCGCCCGGTCGTCGTCGGGCAACGCTTCCTGCTTCTTGCTGCGCCTGATGTCGTCGATCGCGACATTGCGGCCGACCATGATCAGCCACGACGCCGGATCGCGCGGCGGGCCGTTCTGCGGCCAGCTCTTCAGCGCCCGCAGGCAGGCATTCTGGAAGGCTTCCTCGGCGGTATCGAGATTGCGGAAGTAGCGCAGCAATGCGCCGACCGCCTGGGGACGCGCTGACGTCAGCGCGGCATCGATCCAGGCGGTGTCGGTCACGCTCACGGCTTTGCGTCCCCCGGAGTGAAGTAGCCGACCGGACGGATCTCATAGGTGCCGCCGGGATTGGCCTCGCCGAGGTCGCGCGCGATATCGAGCACCTCGTCGAGATTCTTGCCCTCGACCAGGTAGAAGCCGAGCAGCTGCTCCTTGGTTTCGGCGAACGGGCCGTCCAGCACCAGCGGCGGGTTTTCCTTGCGCAGCGTGGTCGCCGCGGTGGTCGGCAACAGCCGCGCCACCGGGCCGAGCTTGCCCTGCTTGGCGAGCTTATCCTGCACGACGGACAGTTTCTGCATGACCGAGGCGTCGTGCTCCTTGCTCCAGGAGCCGACCAAGTCTTCGTCATGATAGCAGAGAATGGCGTACAGCATCGAAAAGGCATCTCCGTTCATTGCAAGAACGAACGATTATGCCCGCTGCCGACAGGCGGAGCGAAAGAAATCTCGGTTCCTGACGCCGGTGATGAATTTGGCCGAGGCGCGTTGCAAAGCCATGGCGGTGGCGCGCCTCGGCCATCACCGCGACGAGGACGCTGCGATCACCAGTAGACGCCGTAGCGGGCAGCGATCCGGCGAGCCTTGGCTTCATCGCTCTCCCGGCGGCTCGTCTGGGTCCGCTTCACCGGACGCGACGCTTGCGCCCTCGAGGCCTCGGCCGGCTGGGCCTGCGACGGCGCCGGCTGGGCCTCGGCCTGATCAGGAGCAACGGCCGGTTGCGCCTGGGCGGGCGCATCAGCGTTCGCGAGCACGAGGCCACGGCTCTGGCCGGCGTCTGCGGTGGCGGCGGAGGCGACGATGACGGCCGCGGCCAGGATCAGTTTGCGCATGGAAGTTCTCCCCGGTTGATGGCAGGAGACTAGGGAGCGGGTCGGCTTCGCTCTGTGATATAGATCACATTGAAATTGGAGGTATCCGGATGGGCAAGGGCGCATTGGCGCTGCTGATCAATGGCGGCTCGGAAAACTGGTCGTCGGCGCGCTGGAAGGCGCGGTTCGACGCGGTCTGCCCCGACCGCCCCGTCGTGCTGCTGCCGGACGGCGCGCTGGACCCCGCCGAGGTGCACTATGCCGCAGTGTGGAAGCCGAAGCCGGGCGAGCTCGCCGCGTTCAAGAACCTGCGCGTCATCTTCAACCTCGGCGCCGGCGTCGACGCGCTGATGGCCGACCGCTCGCTGCCCGACGTGCCGCTGGTGCGCGTTGCGGTCTCCGACCTCACCGGCCGGATGACCGAATATGTCGTGTTGCACGTGCTGATGCATCACCGCCAGGAGCCGTACTTGCGCGAGTCGCAGCGATTGAAGCGCTGGGCGCCGGATTATCAATGGGCCGCGAACGCGATCACCGTCGGCGTGATGGGGCTCGGCACGCTCGGCGCGGCCGCCGCGCAGGCGCTGCGCGCGCTCGGCTTCCGCGTCGTCGGCTGGAGCCGCAGCGAGAAGCGGATCGACGGCATCGCATGCTACCACGGCGCCGACGGACTCGACGCGTTCCTGCGCGCGACCAACATCCTGGTCTGCCTGCTGCCGCTGACACCGGACACGCGCCATGTGCTGAATCGCGATGCGTTCGCGAAGCTGAACCGCAACAGCCCGCTCGGCGCACCCGTGATCATCAATGCCGGCCGCGGCGGATTGCAGAACGAGGCGGATATCCTCCGCGCGCTCGACGACGGTACGCTGGGTGCCGCCTCGCTCGACGTCTACGAGACCGAACCGCTGCCGCAGGACAGCCCGTTCTGGAGCCATCCGAAGGTGGTGCTGACGCCGCACAATGCCGCCGACACCGACGCCGACGATATCTCGAAATACGTCGCGGCACAGATCGCGCGCTTCGAGCAAAACGGGGAGCTGGAGAACGTGGTCGATCGCAAGCGGGGGTATTAGCAGCGCCGCCACGCCACAAACGGTGTCATCCCGGCGAAGGCCGGGACCCATACCCCGCGGCCCCTCATTGGGGCACGCGGGGGAGGCATCCTGCACAACAACGATGTCCTGTGGTTACGGGTCCCGGCCTTCGCCGGGACGACAAGCAGATCGGCTGCAACCTCACCCCTCAGCCCATCTCGGCAACCACCTCGGCGAGCCGGTCGTAGGCGGGCGCGACGCCCTTATCGATGCCGGAGTTGAGATGGCCGTCACGCGCCTCCTTGGTGGGATGGCGGATGGTGGTGGTCAGCGTGGTGGTGCCGGCTTCCTCGACGAAGGTCGAGATGACGAGATATTCCTCGCTGGTGAAGCCCGGCATCGAGAAGGTCTCGCCGAACGCCAGCCGCTCGGGGCGCACCACCTCGCGATAGGTGCCGGCGAGTTCATGCTCGATGCCCTCGGACGAGCGGAACACGAACCGATAGGCGCCGCCGACGCGCAGGTCGACCTCGCACACCGGCATCACGAGGGTCTCGCAGCCAAGCCAGCGCACCAGATATTCCGGCTTGGTCATCGCATCGAACACGAAGCGCCGCGGCGCGTCGAACTGCCGCGTCATCGCGAATTCGAAATCCGACGGGGTGGTGATCTTCAGCGTCTTATTCACGCGTGCGTCCACGTTGCTTCTCCTTTACTCTGATTTTACGGGTGTTGCGCGGCGGAGCCTTTGCGGCCTCCTCCGCCTTCATCTCCTCGAGCAGGCCATCGAGGCGGTTGAAGCTCTCATCCCAGAAGCGGCGGAAATTTCCGAGCCAGCCATCGACCTGCTTGAACGAGTCGGGCGCGATCCGGCACGGCCGCCACTGCGCTTCGCGCCCGCGCGAGATCAGCCCGGCATGCTCCAGCACCTTCAGGTGCTTGGAGATTGCCGGCAGGCTCATGTCGAACGGCTCCGCCAGCTCCATCACCGAGGTCTCGCCGAGCGCGAGCCGCGCCAGGATCGCGCGCCGGGTCGGATCGGCCAGCGCCGCGAAGGTCGAACTGAGGGGGTCCAGCGGCATGTTCGTACTTAGCTCATCGGTTAAATAACCTTTGGGTTAAATACGACCGAACTGCGCCCGCGTCAACCGCCGATGTTGGCCGCTGACGCAGGCGTGAACGATCTTAGGATTGGCGCGCGAAGGTGACGTGGGTCGCGTTCGGGCTCGCGACCTGCGAGACGACGGCGTAACCGAGCGCAGGCAGGTCGAGGCCTGCGAACAGATTCTCACCGGCGCCGAGCAGCACCGGCGATAGCGCCAGCTGCACCTCGTCGAGCAGGCGCGCTTCCAGGAACTGGCGCACCAGCGACACGCCGCCGCCGACCCGGATGTCCTTGTCCCCGGCAACCGCGCGCGCGCGCTCAAGCGCGACGTGAATGCCTGACGTCACGAAGTGAAACGTGGTGCCGCCTTCCATTTGGATGTCGGGCCGCGCATGATGGGTCAGCACATAGGTCGGCGTGTGATACGGCGGATTGGGGCCCCACCAGCCTTTCCAGGACTCGTCCGGCCACGGCCCGCGGATTGGGCCGAACATATTCCGCCCGAGGATCCAGGCGCCGATATTTTCCATCGACTTGCGCGCGATCTCGTCATCGAGCCCGGTGCTGCCGCCGTCCTGGCCGAAGGTCTGGCGGAATGTCCGGGTCTGGAGGAACCAGCCGGGCAACACCATGCCGCCTTCGCCGAATGGATTTTCGAGGCTCTGACGCGGTGCCGCGCCAAATCCGTCGATCGAGACCGAGAATGCTGAAGTCCTGACTTTTCCCATGATGTTCCGTTTCCGTGAGCGGGGAGACCTTACGGAAGACGGGTCGGAAAACCAGAACCCGACATTTACTGCTGAAGAATTTTTGCCGCCTCTATTGGGCCCGGCACATCAGGTCGACGGCCCCCTTCACGATCGCCTCGAGTTCCCCGCGCGGCACGCGGGCACGGGCACGGATCGCGATCGTGTGGATGGTGGCGGATGCAAGGTGCGCCAGCGCCGCCGGGTCGGCGCCCTCAGGCAGCTCGCCGCGCTCCTTGGCATGGCGGAAGCAGATGCCGAACGCCTTGTCGAGCTCGGTTAGGCCCTCCAGCACCATGCTGCGGATATCGGGATCCGACACCGCCTCCGAGGCTGCCGTCATCACCGTGAAGCAGCCGCGCGGGCCGGACTCGCCGGAGAGATAGATGTCGAGCGCGATGCGATAGATGCGCTCCAGCCGCTCGCGCAACGGCGCATCGTCGCGGAAGATGTCGGCCATCGCGGCGCGCGCGTCATCGCGATAGCGCTGGTAGCTCTTGATGTAGAGCTCGCGCTTGTCGCCGAACGCGCCATAGAGGCTCGGCCGGTTCATGCCGGTCGCGGCGCTCAGATCATCGAGCGAGGTCGCGGCAAAGCCATCGCGGCGGAACAGATCGAGCGCCTTGCCGAGGGCGACATCCGGCTCATAGGCGCGCGGCCGCCCGCGCCGCTTCGGCGCAACGGGTGCTGCAATTTTGGCAGTAGATGGTGGCTTCTTACTTTTTTGTACCATTTCGCACTAAATTCCTTGACGCCACAAATATTATCCAGGACAGTACAAAAATCAACAACGGCCGGACCCCCGCGCCAGATACTGGAGGCTCCCATGGATCTTTATTTCTCGCCGCTCGCGTGCTCGATGGCGACCCGCGTCGCGCTCTATGAAGCCGGCCAGCCGGCCAACTATCTCGAGGTCGATCCGAAGACCAAGCAGGTACGCAACGACGGCTCCGACTTCAGCAAGGTCAACCCGCTTGGCCTGGTGCCGACGCTGCGCACCGACGACGGCGTGGTGCTGACCGAGAACGCCGCGATCCTGCAATATGTCGCCGACCAGTTCCCGCGGGCCGGCCTCGGCACCGCGTCGAACGCCGAACGTTCGAAGCTGCATCAATGGCTGTGCTTCATCGGCACCGAGCTGCACAAGGGCCTGTTCCTGCCGCTGCTCGACAAGAAGGCGCCGCCGGAGGCCAAGTCCTATGCACTGGAGAAATACGTCTCGCGGCTCGACTATGTCGAGGACCATCTGAAGGGCCGCGACTACCTGCTCGATCATTTCAGCGTCGCCGACGCCTATCTCGTCACGGTGATCAACTGGACCATGGCGACGCCGCCGATCGAGCTCGCGAAATGGCCGGCGCTGAAGGCCTATTACGAACGCCTGCGCGCCCGGCCTTCGGTGGCGAAGGCGGTCGCGGAAGAATTCGAGCTCTACAAGGCTGAGATCGCGCGGCACAAGGCGGCGGCGTAAGCTTCTCCTTCTCCCCGCCTGCGGGGAGAAGGTCGGGATGAGGGGGAGTCTCCACGAGGTCGCTGAGAGACGAACTCGCGGAGACTCCCTCTCACCCGGATCGCATCTGACGATGCGATCCGACCTCTCCCCGCAAGCGGGGCGAGGTGAAGTATCGCGGTAGCCTGCGCGCCGCGGTCAGCATCCCCGGCAAATCGAAAGCTTGCGCGTATCGAGCTCCCCAGCGGCAGGTTGCCCCTGCCCTGCGGGCCATTCCATAAAGACCGGGTGGAAGTGCTTCCATTGATCGTAATATTCGGCCGGCAAAGTGAACGGCTGGCAGTCGGTGATCGCTCGCAGCGCACTCGCTTGATAGGCTCGCGCATAATCTGACGTGGCCGACTTGCTCCCCGGCAGCACCTCGGGTTGCCCATCCAGTTTACCCTCTCGCGTCAGCTTGACCACGAACTCAACCTTCATGCTCGCGGCCTCGTCACCGACGCGTACAGGCTTCCTCCAACACCTCTCGATCTGATGCCTGAACATCGATCCCCAGGTGTCGGGCCCGCGCATCTCACTCTTCGCCGCGCTTGGCTGGATTGGAATGGCTAAAAAAGCGCTCGCGAGGAGGACGCCCGTGAGCACAAGGGCTGTAGAACGTTCAATTGACATGAAATGAGTCCGGCGGACGCGTTGAGGTTGCAATCGCCGAATAAACCGATCTTGATCGAGACTTGCAAACGCTTTCGATCGGCCGGGTAATATCCCGTAGCCCGGATTAAGCGCAGCGCAATCCGGGAGCGGTGCGATCGCTCACCAGGGCGTCGGGACGACAACTAAAACGGACTATCCCCCAACCCCGGCACATCCGCCGGGCGCGGGCCGGGCGCCGGCCAATGGAAGCGGCGGTCCTTTTCCGCAATCGCGATGTCGTTGATAGAGGCCTCCCGGCGGCGCATCAGGCCGTGCTCGTCGAACTCCCACTGCTCGTTCCCGTAGGAGCGAAACCAGTTGCCACTGGCGTCGTGCCATTCGTACTGGAAGCGCACCGCGATGCGGTTGCCGTCGAACGCCCAGAGATCCTTGATCAGGCGATAGTCCTGCTCCTTCTCCCATTTGCGGGTGAGGAAAGCGACGATCGCCTCGCGGCCCTGAAACACTTCGGAGCGATTGCGCCAGCGGCTGTCCTCGGTATAGGCGCTGGCAACCCGGACGGGGTCGCGCGAATTCCAGGCATCTTCCGCCATGCGCGCCTTCTGCGCGGCGGTCTCACGGGTGAAAGGTGGCAGCGGCGGGCGTGACATCGGCGATCCCTCGTTGTTGAAGCATGATCCGGAAAAGTGTGAAGCGGTTTTCCGAAAAGATCATGCTCGAAATAGAAGACAAGCGCGATCAATCTGATCGCGCTCTGTCACGCGCAAATCTATCGTCGCGCCGCATGGAGTCGATGGGGCGTTTCCTATCGCCCAATAACTAAGCTAGATCGGCCTTCATCAGCGCACGGATGGACTTCGGGATCGGCTGTGCCCTGCCCTGGCTGACGAAAGCAACGCGGACCTGGGCCTTCACAAGCACGTCATCGCCGCGCCGGACCTCCTGCGCCAGCATGATGGAGGCGCCCTTCACCGCGATCGGCCAGGTCACGACATCGAGCATGTCGTCCATCCGCGCGGGCTTGAGGAAGTCGAGCGTCATCGAGCGCACCACGAAGGCGAAGCCGCCGGTCTCCTCCTGCGCCTCCTCGAACAGCGCGTTCTGTTCGGCCCCCATCAATCGGAGATGATTGGTACGCCCGCGCTCCATGAACCGCAGGTAATTGGCGTGGTAGACGATGCCGGAAAAATCGGTGTCTTCGTAATAGACACGGACCTGCATATGGTGTCGGCCATCACGGATCGCGCCGTCGATGTGGGGTAAGGTCAATTGCGGCCCCTCGATTGCCTCGGAGAGCAATCGTGTTGCGCAAATTATCCGATCACGCAAGCGCGATCAGGACACCACCGGCCCCTTTCCGCCGAGCGTGACCTGCACGATCTCGGGCGGCACGCCGAGGCGGAACGGCATGATGCTGCAGCCGAGGCCGCCGGAGACGACGACGTCGCATTTCAGCTTGATGTGGCCGTAGGCGAGCCGCATGCCGTGCTTGACCGGCACCGCCGGCGACCAGCCGAGCAGCCGGATCTGGCCGCCATGGGTGTGGCCGGACAGTTGCAGCGCAACGCGCGAGGGCACTCGGAGCGCAACATCGGGCTCGTGCGCGAGCAGGATCACCGGCGCATCGTCGGTGACTTTCGCGAGCGTCCCGTTGAGATCGTCGACGCCGACGCGCCTGATCTCGCGATAGGGCCGCGCCGCCATGAAGGCGAGCTGGTCGCCGAGGCCCGCGAGCCAGAACGGGCGGTTATCCTTGACGAGCCGCACTGCGTCGTTCTCGTAGACCGGGATGCCGGCGCGCTCCAGTGCGCGGCGCGCGACCGGTGTGCCCTGCCCCAAGCGCTGCACCATCTTGTCTTCCCAGTAATCGTGATTGCCGAGCACGGCGTGCACACCGAGCGGCGCCTTCAAGCCCTTGAGCACGGCGGCCCATTCGGATGCCGGAATGAAGCGCGTGACGTGGCGCAGTCCCGCGACATAGTCGCCGAGCAGCACGATGATGTCAGGGTTCAGTGCGTTGGTGCGGTCGACGATCTCGGCGATGCGATCAAGCGACATCCAGGGATCGCAGGCGTGGATGTCGGCGAGGGCTGCGATCCTGAGCGGAAAGTCCGACGGCCATTGCCGCGGCGACAGATCGTAGCGCGTCAGCGTGAGCCGGACGACCGGCTCGCTGACGCCGTAGGCTGCGGTCGAAGCGGAGGCGGCGGTCAATCCGCCGAAGCCGCGAAGAAAATGACGACGTGAGATCATGGACATGTGATCGGTGATGCCTGAATGAACATAGGCCCTTTGATTGGAGCGAAATTGGGCCCCGTTTGTGCAGACGGCCTGCAGAGATGCCGCGATGGTTAGCGCGCAAGGTTACCGGCGGCGCAATGCGCTGCACCAACACGCTTCTTCACGTCTTCGAGAGCTTTGAGTTCAATCCTCGTCGCCGTTGCCGCTGAACAGGCCGAACTGCGAGGGATCGCGGTTCGGCTCGGCGAGGCCGAGGTGGCGGAAGGCATGCGAGGTCAGCAGCCGGCCGCGCGGGGTGCGCTGCAGATAGCCGCACTGGATCAGATAGGGCTCGATGATGTCCTCGATCGCATCGCGCGGCTCGGACAGCGCCGCCGCCATGGTCTCGACGCCGACCGGCCCGCCGCCATAGTTCAGCGCGATGGTGGTGAGATAGCGCCGGTCCATCGCATCGAGCCCGGCGCTGTCGACCTCGAGCGCGCTGAGCGCCCGGTCTGCGATGCCGCGATCGACGGAGTCCGCATCGGCAGCGGAGGCAAAGTCGCGCACCCGGCGCAACAGGCGGCCGGCGATGCGCGGCGTGCCGCGGGCGCGGCGCGCGATCTCGTTGGCGCCATCCGGGCTCATGCCGATGTTCAGCACGCGGGCGCCGCGGGTGACGATCTTCTCCAGCTCCTCCACGGTGTAGAAATTGAGCCGGACCGGAATGCCGAAACGATCGCGCAGCGGGTTGGTGAGCAGCCCCGCGCGCGTCGTCGCGCCGACCAGCGTGAATTTCGACAGCTCGATCTTCACCGAGCGCGCCGCGGGGCCTTCGCCGATGATCAAATCGAGCTGGAAATCTTCCATCGCGGGATAGAGGACTTCCTCGACCGCCGGGCTGAGGCGATGGATCTCGTCGATGAACAGCACGTCGCGCTCTTCGAGATTGGTGAGCAGCGCCGCGAGGTCGCCGGCCTTCGCGATCACCGGACCGGAGGTGGCGCGGAAGCCGACGCCGAGCTCGCGCGCGACGATCTGCGCCAGCGTGGTCTTGCCGAGGCCGGGGGGACCGACGAACAGCACGTGATCGAGCGCCTCGCCGCGCTTCTTCGCCGCCTCGATGAAGATCGAAAGATTCTTCCGTGCCTGGGCCTGGCCGACGAATTCAGTCAGCGACTGCGGACGCAGCGCGGTGTCACCGACATCGTCGGAGCGGCGTTCGGGTGTCACGATGCGGGGCGGCGTGTTCACTTCGACAATTCCTTAAGCCCCAGCCGGATCAGCTGCGCGGTCTCGGCGCTTTCGCCGGCGCTGCGCGAGGCGGCGGCGATGGCGGCGGCGGCCTGCGGCTGGCCGTAGCCGAGATTGACCAGAGCGGAGATCGCATCGGTGACCGGGCGCGGCGCGCGGTTGTTGTCGATCGCGCCCGAGAGCTGAACCACAGCGGGATCGACATCGGCAAAGCCCGGCGCCTTGTCCTTCAATTCGCTGACGATGCGCTCGGCGACCTTCGGCCCGACGCCCGGGGTCCGCGCCACCGCCGCCTTGTCGCGCAGCGCGATGGCGTTGGCGAGATCGGTCGGCGGCAGCGTGCCGAGCACCGCGAGCGCGACCTTGGCGCCGACGCCCTGCACGGTTTGCAGCAGGCGAAACCATTCGCGCTCGTGATCACTGCGGAAGCCGAACAGCTTGATCGCGTCCTCACGCACATAGGTCTCGATCGAGAGCACGGCCGCTCCGCCCGGCGACGGCAACGCCTGCAGCGTGCGACCAGCGCAATGCACCTGATAACCGACGCCGCCGACGTCGAGGATCACGTAATCCTCGCCATAGGAATCGATCAGGCCTTTGAGCTTGCCGATCATCTTGCCACCTCGCACTCGGTGCTCGCACTGCGTTCGAATGCTTCAGTGTGGGACGTACCGGCGGAAGGGCTCCCTCCCCCCTTGCGGGGGAGGATTAGTGAGAGGGGTACCACACGACGCGCTCTCTCAATTTCCGTTTCGGCGGCGGGTGACCGACCTTGCGAGAGTGATGAACGCATCGACCGTCTCGCCCTGGGCTTACCCCTCTCCCCACCCCTTGCCCGCAAGGGGGGAGGGAGCCCGATCAGCGCGCCCGCCTCACTCGCACCGATCATAGGTTCGCCACCCTGAGCCGCAGCGCCGCACTTTGGCGGTGATGGGCATGGGTGATCGCGACCGCGAGCGCGTCCGCGGCGTCGGCGGAGGGCGGCTCGGCTTTCGGCAGCAGGATCTTCAGCATCACCTGGATCTGGTTCTTCTCGGCGTGACCGGCGCCGACCACGGTCTTCTTGACCTGGTTCGGCGCGTATTCGGCAACCGAGATACCGAACATTGCGGGCGCCAGCATGGCTACGCCGCGGGCCTGGCCGAGCTTCAGCGTGGCAACGCCGTCCTTGTTGACGAAGGTCTGCTCGACCGCGGCCTCGGCCGGCCTGAAGTCGCCGAGCACCGCGGCAAGCCCCTCATGGATCGCGAGCAGCCGGCTCGCCAGCGGCAGATCGTCCGGCGGCTCGACCGAGCCGCAACCGATATACACCAGACGGTTGCCTTCGGTCTCGATCACGCCCCAGCCGGTGCGGCGGAGACCCGGATCGATACCGATGATGCGGACGGGAGAGCGAATCGGCTGGGCTGTCATGGGGTAGTGATACCGCCTGGCCTGCGAGAACGAAACACAAACGGAGTACCATCCCCCGCTCCGCGCGTCATCGCACGGTGCCCGTCATCCAGCCGTGCTCGTCATCCCCCGCGAAAGCGGGGGATCCAGTACGCCGCGGCCTATCGGATCAAGCACAACGACAGCCTCTGGAATACTGGATCGCCCGGTCGAGTGTTCGGGCGATGACAGCAGAGTAAGTGGCTCAGCCGCCCATCTTCGCGATCAGCGCGTCGGACACCTCGAAATTGGCGAACACGTTCTGCACGTCGTCGTGCTCGTTGAGCAGATCCATCAGCTTCAGCAGCTTTTCGCCGGTTTCGTCGTCGACCGCGACGGTGTTCTGCGGCTTCCAGGTCAGCGCCGCCTTGCGCGGCTCGCCGAACTTCGCTTCCAGCGCCTTGGCCACGTCGCGGAAGGTATCCTGCGAGGCGTAGACCTCGTGGCCGCCCTCGCTGGACACCACGTCGTCGGCGCCGGCCTCGATTGCGGCGTCCAGCATGGCATCGTCGGAGGCGACCTTGGCGTCGTATTCGATGATGCCGGTGCGATCGAACATAAAGGCGACCGAGCCGGTTTCGCCGAGATTACCGCCGGACTTGGTGAAGAACGAGCGGATGTCGGAGGCGGCGCGGTTGCGGTTGTCGGTCAGCGCCTCGACGATGACGGCGACGCCGCCGGGGCCATAGCCCTCGTAGCGGATCTCGTCATAGTTCTCGCCCTCGTTGCCGGCCGCCTTCTTGATGGCGCGGTCGATATTGTCCTTGGGCATGTTCTCGGCGCGGGCCGCGACCACGGCGGCGCGCAGGCGCGGGTTCATCGCCGGATCGGGGGTGCCGAGCTTGGCCGCCACAGTGATTTCGCGCGCCAGCTTGCCGAAAAGCTTCGACTTCTGGGCATCCTGCCGGCCCTTGCGGTGCATGATGTTCTTGAATTGGGAATGGCCGGCCATGCGACGTCTCTTCGAGGCTTAGGGTCTGAACGAGGGTGGAAAACGCGGCCTTATAGGCCTCTCACGGTCAAAATCAAAGGATCGGCGAGGCCTTCGGGCCCGGGAATACTACCGCATGCCGGAATATGAGGCACTTGTTAACCATGACTTCATGCCCGGATGCGAGGATCGCCGCCGTCCCGCCGTAACTTTCCCAGAGCCCCCGGAACTCCCATGGCGTTCGGTTTGTTTCGAAAGCAAGTGCCGGAGCCGGTTGCGCCAACCGTCGCGCCGCAGGTTCCAGCCGCGGTTGCCACGCCCGAGGTCTCCACCGAGGCCGATTCGGCCAAGGAGATCTTGGAGCTGCTGGAACTCGAGCTCGGCGCGATGATCCGCCAGCTCGAGCGCGCCGCCAGCTCGGTTGCCGACGGCGCCGAGGCGACGGCAGCCAAGCTTGCCACCATTCGCGCCCGCACCGATGCGCTGACCGGCCGCAGCAGCGACGCACAGAGCACCGCGACAACGTTCTCTGAGGCCGCCGACCGCTTCACCCATTCCGCAGAAGGCATCGGCCAACAGGTGCGCAGCGCGAGCCAGCTCGCCGACGACGCCGCGGCCGCGGCGCGCGAGGCCACCGCCAATGTCGATCGGTTGCGCGAATCCTCCGCCGCGATCGGCAACGTCGTCAATCTGATCGCGCAGATCGCGCGGCAGACCACCCTTCTCGCGCTCAACTCGACGATCGAAGCGGCGCGCGCCGGCGCCGCCGGCAAGGGCTTTGCGGTGGTCGCGACCGAGGTCAAGGCGCTGGCGGTACAGACCCAGAGCGCAACCGAGGAGATCACGCGGAAGATCGAGGCTTTGCAGAAGGACGCCACCGGATCGGCGGACGCCGTCCACCGCATCTCGCAGGCGATCGAAAAGATCCGCCCGGTGTTCGAGAACGTCAACGGCGCGGTCGCCGAGCAGAACCAGATTACCGGCGAGATCGGCCAGAACGCGGCCTCCGCCTCCAGCTTCATCGTCTCGGTCGGCACCAGCGCCGGCGAGATCGACTCGGCGACGCAGGAAGCCGCCGCGCATGGCGACGATGTCGCCAAGGCCGGCAAGGCGGTGACCGGCTTCGCCCGGAAGCTGAAGGCCCGCTGCGCGGTGCTGTTGCGCCAGAACGAACGTGTCGACCCGCGCAGGAACGAGCGCCTGCCCTGCAGCCTCACCATCGAGATCAAGACCACGCGCGGCACCGTCACCGCACAGGTCTACGAGATCGCGATGGACGGCATCCTGATCGGCGGCCCCGACGCCGAGAAGCTGCCGGCCCATGAGACCCTGAGCGCGAGGTTGCAGGATATCGGCGCGTGCCGGATCAGGATCGGCGACCGCTCCAAGGCCGGCTGCCAGGCCCGCTTCGAAGCGGCGAACGCCGAACTCCGCGAAAAGATCGAAGACCGGATGTGGGCGATCCACGAGGAGAACACCGAGTTCGTCACCCGCGCGATGGAAGCCGGCCACGCGCTGAGCAAGATCTTCGAGAACGGGCTGGCGAGCGGTGCGATTGCGATCGCAGACATGTTCGACACCGACTATGTCGAGATCGCGGGCACCAACCCGGTGCAGCATCGCACCCGGATGCTGGACTGGGCGGAGCGCGCGCTGCCGGCCTTCCAGGAGGCGTTCCTTGCCAAGGACAAGCGGATGGCGTTCTGCGTCGCGATCGACCAGAATGGCTATCTGCCGGTCCACAACAAGGTCTACTCGCAGCCGCAGCGGCCGGGCGACGTCGCCTTCAACACCGCCAACAGCCGCAACCGCCGCATCTTCAACGATGCAGCCGGCCTTGCCGCCGGCCGCAACCAGCGCGCTTATCTGATCCAGACCTACGCGCGCGACATGGGCAACGGCAACACCGTGATGATGCGCGAGATCGACGTGCCAATCCGCGTCCGCGGCCGGCACTGGGGCGGCTTCCGCACGGCCTACAAGCTTTGATGACTGGGTAGTCCGGATGCAGCGAAGCGTAATCCGGGCCACCCAGTGCACGCTCAGGCAAGACGGCCTTCGCGAATCACACTTTAGATCGGAATGGAGAATGCTGCTGCGGCTCGACGGGCCGTCGTGACTGGAGGACGTGCTGATATGTCGGCTGCGCAGCTTGCAGTGCTGGATATTTCATCGGACCGGACGCTGGCCGAACGGCTGGTCGACCAGCTCGCCGACCGCATCGGCGGCCTCGGCGTCGAACTCGCTGATATCGCCGGCAATGTCCAGGAGGTCGCGAGCCGCGTCGCCAACCAGTCGGAGCGGTTCCATCATTTGCAGGCGACCGCCGAGACCATGGTCTCGGCCAATCACGACATCGCCAACGCATCGCAGGCGGTGCAATCGACCGCATCCGCCGCGGCCGGCCAGATCGCCGAGTCGCGCCGCGTGGTCCAGAC
Source organism: Bradyrhizobium sp. WCU1 (assembly GCF_053474805.1). Lineage (NCBI taxonomy): Bacteria > Pseudomonadati > Pseudomonadota > Alphaproteobacteria > Hyphomicrobiales > Nitrobacteraceae > Bradyrhizobium > Bradyrhizobium sp. WCU1. Next base: position 2,407,074 of record NZ_CM130280.1, read on the forward strand.
GGCGGTCAGCCACATTGCGGAACTCGTCGCCGCCGTCGGTCGGATCGAGGCGCGGCTCGCCGCGGTCGGTGCAGCGCTCAGCCAGGTCGCCAAGGTCTCCGGCTCGATCGAGGCGATCGCCAAGCAGACCAACCTTTTGGCGCTCAACGCCACCATCGAGGCGGCGCGCGCCGGCACTGCCGGCCGCGGCTTTGCGGTGGTCGCTGGCGAGGTGAAGAACCTCGCGGAGGCGACCCGCCAGGCGACGCATCAGATTTCCGACACCGTACGCGATCTCGACGGCCAGATCGGCAGCCTGATCGGCGAGAGCGGCGACGCCTCGCTGCGCGCCAAGAGCGCCAGCGAGGGCGCCCAGCAGATCTCGGGCATCATCAGCCGCGTGCAGGATGGCTTTTCCTTGGTCGGCGCCGAGATCGGCAGCGTGGCGCGCGCCGCGACCTCCAATCTCGGCCATTGCGAGAGCGTAATCACGGAACTGAACGAGCTCGCCAAGGGCGTCGACCTGTCCTCGCGCGACCTCAAGCACGCCGACGGCCGCGTGGCGAAGCTGCTCGAGCTCTCCGAGAGCCTGATCGTGACCATTGCCGACAGCGGCGTCGAGACCTCTGATACGCCGCTGATCCGCGTCGTGATCGAGACCGCGAAACGGATCTCCGACCTGTTCGAGAACGCGGTCGCGCAAGGTGACATCACGCTCGCGCAATTGATGGACGAGAACTATCGCGAGATCGCCGGCACCGATCCGAAACAGTATCTGACCGACTATGTCTCTTTCACCGATCGCGTGCTGCCCGCGATCCAGGATCCGATCCAGAAGGCCGATCCGCGCATCGTGTTCTGCGTCGCCTGGGCGCGCGGCGGCTATCTGCCGACCCACAATCCGAACTATCGGCAGCCGCAGGGCCCGGACCCGGTGTGGAACAACGCCAACTGCCGCAACCGCCGGCTGTTCAACGACCGCGCGGTGAGCAAGGTCGCGGCCAATACCAAGCCGTTCCTGCTGCAGACCTACCGCCGCGACATGGGCGGCGGCAATTTCGTGTTGATGAAGGACCTGTCATCGCCGATCTTCGTCGGCGGCCGCCACTGGGGCGCATTCCGGATGGGTTTCCGGCAGGGCTAGGGCTTGTCGTTCGGACGCTCTTCTTGACGCGAAACGGCGGCCACTTCGCTCGAAAACGCCTTGGTTACTCCGGCAATCCTGCGTCACGCAGCGCAGCGCCGATCTGGTCGCGCAATACGGCGTCGCGCACCGGGAACGCCTCGCTGATATGCGAGGTACGGAAGCCAGGATGCACCCGCAACAGACGAGCGATCGCCTTTCGCGCCTCCTCCGCATCACCTGCGCGGATCGCATTGATGATGAAGGCGCCCAATGAATGCGCATTGGAGTTGAAGCGCAACGACCGCCTGGCAACCTTGCACCCCTCCTCATAGCGTTCGAGCCAGAAGCAGGCGTGCGCCATGCCGATCCAGGCGCTGACGCGCAGGGGATCGAGCGGACTAAGCCGGATCATGTGGTCGAAACTCTCGATTGCGCGTTCGGTCTCACCGCACATCAGCGAGACCCAGCCGCGCGAATACCAGGCGAATCCGAGATTGGGGTTCAGCGCGATCGCCTCCTCGACCATCGACGAGCCGAGGTCGTAGTCATGCCCGAGATAGGTCAACACGTGGCCGGCCGTCGACTGCACGAACGCATCCTCCTCGCCGAGTCGCGACGCCAGCCGTGCGTGCTTGACGGCCTCGAACCGCTCCGGGCCGTCGAGCGGCGAGCCGGTCGTGGCCTGCCGGGCCATCCAGGTCCACGCCAGCATGGCATGCGCCGCGGCGAACTGCGGATCGAGCTCGATCGCCTGCTTGAACAGCTTATAGGCATCGGCGAGCGAGGCGCGCTGATGAATCAGCGCCATGCCGCGCAAATAGAGGTCGTAGCTGTCCAGCTTGTCCGTCGGCTTCTGCCTGACACGCTCGAATTCGGCCTGCTCCAGCCTCGGCGCGATCAGGCCGACAACGCTCGAGGTGACCTTGTCCTGCAGGCCAAAGATATCCTCGAGCTCGCCGTCGAAGCGGTCGGCCCAGATGTGGTTGCCGGTCGTCGCCTCGATCAGCTGGCCGGTGATGCGGACCCGGTTGCCGGCCTTGCGCACGCTGCCTTCCAGCACATAGCGTACGCCGAGCTCGCGGCCCACCCGCTTGATGTCGATAGCCTTGTTCTTGTAGGCGAAGCTCGAATTTCGCGCGATGACGAACAGCGATTTGAACCGCGACAGCGCCGTGATGATCTCTTCGACCATGCCGTCGGCAAAATAATCCTGCTCGCGATCCCCGCTCATGTTGTCGAACGGCAGCACTGCAATCGACGGCCTGTCCGGCAGCGGAAGCGGTTGGACCGGCACTGTCGAGCGCTGCGAGCCAGGCTCGCCGCCGATCCGAATCTGCCAAACGCGCATCGGCTCGGCGATATTCTTCAGCGACTGTGAGCCCATGTCACCGAAATCGATGTCGACCTTGCCTCGGATTTGCCGATGGGCATCGTCCGAAATGCAGATTCCGCCGGGATCGGCCATCCCCTCGAGGCGCGCCGCGATGTTGACGCCCTCACCGAAGATATCGTCACTGTCGATGATGATGTCGCCGACGTGAATGCCGATACGGAATTCGATTCTGCGATCGGGCGGCACCGCGACGTTCCGCTCGGCCATGCCTCGCTGAACCTCGATGGCGCACCGCGCAGCGTCGACGGCGCTGGCGAACTCGACCAGCATCCCGTCGCCGGTGGTCTTGACGATACGGCCTCGGCATGCCGCGATGGTCGGATCGACCAGCGTCTGGCGGGCGCCCTTCAGGTCGCCAAGCGTCCGCTCCTCGTCGCGGCCCATGAGGCGGCTGTAGCCGGCAACATCGGCCGCCACCAAGGCCACCAAACGACGTTCGACGCGCTCGGACACTGCAATCTCCGGAAGCAAATCACCGATATCGAAAAATCATTGGGACTGAAAAATCACTACCCCATCAAAATCACTGCCCATCAAAGCACGACAAGGTGTCGCAGGCTAGCTGGTCCAGAATCCCGGCACCGCAGGCTCGAGCCGGCCGCCGGCGCGCACCGGCGCGACCTTGACCGCAAGCCCGGTGGCATCGTCGGTCTCGACCGCGATACCGCTCAGCGTCGCAACACCGCCCGCCGGCTCGAAACGGCCGGAGGGAATGCCGGTGAGGAAGCGCTGCAGCGGCTCCTCCTTCTGCATGCCGATCACCGAATCATAATCGCCGGTCATGCCGGCATCGCTCATATAGGCGGTGCCGCCGGGCAGCACCTGGTGATCGGCAGTCGGCACATGGGTATGGGTGCCGACCACGAGGCTGACCCGGCCGTCGCAGAAGAAGCCGACGCCCTGCTTCTCGCTGGTCGCCTCGGCGTGGAAATCGAGCACGATGGCATCTGCGCCCTGGCGCAACGGGCAGGCCTCGAGCTCGCGATCGATCGCGCTGAACGGATCGTTCGAGGACGGCTCCATGAACACGCGGCCGATGGCATTGAGCACGAGCGCGCGCTTGCCGTTCTTGGTGTCGACCAGGGTGGCGCCGCGGCCGGGCGAATGACGCGGGAAGTTCAGCGGGCGGATCAGGCGCGGCGCGCGCTCGATGAAGACCAGCGCCTCCTTCTGATTCCAGGCGTGGTTGCCGAGCGTGATCGCGTCGGCACCGGCATCCAGCAACTCCTGGTAGATCGCCTCGGTGATGCCGAAACCGCCGGCGGAATTCTCACCATTGACGACGACGAGGTCGAGCGACCAGTCCCTGATCATGCCGGGAAGATGGTCTGAAATGGCGGTGCGGCCGGTCCTGCCGACGACGTCACCAACGAAGAGGATACGCAAGGCTAGCTACTCCGGAAATCGAACGTCTTGCGCTCCGTTAGCACATAATCGAGCGGGACGTCGTGCGACAGCGCCGGGATAGCCTTGGTTTCCTGTGCAGCAAAGGCAATTCCCACCCCGATCACATGCTTGGCCTTGCGCAGATGCGCAAAGGTATAGTCGTAATAGCCGGCGCCGTAGCCGATGCGGTGGCCGAGCTTGTCGAATGCGGCGAGCGGCACCAGCATCACGTCGGGATGCACCTCGGCCGCAGCCGGCGACGGCTCGGGAATGCCGAGCGGCCCGAGCATCAGCCGGTCCTGCGGCGACCAGCTGCGAAAGGTCAGCGACTGGCCGCGCGCATTGATGCAGGGCAGCGCGAGCCGCGCCCCCTTTTCCGCAAGCTTCTTCATCAGCGGCGCCGGATCGAGCTCGCTACGGATCGGGGCATAGCCGGAGATGATCATGCCTTGCGTGATCTCGAATGGCACGCGGCGCTTGGCGAGCGCCTCGGCCGCGGCCGCACGCTGCTCGTCGCTCAGCGCGTCGCGCTTGGCGAGAGCAAGCGCCCGAAGCTCGGCCTTCGATGGAGATGCGTGCATGATCCATCTTCCGCTGTCGTCGTCCGCGACAACGGACGATCCATCATTCAGAGACGCTCGCATTCAAAGGGCCAGGCCGCGGCGCACTGGACGCCCTGCTTCGCAGGGGACAGCGGTGCACCACAATCGAACCGCCGCCGCGCGACGACCAGGCAACAGCAAAAATAGTGCGAAGCCGCAGAGGCCGTTGGAGCGCTCGATCCCGGAGTTCCCTACGAAAGTAGGTGGGCACCATATGTCCGGGTCCACGGACCCGGCCAGGGACAGTTCCCTAAAGGATCGATAAGGCCCCGGGGATATATGGCTCCTGACGCACGACGCAGCTTCGCGGGGCTAATCTAGCTATCGTTGGCCAAATCCGCCAGCGGTAAGGACGACGCGGAGCTCCTGCTCCACTTCATTGTCCACTTGAGAGCATCCGCGGGGGCGCGCCGCCAAAATATCGAAAACAACCCCATGCAAAGCAGCGGCGGCGGCCGGCGATCGACCAAACGACTGTCCAAACGACTTGACGCGTCGGGCAACTCACCGATACTCTTCCGGTATTCCGAATTCCGGCAAGCCGGCACCCGCCCAGGGGGCGCGCATGGCATTTACATGCTTCTGCAACCGACGCTTCCACGTCGTCATAGCCGGCAGCCAAATGCGCCAGGCCTGCCCCTCCGGGGGAGGGCGGAGCAGGATCACCCGATCGCGATGCCGCCGCCGATGGTGCGGTTGAGCACCTGCGTGGTGCGCTCGATCCGCTCGGCTGCTGCGTTGAGCGCGTTGGAGACCGCGGTCTGGGTCGCGCGGGCGCGATCGGTGGCGGCGGTGCGGGCATTGCGCAGCTGCTCGACCTCTTCCTCGAGGCTGCGAATGCGCGCGCTCGCATCGACCAGCTCGTCGCAGGCGGTCAGCGCCGCCATCACGGTGAGCCTCGCATCGCCGATCTCGCCGAACTTGCCGCGCAGCGATTCGACGCGCTGCTGCAGATTCTCCGCGAGCTTCAGCAGCCGCACCTCCTGGCCCTCCTCGCAGGCCATCCGGTATTGCCGGCCATTGATGGTGACGTTGATGTGGCTCATCTGCCTTCTCCGCCCGCAAGCACGGCGCGAATGGTGCCGATCGCCGCGTCGAGCTTCTCCGCGATGTCGCGATTGACGCGCTCGAGCTTGCGCGTCTTCACCAGCGAACCGTCGAGTTCGTCGGCAAGTCGTGAGCGATCGGCGCCGAGCGCCTGGATCCGGCTCGCCAATTCGTTCTCGTCGCGGTCGGCCTCGCGGCGCCGCTCCACCGAGCTTTCCAGCGCATCAAGTGCTGCCATCAGCCGCTTGGTCGCAGCATCGATATCGGCAAGCGGTGCCTCGGTATTGCCAGACCCGTTGGCGAGACGATCACTCATGACACGCGGCGTGGACCCTTCAATTCCGCTGGAGACAGCCCTGCCACACGGCAAAACTGGCGGTTCGGCAAGCGTTTAGCGGACGAAATTTACGTGGCAAGCGAGCGAAGCGCAACGGCGGCGCTGAACTATGCACCGTTCAATGAAATAGGGCCATTTCGAGCAACTTTTCCCCGTTTTGGGGCGTTTCATCGCCTTGGACTTGCGGAATTGAGGTGCTAATCCACCCTCCAACCCGTAAGGCCATCCACGCGCGTATCGCGGCTGCCCGCCCCGATGCGTCCAGCAATCAGCTCCTCATTCCAGGCGGACTTTTCATCATGACGCAGGTCGATCACACCCGTATGGCCAATGCGATCCGTGGCCTTGCCATGGACGCCGTCGAGAAGGCGAATTCCGGACATCCTGGCCTGCCGATGGGCGCCGCCGACATCGCGACCGTGCTGTTCACGAAATTCCTGAAATTCGACGCGGCCGACACGGCATGGCCCGATCGCGATCGCTTCGTGCTGTCGGCCGGCCACGGCTCGATGCTGCTCTATGCGTTGCTGTACCTCACCGGCAACAAGGACATGACGCTCGACCAGATCAAGCATTTCCGCCAGTTGGGATCGCTGACGCCGGGACACCCGGAGAACTTCCACACCAAGGGCATCGAGACCACCACCGGCCCGCTCGGCCAGGGCATTGCGACAGCGGTCGGCATGGCGCTCGCCGAGAAGATGCTCGCCGCGGAGTTCGGCAAGAAGATCGTCAATCACCACACCTATGTGCTCGCTTCCGACGGCGACCTGATGGAAGGCATCTCGCAGGAAGCGATCGCGCTCGCCGGTGTCTGGCGCCTCAACAAGATGATCGTGCTGTACGACGACAACGGCATCTCGATCGACGGCCCGACCTCGATCGCCGATTCCGTCGACCAGGTGAAGCGCTTCAAGTCCGCCGGCTGGGCCGCCGAATTGATCGACGGCCACGATCCGGAGGCGATCGCGGCTGCAATCACCCGCGCGCAGAAATCCAGCAAGCCTTCGCTGATCGCCTGCAAGACCACGATCGGCTTCGGCGCACCGACCAGGGCCGGCACCGCCAAGGCGCATGGCGAGGCGCTCGGCGCCGCTGAGCTGAAGGGCGCCAAGGAGAAGCTCGGCATCTCGCTCGAGCCGTTCTCGGTGCCGGACGACGTGCTGAAGGCCTGGCGCGAGGCGGGCAGCCGCGGCGCGGCCGAGCACAAGGCCTGGGGCGAGCAGTTCGCGCAGCTCGGCAACCGCAAGCGCGCCGAGTTCGAGCGCCGCATCCGTCACGAGCGGCCGGCCTCGCTCGCCAAGGGCCTGCGCGCCTTCAAGAAGGGCCTCCTGGAAAATCCGCTCAACGTCGCGACCCGCAAGTCGTCGGAAGCCGCGATCGAGGTGATCGCGGCCGCGATGCCGATGGAGTTCGTCGCGGGCTCGGCCGACCTCACCGGCTCCAACAACAACAAGGCGAAGTCGGCAACCGCGTTCGGCGCCAAGACGCCGAAGGGCCGCTTCATCCATTACGGCATCCGCGAGCACGGCATGGCGGCGTGCCTCAACGGCATCTTCCTGCATGGCGGCTTCGCGCCGAACGGCGCCACCTTCCTGGTGTTCACCGACTATGCGCGCGGCGCGATGCGCCTGTCGGCGCTGATGGGCACCGGCGTGGTCTATGTCATGACCCACGACTCGATCGGCCTCGGCGAAGACGGCCCGACCCACCAGCCGGTCGAGCACCTTTCGGCGCTGCGCGCGATTCCCAACATGCGCGTGTTCCGTCCCTGCGACGCGGTCGAGACCGCCGAGTGCTGGGAACTGGCGCTCAACCGCGTGGACGGACCGACGGTTCTGGCGCTGACCCGCCAGAACCTGCCGCAGCTCCGCACCACGGCGCCGAACGACAACCCGTGCAGCCACGGCGCCTACGAGCTGGTCGCGGCGCAGGGTGAGGCAAAAGTGTCATTGTTCGCCTCCGGTTCCGAGGTCCAGATCGCGGTCGAGGCGCAGAAGCAGCTGGCCGGGCGCGGCATCGCGACGCGGGTCGTCTCGGTCCCGTCGCTGGAATTGCTGCTGGCGCAGCCCGCCGAGCGGCAAAATGCCATTATCGGCAAGGCTCCGGTCAAGATCGCGATCGAAGCCGCGGTGCGCTGGGGCTGGGACGCCGTGATCGGCCACGACGGCGAATTCATCGGCATGCACGGATTCGGCGCCAGCGCCCCGGCCAAGGACCTTTTCCCGCATTTCGGCATTACCGCTGAGGCCGTCGTTAACGCTGCCACCAAGCGCGTCTGACGCTGGGCTGGCACCCGCGGCCTACGGTTGAGCTTGTCGCGAAAAAGGATTACCAAAGCTCCATCTTTTCCGTACGCGCCCGGCTGAACCGGGCGTTCCGCCGTAAAAACCTCGTGGGAGCCCTCCCGCGGGGCTGACAACAGCTTTAGAGGAGACGAGCATGGCAATCCGCGTCGCGATCAACGGGTTTGGGCGCATCGGCCGCAACATCCTGCGCGCCATCGCCGAGTCCGGCCGCAAGGATATCGAGGTGGTCGGCATCAACGACCTCGGTCCGGTCGAGACCAACGCGCATCTGCTGCGCTTCGATTCCGTGCACGGCCGCTTCCCGGGTACCGTGACCGTCGACGGCGACTCGATCAGCCTCGGCGCCAACAAGATCAAGGTTTCGGCCGAGCGCGATCCCTCCAAGCTGCCGTGGAAGGCCCTCGGCGTCGATGTCGCGCTGGAATGCACCGGCATCTTCACCTCGAAGGACAAGGCCTCCGCGCACCTGACCGCCGGCGCCAAGCGCGTGCTGGTCTCGGCGCCCGCCGACGGCGCCGACGCCACCATCGTCTACGGCGTCAACCACGACACGCTGAACAAGGATCAGCTGGTCGTCTCCAACGGCTCCTGCACCACCAACTGCCTCGCGCCGGTCGCCAAGGTCCTGAACGACACCGTCGGCATCGAGACCGGCTTCATGACCACGATCCACGCCTATACCGGCGACCAGCCGACGCTCGACACCCTGCACAAGGACCTCTATCGCGGCCGCGCCGCTGCGATGTCGATGATCCCGACCTCGACCGGCGCCGCCAAGGCGATCGGCCTGGTGCTGCCCGAGCTGAAGGGCAAGCTCGACGGCGTCTCGGTCCGCGTGCCGACCCCGAACGTCTCCGTGATCGACCTCAAGATCGTGGCCAAGCGCGAAACCAACATCGCTGAGATCAACGAGGCGATGAAGCGCGCCGCCGAGCAGCAGCTCAAGGGCATCCTCGGCTACACCAACGCGCCGAACGTCTCGATCGACTTCAACCACGATCCGCACTCGGCCACTTTCCACATGGACCAGACCAAGGTGCAGAACGGCATGCTGGTGCGCGTGATGGCCTGGTACGACAACGAGTGGGGCTTCTCGAACCGCATGGCGGACACCGCCGTCGCGATCGGCAAGCTGGCTTAAGTTCGACTGTTCGCGATGCCCGGCCCAAAGCCGGGCATCTGCGTCTTTGCCCTCCGCATTCGCGGCCGCAACGGCCGCGACATCGGCAAGCGAACGCAACGCCGTCCATCGGACGGCTGTGTCCGGCCGCACAGGAAACGCTCATGACAAAATCGTTCCGCACCCTCGACGACGTCAACGTGAAGGGCAAGCGCGTGCTGCTGCGCGTCGACCTCAACGTTCCCATGGATGGCGGCCGCGTCACCGACGCCACCCGGCTCGAGCGCGTGGCCCCCACCATCACCGAGATTTCCGACAAGGGCGGCAAGGTGATCCTGCTCGCCCATTTCGGCCGACCCAAGGGCCGCGATGCCAAGGACTCGCTGAAGCCGGTCGCGGAAGCGCTGTCGAAGGTGATCAATCGTCCGGTCGCCTTCGCCGAGGACTGCATCGGCGAAGCAGCCGCCACCGCGGTTGCAGCCCTCAAGGATGGCGACATCCTCTGCCTGGAAAACACCCGCTTCCACAAGGAAGAGGAAAAGAACGACGCCGGCTTCGTTGCTGAACTGGCAAAACTCGGCGACATCTGGGTCAACGACGCCTTCTCCGCCGCGCATCGCGCCCACGCCTCGACCGAAGGCCTCGGCCACAAGCTGCCGGCGTATGCCGGCCGCACCATGCAGGCCGAGCTCGACGCGCTGGCTAAGGCGCTGGAAGCCCCGACCAAGCCCGTGATCGCGATCATCGGCGGCGCCAAGGTCTCGACCAAGATCGACCTTTTGGAAAACCTCGTGAACAAGGTCGACGCGCTGGTGATCGGCGGCGGCATGGCCAACACCTTCCTGCACGCGCAGGGCGTCGCGGTCGGCAAGTCGCTCGCCGAGAAGGACCTCGCCGCGACCGCGCTGCGAATCATGGAGAAGGCCAACGCCGCCAACTGCGCGATCATCCTCCCCGTCGACGCCGTCGTCGCCAACCAGTTCGCCGCCAACGCGCCGTCGCATGCCTATGGCCTCGATGCGATCCCGGCCGACGGCATGATCCTCGACGTCGGCCCACAATCGATCGCGCGCATCCACGCCGCGATCGACGACGCCGCGACGCTGGTCTGGAACGGGCCGCTCGGCGCCTTCGAGCTGACGCCGTTCGACCGCGGCACCGTGGTTTCGGCCAAGCACGCCGCCGAGCGCACCAGGGCCAAGAAGCTGATCTCGGTTGCCGGCGGCGGCGATACCGTCGCGGCGCTGAACCAGGCCGGCGTAGCCGGTGATTTTTCCTATGTCTCGACCGCGGGCGGCGCGTTTCTTGAATGGATGGAAGGCAAGCCGCTGCCGGGCGTCGAAGTTTTGAAAAACCGTTGATTTAGTTCAAATCCGCGAACGCACTACAGGGAGAAATGGAATGGCTCGCATCACATTGCGACAACTGCTCGACCACGCGGCCGAGCATGATTACGGCGTACCTGCCTTCAATATCAACAACATGGAGCAGGCGCTGGCGATCATGGCGGCGGCCTCCGAGGTCGACGCGCCGGTCATCATCCAGGCTTCGCGCGGCGCGCGCTCCTACGCCAACGACGTCATGCTCAAGCACATGATGGACGCCGTCACCGAGATCTACCCGCAGATCCCGGTCTGCGTGCACCTCGACCACGGCAACGAGCCCGCCACCTGCATGACCGCGATCCAGGCCGGCTTCACCTCGGTCATGATGGACGGCTCGCTGAAGGCCGACGGCAAGACCCCCGGCGACTGGGACTACAATGTCGGCGTCACCCGGACGGTGACCGGCATGGCGCATCTCGGCGGCATCTCGGTGGAAGGCGAGCTCGGCGTGCTCGGCTCGCTCGAGACCGGCATGGGCGACAAGGAAGACGGCCACGGCGCCGAGGGCAAGCTGTCGCACGACCAACTGCTGACCAACCCCGACGAGGCCGTGAAGTTCGTCCAGGAGACCAAGGTCGACGCACTGGCGATCGCGATGGGCACCTCGCACGGCGCCTACAAGTTCACCCGCAAGCCCGACGGCGACATCCTCGCCATGAACGTGATCGAGGAAATCCATCGCAAGCTGCCGAACACGCATCTCGTCATGCACGGCTCCTCGTCGGTGCCGCAGGAGCTGCAGGAGATCATCAACGCCAATGGCGGCAAGATGAAGCCGACCTGGGGCGTGCCGGTCGCCGAGATCCAGCGCGGCATCAAGAACGGTGTGCGCAAGATCAACATCGACACTGACAACCGGATGGCGATGACCGGCCAGATTCGGAAAGTTCTGAAGGACAATCCGGAAGAGTTCGATCCGCGCAAGTACCTCAAGCCCGCGATGGAGGCGATGACCAAGCTGTGCAAGCAGCGCCTGCAGGAATTCAACACCGCGGGCCAAGCCAGCAAGATCAAGAAGGTGCTGACCACGGCTGAGATGGCCAAGCGCTACGCCAAGGGCGAGCTCGATCCCAAGGTCGCCTGAGCGCTCTTCACCCGCCGAGGACCGCGATCACCTCTCCCCATCGGGGAGAGGTCGGATCGCGCCAGCGATCCGGGTGAGGGGTTCAGGTCCCTCGATAGAGCGCATCCCCTCACCCGCGCCTTCGGCGCGACCTCTCCCGATGGGAGAGGTGGAACGTTCAAACGCCGGCCGCGACGAACGTTTTCTAGGCATTTGCCCGAGAACCGCCTATTTTGGTTTGCAAAGGCAATGGCCCCGGAGGACGTTCCCGATGAACCTCGCTGACCTCAACAAAGTTGCGCTTGCCATGGTCACCCCGGGCAAGGGCATTCTCGCCGCCGACGAATCCTCCGGCACGATCAAGAAGCGGTTCGACGCCATCCAGGTCGATTCGACCGAAGACAATCGCCGCGACTATCGCGAGATGCTGTTCCGCTCGCAGGAGGCGATGAGCAAATACATCTCCGGCGTCATCCTCTACGACGAGACGATCTGGCAGAACGCGAAGGACGGCACGCCGCTGGTCAAGCTGATCGAGCAGGCAGGCGCGATCCCCGGCATCAAGGTCGACGAAGGCACCCAGGCGCTGCCGAACTGCCCGGGCGAACTCGTCACCGTCGGCCTCGACAAGCTCGCCGAGCGGCTGAAGAAATATTACGACCGCGGGGCGCGCTTTGCGAAATGGCGCGCGGTGATCGATATCGGCTCCGGCGTGGGCAGCCGCGGCGCCGGCAGCCGGGGCATTCCCACCATGACCGCGATCCGCGTCAACGCCCACGCGCTGGCGCGGTACGCCGCGCTGTGCCAGGCCGCGCAGATCGTGCCGATCGTCGAGCCCGAAGTGCTGATGGACGGCGATCACGACATCGACCGCTGCTACGAGGTGACGCAGCGCGTGCTGAACCGCACCTTCCAGGAATTGCGGGTGCAGCGTGTCGCGCTCGAAGGCATGATCCTGAAGCCGAACATGGCGATATCCGGCAAGAAGTGCCCGAAGCAGGCATCGGTGCAGGAAGTCGCCGAGAAGACCATCCGCCTGCTCAAGAGCTGCGTGCCGGCCGCGGTGCCCGGCATCGCCTTCCTGTCCGGCGGCCAGAGCGACGAGGAAGCGACCGCGCATCTCGACGCCATGAACAAGATCGGTCATTTGCCGTGGCGGCTGACCTTCTCCTATGGCCGTGCGCTGCAGGCGGCGCCGCAGAAGGCGTGGTCCGGCAAGCCCGACAACGTCCCCGCAGGCCAGCGCGCCTTCTCGCATCGCGCCCGGATGAACGGGCTCGCCAGCACCGGCAATTGGGAAGCCGGCCTCGAGAAACAGGCGGCATAGTTGGCCACCAAGCCCGTTCCGCCGCGGCCGGCGCCGCGCCTCTATCTGGCGACCCCGCCGGTCGACGAGCCGTCGCAGCTTGCAGCCAAGCTTGCCGAGCTGCTCGCCGCGGCCGACGTCGCCGCCGTCCTGGTGCGGCTGCGCGAGAGCGACCCGCGCAGCATGATCTCCACCGTCAAGGGGCTGGCGCCTGCGATCCAGAACGCGGGTGCGGCGCTGTTGATCGATGGCCATCCCGACATCGTGGCCCGCGCCGGTGCCGATGGTGCGCATCTGACCGGCATTGCCGCGATGGAAGAGGCGATGCCCTCGCTGCGGCCCGACCGCATCGTCGGCGTCGGCGGGCTCGCGACACGGCACGATTCCATGGCCGCAGGCGAAGCCGGCGCCGACTACGTGCTGTTCGGCGAGCCCGACGCCAAGGGGCAGCGGCCCTCGGCGGAGGCGATCGCCGAGCGGCTGGAATGGTGGGATGAATTGTTCGAGCCGCCCTGCGTCGGCTTTGCAACCTCGCGCGAGGAGGCCGAGGCGTTCGCGGCGGCCGGCGCGGATTTCGTGCTGGTTGGCGATGTCATCTGGTCGGATCCGCGCGGTGCCAGGGCCGCTCTGGTCGAGATTGGCGAGGCGATTACGCGAGCGCATGCCGACACATTCGGAACGGCGAAGGCCGAAGGATGATGCCGGAATGACGTGCCTGCGTCCGATAGGTGTTGCGCTCGGCTGCATGATGCTGACGAGCGGCGCGATGGCGCAGCTCTCGATCACGCCGCCGGCACAGCCGCCGACGCCCGCGAAGAAGGAGGCACCGAAGGAGAAGCCGAAGGTGCATGCGCCGGCCGCGAAGAAGCCTGCGCCGAAGCCCGCCGCAACGACGACGCCGAAGCCCGGCGCATCGGCAACGCCGACGCCCTCCCCGACGCCGGACGATCCCAATGTCGACCTCGTCTACGGCGCCTATCAGCGCGGCATGTACAAGACCGCATTCGACCTCGCCACGGCGCGCGCGCAGAACAGCAACGATGCCAAGGCCATGACGATGCTGGGCGAGCTCTATGCCAACGGGCTCGGCGTCAAGCGCGACTATGCCAAGGCCGACGACTGGTACAAGCGCGCCTCCGACGCCGGCGACCGCGAGGCGATGTTCGCGCTCGCCATGATGCGGATCGCTGGCCGCGGCGGCACCGTGGACAAGGATTCCGCGGTCAAGCTGCTGGCATCGGCGGCCAAGCTCGGCGAGCCCAAGGCTGCCTATAATCTCGCGCTGCTCTATCTCGACGGCCAGACCCTGCCGCAGGACCTCCGCCGCTCCGCCGAGTTGCTGCGGATGGCGGCGGATGCCGGCAGCCCCGAGGCGCAATACGCGCTCGCGACCTTCTACAAGGAAGGCACCGGCGTGCCGAAAGACCTCGAGAAAGCCGCACGGCTGCTGCAGGCCGCCTCGCTGGCCGACAATGTCGATGCCGAGGTCGAATATGCCATCGCGCTCTACAACGGCTCCGGCACGCCGCGGAACGTGCCGGCGGCGGTGGCGCTGCTGCGCAAGGCGGCCCGGCAGAACAGCGCGATCGCGCAAAACCGCCTCGCCCACGTGCTGGCGACCGGCGCCGGCGCCCCGGTCGACAAGGTCGAGGCGCTGAAATGGCACACCGTCGCCAAGACCGCCGGCAAGGGCGACCCCGAACTCGACGACATCCTCGCCGACATGCCCCCGGAAGACCGCGCCAAGGGGGAGGCCGCTGCCCGAAAATGGATCGGAAACAACGTCAAATGACGCCTTGACGGCGCCACTTCCAGAGGGCACCCAGTCCGAAGCCTAGGTGGCCGCGTTCCGTTCTTTTTCCGCCCGTCATCCTGAGGTGCGAGCGGAGCGAGCCTCGAAGGATGCACGGCCCCGGACCGGGCCGTCGATCCTTCGAGACGCGCTTCGTGCTCCTCAGGATGACGGGCTGAGATTTGCGCCCGCCGCTCTATCGACATTCACAATCTCGGTCACAAGTTCTCATCATGCTCTACTCCGCCCTCATCAATGTCATGGTCAAGGCCGCGCGCCGCGCCGGCCGCAGCCTCAAGCGCGACCTCGGCGAGATCGAGCATCTCCAGGTGTCGCTGAAGGGGCCGGCGAATTTCGTTTCGCTGGCCGACAAGCGCGCCGAGGAGATGCTCTACACCGACCTCGAAAAGGCCCGGCCCGGTTACGGGTTCCTGGGCGAGGAAGGCGGCAAGCGCGAAGGCTCCGACAAGAGCCACACCTGGATCGTCGATCCGCTCGACGGCACCACCAATTTCCTGCACGGCATCCCGCAATTCGCGATCTCGATCGGGCTGCTGCGCGAAGACACCGTGATCGCGGGCGTGATCTACAATCCCGCCAATGACGAACTCTACATCGCCGAGCGCGGCAAGGGCGCGTTCCTCAACGACCAGCGGCTGCGCGTCGCCGGCCGCCGCCAGCTCAACGAATGCGTGGTCGCCTGCGGCCTGCCGCATATCGGCCGCGGCAACCACCAGCTGGCGTTGCAGGAGCTGGCCGCGCTGCAGAGCAAGGTCGCGGGCTTCCGCCGCTTCGGCGCCGCCTCGCTCGACCTCGCCTTCGTCGCCGCCGGCCGCCTCGACGGTTATTGGGAACGCAATCTGCAGCCCTGGGACCTCGCGGCCGGCCTGCTGATGATCCGGGAAGCCGGCGGCACCGTCTCCGGCATCCAGGGCAATGACGACCCGCTGCAGACCGGCCACGTCGTCGGCGGCAACGAGTTCGTGCACGGCGAGCTGATCAAGATCCTGAAGCCGCTCGGGCAATAGGGCGACAGCGCAGGCTATTCGTCGTCGTCATTATCGCCGTCGTCCTCCCCGTCGCGAAATTCACCGCCGGCGCTGAGGCCTTCGATGGCGGTGGCGCCCTTCACCTTGACCACCCGGCGCAACGGGACCGAACTCTCGCTACGCAGCGCCTCCATCAAATGGTCCGAGTGGGTGACGATCCAGATGTCGGCGCGGCGCGACGCCTTGGCGATCAGCCGCGCCAACGGCGCCAGCAGCGATGGATGCAGGCTCGCCTCCGGCTCGTTCAGCACGATGAACGGAGGCAGCCGGTAGCCCATGAACACGGCGAGCAGGCAGATATATTTCAGCGTCCCGTCGGACAATTCGTGGGCCTTGAACGGGCGCGGCATATCCGCAAGCCTTAGATCGAACTCGCACGGGCCGTTTTCTACCCATGCGCGGAGCTCCGCATCCGGGAATGCATCCTCGACCGCGGCCTGCAGCTCGGCGGCATCCTGCCGGATGGAGTAGAGCGTTGCGAGCGTCGCGGCCAGATCGCTGCCGTCGGCACTCAGCGACGGCGTCGTGACCGCGAGGCAGGGCTTTCGGATCGGCGACGCATGATCGGTCCGGAAGTCGTGATAGAACCGCCAGCCCAGCATCGCGTTTCTGATCTGGTCGATCTCGGGGGAGTTCTTGCCGTCAAAGAAGCCGGCCAGCACGGTTTCGGATGGCAGCAGGGCGTCCTTGTGGCTTTCCCACACGCCGCTCTCGTTGCGGATGCTGACCAGCGCGTTCGTCCTCTCCACCATCAGGACTTTTCGCTTGCCGCGGATCATCTCGATCCGCTCGGACCTGATCATCGGCTCGCCGGCAAACGCCGCCTCAACCGGGCCGGGGTATCCGAGCTCGATCGAATATTTGATGTCGTCGAATCGTGTGGCCAGCCGCAGCCGGGGATCGTCGCCCCGCTTGCGCATGCCGGACCAGGAGACCGAATTCAATCCGCCTTCATCGGCGATGGTGTGGGTGATCCGGCCCGTCGCCGCGTCGCGCAACAGTGACATCGACTTGTAGAGATTGGATTTGCCGACGCCGTTCTCGCCGACGAACACCGACAGCGGGTGGATGGGCATGAAGAGCCGGCGAATGGAACGATAATTCGCGATCTCGATGTCGGTCGGGCGCATCACCTGCTCTCGATCGGCCGATGCCTGCGCATTCCGTCACCGTGCCAAGGACAATCCATTCAATCCAGAGATGCAGTCTGGATTGGCGATGCTGCGAAAGCAAGCCGGCCCTGATTCAATCAGGACCGGCCTCGATGTCAGTGGCCGCCCGCTACCGGCGCCGGCGGGCCGTAGACTTCCGGCTTCTCGACCTTCTCCCGGTCACCAGCCAGCACGCGCTGCACGCTGACGAAGAACACCGGCACCAGGAGCAGCGCGAGGATGACGACGGCGATCATGCCGCCCATCACACTGGTGCCGAGCGCCTGCTGGCTGGCGCCGCCGGCGCCGGTCGCGATCGCCATCGGCAGCACGCCGCAGACGAAGGCGAGGCCGGTCATCAGGATCGGGCGGAATCGGAGACTACACGCCTCGATGGTCGCCTCGACCAGCGGCTTGCCCTGCGCGCGCAGGTCCTTGGCGAACTCGATGATCAGGATCGCGTCCTTGGCGGCCAGGCCGATGATGGTGATCAGGCCGACGGTGAAATAGACGTCGTTGGACAGGCCGCGCAGCGTCGCCGCCACCACGGCGCCGAAAATGCCGAGCGGAATCGTCAGCAGCACCGCGAGCGGAATGGTCCAGCTCTCATAGAGCGCGGCGAGCAGCAGGAATACCACCAGCACGGACAGGCCGAGCAGGAACGGCGCCTGCGAGCCCGACAGCTTCTCCTGCAGCGACTGGCCGGTCCACTCATAGCCGAAGCCGCGCGGCAGCTTGTCGGCAAGCCGCTCCATCTCGGCGATCGCGTCACCCGAGGTGAAGCCCGGCTTCGCCTCGCCGGAGATGCGCACCGCCGGATAATAGTTGAAGCCCGCGATCTGCGTCGGCCCCTTCGTCCATTCGATGCTGGCAAAGGCCGAGAACGGCACCAGCTGACCGCGGCTGTTCTTTACATTGTAATTGAGGATGTCGTCCGCGTTCATGCGACTGGTCTTGTCGGCCTGCACGATGACGCGCTGCATGCGCCCGCGGTTCGGGAAGTCGTTGACGTAGTTCGAGCCGAGATTGGTCGAGATCGTGTTGTTGATGTCCTCGAAGGTGAGGCCGAACGCACCGGCCTTCTCGCGGTCGATCATCAGATTGACCTGCGGCGCCGGCGGCAGGCCTTCGACATAGACCTTCTGCAGCACAGGGCCGGCATTGGCCTCCGCGATCAGCCGGTCGGACGCCGCGATCAGCGCCGCATAGCCCTTCTGGCCGCGGTCCTGCAGGCGGAACGAGAAGCCCGAGGAGTTGCCGAGATTGTCGATCGGCGGCGGCTGCAGCGCCGAGATTTTTGCGTCGCGCACCGACGACAAATCGCGGTTGATGTCCGCGACGATGGCGGCAGCGGACTCCTTCGGGCCGCGCTCCGACCAGTCCTTCAGCGTGATGAAGGCCTGCGCGGTGTTCATGCCCTGGCCGAGGAAGCTGAAGCCGGTGAGGAATGTGACGTTCTCGATGCCGGCGCGGTTCTTCAGGTACTTCTCGACCTGCTCGACCGCACCTTCCGTGCGCGCATAGGACGATTCCGACGGCGTCTGCACGTCGGTCGTGATGAAGCCCTGGTCATCGACCGGCAGGAAGCCGCCGGGCAGCCGGACGAAGCCATAGGCGACGGCCGCGAACAGCACGAGATAGATCGCCATCAGGCGGCCGGTGCGCTTCAGCGAGCCCTGCACCGTGCGCGTATAGCCGGCGCGGCTGGTGTCGAGCACGCGGTTGAACCAGCCGAACACGCCCTTGCGGGCATGGCCGTGGCCCTTCTCGACCGGCTTGAGCAAGGTCGCGCACAGCGCCGGCGTCAGCGACAGCGCGAGCAGCGCCGAGAACGCGATCGCCGCCACCATGGTGACCGAGAACTGGCGGTAGATGATGCCGACCGAGCCCGGGAAGAACGCCATCGGCACGAACACCGCCATCAGCACCAGCGTGATGCCGATGATGGCACTGGTGATCTGCGACATCGCCTTCCGGGTCGCTTCCTTCGGCGGCAGGCCTTCCTCGGCCATGATGCGCTCGACGTTCTCGACCACGACGATGGCGTCGTCGACCAGGATGCCGACCGCCAGCACCATGCCGAACATGGTCAGCATGTTGATCGAGTAACCCACCGCCATCAGCGTGGCGCAGGTGCCGAGCAGCGCCACCGGCACCACGATGGTCGGAATGATGGTGTAGCGGATGTTCTGCAGGAACAGGAACATCACGATGAACACCAGCACCACCGCCTCGACCAGGGTCATCAGGACCTTCTCGATCGAGGCCTTCACCACCGGCGTGATGTTGTAGGGGATTTCGTAGGAGATGTTGGCCGGGAAGAAGCGCGACAGCTCCTTCATCTTGGCCTCGACCGCGCTCGCGGTCGCCAGCGCATTGCCCTTCGGCGACAGCAGCACCGACAGGCCCGCGGTCGGCTTGCCGTCGAGACGGGTGTTGAACTGGTAGCTGAGGCCGCCGATCTCGATCCGCGCGACGTCACGCAGCCGTACCGTCGAGCCGTCGGCATTTGCGCGCAGGATGATCGCGCCGAACTCGTCGGGCGAGGAGAGCTGGCCCTTCACCAGCACCTGCGCGGAAATCTTTTGCGTATCCGTGCTCGGCTCGGCGCCGATGCTGCCGGAAGCGACCTGGGCGTTCTGCGCCGTGATCGCGCGGTTGACGTCGTCTGCGGAGAGGCCGTAGCCGACCAGCTTGGCCGGATCGATCCAGATGCGCAAGCTGCGCTCGGTCGAATACAGCGTGGCGCGGCCGACGCCGGGGATGCGGCGCACCTCGCCCAGCACGTTGCGGATCATGAAGTCGCCGAGGCCCACTTCATCCAGCGAACCGTCGGTCGAGTTCAGCGTGATGATCTGCAGCACGGCCGAGGACGCTTCCTCGACCAGGATGCCCTGCTGGATCACGGCGCGCGGCAGCCGCGCCTCGACGCGCTTGAGGCGGTTCTGCACCTCGACCGAGGCCTGGCCGGTGTCGGTGCCCGGCTTGAAGTTGGCGATGATCTCGACCTGGCCGAGCGAGTCGGAGGTCGATTCGAAGTTCAGGATGTTGGCGGCGCCGTTGAGCTCCTCCTCGATCAGCCGCGTCACGCTGTTGTAGAGGTTCTCCGGCGACGCGCCGGGATAGCTGGTCGAGATCGAGATCGAGGGCGGCGCGATGATCGGATACTGCGCGACCGCGAGCAGCGGAATCGAGATTGCGCCGACCAGACAGATGAACAGGGCGACGACCCAGGCGAAGATCGGCCTGTCGATGAAGAAGCTAGGCATGTCGGATCACTGCTTCGCGTGCGCGGTCTGCTGCGAATCCGATTGTGCTGCAGCAGCGTCGATCTCACGCCAGGCCAACGGCCGGACCTTGTCGCCGGCGGCAAATTTCTGGAATCCTTCGACGACCACCTTGTCGCCGGCCTTGAGGCCGTCGGTCACGAACCAGGTGCCGCCCTGCAGCGAGCCGGTGCGCACCGGCTGGACCGCGACGCGATTGTCGTCCTTGACGACGAACACCTCGCTGCCGCCGCCGCCATTGCGCTGGATCGCCTGCTGCGGCACCGCGATCGCATCGGTGTCAATGCCCTGCTCGATCTGCACGCGGACATACATGCCCGGCAGCAGGACGCGATTCGGGTTCGGGAATTCGCCGCGCAGGGTCACTTGCCCGGTATGGGCATCGACCTTGGCGTCGGAGAACAGCAGCTTGCCCAGCAGCGGATAGATCGAGCCGTCGTCGAGCACGAGGCGCACCTTCATCGCATCGGGCGCGATGCGGTCGAGATCGCCGCTCTCGAGGGCGCGGCGGAGCTGGTTCATTTCGGTCACCGACTGCTGGAAGTCAGCATAGATCGGATCCAGCTGCTGGATGGTCGCAAGGCTCGCGGCGTCGTTCTGCACGACGAGCGCGCCTTCGCTGATCACAGCAGCGCCAATGGTGCCGTCGATCGGCGCACGAATCGTCGCATAGTCCAGGTTGAGCTTGGCACGCGCGACGTCGGCCTCGCGGCCCTGCACGTCGGCTTCGGCCTGCTTCAAATTGGCGATCGCCTTCTCGTTCTCGGCCTCCGAGGTCGCACGCTGGTTGGTGAGGGTTGCGATGCGGCGGGCCTGCAGCGAGGTCTGCTCGAGCACGGCCTTGGCGCGCGCCAGCGCCGCCTCGGTCGACTGCAACTCGACTTCGAACGGGCGCGGATCGATCTGGTACAGGGGGTCGCCGACCTTCACCTCGCTGCCCTGATGGAACATGCGGTTGACGACGATACCGGAGACGCGCGGGCGGACCTCGGAAACGCGGGTCGGGGCGATGCGGCCCGGCAGCTCGCGTACCATCGCGCGCGCCTGCTCCTTCACGGTGACCACACTGACGTCCGGCTCGGATGCTTGTACGGCGGCGGTTGCGGAGTTCGGTTCGTTGCAGCCGGCAAGCAGTGGCGCCGTCACGGCCAGCATCAGAGCAATGCATGCCGATTGCGCGCGAAGTCCAGACATTGAGATGATCGCCCCTGTGGGTTGGAATGAACAAATGGCGGCATCGCCACGACGCCGCCTCTGCTCGTGAAAATAAAATCTGCCTGCTGCGAAGCAATGCGCTTGTCGGGCGGCTCATTGTCACACAACGCTATCATCCTGATTTCGCGGCATCTTTCATGTCGTCACCGCATTGTGAGCGGGTTCCATCGCAGGCTGTGGGAATGCGTTAAGGACTGCGTGAGCGGGAACGGGCTGTTTGCCTGCACAGGAATGCCGCACCGCGGATCATGATGCGACAATCCTGCCGAATCACCGTGCATCGCGCGCCTCGCCCGACGATGCCTGCAAATCGGCCTGATCTCGCGATCAGCGCGTGGCCCCGGGGGGCGCGCGCGAACGGTGATGCGGCGACCGGCCGCAAAGCTGCGCAAGGCGGCGACAGTCCCCCCGATCTCGACCCAGGGTTCTGCCATCCGCCTTTGGATTCGGCTTTCCTCACTCCGCCGCTGTGCCATATTGCTGACAGATGCGGCCTTCGCGAACGGATGATCCGGCAATGCCCCCTTCCCGCTCCGAGATGGAGATCGAACTGAGCAAGCTGTCCTCGCCCAGGATCTTCCTGGTGCGGATGCTGGTATTCCTGGTGCTCTGCGGCCTGGTCGGGGTCGTGCTGTACAAGCAGATCGTCACCGCCTTCTTCGCCAATCCCGGGCTCAACGCCCTGATCGGCGCGGTGCTGCTGATCGGCGTCATCCTGGCGTTCCGGCAGGTGATCCGGCTCTATCCTGAAGTGGCCTGGGTCAATAATTTCCGCATCGCCGATCCCGGCCTCGCCATCGAGCGCCGGCCGACGTTGCTTGCCCCGATGGCTGCGATCCTCGGCGGCGAGCGCACCGGACGGATGTCGATCTCGCAGCAGACCATGCGGCATCTGCTGGATTCGATCGCAACCCGCCTGGATGAAGCCCGCGACATCTCGCGCTACATGACCGGCCTGCTCGTGTTCCTCGGCCTGCTCGGCACCTTCTGGGGCCTGATCGAGACGGTCGGCTCGGTCGGCAAGGTGATCGACGGGCTCAAGGTCGGCGGCGACGCCGGCGCGCTGTTCGATACGCTGAAGGAGGGCCTTGCCGCCCCGCTCGGCGGCATGGGCATCTCGTTCTCGTCCTCGCTGTTCGGCCTCGCCGGCTCGCTGATCCTCGGCTTCCTCGACCTGCAGTCGAGCCAGGCCCAGAACCGCTTCTACACCGACCTCGAGGACTGGCTCGCCACCACGGTGCGCGGCATCTCAGGTGACGGCGTCGGGACCGGCGGCGCCGATCTGCAGGGCGCGATCGACCGGCTGCGTGCCACCTTCGAGGAGGGTGGCGGCGGCGCGGGTGGTCGCAACACCACGGCGGCGATGGCCAATCTGGCGGAGGCAATCCAGGGGCTGGTCGCGCATATGCGCACCGAGCAACAGATGATCCGCGAATGGGCCGACGGCCAGGGCGAGCAGAACCGCGAGATCAAGCGGCTGCTCGAACGCCTCGCCCGCCAGCCCGAGAAGAGCTGAGCCACGGAGGCCGATGTGCTGGACCACGTGACCATCGGCATCAGCGATATCGAGCGGTCCAAGGCCTTCTATGATGCGGCCTTGCGCTCCCTCGGCATCAGCCGCCTTTATGCAGAGGGTGCCGAGTTTGCCGGCTATGGCATCCATCCGAAGGCCTTCTTCTGGATCGGCCGGCGCGGCACGCCGCAGACCGGCGCCCACATCGCCTTCACGGCAAACGATCGCGCCACCGTCGATCGCTTCTACGACGACGCGATCAAGGCCGGCGGCAGGGACAATGGGCGGCCCGGAATTCGGCCGCACTATCATGCAAACTACTACGGTGCTTTCGTGCTCGACCCCGACGGCCACAACATCGAAGCCGTCTGCCACGCGCCGCACTGACAGGAAGTAAAGGGAAACCAGATGGCCCTCGCCCGCTCGCGCCGCAGCGAATCCGGCTTCAACTACTGGCCCGGCTTTGTCGACGCGCTGTCGACGCTGGTGCTGTCGATCGTGTTCCTGCTGTCGGTGTTCCTCGTCGTGCAGTTCTTCCTGTCGCAGGAAGTGACCGGCAAGGACAAGGCGCTGGAGCAGCTCACCGCCAAGATCGCCCAGCTCAACGACCTCTTGTCGCTGGAGAAGCTTTCCAGGCTGACGCTCGACGACCAGGTGTCGCAGCTCCGCGCCGGCCTCGCCTCGGCTGAGGGCGAGCGCGACCGCATGAAGGGGCTCTATGAAGGGCTCGCCAATTCCGGCAACGACGCGCAGGGCCGCGCCAACGAGCTGAACAAGGCGCTGGAGTCCGAGAAGAGTGTGTCGTCGCGCGCGCTGGCACAGATCGAGGTGCTGAACCAGCAGATCAGCGCTCTGCGCCGCCAGCTCGCCGCGCTCGAGGAGGCGCTCGATGCCTCCGAGAAGCGTGACAAGGAATCGCAGAACCGGATCGCCGATCTCGGCCAGCGCCTCAACGTCGCGCTGGCGCAGCGGGTGCAGGAATTGTCGAAGTACCGCTCGGAATTCTTCGGCCGGCTGCGCGCGATCCTGGGCAACCGCCCCGATATCCGCATCGTCGGCGATCGCTTCGTATTCCAGTCCGAAGTGTTCTTCGACACCGGCCAGGCGACCTTGCTGCCGGAGGGCAAGACCGAGCTCGACACGGTAGCGAACGCGTTGATCGATCTCGACAAGCAGATCCCCCCCGAGATCGCCTGGGTGCTGCGCGTCGACGGCCACACCGACGTGCGGCCGATCAACAGCCCGCTGTTCAAGTCAAACTGGGAGCTATCCTCCGCGCGCGCGATCTCGGTGGTGCAATATCTGGTCTCGCTCGGCGTGCCCGCGCAGCGTCTGGTCGCGGCCGGCTTCGCCGAATTCCAGCCGCTCGACACCGCGCAGACCGAAGACGCCTACAAGCGCAACCGCCGCATCGAGCTGAAGCTGACGGAACGCTAGGGCAGAAGCGGTCACCCGCTCCGGCTCTAACCACCCGTCGTCCTGGCGAAAGCCAGGACCCATAACCACCGCATTCGGTGATGAACGGGATCGCCGCCACGGCGTCGCGCAACAATCGAGATTTGGGGTAATGGGTCCTGGCTTTCGCCAGGACGACGCTAGGGATGGTTCACCATCGTCATTCCGGGGCAGCCCGAAGGGCTGAGCCCGGAATCCATTGAGCCGCAAAACAAGCGTTGGAATGGATCCCGGGCTCTCGCTTCGCGAGCCCCGGCGAAGAGAGCGGAACGCTCTCGGCGCCCGACCATCCCGAGCAACTGCTCCGGATAGCGCGCGCCCTGCACTTCGACCGCTGCCACGGCGCGATCCGGCCGAGTTGATCGACCAGCGCCTGGTTGGCGCGGGCCCATCGATCAGATTCGTAGCGGTGGAACCCTCAGGTCGAGCCCGATCACGGTCGCGATCGAGAGGCGCCGCTTGAGGCATATCGCCGAAAGCGGGGTTGACGGCTGATTTCTTCAACTCCAGAGGTTGCACGTTACCAAACGCTTCAAATGCGTAATTGAACATTAATGGACTGCGTGCGACATGACCGCGTGACAACCACAGGTAATGCAGCAGAGCACCCCAACCACGAACGAACGCGCGGTGCGGTGCTCTGGGTGCCGATCGTGCTGTTCCTGATCGGCGCGTTCGCGATCTCCTATGCTTCCGGGTTCCGGCACGTCGCGATCGGTTGGAATGGGCTCGGCACGATCTGCGCGGTGCTGCTCGCTGCCTATCTCGCCGCGCGAGAATTTCGCATCCGGTTCGTTCAGACGATCCTGAACGTCAGGCTCCAGAACGTGATCGTGGCCATCGCCTGGTTTGCGTTGCTGCCTGCGACCACGGCGCGGGCCTATGGCTGCGCCTTTCGAATGCACTGCGCGCCAGCGGGCGAGTTGGAATAGCCGCCGATGCACGCCCCCCTGGCCAAGGCGTCTGGCAGCGACGTTCAATTGATGCGCGAAGCGGCCTGGCCGTGGCTGGCGACGGCGGTGGTGCTTGCGATCGTGCTGCTGGCTCCCCTTCTCGTCATCGATGTGCCGCCGCTCGCGGACTATCCAAATCACCTCGCGCGGTTCTTCATCCTGGCGCATCCGGACGACCCGGTGCTCTCGAAGATATATGCGCCGCATTGGACGATCTTGCCCAATCTCGGCATGGACGTCATCGGGGCCGGGCTGCTGCGCATAACCGATACGCACACCGGTGGCCGAATATTGCTGGCACTGAGCCTGCTCGCGCCGGTGGGCGGCGCGGTCGTGTACCATCGGGTCGCTTTCGGCTGCCGTTCCTATTGGCCGCTGGCGTCGGGACTGGTCGCCTACAACGCGGCCTTCTTCATGGGTTTCATGAATTTCCTGTTCTCGCTGGGCCTGGCGCTGATCGGTGCGGCCGCCTGGGTTGCGTTGCGCCGGCGGAACCGTTCCGGGTGGAAGACGCTGGCCGGCGCGATCGCCGCGGTCGCGACCTTCTTCATCCACATCTTCGGGCTCGCCTTTCTATTCCTCCTGATCGGTGCAGAAGAGGCATCGGGACTCCGGAGACGCTGGTCATCGGGCACGGTCACCGCGCGCGATTTCATGAAGGCCGCGATCCCGATCCTGATCGCTCTCGCGCCGGCGCTCGTGCTGTATCGGCTCAGTCCGTTCAGCGACACCGCCACGTCGCTCGGCGCGTGGCATGCGATCGTCAAACTGATGAGGCCGTTCAGCCCATTCACGATACCGAACGTCGAGCTGACGATCGTGACCGCCGTCGCCGTTATCGTCGCGCTGGTCGCCATGCGCCGTCATCTCGCATTTGCTCCGGGGCTGCGGCTTGCGATCGCCGTGCTGGCAATCGTCTACATCGCCGCGCCCCTGCGAATAAAGGGAGGGTCCTACGTAGATCTGCGGGCTGCGGTGATGGTCGCATTGCTGCTGTTCGCGGGGGTGCAGCCCCGGATCGCGCGGCGGGAGGCAATGATGTTCGGCATTGCTGTTGCGGCCTTGATTCTCGTCCGCTCGGCGAGCGTCGCTGCGACCTGGATCGACAGCCGGGACGACCTTGCCGATCTGCGCGCGGCAATCGACGGCGTCGAGCCCGGCGCGCGCGTCCTGCTCGCGACGGGCTCGTCGGGGAAACGGACGATGGCGCCTCCGGCGCGCCGCACGCTGCCCGGCATTGGCCGGCTGACCAACCACCTCCCGGCATTGCTCCCCGTTGAGCGCAGGGCGTTCTGGCCATTGTTGTTTGCCGACCCGGCGCAACAACCGGTGTCCATTCTGCCGCCGTTCGATCGAATGTCTCAGCCGCTGACGGGAGCCGGTCGACTGGGAGGCGCTGGCCAACGAACCGTTCTCGGCGGAAACCCTAAAGTGGTCGCGCTACCTGGTCGGCTGGCGCTCGCATTTCGATTATGTGCTCCTGATCGACCCAAAGCCGGGATTTCAGACGATCGAGAAGCTCTCGCCGCTCCATGACGGCGAATTCGCAAAGCTCTATCGGGTTGATCGCTGAACCGCCGGGTACGGTCTCGCCGTCGCGCGGCAGAGCCTTCGGCTACGCCGCGCCGACCGGCTCCGCGGCCGGCGCGTCCGGCTACGCCTCCGCGGTGACGAATTTGAGCCCGTAGGTCTTGCCGCGGCGCCACACCACCTCGCAGGGGTAGCGCTTGGCGTGGTCGGCGAGCAGCGTCAGCGCGAGGCGGTCCTTCACGTCGAACTCGACCTCGGTGGTGATCTTGGCGCCGCCGGGCGAGATGTCGACCACGGCGCAGGCGTTCTCAGTCACGCCGTCGTCGACCGTGATCCACGCCGCGCGATTGTTGAGCTGGCGCCGCGGCTCGCGACTGACCTTGATACGTGCTCCATTGCTCGCCATCGTCGTCGTCCTTGAAGACATTGGTCATTGAAAACCTTAGGACCGCGCAGGTCGATCGACGCGCCCGGCATGTCACCGCACGGGCCACAATGCCGTTCCCCCGTAAAGTCCGGCTTAGCGTGATCGCTTGAACTTTACCGGAATCTTGACGCGGCTTTTAGCAAACGGAGATTCCGCAGTTCCCTCAGCGGGATACTGCCCATATTGGCGCTCCGGACCTTGACACCGCGACCGCACTGTTGGTGAAGTGTCAGCCGTGGCTTTGGCCACATCCCTGCAACAAGAGCGCTTCAAGCCGCCTTTTCCGACGGAAACGATCCATGCTGATCCCCTTGGCCGACGTGCCGCGCTGGTATGCCGAACGCAAGCCCGCTGATTCGATCGCCGTCAGCCACGGCGCGGATGCGCTGACCTGGCATGAGCTCGAGCGCCGCGCCAATGCGCGGGCGCGCGCCTTCGCCGCCAAGGGCGTCAAGCCCGGCGACTTCGTCGCGATCGGGCTGCCCAACAGCAACGCATTCTTTGAGACCACCTTCGCGGTGTGGAAATGCGGCGCGACGCCGACCTCGTTGTCGTGGCGGCTGCCGCGCGGCGAGGCCGCCGCGGTGCTCGAGATTTTGAAACCGTCATTGGTGGTCGGTGGTGAAGCCGACTGGAATGCACCGAATTCGCTGCCGGTGAATTTCGTGCCTGAGGGATTTTCCGGGGAGCCGCTCGACGCGCCGGTCGCGCGCTACTGGAAGGCGATGACGAGCGGTGGCTCGACCGGGCGGCCGAAGGTGATCCTCGACCACAACCCCGCCGTGATCGAAACCACGACGCCGCTGATGCTCGGGATTCCGCATCAGGCCTCGCTGCTCAACCCCGGCCCGCTCTATCACAACGCGCCGTTCATCCTGTCGCACTCCGCTTTGTTCGGCGGCGGCAAGCTGACCGGCATGGTGAAGTTCGACGCCGAGGAGACGCTGCGGCTGATCGAGCGCGAGCGCGTGCAATGGGTCAACTTCGTGCCGACCATGATGCACCGGATCTGGGCGCTGCCCGAGGAAGTGCGCAACCGCTACGATGTCTCGAGCCTGCAGATCGTGTTTCATATGGCAGCTCCGATGCCGCCCTGGCTGAAGGAGAAGTGGATCGAATGGCTCGGGCCGGAGCGGGTGTGGGAGCTTTATGGCGGCACCGAGCGGCAGGGCGCCTGCGTGATCTCGGGCGTCGAGTGGATGGCTCACAAGGGCTCGGTCGGCAAGATCGGCGAGACCGCCAAGCTGCGTATCATCGGCGAGGACGGCAACGACGTTAAGCCCGGCGAGACCGGCGAGATCTACTTCCTGCCCAATGACGGCGCCGGCTCGACCTATCACTATCTCGGCGCCACGCCGAAGCGGCGGCCGGACGGTTGGGAATCGCTCGGCGATATCGGACGTCTGGATGAAGAGGGCTATCTCTATCTCGGCGACCGGCTTGCCGACATGGTGCTGCGCGGCGGCGCCAACATCTATCCGGCCGAGGTCGAGGCCGCGGTCAGCGAACATCCCAAGGTGCGCTCCTGCGTCGTGGTCGGATTGCCCGATCCGGAATTCGGCCAACGCGTGCATGCGATCCTCGAGCTCGCCGACGACACCGACGCGCAGGAGATTGCCGACGGCATGGGTGATTTCCTCAAGGACCGGCTCAGCCGCTACAAGCATCCGGAAAGCTTCGAGCGCGTCACCACCGCGCCGCGCGATGATTCCGGAAAGGTCCGCCGCACGATGCTGCGCGACGAGCGCGCCGCGTGGATCAAGGACAACCGCGCCTTCCGCATCATGCCGGCGCGCGCGGCAACCAAAAGCGAATAAGTTCATTTTGTCTTGCGAGAGGGAGGTCTGCACGCCAGATGAGCTGTGCAGGCCGCCGCGCAGGGTATATCATTCCATCTTCCCTGCCGGCAGAACCTCGGATTAGCTTGAGGTTCCAGCGCCCCTGCACGCCAGGAGATCCCAGATGCCCTCCACGACCGAACCGAAAGTGCCAGCGGCCTTTCAGCCTCGCCCCGAAGATTACCGCTATGACCTCGATCGTGCACTGATGAGCGTGGTCGGGCTGCACTCGATCATTCCGCCTGATGCATTCAGCGCCGAGACGCTCGGCACCGAGCGCACCGGCAACGGCGTCCTGATCGACAACGGGCTGGTGCTGACGATCGGCTACCTGATCACCGAAGCCGCCACGGTGTGGCTGCATCTCGGCGACGGCCGCGCGGTCGAGGGTCACGCGCTCGGCTTCGATTTCGAATCCGGCTTCGGCCTGGTGCAGGCGCTCGGCAGGCTCGACATCGATCCGCTGCCGATCGGCTCGTCGGCGGCGACGCAGGTCGGCGACAATGTCGTGCTCGGTGGCGCCGGCGGCCGCACGCGCTCGGTCGCGAGCCAGATCGCGGCGAAGCAGGAATTCGCGGGCTATTGGGAATATCTGCTCGACGAGGCGATCTTCACCTATCCGGCGCATCCGAACTGGGGCGGCACCGGACTGATCAACAATGCCGGCGAGCTGATCGGCATCGGCTCGCTGCAGCTCGAGCGCGAACGCTCGGGCCGCGCCGAGCATGTCAACATGATCGTGCCGATCGACCTGCTCAAGCCGGTGCTCGGCGACCTGCGCAAGATTCGGCCGTGTCGACAAGCCGGCGCGGCCGTGGCTCGGCATGTACACGACCGAGATCGACAACCGCCTCGTGGTGGTCGGCGTCGCCAGCAAGGGACCGGCGGCGCGCGCCGAGCTGAAGACCGGCGACGTGATCCTCGCGGTCGACGGCGACAAGGTAACGAGCCAGACCGGCTTCTACCGCAAGCTCTGGTCGCTCGGCACCGCCGGCGTCGACGTGCCGCTGACGGTCTATCACGAGGGCGTCACCTTCGACGTGACGCTGACCTCGATCGACCGCATGAAGCTGCTGAAGGCGCCGCGGCTGCATTAGTACAGAACGAGAGGCAGCAACGATGAGCGAGGCCGTGGTTGACGACATCGTGGCCGTGCTGCCGCCGCTGTTGCAGACGCTGGAATCGCTGACCTTCGTCGCCCGCAACCTGAATCCGCCGGACTTCGATCGCGTGATGCAGATCGCAGGCGAGCCCGAGGAGGCGTTGCAGGCGGTTCGGCCGCGGCTGGCCGATTGGCCGGAGAAATTCGCGCACATCAAGACTGCACTTGACGCTGCCATCGAACCGGCGCTCGCCGCCTATGCAGGGCTGCGCGCAGTGCAGAACGGCGAAGGCGACCTCGTCGGCGTATTCCGCGCGCTGCGCTATCTGCCGCGCGCGCAGGAGGCGCTTTATCCGCTGACGGAATTGCCGCCGGTCAGCGGCTTCTTCATCGCGCCCGACCTGCGCGAGGATGCCGAGCTGCAGGCCAAGCTCGCCGCCACGCCCAACGACGACACCGGTATCTTTCATGAGCGCAACGAACCGGGCAGCCGCGGCGGCTTCTCGATGTATGTGCCGGAATACTACACGCCCGATCGCGCCTGGCCGCTGGTGATGGCGCTGCACGGCGGCAGCGGCAACGGCCGCGGCTTCCTGTGGAGCTGGCTGCGCGACGCGCGCAGCCGCGGCGCTATCCTGGTGGCGCCGACCGCGACCGGCCAGACCTGGGCGCTGATGGGCGACGACACCGACACGCCGAACCTCAACCGCATCCTCGATCAGGTGTCCGCGCGCTGGAACGTCGACGCGACACGGATGCTGCTGACCGGCATGAGCGACGGCGGCACCTTCAGCTATGTGACCGGGCTCGAAGGCGCCTCGCGCTTCACGCATCTGGCACCGGTCGCGGCGACCTTCCATCCGCTGATGGCTGAAATGGCCGATGCGGACCGGTTGCGCGGCCTGCCGATCTTCATCACTCACGGCAAGCTCGACTGGATGTTCCCGGTGCAGACCGCGCGGCAGACCCAAGGCCTGCTGTCGGCCGCCGGCGCCAGCGTGACCTATCGCGAGATCGACGATCTCAGCCACACCTATCCGCGCGAGATCAACGCGGAGATTTTTCGCTGGCTGAGCAGCATGTGAGGCCGAAGGGACCGTCGCGGCCCGGCGTACAGCGCACGCAGGAACGGTTGACCGTTCACACGCAGAGATCATCCGCCGGAACCATGCCGAGCCTCACGACGTTATCCCGCGGACACTGGAGGGATTGCGTGATGCGGACGTTTTTCGGCATGATCTTGGGCGCGCTGCTGCTGATATGCGGCGTGTATGTCTATGACTCGATGCGCACATCGAGCGTGGCCAATGGCGAGGTGGCGCAGGACACGCGCACCATCGTCAATTGGGACGTCGCGGCGCGTGACTGGAACCTGCTGAAGACCCGCACCCGCGAGCAATGGGACAAGATCGCGTCGAAATAGCGATCGACGTTCACAATCCGATCGAGGACGCGGCCAGGGCCGCACTGAACCCCGCGCCCAGCGCAGCCCATTCTCGCGTCGTGATCGCCATGGTCACGAGCGCGACCACGGTGCCGACAAGGCCTGCCAACCCGCCCGACAGGCAGCCGCCGACGATGAATGCAATGAACAGATTGCCGGGCGCGAGCCGCAGGAACCGGGCGGCGATGCCATCATCGCGCATCGACGCAGCGAGGACATAGCCGCCGGCGCGCATCGCATAGCAGGTGATGCCGAGGATGCAGATGACGCCGAGCACCCGCAAATCATCCATCGCTTCGCTCCATCATGCTCACGAGCGTGCCGCATCCGCCTCCGATCAGCATCGACCAGCTCGGATCCACGAACCGGGCCACGAGCAGCGCCGCGACGGCTGAGGTCAGCCACGGCCAGAGCGATCTCACATTCTTCCATTGGCTAGGCAGCAGGGTCGCGATGAACATCGTCGGCAGCAGCGCGGCGGCGAGCCTGAGCGGTTCGTTGGTCGCGAGCGGGGCGGCATAGGCAAGCGCGGTGCCGCCGACCCAGCCGATCGCCATCGGGATGCCCGATCCGAGCAGATAACCCGCATCTGGCCCGTTGCGATCGGCGTCAGAACTCGTCATCAGCCAGGACGCATCCGCCAGCAGAAACAGCGTCGGCAGCATCTTCCGCGGGGCCAGTCCGCCAAACAGCTGGCGCAGATGAGCGCCCATCAGTAAGTATCGTGAATTCGTGGCAATGCAGGCGACGACCATGGCGACGACCGGCAGCGGATGAGCCCACATGCTCAGCGTGATCGCTTGCGCCGTGGCGGAGTAGACCAGCAGGCTGAACAGAATGGCGTGCTCTGCTCCCAGCCCGAGCCCCTTGTAGGTCAGTCCCATGACGAGGCCGGCGGCGCCATTGCTGAGCAGGAACGGCAGCGCCGCGATCAGGCCGCGCCTGAATCCGGCGGCAGTCATCGTTGAGGCTCGTGGTGAGACACTTGTAATGGTCATGACCATTAGATTAGACTTTGTGAGAGGCCGTGATGTCAAGAGATCCCGCGCGGGCAGCGACGCAGTTCTTCGGTGGACGGGTCTGCCTTGACTTCGCGAACACGCTGGATTGGCGCACCTCGGACGATCCGCAGGAGCTGATTCCGGATTATGCGGCGCTGTTGTCCTGGAGTGAACGCCGCGGGACCTTGCCGCTTGCCGCGACCAGGAAGCTCAAGGGGCGTTCGGCAAGCAGCGAGGCCGCGGCTGCGATGCAGCAGGCCTATGATCTGCGCCGCGACATCTGGACCATCTCGGACGCACTGCGCGGCGGCCGCGGTGCGGACCTTCGTCTCGTCAATCAGTTGCTTTCAGCGGCGCCCCGGCAACCCGACCTTGTGCGGCAGGATCGCGCCTATCGCCACGCCTTCGCTGGGACTGACGTGAGGGAGCCGCTATGGCCGGTGCTGTGGTCGCTGACGGCACTGCTGGCGTCCGACGACGCCAGGCGGATCGGATGCTGCGAGGCCGACGGCTGCGGCTGGTTCTTTGTCGACGAAAGCCCGAACCAGACCCGCAGATGGTGCTCGAGCGAAGTCTGCGGCAATCGCGAGCGCGCCCGGCGCGCTTATGCCAAGCGCAAGAACTCGCGTTAGTTCTGCTCGGTCTTGCGGCCCATATTGGCCTTGCGGGCGTCGGCGATCACCTGCTCGAACTGGTCGATGCTGAGCACGCCGGGCACGCGGTACTTGCCGACGATGAATGACGGCGTGCCGTTGAAGCCGAACGCCTGAGCCTGCTGGTCGTTGCGCGAAAGCACCGCGTCGATCGCCTTGGCGTTGGCGTCGAGGTCCTTCTTCAGCCGGTCCATGTCGAGGCCGGCGCCCGAGAGCAGCTCGGCGATGCGCGGCTCGGTGATGCGCGAATTGACCGAGATCATCGCCTCATGCGCAGCTTCGAACTTGTCCTGGTACTTCGCCGCCAGCGCCATCCGCGCCGCCACCTTGGAGACCGGCCCGAGGATCGGCCAGTCCTTCAGCACCAGGCGGACCTTGCCGTCGTCCTGCACCACCTGGCGGAGCTCCGGCGCGAGCTTGCGGCAATACGGGCAGTTGTAGTCGAACCATTCGACGATCGTGATGTCGCCCTTGGCATTGCCGATCACCGGAATCTCGGGATCGCGCAGCACCTGCTCCTCGGTCAGGACCTTGTCGTCCTCGGCGCGCGCGCCGCCGGCGGCAAGAAGCGCGATGCCGGCACCGATCAGGCCGAGCGCGCCCCGGCGGGTGGCGCCGGCGTTGTCGAGGGGTGATTTCGTCAGATGGTTCATGGCTGGCTTCCGGAAGGGCTCCTCGCCCTTCTACGTTCAGGACACATTGATGTTACGCAGCAGCATATAGATCGCCACCACGATAATCACAGTCGCAAATACGATATTGAGGGCACCGCGCCGTTCCGACAGGTGCCGGGCGCTGCGGGTGCCCAACAGGCCGCCCGCGATGCCGCCGGCGACGAATAGCCCCGCAAGGTCCCACGACACCAGCCCGGACCACGCATAGCTCAGGGCCGTGGTCACGCCGAAGGCGGTGACCGCCACCAGCGAGGAACTGACCGCGTTCATGATCGGCATCCCGGTCGCCAGCATCAGGGCCGGCACGATCAGGAAGCCGCCGCCGATCCCGAAGCAGCCGGACATGGTTCCCGTGACGAGCCCGAGGCCGATGATTGCGGGCGTGTTGGACATCGAGATCTTGACGTCGGTCAGCCCGACCCGCGCGCGGGTCTTCAGCATCAGGCCCGCGATGACAAGCATCACGACCGAGAACAGCGCCAGCAGCTTCTGCCCGTCCAGCATCTTGCCGAGGATCGAGCCACCGAACGCGCCGAACATGCCTGACAGCGCGAACACCAGTGCGCAGGACCAGATCACAGTGCCGCCGCGGGCGTGGTTGGAGAGGTTGATCGCGGCATTGGCGGCGACTGCGATCGCCGAGGTGCCGATCGCGACATGCGGCTGGGGCACCCCGACCACATAGACCATCAGCGGCACGGCAAGGATCGACCCGCCGCCACCGACCAGGCCCAGCGAAAAACCGACCAGCATGCCCGATGCCAGCCCAAGCACGCTCTGGGTTGCGGAGAAGACCAAGGGGAGCAGACTCGCGTTTGAGCCGGCATCATAGAATGATTTACTATATTGCGCCATACCAATAGCACAAAACTGCCCTGCAACGACACTCAGCGCAGCAGATATGTCACGGCCAACGGCACCAGCAGCGAGGTGACCAGCGCGTTCAGGCTCATCGCGATGCCGGCAAAGACGCCTGCGACCTCGTCGACCTGAAAGGCGCGCGCGGTGCCGATGCCATGGGCGGCGATCCCTGCGGCAAAGCCGCGGCCACGATAGTCGGTAATCCCGGTGAAGTTCATCAGCGGCGTGACGATGATCGCCCCCATGATGCCGGTGAGGATCACCGACACCGCGGTCAGCGAGGGATCGGCATGCAGCGATTCGCTGATGCCCATCGCGACGCCGGCCGTCACCGATTTCGGCGCCAGCGACAGGATGATATCGCGCGGCAGGCCGAAGGCCTTCGCCAACAGCACCACCGAAACGATCGCCGTGAGCGAGCCAACCGCGAGCGCAACCAGCATCGGCAGCACCGCCGCTGCGACCCGCTTGCGGTTCTCGTAGAGCGGCACCGCGAGCGCGACCGTCGCCGGCCCGAGCAGGAAGTGCACGAACTGCGCGCCGGCAAAGTAGGTGGTGTAGGAGGTCCCGGTCAGCAGCAGGAACAGACCGATGATCCACAGCGAATGCAGCACCGGATTGGTGAGCGGATGCCGCCTTGTCTGCAGCGACACCGCATCGGTCGCCGCATAGGTCAGCAGCGTCACCGTCAGCCAGAGCAGCGGCGACTGGGAGAGATAAACCCAGAGCGAGAACGGATTGCCGCTCACGGCTCCTCCTCGCGCGAGAACAGACTGCTCGCCGCAACGAAGGTCGCGACCGTGGCCAGCAGCGTGACGATGACCGATAGCGCGAGGATCACCAGGATCGCGATGCCGTGCTCGGCGAGCAGATCCAGCTTCTGCACCACGCCGACGCCCGCCGGAATGAAGAGCAGCGACAGATTGGCGAGCATGCCGCGGCTTGCGCTTTCGACGCCGTCATTGCCGAGCGGCCCGCGCGCCAGCGCAGGATAGCGGTCGCGCGCCAGCAGCAGCAACAACAGGAGCACGAGGCCAACCACCGGCCCCGGCACCGGTACGCCGAGCGCGCGCACCGCGACCTCGCCGATGAGCTGGCAGAGCAGGATCAGACTGAGGCTGGCGATCATGACAGGGGCTCACGCGATGCATCCACCTATCAGGTCGGTGCGACGGAGGCTTGTCAATGCGCGGGGCTGCACATAGTCGCGTCATTGCGAGCCAAGCGAAGCAATCCATAGCCCCGCAAGCGGAGGCGTGGATTGCTTCGTCGCTATCGCTCCTCGCAATGACGGCGTTGTGTTCTGCGCTCGAGCTACCCCGCCCGCCGCTGCAGCGCCATCAGCGTGCCGCTCATGGTCGCAACCAGTGTCTCCACGCCATCCTGCACGGCATAGGCACGGCCCTCGCATACCGTCAGCGTGCGGCCGGGCTTGATCACCACGCCGCGGAACACGAACCGCTCGCCGCGCGCCGGCGCCAGCAGATTGGTCTTGAACTCCACGGTGAGGATATCGGAGCCTTCCGGCATCAGCGTGAAGGCGGCGATCCCGCAGGCATTGTCGAGGCCCGCGGTGATGATTCCGGCGTGCACGAAGCCGTTCTGCTGGGTGAACTCGGGCGCATAGGCCATCGCGAGATCGACCTCGCCCGGCTCCATGCGCGCGATCGAGATCCCAAGCGTCCGCATCGCGTGCTGGCGCACGAACGTCTCGGCCGCAACCGCGCGAAAATCGGGATTCTTCGGCTCGAAGCGGGGCGGGGCGGTCATGCGATCACGGGTTCTGACGGGACGAGATGCGGCATCGCCGCGTAGCGGATCGCCGGCGCAAACGGCACCGCCTTGCGCGCGGCACGGTCGATGTGCACGGCGGTGATCTCGCAGGACGCGGCGATCTCACCGGCCTCGGCGTTGCGCATCTCGTGCAGGATCCGGATCGACTTGTCGCGGAACTCGATCAGCCGGCTCTTGACCTCGACGAGGTCGCCGGCAAGCAGCTCACGCTTGTAGGCAATGTTCTGCTGCACGGCAGCCATGCCGCGGCCGGACTCGCGCAGATAGCTCGGCGTCAGGCCGAGCCGCGCGAACATGTTCCAGCTCGCCTCGTCGAATTTGCCGACATACCACATGACGTTCATGTGGCCGATATGGTCGCAGTGCCAGGGATAGACCGTGCCGCGATAGGTCGCCTCGCCCTCCATCGTCGCCTCCCTCGATTTTGATACGGTAGCGTATCAGGGAGGAAGCGGGCTAGCAATACGGCACCGTATCAAGGCCGCTCCGCGGAGATCACATGACTGAAGGCAAGGGCGATGTCTGGGTCGCCGCCGGCTTTGCCGAACTCGCCCATAGCGGCGTCGACGGCGTGCGGGTCGAGGTGCTGGCGAAGAATCTCGGCGTCACCAAGGGCGGCTTCTACCGCCGCTTCAAGGATCGCGCCGCGCTGCTCGAGGCCATGCTGACGCGCTGGCGCGATGGCCGCGTCGCCGCGATCGAGAAGCAGACCGCGCTCGACGGTGCGAGCGCGCGCGAACGGTTGAAGGCGATCATCACGCTCTATTCGGAGCGCATGAACACCGAGGCGATGGCGGTCGAGCTCGCGATCCGGCAATGGGCGCGCACCGACGAGGCCGCCGCCGCAGCCGCCGCGAGTGTCGATGCGGCACGGCTGAAGCAGGTCGGCCAGCTCTATCGCGCCACCGGGCTGCCAACCGAAGCGGCCGATGCGCAGGCCTTCCTGTTCTACTGCTTCATCTTCGGCCAGAGCCTCTTGTTCCTCGAGCGCGGTCCGCGCAAGCGCGCGCAACTGCTGGCGCAATCGGCGGACAAGCTGCTGGCCGAAGGCCAATAGCAATGGCGTCAACGAAAAGCGGCCGGCTTGCGCCGGCCGCTCGTCAAACGTCAGCTCCGGCCGGGCTCAGGCGCCCTTGAGCTTCTTGTTGCATTCGCTGTAGTAGCCGCCGCCCTTCTGGATCCACTTCATGCCGCCATTGCCTCCGGTGGTCTTGTTGGCGTTGTACTGATCGAGGCAGCTGTGCATGCGCTGCTTGCCCTCGGTTTCCTTGGCGTATTTGGGATCGACCGCGTTCGGAAACACGGCGGGCCCTGACGGCGCGGCGGGTGCTGCCGCGGGAGCGGCTTCCCGCTTGGCTTCCTTCGGCGCGGCCGGAGCAGGCGCGGCGGCAGCGGGCGGCGGCGCAGCAGCGGGGGCCGCAGCCGGGGTCGCGTCGGCGGCGCACTGAGCCTTGCGGAAGTCGTTCCACTTCTGGCCGTTGAGGGTGCCGGCCGACTTGGCCGCCTGATACTTGGCGCTGCATTCCTGCGCGGTCAGGGCCTGCGCCGGCGCGCTCGCCGCAAAGGCTGCAAAGCCCGACACCGCAATCACGCACAACAGTCTGGTCTGAATGGTCATCCCTGGTCTCCCGTCATCCCTGGTTTCCCGTCGGTTTCCCGTGGGGGCATCGGCGTAAGACCATTATCCTAGCGCAACCCCGACTTGCGACAATGTGCGGG
Source organism: Bradyrhizobium sp. WCU1 (assembly GCF_053474805.1). Classification (NCBI taxonomy): domain Bacteria; kingdom Pseudomonadati; phylum Pseudomonadota; class Alphaproteobacteria; order Hyphomicrobiales; family Nitrobacteraceae; genus Bradyrhizobium; species Bradyrhizobium sp. WCU1. The sequence continues at coordinate 2,445,585 of NZ_CM130280.1, forward strand.
CGCGCCTGGGCGCTAAAATATTGTGGCGGCGGGACCGCGGCATGTTCATCCAAGGTTCAGCATCGCCGCGCGACGTTTCGGCCTCTTTCCCCTCATGAGGTGCCCCATGACGAAGATTTCCTCGCTCGCGACCGCAACCGCCGTTGCTTCCTTTCTGCTGATGGGCGGAGCTTTCGCGCAAACCGCCGCGCCCGCCGCCAAGGACGCCGCTCCGGCGGCCGCTGCGGCCAAGGCACCCAAGGAAGCCAAGCCGCACACCGCCGAATCGATCGAATGCTCGAAGGAGGCCGACGCCAAGGGCCTGCACGGCAAGGAGCGCAAGAAATTCCGTTCCGAATGCAAGAAGGAAAAGTCCGGCGGCGCCGCTGCCGCGCCCGCGGGCACGAAGTAGGATTGCTAACGCTGCCCCCTCCCCTGGAGGGCAGGGCAATCACATATGACGTGTGCGGAGATTCTCCGCGAGTTTCCTTGCCTCTCCCGCTTGCGGGGGAGGCCGACGCGCGCCTGGCGCGCGGCGGGTGGGGGCTCTCTCCGCGAGTCATTGCGCGGAAAGAGCCCCCACCCCAGCCCTCCCCCGCAAGCGGGAGAGGGAGCCGACCGCCGATGACGTTGCCATTCGATCGTCATGTGCGATTCGCTTCGCTTCGTGCGAAGCGACTCTCCCCCTCCAGGGCAGGATGAAGGAAGAGTGCCCGCGTTTTCGGACGCAATGCTGCAATCGCGAGATGCAATTGTCCCGTGGTTGCGAATTTGCCATAAGGCGGCGTGACCCTGATCCGCGCTTCGATGGCAACGGCCATTCCCGACCGCAGCAAAGTTCTGAACGGGCTCGAGACCCTCGTCATCGGCGCCGCAGGCGGCGTGCTGTTTTTGTGGGCGGGATTGCCAGGCGGCCTGATCTCGGGGGCGATGTGCGCAGTCGGGATCGCCGCACTGGCCGGCCGGCCGCTCGCGGTGCCGCCGGTGCTGACACAATCGGTGCTGCTGCTGCTCGGCATTTCGCTAGGCTCGCTGATGTCGCAGCAATTGCTGCAGCATATGAGCTCCTATCCGCTCACCATCGCCCTCCTGGCGCTCGCGACATTCTGCTCGACCTTCGGCTCGAGCCTGTACCTCCAGCGTGTCCATGGCTGGGACCAGACCTCGGCCTTCCTCGCCGGCAGCCCCGGCGCGCTCTCGCAGATCACGATCCTCGCCGCGGAGAAGGGCGCCGACGTCGCGGCGATCGCCGTGGTACAAACCATGCGGGTCATCATCCTGACCGCGGCCCTGCCGCTGGTGCTGGCGCTGACCGGGGTGACGCATGCGGCGCCGCCGCCATTGCCGACCACGGTCGCCTCGCCGTTCGGCCTCACGGCCCTCGTCGCCGGATCGATCGGCGTCTCACTCCTGTTGCGCTGGATCAAATTCCCAGCCAGCTGGATGTTCGGCGCGATGCTCGCCTCCAGCCTGCTGCACGGCTCGGGCCTGGTCGATGGCGGCCTGCCGCCCTGGCTCCGCAATGTCGCGCTGGTCGGCATCGGCGCGCTGATCGGCACCCGTTTCGCGCGGATGAAGACCTCGACCCTGCTCAGCCACGTCAATGCCGGGCTCGGCTCGTTTGCGATCGCCATCCTGATATCGGCCGTGTTCGTCGCGGTGATCGGCTTCACCACCCATGTACGGCTTGCCGACGTCGTGGTCGCCTTCGCGCCCGGCGCGATGGACGCGATGCTGGCGCTGGCCCTGACGCTGCACATCGACCCGATCTTCGTCGGCGCGCATCACCTGTCGAGGTTTCTGTTCGTCACCATCTCGACGCCGGGCATTATCCATCTGTTCGGACGGCCGCAGGACGACGTCGACGATTAGGTGGAGCTTAGCTGGTCCGTCATCTTGAGGAGCGCGAAGCGCGTCTCGAAGGATGAACAGCCCGGCTTTTGGCCGCGCATGCTTCGAGACGGCCGCTACGCGGCCTCCTCAGCATGACGGATCACGGGAAGCGGGCGGTTGGACCTCAGGCCTTCGCAGCCCGCACCACGCCCCAGCCGGCGATCGCGGCCATCAAGAGCGAGATCAGCACGTTGTAGCCTGCGAGCGAGATGCCGAGGAGGCGCCACTGCACCTCATCGCAGCGGACCACCTTGACCTTGTCGAGCTGATCCAGCAGCGAGCCGGCCTTGCCGAAATCCACCATCGGGCCGGTGCAATCGGTCGGCCCCTGCCAGAGCCCCCATTCGACGCCGGCGTGATAGGCGCCGAGCCCGGCATTGGCGAGCGCGGCGAGGCCGAGGATCGCAAGGCCGGCGAGCAGCACCGGACGCGCCGCACCGCGGGCGGCCGCGATCGCCACCAGGGCGCCGAGCGGGACCGCGAGATAATAGGCATAGCGCTGCTCGAGGCAGAGCGGACAGGGCATGATCTCCAGCACCAGCTGGAAGAACCAGGCGCCGGCCAGCGTCGCCGCAGCGATCACGGCAATCGCCAGGGCCGAGGTCAGCGCAGGATTGCCGGTGGCGGAAGCATGCGACGGATGGGCGGTGGCGGTCGTCACGGCGGTCCTCCTGCGAGCATCATCCGGGAGGGCCATGGCCCCGCTCCATGCTCGATCCGGGTCGTATCGCGTGAAAATACCGCTGTCGAGGCACGGGACAATCACATCCGCGCGGGTTGACCGTGACGGGCCGCCCGCTATAGTCCGCCGCGCTTCGTGACCCCCGGCCGCTCCCGGCCTGGACCATCGCGAATGCCCCTGTGGCGGAACTGGTAGACGCGCTCGACTCAAAATCGAGTTCCGCAAGGAGTGCTGGTTCGATTCCGGCCAGGGGCACCAGCCTTCGTTGCTTCGCAGCTACGGCTCGGCAAGCCCGACGCGCTTCCATCGATGCGAAGCAGCGAAGGCTGTCGCCCCGGAGCCTTGGCGAAGGCGGATTGGTTCAACGAAGCTCGTGGCTGCCGACCATGGCAGCATTCACCATTTCAATGCGGCCGTGCGCACCGGGGCGTCCCACAGCGCCGTCGTCTCGGCATCGAGCAGGCTCACCGTGAGCGAGCAGCCGGCCATGTCGAGCGAGGTGACGTAGCTGCCGACCAGCGAGCGCACGATGCGCAGGCCGCGCTGCTCGAGCATGCGGCGCGCGGCGTTGTACATCAGATAGAGCTCGATCGTCGGGGTGCCGCCGAAGCCGTTGACCAGCAGCAGGGCCTCGGAGCCGGCGGGGGCCGCGAGATCCTCTGCAATGGCTGTCGTCATCTCCGATGCGATCGCGTCGGCCGCTGCGAGTTTGACGCGGCGGCGGCCCGGCTCGCCGTGGATGCCGACGCCCATCTCCATCTCGTCCTCGCCGAGCGCGAAGGTCGGCGTGCCCGCGGCAGGCACCGTGCAGCTGGTCAGCGCCACGCCCATCGAACGGGTCCGCGCGTTGACGCGCTCGCCGAGCGCGACGCAGGTCGCAAGATCGGCGCCCTTCTCGGCGGCAGCGCCAACGATCTTCTCGACGATCAAGGTGCCGGCGACGCCGCGGCGTCCGATGCTGTAGGTCGATTTCTCGACCGCGACGTCGTCATCGGTCACGATGGTGGCGGTCTTGCCTTCGGCGATCTCGGCCGCCATCTCGAAATTCATGCGGTCGCCGGCATAGTTCTTGACGATGAACAGCACCCCGGCATCGCCCGCGACCGCCTGCGCGGCCTCGACGATCTGGTCCGGCGTCGGCGAGGTGAACACCCGTCCGGGACAGGCCGCATCCAGCATGCCGTGGCCGACGAAGCCGGCATGCAGCGGCTCATGCCCGCTGCCGCCGCCCGAGACCAGCGCGACCTTGTTGCGGTTCGGCTCGCGGCGGCGCACGAATTTGCGCTCGGCGCCCAGCGCGACCAGATCGGCATGCGCGGCCGCAAAGCCATCGAGGCTCTCGGCGAGCACGTTGTCGACCGCATTGATGAACTTCTTCATGGTGTCCTCCCCGCTTCGTCCGAAGCTTCGTTCCGATCAATCGGAACGAAGCTCCAGATTCTTGTTTTGACGCGCTTTCTTCACGCGAACCGGTATCCGCTTCGCTCGAAAACGCTTTGGTGGCGTTCTCGCCTATTTTTCCCGCATGATGCCGATCAGGCGCCGCGTGAATTCCTGCAGCAGCGTGTCGAGCTCGGCATTGCGCTTGGCGCTGCCGAGATCCGGCAGATGCAGCGTCAGCGTCCGCTCGTGCGATCCCTCGCTCAGCCGGCCGACACGGCGCGGATGCGCCCGCGCATAGGCGCGCAGAAAGGCGGCCTTCGCCTGCGGCGGGAAGTGGCAGACATCGAAGATCGTGTTGAGATGCTGTACCGGGATCGGCACCGGATAGGCCGGGTTGCTGATCTGGCTGACGAAGCTGCGGTTCTTGCCGATGGCATGCGCCAGACGCAGCCGCATCCCCGACGGGCGGCTCTCAAGCACTTCCTTGAAGATGCGCTTGTAGGCCGCAACCGCGCCGGCTTCGGGTGCTTCATCCGCCGCCGTGTCAGCCAACACTGCCTCCGCTGCTCAGCCGGTCGATGGTGTGCTTGATCTGCGCCAGTGCCGAGGCGTTCACCGACAATTCGCGCAGGCCGCAATTCAGCAGCGCTGGAAGGCAGCGCGGATCGCCGGCCATGTCGCCGCACAGGCTGACGCTTATTCCAGCGCGGCGGCCGTGCTCCGCGGTCCGCGAAATCAGTTCGAGCACTGCGGGATGCAGGGGGTCCATCAGGGGGGCGAGAGCTCCGTTGGAACGATCGCAAGCCAAAACATATTGCGCGAGATCGTTCGAGCCGATCGAGAAGAATGCCGCCTTGAAGCTCGATATCGCCAGGGCCGCCGCCGGAACCTCGACCATGATTCCGAGCTCCGGGAGCATCGCGGCAATGCCGTCCGCCTGCAAGCGCTGCACGACGTCGGCGAACAGCTTCCGCCCCGCCTCGAGCTCGTCGGCCTGCGTCACCATCGGGAACATGACCTTGAGATTGCCGCGCACCGCGGCGCGGGCCAGCGCGCGGAGCTGAACGGCAAAGATCTCGGGCCGGGCGAGGCAAAGCCGCAAGCCACGGACGCCGAGGAACGGATTGGCTTCGCCGTCGAAGGTGAAGCCGGGCACCGGCTTGTCGCCGCCGGCGTCGAAGGTGCGGATCGTCACGGGCCGCTGGCCGGCCCAGCGCAACACCGCGTCATAGGCCTGGAACTGGGTCTCCTCGTCCGGCAGCTCGCTCCGTCCGGCGAGCAGGAATTCCGTCCGCATCAGGCCGATGCCGTCGGCGTATTGCGCATCCGCATGTTCGAGGTCGTCGACGCGCTGGATGTTGATCAGGAGCTTGATGTGCTCGCCGCGCCACGAGGCCGTCGGCCGCCGCAGGATCGCGCGGGCCGATGCCCGGCTCTTGCGATGGCTCTCGCGCCGCTTCTCGAAGATGCGCACCTGCTCGGCGCTGGGATCGAGCTCCAGCGTCGCGCCTTCGCCGTCGAGCAGCGCCGTGGCGCCGGCATCCGGAATGGCGCCGAGCTGCACCACCATCGGGATGCCGCGCGCCCGCGCCAGCATGGCGACATGGCTGGTCGGACTGCCGTGCAGCAGCGCCAGGCCGCCGCCACCGGACCAGTCGATCTCCAGGAAGCGCGACGGCGGCAGGTCGTCGGCACAGACGACGCCTCCGCTCGGGATCTTCAGCGGCTCGCCCGCGTCGCCACGCAGGATGTGGACCACGCGGTCGCGCAGGTCGGCAAGGTCCGACGAGCGCGCCTGCAGATACTCATCCGCCGCCGAATTGTACTCCGCGATCTGCTCGTCGAGCGTCGAACGCCAGGCAACATCGGCCGGCCGGCCTTCGCCGATCGACGCGAAGATCGCCTCGATCAGGTCCTCGTCCTCCAGCAGCGCGACCTGGAATTCGAGGATCTGAGCAGCTTCGCCGCCGGCGCTGGCGGCAAGATCGGCGATCTGCCCGCTGGCGAGATCGATCGCCTTGCGCAGCGCGAGCGCCTCCTCGACCAGCGTGCCGGCCACCCGCTCGCCGCCCGCGCCCGCATCGACCCGGACCAGCGGACCATGGGCAAAGCCGATCGAGGCGGTCCTGCCGCGGTAAGCCGATCCTGCAGCGCCGCCCTGCATGCTAGCCTGCTCCATCCGGGAAATCGCTGGCGACCAAATCGACCAGCGCAGCCACGGCGGCCTCGGCGTCGCTGCCGGAGGCCTTGATCTCGATCGTGCTGCCGTGCGCGGCACGCATCGCCATGATCTTGGCCACGCTCTTGGCGTTGATCCATTCGGGCGCCCCGGCGACGCGCACCGAGATCTGGGCCTGGTACTTCTTGGCGAGCTTGGTCAGCTTGACCGCCGGGCGCGCGTGCATGCCGACCGCATGCACCAGCCGCACATTGCCGGTGAAGATCTGTCCGTCCGCTTTATCAAGCATACTCATCATCCATCATCGCATCGCCGACATTTCAATCGGCAGAGAGTTCCTCGGCCACCGCCTTGACCTGGGCCAGCGAGCTGCCGCCCGCCGCCTCGGTCGCCGCCATCACGGCGCCCTCGACGATCGGCGCATTGCAGACGACAACGAGATCGCGCCGCGCCGGCTCCAGCATCTCGACCGCCATTTCGCTGTTGGTCTCGGCACCGCCGAGATCGACCAGCACCGCGACGCCCTTGGGAGACCAGGCGGCATTGATGGCGTCGATGATCAGCGGCACGCTGGTCCCCAATCCGCCGTCGGGATTGCCGCCGCAGAACGCCACCTTGACCTCGCTGCCCACCATCTGCCGCACCATGTCGGCAGTTCCCTTGGCGATGTCGCTCGAGTGCGAGACGATCACGATCCCCACGGTCTCGGTCATGCCCGTGCCTCCAGGCCGGCGCACACCGCCTGCACCAGCACACAGCTCGACCGCGCGCCGGGATCGACATGCCCGACGCTGCGCGCGCCGAGGAACGAGGCGCGCCCCTTGGTGGCCTGCATCGGCGCGGTGCGTTCGACTGCATCGGTCGCCGCAGCGCGGACCCGCGCGATCAGATCCGGCTGGCCGGCCGCGGTCTTCAGCGTCTCCAGCACGGGCACCAACACATCCAGCATCGTCTTCTCGCCGACCTGCGAGCGGCCGCGCGCGCTCACCGCGTTCACGGCGCTGCCAAAGACATCGGCGAGATCGTCGGGCAGCTGCTTGTCGTGCGAGAGCGCCTCGCCCGCGGCGAGAAAGAAGCTGCCATAGAGCGGCCCGGAGGCGCCGCCGACCGTCATCACCAGGGTCTTGCCGATCATCTTGAACGCCTCGTCGAGCGGCTGCGCCGAGATGGCGTCGAGTTTGCCGAGCACGGCTTCGCAACCGCGCTTCATGTTGGTCCCGTGGTCGCCGTCGCCGATCGCCTGATCGAGGCTCGTCAGCTCCGGCGCGCTGGCGATGACCTGCTCTGCGGCCGCCTTGACCAACGATTTGAATGTCTCAGATGGCAACGACATCTCTTCGATCCTCTCGCCCCTCTAATGAACCGCCGCGGCAATCCGCTGCCCCGCACGGTCGAAACACAACGGATGCACCAGCTGCAAATCGACCTCCTGGCCGGCCTGCAGCGGCTGATGCGGATCCGCCAGCGTCACCAGCGTCTCGCCCTTATAGTCCAGATGAATATGATTCTGCTCGCCGAGGTGCTCGACCCGATGCACGCGGGCGACCATCCGCCCGCCATTGCGCGCGGCGAGCTGAAGATGCTCGGTGCGAATGCCGACCGTCTCGGTTCCCTGCGGCATCGCCACATCGGAGAGCAGTCGCGCCGGCAGGAAGTTGATCTGCGGCGTGCCGAGCCGCGAGGCGACGTAGCTGCTGGACGGGCTTTCGTAGATCTCGCGGGGCGTGCCGAGCTGAAGCAACTGGCCGTCTTTGATCACGCCGATGCGTGAGGCCATCGTCATCGCCTCGACCTGATCGTGGGTGACATAAAGAATAGTCGCGCCGAGCTCGATCTGGATCCGCTTGAGTTCGAGCCGAAGTTCGCTGCGGAGTTTTGCGTCGAGCGAGGACAGCGGCTCATCCATCAGATAGATCGAGGGATCGCGCACCAGGGCGCGGCCGATCGCCACCCGCTGCATCTCGCCACCGGACAGCCGGGTGGCGCGGTTGTTCAGCTTGCTTGCGATATGCAATAGCTCCGCGGTCTGCTCGACGCGCTTGCGGATGATCGGCTCCGCCACCCGCCGCGCCGGAGAACGCAGTGGAAACGCCAGATTGTCGTAGACTGTGAGATGCGGATACAGCGAGTATTGTTGGAACACGAAGGCGATGTCCCGCGAGCCCGGCGGATCGTGCGTCACGTCGCGCCCGTCGATCATCACGGAGCCCGCATCCGGGCTTTCGAGCCCGGTGATCAGCCGCAGCGTCGTGGTCTTGCCGGCGCCGCTCGGTCCGAGCAGCACCAGGAACTCGCCGTCGCTCACCGTCAGCGAGAGGTCGCGGACCGCTTCCACCGCGCCGAAGCGCTTGGTGACGTTGCGCAGGGTGACGTCAGCCATGGCGCGGGCTCTCCTTGCTGGCGGTCTTGATCGCAAGGCCGCTGCCGATGTCGAACAGCGCCAGCCGCTCGGCGTTGAATTCAAGACCGATGGTCTCGCCGATCCGCACCGATGCGCTGGAGGGCAGCCGCGCCGCGACCCGGCCATAGGCGGTGTCGACGGTGACGATCTGGGTGGTGCCGAGATATTCCGCGCCGAACACCTCGCCGCGCACGGCGCCAGCGTCGGCGAAGCGGATATGCTCCGGACGGACGCCGAGCGCCAATGGTGCGCTGGCGCGATCCTCGCGGATCTCCGGCACCGCGAGCCTCGTGTCATGAAAGCTGACGGCGCGATCGCCGGATTGCAGGCCGCCCTCGAAGCGCAGGAAGTTCATCGGCGGCGAGCCGATGAAATCGGCGACGAACATGCTCGCCGGCCGGTCGTAGACCTCCTGCGGCGTGCCGATCTGCTCGACCCGTCCCTTGTTCATGACGGCGATCTGGTCGGCCATCGACATCGCCTCGAGCTGGTCATGCGTGACATAGACGGTGGTCGCCTTGATGCGATCGTGCAGGTCGCGCAGCTCGCCGCACATCAGATGGCGGAACTCGGCGTCGAGCGCGCCGAGCGGTTCGTCCATCAGGAACGCCTTCGGCCGCCGCACCATCGCGCGGCCGAGCGCGACGCGCTGCCGGTCGCCGCCGGAGAGTTTCGAGGTCTTGCTCGACAGCAGATGCTCGATCCGCAGCATCCGCGCGGTCTCCTGCACCCGCTCGCGGATCTCGCGCCTCGCCATGCCCTGGCACTTCAGCGGGAAGCCGATGTTCTCCCCGACATTCATGTGCGGGTAGAGCGCGAACAGCTGGAACACGAAGGCGATATCGCGGGCTGCGGCGCGGTGGAACGTGACGTCCTCGCCGTCGAGCAGGATCTTGCCTTCGGTCGGCAGCTCGAGGCCGGCGATCATGCGCAAGGTGGTGGTCTTGCCGCAGCCGGAGGGCCCGAGCATCGCGAAGAACGTGCCGTCGTCGATCGTGAAGGTCGAGCCTTCCACCGCAGTGAACTGATCGAACGACTTGCGCAGGTTCTCGATGCGGATCTGTGCCATGGCCCTATTCCGGAAAATGGCTGACGATGACGAAGCCGACCGTGCCGGCCAGGATCGTCGCGAAGGAGTAGCTGTAGAGATCGATCGACCACGGCTGCACCAGCATGATGATGCCGCCACCGATCAAGGTCATCGCGACGGCCTCCCACGGCCCGCGACGAAACCAGCGAGATACTCCACTCTTGGTGGCCACAGCGCCGCTCATTTGCGCACCGCTCCGAAGGTGATGCCGCGCAGCAGATGCTTGCGGAGCAGCACGGTGAACATGACGATCGGGACGACGAAAAGCGTGGTCGCGGCGGCAACCGCCGGCCAGTCCTGCCCGCCCTCGCCGATGATGAAGGGGATGAACGGCGGCATGGTCTGCGCCTCGCCGCTGGTCAGCAGCACCGCGAAGGCATACTCGTTCCAGGAGAAGATCAGGCAGAAGATCGCGGTCGCCGCTATCCCGGTGACGGCCTGCGGCAACACCACCTTGCGCAGCGCCTGCAGCCGCGTATAGCCGTCGACCAGCGCCGCCTCCTCATACTCGCGCGGGATCTCGTCGATGAAGCCCTTGAGCAGCCAGACCGCAAGCGAGACGTTCACGGCGGTGTAGAGCAGGATCATGCCGAGCCGCGTGTCGGTCAGGTTGAGCTGCCGGTACATCAGATAGATCGGGATCGCCACCGCGACCGGCGGCATCATGCGCGTCGACAGGATGAAGAACAGCAGATCGTCGGCCAGCGGAATGCGGAAGCGCGAGAACGCATAGGCCGCGAGCGTTCCGAGGAAGACCGCAAGGAAGGTCGAGCCGAAACCGATGATCAGCGAGTTAACGAAGCGCGGCACGACCTTCGAGGGACCTGCGATCACCATGTCCCGCTTGCGCACCAGCTGGTCGTACCATGTCTCGGGCGGCGGCAGCTTGGCGATGAAGTCCGGCGTCTGGCGCGTCCGCACCGTGAACAGGTTGACATAGCCTTCGAGGGTCGGCTCGAAGATCACCTTGGGCGGATAGGCGATCGCATCGCTCTGCGACTTGAACGCGGTGGCGACGATCCACAGCAGCGGCAGGATCGTGATCACGGCGTAGAGGATGACGAGGCCGCCGGCGAACGCCTTGGTCCGCGGCGAGGCTTCGACGATCGAATGTGCGGTGGATCTGGTGGCGGCAGCGGTCATCGTTGCTTCACCTTGTTGAGCGTCTTGACGTAGATGTTGGCGGCACCGAACACGGTCACGAACAGGATGATGGCGAGCGCCGAGGAATAGCCGGTGCGCCACTTCTCGAACGCCGCGCGCTTCAGCGAGATCGACACCAATTCGGTGGTCGAGCCCGGCCCGCCGGAGGTCAGGAGATTGACCATGTCGAACATCTTGAAGTTCTCGATGGCGCGGAACAGCACCGCAAGCATCAGGAACGGCACCGTCATCGGCAGCGTGATCGACCAGAACTGCCGCCAGGCCGAGGCACGGTCGACCTCCGCCGCCTCGTAGATGTAATCGGGGATCGAGCGCAGCCCGGCGAGGCAGATCAGCATGACGTAGGGCGCCCACATCCAGGTATCGACCAGCACGATGGTCCACGGCGCGAGCGACACCTGCCCGGTCATGCTGAACGAGCTCGGCGGCACACCCGTGAACAGGCTGATCAGATAATTGAACGGCCCGATCTGCGGCTGCAACAGCAGCGTCCAGAAATTGCCGACCACCGCCGGCGACAGCATCATCGGCAGCAGGATGATCGTGGTCCAGAAGCTGTGGCCGCGAAACTGCCGGTTGATCAGCAGCGCAAGACCGAAGCCTACGACCACCTGCAACGCCACCGACGAGATCACGAACTGCGCCGTGGTCTGCAGCCGGAACCAGACATCCTCGTCGGTGAGGATGTCCCTGAAATTGTCGAGACCAACGAACCGCAGCGGCAGATAGGACATACTGAGGTTGAGGTTGGTGAAGGACAGCCGGATCATCCAGATCAGCGGAAAGATGTTGATCGCGAGCAGCAGCGCGATCGTCGGCGCGACGAACAGCCAAGCAATGGCCCGGTCAGACAGGCCGCGGACGCGCCGGGCGTCGCGGGATTTAACAGGCGTGCTCACGCCTGGCATCGTAGCATGATCGGGTTGCGAGATCGTCGTCATCGTGTCCATCGGCTGGGCTGGTTCGGCTTCCCCGGGGGCGGCCCTCGAGGAAGCCGGTTCAGGTGGAGTGTGGGCTTCTATTGCGAGGCGACTTCCTTGCCCTGCTCCTTGAAGACCTTGGTCCAGTCCTTGACCAGGAGATCCAGCGCCTGCTGCGCCGTGCCCTTGTCGGCAACGACGTAGTCATGCACCCGCTTCTGCATGTCGAGCAGCAGCTGCGCGTAGGACGGCTCGGCCCAGAAGTCCTTGACGATGCCCATCGACTCCAGGAATTGCGGCGCGAACGCCGCGCTCTTCGGGAACTCGGGCGCGTCGACCACCGCCTTCAACGCCGAATAGCCGCCGATCTGCCACCATTTCTGCTGCACGGCGGGCTGCGCGAACCACTTGATGTAGGCAAGCGCGTCGTCCTTGTGGTCGGAGGTTGCCACCACCGAGATGCCCTGGCCGCCGAGCTGGGTGAAATGCCCCTTCGGGCCGGCCGGATTGACGAAGAAGCCGATCTTGTCGCCGCCGACATTCGGATCCTTGTAGAGGCCGGGGAAGAACGCGAACCAGTTCATCTGCATCGCGACCTGGCCGGACTTGAAGGCATCGAGGCCTTCCTGCATGTAGGCGTTGGTCATGCCGGGCGCCGTGCAGCACTTGTAGAGCTCCTTGTAGAACTCGAGCCCCTTGGCCGCGTCGGCGGAATTGACGATGCCCTGCATCTGGTACGGCTTCTTCGGATTGTCGTAGGCGAAGCCGTAATTGTACAGCACGTTGGTCACGCCCATCGTGATGCCTTCCGAGCCGCGCTCGGTGAAGATGTAGGCGCCGTAGACTTTCTTGCCGTCGATCTCGCGGCCCTGGAAGAACTCGGCGACCTGCTTCAGCTCGTCATAGGTCTTCGGCGGCGCCAGGTCGCGGCCGTACTTGGCCTTGAACGCGGATTGAATCTCGGGTCGCGAGAACCAGTCCTTGCGATAGGTCCAGCCCACCGCGTCGGCCATGGCCGGCAGCGCCCAGTAGTTCGGCGTGTTCTTCGGCCATTGCGAATAGCCGACGACGGTCGCCGGGACGAAGTCGTCCATCGAGATCTTCTCCTTGTCGAAGAAGTCGTTGAGCTTGACGTACCACTTGTTCTCGGCGGCGCCGCCGATCCACTGGCTGTCGCCGATGATCAGGTCGCAGAGCTTGCCGTGGGAGTTGAGCTCGTTGAGGAAGCGATCGGCGTAGCTCGTCCAGGGGACGAACTCGTATTTCATCTCGATGCCGGATTGCTTGGTGAAGTCCTTGCCGAGCTCGACCAGCGCGTTGGCCGGATCCCACGCCGCCCAGCACAGCGTGAGCTGCTTGCCTTGCGCCGCGGCTTGCCCGCCGCCGAGAACGCCGAGTGCAGCGACCGCAACGACCGCGGACGCCGCCGTACTACGCAACCATCCCAATGTTCGCATAATCCATTTCCTCCCTATCGTTGAAGCACCTGACCCGCTCGGCGCATCCTGCCGGATTGACGCCGACACTCCGAAACCGAGTTGATGAGCGATGATGGAGAGCGAGACGAAACGCATCCGGACATTGCGGTCCGGATGGGCTGGGCTCCTCCCACACATCGGCTCGATGCGTGATGTTTATCGTTCTTGTAATACTAAACGTATTACTAAATTCCGGAACCCGTCAAGCCGGTTTCTGACGAGAAACGATGATGGACAGATCGCCATAAATGCCTGCACGAACCACCGCAATGCAGCAATGCCGGATGGCGAAAAACACCAGGGCCGGCTCGGCTTGATGTTTAGTTTGGCATTTTACTGAACGTTCAGCGTGGAGATGAAGACCCCGGCTGGCGTCCGACGCGGTTACGCGCGACCTCACCAAAATGACGAGAACGCGATCGCAGGCGAACTTCGGCACGATCGAAGCGCGGCATCGGAACATCCGAATTGTGAACGCCGCCGCGTCCCATACGCTTGCTCGAACTTCGGCAATCGGCTTGCAGCCCAAAAGGGGACCAACATGCCTGACGTTCTCGTCGAGACAAGGGAAGGCTGGCTCGCCGGCCGAAGCGACCAGTTCCTGTCCGCCATTCAGGACGCGATCAGCACAACACTCAGAACGCCACTACACGACAAGATTCTTCGGCTCGTGCAGCATGCACACGAGAACTTCGCGATTCCGGATTGGGCGAGCGAACGCTTCACCCATATCGAGATCACGATGTTTCCCGGCCGAGCCATCGCGACCAAACGCACGCTCTACAAGGCCATCGTGGACAGGCTGCAAAGCTTCGGTGTCCCGGCTAACGACGTCAAGATCATCCTGATCGAAGTGTCGCGCGAGAATGTCGCGATGCGCGGCGGATATGCCGCTTCCGATTTCGACATCGGATACGAGACAGCCGTCTAGCTAAGCGCCCGAGCGGCGTACGCCGGAACTTGAACACATGAAATGAGCTGCCACCGTGCGGGGCGGAGATCCCTCACTGGTTCAGGTTCGGCGGAATGTCCTTGGCCGCCTTCGGTCCCGGCAGCGAGCTGAGATAGGCGTGGATGTCGGCGGCATCCTTGTCCGACAGCACGTCGGCCGAGAATGACGGCATGTCGTTCGGCGCCTCGCGCAGGAAGGCGATGAAGGATTCCACCGGCAGCGCGATCTGCGCCAGCGCCGGCGTCAGATAGTTGAAGCGGCCGCCCTGCCCGGCGCGGCCGTGGCATTCGAAGCAGCCGTCGGCAAGATAGAGCCGCTTGCCGTTGACGGGATCGCCGGCCGGCGCGTCCTCGGCGCGCGATGTGACGACGCCGGCAACGAGAGCTCCCGCGATCGCCGCGACGGCTGCAAGGCGCTTCAGCGTTCGACTGATGGTCATAACTGCCACCCCCGCTTCACCGCTGATCCATCACGACGTCGAGCAGCGCCGGCTGGCCGCTCTTGACCATCGCGATCGCGCGCTTCAGCGCGGGCGCCAGCGCATCCGGATCGCGGATCGGCCCCTCGCCATAGACGCCGAAGCCCTTGGCGAGGGTGGCATAGTCGACGAACGGATCCTTGATCGTGGTGCCGATATCGGCGTTGGTGATGCCGCGGCTGAGGCGTGCCGCCATCGCCTGCAGATACATGTATTCCTGATGATAAGCGCGGTTGTTGTGCACGATGTAGAGCATCGGGATCTGGTGATGCGCGGCGGTCCACAGCGTCGACGGCACGAACATGAAGTCGCCGTCGCCGCCGATCGCAACCGTCAAGCGTCCGTGCCGCTTGTTGGCGAGCGCGGCCCCGAGCGATGCCGGCAAGGTGTAGCCGACACCGCCGCCGCCGGCGACGCCGTTCCATTGATGCGGCTTGGTGAAATTCCATAAGCGATGCGGCCATGCGAGGCCGATCGAGGTGCCGACCAGCGACCAGTCCTCGTCCTTGATCTGGCTGTAGAGCTCGGCGCACAGCCGCGCCGTGGTGATCGGGCTCGCATCCCAGCCGATCGTGGCGTCGAGCTTGGCCTGCTCGACGGTGGCGAGCTTGGCTGCCGCGAGCTTCTTGCCGCGCGCGTCGAACACGGTCTTGCGACCCTCGTCGACCAGCCGCTTCACCTGCTCGGTCAGCACCGGCAGGCTCGCTTCGGCATCACCTGATATGTCGAGATCGACCTCCTGGTAGCGGCCGAAATCCTGGTAGTTGGCCTTCATGTAGAGGCCGCGGGTGCCGAGCGTGACGATCTTGGCGGTCTTCTTGTAGCGCGGCTCCGAGCTGCGCACGATGCGATCGTGGAAATCGCTGAGCGAGCCCCAGATGTCGTTGACCTCCATCGCCAGGATCAGATCGGCCTGCGACAGGATCGAGCGGCGGAACGACTGGTTCAGCGGATGGCGCGAGGGAAAATTCATTCGGCCGTAATTGTCGATCACGGCGCATTGCAGGGTTTCGGCAAGCTCCACCAGCCGCGGCATGCCGGCCGGCGTGCGCGCCATCCGGTCGCACAGGATCACTGGATTTTCTGCCGCCACGAGCATCTTCGCGAGCTGGGCCAGCGCCGCGTCGTCGCCCTGCGGCGGGGTCGCCGGGGTGAATTTCGGGATCCGGAGGCGGTCGCGATTCTCGATCGGATTTTCCTGCAGCTCCTGGTCGAGCGACAGCATCACCGGCGCCATCGGCGGCGTGGTCGAGATCTTGTAGGCGCGCATTGCCGATTCAGCGAAGTGCTGCAGCGAGGCCGGCTGATCGTCCCACTTGACGAAGTCGCGCGTGAGCGCCGCGGGGTCGATCGCCGAATGCGGCCATTCGGCGCCCGGCGCGCGCTTGTCGGCTTCCATGATGTTGCCGCCCATCACAATGACGGGGACGCGATCACACCAGGCGTTGTACATCGCCATCGACGCGTGCTGCAGCCCGACCACGCCATGGCAGATCATGGCGAGCGGCTTGCCTTCCATCTTGGCGTAGCCCTGGCCCATATGCACCGCGATCTCTTCATGCGGGCAGGTGATGATCTCGGGCTTCTTGTTGCCGCCATGATTGATGACCGCCTCGTGCAGGCCGCGGAAGCTCGACGCGCAGTTCATCGCGAGATACTCGATGTCGAGCGTCTTGAGCACGTCGACCATGAAGTCGCCGCCGCTCGAGGTCTGATTGACCGGATCTGCCGGCGGCGGCATCGCATCCGCAGCCGCGAGCTTCGCGCCGGGCGGCGCCGCTTTGGGTCGCGGCTCCGGAAACGCTGACATCGCGGTGTTGGCCGCAGCCGGGGTGCCCAGCGCTGCCGCGCCGGCGATCGTTGCACCTTTCAGGAAATTGCGGCGGCTGGAATCGGGCGCGCCATCGCGGCGCGAGTTGCTTCGCTTCGACATGGCGTCCTCTCCGGGAACTTCAACCAGATGCCTACGAGCTCATTGCTTGTTGGCATCAGTGTCGTCCCGAAGCTCGCGAGCCGTCAATACACAGACGCGTAAGCGTGCAGCTTTTGGCTGAGATGCTCCGCAAGATTGGCATGGGAAGCCAGACAATGCGGTCACGCATTGCTACGTGCCGCGCAGGTTGCGTTGACGGACTCAGCCCCGCACGCGACGGCTGAGACGGGCGCAGATCATGGCCGCCGTCGCACGGCCCGCATCCGACGCCTTCGGCAAGATCTCGGCCGCCAGACGGAATTTGCCGTCATATTTTGGCCATAGCCCGTTTCTTAAAGGCCCGGGCGGGCCATGTCCCGCCTCTGTTTTGCGTCGTCCGGCCGCTGCGGTCGCTTCGCAACCAAATCGCAGATCATCGCTGCGCCTCCCCCACAACACGGATGGTCTGCCAACAACAAGAGGACTTTGTAATGCGTAAAACTCTCGCGGCTGTCGCCGTGCTCCTGGCCTTTGCTTCATCCGCTGCCGAAGCCCGCGGCCGTCATCATAACCATCGACATTACGCACACGGACATTCCGGTCGCCCGGCGGCGTGGTGCGGCTGGTTCATGCGCACGCAGGTCGGCAGCGACCCGGGTCCGCAATACAATCTGGCGCGATCCTGGGCGCGATACGGCACCAATGCCGGCGGCCCTTCGGTCGGCGCGATCGTCGTCTGGCGCCACCACGTCGGCAAGATCGTGGGTCAAGAGAACGGCCAGTGGATCGTGCAGAGCGGGAATGACGGACACGCCGTGCGCACGCGGCCGCGTTCGCTCGCCGGCGCCATCGCGTTCCGCAACGCCTACGCCCAGTTCTAGAGCATGATCCGGAAAAGTGGGAAGCGGTTTTCCGAAAAGATCATGCTCGAACAAAGAGCCAAAGCGCGATGACGATTCGACCCAATCTCATCGCGCTTCAGGGAACTTCGCTTCAGCGCTGACATCCGAGCGTGCGACGCCGAGCGGTATACGAACCGTTCATCATCGCGGCTTACGCTCAAGCGGGGTTTCGCCTGAAGCCCTCAGACGGGCGCCGTCACCTGAGTTGACCAGGTGGCGGCGCTTTTTCAGGAATGCACCAGCTTGCCTCAGAAATCGAAAAAAGCCGCGCCAGTCTCCACGACTGCTTCCTGTTGGTCGGCCGCTTACGTCAGCTTCTGCAATGGCGTGACGGTTTTCGCTGTGACCGGCGGCGTTCTCGGCTTCCTGCTGGCCGCCAAGCGCTATCTCTAGACGGCGCATCTCAGCGCCTTACCTGGCTGCTCAGATAGGCGCAGAACATGTCAGCCATGGCGTCGGCATAGGCCTTGATCTCCGCGCGCGTTCGCGGGCTCTCCGAGAAATTCTGGCCCACCGTGCTCAGCGTCGTCTTGATCAGATCGCCGGCCATCGCGCGGATCGCGTCGGAGGTTTGCGGCAATGCCTCGCGCATGAAGGCCGCGACGATGGCGACGGCCGGCTGATCACATCCGACCGATGCGATCGATCTGGTGCTGCTCGACGGCGCCAAGGCGCTCTATCCCGACATCCTCGATCTCGTCGAGAGCCGCCTGAAGCCGGACGCCTACGTCGTCGCCGACAACGCCGATTACAGCCCCGACCATCTGGCGCGGGTGCGCTCGCCGGAGAGCGGTTACGTGTCGGTGCCGTTCGGCGGAGACGTCGAGCTATCGATGTGGCTCGGCTGAGGCAGATGCCGGCAGAGCGCGCGAGGGTGGCCCCTTGATCTTGTCGATGACGGCGGACAGCCGCGCGCGCTTTGCCTCGTCGTTGACATACTGGAGGCTGACCTGGAGGTCGCGAAGAACACTGCTCACTTTCCACTTCGCTTGCCCCTCGGCAATCACCTGCACCGCCAACTCCTCGGCCTTGTCCGGCTCACCGAGATCGAAGGCCGCAGCAAGCAGGGTCGGGCGCAGCCATTCGTCAGCGAGCTTCAGCGACCTCGCGCGCTCGCAAGCAGCGATCGCAAATCGGACAGTATCTTGTGCAAGATCCTCATCGCCCTTCTCCGCGCGGGCACGATAGAGCCGAGGCAGATTGCTCGAGCAGTAGTAAGCATTGAAATCAAGCCGCATTCCTCGTTCATAGCAGTCGATTGCCTGGTCGCGCCGCTGTCGGCGATCGTCCTCGTCCGAGGCATCGTCTGCGAGGCGTTTATAGCGGCCTCCCATCAGGCCAAGACGCTCCGGGGTTGGCCCCGCAAAATCAATCAGTGTTTGAATCTCGGCGATGGCGTCGGTGGGGTTGCCGACTTGAGCAAGCGCGAACGCACGATTCTCCTGCACTTCCGGCTCATTGGCGAAGAGATCAGGCAGCTTGCATATGTAATCGAGCACCAAGCTCCAATCGGCCTTGCTGTCGACGCAGTCGCGCAGCAGCAACAACAACGCGAGCGCCTTCGCATAGGTCGCCGGCGGATTGCCCTCCGCGGCAATCAACTCCGCAGCACGCTTCATGCGATCTTTCTCCGCGGCTGCGCGCACCGCGCGTATCTTGGTCTGAAACGCGGCTTGCTCTGCGAGCTGCCCGCGCATCGTTATTGCCTTGCGTGGGTCAACCTTGTCGGGATAACCCGGTATCGACTGGTGCATCGGCGAAATCCCCGCGGCAAGCGCCTTGATCGGCTCCTTGATCGCGGCCTGCATCGCGGCGGCGGTTTCTGGCGTGATCTCCCCTTCCGGGAGCGGGTAGCGAACGGTCCGCAACTGCACGACATCGAACAACTGCTTGGACCAGTCGGCCGCAAGCAACACGCAACCCGTCTTTTGCGATGCGTGACGAATGCCGACTTCGTAGTACACATTCCCGTTCGGAATCGTCATGTCGGCCAGCACGAGATCGGCGAAGTAGATCCGCTCCAGCATTTCGCTGACGATCAACGCACTGGTGTCCTGATCGGCGCGTACCGGCTCATAGCCCAGCGCCTTGATGGCCGGAACGTAGGCACGATCCCAAAGCGCGTTGAAGTCGATTTCGGCCGGCCCACGACCGGATTCGGCCTGGGTCGGCTTGCGACCGTAAGGCATGATCATGAAACACGACGGCATTCTTGAAATCTCCTAGTCCCATAATTTTTTCGTATCCAGCCAGTAAACCCACGTCGTCCTGCGCCCGGCCTCATCCATCAGGTGCTTGGCGCCGCCGGGGCCATCGCCGCCTTCGCCGTTCCACAAGCAGACGAAGGCGAGCTTCTTGTCGCCGAACCGGGCGGCCCGCTCCAGCATCCATTGATTGTCACGCTCGTAGGCATTTTCGCCGGCGGGCAGCGGACCGAGCTCGTCCGGCATGACGTGGAGCGTCGCCTGCGATTTCGCCGCGAGATAGCGCGCGCGCCAATCGCCGCCGGCGAAATCGACCGACCCGGCAAGGAACGTCGGCTCGTCGAACGGAATGTAGATTTCAACCCGCATGCCCCGCGCGAGCGCGGCCTCCGCAAACAGCAGATCGCCGCCGCAGGCGCCGCCGCAAATGGCGAGATCGCCCTTGGCCGCACCGATCTTCGCAAGCGCGTCGGCGATCGCAGCGGCCGCAACCGGCTCCTTGTCCGGCGGGAAGCGTGGCGTTTTTCGATCTGGCGCATCGATCATGTGACCGCTGAAGAGAACCACTATGTTCGGTGATCCGGCGCTTTGCTCTGTGGTCATCGTGACACCCGGCTGATGATTGGATCTTTGTGTCGCGGTGACGAACTTAACTGAAGGCGATTCTCCAGTCGAAGCCGGGATCCGGGTGTCGGGGCAACAGCCGACCGATCACGGCCAAAGGCTCAATTGGGCGCGCCCTCGCTCGGCGCCCGGACGCGAAATGAAGCGATGCGTTCCCGTCGACACATCGGCCGAGTTTTGAGAACTTTAGTCAATCCATCCCAGAGCAGACCGCGCATCGCGCGCCGGTTCCCTGGGAATGTTGCACATGACACATCCTAAGGTATAGTGAGATATTTCACTGGCTGGCGGTTTTTCTTTTTCGCGGCCAATGACCGCAAATTCCAGGGACAGGCTATCATTCGGTCCGCGGCGAGACATGGAGCCGCGATATTCAGCGGACGAGACACGGCCGGCCGTCGCATAAAGTTCATGCAGATCGGATTTTGCCATGCCAAACGATTTCTCGGTGTTTATCAGCCATCGCGCCGAAGACAGATTTCTCGCGCGCCTTCTGAAGGCGCGGCTCGAGTATCTCAGCAGCCTGGACGGACAACGTTCGGTGGAATGCTTTGTGTGCGAGGAAATTCCCGGTGGCGCGGAATGGCGGCAGTGGATGATCGACAACACGGCGAGAGCCGACTGCCTGATCTTCATCCACACCAACGCCGAGCACAATTGGACGTGGTGCGCGTCCGAGATTTCGCAATTCGACGGCTACAAGCGCGCGCTGAAGCTAATGTCCAAAGTGCTTTGGTTCTCGGTCGATAGCTCGCCTTCGTTTCCGATGCTGGCGGAGAATGAATTTTACGGAATTAGCGACGACGAGGTCCGGCGGTTTCTCGAGGATCTGTTCGTGCGACCGACCTTCGGTGCCGTACCGCTGCGGCCCAAGCTGAACGCCAATCACGCCCGCGACTTCAACGAAGCGGTGAAGGACCTGCACGCGCAGTTCATGCAGATCACCCGCCCGGAAGAGCTGTTCCGTCTGCGGCTGCGCATCGTGTTCAGCGACGAACTGTCGTTCCGGCAGAAGGCCGAAACGCTGCGGGCATTGCCGCCCGCGGACCGTGCGCGCGGCTTTCTGAAGGATGCGAAACTGGAGGCGGACGCGGCCACCACCACGTTGCTGTCCGGTCCCGATACGGCTGATCTCGACTGGGAGGATCTGCTCAGCGCGCAAAACCGCTACGACAGCGGCGCCTGGCTCGACGAGTTGACGGGCTACATCGCGAATTCGTTCGCCGACGTGGATATTGCCAGCCGGCGAAGCCGCGAGCAGGTCCTCAGTCCGATATTCCGCGATTTGAAGCTGTATCAACCGGTCATTGCCCGGCTCGAATATCTCGACAGCACGCCGTTCTCGGTCGTCATCATCTTCGTGCCGATGCCGCCATTCAGCGAGGATCCAAGGCTGATGGTCGCGCAGAACATGCCGAAGGACATCGTCTTCCTGTCGATCCTGCTGCGGCTGGCGAGGCGCTTCCGATGGTCGTTTCTCGAGCCGCTCTACAACGCAGTTGAGAACCTGGACGACGACTTCACCACCAAGCGATGGGATGATCTGCTCGCGCGCTACCACGAATGCCTGGAAAACCTGGATTCGATCCTGCGGCAGGGCAACATGCGCGAGCTCGAAACCGTCGGCGACATCAAGTCGGCGATCAACATCTCCGACGACGCCCTCCTGAAGGAGATGTTCAAGGATTGGGGAACATTTCAGACGCGGCTTGCGCAGGCCATCGAAAAGAAATCACCGGGCGATGTCAGGCAGACGCTGGAGCCCTGGTTGAAGCGCAACAAGGACTTCATGAAACAGCTGCTGGTCGAGACCCAGAGCAAGGTGGAGAAGCTGCGGCCGCTGGAGGCCCGCTGAAAGCCGGCTCGACCGACCCTTGCGCTCAGATCATCGAGGCGACGCGCTCAAGGCCGATCAGGCGCGCCAGCGAGCGGACCTCGTTCTTCTGGTCCTCGCGAAGCTGGAACAGCAGCGGCATCGCCGCCGACTTCAGCTGCTGCACTTCCTCGGAGTCCGGATCGATCGGCATGCCGCCGGCGGCGGGATCGCCCTGGCGCTTGGCGTGGATCTTGCGGGCGACGGCGCGCAGCGCGGTCTCAACCGCCGGCCAGTAATATTCCTGCGACGACGACAGCTTCAGCCGATCCTTGATCCCGGCGATCTGCGCATCGCTGAGCAGGGCATAGTTCTTTTGTGGCGCCGGCTTGGCGGCAGCCTTGGGCTTCGGCGGCGCGGCGGCGGCCGGCGCAGGTACCGGCTCCGCGATCTTCGGCTGGGCGGCATCGACGGGATCACTCAGCTTCGGCAGGCCGATATCGGCGGGCTCGGCCGACGCGTAAGCTTGGCGCACGCTATCGGTCGCGCCCGGTATCGCGGCTTGCGCGCGCAGCAGCAGCGGCGACGGGTCGGCGGGGGTCACGGCCGGTCCGGCGGGCACGTCAAAGGAGGCGGCGACAAGCGTCGTGACCGCGAGCTTGTCCTGCTTGCTGGTGCGATTGGCGACCGGGCCGACGTCGGCCTGCGCCGCCGGCAGGCTGTCACGGCCCAAAATCGCTGTGATCGCGGCGCCGGCGAGAAGGAAGCATGTCAGCGCGGCGAGGGTGATGGCTCTGGTCAAAAATTACTCCATTCCCGGCCGGTGTCACCGCCAAGCTGGCCGCCAAATGCGGCGTTAGCGTGCCGTGACCGCGCCAAAGAGGTGAAATCGTCCCGAAACGGCCCGAAAAATCAGGCCGCAGCGTCAAGCTCATAGGCTTCCTGGATGTCCGCCACGATCTCATGCGCGGTCCAGAGGGCGCCGGGCTGGACCGTTTGCAGGCTGACCGTCCAGTTGGTGCGGCGGGTGCGCGGCGTGCTGACGATGTCGAATTCGACCTGGCGGCACAGCGGGTGCCGCTGCAGGGCGTAGAACACGCGGGTCCGGAGTTCGTCGAGCGATGCCGGGGTCTTGGAGAGCGCCTCAAAAGCCATGTCGCATTCCCACAACTGCCGGGCGGCCCGGCCGTATTGGCGGACCATCCCTGGCGCATAGTTGGGACTGGCATGGTTAATGCCGCGTTAAGCGGACGGGCGGGTTCTGGCGGCCAAGCGGCCGCCGTTCGCGATGGATCAGCCGAGCCGCACCCGCGCGCTCGCCGCCACATACTCGGCGATCGTCTGCGCGACGAGATCATCGACCGCGAGCACACCGGTCACCCCTGAAGCGGAGTGACCGCCGCTCCAGATGTCGCGCCAGCGCTTGGGGCGGCTTTCGCGGGCACCGATGTCGATGTCCTTGCCGATGTCGATCGCGCCACGCGCGGGCAGGTTATCGGGATCGAGACCGGCGGCCGCGATCGAGGGCCGCAGCATGTTGGTCTGCAAGCCCGTGAACGCGGTCGTGAGCAGGATGTCGTCGGCGGTCGCATCGACCAGCATCTGCTTGTATCTCGCATCAGCCATGCTCTCGCGCGTCGCGATGAACTTGGTGCCCATATAGGCGAGATCGCAGCCGAGCGCTTCCGCGGCGCGCAACGCATGGCCATCGCTGATGCCGCCGGCCAGCACGATCGGTCCGTCGAAGAATGCGCGCACCGCGCGGACGAACACGAAGGGATTGAGCCAGCCGGTCTGCCCGCCGGCGCCGGCAGTGAGCAGCACGAGCCCGTCGGCGCCGGCCGCGACCGCGCGCTCGGCGTGACGGATCGAGGCGACATCGGCAAACACCAGCGCGCCGGCCTCGTGCAGGGGCGCGAGCACCGGCGCGGGCGAGCCGACCGAGGTGATCACGAGCTCGGGCTTGTGCCGCAACAGCACGACGAGATCCTGCTGCAGCCGCGTGTTGGAGCGGTGCACGATCAGGTTCGGACAGATCGGCGCCGCCGCTTTGCCGCTTGCATCCTCTTGCGCCCGCAGGCGGCGCGCGATGTCGCCGAGCCACGCATCGAGTTGTTCCGTCTCACGGCAATTCACCGTCGGAAACGAACCGATCACGCCGTTGCGGCAGGCGGCTACCACCAGTTCGACGCCTGATACCAGAAACATCGGCGCCGCGATCAGCGGCAACCGGAGGCGATCGCGAAAGCGCGCAAGAAGATCAGCGGACAAGTTGTTTCTTCTTTGCATCATTGTGTTAGCGTTGCCGCCAACATTGGCACGCAAGAGGCCAAACACAAAGCGGGAGGAGACCACCACATGAGCAATCCGCTCCATGCATTTCCGGCCACGTGCGAGCAGACCTTGCGGGCGCTGGCGCGTTATCCGTCACGTACGGCCTTCGCGTGGCCCGGCGGCTCGCTCAGCTATCAGGGCGCGACCGACCTGATCGGACGGATGCAGAGCGTGTTCATGCGGCTCGGCTTCGCGCCGGGCACCCGCGTCGCCTTTCTCACCGCCAACCGCGCCGACAGCTGGTGCGCCGGTGTCGCCGCGCAATTGTCGCGGCTCGCCATCACTTGGCTGCATCCGCTCGGCTCACTCGACGACCAGCTGTTCCAGCTCGAGGACTCCGAGGCCGAGATGCTGATCGTCGACGGCATCACGTTTCGCGACCGCGGCGGCGAGCTTGCGGCGAAGGCGCAGGGGCTGAAGACCATCTTCACGCTCGGCCCGGCGGAATACGGCGCCGACCTGTTGCAGGTGGTCGACGACGCCGGCAGCGCGACCGCGAAAAACTTCGCCCGCGAGGACGACATCTCGACCCTGAACTACACTGGCGGCACCACCGGCAAATCCAAGGGCGCGCTGCGCTATCACCGTGAATATGGCGGCTTTGCCTCCGCGATCCTCGCCGACTTCGAGATTCCCGAGACGCCGCGCTACCTCACAGTGGCCCCCATCAGCCATGTCGCGGGTACAAAAGTGCTGCCGACCTTGATGCGCGGCGGCACCGTGCACATGCTGAAGGCGTTCGATCCTGAAGCGGTGTTCAAGACCATCGAGCGCGAGAAGATCAACTTCACGCTGTTGGTGCCGACGATGATCTACGTGATGCTGGATCATCCGGCGCTGCCAAAGGCCGACCTCTCCTCGCTCGAGCTGTTGCTGTACGGCGCGTCCGCGATGTCGCCGAGCCGGCTGGTCGAAGGCATCGAGCGGATCGGCCCGGTGTTCTCGCAACTCTACGGCCAGACCGAATGCTATCCGGTCTCGGTGCTGCGCAAGGCGGACCATGACCCGAAAACGCCGGAACTGTTCCTGTCCTGCGGTTTCCCGATCGCCGCCTGCCAGGTGAAGATCCTCGATCAGGACGACCAGGAGGTCGCGACCGGCGAAGCCGGCGAGATCTGCGTGCGCGCCACGCACGTGATGGCCGAATACTGGAAGCGGCCCGATATCACCGCCGACACGCTGAAGAGCGGCTGGCTGCACACCGGCGACATCGCGCGCAAGGACGAGCGTGGCTACCTGTTCATCCTCGACCGCAAGAAGGACATGATCGTGTCCGGCGGCTTCAACATTTTTCCACGCGAAGTCGAGGATGTCCTGTCGCAACACGCCGACGTCGCGATGGTCGCCGTGGTCGGCGTGCCCGACGACAAATGGGGCGAGGCCGTCACCGCCGTCGTGGTGGCACGCGAGGGTGCCACACCCGACGCCGACGAGCTGATCGGCCTCGTCAAGGCGAAGAAGGGCTCGGCACACGCACCGAAGCAGATCCAGTTCGTCAAGGAGCTGCCGATGACCGGCGTCGGCAAGGTAGACAAGAAGGTGCTGAAGGCGCGCTTCTGGGCGGGCCGCGACCGCATGGTGGGGTGAGGGCCCGGCTGCGCGCACAAACCGCCACCGTCATGCTGAGGAGGCCGCGCAGCGGCCGTCTCGAAGGATGCACGGCCCCGATGTTTCAGCGCGCCCCGGCCATCGCGGCGACAGCCGGGCCGTCGCCCTTCGAGACGCCGCTTCGCGGCGCCTCAGGATGACGGTGAGAGAGTGGTGGGCGCAGCAAGAGTATCCGCGCTGGCACCCGCCGCGGCCGCTTGCTGCCTCACGCCCTGTCCCAGCAGCTGATCCAGCCGCTCGCGCAGCTGATCCTGGTGGTAGGGCTTCGCCAGCCGCGGCAGATCGACCTGAAAACCGTCCGGCAGTTCGGCATAGCCGGTGGCGAGCAGGACGAGGAGCTGCGGCCGCACCTCGCGCGAGGCCGCGGCGAGCTCGATGCCGGTCATGCCGGGCATCACGTGATCGGTCATCATCAGGTCGATCTCCTGGTCGCTCCTCAGGATATCGAGCGCGTGCGGTCCGGAATTGGCACCGATCACGCGATGGCCGAGGTCCTCCAGCATCTCCATGGTCGACATCGCGATCAGCGGATCGTCGTCGACGAGCAGGATCACCGCCGAGCGCCTGACCGGCCGCGCCGCGGGCGCCGGGCTCTCCGCTTCCGGCGCGGCCGTCGCGACCGGCAGCACCAGCACCGCGGTGGTGCCCTTACCCACCGCGCTCGACAGCTGCAGCGCGCCGCCGAGCTGCACCGCGAGCCCATGCACCATCGACAGGCCGAGCCCGGTACCCTTGCCCACCGGCTTTGATGAGAAGAACGGTTCGATCGCCCGCTTCAGGACATCCGGAGCCATGCCTGTGCCGCTGTCGATCACCGACAGTTTCAGGTAGTTGCCCGGCCGCAGCGCCTGATCGCTCCTGGTCTGCTCGTTTTTGGCCTGCCAGGCCGCAAGGCGGATCTCGATCACACCGCCATCCGGCATCGCATCGCGCGCATTGATCGCAAGGTTGAGCACCGCGAGCTCGAGCTGGTTGGTATCGACGCAGGCCGGCGGCAATCCGTCGGGAATGTGGAGCCGCAACGCGATGCGCGGTCCGAGCGAGCGCTCGAGCAACTCACTCATGTCACGCACCAGCGCGCCGAGATCGACCGGCACGGCGCGCAGATCCTGCTGCCGCGCGAATGCCAACAGCCGCTGCGTCAGCGAGGCGCCGCGCTCGGCGCCCTGCAAGGCGCCGTCGACCAGCCGGTGCAGCCGCGGATCCTCCGGCAACCGCTTGCGCAGCAGATCGAGATTGCCCATCACCGCCATCAGGAGATTGTTGAAGTCGTGCGCCACGCCGCCGGTGAGCTGGCCGATCGCCTCCATCTTCTGGGCATGGCGGAGCTGCTCCTGCGCCTTCTCGCGCGCGGCGACCTCCTTCATCAGATCGGCGGTGCGCTGCTCGACCCGCTGCTCCAGCGTCGCGGTGAGCTCGGCAAGCGCGGATCGCTCGGCGGCAAGCTGCGCCAGCAGCGCCTCGCGCTCGATCTCCGCGGTCTTGCGCGCGGTGATGTCGGAGCAGACCCCGACCAGCGACCGGATGCTGCCGTCCGGCCGGCGCACCGCGCGGGCGCGGACGTCGACCCAGTGCTGACTGCCGTCGGGCCAGATGTTGCGATACTCGATCTTGTAGTCGGCGCCGGTCTTGAGCGTGTGCTCGACGACCTCCTGCCGCCGGGCGCGGTCGTCGGGATGAACCGCCTCGAGCAGGTCCTGATAGGTGAACGGCAGGTCCGCGGCGCGCCCGAAGAAGCGCTTGCAGGTCGCCGAGGCCTCCAGCTCGAAGCCCGGTATGTGCAGTTCGAGCGCGCCGAGATGGCCGGCATCGAGCGCCGTCTGCAGCAGGCTTTCGCTCTCGGTGAGGTCTTCGAGTATCGCGCGGGTCTGGTATTGGCGGCGACGGCCGCGCACCGCCGCCGCGACCAGGCTGACCAGCGTGGTCGGATGGAACGGGCGCTCGATGAAGGTCACATTGCCGAGCGCGCGGCCGAGCCGCGCCGCTTCGGGGCTGCGCTCGGGCCCACCGCCCTCGCTCATCAGCACGATCGGGAAGTCCGACCATGACGGCTGCGCGTTCAGCCAGCGCGCCAGGCCGGCGAGGTCCGCGGTCCTGACCGCCTCATCGGCGATGATGGCAAGGCCGGCGCCGCTTGCGACCTGGCGCTCGAGCTCGGCGAGGTCGCCGCAGATATTGGCGTAGTAGCCGGCCTCCTTGATCAGATGGGCAGTCCAGACGGCGTCCCGCTCGCTCGCGGCAAGGATGACCGCGCGTTCCGAGGACGGGCCGGGCATCATCGCGCCTGTCCCTGCGACGGCCGGGCGGCGGCAGCGGCCGGCACAGCACAAAGCCGCCGGGTGGCGATGACCACGGTGCCGGCGGTGGGATCGATACGCGTCATGGGGCCCCCTAACGGGGGCGAAACTCGTTCGTGCCGCCAACCGTTCCCGCGGCGCGGAGTTATTTTTGCCGCAAGGGCAGCCGCGCCGCAAATTATCGAAAACAACCCCATGCAAAGGAGCGGGCGGCAGCCGGCGTTCGGCAAGTCAACTTGACACGTCGGGCAAATCAGGGATAGATTTCTAATATTCAGAAATCCCGCACGTACGGCCATTTGCCTCTTCAAGGTGAGGTCGGAGAAGCGCAGTCCTGGCTAGCGCGGCTCGATCACCAGGCTCTGGACGGCCCGGCCGAAATAGCCCTGCACGTCGGCGAGCCGCGACATCGCAAGCCCGGCGCCGTCAGGCCCGATCCAGGATTCGCCGTCGAGCAGGATCCAGTCGCCGACCGGCTCGCGCGCCAGGCTCACGGTGAGATCGGCGTTGATGAAGGTCCATCGGTTGAAATCGAGCGCCGGCGAGGTGCCGTTGGAGAAGTCGGAGGCAACCACCGCGCGCATCGCCTGCGAGACGGCGGCACCAGCGATCAGCGGCTGATTGACCCGGAACCAGATCGCGCCCGGGCCCATCACGCCGAAGCGGCCGCGCGCGGCCCGCATCGAGATGCATTTGACGAACGGACTGTTCGCAAGATTGCCCGGCTCGACCATGCTTTCGTCGGGGCCCGGCAGCTCGACCTGAACTGCTGCGATGTCCGACGGCAGTTCGGCCGCTTGCCGCTTGATCTTCAGCACGGTGGCCGAGACCACCAGAACGCCGTCGGCGAGCAACCTGACGCCGCAGAGCTGGATCTTGCGGCCGTCGCGCAGGATCTCGCTCGAGACCGTCAGCGGCGCCACCGGCACCGGACGCATCAGGTCGATCGTGACCCGCGCGATCCGCATCGGCACTGGCGTCGGAATGGCTTCGGCGGCCCACACCACCAGCGCCGCCGGCGCGGAGCCGTGCTGCATCCGCGGGTCCCAGGGACCCGCGGCGTCTGGACTGGTGACGACGCGGTCGCCGTCAACGCGGAAGATCGGCTCCATCAGAGCGCCGGATCGACCGCTTCGTCGTATTCCTTCTTGAACCGGCCGATCAGTTCGGCCGCCGGCACCACCTTGGAGATGCTGCCGACGCCCTGACCGGAGCCCCAGATCTCCTTCCAGGCCTTCGGCTTGGCGCGCTCGCCGGACGCATCGGTGCCGAAGCTCATCTTCGAGGGATCTGACGTCGGCAGGTTTTCCGGATCCATGCCGGCCGCGACGATCGACGGCTTCAGATAGTTGCCATGCACGCCGGTGAACAGGTTGGAGTAGACGATGTCCTCGGCGGACGAATTGGTGATCATGCTCTTGTAGCCTTCGACCGCATTGGCCTCCTTGGTCGCGATGAAGGCGGAGCCGATATAGGCGAAGTCGGCGCCGATGATGCGCGCGGCGCGAATGGCGCGGCCGTTGGCGATGGTGCCCGACAGCGCGATCGGCCCGTCGAACCACTGCCGCGTCTCCGATACGAACGGGAACGGCGACAGCGTGCCGGCATGGCCGCCGGCGCCGGCGGCGACCAGAATCAGGCCGTCGGCGCCCTTCTCGATCGCCTTGTGCGCGAACTTCTGATTGATCACGTCGTGGAACACGATGCCGCCCCAGCCGTGGACGGCCTGGTTGAGCTCCTCACGCGCGCCGAGCGAGGAGATGATCATCGGCACCTTGTGCTTCTCGCAAAGCGCCATGTCGTGATCGAGCCGGTTGTTCGACTTGTGCACGATCTGGTTGACCGCGAACGGCGCCGACGGCCGCTCCGGATGCGCCTTGTCATAAGCCGCGAGCTCTTCCTTGATCCGGTACAGCCATTCGTCGAGCAGTTCCGGCGGCCGCGCATTCAGCGCCGGGAACGAGCCGACCACGCCGGCCTTGCACTGGGCGATGACGAGGTCGGGCACGGAGATGATGAACAGCGGTGCCCCGATCACGGGAAGAGACAGGCGGCCCTTGAACAGAGCAGGCATGGACATTGGCGGCGGATCCTCAAGTTGATCGTTTGGTTTGGTCTCGAATGCTGACCGTCATACCAACAAGGCAATCTTTCCACTGTCAAGTATTGCGTTATGGCGCCGCAACAAGGATGACAAAACCTCATCCAAACAGCCCATTTTCCGGGCGCATCTGGCATCCCAGAGCATGATGAATTTGGATCGGTTCGGCACGCACGTCTTCACCTCTCCCCATCGGGGAGAGGTGAACCTCCGCCGTCGATCCAATTCAACCAATCTCATGACGCTCTAAACGCAAGCTTCGCCGCTGCTATTGGCAGACCGCCCGCGTCACGAAATTTTCCGTCTTGCAGTCGTTCGGTCCGCGCTTGTGGCCCGGCAGATAGACCAGCGGCGAGCACTTCTCCGAGGTGGCGATATCGATGCCCTTGCCTTCCTTGAACCCCTTGCTCTGGCACAGCCGGTCGGCGCCGATCTTGCAATCGGGCGCACCGTTTGCGGCCACCACGCAGGCGGCACGCCCGGTGACCATCGTCGAAGGGCGCGCCAGGTTCGTCAGATCGTCGATGGTCTCGCTGGGGCTCTTCAGCGGCGGCAGCGTCCAGTTCGACTTCTCGAACAGCTTTCCGATTTCGTTGATCAGTCCGGGATTCTCGTGCTCGACCGGCGCCGGCGGCAACTCGATCTGCTGCTGCGGAGCTTCAACCGGCTGCTGCGCAGGCGACTGGACGGCGAGCGCAGGCGGCGCGGCCTGGGCCCAGCCGTGGTCGACAGCCGCCAGCGTCATCGACAGCGCAAGACCCGCCAGCGCAACGCGTGCCTTTGCAGCAGGAGTGAGCTTGATTCCGTCAGCCATCGCTGCAAGCGTAGCCTGAAGCAGCCTTCAGGCAAAGACGCAGCAGGCTAGTCACTTTGACGCGTTTTCTCACTTCGCTCGAAAACGCTTCAGATCAGCTTGAATGCGATGACAAAGCCGAGCACCAGCACGATGGCGCCGAGCGCGACCCACAGGCCGAGCCGCTTCTCGAGCTCGGCGCGGATGACATCGCCATAGCGGTTGAGCAGCACCGCGACGAAGAAGAAACGGCCGCCGCGTGCGACGATCGAGCACAGGATGAACAGCCAGATGTTGTAACCGGCAAAGCCCGAGGTGATGGTCACGAGCTTGTAGGGGATCGGCGTCAGTCCCTTCACCAGGATGATCACGGCGCCCCACTCGGCATAGGAGGCGCGGAACGCGTCGACCTTGTCGGAGAGGCCGTAGAGATGGATCAGCCATTGCCCGACCGAGTCGTAGAGCAGTGCGCCGATCGCGTAGCCGAGCACGCCGCCGGCGACGGAAGCGACGGTGCAGACGGCGGCGAACCACCATGCCCGCTTCGGCCGTGCCAGCGACATCGGCAGCAGCATGATGTCGGGAGGGATCGGGAAGAACGAACTCTCGGCGAAGGCCACGGCCGCGAGAATCCAGAGTGCGTAGGGCTTGTCGGCCGCAGCGACGCACCAGTCATAAATCCGTTTCAACATGGGCGCGATGAACCATCATGGAGCGGATTTGTCCATGCCGGGAATGGGCCGAATTGGATTGATTTACGGCTGCCGTTTGCGCAGCCGGTTCTCCAGCGCGACAATTCGACGCCGCGCCACCGGGACAGGCGCGGCCTTGGACAGGCCCTTGGGGACCTTGACCGGCGACTTCGGCAGCTTCTCGGCGATCCCGAGCAGCCGCTCGCGCCGCTCCATCTCGCGCCAGACATCGTCCGGCTTCACGCCGGCCGAGGCCCAAAGGACGGTGAGATTGTAGAGCAGGTCCGCGCTCTCGCGGACGACGGCATCCGGCTTGCCGCTGATGGCGTCGATGACGACCTCGACAGCTTCCTCGGCGAGCTTCTTGGCCATCTTGGCCGGCCCGCGCTGGAACAGCCGTGCCGTGCGCGACGTCGCTGGATCAAGATCCCTCGCCGCGATCACCGCCTGGTAAAGCCGTTCGATCGAATCACTCATCCTTCGAGCCTAATCCAAACGCGTCGCCAGCGTGTTAACGGGCGAGCCGACAACGAAAAATCCACCGGCCTCGCAGCCGGTGGATTGGATGATTTGTGACAGTTCCGAGAACCGACGACGCCTGTCAATACGGCGTATAGGGCAGCGCCGAGCGGCGCCCGTAATAGCCGTGATAGCCGTAATACGGTCCGCCGCCGTAATAGGCCGGGCCGCCATAATAGGCCGGACCACCGTAATAGCCGGGGCCGCCGTCGTAATAGCCGTAGGAGTCGTAGTAGTCGCGACGGCTCTGGGCTGCGGCGATCGCAAGGCCCGTGCCGACGATGCCGGCGAATGCAGCGGCAGCGGCCGCGCCACCACCGCCGCCACGATAGTACCGACGGCGGGCGCTGATATCCGTCGCGCCGCTCGTGCCGTGTGATGTGGTCACGGCGGCCGCCTTGCCCGCCGGAGCGGAGCCTGCGAACGCCATCGTCGGCTCAACGGCCGTCAACGCCACCGCGGCAACCGTTGCCAATGTGGCTGCGCGGCCAATAGACGAAAAAACACCTTTTCGCGCAAACATTGCAGTCATCCTTTGTGGAAGCCGGCCCGTCGGGCCTTGGTGAGCTAACCACTCTCCTCAAATTAGGTTCCCGAAACCGAATGCAAGCTGAACAACCCAAGGTGAAATCGGGGCAGTCATCGGCCGTTCACCTTGCCTTGGGCAGAATGCCTTCGAATAACGCTTGAAATTGCAGCTTGAAATGACCGTTGCCTTGGCGCATTCGATGACATGAACAAGGCGCGCAGCCGGCGCGGCACTTTGTCTCGCCTCCCGGATGTCACGATGCAGGTAAGTCGGACCACCGTTCTCCGCTGGATACTGGCCGGCATGATCGGCCTCTCGGGCGGCGTGTGGCCGGCGCTGACGCCGTCGCACGCCGGCGACCAGCCGCAGCCGCGCACCATTCAGTTCACGCTCGACCGTCCGCTTGACGCTGCCGCGGCGCCATTCGTGATGGCGTCGGTCGGCGGCCTGTTCAGCGCGGAGGGCCTCGCCGTCGGCACCAACGTTGCCACCAGCTCGGCAGACGCGATCGCACGTGTCGCCGACGGCTCGAGCGATTTCGCTCTCGTCGACATCAACGCGCTGATCGGCTTTCGCGACAAGCCGGGCGCTGCCCCCGTCAAGGCGGTGTTCGTGCTGTTCAACCAGGCGCCCTACGCGATCATCGCGCGCAAGAGCCGCGGCATCAAGGCGCTGGCGGATATGGAGGGCAAGAACCTCGGCGTCGCCGAGGGCGACCTCTCGATCCGGCTGTGGCCCGCGGTCGCGAGACAGAACGGCATCAAGCTCTCGAGCGTGAAGCAGAACACGATCAGCGCCGCGGTGCGCGAGCCGATGCTCTCCGCAGGCCAGGTCGATGCCGTGACCGGTTTCTCCTATCTCTCAGCGATCAACTTACGCGATCGCGGCGTGCCCGCCGACGATCTCGCGGTGCTGCGCTTCGCCGACTATGGCTGCGAAGCCTATGGCTTTGCCGTGATCGTCAGCCCGCGCCTTGCCACGGCGAAGCCCGATGCGGTGAAGGGGTTCGTGCGCGCTGTGATCGGCGGCACCAACCTTGCGATCAAGGACCCGGCCCGCGCCGCGACCGAAGTGGCGAGCCGGATGGATGGCGGCTCGCGCGACCTGGAGCTCGAGCGCCTCACTGCCATCATCCGCGACAACATCCTGACCGCCGAGGTGAAGCGCAACGGCATCGGCAGCATCGAGGCGGAGCGCTTCGAGCGCTCGCTCGACCAGCTCACGGAAGACGTCAAATTCCAGAAGCGGCCGCAGACCGCCGACATCTTCGACGACCAATTCCTGCCGCCGATCGACGGCCGGCTGGTGAATTGAGCGCACGCGAATGCATAACTGACGAGCTGCGCCAAATGTTCAGCGTCGTCCTGGCGAAAGCCAGGACCCATTGCCCCGGCCGTTTGTTGGTGCGCGACGCTGGGGCCACTTTCCCGCTCTCAATCAAATTCGATGGCTGTGGGTCCGCTGAGTTCTCCTGGCTTTCGCCAGGACGGCGGCGTAGGGAGCCGCTCGCCACAATTACCGTCACCCCGAGCACGACGCGCTGTCACCGCTGGCCCTGCATCGCGAACCCTGATTAGATTGTATCCCGCCTGACCGGGCGTCCACCGTTCGAGAGTCCCGCCGGCATGTCCATGCTTCGCCTCTATACCCGCGTCCTCGAACTGCTCGGCAAGGAGGCGCGGCTCGGCTGGATCCTCGCCTTCGCCAACATGCTGCTTGCCGCCGCGCAATTCGCCGAGCCGGTGCTGTTCGGCAAGATCGTCGACGTGCTGTCGGGCCGGCCGGTCACCGGATTGTTCGCGACCTCCTCGGCATGGCCGCTGCTGGCCGCGTGGGCGGCCTTCGGCCTGTTCACGATCGGTTGCAGCGCCATCGTCGCCCTGCAGGCCGACCGGCTGGCGCACCGCCAGCGCCAGGCGGTGCTGACGGATTATTTCGAGCACATCCTGCAACTGCCGCTGACCTTCCACTCCGGCACCCATTCCGGGCGGCTGATGAAGGTGATGCTGAACGGCACCGATGCGCTGTGGCGGCTCTGGCTCGGCTTCTTCCGCGAGCATTTCGCCGCGATCATGTCGCTGATCGTACTGCTGCCGCTCGCGCTCTACATCAACTGGCGGCTCGCGATCCTGCTGTTCGCGCTCTGCGTCGTGTTCACCGTGCTGACCACGCTGGTGGTGCGCAAGACCTACGGCATGCAGAGCGAGGTCGAGGCCTATTACAGCGACCTCTCGGCGCGCGCCTCCGACGCGCTCGGCAATGTCGCGCTGGTGCAGAGCTTCGTGCGGATCGATTCCGAGGTGCAGGGCCTGCGCTACGTCGCCGACAAGCTGCTCGCAGTGCAGATGCCGGTGCTGTCATGGTGGGCGCTGGTCACCGTGATCACGCGCGCCTCGACCACGATCACGGTGCTGGCGATCTTCACCGTCGGCATCGCGCTGCACAATGAGGGGCTCACCACGGTCGGCGAGATCGTGATGTTCGTCTCGTTCGCCACCATGCTGATCCAGAAGCTCGAGCAGGTGGTGAGCTTCATCAACAATGTGTTCATGGAAGCGCCGCGGCTGCAGGAATTCTTCGACGTGCTCGACGCGGTGCCGGCGGTGCGCGACCGGCCGGGCGCGGTCGACCCCGGCCGGCTGTCCGGGCTCGTCGAATTCAACGACGTCTCGTTCTCCTATGACGGCAAGCGGCCGGCGATCGAGGACCTCAGCTTCACCGCATTGCCCGGCCAGACCATCGCGCTGGTCGGCTCGACCGGCGCCGGCAAATCTACCGCGATCGCGCTGCTGCACCGTGCGTTCGATCCGCAATCCGGCATCATCAAGATCGACGGGATGGACATCCGCGCGCTGAAACTGACCGCTTTGCGGCGGAACATCGGCGTGGTGTTTCAGGAGGCGCTACTGTTCAACCGTTCGCTCGCCGAGAACCTCCGCGTCGGCAAGCCCGACGCGACCGACGAGGAACTGCGCACCGCCGCGGCGCGCGCGCAGGCGCTGGATTTCATCGAGCGCAGCGAGAAGAAGTTCGACACCCATGCCGGCGAACGCGGCCGCATGCTGTCCGGCGGCGAGCGCCAGCGATTGTCGATTGCGCGTGCGCTGCTCAAGGATCCGCCGATCCTGATCCTCGACGAGGCCACCAGCGCGCTCGACGCCGTCACCGAGGCCAAGGTCAATGCCGCTCTCGACGAAGTGATGAAGGGCCGCACCACATTCGTGATCGCGCACCGCCTCTCCACCATCCGCTACGCCACCCGTATCCTGCTGTTCGACCAGGGACGGGTGATCGAAAGCGGAACTTTCGATGAACTGGTGGCGAAAGGCGGGCGTTTTGCCGATCTCGCGCGGGCTCAGTTCATGGTCCAGGAACAGGCGCGCGCCGGCATCGAGACACCATAATTCTCTCCTTTCCAATTGAGGCGGCTGCCGAAATTCAGCCGATTTCGTCCACGATATAATCGGCCGGCCTCTGTTCTCTGCTGGCAAGCCGGTATAGTGTTTGCATCGCCGCAACAGCGGCGCCGGACACGCTTGAAACCCGTACGTCACATCGCAAGACCTCCTTTTTCGAAGGCGGGTCTCAAAGGACCGGAACCGGACTCGTGCATTTTCCTCGCCTGCTGCGCCCGTCGTTGAAATGGATTCTGGCCGTCGCGATGCTCGCCGTCGCAACGCCGCAGCTGGCACGGGCCGAGGCGCTGCTGGTGGTCGAGGCCGATACCGGCAAGGTGCTGCAAGCCGACAATGCGACGATGCCGTGGTATCCGGCTTCGCTCAGCAAGCTGATGACCGCCTATGTGACGCTGAAGGCGGTCAAGGACGGCCGCGTCTCGCTCGATACGCTGCTCACGGTGTCGCCGACCGCCTCGTCGCAGTCGCCCTCCAAGATGGGCTTCCGGCCCGGCACCCAGGTCACCGTCGACAACGCGCTGAAGATGATGCTGGTGAAGTCGGCCAACGACATGGCCGTGGTGCTGGCCGAGGGCATCGGCGGCTCGATCGACGGCTTTGCCGGCGAAATGAACCAGACCGCGCAAAAGCTCGGCATGACGCAGACGAGCTACGTCAACCCGAACGGCCTGCCCGCCGACGGCCAGATCACCTCGGCGCGCGACATGGCGATCCTCGCCCGTGCCATCATCCGCGACCTGCCGGAATACGAGTATTTCGTCCACATCCCCTCGATCCGGTTCGGCCGCCGCGTCACCCAGAACTTCAACAAGCTGATCGGCCGCTATCCCGGCGCCGACGGCTTCAAGACCGGCTTCATCTGCGCCTCCGGCTACAACCTCGTGG
Source organism: Bradyrhizobium sp. WCU1 (assembly GCF_053474805.1). Taxonomy (NCBI): domain Bacteria; kingdom Pseudomonadati; phylum Pseudomonadota; class Alphaproteobacteria; order Hyphomicrobiales; family Nitrobacteraceae; genus Bradyrhizobium; species Bradyrhizobium sp. WCU1. Next base: position 2,482,813 of record NZ_CM130280.1, read on the forward strand.
CGTCGGCGACGCGCGACGGCAAGCGGCTGATCGCCGTGGTGCTCGGCGCCTCCTCGGGCCGGATGCGCGCGATCCGCGCCGCGCAGCTGCTCGATCGCGGCTTTGCCAATAACGGGCTGGCGTGGCTGCGGCCCTCGCTCGGCACCGTCGACAATCTGGTGCCGATCGACTCCACGCCGCCGAACCTGCGCGAGGAGATGTGCGGCGCCAAGCACAAGCGCCCGGCCAGCGACGAGGACGGCGAGGACACCGTCGCCAGCGCCGGCACCAGCACCAATGGCGACGCCGGCGTGAGCTTCTTCGCCTCCGGCCTGCAGGCCGCGATGCCGACCAAGCCGGCCGACATGCTGGCGCAGCCGGCGGCGGCGTCCGAGCCAGTCGTGGTCTACACGGGGCCGACCAAGACCGGCGCCGCGCTGATCGCCGCGGTCGATGCCGACACCGAGAAGCTGCAGCCGGTCAAGCGCGGCAAGGGCAAGCACACCCGCGTCGCGGGTAAGAAGTCCGATGCGGCCGACGACGCGAAGGGCGACGCCAAGAGCGCTGCCAAGTCGGACAACAAGCCGGCGGCCAAGCCCGTGCGTCACGCCAATGCCAAGCCGGATGCCGCAGCTGCGAAGCCGGACAAGCCGGCCGCCGCAAAGCCTGCCGGCAAGCCGGCGGCGGCAAAGCCGGCTGCGAAGCCCAAATCTGCCGACAAGCCGAAAGCCGACGCCAAGCCGGCCGGCTAGCAGAGCCTTCCCCTCCGATCTCCCAATGCGTCGATAGCGCGCAGCGGCTTGCCATCCGCCGCGGCATCGCTCAATACTGACTGAAATACCGCGACCGAGAATAATACGACCCAGGGTCGGAGAACCCGGAAGCAATCCGGGACATCAGCCAAATTTGAGAGAGGGAAAGACCATTATGGAGCGCATCTGGCTCAAGCATTATCCGGCCGGCGTGCCCGCCGATATCGACGTCACGCAATATTCGTCGCTGGTCGAATTGCTGGAAGAGAGCTTCAAGAAGTTCGCCGACCGCAAGGCGTTCATCTGCATGGACAAGGCGATCACCTATCGCGAGCTCGACGAGATGTCGTCGGCGCTCGGCGCCTATCTGCAGAGCAAGGGCCTGCAGAAGGGCGCGCGGGTCGCGCTGATGATGCCGAACGTGCTGCAATACCCGGTCGCGACCGCAGCCGTGTTGCGCGCCGGCTTTGCCGTGGTCAACGTCAACCCGCTCTATACCCCGCGCGAGCTCGAGCATCAGCTGAAGGATTCCGGCGCCGAAGCGATCATCGTGCTGGAGAACTTTGCCACCACCGTGCAGAAGGTGCTGCCCAACACCGCGGTCAAGCATGTCATCGTCGGCAGCATGGGCGACCTGCTCGGCCTCAAGGGCGTGATCGTCAATCTGGTGGTGCGGCGGGTGAAGAAGATGGTGCCGGCCTGGTCGATCCCGGGTGCGGTCTCGTTCAACGAGGCACTGTCGGCCGGCCGCGGCATGAAGCTCAACAAGCCGGTGCTGACGCGCCAGGACGTCGCCTTCCTGCAATACACCGGCGGCACTACGGGCGTGTCCAAGGGCGCCACGCTGATCCACCAGAACGTGCTCGCCAATGTGCTGCAGAACGACGCCTGGCTGCAGCCGGCGCTGAAGAAGCCGCCGCATGTCGAGCAGCTGCTCATCGTCTGCGCGCTGCCGCTCTACCACATCTTCGCGCTGACCGCGTGCTACCTGCTCGCGGTGCGCGCCGGCGGCGTCAACCTGCTGATCCCGAACCCGCGCGACATGGTAGGCTTCATCAAGGAGCTCTCGAAGTACCAGGTCAACAGTTTCCCGGCGGTCAACACCCTCTACAACGGCCTGTTGAACACGCCCGGTTTCGACAAGCTCGACTTCTCCAAGCTGAAGACCTCGTTCGGCGGCGGCATGGCGACGCAGAAGCCGGTCGCGGAGAAGTGGCTGAAGGTGACCGGCTGCGCACTGTCGGAAGGTTACGGCCTGTCGGAGACCTCGCCGACGCTGACCTGCAACCCGGCCGACGCCGACGAATTCTCCGGCTCGATCGGGCTTCCCGTGCCCTCGACCCATCTGTCGATCCGCGACGACGACGGCAATGAACTGCCGATCGGCCAGGCCGGCGAAATCTGCGCCAAGGGCCCGCAGGTGATGGCGGGCTACTGGAACAGGCCGGACGAGACCGCGCGAGTGATGACCGCGGACGGCTATTTCCGCACCGGCGACATCGGCGTGATGGACGCGCGGGGCTACACCAAGATCGTCGACCGCAAGAAGGACATGATCCTGGTCTCCGGCTTCAACGTCTATCCGAACGAGATCGAGGAAGTGATTGCGAGCCATCCGGGCGTGCTGGAATGCGCCGTGATCGGCGTGCCCGACGCGAAGTCCGGCGAGGCGGTGAAGGCCTTCGTGGTCAAGAAGGACCCGAACGTCTCGGCCGAGGACATCATCAAGTTCTCGGCCACCCAGCTCACCGCCTACAAGGTGCCGAAGCAGATCGAGTTCAGGACCGATCTTCCGAAGACCAATGTCGGCAAGATCCTGCGTCGCGAACTGCGCGACGAGAAGAAGGCTGCGGCCTGACAACGGCAAGCGGGCGCTGGACCGACGTGACTGACGCCCGCATCGCGACGCCTGCCGACGTGCTCGCCTTCTGGCGCGAGGCCGGCCGCGACCGCTGGTACGCACGCAACGACGCCTTCGATGCCGAGATCCGCAGCCGCTTCCTTGCCACCTGGCAGAAGGCGGCTGCCGGTGAGTTGTCGCCCTGGGAGGCGAGCGACGAGGGCGCGCTGGCGTTGACCATCGTGCTCGACCAGTTTCCGCGAAACCTGTTTCGCGGCGACGCCGAGACCTTTTCCAGCGATCCGCTGGCCCGCGAGGTGGCAAGCCGCGCCATCGAGCGCGGCGTCGATACGCGGACTGACCCGCGCTTGCGCGAATTCCTCTATCTGCCGTTCGAGCATTCGGAGGACCTCGACGACCAAGAGCGCTGCGTGGCGCTGTTCAGCCAATATGACTGCCACCCCGACAACCTGAAGTACGCCGAGGACCACGCCGACATCATCCGCCGGTTCGGCCGCTTCCCGCACCGCAATCGCGTGCTGGGCCGGCAGACCACGGCCGAGGAGCAGGCCTTTCTCGATGCCGGCGGGTTTTCCGGCTGATGACGGAACAGTGACGATGGCCGGGCATTGCCGTTCTTCGGCGAGCCCGTATTGTGCCATTCCGCAGCCGGGTTTAAGACAATTCCGCTTCACCGAGGGAGAACACCGATGACGATCAATGTTGGCGACAAGCTGCCGGAAACCAAGTTTCGCGTGATGACCGCCGAGGGTCCGCAGGTCAAGACCACCGACGACATCTTCAAGGGCAAGAAGGTCGCGCTGTTCGCGGTGCCCGGCGCCTACACCGGCACCTGCCACAAGATGCATCTGCCGAGCATCTTCCTCAACGCCTATGCCCTGAAGAACAAGGGAATCGACACCATCGCGATCGTCTCGGTCAACGACGCCTTCGTGATGAATGCCTGGAAGCGCGACACCGACCAGCGCGACGAGGCGGTCTTCCTGGCCGACGGCAATGCCGACTTCACCAAGGCGATCGGCATGGAGCTCGACGCCTCCGGCAACGGCCTCGGCATCCGCTCCCACCGCTACTCGATGCTGGTCGAGGACGGCGTGGTGAAGAAGCTCAACAAGGAGCCGGCTCCGGGCAAGGTCGAAGTCTCCGGCGGCGACACGCTGCTCGGGCAGCTCTGAGCTGAGCTTTCGCCGCACCTGAGCTGTCGTCGCCCGGCTTGACCGGGCGATCCAGTACGCCGCGGCCTCTCGGCTCAAGCACCACCATCTCTGGAGTACTGGATCGCCCGCTTTCGCGGGCGATGACAGTTTAGGGATTGGCGATAGCTGTGATCGCGGAATTGCAGGATGGGTAGAGCACAGCGAAACCCATCAACTTCGTGCCGCGGATGGAGATCGTGGGTTTAGCTGCGCTCTACCCACGCTACGCAGACGGTTCGCACCGCCAGCGCGCCCCTACCCCTTCAGCTTCGCCATCGCCACGCCCTCGCGCGCGAGCTCGTCGGCGCGTTCGTTCTCGGCGTGGCCGGCATGGCCCTTGATCCAGTGCCAGCGCACCTCATGCGGCTTCAGCGCGGCGTCGAGGCGCTGCCACAGCTCGACATTCTTGACCGGCTTCTTGTCGGCGGTGCGCCAGCCATTGCGCTTCCAGCCATGGATCCAACCGGTGATGCCCTGGCGGACATACTGGCTGTCGGTGGTGACGTCGACCACGCACGGCTTCTTCAGAGCTTCCAGCGCCGAGATCGCCGCCATCAGCTCCATGCGGTTGTTGGTGGTGTGCGCCTCGCCGCCCTTCAATTCCTTTTCGACGTCGCCGAACCGCAGGATCGCGCCCCAGCCGCCCGGTCCGGGATTTCCGGAGCAGGCACCATCGGTGAATACCGTCACATGCGGCTTGTCGCTCACGCCGCGCATCCGGCCGGCGTGATGCCATAGTCGTTCAGGCTCGCGACATTCTGCTGGAAGCGCAGCTTGCGGACATATTCCAGCGGGTCCTTCGGCTGCACCAGCGCGCCCTCGGGCACGTTGAGGAAATCGACCAGCCGCGTCAGCAGGAAGCGCATCGACGCACCGCGCGCGAGCAGCGGCAGCGCTGCTTCCTCCGCCGCCGACAATGGCCGCTCGCGGCCATAGGCGTTGAGCAGCGCGCGCGCCTTGGTGACATTGAAGGAATGATCCGGCTCGAAGCACCAGGCGTTGAGGCAGATCGCGACGTCGTAGGCCAGGATGTCGTTGCAGGCGAACGGGAAGTCGATCAGGCCCGACAGTCTGTCGCCGAGGAAGAACACGTTGTCGGGAAACAGATCGGCATGGATGACGCCGACCGGCAGATCGGTCGGCCAGGAGGCTTCGAGATGATCGAGCTCGCGCGCGATGAAGTCGTGCAGGCCCACCTGCACGCTGTCGGCGCGCGCGGCAGCGAGATCGAACAGCGGCCGCCAGCCGGACACCGACAGCGGATTCCTGCGCACCAGCGGAAAGTCGGCACCCGCGAGATGCATTTTGGCCAGCGCCTCGCCGACCCCTGAGCAATGCGCGACGTTCGGCCGCCGCGGCCACACGCCCTCGAGGAAGTTGATGATCACCGCCGGCCGGCCGGCGAGCCGGCTGGTGACCTCGTCCTTACGGTTGCGCGCCGGCTGCGGGCACGACACGCCGCGCTCGGCGAGATGCGCCATCAGCGACAGGAAATACGGCAGGTCGTCCTCCGCCACGCGCTTCTCATAGAGCGTGAGGATGTAGGCGCCCTGGCTGGTGTGCAGCAGGAAGTTCGAATTCTCGACACCCTCGGCGATGCCCTTGTAGGAGAGCAATTCGCCGATGTCGTAGCTTTTGAGGAATTCCGCGAGATCTTCGGCGGCAACGTCGGTGTAGACCGCCATATGGTCTATTCCGCCGCGGCAGCGTCGGGCCGCAGCGAGCGGGGCAGCGGGAAGAACTCGTTCTCTTCCGCGGCCGAGACCGTCTCCACGTGCAGTTGGTAGCGCTCGGCAAACGCGCCCATGATCTCCTCGACGATCACCTCCGGCGCCGAAGCGCCAGCGGTGATGCCGAGGCTCTTGATGCCTTCGAAGCGCGCCCAGTCGATGTCGCTGGCCCGCTGCGCCAGGATCGCAACCGGGCAGCCCTCGCGCTCGGCGACCTCGCGCAGGCGCTGCGAGTTCGACGAGTTCGGCGCGCCGACCACGATCAGGGCATCGACCACCGGCGCCACCTTCTTGACCGCAAGCTGGCGGTTGGTGGTGGCGTAGCAGATGTCTTCCTTGTGAGGCCCGTTGACGTTCGGGAAGCGCTGCTTGAGCAGCGCCACGATCTCCGCGGTGTCATCGATCGACAGCGTGGTCTGGGTCACAAAGGCGAGATTGTCGGGATCCTTCGGGACGAAGGTTTTGGCATCCTCGGCGGTCTCGATCAGGGTCACGGCGCCCTCCGGCAGCTGGCCCAGGGTGCCGACCACCTCCGGATGGTGGGAATGCCCGATCAAGAGGATCTCGCGGCCGCGCTTGAAATGGATCGCCGCCTCGCGGTGCACCTTGGTCACCAGCGGGCAGGTCGCGTCCAGCGAGAAGAAATTGCGGGATTTGGCCTCGGCCGGAACCGATTTCGGCACACCATGAGCCGAAAACACCACCGGGGCGTTGGTTTCGTCGGGGATTTCGGACAATTCCTCGACGAAAATGGCGCCTTTGGTCTTCAGGCTGTCCACCACGTACTTGTTATGCACGATCTCGTGCCGGACATAGACCGGGGCGCCATAGATGGTGAGGGCGCGTTCCACCGTGTCGATGGCGCGGACCACCCCGGCGCAAAAGCCGCGGGGGGAACAAAGCACGATTTTAAGATCGGGTTTTTTCGCTGACATCGGGCTGGTCTCGGGGCTGTGTCGGGGCAATTTCGGGACCGAATCACCCCTCGCCGGCGGGCGGGGAACGGCCAGTTAAGGTAAGGACTTGGGACTGCTTTCGGGCGCTGTCAAGGCGATTTTGCTGGCCCATTGCGCCATTCCCCCCGGAGGGCTTATATAGGCGGCATAATTCCCGTCATCGCCGATGACTACCAGCTTCGCCTCGACAGAGGTGGGCGAAGCACAAAGGAGATTTGCCATGAGCAACGCACCGCTGATGCCGAAGGCGACTGCCGTGTGGTTGGTCGACAATACCGCCCTGACCTTCGATCAGGTGGCCGATTTTACCAAGATGCACCCCCTCGAGGTCCGCGCCATCGCCGACGGTGACGCCGCCCAGGGCATCAAGGGCATGGACCCGATTTCCAACGGCCAGCTGACGCGCGAGGAGATCGAGCGCGGCGAACGCGACCAGAACTATCGCCTCAGGCTCCAGGAGAGCAAGGTGGTGCTGCCCTCCGCCGCCAAGAAGAAGGGCCCGCGCTACACCCCGGTGTCGCGCCGCCATGAGCGGCCGAGCGCGATCCTCTGGCTGGTGCGCAACCATCCCGAGCTCAAGGACGCCCAGATCATGCGGCTGGTCGGCACCACCAAGACCACGATCGCGAGCGTGCGCGACCGCACCCACTGGAACGCCTCGACGCTGACCCCGATGGACCCGGTGACGCTCGGCCTGTGCTCGCAGATCGAGCTCGATTTCGAGGTGCAGCGCGCCGCCAAGGAGAAGCCGACCACGACCGTCTATGGCGGCGCCACGCTGCTGCCGGCCTCCGAGACCACGCGCAAGGACGAGCTCGACGATCAGCCGATCGAGCGGCACGACGATCTCAACGTCGATGCCGTGTTCGCCAAGCTGAAGACGATCGGCGGCAAGAAGGCCGACGACGAAGAGTAGGCGCGGACGTCGCAGCGCGACGAGCGGATACCAAACGCGGCGGGCCACCCCGCCGCGTTTTTCTTTTAGGGGCACGAATAGCCATGATCCCCGCACGCGCCTTCGCTCAGGCGAACGAGAAGCGCCGGTGGGCGAAATCGAGCAGCGGACGTTCGAAGTAGCGATAGCTCAGGGCACACAGCCCGAAGGTCAGCACGAGCGCGCCGAAGGTCAGCGAGATTCCGGCGAGGCTCTTGATTGTTCTCGGCTCATGGAGCACGGCGAACAGCAGGTACACGACGACGTGGTGGGTGAGATACGCCGCGTAGGAGGTTCTGGCGAAGAAGGTCGCGGCCGAGCTGCGCAGCAGTGCTAATCTTGGTGAACCGCGATTTTCCAGCACGACGAACAGCAGCGCACCGAAGAAGATCTCGACCTGGGTGTGCGAGAACGCCACCGACCAGCGCTTCCATCCGAACAGCCACAGCAGCGGAAGCGAGATGCTCGACCATTTGAGGATGTTTGCGACAAGCCTGGAGATATAGGCATCCGGCTTGCGATAGAGGCGCCACCAGGCGATCAGCGCGCCGGTCGCAAGCGAATCGATCCTGAATTGCGGCAGCACGTACCAGCCATAGGCGTCCGGCAGCGCGCTGTCGATCAGGCGCCCGATCGGGCAGATCAGGATCGGCACCAGCAGGATCGCGAACAGCCGCTCGGGCGGGATGTTGCGGACCAGCAATGGAAACAGCAGATAGAACTGCTCCTCGATTGCAAGCGACCAGGTGACGGCCAGAAAATAGGCGCCATCGGTCTGTGCCTTGGCCATGCCGAAATTCTGCAAGCCGAACAGATACAGCCAGCCGGGCACGCCTCGGGTGTCGAACAGATCGGGGCTCAGCGCGAAATACCAACCGATCAGGGCGCAGGCGCACATCAGGTAGTAAAGCGGCCAGATCCGGAACGCACGCCTGCCGTAGAACGCCGAGTAATATCGCTCAGCCGTGCGGTGCCGCAGCAGGATATCGGTGATCAGATAGCCGGACAGGATAAAGAACAGGTCGACGCCGAAGCGGCCGACATGCAGCAATTTCCACGGCCAGCTCGCTGGCCCGTCCGGCGCGCCGAAATAGTGCCAGATGACGACGATCAGAAGCGCGATCGCGCGCAGCCCGTCGAGCTCTCCGATCCTGTCGCGTTCCGGCAGGGCCGCAATCACCGCGCTAGTGCCGGTCCGGATTGTTCATCATGTATTCGCCGAGATCGCGCTGCCGCCGGTCGGTGCGGGCTTCGGCGTTCTGGCGCTGGACGTCGCGGTCCTTGCGGCAGGCGACATATTCGGGCGTGCCGACCGCCACCTTGCCGCCGGCCTGGCAATACTGATCGTCGTCGCCCATGCTCTCCGCGATCGGCGATCGCCCGCGTTCGAGGCAACCTGCCAGCAGCGGCAGTGCGAGCAGCAATGCGAGAGGCGCGCGTGCGGAAATGGATCGCATCCGGTGGTCCGTATCTGGTGGCCTGTGAGTTTGAAAGGCCGGGATGACCCGGCAATCCATCAAAATCAAGGCCGATTTGCTTCCGGATGCGTTTCGAGACGCGGCCCGATTGCGCGATGGTGCGCGCATCGATCATCGCGCCCGGGGCCACCCCTCTCCCCACCCTCCCCCGCAAGGGGGGAGGGAGCCTGACGCGCGTGCTCACCTGACGCGAGACAGCGTCAACCGCATGCCGCCCACGACTCGCTCTACGTCAGGGAGGCACTAGCCGAAGGGTTCCCTCCCCCATTGCGGGGGAGGGTTAGGGAGAGGGGTGGCCACACCGGCAGTCTCTCCACCGAACAGAGCAAAGCACCGACGACAATCGCGGTTACGCCTTGCCCTTCAGCGCCTCGCCGATCTCGTCGAGCACCTTCGGGTCCTCGATCGTCGCCGGCATGGTCCAGGACTCGCCGTCGGCGATCTTCTTGATGGTGCCGCGCAGGATCTTGCCGGAGCGGGTCTTGGGCAGCCGTCCCACCGTGATCGCGAGCTTGAACGCGGCAACCGGGCCGAGCTTCTCGCGTACCAGCGCCACGACTTCCTTCTCGACCTGATCGGGCGCCTTGGTGACGCCGGCCTTCAGCACCAGGAAGCCGCAGGGCACTTCGCCCTTGATCGCATCCTTGACACCGAGCACCGCGCATTCGGCGACATCGGGATGCGAGGCCAGGATCTCTTCCATGCCGCCGGTGGAGAGCCGGTGGCCGGCGACATTGATGATGTCGTCGGTGCGGCCCATCACCCAGACATAGCCGTCCTCATCCTTGTAGCCGGCGTCCGAGGTCTTGTAGTAGCCGGGGAATTCCGAGAGGTAGGCGTCCCTGAAGCGATCGTCCTGCTGCCACAGCGTCGGCAGGCAGGCCGGCGGCATCGGCAGCTTGATCACGATCGAGCCCATGGTGCCCGCCGGCACAGGTTTCGCCGCCTCGTCGACGATGTCGACCTGATAGCCCGGCATCGGCACCGTCGGCGAACCGTGCTTGACCGGCAGCATGCCCAAGCCAACCGGATTGCCCGCGATGCACCAGCCGGTCTCGGTCTGCCACCAGTGATCGATCACCGGCACCTTGAGCTGCTGCTCGGCCCATTCCACCGTCGGCGGATCGGCGCGCTCGCCGGCGAGGAACAGGGTGCGGAAGCTGGAGAGATCGTAGTTGCGGATGAACTTGCCCTCGGGATCTTCCTTCTTGATCGCGCGGAACGCGGTCGGCGCGGTGAAGAAGGCAACCGCCTTGTGCTCACTGATCACACGCCAGAATGCGCCGGCATCCGGCGTGCCGACCGGCTTGCCCTCATACATGATCGTGGTCGCGCCGTGGATCAGCGGGCCATAGACGATGTAGGAGTGGCCGACCACCCAGCCGATGTCGGAGCCGCACCACCAGATCTCGCCCGGCTTGACGCCGTAGAGATTTTCCATCGACCATTTCAGCGCGACGAGATGGCCGCCATTGTCGCGCACCACGCCCTTCGGAATTCCGGTCGTGCCCGACGTGTAGAGAATGTAGAGCGGATCGGTCGCGGCGACCGGCACGCAGGGCGCGGTCTTGCCGGCATCGAACGCGGCGAGGCGCAGCGTCGCCCAATCATGATCGCGGCCCGCGGTGAGCTCGCACGCCTGCTGCGGCCGCTGCAGGATGATGCAGGTATCCGGCTTGGTGGCGGCGAGGCGGATCGCTTCGTCGAGCAGCGGCTTGTACTGGACAATGCGCCCGGGCTCGATGCCGCAGCTCGCCGAGAAGATCAGCTTCGGCTTGGCGTCGTCGATGCGGGTCGCGAGCTCCTTGGCCGCGAAGCCGCCGAACACCACGCTGTGCACCGCGCCGATCCGCGCGCAGGCGAGCATCGCGACCACGGCCTCCGGCACCATCGGCATATAGAGGATGACGCGATCGCCCTTGGCCACGCCGAAATCCTGCATGATCGCGGCGAGCGTCTGCACCTCCTTCAGCAGCTCCGAATAGGTGAATTTGGTGATCGAGTTGGTGAGCGGGGAATCATGGATCAGCGCGACCTGGGAAGCCCTGCCGCCGGCGACATGCCGATCCAGCGCGTTGTAACAGGTGTTGACCACGGCGCCGGTGAACCAGCGTCCATAGGCGCCCACGGTGGGATCGAAGATCTTCTTCGCCGGCTCGATCCAGTCGATCTCGCGCGCCGCCTCGGCCCAAAACCCTTCGGGGTCCCGAAGCGAGCGGGCATGCACCTCATGATACCGGCTCTGCTGGATGTTCATCGCGTCTCTCCCTCGCCTCACTCCATCGTCATGGCCGGGCATGACGACTGGATGGTTGGCTCTCTTTGGCCGTCATTGTCATGGGCTTGACCGATAATTCAAGCCGCAAACTCACGGACGTTAGCACTAGTTGCCGTCGACCCCGTTGATCTGCCGCAACCGCTCCCGCATCGCCTTTTGCAGGTCATAACCCGGCTTGCCGAATTCGGCATTGCGGCGGGCGATGAAACCATCCTGCGCGCGTTGCAGTTCGCGCGCCTGGCGCGGATCCCCGGCCTCACGCACCGTGCGAAAGGTCGATGCGACGATCTCGCGGTCGAGATCGGCAAGCGCAGGATCGGCGCAGATCGCCTTCTCGACCGGCCGGCGCGCCTTGCGGCAATCGAAGCTCGGCTTGCCGGCGACCGCCATCATGGCGCCGATCCGCTCCAGCTCCAGCGACAGCGATTTGTAGTTGGCCTTGGCGGCGGCGTGATCGGGATTGAGCTTGACGGCGGCGCCGAAATCCATGATCGCCTTCGGCCGGTCGCCCTTGCGGCGCCACAGCTCGCCGCGGGCATTGTGGGCATCGGCAAGCGATGGATCGAGCTTGAGCACGGTGTCGTAATCGGCGATGGCGCGATCGATCAGCTGCTTGCGGTCATAGGCGCCCGCGCGTGCCATCAGGGCCTTGATGCGATCGGGCTTCGTCGCCTTCTCATTGTCGATCAGCGCGCCGCAGGCCTCGACGATCCTGTCGTCATCGGCTGCCGCAACCGCCGCATTGCAGGGGCCAGGATCGGCCTGCACATCCTTGCCGGGTTCGCTGCCGGTCGCGCGCGCGACGCCTGATGCGACCGACAGGCATGCGCAGATCAACGCGACAGCCAGATTTGCAGAGTTGCGTCGCATTCCCATCACCGACAAGACATCCCGCGCCTGTACCACCGGCTCCGATTTCGGGCGGTGCCATTTGCCGCCAAACCACACGCTGGATTATACGTCAATTGCGACGATCGGCTGCAATCGGGTGTCGCACTCGGAGCAGCACGTCGCGCGCCGCGCTTTGGGGGTTCGCCTTGCTCACGTTCGAATGGATCATCGGCCTGTTGCTCGCGGCGGTGGCGCTGTCAGCACTGGCACGGCGGATCAAGGTGCCCTACCCGACCTTCCTGGCGATCGGCGGCGTGCTGCTGACGTTGCTGCCGTGGGCCCCGACCTGGGCGCTGGAACCGGAGCTGGCGCTGGCGCTGTTCGTCGCGCCGGTGCTGCTCGACGCCGCCTTCGACACCTCGCTGCGCGATCTCCGCAACAACTGGCTGCCGGTCTCGACGCTGGTCGTGGTCGCGGTCGGCGTCACGACGACGGCAGTCGCCGTGATCGCGCACTGGCTGCGGCCGGACATGCCCTGGCCGGTTGCGATCGCGCTCGGCGCCATCGTGGCGCCGCCGGACGCCGCGGCCGCCACCGCGATCCTGCGCCAGGTCAAGCTGCCCTACCGGATCCAGAAGATCCTGGAGGGCGAGAGCCTGCTCAACGATGCCAGCGCGCTGCTGATCTACCGGGTCGCGGTTGGCCTGGTCGCCGCCGAGCACATGAAGATCCGTGAGTTCATACCGTCCATCACGGTCGCGCTGGTCGGCAGCCTTGCCGCCGGCTATTTGTTCGCGCAGATCTGGATGATGATCACGCGCCGCATCACCGAGGCGCCGAGCGCGATCATCACGCAGTTCGGCGGCACCTTCATGGTGTGGATCACCGCCGAGCATCTCGGGCTGTCCGGCATCCTCACCATCATCGCCTATGCGATCACCATCGCCCGCACCGCGCCGGACCGCACCTCGGCGCGGCTGCGCGTGTCGTCCTATACGGTGTGGGAGACCGTCGTCTTCGTGCTCAACGTGCTCGCCTTCATGCTGATCGGGCTGCAATTGCGCCCGATCTGGTCCGACCTCGACGCCGAGGTGCGGTGGAAATATTGCAGCTTCGCCGCCGCGATCCTCGCCGTGGTGATCCTCGCCCGCATCCTCTGGGTGATGCCCTACGGCGCGCTGTTGCGCACGCTGAAGGCGCGCCATTGGCTGCCCGCCCATGTGGTGGAGGCGGTGCCGACCCCGAAGCGCGGCTTCATCGTGTCGTGGTGCGGGATGCGCGGCATCGTTACATTGGCGGCGGCGTTTGCACTGCCCGAGTGGTTTCCGTTTCGCGACCTGATCCTGCTGACCGCGTTCGCCGTGGTGCTGGGCTCGCTGGTGATCCAGGGCCTGACCTTGCGGCCGCTGATCCTGGCGCTGAATTTCGCTGACGATGACCCGGTCGGGCGCGAGGCCGCCCACGCCCGCAGCGTCGCCTTTCGTGCCGCACTCGACGAGATCGACTCCGACCCGTCCGAGGAGGCCGAGATCCTCCGGCTCGAATACCGCGCCGTGCTGCTGCGCGCCGAGACCGATGGCGGGTTGAGTACGCGCGAGCTGCCGGCGGATCCGCTGCGGCGCCGCGCCATCGCCGCCGCACGTCAGGCACTGCTCGGTCTGCGCCGCAGCGAGGCGATCGGCGACGACGCCTTCCATCTGGTCGAGGAAGAGCTCGACCGCGCCGAGCTCAGCGTCGAGGCGTAGCGCATGAAGAGTTTGGGTTGAACTGGATCGGCAGCGGAGGTTCACCTCTCCCTTGGGAGAGGTGAAGCGAGCACTCGTTGCTCACGCCCCGGACTTTGAGGTGATGCCGCCGTCGACCACGAGCTCGATGCCGGTGACATATTTCGATTCGTCCGAGGCGAGGAACAGCGCGGCATTGGCGACGTCCCAGGCGTCGCCCATGTGGCCCATCGGCACCTGCGCGTCACGGGCGCGCCACATCGCCTCGACGTCACCTTTGGCGTAGCTCTGCGCCAGCCCGGCCGAATGCGCGACCATCGGCGTCTTCATCAGCCCGGGCAGGATCGCATTGACGCGGACATGCCTGGAGGCGAACTCGACCGCGGTCGAGCGCGTCATCTGGTTCATCGCCGCCTTGCTGGCATTGTAGCTGACATAGGAAATGCCGACATGGCGGATCGAGGCGATCGAGGAGATGTTGATGATCGAGCCGCCGCCCTGCTTGATCATGACCGGAATGACGTGCTTCATCGACAGATAGGCGCTCTTGAGGTTGACCGCGAAGACGCGGTCCCATTCCGCTTCCGCAACCTCCACCACGCTGCCGACCTCGGCGATACCGACATTGTTGTCGAGCACGTCGATGCGGCCATAGGCCTTCAGGCAGGCCGCGACCATCGCCTCGACTTCGCTGGCGCGCGAGACATCGGCGGTGAATGCAGCCGCCTTGCCGCCCTCCTCGGTGATGATCTTGACCGTCTCCTCGGCCGCCGCGCCGTTGCGATCGACGCAGAACACGCTGGCGCCCTCGCGCGCAAAGGTGACGGCGGTCGCCTTGCCGTTGCCCCAGCCCGGCCCGATCGAGCCCGCCCCGACCACCATCGCAACCTTGCCCTTGAGCCGATCCATCGGTCTTTCTCCCTTGTTGTTTGTTATGGCTCGCAAACGCTCATCGTGGTGACATTAGCACCGATCGGATGTCCGAAAATCTCCGATAGCGTCTGGCAGCGTCCCGCGTGGCAAAGATGCCATTCGCCCGCCGCGCCGGAATTGCCGAGCACGATCTCCGCCCTCGGCACCGGCGGCGGCGACCATTGCAACCAGCCGCCGATGAGCTTCGCCTCCGGCGGCGGCTCCATGCCGGCGCCACTGCCCTTGATACGCGCTTGTTGCAGCGTCAGCCCGGCCGGCGTGGCCAGCCAGTCTTCCTGCCAGGCGGTCTTCTCGATCGAATGCGTCCAGGCGAGCGTGAAGGCCGCGACCTGCAGCGTCTTCACCACCCCCGCCGAGGTGAGGCAGAGGCTCAAGCCGCCGCCATCGCATTGCGTGGGCGCTGCCGCCATTGCCACAGCGCGACCGCGGCGGCGAGCGTGAAGCCCGCAGTGTCCGAGAACGGAAAATCGCCGAGCAGGCAGAGCGCCGCACCGAATGCAACCGCAATCTCGATCAGGCTCAGCCGCGTGAACAGGAAGCCGATCGCGACGATGCCGAACAGTGCGATCGCCACCAGCGCCTTGAAGGTCGCCAGCGCCACCGCGCCGTAGAAGCCGAGTTGCGCCGCCATCGGATCGCCACCCTGCAACATCAAGGCCGGCGAATAGACGAAGATGAAGGGAATGACGTAGCCGGCAAGCGCGATCCGCATCGCTTCCCAGCCGATCTTGTCCGGATTCTCCTTGGCGATCGGCGCCGCCGCCAGTGCGGCGAGCGCCACCGGCGGCGAGAGGTCGGCCATGATGCCGTAGTAGAACGCGAACATGTGGCTCGCGATCAAGGGCACGCCGAGCTTGGCGAGCGCCGGTGCCGCCAGCGCCGCGGTGATGATGTAGGTCGGGATCGTCGGAATGCCGGTGCCGAGCAGGATCGACAGCAGCATGGTCATGATCAGCGCCAGGAACAGGCTCTTGGCGCCGAGCCCGATGATCCAGCTGCCGAAGATGGTGCCGACGCCGGTCTGCGTCATCATGCCGATGATGGTGCCGACGATGGCGCAGGCCATGCCGACGGTCAGCGCCGATTTGGCGCTGTCGGCGAGCGAGTCACGGCACGCCCTGAGCGTGGCGCGGCCGCCGCGCGTGATCGCCGCGATCACGATCAGCCCGGCGACGACACCGATGACAGGGACGATCTCGAGCCCGTGGCGCGACACCGCGGCGACCACCAGCGCAAGGCCGATCCAGAAGATGTAGCGCACGACGGTGTTGGAGAAGCCGAGCGTGATGCTGGCGCCGAGGATCAGCGCGACCGTCAGCGCCAGCCCCATGCTGCCGGCATAGAGCGGCGTGAAGCCTTCGAACAGCATGTAGACCAGCGCCGCGAGCGGCAACACCAGGTACCAGCGCGCCACCAGCGCCTTCCAGGCGCTCGGGATCTCGGAGCGCTTCATGCCGACGAGACCATGCTTGCCGGCTTCCAGATGCACCATCCAGAACGCCGAGGCGAAGTACAGGATCGCCGGAATCACCGCCGCCTTGACGATCTCCGAATAGGGCACGCCGAGCGTCTCCGCCATGATGAAGGCGACCGCGCCCATCACCGGCGGCATGATCTGGCCGCCCATCGAGGCGGTGGCCTCGACGCCTGCGGCGAACGCGCGGCGATAGCCGAACTTGATCATCAGGGGAATCGTGAACTGGCCGACGGTGACGACATTGGCGACGCCGGAGCCCGAGATCGTGCCCATCATGCCGGAGGCGAACACCGCGACCTTGGCCGGGCCGCCGCGGGTGCGCCCGAACAGGCCGAGCGAGACGTCGGTGAACAGCTGGATCATGCCGGCGCGTTCCAGGAACGAGCCGAACAGGATGAACAGGAAGATGTAGGTCGCCGAGACGTAGATCGGCACGCCGTAGAAGCCTTCGGTGCCGAACGAGAGATGGGTGACGATCTGGTCGAAATCATAGCCGCGATGATTGAACGGCGACGGCAGATACTGGCCGAAGAACCAGTAAAGCAGACAGGCGCCGCACATCAGCGGCAGCGCCGCTCCCATCAGCCGCCGCGTGCCCTCGAAGATCAGGATCGCGAGCAGCGTGCCGACCGCAAGGTCCATGTGGGTCGGATCGCCGTCGCGGGCGATCAGGTCGGCGTAGAAGATCCACTGATAGAGCCCGCAGAGGAAACCGGCCGCGCCGACGATCCAGCTCACCGCGCGGCCGAGATCGGTCTTGGCGGTGAAGTTGCCGATCAGTCCGAAGGTCAACAGGATCAGAAAGCCGACATGGACGCCGCGCACCACCTGGCTCGGCAGATAGTTGAAGGCCGCGACATAGAGCTGGAACACTGCGAAGGCGAGACCGATGGCGTAAGCCAGATGCCCCCAGGCGCCCGGACCAAATCCTTCAGGGAAGCCATGCTCGAAATTGTCGAATTCAACCTTGATGGGCTGCTCGCTCGCAACCTGCTGCTGCATTGAATCAGTCCCCCCGCCGTGCCCGCGAGGTTTATAGCGCCCCGCTGCACGTCATGCGCGGCTCGCCCGGCGCATCCATCGAAAAATCAACATCTTTGGAAAGATGCATGGCCGGGTCCAGCCCGGCCATGGCACGCTCGAAGCAACCGGCCTTACTTGATCAGGCCCTTTTCCTTGTAGAAGCGGATCGCGCCGGGATGCAGCGGCACCGGGCTGCCGGTCGCGGCGGCCTCGAGCTTGATCTCCTTGCCCGCGGCATGGGCATTGGCGAGCTCCGGCAGCGATTCGTAGACCAGCTTGGTCATCTGGTAGGCCAGATCGTCCGACACCGCGCTCGAGGTGACGAGGTAGTTCACGACCGCCGCGGTCGGCACGTCCTTGTCCTGGCCGGTATAGGTGTTGGCCGGGATGATCACCGAGACGAAGGGCGAGCCGATCTTGTCGACGGTCTCCTTCGGCACGGCGACGACGTTGATCTCGCTCGAGGTCGAAAGATCCTTCAGCGAGGCGACGCCGAGGCCGGCGGATTGCAGCGTGGCGTTAAGCTGGCGGTTCTTCATCAGGTCGACCGATTCGGCGAACGGCAGATACTCGACCTTGCCGAGGTCCTTGTAGCTCATGCCGGCGGCTGCGAGGATCGCGCGCGAATTGAGCTCGGTGCCGGATTTCGGCGCACCGACCGACAGGCTCTTGCCCTTGAGATCGGCCAGCGTCTTGATGCCGCTTTCGGCGGTGGCGACGATCTGGATGTAGTTCGGATAGATCGCGCCGATGGTGCGCAGCTTGTCGAGCTTGGTCTTGAAGCCGGCTTCAGTGTCGCCTTCCCAGGCGGCCTTCAGCGAATCGCCGAGCGTGAAGGCGATCTCGCCGCGGCCCTGCTGCAGCAGCACCAGGTTCTCGACCGAAGCCTTGGTCGCCTGCACCTGGGTCTTCACGCCGGTGATCTTTTCGCCGTAAATCTTCCCCATCGCGACGCCGAGCGGATAGTAGACGCCCGAGGTGCCGCCGGTGAGCACGTTAATGAACTGCTCGGCCTGCGCGACCGGCGCCGACAAAACACCGGCTGCCACGATCGCGGCAGCCATCAACCTTGAATTCATGAGCATTATTCTCCCCTAAGCCGGGCCGGAAATTGGCCGGACAGCCCCTGCCGGGTCAACCCATCCAAATGACGCATGCGCGGCCGAAATCCCTGACGGCAGCACCACCTTACCTGCACCGGAGCTCCGCACGTGCGAGCAAGATGCGCAATCTCGCCGCGAGGTATCACTTGCAGCCGTCCGGGACGTCGACCGTCGGGCGCGCGCTCGATGCGTTGACTTCTTCCTCGCCGACATGCGGACGAGCTCGGGCCCCTACCTTGCGATCGATCTCCTGACCGTGCCGGTTACGATGCTGGACGAACGCACGGTCGACGTCTGGGGCACGTTGCGAACGGCGACGACAACGTCACGCATGACGGCATCTGCATCACACAACGGATGATCCGCGATTCGCTTGCGCTGTCCTGCGGAACGTTCGCACGAAGCGATCCGATGTCCGACAATGATGCAAATCCGCGCCCGCATCGACGCGACAACACATTCATTAACACCGTCTCTCGATGGCACACGCGCGCAACGTTTCTGCGCACGTTCAAAGTCGGGCGCGATCGCACTCGTGAACGCCAGATGACGCATTTGTTGCACCCGTCACCGCAGCGATACGCGGCAATTCCAGCATCATTTGATTCGAATTGAATCCTTTAAGGTTAGCGAGCCAATCAATGTATGAACCAGAAATTTCCATGATTGCCGGGGTTCTTAGATGTACGAGTCGAGCCGGGGTAATTACGGATAAGGCGGGGCATGAATCACATCAGCCACATCACACAACCACGAGCCGGATGGTTCGGACATCGCAAGCTGACCCCGCGCGCGTGCATTGCGGACAGCAAAAAACACCTTCGAACCTTCCTTGCAGAGGCGCTGGAAGACCTCGGCTTCATCACCAGCGAATGCGGCCAGGCCCTGGAACTCGACACCGTGCTGGACGCGGAACGGCCCGATCTTCTGGTGCTCGGCGTGTCCGTGGACGGCATCGAAGTCAGTAAAATTCTCGAGACTTTGGTGAGAAAGGACTATCGCGGCAAGGTCCTCGTCATCGGGCAACCGGACTCCATCATCGTCAAGGCGGTCCGCCAGATCGGCGACGAGTACGGCATCGCCATGCTGCCGGCCCTGTCCACGCCGTTCAGCGCTGGAACCCTTCGTGACAGTCTTGCGTCATTGCTTCCGCTCGAACCGGCGCCGAGCCCCGCGGTGGACGTGCCCGAAGCGCTGAAGGCCGGCTGGCTCGAGCTGTGGTATCAGCAGAAGATTCATCTCCGGACGCTGGTTCCAAGCGGAGCCGAGGCACTGATCCGGATGCGCCATCCCGCATGGGGCGTCGTGCCGCCGGCCTACTTCATCCCCGACGAAAGCGATCCGCATTTTCATGCACTGTCCGAGTTCGTGATCGAGCGCGCGATCGAGGACTGGCGCTATCTCATCGAACAGATCGGGCCGATCAATCTCTCGATCAATCTGCCGATCTCGTTTCTCGCGGACGACCATGCGGTGCGCGAGCTCTGCTACCGGATTCCGGACCATGCGGCTTTCGCCGGCCTGCTGATCGAGGTCGACAGCACCGAGGTGATCGACAATCTCGACCTTGCGGTCGAGGTCGCAAGGCGCGTTCGCCTGCACAATATCGGCATCTCGATCGACAATGTCGGCGCCAACTGGCCGTCCTTGCTGGGATTGCCGAACTTTCCGTTCGTCCAGCTCAAGGTCGATCATCAATACGTCACCGGCTGCGCCGATCAGCGCCTGAAGCAGACGGTGTGCCGGCGCATCGTCGAGCTCGCCCACGATGCCGGCGCGCAGGCCGTCGCCCAGGGGGTCGAGACGCGCGCGGATTTTCTCGCCGCGCACGAGATGGATTTCGATCAGGTCCAGGGCTACCTGTTCGGCAAGCCGATGGGCGTCAAGAAGTTCGCCCGTTCTCGCATGCACTTCTCGGAGAAAGAGCCGGCCTCCTGAGGCACCGCCTGCGGTCAGGCCCGAGCTTCGCGATCGATCGCGCGCAGCGCCCCGCCGCGCGCGATCAAACGCATCACGCGATCAGCGCCGCCATCACTGAAACGTCATGTCGAGGCATTTCGAGATATCGGAGCCGAGGCCGGACGAGATGGTGATGCAGCCGCGGACCTTCTGGGTGTTGGTGTCGCTGGCCCAGATCGCATAGCCGCCGGTGCCGAAGAACGAATTGGTGTTCGGCGGCTCGGTCTCGGTGGCGTCGAACGCATAATTGCCGTCGGTGTCGAAGATGCGCGGCTTCTTGGTGCAGCCGCCGTCGGCCTGGACGTTGATGACTTCCTTGTTGTCCCGCGTCAGCGCCAGCGAGACCTGGCAGCGGAAATATTCCGAGGTCTTGGCGTTGAACAGATAGGCGTAGGACTTGCAGGTCGAGGTGTTGAGCTTGCCGGCCGACAGGCCGCGGCTGCAGGAGATCCGCTGGTTGTTGGAGAGCTTGAACTCGTCCGCCCGCGCGACTGACGCCAGCGCCATGAACGACAGAGCGACACCGATACCAATCTTCATGACGTGCTTCATCCTGATCATCCCCAGGTCGTGTTTCCTGCAATCGAAGCGTTTGTAAACGGTAACGCGAAGATAGTCGCCAAGCTTGACTCGGGAAATCACAAAGTCGCTGATGTCAGCGCGCGGTCGCGCCGATTGTCGTATTGACGCGCGAACGCCGTTCGTGATTTGTTCAAGAACGTGGGGACGACGCCGTTTTTCGGCCGGAGGTGGATCATGACGCATTTTTTGACCAAGACCTTTATTGCGACCGCGACCCTTGCTGCGATGACGACATGCGCATTCGCGCAGGAAGCCGCGCCCTGGGAGCTGAAGACCGACATGGGCTACGCCTATGACAAGGACGGCAAGACCTGGGCCTACAAGATGGGGACCAGCAATGCCAACACGCTGCTGAAGGGCGCCAAGAAGGTGCCGAAAGGGACGCTGTTCTTCATCGGCCATAACGGCCAGCTCTACATGCGCTCCGGGCCCTATCTCGAGGGCGACGGCAAGTTCATGTTCGGCTCGAATTAGAGCGTTTCCGAGCGAAGTGGACGCCGGTTCGCGTGAAGAAGACGCGTCGAGCGAAGAGCCCAGGGCTCCGGTTCTGATTCAATCAGAACCGGAATGCCTGACGGTTTTCGCCAAAGTTCAGAACGCGCCGGCCAATTCCCTGGCGCCGGGCTTGTTGCTGTTGACGTCCATGCGCTCGTTGGTGACAGCGAGCAGCCTCGCCACGGTGTTGTGGCGGATCGCGACCGGGTTGCGCTCGTAGCCCGAGCGCTGGAAGAAATTCGCGGTCGGCACCTGCTCGCGCATCGCCTGCGGCATGGTCACCATGTCGAAGCCGGTGCCGTCGCCGGTCAGGTTCATCATCTCGAGCTCGGCCGCGGTGAGCGGCCGGCCGTAGCCCTTGTTGCGGGCGAAGATCACCGAGGTCAGCAGCTTATGGGTCTGCAGCATCGGGCCGATGTCGATGTCGAGCACCATGGCGTGACACGCCCAGCCCTGCGGGGTGTCGGCGAGGCGCTGATGCGCCGACCAGTCGTCGGGCACGGTGCGGGTGAACGCGACCATCTTCTTCAGCACCGCGAGCTTGTGCTCCATGGCCTTGCGCGCCGGCCCCTGCGTCCGCGCAACGCGCTCGGTCAGATCCCGCACGAATTCATGGCCCTGCTCGGCAAGCAGCTCGACGGTGTTGGTGGTGAGCAGCTGATTGTAGCCCATCGCGGTGGAAATGGCGCGCTTGCCGCCATGCTCGATGCCGGCCTGCACGTCGTAATTGCCGGTGCCGCCGGTCTCGAATGAATAGACCCGCACCGCCTGCTCCGGCGTCAGTCCTGCGGCGCGCGCGTAACGCGCATAGGCGCGCTTGAACTCGACCTCGCTCGACGGCCGCTGCGGCGTGAACTGGAATTGCTCGGCCGCCGCCCGGATCAGGTCGGAGACCACCGGTATCGTCTTCGGCGGACGCGGCGGCTTGCCGCCTTCCTCTTCGGGCGCCGGATTGACCGGCCGCTTCGGTCCCTCATAGACCGGCGGCTGTTGCAGCACGTAATCGTCGAGCGTGATCTGCACGCGGTCGCGACGTTTGGCGTTGCGGCCGCGCCGCTTGTCGGCGATCGCGCCCCAATAGGCGCCTGCATCCTGCTCGAAAGCGGTGCGCGCTTCCTCGTATTCCTGCAGCTTGCGGCGATAGTCCATGATCGCCTGCGGCGAGGCCTGCGCCATCGCATTGGCGACGGACGGCGGCAACGCATCGGCCTCGCCGGCCAATACAGACGGCGCGCCGGCGAGCAGCGCGAACGCGACAAATCCAGGACACAGGCGAATCAATTGCGGGCGCATGGCCACGTTGTAGCAAGCACGGCTGCGAAGTCAGCCCGGAATTGTTCGGATCGCAGGCGGCCCGATGCCGCGATCGGCTCCGAAATTTTCGCCACAATGCGGTGATTTCCGGGGAGAGTCGCGGGGACGACAGTCACTTCCAGGCGAACACCGGCTGTTCCAGGTCGGCGACACGGGTGCTGCGCCCGGCCAGCACCTCACGGAACTGATAGATCAGCGCGGCGGTCGGCGCATGAATGTGCTGGCCACCGAGCCGGAAGCGGATCACGCGCCGCGCGCTCTCGGGGATCGTCACGAAGGTGAACGCGTCATCGAGCTCGATCGCATCGAGGCCGATGCGGTGGACGGACGCGACCTCGTCCGGATTCGGCACGAGCGCCGCATGCGCGCCGGCCCAGACCACGACCGGCGTGATCAGATAGCCGGACCGCGTTGGATAATCGTCGAGCAAGCCGAGCACATCGCGCTCGGACAGCTTGAGCCCGAGTTCCTCGTGAAGCTCGCGCAGCGCGGCCTCCGCCTGCGTCTCGCCGGCATCGCAGCGGCCGCCCGGCAGCGCCCATTGCGCGCTGTGGGCGCGCAGTCGTGCGCTGCGTCGGGTCAGCAGGAAGGCGGTGCCATTGCCGTCGTCACCTTCGGTCAGCGCGATCGCGACTGCCGCGCGCTTCAGCGTCGGCGCCGCATCGGCCGCGACCTGACGCGCGAACGCGGCACAGAGCTCTGCGATATTCCGCCGGGTGGCAATCGTCAAATGTGCGGACCATCGAGCTTGACTACAACACAACAGCGTTTGATGAAATGAGCGGAACGGCATGCCTCCCTCGATCAATCACACGATCATTCATTTGCAAGCAACGGACCCCCATCTCATGACGGTCAAGGCCGCGGACAAGCTCAAATCCGACGGCTGGAAGGTCGCCGACACCACAGGTTTCCTGACGCTGATCGGCCCGCTGTGGGAACGGTTGAAGGACGGCGGGCTGGAGCTCGCGCTGATCACCGAGGACAAGCATCACAATCGCCGCGGCCTGGTGCAGGGCGGCGTGATCATGACCTTCGCCGACCGCGCCTGCGGCATGGCGGCGCGCTTCGTCTCGGGCAAACCGACGCTTGCGACGGTGCAGCTCGACACCCATTTCGTCGAGGCCGGCAAGATCGGCGAGATCCTGACGACGCGGCCGCGCGTGGTGCGCTCGACCCGCAGCCTGATCTTCATCACGGCCGAGGTGACGGTCGACAAGCGCTGCATCGCGATGGCCAACGGCGTGTTCAAGATCTTGAAGAACGAGAGTTGACGCCTCATTCCGGGAGGAACGATCGATGCAGTATCGCCAGCTCGGCCGCAGCGGCCTGAAGGTTTCGCCGATCTGCCTCGGCACCATGATGTTCGGCGGACCGACCGATGAAGCGACCTCGTCGCGGATCGTGGCCAAGGCGCGCGAGGCCAGCATCAACTTCATCGACAGCGCCGACGCCTATAATGGCGGCAAGTCCGAGGAGGTCGTCGGCCGGGCGATTGCCAACAGCCGCTCGAACTGGGTGCTCGCGACCAAGCTTGCCAACCCGATCGGCGACGATCCGAACCATGGCGGCCTGTCGCGGCGCTGGGTGTTGCAGGCCGCCGACGATAGCCTGAAGCGGCTCGGCACCGATTACATCGACGTCTATTACCTGCACAAGGAGGACCACGCGACCCCGCTCGACGAGACGGTGCGCGCGATGGGGGACCTGATCCGCGCCGGCAAGGTGCGCTATTTCGGCGTCTCCAACTACCGCGCCTGGCGCGTCGCCGAGATCTGCAACATCTGCGACCGGCTCGGCATCGACCGCCCGGTCGCGAGCCAGCCCTATTACAACGCGATGAACCGGATGCCGGAGGTCGAGCACTTTCCGGCCTGCGCTTATTACGGCCTCGGCATCGTGCCCTACAGCCCGCTGGCGCGCGGCGTCCTGACCGGCAAATACGCGCCCGATGCCGCGCCGCCCGCGGACACCCGTGCGGGGCGCAACGACAAGCGGATGATGCAGACCGAGTGGCGGCCGGAATCCTTGCGGCTTGCGCAGGAGATCAAGCGCCACGCCGAGAGTCGCGGCATCACCGCCGGGCAGTTCGCGGTGTCCTGGGTGCTGAACTCCTCGTTCGTCAGCGCCGTGATCGCCGGCCCGCGTACCGAGGCGCAATGGGACGATTACATCCGCGCGCTCGACTACCGCTTCACCGCCGAGGACGAGGCCCTGATCGACCGCCTCGTGGTGTCGGGCCATCCCTCGACGCCGGGCTTCAACGATCCGGCGTACCCAATCGAAGGACGACGGGCTCGAACCGGATAGCACTGGCGACGGCGACGAAATTAGCTCGCATCGTTTCAGCGGCAGGCTCGCTACACCTCTCCCGCAAGCGGGAGAGGGAGCGCACTTCCGATCCGGCTCTCGGTTTTGCCGAAGTTACGTTTCGTAGCTTCCGAATTGCGCAAGGGACACGTCGGCTGCACGATCGCCACATGACAATGCTGGTGCTGCCATGACGGCAACCAATGTACTGGACTGGACGGTCGCGCTGCTGGTGTGCTGGGCGAGCCTGACCGCAATCCTCGAGCCTCGGCGCGACGTCTCACAATGTGACGGTCCCATCGCAGCAAGCAGCGCGCCGCAAGCTGCCCTGGCGACGCCGACGCGTGCAGAGTTCGAGGAGATGATCCGGGACATGAAACTGCACGACTGAGCCAAGCACGAAAAGCCTTTCGTCTTGAAACCAGCGTCCCCGAAACGAAACAGGGCGGCGCCGAAGCACCGCCCTGTCCCTGATTGCCGTCCGCCGCTTACTTCACGAGATCGAAGCGATCGGCGTTCATCACCTTGGCCCAGGCCGCGACGAAGTCCTTCACGAACTGCTCCTTGGCATCCGACGAGCCGTAGACCTCGGCGAACGCGCGCAGCTGCGAGTGCGAGCCGAAGATCAGGTCGACGCGGGTGCCGGTCCACTTCACCGCCTTGGTCTTGCGGTCACGGCCCTCATAGACGCCCTCGCCGACATCGCTCCACACCGTGCCCATGTCGAGCAGGTTGAGGAAGAAGTCGTTGGTCAGCGTCCCCGGCTTGCCGGTGAAGACGCCGTGCTTCGACTTCTTGGCATTGGCGCCGAGCACACGCAGGCCGCCGACCAGGACCGTCAATTCCGGTCCGGTCAGCCGCAGCAGCTGGGCGCGATCGACCAATGCCTCCTCGGGCAGCATGAACTGACGCTTGCCGCTGATGTAGTTGCGGAAGCCGTCAGCCCGCGGCTCGAGCGGAGCGAAGGATTCGACATCGGTCTGATCCTGCGTCGCATCGGTACGGCCAGGCGTGAACGGAACCTTCACATCGGTGCCGCCGTCCTTTGCCGCCTTCTCGATCGCCGCCGCGCCGCCGAGCACGATCAGGTCGGCCAGCGAGACCTTCTTGCCGAACTCCTTCTGGATGGCTTCGAGCTTGGACAGCACGGTCTTAAGCTGCGTCGGCTCGTTGACATCCCAGTCCTTCTGCGGAGCGAGACGGATGCGCGCACCGTTGGCGCCGCCGCGCTTGTCCGAACCACGGAACGTGGAGGCCGAGGCCCAGGCGGTCGACACCAGTTCGGAGACCGAGAGGCCCGAGGCGAGGATCTTCGCCTTGAGCGCCTCGATATCCTTGTCGTCGATCACGGCATGATCGAGCGCCGGCACCGGGTCCTGCCAGATCAGCGTCTCCTTCGGCACCAGCGGGCCGAGGTAACGCTGGATCGGGCCCATGTCGCGGTGCGTGAGCTTGAACCAGGCGCGGGCGAAGGCGTCCGCGAACTGATCCGGGTGCTCATAGAACCGGCGCGAGATCTTCTCATAGGCCGGATCGAAGCGCAGCGAGAGGTCGGTGGTCAGCATGGTCGGGACGTGCTTCTTCGACGGATCGAACGCGTCCGGAATGTCGGCCGCAGCCCCCTTCGCCTTCCACTGCTTCGCGCCTGCGGGGCTCTTGGTCAGCTCCCATTCATACTTGAACAGGTTGTCGAAGAAGTGGTTGCTCCACTTCGTCGGCGTCTGGGTCCAGGTGACCTCGGGGCCGCCGGTGATCGCGTCGGCACCGACGCCGGTGCCGAACTTGCTCTTCCAGCCCAAGCCCTGCTCTTCGAGCGCGCCGCCTTCCGGCTCCGGCCCGATCAGCGACGGATCACCCGCGCCGTGGGTCTTGCCGAAGGTGTGGCCGCCGGCGATCAGCGCGACGGTCTCCTCGTCGTTCATGGCCATGCGGAAGAACGTCTCGCGGATGTCCTTTGCGGCGGCGACCGGGTCGGGGTTGCCGTTCGGACCTTCCGGATTGACGTAGATCAGGCCCATCTGCACGGCGCCGAGCGGTTCGGAGAGCTGACGCTCGCCGCTGTAGCGCTCGTCGCCGAGCCACGTGCCTTCCGGACCCCAGTACAGCTCTTCAGGCTCCCACACGTCGGCGCGGCCGCCCGCGAAACCGAAGGTCTTGAAGCCCATCGATTCCAGCGCGACGTTGCCGGCGAGGACCATCAGGTCGGCCCATGAGATCTTGCGGCCGTATTTCTGCTTGATCGGCCAGAGCAGCCGGCGCGCCTTGTCGAGGTTGGCGTTGTCAGGCCAGCTGTTGAGCGGGGCGAAGCGCTGCTGACCGGCACCGGCGCCGCCGCGGCCGTCGGTGATGCGGTAGGTGCCCGCCGAGTGCCAGGCCATGCGGATCATCAGGCCGCCGTAGTGACCGAAATCGGCCGGCCACCATTCCTGCGACGTCGTCATCAAGGCGGTCAGGTCCTTGATCACGGCGTTGAGGTCGAGGGTCTTGAACTCCTTGGCGTAGTCAAAGCCCTGGCCCATCGGGTCGGACAGGCTGGAGTTGCGATGCAGCACCTGAACGTCCAGCGACTCCGGCCACCAGTCACGATTCGTGTGTCCGCGAGGGGCTGCCGAAAATGGGCATTTGCCCGCGCCTTCGTCGGTTTTTGCGTCCATGTTTTTTCTCCGAGGTGATGGATTCTGGAATGTGCTGGAGCTCTTCCAAGAACGATTCTACGCGCCTCAATCCATCAGGGGAAATTGACTTTAATGATCGCGGCAATAAGATAATCTGATGATAAATGTCACACTCCGGCAACTGAGGTATTTCGATGCGCTGGCGCGGCACGGCCATTTCGGGCGCGCCGCGGACGCCTGCGCGGTGTCGCAGCCGGCGCTGTCGATGCAGATCCGCGAGATGGAACAGGCGGTCGGCGGCGTGCTGATCGAACGCAGCGCTCGCCAGGTCGCCTTGACGAGCTTCGGCGAGGAGCTGCTGCACCGCGTGCGCGACATCCTGCGTTCGGTCGACGAGCTCGGCGACTTCGCACGCGCCTCGCGCGACAAGCTCGCCGGACGGCTGCGCATCGGCATGATCCCGACCATTGCGCCATATCTGCTGCCGAGGGTGATCGAGACGCTGGCGCGGCTGCATCCCGAGCTCGACATCCATGTCCGCGAGACGCTAACGCCGAAGCTGATCAAGGAGGTCGCCGAGGGCCGGCTCGACACCGCGATCGTGGCGCTGCCGGTGTCGGAACCGTCGCTGACCGAGGTCGCGCTGTTCTCGGAGCATTTCCTGCTGGTGCGGCCGGGCGAGGATGCCAAGACGCCGGTGCCGAGCGCCGAGATGCTGCGCGAGATGCGGCTGCTGCTACTCGAGGAAGGCCATTGCTTCCGCGACCAGGCGCTGTCGTTCTGCAACATGCAGTCCTCGCCGCCGCGCGAGGTGCTGGACGCAAGCTCGCTGTCGACGCTGGTGCAGATGGTCGGCGCCGGCATCGGCGTCACCCTGATTCCGGAGATGGCGGTGACGGTGGAGACGCGCTCCGCGCCGGTCACGGTCTCGCGCTTCAAGCACCCGCAGCCCTCGCGCACCATCGGCATGGTCTGGCGCAAGACTTCTCCGCTCGCCCCGCAGCTCCAGCAGATCGCCGACGTGGTCTCACTCGCCGCGCGCGAACTGCGCGCGCCGAAGCAAGATGGCGCGAAGGAACCGGCGAAGCGCGCGGGACGAAGGAAGGCCGGGTGATTGCGAGTGCGGACCCCTGCTTTCGCATGGACGACACCGAGTTTGTTGCGAGCCGTGAGTGACTAGCCGGAGGCGTAGTCAGCCGCACGCCTGTTCGTCATTCCGGGGCATCGCGAAGCGATGAGCCCGGAATCCATCGAGCCACAGAACCAGT
Source organism: Bradyrhizobium sp. WCU1 (assembly GCF_053474805.1). Classification (NCBI taxonomy): domain Bacteria; kingdom Pseudomonadati; phylum Pseudomonadota; class Alphaproteobacteria; order Hyphomicrobiales; family Nitrobacteraceae; genus Bradyrhizobium; species Bradyrhizobium sp. WCU1. Next base: position 2,511,611 of record NZ_CM130280.1, read on the forward strand.
GGTGCAATGGATTCCGGGCTCTCGCTTCGCGAGCCCCAAGATGCGCAATTGCGCACCGGGGAATGACGAAACTCACTTCTCCAGATATTTCTTCATCTCGGCGATCAGGCCGTCGCGCAGTTCGGGGCGCTTGAGGCCGAAGGCGATGTTGGCGCGGAGGAAGCCGGGCTTGGAGCCGCAATCGTGGCGCTCCCCCTCGAACTCGACACCGTAGAACTTCTGCGTCCTGGCAAGCCCGATCATCGCGTCGGTGAGCTGGATCTCGCCGCCGGCGCCGCGCTCCTGCGTCGCCAGGATGTCGAAGATCTCGGGCTGCAGGATGTAGCGGCCGGTGATCGACAGGTTCGACGGCGCGGTGCCCTGCGGCGGCTTTTCGACCATGCCGTCGACCTCGAAGATGTTGCCGGTGCGCTTGCCGACGCCGCAGATGCCGTATTGATGGGTGAGCTCGTCGGGCACCGCCTCGACCGCGATCACGTTCGACTTCTCGCCGAGCTTGTTGGCGGCGTCGATCATCTGCTTCAGGCAGCCCGGCGTGTTCAGCACCAGCTCATCGGGCAGCACCACCGCGAACGGCTCGTTGCCGACGATGTCGCGCGCGCACCACACCGCATGGCCAAGCCCGAGCGGCGACTGTTGCCGCGTGAAGCTCATTGCGCCGGCTTCGGGCTGGTTCTGCGCCAGGATCTCCTGCTCGGTCTTCTTGCCGCGCTGCGCGAGCGTGGTGTCGAGCTCGAACATGCGGTCGAAATGATCCTCGATGACGCCCTTGTTGCGGCCGGTGACGAACACGAAGTGCTCGATGCCGGCTTCCCGCGCCTCGTCGACCACGTACTGGATCAGCGGCTTGTCGACGATCGTCAGCATCTCCTTCGGCATCGCCTTGGTGGCGGGCAGCACGCGGGTACCGAGACCGGCGACGGGAAATACGGCTTTGCGGATCTTCATGGGATTATCGGAGGCCTTGAAAAACGGGTGGGACGGCGGCACGAAATCTAATCGCACCTTGGTAACCGTTTTTGCAGCCGAGAACAAAGGCGGATGTGTGATGCACACGTTCCGCCCACCCCAGCGGTTTCCGCCCGAGTGTTCCGTTTATCGCGGCATCCCGACCGCGCGCGATGGAGCCGGCGCGCCGCCGGATGCGGCGGTCGCGGCGGCGGATGAGGTGATCCAGCGCCGATATTTGCGGGTCAGCGACGCGGTGCGGAGCTGGGCCAGCAACAACGCCTTCAACGGCGAAACGTTCGGATTGGCCGTGCGGCCCCGGCTCAACCGCCGCAACTGGAATTTCACGACGGCCATTGCGGCCAGCGAGGCCATCGGCTTGTTCTTCCATCGGATCGGCGCGACTTCTGGCCGCAGATCCTCCCCCCGACGCCAGGCGTTCGGCAGGTCCGGCCGGATCGCCAGCGCGGTGGCGATGCCGGCGATGGCGACGCCGCTGTCGAGCACCTGCTGCACGACGCCGATGCGGCGAATGCCGCCGGTGACCATGACCGGCATCCTGGCGACCGCGGCGACGTCGCGTGCGAAGTCGAGGAAATAGGCCTCGCGCGCCAGCGTGCGGCCGTCGCGCGCATCGCCCTGCATCGCAGGCGCCTCATAGCTGCCGCCCGACAACTCCACGAGATCAACGGACAACGCGTTCAACATCTCGACGACGGACTTGGCGTCAGCGGCATCGAAGCCGCCGCGCTGGAAATCGGCGGAGTTCAGTTTGACCGCAACGGAAAAACCGGGCGACACCGAAGCGCGCACCGCCTTGACGGTCTCGATCAACAGACGCGCCCGGTTCTCGAGCGGACCGCCCCAGCCGTCGGTGCGCCGGTTGGTCAATGGCGACAGGAACTGGCTGAGCAGATAGCCGTGCGCCGCATGGATCTGCACGCCGGAGAAGCCGGCGCGCTCCGCCAGCCTTGCGGCGCTGACGAAGCGGCCGATCACCTCGTCGATGTCCTGCTCGGTCATCGCCCTCGGCATTGCGAACAGGTTCGAATGCTTGCCGAGATCAAGCGCGACGGCGGACGGCGCCAGGGTTTGCTGGCCCAGATTCTTCATCATCTGGCGGCCCGGATGATTGAGCTGCATCCAGATCTGCGCGCCCCTGGCGCGACCGATGCGCGCCCAGTTTCGAAACGGCTCGAGCTCGGTGCCGTCCTCCAGCACGACGCCACCGGGCCCGGTCATGGCGTGGCGATCGATCATGACGTTGCCCGTGATGATGAGGCCGGCGCCGCCGTCGGCCCAGGCCTGATAGAGGCGCAGCAATTCGGCCGACGGGAAATGCCTGGCGTCAGCCATGTTCTCCTCCATCGCCGCTTTGGCGATGCGGTTCGGAATGCTGCTTCCGTTGGGCAGGGTCAGGGGCTCGAACGGCGACATCAGCCAATTTCCTTGTTGATCGCCACGGACCATAACCTTAAAGTTAACTTTAAGGTCAAGACGCCAAGGAGATCGGCAGTGAAGATCGGGGAACTGGCTCGGGAATCCGGCCTCGCGCCGTCGCGCATCCGCTTCTATGAGCGGCAGGGCCTGATCGGCTCGATCGATCGCGGCCTGAACGGCTATCGCCAGTATTCGCGCGGGACCCGGCAGGTCCTCGAGATCATCGTGATGGCCCAGCAGGCCGGATTTTCGCTCGACGAGATCCGGAACCTGCTGCCGCCGCACGGCAAGGGAGACTGGAGCAAGGACAGGCTGGTGGCCGCGTTGAAGACCAAGGTGGCCGAGGTCGAAGCCTTGCGTTGTCGATTGTCTGAAACCCAGGCCGGGCTCGAGGCCGTGATCGCCCGGATCGAAGCCACGCCACCGGGCGGCGACTGTTTTGAGAATGCCGAAGGTATCCTGGCGGGTCTGAGGGACCAGTCGAAGACGAGTTGATGACGCCGGACAATTTGTCCCGGTCAAACAACTGCGCGCGATTTCGTCACGCCCAAAATGCCGCCCATTGTTAAGATATTGGAAACCGTGACGGGGCCTTCTCAGGCAGCACGATTTTGACAGGCACACGACAATGCGCTCGACCGGAACACCGCGGACCACGCTTTTCAGCGCGAGCCTTGTCGCGCTGGCCCTGCTGCTGCCCGTCAGCACGCAGGCCCAGTCGGCGGGCAACGGCCTGACCAACCTGATCGACAGCATCTTCTCCGGACCGAACGCGACGCCGCCGCAGGCCGCGACCGGTCAGGACGGTGCAGCCCCACCCTGGAGCGGCGAGGACGGCGCTTCCGGTCATCCCTTGATGACCGCCGCCGCGATCCGCCAGGCCGCATCCGACTTCCCGAACTGCGTCGCGGCGATGTGGCCGGATGCCGCGCGGCGCAACATCACGCAGCAGAATTTCGAGCGCTTCACCGCCGGCCTGCAACCCGACCTGCGCATCATGGACCTGATGGATTCGCAGCCGGAGTTCACCAAGGCGATCTGGGACTATCTCGATATCCTGGTGAGCGACACACGGCTCGCCAAGGGCCGCGAAATCCTCGCCAAATACAAGCAGCAGTTCGACGCGACCGAGCGCGCCTATGGCGTCGACCGCTACATCATCGCCGCGATCTGGGGCATCGAATCAAACTACTCGACCCAGATGGGCGATCGCAACGTGGTGCAGTCGACAGCGACGCTCGCCTGCATCGGCCGCCGTCAGGCCTATTTCAAGGATGAATTCCTGTCGGCGCTGGAGATCCTCAACCGCGGCGATCTCAGGCCCGAGCAGATGCGCGGCTCCTGGGCCGGCGCATTCGGCCCGACCCAGTTCATGCCGACCGCGTTCAAGCGCTTCGCCGTCGACGGCGATGGCGACGGCCGCCGCGACGTCGTCGACAATCCGAGCGACTTGATCGCTTCGACCGCCAACAATCTGAAGAAGGACGGCTGGCAGACCGGCGCGAGCTGGGGCTACGAGGTGGTGCTGCCGCAGGGCCTCAACTACATGCTGGCCGACCGCGCCAAGGCGATGCCGCTGTCGCAATGGGAGCAGCTCGGCGTCAAGCGGCCGAACGGCCAGCAATTCCCGCGGCCGTCAGACAAGGCCTATCTGCTGGCGCCGGCCGGCGCCGAGGGGCCGGGCTTCCTGATGCTGCAGAATTTTCGGGTGATCATGAAGTACAACCCGGCCGAGGCCTATGCGCTCGCAATCGGCCATTTCGCCGATCGCCTGCGCGGCGGTCAGCCCTTCGTGCAGCCCTGGCCGCGCCAGGAGCGGGTGCTGTCGCGCGCCGAGCGGCTGGAACTGCAGCAGCTGCTGGCCCAGCGTGGCTTCTACAAGGGCACGCCCGACGGCCAGTTCGGCGGCCAGACCCGCGAGGCGCTGCGCGGCTTCCAGGTCTCGATCGGGGCGCCGGCCGACGGCTTTGCCACATCGGAGGTGCTGGAGCGGCTGCGGGGGCGGTAGCGACAAGCTAAGTCACCTCTCCCGCTTGCGGGGGAGAGGGAGCGCAGTTCCTTCGTGGTGGCACCCGGGCCTCTCCCCCGAAAGTAACCGTGAAATCCGATATTTGCCGCTCGCCTTGACGGCGGCCGGAGGCACCCGATTTATGGTGGAAAAGCTGCCCGCTTGCGGCCCGATTCCGCTAATATACTCGCCTGCTTCCAGATCATTTGCGACCGAACCCGATGCGAGAGCCGAAGTCCTTCCTGCGCGTATTCACCGAGGCCGGCCCGCTGGCTGCGCTGGCGGTGGCGCTCGCGCTCCTGATCGGTATTGCGCAGCCGGCCTCGGCACAGATCTTCGGCTTCCCCGGCTTCGGCGGCGGACCGCCGCAACCGCAGCGCCGCGCGCCTCCACAGCACGGCGGTGGCGGCGGCTGGTTCGGGGGCGATTTCTTCGCGCCGTTCCAGCAGCAGCAACCGCAATCACAGCCGCAGCGGCCGCGCGAGGATTTTTCGCGCGCGCCGCCGCCGGCCAAGCGCGAAGCCGCGGCCGAGCGCAACGTGCTGGTGATCGGCGACGCGATGGCCGACTGGCTCGCTTATGGCCTGGAAGATGCGTATTCCGACCAGCCCGACATGGGCGTGATCCGCAAGCACAAGACGGTGTCCGGCCTGATCCGCTATCAGCCCAAGGGCGACCCGGCGGATTGGGCGGCGGCCGCGAAGGGCATTCTCGCCACCGAGAACCCCGACGCCATCGTCGTAATGCTCGGCCTCAACGACCGCACCGCGATCCGCGAACCGGTCGTGGAGAAGAAGGTCGACAAGAAGGACGAGAAAAAGGACGCGCGCGCCAAACCGGACGCGAAGCCCGGCGACAAGCCCGATGCGACGGCCAAGAATGACGGCAAGAGCGACGGCAAGAATGATGGCAAGAACGATGGCAAGGCTGACGCCAAGCCTGCCGATCCCGAGTTGCCGGCCGACGACGCCGACGATTCACAAGCCGCACCGGACAAGACCGCGCGCTCGCCCAACGGCCTCTATGATTTCCGCGACGACCGCTGGGTCGAGCTCTACGGCAAGAAGATCGAAGAGCTGATCAACGTGCTGAAGAGCAAGGGCGTGCCGGTGCTGTGGGTCGGCCTGCCCGCGATCCGCGGCCAGAAGGGCACGTCGGACATGCTGTTCCTCGACGCGCTGTATCGCGACGGCGCCGGCAAGGCCGGTATTACCTATGTCGACGTCTGGGACGGCTTCGTCGACGAGGCCGGCCGCTTCATGCCGAAGGGCCCGGACTTCGAAGGCCAGCCGCGCAAGCTGCGCTCCGACGACGGCGTGTTCTTCACCAAGGCCGGCGCGCGCAAGCTCGCGCATTATGTCGAGCGCGAGGTGACGCGCCTGCTCGCCGTGCGCACCGGCCCGATCGCGCTGCCGAGCGAACCGGCGGCGCCCGAGACCAGCACCGAACCCGGCAAGCCCCCGCCGCGACCGCTCGCAGGCCCGGTGCTGCCGCTGGTCGCCTCCACGGTCGGCACCGATCAATTGCTCGGCGGCCCCGGCTCGCGGCCCGCCGCCGTCGATGCGCTCGCCGCGCGCACGCTGGTGAAGGGCGAGGCGCTGGCGCCGCCGGCCGGCCGCGCCGACGATTTCGCCTGGCCACGCCGCGAGATCGGCCGCGAGCAGGCCAAGGGCGACGTGCCGGTCGCCGCGGCGACGCCGGCTGCGCCGGCGGCCGGAGCACCTGCCAACCCGCCGCCGTCGACCACGGCGATCGCGCCCGACGGTTCGATCATCACCGCGCCGAAGCCGCAGAAGCGCGTGTTCCGTCCGGCCCAGGCTCAGCCGCAGCAGCAGCCGCAGCCCTGGCTGCGTGACTTCTTCGGCTTCGGCGCGCCGCAGCAGCGCCCGCTGCTCCCCCCGCCACCGCGTCCGCCGCGCAGTGTCGGACAGCGCGCCGCCGGGCCTGGGGATCCCTGGCAGTAAGCGGCGCTGCATCCGTCATTGCGAGCGAAGTAAAGCAATCCATCTATCCGCACGGGCAGATGGATGGATTGCTTCGTCGCGGACCCTGTCATCGGGCGCGCGTACGCGCGACCCGGTGGCTCCTCGCAATGACGGCGGATCAGCCGTAATGGCGCCAGCGCGACGGCGGCGGGCGGCGTGGCTGACGCGTCATCAACAGCGCGAGCGCAAAGCCGATGCCGCCGGCGATCAGGAGCGCGCCGAGCGGATTGTCCTGCACCGTCTGCGCCACCGCCTTCTGCCCGCTGCGAACGGTCTCGCCGCGATGCTCATAGGCATCCTTGGCATAGTTGACCGCGGTATCAGCCGCGTCGCGCGCGGCATCCTTGGCCTGGCCGTAGAGATCCTGCACGGTGCCGGCAGCCTCGCGTGCGCGGCCCGAGGCCTGTGTTTGCGCATCACCGGTCGCATCGCCGATTACGCCTTCGGCCTTGCCCGCGAATTCCTTTGCCGTTCCGAAAATCCGGTCCTTGTCCATCACATCTGCTCCCTGAAATTGTCAGGGAGCTAACCGCGGAACCGCGCGCAGGTTCCTTTAGCTCTTCTGGAGCTAGAGGATCAGCCCGCCGTCGACGACGATGGTCTGGCCGACGATGTAGGAGGCGAGCGGCGACGCCAGGAACAAAGCGGCGCCGGCCATGTCGGCGGGCGTGCCGAGGCGCTTCAGCGGAATGCGCCCGAGCGCGCCTTCGAGCCGCTTGGGATTGGCGGTCGTCGCCTTGGTCATCTTGGTGTCGACGAGGCCCGGCGCGATGCCGTTGACGCGGATGCCGTTCTCCGCCCACGCTTCACCAAGCGTGCGCGTCAGCCCGACCGCGCCGGTCTTCGAGGCGTTGTAGGCCGGATTGCCCATGGTGGAATGATACGCCGCGGTCGAACTCACGATGATCAGCGAACCTTGGCTCGCGCTCAGCATCGCATGGAATTTGGTGGCGCAGGCCATCAGGCTCATCAGGTTGACTTCGAGCACCTTGCGGAAACCCTCCATCTCGAATTCCCCGCGGCGGTAAATCACGGCGCCCTGCGCCAGCACCAGCACGTCGAGCCGATCGAACGACGGTGTGAGGCTTTCGATCGCCTTGGGATCAGAGACATCGAGTTGCGCATAGGCAAGGCCGTCGAGATGCGAGCCTTCTTCAGCCGAATAGTCGCTCGCTTGGGCGCGGGTGCCGTACACCGCAACGCGCGCGCCCTTGGCGCGGAAGGCCTGCGCAATGCCGTTGCCGATGCCTGAGGAGCCGCCGACCACCAGTACCTGCTTGCCGCCGAAATCAAGCTCGTTCATCGCGTTTCCTCTCTGCTGTTTTCTTGATTGAGCATGATCCTTTGCGAAAAGCCACCCGGGAAACTTGCGTTAACGCGCTGCGTGCGCGGCGATCAGGGAACGCCGGTTTGACGTCTCTGCGGATCGGTGCCAGCGTTGCCGGTCTCACAACGCAAAAAAATCAACGGGAGGTCCGTCGTGTCCGAATACAAGCAGCTCAGCCGTTCGGTGAAGGGCCTCACCGTTCTCGTCACGGGAGCGGCAAGCGGCATGGGGCGCGCCACTGCGCGCGTGTTCGCCGACGAGGGCGCCAATGTCGCGGTCACCGACCTGACCGAAGACGGCACGCAGGCGGTGGCGAAGGAGATATCGGCGAGCGGCGGCTCGGCGAAGGCCTGGACGCTCGACGTCAGTGATCGCGACGCCATCATCAAAGTCGTCAACGATGTCGCCGCGCATTTCGGGGGGCTCGACATCATCGTCAACAATGCGGGCATCTCGGTGCGGGTGCCGATCGACGATCCCGGTTACGAGGATGCCTGGGCCAAGGGCATCGCGGTGATGCTGACGGCGCATCCGCGCATCATCCGCGCGGCACTGCCGTACCTGCGCAAGTCGCGCTCGCCGCGCATCGTCAACATCGCCTCGACCGAAGCGCTGGGTGCAACAGGCCTGCACAGCCCCTACTCGGCGGCCAAGGGCGGCGTCACCAGCCTGACCCGCTCGCTCGCGGTGGAACTGGGGCGCGAAGGCATCACCGTGAACTGCATCTGTCCGGGCCCGATCCGCACAGGCATCACCGATCGCATCTCCGAGGAGCACAAGACGATCTACGCCAAGCGCCGCACTGCGCTGGCGCGCTACGGCGATCCGGAAGAGGTCGCGCACATGACGCTGAGCCTGTGCCTGCCCGCGGCATCGTTCCTGACCGGTGCGGTGATTCCGGTCGACGGCGGGTTGATGGCGCGGAATGCCTGACCCGCATTCGCTGCCCGCTCGGCCGTGAAGCGTTGACAGCGCGCGCGTCGGGAGTAGCCTTCCCGTCAAATCAGACGAAGCGGGCCAACCGCCCGCACGATACGGGGAGATACGCCAATGACGGTCCTGATCCGGCAGCTTCACAAGCACTTTGTCGGCGAGGTCTCCGGCGTCGACCTGCGCAAGCCGCTGACGAAGCAGGAAGCGACCGACATCGAGGCCGGCATGGACAAATACGCCGTGCTCGTCTTCCACGGCCAGGATATCACGGACGAGCAGCAGATGGCGTTCGCGCTGAACTTCGGCGAGCGCGAGCACTCGCGCGGCGGCACGGTGACGAAGAAGGAGGACTATCGCCTGTCGTCCGGGCTCAACGATGTCGGCAATCTCGGCAAGGACGGCAAGCCGCTGCCGAAGGATCACCGCACCCATCTGTTCAATCTCGGCAACTGCCTGTGGCACTCCGACAGCTCGTTCCGGCCGATCCCGGCGAAATTCTCGCTGCTGTCGGCGCGCGTCGTGAACCCGAAGGGCGGCAACACCGAATTCGCCGATATGCGCGCCGCCTATGACGCGCTCGACGACGACACCAAGGCGGAGATCGAGGACATGATCTGCGAGCACTCGCTGATGTATTCGCGCGGCTCGCTCGGCTTCCTCGACTACACCGAGGAAGAGAAAGAGATGTTCAAGCCGGTGCTGCAACGCCTGGTGCGCACCCATCCGGTGCACGGCCGCAAATCGCTGTATCTGTCATCGCATGCCGGCGCGATCAGGGGCATGAGCATGCCGGAGGCGCGGGTGCTGCTGCGCGACCTCACCGAGCACGCGACGCAGAGCGAGTTCGTCTATGTGCACAAATGGACGCTGCATGACCTCGTGATGTGGGACAACCGCCAGACCGTGCACCGCGTCCGCCGTTACGACCAGTCGCAGCCCCGCGACATGCGCCGCGCCACGGTGGCCGGCACCCAGCCGACGGTGGCGCAGGAAGCGGCGGAGTAGCGCGCCGCGATAACAGCCGTCGTCCCGGCGAAAGCCGGGACCCATAACCACAGGACGTGGGAATGGGGCGCGCTGAGGCCACAGCGTCGCGAAATCACAAGCAGTCGGGGTTTTGGGTCCCGGCCTTCGCCGGGACGACACCGTGGGTGTGGTGCGCGGCCTACGCGTGCCCGGCGTCGTTCGACAGCATGCCGGCCTCGATGCCGATCTTGCGCAAGGCGCGGGCGTATTTCTCGTCGACGTCGGTGCCGAAGATCAGCTCGGGATCGGCGTCGCAGTGCAGCCAGCCATTGTGCTGGATCTCGTTCTCGAGCTGGCCCGGCGCCCAGCCGGCGTAGCCGAGCGCGAGAATCGCGTGCTTGGGGCCGGCGCCCTTGGCGATCGCTTTCAGGATATCGACGGTCGCGGTCAGCGAGATGCCGTCGTCGATGTTCAGCGTCGCGTCCTGAATGTAGAAGTCGCTGGAATGCAGCACGAAGCCGCGGCCGGTATCGACCGGGCCACCCTTCATCACCTTCATCATCTCGGCATTTTCGGGCAGCTGGATCTGGTCCGACTTCTCGATGATGTCGAGCTGCACCAGCAGTCCGGGGAAATCGATGCTGCCGGCCGGGCGATTGACGATGATGCCCATCGCCCCCTCCGACGAATGCGCGCACATGTAGATCACCGAACGCTCGAAGCGCGGGTCGTTCATGACAGGCATCGCGATCAGCATCTGGCCATCGAGATAGCCGCCGTCTGCGGCATGCGGACCGACGGCCGGGCTTCTGCCGCCGGCGGTCTTGCGAGTCCTGCCTGTTTTGCCTTCAGGGCGCATCCACAAAGGCCTTTCCTGCTGATTTGGCATCCTGATATTGGGTGGCGGTTCTGTCAATCAAGCATCACGCCGCGTGCGGCGATGCATCACAAGCAATTCAATGGTTTGCAACGAAAGTTGCAGGTAAAGACGTCTCATGATCGTCACAGTTCCCCTGCGGGCCGCTTTTGGCGTTGCCGCCACATTGTCCGTCGCATGTATGGCAACTGAGGTGCGCGCCGACGACGCTTCGCCGTGGCAGCAGGACACCCATTCGGCCGTGCGGCTGCTCGCGGGATCGCGCAGCGGCGCGGTGCTGCTCGGCGGCATCGCCTTCCAGTTGCAGGACGGCTGGAAAACCTACTGGCGCACGCCGGGCGATTCCGGCGTGCCGCCGCGGTTCGATTTCTCCAAATCGGACAATGTCGATGCGGTCACGGTGATGTGGCCGGCGCCGCGCCAGTTCGACGACGGCGCCGGCGGCACCTCGCTCGGCTACAAGCATCAGGTGGTGCTGCCGCTGCGCATCGTCGCGAAGAATCCCGACAAGCCGTTGGTGCTGCGCGCCGACATCAGTTACGCGGTGTGCGAGAAGCTGTGCGTGCCGGTGGAAGCGAAAGCCGAGCTTGCGTTCGCGAGCGTCGCCTCGACCGAGGACGCCGCGCTGTCGGAAGCGCTCAACGCGGTGCCGAAGCCCGCCAATATCGGCGATCCCATCCCTGTCACGATCCGCGACGTCAAGCGCGACGGCAACAACGTGCTGGTCGATGTCACCGCGCCGGAAAGCAAGGACCTCAGCCTCTTCGTCGAGGGACCGACGCCGGACTGGGCGCTGCCGGTGCCCAAGCTCGTCGAGCATGCACCGCCGGGCGTGAAGCGCTTCGCCTTCGAGCTCGACGGGTTGCCGCCCGGCGCCAAGGCGGACGGCGCCGCGCTGAAACTGACCCTGGTCGGCGGCGACAAGAGCTATGAATTCAATATCAATTTGAACTGACGCCCACCGTCGTTCCGGCGGAAGCAGGAACCCATACTCCGCGGCCGCAGTGCGAGGCACGCTGCGGGTTAAGCTGTGCGCGTCAACTGTTCCCTGTGGTTATGGGTCCCGGCCTGCGCCGGGACGACGCCTGGGTTGCGAGCATCCGTCACCCAACCCAATCTTAACGATTCGTTGATAGATCGGTGACCATTGCCGCCTTGCGGCGCTTTGGGAATTTTTCCGCCTTGGCTGTGATGGAGACACAATCGGAATCCTCTGCCGCAACCTCTGCGCCATCGGGCCCGGTCGCGCGCCTGCGGGACCTCGTCGCGCGCCTGCTCGGCGGCACCAAGGAGGCGTCGGTCACCAAGCGCCTCGCCGGCATGATCTTCATCATCCGCGTGATCAGCGCCGCCATCGCCTATCTGGCGCAGATCCTTTTGGCGCGCTGGATGAGCGGCTCGGACTACGGCATCTATGTCTATGTCTGGACCTGGGTGCTGCTGCTCGGCAGCACGATGGATTTCGGCATCGCGCCGTCTTCGCAGAAGATCATCCCGGAATATCGCACGCGCGGCGACCTCGCCGCGCTGCGCGGCTTCCTTTCCGGCGGCCGCTGGGTGGTGCTTGCCGCCTCCAGCACCGTGGCGCTGCTGCTCGCCGGCGTGATCCATCTCGCCTCGCCCTGGATCGACCCCAATGCGATCGTGCCGCTCTATATCGGCTGCCTGACCTTGCCGCCGTTCGTGGTCGCCAACACGCAGGACGGCATCTCGCGCGCGCATGACTGGATGCAGCTCGGCCTGATGCCGCAATTCATCGTGCGGCAGGGGCTGATCATCGCGCTGACCGCCGGCGCACTGGCGCTCGGCCTCAATCTCGGCGCCACCGCCGCGATGATCGCGAGCGCAGCCGCCGTCTACATCGCGGCGATCGGCCAGATGATCGTGCTGAACCGCCGCCTCAAAGCCCATCTCGGGCCGGGCGAGAAGACCTACGACCTCAAAGGCTGGTTTAAGATCTCGCTGCCGATCATGCTGGTCGAGAGCTTCTATCTCCTGCTCGGCTACACCGACGTGCTGATGCTGCAGCAATTCCGCTCCTCCGAGGAGGTCGGCATCTATTTCGCAGTGGTGAAGACGCTGGCGCTGGTGTCGTTCGTGCACTACGCGATGTCGGCGACGACGGCGCACCGCTTCGCCGAATACAACGCGCTCGGCGACAAGGATAGGCTGTCGGCCTATGTCGCGCACGCCATCAGCTGGACGTTCTGGCCCTCGCTGCTCGCAACCATCGCCCTGCTCGCCTTCGGCAAGCCGCTGCTGTGGCTGTTCGGCCCGAAGTTCGTCGACGGCTACAGCATCATGTTCGTCGCCGCGATCGGGCTCGTGGTGCGCTCGGCGATCGGCCCGGTGGAGCGGCTGCTGAACATGCTCGGCCACCAGAGTATCTGCGCCACCGCCTATGCGGTATCGTTCCTGATGAATGTTGGGCTCTGCATCGCGCTGGTGCCGCGCTACGGCGGCATGGGCGCGGCGGCCTCGACCTCGCTGTCGCTGACCTTCGAGACGATCCTGCTGTTCGTCGTGGTGCGCTCGCGCCTCGGCCTGCACGTGCTGGCGTTCGGGAAGGCCCGGCCTACGCCGTAGCATTTTGATCGACCGCGGCATATAATACACGGCATGACCGCAGCGGAACTGAAAAACCTGCTCAATCGCGTTCAATCCTGGCCCGAGGCGGCACAGGATGAATTCGTGTCGATCGCAAATCAGATCGAAAGCGAGCTACAGTCCCAAGACTACGTCGCAACTCGAGATGAACTGCGGGTCATCGACGCCGCGATGGCATCGATCGACGCCGGCGAGTGCGCGACCGACGAGGAGATCGCAGGCGCGTTTGCCAAATTTCGCCGCAAATGAAGGTCGTCTTCTCGCGGCAAGCACTGACTGATCTGGACGAAATCGCGACCCACTATTCGACCCATGCCAGCCCGGCAATCGCCGCAGCTGCCGAGCGCCGCTTCCGCGATGTCATTGACCGGGTCTGCCGCGCACCCGAGGCCGCGCCGCGCATCTCGCAGCGCTCCACGGTCCGCGCAATTACCGTCCTGCGCTATCCGTTCCGCATTTTCTATCGGGTGCGCAGCGATACAATCGATATCCTGCACATCAGACATGCGTCCCGAACGCCGTTCTCCCCCGCCGATTTGGACCCTAAAGCGCGATGATATTTGGTTGAATCGTCATCGCGCTTTAGCTCTTTGTTTGAGCATGATCTTTTCGGAACACCGCTTCGCACTTTTCCGGATCATGCTTTAGCTAGTTCGGGCAGCTTTCTACCCTAAAAAGCCGGCCCTGATCCAATCGGGGCCGGCTCTTTGATGCCAGGTCAGTGCCGGCGGATAATTACTCCGCGGTCCAGCCGCCGTCGATCGAGAGGTTGGCGCCGGTGATCTGCGCGGCATCGTCGCCGCACAGGAACAGCGCCAGCGCTGCGACCTGCTCCGAGGTCACGAACTCCTTGGTCGGCTGCGCGGCGAGCAACACGTCCTTGATGACCTGCTCCTTGGTCATGTTACGTGCCTTCATGGTCTCCGGAATCTGGTGCTCGACCAGCGGGGTCCAGACATAGCCCGGCGAGATGCAGTTGCAGGTGATCTTGAATTGTGCGAGCTCGAGCGCCGCGGTCTTGGTCAGGCCGGCGATGCCGTGCTTGGCCGAGACGTAGGCCGACTTGAACGGCGAGGCCACCAGCGAGTGCGCGGACGCCGTGTTGATGATGCGGCCCCAGCCGCGCTTCTTCATGCCGGGCACCGCGGCGCGGATGCCGTAGAACGCCGACGACAGGTTGATCGCGATGATCGCTTCCCACTTCTCGGGCGGGAATTCCTCGATCGGCGACACGAACTGGATGCCGGCATTGTTGACCAGGATGTCGACCGAGCCGAAGGTCTTCTCGCCGAGCGCGATCATGTCGGCGATCTCGGCCGGCTTGGTCATGTCGGCCGGCGAATGCACGGCCTTGACCTTGAAGTCGGTCTCGATGCCGGAGCGTTCCTTCTCGATGTCGGCCGGAACGCCCATGCCGTTGAGAACGATATTGGCGCCGGCGCCTGCGAAGGCGCGCGCATACGCCAATCCGATGCCGCTGGTCGAGCCGGTCACAACGGCGGTCTTGCCTGTCAACGTACCCATTATCGGTCGCTCCTATTTTGCTTGCGGGGGGCTCGATTCAGGGGGCGTGGGTTCGTCCCCCGTGAGGTCGTAAGTCACCATGGTTTCCCCGGACTGTGGCCGTTCTAGCCATTCTTTGTGACGCATCGACAAATGCACGTCGCGCACGCCGGCGCCCCAGTGCTCGACCATCCCGACATGCGAGAAGTCGTAATCCTTCGAAGAGCTCTCGTAGTTCTTGCTCTTGTAGATCAGGTGAACCACCGTGACGGTGTTCTCCTTGGATGCCTTGCGCAGCAATTCGACCGACGGATCGTTCTTCAGGTAATCGGGCAGCTTGCCGATCAGGTCGCGCACCGCCATGCGGGCGTTGTGGATCTGCCGGTTCTTGTCGGTGTTCATCCGCGTCCGGCTCGAATAGCGGATGTCCTTCTCGCGCTCGGCGGCCTCCAGCAGCGTCTCCGGCAGCGGCCCGCGGGCGCTGAACAGGTCGACCTGGAAGATCAGCAGATCGCGGCTGGTCTCCTCGTCGAGCACGAAGTCGAGCGGCGTGTTGGAGGCGATGCCGCCGTCCCAGTAATGCTCGCCCTCGATCACGACGGCGGGAAAGCCCGGCGGCAGGGCGCCGGAGGCCATGATGTGCTCGGGGCCGATTGTCTTGCCGCGCTTCTTGAATTCGTAGTTGTCGAAATAGCAGAAATTGCCCGAGGTGACGCCGACCGCGCCGACCGACAGCCGCGTCTTCAGGTCGTTGATGCGATCGAAATCGACCAGGCGCTCCAGCGTCTTCTTCAGCGGCGCGGTGTCGTAATAGCTCAGCGACTGCGAGCTGCCGGGCGGCCACAGCGGCGCCGGCGGGATCCGCGGCGTGAAGAAGCCGGGCACGCCGAAGGTCGCGATGATGGCGGCAGAGGTCTCGTTGAACAGCGAGCGGGCGCGCTCATGCTTGGAAACCGGATTCCACGGCACCGGCGCCGACACCATCTCCCAGAATTCCTTCAGCCTAGGCACCCGCTTGTCCGGCTCGTTGCCGGCGATGATCGCGGCATTGATGGCGCCGATCGAGATGCCGGCGATCCATTCCGGCTCGAAGCCTGCATGACAGAGCGCCTGAAAGGCGCCGGCCTGGTACGAGCCAAGCGCGCCGCCGCCCTGAAGAACCAGCACCCGCCTCGCTTGCGCGGGCGTCGAGGCCGGCGCGGAATCCGAAGTATCCATTCGTAACCGTTCGCTCAAAAACGACCTGGACCACAACGGTGGCCGCTGTTGGCCGCCGCGTCAATCTGCGAGATGGGAGGGTTAGATCACGCGGAATTTATCGAAATCAGGTTGCCGCCAGAATGAGCGTCCAGAACACCTTGTACTTGGTGTTGGGGGCATAAACGGCCGCGATGCCCATTTTTGTGACACCGCTTTTCAGCATGTTGGCCTTGTGCGGCGGAGAATCGCGCCAGCCGGAAAAGGCTTCCGCGAGCGTGTGATAGCCGGCCGAGATGTTCTCGACCGCCACGGTCGCCGGGTAGCCGCCGGCCTCCAGCCGCTTGCCGAGCGGGGCCTTCACGTCGTGGTCCATCTTGTTGCGGGCGGCCATCGCCTGCGACTGCTGCTCGGCGAGCCTGGTCAGGTCAGGATCGACCACGACGGTGCCGAGACCATTGTTCTGGCGGTACTGGGAAAACAGGATCGCGGCGGCCTGGCTGTCCAGGACGGCGCCGGGCTGCGCCATGTTGAGATACATCGCCGGTTCTTCCGGGATTTTGGTGTCCGCGGCGCAGCCGGCAAGCACCAGAAGCCCGAACAGGGCGACCGTCGTCCGTTTCACTTCAGAAAACCCCCAAGGTTGGCTGGCCGTTGTTGCATACCAACCGTGGCTGAATGGTGAACAGGGGCTAACTTTTGACCACACAAAACGCCGTCATTCCGGGGCGCGAAGCGAACCCGGAACGACGACGGATATGGGGTTCTCCTTCCCGCCGAAAGGGCGAAGGTCGGGATGGGGGGTCAGCCACAGGCGATAGCGGTTATCGTGGAGACAGACCCGCCTTGCTCTGACGAGCAAGGCGACCTCCCCTTTTCAAGGAGAGGTTTGGACCCGCGGCAGCTACTGCGCGGCGAAGATCCGGTAGCGGCGGGGCTGCAGCGAGACGATTTCGCCGGCCTGCAGCTCGCGGTCGCGGGGCGCATCGATCTCGATCACGGTCTTGCCCTCACTGCCGGCCAGGGCGACCTCGGCGCGCTGGATCGGGCCGAACGAGCGGACGTGGCGGATGGCGCCTTCCAGTGCGCCGGTTCCGGCCGGACCGACCGCCATGTCGTGGCGGCGGACGAACAGCTTGGCCGCGCCGGACGCCGCGCCCAGCGCCGGAATGTTCAGCGGACGGCCGTCGAGCCGCACCGCATCGCCGGCCACGTCGACCGGCAGCACGATGGATTCGCCGATGAAGCCGTGCACGAAGGCGGTCGCCGGATTGTCATAGACCTCGCCGGGCGAGCCGATCTGCTCGATCCTGCCCTTGTCCATCACCACGACGCGGTTGGCGACCTCGAGCGCCTCCTCCTGGTCGTGGGTGACGAAGATCGAGGTGACGTGGATCTCGCTGTGCAGCGAGCGCAGCCATTGCCGCAGCTCCTTGCGCACTTTGGCATCGAGCGCGCCGAACGGCTCGTCGAGCAGCAGGATGCGCGGCTCGATCGCGAGCGCGCGCGCCAGCGCGATGCGCTGCCGCTGGCCGCCGGACAGCTGGCTGGGATAGCGGTTGGCGAGCCAGTCGAGCTGCACCAGATCGAGCAGGTTCTTGACGCGTGCGCGGATCGTCGCCTCATCCTTGCGGATCGCGCGCGGCTGCACGCGCAGGCCGAAGGCGACGTTCTCGAACACCGTCATGTGGCGGAACAGCGCGTAGTGCTGGAACACGAAGCCGACCTGACGCTCGCTGGCGCCGCGCGAGAGCGCGTTCTCTCCATCGATCGCGACCTCGCCGGAGTCGGGCCAATCCAGCCCTGCGATGATCCGCAGCAGCGTGGTCTTGCCGGAGCCGGACGGGCCGAGCAGCGCCAGCAGCTCGCCATCGGCAACCTTGAGATCGACATTGTCGAGCGCGGCAAAGCTGCCGAACCGCTTTACGATATTCCTGACTTCAATCGCCATCGGGCACCTCAGCCTCGTCGAGCCGCCGCTCAAGAATAGTTTTCGCCACCAGCGTGATCAGCGCCAGCATCGCGAGCAGCGAGGCGATCGCGAACGACGCGACGAACTGGTATTCGTTGTAGAGAATCTCGACCAGCAGCGGCATCGTGTTGGTCTCGCCGCGGATATGGCCGGAGACGACGGACACCGCGCCGAACTCGCCCATCGCGCGCGCGTTGCAGAGCAGGACGCCGTAGAGCAGGCCCCATTTGATGTTGGGCAGCGTGACGCGGAAGAAGGTTTGCAGGCCCGAGGCGCCGAGCGAGATCGCCGCTTCCTCCTCCTGGGAGCCCTGCTCCTGCATCAGCGGGATCAGCGCGCGCGCCACGAACGGAAAGGTGACGAAGATCGTCGCCAGTGCGATGCCGGGTACCGCGAACAGGATGTGGACGTTGTGCGCCTGCAGCCACGGCCCGAAATAGCCCTGTGCGCCGAACAGCAGCACGAAGACCAGGCCCGAGATGACAGGCGAGATCGAGAACGGCAGGTCGATCAGCGTGATCAGAAAGGTCTTGCCGGTGAACTCGAATTTCGAGATGGCCCAGGCCGCGACCACGCCGAACACGAGGTTGAGCGTGACCGAGATCGCAGCGACCAGCAGCGTCAGCTTGATCGCGGCGAGCGCCTCAGGCTCGGCCAGCGCCGCGAGATAGGCGACGATGCCTTTCGAGAAGGCCGAGGCGAACACGACCACCAGCGGCAGCACGACGAAGATGCTGAGGAAGGCGATCGCCAGCGCGATGATGATGAAGCGGATCGGCCCCGGCTCGGTGCGCGGGTTGCGTCCCGCGGCGACCGGCCCAGCGCGCGCGATATCGAGCTGCGGTGCAGGGGCCGCGACGCTGACATCGGTCGCGGGCGCGTAGCTCCGCAGCTGCGTAGTCGAGGTCGCCAATCCCGTCTGCATCGACATCTCGGACCTCAATGCACGGGAATGCGGGCTTGCGCCCAGCGCTGCAGCCGGTTGATCAGGAAGATGATCAGGAACGAGGCCACCAGCATCACCACCGCGATCGCGGTGGCATCGGCGTAGCGGAATTCGGACAGCCGGATCACGATCAGGAGCGGCGCGATCTCCGAGACGTTGGGCAGATTGCCGGCGATGAAGATCACCGAGCCGTATTCACCGATGGCGCGGGCGAAGGCGAGCGCGAACCCGGTGAGCAGCGCCGGGATCAGGCTCGGCAGGATGACGCGAAACACGGTGTGCCAGCGATTGGCCCCTAAGCTCGCGGCCGCCTCCTCGATCTCGGGATCGAGATCGATCAGCACCGGCTGCACCGTGCGGACCACGAAGGGGATGCCGATGAAGATCATCGCGATGAAGATGCCGATCGGCGTGAACGCGACCTTGATGCCGAGCTCGGCGAGCGGCGCGCCCAGCCAGCCCTTTTGGGCAAACAGCTGCGTCAGCGCCACGCCTGCGACCGCGGTCGGCAAGGCAAACGGAATATCGACGATGGCGTCGAACAGCCGCCGGCCCGGAAAGCGGTAGCGCACCAGCGCCCAGACGATGATGGTGCCCATCACCAGATTGACGCAGGCGGCCGCAAACGAAAGCCCGAACGAAATCTTCAGGGCGTTCAAGGTGCGGCGGCTGGTGACGATGCCCCAGAACTGATCGAGGCTGAGCTCAAACGTCTTGAGGAACAGCGCGGCCAGCGGAATCAGGATGATGACGGAGAGCCATGTCAGGGTCAGTCCCATGGTGAGACCGAACCCCGGCAGGGTACTGCGTCGTGCAACCGCTGTGCTCACATATCCCCCTGTTCGACCCGGGCCATATCTCGATCAGTTCTTGTAGATCTGATCGAAGATGCCGCCCTCGGCGAAGTGCTCCTTCTGCGCCTTGGTCCAACCACCGAAAACGTCGTCGATGGTGAAAAGTTCAACCTTGGCGAAGGATTTTTCGTACTCCTTGGCGATCTCGGGATCGCGCGGCCGGTAGGAGTTGCGCGCGGCGATCTCCTGGCCTTCCTTGGTGTACCAGTACTTCAGATAGGCTTCGGCGACCGCGCGGGTGCCCTTTTGATCGACAACCTTGTCGACCACCGCAACCGGTGGTTCGGCGAGGATCGACTGCGGCGGCGCCACGATCTCGAACTTGTCCGGGCCGAATTCGCGCAACGCCAGGAAGGCTTCGTTCTCCCAGGCGAGCAGCACGTCGCCGACGCCGCGCTCGACGAAGGTCACGGTCGAGCCGCGCGCGCCGGTGTCGAGCACCGGGACGTTCTGGTAGAGGTCGGCGACGAATTTCTTCGCCTTATCGGCCGAGCCGAACTTCTTCTGCGCATAGCCCCAGGCGGCGAGATAGTTCCAGCGCGCACCGCCCGAGGTCTTCGGGTTCGGCGTGATCACGGCGACGCCGGGCTTGATCAGATCGTCCCAATCCTTGATGCCCTTGGGATTGCCCTTGCGCACCAGGAACACGATGGTCGAGGTATAGGGCGAGGCGTTGAGCGGCAGCCGCTTCTGCCAGTCCGCAGCGAGCAGGCCCTTGCCCGCGATCGCATCGATGTCATAGGCCAGCGCCAGCGTGACGACATCGGCCTGCAATCCGTCGATCACCGAGCGCGCCTGCGAGCCCGAGCCGCCGTGCGACTGCTTGATCTCGACGCTCTTGCCGGTATCCTTCTGATAGGCCGCGGCGAACGCCTTGTTGAAATCGACATAGAGCTCGCGCGTCGGATCGTAGGACACGTTGAGCAGCGAATAGTCTGCCGCGAAGGCCGAGCTCGCCCACAACAATCCCGCGACCAGCGGCAGCATACGACGGATCATTTCTGTCTCCATTCAACCTGAGAATGTCAGGGAACACCCAAGACATAACTCACGGTGAAGCGCCCCTAAGTCAACAAAACCGGTTTTCTTTGTTTTCAGCGGCGCAGCGCGCTTGTGCTACGAAGTCGCCACGCTGCGAAGGCTTTGTCGCGTCCCCAAATCGCGATGAAAGATCATCGCGATCGAAGGCATTTTCGAGCATGATCCCCGCGCAAACGCTTCACGTTTGTCGCAGGAAAACCGCTGCGCACTTTCCGAATCAGGCCCTACGACATCTTCATCGTGTGGATGCCGCATTCCGTCTTCGCCCGGCCACGCCAGCGGCCGTCGCGTGCATCCTCGCCGGCAGCGGACCGGCTCGAGCAAGGCATACACCCGACCGACTGATATCCCGATGCGACAAGTGGATGCGGCGGCAGCTTGCCGAGGGTGTAGATCGCCTCGATCTCCTCGCGGGAGACGTTGGCGAACGGATTGAATTTGAGCCTGACGCCATCGTCCTCGACAACCGGGATGTCGGTGCGGGCGCCGCCCTGGAAACGCTTGCGGCCGTTGATCCAGCCGGCGAACGGCTTCAGCGCCCGCGCCAACGGCTCCACTTTGCGGATCCGGCAGCAGGCGTCGGGATCGGTGAACCACAATTCGCGGTCCGGATCCTGGCGCGACAACGCTGCTTCATCCGGCTTGATCGAGCGCACGTCGGTAAGGCCGAGCGTCTCGATCAGCGTATCGCGATAGGCCAGCGTCTCCTCGAACAGCCAGCCGGTATCGAGAAAGACTACAGGGATCGAAGGATCGACGTCCGCCATCACCTTGAGCAGTGCCGCGGACTCGGTGCCGAACGACGACACCAGCGCCAACTTCTCGCGGCCGACTATCCGCAAGGCGGCAGCGATCACCTCGGCGGGCGAAGCCGTGCGTAGCGCGCGATCGAGCACATCGGCTGCGGGCAATGCGGCCGGCGTCGCAGCGAGCTCTGGTGCAAGCGTGCTCACTGGCTCGCGCTCTCCGAGTGACGCAGCTGCATGCGGCGATTGAGTGCGGTGACGCGGCCGTCGCCGGTCGGCTGGTAGAACACCGAATAGCGCTTCATGGTCGCGGCGAACGCATCGGCATCGGCATCTTTCTTGACCTCGAAGGCGTCGAAGCCGGCACGTGTCATGAACACGAACTGGTCGCGTAGAATCTGCCCGATGGCGCGCAGCTCGCGGTCATAGCCATGACGTTCGCGCAGCAGGCGCGCCTGGCTGTAGGCGCGGCCGTCGCGGAAGGTCGGAAACACCAACGCGACCGAAGCGAGACGATCGAGATGCGGCACGAGATCCTCGAGACTGCGGTTGTTCGGCCAGATCACCCCGAGCTTGCCGGAACGGCGCAGCAGCGCCTCGGGATCGGCGAGAAAGCGTTCGGCCGTGACCAGCACCGCGCCGTCACCCGGCAGTTCGGCACCGTCGGCGACACGCACGAACGGATCGGTCGTGATTCTTCCCTGCTTAACGAGTGGCATAGACGCGCTCCCTGATCGGCTCGACACCCAGACGCTTCACCGTGTCGACGAACAATTCCTCGGGACGGTCGCGCAGCGCGAGATAGGCTTCGACAATGTCTTCGATCACGTCGGCGACTTCCGCATAGGGAACGGCCGGGCCAATCAAGGTACCCAACTGCGCGTTCTCGTCGGCGCGGCCGCCGATCGTGATCTGGTAGAATTCCTCACCATTCTTCTCGACGCCGAGAATGCCGATGTGGCCGACATGGTGATGGCCGCAGGCATTGATGCAGCCGGAGATATTGATGTGCAGCCGGCCGATCAGGTCGGCGGTGTCGTGGTTGGCGAAACGCCGCGTCAGCTCCTGCGCGATCGGGATCGAGCGCGCATTGGCCAGCGAGCAGTAATCCAGCCCCGGGCAGGCGATGATGTCGGTCACCAGATTGACGTTCGGCGTCGCGAGCCCAAGCCGGTCGAGCGCCTTGAACAGCGCCGGCAGGTCGCGCTTGGCGACATGCGGCAGCGCCAGGTTCTGCTCGTGGCCGACGCGGATCTCTCCGAACGAATATTTGTCGGCGAGGTCGGCGACCGCATCCATCTGCTCGGCGGTGGCATCGCCCGGAGGGCCGCCGACCGGCTTCAGCGACAGCACCACGATCGAATAGCCCTGCACCTTGTGCGGAAATACCGAGTTCTTGCGCCAGCGCTCGAACAGCGGATCATTCGCGGCCTGCTTCAGCTCGTCCGGCATGTGCGGCAGCTTTTCGTAAGCCGGATAGGAGAAGCGCGAGCGGACCTCCTCGATGGCGGCGTGGTCGAGCGTCAGCCCGACATCGCCCATCGCCTTCCATTCCTCGTCGACTTCCTTGGCGAATTTCTCGATGCCGAGCTCGTGCACCAGGATCTTGATCCGCGCCTTGTAGATGTTGTCGCGGCGGCCGTACTGGTTGTAGACCCGCAGGATCGCCTCGATGTAGCTCAGGATATCGCGGCCGGAAACGAACGGCTTGATGGTCTTGGCGATGAACGGCGTGCGGCCGAGACCGCCGCCGACCAGCACCTCGAAGCCGGTCTCGCCGTCGGCATTCTTGTGCAGGCGCAAGCCGATGTCGTGGACCTTGATCGCCGCGCGGTCGTGCTCGGACGCGGTGATCGCGATCTTGAACTTGCGCGGCAGGAACGAGAATTCCGGATGCAGCGTGGTGTGCTGGCGGATGATCTCCGACCAGATCCGCGGATCCTCGATCTCACCCGGCGCGACCCCGGCCCACTGGTCCGAGGTGACGTTGCGCATGTTGTTGCCGGAGGTCTGCATCGCGTGGATGCCGACCTCGGCGAGATCGGCCAGCGCGTCCGGCAGCTCGGCGAGCTTGATCCAGTTGAACTGGATGTTCTGCCGGGTGGTGAAGTGGCCGTAGCCGCGGTCGTAGCGGCGCGCGACATGGGCGAGCCGGCGCAGCTGCTTCGACGACAGCGTGCCGTAGGGGATCGCGACCCGGAACATGTAGGCGTGCAGCTGCAGATACACGCCGTTCTGCAGGCGCAGGATCTTGAATTCATCCTCGGTGAGCTCGCCGGAAAGGCGGCGCTTCACCTGGTCGCGGAATTCCGAAACACGCTCGTTGATCAGCGTGCGGTCGAGTTCGTCATAAGCATACATGTTCGATAAGCCTTAACGCGGCGCGCCTTACGCGGGAACCTGGAGATCGATGGTGACGCCCTTGGCGCGGATATGTTCGCGGAGATTGCCGGGCTTGACCTTGCCGCCGTCCTTCAGCTCGACCGGTGCAATGTAGGGACCCACCGCGCCGACGTCGTCGGCGGTGGCTTCGGCCAGCAGCGCGCGGGCCTCGTCGGACGTGGTCACGATCGCGGAGTCGGCGAGTTCGGTGGACCAGCCCTGCTTGGCGGTTCGGTACACCACGGCACCGTCCCAGGTCCGGTTGGCGGTGACCATCGAGGGGCCCGTGATCTTGATTTTCTTCTGTTCAAGCGGAGAGGTCATTCGGCAGCTTTCAGCAGTTCGGAGAACATCTGGTTGGAGAACAGTTGGGTGACGTTGGATCGGCTCCACGGCGCGGAATGCGCGACCACATCGCCGATGATGAGGACGGCGGGACCGCCGTCGACCTGTTTGACGAGTTCTGGCAGCCGCGCCAACGTGCCGACGGCAGCCTTGGCGTCGGGCCGCGTCACGCGCGCGAACACGCCGACCGGCGTCTCCGGCGAGCGGCCGGCGGCGAGCAGGCCTTCGCGGATCGCGGGCGCGGCGGTCATGCCCATATAGACCACGACGGTCATCTTGGTGTCGGTCAGCACGGACCAGTCGACGACCTCGGCATCGCGCGCCTTGTGCGCGGTCAGGAAGGTGATGCGCAGCGCCTCGTGCCGGAAGGTCAGCGGCACCTCGAATTGCGCGGCTGCGCCGAGACCGGCGGAGACGCCAGGAATAATCGAGTAGGCGACGCCGGCGTCGCGCAGCGCTTCGACTTCCTCGCCGCCGCGGCCGAAGATAAAGGGATCGCCGCCCTTCAGCCGCACCGCGCGCTGCCCCGACTGCGCCGCCTCGATGATCAGGCGGTTGGTGGCGTCCTGGCCGATGCCGGGCTTGCCGACACGGCGACCGACCGGAATCCGCGCGGCATCGCGCCTGACGCGGTCCAGAATTTCAACTGACACCAATTCGTCATAGAACACGACGTCGGCATCCTGCAGCGCGCGCAGCGCTTTCACTGTCAGCAGATCCGGATCGCCGGGACCGGCGCCGACCAGCGTCACATGACCGACAGCCTTGCCTTCCGTATCGGCGCCAGCAAATGCGGCAGGATCTTCGATCGCCTTCAGCGCCTGCTCGGCATCATCGTTGCGGCCGGCCAGCACCAGCGCACCGATCGGACCGTCAATGATGCGCTCCCAGAAGCGGCG
Organism: Bradyrhizobium sp. WCU1; assembly: GCF_053474805.1. NCBI lineage: Bacteria > Pseudomonadati > Pseudomonadota > Alphaproteobacteria > Hyphomicrobiales > Nitrobacteraceae > Bradyrhizobium > Bradyrhizobium sp. WCU1. Next base: position 2,536,587 of record NZ_CM130280.1, read on the forward strand.
GCGCAGCGGAAACTCGTCGATGCGGGCATGCATTGATTTGCGGACGCGGCCGATGAAGCCGGCGAGATCGCCGATCCGTGCCGGCAGCGCCGCCTCGATCTTCTCGCGGATGCGGCGAGCCACCACCGGCGACGTGCCGCCAGTGCCGACCGCGACCACCACATCACCGCGATCGACGATCGCCGGCATGATGAAGGTGGAGTGCACAAGGTCGTCCATCACGTTGACCGGCAGGCCGACCGCTCTCGCGCGCACCGACATCGGAACGCCGATGTCGCCTGCCCCCGCACAGAGAATCGCAATGACGTCAGAGAGATCGGCCGCAAGCGGATCTCCCTCGGCACGTTCGATGCGGGCAGCGTCCTCCACCGCGATGCCGGCGAGATCATGATCGCCGTCGGTCGCATACCAACGGACCCGCGCGCCTGCTGCTGCAAGCAGCCGCAACTTGGCGCGCACAAGCTCGCCGGCGCCAATCAGGAGCACCTTGCCGCTTTGGAGGTCCAGAAATACGGGCAGGTATCGCATCAGTTACTCGCTTCCCCAACTTAGGGGTTGACTGAAATTATTTTCTATTTATCTGTCGATCAAGGCCGAAAAATAGAAAATTATTTCTTCTATATTGCGGCGCAACTGTAGAATTTTCACCTCCGCAAGCCAAGGCCGATAGATGCATCTTCTCGACAATGAATCCGGCGTGGACAGGCTGCCGCAAACAAGCGCTGCCGCAGGCTCTATTAAAGCATCTTCCGTGCCGGAACCTGATCGGGCACCCTCGTCGATGGACCATCTCGACGAGCTGGAAGCCCAGAGCATCTACATCCTGCGCGAGGCGTTCGCCCGGCTGAAGAAGCTGGCGCTGCTGTGGTCGCTCGGCAAAGATTCCAACGTGATGATCTGGCTGGCGCGCAAGGCGTTTTTCGGCCGCGTTCCGTTCCCGGCAATGCATGTCGATACGGGTAAGAAGTTTCCCGAGATGTATGCGTTCCGCGACCGTTTCGCGAAGGAATGGGACCTCGACCTCCGCGTCGAGCCCTGCCCGCCGATCGACAGCGTCGACCCGACCCTGCCGCCGGCCGCACGTTCCGCCGCGCGCAAGACCGAGGGTCTGAAGCTTGCACTTAATAAGTATGGCTTCGACGGGCTGATCGCCGGCATCCGCCGCGACGAAGAGGCGACCCGCGCCAAGGAACGCGTGTTCTCGCCGCGCGGCACCGAAGGCGAATGGGACGTCCGCGACCAGCCGCCGGAGTTCTGGGATCACTTCAACGCCTCGCCGCCGCAAGGCGCGCATCTGCGCATCCATCCGATCCTGCATTGGACCGAGGCCGACATCTGGGCCTACACCAAGCGCGAAGGCATTCCGATCATCCCGCTCTATCTCGCCAAGGACGGCAAGCGTTACCGCTCGCTGGGGGATCAGGACATCACCAACCCGGTTGCATCCACCGCATCCAACATCGACGAGATCCTCGCCGAGCTCGACGCCACCAAGATCCCGGAGCGCGCCGGCCGCGCGCTCGATCACGAAACCGAGGATGCGTTCGAGCGGCTGCGCGTCGCCGGCTATCTCTGATCCCCGTCTGGCTTGAGTGCTTTGATGAACATGATCCTTCCCTCCGCTTCGATCTCGGCGACCCCCAACGGCACCACCCGTCCCCAGGTGCGCATCGTCATCGTCGGCCATGTCGACCACGGCAAGTCCACTTTGGTCGGCCGACTGCTGCACGAGACCGGCAGCCTGCCGGACGGCAAGCTGGAGATGCTGAAGGCGGTCAGCGCGCGGCGCGGCATGCCGTTCGAATGGTCGTTCCTGCTCGACGCGCTGCAGACCGAGCGCGACCAGGGCATCACCATCGACACCACCCAGATCCGCTTCCGCACCCGCTCGCGCGACGTCGTGCTGATCGACGCGCCGGGCCACGCCGAGTTCTTGCGCAACATGATCACCGGCGCCTCGCAGGCCGATGGCGCGGTGTTGATCATCGACGCGCTCGAAGGCGTCCGCTCGCAGACCCGCCGGCACGGCTATCTCTTGCACCTGCTCGGCGTGAAGCAGGTCGCGGTGGTCGTCAACAAGATGGACCGGGTCGATTTCAGCGCTGCGCGATTCAACGAGATCAGTGCGGAAATTTCGGCGCATCTGATCGGCCTCGGCGTGACGCCGACCGCAGTTGTCCCGATCTCCGCGCGCGATGGCGACGGCGTCGCCGAGCACACCCCGCGGATCGAATGGTACAACGGACCGACCGTGGTCGAGGCGCTGGACGCGCTCGAGCCGGCAAGGCCGCTGGCGGAGCTGCCGCTGCGGCTGCCGGTGCAGGCGATCTACAAGTTCGACGACCGCCGCATCGTGGCGGGCCGCGTCGAGTCCGGCAGCCTGAAGGCCGGCGACGAGATCGTCATCATGCCGACCGGCAAGATCGCGAAGATCAAGACGGTCGAGAGCTGGCCGGTGACGCCGGTCGGAGGCCCGCAAGGCGCCGGCCGCTCGGTCGGCATTACGCTCGACCGCGAATTGTTCCTCGAGCGCGGCGACATCATCGGGCATTCCGGGCAGAGCCCGCGCGACACCCGCCGCATCCGCGCCCGGATCTTCTGGCTGCACGACAAGCCGCTGACCAAGGGCGAGCAGATCCTGATCCGGCTCGGCACCAAGGAAAGCCGCGCCACCGTGGTCGCGATCGAGAAGGCGATCGATCCCGGCGCACTGTCCAACGAAGAGAACTCAGCGATCGCGCGCAACCATGTCGGCGAGATCGACATCTCGCTGGCGCAGCCGGTTGCGACCGATCCCTACACCGACAATCCCCGCACCGGCCGCCTCGTGATCGAGGTCAACGGCCGCATCGCCGGCGGCGGCCTCGTGCTGTCGGTCGACACCGGCCGCCCTGCAGTGCCGATCGATATCGTGCCGGTGGAGTCTGCGCTGCGGCCCGACGAGCGCTCGGCGCGCTACCACCACAATGGCGCGGTGGTCTGGCTGACCGGCCTGCCCGGCTCCGGCAAATCGACGCTGGCGCGGGCGCTGGAGCGGCGCCTGTTCAGCAACGGCGGCTCGCCGATTCTGCTCGATGGCGACACCTTCCGCGCCGGGCTCAACAGCGACCTCGGCTTCTCGCCGCAGGATCGCACCGAGAACATCCGCCGCCTCGCCGAGGTCGCGACCCATCTGGCGCGCAACGGCCATATCGCGATCGTCGCCGCGGTGTCGCCGTCGGCGGCCGACCGCGCAGCCGCGCGCCGTATCGCCGACAGCGCATTCCGCGAAGTCTATGTCGCGACCCCGGCCGAGGTTTGCGAGACCCGCGATCCCAAGGGCCATTACGCCAAGGCGCGCGCCGGCGGATTGCCGTCGTTCACCGGCATCACCAACGACTACCAGGCGCCGGCCGGCAATGAACTGACCATCGACACCTCGAACCGCTCGGTCAGCGATGCGACCGACGAGATCGAGCGGATGCTGGCCGCGACCGGCATCCTGTTCGACGAGCCGGCCGACCTCGCGGCGAATATCTGATCTTGCTCACCTGTCATCGCCCGGCTCGACCGGGCGATCCAGTATTCCAGAGACAGCAATTGTCGAGCCGATAGGCCCCGGCGTACTGGATGCCCCGCTTGAAGCGGGGCATGACGGCGGTGTGAGAGACGAGCGGCGCGCTGTCATTCGACCGCTCCGCGCGCAGCTATTCCGCCGCCGCGCGGCGGCTTCCGGCCGCGTGCCGCACCATCCCCGGCGATTGCCCGGTGATGCGCTTGAACGCGCGGCTGAAGGCCGCCTGTGACGCATAGCCCAGCCGTTGCGCGATCACGTCGATCGGCTGCCGCTCATGCTCGATCCATTGTGACGCCAGCCGCATACGCAACTCGGCGAGATAGCGCGCGGGCGATAGCCCGGTCATCGACTGGAAGCGGTCGGCGAACAGCGAGCGCGAGCAGCCCGCCTCCGCCGCCAATTCGGCGACCGTCCAGTTGCGGCCGGGCGCGCGATGCAGCGCACCGATCGCGCGGCCGAGACGCGGATCACGCAAGGCCTCGAACCAGCCCATGGCGTTGTCGCCGCCGCATTCGACCCAGCCGCGCACGATCGATGCGGCAAGAACGTCGGCGAGCCGCGCCATCACACCGACCGAGCCGGCCCGCGGCGTGCAGGTCTCCCGCTCCATGGCCTTCAGCATCGGTTCGATTTCCGGCTGGCGCGCCAGCAACGTATCGGCCCGCATCACTTCCGGCATCAGGGCGATCAGCGGACGCATCCCGCCAAGATCGAAATTCATGCAGGCGCTGAACACCAGGACCTGATCGTCCTGCGGGCATCCTTCAGGACAGGCCGACGTCACATCGACGTTGCCGCAGAGCGTCTCGGTCGCGAAACGCTCGACGTCGCAACTCGGCTCGTCAGGGGCCGAGACGAGATCATGCGCGCCGCCGCGCGGCAGGAAAATCGCGTCACCGCATCCGAGGGGATGCAAGGTCGCATCGGCGTAGCGCAGCAGCGCCGTGCCATGGGCGACGAAGTGGAATTGCGCGCGTCCATACGGCGTCTCGAACCGAAACCCGAACGGCGCCCGCGTCTCGACCCGACGGTAGTGAACACCCTCGAGCCGCATGCCGAGCAGCAATTCGCTCACCAGATCGACGGCGGCGTCGGTCGTATCGGCGGCGGACGATCTGGACGAATGATCAAACATTAGCGCGAATCTGGCATAGATTGTCCAAAACCTCCAGCCTATGTCTGCGGCGCTGCAACATAAGATGGAAGTTTCGGTCGATGGATCAAGAACTGGACCCCGCCCTGGCGCACGCCGATGCCGTTGCGCTGACGCCGGGCGACGCCGCCCTCAAATTTGGTGACGAGCAGATCGCGCCGGCCTGGGGCGCCGTCGTCGCCATGATGCTCGGCGTCACCGCCCTTCTGACGGCGGAGTTCCTGCCGTCCGGCGTGCTGACACCGATGGCAAGGGACCTCGGAGTCAGTCCGGGCCTCGCCGGACAGGCGGTGACCGCGACCTCGCTGGCCGGTCTGGTCGGCGCGTTGTTCACGCCGAGGCTGACGCGCAGCTTCAATCGAAAGCCGGTGCTGCTGAGCTTTTCGATTCTGCTAGTGATCTCCAACCTGCTGGTGGCATTGGCGCCGAACATCACGTTCCTGCTCGCCGCGCGGATCGTGCTCGGCCTCGCCATCGGCGGCTTCTGGGCGATGGCGGCAGCGACGACGATCAGGCTGGTGCCGCCCTCGCTGGTTGCGCGGGCCTTGTCGATCGTGATGAGCGGCATTCCCGCCGCGATGATCATCGCCGTTCCGCTCGGCAGCTATCTCGGCGAGGTGGCGAGCTGGCGCATCGTGTTCCTGCTGGCCACGGCATTGGGCGCAGCGGTGTTCGTCATCCAGGCGCTGGCCTTGCCGCGTTTGGCGCCGAGAGGCGAAGCCGGGCTCGACACCCTGTTCGAGATCCTGACCCGGCCCGGTATCGGCGCCGGCATATTCGCGGCAACCTTGGTCTTCACCGGACATTTCGGCTATTTCGGCTATATCCGCCCCTTCCTTGAAAGCGTGACCGGGCTTGGCGCTGCCGGCGTCGCAGCGACGTTGCTGGCGTTCGGCGTCGCCAACTATGTCGGCTCTTTCGCCAGCGGGCTGATGGCCGAGCGCAAGCTCAAGCTCACGCTGATCGCGATGCCGCTGGCGATCGGCGTGCTCGGCCTGTTGCTCTCGCTCTATGGCAAGGACCTCGTTCCCGCGCTCGCGCTGGTCGCACTATGGGGATTCGCCTTCAGCGGCGTGCCGGTGGCGACGACGACCTGGATCACCCGCATGGTGCCCGACGAGACCGAAAGCGGCACCGGGCTGACGGTGGCCTCGATTTTCCTCGGCATCACGATGGGCGCGGCCGGCGGCGGGATCGTCCTTGATGCGATGGGCGCGTCGGCGGTGTTCGTAGCGGGCGCAATTCCCCTGGTACTCGCCGCATTGCTGATCGCCACCAAGGTCCGGACCACGGCGCCTTGAGCGGGAGCGTGCGGCTGGAAAGGGGCCTTCTCAGAGCCGTGGCTTTAGGGCTAAAAGGGCCGTGAACGCGGCCCTTTGGCGCGTTTTTTGCTGATTTCTTACGAAAGCAGCGCCTAAACGCCCATTTCTTTGAGAAAGCCCATCATGACTCGTGTCGATGCCCATGGATTGAAGATCGCCCCTGTCCTGTTCGATTTCATCGCCAAGGAGGCGACACCGAAAACCGGGATCGCGCCGGACGCGTTCTGGGCAGGACTCGCCGCCATCATCCAGAAGCTCGGCCCGAAGAACCGCGAGCTGCTCGCGGTCCGCGACACCTTGCAGGCCAAGATCGACGACTGGCATCGCGCCCACAAGGGCAAGGCGTTCGACATCGATGCCTACACCGCCTTCCTCAAGGAGATCGGCTATCTGCTGCCGGAGCCCGCGACCCACAAGGTCGAGACCGCAAATGTCGACGAAGAGATCGGCAAGATCTGCGGCCCGCAGCTGGTGGTGCCGCTGACCAACGCCCGCTACGCGCTGAACGCCGCCAACGCGCGCTGGGGCTCGCTGTACGACGCCTTCTACGGCACCGACGCGATCCCGCATGATCCGAGCGAGTCTGGCAAGGGTTACAACAAGGCCCGCGGCGACAAGGTGATCGCCAAGGCGAAGGCGTTCCTCGACGTCGCCGTGCCGCTCGCGACCGGAAGCCACACCGACGTCACCTCCTACGCCGTGATCGCGGGCCAGCTCTCGGTCAAGCTGAAGAGCGGCAATGCGACAGCGCTGAAGAACGCCGCCCAGTTCGCCGGCTATCTGGGCGATGCCGCCCAGCCCACCGCGATCCTGCTCGTCAACAACGGCATGCATGTCGAGGTCAAGATCGACCGCAGCAACGTCATCGGCAAGGACGATCCGGCCGGTGTCGCCGACATGATCCTGGAATCGGCGGTCTCCACCATTCTCGACATGGAAGACTCGGTTGCCGCGGTCGACGCCGAAGACAAGGTGCTGGTCTATCGCAACACGCTCGGCCTGATGAACGGCACGCTGTCGGCCGATTTCGACAAGGGCGGCAAGACGCTGACGCGTTCGCTCAACGCCGACCGCGTCTACAAGAAGCCCGACGGCAGCGAGCTGAAGCTGCACGGCCGCAGCCTGCTGCTGATGCGCAATGTCGGCCACCACATGTTCACCGACGCAGTGCTCGACGCCAAGGGTGAGGAGATCCCGGAAGGCCTGCTCGACGCCGCGGTCGCCGGCCTGCTGGCGATCCACGACCTCAAGGGCAATTCCAAGGTCAAGAACAGCCGCACCGGCTCGGCCTATATCGTCAAGCCGAAGATGCACGGCCCCGACGAGGTGACGCTGACCTGCGACCTGTTCGCCGAAGTCGAGAAGATGCTGGGCCTTCCGGAGAACACGCTGAAGGTCGGCATCATGGATGAGGAGCGCCGCACCACGGTCAACCTCAAGGCCTGCATCCAGCGCGCCTCCAAGCGCATCATGTTCATCAACACCGGCTTCCTCGACCGCACCGGCGACGAGATCCACACCTCGATGGAAGCGGGTCCGATGATCCGCAAGAACGACATGAAGGCCCAGCCGTGGATCAAGGCCTATGAGGACTGGAACGTCGACAACGGCCTGACCTGCGGCCTGCCCGGCCATGCCCAGATCGGCAAGGGCATGTGGGCCGCACCCGACAAGATGGCGGACATGCTGGCGCAGAAGATCGGCCATCCGCAGGCCGGCGCCACCACCGCCTGGGTGCCGTCGCCGACCGCCGCAACGCTGCACGCGCTGCACTATCACCAGGTCAACGTAACAGCGCGGCAGCAGGAGCTCGCCAAGGGCGGCCCGCGCGCCAAGCTGTCCGACATCCTCACCATTCCGGTGTCGCAGTCGAACTGGGCGCCTGACGACCTGAAACAGGAGATCGACAACAACTGCCAGGGCATTTTGGGTTACGTCGTGCGCTGGATCGACCAGGGCGTCGGCTGCTCCAAGGTGCCCGACATCCACGATGTCGGCCTGATGGAAGACCGTGCCACGCTCCGCATCTCGAGCCAGCATCTGGCCAACTGGCTGCATCAGGGCGTCATCACCAAAGACCAGGTGATGGAATCGCTGAAGCGCATGGCTGTCGTGGTCGACAAGCAGAACGCCGGCGATCCCCTCTACAAGCCAATGGCGCCGGCGTTCGACGGCGTCGCCTTCAAGGCGGCCTGCGACCTCGTGTTCGAGGGCCGCACCCAGCCGAACGGCTACACGGAATACATCCTCACCGCGCGCCGCCGCGAGGCCAAGGCCGCCGGCTGATCTCAGGATCGCGACGACACGTAAAAGCCCCGGCGATGAGCCGGGGCTTTTTTGTTAGCGCCGCTGACGGCGCTAGAACACCGCGAGATATTTCAGCAGCGAGACGATGCCGATGATGATGACGACGACGCGCGCGATCTGCTTGGCGCGGCCGTCGAGCGGCAGCATGTTGATCAGATAAAGAACGAGAATAATGACAAGGAAAGTGACGAGTACGCCGACGAGCATGCGGGCCCCCTGGTGGCATCGATGAATGTGCTGTTCGCACTGACCTAACGTGCGAGAGGAAGTCCGGTTCCTTACGCCGGAACCGGATCTCGCTGGACTGATCCGAGCGGCGTTATTCGCGCGCCAGCACCGGCGCGCGCTCATACTTGGCGCGGATGCGTTCCGGCGCCGGCGTGAAGTTGAGCGAGGCTCCGCGACGGTCGGGGCGGCTGACCGACATCAGCCCATCCTTGCCGGCGACGATGTCGCCCTTGCGCAAGGTCGGATCGTCCTCGATCTTCACTGCAGCGAGCCCGACGGGATCCTTGCCGTTGCAGGTGCAGCCGGAGACGATCTCGTCGCGATAGCGGAATGCGTTCGGCAACTCGGAATAAGGCTTGCCGTCTTCCGTCGCGGAATTGTCGATGTTGCCGCCATAGACCACTTCGGTCGCGCTCGCCGGGCAGAAGCTGTTGCAGCTCTCGGCCTTGCTCTGGTTGCCGGTCGCAGCCAGCGGAAAATAGCGGCCATCGCAGGTGCGCACGCAATAGGCCTGCCCGCCGTCATAGCGCGCACGTCGCTCGGCCCGCGGCACAGGCGCCGGACCGTCGTCGAACGGCATCCGGATCACCGGCGGACGGCCCTGCATGAAGCCGCCGAACAATTGTGAGAAGAAATCCTGGGCTTGTGCCGCGGGCGCAAGGGACAGGCCGAGCAAGGCCGCCGTCCCGAACGCCCACCGCCTGGAATTGAGCTTCATCATACCGATCCCCGGTCCAACGCCGATGCTCAGTACAACGACGAAGTCGCCGGGATGTTCATCGCCTGACGGCCGGACGGCAGCGTCATGACCGCGGGGCGCGGCTGCACCGGCGCCGGCCGGACCGAGATCTGCGTCGTGGATGGGCCGAGCTCACGCGCGGCAAGGTGCGGTGCGTTCTTCGGCAGCACCACGACCTTGGTGCCGACATCGACCCGGCTGAACAGGTCGGAGACGTCCTCATTGGTCAGGCGGATGCAGCCCGACGAGACGAACTTGCCGATCGTCGAGGGATCGTTGGTGCCGTGGATGCGGTACTCGCTGGAGCCGAGATACATCGCGCGGGCACCGAGCGGGTTGCCCGGCCCGCCGGCCATGAAGCGCGGCAGATAGGGCTGGCGCTTGATCATCTCGGCCGGCGGATGCCAGTCCGGCCACTCCGCCTTGCGGCTGATGGTCTGGGTGCCGGCCCAGGTGAAGCCCTCGCGGCCGACGCCGACGCCATAACGGATCGCACGGCCGCCGCCGAGCACGTAATACAGCGCGGTGTTGCCGGTATCGATAATGATCGTGCCCGGCGCCTCTGACGTGTTGAGCGCGACGGTGGTGCGGCGCAGCCGCTCCGGCAGCACGCCGTCCTCGGTGGCCTCGGTCGAAGGATCGGTCATCGCCTGGTCGGACGGGAATGCGCCCGGCTGCGTCGACGCATAGCCGAGCGCTTGGGCGTTGGCCGAAGTGGTGACAATGAATGGCGTCACGAACAGGACGCCGGCGAAAGCAAAGGTGCGCGCGGCGCGCGACGCAAGCCGGCGGCTGGAGAAAGACTGCTGTGTCATGTGCTGCCCCTGGACGGGATGCGCATCGTGGTGATGCGATGCCAAGCCAACGCGCGTGGCCGCCACAGAGTTCCGGCCGAATCGTCGCGAAGCCGCGATTGTCAACCCGCCGTATCTCACGAACCCGCGATGGAACTTCTGCCGGGCGCGGTCGTTGTCACGCGCAATTTGATACGAAATTCATGTGTCCTCGTGCGGGAGGAAACTGGTGCGCGCCTTTCCGGGTGAACGTCTGCTTGGCAACGCCCCCGAAGGCACGCCCCTCCCCGACAGCAAGGCTGAACTGCCGCCGCTGATCAGCCGCGCCGAGGTCGTCGCCTTCGCGCTGGTCGCCCTGCTGATCATTGTCATCGTTGGGGTGCTCTATTTGGCGCGCGCCTTCTTCCTTCCGATCACCATGGCTTTCATTGTCGGGACCATGCTGTCGCCGGCGGCAGGCCGGCTCGAGCGCTACCGGATCCCGCGCGCGCTCGGCGCCGTGCTGATCGTGATCGCGGTCGGCACTGCCGTTGCCTTCATGGTCGGGTTGATCGCCTCACCAGTGATGGAATGGAGTTCGCGTCTGCCCGAGCTCGGCGCGATCCTGAGGCAGAAGCTGCACGTGTTCGACCGGCCGCTTGCGCTGTGGCAGGAATTGCAGAGCATGGTCGGCGGCTCCGACACGCTGGCCAGCTTCCAGATGCCGAAATTCGAATGGGTGCAGCCGACGCTGGAATTCCTGTCGCCGACCTTCGCCGAATTCCTGCTGTTCGTCGCCACCCTGATCCTGTTCATCGCGAGCTGGAAGGACCTGCGCCGCGCGCTGGTGATGACCTTCAGCGAACGCGAAGCGCGGCTACGTACGCTGCGCATCCTCAACGAGCTCGAAACCCATCTCGGCAATTATCTGCTGACGGTGACGATGATCAATGTCGGCGTCGGCATCGTCACCGGCGCGATCTGCGCGGCGACCGGCATGCCCAATCCGGCCGGGCTCGGCGCGCTCGCCGCGACGCTGAACTTCATCCCGATCATCGGCCCGGTCGCGATGTTCGTGGTGCTGGTCGTGGTCGGCATCATCTCCGCGCCGGCCATCGGCGCCGGACTGATCGCACCGGCCTGCTTTGCCGTCGTGACCTTCATGGAAGGGCATTTCGTGACACCGACGATCGTCGGCCGCAGGCTGTCGCTGAATGCGCTCGCCGTCTTTCTCGCCCTTGCGTTCTGGACCTGGTTGTGGGGCCCGATGGGCGCCTTCCTGTCGTCGCCGCTGCTGATCGTGGCATTGATCGTCAAGGAGCATTTGATGCCGGTCAATTCGCCGCAGTTGCCCGAAGGATAGCAAAGCGTTTTCAAGCGAAGTGGGCAGCGGTTCGCGTGAATAAGGCGCACGAACAAGAAGCTACAGTTTCGCATATGGAACTTTGCGTGATGCGCGGCGTTTTTCTCGCAATACGCGAATGAAGCGGGAGCCTCCGATGTCGAACACGGACAGCGTATTTGGGATCAAGAACATGACCGACAAAGCGACCTACGAACGCCTGGAAAAGGATGTCACCGCCGTGAAGAACGACATTGCAGCCCTCACCGAACAGATCACCGACGCGCTCAACTCATTTGCCAACAACGCGGGGAAGCAGGCTCGCCGCCGCTACAAGGATGCGCGCGCCAACGCGGAAGATGCGCTCGACGACATGTCGGAGCGCGGCAGCGCGATGATGGGCGCAGCGCAGGAAGCTGCCTCCTCGATCGAGGAGTCGCTGGAAGAGGTGATCACGCAGCGGCCGCTGGCGACCGTTGGCCTGGCGCTCGGCATCGGCTTTTTGATCGGCGTCACCTGGCGGCGCTAGATCCGATTCAACCCGATGGTGGTCATGCGCAAACCACCATTCTGGACGAGATGGCAGCGGTGGCGCGCCGCCGCCTCGTTTGTCGATGCGCTTTTCACGGCAAGGTCGAAGACAAGGCTGGTCAATGCTTCAGCGGCTGATCGATGACGTCAAGCAATCCACCGGCAGCGCGCTGCGGCTGACGTCGCTGGCCGCGGCCGCCGCGATCGCGCTGTTCATCACCCTCGCCTTCCTCTGTGCGGCGGCCTTCGTGTATGTGCTGCAGCACTACGGACCGGTGGAGGCGTGCCTCGCCGGCGCCGCCCTGTTCCTGGTCGTCACCTTGATCGTCGTTGCCGTGTACGTGGCGCACAAGCGTGAGATGCAGCGGCGCGCAGAGAAGGCGGCCAAGGCCGCGAAATCGGCCGCGGCAACCATGTTCGCCGATCCCGCCTTGATCGCCACCGGTCTGCAGATTGTCCGCGCCGTCGGCGTCAAGCGACTGATCCCGATCCTGGTGGTCGGCGGCCTCGCGCTCGGCCTGATGGCAAGCCGCAGTGCCGCGAGTGGTGCTGAGGCGGAAGAGGAAGAATAGCCTGCGTACCCGGCAAGGTGCAAGCCGCACCCACCATGTCATCGCCCGGCTTGACCGGGCGATCCAGTACGCTGCGGCTCATCCGCATAGTTACAACTGTCTCTGGAATACTGGATCGCCCGGTCAAGCCGGGCGATGACAGTGTTGCCTGCTGAGTTGGCGTTCGCCCGTCAGGTCACGCAGCGGCCGGGCTGCAGCAGCTTGGCCACTTCGGTCAGGACGCTGACCACCGGCTCGCAGGCGACCTTGCGGGTATCGCCGGGCCGGGCCCGGGCAGGCGCTGCGGAGTGATTGCGGGCCTCTTCCCGCGCCATGGGGACGCGGACCAGCACCGACGTGTCCGGCAACCGGTCGAGCTTCAGTGCAACGGTCCGGCTCGGCAGGTTGCTCGATGGAACCGCGGCACGGTCGGTTTTGGCGGCACGATTGACGGCGCTCTCCGGCGCCAATGCGGTGGTGACCTGCTGACTGCCAATGAGATCGTGTCCGGATGCGAGCTGGACCGCGCCGAGCGTCAGTCCGACCGCCAACGCAGCGAAAATTCCCTTTTGAATCTTTGACATGGTGATGTCCCTCGCCCCATGGAAATTCGCTCAGCAATCCCTCGGCGATCACGGACACAACGCGAACTAAACCTGTGCGGTTCTCGCGTCCGACCATCACTTAACCGTGTACGAAAAAATTTCGATTGGCGCGGAACGACTCCGGGGTCTGCGCGTCATTGCAAGAGCCGGTTATTCCCCCTGCCCCATTGACCGGCGACGTAGGGCGCGACCGTGGTGATGCCGGTCGCGCCCTGCTCTTTTTTGGGCGGTACGTCGCGCGATTGCATCTTTGATTGCATGATGAGGTCGGTTGCCGGTGTTATTTCGAACCGGGCTGCGCCGACGTCCCTGATCCCGCCGCTTCGCGCGCCTGCCGCTCGGCCTTGAGGCGCTGGAAATTGTCGTAGAAGGCCTTCTCGTTGGCGCGATGCTCCTTCATCGCCTGCGACGCCTCTTGCTGACGCTGCGCATCACGCTCTTTCCGTTGCTGGGGAGTGAGATTCATGCGGCCTCCAACTAAGTTCTTGAATCAACGCTGGATTCAACGCACGAGGCCGGGAAAAGTTGCAATGGCGGGGAGCTGGCCTATTTGCGCAGGCTGGCCCAGACACCGCCGAGGATCAGCAAGCCGCCGACCAGATGGATCGGCTTCGGCGGCTCGCCGAGGATGATCCACGACAACAGCGCGCTCGCGATCGGCGCGACGTACAGCACCAGCGACGTCCGCACCGAGCCGAACCGGGCGCCGAGCCAGGCGAAGCCGGCATAGGCGATCAGGCCGGGCACCAGACCGGCGAACACATAGGCCTCGAACGCCCTCGCGTTGAACACCGCAGCCGGCGTCGCCCACATCTCCTGCAGCGCCGGCGGCAGCGAGCACAGCGCGCCCGCCGCCGAGAACAGGCTGACCCGCGCCAGCAGCGAGGCGCGCGGCGCGACGCGCGATTGCACCAGCGTGTAGCCCGACCAGCCGAGCATCGCACCCACCACCAGCAGATCGCCCCAGGCCGCGCTCGATTGCGTCAGCGTTTCGAGGTGACCGCCGGAGACGATCAAGAGCGCGCCGGCGAGCGCCAGCGCCGTGCCGAGCCATTGCAGCGGACCGATATGCTCGATGCCGAGCGCGGCCGAAATCAACAGCACCATGATCGGCGACAGCGCGAAGATCAGCGCGATGTGGATCGCGGTGGTGGTGATGCCCGCGATGTAGACCGGGCCGCCGCACAGGAACATGCCGAGGAAGCCGGCGGCGAGGATCGGCCAGAGGTTCTGCGCCAGCGGGATCTTGCCGTCGCGGATCGCCGCGACCGCGAACGGCGCCAGCCCGATCGCGATGATGCTCCAGCGGAAGAAGGCCAGCGAGAACGGCGGCACCGAGCCTGCAAGGCCGCGCGCCAGAACCTGGTTGGAGGCCTGCGCGACCGCGACCAGCATGAAGCCGATCAGTGCGATCGCGCCGTCCCAACCGGTGGCCGGGCGGCCGACCGGCGCTTTCGGCAGCTCCGCATCCATGACACCGCCCCCTCAGCCGGTGCGCAGGCCCGCGCCCGCTATTATTGTTCCGCGGCCTCGCGCTCCATGTCGCGGCCGGACATGTCCTCGCCCTGCATGTTGGCGTATTCGCGCGCCATCTCGCGCATCAGGAACTTGGCGGGAACGTCGTGATAGCTGCCGTGATCGTTGACGTATTGCATGTAGGCACGGCCCTCACCATCGAAGGGATGCAGCAGCGCGTCGGAATGGCCGTCGAAGTCGAGCGGCTTGACGCCGAGCTTGGCGCACAGCGTGTCGTTGAAGGTCGGGGTCGCCTTGCGCCAGGCGCCGTCGACGAACACTTCGGTGAAGCCATGCCAGGTGAACAGGTCCGAGCCCATGCTCTGGCGCAGCTTCTCGGTGGTGAGATGGTTGCGGACATCGGCGAAGCCGACCAGGGCCGGGATGCCGTGGACCCGGCAGGCCGCCGCATAGAGCGCCGCCTTGCCGACGCAATAGCCGTTGCCGGCGGCGAGCACGCTGGAGGCGCGATAGCTCTCCGGCGAACGCATGCTGACATAGGGGTTGTAGCGGATGCCGTCGCGCACCGCGGTGTAGAGCCGGCTCGCGATCTCGCGGGTGCTGGCCCCGCGTGGAACGGCGGCGCGGGCGAACGCCTCGACGGCGGGATGGTCGCTGTCGACATATTCGCCGGGGTCGGTGTAGAGGCGGCTGATCGTGTCGGTGAGTTGCTCGGTCATGGCGCAAGCTTAGCAAGCCATGGACGCAGTTCAATGCGGCTGACGCAGCGCTTCTTGCAGCCCTGCCCCGCTTAGTTCCTGAAGCGTTCGTCCCATTGCGGCGGCTGGTAGCTGCGCCGCTTGGCCTTGAAATATTCGCGCGCGAAATGGATGGCGATCCCGATCAGGAACGGCGGGGCGAGCGCGGCTGCGATCATGAACACGGTGATCGACTTCGGCGTCAGGATGTCCAGCACCATCGACGCCAGCAGCCACAGCGTGGCAGCAATCACCGCGACGTCGACATGCTTCATTCTACGGTCTTCCCCTGGTCCCTGGCCACGTCCGGGTTCCATCCTACCGGCTGGCCCCGCGCGCGCCAAGGATTCCGGCGGCAGAGGATACCTCCGGCCCTTCACTTTTTGGAACGGTACCCGCACAGGCCGAAATATCGAAAACAACCCCATGCAAAGTGGCCGGCGCCGGCGTTCATTTGTATTGCTTTGCTCTTTGCTGCCACGGCTCCCACACTCGCCGAGAGCAGCGCAGCCCCAAAAGTCACCCCTTCAGCCGCAGCATGGAGACAGGATTTTTCCAACCGTCTGCTCCAGGCCCGCGCCCCGCCCGCCATTCCCTGCGGACACGGCGGGCGAAGACTTCCAGTTTATCTTGCCGATGACCTTCGATGCCGTCGCACTGGGGGACGGTCCCGCCCTCAAGGCAAAGCTGAATTCGGTCTGCCGAGGATGCTGAGCGGCCCGCCGCGCGGCGTGGCCGCGATCCGTCTATGCGGTCGTCGAGAGCATCGCGTTGAGCTCCACCGCCGTCTTCAGTTGATCGATGCGCGCAATGATCTGCTCGCGCTCGGCGCCGGGGGGCAACTGAGCGAGCAAGTTTTCTAGCCGCACGCGGTGTTCCTCGAGGCGCTGCTCGAATGTGTGGGGCTCAGATCGCTTCCGTCGTTGAATCATCCTCTCCATCGTCCATCCTTGGCGGTTGCAGACCGGGGCTATTGGCCCAACGGTCGAGTTGATCGATGATCCGAGCGTGGCTCGGGCGCCGCGGTTCCGGCGCTCCCGGCTCCTCGGATAGCTTGCGGGGCAGCTTGACGTCGTTGGTCATGGCATCACTCCCGCAACACAACGAAGCAGACCGCCGGACCGTTCCCAATTTTTTACATAAGATATTGATTTTGCTTGATAATTTTGCTAATTTGATGCTTTTGTCTAAAGCGTGGGAACTCACGGAAAGTTTGCTCGTTTAGCAAGTTACTCAAACAGCTAAGTCTGGGTATCTTGCGATGAACGAGTTGCGCGCCGAGCGACTGCAAGTGATGTTGTCGCCTGAGGAATTGGCTGCCCTCGATGATTTCCGCTTCAAGCATCGCATGCCGACCCGCGCCGCAGCGGTCCGCGAGCTGCTCAGGCTCGGTCTGGCCGGCGTTGGCGTCGACGGTTCAGCCGGAGTGAAATCCAGCGACTACGGGGTGTTCGATCGAGGGCCTGACGGCCACACGCAGGGAGAGGATGCGCCAAGCGACGCGTGACGGCGCGCATTCACAGGCGGCATTCAGCTGCCGACGAAGAGGTCAACGGCCGCTTTCAGGGTGCAGACCACGAGTGCGGACGTGAACATCGCCGTGCCGAGGTCCGCCAGATAAAGCAGCTGCGCCTTCTGCTCCGCATCAAGCCGCGCGATCGCCTTGCGCATGGCCAAGCTCCCTTTTCAGGAGAACGCGATGTGCCGATGTCCGTTCCTTCGGCCTCCGTACCGACCGGACACCGGCCTCCCGAAAACGCCCGCGTGCCTTTCTAGACTAGAGCGGGATGGGATTAGGTTGAGCTGGAACGGCATCGGAAGTTCACCTCTCCCCGCCGGGGAGAGGTGAATCGTGTTCGTGGCCAAACCGATTCAACCTAACGTCATTCCGATCTAGTTGGCGTGCTCGGCAGCCACTTTGATTTCATCAAAGCTTCGGCAAAGTCAGCCCCTCGCAAGAGACGAAGCAATAGCTCCGAGCCTCCCAAAGAAACGGCCCCAGCGAGGGGGCACAGGCTGAGGCCGCGCAGTTGCACTTTGGTCGTCCTGATACTGCCCGGCAGGGTGCAGCACCCGGACGCAAGAACAACTCGGCGCGCCGCGCTCGTTCCTAGATGAAAAACGGCCCCAGCTAGCAGGCGCTAGCTGAGGCCGTTTCGTATTCCCATTCTCACGCCGAACCGCCACTTGCCGAAAATTGGCGGCCCCTTCTGGGCTTGTATTTTGATCTTAATGAAACAGCCCTGCCCAGTGACCGGGATGATTGGCCATGGGCGCCTGTTCCAGAAATCACATGTGTGAATCGCGCTCGAATTATTTGCAGGGATTTCCTGAAAGCACCAAAGAAAAGACCCCTGAGCTGGAAAGCGCCGGGTCAATAGTTATGCTGCCAGGCGTGCCCCGACGTGTTCAATCGCAAGCAGCGCGCCCTCGCCGACCGTGACGAACTTCATCGCGATGGTGCCGAAGCCCATCCAGGCAAAGACGTTGGTGAAGGAGGCGAAAAGCAGCCGCGGGATCGCCTCACGCGGCACCGCGAGCGACTGGCCGCGGACCAGCGCCAGCGTGCCCAGGATCGCCGCCGCGCAAGTGCCGGCGAGCTCGCGGGCGAACAGCCGCGGCCATTGTTGCAGCAGCAGCTTCATCAGCGGCCAGTTCAGCGCCCAGCCGAACGCCGTCACCTCCAGGCAAAGAAAGCCGACCGTCCGGTCGCGTTGCGTCGTGTCCATGGGCCGCGCTTAGCAGGGCGAGCCATGCGATTCCACTTCGCTTCGCGTATGCCGCCGTGCGTCGCGTCGTCCATTCGTCACTCCGGGGCTAGCGAAGCGAGAGCCCGGAATCCATCAGGCTGCAGGTTCTGTGGCGAAATGGATTCCGGGCTCGCGCTTTGCGCGCCCCGGAATGACGAGGGACACCACACCACGCATGCACGCGCGAATACCACCATCAGGCGAAGGTGCCGGTCGAGATCCGCGGCCAGCCCTCGCTTTTCCGCGCGACGGCAAGTCTGGCCGTCCAGGCATCGATCAGGCTCGCGATCAGGAGACGGCCGGTGCCGCGCATGTCGGGAAGCTTCATGGTCGGCGTGCCGAGGGTCAGCGCGACCACGCCATGGGTCGCCGCGAGTAGCGCGGTCGCCAGCCGTTGCGGCAGGCCCGGCCCCGGCTCGGCGCCATGCGCGGCGAGAAATTCCCGCACCGAGACCACGAACAGCTCGTAGCT
This sequence comes from Bradyrhizobium sp. WCU1, assembly GCF_053474805.1. Taxonomy (NCBI): domain Bacteria; kingdom Pseudomonadati; phylum Pseudomonadota; class Alphaproteobacteria; order Hyphomicrobiales; family Nitrobacteraceae; genus Bradyrhizobium; species Bradyrhizobium sp. WCU1. The sequence goes on from NZ_CM130280.1 coordinate 2,555,129, forward strand.
ACGGCGCGCGATCTCCGTCTCGCCGAAATAGACGCCGTCAGGAAACCGGCGGTCCTCGACCGTGCCGGACATCGAGAACAGCGATCGGAAGTGATCGGGATTGTCGGCCCAGTAGTCGAGGTAGGTTTCCATCACCCGCCGCAGCCGCAGATCGCTGTCGGCAGTCTGCGCGCGGACCCGCTCGAGCGCTGCGGCAACCGCCTCGAGGTTCTGCTGCTTCACCGCGAGCAGCAGCAACAGCTTGGTCGGGTAGTATTTGAGGACGGTGCCCTTCGAATAGCCGATCGCGTCGGCGATCTTCTGGATCGAGACGGTCTCGAGCGTGCCGGCGGCGAACTCCTTGCGCGCGGTCTGAAGGATCAGCGCCTTCAGCGCCTCCTTGTCCGCCTCCTGGCGCGCCCGGCGCTGAAAGCGCCGCGCACCCCTGCTGGGTCGCTCCTCGATCGACATTACCGTCTCCTAGAGCCTTTTCCGGTCCGATGGAATCGAAACGAGGTCGTGCCCACTTGCCATACTCCAGTTAATTGACTACGGTCAATTAACTGGTCACAGGATGGGAGGATCCGATGAGCACCGCTGTGAGTCCCCTTGCCGGCGAAACTATCCGCAGTGATTTCGATCCGTTCAGCCCGGCGACGCGGGCCGATCCCTACGGCACCTATGCCGAGCTGCGTGCCGCAGCGCCGGTCATTCGCCTGACCAGATACGACATCTGGGCCGTGCCGCGCTTTGCCGAGGTCAAGACAATCTTCGGAGACCATCTCAACTTCAGCAACGCCGGCGGCGCCGGGCTTGCGAATCACTTCAAGGAAAAGCCGTGGCGGCCGCCGAGCATCGTGCTGGAAGCCGATCCGCCGCTGCATACAAGGACCCGTGCGGTGCTGGCGCGGATCCTGTCGCCCGGTGCGATGCGGCGGCTCGCCGATGATTTCAAGGCAAAGGCCGCAATGCTCGTCGACGGGCTGGTCGAGCGCGGATCGTTCGACGCCATCAAGGACATCGCGGAGGTGTTTCCGGTCAGCGTGTTTCCCGACGCGCTCGGCATCGACCAGGAGGGCCGCGAGAACTTCCTGACCTATGGCGCGATGGTGTTCGCCGGCTTCGGGCCGGAAAACGACTATTTTCGCGAGCTGATGCAGCAGGCGCCGCGCGTGCTGCCCTGGGTCGCTGCGCGCTGCCAGCGCGAGGCGCTGCGGCCGGGCAGCTTCGGCGCGCAGGTCTTCGAGGCGGCCGACACCGGCGAGATCAGCGCCGAGGAAGCACCGCTGCTGGTGCGCTCGCTGCTCTCGGCCGGGCTCGACACCACGATCAGCGCGATCGGCATGGCGCTGTACACGCTGGCGCGGCATCCCGAACAATGGGCGTTGCTCGCCGCCGACCCGTCGCTGTCGCGCGCGGCGTTCGACGAGACATTGCGGTTCGATTCGCCGGCGCCGTTCGTGTTCCGCACCACGCCGCACGAGACCGAGATCGCGGGCGTTGTGATCGGCAAGCACGAGAAGGTGCTGCTGCTGCTCGCCTCCGCCAACCGCGACGAGACGCGCTGGGAGCATGCCGACCAGTTCGACGTCAGGCGGCGGCTGTCCGGGCACATGGGCTTCGGCGTCGGCATCCACGGCTGCGTCGGACAGATGGTGGCGCGGCTGGAGGCGGAGGCCGTGATCGCAGCACTCGCCAGCCGCGTGAAGCAGTTCGACATTGCAGGCCCGGTCGCCTTCCGCGACAGCTCGGGCCTGCGGGCGCTCAGCACGATGCCGGTCCGCGTCACGCGCAAGTAGCTTCGAACCGATCGGTCGCTAAAGCGCGATGAGATTTGGTTGAATCGTCATCACGTTTTGGCGCTTTGTTTGAGCATGATCTTTTCGGAAAACCGCTTCGCACTTTTCCGGATCATGCTTTAGATTCCGTCGAGGACCTCGCGGACTTTGGTCGCCAGTTCGTCGATCGAAAACGGTTTCGGCAGCAGATTGGTGCCGGGATCGAGAATGCCGTTATGGATGATCGCGTTGCGGGTGTAGCCCGTGGTGTAAAGCACCTTGAGGCCCGGAATGCGGTCGCGTGCCTGCACGGCGAGTTCGCGACCGGACATGCTCGGCATCACCACGTCAGTGAACAGTAACGCCACCGAAAGCCCGCCATCGAGAAGTTTCAGGGCTTCGTGGGGATTGGCTGCGCTGACCACGGTGTAGCCGAGTTCCCGCAGCGCCTCGACCGAAACGCCGCGCACGCGATCCTCATCCTCGACCACCAGGATGACCTCGTTCGTCCGCCCGCGATATGAGGCCATCGGCACACGCCGGACAAACTCCGGACCGGCTTCGCCAAGATGCCGCGGCAGATATATCTTGACGGTGGTACCGACGCCAATCTCCGAATAAATCTTCACGTGGCCACCCGACTGGCGCACGAAGCCATAGACCTGGCTGAGGCCGAGGCCGGTTCCCTTGCCGACGCCCTTGGTGGTGAAGAACGGATCAAACGCCTTGGCGATGACGTCTGCGCTCATGCCGACGCCGTTATCGGCAACGGCGATCATCACATATTGCCCTGACGGAATCGAGTATGCCTTTGCCGCAACCTCATCGACATAGCTGTTGGCGGTCTCGAGTGTCAGCTTGCCGCCGTCCGGCATCGCATCCCGGCCGTTGACGCAGAGGTTGAGAACGGCATTTTCGAGCTGGCCCGGGTCCGCACGGACCCGCCACAGGCCCGCGGCCAACACGGTTTCGAGACTGATGGTCTCGCCAAGCGTGCGGGCCAGCAGGTCGGCCATGCCGGAAATCATTTTGTTGCCATCGAGCGTCACCGGCGCGAGCGGCTGTTGACGCGAGAACGCAAGCAGGCGCTGCGTCAGACCCGCGGCGCGCTGCGCGCCGTCGATCGCGGCTCCCACGAAGCGCTCGACATCGGTTTCTCCCCTGTCGAGTTTGCGCTGGATCAGATTGAGACCGGCGATAATCACCGCCAGCATGTTGTTAAAGTCGTGCGCGATGCCGCCGGTCAGCTGGCCGACGGCTTCCATCTTCTGAATCTGACGCAGCTGCTCTTCGGCCTTGGTCCGCTCCTGCACCTCTTCCAAGACGCGCTGCTCCAGCGTCGTGTTGAGGATCTGCAATGCGGCTTCGGCGCGACGGCGCTCGGCGACCTCGCGCTCGGCGGCCTGGAATAGCCGCGCAGTGTCGATCGCTGTCGCCGCCTGCGCGGCGATACCGGCGATCAACCGCTCTGCACGATCGCCGAACACACCCGGCTCAGGGTGGCCGAAGAACAGGCCGCCCAGCACTTCGCCGGACCGCGACACCACGGGCGCAGCGAGATAGCTCCGCACCGGCAGATGCCCCTTCGGCATCCCGTAATGCGGATGGTTCTTGCCGTAGCGCGGATCCTTCAGGATGTCGTCGGACCGCACGATCGCATCGCCGTTGAAGGTCGGCGCGAATACCGCCGTGTTGCGCGGCATCGGAAACCGCGAGAACGCCTCGCGCGGTACGCCGGACAGGGTGTAGAGCATGTAGCTCTCGCCCTTGTCGTTGATCACATTGTAGAAAAACGAGCCGAAGGCGGCACCGGTCAATTCGGTCGCGGCATCGGTGACGATCTGGACGGCCCGATCCAGATTGAGCTCGCCGGCGACTGTGCTGCCAACCTTGTTCAGGAGCTCGAGCACGTGAGCCTCCTCTTCAAGCCGCACCGCGCGCTCAGACCGTGTGGCCGACAGTTCGAGATTGGCGGCAACCCGCGCGAGCAGCTCGCGTGCGCTGAACGGCTTGACGAGATAGTCATCGGCGCCGATCTGCAGGCCTTCGACCTTCGCCTCTTCGCCCGCCCGCGCCGACAGGAAGATGACGGGCAGCCCTTTGAGGTCCGCATCAGCGCGAAGCGCATTGAGAAGACTGATGCCGTCGAGCCGCGGCATCATGATGTCGCTCAGGACGAGATCGGGGCGCCGCCGCCATACCGCCTCCAGCGCGGCCTTGCCGTCTTCGACCGCCTCGACGTCATAGAGCGGCGCCAGCAAACGACGTACATATTCCCGCATGTCGGCATTGTCGTCCGCGAGCAGAATGCGGTGGCGGGGCCCGGAGGCGGCAGGCGCGGCCAAACCGAGATCCTCGGGCGAGGACGGATCGGGCCGATCGTCGGTCTCGCTCCCTTCCAGCCATCCGAACGCCTCGTCGAGATAGGCCTGGGCACGGACGCTGCTCCGTTCGGCCGGCGCGATCGCGTTGATCTGATCGGCGGGAAGATGATCCGTTCCGAACGGGAGCGTGATGGTGAACGAGGTGCCGCGATCAATCTCGCTCTCGACCCTTATCTGGCCGCCATGCTGCTTCACGAGCTCCCGCACCAGCGCAAGACCGATGCCGCTGCCCTCGAAGGAGCGGCCCCGTGCGCTCTCGACACGGTGAAAGCGCTCGAACACATGCGACAGCGCCGCCGCGGGGATGCCGGTCCCGGTGTCGCTGACCGTGACTTCAGCGCCATCGGGCGAGGCCTTGACCACGACCGCGATCTCGCCCTCGAACGTGAACTTGAACGCGTTCGACAGCAGATTGAGAACGATCTTTTCCCACATGTCGCGATCGACATAGACCGGCTCGGGCAGCGGTTGCGTCCTGATCGCAAGGCGCAGACCCGCTTTCTCGACCGCGGAGCGGAAGTTAGATGCGAGATCCGACGTCAGCGCCGCAAGGTCGACGGGCTCGAAGCTGGCGGTGGCGCGACCCGCCTCGATCCGCGCAAAGTCGAGCAAAGTGTTGACCAGCTTCAACAGGCGTTGTCCGTTGCGGTGCGCGATTTCCGCCAACGAGCGCTGCGCGGGCAGCAGGTGGCCCTCCCCTCCGGACAGCAATTCCTCGAGCGGGCTCAGCATCAAGGTCAACGGGGTACGGAATTCATGGCTGACATTGGAGAAGAAGGTGGTCTTGGCGCGATCGATTTCGGCCAGCGCCTCAGCGCGGCGGCGTTCCTCCTCGTAGGCCTGGGCGTTGCTGATGACGGCGGCGATCTGCGTCGATACCAATCCGAGAAAGCTCGTATAGCGTTCGTCGAAGAGGCGGAATGGGTTGAGCCCAGCAATCAGGACGCCCGCCACCGCATCGCCGGCGGCAAGTACCGGAAGCACGACGGCCTGCTGCGGCGCCTGGCGCCAGCCACCGGAAGGGAAATCGAGATCGAACAGAGATTTCAGGTTCTGCACCAGCACTCCGTCGCGGCCCGCCAACACGTCGGCGATCGGCCACACTTCGCTGCCGTCGAGCGCCAGCTGCGGCTTTACCCCGCTATGATGCCGGTCGATGCCGCTGGTTGCGGCCAGCCGCGCAACCTGCTCCTCTGGATCGATCAGATAGATCATCGCAAAGGGCAAATCCTGTGGATCGGTCGCAAGGGCCTCGGCGCTGCGCTCGCAGGCCTCGCCGACGTTTCGCGCCTCGGCCGCACGGCTGGCAAGCTCGCGCAGAAGCAAAAGCTGGCGCTCGCTAATGACACGCTGCGTATCGTCCGTATTGGCACAGAAAATTCCGGCGGGCAGACCGTCGGCATCGGGAATCGGGCTGTAGGAAAACGTGTAGTAGGTCTCTTCAGGGAAGCCGTTGCGCTCCATGATCAGCAGCTGGGCCTCGACATAGGTGCCCTCGCTCCCGCTCATCGCCTTGGTGAGGAGCGGCGCGATGTCGTCCCAGATCTCGTGCCAGACCACGCGGGTCGGCTCGCCGAGCGCGCGCGGATGCTTGCCGCCGATGATCGATTTGTAGGGATCGTTGTAGAGGAACGTCAGATCGTCACCCCAGCCGATCCAGATCGGCTGCTGCGATGTGAGCATGATGCGCACGGCAGTCTTCAGGCTGTCCGGCCACGCCTCGGGCGAGCCTAACGATGTGCTTGCCCAATCCAGATTCTTGATGAGTCCCGCAAGCTCGCTGCGGCCGATGAAGAGGCGTTCGGTGAGTTCACCACGATCAGCTATCGGGGTTTGCAATATCGACACAATGACTCCGCCAAGCCCAGGCAATAAGAAGCAAACTCGTGTCGATGATCTCTGTTCCGCAACAGGGGAGGCGCACCCGCCCGGGTTGAACGACCCAAACGAAAAAACCGGCGTACCTTTCGGTACGCCGGCTGGATTTTGCCTCTTGCGTAATTTCAGGTCATGCCGACGCCGCACGCGGCGTGCGGTTGCGCGAGTTGCGCTGGAAGAACAGCGCCTGGCTCGCCACCGCCGACACCATCGCCGGCTGGAACGGTTTCGAGATCAGGAATGCCGGCTCCGGCCGTTCGCCGGTCAGGAAGCGCTCCGGATAGGCCGTGATGAACACCACCGGCACCTCGAAGGTGCGCAGCAGCTCGTTCACCGCATCGAGGCCCGACGAGCCGTCGGCGAGCTGGATGTCGGCGAGGATCAGGCCGGGCTTCTTGTTCGTGGCGAGCGCCACCGCGTCGGAGTGGGTGCGCGCGACGCCGATAACGTTGTGGCCGAGATTCTTCACCAGACTCTCGAGATCCATCGCGATGAACGTCTCGTCCTCGATGATCAGGACATCGGTGGCGATCTCGGCGGCCATCTCGCGGCCGGCGGCATCGGTCAGCTTGCGCGTCTCGGCGATATCGGTGCCGAGAATGTAGCCGACCTCCTCCTCCGAAAAGCCTTCCAGCGACAGCAGCAGGAAGGCCTGCCGCGGCAGCGGCGTGATGTTGGAAAGCCGGCGCTCCGGCGGCAGAGACAGCGTCGCCACGTCTTCATTGTCGTTGTTGTTCACCGACACCGAATTCCAGATCTGGGTGAACAGCCGAAACAGGCCGGCGCGCGGGCCATGCGCCTGGTCCAGCAATGATCCATCCTGCAGCAGGGCCTCGAGCATGGCCCCGACATAGGCGTCCCCCGACGCCTGGTTTCCGGTCAGCGCGCGTGCGTAACGGCGCAGCAGCGGAAGGTGTTCGGCAACGATCTGCGATCGGGACATTCCCACTCCATCCTTGTTCTTAAGCCTGGGTCGTTGGGCCTGGCGGCCCGAAACCCGTTGTCTGGGGACGACAGAACCCAGCTCCGAGAATCCATTTTCCGGGGCGACCCCGGTTCCCCTGCATGCCCGACTACGCGCGAAAGCCGGAAAAGTTCCACGAAATAGTTCCAGCCTTCCGGAACTTTCTGCGCAACTTCGCATTAGCTCCTGACCGACGAGGCAACGCGGCCAGCCTCTTTCTTCGAGGAAACATCTTGGAAATCAGAGACTTAACTCCCGGGGAAGCGTGGATCAGATCATGAAGGAAGTAAAGAAGCAGGGCGGTCTCAACGCCGAGATTCAGTCGAGAATCGGCCACCAGCTGCGCGCCATGTACGACGACGTGGTGCGGCAGGGGGTGCCCGACCGCTTTGCGGAGCTGATCCGCAAACTCGACGGACCCGAGGCTGCCGCTGCGGCCGTGGCCGGGGGCGATCCCGACAAGAACAATGGAGGGGACTAATGCCTCTCACGAATGAACTTCGCGACGACATCCTGGCGTCGGTCCCGAGCCTGCGCGCGTTCGCGATCTCGCTATCCGGTAATGGTGACCGCGCCGACGATCTGGTGCAGGAGACGCTGCTGCGCGCGATCGCCAACATCGACTCGTTCCAGCCCGGCTCCAACCTTCCCGCGTGGTTGTTCACCATCCTGCGCAACCTGTTTCGCTCCGACTACCGCAAACGGCGCCGCGAAGTCGAGGATGCCGAGGGCAACTATGCCAAGACGCTGAAGAGCCAGCCGTCGCAGGCCGCGCATCTGGAGTTCGAGGAATTCCGCGCGGCGCTGGAAAAGCTGCCGCAGGACCAGCGCGAAGCGTTGATCCTGGTGGGCGCATCCGGCTTCTCCTACGAGGATGCCGCGGCGATCTGCGGCTGCGCGGTCGGCACTATCAAGAGCCGCGTCAACCGCGCGCGCTCGAAGCTCTCCGCGCTGCTCTATGTCGACAGCGCCGAGGATTTCGGTCCCGACAACACCGTGCGCGCCGTGATCGGCGGCAATGGCGGATAAAAGAGCGCGATGCTGAAACGGAAAGGCGGCCCGATCGGGCCGCCTTTTGTTTTGCAAGGGATACGGGAACCTAGCTCGCCATCGCCTTCTTGACCGCGGCCGGCTTGAAGCCGCTCCTCAGTTCGAGGATCTTGGCCGCGATCTCGGTCACCGGGACCGGATGGCTGAACAGGAAGCCCTGGGCCTCGTTGCAGCCCTCGGCCCGCATGTGGTCGAGCTGCTCGACGGTCTCGATGCCTTCGGCGATCGTGGTCATGCCGAGGCTCCTGCCCAGGCTGATGACCGCGCGCACGATCGATTTCGATCCATGCGTCGCGGTCGCGTCGCGCACGAAGGATTTGTCGATCTTGAGCTTGTCGAACGGGAAGCTGCGCAGATAGCTCAGCGACGAGTAACCGGTGCCGAAATCGTCGAGCGCAATGCGCACGCCCTGGGCTTTCAGCTTGTGCAGCGTTGCAAGCGTCTCGCTGCTGTTGACGAGGAACACCGACTCGGTGATTTCGAGCTCCAGCCGGCGCGGCGACAATTTCGACGCCGCGAGCGCGTTGACGACGACGTCGGTGAAGTCGGGATCGCGAAACTGCACCGCGGAGACGTTGACCGCGAGCTTCATCTCGCTCGGCCAGGTGACGGCCTGTTCGCAAGCGCGGCCGAGCACCCATTCGCCCAGTGGACCGATCAGGCCGATCTCCTCCGCGATCGGAATGAACTGGTCCGGCGGCACCAATCCGCGCTTCGGATGATGCCAGCGCAGCAGCGCCTCGAAGCCGCAGATGCGGTCGAGATGGAGATCGTAGAGCGGCTGGTAGAACAGCGAGAACTCGTCCTTGAGCATCGCCTCGCGAAGGTCGAGCTCGATCGCCCTACGCCGCTGCAGGCTGGCGTCCATCGCAGGCTCGAAGAAGCGCCAGGTGCCGCGGCCTTCCATCTTGGCGCGGTACAGGGCGACGTCGGCATTCTTCAGCAGCTTCTCGCCGGTGGTGCCGTCGCCCGGCGACATCGAGATGCCGACGCTGCAGCCGACCACGACGCGATGCCCGTTCAGCTCATAGGGGGCGCCGACGCATTCCACGATGCGGCGGGCCAGGCGTTCGGCCTCCTCGCCGCCCTGCACGCCACACTGAATGACCGCGAACTCGTCGCCGCCCAAACGGGCAACGGTATCGACCTCGCGGACGCAGGCGTTGAGCCGGTCCGCGACCGCACAGAGCAGTTCGTCGCCGACCGGGTGCCCGAGCGTGTCGTTGACCTGTTTGAAATTGTCGAGATCGAGGCAGAACACCGCGAAGCCGGATCCGCGGCCGACCTGCGCGACCGCCAGCTCGATCCGTTCGGCCAGCAGCGTGCGGTTCGGCAGCTTGGTCAGGGCATCGTGCCGCGCCATGAACGCGATCTGCGACTCGGCCCGCTGCTGTTCGGTGACATCCTCGCAGGTGACGAGCCAGCCGCCGTCGGTTGTCGGCCGCTGCGCGATGGCGATGATCCGCCCATCGGCAAGATGCTGCAGATAGTTGCCGTCGTGCTGGGCCATCGAGCGCTCGCGCTCCGCCAACAGGTCGGCGACGGTTCGGTCCGCATGATTGCCCGCGGCGACGCTGAGCCCGAGCACGTCCTCCATGGTCATCCCGGGGACGACGAGCTCCGGCGAAATATCGAAGATTTCGCAGAACCGGCGATTGGCGACCTGCAGCCGCGCCTCGCTGTTGTAGAGGCACAGCCCCTGCGACATGTGCGTGAGCGCCGCATCGAGCCGCAGATTGGTCTCGTGCAGCTCCGCCTTCTGCTGCTTCAACGTGGAGATATCGCTGTAGACCAGGACGACGCCGCCCTCCTGCGTCTCGCTGCGGCTGACACGCAGCCAGCGTCCGTCCGACAGCCGCGCTTCGCTCGCAAAACCATCGTTGTCACCGTCGGCCGGCGCCAGGCTCGGGGCATCGAGCCGATCCGATTGCAGAAGCTGCGGCGAGAGGCGGATGAATTCGCTCGCCCGCGAATTGGCCAGCGCGATCTGGCCATCCGCATCGAGCAGCACGACGCCTTCCGGCGACGTTTCAAGCGCGTCGGAAAGCCGCGCCTGCGCGGAGCGGCGTTGCGACACCTCCCGATCGACCATCCGCCTGATGTTGTCGCGCATGGTTTCCATGGCGGTCAGCAGCGTACCCAGTTCGTCGGTACCGCCCTTGGGGACGGTCGCATCGAGGTCGCCGCCGGCGATGCTGCGAGCGGCCCGCGATGCAATGGCGACAGGACCGATGATGCGGCGGGCCAACAACCACGAGAACAGCGCCGACAGGAACAGCGCGACCGTCAGCCCGGCGACGTTGAGCTGCAGGTCCCGCTTGATCGTCGAGAGCGCCTTCTGCCGGAACAGAAAGCCGTCGCCGGCGGTATAGTTCACCAGCAGCTCGACCTGCTGGCTGACGATCCTGGAGTAGCGATCGACGTCGCCGACCGTGGTGCCCGATGCATGCGGATCGACGGCCGAATTTCCCTCCACCGACGATGCGATCGCGCGGCGATGCAGCGCCATCCAGGCGTCGGCAGCTTCCTGGACCTTTGCGGCGGCTTGCGCAGCCCGCGAGGACTGCGACCGGTCGGCCGCGATCGTCAGATCCTCGGAGAGCGTCTTCGCGAGTTTCTCGATCTGGCTGTCGAGGCCGGCACGGATATCCGGATCCGTGGTCAGCAGGCGCTGTGACGAGGCGACCCGCATCGAGGCGAAGTCCGCACCGGCGGCACGGGCGTAATTGATCGACATCAGGGATTCATCGAACGTCTTGGCCACCAGATCGCCGGCGTGGCGGATCCCCAGGATGGAGTATCCGCCGAGCGCGACGGCAACAGCGCTCATCGCGAGGCAAAAAATCAGAATCTGGGCGCGGATCGAACCCTTGGTCAGCGCAAGGCGCGACAGGCGGCCGGTTGCGAACCGAAAGGCCGCAGCGCTCTTCACCTTGAGGTTGCCTAATAGGCTGTCCATACCCGCGTTTCGCCGTAGTGCTCGATGTTCAAGCTACGCAGAAACGCGCAGCGCTGCGGAAGTATAATTGTCTGATCAAAATTGCCTTAGTAGTGACCGGAACTGATGCTGAAATCGTTAAGATCGGCTGGCGATAATCACGGTCATAGGTAAATCCGGGAGGCACCACATGCACCCTGGAGTAGCCGATGTCGGGTGTTCGAGGTTCAAGCGGGGGTTTCATGCAGTTGGGCTTGTTGCGCGCCTTGCGCCTGGGCCGGTTCGGCCGCGCGCCATTTGCGGCAGCGATCGTCACCGGAGCGCTGGCCGGAGCAGCTTTGGGCGCAGGGCCCTATGTCATCTCGCAGAAGGATCGTGAATTCAAGCCCGCCGAGATCTCGATCAAACGCGGCGAGATTTTACGATTCATTAACGATGACGGCGAGCTGCTGCATCACGCTTATTTGAGCAGCGATACGTTCAGTTTCGACTCGGGCGATCAGCAGCCGGGCAGCAAATTCGACGTCACCTTCTCCGTGCCCGGCGACTACACCGTGCTGTGCGGCATTCATCCGAAGATGAAGCTGGCCGTCCACGTCGCCAAATAGCCCCATCGGGCGGTGTCGATCTACAGGATCGAGGTCTTGAAGATCGCGGCATGGCCGAAATAGTAGACGAACAACGTCAGTGACAGCGCGGCGCAAAGCGCGACCGGGGCAAGCCATGGCGCGCGACGATCGCGCGGCAGCACCTTGTTGTCGGCGATGATCGCAAACAGCACGGCGATGATCGCCGAGTGTCCGATCGTGTCGATCTTGCCGAATTCGAAGCATGCGCTGATGAACATCCCCGCCAGCACGGTCGCAGCGCAACGCCGGATCAGCGGCGTCCAGATCAGGGCAAAGGCCAGCGCGAATTCCACCATGCCGGCGGCGCGCATGTAGAACTCGTTGTCGAAGCCGAGGGCCATCCCGGCGTGTTCGATCAGGAGCGGGAAGCTCCACTCCGGATAGGCCCATTTCTCGACCGAGGCCCACATCAACGTCACCGCCGCAGCGTACCGCATCACGTCGATCGGCCGGATGCCGAACAGGTCCTTGTTCAGCCCGATGAGCGCAAAATAGGCGGCGACGCCGAGAAAAATCGGGTAATCGGCGAGATGGAAGATGCCGTAGTCGCGGACACCGATCCCGAACAGGATCGCCATGCCGACCGCCGACAGCGGCAGCGTGCGCCGCGACAGCATGCCGGCGGCGATGCCGAGCTGCAGCGCGCCCACGAAAGGCGACGTCGTCTTCAATTCGGGGGTCAGCAGGATTCCGCCCACGGCCCAGATCGAGATGAAAAAGAAGGCGCAGACCGCGCGCATCATCAACTCGGTGCGCGACCGCAATGCCTCGGTGACGCGGTCGAGCACCCGGATCGTCGCATCCCCCACCGACGTGGGCTCGATCAGGCAGCCCGCAAACAACCAGAAGACGGCGACGCCGAGCAGCAGTTCAAAGTCGAGGCAAAGGACGTTCTCGAGTCCCCGGGGCTGCCCGGCGACATCGTAGGCGCAGAACCATTTGACATGTGCCTCGGCACTGCGCGCGGCTGTCACGCAAAACAAGACCGCTGCAAGGCACGTGGCGAAATAGGAGCGCACAGCCGAGCCGGCATCACGCTCCTGCCCACTAAACATCGAACCGACCGCCCACACATGCACACTTAAGGACTTGTTTAACTTATATCAAATTTTACGCTTTGCGCCTGCCCGTGACATCCGCTGGTTGCATTGTGGTTAATTGCGGCAGGCAAGTCCCGACCCGTCCCAAGTGCAGTGTTTTCCGGCCGGTTCCATCGAATTTTAGCTAATTCCGGCACGGGAGCTCAATTCAACTGTCGTAGTGAAACCCGAACAAATCGGATCGGGAGGCCGGTTAAATGTTCGGTGTTTTGAGTGCCGTGAGTATCGGGGTGGGGTCGGCCCTCGCCTATCTGACAAAGCCGTCCGCTGCGCGCGCGGCGACGCTGGAGACCTGCGCGGGCGCGCTGCTGATCGCAGGGCTCGGCCTGCTTGGGGCCGCACTGCCGCACCTCGCCTGACGAGCCGCCTCCTATGCCCTCTGCAGTGCTCAGCGCGGCAGTTTGGGGATCCCCGCCACCGGTGGGGCCGTTGCGGTCAGGGTCTGCAGGAAGGCGATCAGGTCCTTCTTCTCGCCTGCCGTCAGAGACAACGGCTTGATGTCGGGCGACCGGCTCGGCCGCTCGATCCCGCCCTTGTTGTACAGCTCGATGACATCTTCCAGCGTTGCGACCGATCCGTCGTGCATATAGGGCGCGCGGCGCGCGACGTCGCGCAGTGTCGGGGTCTTGAACGCATATTTCAGCTTCACCGACGTCGGAAAGAAATGGCCGCGCCCGATGTCATGGCCCCTCGCAGTGCCGATATCCTGGAACGATCCGTCTGAGAAGGACGGACCGCTGTGGCAGGACGAACAACGTCCCTTGCCGTTGAACAGCTCGAAGCCCTGCTTGGCCGACGCGCTGATCGCGCCATCGTCGCCCTTGATCCAGCGGTCGAACGGTGCCTCGCCGGCAACGATCGAGCGCTCGAAGGTCGCCAGCGACTGCTCGATCCTCGGCCGGGTGATCGCGCCGTCTCCGAACGCGTGGGCGAAAGCGTCGACGTAGCCCGGGATCGCCGACAGACGCGCGATCAATTCCGCCTCGGTCATGTTCAGGTTCATCGGACTGAGGATCGGCCCGAATGCAACGGATTCGAGGTCCTTGAACTTGCCGTCCCAGCCCAACGGCTCGAAGAAAGCCACGTCGATCAGCGTCGGCGAACGGATCGGCAGCCCCTTCGGATCCTCGCCGATGCCGCGCGGAAGGCCGTCGGCCCATGACAGGCTCGGCTTGTGGCAGCTCGCGCAGGAATGCGTCTTTGATCGCGACAGCAACGGATCGAAGAACAGCATCTGCCCCAGCGCGGATTTCGCCTCGGAATAGGGATTGCTGCTCGGGAAGGGAACGACGTCCGGCCGGCGATAGCTGGCGCGGATTGCCGCAGGGTCGCGGGGCGTCGTCGCCGGGGTCAAGGCAAGCGACAGCCCTACGGGCAAAACTGCCGCGAGCAAGGTCAGGCTGACCCAAAGCCTCATCGGGGTCCTCAGACGGTATCCTGCTCGGTATATGCCCAAGCATGTTCAACGAAGTTTTAACACTCGGTCGCGGGCAAATACGGATGCGGGACGTCGTCACAGATGAAGCAGCGTCGTCCCGTGCGCCTGATTTCGATCAATCCGGGCAGCACGCGAGCGACACAACCTGGAGCGGCTGCAGCGGCTCTATTTCTTCCCCGGACGAACCGGGGCCGAGAACTGCTCGGTGCGGTCGCGCTCGGTCATGTCGACGACCGTGTCCATCGGCGCGGTGAGCTCGTAGACATAGGAGACGTCGGTGAAGTAGCGCTTCGCGGTGCCGCCGAGCGCCTCGGGCGCGACACGGTCGAGCAGGATCAGGCCGAAGTCGCTGTCGGCCCGCCGCGTCGCCTGGCTGGTGTTGAACTCCTCCCAGCGGAAATGGAAGACCGCGTCGGCATCCTCGCCCGTGACTTCCCAATTGGCGACGATATGCGGGTGCTTGCCGACCAGCGACAACCCTTCGTCGGAGTGCGAGGCGAGCTCGAAGAACAGCAGCGACAGCGATTGCGCGGCACGGGCGCTGACGGTGATGTCGGGACCGTTCACCGCGATCCGGTCGGCATGCGGGATCGCGCGCGATTCGAACAGGCCCTTCAGCTTGACGCCCTGCCACTGGCTCTCGCTGAGCAACGTGACGACATTCGACATCGCGTGGATGCGCCCGATCAGCAGCTCGCGCGCGACGTCGATGTCGGCGCCGTGCCGCAGCGTGCGGGTGACGATCGACTGGATCACCGCGAGGATGTTCTTGACCCGGTGGTTGAGCTCGTCGATCACGGCGGTCAGCCGGCGCTCGAAGCCGATCCGGACCTCGATCTCGCGGCTGAGGCGCAGATTGTTGTAGGCGACATAACCGAACAGGCCGCAGACGATCCCGGTCAGCGCGAGCCCGATCGCCGCGACGATGGTCGCGGTCTGCTGCGCGCGCACCGTGGCATTGCTCTTGGCGTAATAGTCGAGCGACCAGTCGCGGCCGCCGAACGTCACCGTGCGGACCATCGACGGCATCGGGCCGTCCTGGCGCACCGCGCGCGAGGTGACGAAGCCCTGCTCGTTGGCGGTGAACTCGTCGTTGGAATCGCGCGGGTCCTTTAAGGCTACCGCGAACAGCGAGGAATCGTCGTTGGTCAGCATCAGCGCCGACAATTCATACGAGAAGGTGATGAAGCCGGCGGGCTCGGAGGCGCCCTCCGGGAACACCGGCGCGGCGAGCACGACCCCGACCGGGCCGTTCAGCCGGAGCAGCGGCACCGGGTCCGAGGCCACCGGCTTGCCGCTCGCCATCGCCCGCGCCAGCATCGGACCGACCACCGAGTGACGATCGAAGGCGCGCCCCGGGATGCTCAAGGTCTCCGGATTGCGCGGCTCGACGTCCATCAGCACGTTGATCGGCTTGTCGAGCGCCTTGAGGTCGAGCGCCTGGTCGTCGAAATCCCGGATCGTCGGATTGGTGAAGCCGTTGGCCTTCAGCTCGGCCTCCGCCGCGGCAAGCTCATTCGGCCTGAGACGAGCGATCCAGGCCGCGAAGACGAAATCGGTCTTGAAGGCATAGATCGCCGAGCGCAGCGGCTGCAGCATGTTGGCCTTCACCATCGACGGCGTCCGGAACAGCCCCGAGGCCACCCGCGCCAGCAGCTCGCGCTCGGTCAGGCGGTCCTGCACCAGGCTGGCATGGACGTCGATCGCCCGCGCCAGCGCGATACCGTCGATCGCGAGCTCCTGATCGTGCACTCGATAGGCGGCAAGACCGGAGAGCAGAACTCCGATCAGAGCAATCAATGCAACGATGAAGCCCAGTCGAACCACACGCTTACTCGGCAATCAGGGGGTGGCGAAAGGGGACGGTAGGCATCTGGCTTCTGCGGGGGCGGCGACAAATCAGGGTGTGATGACGGCCGGCCGCAAAGGAATATGGAATAGCGATCATCGGTACGCAACAGGAGCCGGTCGGCAACATTAACGACGACGCCACCCGGCGGTCTTTGGCGGCACCAAAGGTTGCTAATCGTCAAAGTCGGAATTTGTTCCGGCGATTGCGCAGCTTTTTTGCGGCGGAGTATTAGGGAGCGGAGCTTGTGGCTCACCCCTCTCCCTGCCCTCCCCCGCAAGGGTAGGGGAATCGCATATGGCGATGGAGGGGTGTTGCCAAGCGGTTGGAACTGGATTCTTTGGGTGTCTCTCGCTTCCCGAGGGAGACCAGAATGCGCCAACTCAAGCGCCTGCTTCGACCACTCAAGGACCCCCGCGCCAGCAACGTGCGGCACGATCTGGTGGAGATCATCGTCATCGCCTTGGCGGCGACACTGGCCGGCGCCAAGACCTGCACCGAGTTCGAGTTCTTCGGCAAAGGCCGAGAGGAGCTGTTGCAGCGGTTCCTGGAGCTCAGATCCGGCATCCCCAGCCACGATACGTTCAGCAACGTCTTCCGTGCTCTGGACCCGAAGGGGTTGGAAGCGATTTTGCGCAAGCTCAGCAAGGGCTTCGGCATCAAGGGCGTGGTCAGCATCGACGGCAAGGCGTTGCGCGGCGCCTTCATGCGTGGGCGGCAATCCACACCGCTGCATATGGTCAATGTCTGGGCGGCAGGCACACGCATGGCGCTGGCTCAAAGGAAGGCCCCCAATCGCAACGAGGTTGCCGGCGTTCTCGAAGTCCTCGCCTCGCTCGATCTGGACGGCGCTCTTGTCACTGCCGACGCCTTGCATTGCCGGCCCGATGTCGCGCAGGCCATCCGCGACCGGAAGGGCCACTACGTTCTAGCCATCAAGAGCAATCGCGGCCGGCTCTTCAAGGCCGCCAAGGCGTTGCTCGACACCGCCCGACGGCCTGCGCGAGCAAGCCAGCGAAGAACCGCCGCCCACGATCGCATCGAGCGCCGGCAAGCCATCATCGTGCCGGCACCGCAATTGGCGAAGCAACATGGCTTCCCCGCTATCGTCGCGGTCGGCCGCATCGACAGCTGGCGCGCAACGGCCGGCAAGCCTGCCAAGCGGACGGCCCGATACTTTCTGGCTTCGCGGCGGCTGTCGGCCAAGAAGCTGCTCGACGTCGTCCGCGCCCACTGGAGCATCGAGAACAACCTGCACTGGGTTCTCGACGTTCTGTTCGACGAGGACGCTTGCCGCAGCCGCAAGGACCACGCCCCGGAGAACCTTGCCGTCATCCGCAAGCTCGCCATCAACGCCCTGCAAGCCACGCCAGGTCCAGCGCGGACCAGCCACAAAATGCTCCAGGCAAGATGGAGCAACGACTTCCTTCTCACCGTCCTGGCCCATATGCGATAGCCCTACCCGCAAGGGGGGAGGGAGCCCGACCATCGTGCTCACCTTACGTCAAAGCATACGGTTGCTTCACGGCATGCGATCGAGCGTCTCGAGAACAGCGCCGCGCTTGTAAGGGAAGCACAGGCGAAAGGGCTCCCTGCCCCCTTGCGGGGGAGGGCTGGGGAGAGGGGTGCCGCTTGCTCCGCTGGTAAGAACAGGCCGGCCGTGCGCCACAATGATTAACGCGCTACCTCGCCTTTCCCAGCTTGCCTGCACCCTGCGACCGAAGGCCGCCCTTGGTCTCGATGAAGCTGATGATGCGGTCGAGACCGTCGCTCTTCTTCAGATTGGTCATCACGAAGGGCCGCTCGCCGCGCATCCTTCTGGCGTCGGTGTCCATCTTCTCAAGCGACGCACCGACATGGGGCGCAAGGTCGATCTTGTTGATCACCAGGAGGTCGGATCGCGTGATGCCGGGACCGCCCTTGGAGGGGATCTTGTCGCCGGCGGCGACGTCGATGACATAGATCGTGAGATCCGCCAATTCGGGCGAGAAGGTCGCCGCCAGATTGTCACCGCCGGATTCGATCAGGACCAGATCGAGGTCGGGGAATTTTGCGCGCATGTCGGCGACCGCGGCGAGATTCATCGATGCGTCCTCGCGGATCGCAGTGTGCGGGCAGCCGCCGGTTTCGACGCCGGCAATGCGGTCTGGCGTCAGCGAGCCGGAGCGCACCAGAAATTCGGCATCCCATTTGGTGTAGATGTCGTTGGTGATCGCGGCGATGTCGTAGCGCTCGCGCATCGACTTGCAGAGCAGGTCCATCAGCGCGGTCTTGCCGGAGCCGACCGGACCGCCGACGCCGACGCGGAGTGGGCCGTGAGAACTGGGCATATCAATCCATCCATCATCGTCCCGGCGAAGGCCGGGACCCATTACCACCGAATTCAATTGCTGCGCGAAGCTGGGGCCACAGCACTGCATAACCACAAGCCTCGGTGGTTATGGGTCCCGGCCTTCGCCGGGACGACGGCTGGGGAGAGCTGCGCATCATGACCTAAACAGCCTCGTATACTGCGTCTCGTGGCGCAGGCTGGCGAGGTCGGCCCGAAAGGTCGCGCTGCCGAGATCGTCGAGCGCGGCTGCATCGGCCCGCGCTGCGGTCGCGGCGACGACCGGCTCGAGATCCGCCAGCACGCGCTGACTGTCGGTCTGCCCGAGCGGGATCAGCCGGCTGCCTGCCGAGATCCAGTTCGACACCACGGCATGCAGGAAAGCATGCAGCGACGGCGCCAGCCGAATGCCGTGCGCCGCGCTGACGATGCCGACCGCAACCGGGTAGACGATCGGCCCGTCGCAGGCCGCGACCATCGCGTCGAGACCGGACGAATTCCAGGCGGCACGGGCGATCTCGATGAAGGCGCGCCCCTGTGTCGTGGTCTCGAGCTGCCGCTCGCGCGACGGCACGAAGGCCGCGGCGAGCTCGGCGATCTCTTTCAGCCCGGCGCAGTCTTGCTCCGCCGCCGCGCGAAAGCTTTGCGCGAGAAACACGGCGTCGCAAAATCCGCTGCCGTCGCTGAGCATCGCGGCGAGCCAGTCGCGCAGCGAGGCGGCGTCAGTGATGTCGCCGGCCTCGACCGCCCATTCGATGCCGCTGGAATAGGCGAACGCCCCCACCGGAAAAGACGGCGACAGCCACGTCAGCAGCCGGTACAGCGCGGCCGCCTCGTCATCCGCGATCCCGCCGCGCATCGCGGCGGGATCGGGCTCATTTGTGGTCATGAGCATGGGAGTGGTCGTGGTGATGATGAGCGTGCTCGCAATGCTCATCATGATGGTGGTCGTGGTCGTGCCCGTGATCATGATCATGGTGGTGACCATGGTCATGCGCATGGCTGTGGGCATGATCGTGCCCGGTGTGACCATGCGCGTGCGCGTCGGCGTGCGCATGCTCGGCATAGGCGCCGCCCTCGGGATCGAACGGCGCCTCGATCTCGATGACGCGGGCCCCTAACCCCTTCACCATCGCCTCGATGACGTGATCGCGCCGGATGCGCAGGCCCTTCGGCATGATCTGCGTCGGCAGATGGCGGTTGCCGAGATGCCAGGCGACCCGGATCAGGTGATGCGGATCGCTGCCGCGGATTTCCGCGAGCGGCTCGGGAGCCGCGACCACCTCGACCAGGCGGCCGTCCTCCAGCACCAGCGCATCGCCGCCGCGCAACGCGACGGCGTTTTCGAGGTCGAGCAGGAATTCGAGCCCGCGCGTCCCGGTCATCGCCATCCGCCGCCGGTGCCGGTCGTCGAAATCGAGCACGACGGTGTCGGCCGCCGCTTCCTTGAAGCGATGCTGTCCCAGGACCTTGGTTGCGCGGATCATCGAACCCTTCATGCCGATACGTTAGAGCTTCTGAACCTTGGCGTCGCTGATGATCTCGATCACCGTCGGGCCGGTCTTCATGTCGGCGGAATATTCGCGCCACACCTTCATGTGCGGCGCCTTGCTGTGTGCGGTCAGGTCGTCGCGGGTTTCCCAGCGCTCCACCACCACATACAGATTGGGATCGTTGACGCTGACATGGCCCTCATAGGAGAGGCAGCCCTTCTCCTTGTGGGTCTCGGCGATGCACGCCTTGTGCCCCCGAATGAAGTCGTCCTTGTTTTCCGGCTTCATCGGGGTAGTCGCGATGACATAGATCATGATGTTGCTCCGTTGTTGTTTTTATTACCGGACGTCGACTTTCTCGGGCGTGATCACCTCGATTTTCGGCGGCGCAGCCATGCACTTCACGGCGACCCGGCCGAACGTCTTCATGTGCTCGGCGGTGCGATGCGGCACCAGCGCGTCGGCGTTCTCCCACTGCTCGACAAACACCAACTTGCTGTGGTCGGTGACGCTCTCGTGCAGGTCGTAGGCGATGTTGCCGGGCTCCTTGCGGGTTTCCTTGATGCAGGCCGTCGCCGCGGCGATGAATTCGGCGCGGGTCTCGGGCTTGATGGTCAGCGTAGCAACGACGTAAATCACGGAAATTCCTCCCGGTTTCTTTTCTAGGTAAGTTACCGGGGGTGGTTTTAGAACATAAAATAGCGCTGTGCCATGGGCAGCACCTCAGCAGGCGCGCAGGTCAGCAGCTCGCCGTCTGCGCGTACCTCATAGGTCTCCGGATCGACCTCGATCTCGGGCGTCGCGTCGTTGTGGATCATGCTCTTCTTGGAGATTTTCCCACGGGTGTTCTGCACCGCGTAGAGCTTCTTGCTGATGCCGAGCTTGCGGGCGAGGCCGCCGGTGACCGCGGCCTTCGAGGTGAACACCACCGAGGAGGCGGTCAGCGACTTGCCGAACGCGGCGAACATCGGCTGGTAATGCACCGGCTGCGGCGTCGGGATCGAGGCATTGGGATCGCCCATCGGAGCTGCCACGATCGAGCCGGCCTTGATGATGCAGTCCGGCTTGACGCCGAAGAACGCCGGCGACCACAGCACGAGGTCGGCCATCTTGCCCTTCTCGACCGAGCCGATCAGCTTCGACACGCCATGCGCGATCGCGGGGTTGATGGTGTACTTGGCGATGTAGCGCTTGACGCGGAAATTGTCGTTGTCGTTGCCCTTGTCCTGCGGCAGCGCGCCGCGCTGCTTCTTCATCTTGTCGGCGGTCTGCCAGGTGCGGATGATGACCTCGCCCAAGCGGCCCATCGCCTGCGAGTCCGACGACATCATCGAGAGCGCGCCGAGATCGTGCAGGATGTCTTCGGCGGCAATGGTCTCCTTGCGGATCCGGCTCTCGGCAAAGGCGAGGTCTTCGGCGATCGACGGGTCGAGATGGTGGCACACCATCAGCATGTCCAAATGCTCGTCGATGGTGTTGCGGGTGAACGGCCGGGTCGGATTGGTCGATGACGGCAGCACGTTCTTCAGGCCGGCAATCTTGATGATGTCGGGCGCGTGGCCGCCCCCGGCGCCTTCGGTATGGAAGGCGTGGATGGTGCGGCCCTTGAAGGCCTTCACGGTGTCCTCGACGAAGCCGGACTCGTTCAACGTGTCCGAATGCAGCATCACCTGGACGTCATAGTCGTCGGCAACCGACAGGCAGGTGTCGATCGCCGACGGCGTGGTGCCCCAATCCTCGTGCAGCTTCAGCGCGCAGGCGCCGCCCTTGATCATCTCGACCAGCGCCGCCGGACGCGACGCATTGCCCTTTCCGGAGATGCCGAGATTGACCGGAAAGGCGTCGAACGACTGGATCATCCGCCCCATGTGCCACGGGCCGGGCGTGCAGGTGGTGGCGAAGGTGCCGTGCGACGGACCGGTGCCGCCGCCCAGCATCGAGGTGACGCCCGCCATCAGCGCGTGCTCGATCTGCTGCGGGCAGATGAAATGGATGTGGCTGTCGAATCCACCCGCGGTAAGGATCTTGCCCTCGCCCGCGATCACGTCGGTGCCGGGGCCGATCACGATGGTGACGTTGGGCTGGATGTCGGGATTGCCGGCCTTGCCGATCGCCGCGATCATGCCCTCCTTGATCGCGACGTCGGCCTTGACGATGCCCCAGTGATCGACGATCAGCGCATTGGTGATGACGGTGTCGGCCGCGCCCTGCGCATTGGTCACCTGCGACTGCCCCATGCCGTCGCGGATCACCTTGCCGCCGCCGAACTTCACCTCCTCGCCATAGGTGGTGAGGTCCTTCTCGACCTCGATGATCAGATCGGTGTCGGCGAGCCGCACCTTGTCGCCGGTGGTGGGGCCGAACATGTCGGCATAGACGGAACGCTTGATCTTCACGGACATGTCAGCCCCGTTTGTGTTTGAATTGTTGACCGGCGGTCACAACGAGCGCCTCGCCCTTCGCACCACGTCGTCGAACTTCGTATCAAGCCAGGGATTGCCGCCACGACAGCCCGCGACCACTTGCTCGGCCCAAGCGGTGTAGTCGACCAGATCGTCGCGCTCCTCCGTCGTCGGATCAGAGTGAATACGCGCGCCGATATTGCTGATCTTGTCGGCAATCTTGATCAGCTTGGCGTCGGCCGACTTCTTGGGCGCGTCGACGACTTGCAGCCGCCGCCGCTCGGCCTTTGGCAGGCTCATGTCATCGGTGCATTCGATGACGAGGAGGGCCACGCGATCAGAGAACCTCGCCGAGAGCTCTTCGCGTGTGGTGTCGGTGTCCTCCATCGTATCGTGCAGCCAGCCGGCCGCAACGAGTTCGGCATCCGCACCATCGGTCGCGATCGCAAGCAGGTTCGCGACCTCGGCGAGATGGTTGATGTAGGGCTCGTTGCCCCGTCCCTTCCGCGCCATGCCGTTGTGCCGGCGTGCGGCAAGATCGGCAGCTTCGGAGATGAGGCGGATTGCAGGAAGCATGGTTACAAAGCTCCCCTCTGATCGCAACCGCAGTTGGCGTGAGAACGAGAAGCGACTTCGATTGGCGCCCGGGGCTTACCCCTCTCCCCAACCCTCCCCCGCAAGGGGGGAGGGAGCCTGAGCAGCGTGCTCACCTCACCTGACACCAAGGCAACCTCGCACGTCACAGCTTCCCCTTCACCTCGGCACGAAACCCGTAGATCACGCGCTTGCCGGCGAGGGCGACGAGTTGGACGTCGCGGGTCTGGCCGGGTTCGAAGCGGACGGCGGTGCCGGCGGCGATGTCGAGGCGCATGCCGCGGGCCTTCTTGCGGTCGAATTTCAGCGCCGGATTGGTCTCGAAGAAATGATAGTGCGAGCCGACCTGGATCGGGCGGTCGCCGCTGTTGGCGACCGACAGCGTCACGGTCTTGCGGCCGGCATTGAGCTCGATCTCGCCGTCCTTGATGAAGAGTTCGCCGGGGATCATGTCGCGCTCCTATCGGATCGGCTCGTGGACGGTGACGAGCTTGGTGCCGTCGGGGAAGGTCGCCTCGACCTGGATGTCGTGGATCATCTCCGGAATGCCGGTCATCACCTGGTCGCGGGTCAGCACCTTGGCGCCGGCCTGCATCAGCTCGGCGACGGTGCGGCCGTCGCGCGCGCCCTCGACGATGAAATCGGTGATCAGCGCGATCGCCTCGGGATGGTTCAGCTTGACGCCGCGCTCGAGCCGGCGGCGCGCCACCATGGCCGCCATCGAAACCAGCAGCTTGTCCTTTTCGCGGGGAGACAAATTCATGCGAGCACTCTGCAAGCGTTGAAAGGATGAGTTGAGCCACAGGCCTTTAGTTAAGCCAGAGTCTTGGCAGCGGGACGATGGAGGCGCGGCCGAGCACCGCCATCATGTCGGCGCGCAACCGGGCCGCATCTTGGGCACAGAAGCGCGCCATTGCAAAGCCATTCCAGGCCGAGATGCCGACTTCACCTCCGAAGCTTTCCGACGCCTCGCGGATGCGCTCGACCAGCGCCTCGTCGCCCGGCACGATCAGCGCCGTGCCGATCGCGCAGCCGCCGCCTGCAATCGCGGGCCTTGCCAGCTTCTCGCCGATCTCGCCGTCGAGCCTGACGGTCTCGGCAAACGCAAGCCGGCCGCCACGGCGCATCCGCCAGCGGTCGACGAATTCACCATGGCGCATGATCTCGCCCATCGCAGCGCGGCCGAACACCACGATCTCGCAGAGCAGGAGCGAGGCCCCCTCGGCAAGGTCGATGTCGAAGCTCCTGACGATGCGCGCGCGGTCGAACAGGATAGTCTCCTGCGGCAGCCAGGAGAGATGCGCGCCGTCCGCGACGCTGAGCGAGATATCAAGCTGGGCAGCGGCGCCGGGCGCGCGATAGACCTTCTCAGCGGCTGCCGTGGTCAGCGTCAAGCGTGCGCCCTCGCCGGCCGAGATGCCAATCTCGAAGCGGTCTCCGCCGGCGATACCGCCGGCCGTATTGACGAACATGGCCGAGAGGCCGTCGTCCTCCGGCGACGGGAAGCGGACGCGCAGCGAGCCCGACTCATGCAGGTCGCCCCGCCGGGTCGCGCCGTCCTTGCGATGCACGCCGAACCGCACTGCGCCCTGGGCGCGGTTTGCCGCAAACGTCGCCGCCGCCGCGCCTGCGATCCCGCTCCGCATTCCCCCGACGCTCCCTCACGCGCGCCATGAAAGGCGGCGTCACATTGTCTTCACAGCGCCATCTGGCGGCTGATCTCGGCGGGATCGAGGCTTGCGCGGTCGCAGGCATATTTCACCGCACCCCGGTCCATCACGGCAAAACTGTCGCCGAGTTCGCAGGCAAAGTCGAGATATTGTTCGACCAGCACGATGGCGATGTTGCCGAGGTTGCGCAGATAGGAGATGGCGCGGCCGATATCCTTGATGATCGAGGGCTGGATGCCCTCGGTCGGCTCGTCGAGCAGCAGGAGTTTTGGCCGCATCACCAGCGCGCGGCCGATTGCGAGCTGCTGCTGCTGGCCGCCGGAGAGGTCGCCGCCGCGGCGGCCCAGCATGGTCTGCAGCACCGGAAACAGCGAGAACACGTCATCGGGGATGTTGCGGTCCTCGCGCTTCAGCGGGCCGAAGCCGGTCTTCAGATTCTCTTCCACCGTCAGCAGCGGGAAGATCTCGCGGCCCTGCGGCACGAAGCCGATGCCGCGCCGCGCCCGCTCATAAGGCTTCAGCGCGGTGATGTCCTTGCCGTCGAAATTGATCGCGCCTGACGCGATCGGATACTGCCCGACCATGGCGCGCAGCAGCGAGGTCTTGCCGACGCCGTTGCGGCCGAGCACGCAGGTGACCTTGCCCGGCTCGGCGGTCAGCGAGACGCCGCGCAGCGCCTGCGCCGCGCCGTAATAGAGATTGATGTTGTCGACCTTCAGCATCGCCTAGCGCCCCAGATACACTTCGACCACCCGCTCGTTCGACGACACCTGGTCGATCGAGCCTTCGGCGAGCACCGTGCCCTCGTGCAGGCAGGTCACCTTGACGCCGAGCTCGCGGACGAAGGTCATGTCGTGCTCGACCACCATGATGGTGTGGTTCTTGTTGATCTCCTTGAGAAGCTCAGCGGTCAGATGGGTCTCGACATCGGTCATGCCGGCGACCGGCTCGTCGACCAGCAGCACCTTGGGGTCCTGCGCCAGCAGCATGCCGATCTCGAGCCACTGCTTCTGGCCGTGCGACAGGCTGCCGGCGAGGCGGTTGCGCGCATCGGTCAGGCGGATGGTCTCGAGCACCTTGTCGATCCGCTCGGCTTCGGCCTTGCTGCCGCGCCAGAACAGCGTGCCGCGCACCGAATGATCGACATTGAGCGCGAGCAGCAGATTGTCCTGCACGGTCTGGCTCTCGAACACCGTCGGTTTCTGGAATTTGCGCCCGATGCCGAGCTCGGCGATGCGAGTTTCGTCGAGCCGGGTCAAATCGACGATGCCGTCGAACAGCACGGTGCCCTGGTCCGGCTTGGTCTTGCCGGTGATGATGTCCATCATCGTGGTCTTGCCGGCGCCGTTCGGGCCGATGATGGCGCGCATCTCGCCCGGCGCGAGCGTCAGCGACAGATTGTTGATGGCGTGGAAGCCGTCGAACGAGACATGCACGCCGTCGAGATAGAGCATGGCCGAGGTGGCGCGGGTATCCATCACGTTCATCTGCCTACTCCGCCGGGTTCGGCGCGCCGACGCCGTCTTCGCGCGCAGCGCTGTCGGCGTCGGGAGAGCCGTTCCTTGACTTTGTCGTCTCCCACCAGGAATTGATCGTGCCGACGATGCCCTTCGGCAACAGCAGCGTCACCAGGATGAACAGTGCGCCCAGCATGAACAGCCAGTATGGCGCGAGCGGCCCCGAGGTGAAGAACGTCTTGGCGTAGTTGACCACAACGGCGCCGAGCGCGGCACCGATCAACGTGCCGCGGCCGCCGACCGCGACCCAGATTACCGCCTCGATCGAATTGCCCGGCGCGAACTCGCTCGGATTGATGATGCCGACCTGCGGCACATAGAGCGCGCCGGCGACGCCGGCCATGCAGGCCGACAGCGTGAACACGAACAGCTTGTAGGATTCGACGCGATAGCCGAGGAAGCGCGTGCGGCTTTCGGCGTCGCGCACCGCGATCAGCACCTTGCCGAGCTTCGAGGTCACGATCGCGCGACAGATCAGGAACGCGACGATCAGCGCCAGGCAGCTCAGCAGGAACAGCGCGGCCCGCGTTCCTTCGGCCTGCACGTTGAAGCCGAGGATGTCCTTGAAGTCGGTCAGGCCGTTGTTGCCGCCGAAGCCGAAATCGTTGCGGAAGAACGCCAGCAGCAGCGCATAGGTCATCGCCTGGGTGATGATCGACAGATAGACGCCGGTGACCCGCGAGCGGAAGGCGAGCCAGCCGAAGCAGAAGGCGAGCAGGCCCGGCACCAACAGCACCATCAGCGCCGCGAAGGCGAACTTGTCGAAGCCGTACCAGTACCACGGCAGTTTGTCCCAGTTCAGGAACACCATGAAGTCAGGCAGGATCGGGTTGCCGTAGACGCCGCGGCTGCCGATCTGCCGCATCAGATACATGCCCATCGCATAGCCGCCGAGCGCGAAGAATGCGCCGTGACCAAGCGAGAGAATCCCGCAATAGCCCCAGATCAGATCGATCGAGAGCGCGAGGATGGCGTAGCAGACATATTTGCCCCACAGCGCCACCAGATAGGTCGGCACCTGGAACATCGAGCCCTGCGGCAGCAGCAGGTTCGACAGCGGGATCAGCACGCCGACCGCGGCGACGATCAGCACGAAGGCGATCGCGGCGCGGTCGAGCGAACGCGTCAGGATGTGCGGCGTCATGCTTCCACCGCCCGGCCCTTGAGCGCGAACAGGCCGCGCGGCCGCTTCTGGATGAACAGGATGATCAGCACCAGGATCGCGATCTTGCCGAGCACCGCGCCCGCCACCGGCTCGAGGAACTTGTTGGCGATGCCGAGCGTGAAGGCGCCGACCAGCGTGCCCCAGAGATTGCCGACGCCGCCGAACACCACGACCATGAATGAATCGATGATGTAGCTCTGGCCTAGATTCGGGCTGACATTGTCGATCTGCGACAGCGCCACGCCGGCGATGCCGGCAATTCCCGAGCCGAGGCCGAAGGTCAGCGCGTCGACCCGCGAGGTGGCGATCCCCATCGAGGCCGCCATGCGGCGGTTCTGCGTCACCGCGCGCATCTCGAGGCCGAGCGCGGTGTAGCGCAGCATCGCGAGCAGGATCGCGAACACCGCGAGCGTGAAGCAGAGGATCCAGAGCCGGTTATAGGTGATGGTGATCTGGCCGAGCTCGAAGGCGCCGCTCATCCAGGAGGGATTGCCGACCTCGCGGTTGGTCGGGCCGAACGCGGTGCGCACCGCCTGCTGCAGCACCAGCGACAGGCCCCAGGTCGCGAGCAGCGTCTCCAGCGGGCGGCCGTAGAGGAAGCGGATGATGGTGCGCTCGATCAGCACGCCGATGAAGCCCGCGACCAGGAACGCGAGCGGCACCGCGATCAGCAGCGAGTAATCGAACAGCGCGGGATAACGGGTGCGGATCACCTCCTGCACCACGAAGGTGGTGTAGGCCCCGAGCATCACCATCTCGCCATGCGCCATGTTGATGACGCCCATCACGCCGAAGGTGATGGCAAGCCCGATCGCCGCGAGCAGCAGCACCGAGCCGAGCGACAGGCCGTACCAGGCATTCTGCACCATCGACCACATCGCCAGATTGCTCTGGATCGAGGACACCGCGCCCGCCGCCGCCTTGGCGACCGGCGGCGGCTGATCGCCAAGCCCGGTGAGCAGCGCCAGCGCCTCCTGGTCGCCGCGCGCCTTGACCACGGCAACCGCATCGAGCTTGTCGCTGTCGGATGCATCCGACTTGAACAGGACGATGGCGGCGCGCGCCTCGGCGAAGGCCTGCTTGATCGGCTTGACGCTCTCCTTGGCGAGCGCGCTCTCGACCGTCGGCAGCAGATTCTCTTCGTGGCTCTTGAACACCGACTGCGCCGCGGCGAGGCGCTTGGCCGGATCCGGCGACAGCAGCGTCAGGCCGCCGAGCGCGGCCTCCACGGTGCGGCGCAGGCGGTTGTTGAGCCGCACGGCTGCGGCGTTGTCGGGCAGCTTGTCGACGGCAGCGCCCGTGGTGGCGTCGACGATCTTGCCGTCGGCCTGCGTGATGAAGACCTTCTTGCTGTCCGGATCGGCCGACAGCCGGCCGTCCTGCAGCGCGCTGATAATGGGCGACGCCAACGCATTGCCCGATGCGGCGATCTCGCCGACCGCGGCTTCAGTGTCGGAGAACTCGTCATTTGCGAATTTGGCGACCGAATCCTCGAACGGGCCGGCCAGCGCCGGCACAGCAAGGCAGCTCAGCAGCAGGATCCAGAGACAAAGCGTACGAAAACGATCAATACAAATGGCAAACACGTCAGGACCCCGGCAGGAGTGGGAGGAGAAGGCGGCGAGCGACGCCGCCTTCTCCAATGTTGGAAGGTTGTGTTGTGTCGTTAGGTCAGCAGCGCTCGATTACGAGCCCTGGCCGCCGCACTTGTTGGTCTTGGTGTTGTAATTGCCGCACTTCTTGCCGACCCAGTCGCCGATCAGGTCCTTGGAGCCCTCGAGTTCCTTCGACCAGGCGTCGCCGGCCACCAGGCCCGGGGTCTTCCAGACCACGTCGAACTGGCCGTTGCCCTTGATCTCGCCGATGAACACCGGCTTGGTGATGTGGTGGTTCGGCAGCATCTTCGAGGTGCCGCCAGTCAGGTTCGGCGCCTCGGTGCCGGGAAGCGCGTCGATCACCTTGTCCGGATCGGTCGACTTCACCTTCTCGACCGCCTTCACCCACATGTTGAAGCCGATGTAGTGCGCTTCCATCGGATCGTTGGTCACGCGCTTCGGATTCTTGGTGTAGGCCTGCCACTCCTTGATGAACTTCTCGTTCGCCGGGGTCTTGATCGACTCGAAGTAGTTCCAGGCGGCGAGATGGCCGAGCAGCGGCTTGGTGTCGATGCCGGCGAGCTCTTCTTCGCCGACCGAGAACGCGACCACCGGGATGTCGGTCGCCTTGATGCCCTGGTTACCGAGCTCCTTGTAGAACGGAACGTTGGCGTCGCCGTTGATGGTCGAGACCACCGCGGTCTTCTTGCCGGCCGAACCGAACTTCTTGATGTCGGCCACGATCGTCTGCCAGTCGGAGTGACCGAACGGCGTGTAGTTGATCATGATGTCGTCCTGGGCGACGCCCTTCGACTTCAGATAGGCTTCCAGGATCTTGTTGGTGGTGCGCGGATAGACGTAGTCGGTGCCGGCCAGCACCCAGCGCTTCACCTTCTCTTCCTTCATCAGATAATCGACGGCGGGGATTGCCTGCTGGTTCGGCGCCGCGCCCGTGTAGAACACGTTGCGCTCGGACTCCTCGCCCTCATACTGCACCGGGTAGAACAGGATGTTGTTCAGCTCCTTGAACACCGGCAGCACGGACTTGCGCGACACCGAGGTCCAGCAGCCGAACACGACCGCAACCTTGTCCTTGGTGATCAGCTCGCGGGCCTTTTCGGCGAACAGAGGCCAGTTCGATGCGGGGTCGACCACGACGGGCTCGAGCTTCTTGCCGAGCACGCCGCCCTTCTTGTTCTGCTCGTCGATCAGGAAAAGGATGGTGTCCTTCAGCGTGGTTTCGCTGATCGCCATGGTGCCCGACAGCGAGTGAAGGATACCAACCTTGATGGTGTCGTCGGCCGCTTGCGCGGGCGCGAAGGGCGAGGACGCTGCCAGGCCCAAAACCAGGCCGGCCGTCGCCGCGAGTGCGCGGCGGCGGGTCATCGTCGCTATTCCTTGAGTAAGCTGAGTAAGCATGAAATGTCGTCTCCCTGACGCAGGCGTGAACGCTTGCGAAACGGCCGCATGGCCGCCTGCGGTTAAGGGAATCGCAAGAACTGTGCCACGGTGCGTGGGCACCGTAAGCCGATGAACCAACTGGATAATTTCATGAGTTCCGGGAAAATACGGAGAATGACTGCTTAAACATTGAGCCGATAAATTGGCTGCCGAAAGAGCAATCAGGTTATTTTGTAGGCAAAATTGCCCTTATGGCTAAATTTCCGGCATCGATTTGTGACAGATTGCGCGATGGTTCGGCGCACGTTGAGAGCAGTTCCCGGCGATATCATCTTGAAACCGCCCAGTTCCTGGTCCATATCCTCGCCATGCCCGCGACATCGCGGTGCCTTCGCGAGCTGCGTGTTCTTATGCCGCCCCAAGCGGCTTCTGGCTCGCCTTTCAGCTAACCCAGCTTGACGCCCCAGACACGCGGGTGTCCCCGAATGCCTTCATGCGATTCCAGGCGATTTTGCCCGGGACGATGACGGCTTTTATGGAAAGAACCACCTTTTGACCTCCTTTCAGGATTTCGGCCTCGCCGATCCCATCGCCCGCGCGCTCCGAGAAGAAAATTATCTGACGCCGACCCCCATCCAGGCCCAGACCATCCCGCTCGCACTTGCCGGCCGCGACGTGGTCGGCATCGCCCAGACCGGAACCGGCAAGACGGCATCCTTCGCGCTGCCGATCCTGCACCGACTGCTGGAGAACCGCGTCCGCCCGCAGCCCAAGAGCTGCCGGGTGCTGGTGCTCTCGCCGACCCGCGAACTGTCCGGGCAGATCCTCGACAGCTTCAACACCTATGGCCGCCACATCCGGCTGTCCTCGACGCTCGCCATCGGCGGCGTGCCGATGGGCCGCCAGGTGCGCTCCTTGATGCAGGGTGTCGAGGTGCTGGTCGCCACCCCCGGCCGCCTGCTCGATCTTGTGCAGAGCAACGGCCTGAAGCTCAACCAGGTCGAGTTCCTGGTGCTCGATGAGGCCGACCGCATGCTCGACATGGGCTTCATCAACGACATCCGGAAGATCGTCGCCAAGCTGCCGATCCGGCGCCAGACGCTGTTCTTCTCGGCCACCATGCCTAAGGACATCGCCGAACTCGCCGAAGCGATGCTGCGCGACCCCGCCCGCGTGGCGGTGACGCCGGTGGCCTCGACGGTGGATCGGATCGCCCAGCGCGCGATCCAGGTCGATTTCGCGGCTAAGCCTGCGGTTCTCGCCCAGCTCCTGAAGAAGGAACCGGTCAATCGCGCCCTGGTCTTCACCCGCACCAAGCACGGTGCCGACAAGGTGGTGAAGAGCCTTGCCAAGGCCGGCATCGAGGCCAACGCGATCCACGGCAACAAATCGCAGAACCACCGCGAGCGCACGCTGGCAGCGTTCCGTTCCGGCGAGATCCGCACGCTGGTGGCGACCGATATCGCCGCCCGCGGCATCGACGTCGACGGCGTCAGCCACGTCGTGAACTTCGACCTGCCCAACATCCCGGAAACCTACGTCCACCGCATCGGCCGCACCGCGCGCGCCGGCGCGGACGGGGTCGCGATCTCGCTGATCGCCGGCGCCGAGGAGATGGGCTATCTGCGCGATATCGAGCGCCTGATCCGGATTACCGTGCCGCGGGAAGACCGCCGCACGCAGGGTGGCCGCGAGGCGGCTGCACCGGCCCAGGCGCCCCACCCGCATCGGGGCGGCCGCTCTGCGCCCCGCGCGCATAATGTCCGTGGGAATGAGGCTGCTCCGGGTGCAAAAGGCCCTCGCCGCCGCCGCCGTCCGGGTGGTAATAAAGGCGCGCCGCAGACGAGCCGGGGCGAGTCGCCGCGTCCGTCGCAGGCCGGCAACAGCGAAGGCATCCAGGGCGTCGCCTTCTTGCATCGCGAGAGCCGGCCGAATCCGCAACACAACCGCAACAACCGACCGAAGCACTAGCCGTCGCTCGATCTGGAGAACCATATGGCTAAGGAAGAGCTGATCCAGTTCGAAGGACTGGTGACCGAAATCCTCCCCGACGCTCGCTACCGGGTGCAACTCGATGCCGGACACGAGATCGTCGCCTACACCGCCGGCAAGATGAAGAAAAACCGCATCAAGACGCTGGCCGGCGACCGCGTCACGATCGAAATGTCGCCCTACGATCTGGAAAAGGGCCGCCTGATCTTCCGCCACAAGGACGAACGTCCGAGCGGCGCGCCCGGCGGCCCGCCGCGGGGCGGGGCCCAGCGCGGCGGCCAGTTCCGCCGCCGATAAGGCAGGCATGCAACCGTTGCGCGCATGATATTCTGACGTCTTGCGCAACAATTGGCCGGCGGTCGCGCCGGCCAAAAAAAGCGCGCACGTCAGGATTGTTTTGAAGCCCTCTATCGAATAATATCCTGCCCATCGATTTTCGGCCGGACGACATTAGCCAATACCGGTACAGCCGGTTCAGACGCTGACGACCCTTCCAAAAATTCGATCTCACCACCCCGCCGATCAGCGGGTCTTGAACTTGTATATCTGAGAAGGGACTACCCACGTGAGCATGGGAACCGTGAAGTGGTTTAACGCGACCAAGGGCTACGGCTTCATCCAGCCGGATGAAGGCGGGAACGACGTGTTCGTGCACATCAGTGCAGTCGAGCGCGCCGGCCTTGGCACTCTGCGTGAAGGCCAGAAGATCTCCTACGAGATCGTTGCTGACCGCCGTTCCGGCAAATCCTCGGCCGACAATCTGCGCGCCGCCGGATAAGCCGATTTCCCGGGAGCGCGAAGCTCCAGGAAATTGTCGTTAAAGCATCAAGGGCCGCACCTTCGGGGGCGGCCCTTTTTGTCTGGATCGCTGGTCCGCCGCCGTGACCCAAAGCATGAGTCGCAAACTGCGCGGCGGATTTCCGAAAGAGATCGTGGTTGCGCTCTAAAGCGCGATGAGATTGGGTTGAGCTGGAACGGCATCAAAAGATCACCTCTCCCTTGGGAGAGGTGAAGCAAGACCGCGCCAGGCCGATTCAGCTAAAACTCATCCCGCTTTAATAGGTCGAGCAGGTCGTCGGCATGGTCGCGGACGTCGGGGCATAGAACACGCAAATCGATTGCCGCGGCCGCGTAAAGGCGACGTCGCTGAGATTGATGCCGCTCTTGGCCATCACATAGCCGATCGCCGGAACGTATCTGTAGCTCACCTCACTGAATATCAGATAGGTGCCCGCAACCAGCAGCGCCGGCGGAACGATGCTTGTCACGATGTCACCCTGGCTGCGGCTCGAGGCCGTCACCGTGGCCTGCGTCGCACCCGAGGCGATCGTCCCGGACTTGCTCCACTGGATGTGCGCGATGTTCGAATTATCGACGTAGATTTCCGACAGCGTGACCTTGGTCGGCGACGCGTCGTAAGGCGTCATGATGCCGACGCTGGCACTGAAGAAATTCTGCAGGTCGGCATCCACCACCTGCGTCGCCTGCGAGGTCAGATCCGACGCGGCTCGTGCCATCAGCGTGACCTTGCGGTCGACCGCGACACCGGATGAAAACTCGACGGTGCCGAGGAACATCACGAGCATCAACGGCAACACGAAGGCGAACTCGACCGCGGCGAGACCCCTGCGGTCACGGCCGAGAGCGGCAACCGAGCGCAGCAGGGCCGCAGGCAGGCATTTCATGACTTTGCTCATGAGCAGGTGGTCCCCGCGGTACCGGACGGTTCGTTCTTGAACGTCGCGGTCGCGGTCAAGAGCCGCTTGCCATTGGCGAGGTTGGCGGTGTTGAAGCCAAGCTTGGTGACGAACAGCGGCCATTGGTAGAACAGGCGGACCACCACGACGTCGCCGTCCTTGCCGGGGCACCATTTCATGGTCGGAACGAATGCATTGGCGCCGTCGATCGGAGGCGTAATGTTGACGCTGCTGAAGCCGGTCGCAGCCGGATAGCTGCGTACGTCGACATAGATGCCATTGGTGCAGTCGAACAGCGTGCTGACCCGGCCGCAGACGAAGTCCTTGAACTGCTGCTGGGTATAGCTTGCGCCCTGAGCCTGTCCGGTCATGATGAAGCGGGCGGAATCCTGCGTCACCGTCTCGAGCACCTGGCTGGCAAAGAAGATCATCGCCACTTCGATGATCGCAAAAAGCAGCGCGAAGAACAGCGGCGCCACCATCGCGAATTCGACGGCAGTTGCACCACGGTGGTTTCGGCGAAAGCGACGGAGGAGGCGCGCATAAGAATGAGCGGGTGGTGGCATCAACGACCCCAGATCAACATGACGACCACAACTACCCAAGACTCATTGTCGAACTATTTCGCCGGATCGCGACAGATCGACCCGATCCGTTAGACCTTCATTAACCATATCGGTGGCTTGTCGGTGAAAGGCTTGGGATCGGCACGCGGCCTCCGGCGTGTGATGCGCCGGAGCGAGCGCGCGCTAGTTCTGCGGCTTCGCGGTACCTGATCCGGTGGCCTGGCTATTGAGGAAACCGGCCTGGTCCATGGTCGCCTTGAAATAGGTCTCGCCGTCGCCGAGCGTGATGCGGCGCTGGCAGACCGGCATGCAGCTATAGGTCTCGCGATCGATGCCGCGATAGACCGTAACAAGCTGGTCGGTCGGACCCTCGACCTGGATCTGGCGATCCACCAGCACCTGGCCGGTGCGGTCGAGTGCGATGAAATTGGTCGCGCCGTAGCCCTTGCCGGTCACGACAACGACCCCGCCATTCTGTAAGGTGACGTCGGCGATCAGGGGATTGCCGACCACGATCGTGGCGATACCGCCGGGCAGCTTGACGAGCTTGGCCTGGTCGACATTGACCGCAATCCGATCCGGATCCGGCGCAGCCGATGCAGGCGCGAGCCCCAGCAGCATGGCTGCGGCCAGCGAGATGAAGCCAATGCGCGTGACGGCGCGAATACGTTGGGACTGAAACGACATACTCTACCCCGGGACGTTAACAAGCCGGCAAAGGCGATACGCAGCGGACCGGCGCCCGACGCGGGCAAATCTGACGGCAATTCATTTAAGAAGAGCAAAAATCGACCGCCGAATTGCGCGGATGTCACAACTTCCGGAGCCGAGCTGCGCAGCGTCCGCCATCCCGCGCGGGAACGCCCCGCCATCGGGCTCCATAGTCCGCGGTTATAGCAATCTTAAGAGTCTCCAAGCCATCTCTGCCAGCCACAACCTCAGGGCGTGTCACGTGTCTTCCGTATCACGAATCGAAAAGCGCGCCGCCGGTTCCGCCGCGCGCGGCCTGATTGTCGACCCTGCCCGGATTCGCGACGCTGCGGCGCGCTGGCTGATGTTCAGTGACTTCGGCGACGCTGCGCAGCGCCGCATGGCGATCGCATGGTCCTGCATCTTCGCATGCATCCTTGCCGACGCGATCTGGCTGCCGAACTCCGGGCTTTCGTTTGCGTCGTCGAATTGGATCACGATCCTGCAAGGCATTGTATTTTGCGCGATAGCGGCCGCATTCATTGCGATTGCCTCCAACCGCCTTGCCGCCGACCAGCGACGCCCGGCCGTCCTGTTGCGGCGCGGCCTGTTGATGACCGAGCTGTTCTGGCGCGCGCTGCTGCCGATCAGCGCGCTGCTGACCGCGGGGAGCACGCTCAGCTATCTGATCGCAGCATCGACGCTGCCGCTTGGAGACGACCTTCTGGCAGGCTTCGATCATCTGCTGGGGTTCGACTGGCCGACGTTCCTGGCCGCGACGAACTCGAACGCGTTCGTCGCGACGCTGCTGACGACCGCCTATCAAAGCACCGGCCTGCTGTCGCAAGTGGTTCTTGGCTGGCTGATCCTGCAACGGCGCGGCGACAGGCTCGCGGAATTCATCGCCGTTCTCAGCCTCAGCGCAGTCGCGCTGTGCATCGGCATGTCGCTGATCCTTGCGGCCGGCGCGTTCGCCTATTTCCATCCCGCCGCGGACAGTTACGAGCACTTTGCGGCACGCGGCGAAATGTGGACGTTCGGGCAAACCTTTTCGATGCTGCGCGACGGATCGCTCTCGGTCATCGACATGTCGAAGGTCGACGGCATCGTCAGCTTTCCCTCGTTCCACACGATGCTCGGCGTCATGACGATCTATGCTGCGCGTGACACGCGTTGGCTCGTCATCCCGGTATTCGTTGTGAATGCGACGATGATCGTCGCGACGATGCCCGTGGGTGGCCATCACCTCGCCGACGTCCTGGCTGGCGGTGGCTTGACCATTGCCGCCATCCTCGTGGCTCGCTGCTCTGCCAGGCCGTCCGTCAGCAAGACTTGAGCCGCCGCAATCGGAGCTCTGGGCTTACGCGGCCGCGATGGCTTCAATTCGCGGCGCGGACATGAACGACCACACGGTCGTCGGCGTAGAGGCGCTGCCATCCTTCGATGTGATCCAGCAGCTTCGACGCCGGCGTGGTCGGGTCGAGCATCACCGCATCGATCTCATGGCTCTCGAGCAGGCCGAGGAAACCGTTGACGTCCTTGAGCTGAACCGCGCGGGCCATGGCCATCCCGAACGTCTCGCCGTAGAGCTCGGCGCGCCCGTCGATGAACACCGGCATCTGGCGCCAGATCAGGTAACCGCCGAACTGCAGATCGTTGAGCACGCGCTTGACGTTGTGCGCCTTCATGGCGTCAACGGCGGCAGCCCGCTCATAAACGGGTGGCGGCGAGATGATCTGACGTGCCGCGGCGACGGAGGTCCACGCGGCAAGCCCGGCGATCAGGATCGCAGCCGGAACGGCCCTCAGGCGAACGGCGCTCACGGCACGCAACTCAAACTGGGTTGCGACCGGCGTGAGCACGGCAAGCGGCAGCAGCAGCGCGAACAGCTCGAGATTTCTGACATGGGACAGCGCCATGTGCAGCAAACCCAGTACCAGGACGATTCGCGGTGCCGGCAACCTCGCTCCGTAATGGAGTGCGGCGCCGAGCAGGCCGAGGATGGACAGCGCGAACGGATCGATCTCGCTGAAAGTCGCCGGCCTCCATTCCTGGATGAGATGCAGCAATTCGCCGAGGCCGAGAATCCTCAGCGAGGCGAGGATCGAACCCCATCCATAGGGGGTCACACAGCACGCAGCCAACGCGCCGATGCCGAACGCTCCCCAGCGCAGCGCCAGCGCCAATCTTTGAGCCGGCAAGGCATTCCAAAGCGCATCGAGCGCGAATGCGCCGGCCAGCACCAGGCCAAACAGAAAGCCGCCGTGCAGGTTGGCCCACAGCGCGATCAGCGGCAGCAGCCAGAACGAGGGCGCCTCACGGCGCTCGCTGGCGGTCATCAGGCCGTCCGCCCAGACCAGCATGATGGGCATCGCCAGCACATGCGGACGGGCCAGCAGATGCCCGCAGGTCAGCACCAGCGCCGCAAGGGCGATCATGCTCGCGTGGATCGTCGGCAGCGCGCGGTTGAGGATGGCGGTCAGCAGCGCGAAGCTGGCGGCGGCGCAGGCCGCGGCCAGCGCTGCCGGGCCGGTCCACCCGGCGAGGTCATAGGCCTTCGCCAACAGGACCTGTGCCAGCCACGACGACGACGCCCACGGCGCACCGGCCTTGGTGAACGAATAGATGTCGACCGACGGCAGCGTGCGATGGTCGAGGATCCAGCGGCCGACGGCAATCTGCCAGTAGGTGTCGGAATCGGCCAGCAGCCTGTCGCCAACGAGCAGCAGCAGCGCATAGACGCCGCACGCCATCCAGAACCAGGCCGGGACGCCGGCGAACAGGGAGGCTTTGGTCCGTGGGAGGGTCGCGGCCTCGAGACTCATGGTGACACCGGCCGGGCTACGGCGTCATTGCCGGAACGGATAGGCCAGCTGCCCGCCGATCTCGGACGGTACGCCCTGCCCGGCATCGACGCCGTAATCTTCCGGAAGCTTGCCTTCGGGCATCCGGAACGTTCCGAACAGAATGTCCCAGAGTGGAAACGTGCCCGCGAAATTGGTGTCGCCGCCGTCCTCGAGCCCGGTGTGATGCCAGCGGTGAAACACCGGCGTCGCGATCACATATTTGAACGGGCCGAGCGTCCAGTTCAGATTGGCGTGCACGAATGCCGAGTGGAAAGTGGTGAACGGCCCGACCCACAGCATGATGTTCGGCGAGATGCCCGCCATCAGCAGGATCACATCGACGGTGATCGTGCCGACCAGAAGATTGACCGGATGGAAGCGCGCCGCCGAGATCCATTCCAGATCCTCGGAAGAGTGATGAATGGCGTGGTACTTCCAGAAATCGCCGCGGTGGAACATCCGGTGCAGCCAGTACAGCATGAAATCGGAGCCGACCAGGAAGATGATGGACTGCAGCCAGAGCGGAAGCTGCGCCAGCGGGCCATGCCCGTTCTCGTAGAACGCGATCAGATCGTCGGCGCCGTGAACGTTGAACACCACGGCCGCGCCCACCACCAAGAGCCCGATGCGCAGCACGCGGGCAAACACCGGCACGAAGAACCAATAGCAGATGTCGGTGACCAGCTCACGCTTCTGCCACCATGGCTTGCCGGGATTGCAGGCCCAGAAATGGGCGAGCACCGTAAAGCACAGCGCCAGCGCGATGGTGATCGGCACCACCTTCATCATCGTCTGGCCGATCATCTCGATGACTTCAAAGGGAAAGCTGGGCATGAACGGCCTCATTCGACGGATGCCCCATGGGTACAGATGTGCACTTAAGGAGCCGTGAACAGGTGCCCATAGCGGTCCTCAGCACAAAGCTGCAATTTGAGCAGGCCGCTTAATTCCAAATTTACTCTGCGCAACAAGTGCGGGTTCCCGCTGTGTTTGTTCAATCAAATTAACTGCGCCGCAATTGTCGAACCGTAGGGTGCCGCAATGGTCACGGTGCTGAGAACGCCGGCGAGACCAAACCTAGTTCGACCAGCCACGTGTACACAGGAGTTATTTATGAAGAACCTCGTTTCGCGCTTCGTGAAGGACGAATCGGGCGCGACCGCCATCGAATACGGCCTGATTGCCACCGGTATCGCGATCGCGATCATCGCTGCGGTCAACGGCGTCGGCAAGAACCTCTCGGGCACTTTCAGCACGATCGCCGGTTCGCTGAAGTAAGCCGGTTCCGACGAACTCGCATCAAAGGTCCCGGCACCCCCGGGGCCTTTGCTATTTGTCGGTGGCCGCTCGGCGGCCTCCGTTGCGGTCGCCGGCGGTCCTTTCCCGATTGTTCACCATTGGCCGCTAGCGTCCGCTCTCGACCGCAGCTCCAGCTTGACGGCATGACTCCATGATCCTCGACATCGCACGCTTGATGCTGTTTCCGGCCCTGATGGCCTTTGCGGCGGCGAGCGATCTCTTCACCATGACGATCCCGAACCGGATCTCGCTGGCGCTGGTGGCCGGCTTCTTCGTCCTGGCGCCCCTGACCGGGATGGGCGTCCATGAAATCCTCAACCATGCCGGCGCGGGCGCGCTGGTCCTGGTGGTGGCGTTCGGCATGTTCGCGATGGGCTGGGTCGGCGGCGGAGACGCCAAGGTGGTGGCCGCGGCCGCCCTTTGGTTCGGGTTTGAGCATCTGCTCCCCTATCTGGTGCTTGCTTCGCTGTTCGGCGGCGCGCTGACCGTCCTGTTGCTGCAGCTCCGGCAATGGCCGCTACCCTATCCGCTGGCGTCCCAGGCCTGGCTCAGCCGCCTGCACGACAAGCAGACCGGCATTCCCTACGGCATCGCGCTCGCCCTCGGCGCCCTGTTGATCTATCCGGAGACCGACTGGATCAAGACGATCGATCTCGCGCACTTCGCCATGCGCTGAGAAAGCAGCGGTAACCGCCCGTTAAGGCGATTTAGATACGCCTCATTAACCATGCTTTGACGAATAGCTGGTCAACTCCCATCACGGCGGCGGCAGCGTCGCGGCGTCATGTGGAAAGTGAAGCGTAATGGATAAGGCCCGCATTCTGGTCCTGGCTATCGCAGGCTGCGCCGGCCTCACGGCGCTCTATTTGGCGAGCGGCAGCGACGACAAGCCGGCGCCGCCTCCGCCGGTCGCCCAGCTGCCTACCGTCGACATCCTGGTCGCGAGAACCGACATCGGCCTTGGCCAGGCCGTGAAGCCTGAAGATCTGCAGTGGCAGACCTGGCCGGCGGCGACCGCCAGCGCCAGCTTCATGCGCAGGGACAGCAACGCCGAAGCGATCAAGGACGTCACCGGCTCGATCGCGCGCGCCCCGTTCATCCAGGGCGAGCCGATTCGCGAGCAGAAGCTCGTCAAGGCCGACGGAAGCGGCTTCATGGCTGCGATCCTGCCGACCGGCATGCGGGCGGTCTCAACCGAGATCTCGCCCGAGACCGGCGCCGGCGGCTTCATCCTGCCGAACGACCGGGTCGACGTCCTGCTGTCGAAGCGCGACAAGAATCCGGACCGCAACGGCGCCGACATCGTCAACTCCGAGGTGATTCTGACCAATATCCGCGTGCTCGCGATCGACCAGGCGCCGAAGGAAAAGGACGGCACCAACGCACTGATCGGCAAGACGGTGACGCTGGAGCTGAAGCCCGAACAGACCGAAACGCTGGCGCGCGCGCGCCAGAGCGGCGTCCTGTCGCTGGCACTGCGCAGCATCGCCGACAACAACGCGCCCGAAGTCCGGACCGACGACAACCACCAGAAGCGCGGTGAGACGATCAACGTCATCCGCTTCGGCGTTGCCAACCAGGCAACGATGCAGAAGTGACCATGAGGATACAGGTGATGAAGGGCGGGGCAACTCAACGGACGATGCGGGCCTTCATGGTCCGCGCATTGTCGTTCTCGGCCGTCACGGCGCTCTCGCTCAACCCGGCGCTGACGCCGGTGACGGCGAGCGATTACCGCGCCGCGCCCGCCCCTGCCGCATCGACCGACGGCGGCCAGATGAATGCCCGCTTCCTCTCGCTCGGCATCGGCAAATCGATCGTGATCGATCTGCCGAGGGACATCAAGGACGTACTGGTGGCCGATCCCAAGATCGCCAATGCGGTGGTCCGCTCGGCGCAGCGCGCCTACATCATCGGCGCGACGGTCGGCCAGACCAACATCGTGTTCTTCGATGCCGCCGGTCAGCAGATCGCGGCCTATGACATCGCGGTCAAGCGCGACCTCAATGGCGTACGTCAGGCGCTGCGGGCGGCGCTGCCGAATTCCGATATCCAGATCGAGGGCGTCGGCGACGGCGTGATGCTGACCGGGAGTGCGGCGAGCCCGATCGACGCGCAGCAGGCCGGCGAGATCGCCGCGCGGCTGGTCAGCGGCGCCGAGAAGGTCGTGAACTCCATCGCGGTTCGCGGCCGCGACCAGGTGATGCTGAAAGTCACGGTCGCCGAAGTCTCGCGCAGCCTGATCAAGCAGCTCGGCATCGACCTCACCGCGAACCTCAACTACGGCACGGCCGTAGTGAAATTCAACAACGCCAACCCGTTCACGGCGAACAACGCACCGCTGGTGCCCAACAACGCCATCACCACATCGTTCGGATCGTCGGTGTCGGCAACCATCCGCGCCATGGAAAGCGCCGGCGTGGTGCGAACGCTCGCCGAGCCGAACCTGACCGCGATCTCCGGCGAATCGGCGACCTTTATTTCCGGTGGCGAGTTTCCGATCCCGACCGGCGTGACCTGTCAGACGACGACGGGAGGCGCGATCGGACAGTGCGTTCAGACCGTCAGCTTCAAGAAGTTCGGCATTTCGCTCAACTTCACGCCGGTGGTGCTGACCGAGGGCCGGATCAGCCTGCGTGTGATGACCGAAGTGTCGGAAGTCTCGACCGAGAACTCGTTGACCGGCGGCGCCGGTGGAACGACGATCCCGTCGATCAAGACCCGCCGCGCCGAGACCACGCTGGAGATTCCGTCGGGCGGCTCGATGGCAATGGCCGGCCTGATCCAGGACCAGACCAAGCAGGCGATCAACGGCCTTCCCGGCCTCGGGTCGCTGCCCGTGCTCGGCACGCTGTTCCGCAGCCGCGACTTCGTCAACAACCAGACCGAAATGATGGTGCTGGTGACGCCCTATGTGGTTCGCGCGGTGGCGCAGAAGGATCTCGCGCGTCCGGATGACGGCTTCGCCAACGCGTCCGATCCGCAGGCCGACCTGCTCGGCAGCATCAATCGCGTCTACGGCGTGCCTGGCCGCACCGAGCCGGCGCGGAATTACCGCGGCACCTACGGCTTTATTACCGACTGAGGCGGACGATGACACAGACGACACCCAGAACATCCGCCGATCCCAGGCGCGCCGTCAGTCTCGCCGGCGCACTCGTCGGCCTCGCCATGACGCTCGGCGCCTGCCAGCACGCCGCCGACAACAGTTTCGCGATGGTGAACGCGCCGGCCGATTATCGCCAGCGTCACCCGATCGCGGTCACCGAGGCTGATCGCTCGATCGTGGTCTTTGTCGGCCGCAGCCGCGGCGGCCTGACCGCGGAGCAGCGCGCCGAAGTGATGGGAATGGCGCAGGACTGGATTCGCGAGGGCACCGGCGCCGTCACCATCGACGTTCCTGCCGACACGCCGAACGCACGGACCGCGCAGGAATCGCTGCGCGAGATCCAGGCGACCTTTACCGCCGCCGGCGTGCCGCCGCGCGGAATCCTCGTGCGGAAATACCATCCCGAGGATCCGCGGCAGATGCCCGCGATCCGCGTGAACTACCCGAAGATGAAAGCGGTCGCCGGTCCGTGCGGTCTCTGGCCGGAGGATCTCGGCCCGTCGATCCACAACGGGTCCTATATCGAGAACAAGCAGTATTACAATTTCGGCTGCGCCAATCAGCGCAACCTCGCAGCCATGATCGAAGACCCGACCGACCTCGTCCAGCCGCGCGCGGAGACCCCTGCCTACACGGCGCGTCGCAACATCGCGTTCGACAAATATCGCAAGGGCACCAGCACTGCCACGACGTATCCCGAGGCCGACAGGGCCA
Source organism: Bradyrhizobium sp. WCU1 (assembly GCF_053474805.1). Taxonomy (NCBI): domain Bacteria; kingdom Pseudomonadati; phylum Pseudomonadota; class Alphaproteobacteria; order Hyphomicrobiales; family Nitrobacteraceae; genus Bradyrhizobium; species Bradyrhizobium sp. WCU1. The sequence continues at coordinate 2,598,195 of NZ_CM130280.1, forward strand.
AGCTAAGCGACACAGGAAAATGATCACCTACGCGCAGCAAAACTCCGAAGAGCAGACGGACGCCCCGCCGCAGGCCGTGGACGACCATATTGCTCCGGCGCCCCGGGTTTCGGTTCAGGCGTTCTGCGAAACGGTCGAGACCGCCGCAGCCGTGCAGTCGGCAGGCGAGGACCGCCGGCTCGCCAAGGCCCACCTCAAGATCCAGATGGGCGGCATGGCGGCCGCCATCGAGGCCTATCGCTCGGCGCCGACGCCCAACGTCATCATCCTCGAGACCGAGGGCCGCAGCGATATCCTGGCCGGCCTCGACCAGCTCGCCACGGTGTGCGATGCCGGCACAAGGGTGGTCGTGATCGGCCGGGTCAACGACGTCACGCTGTACCGCGAGCTGGTGCGCCGCGGCGTCAGCGACTACGTGATTGCGCCGGCGCATGCGATCGACGTGGTGCGCGCGGTCTGCAACCTGTTCTCCGCGCCGGAAGCCAAGGCGGTCGGACGCGTCGTCGCCGTCGTCGGCGCCAAGGGCGGCGTCGGCGCCTCGACGATCGCGCACAATGTCGCCTGGGCGATCGCCCGCGATCTGGCGCTCGATTCGGTGGTCGCCGATCTCGACCTTGCGTTCGGCACCGCCGGCCTCAACTACAACCAGGATCCGGCGCAGGGCATCGCGGATGCCGTCTTCTCCCCGGACCGCGTCGATACCGCCTTCGTCGACCGCCTGCTGTCGAAATGCACCGACCATCTGAGCCTGCTGGCGGCGCCGGCCACGCTCGACAAGGTCTACGATTTCGGCGCCGAAGCGTTCGATGCGATCTTCGATACGCTGCGCACCACGATGCCCTGCATCGTGCTCGACGTGCCGCATCAATGGTCCGGCTGGACCAAGCGCGCGCTGATCGCGGCCGACGACATCCTGATCGTGGCGGCGCCAGACCTCGCCAATCTGCGCAACGCCAAGAACATGTTCGACCTGCTGAAGGCGTCCCGGCCCAATGACCGCGCGCCGCTGTACTGCCTGAACCAGGTCGGCGTGCCGAAGCGTCCGGAGATCGCGGCGGGCGAATTCGCCAAGGCGATCGAAAGCCAGCCGATCGCCGCCATCCCGTTCGATCCGCAGATTTTCGGTTCGGCCGCCAACAACGGCCAGATGATCGCGGAAATCTCCGCCAATCACCGCGCAGTCGAGATGTTTCTACAGATGGCGCAGCGGCTGACAGGCCGCGGCGAAACCAAGAAGCCGAGGGGGTCCTTCCTGTCGCCCCTGCTCGAAAAGCTGCGGTCCAAATAGTGGTCCGCGTGGAGTCAAGACGTCGTGTTTGGTAAGCGTAGCGGAAACGATGGGGACGTGCGGGCACCCAAGCCCGCTTTTCAGGCGCCGGAACCCGCCGGCTCGTCGCCGATGTCGCGCGAGTCCGCCGCCCCGACGGTATCGTCGCCGCCGCTGGCTCCGGCCAAGCCGCCGCCTGCTCCCACCGTCGAAGCGCGCCGCTCGGACAATTATTACCAGGTCAAGGCGACGATCTTCGGCGCCCTGATCGAGGCGATCGACCTCGCCCAGCTCGCCAAGCTGGACAGCGAGTCGGCGCGCGAGGAAATCCGCGACATCGTCAACGAGATCATCGCGATCAAGAACATCGTGATGTCGATCGCCGAGCAGGAAGAGCTGCTCGACGACATCTGCAACGACGTGCTCGGCTACGGGCCGCTCGAGCCGTTGCTGTCGCGCGACGACATCGCCGACATCATGGTCAACGGCGCGGGCACCGTGTTCATCGAAGTCGCCGGCAAGATCCAGCGCACCGGCATCCGCTTTCGCGACAACCAGCAGCTTCTCAACATCTGCCAGCGCATCGTCAGCCAGGTCGGCCGGCGCGTCGACGAATCCTCGCCGATCTGCGACGCTCGCCTCGCCGACGGCTCGCGCGTCAACGCCATCGTGCCGCCGCTGGCGATCGACGGGCCCGCGCTCACCATCCGCAAATTCAAGAAGGACAAGCTGACGCTGGAGCAGCTCGTCAAGTTCGGCGCGATCACGCCGGAAGGCGCGACCATCCTGCAGATCATCGGCCGCGTCCGCTGCAACGTGATCATCTCGGGCGGCACCGGCTCCGGCAAGACCACGCTGCTGAACTGCCTGACCAACTATATCGAGCACGACGAGCGCATCATCACCTGCGAAGACGCCGCCGAACTCCAGCTGCAGCAGCCGCATGTGGTGCGGCTGGAAACCCGGCCGCCGAACATCGAGGGCGAGGGCCAGGTCACCATGCGCGAGCTGGTCCGCAACTGCCTGCGTATGCGCCCCGAGCGCATCATCGTCGGCGAAGTCCGCGGCCCCGAAGCGTTCGACCTGTTGCAGGCGATGAACACCGGCCACGACGGCTCGATGGGCACGCTGCACGCCAACAATCCGCGCGAAGCGCTGTCGCGCTGCGAATCCATGATCACCATGGGCGGCTTTTCGCTTCCCTCACGCACCATCCGCGAGATGATCTGCGCCTCGGTCGATATCATCGTGCAGGCCGCGCGCCTGCGCGACGGCTCACGCCGCATCACCCACATCACCGAGGTGATGGGCATGGAAGGCGACACCATCATCACCCAGGACATCTTCCTCTACGACGTGGTCGGCGAAGACGCCAACGGCAAGATCATCGGCAAGCACCGCTCGACCGGCATCGGCCGGCCGCGCTTCTGGGAGCGTGCCCGCTACTACAATGAAGAGAAGCGGCTTGCGGCGGCGTTGGATGCCTCCGACTCGCCGGCGCCGGCCTAGGGGAGCGCAGGATGCAGACGCAAACGCTCGCTCTGGCGTTCCTCGCCGCCACCACCGTGGGCGGCATCGCCTGGGTCTTCCTGTACCCGTACCTCTCGGGGGAAAAGAAGGCCGAATCACGCCGCGCATCGGTGGCGCGCAGCGAACCGTCGACGGCACGAAGCAGCGAGCGCACGCAGCGCTCCCGCCGCGAACAGGTCGAGGGATCGCTGAAGGAGCTCGAGGCGCGGCGCCAGAAGGACAAGAAAGTCTCGCTCGGCATCCGCATCTCGCAGGCCGGGCTCGAGTGGTCGGAGCAAAAGTTCTGGGTGATCTCCGGCGCCCTCGGCCTGTTCGGGTTCGTCGTTGCATTCCTGATCGGCGGAGGCTTGCTGGGTGCGGCCGGCATCGGCTTCGCCATGGGTCTCGGCCTGCCGCGCTGGCTGCTCGGCTTCCTGAAGAAGCGGCGGGAAAAGGCCTTCCTGAAGGCGCTGCCCGACGCCGTCGACGTCATCGTGCGCGGCATCAAGGCCGGCCTGCCGCTGTTCGAATCGCTCAAGGCGGTCGTCAACGACGCGCCGGAGCCGCTGCGCAGCGAGTTCCTCGCGATCATCGAGACCCAGGCGATCGGCATGCCGCTCGGCGAGGCCTGCTCCCGGCTCTACGAACGCATGCCGCTGCCGGAGGCGAACTTCTTCGGCATCGTGATCTCGATCCAGCAGAAGTCCGGCGGCAATCTGTCGGAAGCGCTCGGCAACCTGTCGCGGGTGCTGCGTGACCGCAAGAAGATGGCCGAGAAGATCCAGGCGATGTCGATGGAAGCGAAAGCCTCCGCCGCCATCATCGGCTCGTTGCCGCCGATCGTGATGATCCTCGTGTTCCTGACGACACCCGACTACATCGCCCTGCTGTGGACCAACTCGCTGGGCCAGCTCATGCTGGTTGGTTGCGCGCTCTGGATGACATGCGGCGTGCTGGTGATGAAGAAGATGATCAACTTCGATTTCTGACGGTGCAGCATGATTGATATTCTGATCGCCAAGCTCCACGACGTCAGGTTCATGACCATGCTGCTTGCCTTCTTCGCGGCAAGCGCGACGGTCTATACCCTGGTGATGCCGCTGCTCGCCGGCGGCGACCTCAACAAGCGCATGAAGGCCGTCGCCAGCGAGCGCGAACGCCTCCGGCAACGCGAACGCGAACGCCTCGCCAAGACGGAGAAGGTGGCGCTGCGGCAGACGCCGAAGCAGGTCGTCTCGAGGGTGGTGGACGACCTCAACCTGACGAAATGGCTCGCCCAGGAAGCGGCGCTCGAGAAGCTCGTGATGGCGGGCTATCGCGGCCACGCCCCCTACGTCACCTTCCTGTTCGCCCGCGCCGTGACGCCGATCGTGATGCTGATCGGCGCCATCATCTACACGTTCTTCATCGCCGGCGCGGCCTGGTCGCTTACGATCAAGATCGGCATCTGCGTCGTCGCGGCCTATGCCGGCCTGCAGGCGCCGATGCTGTTCCTGAAGAACGCGATCTCCAAGCGCCAGCTCCAGATCAAGCGCGCCTTCCCGGATTCGCTCGACCTGCTGCTGATCTGCATCGAGTCGGGCATGTCGGTCGAGGTCGCGTTCCGCAAGGTGGCCAACGAGATCGTCGGACAATCGGTCGCGCTGTCGGAGGAGTTCGCGCTGACGACCGCGGAACTGTCCTACCTGCAGGACCGCAAGTCCGCCTACGAGAATCTGGCCCGCCGCACCGGCCTCGAAGGCGTGAAGTCGGTCTGCATGGCCCTGCAGCAATCCGAACGCTACGGCACGCCGCTCGGCCAGAGCCTCCGCGTGATGGCGCAGGAGAACCGCGACATGCGCATGAACGAGGCCGAGAAGAAGGCGGCAGCGCTGCCGCCCAAGCTGACCGTGCCGATGATCCTGTTCTTCCTGCCCTGCCTGTTCATCGTGATCCTCGGGCCGTCCTACATCAAGATCGCCACGATGCACTGAGCTGCGCAGCGGCGGCTTTCGAAAACGCCCGGCAATGCCGGGCGTTTGCTTTTGTGTGCGTGAAGTTGGAAGCGTCGCAGAGCCCGGAGATCAATCGTCCCTGGCGACGACCGGCGCGGTGGGTGCGGCGCGCGATGCGGTCCGCGGCCCGTCCTTGCGGTTCAGCATGTCACGGAGATAGGCGACGTTGGCTGCCGCTTCATCCGCCGGCAGGTCGGCCTTGACGATGGTTTCCGCCTCCGCGAAGCGGCCCTGCAGGCCGACCACCAGCGCAAGGTTCTGCCGGATGCGGGTGTCGGCGCGGGCGCTGGCATAGGCCTGGCGGAGCGTCTCTTCCGCCTTCGGCAATTCCTTGGTCAGCATGTAGGACAGGCCGAGATTGGACAGCACCGACGGCTCGTCCGGAGCCAGTCGCAGCGCGCTCGCATAATAGCGCCGCGCTTCCTCGTGCCGGTTCAGCTTGTCGAGCGTGGTGCCCTGCACCGACAGGATCCGCCAATCCGGATTGTCAGGGCTGTGCGCGCGGCTCAGCACGTCGAACGCGGCCTGCGAATTGCCGTTGTCGGCCAGCGCGCGGCCATAAGCGGCGAGCAGCGCCTTGTTGCCGGGGTTGGCGATCGTCGCCTGCTCCAGCACGGCGCAGGCCTGCGAACGCTGTCCGGTTGCGCGCAAGGCCTGGCCGTAGGCGATTGCGGCCTCGGCATCCTTGGCATTCTTGCGGTAGCGCTCGCCATAAACCTCGACAGCACGGCGCGGATCGTCGGGCGCAGGATCGGACCGGGACGCGATCGATCCGGTGACATCCGACATGGTCTGGCAACCGCCAAGTCCTGCGGCCAAAAGCGCCACGAGGGCTGCGGAAGCGAGATGCGGGGTCAAATTGGACTGTCGACGCATGGCACTGTGACTCACGAAATCGGGCGAATGGATCCAACTGAGCGTGCCAGCAATAGACTGTTAACCCTAACGTCTGGTTAACTGGCATGGTCAGCGATCGGCACGCCGGGTTCCAGTCGCAGCTCGCGTCGGCCACGGCGCGCGCTACCATCCGCCGCGAAAGCCGTGTTAGTCACCAGCAACGACGCCAGAACAGCCGAGAGTCGCATGCCATCCGTGTTCGAGACCGCACCCACGACCGCCGTCACGCCGATCACCTTCGTCACCAAGGCGACATGGGATGCGATCCGCAGCGCGTTGCCGGCGCCGGCGCGCCAGTTCGCCGAGGCCAACGGCTTCGAAGCCAAACCGGGCAAATCGCTCGCCCTGCCGGCGGCTGACGGCGGCATCGCAGAGGTGCTGTTCGGCCTCGAGGATGCCGACGCCAAGGCGCGCGATCCGTTCCGGCCCGGCGCACTGCCCGGCCTGCTGCCGCCGGGCGTCTACCGCTTCGGCAATGCGCCGCATGACACACGGCTTGCCGCGCTCGCCTTCGCGCTCGGCTGCTACCGTTTCGGCCGCTATCGCAAGAACAAGGCGCCCGAGGTCCGCCTCGTGCCGCCTGACGGCATCGACGCCGCCGAGATCGCGCGGATCGCGGATGCCGCGGCGTTGGCGCGCGACCTCATCAACACGCCGTCCAACGACATGGGACCGGCCGAGCTCGCCGAGGCGGCGCGCGACCTCGCAGCCAGGTTCGGGGCCGCCTTCAACTGCATCGACGGCGAGGAGCTTGCGCAGAACTTCCCGCTGATCCACGCCGTCGGCATGGCGTCGACGCGCGCGCCGCTTCTGATCGATCTCAGCTGGGGCGATCCGGCCCATCCAAAGGTGACGCTGGTCGGCAAGGGCGTCTGCTTCGACACCGGCGGGCTCGATCTCAAGCCGTCGAGCGGCATGCTGATCATGAAGAAGGACATGGGCGGCGCCGCCAACGTGCTGGCGCTCGCCCAGATGGTGATGGACGCGAAGCTGAAGGTGCGGCTGCGGGTCCTGATCCCGGCGGTCGAGAACGCGGTTGCCGGCAATGCGTTCCGCCCGCTCGACATCTTCAAGTCGCGCAAGGGCATCACCGTCGAGATCGGCAACACCGACGCCGAAGGACGGCTGGTGCTCGCCGACGCGCTGGCGCTGGCCGACGAGGAGACGCCGGATCTCCTGGTCGATCTCGGCACGCTGACCGGCGCGGCGCGCGTGGCGCTGGGCCCGGATTTGCCGCCGTTCTACACCAATGACGAGGCGCTCGCCGGCGACATCGCAGCCTGCGCGAAGAGCGAGAACGATCCGTTGTGGCGGATGCCGCTATGGCCGGCCTACGATGCCTGGCTCGACTCCAAGACCGCCGACATCACCAACGCGCCGTCAGGCGGCTTCGCGGGCTCGATCACCTGCGCGCTGTTCCTGCAGCGTTTCGTCGAGCACGCCAGGAGCTGGCTGCATGTCGACATCTACGGCTGGACGCCATCCGCAAAGCCCGGCCGCCCCGAAGGCGGCGAGTGCCAGGCCGCACGTGCGATCTACAAACTGCTGAGCCAGCGCTATGCATGATCCGCGCCTCACTCCCGCCCGCGACGACGTCGCCGCGAAATATCTCGAGGGAAAGGTCAAGGCTGCGCGCTTTGTCGAAGGCGAGACCTTCGAGGTGGTTGACGCCATCGCGCCGCTGCGGCGGGCGCCGGCGGCCGATGCCGAACAGATGACCCAGGCGCTGAAAGGCGAGCGCGTCACGGTGTATGATCGCAACGGCGAAGGCTGGGCCTGGGGCCAGCTCGCCGATGACGGCTATGTCGGCTGGATTGCCGAGGCTGCGCTGACGACGCCCGGCGCAGCACCGACGCACAAGGTGACTGCGCTGCGCACGCTGGCGTTTCCGGGACCGTCGATCAAGCTGCCGCCGGCCGAGGCGCTGGCGATGGGGACCAAGCTTGCGATCCTCCGCGAGGACGGAGCTTTCGCCGTGACACGCGAAGGCTGGCACCTGCCACGCCGGCATCTCGTACCGCTCGACGCGATGGCGCCAGATTTCGTCGCCATCGCCGAGCAATTCGTCGGCACGCCCTATCTCTGGGGCGGCAAGTCCGGTCTCGGCATCGACTGCTCCGGCCTGGTGCAGATCGCCTTGACCGCCGCCGGCACCGGCTGCCCGCGCGACAGCGACATGCAGCAGGACGGGCTCGGCCGCGAATTGACGGCTGCGGAGGCGAAGCACCTGCAGCGCGGTGACCTGATCTTCTGGAAGGGCCATGTCGCCATCGTGCGCGACGCGACGACGATCGTACACGCCAATGCGCATCACATGGCGACGGTCCTAGAAAACACGCACGCTGCGATCGCGCGGATCAAGGCGGCGGGAAGCGAGGTCGCCGCGATCAAGCGGCTTTGATTTCGTCATTCCGGGGCGGCGCGGAGCGCCGAACCCGGAATCCATTCATCCACCGAATATGCGGCCCGATGGATTCCGGGCTCGCGCTTCGCGCGCCCCGGAACGACACGGGAAGCTACGTCGCCACCGACCCATCGCCCGCCGCCTCGATCCGGAACGCCGCCGCGAACAGCGCGCGGGTGTAGTCGCTCTTCGGGTTCTTGAACAGCTCGGAGGCCGGCCCCTCCTCCTCGACCTTGCCGGATTTCATCACGATCAGATGGCTCGCGAGCGAGGCGACCACGCGCAGATCGTGCGAGATGAACATGTAGGTGAGGTCGCGCTTGCGCTGCAGGTCGCGCAGCAGATCGACCATCTGGGCCTGCAGCAACATGTCGAGCGCACTGGTCGGCTCGTCCAGCACGACGAAGTTCGGCTCCAGCACGACCGCGCGCGCGATCGAGATGCGCTGGCGCTGGCCGCCGGAGAATTCGTGCGGATAGCGGAAGCGCCAGTCGGGATCGAGGCCGACATCCTTCAGAGCCTTGATCACCCGCACCTCGCGCTCCTCGCGCGACAGCTGCTTCTGGTGCACCTCGAGCCCCTCGGCGATGATATCAGCAATCGACATGCGCGGGCTGAGCGAGCCGAAGGGGTCCTGGAACACGATCTGCATGTCGCGGCGGAACGGCCGCATCTGCTTGAAGCGCAGGCCCTGGATGTCCTTGCCAAGGAACACGATCGGGCCATCGGACGAAATCAGCCTGAGCAGCGCGAGCCCGAGCGTGGTCTTGCCGGAGCCGGACTCGCCGACCACACCGAGCGTCTCGCCCTTGCGCACCGCGAGGCTGACGCCATCGACGGCCTTGATGTGGCCGACGGTCGAGCGCAACAGCCCGCGCTTGATCGGAAACCAGACCTTGAGATTGTCCGCCGACATCACGACCGGCGCGCCGGGTTGCGGCGGCGCCGGATCGGGCTTCGGCTCGGCCGCCAGCAGCGCCTTGGTATAGGCGTGCTGCGGCGCGGTGAAGACTTGCTCGACCGGGCCCTGCTCGACGATCTTGCCGTTGTTCATCACGCAGACCGTGTCGGCGATGCGGCGGACGATGCCGAGATCGTGGGTGATGAACAGTAGGCTCATGCCGAGCCGGGCGCGGATCTCGGCCAGTAGCGCCAGGATTTGCGCCTGCACGGTGACGTCGAGCGCGGTGGTCGGCTCGTCCGCTATCAACAAATCGGGCTCGTTGGCGAGCGCCATCGCGATCATCACGCGCTGGCGCTGGCCGCCCGACAATTGGTGCGGATAGCTCTTGAGCCGCGTCTCCGGCTCGGGGATGCCGACCTGGCCGAGCAGTTCCAGCGTCCGCGCCCGGGCCGCCGCACCACCGATGCCCCGATGCAGCGACAGGATCTCGCCGATCTGGGTCTCGATGGTCTGCAGCGGATTGAGCGAGGTCATCGGCTCCTGGAAGATGATCGAGATGTCGTTGCCGCGGACCTCGCGCATCTCCTGGTCGGACGCGGTCAAGAGATCGCGGCCGCGGAAACGGATCGCACCGGAAGGATGCGAGGCCGTCGGATACGGCAACAGCTTCAATACCGACAGCGCGCTGACGGATTTTCCCGAACCGGATTCGCCGACCAGTGCGACGCACTCGCCGCGCTTGATCGAGAACGAGATGCCGTCGACCGCAACCGAACGGCCGAAGGCGACCGAGAGGTCGCGGACATCGAGCAAAGGCTGGTTGGTCGCGTCCATGCGTCAGCCCTTCGAGAACGTCTTGCGCGGATCGAAGGCGTCGCGCGCGGCTTCGCCGATGAAGATCAGGAGCGACAACATGATCGCGACCGAGAAGAAGCCGGTGAGGCCGAGCCACGGCGCCTGCACATTGGCCTTGCCCTGCGACAGCAATTCACCGAGCGAGGGCGAGCCGGGCGGCAGGCCGAAGCCGAGGAAATCCAGCGCCGTCAGCGTCATCACCGAGGACGAGACGATGAAGGGCAGGAACGTCATGGTCGCGACCATCGCGTTCGGCAAGAGATGGCGGAACATGATCACGCCGTTGGAGACGCCGAGCGCGCGCGCCGCCTGGATGTATTCGAAATTGCGGCCGCGCAGGAATTCGGCGCGCACGAGGCCCACCAGCGAAACCCATGAGAACAGCAGGAGGATGCCGAGCAGGATGAAGAAGCCCGGCGGCAGCACCGCCGAAATGATCAGCAGCAGATAGAGCGAGGGAATCGCGGTCCAGATCTCGATCAGCCGCTGGAAGATCAGATCGGTCCAGCCGCCGAAATAGCCCTGCACGCCGCCGGCGGCGATGCCGATGATCGACGACAGGATGGTCAGCGTCAGACCGAACAGCACCGAGATGCGGAAGCCGTAGATCAGCCGCGCGACCACGTCACGGCCCTGATCGTCGGTGCCGAGCCAGTTGTATTCGAGGTCGCGGCAGCCGGTGAGGCCCTTCTTCTGCACCACGTCCTTGCATTCGGCCTCGGTCAGCATCCAGGTCGGCTTCGACGGCGCCGGCGTCGGCAGATCCAGATTGTGGGTATCGTAGGAATATCGGATCGGCGGCCAGATCATGCTGCCGCCCTTGGCGGCGATCTGTTTCTGCAAATAGGGATCGCGATAGTCGGCGGCGGTCTCGAAATCACCGCCGAAGGTGGTCTCGGCATAGCTCGCCACCACCGGCCAGTAGAGATGGCCGTCATACTTGACGAGCAGCGGCTTGTCGTTGGCAATGAAATTGGCGAACAGCGAAACCACGAACAGGACAAGGAAGATCCAGAACGACCAATAACCGCGGCGGTTCGCCTTGAAGTTCTGCCAGCGCCGCTGGTTGAGCGGCGACGGCGCGAAGGCGTGGCGGGTGGCAGGCACCGCCTCGCCCAGCGGCGATTGCGTCGTGGTCTCGACCGGCTGGGGCGCGAGCATCGTCATCAGACCTCCCGCGCCTCGAAGTCGATCCGTGGATCGATCCACATATAGGCGAGATCGGAGATCAGATTGACCACCAGTCCGACCAGCGAAAAGATGAACAGCGTTCCGAACACCACCGGGTAATCGCGGTTCAACACGCTCTCGAAGCCGAGCAGGCCGAGCCCGTCGAGCGAGAAGATGGTTTCGATCAGCAGCGAACCGGAGAAGAAGGCGTGGATGAACGCGCCGGGGAAGCCCGCGATCACGATCAGCATCGCATTGCGGAAGATGTGGCCGTACAGCACCTGGTGCTCACTGCAGCCCTTGGCACGCGCGGTCATCACGTATTGCTTGCGGATCTCGTCGAGAAACGAGTTCTTGGTCAGCAGCGTCATGGTAGCGAACGCGCCGAGCGCCATCGACACCAGCGGCAGGGCCAGATGCCAGAAATAGTCGATGATCTTCCAGTACCAGGGAAATTGCGCCCAGCCGTCCGAAGTCAGGCCGCGCAGCGGGAAGATGTTGAAGAACGAGCCGCCGGCGAACAGGATGATTAGCAGGATCGCGAACAGGAAGCCGGGGATCGCGAAGCCCACGATGATCACGGCCGAGGTCCAGGTGTCGAACCGAGACCCGTCCTTGACCGCCTTGCGAATGCCGAGCGGGATCGAGATCAGATAGGTCAGCAGCGTCATCCAGATGCCGAGCGACATCGAGACCGGCAGCTTCTCCTTGATCAGCTGCAGCACGCTGACACTGCGGAAATAGCTCTCGCCGAAGTCGAACCGCGCGAAATTCCAGACCATCAGCGCGAACCGCTCCGGCGCCGGCTTGTCGAAGCCGAATTGAACTTCGAGCTTCTTGATGAAATCGGGGTCGAGCCCCTGCGCGCCGCGGTATTTCGAATTGATCGCACCGCCTGCCCCGCCGCCGCCCTGGCTGCGCTGCGCGGCAAAATCGCCGCCGCCGCCCGAGACGCGCGAGGTGCCGCCGGTGTCGGCACCGTTGAGCTGCGCGATGACCCGCTCGACCGGCCCGCCGGGTGCGAACTGCACCACCACGAACGACACGAACAGGATGCCGAGCAGCGTCGGCAGCATCAGGAAGATACGTCGGGCGATATAGGCGCTCATCGGCTACTTCGCCTGTTCGAGCTTGGCGGCCTTGGCCGCATCGTACCACCAATTCTCCGGCGCACCGACGCCCTGGGTATATTTCGCCAGCTTCTCGGTATGACCGAACTGATCCCAATAGGCGATCGGATGCGTGTTGCGGTACCACTGCGGCACCCAGTAACGGCCGGCGCGGAACACCCGGTCGAAGGCGCGGCACGCGACCGTCAGCTCATGGCGGCCGTTCGCGCCGATGATTTTCTCGATCAACGCATCGATCGCCGGGTTGGAGATGCCTGCGAGATTGTAGGAGCCCTTGGTCTTCGCCGCCTGCGAGGAGAAGAACGGCCGCATGCTGTCGCCGGGCGTCGCCGAGAAGCTGAAGCGCTGCATGGTCATGTCGAAATCGAAATCTTCTACCCGGGCGCGGTACTGTACCGCGTCGACCAGGCGGAACGTCGCATCGATGCCGAGCGTTCCGAGATTCTTGATGTAAGGCCCGTGGTGCGGTTGCAGCGAGGGCTCGTCGTTGAGGAATTCGATGGTGATGGGCTCGCCGTTCGGCAGCACGCGCTTGCCGTCCTTGACGACACAGCCGGCTTCGTTGAGCAGTTGCACCGCCTTGCGCAGCAGCGCACGGTCCTGCCCGGAGCCATCAGACATCGGCGGCACGAACGGCAGGCCGAACACCTCATCGGGTATCTGGCCGCGGAACGGCTCGATCAACGCAAGCTCCTCAGGCGAGGGCGGGCCCTCCGCGACCATGTCCGAGTTCTGGAACGGCGAGACGGTGCGCGCATACGCATCGTACATGATGGTCTTGTTGGTCCACTCGAAGTCGAAGGCGCAGATCAGCGCCTCGCGCACGCGCGGGTCCTTGAACTTGTCGCGGCGCATGTTGATGAACCAGCCCTGCGCGCCGGACGGGGTGTCGTCGGGCAGCGTCTCGCGCTTGACGCGGCCATCCTTCACCGCGGGGAAATCGTAGCGTGTCGCCCAGACGCGCGCCGTGAACTCTTCACGGAACAAATAGCTCTTCGAGGTGAAGCCCTCGAAGGCCACATCGCGGTCGCGATAGAATTCGTAACGCACGGTGTCGAAATTATAGCTGCCGCGGTTGACCGGAAGGTCCGCGCCCCACCAATCCTTGACGCGGTCGTACTCGACATAGCGATTGACCTCGTACCGGCCGACCTTGTACGGCCCCGAGCCGAGCGGCGCATCGAGCGTCGAGTCCTCGAACGACCTGGTCGCGTAATAGGCCTTGGAGAAGATCGGCAGGCTCGCGACAAACAGCGGCACGTCGCGCGCACGCCCTGCCGCGAAGGTCACCACCACGGTCGCGTCATCGGGCGCCTCGGCCTTGACGAAGTCGCGCAGCTGCACCTGGATCAGCGGGTGACCTTTTTCCTTCAGCGTGTTGAGCGAGAAGACCACGTCCTGCGCGGTCAGCTTCGAGCCGTCATGGAAGCGCGCCTCTGGGCGCAAGGCGAAACGATAGATCAGCTTATCCGGCGAGATCTGGACCGATTTGGCGGCAAAGCCGTACATCGCGTCGGGCTCGTCGTTGGCGCGCGACATCAGCGTCGCGAACGTCATGTCCATGCCCTGCGCGCCTTCACCCTTCAGGACATAGGCGTTCAGCGAGTTGAAGGTGTAGTAGGACTGGTTGTAGGCGCGCACCCACGGGATCACCGAGAAGGCACCGCCCTTCGGCGCTTTCGGATTGACGTAGTCGAAGATCTGGAAGTCCGCCGGATATTTCAGGTCGCCGAACACAGACATGCCGTGCATCTCGGCTCCGTCGTCGGCCACTGCCGGTGCGACACGCAAGCCTGCAGCACTCAACGCACCTATGCCGAGACCGAGTGCATGCCGGCGGGTCAATAGCGCCATGCGCGTTTCCTTCTAAGAGCGCTTGATCTTTGCAGCCTTGTCGGCGTCGTACCACCAGAGGCTCGGAAAACCCGTCACGCCATATTTCGGCAGCGGATCGGGCCGACTGAAGCGGTCCCAGCGGGCGGCGCGCTCGAATCCTGCGGCGAATTGCGGGACCAGATAGCAATTCCAGAGCAGGACGCGGTCCAGCGCCTTGCAGCTCGCGACCAGGTCGGCGCGGTCCTTGGCGAAGATGATGCGCTCGATCAGGGCATCGACCGCCGGATTCTTGATGCCCGGGCGATTGCGCGAGCCCGGCCGATCGGCGGCATCCGATCCGAAGAAGTCGCGCTGTTCGTTGCCGGGCGACAGCGACTGTCCCCATACCGCAGTCGTGATGTCGAAGTCGAAATTGCGGATGCGGTTCTGGTACTGCACGCTGTCGACGGTGCGGATCGACACCGTCATGCCGAGGCGCTCAAGGTAGGGCTTGTAGAACAGCACGCCGCGCTCGTCGCCGGGGTCACCGGACAGAAATTCGACACTGACCGGCTTGCCCGTGGGATCGACCAGCTTGCGGTCGCGATTCTCGAACCCTGCTTCCTTGAGCAGGCGCGCGGCTTCGCGAAGGTTGCTGCGCGCCGCCTCCTCATTGCCGCCCACCGGGTTCTTGTACGGCGTCGTGAACAGCTCTGCAGGGACCTTGTCGCGCAGCGCTTCGAGGATCTGCAGCTCGGCGCCTTCCGGCAGACCGGTCGCCATGAACTCCGGAATGCCGTCAAAATAGCTGTTGTCGCGATGGTAGTCGCCGTTCGAGAGCAGCCGGTCCGACGTCTCCCAATCATAGGCGAGGTTGAAGGCGCGGCGGACCCTGATATCGGTGAATAGCGGACGGCGCAGGTTGAACGCGTAGCCCTGCATCCGCCCCGAACTCGAATTGGTGAACTTCTCCTTGAGGACGCGCTTCTCGGCCACCGCCGGAAAATCATAGGCGGTCGACCATTGCTTGCCGCTACGCTCGTTGAACCAATCCAGCTGATCCGCCTTGAAGGCTTCCCGTCCGACGGTGTCGTCGCGGAAGAATTCGGACCGAACCTGATCGAAATTGTTCTGTCCGACGTTGACCGGGATGTCCTTGCCCCAATAGTCGGCAACGCGCTCCAGCACCACCGAGCGGCCGGCCACGAACTCCTTGATGCGATAGGGTCCGGATCCCAGCGGGATCTCCAGCGTGGTCGCCGTCACGTCGCGCTTGTTGCCTTGCGCATCCTTGCCTTCCCACCAGTGCTTGGCCAGCACCGGGACTTCACCGGCAATACTGGGAAGCTCACGGTTTCCAGGCGCATCAAACACGAATTTGAGGTCGCGCTCACCGATCTTCTCGCATTTGACGATGTGCCGATAGTACGCGTTGTACATCGGGCTGTTGGCCTTGAACGCGTCGAACGAGAAGATCACGTCTTCGGGCGTGACCGGCTTGCCGTCATGCCAGCGCGCCGCCGCGCGCAGACGGTAGATGACGTAGGAATAATCATCGGGATAGGCCGCGGCCTCCGCCAGCAACCCGTAGGCGGTCGAAGGCTCGTCCAGCGACCGCGTGGTCAGCGTTTCGACGATCTGCCCGACGGCGCCGGCAAGCGAGCCCTTCACGCCCTGGATGACGAGATTGAAGTTGTCGAACGTGCCGAGTTCGAACGTCCTGATGACCCCGCCTTTCGGGGCATCGGGATTGACGTAGTCGTAGCGCTTGAAGTCGGCGGGATATTTGACGTCGCCAAACGTCGAGAGAGCGTGACGCCATTTCAGCCCGCCGGGGGCGTCCTGCGCGTGGGCCGGAGTGATGACCGATGCGGCGGGAGCAAGACCGAGCGCCGGAGCCATCGCGGCGCAGGCGCTAGCCTGGAGAAGATGTCGTCGGGTGATCGCCAATGCGGAATTCCTGTTGCTGTGCACGCCTCGCTACATGGGACTCACTATAAGGCAACGGTTCGACAAATTACGTTGCTTTTTCCTCATGATAGCTGCTGGGGAACAATTCCGCTGCGGCGAAACGCCCCGATAACAAGCCCGCGACCGCCAAACGGTTTCTCCCATACGAAAACGGCCAGGCATTGCCTGGCCGTCCATCTGCATATGATCGCAGGACAAATCCCTACTTCGAAGCGGTCGGGATCGGAGCCGGGTGCTCTGAGTTCGAATTCAGATAGGCGATGATGTCGGCGCGCTCGCTGTCCTTCGGCACGCCGGCGAAGCCCATCGCGGTGCCCGGGACGAAGGCCTTCGGGTTGGTCAGGAACTTGTTGAGGTCGTCGAACGACCAGTCGCCGCCCTTGCCCTTCATCGCAGCCGAGAAATTGAACCCGCGGCCCTCGCCCTTCTTCTCGCCGACGACACCGTAGAGGTTCGGACCGACGCGGTTGGGGCCACCCTTTTCGAAGGTATGGCAGGCCTGGCACTTCTTGGCGGCCGCCGCGCCCTTCTCGGCGGAGGCGGTCTGCAACAGCTTCTCGATCGGCTCGGAGGCGGCCGCAGCGGCCTCGCCGCCACCGCCATGGGACTCTTCCTTCACCGCGATCTCAAAACCCGGCTTCTCCGGCTGCTTCGCAGAAAACACCGATCCGGCGGTAAAGCTCATCACCAGGACGACGATGCAGGTGCCAAGAACCGCACCGAGGATTTTGTTGAGTTCGAAGGAGTCCATTTTCGGTCAGGCTCCGGGCCTTGAATGTCGACTTCAGGCCGGGAATACGGCCGCGGGGAAAGACCCGGGAATCGACCTTTCGTGCCTCCCCCCAGGCAGGGTTGAGATATCGGTTTGCCCGCGCTCTGGCAACCCGTATAAACGCGCCGAATTCAACCGCCTCCCCGGCAATTTCCGCAGCCCGGACGGGCCCTGACACGAATGACCCAATCCCGTACCTTGGTGCTGATTCCGGCCCGCATGGCCGCCACGCGCCTCCCCGGCAAGCCACTGCTCGATATCGCGGGCGCGCCGATGATCGTCCACGTGCTGCGGCGGGCCGAGGAGGCCGGGATCGGCCGGGTCGCAGTCGCCACCGATACGACCGAGATCGCCGCCGTGGTGAAGGCCGCGGGCGGTGAGGTGGTGATGACCCGCTCCGGCCATCCCTCGGGCTCGGACCGGATTCATGAAGCGATGACGATCCTCGACCCCGGCGGCAATGCCGAGATCGTGGTCAATCTGCAGGGCGATTTCCCGACCATCACTCCGGACACCATCCGCAGCGTGATGCCGCCGCTGGCCGACCCCGCCGTCGATATCTCGACGCTGGCTTCGCGGATCCATAGCGAAGAAGAGGATCAGGCCCCGAGCGTCGTCAAGGCGGTCGGGTCTCCGATCGGCGCCAACCGGTTGCGCGCGCTGTACTTCACCCGCGCCACCGCGCCTTATGGCGACGGGCCGCGCTACCACCATATCGGCCTCTACGCCTACCGCCGTGCCGCGCTGGAGCGGTTCGTGGCGCTGCCGCCCTCGCCGCTGGAGCAGCAGGAGAAGCTCGAGCAATTGCGTGCGCTGGAGGCCGGGATGCGGATCGACGTCACGATCGTCGACACCGTCCCACGTGGGGTCGACACCCCGGCCGACCTCGAAACTGCCCGCAGAATACTGGCAAAAGCCTGAGCCACTGATAAAAAGCCCCGCATGAACAAAAAGCTGAAAATCGCGTTCCAGGGCGAGCCTGGCGCTAATTCCCACATCGCGATCGCCGAGGCCTATCCCGACGCCGAGCCGATGCCCTGCCCGACCTTCGAGGACGCGCTGGCCGCGATTTCCTCCGGCGAGGCCGATCTCGGCATGATCCCGATCGAGAACTCGGTCGCCGGCCGCGTCGCCGATATCCATCACCTCTTGCCCGCGTCCGGCCTGTTCATCGTCGGCGAATGGTTCCTGCCGATCCGCCACCAGCTGATGGCGCTCAAAGGCGTCAAGCTCGCCGACATCAAGAGCGTGGAGAGCCACGTCCAGGCGCTCGGCCAGTGCCGGCGCACCATCCGCAAGCTCGGCATCAAGCCGATCGTCGCCGGCGACACCGCCGGCAGCGCCCGCGACGTCTCCGAACGCGGCGACAGGACCGTGGCCGCGATCGCCTCGCGCCTTGCCGCCGAGATCTATGGCCTCGACATTCTCGCCGAGGACATCGAGGACGAGGCCCACAACACCACCCGCTTCGTGGTGCTGGCGCGCGAGGCCAAATGGGCAGCGCAAGGCTCCGGGCCGCTGGTCACGAGCTTTGTGTTCCGGGTGCGCAATTTGCCGGCCGCGCTCTACAAGGCGCTGGGCGGCTTTGCCACCAACGGCGTCAACATGACCAAGCTCGAGAGCTACATGGTCGACGGCAATTTCTTCGCCACACAATTCTATGCCGACGTCGACGGCCATCCCGACGACCGCGGGCTCGCCTTTGCGCTCGAGGAACTGAAATTCTTCTCGCGCGAATTCCGCATCCTCGGCGTCTATCCAGGCAACCCGTTCCGCGCGACGTTCAGCGAGACGCAGGACTGAGTCGCGCAAACGCAATCCGTTTCAGCGTCGTCCCGGCGAAGGCCGGGACCCATAACCACCGACGTTCGTAGGCAGCAAGGCGACAACCAGTTTGCGCGACAAATGGGGCCGCGGCGTATGGGTCCCGGCCTTCGCCGGGACGACGACTACGATGCGGCCACCCTCTTCGCAAGCCCGAACGCCTCGGCAAGCAGGCTGTAGGACTTCTTCCGCGCCGCGTGATCGTAGACCGCGGTGATCACCATCAACTCGTCGGCCTGACTCGCCGCGATCAGCGGCTCGAGTTTGGCCATCACGGTTGCCGGGCTGCCGACGAACAGCCGCGCCCGATTGCGCGCGATCGAGGCCCGCTCGGCGTCGGTGTAGGGATAGGCCTCCGCCTCCTCGACGCTCGGCAGCGGCAGATACTGGCCGCGGTCGCGGCGCAGCCGGTTGAGATCCATCGATAGCGCAAGCTGCTCGGCCTCCGCATCGGTGTCCGCGGCAACGACGGCGACCGCCAGGATCGATTGCGGCGTCGCGCGCCAGCCTGACGGCTTGAAATGCGCCCGATAATTCGTCATCGCCGCGATCGCGTCGTGGGTGGCAAAATGGTGCGCGAACGCAAAGCCCATCCCGACCTGGGCTGCGAGCTCGGCGGAATAATCGCTCGAGCCGAGCAGCCAGATCGGCGGCAGCGGCGAATCGTCCGGCATCGCCACCACATTGTGGTAGGGATGGCCGGCCGGGAAATCGCGCGTCTCCCACAAGGTCAGCTCATGCAGCCGCTCGAGGAAATCATCGCCCTCGCGGCGATCGAGCCGGCTGCGCAGCGCGTAGGCGGTGGCACCGTCGGTGCCGGGCGCGCGGCCGAGGCCGAGATCGATGCGTCCGGGAAACAGCGCCTCCAGCATCTTGAACCGCTCGGCGACCACGAGCGGCGCATGGTTGGGCAGCATCACGCCGCCTGAGCCGACACGGATATGCTGCGTCACCGCCGCGATCTGCCCGATCATCAGGTCGGGCGCCGGGCTTGCGACCGAGGCGAGGTTGTGGTGCTCGGCGAGCCAGTATCTGACATAGCCGAGGCCATCGACATGGCGCGCCAGATCGATGCTGTTGCGGAGCGCGGCGGCGGGCTTGGTGCCTGTCGTGACGACGGACAGGTCGAGGACGGAAAGCGGGATCATGGCCGACAGCCTAGTGTGACGTCACGAGGCGACAAAGACCCCGGCCGCGCAGGGCAGTCCCGCAGCGGAAAGCTGGAAGAGGTTGCATAGGCTTTGGGACGAAACGAGACGACTCATTGATATAGCCCATGGCCCACATTGTACTTTGGTGGCACGTATATCGCCGGAGCATGATTTAATATAAATATATCAATGCAGTAAGAAACGGTTTTGGCCGTCAGCTCGTCGCCCACCATATGTGCCCCGCAGTCGATTTTTCTCGCTTCACCGCAAATAATGGGCAATTTCCCATATACGATGGGCTGTCTCAGCCCACCCGTTTCGATTATCTTGGGGCTCCATATCCAGGCCGGATGTCTGCCCTCCAGTTGCGGAGCCCTTGCGTATCATGACCCAGACCATTTCCTCCGTGCCGAATGGCCAGCGCGCGCCGAAGGCGCCGAAAATCTCCTTCGAGTTCTTCCCACCGAAGACCGAGGAGATGGAGCGCAATCTCTGGGAGACCATCAACCGGCTGGCGCCGCTGACGCCGAACTTCGTCTCGGTCACCTACGGCGCCGGCGGTTCGACCCGCGAGCGCACCCATTCGACCATCAGCCGCATCCTGCGCGAGACCGATCTGCTGCCGGCCGCGCATCTGACCTGCGTCAGCGCCTCGCGCGGCGAGATCGACGAGATCGTCGATCGCTATCATGAGGTCGGCGTCCGCCACATCGTGGCGCTGCGCGGCGATCCGCCCGGCGGCATCGGCACGCCCTACTTCACCCATCCCGACGGCTACCAGAGCTCGGCCGAGCTCGTCGCCGGCATCAAGCGGCGCCACGCCGACATCGAGATCTCGGTGTCCGCCTATCCCGAGAAGCATCCGGAAGCGAAGGATTTCGATGCCGACATCGACACGCTGAAGGCCAAGGTCGACGCCGGCGCGACCCGCGCGATCACCCAAGTGTTCTTCGACAACGACCTCTACCATCGCTACGTCGACAGGGTGCGTGCGCGCGGCATCGAGATCCCGGTGGTGCCGGGCATCATGCCGATGCACAATTTCAAGCAGGCCCGCAATTTCGTCACCCGGGCCGGCACCAGCGTGCCGGATTGGCTCGCCGAGAAGTTCGAGGGCCTCGACAACGACGCCGAGACCCGCAAGCTGGTGGCGGCCACCGTCGCCGCCGGCCAGGTGCAGAAGCTGTTCAAGCACGGCGTCGACACCTTCCACTTCTACACCATGAACCGCGCGGACCTCGTGTTCGCGATCAGCCATCTGCTCGGCATCAGGCCGAACGGTGCCCAGAAAGCTGCCTGAATCATGTCCGTACCGGTTTCCCCCAAGCGTAGCGCTTTGCTCGCGGCTGCCCGCGAGCGCATCCTGGTGCTCGACGGCGCCATGGGCACGATGATCCAGGGCCTGCAGTTCGACGAAGCCGCCTTCCGTGGCGAACGCTTTGCGGATTTCCACCGTGACATCAAGGGCAACAACGATCTCCTGATCCTGACCCAGCCCGACGCGATCACGGACATCCACGCCGCTTACTTGCGCGCCGGCGCCGACATCGTCGCGACCAACACCTTCTCCTCGACCTCGATCGCGCAGGCCGACTACGACATGTCGGACCTCGCCTATGAGATGAACCTGCAAGGCGCCCGCCTCGCGCGCGCCGCCGCCGAGCGGGTGTCGGCCGAAGACGGCAAGGAGCGCTTCGTCGCCGGCGCGCTCGGCCCGACCAACCGCACCGCCTCGATCTCGCCCGACGTCTCCAATCCCGGCTATCGCGCTGTCACCTTCGACGATCTGCGCACGGCCTACGGCGAACAGGCCAAGGGCCTGCTCGACGGCGGCGCCGACCTGCTGCTGGTCGAGACCATCTTCGACACGCTGAACGCCAAGGCGGCGCTGTATGCGATCGCCGAGATCATCGAGGAGCGCGGCATCGACGTGCCCGTGATGATTTCCGGCACCATCACCGACAAGTCCGGCCGCCTGCTCTCCGGACAATTGCCGGAGGCGTTCTGGCATTCGGTGCGGCACGCGCGGCCGATCACGATCGGCTTCAACTGCGCGCTCGGCGCCGAGGATCTGCGCGCGCACATCGCCGATATCGGCCGCGTCGCCGACACGCTGGTGTGTGCCTATCCGAACGCCGGCCTGCCCAACGAATTCGGCCAGTATGACGAGACGCCAGACTACATGGCGCGGCTGATCGGCGAATTCGCCGCCGCCGGCCTCGTCAACATCGTCGGCGGCTGCTGCGGCACCACGCCCGACCATATCGCGGCGATCGCCAGGGCCGTCGCCCCGCACAAGCCGCGTGTGGTGCCCGAGATCGCGCCGCGCCTCAGATTGTCCGGCCTCGAGCCGTTCACGCTGACCGATGCGATCCCGTTCGTGAACGTCGGCGAGCGCACCAACGTCACCGGCTCGGCGCGCTTCCGCAAGCTGATCACCGCCGGCGACTACACCGCGGCGCTTCAGGTCGCGCGCGACCAGGTCGAGAACGGCGCCCAGGTCATCGACGTCAACATGGACGAGGGCCTGCTCGATTCCGAGAATGCGATGGTGACGTTCCTCAACCTCGTCGCCGCCGAGCCCGACATCGCGCGGGTGCCCGTGATGGTCGACTCCTCGAAATTCCACGTCATCGAAGCCGGCCTGAAATGCATCCAGGGCAAGCCGATCGTCAACTCGATCTCGATGAAGGAAGGCGAGGAGAAGTTCCTGCACGAGGCGACGGTGGCCAAGCGTCACGGCGCCGCCGTGGTAGTAATGGCGTTCGACGAGACCGGCCAGGCCGACACGTTCGCGCGCAAGACCGAGATCTGCAAGCGCGCCTATGACATCCTGGTCAACCGGCTCGACTTCCCGCCCGAGGACATCATCTTCGATCCGAACATCTTCGCGATCGCGACCGGCCTCGAGGAGCACAACAATTACGGCGTCGACTTCATCGAGGCGACGCGCTGGATCCGGCAGAATCTGCCCGGCGCCCACATCTCCGGCGGCGTCTCCAATTTGTCGTTCTCGTTCCGTGGCAACGAGCCGGTACGCGAGGCGATGCACTCGGTGTTCCTGTATCACGCCATCCATGCCGGCATGGACATGGGCATCGTCAATGCCGGCCAGATGATCGTCTATGACGACATCGATCCCGAACTGCGCCAGACCTGCGAGGACGTCATCCTCAACCGCGATCCCGGCGCGTCGGAACGGCTGCTGGCGCTAGCCGAGAAATTCCGCGGCAAGGAGAAGCAGACCAAGGAGCAGGATCTCGCCTGGCGCGAATGGCCGGTCGAGAAGCGGCTCAGCCACGCGCTGGTGCACGGCATCACCGAGTTCATCGAGGCTGACACCGAAGCCGCCCGCCAGAACGCGTCGCGCCCGCTCGACGTCATCGAAGGCCCGCTGATGGCCGGCATGAACGTGGTCGGCGACCTGTTCGGCGACGGCAAGATGTTCCTGCCGCAGGTCGTGAAGTCGGCACGCGTGATGAAGCAGGCGGTCGCCTATCTGATGCCGTTCATGGAGGAGGAGAAGGCACGCAACCTCGCCAACGGCATCACCGGCGGCCGCAATGCCGCGGGCAAGATCGTGCTCGCGACCGTGAAGGGCGACGTCCACGACATCGGCAAGAACATCGTCGGCATCGTGCTCCAGTGCAACAATTTCGAGGTCATCGATCTCGGCGTGATGGTGCCCGCGAGCAAGATCATCGAGACCGCGAAGGCCGAGGGCGCCGACATCATCGGCCTGTCCGGCCTGATCACGCCCTCGCTCGACGAGATGAGCTTCCTTGCCGGCGAACTGGAACGCCAGGGCATGAACGTGCCGCTTTTGATCGGCGGCGCGACCACGAGCCGCGTGCATACCGCCGTCAAGATCGACCCGAACTATCCGGGCGGCCCGGTCGTGCATGTCAATGACGCGAGCCGCGCCGTCGGCGTCGCCTCCTCGCTGCTGTCGGCCGAGAAGAAGCAGGCCTATGCCGCCGAGGTGCGCGCCGAATATGCGAAAATCTCGACCGCGCATTTCCGCGCCCAAGCCGACAAGAAGCGGCTGAAGCTGCCGGACGCCCGCGCCAACAAGGTTGCGATCGACTTTGCGGCAGTGCCGCCGAAGAAGCCGGCGTTCTTCGGGCTGAAGAGTTTTGACGCCTACGATCTCGCCGAGCTTGCCGACTACATCGACTGGACGCCGTTCTTCCAGACCTGGGAGCTGACCGGCCGCTTCCCGGCGATCCTCGACGACCCCAAGGTCGGCGAGGTCGCGCGCTCGCTCTATGCCGACGCGCGCAAGATGCTCGACAAGATCATCGCGGAGAAGTGGTTCACCGCTCGCGCCACCATCGGCTTCTGGCCGGCGAACGCCGTCGGCGACGACGTCGAGGTCTATGCCGACGAGACGCGGAAGCAAAAGATCGCGACCTTCCATACTCTGCGCCAGCAGCTCGAGAAGCGCGAGGGCCGCTTCAACGCCGCGCTGTCAGACTTCGTCGCGCCGAAGGACACCGGCGTGCCTGACTATATCGGCGGCTTCGTCGTCACGGCGGGGATCGGCGAGGACGCGGTCGCGGACCGCTTCAAGAACGCCAATGACGACTACTCCTCGATCCTGTGCAAGGCACTGGCCGATCGCCTGGCCGAGGCCTTTGCCGAGCGCATGCACCAGCGCGTGCGCAAGGAATTCTGGGCCTACGCGCCCGGCGAGACGTTCTCCGCCGACGAACTGATCCTCGAGAAGTATGACGGCATCCGTCCGGCACCCGGCTATCCGGCGCAACCCGACCACACCGAGAAGCGGACGCTGTTCGCGCTGCTCGATGCCGAGAACACCGCCGGCGTGAAGCTGACCGAGAGCTTTGCGATGTGGCCGGGATCGTCGGTCTCGGGGCTGTATTTCTCGCATCCCGAGAGCTTCTATTTCGGCGTCGGCAAGATCGAGCGCGACCAGGTCGAGGACTATGCGGCGCGCAAGGCCATGACGGTCGCCGAGGTCGAACGCTGGCTCGCGCCGGTCTTGAACTACATCCCCTCGCAGGACGGCGCCAAAGGCCAGGCGATCGCGCCGGCCGCGACGCCCGCCAACGACGAGGAACTGGCCTCGCATCCGCAGGGCTGCACCTGCGCCGTGCACCTTGCCTGGCGCAAGAAGAAGGTGGGCGCGGGCTAGCTCTTCCTTCCCTTCTCCCCTTGTGGGAGAGGGTGTCGCGGACGCAGTCCGAGACGGATGAGGGTCTCTATCCGCGGACACAGACCCCTCACCCGTCCGCGATGCTGTCGCATCGCCCCCACCCTTTCCCACAAGGGGAGAGGGGAAGAATGAGGAGTGCACTCCATGCAGTTCTTCTCCTTCTGGCGATCGCTGGCGAGCTTCCGGGTGCGGATCGCGCTCAACCTCAAGGGCGTGCCGGCCGAAATCGTATTCGTCGATCTCGATGCGGACGCGCATCGCGCTGACGCCTATCGCAAGATCAATCCGCAAATGGCGCTGCCGGCGCTGGTGATCGACGACGGCACCGTGCTGTTCCAGTCGCTCGCGATCATCGACTATCTCGACGAGACCTATCCCGACCCGCCGCTGCTGCCGGCCGATGCGCTCGGCCGCGCCCGGGTGCGTGGACTGGCGCTGATGGTCGCCTGCGAGGGCCATCCGCTGATCACGCCACGGGTGCGCCGCTATCTCGACCGCGAGCTCGACCTGCGCGACAGCCAGCAGAACGCCTGGCGGCGGCACTGGACGGTCGAGACGCTGGCGGCGCTCGAAGGTCATCTCGCCGGCCGCAAGGCGACCGGCCTGTTCTGTCACGGCGACGCGCCGACCATCGCCGACATCTGCCTGGTCGGCCACGTCACGGCGGCGATCAACCAGCAGATCAGCCTGTCGCCCTGGCCGACCGTGAAGCGGATCCACGAGACAGCGATGGCGCTGCCGGCGTTCGCCAAGGCGCATCCCTCCGCGCAGCCCGATACGCCGGAGGCAATGCGGGCGAAGTGAGCGTGCGGCGCCTGCTCTATCCACCGCTCTCCGCGCTCCGGGCAATGCGATCCCGGACCGTCCGCGCGATCGCCGCCGGCGCCTCGTCGGGGATCGCAAAGCATGAACTGGCGTTGATCTCACACAGCACGTAGGTGTCGGCGCCATCCGCATCGCGCGGGCCGTAGAGGAAGTCCGCATCCCAGATCACCGGCAACGACGCGTCGTCGATCGCCAGCGTCTTCATCAGCTGCGGAATCCATTCGTCCTCCATCGAACGGCGCAGCGCCTGGAATTGCGGCGCATCCGGGCCGTGCATGATGCGCGGGCCGGGCTGGGCTTGCGGGGAATCCGGGCCTTCCGGGGGCGGCGGGATCAAGGCCTTGATCAGCTGATGCCCGAACCCTGCGACCTTCGCGCCGCTGACATAGCAACGGATCATGCCCTCGGGCAGCCGCGGCTGGAATGGCTGATCGATGATGCAGCCGCCCCAGCCGAAATACGGCTCGCAGCGCGCCATGAAATCTTCCAGCGGCATCTCCTCGGGCTGGCTGCCGCGCAGCGCGTGCAGCACACGCACCGTCGCATCGGGCAGGGCCTCCACCTTCCAGACGCCCTGCCCGCCATTTCCGCGATTCTGTTTGAGGACACGCGGGCCGGCTGCGCGAAGCCGCGGCGGGAATTCGGCGCTGAAAGAATCGGCGGTGGCGTAGCGATGCGTGTCGGCGCCCCAGCCCAGATGCCGCGTGCGGTGGAGCACCTCCTTGACGCCCATCTTGAGGATGACATCGGGATGGGCGCTGACCCACGGACGCTTCGCCGCGACCTCGCGCAGCAGCAGATCGAGCGCCGCGCGCGTCTTGCCCTGATGGATCGGATCGACCCAGACCAGAACGCCGTCCATGGTCAGCAGCTGGTCGCGGACGAGATCGGCGAATGTCTCGTCATAGACGACGGGATTGGCCTCGATGCCGGAAGCAGCGAGCGCTTCGAAGACGCGAACGAAACGACTGTTCTCTGGCGTCGCCTCGCGGCGCGACGCGGCATCTCCACGCCACAGGATGGCGACCTTGGAACGACGAATTGATTGCGGTTGGATGTCCATAGCAAGCTCCACGACGGATTGTCGCGCAGAGCTTGGACCAAAGGTCTCACGGGGAGTCTGCCTTTCCCCGTCAGAGAGACTCTAGACGACGGCGCGCAGGTTTCAAGCTGGAAGTGAACTGAAGCGGATCACGGCGTGATCCCGTGCAGGCCGAACCCAGGTGAGAGCAAGCGCGCCGCCGAAGTTGAAACACCGCTGCGTTACCGGCGTTGAGAACATGCCTGCGGCTTTCTAAATCAGGGCGTGCCCACCCGCCCCCGCGGCGCCGTCATTCGCCACCGAAGAGTTCAGCCGATGCGACCTCACATCATCTGCCACATGGGCACGTCGATCGACGGCCGGCTTCACCCCAGCCGCTTCACCAAGGCAGCTAGCGGCATTCCCGCCGAAGTGCTGCGCTCCCACTATGAACGAATCCATGACGGCTTCGATGCCGACGGGTGGATCATCGGCCGCGTCACCATGAACGAGATGGCCAAGGGCACGGCGCGGCACATCGCCAATCCACCGAGGCTGCCGCGCGAGCCGCATCTTGCCAACCGCGACGGCCGCAAGCTTGCGATCGGCATCGATCCGTCGGGCCGCGTGCATTTCGGCAAGGACAATGTCGGCGGCGATCATGCCGTTGCGGTGCTCGGCGAACAGGTCTCCGACAGCCATCTCGCCGAGCTGCGCGAGGACGGCGCGTCCTACATCTTTGCCGGCCCCAAGGGCGACGATCTGCCGGGCGCGATGGCGCAGCTGGCCTCGCTGTTCGGCGCCGGGAGGCTGTTGCTCGAGGGCGGCGGCGGGATCAACGGCGCATTTCTCAAGCACGGGCTGATCGACGAATTCAGCACCTTGATCTTTCCGGCGGTCGACGGCGTTGCGGGATCGCAAAGCATCGTCGACTATCGCGGCCCCGAAGGCGATCGTCCCGGCGCCGGACAATCGCTGCGGCTGACGCATTGCGAGACGCTGGAAGGCGGCATGGTCTGGCTGCGCCACGCCGTGGAGCGGGCGCCGGGCTGAAGTTGCCTCGGAGAGCGGCGCAAAGCGCGGGCGAACCACGTCCGGCAGGCGCGGCTGGATGCCGGGCATGACGGGACGGTGATTTGTTCAAGCCGGTGTCAGAACTTGTAACTCAGCGCAGCGCGAGCCACGCTGAATCTGTTCTCGCGGCTGGCGTTGTAGCGGATCTGGCTCTGCAACGGATCGGTGCCCTGGAACGTCGCCGTGGTGCCGCTCGAGCCGAGATCGACGTAGAGATATTCGCCGCGCAGCGTCCAGTTGTTGGTGAAGGCATATTCGGCGCCGCCGCCGGCGGTCCAACCGACGCGGACGTCGGAGTTGTTGCCAAGCCAAAGCCGCGACAGGCCCGTGGAGAACGCCGACGAATTGGCGATATTGGTCTTCACCTCGCCGTAGGCGAGGCCGCCTGTCGCATAGATCAGCAGGCGCTCAGTGGGCACAAAGCCGATGCGCCCCCGCACGGTGCCGAACCAATCGACCTTGCTGGTGTATTGAGGATTGAAGCTTCCCGTCACGCCACCCGGGAGAGCGACGATGGCGCTGCCGTTCCGGGTAGACTTCAGGTCGACATAGTTGAAATCGGCTTCGACGCCGAGGACGACCCTGTCGATCTGGGAATTGTACCCGACCAATCCACCCGCGGTCACACCCGCCTGGTTGCTGCTCGAAAGGGGAACGCGGATGATGTTGGCCGGCGGGACGATCGAAGCGACATTGCTCCTCGTCGTGATATTCCCGCCATCATACCAGCCACCGCCCACATTCACGCCGGCATAGAAGCCGGACCAGTTGAACGCGGGAGCCACCAAGGGCGGAGCCTTGGTCCAGCTGCGCTCCGACAGGTCAGCCGCCGATACCGCGCTTGCAAACCCCACAAATGAAATCAGGCCAGCCCCGACAATTGCAAAACCACGCATTCCCATTCCCATTCCTTGCACTCGGCGAAACCGCCTTACTTAAGGTTGTGGCACGAACGGGAGGCTTGCGACAGCTTGTCTCATTCGAATTTGATTCTTTTGTGCGCCGTGTGGCGAAGTTGCAACGATCCTTGCTCGCAACCCAACGAGCGGATTTGTCTCGGATCGCGCGGATCAATTGGTCCCAGGCCGGTATCCGGATCTGCACGCCGCGACGAAGAACGCGACGCCGTGCGCGACATGCTCATCGATCTCGGGGCCGAGCGCTTTCAGGTCCACCTCGAACAGCGCCCGGAGCAGCATCGGCACCGCGATGATGTCGAGGAACAGGCGCGCCGTGGTCGGCAGGTGCTCCGGCGCGAAGGCCGGCAGCTTGCCGAGCTCGTCGGATTGCGTTAGCTCGTGCAGCAGGTGAATCCCGAGCTCGGTGCTGAGTGCACGCGCCCGGCGGTTAACGGTGGCGGCGAGGTCCGGGAAGCGGTGCGCCTCCGCAATGGCGAGCCGCATCAGGCCGATCCGGTCGGCGTCGAACCCCCAATGCAGCAAGGTCGAGGCGACGCTGGTGAGACGCTCCTCGATGGTCACGCCAACCGGCGGATCGGCCTTGAACTCGGCAATGCGCGACAGGATGTCCCGCGTCACCACCTCGGTGAACAGCGCCCGCTTGTCGCGGAAGCGCGCGTAGATCGTGCGCTTGCCGGAGCGCGCGACTTCGGCGATCTCGTCGATGCTCGCGCCTTCGAACCCGCGCTGCAGGAACACCCCGCGCGCAGCATCGAGGATGCGCGCATCGACCTCGCCGGCCAATTCCTTCGGCGGTCGGCCGGCGCGTACCTCGACCGGGCCCGCCGCCGGTCTTGTTGCCAGTTTGGTTGCCAGTCTGGTTTTGGGCCCCCGCGGCATCTTCAGAGTGCTGGTGGTCATCGCCTTGACCCGGGTTCCATGAGCCGGCCAAGCCGGCAATGTCGGGCAATATAAGCCTATCACATCTAGTTGTAAATAGAACGGTACGGTTCCGTTCCTATTGACGCACTCTGCAATCGAGACTATTTGCCGCACAGAACGGAACGGTATCGTTCCCTTTTGCGAAGGCCGTGCCGACCTCGCTCACCAGCCAAGAGCAGCCATCATGTTCGAAGACACAGTTCTGGAGCGCGACCAGCCGGGGCACGAGGCCACCGAGGGCGCGCCCTCGGCTCCGGCCTCTCACGAGCCCATCATCACGTCGGAGCGGCCGGAGGTCACCGCAAAGGCGCCCGCCGAGGGGCGTCCCGCGGCCAAGGACCCCGCCCCACCGGCAACGGTTCCGCCGGAGGCCACCGGCCCGGTGCTGCGGCGCGGCCTGCTGCGCCGCCGTCCGGTGGTCTCCGCGATCGGTGCCGTGCTGCTCGCCGCCACGCTCGGCGGCGGCTATCTCTACATGGACTACACCGGGCATTTCGAATCCACCGACGACGCCTTCATCGCGGCGCGGCAGTCGGCGCTGGCCCCGAAAGTGTCCGGCTACATCACCGCGGTTCCGGTCACCGACAACCAGCATGTCGCAGCCGGCGACGTGATCGCCCGTCTCGATGACCGCGACTATCGCGTCGCCCTGGCGCAGGCTGAGGCGCAGGTCGCCGCCGCGCAGGCCAGCATCGAGAATGTCGATGCGCAGCTCGACGTGCAGCAGGCGCAGATCGCGGCCAGTCAGGCCCAGGTCGACCAGGCGCAGGCGGCGCTGACCTTCGCCCAGCAGCAGGCGACGCGCTACCAGCATCTCGAGCAGACCGGCTACGGCACGGTGCAGAATTCCGAGCAGTACACCTCGCAACTGCATCAGCAGCAGTCCGCTGTCCTGAGCGCGCAGGCGCAGCTGAACCTGGCGCAGCGCCAGGTGGAATCGTTGATGGCGCAGCGCAAGAGCGCGCTCGCCAATCTGGCGCAGGCCGACGCGCAGCGCGACCAGGCCAAGCTCAACCTGTCCTATACGATGGTCACCGCCGCGCAGCCCGGCCGCGTCGTCAACCTGTCGGCCGCGGTCGGCCAGTTCGCGCAGGCCGGCACCAACCTCACGATGTTCGTGCCCGACCAGACCTGGGTCACTGCGAACTTCAAGGAAATCCAGCTCGACAAGATGCGCCCCGGCGAGAAGGTGACGCTGAAGATCGACGCCTATCCCGGCCGCACCATCAACGGCCATGTCGAGAGCGTACAGCCCGGCTCCGGCACCGCGTTCTCGCTGCTACCGGCGCAGAACGCCACCGGCAACTACGTCAAGATCGTGCAGCGCGTGCCGGTCAAGATCGTGATGGACGACCCGCCGACCGACGTCGCGCTCGGCCCGGGCATGTCGGTGGTGCCCACCGTGCGCATCAATCCCGCTCCGTCGCTGGTCGAGCGGCTTGGCAAGCTCTGATCCCGGGAGGCTGTCATGAGTGCAGCAGCAATCGATCCCAAAAGCCTCCCTGTCCCGCGCGTCACCGTCAATCCGTGGCTGATCGCCATCGTGGTCGCGCTCGCGAGCTTCATGGAGGTGCTCGACACCACCATCGCCAACGTCGCGCTGCCCTATATCGCGGGCGGCATGGGCGTCAGTGAGGACGAAGCCTCCTGGGTGGTGACGAGCTATCTGGTCTCCAACGCCATCATCCT
Organism: Bradyrhizobium sp. WCU1; assembly: GCF_053474805.1. NCBI lineage: Bacteria > Pseudomonadati > Pseudomonadota > Alphaproteobacteria > Hyphomicrobiales > Nitrobacteraceae > Bradyrhizobium > Bradyrhizobium sp. WCU1. The sequence goes on from NZ_CM130280.1 coordinate 2,629,487, forward strand.
CACCGCCTCGAGCTTCCTCGCCAAGATGCTGGGGCGGAAGACCTTCTTCCTGATCTGCCTCGGCATCTTCACGGTGAGCTCGATCCTGTGCGGCTTCGCGCCGAACCTCAACGCGCTGCTGCTGTTCCGCATCCTGCAGGGCCTCGGCGGCGGCGGCATGGTGCCGGTGGCGCAGTCGATCCTTGCCGACGCGTTTCCGCCGGCCAAGCGCGGCCAGGCGTTTGCGGTGTTCGGCATCGCCGTCGTGGTGGCGCCGGTGGTCGGCCCGACGCTGGGCGGCTGGCTCTCCGACAATCTGTCCTGGCACTGGTGCTTCCTGATCAACGCGCCGGTCGGCGCCTTCGCGATCGCGCTGATCGCCGCGGTACTGCAGGAGCCCGCCAGGCCCAAGGACCAGAAGCAGGACAATTCGTTCGATTTCATCGGCTTCGCGCTGGTCGCGACCTTCCTCGGCGCGCTCGAGGTGACGCTGGACCGTGGCCTGGAGGACGACTGGTTCGGATCGTCCTTCATCATCGCGTCGGCGGCGATCTGCGCCATCGCCTTCGTGCTGATGATCCCGTGGGAGATGACCCGCCGCAATCCGATGATCGATCTGCGGATGGTCGCGACCCGGCAGTTCGGCGCGAGCTTCCTCGTGATGCTCGCGACCGGCGCGATCCTGCTCGCGACCACCCAGTTCCTGCCGCAACTGGTGCAGCAGGATTTCGGCTACACCGCGACCTGGGCCGGCCTCGTGCTGTCGCCCGGCGGCGTGGTGACCATGGTGATGATGTTCGCGGTCGGCCGTCTCGCCGCCAGGGTGCAGCCGAAATATTTGATCATCGCCGGCGCGCTGGTGATCGCGGCGTCGATGTACAGCATGACCAATGTCTATGGCGACCTCGGCTTCTGGTACATGGCGCGCTCGCGCATGCTGATCGGCGTCGGCCTGCCCTTGATCTTCATTCCGATCATGGCGGCATCCTATGACGGCATTCCGGCCGGCAAGACCGACCAGGCCTCGGCGCTGATCAATGCCGCGCGCAACACCGGCGGCTCGATCGGCGTCTCGCTGGTCTCCAACGTGCTGACGCATCGCGAGCAGTTCCACCAGAGCCGGCTGGTCGAGCAGGTGACGCCGTCAAGTCCGCAATATCAGGACACCATGCATCGAATGACCGACTTCTTCATTGCCCAGGGCAGTTCGCTGCTGCAGGCGCAGCAGCAGGCGGTGCAGTGGATCGGTCAGCAGGTGCAGACCCAGGCCTCGTTCCTTTCCTACATGGACGCATTCTGGGTCCTGATGCTGATCGCGCTCTCGGCGATCCCACTGGCGCTGACCTTGCGCAACATCAAACTCGGCGGCCCCGCCCCCGCGGGTCATTGATCAGGCGCATCGTCTCGACCCGGATCAAATGCCGCCGGTGGCGGCGACGATCGTGTCCCTGAGCCAGCGGTGCGCCGGCAGATCGTCGAAGCGGCGGTGCCAGCACATGACACTGTGCAGCTTCGACGCGTCGAACGGCAACTCCCGCATCTCGATCGGATAGGCGCGGCGGAATTCGAGCGCGAGCTTGCGCCCGAGGATCGCAACCATGTTGGATTGCACCAGAACCGCGCCGGCCGACAGATAGGGCACATCTGATGCAATGATGCGGCCCGCCTTGCGTGCCCGCAGCCAGGCGTCGATGAAATCCAGATTCTCGCCGCTGGAGGTGATCGCAAGATGCGGCAGCTCGATCAGCGCCTCGCCGGTCAGCTTCTTGCGCAGGGCCGGATGACCGGCCCGCAGCACAGCGACGAAGCGATCCTCGATCAACCGACGGGAGGCGAAGCGCTCGCCCTCCAGCGCGCCGGCGGAGATCGCAAGATCGAGCTCGCCGCGATCGAGCCGGTCGGCGAGATTCAAGGTCCCGCTCGGCACCAGCGTCAGCCGCACCCGGGGCGCCTGCGCGCGCACCGCCGCGATGATCGCGCCGGCGGCAACCACCGCAGCATAATTATTGACGGCAATGGCGAAGCGCCGATCCGCCTGCGCCGGATCGAAACGATCGCCTTCGACCGCCAGTTGCAGGTCGCTCAGCGCCTTGCGGACCGGCAGCGCCAGTGCTTCGGCCCGCGGCGTCGGCAGCATGCCGGACGGCGTGCGGACGAACAGCTGGTCCTTCAGCGCATGACGCAGCCGGTTCAGCGCGTGGCTCACGGCGGGCTGGCTGATGGCAAGTGCGCCGGCTGCACGCACCACGCTGCGCTCGCGCATGACGGCGTCGAACACCAGCAGAAGATTGAGATCGAGATTGCGCAGCCGCATGCATTCATCATGCACAATGTGAATAGGCAAATAAAGACAATTCATTTGAATAATATCGGACCAAGGCCCAGCTTCCGGGCATGCCCGAGAGCCCGCACAGCGCCATCGCAACCCGGCCCCATCGCGCCACCGCGCGCGTGCTGGTCGGCGTCCTGGTCGCCCCCGATGCTGCTGATATCGCCGTACCGGAAACCTTCGCGCGCTGGCGACGGCTCACCCCGCTTGCGACATGGCTGCCGATTGCGCTGCGCGAAACCAGCTATGCCGGCATCCTGAGCGGCGTTGCGGCCGCGCTCGACCGCGTCGGGATGGCGCCGCGGCAGCTGATCCTGCTCGGCGAAGGGCCCATCGCGCGGCGCATGCTCGAACTGACGCTGCGCGGCGAGCTGCCCTGCGGCGGCATCGTCGCGATCGACGTTGCCTCCGACGCACTGTCGTTTCCCGTGGTGCCGACGGTGACCGCGATCCGGCTCGTGATTCATCACAATGACGAAGAGCCGCAAGGCAGTCTGATCGGCGCGTTGCGCGCCGCCGATCTCGACGCCCGCATCATCAATCTCGACCTCGCCGCCGGCCGCGCGACGGAAGCTGCCGCGGCGAGCGCAACCGAAACCTTTGTCCTGGAGCTGGTCGCGACGATCGGCCGCCGGACCACCGATGGAGCTGGTGAACCATGACAATGAAGACCATCACGATCGCGGGCGTGTGCCTGGCGGCCGCCGCAATCAGCGTCGGCTTGTATGCCGTGGATCGGCCGGATCGCGCGGCCGACAGGGCTCCGGCCGCGGCCCAGTCGAAGACGACCACATCAGTCGTTCCGGTGACGGCGGCAAAGGTCCTGCAGCATGATGTGCCGATCGTGCTCGAAGGATTGGGCACGGTGACGCCGATCAACACGGCCACCATCCGCACCCAGGTGCAGGGCACGCTCGACAGCGTCGATTTTGTCGAAGGCAAGCAGGTGAAGCGCGGCGATGTACTCGCCAGGATCGACCCGCGGGTCTACGAGGCCCAGGTCGACCAGGCCGAGGCCGCGCTGGCACGCGACCAGGCGAGTCTGAAGAACGCCAGGACCAATCTGGCGCGTACCCAGCCGCTCGCCACTCGCGGCTTTGCGACCCAGCAACTGCTCGATACCCAGGATTCGCAGGTCGCGCAGGGCGAAGGCACCGTCGCGCTCGACAAGGCCGCGCTTGAGGCCGCACAGACCCAGCTGAGCTACGCCACGATCACGGCGCCGTTCAACGGCGTCACCGGCATCCGCCGCATCGATCCCGGCAACGTCGTGCACCCGACCGATACCAACGGGCTTGTGGTCCTCACCCAGCTGCAGCCGATCGCGGTGATCTTCACGCTGCCATCCGGCGACATCCCCGGTGTCCAGCAGGCGCTGGCATCCGGCGACGCATCGGTCGACGTCTATGATGCCCAGAACAAGCACAAGCTCGACCACGGCAGCCTGATGCTGATCAACAACCAGGTCGACAGCTCGACCGGCACCGTGCAGCTGAAGGCATCCTTCCCCAATGCCGGCAACACGCTGTGGCCAGGCACCTTCGTCAACGTTCATCTGACGATCGCCGTTCGGCACAACGCGCTCACCGTGCCGCTGACGGCGGTTCGCCAGGGGCCGGACGGCGCCTTCGCCTATACGGTCGGCCCGAACAACGTCGTCGGCATCCGCAATGTCACGACCGGCCAATCGCGCGACGGGCAGGTCCTGATCGAGCAGGGCCTCGCGGCCAACGAGACCGTGGTCACCGCGGGGCAGTACCGGCTCAATCCCGGGACCACGGTCGAGATCGTGCCCGACGACAAGAAAGACCAGGTCCAGGACGCAACCACCGCAAGCGCAGGGATGCTGCCATGAACGTCTCCGCAGGTTTCATCCGCAAGCCCGTCGCCACCGCGTTCCTGGCCGTCGCCATCGTGCTGGTCGGCATCATCGCCTTCGTGCGCCTGCCGGTCTCGGCGTTGCCGACGGTAGATACCCCGACCATCCAGGTCACCGCGCAATTCCCCGGCGCCGACCCGCAGACCATGGCCTCGTCGGTCGCAACCCCGCTGGAACGGCAGTTCGGTCAGATCGCCGGCTTGACCGGCATGAGCTCGAGCAGCGGGCTCGGCAACACCCAGATCACGCTGCAATTCGCGCTGAACCGCAGCGTCGATGCGGCGGCGCAGGACGTGCAGACCGCGATCGATGCGGCATCGGGGCAATTGCCCAAGACGATGCCGTCGCCGCCGACCTTCCACAAGGTCAATCCGGCCGACGTGCCGGTGCTGCTGATCGCGCTCACGTCGGACACCGAGCCGCTGACCAAGGTCGACGACTATGCCGACAGCATCCTGGCGCAGAAATTGTCGCAGGTGCCGGGTGTCTCGCTCGTCACCATCGGCGGCATGCAGAAGCCGTCGATCCGGGTGCAGGTCAATCCGGCCAAGCTCGCTGCCGCAGGGCTCGATCTCGAGCAATTACGCGCCACGCTCGGCAACATCACCGTGAACCAGCCCAAGGGGGTGCTCTACGGCAGTCAGCAGGCCTATACGCTCGCCACCAACGACCAGGTGCTGGTCGCGAACAAGTATGACGATCTGATCATCGCCTATCGCAACGGCGCGCCGGTGCGCCTGCGCGACGTCGGGCAGGCCATCGTGGCGGCCGAGGACGTCACGCTGCACGGCTGGTACAACGACAAGCCCGCCGTCATTCTCGCGATCCAGCGCCAGCCCGGCGCCAACGTGATCAGCACGGTGGACGGCATCAAGAAGCTGCTGCCACAGCTGGTGTCGAGCCTGCCGTCCGACATCAAGGTCACGATCGCCTCGGACCGAACGCAGACCATCCGCGCCAGCGTCGCCGACGTTCAGCTCACCCTGGTGCTGACCATCGCGCTGGTGGTCGGGGTGATCTTCCTGTTCCTGCGCAATCTGTGGGCGACCATCATCCCCGCGGTCTCGGTCCCGATCTCACTGATCGGCACCTTCGGCGTGATGTATCTGCTCAACTACAGCCTCGACAATCTGTCGCTGATGGGCCTGTCGATCGCGGTCGGCTTCGTCGTCGACGATGCCATCGTGATGATCGAGAATATCTCCCGGCATATCGAGGAAGGCCTCTCTCCGATGCAGGCTGCGCTGAAAGGCGCGGGCGAGATCGGCTTCACCATCATCTCGATCTCGGTCTCGCTGATCGCGGTTTTCATTCCGCTGCTGCTGATGGGCGGGGTGATCGGCCGCATGTTCCAGGAGTTCGCCGTCACGGTATGCGTTGCCATCGTGGTGTCGGTGATCGTCTCAGTGACGCTGACGCCGATGATGTGCGCCTATTTGCTATCGCCGCACCAGGGCGCCGAGGCCGGGATCATCTCGCGCACGCTGGAACGCGGCTTCGTCGCGATCCAGACGGGCTATGAAGCCGTGCTTGCCGCAGCGCTGCGCTACAAGGCCGCGACGCTGTCGATCATGCTGGCGAGCGTCGCGGTGACCGGCTTGCTGTTCGTGGGCATCCCGAAGGGCTTCTTTCCGCAGCAGGACACCGGCATGATCACCGGCATCACGGAGGCCTCGGCCGACATCTCTCCGGCGCAAATGGCGACACTGCAACGCAGCGTCATCGATGTCATTTCGAGGAATCCCTCGGTTGCCAATGCGACCGGTTATATCGGGCCGGGCGGCCCGACCGTGACCGAGAACAACGGCCGCCTGTTCGTGCTGCTGAAGCCGCGGGCCGAACGCAACGCATCCGCCGATCAGGTGATCCGCCAGCTCGACACCGCGTTGCAGAAGATCAAGGGCATGTCGGTGTTCATGCAGGCAACGCAGGACATCAATCTCGCGAGCCGCCTGTCCAAGACGCAGTACCAGTTCACCCTCACCGACGTGAACCAGGATGAGCTCAATCTGTGGGCCGGCAAGCTGTATCAGAAGCTGAAGACGCTGCCCGAATTGGCCGACGTCGCGACCGACCAGGCCAACGCCGCGCGTCAGCTCAAGCTGCAGATCGACCGCGACGCGGCCTCCCGCCTCGGCATCGATCCGGCTGCCGTGGACAACACGCTCTATGATTCATTCGGCCAGCGGCATGTCGCCCAGCTGTTCACGACGCTCAACACCTATTACGTGATCCTGGAGGTCGATCCGTCGTTCCAGCTCGGCCCCTATGCACTCAACCGCATCTATATCCGTTCGTCCGCGGGGACCATGGTGCCGCTCAGCCAGATCGCGAGCATCGACTACGGCACCGCGCCGCTTTCCGTGAACCATCAGAGCCAGTTCCCGTCGGTGACGCTGAGCTTCAACCTGGCGCCGGGCACGGCGGTGGGGACCGCGGTCGCGGCGGTGCAGAAGGCGACCGCCGAGCTGCACGTGCCGTCGACCGTCGTCACCAGCTTCCAGGGCAATGCGCAGGCGTTCCAGGCGGCGCTCGCGTCGACGCCGATCCTGATCCTCGCCGCCTTGGTCGCCGTCTATCTGATCCTCGGCATGCTTTATGAGAGCACGATCCACCCGATCACGATCCTCTCGACCTTGCCGTCCGCCGGGCTCGGCGCGCTGGTCGCACTGTGGGCGTTCGGCCTCGGGCTCGACGTGATCGGGCTGATCGGCATCATCCTCTTGATCGGCATCGTACAGAAGAACGGCATCATGCTGATCGATTTCGCGCTACAGGCCGAGCGCCACCAGCATGTCTCCGCCGAACAGTCGATCTACATGGCCTGCCGGGCGCGGTTCCGCCCGATCCTGATGACGACAATGTGCGCGATGCTCGGCGGCGTTCCGCTGATGATCGGCACCGGCACCGGATCGGAGCTGCGTCAGCCGCTCGGCTTTGCCATCGTCGGCGGCTTGATCGTCTCGCAATTGATGACGCTGTTCACGACGCCGGTCGTGTACATCTACCTCGACAGGATCAGCCGGTCGTTGGCCAACCTGCGCGCAGTTGCGCGGAAGGACGCGCCGCACGAAGCCGAGGCGGCCTCGTGACCTGCTCGCTCAGCCCGCGCGGCGCCGCTGGCCGCGCCACCACAGGCCGAAGGCGATCGTGACCGCGGCCGCCAGCGAGAACCAGGTGATGGCGTACTGCATGTGGTCGTCCTTGAGATGCACCTTCAAAGGCCCGGGCTTCGGCGTGCCGCTATCGGGCACCGGCGCTTCGAGGTCGATATAGAACGGCGCGACCTCGCCCCAGCCGAGCGCCTGCGCCATGGCGCGATGGTCGCGCACGAACCACAGCCGCTTCGATGCATCTTCCTTCGGCGTCAGCCGGCCCGGCGGCTCGGGATAACGGATATAGCCTGTGAGTTCGACCGGCGCGCCGGTGACGAGGCGACCTGTGACGCGATCCTCGAAAGCGCGGTCCTGCATCGTGTTCTGGACGAACCCGGTGTTGATCACGACGGTCTCGCCACTGGCAAGCTTGGCCGGCAGGAACGCCCAGGTGCCGGGCCCCGAAATGTCGTCGCGCACCGCGGAGCCGGAGCTGAACACCATCGCGTCGGGCAGCTTTGCGTAAGTCGCGGTCAAAGTGACGCGGCGGAATTCATCCTTCGCCGAGGTCAGCGTGGGCCATGCCGATGGCGGCGGCAGCGCCTCGGTCGGCGCGGCCAGCCGCGCGTCGAGCGCTGCGATCAGCGCATGCTTCTCGACCCGGCGCTGCAACTGCCAGACGCCGAGCGCGATGAACACCGCGATCAGGATCAGCGTGAAAAGGCCGAAGCCGGCCGCGCTCGGTCGGCGCGTAGAGACGTCATTCATTTCGGGTCGCGCTCGATCAGTTGGCCTTCGGCGGCCTTGTGGTGGAATTGCAGCGCGATCAGCAGCGCCTTCATCGAACGCAGCGGCAGGATCGTGGTCACCACGATCAACGGCAGCCATAGCGCGGCATGCACCCAGAATGGCGGCTGGTACTTGACCTCGACGATCAGCGCCGCCGCGACCACGATGGCGCCGGCCAGCATGATGATGAAGACCGCCGGCCCGTCGCCGGCATCGATGAAGGCGTAGTCGAGGCCACAGGCCTGACAGCGCGGCGCCAGCGTCAGAAAGCCGGAATAGAGCTTGCCCTTGCCGCAGCGTGGGCAGCGGCAGGCGATGCCGCGGATCGCGCTTTCGGTCACAGTGGGCGGGATATCGGTCATCGGCTCTCTATCAAAAGCAAAGGGGGCGGCCATCAGGCCGCCCCCTCTTAGCACGTCGGCGAAGTCAGTGGGCGCCGTGCGCCATCGACTCGGCGCCGTGGCCCCAGACATAGATGCAGATGAACAGGAACAGCCAGACCACGTCGACGAAGTGCCAGTACCAGGCGGCGAACTCGAAGCCGAGATGCTGCTTCGGCGTGAAGTGGCCGGCATAGGCGCGGATCAGGCAGACCAGCAGGAAGATGGTGCCGACCAGCACGTGGAAGCCGTGGAACCCGGTCGCCATGAAGAAGGTCGCGCCATAGACGTTGCCGCCGAACGAGAACGTCGCATGGGCGTACTCATAGGCCTGCACGCAGGTGAAACAGGCGCCGAGGATCACGGTGAGGATCAGGCCCTGCTTGAGGCCCTGGCGGTCGTTCTCCAGCAGCGCATGGTGCGCCCAGGTGACCGTGGTGCCCGAGGTCAGCAGCAGCAGCGTGTTGAGCAGCGGCAGATGCCAGGGATCGAAGGTCTCGATGCCGTGGGGCGGCCAGGTGCCGGGGACGGAGCATGCGCCCATCGCCGTGCCGGCGCCGCAGCCGAACACCGCATCGCGCGTGGCGTGCACCGCATCGGCCGGGAACAGCGCCGAGTTGAAAAAGGCCCAGAACCAGGCGACGAAGAACATCACCTCGGAGGCGATGAACAGGATCATGCCGTAGCGATGGCTGATCTGCACCACGCGGGTGTGGTCGCCCTTGTACTGGGCTTCCTTGATCACATCGCCCCACCAGCTTGCCATGGTGTAGAGCACGCCGATGGTGCCGACGCCGAACACGATCGGCGCGGCGGAGAACATGTGGTGCATCCAGCCGATCGCACCGAGCGCCATGATGAAGGCCGAGACCGAGCCGACCACCGGCCACGGGCTCGGGTCGACGAGATGATAGTCGTGATGCTTGACTTGCGCCTCAGCCATTGCCGTCTCTCCATTCGCGTGCCGCAAGGCACGTCTTAATCTTAAATTCCAATCTCTTCAGCATGATCTTCTCGGAAAACCGGACCCCACTTTTCCGGATCATGCTCTAGCCGCCCTTGCGCTGCTCCGCCTCGCCGGCCGCCACGGGCTTCGGCGTAGCGTCGCGCACGGGAAAGAAGGTGTAGGACAAAGTGATCGTCTTCAGCGTGTCGTTCTCGCTGTCCTTGGCCAGCGCCGGATCGACATAGAACACCACGGCCATCTCGCGCTTCTCGCCCGGCGCCATGGTCTGTTCAGTGAAGCAGAAGCAGTTGATCTTCTGGAAATAGGCGCCGACCGTCAGCGGCGCGACGTTGTAGGCTGCCTGGCCGGTCGTGGTGCGCGCCGACTGGTTGGTCACGGTGTAGTAGACCGTGACGACCTGGCCGATCTTGACGTCGATCGTGGTCTGCTCGGCCTCGAACTTCCAGGGCAGGCCCGGCGCGACGTTGGAATCGAAGCTGACCGCAATGGTGCGCTCGAGCGGTGCATCAGAAGGCGCCGACGTCGCGACCTGGGTGGTGCCGTTGAAGCCGGTGGTGCGGCAGAACCAGTTGTAGAACGGCACGGCCGCGTAGGACGCGCCGACCATCAGCACCACGACGAAGCCGCAGATCGACGCCACCAGGGCGTCGCGGGTCAGCATGCGGCGCGTGACCTTGGCACCCTCGCCTTGCGGAGCCTGCTGCACACCCTGGTTCGCCATCTCGCTCACAGCGGTCGCACCAGCACGGCCGGCCCCTTCACCAGGGTGACGGCGAAGAACAGCACCACCATGACGCCGAGCGCGAGCGCAATCGCGATCGAACGCTGGCGGCGGCTCTTGAGTTGCGCCTCGGTGAGGACGATGCCGTCTGGTTCGTTCTTGTCGTCCATTGCTGTCCCGTGTGCCCCCATCTCGCCCCCCGGCGTCCCTATCCGATGAAGGCAGGCAGGATCGCGCGGACCACGACCTCGGCAAGGAGGACGGCGAACAGCGCGAACAGATAAAGGATCGAGAACGCGAACAGCCGCCGCGTGGCGCGGTTGGCAACCGTGCCCTCGCGGCGACGGTAAACCTCGATGGCGAGCCACAGCATGCCGGCGCCCAGCACCAGCGAGGTGACGCCGTAGATCGCGTCGAAATAGCCGAGCGGCCATGGCGCCAGCGCGATCGCGACCAGCACGACGGTGTAGAGCAGGATCTGCAGGCGGGTGGCGTCGGGACCGGCGACCACCGGCAGCATCGGGATGCCGGCGCGCGCATAGTCGTCGCTGCGGAACAGCGCCAGCGCCCAGAAGTGCGGCGGGGTCCAGAAGAAGATGATCATGAACAGCAGGATCGGCTCGACCGAGAGCGAGCCGGTCGCGGCGGCCCAAGCCACCACCGGCGGCAGCGCGCCGGCGGCGCCGCCGATCACGATGTTCTGCGCGGTCCAGCGCTTCAGCAGCATCGTGTAGATCACGGCATAGAAGAAGATGGTGAAGGCGAGCAGCGCGCCCGCCACCCAGTTGACCAGGATGCCGAGCGTCATCACCGAGAAGAAGGCGAGCGTCAGGCCGAAGGCGGCCGCCTCGGCCTGGGTGATCCGGCCGCGCGGAATCGGCCGGTTGGCGGTGCGCGTCATCAAGGCGTCGACGTCGCTCTCATAGGCCATGTTGAGAGCGCCGGAGGCACCGGCACCGACCGCGATGCAGAGGATTGAGGTGAACGCCAGCACCGGATGCACATGAACCGGCGCGATCATCAGCCCGACCAGCGCGGTGAAGATCACCAGCGACATCACGCGCGGCTTCAGCAGCGCGATGTAGTCGCCCACTTCAGCCTCCGAGATCCGGGGCAATTCAATGGCGTTGTGATCGACAACCGACAAGATCAGGTCTCACTTCTCTGCAAAAGGCGCGGCGCACCCGCAGGTGCGCCGCGTTGTCGTGGACTTACTGCACGCGCGGCAGCACTTCGAACTGGTGGAACGGCGGCGGCGAGGTCAGCGTCCACTCAAGCGTAGTGGCACCCGCACCCCACGGATTGTTCGCGGCCTGCTCCTTGCGGACGAAGGCATCGATCACGCCGTAGATGAAGATCAGGACGCCGACGCCGGAGATGTACGAGCCCCAGGAGGAGATCAGGTTCCAGCCGGCGAACGCATCCGGATAGTCGACATAGCGGCGCGGCATGCCCGACAGGCCGAGGAAGTGCTGCGGGAAGAACACCAGGTTGACGCCGACGAAGGTGAACCAGAAGTGCGCCTTGGCGATCTTCTCCGAGTACATGTAGCCGAACATCTTCGGGAACCAGTAGTACCAGCCGGCGAAGATGCCGAACACGGCGCCGAGCGACAGCACGTAGTGGAAGTGCGCCACCACGTAGTAGGTGTCCTGCAGCACGCGGTCGACGCCGGCATTGGCCAGCACGACGCCGGTGACGCCGCCGACGGTGAACAGGAAGATGAAGCCGATCGCCCAGATCATCGGCGCCTTGAACTCGATCGAGCCGCCCCACATCGTGGCGATCCAGGAGAAGATCTTCACGCCGGTCGGCACCGCGATCACCATCGTGGCGGCGACGAAATAGGCCTGCGTCGCCGACGACATGCCCACGGTGTACATGTGGTGCGCCCACACCACGAAGCCGATGCCGCCGATCGCGACCATGGCGTAGGCCATGCCGAGATAGCCGAACACGGGCTTGCGCGAGAAGGTGGAGACGATCTGGCTGATCATGCCGAAGGCGGGCAGGATCAGGATGTACACTTCGGGGTGGCCGAAGAACCAGAACAGATGCTGGAACAGCACCGGGTCGCCGCCGCCGTCGGCCGCAAAGAAGGTGGTGCCGAAATTGCGGTCGGTCAGCAGCATGGTGATCGCGCCGGCAAGCACCGGCAGCGACAACAGCAGCAGGAACACCGTCACCAGGATCGACCACACGAACAGCGGCATCTTGTGCAGGGTCATGCCCGGCGCGCGCATGTTGAAGATCGTGGTGATGAAGTTGATGGCGCCGAGGATCGACGAGGCACCGGCGAGATGCAGCGACAGGATCGCGAAATCGACCGCCGGACCCGGATGACCCGAGGTCGACAGCGGCGCGTACATGGTCCAGCCGGCGCCGACGCCGTTGGCGCCCGGCTCACCCTCGACGAAGGTCGACAGCAGCAGCAGCGCGAACGAGGCCGGCAGCAGCCAGAACGAGATGTTGTTCATGCGCGGGAACGCCATGTCGGGCGCGCCGATCATCAGCGGCACCATCCAGTTGCCGAACCCGCCGATCATCGCCGGCATGACCATGAAGAAGATCATGATCAGGCCGTGCGAGGTCACGAACACGTTATAGGTGTGCGTCTCGTGGAATATCTGGACGCCCGGGTACATCAACTCGGCACGGATCGCGATCGACATCGCAGCGCCGATGACGCCCGCGATCACCGCAAAGACCAGGTACATCGTACCGATGTCCTTGTGGTTCGTGGAGTAGAGATAGCGCCGCCATCCGGTCGGATGGTGGGCGTGATCATCATGGGCGTGATCGTCGTGTGTCGCTGCGCCTGTCGCCATGTTCAAAATCCTGCCTTGCAGTCCCTCTCGGACCTTGCGGTCCCGTCGCCCTTATTCCGTCCGCGCCGTAAGCCGTCCGGCTTACTGCGCCGCCTGACCAGCCGAGGCGTAGGAATTCGCCGGGTTGGTCGCAAACTTCTTCTTCGCGCCTTCAACCCAGGTCGCGAATTCCTGGTCGCTGACGACCCGCACCGCGATCGGCATGAAGGCATGGTCCTTGCCGCACAGTTCCGAGCACTGACCGTAGAACACGCCGGTCTTGGTCGCCTTGAACCAGCTCTCGTTGAGGCGGCCGGGGACCGAATCGATCTTCACGCCGAACGCCGGCACCGCGAAGGAGTGGATCACGTCGGCGCCGGTGGTCTGGATCCGCACCACCTTGTTGACCGGCACCACCATCTCGTTGTCGACGCCGAGCAGACGGGGCTGCTTGTCCTTGTCGAGCAGCGAGTCGAACTCGAACTTGCCGTTATCCGGGTAGGCGTAGGACCAGTACCACTGCTTGCCGGTGACCTTCACGGTGAGGTCCGGCTTCGGCACGTCGAGCTCCAGGAACAGCAGGCGGAACGACGGCACCGCGATGCCGACCAGGATCAGGACCGGGATCAGCGTCCAGGCCACCTCGATCAGGGTGTTGTGGGTGGTCTTGGAGGGGACCGGGTTGGCGCGGGCGTTGAACTTCACCACCACGATGACGAGCAGCGCCAGGACGAACAGCGTAATGACGGTGATCAGCACCAGCAGGAAATTGTGGAACCAGATGATGTTTTCCATCACCGGGGTCGCGGCTTCCTGGAGCGTGTGCTCCCACGGCGCCGGCTGCCCCATCTCGGCGAAGGCCGATCCCGCGGCGACAGACGCCACACCCGCTACCGTCAACCCCAGCAATTGCCTGCCCAACCGGCCAATCGACATCTTCATGCCGCTCGCGCTCCCTTGCATTATTCCCCAAAGCACCTCCGGCATGTGGCCGAAAATGCAGCACGATCCGCCCTGACAAACGGCCTTCCGGACATACCCGTCTCTGAGTCAAGGTGGGTACGGGAGCCAGATCGCTAGAACGCGTCGAAATCCAGCCTCTCAAACCATAATTCTCAGGCGCTCGCAATGCAGTAGTAGGGCCGAAAGCCATGCGCCTGCGATGAAGCTGCCGCTTGCGATTTTTCCCGCAAAATCAAGCGAAAGGCGGCCGCACGCAGTTGACAGGCGGATTACCGGATGTAGGCACAGGCGCGGTAGCCCACAGGAACCTGATTCGCTGCGGGCTGCCCCAATCCGGCGCGGGAATGGCTCCAAGATCGCCTTCAAGGCGCCGTCATTGCGGTATCAGTCGGCTGTTGCGCGCTACCGGCGGCCGGAACGGCCGGACCCAACATTTTAGAGGATCGACCCGGATGGGCGCTTCGAACATTCAGGCAGGACGGGCGCTGCCGCGCTGGCTCGGCGCCCTCTTGGCGGCCGCATTTTCGCTCGGCCTGAGCCAGGCGGCCAACGCGCAGGGCGCGGTGCGCTCGGTCCATGGCGACTGGCAGATCCGCTGCGACACCCCGCCCGGCGCCCAGGCCGAGCAATGCGCGCTGATCCAGAGCGTGGTAGCGGAAGACCGCTCCAATGCCGGCCTGACCGTGATCGTGCTGAAGACCGCCGACCAGAAGAGCCGCCTGATGCGCGTGGTCGCCCCGCTCGGCGTGCTGCTGCCGTCCGGCCTCGGCCTGAAACTCGACAACCAGGACGTCGGCCGCGCCGGCTTCGTCCGCTGCCTGCCCAATGGCTGCGTCGCCGAGGTCGTGATGGACGACAAGCTGCTCGGCCAGCTCAAGAACGCCAAGACCGCGACCTTCATCATTTTCGAAACCCCGGAAGAGGGCATCGGCTTTCCGCTCAGCCTGAACGGCCTGGCGGAGGGCTATGACAAATTGCCCTAGGGCGCTCCCTTAGCTGCGGAAGCACGTACCCCGGATGGAGCCAATGGCCGCGTCAAGCGCACGGTCTATCCCGAGGTGCCGCCGCGGATTGAGTATGAGATGACGCCGTCGGCGAAGGCGCTCAGGCCTGTATGTTCGACGAGTTGCACCGATGGGCGCAGGAGCATGGCTTTCCGACCTCGACCGGGAGCGCCGCGCAGTCGGCGCCGTCGAGCGATGAGCCCGAGCCGGAAGACCAGCCGCGGAGGGCGGACCGGCGCGCGCGCTGATGACGACAAGGTGAGGATCGCGCGGGGCTGCCGTGATCGCCGTCACTGTCCCAGCCCCTCCCGGTTTGCCACCCAAAACACTATGTTTGACGGTCGCCATCCGGCCCTGAACCAGGACCGGCGCAGCTTTCCGGGTTGTAAGATGCGTTTTCCGCTCGTCTCTGCTTCAATCGCCCCGAAATCCCTGCGTCCGGGTTCCCCACTGGCAATCAGTTGCGCTTCAGGCAAGGATGACACGGAACGCCCAAAGAATCGCACTGCGTCGGAGTGACCATGACCAATCCCGCCACGACCTCCCTGCTCGACCGCGCCAATCTGGACCGCGATGCCGTTCGCCGCGAGGTGGCACGCGGCCTTGAAGGCGCCGACGACGGCGAGCTGTTCCTGGAGTTCGGGCAGACCGAGGCGCTGGTGTTCGACAACGGCCGGCTCAAGCAGGCGACCTACGACACCTCGCAGGGCTTCGGCCTGCGTGCCGTCAAGGACGATGCGGTCGGCTATGCGCATTCCTCCGACGTCTCGATCCCGGCGCTGATCCGCGCGGCCGATGCGGTTGCCGCGGTGCGCGGCGGCTATGCCGGCACGTTCGCCGCGGCGCCGGCCCACACCAATGTCAGGCTGTATGGCGACGAGAACCCGCTCGACGGACCTGCGTTCGAGGCCAAGGTCAAACTGCTCGGCGAGATCGACGCCTATGTCAGGGACAAGGACCCGCGGGTGCGGCAGGTCTCGGCCAGCCTCACCGCGACCTGGCAGGTGGTGGAGATCCTGCGGCCCGACGGCGAGAGCTATCGCGACATCCGCCCGCTGGTGCGCGTCAACATCTCCGTGGTCGCAGGCCAAGGGGACCGCCAGGAGAGCGGCAGCAAGGGTTATGGCGGCCGCGAGGGCTATGCGCGCTTCATCGAGACCAAGGCCTGGCGCGACGCTGCCGACGGCGCGCTGCGCGAGGCGCTGGTCAATCTCGAATCGATGCCGGCGCCTGCCGGCGAGATGGACGTGGTGCTCGGGGCCGGCTGGCCCGGCGTGATGCTGCATGAGGCCGTCGGCCATGGGCTCGAGGGTGACTTCAACCGCAAGCAGACTTCCGCCTTCGCCGGCCTGATGGGCCAGCAGGTCGCAGCCAAGGGCGTCACCGTGGTCGACGACGGCACCATGGCCTCGCGCCGCGGCTCGCTGTCGATCGACGACGAGGGCACGCCGACCAACCGCACCATGCTGATCGAGGACGGCATCCTGGTCGGCTACATGCAGGACCGCCAGAACGCACGCCTGATGGGCATGAAGCCGACCGGCAACGGCCGGCGGCAGAGCTATGCCCACGTGCCGATGCCGCGCATGACCAACACCTACATGCTGGCGGGCGACCGCGACCCGGCCGAGATCATCGCCTCGGTGAAGAACGGCATGTATGCCGCCAATTTCGGCGGCGGCCAGGTCGACATCACCTCGGGCAAATACGTGTTCCAGTGCACCGAGGCCTACAAGATCGAGAACGGCAAGCTCGGCGCGCCGCTGAAGGGCGCCATGCTGATCGGCAACGGGCCGACCGATCTCCACAGGATCACCATGATCGGCAACGATCTTGAGCTGGATACGGGAATCGGCACCTGCGGCAAGAACGGCCAGGGCGTGCCGGTCGGCGTCGGCCAGCCGACGCTCAGGATGGAACGGATTACGGTCGGAGGAACGGGCTAGTGAGCAGCGGAAACGAAGTCGTGGCGGCCAAGCCGACCAGCTGGCGCGGACAGGCCGTACAGCTGGCCGCGATCGTGGCCGTCGTGTTCCTCGCCAAGGGCGCGATCGCCGAGCCGTTCTACGTGCCGTCGGGCTCAATGGAGCCGACGCTGCTGATCGGCGACGCGCTGGTCGCCTCGAAATATCCCTATGGCTACGGCGCGGCGTCGCTGCCGATCCAGATCACGCTGCCGGAGACCGGCCGGGTGTTCGGCGAGACGCCGAAGCGCGGCGACGTCGTCGTGTTCCGCTGGCCGGGCGACCGCTCGCAGGCCTGGGTCAAGCGCGTGGTCGGGCTGCCCGGCGATCGCATCCAGATGCGGCAGGGACAGCTCTTCATCAACGATCATGCTGCGGCGCTGAAGCCCGACGGCACCGGCTTTGCTGAAGACGATCGCGGCGGCGGCGAGGACGCCAATCGCTATGTCGAGACGCTGCCGAACGGTGTCAGCCACGCGATCTTCAAGATCCGCGACAATGGCCGGCTCGACAACACGCCCGAGGTGACGGTGCCGCCCGGCAATCTGTTCGTGCTCGGCGACAACCGGGACAATTCCGCCGACAGCCGCGTGCCGGTGCGCGACGGCGGCGTCGGCCTGTTGCCGATCGACAATCTGATCGGCCGCGCGGACGCGGTGGTCGGCTCCTGGGACATGGGCATCCGCAGCCAGCCGGTCTGGACCTGGCTCTCCGGCTTCCGCCTCGCGCGTTTCTTCACCTCGGTGCAGTGAGTAGGTCAACGTGACCTTCGACGACGTCAGGACCCTGGTGCTGGCGTGGCCGGAGGTCGAGGACGGCACGTCCTACGGAACACCGGCGCTGAAGGTGCGCAAGAAGATGCTGGTGCGGCTCAAGGAGGACGGCGACAGCCTGGTGATGCCGGGCGTGCCGCCGGATGAGCGCGACATGCTGGTCGAGAGCCAGCCCAGGCTCTTCTATTTCACCGATCACTATCGCGATTATCCGACCGTGCTGATCCGCCTGTCGAAAGCCAAACGTGCGACCGTCGAGCCGCTGCTGCGCCGGCACTGGCGCACGCTGGCCTCGAAGAAGGCGGTTCGGGATTACGATGCGACGGCAACGTCGTGACGCAAGACGAATTCCTCGCCGCGGCACTGCGCAACCCAGTCAATCCAGCGATCACAGGCGAGCTTGACCGCCTCGGTCTGCCTGATGCCTGGCTGGTGGCCGGCTGCCTGGTGCAGAGCGTGTGGAACGTGCTGACAACGCGGCCGCTCGATCATGGTATCAGCGACTACGACGTCTTCTATTTCGATTCCGACACGTCATGGGAGGCCGAGGACGCCGTCATCCGCGACCTCACGGCGCGACTCGGCCATCTCGGCGCCGCGATCGAGGTGCGCAACCAGGCCCGCGTCCATCTCTGGTATCCCGGCAAGCACGGCGTGCCCTACCCTGCGCTGTCACGTTCGACCGACGGCATCGATCGCTTCCTCAGCGCGAACGTGCAGGTCGGCATCCGGCGTAGTGCGAGCGGTTACGACGTTTATGCGCCGAGCGGTTTCGACGATGTCGCCGACATGATCGTGCGGCCGAACCGGACCGCGAATTTTTCCGCGGCGAATTACGCCAAGAAGGCAGCGCGATGGAAGACGCTGTGGCCGGAGATCACGGTGATCGCGGCGGAGTAGCCTGTCGTTCCTGCGAACAGGTTCGCAGGGACGACGCTTTGTGTGCGGCCGTTACCGCACCACGCCCGACGTGAACCCCGCCTTGCGGCGCGGCGGCTTGATCTCCTTCTTGAGGAAGCAGTGCGCGTCGCGGCCGGCATAGCCGGGCCGGGCGTAGGTCCAGGCGCGGCACTTGTTGTCAGCGGTGCAGGCGGCCTGGCAGGCCTCGTCGCCGTCGCTGCTCTTCAGTTCGAAATTCTTGTAGTCGCCGCCGAGGCGGTCGATCGAGGTTTCGATGGCGCCGTTGCGCGGTTCGACCACGCCGGCGCCGCGCACCCCGGAGACGCAGCAAACGTCCTGCACCCGCGGCGGCACGCTGTTCTTCAGCCAGCACACCGCGCCGTTGTTGGAATCGGTCGGATAGTTGAAGCTCCAGGCGCGACAGCGGCGGTCGCGCTCGCAGGTCAGCGCGCAATCGGCGGGGTCACCCGACGTCACCGGCGCGTTCAGATAGTCTCCGCCGGGACGGTCGAAATTGGTTTGCGCCAATGCCGGGCGCGTGACGGCAACGGCCGACAAGACCGCGAACATCACCACACACGCCCTAAAGAGGCGGCCTATCCCCATGACATTGCTTTCAAATTCGTACAGCCCCGCGCATCCCGCGGGGCGTCATTTGAACGCCATGAACCTGTACGGCTGATGAACGGCGCGGCAGCGGCGGGTGCGACAACACCGCCGTCCGCACGCGTTCGGGGCGCGGGCCGGGATTAGAAGGCGTATTCCTGATAGGCCGGTTCCACGGAGCCCTTCCAGGGCCCGTTGAACTTCTCCAGCATCTCCTCGGCCGGCGAGCGGCCGGTCTCGATGATGCGCTCAAGCGGTTCGAGGAAGCGGCTCTCGTCGCGTCCGAGATGGTCGATCCGGCCGCGCCGGCGCAATCCGGCATGCGACAGGACCAGGCACTCCTTGGCGATCTCGAACAGATAGCGGTCCTTGATCCGTGCCTTGAAGCCGAAGCGCGGCACGTCATCGCGCAGCGCCTGCCGCTCCGCCGCGGTCCAGTGCCGGACGATATCCCAGGCGGCATCGAGGCTGTCATTATCGTAGAGCAGCCCGACCCAGAACGCCGGCAGCGCCGGCAGCCGGCCCCACGGCACGCCGTCGGCGCCGCGCATTTCGAGATAACGCTTCAGCCGCACCTCGGGGAAGATCGTCGAGAGGTGGTTGGCCCAGTCCGACAGCGTCGGCCGCTCGCCGGGGAGAATCTTGTTGTTGCCGGCGAAGAAATCGCGGAACGACGAGCCGGAGACGTCGATATATTCCTCGCCGCGCTTGACGAAATACATCGGCACGTCGAGCGCGTAATCGACATAGCGCTCGAACCCCATGCCGTCCTCGAACGCGAACGGAATCATGCCCGAGCGCGCATTGTCGGTGTCGCGCCAGATTTCGGAGCGGAACGACAGGAAGCCGTTCGGTTTGCCTTCGGTGAACGGCGAATTGGCGAACAGAGCGGTCGCGATCGGCTGCAACGCCAGCGACACCCGCAGCTTCTTCACCATGTCGGCTTCGGAGGAGAAGTCGAGATTGGTCTGCACCGTGCAGGTCCGGAACATCATGTCGAGGCCGTATTGGCCGACCTTCGGCATGTAGTTGCGCATGATCTTGTAGCGGCCCTTCGGCATCACCGGGATCTGCGCGCGCGACCAGGACGGCGTCATGCCGAGGCCGAGGAAGCCGATGCCGAGCGGGGTTGCGACCTCCCGCACCTGCGCCAGATGTGCCATCAACTCCGACTGCGTCTGGTGCACGGTCTCGACCGGCGCGCCCGACAATTCGAACTGCCCGCCCGGCTCGAGCGAAATCGCGCCGCCGCCGGTGACGTCATAAAGCCCGATGATGTTGCCGCGCTCCACGATCGGCTCCCAGCCGAGCAGGAGCTTCATGCCCTCGAGCAACGCGCCGATACCCTTGACGCCCTCATAGGGCACGGGCTGGTGGCCCTCGAGCGTGAACGGGGTCTTCTCGTGCTCGGTGCCGATCCGGAATTCGGACTCGGGCTTCACGCCGGCTTCAATCCACGCCACGAGTTCGTCGCGCGACTGCAGCGGCGTCATGTCGATCTGGTCACGCGCCATAAAAAATCCAACTCAAGGGCGCTTCGATCGAAGGCGCGCGGTGGCAGGGACATCCGCGGGCCATGCCGGCCGCGGATGATGGGATCAGGACTATCATCGGGCGGGCACGCCGTCTCGCGCGGGTGCGGCCTTGGTATCGCTCTTTGCATCGGTCTCGCCGCAGGAGCAGCCGAGACGGTCGAGCAGACCGCACAGCCGTTCGGCGTCGGCGTCGGACAATTTCGAGCCGACATGCTTGTCGATCGCCGCCGAATAGGCGTTCCACATCTTCTTCTGCAGCTCGCGCCCGGCCTCGGTGATCTCGACGAACTGGCCGCGCTTGTCGATCTTGCATTCGCGCCGGGCGGCGAGCCCCTCGTCGACCAGCTTGTCGATCAGCCGCGAGGTCGAATATTGCGGGATCAGCATCTGCCGCTCGAGCTCGACCGGGCGCAGCTCGCCGGACGGCGCGCGCGACAGCTCGAGCAGGGCGTCATACCAGGCGAGCGGCGGAAAGCCGGCCTTCTTCAGATCCTGCTCGACGCAGTCCAGCACCCGGCTCGGCACCCGCATCAGGCGGATCCAGGCGGCCGTCGCCTCGCTCGATAGCTTGCGTTTCATCGTCTGGCCCTAAGTTCCCGGAACCCAGTGTACCGCACTGAATGCATCTGCATCAATCTTGACTAATTCATGCAGGCGCATGTAGGCAATCCCTCTCCGGACGCCAAGAACAAGGGAAGGAATACCCCCATGAAGCTTTATTACTCCCCCGGTGCCTGCTCCCTCTCCCCCCACATCGCCCTGCTTGAAGCCGGCCTGCCCTATGACCTGGTCAAGGTCGATCTTCGGGCCAAGAAGCTCGAAAACGGCGACGATTTCCTGCAAGTGAACCCCAAGGGCCAGGTGCCGGCGCTGGCGCTGGATACCGGCGAGATGGTCACCGAAGGCCCGATCATCATCCAGATGATCGCCGACAAGGTCGCCGACAAGAAGCTGGCGCCCGCCCGGGATTCCAACGAACGCTACAAGCTGCTCGAATGGCTGAACTACATCACGACCGAGCTGCACAAGAATCTCGGCCCGATGTTCTCGCCGGTGCTCGCCGACGACGCCAAGGCGTTTTTCAAGGACCGCGCCATGGGCAAGTTCAAATATGTCGACAGCCAGCTCGCCGGCCGCGAATATCTGATGGGCAGCCAGTTCACGGTCGCCGACGGCTACCTCTTCACCATGATCATGTGGGCGCAAGACCGGCTCGGCTTCGATCTCTCCGGCCTGCCGAACGTGACGGCCTACAAGGCCCGCGTCGCGGCGCGCCCGAAGGTGCAGGAAGCGCTGAAGAAGGAAGGCCTGCTGAAAGCGGCCTGAGCTCTCGAAGCTGCTTCATCGGACGTGAAAGGGCCGGATAGCATCCGGCCCTTTTGTTTGGGCCGCCCGATCGGGTCAGCCCCAAATCTGCAATTTTCAGCAGTTTGTCCGCTTCCACGTAAGCGCGCCTTCGCTATCCCGCGAATACCGCAGCCGGGATTCGGCAACCATTTGCCCGATCGGACGTAGCCGGATTGCTGCCTCATCCAGCGGGAGATGCGCATGAGTAGCTCTCTATCCAGCAACGCCGCCGACCGGATGGTCGAGGTCCTGGCGGGCTCGACGGCGCTGCTGGCAAATTCCAGCGACGGACTCTCCGACCTGCCACTCCCGGTGACATCTGTGCTGCCTGACGACGGCACGGCCGATACGGCTGCCGGCCCGCCGGCCCACAGCCTGATCGATCCGGTACCGGCGGCAAATGCGCTGGACGGCGCGACGTCCCTGCTCGGCGACGGCGCCGCAGCCGCGGCCGGTTCCGACCTGCCCCTGGTCGGGAGCTTGCTGAACACGAGCGAGCTGCCGGTGATCGGCATTGTGTTGAACGCCGCATTGCCCGTCGAGCCGGATTCGACAGCGCTCGCAGCATCGGGCGGAGCGCTGCAACCGGTGCTCGACACCGCCACGACCGCGGTTCAAGGCGGCGTCCATTCCTCAGCCGGTGTCCTGTCCCAGGCGACCGCACTGCCCGACATGCTTCATGGCCTCACCAATCTCGGACAGGCGATCGATCTCGGCAACATCAGCACCATCGGGACCAGCAATGGCGGCCATGCCAATCTGGTCGCCGACATTCTGGTCGTGCCGGGACAAATCCTTGCCGGCAATCTCGGCGAGACGGTCGCGCATCTCGGCGCCGATATCAGCGGCGTGATTCATGCCGTCTCGGGGCTGGTTGATACGGCAGTCTCCGATGTCAGCGGTCTGCTGAGCCCGGTCACCGGACTGGTCAGCCAGCTGACGCACGGCTTGCTCGATGGCGGCCTGCTCAATCTCGGCGGCGACACCGCAGGCAACGGACCGCTCGGCGGCTTGCTTGGCGGCCTCATTGGCTCCGGCAGCGGCCATTTGGCCGGCGTCACGATCGGCCCGCATCTGCTCGACCTCGGCGCTCTCACCGGCACGCACGAGCTCAACATTCCGAGTCTCAACATTCCGAGTCTCGGCGGCGTCGGCGCCGACGGGTTGGCCGGCAATCTGCTCGGCAGTCTCAACCTCAGTCTGCTCGGCGACAGCAGCGCCGCCGGACACGCCGCGAGCGCGCCGGCCTCCACACCGGTCGATCTCGGCACGATCGGGCATGACCTGCTCTCGCCGCTCACACATGGTCACGGCATCCTTGATGCGCACGGCACACACATCCTCTGAGATTGCCGCAAATCGGCGGATGCGCGCGATCGCCGCGCTTCCGCAACTCCCTCTCCATGTCCATTGGGCATCACAGGCTTGAACATCCGCGGGGCGCGATGATCGGTCAGGGCAAACGCTTCTCCTCACTGCCGGTTGAAATCCGGGATGCGATCACGGCCGTGCGCGGCGCGCTGGTTGCCGTGGCGATGGCGAGCGGCCTCGTCAATCTGTTGATGCTGGTCGGCCCGGTGTTCATGCTGCAGACCTATGACCGCGTGCTGCCGAGCCGCAGCATCCCAACCCTGGTCGGCCTGCTCGTGATCGCGCTGGTGCTGCTCGTCGTGCAGGCCGGCGTCGATGTGCTGCGCAGCCGGCTGTTGGCGCGCATCGCCGAAATCTTCGACGAGAGCATTCGCGGCGCCGTGTTCGACAGCGTGCAGCATGCTTCGCTGAGCCGGCCGAACGGCGACGGCCTGCAGATCATGCGCGACCTCGACAGCATTCGAGGCTTCATCGCCGGCAGCGGCCTGGTCGCGATCTTCGACCTGCCATGGACCCCGCTCTACATCATCGTCTGCACGCTGTTTCATCCGCTGATGGGGCTCGCAGTCGCCGGCGGCGCGATCGCGCTGGCACTGATCACGGTCGCCGCCGAGCTGTTCACGCGCGCGCCGACGCGCGCGCTGGTCGCGCTCGCCTCGTCGCGGCGGCAGATGGCGGAGACCGCATTCTACCACGCGCCCGTGGTGCACGCGCTCGGCATGCAGCAGCGGATGGCCGAGCTGTGGTCGGACCGCACGCAGGCCTATCTCAACATGCAGCGCGTGACCTCCGATTTGACCGGCACGTTCGGCAGCGCCTCGCGCTTCCTGCGCATGATCCTGCAATCCGGCGTGCTGGCACTCGGCGCCTGGCTCGTTATCAATCAGCAGGCCACCGCCGGCGTGATGCTGGCCGCAACCATTCTCTCGATCCGCGCGCTGGCGCCGATCGAGCTTGCGATCGCCAATTGGCGCAGCTTCATCGCGGTCCGCGCCAGCGTCGGCCAGCTTGCCGAAGCCCTGGCGGCGGTGCCGTCGCGGTCGGCGTTCACGCCTTTGCCCGCGCCGAAGAACGAGGTCCGTGTCACCTCGATCAGCCTGACCGCACCGGCCTCCGATGCCGTGGTGCTGCACGAGGTGAGCTTTGCACTGCGCGCCGGCAATGCGGTCGCGGTGGTCGGCCCCAGCGGCTCCGGCAAGTCGACCCTGGCGCGCGCGCTGGTCGGCATCGGCGCACCGGTGCGTGGAGTGATCCGGATCGACGGCGCGACGCTGGCGCAATGGGATCCGCTCGCGCTGGGCCCGTCGATCGGCTACCTGCCGCAGGACGTCGCATTGTTCCGCGGGACCGTCGCCGAGAACATCTCCCGCTTCGCAGCTAGCCCGGACGCCGGCAGGTTGCTGGCCGCCGCGCGCGAGGCCGGCGTACACGAGCTGATCCTCCGGCTGCCTGACGGTTATGAGACCGAGGTCGGCGACGGCGGCCTGATGCTGTCGGGCGGCCAGCGGCAGCGCATTGCGCTGGCCCGCGCGCTCTATGGCGATCCGTTCCTGGTGGTGCTCGACGAGCCGAACTCGAATCTGGACTCCGAGGGCGAGCGCGCGCTGATCCATGCTATCGCGCGCGTCCGTGCTCGCGGCGGCATCGTGGTCGTGATCGCGCATCGGCCCGCGGTGCTGCAGGCGGTCGATCACATGCTGGTGCTGAACGAAGGACGCATGCAGGCGTTCGGCACCACGGCTGCAGTGCTGCCGCTGCTGGTGCCGAAGGCTGCGCAGCCGGCACCGGCGCGCCGCAAGCGCAAGAAGGACGCGGAGCCCCGGCAAAATGCCTAGCGCCCGGCAATCGGTCCATCACCACATCCTGGCGGTCGCGATGGCCGCGGCGTTCCTCGTCGCCAGCATCGGCATCATGGGCGCGGCCACCAGGATGTCGGGCGCGATCATCTCGCAGGGATCGCTGGTGGTCGAATCCAGCGTCAAGAAGGTGCAGCACCCCTCCGGCGGTGTCGCCAAGAAGCTGCTGGTCGAGGACGGCGCCCGCGTCGCCAAGGACGATTTGCTGATCCTGATGGACGAGACGGTGGCACAAGCCAACCTCACCGCCGTGACCAAGAGCCTGTGGGAGCTCGAGGCGCGCCGCGCGCGGCTACAGGCCGAACGCGACGGTGACGCCGAGATCGTATTTCCCGACAGCGTGGCATCGCTCAGCGACCCCGCGGCGCAGGCCGTCGTCTCGGGCGAGCGTCGGTTCTTCCAGCTGCGCAAGGACGCCAATGACGGGCAGAAGCAGCAGTTGAAGGAGCAGATCGCGCAGCTCAAGGAGCAGATCGGCGGCATGCAGGACCAGTTGAGCGCCAAGAAGCAGGAAGCCGATTTGATCGCCAACGAGCTGACCGGCGTGCAGCAGCTCTGGGAACAGCGCCTAGTCTCGCTGTCTCGTCTAAGCGCGCTGCAGCGCGATTCGGCGCGGCTGCTCGGCGAGCGCGGCCAGCTCACCGCATCGATCGCGCAGGCCAAGGGCAAGATCTCGGAGACCGAGCTGAAGATCCTGCAGGTCGATCAGGATTTCCGCTCCGGCGTCGCCAAGGAGCTCGCCGACATCAGGGCCAAATATGCCGACGCGATCGAGAAGCAGGTCACCGCGAAGGACCAGACCGAGAAGCTCGAGATCCGCGCGCCGCAGGCCGGCGTCGTGCACGATCTCACCATCCACACCCAGGGCGGCGTCATCGCGGCCGGCGAAACGATCATGACCATCGTGCCCGACCAGGACAATCTGATCGTGGAAACTCATGTTGCACCGCAGGATATCGATCAGGTCAAGCTCGGCGCATCCGCGGTGCTGCGCTTCACCAATTTCAACCAGCGCACCACGCCGGAGATCGAGGGCGAGGTCAGCCGGATCGGCGCCGATGTGTCGCGGGACGACAAGACGACCCCGACCTACTTCCTTGTCCGCATTGCGATTCCAGCGCCGGAGCTGAACAAGCTCGCGACCGCGCATCTGCTGCCGGGCATGCCGCTCGAGGTGTTCATCCCGACCAGCGAGCGCACGGTGCTGTCGTATCTGATGAAGCCGCTGGCGGACCAGGTGCACCGCGCCTTCAGGGAGAAATGAGCGGTGCAAACTTTCGGCGCGCCGTGGATCAAATCAAATTTAATCCGCATTCTACCGGTTAAGACTAAGTCGGCGTACTTCCGGCTGAGGGCGTTGCCGTCCTTGTTCGTGCGATCCAACTGACCGACTATGACCTGCGGCGCGCCCTCGGCTCCAACTGGTCTGAAAATGTGACGATCGTCTCCACGCTTTTATTGACCAGCACGCTCGTCGGGCTGGCAACCAGTTTGTACTTTCGGGTTTGGACATTGATGCTGGTGTCGCCGCTGATCGCGGTGCTCGCGGCAATCGTGCTCCAGTCCGACGGCTATGCATTTGCCACCGGCGCCCCGATCCTGGTCGCCTGCCTCGCATTCAGCCAGATCGCCTATCTCGCCGGCGCCTTGCTGTTGCCGGACAATGACGGCTCAATGGCGGAAGAAATCGACGGCGTTCCACGCCGCGGCCGCGAGCACAAGATCAACGGCCAGAACCAGTAGTGCAAGGCCTGTCCATGACGGGCCCTTGCCGCGCAGTCGCAGCGGATTCCATCGTCGCGGCGCCGGCCACGAACGCTTGCCCGCGGTTTCAGTGACCCCATGCTTGAGCACAACACCCATTTGCACGACACCCGAGCCTGATCGTCTCTGGCGATCAACCAGCAAGAGTGATGCCAGCAGCGTGGTGCCAGTTGGGAGCAGGCGTGGCGGGACTTTGACCGCCGTGACCGTCGCACAACAGGATCAAGTCGGATCGATGACCGGCTTGATCCTGTACGATGTGTCCCGGAGAGAGACGGCGCTTACGCCGCCTGCTTCTTCGGCGGGAAGCGGCCGTAGAAGGTTTCGCCCTTGGCGGCCATCTCCTCGAGCAGCTTCGGCGGCGTGAAGCGCGAGCCGTATTTCTTCTCGAAGGCGTGGCAGAGCGCGACGAAGTTCTTCGTGCCCATGAAGTCAATGTAGGACAGCGCCCCGCCAGTGAACGGCGCGAAGCCGAAGCCGAGGATCGAGCCGACATCGGCCTCGCGCACGTCGGTGATGACGTGATCCTCGACGGTGCGCGCGGCTTCCACCGCCTGCACCACCAGGAAGCGCTGCTTCAACTCCTCGACGCTGAGCGTATCCGGATCGAGCTGCTTCGGCTGCAGATCGGCGAGCCCCGGCCACAGGCTCTTCTGACCCTTGCCCTTCTCGGGATAGTCGTAGAAGCCCTTGCCGTTCTTGCGGCCGAAGCGGCCCTGCTTCTCGACCATCTCGACGATCAGCTTCTTCTGCGCCTGGTCGATCGCGTTGGGACCGAGATCGGCCTCGGTCGCCTTGGTGATCTTGAGGCCGAGATCGAGCGCGACCTCGTCCTGCAGCGACAGCGGCCCAACTGGCATGCCGGCCATCCTGGCGGTGTTCTCGATCATCGCCGGCGGCACGCCTTCGAGCAGCATCTCGTTGCCCTCGGAGATATAACGCATCACGCAGCGGTTGGCGAAGAAGCCGCGGCTATCGTTGACCACGATGGGCGTCTTACCAATCGCGCGGACATAGTCGAGCGCGGTCGCCAGCGCGACATCGCCGGTGTTCTTGCCGAGGATGATCTCGACCAGCATCATCTTCTCGACCGGCGAGAAGAAGTGGATGCCGATGAACTTGCCCTGGTCCTTGAACTCCTCGGCCAGCGAGTTGATCGGCAAGGTCGAGGTGTTGGAGGCGAAGATCGCACCCGGCTTCAGCAGCGGCTGCGCCTTGGCATAGGTGTCGGCCTTGACCTTGCGGTCCTCGAACACCGCCTCGATGACAAGGTCGCAGTCCGAGATCACGTTGTAGTCTGATGTCGCCGAGATCCGCGCCAGGATGGCGTCGGCCGCCTCCTGCTTCATCCGACCCTTCGCGATCAGCCCGTCGACAACGGTCTTGGCGTGGCCCTTGCCCTTGTCGGCGCTCTCCTGGTCGCGATCGACCAGCACGACGTCGATGCCGGCCTGCGCCGAGACATAACCGACGCTGGCGCCCATGAAGCCGGCGCCGATCACGGCAAGCTTCTTGACCTTGGTCGGCGGCACGCCGGCCGGGCGGCGGGCGCCCTTGTTCAGCTCCTGCATCGACAGGAACAGCGAGCGGATCATCGCCGCCGCTTCCTTCGAGCGCAGCACTTTGGCGAAGTAGCGCGACTCGACGCGCAGCGCAGCGTCGATCGGCAGCTGCAGGCCCTCATAGACGCAGCTCATGATGGCGCGCGCGGCCGGATAATTGTCGTAGGTCTCGCGACGATAGATCGCGTTTCCGGCCGGGAACATCTGCATGCCGGCCTTCGAGAAAACGGGGCCGCCGGGCAGCTTGAAGCCCTTCTCGTCCCACGGCGCGACGGCCTTGCCGCCACCCTTGATCCAGTCCTTCGCCGCCTTGATCAGATCGGCCGCGGGCACCACGGCGTGAATCAGATTGAGCGCCTTCGCGCGGGTGAGATTGACGGCCTCGCCCTTGAGCAGCAGTTGCATCGCATCAGCCGGCTGCACGAGACGCGGCACGCGCTGGGTACCGCCGGCGCCGGGGAACAGGCCGACCTTCATCTCGGGCAGGCCGAGCCGGGTCTTCGGGTTTTCGGCCGCGACGCGGTAGTGGCAGGCCAGCGTGATCTCGAAGCCGCCGCCAAGCGCAAGCCCGTTGATCGCGGCGACCCACGGCTTGCCCGAGGTCTCGATCGCGCGGAACGACAGCGACATCTGGCGGCTCTGCTCGAACAGCATCTGGTTCGCGGCTTCCTCGCCCTTCTCCTTGAAGAGCTGTGCGTAAGCGCGGTTCATGCCCTCGAGCATGGAGAGGTCGGCCCCGGCGCAGAACGCCTCCTTCGCCGAGGTGATCACGACGCCCTTGATCGCGGGATCGCTGGTGGTCTGCTTGATGATCTCGCCGATCTCCTGGGTGGAGACCTCGTCGAACACGTTCATCGAACGGCCCGGGATGTCCCAGGTGACGAGAGCAATGCCGTCGGCGTCGACGTCGAACTTGAAATTCTTGTAAGCCATGTTGCTCGCTCCCCTCGCCTCAGACGCGCTCGATGATGGTGGCGGTGCCCATGCCGCCGCCGATGCACAGCGTGACCAGCGCCGTCTCCTTGTTGGTGCGCTCGAGCTCGTCGAGCACGGTGCCGAGGATCATCGCGCCGGTCGCCCCGAGCGGATGGCCGAGCGCGATCGCGCCGCCGTTGACGTTGATCTTGGCATTGTCGATGTCGAAGGCCTGGATGTAGCGCAGCACCACCGAGGCGAACGCCTCGTTGAGCTCGAACAGGTCGATGTCCGACTTCTTCATGCCGGAGCGCTCGAACAGCTTTTCGGTGACGTCGACGGGGCCGGTCAGCATCATCGCGGGCTCCGAGCCGATATTGGCGAAGGCACGGATCTTCGCCCGCGGCTTCAGGCCATGCTTCGCTCCTGCCTCCTTGCTGCCGAGCAGCACGGCGCCGGCGCCGTCGACGATGCCGGAGGAGTTGCCCGCGTGATGCACGTAATTGACCTTCTCGACCTCCGGATGCGACTGGATCGCCACGGCGTCGAAGCCGGCCATCGCGGCCATCGCCGCGAATGACGGTTGCAGCTGCGCCAGCGACTGCATCGTCGTGGTCGGGCGCATATGCTCGTCCTTGGCAAGGATGGTCAGGCCGTTGATGTCCTTGACCGGCACCACCGACTTGTTGAACCGGCCCTCGTCCCAGGACTTCGCCGCGCGCTGCTGGCTCTGCACCGCATAGGCGTCGACGTCGTCGCGCGAGAAGCCGTATTTGGTCGCGATCAGATCGGCCGAGATGCCCTGCGGCATGAAATAGGCGGGCACCGCCATCGAGGGATCCATCGGCCAGGCGCCGCCGGACGCGCCGATGCCGACGCGGCTCATCGATTCCGCGCCGCCGCCGATCACGAGCTCATGCTGGCCGGCCATGATCTGGGCCGCGGCGAAGTTCACGGCATCGAGGCCGGAGGCGCAGAAGCGGCTGATCTGCACGCCCGGCACCTTCTCGCCGAGGCCGGCGTTCAGCGCCGCGAAACGGGCGATGTCGGACCCGGCCTCGCCGACTGGATCGACCACGCCGAGCACCACGTCGTCGACGGAATCCTCAGGCAGATTGTTGCGCTCCTTGAGCGCCTTCAGCGGCACCGTGGCGAGCGCCAGCGCGGTGACCTCGTGGAGCGCGCCATCGGCCTTGCCGCGGCCGCGCGGGGTACGAACGTGATCGTAGATGTATGCCTCAGGCATGACGCCCTCCTTGATATGAGGATCATAATATATACGGAAGGAAGCGCCGCCGCAGCACTGCGGCGGCAATTATTCAGAACGCTTCCGCGGCCAGTTCCATCGTGGTGGCGCTGCCGCTCTGGATCCTGGCCAGATGCACGGCGGTCTCCGGCAGCAGCCGCTCCATGAAGAAGCGGCCGGTGACGAGCTTGGTGTTGAGGTAAGGCGTGGCGCCGGCCGCAGCCTTGTCCTGCGCGACCTTGGCCATCTTCGCCCACATGTAGCCGAGCGCGACCAGGCCGAACAATTTCATGTAATCGGTCGCGGCCGCGCCGGCATTGTCGGGCTTGGTCAGCGCGTTCTGCATCAGCCAGCCGGTGGCCTGCTGCAGATGGCCGAGAGCGGCCGAAAGCGGGGTCACGAACGGCTTCATCGCCTCGTCGCCACCATGCTCCTTGGCAAAGGCGCCGACCTCACCGAAGAACGCCATCACGGCGCGGCCGCCGTCGCGCGGCAGCTTGCGGCCGACCAGGTCGAGCGCCTGGATGCCGTTGGCGCCCTCATAGATCATCGCGATGCGGGCATCGCGGACGAACTGCTCCATGCCGTGCTCGGCGATATAGCCGTGGCCGCCGAACATCTGCTGCGCGGAGACCGTGTTGGCAAAGCCGGTGTCGGTCAGGACACCCTTCAGCACCGGCGTCATCAGGCCCATGTGGTCGTCGGCGGCCTGACGATCCTTCGGGTCGTTGGAACGGTGCGCGACGTCGCTCTTCAGTGCGGTCCACACCACCATGGCGCGCGCCGCCTCGTTGAAGGCGCGGATGGTGAGCAGCGTGCGGCGCACGTCGGGATGCACGATGATCGGATCCGCGGGCTTGTCGGCCTCCTTGACGCCGGTCAGCGAGCGGCCCTGCAGGCGCTCGCGGGCATAGGCGACCGCGTTCTGATAGGCGACCTCGGACTGCGCGAGGCCCTGCACGGCGACGCCGAGGCGGGCCTCGTTCATCATCACGAACATGCCTTGCATGCCCTTGTTCTCTTCGCCGATCAGCCAGCCGGTGGCGTTGTCGTAGTTCATCACACAGGTGGAATTGCCGTGGATGCCCATCTTGTGCTCGATCGAGCCGCAGGTGACGCCGTTGCGCTGGCCGAGCGAGCCGTCGGCGTTGACCAGCACCTTGGGAACGACGAACAGCGAGACGCCCTTGATGCCGGCCGGCGCGCCTTCGATCCGCGCCAGCACGAGATGGATGATGTTCTCGGCAAGGTCATGCTCGCCGGCGGAGATGAAGATCTTGGTGCCCGTGATCTTGAAGCTGCCGTCCGGCTGACGCACGGCCTTGGTGCGAAGCAGGCCGAGATCGGTGCCGCATTGCGGCTCGGTCAGGTTCATGGTGCCGGTCCACTCGCCCGCAACCATCTTCGGCACATAGGTCTTCTTCTGCTCGGGCGTGCCGTGCACCAGCAGCGCCGCGGTCGCGCCCATGGTCAGGCCGCCATACATCGAGAACGCCATGTTGGCGGAGATCTGGAATTCGTTGACCGCCTGCGACAGCGTCACCGGCAAGCCTTGGCCACCGAATTCGGTCGGCGCCGAGAGGCCGAGCCAGCCACCCTCGGCGACCTGCTTGTAGGCGTCCTTGAAGCCCTTCGGCGTGGTGACGCTGCCGTCGTCATTGCGCTTGCAGCCTTCGAGATCGCCGGTGCGGTTGAGCGGTTGCAGCACCTCTTCGCTGAGCTTGGCGGCCTCGCCGAGGATCGCCTCGCGCACGTCGGCCGACGCGTCGGTGAAGCCGGGAAGATTGCCGTAGCGGTCGATCTGGAAAACGTCGTTGAGCAGGAAGCTGACGTCTTCGACGGGGGCTTTGTAGGTCGGCATGCTGATCTCCCGGCTGGCTCGTGGCCGCATGTGCGGCCGATGCTGCGCAGCTTGTCCTTGGGTTTGTTGGAACGGACCTTATCCGGTTCCGGAGGTCCGCGGCAGGTGCTAGCGAGACTGTGATTGCGACGTTGCGCCGCTCTGATTCATCAACTCCTCGCCCATCATGCGATGCAGCAGGTTGATCGCCTTGAGCGGGCGCACCATCACCTTGAAATGCGTGATCCGGCCGTCACCGTCGAAGGTGATGATGTCGACGCCGTTGAGCTTGATGCCGTCGATCTCGTTCTCGAATTCGAGCACCGCGCCGCTGTCGCTCTTCCATTCGCCCAGATATTTGAAGGTCGGGCCGCCGAGCACCTTGGCGGCGCTGGTCAGGTATTTGAAGGTGATGTCGCGGCCGCGCTGCGGCGTGTGCACGACCGGGCTTTCGAACACCGCGTCGGGATGCAGCAGATCCCACAAAGCGGCGGTGTCGTGGGACTTCATGTAGGCGTACCACTTGTCGAGGCCCGGCTTGCTCATTCGGACGTCTCCTGCGGCTGGGTTGTAGAAGCCTGAACATCGGCTGCGCACGAGAAGGCGGCACGCCGATCATCATATGCATATTGACGCATATGCACAGTAACGCATAAAGTCAAGCGAACTTGTGAATGGTCGATTTGGGAACTCAGATGGAGGTGGGCGTTGGCACTCGGTGACGCAATCCTCGCCTGCCTCACGGAACGTCCGATGACGGGCTACGAGCTCGCCAAGACGTTCGACGCCTCGATCGGCTTCTTCTGGAAGGCCGACCATCAGCAGATCTACCGGGAGCTCTCCCGGCTGCGCGACAAGGGCCATGTCCAGGGCCGCGAGGTGGTGCAGTCGGGCAAGCCCAACAAGCTGGTCTACACGCTGACGGCCGAGGGCCGCGCAGCGCTGAAGCATTGGGCGGCGCGGCCGAGCGTTCCGCCCTCGATCAAGGACGATTTGCTGGTCCGGCTCTATGCGCTCGACTGCGTCGACATCGAGCCGCTGCGCACCGACCTGATGGCGCGGCTGGAACATCACCGCGACCGCTATGAGCGCTACGAGCGCCTGCTCAACAAGCGCTTCCCCGACGGCACCGCGCCTGCGGCCGATGTCGGCAAGATGCTCAGTCTGCGGCTCGGGATGCGCCACGAGCGCGTCGTGGTGGAGTGGTGCGAGGAAGCGCTCGATGCGCTGTCGGCGATGTCCGGCCGCGGCAACGTCACGCCGCTCGCCGACGGCAAGCGCGAGAACAACGGCTAGAAGCAAACTCGTCACGGCTTGCCGTGTTCGTCACGCCAAGCGGAATCCGCTTTGCCTGAAAACGATAGGCCTGTCCTGATCCGGCGCAACAGGTTCCCGGAATCCCTAACTTTAAAGCCCGCCGGCTGCATTCCTTAACCCGTTATTTACCGTGACGGGAAAAAGTCAGCAGCTGAAGCAGACGACCAGCGCAGAATTCGATTGTCTCTTAACGGGAATGCGCGGGGAGGCTGCGGGCGCAGAGTATGGCGCCGGAGTCGGGACCGGACGGAATCATGAATTCGCGCGTATCGTGGAGTGTTGACGGCATCGATCCCTCCGTCCGCGACAGGGCCGAAGCGGCTGCGCGCCGCGCCGGCATGTCGCTGAACGACTGGCTCAATTCGACCGTCGGCGAACCGAGCCCGCCGGATTGGCGCATGGAGCAACGGCAGCCGATGCCGAGCCGGGAGAGCCGCGACGTCGCCGATATCCATCAGCGGCTCGACGCGATCACCCGCCAGATCGAGCAGATTGCAAAGCCGCTGTCGCGCGGCGAAGCCGTGCGCGCCGAGGTGCCGCGCGGCCAGCCCGCGGTGGCGCGACAGCTGAACGACGCGATTTCGCGCCTCGATGCGCGGCTGTCGCAAATCTCGCGGCCGCAGCCGGCGCGCGAGCCGCAGCCCCAGCCGATGCGTGAAGCGCAGATGCAGCGGGAGCCGCAGATGCAGGACCGGCAACTGGAGGAAAGGCTGCGCCAGGCGGAAGCGGTCGAGCGCGCAGCAGCCCAGGTCTACCGCCCCTCGCCGCCGCTAAGCCCGGCGTCGTTCGATTCCGCGATCGCGGAAATCGCCGCGCGCCAGAACGAGCTCGATGGCCCGGCAACGCGGCAGATGCCACAGCGCAGCGCGCCGCCGATGCAGGAGCCGGCCCCGCCGATGGCCGCCTACGCGCCGCCGCTGGCAGCGCCCGCCGGCCCGGACTTCTCCTCGCTCGAGCGTCACCTGCTCAAGATCACGAGCCAGATCGAGGCGCTGCAACGGCCCGACCACATCGAGCAGTCGATCGCGTCGTTCCGCGGCGAGCTCGCGGAAATCCGCCAGGCGATCACCGAGGCGATGCCGCGCCGCGCGATCGAGTCGATCGAGAACGAGATCCGCTCGCTGCACCACCGGATCGACGAGATCCGTCAGGACAGCAACAACGGCCAGGGCCAGGCGATTGCCGGCATCGAGCGCGCGCTGTCGGAGATCCGCGAGGCGCTGCGCACGCTGACGCCCGCCGAGCAGCTCACCGGCTACGACGAGGCGATCCGCAATCTCGGCGCCAAGCTCGACATGATCCTGCGCGCCAACGACGATCCGTCGACGGTGCACCAGCTCGAGAGCGCGATCGCGGCGCTGCGCGCCATCGTCTCCAATGTCGCCTCCAACGACGCGCTGCTGCAGCTCTCCGGGGACGTGCACGCGCTGGCGGCGAAGGTCGACCAGCTGTCGCAGATGTCGCGCGGCGACTCCTACGGCGACGCTTTCGCCGGGATCGAGCAGCGCATCGCGGCGCTGGCCTCGTCGCTGGAAGGCCGCGAGCGGCCGGCCGGCTACGACAACACCGACGCGATCGAGGGCGCCCTGCGCTCGCTGTCGGAGCGGATCGACCGTCTCCAGGTCGGCAATGACAGCTCGTCGGCCTTCACCCATCTCGAACAGCGCGTCTCCTATCTGCTCGAACGCCTTGAATCGGCCGACCAGCGCTCCGGCAATCTCGGCCGGGTCGAGGAGGGGCTGCATGACATCATGCGGCACCTCGAGGCGCAGCACGCCCATCTCGCCTCGCTCGCCGACGCCACCCGCAACACCGTCAACACATCGGCGCCGCAGCCGATGATGGACAGCGGCATCGTCGATCTGGTGAAGCGCGAGCTGTCCGACATCCGCTTCAGCCAGTCGGAAACCGATCGCCGCACCCAGGATTCGCTGGAGACGGTTCACAACACGCTCGGCCATGTCGTCGACCGGCTGGCGATGATCGAGAACGATCTGCGCACGGTGCGCAGCGCGCCGCCGCCGGCTCCGCCCGCCCCCGCGCCGGCCGAGCTGCGGATGGACGCACCGCGGATGGAGATGCCGCGCGCGGCGATGCCGCAGCCGGTCGCACATCCCCAACCTGAATCGTACAGGCCGGACTCGTACCGGCCCGAACTACCCAATCCTGCGCTGGCGCAGGAGCACTTCATGTCCGCGCCGCGCGAATTCCATGCCGCGCAGCCGGTCGAGAGCCCGCCGCCGCCGCTGCCGCCGCGCGCGATCAGCGAGATCCTTGAGCCGCACGCGGCGTCCGCGCGCGCTGTGATCGCACCGGAACTGCCGCCGGATCATCCGCTCGAGCCGGGTACGCGCCCGTCGGGCCGGGTGTCGTCGCCGTCGGAGCGGATCGCGGATTCCGAGCGCGCGATCTCTGATCTTCCTGCGGGCAAGAAGGAGCCGGTCTCGACCTCGAGCTTCATCGCCGCCGCGCGCCGCGCCGCGCAGGCCGCCGCCGCACAGCCCGTCAACGAGAAGGCGGCGCGCGCAGCGAGCAAGGCCGCCGCCAAGGCCAA
Source organism: Bradyrhizobium sp. WCU1 (assembly GCF_053474805.1). Taxonomy (NCBI): domain Bacteria; kingdom Pseudomonadati; phylum Pseudomonadota; class Alphaproteobacteria; order Hyphomicrobiales; family Nitrobacteraceae; genus Bradyrhizobium; species Bradyrhizobium sp. WCU1. The sequence goes on from NZ_CM130280.1 coordinate 2,665,950, forward strand.
GGAGAAGGCCGACAAGGCGGCGAAGGCTGCCGCCAAATCCGGCGCCAAGGCCGACGCACCGGCGACCGGCGCGGCGGAGGCCCAGCCGTCGACCATCACCTCCAAGATCCGCTCGCTGCTGGTCGGTGCCAGCGTGGTCGTGATCCTGCTCTCCACTGCCAAGATGGCGATGAACCTGCTCGACAGCAGCTCCGCGCCACAGGCGCCGGCGATCGAGCAGCGCGAGCCGGCGGCGCCCGCCGTGCAGCCGCCCGCCGACATTCCCGTCACCCCTGCGCCGTCGGCGCCCGCCGCGCCGGGCCCATCGATGACCTCGCCGACCCCGCTCGGCCGCCAGTCCAACAACACGCCGGCGCCGAACACGCTCGACGCCGCGCAGGTGACGATCCCTCAGGCCCCTGCGCCGGCACCCGCCGCCGCGCCGGACCCGGCCGTGGCGACGCCCGCGGCCGCCGCCAACGACGTCACCGGCAGCATTCCAACCGCGCCACCGCTCGGCGGCAAGCTCGCAACGATCCAGATTCCGGCGGGCGAAAAGCTGCCCGACGCGATCGGCGGTCCGGCGCTGCGCACGGCCGCGATCAAGGGCGATGCGGCCGCGGCCTATGAAGTCGGCGTCCGCTTTGCCGAGGGCAAGGGCGTGACCGCCAACGTCGACGAGGCCGCCAAATGGTATGGCCGCGCGGCACAGGCCGGTGTGGTGCCCGCGATGTTCCGGCTCGGCACCTTCTACGAGAAGGGCCTCAGCGTGAAGCGCGACTTCGATACCGCACGGCGCTTCTATGTGCAGGCCGCCGAGCGCGGCAACGCCAAGGCGATGCATAACCTCGCCGTGCTCGACGCCGATGGCGGCGGCAAGGGCGCCGACTACAAGAGCGCCGCGCAATGGTTCCGCAAGGCGGCCGATCGCGGCGTCGCCGACAGCCAGGTCAATCTCGGCATCCTCTATGCCCGCGGCATCGGGGTCGAACAGAACCTCGCCGAGTCCTTCAAATGGTTCAGCCTCGCGGCCGCACAGGGCGACGCCGACGCCGGCCACAAGCGCGACGATATTGCCAAGCGGCTCGACCCGCAGTCACTGGCCGCCGCCAAGCTTGCGATCCAGACCTTTACTCCCGAACCGCAGCCGAGCGATGCGGTCAACGTGCCGGCCCCGGCCGGCGGCTGGGACGGCGCCCCCGCGCAGCCTGCGGCGGCGAAGCCGGTCAGGCAGCCGTCGAAGCGGACCGCGGCGCTGGCCGCACCGGCTCATTAAAGCGAGGCTAGCTGCGGCGCCGCTGTCCTGTACCTCCGCCCTCCTGCCGTGTAGACAGGCGCGTAGTCGCGCGCCAATCGCGCCTGCGTTCCGGAGGGTCAGGCTTGTCCGTCGACGATCGTCAGGATGATGGAACGGGCCATCGTTCGTCGCCGACCGGTCCCCGCGTCGCGCCGCCGCGTCAGACGCCGTCTCCATTTGCTGCGCGTCCCAACACTCCGCCTTCGCCGCCTCCACCCGCGCAGGTCAACGCGGCATCGCCGCCGCGCACCTTCCGGTTCTCGCTGTGGTCCGTCGTCATCTTCGTGCTGCTGTTGTCGAGCGTCGCCATTCAGGCCTATCGCGACCTGTCGCGGCCGGGTGCCTGGGATTTTTGGCGCGAGACCTACATCGCGGCGAGCATGACGTCGGCGGTGATATCAGACGTCGACATCGACGGGTCGGGCCGCGGCCGGCGCGCGCTGGCGATCAGCGGCAAGATCGGCTCGGCCAGTGCGAGCTGGTTCCGCGACCGCCTCAGCGAGGCGCGTCTCGCCGCCGGCGATGCCGTGCTGCTGTCGTCGCAGGGCGGCGCGCTGAACCAGGCCGCGATCATGGGCGAGGTCATCCGCACACACGGGCTCGTCACCGCGGTCGCCACCGCAGACGCCTCGGGCAAGCTGCGCCCCGCGGCCTGCGCCAGTGCCTGCGTCCTGGTCTATGCCGGCGGCGCGACCCGCTACGGCATCGCCGGCTCGCGGCTCGGCGTACATCGCTTCACGACCAGCGCACCGGTCAGCGATCCGCTTGCCGAGGCCCAACGCATCCAGGGCATGGTGCTTGGCTACATGACCAAGATGGGCGTCTCTTCCGGGATCGTCGAGGCGATGTCGCAGACCTCGGATATCCGCTGGCTGAGCCCGAAGGAAGCGCTCGCGCTGAACCTGATCACGACGCCGGTCGATCAGCCCTGAGCCGATACAGATGTCATTAATCTGAATTATCAACCACGTGCGCAACCGAGCGGCAACGTGCGGCGAAAAATGCCACCCGGAGCGGAATCTTTAGTCCCTCCTCCCGCCGAATTCGGTTATGCAAGAACGCGGCAATCGACCCGCGTTCGCCTGCGCCTCGCGCGCCGACCGGATTCGTTCAGCCGGAGAATGCCCGACCCGAACGACATCACGCCGTGATGCGGCCTTGCGCCCCAGCATGCGGCGAACCGACAAGAAGCGACGCGCGTGCAGCTCTACCTCCCGATCGCCGACATTCCGGTCAATGTCTTCCTCATCCTGGCGATGGGCGCGGCGGTGGGATTCGTCTCCGGCATGTTCGGGATCGGCGGCGGCTTCCTGATGACGCCGCTCCTGATCTTCGTCGGCATCGCGCCCGCGGTCGCGGTGGCCTCGGTCGCCAGCCACATCGCAGCCTCCTCGTTCTCCGGCGCGATCTCCTATTGGCGCAGGCGCGCGATCGACCCGTTGCTGGCGGCAGTGCTGCTGGTCGGAGGCACACTCGGCACCGCGCTCGGGGTGTGGACCTTCACCTTCCTGCGCTCGCTCGGCCAGCTCGACCTGATGATCGCGCTGTCCTACGTCATCCTGCTGACGACGGTCGGCGGGCTGATGTTCTGGGAAGGCCTGCGCGCGATGCTGCGCGCCCGCGGCGGACGCCCGGTCGCGCTGCGCAAGCCGGGCAGCCATGGCTGGATCCACGGCCTCCCGCTGAAGCTGCGCTTCAAGCGCTCCAAGATCTATCTCTCGGTCATTCCGGTCGTCGTGGTCGGGCTCGTGATCGGCTTCATCGGGGCGGTCATGGGCATCGGCGGCGGCTTCATCCTGGTGCCGCTGATGATCTATGTGCTGCGGGTGCCGACCTCGACCGTGATCGGCACCTCGATGGTGCTGACCCTCGTGACGATGGTGTTCGCCACCATGCTGCACGCGGTGACCAACCATCTGGTCGACGCCGTGCTGGCGCTGATCCTGATGATCGGCGGCGTCACCGGCGCGCAGTTCGGCGCCCGCGCCGGCCAGAAGATCCGCGGCGAGCACCTGCGCCTCCTGCTCGGCCTGCTGGTGCTCGCGGTCGGCATCCGTTTTGCGGTCGAGCTGGTGATCCAGCCGCAGGACCTGTTCAGCATCCGCGAAACCGGCGGAGCGCCGCCATGAGGCTGTGTGCACCACTGGCCATCGCGGGCCTCGTCGCCGCCGGCCTCGCAGCCGTGCCCGCTCGTGCGGAGCGGCTGATCGTGTCGGTCTCCAACCACCGTGTCACGGTGACGCCGAACTATTCCGGCGGCGAGCTCGTGCTGTTCGGCTCGGTCGAGAAGGACGACAAGACGCCGCCCAATCGCGGCAATTACGATCTCGTGGTCACCGTGTCGGGCCCGCGCGCCGACATGGTGACACGGCGCAAGGAGCGCAAATTCGGCATCTGGATCAACACCGACTCGCGGCAATTCCTGCAGGTGCCGGGCTATCTCGCGCTGTTCTCCAATCGCCCGTTCGACCAGATCGCCGCACCGGAGGTGCAGCGGCGGCAGCAGCTCGGGCTCAACAACGTTACGCTGGTGCAGCGGGTCGGGCCGGACTTTGCCGACGTGGTGCCGAACGATCCGTTCCGCAGCGCCTTCGTCCGGCTGCGATCCGAGCACGGCCTGTACCGCGAGGCGACCTCGGCAGTGACGTTCCTGACCCCGACCTTGTTCCGCACCGGCATCCCGCTGCCGGCCGAGGTGCCGATCGGCACCTACAATGTCGAGATCAAGCTGTTTTCCGACGGCGCGGTGGTGACCAAGACCGAGACCGCCTTCGAGATCGTCAAGGTCGGCTTCGAACAGTTCGTCGCCACCACCGCGCGGCAGAACGGCCTGGTCTATGGCTTCGTCACCGCCTTCATGGCGCTGATGACCGGCTGGATGGCCTCGATCGTGTTCCGCAAGGACTAAAGGGCGTAGGTTTGGGTGGAGCGCAGCGCCACCCATCCTACGGTCTCTGCAACGTGCTCTCGAATGCGTCGCCGAGGATGCACGCCCGCAATCCTGGCACGCTCGACCAGCCTGTCGCGCAGGATGATCTCGATGACCTTGAGCCCGACCGCGGCCGGCATCGGATCGGACACATGCGTGAAGCCGCGTTCGTGGCAGCGCTCCTCGATTTCGGCCGATGTCGTCGACATCCGCCCCAAGCAGCAAACCAGGGAATCCTTCGAACGTTTCGAGAAGAAGGTGATCGGCCTTCCGGAGGTCGTCGAGTGCTGCATGATCGCCGGCGACTGGGATTATTCGCTGCGGGTCGTGTCCTCCGACCTCGCAAGCTATCAGTCGTTCATCCTCGACCGCCTGATGCATCCGGACACCGATATCGCGAGCTATCGCACCACCATCATCCTGCGGAAGGTCAAATCGACGACCAGGATCGACAGCTCGCTGTTTCGCAGGGACTAGAGGAGAAACCCGATCCCCATCGCGATCACGCTGAGCGCCATCGCAGCCGTGGAGAGCCAGCCGAGCCAGTACAGCCACCCGCCGATCACGAAGCCTCCCATCACTTCCCTGCGGCGTGCCATGACCATCAGTAGCACCATCACGGGCACGGCGAGCACGCCGTTGACGACTGCGCTCCAGTACAGCGCCGAGATCGGATCGATCGGTGTGAAGTTGAGCGCGATGCCGATGCCGCCCGACAGCGCCAGCACCGAATAGAACGCGATCGCCTCCTTCGGCTTGCGTGCCAGCCCGACCGGCCATCGACGTCCCTCGCTGACCGCATAGGCCGTCGCTCCCGCAAGCACCGGGATCGCCAGCAGGCCAGTGCCAACGATGCCGAGCGCGAAGATCACCTCGGCAAAGGGTCCGGCGATCGGGCGTAACGCCTCGGCGGCCTGCGCCGAGGTCTGGATGTCGGTCTTGCCGGCCACATGCAGCGTGGCCGCGGCAGTGACGATGATCGACAGCGCGATCAGGTTGGAAAATGCCATGCCAGTGATGGTGTCGGCGCGGATGCGCGAGAATTCGCGCTGCGCGCCGTAGTGCCGCTTGATCAGCGGATGCTTGTCGGGATCGACCCGCTGCTCCTCGGCCTCCTGCGAAGCCTGCCAGAAAAACAGATAGGGCGAGATCGTGGTGCCGAGGATCGCGACGATGGTCGTGAAATAGTCCGCGCTCCAGGTGACGCGCGGCAGCACCACGCCGGCCAGCACCTGTGTCCACGACACCTGGGCAAAGGCGAGCGCCGCGACATAGGCGAACAGACTGAGCGTCAGCCATTTCAGGACGCCGACGTAGCGGTGGTAATTCATGAATATCTGAGCGACCACCGACGTCACGCCGAACAGCACGACATAGAGGATGGCCGGACCGCCGATCAGTAACCTGGTTGCGTCCGCCATCGCCGACAGGTCGGCGGCGATGTTGACGGTGTTGGCGATGAACAGCAGCGTCACCACCATAGCGAGGAGCCAGCCGGGATAGTGCCTGCAGACATTGCCCGCAATTCCGTGCCCGCTGACACGGCCGAGCCGCGCCGAAATCTCCTGGATCGCGCTCATCAGCGGGAAGGTCAGCAGCATGGTCCAGCCGATGCCATAGCCGAGCTGCGCGCCGGCCTGGCTGTAGGTGCCGATACCGGACGGGTCGTCATCGGAGGCCCCGGTGATCAGGCCGGGGCCGAGCGCCTTGAAGATGCGGCTGAAGCTGGACGGCTGGCGCCGAGGCTTTTCCGCCGGCGCATCGTCATCTTGGTCGTGGTGCGAGATCGTCCCTTGCCGCGTCATGTCCCAGTTCCAGCGTCTGACAACGAGCCGGATACCGCCTGGTTCCTGCGGCGAAACCCAAGCCTCTATGGCCGTGGCGACCCCGACTTGAAGGAGGCGCTGGGGACAGCCGCGGCGGGGCGGGTCACCAGATAGATGCCGAGCGCGACCGGAACGATGCCGAGCAGATCGCGGAATTCGACATGCTCGCCGAGCACGAGGTAGGCGAACAGCATGCCGAGCGGCGGCATCAGGAAGTGATAGGCGCTGGCAGCGGTGGCGCCGCACACCTTCAGCAGATGAAACCAGATCACGTAGCCGAGGATCGAGCCGCCGAGCACCAGGAAGGCGAAGGCGCCGGCGAGCCGGGCGCTCGGCACGATGTCACCTACGCTGGAAAACGCGAAGGCGAACGGCATCACCGCAAGGCCCCCGGCAATGTTCTGGATGCCGTTGCCGATCCACAAATTGCCCTTGGGCGCGAGCAGCTTGAACAGGATAGTGCCCGCGACGATCGAGGCGAGCGAAGCCAGCGTGAACAGGACGCCGTGCGGACTGTCTGATCCGATCGACATGCGATGCCAGACGATGAAGGCGACGCCGGCGATTCCGAGCAGCAGGCCGGCGACCTTGCGCCAGGTCAGCGCCTCGCCGAGTAACAGCGCCGCCAGCACCGCGGTGAACACCGGATTGGCCGACACGATCAGCGTGCCGAGACCGGCAGAGACCGTCTTCAGACCAGTGTAGCCGAGACCGAGATAGAGCGCGTTGTTGGCGACGCCGAGCACGGCGAACACGACGGCATCGCGCCACGTCAGATCCCATGCGTCCCGGCGCAGCAGCGAGACCGCCAAGATCAGGATGCCGGCCAGCGAAAATCGCGCGGCGAGCAGGATCAGCGGCGGGCAATCGGTGACGCCGACCTTGCCGGCGACGAAGGCGAAGCTCCAGAGCAGGCAGAACAGCGCGATCAGCAGCGGCAGGGTGTTGAAGCGGACGCGAGGGACGGCGATCGAAGATGCGGCGGACATGGATTTCTCCTGGAATTTCTCCATCGCCCATGATCTAGGCCGTCGCGTTGATATTTGGAAATTAAATGATAGACTGGCTTCCAGTGGATTTATGAATGGAGCCTGCGATGCTCGACCTGGAGCTGTTGCGCAGTTTCGTCTCGGTGGTCGATGCCGGCGGCTTCACCCGCGCCGGTGAGCGCGTCCACCGCACGCAATCGACGGTGAGCCAGCAGATCAAGCGCCTGGAGGAGGACGTCGGCCAGCCGCTGTTGATCCGCAGCGGCAAGGACGTCACCCCGACCGAGGCCGGCGAACGGCTGTTGACCTATGCGCGGCGACTGCTGTCGCTCGCGGAGGAGGCCCGCGACGTGCTCTCGCGCCCCGGCAGCGAGGGCGCGATCCGGATCGGCATCACCGAGGACTTTGCCGCCTACCGCTTGACGAGACTGCTTGCGACGTTCGCGCGCAGCCATCCGAATTTGCGGCTCGACGTGCGCTCCGGCCAGAGCCTGTATCTCTACCGCGATCTCGAGCGCGGCGATCTCGATCTGGCGCTGATCAAGCGCGCTGCCAGCGAGAAAGCCGGCATCGCGGTGTGGCCGGAACGCGTGCATTGGGTCACCAGCAAGAGCCATCCGCGCGACACCACGGCCGGCTCGGTGCCGCTGATCGGCTTCGGCTCGGGCTGCCTGTACCGCGCCCACGCCATCCATGCGCTAGAGCGCGCCGGCCGCAACTGGCACATGGCCTACACCTCCTCCAGCCTGGCCGGCATCCAGGCCGCGGTCGCTGCGGGGCTGGGCTTGAGCATTCTCTCGGAAATGTCGATCCAGGCCGAGCACCGCGTGCTGACCGCCAAGGACGGTTTTGCGCCGATCGAGCGCACCGAAGTCGCCCTCGTCGCCGCCCCCGAGGCCCGCCCCGCGACGTTGCGGCTGGCCGACCGGCTCGCCGAGTATTGCGAGAGTGTGCAGGCAAAGGCGGCTTAGGGTATTTATCCGTCATTCCGGGGCGTGCGAAGCACGAGCCCGGAATCCATTCATTCACGAATGATGCGGCTCAATGGATTCCGGGCTCTCGCTTCGCGAGCCCCGGAATGACGATGCGAATCTAGGAGCACCGCGACGCTGCGAATGCGTGGACGCGATTGTCGCCCAGCACATGGGCCATGAAGCCGGGCGATCCGAAAATCCGTGCGAACGCCGCGTCGCGGATGCTGAGGCCCCCGGTGTAGGCGCCGAACGCCGGCATCACCGCGCGCTCGCCGTCGCTGGCAAAACAGCGCCGCTCGATCGAGCGACCGCGGGTCGGCACCCGCGCCTTGGGATGCAGGTGCCCGGCGATCTCGCCGCTCGCGCCGGTCGGCTCGTGGCGGAACACGATCGGGCCGATTGCGACTTCGGTCGCGACCACGCCGCCGAGATTGGACGGCAGCGCCGGATCGTGATTGCCGGCGATCCAGATCCAGTTGCGCCGCATTTGCAATGCCGCGAGCGCCTCGCGGTCGGCCCCGGAGAGACGTTCATGCGCCTCGCGATCGTGAAAACTGTCACCGAGCGCGATCACCTGCCGTGGATCGTGCCGCGCGATCACGGCGGCAAGCCGGCTCAGCGTCGCCACCGTGTCGTAGGGCGGCAGCAAAACGCCGCGGGCAGCGAAGCTCGAGCCTTTTTCCAAATGCAGGTCTGACACCACGAGCAGGCGCTGTTCTTCCCAGAACAGCGCGCCGGAAAAATCCGCCACAAAGCCGACATCCGCCACCATGACCCTCGAAGCGCGCATGTCGTCACCGTCTCGCAAAGCTGGCGCGCTTGCCGTCACGTCCTGTTCCTCACAGCATCAGCGTTAGGTTGTCGCCTCCCGCACGAGTTCCTCGGCCGCCTCGGCCAGAAGCTCGTCGGATGCTTCGCCATAAACTGACTCGCGGCCGATTTCCAGCAGCGCGGGGACGGCAAGCGGGGAAACGTGGTCGAGATCCTTGTGGGTGATTCGGCCCTGGATGCGCGACAGCATGTCGCCAAGACGGCGAAGGTCGAGCAATCCCGTGGCGGCATCGCCACGCGCGGCACGCAGCAGCACGTGGTCGGCCTGGTGCTTGCGCAGCACGTCGTAGATCAAATCGGTCGAGAATAGCACCTGGCGGCGCGACTTCTCCTCGTCGGTGAAGCGGCGCGCGATCAGGCCGGAGATGATCGCGCAGTTGCGGAAGGTGCGCTTCATCAAGGCGGATTCCGCAAGCCACGCCTCGAGGTCGTCGCCGAGCATGTCGGGATCGAACAGCGCGTTGAGGTCGAGCTTGCCATGCCGGATCATGAAGGAGAGATCACCGACACCCCAGACCGCGAGCGCGTATTCGTTGGCGACGAAGCCGAGTGGACGGGCGCGGGCGCGCTCCAGCCTGCGCGTCAGCAGCATGCCGAGCGTCTGGTGCGCGAGCCGCCCCTCGAACGGATAGCAGACGAGATAATGACTGCCGCCGCGCGGAAAGGTTTCCACCAGCAGCTCGCGCACCGCGGGCACGCGGGAGAATTTCCGCTGCAGCGACAGCCAGTCATGCACCTGGTCCGGCAATCCGTTCCACGCCCGGCTGTTGTCGAGCAGCTTGCGCACGCGTTCGGCGAGATAGGTCGAGAGCGGGAACTTGCCGCCCATATAGGACGGCACTTTTGCGTCCTTGTCATTGGCGCGAGAGACGTAGACCTGATCCTCGACCAAGGCCTCGTAGCGCACCACCTCACCGCCAAAGACAAAAGTGTCGCCGGGCACCAGGCCCTCGATGAAGACCTCCTCGATCTCACCGAGCATCCGGCCGCCGCGCGCGATCGCGCCGGTCGACCCGGTTCCGCCGGCGCGCGAGCGCACTAGCCGCACCTTCAGCATCGTCTCCTCGACGATGGTGCCGACGTTAAGGCGGTAGCTCTGCCGTACCTTGGGATTGGTGACGCGCCAGCGGCCCTGCTTGTCCTGCTTGATCCGCGCGAAACGCTCATAGGTCTTCAGCGCGTAGCCTCCGGTCGCGACGAAATCGACGACGTCGTCAAAATCGGTCCGCGACAGCGATGCGTAGGGTGCCGCGGTCCTGACCTCATCGTAGAGTTCGTCGGACAGGAACGGCTTGCCGCAGGCGCAGCCGAGCACGTGCTGGGCCAGCACGTCGAGCGCACCTAGGCGCAACGGCGGCGTGTCCTGCGCATTCTCGGCGATGGCATCGATCGCGACACGACATTCCAGCACCTCGAACCGGTTGGCCGGCACCAGCACGGCGCGCGAAGCCTCGTCGAAGCGGTGGTTGGCGCGACCGATCCGCTGCATCAGCCGCGACGATCCCTTGGGCGCGCCGATATTGATGACGAGGTCGACATCGCCCCAGTCGACGCCGAGATCCAGCGAGGAGGTACAGACCACGCCGCGCAGTTTTCCCGCAGCCATCGCGTCTTCGACCTTGCGGCGCTGCGCGACGTCGAGCGAGCCGTGATGCAGCGCGATCGCGAGCCCATCGTCGTTCATCCGCCAGAGGTCCTGGAACAGCATCTCGGCCTGGCTGCGGGTGTTGACGAACACCAGCGTGGTCTTGTTGCGCTTGATCAGCTCATAGACCTCGGGCAGCGCGTGCCGCGCGCTGTGGCCGGACCACGGCAGCCGCTCGCGCGTGTCGAGCATCTCGACCACCGGCGGCGCGGCACCGCCGGCAGTGACGACGTCGGCGGATGCGCTCGCGCCGCCCGGCTGCGGCACCAGGAAGCGCGCGAGTTGCTCGGGCTCGGCTACGGTTGCCGAGAGGCCGATGGCACGCGCCTGTGGCGCGATGGTCCAGAGCCGCGCCAGGCCGAGCGACAGCAGATCGCCGCGCTTGGAGGTGACCAGCGCGTGCAGCTCGTCGAGCACGATGCGCTTCAGCGACGAGAACAGGAACGGCGCGTCGTCGGACGCCAGCAGCAGCGCCAACTGCTCCGGCGTGGTGAGCAGGATATCAGGCGGATAGCGCCGCTGCCGCTGCCGTCGCGACACCGGCGTATCGCCGGTGCGGGTCTCGATCCGGATCGGCAGGCCCATCTCGGCAACCGGCGTCTCCAGATTGCGCGCGATATCGACCGCAAGCGCCTTCAGCGGCGAGATGTAGAGCGTGTGCAGCCCGCCGCTGCGGCGAACCCCGCGGCCGGTGGAGACGAGGCTTCTTCTTGGCTCCGCAGCGCTCGCTGGTAGGGCTCCCTCCCTCCTTGCGGGGGAGGGTTGGGGAGAGGGGTAAGCCGTATCGTTCGGAACAAGCGGCATACCCCTCTCCCGCAAGGGGGGAGGTGGCGATCGAGTTTGTGCGTGTAGAGTCGTTGCGCTCGCTTCACCGCTCAGCTCCACCAGCGTCGGCAAGAACCCCGCCAGCGTCTTGCCGGCACCCGTGGGCGCGATCAGCAGCGCCGAACGCTCCTCGCGTGCTTTCGCCAGCAGCGCAAGCTGATGCTCGCGCGGCGACCAGCCGCGTGAGGCGAACCAGTCGCGAAACTGGCGCGGCAAGAGATCGGCCGTTTCCGACGGCGGGACGGAAAAGAGATCGAGCGTCGACACGCCCAAGAGGTAGGCGGTTCAGGCGGCTTCGTCGAGGGCGGGACGGAAATGGCAGCAGATGGCAAGGGGGATGTTCGCCTCCGCCACCCCCAACTCGACCGTCATTGCGAGGAGCAAAGCGACGAAGCAATCCATCTTTCCCCGAATGGATCGATGGATTGCTTCGCTTCGCTCGCAATGACGGGATGGGGGCGTCTGCGCCCCCTACTCCGTCATCGGCTCGCCGGCGAGGTCCCAGTCCTTGCCGTTGAAGATCGAGATGTAGAGCGTCTTCATCGGCGTGTAGTCGTCGGGCGTGTAGCTGTAATTGATGCCATCGAGGAAATAGGGCGAGTGGAAGCCGGCCAGCGTGGTGGCGTGCTTCAGCACGTTGGCGCGGGTCAGATCGTCGCCGCAGCGGCGCAGGATTTCGCCCATCGTCGCCGCCTGGCCGTAGCCGGCGAAGGCGATGGTGTTGTCAGGATCGACGTTCGGCAGGTACTTCTTGCGCAGCTCCTCGAACGCCATCACATCAGCATCCTTCTCGTAACGCGGCACGCCGACTTCCTTGTTGTAGCGGATGGCGACGATGTCCTTGGCGTTCTCCAGCCCCGCGGCGCTCAGGATCGAGCGGCCGGTCGAGCCCGCCGACAACAGCTGCAACGGCTTCCAGCCGAGCTCGGCCACCTTGCGGATCGACTGCGACGTCGCCTTGCCTGTGGTGATGTTGTAGAACACGTCGGCGCCCGACTTCGACAGATTGATCAGCTGGGAATCGACCGTCGGATCGGTGAGATCGTAGGTCTGCTCCATGATCACCTGGGCCTTGCCGCCGGCGTCAGTCAGCACCTTCTTGAACGGACCGAGGAAGTCACGGCCGAAATCGTCGTTCTGGTAGAGGATGCCGATCTTGGCGTTCGGCTTCACACTGACGACATGCTTGGCGAGGATGCGCGCCTCGGTCGGATAGAGCGGCAGGCCCGCCATGGTCCATTTGAAGTTCTTCGGGTCGTTCCACTTCGAGGCGCCGGTATTGAGCAGCAACTGCGGCACGCCCTTGGAATTGAGATATTTGTGCACGGAGGTCTGCGGCGCGGTGCCGAGCGAGCCATAGAGCGCCAGCACCTCCTCCTGCTCGACCAGGCGGCGCGTCGCCTCGACGCATTTCGGCGCGCTGTAGGCGTCGTCCATGGTGAGGAACTTCACTTTGCGGCCGTTGATGCCGCCCTTGTCGTTCAGCATCTGGAAATAGGCTTCGCCGACGCGGCCGAGCACGCCATAGAGCGAGCCGGGGCCGGAATGCGGCACGGTCTGGCCGAGCTTGATCTCGGTGTCGCTTGCACCCGGATCGTACTTCTTGTCCGCGGCCCGGACGAACGGCGCCGGCAGCACGGACGCTGCGATCACGGACAATGCGGTGGCGCCGAATTCGCGCCGCGTATGTTTTTTCATTGTGTCTCTCCCTGAGGCGCAAAGCTCTCGCATTCCGCCCAGCGCCGGGCAAGCACGAAGTCACGGCTTCGCGACGCAATGCCGCGTCACGGCAAATGCGTAGCGTGTAGACTCAAGTTCGGGAGCGAGATGCATGAACATGCACCCTCTCCCCTTGTGGGAGAGGGTGGCTTCGATGCGAGAGCATCGAAGCCGGGTGAGGGGTCTGTCTCCGCGGATAGAGACCCCTCATCCGGCGCGGATTGCATCCGCGCCACCTTCTCCCACAAGGGGAGAAGGTCAAGAACGTCACGGCTTGACGGCAACTGCGACAAGCCCAGGTGCCGGGATGTTGTCCTCGTTGCGCGCGGAGAGATCGTCGAGCAGCGCCAGTGTCAGCCCGGCGGCCGCAACGGTTGCCCGCACATGGGCTGCGCTGTGGGCGTAGCGCAGCCCCTCGCCGAGGATGACACCCTCTCCGTCATGGGTCTCGGTCGTAAACGCGAACACGCCGCCCGCGACCAGCACGCGCCTCGCCTCGGCGAGCACGGGCGCGAGATCGGCGATATAGACCATCGCATCCGCGGCGAGAATCAATTCGGCGCTGGCATCCGGCTTGCCGGCAATGCCGTTGAGCATGTCGTCGACCTCGAGCTCGGCGTAGAGGCCGGTGGCGCGCGCCTTGTCGATCATGCGGGGCGACAGGTCGATCCCGATGAAGCGATCGACATGCCGCGCGAATGCGCCGGCCGCGAGCCCGGTGCCGCAGCCAAGATCGATCGCGCGCTTGAAGAACGCCGGCTTCTTCGCGGCAGCGCGCACCGACAGCACCGCCTTGAACAGCAGCGCCGGGCCGCGATAGCCGAGATCGCCGACCAGTGCCGCCTCGAAGCGCGGCGCATATTGATCGAACAGCGTCCGCACATAGCCGGGCGGCATCGAACTGACCGGCTCGATGCCGAGCTGCATCAAATGCAGGCCGGCGCCGTGGCGGTCCTCGGGATCGGCGTCGCGCGCGGCGCGGAAGGCCGCAATCGCGGCCTCGCGTTGCCCGAGCTCGAGGCGGATCTTGCCCAGCGTGTACCAGGCCGACGGAAATTTCGGCACCAGCTCGATCGCCTGTTCGAGCAGCTCGGCAGCGGCCGGCAGGTCGCCCTTCAATTGCAGGTCGCGCGCAAACTCGTAGCGGCGGTCGGCAACGAGGTCGCCGGAGGACAGGAACAGGCGGGGCGCCATTCTCTTCAAGGAACCGATGTTGCGACAGCCCCGGTCGGGCCATCCATCAAGGCACGGACTTTTTCCGGAGATGGAGGCGCGGGTCAAGCCCGGGCATGACGGCTAAACATCGCGGTTTGACCGCCTATATAGGACCAATGCGCTCGCAAGACATCCTGATGCCCGTCCCGGCCGGGCTTTGCTGCAAGCCCGGCGGCTTCCACATCGATCCTGTCAGGCCGGTCGAACGGGCGCTGATCACCCATGGCCATTCCGACCACGCGCGGACGGGCCACGGCGCGGTGCTTGCGACCCAGGAAACGCTCGACATGATGCGGCTGCGCTATGGCGAGAATTTCGCCGGCTCCGTGCAGGCGGTCGCCTATGGCGAGGAGATCAGGCTCGGCGACGTCACGGTGTCGTTTCATCCCGCCGGCCACGTGCTGGGCTCCGCCCAGATCTCGGTCACCTGCAAGGACAGGCGCATCGTCGCCTCCGGCGACTACAAGGACGCGCGGGACCCGACCTGCGCGCCGTTCGAGCTCGTGCCCTGCGACGTCTTCGTCACTGAGGCGACGTTTGGATTGCCTGTGTTCCGCCATGGCGATGCCGCCGGCGAGGTGAACAAGCTGCTCGCGTCCGTCAAACTGTTTCCGGAGCGTGCGCATCTGGTCGGCGCCTATTCGCTCGGCAAGGCGCAGCGGGTGATCGCGCTGCTGCGCGAGGCCGGCTACGACGCGCCGATCTATCTGCATGGCGCGATGGAGAAGATCACGTATTATTATCAGGAGCGCGGCATTCCGCTCGGCGAGCTCCGGCCTGCGCGCGGCATGAAGAAGGCCGAGCTTGCCGGCACCATCACGCTGGCGCCACCCAGCGCGACATCGGACGTGTGGACGCGTCGCTTCCCCGATCCGGTCACCGCCTTCGCCTCGGGCTGGATGCGGGTGCGCGCACGCGCGCGACAAGGCGGCATCGAGCTGCCGCTGGTGATCTCGGATCACGCCGACTGGGACGGGCTGACGGCGACGATTGCGGCCACCGGCGCCGGCGAAATCTGGGTCACCCACGGCCAGGAAGACGCGCTGGTGCATTGGTGCAAGAGCAAGGGCCTTGCCGCGCGGCCGCTCGATCTGGTCGGCTATGGCGACGAGGACGAGGGTGAGACCGCGGCAGTCACCGGCGAAGGCGAGGCCAAGCCCGACGGCGAGGCGACATCGTGAACCGCTTTGCCGAACTGCTCGACCGGCTCGCCTACGAGCCCGGCCGCAACAACAAGATCAGGCTGCTGGTCGGCTATTTCCGCGAAACCGAAGATCCGGACCGCGGCTACGCGCTGGCGGCGCTGACCGGTGCATTGTCGTTCAAGCACGCCAAGCCGGGCTTGATCCGTGACCTGATCACCGAACGCACCGATCCGGTGCTGTTCGGCTATTCCTATGATTACGTCGGCGATCTCTCCGAGACCGTCGCGTTGATGTGGCCGAAGGCGACTGGCGCATCTCACAACGAGTCTTTGCTGGGCTACCCCTCTCCCC
Source organism: Bradyrhizobium sp. WCU1 (assembly GCF_053474805.1). Taxonomy (NCBI): domain Bacteria; kingdom Pseudomonadati; phylum Pseudomonadota; class Alphaproteobacteria; order Hyphomicrobiales; family Nitrobacteraceae; genus Bradyrhizobium; species Bradyrhizobium sp. WCU1. The sequence continues at coordinate 2,681,675 of NZ_CM130280.1, forward strand.
AACCCTCCCCCGCAAGGGGGGAGGGAGCCCAACCGTCGTGCTCACCTCACAGCAACGTTGTGACCGACATGAGTGAGGGACGCACTGTTGGATGGGTTCCCTCCCCCCTTGCGGGGGAGGGTGAGGGAGAGGGGTACCGCGGGCGAGATGTCGCCGAGACTCCACGCACGCACAACAACCCACCTCCCCCGACGCTGACCGACGTCGTCACGACGCTGCGCACGCTCGGCAAGGCGGAGCTGCCGGCGCAACTGGCGCGCTGGCTGGACGAGCTCGACGAGACCGGGCGCTGGGCGCTGCTGAAGCTCGTCACCGGCGCGATGCGGATCGGGATCTCGGCTCGGCTGGCGAAGACCGCTGCGGCGGCACTCGGCGACAAGGACCCGCACGAGATCGAGCTGATGTGGCCCGGGCTGTCACCGCCCTATCTCGACTTGTTCGCATGGCTCGAAGGCCGCGGCGACAAGCCGGTCAACCGCGATCCGACCCCGTTCCGCCCGGTGATGCTGGCGCATCCGATCGAGGATAGCGACTTCGCCAATCTCGACGCCGCCGAGTTCAGCGCGGAATGGAAGTGGGACGGCATCCGCGTGCAGGCGGTCGCCGGCCGCGACGCGCGCGGTCACATCCAGGCGCGGCTCTATTCGCGCACCGGCGAGGACATCACCGGCAGCTTCCCCGACCTCGTGCCCTCGCTGCATCTGCCCGGCGCGGTCGACGGCGAATTGCTGGTGCTGCGCGACGGCCGCGTGCAGACCTTCAACGTCTTGCAGCAGCGGCTGAACCGCAAAGTCGTCTCGCCGAAGCTGATCAAGGAATTCCCGATCCATCTGCGCGCCTACGACCTGCTCGGCGACGACGAGAACGATCTGCGCGAGCTCCCATTCACTGAACGGCGCGCGCATCTCGAAGCCTTCGTCGCCAGGCTCGGCGATCCGCGCATCGACCTGTCGCCGACGGTTCCGTTCGCGAGCTGGGAGGAACTGGCCGCGGCGCGCGCCGATCCGAAAAGCGCCGGCGCCGGCGACGATGCCGACGCCGTCGAGGGCGTCATGCTGAAGCGGCGCGACGCGCCCTATCTGCCGGGACGGCCGAAGGGCCCATGGTGGAAATGGAAGCGCGATCCGCACATCATCGACGCGGTGCTGATGTATGCCCAGCGGGGCCACGGCAAACGCTCGTCATACTACTCCGACTACACGTTCGGGGTCTGGACCCGCGGCGATGCGGGCGACGAGCTGGTGCCGGTCGGCAAGGCCTATTTCGGCTTCACCGACGAGGAGCTTTTGCAGATCGACCGCTTCGTCCGCCGCAACACCACCGAGAAGTTCGGCCCGGTGCGGCATGTCGTGCATGAGCCGGATCAGGGGCTGGTGCTGGAGGTCGCGTTCGAGGGCCTGCAGCGCTCGTCGCGTCACAAATCCGGCGTCGCGATGCGCTTTCCCCGGATCAGCCGGCTGCGCTGGGACAAGCCGCCGCGCGAGGCCGACCGGCTGGAGACACTTGAACGGATGTTAATCTCCATGACAGGAAGTTAAACCCGCAAGCCGCATGGCAGCCATTGATCGCCGCTCACGGATTTCCCATGTGCTCCGCCGTGACCTATAATGCGCGGACAATTCCGCCAGGAGATACAGATGCCGAACGACGTCAGGGACTTGCCGGCCGGAGGCCAGAGCGACGGCCTGTACCGCTTTCTCGGCGGCTCGCCGCTCTCGGTGGCGTTCCGGCTGATCCTGCTCTCGATCCTGGTCGGCGTCGTGCTCGCCGCGATCGGCCTCGACCCATGGAACATCCTCTACAGCGTCCGCAGGCTGTTCCAGACCATCTGGGATTTCGGCTTCGACGCGATCAACTGGGCCTGGCGCTACTTCCTGCTCGGCGCCGTGATCGTGATCCCGATCTGGCTGCTGTCGCGGCTGTTCGGTGCGCCGCGCGGCCGGTGATCCAAGGGAAGGCCCGCAGCCGATGCAATTGCGATTTGTCGGCTGCGGCGATGCGTTCGGCTCCGGCGGCCGCTTCAACACCTGCTTCCACGTCAGCAGCGAGCGCGTCAATTTCCTGATCGATTGCGGCGCCTCCTCGCTGCCGGCGCTGAAGCGGCTCGAGATCGACCGCGACGCGATCGACCTGATCCTGATCACGCATTTCCACGGCGACCATTTTGCCGGATTGCCGTTCTTCCTGCTCGATGCGCAGTTCTCCCGCCGCACCCGGCCGCTGGTGATCGCGGGGCCGCAAGGCATCGAGACGAAATTGCCCGAAGTGATGGAGGTGATGTTCGAGCATTCCTCCAAAACCAGGCAGCGCTTCGACCTGTCCGTCGTCACGCTCGCGCCAAGGGAACGGCGCAGCTTCGGCGACGTGACCGTGACGCCCTACCCTGTGGTGCATGGCGAATCCGGCGGGCCGTTTCTCGCCTATCGCGTCGAGGCGGAAGGCCGCACCGTCTGCTATAGCGCCGACACCGAGTGGACCGACGCGCTGATCCCGGCCGCGCAGAACGCAGACCTCTTCATCGCCGAAGCCTACACCTACGACAGAACGGTCAAGAACCATCTCAGCCTGAAAACGCTGGAAGCGCATTTGCCGGTCATCAACGCAAGGCGAGTGGTGCTGACCCATATGAGCGACGACGTGCTCGCTCGCATCGACGAGCTACCCTATGCGGCCGCGAGCGACGGCTTGGTCGTGGTGTTCTGACGACGCAATTGCGTTGCCGGCTGCCCACCCCCCTCGCCGCCGCATTGCTCTGAGCACAATTCCGGCATGGTCGCGCGACGGACGACGCGCTAGAAGCATACATTCCTTGCAACCGTAGCCATGCACGCACCCATCCACCCGAAGATCTCCACCCGCCAGGTGTTCGCCATCGCCGGCCCCGCGATGGTCGCCAATTTGACCACGCCGCTGATCGGCATCGTCTCGACCACCGCGATCGGCCGCCTCGACGATGCTGCGCAGCTCGGCGGGGTGGCGATGGCCTCGGTGATCTTCGATTGCCTGTTCTGGCTGTTCGCTTTCCTGCGCATGAGCACACTGGCCTTCACCGCGCAGGCGCAAGGCGCCGGCGAGCCGCAGGAATACGCCGCGATCCTGGTGCGCGGCTTCATCGTCGCCGGCCTGATCGGCGCCGCGCTGATCGCGCTGCAGCTGCCGCTCGCCGCAATCACGTTCCAGCTGATGGGCGGCAGCGAAGGCGTCACGCGTGCGGCGAAAACCTATTTCATGATCCGGATCTGGTCGGCGCCGCTGGCGCTCGCCAATTACGTCATCCTGGGCTGGCTGGTCGGCCAGGCGCGCGCCAATCTGGCGCTGGCGCTGCAGATCGTGATCAACCTGATCAACATGATTGCGACCGTGCTGCTGGTGCAGGCCTATGGCGCCGGCATTGCCGGAGCCGCGATCGCCGCCGTGCTCGCCGAGACCGCTGGTTTCGTTGTCGGCATCGTCGTGGCGTGGCGGATCTCGCAAACAGGCTTCGCGGTTCCCGCGGCCACGCTGTTCGATCGCACCAAGCTGATGCGCATGCTGGCCGTCAACCGCGACATCATGGTCCGTACCGCGGCGCTGATCGTCGTGTTCCTGTTCTTCACCGCCAAGGGCGCGCGCGAGGGCGACGTCACGCTGGCGGCGAATTCGGTGCTGAACAACTTCCTGCTGGTCAGCGCCTTCTTTCTCGACGGCCTCGCCAACGCCGCCCAGCAGCTGTGCGGCCGCGCCTTCGGCGCGCGCGACGGACGCGGCTTTGCCGATTCGACCCGGCTGGTGCTGCTGTGGGGCATCGGCTTTGCGCTGGTGGTGTCGGTGCTGTTCGCACTGTTCGGACCGGCGCTGATCAAGCTGATGACGACCAGCGACGACGTGCGCCGCTATGCGCGCGACTTCCTGCCGTTCGTGGTCATGGCGCCCCTGCCCGGCGTGTTCGCGTTCGGCTTCGACGGCATCTATGTCGGCGCAACCTGGGCGCGCGAGATGCGCAATCTGATGCTGGCCTCGCTCGCGATCTTCCTCGCCACCTGGTGGGCGCTCAGCGCATACGGCAACACCGGCCTGTGGATCGCTCTGATCGGCTTCTACGTCGCCCGCGGCGGCCTGCAGGGCCTGCGCTATCCGGCGATGCTGCGGAAGACGTTCGCTACCTCACCGGCCAGTCCTCGGCCGTGATGGCCGCGGCGTCGGCGCCGACGATTTCCGACAAAGAGTCGCGCCCCGTGCGCAGCAGGGTCGAGGACAGATCGCGCTTGATGTCCTCGACCAGGCCGATGCCCTTGTAGACCAGCGAGGAATAGAGCTGGATCAGGCTGGCGCCAGCGCGGATCTTGGTCAGCGCGGCGCCGCCGGAATCGATGCCGCCGACGCCGATCAAGGGAAAGGCGCCTTCGACACGCACATAGGTCTCGGCCACCATCCGCGTCGAGAGGCGAAACAACGGACGGCCCGACAGGCCGCCCTGCTCCTTGGCACGGGTTTCCTCGCGCAAGGTCGAGGGACGCGCCAGCGTGGTGTTGGCGACGATCATGCCGTCGACGCCGCGCGAGCGAGCGATGTGCACGACGTCGTCGAGCTCGGCGAGGCTCAGATCCGGGGCGATCTTCAGCAGCACCGGTGAATCGCCGGCGTTCTTGCGCACGCGCTCGCGGGTATCGATCACCCGCGCCAGCAAATCGTCGAGCGCCGCCGATTGCTGCAGATTGCGCAGGCCCGGCGTATTCGGCGAGGAGACGTTGACGGTGAAATAGCTCGCGACCGGCGCGAAGGTCTCGATCAGCTTCACGTAGTCGGCAATGCGGTCCTCTGAATCCTTGTTGGCCCCGACATTGACGCCGACGATGCCGCCACCGCCGGCGCGCGCGGCGAGCCGCCGCAGCACGGCTTCCGCGCCGTCATTGTTGAAGCCCATGCGGTTGATGACGGCTTCGTCGCGCTCGAGGCGAAACAGCCGCGGCCGCGGATTGCCGGCCTGCGGTTTCGGTGTCACCGAGCCGATCTCGACAAAGCCGAAGCCGAGCCGCAACAGCGCGTCAGGCACCTCGGCGCTCTTGTCGAACCCCGCCGCCATGCCGATCGGATTCGGAAAGTTCAGCCCGAAGGCGCGCACCGCGAGCTTGGGATCATCCGGCCGCAGCCGGACCGGCGGCAGCAGTTTCAGGCCCTGGATCGCCATGCGATGGGCATCCTCGGGATCGAACCAGCGCAGCAGCGGCAGCGAGAAGGCGTCGAAGGCACGGATCACGGCTTGAGCTCCGGAACGTCGTGGCCGCCGTCGGAGCGCGCGCGCAGGCTCAGGATTTCGGTGACCGCGCCGAGGTCGAGTTCGCCATAGAGATGTGGAAACAGTTCGTCATTGCGCGACCGCTCCCAACGCAGGGCATCGCCGAGCGCATCGGCGTCGACCGCGACCAGGAACAGGCCGGTTTGTCCGTGGTAATGCTTGCGCGCGGTCTCGGCGACCTGCGAGGCCGTGGAAAAATGGATGAAGCCGTCGCGATTGTCGTCCGCACTGCCCCGGTACACGCCCTGCCGCTCGGCTTCGCGCCAGGCCGAAGCGGGGGTGATTTTATAGATCATGGGCACGGCCCGGCCTTCCCTTTTGTCCTTGAGTCTCTTGGGGTTTTATCCGGATTTGAGGGGAAATGCCCCAGACGCCAACTGGCGAGCGAGGGACCGTATCGGCGGTAGCGGCGCAACTCAAGCGGTGCCGCGCCAGATCCGGCGGCAGATTTGCGAAAATCGAAGTTTCAGGCAATAATTCCTACCATCCGGGATATCCTCGATGGCCAAACAGTCCAAAGCCGCCCGACCGCTGACCCACGCTCAGGTCTGGGCCGCGCTCGACCGGCTCGCCGAACGCGCCGGCCTGTCACCGTCCGGACTTGCCAAGCAGTCCGGCCTCGATCCCACCACGTTCAACAAGTCCAAGCGCGTGACCGGCGACGGCCGCGAGCGCTGGCCATCGACCGAATCGCTCTCCAAGGCGCTGGCCGCGAGCAACGCCAGCATGGAGACCTTCGTGCAGCTGCTCGGCGACGGCCCGCGCGGCGGCCAGTCGGTGCCGCTGCTCGGCTTCGCGCAGGCCGGCGCCGGCGGCTATTTCGACGACTCAGGTTTTCCCGCCGGCAAGGGCTGGGACGAGGTGGCGCTGCCGGCAACGTCAGACGAGCACGCCTATGCGCTCGAGATCGACGGCGACTCGATGAAGCCGGCCTATCGCGAAGGCGACATCATCGTGGTGTCGCCGGCAACCGCGATCCGCCGCGGCGACCGCGTCGTGGTGCGCACCACCGGCGGCGAGGTGATGGTGAAGGAGTTGAAGCGCCGCACCGGCAAGGTGCTGGAGCTCGCCTCGCTCAATCCGGAGCACCCCGACCGCATGCTCGATGCCGAGGAGGTCGCGTGGATCGCGCGGGTGGTGTGGGCGAGCCAGTAGCAGGCGATGCAGTCACCACACAATCGGTGTCGTCCCGGCGCAGGCCGGGACCCATAACCACCGCATAGCACTGCTTACGCACGCTGAGGCCGCAACCTGCCCAACCAACCCAGCCCTGTGGTTGGGTCCCGGCTTTCGCCGGGACGACGGCGGAGTTTGACGCGAACTACGTCGCGTAGTCCGGCTCCTTGCGGTCCAGCATCCGCTTCAGCGCATCGAAATGCCGCTGCGACGGGCTTGGGCCCCTGTAGAGGTGATCGTCGCGGAAATCGCGCTTGGTCTTTTCCACCACATGCTGCGGCAATTGCTTGAGCGGCTGCTGGGTCCACATCGCGTAGATCTGCACCTGCGCGGCGCGCTCGATGTAGTAGAGCCGATCATAGGCATCGGCGACGGTCGCGCCGACGGTCGAGATGCCGTGATTGGCCATGAACAGGATGGTCTTGTTGCCGATCACCTTGGCGAGCCGCGCACCTTCCGCAGGGTCGAGCGCAGGGCCGGTATAGAGGTCGTCATAGGCGATCGCCTCCGACAGTCCGACCTCGGTCTGGCCGATCTCCTTGATGCGAGGATCCTCGAGCCGCGTCAGCGCGCTCGCATACGGCATGTGGGTGTGGAACACCGCCTTGGCTTGCGGCAGCGCCTTGTGGATCGGCGCGTGGATGCAATAGCAGGAGCGCTCGACCTCACCCTCGCCGCGCTTCACCTCGGCATCGTCGATACCGACCTCCATGAAGGACGACGCAGTCACCTCCGACCAGTGCATGCCGAACGGGATCTGGTAGTAGCGGTCGCTGCGGCCGGGCACTACGAAGGTGAGATGGTTGAAGATGCCTTCCGAAAAGCCGTGGATGTAGGCGAGCCGATGCGCCGCGGCGAGATCGACCCGCGCCTGCCATTCCTCGGCGCTCGTACTGTCCTGCAGCGATGTCGGCGAAACCCTGAACTGCATGCGCGCGCTCCCATCTGTGCCGGCCGCTCTGCGGAGGCCGTGCTGATTTTATGGAGCCAGTGTAGCGCAGTCCGCCGCAGACCTCCGGTGAAATTGCCGGGGATCAGCCATCCGCATTTTGCGGCTCTTTGTCCCTCCCCTCGCGGGGAGGAACGGAAGTTTACGACGACCGCGCCAGCGCACCGTCGATCATGTTGACCGCGTTCTGCACACCATAGACCGCGACGAAGGAGCCGAAGCGCGGGCCCTTCTCCTGGCCGAGCAGCACCTGGTAGAGCATGTTGAACCAGTCGAGCGACACGCCCGGACGGCCGTCCTTGCCCTTCTTGACCATGTCGAGGAACGGCTCGCGGCGGCCGATCTCGTAGACCACGTTCTGGATATCTTCCGCGGTCGCATCAGCTTGCATGTTGGCGAGCGCATCGCGCAGGTCCTGCAACGCGGCGCGTTCACCCTCGGTCGGTTCGCGGAACTGCTTGGTCGGCGCCACGAAGTCGCGATAATAGTTGATGGCGTAGCCGACCATTGCATCGAGCTTCGGATGGGTCTCGGGCGTCACACCCGGCCGATAGCGGCCGATGAAGCCCCACAGCGTCTCGGCATTTTCCGCATTCGACGACGACACCAGCGTCAGCAGCAGCTGGAAGGTGACCGGCATGTCGGCCTGCGGCGGCTTGCCGGAATGGATGTGCCAGACCGGATTCTGCAGCTGCTGTCGCGGTTCCTGGCGCGTGAAGCCATCGAGGAACTGCTGGTAGTCGTCGACATTGCGCGGGATGACGTCGAAATAGAGCCGCTTCGCCGCCTTGGGCTCGCGATACATGAACAGCGACAGCGATTCCGGCGAGGCATAGCGCAGCCACTCGTCGATGGTCAGGCCATTGCCCTTCGACTTCGAGATCTTCTGGCCCTTCTCGTCGAGGAACAGTTCATAGTTGAAGCCTTCCGGCGGCGTGCCGCCGAGCGCCGCGCAGATCTTCGCCGACAGCTTCACCGAGTCGATCAGGTCCTTGCCGGCCATTTCATAGTCGACGCCGAGCGCGTACCAGCGCATCGCCCAGTCCGGCTTCCATTGCAGCTTGCAGCGGCCGCCGGTGACCGGGACGGTGACGCTCTCCTTGGTGTCGGGATCTTCATAGGAGATCGTGCCGGCCTTGGCGTCGTGCGCGGTCACCGGCACGTAGAGCACGAGACCGGTGCGCGGACAGATCGGCAGGAACGGCGAATAGCTCGCGGCGCGCTCCTCACGCAGCGAGGGTAGCATGATCGCCATCACCTTCTCGATCCGCTCCAGCATCCGCAGCAACGCGGCATCGAACCGGCCCGAGGTGTAGTATTCGGTCGAGCTCGCGAACTCGTAGTCGAAGCCGAACTGATCGAGGAAGGCGCGCAGACGCGCATTGTTGTGCTGGCCGAAGCTCGGGTGGGTGCCGAACGGATCGGGCACCTTGGTCAGCGGCTTGCCGAGATGCTGTTGCAGCAGCTCCTTGTTCGGCACGTTGTCCGGCACCTTGCGCAGGCCGTCCATGTCGTCGGAGAAGGCAAGCAGCCGCGTCTTGATCTTGTCCTCGGTGAGCACGCGGAAGGCATGGCGCACCATCGTGGTGCGCGCGACCTCGCCGAAGGTGCCGATATGCGGCAGGCCCGAGGGGCCGTAGCCGGTCTCGAACAGCACTTCGTCCTTCGGATTTTTCTTCAGCCGCGCCACAATCGCTTTCGCCTGCTCGAACGGCCAGGCGTTGGATTGTTCGGCGAGCGCCCGCAGGTCGCTCGGGCTGGCGGCAAGATCAATCACGGACATTTCTTCGAGCTTTCTCCAAAAAGGCCGCGAAACCTAACGCTTTCGCGGCAAAATGCAAAACGACGGGAGTCTCGAGATTCCGGGTTCGATGCTTCGCTTCGCCCCGGAATGACGGAGCTAGAACGGGCTGATCGAGAAATAGCGCAGCCACAGGTCGGTGAAGCGGCCTTTTTCCCAGATCCGGAACAGCGCCCAGTTCAGCGACTGCCGCAGCAGGTCGTTGCCCTTGCGCACGGCGATGCCGACGCCCTCGCCGAAATAGCGGCTCTCGACAAAGGGGCCGCCGGAGAACGCGCAGCATTCGGCGGAATCGGTGCCGTTGATCCAGAACGCCAGCGAGATCGCATCGCCGAAGATGAAGTCGACCTCGCCGCGGCGCAGCGCCGCGCGCAGCGCATCGTTATCCGGATAGGAATGGATCTCGGCGTCGGTGAACATCGCCTTGAGGTAGGCCTCGTGCGAAGTGCCTCCGATGACGCCGACCTTCTTGCCCTCGAGATATTCCGGGCGGATTTCCGGCATCACATTGTCGCGGCGCGACACGAAGCGCGCCGGCGCGCGGTAATAGGGATCGGTGAAATCGACCTTGGCGCGCAGCTGCGGCGTCACCGCCATCGAGGCGATGATGGCGTCGCCCCGGTTGGTGGCGAGCGCATCGATCAGGGTCTCGAAGCGGCGCATCTGGATAGTGCAGGTGACCTTGATCTCGTCGCAGAGCGCGCGCGCCAGATCGACGTTGAAGCCGGCCGGATTGCCGTCCGGACCGGTGAAGTTGAACGGCGGATAATCGGTCTCGGTCAGGAAGCGGATCACGGTGAGCCGCGACAGGTCCGGCCGATCCGGCCGGCGCCGCGGGTCCCAGAAGCCCGGCACCGCCTGCGGCGCAGCCTCGGCGGCCTTGGGCGGCTGATTCGGCTGCGACGGGGCAGCTGCCGCCGGGGGCGCCGCTGGTGCCGGGGCAGGCCTTGCGGGCGGAGGCGGCGCAGCGGCCGGCTTGGCCGCTGGCGCCTGCGGTGGCTGTGCCGGTGGTGTCTGTGCGACCGCGGGCTCCGCCATCACCAGCACGACGGCGGCAATCATCCCCGCGGCCAGGCGAAGCTGGCGCGAGCGGACGGCAAAAGGCTGGGCGGACGGATTGGGCATAACCGGCAATAATCAGGGAATTGAACGGCTTATAGACCATCCGGCGCGTGATGCGAGCGCCGATTGGGCGAATCCCGAACCGGAAAGGGCGGTCAGAGATACCGTTTGAGATCGACCGCCGCCTCTTCGGGCGTCCGTTTCAGATTGAACGGCGCGACGAAATGGCCGTCGCGGTCCATCAGATAGATCAGCGCGGTGTGATCCATCGTGTAGTCGCCATCCTTCAGCGGCACCTTCTTGGCGTAGACGCGATAGCTCGACAGCACCTTGGCGATCGCTGTGGGATCGCCGGTCAGGCCCTTGAGGTGCGGATCGAAGCTCGACAGATAGTCCTTCATCGCCGCAGCGGTGTCGCGTTCCGGATCGACCGAAACGAAATAGGCGTTCACGCGGTCGGCGTCCTTGCCCATCGCCTTCAGGACCTCGGAAATCTCGAACAACGAGGTCGGGCAGATGTCCGGGCAATGGGTGAAGCCGAAGAAGATCAGCGTCGGCTTGCCCTGGAGGTTCTTGTCGGTGACGGTCTGGCCGGACTGATCGGTGAGCTGGAACGGCCCGCCGATCGCGGCCGGCGCTGCGACGGTGCGCAAGCCGCCGACTGCCCACAGCATGAGGAACAGGCCGACCGCCAGACTGCCCGCGAAGGCAGCGAAGATCACCAATGGGCGCGTGGTCCGGGTCATGGTGTGAGGGCGTCCTTGTCAGAAGCAGGCGGAGATGCCGGCCGTGATCATTTCGAAAAACACCGCGGTCCCGTAGTGGAACCAGAGCGCGGCAGCGGCGAGCAAGGCCAATCCGCCGATGCCGGCAGCGCCCCACAGGATCATCGACGCCACCCGGCCCTGCAGAGCCGTCACGTGCTCGGATCGGGTGGAGATCGGCTGAACCATCCGGTTCAGATAAGCCGGGTTCCCCAAGGCAGCAAGCGCTATGGCGGTCGCGGGCCGTCAAATGATAGCGAGCCGATTTCCGCTGCCTGTCCCATCATGCCCCAGGTTACCGGCCATGCGCGAAAGGACGTTAGGCCGAGATCGGCCGCTCAGTGCGCGGGTTTGGGCGCCGAAGCCTGGGCGTTGAGATAGCACGGCTTGTACAGCGCCTGCAGCTGCTTGCCTTGCAGGAAGATCATCCGCCGGGTCAGGCCGCCGCGATCGTTGATCCATTTGCGCACCGCCGGCGGGTACATCAGGTACAGCATATGGGTGGCTTCGGGGTTGGGCACCGGCCGGCCGTTGTCGCCGTAATCCCAGGCGGCATGGAAGCCGAGACTGGCGTGCGAGGTCACACAGATCCGGTCATGAGGAACCTTGCCGAGCACGATGGTGCAGGCCGAGGCGCACAGCCCGTCGATGATCACGGTCTCACCCGACGTGCGCAGGTCCTGGTACTTGTCGACATAGACCCCGATCTTGCCGCCGCGATCGTCGGCGATCCTGACCACTGCTTGTGACGCCCCCATTCCCGCCAGCAGGAGAACCGCCGCGAGCAACCCCGTCATCAACTTCATTGGCCAGCCCCAGTCCAAACCGAATCTGTTGGTCTTGTGATGCAGACGGCGTGAGCGTGTTGCGAGACTGGATTTTTGTCCAGACGAGCGAAGCCGGTCAAAACAAAATCAAATTGGGTGTTGCGCGCACGCTGCAGTGGCGCGTGGAAAAGGTCCCAAACCGGAACAACTTGCCGCAACCATTTGATGCCTTGCCGCCACAGGCAAGGTCCATTTGGCGTTGACCGCGAACAGTGACGCGGTCTTGAATCGCGGCGGGACGGGGGACACCAAAATGGCTGACGATGCAGATGTGATCGTGATCGGCGCCGGACTTGCCGGCCTGGTCGCCGCAACCGAGATCGCCGACGCAGGCAAGCGCGTCATCGTGCTCGATCAGGAAGGGGAACAGAGCATCGGCGGCCAGGCTTTCTGGTCGTTCGGCGGATTGTTCCTGGTCGATTCGCCGGAACAGCGCCGGCTCGGCATCAAGGATTCGATCGACCTCGCGCTGCAGGACTGGATGGGCACCGCGGGTTTTGATCGTGACGAGGATCACTGGCCGCGCAAATGGGCGGAGGCCTATGTCGCATTCGCGGCGGGCGAGAAACGCGACTGGCTGCGCGCGATGGGCCATCGCATCTTCCCCGTCGTCGGCTGGGCCGAGCGCGGCGGCTACGACGCCATGGGCCACGGCAATTCGGTGCCGCGCTTTCACGTCACCTGGGGCACCGGCCCCGGCATCGTCGAGCCGTTCGAGCGCCGCGCGCGCGAGGCCGCCAGGAGCGGACTGCTGGTGTTCAAGTTCCGCCATCGCGTCGATGCGCTCAGCGTCAGCAACGGCACGGTCGACGGCGTCAGCGGCGCCATCCTGGAACCGAGTTCGGTCGAGCGCGGCAAGAGCTCCTCGCGCAATGTGGTCGGCGATTTCACGCTGCGCGCGCAGGCTGTCATCGTCGCCTCCGGCGGCATCGGCGGCAATCACGACCTGGTGCGGCAAAACTGGCCGCGGCGGCTCGGCGAACCGCCGAAGTTCATGATCTCCGGCGTGCCCGAACATGTCGACGGCCGCATGATCGGGATCACCGAGGCCGCGGGCGGGCGGCTGATCAACCGCGACCGCATGTGGCACTATGTCGAGGGCATCCAGAACTGGAACCCGATCTGGCCGCGTCACGGCATCCGGATTCTGCCCGGGCCGTCGTCGATGTGGTTCGACGCATCAGGCAAGCGGCTGCCGGCGCCGCTGTTCCCGGGCTCCGACACGCTCGGGCAGCTGCATTACATCATGGGCACCGGCTACGATTATTCGTGGTTCATCCTGACCCAGAGCATCATCAAGAAGGAGTTCGCGCTGTCAGGCTCCGAACAGAACCCTGATCTGACCGGCAAGAGCTGGCGCATGACGATCAAGCGCGCCACCAACAAGGGCGCGCCGGCGCCGGTCGAAGCCTTCAAGCAGCATGGCGCCGACTTCATCGTGCGCGACAACCTCGCCGACCTCGTCGCTGCCATGAACAAGCTCGCCGGCAATGACCTGTTGCAGCCCGACGCTATCAAGGCGCAGATCGAGGCGCGCGACCGCGAGATCACCAACCCCTATGTCAAGGATGCGCAGGTGATGAACCTGCACAATGCGCGGCGCTATATCGGCGACCGGCTGATCCGGACCGCCAAGCCGCACCGCATCCTCGATCCCGAGCACGGCCCGCTGATCGCAGTGAAGCTCAACATCCTGACCCGCAAGACGCTCGGCGGCTTCGAGACGGATCTCGATTCACGCGTATTCGGCAACGATCACCAGATCATAAGCGGGCTCTATGCCGCCGGTGAAGCCGCCGGCTTCGGCGGCGGTGGCGTGCACGGCTATCGCTCGCTGGAGGGGACGTTCCTCGGCGGCTGCCTGTTCTCCGGCCGCAACGCCGGGCGCGCGGCGGCGAAGGCGGTGGGTTAGGCACGCGGGCTTAAAATATCGAAAACAACCCCATGCAAAGGAGCCGCTGGCGTTCGGTCAGGCACCGAGCGACCGAGCGACTTGACACGTCGGGCAACTCAGGTGCATTCTTCTAATATTCAGAAATTGCGCAAAGTGTCCCTCGCCCCGCGGCCACAGCCCGATCTCATCTTGCCCTACTCCACCTCCACGCTGGCGAAGCGCACCCCGAACGTGTCCGCATTCGCCTCGCCCCAATCGTACAGCGCCTGCAGCATCGGCTTCAGCATCTCGCCGCGCCTGGTGAGGCAATAGCGCGAGGCGCCGCCGCCGCGCTCCTGCTTGACGAACCCCGAGTTGCAGAGATCGCGCAGGCGCTCGGTCAAGACCTTGTCACTGAGCTGCGGAATGTCGTGGCGCAACTCGCCGTAGCGCATCGGGCGGACCTTGAGGCGGCTCAGGATCACGGTCTTCCATTTGCCGCTGAGCTGGTCGATCGAGAACTCGACCGGGCAACCATATTTGCGCTTGGTCTTGCGGATCATCGCAACTCTCCTGCGGCACTTTCCATCTGGTTCGTTGAGCGCCGCCATCGATCCATCTAAGCACGCTTTGCGCGGGTTGGGCGAGTTCAGGGAATACTGCAAGGCATGACAGAAGACAGTTCCGTCGAGCGTGCGAACGACAAGCAGAAGCCGCGCAAGCGCATCGTCGTCAGAAGCAACGGTCCCTACGAAGCCGAGCCCGGCATTGCGATCGTCGATCATCTCGGTGTGCCTGTTGCAGCCGAGGCGCCGGTGCGGCTGTGCCGCTGCGGACAATCGCAGACAAAGCCGTTCTGCGACGACAGCCACGTCGCGCGCGGCTTCACCGACGGCAGGGATCCGCGGCGGGTGCCCGACAAGCTCGACGTCCATGCGGGACAACAAGCCTATGTGTTCGACAATCGCGGCACCTGCGCGCATTCCGGCTTTTGCACCGACCGGCTCAATTCCGTGTTTCATCTCGGCGAGGAGCCTTTCATCGCGCCAAGCGGGGCGCGTCTGGATGATCTCATCAACGCGGTGCGCAGGTGTCCGTCGGGCGCACTCGGCATCGGCATTGGTCCCGCGCGGGACACCAACCTGTCCGACGTCGACCGGCCGCCGCAGATCGAAGTGTCGAAGGACGGCCCCTATCGGCTCACCGGCCATGTCGAACTGGTCGGTGAGGATGGCGCGCCGATCGCACGAAACGAAGGTGCGTCGCAGGAACATGCCAGCCTGTGCCGCTGCGGTTCATCGCTGAACAAACCGTTCTGCAGCGGCATGCACTGGAATGTCGATTTTCACGATCCCGTCCCCGATCCCTTGCGCGAGCCGACGCTGTTCGAATGGGCTGGCGGCTATCCGGCGCTGCTCGACATGACGCGCATCTTCTACAGCCGCTACGTGCCGGAGGATCCGCTGCTCGGCCCGCTGTTCGCCGAGATGTCGCCGGACCATCCGGAACGGGTCGCGGCCTGGCTGAGCGAAGTGTTCGGTGGCCCGCGCTTCTATACCGAACGCTATGGCGGCTATCGGCGGATGGTGTCGCAACATATCGGCAAGGAGATCCGGCCGGAGCAGCGCGCGCTGTGGGCCACCTACATGGTGCAGAGCGCCGACGACGCCGGCTTGCCATCCGATCCGGAATTCCGCGCCGCCTTCGTCGCCTATATCGAATGGGGCTCGCGGATCGCGGTGGAGAATTCCGGCGCCGACGCGACACCGCCGCCGAACATGCCGGTGCCGCGCTGGTGGTGGGTCTGCAACGCGACGCCCGCGGCGCGACCATCCGCCATCGCAGACGATGCGCAGGGCGCGAACGAGGTCAGCGTCGTGCTGCCGGGTCCCGATGAAGAGGTGCAATTCGAACAGCACATCCGGCCGCTGTTCCGGCCGATGGACCGCAATTCGATGCTGTTCGCTTTCGATCTCTGGAAGGAGGAAGACGTCAGCAAGCACAGTCGGCAGATTCTGGCTCGCCTCGAGGCCGGCACGATGCCGTGCGATGGCGCGTGGCCGGCCGAGCGGATCGCCCTGTTCGCGCGCTGGGCGTTCCAGCCGCATTCGTGACAACGCGATTGCGCCGAGGTGATCTCGGTGCAATTCAGGCGATTTCCGTGAGCCGTGCTGCAAATTGCGCAGTGGCGGCGGACGCGCCGGCAGGCTAGAGAGTTTCCGCCATTCAAGTGGAGACCCAAATGAGCATTCAGCGTTTCGAAACCGGCCCGCGCATGAGCCAGGCTGTCGTACACGGCAACACCGTCTATCTGGCCGGCGTCGTCGCCGGCAAGGCGGCGGGCGGCAGCGTCACCGACCAGACCAAGGACATCCTGTCGATCATCGACGGCCATCTCGCCAAGGCCGGCACCGACAAGTCGAAGCTCCTCAGCGCGACCATCTACATCACCGACATGAAGACCTTCCCGGAGATGAACGCGGTGTGGGATGGCTGGGTCTCCGCGGGCAACACCCCGGCCCGTGCCACCGTCGAGGCCAAGCTTGCGGCGCCCCAGTACAATGTCGAGATCATGGTCGTCGCGGCCAAGTAAGCGCGACAAGTAAGCGCGACATCGCGATGGACGTTCGATGCCCCGGATTGCGAAACCGCAGTTCGGGGCATTTTCATTTGGCGCCTCACGCGCTGATCCGCGCTCGCCCGCCTGTGGCCTCGTCGAGATCGGACTGAAGCCAGCGTGCAATCCGGCGCCACGGGCCGGTCAGGGCCATGCAGCCGACGAACAGGCCGAGATGGCCGCACGGCTCGGTGTCGCATTGCAACCATGCGGGCGGCGTGCCCAGGAGCCGCATTGTCGCGAATGCCTGATCAGGCGGAACAACGATGTCCTTCTCCGCAGCGAGCAGGAAGACGGGCAAGGTCACTGCGGCAAGATCGATCTTGCGACCGAGCGCAACGAAGTCTCCGGCCGCGATCCGGTTCTGGCGAAAGATCCAGTCGGTCACTTCGAGGTAGTAGGTGCCGGGCAGATCAAGCGTCTCGTCGTTCCAGCGCGTAAAGCGATCGAGCAGGACCCGCGCATCCTCCGACTTGCCGTCGAGCCGCCGCTGCAGCGCAGCCTCCACGTCAAGCAGGTTGAACGGGAGGCTCCAGACCTGAAGCATGTGCTCGCCGCTGACGATCCCTTCACCCTGCCGCACCATTGCCTCGAAGGATTGCTGCGGGAGCGAGGCGACCATCCTGGAAAGCTCCGACGGCACCGACACGTCAACCGGGCTGCCCGCAAGCACCAGCCGCCGCACCTTGTCGGGAAAGCGCGCCGCATAGAGCAGTGACAGCCATCCTCCCTGACAGAGACCTGCGAGGTCGACGGGTGGTCCGATGGTGTCAACGGCGACGTTGAGATCGGACAGAAAGGTGTCAATCGAGAAATACCGCATCTCCGGCGTCGCCGAGCGCCAATCGGTGAGATAGAGACGTGCAGTACCGGCCTCCTGCAACGCCGCCATCAGGCTGTGGCCGTGTGCAAGATCCGCGATCTTCGCGCGGTGCAGCGCGTAGGGCGCGCAGACCAGCAGCGGCGGGCCCTCGACCGCGCTCGAGAAGTCGAGCAGGCGCATCGTCGGCAATTGCAGCGCGACGGAATTGGCCGTCGTCCAGGGCAGTTCCTGTTCGTCTGACGCATCTGTGGGCTCGGCCGGGCGATCCGGGTACCATTGTGAGGAGATGTCCAGCGCCAATCGCATGGCCTCAAACGGCCATAGCCAAGCGTGCTGCACCCAGTTGGTGCTGCCACTCCGTTCAGAGGGGTCTGCTTTTTCGCGCAAGCTCATTCACCGATTGATCGCCGACCAAGATGGTCAGGCCGGCGCAGGTCTAAACCTTGACCCCGATCAAGAACCGACGAATTAAGGTCGAACACCTTACGTCAACCAGCCGGAACGGAAGCCATGCCGGGAAGTCACGATCTCGCGATCCCGGCGCGACTTTGGCGGGGCGCGGACAGCCGGCGCCGCCGCGATCATGCGGCCCGTGCCGTTGCCTTCTCCGTATCGAGCCGGCGCGCGAACAGCCAGCGGAAATAGGTCAACGGCGCGTCGGCGCCGATCGCCAGCAACTGATAATCCGGATCGGCATCGAGCACCTTCTGCTGCGCCTCGATGAAGTCCTTGTCCTCGTTGAAGGCCTCCTCGAGCGAATGCCGCAGCGACAGCGCGATGTTCGCGTTGTCGGTGTCGAAATCGTGCAGATAGTTCCAGAAGAAGTGCGTTGAGGAGCGCGTCTCCGGGGTCATGAACTGCGCGTTGCGGTATTGCCGGGTGCCCGGCACCTGAACGCCCTTCTCCGCGCCCTGCCCGGCCGGCGCGAACATCGTGTCGAGCGTGAAGATACCCGGCACGATCATGCGGCCGACATTGCGGCGATCGACCATGTCGGCTTTGTTCGGGATCACCTTCTTGTGGTAGGGCGGCGCATCGGCGCCCATGTGCCAGCGCTCGACGCGGAAACCGTCCTCCAGCTTCTCGATCGCGACCGGCTTGGTCTTGTAGGCATATTCCTCGGAACCGCCGAGCGTGTTGGTGTGCACGAAAGCGAGATGCGCGAAGTCGCTGAGGTTGTCGACGATCAGGAGCCAGTTGGCCTTGTAGTGCATATAGCCCGGCAGGCCGCGCCATTTGGGATCTTCGAGCGGCGGATAGTCGAGGATCAGCTTCGGATCGGCCTTCTCCGGATCGCCGGTCCAGATGAAGATCATGTTGTAGCGCTCGACCACGGGATAGCTGCGCACGCCGAGCTTGGCGGGGATCGCGTCCTGGCCGGGGATCTGGATGCACTTGCCGTCGGCCGCGAACTTCATGCCGTGATACATGCACCTGATGTCGTCGCCCTCGACCCGTCCCATCGAGAGCGGCGCCGCGCGATGGCAGCAACGGTCGTCGAGCGCGACGACCTTTCCGCTGGCGCCGCGATAGATCACGATCGGCCGCTCCAGGATGGTGCGCGCCAGCTTCTTGCCGTCGATCAGCTCGTGGTTCAGCGCCGCCACGTACCAGGCGTTGCGCAGGAAAATCCCGTCGTCGTCAGCCAATTCACCCTCCCGATGCAATATTGCTTGCAACGAGGTTAGGGGATTGCGGCCGCCGGGATAATCCGATTTGGCTGGACACACTGTACCGGTGGATGGACAATCGGCCATGGAGTGGCGTGACTGGGAGCTGTTTTGCGAAGTTGTCGAGCATGGCGGCTTCAGTGCGGCTGCGCGCGTGCTCGGTCACCCCAAGTCGAGCCTTAGTGCTGCGGTGCAACGGCTCGAGGCCAATCTCGGGCTGCGGCTGATCGAGCGGACCACGCGGCATTTGCGGCTGACCGATTCCGGCGAGACGATCTATCGCAAGGTGCGTCCGCTGTTCGCGGCGCTGCACGACACCCACAGCGAGGCGCTGGCGATGTCGAGCGCGGTCGCCGGCACGCTGCGCATCAAGGCGCCGTACGAATTCGGCGCGCATCACGCGGGGCCGGTCGCCTGCGCGGTGATGGGCCGCTATCCGGAGCTCGCGATCCGCGATCGATGTCGAGCACGATATCGTCAACCCGATCGCGGAGAACTACGACATCGTGTTCGCGATGCTGGAGGCGCCGCTGCCGTCGGCCGGCATCGTGATCCGGCGCGTCTTCACCCTCGAGCGCGGCCTGTTCGCGGCGCCGGCGCTGCTGGAGAAGTTCGGCGAGCCGCGCACACTGGACGAGCTGAGACAGCTGCCACTTCTGACGGGTCCCAGCGATCCGCGATGGGCGATCACCGCACCCGGCGGCGCCGTCGAGCATCTCGCGGTCGATCGCGCGCGTCTCACCTCTTCGAATGCTCATGTCCGCCTGCAAGCCGCGCTCGCCGGCCATGGCGTGCTGCGGGTGACCGCGAGCTACACCCGCGCCGCAGTCGCGGCCGGCCAGTTGCGGCGGCTGTTGCCGGACCACGCCTGCGAGCCGCTCAACGTGCACGCGCTGCTGCCGGCGCGGCAATTCGTCCCGGCCAAGGTGCGCTGCTTCCTCGATGCGATGGAGGCGCACGCGCGCGGCGATCCCGAGGCCTATATCAGGCCATAGGCCGCGCCGCCGTCACGCGCGCGATGACGTCAGAGGTAATCGATCGACGCCTGCAAACCTTCGATAGTCCGGACAGCCGCTTAAGGACGGCACTTGAGAAGGAGAGCACCATGACCGACCATGCCACCGTCGCCCGCAACTACATCGCGCTCTGGAACGAGCGGACGCCGAGCCGGCGCCGCGAGATGCTGAGCACAAACTGGACCAGTGATGCGCGCTATGTCGATCCGCTGATGAGCGGCGACGGCCATGAGGGCGTCGATGCGCTGATCGCCGGCGTGCAGCAGAAGTTTCCGGACTTCACCTTCAAGCTGATCGGCGAGCCGAACGGCTTCGGCGACCACGTCCGCTTCTCCTGGGGCCTCGGGCCCGACGGCGTCGACAGCCCGATCAAGGGCACCGACTTCGCCCTGCTGAAGGACGGCCGGATCAGGAGCATCACCGGCTTCCTCGACCAGGTGCCGGGGGCCTAACGGCTTCTTCAGGTAAACCGCGACCTACATCCTCTCGTCATTCCGGGGCGACGCGCAGCGTCGAGCCCGGAATCCATCGGGCCACAAGGCCTGCGGCGAAATGGATTCCGGGCTCTCGCTTCGCGAGCTCCGGAATGACGGGGGGGACCGCTTCCACCCCCGCAATCCCGCTGCTAGTCTTCCCGAAACACAGGGAGGACCACCATGAAGGCCGATCACGCCTTCAACACGTCGGTCGTCAGCGACATCACGCCGGCGCTGCTGGCGATTGGCCGCGACAGCTTTGCGGAGGCCCTGATCGACACGCTACGCCGGGTCGCCGGGGTCGGTCACTGCATGGTGTTCTCGTTCACGGGCCCGCGGTCCGCCGCGTGCCTGCTCGACGTCGGCAACATCCCGACCGGGCGCGACCTCGGGATCGCCTATTCCGAGCATTTCCACCAGGCCGATCCGAATCGTGACGCGGTGTTCGAGGGGCAGGCACAGGCCACGCCGATCATGCTGCCGACCTTCGCCCGCCGCATGTACAGCGACGGTTATCGCAAGATCTTCTTCGACGATTCCGACATCGTCGACAAGTTCGCTTCCGCGATCTGGACCGGCGACACCTGCTTCTACGTCAATTTCTACCAGATCACCGCGCAAGGGCGCTTCAGCCGCGCGCAGATCGCGCGCCTCGCCGCAGTGGCGCCCGCGTTGACCGCTGCCGTGGCACGGCACTTCCAGCGCGACGCGGCAGCGGATGTCGATCCCATTGAGCGGTTGAAGACCCTGTTTGCGACCACAGAGCCGCTCGCCCGGCTGACCGGGCGCGAGCAGGAGGTCTGCCTTCGCATCCTCTCGGGCCTCAGCTCGGAGGCGATCGCAGCCAGCCTCGGCATCGGGCTGCACTCCGCCCTCACCTATCGCAAGCGCGCCTATGACAAGCTCGGCATCTCCTCGCAAAACGAGCTGTTCGCGATCGCGCTGCGGCTGACGGCCTCAGTACGCCAGCTGAACTGACGCCCCGCGCTAAAGTTGCCGCTGCGCCGGTTGCGTCGTCTTGCGCGACCATGCCGCCATTATTCTCTGCTGTCATTCCCCGCGAAAGCGGGGAATCCAGTACGCCGCGGCCTCTCAATCGACAATGACTGCCTCTGGAATACTGGATCGCCCGATCAAGTCGGGCGATGACGGTGTGTGTCCCAAATCATGGGGACAGACCGGATGGGCATGGCGGATTATGCTCGTTGAGAACCTGAGGCCATACACCGTGAGCACCGCTCCCCATTTCGACATCGACGTCCCCGCCTTCTGGCAGGACCCCTATCCGACCTTGGCGCGCATGCGCAAACAAGCGCCGATCGCGTTCGTGCCGCAGCTCGGCAGCACGCTGCTGTGCAACCGCGACGACATCTTCATCTGCGAGAAGCAGATCGACGTGTTCTCGTCGCACCAGCCCGAGGGGCTGATGAACAGGCTGATGGGCCATAACATGATGCGCAAGGACGGCGACGCGCACATGAACGAGCGCAAGGCGATCTTCCCGACGATCTCACCGAAGACCGTCAAATCGCACTGGACCGCGCAGTTCGCCGGACACGCGACGCGCATCCTCGACGAACTGAAGCCGGACGGCGTCGTCGATTTCGTGCAGGCCTTCGCGCTGCCGTTCTCGGCTGAGTGCCTGAAATCGATCACCGGCCTCACCAACATGCGCTTCCAGGACATGAACGCGTGGTCGCAGGGCATGATCGACGGCATCGCGAACTACGTCGGCGATCCCGCGATCGAGGCGCGCTGCCATGCCGCGACCTCGGGCATCGACGCCGCGATCGACGAGATGGCTCCAAGGCTGCGCAAGGCCCCCGACCTCAGCCTGCTCGGCGTGCTGCTGCAGACCGACATGCCGATGGCGAGCGTGCGCGCCAACATCAAGCTTGCGATCTCGGGCGGCCAGAACGAGCCGCGTGATGCGATCGCAGGCACCGTGTGGGCGCTGCTGACCCATCCCGATCAGCTGGCGCTGGCGACTGATGGCGCGATCCCGTGGCTGCAGGTGTTCGAGGAATATGCGCGCTGGATCTCGCCGATCGGGATGTCGCCGCGGCGGATCGCCAAACCCTGGACGATCCGGGATGTCGCATTCGAAACCAACGAACGCGTATTCCTGATGTTCGGCTCGGCGAACCGCGACGAGAAGCATTTCAGCGAGCCCGACCGCTTCGACATCCGCCGCGACGCCAGCAAGAGCATCGCGTTCGGCGCCGGCCCGCATTTCTGCGCCGGCGCCTGGGCCTCGCGCGCCATGGTCGCCGACGTCGCGCTGCCCGCGATCTTCACCAGGCTGACGAACCTGCGCCTGATCGAGGACCGGCCGCCGCGGATCGGCGGCTGGGCGTTCCGCGGCCTGCTGGATCTGCCGGTGACGTGGGACCGGTAGAGCGCGCCGAAAGCACCAGCCATTTATTGTTTCAAAACAGCAGCATAGATAAACAAAGACACAGAAACACGCGGCTTGGGCGGCCGCTTTGGATGCTCTCTCGACCCGCAATTGCGCGTCTTGCTGCGCTGCGACACCGTGCCGCCGCAGCCGGTCGGACGACTGTAATCAAACTGTCATGAATCCATTTCAATCCGCCGTTATTGGTGAAACTGCAGTTAGTTGAGCGGTCACAAGGGATTTCCGATGAACCCGAACCACAATGGTAGCAGTCACGATACCGCCTTCCACAACGAGGCCCCCGAGCAGGAGTCCGAGGAGGGTGGCGGCATCAACAAGACGGTTGCGGTCGTCGCGGTGGTGGCTGTCGGTGCTGCGGTGTTCGAAGCTGCCTTGCTGCCGGGACTTGCACTCGGCGTTGCCGCAGTCGCGGCGCCGAAGTACCTGCCGAAGCTGGCGGGCGCACTCAATCCGCTGTTCAAGTCCACCGTTCGCGGCACCTACAAGTTCGCCCAGAAGTCGCGCGAGATGTTTGCCGAGGCCCATGAGCAGGTCAACGACATCGTTGCCGAAGTGAAGGCCGAGAGCAAGGCGCCGGAAAGCAAGACGGCGGCAGACGGCCGGGCGTCGCCTGCGGCCTGAACGGGCCGGACGGGCAGACACAAGACGGCGAAGCGCGCCGGTGATCAACCTTGCGACGCCGGCGCTGCAGGCAATTTGACGACGGCATCATTCGCGTCCCCGCGCCGGCGTTGGAACGCTGTGAGAGGAATGCGATGACCAAGATGAAGCTGCAGATTGCGCATCAGGTTCCGGGCCGGATTCGCATGAAGGTGCCGTCGGCCAAGGAGAACCCCGAGCTTCTTGAACAGATCAAGCAGACCTTCAGCGTCATTCCCGGCATCGAGGAAGTCCTGGTCAACCCGGCGACCGGCAGCATCGTGCTGCACTACGACACCGACCGGCATGACGAGTTTCACGGCCGGCTGCAGCATCACACCGGCGGTCACTACAAGCCGCCGACCAATGAAATTGACGCGCTGGCGAACAAGATCGAACAGGAAGCCGAGTATCTCGCCGAGCATTCGCACACGGCCAGGGTCATTGTCGACTTCTTCAAGGACTTCGACAACGGGATCAAGGTCTCCACCGGGAACGTGATCGATCTGAAGATCGTGCTGGCAGCCGGCATCGCCGGCTTCACCATCTTCGAGGTCGGCGCCACCGCGGCGACGCCGGTTTGGGTCACGCTGGCAGTGTTTGCCCTCAACCACATGATCCAGGCCAACATGCGTGACGCCGAGCAGGCGGAGCCGGCAGGCGCGACGGCCTGATCCGCCAGGGGCGAGAGCGTAATCCATGGACTTCCGCTTCTGCCACTCCATGCCAGGGCGCATCCGTCTGAGCATTCCCGCGCTCGGCCAAAATCGCAAGCTGGGCGAGATCTGCCTCGGCTGGCTGCGGGCGCAGGACGGCATCAGGACCGCGCGGATCAACTACGACTGCGCGAGCCTCGTGCTGGAATACGATCCGGCTCACGAGCAAAGACTGCTGTTGCTGCTGAACAGCTTCAAGCGCATGAGCCTGGCCGACCTCAAGGCGCTGGGCGCCGGCGCCGCGCAGGATGCGGGCGCGCAACGCGCCAGCGTCCCGGAGGTCTCGAAGCGTTCGCCCCTGGCGTTGCCGACGCTGTCCCTGTTCATGGCTTTGAGCGCCAATCCGGTGATCACGGCGATCAACATGCCGCTGATGCTCTGGAATGCGATCCCGATCGCCAAGCGCGCCTGGAAGGTCTGGGCGAACGAGAGCCGGCTGAACATCGACGTGCTCGATACGCTCGCGATCAGCGCGTCGGTGCTCCAGGGCAACCCGCTGGCCGGCTGCATCGTCACCTGGCTGATCAAGCTCGGCGACTGGATCCGCGACCTGACCGCTGCGGGCTCGCGACGGGCGATCAACGAGCTGCTCGAATTCCAGTCGAAGACGGCCTGGCTGCTGCGCGACGGCGAGGTGGTGTCGATTCCCGCCGCCGAGCTCAAGAACGGCGACATCGTCGTGGTGTATCCCGGCGAGATGATCCCGGTCGACGGCGAGATCATCGACGGCTCCGCCACCATCGACCAGAAGACGATCACCGGCGAGGGCCTGCCGGTGCATCGCGGCAAGGGCGAAGCGGCCTTCGCCGCTACCGTCATCCGCGAGGGCCAGATCACGTTGCGTGCCTTGCGCGTCGGGACGGCGACCACCGCCGGCCAGATCGTGCGGTTGATCGAATCCGCGCCGATCGGCGACACCCGCATGCAGAACCATGCCGAACGCTTCGCCGACCGGCTCGTCACCCCGACCCTGGCGCTCGCCACCGGCACCGCCATGGTCTCCGGCGACTTCAATCGCTTCCTCTCGCTCGTCATCGTCGACTACGGCACCGGCATTCGCGTCGCCGCCCCTACATCCGTGCTGTCCTCGATGACGCTGGCCGCCCGCACCGGCATGATCATCAAGAGCGGCGGCCACATGGAGAAGCTCGCCGGGATCGACACCATGGTGTTCGACAAGACCGGCACACTGACCCACGGCACGCCGGCGGTCATCGATGTGATCTCCTATCAGAAGTACATCACGCCGAACCACCTGCTCGGGCTCGCCGCGGCGGCCGAGACCAAGCTGCAACATCCGGTCGCCGAGGCGTTGCGCAGCCGCGCCCGCCAGCTCGCCGTCAACATCCCGCCGTGCAACGAGACCACCTACCGTCTCGGCCTCGGCGTCGAGGGCCAGGTCAACGGCTACTATGTCCATGTCGGCAATCAGCGCTTCATGCGCCAGAGCGAGATCATCGTCGACGCCGCGGTGCATGATCGCGCGGCGCTCGACGAGCGCGGCTATTCGAGCCTCTACATCGCCGTGGACGGCAAGCTCGCGGGCCTCGTGCCTTACTCTGACGAGATCCGCGAGGAGAGCCGTCCGGTGATCCAGCGGCTGCATGAGCTGGGCGTCAAGAACAGCATCATGCTGACCGGCGACAATGCCGTCGTGGCGCGGGCCGTCTGCAACCGGCTGGGGCTCACCGAGCACTTCGCGGACATGCTGCCGGCCGACAAGGCCGGCGTCATCCAGGAGCTGCAGCGCCAGGGCCGCCGGGTCGCCATGGTCGGCGACGGCATCAACGATTCGCCGGCGCTCAGCTTCGCCGATGTCGGAATCGCCATGAAGCACGGCGCCGAAGTCACGCACGAATCCGCCGACGTCATCCTGATGGAAGATTCGCTGTGGAAGCTCGTCAAGGCGGTCGAGATCTCGCAAGGCGCGGTCAGCCTCATCAAGCAGAACTACGCGATCGTCGCCGCGCTCAACACGCTGGCGCTCGGACTGGCCCTGCCGGGCGGCCTGATCACGCCCGAGGTGACCGCCATCATCAGCAACGGCTCGGCGATCCTGGCGAGCCTCAACGGCATCCGGCCAATTCTGCGCTATCAATGAGCCAGGATGTCACCCAGCTCGTCCTGCTTCCTCCCGGCGATCACGCCGCACTACAAGCCGCAGTCAGGACGCTGGAGAGCTCCAACCTCGCGGCAAGGATCGCCGACTATGCCGGCATCCCCGTCAACCGGGTCCTGGGCCTGCTGCCGAAAGCCGCCAACCGCCAGCTCAGCGGACTGGTGCGCACGGCGGTGATGAAGGGGCTGGAAGTCGCCGTCGATACGCTCGACGAGAAGCCGCCGCCCGCACCCGCGGTCACCTTTTCATCGTTTCTCGCCGGCGTGACCGGTGGCGTGAGCGGCCTGCTCGGCTTCGGTGCGCTCGCGGTCGAGCTGCCTCTGACCACGACGTTGATGCTGCGCGCGATCGCCGAGATCGCGCGGCACCAGGGCGAGGACCTCTCCCGGATCGAGGCCAGGCTCGCCTGCCTCGAAGTGTTCGCCTACGGCACCAAGCGAACCGACGAGAATCTCGACATCGGCTACTACGCCGCCCGCGCGCTGATCAGCAAATACACCAGCGACGCCGCCGCCTACATCCTGGAGCGCGGCGCGGTGGATGCCTCCGCCCCGGTGATCTCCAACCTGGTCAGCGAAATCGTCTCCCGGTTCGGGCTGGTGGTCTCGGACAAGGCGGCGGCCGGCGCGGTGCCGATCATCGGCGCAGCGTTCGGCGCAACCGTCAACGTCATCTTCATGGACCATTTCCAGAAGATCGCGAAAGGTCACTTCACCGTGCGCCGGCTGGAGCGGCTGCACGGCAGCGCGGGCGTTCGACAACACTATGCGGCGATCGCAGCCGGGCTCGGGCCGCGGCGCGGCGTCGCGACGGTATGAGGCGTTTGGCAGCAATTGGACATCGGCGCCGTGCTTCCGCCTGAGGACACCAGGCTGCGCGACCTTCGCCGCATGCGCACGCTGGCCACGGGTTTGCTCGTGTTCATGCTGCTGGTATTTCTGGCGACCTCGATGGCGCAGCCGCACTGGCCGTGGCTGGCCTATCCGCGCGCTTTCGCCGAAGCCGGCATGATCGGCGCCTGCGCCGACTGGTTCGCCGTCGTCGCGCTGTTCCGTCATCCGCTCGGCATCCCGATCCCGCACACCGCGATCGTTCCGCAGAGCAAGCAACGCATCGCGGTCGCGCTCGGCCGCTTCATCGCCAACAATTTCCTGTCGCCCCGCGTGGTCGGCGATCGCATCCGAGACGTCGACATCGCCGGCTGGACGGCGCAATGGATCGAGCGGCCGACGCATGCCCGCAGCGCGGCCCAACGCACGGTCTCGGCGGTCCATCAGGCCCTGCAGGCGACGCCGAGCGCCGAGATCAACGCCTTTCTGACCCGCCGCACTCGGCAGGGCATCGCGGCGGTTCCGGCGGCCCCGCTCGCTTCGCGGGTGCTGGCGCTATTATGGGCGCATGGCAACGCCCAGGCGCTGGTGGAGCGATTGATCACATCGGCGAGCGTGGCGCTCGCCAACAACAAGGAGACGATCCGCAAGAAGGTCTCGCAGCGCTCGTACCGGTTCGTTCCGAAATGGGTCGACGGCATGGTGGCCGACCGCGTCATCTCCGGCGTCAGCCAGACGCTCGACGAGATGCGCGAGCCGAACCATCCCTGGCGCGTCGAGCTCAAGGCCGAGATCGAGCGCCTGATCGACCGGCTCGCCACCGATCCCGAATACCTCGCCAGGGGCGAGGAGCTGAAGCAGCAGATGCTCGACAATCCCGCCGTGATCGGACAGATCGACGCGATGTGGCACGCCATCGAGATGCGGCTGAATTCCGCAGCGACCTCGGCCGCGATTGCGGACGCGATCGAAACCGCCCTCACGTCGGTTGCCGCCCGGGTCCGGGACGATGCCGAGATGCGCGACCGTATCAACCGCTGGCTTCGCGTCGCCGCGCTGCGCGCCGTCGCATCGCGGCGCCAGGAGATCGCGGCCTTCATCCGCAAGGTGGTCGAAAACTGGGACACCGAAACGCTGATCATGCGGATCGAAATGCAGGTCGGGCGCGATCTGCAATTCATCCGGATCAACGGCACCGTCGTCGGAGGGCTCGTCGGGCTGCTGATCTTCTCGGTCTCGCGCTGGCTGTAGCGCATGACGGGATTAAGTTGAACCTGGATCGACGGCGGAGGTTCACCTCTCCCTTGGGAGAGGTCGGCGCGTAGCGCCGGGTGAGGGTCTACGGTCCCTCGTGGGAGCTGCGGCCCCTCACCCGATTTGCTTCGCAAATCGACCTCTCCCCAAATGGGGAGAGGTGAACCGAGCGCACGGCCAAAGCGATTCAATAAGATGCGCTCGCCGCGATGCCGTCAGGGGAAGCGAATGCGCAGCAGCGGCAGTTGCTGCAGCCTGTCGATCAGGCGAACCATTTGGCTTGCCGCCAGACCGAGACAGCCGAGCATGAAGTGACGTCGGGTCAGACCCCGCTCACGGTCTGCGAATTCAAGACGCTCGAGGCGTGGCCTGAGGGGAGCGGGGGTACGCAGGGCGGGAAGCGTCGTCATATCCATCAGCCGATCGGAATGCGGATTTCCGGCGCGGTGGTCATCTGCTCGATCGTGCCGTCGAACGACAGGCAATCCGGATTTTCGCCGGGCATCCGGCGGAGCGTCTCGACCAGCTGCTCCTGCTCGAGCAGGAACGAGCGGCCGTCGCACAGCCGGGCATAGGCCGCCCAGGGCACGAATTTGGTGAACGGGAACGGGAATCCCTCGCGCGGCGAGACGTCGATGTTCAGGCCGGAGACAAACAGGACGTTCTTGGTGGCAAACGCCGGCTCGCGCAGGATGCTCCGATAGGTGCGGTCGAACTCGGCCTGGGTGACGAAGCGGGCGGCATCCAGCGCAGGATGCGGCGACGTCACCAGGGCCGGCATGACCGGCGCGAGCGCCGCCTCGAGAAGGTCATGGCCCTCGGGACCTTCGGCCAGCGCACGGCGGAAGTGAAACAGTTCGGGTGACAGCGCCGTCCCGATCGGCGCCGGCGTCTCGCCAAAGCAGGCTTCGCCCAACCGTTCGCGGATCGAATGGCCTGCGCGAAAGACCTTGGACGTGCTCAGCACGGTCAACGGTTGCGGCGGCGTCTCGACCATGCGGTCGAGCCGCAGAAAGACGCCTTCGCTGCGGCTGTCGTCGAGATATTGATTGTCGATCTGGAACACCGGCTCGCCATCGAGCCGGCCGCACTGCACCTGCCGGCAGGCATGCGCGTATTCGTCCTCGTACCAGCGCAGCACGCCGCAGAGCTTGCCGCAGCAATCTCCGAACCGGCAGCCTTCGGTGCGATGGCGCTGATAGACGCCGAAGCGGCCGTCATCGGGATTGTAGCCGACATGGCTGGCCTGGATCAGCACCAGGTCCTCGCCGTGATGGGCATAGGGCCCGTGGCGGTTGATCGCGACCTTGCCGCCGACCCGCCCGTGGTCGAACGGAAACGTCCCGAAATGCTGGGCCAGCAGCATGACCGGATAGCCCTGGCTCTCGTCGGAGCAGAAGGCGCGTGACGGCAGCATACGCTGCCGCTCAAAGCCGAGCGACCGGCAATAGTTGTAAAGCCGCGGCACGAAATGGCCGTAGCGCATCGCATAACGGCCAACCCGGAAGGTTTCGATCATCCGCTGCCTGACCGGTCAGACGTAACCACCCGCGAGGGAGAATTCCCCGCTCCCCCGTACCGGATCGGAACGGTAGATACCGTTGTTGACGGTTATGTGAATGCAGCCGGAGCGACGACCCGGACGCAACAGCCGGTGCGGCTCAGCGCCCCCAGCGCAGCACG
Source organism: Bradyrhizobium sp. WCU1 (assembly GCF_053474805.1). Classification (NCBI taxonomy): domain Bacteria; kingdom Pseudomonadati; phylum Pseudomonadota; class Alphaproteobacteria; order Hyphomicrobiales; family Nitrobacteraceae; genus Bradyrhizobium; species Bradyrhizobium sp. WCU1. The sequence continues at coordinate 2,711,664 of NZ_CM130280.1, forward strand.
ACCGGATCGAGCGTGCGCGCGATCTCAATCAGTCCGGCGCGGGTGGCCGGATGCAGCGGTTGCAGCGGGTGCCGGACCGCGTCCGACTTGATGACGCCGCCCTCGCGCATCAGCACCTTGCAAGCCTGCAACCCGCATTGCCGGTTCTCGTAATTGATCAGCGGCAGCCAGCGCGCATAGGCCTGCACCGCCTCGTCGCGGCGGCCGGCGAGGAACGGATCCATGATCTGGCGGATGCCGTCGGGATAGCCGCCGCCGGTCATCGCGCCGGTCGCGCCGGCATCGAGATCGGCCATCAGCGTGATCGCCTCCTCGCCGTCCCACGGCCCCTCGATCACGCTGCCGCCCTTCTCGATCAGGCCGCGCAGCTTGTTGGCAGCCATCGGCACCTCGATCTTGAAGTATCTGACATTGGCGAGCTCCTTCGCCATCCGCGCCAGGAAATCGACCGAGAGCGGCGTGCCCGCGACCGGCGCGTCCTGGATCATGATCGGGATGCCGATCGCATCCGAGACCACCCGATAGAACTCATAGATCGCCGGCTCGCCGACGCGGAAGGTCGCGCCATGATAGGGCGGCATGATCATCACCATCGCGGCACCGGCGGTCTCCGCCTCGCGGCTGCGCGCGGCGCACACCGCCGAGGAGAAATGCGTGGTGGTGACGATGACGGGGATGCGGCCCGCGACGTGCTCGAGCACCGTATGCATCACGGTCTCGCGCTCGGCATCGGTGAGCACGAACTGCTCGGAGAAGTTGGCGAGGATGCAGATGCCGTGCGAGCCGGCATCGATCATGAAATCGATGCAGCGCCGCTGTCCGTCGAGGTCGAGGTTGCCGTTGACATCGAAGATGGTCGGCGCCACCGGGAAGACGCCGCGATAGGGACGCTTTGCGATTGTTGGCATAAGACGACCTCCCAAGTTTGTTGTCAGCTGTTCTCGTCAAACGCCGCGGTATGGCAGCGGCGGACCTTCGAGCCTGCGCAGGCCGGGCTCGCGCCGCTCCAGCCACCAACCATACTGCCTGGGCCAGGACGCGAACACCTCGCCGCCTCCGCCGCCCAGCGCAAGCTCGGCGTGCAGCGGCCAGTTCGGATCGAACAGCGCCTCGCGGCCGATCGCGACCAGATCGGCCTGGCCATTGGCCAGCACGTCTTCCGCCTGCTGCGGATGCAGGATCAGTCCGACCGCGATGGTGGCGATTTCGGCGGCGCGCCGGATCTCGTCCGCATAGGGCACCTGGAAGCCATAGCCGCGCGGAATCCGCGCCGCCGTCGCCGAACCGAGCAGGCCGCCCGACGAACAATCGATCAGATCGGCGCCGCGCGCCTTGGCTTCGCGCGCGAACGCGATCTGGTCCTCGAGCGTCAGGCCGCCCTCGACGCCATCGACCGAGGAGATCCGCACCGCCAGCGGCCGCTCCGCGGGCCAGGCGGCGCGCACGGTCTCGATGACCTCGAGCGGATAGCGCATCCGCCCGGCGCGGTCGCCGCCATAGGCGTCGCTGCGGCGGTTCGACAAGGGCGAAAGGAATTCGTGCAGCAGATAACCATGCGCGCAATGCACCTCGACGAATTCGAAGCCGGCCTCCACCGCGCGCAAGGTGGCGCGCCGCCATTGTTCGCGCAACGCGGCGAGCTCGGCCACATCGAGCGCGCGCGGCATCAGCCAGCCCTCCTCCATCGGGATCGCGCTCGGCGCCACTGTCCGCCACGGCAGATCGCCGCGGGCGCGATCGGCCTCGTCGAGCGCGGCATTGCCGTACCAGGGACGCTGCATGCTGGCCTTGCGGCCGGCATGCGCGAGCTGGATCGCGGGCACGGCGCCGTTGTCCTTCAGGAAGGCCGCGATGCGCTCGAGCGGCGCGATCTGCTCGTCGTTCCAGATACCGACATCGCCATGGGTGATGCGGCCCTCGGCCGCGACCGCCGCGGCCTCGACCATCACGAGCCCGGCGCCGCCCTGGGCAAACTTGCCAAGATGAACAAGGTGCCAGTCATTGGCGAGGCCGTCGGTCGCCGAATACTGGCACATCGGTGAAATCAGGATGCGGTTTCGGGAGGTCACGCCGCGAAGCGTGATCGGCTGAAACAGAAACGGCTGCGACATCGGGACCTGCGGACGCGTGGTGGCGGGGAGAATGGCGGCCGAAAGCTAGGCAGCGCGTCCCGCAATCGCAAGCCGCACAACAGCGCAGGCGGCAGGACCTGCACGCATGCAGCACCCGGGCAATGGCACGATCCGCAAAACCCGCAGCATCTGCCGCGGATATTCGCGCGGCTGGTAAACACATTCCACTATCCTTGGATGAGTTTCAGTCATGCCCGGCTGACTTTCAGTCATGCCGGGATCGCGCCACGGATCGCAATTCGCGCCGGACATGCCTACATTGCCGACATGAAGAAAATCGGATTCCTTTCGTTCGGGCACTGGACGCCCTCGCCGCAATCCCAGGCCCGCTCGGCCGCGGACGTGCTCCTGCAATCCATCGACCTTGCGGTGGCCGCCGAACAGCTCGGCGCTGACGGCGCGTATTTTCGCGTCCATCACTTCGCCCGGCAGCTCGCCTCGCCCTTCCCGCTGCTGGCGGCGGTCGGCGCCAAGACCAGCCGGATCGAGATCGGCACCGCCGTGATCGATATGCGCTACGAAAATCCGATGTACATGATCGAGGACGCCGGCGCGGCCGACCTGATCGCGGGCGGGCGCCTGCAGCTCGGCATTAGCCGCGGCTCGCCCGAACAGGTGATCGATGGCTGGCGCTATTTCGGCTACCAGCCGGGCGAGGGCCAGACCGACGCCGACATGGGCCGGCGCCATGCCGAGATCTTCCTCGACCTGTTGCGCGGTGAAGGCTTTGCGCAGCCGAATCCGCGGCCGATGTTTCCCAATCCGCCCGGCCTGCTGCGGCTCGAACCGCTCTCGCAAGGCCTGCGCGAACGCATCTGGTGGGGCGCCGGCTCGAACGCGACCGCGGTCTGGGCCGCGAAGCTCCGCATGAACCTGCAGAGCTCGACGCTGAAGAGCGACGAGACCGGAGAGGCCTTCCACATCCAGCAGGCTGCACAGATCCGGGCGTACCGTGCTGCCTGGAAAGAGGCCGGCCACACAAGCGAGCCGCGGGTCTCGGTGAGCCGCAGCATCTTCGCGCTGGTCGACGATCGCGACCGCGCCTATTTCGGCAACGGGCAGGAGGAAGACCAGATCGGCTTCATCGACGAGCGGACGCGCGCGATCTTCGGCCGCGGCTACGCCGCCGAGCCGGACAAACTGATCGAGCAGCTCAAGACGGATGAGGCGATCGCAGAGGCCGACACGTTGCTGCTGACCGTCCCCAATCAACTCGGCGTCGCCTACAACGCGCATGTGATCGAGAGCATCCTGACTCACGTCGCGCCGGCGATGGGCTGGCGCTGATCGCCGCCAAAGAACGACGCAACCGCGGGCACTTGCCGGCCGCTCCCGAGTTCCGGCGGAACTCCGTTCTCAAAGACGGAGAACTACGGAAACATAACTGCGCGTTGTGAGAAGAACAGGTCGGGTACAATGCGTTAGGCGCGCACGTTGCGTGAACAGATCGCCGCAATATCCCGGGACCGTCGTGCGTGGCGCGTCTTGCGGAACTGCCGGGTCAGGAATCCGGATCGCGATTGCGGCGCGGAGATCGGCAAGCCCGCGTGCATGAATGGAAAGGTCAGCGTTCAGGCCTGCCCGGACGCGTTGGCCTTGGCGCGTAAAACGGATTGATCAGGCAAGTTGCCGGATTCCCTACGGCTGCCGCCTGGCACTGCTCCAGCGACGTGAAGATGCAGTCCATTCGTTCGCCGATCAGCTCGCCGTACACATGCATGCAGACGGGATAGCGAGGATCATAGGTTTGTGCCGATGCCGGCTTCGTCATGCAAAGCGCGCTCAGCGCGAGCAACAGCGCTCCAGGCAACCTCACGTAAAATCTCCCGCTATGGCCGCGAAATATATCGCCTCGCCGACAAAACCGTCTCGTGCAATTTCGCCTGAGGGCTGGAGCGGGCGAAGGGAATCGAACCCTCGTATGCAGCTTGGGAAGCTGCCGTTCTACCATTGAACTACGCCCGCGATCTCAATTGCTTGAGGTCGACCCCATGGGGGCGACTAGCCGGACCATAGCCCGGGCCGAGGTGGCGGATCAAGCGCGCATTGACGCCGATCGCCGCGGCGCCGCCTGCTACTGGCCCATCCTCACGAGCACGTCATTGATGACAAAGGGCGCAGCGACCGATGCGTCGCAGCTCCCCCCGCGGGCATAGATGCAGGCATCGCTGAAGCCGACGCGGGCGCAGCTTTGCCGTGAAAAATCCACCGGCAGGTCGCTTGCCGCCTCGGGCCGCGCAAGGATGCGATTGAAGGCCGGCCGGGTCGCCTGCAACAGCAGCGGCGGCAGGATCATCTCGGCAAGGGGATCGGCGGGCTGCAGCGCATAGAGCGGCACCGGGCCGACCAAGCGTTCCCGCCCCGGCAACTGCTGGAAGCGAACGTTGTAAAGCGCAAGTCCGCACATCTGCGGATCGCTGCGCAGTTCGGCGGCGAGCCGCGCCGCGCCGACGCCGCGCGTCCAGTACTCGCGCATCCCTTCGTTGGCACCGGCCAGCGCGACGGACAGCAGCGCCCAGCCGCCGAGGACGATCGGCAATGCCAAGCGGCGCCACGTGGCTTTCGTGCGCAGCCATTGCACCCAATCGGCCGATCCCAGCGCCGCGACGATGGTGAACAGCACCAGCGACAGGAACACGAAGCGGTATTCCTTGTGCGCGATCAGGCTGTGGAAGACGAGGTTGACCAGCGCGACTGCCAGCAGCAACGGTGCGTGGCGCGAGCCGCGCCAGATCGCGGCGAGCGGGAGCAGGATCGCCACCGACCAAACGGTCAGGAAGTCGATCAGATAGGCCGAGGGCGGCGACACGCCGAATTCGATGGCGCGATCGTGGACGAGGTTCTCCTTGATGTTCGCGATCAGCCAGGCGAACGGCACGGCGCCATGCGCAAGGTCGATCGCGGCGGCAAGCAGCAGCGCAACGAGCCCGCCGGCGACCATCGGAACGAGGTTTCGCCAGCGTGGCCAGCACGCCCCGAAAGCCAGCACGGCGATCGCCGGCGCATATTGGAAGCGGCAGACGAAGGCGAATGCGAGCAAGGCACCGCCGATCGCAAGCCGCCGCTGTGACGGATGATCGGTGATCAGCAGCGCCGCCGGCACGATCAGCGCCGTCGCCAACGGCTCGCCCAATGTGTGTGGCGCGAGCATGATCAATTCGAACCAGGTCGCGGCGGCAAACGCTGCGACGACGGCATGGGTTCGCGAGACCCGCGCACCGAGGCACCAGGCGCTGGCCACGATCGCCAGCGACGCGGATGCGGCGATCAGACGCGGCAGCAGGAAGGCGCCTGCGCCGCCAGGCGCGATCGCATCACCCAGCGCAACCGGCCCGGCCAGCAATGTCGGCAGGAACCAGCCGCGAATGCCCTCGCGCCATTCCCACGTCAAAACGCCGTCGTGGCCGAGCATCCGCCACGCCGGCTCGAGATACTGAAACACTTCGTCGGGATAGATCACGTTGGGCCAGACCGCGGCCGCAACGCGGATCGCCAGCGCCAGGAGCAGCAATGCAAACAACGGATGCAAGCGCCCGCTCGCGCGCCCGACCATGCCTGCTCGGCCGGGCGCGGCTTCGGCGCTCGTGCTGGTCATCGTTCCGCCGATTGTCTTCTGGAGCAGCATGCCGGCGACCAGATAGCGGGCAAAGCCTTTAAGATGCGTGACCGGGTGATGCGTGACCGGACGTTGCCGAGGTCACACAGCGGCGGCCGCAACATGCTTAACCAAACCTTAAGATTCCGGATGCGCCGGACCGCGACGATGTTATGCTCTCGTGGGGGTTGGTGGCGTCATGGCGGGGCGTGGGTACACCATTTTCGACACGGCAGTCGGCCGATGCGGCATCGCATGGGGCGACGCCGGCGTGGCGGGTATCCAGCTTCCGGAGCTCCGCGAGATCGAAACCCGCAAGCGGCTGTTCCAGCTCTATCCCGATGCACGCGAGATGCGGCCGCCCGAGGAGATCGAGCTTGCCATCGAGGGCATCGTCGCGACCTTGCGCGGCGGCGATGGTGACCTCACGGGCGTGGCGCTCGACATGACCGACATCGCGGCCTTCGACCAGCGCGTCTACCATGCCGTCCGCGACATTCCCCGCGGCGAAACCCGGACCTATGACGAGGTCGCCAGCGCCCTGCGCGCGACCGGCGCGGTCTATGCGGTGGCGCAGGCGCTCGGCCGCAATCCCTTCATGATCATCGTGCCCTGCCACCGCGTGCTCGAGGCCGGCCACTATCCGGACCGGATTTCGGCGAACGGCGGCAGCGTCTCGAAGCGGCGGCTGCTCTCGATCGAAGGCGCCCAGCCGACCACCAGCAAGACCCTGTTCGACGTGCTGCTGCCCGTTGCGCGGCCCCGGCCGCAAGCCTAAATCTCGGGAATGAACCGAACCACGCTGCTGCAGCGCGACCGCATCACGGTGAACGAGTTTCGCTGCACGGCGGAGCCCGGCGACAAGCCGTTCGTCGAGCAATTCGCCTGCCACTCGGTGTCCTATGTGCGCAGCGGCAGCTTCGGCTGCCATTGCCGCGGCCGCTTCCATGAACTGGTGGCAGGCGCGATCCTGGTCGGCCATCCCGGCGACGAATACACCTGCACGCACGACCATGTGGTCGGCGACGAATGCCTGTCGTTCTTCCTCGACCCGGAGCTGGTCGAGACGATCGGTGACCGCGCGGACGTCTGGCAGGTCGGCTCGGTGCCGCCGCTGCCGGAATTGATGGTGATCGGTGAGCTCGCCCAAACGGCGGCAGCTGGCAACAGCGATGTCGGCCTCGACGAGGTCGGTCACCTCCTCGCCAGCCGCCTTGTCGAGCTGGTGTCCGACCGCAAGGCAAAGCCGCTCACCGCCGGCCTGCGCGATCGCCGCCGCGCCGTCGAGGCGGCGCTGTGGATCGACGCCAACTCGCATCACCGGATCGATCTCGACGATGCCGCCGAGCAGGCCGGCTTGAGCAGCTTTCATTTCCTGCGGTTGTTCTCCGCGGTGCTCGGCGTCACGCCGCATCAATATCTGGTGCGCTCGCGGCTGCGCCATGCGGCGCGACGGCTGGTCGACGACGACAGCCCGGTCACCGACATCGCCTATGACGTCGGCTTCGGCGATCTCTCCAATTTCGTGCGCAGCTTCCACCGCGCCGCCGGCGCCTCGCCGCTGAAGTTTCGCCAGGCCTCCCGCGGCGACCGCAAGATTTTCCAAGAACGCCTGGCGCTGCAATAGCTAGGTTTGCTCCGGTCCGCGCGTCACCGACGCGCCCAACGACTGGAGATCTCACCATGTACGACCATATCGGATTGCGCGTCGCCGACCTCGACGCCAGCGTGCGCTTCTACACCGCGGCGCTGGCGCCGCTCGGCTTCGTGCTGTGCTCGCGCGACGACAGCGGCGCCGGCTTCGGCCCGAAGGGCGAGCCCGCGCTCTGGCTGCATCTGCACAAGGGCAAGGCACAGGGCGGCGCCCATATCGCGTTCCGCGCACCGAGCCACGAGGCGATCAAGACATTCCACAGCGCGGGCCTGAAGGCCGGCGGCAAGGACAACGGCGCGGCAGGCCACCGCAAGGACTACAGCCCGACCTACTATGCAGCCTTCCTGCTCGACCCCGACGGCAACAATGTCGAGGCGGTGTCGACCTGAGATCAGCTCATAAAAGGACCCAATCCCCATGGCTTCGATTCAAAAGGACATTCCAATCGACGCGCCGGCGGACCACGTCTGGGACGCGCTGCGCGATTTCGGCGCGCTGCATACCCGGCTGGTGCCGGGCTTCGTCACCGACACCCGGCTCGACGGTGACGTTCGCACCGTGAGCTTCAGCAACGGCACCGTGGCGCGCGAGACGCTGGTCGATTGCGACGACGAGCGGCAGCGGCTGGTCTATGCGATCACGAGCGAACGGCTGAAGCAGCATTCCGCCTCGGTGCAGGTGCTTGCCGAGGACGACGCGCACTGCCTTGTGGTGTGGATCGCCGACGTGCTGCCGCACGAGATCGCGCCCTATATGTCGGCGCAGATGGACCTTGGCGCGGCGGCGATGCAGGCGGCGCTGGCGAAATCGGCCAAAGAAAAGAACGCGGCGTAGCGGCGCTGGCGGCCAGAAGATCTTATCACCGTAACGGTGTGAGAATTGTAGCGAGCGGCTCTCCCTACATCGTCGTCCTGGCGAAAGCCAGGACCCATAGCCACCGAATTCGATTGAGAGTGCGATAGTGGCCCCAGCGTCGCTCGACAACAAGCGGTCGGGGTAATGGGTCCTGGCTTTCGCCAGGACGACGCCGACGGTGTGAGAGCCGGGGATAACAGCGCAGAGCGCTACGACAACGCCGGCTGCGCCTCGGCAACCTGCGCGGACTTGCCCCAGCGCGTCAGGATCACGCTGAGGCAGGAGAGCACGCCGAGCACGCCCATCGAGGCGGCGGCGAGTGCGAAGAAGTTCTGCGCACTCGCCTCATGCGTCGACAGCCACCAGCCGCCGGTGCCGATGAAGATCAGCCGCGCGGTCTGCGCCAGCACCGGGCCCAGCACCTTGGCGGCGCCCTGCGAGGAGAAATACATCGACATCGCAAGGCCGATGAAGGCGTACATGGGCGCCGCGGTCGACAGATATTGATGGCTGGTCGCCCGCACATGCGGATCGCTGGTGAATAGGTTGACCCAGAGATCGGGGAACACAGCGATGAAGCTGCCGACCACGCCGACCGACAGGAACGACACCGTGCCCGCGGTCCAGGCGATGCGCCGGGCGCGCGCGATGCGCTCGGCGCCGACCGCCATGCCGATCATCGGCACCGAGGCGATGCCGACGGCAAACGCGACCGAGGTCAGCATGAATTCGAGCCGCGCGCCGATGCCGTAGCCGGCGAGCACCGCGGTGCCGAATTGCGCCAGCATGTGGGTGAAGATCGAGATCGTCAGCACCGATTGCAGCGGCGAGAAGCAGGAGACCGCACCGACCCTGAGGATGTCGATGAACATCGCCCATTGCACGCGCAACCCCCTGAGCTTCGGCTTGACCCGGGCGCGGCCCGAGAACAGGTACCAGCCCATCACGCTGATGCTGATCGAATAGGCGATCAGCGAGCCCGCGGCGACGCCGCGCATGCCGAATTGCGGCACCGGGCCGAGGCCGAGCCCGAGCGTGCCGCCGAGCATGATCTGCCACACCGCCGAGGACAGGATCATGGTCGACGGCAGCTTCATGTTGCCGGTGCCGCGCAGGATGCCGGCCATCGTGTTCATCAGCCAGGGCAGGATCGCGCCGCCGAAGAAGATCTGCGTATAGGCGATCGCCTGCGCCAGCACATTGCCGCGGCCGCCGAGCAGTTCGAGCAGATGCGGGCCGAAGATCAGCATGCCCAGCATGAAGGTGACGCCGAAGGTGAGGCCGATCAGCAGCGCATGCATCGCCAGCGTCGACGCGCGCTCGATCTCGCCGGCGCCGAGTGCGCGCGCGATCGCGGATGCGACGCCGCCGCCCATCGCGCCGCCCGACATCGTCATGGTCAGGATCACGCAGGGAAACACCAATGCCATCGCCGCCAGCGACTCGACGCCGAGCCGGCCGATATAGGAGGTCTCCGCGATCACCACGCAGGTGCCCGCGGAGAGCGCGATCACATTCGGCCAGGCCAGCCACAACAGCGTGCGCAGGATCGGGCCGTCGAGCAGCGCGTTGCGCGCGGGCTTGGTCACCGGCGGCGGCAGCGGCCGCTCCTGGTCGTCGACAGGTATTTCGGCGAGGCCGAGGTCGGACATTTCCACTCCCACGCGCGCAGTCTGGGAGCCGCGCCATGGTGTTTCCCTACCATGGTGGCGGCGAAATCCACGTGCGCGGGACGCAAGGGGGGCCTGCGCGATTGCAGGTGAACCTTGATGAACCTCTGATCTAGCCGATCGACCACACGAACGGCGCGCCGGCGGTGCTGTTCGGCTTCAAATGCAGCGGAATGTGCCGTCCACAGCCGGCCGCCAGCCCCTCGAACAGCCCGGTCAGCACGCTGGCGCAGGCCGGGTGATAATCGGCCACATCGGCCATCAGCTTCCAGCCCTGCTGGCGGATCTCGAACTGGCCTTCGGATTCGGTGATCTCGGCAACATCATCCTGCGACTCGAACAGCGTGCGCAGGAATGCGGCAAATTCCGTGGCACGGCCACGGCTGCCGCCGAGCGCCTGCGCGACCTCGTCGAAATACTGCATGCCGATCAGCTTGCCGGTGAGATGCAGCAGATAGCTCGCATCCTCCGGGCCGAACACCTGCACGATGACGGGCGCGGCCGTCTTCACATATTCCATCGCGTAGTTGCGATAGGCCTTCTCCAGCCGCGGCTTTGGCCAGCTGTCGACCGGCAGCGCCGGCGCAGTGTTCGGATCAAACGGCGGCGCCTCGAGATGGCGCGCGAACACCAGGCGCTGGTCGAGCTCAAGCGGATGGTCATATTCGCAGTAATAGCCCTCGAGGCCGTCCTGGCCGTCGACGCTCTGCTTGGTGCAGACGAAGCCGAGCCTGAGATCGCCGAGCGCGACACCGTTGTTGGCGTGCCAGCCGCGCAGCATCGCGCGCGAGACCTCGCCCGGCACACCGCAGATCGCGGTGCCCTTCCAGATCCAGCGCGGCGGCGGATAGCGGATCCAGGCCTTGCGGTCGTTCTCGTACACGTATTGGACATGCACGCCGCCGATCCAGTTGGAGAGATAATGATACTGCGCGGCCGCGACCGCCGGCGGCAGGCCGTCGAGGCCGAGCTTCTTCAGACCGGGCAGGAAGCGCTCCTGCTGCTGGCGGCGAAACACGCGGAAGACGAACTCGGCGGCATCGGCGGTGCCGCGCCGCGTCACCACGGTGAGGATCAGCCCGGTGAAGAAGGCGTGATAGAGATCGGCGACGCTGCGCCACTTCCGCCACTGCGCTTCTTGTGCGGACTCCGTTGCGGCGCTCATGTTCACTCCCGATCTGTTGTTTGCCGGAATGTGTCACCGCCAGCGAGGCGACGCAACCACACACCCGGCGTCATCGCCCCACTCGATCGGGCGATGAAATGATCCGGAGCCCGCGATCTCGATTCATGCTTCGTCTCGCGGCTGAATCTTTCACCTCGCCATTGAGCACGAAGCCGAAAATGGGGGCCGAACAGACCCCTTCACAACCCGAGATCGCTCAATGACGGGTGATCGTCGGGGCGCCGGCCAAGAGGCCAATGGAATAGACGATCCTCGGGCTTGATCGGTAGGTCGTTGATGCACGCATGACGGCGGCACATCAGGCCATTCGGCTCGAACTCCCAATTCTCGTTGCCATACGACCTGAACCAGTTTCCACTGTCATCGTGCCATTCATAAGCGAACCGCACCGCAATCCGGTCACCCGTGTAGGCCCACAACTCTTTTATCAGGCGATAGTCGAGTTCGCGGGCCCACTTTCGAGTCAGGAACGCCTGAATTTGATCGCGACCCTCGACGAACTCGGAACGGTTTCGCCAGCGGCTATCTGGCGTATACGCCAGCGATACCCGGGCAGGATCGCGGCTATTCCACCCGTCCTCGGCAAGTCGGACCTTCAGCGCAGCGCCTTCAGTGGTCGTAAAGGGCGGCACGGGCGGACGTTCGGCTTCCATTGCCAATCTCCTGTTGTGGCGAGCTCTGTTTCGTAAGCTGGAGAGGACCCGAGCCGACGGCGAAGTCGTCGGCTCGGGAGACACCGGTCAGGCGGCCTTGAGATCGTTCGCTTGCACGACAGGGAAATCGATATCGGTCTTGGCGACCTCGTTGACGAAATTAGTGAAGACGTTCTCCACAACGAGGGCGACAATTTCGAGCACTTGAGCATCGCTGTACCCGGCCTTGCGAACCGCAGCGATATCTTCGTCGCCGACGTGGCCGCGCGTTTCGGCGACCTTCGCCGCGAAGCGGACGGCGGCATCCGCCTTCGGATCGCCGGAAGTTCCCTTCCGGTTGAGGGCGATCTCTTCAGCGCTGATCTTGGCCAGATTCAGTCCGAGGTAAGTGTGAGCCGACAGACAATAGTCGCAGCCGTTCACCTGGGCCACGGCGAGCGCGATGCGCTCGCGAGTCTTGACATCCAGACTCTTCGCAAGAGTTCCGCTGAGGCCGGCTAAGGCCGTGAGCGCCACCGGGCTGCTGGAGACCACCCGAAACAGGTTGGGTACGACGCCGAGCTGCGCGTTGACGGCAGCGAGGATCGGCTTGGAGGCTGCTGGCGCATCGTCCAGCGCGGGAATGGGAAGGCGGGCCATGATGATCTCCATCGTTGGTTGAACGGTAACAGGCCGGTTGGGTCGGCTGACCACGGACATAGGTCCTTCCAGTAGGAATGATAATGCTGTAATTTCGAGAGGCATTGTCTTGGTGAGTGAGATAATCAATTGGATCGTTTGGAGGCGATGACGGTCCTCGTGGCCGTGGTGGACAACGGAGGCTTCACCGCGGCGGCGCGTGCGTTGGGTCTGCCTCTTCCCACCGTCAGTCGAAAGCTGGCAGAGCTGGAATCGCATCTTGGCACTCGGCTGCTGAACAGGTCGACGCGACGGATCGCGCTGACCGACGCGGGGCAGGACTACCTGTCTGCTTGCAAGCGCATCCTCGAGGAGATCGGGGACGCCGAGCGAAAGGTTGCCGGCGAATACGTCGCTCCGAAGGGGGAGTTGGTCATATCCGCGCCCATCGTGTTTGGCAGGCTCCATGTGATCCCTGTCATCAGCGAGTTTCTGGCGAAACATCCTGATATCGACATCCGGATCGTCCTGTCCGACCGGAACGCTCATCTGCTCGACGACGACATCGATCTGGCCGTGCGGATCGGCCGACTGCGCGACAGCTCCATGGTTGCAACGCAAGTGGGGATGGTGCGCCAGATCACTTGCGGAAGTCCAAACTACTTTGCGGCGAACGGAATTCCGAAAGTGCCGCGCGACCTTCAAAAACTTTCTGTCATTACCTTCGAGGCGCTGAATTCAGGGACGTCGTGGTCCTATGGAGGCAAGAAGAGCGAAGCGCTGCCAGTCCGCTCGCGCCTGTCCGTCAATACCGCAGAAGCCGCGATCGATGCGGCGATTGCGGGCACGGGCGTGACCCGAGTGCTGTGCTATCAGGCCGCGCAAGCGGTCGCTGGCGGCAAGTTACAGGTCGTGCTCAGCTCCTTTGAGCCTGCGCCGGTGCCGGTGAGCATCATCTACGCAAGTCAAAATATGCTTCCGCTGAAGATGCGCAGCTTCATCGATTTTGCGGCTCCGCGGCTTCGCGCAAGGCTTTCTCAACTCGCTGATCGCGCCAAGGCGTAAGCCGGACAGGCCGCTGCCTTGGCTGGCCCCAGAGCGATCTCTCGGCGTTTGCCCTGCGGAATATCGCTACACGCGAAAATGCTTGGAGAGCTTCAGGCCCTGCGCCTGATAGTTCGAGCCGATGCGCTGGCCGTAGAGCGCATCGGGACGCTCCAGCATGCGTTCATAGACGAGGCGGCCGACGATCTGGCCGTGCTCGAGAATGAACGGCACCTCGCGCGAGCGCACTTCGAGCACGGCGCGCGCGCCCTTGCCGCCGGCGCCGGCATAGCCGAAGCCGGGATCGAAGAAGCCGGCATAGTGGACGCGGAATTCGCCGACCAAGGGATCGAACGGCACCATCTCCGCGGCGTAGTCCGGCGGCACCTGCACGGCTTCCTTGGACGCAAGGATGTAGAATTCGCCGGGATCGAGGATCAGGCTGCCGTCAGGGCGCGCCTTGATCGGCTCCCAGAACTCCTCGACGGCATAGCCGCCGCGGCGATCGACATCGACCACGCCGGTGTGGCGCTTGGCGCGATAGCCAACGAAGCCGCCCGAGTTTTCGCCGGAGAGATCGACCGAGAGCGCGACACCATGGGTGAGATCGGCATTGTCGGCATCGACCAGCCGCTCGGCGGCATGCAGCTCGTCCAGCTCGTCGGCGGTCAAGGTCGCCTCGCCGATCCGGAAGCGGACCTGGCTGAGCCGCGAGCCCTCCCGCAGCAGCACCGGAAACGTCTTCGGTGAGATCTCGGCATAGAGCGGGCCGTGATAACCGGCACCGATCATGTCGAAGCGGCGCGTGCCGTCGGCGATCACGCGGGTGAAGACGTCGAGCCGTCCGGTCGAGCTCTTCGGGTTGGCCGCGGCCACGATCTCCGGCGGCAGCGCCAGGCTCTCCAGCAGCGGCACGATGTAGACGCAATTGGTCTCCAGCACGGCGCCGTCGGAGAGATCGATCTCGTGCAGCTTGAGCTGGTCGATCCGCTCGGCGACGGTGGCATCGGGCCCCGGCAGGAAGCTGGCGCGGACCCGGTAGGCGATGTCGCCGAGGCGGAGATCAAGGCTTGCCGGCTGGATCTGGCTCTCGACAAAGTCGTAGGCGGGCAGAATGAGGCCAGCCTCCGCCATCTCCGCGATCATGCGGTCGGGCAGGATTCCGTTGGATTCATCTTCCAGCGTGAACGACACGGCGCGGTCCCTCGGCGATCCCTCGAGATGGCCCAAAATCAACCTCTGACGGGCCACCAAGCCCCCATATATGGGCTTTTACGGGTTATCCGATGACCGTCTTGACGGAAAGGGCGCGAGGGAATATCAGCTGCACTTATCCCGTGGTGATTTGAGCCGGCCGGCTTGCAGCCACGTTAAATAAGTCGCTAAACAGGCCGGGGACAGTGTGATCCCGGTCTGTGGAGGTTGCTCCAGGCCGGTTTTTTTGTGGCCATTTTCGCCAGGAAATGGCCACCTCGGAGGTCACATGTCTGAATCTGAAGGTACCGCCCGCTTCCGTCCCGAAACCCGCCTGGTCCATGGCGGCACGCTGCGCTCGCAATTCGGGGAGACGTCGGAAGGGCTGTTTCTCACCCAGGGTTACGTCTACGACACCGCTGAGCAATGCGAGGCGCGCTTCAAGGGCCAGGATCCCGGCTTCATCTATTCGCGCTATTCCAACCCGACGATTGCGATGTTCGAGCGCCGCATGATCGAGCTCGAGGGCGCGGAAGCCGCGCGCTCGACCGCGACCGGCATGGCCGCGGTGACCACCGCGATCCTCGCGCCCCTGAAGGCCGGCGACCACGTGGTGGCATCGAAGGCGCTGTTCGGCTCCTGCCTCTACGTGGTGCAGGACCTGCTGCCGCGCTACGGCATCGAGACGACGCTGGTCGACGGGCTTGACCTCGACCAATGGCAGCGCGCGTTGCGGCCGAACACCAAGACCTTCTTCCTGGAGAGCCCGACCAACCCGACGCTCGACGTGCTCGATATCGGCGCGATCGCCAAGATCGCCCACAGCGGCGGCGCCCGGCTGATCGTCGACAACGTGTTCGCGACGCCGATCTGGCAGAGCCCGCTGTCGCTCGGCGCCGACGTCGTGGTCTATTCCGCGACCAAGCATATCGACGGCCAGGGCCGCTGCCTCGGCGGCATCATCCTGTCGTCGGAAGCCTTCATCGCCGAGCACATCCACAATTTCATGCGCCAGACCGGCCCGTCGCTATCGCCGTTCAACGCCTGGGTGCTGCTGAAGGGACTGGAGACGCTCGGCGTCCGCGTCCGCGCGCAGACCGAGAACGCGGCGAAGATCGCCGAGGCGCTGGCGAGCCATCCGAAGGTCACCCGGCTGGTCTATCCCGGCCGCGCGGATCATCCGCAGGCCGCGACGGTGAAGAAGCAGATGGGCGCCGGCTCGACGCTGGTCGGCTTCGAGGTCAAGGACGGCAAGGCCGGCGCGTTCCGCTGTCTCAACGCGCTGAAGATCTCGCGCATCTCCAACAATCTCGGCGACGCCAAGAGCCTGGTCACGCATCCCGCCACCACGACGCATCAGCGCCTGGCGCCGGAAGCGCGCGCCGAACTCGGCATTAGCGAGGGTTTTATTCGCTTCTCGGCCGGGCTCGAGCATCCCGACGATCTGATCGAGGATTTCCAGCGCGCGCTGGAGCAGGTCTAAACTTGGATCGGAAGCGGAGGCTCACCTCTCCCTCGGGAGAGGTCGGCGCGTAGCGCCGGGTGAGGGCTTACGGTCCCTCGTGAGAGTTGCGGCCCCTCACCCGATTTGCTTCGCAAATCGACCTCTCCCCAATGGGGAGAGGTGAAGCGAGCGTGCGGCTAAAGCGATTCAATCATCATGCGTTACGTCGCCGCCGTCGTAACACCGCCGTCGACCACGATGGTCTGGCCGGTCATGAAGGTCGAGGCGTCGGAGGCGAGATAGGCCACCGCGCCCGCGATCTCGTCGGGCTCGCCAATGCGGCGGAGCGGCGTCGACGCGGTGCGACGCTTCAGATTGTCCGGATCCTCCCACAGCGCGCGGGCGAAATCGGTCTTCACCAGGCCCGGCGCGACGCAATTGACGCGCACGCCCTTCGGGCCCCATTCGCCGGCGAGGCTGCGGCACAGCGCGAAGTCGGCCGCCTTGGAGATGCCGTAGGCGCCGATCACGGTCGAGCCGCGCAAGCCGCCGATCGACGAGATGATGATGACCGAGCCCTTGCCGCGTTCGGCCATCTGCGGGATCGCCAGCGCGGAGAGCCAGATGTTGCTCTTGACGTTGGAGCCCATGATCTTGTCGAAGGCCTCATCGGTGATGTCGAGCAGCGGGCCGTAATACGGATTCACCGCGGCGTTGCAGACCAGGATGTCGATCTTGCCGTAATGCTTGATGGTGCCGGAGACCAGCGCCTCGACCTCCGCGCGGCGCGCGATGTTGCAGGGGATCACGAGGGCATCACCGCCGGCCTTCTTGATGCCGTCGGCGACGACCTCGCAGGCATCCGCCTTGCGCGAGGAGATCACGACCTTGGCACCGAGTTTTGCGAGCAGCTCCGCCGAGGCGCGGCCGATGCCGCGGCTCGAGCCGGTGACGACCGCGACCTGACCGGTGAGATCGAACGGGGTGTTCTTCATTGTTGTTGCCTCCCGGATCGGCCGTCATTCCGGGGCTCGCGAAGCGAGAACCCGGAATCCATTGGGCCGCATGATTTGTCGTGGAATGGATTCCGGGTTCGCCGCGTTGCGGCGCCCCGGAATGACGTTTGTGCGATCAGGCCAACAGCCCGCCGCCCTCACTGACGCGACGGAGGTGGTAGTCGGTGTCGCCGAGCGTGTTCTCGATCATGGTCAGCCGCTTGAAGTAGTGGCCGATCTTGGCTTCCATGGTCATGCCGATGCCGCCGTGCAGCTGGATCGACTGCTGGCCGACGAACTTCAGCGACTTGCCGACCTGCACCTTGGCGGCCGCGACCGCCGACGAACGCTCCTTGGCATCGCTGAAGTCCGACGCCATGGTCGCGAACATCGACATGCTGCGGGCCTGCTCCAGCGCCACGAACATGTCGGCGGCGCGGTGCTGCAGGCTCTGGAACGAGCCGATCGCGACGCCGAACTGCTTGCGGGTCTTGATGTACTCGACGGTGTCCTTCAGCGACTGGTCCATCGCGCCGACCGCCTCCGCGCACAGCGCAATGCGGGCCTCATCGGCGACACGCTCGATCAGCGGCAGGCCGTTCTCGGGATCGCCGATCGCAGCATCCGCACCGACTTCGACATTGGTGAAGGTGATGTCGGCCGCGTGCAGGCCGTCCTGGGTCGGATAGCCTTTTTTGGTGATGCCCTTGGCATCCGCCGGGACCAGGAACACGCCGATGCCGGCCTTGTCGCGCTGGCCGCCCTTGGTGCGCGCAGTGACGATCAGCGTGTCGGCGTTCTCGCCGTTGAGCACGACGAACTTCTCGCCGTCGATCACCCAGCCGTCGCCCTTCTTCTTCGCCGTGGTCACGACGTCGAACAGGTCGTAGCGCGAGTTCTTCTCGAGCTGGGCAAAGCCGAAGGTCTTGCTGCCGTCGATGATGCCCGGGATGTACTTGGCCTTCTGCTCGGCCGAGCCGCCATGGCGCAGGAAGCCGCCGGCGACGACGACGGTCGCGAGATAGGGCTCGACCACCAGCGCCTTGCCGAGCGCTTCCATCACGATCATGGTCTCGACCGCACCGGCGCCGAAGCCGCCGTCGGTCTCGGCGAAGGGCAGACCCAGCAGGCCCTGCTCGGCGAGCTTGCCCCAGAGCGCTTTGCTCCAGCCGCCCTTCTCCTTCATGTACTTCTTGCGCGCATCGAAGTCGTAGGCATCCGCCAGCAACCCGTCGACGCTTTCCTTGAGAAGCCGCTGCTCCTCGGACAGATCAAAATCCATGTTCGTTCCCTTAACTAACTGATCGTTGTTCAAGCCGGGGTCTCTTCACCTCGCCCCGCTTGCGGGGAGAGGTCGGATCGCATCGTCAGATGCGATCCGGGTGAGGGGGTACAGGTCTCTCGGCATTCCCTGCACGGAGAGAGGCCCCTCACCCCAACCCTCTCCCCGCAAGAGCGGGGCGAGGGAGAAGAGAAATCAAAGCCCCAGCACCGCCTTGCTGATGATGTTGCGCTGGATCTCGTTGGAGCCGCCGTAGATCGAAACCTTGCGGTTGTTGAAGTAGCTCGGCGCGATCTGCGCGGTCCAATCCATGCTCTCGTTCGAACCGGCATCGCCGTGCTCGTCATAGGGCGCGGCGAACGGGCCGATGATCTCCATCAGCAACTCGGTGGTGGTCTGCTGGATTTCGGAGCCCTTGATCTTGAGCACCGAGGATGCCGGATTGGGCTTGCCCTTGCCGTGCTTGCCCTCGTCGGCGACGACGCGGAGCTGGGTCAGCTCGAGCGCCTTCAGCTCGATCTCGCAGGCGGTGAGCTTCTCGCGGAACGCCGGATCCTCGATCACAGGACGGCCGCCGGACTCGACCTTGGAGGCCAGCGCGCGGATGCGACGCAGCCGCTCCTTCGAGACGCCGACCCGGGCGATGCCGGTGCGCTCATTGCCGAGCAGGAATTTGGCGTAATCCCAGCCCTTGTTCTCCTCGCCGATCAGGTTCTCGTAGGGAACCTCGACGTCGTCGAAGAACACCTCGTTGACCTCGTGGCCGCCGTCGATGGTCTGGATCGGACGCACGGTGACGCCCTTCGACTTCATGCTGAACACGATGAAGGAGATGCCCATCTGCTTCTTCGCGTTCTTGTCGGTGCGGCAGAGACAGAAGATCATGTCGGCGTGCTGGGCGAGCGTGGTCCAGGTCTTCTGGCCGTTGATGATCCACTTGTCGCCACGGCGCTCGGCCGTGGTCTTCAGTGAAGCGAGGTCCGAACCCGAGCCCGGCTCCGAGAAGCCCTGGCACCACCAGTCGTCGACATTGGCGATGCGCGGCAAATATTCCTTCTTCTGCTTCTCATTGCCGAAGGTGTAGATGACAGGGCCGACCATGCTGACGCCGAAGGCGAGCGGCTGCGGCGCGGGATAGGACTGCAGTTCCTCGTTGAAGATGTAGTGCTGCACGGTGGTCCAGCCGGTGCCGCCAAATTCCTTCGGCCAGTGGGTGACGCCCCAGCCCTTCTTGTTGAGGATGCGCCACCAGGTGACCATCTCGTCCTTCGACAGATGACGGCCTTCCTGCAGCTTGCGCCTTGTCTCCGGCGGCACGTTGTTCTTGAAGAACTCCCGTACCTCCTCGCGAAACGCTATCTCTTCCTTGGTGAAAGCGAGATCCATCGGATCCTCCTTATTGAACGACTGATTTGGCTTGCGATGTCTTGGGCTGTTGCTGGCGCAATTCGTGACGCGACAGTTTTCCAACCGGGGTGCGCGGCAGTTCGGCGACGAATTCGACCGCCGCCGGCAATTCGTGCTTGCCCAACTTGCCGGTGAGGAAGGCGCGCAACTCGTCGATCGTGAACGCTTTCTCGCCGTCGCGCAGCTTGATGAAGGCTTTGGCCGCTTCGCCGCGGTAATCGTCGGGAATGCCGATCACGATCACCTCCTGCACGGCAGGATGGGTGTAGATCGCCTGCTCGATCATCTGCGGATAGACGTTGAAGCCGCCGGAGATGATCATGTCCTTCTTGCGGTCGACCAGATAGAAATAGCCGTCGGCGTCCATGTAGCCGATGTCGCCGGTGAGGAAGCGGTCGCCGACGAAAGCCTCCGCGGTCTCCGCTGGCCTGTTCCAGTAGCCCTTGGTGACGTTCGGGCCGCGGATGCGGATTTCGCCGACCTCGCCGACCGGCATCACCTTCGTGGAATCCTCCAGCGACACCACGTCCATCTCGATGCCGGGCAGCATCAGCCCGATCGAGCCCGGCTTCTCCGGTCCTTCCTTGGGATGGCCGGTGCCGGGCGAGCAGGTCTCGGTCATGCCCCAGCCGCTCTTCAGCTTCATGCCGACGCGGCGCTCGAATATCTTGGCGACCTCGACCGGCAGCGGCGCGCCGCCGGAGCCCGCGACCACCAGCGAGGAGAGATCGCGCTTGTCGAGATCAGGCAGCGAGGCGATCGCGATCCACATCGTCGGCACGCCGGGAAACACCGTCGCGCGCTTGACCTCGATGTCCCGCATCACGGCCTCGACGTCGAAGCGCTGATGCAGCGAGATCAGATGGCCGCGCCGGATCACTGACAGCAGCACGACGGTCAGCGCATAGATGTGAAACAGCGGCAGCACGCAGATCACGCGCTCAATCGCATTGCGTTCGAGCCGCCCGGGCCTGCCCCAGACGTCGTAGATCGACACCGCCGCGGTGAGATTGCCGTGGCTGAGCATGGCGCCCTTCGGCAGGCCGGTGGTGCCGCCGGTATATTGCAGCAGCGCGACGTCCTCGACATCGACCGCGGGCCATTGCGACGGCTTGGTCACGCCCTCGATGAACTGGCGGTGCGTGATGATCTTGGGATTGTCGGGCAGCGCGGTCTGCTGTGTGCCGACCTTGCCCCAATTGTCGTCCTCGCAGACGATCAGACGATCGAGCAGGCCTTTGTCGAGAAACTTCAGCGCGGTCGGCAACAGCGCCGAGAGATTGCTGGTAACCAGCACGCGCGCACCGGAATCGGAGAGCTTGTGCGACAGCGCGATCTCGCCGTCGAGCGGCGACAGATGCACGATTCGGGCGCCGGCCTTCAGCGCGCCGAAGAAATTGATCGGATGATCGGGCGAATTGCCGAGGAACAGCGCGACCGAGGTGCCCTTGCCGTAGCCGGCCCGCAAGAAGGCGGCGGCGGCGGTCTCGACCAGGGACTCAAGTTCGCTATAGCTGATCTGCCGGTCGCGGAATTCGAGCACCGGGCGCACACCGAACTCGGCGGCAGCGTTGGAGAGCAGGTCGGGCAGCGTGCCGCGCGTGATCTCGTCGCTCCACTTCACGCCAGAAGGATAATATTGTTCGCCGGGATAGGTCATGAAAGGTCTTGCATCTGTGAGGTGACCCCGCTGCGCGGGCTCCCCTCCCCCTTGCGGGGAGGGGTTGGGGGAAGGGGTACCACACGGGCAGTCCCGACGCGGCTACCCCTCTCCCTAACCCTCCCCCGCAAGGGGGGAGGGAACCCTACCAGCGAGTCCTTGGCCAGAAAGCGGATCACGCCGCCTTCGACGCGGCGGCGAGCGAGGCGAAGGTCTTGCCTTCGTCCGCAAGCTTCCTGAGCAGCGGCGCCGGCTCGAGCGAGGGATCGTTGGTCTCCTTGGCATAGAACGCCAGGCGATCGGCGATGTGCTTGAGGCCGACGCTGTCGGCCCAAAACATCGGGCCGCCGCGATAGATCGGCCAGCCATAGCCATAGAGCCAGACCACGTCGATGTCGGACGGACGCGCCGCGATGCCTTCGGCGAGGATCTTCGCGCCCTCGTTGATCATCGGGTACATCATCCGTTCGAGGATCTCGTCGTCGGTGACGACGCGCTTCTTGCGGCCGAGGCGCGCCAGCGTCTCGTCGATCAGCTTCTCGACCTCCGGATCGGGCAGCGCCGCGCGCGAGCCCGGCTCGTACTTGTAGTAGCCCTTGCCGGTCTTCTGGCCGAACCGGCCGGCCTCGCACAGCGCGTCGGCAATCTCCGACTTGATGCCGCGATCCTTGCGCGAGCGCCAGCCGATATCGAGGCCGGCGAGATCGCCCATCGCGAACGGGCCCATCGGCATGCCGAACTTGGTGACGACGGCGTCGACCTGCTGCGGCAGCGCGCCTTCGAACAACAGCTTCTCGGACTGCTTGCCGCGCTGCGCCAGCATGCGGTTGCCGACGAAGCCGTCGCAGACGCCGACCACGGCCGGCACCTTGGCGATCTTGCGGGCGATCGACACCGCGGTCACCAGCGCGTCCGGCGCGGTCTTGTCGGCGCGGACGATCTCGCACAGCTTCATGACGTTGGCCGGCGAGAAGAAGTGCATGCCGAGCACGTCCTGCGGCCGCTTGGTCGACTGCGCGATCTCGTCGATGTTGAGATAGGAGGTGTTGGAGGCCAGCACCGCGCCCGGCTTGGCGTACTGATCGAGCTTGCCGAACACTTCCTTCTTGACCGCCATGGTCTCGAACACGGCCTCGATCACGAGGTCGGCGTCGCCGACGTTCTCGATGCCGACGACACCGTTGATCAGCGCCATGCGCTTGGCGGGCGCATCCGCCGGGATGCCGCCACGCGCGGCGGTCGCCTCGTAGTTCTTCTGCATGATGCCCATGCCGCGCTTGAGCTGCTCCTCGCCGGTCTCGATCAGGGTGACCGGGATGCCGGCATTGGCGAACGACATCGCGATGCCGCCACCCATGGTGCCGGCGCCGAGGATGGCGACGCGCGCCACGTTGCGGCCCTTGGTGCCTTCGGGGACACCGGAGATCTTGGCGGCTTCGCGCTCGGCGAAGAACGCGTAGCGCTGCGCCTTGGACTGCTCGCCGTTCATCAGCTTGAGGAAGCCCTCGCGCTCCTTCTTCAGACCTTCCTCGAACGGCAGGTCGATCGCGGCGCCCACGGCGTCGGCAGCGGCGAACGGCGCCTCGAGGCCGCGCGACTTCTTGGTCAACGCAGCGACCGCATTGGTGAAGATCGAGCGGTCGGCCTTGGCCGCGGCAAGCTTGGAGTCGTCATCGCGCAGCTTGCGCAGCGGACGCTTCTCGGCGACCACCTTGCGCGCAAATGCCTCACCACCCGAGGCCGGACCTTCCACGATCTCCTCGATCAGGCCGGCCTTGAGCGCCGCATCGGCGCTGATCGGATCGCCGCCGACGATCATCTTGACCGCAAGCTCCGGGCCGACCGCGCGCGGCAGGCGCTGGGTGCCGCCGGCGCCCGGCAGCAGGCCGAGCTTCACCTCGGGCAGGCCGAGCTTGGCGTCCTTGGTGGCGACGCGATAGTGGCAGGCCAGCGCGACCTCGAGGCCGCCGCCGAGCGCGGTGCCGTGGATCGCGGCAACGATCGGCTTCGGCGAGCTTTCCATCAGGCTCAGCACTTCGGCGAGGCCGGGCGGCTTCGGCGGCTTGCCGAATTCGGTGATGTCGGCGCCGGCGATGAAGGTACGGCCGCCGCAGGTCAGCACGATGCCCTGGACCTGCGCGTCATCGATCGCAGCCTTGACGCAATCGAAGATGCCACCGCGCACCGCGGCGCTGAGCGCATTCACCGGCGGACTGTTAACCGTGACGACGGCAATATTGTCATGACGTTCGAGCTTGACGACTTCACTCACCGGGACTCTCCCTGGATGCTTGTTCTTGAACTTGCGTTGAGTAGCTGAACGACTTGCGTCGAGCCGCTGCGATTAGACCAATTTCGCACTGCGAAATTTAATTCCACATCTTGACACGGAGGGTTATTTTGAAGCACGAGCCTTGTCAACGAGCATGACAAGGGCAGGACAAGGATCGGCATGAAGCGCGCCAGCAAGAAAGCAGCGACCGATCGCAATTTCGTCGTCGCGCTTTCCCGCGGACTGGACGTCCTGCGCGCATTTCAACCCAATGACGGCCTGCTCGGCAATCAGGAGATTGCTGCCCGCACCAAGTTACCGAAGCCAACCATCTCCCGGCTGACCTACACGCTGACCAAGCTGGGATACCTTACACCTGTACCGAAATTCGAGAAGTATCAGCTCGCGCCGTCGGCGATGGCGCTCGGCTACGCCGCGCTCGCCAATCTCGGCGTTCGGCATTTGTCCGAACCCTATCGAGAAGAAGTGATGCGCGCGACCGGCGGCGCCGTCGCCGTCGGCGGCCGCGACCGTCACAGCATGATCTATTTCGGCCAGAGCCGAAACGGCCTGGCGCTCGGCGTGCAACTCGACGTCGGCTCGCGGGTGCCGATCGCAACCACCGCGATGGGACGTGCCTATATTTGGGCATTGCCACCCGACGATCGTGCGGCATTATTGCGCGAGCTGCGGGATCACTATGGCAGCCGCTGGGCCAAGATGCGTGACGGCATCGAGCGTTCCGGCGAGACGGTGGCGAAGCACGGCTTCACCATGTCGACCGGCGACTGGCAGAACGACGTCGCCGCGGTCGGCGTTGCATTGAGATTGAACGACGGAACCGGTCCTTACGCCTTCAATTGCGGCGCGCCGGCATTCCGCTTCACGGAAGACAGATTGCTCAACGACATTGGACCTCGTCTTGTCGCGATGGTAAGGAACATCGAGCAGGCGCTCGGTGGAATGGCGCCGCAATCCAAAAAAGAAGAACGCAAAAAGACCAGAGTAGGAGGGAAAGTTGCACGTTTGGCCGAGGGGATCAGATAGCCTCCATCACGTCCAGCGAAACGCATCGCAGGACCGCTCGCACCGCTCGAAGACGGCGGGCGAGACGAGATGACGCAGGCACAGCTCGCGCAGGGGAATGATCCCTTGCTCGCGGTTCGCGACGTCAGCGTCGTGTTCGGCGGCATCATCGCACTGAATGGCGTGTCGTTCGACATGCGCCATGGGCAGATCCTCGGACTGATCGGGCCGAACGGCGCCGGCAAGACGACGCTGTTCAATTGCCTGTCGCGGCTCTATCAGCCGTCGTCCGGCGACATCCTGATGGAAGGCAAGAGCATCCTGTCGCGGCCGCCGCACCGGATCGCCGAGATCGGCATCGGCCGCACCTTCCAGAACGTCGCGCTGTTTCCCAACCTATCCGTGATCGACAATGTGCGCGTCGGCGCGCATGCGCGCACCTCGAGCGACATCGTCAGCGACTCGCTGCGCCTTGCCTGGGTCCGCCGCGGCGAGAACGACATGAACAAGAAGGTGCACGACATCCTGGGCTATCTCGATCTCGAGAGCGTCGCCCACACCGTGGTCTCGGGACTGCCGTTCGGCACCCAGAAGCGCGTCGAACTGGCGCGCGCTTTGGCCGCAGACCCCAAGATCCTGCTGCTCGACGAGCCGGCCGGCGGCCTCAATCACGAGGAAGTCTACGTGCTCGGCGATCTGATCCGCAAAATCCGCGATGACCGTAAAATTACGGTGTTGCTGGTCGAGCATCACATGGGTCTCGTGATGTCGATCGCCGACCACGTCGTCGCGCTCAATTTCGGCCGCAAGCTGGCCGAAGGCACGCCGGCCCAGGTCCAGGCCGACCCCGACGTCATCAAGGCCTATCTGGGGAGCAAGGACCAATGACCACGATGCTCAACGTCAAGGACCTGCGCGCCTATTACGGCCAGGTCCAGGCCCTGCACGGCCTCAGCTTCTCGCTCAACGAGGGTTCGCTGACCACGCTGCTCGGCGCCAACGGCGCCGGCAAGACCACCACGCTGCGGGCGATCTGCAACATGGTGCGCTCGACCGGCGCGATCGAATTCGAGGGCAAGCCGATCGGCACTCGTTCCACTGAAAACGTGGTCCGCCTCGGCATCGCCCATGTGCCGCAGGGCCGCGGCACCTTCACCAACATGACGGTGGAGGAGAATTTGCAGTTAGGGGCCATCAGCCGCTCCGACACCAAGGCGATCGGCTCCGACATCGAGCGGATGTACGAGCACTTCCCGGTGCTGAAGCAGCGCTACACCCAGCAGGCCGGCACGCTGTCCGGCGGCGAGCAGCAGATGCTCGCGGTGGCGCGCGCGCTGATGCTGCGGCCGCGCCTGATGCTGCTCGACGAGCCGTCGTTCGGCCTCGCACCGCTGATCGTGCGCGACCTGTTCCGCATCCTCGGCAAGATCAATCGAGAAGAGAAGGTGACCATCCTGGTGGTCGAGCAGAACGCGCAGCTCGCGCTCGAGCTCGCCGACCAGGCCTATGTGATCGAAACCGGACGGATCGTGATGTCGGGCAATGCCAAGGACATCGCGAACAACGAAGACGTCCGCAAATCCTATCTCGGCTACTGAGGGAGCTGGCTCAATGGAGCTTTTTGCCAACCAGGTCCTGGCCGGCATCGCCACCGGCGCGATCTATGCATGCATGGCGCTTGCGGTCGTGATGATCTACCAGGCCATCGACCATCTGAATTTCGCCCAGGGCGAAATGGCGATGTTCTCGACCTTCGTGTCCTGGCAGCTGATGCAATGGGGCGTGCCCTACTGGGGCGCCTTCGTACTCACGGTCGCCTTTTCATTCGCCGCCGGCATCGTCATCGAGCGGCTGCTGTTCAAGCCGCTGGCGAAGGCGCCGATCCTGACCAACGTCGCCGGGTTCATCGCGCTGTATGCGATCATCAACTCGGTCGCCGGCCTGATCTGGGACTTCACCATCAAGCAATATCCGACGCCGTTCGGCTCCTCGCCGTTCCTCGGCAGCCAGCTGATCTCGACCCACCAGGCCGGCATGATCGGCATCACGCTGTTGATGCTGCTCCTGCTGTTCTTCTTCTTCCGCTTCACCCGGGTCGGCCTTGCAATGCGCGCCGCCGCCTCGCTGCCTGAATCGGCCCGCCTCGTCGGCATCAACACCTCGTGGATGATCGCGCTCGGCTGGGGCATGGCGTCCGCGATCGGCTCGATCGCCGGCATGATGATCGCCCCGGTGGTGTTCCTCGAGCCGAACATGATGCTCGGCGTGCTGATCTACGGCTTTGCCGCAGCCGTGCTCGGCGGCCTGACCTCGCCATTCGGCGCCGTGATGGGCGGCTTCCTGGTCGGCATCTTCGAGAACCTGGTCGGCACCTATATCCCCGGTGTCGGCAATGAGCTGAAACTTCCGATCGCGCTTGCGCTGATCATCGTCGTCCTGGTCGTGAAACCGGCAGGCCTGTTCGGCCGCGCCATCGTCAAGCGAGTTTGATCATGAGCGCCGCTGAAGAAATCGTCACAGAAGCCCCCGCCGTCGAGGCCGTGCCCAAGCGTGCCATGACGCTCGGCTATGGCACCTCGCTCGCCGTGCTCGCCGCGCTGATCATCATTCCGCTGTTCGTGAAGAACTTCATCATCTTCCAGATGACGATGCTTCTGATCTACGCGCTGGCGGTGATGGCGCTCAACATCCTGACCGGCGGCAGCGGCCAGTTCTCGCTCGGCCAGAGCGCGTTCTACGCCGTTGGCGCCTATACCTCGGCGATCCTGATGGAGCATGCGGGCATGAACTATGCCCTCACGCTGCCGATCGCCGGCATCGTCTGCTTCGGCTTCGGCTTCCTGTTCGGCCAGCCGGCGCTACGGCTTTCCGGCGTCTACCTGGCGCTTGCGACCTTCGCGCTCGC
The DNA here is from genome assembly GCF_053474805.1 of Bradyrhizobium sp. WCU1. Classification (NCBI taxonomy): domain Bacteria; kingdom Pseudomonadati; phylum Pseudomonadota; class Alphaproteobacteria; order Hyphomicrobiales; family Nitrobacteraceae; genus Bradyrhizobium; species Bradyrhizobium sp. WCU1. The sequence goes on from NZ_CM130280.1 coordinate 2,739,256, forward strand.
GACCGCGATGCCGCAGCTGCTCAAGCTCGGCTATTTCGAGCACTGGACCGGCGGCGTGCAGGGCCTCGTGGTGACCAAGCCGGACGCGCCGTTCGGCCTGCCGATGTCGCAGGACATGTGGCTCTACTACTTCACTCTGGTGGTCTCGATCGCGATCTATGTCGCCTCGGTGAACCTGCTGCGCTCGCGCTCGGGCCGCGCCTTCATGGCGATCCGCGACAACGAGATCGCGGCCTCCGCAATGGGCGTCGACGTCGCGCTGTACAAGACGCTGGCATTCGGCGTCTCGGCCGGCATCACCGGCGTCGCCGGCGGTCTCGGCGCCATCGCGGTGCAGTTCGTGGCGCCGGACGGCTACACCATCCAGCTCGCGATCTCGCTGTTCCTCGGCATGGTGGTCGGCGGCGTCGGCTGGCTGCCCGGCTCGATCGTCGGCTCCGCCTTCATCATCTTCGTGCCCAACATCGCCGAAGGCATTTCCAAGGGCCTCTCCGGCGCGGTGTTCGGCGTGCTGCTGTTCCTCGTCATCTTCCTCGTGCCGCACGGCGCCAGGCAGGTTGCGATCGTTGCCCAGCAACTGGCCGCAAAGCTCAAGAAGAACTAAGAATCTTTAGAACCAAACCAGGAGACATTATGCTTTCTACCGTTCGGATCGCCGCGATTTCCGCGGCGATCACGGCTGTCGCCGTGACGTCCACCGCCGCATTCGCCCAGAAGAAATACGACACCGGCGCAAGCGATACCGAGATCAAGATCGGCAACATCATCCCCTATTCGGGACCGGCCTCCGCCTACGGCGTGATCGGCAAGACCGAAGAAGCCTATTTCAAGATGATCAACGACCGCGGCGGCATCAACGGCCGCAAGGTCAATTTCGTCAGCTATGACGACGCCTATTCGCCGCCCAAGGCGGTCGAGCAGGTGCGCAAGCTGGTCGAGAGCGACGAGGTGCTGCTGGTGTTCAATCCGCTCGGCACGCCGTCCAACACCGCGATCCAGAAGTACCTGAACTCCAAGAAGATCCCGCAGCTGTTCGTCGCCACCGGCGCCACCAAGTGGAACGACCCGAAGAACTTCCCGTGGACCATGGGCTGGCAGCCTAGCTACCAGAGCGAAGCGCAGATCTACGCCAAGTGGCTGATGAAGGAGAAGCCCGACGCCAAGGTCGCGATCCTCTATCAGAACGACGATTTCGGCAAAGACTACCTCAAGGGCACCAAAGACGGCTTTGGCGCCAAGGGCGCCACGAGCATCATCATGGAGGAGAGCTACGAGATCTCCGAGCCGTCGATCGACAGCCACATCGTCAAGATCAAGGCCGCCAATCCGGACGTGCTGCTGATCTACACGACGCCGAAATTCGGCGCGCAGACCATCAAGAAGACCGCCGAGCTCGGCTGGAAGCCGCTGCAGATCATCACCAACGTGTCGGCCTCGGTCGGCAGCGTGATGCAGCCGGCCGGCTTCGACAACGCCCAGGGCGTGCTGTCGGCGGCCTATGCCAAGGACGGTGCCGATCCGCAATGGGCCAACGATCCGAACATGAAGAAGTGGGCCGAGTTTCTCGACAAATACATGCCGGGCGCCGACAAGACCGACGGCGGCTACGTCTACGGCTACGGCGCCGCGCAGACGCTCGCCAAGGTGCTCGAAATGTGCGGCGACGATCTGACCCGCGCCAACGTCATGAAGCAGGCCGCCAGCCTGAAAGACTTCACGCCCGACACCCTGCTGCCCGGCGTCAAGATCAACACCTCGGCCACCGACTTCGCCCCGATCGCCCAGCTGCAGATGCAGCGCTTCAAGGGGCAGAAGTGGGAACTGTTCGGCGAGATTATTTCCGGCGACGTTCCCTCCGAGTGACGTTGCACTGCGGGAATAAACAACGGGCCTCCGCGATATCAGTCGCGGGGGCTTTTTGTTGACGCCCTGCTCCGATGGTATTGAATACCGCAAACCAAGAACCCGAGGTGGGGAAACCATGACTGCCGCACGTCCGTCCCTGACGGCGCTGTTGTCCGCATTCGCTCTGATCCTGACGAGCTGCAATGTCGCGCTGGCGCAGAAGGCCTACGACACCGGAGCCAGCGACACCGAGATCAGGATCGGCAACACCGTGCCCTACAGCGGTCCGGCCTCGGCCTATGGGGTGATCGGCAGGACCGAGGCGGCCTACTTCAAGATGATCAACCAGGCCGGCGGCATCCGCGGCCGCAAGATCACGTTCATCTCCTATGACGACGGCTACTCGCCGGCCAAGACCGTGGAGCAAGCCCGCAAGCTGATCGAGGACGACGAGGTGCTGCTGGTGTTCGGCTCGGTCGGCACCGCGAGCAACGCCGCGGTTCGAAAGTATATGAACGAGAAGCAGGTGCCGCAGCTGTTCATCGCCTCCGGCGCCTCCAAGTGGAATGACCCCAAGAACTATCCATGGACCATGGGCTGGCAGCCGTCCTACCAGGACGAGGCGCGGGTCTACGCAAAGTACATCATGAAGCACAAGCCTGATGCCAAGGTTGCCGTGCTCTACCAGAATGACGATTTCGGCAAAGACTACCTCAAGGGCCTGAAGGACGCTTTCGGCGGCAAGGCCTCGATGATCGTCGCCGAGGAAGCTTACGAAACTTCCGAACCCACGATCGACAATCATATCGTCAAGCTGAAGGCCGCCGGCGCCGATACGTTCGTCAGCGTCACGTCACCGAAATTCGCGGCGCAGGCGATCAAGAAGGCTGCCGAAATCGCGTGGACGCCGTTGCAGATCGTGGCCAACGTCTCCGCTTCGGTCGGCGGCGTGATGCAGCCGGCCGGCTTCGAGAACTCGCAGGGCATCCTGTCGGCGTCCTATCTCAAGGACGGCGCCGATCCGCAATGGGACAAGGATCCCGGCATGGAGAAATTCCTCGCCTTCCTCAAGAAGGACTATCCCGAGGCCAACAAGCTCGACGGCGCCACCTCCTACGGTTACGCCGCGGCACAGACCATGGTGAAGGTGCTGGAGATGTGCGGCGACGATCTGACCCGCGCCAATGTCATGAAGCAGGCCGCCAGCATGAAGGACTACGTGCCCGACACGGTGCTGCCGGGCATCAGCATCAACACCTCCGCCACCGACTTCGCGCCGATCAAGCAATTGCGCTTGATGCGATTCAAGGGCGAGAAGTGGGAGCTGTTCGGCGACATCATTTCGAGCAATCTGAGCAACTGATCGTCGCACTCAACTCAACGACGTTTGGTGAACTCACCGCAATCTCTGCGGCGCACCCGGGAAGAAGTCAGCTCCCGATATTGTCGACTAAAGATGCAGCTTCCGCGGCCTCGCCGCGGGGGCTTGTCATTGAGACACCCCCGGTAAGATGATAGTTTCCACCGACAATAACGAGCCCTCGAAACAGAGGGCCGCGACACATCATCTGCTATCAGGGAGAGAACCCGCATGTCTGCAACACGACATCTGGCGGCATTCGCCGTTGCGTTCGCGCTCGTCTCCGCATCCGGCAGCACGGCGCTTGCCCAGAAGAACTACGACACCGGCGCCACCGACACCGAAATCAAGATCGGCAACATCATGCCCTATAGCGGAGCAGCTTCCGCCTATGGCGTGATCGGCAAGACCGAGGACGCCTATTTCCGCAAGATCAATGCCGAGGGCGGCATCAACGGCCGCAAGATCACCTTCATCAGCTACGACGACGCCTACACGCCGCCGAAGACCGTCGAGCAGGCGCGCAAGCTGGTCGAGAGCGACGAGGTGCTGATGATCTTCAATTCGCTCGGCACGCCGCCGAACTCGGCGATCCAGAAATACATGAACCAGAAGAAGGTGCCGCAACTGTTCGTCGCCACCGGCGCCACCAAATGGAACGACCCGAAGGAATATCCCTGGACGATGGGCTGGCAACCCAACTATCAGAGCGAGTCGATCATCTATGCGAAGTACATTCTGAAGAACAAGCCGGACGCCAGGATCGCGGTGCTCTACCAGAACGACGATTACGGCAAGGACTATCTGAAGGGATTCAAGGACGGGCTCGGCGCCAAGGCGGCGTCGATGATCGTCGCCGAGGACAGCTATGAGGTGACGGAGCCGACCATCGATTCCCACATCGTCAGGCTCAAGGCCTCCGGCGCCGACGTGTTCTTCAACATCACGACGCCGAAATTCGCGGCGCAGGCGATCAAGAAGAACGCCGAGCTCGACTGGCATCCGCTGCACTTCCTCAACAACGTCTCGTCATCGATCGGCAGCGTGATCAAGCCGGCGGGCTTCGAGGCCGCCCAGGGCATCGTCTCGTCGCAATACCTCAAGGATCCGACCGATCCGCAGTGGAAGACCGACAAGGGAATGATCGCCTGGAACCAATTCCTGGATAAGTACTATCCCGAAGCAAACCGCGCCGACGCGTCCGTGATGTACGCCTACACCGTCGCGCAGGGCCTCGAGCACGTGCTGCGGGCGTGCGGCGACAATCTGACGCGCCAGAACATCATGAAGCAGGCCGCCAACCTGCGTGACCTCGAGCTCGACGGCTTATTGCCGGGTATCAAGGTCAACACCTCGGCAACCGACTTCGCGCCGCTTTCGCAACTGCAACTGATGCGCTTCAAGGGCGAGACCTGGGATCGCTTTGGTGAAATTTTGAGCGGCGATGTCGGCGGTTGACCCGCAATTGTCGACTAAAGACGCGGCCCCTGCGACGTTGTCGCGGGGGCTTTTCATTGAGACCAGCCGGGTATGGTGGTAATTTCACCTGATAACAACAGAGCTCTCGAAACAGGGGGCCGCGACACATTCGTCTGACAACAGGGAGAGAGACATCGATGTCCGCTACCACAAGATTTGCGGTCCTTGGGGCCGCGCTCGCGCTCGTCGCGACATCCGGCAGCGCTGCGCTGGCCCAGAAGAAATACGACACCGGCGCCAGCGATACCGAGATCAAGATCGGCAACATCATGCCCTACAGCGGACCCGCCTCCGCCTATGGCATCATCGGCCGCACCGAGGCCGCCTACTTCAAGAAGATCAACGACGCCGGCGGCATCAACGGCCGCAAGATCAACTTCATCTCCTATGACGACGCCTACTCGCCGCCGAAGGCCGTGGAGCAGGCCCGAAAGCTGGTCGAAAGCGACGAGGTGCTGCTGATCTTCAACTCGCTCGGCACGCCGTCGAACTCGGCAATCCAGAAATACATGAACTCCAAGAAGGTGCCGCAGCTGTTCGTCGCCACCGGCGCCACCAAGTGGAACGATCCGAAGGACTTCCCCTGGACCATGGGCTGGCAGCCCAACTACCAGAGCGAGACCCAGATCTACGCCAAGTACATCCTGAAGAACATGCCGAACGCCAAGATCGCGGTGCTTTACCAGAACGACGATTACGGCAAGGACTATCTGAAGGGTCTGAAGGACGGGCTCGGCCAGAAGGCCGCCAGCATGATCGTTGCCGAGGAGAGCTTTGAGACCTCCCAGCCGACCATCGACAGCAACATCGTCAAGCTGAAAGCCAGCAACGCCGACGTATTCATCGACATCGCGACGCCGAAATTCGCGGCGCAGGCGATCAAGAAGGTCGCCGAGATCGGCTGGAAGCCGACCCACTTCCTCAACAACGTGTCGGCCTCGGTCGGCAGCGTGATCAAGCCGGCCGGCTTCGAGAACGCGCAGGACATCATCTCCGCCGCCTATCTGAAGGACGCTTCCGACAAGCAATGGGACAATGATCCCGGCATGAAGGAATTCTACGCCTTCATGGCCAAGGACTTCCCCGAGGGCGACAAGCTCGACGGCGGCACCGTGGTCGGCTTCGGCGTGGCGCAGACCCTGGTCCAGGTGCTCAAGCAGTGCGGCGACAATCTGACGCGCGAGAACATCATGAAGCAGGCCGCGAGCCTGCAGGACTTCCGCACCGAAGTGCTGCTGCCCGGTATCAAGATCAATACCGCCGCGAATGATTTCGCCCCGATCAGCCAGTTGCAGCTGATGAAGTTCAAGGGCGACAAATGGGAACTGTTCGGCGAGGTCATCAGCGCCGACGTCGGCGGCTGAGAACTTTCCCGCATCGTGAAAAATCTGCCCCCTGCGACCCGATCGCAGGGGTTTTTCTTTGCCTTTCGTTTGCTATCGCTCTATCCGGAAAACCGAAGGACACGGGCCGTTTACACTTCAGCGGACGATACGCTATTCAACCAAATCTCATCGTGCTCTAGGTACGGCAGAGCCAACAAGAAGCCGAGCGCCTCCCGCCGGGCGCGCAAGAACAGGAGATCCGCAAATTGTCCACGCCCGTCCTTCACCGTGCCGCAACCGCCGTTTTCGGCCTGGCCCTGCTCGCGACAAGCGGCAGCGCCGCCCTGGCGCAGAAGAAATACGACACCGGAGCGAGCGATACCGAGATCAAGATCGGCAACATCGTGCCCTATAGCGGCCCGGCATCGGCCTATGGCGTGGTCGGCAAGGCGATGACGGCGGTGTTCAAGAAGGTCAACGACGACGGCGGCATCAACGGCCGCAAGATCAACTTCATCTCCTATGACGACGCCTATTCGCCGCCGAAGGCCGTCGAGCAGGCCCGCAAGCTGGTCGAGAGCGACGAGGTGCTGTTCCTGTTCGGCACGCTCGGCACCGCCTCCAACACCGCGATCCAGAAATATCTCAACGCCAAGAAGGTGCCGCAGCTGTTCGTCGCCACCGGCGCCACCAAGTGGAACGATCCGAAGACCTTCCCTTGGACCATGGGCTGGCTGCCGAGCTACCAGAGCGAGTCGCGGATCTACGCGAAATATCTGCTCAAGGAGAAACCCGCCGCCAAGGTCGCGGTGCTCTACCAGAACGACGACATGGGCAAGGACTACCTCAAGGGCCTGGAAGACGGCTTCGCCAGCGATCCCGCGCGGATCGTCGCCAAGGAGAGCTACGAGGTCGCCGAGCCGACCATCGATTCCCACGTGGTGCGGCTGAAATCCTCCAGTCCGGATGTCATCATCTTCTTCACCACGCCGAAATTCGGCGCCCAGGCGATCAAGAAGCTCGGCGAGATGAACTGGAAGCCGGTGACGATCGTCTCCAACGTCTCGGCCTCCACCGCGACGGTGATGCGTCCGGCCGGGCTCGACAATGCGCAGGGCGTCATCTCGGCGGCCTACGCCAAGGACGCCAGCGATCCGCAGTGGAAAGACGACGCCGGCATGAAGGCGTTCGACGAACTGCTCGCCAAATATTTGCCCGACACCAATCGCGCCGATGCCTCGGCGATGACCGGCTACAACATGGCGACCACGATGGTCGAGGTGCTGCGCCGCTGCGGGGACGACCTCACCCGCGCCAATGTGATGAAGCAGGCGGCGAGCCTGAAGCAGTTTCCGCAAGGCGGCCTGCTGCCCGGCGTGACGCTGTCGACCGGGCCCAACGACTTCCAGCCGATCGAGCAATTGCAGCTGATGCAGTTCAAGGGCGAGCGCTGGCAGTTGTTCGGCGACGTCATCAGCGGCGAAATTGGCGGCAACTGATCCGTCTCACAAAGGCATAGCCATGACCGACCGTCGTCCCTTCCTGCGTTCGATCTTCGATGCCGCAGTGGCGGCTGCACATCCCGATGTCGTGCTGGCGTCGCGGCTGCGGCCGGCGCCGAAAGGCCGCGTGATCTGCCTTGCCGCAGGCAAGGGCGCCGGCGCCATGGCCGCCGCGGCGGAACGGCACTATCTCGACACGCTCGGCCTCGAACCGTCGCGGCTGGTCGGCATCGCCACCACCCGCCACGGCCATGGCGTGCCGACCCGCCGCATCAAGGTGGTCGAGGCCGGCCACCCGGTGCCCGATGAAGCCGGCCTGCGCGCGGCCGACGATACGCTGCGGCTGGCGGCGGAAGCCACACCCGACGATCTGCTGCTGGTGCTCTTGACCGGCGGTGGCTCGGCGAACTGGATCGCGCCGGTCGCGGGGGTGAGCTTTGCCCAGAAGCAGCAGGTCAACCGCGCGCTGCTGCGCTCCGGCGCGCCGATCGGCGAGATGAACATCGTCCGCAAGCATCTGTCGCGGATCAAGGGCGGACGGCTGGCGCGCGCCGGCCAGCGCGCCGCCGAGATCGTCACGCTGGCGATTTCGGACGTGCCGCATGACGACCCCTCCGCGATCGCCTCGGGGCCGACAGTGCCGGATCCGACCACGCTGGCGGATGCCCGCGCGCTGGTCGCCAAATACAATCTCTCCGTCGATGACGCGGTGCGCCGCGCGCTCGACGATCCCAGCAACGAGAGCTGCAAGCCCGGCGATCCCGCCTTTGCGCGGGCGACGTTCGAATTGCTGGCGAAGCCGAAGGCCTCGATCGACGCCGCGGTGAAGGTCGCGCAGGACGCCGGCTACGAGACCATCGCGCTCGGCGCCGATCTCGAAGGCGAGGCCCGCGAGGTCGCGGCCGAACATGCGAGGCTTGCATTGAAGGCGCGCAGCGAGGGCAAGCGCGTTGCGATCGTCTCCGGCGGCGAGCTCACGGTGACCGTGCGCGGCAACGGCCGCGGCGGACCCAACCAGGAATATGCGCTGGCGCTCGCCGGCCTGCTCAAGGACACGCCCGGCATCGCGGCGCTCGCCGCCGACACCGACGGCGCCGACGGCGGCGCCGGCAGCGCGACCGACCCGGCCGGGGCCGTGATCGACCAGGTGACGTTTGCGAAGATGAAAGCGATCGGCCTCGATCCCAAGACCTATCTCGAGAACAACGACGCCACCGGCTTCTTCGCGCAGACCGGCGATTTGCTGCTGACCGGGCCGACGCTGACCAACGTCAACGATGTGCGCGTGATCCTGGTGGATTAGTTCACCGTCATTCCGGGGCAGCCCGAAGGGCTGAGCCCGGAATCCATTCAGCCACGACGCCTGCGGCGCAATGGATTCCGGGCTCTCGCTTCGCGAGCCCCGGAATGACGAGACCTCAAAACTCCTGCGCCAGCTTCGCCAGCATCTCCAGCAGCGCGGCGTGGTTGGCCGGGCCAAGCACCTCGATCAGCCGCGCCTCGTGCTTGTTGCCGACCAGCTTCTTGGCGCGCGCCAGCACCGCGCGGCCCTTGTCGGTCAGGACCAGGATGTGGGAGCGGCGGTCGTTGGTCGAGCGCATCCGCGCGCAAAGGTCGCGGCTCTCCAGCGCGTCGAGCATCGCGACGAAATTCGGCCTGAGGATGCCGAGCGTGTTGGCGATCTCGGTCTGGTTGCGGCCCGGATTCTTGTCGAGCAGCAGCAGCACCGAGAACTGCGCCGGCGTCAGCTGCAGCGGCGCGACGCAGCGCAGGAAGTCCTCGAACACCTTGAGCTGCGCGCGTTTGAGCGAATAGCCGAGCAACCCGGACAGTTCGCCCAGTTGCAGCATGCTGTCGTCCCCGGCAGGATCGACCGGTTCCCGGCGCAGGGCGCGCGACGAACGGACGGCATCGGAGGCGGTCTTTGAAACAGTCATCGCTCCAGGCTCGCAATCCCGGTACAAAACCCCGCGGGACGCTCGGGGACCTTGAGATTATATCTAATAATTGTTATCCGCTATATCTAATATCGGCGGCTATCAACAGCCGATATCGGCCGACCGGACCGGCACAGCCGGCTGCGGCGGCCCGACGCTTGAGGGGGAGCGCTCGGCCTTGAACACGACGATCATGCTGTTCCTGCTGCAGGACGGCATCACCAATGGCGCGATCTACGCACTGCTGGGGCTCGCCCTGGTGCTGGTGTTCGCGGTGACGCGGGTGATCCTGATCCCGCAGGGCGAATTCGTCACCTATGGCGCGCTGAGCTACGCCATGCTGGCGACCGGCCAGGTGCCCGGCACCGCGCGCCTTGCGGTCGCGATGGGCTTGGTCGCTTTTGCCCTCGACCTGTTCTTCGCCCGCAGGGCGCTGCATGCGCGGCTGGTGATCCGCTCGGTCGCGCTCAACATCGCCTTTCCCATGGCGCTGCTCGGCCTCGTCTATGCGCTGGTCGGTCCGCACACGCCGATCGCCGTCAACATCGCGCTGGCGCTGCTGATCGTGGCGGCGATCGGGCTGTTCCTCTACCGCATCGCGTTCCAGCCGATCGCGCACACCTCGGTGCTGGTGCTGCTGATCGCCTCGGTCGGCTGCCACCTGGCGCTGCAAGGCCTGGGCCTCGTGTTCTTCGGCGCCGAAGGCCTGCGCGGCCCGGCGCTGTCGAATGCCGCGGTGACCGCGGGTCCGCTGCGCTTCACCGGACAAAGCCTTGCGGTCTATGGCCTGACGGTCGGCTTCATCATCGCGCTGTGGCTGTTCTTCGGCTACACCAAGACCGGCAAGGCGCTGCGCGCCACCGCGGTCAATCGCCTCGGCGCCCGCCTGGTCGGCATCCGCACCACGCTGTCGGGCCAGATCGCATTCCTGCTCGCTTCCGTCATCGGCGCGATCTCCGGCATCCTGATCGTGCCGATCACCACGCTCTATTACGACACCGGCTTCCTGATCGGCCTGAAGGGCTTCATCGCCGCCATCATCGGCGGCCTGGTCAGCTATCCCCTCACGGCGGTCGCGGCCATCGTGGTCGGCATCGTCGAGGCCTTCTCGTCGTTCTACGCCAGCAACTTCAAGGAAGTCATCGTGTTCACGCTGATCCTTCCCGTCCTGGTGCTGCGCTCGCTCGCGGCGCCCCAGGTCGAAGAAGAGAAGGATTGAGCGCGATGGCGCAGCGGCTGCCTCTCATCATCTTCGCGCTCGTGCTGGCGGTGATCCCGCTGCTGCCGGGCATCCCGCCGTTCTGGATCGTGCTGCTCGACAATATCGGCCTCGCCTCGCTGGTCGCGATGGGGCTGGTGCTGCTCACCGGCGTCGGCGGTCTCACCTCGTTCGGACAGGCCGCGTTCTGCGGCTTCGGCGCCTACACCACGGCGGTGCTGACCACCGCCTACGGCGTCTCGCCGTGGCTGACGCTGCCCGCCTCGCTTGTGGTCAGCGGCATCGCCGCGGTGCTGCTCGGCCTCGTCACGGTGCGGCTGTCAGGCCATTATCTGCCGCTCGGCACCATCGCCTGGGGCATCGGCCTGTTCTATCTGTTCAGCAAACTCGAATTCCTCGGCCGCAACGACGGCATCTCCGGCATTCCACCGCTCTCGATCGGCGCGTTCAAGATGCTGAGCCCGGATACGATCTACTACGCGATCTGGATCGCGGTGCTGCTCGCCGCGCTGCTCACCATGAACCTGTTGGACTCCCGCACCGGGCGCGCCATCCGCGCGTTGCGGCGCGGCCATGTCGCGGCCGAAGCGTTCGGCGTGCAGACGCCGCGCGCCAAGCTGCTGGTGTTCATCTATGCCGCTGTTCTGGCCGGCCTGTCCGGCTGGCTCTATGCGCATTTCCAACGCGCCGCCAACCCGACGCCGTTCGGCGCACAGGCCGGCATCGAGTATCTGTTCATCGCCGTGGTCGGCGGCGCCGGTTACGTCTGGGGCGGCGTGCTCGGCGCCGCCATCGTCGTGATCCTGAAGGAGGTGCTGCAGAGTTACCTGCCCTACATCTTCGGCGGCCAGAGCCAGCTCGAGACCATCGTGTTCGGCATCATGCTCGTGCTCCTGTTGCAACTGGCGCCGCAGGGCGTTTGGCCCTGGCTCATGTCGAAGCTGCCGTTCAAGCCGGGACGCAAGACGCCGGATACTTCAGTTAAATTGGAGCATCGTGAGCGCGCGCCCGGAACGTCCCCGGTGCTGCTGCATATCGATAAAGCACGCAAGCAGTTCGGCGGCGTGCTCGCGGTGAACGACGTCTCGTTCGACGTCAACGCCCGCGAGATCGTCGCGCTGATCGGCCCCAACGGCGCCGGCAAGAGCACGACCTTCAACCTGATCACCGGCGTGCTGACCGCGACCAGTGGCAAGATCGCCGTGCTCGGCAACGAAGTCGCGAACGCGCCGCCACAGGAAGTGGTCAAGCTCGGCGTCGCACGCACCTTCCAGCACGTCAAGCTGGTGCCCGACATGACCGTGCTGGAGAACGTCGCGATCGGCGCGCATCTGCGCGGCAATTCCGGCGCGATCTCCAGCATGCTGCGGCTCGATCGCGCTGACGAGGCGAAACTGCTGGCGGAAGCCGCACGGCAGATCGCGCGCGTCGGGCTGTCCGACCAGATCGATCAGCTCGCGGGTTCGCTGTCGCTCGGCCAGCAGCGCATCGTCGAGATCGCGCGTGCGCTGTGCGTCGATCCGATGCTGCTGCTGCTCGACGAGCCGGCCGCCGGACTGCGCCACATGGAGAAGCAGCGGCTGGCCGCGCTGCTCCGGCAGTTGCGCGACGGCGGCATGTCGGTGCTGCTGGTCGAGCACGACATGGGTTTCGTGATGGATCTCGCCGACCGCATCGTGGTGCTCGATTTCGGCACCAAGATCGCCGAGGGCACGCCGGCCACGATCAAGCGCAATCCCGACGTGATCAAGGCCTATCTCGGAGCCGCCGCATGACCGCGCTGCTGTCGGTCACCGACGTCCACATTTCCTACGGCAAGGTCGAGGCGGTGCGCGGCGTCTCGCTCGAGGTCGCGGGCAACGAGATCGTCACCATCATCGGCGCCAACGGCGCCGGCAAGACCACGCTGCTCAACGCCATCATGGGCGTGCTGCCGCTGAGGGGCCGCACCACCTTCGCCGGCGTCGACATGGCGCCGCTGGATATCGAGGACCGCGTCGCAACCGGCCTGAGCCTCGTGCCGGAGCATCGCGAATTGTTCGGCACCATGAATGTCGAGGACAATCTGGAGCTCGGCGCGTTCCGGATCGCGAAGGGCGTCGCTGCCACCTCGCTGGAGCGGGTCTACACGCTGTTTCCGCGGCTCAAGGAACGCCGCAAGCAACTTGCCGGCACGCTATCCGGCGGCGAGCAGCAGATGCTCGCGATGGGCCGTGCGCTGATGGGCGCGCCGAAACTCCTGATGTTGGACGAGCCGAGCCTCGGCCTCGCCCCGATCATCGTCGCCGACATCTTCCGCATCGTCGGCGAGCTCCGCGCAGCCGGCGTCTCCGTGCTCTTGGTCGAGCAGAACGCCCAGGCCGCGCTGCAGATCGCCGACCGCGCCTATGTGATGGAGCTCGGCGAGTTCGTGCTGTCAGGCTCCGCAAAGGACATCGCCGCCAACAAGGGCGTCGCCGCGAGCTATCTCGGCTTCCAGCACGAAGGCTAAAGCGCGATTTAGAGCTATTTGCGGATGGCATGGAGCATGGAACGAGCCGTTCGATACCTACTTTTTGGACTGCCCGTCAATCCTATTAAAGTAGTTGGAGATGATCTCGCTCGCCACACAGTACGAAAGCCTACTAGCTAGTGGCTGAAATAGCTTGTGCTTGGATCCATCACCAAAGTCAGCAACGCCCTTTACAGCCATCATTGCAGGCTTAGCACCCACCGCTAATTCTATGGCCTTGAAGAAGCCGAATATTTCCATCTCGAGCCCGAGAGCATTCGGGAAGCGGTTGATTATCTCGTCCCCCTTCACGTCGTGCGCCACGACGCTACTACCAGAAAGCAATAGTCCGTACTTCACATCGGGATAGTCACCCACGTCCGCCTTAAATTTCTTTCTTAGATTCTTTGACCCTCGTTCGTTCCACACCTCGCTAACCGCAGATCTGAAGATTTCTCCTTCCGACTCCAACAGTGAGGAAATTAGGCGGTCCAGATGACCATCAACAGATACCGGCAGCGCTCGGTTAAAGAAGAACCCTTCCTCAGCCAACTCCCCGTACTTTCCCTCATCCCAGCATGCAGCCTGCCGAGCCACGATAACATCCCCCAACGCACTCCGATTTTGACACTTTTCCTGCCTAAAGCCGCAGCACATGCCCAACATAACCAGAAGCTTCGGTCTAAGTTGACCAATAAGCTGCTCGGCCACAGCCGCGGCGGGCGCCAACCCCATTCCCTCAATGCAATACACAGCAGCCCGCAAAACACGCTCTCCAAACCGAATTGCCCCCGTTTTGAGACGCCTATCTCGAAAGAGCTGAATGTCATCGTTGGGTCCGCTGGCCCATTGAATGCTATCCACAATCGGCTTGTACTCATTCTGAAAACGAGCCGTAACTAAGACCACGTCATAGTCATAACTCGCACTATGAGCTCGGCCATAAGCCGCCTTCCATTTTGCGATGAATTTGATCTTACTGACGATGCTTTTGAGCCAATCATCGCTGTCAGGCCTAAACTGCTCTATCGAAAATAGATTCTCCGCATAGTACCGAAGCTCAGCTTGATACTCCTGTTCGTACGCAGTGAGCCCAACGACACAAGCGGGCATGACCAGGCTACCAGACGCGAGCTGTTCAATGATCGCTCTCGAGTTTTCAGTTCGCGGAGAGCCACGGTCGGTTGCCGGGATGAGTATATCCAATATGACCAAGTCGTAGTAGTTAACCTCTAAGAGCTTCAGAGCCTCAACCAAATTCGACACTAGCTCTATCGTCAACTCAGGCTCGGAAACCCGATCGAGCAATCCAAGGCGAATCGCATCGCTTTTCTCGTGTGCATCCTCGATGACTAGGATGTTGAACCTACTAGCCATAGATCGCTCTCTTAGAATAGCTAATTAACTCATCGTGCCAGCCGTCCGTAGCTAGATCGACGTAGACAGTTGCTTGGTAGATTCCCGGAAAATAACGTCGAAGCTTCGTGTCCAAATCCTTGATACTTGCAATGACAGTCTGTCCCTCTGAGAATGACGCGTGTTGAGTAACGACGATAACCGGGAGCATCAAATTACGAGCTCGCATAAACTGGAGTATCTGCCGGCCAGCCAATGGCTTCTTCTTAATCTCGGTGCCGCTGTCAGGACTAACTTGAAAGCTCATATCCAGCAAAATGAGATTCCATTGCTGCACCTCAAGCAACGGATATGCAGCCTTAACCGACCTACAGACAGTGAACTCAATCTCTGGAATCAAGCTGAGGACATCCCTTATCCGGGCCTCCTTCAGAACATTGTCCTCAACGATCAGAACGTGCCTCATACCAAAAGAGCCTCGGCGCCGGGCAGCTTAATCTCGACAATGAATTGGCCATCCTCGGCGCTAATGATCGGAAAGTTAAAAACGGGAGGAACTTTAAGCAACCGTTCACAAGCATCGATCACCTTGAGAAAGCCATACCCTCCCTCCTTGTAGCTATTCACTCGTCTTTTGCCCTTCGACTTCCGCGGTCTAGTGGCGCGCGTGACAATTTTTTTGGCTCGAGCTTGATGCTTTCGCATTGCGCCCAGTTGCCCCTTCGCAAAGTTGTTTCCTATCCAGATAGTTAAATCTGATACATCCCGCGTCACTCTAATCAGAATCTCGGTATCATTTCTAAGCACGCTTCTCTTGCGCGCATTCGAAAGGCCATTGTGAATGATTTGATCGAACAGTTCGAATGCTCTTCCCGACACCTTGATATCTTTAATGCGAATCGGGCGATTGCTACGCCGATCGACGCACTCAAACTTAATCCTAGCCTTTGATCGGTCCGAGATAATGAAGGTGTTGGACTCTTCGTCGATAAGGTCTCCTATCTCAAATTCGATCAATCTACTTTCTTCGAAATCGACGAGAGAGATCCATCCAGAAACCTGATTGAAAGCGTTGTGCAGATTGATAGTTAGGCTGTCCAAAAACTCACTCGAGCCGATATCATTCAGCGGCCTGATGTCGACGTTAGCCACACCAACGAGCTTCTCGATAAGAGGCCTAATCTCTCCGACCAGGTGATTGCGTGAGGCCCCCAAGATGTCGGAAATTGCTCGCTTTTGAAGCTCGATCAGTTGGCCGACGAGATCGTCGAAGCGGAAGTTGTGCCCCTTCGCAATGTGTTTGATAATAAGAGTAGCAACAGCTTGAACCAATTCCTGATAGAAGCGTCCATCTCGATTTACCTTCAGCCATTCCTCTTGGTAGTCGCCGATGAGTGAAATTATCTCATCTTCGAGCTTGAAAAGCCGACTCCCCCCAAGAGCGAAAGTTGCCTCATACCACGCCCGGTTTGTTTGCCCGCTGAGCGGTTTCGACGAAGTCTGATTTGATATTGCATCCGTAAAAACCTTCAGAAAACGAGGTATCACGACGCCGTGCCTTAAATTATTGCTGAGCGCCCTCTCTAGGCTTGTTGCTGATTCGAATAGAGTAAGTTCACAGACACGTTGAGCGATGATCGTCGCCATGATATCGGCCGTTGAGCCTGTCGCAGGCGCTCCGACGACACGAATCGTTCTGAACAAGAAGCCGAAATCCGCATCAATCGTATCGGCAATTTCCATCTCTAGATATTTCCAATCAATTCGAATCCGACTGCTCCGAAACACTGCTTGAAATCGGTACATTTTTCGAAAGGCCGATTCCTCCGCGATTATCCGATCACAATAGTCGGCCGGCAGCGTCTCGCTTTCGCGGAAGAGGTAAGCCAAGCGCATTCGCGCATGACAAACCTCCAGATCAGCCATTGGTATGTTCAGCTTCGAACCGACTGGCTTGTCCCGAAATGCGTAAGCGTAAACTTCAATGACGCTCTTCTGAAGAACGAAAGCAGCTACAACGCCTCGCGCTTTCTCTCTCATATTGGAGATACTACGCGCGAACTGGGCAAGTCCTTGATTATGGGATTTGAGATAATTTACGTAGTTGATCAGCTGGTTAGTAACGAAGCCTTCTCCGTAGCTAAACTCGACGCTCTCGAACCGAGATATGATCTGTGGAGAAAGTAGAATCACCGACAACAAGATGTTCAGTAAGTACTGCTGTCCCCAGCCTACGGGCGCTAGCTCATGAAACATATCCCAGTTTATGAAGGCCAGCGAAGCAGGATCACGCTCATATTGATCCCGGACCAAAATTAGAAGCTTGTTGAATTCTTGTCTTTCCAAATACGAATAGAATTGAAGTGAGAATACGATAGATCCTTCTATTGGATCTGTAATATAGCGCTTGGCTCTCCTGAAGAAATCTCCGTCGCTTAACCCCCGCGCAATGTAGGCTTTCAAATGGTTGGGCAGCTTTGACTCGATCAACACCTCATCCGAGTGACGCTTAAAGTATTCACTTTCACCGCTGAAGTTGTTCACAGACCTCAATACGATCAGCCGACTCACAATGGTCTTGAGTCTCCACACCCCTGCAATAGGGACCAAAATTTCTAGCTGCTTGAGGCTCAGGGACCAAGTTGAATCAGATAGCGCCTGCAAAAGCACCAATAGGTCGGACCCGAACAGCGGCCACTTGAGTTGCTTCAGAGCGTAGAAAGCATCGCTTAGCTGAGCTAGCGATTGCAACTCGGTGCTTAAGCCAAAGGAGCTCATCGCGGCCGAGAGCGATGTACAGTCGTCAATGCTCGAAGTGATCGCTCTATCTAAATGATGATCGATCTTACGAAGCAGAAACCCTGACAGTCTGGAGTAGCCAGGTGATCGAACGATATTCGAGAGGAGAAGCGAATTTACGATGGAGTAGTCGATATCGTCGAGAGCTTCAAGTTGCCGACGATCAATAGGGTCCCCGCAAAACTGTTCGCCCAATGCGAGCACACGAAGTATTTCAAATTTTGACGTACCTTTCAGATGGTCGAACAATCTGTGTTGATCTAATTGTAGTCTCAGGCGGAGGCCAAGACTGATTATTTCAACGTCAGACAAGTCGATGCCAAGCGAAGCTGAGCGTCTCGGGCCGCTCCCCTGCCTGGCGTAGAAATTCGCCGCGATCGATTCGGGTGCCGGAGGGTCTCCGTTGAGAGGCGCGCCCGGACAGAACACCGCAAGTCTGTTCAAAAATCCCCGGACTACCCGAAATTCCGACCTAACAACAATCATGATCAAACCGGACTAGAACTCGTCAAAATTATGCGATCTAATTCGATCTATCTAAGGTAGTCAACATAGCAAGGCGTTTACCTCAACCCAACTTCCGGCGCGCTTTGGACGGCCTGTTAGCTACCGCCCGCGCTCACCCGCTCAGCTACAATCCTGCCTGCAGAAAAAGCCGGCCCCGGATCGGGACCGGCTTTTCGTTTCGCAGATCGCGGCCGGCTCACAGCGCCGGGACGTATTTGCCGTCCTTGACCGTCAGCAGGATGCGCGAGCGGTCGTCGAGGCCGTAGCGGTCCTTTTCGGTCCAGTTGTAGACGCCCTGGGACGCGACGATCTCCTTCTCGGAGATCAGCGCCTGGCGGATCGCCTCGCGGAATTCCACCGTGCCGGGCTTGGCGGTCTTCAGCGCCACCGGGATGATGCGGTTCAGCACCTGGAACGCATCGTAGGAGTGACCGGCGAACTGGCTGCGGCTGTTGGCGCCGTACTTGGCTTCGTAGGCCGTGTTCAGCGCAAGGCCCGGCTTCTTGGTCAGCGCGCTGTCGGGCTGGGTCTCCGGCGACATGATCGGGCCGGCCGACATGATGACGCCTTCCGCGGAGGCACCAGCGATACGGATGAAGTCCATCGTGGCGGCGCCGTGGGTCTGGTAGATCAGGCCCTTGTAGCCGCGCTCGCGCAGCGCGGTCTGCGGCAGCGCTGCGGCGGTACCGGAGGCGCCGACCAGGATGGCGTCGGGGTTGGCAGCGACGAGCTTCAGCACCTGGCCCGCGACCGACGTATCCGGACGCGCGAAGCGCTCCTCGTCGGTCATGGTCAGGCCCATCGGCACGGCCTGCGCCTTGAAGTCGTTGACCCAGAGGTCGCCGTAGGAATCCGAATAGCCGATATAGCCGACGGTCTTGATGTTGTGCGCCTTCATGTGCTCGTAGAGCACTTTGCCCATGATCGGAATCGACTGCGGCAGGTCGACCGACCATTTCGCGCGGGCGTCGTTGATCGGGAACGGCGCGAGGCCGAAATGCGGG
Source organism: Bradyrhizobium sp. WCU1 (assembly GCF_053474805.1). Taxonomy (NCBI): domain Bacteria; kingdom Pseudomonadati; phylum Pseudomonadota; class Alphaproteobacteria; order Hyphomicrobiales; family Nitrobacteraceae; genus Bradyrhizobium; species Bradyrhizobium sp. WCU1. The sequence goes on from NZ_CM130280.1 coordinate 2,758,080, forward strand.
ATGCCGGCCTCGTTGGCGACCGTCGACACCGCGATCGTCGTCGGCGTGATGCAGGAGCCCATGATGATGTCGGCCTTGGACTCGGTGACGAAGCGCCGGGTATTTGTGGTGGCAGCCGTCGGATCGCCGGCGTCGTCGAGCACGATCAGCTTCAGCGGCACGCCGCCGATCTCCTTCGGCACGAAATCCAGCGCGTTGCGCTCGGGGATGCCGAGCGCCGCGGCGGGGCCGGTGGTCGAGATCGAGATGCCGATGGTGATTTCATTGGTCTGCGCCTGCGCGGTCATGCCCGGCAGCATAAAACCTGCTGCGAGCACTGCTGCGGCAAGAGTGGCTTTCCTCATTCATTCCTCCCTGCGGATATGTTTTTGGGTTTAAACCGGTTTTGCGGGCCAATTCAGCCCCTTCTTTAGAGCATGATCCGGAAAAGTGGAAACCGGTTTTCCGGGAGGATCATGCTCCGAAAGTCGAGTCATGAGAGACCGCGAGTCAGCCCTTCATGAAGCGGTCGATGATCTCCTGCGGAAACGGTGCCGATTTGAGCTTGGCCGGATCGTCCGGGTGGCGGCCGACCAGCACCCTGGTTTCGAATGCCTCGATCGCAAGCCGCTCGCCCTTGAACACGCGGTGCACCACCTCGAAGCTCGAGCGCTTGATGCTCTCGATCCGGCTCTCGATGGTGATCCAGTCGCCATGGGTCGACGGGATGTGGAATTTCGCCCGCGTATCGACCATGGGAATGCCGACCAGACCGTATTTGTGGACCAGGTCCTGTTTCGAGCAGCCGGCGGCCTCGAACATGATCGAGGTCGAATCGTCGAACATCGCGAAGTAGCGCGGGTAGTAAACGATGTTGGCGGGGTCGCAATCGCCCCACTGGATCTGCACGTCACGCCGGTTGACGAACATGGTTTTTCCTCGATCGAGCATGGCGATCCGGAAGAGCGTTCACGCTCTTCCGGATCATGCGTCAGCGCGGCGCCATCCGGAGCGCGGCATCGAGCCGCACCACTTCGCCGTTCAGATAGGGATTGTCGATCATGTGCAGCGCCAGCGAAGCGAACTCGTCGGCCTGGCCGAGCCGGCGCGGGAACGGGATCGCGGCAGCGAGCGAGTCCTGGGCTTCCTGCGGCAGGCCGGCCAGCAACGGCGTCATGAACAGGCCGGGCGCGATGGTCAGCACGCGGATGCCGAACTGAGCGAGCTCGCGCGCGATCGGCAGCGTCATCGCGACGATACCGCCCTTGGAGGCGGAATAGGCCGCCTGCCCGATCTGGCCGTCATAGGCCGCGACCGAGGCGGTCGAGATCACGACGCCGCGCTCGCCGGTCGCGAGCGGTTCGAGCTTCGACATCTCGGCGGTCGCGAGCCGCAGCATGTTGAAGGAGCCGATCAGATTGACCTTGATCACCTTGTCGAAGTCGGCAAGCGCCATCGGGCCTTCGCGGCCGATCACGCGCTTTGCAACGCCGATGCCGGCGCAATTCACCAGCACACGCGCGGGACCGTGCGCCTTGGCGGCGGCCGCGACCGCTGCTTCTGCTGCCGCGGCATCCGCGACGTCGCAGACAACGGAAATGCCGCCGATCTCCGCCGCGACGCTCTCGGCGAGCTTGGCGTTGAGATCGCAGACCGCAACCTTGGCGCCTTGCGCGGCCAGCCGCCGCGCCGTCGCAGCGCCCAATCCCGATGCGCCGCCGGTGACGATGGCGGCCTGGTCCTTCAACTGCATGGCATTCTCCTCTCTTCGAGAATCAGATTGACGTGATCACCGATGCCGGCGGCACCGGTGCATAGAGCGCATCGATGATGTCGGTGCGATGCTCAAGCACCGCGCGCTGGTTGATTGAGCCCTTGTCGGTGACCTCGCCACGATCGATCGACAGCGGCGCGTCGAGCAGGATTGCCCGCGCGATCCGGTTCGACGAGCCGGTGGCGCTTGCAAGCACACGCGCGAAGCGCTCGCGGAAGGCAGCGCGCACCAGCGGATCGTTGGCTGCGGCCGCGATGTCGCCAGAGGCAAGCGCCGGATTGATCAGGCGGCAGCCATCGAGATCGAGGATCACGATCGCCGTGAGTTCGTCGCGGTTGATCCCCGCGATCACGACGTCGCGGACCAGCGGCGCGCAGATGCCGACGAAGCGCGCCCGCAACGGCCCGACGCTGACCCAGGTGCCGCTCGCCAGTTTGAAATCCTCGGCGATACGGCCGTCGAAATCGAACCCGGCATCGAGATCGCCGGGGTTGGCGGGCTTCAACGCATCGCCGAACTTGTAGAAGCCTTCCTCGTCGAACGCCTTGGCGGTCAACTCGGGCTGCCGCCAGTAGCCGGGCGTCACGTTCGGGCCCCTGGCGCGGACCTCGAGCTTGCCGTTGTTGGGCACCAGCTTCGCGTCATTGCCCGACACCGGAAGCCCGACATGGCCGGAGCGGCTGGTGTCGGGACGTACCGACATGAAGAACGGCGAGGTCTCGGTGGCGCCGAGCCCGGTCAGCATGGGGACGCGATAGCCCTTCTCCTGCACGGCGAGCGCATCGAGGCTGTTCCAGACGAACGGCGACAGCGCGGCGCCGGAAAAGAACATGGCGTGGAGCCGGTGGAAGAATTTCGACCGCAAGTCGGCGTCGTCACGCAGATAGGGCAGCAGCGATTCATAGCCCTTGGGTACGTTGAAATAGACCGTCGGCGAGATCTCGCGCAGGTTTCGCACGGTCTCCTCGATGCCGCCGGGCATCGGCTTGCCCTCATCGAGATACATCGAACCGCCGTTATAGAGCGTCAGCCCGACATTGTGGTTGCCGCCGAAGGTGTGATTCCATGGCAGCCAGTCGACGATCACAGGCGGCTCGTCCTTCAGGAACGCCAGCGTCTCGCGCAGCATCACCTGGTTGGCGCAGATCATCCGCTGGGTATTGATCACGGCCTTCGGGTTGCCGGTCGAACCCGACGTCAGCAGGAATTTCGCGATCGTGTCCGGACCGACGGCCGCATGGATCGCGTCGAGGCGGCCGTCTTCCGGCGTCGCCATCAGATCGGCGAGCCGTGTCACCTCGCGGCCGGGCACCGCGCCGCGGCTTGCCGCGATCTCGACCTCGGGCGCCACGTTGGCGCGCAACGCGTCGGCGAATTTGTCGGCGTCATCGACGAAGACCAGACCGGGCGTCAGCAGCTTGATGACGTAACCGAGCTTGCCGTAGTCGCGCGACACCAGCGAATAGGCCGGCGAGACCGGACAGAACGGAATGCCGGCATAGAGCGCGCCGAGCGCGATCAGCGCGTGATCGATCGAATTGCCCGACAGTATCACGATCGGCCGTTCTGCCGACAATCCGCGCGCGATCAGCGCGGAGGCGATGCGCCGTGTGGCCTCGAACAGCTGCGCGTAGCTGATTCGCCGCCAGTCGCTACCGGCGCGCTCCGCCATGAACACGCGGTTCGGCTCAGCGTTCGCCCAGTGATGCAGCCGGTCGGTGAGGCGTACCGGAAAGTCGGCGAGCTTCAGCTTGGGACGAAGATAGATCGTGCCGTCGTCGCGGCGCTCGACGGTGACGGCGGGATTGCCGAACGAGATCGGGCGCAACGGATGCACACTCGCTGCTGATGCAGACATCGTGGCGCTCATGTCGGCTTCACCTTGGCAGTCTTGCGATCCAGGAAGGCGCGGATCCGCTTCTTGGCTTCCTTGTCGCTCTGCGCCACCGTCGCCATCAGCGATTCCATCAGCAGGCCGGTCTGCGGATTGGCCTCGGCGATCATCGGCAGCGCCTGCAACACCGCGAAGTTGGTCAGCGGCGCATTTGCGGCGACGCGCTCGGCAAGCTCCAGCGCCTTGGGCAACGCGCCCTCGGCTTCGGTGAGATATTGCGAGAAGCCGTAGGCTGAGCCCTCGGTCGCCGAATAGACCCGTCCGGTCAACATCATGTCGGCCATCCTGGGCACGCCGATCAGGCGCGGCAGCCGCACCGATCCGCCGCCGCCGACGAAGATACCGCGCTGGCCCTCGGGCAGCGCGAAATAGGCCGACGGCTCGGCGACGCGGATATGCGCGGCGCAGGCCAGCTCCAGCCCGCCGCCGATGACAGCGCCCTTCAGCGCGGCGATCACAGGTACGCGGCAATACTGGATGCGGTCGAATACGCGGTGCCACATCTGGGAATGCACCAGCCCCTCGGTGGCGTCGCGCTCGGTCAGTTCGGAGAGGTCAAGGCCGGACGAGAAATGATCGCCGACGCCATGGATCACCACCGCGCCGATTTCTTCCGGGATGGCGGAAAAGCAGTCCCGCAGCGCCAGGATGATGCCGTCGTTCAGCGCATTGCGCTTGGCGGGCCGATTGAGCCCGACCGTCAGCACCGCCCCCCGCGTCTCGATCCTGAGCAGCGCGGCGTCACCCGCGTCGGCAGCGTTTCCCATGGCGTTATTGTTTCCCGTTCAGAATAGTTATATTTTATAATTATCATCGCAGGAGTCAATATGGGTTCATGATCGTCGTCCTGGCGAAAGCCAGGACCCATAACCACCGCATTTGATGATGAACGGGATCGTGGCCTCGACGTCGCGCACAATTGAGATTTGGGGCAATGGGTCCTGGCTTTCGCCAGGACGACGCGGGATGTGTTGCACCAGCTGTGACTGATGCTCCCGCATTTTGCGCCGTGAACTGTCCGAGCTTTGCTCTTCAGCTCGTGCGGGCGAACAGAGCCCGCCCGGAGCTTCACAGCACCTGGTGCACGTCGATCACGACGCGGTCGGCGTGGCGGGCGGCGGAGCCTATGAAGATGTGCTCCATCAGCCAGCGGTACTTCTCGGCGCCGGTCTCGAATTTCGGCACGGTGCGGAAATAGATCAGCTTGGGATCGACAGGCTCGCCGCGCTTGAGCTTGTGCAAGAGTTCGACCGGCCCGAACCGGATGCCCTTGTTCTCGACATAGACGACGGCGCCGTCGTCGGTCTCGAAGGCGTATTTCGCCTCCAGCTCGATCAGCTCGCTCGGCCGGATGATCTGGAAGTCGGCGCCGAAGGGCAGCACCTTGCCGTTGATCCGCTCGCCTTTCACCTCGCCGCCGATGATCGGAATGATGCGGCGGACGCCGGTGCCGATATCGCCGGCGGACGTCACCTCGGCGATCGCTGCGGTGATGGTGAAGACGTACCTGGTGCGGAGTTCTGGGCTCATCCGTCTAACCTATCATGCGTTGCGGCAGCCAGGTCGCGAGCAGCGGGAACAGGATCAGGATCACCAGCCGGATCAGGTCGGTGATCACGAACGGCAGCACGCCGACGAAGATCGTCGACATGTTGACGTCCTTGATCACGCTCTTGATCACGAACACGTTCATGCCGACCGGCGGATGGATCAACCCGAGCTCGACCGTCATCACGATGATGATGCCGAACCAGATCGGATCGAAGCCGAGCGCGGTGACCACCGGAAACACGATCGGAACGGTAAGGATCACCATCGCCATCGCGTCCATCAGGCAGCCGAGCACCAGATACATCAACAGGATCAGCGCCAGCACGCCATAGGGCCCGATGCCGAGCCCGGTGAGGAATTCGGTGACGTGCTGCGGCGTCTGGGTGATGGTGAGGAAATAGCCGAAGCAGAGCGCGCCAATCAGCACGGTGAACACCGCTGCCGCGGTGCGGGTCGCCTGCAGCAGCGATTGCAGGATGCCGTCCTTGGTGAGCTTGCCACGGAGGAGGCCGATGATGAAGGCGCCGACCGCGCCGACCGCGCCGGCTTCGGTCGGGACGAAGAAGCCGCCATAGAGGCCGCCGATCACGAACAGGAACAGCAGCAGCGGCGACCAGACGTCGCGCAGCGCCACCAGGCGCTCGTGCCACGACGCCTTCTTGCCCGCCGGCAGGAAGCCCGGCCGCGTCACGCCGATGATGCCGATCGTGACCATGTGCATCAGGATCGCGAGCAGGCCCGGCACGACGCCGGCGATGAACAGCTTGCCGATATCCTGCTGGGTGATGATGCCGTACACCGCGAGCACGGTCGACGGTGGCAGCATCGCCCCCAGCGTGCCGCCGACCGCGATCACGCCGGTGGCGAACGATTGCGGATAGCCGAAGCGGCGCATCTCGGGATAGGCGACCGCTGAAAAGGTGGCGGCGGTGGCGACCGACGAGCCCGAGATCGCGGCGAAGCCGCCGCAGGCCGCAATGGTCGCGATGCCCAGCCCGCCCTTCCAATGGCCGACAAAGGTGTTGGCGGCGCGGAACAGCTCGCGGCTGATGCCCGAGACGGACACGAAAGCGCCCATCAACAAGAACATCGGGATCACGCCGAAGGAATAGTCGGTCACCGTGCGCATCGTGGTCTGGCCGACCAGTTTCAGCGCGGGAGCAAAGCCGGTGAGATAGCCAAAGCCAGTGATGCCGACGAGGCCCATCGCCATGCCGACGGGAACACGGAGCAGCATCAGCACGAACAGGCTGACAAAGCCGATGACGGCGACGGCCTCGGGACTCAGGTCGAGACTCATTACCGTCTACTCCGCGGTCTTGATCTTGGCATCATGGATATCTTCCGGGTGGAAGATCAGGCGGTAGGTGCGGATCGCGATCAGCAGCACCGCGGAGACGTCGCCGATCCACGACACCAGGAAGAACGGCCAGACCGGGACGCCGAGGTCCATCGTCACGATATGGCTGTTCCTGGTATCGATCACCTTGTCGACCAGCGTGTAGGTCTGCACCGACACCACGAACAGCAGCACCAGGGTCGCGAAGATGTCGATCCAGCGCTGGTAACGCGGCGAGGCATTGGCCCAGACCAGATCCACCGTGATGTGGGTGCCGCGATAGCTCGTCGCCGCAATGCCCCAGAAGATCAGGATGCCGAGCAGGAACTGGCCGAAATTGTAATAGTCCGGGATCGTCACCGCGAAGAACTTGCGCATGAACACCGCGGTGAAGGTGTTGAGCGCGACGACGCCGACGAAGAAGGCCGCCACCCATTCGATCGAATCGATGAAACGATCCATGAAATTCTTGCGCACCGGCTCGGGTGGACCGGTGATCGCGCCGTCTTGGGTGACTTCGGAATTCGCGGCCATGATTTGATCTTCGCTTCCCGTGGCTCGTCATTCTCGGTGCGCAATTGCGCACCTGAGGGGCGCGACAAAGTCGCGAACCCGGAATCCATAACCACCACAGTGAGTATGGATTCCCCGATGCGCATCTGCGGCCTGCGCCAAGCGGCGCATCCCGGAATGACGAAGTCGCCTAGATCCCCGCCTCGTACTTCTTCAGCGTGGCCTGCAGATCGGCCTCGACCTTCTCGGCATCGCCGCCGGCCTTCTTCACCGCCTCGGCCCAGCTGTCGCGCAGCGGCTTGACCGCCTTCTTCCATTCGGCGAGCTGATCAGGGGTCAGCGGATAGACCTCATGGCCTTGCAGCGCCTTCATCTTGGTGCGGCCGTTGGCTTCGAAATCGGTCCAGGGATCGGTGACCTTGGAAGCCCATTCCGGCGAGCAGTGGTCGTCGATCACCTTCTTCTGGGCATCCGACATCGCATTGTATTTGGCGAGGTTCATGTTGTAGGTGAAAACCGTCGTGTAGAGCGGCACGTCCATGTGGTACTTCACGACCTTGTCGATGCCGAACAGGAAGATCGAGCCCCACGGGAAGGTGATCTCGTCGGCCACGCCGCGCTCGATCGCGTCGCGCGATTCCGGCGCGGAGGCCTGCACATTGGTGCCGCCGAACATCTTCACCATCTCGCCGATCGTGCTCTGCGCCGGCCGCACCTTGACGCCGGAGAGGTCGCCCGGCAGCACGATCTTCTTCTTGCCGTGCAGCGCGCCCGGATCGTGGATGAAGGCGAAGCAGAGCTTGGTATCCTTCATCTCGGTGGCCGCGTATTTGTGGTACCACTCGTTCAGCGCCAGGGTGCCCTTCTTGCCGTCCGAGAATACGAACGGCAGCTGGCCCGCGGCCGCGATCGGGAAGCGGCCGGGCTGATAGCCGGGATTGACGTAGGTGACGTCGGCAATGCCGTCGCGCGCCATGTCGTAATGGTCGAACGCCTTGCCGAGCTGCTCGGACGGAAACACGGTGACCTTGATGGTGCCGCCCGATGCCTTCTCGATGTCGGCGGCCCAGGCCTGCGTCGCCGGCACCAGCGGATGCGCCGGCGGCACCCAGAGCGACACCTTGAGATTGACGGTCTTGTCCTGCGCCAGGGCAGGGGCTGCTGCGGCCGGCACGATGGCGGCTGCCATCAGCAGCGCCGACAAACTTCTCCTCATCACGTCTCCTCCTCTCCAGGACGGCGGGCTTTGTGCCCGGTCTCATTACTTAACATGTTATCTAATTCACGTAGATATTCAAGCCGAAATCCGCGGGGCGGACGCCTCGTCGCACCCGGCCCTCCGGCATCTTGCGCTGCGGCGAAAGCTGTCCGCGGCAAATCGACCTTGCCAAACCTGTTATATGATATAGTTGCCAAGGCAAGTTGACGGTGAGCCCCCGGCGCGGGGCGCCCGACTCAAGCCTATCCGATCGGGAGGAGCAGGTATTGCGGACAAAAGTAGCAATCATAGGCGCAGGTCCGGCCGGACTGTTGCTTGGGCAACTACTTCATACTTTCGGCGTAGACAACGTCATTCTCGAGCGGCAGACCCCGGACTACGTGCTGGGCCGGATTCGCGCCGGCCTGCTCGAGGAAGGCACGGTGTCACTGCTCGAGCGCGTCGGCGCCGGCGCCCGGCTGCGCCAGGAAGGCCTGGTCCATCACGGCGTCGAGCTGGCGTTCGGCGGCGCGCGGCACCGCATCGACATGCATGCGGCGACCGGCAAGACCGTGACCATCTACGGCCAGACCGAGGTCACGCTCGATCTGATGAATGCCCGCAAGGCGGCCGGCCTGACCACGGTGTACTCCGCCGCCGACGTCAAGCCGCACGACTTCGGCACCGATCGTCCGCGCGTCAGCTACGTCAAGGACGGCGTCAGCCACGAAATCGCCTGCGATTTCATCGCCGGCTGCGACGGCTTCCACGGCATCAGCCGCGCCAGCGTGCCGGCCTCGGCCATCACCAGCTATGAGCGGGTGTATCCGTTCGGCTGGCTCGGCATCCTCTCCGAGACGCCGCCGGTTTCGCCGGAGCTGATCTACAACAAGCACGAGCGCGGCTTTGCGCTGTGCACGATGCGCTCGACCCACCGCAGCCGCTACTACGTGCAGTGCCCGCTCGACGATCATGTCGACCAGTGGTCCGACGAGCGGTTCTGGGATGAGTTAAAGCGGCGGCTCGACCAGAAGGCGGCCGACGAGATCATCACCGGCCCCTCGATCGAGAAGAGCATCGCGCCGCTGCGCAGCTTCGTCGCTGAACCGATGCGGTTCGGCCGGATGTTCCTCGCAGGCGACGCCTCGCATATCGTGCCGCCGACCGGCGCCAAGGGCCTGAACCTTGCGGCCAGCGACGTGCATTATCTGTCGCAGGCGCTGCGCGAATTTTACGACGAGAAATCCTCCGCCGGCCTCAACGGTTATTCGGCGAGGGCGCTGGCGCGGGTCTGGAAGGCGGTGCGCTTCTCCTGGTGGATGACCTCGATGCTGCATAAATTCCCCGACGAAGGCGAATTCGCCGCGCGCATCCAGATCGCCGAGCTCGACTACCTCGTCAGCTCGAAGGCGGCGTCGACCTCGCTGTCGGAGAATTATGTGGGGCTGCCGTTCTAGGGGTGCTCGCGGATGCTTTTGTCAAACAGCATCCTCTCCGCAATCTCGGCCGTCATACCCCGCGTATGCGGGGTATCCAGTACGCCGCGCCTTCTCGATTCATGCCGTGCGGTCTCTGGGATACTGGATCGCCCGCTTTCGCGGGCGATGACAGCTGAAGACGTGGCAACAGGCCAGCGCCGCATTCAAACACCCACGTGAATCCCGTTTAAAACTTTGTAGGCGGTGAAACCGTCCTCGACATCGCGTTCAATGGCGTCAATCCAACGTCATAAGCGAGATTTGAGATGACCACCGATACACAAATCGCCCCCGACATTCCTGACGGCTTCGAGCCGCTGTTCCGCAAGAGCCCCCTCACCGAGCCCTGGGAGCCGCTCTACCAGAAAAAGACCGAGCGATCCGTCATCATCGGCCTGCGGCTGGCCCGGCCGCACACCAACGGCCGCGGCCTGATCCATGGCGGGCTGATCGCGGCACTTTCCGACAACGCGATGGGCTATAGCTGCGGCCAGGCGACCGGCTGGACCACCTCATATGTGACGATCTCGCTCACGGTCGATTTCGTCGGCTCGGCCAATATCGGGCAGTGGCTCGCGATCGAGAGCGACGTGATCAAGACCGGCAGCACGATCTGCTTCGCGCAGAGCCTGATCAAGGCCGACGGCGTCACGATCGCGCGCGCCAGCGGCACGTTCCGCGTGGTGCCGAAGAAGCCGCCGGTGAGCTAGCTGAAGCGCCAGTCGGTGATCTCGGTGACGAGATCGATGAAGGTCCGCACCTTCGCCGACAACAGGCGGGATGTCGGATAGACGACATGGATCGGTACCGGCGGCTGCTCGAACGCGGCGAGCACGATTCGGACCCGCTTCGCCTTCAGTGATTCGGCGGCCTGGTAGGCCATCACCCGGGTCAGCCCGCCGTCCTGCTCGGCGAACTGGATGGCGGAATCCGAACTGTTGCTGGTGAAGCGCGGCGTCGGCGTGATGCGGATCTCCTGGCCGTCCTCCACAAAGCGCCAGTCGGGCGTTGCGGTCATGGCGCCGAACTGGATGGTGTCATGGGAGGTCAAGTCCGCCGGCCGCTTCGGCTCGCCGCGGAGCTTGAGATAGCCGTGCGAGGCCACCACGATGCGGCGCATCTGGCCGACATGCCGCGCCACCAGGGTCGAATCCGGCAGGTGCCCGAGCCTGACCGCGAGGTCGACGCCATCCTCGACGAGGTTGATGCGGCGGTCCGACAGCCGCAGGTCGACGCCGACCTCGGGATAGCGCTTCAGGTAGGCGGAGACGACCGGACTGACATGCAGCCGCCCGAAGCCGAACGGGGCGGAGATCACCAGGCGGCCTTCGGGGCGAGTGCGCTCGCTCTCCACCGCGTCCTCCGCCTCCTCGACGTCGGCGAGGATCCGCCGCGCCCGCTCCAGATAGCGCGAGCCGGCGTCGGTCAGCGTCACCTGCCGCGTCGTCCGCTGCAGCAGCCGCGCGCCCAGCCGCTCCTCCAGTGCCGCGATCAGCCGGGTGATGGCGGATGGCGACAGACCGAGCTTGCGGGCAGCGGGAGCAAACCCCTCGAGGTCCGCCACCGCGACGAAGGCCTGCATGGCATCGATCCGGTCCATGGAACTATTGCATAATCGGCAATAGTGAAGTGTCAATTCACAAGATTGCTTGCGATCCGGAAACGCCCATTTGTACGGGTAGGACAGCCGTTTCGGGAGGCCCAGATGTTTGATGCTGACACCTATCCCAGCGACGTCGCCTTCACCCCGGCGGTCAAGGCGATCCAGACCCGCAAGGGCTCGCGCGACACCTATGCCGAGGTCGAGGCGCATGGCGGCTGGCAGACCGAGATCGACGAGAACCTCGCGGCCCTCCTCGCCAACACCAACAGCTTCTACTTCGCGACCGCATCAGCCGACGGTCAGCCCTATATCCAGCACCGTGGCGGACCGAAGGGCTTCATCAAGGTGCTCGACAAGCACACCATCGCGTTCGCCGACTACAGCGGCAACCGGCAGTTCATCACGCAGGGCAATCTCTCGGAGAACCCGAAGGCGTACATCTTCGTGATGAATTATGCGCACCGGCAGCGCGTCAAGATCTGGGGCGAGGCGCGCGTGGTCGAAGACGATCCGGCGCTGACGCGTTCGCTGATGCCCCAAGGCTATCGCGCGCGCCCTGAGCAGGTGATCCTGTTCAAGGTCACGGCGTGGGACAGCAACTGCCCGCAGCACATTCCGCAGAAGTTCGACGCGGCCGACGTGGCGCAAGCCCTCGCCTCACGCGACCAGCGTATTGCCGAACTCGAGGCGGAGCTCGCCGCATTGAAGGGCCAGCCCGCCCCTGCTGCCAGCTAAGCTGCCTGCTGCTGCAGCGGCGCCCAGGCGAACTCCGGATAGTACTGCTGCATCATGCGGGCGACATAGGCGGTGAGATTGTCGAACTTCTCGGTGCGCTCGCGCAGCGGCGAATCGAAGAACGGCGTCAGGATCCCCGCCAGCGCGCCGAACGCAGTGGCATCCGTGCCGCAGGGCGCGTTGCCCATCAGATAAGGCTTGTCGCCGAGCTGCACGGACAGCGCAAACAGCGAGCGCATCGCGAGGTCGACGTCCTCGTCGGGCCCGTGGCGGCCGAGCCCGCTCAACAGATAGTTCTCGGCCACCCGGAACTGGGCGTCCTCGCGCAGCTTGTCGCGCATGTGATCGGGCGCTCCGTCGAAGAAATGCGCGGGCCCCTTGGCGAAATTGGTATCGTCGACCCAGCGCGCGCCGACCAGCGCCCAGTAGACGTGATGCTCGATCATGCGCTCGAAGGCCCAGGCCTGAGCGCGCGCCTGCAGGCTCAGCGGCGCGTCGAAATCGAAACCGTATTTGCCCTCGATATGGGCGCGGATGAAGGTCGAATCGGCGATCGTCTCGCCGTCGTCGGAAATGAACGGCAGCTGGCCCTTCGGAGAGGCCGGCGGCATCGCCTTCTCCTTGGTGTAGGCAAGCCCGGCCATCTTGAGCTGGACCTCGGTCTTGGTCACGAAAGGACTGATTTCCGGCAGACCGAAGCCCGTGCCAAAGCCAAAAAGCGTAATCATATGAAGCTCCCGATCGCCTGTAGTCGTGAATTGAGGCTAGCTGTCCCCTGCTGCCAGCATGGTGTCAGCAGTAGTGGCATTCACTGCCGAGCGGGGTTGCGGGTGCGAGGCGGCGAACCGCCTCGCGAACCCGCTTGACCAGCCGTGCCCGCCCGTAGGACCAGACCGTGCTGACAGACTGTGCGATCAGCGCGACCAGGGCCCAACGCAGGTCGCCGGAGGTGGAGTAGACCGTGACCAGCTGTTCCAGCGCGAAGCTCTGCGCTTGCCGGAAACCGAGTTCATCAAGATTCGCCATGGACAAATTCCCTTCACTTGAGGTGTTGTCCTGATATAGCCCCCACCTGCTGCCAACATGCTGTCAGCAGCAGCCGGACGGGACGCAGAAAAGCCGACGCGTCGAGACACCGCGAGATGCGTCAAGACGGTCGTCAAGACGCTGAAGAGAATTGCCAAGAGAGTTGCCATGAGACGCGCCGACCGGCTGTTTCAGATCATCCAGGTGCTCCGCCGCACCCGTAAGCCTTTGACTGCGGACGCGATCGCAGCCGAGCTCGAGACCTCGAAGCGGACCATCTATCGCGATATCGCCAGCCTGATCGAGCAGCGGGTGCCGATCCGCGGCGAGGCCGGCATGGGCTACATCCTGGAGAAGGGTTTTGACCTGCCGCCGTTGATGCTGACACCCGACGAGATCGAGGCCTGCGTGCTCGGCGCGCAATGGGTGATCGGCCACGCCGATCCGGCGCTGGCGCGCGCCGCCGAGGACCTGATGGCCAAGATTGCCGAGACCGTGCCCGACCGGCTGCGGCCGTTCGTGCTGGAGCCGGCGAGCCGCGCCCGCTCCGCCTGGAACCGGGAGCCCGACCGCATCGACATGGTCAGGACCCGCAGCCAGATCCACGAGGGCAAGAAGATCACGCTGAACTATCGCGACGAGCACGGCCGCGACAGCGAGCGTACGATCTGGCCGATCGCAGTCGGCTATCACGAGGCGGTGCGGCTGCTTGCCGCCTGGTGCGAGCTGCGCAAGGATTTCCGCAGCTTCCGCACCGACCGCGTGGTCACCGCTGTTTACCACGACGAGAAGTATCCGGAGCGGCGCGATCTGCTCAGGGCGCGCTGGCGACGCAGCCTGGTGTGGGAAGCACCGAGGGACACCTGATGGCCGACGACGCAATCGATGCGGCCGGCAACAGCCCGTGCCAGTCCTGCGGCGCCTGTTGCAGCTATTCGGAGAACTGGCCGCGCTTCACGATCGAGGACGACACGCAACTCGACCTGATCCCGGCGCAATTCGTCAACGCACGACAATCAGGGATGCGCTGCGAGGGCGATCGCTGCTCGGCGCTGTCGGGGAAGATCGGAGAGGCAACGCGCTGCGTGGTCTATGCGGTGCGGCCGGACGTGTGCCGGACCTGCCAGCCGGGCGACGCGGAATGCGCGATGGCGCGGCGCCGGCACGGGCTGCCGCTCATCGCGAGCGCGCAGCCGGATTGAGCGCGGCTTAGGCCGTCACAGTCACCGTCTCGCTGACGTCCTCGTCGTCGAGCTCGTCATCGACAACCGGCGCGAAGCTCGACAGCGGCTTGGTCGACAGCGTGATCGGCTTGCGGCCGCCATGCGAAACGGCCGCGGCACGGACCGGCTCGCGCGACAGCGCGTACAGCGTCGACCCGACACGGCCGCCGGAATTGACCAGCTCCCACTCGCTGCAGCTCGACGCAATCGCCACCGCGAGTGCGTGCAGATGGCTGCGCCGATAGCAGAACAGCGCCAGCCTCGCCCGGACATCGGGCGCGACATTAGCGACCAGCAACGAAAGCCCGTTCGGATTGGCGCGATACATCTGGCCGAGCAGGTCGTCGGCAACCGGGCAGGCATCGTTCTCGAAGGCGTCGCGGCTTGAAAACATTTGCAAATCCCCCTCGATCGGGAAGATGCCGCGCAATCCTCTAACGAAAGGTTAACCACGGCCTCCGGTCGTCGCCGAAGAGGCTTGCCCGTTGCACGCGAATCACATCCGCCCCGGCCAAAAGCGTCTTCAAGCGAAGGGAATACCGGTTCGCGTCAAGAAAACGCGTCAAAACCAGGATCCCGTCGGAACGGGCTTCGGCGGGAGGGTCGTGGTCAGGGCTGTGGGAGGCGGCGTCGCGAGTCGCTCAGTTCGCGGCCATGTAGATCGACAGCGCGAAGCCGGTGAGGTGATGCAGCGCCTGGTCGACCCCGATCAGGGTCCAGAACCAGGGATGGTGCGATTCCAGCGTCACGCCGAAATGCGAGGCGCAGATGCCTTTGCAGCGATCGACGATGATGTGGATCACGAAGTCGACGAAGGCGACGTACCAGAACCGCGGCGCCACCACCAGGATCAGTGCCAGCGCGACCGCAAGGTGGACCAGGCAATGCGCGAGCAGCGGCATGGCCCAGCCGGTCTTCTGGTCCTTGCCGATCGCCATCCAGGCGTTCTGCAGCATGAAGTCGGCGATGATGTGCTTTGCGGTGAGAAGCAACATCCATCCCACCAGGGCACCAACCGACACCGACGATGACATGGCAGGAAACAACAAGCTGACGCCCTTTTACTTCGATGAATGTGATTGCAAGAAATCCGGGTCAGGCCGTCAGCACAATTCCGCAAACCGAAGCTTGTCTCATTTATGACATCTCCGGCGGCGGAATGCACCTGCGGCCCCGCGAAAATCACATCCGGGTTCAGGCCTCGATAGTGGCGATGGTCATGCGCCATCGCGGCGCAGGTCAGCCGGACCAAGGTGGCGGCCGGTTGGGGGGATTGCATTCCCCCACGGAGGTATACCGTCGGCGGCACAGGAAATTTTCTTTCTTTTATAGTCATTTACGGATTCACCGGGCAGCGCCGCGGCGGCAACACACCGTTCCGGACGGGTGATCAGCCAGGTAGTCAACCATGAGCGCCGAAGCCCCCGCGCCTTCGCCGATGCAGCCGCGGCCTCGCCCTCCGGTCGCCAAGAGCAACCGCGCGCAGATCATCACCTTCACCCTGCTGACACTGCTGCTCAGCGCGGTCACCGAGGCGATCCTGCGCGGCGCGGTGCATCGCCGCGTCGAATCACCCGCTCGCGATTTCACTTTGCGGGCGCCAACTGATCCGCGCTCGCGATCAGGAATTGGCTGACGCCGTCTGGAACGAAGCGGAACAGCGGGAGTCGACTCATAGCTCCCGACATCAGCCCCCAAGCGCATCGGGAGTAGCGACCCTGGTGCCGCCAACCTCCGGTGCCGGGGTCGTTGGTCGGCTGGTTCATGTATGGAATCCGCGACGAAACGAGACACTCCGGCGCGATCGCCGCAAGCCTTGGTCTCACCTCCGCCACGCTTGGGCGCTCCCATGCGGCTGGTTGCCTGGCGGAGGGATCGACGATGGGTAAGAAGATTGCGCTCGGATTTCTTGCTACAACACTTTGCGCCGCTCCGGTCGAAGCGGAGCCAGCCAATCCGGCGACGCCGGCAATCACCAAGCCCAACAATGACGCGACATTGCGTGCGCCACACGCACCGCCGCCGGCACCATACCGCGCCCAGCCAAAAATCGAGTCCGCTCCGACCGGCCAGCGGCGCCCGGTGAGGTGATCACCTCCAGTTGAGGCTGCCTTGTTGTCTCAGATGGGTTGCCTCGAAAACGAAGACGACCTTGAAGACGGGGCCGCCTTCGGTCCGCACTTCGATCGCAAAATCATGCCGGTCGTCCAGTGACGCAAGGTCTCGGGCCAGTTCGCCCAGAGTACGGGCGGCCTCCAGTTCTGCGGCCCGTTGATCCTCAAACTCAAGCCCCTCTTCATCCGGATAGAGCCCAGTGCCATCTCTGATATCGAAGAAATAGCGCACCATCCAATCGCCTCCATCATTGTCGGCGACAATGGTCAATAACGCGAAGCACAGGGAAATCGTTTCTAAGCGGACGACGACAGCAACGCGCTCATGCGAACCGCTGTGCGCCCGGTCCTGCTTGCATCCATGGAGGACCAAGCGTTGCGCCTCTCCGAGGGGGCGCGCCGGTCATCCCGCAGCGGCGTCCGATTGCGTGCCGACGGCGTCGAGCTGCCGCCCTTCGTGATCCATATGCAGATAGTTCGGATTGAACAGGCCTGCGCGCATCAGCCGGTCGAGATTGGGGACGGACAGGGTCTTGCCCTTGAGCACGATCAGCCCGTCGGCGCGCAGCTCCTGTAGCGTCCGATTGACATGGACCTTGGAGAGTCCAGTGGCGTCGGCGAGGTCGCCCTGCGTCAACGGGAAGTCGCAGCTGTCGCCCTGGGTCAAACCGGCAAGACGCAGCCGCAGCCAGATCTCGCAGAGCAGATGAGCGATCCGCTCCAGCGCCGTGCGCTGGCCGAGGCTCATGGTCCATTCGCGCTGGATCGCCGCATTGACCAGGGTTTCCCACCAGAACGCGGTGACGATGCGCGGATGCCCGGCCGCGACCTTGTCGAAGAACTCGCGCGAGAGATCCGCGATCGACACCGCGGTGATGGTGCCGATCGAATGATCCATCTCGCGCAGGATGAAGACGTTCACGTCGCAAATGTCGCCGGGCAGGAAGAACGACACCACCTGGCGCCTTCCGTCCTCGAGCTGCTTGTAGCGACAGGCCCAACCGGACAGGATCAGGTGGACATCCTTCGGTTTCTCGCCTTCACGGACGATATCGACGCGCGGTGCAAAATGCCGGACCCGCTCAGTCGATGCACGATTGAGAATGACGTGATCGACCGGCGAAAGCCTTACGAACTGCTCCAATTTACGGACTAGCGATGCCAACGACATTGGTCTCCCCGCATGCTTAATCGGGTAACCGCCAAGCCGTTTTCAATAACGTATGTTACATTGCACAGCTATTGACGTATGTTCACTAGTGTACAGACGCCGGAGGACTCGACGGTTACTGTCCTCAAGCGCCGTACAGTTCAGTTACTATCAGGGCATCGCCGCCGTCGGCGTTTCAAAAGCCTTGCAACAGGCAAGCCTTGCAACAAGCCTTACAAAGAGCCAGCCCTGCAAGCCGTCGTCGCTCAGACGAGCGGCACACCGTAGTAGTCGTTCACAGCCCGGGTGGTGCCGATGTCGGCCCAATTCCAGTCCCGTTCGCTGCCGTATTTCGGCGCGCCGCGCAGCTGGCTCTCGGTCACGCCGGTGACATAGCCACCAAGCTTCGTGTCGTATTTGAGCGATTGCCAGGGCAGCGGATAGTGGTCGTTGCCGAGGCCGAGAATGCCGCCGAAGCCGAGCACGGCATAGGACACCCGGCCACTCTTCTTGTCGATCATCACGCGCTCGATCGAGCCGATCTTGCGCTCATCCGATCCATAGACCGCGGTACCCTCGACCTTGTCGCTGCCGATCAGGTTTCCGAGCTCTTTTTCATCCATCGCCATGTCACTTCTCCTGTGATCTCCCGGCGCCAACGACGGTCCGAGAGGATCGTTCCTGCCGCATTGCCGCAGTTGCTGCCCAGCGAAAGCGCCATTCGGCGAGCGTCATTGAATTTGAGACGATATGCGGGCCCCGGCGATACAATTCGCCGGGGCCCGTCACCGGAGCGTTTCGCCACCTTTCGGGGAGCAAGGCAGCGAACACAATGGTGTTACGCATGACGCCGAAGATCGTTCCTGTGGTCTCAGCATCGCGTTTGCGATGCCCGGGCCGCCCTTGCGATCCCTCGGCCTGCTCTTGCGAGACTGGAGATCGCAATTTTTTCAATTGTCGAATGTCATGGGTTAACGACGCGAATTTGGCACCTGCCTAAGCTTTTGGTCTCACGTCGGAGGCAGCATGATCAAAAAGAAGCGTAACAGGTCGCGGCCTCCCGGATCGTTGGAGGACCGCCTGCAAAAATTCGCCGAAGATTCGCGCATTGCAGCGCGCAAGCTGCCACCGGGACGGGAACGCGAAACGCTGATGAAGAGAGCCAGGCAAACCGAGACCGTGATGGAAGTCAGCGAATGGCTGACACTCCGCAAATAGCGGCGCCTCGAAGAGGACCGACAGGACAGCTATGACGATCGAGGAACGGTTTGACTCACATACGCTTGCCGCCATGAACTTCGCGCTCGACCAGGTCTGCGCCGATGCGCTCCATGGCGAGGAACATGCCACCCGCAGGCGCGTTGCCAGATACATCATCAAGTGCGCCAAGAGCGGCAGGACGACGCTCCCCGAGCTGACCGAAGCCGGGCAGCAGGCGCTGGCCAAGGTCGTCGCAATAACATAGACCGGCTGGCGCGCTAGATCACCTGGGACGCTACCGGCACCCGCGCGCGAATCTCCGCGATCTTGCGCTTCAGCGCCGCTTGCCGCGGGTCGGGCATGATGGCGGCGCGGGCCTCGGCGATGGCGCCGGCGAGGTCGGGAAGCGCGAGCGCGCCATCGAAGGTCGGCTTGACGAGCCCGTCGATGATCAGGTGCCAGTCCGCGATGCCCTGGCGATAGGGATCGCCGTAGCCCTGGATCATGGTCGCGGTCTGCACGACCGCCCGAGCCGCGCCCGGCTGCTTGGTCAGGCTGCGGTCGATCATGTGCAGCCAGCGCTCGACCCAGAGCCGCTCCTTGGCGTAGCGCCCCGAGAACAGCCGCCAGCGCTTCAGGCCCGCCTCGATCCTGAGCCGGCGAACGCTGAAGCGATTGTTGGCGCTGAAGCGGATCGAGACCCGGCGGCGCCGCCAGCCGAACTGATCGAGCACGGCAAGGATCGGATCGGCGACCATCTCCGGCAAAGCGTCGATCAACTCGTCAAGGCGGAGCTTCTTGACGTCGTCGGCCGAGCGCGCGGCGAGGCCGCCCGCCGCATGGGCTTCGCCGAGCTTGAGCTGCGCGATCCGGATAGCATCCTCATAGGCCATGCGCTCCGCCATCAGGCGGGCGATGTCGCCGAGCAGGGCGTCGTCGACGCCGCGGCGGCCGACGAAGCGATTGAGCCGGTCGATATAGAGCTGGGCATAGCTCGTGCTCTGATAGGCGATCAACAGATGGATGGCCTCGGTGACAACAGGCCCGAGATGATCCGGGCAGGCGTCGGGCAGCACCGGCGGCCCCTCGTCCTCGTCGCCGATGATGTCGGCAAACAGGTAGCGGAGCGAGGCCAGCAGACTGTCGTCATCCGGCACTGCGGCGCCTCCAGAACTGGTCACCGGGCTCATGCAGGCTTAGGCTCCGCGACCTTCGGCGTGGTGTGCTGCGCGAGCTGCTGCTCGAGCGTCGAGATATTCTGGAACAGGCGGGCAGAGGCCAGGCGCAGGAAGTAGAAGCCGAACGCCGGATTCTGGACGTAAAGCTGCTCGACCTGATCGTAGGTCACCGACAGCACCACGCCGGCTTCGACGCATTCCAGCGTCTGGGTTCGCGTGTTCGACGGCGACAGCATGCCGAACTCGCCGACGATGGCGCCGACCGGCAACTCGATGCCGGACTCGACCAGGCGGAAGCGGCCGCTGGTGATATAGAACATGCTGTCGGCCTTCTCGTCCTTGTAGAACAGGACTTCGCCGGCAGTGCATTTGCGCTCCGTCGTGAATGGCCGCAGCCAGTCCATCGACAAATCGCTGTTGACCGACCTCTTCACATTGCGGACCAGTTGCAGCATCTGGTGCAGGCGGTAGGTGTTCATCGGCAGCAGCACGGAATGCAGGATCAGGGTCGCGTAATTGTGGGTCGGGATCGCGGTCGCGATCAGGATGATGTTGGTCAGGATGGCGAAGACGCGCAACGGGATCATGGTCCGCATCGACAGCGTGGCGACCACGAAGATCGATGCGAAGAAGCTGCCGGCGGCGCCGGCGTGCTCCGCGAGATGTGAGGTATCCATCGGAAACCAACCAATTCTCAAGAAGTGAACAAGATCGCCTTATTAGTCGCTTCATTCCTGCCGAGGTTGCCTGCCCTCGCGTCGGCGGCCAGCATCCCTGATATACGGGGAAAAAGCGACGATTTGTCTGATTTCTCACATTCGCGGGCGCAAAATCGGGCCAACATGGTTAGGCCATTCGCCCAACCTGCCGGCCTCTTCGCCACGATCAGGCCGCCGCAGCCGGCGCGTTGACGGCCTCGGCCGGGAGAGGCACGTTGTGCGCTCGGCCCGGCCACGCGCTGGGCCTCGATTCCAGCAGTTCAGCGACAGGCAAGCTCCGTTCCGATGTCCAAGCCGCTCGTCCTTCCGGCCTTGACGCGCTTCGTTTCCGCCACCGCCGGCCGCAACATGACCACGGTGGCCTATGTCGCGGTCATGGTCGGTGTCGCCATGATGACGCTGCTGACGGTCGAGCCGGCCTATGACGCGGCCCCGCACTGGGTCGACGCGCTGCTGTGGGCCTGCCTTGCCTATTTCATATTCGAATGGCTGGTGCGGCTGCGCCATATGCGGCGGCAGGACAAGCTTTGGTTCTACGCGCTGTCCAGCGCCGGCGTGGTCGATGCGATCGGCGCGCTGGCGGTGCCGCTGGCGCTGCTCTGCGGCATCGCGTCGAAAACCGCATGGCTGCTCGGCGTGCTCTGGGTGCTCAAGGTGGTGCCCGGCATTCCCGGCCTGCGCCAGCTCCGCCGCGTGCTGGTGGTGGAGTCCGGCCCGCTGCTCAGCGTGCTCGTGATCTTCCTGATGGTGGTGTTCCTGGCCTCGGTCGCCGAATACTTCCTGGAGCGGGACGTCCAGCCGCAGACCTTCGGCAGCGTGCCGGCGGCGCTGTGGTGGGCGGTGGTGACGCTGACCACGACCGGCTATGGCGACGTGGTGCCGATCACCCCGCTCGGCCGGATCGTCGCCGCCATGGTGATGATCTCGGGCCTCGGCGTGTTCGGGCTGTGGACCGGCATTCTGGCGACCGGCTTTGCCGCCGAAACCCGCCGCGACAACTTCCTGAGAACCTGGGAGACCGTCAGCAAGGTGCCGTTCTTCGCGCATCTCGGCCCGGCCGCGATCGCCGACGTCACCCAGGTGCTGCGCACCATCGACTTGCCGCCGCGCACCATGATCATCCGCAAGGACACCAATGGCGACTGCATGTATTTCGTCGGCGCCGGCGAGGTCGAGGTCGACCTGCCCGGACGCAAGGTCAAGCTCGGCGAAGGCGCGTTCTTCGGCGAGATGGCGCTGCTCGGCAATGCCAAGCGCGGCGCCAGCGTCTCGACCAGCAAGGTGACGAGGCTGTTGGTGCTTGACCTGGTCGATTTCCGCCTGTTGATGGCAAGGCATCCCGATCTCGCCGAGACCATCGACGCCGAGGCGAAGCGGCGCGAACGTGAGAACCAATGATGGAGACCAAGATGGCTGACGCGGCCGACACCGCCAGCGGACCCGTGCTCGAGATTGCCGGCGCGCGCGCCACGATCCGTCTCAACCGGCCGAAGCATCTCAACCGCCTGCAGGCCGAGGATCTCGGCGAGCTCGTCCGCCTGTTCGACCGGATCGAGGCCGATCCCGCGATCCGGGTGCTGGTGCTGACCGGAACCGGCCGCGCATTCTCCGCTGGCTACGATCTCAACTCGGTGGCCGAGCGCGCGGTGAGCGCCAACGAGCAGCAGAGCGCGGGTTCGGCCTTCGAGGTCGTGGTCGACCGGCTCGAGGACCTCGCTGTGCCGACGATCTGCCGGCTCAATGGCGGCGTCTATGGCGGCTCGACCGACCTTGCGCTCGCCTGCGACTTTCGCATCGGCGTCGATACCGCCGAGATGTTCATGCCGGCGGCGCGGCTCGGGCTGCACTATTACAAGAGCGGCATCCGGCGCTACGTCACGCGGCTCGGCGTCGACAATGCCAAGATGCTGTTCTTGACCGCGCAGAAGATCACGGCGCCGGAGATGCTGCGCATCGGCTACCTCACCGCAATGGTGCCGCCCGACGTGCTCGACGAGGAGGTCGACCGGCTGGCGACGATCCTGGCCGGCAATGCGCCGAAGGCGATGGCCGGCATGAAGCGCGCGATCAACGAATTCGCCCGCGGCCAGCTCGACGAAGCCGACGCCGACCAGCGCCATCGCGACAGCATGCGCGGCGACGAGATCAAGGAAGGCATCAAGGCGTTCGCCGAGAAGAGGGCGCCGAGGTTTTAGTTGACCTCCCGCGCTCTAACTACCGTCACCCTGACAGCTTGTGAAGCTTTCGGGTTTTGCCTTTTACGTCTGTAGGTCGGGTGGGTTTGGTTTTTTGCGCAGCTGCGGCCGGGTGGCCGATGTGGTGTTTAAGCGCTGTAGAGCCGATGCCCTTGTAAGACGTTGTTGGTGAGGGCGAACCAGAGCGCGACGGCACGGACCTTTTCAAGGCCGCGTACGGTGAGTTGCCGCAGGCCCCAGTTGCGCCATCGAGCGTGGATGCACTCGCAGATCGATCGGAGCTTGTACTGGGCCTTGCCCGGCTCGCTTGCCATCCGTGCCCGCCAAGCCAACACGCCCGGGCCGTCGCCGCGCCGCGGCAGGTAGGGATCGGTACCGTGCTTGGATTGCGTGGGCGGACAATAGACCTCAACCCCTTGATCATGCGCCCACTCGATGTCCTCGGCACTGCCAAAGCCGCCATCAACGAGATGGCGGCCCGGAAGGCGGCCGGTCCGCGCGCGCAAGCGATCTAGCATTGGCTGCATGAGGCCGCGATCGGAACCAATATTGGTCACGTCGAGCCCGGCCACGATCTGCTCGCCGGCCGCGCTCGCCACCTGCACATTGTATCCTGGCCGGAAGCCGCCGTCGGCCATCTTCATGACGCGGGCGTCGGGGTCCGTCGTAGAGGCGCGCGGCTCCTTCGGCGTCTTGCCGTTGTTGCGCTTGTCTTCGCGCGCCTGGCGCTGCCGCTTGATCTCGGCGAGCGCGGCCTGCGCTGCCTTCAGGCGTTCGGTGCGCTCACGCGCCGCTCGCTCCTTGGCCGCCTTGATGCGCTGGTTGCTGGCATCGGAGCGCGCCTCGACCTCGCGTTTGAGCTCCGCCACGATCGTCTGCGCGGTCTCCAAATGGTGATCGAGTGTCTGTTCTCGCCGGAACGAGGCGGCCCCGGCGCTCGCCCGGATCCGCACGCCGTCCTGCGCCAGCTTGCTGAGGTCGACCAGGCCCACCTCCGCCAAGGCCGCAAGATGTTCGGCGAGCAGCCGATCGAGCAGATCGGCGCATCCGACCCGGAAGTCCGCCAGCGTATGGTAGTTCACCGAGACCCCGCCACACAGCCAGCGATAGACATCGTGGCTCTCGCACAGCCGCTCCAGGGCGCGAGCGCTTCCTACCCCGTCGCTGGTCGCATAGAGCCACAGTGCCAGCAAAAGCCGTGGCGACGTCGCCGGATGACCCGGCCTCTCGCCCCGCGCCTTGATCCGATCTTCAAGCTCGCGCAGCTCGAGCCCGTCGACATAGCACCAGATCACCCGCGCCGGATGATCTTCCCCGATCAGGCTATCGATATCCACCGCCCGCAGTTCAATCTGATCGCGCTGCGGCTCGCGCAGACGCGGCAAACCCGCTGGCGCCGCATCAGTTTGCGGCTTCGGCTGCTCCGGCAGTTCTCCAAACAGCTGGTCTTCAGCCATCTCCCGCTCTCCCGCAATTCAGCGATTGCAGGGAATCACATCCCCCATCCCTCCCGCTACATCTTTCGCCCAAGCCACAAAAATTCACACGCTCTGAGGAGCCGCGGAGCGGCGTCTCGAAGGGTCGACGGCCCCACTGTGGCCGTGCATCCTTCGAGACGCGCTACGCGCTCCTCAGGATGACGGAGCTGACAGTATGCTATTCGGCACGATCTTTCGCTGAATCCCCTCACGCCCGCTTGCTCCGCATCGCGCGCGTCTGTGCGATCTCAGGGTCGCGCGCCAACGCCTGGTAGCGCTGGCTGTCGACGGCGTAGATCGCGATGCGGCCTTCGTCGTCGGCGTGGACACCCCAGCCGAAACGCTTGCCGAGCGGCGAGGCGCGCATGCAGGCCTGGCCGCGCGAGAAGAACGTCTCGCGTGCCGCGTTGCGTTCCTTCTTCGCGGCCTTTGGATCAAGCGCGCGGCCGGCCGACGATGTGACGAACACCACATCGTCGGAGGTGTATTTGTAGGGCGCGCCGGCGAGCATCCGATATTGCAGCACGGCGACCGTCGGCTGGCCGCCGCGCAGCTGCGGCTCCTCGCCGCGCTGCGCCGGGCAATCCTCCGCGACGCGGATCAGGGTGTTGAAGCAGTTGGTGCTGTGCAGGACTTTCGCCATCGCCACGATCCGTATCACACGCCGGCGGCCGCGGCATGCTGCGCCGCCAACTCGTCGTCGGCCTTCGCAATCCGCTGGAACGCCGGACGCGCGGCGATGCGTTCGGCATAGCGGACGAACACGTCCCTTTTCGGCACGATGCCGAACATCATGGTCCAGTTGAACGCGATGCCCCAAAGGATGTCGGCCGCCGTGATCTCTTCGCCGAACAGATAAGGCCCCTTGGCGAGCTGCGCCTCGAGTGCGGCCAGCATGGTGTCGTAATCGGCATAGGGCGATTGCGTGATAGGCGCCGGAGCGCGCTTCATGAAATGGTCGATCACGGCCGGCTCGAATGAGGAGCCGTAGTAGGCGATCCAGCGCAGATAGGGACCGCGGCGCGGGTCGTTCAGCGCCGGCGTCAGGCCGGCCTGCGGAAACAGATCGGCGAGATAGATGAAGATCGCGACCTGCTCGGTCACCAGCGCGTCGCCGTGGCGGATCGCCGGCACCTTGCCGAGCGGATTGATCGCAAGGTAGGCGGCCTTGCGCTGCTCAGCCGCCTTTATGTTGAGGATGTGCAGATCGTAGGGCGCGCCAAGTTCCTCCAGCAGCACGCGGGCGCCGGTGGCCCGGGTCTGCGGCGAGTAATACAGCGTGACGCGATCGGTGGGGGCAGCGGTGGTCATGGGCAGGTCTCCTTGCGCCGTCGGGGGATGGCCCCCTTATGTCTACCTATACCTGACATCTTGTGTCAGGTATGATTTCGCCATGCGCGCGAGCCGGCTGTTTTCCATCCTCACCACCCTGCAGGCGCGGGGACAGGTCACCGCGCCCGAGCTGGCGGAAGCCTGCGAGGTTTCGGTGCGCACGATCTATCGCGACATCGATGCGCTCGCCGCCGCCGGCGTGCCCGTCTATGCCGATCGCGGCGCCGAGGGCGGCTATCGGCTGCTCGACGGCTATCGCGTGCGGCTCAATGGCCTGTCGCAGGGCGAGGCCGAGGCGCTGTTCATGGCCGGGCTTCCGGGGCCCGCCGCAGCGCTCGGCCTCGATGCCGCGATGATGGCGGCACAGACCAAGCTGATGGCGGCGCTGCCGGAACATTTGCGCCCCAACGCGAACCGATTGCAGCAACGCTTTCACCTCGACGCGCCCAACTGGTTCGGCGAGACCGAGGAGCCGAAGCATCTGCGCGCGATTGCCGGCGCGGTGCTGAGCGAGAACCTGATCGAGATCCGCTACCAGAGCTGGAAGGCCGAGAAGCGGCGGCGCGCGGCGCCGCTCGGCCTCGTGCTGAAGGGCGGCAGCTGGTATCTCGCGGGCCTCGTCGACGGCAATGCGCGCACCTACCGCGTCGCGCGGGTGCTGGATTGCACTGTTCTGGACACGCCGTTCGCGCGGCCGGCGGACTTCGACCTCGCTACGTATTGGCGTGCCTCGATCGAGCGGCTCGAGGCCGAGTTGCACCCGAACGAGGCCACGGTGCGGCTGTCGCCGCTCGGGCTGAAGCTGTTCGACGCGCTGGCGCATCCTTACGTGAAGGCGCGGATGCGGCTTGTCGGCAGTACCGACGCCGACGGCTGGCACATCGCCACCATGCCGGTCGGCAAGACGGTGTGGCATGCCGCGAGCGAGCTGCTGCGGCTCGGCGCCGAGGCCGAGGTGATCGCGCCCGACGAGCTGCGCGGGAAGATGGCCGAACTCATCGGCGCGATGGCCGCGCGTTATGCCGACGCGCCGCTGCGCCGCGTGGCGGGACGCAAGGGCTAATAGCGGCTGTCGGAGCTGATCACGAAGCGGTCGAGGAAATTGACCGGCAGAATCTCGAACTTGTCCAGCTCGAGCGTAATCCCGGTCACGAAATCGATCCCCTTGATTGTGCCCTGGAGATCGATCCGACGACCGCGGCGCAGGCCGCGTGTTTCCGGATGTTGCTCGATGTCGATATAGGCATAGATCGGATTGTCGAGCCGCGCATGGTGGTGCCAGCCGCGTTGCAGGAAGCTGAATTGCAGCACCGAACCCGCGCCCCAGTCGATCGCGTCGAAGAAGCGGGTCTTCCAGGCAACGGGCTGTCCCAGATAATGAGCGGCGATGAACGCATCGCGCCCGAGCGCAGGCAACCGGTGCAGTTGCCAGCTGATCTCAGCCGGCGTCGGAGCGGCGTTGTTCGCCATTTTTCTTATTGGCTTTTTCTTGTCGCTTCTTCTTGTCCTCGGCGGGAAGATACGTCCCGCCTTGAGGAAACTATACATCAACGAATGTGACAGTATCAGCCACAGTTGCGCGTGACGTGCGGTAGCTGTTCACCTTGTGTGCGTGATCCGCATAGCCGAACGAGATGCCGCAGACCACGCGGCGATCGTCAGGCAGGCTGAAATGGCGGCGGATCAGGCCGGAATGGCGCGCGAGCGCGGCCTGCGGGATGGTGCCGAGCCCGAGCGCCTGCGCGGCCAGCATGAAGTTCGAGACATAGCCGCCGCAGTCAATCGCGCCATAGATGCCGAGCGGCTCGTTGGTGTGGATCACGGCAATGTGCGGCGCGCCGAAGAAATTGTAATTCTCCAGCGCCTGTTTGGCATAGGCGGCTCTGTCGCCGCGCGCGATACCCAGCGTGTTGTAGAGCTGGAAGCCGCTTTCGCGGCGGCGTTCCAGATACACGCCGACATATTCGCGCGGCGGCGTGAAGTCGTAGTCCTCGCCGAGACCGCGCGAGGCCTCGGCATAGATCGCCTTGCGGAACCGCTCCTTGGCCTCGCCCGAGACGATCAGTACCTGCCAGGGCTGGCTGTTGCACCAGGACGCGGTGCGCTGCGCGGTCGTCAGGATGTTTTCGATAACGTTGCGCGGCACATCACGCGGCAGGAATGCGCGCACCGAGTAGCGCTCGTTGAGCAGTTCCTCGAGCGCGCCGATGCGGTCTTCGGTCGCATAACGCGCGCCGGGTGTTTTCGCATCCATGCTCAGCGTCCCTTGGTCGGGATCTTGTTGTAGGGCACGTCCTTGTCGACCCGGATGTCGCCGGGCAGACCCAGCACGCGCTCGGCGATGATGTTGCGCAGGATCTCATCGGTGCCGCCGGCGATGCGCATCGAGGGCGATGACAGCAGCATCTGCTGGAACTGGCCGTTGGCCTGCTCCTCATCGGTGCCGGTGAGGCTGCCCGCCGCGCCTTCGAGGTCCATCGCATAGGTCGCGATGTCCTGCAGCATCAGGCCGGAGACGAGCTTGCCGATGGAGTTTTCCGGACCTGGCCGCTCGCCCTTCGACAGCGCCGAGATCGCGCGGTAGCTGGTGTATTTCAGCCCGCTCGCCTTCACCGCCCAGCTCGCCAGCTTCGAGCGCACCGCCGGATCGTCGATCGCAAGGCCATCTTCCAGCATCAGATTGGAGCAGAACTCGAACATCTCGGGCACGCCGGTCGCAAGCCGCGCGCCGATCGACATGCGCTCATTCATCAGCGTGGTCAGCGACACGCTCCAGCCCTCGCCGACCGCACCAAGCCGCTGGCTGTCCGGGATTACGACGTCGGTGAAATAGACCTCGTTGAATTCCTGCATGCCGTTGGCCTGCTTGATCGGCCGCACTTCGACGCCCGGGCTCTTCATGTCGAGGAAGAACATCGTGAGGCCCTTGTGCTTGGGCACATTCGGATCGGTGCGCGCGATCAACAGGCCGTAGTCGGAGTAATGCGCACCCGAGGTCCAGATCTTCTGGCCGTTGACCACCCAGCTGTCGCCCTTCTTCTCGGCGCGTGTCCGAAGTCCCGCGACGTCGGAGCCGGCCGACGGCTCGGAGAACAGCTGGCACCAGATCTCCTCGCCCGCAGCGAGCTTCGGCAGATAGCGGCGCTTGGCCTCCTCGCTGCCCCAGGCCATCACGGTCGGCCCGCACATGCCCTCGCCGATCTGGAACGGCTGGGTCAATTTGCCATAGACGCCTTCTTCCTGCTGCCAGATCACGCGCTCGATCGGGGTGGCGCCACGGCCGCCATATTCCTTCGGCCAGTGCAGGCAGGCCCAGCCGCCTTCCGCCTTCTTCTTCTGCCAGGCCTTGCCGACCTCGACCATGTCGTGCTTGGCCAGCCTGATGCGGCCGAGCGACGACTTCGAGAGCTCTTCTTCGAACTCCTTCGGTGCGTTGGCGGCGATCCACTTGCGCGCAATGGCGCGGAACTCGGCTTCCTGCGGCGTGTCATCGAAATTCATGGCGAACCTCTTTTTGATTTCACGCGCGATCAGGCGCGGCCCTTGGTCGGGATCTTGTTGAAGGGAACATCCTTGTCGACCCGGATATCACCGGGCAGGCCCAGCACGCGTTCGGCTATGATGTTGCGCATGATCTCGTCGGTGCCGCCCTCGACGCGGGTGCCCGGCGCGCGCAGCAGCATGGCCTGGAATTTGCCGGCAACCTCGGCATCCTCGTGCCCGCTCAAGGCGCCGGCGGCGCCCTGCAGGTCGAGAGCGTAGGTCGCGACATCCTGGATCATCGAGCCGGCGACCAGCTTCCCGATCGAGTTCTCCGGTCCCGGACGCTCACCGCGTGACAGCGCGGAGATCGCCCGCATGCTGGTGTATTTCAGCCCGCTCGCCTTCACCGCCCAGTTCGCAAGCTTGGAGCGGACCGCGCGGTTCTCGATCGCGGGGCCATCCTCCAGCATCAGGCTGTTGCAGAAATCGAACAGCTCGGGGAAGCCGGTGGCCACGCCGGCGCCGATCGACATGCGCTCGTTCATCAGCGTGGTCAGCGACACGTTCCAGCCGTCATTGACGTTGCCGAGCCGCTGCGAGTCCGGAATGCGCACGTCGGTGAAATAGACTTCGTTGAAGTCCGACGCCCCGCTCGCCTGCTTGATCGGCCTGATCTCGACACCCGGGCTCTTCATGTCCAGGAAGAACATGGTGAGGCCCTTGTGCTTCGCGACCGTTGGATCGGTGCG
This sequence comes from Bradyrhizobium sp. WCU1, assembly GCF_053474805.1. Lineage (NCBI taxonomy): Bacteria > Pseudomonadati > Pseudomonadota > Alphaproteobacteria > Hyphomicrobiales > Nitrobacteraceae > Bradyrhizobium > Bradyrhizobium sp. WCU1. The sequence goes on from NZ_CM130280.1 coordinate 2,787,991, forward strand.
GGTCAGCAGGATGCCGTAGTCGGAATAATGCGCGCCCGAGGTCCAGATCTTCTGGCCGTTGATCACCCATTCGTCGCCGTGCTTCTCGGCGCGGGTCCGAAGGCCCGCAACGTCGGAGCCGCCGGCGGGCTCCGAGAACAGCTGGCACCAGATCTTCTCGCCGGAGGCGAGCGGCGGCAGGTATTTGCGTTTCTGCTCCTCGCCGGCGAACGCCATCATGGTCGGACCGCACATGCCATGGCCGATGATGAACATCGAGCTGAGGCGGCCGAACGGTCCCTCTTCCTGCTGCCAGATCACGCGCTCGATCGGCGAGGCGCCGCGGCCACCATACTCCTTCGGCCAGTGCAGGCAGGCCCAGCCGGCATCGGCCTTCTTCTTCTGCCATGCTTTTGCGACCTCGAGAATGTTGGCGCCCTTGAGCGCAACGCGGCCGAGCGAGGCCTTGCGCAGTTCGTCCTCATATTGCTTCGGCGCATTGGCTCCGATCCAGGCTTTCGCCTCGGCGCGGAATGCGGCCTCCTGCGGGGTGTCGTCGAAATTCATGACGGTCCCCGCTTACGCCGCGTTCTTCTTGCGCATGCGATCGATCAGCGCGTCTTCCCAATAGGACAGGCTGCCGAGACCGAGCGCCACCGCATTGGCGCGGCGATAGTACATGTGGCAGTCGAACTCCCAGGTGAAGCCCATGCCGCCGTGAACCTGGATGTTGTTCTTGGCGCAGTGCTGGAACGCCTGCGTCGCGCTGATGCGCGCGGCGGCCGCTGCCTCCGGCAACTCGCCGGCGTTGGTCGAAAGTGCCCAGGCGCCGTAATAGCAGTTCGAGCGCGCCAGCGTCGCCGAGACATACATGTCGGCCAGCATGTGCTTGACCGCCTGGAACGAGCCGATCGGACGGCCGAACGCGATACGGTCGAGCGCGTAGTCGCGGCCCATTTCCAGCGCGCGGTCGGCGCCGCCGACCTGCTCAAACGCCGTCAGCACGGCCGCACGATCGAGCACCTGGGTGATGACGCTCCAGCCCTCGCCGGCGGCGCCGAGCGGTTCAGCCTTGGCATTCCTGAAGGTGATCTCGGCCTGGCCACGGGTGAGATCGATGTTGGTCAGCGACTTTACCTCGACGCCGGCGGCCTTGAGATCGACGATGAACAGGGAAATATCGGACTCGCGGCCGCTGGAGCCGGTGCGCGCGGCGACCACGGCGAAGTCGGCGATCGCGCCGTCCGCGACCGGCTTCTTGACGCCGTTGAGCACGCCGCCATTGGCCGTGACCTTGACCGCCTTCGGCGACGGATTGCCCTTGCCCTCGAACAGCGCCAGCGTGCCGATCGCATCGCCCGAGGCGATCTTCGGCAGCCACTTCTGCTTCTGTGCGTCGCTGCCCGCGATCAGCAGCGCTTCGGCGGCGAGATAGACGGTCGAGGAGAACGGCACCGGCGCCAGCGCGCGACCCATCTCCTCCGCAATCACGCAGAGCTCGAGATGGCCGGCGCCCGCACCGCCGAACTGCTCAGGGATCGCGATACCGAGGAAACCCATCTCGGCGAGGCCCTTCCACAGCGACTTGTCGTAGGGCGCCTTGCCATCGAGCACCTCGCGCACGGCCTTCGGCGGGCACTGTTCGCTGAGGAATTTCCGCGCCTCGTCGCGCATCTGCTTCTGTTCGTCGGAGAAATCGAAATTCATGGCGCTACCTTCTTGGTTCTTGTCGTTTCAATTGGCCGTCATTCCGGGGCGCGCGAAGCGCGAGCCCGGAATCCATGGAACCGCAGACCGTGCGGCACGATGGATTCCGGGCCTGCGCCTTCGGCGCATCCCGGAATGACGAATGGAGAGAGCGAGGGCTTCAGCACAGCACGATCACCTCGCCGCAGGGCTGCTCGGCATAGAGCTTCTCGACCAGTTCGGCACGGCGCTCGAGGCCGGCACGCTGGTTGATGTAGCCCTTGTCGGTGAGCTCGTTGCCGTCGATCGATGGCGGCTCGACCATCAGCATCGCGCGCGCGATCCGCATGCTGCTGCCGGTGGTGGACGCGTTGTGGGCCTGCAAGCCCTTTTCGAGACAGGCGATCACGGCCGGATGCCGGATCACGTCCTCATAGCTCGCGTCCGCATTGCCGACGAGCTGGCGGCAGGCATGCAGGTTCGGCCAGCACAACAGGCCGATGAATTCGCGATCCTGCCCCGCCACCAGCGCGTCATGCACGACCGGCGTCGCGGCCGCGATCGCATCGGTGCGCAGCGAGCCGACATGGACGAAAGTGCCGGTCGTCAGCTTGAAGTCCTCGACCACGCGGCCCGCGAAGATGATGCCTTGCAGCGGATCCGTGGGGTCCACGAACACGCCGGCATCGCCGATGCAATAGAAGCCTTCCTCGTCGAACATCTTCGCCGTGAGATCGGGCTGGCCGAAATAGCCCGGCGTGACATTGACGCCGCGCAGCCGCAACTCGTATTTCGAGCCGCACGGCACCATCTTCAGCTCGACGCCGGGGAACGGCAGGCCGATCAAGCCGACGCGCTCGGTGTCCCAATAGGTGCCGGTCGAGGTCGGCGCGGTCTCGGTCGAACCCCAACCGGTGTAGAATACGATGCGCTCACCCGTGGTCTTCACCGCCAGTGCCTGCATGCGGTCATAGAGATCGTCGGGCAGCCGGGCGCCGCCATAGGCCATGATCGAGAGATTCTTGAAGAAACTCTCGCACAGCGCCTCGTCCTTCTCCATCGCAGCCGCGAGGGCGGCATAGCCGGCCGGCACGTTGGCGTAATAGGTCGGCGACACCTCGCGCAGATTCCTGATGGTCTCCTCGAGTTGGCCCGGCATCGGCCGGCCGTCATCGATATAGAGCGTGCCGCCATCGACCAGCACCGGATTGAACGCAGCGTTGCCGCCCATGGTGTGATTCCACGGCATCCAGTCGAGCACGGTCGGGATCGGGCCGTTGGCTTCGCGCGGGCGCACCTGCATCATCATCGCCGCGTTGGCGCACATCATCTGCTGGGTGTTGATGACGGCCTTCGGCATGCCGGTCGAGCCCGAGGTGAACAGCAGCTTGCCGACGGTCTCGGGCGTGATCTTCGCGATCGAATTGCCCACATCAGCCGTGACCTTCGTTGCCGCGAGCTCGGCAAAGGCCACGCTCTTGATGCCCTCGCAGGGCCGCAGCACGTGGACGACGGTGATGCCGGCGAGGTCGATCGCCCTGAGCGCCTTCTCGAAGCTCGGGCCATCCTGCACCATCACGACGGCAGGCTTGATCAGGTTGAACAGGTATTTGAGCTTGAGATGATCCTGGCTCATCAGCGAATAGGCCGGCGACACCGGCGCGGCCGGCAGCCGCGCCTGCATCGCCGCCTGCGTCATCAGCGCGTGCTCGATCGAATTGCCCGAGAGGATCGCGACGGGGCGGCCGTCGGCAATGCCGAGATTGAGCAGGCCTTGGGTCAGCGCATCGACGGTGCGCTTGGCTTCGCCATAGGAGACCTTGCGCCACCGCCGGTCCGGGCCGCCGCGCTGCGCGAGCCAGATGCGCTCCGGGGCCTGCGCCGCCCATTTGGCGAGATAGGCCGGGATGTGCGTCTCATAAGCCTGGAGCGGAATCCGCGACTTCAGGACGACGGTGCCGTCGTCGCGCCGTTCGACCGCGATGTCACGCGCGAGCCAATCCACCTTGCGGAAGGCGGGTTTCGTCAGCATCGCCGCGTCTCCATCCATTTTGCGTCTCCCGGAATTCTTGTCCTTTTGAGGATCTGTTCTCAGCGCCTGATATAGACAGGCTTTCGTTTCTCAAGGAAGGCCCTGATGCCTTCCTGAAAATCTTCCGAGCGGCTGCACAGCACCTGATTGCGATCCTCCATCGCAATCACGGCCTCGATCGAGCCGGCATCGACGCTCATGTTGATGCATTCCTTCGAGAGGCGCAGGCCAACCGGCGAGGCCGTCATCATCGCATCGACGTAAGGATTGGCGGCAGCGTCGAGATCGGTGGGCTCGACCACTTCAGATACGAGGCCGACGGCAAGCGCGCGATCGGCATTGATGAAGCGCCCGGTCAGGATCAATTCGGAGGCGACTGACACGCCGACGAGGCGCGGCAGGAAATAGCTGGTGCCGATGTCGCAGCCGCCGAGCCCGAGCTTGATGAAGGCGCAGTTCATGCGCGCGTTCTTCGCCGCGATGCGGATGTCGGCCGCGAGCGCCAGCGCGAAGCCGCCGCCGGCAGCCGCGCCCTGCACCAGTGCGATGATCGGCTGCGGAGCGCGCCGCATCAGCATCACGATGTCGGCGATGCGGCGCTGCGAGTCCAGGGAGTCAGCGACGCTCGGCGGCTCGGTCTGGCCGCCGCGCCGCGCCATCGCGTGCTTGAGGTCGAGCCCGGCGCAAAAGTTCGCGCCGGCACCCTTCAGCACCACGACGCGGGTGTCGCGATTGCGCTGCAGGCCCTGGAAATAGACATTGAGCGCATCGATCAGCGAGGGATCGAGCGCGTTGAGGCTCTCGGGACGATTGAGCGTGACCCAATCTGTTCCATCGCGATGTTCGATCAGCAGCGGTTGAGACACGCGTCACTCCTGCATCTGCGGATACGGTGACAATCGATGCGCCCTCTCCCCTTGCGGGAGAGGGCATATGCGGCCATGCCGCATGCTCACTACGGAAAGGGGTGGCCGCGGAGAGAACCCCTCTCCCGGCAGCCTTCGCTGCCGCCCTCCCCGGCAAGGGGGGGAGGGTAAGAGAGCGCAGCCCGCGCTAGCGCGGCGCCATGCGGATGGCGCCGTCGAGACGGATGGTCTCGCCGTTGAGCATCGGGTTCTCGACGATGTGGACCGCGAGGTTGCCGTACTCCGAGGCATCGCCGAGGCGGGCCGGGTGCGGCACCTGGGCGCCGAGGCTCTTGCGCGCTTCTTCGTTGAGACCCATCAGCAGCGGCGTCAGGAACAGGCCGGGCGCGATGGTGTTGACGCGGATCTTCAGGCTGGCGAGGTCGCGCGCAGCCGGCAGCGTGAGGCCGACGACGCCGCCCTTCGAGGCCGAATAGGCGATCTGGCCGATCTGGCCTTCATAGGCCGCAACCGACGCGGTGTTGATCACGACGCCGCGCTCCTCGCCGATCGTCTCGGCGGTGGCGAGGCGCTCGGCGAACAGGCGCAGCACGTTGAAGGTGCCGATCAGATTGACGTTGATGATGCGGACGAATTTCGCCAGCGGGTACGTTCCGTCCTTGCCGATAATGCGCTGCGAGCCGCCGATGCCGGCGCAGTTCATCAAGACCCGCGCGATGCCGTGCGCGGCCTCGGCCTTGGCGATCGCCGCCTTGATCGCTTCCTCGTCGGTGACGTCGGCGTGCAGGGCGACGCCCTTCACTTCGGCAGCGACCTTCTCGGCGTTTTCCTTGTTCTGGTCGATCACGCCGATCCTGGCGCCCTTGGCAGCCATGGCGCGCGCGGTGGCGGCGCCGAGGCCGGAACCACCGCCGGTGATGAGAACGGCAACGTCTTTCAACTGCATGAGAACAACCTTTCCTTGGGCGTTTCTTCTCTAGACTTGAACTTTTTTATCCGGCGGCGACCGCTGCCGTTTCCTTGTCGGGATTGAGCACGCCGCCGAAGATCAAGGCTTCCATGTGCTTGATGTATTCGCGGCAGACCTCGTCGGTGACCGGACCGACGCCGACCGCGCGCGACATCGCGTGGCGGCCGAAGAACAGGTGATCGCAGGCACCGATCAGGCTGGTGTAGAACAGCACCGGATCGATCTTGCGGAATTGGCCGGCCTTGATGCCTTCTGCGAGCAGCCGGCGGTGAAAATCCAGCAGCGGCGCGACGAAGAATTTCGACACCTCGTCCGCGGCAGAGGGCGAGCTCTCGTGCAGCAGATAATGGATCAGCCGGTTCATATAGGGGAACTGGTGATAGGCGCGGATGATGCCGCCGATATGCAGGCGCAATTTCTCCGACGGCGTGATCGGCTGCGCCAGCAAATATTCGAGCTGCGATATCTCGGTGGCGGCGTCGCGCGCCAATAGCGCCAGCAACAGCCCGTCCTTGTTGCCGAAATGATATTTCACCAGCGCAGCGTTGACGCCCGACTTCTGGGCGATGTCGGACAGCGAGACCTCGATCGAGGCGCGTTCGATCATCAGCTCGCTGGCTGCGACCAATAGCTTGTCGGCAGTGGCGTTTCTGCCCGCGGCGAGTTTCGTCGGTACGCTGGTATTCAACTGCGCTCTGGTCCCGCTTGGTGTCTGGACACGACGGTAAATCGAGGCCGCACATAAGCCCATGGCGGGGCGGCACTCAAGAGTTAATTGATTGATTGACTAAATGCTGAGCCGCCCCTTAAATCCGGCCCAACTTTAAAGACCACCCAATCCAGAAACCTCAGGGAGATCAGACATGGCCGAGGCATATATCGTCGCCGCCGCTCGCACCGCAGGCGGCCGCAAGGGAGGGCGCCTCGCCGGCTGGCATCCGGCCGATCTGGCCGCGACCGTGCTCAATGCCTTGGTCGACCGCACCGGCGTCGACCCTGCGCAGGTCGAGGACGTCATCATGGGCTGCGTGATGCAGACCGGCGAGCAATCCACCAACATCGCGCGCAATGCGGTGATGGCCTCGAAGCTGCCGGAGAGCGTGCCCGCGACCTCGATCGACCGCCAGTGCGGCTCCTCGCAGCAGGCGCTGCACTTCGCGGCCCAGGCGGTGATGTCGGGCACCATGGACTGCGTGATCGCGGCCGGCGTGGAATCGATGACCCGCGTGCCGATGGGGCTCGCCTCCTCGCTGCCCGCCAAGAACGGCTTCGGCCACTACAAGAGCCCGGGCATCGAGGCGAAGTATCCCAACATCGTCTTCAGCCAGTTCACCGGCGCGGAGATGATGGCCGAGAAGTACGGGCTGTCGAAGGATGAGCTCGACGAATATTCCTACAACAGCCACCAGCGCGCGATCGCGGCCACGCAGGCCGGCCACTTCAAGGACGAGATCGTGCCGGTGAAGATTACCCGCGCCGACGGCTCGACCGATACCCACCATATCGACGAAGGCATCCGCTTCGACGTCAGCCTCGACGGCATCAAGGGCGTCAAGCTGATCGCCGAGAACGGCAAGCTGACCGCGGCCAGCGCCAGCCAGATCTGCGACGGCGCCTCCGGCGTGATGGTCGTCAACGAGAAGGGCCTCAAGGCGCTCGGCGTCAAGCCGATGGCGCGCATCCACCATCTCACCATGATGGGCGGCGATCCCGTGATCATGCTGGAAGCGCCGCTGCCGGCGACCCAGCGCGCGCTGCAAAAGGCGGGCATGTCAATCGACGACATCGACCTGTTCGAGGTCAACGAGGCCTTCGCCTCGGTGCCGACCGCTTGGCTGAAGACCACCGGCGCCGATCCGGCCCGCCTCAACGTCAATGGCGGCGCGATCGCACTCGGCCATCCGCTCGGCGGCAGCGGCACCAAGCTGATGACCACGCTGCTGCATGCGCTGAAGCAGCGCAACAAGCGCTACGGCCTGCAGACCATGTGCGAAGGCGGCGGCATGGCCAACGTGACGATCGTCGAGCGGCTGTAAGAGGCAGAGCGATTCCACGTTGATGGTGTCGTCCCGGCGAAAGCCGGGACCCATAACCACAAATGTGCGTGGTTACGGCGGCTGGAGCCCCAGCTCGTTTCTACAATTTAGATCGGTGGTTATGGGTCCCGGCTTTCGCCGGGACGACCACCTTGTTTTTTGCGAGTATCAATGACCCATCCCTCCATCCACGCGCGCAACCATCCGGACAAGATCGCCTACCAGATGGCGGCGTCAGGCAAAGCCATCACCTATCGCGAGCTCGACGAACTCTCGAACCAGGGCGCGCATCTGTTCCGTTCGCTCGGCCTGAAGGCGGGCGACCACATCGCGCTCCTGATGGAGAACCGCCTCGCCTTCATGGAGATCTGCTGGGCCGCGCAGCGCTCGGGCCTCTATTACACGGCGATCAGCCGCTACCTGACGGAAGAGGAGATCGCCTACATCATTAAAGACTGCGGCGCCAAGGTGTTCATCACCACGCCGCAGTGTGCCGACAAGGTGAAGGGCCTGATCAAGGGCGAACCCGGCGAACCGCTGTTCTATATGATGGACGAGCCTGCAGCGGGCTTCCGCTCCTATGACAAGGAGGCCGCCGCGCAGCCGACCACGCCGGTTGCCGACGAGGTCGCGGGCTACGACATGCTGTATTCCTCCGGCACCACCGGCCGGCCCAAGGGCATCAAGAAGGAATTCGAAGGCAACCGGATCGACGTGCCGAACCCGTTCCTGCGGATTCTCACCGCCGACATGTGCGGCATGAATGCCGACTCCATTTATCTGTCGCCGGCGCCGCTCTATCATGCGGCTCCCTTGCGCTTCAACATGATGGCGACGGTGCTGGGCGGCACCTCCGTCATCATGGAGCATTTCGACGCCGAGGAATTCCTGAAGCAGGTCGAGAAGCACAAGGTGACGCAGTCGCAGCTGGTGCCGACCATGTTCGTGCGCATGCTGAAGCTGCCCGACGAGGTGCGCGCCCGCTACAACGTCTCCTCGCTGAAGGGCGCGATCCACGCCGCGGCGCCCTGTCCGGTCGACGTGAAGGCCAAGATGATCGAGTGGTGGGGACCGATCCTGATCGAGTATTACGCCGGCTCCGAAGGCAACGGCGTCACGGTCTCGACCTCGCAGCAATGGCTGACCCATCGCGGCACGGTCGGCCGTGCCGTGGTCGGCAAGGTCAAGATCCTCGACGAGAATGAGGAGGAGGCGCCCACGGGGCAGATCGGCCAAGTCTATTTCGCCGACGCGCCCGTGTTCAGCTATCACAATGATCCCGAGAAGACGAAGAAGGCCTACAACGCCAAGGGCTGGTCGACGCTCGGCGACGTCGGCTACCTGGATGAAGAAGGCTTCCTCTATCTGACCGACCGCAAGAGCTACATGATCATCTCCGGCGGCGTGAACATCTATCCGCAGGAAACCGAGGACGTGCTGATCACACATCCCGCGGTGTCCGACGTGGCGGTGTTCGGCGTGCCGAACGAGGAGATGGGCGAGGAGGTCAAGGCCGTGGTGCAGCCGCATGACATCGGCAAGGCCGGCAAGGCGCTCGAGGCCGAGCTGATCGCGTTCTGCCGGCAGCACCTGTCGCCGATCAAATGCCCGAAGAGCATCGACTTCGAGCAGGAGCTGCCGCGCACGCCGACCGGCAAGCTGGTGAAGCGCCATCTGCGCGACCGCTATTGGCCGAAGGCGCCTGCCAGGACGTAACCGCGGCTCGCCCGTCCGGAGGGCCCCGCCGCCGCGCGCGGCCAAAATATCGAAAAACAACCCCATGCAAAGGAGCTGGCGGCTGCCGGGCGTTTGACAACACAGCTTGACACGTCGGGCAACTCAGGGAGATATTTCCAATATTCCGAAATAGTGCAACTGATCCGTGCCGTCCTCCAGGGGAGGATGAAGAGCGCACGCGGGACGCCGCTTGCGCCCAAACCGGCGGCCTACAACTCCGCCGCCGGCTCGCAGGCGGCAGAGGCCGCGGCACGCAGATGCAGCTGGCCGTGCTTGCCTGACGCCGTGGTGGTCCACTGCGCGTCGATCTGCTGCAAATCATCCGACAGCTTGCCGCGATGGCTGCCGTCGGTCTCGAACGCCCCGCCGTCGTCCGGCGATTGCTCGAAGATCTCGACCTCGAGGTCGGACAGCCGGATGAACATCCGCACCCCGATCTTGGTTACGTGACGACCAACTTCATATGAGCCGCAGCCGCGCGCTTCCGCATTCTGCTCGTTCAGAGCGTTGACCTTGTCGAGGGTAACGACGACGTTCTGCACCGTGGTGTCGCCGTCCCACAGGAACTCGCCGATATAGGCACGCGGCAGTTTTTCGGTAAGTTGCTTGATGTCGGCGGCGCGCACGGCCGATATCAGCACGAAGCTCGCGGCGATGATGGTCAGACCGAGACGCACCATCCAGCCGGGCAGCTCTGCAATCCTCGCGTGGCGCATGCGGTAGGCATCCCCTGGGCAAAGTTGCTATCGTCACGACAACGACTGCCAGCATACAGCCAAATGCGCTGGTTGTACGGCGATGCCCAACAGGTGAACTCAGATGGAAGCCCTCTCCGACGTCCCGCTGCCCTCCACCATCCGCTCGCGCTATGTCGACGGGATCAACGGCCTGCGCATGCATGTGCTCGAAGCCGGCTTCGAGACGTCGGGCCGGCCCTGCCTGTTGCTGCTGCACGGCTTTCCGGAGCTGGCGTTTTCCTGGCGCAAGGTGATGCCGAAGCTTGCCGCGGCCGGCTATCACGTCATCGCGCCGGACCAGCGCGGCTATGGCCGCACGACGGGCTGGAGCGCGGATTATGACGGCGACCTCGCCGCCTTCCGCCTGCCCAACCTGGTGCGCGACGCGCTCGGGCTGGTCGCGGCGTTCGGCTACACGCATGTCGATGCCGTGATCGGGCACGATTTCGGCTCGTCGGTCGCGGCGTGGTGCGCGCTGATCCGCCCCGACGTGTTCCGCACCGTGGTGATGATGAGCGCACCGTTCTCGGGTCCGCCGTCGCTGCCGTTCAACACCGCCAATGAACCCGCGAAGCCCGCGACTGACGACCCCGTGCATCGCGAGCTCGCCGCGCTGCCGCGGCCGCGCAAACATTACCAATGGTACTATTCGACACGACCGGCCAATGACGACATGCATCGCGCGCCGCAGGGTGTGCACGACTTCCTGCGCGCTTACTACCATCACAAGAGCGCGGACTGGAAAGACAACACGCCGTATCCATTGCATTCCTGGTCCGCAGGCGAACTGGCGAAACTGCCGACCTATTACGTGATGGATCTCGCCAAGGACATGGCTGCGACGGTCGCCGAGGAGATGCCGTCGCGCGAAGCGATCGCCGCCAACACCTGGCTGCCGGATCGCGAGCTTGCCTATTACAGCGCGGAATATCAGCGCACCGGATTCCAGGGCGGGCTGCAATGGTATCGCTGCGGCACATCAGGCGCATTCACGGCGGAATTGCAAACCTGGAGCGGCCGCAGCATCGACCAACCATCCGCCTTCATCTCCGGCAAGCAGGATTGGGGCACCTATCAGCGGCCCGGCGTATTCGAGGCGATGCAAACGAAAGCCTGCACCAAAATGATCGGCTGCCATCTGGTCGACGGTGCAGGCCACTGGGTGCAGCAGGAACAGCCGGACGAAGTGAGCCGGCTGCTGCTGCAGTTCCTCGCGCGTGCAGCGCAATAGACCGCGTGCGCTAGGGGATATGTTCCGGAAATTTCCGGGAACATTCCATGGAACCTGGCGTTGCAGTCGGCCGGTTTTGTCCGGCGGACCGATTTGGAGGAGGACTATGGAAAAGAAGATTGCCGGATTGTTGGGAGCGGTCGCATCCCTGGGCGCGCTCGGGGCCGCCCAAGCTGCGCCGGCACCCGCGCCGACCGACGTGCTGCAAGCGAGCTCGTACGCAGAACTGCTGGAGCCGATCACTAACGCCTCGGCAAAGCTGCAGGCTCTGGACGAGGCTGCGCCTCCTCCGGTGCGCGAGGACGTCCAACTCGCGCAGTTCTATCATCACCACCATCATCACCATCACCACCACCATGGCTACTATCGCGGCTATGATCGTGGCTACGGTCCTCCCGTCATCGTGGTGCCGCGCTATCGGCGCTACCATCACCATCATCACCACCACCATCATCACCACAGCTTCTACCGGCGCGATTACTGAGCGGCCGCAGGCCATTTACGATGCGGCAACGGGGCCCTGCGGGCCCCGTTGCTATTTTGTGGGTCGATGACGGCGGCGACCGCTCAAGTGCCGCGCGCCTTTTCCTTTGCGGCGCGGTGGAGATGGCGATAGGTGCCGTCGAACACCGTGTCGGTCGACGAGGTCCATTCGGTGCCGGCAGCCAGTTTGGGCCGATTGCTGTAGATGCGGCGCGCCTGCAATTCGCGCTCCGCGGCCTCCTCTTCGCCCATCGGCTCGAGCTGGAAATCCGCCTCCTCCGGAATCACGATGATCTGCGCGAACGGCTCGTTCGGGCGGAAGATGTGGGTGCGTCCTTCCGCCGGCGCCTTGAACACGCAGAAGAACATCATCGGCCACCAGTTGCGGATCAGCGCCGGAACGGCGATCGGCACGGTGTCGGTGCGGTCGGTGTAGAAACGCGGATGCGGCTCGGTGCGCACCGCCATGCCGCGTTCGACCTTGAGGTCGAGCAGGATCTGGTAGGTGTAGAAAGTGGTGCCGAAATCCCGGAAGGGTGGCCACTGCACCCCACTGTCCGGCGGCTCGCCCCAATCCGCATCGAGGCGCAACCGCCCGTCCTGCGTGGTGACGCGCAGCTCGAAATCGTAGGGGTAGAACAGCTCGATCCCGTACTGCGCCCCCTCCGAGAACGGTACGCAATGCCAGACCTGCTCGCGTGAGCCGTCGGTGCGCGGTTCGCGAGCGCCCGCCCAGCCAGGAATCTCGAGCTTGGTCCGTCGCGGTGCCAGCCGCGCGTCGTTTAGGCGATATTTGACGGTATCCATGTCATCCCCCGGTCGTAACAACTGGAACTCGAACGGGCGTGGGATCGCCCGGTTCCCGTTATCGTGATCACAAACAGTACGACGACACGGTGTTCGGATTGACCCGAGCCGGCTTAGCTAATATTAGAATTATTCTAATTCTAAACTTAGTGAAGAAGGCGTTGCCGTGAAGAATTTCGCCGATCTGACCGAGCGCGAGGTGCTTGCGGTCGCGATTGCCTCCGAGGAGGAGGACAGCCGAATCTATATGAGCTTCGCCGAGGATCTTGCCGAACGCTATCCGGATACCGCAAAGATATTCGAGGAAATGGCTGAAGAGGAGCGCGGCCATCGCCATCGGCTGCTGGAAACCTACGAACAGCGCTTCGGTCCGCATCTGCCGCCGATCCGGCGGGACGACGTCAAAGGCTTCCTGCGTCGGCGCCCGATCTGGCTGACCAAGAACCTACCGCTCGACACCATCCGCAAGGAGGTCGAAACCATGGAGCTCGAGGCTGAGCGATTCTACGCCAAGGCGGCCGAGAAGGCTGAGGATACCGGCGTGCGCCGCCTGCTCGGCGATCTCGCTGAGGAGGAAAAGAGCCATGAGAAACTCGCGGTCCGCCTGACCGGCGACATCCTCAAGCCCGACGTGCGCGCCGAGGAAGACCGCACCCGGCGGCGGATGTTCGTGCTGCAATATGTGCAGCCGGGGCTTGCCGGATTGATGGACGGCTCGGTCTCGACCTTGGCGCCGCTGTTCGCCGCCGCCTTCGCCACGCATCATAATTGGCAGACCTTCCTGGTCGGCCTCGCCGCCTCGATCGGCGCCGGCATCAGCATGGGCTTTGCCGAAGCATTGTCCGACGACGGCTCGCTGACCGGCCGCGGCTCGCCCTGGCTGCGCGGCATCACCTGCGGATTGATGACGACGCTCGGCGGCCTCGGCCACACCATTCCCTATCTCGTGCCCGATGCCTGGCCGAACGCGTTCTGGATCGCGACCGCGATTGCCGGGATCGTGGTGTTCTTCGAGTTGTGGGCGATCGCCTTCATCCGCTCGCGCTACATGGACACGCCGTTCCTGCAGGCGGTGTTCCAGATCGTGCTGGGCGGCGCGATCGTGCTCGCGGTCGGCATATTGATCGGTGCGGCGTAGCAAACTGATCGGAGGCAGAGATGCGGTATGACCGTCAACGCCGACACCTGGCCAGCGCCGTGCTTGCTACTGCGCTGCTCGGATGGGGCACTCGCGCGCAGGCAACCGACGAGATCCAAGTCTATAACGCCGGCATCGCGGCAGTCGGCCAGTTCACCATCCAGCAGCATCTCAACTATGTCGGCATCGGGCAGAAAGACCCGCCTTTCCCCGGCGGCTTTCCGTCCAACCACAGCCTCAACGGCACGCCGGAGTTCGCCTATGGCATGACCGACTGGTGGGAGCTCGGGCTCTATCTGCCGTTTGCCGTGCAGGACCGGCAGTTCCTGTCCGATGCCTTCAAGCTGCGCACGCTGTTCGTCTCGCCCAACGCCGACAAGCGCAATCTGTTCTACGGCATCAACTTCGAGCTCAGCTACGAGATGCCGAAATTCGCGCAGACCCGCTGGGGCCTCGAGATCCGGCCGATCATCGGCGTGCGCAATGCGGACTATGAATTCATCGTCAACCCGATCGTCGACGTCGGCTTCGGCAGATATGGCGAAGCCGATTTCGCGCCCGCCGCGCGCGTAGCGCGCAAGATCAAGGACGATGTGTATGTCGGCCTGGAATATTACGCCGATTTCGGCAAGATCGGCAACTTCAGCCCGCTTGCCGAGCAGCAGCACACCTTATTCGCGGTGACCGACTTCAAAGTGGGCGATGTCGACATCGACTTCGGCGTCGGCTACGGCCTGACACGGGCATCCGATCGTTTCGTCATCAAGACCATCATCGGATATGCCTTCCCGGTGCCAGGGACCAAGCAGGACAGCGACCGCGCCAGCGCGAGCGGGGCCATCAATCCAATGGCGCATCTGTCGGCGCGCAGCACGCCCTATTAGATCCGCGTCGGCCTCTTCGGCATCATCACGTCGAATCCGGTGATCACGTTCGCATCAGGCGATGTGTGACGTCGACGTTGCCGAGTAGCGCAATTGCGATCAAGCCGGTCTTGCCCGGCTGCTCCATTCTGCGCATGATCGCCGCAAAATCAGGGAGCACGCCGTGGCCAAATCGCAATGGAGTTTCAAGACCGCCGTCGAACTGTCGGAGGCGCTGCGCAACAAGCAGGTCTCCGCCGTCGAGCTCGCCGAGGATGCGATCGGCCGCATCGAGCGTCATGACGGCAAGGTCAACGCGGTCTGCGTGCGCGATTTCGAGCGCGGCCTCGCTGCCGCCCGCGCTGCCGACGCCGCGATCGCGCGCGGCGAGCACCGGCCGCTGCTCGGCATCCCCATGACGGTGAAGGAATCCTTCAACGTCGCGGGATTGCCGACGACCTGGGGCTTCCTGCCGCAGAAGGACTTCGTTCCGACCGAGGACGCGCTCTCGATTCAGCGGGTGAAAGACGCCGGCGGCGTGATCCTCGGCAAGACCAACGTGCCGGTCGGGCTCGCCGACTGGCAGAGCTACAACGAGATCTACGGCACCACCAACAACCCTTACGACCTCGGCCGCACGCCGGGCGGCTCCTCCGGCGGATCGTCGGCGGCGCTTGCCGCAGGCTACGGCGCGCTGTCACTCGGCTCCGACATCGGCGGCTCGCTGCGCGTGCCCGGCTTCCACTGCGGCATCTATGCGCACAAGCCGACCTTCGCGCTGCTGCCGTCGCGCGGCCACACCCCGCCGCCGCTGCCGCCACTGCCGTTCGATCGCGACCTGTCCGTGATCGGCCCGATGGCGCGCGGCGCGGCCGACCTCGCGCTGGTGCTCGACGTGATGGCGGGCCCCGATCCGCTTGAAGCCGGCAAGGCCTACCGGCTGGACCTGCCGGCGGCGCGCCACACCGCCTTGAAGGATTTCCGCATCCTGGTGATCGACAGCGATCCGGTGCTGCCGACCGACAAGGTGATCCGCGGCAGCATCGACAAGCTCGCCAGCAACCTCGACAAGGCCGGCGCCAAAGTGTCGCGCGCGAGCCCGCTGCTGCCGGACTTCGCCGCCTCCTCGCGGCTCTATATGCGGATCCTGCTGTCGTTCCTGGGCGCGACCTTCCCGCCGGAGGTCTATGCCGGGGCCTGCGCTGCGGCGGCTGCGCTGCCGGCCAGCAATACCAGCCTGCAGGCCGAACGGCTGCGCGGCATCGCGCTCAGCCACCGTGACTGGGTGATCGCCGACGGCAGCCGAGCCCGGCTGCGCGCGCAATGGCGCGAGCTGTTCAAATCATTCGACGCGGTGATCTGCCCGATCATGCCGACGCCGGCCTATCCGCACGATCATTCGCCCGATCAGGAGCAGCGCAAGATCCTGATCGATGGCGAGCCGCACGTCTACACCGACCAGCTCGCCTGGCCCGGCATCGCGACCCTGCCCGGCCTGCCCTCCACCGCGATCCCGACCGGCTTTGCCCCCGACGGATTGCCGATCGGCGTGCAGATCGTCGGCCCCATGCTGGAAGACCGCACGCCGCTGAAGCTCGCCGAGCTGATCGAGCGCGAGTTCGGCGGCTTCGTGCCGCCGAAGGCGTTCGACGATTGAGAGCTGCCGCATCGTCATTGCGAGCGAAGCGAAGCAATCCATATATCCACGTGTGCGGAGCGATGGATTGCTTCGTCGCTTGCGCTCCTCGCAATGACGATGGAGCGAAACGGGAGGAAAACCAATGAGCAACGACCTCGAAGAGCTGACGAAACTCAACAAGGACTACGTCGATTCCGTCCAGAACTGCGACGTCAAGCGCTTCGATGAAATCCTGGCGCAGGATTTCTACTGCACCAATCCCGACAAGAGCCTGGTCGACCGCGCCGCCTTCCTGAAGCAGACCGCGATCCCGGTGAAGATCAAGGGCCTGAAGGCCGAGGACGTCAAGATCCGCATCCTCGGCGACTTCGCCATCATCCACGCGCGGACCAGCTATCTCGACGCCGACGGCGAGCAGGCCTATGGCCGCTACACCGACTGCTGGGCGCGGCAGAACGGGAAATGGCTCGCGGTGTCCGCGCATGTGGCGCGGTAAAGGCGGACGCTAATCTCAACTGTCGTCCCGGCGAAGGCCGGGACCACTGTTGCTTGTGGTTAGCAAAGAAAGTCGTCCAATTACGAGCCCGAAGCGAAGTCGCGGCGTATGGGTCCCGGCTTTCGCCGGGACGACGACCTCAGCTATCGAACATGATCACGCTGCGCAGCGTCTTGCCGGCTTTCATGTTGGCAAAACCCTCGTTGATCTCGGAGAGCTTCAGCTTGGCCGAGATCCAATCCTCCAGATGCAGTCTGCCGCGCATGTAGAAATCGACCAGGCGCGGCATGTCGACGCGGAAGTGGTTCGAGCCCATCGAGGAGCCCTGGATGCGGCGCTCGCGCAGGAAGTCGAAACCGTGCAGCTCGATCTTCTGGCCGAACGGAATCATGCCGACGATGGTCGCGGTGCCGCCCGCGGCCAGCATGGCGAAGGCCTGCTCGGCGGTGTCCTTGCGGCCGAGCACCTCGAAGGAGTGCTGCACGCCGCCGCCGGTGAGTTCGCGCACCTGCTGCACCACGTCGCCGCGGGCCGGGTCGACGATGTCGGTAGCCCCTAACTTGGTCGCGAGTTGCAGCTTGGCCGGATTGGTGTCGATCGCGATGATGCGGCCGGCGCCGGCGATTTGCGCGCCGTTGATCGCGGCCATGCCGACGCCGCCGCAGCCGATCACGGCCACGGTTTCGCCGGCGGTCACCTTCGCGGTGTTCACGACGGCGCCGTAACCGGTGATGACGCCGCAGCCGATCAGCGCGGCGAGATCGAGCGGCATCTCCTTCTTGATCTTCACGATGGCGTTCTCGTGCACCAGCATCTGCTCGGCGAACGACGACAGATTGAGGAACTGGTTGAGCTTCTCCTTCCGGCCCCAGGACAGCCGGTTGGAGGCGCCGGGCAGCATCTTCACCGTGGTGTCGGTGCACAGCACGGTGCGGCCGGTGGTGCAATTGTCGCAGGTGCCGCAGAACACCGAGAGGCAGGTCACGACGTGATCGCCGGGCTTCACGTAGTTGACGTCGGAGCCGACCTTCTCGACCACGCCGGCCGATTCATGGCCGAGCACGGCAGGCAGCGGATGCGGATAAAGGCCTTCCATGAAATGCAGGTCGGAATGACAGAGCCCCGCGACCGCGGTGCGGATCAGGACCTCGCGCGGCCCCGGATTGGGCACGCTGACATCCTCGATCACCAGCGGCTGATTGACTTCATGCAGGACGGCGGCCTTCATCGGAATTTCCTCTCATGTTTCTTGTTGGGTACGCTCTCCACCTCTCCCAAAGGGAGAGGTCGGAGCGCATCGAAGATGCGGTCCGGGGGAGGGGTTCAGGTCTATCGATAGATTGCAACCCCTCACCCGGATCGCAGGCGCGATCCGACCGCTCCCTTTGGGAGAAGTGAGACTACGCGAACGACCACGGCGAGCCTACGCTGCGACAAGCAATTCGCCAACCTCGGCCATGCCGATGGCGCGATCGCCGAGCAGATGCTCGGTCATCCTGCGCTGAACGGTATTTTCCGCAAGCCGGAACGGATCGCCCGGCATCACGCGGTGATCGACCACCATCCGCGACAGCAACAGCCGTCGCGCATCGCCGCGCATCTCGTGGATGCGACCGCCTTCCCAGGCCAGCGCCACCGCGCTCGCGACATGATAGAGCAGGCTCGTCGCGCGCCGTGCGTCGCCCTCGTTGTCGATGCGGCCAGCCACTTCGCGCGCAAATCCGATCGCGCGATCGCTGAGCTCACGCAGCCGATTGCGCCAGGCTTGCGGCACGTTGGGACTGTCGTCGAGCCGCGCATGCAGATCGGCGGCGAGCGCATTGTCGGCGCCATGGCGCCCGACCGCGCGCTTCAGCGCATCGATCGCGACGATGTTGCCGGTGCCCTCCCAGATCGAGCCGAGATGCGCATCGCGCAGCAACCGCGGGGTGACGAATTCCTCGATGTAGCCGATGCCGCCGCGCATCTCCATCGCATCGCCGCAGACCTTTCGGGCATCGCGGGTGGCGCGGAATTTCAACGTCGGGGTCAGGACGCGGAGCAGCGCCGCGGCGTCCTGGCTGCCGGCCTCGGCACGATCGAGCGCATCGGCGGTGAGGAAGCTCATCGACAGCGCCTGCTCGGTCGGCAGCATGATCTTCATCAGTTGACGCCGCGCCAGCGGCAGATCGATGATACGCTGGCCGAACACCACGCGGCCCCGCGCCACCGTGATGGCGTCGTGCCAGGCACGGCGCATCAGCGCGGTCGATTTCACGCCGTTGGACAGTCGCGACGAGTTGACCATCTCGGCCATCTGCACGAAGCCGCGATCGAGCTTGCCGACGGCATAGGCGATCGCGCCATCGAACTTGATCTCGCCCGAGGCCATCGAGCGGGTGCCGAGCTTGTCCTTCAGCCGCACGATCCGGTAGTGGTTCGGCGAGCCGTCGTCGAGGAACCGCGGCATCAGGAACAGGCCGACGCCTTTCGTGCCCGGCCCCGCACCTTCCGGCCGCGCCAACAGCATCACCACCTTGGCATCGGCGTTCGAGCAGAACCATTTCTCGCCGTAGAGCCGCCAGTGGTCGCCCTCCTGCACCGCGCGGGTGGTCAGCGTGCCGACGTCGGAGCCGCCCTCCTTCTCCGTCATGAACTGGCCGCCTTGCGTCAGCCTGCTCATGTCGGTCTGGGTCAGGCCGTCGAGATATTTCGCCTTCAACGCCTCGCTGCCGAAATTGTTGAGCAGCTTGGCGCAGCCGTCAGTGACGTTGATCGGGCAGCCCATGCCGAATTCGGTCTGGTTGAACAGGAAGGTGAAGGCGTGCTTGGCGACCACGGGATATTTGTCGGGCCAGCCCATGATACCCTTGCGGATCGACAGTGCATGGATGCCGAACTCGCCGAACGCGGCCTTCTCGATCTCGCGATAGGCCGGATGATACTCGATCGTTTGCACGTCGCGGCCGAACTTGTCGCGCTGGTGCAGCACCGGCGTATGCCGGTCGGCCAACCGCGCGCATTCGTCGAGATGGCCGCCGGCCAATTCGCCGAGCCGATCAAGATACGGCTCGATGTGGCGAAACAACGCCTCGGGCAGATGCAGTTTCAGAAGATCCGTCAGCGCCGGATCGGCCCGGTAGAAATTCATTCCCGTCGTGTCGGGGGCCAACAGGCCCGGCTGGCTGGCGGACGACGAAGTCAAATCTTGCTTGAGCGGCTGCATTGAATTCCCGGCTGCGTTCCTCATCTCTTTGGGCACGACTATCCTCCTCCGGCCGAGCAAAGGAAAGCCCAATGGATATTCCAAAATACAAGATCGCCCTGATCGTCGGCGCCGGCGCGGGTCTCAGCGCCTCGCTGACCCGGCTATTTTCGCGGGAGGGAATTCGCGTGGCGCTGGGCGCCCGCAGCATCGAGAAGCTCGGCGCGCTCTGCACCGAAACCGGTGCGAAGGCCTATGCCTGCGATACCACCAAGGCCGAAGATGTCGAGCGTCTGTTTGGTCTGGTCGAGCGCGAGATCGGAACACCCGACCTCGTGGTCTACAATGCCTCCGGCCGCTCGCGCGGGCCGTTCGTTGAACTCGTTCCGTCCGAGGTCGAGCAGGCGATCGCGGTCTCGGCGTTCGGCGGCTTCCTGGTGGCACAGGAGGCGGCGAAGCGCATGGTCCCTAACAAGAAGGGCGCGATCCTGTTCACCGGCGCCTCCGCCAGCGTGAAGGGCTACGCGCAATCGGCGCCGTTCGCGATGGGCAAGTTCGCATTGCGCGGGCTGGCGCAGAGCATGGCGCGGGAACTGTCGCCGCAGGGCATCCATGTCGCGCATTTCGTGATCGACGGCGGCATCCGCAGCGCCGCCCGCACCGAGCCCGCCGACAAACCGGATTCGATGCTCGATCCCGACGCGATTGCGTTGAGCTACTGGAACGTGCTGCAACAGCCGCGCAGCGCCTGGACCTGGGAGCTGGAATTGCGGCCCTGGGTTGAGAAGTTTTGAGATGACGGATATCATGCAACAGGCGTAGGGTGGACAAGGGCGCCCTTGCGCCGTGCCCACTCTCGGCACTCTGGTCGCGGTGGTGGGCACACTAAGCCTTGCCCACCCTACGAAGCCAAACATGAGCACCATGGGGAGCGAAATGACCGCTGACATCAAGATCGAGACCGGCACCGACGAACTGCTCTGCGTAATCCGCGACCGCGTCGCCGTCATCACGCTGAACCGCCCGGATGCCCGCAACTCGCTGTCGGACACGCTGACGCCGGCGCTGCGCACGATGATCCGGACTTGCGGCGAGAACCCCGAGGTCGGCGTGCTGCTCGTGACCGGCGCCGGCAAGGCGTTCTGCGCCGGCGGCAACGTCAAGGGCATGGGCGCCAACCGCGACCCGAAGAAGCTCGAAATGTCCTATGAGGACAAGGTCGCGGATCTGCAGGAGCGCCAGCGCCTGCTGACCGGCGCGCTCGCCTCGGTGCGCAAGCCGACCATCGCCGCCCTGCCCGGCCCCGCGGTCGGCGCCGGGCTTGCGATCGCGATGGCCTGCGACATCCGGATCGCGGCGCAATCGGCCTTCGTCTCGACCGGTTACTTGCGCGTGGCGCTGAGCGGCGATTACGGCATGGCCTGGCTGTTGACGCGCCTGGTCGGCACTTCGCGCGCCCGCGAACTGATGTTCACCTCGGAGAAGGTCGATGCCGCGAGGTGCGAGCAGATCGGCCTCGTCAACCGCGTGGTGCCGGACGAGACGCTGCAGGACGAGGCGTTCGCGCTCGCGAAGTCGATCGCCGAAGGTCCGACCCTGGCGCTGCGCTACATGAAGGACAATCTCGACGAGGCACTGCTGTTCGACTTCGCCACCGCGCGCGACCACGAGGCCGAGCGTCTGATCCGCCTCACCACGACCGCCGATCACAAGGAGGCGGTGCAGGCCTTCATCGAGAAGCGCAAGCCGGTGTTCCGGGGCAGCTAGGCGCGTTCGCGTGCGCATGGACGCCTCCGTCAAAGTCCTCACCCCGGAGCGATGGGCCGATATCGACAAGCTGTTCAGCGAAGGTGCCGTGACACGGCGATGCTGGTGCATGTATTGGCGCATCGGCGCCCGGTACCGCCGGCAACAGCCGTCGATCAATCGAGCAGCCTTCAACAAGACTGTTAGGAAGGGGCCGCCGCCGGGACTTCTCGCCTATGTCGGCGGCCAACCTGCGGGTTGGTGCCAGATCGGCAGCCGCGACGCGTTGCCCTACATGCAACAGTCCTGGCGGCTGCGTTCACCTGATGACGTTCCTGTCTGGGCGATTTCCTGCTTCTACATCGGAAAGGATTTTCGTCGGCACGGGATCGCTGCCCGCTTGACCGAGAGTGCGATCGATTTGGCCCGAAGCAACGGAGTACCTGCGATCGAGGCGTACCCGATCGACCGATCAGCGTCTCCCAGTTCATCAAGCACGGGATTTGTAACGACGTTTGAACGGCTGGGGTTCAAACACGTGCCTTCGCCATCGCCCGAACGGCCTATCATGCGGCTGTATCTGCAGAAGCTGTAACGCGGGAGAAAAGGGCCCGGTTCTGGAGGGGCCAGAACCGGGCCTAGTCAATCAAACCGCAAGCGAGGACATCACGGCCGAGCGGGAAGTGGCGGCAAGCCGCCAGCTGGCACAGGGAATGTCTTGCGGTTCGACATGGATTTCCTTCGCAAAGCGCACCAGCTTCCAGTCGCCGGGGCTTGCCGCGAAGGCGTAGTCGGATTTGCGGGCGAGGCCGATCATCGTCGCGTTGGAACGCAGCGTGTCGCCGAAGATGCGCTCGGCTCCGAAGGACGCCGCACGGCATTCGAGATTCTTGAGCAGCGCCTTGCCGATGCCGTGGCCCTGCCACCGGTCATCGATCGACAGGCCGAACTCGACGCTCGACGTATCGGCATGGAAGGCGTAGCGGGCTTCGCCGACGATGGTCTCGAAACCATCGACCAGCATCGTCGCGACCACCGTGAACCGGTCAGCCTCGCCGACATGAACGAAACGCTCGAGCTCCGTCTTCGGCAGCTCGCTCAACGCGCCGAGGAAGCGGTTGTAACGGGAGCCCGCGGAGAGCGAGCGGATATAGTTCTGCAGCTCCTCGCGGTCGCGCGGCTCGACGAAGCGCACCTTGATCTCGCTGCCGTTCTTGGCGCGCAGCACGTCAGAGTATTGCTTGAGATCGTCGAGATGCAGCGCAGTCATGACACGCTCCTCGGGTGAAAATTAGCCGGCGCCCCTCGACAGAGGCAGCGCCGGCGATGGCGGCCCTTCAGGCCCGCCAGAACGGCTTCTCGGTCTCGAACACGATGTCGCTGCGGGACATGCCGATGTCGTGCAGGTCGCGCTCGGTCCACTGCGACAGCTCGCGGCGGCGCTCATAGCGCTCCCACCAGACGTGAAGGGTCTCGCCGACCTGATTCAAAAGGCCTGATGCTTGGTGATCCAGCGTATGATGATTTGTCATCGATTCATGGGTGAAAATGGACATTTGCGGCTCCTATCGGTAACCTGTTGGCGGTAATATCTGCGCCATTCGGCCCGTTCACAAACGACACTTTGTACCGCTTCGCATGAATTAAAGTCATGTATTGGGAGGCATTGAGGGGATGACCAGCCGGCTGCCTTCGCTGAATGGTCTGCGGGCGTTCGAGGCCGCGGCACGGCACATGAGCTTCACGCTGGCGGCGTCCGAATTGAACGTGACGCAGACCGCGATCAGCCATCAGATCCGGCGCCTCGAGGAGGAACTCGGCGTCCGCCTGTTCATCCGCCAGAACCGCTCGCTGAGCCTGACGCCGGAGGCTGCCGAATACCTTCCCGGCGTCCGCGCCGCCTTCAATGACCTCAGGCTCGCGACCGACCGTTTGCTACGCCGGGACGACGATCACGTGCTGACCGTCTCCACATTGGCATCGCTCGCGGCCAAGTGGCTGCTGCCGCGCCTGTCGGCGTTCCAGGAGGCGCATTCGGGCATCGACGTCCGCATCACCACCTCGACCAGCCTGGTCGACTTCCAGCGCGACAAGGTCGACGCCGCGATCCGCTATGGCCGCGGCCAATGGGCGGGCCTGCGCGCCGACTGGCTGATGGCGGACGAGCTGTTTCCGGTGTGCAGCCCGTCGCTGCTGCAGGGAACCAAGCCGCTGAAATGCCCCGAGGACCTCAGGGATCACGTGCTGCTGCACACCAGCAACGCCAACAGCGACGACTGGCGGCTGTGGCTGACCGCAGCAGGCCTGCCGACCGACATTTCCAAGCAGCCGGGTGTGACCTTCGACCTGCTGTTCGTGACGCTGCAGGCCGCGATCGACGGCATCGGCATTGCGATGGGCCGCACCTCCTATGTGCAGGACGACATCGCCAAGGGCCGCCTCATAGTTCCCTTCAAGATTGCGCTGCCGGCCGACGCCGGGTTCTACCTGGTCACGCCGCAGGGCCGTGCTGATTCACCGAAGCTCTCCGCATTCCGCTCCTGGCTCGGCGCCGCGGCGCACTCGGCGTCGTGATGCGGCGCCCCCTTCGCTCGTAAGCGCCTCAGGCGATTTCCATCTACGGCTTTTTTCCAATGGCTCCTGCGAGATTTCGGGTTGGTCGCGCCGGACCGGCGTGCCAAATTGCCGCATATGGCAGGTAACTGCCTTGGCCGACGAAGCAATTTGCGCCGGCCGTTTCGTCACGGGGAGGAAAGGGCGCTATGTCGCAGTCGAGTCCATCGCAAGTACCGCAAATCAAGTCACGTCTCGGCGCGATCCTGCGCGCGACCAGCGGCAATTTCCTCGAGCAATTCGACTTCTTCCTGTTTGGCTTCTATGCGCAGGCGATTGCGAAGGCCTTCTTCCCCTCCGAGAACGAGACCGCCGCACTGCTCAACGCCTTCGGCGTGTTCTGGCTCGGCGCGCTGATGCGCCCGGTCGGCGCGATCGTGCTCGGCGCCTACATCGACAAGATCGGCCGCCGCAAGGGCCTGATCGTGACGCTGTCGATCATGGCGATCGGCACCGTGGTGATCGCGATCTGCCCGACCTATGCGACGATCGGCATTGCCGCGCCGATCATCGTTCTGCTCGCGCGCCTGCTGCAGGGATTCTCCGCCGGCGTCGAGCTCGGCGGCGTGTCGGTCTACCTTGCGGAGATCGCGACGCCCGGCAATCGCGGCTTCTATACCTCGTTCCAGTCGGCGAGCCAGCAGGTCGCGATCTTCGTCGCCTCCATCCTCGGCTTCATCCTGAGCGAGAGCATGCCGGCCGCGACCGTCGCGGCCTGGGGCTGGCGCATCCCGTTCTTCGTCGGCTGCCTGATCATTCCGGTGATCTTCTTCCTCCGCCGGACGCTGGAGGAGACGCCGGCATTCCTGGCGATGAAGCATCATCCGACCGCACGCGAAGTGTTCGCGTCGGCGCTCGCCAACTGGCGCATCGTCATCCTCGGCATGATGATCGCCGTGCTGACCACGACGACCTTCTATTTCGTCACCGTCTACACGCCGACCTTCGGCAAGACCGTACTGAAACTGTCGACCCAGGACGCGCTGCTGGTGACGCTGCTGGTTGCGGTGACCAACTTCATCTGGAATCCGGTTGGCGGTGCGCTGTCCGACCGGGTCGGCCGCAAGCCGGTGCTGCTCGCGATTGCCGGTCTGTCCCTCGTGACCGCCTATCCGGCACTGCATTGGCTCGTCACCGAGCCGACTTTCGGCAAGATGCTTGCGGTCGAGATGATGTTCTCGTTCTATTTCGGCGTCTACAGCGGCACCATGCTCGGCGCGCTGGTCGAGATCGTGCCGGCGCATGTCCGAACCACCTGCTTCTCGCTGGCCTTTGCGCTTGCGGCCGGCCTGTTCGGCACCTTCACGCCGTTCGCTTCGACCTGGCTGATCGACAAGACCGGCGACAAGGCCTCGCCCGGCTACTGGCTGATGTGCGCCGCGGCGCTCGGCATCGTCGCCGCGCTGATCGTTTATCGCGGCGGCCAGACCATCGAGCAGCGCGAGACAGTTGCGGCCTGAGATCGCGTATGCATTCGGGGCAGGCCGATCGCCTGCCCCGGCATGTTGCTTTCCATGCCAACAACGATCACAAGAACGCATGGTTGATCTGACACGCAGGTTCGACGTGCTGGTGATCGGCGGCGGCAACGCCGCCCTTTGCGCTGCGATCAGCGCACGGCGCGCCGGCGCCTCGGTGCTCGTGCTGGAAGGCGCCCCGAAATTCTACCGCGGCGGCAACACCCGCCACACCCGCAACATGCGCTGCGCCCATGACGCGGCGACCGAGATCCTCACCGGTCCCTACACCGAAGAGGAGTTCTGGAAGGATTTGCTGCTGGTGACCGGCGGCCAGACCGACGAGGAACTGGCCCGCTTCATGATCCACGAGTCCAAGGACATCCTGAACTGGATCGTCGAGCAGGGCGTACGTTGGCAGCCCTCGCTCGGCGGAACGCTCAGCCTCGGCCGCACCAACTCGTTCTTCCTCGGCGGCGGCCGCGCGATGCTGAACGCGCTCTATCGCACCGCCGAGGAGCTCGGCGTCGACATCCTCTACAATGCCGAGGTGATCGATCTGAATATCGAGCACGGCATGTTCCTCTCGGCGCAGCTGAAGCAGCCGGTCGGTGGCAGGACCGAAGTGCGCGCCTCGACGCTGGTCGCGGCCGCCGGCGGCTTCGAGGCCAACATCGAATGGCTGAAGCAATATTGGGGCGAGGCCGCCGACAATTTCCTGATCCGCGGCACGCCGTATAATCGCGGCACGATCCTCAAGATGCTGCTGGCCAAGGGCGTGCAGGAGATCGGCGATCCGACGCAGTGCCATGCGGTTGCGATCGACGCCCGCGCGCCGAAGTTCGACGGCGGCATCATCACGCGCCACGACTCGGTGGTGTTCGGCATCGTCGTCAACAAGCATGCCGAGCGTTTCTACGACGAAGGTGAGGACATCTGGCCGAAGCGCTATGCGATCTGGGGCCGCCTGGTCGCAGCGCAACCGGACCAGATCGCCTACATCATTTTCGACTCGACCGTGGTGACCAGCTTCATGCCGACGCTGTTTCCGCCGATCGCGGGCGCGACCATCGCCGAGCTCGCCGGCAAGCTCAAACTCGACGCCGCCGCGCTGGAAAAGACCATCACCGAATTCAACGCCGCGGTGCAGCCTGGCACCTTCGATCACACCATCCTCGACGACTGCCGTACCGAAGGCATCACGCCGGCCAAGACGCATTGGGCGCGCAAGATCGAGACGCCGCCCTATCTCGCCTATCCGGTGCGGCCCGGCATTACCTTCACCTATCTCGGCACCCGCGTGAACAAGCAGGCGCGCATGCTGATGCAGGACGGCAAGCCGTCCGCCAACATGTTCGCGGCCGGCGAGATCATGGCCGGCAACGTGCTCGGCAAGGGCTACGCCGCCGGCATCGGCATGACCATCGGCAGCGTGTTCGGCCGCGTCGCCGGCCGGGAAGCGGCGAAGAATGCGCGGAACTAAGTCTCGCACCTTGCTTACCTCGCCCCGCTTGCGGGGAGAGGTCGTATCGCATCGAAGATGCGATACGGGTGAGGGGGAGTCTCCAAGAGCGCGGTGCTGGGAGAGCCCCTCTCATCCCGACCTTCCGCCCGCACGCGGGCAGAAGGGGAAGATCGGAGGACACATGTCACGGCTTGCAATCGCTGCGGTTACCCTGATGGCATCGGCCGCGACCTACGCCGCCGAGCCGATCGCGCTGCGCGACATGGGCTCGTTCCACGTCGGCGGCCGTCTCGTCGAAATCAGCGGCAAGCCGGTCAAGGACGTCACCTTCACGCCCGGCGGAGTGCCCGCAAAAGTCGATCCGAACGGCACCTACCAGGTCGAGCAGATGTACGTGCAGTACTTCCTGCCGCAAAACGAAAAAGGCGCCTATCCGCTGCTGCTGTGGCATGGCGGCGGACTGACCGGCGTCACCTATGAGACGACGCCGGACGGCCGCGAGGGCTGGCTGAACTATTTCCTGCGCAAGGGCTGGAGCGTCTACAATTCGGACGCGGTCGAGCGCGGCCGCGCCGGCTGGGCGCAATACCCCGATATCTTCAAGGGCGAGCCGGTGTTCCTCACCACGTCGAATCCGTTCCAGCGGTTTCGGATCGGCGACGGCCCCGACTCCTATGATCCGGATCCCGCCAAGCGCAAGCTGATGCCAGGCAGCCAGTTCCCGAACGCGGGCTACGAGAATTTCGTCAAGCAGAACGTGCCGCGCTGGACCACGACCGATGACGCGACCATCGCGGCCTACATCGCCGAGATCGATCGCGTCGGCCCCTGCATCATCCTGTTCCACAGCCAGGCCGGCACATTCGGCTTCAAAGTTGCACAGGCGCGGCCCGACAAGGTCAAGGCGCTGATCGCGATCGAGCCGGCCGGCGTCGGCGATCCCGCCAAGGTCGACGCGTTGAAGAACATCCCGACGCTGATGGTCTATGGCGATTACATCGAGCGGGATTCGCGCTGGCCCAAGATCCGCGCCACCGGTGGTGCCTTCGCCGACGCCATCAGCGCCGCCGGCGGCAGCGCGGATGTGGTCGACCTGCCCAAGGTCGGGATCAAGGGCAATTCGCACATGATGATGATGGACAAGAACAATGCCGAGGTCGCCGGCCTGATCCAGACATGGCTGGAAGGCAAAGGGCTGACCAAGAAGTAACATAGCGTTTTCAAGCGAAGTGGACACCGGTTCGCGTCAGGAAAACGCGTCAAACAAAGAGCAACACGCGATGCACGGGACGAGGACATTGCAGGAAGCCGACCGTTTGATGACGGTGTGCAATTCCTGCCGCTATTGCGAGGGGCTGTGCGCGGTGTTTCCTGCGATGGAGATGCGCCGCGCCTTCTCCGACGGCGACCTCAACTACCTCGCCAATCTCTGCCATTCCTGCGGCGCCTGCTACACCGATTGCCAGTTCTCGCCGCCGCATGAATTCAACGTCAACGTGCCGAAGACGCTGGCGGTGGCACGCGCCGAGTCCTACGCTGCCTATGCCTGGCCGCGCGCGTTCTCCGGCGCGTTCGCCCGCAACGGCCTCGTCATCAGCTTGATCGCGGCGCTCAGCGTCGCGGCCTTCATCTTCGGCTTCGCCGCGCTCAACGACCGCGGCGTGCTCACCGGCATCCACACCGGCCCCGGCGCGTTCTACAAACTGATGCCGCACAACGCCATGGCGCTGCTGTTCGGCCTCGCTTTGCTGTACGCGATCCTGGCGCTGGCGATGGGCGTGCGCGCGTTCTGGCGCGATATCGGCGAACCGGTCGGCATGACGACGGATACGAAATCGCTGTTGCAGGCAGTCCGCGACGCCGGCGAGCTACGTTATCTCGACGGCGGCGGCGTCGGCTGCTTCAACGAGGACGACCATCCGACCGACCGCCGCAAGCTGTATCACCACTTCACTTTCTACGGCTTCGCGCTGTGCTTCGCCGCGACCTGCGTCGGCACGCTCTACCACTACCTTTTCGCGCGCGAGGCGCCCTATGCGTGGTGGGACCTGCCGGTGGTGCTCGGCACGCTCGGTGGCATCGGCCTCGTGGTCGGGCCCATTGGACTCTTGTCGGAGAAATGGAAGCGCGACCGCGTGCTGGTCGACGAGCAGGCCAAGGGCATGGACAGCGCGTTTATCCTGATGCTGTTCCTGACCAGCATCAGCGGCCTCGCCTTGCTGCTGTGGCGTGAGACCGCCGCGATGGGCCCGCTGCTGGCGCTGCATCTCGGCGTGGTATTCGCGCTGTTCATCACCATGCCCTACGGCAAATTCGTTCACGGCATCTACCGCTTCGTCGCGCTGGTGCGCTATGCCCGGGAACGGCGGATGATGGCGGAGTGACTTCTCCCGTCATTCCGGGGCACGCCGCCCGAACTCGGGTTTACCCGAGTTCGGCAGATGTTAAGTGTCCAAGTCGGCAACAGCCGACTTGGATGGCGTGAGCCCGGAATCCATCAGGCCACACAAACAACCGGAAAAATGGATTCCGGGCTCACCGCTTCGCGGCGCCCCGGAATGACGATTAGCTACAGGTCGACCACCACGTAGTCGCTTTCCACCGCAACCTTGATGGTCTCGGCGACATACGGGCCCTTCACCACATTGGTGCCCGGCTCGACACTGACAGGATAGGCGCGCACGCGGAAGCGGCGCGGATCACAATAGGACTGGCCGGTGCGGATATCGAACTCCCAGCCGTGCCAGGGGCACCGCAGAATCTCGCCGAGTTTTGTATACTCGATCTCGCCCGGATCGGAGGACGACGCGAGCCCGATCAGCGGCCCTTCGCATAGCGCCGCACCTTGGTGCGGGCAGCGGTTCAACAGGCCGAAGAACTCACCCTTGACGTTGAAGACGGCGATCGGCCGCCCGTCGATCTCGAGGAACTTTCGCGAACCCGGCGGCAGTTCGTCCACCGGGGCAATCACATGACGCGCCATCTATGAGATACCGTAAAGCTGCTTCGCATTGTCGAGATAGAACGCTTGCCGGTTGGCGTCGCTGACGCCGGCCGGCAGCACGCGCGACGGCTCGTCGTAATCCCAATGCGGGTAGTCGGTCGCGAACAACAGCTTGTCCCAGCCGATCCACTCGATGGTCTGGAATAGATGGTCGCGGCTCTCCGGGTCCTCCATCGGCTGCGTCGTCCACCAGATGTGATCGCGGATATACTCCGACGGCTTGCGTTTCAAATGCGGCACCTCGCTGTGCAGCCGCGCGAACACCTTGTCGAGCCGCCACGCCAGCGACGGCGCCCAGCCGAAGCCGGCCTCGACCATCACCATCTTCAGGTTCGGGAAGCGTTCGAACACGCCTTCGAGCACGAGGCTCGCCAGCGCGGTCTGCTGGCACTGCGAATGGCCGACCATCTCCTCGATGTAGTGGCTTGGCCAGCCCGAGGCGGTGATCGGGTTGCCGCCGAAGCCGAAGGCATGCACGCCGATCGGGAGACCCACTTCCTGGGCCGCCTCATAGATCGGCCAGTAGCGGCGCTGGCCGAGCGGCTCGACATTGCGGCTCAGCAGCAGCACCTGGACGAAATTGCTGTCGCCGGCGCGCTTGCGGATCTCGGCCGCGGCCGAGGCGCCATCCTCATTGGCGACGACGACCGAGCCCTTCAGCCGGGAGTCCTTGCTGGTCCATTTCTCGATCTGCCAGTCGTTGATCGCCGCGCAGACCGCGCCGGCGAGATCCTGGTTGCGGAGTCCCTGTCCGGTGGCGAGCGGGTTGAGCACGCCGAGCGCGACATTGTTGGGATCGAGATGCTGCTTCTGCATGAAGGACAGCGACGAGCCCTGCGGGCCGCCTTCCGGCGGATAGGCATCGCGGCGCGACGCGTTCGGTTGCGCCTTCGGATAGGGCGGCCCTTCCATCATGCCCTGATAGGCCTGGATGCCGAAGGTTTCGAGATGCGCGTGCCAGCGCTTGGCCAGATAAGGATACAACTCGTCCTTGGTCGCGCGTGCCGGATGGATGTCACAATCCGCGATCGCGGTCTTGATGCCGGTGGACGATGCGGCTTCCGGGCGTTCCCGAATCTGGATGTTCATCGCGTCGTCTCCTTGTCAGTTCTGGGCATGATCTTGTCCGAAAACCGGGGGCCGCTTTTCGGTATCATGCGCCACCTTCAGGCGCGGATAGGTCGCATGCGGATTGTCGATTATGATCTTGCGGACCAGGTCGGGCGACAACCCCGGCGGCAGCACCTCGTCACCGTCGAATTGCCAGTGCGGGTAGTCTGATGAGAATAGGAGCAATTCGTCCGACTGCATATGGTCGAACAGCCGATTCAGCGTCTCAGGTTCCGGCGGAGCATCGACCGGTTGCAGCGAGAAGCGGATGTTGCTACGCACAATCTCCAGCGGCGGCCGGTCGACCCACGGCGTTTCCATGCGCACGCCGCGCCAGAATTTGTGTAGCCGCCACAGGAACGGCGGCAGCCAGGTGAAGCCGGATTCCAGCATCACCATCTTCAGCTTCGGGTGGCGCGCGAACACACCCTCGACGATCAAGCTGGTGAGCTGGGTCTGGAACGCCTGCGCCTGCGCGACATAGTCCTCGATGTGGTAGGAGCCCCAGCCGACCGAGCTCGGCGGGTTATGATAGGCACTGCCGGCATGGATGCCGATCGGCAGGCCAAGTCGCTCGGCCGCGGCGTAGATCGGCCAGTAGTGGCGCTTGCCGAGCGGCATGTCGCCCATCACGAGCATCAGCACCTGCACGAAACGCTTGTCCTGCGCACAGCGCTCGATCTCGGCGACCGCCTTCTCGATGCTCTGCACGGGGATCACGATCGAGCCGCGCAGGCGATCGTCCTTGTCGAGCCATTCCTTGACCAGCCAGTCGTTCAGCGCACGGCAGAACGCATCGGCCATGTCCTCGGAGAACACCATCTGCACGCCGTAGAGCGGATTGCAGATTCCGTAGGCCGTGCCGAACCTGTCGAGTGCCTGGTGCTGCATGTCGGCGAGGCTCGAGCCCGGCTTGCCTTGTGCGGGCCGCCAGTCCGGCCGCGACGAGATCGGCGAATTGGTCGGGTAGGATTGCGAGATCAGGTCGGTCATGCCGCGCGTCGTCACCTGGTCGCGCCAGTAGTCGTTCAAATACGGCAGCAGGCTGGTGAGATGAGGCACGGCGGGATGCAGATCGCAATCCACGCCGCCCGCGATCGGCGACGTCATGGTGTTTCCTCGGCTCCGCGCACGCTCACAACACCTTGTGAGGCACAGCTTGATTATTGTCCGATATTCAAGCAGGCCGGGCCGCGATCCGCAACTCGGCAGGGACCGATGTGATGTGCTAGGAAGGCAGAACGCCCTCCAGGAATTTCATGGCAAGCAACGAGAAAGAGCGCCGATGAACGCACTCACATCCATCGCTGAACAGGTCGCCGCCAAACTGATCGCGAACAAGCAGACGATTGCGGTTGCGGAATCATCCACCGGCGGGCTGATCTCGGCATCGCTGCTCGCAGTACCGGGCGCGTCGGCCTACTTCCTCGGCGGCGGTGTGATCTACACCCGCGATGCGCGGCGCGCGTTGATGGATATTCCGGACGACGCAATGCGCGGGCTCCGCTCGTCGTCTGAACCCTATGCGCAGCTGCTTGCGCGCCAGATCCGCGAACGGCTGTCGACCGATTGGGGCTTGTCGGAGACCGGCGCCGCCGGCCCGACCGGGAACCGCTACGGCGATGCCGCCGGCTACAGCTGCATGGCGGTCGCAGGTTCCAGGCAGCAGGTGATCACATTGGAGACCGGAAGCAGCGACCGGCAGGCCAACATGCAGGCGTTCGCGAAGGCGGCGCTGGAGTTGTTGTTGAGGAATTTGTCGCAATAAATTCCCCGTCGTCCCGGCGAAAGCCCTAGGGCATGCACAGATCTCTGAGGGACCATCCAGCGGCTGCGGCGTGGAAGTATTGCAGGCCGTGTTTCATAGTGATGGGGCCCGGCGGTTTGGACGATGGATAGCCGTCCCAGCCGCCGAGCCGGCCGATAATCCAGGCGGCCCAAGCGAGGCTGTCAGGCGGGTGCGGGTTTCTCAGCCGCTTGCTTTGGGCTTCGAGGTTGCGATTGAGGGCGGCAAGTGTAGCGACTTCCCCAGCATTGAAGGCAATTCGGACAGACTGGTTGTCGCGACCATCGCGCGCCTGCACAAGCTGAAGGGAGATGACTGCCGCCTTGGCCGCGATCGCGACCAGCTTGAGAAGCCGCTCGGCGGTCCCGATCTGACTGTCTTCGAGCTTGAGGCCTTGTGTCTTCAAGATGCGGAAGAACTGCTCGATCAGCCACCGCCGCTTGTACCATTCGATAATGCGCCAGGCCTCTTCTGCATTCGTCACCGGATGCGTGGTGAGCAGCCGCCAGTGCAGCGGCTCGATCCCGGCCTGCGGCTCGATCTCGCGCACATCGACCAGGATCAAGGGTAGGCTTTTCGGCAGATGGCGCAGGAACTTGGTTTGCGGTCGGGCCAGTTCGACGGCGCCGAAGCGCAGATCGAGAAGCGCAGCCCGCTCAGGCCGTTGTGCTCGCGCAGGCAATACGATGGTCCGTTGTTCGATGCTGGTCATGGCCTCGCTGGCCGCATACAGGCCACAGCCATCCGCCAGCTTGCGATCATGCATGCTCCGGGCAATGACGTGGAACTGGTGTTCTGCGGCGCAGGCGTAGAGCGCGAAGATGTCGCTCTCGCGGTCGCCCAGCATGGTCACCATCGCAGCCTTCGCCAACAGCGGCTTGGCTGCCAGAGCGGTCGCGATCCAGCGTTGCGATTCTTTGTCCTTCAGATCGCGATTGTCGTGCGAGACGGTGCGGCGGCCCTGGCGGGTCCAGATCTCGCCGTGCAACAGGCCAAGGCAGCAGCCGCTTTCCGCGTCTGCGGCCAGCATCGGGTGCAGCAACACCCCGCGGGTGTTGCCATGACCGATCTCGCCCAAGCCACGCCGGTTTTGTGCCTTGGTGGCAAAATTGATCTCGCTGGTATCCTGGATCGCCAGCACATGGCGGCCTTCGGCCGCCATTACCGTACCATCGCTCCAGCTTTCGATTATCCGCGTCGTCGTCACCTTGGCATTGCCGAGAAAGCGGTTGAAGCGCACCTCCCGGGCACGCATGCCTCCTGCCAGCCGTCGCAGGCAGACATCCTTGCCCGCGACCATGCATTCGACGAGCGCCGCCCCCCTTTATCGAGGCGGAGATCCCCGAACCGACCTAATGACCAGTCAATTTGCGCCAGCATGTCGACACCTCCGCCAAAGCCGAAGTGCCGCAATATGAATCACACGAAATACCGATTCGGGAATCCCCACCCAACTAGATGTGTGCATGCCCTAGGGCGAAAGCCGGGACGACGGGTGGGGATATTCGCGAAAACCCTACTTCTCGCGGAACGAGCGCATGAACTGGTCGTGCAACGGCTTCATCAGATACGACAGCATGGTGCGGTCGCCGGTCTGGACGAAGGCTTCCACCGGCATGCCGGGGATGATCTTGACCTCGCTGCCGAGGCGCGCGACTTCCTCCGGCGGCATCGAGACGCGGATCGTGTAGTAGCTCTGCCCGGTGCGCTGATCGGTGTTGACGTCGGCGGAGACGCGGGTGACGACGCCATTCAACTCCGGCGTGGTGCGCTGGTTGAAGGCGGAGAGCCGTAGCACGGTCTTCTGTCCGACCTGAAGCTTGTCGATGTCCTGCGGATTGACCTTGGCCTCGACCGACAGGTCGTCGGCCCTCGGCACGATCATCATGATGGCATCGCCCGCGGTGATGACGCCGCCGACGGTGTGGACGGTCGACTGCAGCACCACGCCATCCTGCGGCGCGCGGATCTCGATACGACGGAGCTGATCCTCGGCGGTCACCTTGCGCTCGACGAACTCGCCGATCTTGTCGTTGGTCTCGCGCAGGTCCTTCGAGACCTCCGACAGCATGTCCTTGTCGACCTGGATGATCTGCAGCTCGGTCTCGGTGATCTTGCCCTTGGCCTGGGCGCGCGAGGCGATGTACTGCGCGCGCTCGCCGGAGAGCCGCGCCGCGTCGCGCTCCAGCGTGGTCAGGCGGGTGAGCTGCACCAGATGCTGCTCGTAGAGCTGGCGGACGCCGACCAGCTCCTGCTGCACCAGCGCGATCTCCTTGTCCTTGGCAGCCTCCTGCGCCTGCAGGCCGGAGATCTCCTCGTTGAGCTGGGTGACCCGCTCGCGCAACTGCGCCTTCTGGCCGGTGCGGCCGTTGACCCGCACCTCGAACAGCTTGGTCTCGCTCGCCATGATATCGCGAACGTCGGGATCCCTGGCCTGCTCGGTGAGCTGCGGCGGAAACGCGATCTTGTCGAGGCCTTGCTGTTCGGCCTGGAGCCGGGCCGCGCGCGCGTAGAGGCCGTTCAGCGTCTTGACCACGATCGCAAGGCTCGCCTTGACGACAGTCTCGTCGAGGCGCACGACGACGTCGCCCGCCTTGACCGTGTCGCCGTCGCGCGCCAGGATTTCGCCGACGACGCCGCCGGTCGGATGCTGCACCTTCTTGACGTTGGTATCGACCACCACCGAGCCCGGCGCGATCAGCGCG
Source organism: Bradyrhizobium sp. WCU1 (assembly GCF_053474805.1). Taxonomy (NCBI): domain Bacteria; kingdom Pseudomonadati; phylum Pseudomonadota; class Alphaproteobacteria; order Hyphomicrobiales; family Nitrobacteraceae; genus Bradyrhizobium; species Bradyrhizobium sp. WCU1. The sequence continues at coordinate 2,823,761 of NZ_CM130280.1, forward strand.
CCCGAGATCGGCACCGTCGCCGCCCAGCCGCCGACACCACCGCCCAGCACCAGCACCACGGCGAGGCCGACCACGAGGTGCTTCCTGATCGAAGCATGTGCATTGCGCGGTTGATCGGTCATGCGGGCGCTCGTGCGGTCGCTCATGACTTGGCCGCCCCGGCATCGGCGACGATCTTGATCGGCGTCGGCACCGGCGGCGCGGCGCGCTGAAGCACCTGCGCCAGCACGGTTTCCTTCGGGCCGAAGGTCTGCATGCGGCCGTCCTTCAGCACCAGCAGCTGGTCGACCCCCTCGATGCCGATCGGCCGGTGCGCGACCACGATGACGATGGCGCCGCGCTCGCGGGCGCCGCGCACCGCGCGGGTCAGCGCCTCGTCGCCTTCGCTGTCGAGGTTGGAGTTCGGCTCGTCCAGCACGATCAGGAACGGATTGCCGTAGAGCGCGCGCGCCAGCGCGACGCGCTGCGCCTGGCCGGCGGAGAGCGCGGTGCCCTGCTCGCCGACCTGGGTATCGTAGCCCTCGCGCATCTTGATGATCATCTCATGCACGCCGGCCTCCTTGGCCGCCGCGATGATGCCGTCGGACTTGGCGTCGGGATCGAACCGGCAGATGTTCTGCGCGACGCTGCCGGCGAACAGTTCGACGTCCTGCGGCAGATAGCCGACATGGCGGCCGAGCTCGTCCGACGACCATTGATCGAGCGCGGCGCCGTCGAGCCGCACCTTGCCGCGTGCCGGCACCCAGACGCCGACCAGCGCCCGGATCAGCGACGACTTGCCGGACCCGCTCGGGCCGATCACGCCGACGCCGCTGCCGGCTTCGACGGCGAAGCTGACGTCCTGCACGATGGGGCGCTGGTCGCCCGGCGCGACCATGGTCACCGCCTCGACCGCGAGTTTCTTCTTCGGCGCCTGCAGCAGGGTCTGCTCCGGCCGCGCCGGAATCTGCTGCAGCAGGCGGTTGAGGCGCTGCCAGCTCTGCCGCGCGGCGACGAAGCTCTTCCAATGCGCGATCGCGAGATCGACCGGCGCCAGCGCCCGCGCGCTCAGGATCGAGCCGGCAATGATGATGCCGCCGGTGGCCTCCTGGTGGATCACGAGATAGGCACCGACCGCGAGCACGGCCGACTGCAGCATCATGCGCAGCACCTTCGCGACCGCACCGAGCCCGCCGGTGACGTCGCTGGCACGCTGGTTGCCGGACAGATACTCCTCGTTGGCCTCGTTCCAGCGCTTGTTCATCCGCCCGGCCATGCCCATCGCCACCAGCACTTCGGCGTTGCGGCGGCTGGAGACGGCGAGATCGTTGCGCCGCGACGCGAGCGACATCGCCTCCCTGGCCGGCGTGCGCGACATGTATTCGGTGATCAGCGTCAGCGTCACCAGGATGATGGCGCCGACCAGCGCCGTGACGCCGAGCAGCCAGTGGAACGCGAAGCAGATCAGCATGTAGAACGGCAGCCAGGGCAGATCGAAGAACGCACCTGGACCCATGCTGCCGAGGAAGGAGCGCACATTGTCGAGGTCGCGCAGCGGCTGCAGACCCTCGCTGCGATTGCCGGCTATCAGCGGCAACCGCACGATGGTGTCGAACACCCGCGCATTGAGCGCTTCGTCGAGCGAGGTGCCGACGCGGCCGAGGATCCGCCCGCGCAACAGATCGAGCACGCCCTGGGCGATGTAGAGCACGGCCGCGATGACGACGAGGCCGACCAGGGTCGGCACGCTGCGACTCGGCAGCACCCGGTCGTAGACCTGCAGCATGAACATCGAACCTGTCAGATACAGCAGGTTGATCATGCAGCTGATGAGGCCGACGCCGATGAAGGCACTGCGGCATGCGCGCAGCGCCTCAGCCAGTTCGGAACGCCGGACAGCGGGCGCGGCTGCCATAAAAAAGATCTCTGCAAAACGAAAGAGTTACGTGATCACCACGTTGTACAGGCGTTTGCGACCACCGTCCATTTCAAGTCGCGCCGACCAAAGCACGGTTCGCGGGCTATTTTTGTGATCCCACAGACAGTTGACGGAATAAACAGGGTTAACCGGCCGCGGAACCCGGGCTTGCGGCGGACGCGCTTCTCGGAAAGGGCACGAGAACGACCGACATCGAGACCCGGCCGATCTCGCCATCGACATCGAGCAGCACCCCGCTGCCGACGCCGAGCCCGGCCTCCGGGCGCCAGCGGGCCTCGGCACGAACACCGATCCACGCGCCCCGCGGCGGCCTGAACAGCTGCACTGTGAGGTTCGGATTGGGATCGGCCACCACGTTCTGCACCGGGCGCGCGATGCCATGGGTCCAGTCGGCCGGACCGAGCACGCGTGCGAGCGGGCCGGCATCCGCAATCACGTCGTGATGCATGCGGAACCAGGCGACGTCGCCGCCGGCGCGGGCTTCCATCGCGTCCATGAACCAGCTGCGGCCGTGGACGGCGTGCGGGCGGCGCAGCGGAAAGCGCATCGGATCGATCTAGTCGGCCGCGCCGGCCTGAAAACCGGGGACCTCGGCCGCACGTTCGCGCGACAGCGTCACCCGCACGGTCGCGCAAGGCTGCGGCTCCCCCGCCGGCCAGAGTGTGTTGTCGACGACGCTGACCCGGCCGCCTTCGGTCACCACGGTGACATGCGTGCGCAACTCCGCCATCGGTGTCGGCCGCAGGAACCAGGCCGACGCCGAGATCGCGACGCCCCAGTTGCGCGCATTGGCGATGGCCTCGACCTCGGCAGTCAGGAGGCTTGCGACCGCGCCGCCCTGAAGGCCAGCAAACGGCCCGGCCGCCAGCGCGGCGGGCCTCCAGTGATGCGGCGTGGCTGCAGGTTCGAAGATGGCCAAGGCGAATGGTCCTGAGGTGAGCGGGATTGAGCGTTCGGCCGATCTGATCCAAGAATAGCGGCCATGACAAAAGGCCATTCATCACTCGAGGTGAACAGGATTCATCCATTGGATGCCCCGGATCCGCGGGTCATCCCGCCGCTTGCGGCGCTGCTCGCCTTCGAGCGCGCCGCGACGCAGCTCAGCTTCCGCCGCGCCGCCCGCGACCTGTCGCTGAGCCCGTCGGCGATCAGCCACCAGATCCGCGGGCTGGAACAACAGTTCGGCACCAGGCTGTTCGTCCGCGGCGCGCGCTCGGTGCGGCTGACCGCGGACGGCGAACGCTACCTCGCAAAGGTGTCGGCGGCGCTGGCAATGCTGGACGAGGCGAGCCGCGACATGCTGCGGCAGCGCGGCGAGAGCGGCGGGGAACTGTGGATCAGCTCACTGCCGTTCTTCACCGGCGCGGTGCTGCTGCCGGCGCTGCCGGAGTTCAAGCGGCGCCATCCGCAACTGACGCTGCGGATCGAGGCCACCCATCAATATGCCGACTTCAACGGCTCCCGCGTCGACGTCGCGATCCGCTACGGCCGGGAACATGCCGCCGGGCTGAGGGTCGAGCCGCTGGTCCAGGTCAGGGGATTGCCGGTCTGCACGCCGGCGCTGGTCAAGGCCGGGCTGCGCAGCCCGGCGGACCTGTCGCGCGAGGTGCTGATCCACGTCACGACGCAACCGCGGGCGTGGCCGGCCTGGCTGAAGGAGGCCGGTTTGCCTCACCTCGCCCCGCGCGGGCATCTTTGGCTCGACAGCGTGCCGGCGGTGCTGGAAGCCGCCGAGCATGGGCTCGGCGTGGCACTGGCGTTGGCGCCCCTGATCAAGGCGCGGCCGGGCTTCGGCAAGAAGCTGGTAGCGCCATTCGCGTTCGAGCCCACGCACAGCGAGACGATCTATCTGGTCTCCCGCACCGAGCAGGCCCGCGATCGCCGCATTGCGGCGGTGCGGCGCTGGATCGCCGATGCGGTGGCGCGCGCGAGCTAGACCGTGGCGGGTACAGGCTCTGCCAGGACGCAGCGTGCCTGGTGGCCGGGCGCGACTTGCACGTTCGGCGGCAGGCTTTCACTGCAGCGCGGTTCGGCGAACTTGCACCGCGGCGCAAACGAGCAGCTCGCCGGTGCGTGGTCGAGCGAGGGCGGCGTGCCCGGGATGGTCTCGAGCCGCTGGCCGCGCATCGCGCCGTGAATGGTCGAGGCCAGCAACCCGTTGGCATAGGGATGCACCGGCGTGCGCACGATCTCGCGCAAGGCGCCCTGCTCCACGATCTGCCCGGCATACATCACCGCGACCCGGTCACAGATCTCGATCGCAACGCCGATGTCGTGGGTGACGAAGATAACCGACATCCCGAACTCGCGCTGCAACTCGCGCAGCAGCAACAGGATCTGTATCTGCACCGTGGCATCGAGCGCGGTGGTCGGCTCGTCCGCAAGCAGGATCTTCGGCTTGCAGGCCAGCGCCAGCGCGATCATCGCACGCTGACGCATGCCGCCCGACATCTCGTGCGGATAGGACTCCAGCCGCCGCTTCGCCGAGGGGATCCGCACCACTTCGAGCATCTCAAGCGCACGGGCCGTGGCCTCGCGCTCGCTCTTGCCCTCGTGCCGCATCACCGTCTCGGCGATCTGGCGCCCGATGGTGTAGACCGGATCGAGCGCCAGCGCCGGCTCCTGGAAGATCATCGAGACGGTCTGGCCGCGGAATGCGGACAGCGCCTCGTCGTCCATCGCCAGCACCTCCCGGCCCAGCACCTTGACGCTGCCGGAGATCTGCGTGCGCTTTCGCGGCAGCAGCCGCATCAGCGCGCGCAAGGTCACGCTCTTGCCCGACCCGGACTCGCCTAGCAGCCCCAACACCTCGCCCTCGCCGAGCGACAGGCTGAGATCATTCACGGCATGGACCGTGCGATCGCCGGTGAAACGGATGTTGAGGTTGTTGATCTCGACGAGATTGGTCATGCGAGCTTGGGTACCCTGGCGTGGAAATCGGTCGCGCGCTGGAAAGCAGCGCCGATCCGGAGCAGCGTCGCCTCCTCGAAGGAGCGGCCGATCAGCTGCATGCCGACCGGCAGACCCGTCCTGGTGAAGCCGGAGGGAATCGAGAGCGACGGCAGGCCGAGATAGTTGACCGGGCGGGTGAACCGCGTCAGCCGCTGGATCACCGCCTCCGCACCCGGACCGTTACCGACATCGCTCTCGGCGATTGTCGGCGCCGGCACCGGCGAGGACGGCGCGATGACAGCATCGATCCCGGTGACCGCCGCATTGTGCGCGGCGAGCGCGGGCCCGCGCCAGCGCATCGCCTCGAGATAGGTGACGGCGGGAATGGTCAGGCCGTTCTGCAGCCGCATCAGCACCTGCGCGCCGTAATCCTGCGGCCGCTCGATCATCCAGCGCTTGTGGAAGGCGGCGGCCTCGGCCGCGAGCACCAGTTGCGACGCCCCGCTGAGCTGACGCTGATCCGGCAGCTCGACCGTGACGATCTCGGCACCTTCCTTCTTGAGGGTGGCAACCGTCTCGTCGAGGACGCGTGCCACCTCGGGATTGAGGTCATCGACGTAGAAGGCCGTCGGCACGCCGATCTTGAGACCCTTCAGCGACTGCCTGGTCGCAGCCAAATAGTCCGGCACCGGCTGCGTCGACGCGGTGAGATCTTCGGGATCGGCACCGGCCATCAGGCCAAGCAGCAGCGCGCAATCCTCCGCGGTCTGCGCCAGGGGACCGACGGTATCGAGCGACTGCGACAGCGGCATCGCGCCGGCGCGGCTGACGCGGCCGACGGTGGTCTTCAGGCCGGTAACACCGCAGAAATGCGCAGGCATCCGCACCGAACCGCCGGTGTCGGAGCCGAGCGCGGCGAAGGTCAGCCGCGCGGCGACCGCCGAGCCCGAACCCGACGACGAACCGCCGGTGATGTGCTCGGTGTTCCAGGGATTGCGCACCGGGCCGTAATGCACGTTATGACCAGTCGGCCCATAGGCGAACTCGACCATCTGCAGCGAGCCGAGCCGGACTTGGCCGGCATCCTTCAGCCGCTGCAACGCAGTCGCGGTCGTCTTCGGCACGAAGTCGCGGCGGATCAGCGAGCCGCAGGTCACGACCTTGCCGGCGTCGTAATACATGTCCTTGTGCGCCAGCGGCACGCCATGCAGCGCGCCACGGCTGTCGCCCCTGGCGAGGGAGGCGTCGGCCTCGGTGGCAGCGGCGAGCGCCTGCTCGGATTCGATCGCCATGAAGGCGTTGAGGCGCGGCTGCCACTCGGCAATGCGATGCAGCACGGCGCGCGTCACCTCATGCGAGGAGACCTTCTTCTCAGCGATCGCCTTGGCAACCGCGGTCAGCGTCATCAGGGCCGGATCAGAGCTCATTTCGACACCTTTGCGATCTGCGCCAGCAGGAAGCTCGCGGGTTCGAGATCGAACGGCAACGTGCCGGCGATCGGTGCGAAGCCGTCGAATGCCGGCCCGATCGAATTGGCGATCCGGGTGGCGACCTCGTCGTCAGCGGGCACGTCGGCAACGTGCGCGATCACCTTGACATCTTTTGGCGTGGGTCTGGTCATGCCGCGTTTTCTCCTTTTGCTTTTGCCGGCGCGCGGCTGTGCCCCGAGCCAGCAATGGCCATGTAGCACGCCGCTTGATGGCCCATTGTATCGAGATCGCTGAGTTTTGGCGTGTCGTTTGCGCAGAGCGGCTCCGCAAACGGACAACGGGTGTGAAACCGGCAACCCGGCGGCGGATCGATCGGGTTGGGCGGATCGCCGGAGATCGGCGGCACCTCGGTGCGCTTGTCGGGATCGGATGACGGCATCGCCGCCAGCAGCGCGCGGGTATAGGGATGCGCCGGCGCGTCCCAGACCGCATCGACCGGGCCGAGCTCGACGACCTCGCCGAGATACATCACCAGCACGCGGTCAGAGATGTAGCGGACGACGTTGAGATCGTGGCTGATGAACAGATAGGTCAGGCCGAATTCGCGCTTCAGATCGGCGAGCAGATTGAGCACCTGCGCCTCGACCGACTTGTCGAGCGCGGAGACCGCCTCATCGAGAATCACGAGCCGCGGCGAGAGCGCGAGCGCACGGGCGATGTTGACGCGCTGGCGCTGGCCGCCGGACACTTCGTGCGGATAGCGATTGGCGAAGATCTCCGGCCGCAATCCGACCTTGCCGAGCAGTTCGCGCGCCAGCGTCCGCGCCGTGTCGTCGGCCATGCCATGGACCTTTGGTCCGAACGCAATCGACTCCTCGATGGTGAGGCGCGGGTTGAGCGACGCGTAGCTGTCCTGAAACACCATCTGCACGCCGCGCCGCAGATCGCGCAGCGAGAGCGCCGGCCCGACCTGCCTCCCGTCATAGATGATGTCGCCGGCATCGCGCGTCATCAAATGCATCAGCAGCCGTGCCGTGGTCGATTTGCCGCAGCCGGACTCGCCCACGATGCCGACGGTCTCGCCTTTCATGACCGAGAACGTGACGTCGTCGACGGCGCGCACGGTCTTGCGCGGACTGAACAGCCCGCCGCGCACCGGGAAGTGCTTTGTCAGCCCGTTGACGTGCAGCAGTGGCTGCGCGGCGCCGCCGATGTCGGCGACCGGCTCCAGCATGTCGATTGGAGTGGTTGTATCGATCATGTCGAGCACGCGGGGATTACCCCTGCCCACCGGGCAGAGGTCGGCGCGTAGCGCCGGGTGAGGGCCTTAGGTCTCACGAGAGGGTATAACCCCTCACCCAGATCGCATCTAACGATGCGATCTGACCTCTCCCACAAGGGGAGAGGTGAACCGTCGTTGCGGGGAGAGATTGCGAGTATGGTCATCGCACTAGTTCCTGATGTCCATGGCGCTGCGCATGCCGTCGCTGAGCAGGTTGAAACAGATCGAGACCGCGAAGATCATCGCGCCGGGCAGCGCTGCGACCCAGGGATTGACATAGATCGCGGTGCGCAGCGTGTTCAGCATCAAGCCCCATTCCGGCTCCGGCGGCTTTGTCCCCAGCCCGAGGAAAGACAGGCCGGCGGCGAGGATCATGGACACCGAGATCAAGCCAGTGGCGTAGACGAAGATCGGGCCAAGCACATTGCCGAGCATGTGCACACGCATGATCGTGAAGGGACCGGCACCGGAGGCCCGCGCCGCCTCGACGAAGTCCATGTTGCGGACGCCGGTGGTGACGCTTTCGGCGACGCGGGTGATCTGCGGCACGAACACGATGGTCAGCGACACGATCGAATTGGTGATGCCGGCTCCGAGCGCGCCCGAGATCGCGATCGCCAGCAGCACCGAGGGGAAGGCGTAGAACACGTCGACGGTCCGCATGATCGCGGTGTTGAGCTTGCCGCCGACATAGCCGGCAACGAGGCCGAGCGAGGTCCCGATCGCAAAGGCGAAGATCACCGGCAGGATGCCGATCACCAATGAGAGACGGCCGCCATAGATCAGGCGCGCCAGCATGTCGCGACCGAGTTCGTCGGTGCCGAGCGGATAGCCCGGCGTGCCGATATGGCGCAGGCGCCGGATCATCGAGCCCTGATAGGGATCGGCGAGATGCAGCCACGGCGCCAGCAGCGCCGAGGCGAAGATCAGCAGCAGGACGACGGCGCAGGCCATGCTGACCTTGTCGCGCCTGATCCGTCGCCCGACCGTCGCCCAGTAGCCGCGCGCCTTGCTCGCGGGTGCGGCCTGCAATGCGGTATCGCTCATCGCACTCATGCGAAGCCTCTTGGTTGGAGCATGATCTCCGCGGAAAACCGGTCTCCACTTTTCCGGATCATGCTCTAGCTCCGCTTGATGCGCGGATCGATCGCGGCCTGCGCGATGTCGACCAGGAGATTGAGCAGCACGAAGAACAGCGCCAGCACCAGGATCGTGCCCTGCAGCAGCGGCAGATCGCGCTGGAAGATCGCGGAGTTCAAGAGCAGGCCAGAACCCGGCCAGGAGAACACGGTCTCGATCAGGATCGAGCCGCCGAGCATGTAGCCGAGCTGAAGTCCCATCACCGCGAGCGCGGTCGGCGCCGCGTTCTTGATGACGTGACGAAACACGCCGGTCTCGCGCAGGCCCTTGGCGCGGAGCGCTTCGACGAAATCCTGGCTCAGGATGTCGCCGGTCAGCGCACGCACCGTGCGGGTGACGATGCCCATCGGGATCACTGAAGTCGTGATCGCAGGCAGCACCAGATAGCGCAGATGCTCCCAGTCCCACGCCCAGGCTCCGGAGCCGCCGGGCCCGGCGCCGACCGCGGGCAGCCAGTTGAGCTGCACCGAGAAGATGATGACCAGCACCATGCCGAGCCAGTAATGCGGTAGCGAGACGCCGGCGATGGCGATCGAGGTCGCGACCTTGTCGACCCAGGTGTCGCGGAAATAGCCGGCGATCAGGCCGAACAGCAGGCCGAGCGTGAAGCCGATCATCGCGGCCGCGATCGCCAGCATCACGGTGTTGCCGACCGCGCGCATCACCTCCGACAGGACCGGCCGCCCGGTCGCAATCGAATTGCCGAGATCGCCATGGATCGCGCGCCACAGCCACAGGCCGAATTGCACGGGCAATGGGCGATCAAAGCCGTAGGCGCTGCGCAGTTGCGCGGCGAGCTCCTGCGAGGCATCGGCGGGCAGCACCGCAACCAGCGGGTCGCCGGGCGTGATGTGCACCAGGAGGAAGCACACCAGCGCCACGCTGAGCACGATCGGAATGACGTAGACGATCCGTCTGGACGTATAGGCGAGCACGTTGCGTTCTCTCTTCCTTCTCCCTTTGTGGGAGAAGGTGGCGCGCGAGGCGCGCCGGGTGAGGGGTTCTGTCCGCGGCTACAGTCAGTTCACGACAATAAGGAGTGTCCGCGGAGACAACCCTCACCGGCTTCGCTTTCAGCGAGGCCACCCTCTCCCAAAAGGGGAGAGGGTGCACCGATCACGTTGCCGGCATCACGGCGCGACCGTGACCGGCGAGAAGTCGACGAACCAGCTCTTCGGCTGCACGAAGCCCTTCACCTTCGGGCTCATCGCCCGCGGCGCGACGTCGTGGGCGACGTAGAGGAACGCCGCATCATCGACCGAGGCCGCATGCAGCTCGGCGAGCGCCGCGTCGCGCGCCGCCGGCTCGAAGGTCTGGCGCGCCTTCTTCACTAGCTCGTCAAACTTCGGATTGTTGTTGAAGCCCCAATTGTTGGAGACCGGCGGCGCCATGCCGGACTGCAGGAAGCGCACCAGCGCGAAGAACGGATCCATCGCCGCATAGGTGACGTTGATCGCGTTCGAACCGTTGGCCGACGGATCCTTGGTGCCGCGCCGCCAGTTGGTGAACAGCGTGTTCCACTCGATGACGTCGAGCTGCACATCGAAGTAGCACTCCGCCAACGCCTGTTGCAGATATTCGTTCATCGGCAGCGGCAGCATCTGGCCCGAACCCGACGCCGAGGTCTGGATCTTGACCGTCAGCTTCTTGTTCGGACCGAAGCCCGCCTCCTGCATCAGCTTCTGGGCGGCCGGCTTGTCGTACTTGATCTGGAAGGTCGGATTGCCGCGCCAGGGATGGCCCGGCTCGAACGTGCCGGTCGCCGGCACCATCAGGCCTGCGAGCAGACCGTCGCGCAGCCCTTCGCGATCGATGCAGAGGTTGGCGGCCTTGCGGACGCGGATGTCATTCCACGGCGAGCCCTCGACGCGGGAAAACTGCCAGGGCCAGACATGCGGCTCCTCGTTGGAATAGAGGTTGAAGCCACGCTGCTTGATCTCGGGCAATGCGTCCGGCGCCGGCGCCTCGATCCAGTTGACCTGCCCGGACAGCAGCGCCGCGGTGCGCGCATTGGCCTCCGGCATCGGCAACAGCACCATCTTGTCAGTCTTCGGCACGCGGGCCTTGTCCCAATAGTTCTCGTTCTTCACCAGCTCGAGCCGCTCGCGCGGGGTGAAGCTCGACATCTTCCAGGGGCCGGTGCCCGACGCGTCCTTGGCGAATGCGGCCCATGCGGCCTGCGACTTCGCCTTGGCGTCGGCGCCTTCGGCCTTGTCGTAGAACTGCTGCCACTTGGCCGGGCTCGCCATGAACAGATTGGTGAGGTTGATCGGCAGGAAGCTGTCCGGCTCCTTGGTGGTCAGCTCCACCGTCATGTCGTCGATCTTGCGCGCCGAGACCAAGGTCGGCATGCGCGAAGCGGTGACGCCGACCTGGCTCGCGTCGTATTGCGGCGCATCCTGCTTCAGCACCTTGTCGACGTTCCAGACCACCGCGTCGGCATTGAACGGCGAGCCATCATGAAAGCTGACGCCGGGACGCAGCTTGAAAACCCACTTGGTCTTGTCGGCATCGTCGACCTTCCACTCGGTGGCAAGGCCCGGGATCATCGCGCTGGCCTTGTCCGACGACGACAGGTCCCACATCGTCAGCGCGTCATATATCGTCAAGCCAGTGAAGCGGTTGCCTTCAAAACCCTGGTCGGGCTGACCGAGCGTGCGCGGAATATCGGCAGCCGTCATGCCAATACGCAGCACGGTCTCGGCGCCGGCGATCGCCGGCACGCCGGCAGCAATCGCGAGCGCCAGCATGAATGCCGTCGCATTGGTCTTGTTGTTACGCATCTCAGCAACCCCTTCGAAGTCTGGTGACGTTTTGGTGATTATTTCTTGGGCAAGCGTATGCAATGCCTGTGCCAAGGGGAATAGTTCTTCAGCAAATAACCGCCGGGCGCGTCATTTCTTCCTACCTTAGGCTAAGACGGGGCAATGCTGCCTATTCTGGCATCATGCTTGCAAGTTTTGGCTCCGACTTCCCACCAACGGAGCCTTTCACATGCGTGCGCGCAATTCGATCCTGATGGCGGCAATGGCGCTTGCCCTGACCGCGGGCTGGCCCGGCATGTCGGCACGGGCGGAGTCCGTTGTGCGCTACGGCATTTCGATGGCCGACATTCCGCTGACGACCGGCCAGCCCGATCGCGGTGCCGGCGCCTATCAGTTCACCGCCTACACGATCTACGATCCGCTGGTGGCCTGGGAAATGGATGTTGCCGACCGGCCCGGCAAACTGGTGCCCGGGCTTGCGACCGAATGGAAGGTCGACGATGCCGACAAGACCAAGTGGCGCTTCACGCTGCGCAAGGGCGTCAAGTTTCATGACGGCAGTGACTTCAACGCCGATGCCGTGATCTGGAATCTCGACAAGGTGCTGAACGATAAGGCACCGCAATTCGACAAGCGGCAGAGCGCGCAGGTGAAAACCCGCCTGCCCTCGGTTGCGAGCTACGCCAAGATCGACGACTTCACTGTCGAGATCACCACCAAGACAGTCGATTCCTTCTTTCCCTACCAGATGCTCTGGTTCCTGGTCTCGAGCCCGGCGCAATACGACAAGCTCGGCAAGGACTGGGACAAGTTCGCAAGCCAGCCCTCCGGCACCGGCCCGTTCAAGCTGACCAAGCTGGTGCCGCGCGAGCTCGCTGAGCTGACCAAGAACCCGGACTATTGGGACAAGAAGCGGCTGGCAAAGGCCGACAAGCTGATCCTGATCCCGATGCCGGAGGCGCTGACCCGCACCAACGCGCTGCTCGCCGGGCAGGTTGATCTGATCGAGACGCCGGCGCCCGACGCCGTACCGCAGCTCAAGGCCGCCGGCATGAGGATCGTCGACAATGTGACGCCGCATGTCTGGAACTATCATCTGAGCGTGCTTCCGGGCTCGCCCTGGACCGACATCCGCCTGCGCAAGGCGCTCAACCTCGCGATCGACCGCGACGCCGTGGTCGGCCTGATGAGCGGCCTCGCCAAGCCGGCCAAGGGCCAGGTCGACCCGTCGAGCCCGTGGTTCGGCAAGCCGACCTTCGAGCTGAAATACGATCTCGCGGCCGCAAAGAAGCTGGTGGAGGAAGCCGGCTATTCAAAGGACAAGCCGCTGAAGACGACCTTCATCATCGCCCAAGGCGGCACCGGGCAGATGCTGTCGCTGCCGATGAACGAATTCCTGCAGCAAAGCTTCAAGGAGATCGGCATCGATATCGACTTCAAGGTGGTCGAGCTCGAGACGTTGTACTCGCATTGGCGCAAGGGCGCAGCCGACGAGATGAATGCCGGCATCACCGCCAACAACATCGCCTATGTCACCTCGGACCCGCTCTACGCCATCGTGCGGTTCTTCCATTCCGGCCAAGTGGCGCCGACGGGCGTCAACTGGGGCGGCTACAAGAATCCGAAGGTCGACGCCTTGATCGACGAGGCCAAGCAGACCTTCGACAGCGCCAAACAAGACGCACTGCTGGCGCAGGCGCACGCGCTGATCGTCGACGACGCCGCGCTGGTCTGGGTGGTGCACGACACCAATCCGCACGCGCTGTCGCCGAAGGTGAAGACCTTCGTGCAGGCGCAGCACTGGTTCCAGGACCTGACGCAGATCGGGCTGGAGTAGATCTCCCCATCGTCGTCCCGGCGCAGGCCCTAAAGCGCGATGAGATTTGGTTGAATCGCCTTGGCGCGGTCTTGGTTCACCTCTCCCCGCCGGGGAGAGGTCGGATTGCGCAGCAATCCGGGTGAGGGCTCCCGCTCTCGCGATAGACCGCAACCCCTCACCCGATTTGCTGCGCAAATCGACCTCTCCCAAGGGAGAGGTGAACTTTCAACGCCGTTCCAGCTCGATCTAATCTCATCATGCTTGGCGCAGGCCGGGACGACAGCGAGTTTGCGACGCCTATTTCGTCGTCAACGCAAATGCGCCGTCCCAATCATCCGGCGGCGGCTCCTTCTGGAAGGCGCGGATGCGTGCCTCGTAGAGGCGGTAGAGATATTGCAAGGCCTGCGCCTCGTCGGTCTTGCGGCCACGCTCGATCGCGGCGAGCGCGCCATCCCAATCGCGGCTGCGGTAGCAGGCCAGCATCTCGATGGTCAGGTTGCGCAGCCGCTGGAAGCGGCCGGAGCCGGCGACGTCCTCACGCCCGGCGATCGCATAGATCACCTCGGGCTCCTTCTTGCCCTTCACCATGATGAAGTCGAGCTCGAGGATGGCGAACTTCTCCTTCACCGCGAGCGCGGTCTTCGACCCCACGATGATCGGGAAGCCGTACTCCTTGGATTGCCCCTCGAGACGCGAGGCCAGATTGACGCTGTCGCCGAACACCGAATAGTCGAAGCGCACATCGGAGCCCATGTTGCCGACCACGCAGGTGCCGGTGTTGAGACCGACGCCGATGTTGAGCGGCACATAGACGTGGCCACCCTCCTTCGCCTCCTGCTCGCGCGCGCGGTTGAGGTCGTCGACGCGCTCCAGCATGTCGAGCGCAGCGTCGCAGGCGTTGAGCTGGTGCTGCTTGTCGTCGAGCGGCGCGTTCCAGAACGCCATGATGGCGTCGCCCATATATTTGTCGATGGTGCCCTTGCGGGCGAGGATCGCGTTGGAGAGCGGTGTGAGGAAACGATTCATCAGCGCCGTGAGGCCCTGCGGATCGCTCTTGTAGGTCTCCGAGATCGAGGTGAAGCCGCGCATGTCCGAGAACATGATTGTCATCTCGCGCTCCTCGCCGCCGAGCACGAGCCGCTCCGGCGACTGCGCCAGCTGCTCGACCAGCGCGGGCGACATGTACTGCACGAACTGCGACCTGATCTGCCGACGCTGCTGCTGCTCGCGCACGAAGGCGGAGAAGATCAGCGTCAGGTAGATCGCCGTGGTCGACATCAGCGGATAGGTGAAATCGATCAGGAGCCGGTGCTGCGAATAGAAATACCAGGACGTACCGATCAGCACCGAGGCAAACAGGCCGCCGACGACGACCAGCGTCACCGGACCGAATTTCGGCGCGAAGGCGATGACCAGCAGCCCCATGATCATCGCGGCAAAGAACTCGATGGCGATGCCGTAGCTCGGCTGTGAAACGACGTCGCCGGTCAGCGCGCTCTCCAGCACCTGGGCATGAACCTCGACCCCGGGCATGGCCGGCGTCACCGGCGTGGTCTTGATGTCGTTCAGCCCGACCGAGGAGGTGCCGATCAGGATCAGCTTGCCGGCGATTCTGTCCGGCGAGACCCGCCCATCCAGCACATCGACGGCCGAAACATAGATCGAGGGGTCGCGGCGGGCATAATGGATCCAGAGCTGGCCGTAGAGGTCGGTCGGGATCGCAAAGCCCGTGATGCCGAGGCTCTGGATGCCGCCCTTGTCGGCCTTGATCAGGATGGTGCCGGAGCCGCCGGCCACCCGCAGCATTTCGAACGTCAGCGACGGCATGGTGACGCCCTGCGCGACCATCATCATCGGCACCCGCCTGACGATGCCGTCGCGCTCCGGCCTGATCGTGAACAGGCCCCGCCCGGCGGCGGCCTCCTCGAGCACCGGCACGTTGCGCAACAATCCGGGAAACTCGAACATGAACTGCTGCGGCTCCTCGCCGAGCATTGCAAGCCCGGTGACCGGCAGCTTTTCGTTGAGGTCGGCGCGCACATTGGGCGCGCCGGATTCGCCGAGCACCACGCGCGAGTTCTTGATGGCGTCGGCCAGGATGCTGTCATTGCTCGGTAGCTGCCGCAGCCTGGCGCGCATCTCCTCATCGAGGCTGCTGAACGTATCGGCCGCGATATCGGGATTGAGGCGGTCGGGCTCGGAGAACACCGAGTCGAACGCGATCACCACGGCGCCGAGCCGGGTCAGGTTGATGACGATGTCGGCGAGCCGCGTCCGCGGCCACGGCCATTGCCCGAGCCGGGGATCGGCGAGGCTCTTCTCGTCGATATCGACGATGGTGACGGGCCGCGCGGTCTTCTTCCGGGGTTCGAGCACCTGAAATGTGTCGAACGTCCTGACGCGAATCTCCTGCACCGGAGCCGGATCGGCGGCCCGCAGCGCGGCAAAGCCGACCAATAGCGCCACGCAGGCCAGCCGCGCATAGCCGAAGCGCCGTCCGAACCACCTTCGTATCGCCTTCAGCCGTCTCATGCCATCTGGATATCACGCACGGCGAGTTGTTCCAATGGAGCAGGCATGCGCGCTGCACAACCAGCCAGATCCGGCGCACCGCCGATGGCGGCACGGCCGCACAGCCGTCACGTGACGTGAAGCAGGAAGTCGTTGTGGCCGAGCGCCGCGGGACTGACGTTGCGCAGCGTGATGGTGTCGGCGCTGTCGATCGTGATCAGGGTATCCGCCGCGTTGGTCGGCGATGCCGCGACGTGCTGGCTGATCCAGGTATCGACATCGCCCGTCGATACCACCGCGGTGAGATCGATATGGTCGATGCCGGGCTTGAAGTTCAAAATCGTGTCGTGGTTGAAGTTCGGCGCGAACACGAACTGGTCCTGATAACCCGCCGTCCCGAACAGCACGTCCTTGCCAGCGGTGCTGGTCAGGGTCACCGGCGCGGTCGGATTTTGCTGGACGTTGAAGATCAGGTTGACCGTATCGCTCGCGCCGTTGCCGTCGGTCACGGAGGGCGTGACGGTGTCGGTCGGCGCGGTGCCGGGGTGATAGGTGAGTGCCGACGATACCAGCGCCGCGTTGATGTCGGCGAGGTGCCCCGCTTGCGCGGGCGGTGTCACGCTGCTGCCCGAACCGACCGTCGTCGCCGCCAGCAGAAAGTTCTCGGTAGCCGTGGCGTCGATATCCGTCACGGTGAGGCCGGAGATCGTGTCCGTCCCGTTTGGATTCTCGGTGATGCTGATGTTGTCGGTGTGGATCACAGGCGCATCGTTGGCGCCGATGACGTCGACCGTCAGCGTCGCCGTTCCGACGGCGCCGTGCACGTCGACCGTCTCGACGGTGAAGGTGTCGGCATAGGTCCCCTTGGGCAGCGCGTTGATCGCGGCAGCATCGGGAACGTAGCTGTAGGTGCCGTTGGGGTTGACGGTGAGCAAGCCGTAGAGACCTGTGATCTGCGTGACCGCGGCGTGGTCGGAATTGAGGGCGGCATAGGTCAGCGTCGCCGTCTCGCCGTCGTCGACGTCGTGGCCGTGCAGCGTGCCGGTGAGTGGGCTGAACGTGTCGTAGGCGGCGGTATCGGTCAGCGTGCCGGCATTGACGTCGGCGAGCGTCGGCGCGTCGTTGGCGCCGTGGATGGTGATCGTCACGGGCGTGTTGACGATGCCGCCATGATGATCGTCGAGCTGGATCGTGTAGGTCAGCGTCAGCGTCTCGCCGGCGGCGAGATAGTCGAAATTCTTGTCCGCGGCCGAGAACGTCCAGGCCTGCGATCCGGTCATCCCGTTCGTCGAATCCGTCAGCGTCCCCAGCGACAGCCAGTTCAGGATGGTGGATTGATCCTTGGGCAGGCCTGCGGTCGCCCCGGCTTCGGCGACGCCGGTGATGGTCATCGTGTGGGTGTCGCTGAGGTCCACATCGGTGAAGGTCACCACGCCCGATGCGCTGTCCGGCTTGGATGAGCCCGTGGTGTTGGGCTGCTCGGCGATGCTGGCCGTCTGCGCCGCCGACGTGACCGTCGGCACGTCGTTGCTGCCGGTGATCGTGATCGTCACCGGCTGGCTGACCACACCACCATGATGGTCGTCGACCTGGATCGTGTAGGTCAGCGTCAACGTCTCGCCGGCGGCGAGATAGTCGAAACTCTTGTCCGCGGCCGAGAACGTCCAGGCCTGCGATCCGGTCACATGGCCGGTCGAATCCGTCAGCGCCCCAAGCGACAGCCAGTTCAGGATCGTTGGCTCGCTCTCAGGCAGGCCCGTGGTCGTCCCCTGCTCGGTCACTCTGGTGATGGACACGGTGTGGGTGTCGCTGAGATCGACGTCGGCAAATCCCACCACGCCCTGGGCCACGTCCGGCTTCGATGAACCCGTCGTATCGGGCTGCTCGGCGATGGTCGCGGTCTGCGGCTCGGTGGTGAATGTCGGAACGTCGTTGGTGCCCGTGATGGTGATGGTGACGGGCTGGGTGACGACGCCGCCATGATGGTCGTCGACCTGGATCAGGTAAGTCAGCGTCAGCTTCTCGCCGGCCGCGAGATAGTCGAAACTCTTGTCGGCGGCCGAGAAAGTCCAGACGTCCGTTCCGGTCACGCCGCCGGTCGAATCCTTCAGCGTGCCGAGCGACATCCAGCTCAGCACCGTCGCCTGATCGGGGAGCCCTGACGTGACGCCGGCTTCGGTGACACCGGCGACGGTGACGCTGTGGGTGTCGCTGAGATCGACGTCGGTGAAGGTCACCGTGCCGGACGCGGTATCGTGGCTCACCGAACCGGTCGTCTCCGGCACCTCGGTGATGGTTGCCGCCTGCGTCGGCGACGTGATCACCGGCTTGTCGTCGGTGCCGACGATCGTGATCGTGACGGGGACCGTGACGACGCCGCCATGCTGGTCATCGATCTGGATCGTGTAGACCAGAGTCAGCGTCTCGCCGGCGGCGAGATAATCGAAACTCTTGTCGGTTGCCGAGAACGTCCAGGCGCGCGATCCCATCACGCCATCGGTCGAATCGGTCAGCGCGCCCAGCGACAGCCAGCTTAGCACGGTGGCGTGGTCGGCGAGTCCCGTGGTGACGCCGGCTTCGGTGACGCCGGTGATGGTGACCGTATGCGTGTCGGTCAGATCCGCATCGGTGAACGTGATCGCGCCGTGCGCGGTATCCGGCGCGGCGGAATTCGTCGTCCATGGCAGCTCGGTGATCGAAGCGACCTGCGGCGCAGATGTCACCACCGGCGTGTCGTTGGTACCGGTGATCGTGATGGTGATGGTCTTGAACGCGGTCTCGTTGCTCGGCGCATAGTTGTTATCGACGCGCACCAGATAGGTCAGCGTCAAGGTCTCGCCGGCGGCCAGGAAGTCGAAGGCGCCGTCGGCAAGGCTGTAGGTCCAGGTCGCCGAGCCGACATTGGTGTTGTTCGGATCGCTCTGCAGCAGCAACGGGATCTCGACCGCCTTGATGGCCGCCAGTTCCGCCGCCGTCAGCTGCGAGGTCACGTCCTTGCCGCCGGCGTCGTGGTAGCTGAACGTGCTGAAGCTGACCGCCGCACTGGGCCTGTCGCCGAGATTGACGTCCGTCCAGGTGATCTGGCCGGTCACCGTGTCGGGCAGCGCGCTATGGGTCAGCCCGGCCTGTTCGGTGAACGAAGCATTCTGGGTCACGACATGCGGCGCACCGGGAGCGTGGTCGGGCTTCGCGGAAGCGGCCTCTGGCCCGGCATTGCCGGTCAGGGCCAGCAGCAAGCTTGTCGGCAGGATCACATCGCCGGTCGCGAGCTTGAGGATTGTCGTGACCGGGACGATGCTGTCGGTGAAGTTCGTCGTAAGCTTGGTGTTGGGATTGTTGTTGTCGGTAAACTTCAGCGCGAAGACGTCCGAGATCAGCTTCTGCGCATCGGTCGACAGCTGCGCCGACGAGACGAAGCTGACGCTGCCCTGGCCGTTGACGATGGTCTGGGTGCCGGCCTGATCGACGGTTGCGATCGGATTGAGCGTCGTCTTGTCGAACAGGATGTAGGAGCCGGTGCTGCCGTCGGGCTCGACCAGCACCTGAAATTTGGCCGGCGGCACGCCGCCCGAGCCCTGCACGTCGAAATCGATCTCGACCAGCACCGCGGTGCCGCGGATGCCCATGGTCGCGACCGGCGTATCGACCTTCATGTCGCCATGCTTGGCGGTGGCGCCGGCGACGAACGAGATGGTGCCCGAGACGAGGCTCATCAGCGACGAATTGCTCGACCCGTTCGGGTCGTAGATCATCTCGTTCAGCACCATCTTGGCGTTCGGTCCGAGACCGAACACGGTGCCGTCGATGAAGGTGATGCCGAGCGTCGAGTCGCTGCCCGACTGCACCACATCGCCCTTGTTGACGTTGTCACCCTGGTTCAGGACAACAGCGACGCCGTTGCGGATGGCGGTGGCGCCGCCCGTGAGCTTGGTGACATGGCCGATGACCTTGGCCGGCTCCGCCGCGCCGCCGGCCTGGGCATATTGGGTGTAACCGGTGAGTGCGTTGACGAGGTTGCCGGTGAGGTGCGCGCCTTCAGGCGAGGCCAGCGCCGCGCGCTTCTCGCCCTTGAAATAGTCGTGCAGGACGAGTTCCCGATCGTCCTTCGAGATGACGAGATCGAGCCCGGTTCGCTTGAAGTCGCCGGTGAACAGCAATTGCCCGTCGTCGACCGTGATCGCGCCAGGCGGAGCATTCGAGGTAACGCTTTCGACGTATGCCGATCCGCGGGCGTAAGCGTCCGCGCTCGGCAAATGGCCGTCGAATTTCTCGACAAAGTTCACTGCGGATCACCGCACGAGGGTTAATATTGGTAAAATATCCGAATGATTACGCCTGCATATCATCGGATAAAGCTTGGCGAAACCATCCTTTGCTTTCGCAAGGTGCTCCGGTCGCGCGGTTTGAGCGGATGTGACTTGGCTCACTCTCACATGAGTCGTGTATTCCGAACTCGCCTGACGGTACCATGAGATGGGATTTGAGCCAAGATGGGTAGTGAGCCACGTATTCGTGGTATTGACTGGCATTTCTGTACTTGCCTTTATTTCCCCGCAGCCCCGAGAGGGCATTTGACCCGATTTTTCCGGCTAAAGCTGTGACTTGGCTTACAAATCGCAGCTATCCCATGCGCGGATTGGCCGGGTTAACCAGTAGGCAAGGATGAGGCGTTTCGCGGTGGAAAAAGGTTCGCGGGTTCGTTTCACAAACCGGTAAAGTTTTCGGGACCCGGGCCACGCGCCCTTCAGCCTCCTGCCCGGATTTCCCACCTCTTAAGTCGATTCGAAGGGTCGTTTGCGATGCTGTCGGCATCAAACGATCCGTCGCGTGCGCGGTGTAATCTCCACCCGCCGATGAGCGGACAGGGGGTGTCACATGGGATTCTCGCTTCGCTCGTTTGCGCTGCGCTCCGTCGTGTTAGGCTTCGGCCTGGTTCTGGCCGCGCCAATTGTCGAGCTCAATGCCGCCTCGCTCCTGTCGCCCGGCCCGGCGACCCTGCTCAGACAATCAACCGAACCGTTCGGCCTGGCGACCAACCTGCTTGCCGGCGGCGGCCTGCATGACAAATGGCGCGGGGTGCAGCGCCAGCTGGCCGACGAATTGGCGCAGCTTGCAGCCTGCGAAAGCGACCGCGCGGGCTGCGCATCGCCTGAGGCGCTGCGGTTCCTGGCGATCGTCGATGCCGGCCGGGCACGCGATGGCCGCGCCCGGTTCGGTGAGATCAACCGCGCGATCAATCTGGCGATCCGCCCGGGCAGCGATCTTGCGACCTACGGCGAGCCAGACGTCTGGTCCACGCCGCTCGCCACATTCGCCCGCGGCAGCGGCGATTGCGAAGACTATGCGATCGCGAAGTTCGTCGCGCTCGCCAAGGCCGGCGTCGCGCCGGACGATTTGCGCATCGTGGTCATGCATGACCTGCTCGGCGGCGAGGACCACGCCGTAGTCGCGGCGCGGCTCGACGGCCACTGGCTGATGCTCGACAACCGCCGCATGGCGATGATCGAGGACACCGATATCAGGAGCTTCCGGCCGACCTTTGTGATCGACCAGAACGGCGTCAACCGGTATGGCGATGCGCGGCTCGTCGCCGAGACCGCGTGGCGGCCTCAAGCGCGGTGAACTGAGGCGACGCCTGCCGCCGGCGGCGACATCGGAATGCTGAGCCGGACCTAAAGCGCGATGAGATTTGGTTGAATCATCATCGCGCTTCAGACCTTTGTTTGAGCATGATCTTTTCGGAAAACCGCTTCGCACTTTTCCGGATCATGCTTTAGAGCAGCTGGCGCGCCGCGAAGTCCGCGAACGGGCCAGGGCGCGCGACAAGTTCGGCGTAACTTCCCACCTGGACCACCTTGCCGCCCGACAGCATGATGATGCGGTCGGCCTGGCGTACGGTACTCAATCGATGTGCGATGACGAGGCGCGTGATAGGAAGCCGCTCCAGCGAAGCTGCGACGATCGCCTGTGTCCGATTGTCGAGCGCGCTGGTCGCCTCGTCAAAGAGCAGGATCCGAGGCGCCCGCGCAAGCGCCCGGGCGATCATGACCCGCTGCCGCTGGCCGCCGGAGAGCGTGTTGAAGCCTTCGGAAACCAGCGTATGCATACCCATCGGCATCTGCTGGATGTCGGTGTCGAGACCGGCCTGCCTCGCTGCCTCCCAGGCCTTGTCCTGCGACAGATCGATGCCGCCGCAGATGTTCTCGTAGAGGCTGCCCGTCGCCAATTTGGTGTCCTGAAGCACCACGCCGAGTTGTCGGCGCACCGCACTGATGTCCAGCGTGTTGAGCGCCTTGCCGTCATAGAAGACGGAGCCCGTCTCCGGCTGCTCGAAGCCGAGCAGCAATCGCAGCAGCGACGATTTTCCGCTGCCCGACGGGCCGACGATGGCGACATATTCTCCGCGCTGAATCTTCAACGTGACATCGTCGAGCACCGGCGGACCACCTTGCGCATATCGGAAGCCGACGCCGGAAAGCTCGATCTCACCGGACAGCGCTCCGGGTGGCCTGCGCTCTTCGCCGATCTCGGCGGCAGTTGACATCAATGGCTTCAACCGCGCCAGCTGCGGGACGGCAACCAGCGCTTCACTGATGCTCGACGCCCAGTTGCCGACCGATGCCAAGGTCTGGCCGAAAGCCGCCAGGAAGCCGAGGAAAGCGCCGAGATCGCGCAGGATCTCGCTGTTGTCATGGAAGGCAATCGCGAAGATGACGAGCGTCGCAAGTGTCGGATAGGAACTCTCGAACGCGCTGAGCGCATTCGAGACCTTCTGCGACGCGGTGAAATAGCGCTTCTGGACCGAGAAGCGTTCCGACCACAGGGCGAGCGCGCGTCCGGTCGCCCGGGCCACACGCAGCTTGCCAACGCCGGTGATCAACTGGAGAACGAAGCCGCCGATCTTTCCCTGCAGATCGAGGTAGCGGGCTTCGTAATAGATACGCAGCCCGCCGGCGGCCATGATCGCGGCCGCACGCACCGCCACCAGCAGAACGGCGATGCTCCCCAGCTTGACGTCGTAATACAACATCAGGGCGATGCTGAAGAGGCAGAACAGAAGCGCCGTGAGGCCGCGGAGATTATGGACGGTCAACGTCTTGCGGACGGCGTCGATGCCCATCGATCGATCCACCAGATCGCCTGCCGTGTAATCGCGAAACAGGGAGGCCGGCAACCTGAGCAGCCGATCGATCAGCGCCGCCTGAAGCCTGTATTCCGCGAGGCCCTCGAGCCGCAGCATCGCCATCCCCTGCACGACCTGCAGGCCGGCGATGGAGAGCGCAGTTTTGTGATGGAGCGCACGCGCGGCCACGCGCCTCGCCGCAAGCGCGGCCGTGCAGGGCGTTCCTGAGAGGCTTTGCAAGCACCGCTCCCAGCGCAACCGTCTGGGTCGTAGGCGGACAGGGCTGCTGACGGCCGGTCGCCTGCCTCCATCATCCCACGATCTCAGGAGAACAACATGCGTTCGAATACCACGTCCTAGTCAGATCCTCGCCTCGCGTTGACCGCTGAGCAGTTCGAGGCCGTCAGTGGCGGCATGAGGAACATGGATACTCCCGCCTACAAGGCTTTCGCCCCGGGTCTGATGCAGGGCTTCGCCGAGGCCGGCGGAGTTGTCCTCCTCAGTTCGGATGGTTGCTAGCTCGATCCCATCCGACGAAGAGGCCGCTTCGCTTGAGCGGCCTCTTCCCACAACGCCATGATCCTCTCGGGAATCCAGTGTCAGCTTTTCCGGATCATGCTCTGGACTAGAACATCAGGTTATCCTTCACCAGAACCCAGCGGCCGCCCTTGACCTGCTGCACCTGGGTGATGGTGTTGGCGAGATGATCCGTCTTGGAGAACTTGGTCGGCGGCGAACTGAAAATGTCGAGGAACTTGTCGCCTGACTCCAGCGCATCCAGCATCTTCTGGCCGGTGAGATCCTTGCCCGCCTTCTGGGCGTAGAACGCGAACGTCATCACCGCGTTGTAGCCGATGATCGCCTGGGTGTTGGCGTCGGTGTTGAACATCTTCTTGTAGTTGACGAGCCAGTCCTTCACCTTGCCCTTGGCGGTGTCCTCGTAGGGAATTTCGAAGCCCGAGGCCGCATAGAGGCCCTCGACGGCTTCCTTGCCGAGCGCGGGCACTTCGAGCACGTTGGTCGGCGTAGCGCCGAGGAAGGTCACGTCCCAGCCGAGTTTCCTGGCCTCGTTCATCGCGCCGATGGTCTCGCGGATCACGGTGCCGAGCACGACGAGATCGCAGCCGTCGGCCTTCATCTTGGCAACCTGCGCCGAGAAGTCGGAGGCGCCGCGCTTGTAGCTTGTGGTCGAAGCCGGCTGCACCTTCATCGCAGCGAGCTGCTGATTGAAGCCGTCGAGCACGTTCTTACCGTACTCGTCGTCCTGATGCAGGATGCAGGGCTTCTTGAAGTTCTTCCAGTCCATCATGTATTTGAGCGCGGCGCGCGTGCTTTCGACATAGGGCAGCAGGTTGTTGAACTTCAGCCGTTCCTGCGGCTTGCTCGGATCGAATTTGAAGGTGAATTCGGCGGCTGTCAGCGGGAACAGCTGCAGCACGCCGGCATCGAACAGGATGTCCTGCGCGGCCAGCGTCGGCGCCGAACCCATCGAGCCGATCATCGCAAAGATCTTGTCGCGCTCGACCATCTTCTGCGAGGCCAGCACGCCCTTCTTCGGGTCGTAGCCATTGTCCTCCAGAATCATCCTGATCTTGCGGCCGTTGATGCCGCCGCTGGCGTTGATCTCCTCAACCGCCATCTTCATGCCGTTGGACACCGGAACACCCCAGACCTTGATCGGGCCGGACAGGTCCTGATGCGTTCCGATCACGATCTCGGCCGGCGAGATGCCTTCATTGGTGACCTTGGTCTGGGCTGCGGCCGGCAGACAGGTCAGCGCCAGCGCGCTGACCGCAAAGCCCAGCGCCTTCAGCGATTTCGACATTGCAGTCTCCTCCTTCACAACGGCCCATGGTGAGCGAAGGGTCGGGCCTTCTCGCTCCTTCGCCAAACGTCTTATCGCCTGCTACGCGACTGCGCGTTCGCCATACATGGCGTCGATCTCGGCCGCGTAGCGCTTGTTCACGAAGCTGCGCTTCAGCTTCATGGTCGGCGTCAGCTCCTCGTCCTCTGGGGTGAGCTGACGTTCGATCAGGTAGAATTTCTTGATGGTCTCGACCCGCGCGAACTTCGCGTTGACCGCCTCGACCTCGCGGTGGATCAGGTCCTGGATCTCGCGGGCACGGCACAGGCTCGCGTAGTTGGTAAACGGGATGTCCTGGTCCTGGGCGTATTTCTCGACATTCTCCTGATCGATCATGATCAGGCAGGTCAGGTATGGCCGCTTGTCGCCGATCACGACCGCGTCCGAGACGTAGGGCGAGAATTTGAGCTGGTTCTCGATCTCGGACGGCGTGATGTTCTTGCCGCCTGACGTGATGATGATGTCCTTCATCCGGTCGGTGATCTTCACAAAGCCTTCATTGTCGATCGTGCCGACATCGCCGGTGTGCAGCCAGCCCTTCGCGTCGATCGTCTCGGCGGTCTTCTCCGGCTGGTTGAGATAGCCCATGAACAGGTAGTCGCCCTTGATCAGGATCTCGCCCCTCGGGCAGATCATCACCTCGCCCCAGGGCGCGGCCTTGCCGACCGAGCCGAGCTTGATGCGGTCCGCCGGCATCATGGTCGCCACGCCGCAATTCTCGGTCTGGCCATAGACCTCGCGCATGTCGATGCCGAGCGCGAGATACCAGCGGATCAGATCCGGCGAGATCGGCGCCGCGCCGGTCAATGCGATCCGGCAACGGTCGAGCCCGAGCATGCGGCGGATGTTGCGGAACACGAGCCAATAGGCGGCACGGTTGGCGAGCCGCAGCGACAGCGGCGGCGTCTCGCCCTCCAGCCGGCATTCGGTCATCCGGTTTCCGATCGCGAGCGCGCGGGCGTACATCCAGTTCTGGAACGGGGTCGCGTCCTTCAGCGCGATGGTGATGCCCGAATAGAACTTCTCCCAGATCCGCGGCACCGCGAGGAACGCGGTCGGCTGCACCTCGCGCAGATTATCCGGCACCGTCTCCGGGCTTTCGGCAAAATTCATCACCGAGCCGAGCGCGAGCGAGATGTAGTAGCCGCCGACCCGCTCGGCGACATGGCAGAGCGGCAGGAACACCAGCCGTTCCTCGCTGTCGGTCGAAGGGTAGAGATCGTTGGCGTGGCGCATCTGGTGCGTCACGCTGCGGTTGGAGTGCATCGCGCCCTTGGGCGGGCCCGTGGTGCCCGACGTATAGACCAGGATCGCGAGATCGGACGCGGTGCGGCTGCCGGTCATTTCATCCCACAGGGCATCATTGCCCTGCGCATGATTGCGGCCGAGTGCCGTGAACTCGGCGAGCGACAGCACCATCGGATCGGAGAAGCCGGAGAGGCCCTCCATGTCGAACACCACGATCCTGTCCAGCGTCGGACAGCGCGACCGGCAGGTCAGCACCTTGTCGAGCTGCTCCTCGTCTTCGACGAAGATCACCCGGGTGCAGGAATCATTGAGAAGGTATTCGACCTGCGCCGCCGCATCGGTCGGGTAAATGCCGGAGGAGACGCCCCCGGCGCACAGGATGCCCATGTCGGCATAGACCCATTCCGGCACCGCGTTGGCGATGATCGAGGCGACGTCGCCGGGGCGGAAGCCGGTCGCATGCAGGGCGCAGGCGATGTCCCTGGATATCTCAAGCCATTCGCGCCAGCTGGTCGGCTGCCAGATGCCGAACTTCTTCTCGCGGATCGCGGGCCTGTCGCCGCGCGTTTGCACCGCGAGCAGAAAGCTCCTCGCGATCGTGTCGGCGACCGTCAGCACCGCTGGTCCTGCCATGCGCGCTCCCTCCTCTGCCGCCCGTCTCACGCGCCGGCCTTGTTGCCGGTCTTGTTCGCGAAACAGGCCTGAAATCTAACTCCGACTCGCTCTCAGTGCCAAACCAACTTTAGTCAGCACCAAACCTCCCTAACGCCACGTCTTCTTCTTTTTCCAGCGCCGCTCGCCCCGCGCGCCGGCTTCCTTGGCGCCGAGATAGAACTCCTGGATATCGGGTGAACTCATCAGCCGCTCACAGGTATCGTTCATGACGACGCGGCCGATCTCCAGCACATAGCCGTAATGCGCCGTCTCCAGCGCGATCTTGGCGTTCTGCTCGACCAGCAGGATCGACATGCCGTGCTCCTGATTGACGCGGCGGATGATGGTGAAGATCTCCTTCACCAGGATCGGCGACAGCCCGAGCGACGGCTCGTCGAGCAGCAGCAGCGTCGGCCGGTTCATCAACGCCCGCCCGATCGCCAGCATCTGCTGCTCGCCGCCCGACAACTGCCCGGCGGGCTGGCCGAGCCGCTCCTTCAGCCGTGGAAAATAGCCGTAGACGCGCTCGAGGTCCTGCGCCACACCGTCGCGGTCCCGGCGCAGATAGGCGCCCATCATCAGGTTCTCGCGCACCGACAGGAACGGAAACACCTCGCGCCCCTCCGGCACATGGCTGAGGCCGAGCCGCACGATCCGATCGGCCTCCATGCGCTGGATCGGCTTGCCGAGGAATTCGATCGAGCCCTTCTGCGGGTCGAGGATGCCGGAGATCGTCTTCAGCACCGTGGTCTTGCCGGCGCCATTGGCGCCGAGCAGCGTCACAATCTGGCCGCGCGGCACCTGGAGGCTGATGCCGCGGATCGCCATGATCGGCCCGTAATAGCTTTCGACGTTGGAAAGCTTCAGGATGATGTCCGGTGTGCTCATGGCATCATCCTCATGCGCCGAGATAGGCTGCGACGACGTCGGGATGGTGCTGCACCTCGGACGGCGAGCCCATCGCCAGCACGCGGCCGTAATTCAGCGCAATGACGCGATCGGAGACCCGGTTGACCAGTGTCATGTCGTGCTCGACCATCAGCACGGTGATGCCGAGCTCGCTCTTCATGTCGCGGATCCAGAACGACATGTCGTCGGTCTCCTCGACATTGAGGCCTGACGACGGCTCGTCGAGCAGGATCAGCTTCGGCTCCGAGCACAGCGCGCGCGCCAACTCGATCACCTTGCGCACGCCGTAAGGCAGGCCCGAAATCAGCTTGTCGCGGTAAGGCTCGAGGTCGAGGAATTCGATCACCTGCTCGACCCGGCGGCGATGCGCCTTCTCGCCGGCGCGGACGCTCGGCAGGAATAGCAGCTCCTGCCAGAGCCGGGTGGTCGAATGGCGATGCCGGCCGACCAGGAGATTGCTCAGCACGGTCGCGTTCTCGAACAGTTCGATGTTCTGGAAGGTGCGCGCGATGCCGAGTTTCGCGATATCGTAGGCCGGCTGCTGGGTGATGTCCTGATCCTCGAAGAAGATCCGGCCCGAGGTCGGCGGGTAGATGCGCGAGATCAGGTTGAAGATCGAGCTCTTGCCGGCGCCGTTCGGCCCGATGATCGAGAGGATCTCGCCCTTCTCGACCGCGAAGCTGACGGCATCGACCGCCTTGAGGCCGCCGAAATGCAACGACAGGTTCTCGGCGCGGAAATAGCTCATCGGTTCCGCTCCGATTTCACATAGATCTTCTGCCGCTTGAAGGTGGCGCGCTTGTACAGCGGGAAGAGCTGGAAGAAGAGTTTGATCTTGAGCCAGCGGCCGTAGAGCCCGAGGGGTTCAAACAGCACGAACACCACGATGATGATGCCGTAGATCGCGCCCTTCAGCCCGTTTGCCGAGGCGAAGGCTGCGACCGCATCCTGGATGCGGCCGGCGCGCTCCGTGCCCGCGCCCAGTGCGGCCGCGGTGCCAGCGATCACGCTGGGCATGTCGTCCTTCAGGTAGGTCAGGAACGGATCGATCATGACCAGGAAGATCGCGCCCAGCACCGCGCCGTGCAGGCTGAAGGTGCCGCCGATCAGGATCACGATGATGAACTCGATCGAGAGCTGCAAGGTGAACATCTCAGGCGAGATGAAGGACAGCTTGTGCGCGAACAGCACGCCGGCCAAGCCGGTGATACCAGCCGAGATCGCGAACGACTTCACCTTGTAGAGCGCGACATTGATGCCCATGCTGCGCGCTGCGGTCTCGCTGTCGCGGATCGCGACAAAGGCCCGTCCGGTCGGGGAGCGCAGCAGATTGAGCGTGCCGACGATGGTCAGCACCAGCACCGCAAGGCAGATATAATAGAAGGTCGGGCCGTCGCGCGACACCGTGGTGCCGAGCAGTTGCATGGCCTTGATCCGCATGCCCTCATTGCCGTTGGTCACGCTTTCCCAGCGCGCCAGGATTTCCTCGACGATGAAGGCAAACGAGATCGTGGCGATCACCAGATAGATGCCCTGCAGCCGCAGCGCCGGAAATCCGACCAGTGCGCCGACGACGCCGGTCAACAGCCCCGCGGCGAGGAAGTAGACCGGAAACGGCACGTTGAACTGCTGCAGATAGGCCGCGGTGTAGGCGCCGATCGCCAGGAAGGCGGCGTGGCCGAGCGAGGCCTGTCCGGTAAAGCCGGTCAGGATCATCAGCCCGACGCCGACGGTCGCATAGATGCAGACGAAGACCAGCTGGCTCATCAGATAGCTCGACAGCACGTAGGGCGCGATCAGCAGCACCGCGAGCAGCAGGCCGTAGGAATAGACGTAGCCGGAATGCGGCAACAGCCTGATGTCGTCTTCGTAATCGGTCTTGAAGAGAAACCGCATATGTCGCTCCTCAAACCTTTTTTCGGACGTGAAGGCCGAACAGGCCTTCGGGCTTGAGCAGCAGCACCGCGAGCAGCACGATATAGGGCGCGACGTCCTTCCATCCTTGCGGCAAATAGAAGCCGGCCATGCTCTCGATCACGCCGATCAGGACGCCGCCGACCACCGCGCCCGGGATCGAGCCGAAGCCGCCGAGCACCGCGGCCGGAAACGCCTTCAGTCCCAGCACCAGGCCGACATTGGAATGGATGAAGGTGATCGGCGCCAGCAGCACGCCGGCGCAGGTTGCCACCGCCGCCGAGATCGCCCAGACGATCGAGACCACGCGCTTGACCGGGATGCCCATGTAATAGGCAGCCAGCATGTTCTCGGAGCTGGCGCGCATCGCGGTGCCGAGCGTGGTGCGATTGAAGAACAGATAGAGCAGCGCGCACAGGATGATGGTCGCCGCGATCACCGACAATTTGTCGTAGGCGAGCACCAGGCTGCCGATCCGCAACACGCCCTGGCTGAACGGCGTCTCGATCTTGAAGTCGTCGGTGCCCCAGATCATGCCGGCGACCGAGCGCAGGAAATAGCCGAGCCCGATCGTCGCCATGATGATGGAGAATTGCGGATAGCCGAGGATCGGCCGCACCACGAGCCGCTCGGCCAGCATGCCGAACAGCGCCATGCAAATCACCGCGCCGGCGAAGCCGACCCAGTAATTCAGCCCGAGCATGCCGATGAAAGTGAAGGCGAAAAAGCCGCCCAGCATCATCAAATCGCCTTGCGCGAAATTGACGACTTCGGTCGCTTTGTAGACCAGCACGAAGCCGAGCGCGATCAGGCCGTAAACGCAGCCGAGCGCGATGCCGCTGACGAGCTGCTGAACGAAGTCCAGCATCGTTCCCTCCCCGATGCCCGGCGATTCTTATCCGATCGCTCGTTGCATCCCGCCTTCACGCCCTTGTGTCGGAAGCGCTGAAAGCCACCTACGTCCGCCCGGATTGAGCCAAATGGCCCGATCCCTGTCAACAAACCCCTGATCCCGCTGTATCATCACATTTGCGGAGGTATGCCGCAGCACGGAGTAATACGGATATCGCCTGCGATTTGCCCCGTGCGATTCACTGCACCGAAACGGTTTTTGTCCAAGTTGCGCAACCGACGAGCGAAATCCGGGATCGCCACACAATGACGTCGCAACTGTCCGCACTGGCCGTGCGAGGGTTAACCAAGCGTTTTGATCGCCCGGCGGTCGACGCGCTCGATCTCACCATCCGTGTCGGCGAGTTCTATGCGCTGCTCGGGCCGAACGGCGCCGGCAAGACCACAACGCTGCGCATGGTGGCCGGGCTATTGCGGCCCGATGCCGGCTCAGTGTCGATTTTGGGCATCGATGCGTTGGCCGATCCGGTCGCCGCCAAGCAGATCATGGCCTGGGTGTCCGACGAGCCGATGATCTACGACAAGCTGACGCCGCTGGAATACCTCGAATTCGTCGCCGGCCTGTGGGGCATCGATCCCCGCACCTCGGAGAAGTCGGCACGCAATCTCCTGATCTCGCTCGGGCTCGAGCCGCATCTGAACGAGCGCTGCGAAGGCTTCTCCAAGGGCATGCGCCAGAAGGTGGCGCTCGCCGGCGCGCTGGTGCACGACCCCCGCCTAATCATTCTCGATGAACCGCTGACCGGCCTCGACGCGCTGTCGGCGCGTCACGTCAAGGGGCTGCTGCAGGAGCGCGTCCGGGCCGGCTGCACCGTGATCATGACGACCCATATTCTCGAAGTCGCCGAACGCATGGCCGACCGGATCGGCGTGATCGCGGCCGGCAGGCTGATCGCCGAGGGCACGCTTGCCGAGTTGCGCGAGCAGAACGGCCGCAACGACACCACGCTCGAAGACATGTTCATCGCGCTGGTCGATACCGAAGCGGCGGCCGCGTGAGCTCGACCGCCCATCTCACCTGGTTCGCCCGCCACGAATTCCGCCTGGCCTGGCGCGAATGGCTGGCGATGATGACCGGCGGCCGGCGGCGGCGCAATCACGCCGTGATCGGCCTGTTGGTCTTCGCGGCGATCCTGCATCTGCCGGCCTATGCCGTGGTCGCCCGCTATGTCGACTTGCGGTTTCCGCTCGATCCGTCCTCGCTGATCGTGCTGACCGCGACGATCTTCCTGTCCTGGGCGCTGATGCTTTCGCAGGCGATCGAGTCGGTGACGCGGGTATTCTATGCCCGTGCCGATCTCGATCTGATCATGTCGTCGCCGGCCAAGCTCACCAACATCTTCTCGATCCGGATTGCCGCGATCGCGCTGACGGTGAGCAGCATGGCGCTCTTGCTGTCGACGCCGTTCATCGACGTGCTGGTCTATCTCGGCGGCGCGCGCTGGCTCGCCGGTTTCGGCGTCGTCCTTGCGATCGGGCTATCGGCGGCTGCCGCGGCGATCGCCGTCACCGCGTTGCTGTTTCGCGTGATCGGGCCGAGCCGGACGCGGCTGGTGGCGCAGATCGTCTCCGCCGTGATCGGCGCCGGGTTCGTCATCGCCCTGCAGGTCGTCGCCGTGCTGTCCTACGGCACGCTGTCGCGCTTTGCTTTCCTGACCTCGGATACCGCGGCACGTATCGCCCCTGCCCCCGATAGCCCGCTCTGGTGGCCGGCGCGCGCAGCGCTCGGCGATCGCGAAATCATGCTGCTGCTGCTCGCAGCAAGCCTCGTGCTGCTCGGCGCCGTGATGGCGGCGTTCGCGCCGCGGTTTGCCGACACGGTCGCCCGCGTTGCCGCCAATCCGGCTGCGGTCGCACAGGGCCGTGCCCGCACGTTCCGGCCCGGCTCGCGGCAGCAGGCGCTGCGCCGAAAGGAGTTCCTGCTGCTGCGCCGCGACCCGTGGCTACTGTCGCAGAGCCTGATGCAGATGCTCTATCTGCTGCCGCCGGCGCTGATGCTGTGGCGAAGCTTCTCCGGCACGTCGACCGCGATCGTGCTGATCACGCCGGTCGTGGTGATGGCCGCGGGCCAACTCGCCGGCGGGCTCGCGTGGCTGACCATCTCGGGCGAGGACGCGCCCGATCTGGTGGCGACCGCGCCGCTGCCGCCGTCACGCGTGACCCGCGCCAAGGTCGAGGTCGTCCTGATCGCCATCGCCGTCGTGTTCGCGCCGCTGGTGGCCGCACTGGCCTTCGCCTCGCCAGGGCAGGCCGTGGTCACGGCGATCGCGATCATCATCGCGACCGCATCCGCCGCCGCGGTCCAGCTCTGGTTCCGCGCGCAGGCCAAGCGCAGCCAGTTCCGCCGGCGCCAGACCTCCTCCCGCATCGCGACCTTCGCCGAAGCCTTCTCCTCGATCGGCTGGGCCGCGACCGCGGCGCTGGCCCTGACGATCCCGGTGGTCGCGCTCGCCAGCGGCATTCTGACGCTGTTGACGCTCGCCATCGCCTGGAAGATCAGCCCGCGACAGGCGTGAGACCGAGGTTAGGCCCTCATCACCTCGATTACCGCCGCGGCAAATGCCTCCGGCGCCTCTTGCGGGACATTGTGGCCGGCGCCCGGAATCACGCGATAGGCCAGGCGGCTTGTGTATTTTGCCGCGGTGCGGCTGCCGTCGCTCACGTACGTCACGCCATCATCGGCGCCGTCGAGCGAGATGGCTGGGACCGTGATCACAGGCAAGGCGTCGAGCCGCCGCTGCACAGCGGCATATTGCGGGTCGCCTTCGACAACGCCGTAGCGATGCCGATAGCTATGGATCACGACGTCGACATAATCAGGGTTGTCGAACGCCACTGCCGTCCGCTCGAAGCAGGCCTCGTCGAACGTCCAGGTCGGGGACCATTGCGACCACAGGATCCTTGCGATGCCGCGCCGGTTCGCGGCAAGCCCCGCCCGGCCGCGCTCGAGCTGGAAATAATACTGATACCAGAGCGGCACTTCGCGCTCCGGCGGCGCCGGCTGCATTGCGTGCGCGATGTCCTGGATCATGTAGCCGTTGGTGCAGACCAGTCCGCTACAGCGTTGCGGCCACAGCGCGGCGCCGATCGATGCGGCACGGCCGCCCCAGTCATAGCCGGCGAATACCGCACGCTCGATGCCGAGCGCATCCATCAGCGCCATCAGGTCGGCGCCGACCGCGGCCTGCTCGCCCGAGCGCGGCGTTGCCTTGTCGCGGAACAGTGTCGGTCCGTAGCCGCGCAGATACGGCACGATGACC
Organism: Bradyrhizobium sp. WCU1; assembly: GCF_053474805.1. Classification (NCBI taxonomy): domain Bacteria; kingdom Pseudomonadati; phylum Pseudomonadota; class Alphaproteobacteria; order Hyphomicrobiales; family Nitrobacteraceae; genus Bradyrhizobium; species Bradyrhizobium sp. WCU1. Next base: position 2,857,402 of record NZ_CM130280.1, read on the forward strand.
CGGCAGCCCTGCCCGACCAGGATCGGCGCGACGTCGACAAAGGAATGGATATCGTAGGGAAAGCCGTGCAGCAGCATCACGGCGGGGCCGTCGGCCGGACCAGCCTCGTAATAGGCGATGTTGAGCACGCCTGCGTCGACATGGCGCAATGGCTCGAGCCGCTTGGTCGATGACGCGCGCGGCGTAGGGGCAACGTCGGTCACGCAGAACTCCCTGATCTCCGATGTCTGCGCGGCATGGTAGCGCGTCCCGGAGCAAGAATCGCCTGGATCGTGTTGCAGTCAGCGCCATGGAGCGATGCGCCGGCCTCATCATGACGGCAAGCCAATTGCGCGATAGTCTCGTATCGGCCGATATCGCCGAAGACGGAACAGCTCATGCTGAGATTGCTTGCCGCGCTCGTCTTGCTGGGATCATTGACCGTCCATGCCTTCGCGCAGGACGCCCAGCGCAGCGAATGCCTGGCGATGGCCAATGCTCCGCCGCGCGCCGTCCCGGTGAATTATCGGCGCGTCGCAGCGGCTAAAGCCGACGAGGTCGCGATCACCTATGCCGGCCATTCGACCTATTATATCGACACGCCCGGCGGCGTCCGGATCGCGACCGACTACAACGGCGTTTACCAGACCGGGCGCTTGCCCGACGTCGCGACCATGAACCGCGCCCATGCGACGCATTACACGCTGTTCCCCGATCCCAGGATCGCCCACGTGCTGCATGGCTGGGGCGAGAACGGCCAGGCCGCGCATTACGCCGAGCGCATCGGCGACGTCTATATCCGCAACGTCACGACCGACATCCGCCGTTATTAGGGTGAGGACCCCGGCGGCGAGATGATCAAGGACGGCAACTCGATCTTCATCTTCGAGGTCGCCGGCCTCTGCATCGGCCATCTGGGCCACCTCCACGTCAAGCTCGACGACAGCCAGTTCGCGGCGATCGGCCGGCTCGACATCGTGATGGTGCCGATCGACGGCACCTACACGATGTCACTCGACGGCATCTCCGCGATCACCAAGCGGCTGCGGGCATCGGTGGTGCTGCCGATGCACCGCTTCGCCACCCCGCTCGACGAGTTCATGCACCTGATCGGCCAGCAATTCGAGATCGACCGCCGCGGCGGCGAGCGGACTTTAAGGATCTCGCGCGACACGCTGCCCATGACGCCGACTGTCATCATCCTCGACGGCGTGTAAGGTCTCTGTTCAAGAAGAAGCAAAACCAAACGGGAGTGAAAAATCCATGGCCAGCACCCTGCCCGCCTCTGCCAGCGGGCTCTATGCCAATCCGCGCGAAGACTGGCTCGCCCAGTACACCGAGGCGATCATCGATCCCGACAGGCCGATCGTCGACCCGCACCACCATCTCTGGGATCGCGGAGGCTTGCGCTATCTGATCGAGGAGATGCGCGACGACATCGCCTCGGGCCACAACATCGTCGCCACCGTCTATGTCGACTGCCGGTCGATGTATCGCGCCGACGGGCCGGAGGCATTCCGCCCGGTCGGCGAGGTCGAGTTCGCCAACGGCGTCGCGGCGATGGCGGCGAGCGGCGGCTACGGCAGGGCGGCGATCTGCGCCGGCATCGTCAGCCATGTTAACCTCCTGATCGGCGACCAGGCCAGGGCGGTGCTGGAGGCGGAGATTGCCGCCGGCAACGGCCGGTTCCGCGGCATCCGCCACTCCTCGGCCTGGGACGAGGATCCGAATGTCGCGCACATGTATGCGAACCGGCCGAAGGGCATTCTGCTGGATTCCACCTTTCGTAGGGGGTTCGCGTGCCTGGCGCCGCTCGGCCTCAGCTTCGACGCCTGGTTGTTCCACCCGCAGATCGGCGAGCTCACCGACCTTGCCCGCGCCTTTCCCGACACCCGGATCGTGCTCGACCATTGCGGCGGGCCGGTCGGCACCGGCCGCTTCGCCGGCAAGCGCGAGGAGACCTTTCCGGTCTGGAGGGCCTCGATCCAGGAGATCGCCCGGTGCCAGAACGTCGTGGTCAAGCTCGGCGGGCTGGCGATGTGCCTGCTGGGCTACGACTTCCACCTTCGCCCCCGGCCGCCCTCGTCCGAGGAACTCGCCGCCGCCTGGCGGCCTTATGTGGAGACCTGCATCGAGGCGTTCGGGCCGAACCGTTGCATGTTCGAGAGCAACTTCCCACCTGACAAGGGACAGTGCAGCTATCAGGTGATCTTCAACACCTTTAAACGGCTTGCATCACAATATAGCGAAGTCGAGAAGACGGCGTTGTTCTTGAATACGGCAAAGGATGTCTATCGGCTCGACATCGGGTAAACTTGCGACTCATGGATGACGGCATCACCATCCGGCCGCTTCGAGAGGCTGATGCGGAAGCGGTGGTCGAACTCTACGCAAAGGCAGCTGTGGTGGAACCGCGGCTGGGCCCTGTTGCGCTGCCGCAGTGGGACCAGTTCCTGAAACTGCCGCAGAACCGTGGCGGGCGCGACTTCCGTGTTGCCGAGCGAAATGGCCGACTGGTCGGTCTCGCCGAATCCTCGTTGCGCGATCAGGGCGCGCATCAGTCCCGGTTCCTCAAGATCGTCGTGGCGCCCGAGATGCGGCGGCGCCGGATTGGTCTGGCCCTGTTCGACGACATCATCGCAATCGAGACCGATCCCGACCTGATCGTGCAAACATTGGTGAGCAGTGACTGGCCGGCCGGAATGGCCTTCGTCTCCGCTTTCGGGTTTGTTCATCTCGAGTCCGAGATCGGGATGAAATGCGTCGAGCCATTGCAGCCGGCGCGCACCCTCGCGGCGGCCCGCGCCACCATCGAACAGGTCAGCGACGTGACCGCCTGCGCGGCCGAGGTCGCGCGCATCCACAACGCCGCCTATGCCTCGGACGCCGCCTTCCGCCTGTACTCGCCGGAGGAGATGGCGCAGGTCCTGACCGAGACCGAGGTCTGGATCGCGTCGGAAGACGGACAGATGTCGGGCTACTGCCTGACCGAGCCGGAGCGGAACTCGATGTGGATCGAGTCGGTCGCCGTCGACCCGGCGCGGCAGGGACGCGGGCTCGGCCAACTCCTGGTCTACCGCGTACTCAGCGCGCATGACGTCTCGGTCGAGCATCCCTGCTGGCTCAACGTCTCGAGCCGCAATGCCCCCGCGCTGAAGATCTATCGCCGGCTCGGCTTCCGACCGCAGCACGAGACATGCCGCTTCAGCGCCACGCGGGGCGACCTGCTCGCCGCGCGGGAGCGGAGGTTCCGCTAGCGGGCTGTTACGCCCACTCGCCCTTGCGGAACACCGGCACGCTGCGGCCGTCGGCATGGATGCCGTCGATGTCGGTATGGGCGGAGCCGATCATCCAGTCAATATGAATGAGGCTCTTGTTGCCGCCCTGCTCGGCGATCTGTTGCGGTGTCAGTCTGTCGCCGTTGACGAAGCATTTCGAGTAGCACTGGCCGAGCGCGATGTGCGAGGCGGCGTTCTCGTCGAACAGCGTGTTGAAGAACAGCAGGCCGCTCTTCGAGATCGGCGATGAATGCGGCACCAGCGCGACCTCGCCGAGACGGCGCGCGCCCTCGTCGGTGTCGAGCACCTTGTTCAGCACTTCCTCGCCGCGCGAGGCCTTGGCCTCGACGATGCGGCCCTCTTCGAACCTGACCGAGATATTATCGATCAGCGTGCCCTGATAGGACAGCGGCTTGGAGCTGACGACATGGCCGCTGACGCGGCGGCAGTGCGGCGTGGTGAACACCTCCTCGGTCGGGATGTTGGCATTGCAGACGATGCCGTTCTTCGCGGTCGAGGCGCCGCCTTCCCATTCATGACCGTCGGCGAGGCCGATGGTCAGGTCCATGCCGGGGCCGGAATATTTCAACGCGTGGAAGCGCTGGCCGTTCAGCCATTCGGTGCGCTCGCGCAGTCTCGCGTTGTGCCTTTCCCAATTGGCGACGGCGCCGTCCTGATCGACCCGGGAGGCGGAGAAGATCGCATCCGCGAGCTTTGCCACCGCAACGTCCTCGGCATCATCAGGGAATACCTGCTTCGCCCAGGACGTGCTGGGATAGGCGATGATGTTCCAGTTGGTGTCGAAATTGACGATCTTCTGCAGCGCCGGCTGGTAGGCGATCGAATTGGCCTTGCTGGCGCGGGCCACCTTGGTCGGATCCTCGCCCGACAGCAGCATCGGATTGTCGCCGACGATCGCAAGCCTCGCGGTGTTGGCGCCGAACGCCTTCGCCATGCCCTCGTAGAGCCAGCCGGCGGCGCGATCGAAACTCGCATCGTTGCCGTAGCGGTAGCGCGCCAGCGTGAGCTCCTCGTCCGAGAAGAACGGGGTCACGAGACCCGCGCCGGCCTTGTAGGCATGCTCGACGACCCGCCGCACCAGCGGCATCGCCGCGGCGGGCGCCGTCAGCAGCAGATCCTGCCCCGGTTGCAGCTGCAGGCCGACCTTGATCGCGACTTCGGCGAGCCGATCGAGCTTCACCGGATCGATCGAGGCGGAAAGGTTGCGTTGATGTGCGGTCATGAAGCGCCGTGTCGTTTGAGGATCTCTTCAGGATTCGTAGTCCAATTCGATCCGCATCCGCAAGGTTCCAGCCTGCCGCGCCCGATCACGCGGCAGCGAGCATTCGCGTCGAATTTACCGCTCCGGCGCGTGTCCGCCTGTTTGGCCCCGGCGCGAACCCTACGCCTTCGGAGGCGCCTCGCCGAACACCTCGGCCGCGATCTTGCTGGTCTCGATCGCAGCCGGAATGCCGCAATACATCGCAACCAGCAGCAGCACGTCCTGCACCTGCGCGGCGGTGCAGCCATTGGCCAACGCGCCCTTGGCATGAACGCGGAACTCGGCGGGCTTGCTGCTCGCCGCGGTGATGCCGAGCATCACGAGGCTGCGGATCTGGTCAGACAGCCCACTGCGCTCCCAGACGTCGCCATAGACGTAGGCATTGATGATGTTTTGCAGCGGCGTGCCAAAATCGCCGGCGGCCGCCATCCGCTTGGCGACATCGACCTCGCCGAACATCTTCTGGCGCCGGCGCAGCCCGCGCGCATGGAGATCGCTGATGTCCACCATCGTCATCTGGCTCCTCTGAATGGGCTATTTATACGGATAAATTTGCCGCGTCTCAATATTCCGACGGGCCATCTGCTTGCATTTCAGACTTATTTGTCCGTATAAATTTGGGAAAAGCAGGCACGGGAAGGGACCGGGATGAAGTTACGGCTGGGGCTGCTCGTCGTCCTGCTCGCTGCGCTTCGGGTCCTGCCGGCGGTCGCCGCGGACGATTTCCCGCAACGGCCGATCCGGATCATCGTGCCCTTCCCGGCCGGCGCCGGCCCCGACAATGTCGCGCGGCTGGTTGGCCAGCATCTGCAGGATGCGTTCGGCCAGACCGTGCTGATCGAGAATCGCGCCGGCGCGCTCGGCAGCATCGGCACCCAGGAAGTCGCCCGCAGCGCGCCCGACGGCTACACGCTGCTGATGGGCACCAACACCACCCATGCCAGCAACGTCGCGACGTTGAAGAGCCTGCCCTACGACCCGGTGAAGGATTTCGCGCCTGTCATCCGCACCACCACGACGGCGATGGTGCTGCTGGTCAACCCGAAGCTTGCGGCCAAGGACCTGCCGCAGTTCCTCAGCTACGCCAAGGCCAATCCAAATCTGACCGCGGGCTACGGCTCCGGCGCATCGCAGATCTCGGTCGCGCAGCTGCAGTCCCGCGGCGGCCTGTCGCTGATCGCGGCATCCTACCGCGGAGTGCCGCAGGCGATGACCGACGTGATGGCGGGGGTGATCGACCTGACCTTCGGCGATTTCTCGGTCGCGATCCCGCAGATGCAGGGCGGCACGCTGCGCGGCATCGCAGTGACGTCGGCGGCCCGCAACGAGCTCACCCCCGGCCTGCCCGCGCTGTCGGAAGCCATGCCGGGCTTCGAGGCCACGATCTGGTACGGGCTGTTCGCGCCGGCCGGCACGCCGGCCCCCATCGTCAACAAGATCCATGCGGAGTGCGCGAAGTACCTCGCGATGCCGGAGACCAGGAAGAAGCTCGCCGATGTCGGGGTGATCGTGGCACCGCTGACGCCCGCCGAGTTCGGCGCCTTCGTCAAAAGCGAGGTCGTGCGCTGGTCGGCGGAGGTCAAGGCGGCCGGCATCCAGCCGCAATAGCGCGAAGCGGCGGCGCATCATGGCTCGCGAGACACCTGTCGGCATGATCGGCCTGGGCCTGATGGGATCAGCGCTCTCGGCACGCCTGATCGATGCCGGCATCGGCGTGATCGGCTTCGACGTCGATGCTGCGAAGCAGGATGGACTGCGGGCCAGCGGTGCCGAGTTCGCGGCCTTCGCTGCCGACGTCGCGGCGCGCTGCCGCGTCATCGTCATCGCAGTGTATGACGCGGCCCAGGTCGAGGGCCTGCTGCCGGACCTTGCGAACACCAGGCCGCCGCCGCTCGTCATCTGCACCACCACGTGTGCGCCGGGCGAAATCACTGTCATCGCCGAATTCGCGGCGCGCTCACGCCTGCCCTTCATCGAAGCGCCGATCTCGGGCACCAGCGCTGAGGTCGGCGCCGGCACCGCCACCGCGCTGGTCGCCGGCGACGCCGACATCATCGCCGCCGCAGCAGCGACGCTCGACGTCCTCTGCCCGCGGCGGATCAATGTCGGCGCGATCGGTAATGCGAGCCGCACCAAGCTCGCCATCAACCTGATCCTGCAGAACAACCGCGCCGCTTTGGCCGAAGGCCTCGCCCTTGCCGAAGCGCTCGGCCTCGACGGGGCGACGTTCCTTGCGACCGCGCGGCAATCGGCGGCATATTCCAAGGTGATGGACAGCAAGGGACCAAAGATGCTGGCGCGGGACTTCTCGCCGCAATCGCATCTCGCGCAGACCTTGAAGGACGCCGAGCTGATTCTGCGCGAGGCAGGTCGATGCGGCCTGCGCTTGCCGCTGACGTCAGTGCAGGCCGAGTTGCTGCGCGCGGCGATCGCGCTTCGGGGCCCGGACAGCGACAGCGCCGCAGTGATCGAGGCGATCCGGGCCGGACGCAGTCAGGACAAGGAACATTCATGATCAATTGTGCGATCGCGGGCCTCGGCCGCTGGGGCCGCGCGCTGGTCGAGGCTGCGCAAGGCGAGCCACGACTGAGGATCACCAGCGCGGTGGAACCCGATGTCGGCGGCGCCGCGGGCTTTTGCGCGACGCATGGCCTCTCCCTCACCCCCAGCCTGGACGATGTCCTCGCCGAGCCCGGCATCGATGCCGTGCTGCTGGCAACACCGCATTCGCTGCACAAGCGCCAGGTCATCGCGGCCGCCGGAGCCGGCAAGCAGGTGTTTTGCGAGAAGCCGCTGGCGCTGCGGCGCGACGATGCGGCCGAGATGTTCGCTGCCTGCCGCAATGCCGGTGTGTTGCTCGCGGTCGGGCATAACCGAAGGTTCTGGCCGTCGATGCAGGCGCTCCGCGCGATCACGGCCAGTGGCGAGCTCGGCACGATCCTGCATGTCGAGGGGCACAACAGCAACGAGAACTCGCAGGCCATCATGCAGGGCTGGCGGTTGTCGCCCGAGGAGTCGCCTGGCGGCGGGCTGACCGGCGCGGGCCTGCATGTGCTCGACGGCTTCGTCAGCCTCCTTGGTCCTGCCCGACAGGTTTATGCCCGCTTGAATGAACGCGAGGCCGGACCGCCGCCGCTCGACGCTGCAACTTTAGCGATTGAATTTGTGAATGGCGTGAGTGCAACCCTTGCTACGGTCCGCGCAACACCGTTCTATTGGCGCGTGCATGTGTTCGGGATGAAGGGATCCGCAGAAGTGCTCGACGAGGGGACGATGGTGCTACGGAAATCCGGCGAGGCGCCTGCAACGACACGCTATCCGGCAGTCAACACGCTGACCGCGGAACTTACCGCCTTTGCCGACGCGGTCGAACGCAAGCAGCCGTTCCCGGTGCCCCAAGCTGACGTGCTGGCGACGCTCGCGGCATTCGAGGCCGCGCTGCAATCGATGCAGTCGGGACATCCAGTCGCCTGCCATTTGGCATACCAGTGATCTGCCATGTCTGAACAACCGGACAGGGCGAGATCGTCCCGCTATCGCGACATCGCCACCGGGCTGCAGAAGGATATCCGCCTCGGCACCTACGCGGTCGGCAATCTGCTGCCGACCGAGACCGAACTGATGGCGAGCTACCAGGCGAGCCGCCAGACCGTGCGCGAGGCGCTGCGCATCCTGATCGATCAAGGCCTGATCGTGCGCCGCGCCGGCCTCGGTTCGGTGGTGATCGCCTCCGAGCCGCCGGTGCTGTTCACCCACAGCGTCAAGTCGCTCGGCGAATGGCTGCGCTATTCCAACGAAACCTACCGCGACGTGGTTGGCAGCAGCGACATCGTCGCCGATCGGAAGCTGGCCGCGCAGTTGAAATGCGAGCCCGGCAAGAGCTGGTTCCTGATCGAGGCGGTGCGCCGCTCCGACCAGTTCGCCGCCCCGCTCGGCTGGACCGAGATTTACGTGCTGCGCCGATTCGCCGATGTCGTGACCCGCAGCGACCACGGCCGCACCCCGGTGCACGAGCAGATCGCGAAGATGTACGGCCAGGTCACCGAGCGTGCGCAGATGGAAATCTTCGTGCGGGGGATGCCGGCGCCGATCGCCAAGGCGCTCGACGTCAAGACCGGATCGCCGGCGCTCACCGTGGTCCGCCGCTACTACGGCCTGCGCGAGGAACTGTTCGAGGTCACCATCACCACGCACCCGGAAGGGCGCTACACCTACACGATGGATATGCAGCGCTCGCTGCGGCCGAAGCTCTAGCGAGCCCGCGCCAGATGCGTGGGGGCAGATGTATGTGCCATCTGCGGCGCGCCGCTCACGCCCCAGATCGCGACCGCGATCAGCGCGGCCGCCCAGACATATGGCACAGCATTCGGCTTCTTCATTTCCGAGATCATCCCCAGCGTCTGACGAGTACTGATTGCACGACCTCGGTCGTGAATCTCACGACCGCATTGTCAGCGTCTCATCAGGCACCCGTTGTTCACAACGCTACTAAGGTTAGACCTTGTCGGTTTCAGGACGTCTTCGTGCGATTTCGGAAATGATTTCGAGGGAACCGGGCACTCTCATCCGAATTGATGAGAGCGCAAGCCCGACCGGACGCGACTCCATTCGAACCAAGGCATAGGTCGAGGCCAGGGAGAATTTCCTGCTCAAATTGGAGTCAGATGCCCAACAAACGTTCCAAATGGCGTCCGCTGAATTCTTTTTGATTGTCGCCGCGACTCTGGCCGTGGCATGCCTGCACCTGTGACACTGTGATGACAAAGGATCCCCGTGACTGCCCAACCGGCCAAACCGCATGGCGGCTCCCGCCGCCACTCCCAGCAAACCCAGGACGAGGTTGCGCGGTCGCTGGAACGGGAGCTGAGGTTCTTGTCCGAAGAACGCCAGGAGCGCGCCCTTCAGCTCGGGCTCGACATGTCGGCCAAGACGCCGAAGACCGACCACTAGAGTCTGCTACCGGTTCGACTGTCAAACAGCCCCATGTTCTCGGTGTCATCACCCGCGCATGCTGCGCGGGTGATCCATCAAGTGAGTCCATGACTCCTCGCGGGCGTCGTCCCGGCGAAGGCCGGGACCCATAGTCCGCGGCGGATGTCGTGAAGCGGACTCGTCGTCCCGGCATCGCTCAACAATGACCATCGGTGGTTATCGGTCCCGGCCTTCGCCGGGACGACAGTGAGCGTGTGGCATTGTTCGTGAGCCGTATGTTCGCATTCTCAAGACAGGAATTGTCCGAGCATTGCATTTCGTTTCGCCCCTTCAGCGCCTTCCCGATTCCGGATTCTCGCCTTTGCCGGCGCCTCAATCACGCTATTGCGCACCGGGCGTCTCCGCATCGACCTGCACGTCGTGGCCGAAGCGATCCTTGCCGCTGAGCCTCGCCTTGCCGCTGCCAAACGAGAGCAGCCATTTGCGATCGGTGTCGCCGCCGACCAGGCGCAGGTCGATCGCGAGCCTCTCACCGTCCAGCCACGTCCCCTTGAGCGCCATCACGCCGAGCGGCGTCGGCTGGCCGAGACGGTAGGTCCCGTCGAGCCCGATCGGTCCCGTCAGTTTGATCACCGGCCGCGCCGGATCCGGCGTCGCCGTTTCCAGCTCGTAGCGCGCGGACGGATCGGTCAGATGCAGTGTCAGCGCCCGCAGGTTGAGGCCGTTGGCCGGGAAGCGCCAGGTCTTGCCCGAGATGGCGGCAGCGGTCTCGGGCATGGCGCCGACGGCCGATGGCTTTTCCGTCGCGATCTCGCGCAGCGCGGCAGCAAGCTGATTGCCGCCGGCGGAATTCACCGGCAGCGCGGTGTCGGACTTGACCGCGCCGGAAATGTCGTCGGCCATTCTGCCGAACGAGCAGTAGTCACGCGCGGTCACCACCGCGACGATGTCGAGCGCGAGAAATATCATGATCAGCTGGCAGCGATCGCCCACCGCCATGACGACCTGGCGCTTCGGCATCACCCAGAAGAAATTGGCATAATGCAGGGAAGGATCGAATGAAGCGTGCATGTCTGTCGTCGCGTGCCTGATGCGATCGACCCAGCCCGACTGCAGCAGCCGCTGTCCCTCCCATTCGCCGTCATGCAGATAGAGCAACCCGATCTTGGCGGCGTCGCGCGGCGCGAGCAGCAGTCCGCCGCCGCCCTGGGTCAGCCCCGGCCCGATGCTGTGCCAATAGGGCGCGGCAATTCCGAGCGTGCGAAACAGCTTCGTCACCGCATAGTCCCGCGCGCTCATCCCGGTGAGCTTGTTGATGATCGCGGCCAGGAGCTGCGGATTGCCGGTGTTGTAATAAAACGCCTCGCCCGGCGCCTTCGCCATTGGACGGTCGAGGATGAACTGGATCACGTCGGGGCTACGCTCCCATTCGATCAGCGAGTCCGGCCGCCCGCCCTCGACGCCTTCGGTCCACGCCATGCCGGAAGTCATGTCGAGCATGGTCTGGACCGTGATCGCCCGCTTGCGGTCATCGAGATTTGCAATGGTGCGGTCGCCGAAGAAATCCACCAAGCGATGGTCGAGGCTATCGAGCACGCCCTCTTTAAGCAACATCGCAACCAATGTACCGGTCACCGCCTTGGTGACGGAATTGAGGAGGTGCGGGATCTCGGGCGTGTACGGCGCATAATAGGCGTCGAGCACGATCTGGCCGTGACGCGCGATCAAGAGGCTATCGAAGCTGCGCACCGCGCCATAATTGACGAGCCTCGCCAGCGCCGCAGAGTCCATCCCCTGTTCTTCCGGTGTCGCGGTCTGCCATTGCCGGCTCGGCCACATCGGATCGGGGGCACCACCCTGTGCGCCAGCAGCACCCGACAGAGCCAGGACCGCAAGCCCGGCAAGCATCGACAGAGCCCATCGTTGAACTTGCATCGGTGTCTCGCTGCGATACGGCCGTGCCGCCGCACCATCGGCGACGCATCGCGTTCCTGTCAATCTCCGCCCTCGCTAATATTCGGATAATTGGCCCTGGCAATGCACGCCGTGACACTGCCGTTGACGAGCATCGGGCTTCCGTCGATATGGCCGCAACCGCTTTCCAGCGGGCGTACCGGCCGGAATATCCAGGCAAGTGGCAGCGCCAAGCCGTGCCTGCATCTCCCGGGACCGGCGATACACCCCCGTTGAAGTTCGATGGGTTGAAGTTCAACGCCAGCCTTCCGGAGAAACCACATCCGGACAGATTGTTCGAACAAATGCAGGTCGTCGCGTCTGCGTTCGATACGAGAAGACCCGCGGCAAGGACGACCAATGCCGCAATCCTGCGCATCGCCGACTGCGATCCAAACCTTTGTTCATCAATGTCGCACCGATCTGCGATCGTGACCACTCGGCACTTGCAAATCGATCTGTAACTCCGCCAAATCCGGGAGATTCGATACGCGATCAAGCTACGCTTTTTAAAAGCGCGGAAGTGCACTGGCAAAGTCAACGGAGCGTTTGAGGCCAAGCACGATGCGGAAGCCAGCCAAGGAAAAGGCAGTCGATCAACTCGAATATGAACGCCTGTCACTCTCGTTCAAGGCCATGGGAGGCGGCCTGTGGGATTACGATATCGACGCCGACATGCTGTTCTGCAACGAGCGCTGGTACGAGATTTTGGGGCTGGATCAGGCGACGCACCCGATCACGTCGATAGAGGCTTTCAAGCCCTATATTCATCCTGACGATCTGGAGATCGCGACCAGAATAGACGACGCCGAAGTATCCGCGTTGCTCGCGAGAAACGAATACTACCGCGTCGAATTCAGGATCGTGCGGCCATCCGGAGAAATACGTTGGCTGCGTTCGGTCGCCTGCCTGATCCTGGATTCCTCCAGCCATCACCGTCGCGCGATCGGCTGCGTCACCGACATCACCGAATTCCGGACGGCCGCAGCAGGACAGGCCGCGCGATGGCCCGACGAGCCCAACGACCCGCCGGCCGCTCGAAATGCGGCAGACGACTATCGCCGCGAGACCGTCGAAGGCGATCTCACCGACAAGGAGCGCGAGTGCTTGAAATGGGTCAGCGCTGGCAAGACCGCTGGAGAAACTGCAGCAATCATAGGCAGAAGCGCCAGAACAGTTGAATTCCACCTGCGCAACGCCACGCGCAAATTGAATGCGACGAACAAGGTGCATGCTGCAACCATCGCGATCCGCCTGAAGCTGTTGTAGGATGTGCGGCACGATCACGGCGCGCAGAACTAGTAAAGTTACGAGGTGAATTGCGCACGCGACGTATTACGCTCCGCGCGATGTTTCCGATTTCGTGACCGGCCTCGGGCTGTTCCGATTTCTTGGTGCCGATCGCGGCCTGATGTTTCCGCTCCGAAACACTCAGCGCAACGCATTGGCCGAACTCTTCTTTTGTACGCGGACGAGCGGGACTATGCTTTGAATGGGACGCATCATCGATCTCCAGCAGTTCCGCAATCGCGCCCATCTGTCGAAGCAGACGGCTTCATCGGCGAGCCGGCCGCAGGGAGATATCTCTGCGGCCCTGTTGGCCTGCCTCTCGGTCCGGCGCCAGATCGGTGGCATTCTCGAGGTCACGACGGCCATCGAGGAACTAATCGAGCGCCAGGCTGACCCTAGGTCGCGCGACGAGTTGCTCGAAAGACTGTGGATCTCCCGCAAGGAGTTCATGGCCGCATTCAAGAGCCTATCGACGACCATCGAGATGCTCTCCAGAGCGACGGCCTCCAGCGCTCGTCACGCACCGACGCCGCCGGAAGGTCCCTAGATGCAGACTGCTGCGAACTCCCGGAGACTCGAATGCTTGGACGCCCCGACGACAAGGAAGCCCTGCGGCTCACGCTGGCGTTCTATTGCATCATGGAGCCGGACAAGCGCGCAATCGTCCTGAGCCTTGCCGAACAATTCGCGCGTACGTCGCAAACCGTCGAAGGCTGCGTGCACTTCCTGTTGCTGGACGACAGCCTGCCGGCCAGTCACGACGCGATGCAGGAATTCCTGAACCGAAAGCGGCTGACCTGAAGCGTGATGCGATCAGGTTGAACTGGATCGGCAGCGGAGGCTCCATGATCGTCAATGATCGGCGCAGCGCTCGCTTCGATCACATCAGGAAATGCGGCCCGCCAGTCTTACGGCGCGGACGGTGCCGCAAGGCTCGGCAGCGGCGCGAATTGCATCTCTGCGACGGCCGAGCCTGCATAGGCGCTGGCGATCAGGATCATGACTCGAATGGCGACGAACATGGTGGCCTCCTCAGTCTTTTTCTTGATCCCTTGATGCCAGAGACTCCTTGCAGGCTGGTGAGCAAAGCTGGTTGCCGTAACCTTGAGGGCGTTGGTAAGCGAGCCGTTTACGTCCGCATTCATGAGTTGAGAACCTTACCGGCCGATCGGCCGGGCAGCTAAACGCGCGGTTCACCGTCGCCGGGCATTGTCCGCCTCAATCAAGAAGGCGCAAACACAATGCCGTTTTTCAGAACGATCCTTGTTGTCGTATCGATTTTTCTTGCCGTTTTGTACGTCTACGACACCTGCCGCAGCGACGGCCTGCTCATGGCGGCACCCGTCGGCGACATCTTTGTACGGCGATGGCCTAACCCGGATGAATTTCGTGTCGCGGCCGCCCCTGCTTCTGCGACCGCCCCCGACGCGACGCCGGCGGCGCGCGTTAGGGAAACGTTTGCGATGTTCATCCCCAGAGACGCGCGACGTCACACGATGCAGCGCAGCCTCTAAAGCGCGATGAGATTGGGTTGAATCGTCATCGCGCTTTAGCCCCTTCTTGAGCATGATCTTTCCGGAAAACCGCTTCGCACTTTTCCGGATCATGCTTCAGGGCCTCCGGTTCAGCCCAGCGATACGCCGGCCTTGGCGCGGCTGATTCCGAGTGTCACGATCCGGTTCAACAGACCCGGGTAATCGAGCCCGACATGCCCGGCCGCCATCGCGAACTCCTGGCTCTTGGCGATCTCGGGATTGGGATTGGCTTCGATGAAATACGGCACGCCGCTGGTCGACAGGCGGAAGTCGATGCGCGCGTAGCCGTCGAGCCCCAGCGTCCGGTAGATGCGTTTCGCCAGCCGCTGAATATGCGCGGATAGTTCGGGCGTGAGGTCGTCGGCCGGGCCATCCGCAATCCCGATGCGCTCCTGATAGTTGGTATCGTGCTTGGCTTTTTCGGTCGCGATATGCCGCGCGCCGGGGCCGCCCATGCTGCCGAACTTCAATTCCCACACCGGCAGCACCCGCAGCCGGTTGTTGCCGAGCACGCCGACATAAAGCTCGCGGCCCTCGATGAACTGCTCGGCGATGGCCGCGGTTCCGATCCGCTCGTGGATGAAGGCGACGCGCTCCACCAGCTTCTCGTCGGTATCGACGATCGACGCCTGCGAGATGCCGAGCGATCCGTCGCTGCTCAGGCTCTTGACGATCAGCGGCAGTTCGAGACGCGGCGGCCGCTTGACCTTGCGGCGCATCGGAAACACGGCGAAGGCCGGCACCGGGACCCGGCGATGATGCACCAGCGTCTTGGACAGATCCTTGCCGCGCGCCAGGATCAGGCCGCGCGGGTTGCACCCGGTATAGGGGATCTTCATCAGCTCGAGATAGCTCGCGATGTGCTGGTCATACACCACGTCGTAGTGAAACTCCTCCAGCAGCGTGAACACGATGTGCGGCTTGAAGCCTTCGATCGCGTCGCGCACCGGCTTGATCTCCTCCTGCACGCCGAGCGGCCGAACCTCATGGCCGGCCGTACGCAGGGTGCTGACGACATCGTATTCGGTCTTCCACTCGTTGATTTCCCGCGCGGAATATCCATCGCTGCTATCGGGCGGCACACAGTCGGGATGCATCAGCACCAGGATGCGGAAATGCTTCATAGCGCGATCCATTTGCGGCGCGACGGACCGAACAGCGCGTGCATGGTCTTGGCGGTCAGCAGGATGATGAAGTTGGTCACGAGCTTCTGCTCGGGGCCGACGGCACGCAGATTGAGCTCGCGGCAGCGCGAGATCATGTCGTCGAGCACGGCATCGAGCGTCAACTGATTCTCGCCGGTCCAGCGCGCGACCAGCTGCCTGATGTGAGCACGATGCCGCCTGATGAACACTGCAGCCGGCTGATACCGCTGATGCCGCGGATCGGCGGAGAACAGCTTGGACAGATCGCGGTCATAGGTCTTCGGCGGCGTGAATGCGTAGAACGCCTGCTTCTTCTTGTAGTGCTCGCCGAGCGTCTGCTTGAGCTCGCGCAACGGATCGACGCGCTCGCGCGTCGTAAGCAGCGGCCGCTTGCCGGCGATCTCGCCCATCAGCTCGTCGACATATTCGAGCTTCTTCAGCGCCGGCCAGCCGGCATAGCGCGTCCGCCAGTTCGAGCGCGGCCGCAGCCACACCGCGAAGGTCTCGGCGAAATCCTCGTCCGGATGGCTCTGCGCGTACCAAAGCCGCAGATGCTGGACATAATTGCGGCTGGCCGGATTGGGCCGGTAGTAGCGCGGGTAGTGCTGCGACGATGGACCGAACAGCTGCTGCCAGCGGCGGCGGCGTTGCAACTGGTAGCCGTGCTGCACGGCGTGGCCCGCCTCGTGGCGGAGAATGGCCATGCACTCGGACCACGAGGCGCCCTCGACGTCGAGCATCATCTTCTTCTCGAGCTTCATCAGGCGCGGATGGGCGAGATAGAACGGAATCGCGATGCCGGGCACATCCGCCGGGCTGAACCATTCGCTCGAGATCCAGGTGTGCGGCCGCAGCCTTATGCCGCGCTCCTCGAGCTCTTCGTAGAGCGTGCCGACGCAATCCGCGAGCCAGGTGCCTTCGACCGCAACCCTCAGACTGCTGAGGCGTTGCTTGAGCAACTGTTCGTCCGTGAGCTGCTCCCAGGCATATTTGCGGCGCGGCATGGGCTTCCAAAAGTCAAGAACAAACCGGAATCGGGATGGTGTCATAGGTTGCCGCCGGCAACAACCGCCGGGCTTCTGCAGCAGGCCGTGGTCCGTCCCGGTTTTGGGGCAGCCACGGCCGCTGCGACCCCAGGTCACTGACGGACGGCTTCGTCCCGTCTGCTATGATCGGCCATTGACCGGGCGATCATTTGAGGGGGCGGGAATGGATTATCGGCGACGGCTGCTGTTTCACGGCATGGCCTTGTTCCTGATCGGGCTGTTGACCGGACTTGTCGAGCAGCATTTCACCAACGTCCGGATGGGACTCGCGGCCCATCTCGAAGGGGTGATGAATGGCACCTTCCTGCTCGCGGTCGGGGCGATCTGGAGCGAGGTCAGGCTGGCGTCGGGCCCGCGCGCTGTCGCCTATTGGGCGCTGCCCTGCGGCACCTACGGCAACTGGGCGGTGACGACGCTCGCCGCCATTCTCGGAACCGGCGCGCTCTCGCCGGTCACCGCGCCCGGGCGTAGTGCCCCGCCGTGGCAGGAGACGCTGGTCACCGCCGGGTTCGTCTCGATCGGCCTTGCGATCATCGCGGCATCGGCCCTGCTGCTCTGGGGGCTGCGCGGCAAGGCGGCGCTTGTCCATGACGTGCGATGATCTCTCCTGACGACCACCGTCAGTGCTGCTCGCGCTCCTGCGCCGCGCGCGCGGCGGCCGCGGCGCGGCGCTTGAGGAACTCACGCTCGCGTGCGTTGCCGGCCAATGCGGCGGCGGCCTCGAACGCTGATTGCGCCTCCGCGAAGCGGCTCAGCCGTTGCAGCAGATCGCCGCGCACGCTCGGCAGCAGGTGATAGGATTTCAGCGCCGGCTCGTCGGCGAGACCGTCGACGATCGCAAGCGCGGCCTGCGGCCCTTCGGCCATGCCGATCGCAACCGCACGGTTGAGCGCGATGACGGGCGAATCGAGCAGCGCAGCGAGATCGCCATAGAGCGCGGCGATGCGGCGCCAGTCGGTCGCGGCGGGCGCATCGGCCTCGGCGTGGCAGGCGGCGATCGCGGCCTGCAGCACATAGAAGCCGCCGGCGCCGCCGAGCTCGCGGCCGCGCGCCAGCGCCAGCTGGCCGCGGCGGATTTGCAGGCGATCCCACAGCGCGCGGTTCTGGTCCATCAGCAGGATCGGCTCGCCGGCCGCATCGGTGCGCGCCGCCATCCGCGAGGCGTTGAACTCCATCAGCGCCAGCAGGCCGTGTGCTTCCGGCTCCGATGGCGCGATCGAGGTCAGCACGCGGCCGATGCGCAGCGCCTCGTTACAGAGCTGCGGTCGCAGCCATTCGTCGCCGCGTGCGGCGGTGTAGCCCTCGTTGAAGATCAGATAGACGACCTCGAGCACCGAGGCGAGCCGTTCGGACAGCGCCTCGCCGCGCGGCGTCTCGTAGGCGAGGCCCGACTCCGACAGCGTGCGTTTGGCACGCACGATGCGCTGGGCGACGGTCGCTTCCACCTGCAGGAAGGCGCGCGCAATCTCCTCGGTGGTGAGGCCGCAGATCATCCGCAACGCCAGCGCGGCGCGTGCCTCGCGCGACAGCAGCGGATGACAGGCGGTGAAGATCAGCCGCAGCAATTCATCGCCGATGTCGTCGTCGAGCGCGGAATCGAAATCGGGCATGGTCTCCTGCTCCCACGCCAGATCATGCGCCAGCATGCCGTGCTTGCCGGTCAGCATGCTGTTGCGCCTGATGTGATCGAGCGCACGCCGCTTGGCGGTCGCCATCAGCCAGGCGCCCGGCTTCTCCGGCACGCCGTCGGCCGGCCAGTGCTCGAGCGCGGCGACCAGCGCTTCCTGGGTCAGATCCTCGGCGAGCGGCACGTCGCGCAGCATCCGCGACAGGCTGGTGATCAGCCGCGGCTGCTCGATGCGCCACACCGCAAGGATCGTGGACTGGATGTCGGCGGCCGTCATCGCCGCCGACTTGACGTCTTGCCGTGTCGCGCCTTCTTCACGCGGGCTGGAAGCCACTTCGCTCGAAAACGCTCCCTCCGCGGCCCGTCAGGCGACGGCGGACACATCGACCTGGCAGGCGACGTCAACGCCCGGGGTCGCGAGGTGGCGCACCTCGCAGGTCCCTTCCCAGCCCGGCATATGCTCCTTTTGCAGCTGCATGAACTCCACGGCGGCCGCGACGGCCTCTTCCTTGTTGCGCAGCTCGAAGATCGCGTAACCGCCGATCATCTCCTTGGTCTCGACGAACGGCCCGTCGATGACGTTGAGCTTGCCGTCGGTGATGCGGACCTGGGCGCCCATCGCGACCGGCAGCAGCCCGCCGGTGTCGATCATGCGGCCGGCCTTGATTTCCCGCTCGGCGAGCTTGCCCATCGCCTCCATCAGCGCCGGCGTCGGCGGCCGCGGGGGCTGGGACGAGGTGACGATATACATGAACCGCATCGGAAAACTCCTGTTTTAGGCGAGAAGCGACGATAACCGCCGCAAAACCGGCTCGCTACTGGTGACGACGATCCGGCGCGAACCGGATCGACAGGGAGTGGGGAATTATTTTCGGGCTGGACGACGGAACAGGGCAAACTGCGGACGCATCGGCGGCTTTACGCCGCCGCGGATGCGCGGGGTCAAAAATATCGAAAACAACCCCATGCAAAGCAGCCGGCGGGCTGCCGGCGTCCGATACGGGGACCTTGACACGTCGGGCAAATCAGGGAGATATTTCCAATATTCCGAAATCGCGCAAATTTGTCGGCGAGTACCGCATGCGGAGGCGGTGATATTTCGCCGGCCCCCTATTGCTCCCGCAACATGATCAGCGGATCGGCGCTGTCGGGGATGCGGCGCCACTGGGCGTTGTCGTCGGCCTCGAACTGCCAGCTCTCGCCCTTGGGCGACATCAGGATCATCTGGCCGTGGTCGAGCCGCCACAGCGTCGGGTTGAAGGTCGCGACCGCGGGATCGCATTTGCCTTTCATGAACACCTGGAAATTGTCGTTGCCGGCGTCGGTGTTGGTCAGCACCAGCGCGCAGATCGCCTGGCCGTTGCCACGGACCATCGACCAGTCGCCGATCATCTGGTCCATCGACTTGGCGAGCGAGCGGGCGGCGGCGAGATTCTGCAGGATGTAGACGCCCTCGTTGGTGCGCATGCCCTCGAAGATGCCGGCCTCGACTTCTGTGAAATCGATCACCGCCTCGCCGGCCGCGTTGTGTAGCCGCACGATGTCGCCGAGGCCCTTGATGCTCCAGCCGGTGATGTCCTTGGTGAAGGGCAGCGCGGCGGCGCAGGCCGGCTCGAGCTCGAGCTTGAAGCCTTGCGGCGTCGCGTCGCTCTTCAGCGTCACGACGCAGGTCTTGCTGCGCTCGGTGGTGGCGAGCTCCCACTGTCCGATCATGTCCTTCTTCAACGTCGTGACGTCCTGCGCGGCGGCTGGACCGGATGCGGCCAGCAGCGCGAGCAGCACGACGCTGAAGCGGGACAATGCCATCAGCGATCCCTGACCGGGGTTTCGGCGACCGGCGTCAGCGGCGGCTTGCCGGCGAACCAGTTCCTGATGTTGTCGACCACGAGCTGGTCCATTGCGTTGCGCGTCACCACCGAGGCCGAACCGATATGCGGCAGCAGCACGACATTCTGCATCGCCTTCAATTCGTCCGGCACGTTCGGCTCGGCCGCGAACACGTCGAGACCGGCGGCGAGGATGGTGCCGGATTTCAACGCCGCGACCAGCGCCGGCTCGTCGACCACGGAGCCGCGCGCCACATTGATCAGCACACCGCGCGGGCCGAGCGCCTTCAGAACGTCGGCATTGATCATCTTCGCGGTCGAGGCGCCGCCCGGCACGATGACGATCAGGGTGTCGACCGCCTTCGCCATTTCGATCAGGTCGGGATAGTGCTTGTAGGAAACGTCCTTGGATGGGTTGCGCGAGTGATATGACACCGGCACCCGCGAGGCTTCCAGGCGACGGCCGATCGCCTGGCCGATCCGGCCCATGCCGACGATGCCGATCTTGCGATCACGCAGCGAGCCGACGCTGAGCGGATAATTCTGGGTCTGCCACAGGCCGGAGCGCACATAGCGGTCGGCCTTGACGAATTCGCGCAAGGTCGCAATCAACAGACCCATCGCGACGTCGGCGACCTCCTCGGTCAGCACGTCGGGCGTGTTGGTGACCACGATATTGTGATCGCGCGCATAGGCGGAATCGACGTGGTCGTAGCCGACGCCGAAGCTGCCGACGATCTCCAGCTTGGGAAACAGCGCCATCGCGGTCTTGTCGGTCGCCATCGTGTGATAGGTGACGGCGATGCCGCGGATCTTGGCCATCGTGTCCATCGTCAGCCGTTCGAGGTCGCCGCGGCTCTCGGCCTTGTGCAGCACGTATTGATCGGAAAAGCCGTTTTCGAGGATTGGCCGGATCGGTCCGTAAATCAGCAGATCGATCTTTTCGGAAGAAATCGGGGCCATCAACTGTCCTTTCCTAACGCGCTTTCATGCCAACGCCGCAACAAGAGGTGCGAAACTAGCGCCAGCACCCCATAGATGACAATCCCGGCCAGCGATAGCAGCAGAAGGGCTGCAAACATGCGGGGAATATTCAGCCGGTAGCCCGATTCAGCGATCCGGAACGCGAGGCCCGAGCCGGCACCTGCACTGCCCGCTGCGATCTCCGCGACCACGGCGCCGATCAGCGACAGCCCGCCGGCGATGCGCAGGCCGCCGAGAATATAAGGCAGCGCCGCAGGCAGCTTCAGGAACAACAGCGTTTGCAGCCGTGACGCGCCATAAAGTTGAAACAAACCGGCGAGGTTGCGATCGACCGAGTTGAGCCCGAGCGTGGTGTTCGACAGCACCGGAAAGAACGCCACGATCCAGGCGCAGACGATCACCGCGGTCTGCTGCTGCAGATAGATCAGGAGCAGCGGCGCGATCGCGATCACGGGCGTGACCTGCAGCACCACCGCATAAGGAAACAGCGAATATTCCAGCCATTTCGATTGGTTGAACAACAGCGCCAGCACCACGCCGCCGACCGCGGCGGCAACGAAGCCTTCGAGCGTGGTCAGCAGCGTGACGCCGAGCGATTGCGACAGGATCGGCCAGTCTGCAACCAGCGTCTTCAGCACCAATAGCGGGCTCGGCAGCACGTAGGGCTGGATGCCATAGGCGCGGACGATCGCTTCCCAGAGCGCGAGCCCCGCAGCGAACACCGCGACCGGAAGCAGAAAGCGGATGAGGTCTTGCGGAGACTTCATGCGCCGGCCTGCCCCGCATAGGACGGCGCCAGCGCATGCGAGACCTCGCGGCAGTAGGCGGCATATTCGGCCGAGGTGCGGAACTCCTCGCCGCGCGGCTCGGCCGAGTTGATATGAAACTCGGCGCCGATCCGGCCCGGCCGCGCCGTCATCACGATCACACGCTCGGAGAGATAGACCGACTCGAACACCGAGTGCGTCACGAAGATGACGGTCTTGTGCAAATCGCGCCACAGCGACAAGAGATCGTTGTTGAGGCGAAAACGCGTGATCTCGTCGAGTGCCGCGAACGGCTCGTCCATCAGCAGGATATCCGGATCGGTGACCAGCGCGCGCGCCAGCGACACCCGCATCTTCATGCCGCCGGACAATTCGCGCGGATAGGCACCGGCAAACTCCGCCAGCCCGACCTGATCGAGCGCCGCCTCGATGCGGGCATCGGCATCGGTCGCCGGCGCGCGGGCGAGCTTCAGCGGCAGGCGGACATTGTCGCGCACATTGGCCCACGGCATCAGCGTCGGCTCCTGGAACACGAAGCCGATACGGTGACTGCCGCGCCGCTCGACGTCGTGATGCGCGAGCTCGACCGTGCCTGTGCTCGGTGTGGCGAGGCCTGCGATAATTCGCAGCGCGGTGGATTTTCCGCAACCGGAGGGCCCGAGCAGCGAGACGAACTCGCCTTGCCGGACTTCGAGGTCGAGCGGCCCGAGCGCCATCACGCCGCTGTCATAGGTCTTGGTGACGCCGCGCAGGCGCACGGCGGAGCTGCTGGCGGCGATTTCCGACACGATGCTCTCTACCATCGACGGCTGGATTTTGCTGAGCGCGATCGTGCCGCGGGGAGCACCTCTCCCCATCGGGGAGAGGTCGGCGCGAAGCGCCGGGTGAGGGGGCGCAGGTCCCACGAGAGAGCGTCACCCCTCACCCGGATCGCATCTGGCGATGCGACATAGCCGAAGCGTTGCTTCGGCGTCGCTAGGTACGGCCGCCATGGGCGGCCTATGCCTCTCCCACAGGGGGAGAGGTGGACTACCGACGCTGCAACATTCGCGTCAAAGTTCATCGCGTCCGCACCGTCAGTTCTTGGGCCGGAGCTCGACGCCGACCGCCTTGTTGACGAAGCGCAGCGTATAGCCCTGGCGATAGTCGATGGTGCTCTTGACCACGCCGGCGCGCACCATCTTGTCGAAGAAGCTCGCCATCCGCTCGTCGGTCATGGCGCCGATGCCGTTCTTGATGGAATCGCCGGAATCGACGATGCCGTACTCGCGCATCTTGGCGACGCAATAGGCCAGCAGCTCGTCGTTCATGTCGGGATTGAGCTTCTTGATCATCGCATTGCCGGCCGAATTGTCGCCGTACACATAGGTGTACCAGCCGACGATCGAGGCATCGACGAAGCGTTGCACCAGGTCCGGCTTCTTGTCGACCAGGTCGCGGCGGGTCTCGATCAGCGTCGAATAGGAGTTGAAGCCGTAGTCGGCGAGCAGCAGCACGTTCGGCTTGAAGCCGGCGGCCTTCTCGACCGCGAAGGGCTCCGACGTGACATAGCCCTGCATGGCCGTCTGCTTGTTCACGATGAAGGGCTGCGGGTTGAAGGTGTAGGGCTTCACCTTGTTCTCGTCGAAGCCGTACTCAGATTTCAGCCACTGGAAGTAGCTGGTGATGCCTTCCTTCGAGATCAGCAGCGTCAGCGGCTTCAGATCCTCGATCTTGCTGACCTTGACCTCCGGGTGGGTGAGGAAGACCTGCGGGTCCTTCTGGAACATGGTCGCGACGGCGACCAGCGGCACGTTGTTGGTGACGGCGTCGAAGGTCTGCAGCGAGTTCGCGCTCATGAAGAAGTCGAGCTTGCCCGCGATCAGGAGCATGCGGTTGTTCTCGTTGGGGCCGCCGGGCACGATGGTGACGTCGAGGCCGTATTTCTTGTAGGTGCCGTCGGCCAGCGCCTGGAAGAAGCCGCCATGCTCGCCCTCGGCGACCCAGTTGGTGCCGAACGAGACCTTGTCCAAAGACTTGTCCGAGCTCTGCGCCCGCACCGGGAGGACACCTGCGGAAACGCCGAGGGTGGCGGCCAGCAGGGCTGTGGTTAACGCTCGCAGCAAAAAGGCCGGGATCATGGTTGGACTCCGTCTGATATAATGGCCCATGATGGAAGGCGGCAGGAGGTGGACCGCGCCCGGAGACGCGAACGCCTCACGATGTTAAACAAACTAGCCTGCAAATCCATCCCATGAAACGCTTGTATTGAAACGACAGCCTTGATGACCTCGACGCTTCCGCCCCGTGACTGGACCGCCATCCATTGGCCCGACATCGCCAAGGGCGCGGCCGCGCGCTGGATCGTGGTGCTGCCACTGGCCGCGACCGAGCAGCACGGGCCGCATCTGCCGCTCGGAACCGACGTCATGATCGGTGAAGCGTATCTGGCGCGGGTGCAGGCGCTGCTGCCAGCGGCCATCCCGGCGACGTTCCTGCCCGTGCAGCCGGTCGGCATCTCCACCGAGCACATCGATTTTCCGGGCACGCTGACCCTGCCGACCGAGGTGGCGCTGAACAGCTGGATGGCGCTCGGCGAGAGCGTGGCACGCGCCGGGGTCAGGAAGCTCGTGATGGTGACCAGCCATGGCGGCAACTCCGCCGCGATGCAACTCGTCGCGCAGGATCTGCGCGCGCAGCACAAGATGCTGGTGGTCACCACGAGCTGGTCGCGCTTCGGCACACCCGACGGGCTGTTCGATGCCGACGAACTGCGCCACGGCATCCATGGCGGCGCGGTCGAAACCTCGATCATGCTGGCGAAGTATCCGCAGCATGTGCGCAAGGATGCGATCGCGGACTTCAAGCCCGCGAGCATTCAGATCGAGCAGGATCACCGCTTGCTGTCGACCCAGCGGCCGGCACCGTTCGCCTGGCAGGCGCAGGATCTCAATCCAAGCGGCGCGATCGGCGATGCCACCAAGGCTTCTGCCGACAAGGGCGAGCAGCTGCTCGAGCATGGCGCGCGTGCGTTCTGCGAGCTGCTTGCGGACGTCGACAGGTTCGATCCGGGCGTATTCGCGGGCAACTGACTCCGTCTTGCTGACGCATGATGGATAAGGTTTGAGCAGGAAGCGCCGTGGATGGTTCACCTCTCCCCGACGGGGAGAGGTGCACCGAGCTCGCGGCGAGCCATTTAGACCCATCTCGCAGAGCTTTATTCGCGACGAAACAATCCACGAAACCATATTTCCCGGCCGGCGCTCGAACCGGAACCGGAAAGCCTCCGTCCAACGGGCATGCGGACCACACCGGACCGCGCTCAAACAGGATGGAGTATCCCATGTCGATCAAGACCAAGTTTGCCGCCCTCGCCCTCGCCGCGCTCGCCGTGACCGGCACCATCGCATCCACCACCTCGCAGGCCGAAGCCAAGCCGTATGGCTGGGGCTGGGGCGTTGGCGCGGGGCTGGTCGGCGCCGCCATCGTCGGCAGCGCGATCGCGGCCAGCGACGGCTACTACGACACCGGCTATCGCCGCTGCGGCTGGGTGCGCCAGTTCGACGCCTACGGCAACTACATCGGCCGCGTGCGCACCTGCTACTGATCGACGGGCTTTTCTAAAGGCTGCGGATCCTGCGTTCGGCACGGGTCCTCATCCACCCCGTGTCGCAACCGACCCGTCCGGTGATCCCCCCGGACGGGTCAAGCTTCGTCAGTCCGCCGCATGCGGCCTTTGATCACGGGTATCTTGGGTCACAGGTATGTTGGGTCACAGGTATTTCGCGATCAGCCGAAAGTCGCGCAGCACATTGCGGCCCTTGGGGCCCGATGCCTTCAACGTCTCCTCCAGGCTGTGGCCGATGTGATCGTGGATCAGCGCCTTCTTGGCGCTCTCGATCGCACTCTCCACGGCCTGCAATTGCTGGGCGATCTGGGCGCATGGCTTGCCCTGCTCGATCATCTCGACGATGGTCTCGAGATGGCCGTTGGCGCGCTTCAGGCGCCGGGCGATGGCAACATGCGGATGGTCGTCGGACATATGGTTCTCCTATCCTCCCGGGAGGATAATCGCGATCCTCCCAGGAGGATAGCAAATTCGGCTTGACACGTGTTTGTGTCAGGCGTAGTGCCCAATTGTCGGAACATTCGTTCCGCGCCGGGGTCCTACCCCGAAAGACCAACCCGACCACGAGCCAACACAGAAGGCACATGGGCAGTAGCAACTCAGGCGACAGTAGACCCTCGACGGGACTGTTGACGCCGCAACATAGCAAAACTGATCGCGCAGATTTCGCCTGCGTGGATGGGTGGTCGCGCCTTAGCTGACCGCCGCTCCTCACCGGCCTGCCGCGCGACAGCGGAAGTGGAGGTGAGCGATGTTCGAAAAGCTCGCAAAATTCCGGCCGTTCGAGCCGCAGCGCATGGCGCCGCGGCCGATTGCGGCCACCCATTCCAATGACAACCTCCCGGGTTTTCGCCACCCGGAGGGCCGAGGCCGGCGTCCAACCCCGGCACCGGCATGTCATTGGGTCTTGATCGACGGCCACCTGGAATGCCGGTGGACCGTCGAAACCAGCACCGAACCGACCAACGGTGAGCGATGCGCGGACCGGCCTTCCGGCCCGCGCACAACAATCGCGCGTGCCGCCAAGCTCAAGATGGCGGCGAGCGCCTGAAGCGCGATGAGATCAGCTTGAATCGTCATCGCGCTCTGGATTCTTGTTTAGGCATGATCGTTCCGGAAAACCGCTTCGCAGTTTTCCGGATCATGCCCTAGGGGACGAACATGGACGAGGGACCTAGTCGTCCCGTTGCCCGCCGTTCCGGCGCTGCAACGGGACACCCTTCGGGGAACGACATCACGTTTGAGAATGCCGCTGCTCACGGCAGCGGAGGTTGCGCGCGCGCGTAAAGCCGCTCCGCGTCCCTCGCGCCGTGCCTGACAGGCAGCGCGGAGACGATCGGAGCAGGTATGACTGAAACCGCCAGACAAACAGAGACAGAGCCGCCCCGCCGGCAGGGACGCTTGCGCCGCCAGGCCGGAGCGCCGCCGGTCGGCGACGGGCCGCGCGCGGCGACGGCCTCGCAGGGTGAACTCGATCGGCTGCATGCGTCACTCGACGCGGTGACGCCGGATAATCACCCGCGCACCGCAAGGCTGCTCACCTCGAGCACCCGCAAGATCGCCCAGAAGGTGATCGAGGAGGCCGGAGAGGTCGCGCTCGAGACCGTCAAGCACAACACGCAGGCGATCGTCAGCGAAAGCGCCGACCTGCTCTACCACCTCGTCGCATTGTGGCATCGCGCCGGCATCGAACCCGGCTCGGTCTGGATCGAGATGCGCCGCCGCGCCGACGAACTCGGGATTGCCGAGAAGCCGCCGAAATCCCGTCACCGGGATTCAGACCCGTCCATGCCAGCACCGAAGCGGACAGGAGACGAACATGAGCAAGGCAAATGACATCTTCGGGCCGGGCCGCCGGCCGACCGCCACGCAGACCGTCCGCAACACCGGTGAAGCCTACGATCCGCTCGCGCCCGTGATGCGAAGCGTCATCGGCATCATCAGCGAAAGCGCGGGCCTGGTACGCCACGTCGCCGCACTCGGCGTCGTGCTGGTGCTGGACACCGATACCGCGCCGAAGCGCCGACGCGCCGCAACGCCAACGCCCGCGCCTGATGCGACCAACATCATCCGCTTTCCAGCAGCCCGAACCACCAAACCACGCAAGTAAGAAGGAATGAGTCATGACCGTCGTCAATGACTTGGACATGCACGCCCCCGATCAAGCGGCTCTCGCCTCGAGCCGGACCGCGGTCCTGGACCGGGCGCATCTCGGCGATATCCACGGCGCGCTCGGCAGCATCGCGGAAGATGATGTCGCGCCGCGCGCGACCTTGACGGCGCGGTTGAAGACGCTGCTCGCGATCGTCGGCCCCGGCCTGATCGTGATGGTCGGCGACAACGATGCCGGCGCCTTCGGCACCTATACCCAGGCCGGCCAGAACTACGGCACCACGCTGCTGTGGACGCTGCTGCTGCTGATTCCCGTGCTTTACGTCAACCAGGAGATGGTGGTGCGGCTCGGCGCCGTCACCGGCGTCGGCCATGCGCGGCTGATCTTCGAGCGGTTCGGAAAATTCTGGGGCGCCTTCAGCGTGATCGACCTGCTGGTGCTGAACGCACTGACCATCGTCACCGAATTCATCGGCATCACGCTCGCGCTGAGCTATCTCGGCCTGTCGCAATTCTGGGGCGTGCTGGCCTCGGCCGCGATCGTGATGCTGGCGGTATCGACCGGCGACTTCCGCCGTTTCGAACGCTTCGGCATCGTGCTGGTCGCGGGCAGCCTGCTGCTGGTGCCTGTGATCCTGATGGTGCATCCGCCGATCGGGCAGATCGCCTCCGACTTCTTCGTGCCGAAGATGCCCGAGGGCGCCAAGCTCAGCGAAGTGATGCTGCTGATCGTCGCCATCGTCGGCACCACGGTGGCGCCATGGCAATTGTTCTTCCAGCAGAGCTACATCGTCGACAAGCGGATCACCCCGCGCTTCATCCGCTATGAGCGGATGGATCTGTGCATCGGCATCGTGCTGGTCGTGGTCGGCGCGGTGGCGATGATCTCGTTCTGCGCGCACGTGTTCTCCGGACAGCCCGAATTCGGCAACTACACCGACGCGCTCGGGACCGCGGTCGGGCTCGAGAAATATGCCGGGCGGCTGCCGGCTGTGCTGTTTGCCCTCGCTTTGCTGGATGCCTGCATCATCGGCGCCGCCGCGGTCTCCCTCTCGACCGCCTATGCGATCGGCGACGTATTCGCGGTCAAGCACTCGCTGCACCGCAAGCTGTGGGACGCCAAAGGCTTCTACAGCGTCTATTGCGGCCTGATCGTGCTCGCCGCCGTGTTGGTGCTGACGCCGGGCACGCCGCTCGGGCTGCTCACCAACGCGGTGCAGACGCTGGCCGGCGTGCTGCTGCCGAGCGCGACCGTGTTCCTGCTCCTGCTCTGCAACGACCGTCACATCCTCGGACCCTGGATCAATTCGACGAGGCTGAACCTGTTCACCGGCGCTGTCGTGGCGGGGCTGGTGATGCTGTCGGTGATCCTGACCGCCGCGGTGCTGTTCCCCGACCTCAGCGAGGCCTGGATCATCGGCATCCTGGTCGGCGGCAGCGCACTTGCCGTCGCCGTCACGGCGCTGGTCAAGCTGTACGAGATGTCGTCGCGCCGCCACGCCTCGTTCCGCTTCAAGCGGCACCAGCCGCCGCTGTTCGACCGCGACACCTGGCGGATGCCGCCGCTCGATCGGCTGCCGCCGGCGCGGCTCAGCCCGTTGAGCCGGATCTGGATGATCGTGCTGCGCGGCTATCTGGTCGTCGCCGCCGGGCTCGTGCTGTTGCGGATCGTGCAGCTCGCCACGGTGGGGGCGTGACGGTCGTGCCCCTCGGCCGCGGCCGTCGATGGGGCGCGGTCGTGCTGCTGAGGCTGGCGAGCGCCATCCTGCGCGGCGCAACCGCGCTCTACCTGAAACGCACAATCTCGAGCGCCGAGCTGCGCGCGGCGCTCTCAGTGGCGCGGACCTTCGAACGAGCCGGCGCGCTGATCGCGCTGGGACGAAGGCCGCGGCCGGAATTCACCTCGACAAGGAAAGTTAAAGACCATGACGGCATCGAATGAGCGGTGGGCCCTCGACCGGACTGCCACACCCGCGCAGCCAATTGCAGCGAAGCGCGCCGGCGGCTTCACCTCGTTACACGACTGTCATAGAGGCAGTGCACACCGGGAGGCATCCGGCGAGTCTCAGTTGCTATTGCGAACCATTTGCAATAAGGAACTGGGGGTGTTAGTTGCTGATCTGGCATTGGATGGAATGATGCAGATCAGACCGGGGACGGCGGGCGATGACTTCAAATCTCGGGTGGCACGCGGCCGCCAAATCTGCAGTGATGGCAGGGAATACCTCCAACCGCGCGGGGGAGATTGTCGCGTCATGACCTGCGTCCGCCTGTTTCGGGTCCGGATCGCCGCCGGCGCAGCGCTCGGCGCTGCAGCCTTCGGCACGCCCGCGGCCGCGGCCGACATGGCCGTCAAGTCACCGGCCATCAACACGGCGGTCTACAACTGGACCGGCTTTTACGTCGGCGGCCATGTCGGCTATGGCGACGGCAGCCTCGGTCCCGATACCAATCCGCTTCCCCTCCAGGCGGTCTTCTTTCCGCACAGCGTCACGGGCGGGGTCGGCGGCTTCCAGGTCGGATACAATCACCAGTTCGCCAACCGCTTCGTGCTCGGCGTCGAGACCGATGCGACCTTCGTGAGCCCGGTCGATCTGCCGCGGCGCACGCTCGGCCCCTTCAATGCCTCGATCGACTATGTCGGCACCGTGCGCGGCCGCGCCGGCTACAGCTTTGGCAGCTGGATGCCCTATGTCACCGGCGGCTTCGCCTGGGGACACACCCAGGTCAGGGTCAATGACGATTCGGGCAGTGTCGTCTCCGAGCCTGGGCAGTACCAGACCGGTTGGACCGCCGGCGTCGGCGCCGAGTTCGCGCTGAGCGGCAATTGGACCGCCAAGATCGAATACGAATATATCGACCTGTCGCGGCGGACGCTCGGGCTCAATGATTTCGGCATGCCCGGCGTCACCATGGACCCGCGGATTCATCTGCTGAAGTTCGGCCTGAACTACCAGCTTGGCGACTCGCCATGGTCGGCGACGCCGACCCAGCCGCGGTTGCCGGACTCCGACAATTGGACGATCCATGGCCAGACGACGTTGATCGGACAGGGCTACCCGGCGTTCCGTTCAGCCTTTAGCGGCACCAACAGCCTTCCGGCGGGCGGACAGGCGCAGCAGACCTGGACCACGACTGCGTTCCTCGGTGTGCGGTTGTGGGAGGGCGGCGAGCTCTACTTCAACCCGGAGACCGCGCAGGGCTTCGGCCTCAACGGCACGCTCGGCATCGCCGGCTTCCCGAACGGGGAAGCCCAGAAGGCCGGCGCCGAATATCCGAGGATCCGGCCGCAGCGCTACTACATCAAGCAGACCTTCGGCTTCGGCGGCGAGCAGGAAGACGTCCCTGACGGCCCAAACCAGATCGCGGGCAAGCGCGACATCGATCGGCTGACGCTGATCGTCGGCCGCTTCGCAGTCGGCGACTTCTTCGACGGCAATTCCTATGCGAAGGATCCGCGCGCCGATTTCATGAACTGGGCGATGTGGTCGTCGGCCGCCTATGATTTCCCGGCCGACCTGCCCGGCTACACCCGCGGCGCCGTGGTCGATTTCAACCGCAGGGACTGGGCGGTGCGCGGCGCCCTGTTCCAGGTGCCGGATGCGCCGAACAGCGACGTCCTGACCTGGAAGACCGGCGGCGCCGTCGTCGAGTTCGAGGGGCGCTACTCGATCTTCGACCAGCCCGGCAAGATACGCGTCGGCGTGTTCGGCAACCGCGGCTTCACCGGCAATTACAGCCAGGCGCTCGGCACGGTCGCCGCCGACCCGACGCTCGACATCAACGCCGTGATGGCGGGCATCCGCAAGGACAACCTGAAATACGGCTTCTATCTCAACGCCGAGCAGCAGATCGCAACCGATGTCGGCGTGTTCGGTCGCCTGAGCTGGAATGACGGCCAGAACGAGATCCTGTCGTTCACCGACGTCGACCGCAGCCTTTCGGGCGGCGTGTCGATCAAGGGCGCCCGATGGGGGCGGCCGGACGACACCATCGGCATCGGCGGCGCGATCAACGGGCTCTCCGCCTCGCATCGCGACTTCCTCGCCGCCGGCGGTACCGGCCTATTGATCGGCGACGGCGCGCTCAACTACCGCAATGAGGGCATCTTCGAGAGCTACTACGCCTATTCGGTCAACAAGCACTTCACGGTGACCGCAGACTATCAGTTCATCGCCAACCCCGCCTACAACGCCGACCGCGGCCCGGTGCACATCATCTCCGGCCGTCTGCACGGCGAGTTCTAGGGCTGCTACCTCCAACTGTCGTCCCGGCGAAAGCCGGGACGACAGCGAGTTTGCCGCGCCGGTCTTCGCAATGATGTTTTGGATTGGTTCGAGCGACAAAACGCCCTCTCCCCACTCAAATATATGTAGACCCCCCGGGCTTGCCGCAAGCCCGGGGTCATCCCGTAGAACGCGCGCCCAATCGAACGAAGGGAGTGCGGGATGCGGGAACATGCTGTGGTGATTGCCGGTGGAGGTCCGACCGGGCTGATGCTTGCGGGCGAGCTGGCGCTGGCCGGGATCGATGTCGCCGTCGTCGAGCGGCGCGCGGGAGCGGACCTGATCGGCGCGCGGGCGGGCGGATTGCATGCGCGCACCGTGGAGGTGCTCGATCAGCGCGGCATCGGCGATCGATTCGTCGCGGAGGGGACGCGGCATCCCGCGGTGCTGTTCCACTCGCATCTGGTTCCGCTCGATATCACCGACTTTCCGACCCGGCGCAATTTCACGCTCGGGCTGTTCCAGAGCCATATCGAGCGCATTCTCGGCGAATGGGTCGGCGAACTCGCGGTGCCGATCTATCGCGAACGCGACGTGACCGGGTTTGCCCAGGACGACGCCGGCGTCGATGTCGAGCTGTCGGACGGCCGGCTCCGGGCGCAGTATCTCGTCGGCTGCGACGGCGGCCGGAGCACCGTCCGCAAAGCGGCCGGCATCGACTTCGCCGGATGGGATCCGACCAGAAGCTGGCTGATCGCCGAGGCCGAGATGTCCGGCGAACCGCACTGGGGCTTTCGCCAGGACGACACCGGCACTTTCGCGATCGGCAAGGTGGAAGACAGCGGGCGGGTGCGGGTCGTGTTGACCGAGCGGCAGCTCGGCACGGACCGGGAGCCCACCCTCAACGACGTCAGCGAGACGCTGATCGCCGCCTACGGCACCGATTTCGGCATCCACAATCCGGTCTGGATCTCGCGCTTCACCGACATGACCCGGCAGGCGGTGAGCTATCGCAGGCAGCGCGTGCTGCTGGCCGGCGATGCCGCCCATGTGCATCCGCCGATGGGCGGACAGGGCCTCAATATCGGCGTGCAGGACGCGGTGAATCTGGGCTGGAAGCTCGCCCAGGTGGTCAAGCTGACATCGCCGGACAGCCTGCTCGACAGCTATCAGACCGAGCGGCATCCGGTGGCGGCCCGCGTACTGCGCAACACCATGGCGCACGTCGCGCTCAACCGCACCGATGCGCGCAGCAAGGCGCTGAGCGAGGTGGTCTCCGAATTGCTGCGCATGGAGGAGCCGCGCCGCCGCTTTGCCGCGATGATGTCGGGCCTCGACCTGCATTACGAGCTCGGCGACGGTCATCCATTGCTCGGACGCCGCATGCCCGATCTCGATCTGGTCACGGCGAGCGGCCCGCGACGGGTCTTCGCACTGCTGCACCAGGCGCGGCCGGCGCTGCTCAATCTTGGCGAGCCCGGCAGCTTCGACATCACCGGGTGGGCCGACCGGGTTCAGCTGCTCGACGCCGCCTATGCCGGCACCTGGGAGCTGCCCGCGCTCGGAGCGGTGTCGGCACCCAGCGCAGTGTTGGTCCGCCCGGACGGCTACGTGGCGTGGGTCGGAGACCGGACCCGCGCCGGCCTCACGGAAGCGTTGACCAGATGGTTCGGCGCGCCGACGTAAGTCGGACGCCCTACCCCGCCGGCTGGAACGAGTCCGCGCGCGCCATCGCCCAGGCTTCGCGGAAACGCGGATCCTGGGTGCCGTCGAGCAGCTCGCCCGGGCGCAGCGTCGGATACAGCTGCGCGAAGGTGCGCACGTCGGTGGTCGAGGTCCGCTGCGAGAAGTGGATCGGCCGCAGATCCTTGGTGTGCTCGAGGCCGGCGGCGGCGAGCAGCTCGGTCAGCGCGTGCAGGGTCGAGTGGTGGTAATTGTACACGCGCTCGATCTTGTCCGGCACATAGAGCGCGCGGTTGCGGATCGGGTCCTGCGAGGTGACGCCGGTCGGACAGCGGTCGGTGTGGCAGCTCAGGGACTGGATGCAGCCGAGCGCGAACATGAAGCCGCGGGCCGAATTGCACCAATCGGCCCCGATCGCCATCGCGCGCGCCATGTCGAAGGCGGTCGCGATCTTGCCGGACGCGCCGATCTTGATGCGGTCGCGCGCGCCGATGCCGATCAGCGCGTTGTGGACGAAATTGACGCCCTCGCGCATCGGCATGCCCAGATGGTCCATGAACTCGAGCGGCGCAGCGCCGGTGCCGCCCTCATTGCCGTCGACCACGATGAAGTCGGGATACAGCCCGCTCTCCTTCATCGCCTTGCAGATCGCCAGGAACTCCCAGGGATGGCCGATGCACATCTTGAAGCCGGCCGGCTTGCCGCCGGACAGCTTGCGCATGTTGGCGACGAATTCCATCATCTGGATCGGCGTCGAGAACGCCTTGTGATAGGCCGGCGAGATGCAGTCCTCGCCCATCGGCACGCCGCGGATCTTGGAGATCTCCTCGGAGACCTTGGCGGCCGGCAGCACGCCGCCATGGCCGGGCTTGGCGCCCTGGCTGATCTTGAGCTCGACCATCTTGATCTGGTCGTCGCCCGCGACGCTTGCGAACAGCTCGGGATTGAAGGTGCCGTCGCGGTTGCGGCAGCCGAAATAGCCGGAGCCGACCTCCCAGATGATGTCGCCCCCCATCTCGCGGTGATAGGGACTGACGCCGCCCTCGCCGGTGTCGTGGGCGAAGCCGCCCTTCCTCGCGCCGGCATTCAGCGCCCGCACCGCGTTGGGGCTCAGCGCGCCGAAGCTCATCGCCGAGATGTTGAAGACCGAGGCCGAATACGGCTTGGTGCAATCGGGCCCGCCGATCGTGATGCGGAATTTCTCGTCGGCGCGCGGCTTCGGCGCCACCGAATGATGCATCCACTCATAGCCCTCGCGGTAGACATCCTCCTGGGTGCCGAACGGCCGCTTGTCGAGCACCATCTTGGCACGCTGATAGACCACGGCGCGGGTGTCGCGCGAGAACGGCATGCCGTCCTTCTCGCTCTCGAAGAAATACTGCCGCATCTCCGGGCGGATTTCCTCGAGCAGGAAGCGGACATGCGCAGAGATCGGGTAGTTGCGCAGCACCGCGTGGTTCTTCTGCGTGAAGTCGCGGATGCCGAGCAG
Source organism: Bradyrhizobium sp. WCU1 (assembly GCF_053474805.1). Classification (NCBI taxonomy): domain Bacteria; kingdom Pseudomonadati; phylum Pseudomonadota; class Alphaproteobacteria; order Hyphomicrobiales; family Nitrobacteraceae; genus Bradyrhizobium; species Bradyrhizobium sp. WCU1. Next base: position 2,892,163 of record NZ_CM130280.1, read on the forward strand.
GGTCAGCGCGCCGAAGATCACCAGCGGGATCAGAATGATCTTGAAGACCTTGTGGTCGAAAATCCCAACCAGCAGCAGGAGCACCGTGACAACGGCGCAGATCGTCAGCACGATGAAGCGCGGCGAGAACGGAAGCAGTATCGTATCCATTGAATCCTCCGGTCTGCCTTGAATATCCCGTCGACGCTGAGCCTAATCCAACTCGCGGAACAAGTGCACTACGGTTATACGGCCGAGCAGTCACAGATGTGACAACCGCCCGGATGGGCGGGTGCGGGTGCCATGATCGTTCAACTTGATCCCACCTGCTGCAGTGCAACTAAGGTGGCCGCGTAAAGACTGCGCTCCCTCTCCCGCTTGCGGGGGAGGTGGAGGAAAAAGCGCAGCCGCCGCCCCCTCAATGGCCATGCGGCTGCAATTCGTGCGGGATGTGCCCCGCCTTGAGGCCATCGCCGGCCAGCCACGCATTGGTGGTGTCGAGGGCGCGTGCGATGTGATCTGAGGTTCGGGAGAAATCGTAGGGCGAGCCGACCAGCGGGCAGAGCGGCGGTACCACGAAGTACTCGACATCGGAGCCGATATTCTCGAGCTCGTTGACGAGTTGCCGCGCGATCAGCAATGTCAGCGCATGCAGCGCGTTGGCGAGCGCACCGACCGGCGGTGCCTGGTTGGCGCAGGCATGCCCGGTCGGCAGCACGATCAGTCGTTTTGCCCCCTGCTTCACGGCAACGCGGATCGGCGTGTTGCTGGAGATCGCACCGTCCGCCAGGAAATGATGGCGGTAATGCACCGGCGTGAACGCGCCGGGGATCGCGGTCGATGCCACGATCGCCTCCGCGGCGGAGCCTTCCGACAGCACGACGCTGTCGCCGCTGATAATGTCGGTCGTGACGATGTGGATCGGCATCCGCGCGTCCTCGAGATTGCGGAACGGGATGTAATCGTCGATCAGCTTGCGGACGCCGTCATGCGGGATCAGGAAATCGCGCCGCCACAGGAAGCCGACCAGTGTCCGCCAGGTCACCGGAAACACGTCCTGCCGGTTCAGGCCGCGCCAGATCTCGGCCAGCCGCGCTACTCCCGAGACCGTCGGATCACCGGCATAGAAGGCGCCGTTGAGCGCGCCGACGCTGGAGCCGACCACCATGTCGGCGACCACGCCATGCGCCGCCAGTGCCTGCAGCATGCCGACCTGGACCGCGCCAAAGCTGCCGCCGCCGGCAAACACAAAGGCGGTCTTCGGTGCATCCGGATCGGTGATGGACAAGGCGCGGCTCCCTGGTCGCCGCGTTCGGAAAGGGCTGCGCGGCGTTGGGGTGAGTTATAGCAACACACAAATGGTGCACGCCACCACCACAGCCGTCGTCCTGGCGAAGGCCAGGACCCATAACCCCAAATGCAAAAAGCTGAAGCCTGATGGGGCCCCAGCCTTCGCAAAACCGAGAGTGATGGTAATGGGTCCTGGCTTTCGCCAGGACGACAGTCTTAAGCGGTCTCAGCGCTCGACGAACGCCTTCTCGATCACGAAGTGACCGGGCGTGTTGCCGCTGCCTTCCTTGAAGCCGCGGGTCTCGAACAGCTGCTTGAGCTCTTCCAGCATCGCCGGGCTGCCGCACATCATGATGCGGTCGGTCTCGATGTCGAGCGGACCCTGATGCAGGTCGGTGAACAGCTGGTTCGAGGTGATCAGGTCGGTGATGCGTCCGCGGTTGCGGAACGGCTCGCGCGTCACGGTCGGATAGTAGGACAGCTTCTCGGACAGCAGCGGCCCGAACAGCTCGTCGTCGCGCAGCTTGGCGACCAGCTCCTCGCCATAGCCGAGCTCGGAGACCTGGCGGCAGCCATGCACCAGCAGGATCTGGTCGTAGCGATCATAGACCTCGGGGTCCTTGATCAGGCTCGCGAACGGCGCCAGTCCGGTGCCGGTCGACAGCAGCATCAGCCGCTTGCCGGGGATCAGATTGTCGGTGATCAGCGTGCCGGTCGCCTTGCGGCCGACCAGGATAGTGTCGCCCTCGCGGATCTTCTGCAGCTTGGAGGTGAGCGGGCCGTCCTGCACCTTGATCGAGAAGAACTCGAGCTCTTCCTCGTGATTGGCGCTCGCCATCGAATAGGCGCGCAGCAGCGGCCGGCCGTCGACCTCGAGGCCGATCATGGCGAACTGCCCGTTCTGGAAGCGGAAACCGGAATCGCGGGTGGCCCGGAAGCTGAAAAGCGTATCGGTCCAGTGCTGAACCGAAAGAACCTTCTCTCGATAGAACGCGCTCATGTGTTTTCGTTTTCTCGACTGACCAGGTTTAGAATGATTTGATTTCTAGACTGCTCGCGACGGCGCAGAAGTGGCCGAAATCATTGAAGATCTCGCGTGTCCATCGCCCCTGCGCATGAGATAGTCAAGATCAACTGGCGTGCAATTGCGATCTCAGAATGGCAGTCGTTCGATTTCGCGCAGGGGTTCAACCACGACCATCGTTAACGCGTGGCGCTGCACGTAATTTACTTGCTGAGATCGACGCCGATCTGGCAAATAATTGCTATGAATACTGTGGTGAAGGGAAAATGATCTCGTGGTCCTGATCAGCCAGCGAATCTTCCTGGAAACCATCAAAAAATATTGTCTGGCGCGCTCGATTGCGGTCGAGGTGCGGTCGGGCGGCTGGCTGGTCATCATGACCAAGGGCCGTCGGCGGCGGCTCGCGATCGGTTACGACATCGGGCTGAACAGCGCAGTCGCGCATCAGGTCGCCAACGACAAATCGGCCTGCGCGGAGGTGCTGGCATCGGCCGGCGTTCCCGCCATTGCGCACACGTTGTTTCTCGGCGGCAGGCTCAGCAAGCACATCCCGGGATCGGACTCGCTGGAGGCGATGCGGCTGCTGCTCGACCAGCATCCGCGCGGGCTTGTCGTCAAGCCTAACGAGGGGACATCCGGCGAGCTCGTCTTCCGCGTCACGACGCGGGCGCAGCTGGAGGCCGCGGTCGCGCGCATCCTTGCCGCACATCCAAGTCTCGCGATCTCGCCCTATGTCGAGATCGAGCACGAGGTGCGCGTCGTGCTGCTCGATGCGCACGCACTGATCGTCTACGGCAAGACGCGCCCGATGGTGGTCGGCGACGGCATCCATTCGCTCCGCGCGCTGGCGCAGGCGAGCGCGACCGCCGAGCAGCTCAAGACTCTCCCCGAGGATTTCGACGCCGCCGCGCTCGACGCCATTCCACCGGCCGGCGAGCGGCTCCTGCTGAACTGGCGGCACAATCTCGACGCCGGTGCCGAGCCCATGCTGATCGCTGATGATGCGACACGCGACGCCTGCACCGCGCTCGCCATCAAGGCCGCGCAGGCTGTCGGCATCCGCTTCGCCTCCATCGACGTCGTGCGTGCCGATGGTGCGTGGAAAGTGCTCGAGGTGAATTCCGGCGTGAAGATGGAGGCGCTGGGCCGCCGGCATCCGGCGTTGGTCGAAGCTGCGTATCACGCGGCGCTGGACGCGGTGTTTGAACAAGTTGGTCGCCCCGGCGAAAGCCGGGACGACGGGTGACATACCGAAGCTACTGGTTCTCGTCGAGCACCTTGAAGGCTTCCTCGAGCTGCGGTGACAGCGCGACGTTGAGCTTCTCGCCGGTCGGCAGGCGCGCGACGAACCATTTGTTGTAGAGCGGGATGATGTCGCGGTTCGAGGCGAGCTTGCGGAACGCACGCTCGACCACCTCTTTCATCTGCGGCTCGCCCTTGCGGTACATGATGCCGTAGGGATCGTAGGACAGATAGTCGCCGGTGACGCGGAATTTGTCCTGCGACTTGTGCCGCGCGATCAGGCCGTAGAGCAGGATGTCGTCGGTCGCGAACGCATCCGCCTTGCCGTCCACCAGCATCTGGTAGGATTGCTCGTGGTCACCGCCGGTGACGATGTTGAGGCCGAGCTGTTGCTTGGCGTCGACATTGTGGATCGCCTGCTCGTTGGTGGTGCCCTTGGTGACCACCACGGTCTTGCCCTTCAAATCGGCCACCTGGTTGACGCCCGAAGCTTTCGGCACCATCAGCTTGGTACCGGCCACGAACATCAGCGGCGAGAACGCGACCTGCTTGCCACGCTCCGCATTCGCCGTGGTCGACCCGCATTCGAGATCGATCTTCTTGTCGACCAACGCGGGAATGCGGTCGTCGGAGGTGACCTTGATGTAGTCGACCTTGAGGCCGGCGTCGTCGACCTCGGCCCCGATCTCGTCGACGATCGCATCGCACAGCTCGAGGCTGTAGCCGATCGGCCGGTTGGAGTGATCGAGGAACGAGAACGGCGGCGAACTCTCGCGATAGCCGATCCGCACCGTGTGCGTGGCCTTGATGTTGGCGAGCGTGGGGCTGAGCCCTTCGCCCGCCGGCTGTGCGGACGCCGGTCCGGTGAGCAGGCTTGCTGCCAGCAGACATGCCGACAGCAACCGGCGCTCAGCCCGGATCGGCCTCCAGCGGGCGCGATGCATGCATCCCTCCCGTCAATGGCCGGCCATCACGGCGCCGGGCACCGCGTCCTGCGGCACCGCGTCGTCGGGCCCGAGCTCGTGCTCGGCCTTCAGCTCGCCCTCCCACTTCGCGACCACGGCGGTCGCCAGCGAGTTGCCGATCACGTTGGTGGCGCTGCGGCCCATGTCGAGGAAGGTGTCGATGCCCATGATCATCAGCAACCCGGCCTCGGGGATGCCGAACTGCGACAGCGTCGAGGCGATCACCACCAGCGACGCGCGCGGCACGCCGGCGACGCCTTTGGAGGTGATCATCAAGGTTGCCAGCATCGCGAGCTGCGTGCCGAGCGACATCTCGATATGGTAGGTCTGCGCGATGAAGATGCTCGCGAAGGTGCAGTACATCATCGTGCCGTCGAGATTGAACGAATAGCCGAGCGGCAGCACGAAAGCCGATATCCGCGAGGAGGCGCCGAACTTGTTCAGCCCCTCCAGCGTCTTCGGATAGGCCGCCTCCGAAGAGGCGGTCGAAAACGCGATCATCAGCGGTTCGCGGATCAGCCGCAGCAGGTGACTGTAGCGCGGCCCGATCACGATGAAGCCGACCGCGACCAGGATGCCCCACAGGATCAGCAGCGACAGATAGAAGCCGCCCATGAAGACGATCAGCTTCCAGAGCACGCCGAGGCCGTTCTTCGAGACGGTCGCCATGATCGCTGCCCACACCGCGATCGGCGCGAACAGCATCACATAGCCGGTGACCTTCAGCATGATATGGGCGAGGTCGTCGATCAGGCTCATGATCGGCTTCGACCGCTCGGGCATGGCGCCGAGCGCGACCGCGAAGAACACCGCGAACACCACGATCTGCAGGATCTCGTTCTGCGCCATCGCATCCGCGATCGAGGTCGGGATCAGATGGGTCAGGAATTTCTCGATCGAGAACGCCGAGACCGGCAGGCCGGTGGACTGCGCCTTGTCGGGCAGTGTGCCGGGGAAATTGGCGCCGGGCTGCAACAGATTGACCATCACGAGGCCGAGCAGCAGCGAGATGAAGGAGGCGGAGACGAACCAGCCCATGGTCTTGGCGAAGATGCGCCCGAGCTTGGCGCCGCTTCCCATATGGGCAATGCCGCCAACGAGGGTGGCGAACACCAGCGGCGCGATGATCATCTTGATCAGGCGCAGAAACAGCATCGCGATCAGGTTGACGTCGGCGGCGATCTCGGCACGGCTGTCAGGAAGATAGTTGAAGACGATCGTCCCCATTGCGATGCCAAGGACCATCGCAATCAGGATGTACTGCGTAAACCTGTTCGACATTCTCTTACCCCCGTAAGTTCCCGGCGTAAGGCAAGTGTGGCAGATTTACGCAGCTACGCAACACGCTTCGCGTCCAGCGGGACTTTGCCGATCTGTTCCCGTTGTGGAATGCCAGCGCCGGGACTAGCGTTCATGCAGCGCACAATCTGTGCACTAAGCTGCGCGCGTCGCAGTCAAACTGCATGCGAAACGACCAACGCGAGGGGGAGACATCGCCAATGAACGACACCATCAATCGCCAGATCCTGCTGGTTGAAAAGCCGACCGGCAAACTCGGCCCCGAGCATTTTCGCCTGACCAACGCCACCATCCCCGCGCCGAAGGAGGGCGAGGCGCTGGTGCGGACGCGCTACATCTCGCTCGATGCCGCCAACCGCGCCTGGATGCACGGCGCCACCTACCGTGCTGCGGTCGAAGCCAACACCGTGATGGCCGGCGGCAGCATCGCCGAAGTGGTGTCGTCGAATGACCCAGGCCTCAAGCCGGGCGATATCGTGTTCGGCGACACCGGCTGGCAGGATTACGCCACCGTGCCCGCCAAACACCTTTCGAAGATGCCGAAGCTCGAGCCGATGACGCACCTGCTCAGCGTCTACGGCATCGCCGGCCTGACCGCCTATTTCGGCCTGCTCCATGTCGGAAAGCCCAAGGAAGGCGAGACCGTGGTGGTGTCGGCGGCGGCCGGCTCGGTCGGCTCGATCGTCGGCCAGATCGCCAAGATCAAGGGCTGCCGGGTGGTCGGCATCGCCGGCGGCAAGGACAAGTGCCACTGGCTGACGTCAGAGCTCGGCTTCGACGCCGCGGTCGACTACAAGGACGGCGCCACCTACAAGGCACTGCGATCAGCGGCGCCGAAGGGCATCGACGTCTATTTCGACAATGTCGGCGGCGACATCCTGGAGGCCTGCCTCTCCCAGATGAACAACCGCGGCCGCATCGCCTGCTGCGGCGCGATCTCGCAATATGACGGCGTGCCCTCCGCGCACGGCCCGCGCGGCGTGCCCGGCCTGATCGTGGTGAAGCGGCTGGTCATGCAGGGCTTCATCGTGATGGACTACATGGACCAGCGCGACGCCGCGCTCGCCGACCTGCAGTCCTGGGTCTCCTCCGGCAAACTGAAAGTGCAGGAGGACGTCATCGACGGCATCGAGAACACGCCGCAGGCGCTGATCGGGCTGCTCGCCGGCGAGAACCGCGGCAAGCGCATGGTGAAGGTGTAGGGGCAAAAGCTCTCGGTTCCGTCATGCTGAGGTGCGCGCTCTTGCGCGCCTCGAAGGATCCACGGCCCCGGTTTGGCGGCGCAGATGGCGCCGAGCCGTCGACCCTTCGAGACGGCCGCTTTGCGGCCTCCTCCCGCGACAAAGGCGAAGCCTTTGCGCGGGGGTGACGGGGATAGGTAGGTGCGCGGGGCTAATGCGCCGTGCCCGGCGCCTGCTGCGCGGCTTGCGGCCCGGCCGCCTTGCCCTTCTTCGCCTTGCGCCAGTTCTCGAAATTCTGCACCACGACGAAGAACGCCGGCACGAACAGCACCGCGAGGCAGGTCGAGGCGATCATGCCTGAGAACACGGTGATGCCGATCGACTTGCGGGCGTTGGCGCCGGCGCCGGTCGCGATCACCAGCGGCAAGACGCCGAGGATGAACGCAAACGAGGTCATCAGGATCGGCCGGAACCGGGCGCGCGCCGCGTCGATCGCCGATTCCAGCACCGGCTTGCCGTCGCGGATGTGATGCTCGAGCGCGACCTCGACGATCAGGATCGCGTTCTTGGCCGACAGCGCGATCAGCAGGATGGTGCCGATCTGGGTGTAGAGGTTGTTCTCGATCCGGAGCGCAGTCAGCACCAGCATCGGCCCGAGCAGCGACAGCGGCACCGCCAGGATCACCGAGATCGGCGCGTACCAGCTCTCATATTGTCCGGCGAGCACGAGGTAGACCAGGAGCAGCGCCAGCGCGAACACGAAGTAGATCTGGCTGCCGACCTCCTTCTCCTGGTACGACATCGCCGTCCACTCATAGCCGGTGCCCGGCGGCAGCGTCTTCGCGGCGATCTCCTCCATCAAGCTCATCGACTGGCCGGAACTGTAGCCCTGCGACGGCAGGCCGATGATGGTGGCCGACGGATAGAGGTTGTAGAGGCTGATCAGCGACGGCCCGACCGACGGCGTGATGTTCGCCACCGTGCCGAGCGGGACCATGTCGCCATTGCTGTTGCGCACCATCATGTTCTGGATGTCGCGCAAGGTCAGGCGGTATTGCGCATCGGCCTGGGTGTAGACCTGGAAGGTGCGGCCGAACTTGGTGAACTGGTTGACGTAGCTGGCGCCGAGATAGGACGACAGGGTCGAGAAGATCTGGTCGGTGGTGACGTGCAGGGTCTCGGTCTTGACGCGATCGACCTGGACGTCGAACTGCGGCACCATCGAGCGGAACGACGACTGCACCCGCTGCAGCGCGCTTTGCGTCTGCGCATTGCTGACGACGGCGCCGGTGACCGCCTGCAGCTTGCCGTAGTCGGCGTTGCCGTCGCGCAGCTGCACCTGCATGGCAAAGCCGGCGGCATTGCCGATGCCCTGGATCGGCGGCGGCGGGATGACCAAAATGCGCGCCTCCGGGATCACCGCAAGCCGGTCGTTGAGGCCGTAGACCAGCGAGCGCAGATCCTCGCCCGGGCCGCGCGAGCCCCAGTCCTTCAGGATCACATAGGCGACGCCGGCATTGGCAAGGCTCGACGAATTGTCGAGCGCGGAGATGCCGGCGATGGAAACCACCTGCTCGACCCCCGGCGTCTTGCGGGCGATCTCGGTGACCCTGTCGAGCACCTGCTGGGTGCGATCGATCGCGGCGCCGTCGGGCAACTGCACGGCGGCCAGCAGATACCCCTGGTCCTCGATCGGGATGAAGCCGGTCGGCACCCGCGACAGCCCGTAGCCGGCAATTCCGATCAGGACCAGCGCAACGAGGACCGAGGTCTTGGCGTGGGCGGCAATGCCACCGATGATCCGCGTGTAGCCCCGTTCCACCCGATCATAGACTGCGTTGAAGCCGCGGTAGAAGAAGTTGCGCTGCTCGGGCGGCACCGGCGGACGCAGCCACAACGCACACTGCGTCGGCTTCAGGGTCGCGGCATTGACGGCGCTGAGCAGCGCGGTCGCCGCGATCACCAAGGCGAATTGCGCGTACATCCGGCCGGTCAGCCCCGGCAGGAACGCCGCCGGCAGGAACACCGAGATCAGCACCAGCGTGATGCCGACGATCGGCGCGAACAATTCGTCCATCGCCTTGATCGCGGCGTCATGGCCGGACATGCCCTGCTCGATATTGTGCGCGGCGCCTTCGACCACGACGATGGCGTCGTCGACCACGATGCCGATCGCCAGCACGATCGCAAACAGCGTCGACAAATTGATGGTGAAGCCGAGCGCGGCCATCGCCGCGAACGCCCCGATGATGGTGACCGGCACGGTGGTCGCCGGCACCAGCATCGCCCGCCAATCCTGCAGGAACACAAGGATCACGACCAGCACCAGGAGGCCGGCCTCGATCAGCGTCCGGTAGACCTCGTCGATCGAGGCCTGGACGAATTTGGTGGTGTCGAACGGCGTGTCGTATTTGATGTCCTGCGGGAACTGCTTGGCGAGCTGCGCCACCTTCTTCTGCACTTCCTTCTCGACCTGCAGTGCGTTGGCGCCCGGCGACAGGAACACGCCGATGCCGGTGGCCGGCTTCTGGTTGAGCGAGAACACCTGGCTGTAGGTCTGCGCGCCGAGCTCGACCGAGCCGAGATCGCGGACCCGGATGACGTCGCCGACATTGCCGGTCTTGACGATGATGTTCTCGAACTGGCTCGCGTCGTCGAGCCGGCCGTTGACGTTCAGCGTGTACTGGAACGCCTGCCCCTGCGGCGCCGGCGGCGCGCCGACCTGGCCGGCTGTGACCTGCTGGCTCTGCTGCTGGATCGCCTGGATCACGTCCTGCGGCATCAGCCCGCGTGCCTGCAGCTTGTTCGGATCGAGCCAGACCCGCATCGAATATTGCCCGGCGCCGAACACGGTGACGTTGCCGACGCCCGGCAGGCGGGACAGCTCGTCGCGGATGTTGATGGTGGCGTAGTTCGACAGGAACAGGCTGTCGTAGGTCTTGTTCGGCGAGGTCAGCGTCACGAACAGCAGGATCGAGGTCGACCGCTTCTGCACCGTGACGCCCTGGTTCTGCACCGCGGTCGGCAGTTGCGACAGCGCCGAGGAGACGCGGTTCTGCACCAGCACCTGCGCGAAGTTGAGGTCGGTGCCGATCTTGAAGGTCACGGTCAGCGTGTAGGTGCCGTCGGCGCCGCTGTAGGACTGCATGTAGAGCATGTCCTCGACGCCGTTGACCTGCTGCTCGATCGGCAGCGCCACGGTGTCGATCACGGTCTTTGCCGATGCGCCGGGATAGCGCGTCGTCACCTGCACGGTGGGCGGTACCACGTCGGGATATTGCGCGACCGCGAGATTGAACAGCGCGACGCCGCCGATCAGGATCATCAGGATCGCGATGACGTTGGACAGGACCGGCCGCTCGATGAAGAATTTCGAGATCATGGCGCGCCCCTCACTTGGCCGCGGCCGGCGTCGCGTCGCCCTTCTGCATCTGCGGATCGACCTTCTGGCCGGGGATCGCGCGCAGCAGCCCGGCGGTCACGACGCGATCGTCCGCCTTCAGCCCGCTCTCGATGACGCGCAGGCCCTCGTCGAGCGGACCGGTCGTCACCTTGCGCTGCTCGACCACGTTGTCGGCATTGACGACCAGCACGTAGCGGCCGCTCTGGTCGCTGCCGATCGCAACGTCCGGCACCAGCAGCGCATTGTCCTGCTTGTCGATCGGCACCCGAACGCGGACATAGAAACCCGGCAGCAGCACGCGCTCCGGATTGGGGACCAGGCCGCGGACGGCGAGCGTTCCGGTCGACTGGTTGATGGTCGGCGAGATGTAGTCAAGCTTGCCCTTGTGCGGATAACCGGTCTCGGTCTGCAACCCGACCTCGATCGGCAGCTGCCTGAGGTCGGTGGTCGTGATGCCGCGGCGGCGCGCTTCGTCCCGCACCCGCTGCACGTCCTGTTCGTTGACGTTGAAATTCACATAGATCGGATCGAGCTGCACGATGGTGGCAAGCTGGGTCGGCGACGCCACGCCGACCAGTTCGCCGACCGAGACCAGATGGTTGCTGACGATGCCGTCGAACGGCGCGGCGACATTGGTGTAGCCGTAATTGACTGCAGCGAGCTTGGTGTTGACCTGGGCCTGCTGCAGGCCGGCCTGGGCGTTGTCCCGCGTCGCGGTCGAAGTATCCAGCGTCGCCTGCGACACTGCCTGGCGCTGCACCAGATCCTGCTGCCGCTTGAAGTCGAGCTCCGCCTGCTTCAGCGTCGCCTGCGCACCGACTTCGGCGGCCTGCGCCTGCTCCAGCTTCAGCTTGTAGGTCTCCGGCTCGATCGTGAACAGGGTGGTCCCCTGCTTCACCGGCGAACCGTCCTGATAGTCGATCGACTGCAGGAAGCCCTGCACACGCGCGACCAGATCGACGGTCTTGATCGGCGCAGTGTTTCCGGTTGCGTCCAGATAACGCGTGATGGCGCGCTGCACAGGCGGCGCGACGTCGACCTTCGGCGGCGGCGGCGGAACAAAACTGTTTTGCTCGCAGGCACTTAAACTGAGGAAGGCCGCTATGGCGCAGACCGTGCGCATAAGTGGCGCATTTCGCAGCCGCACAAAATTGCTCTGACCGAAATGTGCGGACGCGCGCGCATGCCTCATTTCCGAGCCTCAGTTCAAATGACCTAATTCAAACGTGGTAGGCGCAAAAAATTCAGTCTGCTTCATCCATAGCAACAATCCGCTTGCAGCGGAACTCGAAAGCGAAAATGATGTCGCTCGCGTACAGCAAGACATTTCAGAACGCAGTTCAGTTGGGCCGGCAGCTTCCGGCGCAACGAGAGGATTTATTCAAATGATCAACGCGTTGACACGTGCAACGAAGCTGTGTGCATGGCTTGGGCTCGCGACATTCATCAGCACCGCGCCGGCCCTGTCGCAGGCGCCGACCCAGGCCCAGCGCGACGCCATCAAGTCGCAATGCCGCAACGACTACATCGCACATTGCTCGAGCGTGCCACCGGGCGGTGAGGCGTCGCTGCAATGCCTGCAGAAGAACATGGCAAGCCTTGCCCCGGCCTGTGCCAGCGCGGTGAAGGCCGTGGAAGCGCCGGCCGCCGCGCCTGCGGCAGCCAAGACTGATGCGGCGCCCGCGACCACCGCGGCCAAGCCCGCGGAGACGGCAGCACCGAAAGCTGCCGCCGCAGGCAAGCCGAGCAGCGCGCAAATCTCCGCGATCCGCAGTGCGTGCCGCTCCGACTATCCGAAGGTTTGCGCCGGGGTGCCGACCGGCGGCGCGCCTGCATTGCAATGCCTGGAGAAGAACAAGGCGAAGCTTTCACCGGCCTGCGAGAAGGCGGTTGCGGCGGCCGGTGGCGGCGGCGCCGCACCGGCCGAAGGCGCGGCGACGGCGGCAGCCCCGGCGGCCGCGCCGGCAGCGATCACGCTGCGGCCACTGCGACCACGCGAAGAGCTGTTCGTGTTGCGCTCGGCCTGTGGCGCCGACGTCCGCTCGATCTGCGGCGGCGTCCAGCCGGGCGGCGGGCGGATCGTGCAGTGCCTGGCGACCAATGCCGGCTCGCTGTCACCGGCGTGCCGTGACGTGCTAGCGCCGTTCGCGGCGCGCTGATGCCGTTTTCACCCGACTGACCGGAACAGGGAGCGATCGATGCTGCGTATTGTCCTGACCGCCGCCTTGCTGTGCGGCTCAACCGCCGTCTTTGCCCAGGAGCTGACTACGGCGCAACGCGACGCCTGCATGGGCGACTACCAGAAGTTCTGCAAGAGCGTGACGCCCGGCGGCGGGCGCATCATCGCCTGCCTCGCCAAGGAAAGCGACAAGCTGACGCCCGCCTGCAAGAAGGTGCTGGCGGAAGCCGAAAAGAAATAGCCGCACAAGCGGCGCGACGACCTGTGCCCGGCGACTGTCGGGCACGAAGCCGCAGCACCTTGTTGTCATCCAGAGGCCAACCAGTCCTCACTCCGGGAGAGGGAATATCATGCGCTCATTATTGCTGATCGCTGCAGCCCTGCTGTCCTTTGCCGCGACCATGGCCTTCGAGTCCGCCGACGCCAACGCGGTCGTGTGCGGGCGCGGCCCCTATCGCGCGGGATGCGCCGGCCATCGCGGCGCGGTCGTCGTCCGCAAGCCCGTCGTCGCCGGCTGCCGCTGGATTTGGGTCGACGGGGTCAAGGTCCGCCGCTGCTACTGAACTTTTCGGCACCACGCTTGTAGCCGCTGCGCGCATTTTCCCTCTGGCGTTCCCGCCAGAGGGAGATTAGTCTCGATCCAAATTGTAAGTACACTGTCAATCTGGGAGGCAGACGTTGCGGATCGCCGTGATCGGCGGAGGGCCCGGCGGGCTCTATTTCGCCTATCTCTGGAAGAAGCGTCATCCCGACGCCGAGATCGATCTGTTCGAGCAGAATCCGGCCGGCGCCACCTGGGGCTTCGGCGTGGTGTTCTCCGAGCAGGCGCTGGACTTCCTGCGCGCCGACGACCCCGAGACGGTCGACGCCATCACCCCGCGGATGGAGAGCTGGAAGAACATCACCCTCAATCTGCGCGGCGAGAGCGTCGAGATCGATGGCGTCGGGTTCTCCTCGATCGGGCGGCTGGCATTGCTGACGCTCCTGCAGGAGCGCGTGCGCAGTGTCGGCGTCACGCCGCAATTCGACACTGCTGTGCAATCGGTCGGTGAGCTCAAGGGGTACGACCTGATCGTCGCTGCCGACGGGCTGAACTCGATGGTTCGCCGCGGTTTCGAGACCGCATTCGGGGCATCGGTCTCGCACTCGACCAACAAATTCGCCTGGTACGGCACCACGAAGCCCTTCGCAACGTTGTCGCAGACCTTTGTGGCAACCGACGTGGGCTGCTTCAACGCCCATCACTATCGCTATGCGAAGGACATGAGCACCTTCCTGGTCGAGTGCGACGCGGCGACCTGGGCGGCCTACGGCTTCGCCGACAGGAGCATCGAAGAGTCGCAGGCGATCTGCGAGGAGGTGTTCGCCGAGACACTGGATGGCCACCGGCTGATCTCGAACAAATCGGTGTGGCGCAATTTCCCGTGGATCTGGAACGAGCGCTGGTCGCACGGCAACATGGTGCTGATCGGCGACGCGCTGCATTCCGCGCACTTCTCGATCGGCTCCGGTACGCGGCTGGCGATCGAGGACGCGATTGCGCTGACCAAGGCGCTGGAGAGCGAAAGCGGCGTTGCCGCAGCACTAGCGCGCTACGAGAGCGAGCGTAAGCCGATCGTGAAGAAGCTCGTCACCGCGGCGCGGACCAGCGCCGACTGGTATGAGCATTTCCCCGCGCACATGAAGCGCGACCTGCTGGATTTCGCCTACAGCTACATCACCCGCTCCGGCCGCATCGACGACGCGCGGCTGCGCGCGATGTCGCCGGCCTTCATGGCCCGGTACGAAGCCGCAAAGGGACCGTCATGAGCCTGATCGCCGACCAGGTTCCGCAGGACAGTCCCGGTGCGCGCGAGATCGGCTTTGCGATTCCCGCGCACTACAATGCGAGCCGCATCCTGTTCGACAATCTCGGCAACGGCAATGCCGAACGCCTGGCGCTGACCGGCCCGGCCGGCACACGGACGTATCGCGAGCTCTGCGCCGACGCAGCACGCTGGGGTCACGCATTCCTGTCGCTCGGGCTGAAGCGCGGCGACCGCGTGCTGCTGTTCCTTGACGACACCCCGGCCTACCCGGCGGCGTTCTTCGGCGCTGTGCGCGCCGGTCTCGTGCCGCTCCTGATCAACACGCTGACGACGCCGGAGCTGCTGCAATTCTACCTGTCCGATGCCGGCGCGCAGGTCGCCGTCACCGATGCGGAGTTCTGCTCGCGCTTCAACGCCGAGGCCTGCAAGGATACGCCGCTGCGCACGCTGATCGTGGTCAACGGCGCCGCGGGCGGTCATGCCGTTGCGGAGACGCGTGATGCCGGCGAATGGCTGCAAGGATTTCGGAGCGAGCTCGACGCGGCCGACACCCATCGCAACGAGATGGCGTTCTGGATGTATTCGTCAGGCTCGACCGGCCGCCCCAAGGGCATCGTGCATTTGCAGCACGACATGGCCTATAGCGAGCTCGCCTTTGCCCGCAACGTGCTGAAGCTCAAGCCCGGCGACATCTGCTTCTCGGTGCCGAAGATCTTCTTCGCCTACGGCTTCGGCAATTCGATCACGTTTCCCTTCTCGGTCGGCGCCGCCACGCTGCTGCTGCCGGGCCAACCGAAACCCGCCGCGATCTTCGCGGCGATCGGTCAGTATCGGCCGACCGTATTCTTCGGGCTGCCGACGCTCTACATCACCCTGACCAAGGCCGAAGGCGCGGACGCTGCGGACTTCTCCTCGCTGCGCATGGCGGTCTCCGCCGCCGAGGTGCTATCGGCCGATGTGTTCAACGGCTGGAAACAGCTCACCGGGCTCGAGATCATCGAAGGCCTCGGCTCGACCGAGGTGCTGCACGTCTATCTCAGCAACCGCGCGGAGCAGAAGAAGCTCGGCGCCGCCGGCCTGCGCGTGCCCGGCTACGAGATCATGCTGCGCGACAGCGACGGCCGCGAGGTCGGCGACAATGAGGAAGGCATTTTGTGGGTGCGCGGCGATTCCGCAACACCGCTGTACTGGAACCGGCCGGACAAGACCGCCGAGACCGTGCGCGAAGACGGCTGGATCTACACCGGCGACCGCTTCGTGCGCGACAGCGACGGCTTCCACTTCTTCCGCGGCCGCGCCGACGACCTTATCAAGATCTCCGGCCAGTGGGTCTATCCGCTGGAGGTCGAGCTCTGCCTCGCCGATCACCCCGACGTCCGCGAATGCGCGGTCTACGGCGCCGAATTGCCCGACCGCCGCATGACGCTGCGGGCCGTGGTGGTGATGAACAAGGCCGGCTTCGACAGCGATGAGGCGACGCGGCGGTTGCAGGACTACGTCAAGACGAAGCTCCTGCCCTACAAATATCCGCGCGAGGTGAAGTTCATCGACGAACTGCCGAAGACCGGCACGGGCAAGATCGACCGGCAGGCGGTGATGCGGATGTAGCGACGCCGGCTTGCGCACCACAGCGGCCACACATTCAATGTCGTCCCGGCGAAAGCCGGGACCCATAACCACAAATGCTTGTGGCGCGAAGATCGGGGCCCCAGCTGCCTCAACAACGACTATTCGTGGTTGGGTCCCGGCCTTCGCCGCGACGACGACTGAGGGTGTGGCGAACGCGTACGTCAGCCACTACTAGCTAACCGCCCAACCCCGTTCCGCCATACAGCCACGCGATATCGTCGCACCATTCGTTCTGCGACTTCGCGCTCATGATCGCATTGCGGATGCGGGCGTGGTCGCCGGCCGGGTGATAAACGTGCTCGCCGATCGCACGGGACATCAGCTGCACGCGCGCGGTGCGCGGGAAGCGTTGCGCGCGATAGGCGTCGAGCGCCGCCGCCTGATCATCGTGATTGGCCAGCATGTGCGACAGGCAGACCGCGTCTTCCATCGCCTGGCAGGCGCCCTGCGCGAAATATTGCAACATCGGATGCGCGGCGTCGCCGAGCAGCGCGACGCGGCCGTCGATCCAGCGCTCGGTGGGATCGCGGTCGCAGAGCACCCAGAGCTTCCAGTTGGTGCCGTGGCGGATGATATTCTGCGCGCGTTCGTGGACGTGGGTGAAGCCCTTCATCACCTCTTGCTCGGACACCGGCTTGCCGGCGACCGGCTCCGGCGCGTCGTTGTGATAGGTGACGACGAGGTTGAACACCTTCCAGCCCGACAGCGGGTAATGCACGATATGGCATTTCGGGCCGGCCCACAGCGTCGCCGCGTTCCAGCGCAGATCCTCGGGCATCTGCTCTGTCGGGATCACCGAGCGATAGGTGGTATGGCCGGAGACGCGCGGCGGGCCGTCCGCCGTGACCTGCTTGCGGATGTTGGACCACAACCCGTCGGCGCCGATCAGCAGGCGTCCGGTGACGCGCGCGCCATTGGCGAGCTTTGCGGTCACGGACGATCCGTCCTGCTCGTAGCCTGTCACCTCGCTGGAGACGCGCAGCTCGATCAGTTCGTGCCTCTCGCAAGCGCGCAGGAACACGCCATGCAGGTCGCCGCGATGCACCACGGCATAGGGGTTGCCGAACCGCGCGCGAAACGTCTCGCCGAGATCGATGTGGGTGATCTCATCGGCGGTCAGCGCATCCATCAGCCGGAGCTGGTCGATATAGACGGCCATGTTGCGCGCGGCCTCGCCGACGCCGAGATAGTCGAAGGCGTGGAACGCATTCGGCCCGAGCTGGATGCCGGCGCCGATCTCGCCGAGCGCGGCCGCCTTCTCCAGCAGGATCGAGCGGATGCCCTTCTGCGCGAGGCCGAGCGCCACGGCAAGGCCGCCGATGCCGCCGCCCGCGATCAGGACAGGTCGCGTCTCCGCCATCAGCCCGACCTCCCCAGATGTTCGAGCGCGTCCTCGGCGCGCAACGGCACCCGCGACGCCTCGTTGTTGAGATCGACAAGCTGGGTCAAGAGCGAGAGCAGCGTTTTGCGGTCGGCCGGCTTCAGCGGCTCGAGCATCCGTGCCTGCGCCTTGTCGACCGAGGGCATGATGTCGTTGAGCACGCCCGCGCCGGCCTTGGTGAGATAGAGCAGCTTGACGCGCTTGTCCTCCGCCGCCGGCTTGCGAACGATGTATTCCTTGGCCTGCAGCCGCTCGATCACATTGCCGAGCGTGGAGCGGTCGAACGCGATCACGGCGGAGAGCCTGGTGGCGTCGATGCCGGGATGGGTCGAGATCGTGACCAGCGCGGCATATTGCACCGGCGTCAGGTCGAACGCCCTGCACTCCTCGATGAAGAGCGCGACCGCGATCTGCTGCATGCGCCGGAACAGATAGCCGGGCGCGGTGTAGACCGCGTCCATGGTGACGGGCGTCGGCTTGCTACTCGGCATCGGGCTGCCTGTCCGGGGCGGCGTCGGCGAACGCCTCGACTTGCTTTGTCGCGGCCTCGGCCTTGAGCAGGCGCGGATAGGCCGAGACGTCGACGCCGAAGCGCCGCGCATTGGCGAGCTGCGGCACCAGGCAGAGATCGGCAAGCGTCGGCGTATCGCCGAAGCAGAACGGCCCGGCCTCGTCAGCGATCAGGGTCTCGCAGGCCGCAAGTCCTTCGCGATTGGCCCAGGCCGCCCATTCGGTCACCTGCTCTTCGGGCAGGCCGAGCTTGCGCAGCCGCGCCAGCACCTTCAGATTCTGCACCGGGTGGGTGTCACAGGCGATCGCCTGCGCGAACGCCCGCACCTTGGCGCGCCGCAGCGGATCCTTCGGCAGCAGCGGCGGATTGGGGTTGGTCTCATCGAGCCATTCGATGATCGCGAGCGACTGGGTGAGGATCGCGCCGGCGTCGCTCTCCAATGTCGGCACCAGCCCCTGCGGATTGATGGCGAGATAGGCCGGCGCGCACTGCTCGCCCTTGCGCAGATGATGCGGCAGGTGCTCCGGCGTCAGCCCCTTCATGTTGAGGGCGATCCGGACCCGGTAGGACGCGCTGCTCCGGAAATAGCCATGCAGCTTCATCGGAACCTCCCTTGCATTTCGTTAGATTGACGCTAGCCATATTGTGAGTATACTGTCAATTAAATTGCACCGACAAGAACGATGGGAGGCTTGCCATGGAAGCCGTGCAGAAGACCCCGGAGCGCGAAGCGTTCTACAAGAAGATCGACGGCCAAAACCTCTCGGCGTTGTGGAACGTGATGAACGATCTGATCACGCCGGAGCCGAAGAGCGCCTGCCGGCCTCACTTGTGGAAGTTCGACCAGATCCGCGATTACATGAACGAGGCCGGCAGACTGATCACGGCCAAGGAAGCCGAGCGCCGCGTGCTGGTGCTGGAAAATCCCGGGCTGCGCGGCCAGTCCAAGATCACGACCTCACTTTTCGCCGGCGTGCAGATGGTGGTGCCGGGCGATATCGCCCCCGCCCATCGCCATGCGCAATCGGCGCTGCGCTTCGTGCTCGAGGGCCAGGGCGCGTTCACCGCGGTCGACGGCGAGCGCACCGCGATGTCGCCGGGCGATTTCGTCATCACGCCGTCGATGACCTGGCACGACCATTCCAACGAAACCAATGAGCCGATGTTCTGGCTCGACGGGCTCGACATCCCGATGGTGCAGTTCTTCGACTGCTCGTTTGCCGAAGGCGCCAAGGAAGACCAGCAGTCGATCTCCAAGCCGGCCGGCGCCAGCTTCGCGCGCTACGGTCACAATCTCCTGCCGATCGATCAGAAGCGGACATCGAAGACCTCACCGATCTTCAACTACCCCTATGAATACACCCGCGAGGCGCTGGAGAAGGCCAGAACCAGCGACGAGTGGGACGCCTGCCACGGCCTCAAGCTGAAATTCTCCAACCCCGAGACCGGCGATTTCGCGATGCCGACCATCGGCACCTTCATCCAGCTGCTGCCGAAGGGCTTCAAGACCGCGCGCTATCGGTCGACCGACGCCACGGTGTTCGCCGCGATCGAAGGCAAGGGCCGCACCCGGGTCGGCGATCAGACCTTCGAATGGGGCCCGCGCGATTTGTTCGTGGTGCCGAGCTGGCACTGGGTCACCCACGAGGCCGATACCGACTCGGTGCTGTTCTCGTTCTCCGACCGCCCGGTGCAGCAGAAGCTCGACCTGTTCCGCGAGGATCGGGGCAACGCGTAGCCAGAAACGTGTAGTCGTCGTCGTCCCGGAACCACCGTCGTCCCGGGCAAGCGAAGCGCGACCCGGGACCCATAACCACAGGGTCGTGTTGTTGGAGGTGCTGGGGCCCCAGCCTTTCCTAACGACGACCTCCTGTGGTTATGGGTCCCTGCTTTCGCAGGGACGACATTTGAGTTTGCCGCCCTCGCGCCCCTCACCGCCAGTGCAGCAGCCGCGTCTCCAGCAGATTGATCAGCTTCCCGACCGCGAGGCCGAACAGCGACAGGATCACGACGCCGGCCAGCAGTTGGTCGGTCTGCATCAGATTGCCGGCCTGCAGCACGAAGGCGCCGATGCCGTATTGCGCGCCGATCATCTCGGCGCTGACCACCAGCAGCAACGCAACGGATGCGGTGATGCGGAAGCCGGCGAGGATCGAGGGCAGCGCGCCCGGCCAGATCACGCGGCGCACGATGGCGTGGAACGGCACGTTGAAGCTCTGTGCCATCCGGATCAGGTTGCGCGGCACCGCATCGACGCCGCTATAAACCGAGATCGCGGTCGAGAAGAACACCCCGAGCGCAATGGTCGCGATCTTCGGCTCCTCGCCGATCCCGAGCCACAGGATCAAGAGCGGCAGCAGCGCGATCTTCGGGATCGGAAACAGCGCCGAGATGAAGGTGATGCCGACACCGCGCGCCATGGTCGACAGCCCGATCGCAAAGCCGACAATGACGCCCGCTGCCGTGCCGATCATCCAGCCGGTGCCGATCCGCATGATCGACCAGGAGAGGTGCTGCCACAGCGCGCCCGACGTCGCGAGCTTATAGATCGCGACCGCGATCGCCGACGGCGCCGGCAGGAACAGCGGATTGACCCATCCGGCACTGCCGGCGAGCTGCCAGATCGCGATGACGAGTGCGAGCGCGAGCCAACCCGCATAGCGGCTGCCGCCCGGCGTGAAGCCGGCGCCGCGAAACGCGACCGGCCGCGTCGCTTCGCCCAATTGGTCCTTCGTGTCCGGCGGCGCGCGGTCAAGCATGCTGGACCTCGCGCTCGGCATCGATCGCCTCCTTGCGGATCAAAGACCACAATTCGCCCTGCAATGCGGCCATCTGCCCGCGCGCATCCGCCGTGCCGCGCTCGGCGCGCGTCATCGGAATGGTCACGATCTCCCGGATGCGGCCGGGACGCCGCGACAGCACGACGACGCGGTCGGCGAGCCGCACCGCTTCCTCGAGATTATGCGTGACATAGACCGCGCCCATGGTGCCGTCGGCGAGCAGACGCACGAAATCCTCCATCAGGAGCTCGCGGGTCTGCGAGTCCAGCGCCGACAGCGGCTCGTCCATCAGCAGGATCGCGGGACGCACCGCCAGCGCCCGCGCAATGCCGACGCGCTGGCGCATGCCGCCGGAGAGCTGCTTCGGATAGGTCGCGCGGAAATCCGTTAAGCCCGTGCGGCGCAGCGCGTCGTCGATCACGGTGCGGCGCTCGCCGGCGCTCAGGCCCGTGTGCAGCAGCGGGAATGCGACGTTCTCCTCGACCGTATTCCACGGCAGCAGGGCAAAGTCCTGGAATACGAAGGTCAGCGGATTGAGGCTTCCTGCCGGAGGCGCGCCGCGCAACTCGGCGGCGCCCTTACTCGGCCGCAGCAGGCCGCCGAGGATCGAGAGCAGCGTGCTCTTGCCGCAGCCGGACGGACCGACGATCGCAACGACCTCGCCGGCGCGGACCGTGAAGGAGACGTCGCTGAGCACGTCGAGCGCGCCGAAACGATGGCTGATATGGTCGGCGATCAGGTCCATTCAGTGCCCCACGACCCGACCCGTCACCCCGAGGAGCGCGCATTTGCGCGCGTCTCGAAGGGTCGACGGCCGAGCTGCTGCATTCGGGCCGTCGATCCTTCGAGACGCCGCTTCGCGGCTCCTCAGGATGGCGGGTCGAGAATTGCGCATACGGCTCATCATCAATCCGCCTTCACATAGTCCTTGGCGATGATCGCATTCGCATCAAAACCCTTGTCGGCGAAACCCTGCTCCTGCAGCCATTTGATCTGGTTGTCGACGTTCTTCACGTCGAGCTTGCCGTCGGGATCGACATAGGCGCAGTTGCCGACCACCTGCTCGACCGGCAGGTTGGTGTATTTGGCGATGATCTCGAGCAGCGGTCTTGTCTTCTCGTTGATCGGAACCACGCCGTCCTTGATCGCGGCCAGAACCACATCGTGATATTCGCGGTCGGCGCGGGTCAGCGCGGTGAGCAGCCTCGTCACCAGTTGCGCATGGGTCAGCGTCTTCGGCGACGCGAAGATGGCGCCCAGCTGCCACGGCGTCTCGTCGCCGACCCAGCCGAGGAATTTCGCGCCGTTGGAATCCATCAGCGTCCGCGCCGTCGAGATCGGCAGCAGCGCGGCGTCGACGGTCTCGCCCTTCAGCGCCGCGGCCGCGTTCGACAGCGATTGCAGCGGCACGATCTTCACGTCGGACAGCTTGAAGCCGTATTTGTCGGCGAGCAGGCCGAGCGAATAGTGGAAACTGGAGCCGACCTGGGTCACCGCGACGCGCTTGCCGGCGAGATCCTTCGGGGTCTTCAGGCCGGCCGCATAGGCGTTGTTGCTGGCGAAATACCCGATCAGGGGATAGCCGGCCTTCTCGCGGCTCATGCCGCCGATCACCTTCAGCGTGCCCTTTCCGGCAAGATTGTAGAGTCCGGCGGTGAAGGCAGTGATGCCGAAATCGACATCGCCCGACGTGGTCGCGACCGCGATCGGTTGCGCGGCGTCGAAGAACTTCAGCTCGACATCGAGCCCGGCGTCACGGAAATAGCCCTTGTCCTGCGCGATGAACACCGGCGCCGAGGACGACAGCCGCAGCACGCCGATCTTCGCCTTCAGCAGATCGTCGGCCCGCGCGATACCGCTCGCGGCCCACATCAGCAGGCCCGCGAGTGCGAGCCGCGCCCAACCCTTCATTTCATCCTCCGCCTAGAGCCCGTTCCGATCAAATCGGAACGGGGCTCTCGATTCCTGTTTTGACGCGTTTTCTTCACGCGAACCGGGATCCACTTCGCCTGAAAACGCCCTAGATTCCTTCGGGCACGGGCCGATCGCGGCCGATGAACGCGCCCTGCTGCGTGAGCTGTTGTTGCAACTTTTCGACGGAAATGTCGCGCGGAATCGTATTGCCCGAGAGTGCCAGCGCGGCCGCGGTTCCCGCCGCCTCGCCCATCACGAAACAGGCACCGGAGACGCGCGCCGCCGATTGCCCTTCATGGGTCATCGACGCGCAACGGCCGGCGACCAGGAGATTGTCGACGCCGTCAGGTATCAGCATGCGGTACGGCAATTCGTTATAGCCGCGGCTCTCAGGGATCGGCGGAAACTCGAAGGTCACATCGCCGGGCACGTGCTTTTCCATCGGCCAGCCATTGACGCCGATCGAGTCCTCGAACGAGGCGCAGCCCAGCACGTCCTCGCCGGACAGCATGTAGCCGCCGATTACGCGCCGCGTCTCGCGGATGCCGAGCTGCGGCGGCAGATCGACGATGTAGGAATTTTCGAAGCCGGGCACGGTGCGCAGGAACTTGAACGCTTCGACCGCCTGGCGGCGGCCCTCGATCTCGCCGCGCGTCATCTCGTCGGGATCAATACCGGAAATGGCGCCGCCATCGCTGCGCGTCACCTGGGTGAAATTCACCCGCCATTCGATCTGCGATTTCTGCGGCCGCACGATCGCGGATTTGCGCGGGAAGGTGTGGGTGCCGGCGGCCTCGGCCTGCGCCATCCGCTCCGGAATCGTCCGCCAGGCATCGCCGGCCTTCGCCGGATCGATGCCGTTGAGGCGGAACATCATCGAGGGATAGAGCATCCCGCCGGCATTGTCTCCGACTTCATAGGGTGCACCGGCCCACACTGCGAGGTCGCCGTCGCCGGAGCAGTCGATGAAGATGCCGGCGCGCACCGCCTGACGGCCGGCCTTGGTTTCCACCATCAGCGCGCGGATATGGGTGCCATCCATCACGACGCCGGCGCCGAGCGCGTGGAACAGGATATCGACCTTGTGATGCGCCAGAAGATCGTCGGCCGCGATCTTGTACGCCGCGGTGTCGTAGGCCTGCGCAAAAATCTTGCCGAGGATCAGATGCGGCGCATTCAACCCGCCGAGCCGGTCGATCCGCGCCAAGAGGTCGGAGGCGACGCCCTGCACCACCCGATGCATCCCGCCGAAAATATTGGCGTGCAGGCCGCAGAAATTGGTCACGCCGGCCGCGGTGCCCATGCCGCCGAGAAATCCGTAGCGCTCGATCAACAGCGTCCGCCGCCCGGCGCGCGCCGCGCCGACCGCAGCTGCAATGCCGGCCGGGCCGCCGCCAAGCACCACCACGTCATATTCGCCATAGAGGGGGACCTGCCGCGCAGGTTCTTCGATCGTGCTCGCTCGCATCATTTCCGCCCTGAACAGGGTTGATTGGGCCGACTATGAATTGATGCAGATTGCAGTACAATCCACCAAATTATGTAATCAGCTTTCGCGAATCGAGAAAAGCGGAGAAGTATTGGGGAGGGCAGATGGATACGCTTGTGAACCTCGAAGCCTTCCTCGCCACTGCCGATGCCGGCGGCTTCTCCGCCGCCGCGCGCAAGCTCAACGTTGCAACATCGGTTGTCGCCAAGCGCGTCACCCAGCTCGAGGAGCGGATCGGCACTGCGCTGTTCCATCGCTCGACGCGACAGTTGCGGTTGACCGAGGCCGGGCAACAATATGTGCACCGCGCCCGCGGCGTCGTCGCCGATGTCGGCGATCTCCTGTCGCGGATGGGCGAGAAGCAGCGCGACCTCTCCGATCATTTGCGCGTCAAGGCGCCGACCTCGCTGACGGTGGCACGCCTCGCCGATGCCTTCACGATCTTCCAGCGGCAAAACCGCAGCGTAAAGCTCGAGATCGTAATGATCGATCGCCCGGTCGATCCGGTGACCGAAGGTTTCGACATCGCGATCGGCGCCTTTCCGCATTCCTTCGGCGGCGTGGTCGACGAGCCGCTGTGCCGGCTGCCGCGGCTATTGTGCGCCTCGCCGTCCTATCTCAGGAAGCACGGCACGCCCAAGCATCCGCGCGATCTGGTCGATCACCGCTGCCTCAGCTTCCTGCCGACCGGTCCGGAATGGCCGTTCGAGGGGCCGCGCGGCCGCATCAACATCCAGGTGCGCCCGATTCTCTCGTCGAACGAGGGCCGCGTGCTGACGCAAAGCGCGATCGCCGGCAACGGCATCGCGCTGCTGTCGCACTATCTGGTCGCTGACGCGCTGCGCGCGGGCACGCTGCAGCCGATCCTCACCGAGTTTCCGATTCCCGAACTGTGGGTGAAGGCCGCCGTTCCCGAACGCCGCATCGACGCCGCCGCGGTGCAGGCGCTGTTGAAGACATTGAAGAAGTCGCTGTCGCGATCGCTGTGATGCGATGGCGGCCTTGCCCCGCCGCCCGCCGACCTGAGACAAGGACGCGAAAGGATCGCCCGCTTGAAACTCCTGATATCAGCCTCGCTCGGCCTGATCTTCGTCGCGACACCAGCGGCGGCGATCGAGACCTGCCGCTTCATCGAGCCCAAGGCAGAGCGCGAGGCCTGCTACCATCGGCAGGAGCAGGAGCTCGCGGCCAAGCGCAAGCCCGAATCCAGGTCCGAGCCGGCGGCGCGATCGAACGAATCGAAGACGTTTGAATCGCTGGAGCAGATGCGCCGCGACGACGCGGAGGTCTATCGCAGCATCCGCGGCATCTGCAACGGCTGCTGAGCTGGCTTACGCCGCCCCGCTCCAGCGGCCCGCGCGCTTCTCGGCAAAGGACGCAAGTCCCTCGGCGGCCTCGGCGGTCTGCCGCTTGGCCGAATGCAGATGGACCAGACGCTTGTAGGCCGCATCGTCGACGGCCATGCCGCCGAACGAGCTTTCCATCGCCAGCTTTTTGGTCTCGGCCAGCGCATCCGGGGCATTGCCGAGCAATTGCTCCACGACCTTGGCGCCGGCGCTGTCGAGATCGGCCAAGGGCACCACCTCATGGACGAGACCGATACGGCGCGCGTCCTCGGCGCCGAACCGTTCGCCGGTCAGTGCGTAGCGCCGCACCTGGCGGACGCCGATGGCGTCGCAGAGTTGCGGGATGATGATCGCCGCCGTCAGGCCCCAGCGCACTTCGGTGATCGAGAACAGCGCGTTGTCGGCCGCGATCACGATATCGCAGGCCGAGATCACGCCGGTGCCGCCGCCGAAGCAACCGCCCTGCACCAGCGCCACGGTAGGCACCGGCAGCGTGTTGAGCCGCTGCACCGCCTCGAAGGTGGCGCGCGACGCCGCCTCGTTCTCGTCAGGTGATTTCGGCCGCACGCCGTTGATCCATTTCAGGTCGGCGCCGGCCTGGAAATGCTTGCCGTTGCCCTTGAGCACGACGACGCGGACCGGCTTGGTCGAGAGTTCGTCGATCGCGGCCAGCACGCCGGCGATCAGCGCGCCGTCATAGGCGTTGTTGACCTCGGGCCTGTTCAGCGTGACGGTCGCGACCCCGCGCGCATCGAGGCTCCACAGGACTGGGCTGGCCGACATGACGTTTCTCCCTCGTTCGGCATTGCTGTTACCCGCACTATGGCGAGAGCAAAGGCCTTGATCCATCACTTTCGGGCGGGCGCGACCGCGCCATGCGCATGACGGGTTGCGCGATGCCCTGCGCTTGTGGAAACTGACGCGGCACGTTGCAAGGACCAGTTCCACTCATGCGTATTTGTATTTTCGGCGCGGGCGCCGTCGGCAGCCATTTCGCGGTCCGGCTGGCCCGTGCCGGCCACGAGGTGTCCTGCGTGATGCGCGACCCGCATCTCGATGCGGTCAGGGCCAACGGATTGACGCTGAAGGTCGGCGACAGCAGCGTCACCGCACGGGTAAGGGCGTCGGCCGATCCTGCCGAGTTGGGGCCGCAGGACGTCGTCATCAGCACGCTGAAGGCCACCGGCGTCAGTGCGCTCGCAACCGGACTGTTGCCGCTGCTTGAGCGGGACACCGCAATCGTGTTCGCGCAGAACGGCATTCCCTGGTGGTACGGTCTCGGTCTGCCGCCGCAGCATCCCGCGATTCCCGATCTCGGCTTCCTCGATCCCGGCGGGCGTCTGCGCAATGCCGTCCCGCAAGAGGGCATCATCGGCGGCGTGATCTTCTCCTCCAACGAGGTGATCGCGCCCGGATTGGTGGCGAATCTGTCGCCGGATCGCAACCGCCTCCTGATCGGCGAATGCGACGATCTCCGGAGCGAGCGCATCACCCGGCTGCGCGCGGCGCTTAATGAGGCTGCGATCGAATCGCCTGACGTCACGGAGATTCGCGAGACGATCTGGTCGAAACTGCTCACCAACATGTCGATGTCGGTGCTCTGTCTGCTGACCGGGCTGACCGCGCGCGGCGTCCGCGACGATCCCGACATGCAGGAGGTGATCCCACGGCTGCTCGACGAGGCCAATGCGGTGGCGACGCGCTATATCCCCGGGGTCAAGCGCGTCACCCGTTCGGGACCCGCGCCCGACCACAAGCCGTCGATCCTGCAGGACTACGAGCTCGGCCGCGCCATGGAGATCGACGTGCTGGTGCGCGCGCCCGCGGCCTTTGCCCGCGCAGCAGATATTCCGACCCCGATGCTCGACCTGATGGCCGCCCTCGCGATCCAGAAGGCGCGTGACAAGGGCCTGTATCAGGGCTGACAATCCGGATCTCACGATAACAAGCAGGGGCATCGAACCATGCACGTCAAGGACAAGGTCTGTGTCGTCACCGGCGGCGCGAGCGGGATCGGCGAGGCAGTGGCGCGGGCCTATGCGGAGGCTGGCGCGCGCGGCGTCGTGGTCGCCGATCTCAAGACCTCGCGCGACCGGCTCGCCAGCGTCGCCGGCGATATCGACGGGCTCGCCGTCACCGCCGATGTCGGGCTCGAGGAAGACATCAAGGCGCTGATCGCCGCTGCCGAGGACAAATATGGCCCGGTCGACGTGTTCTTCTCCAATGCCGGGCTGTCGCGCAAGGGACAGGAAACCGCATCCGATGCCGACTGGGATGTGAGTTGGCGGGTGCATGTGATGAGCCACGTCTTCGCCGCGCGCGCGCTGGTGCCCGGCATGCTGGCACGCGGTTCCGGCTATCTGCTCAACACCGCATCCGCCGCGGGGCTCCTGGCGTCGCTGAACTCGATGCCCTACGGCGTGACCAAGAATGCCGCGGTCGCGCTCGCAGAGCATCTGGCGATCCAGTATGGTGATCGCGGCATCCGCGTCTCCGTGCTCTGCCCGCAATCGGTCCAGACCGGAATGACCACGCCCGGCCCGAGCGCGGCGCGCGTCGACGGCGTGCTGCAGCCGGGCGAAGTGGCGCGGATGGTGATCGAGGCGATGGCGGAAGAGCGCTTCCTGATCCTCTCGCATCCGCAGGTGCAGGAATACATGCAGCGCAAGGCCACCAATCGCGAGCGCTGGCTGTCCGGCATGCGCCGCCTGCGCGACCGCATCTATGGCGGTGCGGCGTTAGGCTGACGGCGGCAGCGTCTCGCAGTTGACGCTGTAGCCCGGATGGAGCGCAGCGCAATCCGGGACAGTGTCACATGCGGAACGCCGACCTCGTTACGAGTGCTTCGCCACCCACGCTGCGAACGCATCGAGCACTTCGGCCATCACCTCGCGATCATCGCGGCCGGAGCGCTTCAGGACATGGAAGGAATGGTCGGCCTCCTGCGCCAGGTGCAGCTTCGCCCGGCTGCCCAACCCCTTCACGACAGGCTCGAGCAGCTCGAGCTCGGCCAGCGCGTCGCGCGTGCCCTGCAGAAACAGCATCGGAATCTTGACCTCGGCGAGGTGCGCGGCCCGCTCGCTCGACGGCTTGCCGGCGGGGTGCAGCGGAAAGCCGAGAAACACCAGCCCGCGTACGCTTTCGAGCGGCGCCTTGGCCTGTGCCTGCGAGGTCATCCGGCCGCCAAACGACTTGCCGCCGGCGAACAGCGGCAGTTCGCCGCAATGGCGCGTCATCTCGGCCACTGCGGCGCGCACCGTGGCCTGCGCGACGGCGGGCGGATCGGGCCGCTTGCCGCCCTTCTCCATGTAGGGAAACTGATAACGCAACGTCGCGATGCCGCGCTCTGCCAGGCCTTCGGCCAGCGCGGCCATCGACGGGTGCGCCATGCCGGCACCGGCGCCATGGGCGAACACATAGGCCGCACGTGCCGCTTCCGGGCGCAGCAGCAGCGCGGACACCGTACTGACGTCCGAGACCGTGATCGTGAGCGGTTGTGCGCCAGACGCGTTCAAGACGCCATCCCGGAGAATTGTTGCCCCGGCATTTCTAGCCGCAGCCGTCGATGCGCGCAAATGCCGCCGAGGAGAGCACGCCGCAAGTGAACTGGCTCACAGCCAACCAAAATTTCCTTTGCGACATTTCCCTTGCAACATTTCCGTTGGTAGACCGAGCGGCGCCGCGATAGGATAGTGCACAGTGCAACACACGTTTAACGCGAATCTGTTTCGGCGACTTTTAATATCTCAGCAATATGACGCGCTGATACCGCGAATTGGGGGACGGGCATGCCTCGCAAGACGATCTTTTTCATCGGACTGCTGATTGTCGCCGGCGTCCTCTATTTCAAGGACGATATCGAGACGGTGGCGAGCGGCTTCCGCGTCAAGGCCGTCGACTACCAGCCGCCTGCGAAGACCGTGTGGCTGGATCAGAATGTCAGCGCCGAGCGGCTGCGCTGGTTCTATCACGCCGACCAGGGCACGCGGACGTTCCTCATTCCGAATGAATGGTTCATGGCGCTGGAGCAGCCGACGCTCTGGCCGTTGTTCACGGCAGCGCCGAAGCTCAGCGAGACCGATTATCTCGGCCGCTTCGGTTTCATTCCCGACACCGTGATCCCGGGCAAGCCGGATGCGCTGCCGATCGGGTTTGCGCCGAGCGGCCCGATGGTGGATGCCAACGGCGCGCCGTGGCGCAACCCGCACAGCAAGGCCGACATGAACGGCGTCGGGCTGACCTGCTCCGCCTGCCACACCGGAAGCCTCAGCTATCGCGGCACCGAGATTGTGATCGACGGCGGACCGGCCAACACCAATCTGTTCGAATTCCAGAAGAGCGTCGGCGTCTCGCTGCTGCTGACCAGGTTCTGGCCCGGCCGCTTCGCGCGCTTTGCCGACGAGATCCTCGGCAAGGAGGCCAGCGTCGAGGAACGCATGGCGCTGCGCGGCCAGCTCGATCTCGTGCTGCAGCAATATGCCAAGATCAATGCGCTTGAGAGCAAGGTCGCCGCCAACAGCGTCGAGGAAGGCTATGCGCGGCTCGACGCACTGAACCGGATCGGCAACCAGGTGTTTGCGATCGACCTGAACAATCCGAACAACTACGCCTCGCATTCGGCGCCGGTGCATTTCCCGCGGATCTGGAATGCGCCATGGTTCAGCTGGGTGCAGTATGACGGCTCGATCATGCAGCCGATGGTGCGCAATGCCGGCGAGGCGCTCGGCGTCAGCGCCGAACTCAATCTGCTCGATGCATCCAAGGGCCTGTTCAAATCGAGCGCGCGGATCGACACGCTGCACGAGATGGAACGGATGATCGCCGGCGAGCCGCCCAGCGAGGATAAGGGCTTTGGCGGCTTGGCATCGCCGAAATGGCCGGAGAACATCCTGGGGCAGATCAACATGGATCTCGCGAGGAAGGGTGGCGAGCTCTACAAGACGCACTGCCAGGACTGCCATGGCCCGGCGATCAACAGCAAGGCGCTGCCCGAGAGCGAGGCCTTTTCGCTGTTCAAGGACAAGAAGCGCTGGATCAAGAACGACGCCGGTCAACCGCTGCTCGACGTCGAGATGATTCCGATCAGCCATATCGGCACCGACAGCGCGCAGGCCGAAGGCCTGCAGACCCGCACCGTCGAGACGCCGGCCAATCTGAACATCAAGGACGGCAGCTTCGGGCCGGCGCTCGGCGAACTCGTCGAGAAGACCGTCGACTACTGGTACGACCAGAACAAGACCCCGCCCGAGGATCGCAAGCGCATCAACGGCTACCGGCCGAACGAGATCCAGGCGCCGCTCGCCTACAAGGTCCGGCCGCTCAACGGCATCTGGGCAACCCCGCCCTATCTGCACAACGGGTCGGTCCCGACCATCTATGCGCTGCTGTCACCGGTGAGGGAGCGTCCGCCGACCTTCTATCTCGGCAGCCGGGAATATGAGCCCAAGGATCTCGGCTATGTCTGGAAGGACAAGATCAAGGACGGCTTCATGCTCAATACCGCCAAGCGCGGCAACAGCAATTCCGGGCACGAATTCTCCGACGAGAAGGGCACCGGCGTGATCGGGCCGGGGCTGAAGGAAGACCAGCGCCGCGCCCTGATCGAGTTCATCAAGACACTGTAGCTGTCGCCGTTCGACACTCCCGCCGTCATGACCGGGCTTGGCCCGGCCAGCCGCGTCTCTTGCGCGGGCGGCATTGAAGGGGTACGCCGCGACAAGCCCGAGCACGACGAACGACGGATGCTGTGTCCTGCCTCGCGCTCCGTAACGCCTGCTCTCAACTATCCTTCAACTTGGGCACGGGCTGGCGGCGTGCCGGACGCGTCATCGCCTCGAGCTCGAGCAGCTGGTTGAGCTGATCCTCGGTCAGCAGCTTCTCCTCCAGCACGATGTCGGCGACCGAGCGGTTCTCCTTCAGCGCGCGGCGCGCCACACGCGAGCTCGCCTCGTAGCCGAGCGCCGGCGCCAGCGCCGTGATCAGGCCGATCGAGCCTTGAACCAGGCTGCGGCAACGCTCGCGGTCGGCCTCGATGCCGTCGACGCAGCGCTTGGTCAGGGTGTCGATCGCCGCCGTCAGCATACGCAGCGAGCTCAGCACGCAGTAGCCGATGGTCGGCTCGAACGCATTGAGCTGGAGCTGGCCGCCCTCGGCACACATCGTCACCGTGAGATCGTGCCCGATGACGAGGAAGGCGACCTGGTTGACCACCTCCGGGATCACCGGGTTGACCTTGCCGGGCATGATCGACGAGCCGGCCTGCACCGCAGGCAGCCGGATCTCGCCGATGCCGGTACGCGGCCCCGACGACAGCAGGCGCAGGTCGTTGCAGATCTTCGACACCTTGACCGCGACGCGCTTCAGCACGCCGGAGAACAGCACGAAGGCGCCGAGGTCCGAGGTCGCCTCGATCAGGTTCGAGGCCAGCACCATCGGCTGGCCCGACAACCGCGACAGCTCCTCGACCGCAAGCGCCGCATAGCGCGGATCGGCATTGATACCGGTACCGATCGCGGTGGCACCGAGATTGACCTCGCGGAACAGGCTGGAGATCTCGTTCAGCCGTGCGACGTCCTCCTTCACCGTGGCGTGGAAGGCGTCGAACTCCTGACCGAGCGTCATCGGCACCGCATCCTGAAGCTGGGTGCGGCCCATCTTGAGGACGTCGGCGAATTCCACCGCCTTGCCCTTGAAGGAATAGGCGAGATCGTCCAGCGCGCGCACCAGCGGCTGGGTGGCGAAGATCACCGCAAGCCGCAGCGCAGTCGGATAGGCATCGTTGGTCGACTGCGCCATGTTGACGTCGTCGTTCGGGTGCAGCGTGTGATAATCGCCGGGCTTCTTGCCCATCAGCTTGAGCGCGACGTTGGCGATCACCTCGTTGGCGTTCATGTTGGTCGAGGTGCCGGCTCCGCCCTGGATCGCGTCGACGACAAAAGACTCGGCGTAGACCTTGTCGGTCGCGACCTTGGTGCAGGCCTTGTCGATGGCATCGGCCTTTTCGGCCGCGAGATAACCGAGGCGCTTGTTGGCGCGGGCGGCGGCCTGCTTCACCAGCGCCAGCGCGCGGACGAACTCCGGAAAATGGCCGACCGGCACGCCGGTGATCGGAAAGTTCATCACCGCGCGCTTGGTGTGGATACCCCACAGCGCATTGGCCGGCACATCGTCCTCGCCGAGCAGATCGTGCTCGGTGCGGGACTGCGCCTGCTCGATCGGCACGGTGCGGACGGTTGCGATCGCAAGTTCGCTCACGCCGCCGCCGTCGCCGGAGGGTGGCGCGGCGCCTGCAGTGTTGGCGGTCTCAACCTTCGATTCGGCCATTGGTCCCTCCGGTTACCTGCTGCAAATCCTGGCGTCAGCGACACCAGCCATGATGCGCCCGACAGACATCGAAAGCCAATGCCTATCGGCAAAGTCTTGCATATTGGCGAACGGAACGTCGCGGAAAAGCGGCATCGACATGCGCGCCGCACCGGGAATCGAGGACTAGCCTTATCCGTCACGATAACAACAACTTATGGCTCCATGCCGGAGCTCGCCGGGCGACAGGCGCGATTGCTTTCTCCGCCCCGTCATCGCGTGCTAGATCAGCACCGACTGGCGCATTGGCGCTGCCGATATCGAACGAACCAAGGACCAGAACCGTGTCCAATAACAACGAAGCGATAACCATCAAATTCCGCTGCCCGGCGGAGCTCGAGGGCAAGATTCCGCCACCGGTGCCTGCATCATTGGGTCTTCCCGGGTGGCTCAAGGCGATGCCGACGCAGGCCTTCAATGCGATGAGCAATCGCGAAGAGGATACCGTCAAGCGCTGCCCGCCATTCGTCGATGCGATGACGTCAGGTTTCCTGTTGCCGCTGGTCTGCGATCTGAAGGTCGAGAATGGCGCAATGACCTGGGACAACGACCTTCCCGCCGGCGGGGCGCTCGAATTCCCGCGCTCGCCGATCGGATTCCACGACGAAAGCCAGGTGGTCGGCTCGCCGCTGTTCACGCCGGACCGCCTTCTCATCAAGTTCGTCAATCTGTGGACCATCGAGGCGCCGGCGGGCTACTCGCTGTTCTTCACACATCCGGTCAACCGGTTCGACCTGCCGTTCACCACGCTGACCGGCATGGTCGATTGCGATCTGTTCCACGACAGCTGGGTTCATTTCCCGGCACACTGGCACGATACCAATTTCAACGGCGTACTGCCCAGGGGCACGCCGGTTGCGCAATGCTTCCCGGTGAAGCGTGAAAACTGGGTCGCGCAGACCGCGGCGATGACGCCCGATGAAACAGCGCGCGCGCAGGAACTGTCCAACAAGATGGCCCGCGAGCCCGGGCTCTATCGCCGCCAGTTTCGATCGTAGACTGGACGCACGAGATTGCGTTGCGGATCGCACGCGGGCGATGACGGGTACGGAGTGGGCGAGACCCTCTCCGCGCGTCGTCCCGGCGAAAGCCGGGACCCATACGCCGCAGCAGATATGATTGATGGGACTCGTCGTTCCAACATCGCGCAACAAGCAGCATCGGTGGTCATGGGTCCCGGCCTCCGCCGGGACGACGGCGAGTTTGTGGCGCGGCCGGCAAATCCAGCCTGGATCGCCTAACTCAAGAATTCCGCAAACGCGCTGCGACGGAAGAAGAAGCGGCCATGCGATGACATGACCAGCGCGGCCGTCGTGCGGCCGATCATTTGCGGCCGGCCGCGCAACGCCAGACGCAGATTGGCTTCGCCGGCAGCACGGTCGCCCATTTCGAGAAGAGTGGCGGAGAAGCTGGTACGCGTCAGGGGATCGTCGGGGCGCTGCGCCAGCACCTGGCGGTAGAGATCCGCCGCGGCCGCGTATTCGCCATCGAGCAGCAGCACGCGCGCGAGTGCGCCCAGAACATCGGGATGTCCCGGCGCCGCAGCGCGCAGCTTCTCCAGAATCTGGCGCGCACGGCCGCGCTCATTGCGCTGGGGCAGGAGCTGCGCGAGCAGGAGCTGAAACTCGAGGCTCCCTGGTGCGAGCGCAATTGCGCTCTCAATGACGGCAACCGCCTCGTCGATACGGCCGTCCGCGTGCAATTGCCCGGCCAGCGCCTGAAATGCGGGCAGGTATGGTGGCCGCCGCGCGGTGGTTCGCCGCAGCACATCGATCGCCTCGTTGCGGCGACCGGCGCCGCCGAGCGCCGCGCCGAGCAGGGTCTCGAGGCCCGCATCCTCGACGCGGCGGGTCGCGCGCTCGAGCGGCGCGATCGCCTCCTCGTTGCGGTTCTGCATCATCAGCGCCCGCGCCAGGATCGAGGCCGCGCCGACATCGTTCCGGTTTGCCTTCAAGACCTCTGCCGCCAGCCGCTCGGCTTCGACGATCTGTCCCATCTGCAATGCGGCCACAGCGCGTTGCAGCGCCGGGGACGGATTGGGCCCGCGATTGGCGGGAGGGGGCGGAGGTTTCGGCATGCGATCCGTCGTGAGATGGCTTTCTCAGCCGTTATCACTGCTGCCAACGGAGCGTCCAGCGAAAGTCGCACCGGGACCGGGAATACTCGCACACATCAGCGTGCCGTCCAATGTTACCACCGTTCAGGAACTGCGCGCGACATCGCGGCACACGCTGCGACAGTCCAGTGCTGCGCTCCGTCGCTTGCAACTCCGCCGGTCGCGCCCCCACCAAGGCCCAGCTTAAGGCGCGACAACCTGGGGCGTGCATTGAACACAGGCAGGCGGAAAATGGCGATCCCGGGAAGACTCGAACTTCCGACCTACGGTTTAGGAAACCGTCGCTCTATCCGGCTGAGCTACGGGACCGCAC
Source organism: Bradyrhizobium sp. WCU1 (assembly GCF_053474805.1). Classification (NCBI taxonomy): domain Bacteria; kingdom Pseudomonadati; phylum Pseudomonadota; class Alphaproteobacteria; order Hyphomicrobiales; family Nitrobacteraceae; genus Bradyrhizobium; species Bradyrhizobium sp. WCU1. The sequence continues at coordinate 2,927,374 of NZ_CM130280.1, forward strand.
CGCCCGCAGCGAAGCATGCAGGCGCAGCCCTCCCATAGCAGAGGTGCCGAATGATCGCCAGCCCGCGCCCCAACGGGCGCGCGAAGTTGTGCCTGGTTCGCCGCGTTGTGCCTTACGCCACTTGCCGCGCCGGGTTCGCGGCAGCATCCGTGGCGCCGGCCCGGCGCGCCGGCAGAAACTCGATCGCCTCATCCTTCAGCGATCCGAACCGCAGCGTCATGATATCGAGCGCATAGTTCTGGTACAACCGCCACGGCCGGCGCGAGCCCTGCTTGGGGAACCTGGCCGCGGCGCGCTGGATATAGCCCGAGGAGAAATCCACCCAGGGCAGCTCGGTCACATCAGGGTCGTTCCGCCGCGGCGTCACCTGCGCATAGCCGTGCGCCTTCATGTGATTGAGCATGCGGCAGACATATTCGCAGGTCAGGTCGCATTTCAGCGTCCAGGACGCGTTGGTGTAGCCGAACGCGGCGGCGAGGTTCGGCAAGCCGGAATACATCAGCCCCTTGTAGTTCATGGTCTTCGACAGATCGACCGGGGTGCCGTCGACCTTGATCTCGAGCCCGCCGAGCACCTGCAGATCGAGGCCCGTCGCGGTCACCACGACATCGGCGTCGAGCACCTCGCCGCTCTTGAGCTTGATGCCCCCACGCGTGAAGGTTTCGATCTGGTCGGTGACGACGGATGATCCGCCGTTGCGCAAGGATTGAAAGAGATCGCCGTTCGGCACCAGGCAGAGCCGCTGGTCCCACGGATTGTAGCGCGGTGTGAAATGCGTCGCGACGTCGTAATCGGGACCGAGCGCGTGGCGCACGCCGCCGAGGATCAGCTTCTTCACGCGCTCCGGATCGCGCTTGCAGAGCCGGTAGAAATACATCCCGAACAGCACATTCTTCCAGCGCGTGAGGCCGTAGGCGAGTTTTGCGGACAGCCGCGCCCGCAACCAGTTGGCGACCTTGTCCTCATCGGGCCGCGCCACGACATAGGTCGGCGACCGCTGGAGCATCGTGACATGGGCGGCGGTCTTGGCCATTTCCGGCACCAGCGTCACCGCGGTCGCGCCGCTGCCGATCACCACCACCTTCTTGCCGGCATAGTCGATGTCGTCGGTCCATTGCTGCGGATGGACGACGCGGCCGGCGAAATCGGCGATGCCGGGGAAGTCAGGCGTGTAGCCGTGCTCGTATTTGTAGTAGCCGCTGCACATGAACAGGAAGTTGCAGGTGAGATGCTCGATCGCCTTCTCCGGCCCGCGTTCGACCTCCACCGTCCATTGCGAGTCGGCCGACGACCAGTCGGCGCGCACGACGCGGTGGTTGAAGCGGATGTTCTTGTCGATGCCGTAGACGCGCGCGGTCTCGCGCACATAGTTCAGGATCGACGGGCCGTCGGCGATCGCCTTCGGCTCGGTCCACGGCCGGAACGAATAGCCGAGCGTGTACATGTCGGAGTCGGAGCGGATGCCAGGATAGCGGAACAGGTCCCAGGTGCCGCCAATGCAATCGCGACCTTCGAGAATGGCGTAGCTGCGGTCGGGACAGTTGGTCTGCAGATGATAGCCGGCGCCGATGCCCGACAGTCCGGCACCAACGATCAACACGTCGAAATGAGCGGACATGCTTCGACCCTCCCGCGGTAGAATTGACAATGCCTGTTGTCAGATAACTTGACATCTGACAATGGCTCATGTCAATAGGCTTCATGGCAAGCAGCGGGAAAGCCCGCCTCTATGGCGGCATGGACGCCGACGAACGCCGCAGCGAGCGGCGGCTCAAGCTGATCGACGCGGCAATCGAGGTCTATGGCGAGGTCGGCTATCGCGTCGCGACGGTGAAGGCGATCTGTGAGGCCGCCGAGCTCACCGAGCGCTATTTCTATGAGTCCTTCGCCAACAGCGAAGCCCTGCTGATCGCCGCCTATAACCATGTCGTCGGCCATCTGCACGAGGAGATGGCGGCTGCCGCAGCGGCTGCCGGCGACGATGCGGAAGCGAGGCTGCGCGCCGCGCTGACGCTGTATTTTACCCGGCTGAAGCAGCATCCGAAGCCCGCGCGGGTCTTCCTGCTGGAAATCTCCGGCATCAGCCCGGCGGTCGATGCCGTCAAGCTCGACGCCGGGCGCGTCTTCAGCGACATCCTGGTGCCGCCGATGCGCGATCCGAAACACGGCGACGGAAGCGCGGCAGCGGCGCTGCTCTCGGTCGGCATGGTCGGCGCGGTCATCTCGATCGCGCTGCGCTGGGTCTCGAGGCAATATCCGCAAGCCGTCGAGGACGTCGTCGCGATCGCCGCCGGCTTCTGCCGCGTGGCACTGACCGAGGCCGGTCACCGCTGGGATCAACGTTTGCCGTAGCGGCGGGACCGTCCGCTCGCCGATTTTCGATGATGTTTCGCTGGGGTTTTCGTGCCCGGCCTCGACCGTGGCGCTGATTTAACTTGCACGACGGGCGGTGCGGGTTGTTTTATGCACGGTACCGGGCGCAACCAGGCTTTTCCTGTTTCGCCTGCGAAACAATGAAAGTCTGCAGCAGGCGGAGCTTAAGCCTTTGGTCGACGTGCACAGGCTGGACGACGTGACCGCGCGCCTTGGCGACGTGGTTCTCGATCCCGCGACCTGGCCGTCCTTCATGGAGGGGGTCTGCGCTGCCGTCGGCGCGACCGGGGCTGCGATGCTTCAGAGCGACATCCGCACCGAAGACATTCCCCGCACCGACTCGATCACCGAGTATTTCTCCAAGAGCTACTTCCCCAACAACCTTCACCTCTCGGACATCCGTGCGGCACGCGGCGTGCCGCTGATCCTCGCCGGCACCAACGTCATCACCGACGCCGATCTGTTCGAGTCCGAAGCCGACATGTTGCGCGATCCGCTCTACGCTTCGCTCGGCGAGTTCGGATTGAAATGGTTTGCCGCCATCGGCTTCCGCTCGGGTCCGGCATTGTGGGGATTGACCATTCAGCGCTCGCCGAAGGAGGGCATGTTCGACGCCGACGAGGTCAAGGCGCTCTCGCGGGTGTCGGCGCGGCTCACCGAAGCCGCGACGCTCTCCGCCGTCGTCGGCCGCTCCGCGATCTCGGGCATCACCAGTGCGCTCGACCTGATCCAGATCGCGGCGATTGCCGTCGGCCGCTTCGGCGCCGTCATCGGCATGAACGGCCAGGCGGAGAGCTGCCTCGGCCACGACCTTACGATCCGCAACAACCGGCTCACTTTGCTCGACCGGCAGGCCAATGCCGATCTGACCAGGCTGATCGATCAGCTAGCCCGCAGCTCGGATCTGCAGCCCTTGCCGTCATCGCCGATCGTGGTGCGCAGGATCGACAAACGGCCGATCGTGATCCAGATGCAGCCGGTGCCTCCTGCCGCGCGGTCACCGTTCCTGGGCGCGCGCGCGATCCTGTTGATCCGCGATCTCGAAGGCAACGCCGCCTTCGATCAGGCGCTGCTGGCGGCGACGTTCGAGCTGACCCCGGCGCAGGCGCGCCTCGCCGCGCGGCTTGCGCGCGGCGATTCCGTCGAAACCGCCGCACAGGAAGCCGGCGTTGCCCTTGCCACCGCGCGCAATCAGCTCAAGACGATCTTCCAGAAGACCGGCACGCATCGGCAGGCGGAACTCGTGGCGTTGCTGCATCGGGTCAAGTGAACGATTCGAGACGAATTGTTGCAACTTCCGACGCGCCGTTACGGTAAGAATTCTTGAGATATTACAATTGCATGCCGCGATTATTTGATCAGGCCCCACGGCTGGTCTGCGACTTAATTGGTCAGGGAAATCGTTCGGTTCCAGGGTGACAAGCGTCACTAAAATGGCGACAATCCGGTCACTCTGTGTCGTTCGGGTTTGCTTGCAATGTCCGTGATGCCGTCACGATCATCGACGTTGGCTGTCGCCGTTTTCGTCGCCGCGGTTGCGCTGGCGCCGATGCGCGCGCACGCGCAATGGTGGCGCAGCGCCCCGAAGGATTTTGAGGATTGCGCCGACCTCGCCGAGAGGGCGAAGACCAAGCAGGACAAGACTGCGCAACTCGCCGACTGCAACGCCAAGTTTGCCGGGCGCCGCAAGCCTGGCGGCGGCTACACCTATTACGACTTCATGCAGGACCGCAGCTTCGACATCGCCGGTCCCAATCCGACGCCGGACGAGCAGAAGAAGATCGACCAGGAATATACCGGCTATCTCGAGAAAGAGCGCCGCTCCAGCATCGTCGCGGCGTTCAATGCCAAGCAGCTCGAGCGGCAGGAGAAGCAGCAGGAGCGGCCGCCGCAGATCCAGCAGGCGTCGCTGCACAGCGAGCCGGCGAAGGTCCCCGTCCCCGCCGCAAAGCCGGTCAAGCCGCGGATCGCAGCCGTGCCGATTCCCGAGCCGCGACCGCGGACACGCAGCTGCGTGAAGGGCACGTTCTCCTGCGATTGGCCGCGGCTGTCCGACGGGCTGAACGATTTGAAGAAGCTGTTCACGCCGGCATCGCCGCCGCCGACCAAGCTCGCGAAGCGCAACTAGTCGGTGATCACCATCGCCCAAAACCTGCGGTACGGCGACTTCGGATTGTCGACATAGGCGACGCCGACGCGCTTGGCGCCCGGCATCAGCAGGTTCTCGCGATGGCCCGGCGAATCCTCCCACTGCTTCAGCATCTCGGCGAAGGCGATGAAGCCGGCGCCGATATTTTCCGCGGCGCGCTGCTTCTTGAGCGGTGCAATGCGCGTGAAGAAGCTGCCGCCCGCGGAATGGCTGACCGATCCGGTCGCCGACATCGCCTGCGCCTGCTTCAGCGCCATCGCATTCAGCCTGGCGTCGAGCGTCACCGCGGGCATCCGGTTGGCGCGCCGGTAGGCACTGATCGAACCGGCATAGTCGGCGGCGTCAGTGGCGGTAGCGATGCCGAGTACGAAGGTGAGTGCGAGCAACAGCAGCTTCATCCGAGGCCTTCCATGCAATGAATCAATGCGCGCGACCGCGCTTGTGATGCCGGCGCGTGACCGGTTTGCGCGCCGTTGCGGCCGATTGACTCGCTGCCGCGCGCTGCTCCTGCAGACGCGCATCATAGCCTGGCGAGGGAACCACGGTCGGTGGCGCAGCACGCAGTGGGCTGGTGGCGAGCGCAACGAGCGCGAGCAACATGATGCAAGATCGTTTCACGATGTCACCTCCTCGGTTACCCAACGCGAATCTGCTCAGCCGTCAGCCCGGGCGCGCCCTTGCCGTCGGCCTCCGCTTTCCGGATCAGCGCGGTGATGCGGCGCGACAGCGGAGCCTGGAGGCCGCGGCGATCCGCGATCTCGGTGATCACGCCCTGCAGATAATCGATCTCGGTGCGACGGCCGCGCTGCAGGTCCTCCCACATCGAGGAGCGCGCTTCGGGATCGATCTTCATGGTGCGGCCGAGCAGCATGCCGAACAGCGCATCAGGCAGCCGCAGCAGATGCGGCATCCAGCCCGACGGCAGCGGCGTCGGCGACACCGGCACGATGCCTTCGGCGCGCACCGCGGCCAGGCCCTCCACCATCTGGTCGGCGAACAATTGCCGCCAGCCGCGCTGCGCGAGCTGCTGCCGCAATGGGATGTTGGACAACGCATTGAGCGCGTTGTTGAGATTGACGATCAGCTTGCCCCACTGCACGCCATCGATATTGGCGGAGGCCTTGATCGCGAGGCTCGGCACCGAAAGCCGTGCCGCGGTGCCGGCATCATCCTGCGCGATCACGATGTCGCCCGAGGTCGAGCGATGGAAGCGGCCGTCGCCGAGCGCGACCACGTTGAACGGCACCATGCCGCCGAGCACCTTGCGGCCCGCCAAGCGATCGCGCAGCAGCGACAGATTGCCGACGCCATTCTGCAGGCTGACCACCGCGGCATCGGTGGATGCGTGACGCGCGATCAATTCGGCGATCTCGCCGGTATCGGCGCTCTTCACCGTCACCAGCACCGTCCGGGCGTCGCGCAGGATCGATGGATCGTCGGACAGAATGAGCCGATCGGCGGCTACCCTCCGCTCCGAGCCGTCGAAACTGCTGACCCGCAAGCCGTTGCCCGCAATCTCCTGGATCAGCCGCGGGCGCGCCAACAATGCGACGCGGTAGCCGGACGCAGCCAGCATGCCGCCGACGAAGCAACCGATGCTGCCGGCGCCCGCAATTCCGATCGGCCGATCCTCGTTCATCCGGCTAAACATCCGTTCATCAAGGCTCGATAGCAGACCTCGGGCCGCCTGCCTATTTTCGGCGCGCCGCCGCCGGGTGGCCCGCCTTGTAACCGTCATGGGCCGCAGCTATGTTTCCCGCACGGGGCACGGTTGCGGCAGGAGACGATCATGGGTTTACTCGACGTACTCAACGGCATGCAGAACGGCCCCCGCGGTCCGAGCGCGCCAAGCACACCATCCGACAGTTCGAGCAGCGGCGGAATGTCGCCGATGACCATGGCCATCCTGGCACTGCTCGCCTGGAAGGCGGTCAAGCATTTCACCGGCGGCCAGCCGGGCGCGACTGCCCCTCAGCCGACCCCCGCGCAGGCGCCGCAACTCCCCGGCAATGTCACCGCTGGCCTGCCCGGCGGCGCCGCTGGTGGCGGACTCGGTGACCTGCTCAAGGGCGGCCTTGGCGGCCTTCTCGCCGGCGGCGCCGCCGGCACCGTGCTCAGCGGCGGCCTCGGCGATCTGCTCAACCAGTTGCAGCAGAAGGGCCATGGCGACGCGGCGAATTCCTGGGTCAGCAACGGCCCCAACAAGCAGATCTCGCCCGGCGACCTCGCCAACGCGCTTGGCGCCGACCAGATCGACTCGCTGGCGTCGCAGAGCGGCATGTCGCGCGACCAATTGCTGCAGGGCTTGAGCCAGTACCTGCCCGACGCGATCAACCATCTGACGCCGGACGGACGGCTGCCGAGCGGCGACGAGCTGCGCGGCCGGCTCTAGCGGCAGCGTTGATTCCATCTGAGGAGGACGACAGTCATGGGCGGCATCATCTGGGTCATCATCGTCGGTTTTGTCGCGGGGATCATCGCACGGTTCCTGTCGCCAGGACCGAACAATCCAAGCGGCTTCATTCTCACCACCGTGCTCGGCATCGCCGGCGCGTTTCTTGCGACCTTCATCGGCCAGGCGATCGGCCACTATGGTCCCGAACAGGGCGCGGGCTTCATCACCGCCACGATCGGCGCGCTGGTGGTGCTGTTCATCTGGAACCGGCTGGTCGCGGCGCGCGTGATCCCGGACATCGGAAACAAGTGACGGCAAGCCGAACACTGGTTCAAAGTAAAAATGCCCGGGCTGCCCCGGGCATTTTCATTTCTGCAGCGGCACCGCGTCACTGAATGAGATGCATGCCGGCATCCATGCGGACGAATTCGCCAGTCATGTTGCTGGACGCCGGGCTCGCCAGGAAGCAGACCAGATTGGCGATATCTTCGGCGGTTGACGCGACCTTCAGCGGCACCCGCGCGACCACCGCATCACGCACCTGCTTGGCGCCCTCCTCGCCGCGGCCCTTGGTGAACCACGGCGTATCGATATAACCCGGACACACCGTGTTGACGCGGATCAGCGGCGCCAGCGCGCGCGCCAGCGACTGCGTCATGGTGTTGAGCGCGCCCTTGCTCGCGGCATAGGCAACCGACGAGCCACCGCCGGAAATGCCGGCGACCGAGGAGACGTTCACCACCGCCGACGGACGGCCCGAGGCCTTCGCCCCGGCCTCCAGAAGCGCACGCGCGGCACGGACCATCTGGAACGGGCCGATGGTGTTGACCGCGTAGATGCGTTGGAAGTCTTCCGCGGTCAGGCCATCGAGATCATGGTGCGGGACATGCTTGGTGGTGCCGGCATTGTTGACGAGCACGTCGACGCGGCCCCAGCCCTGTGCCGCGGCCGCAATCTTCTTGCAGTCCTCATCGCGCGAGACGTCGCCCTGCACCACCAGCACCTCGGCGCCCTGCTTGCGGCAAAGCTCGGCCGTCGCCTCGGCCTCCGCCTTGCTGTTGGAATAGTTGATGACGAGGCGCGCGCCCGGCGTGGCGAGGATTTGCGCGGTGGCGGCGCCGAGTCCCGATGCCGACCCCGTCACGATCGCGCACAAACCGTCCTTGGACATCTGCATTTTCCTTGTTGTCGTGAGCCAGATGAACTCCGGCGGTGGCATACCATATCGCGCGGAAATACATCTGCAAACCGCGCCGGTCCATCACAAATAGGCGTTCGGGCCCTTCTGCAGGCTGGCCCATTGCGCATCGTCATGGCCGCAGATGATCTTGACACCTGATGCCTCGAGCCTGGCGATCTCGTCGAGCGATTTCAGGAATTGATCGACATCGAGACTGTTCCGCGGCGAGACCCGCTGATCGAGATTGGCGCGTACGCTGAGCGAATCGGATGCGAGCAGGTATTCGCCGCTCTGGTCCAGCTTGACCAGCGCACCGGTCGTTCCCTTCGAATGTCCCGGCAACGGGATCAGCGTCAACCTGCCGTCGCCGAACACATCCGTCTGGCGGTCGAAGATCTCCATCTTCAGCGGATGATCCCAATCCGCCTTGATGTATCCGCGATCGAGCGCGTTGGACGCATTGGCGGCCTCGAGCTCGAGCGCGTGGACGAAGACCGTCGCCTTCCTGAAGAAGCCGTTGCAGCCGCAATGGTCAGTATGCAGATGGGAGCAGATCACCACATCGATATCGTCGGGACCGAGGCCAACGGCCTTCAGGCTGGTCAGCACATGGTCGTCCGCCGTCGTGATCGGCTGCATGAACCTGGCGAGCGTGCCGAGCCGGCCTTCCGGATCGGTCGCGACATCGGGATGGCATCCGGTGTCGAACAGCACGTTGCCCTGCGTATGCCGGAGCAGCACGCAGGACACCGGAAGCTCGATCATCTCGCCGCGCTCCGCATCCGGCAGATAGGTCCGCTTGGACATCCGCAGCCGTCCACCCGACAGCATATGCATCTTCATCGCATCACCTCTGATCTTGGTCTCGAGCTAAACACGGGTCGACGAAAACTCATATGCCCCTCGCGCCGACCGGTCTCGCCGATGGCCGCGCGTCTGAACCTGCCGCCTCATGGGCGCGGCGACCAGTTTCATCTGGCGGACTGAACCGGTCCGGCCCGCCTATCTGCTGCAGCGCGTGGCATACAAACCGACGCGCCCGAATGTTCACTCTACGGAATTCATGCGTCTGGTCGGGCTTCATGCCATCTGCGCAAGTGGCCCTGCGGGCCACGCTTGTCACGGCTATGGCTTTTCCGCATCATTGAGCGCAAGACAACACCGCAAGCTGGGCCTGCCTGATGGCCGGACCCAAGCCAATCAACACGAGGAACGCTGTGGCGGAGAGTGAAAACATCGTCGCCGAGACCGCGGAAAAGATTTTCGCCGATCTCGCGGATGCCCAGACCATCAATCATGACAAGAAGGGCGCATGGAAGGCGCCGCTGTGGCAGGCGCTGACCGACGCCGGCCTGCCGCTGTCCTGGGTGCCCGACGATCTCGGCGGTTCCGGCGCCAGCCTCGCCGAGGGATTCAGCGTGCTCAACGTCGCCGGACGGCATGCGATCGCTATTCCGCTGGCCGAAACAATGCTGGCCGGCTGGCTGCTGACGCAGGGCAAGATCGCCTCGCCGGAAGGCGAGATGACGGTCGTCCCTGCGAGCCCGAAGGATCGCGTCACGCTGAACGCCGATGGATCGCTCTCCGGCCGCGCCCGTGGCGTGCCGTTCGCAAAGGACGCTAAGCATTTTGCGGTGCTGGCAAGCGGAAACGGCGGCATCTCGATCGCGCTGGTCGATGCCGCGAAGTGCCGGATCGAATCGGGCATCGGGCTTGGCGGCGATGCCAACGACACCGTCACGCTCGCCAAGGTGCAGCCCGTCACCACCAAGCCGGCGCCTGATGGCTTTGACCAGACCACGCTGATGCTGATGGGCGGCGTCGCGCGCAGCTTGCAGATCGCGGGCGCGCTGGAAGCCATGCTCGACATCTCGGTGCGTTATTCCAACGAGCGCGTCGCCTTCGAGAAGAAGATCTCCAAATTCCAGGCCGTGCAGCACAACCTCGCGCGCCTCGCCGGCGAAAACGCCGCGGCGCTGGCCGCCGCGACCTCCGCGGCCGATACCATCGTCAACACCAAGTCGCTGAATAGCGATGCGGTGTTCCTCGAAGCCGCGGCGGCGAAGATCCGCTGCTCGGAGGCCGCCGAGAAGGGCAGCGGCATCGCCCACCAGGTGCACGGCGCGATCGGTTTCACCATCGAGCACATCCTGCACCGCTACTCGCTGCGCGCGCTGGCGTGGCGCGACGATTTCGGCTCGGAGAGCCACTGGGCGGTCGAGCTCGGCAAGCTCGTCGCCGACCGTGGCGCCGATGAATTGTGGCCGCTGGTGGCTTCGCGCTGAGATCAGGCAGAACAATCAGGACTGGACATCATGACTGCAGCCCTTCGTTTCGATCCGATCCGCCTGCCCGAGAAATGCGAGCAACTCCGCAAGGAAGTGCGCGCCTTCCTCGCCGAGGAGATCGCCGCCGGCACCTTCGATCCCCACGCGCCGAACCGCGAGGACAATGACGCGCCGGAATTCTCCCGCCGCGTCGGCGCCAAGGGCTGGCTCGGCATGACCTGGCCGAAGAAATATGGCGGCCAGGAGCGCTCTTTCCTCGAGCGCTACGTGGTGACCGAGGAGATGCGGGTGGCGAACGCGCCGACCCGCCGCTTCTTCGTCGCCGACCGCCAGAGCGGCCCGGTGCTTTTGAAATACGCGCCCGAGCACATCAAGATGGACATCCTGCCGCGGATCTGCCGCGGCGAGGTCTGCTTCGCGATCGGCATGAGCGAGCCGAACTCCGGCTCCGATTTGTTTGCGGCGAAGACCCGTGCGACCAAGACCGACGGCGGCTACCTGGTCAACGGCACCAAGATCTGGACTTCGTCGGCGCATATCGCCGACTACATGATCGCGATCTTCCGCACCTCGCCGCCGACCAAGGAAAACCGCCGCCACGGCCTGACCCAGTTCCTGGTCAAGATGAAGCAGCCGGGCATCCAGGTGAATCCGATCGGCCAGATCACCGGCCAGTTCGAATTCAACGAGGTCGTGTTCACCGATTACTTCGTGCCCGACGATCACGTGCTGGGCGAGGTCGACGGCGCCTGGAAGCAGGCGACATCAGAGCTCGCCTATGAGCGGAGCGGCCCCGAGCGCTTCCTCGAGACCTATTACGTGCTCACTGAGCTGGTGCGTGCGGTCGGCAAGAACCCGGATACCCGCAGCGCCGAAGGCATCGGCCGCCTGGTGGCGCAGGTGCACACCATGCGGCGCATGTCGGTGTCGGTCGCGGGCATGCTGCAGGCCGGAAAGGAGCCGGTGGTGGAGGCTTCCATCGTCAAGGACATCGGCACGGTGTGGGAGCAGCAGCTGCCGCATCGGGTGCGCGATCTCGCGGCCTTCGTCGAGGAGACCGCGACCAATCGCGAGACGCTGGAAAAGCAGCTCGATTTCGCCATCAAGACCGCACCCAAGCTGACGATCCAGGGCGGCACCACCGAGGTGCTGCGCGGCATCATCGCCCGCGGGCTCGGCTTGCGCTGACGACCAATGGGACCGATGATCTCACCGCAAGCTCTTGCACCTCTCCCTCCGGGAGAGGTCGGCGTGCAGCGCCGGGTGAGGGATCACGGTCCCTCGAGAGAGCTCAACCCCTCACCCGATTTGCTGGCGCAAATCGACCTCTCCCCTTGGGAGAGGTGACACCTTTTGCGCCGAGAGATTGCAGCCTTACCGGAGATAAGACACATGACCAAATACACTGATATCGGCGTCGAGATCCACGGCCATGTCGGCCTGATCGAAATCCGCAAGCCGCCGCTGAACTTCTTCGACGTCGCGCTGATCAACCAGATCGCCGACGCGCTGGAGGAATTCGACAACAATATCGAGATCCGCGCCTCGGTGCTGGCAGCCCAGGGCAAGGCGTTCTGCGCTGGCGCCAATTTCGGCGACCCGGCCCGCCAGGAGCAGGAGGAGCGCGCCAAGAGCGATCCGGCCTCGAACCTGCCGATCAATCATCTCTACGTTCAGGCGGTGCGCATCTTCCGCAACAAGAAGCCGATCGTCGCCGCGATCCATGGCGCCGCGATCGGCGGCGGCCTCGGACTTGCGGTGTCGGCCGACTTCCGCGTCGCCTGCCCGGAAGCGCGCTTCGCCGCGAACTTCACCAAGCTCGGCTTCCATCCGGGCTTCGGCCTCACCACGACGCTGCCGGAGCTGATCGGCAAGAACAATGCCGAGCTGATGTTCTACACCAGCCGCCGCGTCACCGGCGAAGAGGCCTATCGCTGGGGCCTCGCCAATGTGCTGGTGCCGCAGGACCAGGTGCGTGCGGAAGCAATGAAGCTCGCGCAGGAGATCGCCGAATGCTCGCCGCTCGGCCTGGTCTCGACCCGCGCCACCATGCGCGCCGGCCTCGCCGACCGCGTGCTCGCCGCGACCAACCACGAGTTGGAGGAGCAGACCAAGCTGCGCGCGACCGAGGACTTCAAGGAAGGCGTCAAGGCCACCGCCGAACGCCGCGTCGCGAACTTCAAGGGGCGGTAACCGCGAACGCCGCTCTCTCCACGGGTCGTCCCGGCGAAAGCCGGGACCCATACGCCGCGGCCCATAGGAAGGGCACGCGGCGTCGGCTTCTCCCACAACTCTCTTCGGTGGTTATGGGTCCCGGCCTTCGCCGGGACGACGTGGGGAGATAGCTCGCTAACTCCTCGGCACCACCAGCGCATCGACGATGGTCACGCCCTGCCCCTCCGGATGCACCAGCACCGGATTGACCTCGATCTCGGCGATCCGATCCGCATGCTGCGCCGCCAGCACTGAAATCTGTGAGATCAGTTGCGCGAGCGCTGCAACGTCCGCCTTCGGCGCGCCACGGAAGCCGTGCAACAGCGGCGCGGCCTTCAGCGTCTCCAGCATCGTGGTCGCCTCCGCCGCACTCACCGGCGCCGGGCGATAGACCACGTCCTTGAACAGTTCGGTGGTGATGCCGCCGAGCCCCACCATCACCATCGGACCGAAGGTCTTGTCCGTCATGGTGCCGACGATGATCTCGACGCCCTTCTTCGCCATCGGCCCGACCAGCACGCCCTGGATCGCCGCGTCCGGCCGCGCCTTCTGCACGCTCTCCAGCATGTCGCGATAGGCGGTGAACGCCGCGCCCTTGGCGGCGATATTGACGCGGACACCGCCGACCTCGCTCTTGTGCGCGATGTCAGGCGACTGGATCTTCATGACCAGCGGAAATCCGGCGCGCTCGATCGCCGCGTCGAGCCCGTCGCGATCGGTCACCAGCACCTCGTCCGGCAACGCGATGCCGGCCGCGCGCAACAGCGACTTGCTGTCATGTTCGGAGAGCGTCTCGGCCTTCAGATACGCGGAGAGATCGTGCGCCGGTGACTTGGCCACCATTTCCGGCGCAGGCTTGAAGCCCGCATAGTCCGCCAGCCGCCGCATCGCGACACCGACATGGGTCAGTCCCGAGAGCACCACCACGCCGGACTTCGCCAGCTCCTGCCGCGCGAATGGCGACGGCAGCGTGTAGGAATAGAACACCACCGGCTTGCGCTGCGCCGAGATGAGCGGCTTCAGCTCGGCCTCCTTGAACGGCATCCGCGTCTCGCTCGACAGCGACAGCACGACCAGCGTCGCGTCCACTTCATCGGACGCATCGAACAGCTCGATGCTCTTCTGCAGGCCGCCGGAGGAGACGCCTTGCGCGGTGACGTCGACGGGATTGCCGGCCGCGCCATAGGACGGCATCCATTGCTTGATCTGGCTCTGGATTCCGGCCGAGAGCTCCGGGACACGCAAGCCCTGCATCGAGACGGTGTCGGCGCCCCAGATACCGGCGCCACCCGACACCGTCAGCACCGCGACGCGATCGCCCTTCGGCAACGGATTGGTGGTCAACACGGCAGCAATCGTAACCGCCTCGTCGAGATCGTTAGAGACGATGAAGCCGTATTTCGCGAACACGGCGTCATAGGCCGCCGACCAGCCCGCCATGCTCGCGGTGTGCGAGGCCGCCGCGCGTTCGCCGGCGCCGGAGCGGCCGACCTTGGTGACGATGACCGGCTTCCTGAGCTCCGCCGCGCGCTTCGCCGCCGCCAGGAACTTGTCGACGTCGCGGATACCCTCGATGAACAGCAGGATCACGTCGGTCGAGGCATCGTGCACCATGTAGTCGAGGAATTCGCCGGCGCCGAGATCGCTCTCATTGCCGGCACTGACCACATAGCTCAGCGCGACGCCGAGCGCCTTGGCGCGGTGATAAATCGCAAAGCCGATGCCGCCGCTCTGCGCGACGATGCCGATCCGCCGCTGGCTCGCGACCAATACCGGCGCATCCGGCTTGACGTCGACCGTCGGGCTGAAGGTCGCGGCGACCTTCTGCACCTGGCTGTAAAAACCTTCCGCGTTCGGACCGGAGATCCGCATGCCCGTCCGCTTCGCCAACGCCACGATCGCGTCCTGCATGTCGGCGCTGTCGCCGCCCTCCTCCGCAAAGCCTGAGGAGATGATGACCGCGTTCTTGACGCCGGCGACCGCGCACTGCTCCAGCGCCGGCAGCACTGCGCGGGCAGGAATGACGATGACGGCGAGATCGACCGGCGCGCCGACCTCGGCGATCGACTTGAAGCATTTCAAGCCGTCGATCTCGTCATAGTTCGGATTGATCGGATAGAGCGCGCCCGGATAGCCGTTCTTGCGCAACATCGCGAGCAGCCGGCCGGGAATCTTCTCGTGATCGCGCGACGCGCCGATCAGTGCGATGCTCTTTGGGGCAAAGAAGGTATCGAGCGGATGCGGCATGGGGGCGCTGTCCAATTATTCTTGTTGGGCTCGACGATATTGGATCGATGCGGCGAGCTCAACCTCTCCTCCCGGATGCACCGCAGCGCAATCCGGAAGAGCGCTGCCCCGGGTCACGACGCTACGAGGTCAGACGGAAGTTCACGCCGCACAGGAAGAACTCATCATCACTTGCCGCGCAGCCTCTGGCCTTCGCGGCATCCAGTACCTTCGCCTTGTCAACGACCTTGAACGTTAGCCCGCTCATGATCTCGCTGCCGCCCTTGCCGAAGCGAAAAATGCTGTTGGGCAGCTTCACCACGGTGCCGTCGGCGGGCGTGCCGACGATCTTTCCCCAATGCGCCGCCAGCGCCTCGGGCTCGGGGCTCTGCATCTCGACCTCGGTCAGCGCCAAAGTCGTGTCCTTGCGAATCGACTTCTGCCAGTCCGGGCCGGCCGGTGGATATGGCCCCAAGATGTCGTCGCTGCCGTCGGTGTGGTTGAACTCGATGAAGGCGGCGCGGCAGTCGCGTGGATGCAGCTGCACGCCATGATACGGCGCGTGCGTGATCACGTTCGCGGTGCGCACACCCATCGCATTGGCTTTGGCGCCGCGCGTGTCGGGATCTTCGCAAGCGAAGATCGCCATGTAGCCGCCGCGGCCGCCGGTCTTCTCGATGAAGCGGCCGGCTGCGGTGCCCGGCCCCGGCTGGAACGGCGCCACGACTTCGAGGAGGATCGTATCGACCGGCAGCAGCGCGTTCTCGAGGCCGTATTTGGCGACGTTGCCGTCGCGATAGCAGACATCGAGGCCCATGATCGTGGAGATATCCGCGATCACAGGCGCAAGCTGCGGCGCCACCAGGCAGATCTGCCGCAGCCGCATGTATTCGGCCATGTGATTGGTCACGGCCTACTGCCCCTGGAAGGTGGGCTTGCGCTTCTCGACGAAGGCTTTCGCCGCTTCCTTGTGGTCGGTGGTCTCGCCGGCACGGGTGTGGTGGATCGCCTCGCCGTCGAAGCAGGCCTCCAGCGTCATGGTCTCGGCATTGTTGATGTTGCGCTTGATGTAGCCGAGCGCGACCGACGGGCCCTGCGCCAGCGAGCGCGCCAGCTCCAGCGCCTCGGCCTCGACGTCGGCATCGGGCACCACCTTGGAGACCATGCCGAGGTTATAGGCTTCCTGCGCCGATAGCACCGGCGACATCAGATAGAGCTCGCGCGCCTTGGCGCTGCCGAGCATCTTGGTGAGGAAGTAGGTGCCGCCATAGTCACCGGAGAAGCCGACCTTGGCGAAAGCCGTGGTGATCTTGCAGGAGGCGCTGGCGACGCGAAGGTCGCAGGACAGCGCGATCGAGAGCCCGGCGCCGGCCGCAGCACCATCGAGCTGCGCCACCACCGGCTTCGGCATCGTGTGCAGGATGCGGGAGACCTCCATGCCGCGGCGCAGGTTCGCCATCTTGGCCTCGAACGGCAGCGGCGCGCGGCCGGCCGCCATCGACTTGACGTCACCGCCGACGCAGAACGTGCCGCCGGCGCCCCGGATCAGCACCGCGCGCACCTCGGTATCGTCCTGCGCCCGCCGCGCCGCCTCGACGAGACCTTGCGTCATCTCGGGATTGAGCGCATTGCGCCGATCCGGGCGGTTCATGGTGATGGTGAGCAGGCCCTTGTCGAGGGATTGAAGGACCATCTGGTTATCGCTCATGGCGTTTTGCCTTTCGTTGTTGTTTTCAACCCGTCACTTCTTCACCAGCGGGCAGCGCGAGTCTGCCAGCGGCTGAAACGCCTGGTCGCCCGGCACGGTCGCGAGCAGCTTGTAATCATCCCAGCGGCCCTTCGATTCCGAGGGCTTCTTGACCTCGAACAGATACATGTCGTGCACCATGCGGCCGTCCTCGCGAATCCGGCCGTTCTTGGCGAACATGTCGTTGATCGGGGTCTCCTTCATCACCTTCATGACGGCGGCGGCATCCGTGGTGCCGGCGGCCTTCACCGCCTGCAAATAATGCGTCACCGAGGAGTAGACGCCGGCCTGCGCCGAGGTCGGCACCCGCTTGGTGCGTTCCATGAAGCGCTTTGCGAACGCGCGGGTGTCGTCATTGAGGTCCCAATAGAACGCTTCCGCAAGCAGCAGCCCTTGCGCGGTCTCGAGCCCGACGCTGTCGATATCGGTGACGAAGGCGAGCAGCGGCGACAGCCTCTGGCCGCTCTTGGTCAGGCCGAACTCGGCGGCCTGCTTGATCGCGTTGATGGTGTCGCCGCCGGCATTGGCAAGCCCGATCACCTTGGCTTTCGAGGCCTGCGCCTGCAGCAGGAAGGACGAGAAGTCCGAGGTGTTGATCGGATGCCGCACGCTGCCGAGCACCTTGCCACCCGACTTCACCACGACGCTGCTGGTGTCCTTTTCGAGGTCCTGGCCGAAGGCGTAGTCGGCGGTCAGGAAGAACCAGGTATCGAGGCCGGATTTCACCGCGGCCAAGCCGGTGACATTGGCCTGCGCGAAGGTGTCGAACACATAGTGCACGGTATAGGGGCCGCAGGCCTCGTTGGAGAGGCGGATCGAGCCCGGACCGTTGAACATGATGATCTTGCCGCGCGCCTTGGCGATCTCGGCCGCGGCGAGCGCGGTGGCGGAGGCCGCGACGTCGAAGATCATCTCGACGCCCTGATTGTCGATCATGTCGCGGGCGATGTTGGCCGAGAGATCGGCCTTGTTGAGATGGTCGCCGACCACGATCTCGATCTTGCGGCCGAGCACCGCGCCGCCAAAGTCCTCCGCCGCCATCTTGGCCGCGGTTTCGCTGCCGGAGCCGGTGATGTCGGCATAGAGGCTCGACATGTCGAGAATGCCGCCGAGCTTCAGCGGAGGCTTGTCCTGCGCCAGCGACGCATTCGCCGAGATCGCAAACACACAGGCCAACACGCCGGCCAAAACTCGTCTCATCAAATCCTCCCGTTGAAGCGCGGACCTCATTCCATCAGGTCCGTTTCGAGGGGCGGATCATGCCGCATGGCTCGCACTGCAGCAAGCCGCGCGCGACAGCAATCTGTTTTCCATCAAGCGGAATGAAGCGCTGCGCCGAAGCGCTTGGCGCAGCGATCAGAGGTGAAAGTCCGGGACGGTCTGATAGGGCGTTCCGGGCGGCAGGCCGAGGAACAAATACTGCAAGCCATATTGTCCGGCGAACGCCGACGCCACGGTGTCCATGATGACGTGACCGCCCAGATCCAGTTGCAGCTCCGGTCGGGTGATCGGTCCGAGCGTGTAGGCCGGCACGACGGTCTCGTTGATGTGCAGCGCATCGAAAGCGGCGGACACGGCCGACAGCGAGGCCGCATTGCCGGCCAGGTCGACGACATCAGCGCTATTCGCGACGAAGCCGGTCACGGACAGCGAGCCGGCGCGGTCCGTCGAGGACACGAAGTGATCGAACACCAGCTTCGAGGAATCGCCGAGCAGTGCCGTTGCCGCAGCGTCGTAGATTGCCTTGCCGCCATCGTTCAGCGTCAGGATCGGCGTGCCGCCATCGACGCGCACCGCCTCATTGAAGCCAACGGTCAGTTGCACCAGCGCGCCCGTCGCCGCGACGCCGCCGGAAGGCGTCGCCGTGATGCCGGTGAGGTGGGGCGCTGTGGTGTCGAGGGTGAAGGTCAGGCTGGACGATGCGCTGACATTGCCGGCGGCATCGACCTCCTGCACCGTCACGGTGTGCACGCCGTCGGTGGTGAACACCGGCGCCACCGTCGAGAAGCTAGATGCGCCGTCGGCCTTGAAGCGCAGCGTGTCGGCCGAATCGGATTTGGTGTAGTCGATCAGCAGATTGCTGGTGATGTGATCGGAAGCCGAGAAACCGGTGTCCTGATGCAGTGCCAGGCTTGGCGCCGCCGGCGGCTTGGTGTCGCCGCTGAAAGCGATGGTGCTGCTTGCCGCACCGGCATTGCCGGCGATGTCGGTATAGCTCGCCCCGCTAACGGACAGATTGGCCGACAGATGGTCGGTGACATCGGGCGTGAACAGCGCGGTGTAGACGTCCTGGCCTGACACGTTCAGTCCGACATGGACCAGGCTGCCCAGCAGGCCGCCATGGACGACGATATCGCCGAGCCCGAAGCCCGCGACCGCCTCGGAGAAGGTGAACGTCATCAGCGCGGCGTCGCCCGCATGCAGCACGGTGTGGTCAGCTGCGATCGATACCGTCGGCGGACGCGTGTCGCCGCCGATCGTGGCGGTGTTGCTCGCGGCACCGGCATTGCCGGCGTCGTCGGTGTAGCTCGAGGCCGTGACCCGGATCGAGCCCGTCAGGACATCGTTGATATCCGGCGCGAAAGTCGCGGTGTAGACGTCGTGGCCCGACACGTTGAGTCCGACATGGACCAGATTGCTCAGCACACCGCCGGCGACGACGGTATCGCCGAGCGTGAAGCCTGCGACATGTTCGGAGAAGGTGAAAGTGACAAGCGAGCTCTGGCCGGCCAACACCCTGCTCGGGCTCGCCGCGACCGACACCGTCGGAGCCTTGGTATCGCCGGTGAAATTGAGGATGCTGCTCGCCGCGCCCGCATTGCCGGCTACGTCGGTGTAGCCGAACGCGGCGACCTGCACCGAGCCCACCTCGGCATCGCTTTCATCCGGCGTGAAGGTCGCGGTATAGACGTCCTGGCCCGACATGTTGACGCCGACATGGACCAGATTGCCGAGCGCGCCGCCATGCACGGCGACGTCGCCGAGCGCGAAGCCTGCGATTTGCTCCGAGAACGTGAACGTCACCAGCGCGGTCTGGCCCGCCAGCAGCGCGTTGCGATCCGCCGCGACCGACACCGTCGGCGCCAGCGTGTCGCCGCCGATCGTGGCGGTGTTGCTGGCCGCACCGGCATTGCCGGACACATCGGTATAGCTCGACGCATTGACCTTCACCGAGCCTGTCTCGGTGTCGCTGACATCTGGCGTGAAGGTCGCGGTGTAGACGTCATGACCGGAGCTGTTGAGCCCGACATGCACGAGATTGCTCAGCGCACCGCCATGAACGGTGGTGCCGGCGAGCGTGAAGCCCGAGACGGCCTCCGAGAAGGTGAAGGTCGCGACCGAGACGTCGCCGGCGAGCACCGTGTCCGGGTTGAGCGTGACCGACACCGTCGGCGCCAGCGTATCGCCGGTGAAGTTGACCGTATTGCTGGCTCCGCCGGCATTACCGGCCGTATCGCTGTAGCTGGATGCGTTGACCTGGACCGAACCGGCCTCGGTGTTGGTCACGTCGGGCGTGAAGGTTGCGGTGTAGATGTCATGGCCGGAGCCGTTGACGCCGATATGGACGAGGCTGTCCAGGCTGCCGCCGCTGACACTGACGTCGTTGAGGGCGAAGCCCGCGACGGCCTCAGAGAAGGTGAAGGTGACGACTGCGCTCTGACCGGCGAGCAGCGCGCTGTGGTCAGCAGACACCGTTACCGACGGCGCCCTGGTGTCGCCGGTGAAGTTGATCGTGTTGCTCGACGAGCCGGAATTGCCCGCGACGTCGGTATAGCTTGAGGTGTTGACCTGCACCGATCCCGCTTCGGTGTTGGTCACATCGGGTGTGAAGGTCGCCGTGTAGATGTCATGGCCGGAGCCATCAACGCCGACATGGATCAGGTTCCCCAGCGCCCCGCCATGGACCGTGACATCGCCGAGCCCGAAGCCGGTGACGGCCTCCGAGAAGGTGAAGGTGACAAGCGCAGTATCGCCCGCCGTCAGCGCGCTGTGATCGGCTGACACCGACACCGTCGGCGCCTTGGTGTCGCCGGTGAAGCTGATGGTGTTGCTCGCGGCGCCGGCATTGCCCGCGACGTCGGTATAGCTCGACGTATCGACCTGGACCGAGCCCGCCTCGGCGTTGGTCACATCGGGCGTGAAGGTCGCAGTGTAGATATCCTGGTGCGCGGCGTTGAGGCCGACATGGACAAGGTTGCTCAACGCCCCGCCGCTCACCGTCGTGTCGGTCAGCGCGAAGCCCGTGATCGCCTCGGAGAAGGTGAAGGTGACGGTCGAGGTCTGCCCGGCCAGCAGCGAGGCCGGGGTCGCGGTCACCGACACGGTCGGCGCGATCGCGTCGATCACCAGATGCAGATCGGTCGCCGCATGGGTCACGTCGGCGTCCTGGCCACCGGGATCCTTGATCGTGCCGCCATTGAGCGCAAGGCTTTGCACCTGCAGGTCGGACGTGCTGTCGCCATCCTGCACGGTGTAATTGAACACCAGCGTGTGCGAGCCGCTGCCGCTGAGATAGGTCGCGGCCTTGCCGTCATTGAGCAGCAGCTGCGGCGCGCCGGTCACGCTCACGACGTTGCTGAAGTCGACAGATATGGTGACGACCTTGCCGGCGTTCAGCGTCGTGAGGTGGCCGGTGGTGTCGGCCATGACCGAGGCGATGCTCGCCTGCGACCTGAGCTCGAGATGCGGCGATGCCGAGCCGTCGGACGCCAGCATCAGCGAGCCGAACGAGGCGCCTGATCCGAAGCTCAGGTTCAAGGAGGCTAGCGTCGTGCCGCCGCTGCTCTTCACCAGCAGCACGCCGTTCGCATAGGACAGCGTCGCCGTTGCGTCATAGGCGAGATTGCCGAAGTCGATGGTATCGCCGCCGGCAAAGCCGGTGATCGATGTGCCGAACGAGGCGCCGGAGAATGCCGCGGCATCGAGCACGAGCTTCTCGGTAGAGCCGTCGGTAAACGCGATCGCGCCGGTGCCCGCCGCGCCGCTCGCCGCCAGCTCGAGGATGGAGCCCTTGATGACGGTGCCGCCCGAATAGGTGTTGTGCGCCGACAGCAGCAGCCGGCCGCCGCCGGTCACCTCGACATCGCCCGGCGTCGCGCCATCGGAGATGACGCCGCTCTGGGTGACCGTCTGACCGGCCGCAACATTGAATACCGGATCGCCCGCGACCGTGATGTTGTGGGTCTGCGTGAAGCTGCTGGTGAAGCTGATGCCGGTGCCGTCGCCGAGCTTCAGCACGTTGGTGACCGCACCGAGATTGACGTTGGACGCGATCGATACCCGCGTGCCGGTGCCACTGAGTGTGGTGTTGCCGGTATAGGTGTTGTTGCCACCGAGGATGACGGTGCCGCCGCCGCTGATGACGAGCCCACCAACACCCGCGTTGGCGGCGATGCCGCCATTGCCGCTCTGGTCAGCGATGTCGTTGGCGATCGTCAGCGTCTGCCCGCTGCCAGGGGCGAAGCTGAGATTGTTGTTGCCCTGGATGAAAATGCCGGAGCCGTACGCGGAGCCGCTGGCCTGGCCGCCGCCATTGGTGCCGCCCTTGACCGCGTTGAAGCCGGAATCATTCGAGAGCGAGCCGCCCTTGACGGTCAGCGAGCCGCCTTGCTGAACGAACACAGTGCCGCCGGCGCCAAGGCCGCCACCACCACCCGCGGTGCCGTTTCCACCACCGAAGCCGCCGAGCCCGCTGACGCCGCCACCACCGCCGAAGCCGCCGTTGCCGCCGTAGCCGCCGCCACCACCGAATCCACCATTGCCGAACGCCCCGCCGCCACCGCCGTAGCCGCCATTGCCGCCGTCGATTGCGTTGCCGCCGCCGACGCCACCGCCGGTGCCGTGCGCGCGGTTATTGTCGCCGAGGAAGCCACCCGCTCCGCCGCCGCCTCCGTTTGCGCCGCCCGTTCCACCATACCAGTAGAGCATGGTCCCGCCTTCGAACGGGATCAGGTAGCCGTCGACGCCCTTGCCGCCCCCTGCGGCGCCGGGAACGATGCCAGCGGCCCCGTTCTGGAATGCGGCGGAGTTCGCGCCCTGCGCGTGAAGGCCGATGCCGCCGCCGCTGCTGTTGCCGCCCTGGCCGCCCATTCCGCCACCACCGCCGAAGCCGTCGAGGTTGGCGTTGCTCGCGGTGCTGCCGGTTCCGCCGTTGCCGCCGTTCGCGGCACTGTTGTGAAATACGACATTGTCGAGCGTGGCACTGCCGTTCGCCGAGACGAACAGGGCGCCGCCGAGCCCGGCACCACCGCCGCCGCCGCCCTGGATGACGCGGCCGCCCGCGGCCACCGTGTTCTGGATGGTCAGGTTCTCGAGATTGACGTTGCCGGCATAGACGAAGAAGCCGCGCTGGGCGTTGAGGCCGTCGATCGTGTAGGCGCCGCCGTGACCGTCGCTGCCGTTGATGGTGACGCTAGATCCGCTCAAGAGATTGAGCGCGTACAGCTCCGACGAGAGGCTGAAGCTGGCGGTGATGTTGATGGTGTAGTTGGCATTCGGCGCGGCGTTCTGGCCGCCGGAATCCATCTGCAGGATGGCCGCGTTGAGCTCGGTGACGGTCGAGACGTTGAAGACGCGCGTCGACGCGAGCTGCACGACCGTGCCGCCATTTGCATCCTGCGAAAGCTGGAAGCGGGCGCCGCCGTCGAGCCCGTTCACCGTCAACGTATCCGTCGCCGTGCCGTTCGAGACCGTGAGGACGTTGCCGGAAAGACTGACGGTGTTGAGCGCGGTGTTCTGGGTGTTGTAGTGCAGCCCGGTCAGGTCAATGGACTGGCCGGGATTGAAGTTGGAGATGCTGTTGGTGAACGCGTTGCCGGTCAGCGCGGCATCGTCAATCTTCAGCGTGCTGGCAAGTCCTGGGGTGAACGAGATGTTGCCGGCGCCGGCTGCGCCGGCCGTGGTCAGCCATACCGTGCCCGAATAGATCGTCGTGCTGCCATAGGTGTTGGCATGGCTGAGGACGAACGTGCCGCCGCCGTCGATTCCGAGATTGCCGCTGCCACTGATCAGGGCGGTATCGGTGACGGTTGCACCGTTCGCGATCTTCAGGAGCGAGCTGCCGCCGACCGAAATCGAATCGTCGAACGTGCCGCTCGTTGTCAGCGACAGATGCCCGCCGCTCAAATTGAGCGTCCCGGTCAGCCCTGCGAGCTGACCAAGCCCGAGTTGCAGCGTGCCGGCGCCCGACAGCGTGAACGTGCCTGAACCGCTGATGGCGCCAGTGTCGGCAATCGTGCCGGACGAGATGTCGAAAGTGCCGCCATTGGCGGTGACCTGGATGTCGTGGGTGAAGGTGTAGCCGCCGGTCGTGGTCAGCGTGCCGCCGTTGAGGATGAGCGCGCCGGCCGAACCGCCGATATTGTTGTCGGCGGCGATCGAGAGCGTATTGCCGCCGTCGATCTGGGTGCCGCCGACGTAAGTGTTGGCGCCGGTCAGCGTCAGCGTGCCGCCGCCCGAGATCTGCAGCTTTCCGCTCGTGCCGGTGCCGCTGATGCCCTTTTCATCCGCGATCGTGTCGGCGATCGTCAGCGTGGTGACGGTCTGCAGGCCCTCGAAGACCGTGGAAACGGTGTGCGTCGGCGTGACGACCATCGTGCCCTGGATGAAGATGTCGCCATGGGCGGAGCCGTTGCCGGCACCATTGGCGCCGGTGCCGCCGGTCTCGGTGGCACCGGACAGGGTGCCGCCGATCACGGTCAGCTTGCCGCCTTGCTGGACGAAGATATCGCCGCCGGCGCCGAGACCGCCGCCACCGCCGCCGGCGAGCGAGCCGCTGCCCGCGCCGAACCCGCCGGTGCCGGGCGTACCGTTCGAGCCGCCGCCACCACCGCCGAAGCCGCCATTGCCGCCGGTATGCGCATATCCGCTGCCGTTGCCGGATCCGCCGCCGCCACCAGCGAAGCCGCCATTGCCGCCGGCGAAGATGCCGCCGCCGCCACCGCCGCCGATACCACCCGCGCCGCCGAAGCCGATCAGCGTGCCCGAAGGGCCGCCGCCGACCGAGTTGCCGCCACCGATGCCGCCGCCGCCGCCGCCGACGCCGCCGGCACCACCGCCACCATTTGCGCCGCCGGAGGCATGCGCGCCGTAGCCGATGCCGCCGTAGTTGTCGGCGCTCTGTCCGCCGCCTGGACCGACGACGGTCGCCGGCGTGCCGCTGGAACCCTGCGCGCCTGTTGAAGGATGCTGGCTATCAGAGCCGGCTTCGCTGTAACCGTTGGCGCCATTGCCGTGGTCGCCATAATAGTCGTGACCGCCGAAGCCGCCGCCACCACCGCCGCCGCCATTGCCACTGCCGCCATCGGCACCGATGCCGCCGCCACCGCCGCCACCGCCGGCCGGATCGACCGCGCCACCATTGCCGCCCTTGGCGGCGTTGTTGCCGAAATTGACATTGTTGAGCGTGACGTCGGCGTTCTGCCCGACGAACAGGCCGCCGCCGAGACCCGCACCGCCGCCACCGCCGCCGGTGCCGCCATTACCGCCGCTCGCAACCGCATTGATGATGGTGAGGTTCTTGAACGTCACCTTGCCCGCGGTGACGACGAAGCCCTGATAACCGCGCGCGTCGATGACGTCGCTGTAGTCCTGCCCGCCGAGCTGATTGTTGTAGTCGGAGTTGCCGTCGAAGGTGAGCGTCGAGCCGTTCATCAGGTTGATGACCGGCAGATCGTCGAGCAGCTGCAACGTGCGGGCACTGGAAGAGAGCGAGAAGTTGATGACGTAATCGGTGTTGGCCGCAGCGAGGCCGCCGCCGACGCTGATCGCCGAGATCGCGTTGTAGAGCTGGGTGTAATCGTGGACGGGATCGCTGGTCGTCAGCGTCAGAACAACCGGATTCGACACAAGGACCTCGGCAATATGCGTGAGCGACCGCGCTTCGGCCGCTATTTCGAAAAATTGCCGATTAGTTTGCTTGCGCCGCAAGTCATTGGCAATAATAACAAATTCTCATTCCGCGCACGGAGTTGCGATGGTCAATGGGTAAGGTTGACGGGCGCGGAGAGCGCGCTGCGCAGGTTCTGGCGCCAATCTTCATCGCGATCGGCGATCCGGCGATGGCGCGGCGGGCGCCCAACGATGTGAAACACGCGGCATGACGATGCGCGCAGTGAGAAGTGCCGCGACAAAATGTTCAGCGGCGCATCGCCGAGCCGTGTCGGCCCCATCGATGCGGTCTCGCCTGTGGCTCCGAAACGATCTTTCGGCCAGACTGTTCGTGTTGGCGAACACGCCCCGAACGGCGTGTGCCGGAGCGACGAGTGCAGCATGACGTCTCCACGCGATAGAGCATGTCCTCGCCGTCAGCGGACGGTTGCGATGACAGCGTGTGCGCTTGCGATCGCCGCATGCATCGGACGCGCCGAAGCGGCCGGGTGCAATTTCGAGATTCAGGGCGAAGGTCGCGTCACCGCCGTCGTCGACGCACGCAGCCTGCGGCTGGACGACGGCCGCGAGGTCAGGCTCGCCGGGATCGAGGTGGCCGACCGGGCGAAGGCCACCGCAGCGCTGGGCGCGCTGCTGGCCGGCCGAGAGGTGACGTTGCGCGGACAGGACGACACGCCGGACCGCTATGGCCGGCAACCGGCCTACGCATTCCTCGAAGGCAGCGAGACGCCCGTACAAAGAGAGTTGCTGCGCCAGGGCGTCGCGCTGGTGTCGTCCGACATCGCCGACAAGGATTGCGCCGCGGCGCTGATGGCGGCGGAAGGCGAGGCGCGCGCCGCCCGATCGGGAACCTGGGCGGAGGCCACGGTCATAAAAAACGCTGAAAGTCCGGACGATATTTTGGCCGGGATCGGGCGTTTTACCGTGGTCGAGGGCAGGGTTTTGTCCGTGCGCCAGGCGGGCGCGACGACTTACCTGAATTTCGGCCGAAACTGGACACGGGACTTTGCTCTGACTATTTCAAGGCGCATAGTCCCTGCGTTCGAGGCGGCCGGGCTTGCGCCCAAGTCTCTGGAAAATCGCAGGATTCGTGTGCGAGGCTGGGTGGAAGCGCGACGTGGGCCGCGAATCGAATTGCTCCGGGTGGGGCAGATTGAAGTGCTCGGCGGGAACTAGAGGCTCTGGCTACAGCCCGGCCGATTCACGGGACAATTTGTGAGTTTTTGACGTGATTGAGCGCGCTGGACGGCGTGAAGATGGGACTGGCCGCCGCCTTTCGGCAGCGCCTGCGCTCGTCTGCGCGGCCCTCACGCTGTCGGCCTGCGGCAATGTCGGCCGGTTCGAGCAGGTCACCCCGGCGGCGGCGGCGGCGCCGGTGAAGCCGAACCGGGTGGTGCAGCAGACGCCCAACAGCGAGCGCGAGCATGAGCGCATCCTGTCGTCCTATGGCGGCGCCTATGACGACCCCAAGCTCGAGGCCTTGATCAGCAAGACCGTCGAGCGGCTGGTCGCCGCCTCCGAGCGGCCCGACCAGGCCTACAAGGTCACGATCCTCAATTCCGGCGCGGTCAACGCCTTCGCGTTGCCGACCGGCCAGCTCTACGTCACCCGCGGTCTCATCGCACTCGCCAGCGACACCTCCGAGCTCTCCTCGGTGCTGAGCCACGAGATGGCGCATGTGCTGGCCAAACACGCCGCGATGCGCGAGGACCAGGCGCGCCAGGCGGCGGTGGTGACGCGCGTCGTCACCGACATGAGCACCGACCCCGATCTGACGGCGCTGGCGCTCGCCAAGACCAAGCTGACGATGGCGAGCTTCTCCCGGCAGCAGGAGTTCGAGGCCGACGGCATCGGCGTCGGGATCGCCGCGCGCGCGCATTTCGATCCCTACGGCGCGGCACGCTTCCTGACCGCGATGGAGCGCAACGCCGCGCTCAAGGTCGGCAAGACCGCACTTGATCCGCGTGCGCAGGATTTCACCTCGTCGCATCCGGCGACACCGGAGCGCATCGCCAATGCGCAGACCACCGCGCGGCAATACTCCTCGCCCGAGAACGACGAGCGCGACCGCGAGACTTATCTCGCCGCGATCGACAACATCGTCTATGGCGAGGACCCCAGCGAAGGTTTTGTCCGTGGCCGCAGATTCCTGCATCCGAAGCTCGGCTTCACCTTCACCGCGCCCGAGAATTTCACGCTCGACAACACCGCGCAGGCCGTGATCGGCGTCCGCGAGGGCGGCAGCCAGGCGATGCGCTTCGACGTGGTGCGGGTGCCGGCCGAACAGTCGCTCGGCGACTATCTGAATTCCGGCTGGATGGAAGGCGTCGAGAAGTCGTCGACCGAGGACCTCAACATCAACGGCTTTCCGGCCGCGTCAGCCACGGCGCATGGCGACCAGTGGCAGTTCAAGGTCTATGCGCTGCGCTTCGGCAGCGACGTCTACCGCTTCATCTTCGCCGCCAAGCAGAAATCCACCGAGAGCGAGCGCAACGCGCGCGAGACCGTCAATTCATTCCGTCGCCTGACGCTGGATGAGATCCAGGCCGCACGGCCGCTGCGCATCAAGGTCATCACCGTACAGCCCGGCGACACCGTGGAATCGCTGTCGCACCGCATGGCCGGCGTCGATCATCCGGCCGAGCGCTTCCGGATGCTCAACGGCCTCGACGCGCATGCCCAGGTGAAGCCGCG
Organism: Bradyrhizobium sp. WCU1; assembly: GCF_053474805.1. NCBI lineage: Bacteria > Pseudomonadati > Pseudomonadota > Alphaproteobacteria > Hyphomicrobiales > Nitrobacteraceae > Bradyrhizobium > Bradyrhizobium sp. WCU1. The sequence continues at coordinate 2,955,529 of NZ_CM130280.1, forward strand.
CGACCGCGTCAAGATCGTGGTGGATTGAGGCTGCGTTGGCGCATCGCCGCCGCCGTCGTCCCGGCGAAAGCCGGGACCCATAACCACCGTCGTTCATTGTCGGACGAAGCTGGGGCCACAGCGCGCTCGAACAACGCAGCCCTGTGGTTATGGGTCCCGGCGTTCGCCGGGACGACGGAGAGAGAAAACGGCCTACTTCGCCTTCTCCTTGAGGAAGGCGATGATGTCGGCCCGATCCCTCGGATCCTGAACCTCGTAGAACATCTTGGTGCCCGGAACCATCGCATCGGGACCGGTCAGCCATTTGTCGAGATTGGCCTCGGTCCACACGATCTTCGAGTTCTTCAACGCAGGCGAGTAATTGTAGCCTGCGACCGATCCGGCAAGCCGGCCGACGACACCCTTGTGCATCGGTCCGACGTCGTTCTTCTCGATCGAATGGCAATCGCCGCAGCCCTGATACAGCGTGGCGCCGCGCGCGGCATCTCCCGCCGCACGGGCGCTGTTCAGGGCGAGCAGGATCGCGATCGCCGCCATCGCGGCGGTTTTGGCGTGCCGCGGCGCCAGCGCGCCTGCGATCGAACGGATGGTCATTCCCGGGGGTCTCCTGTTTGTCACCACAACAGGAGCAGCCCCACCGGCGATCTATTCCCGGGAATTCCGCCGGTTCGCGATTGAGCTGGACGCAAGCCGGATCGATCGCCGAGAATGGCAGTTGTTGCCGAAGTTTTTTCCCGCCCGCGTGGAATATCCGCGCGGCCCACCGATCTCAATTCGCAGCTGCCACCTCCGCAGCGGCGCCGGGCTATTGGAGCATCCCCAGTGTTTCGCAATCGGCTCGGCGCCGTCGCTCGACTTGCCGGACTCGCGTGCATGCTGCTCGCTGCGCTCACAGCCGCAGCAGCCACCACCGCCGCGCGCGCGGACGGCTGCCCCAGGTCGAGCGACGAAATTGCGACCGACCGGCCCGACGTCACCAATTCAAGTATCGTCGTGCCGGTCGGGAGCCTGCAGAGCGAGAACGGCGTCAATGCCACCGGCCGCTCCGCCGGCCGCAGCGTCGACGGCAGCAACAGCCGCTGGCGGCTCGGGATCGCGCCCTGCCTCGAGGTGCTGGTCGACCTGCCGAGCTGGTCCGGCAGCGTGAAATCGCCCGGCGTATCGGGCTTTTCCGACGTCGCGCCCGGCATCAAATGGCAGATCAGCCCGCTGCCGGGGAAGATCGCCCTGTCGATCACCGCCGGCGTCGCGCTGCCAACCGGCGCGACTACGATCGTCGGTCGTGGCGCGCAGCCCTACATCCAGCTGCCATGGTCATGGGAGCTGCATGACGGCTGGGGCGTCAGCGGCATGTTCACGGAATTCTTCCACCCTGCCGAGCTGACCGGCCGGCAGGTGTCGGAAGCGACCTTCGTGATCGAGAAGAAGCTGACCGAGCGGATCAGCATGTTCACCGAATATGTCGGCGACTATCCGGGCGGCGCGCGGCCGACCCAGCTGATCAATTCCGGCGGCGTCTACCGGATCACGCCGACCCAGCAGCTCGATCTTCATGTCGCGTTCGGGCTCAACCGCAACTCACCGAACTACATTGTCGGCCTCGGCTATTCGTTCCGCGTCGACGGATTGTTCCGGTAACGAAGGTCCGTGGCCCGGATGCAGCGCAGCGCAATCCGGGCCACAAGACGAACGAGGCTGCCTGATCAATTGACTTCGGCTTCGCGCAGGCCGCTCAGCCACAGCGCCAGCAGCGTCCACACCGCGCCGGACAGCAGATAGGCGCCGGCCGAGATCAGGCCGAAATGGGTGGCGAGCAGCAGCGCTGCGAGCGGCGCGAAGCCGGCGCCGAACAGCCAGGCGAAATCCGAGGTCAACGCCGAGGCGGTGTAGCGATAGTTGCGCGCGAAGCTCGAGGCGATCGCGCCCGACGACTGGCCGAACGACAGGCCGAGCAGCACGAAGCCGAGCACCATGTACACCGTTTCGCCGAACGCACCGGCGTCGAGCAGTTGCGGCGCAAAACCGCTATAGACCGCAATCGCGACCGCCGAGCCAAGCAGCAGCGGCTTGCGTCCGACGCGGTCGGCGATCATGCCGGAAGCGACGATCGCAACGACGCCGACCATGGCGCCGATCATCTCGATGATCAGGAAGCGCACCGGGCTTTCCCTGGTGAACAGGAACACCCAGGACAGCGGAAACACCGTGACCATGTGGAACAGGGCAAAGCTCGCCAGCGGCGCGAAGGCGCCGAGCAGGATGTGACGGCCTTCCTGCGCGACGGTCTCGCCGACGCGCGCCGGCTCCAGGTCGCGGCTTTCGAACAGCTCGGAATATTCATCGGTCGCCACCATGCGCAGCCGCGCGAACAGCGCCACCACGTTGATGGCGAAGGCGACGAAGAACGGATAGCGCCAGCCCCAATCGAAGAAATCATCCGCCGAGAGGTTGCCGGCGAAGAACGCGAACAGCGCGCTCGCGACGATCAGCCCGAGCGGCGCGCCGAGCTGCGGCACCATCGCGTACCAGCCGCGCTTGTTCGGCGGCGAGTTCATCGCGAGCAACGAGGCGAGGCCATCCCACGCGCCGCCCCAGGCGATGCCCTGCAGGACGCGCGCGGCGGCAAGCAGCCAAATCGCCGCGACGCCGATCGTGTCGTAGCCGGGCAGGAAGGCGATCGCCACCGTCGAGGTACCGAGCAGGAACAGCGCGATGACGAGCTTGGCGCCCTTGCCGTGGCGGCGGTCGACCGCCATGAAGATCACGGTGCCGAGCGGCCGCGCGGCGAACGCCAACGCGAAGATGCCGAATGAATAGAGCGTGCCGGTCAGTTCGTTGACGAACGGGAACACCAGCTTCGGGAACACGATCACCGAGGCGATCGCATAGACGAAGAAATCGAAGAATTCCGAGGTGCGCCCGATGATGACGCCGATGGCGATTTCGCCGGGTTTCGCCTGCCCGTGACCTGACGCGGTCGGGGTGCCGTGAGCCATTGCTGGGGCCTGTGCCATCGCGCCGAAATCCATCCTTAGAGATGCCACCGCAGGCGCTTTGCCACGCGGTCCATCTCACCTTCTGACCTCCCATCCCGCAGTGCAACATTGGACAAATTGTCCAATGTCAACTTTGCTGCATCGCAGCTACCCCTTGGCGGAACTCATAAAATTCAAGTGGGGTGAGCCGTGCGCGCCTTGAAATTATTGGCCTTATTGCCGTTCGCGGCGCTTCTTGGCGGGTGCGATTTCGTCGTCCTGGCGCCGGCGGGCGACATCGCCGCCCAGCAGCGCGACCTCGTCGTCATCTCGACCATCCTGATGCTCATCATCGTGCTTCCGGTGATGGCGCTGACCATCTTCTTCGCCTGGCGCTACCGCCAGTCCAACACCGCGGCACCCTACGAGCCGGAGTGGGATCACTCCACCCAGCTTGAGCTGGTGATCTGGTCCGCCCCGCTGCTGATCATCATTTGCCTCGGCGCGCTGACCTGGATGGGCACCCATCTGCTCGATCCCTATCGCTCGCTCGGCCGCATCGCCGCCGACAAGCCGATCGAGAGCAAGGACGCCCCGCTCAATGTCGAGGTGGTCGCGCTCGATTGGAAGTGGCTGTTCATCTACCCAGATTACGGCGTTGCCGCCGTCAACGAGCTCGCCGCGCCCGTCGACCGCCCGATCCGCTTCCGCATCACGGCCTCGTCCGTGATGAACTCGTTCTACATCCCGGCGCTTGCCGGTCAGATCTACGCCATGCCGGGCATGGAGACCAAGCTGCACGCGGTCGCCAACAAGGAAGGCAGCTTCCGCGGCTTCTCCGCCAATTACAGCGGCGCCGGCTTCTCCGGCATGCACTTCGAATTCAAGAGCCTGTCGGCCGGCGGCTTCGACAAATGGGTCGCCAACGCCAAGGCCAGCACCAACATGCTCGGCCGCAGCGACTATCTGCAGCTCGAGCGTCCGAGCCAGGACGATCCGGTGCGGCTCTACGGCACCGTCGATCGCGATCTATACAAGGCGATCCTCAACATGTGCGTCGAGCCCGGCAAGATGTGCATGAGTGAGATGATGGCGATCGACGCCAAGGGTGGCCTCGGGCGCGAAGGCCTCAACAACACGCTGCCGCTGACTTACGACAAATACGCCCGCCGCGGCGCGCCGCTCGGCACCGAGCCGACCTTCGTCGCCGGCATCTGCTCGATGGACGAGATCAAGAACGCGCCGTCACGCGAGGTCACCGCGCCGCTCGACCTGACGCCGCTGCGCGGCTTCGGGCTGAAGCGTCCGCCGTTCTCGCCCGCGCATCCGTCGTCGACATCCCAGCTGCTCGGCCAGCGTCCGAAATCAGAGTCCTGAGGAGGACCGCATGAATCCCGATCTCGTCAAGATGATCTTCGGCCGCCTCGATCTGGATGCGCTGCCGCTGCATGAGCCGATCCTGGTCGGAACCTTCGCGGTGGTCGCGACCGGCGGCCTCGCGCTGTTCGCGCTCGTCACCTACTTCCGGCTCTGGGGCTATCTGTGGCGCGAGTGGTTCACCACCGTCGACCACAAGCGCATCGGCATCATGTACATGATCCTCGGCATCGTGATGCTGCTGCGCGGCTTTGCCGACGCACTGATGATGCGCATGCAGCAGGCGATCGCGTTTGGCGGCTCTGACGGCTACCTCCCGGCGCATCACTACGACCAGGTCTTCACCGCCCACGGCGTGATCATGATCTTCTTCGTGGCGATGCCGCTGGTGACCGGCTTGATGAACTACGTGGTGCCGCTGCAGATCGGCGCCCGCGACGTCTCCTTCCCGTTCCTCAACAATTTCTCTTTCTGGATGACGGTCGGCGGCGCCGTGCTGGTGATGATGTCGCTGTTCGTCGGCGAATTCGCCCGCACCGGCTGGCTCGCCTACCCGCCGCTGTCGAACATCGGCTACAGTCCTGATGTCGGCGTCGACTATTACATATGGGGACTACAGGTCGCCGGCGTCGGCACGACGCTATCGGGCATCAATCTGGTCTGCACCATCGTCAAGCTGCGCGCGCCGGGCATGACGATGATGAAGATGCCGGTGTTCACCTGGACCTCGCTCTGCACCAACGTCCTGATCGTCGCCTCCTTCCCGGTCTTGACCGCGGTGCTGGCGCTGCTGTCGCTCGACCGCTACGTCGGCACCAACTTCTTCACGAACGACTTCGGCGGCAACCCGATGATGTACGTGAACCTGATCTGGATATGGGGCCATCCGGAGGTCTACATCCTGGTGCTGCCGGCGTTCGGCATCTTCTCCGAGGTGACCGCGACGTTCTCCGGCAAGCGATTGTTCGGCTATACCTCGATGGTCTACGCCACCGTCGTCATCACCATCCTGTCCTACCTGGTCTGGCTGCACCACTTCTTCACGATGGGCTCCGGCGCCAGCGTCAACTCGTTCTTCGGCATCACCACCATGATCATCTCGATCCCGACGGGCGCGAAGATGTTCAACTGGCTGTTCACGATGTACCGCGGCCGCATCCGCTTCGAGCTGCCGATGATGTGGACGGTGGCGTTCATGCTGACCTTCGTGATCGGCGGCATGACCGGCGTGCTGCTCGCGGTGCCGCCGGCCGATTTCGTGCTGCATAACAGCCTGTTCCTGATCGCGCATTTCCACAACGTGATCATCGGCGGCGTGCTGTTCGGCCTGTTCGCCGGCATCAACTACTGGTTCCCGAAGGCCTTCGGCTTCAAGCTCGATCCGTTCTGGGGCAAACTGTCGTTCTGGTTCTGGGTCTCCGGCTTCTACTTCGCCTTCATGCCGCTCTACGTGCTCGGCCTGATGGGCGTGACGCGACGGCTCCGCGTGTTCGACGATCCGTCCCTGCAAATCTGGTTCGTCATCGCCGCCTTCGGCGCCTTCCTGATCCTGCTCGGCATTGGCGCGATGCTGGTGCAGTTCGCGGTCAGCATCCTCAGGCGCGAGCAGCTCAAGGACACCACCGGCGATCCCTGGAATGCGCGGACGCTGGAATGGGCGACCTCGTCACCGCCGCCGGACTACAACTTCGCCTTTACTCCGGTGGTCTACGACAACGACGCCTGGTGGGACATGAAGCGCCGCGGCTACAAGCGTCCGCTGACCGGCTTCAAGCCGATCCACATGCCGTCCAACACCGGCACCGGCATCATCCTCGCCGGCCTTGCAACCGTGATGGGCTTCGCCCTGATCTGGTACATCTGGTGGCTCGCCGCCGTCAGCTTCGTCGCGCTGCTCGCGGTCGCGATCGGCCATACCTTCAACTATCACCGCGACTTCCACATCCCGGCGGATGAGGTGGTGCGGACCGAAGATGCGCGGACGCGCGTTCTCGCCGCGGGAGCCCAGCCATGAGCGTAGCAACCACCCAAATCTCCGTCCAAGGCTCCGAGCCGATATTCCACGTCATCGACGAGCACGATCATCCGGAAGGCGCCAGCACCATGCTGGGCTTCTGGATCTACCTGATGAGCGACTGCCTGATCTTCGCGATGCTGTTCGCGGCCTATGGCGTGCTCGGCGGCAACTATGCCGCCGGCCCGGCGCCGAAGGACCTGTTCGACCTCAAGCTGGTCGCGCTCAACACCACGATGCTGCTGCTCTCCTCGATCACCTATGGCTTCGCCATGCTGACGATGGAGAAGTCGAAGGTCGGCCAGACCCAGCTCTGGCTCGCGATCACCGGCCTGTTCGGCCTCGCCTTCCTCGGCATCGAGCTCACCGAGTTCGCCCACATGATCCATGAGGGCGCGACGCCGCAGCGCAGCGCCTTCCTGTCGTCGTTCTTCACGCTGGTCGGCACCCACGGCCTGCACGTCACCTTCGGCCTGGTCTGGCTGGTGACGCTGATGGTGCAGACCGCGCGTTTCGGCCTGACCACGGCGAACCGGCGCCGCCTGATGTGCCTGTCGATGTTCTGGCACTTCCTCGACGTGGTCTGGATCGGCGTCTTCACCTTCGTCTATCTCCTGGGAATGCTGCGATGACATCAAATTCTCACGCCGACGCTCATACCCTCGAAGCCAATGCCGGCGGCCACGGCCATGACGACCATGGCGGCGCCGCCCACGGCTCGCTGAAGAGCTATCTGATCGGCTTCGGCCTCTCGGTCGTCCTCACGGCCATTCCGTTCTGGCTGGTGATGACCGGGACCATCGCCGACAAGGCGGTCACCGCGCTGATCGTGCTGGTGCTGGCGGCGGTGCAGATCGTGGTCCACATGATCTACTTCCTGCACATGAACACCCGGTCGGAGAACGGCTGGACCATGATGGCGCTGATATTCACCGTGATCATGGTGGTGATCGCGCTGACCGGCTCGCTGTGGGTCATGCATCATCTCAACATCAACATGATGCCGATGCACGACATGAGCCAGATGCCGTGACGATGCGGGGCGCCTCAGGCCCCTCTTCACCTCTCCCGCTTGCGGGGGAGGTCGACGCGCGCGCAGCGCGCGGCGGGTGGGGGCTCCCTCCACTCAATGATTCTTCCGATTCGCGGCGACACCCCCACCCCAGCCCTCCCCCGCAAGCGGGAGAGGGAGTGCAGTCCCGACGCGGGCGCAAGATTGCTCTGCGCCGTTACGTGTTGCTCACGCTCGGCATGCTGGGCGTGGTGCTGCTGAGCGCGCTCGGCGTCTGGCAGATCGAACGCAGGACCTGGAAGCTGGCGCTGATCGAACGGGTCGAGCAGCGCATGCATGCGGCACCGGTCGCCCCGCCGCCGCCCTCGTCATGGCCTGATGTCGCGGCCGCGCGCGACGAATACCGCCGCATCACCGTGCACGGCACCTTCCTGAACGCCGACGAGACGCTGGTGCAGGCTGTGACGAACGAAGGTCCCGGCTTCTGGGTGCTGACCCCACTTCAAACCACGGGCGGAGCCATCGTGCTGGTCAATCGCGGCTTCGTGCCGCCCGACCGACGCGATCCCGCGACGCGCAGCGGCGGCAACCCGCAGGGGCCGGTCAGCGTCACCGGGCTGCTGCGGATGTCGGAACCGAAGGGCGGCTTCCTGCGCAGCAACGATCCGGCGGCCGGCCGCTGGTATTCGCGCGACGTCGCCGCGATCGCCGCCACGCGCGGATTGTCGCAGGTCGCCCCCTACTTCATCGACGCCGATGCGACGCCGAATCCGGGCGGCACCCCCCTCGGCGGACTCACGATCGTGCGGTTTCCGAACAACCACCTGATTTACGCGCTGACATGGTTCGCGCTGGCCTTTATGCTGGCCGGCACGCTCCTGCGCATCGTCAGCAGGAACCGTGCCGGCGCCTCCGATCCAGGGTGGAGTTCAAGGCGCGCCGCCGTGCGCCGCCTGATCGGCGCAGCCCGCAATCTGTCTCGCGACCCAGGCCCAGATGCTCGAGCGCACATCGGATCTGCATGAGGAGAACGCCGCGACCGGCAGGGCCGTGATGCCGTCCGCCGTGAGCGCGGCCGCCGGCATGCCGTTCGATCTCGCAGCACCCGCCGACATCGCGACCAATCGCAAGAACATGGCCCTTTTGGTCCAGTTGCGCTGGATCGCCGTGATCGGCCAGATCATCACCATCGGCTTTGTGCAGTTCTGGATGGGCGTTGCCCTCCCGCTGCTGCCGTTGGCCGCCGTGATCTCCGGGCTGGTGGCCCTCAATGTCGTCAGCCTGCTGTGGCTGCGCTACCGGGCGGACATCAACAACCGCGAGCTCTTGATCGCGCTGGCGCTCGACGTCGCGGCCCTGACCGCCCTGCTCTATCTCAGCGGTGGCGCCACCAATCCCTTCACCTCGCTCTATCTGCTGCAGGTGACGCTCGGCGCGGTGCTGCTCGATGCGCCCTCGACCTGGTCGCTGGTGGCGCTGGTCTGCGTGAACTTCGCCTGGCTGACCAGCTACTACCGCCCGCTGGAGCTCCCGCAGCACGGCTTTGCCGACGCCTTCAACCTCTATATCGCCGGCACCTTCATCGGCCTCGTGCTCGACGCGGTACTGCTCGTGGTGTTCATGACCCGGATCAACCGCAACCTGCGCGATCGCGACCTCCGCCTCGCCGCGCTGCGCCAGCATGCCACCGAGCAGGACCACATCGTCCGGATCGGCCTCTTGGCCTCCGGCGCCGCGCATGAGCTCGGCACGCCACTCGCCTCGCTCTCGGTCATCCTGGGCGACTGGCGCCGGATGCCTGCACTCGCTTCCGATCCCGAGCTGTCGCAGGACCTCGGCGAGATGGAAATCTCGGTGCAGCGCTGCAAGTCGATCGTGACGGGCATCCTGCTATCGGCCGGCGAAGCCCGCGGCGAAGGCTCCTCGCCGACCACGGTGGCGGCGTTCCTGACCGCACTGGTGCAGGAATGGCGGACCACGCGGCCCTCCGCCACGTTGTATTTCCGCAATGCGTTCGGCGCCGACCTGGCGATCGTCTCGGATATCGCGCTCAAGCAGGCGATCTTCAACGTGCTCGACAACGCCGCCGAGGTCTCGCGCGACTGGATCGAGCTGATGGCCGAGCGCAATGCCGACAAGCTGCTGCTGTCGGTGAACGATCGCGGCCCGGGCTTCTCGCGCGAGATGCTTTCACATATCGGCAAGCCGTATCAGTCGACCAAGGGCAACCCCGGCAGCGGCCTCGGCCTGTTCCTGGTCGTCAACGTGGTGCGCAAGCTCGGCGGCGTGGTGACGGCGCGCAACCGGCCGGACATCGGCGCGGCGGTCCGACTCGAGCTGCCGCTCGCGACGCTTGCGATCGGAGACGATCTTGACGGATGACCGCCAGCTCCTGATCGTCGAGGACGATTCCGGCTTTGCCCGTACCCTGAAGCGCTCGTTCGAGCGCCGCGGCTACGGCGTCGCGGTATCGGCCTCGCTCGACGAGGTCCGCGCGCTGCTCGAGCAGCAATCGCCGGGCTATGCGGTGGTCGACCTGAAGCTCGCCGGCGGCGCCTCGGGCCTTGCCTGCGTCGAGGCGCTGCATGCGCATGACCCCGAGATGCTGATCGTGGTGCTGACCGGCTTTGCCAGCATCGCGACCGCGGTGGAGGCGATCAAGCTCGGTGCCTGCCACTACCTCGCAAAACCGTCGAACACCGACGACATCGAGGCCGCATTCCAGAAAGCCGCCGGCAACGCCGCCATCGAGGTCGGCGCGCGGCCGACCTCGATCAAGACGCTGGAATGGGAACGCATCCACCAGACCCTGATCGAAACCGACTTCAACATCTCCGAAGCCGCCCGCCGCCTCGGCATGCACCGCCGCACGCTGGCGCGGAAGCTGGAGAAGCAGCGGGTGAGGTAGCAACTCCATCCACGGCTACCTACGAGGACCGCGGCCGCAGCATCAAGCAGCGCTCATGTTGAGCGCGCGGCGCGGCAGCAGCAGCGGGGTCAGGAGCATCAGCAGGCCACTGAGCGCAATCGCCGTGCGCACGCCGGCAAGGCCCGCCAGCACGCCCCACAGCGCCGTCAGCAGCGCGGTCATCGCCAGGCTCGAGATCGACCAGGCCGCCAGCATCCGCGCGGTCCGCTCCATTTCGATATGGCCGAGGCGATAGGCCGCCAGCACCGGATTGAAGACGCCGGCGCAGGTGACGAGGCCGAGCTGAAGACAGAGCACCACCACGATGCCGGCCGTGCCGCCAGGTATGAAGGCAAGGCCGAGCGACCAGCACGCGCGCAGCGCACCGGCAGCGAGCAGGATGTTGTGCTGCCCGAACCGCGCCGCCAGCACCGGCGCCAACCGTGCGCCGAGCAGCCCGCCGACGCAGGGCGCCCCGAAAGCGAGGCCGTATTGCCACGGCGCGAATGCGAGATCGCGGAGCATGAGCAGCGCCAGCGGCGGTGCCGTCGCCATGATCAGGCCATTGACCAGCACGGTGTTGAGGAACAGCGACCGCAGCACCGGATGTGCCAGGATGTATCGCCATCCCGCGAGCAGATCGGTCATGCTGTAGGACGGCGCCGCGCGCCGTGCGGGCTCCGGCTCGGTCGCGCCGATCGAACGAATTCCGGCCGCCGATAACAGGAAGCTGACGGCATCGGCGATCACGGTGACGACCGGACCGAACAGACCGATCGCGACGCCGCCGAGCGGCGGGCCGACCGCGGTCGCCATCCACATGGTGGATTCGAGCCGCGCGTTGGCGAGCACCAGATCCTCGCGCCTGACCAGGCTCTTCAGGCAGGCGCCGCTCGCTGCACGGAACGTGATGTCTGCGGCCGCCGCGATCACCGACACGATGACGAGCTGGATGAAGCTGAGCTGGCCGAGCGCGAATGCGATCGGGACGCTCATCATCGCGGCAAAGCGGATCAGGTCCATTGCGATCATCACCGGCCGCTTACGGCGGAATTCGACCCACGGCCCGAGCGGCACCGCCAGCACGGCACCGGCCAGCATCCCGACCGCAGCGAGTGCAGAGACCGCCGCCGGCCCGACATGCAGCACGAGGATTGCGATCAGCGGGAAGGCATCGAAGGCCAGTCGCGTGCCGAGCGACGAAACCGCGAACGCGGCCCACAGCGTGTCGAACCCGCGCCCCAGCGATCGTCCCGCAAGCATGCCGCGCCCCTTGCCGGCGCGATATCGCCGCCAGCGCGCCGCAAGAGGTCATGAGTCGCGGCGATCCGCCAAGCGGCAATTGCGCAAGGCTGCGTGGCGCGCGCGGAGCACAGTTCCGCGCTGCGCCGCTTGACGGAGGACCGTGGCGCGACGGAAGTCTGCTTCAGACAGCAAAAAGCCCGGTCTTGCGACCGGGCTTTTGTTTTTCAGTCCGTCGAACCCTTTCAGGCCGCCTCGTCCTCGACGGCGGTATCGTCGCCATCGTTGTCGAGATCCTCACCGTCGGCATCGCCCTCGGCGTCGCCTTCAGCAGATTCGGCCTTGGCGCCGCGGCGCGGGCTCTTGGCGAGCTGGCCTTCGATCTCCTTGATCGCCTCGGTCTCGGTCGAATGCTGGACCACGGCGATCTCGCGCGACAGACGGTCGAGCGCCGCTTCATAGAGCTGGCGTTCGCTGTAGGACTGCTCGGGCTGCGATTCCGAACGATAGAGATCGCGGACCACCTCGGCGATCGCGACGATGTCGCCCGAATTGATCTTCGCTTCGTATTCCTGGGCGCGGCGCGACCACATCGTGCGCTTGACGCGGGCGCGGCCCTTCAGCGTCTCCAGCGCCTTCTTGACCAGCGCCGGCTCCGACAGCTTGCGCATGCCGACATTGGCGACCTTCGCCGTAGGCACCCGCAGCGTCATCTTGTCCTTCATGAAGTTGATCACGAACAGCTCGAGCTTGGCGCCCGCGATCTCCTGCTCCTCGATGGCCAGGATCTGGCCGACGCCGTGAGCGGGATAGACGACGAATTCATTGGCCTTGAAGCCCTGACGCTGGGTCACGACCTTCTTCGGCTCCTCGACGCGCGGCGCGGCGGCCGGCTTGGCGGCAACCTTCGGAGCGGCGGCGGGGACGGCAGCCTTCGGAGCAGCCGGCTTCGGCGCAGCAGCAGCAGTTTTGGGGGCGACCTTCGCGGCGGCAGCGGGTTTCGCAGCCGTCGCCTTCGCGGCAGGCTTGGCAGTCTTTTCTGGCATCACGCTTCTTTTGTTCTTTGAGGACTTTGCAGCCGCCGCCTTCTTAGGCCCCTTCACGGACGCCTTGGCACGGCCCTTGGTTGCGCTGCGAGCAACGACAGCGGCTTTTTTCGTCGTCTTTGAAGCACTCTTTTTACGCGTTTTCTGTGACACAGCCTGCGCGCGGAAACTGCCACGCCCCTGTTCGATGTTGCGGGAACCTCGAAGCCACAAGGTACGCATGGCAGGGGGTTCTTGGCCTGTAATGTGCTGAATATAGCACATTTTCCGCAAAAATCAATGATTTACGCCCGATTCCGGGCATAACAGGGGATCCTCAGGTCATATGTCCGTCATTAGGGTTAAATCCGCGGCCGAACGGACGGCTGCGGCAGGCCAAGCCTGCCCTTATCGGGGTAGTCCCGAAGAGGTAAGGCGAATCAGTCGCCGCTGCCCGGATTCGGAGAAAAATATTTCTCGAACTTGCCTTCCTTGCCTTCCCACTCCTTGGCGTCTTCGGGCGAGTCCTTCTTCTGGGTGATGTTCGGCCAGCTCTTGGCGTAGTCGCGGTTGACCTCGAGCCACTTTTCCAGGCCCGGCTCGGTGTCCGGCTTGATGGCGTCGGCCGGACATTCCGGCTCGCATACGCCGCAATCGATGCATTCGTCAGGATGGATGACCAGCATGTTCTCGCCCTCGTAGAAGCAATCGACGGGGCAGACCTCGACGCAGTCGGTATATTTACACTTGATGCAGGCTTCAGTGACGACGTAGGTCATCCAAAACTCCGAAACGATCCACTTTTTCTGGGGTTGCGTAGCGCAGGAATACCGGAGCCGCAAGGGAAGCCGGCCCCGAAAAACACCTGCATTCTGGCGACCCTGCCAGCCGGTTTTGTTGGGAGCATGATCCTATCGCGCGTCCGGCCCCACAGTCCGGATCATGCTTCGGCCGAAATAACAGACGTGAGATAACTACTCCTTACCGGCTTGCAAATTGCTCCCTTGCAAATCCTCGTACAGCTCGCGCGCCGAACTGGCATCGCCGCGCCGCTCGGCAAAGCCGATCACCTTGAGCACCCGGACGCTGTTGTCGAGCGCAACGGTGATGACATCGCCCGGCTTCACCGCATGGCCCGGCGATTTCTCGCGCGTGCCGTTGAGGCGGACATGACCTGATGCGACGAGCTCGGCCGCGCTGGTGCGGGCCTTCACCACCCGCGCGTGCCACAGCCATTTATCGAGCCGCTGTCGATCCAAGCTTCAGACCAGGGTTGCACTATTCCTTCCGGCCGGCGAGCTGCTCCTTCAGGGCAGCGAGCTTGGCGAAGGGCGAGTTGGGATCGATCGGCCGGTCGCGCTCGCGCGGCGCACTCGAGGCATAGGGCCGGTGCGACGGTCCGCTCTCGCGTTTGTCGCGGCCGCCCTTGTCGCGGCCGCCGCGGTCACGATCACCGCGCTCGCCCTTGCGATCGCCGCCGCCGAACTTGTTGTCGCGGCGCCGCTCGTTGTTGTCGCGATCGCGACCCTTGCCTTCGAAGCCCTTGCCTTCGAAGCGCTCGCGGCGCTGGCCGCGGTCGTCACGATTATCCTGGCGATTGTCGCGCGCCGGTGCGCCGTCGGCAGGCGCGGCCGCGGCTGCGGTCGCATCGGCCGGTGCGCCGGGGCGCGGCGTGCGGAAATCCTGATGGCGGCGCGGACGGCGATGATGCTCGCGCTTCTCGCCCTCGCCGCCGCCTTCCGCGGCCTGTGCGCCCTCGGCGGGCTTGCCCTGGTGGCGGCCGCGGTTGCGGTCGTGACCGCCGCGATGATGCGGACGGCGCTCGTCGGAGCGGCCGCCGGGACGCCAGACTTCGACCAGTTGCGGCTCAGCCGGCGTCTCCGCTGGCGCAGGAGCGGCCTCGGCAGTTGCGGCCTCGGTGCCCGCGGTCTGCGCCGGTGCCTCAGCGGTGGCCCCGGACGGCGCCTCCGCAGCGGCTTCCACCGCAGGCGCAGCTTCGGAAGCGGGCACCTCGGCAACTGGCTGTTCGGCGAGAGCGGCAGGCTCCGCGGCAACTTCCGCCACGGGCTCGGGTTCGGGCCTGGTCTCGATCACGACCGGCGTCGCCTCGCTGGCGACGACCTCGGCGAAGCCGACGTCGGGCAGCAATGCGGCCGACGGCGCGGGATCGCCGGACACGACCTGATCCGTCGCAGCCTCCGGCGCATCGGCCGTGAGCTCGGCGGCGGCCTCGGCCGGCGCATCGACGGCGGCGTCAGAACCGGCCTCGACCGACGCTTCGGCAGCTGGTGCCTCGGTGGTCTCGGCGGCGACCGTCTCGGTGGCCTCGACCGGCGTGGCCGCGACGGGCTTCGGCGGCAACGGCGGACGACGGTCCATGCGGTAGCCGAGCGCGCGCAGGATCGAAGCAAAGTCTTCGCCGGCGGAGCCGGTCAGCGAGGTCATCGCCTGGGTCACGACAAAGCCGCGGCCGTCGAACGCACCGGCGGGCTTCTCGCCAGGCGAGGTCTCGCGCCAGGCCAGCGCCGGGCGGATCAGATCGGCGAGCCGCTCCAGGATGTCGACGCGCACCGCGCGCTCGCCGCACTGGCGATAGCCGAGCACGCGATAGCCATCGCGCGGCAGGGCCTTGTCGACCGGGAACGAGGTACGGCCGCTGGAGGCAAGATGCTGCACATTCGACAGCGCAGCCATGTCGACATTGCTCTGCTTCTCGGCCCACAGCAGCGAAGCCAGCGAGCGCGCCGCGGGCTTCAACAGTTGCGGGAAATAGATGTGGTAGGCGCCGAAGCGTACGCCGTATTTGCGCAGCGCCGCGCGCGAGGGCTGGTCGAGATCCTTCATCTCGGCCGCGATCTTGGTGCGCTCCAGCACGCCGAGCGCCTCGACCAGCTGGAAGGCGATGCCGCGGGCGATGCCCTGCAGATCCTCGGCCTTGGACAGTTCGAACAGCGGCCCGAGCAGCTTCTCGATATGCGTCTTGAGCCAGAGGTCGAGCCTCGTCTGCACCGCCTCGCGCGAGGCGCCGGTCAGCCGCTCGTCGGAAATGATGCGCAGCCGCGGATGCAGCGCGTCGTCGGCGGCGACCAGCTTGGCGACCGCATCGCCGGTCCAGCGGATGGTGCCGTCGGAGGTCAGCACGAACTGCTCGTCGGGCGCCGCACCCAGTTTCTCCGCGCGCGCATCGATCTCGCGCGCCAGCACCTGCTGGGCGGCGGCTTGCAGCGCCTTGGCGTCGCTGCCGGCCTCGGCCGCATCAGGTGCGAAGGTGAAACCATCGAGCCGGCCGATCGCATGGCCTTCCACGATCACTTCACCGGTCTTGCCAATTTCCGTATTCAAAACTGAGTTCTCCCGCAGGCGGCGCATCAATACACTGGTCCGCCTGTCAACGAAACGCTCCGTGAGCCGTTCATGCAGCGCATCGGACAATTTATTTTCGAGCTCGCGCGTGATCCCCTGCCAATGGTCCGGGTCGTAGAGCCAGTCCGGCCGGTTGGCAACAAAGGTCCAGGTCCGGATCTGCGCGATCCGGCCCGATAGCGTGTCGATATCGCCGTCGGTCCGGTTGGCCTGGTCGACCTGGGCCGCAAACCATGCGTCAGGGATACGACCCTTTTGCATCAGGAAGCCGTACAGCGTGGTCACGAGTTCGGCATGGGCGGCCGGCGACAGCTTTCGGTAGTCCGGAACCTGGCAGGCCTCCCATAGCCGCTCCACGGCCTTCGGCCCATGCGCCCATTCGCGCACCTCGGCATCGCGTGCGACATGTTCGAGCACGCGCTGGTCCTCGGCGACCGGCGCTCGCGTCAGTGCCTCATGATTGGGCGCCTGCGCCAGTGACACCTGGAGCGCGCCGAGCGAGGAGAAATCCAGCCTGGCGTTGCGCCACTGCAGCATCTTGACGCTGTCGAAGGTGTGGTTCTGCAGCGCATTGACGAGCTCGGGCTCGAACGGCGCGCAACGCCCCGTCGTACCAAATGTGCCGTTGCGCGTCGCGCGCCCGGCGCGGCCGGCGATCTGGGCGAATTCGGCCGGCGTCAGCCGGCGGAATTGATAGCCGTCATACTTGCGGTCGGAGGCGAAGGCGACGTGATCGACGTCGAGATTGAGCCCCATGCCGACTGCGTCGGTGGCGACGAGGTAATCGACATCACCGTTCTGGAACATCGCGACCTGCGCATTGCGCGTGCGCGGTGACAGCGAGCCCAGCACCACAGCCGCGCCGCCATGCTGACGGCGGATCAATTCGGCGATCGCGTAGACTTCATCGGCGGAGAACGCGACGATCGCCGTGCGCCGCGGCTGCCGCGTGATCTTGCGGTCGCCGGCGAATTCGAGCTGCGACAGCCTCGGCCGCGTGATGATCGAGGCGCCCGGCAACAGCCGCTCTATGATCGGACGCATTGTCGCAGCGCCCAGCAGCAGCGTCTCGTCGCGGCCGCGGCGGTTGAGGATGCGGTCGGTGAACACGTGCCCGCGCTCCAGATCGGCGGCGATCTGGATCTCGTCGACGGCGAGAAAGGATACATCGAGATCGCGCGGCATCGCCTCGACCGTCGAGACCCAGAAGCGCGGCGCCTTCGGCTTGATCTTCTCCTCGCCGGTCACCAGCGCGACATTGTCGACACCGGCGCGATCGACGATCTTGTTGTAGACCTCGCGCGCGAGCAGCCGCAGCGGGAGGCCGATGAGGCCCGACGAATGCGCCAGCATGCGCTCGATGGCGAGATGCGTCTTGCCGGTGTTGGTCGGGCCCAGCACCGCGGTGACACCAGCACCGGGCACGCGGTCATTTCCGAACGAAGTTGAGAAAGCCATATTTTGCAGGTGTTTCTTGTTGCGGCAGCCGACTGTCTGTCAGCCGTCATTGCGAGGAGCGAAGCGACGAAGCAATCCATCCATCCGCGCATACCCGAAGCATGGATTGCTTCGCTTCGCTCGCAATGACGGAAAAGCAGTCATGGACACCATCTGAGGCCGAATCTGTCTCACAATGCGACGCTTTCCGCGCCGTTCTTAAGCTTCGGAACGAGTCTAGAACGAATCGCGGCCGAATCGGTGACTCCATTCCAGGCCTGAAACGTTCACCGCAACATCTCGGGTAGGCTGACGGCGGCGGCACTAGATCAAGTTTGAGAGGGCTCCACAAGCAGGGGATATGCGGACTGAATTCCTTAAGTTCCAGGGGTGGCCGAGTCGAATCAGAACCGGGCAAGAGTCAACCGGATTCCATGACGTTTGTTGCATGCCGTGGCCGTGGCGCTCGCGCAGCGCCTCCGAAGCACCCTCTCCCACAAGGGGGGAAGCGAAGAGAGGCTACTGCGTCTTCGCCACGCGCGGCGGCGCGGCTGTGGTGACGAACGAGGTCGCTTCCAGCATGGCCTGGCCGAGCGGAGTCGGGATCGTCATGCGGAACGGCACCAGCAGGCGGGTGCCCGCGATCGGCACGAAGGCGATCTCGATGTTGCGCTGGGCGGCGAGGTATTTGATCACGGGGCGATCCGGGATGTAGCCCGAGACCGGCACGAAATAGAGCGCGCAGACCAGCGCCGGGCCGTGATAGCCGCGCTCCGCCTTGACGATCTCGACCCGCTTGAAATCGAGCTTGAGGTCGTAACGCATGCGGCCGTCGAACACGCCGGCGCCGGTGCGGCAGACATCCGGGCTCATCAGTTCGGCATTGCCGGGCGCACGCAGGAACGAGCCGGTCATCGGATCGAACACGTTCTTCTTCTGCGCGTCCGACACCGGCAGGCGGTCGGCATCGACAGGCGGCTCCGGCTCGATCGAAGATTCCTTGATGCCGCCATTGGCCAGCACCATCCGGATCGTCTCTGACTTCTTCGAGGTGGTGGTGGTCGCGGTGTAGGAGGCGGCCACGAGCGAACCGTTGACGACGCGGCCCTGCGAGGTGCCCGAGCCGCTGCCGCCCGAAAACGCCTTCAAGAGGCCCGCGGTGCCGCCCTGGGCCGAGGCCGAGAAGGTGTCGTCGCCGATTTCGATGGTCCAGCTGCCCTTGCCGACCGAGATACCGGCGAGCGTTGCCTCATACTGGGCATCGAGCCGCCCCTGCGCGTTGGCGCGCTCGGCGCAAAACAGCAGCAAGGCACCCGCGCACAGGCCGAGCAGCCGGCCGAGCGGGGGCAAAATGGCAATGGCGGTGGTCACTTAACCTACCTGACGGTCCTGCTATCGGCGCTCTGTTCGCTGTCCATCGGGACGTTCAATTCGGCCGGACAACGTGCGCATCTCTTATGGAACCAAGACTTGCAGCCGAATACGCCCTTTATATGGTTGCCATTTCAGCCGTTAAGTGGCTGGAACGGCTTATGAACCGGCATTCTCCGATACCGCCATGCGGCGATATAATCTTGACGGTTGGGCGATCTCCCCCTATACACCCGCGGTTCCTGGAAAATGGACGCGAATTCAAAACCCCCGCGCGGGCCGTGTGATTGCACGCCTGGCAGAGCGGCGGGGATGCAATAAGGATTTTGTAAGATGTCCCGGCGCTGCGAACTGACGGCCAAGGGCCCCCAGACGGGCCACAAGGTGAGCCACTCGAATATCAAGACCAAGCGGCGCTTCCTGCCGAACCTGGCCAACGTGACCTTCATCTCGGATGCGCTCGGCCGCAACGTGCGCCTGCGCGTCTCGACCAATGCCCTGAAGAGCGTCGACCACAATGGCGGCCTCGACGCCTACCTGCTCAAGGCCAAGGCCGACGTGCTCTCGCCCCGCGCCCTCGACCTGAAGCGCGCGATCGAGAAGAAGGTCGGCAAGCCGGCCCCGGTGAAGAAGGCGAGCTGAGCGAGCTGCGAGAGCGGAATTCGCGAAGAGAGTTTTGAAACGGCCGGGTCGATGACCTGGCCGTTTTTGTTTTCCGCCTGTCCTTTGCGAGACGCGCGCATGGAAGCGTGCAAGCGACGCTTCCCGTTTCGCCGGTTTCGGCAAGGCAAAGCGCTCCACCATCGAACCGATACGTCGCTCTATTCTTTCTTCTCTCCCTCGGCATCCTTCGCGGCCGGCGTCGGCCATGCCGGCTTGGTCGGAAACGGCTGCATCCATACGCGCTCGGTCTGATAGGTCCCGGATTCCAGATGCAATGGCGGGCCGGGCGTCGGGAAAGCGTGGCCCGTGCCCGCCGCGGCAGGCGGCGTAGCCGGCGCCGGCGGTGCGGCAACCGCGGCGTTGCTTGCCGCCGCGGATGTCTGTGGCATCGCCGTCGCGGGCGGCTGGTTGCCGCTCGCTGGATTGTTCGCAGGTGGCGGCGGCGCGTAGAGCCGTGTCACCACCTTTTCACGCAGCAGTTCGTCCTTGTCGGGGTACCACATGCCGCTCGGCGGCGTCTTCATGGCGCGCTCGGCGAAGCTGCGGCTAAGGCCGAAGCGCTGCAGGCGCGCGATCTCCCGTTCGATCGAGGAGCTGCGATCGGCCGCGGTCATGCCACGAAATGAAGCCTGGTGAAATCCGAGCTTGCCGCCGCCTGTGAACAGTCCGCGCTCCTTGCCGCCGAGAAACACCACCGTGCAGGCGGAGACACAGGTGTCCTTGACGAAGGTCGCAAGTCCGCGCGCCTTGATCAGGTCGGCCATCTTCTGCGCCTCGTTCATACGCCCGCCGATCGAATTGAGCCGGACCACCTTGAGGTCACTCATCGCGTTGAGGAAGCCCTCGAGCTCCTTGGCGACACCGAAGGTTATGCCGCCCGAGAATTCCAGCATCTGGCCGTTCAACAGCACGCGGAACTGGTGCGGCCCGAGGCGGGTGTCGCCGGAGACGATCTCGTAGACACCAGCGATCTGCGGCGCCGCGACGAACAGGCAGCTATAGGCGAGGTACGCCACGCCGAGTGCGGTGGTGACCTTGGCCGCACCGCCCCAGAACGACTTGCCAAGCGCCCGGTAGCGCGAGGCCGAACGCCAGACGCCGACGGTGACCCAGATCCGCAACAGCACGATCGACGCCCAGATCGCGATCACCGAGCCCAGCCACAACGCCGGATACTCGCTGCCGCGCTCGTAGAGCAGATGGCCGACCACGGCAATCGCAACGCCGAGGCCGGCGCCGAGCGCGGTGCCGTTGACCCAATAGGAGACCGGCAGCGACAGCTCGCCGCGCCAGTGCCGCACGAAGTAATTGGCCGGCCGCGGCAAGGGCGGAGGAAGCACGACGGCTGGCGGCGGCGCAGCTGCGCTCGGCTGGGCAACGCCCAATGCATCGGCAGCAGCCTGCTCGGGCCCGTCGAAAAGAGCAGCTTCGACTTGACCCGGCGTGACGTCCGGCAATGACGGCGGCAGCAACGGTGGCATGGCCGCGGCCCGCATCACGGCACCGGCGCCATCGGTCCGCAGCACGCTGGTCTGCGCAAAGGAATCGTAGAAGGCATCCTTGCGATAGATCACGTTATGCAGCGCGATCAGGGCGCCGATGCCGCCGCACACCGTGGGCAGGATCAACGCCATCCACCAGGCCTCGCCGAGCGGCACGATGTGCACCCCGGACAAGGACAGCAGCACCGGCTCGACGGCGTAGGGTGCGAGCGGCAACGCCTGCATCAGATAGCGGCGCACCACCGCGCTCGATGATGGCGGACGCTGCCCGCTCGCGGCGTCAGTCAGGCGAAGACCGAGCAACCGGCGACCCGGCGTGCCGCCCCGGCGATCGAACAGCAGGCGCAGCACGAAGAACAGCGGCAGCCAGAACAGGCCGAGGATCGGTTGCTCGACCGGTTTGCCCTCGACATCGCGCAGGAAGGTGATTTGCTTTCTCGTGGTGAGGACGCCGTTTTGCGTGACCTGCACCAGGTTCAGCGCCCGTGCCGACGTCAGCTGAAACAGGCCCTGCCGGCAATCGACGATCGTGGTGGGGACGAAACCTGCCGGGACGTCGAAGCCTTGGGGGACGGCCTTGAGCTGATCGCAATACAGCAGCATGAAGCCGCCGGGAAACTGCACGCGCCCGCCGGTCGCGGGATACAGGGCGAACGCCAGCACCTGGAGCAACAACGTTGCGATGGCGATGTCGATCGCGAACGCCGTCACGCGGCGCCAGAACCCACCGCGTTCGCGCGCCACGCCGTTGACGAATTCAAGCGGGGGATCGGTCGCAAGGTCACTCAAGACAAACTGCCAAACAATATCGGCCCACCCGGAAGCCTGCCCGCATCCCACAACATGCCCGAATACGCGGCAGTCGCATCGTGCCGAAGTTCGGTTGCCGTGACAAGCCGTTGCAACTGCCCGTCATTCCGCGATGCTCAAGGCTTGCAGCCGACCCGCGCCAAACCGCGAATTTCGCCCGCCTTTTCGACGCGACACCCCCTGTCCGGTCCGTACAAAGAAAATGTTCCTATTTCTCGACCACTCACGGGTACAAGCAGCGCGTCCCGCCTCCTCTGAGAGGGGCATATCGCGATCGTCACGAACGTGGAGGCGGATGCGGTGGACGCGGAGTGCACGCAAGACAAGCGCGCCGCACGCAAACGCGGCGCGAGTGGATTCTCCTCTACATCAATCAGTGAAGAGCAAGACAATCTACCGTCTCGCGACGGGAGAGATGGTTGCTTCCCGCCTTCGCTAAAGCCTCCGCCAAGCGGCTCGACGGACGAGACCGCCTGACAAGCCCGGTTACTCTCTGCCGAACACGCCCGTTGCCACCTGCTGCCAATGACAGCGGTGTCATCGCTCGCCACAGCACGAATCTATTTTGATGCGCTGTCCGTGCGTGAAGAAACGCTTAACGCGTACGCCTCTCCCAGTTCAGAAACCCTATAAATCAAGGCAAAACGGCCTTCTCGCGCCGGCATTAATCACAAACTCATTCGCATCATCACGAGCGCATGAGGCGCATGCAAAACGCCACGATCTCTTCCAGATGTTAGTGTGCAAACAAGCCGTCCGACACGATTCCGATTCGATGCGGCCAAGCTGCGCGGCTCGAAATCCGTGAAGGACATCACGGACGGTACAACTGATTGTGAGGCATGTGCGCCGCACTCTTGGGAACAAGCCTGGCCGTTCTTATGTCAGGTCCAAAGAACGACCCCGATAAAGGAATTGATCAATGCAAGTTCGCGCAGCCGATACGCGCGGAAGACTGATGCCTGCGATCGCGACCGCCGCCGTGGCGGTGCTGGCGACCGCGGTCCTCGTCATCCTCGAATTCAACCCGCCCCGCAATGTGTTGAAGGGCGAGCCGGGCATGATCACCTCCGCCGCCGCCAACCGCGCCGGCGCCACCGTGCTGCCGACCGACCCGGTCACCACCGGCAGCGTGCGCTATCGCTGAGGGCGCTATCTCGTCATCGTCGTCCCGGCGAAGGCCAGGACCCATTACCCCGGCTATTTGTGTGATGCGACGCTGGGGCAACATTCCGCGTAACGGCAAACATTAGTCGTTATGGGTCCCGGCTCCCGTGCGCAATTGCGCACTAGGCCGGGACGACGGCAATAGCCGCATTTTCGCATCCCTGCCCCGGCGTCTCCCCACAAGCCCGCCCTTCTCGACCTGCGTAAGCTCTCCCGCGCGAACAAAACAAAAAAGCCGCAGGGAGGCTCACGATGAGATGGAAGGCCATCACAGCCGCAGCGCTTGTGCTCGCGACGCAGGCTCAGGCCGCCGAGAAGAAATACGGACTGGGGGCCAGCGACACCGAGGTCAAGCTCGGACAGACCTCGCCATTCTCCGGCGCGGCATCGGCCTACAGCGTGATCGCGAAGACCCAGGCCGCCTACTTCAAAATGATCAACGACCGGGGCGGCGTGAACGGGCGCAAGATCAATCTGATCACGCTCGACGACGGCTATTCGCCGCCGAAGACCGTGGAGCAGACCCGCAAGCTGGTGGAGCAGGAGGAGGTTGCCGCGATCCTCAATCCGCTGGGCACGCCGACCGGCCTTGCCGTGCGCAAATATCTCAACGACAAGAAAGTGCCGCAGCTGTTCGTCGGCGCCGGCGCCACGCTGTGGGGCGACTATCAGCATTTTCCATGGTCGATCGGCTTCCAGCCGTCGTACCAGGCCGAGACCGCGGTCTATGCCAAGTATGTGCTGACCAACAAGCCGGACGCGAAGATCGCGCTGTTCTACCAGAACGACGATGCCGGCAAGGATTACGGCAACGGCTTCAAGAAGGGGCTGGGGCCGGACAACACCGCCAAGATGGTGGTGGCGGAAGCCACCTATGAATCGACCGACCCGACGGTCGACAGCCAGATCGTGAAGCTGAAGGCCTCCGGCGCCAACGTGCTGTTCATGCACGCGATCCCAAAGCAGGCGGCGCAGGCTATCAAGAAGATCGGCGAGATCGGCTGGAAGCCCGACATGTTCTTCCTCGCCGCGACCTCGACCTCGGTGTCCTCGGTGCTGAAGCCGGCCGGCTTCGAACACTCCAAGGGCATCATCTCGTCCTACTCGCTGAAGGATCCGAACGATCCGCAGTGGAAGGACGATCCCGATGTGATCGCGCTGAAGACGTTCATGAAGGACTATTTCCCCGACGGCAATCTGCAGGACCAGCTGATCGTCTACGGCTATGTAGTGGCGGAGGCGACGGTGCAGGTGCTCAAGCAATGCGGCGACGACCTCACCCATGAGAACATCATGAAGCAGGCCGCCAACCTCGACATCGCGCTGCCGATGTTCCTGCCCGGCATCAAGGTGAAGACGTCGCCGACCGACTATTTCCCGGTGGAGGCGATGCGGCTGCAGAAGTTCAACGGCGAGACCTGGCAGCTGTTCGGCGACACCATCGGGAACGATTGAGGGGGTTGCTGAGGCGGAAGTTGTAGAACGCAAAACCACCCACATCGTCGTCCCGGCGCAGGCCGGGACCCATAACCACCGTAGCCTGTCGTTGCAGCGGGCTGCGGCCCCAGCGTCGCGCCAAACATCCAATCGGGGTAATGGGTCCCGGCCTTCGCCGGGACGACGGAAGTTAGACTCCCTTCGTCAACCAATACCAGGACGACGCGGAAACGTCAGTTCAGACGCACGCAAATGCCATATGTACCCCTGGGGCGCACACGCGTGCCAGATTTCGGAATATTAGAAATATAACCCTGAGTTGCCCGACGCGTCAAGTCACCTGAAGGAACGCCCCGGGCTACCGCCGGCTCCTTTGCATGGGGTTGTTTTCACAGTTTTGGTAACGCGCGCCGCCCCGCGGGGAGGAGTTACACCCCCTTCTCCAACAACACCTTGAAATCGGCTCG
Source organism: Bradyrhizobium sp. WCU1 (assembly GCF_053474805.1). Taxonomy (NCBI): domain Bacteria; kingdom Pseudomonadati; phylum Pseudomonadota; class Alphaproteobacteria; order Hyphomicrobiales; family Nitrobacteraceae; genus Bradyrhizobium; species Bradyrhizobium sp. WCU1. The sequence goes on from NZ_CM130280.1 coordinate 2,980,299, forward strand.
CGCGCGCTGCGCCTCGGCGCGCGCGGCGGCCGAGGCGTCGCCGAGGCCGAAATAGCCGTGAATGAGGCCATCGCCCGTGTGATAGGTCACAGGCACGCCGGCCGCCTGCAATGCCCTCGCATAGGCATGGCCCTCGTCGCGCAACGGGTCGAACCAGGCCGTGGTGACGACCGCCGGCGCGGCACCCTTGAGGCTCGTCGCGCGCAGCGGCGAAACGCGCCAGTCGGTGCCCAGCGCGGGGTTCGCGAGATAATGGCCGCAGAACCATTCCATCACCGCGCGTGACAGGAAGTAGCCCTCGGCATTCTCGGCGCGCGACGGGAATTTGGCATTCTCCGCGGGATCGGCGAAATTGCCGACCACGTCGGTGACGGGATAGACGAGCAGCTGCCCGGCGAGCGCGATGCCGGCGTCGCGGCAGGCGAGCGCTGCGGTCGCGGCAAGATTGCCGCCGGCGGAATCGCCGGCGACGCCGACGCGGGAGAGATCGCCGCCGAATTCGCTGATGCGCCCCACCACGTCGCGGACCGCGGCGAACGCATCCTCGAACGCGCCGGGAAAGCGCGTCTCCGGCGGGCGGCGGTAATCGACCGAGATCACGACAGCGCCGGTCTCGATCACGAGGTTGCGGGCCTGGCGATCATGGGTCTCGAGATCGCCGGCGACCCAGCCGCCGCCATGGAAGAAGATCACGGTCGGCGCCGAGCCGCGGCCGTTGCGGTAGAGCCGAGCGGCGAGCTTGCCGCCGGCGCCCTGCACCTCGATGTTGCTGGCGACATCGACCGGCGGTGGCGGCACCGCGGCGCGCGCATCGGCCAAAGCGCGCAGCGAGTCACGCGCGCTCTGCGGCGTCATGGTGGTGGGATCGCGCAGCGGCAGCAGCGGAATGATGTTGGCAATGACGGCATCGAGCGGGAGCGGCATGGGGGTCCTTCAGTTCGCGTGCTTGCAGTTGAATGATTTGGAAAGCGTGCCGGCTTCGATCGCGGCGATCTGCAGCGCGATGAAGCGGCTGTAGATGCGGGCCTGCGAGAAGGCGCCGCCAGTGAACCAGAGGCCGGGCTGGGGTGTGCGCGTCCACATGTTGCGCAGCTCCTGCGTCGCCTCGTCGAAGCCCCAGACCCGGCCGACGCGCGCGGCGACATCCTCGCCGAACAGTCGGCCGACGAGATGGTCGGGGCCCTTGTAGCCGGTGGCGAGCACAAACAGCTCGGCCGCGAGCGTCTTGCCGCCCTTCAGCGCGAGGCCATCGGCGGTGAAGCCGGTGATGTCGGCGGCCTGGATCAGGCGGATCTTGCCGTCGGCGATCAGCTCGGAGCAGCCGACGTTGAAGTAGTAGCCGCCGCCGCGGGAGCGGAATTTCAGCGGCCAGCCGGTGCCGTCCTCGCCGAATTCGAGCCGGAAGCCGGCGCGCTCCAGCCGCGACAGCAACGGCGCATCGAGCCGCTTCACCTCGTCGGTGATGATCTTGTGCGCGACCTTCATGACCGGCAGCGGCACGCCGGAATTGAGGATGTCGCGCACCTCGATCGGCGGGCCGTCGCCGAGATAGGTCCTGTCGTAGAGCTGTGCCGGCTCGACATTGACCACCATGGTCGGGCTGCGCTGGACCATGGTGACGTCGGCGCCGGCAGCGTGCAGCTCCTGGCAGATGTCATGCGCGCTGGTGCCGGTGCCGAACACGACGACCGAGCGGCCTGCCCATTCGCGCCCCGCCGCGAATTGGCTCGAATGCAGCACCTTGCCCTTGAAATTCTCGATGCCAGGGATGGTGGGGATATTCGGCGTGCCGCTGACGCTGGTCGCGAGCACGATGTGCTTCGGATGCAGCGTGCGCGGGCCATCGCTCCGTTGCAGCGTCACCGTCCAGCGTTGCATGGCATCGTCATAGCGCGCGCCGTCGAACGAGGTCTCGGTCCAGAAGTCGAGCTCCATGATGTCGACATAGCTTTCCAGCCAGTTCGCGATCTTGTCCTTCGGGATGTAGTCCGGGAAGGTCGGCGGGAACGGCAGGTAGCGAAACAGATTGACCGGCGTCTTGTTGTGCAGCTTCAAGCCGCGATAGCGCAGCCGCCAATTGTCGCCGATGCGCCGCTCGCGATCGACGATCAAGGCGTCGAGCCCGATCCGCTTGCACTCGACCGCGGCCGCGATGCCGGCATGGCCGCCGCCGACGATCAGCACGTCAGGCTCGCGGTCGGCATAGGCGCGCGAGGCATGGCGCTGCTCGAGCCAGTCGGGTGCGGCGAAATCGCGCGCATGGGATTGTTCGGCGGTGTGCCCGGCGCGCGCGTCGCAGACGCGATCGAAGTCGAGCATGGTGGAAAACGTCCACGCCGCGGAATTTCCATCGACGTCTGGAAGCAGGCGGATCGCGCCAGTGCCCGGCCCGTTCGACGTGTCGAAGGTAAAAACGGCCTCGATCACCTCCCGTCCGGCCACCACGGCGCGTCGCGGTATCAAGGCACGGCCATCGAGACGGAATCCAGTGGCGTTCACCGAGGCGACGCGGGCCAGCAGCTCGGCAACGACGCCTTGCCGCCCACTGAATGTCGCAAAATGCCAGGAAATACCGAAGATATTGCGCCAGTGGCTCTCGGGCGCGAACAACGCGGTGAGAGCATGAGCGGAGCGGCCGGCAAGCGCCGCATCGAGCGCGCCGATCCAGCGCTCGGCGATCAGTTCAGGCGCGTCCTCGGTAGCCGGGTTCAGTTTGTCCAGCATGATCGTGCTTTCTCGGGAGCAGTTGCCGTCTATCTGACAACATGCTCCCGAAAAGCACAACCATCCTGCCAAGACTCATGCCAGGACTCATGCAACGTGTTGCTGCAGCGACTCCGGCTCGGGCTCGTCGCCGGCGGGCTCGGACTGCGTCGCAGGCGCTGTGGCGAGTTCCTTGGCCAATGCCGTCGCTCCAACATAGTCGGTCTTGCCGGTGCCGAGCAGCGGCACCTTGTCGACGACGCGGATGTCGGCAGGCACCGAAAGCTCCGAGGCGCCGACGCTCTTGGCCTGGCGCTGCATCGCGGCGCGGTCGGCATTCCTCTCGGTGGTGAGCAGCACGATGCGCTCGCCCTTGCGTTGATCGGGCAGCGTCACCGCAACCGACATCGCCTGCGGCCACAGCGCCGATGCCATCGCCTCCACTGCGGAGAGCGAGACCATTTCGCCCGCGATCTTGGCGAAGCGCTTGGCGCGGCCCTTGATCGCGATGAAGCCCTGCGCATCGACCGTGACGATGTCGCCGGTGTCGTGCCAACCATCGGGCAGCGGCTCCAGCACGCCGGGATTCTCGACACGGAGATAGCCGATCATGACGTTCGGCCCCTTCACCGACAGCCGGCCGCCCTCCTCGATGCCGGGGACCGGATCGAGGCGGTACTGCATCAACGGCGAAATCCGGCCGACGGTGCCTTGGCGGTTGGCCATCGGCGTGTTCATCGCGAGCACCGGCGCGGTCTCGGTGACGCCGTAGCCCTCGAGGATGCGAATGCCATAGCGCTCCATATAGACCTGCCGCGTGCGCTCCTTCACCGCTTCCGCGCCGGCGATGACGAGCCGCAGCGTGCGGAAATCATAGGCATGCGCCGAGCGGGCGTAGCCGGTGAGGAAGGTGTCGGTGCCGAACAGGATGGTGGCGCCGGTCTGGTAGATCAGCTCGGGCACGATCCGGTAATGCAGCGGCGACGGATACATGAAGATCGGGATGCCGCCGAGGATCGGCATCATCATGCCACCGGTCAGGCCGAACGAGTGGAATACCGGCAGGACATTGAACACCTTGTCGTTGGCATTGGCATCGACCCGCGCCAGCGCCTGCGCTGCGTTGGCGAGGATGTTGCGGTGGGACAGCACGACGCCCTTCGGCGTGCCTTCCGAACCCGAGGTAAACAGGATCACCGCGGGATCATTCGCGCTTCGCGCAATGCGCGGCGCGATGCCGGCGCGGAAGCCCGCAATCTTGTCGGAGAGGCTGATGCCGGCTCTGACATCCTCGAGATAGATCACGCGTGCCTGGCCGGCCATCGCCGCGATCAGCTTGTCGAGCTTGCCCTTCTCGATGAAGGCCTGCGAGGTCAGCACGGTCTTGACCTGCGCCGCCTTCATCGCGGCCAGCACGTTGACCGGCCCGGCCGAGAAGTTGAGCATCGCCGGCACGCGGCCGATGGTCTGCAACGCCATGAACACGACAGCAACGCCGGCCGAATTCGGCAACAGCACGCCGACATTTTCGCCTACCGAGGTCCCCTGCTCGAGCTTGCGGCTCAGAACCTGCGCCCCGAGGATTAGCTTGCGATAAGTCAGCTTGGTGCCGAGCGCGTCCTCGATAACAGGCTTGCCGGTGTCGCGGTCGCGATAGGCATGGCCGAGACCTTCGAACAGCGTCTGGTCGAGCATCGCGTTCTGGACCATGGCATCGATCATGACGTCCTGCAGCGCGGCGCCGGCGGCGTTGCGGCGCGCCTTGCCCCTCAGCGCCTGGTCGACCGGCAGCTTCACCGGCGGCAGGATCGAGATCGTCACCTTGGGAAACCAGGAGCGCTTGATCTCGCCGTTCTTGAGATAGCTGAGATGCGAGCGCTGCGCGCCCTCGATGCGGACCGGAACGACCACCGCATCGGCCTTGTCGGCGATCATCGCGGTGCCGTCATAGACCTTCATCAGCGAACCGGACACCGTGATGCGGCCTTCCGGGAAGATCACGACCGGCTCGCCGGCGGCGACCAGCTTGATCAGGTCGCGCGCAGCCAACGGCTTCGACGGGTCCATCGTGTAGTGCTTGATCATCTTCAGGAACGGCTTGGCCCACCACGCCTTGGCGATGCCGGTGTCGACGGCAAAGCTGGCGTCGATCGGCAGCATGGCATGCAGCAACGGACCGTCGACCAAACTGACGTGATTGGGCGCGATCAGCATCCGCGTGCCGGCGGGCGGCAGGTTCTCCATGCCGCGCACTTCGAGGCGGAACAGCGCGCGGAACAGCAGCGCGCCGAAATCGCGGACGCCCTCCTTGCCCCACTTGGTCAGCACGAACCAGACGGTGCCGAAGCTCGCGATCGCAAGGCCGAAGAAGATCCAGGCGATCGGCAGACCGGTAGCCTGCAGCGCGCCGACGAACACCGCGCCGGCAACCATGAAGCCCGCCTGCAAAATGTTGCCCGCAGCGATGATGCGGGCGCGCTCGGACGGCGCGGTCCAGGCCTGCACGGCGGCAAACGACGGCACCACGAACAGGCCGCCGCCGAAAGCGAACAGGAAGAAGTCGGCCAGCATGCGGAAGCCACCGAACGAGGTCGCGAACGCAGCCGCGGTGACGTCCTTGCCGAGCGAGGTGGTGGCGATCGCAAGTGCGAGGTCTAGGCCGACCACGCCCATCACGATGGCGCCGATCGGCACCAGCGCGAGATTCGGCCGAACATGGCTGAGCTGCGCGGCGAACAGCGAACCGGCAGCGATGCCGATCGCGAACACCGCGAGGCACAGCGTGACCACGCCCTCGGTGCCGCCGACGCCCTCCTTGATCAGCGCAGGCAGCAGCGACAGCACGATCGCGCCGACCATCCAGAACCAGGACACGATCACCATGCCGTCCCACAGCCGCGGCTCGGCATAGAGCGACTTCAACAGGCGCACCGTCGAGGTCCACGGGTTCTTGGTAATGGCAAGCTCAGGCGCGGAAGGCTGTGTCACCGGAATGCGCGACGCAAACCCCCAGGACAGCACCGACAGGCCGACCACGGCGGCGCAGATCCAGCCCATATGGCTGGCACCCGCGACGAACAGCCCGCCCGCGATGGTGCCGATCAGGATCGCCATGAAGGTCGCGCCCTCGACCAGTGCGTTGCCGGTCGCAAGTTCGGACACCGACAGTTGGTCGGGCAGCACGGCATATTTCACCGGCCCGAACAGCGCGGCGACGATGCCGAACAGCGCCAGCGCAATGAACAGCAGCGGGATCGAATGGGTGAAGAAACCGGCGGCGGCGAAAGCCGCGGCGAAGATCTCGAAGAACTTCAGCCGGCGGGCGACGATCGATTTGACGTAGCGGTCGGCGAGTTCACCGCCGAGTGCCGACAGCACGAAGAACGGGAAGATAAACACCGCACCCGCGAGCTGAACCAATGCCGGCCCCTGCTCGTTGGCGACGCCATACAGCAGCATGATGACCAGCGCGTTCTTCAGCACGTTGTCGTTCAAAGCAGAGCAGAACTGCGACCAGAACAGCGGCGCGAAGCGGCGGGACGTCATCAATTCCTTGATCATGACCGGTTCCTTGGGTTAGCGCGCACGGCGCTGGCAGGTCTGCGAATTGGTTGGGCAGAGAATGGGTGAACGGGGTGAAATTGACGGAAATGCCGCAGCCTTTAGTCTTTTCCGCAACGGTTCGGTTCGAACCGGCGCACATCCACACGCGCCGGGCCGCGGCGACATTGCCCGCCAGAGATGTATGAGACCTTATCCAGACCTGGGGTTGATCGATCTCGAGACCAGCTCGCGGCGACATGGTGAGTGCTTTGTTGAGGTTTCGGCGACAATTGCGGCCGGAGCGCTTCAGGTCAGTTCACGCAAGCCGCCGAACGGCGACCAGCTGCAGTTGCGCGACTTGCAGCGGCCGCCATGCTGTGCCGCCGGGCGCTCGGCGCGCCGCTGCTCCAGCACGCCCGCGACGTCGCAGGCACGGGCGATCCGCTCGATCGGCTCGGTCGCCAGCGAGTGGACGACGCGGCCAAAGCCCTTCACGAGCTCGATCGCATCATCGACGAAGGTGGTGGTCAGTTGAAGTGCTAGGGTCTGCATCTGAGTGGCCTCCTATGCCAACTTGAGCAACGCTCAAATTAGTAGCCTGAAAATGAACATTGTTCAAGAAGAATCACGACGGGACCGGAAAAAACTTCAGCGGCGAGCTCTGCTGATCGAGATCGCGCGTCGATATATCGCGATTAAAGGATTGAGATCATTGAAGGTTCGTGATGTCGCCGAGGCCGCCGGCTGCTCCATCGGCAGCGTCTATAACGAGTTCGGCGACTTCGACGGCCTGATCCTGACCGTGAACAGGGAGACCGTTCAGGCCCTGGCCGCGCGGCTCAAGGCCGTCCCGGCCGAGGATCCCCTGCGCCAGCTCCACGGGCTCGCGGACGCCTATCTCGGCTTCGCCAGCGAGCACGCCAATCTGCTGCGCTCGCTGTTCGAGCACCGGATGGAGGACGACCGGCCGTTTCCGGAGGATATCCTGGCGATGGTGATGGATGCGTTCGCGCTGATGCATGCGCCGCTGGTGCGGCTGTTGCCCGATCGCGATCCGAACGAGGTCGCGCTACTGTCGCGGATGATGTTCTCCGCGGTCCACGGCATCATATCGCTGGGCCTCGAGGAGCGGATGGTCGCGGTGCCGCCGGAGATGCTGCGCGAGCGGCTCACGCAGTTCGTCGACACGCATCTCGCCGGATTGGGCGTGGCGCGCGGCGCGTAATTACACCCGGGTGCGGGCGATCGTGCCGGCGACGATCTGCATGGCGACACCGAGCACCCAGCCGGCCATGATCGCCGCAGTCCAGCCGATATCCGGCTCGCTGCGCAGCACGACGACACCAACCGAGAAGAACGCCACCATGGTCGCCAGGAAAGTGCCGATCGCGCTGAGTAGTTCCGCCGCGTCGATCTTGCGCGTCGAGGCGCCGTCCTTCGGGTGGAAGAGCTTCGGCGGCGTGTCGATGCCGAGATAGAAGCCGATCGCGCCGCCCAGCATCATGATCAGCAGGAACGCCTGCGAGGTCAGCGCCGACACGCTCGAGCCGACATGGATGGCGACGAACAGACCGCTTGCGGCGCCCGCCAGGGCAAGGCCGAAGCGCTCCAGGATATGGGCAAATTTTCTGACGCGGCTGCGCATCGCTATGCCTCATCAAATGAACTGCGCCGTCGGTCAGGCTAGGCCTTTTCGTCACGTCGCGAAAGTCGTGACGCCTCACATGGCCGCGACCTCGTGATGCTTTTGGGCGCCGATTCACACCCAGCGCGGCATGGAATGATGATCGATCGATCCAAGGTAGCACTCGATCCCGTTGCTGCGGTGCTGTGCGATCCGCTTCATTCATTCCGGTGTCGGCGGCGGCTCTCCGGACAATGCACTGGGCGTAAGATCGGGCGGGACATGAAGCACGGGGCAGCGTTGAGGCTGCCCCGCATGTTCATCCTGACGCCTACGCCGCGCGGCCGACCGAGGCGTCGAGGTGCTTCAGCCGCGGCAACACTTCCTGTTTCAAGAGCCGCAGCGAATTGTGCCAGGCCTCGGGCTTGTGCTTGTAGTCGAAGCCGAACACCAAGAGCACGCCGAAGCCGCCGACCTCCTGATAGATCTTCTCGATCTTCTCGGTGACCGTCGCCGGCGAGCCGACGATCCAGTTGTTGCGCGCGCAATATTCGACCGTGACGTCGCTGTCGGGAACGTCGGGCGATGCCTTCAAATAATCCTTGAAGCCGAAATGGCCGAGCAGCGGCAGGAAATACTCGCCCATCATCCGGCCCATCATGTCGCCAGTCGAGAGCTTCCAGGCCTCTTCATCGGTATCGGCGACAAAAACCTCGCGCACCATCCGCCAGTCCTTGCGGCTCGGCTTGCGGCCGGTCTTGGCGGCGCCGGCTTCGACCGAGTCCCAGTGGCTGCCGACGTAGGCGGGATTGAGGTTCAAGCTCATCGGGATGAAGCCGCGCTCGCCGGCGAGCTTCAAGGTGTCGGAGTTCTTGGACAGGCCGGCGACGCCGATCGGTGGATGCGGCGCTTGCTGAGGCTTGATGTGGGGTTTCAGGAAGTCGAACATCGTGTCCGGCTTGGTCACCGTCCAGAACTTGCCCTTATGAGTCCACGGGGCCGGCTCGGTCCACATCTTCAGGATGATCTCGAGCGCCTCGCGGGTCATGTCGCGGTTCTGGCCGGACATGCCGTCGACGTTGAACATCGCCCAGTCGCTCGGCAAGCCGGAGGCCGCGACGCCGAAATTGAGCCGCCCGTTCGAGAGATGATCAAGCATCGCGACGCGGTTGGCGAGCTCGGCTGGATGGTGATACGGCAGCAGGAAGCCGCCGGGTCCGATGCGGATGTTCTTGGTCTGCAGCAGTGCCTGCGCCACCAGCAGATCGGGCGACGGGTGCGGCTCCCAGGGCGCGGTGTGGTGCTCGCCGATCCAGGCTTCCTGGTAGCCGAGCTCGTCGAGCCAGCGCAGCACCTGCAGGTCCCAATCGTGGCCCTCTTTCAGTCCGCACTCCGGCGGATGCGACGGCATCGCGAAGTATCCGAGTTCCATGGGTTTCCTCTCCTTGTTCGTTGCGTGTCTTCCGCACGCGATCGGAGAGTAGCTGCCCGGGCTGCGGCAGGACAATGGCTCAATGGATCACATCGTCATTCCCTGGCGATGCGCAGAGCTAGCCCGGATGGCGCGACGCGCGATCCGGGACAATTCTGCAGGCTGCGCGATTCCCGGATGGCGCTACCGCGCGCCGAATGTGGTCTTGCCGAACAGCGTCTTCTGGGTGGAGGGCTGCGAGCGCCAGTATTGCGGCGGCGCGCTTACCTCGCCGCCAAGTTCGGCGGCGGCGTGCCAGCCCCAGCGTGGGTCGTAGAGCATGCCGCGGGCGAGCGCGACCATGTCGGCCTTCCCTGATGCGACGATCTCCTCGGCCTGCTTCGCTTCGGTGATCAGGCCGACCGCCATCGTGGTGACGCCGGTCGCTTCCTTCACCGCCTGCGCCGCCGGCACCTGGTAGCCCGGACCAAGCGGAATCTTCTGCAGCGGCGACACGCCGCCGGAAGACACATCCATCCAGTCGACGCCACGCTTCTTCAGCTCCTTGGCAAATTCGATGGTCTGCGCGAGGTCCCAGGCACCGTCGACCCAGTCGGTCGCCGACACCCGCATGCCGATCGGCTTATGATCCGGGAATGCTGCGCGCACCGCGTCGAACACTTCCAGCGGGAAGCGCATGCGGTTTTCGAGCGAACCGCCATACCGGTCGGTCCGTTTGTTGGCGATTGGCGACAGGAACTGGTGCAGCAGATAACCGTGCGCGCCATGCAGCTCGAGCGCATCGATGCCGAGCCGGTCGGCACGCCTGGCGGCCGCGACAAAGGCATCGCGAATGCGCTTCAGGCCGGCATCATCGAGCGCCACCGGTGCAGCCTCGCCGTCCTTGTGCGGGACCGCCGACGGCCCGACCGTCTGCCAGCCGCCGTCGGCAACCGGGATCAACTGCCCGCCCTCCCACGGACGCTGGCTGGAAGCCTTGCGGCCGGCATGGGCAAGCTGCATCGCGACCGCCGCCTTGGAATGCTTGCGCACCGAGGCGAGGATCGGCTTCAGCGCCGCCTCGTTGGCGTCGCTATAGAGGCCGAGGCAACCTGGCGTGATCCGCCCGATATCCTCGACATGGGTGGCCTCGATGCAGAACATCCCGGCACCCGACAGCGCCAGCATGTTGATGTGGGTGAAGTGCCAATCATTGGCGGAGCCGTCGTCGGCCGAATACTGGCACATCGGCGAGACCATGACGCGATTGGCGAGATTGAGTCCACGCAGTTCGATCGGGGAAAACAGGGTGCTCATGCGGGATATCCGGGATCGGGGAAAGGGCACGCCCAAGATAGAGGGCGGGGCTGCGATCACCAACAGGCAGCAGCGGCGGACCGGCCGGGACGCAGACCAGCAATGCGGATATGGCGTCGGTTCGCCCTGCCCTTGAGGGGAAGGTGAAGCGATGCCTCACTCCACCAGCGTGAATTGCAGCAGCAGATTGCGCTGGATCAGGGAGAAATTGTCGTCGGAAACCATGGTCAGCACGGTCTCACCCTCCGCGCTGACATGGGCGTCGATCCCTTCCATGTTGTCGATCTCATTGCCGAGATCGGCGTTGAAGATCGCCGGGCCATCGACGACGGCGCCGGGCGCGATGTCGGACAGGACGAGCCGGCGGATGCGGATCCCGACGCCGCCGAGCCAGGAGAATTTCCGCTCCAGGATCAACAGATCGCCCGACGGCAGCAGCACCGCATCGCTGATGTCGAAATTCTCGGTGCGCCGGATGCTGAACTGGCCCGGCGTCTTGCCGCCGACCAGGAAGGCCATGAGATTGCCGCTTGCATCGAGCCCGCGCTCCGAAAACGCGATCAGCGTGCCCGCAAGCGGTTGAGGCTTGGCCAAGGCCCTGGGCACGAAGACCAGCGCCTCCAACCCCTTATTGTTGGGCAGCCTGCGCGCAGCCGGTGGCAGCGGCACCACTTCGCCGCGCGACCGCGTGAAGCCCTTGGAGAAATCGTAGCGCAGCACCTGGTTGACCCGCTCGAGACCGACATAGGCGATCGAGCCGTCGAGCGCGAGCGATTCCGAATCGTACCAGCCGCGGGTGGCGGTGATCGGTTTGCCGTGGGCGTCGAGCAGCGGCGCCGCCTCGACATCGTCGAGCCCGGCCATCTCGCGGCCGCGATAGACGATGCGGCCGGTGAACCAGGTGCCTTGGTCGCTGACCGCGATGAAGCGTTCGCCCTTGGCGTCAAGCCTGAGCGCAGAGAGGCCGCCGAAGCCGGCGAACGACGAGGTCAGAATGAGACCGCTGCGATATTCCAGCGAACCGAACCGCGTGCGCGCACGATCGCGGATGTCGAACGACGGCAGCGGCCGTGCGTTGACCTCGATCGAGGCCGGTTCATCGACGCGGTGACGGCCCGGCCTGCCGGGCGGTCCCGGCGTCAGGGCCGGCTGGCTCGCGCCCTGTGCCTGCACGAGGCGCGGCACTGCTGTGGCCGACAGCCCCGCCGCCATCCCTTGCAGGACATGGCGGCGGCTAACGGGTGAGCGCATGTCTCACGAGTGGAGGCGACGGCGGGTACCCGGTGCGGGTGCCGAACCATGGGTCTCGCTGAACAGCTCGGCGAGCTTCTCGGTGATGGCACCGCCGAGCTCTTCGGCATCCACGATGGTGACGGCGCGGCGATAATAACGCGTCACGTCGTGCCCGATGCCGATCGCGATCAGCTCGACCGGCGAGCGGGTCTCGATCTCCTCGATGATGTGGCGCAGATGCCGCTCGAGATAGTTGCCGGGATTGACCGACAGCGTGGAGTCGTCGACCGGCGCGCCGTCGGAGATCATCATCAGGATGCGGCGTTGCTCGGGACGCGCCAGCAGGCGCTTGTGCGCCCAGTCGAGCGCCTCGCCGTCGATGTTCTCCTTCAGAAGGCCTTCGCGCATCATCAGGCCGAGATTCTTCCGGGCACGACGCCACGGCGCGTCGGCCGACTTGTAGATGATGTGCCTGAGATCGTTGAGGCGGCCGGGGTTAGCCGGCTTCCCGGCGGCGAGCCAGGCCTCGCGCGACTGCCCGCCCTTCCAGGCGCGGGTGGTGAAGCCGAGGATCTCGACCTTGACGCCGCAACGCTCCAGCGTGCGCGCCAGGATGTCGGCACAGGTGGCGGCAACCGTGATCGGACGGCCGCGCATCGAGCCGGAGTTATCCAGCAGCAGCGTCACCACGGTGTCGCGGAAGGTCGCCTCCTTCTCATGCATGAAGGACAGCGGATGATAGGGATCGGTGACGACGCGCGACAGCCGCGCCGGATCGAGGATGCCTTCCTCGAGATCGAAATCCCAGGCGCGGTTCTGCTGCGCCATCAGGCGGCGCTGCAGGCGGTTGGCAAGCCGCGCCACGATGCCCTGCAGATGCGCGAGCTGCTTGTCGAGATAGGAACGCAAGCGCTCCAGTTCGTCATGGTCGCAAAGATCCTCGGCGGCGATCACCTCGTCGAATTTCGGCGCGAAGGCGTGATATTCCGGGCCGCGCGGTTCGTTCTGGCCGCGCGAATTCGGCCGCGTCGCCTCGCCCGGCGTCTCGTCGTCGCCGAGCTCGCCGTCGTCGAACGTATCCGACGTCGAGGCCTGCGCGCTCTCCATCGCGCTTTCGCTCATCTCTTCCGCCGACGTCTGGGCCTGGTCGGCGCTCATCTCCTGCGCGGCGTCGGAATCGGGCGAGCCTTCGGCGCCGGACTGATCGTTCTCGCCGTCCTGGTTCTCGTCCTGGTCATCGTCGTCGTCGGAATCCATGTTGCGGTCGTCGCCGAGATCGAGCGCCGACAGCAGGTCATGGACGAGGTCGCCGAACCTCGCCTGGTCTTCGGTGAAACGGCTGAGCTGGTCGAGCCGCGAGCCGATCTTGTCCTCCAGCGTCGGACGCCAGAGATCGACCATCTTCTTGGCGGCCGCGGGCGGCGCCATGCCGGTGAGGCGCTCGCGCACCAGCATCGCCAGCGCATCCGACAGCGGCGCATCGGCGCGGTCGGTGATCTCGTCATACTTGCCGCGATGGAAATGATCGTCCAGCATCGCGGTGAGGTTCTTCGCAACGCCGGCCATCCGGCGCGAGCCGATCGCCTCGACGCGTGCCTGCTCGACCGCCTCGAACACGCCGCGCGCCTGCGGATTGCCCGGCATCAGCTTGCGGTGCACCTTGGGATCGTGACAGGCGATCTTGAGCGCGATCGAATCGGCGTGGCCGCGCACGATCGCCGCATCGCGCTTGGTCATCTTGCGCGCCGGCTCCGGCAGCCGCGCCTTGCCTGGCGCAAGGCCCGGCCGCTCGGCCGCGAACGAGATCTCGAGCTCCGGCTTCTTGGCGATCGCCTTCAGGCAGGCCGACACCGAGCGCTTGAACGGCTCGGTCGGCGCTTCCTTCGAACCGGGACGGAATTTGATATTGGAGGTTGTCATAGCGATTTCGTAAACCAGTGGCGCGTGACGCCGCCGGGATACCCCTCAATCGAACCGAACTCTTTATATCCATTGGCGCGGTAGAAACCCGGCGCCTGGAAGCTCATCGTATCCAGATAGGATTGCGTGGCTCCGAAGCGCCGCGCCTCGTCTTCGATCGCCTTGATCAGCTTCGCGCCAAAGCCCTTGTTGCGAAACTTCTGCTCCATCCAGAACAGCTGGATGAACAACACCGCGGTCCAGACCTCGCCGACGACGCCGCCGACGATCTCGTCGCCCTGTCGCAGCGAGATGGCGAAGCGCTTGTACTTCTGCTTCCCCATCTTCTCGTTGTTGTAGCGGAGCAGTCCGCCGAGCACCGCTTTCTTCGTCTGTGTGACTGTGCGCTCGACGGAGATTTTCGGCATGGACTAGCTGAGCGCCACGTTGACCGAGGATTCCGGCAACTCGACGTTGAAGCAGCGCTGGTAGAACTCGGCGACCAGCGGCCGCTCCAGCTCGTCACACTTGTTGAGGAAGGTGACGCGGAACGCGAAGCCGATGTCGTTGAAGATATCGGCGTTCTCGGCCCAGGTGATCACCGTGCGCGGGCTCATCACCGTCGACAGGTCGCCATTGGCGAACGCGTTACGGGTGAGATCGGCGAGGCGCACCATCTTGTTGACGATGTCGCGGCCTTCCTGCGTGCGATAGTGCTTCGCCTTGGCCAGCACGATCTCCACTTCCTCGTCATGGGCGAGGTAGTTCAGCGTCGTGACGATCGACCAGCGGTCCATCTGGCCCTGGTTGATCTGCTGGGTGCCGTGATAGAGGCCCGAGGTGTCGCCGAGGCCGACCGTGTTGGCGGTCGAGAACAGGCGGAACGCCGGATGCGGCTTGATCACCTTGTTCTGGTCGAGCAGCGTCAGGCGGCCGGAGACTTCCAGCACGCGCTGGATCACGAACATCACGTCGGGGCGGCCGGCGTCGTATTCGTCGAACACCAGCGCGATGTTGTGCTGCAGCGCCCAGGGCAGGATGCCGTCGCGGAATTCGGTGACCTGCTTGCCGTCCTTGACCACGATGGCGTCCTTGCCGACGAGATCGATACGGCTGATATGGCTGTCGAGGTTGACGCGCACACACGGCCAGTTGAGTCGGGCCGCGACCTGCTCGATGTGGGTGGACTTGCCGGTGCCGTGATAGCCGGTGACCATCACGCGGCGGTTCTTGGCAAAGCCGGCGAGGATCGCAAGCGTGGTGGCGCGGTCGAAGCGATAGTCGCTGTCGACTTCCGGCACGTGCGGATCGACTTCGGAATAGGCGGGAACTTCCAGATCGCTATCGATCCCGAAGACCTGCCGAACCGAAACCTTCATGTCGGGCAAGCCGACGGGTTGTTGCTCTTTGGTCTGGACGGCGGTCGTCATTCATCCTCCGAGGTCCCGGGCATTCCCGAAACCAGATTGTAGGTCATTTGGCTGCGGATGGGGTGCTACGCACAAGCCTAGCAGAGAGCATCGGCCGGCAGAAGCCCACGGGCAAATCAAAGTTCCGTTGTTGTATCATCAAGATAGGCGCGAAACCCGGTTTTTGGAAGGCTGCTCTGCAAATCCCGCCGTACTTTTGCCGCAGCGCCACGGCGGCCTGTCGGGCCAGGCACTTTTCAGCCCCGCGGGGAGTTGTTAGCTCTCGGACCTATTTCACTGCCACCCATGGGCTTCTGTGACTTCATTCCTTGACCCCTTGATCGCGTTCGTTTCGGCGCATGCCTGGCTCGCCTATCTGACGCTGTTTCTGGCCGCCCTGCTGGAAGCCGTTCCGGTGGTCGGCTCGCTGGTGCCGGGCTCGACTATCATCCTGGCGCTGAGCGCGCTGGTCCCGGGCGGCGAATTGAAGCTGTGGCCGGTGCTCGCCGCGGCGGCCTGCGGCGCAATGCTCGGCGACGGCACCGCCTACCTGATCGGCTATCGCAGCCAACGCGAGATCCTCTCCGCCTGGCCGCTCTCCAATTATCCGCGCGTGGTCGCGCAGAGCGAGGCCTTCTTCAACCGCTGGGGCGTGCTCGCGGTGTTCTTCGCCCGCTTCGTGCCGCCGATTCGTGCCTTCGTGCCGATCACCGCCGGCGCGCTCGACATGCCGCCGGCGCGCTTCTACGCGATCAACATCCCCGCCATCCTGCTCTGGGCGCCGGCGCATGTGCTGCCCGGGGTCCTCGCGGTCACTGCGCTGCACGACTATGCCGGCCTGCCGCATCATCAACATGTCGGCAAGCATCTGTGGATGTTCGCGGTGGCGGGCGGCGCCGTCATCCTGATGCTGGCCGTCTGGACCATCCGCCGCCGCCATGGCGGCGGCCTGATCGAACCGTCCAAGCCGGCAGAATAAGACCTAAATGCTGTTGGTCGAACCGGCCCGCCCAGGAGCCGGGCCGACATAACGCGCACGGGGCCTGATCAGCTTGCCGAGTTGAAGCTGCTCGCTGGCATGCGCGACCCAACCGACGCTGCGCGCCATCGCGAACAGCGCAAGCTCGCTGCCTGCGGGCATCCGCAATGCATGCACCAGCACCGCCAGCGCGTAATCGATGTTGACGAACTCGCCGGTTGCCTCCGCGATTCGATCTGGCACTTCCCGGGTGAATTTGCGCGGCGCGCCGGCCCGCGTCAGCGCCTCCAGCAGCGAGATCGCGCGCGGATCGCCCTTCTTGTAGACGCCGTGGCCGAAGCCGGCGAAGCGTTCGCCGAGTGCGACCCGCTCGCGCACCACAGGCGCAACGTCATTGTCGATCATCGTCTTGACGAGGCGCGAGGCCAGCACGCCGGCGCCGCCATGCATCGGGCCCTTCAGCGCGACGAGCCCTGCGATCACGGCATCGTACAGATTGAGCCCGGTCGATGCCGCGCAGCGCGCGGTGAAGGTCGATGCATTCAATTCGTGATCGGCGAGCAGCACCAGCGCGCGGCGAATCAAGTCCGGCGCGTGCTTATTGTCGGGCGCCCACGCCTGCGCCACCTGCTCGTGCAGCGGCTCGGCCGACGGCACTGCGTTCAGCATGGTCGCGACCAGCAACCGCAAGATGCGCCCGCCGACCATCGCGCGGCCATCGGGCGCGCGCGTGAAGGCGCCGGGATCGGCGCTCGCCGCCAGCGCCAGTACCGCGACCGTGCGGTCGATCGGCTGGGCGCGGCGCGCGGCCTCGGCGATCGCGCGCATTTCATCGGAGACATGCGGGCAATTATCCGGCGCGAACGGATCGACGCCGGTGACATCCCACAGCAGCGTCGCGGTGTGCTCCAGCGTGTCGCGCAGGGAGAGATCGACGCAGTTGACGCCGCGGTAGATCGGCCCCTGCTCGGTGATCGTCGCGATCGCCGAATCCATCACCGGCAAGTCGGCATCGAAATTGCGGAAGCCGCGCGGCTCCGGCGACGGCACGCGGCGCTCCTTCAACCCCCTGATGTCCTCGGCGCGGTAGCGGTGGCTGCGCGAATCCGGCGACGGCTCGGAGCGGATCAGGCCGCGGCTGACATAGGCGTAGAGGGTCGCCGGCGAGATCGCGAGCTCGGCGGCGGCCTCGCGGGCGGAGAGGTAAAGCTCGTCGGATTTTTTCATATTGATTTATATAATCAAGATTGATCAACTCGTCGAGTGGCCCGACCTTGAAGCGGTGAAGCAAGGAGATCGGGCCATGAATATGATTCTCACCAAGAGCCAGATCGGTCTGGACGGCGTTCCCGCCGCCGAGACCGTGTTGAGCCATGTCGACGGCGAGCGCGGCGAACTCATCATCGCCGGCGAGCACGTCGCGAGCCTCGCCGGCAAGTCGAGCTTCGAGGGCGTCACCGCGCGGCTTTGGAACGGCGCCACCGGCAAGTCGCTGAGCGAAGCCAATGTCCGCGCCAGCTTAGGTGCCGCCCGCGAACGCGCCTTCGCGCGGCTGCCGGACCTGCTGCCGGCAACCCGCGGCATGTCTGTTGTCGACGGCTTCCGGGCCGCCATCGCCGGGCTGCGCGGCGAGAACGGGCTGGAGCACGAGGCGACCATTGTCGGCGCCTTCCCGGTGATCGCCGGCGCCCTGGTCCAGCAAGCCAAGGGACATGATCCGATCGCGCCGGATCCCAATGTCAGCCACGCCGCCGACACGCTGCATATGCTGCTGGGCCGCAAGGCTGCGCCGCGCGAGGTCGCGGCGCTCGACGCCTATCTCGTCACGGTCTGCGATCACGGCATGAATGCCTCGACCTTCACGACCCGGGTGATCGCATCGACCCAGGCCGATCTGTTCGCGGCCATCACCGGCGGCTATTGCGCGCTGACCGGCCCGCTGCATGGCGGCGCGCCGGAGCCGGTGCTCGAGATGCTGGATGCGATCGGCACGCGCGAACGCATCAAGCCCTGGGTCGACGGCGCGCTGGCGCATGGCGAGCGGCTGATGGGATTCGGCCATCGCGTCTATCGGGTGCGCGACCCGCGCGCCGACGTGCTGAAAGTCGCGATCGAGCGCCTCGAGGCCAGCGGCGCCGACCTGCCGTTTGCCGGCGAGGTCGAGGCCTATATCCGCGAAGCGCTGCGCAAGAAGAATCCGGAGCGGCCGCTCGAGACCAATGTCGAGTTCTTCACCGCGATCCTGCTCGATGGGCTGGGGATCCCGCGGCAGGCCTTCACGCCAATCTTCGCGGTGGCCCGCGCCGCCGGCTGGACCGCGCACGCCCTTGAGCAGCGCCGCACCGGCCGGCTGATCCGGCCGAGCTCGTCCTATGTCGGGGCGGTGCCGAAGGGTTGAGAGAATCGGGACCGCAAGAGGCAGACGCGGCGGAGCCAAAAACTCTGCCGTCGTGCGCAATTGCGCACGGGAGCAGGGACCCATACGCCGCGGCCCTTCAATGGGGCAATCTGGCAAACGTCTCGCGCGAACTATGACCGCTGGTGGTTATGGGTCCCTGCTTTCGCAGGGACGACGATGGAGAGCGCTTACGCCTCGCGCACCACGGTCTTCAGGTAATTATACGCCTTGATGATCTCGATCAGGCGATCCTCGGTGGAGCGGTCGCCGCCATTGGCGTCGGGGTGGTGCTGCTTGACCAGCGCCTTGTACTTCGACTTGACGTCTTCCAGCGTCGCCCCGGCACCGAGCCCCATCACCAGCAGCGCCTTGCGCTCGGCGTTCATCACCTTGCGGGTCTCGGGCTTCGGCTCCGCACCGCCCGGCCCGGGGCGCCAACGGCCGCGGCCGTTGAGCTCGGAGAACACGTGGAACGGATCGGAGGCGGCATCGAGACCGCTCTCCTTCTTGCCGTTGTTGGCGCCCATCTTCCAGGTCGGACGGTGACCGGTCAGCGCATCCTTCTGATAGCGCGCGACGTCGTCAGGATTCATGCCCTGGAAGAAATTATAGGACTGGTTGTACTCGCGGACGTGATCGAGACAGAAGTGCCAATACTCGCGCGAATTCTCGCGGCCCTTCGGGGCGCGGTGCGCGCCCTTGTTCTGGCAACCCGCCCACTCGCAGGTCACAGCCTGCTCGCCGGCCTGCGCCTGGCGCTTCGCACTCACCTTGGTCGGCTTGATGCGAATGGAGTCGAAGAATTTTGATGAATCGATCGGCATGATCTCTTTGACTACGCAATGCACAAATCTTCAAGTCTTGACATTGCGCAGACCTCGTTTCCCGTTAGCACCATTGACGAAAAGCCGTCGCGAACCTAACTCCGCCGCCATGAGCACCAAAGACGCTATCATAAACAAGTTGCGTGAAGCTTTCTTGCCCGAAAGCCTCGACGTCGTCGATGAGTCACATCTGCATGAGGGCCACGCCGGCCACAGCCCAGGCGGGGAGACGCATTTCAGGGTATATATTGTGTCTCCGGCCTTCGAAGGGAAGAGCCGGATCGAACGCCATCGCATGATAAATGCGGCGCTGGCGCAGGAACTTGCCGGCTCGGTGCATGCGCTGGCGATCCATGCGAACGCCCCCGGGGAAAAGCCGCGCTAGCGCGCGCTTGGCTCAAGACGACGCCATGGTTTTCCGTTAAGAGAAACGGACCATCCGGCGATGGACCTGCTCGGTGGATGAGCAGGCAAATGACGGATCGCATCGCCGCGCATTGATATGGGGCCATTGATGATCCCTTGCTGGCCACGTTTCCGGTCGATCGTCACCGCCGCCGGCCTGCTCCTGTTCTGCGCAATACGCCCCGCCGCGGCGCTGGATATGCCGAGCCCGTTCGTCCAGGAGGTGCTGATCAAAAGCATCCTGGTGTCGCTCAACGATGCGGTGGCCGCGAACAATTTCACCGTGTTCCACGCCAAGATATCGAAGCCGTTCCGCGACCAGTTTCCGCCCGACAAGCTGCAGACCATCTTCAAGGATCTGGTCGACAAGCACGCCGTGTTCGACGCCGTGGTCGCCAAGCCGATCGTGCTCGATGAGGACGCCAAGATCGACGACAAGGGCGTGCTGCGGCTGAAGGGCCATTTCGACACCACGCCGAAGCAAGTGAAGTATCAGCTCGGCTTCATCCCCTCCGACGGCGCGTGGAAGCTGTCGGGCATCTCGATCGATATCGAGTAGGCCAAACACAGCTGCCTGATCCGTCATCCCCGCGCAAAGGCTTCGCCTTTGTCGCTGGAGGAGCGCGCAGCGCGTCTCGAAGGATGCACGGCCGCTAGCCAGGCCGCCGACCCTTCGAGACGCCGCTTCGCGGCTCCTCAGAGCGTGTGAATTTTTGTGGCTTGGGCGAAAGATGTAGCGGGAGGGATGGGGGATGTGATTCCCTGCAATCGCTGAATTGCGGGAGAGCGGGAGATGGCTGAAGACCAGCTGTTTGGAGAACTGCCGGAGCAGCCGAAGCCGCAAACTGATGCGGCGCCAGCGGGTTTGCCGCGTCTGCGCGAGCCGCAGCGCGATCAGATTGAACTGCGGGCGGTGGATATCGATAGCCTGATCGGGGAAGATCATCCGGCGCGGGTGATCTGGTGCTATGTCGACGGGCTCGAGCTGCGCGAGCTTGAAGATCGGATCAAGGCGCGGGGCGAGAGGCCGGGTCATCCGGCGACGTCGCCACGGCTTTTGCTGGCACTGTGGCTCTATGCGACCAGCGACGGGGTAGGAAGCGCTCGCGCCCTGGAGCGGCTGTGCGAGAGCCACGATGTCTATCGCTGGCTGTGTGGCGGGGTCTCGGTGAACTACCATACGCTGGCGGACTTCCGGGTCGGATGCGCCGATCTGCTCGATCGGCTGCTCGCCGAACATCTTGCGGCCTTGGCGGAGGTGGGCCTGGTCGACCTCAGCAAGCTGGCGCAGGACGGCGTGCGGATCCGGGCGAGCGCCGGGGCCGCCTCGTTCCGGCGAGAACAGACACTCGATCACCATTTGGAGACCGCGCAGACGATCGTGGCGGAGCTCAAACGCGAGGTCGAGGCGCGCTCCGATGCCAGCAACCAGCGCATCAAGGCGGCCAAGGAGCGAGCGGCGCGTGAGCGCACCGAACGCCTGAAGGCAGCGCAGGCCGCGCTCGCCGAGATCAAGCGGCAGCGCCAGGCGCGCGAAGACAAGCGCAACAACGGCAAGACGCCGAAGGAGCCGCGCGCCTCTACGACGGACCCCGACGCCCGCGTCATGAAGATGGCCGACGGCGGCTTCCGGCCAGGATACAATGTGCAGGTGGCGAGCGCGGCCGGCGAGCAGATCGTGGCCGGGCTCGACGTGACCAATATTGGTTCCGATCGCGGCCTCATGCAGCCAATGCTAGATCGCTTGCGCGCGCGGACCGGCCGCCTTCCGGGCCGCCATCTCGTTGATGGCGGCTTTGGCAGTGCCGAGGACATCGAGTGGGCGCATGATCAAGGGGTTGAGGTCTATTGTCCGCCCACGCAATCCAAGCACGGTACCGATCCCTACCTGCCGCGGCGCGGCGACGGCCCGGGCGTGTTGGCTTGGCGGGCACGGATGGCAAGCGAGCCGGGCAAGGCCCAGTACAAGCTCCGATCGATCTGCGAGTGCATCCACGCTCGATGGCGCAACTGGGGCCTGCGGCA
The DNA here is from genome assembly GCF_053474805.1 of Bradyrhizobium sp. WCU1. Lineage (NCBI taxonomy): Bacteria > Pseudomonadati > Pseudomonadota > Alphaproteobacteria > Hyphomicrobiales > Nitrobacteraceae > Bradyrhizobium > Bradyrhizobium sp. WCU1. The sequence goes on from NZ_CM130280.1 coordinate 3,002,069, forward strand.
ACTCACCGTACGCGGCCTTGAAAAGGTCCGTGCCGTCGCGCTCTGGTTCGCCCTCACCAACAACGTCTTACAAGGGCATCGGCTCTACAGCGCTTAAACACCACATCGGCCACCCGGCCGCAGCTGCGCAAAAAACCAAACCCACCCGACCTACAGACGTAAAAGGCAAAACCCGAAAGCTTCACAAGCTGTCAGGGTGACGGTGATAGATCGACACCAGCCGTACGCCTAGAACGCCGTGCCGGCCCGCTTCGGCTTCTTCTCGTCGAGCTCGGCGGCCTCGCGCGGCACGGCGACGATGCGCAGCGCGGTGATGCGGTTGCGCTCGCGGCGGAGCACGCGGAAACGGAAGCCGTGGAAGGTGAAGCTCTGGCCGCGCTCCGGGATCGAGCGCGCCTCGTGGATCACGAGGCCGGCGACCGTGGTCGCCTCCTCGTCCGGCAGGCGCCAGTCCATCGCGCGGTTGAGGTCGCGGATCGGCACCGAACCGTCGACCACCACGGAGCCGTCCGGCTGCGCCCGCACGCCGGCGACGACGACGTCATGCTCGTCGGAGATGTCGCCGACGATCTCCTCCAGGATGTCCTCCAGCGTGACCATGCCTTCGACCTCGCCATACTCGTCGACCACGAGGGCGAAATGGGTCTTGCGGCGGCGGAACGCCTTCAACTGTTCGGAGACCGGGCGCATCTCCGGCACGAACCAGGGCGGCAGCGCGATCGCGGAGGCATCGATCGCGGACATGTCGCCTTCATTGGCGCGCATCGCGCGCAGCAGATCCTTGGCGTGCAGCACGCCGACGATATTCTCCGGCTTCTCCCGCCACAGCGGGATGCGGGTATATTCGCTGGCGAGCACCTCGCGCACCAGTTCTTCCGGCGGCAGGTCGGCATTGACCATGGTCATCTCGGTGCGATGGACCATCACGTCGGAGACCTGCAGCTCGCTGAGGTCCAACAGTCCGCCGAGCATGTCGCGGTCCTGCTTCTCGACCTTGCCCTCGTGATGCAGCAGATCGACCGCGCCGCGCAGGCGCTCGGTCGGCGACAGGATGGCCTGATGCGCGCCGATCTTGATGCCGAGCAGCTTCATCAGGGCACGGACGATCCCTTCGATGATGGTCAGCAGCGGCCCGAGCACGAACACCGTCAACCGCATCGGCCGGGCCACCAAAAGCGACACCCGGTCCGGCGCATTGATCGCGACGGTCTTCGGCAGCACTTCCGCGAAGATCACCACCAGCACCGTCATCACGCCGGTCGCGTAGAGCACGCCGACATCGCCGAACCAGGCGGTGAAGATGCCGGTGGCAAGCGCGGACGCGCCGATATTGGCGATATTGTTGCCGAGCAGCAGCGCGCCGATCATCCGCTCGCGCATCGCCATCAGGCTCGAGACCACCGTGGCCTCGCTGTTGCCCTGCTTCGACAGCCGCAACATGCTGGCGCGCGAGGCGCCGGTCAGCGCGGTCTCACTCGCCGAGAAGAAGGCGGAGATGAGCAGGCAGAGCAGAACGATCGAGAAGGTGAACCATCCCACTGATTTGATCCGTGGCTAGAGCATGATCCGGAAAAGTGTGTCGCGGTTCTCCGAGAAGATCATGCTCGAATCAAAAAGATAGAGCGGGATGACGATCCAAAGGAGGGGCATCCCGATCTAAGCCTTCAGCTTGGCTTGCAGGAAGTCGCGCACCGGCTGCGGCTCGACATTGTTGGCAATCACGGCGCGGCCGACCGCCTCGAGCAGGATGAAGGTGAGCTTGCCGCGCTTGACCTTCTTGTCCTGCGCCATCAGCGCCAGCAGCGCGTCGGCGTCGGCGAGCCCTTCCTGCGTGAAGCCCGCGATATCCTGCAGGCGCGTCGGCAATCCTACCGCGGAAAGATGACGCGCGATCCGGGCGGCATCGTCGGTCGAGATCATGCCGAGCTGCGCCGAGAACTCCGCGGCCAGCACCATGCCGACCGAGACGCCCTCGCCGTGGAACAGGCGGTCGGAGAAGCCGGTTGCGGCTTCCAGCGCGTGACCGAAAGTGTGACCGAGATTGAGCAGCGCACGCTCGCCGGTCTCGCGCTCGTCGCGGGAGACGACGCCGGCCTTGGCGCGACAGGAGGTCGCGATCGCGTGCTCGCGCCCGGCGCCGCCGGCGAAGATGTCGGCATGGTTCTTCTCGAGCCAGGCGAAGAAGGCCTCGTCGCCCAGGATGCCGTATTTCGCGACCTCGGCGTAGCCGGCGCGGAACTGGCGCGGCGACAGCGTGTCGAGCACCGAGGTGTCCGCAATCACCAGCACCGGCTGATGGAAGGCGCCGATCAGGTTCTTGCCTTGCGGCGAGTTGATGCCGGTCTTGCCGCCGACCGAGGAATCGACCTGCGCGAGCAGCGAGGTCGGCACCTGCACGAAATCGACGCCGCGGCGCAGGATCGCCGCCGCGAAGCCGGCGAGATCGCCGACCACGCCGCCACCGAGCGCGATCACCAGATCGTTGCGCTCGATCTTGGCCGCGATCAGCGCTTCGCTGACCTGCGTCAGGGTGGCGTAGCTCTTCGAGCCCTCGCCTTCCTCGACGACGATCCGCGCCGTCGGCACGCCCGCGGCGGCGAGCGACGCCTCGGTCTGCTCCAGCCAGTGCCTGGCGACGGTGCGGTCGGTGACGATGGCGGTCCGCACACCGGGGCGCAGCGCCGCGACGCGGTCGCCGAGCGAGGCCAGCACGTCGCGGCCGATCACGATGTCATAGGCACGGTCGCCGAGCGCGACGTCGACGGTAACGGAGGCGGAATGTTTCAAGGGCGCAGTCATGAGGTCGTGTTCATTCCATCAGATGGTGGCTCACTGGCCGGACGCACGCCGCACAGATGCGCATGCAGGGCTGCGAGGCATTCGTCGACGATACGGTCATGCGGCACGTCGCGCGAGGCGATCGTCAGGTCGGCGCGGCGATAGACCGGCTCGCGCTCGCTGAGCAGGCGGTTCACGGTCGCCTCGGGGTCGGCGTTCTGCAGCAGCGGCCGATCGGCGCGCCGGCGGACCCGGCGCATGATGATATCACTGTCGGCCTTGAGCCAGATCGAGATCGCGCGGTCGCGGATCCGGTTGCGGGTCTCCTCGCGCATGAACGCGCCGCCGCCGGTGGCCAGCACCACCGGGCCGCTGTCGAGGATGCGGGCGATCACCCGCGCCTCGCCGTCGCGGAAATACGGCTCGCCATGGGTCTCGAAGATCTCCGGGATCGTCATGTCCGCCGCCGTCTCGATCTCGGTGTCGGCATCGGTGAACGGCAGCTTCAGCCGCGCCGCCATCCGCCGGCCGATGGTCGACTTGCCGGCCCCCATCATGCCGACCAACACGATCGACCGCGGCCCCAGCGCGGCCGTGATATCGGCCTCGAGGGTCGGGTGGGTGGTGGACGCTGGGACGGCTGCGTCGGACATCAAAAAGCTCGGATATTGGGACGAATTGTTCAGAATTCGAGCAACCTATACTACCCCCGGCGACACCGTTACCAGCGACTCTTGCAACCGCGCGGGGAACATGTTGGATGATTTCATTGGTTAATTCGCCGCCCGAGTCGCCTCCATGCCCAGCCTGTTCCGCTTCCTGACGGTCGTCGCCGTGATTTTCGGGATCGGCTACGGCATCGTCTTCGCGCTGGCGAATTTCGTGCAGCCGAAGCCGCGCGAAATGACGGTGACCATCCCGCCGGATAAGTTCCTCAAGAAATAGGCGCTATGAGTCTTGGCATGACCGCTTCCGCCAAGATCACCAAGACATCCGCCAAGCCGGGCACCAAGACCCCGGCCAAGATCCCGGCCAAGTCCTCCGACGCCAAACTGACCGCGCTGTTCCTCGACATGCTGGCCGCGGAACAGGGCGCAGGCAGCAACACGCTCGACGCCTACCGGCGCGACCTCACCGATTTCTCCGACTACCTCGGCCATGCCGGCGCCGATTTCACCAGCGCCGACACCGAGGCGCTGCGCGGCTACCTCGCCGACCTGGACACCCGCGGCTTCAAGTCGACCAGTGTCGCGCGGCGGCTGTCGGCGATGCGGCATCTCTACCGCTTCCTGCTCAATGAACGGGTCCGCTCCGACGATCCGGCCGCGATCCTGTCCGGCCCGAAGCGCGGCCGCGGCCTGCCCAAGGTGCTGTCGATCTCCGACGTCGACCGCATGCTGACCCGCGCCAGGGAGCTGACCCAGACCGACGTCTCGCCGGCGCAGCGGCTGCGCGCGTTGCGGCTCTATTGCCTGCTCGAGGTGCTCTACGCCACCGGCCTGCGCGTCTCCGAGTTGGTGTCGCTGCCGGTCTCCGCGGCGCGACGCGATGCGCGGATGATCGTGGTCCGCGGCAAGGGCAACAAGGAGCGGCTGGTGCCGCTGAACGATGCCTCGCGCCAGGCGATGGCGGATTACCTTGCGGCGCTCGAGGTGATGACGCCGAAGGCGAAGAAGGCCGCGCCATCGAAATGGCTGTTTCCGTCCTCCGGCGAGAGCGGCCATCTGACCCGGCAGCATTTTGCCCGCGACCTGAAGGAGCTCGCGAGCGCCTCCGGCCTCGCGCCGCGGCTGGTCTCGCCGCACGTGCTGCGTCACGCCTTCGCCAGCCATCTGCTGCACAACGGCGCAGACCTGCGCATCGTGCAGACCCTGCTCGGCCACACCGACATCTCGACCACCCAGATCTACACGCATGTGGTCGAGGAGCGGCTGAAGAGCCTGGTCCGCGACCTGCATCCGCTGGCGGAGAAGTAAGTCCAGCGCCCACCGGACATCGATACCGCCACCTGATCCGCCTTGACTTCCGCACCATCTCCGCGGAAAGAGCGTCACCTGCCTGCGATCCCGAAGCGCGCATACCGCCCGAATGCGCGTTAACCATTTGAAGTTACGTAACTTCTCTGTATCACGCCGAAACCGCTTCGCCCCTCGCACCGTTCCTCCCTATATTGAGTTGATGCCCGACCCGATGCGCAGCTATCTCGACTTCGAAAAACCCGTCGCCGAGCTTGAATCCAAGATCGACGAGTTGCGCACGCTTGCCGCAAGCGGCAGCGACATCGGCGACGAGGTCGCGCGGATCGAGGACAAGGCGGCGCAGGCGCTCACCGACCTCTACGCCAATCTGACGCCGTGGCAGAAGACGCTGGTGGCGCGGCATCCGCAGCGGCCGCACTTCACCGATTTCATCGGCGGCCTGATCACCGAATTCACGCCGATGGCCGGCGACCGCAAATTCGCCGACGACGAAGCGCTGATCGGCGGCTTCGGCCGCTTCCGCGGCGAGAGCATCTGCGTGGTCGGCCAGGAGAAGGGCGCCACCACCGACAGCCGCATCAAGCACAATTTCGGCATGGCGCGCCCCGAAGGCTACCGCAAGGCGGTGCGGCTGATGGAGATGGCCGATCGCTTCGGCATCCCGGTGCTGTCGATCGTCGATTCCGCCGGCGCTTATCCCGGCATCGGTGCCGAGGAGCGCGGCCAGGCCGAGGCGATCGCACGCTCGACCGATGCCTGCCTGTCGCTCGGCGTGCCCAATATCGCGATCGTCACCGGCGAAGGCATGTCGGGCGGCGCCATCGCCATCACCACAGCGAACCGCGTGCTGATGATGGAGCACGCGATCTACAGCGTGATCTCACCGGAGGCCGCGTCCTCGATCCTGTGGCGCGACGGCACCAAGGCCCAGGAGGCCGCCAACAGCATGAAGATCACCGCGCAGGACATGCTGCGCTTCGGCGTGATCGACCAGATCCTCAAGGAGCCCTCCGGCGGCGCACATCGCGACCCCGCCGCGATGATCGCGACCACCGGCGATGCCATCGCCCAGGCCTTGAACGACCTACGAAATCTTGATCCGGACGCGATTCGCAAACAGCGGCGCCAGAAGTTCCTCGATATCGGCCGCAAGCTCGGCTGAGGCGTCCAAACGGCCGGATTTTTCGTCCAAATCGGCCGATTTCGCCGTAATTGGGCCCCGAGGCGGGTCTTTAACGTTCCTTGAACCATGCCTGCTACCGTGAGGGCTGTCAGCCCCGGTTCAGGTTGCGAGCAGGGGTGGTCGAAGGCTAATATTTTACACAATGGCTTCAGGGCATATTCGCCGTGTTGGGGTCGCGAAAATCGCCCGGTGGGTGTGGAGCTCGGACTTGACTCATCGCACGCTCGTACGCGCGCTTCTGACTTCGGCGGTGCTCGCCGCGGGCGTCATGCTCGCCGGCTGTGACAGCGACCAGATTTCGCTCGCCCAGAACGCCAAGGCCAACCAGCCGGTCCCGCCGAAACTCGTCGCTGCCATGACCGAGAAGGACATGGATATGCAGTCGCCGATCCTGGTGCGGCTGTTCAAGCAGGAGGCCGAGCTCGAGGTCTGGAAGCAGACCCGCTCCGGCCAGTTCGCACTGCTCAAGACCTATCCGATCTGCCGCTGGTCGGGCGATCTCGGCCCGAAGGTCCGCGAGGGCGACCGCCAGGCGCCAGAGGGATTCTACTCGATCAACCCGAGCCAGATGAATCCGCAGTCGGCCTACTATCTCTCGTTCAACACCGGCTATCCCAACGCGTTCGACAAGGCGCTCGGCCGTACCGGCTCGCAGCTGATGGTGCATGGCGACTGCTCCTCGCGCGGCTGTTACGCAATGACCGACGAGCAGATTGCGGAAATCTATTCGCTGGGCCGTGAGTCCTTCTTCGGCGGCCAGAAGGCGTTCCAGCTGCAGGCCTATCCGTTCCGGATGACGCCGGTGAACATGGCCAAGCACCGCAACAATCCGAACATGCCTTTCTGGAAGATGATCAAGGAAGGCTATGATCATTTCGAAGTGACGAAGCAGGAGCCGAAGGTCGACTTCTGCGAGAAGAAATACGTGTTCGACGCCGTCAAGGCACCGAACGCCACGCGCGATCCGGTGTTCGATGCTTCCGCGAAGTGCCCGGCCTATGTGGTCCCCGAGGAGATCGCGAGCGCGGTGCGCGAGAAGGAGCAGCAGGACGCCGCCGAGACTGCCAAGCTGGTGTCCAAGGGCACGCCGGTGGCGCGCCTCAACACCGGCATCGACGGCGGCATGAACGCGATCTTCGCCTCGAAGATTCCGGAAGGAAACACCGGTCTCTCCGAAGGCGGCGACAGCCAGGCGCTGCAATCGATGTCGCTCGCCCGCGCGCCCGGCACGATCCCCGGCACGGTCAATCCGCCACGGCCCAACCTCGCGGTCCAGCAGGACGAGCCGGTGGTGGCAACGACGTCGTCGACAACGCCCGCAGCCAACACCCGTGTCGCTTCGGCGAATGCGTCGGACAAGTCCGAAGGCTTCCTCTCGAGCTTTGCCCGCAAGGTCGGCATCGGTGGCGCCACCGCCGACGCCAGCAAGACCGCCGCACCGGCGCCGGCCGCTGCCGCACCGGCCAAGCCGAAGGTCGCCGATGCCAAACCGCAATCGGTTGTGCGCGTCGCCCCGAAGGCCGAGCCGAAAGTCACCGCCAAGCCCGCACCGAAGCCGCAAGCAACCGACACCGCCGCAGCCGCGCCGGCGGCGACCCAACTCGCCGGCTCTGCGCCGGTTGTGCAGACCAACTCGTTCGACACCCGCTTCTCCGCGGTGAAGTAAGCGCGGCGCGACTGCGCCGCGACGTTGGCGATAAGCATCCCAAACAACACACGATGTCGTCCCTGCGAAAGCAGGGAACCATAACCACAGGGCTGCGTCGTTGGAGCGCGCTGTGGCCACAGCTTGGCAAGGCAATTTGCATTCATGGTTATGGGTCGTCGCTCAGGGCCGGGACGAACACCGAGCGTCTCTGCCCGTCATTCCGGGGCGCGCCTCTTGGCGCGAGCCCGGAATCCATTGACCCGCAACACAAGTGGTGGAATGGATTCCGGGCTCGCGCTGCGCACGCCCCGGAATGACGGGAGAGACCGGCCACGCCCTCTTGATCACATTGCTCTTGCCATCCACGCTCAGACCTTCGCGGAATCACACGCGGGGCACAGCCGGGAGATTACGATGAACGATCAAGCCGTGCGGGCGGCGCTGCAGCGCCATTGGGAAGCGTCCGATGCCAGCGACTTCGAGCGCGAGCATGACATCTACGCCGAGGATGCCGTGCTCGACTATCCGCAATCGGGCGAGCGGATCCGCGGCCGGCATCACATCCAGCAAAGCCGCACGGTGCAGCCGAACAAGAAGCGGTTCGCGATCCGGCGTATCCTCGGCGGTGGCGAGCTGTGGATCACCGAGTACATCCTGACCTATGACGACAGGCCATCCTACGTGGTGAGCATCATGGAATTCCGCGACGGGCTGGTCGTCCACGAAACGCAGTATTTCGCGGACCGGTTTGACCCTTCGCCGTCGCGGGCACATCTCGTCAAGCACGTCGACGGGACGTCATCGCACTGAGCCGACGCATTGCCGCAGCAAGCGACGGCTACATGCCGTGGCTCTTGAACACCTTCTTGCAGCTTCGGCTCAAACTGTCGCGATTGGTCTGAAGACAGTTCTGCACGGCGCCGTCATTGCCGAGGTCCTTGCGGCAAAAGCGCTGTGCATCGCGCGAGCACGCCTTCTGTTCCGCCGAGGTGCCTGCATGCTGCGCCAGCGCTGCACCGCTGCTCATCGCGACAACGGCAAAAAGGGCTGCAATCGAAAAATAACGCATCGGTGAAGTCCTCCCGCGGGCCAACGGCAACCGGGGACGCTTCGTTCCTGTGGAACCGGAAATCTATGGCGCGAGATACCGCAGCAGTTCCGGATCGCTCCGCACCTTACCTGCCTCGCCCTGCAGCGCGACGCGGCCGCGGTCCAGCACATAGGCGTAGTCGGCGACGCGCAGCGCAAGGTCGAGATGCTGCTCGACGATCACGACCGAGATGTTCTTGGCGAGCTCGATCAGCCGCTCGGTGATCTCCTCGATCACGCCGATCCAGACGCCTTCGGTCGGCTCGTCCAGCAGCAGCAGCTTCGGGTTGCCGAGCATGGCGCGGCCGATCGCCAGCATCTTGCGCTCCCCGCCGGACAGCGTACCGGCCGGCTGGTCGAGCCGCTGGCCGAGCTTCGGGAAGATCGCCAGCACCCGATCGACCGCACTGGCGTCCGAATTGGACAGCGAGCCGACCGCGAGGTTGTCACGCACCGAAAGGCGCGCGAACACCGAATGCTCCTGCGGTACATAGCCGATACCGGAGCGCACCCGCTCCTCGGTACGGCGGCGGGTGATGTCGCGGCCATCGAAGGACAACTCACCCTGCGAGCTCGCGAGCTCGCCGACGATGGTCTTCATCAGCGTGGTCTTGCCGGCGCCGTTGCGGCCGAGCACGGCGACGCCGCCACGCCAGGGAATGCCGATGTTGACATCGAACAGGACCTGGCTGCGGCCATAGCCGGCATCGAGATGCCTTATATCGAGGAAGGTTTGCTCAGGCACGGCGAAGATAAATCTCCTGGACGCTCTTGTTGGCCTGGATTTCCGCGACCGTCCCCGACGCCAGCACCTTGCCCTGGTCGAGCACGGTGAGGCGATCGCAGATGTCGCGGATGAAATCGAGGTCGTGTTCGACGATGACAAGCGAGCAATGCTGCTTGATCGGTTGCAGCAGCTCGCCGGTGACGCGGCGCTCCTCGAGGCTCATGCCGCCGGTCGGCTCGTCCAGCAGCAACAGCCGCGGCTTGCCTGCGAGCGCCATCGCGATCTCGAGCCATTGCTGCTGACCGTGCGACAGCGCCGCCGCCGCATCATGCGCGCGATCGGCGAGCCGGAACTGGGTCAGCATCGTCATGACCTGATCGTGGAGCTTCTTGCGGGTGCGCGACAGCACCAGATCGAACAGCGAGCAATGCGCCTGCAACGCCAGCAGGATGTTGTCATACAGCGTCAGCGTGGGGAGTACCGAGGTGATCTGGAATTTCAGGCTCATGCCGGCGCGAGCGCGCTCGGTCGGCGTGAATGCCGTGATGTCGGTGTTGACGAAGGAGACCTTGCCCGTGGTCGGCACCTCGGCGCCGGCGACGCATTTCATCAGCGTGCTCTTGCCCGAGCCGTTCGGGCCGATCAGGCCGTGAAACTCGTTCTCGCCGACGGTCAACGCCGCGCCGTCAAGCGCAGTGAGCTTGCCGAACACCTTGCTGATCCCTTGCGCCTCAAGGAGCGGCATTGCCGGTCTCCTTTGGCGCCTTGCCGAAACTGCCCACCCGCTCGCGCTCGCCAAGCACGAACGAGATCAGCCCGAGCGGGCGGAACATGATGACGAGCAGCAGCAGCACGCCGAGGATGATCGGCCAGATGTCGCGGTAATTGTCCGACAGCCAGAAGCTGACGCCCTCGATGATCACGGTGCCGATCACGGCGCCGATCAAGGTGCCGGAGCCGCCGAACAACACGTAGAGCACGACCTGGGTCGAGAACACGACGCCCAGCATGTTGGGCCAGACGAAGCCTTCGTGGAAAGCATAGAGGCTGCCGGCGAGGCCGGCGATGGTGCCGCCGACCGCGAAGATGATCGCCTTCAGGTGCTGCGCCTTGTAGCCGAAGAAGGCGATGCGCTGCTCGTTCTCGCGCAGGCCGGCGAGCGCGAGGCCGAACTGCGAACGCACCAAAAAGCGGCACAGCAGATAGACCACGACGAGGATGCCGAGCACCATATAGTAGTAGACCGGCCCCTCTTCGAACTCGTAGCTGCCGAGGGTCAGCGGCGGGATCGAGGGGATGCCGTTCTGGCCGCCGAGATAGTACCAGCCGCGCGCCAGCCGATCGGCGGCATAGGAGCCGGTGAGCGTGCCGAGCGAGACGAAGATCACGCTCGAAGGATAGCGCCCGAGCAGCAGGAAGCCGCCGAGCAACAGCGATGCGGTGAGGCCAATCAAGGCGCCGGCCGGCAGGATCAAGAGGATCGAGGTGACGTTGAGGTCGCGCGCCATCAATGCCACACCGTAGCCGGCGGCGCCGAAGAACAGCGCTTGGCCGAAGCTCATGATGCCGGCATAGCCCCACACCAGGTCGAACGACAACGCGAACAGCGCGAGGATCACCACGCGGGTGGCGAACACCGTGAGATAATCCTGCAGCACCCATGGCAGGACCAGTGCGATCAGCAGCACCAGCCCTTCCACGATCGGCAGGACCTTCCATCCTGCCGATGCCTGTCCCGCCGGCGCGCGTGCGGCCGGTGCACTTTCACCCGTCACGACATCTGGTTCCTCACCGACGCGTGCGACGGCCTCGCTTGCTCTACCCATTGATCGCTCAGCACTCCTTGGGATCAACGAGACCGTCGCTGCGCGCCACGATCTCATAGTTCCCGCCTTTGGCAACAGCGGTGTACATCTTCATCTTGCAGTGACGCTTGCCCGGCACCATTTCGGCCGGCCCGCCCGGCCCTTCGGCGATCTTGGCGTGGTCGAGCGCGGCCGCAACCGACTCGCGGTCGATCTTGCCGGCCTTCTTGACCGCCGCTTCCCACAGCTTGAGGCCGCGATAGGTTCCGGTGGCGGCGCTGCCGGCCGCGAACAGGAAGTTGCCGGGGAAATCCTTCTCGTAAGCCGCTTGCAGCTTGGCGTCGAACGGATCTTCCTTGGTCAGCACCTTGAAGTAGTCGAGGCAGCTGGCCAGCCCCTCGATCTCGTTGGCCTGATTGATGTTGAGCGTGTTCTCGTCATAGTAGACGCAGGCGAGCCGACCGCCGTTCTTGAGGAAGCCCGCTTCATAGAGCTGCTTGAAGAACGGACCGACGCCGGGCGGAATCACGGTGTTGAACACCACGTCGACCTTGTTGGAGATGACGCGGTTCACCGTGGCCGAGAAGTCGACCTGGTCGAGCGGGTAATACTCCTCGAACACCACCTCGCCGCCATTGTCCTCGATCACCTTGCGGGCGTAGACGTTGAGCGTGTGCGGCCAGACATAGTTGGCGCTGGGCAGCGCGAACTTCTTGCCGCCGTTCTTGATCAGCCAGGGAATGAAGGTGTCGCATTGCTGCGCCGGCGTCGGCCCGGTGCAGAACAGATAGGGCGTGCACTCCTTGCCCTCGTAGAGCTGCGGATAGATGTAGAGCGTCTTGCCGCGCGCCACAATCGGATCCTTGATCGCGTTGCGCATCGACGACGTGATGCCGCCCAGCACCATGTCGACCTTGTCGCGCTGGATCAGCTTGCGGACATTGCCGACCGCGACCGATTCGTTCGAGGCGGTGTCCTCGATGTAGAGCTCGAGCGGCCGGCCGAGCAGCCCGCCACCGGCATTGATCTCCTTGATCACCATCTTGGCGACGTTGGCGTCGGCGTTGCCGGCATAGGCGATCGGGCCGGTCAGGTCGGTCGCGATGCCGACCTTGATCGGGCCCTCGGCGGCGTTGGCCCAATCCGGCCTGATCACCCAGCTACCGACTCCGGTCGCGAGTGCGCCGGTCGCGAAGGCGAAATTGCCCATGAAGCGGCGGCGCGTCAGGTTCATGCGTTCAATCGACATGGTGATTAGACCCCTTTCCCAGCAATGAGGCCTTGCGGCCGGAATTTGATGAAGGCGATGGCGAGCACGAAGACGAGCACGTCGGCGACGACAGGCGACATCACCCATGGCAGCGCCGCGCTGAGCGTGCCGATCAGGCCGGCGCCGGCGACCGGACCGATGAAGGAGCCGACCCCGCCGACCATCACGGCGACGAAGCCCTGGATCAGGAAACGGATGCCGAGATCGGCGAACAGGCTGAACACCGGCACGATCAACGCGCCGGCAAGCCCGGCCAGCGCCGCGCCGAACGCAAAGGTTGCGCCGTAGATCAATGGTGTCGAGATGCCCGAGGCGCGCGCCAGCGCCGGGTTCTCCAGCGTGGCGCGGACCCGCAGCCCGAACGAGGTGCGCGCCAGCAGCAGGTAGCAGGCCCCCATCACCAGCAGCGTGATCACGATGATGGTGAAGCGCCAGGCCGAGATGTGCACCGAGCCAAGGTCGATCGACCCGCCGATCGGCTCCGGCACGGTGAGATAGAAGCCGCCGATCAAGCCGCGTACGCTTTCGCGGATGATGAGCCCAAGCGCGTAGGTGCCGAGCATCGCCACGATCGGCGCGGCGTAGAAGCGCCGGATGATCAGCGCCTCCAGCACGAAGCCGAGCGCGCCGACCACGAAGGGCGCCGCGATCATGCCGACCCAGACCGGGGCGCCATGGGCATAGGCCAGGTAGGTCACATAGGCCCCGAGCAGGACGAACTCGCCCTGCGCAAAGTTGAAGATGCCCATCATGCTGGCGATGATGCCGAGCCCGAGCACGACCAGCACGATGATCGCGCCGAAGCTCACGATCTCGAACACCGCGGCGAAGGTGCTAGCCATGGTGTTCGATCCCTCCGGCCTGCGACAAGCGGCGCCTCACATCTTCTTCCAGTCGCCGGCCTGCTCGAAGGCGTGCGCGGCGCGGTAGATGGTGCTCTCCTCGAACATCCGGCCGACCAGCATCAGCCCGACCGGCAGCCCGTCGACCATGCCGCACGGCAGCGACATCGCCGGGTGATGGGTGATGTCGAACGGCGCGGTGTTGGAGATCATCTCGAGCGCGCGCGCGACGTATTCCTCGCGGCTGGCATTGGCCTCGGGCAGTTTCGTCGCCTTCATCGGCGTGGTCGGCATCAGCAGCAGGTCGTAGTCCTTGAACGCCTTGTCGTAGGCCGCGGTGAGCCTTCGCGAGATGTTGAGCGCCTTGCCGTAGAAGCGCGGACCGAAATTGTTGTTGATGTAGGTGCCGAGCAGCATGAACAGCTTGGTGGTCTCGGACAGCGAATCCGCCTGGCGGCGCCAGCCGCGATGGAAGTCCATCAGCGAGGTCGAATAGAGGTCGCCGCGGCTGAGGCCGTAGCCGTCGCCGAACATCATGGTCTGGGTCAGGCCTTCGGTGCCGATCGGCGTCCAGATCGCGCCGCCCGCCATGTGCATCGGGATCGAGACATTCTCGACCGAGGCGCCGAGATCCTTGAAGCGCTTGGCCGCCTCGCGCACGCTTTCGTTCACCGCAGCTTCCGCGGTCGGCTGCTCAAAGCCTTCCTTGAGGATGCCGATCTTCATGCCCTTGACGCCCTTGCCGAGCGCCTTGGTGTAGTCCTCGACCTTCGGCGCCTTGATGCGCGGGTCATAGCCGTCGTCGCCGGCGAGTACTTCGAGCAGCAGCGCATTGTCTTCCACGGTCGCGGTCATCGGGCCGGTGTGGTCGACATAGATCTCGATCGGCATGATGCCGGTGTAGGGCACGAGGCCCCAGGTCGGCTTCATGCCGTAGGTGCCGCAGAACGAGGACGGCATCCGGATCGAGCCGCCCTGGTCGCCGCCGATCGCCATGTCGACCTCGCCGAGCGCGACCACGACGCCGGAGCCCGACGACGAGCCGCCGGCCGAATAGCCCATCTTGTGCGGATTGTGCACCGGCCCGTAGGAGCCGGTGTGGCTGCCGCCGGACAGGCAGAAGTGCTCGCAATGCACCTTGCCCTTGATCTCGGCGCCGGCGTCCAGCATCCGGGTCACGATGGTGGCGTCGAAGTCGGGCACATAGCCTTCCAATGTCGACGAGCCGTTGGTCATCGGCACGCCGGCCAGCATGATGTTGTCCTTCAGCGCCACCGTCTTGCCCTTGAGCTTGCCGGAGGCCGCGCCCTTCACCGTCGACTTGCGATACCAGGCGTTGTGCTTGTTCTCCTCCGGCGCCGGACGAGTGCCGGGCGTGCGCGGATACTTCACCTCGGGCAGTTCGTCCGGCATCTGGGCGACGAGATTGTAGGCATCGACCGAGCCCTGCATCAGGCCGCGGAACGAGGCCACGTCCTCATCGGTGAGTGACAGACCGCACTGCTCGGCGACGGCACGAAGTTGCGTTGGCGTGGGAAGGACGACGGTCACGGCGCTCTCCTGAAGCTTTTGATCCCTGGATGATCCCTCGGCACGGGGCTGGGCTGCGCGCTGACCCGCGCGAACCGCTCACCCCGTCGCTGTATTGAAAACGGAAATATTTTCCTTTTCAAGTATTATTTCGCGAAACGCTTGCCCGAGGGTGTTGCACCGCCACTCAGATCGCCTTGATCACCCTGAAGTCGAGGCCGTCGGCTTCGGCAAGATACATCGGCATCCTGGCATGGCCATTGCGCACCGTGATCGAACCGCGCGGACTGCGATAGACCAGATTGTCGGTCGCCGCGAGCAGTGGCCGGATGTCCAGCGTGCCGGCGCGGTTGGCGGCGGCCTCGAGCAGGCAGAAGCCTTCATAGGCGGACTCGCCGCACGACCCGATCGGCGGCGCGAACGGCCCGAACATCGCCCGATGGCGGTCCCTGAAATCGTCGCCGGCGTGCGAGCCGACCGAGGGAAAATAGCCGGAGGCGCAGAACAGGTTCTCGGTCTTGTCGGCGCCGATGCCGAGCAGCGACGTTTCGTCGACGCAGCTGGCATAGCGCAGAATGGTGCGGGCGAGCCCGGCCTCGGCGAAGGCGCGGTTGAAGGTCACGCTGTCGGTGCCGATCAGCGAGATCAGCACGACATCGGGCTTCGCCGCACGGATCCGCTCCAGCTGCGCCGCGTGATCGTCCTCGCCGACCGGCACGAACTCCTCGCCGACCACCGTGCCGCCGGTCTCCTTGATGTAGCGCTTCACCGCGCGGTGCGATTGCCACGGCCAGACATAATCGCTGCCGATCAGGTACCAGCGCGCGGCGCGCTTGGTCTCGGCGAGCCAATGGATCGACGGCCGGCTCTGCCAGCGCGGCGTCTCGCCGATCGCAATCACGCCCGGCGTCCGTTCGCCGCCCTCATAGACCGGCGTGTAGATGTAGGGGATCTTGCTGCGGGTGATGAGGTTACGCAGTGCGAGGCGCACCGCGCTGGTGTGCATGCCCATGATGAGATCGACGTCGTCGGACGCGATCGCCTGCTCGGCGCGGTCCAGGACTTCGTCGAGCGGTCCGCCGGCGTCGTAGACCTGGAACTCGATCTCGCGGCCGAGGATGCCGCCGCGCCGGTTGATCTCGCTAACTGCGAGCTGTGCGGTCGAGGTCGTGGCCGGCCCCCACATCCCCGGCGAACCGGAGCAGCAGACGAAGCCCGCGACCCGCAGCCGGTTGCGCGCGCCGCGCGGACCGAACCCGCTGCGATCCATCGGCGCAAGCGCGCGATCCGACGCCGCCGACGCCAGATTCCTGAACAACAGGGACGGCGGGAACGGGAGGTTTCTTGCGGTGACGTTGAGCGTCGAATGCACACCTGCTCCTGTCTGGCACCGCACCCTGGGACAAGCGCGGCGTCGGCCTCGCGGACGACGGTGCCAAGCTAGATCGTCTTGATCACATTGAAGTCGAGACCGTCGGCTTCGGCAAGATAGATCGGCATTTCGGCACGGCCGTCACGAATGGTGACGGTGCCGCGCGCACCGCTGTAGACGAGGTTGCGCGCCGCTGACGACAGCGGCCCTGTCGACAGCGAACGGGCCCGGTTGGCCGCCGCTTCGAGGAAGCGCATCCCCTCGTAGTTCGACTGCCCGACCGAGCCGATCGGCGGCGCGTGCGCCCCGAACATCGCGCGGTAGCTGGTCTGGAATTCGTCATTGGCGCGCGAGTCGACGCAGCCGAAATAGCCGGAGGCGCAGAACAGGTTCTCCGTCGCGTCCGGCCCGATGCCGAGCAGCACCGTCTCGTCCATCGCGCCCGCATAGCGCAGCGTGGTGGCGGCGAGGCCCGCCTCGGCGAAGGCGCGGTTGAAGGTGATGCTGTCGGTCCCGATCAGGGTGATCAACACGACATCGGGCTTGGCGGCGCGGATCCGCGCCAGATGCGGCTCGTGATCGTCCTCGCCGAGCGGAACGAACTCCTCGCCGACCACCTGGCCGCCGGCCTCCTTGATGTAGCGCTTCACCGCGCGATGCGATTGCCAGGGCCAGACATAGTCGCTGCCGATCAGGTACCAGCGCCGCGCCTTCTTCACCTCGGTGAGCCAGTGGATCGCCGGCCGGCTTTCGGCCCGCGGCGTCTCGCCGATCGCCATCACGCCGGGGGTCCGCTCGCCGCCCTCATAGACCGGCGTGTAAACATAGGGGATGCGGCCGGCCGTGACCTTGCGCAGCGCGAGGCGCACCGCGGAGATATGCGAGCCCATGATGACGTCGATCTCGTCATAGGCGATCGCCCGCTCGGCGCGGCGCACGACCTCGTCGATGGGCCCGCCGGCGTCGTACATCGACAATTCGACCTCGCGGCCGCGGATGCCGCCGCGCCGGTTGATCTCGGCGACCGCGAGCATGACGCTGTTGGCGGAGATCGGCCCCCAGATTCCCGGGGCGCCGGAGAAGGTGATGAAATTGCCGATCCGAAGCTTGCTGTCGGTACCACCGCGGCGCGAGGAGCCCGGCTTGACGGTCAAAGCGAGATCGGCCGCGCAGGACGACGGGCTTCGAAACAGGTGCGGCGGCGCGACGGGCAAGCCGCCATACGCCTGGTAAGAGACCGTCGAGAGCACGCCAACTCCTGTCTGGGAAGCAATACGCAACGCAGCCAGCGGGCGGTCACGGCATCCGCCCCTTGGTTGGGGGAATATCCTAGGGGAAAATATTGAATATTCAACAATTGAAGTGCATATAGAAACGGCATGCGTTGCCGGACATTCATTCACCGGGTCAGGAACCAGGTCTCACGCCGTGGCTAAACCGCCGAAAGAAAACTCCCCGATCACCGAACACCTCACCTACCTGCTCGCGCAAGCCAACCGGGAGATCAACCGGCAGTTGGAGACGCGGCTGGCTAAGGAAGGCGTGCCGGTCGAGCAGTGGCGCATCCTCAAAGTGCTGTCCGACGGCAACGGCCACTCGATGGGCGAGCTTGCGGACGCCGTGCTGCTCAACCATCCGACGCTGACCAAGATGATCGACCGCATGGTGTCGGACGCGCTGGTCTACCGCGTGCAGGACCCGAAGGATCGCCGCAAGGTCTTGATGTTCGTCTCCGACCGCGGCAAGGCGCTGTGCCGGCGTCTGAACTCGCTGGCGGTGAGCCAGGAGGCGCACATCGTCGAGAGCTATGGTGACAAGTCGACCACCGAGCTCAAGCGCCTGCTGGAAAGCCTGATCGGCAGCGCCAACTAAGGCCGCGCCGGCCGGGCGCCGCCACGATCGAAATCATCGAAAAAAACGGCAGGGAAATGTCGGGATATGGCTGACCGGTGCGTCCTCTGGGCGCGCCGGTGGCGCAGCCTTCGCGCCTGGGCGCTTTAGGTCCACCCGATCGACAAACTAGCGAGGACATCCCGTCATGCCTTCGATCACACCGTTCCTCTGGCTCGACAACAACGTCCGCGATGCCGTCGCCTTCTACAAATCGGTGTTCCCGAACGCCGAGATCGAGACCGTCAGCGACTTCATGGCGAGCTTCGAACTCGAGGGGCAGCGGTTCTACGCGCTCAATGGCGGGCCGCAGTACAAGTTCAACGAGGCGGTGTCGTTCTTCCTCAGCGTCGAGACCCAGCAGCAGGTGGATTACTTCTGGGAGAAGCTCACCGACGGCGGCCAGGAATCGCGCTGCGGCTGGCTCAAGGACCGCTTCGGCCTGTCCTGGCAGGTGATCCCGACCGCGCTGAGCCGCTACCTCGGCGACCCCGATCGGAAGGCCGCGGACCGCGTCATGCAGGCGATGCTGAAGATGCAGAAGATCGTGATCGCCGACCTCGACAGGGCGTACGCGGGCTGAGAGCTGCCGACGATCTGGAGCAGCCCCTAGCCTGATCCGGCATCTGAGCGCGCTTCCTTCGAAGCACGCTCAGTGTTCGATCGGCCGCGCTAAACCCCTTCGGCTTGCCTGGACGGGTCGACACTGACATTGCGCCGAAGAAATCCCAAGACATCGGCCTCGGCGATCGGCGGTGAATAGAAATAGCCCTGCACCGTGAGGCGCCCGAGCTCTTTCAACACGTCCAGTTCCTGCTGAGTCTCCACACCTTCGATGACGCAATCGAGACCCATGTCGCGGCTGAGCGCCAACAGCGATTTGACGATTTTGTAGCTCGCGGGATTCTCGTTCAGATTGGTGACGAAACTTCGGTCGATCTTGATCTTTGTCAGCGGGAGCGCATGCAGGCGAGACAGGCTCGAATATCCGGTTCCAAAGTCATCGAGCGAGATTCCGCAGCCAAGCAGCCGCAGCAACTCAACCGAGTTGCGGACCTCCTCGAAGTCATGCGTGAACGCGGTCTCGGTGATTTCGAGGTCGATCCTGTTCGGCGGAAACCCGCTGTTGCGAATGATGCTGACGATGGCCAACGTGTTCCGGGACGAATTGAGGTCATGGGCTGAAAGATTGAATGAGAGCCGGATATCGCTCGACCAGCGGGCCGCCGCCGCCAACGCCTTCCGAAGCAGCGGCTTGGTCAACAAGTCGATGATGCCTGCCCGCTCGGCGACCGGGATGAACTGCGCCGGGGGAATTTTGCCGAGGATCGGGCTGGTCCAGCGCGCCAGCGCTTCAAAGCCAACCGTCGCTTGCGATCGAATGTCGACGATGGGTTGAAACAGGACTGTCAGCTCCTCATCAAAGTCAGCCAGCTTCAGGGCTTGCTCAATGCGGGCGTCACGATTGATCTGCGCTTCATGGCTCGAGGAAAACAGCACCGCTTCACCACGTTTGGCGCCCTTGCCATGATAAAGAGCGTAGTCGGCACGCTCGAACAACTGCTCTACGGAGGATGCCATCTCCGGATAAACTCCGATCCCTATCGATCCGGAGATCTTCACGGTTGCTTCGGGCAGAACGAAAGGCAATCGCAGCGATTGCGCAAGCTGGTCTGCTTGTGCGACAAGCGCTTCGTCCTTCGGCGCGTTGGCGACGACATACGCAAATTCATCTCCGCCGAGGCGCGCCAAGAATACATCCCGGTCGGACGCACATTGATCGGAAAGCCGCCTGGCAACCTCGATCAGCAACCGATCGCCGACCGCGTGACCATAAAGGTCATTGACCGGCTTGAATCCATCCAGGTCGATAATTGCAAGGGCGACACGCGATTGATCCGACGAAGCGTCCTGCAGCACGTCCCCAATGCGACTGAAAAATGCCCGCCGGTTCGGCAGATCGGTGAGACTGTCTAGATTCGCGAGGCGCAAATTCTCGTTGCCGAGCAACTCCGCCCGCGCCTGCGCTTCGACCATCCGGGTAAAGTCACGATATTGAATCGATATGACAATAACGATAGCGACCGTCACCAGCGTGAAATTGACTGCCATGCTGACGAAAACGGGAACCCCAGTCGACGCAAAGAACACCACGAAGGGAAGGCTGACGGTGAGCGCGACAGTCACTGCCGCCGAACGCGAATGAATCAGGCACACCATGCTGCTGAGCATCACGATGGTCTCGAACAGGCCGACAAAGGCTTGCTCGTACGCGTCACCATACGGGAACAGGGCAAATCCCCACGCAGCGAACGCCAAGCCGAGAATGGCGGCCAGCAAGTTCGTCCGTCGCAGCTCACGAAGCGCTCGCTCGTCGGTCAGCGCGAGCTCTCGCTTACGCCACCACACGACCAGCCTGACGCAACAAACGACGCTGAGCAACAAGGCAACACCGAGCGTCAGCCAATCGGGCGCTTTCCCGATAAAGTTGGATGAGACGACCCATGCGTTTGCAACAAGGATGAAGTAGAGCAACGGAACCAATCGCGAGAGCGCCGCGAGTTGCGCACGGAGCAAGCCTGGCTTTCCGCTGTCGACCGACAGGAGCCCGACCGCCGCAGATAGCCCCTTCCTTACGACCATCACGCATGCCTTGCGCGTGCCGGCAAACCGAGAACCGCACAAACGCAGCATTCTGACTTGCGACGATTCCAACACGCTGAAGCCCCCTCTCACGCCAACAAAACTGGCCGCAGATGGGTGAGTTGAGGCGAACCGATCTCGGCGATTTTCACTGCCACGCCGATTTTCCCCGAGCGTCGCGTCGTTCGCCTCACCTACCCGCCAATTGCCTCAATAGAATCCGGACGAAGACAACGACAATCACACCCACTCTGTCGCTGACGCACACGCACCAAGCTGACAGCACGCCAGAATCGCTAGCCACCAATCAGGCGACTGACATTGTATTTCGCACGCTCTACCTCGAGGCACGCAACGGCGATCCTCAAGGCCAGCTCCTGACGACGCTCCTCGTCTGCCAACGTCTCAAGCAACGGATTTATTTCCTGCAGCGCGCCCTCCAGGAGGCCAATCACCCCGGTCAATCTGGCCCGCAGTTGACCACCGGCATCGGCGGCGTTTGCGCCCTCCGCCGCCAATCGCCGTTGGTTGCCGCACTCGGGATTGTCGGGCCCCGCGGCATCTGGCATCGAACCGCTGTTCACCGCGATCGGTGGCGCTTTGCGTGGGAAAATCAAGATATTCTCCATGATTAGACACTCCAGGTCAGGCAGGTCCCGACCAGCCGACGATCGTATCGGGAGCCCCTTCAATGCGTCCGCTCAGCCTCGCCCGCTTTCAGCGGCAGACACCTCCGCAGACCGGCTCGGCCGATTAGCCCAGCGCCGCCGCTTCGGACGCCGCACGCTGCATACTCGACGACATCTCCTTTGTGACCACGCTCTGCTCTTCGACCGCGGCGGCAGTTGACGTCACGTACTCGCTGACATGCTGGATGGCTGAGCGGATCGTTCTCAGCGCCTCGACCACATCGTTCGAAATTCCATTGAGACTTTCGATCTCCTGGTTGATCTTGTCGGTCGCCTGCTTTGCCTGATTGGCAAGATTCTTCACCTCGGCCGCCACGACCGCAAAGCCCCGCCCCGCCTCTCCGGCGCGAGCCGACTCGATCGTTGCGTTGAGCGCCAGCAGATTGATCTGGCCGGTGATCTCGTGAATCATCTGCACGATCCCGCTCATCGATTGAGCCGCTTCGGTCAGGCGTTGCGCCTGCTTGTCCGCCCCCTCGACATGTCCGACAGCCGTCATCGTCGTTTCCCGCGACTTGGACATAGCGGACGAAATCTCCTGGACCGATGCGTTGAGCTCCTCCGCGCCCGCCGCGACCGACTCCATCATCCCGCGGACATGCTCGCTCTTTCTCCGCGCGATCACTTGCGCCGTGACGTCGGAAGCGTACTTCACGACCTTGAACGCTTTGCCATTCAGATCGAGAATTGGATTGTACGACGCCTGTATCCAGACCTCGCGACCGCCCTTCCCGAGCCGGAGATACTCTCCGGCCTGATAGCAGCCGTCCCGCAATGACTTCCAGAATGCCCGATAGTCCTCGCTGCCGCTGTCAGCCGGCGCAACGAAGATCGAGTGATGCCTCCCCTGGATCTCGTGAAGGGAGTAGCCCAATGCATTCAGAAAATTTTCGTTGGCCGTGATGACCGTGCCATCCATGTTGAACTCGATGACCGCCTCGGACTTTCCGATGGCAGAAATCTGCCCGGCGAAATCGGCGGCCTTGAGCCGTTGTTCGGTTATGTCGGTCGCGAACTTGACCACCTTGATCGGCTTGCCCTGGTCATCGAGAATCGGATTGTACGATGCGAGAATCCAGACTTCGCGGCCTCCGTTGCCGATACGCTTGTATTCGCCGGATTGATATTCGCCGCGCGTCAAGCGTGACCAGAACTCTCGATACGCCGATCCGTCGCGCTCGTCCGGCGCAACGAACATGCGGTGATGCTGCCCCCTGATATCGGCGAGCGAGTAGCCGAGCGCCCCGAGAAAATTCTCGTTGGCCGTGACGATGGTGCCATCGAGTTCGAATTCGATGACGGCCTGCGTGCGATTGATCGCGGCAAGCTTGCCGGCCGCATCCAGATTGCGGGCCTTCGCCCGCGTGACGTCGGTCGCGAACTTGACCACCTTGAACGGCCTGCCCTGCTTGTCGACGATCGGATTGTAGGACGCCTGAATCCATATTTCGCGACCGCCCTTTGCAACACGCCTGAACTCCGCCGATCGCAACTCTCCACGGCCGAGCGCTGCCCAGAATTCGCGATACTCGACAGTGTCCCGCTCTGACGCGTCGACGAACATGCTGTGATGCTTCCCGCGGATTTCCTCCAGCGAATAGCCGACGGCGTCGAGAAAATTACGATTCGCCGTGATGATCGTGCCATCCACGTTGAACTCGATCACGGCTTGAGACCGATCGAGCGCATCGATCAGGGCTTGCGCGTCCGCACGCTCTTTGCGACCAAACATTGATGTCCTCCTGATTGGATTGGCCAACGATTCGCGATGAAATTCAGGCCTTCGAGACCGCCGCGCCGTTGGAAATGTTGACTAGGATGGCCTCTCGGAAACCACGGGTTTCAATCACCGGTACGTGCGGATCGCCGACAGCGAACGGAGCGTCCTGTCGATCCTTTGAATATCGGATGCCACGATCAGCAGGCTCACGAATGCCGCATCCTGCTCCTGCAGCGACATTCCACCCTGTGCGACGGAACCATCCAGGCCGGCGCGAAACCGGCCCAGCTCTTGCCTCTGGCGTTCGAGCAATTGACTGAGCCGAAGATAGATCGAGTCGGCACCGGGCAACTGCGACTCCGAATCAGCCGGTTCGGACAGCTGCATCCGCCTCGCGCGGAATCTGACGACATTCTCTGGCACGCGTACGGTTCCATTTCTTCGTGACCACGTAACCGCGTCAAGCCTCGCGGAGTTAGATTCATCTACCGCCGAGAGCTTAACGGAGCTGCTGCCCTGTTCGCGTCAAACTGAACCAGATCGCGCCAAGGCTCGCGCGTCGCACCACTCCTGCGCCAACCAACAGATGCGACATGCAAGCCCGTTAGCGCCACGAAGGACCGGTTCGTGCCACGACGAAAGGTTCCAGCTTGATCGATCGAGCGTCATGGCGTCGAATCACCTGAGCACCATGCATCGAGAAGCGATGTGATCGTCGCGCGATCGCGAACGACTCTGGAAATCTGCCGAAGCACCGGCACGGACGCAGCGTTGCACTCACATGAACCGGAACTCACGGCGTCGGAAGACGCTGGCGCGATCGCGTCTTGATCGCACCGCGTGATTTATTTTCGTTAAGTCGCGGCAACACAAGCTCAATTTTCGGCGAATATGCACGAGCGCGGCGCGTCGACATCATGCTTCGCAATGACGAACGCGATCCGGGTCAGACCTGCTTCATTTCAAACTCTGCTCAGCCCTCTCGCGATGACACGGCGCGAACCAGCGGAGGGACGAATGCGGCTTGACAGCTGTCCTGATTTACCGAACAGATGCCGGAGGCTCATTTGATATTGATCGACTGGTTGGATAGACGCGAAGCCGCAGCGAAGGCGACGACAATGGTCTGAGCAGCGCCAGTGGATGTTCCGTGAATATTTGGTATTCGGCATTTGCCGAACGAACATTTGCAGGGCTGCTCTTGGATGAATAAAGACGACGACCGTCACGATCTCATTCTTGATCGACCCGACGGTTTCTTTGTGCACGACGCGCAGGGCCGATTTCTCGATATCAACGAACAGTCGTCAATCGATCTCGGCTATTCGCGCGAAGAACTCCTGGCGATGACCATCAACGATATCTCGATCGGAGCGACCCCTGCCGAGAACGCGGTGAAGTGGGGAAATGCAGAGCCAGGAATGGCGATGACCTTCCGCGAGATCGCGGTCAGACGAGACGGCTCGAGTTATCCGGTCGAGATCAGCGTCACGTGCCAGATGATGCAAAACCGAAAGGTATTTGTCGGGCTGGCTCGCCGGGTCAACGACCAAGTCCTGCAGCCCGACACCGCCCCCGCCCTACGAGGCTCGTTGTTCGAATTGTCTTCGTTGCAGCAACAAAGGCATTTGCTCGATCGCTTTCAAGTTCTTGCAACCGACATGGATCGGCTCAAACGGTCGGCGCTGGCAGTCTTCGGCGTCAGAGAGTTGCACGTGTCTTCAGCCCCATTCGAGGTGCGGGCCAGTGTCGTTTCGCTCAACGAACTCGGCCTGGTGTATGTGGCGACAACGACCGACTTCACGTGCAGCTTCCCCGAAGAGGCGCATTTTCGTTTGCAGTTTGCGATTAGTGGTAGCGGCACGACAGCAACGGCAGACGCATTCGCCGAAATCGACGAGCAGCGCGCATGTATCCTCCCGCCGGGGCAACACTCTGAACTTCACTTGCGCGGCGGCCACCGACGTCTCGCGCTACGAATTGCTCCTGACGCGTTCAAACGCAAGTTGAGCGCCTTGATGGGCGGAATGCCAAGCGGCGAGCTCGTTTTTGAGCCGTCGCTGGACATGACACTCGAGCGCTCGCAGCGCTTGCTGCAGACGACACTGTTTCTCGCCGAGACCGTGAACTGGTCGTCGTCAGCGAAGGTTCCTTCGCTTGCGTTGCGCGAGCTGGAGCAGGCGGTCATCGTTGCGGCTCTCGAGGCCGGCCGACACTCGCATAGTCGCTTTCTGCAGGGCGCGGCTGCCGCTGCGGCGCCTCATCACGTTCGGAAGGCCGAGGAATATATCGAAGCCAATTGGTCTCGCTTGGTTCCGATCGAAGAACTCGTTGCGGTCGCGGGCGTTGGAGCGAGGACGCTTTTTCGTTCGTTCAGCCAATTTCGCGGCCGCTCGCCCATGCAGTTTGCCAGACTGGTCCGCCTGCAACGGGCGCGCGAGCTGCTTTCGGCACCCACTTCGGAGACCACGGTTATCGGGACCGCCCTGGCTTGCGGCTACTCCAATGCAAGTCATTTTGCACGGCATTATTTCGAGGCCTTTGGCGAGCGTCCGTCGCAGACGCTGGCGCGACACAGCTGAACATCGGTCGGTCCGGCCAATTCCAACGACGTCGGTGCGAAGCGGTCTTCCGAAGAGACCATGCGCAAAAGGCTAAAGTGCATCGCGCACTAAAGCGCGATGAGATTTGGTTGAATCATCATCGCGCTTTAGACCTTTGTTTGAGCATGATCTCTTCGGAAAACCGCTTCGCACTTTTCCGGATCATGCTTTAGCCGGTGCAGCGACAGATCGTGGGATGGGCCAAGCGAAGCATGCCCACCGTCGAAAGCAACGCAAGACGTGGTGGACATGCTTTCGCTTTGCCCACCCTCCAATCGCGACGATCGCAGCCGATTACGCGTACCTGCCGTGGCAGTGCTTGTATTTTCAACGGAAGTGAAATTGTGGAGTCGTTTCAACGAAGTACGAACCCTATGGTTTGCCCTGTCAATCTTTTGTCAAACGGCCTGCCTTTTCTTCAGTGCATCGTGTGCTGCTGATGCGCTCCAGCGTTGTCAGAGTCTCTGATGCGTTTCGTGGTGGGACCAGTGCTTCGGGACACCTAACTGCTTTGGACGCATCGTCGGGCTTCGTCGTGAGCTGCTGGGCTAAATGTACTGTTGCGTTG
The DNA here is from genome assembly GCF_053474805.1 of Bradyrhizobium sp. WCU1. NCBI lineage: Bacteria > Pseudomonadati > Pseudomonadota > Alphaproteobacteria > Hyphomicrobiales > Nitrobacteraceae > Bradyrhizobium > Bradyrhizobium sp. WCU1. Next base: position 3,028,405 of record NZ_CM130280.1, read on the forward strand.
CTCCGATAGCGATCTGGATTTTCACAGGTGAAATTGGCTTCGGGGGCATTCGACCGGACACGTCGTGCCGGTGGTGATGTCGATGAGCTGACGCAGCGGCCACGGCGCTTGAAATGCCAATAGACAAAGCGGGCGATAGATTAAGGCCTCAGATGAAATTAAGTTTTCGTAATGCGGCAATTGCCGGCGTCGTCGAGAGCTAAATACCAAGACTCTCCCTACAGCAAATCTCGGGTGCCAAACCTGTCGAGTTCGCAGCAAGCGAATGGAGTTCAGTGAGGACATCACGCCAAACGAGATTGGACGAGTCGCAAGCTACTGATGACACGTTGTCGGTGGCATGATGAGGGCGACGCCGCAACCTACTGCGACCCTCGAGCCGCACAGCTTCGGCCAAATGGGGCTGTGTTTGCTAGCGCTGACGAACAGGACGTAAAAGGGAGACCGCTCAGCCACCCCTTACCGAAGAGTGTCCGCATTTGGCGTGTGTGACGGGGCTATATGCAAGCTTCCACGATCATGCTTTGGCCTGCTCGGCTGAAGTGTGATTGAAGGCAACTGCAAGATTGGACTTAGGTACTTTGGAATTGTCCTCGTGATTGTTCACCCAATCAGTGGACACGAGCGCAGCGAGTATCGTCCGCAAGGACGATTGCATTTGATTCTATGGTTTCAGGCTGAACCATCATGCTGCGGCATTGGCAGCTAATTGATCCGGCCGTCGACGATACGAAATGATCCAGTTAAGGGAGAAATGGAGCTGGGGGTCCTACATAGCGCTGGACTCGAAAGATCAAACACCAGGAATCACCGCCCGCCGAGGGGTTTCCTTTCGTGAGGGTCAAAACGGTTTTGCGGTTTTATTATACCCCTCAAGCTGATAGTTGGTCAGAACTTCTTAGGCAACGTGTAAATCGCTGATCTAATGGCAGAAATTGGCATCACGATTTCTTGAGCTGCATTGCGGAGATGGTCTGTAGACGCCTCCCAAAAGGCGCTAGGAGCGTCGCCCATGCGGCAATCCTGAAAAGCGTCAAAAAACCGATTCGAAAAAGCTAGATCGCAACTGGTTGCGTTTTTGCTGATTTACAGAACTGCCGTCTGATTGCCAAACACTCAAAGCGAGATAGGTTTCTCGTCGCAAGGACGCCCGAGCGATGGAGAAGCCTATGGAATAGCCGAGCGAAACAACAAAGTCTGAGCTGAGGCACGGCCGCCCGTCCCTCAGCTCAGCCTTCTAAACCAACTAACTAAGTCGGTCGTTAGCGACGGAAACACAATTCCGCCGTGCGCTATCGGCCGGCATCAAACACCTGAGCAAACGGAAACATATGCGACGAGAGGAGCACGATAATGACCGACAACGTGATCAATATTGACGATGCCCGAGAGTTGCGGGAGCTGGGTCTGCCAATCCTGCCCATTGTGGACAAGGAGTTTTCCCACCGAGCGATGAAGCTCTTTGCGAAGGCGGAGCAGGCAAGGATCAAATTCTACAGGACTTTTGTTGACTACTGCAAAACAGCCGAGCCGACCGAACGAGGTTACAACCGTATAAGAAAAGCACTCGATAAGGTGTTATCGGTCCGCAATCAGGCCGCAACATACACGTCAGCTGACGATAGCGAAGCTCAGGCGCTTCAAAGCCTCCTGACAGAGCCGATGACCTCATTCTTGGCTTTCTGGGCAGAGACGCTGGAAAGGTTCGAGGAGGAGGGCCAGGCGGTCACGGTCCACGTCACACGAGAGATGTTTGATGGGTGGTCCGTGGGCGAAACCGCAACTCCATAAGCGGCAACAACCCGAGCGGACCAAGACATTCGCAGCAAACGCAGGAACGCTCTGCCCGGAACTTCTATCTAAAATAGTAGTATCGAACATGCTCGCACAACGAGACTATGACTTCGTGGAGAGGCCAGGAATGAACGTGATAGGTGAACTCAAAGGTGATCTCTTGATCCTCACGATCGACATTTCGGCCAAAGCTCGCAAGCTGGCTAGGCCGTCTTCGACTGGGAAAACCAAGCTTATCGCTACCACGAACGGATTCATCAACTATGGCGCCATGAAGGTGTCGCTCAACGCCACGGTTCCTTTGAAGTGACTGAAACGAAACTGGACGTCTGATGCCTGCCGTTGTCGCTAATGGGACGGCGCTTTCGCTAAGCTCTTGGAGAATCCATTGACTAGATGAAACGTCATTTCTGGCAGCGGCGGAGCTTCGCCCGACGACTGCGGGAACTGAAGGCTATTACACCGCACTAAGCTAACCCAAACAGGAAACTAGATATGACCGGAAATCACGATTCTGGCGACGGCGGAGCTTTGCCTGGGCTGCACGATAACTCCGATATCGAAGCGAGGCTCAGCTACTTCATTCAAGGCTACTACGAATTCACCAAGGACGCCGCAGACATATACATTCGAAAATGCCAACTGGTTCTCGAAGCTGAAGAGGAACTCCCCGTTGAAGCGGTCCAGCGGTTCTTCGACCGAATTCGGTTGCCACGCAATTCGGCGACTTATCGGAAAGTGAGAAAAATCGCAGAGGCTGGCGACCGTTTGCTGAAGGTTGCAGACCGACTGCCCGATTCGTGGACGACCCTTTACCAGCTTGCAAAATTGCAACCTCAGGAATTCGACGAACTGGTCCAAAACGACGCTTTGCATGTCGGCATAACGGCCGCTGATTTGCGGACAGCTACCGCTAGCGGTTCCGACAAGCCGAAATTCATCATCAAGGTTGACGGGTCCAGTCTGAGCCACGGCGAGCAAACGCAGCTCTATCGGGAGATCAAGGAGTCTGCTGACAAGTACGGTGCGACCGTCAGCGCACCCGAGTTTGACGAAACCGAGCATGAGGATGAAAGTCAATGAGTGGAGATAACAGCGAGCGTAGCCTTCTATCGGAGCGCCTTCGTCCGCAATGCTTTTGCGACCTGACGCTGCCGCCAGCCACCAGTGAAAGGCTTCAACGTATGATCGAGGAGAAACGTCCGATGAATATGATCTTCCATGGTCCTCCAGGAACAGGGAAGACGTCGGCCGCTCGGATCTTTCTGCGGAAGTGGGATGCGTTTGATGTGATGCAGATCAATGGTTCGTCGCAAACTGGGATTGATTTCATGCGAGAGCGGGTCGAGGGCTTTGCTCGATCTCCCTTTTCCATGACCGACGACTTGCGGATATGTTTCATCGACGAAGCTGACTATCTTTCGGCGAGCGCTCAAGCTTCTTTGCGAGTGTTGATCGAGCAAAACGAGCACAGATGTCGTTTCATCTTTGCGGCAAATAGACTTGAGAAAATCGCAGACCCGCTGAAATCTAGGCTTCACGGCGTCAGCTTCTTGACCCCCGCTGCTAGTCGGCCCTCAGTGCTGCTCCGGCTAGGGACAGGTTGTCCGAACGTCTTGCCGAACTAGGCGTCAAATTTGACCCCGTCCGTTTAGACGAAATCGTGACGCTGTATTTTCCGGATCTCAGGCGAATAGCGAATGGCCTAGAGTTTGAATTCGAGACCCAACCAAGAGATACGTTCCAAATGGAACGCTGAGCGATGTGGTCCAACCCGCCTTCTTGAGATGGGCGTCTTGGGTACACAAAGCAATCGGCCGAGGATGGCCCCCTCGGCCGATCACAGGACGGGGTATCACCTTCTCGGATTCTTGGTTCGAGGAAGAGCGCTGATCCATTTCTTTTTTCGGCCCAGTAGTCTCAACCTCCACAATAAATATTGGCGGGCATTGTCGCTGACGATTTCGAGGGTGCTGTGTCGGCCTATTAGACTGAATTGGTCATCGGTCGCCCGTGCGACGAAGTAATCGTTGCGGGTGCAGCGATGATAGAGAGCGTAACGAATATCAGCGAGTTGCTGAAATGAAAGCGGCGCATTGTGTTTCAGCCAAAGCTCGATGTCCTCATCAGGCGGAAATTTTGGCGGCTCTGATTTTTGACACCTCGTTACGGTAGGAAACCAAGTGCGACCATTGTCGTCGGCTAAAATGCCGGGCTCAAAGTTTGAAATCGTATTTTCTTGCATATTCTAACTCCGTTAAAAGCAGGCACGCCAAAGGGGCGTGCCTCAGGGTTATTTATGCAGATTTTAAACTCACCTTTTTCAGCTGATTCTGCTTCATTCCGGCTCGACAGTGCGAACGACGGCTGTAGATCGACTCCTGCTTAGTCCAATTCGAAAGCAGGAGCACACGATGTCGTCCCCTATCTTGAAGTCCCTTACTTTCGTGCCGCAGCCCAAGCCCAGCTCAGACCCACTGATCATGAAGCGGGAACGCATGGTGTCCCGTTTGGAAGACCAGAAGAAGTTGCTCGCCGATCCCCTATACCAGCGACGCATCAAGCGCTGGGAGAAGAAAGAGGGCGGCGAGAAGGTGCTGGTCGAGAAGCCCCTGCGCACCAGTAAGTGGTGGCAGCAGGATCAGAGCGGTGCCTGCGTGATGACCGTGAAGGTCGGATCGAAGCGCATCGAGTTCGAGAAGGGTAAGGCAGCAATTGCCGTTGGCTCATTGGACAAGCTGCCCGCCGTGATCGATGCGCTGATCAAGGCGGTGCGAGCTGGCGAGCTTGATTCTCAGCTAAGCGAAACGAGCAAGTCGGCTCGTCCGGTGCCGCCCCGTAGGGCTGCCTAACGTCCAGTCGATTCCACGGATAGACTTTCGAGAGTCTTCCACCGAAATTGCCAATCTGGCAGTTGCATAGCCAGTCAGGTTCTATATCTGTTCTTGGTCGGGTGCCTGACTGGTTACGCCTAGAGGATAACGAAACTTACATTCAATGAGCACTGCTGTTCAAAAGGGATTCGTCTTTCATGAGGCACGCTTCAATGCTGCTGATTTCCTAGCGAAAAAAAATAGTGCTCGTCCCGTCTACAAGACTGACCTAGGTGCCCTTTTCGAGGGAGACTGCCTCGATGTGCTGCCGCTTCTGAGAGACGAATGCGTTGATACCGTATTTGCGGACCCGCCGTTCAACCTCAACAAGCAATATGGGAGCCGCTCCAACGACAATCGATCCTCCGAAGAGTATCTGAATTGGTGCTACGCTTGGATTGAAGAATGTGTACGGGTCCTCAAGCCAGGCGGGTCCTTATTCATCTACAATATTCCTCGCTGGAACATATTGATCGGCGCCTACCTGATGAATCGGGGGCTCGACTTCCGACACGACATTGCTGTGGACTTCAAAAGCTCTCTCCCAATTCCTGGGCGTCTTTATCCAAGTCACTACAGCCTTCTGTATTTTTCCAAGGGCAAGCCCAAGACCTTCAGAAAAATTAGAACTCCCATCGAGTTATGCCGGCACTGCGGTAAGGAGATCAGAGACTACGGGGGGCATCGACACGCCATGCACCCGAACGGGGTAAACCTAAAAGACGTGTGGACCGACATCCCCCCTGTTCGCCACTGGAAATTCAAATCAAAGAACCGGAGAGCCAATGCGCTGTCTACTCGGCTGGTAGATCGAGTAGTGGAGCTATCCACCCGTGCGGGAGACGTCGTCCTTGACCCCTTCGGTGGCAGTGGAACTACCTTCGCAGTTTGCGAAAAGAAGCACCGCCGTTGGCTTGGCATCGAGTTGGATTTTTGTGATGTAATTGTCGACCGGCTGGAAGATGCGGAAATCAAACATCACCGCAACGACGATCACGTTGAGGATTAATCAACCGGCTTAAGTTTGATATGCCCCCTGATGTCTGAATATTGATCGTACAGGACTGAATCGATCCTTTCTTGCTTCCCAGTAGCATTCATCTCGTAGAGAGAGCCGTCCTCGGCGAGGTACTTTGCATTCGCATCGAACCGATCCGGCGCAAAGCCGATCTCCCACAATGGGATTGTGACAGCCTCGCTAAAATTGCGCCTGTCCAATTCCTGGAAACTGCCGTTGCGATTCGAGACAGGCCATATGCGGGCAGCGCAATTTGCTTTGTCATTCGAAGTAATGAAGATGCCGAGATCGAGCGCCTTCTCTTTGAAAAGATAGTCCAACTTCATTGCTGCTCGAAACGAACTTGCAATATTCCCCGTTTCAAACTCCACGCCGCACCGAAAAGTGGTCTTGGCATCACTACGACTGAAGAAATGTTCCAAACCCTTGAGCGCCGGGATCAACCCAGGCGACGCTCGAAGACAATAACTCTGATGGATTGACGTTGCGATTGGACCCGCTGATGCTCCCGAGAGCTTTTCATAGGCCTGCAACAGCTCAATAAGGCGGCTCGCTTCCAAGCGGTAGAGTGCGAACTCGTCTTCGACCTCAAGGTATCCGTCGATTTCTTGATCAAGGATCGTCTTGTCAGTGGCCCAACCGAGCTCCCGTAACTTTGACTGGAAGCGCCCCGTAATAAACTTTGCCGAGTTGGTTACGGAGGGCTTTGCCTTGCCCGCAGGATTTTTCCAGTACCAGGCGCTATCGTTCACAACGAAATCTTCGTTTGAACTCTTCACATAGCGCAGAGCTATCTGCACGTCGCTGGACAGACGCTTCTCTGTTTGTGAGTTACCAATCGAGGAAGTCTTTCGGAAGAAGATTTGCACAAAATGCCTCTCGCCCAATCCAAGGCGAGGAATATCATCCTTTTTATCAATTTGAAACCTATGGAAAACGGCTACTTATCAGCTTGATTCTTCCGTCCACGTCTGATGTCGTTTGGTACAATCAGAGATAGAGGTCGCCATTGACCGCCAAGACAATCGTCTTTTTCAATAATAAAGGCGGCGTTGGGAAGACGACCCTAGCCTGCAACGTCGTTTCTTACCTGAACATGCACCTCGGCAAGAGGGTGCTGCTAGTGGATGGTGATCCGCAATGCAATGCAACTCAGTCGGTCCTCGAGGAGGATCTGCTGGGTGAAATCTACTGGGATCGTTTCAGCGCTCGAAAGACGCTTTATCACTACCTTAAACCACTAGAGCGAGGCGAGCCTTCGATCGAAGGGACATTCGAGCCCGTGAGGTCATCAGAAAACGCTTACAAGACCGACCTAATCGCAGGGCATCCCAATATGTCCCTTGTTGAAGATCGGCTCAGTCAAGCTTGGAGCGATCTGCAAGGCGCCGATCCGATCCGGGGCTATAGAATCAGCAACTGGATGTCGCAGTTGCTTCATTCAATCGGCGACCGATATGACCTCATTGTTTTCGATGTTGGTCCGTCGCTCGGCGCCCTAAATCGTACAATTCTGTTGAGCTGTGATTACATCGTCACGCCATTCGGGTCCGACATTTTCAGCCTCTTGGGCATCCGGAATATCTCCGCATGGATCAAGAGTTGGTCGGATGACTATGAGAGAGCTGTCGCTAATCTCAAGCGAAAGAACGAGACGATACTGAGCGAATTTTCTGGAATCGTGGACACGAGTGTAAAATTTCGTTTGGCCGGATATTCAGTTCAGCAGTATGTCAAACGAAAATTCAAAGAAAAGGCCCGTCCGGTAAAGGCTTATGACGAAATAATTCAAGATATCCCTGAGACGGTGCAAGAAAGCCTCGGCGCCTTTATACCTGACTTTTTGAAGTTCGAAGATCTAGAACTGGGACACATCCCGTTTCTCTACAGTCTGGTTCCCCTTGCTCAGTCACAGCGGGTGCCAATTCACGCACTTACACAACACAAGGCAGTTGTTGGGAATCAAGTGCGCCAAGTAGCTGACTATGCACAGCTGATGAAAGTCGTGTGTCATCGCTTGCTGAACAATGTGAATAGCCAAGCCGCTGCGGATGTTCAGCGCCCATGATCGACTGGCCCTCAACCTTGATAAACGAAATCGCCAAAGGGCGATGTGTTCTCTTCCTGGGTGCTGGCGTATCTGCTACCGCCAGCAATCCGGCTGGTAATCGACCGCCGGACTGGAAGACCTTTCTTTCAGCGGCTTGCTCTTTGGTGAAAGATCCGACAAAGCGTGCGGCGGTAGACGCTTTGATATCGGAAGGAAAGCTTCTAGTAGCGCTTCAAGCGATTAAGGATCTGTCCGATCAAGCGGACTATCACGCATTCCTAGATAGCCATTTCAATAGCCCTCACTTTGAGCCCAGCGAACTACATCGCATCATCAATGCTCTCGATGCTCGAATAGTGATCACGACCAATTTTGATAAGATCTATGAACGGTATTGCTTTTCGGCTCCAGGTGGAATGGATGCATTTAAAATCATAGATTATAGAGCAGCAATTCTAGCTGATGAGCTTCGATCCGATACGAGGCTCATCGTGAAGGCGCATGGCACCATCGACAAAATCGATGAAATGATCTTCACTAAGGCTCAATATCACGAGGCGAAAAGAGACTATCCAAGGTTCTATGATGTTCTGAGAGCAATCTTTTTAACGAACACGATTGTTTTCATCGGCTGCGGCCTAGAGGATCCTGACATCCTCCTGTTGCTTGAGGATGTCCGAATATCGGGGCGTCAAAGTAAGCCTCATTATGCGCTCATAAAACAGGGCAAGCATGAATTCATGATTCGTGATTGGCGGGCAACGTACAACATAGCTGTGATTGAGTATGGTCCTGACCATGACGACCTAAAAGGCGAGCTACAAAATTTGCTCGATCAGGTGGAGAGTGCTCGAGCCGATTTAACCGGTGCAATACCAGCAGGAGTATAAGCAAAAGTACCCCCAGCTCCATTTCTCCCTTAACTGGATCATTTCGTATCGTCGACGGCCGGATCAATTAGCTGCCAATGCCGCAGCATGATGGTTCAGCCTGAAACCATAGAATCAAATGCAATCGTCCTTGCGGACGATACTCGCTGCGCTCGTGTCCACTGATTGGGTGAACAATCACGAGGACAATTCCAAAGTACCTAAGTCCAATCTTGCAGTTGCCTTCAATCACACTTCAGCCGAGCAGGCCAAAGCATGATCGTGGAAGCTTGCATATAGCCCCGTCACACACGCCAAATGCGGACACTCTTCGGTAAGGGGTGGCTGAGCGGTCTCCCTTTTACGTCCTGTTCGTCAGCGCTAGCAAACACAGCCCCATTTGGCCGAAGCTGTGCGGCTCGAGGGTCGCAGTAGGTTGCGGCGTCGCCCTCATCATGCCACCGACAACGTGTCATCAGTAGCTTGCGACTCGTCCAATCTCGTTTGGCGTGATGTCCTCACTGAACTCCATTCGCTTGCTGCGAACTCGACAGGTTTGGCACCCGAGATTTGCTGTAGGGAGAGTCTTGGTATTTAGCTCTCGACGACGCCGGCAATTGCCGCATTACGAAAACTTAATTTCATCTGAGGCCTTAATCTATCGCCCGCTTTGTCTATTGGCATTTCAAGCGCCGTGGCCGCTGCGTCAGCTCATCGACATCACCACCGGCACGACGTGTCCGGTCGAATGCCCCCGAAGCCAATTTCACCTGTGAAAATCCAGATCGCTATCGGAGCAACGCAACAGTACATTTAGCCCAGCAGCTCACGACGAAGCCCGACGATGCGTCCAAAGCAGTTAGGTGTCCCGAAGCACTGGTCCCACCACGAAACGCATCAGAGACTCTGACAACGCTGGAGCGCATCAGCAGCACACGATGCACTGAAGAAAAGGCAGGCCGTTTGACAAAAGATTGACAGGGCAAACCATAGGGTTCGTACTTCGTTGAAACGACTCCACAATTTCACTTCCGTTGAAAATACAAGCACTGCCACGGGCGGTACGCTTAGCCAATGATTTCAAGTAGTTAGGCGTCTCGACTGTTCAAAACTCGGTCGTTTTTGTCTAACTCTCGAAAGCATTTCAATCCTGGTGGTGCTTGCTGAACTTCAGGGACACCACGAATGGACGGCGCTCGCTATCTTGAAGATGGCAAGCTCACGATTTTTCGCCGAGCCGGCACCTACTACGCCCGCCTGCGACTTTCGCCGGGGAAATATGTAACTCGGTCTTTGAAGACGACAGTTGAGGAGACTGCCGTTCAAACAGGCCGTCGGCTGCTGTTCCAAATGGAACACCGAGCCGAGCAGGGCTTGCCGCCAAAATCCAAATTATTCTCGACTGTCATCGACGAGTACATCCGCTTCCGTGAGCGGGATCATGCGCACGGCAAGACCTCAACGGGGATGCTGTCTCGTCAATCCGACTTTTGCGCTCGAACAAAGACGTTGCCATCCGTCGTTCGCTCGGCTGTGTAGAACACTTCACGATACCAAGTCCCAGTTGAAGCATGCATTGACAGTCGACCTTCGCACGCAATTGCACCAGTCTGCTCGTTTTTCTGCTGCGGTCGGATAAGGCCGAGTTCATACCGAACTGATTTATCGAACTCCGCTAATTGAGTTTCTTCTTTGATCCGAGCCTCTTCCTGAATCGCCTTCCGCTTGTCTTGAAGGGATCGCAATTGATCGAACAAAGGCAGGAAGTTGGAGCTGTAATACGCCACTTCGGCCGCAGTCATCGGCCTTGATCCATTATAGTTGATATTACGAAATGCAGCCAACGTGGGCGTGACGCTCATATCCTCGCACACCATACTAGAGTTGCCGCACCGCACTTTTGCTGCTTGGATCTTGCGGCTAATCTGCTTCGCTTCGGCCTCCAACGTTGACCACGTAGATGGATCAACCACAGACGGCAGCGCAGTTCTCGCTGCGGTGTACATGCTGCCTTTGCCCTTCATGGCAATATCGGTCACGACCGTAGTGACTTGCGGAGAGTCGCAAGTGAGATCTCCGGAATTGCAGCCCGCAAGCATTAAGACCGAAAGTAGCGGCAAGTAGCGCATTTTCAAATTGCCCCCGTCGCTCAACAAAAGAAGCTAACAACGAGCGGCATAGCACATTTTGTTCAGTATATCGAGGTGTGATATATTGAACAACACTCGATGCTTCCCTGCATGGACCTGCGGGAAGTGTTCGCCACAAATCTACGGCGCATAAGGAATGCGAAGGGCCTCTCGCAGGATGACCTCGCCTATGAGGCGGGTATTAGCCGGAGTTATTTGAGCCAGCTTGAGAAGGGCGTGTTCTACGCCAGCTTAAAGATTATCGAGAAGCTTGCTGCGACGCTCGAGGTTGAACCGGCTGAATTTCTGAATACACACAAGGCAAGCCGGAAAGCTCGTTAGGCTTGATTTAACCTTCCTGGAGGAGGCGCTAACAGCATTCCTCATGTTCCACGGGATAGCCGTGTTGTCTGGCTCGCTTATCAGCGTCCGCCGGACTACTGGACGATCTCTAGACGAGAAAGTCCAACAACAGACTGACTGGCTACGCCTGCCTCGACCAATGCTTTCGCAACATGCACAAAGAGATCATACAGCCCCTCACAGAAAACCGATCGTTCTTCGAAGCCATTTCCCGCTTTGAAGCGGTGAGAGATTTGGCCTCCCTTGCAAGCGCCCGCCACGTCACAGTCAGCACATTTCAATGGTAGGTTACTAAATTGAGCGTCGAGAGCTCGAGCTGAGATCAGCGAACGCAGTTCCGTGCGCTGCAGGTCTTTAAGAGTAAGGCCCGTATCCACAACGTCTAGGCCACAGACTCTCAGGAAATCGTCCAGCTCAACAGCGCCATCCGAGCGAACAGTAAAGGCGTCTGGCTGGCTCGAGCCAAACCCAGCCAGGTACGACTTGCCTCCCAGAAGTACCGACATCGTCGAGCGAAGCACACGTATGTTCACGACCGGATTGTCCTGGGCGAACCACTCGTCGAACGCCTCAATCAAAAAGCGGCCATATGACTTCGAATCCCCAGTGAAATTGTCATGCGTGACATCCGGGAATAAAAAGTCGAGTTGATCAAACCCAACTTCATTTACTAGATGGATGAAAACGTCCCTCCCGGAGAATTTTGGCTGAATGACGCTGAGGCAAGCCACGCTTGAAAGTCTGCCCGCTCTCTTAGCCTCGATCAACAAATCAATTCCACGCCGAACGTTCTGGTACGTCCCTCGTCCCCTATGATCAACACGAAATGAATCGTGCACAGATTGAGGACCGTCTAAGGACGTGCAAACTTTCACATCATGTTGCTCAAAAATTCCAATCCACTCGCTATCGATCAGTGTTGCGTTTGTTTGAAGGCATAAATCCAGGGATGGGGAATCGATGTCAGATCGCAATTTGCTGCATAAAGCGTCGAACCGCCTCTTCCCGTAAAGCAACGGCTCTCCACCGTGGAAAATTACTTGCGCTTTATCTATCTCTCCAGCGGCCAAAGTACGCTTGAGGTAATCGCTCAGCGCATCTCCGACATCTGCCTTTGTTCTTGCGGGCTTACTTAGAAAATCTCGTTCGCCGCCGTGGAAGTAATAGCAGTAGGTGCAATTAATATTGCACCTTTCTGCCAATTTGAAAATTATCTGCTGTTGGGCCATTCTTTAGAAGCTTTTCGTCCAGCTCACCCAGGCGTCAAACTGCGGCGACACTCCTTTCCGAATGTCTCCGATCACAGAGGCGGTGACCTTTTTTCCCTTGGCGTCCCCCTCATGAATCTTAGCACCGGCCTTTTCGAGTTCTTCGAGAGCTTTAGCAACATCTTCTGGTTTCGACATTTTCTCGACTCCTAAAATTGCTTAGCTGAAATTGGGCGAGTCATTGAGCTTGCTCTCCCTTAGGTAGAATACCGCAAAGTATCGTTTTGTAAATAGTTGTCCGGGATTGCCCGAATGAGCTAGCCACCATTTTACGAATTAGTTTCGTAAATTCAGTCGCCTAGTCTAGTTGCAAACACGGTTGGTGTGGCCTGCTTACCGTAATACTCTTGGATCATCTGCACAGATGTATCCATGTTGCGAGCGACATCAAACACGCCGACGCCATTTCGCAGCGCATTCACCGCACAGAAGTGCCGTACGCAGTAGACGGCATACTTTTCACCGAAGCTGCTTCTGATGATCCCGGCGTCTCGGAGCGCCGCATTCAGCTGATCGATGAGCGTGATGATTTGCGCTCCATCGGGCATGACCAGAGCGTTACAATCGGGGATCTCTTCAACATCGAATTTCCGCCCATCTTAGCCGAGCGCCCTTCTTCTGCACCTCAATGTTGACAGGGGGATAAGTCCTGTTACGAAGGCCCCTCAATTCAAGGAGCCCTCAATGGCAAAAAAAGCAAAAAAGCGGACTCCTGTTCGCTATTCGAAAGATGACATCAAAGCACTGAAGGCACACTCGAGGGCGAGAACACCTCTCAAGAGAATTGCGAAAGAGATGAAACGCACCGAAGGTTCATTACGTCAGAAGGCGCTGAAGCTGGGTATTGGCCTCGGTCATCAACGCTAGCTTCAATTGATCTCCTTCAGTAAGCAGTCAATCCCTGGGCTTGTCACCTTAGCAACGCCGGTTTCGCTGGTGCCTGTCGATTGCTGTTGTCCCGTGACACAACATTCGCCAGTGCTGGCATGGACCAATCTTGGTCTAGCTAACTGTTACGTTTCATCTGGCGCACAGCATCGCTTGCAGCAATCTTTTCGATGATTGTTTTCATGATGAGGTCCAGCGATTTTCCGTCAGAATAATCTGCCGGAGAAATGAAGTCTGCCCGTCTGTCCGTGATCAGTTTCTGCGCCTTCTTGCTGGACGTGTTCGGTCGGTAGACAGCAATTGAGTGGCCGCCCTGCTCACGGACCAGGCGCATGCAAGGAATGTCGGTATCGCCATCACCGATAAACACAATGTTGCTGAAGGGAATCGGTCGCTGGTCAGGATCGACGTATTCGTTGATCTTTTTGTGATCGCTGACAGTAAGCGCCCCTTTATTAATCCGAAACAAGTATTGCGTCTTAGTGGTGTAGTTGATCGCCAATGCGGGCCAGCTAGCGACGCCATTTTCGTCATAAGCAAACGAAGAGGCGAAGATCTTGCGAAACTGGCGACCGATCTTGCTCGCCCTTATCATCTCCTTGATGCCGGACGAGATGATGAAGTGCTCCAGTTTCACATTGTGTCGACCAGCATGAGCGTTGATCCGAGCAAACCACTTTTCGACGCCGGGAAACAATTTGACCGTCTTGCCATGCTGGGCAATGTCTCTGCGACGCACCGGCACTCCGGCTGCTTTTGCTCGCTCCAACATAAACGTCATATAAGAGAGAATTTCGTCTGCCTCGTGTTTCTCTGCTCTCTCCTTGTTGCGAGACCAGAACTTGGCTTTTGTCATTCCGATAGCGGGAATAAAGGTATTTTCTTGCACGTTGCCTTGCGCAAGGGTCCCGTCGAAATCGTACGCAATAGCCATAGGGATTAGTTTCTTAGGCATCGCAGGCTTCCTAGATTCTCGTCGCTTTCTCGTTCAATCGGACCAAGCGACTGAGGCGTGCTAGAGCTGACATTTGATGGTGATCATGGTCTTATCTCCCCGTTTGTAGCCATGGCGGGGTGCCAGTGATTTTTGGCTAGTAACGAAAGCGCCAGTTGCTTCGTCCAATCGCAATAGCTTCCAACCCACAGGTTCATTACTGACGCTGCCTCCGGCAACCTGCCAAACACGCATAACAGCGTGGTCCTCCTTAGTAATTCCGACGGCATGGACTTCAACGTCTCGATTGTAACCGTCGTATCGAAGCTGAAGGACATGCCCTGACAGCAGAGCATCACAGGCAGTTTGTAACCACACTTGCGAATCTCCAGTTGGGAATCCGGTCCTTTCAACGTAAGCGAGTCGTGTTGCCTGGCAAAGCCCGAGGTCCCAAGGCGCACAAGCTTTTGCCCGCAGAGCCAGTTCAGGGACCAGGAAATTCGTGGGCTAGTCGCCGAGTCTCGTAGCAAACACAGCAGGCGTAGCCTGCCTTCCGTAGTACTCTTGTATCATCTGCACTGATGTACCCATGTTGCGGGCGACTTCGAAAACGCCCACTCCATTGCGGAGCGTATTGACTGCATAGAAATGTCGGAGGCTGTAGACAGTATACTTTTCGTTGAAGCTACTCCGCTCGACCCCGGCACCTCGCAAAGCTGCATTCAGCTGATCGATGAGCGTGATAATCTTCGATCCGTCTGGCATGACGAACAGCAAGTCGTCGGGATCTTCCTTCCGACGCTTTGTCAAGTATTTGTCCAATCGTTTGGCTGCGACCGATCTCAAGATGGCGTCCCGCTCACCAGTTTTTCCTCGCACTACCAAGCGGAAATTTTTGCGACCTTTTTCATCTGTAAACGGGTGAACGTCACGGACATTCAGATTGTTTGCTTCGCCGGTGCGAATGCCTGAGTTGGCCAAGACAAGAACATAACTGCGCAACAGCTCCCTGCTTTTGCGGGTGCGAACATCTCTTGCCGTTTTGATGCGCTTACATAAGGTGCGCCAAAGCTTGCAGTATTCCCAGCGCTCAAACGCAGGACGCACACGTTTCCTTTTCGGCGTGAAGGAAATAGTGATTGGCGGTTTGTTGCCTCGCCAGCCCTGCTCAGCGGCCCACCTAACGATGGCCTTCCCGAGCATCATGTCCCACTGAAGCGTCTTATCCGTGGGATACCGCTTGGCGTTCTTCGGCAGCTTGTCGAACGAGGCGTAGTAGTCACGGCGCCAGGGAACGAACTCCCGCATCACCTTGTCGTTGATGTCCTCGACGGCGAGCTGCCCAGCGTACTCACGCCAGAACTTCGAAACTCTTCTGATCTGCCTCAGCATCCCCGTTGAGGTCTTGCCGTGCGCATGATCCCGCTCACGGAAGCGGATGTACTCGTCGATGACAGTCGAGAATAATTTGGATTTTGGCGGCAAGCCCTGCTCGGCTCGGTGTTCCATTTGGAACAGCAGCCGACGGCCTGTTTGAACGGCAGTCTCCTCAACTGTCGTCTTCAAAGACCGAGTTACATATTTCCCCGGCGAAAGTCGCAGGCGGGCGTAGTAGGTGCCGGCTCGGCGAAAAATCGTGAGCTTGCCATCTTCAAGATAGCGAGCGCCGTCCATTCGTGGTGTCCCTGAAGTTCAGCAAGCACCACCAGGATTGAAATGCTTTCGAGAGTTAGACAAAAACGACCGAGTTTTGAACAGTCGAGACGCCTAACTACTTGAAATCATTGGCTAAGCGTACCGCCCGTGGCAGTGCTTGTACTTCTTGCCCGAACCGCAGGGGCAATCCTCGTTGCGGCCGACCTTGCCCCAGCTTGCCGGGTCATTCGGATTGCGCTCGGCGGCGGACATGGCCGGCGCCAGCGAGGCCTGGGCGTAGGTGGCTTCGCTGAGGCTGGCGCGGGCGAACTCGTCCTCACCGGTGTTGGGATCGAGCTTGTGGGCTTCCATCATCGGCAGCGGCTGCGGCGGCTCGTCCGGCGGCACGATCTCGACCCGCATCAATTGCGCGGTGACCGCCTCGCGCAGATGCGCGCTCATCTCCTGGAAGAGATTGAAGGCTTCGGTCTTGTACTCCTGCAACGGATCGCGCTGGCCATAGCCGCGCAGGCCGATCACCTGGCGCAGATGGTCGAGCATGATCAAATGCTCGCGCCAGAGATGGTCGAGCGTCTGCAGCAGGATGGTCTTCTCGACGTAGCGCATCACGTCGGGGCCCCATTGCGCGACCTTGGCCGCCATCCGCTCGTCGACATGGTTCTCGATGCGGTTGAGCAGCTCCTCGTCGGCGATGCCCTCTTCCTTGGCCCATTCGTCGACCGGCAGGTCAACATCGAGCACGCGCTTCAGCTCTTCCTTGAGGCCCGCAGTGTCCCACTGCTCGGCATAGGCATGTTCGGGGATGTGCTTGGCGACCACGTCCTCGACGAAGGCATGGCGCATGTCGGTCACGGTCTCGACGACGCTGTCGTCCTTCATCAGGTCGACGCGCTGGTCGAAGATCACCTTGCGCTGGTCGTTCTGGACGTTGTCGAACTTGAGCAGGTTCTTGCGGATGTCGAAGTTGCGCGCCTCGACCTTCTGCTGGGCCTTTTCGAGCGCCTTGTTGATCCAGGGATGGATGATGGCCTCGCCTTCCTGCAGGCCGAGCCGCTGCAGCATGCTGTCGAGCCGGTCGGAGCCGAAGATGCGCATCAGGTCGTCTTCCAGCGACAGGAAGAATTTCGAGCGGCCGGGATCGCCCTGACGGCCGGAGCGGCCGCGCAGCTGGTTGTCGATGCGGCGGGATTCGTGCCGCTCGGAGCCGATGATGTAGAGGCCGCCCGGCTTCTTCACGGTCTTGGCGGGCTTGTTGCCCTTGGCGGGCTCGACCTCGAAATCCTCTTCCGCCTTCAGCACGATCTCGCGGAAGCGCTCGATGTCGGCCTTGATCTGCTCGATCTTCTTGGCCTTCTCGGCCTCGTCGGTGATGCCTGCGGTCTCCTGCTGGATCCGCATCTCGAGCGAGCCGCCGAGCTTGATGTCGGTGCCGCGGCCGGCCATGTTGGTCGCGATCGTGATCGCGCCCGGCACGCCGGCTTCGGCGACGATATAGGCTTCCTGCTCGTGGAAGCGCGCGTTCAGCACCGCGAACAGCTTTGCCGGCTTGCCGGCGCGGGCCGCGGCGTAGAGCTTCTCCATGCCGGATTCGGAGGTGAAGTCGATCTGCTTGTAGCCGTGCTTCTTGAGGTACTCGGCCAGCACTTCCGACTTCTCGATCGACGCCGTGCCGACCAGTACCGGCTGCAACCGCTTGTTGGCCCGCTCGATCTCGGCAAGGATCGCACCGTACTTCTCGTTCTGCGTGCGATAGACCTCGTCGTCCTCGTCGAGACGCGCCACCGGCAAATTGGTCGGGATCTCCACGACCTCGAGCTTGTAGATGTCGAACAGTTCGTCGGCTTCGGTCAGCGCCGTGCCGGTCATGCCGGACAGCTTGGCATACATCCGGAAATAGTTCTGGAAGGTGATCGAGGCCAGCGTCTGGTTCTCGGGCTGGACCGTGACGTGCTCCTTGGCTTCCAGCGCCTGGTGCAGGCCTTCCGAATAGCGGCGACCCTGCATCATGCGGCCGGTGAACTCGTCGATGATGACGACCTCGTCGTCGCGGACGATGTAGTCCTTGTCGCGGGTGAACAGCGTGTGCGCGCGCAGCGCCTGGTTGACGTGATGCACGACCGAGACGTTCTCGACGTCGTACAGCGAATCGCCCTTGAGCTGGCCGGCGTCGCGCAGCAGGTTCTCGAGCTTCTCCATGCCGCCTTCGGTCAGCGTCACCGTGCGCTGCTTCTCGTCGACCTCGTAGTCGTCCTTCTTGACGAGCTTCGGCATGAAGGTGTCGATGGTGTTGTAGAAATCCGAACGGTCGTCGAGCGGGCCGGAGATGATCAGCGGCGTGCGCGCCTCGTCGATCAGGATCGAGTCCACTTCGTCGACGATCGCGTAGAAATGCTCGCGCTGGACCATGTCCTCCAGGCGGTACTTCATGTTGTCGCGCAGATAGTCGAAGCCGTATTCGTTGTTGGTGCCGTAGGTGATGTCGCAGGCATAGGCCGCCTTGCGCTCGGCATCGTCGAGGCCGTGCACGATCACGCCGGTGGTCAGCCCCAGGAAAGCGTAGATCTGGCCCATCCAGCCGGAGTCGCGGCGGGCGAGGTAGTCGTTGACGGTGACGACATGGACGCCCTTGCCGGCGAGCGCGTTGAGGTAGACCGCAAGGGTCGCGACCAGCGTCTTGCCTTCACCGGTCTTCATCTCGGCGATGTCGCCCTCGTGCAGCACCATGCCGCCGATCAGCTGGACGTCGAAATGGCGCTGGCCGAGCGTCCGCTTGGCCGCCTCGCGCACCGTGGCGAAGGCCGGGACCAGGATGTCGTCCAGGGTCTTGCCTTGGGCTAGCTGCTGCTTGAATTCGGCAGTGCGGGCCTTGAGCTCGTCGTCCGTCAGTTTGACGAGGTCGGGCTCCAGCGCGTTGATGGCGTTGACGCGGGACTGATACCCCTTGACCCGGCGGTCGTTGGCGGAGCCGAAAAACTTGCGGGCGAGCGCGCCGATCATGCGAAATTCCTGTTCTTCGGTCTCGAGTTCGGTCTTGGTTCAGTCTTGAAGCTTAAGTCTTGGAATACAGCCTGAGATGGTCCGCCAGATCGCCTATCAACTCACCGTGACGCGCTGCAACTCGAGCCCCGACCCGGGGCTCCTCCGCCAATTGAGTGGGAAACGGGCCATCCTGGGTTCAACGGCGAAAAACGCAGCAAAATAAGCGCTCTCACCGCTGACGCGGTCGGCCAGAGATATGGCCCGGTCGGGGGGTTGTCAACGTCGCCAAGATGTCAAGGAATTCATCATTTTGACAAGACTTTCGCGTTGCCAATGTAACACGATTGGGCGAGTGTCCGCCCCGCTCGAGCTTCCCCCTTTAGATCAAGGATTTTGCATGACCACCTCGCCTCCGGAAATCAAAACCGGCCTGCGCCTCGGCCTCGCCGCCCTGGCCGCCACGGGCTGTCTTGTCGCAGTGCTGGCTGCCGGCCTGCCGGTCCGCGCCGCGGAATCGGACCCGGTGCTGGCGAAGGTCAACGGTTCCGAGATCCACGCCAGCGACGTGGCGCTCGCCGAGGAGGAACTCGGCCCGAGCCTGCAGCAGATGGACCCCTCGACCCGCAAGGACAACGTGCTGTCCTTCCTGATCGACATGAAGATCGTCTCCAAGGCCGCCGAGGACAAGAAGATCGAGAACAACGACGATTTCAAGAAGCGGCTCGCCTTCACCCGCAACCGCCTGTTGATGGACAGCCTGCTTGCCAGCGAGGGCAAGGCCGCGACCACCGACGATGCCATGAAGAAGGTCTATGACGAGGCCTCCAAGCAGATCACCGGCGAGCAGGAGGTGCGCGCGCGCCACATCCTGGTCGAGACCGAGGATGAGGCCAAGGCGATCAAGGCCGAGCTCGACAAGGGGGCTGACTTCGCCGAGCTCGCCAAGAAGAAGTCCAAGGATCCCGGCGCCTCCGACGGCGGCGACCTCGGCTTCTTCACCAAGGAACAGATGGTGCCGGAATTCTCCGCGGTCGCCTTCGCGCTCGAGCCGGGCAAGATCTCCGATCCGGTCAAGTCGCAGTTCGGCTGGCACATCATCAAGGTCGAGGAAAAGCGCAACCGCAAGGCGCCCGACTTCGAGCAGGTGAAGGCCCAGATCGAGACCTATGTGACCCGCAAGGCCCAGGCCGACTACGTCGCCAAGCTGCGCGAGGCCGCCAAGGTCGAGCGCATGGACAAGCCGGCCGACGCCGCCAAGGACCCGGCCGCACCGGCCGATGCCGCCAAGGACGCGCCGAAGCCCGCCGACAACAAGATGGCGCCTGCGAAGAAGTAAGCGCCGCGACGCTGAACTGATCGAAGTTGCGATGGCCGGGCATGTCCCCGGCCATCTGCGTTTTGGGGAGGCTTTGCAGCACGGATGAAGCGCAGCGCAATCCGGGCTACGGATTGTCGTTTCTTGAACGATTGATGACAGCGCGTCAGCCCTCTCCCGCTTCGGCCGGCGAGATGTTATGCAGCGCTTCCCTCCCCGTAGCCGGAAGCCTGCCGATGTCCACCGCCGTCTCCCCCCTCGCCCCGCCTGACGTTCCCGAGATGCCCGTGATCGCGGGTGTGCGGCTTGCTACCGCCGCCGCCGGCATCCGTTACAAGGGGCGCACCGACGTGCTGCTCGCGCTGCTGGACAAGGGCACCACGGTGGCCGGTGTGTTCACCAAGTCGAAATGCCCGTCGGCGCCGGTCGAATGGTGCCGCGCCAAGCTGAAGGGCGGAGCCGCGCGCGCGCTGGTGGTCAATTCCGGCAATGCCAACGCCTTCACCGGCAAGACCGGCAAGGCCTCCACTGCGCTGACCGCGCAGATCGCCGGGAAAGCGGTCGGCTGCTCGACCTCGGAGGTGTTCCTGGCTTCCACCGGCGTGATCGGCGAGCCGCTCGACGCTACCAAGTTCGATGGCGTGCTGGCGCAGCTCGCGGAGACCGCAACCCCGGATCGCTGGATGGACGCCGCCCGTGCGATCATGACCACCGACACCTTCCCGAAGGTCGCCACCGCGACCGTGAAGCTCGGCAAGGCCAAGGTGACGATCAACGGCATGGCCAAGGGCGCCGGCATGATCATGCCCGACATGGCGACCATGCTGTCCTTCATCTTCACCGACGCGCCGCTGTCGGCCGGTGTGCTGCAAGCGCTGCTCAAGGCCGGCGTCGAGGACACCTTCAATGCGCTGACCATCGACGGCGACACCTCGACCTCGGACACGCTGCTGGCGTTCGCGACCGGCGCCGCGGCGGCCCATGGCGCGCCGAAGATCTCGCGCGCCAGCGACCCGCGCCTGAAGGCCTTCACCAAGGCGTTCCAGCAGATCCTCGCCGACCTCTCCGAGCAGGTGGCGCGCGACGGCGAAGGCGCGCGCAAGCTGGTCGAGGTCGTGGTCGAGGGCGCGACGACAAAACCGTCGGCGCGCAGAATCGCGATGTCGATCGCCAATTCGCCGCTGGTGAAGACCGCGATCGCCGGCGAGGACGCCAATTGGGGCCGCGTGGTGATGGCGGTCGGCAAGGCCGGCGAACCCGCCAACCGCGACAAGCTCTCGATCTCCTTCAACGGCATCCGCGTCGCCAAGAGCGGCGCGCGCGATCCGTCCTACAATGAGAAAGAGGTCTCGGAGGCGATGAAGGCGCCGAAGGTCCAGATCAAGGTCGCGCTCGGCCTCGGCAAGGCGAAAGACCGCGTGCTGACCTGCGACCTCACCAAGGAATACGTCACGATCAACGGCGACTACCGGTCGTAGGGCTTTCGTCGTTGCGACGAACGAGGCTCTCGATTCCGTCATCCTGAGGAGCGCCAACGGGTCCGCGCGAAGCGCGGCCCGATGACAGGCTCCGCGCGTCTCGAAGGATGCACGGCCCCGATGGCGCCGACTGGAGAGAACCGGACCGCCGATCCTTCGAGACGCCGCGCGAAAGCGCGGCTCCTCAGGGTGACGGGGATAGGGTGGTGAGTCGCTGACCTAAAGCGCGATGATATTTGGTTGAATCGTCATCGCGCTTTAGCTCTTTGTTTGAGCATGATCTTTTCGGAAAACCGCTTCGCACTTTTCCGGATCATGCTTTAGCTGCTGATCCGCGCGTTGGCGACCGCCTTCTTGAACAGCGCGTTCATCGCGTCCGCGATGCCCTGGGTCGGGCTGACCTCGAAGTAGAAGCCCGGCGACGCGCAGGCCTGCATGTTCTGCGCGATCTCGCTGTTCGGCGACGGACCGAACGGGCCCTTGTTGAACGGATCGATCCAGCTCATGTACCAATTGTTGGTCGGCAGCTGCAGATAGGTGGTGTAGAGCACCGCGATCTTGATGCCGCGGTTCTTGATTGCCGTGCAGAGCGCCGGGTTGATCGGCGACTGGCAGCGGTTGCTGCCGGTGATCGGCTTCAGGCAGCTTGAATTGGGCTCGTCAGCCACGCCATCGGACACGAAGAACAGATACTTCAGCGGCGCCGCCGAGGTGCCGGGGCCCGGCGCGCTGATCGCGTTGCTGATGGCCGGAAACACCGTGGTGAACTGGGTGTCCTTGTCGGCGGTGTAGGCGTCGTTGTTGCCGTAGACGCCCATCAGATCGATGTTGCCGGCCGCGGTCTTGGCGCTCGACAGGCTGGCCGACAGCGAGAACAGCGGGCGCAGGCCGATCGTCTGCGAAGAGGCGCCGAAATCGTAGATCGCCATCCGGTACTGGCTGGAATAGGTCGCGGTATTCGCCGCCGTGTCCATCAACTGCTGGGTCGCGCTGCGCAGCACGTCGATTCGCGTCGTGACGCCGAGCGTCTTGGCGAGATTGTAGTAGTTGTTGGGATCGTTGTAGTCGTGGCAGGCGAAGGCGCACTGGTCCGGGGTGTTGTTGACCATCTTGGTGACATCGGTCGGCGTCGCCGCAACCCCCATCGACGGCGAGTTGTCGAGCAGGAGATAGAAATCGATATAGAGCGGCATGGTCGCGGTCGAGGTCGAGGTACCCGACACGGACACCTTGCCCTGCCCGATGACGCCGAGGAACATGGTCGGGACATCGGCCGTGAACTTGACCGTCGAGGTGATGGTGCCGCCGCTCTTGGTCATGGTCGGCGTCACGCTCGTCAGCGTAAAGCCGTTCTGGTTGAAGACGTTGCCGTTGAAGATCTTCCTCGCATCGGCTTCGCCCGCCGTGATCTCGCCGTCCGAGGTCATGGCGCCGGCCGCGATGAAGCCGGGCGATCCCCTGGCGACCGACCCGACGCTCGCCGCGTCGGCGGCGGATATCAGCTTGCTGCGGATCTGGTTGGCGCGCGAATAGTCGACCGCGCATCCGACGGCGATCATCAGCGGCAGCAGAGCGAGGCCGAAGATCATCGCAATGTTGCCGGAGCGATCGCGGCGGAAACGGCTGAGGGTCCGGATCAAGGTGCTCATGGGTTATATCGGCACAAGAAATGATGGGTAGATAAACGGCTCCACCCTGCCGGCGACGAATTAAGAGCGGCTTATCGCGGACGCAGAAAGAGCGTGCGGGCACAAATCGTTTGGCCGAGGGGCGCATTGCTGGTTAATGAAAGCTTGCAGATCAGAAGGAAATTCCCGCTTTATGGCTGACATCAAGCTGACCCTCGTCGTCGCCTGCGCGCTGGTCGACGCCGACAAACGCGTGCTGCTGGCGCAGCGCCCCGCAGGCAAGGCGCTGGCGGGCCTGTGGGAATTCCCCGGCGGCAAGATCGAACCGGGCGAGCGGCCGGAACAGACCCTGATCCGCGAGCTGCACGAGGAGATCGGCATCACGGTGAGCGAGCCGTGCCTCGCGCCGCTGACCTTCGCCAGCCACGCCTACGAGACCTTCCATTTGCTGATGCCGCTCTACATCTGCCGCCGCTGGGAGGGCATGGCGGTGGCGCGCGAGGGCCAGAACCTCGCCTGGGTCCGCGCGGGCAAGCTGCGCGACTACCCGATGCCGCCCGCCGACATCCCGCTGCTGCCGCACCTGATGGATTTGCTGCTGTGACCTCCTCTGCCGCTCCGGGGAGGTGCGTTGCCAAAAACATCAAAAACAACCCCATGCAAAGGCAGCCGGCGGTAGCCGGCGCTCGACCAGGCGACTTGACACGTCGGGCAACTCACCCGCATAATTCCATTATTCCGAAATCGTGGAGACGTCCCTCGCCCCCTTGCTCGCGCTGATAAAGGGACCTGACGGTAAGGGACGCACTGTGGACAGGCTCCCTCCCCACTTGCGGGGGAGGGCTGGGGAGAGGGGTGCCACACGGCGCGCTCTCTCCGCATGATCTTGAACACGCGCGCAGAATTGCGAAAGCGATGATCACACGAATATCTCGCTCGGGGCTACCCCTCTCCCCAACCCTCTCCCGCAAGGGGAGAGGGAGCCTGAGCAGCGTGCGCCCCTAACGGCTCAACGCTTCACACCCTTCACCGCCGCCTCCAGGCTCGCCTTCGCCGAGCCCGGCTTCAGCGGCTTCGGCTGGCTGTCATGCGGCGCCCAGCCGGACAGCCAGACGATGTCGAAGGTGGCGCGGATGCGGCCGTCGGGATCGGCGAAGCGCTCGCCGTAGATCTGCGCCATGCGCAGCATGGTGGCGCGGCGGGTCGGGGCGTGGCGGCGCTCGTGCAGCACATTGGTCGCGCCCATGCGCCTGAGATCGGCCATCAGCGCGAACGCGCTGGCATAGCGCACCACGACGCGGTCGACATCGGTGACCGGCAGCGCGAAGCCAGCGCGCTGCAACAACGCCCCGATGTCGCGCAAATCGGCGAACGGCGCGACGCGCGGCGACACGCCGCCCTCGCACTCCGCCTCCGCCGCGGCGAAGCTTTGCCTGAGTTCGGTCAGCGTATCGCCGCCGAGCATCGCAGCGAGCAAGAGCCCGTCCGGCTTCAGCGCGCGGCGGATCTGCGCGAGCACGCCGGGCAGATCGTTGACGAACTGGAAGGCCAGCGCGGAGACCATGAGATCGAGCGACTCCGGCGGCAGACCGAGCGCTTCCGCCTCGCTGAAGCCGATCGGATCGACCGATCCGACACGCCCGCGCAGGGCGTCCCCGAGCCCGTCACCCGGCGTCCAGAGATCGGCCGCCGCCGAAAAGCTGCGCGATACCGCCTGCAAACGGTCCGCCATGTCTGCGGTGACACGCTCGAGCAGGAACGTCGCCGCCCCCGCGCGCCGGGCGCGCGACAGCCGCGCGGCGAGCAATGCGCGATCGAACAGGTTGGGAGCGGTGGCCGGGTTCGGTGCCATGCCGGCTGGTTACGCCGGACCGCCGTCGCAGGCAATGCGCCTTGAGCCCGCGTTGCGCAAACGCTAGCCTCGCCTGCCATGGACGCCGAGGCATCACCGACACGCTCCATTACCGGTCAGGTCCAGCGCGCGCTCGGCGCGGTCGGCGGCGCTTGGTTGCGGACTGCGCGGCTGGCGCTCGACATCGCGCTGCCGACGCTGTGCGTGTCCTGCCGCGAGCCGGTCCATGGCGAAGGGGTCTGTGCGGCGTGCTGGGCCAAATTGTCGTTCATCGCGCCGCCGTTCTGCCCGCGGCTCGGCATTCCCTTTGTCTACGATCCAGGTCCCGAATTGCTCTCGATGGAGGCGATCGCCCATCCGCCGGCCTACAGCAGGGCCCGCGCCGCGGTGCGCTATGACGATGTTGCGCGTACGCTGGTCCATGCATTGAAATATCAGGATCGCACCGATCTGGCGCCCACAATGGGTCGCTGGATGGCCCGGGCGGGGAAGGAATTGCTCTCCGAGGCCGACATGCTGGTTCCGGTTCCGCTGCACTGGCGGCGGGGCTGGAGCCGGCGCTACAACCAGTCCGGCGCGCTCGCCAAGGTGATCGCGCGCCACAGCGGCGTGAAAATGGTCTCCGAGGCGTTGCGACGCACCCGCGCCACCGAGCAGCAGATCGGGCTGTCGCGCAAGGACCGCGCCAGCAATGTGCAGGGCGCATTCGGGGTCGCCGATGAACGCAAGGCTGACATCCAGGGCCGCCGCGTGGTCCTGGTCGACGACGTCCTGACCTCGGGTGCGACAGTGGATGCCTGCGCACGGGCGCTGCTGCGGGCCAAGGCCGCGCAAGTCGACGTGCTGGTGTTCGCCCGGGTTGTCGATACCCACCGTGCTCCCATATAATCTGTCATTCAGGTTCAACCGAGCACACCATGACCGCTGCCATTGAAATCTACACCCGCCCGGGCTGCGGTTATTGCACCGCGGCCAAATCGCTTTTGACGCGCAAGAACGCCGCGTTCACCGAACTCAGCGTCGCGAGCAACCCGGCCTACCGCGACGAGATGTACGATCGCGCCGGCAGCGGGGCGACCTTCCCGCAGATCTTCATCGGCCAGACCCATGTCGGCGGCTGCGATGAGCTCTACGCGCTCGACCGCGAGGGCAAGCTCGACGGCCTGCTCAGCAACGGAGGCGGCGACTGATGGTCACGGACAACAAATTCACCGCCGCGATGGTGCAGATGCGCACCGGATTGCTGCCCGAGCCGAGCCTCGAGCAGGGCACGCGGCTGATCCGCGAGGCGGCGGCGCAGGGCGCCAAATACGTGCTGACCCCCGAGGTCAGCAACATGATGCAGCTGAACCGCGCGGCGCTGTTCGAGCATTTGGCCAGCGAAGAGGACGACAAGTCGCTGCAGGCATACCGCGCGCTCGCCGCGGAGCTGAAGATCCATCTGCATATCGGCTCGCTGGCGCTGCGCTACTCGCCGGAAAAGGCGGTCAACCGCTCGTTCCTGATCGGGCCCGAGGGCAATGTGCTCGCGAGCTACGACAAGATCCACATGTTCGACATCGATCTGCCGGGCGGCGAGAGCTACCGCGAATCGGCCAATTACCAGCCCGGCGAGACCGCCGTGATCTCCGACCTGCCCTGGGGCCGGATCGGATTGACGATCTGCTACGACGTGCGCTTCCCGGCGCTCTATCGCGCGCTGGCCGAGGCCGGGGCCTCCTTCCTCACCGTCCCCTCCGCCTTCACCCGCAAGACCGGCGAAGCGCATTGGCACACGCTGCTGCGCGCCCGCGCCATCGAGACCGGCTGCTTCGTGTTCGCCGCGGCGCAAGCCGGCCTGCATGAGAACAAGCGCGAGACCTTCGGGCATTCGCTGATCATCGACCCCTGGGGCGAGATCCTCGCCGAGGGCGGCGTCGAGCCAGGCGTGTTCCTCGCCGAGATCGATCCCGCCAAGGTCGAGACCGCGCGCAAGACCATTCCCTCGTTGCAGCACGGCAGGCGTTTCGGCATCGCCGACCCCAAGGCCGGCCCGGAGCATCTGCACCTCGTCCGGGGTTCGGCATGATCCGCTACACGCTGCGCTGCGCGCGCGGCCATCAGTTCGAGAGCTGGTTCCAGAGCTCCTCGGCCTATGAATCGCAGGAGCGGCGTCACCTGATCAATTGTCCGTCCTGCGGCTCGGCCGAGATCGAGCGTGCGATCATGGCGCCGCAAATCGTCAGCAAGAAAGGCCGCGAACCGGCCCAGCCTGCGCCGGCCTCGCCTGTCGAAGCGACCGCCACTGAATCGACGTCGCTGATGATGGCGCAGGAGCGCGAGCTGCGCAGCAAGCTGAAGGAACTGCGCGACCACATCGTGAAGAATGCCGACAATGTCGGCGACCGCTTCCCCAACGAAGCCCGCAAGATGCATTACGGCGATATCGAGCACCGGCCGATCTACGGCGAGGCCTCGCCCGAGGAAGCGCGCGCGCTGATCGACGAAGGCGTCGAGGTCTCGCCGCTGCCGACGCTGCCGGAAGACCGGAATTGACGCCCTTCCGTGATTCCGGGGCGCGCGAAGCGAGAACCCGGAATCCATCGGGCCACAAGTCCGGCGTTGGAATGGATTCCGGGCCCGCGCAAAGGGGCGCGCCCCGGAACGACGGAAGAGAGTGACATGACCCCCGAGACATTTTCTTCCTGGCAGGTCTGGGCGTTTCTGTCCGCCGTGTTCGCGGCCTTGACCGCGATCTTCGCCAAGGTCGGCGTCGAGGGCATCAACTCCGATCTCGCGACCCTGATCCGCACCGTGGTCGTCCTGATCACGCTGTCGGCGATCCTGTTTGCGACCGGGCAGTTCACCCAGGCCGGACCGATCTCGACCAAAAGCTGGCTGTTCCTGCTGCTGTCCGGGCTCGGCACCGGCGCGTCGTGGATCTGCTATTTCCGCGCGCTCAAACTTGGGCCGGCCACACTGGTCGCGCCGATCGATAAGCTCAGCGTGGTGCTGGTGGCGCTGTTCGGCGCCGCGTTCCTCGGCGAACGCCCCTCGCCCTATGGCTGGATCGGGATCGCGCTGATCTCGGCCGGCGCGGTGCTGATCGCTGTTAAAGGCTGATCTACGCGGCGATCAAGAGCGCGACGCCGATCACGATCAGGACGATGCCGAACACCTCGCGCAGCGAGAACGGCTGCTTGAGCGAGAAATAGGCTACGCCCTGCGCGAACAGCACCTCGATCAGCGCCAGCGTGCGCACATTGGCGGCGGCGGTGAGTGCGAACGCCAGGAACCAGAACTGCGACGAGAACGCACCCATGAAGCCCGCGAATAGCGAGGGCCGCCACAGGCCGAGGATCTTCCGCAGCACATCGGGCGCGCGCAGCAAGAGATAGACCGACAGGATCAGGGTCTGGACGAACAGGCTCCACATCAGCGTGTAGGAGGCCGCCGTGACAAACGAGACGCCGGGCACCGCGATGATCGCGCCGCGGAAGCTCACCGCCGAGATCGCGAACACCGCAGCCGCGCCGAGGCCGAGCACTGTCGGGCGCAGATCGGCAAAGCTCTTTTGCCCGCCGGGCCTCAGCGCGGTGACGACGACGCCGACGGTTGCGATCACGATCGCGATCACCTTGGCCGACGTCAGATGGTCGCCGAGGAAGACGAAGCCGAAGATCGCGGTCTGGATCGCCTCGGTCTTCATGTAGGCGGTCGTCACCACGAAGGAACGGTCGTTCATCGCCAGCAGCATGAAGCCGGTGCCGACGATCTGGCTGAGCGCGCCGGACAACAGCCACGGCCAGAACGACGCCAGCGGCCACGGCACGGGGTCGCCGGTCACGAGGATCGCGAGCACAAAGAACACCACCGAGAACGGCAGGCCGAACAGGAAGCGGATATTGGTCGCGCCCCAGGTCCCGAGCGGCCCGGTCAGCTGCCGCTGCATCGCATTGCGCGCCACCTGCCCGAACGCAGCGACGATCGTGAAGGGAATCCAGAGCGAGGAGAGCGTGAACATGCGGGATAAGGGGTGCGCCGGGCGGGAGTACGCGCGCAGCGTGCCGGGCCGCACTGATGCGGTCAACTGGCGCTGTGCATGACAGGCCTGCGCCCGTGCCACAAACTCACTGTCGTCCCTGCGAACGCACTAGGGCATGCACACATCTAGTTGGGTGGGGATTCCCGAATCGGTATTTCGTGTGATTCATATTGCGGCACTTCGGCTTTGGCGGAGGTGTCGACATGCTGGCGCAAATTGACTGGTCATTAGGTCGGTTCGGGGATCTCCGCCTCGATAAAGGGGGGCGGCGCTCGTCGAATGCATGGTCGCGGGCAAGGATGTCTGCCTGCGACGGCTGGCAGGAGGCATGCGTGCCCGGGAGGTGCGCTTCAACCGCTTTCTCGGCAATGCCAAGGTGACGACGACGCGGATAATCGAAAGCTGGAGCGATGGTACGGTAATGGCGGCCGAAGGCCGCCATGTGCTGGCGATCCAGGATACCAGCGAGATCAATTTTGCCACCAAGGCACAAAACCGGCGTGGCTTGGGCGAGATCGGTCATGGCAACACCCGCGGGGTGTTGCTGCACCCGATGCTGGCCGCAGACGCGGAAAGCGGCTGCTGCCTTGGCCTGTTGCACGGCGAGATCTGGACCCGCCAGGGCCGCCGCACCGTCTCGCACGACAATCGCGATCTGAAGGACAAAGAATCGCAACGCTGGATCGCGACCGCTCTGGCAGCCAAGCCGCTGTTGGCGAAGGCTGCGATGGTGACCATGCTGGGCGACCGCGAGAGCGACATCTTCGCGCTCTACGCCTGCGCCGCAGAACACCAGTTCCACGTCATTGCCCGGAGCATGCATGATCGCAAGCTGGCGGATGGCTGTGGCCTGTATGCGGCCAGCGAGGCCATGACCAGCATCGAACAACGGACCATCGTATTGCCTGCGCGAGCACAACGGCCTGAGCGGGCTGCGCTTCTCGATCTGCGCTTCGGCGCCGTCGAACTGGCCCGACCGCAAACCAAGTTCCTGCGCCATCTGCCGAAAAGCCTACCCTTGATCCTGGTCGATGTGCGCGAGATCGAGCCGCAGGCCGGGATCGAGCCGCTGCACTGGCGGCTGCTCACCACGCATCCGGTGACGAATGCAGAAGAGGCCTGGCGCATTATCGAATGGTACAAGCGGCGGTGGCTGATCGAGCAGTTCTTCCGCATCTTGAAGACACAAGGCCTCAAGCTCGAAGACAGTCAGATCGGGACCGCCGAGCGGCTTCTCAAGCTGGTCGCGATCGCGGCCAAGGCGGCAGTCATCTCCCTTCAGCTTGTGCAGGCGCGCGATGGTCGCGACAACCAGTCTGTCCGAATTGCCTTCAATGCTGGGGAAGTCGCTACACTTGCCGCCCTCAATCGCAACCTCGAAGCCCAAAGCAAGCGGCTGAGAAACCCGCACCCGCCTGACAGCCTCGCTTGGGCCGCCTGGATTATCGGCCGGCTCGGCGGCTGGGACGGCTATCCATCGTCCAAACCGCCGGGCCCCATCACTATGAAACACGGCCTGCAATACTTCCACGCCGCAGCCGCTGGATGGTCCCTCAGAGATCTGTGCATGCCCTAGTGCGAACGCAGGGACCCATAACCACAGGGAGCGGTATGTGGCACACCGGTCAGACAAGCAGGTCGCTGAGATCCCGCCATTCGAGATTCTCTCGCTCAATCAGCTCGATCTTCCAGTCACGCTTCCATTTCTTGAGCTGCTTCTCGCGTGCGATGGCTTCTTCAGCCCGTTCATAGGCTTCCACATATACAAGGCGGTAAACACCATATGTCTTGACGAATGCTGAGCCCTTTCCGGCTCTATGCTCCTCAAGCCGCTTCTGAACGGAATTCGTCACGCCGATATACAGCGTGCCATGGCGTTGGCTGGCGAGGATGTAGACGTAGTACATGCTCGGAACGCGGACCTCGCCCGATTATTCGGGCCGGTGGTTATGGGTCCCTGCGTTCGCAGGGACGACACCTTTCTGGAGGACATAGCGTCTCACATCTTCAACGGTCGCGCCACAAGCTCCGTGTCGCCCCTGCGAACGCAGGGGCCCATAACCCCAGGGAGCTATTTGGGGCACGATGGCCGGACCGCCGACCTACAACAAATCGGAACGCGGACCTTGCCCAACTATTGGCGCCGGTGGTTATGGGTCTCTGCGTTCGCAGGGACGACACCGGTTGTGTGGATGCGAACAACCCTACACCTCTTCCGCCACCACCATGTAGTTCACGTCCATGTCGGTCGAGACGGTCCATTTGTCGGCGAGCGGGTTGTAGACCACGCCGGCCTGTTCGGTGACGGTCAGGTTGACGTCGCCGAGATAGCGTTCGAGCTCGGCGGGGGTGACGAACTTGCTCCACTCATGGGTGCCGCGCGGCAGCCAGCGCAGCACGTATTCGGCGCCGACGATCGCCAGCGCAAAGCTCTTCCAGTTGCGGTTCAACGTCGAGACCACCATCAGCCCGCCGGGCTTGAGCATGACGGCGCAGCGCTTGATGAAGGCGCCGACGTCGACGACATGCTCGACGACCTCCATCGCCAGCACGATGTCGAAGCGCTCGCGGACGTCCATCTCCTCCACCGTGGTGCAACGGTAGTCGATCGACAGATGGCCCTTGTCGGCGTGCAGCTTCGCCGCGGATATGTTGGTGGCCGACGGATCGATCCCGATCACCTGGGCCCCTAACCGCGTGAACGGCTCGCACAACAACCCGGCGCCGCAGCCGATGTCGAGCAGGCGCAGGCCGGACAGGCAGCTCAGGCTCTTGACGTTGCGCTCGAACTTGCGGCAGGCGGCGTCGCGGATATAGGTCAGGCGCAGCGGATTGATCTTGTGCAGCGGCGCCATCTTGCCGCGCGGATCCCACCATTCATCCGACAGTTTCGAAAACTTCGCGATCTCGGCCGGATCGACCGAGCTGGCGGAGGCACTGGAAAGAGTTGTTTGCGTGGCCATGATTGCGCGCGCCCCTATCGCGCGGTGATCGAATTGCGGAACGATAGCGGCGAAGCGATGGTCTTGATGATCTCGATGCCCTCGCCTACGCCGCGGATGGTGACGTCGCCATAATTGAGCAGCCGCCCCGCGATGCTCTGGTTGACGTCGACGCTCTCGACCTTGTCGAGGCTCATCTCGAAGGTGCGCCGCTTGATGAAGCCGGTCTTGTGCACCACGCGAAAATTGGTGACGTCGGTTTCGGTGGTCCAGCGGTGGAACCAGGCCGCGGCGGTCCAGTACAGGGCCGCGACCGCGACCACGGCGGCCGTCGCGAGGCAGGCCAGCACCAGGCCGTCGACGGTCGTGAACCTCGACAGGATCAGCAGCGCCAGCGCCGCAACCCAGGCGATGATGGCCGGCCAGTAGAAGATCCAGTGCGCATTGGTGGAATACAGCACCTTCTCGCCGGGCTGCAGGATTTCGTCGATGTAACGTCCCATCCAACCCGCCTTCGAGTTACCTCAGCGCCACAACCGGCCTGCAACCGGCCGTAACACCCCCAGGAACCGGCTTGCCCCCGGGCGCGGCGCTATGTATACGCGCCTTTCGGTCCCCGCGCTTGCGGTTTTCGGCGTGGGTTAACCTACTTATCCTCTTAAAGGAATAGACGCGTCGTCATGGGCCGCCTCGTGATGAAATTCGGCGGTACGTCCGTCGCCAATATCGATCGTATCCGCAACGTCGCGCAGCACGTGAAGCGCGAGGTCGACGCGGGCCACGAGGTCGCCGTCGTCGTCTCCGCGATGTCCGGCAAGACCAACGAGCTGGTGGCCTGGTGCACCGAGGCCTCGCCGATGCACGACGCGCGCGAATATGACGCCGTGGTCGCCTCCGGCGAACAGGTCACTTCGGGCTTGCTTGCGATCGTGCTGCAGGGCATCGGCATCCAGGCGCGCTCCTGGCAGGGCTGGCAGATCCCGATCAAGACCTCGGACGCGCATGCCTCGGCGCGCATCCTCGAGATCGACGGTACCGAGATCATCGACCGTTTCAAGGAGCGCAAGGAAGTCGCTGTCATTGCCGGCTTCCAGGGCATCAACCCGCAGACCGGCCGCATCACCACGCTCGGCCGCGGCGGTTCGGACACCTCGGCGGTGGCGATCGCGGCCGCGTTGAAAGCCGACCGCTGCGACATCTACACCGACGTCGACGGCGTCTACACCACCGACCCCCGCGTGGTGCCGAAGGCGCGGCGACTCGACAAGATCGCGTTCGAGGACATGCTGGAGCTGGCTTCGCAGGGCGCCAAGGTGCTGCAGGTTCGCTCGGTGGAACTCGGCATGGTGCACAACATGCCGATCTTCGTGCGCTCCAGCTTCGACAAGCCAGAGGATATCGACCCGCACGCCAACCAGCCGCCGGGCACGCTGATCTGCAGCGAGGAGGAAATCATGGAAATGCACGTCGTCACCGGCATCGCCTTCTCCAAGGACGAAGCCCAGATTTCCGTGCGCCAGATCGAGGACAAGCCGGGCGTCGCCGCGGCGATCTTCGGGCCGCTCGCGGATGCCAACATCAACGTCGACATGATCGTGCAGAACGTGTCGGAGGACGGCAAGACCACCGACCTCACCTTCACCGTGCCGGCCACCGACTACAACCGCGCCAAGGACACCATTACCTCCGCCAAGGCCAGGATCGGCTATGCCAGGCTCGACACCGAGACCGACGTCGCCAAGGTGTCGGTGATCGGCAGCGGCATGCGCAGCCATGCCGGCGTCGCGGCGAAGGCGTTCAAGGCGCTGGCCGAGCGCAACATCAACATCCGCGCCATCACGACGTCAGAGATCAAGTTCTCGGTCCTGATCGACGCCGCCTACACCGAACTCGCGGTGCGCACGCTGCACACGCTGTACGGCCTGGATCAGGCGTAGGAGCGACCGGCATCCGAGCGGCGGGTGGGCTCTCTCCGCCGTCATTCCGGGGCGTGCGCAGCACGAGCCCGGAATCCATGGGGCCACGAGTTTTGCGGATGAATGGATTCCGGGCTCTCGCTTCGCGAGCCCCGGAATGACGGGAGAAGCAGGAGCCGTACTCCCTCACCCCTACCCCGGAGTTAGAATTTCTCTTAGCGGGCGCAGCATTGGGCTGACGCAGACGTTATTTGCTACTGGCAGGCGTTTTGCTTGGCAAAGCGAGCCTCGATTGGCTATACGGCCAGTCAGGTAGGCTGTCGCAAACTGTGGCACAGTTTGGTGATCCCGAATCGGCGGGAACTGGCGCGTGCGGCGACACCGAATGACTAAAATTGTTGTTTTTGAAGAGTTTCGCGCCAGCGGCCGGCCGGCCCGCTGCGCCGGCCTTGCGGGGAGGGACTGAAGCACATGCGGAGCGCGTCGGGAGGCCCACGCATCCTGTTGAGACGGCTCCGCGAAACCATGGCGGAGCAAGTCTCCGCCCAGGAGCGCCTCGACAAGATCGTGGTGCTGATCGCGGCCAACATGGTGGCCGAGGTCTGCTCCTGCTACGTGCTGCGCGTCGACAACACGCTCGAGCTCTATGCCACCGAAGGTCTGAATCGCGACGCCGTGCACCGTACCGTGCTGAGCGCGCATGAGGGCCTGGTCGGCCTCGTCGCCAGCGAGGCGACGCCGCTCAATCTGTCCGACGCGCAAAGCCATCCGGCCTTCGCTTACCGCCCGGAGACCGGCGAAGAGGCCTACCACTCGTTCCTCGGCGTGCCGATCCTGCGCGCCGGCAACACGCTCGGCGTCCTCGTCGTGCAGAACCGCGCCAAGCGGACCTATGTCGAGGAAGAGGTCGAGGCGCTGCAGACCACCGCCATGGTGCTGGCGGAGATGATCGCATCCGGCGAGCTCGCCGCGCTGGCCCAGCCGGGCGCCGAGCCCGCCGCGCGGCACTCGCTGCACAAGACCGGCGCGGTGCTGTCCGACGGCATCGCGCTCGGCCATGTCGTGCTGCACGAGCCGCGCGTCGTCATCACCAACTACATCGCCGAGGACCTGCCGAAGGAGATCAAGCGGCTCGACACCGCGCTCGCCAATCTGCGCGCCGATCTCGACCGCATGCTGGAGCGCGGCGACGTCGCCGAAGGCGGCGAGCACCGCGAGGTGCTGGAAGCCTACCGCATGTTCGCCAACGACCAGGGCTGGTCGCACAAGCTGCATGAGGCGGTCGCCACCGGCCTCACTGCGGAAGCCGCCGTCGAGCGCGTGCAGTCCGACACCCGCGCGCGCATGCTGCGCTCGACCGATCCGTATCTGCGCGACCGGCTGCACGACCTCGAGGATCTCGGCCATCGGCTGATGCGGCAGCTGGTCGGCCAGGATCATGCACCGTCGCGCGAGCAGCTGCCCGACAACGCCATCCTGATCGCGCGTGCGATGGGACCGGCGGCGCTGCTCGACTACGACCGCAAGCGGCTGCGCGGCCTGGTGCTGGAAGAAGGCACCGCGAACTCCCACGTCTCGATCGTGGCGCGCGCGCTCGGCATTCCCGCGGTCGGCGAGGTGCCGAACGCGCCCGGCATCGCCGATCCCGGCGACGCCATCATCGTCGACGGGATTTCCGGCGAGATCTATGTCCGCCCCTCCGCCGAGATCGAATCGGCCTATGCCGAGCGCGTCCGATTCCGGGCGCGGCGGCAGGCGCAATATTCGGAGCTGCGCGACAAGGCCTGCGTGACCAAGGACGGCCAGCCGATCGAGCTCCTGATCAACGCGGGCCTGACCATCGATCTGCCGCACATCGAGGACACCGGCAGCGCCGGCATCGGCCTGTTCCGCACCGAATTGCAGTTCATGGTGAGCCCGAGCCTGCCGCGCTCGAGCGACCAGCTCGCGCTGTACCGCACCGTGCTCGATGCCGCGGGCAACAAGCCCGTCACCTTCCGCACGCTCGACATCGGCGGCGACAAGGCGCTGCCCTATATGGAGACGGTGGTCGAGGAAAATCCGGCGCTCGGCTGGCGCGCGATCCGGCTCGGCCTCGACCGTCCCGGCCTGTTGCGCGGCCAGATCCGCGCGCTGCTGCGCGCCGGCGGCGGCCGCGCGCTGAAGATCATGTTTCCGATGATCTCCGACATCGCCGAATTCGACCAGGCCAAGGCGATCGTCGAGCGCGAGCTGACCTATCTGCGCCAGCACGGCCATTCGCTGCCCGAGCGGATCGATATCGGCACCATGGTCGAGGTGCCGGCGCTGCTCTACCAGCTCGACGAGCTCTTGAAGAAGGTCGACTTCGTGTCGGTCGGCTCCAACGATTTGTTCCAGTTCCTGTTCGCGGTCGACCGCGGCAATGCCAAGGTCTCCGAGCGCTTCGACATCCTGTCGGCGCCGATCCTGCGCGCGCTGCGCGACATCGTGCGCAAGGCCAGGGCGGCGAAGAAGGCCGCCTCGCTGTGCGGCGAGATGGCCTCGAAACCGATCGGCGCGCTGGCGCTGATCGCGCTCGGCTATCGCTCGCTGTCGCTGTCGGCGACCGCGCACGGCCCGGTCAAGGCGATGATCCTCGACCTCGACGCCAGGAAGGCGGAGGCGATGATCAATCCCCTGCTGGACGCACCGGTCGGCAGCGTCTCGATCCGCGAGGCGCTGACGAAGTTTGCGGAAACCGAGGGGCTGGCCTTGTAGCGACGCTGCCGTCGCCGCTATCGCCCCTTTTGCGCCCTTCGCGCTTTCAGCAAATTCGAGATACCGCCATGCTACCCGAAGCCAAACTCGACGTCCTGCTCGCCCATCACGCCTCGCTCGAGGCCGAGCTGCTCGGCGAGGTGAAGTCCGATCGCTACGTTGCGATCACCCGCGAGCTCGCCGAGCTCAATCCGCTGATCGATGCGGTGAAGCTCTATCGCGCTGCTCGCACTGAACTCGCCGATACCGAGGCGATGCTGGCGGACGCAGGCACCGATCCCGAGATGCGCAGCTTGGCGGAAGCCGAGCTGGAGACGCTGCAGGCGCGGATCGGCGATCTCGAGCAGCAGATCCGGATCGCGCTGCTGCCCAAGGACGCGATGGACGACCGCAACGTGATGC
This sequence comes from Bradyrhizobium sp. WCU1, assembly GCF_053474805.1. Taxonomy (NCBI): domain Bacteria; kingdom Pseudomonadati; phylum Pseudomonadota; class Alphaproteobacteria; order Hyphomicrobiales; family Nitrobacteraceae; genus Bradyrhizobium; species Bradyrhizobium sp. WCU1. The sequence continues at coordinate 3,065,522 of NZ_CM130280.1, forward strand.
TGGAAATCCGCGCCGGCACCGGCGGCGACGAGGCCTCGCTGTTCGCCGGCGACCTGTTCCGGATGTATGAGCGCTTCGCTGCCTTGCAGGGCTGGAAGGTCGAGGTGATCTCGGCGAGCGAGGGCACCGTCGGCGGCTACAAGGAAATCATCGCCGAGGTGCAGGGCCGCGGCGCGTTCGCCAAGCTGAAATTCGAATCCGGCGTGCACCGGGTGCAGCGCGTTCCCGACACCGAGACGCAGGGCCGCATCCACACCTCGGCCGCGACCGTCGCGGTGCTGCCCGAGGTCGAGGACGTCGATGTCGACATCAAGGACACCGACTTGAGGATCGAGACCATGCGCGCCGGCGGCGCCGGCGGTCAGCACGTCAACAAGACCGAATCGGCGATCCGCATCACCCATCTGCCGACCGGCATCGTGGTGATGATGCAGGACAGCCGCTCGCAGCACAAAAACCGCGCCTCGGCGATGAACATCCTGCGCTCGCGGATCTATGACGCCGAGCGCCAGCGCGTCGAGGCCGCGCGCTCCGCCGACCGCAAGGAGAAGGTCGGCTCCGGCGACCGCTCCGAGCGCATCCGCACCTATAATTTCCCGCAAGGCAGGGTCACCGACCACCGCATCAATTTGACGCTCTACAAGCTGCCGCAGGTGATCGCGGGCGAAGCGCTCGGCGAACTGATCGACGCGCTGACCACCGAGCACCAGGCCGCGCAGCTCGCGGCACAGGGCGCGGCGGCGTGAGATTGGCAGCCCGGATGGAGCGAAGCGAAATCCGGGCTATGAGATGGCGGTGATGTCCGTGAACCAGTTCACTGGCCAGACGATCGACGCGGCCCGGCGCGCGCTTGCAACGCGATTGGCAGCCGCTGCCAACGACTCCGCCGAGCTCGATGCACGGCTGCTGGTCGGTGCCGCGCTCGGCCTCGATTTGACCGGCATGATCACCGCGGCGCATCGCGCGCTGACGGCCGACGAATCAACGCGCCTCGAAGCCCTCGCGCAGCGCCGCCTCGCCGGCGAGCCGGTCGCGCGCATTCTCGGCATCAAGGAATTTTGGGGACTGCCGCTGCATCTCTCGGCCGCGACGCTGGTGCCGCGTCCCGACACCGAAACCGTGGTCGAGCGTGCGCTTGAACTGCTGCGCGCCGACGGCGCGGCCGACCGCGCGCTGCGGATCGCCGATCTCGGCACCGGTTCCGGTGCGATCCTGCTGGCGCTGCTCTCGGAACTGCCCAACGCGCATGGCTTCGCCACTGACATTTCGGCAGAGGCGCTGCAGACCGCGCGCCGGAACGCCGCCGAGCTCGGGCTCGCGGATCGCACGACGTGGGTCCAGTGCGACTACGCCAGCGCGCTGACCGGCGCGTTCGACCTGATCGCATCCAATCCGCCTTACATCCCCTCGGCCGATATCGCCGGTCTCGATATCGAGGTGCGCGCGCACGATCCCCGCGCGGCGCTCGACGGCGGCGCCGATGGGCTCGACGCCTACCGCTCCCTGATTTCGCAATCTGCGGGTCTTTTGGCCTCGGGTGGATTTCTGGTTGTTGAAACTGGGCAGGGCCAAAGCGACGACATTGAAGCCCTGATGACGGCTTCCGGCTTATCCCCAACGGGGCCGCCGAGGGCCGATCTGGGGGGCATTCCGAGGGCCGTTTCCGCCCGCCGGCCGCCCCGATAAAGTCCTATTGGAACGCAAAAAAACCTCTTGGAATATCCCCGGGGAACGACTACGTTCCGGGCACAACATCGGTGCTGGCCCCGTAAACCGTTACGGGTGATGACCAGGGTTCAGCAGAGCCCGCCGATCGAAAGGTTCCAGGAACGCAGGTCTCACAGAGCGCAATTAGCCAAAGCTGTGCTGCTCTCGACCGCCAAGCGAACGAAAGCCTGTTATTGCGCTTGAAGACTTACGCACGAGAACTGGGCCTGTCTCGACGGGCGGAATGATTTGGTCGCTGGCGGCTTTTGCCGGCGGTTGGGGAACGCGTATTTGCTGAACGCGATGGTCAGCGACATCGAAGCCACTTCGAACGGTGCTGCGATTCCGTGCGCCTCGGCGCGCGCCGAATCGGACTTTGCAAATCGGACTTTGCAAATCGGACTTCTGAGCAATCGGACTTTCTGGAATCGGACTGTGGACGGCAATAACTTCAGGGCTGGAATAAAAGGCGACAGATGAGAAACGGTCAGAACAACAAGCGGATGCGCAACCGGAATAACAACAATAATAACAACAACAATAACCGGCGCGGCCAGAATCCCCTGACACGGGTGTACGAATCGAACGGGCCCGACATCAAGATCCGCGGCACGGCCTCCCACGTTGCCGAGAAATACGTCCAGCTCGCGCGCGATGCACGCTCCTCCGGCGATCCGGTGGCGGCTGAAAACTACTATCAGCACGCCGAGCACTACTACCGGATCATCGCGGCCGCGCAGGAGCAGTTCCGGCAGAATCAGCAGCAGCCGCGCCCCGACGCCGAGCCGGTCGCGACCGAAGACGGCGACGACGACAGCGACGGCTATTCGAGCTTCGGCCAGGAGCCGGGCTTCGTGCCGCAGCAGCAGCCCTTCATGCGCGACAACGGCCAGCAGCCCTTCCAGCGCGAGCAGCAGCAGCAGCCGCGCGAGCACCGCGAGCGTGACCAGCAGCCGCCGCGTGAGCATCGCGAACGCGAGCATCGTCCGCAGCCGCAATATCAGCCGCAACCGCAGAACCAGCCGCAGCCCGCGATGGCCGATGCCGGCGGCGTCGATCGCCTGCCCTCGTTCATCACCGGTGGCGCGCAGCCGCAGGTCAACGGTGGCGCCTATGAAGCCAGCAATGGCGGTGGTGCCGAACGCGGCGAGCGCAGCGAGCGCTTCCCGCGCCGCCGCCGCCGTCCGCACGGTCCGCGTCCCGACATGGCAGCGCAGCCCGCGCCGAGCGGCGACGACTTCAATCCGGGCAACGAGTAAAGCACATATGCAGCCACCCTCCCTTCCAGGGGAGGGTGGCTGATTCACGTCATTCCGAGTGGCTGGATTTGCGCGTCGCCGTCGAGGACGGCACCAACACCGGCCGCAACGACGGGATCAGCTGCGGCCGCTCGCGGCGCGCCGGGATCGCGCGATAGACCTGCTTGCTCGCTTCCACGATATGCACGCCGGCGAAGGGCATCGACAGCGCCGCGCCGACCCGCTCCCACGCCATCGCCGAGCGCAGGAACCAGCTGCCTTGCACCGGCGGCATGAACAGCGCCTCGCCCCATGACGCCGGCGTGAACCAGGTCTGCCGTAACAGCTGGGTGATCTGGGCCCGCGAATAGGGCCGGCCATGGCCGAACGGCGTCGCATCGGTGCGCGTCCAGACGCCGCGCCGGTTCGGGATGATCGCGATCAGCCGCCCCGACGGCGACAGCACCCGCCACACCTCGCGCAGCAGCCGCTCCGGATCGTCGGACATCTCCAGCGCATGCACCAAGAGCACGCGGTCGACCGCGGCATCCGGTAACGGCATCGAGAATTCGTCGATCAGGGTCGCCAACGCGGGGCGGCCGGTCGGCCATTTCAGCACGCCCTGGGCGGCCGGCATGAAGGCAATACAGCGCTCGCAGCTATCACGGAACAGGCCGAGATAGGGCGTCGGATAGCCGAGCCCGAGCACGCGCTGGCCTTCCGCGTTCGGCCACCGCGCACGGATGCCGCGGTTGATCAGCTGCCGCGCCACGATGCCGAGGCGCTGCGAATAGAAATCGCGGAGGTCGATGACGTCCATGATCTCAGCCTACCATGCCCCCTGCCGCCGGGGTGCGCGGAAAATTGCGTTGCCGCCGGAGCGTTAACGCCATATTTCACACCTATATTGGACGCGTTAAGAGCACGATCCGAAAAAGTGGGCATCGGCTTTTCGAGAAGATCATGCTCTGAAGCGTCCGTCCCGTTTGTTCGTGGAGATATCATGACCGCCGAAATTCGTACCTTCAGCTGCCTCACCGACAATTTCGGGTACCTGATCCACGATCCCGTAACCAAGGCGACGGCGTCGATCGACGCGCCGGAAGCCGGCCCGATCATCAAGGCGCTGGAGCGCGAAGGCTGGACGCTGACCGACATCCTGATCACCCATCACCATGGCGACCATGTCGGCGGCGTCGCCGAGCTGAAGCAGAAATACGGCTGCCGCGTCGTCGCCCCGCACGACCAGTCGGCGAAGATCGCCAATGTCGACCTGCGCGCCGCCAATGCCGACGTCATCAAGATCGGCAGTCTCCTGGCCCGCGTGGTCGAAACCCCCGGCCATACGCTCGACCATATCTCCTACGTGTTCGACGGCGAGAAGGCCGTGTTCGCCGCCGACACGCTGTTCTCGATCGGCTGCGGCCGGGTGTTCGAAGGCACCTATCCGATGATGTGGGATTCGCTGCTGAAGCTGCGTTCGCTGCCGGATGATTTCCGCCTGTATTGCGGCCATGAATACACCGCCTCGAACGTGAAGTTCGCGCTCACCATCGAGGCCGACAATCCGCATCTGCAAGCGCGCGCCGAGGAAGTGACGCGGCTGCGCGCCGAGAACAAGCCGACGATTCCCGTGCTGCTCGGCGACGAGAAGAAGGCCAACGTGTTCCTGCGCGCCGACGAGCCTGCGGTTGCGGCCAAGCTGCACATGAAGGGCGCCGACCCGGCGCTGGTGTTCGGCGAGCTCCGCGAGCGCAAGAACAAGTCCTGATGTCACAGCCCTCCGCGGCCGACATCATCGCGCAGCTCGCGCTGAAGCCGCATCCCGAAGGCGGGCATTATCGCGAGACGTTTCGCGACGAGCGCTGCGATGCCGCCGGGCGCGCGCATTCGACCGCGATCTATTTCCTGCTGGCGCGCGGCGAGCGCTCGCATTGGCACCGCATCGACGCCGTCGAGATGTGGCACCATTATGCCGGCGCGCCGTTGACCTTGCGGATTGCGCAGGACGGCGGCCCGCAGCAATCGATCACGCTCGGCGGTGATGTCGCGCGCGGCGAACAGCCGCAGGCGCTCGTACCGGCGGGCGCCTGGCAGGCGGCGGAAAGCAGCGGCGACTGGACGCTGGTCGGCTGCACGGTCGCGCCGGGATTCGAGTTTTCGAAGTTCGAGCTGGCGCCGAAGGGTTGGGAGCCAGCTTAGTAGGATTCTCTCTTGTAGGAGCTGCACTCGTAGGATGGGTAGAGCGCAGCGAAACCCATCGACTTCTCTCCTCGCGGCGAGATGATGGGTTTCGCTGCGCTCTACCCATCCTACATTCATTTCCGCAACACCATGTCCTTCGCCGCGATCAACCCACCGCCGGCGATCAGAACGGCGGCGATGGCGATGTTGGCGCTGGGCTCGGCGAAACCCGCCAGGATGAGGAACGCGGTCGAGAGCAGCGGCGTGGCGTAGGACGCTGCTCCCAGCACGCGGATGTCGCCGCGCTTCATGCCGATGTCCCAGGCAAAGAACGCCGCGCCCACCGGACCGATGCCGAGTGCGACCACTGCCAACCATTGCAGCGGCGTTGCGGGCCACACCGTGGTCTCCACCATCATGTGCACCAGCGCGGCCAGCACTGCGGTGGCAAGGCAAAAGCCCGCCACGGCATCTGTCGGCACCGCCTTGAGCCGGCGCGACATCACCGAATAGGTCGCCCACACGAATGCCGCGACGAAGGCCGCCGCGAAGCCTGGAATCTGTTCCCTGGTGAAATTGCAGGTGTTGCCGGCAAACAGCAGCACGGTGCCGGCAAGGCCAAGCAGTGCGCCGACGATGTGATGGATCGCCAGCCGTTCGCCCGGCAATAGCGAGGAGAACAGCACGATCAACAGCGGCCAGAGATAGTTGAGCAGGCCGGCCTCGGCCGGCGGCGCGAAGCGCAGCGCCAGGAAATACAGCGCGTGATAGCCGAACAGCCCGCCGACGCCGACGACCCAGGCGAGCAGCGGCTGCTTCAAGGCGCCGAACGCGGCAGGGCGCAACAGGAAGCTTGCGAACGCGACCGCAGCGCCGATCGCAAACGTCATGGCAGCAAGCTGGAACGCCGTGATCGCGCCGGTCGCGACCGTCATGACCGACAGCAGCGACCACATCAGGATGGCGGTCAGTCCGACAAGGGTGGCAGTCCGGGTGGTCATTTCAATTCAATCCGTCATGGCCGGGCCGGCCACGTCTTTGCTTCACGCCTCGCGGTTGTAACGACGAAAATGCCCGGCACAAGGCCGGGCATGACGCATTGATCGAGGTCGCGTGCGGCGCTGCGCCGCTTACGCGTGATACTGGCCGCCGTTGATGGTCAGCGTCGAGCCGGTGATGAAGCCGGCATCGTCGGCCGCCAGGAAGACCACCGCGCGCGCGATCTCCTCAGGCTCGCCGAGGCGATTGACCGGGATCTGCGGAATCACGTTCTTCTCCAGCACATCCTTCGGCACCGCCTGCACCATCTCGGTGTTGATGTAGCCGGGCGCGATCACATTGACGGTGATGCCGCCCTTGGCGTTCTCGATCGCCAGCGCCTTGGTGAAGCCGATGTCGCCGGCCTTCGCCGCTGAATAATTGACCTGGCCGAACTGGCCCTTCTGGCCGTTAATCGAGGAGATCGAGATGATGCGGCCGAACTTGCGGGCGCGCATGCCCTCGATCACCTGGCGCGTCATGTTGAACAGCGAGCCGAGGTTGGTGTTGATCACGGCATTCCACTGCTCGAGCGTCATCTTGTGGAATGCGGTGTCGCGGGTGATGCCGGCATTGTTCACCAGCACGTCGATGGGGCCGAGTTCGGTCTCGACCTTCTTCACACCGGCCGCGCAGGCGTCGAACGATGCGACGTCCCACTTGTAGACGGGAATCCCGTTCTCCGCCTTGAACTTCTCCGCCGCGGCGTCATTGCCGGCGTAGCTCGCCGCCACGTTGTAGCCGGCCGCTTTCAGCGCCTTGCTGATAGCAGCTCCGATGCCCCGCGTTCCGCCCGTCACCAATGCAACACGTGCCATGTCCGTCTCCTCCTTGGCCGTCTTTTATAACCGGATAACTCCGGTCTACGCACTCACAACGAAGCGCGATGAGATCGTCGCGCTTCCGCTCCCTTTTTGAGCATGATCCGTTCGGAAAACCGCTTCACACTTTTCCGGATCATGCTCGCGCAAAACAAAAATGCCCGGCGCAAAGCCGGGCATCTTTTCTATCAGTTCGCGCCGTGGTTGACAGATGATCTTTTCATCACCTAGCCGGCCTCGCTGCCTTTTGTTCAGTCGCGTGCAACGCACATGGCGATGCCCATGCCGCCGCCGATGCACAGCGTCGCGAGGCCCTTCTTGGCATCGCGCTTCTGCATCTCGTGCAGCAGCGTGACCAGCACGCGCGCACCCGACGCGCCGACCGGATGGCCGATCGCGATCGCGCCGCCATTGACGTTGACCTTGGCCGGATCCCAGCCGAGGTCCTTGTTGACGGCGCAGGCCTGCGCGGCGAACGCCTCATTGGCCTCGATCAAATCGAGGTCGGCGATGTTCCAGCCGGCCTTCTTCAGCGCCGCGCGCGAAGCGGGGATCGGACCGGTGCCCATGATCTTGGGATCGACGCCGGCCTGGCCCCAGGAGACGATGCGGGCGAGCACCTTCTTGCCCTGCTTGGCGGCTTCCTTGGCGGTCATCAGCACGACGGCGGCGGCGCCGTCATTGATGCCGGAGGCGTTGCCGGCGGTTACGGTGCCGTCCTTCTCGAAGGCGGCGCGGAGCTTGGCCATCGCGTCGAGCGTCGCGCCGTGGCGCGGATACTCGTCGGCATCGACCACGATGTCGCCCTTGCGGCTCTTGATCGTGACCGGGACGATCTCGTCCTTGAACTTGCCGGCCTTCTGCGCCGCCTCGGCCTTGTTCTGCGAACCGACTGCGAACTCGTCCTGCTGCGCGCGGGTGATCTGGTACTGCTTGGCGACGTTCTCGGCGGTGTTGCCCATGTGGTAGCCGTTGAAGGCATCCCACAGGCCGTCCTTGATCATGGTGTCGATCAGCTCGAGGCCGCCCATCTTGACGCCGCCGCGCAGATACTGCGCGTGCGGGGCCATGCTCATCGACTCCTGGCCGCCCGCGACGACGATCGAGGAATCGCCGTTGAGCAGCGCCTGGTAGCCGAGCGCGACCGTGCGCAGGCCGGAGCCGCAGAGCTGGTTGACGCCCCAGGCCGGGCTTTCCACGGGAATGCCGGCCGCGATGGAGGCCTGGCGGGCCGGGTTCTGGCCCTGCGCCGCGGTGAGGATCTGGCCCATGATGACTTCGGAGACCTGGCCGCCCTCGACGCCGGCACGCTCCAGCGCCGCCTTGATGGCAATCGCGCCGAGATCGTGAGCCGGTGTGGTCGCGAATGCGCCGTTGAAGCTGCCGACCGGGGTGCGGGCGGCGCTGACGATGACGACATCGTCTGACATGGACATCTCCTATGGGTTGTAGCTGGGTTTCTCGACGGCGGGCGGCCGGTTTGGCTGGCCTGTCTCTTAACGGCTATCCTGTAAAGCTCATTGAGGCATGTCAATCAAACTGTGGCGCAAATCGCGCCGCGACGCACTCAAAATGACGCCCTTGGCACATTCCTGAGCAAATCCTATGCTTTGGAATTAACCGCACAGCACAAAACGGTAGCCGAACCGCTTTGAAAATGCTTACCTTTGCTGCGATGCGTTGCATTTAGCCCTGCGGCGATGCCGTCGGGTTCCAGGTTCTTCGGTGTTGAAGTGAGAGCCCATGGCAAAATCTGAACAACCGACCACGATCAAGAAATACGCGAACCGGCGGCTCTATAATACCGGTACGAGCACCTATGTGACGCTCGAGGATCTCGCGGCGATGGTGAAGGAAGGCGAGGATTTCCTCGTCTATGACGCGAAGACCGGCGACGACATCACCCGCTCCGTGCTCGCGCAAATCATCTTCGAACAGGAGAACAAGGCCGGGCAGAACCTGCTGCCGACCACGTTCCTGCGACAGCTGATCCGGTTCTACGGCGACAGCATGCAGATGGTGGTGCCGAAATATCTCGAACAGTCGATCGAGACGCTGACCAAGGAACAGGAGAAATTCCGCAAGCAGATCGCGGGCGCCCTGAGCGGCACGCCGTTCGCTCCCCTGGAAGAACAGGTCCGCCGTAACATGGAGCTGTTCCAGCAGACCTTCTCGATGTTCAAGCCGTTCGTGCCGCAGCGCGGCGGCACTGAAGCCGAGAAGGTGCCGGAGCCCGCGCCCGACGACGGCAACATCGACGACCTGCGCCGCCAGATGAAGGACATGCAGGAACGTCTCGAGCGCATGTCGCAGCCGGCGAAGAAGGACGAGTAGCTTTTCGTTCTCCAGCGCGGACCTCACCGCATCGTCGCCCCGGCGAAAGCCGGGGCCCATAACCACAGATCCATTGTTGTTGCCCGAGGCGTCTCCCGGATCGCCTCATTGAGAAGCCGCGGCGTATGGGTCCCGGCCTTCGCCGGGACGACACCGTTTGTTGGGCAATCCGAGTCAGCCCGCGGCGGGCACAACCTTTTCCGCCGGCACGTTCCACGGCCGGTCCGGCGAGGCGAGGCCGATCAGGCGGCCCTGAATGAAGTCGCAGCCCCATTCGCGCAGCATCACGGCGGCTTCCTCGTCCTGCACCCATTCGGCGACCGTCTTGATCTCAAGCCGGCGCGCAAGATCGATCAGCGTCTGCACGAAGGCGCGATCGTCGGCCGAGCGCACGATGTTCTGCACGAAGGCGCCGTCGATCTTGACGATGTCGACGCCGAGCTTGCGCAGGTTGCGGAACGAGGTGTAGCCGGCGCCGAAATCGTCGATCGCGATCCGGCTGCCGAAATTCTTCAGCCGCGTGACGAAGCCGCGGACGTCGTCGATGTCCTGGATCGCGACGGTCTCGGTGATCTCCACGATCAGCCGCTCGCCGACGCCGGGATGCGCGCGCATCAAGGATTCGATTGGAAGATCGGCGCCGTCTCGGATACGGGCCGACCGCTCGTGATGCGCAATCGATCGCTGTTCATATCAGGTAAATGGCGCGACGTATCGACGACCGCGAATAGCCTGATTGCGCCACTCACACCGGCATTCCGCCCCGTTTGCGGCGTGATCTTCTGTGACCGGGTGATGAGGGATCTCGGCGTTGTCGAGCGCATCCTGCCGACCGATGCAGATATCCGCCACGAATGGTTCGACCTTGGAGATTTTTCCGGACTGATTGCTGGGCAATCTCCCAGTGGCCGCTTCATCCATGGCCAGAGCCAGGCCATTGTCGACGTCGCAACCGGCCGCACGCTTCTGCGCACCGAGCGCACTGGCGACTTCTCGGTTGACGGCAGTCGTCTGATCGACGGATTTACCCTGCGGGATATCTCGACCGGCAAGGCCCTCTGGACGCTGCACGAAACGCCGCACGGCGGATTCGTCATGATACTCGCCGATGGCCGGGTTCGGCTGTCGCCCGGCGCCGAAAGATACATCAAGCTGGTGCGTGGCTTCGAGGTGAAGCCATTTGATGATGCCGCGCGGAAGCAATTCGAACTGCCGCACGGTCTCGCGCCGTGGCTTGCGACATTTGGCCCGCGGGCGCGGCGCTGAAGCACCTCCCCGCGCCCCGACAGGGCTTGCGGACGCGCAAGCCCTGATTGCCGCACGGCAATCGCATCACCTGCGACGCACCTCGCGGGGTCCGCTACAGAGATTGCCTCCGACAGAAGGCAATCCCGATGACCATCCAGCTCTACGGCTTCTGGCGCTCGAACGCGGCATTCCGCGTCCGCGTCGCGCTTGCGCTCAAGAACCTCGATTTCGAGGAAATCGACATCGACATCCTCTCCGGACGCCAGTTCGATCCGGGCTACGCCGAAGTCAACGCGGAGCATGTCGTCCCCACCCTCGTTCATGACGGCCGCGCCATCTTCCAGTCGCTGGCGATCATCGAATATCTCGACGAGATCCATCCCGAGCCGCGGTTGCTACCGGCCGACCCAAGCGAACGGGCCTATGCACGATCGCTGGCAATGATCCTCGCCGCCGATGCGCATCCCCTGACCGTCCCGCGCGTCCGCAAGCATCTCGCGCAGGCGTTCGGCGCCGATGCCGCCGCCATCGAGACATGGTGCAGGCATTGGACCGCCGAGGGACTTTCGACCTACGAGCGATTGCTGACGCGGCGTCCGGCGGCTTCCTTCGCGCTGGGACCGGCCCCCACGATCGCCGACATCAGCATCGCGGGCCAGGTGGCCCTCGCCGACGTCTATCGCATGGAGCTCGCGGCATTTCCGGAGGTGGCGGCGCTGGCGAAGCGATGCTTCGCCTTGCCGGCATTCGCCGAAGCGCATCCGTTTCAGCAACGGGGCTACAATCCCGCCGGCTAGATCAGAGCGCGATTGCGCGAACGTCCTTCGAGCAATTGCCGACGCGCCGTCAGCCCCTGCCCCACGATATCGAAGAAGGCGCGGACGCGGGCGGTGTTGCGCAGATCGCGGTGGGTGATCAGCCAGAGTTCACGCGTGAGCGCGGCCTCCGGGACGGAGACGGTTTCGATGTCGGATTCCTGATCGCCAAGATAGCAGGGCAGCAACGCCATGCCGATGCCGGCCTTCACCGCCATCATCTGGTTGATCAGGCTGCTGGAGCGATACACGATCTGATCATTCGGCACGGTTGCGGTGAGCCAGCTCGCCGCGGCCGCGGCCGCCGAACTATCCCAGCCGATGAAGCTGTGGCCCTCGAACGGGGCGCCGCCGGGCCGGCCGCGGTCGGCCAGATAGCGCGGGCTCGCGTAAAGCGCCCACGCCGTCTCCGCGATCTGCCGTCCGAACAAGTCGCCCTCAGACGGGCGCGTCGCCCGGATCGCGATATCGGCCTCGCGTCGCAGCAGGTCGAGCTGGCGGTTGTCGACGAGCAGCTCGAGCGTGATCCCCGCGTGCCTCGACCTGAACTCCGCGAGCAGATCGTTGAGGATGCGGTAGGCCAGCGATTCCGAGCAGGTGATCCGCAAATTGCCGGACAGCCGAGCGTCCCGGCCGGTGACGTCGCGGTCGACCGCCAGCACCTCCCTCTCCATGCGTTCGGCGGCGAGCAGCATCCGGTCTCCGGCGTCCGTCGGCGTATAGACGCCGCCGTTTCGCTCGAAGAGCTGGACCTCAAACCTCGCCTCGAGCGCGTTGAGCCAGCGAAAGATCGTGGAGTGGTCGTTACCCAGCTCCTGCGCAGCTCCCCTGAGCGAGCCGGCCCGGCTGATGGCAAGGATCAGCCGAAAGTCGTTCCAGTCCATGCCGCGATGCTCTCCGGAAAAAGCGCAGCCGCACGATTCGGGCGCACGCTTGCGCTGCCGGATATGAGGTGCGGGGGCCGGGGTCAACGCAATGACCCGCGTGGCAGGTATAACGACGTCAGCCCGCGGCGGGCACGACCTTTTCCGCCGGCACGTTCCACGGCCGCTCCGGCGAGGCGAGGCCGATCAGGCGGCCCTGGATGAAGTCGCAGCCCCATTCGCGCAGCATCACGGCGGCTTCCTCGTCCTGCACCCATTCGGCGACCGTCTTGATCTCAAGCCGGCGCGCAAGATCGATCAGCGTCTGCACGAAGGCGCGATCGTCGGCCGAGCGCACGATGTTCTGCACGAAGGCGCCGTCGATCTTGACGATGTCGACGCCGAGCTTGCGCAGGTTGCGGAACGAGGTGTAGCCGGCGCCGAAATCGTCGATCGCGATCCGGCTGCCGAAATTCTTCAGCCGCGTGACGAAGCCGCGGACGTCGTCGATGTCCTGGATCGCGACGGTCTCGGTGATCTCCACGATCAGCCGCTCGCCGACGCCGGGATGCGCGCGCATCAAGGATTCGATGGTGGCCCACCAGTCCGGATCCATCGTGGTGTCCGGCGAGATGTTGAGGCTGAGCTGCACATCAGGGGCCGCGGCGAGCTCGGCGATGGCGAGCTCCAGCACGCGATGATCGACCAGCCGGATCAGGCCGAGCCGCTCGGCGACCGGCACGATGTCGGGCGCGAGCAGCGCACGGCCGTCGTCCTGCTCCATGCGGACCAGGCACTCGTAAAACGACGGCTGCCGCGAGCGCGCATCGACTACCGGCTCGAAGCCGATCACGATGCGGCGCTCGTTCAGCGCGGTGACGATCTCGTCGGTGACGCGGATGTTGACGCGGCGCTGCGCGTCGCGCTCGACATTCGGCTTCCACAGCGCGAACGAACCGGCGCGGCGGCTCTTGGCGGCATCCAGCGTCTCCTGGGCGCGATTGACCGCCTCTTCCGCCGACTTCGCATGGCGCGGGATGGTGACGGCACCGATCGATGCGGTCACCGATACCGGGCCGGACCTGGTCGGCACCACCTCGTCGCGCACCGCGGCGAGGAAGCGCTCGGCCGCGACGTTGGTATCGTCGACGGTGCAGTTGCGCAGGATCAGGCCGAACTTGTTGCCGGAGAAGCGGCCGAGCATGTCGCCGCTGCGCAGCCGGGCGCGAATCCGCTTCGCCACCTCGGCGATGACGGCGTCCGCGACATCGAAGCCGAAAGCGTCGTTGACCCGCGCCAGATGATCGATGCCGATCAGCATGAAGGCACAGGAAGTGCGGAAGCGCGCGCACTCCTCGATGCTCTCGGCGAGCGAGGCGACCAGATGGGTGCGGTTGAGCTCGCCCGTCAGCGGATCGTGCCGCGACAGTTTCAAGAGCTGCTCGTCGCGGGCGTGGCGTTCATTGTTGACCCGGACGATGCCCTGCACCCGCGACGGCCTGCCGTCGGGGCCGGCAAACCAGCAGCCGGTCTCCTCGATCCAGATCACCGGCGCCGATGTGACGCTCCGTACGCCATATTCGATCCGGTAAGGCACCGGCTCCCCGCTTCGCGACGGCGCGGCGTGGCCGAGCGCGTCCACGCGAATGCTGCGCGACGGCTCGATCAGCTTCGCGAGCTCGGCGCCGCTCGCCAGCGCCGCGACCGGGATGTCCGGGAACACCGTCGCCACATTGTCGCTCCAGGCCATCGCGTCGCTCGCCAGGTCCCAAGCGAAGGTCGCTTGGCCGAGCGAGGCGAGGATGCTGGCAGCTGGCGGGACAGGGGGCATCGAACATGTCTCGATTTGGGACGGCACCCGGTGATTCTCCACAGCCTCAAGATAGTGGTTCCGGCGAATCCAACGCTAGGAGAAGTTGATAAATAATCTGGAAACCACGTTTTCGACTGCCGCGGAACGAACTGGGGATGGCGGGCATGACCCTTGCCATGAGGGTGTTGCAGAGGGACGCAACGTCCCAAACTATGACGCTCCATCGGGTCGCAGGCGATGTTTGATATCGATCAGTCAGAGGTCCTCGACGGCGAGTTCACCGACACTGCCGCCGTGACCAGCACGGCGCTGGTGCCGCTGGCCGTGACCACCCATTGGGCGCCCAAGATCCCGCTGCCGCACGGGGACCCGTCATTTCTGGCTCACCTGATCGCAACCGCCGCGCACGAGCCGCAGACGTGCGGGCTGCGGCGTGGGTCATTGGCCGACGCACAGACCGCCTACGGCCCGCATATCGACGAACGCCGCAGCGTGACGCGACGCACCCGGCAGATCATCTAGCAAACCATCGCGCGATCAGCGGGCCTTGACCGGCCGGTTGCCGTGACTGTCCTGCGGCACGCCGCGGCGCAGCGACATGTGGGAATGGATGCCGAGCCAGCGCCCGTCGGCCTGGCGCGCGAGGATGATCGTCGCCCGCCCCGGCCGGTCGAAGCGGCTGCCGTCCGGATTGAAGCCGGTGCTGGTCCAGGGCGTGATCACCGTCGCCATGCCGCCATCGGCGCTGATCAGCACCTCCGTATGCGCGAGATCGAAGGCGAAATCCGCGGTGCGGGGCCAAACGTTGTCCCACTGCATCTCGGTCCAGCGCGTGCGGCCGTGGATCAGTTCCTGATAGGTGCCGAACGAGATGATGTCCGGATGCCAGAACGGGCGGGCGGCCGCATAGTCGACCGCCCTGACGCAGGCAGCGAACCGTTCGAGCCAGTCGAAGATCGATTGCGTTGTCGTCGGATCGGCGATCGGAAGGGGCGCGTGTTCGTTCATGGCTCCCTCCGAAAACACGCTAGCGTTGCGGCCCGTCCGATGACGGGTGGCCGCCCGGCTGCAGATCCGGCGAGGCGACCGTCGGCTTGGGCGCAGACTGATCGAGCAGCACGGATTCCGCGACCGATGTCGCCGGCGGGACCGGTGCAGGCGCCGGAGCGGCGACAGGCGCGGGCTCGGGCCGCGGTGCAGGCTGCGCGACAGGTGCAGGCTGTGGTGCCTCGGGCTGCGCCTTGCTGACGCTCGGTGCCGGCGCCGCAGGCGCGACCACCGCACGGCGGCGGGTGCGCAGCGCAATTCCGGAAATGAAATCGACCAGCGCCAGCAGCGTCAGCAGGCAATAGGTCGAGTTGCCGAACTTCGGCCACAGCACGAATTCGGCGGCGGCCGCGCCGAACACGATCAGCGACAGCAGATGGTCGGTGAGATATTTCGCGCCGGGGCGCGCGCCCTTGATGACCTCGAGCAGCAACAGCAGCACGCCGGCGGCAAGCAGCATGTCGCTGAGCGTGATCTGCCACTGTTCGCCCGACAGCAAGGTCAGCCTGATCAGCGGGTCCGTGAAGGACACGCCGGGCATCAGGAAAGCGATGATGTTGTAGACCGCGAGCGGAACGAGCAGCAGCGGAAAACCGACCATCGGGGCTTGCGCCTTATTTCAGGGAGAACCAGCAAAGCGGCGATGGCACTTGCCTCGCCGCGGACGCGCGTCTTGACCGCACTCGTTGGCCGAATTCAGGCGCAGCGCCGTTTGATTGGAGCACAACCTTATCGGAAAACCGCTACGCACTTTTCCGGGTCATGCTCGCGCCTCCGCGGCGCGGCAGCCGAAGTCCGATCAGGACTCTTTCTTGGCCTTCAGGACCTGGCGGCCCTTGTACATGCCGGTCTTCAGGTCGAGGTGGTGCGGACGGCGCAGCTCGCCGGAGTCCTTGTCCTCGACATAGGTCGGGGTCTTGATCGCATCGGCCGAACGGCGCATGCCGCGACGCGACGGCGAGGTTTTTCTTCTGGGAACGGCCATGACGGTGTCCTCTAGGGTGTTGCGGAGGCATCGTCCGAAATACGGACGTGGCTCAGCGCTTCGAAGCGCAAGCTGCGATGCCGGTAAGGCCGCGCTTATAGAGGAAGGCACTCCGTAAAGCTAGGGCCGGAGACAGCAAAATGCGCCCGAAATCGCGCTCAATCGCCGCGATTGTCGCGCCAGCACCGCGTCACGGTATTGGCCCGGGCCATGTAGGTGCCGGACAGCCTGCGCACCCCCGGCCCCGGGTTCCGGGCGCTCCTTTTGAGCGGATTCGGCAGAATCGCCGCCAAAAGCGCGGCTTCCCGGGGCGACAGCGCCGCGGCGGACCGGCCAAAGGCATATTGGGCGCCGGCTTCGGCGCCAAACTGCCCGGCTGGGCCCATTTCCGCGATGTTCAGGTAGATTTCCAGGATCCGCTGCTTCGGCAGCACGAAGTCGATCCAGAGCGCCAGCGGCAGTTCCAGCCCCTTGCGGATCACGCTGCGGCCGGACCACAGGAACAGGTTCTTGGCCACCTGCTGGGTGATGGTCGAGCCGCCGCGGGCCACCTCACCGTCCTCGGCATCGTTGACCGCCTCGCGCAGCGCGCCCCAATCGACGCCCCGGTGCTTGCAGAAATGGGCATCCTCCGAGCTGACCACGGACCGCGGCAGGTAGGGCGACATCGCGCCGAAATCGACCCAATGCCGCGTGACCGGGGCGCCTCGCAGGGTCCGCCACGCCATCAGGGCCGAGACCGGCTGACCGGTGCGGTAGAACGGCGTCACCAGATAGGGCAGCAACAGCACCGCCAGCAAAACCAGCAATAAAATTCGGACAATGCGCAAAACGAGGGTTTCCGGGGAGGACCTCTCCAGCAACGATTTGGCACCCGCCCGCCAGGACACGGCCGGCACCGTCAGACGTCTGTGGGATAATTCACGGTTTTTCCAGCACTTTTAAGGCGCGAATCCATAGCAGGGTGGAATTGACGAAGCCGATCTCATCAACGATTGTCCGGCCGAAAATCGATCTGGAGCAATTCTTAATGACGACCGGTACTGCAGAGTTTTCCAAGCGGCTGGACCAGACCGCGGAGGATACCGAAGCCCTGCTCGCGAAACTGCTGTCCGACGCGACCGAGAGCGACGAGATCGTGCGCCCGAAGCGGCTGATCGAGGCGATGCGCTATTCAAGCCTCGGCGGCGGCAAGCGGCTGCGGCCGTTCCTGGCGGTCGAGAGCGCCGCGGTGTTCGGCATCCCGCGCGAAGCCGCGCTGCTGGTCGGCGCCGCGCTGGAATGCATCCACTGCTACTCGTTGATCCATGACGATCTGCCGGCGATGGACAATTCCGACCTGCGCCGCGGCCGCCCGACCCTGCACAAAGCCTATGACGACGCCACCGCGATCCTCGCCGGCGACGCGCTGCTGACGATTGCCTTCGACATC
This sequence comes from Bradyrhizobium sp. WCU1, assembly GCF_053474805.1. Lineage (NCBI taxonomy): Bacteria > Pseudomonadati > Pseudomonadota > Alphaproteobacteria > Hyphomicrobiales > Nitrobacteraceae > Bradyrhizobium > Bradyrhizobium sp. WCU1. The sequence goes on from NZ_CM130280.1 coordinate 3,083,047, forward strand.
ATCACCCGCGATGCGATCCACAAGGACGCTCAGGTGCGTCTGCTGCTGACCCGCGCGCTGGCCCGCGCCTCCGGCGTCGGCGGCATGGCCGGCGGCCAGATCCTCGACCTCGCCGGCGAAGGCCGTTTCGGCGACCGCGAGCCGGTCGACGTCGCCCGCGTGCAGCAGATGAAGACCGGCGCGCTGCTCCGCTTCGGCTGCATCGCCGGCGCGATCCTCGGCCAGGCCTCGCAGAAGGAATACCAGGCGCTCGACGATTACGGCAAAGCGCTCGGCGAGGCCTTCCAGATCGCCGACGATCTGCTCGACGTCGAGGGTGACGCGGCCGCACTCGGCAAGCCGGCCGGCGCCGACGCCGCACTCGGCAAGACCACCTTCGTCACCCAGCTCGGCATCGACGGCGCCAAGCAGCGCGTGCGCGACCTCTTGGCGCGCGCCGATGCCGCACTGTCGGTGTTCGGCGATCGGGGCGACGTGCTGCGCGCCGCAGCCCGCTTCGTCGCCGAGCGCAAGAACTAGATCATGATGCGAATCGCATCATGATCTAATCTCTTTTCTGAGCATGATCTCCGCGCAAACGCGTTGCGTTTGTCGCGAGGGAAAACCGGACTCCACTTTTCCGGATCATGCTCTAACTGGAAATCGCCCGAAATGAACAAGGAATTCGACGACCGCCTTGTTCGTTTCCGCAAGCTGCCGATGCCGGTCCGCGTGGTGGTGGGCCGGCCGCGCACCTTCACTTCGATCGTGGTCGGCATCGTCGTCGCGCTGTTGATGCCCGGCTCGCTACGCCTCGTCACGCGCCTGCTTGCCGGCTGGGACGCCTTCGCCGCGCTCTACCTGGTGCTCGCCTATCTGATGATGCTGCGCTGTGGCGTCGCCCACATCAAGCGCAGCGCCATCCTGCAGGACGACGGCCGTTTCCTGATCCTGCTGCTGACCGCGTTCGGCGCGCTGGCGAGCCTGTTGGCCATCGTGTTCGAGCTCGGCGCCTCCAAGGGCAGCCCGGCCGGACTGGCGGTGGCCATCGTCACCATCACGCTGTCATGGGCCATGGTGCACACCGCATTCGCGCTGCACTACGCCCATGAGTTCTATCGCGGCAAGACCCCCGGCGGATTGCAGTTTCCAAGCGGCGATGCGCATACCGACGTCGACTATTGGGACTTCGTCTATTTCTCGTTCGTGATCGGCATGACCGCGCAGGTCTCCGACGTCGGCATCACCGACAAGATCATCCGCCGCACCGCGACCGTGCACGGCATCATCTCGTTCGTGTTCAACACCGCGCTGCTGGCGCTGATGGTGAACATCGCGGCGAGCTTGATTTAGCGCGTTATCAATTGGATCGAACGGTTCGGCCACGGACTCTCGTCACCTCTCCCCGACGGGGAGAGGTCGATTTGCGCAGCAAATCGGGTGAGGGGCCGCGGCGCTAACGAGAGACCGCAATCCCTCACCCGGCGCTGCGCGCCGACCTCTCCCAAGGGAGAGGTGAAGTACCGCTGCAGCTGCAGCTCAACCTAATCTCCCCGGGCGCTAGTTGCAGACCTCGACATTGCCGACGTTTCCGCCGGGGCCGCCGCCGCCGCGGTATTCGAGATGGCAGCCGCGCCTGACCGGACGGCACAGATAGGCATCGCACGTGATCTGCCCGCTGCCGCCGCCTTCCGCCCTCGCACGGCCCTGCGGGCGCGGAATGTCGGCGGACGGGAGCTGCGGCTCGCGCTGCGGGCGGAACGCACGGTCCTGCTCGCGGCGCGACGGGCGCTCGTCGCCGTCGCGTTTGGCGACCGGCTTCCGCTCGCGCCGTTTTTCGCATTCATTGTCGTCGTTGAGGAACGAGCCCTCGGCACACACGATCGTGGTGCAGCGATCGCCATCGGCCCTATAGCCGTGCTCGCAGACCAGCGGACAGACGCGGGACTGCTTCAGCCTGACGGCATCGAGCGTGTCGACACTCGCGGCCTTGACGTCGAGTCTGGTGCCGGCATAGCGGTTGAACAGCGTCAGCGAGCGCTGCGACGCCGCGTTCCAGTCGCCATCGACGGCGCCGGTCAGGCAGCCGACGCGGCGCAATTCGGTCTGCACCGATTTGACTACGTCGGCCTCGGGCGCCCCGGTGGCGAGTGCCGCCACGGTCGTGGTCTTCTCAGGCGGAGCTGATGGCGCGGCCGCAGCCGGCGTTGCCGATTGATCGGCAGCAGCCTTGTTCGCCGCGGCGCGATCGGCGAGCGCAGCATCCGCCTGACGCCTCTGCTCGGCAACCGTGGCCTGCTCCTGCGCGACCTGCTTGGCCCGTTCGGCGGCAAGACGCGCGGCTTCGGCAGCCTTCGCGTCGGCCTCGGCCTTCGCCTGCTGCGCCTTCTGCGCGCCCTCGGCGGCAAGCCGTGCACGCTCCTGCTCGGCCAGACGCGCCTTCTCGGTGGCGGCGACGCGCGCGTCCTCGGTCGCGAATTTATCGAGCTGCAACCTGGCGAGGTTGGCGTAGTAGCCATTCGGATACTGCGCGAGGAAAGCATTCATCGCGCTCTTGTTGCCGATCTGCAGCGCGAGCTCGTAGTCGCGCCTGGCTTCCGACTGCGGCGTCGGTGCCGACATCGGGGACGCGGCAGCGGCGACGGGCGCCGGCTTGGCTAGTGCCGGCACCAGCGGCACGTCCTCGCCGCCGAGCGAGCCATAGACGAACGGCTCCTGGCGGTTGTTGGTGGTCTTCAGCACCTCGTCGCGGACATAGCCGAAGGCGCGACGGACATCGAGACCGGGCGTCGGCAGGAACTTCGACAGCGCGATCGTGAACGGGCTGTTCTTGCCGTCGCCGTCGGCCGCCGTAGACCCGGCTTTCGCCGAATAGGCGATCAGCACGTTCGGACTGGTCGGCTCGACCTTGGCGAGGCCCTGCCCGATCGCCCGGGTCGCCAGCGTCCGCTTCATGGTCTTGGCGAACGGGTTGTCGCGGCAGGCATCGAGGATCACCAGCCGCAGCTTCCGCGCCGGCTCGATCGCGACCAGGATACGGTCGAGCGAAAACGCCTCGTCGTAGACGTCGGTGTCGCGCTCCAGGCGGGCATCGACCGGGATCAGGTAGTTGGCGCCGTCGACCTCGATGCCGTGGCCGGCGTAATAGACCAGCGCAATATCGGCATCGCGGGCGAGGTCGGCGAATTCGCGCAGTGCGCGGCGGGTCTCGACCGCCGGCAGGTCCTTGCGGAAGTCGACCGTGTCGAAGCCGGCATTCTTCAGCGTCGCTGATATCACCGAGGCATCGTTGACCGGGTTGGCCAGCGGCGCGGTGTTCCGATACGCCGAGTTGCCGAGCACCAGGGCCACGCGCTTTTCCGCGAAGGCGGGCTGGCAGACGATCAGCAGAACGGCCGCGACGGCGAGCAGCAATCGATTCAATTTCAAGAACCCAGACCTGTTCATGGCGATACTCTGGCGGTTTTCCAGCATGCAGGTCCGAATACCAGAATCAAGCGCGGCATTTTGTGAGGCGCCTCACGATCCGCGCCGGCGTCGACCATGTCACCCTGACTGTTAGTCGACGAGACGGACCGCCGGTTCGGATTTGGCCGGGCACGAGATTTGGTGCACGATCCGGACAACAAGAACAGACGCACGGAGGACGTGATGCAGGGCACCAGCGCGGCGGTTCCATCCGCCAGACCCGGCAAGATCGGCGGCATGATCGGCAGCATGGCCCGAAACCTCCTCGCCCTCGCGCTGCTGGCCGGCTGCGCCGCGGGCTGCGGCCTGGTCGACGCCGTGTTCGACGGCTTCAAGCACGCCAAGGCCGTGGAGAACGATCTGGTTGCGATGGTCGGGGTCAAGCCGGCGGTCGGGTTCAACTGGCACAATGGCCGGCTCACATCGGTGACCGTCACCTTCCCCAGCCTGCTCCAGGACAAGCCGTTGCAGCAACTTGCCGTCGCCGCGCGCGCGGCGGTCGGCAAGGAGTTCAAGCAGCGCGCCGACGATGTCGTGCTCGCCTTCTCGCTGGGGCCGTCCGAGACGCCGGCGGCACAAGTCGACCAGGCTCAGGACAAGAACCTGCCTTGAGCGGATTTATTCCCCGCCATTTATTCCTCACCTTGCGTCACGTGCTCCTGATATTGCGGCAGGTCGTCCAGTATCGCGTACCACGGCGCCTTGGAGCCGACGAAGATATGGGCGGTCGGCCGGATCGAAGGCGGCTCGCGCAGCGTACCCATAGTGACATGGGCATAGGCGCCGTTACGGACCTGCGAATAGAGCAGCGACCCGCAGCGGCCGCAATGCGCGTCGTGGGTGATCTCATCGCCATAGATCAGGAGGCGGTCGGCGCCGCGTGTGACGGTAAATTTTTTGCGGGCAATCCCCGCGAACGGCTTGAACGCCGATCCCGTGGCGCGCCGGCAGTTCGAGCAGTGGCAATTCAGCGCATAGGCAAACGCGTCGGCCACCTCGTAGCGCACGTCGCCGCAGAAGCATTCGCCGGTCAGGATGATTTCATTCGAATTTGCAGATGCGGTCACAGCTTGCTCCTCACGCAGAATTTTGCCGCCGGCCATGGCGCGATGCGGCGGTTCGCGGCTAGATTGCAGAGCCCTTTCCATTCCGATTGAATCGGAACGGGCTCGCGATCCTCGTTTGACGCGTTCCTCACGCGAACCGGTACCCGCTTCGCTCGAAAACGCTCCTGTAGACCAAAACCCCTGCCGGGAGGACCAACCCATGAGCCAAGATCGATCCACCGTCGAGAACGTCGTGCAAACCTATTTCGACGGCCTCTACGAAAGCAATGCCGACAAGCTCGCCGAAGCCTTTCATCCAAGCGCCGATCTGCGCTGGGTAGAGAAGGGCGAGCTGAAGGTCCTGACCGTGCCGGACTGGCTCGCTCTGGTGCGCAAGCGCACGTCGGCGAAGGCCGAAGGCAAGCCGCGCGAGGACTTCATCGTCACCATCGACCGCTCCGACGACAACACGGCCTTCATCAAGGTGCGTTGCCAGCTGCCGCCGCGCTACTTCACCGACTACCTCGTCGCCATGAAGCTCGCCGACGGCTGGCAGATCGTCTCGAAGTCCTACCGCTACGACCTCAAGGACTGACCGCCGCTCCCGCCGCGTTTCCACGACGGCTTTGTGACATGCCCAAGCGGCCCGGCTCCGGCCGGACCGCATTGACTGGCGCTGGTTTCCGGGCGAATTGAGCCGTTATGGAAGCCAAGTTTCAGATCTTTCTCAGCTTGCTCGGCGTGCTGGCGGGAACCGCCCTGGTTGCGCGGCGGACCGATGTCGCGCCGGCGATCCTGCTGCTCCTGGTCGGCGTGGTGCTCGCCTTCGTGCCGGGCATGCCGTCGCTGGAACTGCCGCCCGAGCTCGTGCTCCTGGTGGTGCTGCCGCCGCTGATCTATTCGGCGAGCGTCGCGATGAGCTGGCGCGAATTCAGGGCCAATCTGCGGCCGATCATCCTGCTGTCGGTCGGCTGCGTGATCTTCACTGCCTTCCTGGTCGCGGCGGCGACCCACTATCTGATCGGCCTGCCCTGGAGCGTCGGCTTCCTGCTCGGGGCGATCGTCGCGCCGCCGGACGTGGTGGCGCCGCTCGCAATCGCCCGCAAGCTCGGCATGCCCCGCCGCATCCTGGTGATCCTCGAGGGCGAGGGGCTGGCCAATGACGCGACCGCGCTGATCCTCTACCGCTTCGCGCTCGCCGCCATCACGACAGGGCTGTTCTCGCTGCCGAAGGCGACCGGCACCTTCCTTGTGATCGTTGCCGGCGAGATCGCGTTCGGCACCGCGGTCGGCTGGCTCAGCCTGCGCGCCCGCCGCAGAGCCCGGGATCCGCAGGTCGAGATCACGCTGTCCTTGATCACGCCCTATCTCGCCTACTGGATCCCCGAGCATTTCGGCGGCAGCGGCGTGATCGCGACCGTCGCCTGCGGGCTCTATATGAGCTGGAACGGACCGCTATTGATCTCGGCCGCGACGCGCCTGCAAGGCATCTTCTTCTGGGATTTGATCATCTACCTGATCGAGGGCCTGCTGTTCCTGCTGACCGGCTTCCAGATGCGCTCGCTGTACGAGAAGTCGAAGTCGTTTCCGCTGCACGACATCCTGACCGCCACGGTGCTGGTCGCAATCATCGTGATCGTCGCGCGCTTCCTCTGGGTGTTTCCCGGCACCTATCTGCCGCGCTGGATCAGCCGGCAGCTCCGCGACCGCGATCCGCTGCCGTCGTGGCGGGCGGTGTTCGTGGTTGCCTTCACCGGCGTGCGCGGCGCGGTCTCGCTCGCCGCGGCACTGGCGCTGCCGCTGACACTCCCGAATGGCGACGCCTTTCCGTATCGCGACCTGATCCTATTCGTCGCCTTCGGCGTGATCTTCGTGACGCTGGTCGGGCTCGGCCTCACCCTGCCGCCGGTGGTGCGCTGGCTCGGCCTCGCCAAGGACGGCCGAAGCGAGCATATCGCCGAGCACGAGCAGGAGATCGCGGCGCGGCGCGAGGCGCTGAACGCCGCGCTGAAATCGCTCGATGCGATCACCGACGACCGCGAGCTCTCCGACGAGGTGGTCAAGCTCTTGCGCTCGCGCCACGAGATCCGCGTCAACCAGCTGCCCGACACGCTCGACCCCGAAAAGCACGACGCCTCCGCGGCCGGCACCGCGCTGACCCGGGAACTGATTTCATCCGAGCGCAAGTTCATCCACATGCTGCTGCGCGACGGCAAGATCACCGACGAGACCAGGCGCCGCATCGAGCGCGACCTCGATCTGGAGGAAGCGAGCCTGTCCAACCGCGAGTATCGAAAGATACCGCTGTAGCCCCGCTGTAGCGCGCCACCTCCACATGGCGTCCCAGTGAAGGCCGGGACGACCGAGGAGGTTATTCTGCCGCCGTCTGCTTTCCGGGACCGCCGACGAAGCCTGCGGGATCGCCGAACCGCTCGACCATCACGGCGGTGAGATCCTTGGCCTTGCTGGTGACGCAGGCGCCGGAGCGCACCGTGTAGCGATCCTGGTGCGCGGCATGCGGCGGCGCCTCGCCGTTTTGCAGCGCGCGGGCCGCCTCCATCATCAGCTTGCGGAAATGCATGATGCCGAGATCGGTCGGGCCGAGATGCTCACGGGTGCGGTCGGCGATCGGGCCCTGGCTGTCCTGCACCGCGGCGTCCTGCTCGGAGACGCCCTTGATGCCGGTATAGCTCCTGGTCCGCTGCAGCTTGCGATCGATCAGATAGTCATTCGACTTGTTGCGCAGCGGCACGTAGTTCTCGTCGACCACGGCCATCACGCCGTTGCCGTTGGCGTAACCGTCGCGCTCGGCGTCGGTCAGCGGACGTTCGGGATTCCATGCATAGGTGTAGATCCAGCAATTGGTGTCGGTCACCGGCACGAAGGTCTGGCCAAACATGTTCTCGCCCGGCATCGAGCTCGGCGCGTAGCTGTGGAACGGCATCAGGAACTGGGCAATACGCCAATAGATGTTGTCGCTGCCGGTGAGCCGCCCGCCCGCGACCGTCAGCCCCGCGTCGTGCGGATTGATCTTGATCACCGGCCGCGGGTCCTCGGCGATCCAGCGCATGTGATCGGTCGCGACCCGCGTCAGCGGGTTGACGAAATGCTTCTTGATGTCGAGGATCTCGTTCTCCTCCTTCTCGAAGGAGAGATGCGCGAAGGTGAAATGCGCGGTGTCGATCGAGCCTTCCACCGCCTGCACCCAGTTGCAGTCCTGCCATTTCTTGGTGACGAAGCGGTGCGAGGCCGGCAGCAGCGCCATCTCCAGCGCGGGCAATTCCGGCATCTGATCGACCGGGCCCATATAGGCCCAGATCATCTCGCCCCATTCGCGCACCGGATAGGACTTGATGCGGATCAGGTCCTTGGCGTTGAGGTCCGGATACGAGGTCGGCATGTCGACGCAGCGGCCGTCGGTGTCGAACTTCCAGCCGTGATAGACGCAGCGGATGCCGCATTCCTCGTTGCGGCCGAGCCAGAGATTGGCGCCGCGGTGCGGGCAGTATTGATCGATGACGCCGACCACGCCCCTCGAGTCGCGGAAGGCGAGCAGCTCCTCGCCCATCACAACGATCTTCTTCGGATCGCTGTCCGGCTCCGGCAGCTCTTCCGACAGCAGCACCGGAATCCAGAACCGGCGTAGCAATTCGCCCATCCCCGTTCCCGATCCGGCTTCGGTGAGGAACCTGTTGTCTTCGGCGCGGAGCATGGCGTTTCCCCGGGTTGTTTTTTGATTTTCCCGGAGCTTGGCGTAGCGGATGCGGAACGTCAATGCGATTGGCGGCGCGGTCGGCCCAGCTCAAAGCGGGTTCAAGGCAGTCCGGTCCTCCGGCTCACGGCTTCACATAGGCCCATCCCTTCTCCTGCAACTCCATCACGCGCACGACGCCGGACTTCACGACTTCCGCCTGCTTGATGATCGGAATCGACTTGTTCTCGGCCTTCTGCATCTTCTCCTGGGTATTGCCGCAGGCCTTGAACGACACTTCGGGTGTACTGAGGGCCATTTCCTCGATGCGGGCCTTCACCGGCGAGGTATCCTCGCGCAGCATGTGCAGGCCCGGGCCGAACGTGACCACCTCGATCTGCACCTTCTCGCCGAGCCCTTTGTAATACTCGGTCACGTTGGTTGCGTTGTTGAGCGTGAGATTCATGGCGGCCGCATCATTGCTGTTCACCTGCAGGACCAGACGATGCTCCTTGCCTTTCGGCGCCACCGGATCGTGCATGCGCGCATACGCGGAGCGCTTGCGTATTTCGGCCGCGGTTCGCTGCCTTTCTAATTTATGAATGTCGCTCGCCCGGTAAGTTGCAGGCTGCTCGCCCGGTACCCAGTACTTTCCACCTTGCTCTGCCGCCGCCAATGGCGTGGAAGCCAGCACAGCGATAGCAACCATCGCAACAAATTTCGCAACAGATTCAAAATTGCACATCAAACATCTCCCTCTCGAAAATCGGCAGGCAAAGTTCTCAATTACCGGGCCTCGCGACGGCGAGCGGCCATTTGCAGACCGCGGCCATCCTCGCGCGCATCGCGTCCAGCCCCGCGAGCGAGAATGTTGCATCCTGGGCAACCCCGGCACCGCGGGAGAGGTGGACGGCAAGCACCGCGTGATCGGGAAGCGATTGCAGCAGGCGAACCACATCGCCGGCGACGGCAACGCCGGAACCGACCGCCGGCACGGTTGCCGCGGCCTGCACCGGCGGACCGTCGTTGATGCGGTAGGAAATCGCATAGCCGTCGCCGCGGCCCGAGATGGCGGGTCCCGCGAACGACAATTCGGTCCGCCCGCCACGGCACCGGATCGACAGTTTCACGGACGAATCGACCGAATCGGACGTCGTCGCAGTGGCGATGGGTGAATAGTCGACCGGCGACGTCGTCTCGCTGACCGTCCAATTGTTCGTTTTCGACACCTCGCGGCGAGCCGGAACAGCAGCATGCGACAGCTTGTCGAGGCACTCCAGGCGCGCTTCGCGGTCGAGCTGAGCACAGGCGCGCAGCTGTGCCATGGGATCTGTCATCCCATCTTCCACCCCTTGCGCCAGGGCAACGCCGTTGATGACGGCGACTGCCACGACAAGCGGGGCGGAAAGCCTGGTCATTGCGATGCCCGTGCGGTCGACGACTGCCGATCGAGCCACGCCTGCGCGGCGGGAAAGCGCGCGAGGCCAGGCACGGTCGCTCCGAGATTGATCGATTTCCATTTCGGATCGAAGCCGGGTCCCTGCAGCTTGTCGATCCGCGAGAACAGATGATCGACGAAACGGGCAACGCGCTCGAAGCGGTTGGTGTTGGCCGCCCAATTGAACGCGACGAGGGCGGTCGGCACGGCGATCGTGGCGACATGATCGCCCTGCTTGATCAGATTTGGGTAATCGGCCGCATCGAGTGCTGACGGCAGATAATAGTCCTCGAACTTGCTGTCATACGGGACCGGCAGGAACTTGAAGCCCGCTTCAAATCGGCCCTTCACGAAGGCATCGACCGGCTTCGAGGTGATGAACACGACGGCCGCCATCTCGCCCTTCCGCATCTGATCGAGCGCGACCTGGTGCGGAATGAACGTCTTGTCGATGTCGATGCCGAGGCGACTGAAGATCAGCGGACCTGAATAGGCTGCCGCCGTACCCTGGCTGTTGAAGTTCACCTTCTTGCCGGCGAGGTCGCTCAGGCTCTTGATCTCCGGACGAACGAAGATGTGCAGTTCGGACGGAAACAGGTTCAGCACGTAGGTGATCCGCCGCTGGATATCCGGCACCTGGCTCTTGTATTCCTCGAGCGCGTCGGAATTGATGATCGCAGCGTCGATGCCGCGCAGATACAGCAGCGAGTTCAGGTTCTCCACGGGCCCCCGCGTCACCACCGGCAGGACGTGCAGATTGTCGCCGTCGTCGACCACGCGGGCCATCTCCGCGGCGAGGCGGATCGGCGCGCCCTCGAGCAGGCCGCCGGCGAGACCCACCGTCCAGGCGTTCATGGCCAGGGCTTCGGGCCTCGGCTGGGGCGGCTCGGCCCGGACCACGCGCGCCTTGTGAGGCTGGGCATTTTGCGGCCGCGCATCCGTCGGCGACGGCTGCAGCGCCGGGAGCAACGACGGCACGGCTGCGAGCAGGAACAGCAGGCGCAATCGGGTAGACCTTCTCATCGACCAGCTCCTTTGCACGACATCACGTCAGCGCGTTCGCCCTTGCTGCGAGGATCGTTCGATCAACGCAGCGCCTCGAATCACGCCTTTGCCTCCTCGATTCCACCGGCCTCCGCACCGCATTGCTGTTCTGTCCGGCAGGACCGGCGTCATTCGCGCGGTTTGTCCTTGCTTGTGCAAATTGCAGGGAATTGCTGGCGATGCCGTTGGGTCGCGCTGCGACGCCGGAACGCGGCACATCCGGACAACACGTCACCGCCAGGGCTGCTGCGAACCATCGGGGAGCCGTGGAGCGCATCCTCCTCGGAGGAACTAGCCCTTGATCCGATTTGACGCGCGCATCGGTGCTCTCACAAGGCGCGTTCCCGACATCATTTCGAATGACGGTGCTCTCATGTGTCCGCACGTTCAGTATCACCTGCCTCATGGTGATATCGCCCATTCTGATCCGGCATCATACGGCGCAGGGGCTAACGGATACTATGACCCGCAAGGATTACCCCTGATACCGCGCAGCCTTGAGCCAGGCCGAAGCATTGAGCTCAGCCGCAGTCGGCGTCACGGCGTAAGGCAGGTGCTGCGCTTATACCGGCCGTTCGCCCTTCACGGTCACGCGGGTGCCGGAGCGGGTGTGCGGCCAGTAATCCCACATCGCGCGGTGCTGGGCGCAGCGGTTGTCCCAGAACGCAATTGCGTTCTCGGTCCAGCGGAAGCGGCACTGGAACAGCGGGTTCTCGGCGTGCTGGTAGAGATAGGCCAGCATCGCATCGCTCTCGTCGCGCGGGATGCCGACGATGAAGCGGGTGAAGCCGCGATTGACGTAGAGCGATTTCTTTCCCGTCACCGGATGGGTGCGCACCACCGGATGCTCGGCGCGGGGATATTCCCGCTTGTCGGCGACGCCGTAATTGGCGTACAGGCCGCGATAAGTCTGCTCGCCGTCATGCAGCGCGGTCAGCCCGTCGAGATAGGCCTTCATACGGTCCGACAGCGCCTCATAGGCGGCGTACATGTTGGCGAACAGCGTGTCGCCGCCGCGCGGCGGGCATTGCTTGATGTAGAGGATCGAGCCCATCGGCGGCTCGAGATCGCAGGACACGTCGCTGTGCCAGCCTTCGCCATTGGCGCGCGGCGAATCCTTGTCGGCATAGATTTTCATCAGCGCCGGATCGCCCTCGTTCGGCGCGGCCGGATGGACATGCAGCTCGCCGAACTTGCGGCCGAAGGCGAGGTGCTGCTCGGGGCTGATGTGCTGATCGCGGAAGAAGATGACGAGGTTTTCGGCGAGCGCACGATGGATCTCGTCCATCTGGCGGTTGGAGCGCGCATCGTCGCCGACCAGCCTGGCGATATCGACACCGGAGATCTCCGCGCCGATGATCGGCGTCAGCTTCTCGACGCCGATGGTCTCATAGGGCTCGGATTGGTCGGCGAGATGGCGATAGCGCGGGCCTTGCTTGCCGGACAATGAGCTCATGGGCGGTCTCCCGATGGTCTTGAAGGGGAGCATGGTAGCGCTCATCGACGGAAGCGCAATCGCACGGCAAACATACCTGTCGTCCCGGACAAGCGCAGCGAAGCGGAGCGCAGATCCGCGACCCGGAACCACGGGACTGGGTTTTGCGAAGACTCGCAATTCGCATCTTGCGCCACGACGACGGCCTGTGGCTATGGGTCCCTGCTTTCGCAGGGACGACACCGAGGATCGGCTACGAGCGGAATGAACTACTCAGCGGCGCCCGCCGGCTCCGGCACCTTGGCGCCCGCGCCATACTTCTGGTCGATATAGTCGATCACCAGCGCCTTGAAGTCGGCGGCGATGCCGGGACCGCGCAGGGTGCGGAACTTCTTGCCGTCGACAAACACAGGCGCAGCCGGTGCTTCGCCGGTGCCGGGCAGCGAGATGCCGATATTGGCGTGCTTGGATTCGCCGGGGCCGTTGACGATGCAGCCCATCACCGCGACGTTGAGCTGCTCGACACCGGGATACTTGGTCTTCCAGGCCGGCATCTCGTCGCGGATGAAATCCTGGATCGAGCGCGCCAGCTCCTGGAACGTGGTCGAGGTGGTGCGGCCGCAACCCGGGCAGGCCGCAACCAGCGGCACGAAGGTGCGGAAGCCCATCGTCTGCAGCAGTTCCTGCGCGACCTGCACTTCCAGCGTGCGGTCACCGCCTGGCTCCGGCGTCAGCGAGATGCGGATGGTGTCGCCGATGCCCTGCTGCAGCAGGATACCGAGCGCGGCCGACGACGCCACGATGCCCTTCGAGCCCATGCCGGCTTCGGTGAGGCCGAGATGGATCGCATAATCGGAGCGGCGCACGACTTCCTGATAGACCGCGATCAGGTCCTGCACGGCGGAGACCTTCGCCGACAGGATGATCTTGTTCTTCGGCATGCCGAGCTCTTGCGCGCGGGCCGCCGATAGCAGCGCCGACTGCACCATCGCCTCACGCGTCACCGCGCGGGCGTCGCGCGGGTTCGGCGACGCGGTGTTCTCGTCCATCAGCTTGGTGAGCAGCTCCTGGTCGAGCGAGCCCCAATTGGCGCCGATGCGCACCGGCTTGTCGTTCTTGTTCGCGATCTCGATGATGTCGGCGAACTGGGTGTCGCGCTTGTTCTTGAAGCCGACATTGCCGGGATTGATGCGGTACTTGTCGAGCGCCTCGGCACAGGCCGGATACTCGGCGAGCAGCTTGTGGCCGATATAGTGGAAGTCACCGATCAGGGGCGTCGTGATGCCGCGCTTGCGCAGGCCGTCACGGATGTGCGGCACCGCGGCTGCCGCTTCCTCGCGGTCGACGGTGATGCGCACCATCTCGGAGCCGGCGCGGGAGAGCGCGGCGACCTGGGCGATGGTGCCGTCGATATCGGCGGTGTCGGTGTTGGTCATCGACTGCACGACGATCGGCGCACCGCCGCCGACGGCAACATTGCCGACCATGACCTGCGTGGTTTGGTGCCGCGGCGCGGGACCGGCGACGTCGTCTTGCGGCAAAATCTCGGGCTTGTTCATGGCGTCTCGAATATCAGGTTTTGGTGACATTCACCAAGGGGGCGATGGGCCTCGCGCATAGCAGGCCAAGCGGTGATGTTTCGGAGTGAATTCAACAGCTTATGCCGCCGATTGAGGCCAAACGCAAGCCATGCAGCGGCGTCCTGCATACCTAGGCTATATTGGACCGAATTGGGGTGAATCAAAGGGCAAAGTGACAGCTTTTCATGTGACCCGGCGCACTTCTTTGGTTTGAGCATGACCTTTTCGAAAAACCGGTAGCCACTTTTTCGGGTCATGCTCTAGCATCCAGTTAAGGGCATATCGGGAGGACGTGAAAATGGCCGACTATGGCGAGCTGATCACCACGGCGGAACTCGCCGAGATCCTGACCCGGCCCGAGCTGCGGCTGTTCGACTGCACGACCTATCTGGAGCCGGCGCCTGCCGGCAGCAACATTCCCTATATCGTCGTCTCGGGCCGCCAGACCTTCGAGGCGGGCCACATCCCGGGCGCCAATTTCCTCGATCTGCAGGCCGAATTCTCCGATGCCCGTACCGAGCTGCGCTTCATGATGCCACCGACGGCGCAGCTCGAGGCGGCGTTCGGCCGGCACGGCATCTCGGCTAGCAGCCGCGTCGTGCTCTATTCGATCGGGACTGCGATGTGGGCGACACGTTTCTGGTGGATGCTGCGTTCGCTGGGCTTCGAAGGCGCCGCGGTGCTCGACGGCGGCATCGACAAATGGACCGCCGAGGGACGCGATATCGAGACCGGGCTCGCCGGCGGCTATCCGCCAGCGACGTTTCCGGCGCGGCCGAAAGACGGCCTATTCATCGATAAGCACGACGTGCTCGCCGCGACCACCGAGAGCGACACCGTGATCGTCAACGCGCTTGGCCCGCAATTCTACAAGGGACTGGAGCCGAGCCGCTACGGCCGGCCCGGCCGCATCCCCGGTAGCGTCAGCGTGCCGGCGGCGTCGCTGATCGACGCCAAGCACAAGACGTTCGTGCCGCTCGAAGAGGCCGAGGCAACCTTCGCCGCGCAGGGCATCACCAAAGACAAGCGCGTCATCGCCTATTGCGGCGGCGGCATCTCCGCGACCATCGACCTCTTCCAGCTGCATCGGCTCGGCTACGACAATCTCACGCTCTATGACGGCTCGATGGGCGAATGGGCGAAGGATGCGGCGCTGCCGATCGAAGTGGGGTAGCGGAGGGGGTGGTGCCTCCTCCTTCGTCGTCCTGGCGAAAGCCAGGACTCATAACCACCGAATTTGCTTGTGAACGGGAACGCGGCCCCAGCGTCGCGCGACAACCGACATTTGGGGTAATGGGTCCTGGCTTTCGCCAGGACGACACTGAATGTCGGGCGCGCTGACGAGGCACACATCCGTGTTTTTGGATGTCGGGGAAGCTATCGTAGGACGACACTTTTTCCTCATCGTCATTCCGGGGCGTGCGAAGCACGAGCCCGGAATCCATCGGGCCGCATCGTTCGTGGATGAATGGATTCCGGGCTCTCGCTTCGCGAGCCCCGGAATGACGGGAGAGGTTACGCCGGCACGTTCGGGTCGGGCGTCAGCTTCGGGTCGGGCTTGTTGACCAGATAGAGCCCCGCGATCACCAGCAGCGCGGCGACGCCGAACACCGGGGTCAGCGTGTCGTGCATGATGAAATAGGCTGCGACGACGCCGAACAGCGGGGTGATGAAGGTGAAGGCCGACAGCTTGCTCGCCGAATAGGTCTTCACCATCGCAAACCAGATCACGAAGGTGCAGCCGACCACCCAGACCGCCTGATAGGCGAGCAGCGAGATCGACAATGCGCTCGGCACGTGCTCGATGCGCTCGCCTGCGATCCAGGCGGCAAGCCCGAGGATCGGGATCGAGATTGCAACCTGATAGCCGAGCGCCTTCTCAGGCGCGGCCTTGCGCAACTGCGTGCCCTTGGCGACCAGCGTGGTCGCCGCCCACAACGCGCCGCCTGCGACCACCATCAGGTCCCCGAGCAGCACCTTGGCATCGACATTGGGCTGCGGCACGCCGATCGCAAGCGCGACGCCGGCAAAGCTCAGCGCCAGCCCGCTCCACTGCACGGTCGAGAGGCGCTCGCCGAGGAACTGGTGCGAGCCGAGCGCGACGAAGAACGGCGCGGTGTAGAGGAAGACAGAGGCGCGCGAGGCCGAGGTGAAGACGAGGCCGGTGAAGATCAGCACGAATTCGCAGCCGAACATCAGCCCGGCGATGATGCCGGGCACGAGCGTGCCGTCGCGCTCGAAGAATTTGACGCCGCGCAGATGGCCGACGATCAGCATCACCGGCAGCGCGCCCGAGGAACGGATCAGCGCCTGCAGCATCGGCGGCACGTCGGGCAGCGCGAGCTTGACCGCGAGCTGGTTGAAGCCCCAGCTCACGCACAGCATCAGCATCAATGCGATGGCGCCGGGCGGCAGCCCGTGCCCGACGCTGACGGGCCTCGTGCCGCTGGCGGAGATCGCTTGGGTCGACATGTTTCCTCGCAGGCCGGCTTGCTGCCGTGTTGTTGTTTAGGAGGTGCTCGTTGTCATCTCACCTCTCCCGCTTGCGGGCGAGGTCGGCGCGTAGCGGCGGGCGGGGGCTCTCTCCGCCATGCGACTCGTGGAGAGAGCCCCCACCCCAGCCCTCCCCCGCAAGCGGGAGAGGGGGCACAGCGCCTTCGTGGTCAGCGTTTGCGTGAATTGCATCAGCGCATCACGTCTTCTGGCAATGCGCGCAGGTGCCGGCGATCTCGACGACCGAGAGCTTCGGGATGAAACCCGAGGCGCGCGCCGCCGCAGTCAGGCTTTGCGCGACGGGCGCGGCCGGAATCTCGCCGACCGAGCCGCAATGGTCGCAGATCAGGAACGCGACCATCGAGGTCTCGTCATGGTCGTGCGCGCAGGCGAGGAAGGCGTTGCGGCTCTCGATGCGATGCACGAGACCGTTTTCCATCAGGAAGTCGAGCGCCCGATAGACGGTAATCGGTGCCGGCCGCGGCATTGTCTTGGCCAGTTCGTCGATCACCTCATAGGCGCCGAGCGGGCGATGGCTCGACAATAGCGCCTGCAGCACCTGACGCCGGATCGGGGTGAATTTCTGCCCACGGCGCGCACAGACCTGCTCGGCATGCGCCATCGCGTCCGCGGCGCAGCGGCCGTGATCGTGGTCGGGGGCAGGAAATGTCGGCTTGGCCAGGCTCATTGCCTCGATATGTAGCATTTTCGCGCCCGTTCCCATAGCCCGGCCCCACCCAATACCCCGCCGCTATGCAGCCATGTGTGCAATGCGGAGCAGCCCTCCGTTAACCCGACGTGCAGGATTAATAAGCAAGCTTATTATATGCCAAGCTTATGGAGGCACGATCGATGCGCGGTTCCGTGGACACGGAGTTCATGTTTACGCTGGGCGAGCTGTTCCGGCTGATCCGCGTCTATGCCGACAAGGAGGCCGCGCGCTACGGCATCACCCGCGCGCAATGGGCCGTTCTGTCCAAGGTGGAACGCCAGGAGGGATTGAAGCAGACCGAGCTCGCCGAGCTGCTGGAGATGCAGCCAATCACATTGACGCGGCTGATCGACAAGCTCTGCGACAATGGCTGGATCGAGCGCCGCAGCGACGAGAACGACCGCCGCGTCAACCGCCTCTATCTGAAGAAGGCCGCGCGCCCGTTGCTCGGGAAGCTCGCTGGCCTGCGCTCCGAACTCACCGCGACCGCGCTCGAGGGCATCAGCCCCGCAGACGCGCATCGCCTGCTCACTCAATTGGAATCGATCAAGGAAAACGTTCGCAATGCCATCCAAAGCCCAGCCGGCGAGCCCTCCCGAAAAGAGCAGCGCTATGGCTGAACCCATCCTCAAACTGGCCCCCGAGCAGAAGGGCAATCCGGGCGAGCCTGCGCCGGCCGGCAAGGCCAGCCGCGCGCCGCACCGTCGCCTGATGGCGGGCCTGCGGCGCTATCGCCGCGTGCTGCTGCTAGTCGTGCTGCCGACCGTTGCGGTGATCGCCGGCGGCGTGTTCTATCTCAATGGCGGGCGCTATGTCGGCACCGACGACGCCTATGTCGGCGCGCAGAAGGTGCTGATCACGCCGGAGATCTCCGGCAAGATCGACAAGATCGTCGTCAAGGAAGGCCAGCACGTCAAGAAGGGCGACGAGCTGTTCGAGATCGATCCGGTGCCGTTCCGCCTCGCGGTGGACCAGGCCAAGGCGGCGCTCGACCAGACAAGGACCACCTATGACAACCTG
Source organism: Bradyrhizobium sp. WCU1 (assembly GCF_053474805.1). Lineage (NCBI taxonomy): Bacteria > Pseudomonadati > Pseudomonadota > Alphaproteobacteria > Hyphomicrobiales > Nitrobacteraceae > Bradyrhizobium > Bradyrhizobium sp. WCU1. The sequence goes on from NZ_CM130280.1 coordinate 3,100,953, forward strand.
GTCGACAACATCAAGATCAACACCAGGATGCTGGAATTTGCCCAGCAGAGCATCGAATTGAAGAAGCGCGACGTCGATCGCAAATCGACACTCGCCAAGCAGAATTTCGGCTCGCAGCTCGATCTCGATAACGCCGCCAACGCGCAAGTCACCGCCGAGAGCCTCGCGCAATACGTCAAGCAGCAGATATCCAAGGACAAGACGCAGCTGCTCGGCGATGTCGAGCTGCCGATCGAGAAGTTCCCGCCCTACGCCCAGGCCAAGGCCAAGCTCGACGACGCGCAGCGCAATCTCGACCACACCGTGCTGCGGGCGCCGATGGACGGCGTCGCGACCCAGGTCGACCAGATCCAGCTCGGCCGCTTCGTCACCGCGGGCGCGCCGGTGTTCTCGGTGATCGACGTCGATCATCCCTGGGTCGACGCCAATCCGAAGGAAAGCGATTTCACCTATGTCGCGGTCGGCCAGCCGGTGACGCTCGACGTCGACGCGTTCCCGAACCACGAATTCAAGGGCAAGATCGGCTCGCTGTCGCCCGGCACCGGCGCGCAGTTTGCGATCCTGCCGCCGCAGAACGCCACCGGCAATTTCGTCAAGGTGGTGCAGCGCGTGCCGGTGCGGATCTATTTCGACGAGAACGATCCGTTCGTGAAGAAGCTGAAGGCCGGCATGAGCGTCTACGCGACGATCGACACCAACCACCGCCGCACGCTGGCGGGCCTGCTCGGACTGCGGTCGGCTGCCGCGCACCCGGACCACGAGGACTGAGATGGAGCAAGATCGAAGCCCAGCGCGCCACCTCTCCCCTTGTGGGAGAGGTCGGATTGCATCGCCAGATGCAATCCGGGTGAGGGGTTACGCTCTCTCGTGGGACCTGATCCCCCTCACCCGCGCCTTCGGCGCGACCTCTCCCCGATGGGGAGAGGTGGATTCCCGCTGCAATCAGCGAACAGGGCTGAACTGAATGAATGCACCGTCACCATCAGCCGTGCCCGGCATGCGCCGGAACATGGTGACGATCTGCGCGATGACTGCGACGATCATGCAGGCGCTCGACACCACGATCGCCAACGTTGCGCTGCCCTATATGCAGGGTTCGCTGTCGGCCTCGCAGGACCAGATCAACTGGGTCCTGACCTCCTACATCGTCGCGGCCGCGATCATGACCGCGCCGGTCGGCTGGATCGCCAACCGCTACGGCCGCAAGCGGATCTTCATCATCTGCTCGGCCGGCTTCACCATCGCCTCGGTGCTGTGCGGCCTGGCGCAGGACATCAACCAGATGGTGCTGTTCCGCCTGTTGCAGGGCGTGTTCGGCGCGGCGCTGGTGCCGCTGTCGCAGGCGGTGATGCTCGACTCCTATGCGCTGCATGAGCGCGCCAAGGCGATGTCGATCTGGGGCATGGGCGTGATGATGGGCCCGATCATGGGACCGTCGCTCGGCGCCTGGCTGACCGAGACCTATTCCTGGCACTGGGTGTTCTTCGTCAATCTGCCGTTCGGCTTCTTCACGGTGCTCGGCCTGATCATTTTCATGGACGAGACCAAGCAGGACCTCAATCTGCGCTTCGACTGGTTCGGCTTCGGCGCGCTCGCGGTCGCGATCGGCGCGCTGCAGCTCGCGCTCGACCGCGGCGAGCAGCTCGGCTGGCTGGAATCCAACGAGATCATGATCGAGTTCATCGTCTCGGCGATCGGCTTCTACTATTTCTTCGCCCATTCGCTGACCACCAGCCGGCCGTTCATCCAGTTCGCGCTGTTCAAGGACAAGAACTTCCTCGGTGGCTGCGTGTTCATGACGGTGATGGGGCTCGTGCTGTATTCGACCATGGCGCTGTCCTCGCCCTACCTGCAGAACGTGGTCGGCTACCCGATCATCACCGCGGGCCTGCTGCTGGCGAGCCGCGGCTTCGGCACCTTCGTCGCGATGATGCTGGTCGGCCGCCTGATGCGTTACATCGAGGCGCGCACGCTGATCATCTCGGGCCTCGGGCTGACCGCGGCATCATTGTTCCAGATGACCGGCTGGACCGACATGACGCAGGCGAACGAGATCATCATCGTCAGCGTCGTCCAGGGCTTCGGCTTCGGCCTCGTGTTCGTGCCGCTGTCGACGGTAGCGTTCCTGACGCTGCCGGGCCAGCTGCGCACCGACGGCACCTCGATGCTGACGCTGCTGCGCAACGTCGCGAGTTCGGTCGGCATCTCGATCGTGATCGCGCAGCTCACTGAAGCGGGGCGGCGGATCTACGCCAAGCTCTCCGAGCAGATCAACCCGTTCAACCACGCGCTGCAGATGCCCGACGTATCGGGCATGATCAACCTCAACACCGATGCCGGCCGCGCGATGGCCGACCGGATGGTGGCGGCACAGTCGCAGATCATCGCGTTCTCGCACGACTACCAGCTGGTGATGATCTTCATCCTGGTCTCGATCCCGCTCGCGCTGATGATCGGCTCGACCAAGGCCGCGCTGCGCGCGCAATCGGCGCCGCCGGACCATGCCGCGGTGATGGAGTAGGTTTCTCCTCGTCATTCCGCGGCTCGCGAAGCGAGACCCCGGAATCCATACATCAGCAAGGTTTGCGGCCCAATGGATTCCGGGCTCGTGCTTCGCACGCCCCGGAATGACGAGGGAAAGAGCCACACTCACCCCCTCCCAAAGCGCAAGACACTGCGCCCGCAATCGCGTTGACTTTCCGACCTCCCCTCCCAATACTCCGCAAAAAACAAATGCCCGTCACACAAATGGCGGATTCAGGGGAGGACGCGATGCCGACTTCACGCAGGACGCTGCTGAAGACTTCAGCGGCTGCCGCCGCTGCTTTCAGCTTCGATTGGACACGCGCGCAGGCCCAGGCCGAGACGGTCCGGATCGGCGTGATCTACGACCTCACCGGTCCGTTCGCCGCCGGCGGCTCGGTCGCCTCCTCGATCGGCACCCAGATCGCGATCGATCTCGTGAACGAGAAGGGCGGCATCGGCGGCAAGTACAAGATCGCCCCGGTCAATGTCGATTCCCAGAGCAAGCCTGATGTCGCGATCAACGAGGCCAACCGGCTGATCGACCAGGAGAAGGTCGACATCCTCAACGGCGTGTTCGCGAGTTCGCACGCGGTGCCGCTCGCAGCCAAGGTCGAGCAGCAGAAGCGCATCCTGTGGATCACGACCGCGGTCTCGACCGCCGTGTTCAAGGACAAGAACCTGCAATACGTGTTTCGCGCGCAGATCCATTCCGATCAATACGGCCAGGCCTTCGGCGGCTTCCTCGGCGAGCACGCCAAGGCCAGGCTCGGCATGGAGCCGAAGGACGTCAAGGTCGCGCTGATCCATGAAGACGGCCCCTACGGCGTCGGTGTCGCCGCCGCCGACGAGATGTTCGCCAAGGAAGCCGGGCTCCAGGTGGTGCTCAAGGAAGGCTATTCGGCCTCCGCGCCCGACCTGTCGGTGCTGGTGACCAAGCTGAAACGCGCCAAGGCCGACATCATCTCGCATGCCGGCTACAACCCCGATATCACGCTGTTCCTGCGCCAGGCGCGCGAGAGCGGGCTGAAGTTCAAGATGCTGTTCGGCGCCGGCGCCGGCTACAGCCAGCTCGACAAGTTGCGCGCGACGTTCGGCGCCGACATCGACAATTTCTGCAACATCGATCCCGTGCCGGCGCAGCTGCTCGATCCCGCCAAGCTGGCGCCGGGCGTCGGCGATCTCACCAAGACCATGGTCGCGCGCTATCGCGAGAAGACCAGCGCCACCGAAGTGCCGCCGCACTGCTCGATGGGCTTCAACCAGACCTGGATCCTGCTCAACAATGTTCTGCCGGTCGCCAAGGAGAAATATGGCGGCTTCGATCCCGAGGCGATCCGCAAGGCCGCGCTCGACGTCGACATCCCGCCGGGCGGCACCATCCAGGGCTATGGCGTGAAATTCTATCCGCCGGGCGCGCCGATGGCCGGCCAGAACGAGCGCTCCACCCCTGTCGTGATGCAGAACGCCGGCGAGCGCATCACCGTGGTGTGGCCGACCAATATCCGGACGCAAGACCCGGTGTTCCCGCTGCCGAAGGGATCGGTGTACGGGGCGTAGTGCTTGGAGAACTGCGGCGGCAGCGGCGGTGCACCCTCTCCCCTTGTGGGAGAGGGTGGCTTCGATGCGGAGCATCGAAGCCGGGTGAGGGGTTTCTCTCCGCGAACTCTTTGACAATTGAGCTCGCGGTGGCAACCCCTCATCCGGCGCGCTACGCGTGCCACCTTCTCCCACAAGGGGAGAAGGGAAGAACTGCGCGCGGTCAGAACGTCACCCGCCTGCCCTCGTCGGCGGCCCAATAGCCGGCGTAGTTCACCTTGGTCGTCTCGAACGCCAGTGCGAGATCGGCGAGCGGCTGCCGGCCGGTCGCCACGCACTCCATGAAGTCCTGGATCTCCTGCAAATAGCCGCGGGTCCATTCCTCCTCGAGGCAGATATATTGCCAGCCGGTCTTTCGATCGACCTTCTCGGTGATGTAGACGTTCGCGAGCTTCTCCTCGCTGGTCTGGTAACTCGTCAGATGCGTGTTCGGCGTGATGTTTGCAAACAGCGAGCCCCCTGACGTGTAGGTCTCGATCAAATTGCGCACGCCGCCCATGATCATGTCGCCGGAGAACACCGTCGCCTTGGTGCCGTCGGAGAAGGTCGCGGTCAGCGTGCCCCAATCCTCGACGTCGACCGGATTGGCCTTGATGTAGGTGCGCTCCTCCGGCTTGAGCAAGGCTGTGACATTGCCGACGTCGCAGGTGACGCTGGCGACATCGATGGTCTCGCCGCGGGCTTTCGCCTCGACCTGCTTGAGGTAGAGCACAGCCGATAGCGGATGGCAGCCCATCCGGATCAGCGAGCCGCCGCCGGTCATCGCCCATTGCGCGGCATGCGCCGCGTGCGAGCCGGAATGGCTCTCCTCGCCCTTCATGAACAGGATCTTGTCGCCCGTCGCGCGGATGATCTCCGCGGTCTTGGTGATCGCCGGCGCGTAGATCCAGTCCTCGGCATACATGAAGAGCCGTCCAGTTCGCTCGATTGCGGCGCGGGTTTGCTCCATCTCCTCCATGACGCGCTGGTACATCAGCGCCTTTGGCACGTGTTTGCCGATCGGCGCCTTGTCGCCGTCACGGCCGAAATAGCCGCTGAACGGTTTTTCGCAGATCACGTGCTTGCCGGCCTGCATCGCCTCGACAATCATCGCGGCATGCAAATTGGGCGGCGTGCAGATGTCGATGACGTCGAGCTCGCGGTCGGCAACCAGCTCGGCGAAGCTGCGATAGGCATTCGAAATTTGATGCTTGCGGGCGAACGCATTGACGTGATCGCCGCGCGCCGCCACCGCCCTTACCTCGACCTCGACGCCATAGACGCGCCGGTAAGCGTACATATGCAGTTCCGAGACGAAGCCGCAGCCAGCCAGACCGATCTTGATTTTTGTCATTTGAGGATGCCTCTGAGGTCGCGGGATGGCACCCATCATAGCCGAGCAGCGTGGCCGGTCGATGCATGCGGCGGCAGAAAAGCGCCCACCGCCGTCCGATCATTGCGCGAGCTTGGCGACGCCCATCTTCGAGAGCAGGGTCAGGTTGTCCTCGATATGCCAATTGTCGGTAACACGGCCGCCGGTGACCTTGAGCAGATCGGTAGCGATGAAATCGATCGGCTGGCCGCTGCCCTTGGCCGTGCCGAAGCTGCCGGTGAAATGACCGCGGAACTGCATGTGCACGGTGACGTAGTCACCGGCCACGATCATCTTGACCACTTCGACCGAGAGGTCCGGCACGGCGGAACGAAAATTCTTCGAGGCAAAAGCCGGGCCTTGTGGCCCCTGCGGGCGGCCGGCCGGCAGGGTGTGATCGATGAAGTTATCGGATATCGCGGCCTTGAGCACAGCCTCGTCGCCGCTATTCCAGAACTGGTAGAACGCCTTCGCGACGGCGACAGTGGCATCGCGCTCGGCCGCTGGAACCGCGGTCGCGACGACGAGGTCGTCGATCGTCACCTCGGCCGCACGTGCTGGCGCCGCGAGCAGCACGCCCATTGCAATCGCTGTGGCGGCCAGAACATCACGCATTGTTTTTGCTCCTCGTTGCGGCCTCGCGCTCGCGAAACACCAGTTCGAGCAGGATGCCCGTCGGCGTGCGGACGAACAACCGGCGCTCGCCGAGCTCCGGCAGCTCCATGGTGGAATAGGGAATGGCGAGTGCCTCGATCTTGTGACGATAGGCCTCATAGCCTTCGAGGCGGAAGCCGACATGGTCGATGGTTTCGCCGCGTGGATCGTTGCGGGTGCCCTCACCCGGGACCAGATGCACCACCGGCTCGCCGTCGGCATAAAGCCAGTAGCCGGGGAAGGCGAAGCCGGGGCGATAGCCCGGCTTCACGTCCAGCAGATTTTCGAGGAAGGCACGGGTGCCTTCCAGATCCTTGGTACGCAGGGTGACGTGGTCGAGCATCGATGCCTCCCGCGATCAGGCCGTCGGTCCGGGCAGACCGGTCACGCCGGGCGCGCCGCGCTGGATCACCGGCGTATTGGCGCGATTGGCGAGCGCATAACGGGCGATCTCGTCCTTGCGTGCGAACCAGACGTCGCCCTTGCTCTTGGCGTAGGACAGGAAGCGATCGAGCACCCGCGCACGGCCGGCGTGGCCGGAGATACGATCGTGCAGGCTGATCACCATCATCCGCCGGCGCTTCGCGCCCTCCTCATACAGCTGGTCGAACTCGTCCTTCAGCGCCTGCTCATAAGCGGCCGGATTCCATCCCTGGAACGGGAAGGAGACGATGTCGTTCATGTGCATCGTGTAGGGCACGGTGACGAAATCCTTGCCGCGCACCGGCACGATGAAGGATTCGTCATGGCTCGGCTCGTCGATGTGATAGAGGAAGCCGAGATCCTGCAACGTCTCCAGGATGTGCACGGAGTTGCGCATCCAATACGCGTTCCAGCCGATCGGCGTTTGTCCCGTGATCTTCTGGATCGTCTCGACGCTGTCGGCGATGAAGCGCTTTTCCTGATCCTTCGGCAGCTGATACGAGTTGCTCCAGACCCGGCCATGGGCAGCCGCCTCATGACCGCGACGCACGATCTCCCGGGCGATCTCGGGCGAGGTCTCGACTGCCTTGCCGATCATGAAGGACGACAGCTTGATGCCGTGCTTGTCCATCAGATCGAGCAGGCGCGGGATGCCCTCATAGTGGCCGTAGGCGAAGAACGCGTTGGTTGGCAGATCGGGAACGCCTTTCTCGATTGGATCGGGAATGACGCCGCCTGCGCCCGAGATCGGCTGACCGCCCCCCTCGAACATCAGCGACAGGCTCACCGCAAGGCGCGCGCCGTTGGGCCAGAAACCGCCTGTGTTGGACGAGGTCTCGGTATCGGAGGCGGCGTTGGCGCGCTGGCTTGTGGCACCGAGCCCCGCGGCCGCGAGGGCTCCGGCTGCGGTGACGGCCTGGAGGGTCTCGCGGCGGCTCAGATGGGTGGAGGAAGCGTGGGTCATGGCTGATCTCCTTGTTGATGGAAATCCTACTAGCCTCTTTCCGATTTGAGTATTATCCTGCTGATATTGGAGATATTATCTACTTATTGGAAACAATCGGTGCTGGACGACATTACCGAGCTCCGAACCTTCGCCAAGATCGTTGCCGCCGGCAGCCTGTCCGCCGCCGGGCGCGAGATGGGCATCTCGCTCAGCGTTGTCAGCAAACGGCTCGCGACGCTGGAAAGGCGTACCGACACCAGCCTGATCGTCCGCAGCACGCGTCACCTCGCGCTGACCGAGGAGGGACAAAGGCTGTTCGACCGGGCACAGCGCATCCTCGCCGAGGTCGATGAAGCGGAGGCCTCGCTGACGCATGGCCGCGTCGAGCCGCAGGGCGTGCTACGGGTCAGCGCAACGGTCGCGCTCGGCCGCGCTCATGTCAGCCCGGTCTGCCGCGATCTCGCGCTGGCCCATCCGAAGATGTCGGTCGAGCTCATGCTCACCGACCGCCTCGTCGAGCTGATCGACGAGCGCATCGACGTCTTGATCCGCATCGGCATGCCCCGTGACTCAGACTTGATCATGCGCAAGCTGATCGACAATCACCGCATCATCGCGGCTTCACCGGCGTATGTCATGCGCCACGGCACGCCAGCCTCGCCCGAGGATCTCACGCAGCATGATTGCCTGCTCTACAACAGAGGTGCGCAGGCGCGTTGGCGACTGGTGCACAGCGACGGCCGCGCCGCCGAAATCGAGGTGTCGTCGCGACTGCGCTGCGACAACGGCGAGGTCGCGCATGACTGGGCGGTCGATGGCGCCGGCCTGATCATGAAGAGCTGGGTCGACGTTGCGCCCGATCTCGCGTCTGGCCGCCTGGTGCAGGTACTGCCGGAATGGCGCAGCGATCCCGCGCCAGTCTGTGCATTGTTCGCGCAGGGACGCCAGATGCCGACACGGGTTAGGCTGTTCCTTGACGCCATCTCGAAGCGGATGGCGGCGTTTCAGGTGGCCGGCGGCGCGTAGCGCGCAGCCATCACGGCGTCGAACGCATTTGCCATGACGTCCGTCGAAGGCATCATGCTCGTGAACAATTCGAATGCGTCCGCCGCGGCGTAGATCGCGAGATCGCGCCCGGTCAGGACTTTGGCACGCTTGGCCTTGGCCGCCAACAATAGCGGTGTCCAGAGCGGCGTGTAGACGGCGTCGGCAACCCACATCGACGGATGCAGTAGCGCGTCCGGTACCGGCGTGTCGCGGCTCGGCAGCATGCCGACCGGCGTAGCATTGACGACGCCAGTCGCGCCATCGAGCGCTGCCTCGACGCTGGCGACGCCACGAGCCGCATGACGGCCGGCCAACTGGCCGGCCAGTCGCGCGACCTTGGCCCCATCACTGTCGAAGATGCGCAGTTCGCCGACGCCGAGGATGGCCAGCGCAAAGGCGATGGCCTTGCCGACGCCGCCGGCACCGATCAGCGCGATCGGGCCGCGCGGTACGGTGGTAAGCAGCGGTGCAATCGCGCGCACGAAACCTGATGCATCAGTGTTGTACCCGACCAGACGTGCGCCATCGGCGACGATGGCGTTGACCGCGCCGATCGCGCGCGCATCCGGCGCGAGGTCATCGAGCAGGTCGATCACCGCTTCCTTGTAGGGAAAAGTGACATTGACGCCGGCAAAGCCGAGCCGCTTGATGCCGTCGAGCATCGCGCGCAGATCGTCATGCCCGGCGCCCTTCACTTCGATGAGCTGATAGTGGCAACGGACGCCGAGCGCGGCGGCGGCCTGCTCGTGCATCGCAGGCGCCGCCGAATGCGCGATCGGGTACCCGATCAGACCGGTCAGGAAACGATCGCGCATTGTCCCTCACGTCGGCAGTGCTCAGCTCATGCGGTCGAGCCGAGCATAGCTGTCTTCCATGCCGTGCTCCATGCCGGTCGCGAGCATCGCCGCGCGTGTCTCGGCATCCGGCAGCGTCATCCGCATGGTCATCACGGTGCCCTCACCGTCGGGCGCAAACCGTGTCTCGACATGATTGTCGGGTGTCGGATCCGGCAGGTGCATGCGCTCGACATGCACGATGCGGCTGAACGGCTCGAGTTCGAGATATTCGCCGGTGAGATGGAATCCGCCGCCCTTGCCGTCGGTCCACTCGTAGCGGATCTTGCCGCCGGGCCTGAGCTCGCTGACGCAGACCGGCATGGTCCAGCCTTCCGGACCGAGCAGCCACTTCTGCAACAGCTCCGGCTCGGTATGCGCGCGATACACCGCCTCGGGCGGCGCGACGAAGCGCCGGGTCACGACGATATGGCGGTCGCCTTCGGTCTTCAGCGTCAACTTGCTCATAGGGCACCTTTCACGTCTCGGGCTTCATGGCGGCCAGCACTCCGTCCAGCCGGTCGTAATTGGTTTCCAGCGCGCGGCGCAGCATGCCGAGCCATTGATCGATCTCGGCAACCGCTGATGGCGCCAGCCGGCACGGCCGCTTGGTGCCTTCGGCCCGCCGCACGATCAGGCCGGCGCCCTCGAGCACCTTGAGGTGGCGGGAGATCGCGGGCTGGGTCAGCTCGAACGGCTCGACCAGTTCCATGACGGTCGCTTCGCCCAAAGCGAGACGCGCCAGAATCGCCCGGCGGGTCGGGTCGGCGAGCGCGGAGAAGGCGGCATCGAGGTTGGCCATGATCGATCTCAGATTAGTTATATAACTTACTTGTTATATAAATGATCACGCATAGTCAAGCGAAATCCGCCGCGGCGGAGGCGCGCGGCGGATTTCGGTCGTCATTTCAATGCTGGATTTACGCGGCGGCTAAACGTCGAAGAACACCGTCTCGTTGTCGCCCTGGAGATGGACGTCGAACGTATAGACGTTGCCGCCCGTCTTCTTCGCGATCAGGGTGGCGCGGCGATCGGCCGGCACCAACGCCAGCACGGAATCGCTAGCGTTGGCCGCCTCGCCGTCGAAATAGATCCGCGTGTAGAGATGCAGCAGCATGCCGCGCGCGAATACCGCGAGCACGATGTGCGGCGCCTGCGGCTTGCCGTCGGCATCCGGCACCACGCCCGGCTTGATGGTGTCGAAGGCAAAGCCGCCGCCCTTGTCGGTGCCGACGCGGCCGAAGCCCTTGAACGAGGAATTCGGCAGCGCGCGCGTGTCCTGCGGATCGGAGAAGCGGCCTTGGCTATCGGCCTGCCAGATCTCCAACATGCAATCGGGGATCACGGCGCCGTCGCCGTCATAGACCTTGCCCTCGACACGGATGCGCTCGCCGGATGTATCAGGCGTCAGCAGATTGTTGCTGAAGGCGTCGTTCCACTCGTATTCCCCGTTCGGCGTCAGGCCGTATTTGAAATAGGGGCCGACGGTCTGCGAGGGCGTGATTCCATCAGGACGCTGGTTCGACACTTACTTGGTCTCCATCGGCGTGGCGTTGCGCCCGCGCAGCACGATATCGAAGCGATAGCACAGCGCCCATTCCGGCTTGGTGTTGTCGAGATCGAACGACGAGATCATCCGCGCCCGCGCCTTCTCATCGGTCACCGAGTTGAAGATCGGGTCGAACGGAAACAAGGGATCGCCGGGGAAATACATCTGCGTCACCAGACGCGAGATGAAGGAATGTCCGAACACCGAGAAGTGGATATGCGCCGGCCGCCACGCATTGTGGTGGTTGCCCCACGGATAGGCGCCCGGCTTGATGGTAATGAACTTGTAGTAGCCCTTGTCGTCGCTCTGCGTCCGGCCCGCGCCGGTGAAGTTCGGGTCGAGCGGCGCCGGATGCTGGTCGACGACATGGATGTAGCGGCCGCAGGCATTGGCCTGCCACAGCTCGACCAGCGTGTTCGGCACGCCGCGGCCGTCCTCGTCGAGCACGTGGCCGTGCACGATGATGCGCTCGCCGAGCGGCTCGCCCTTGGCCTGGATAGTGAGATCATTGTCGTTCGCGCGCACCGTCTCATGACCGTAGACCGGCCCGGTCAATTCCGAGAGCGTATGCCGCATCGGGATCAGCGGCTTCTGCGGCGAGCGCTTGACAGTGGAGCGATAGGCCGGCGACAGCCGCGCCGGATGAGCCGCAAGCGATTGCAGCGGATACAACAGGGTCATGGCGAATTCCTCCGCGGCCCACGCGCCCGGCGGGCTCACTTCAGATCATTATAATGCATAACCAAATTGTGGAAGGGCTGTTTTCAGCCTTTCCAAGCCATTGGATCAATTCAGCTTTTCGATCGCGACCGCGACGCCCTGGCCGACCCCGACGCACATAGTTGCCAAGGCAAGCTTCCCGCCCCGCTTCTCCATGCCGTGCACGGCGGTCAACACCAGCCGCGCGCCGCTCATGCCGAGCGGATGGCCGAGCGCGATCGCGCCGCCATGCGGATTGACGAAATCAGCGTCTTCCTTGACGCCGAGCTGGCGCAGGCAGGCGATGCCCTGCGAGGCGAAGGCCTCGTTGAGCTCGATCAGGTCGAAGTCCGACACCTTGATGCCGAGCCGCTCGACCAGCTTCCTGGTCGCCGGCACCGGGCCGATGCCCATGATGCGCGGCGGCACCGCGGCCGACGCAAGGCCGAGGATTTTCGCACGCGGGGTGAGGCCGTGCCGTTTCACGGCGACTTCGGACGCGAGGATCATCGCGGCGGCGCCGTCGTTGACGCCCGATGCGTTGCCCGCGGTCACCGTGCCCGGATTGCGCACGATCGGCTTCAGCTTGGCGAGACCTTCGAGCGTGGTCTCGGGGCGCGGATGCTCGTCCTTGTCGACGGTGATCGGACCGGCCTTGCCGCCGGGCACCTGGACCGGGATGATCTCCTCGGCGAAATAGCCCGACGCGATCGCCGCGCCGGCGCGCTGCTGCGAGCGGATCGCCATCGCATCCTGATCGGCGCGCGAGACCTGGAATTCCTCGGCGACGTTCTCGCCGGTTTCCGGCATCGCATCGACGCCGTACTGCGCCTTCATCAAGGGATTGATGAAGCGCCAGCCGATCGTGGTGTCGTAGATCTCGGACGAGCGCGAGAACGCTTCCGAAGCCTTGCCCATCACGAACGGTGCGCGCGTCATCGATTCGACGCCGCCTGCGATCGCGAAATCGATCTCGCCGGCGCGGATGGCGCGGCCAGCGGCGCCGACCGCATCGAGGCCGGAGGCGCAGAGCCGGTTCAGGGTCTGGCCGGGAACCGACTCCGGCATGCCGGCAAGCAGAAGCGCCATGCGCGCGACGTTGCGGTTGTCCTCGCCGGCCTGGTTGGCGCAGCCGAAATAGACCTCGTCGACCTCGTTCCAGTTGAGCGTCGGGTGCTTGGCCATCAGCGCCTTGATCGGGGCCGCGGCGAGATCGTCGGCGCGCACCTTGGCGAGCGAACCGCCGAAACGGCCGATCGGAGTCCGGACGGCATCGCAAATGAACACATCACGCATTGAATCTCTCCCTGAATGCCGCGACTTAGGCGCTGGGTCGGCTGGAACTTGAGATGGGTTTTAGGAGCGCGCCCGCGGCAGGTCAATTGACGCGGCTGCGCGCCCCGCACGCATTACCGTGAGGGCCGTCATAAAGGCACCGTGAACAGGGTGGAAAACCCTCCTCTCGCGGATAGGACCGCCCGGCGAAATTTTGTAGTTTCCGCCCCCTAATGACCATTCAGCAGCCTATCCCCGTTCCGCCCGAAGCTACTCCCGCCGAGGCGCCGTCGCGCGTCACGCCGATGATGGAACAGTATCTGGAGATCAAGGCCGCACATCCCGGCCTGCTGCTGTTCTACCGGATGGGCGATTTCTACGAGCTGTTCTTCGAGGACGCCGAGATCGCCTCGAAGACGCTCGGCATCGTGCTGACCAAGCGCGGCAAGCATCAGGGCATGGACATCCCGATGTGCGGCGTGCCGGTCGAGCGCTCTGAGGACTATCTGCACCGCCTGATCGGCGCCGGACATCGTGTCGCGGTCTGCGAGCAGACGGAAAATCCCGCGGAGGCGAAAGCCCGCGGCAACAAGAGCGTGGTCCGCCGCGGCGTGGTGCGGCTGGTGACGCCGGGCACGCTGACCGAGGACACGCTGCTCGACGCCCGCACCAACAATTACCTGATCGCGATCGCACGCGCCCGCGGCTCGGCCGGCGCCGACCGGCTCGGGCTCGCCTGGATCGATATCTCAACCTCCGAATTCATGGTGACGGAGTGCGCGACCGCGGAGCTTGCCGCGACCTTGGCGCGCATCAATCCGAACGAGGCGATCGTCACCGACGCGCTCTATAGCGACCACGAGCTGGCGCCGACCTTGCGCGAGCTGCCGTCGGTGACGCCGCTGACCCGCGACGTGTTCGACAGCGCCACCGCCGAGCGGCGGCTGTGCGACTATTTCGCGGTCGCGACCATGGATGGCCTGTCGGCGATGTCGCGGCTGGAGGCGACGGCTGCGGCCGCCGCCGTCACCTATATCGACCGCACGCAAGTGGGGAAGCGTCCGCCGCTGTCGCCGCCGGCGCGCGAGGCCGCCGGCACCACGATGGCGATCGATCCGGCAACCCGCGCCAATCTCGAACTGACGCGGACGCTGGCCGGCGAGCGCCGCGGCTCGCTGCTGGATGCGATCGACTGCACGGTGACCGCGGCCGGCTCCCGCCTGTTGGCACAGCGCCTCGCCGCGCCGCTCACCGATGTTGCCGTGATCGCGCGACGGCTCGACGCGGTCTCGGCTTTCGTCGCGGATTCGGCCGCACGCGAGGACGTCAGAACCGTGCTGCGCGCGGCACCCGACATGTCGCGCGCTCTGGCGCGGCTCTCGGTCGGCCGCGGCGGCCCGCGCGACCTGGCGAGCCTGCGCGACGGCATTCTCGCCGCGGACCAGGCGCTGGATCTGTTGGCGCAGCTGGCCGATCCGCCGGCCGAAGTTTCGACCGTGATGGCGGCCTTGCAGCGCCCCTCGCGTGACCTGGCGCAGGAATTCTCCCGCGCACTGTCGGAGCAATTGCCGCTGATCAAGCGCGACGGCGGCTTCGTCCGCGAGGGCTATGAGGCCGCGCTCGACGAAAGCCGCAGTTTGCGCGACGCCTCGCGCCTCGTCGTCGCCGCGATGCAGGCGCGCTATGCCGAGGACACCGGCATCAAGACGCTGAAGATCCGGCACAACAACGTGCTCGGCTATTTCGTCGAGGTCACCGCACAGCACGGCGACAAGCTGTTCGCGCCGCCGCTGAATGCGACCTTCATCCATCGCCAGACGCTGGCGGGACAAGTCCGCTTCACCACATCAGAGCTCGGCGAGACCGAGGCCAAGATCGCCAATGCCGGCGAACGCGCGCTCAATCTCGAGCTCGAGATCTTCGAGCGGCTCAGCGCGATGGCGCTCGCCGCCAGCGACGATCTGCGCGACGCCGCGCATGCTTTCGCGATGCTCGACGTCGCGACCTCGCTGGCGAAACTCGCGATCGACGACAATTATGTGCGGCCCGACGTCGACGGCTCGCTCGGCTTTGCGATCGAGGGTGGCCGGCATCCGGTCGTCGAGCAGGCGTTGAAGCGCGACGGCCAGCCGTTCATCGCCAATGCCTGCGATCTGTCCCCGGCGCCTACGCAGAAGTCGGGCCAGCTCTGGCTGATCACCGGTCCGAACATGGCCGGTAAATCGACCTTCCTGCGCCAGAACGCGCTGATCGCGCTGCTTGCTCAGATTGGCAGCTATGTACCGGCATCGCGCGCGCGGCTCGGCATCGTCGACCGGCTGTTCTCGCGCGTCGGCGCCGCCGACGACCTGGCGCGGGGCCGCTCGACCTTCATGGTCGAGATGGTCGAGACCGCGGTGATCCTCAACCAGGCCGGCGAGCGGTCGCTTGTCATCCTCGACGAGATCGGCCGCGGTACCGCGACCTTCGACGGCCTGTCGATCGCCTGGGCCGCGATCGAGCATCTGCATGAGAGCAACCGCTGCCGCACGCTGTTTGCCACCCACTATCATGAGCTCACCGCGCTCTCGGCCAGGCTGCCGCGGATGTTCAACGCCACGGTGCGCGTCAAGGAATGGCAGGGCGACGTCGTGTTCCTGCACGAGGTGTTGCCGGGCTCCGCCGACCGCTCCTACGGCATCCAGGTCGCGAAACTCGCCGGTCTGCCGCCCGCCGTGATCACCCGCGCCAAATCTGTGCTGGCCAAGCTCGAGGCCCAGGACCGCGGCCAGACCGCACGTGCGCTGGCCGACGACCTGCCGTTGTTCGCCGTCCCCTCCCGGGCCGCCGCCGAAGACAAGCCGCCGAGTGATGCCGATCTGCTGGTGGAAGCCGTGAAGGCGCTGCACCCCGACGAAATGTCGCCGCGCGAGGCGCTGGATGCGCTGTATGCGTTGCGGGCGAAGCTGCCGAAGGGGTAGCCGCGTAGGATGGGTAGAGCGAAGCGAAACCCATCAACTTTCCTACGCGCGGAGGCATGATGGGTTTCGCTTCGCTCTAACCATCCTACGCCTTCTGCGCCTGCTTCCTCCGCCCGATCCGCCACAACACCAGATTCCACGCGATGCAGGTGGCAAGCGCGCAGCAGAGGCCTACGGCCGAGCCGAATTGCAGCACCGCGACATTCAGCACGGCGATGCCGAGGCCGAAGCCGAGCAGGCCCCAGGCGCTGTTGGCGAGCACGGCGGCGGTGGCGGGACCGCCGATCCGCGGATGCAGGATCAGCATCATCGAGGAGAACACGATCGGAAACAGCGCGATCACGCCGGTGACGCGCGGGCCGACCCAGGTCGACGCGGTGACCACGGTGCCGACCAGGCTCGCGACCAGCGCGGCGCGCAAGGGAATGTCGTACCAGCGCCGCGCGATCAGCGGCATCCTGGCGACGTGGCGGTAGGGCCTGAGCAGCGGAATGCAGATCGCAAACGCAATGGCGTTGAGGATCAACCCGCCGGCCAGCGTCCAGGCGAACTGGCGGATGATGGTGCCGAGCACCAGCCACAACGCGATCGCACTTCCCGCGCTGATCCACATGCTGAAGCGCTGCGCCAGCACGGCGTAAGTGAGGCCCATGAAGATCGTCGCCGCATTGACCGGCAGGCTCGACAGCGCGCCCTCGGCGATGAAAGCAGCGTCATGGTCGAGCGCGAGGAAGGTGTAGGACGGCCCGGCCGAGATCGGCAAAGTGGCGATCAGCGCGCCGATCACCGGCCCCGACCGCTCCGTGATGATGGATGCACTGACCACGAACGCGGCCGCAACCGCCATGCGCAGAACGAGGAGCAGGATGAAGTGGAGTTCGGGGGACATTTTTCCGTCGTCCCGGGCAAGCGAAGCGCGACCCGGGACCCATAACCACGACCGCTAGCGGGGAACGAAAGCCGTCGAGCAGCCGAATTTCAACGATGGGACACGGCGTATGGGTCCCGGCTCCCGTGCGCAATTGCGCACTAGGCCGGGACGACATCGGTGAAAGGCGGCTACACCCTCACCATCGACACCGACACCTTCGGGCCGTTCTTGATGGTCTGATAGACCACGCAATAGCGCTCGGTGAGTTTCAGCAGCAGATCGAGCTTGTCCTGCGGCGCGTCGGTGCCGACGTCGAAGCGGAGACGGATCTCGCGGAAGCCGACCGGGGCCTCCTTGTCGACGCCGAGCGTGCCGCGGAAATCGAGATCGCCCTCGGCGAACACGTTGCCGACCCTGAGCGGCACCTCGACCGCGGTCGCGACCGATTTCAGCGTGACGCCGGCGCAGGCGACCAGCGCTTCCAGCAGCATGTCGCCGGAGCAGAGCTCAAGCCCGGAGCCGCCGGTCGCGGGATGCAGGCCGGCGACCGCAAGCGCGCGGCCGGTTTCGACCTTGCAGGACAGGCTTTCGCTGTCGATCGTGCCCTTGGCCTTCAACGTGATCACGGCGGCCTGGGGGTCGGTCTTGTAGCGCTCCTTGATCGGAGCCTGCATTGCGCGGAGTTCGGCGGAGTCCATGGGTCTGCTCCCGGCTATTCTTCTTAGCCTTCGGATGTAAGGCCTTATGGCGCCGATGTCACCACCACATCGCCTCGCCGGCGCTGGATTTGTCCGTGACGTCACGCACCGAACGGTCTAGCGAGCGGTCGAGCGCGGTCAGCACGCGGCGTTTGAAGCTGTCGAACAGTTCCGATTTGCGGTCGCGTGGCCGCGCTAGATTGATGGTGATCTGCTCGAACAGCCGGCCCGGCCGCGGCCGCATCACCAGCACACGGTCGGCCAGCACCACAGCCTCGTCGACATCGTGGGTGACCAGGATCAGGGTCGGCCTTGTGTCGGCCCAGAGATCGAGCAGGTGGTCCTGCAGATCGCGCCGGGTGAAGGCATCGAGCGCCGAGAACGGCTCGTCGAGCAGCAGCACTTCGGGCTGCGGCACCAGCGCGCGGGCGATCGCCACCCGCTGCGCCTGCCCGCCAGAGAGCTCGCGCGGCCAGGCCGACGCCTTATCGGCGAGACCGACGCGGGCCAGCGCGGATGCAACCCGCGCGCGCCTTGCCTCCGCCGGCAGATCGGCGAGACCGAAGCCGATATTGTCGGCGACGCTGAGCCAGGGCAGCAGTCGCGGCTCCTGGAAGATGATGCCGATCTTGGCGTGCGGCGACGTGATCACCGCATTGTCGAGTGTCACGCTGCCGGTGCTGGCGCGATCGAGGCCGGCGATGGCGCGTAGCAAGGTCGACTTACCGCAACCGGAACCGCCGATAATGGCGATGATCTCGCCGGGCGCAATCTCCGCCGAGAAGCGTTCCAGCGCGTGGACGCCGTTCGGATAGGTCTTGCCGACGTCCTTGAGTGCGAGCATCACTGCCCTCCCCGCGCGCCGAACGCATCCTGCCAGCGCAGCAGCGGCGCGGCGGCGACCTCGATCAGCCAGTCGGTGAGCTTGCCGAGGATCGCGAAGATCACGATCGCAGCGAGGATCTGCGCCGGCTTGCCGAGCTGCTGGCCGTCCAGCAGGAGATAGCCGAGGCCCTCGGAGGCGCCGATCAATTCGGCCGCGACCACGAACATCCATCCCAGGCCAAGCCCGACCCGCAGCGCCACCACATAGGCCGGCAGCACCGCCGGCAACAGGATGCGGCGGATCATGGCCGGCCCGGACAGCCGGAACACGCGGCCGACCTCGACGATCTTGCGATCGACCGACAGGATCGCGCCCATCACGCCGAGATAGATCGGAAAGAACACCCCGACCGCGATCAGTGCGACCTTCGAGGTCTCGAAGATGCCGAGCCAGAGCACGAACAGCGGCACCCAGGCGAGCGAAGGGATCGCACGCAAGGCCTGCACGGTCGGATCAAGCAGCCGCTTGGCGAAATCCCAATAGCCGGAGATCGCGCCCATGATGGTGCCGGCGACGACGCCGAGCGCAAAGCCCGCACCGACGCGCCACAAGGTCGCGAGGATATGCCGCGACAGCTCGCCGCTCCTGGCGAGTTCGACGATGGTCTGGAACACCTTTGACGGCGGCGGCACCAGGCGGCCGTTGGAATAGCCGAGATAAACCACCAGTTCCCAGCCGAGCGCACACACCACCGGCACCAGAAGCCCGAGCGCCGGCCGCGCAAAACGCGACCAGCGCGCCGGCGCCGCACGCGGCGCGGCCGTCTGTTCCAGCGCGGGCAGGTCAACGCTCATGGCCATAGCAAGAACTATTCTTCGCGAGGGATTGCAAGGTGGGGATCGAAACACAAGTCGCGGCGCCCGCTTCCCTTCTCCCCTTGTGGGAGAAGGTGGCGCAAACGAAGTTTGCGACGGATGAGGGGTTGTTTCAGCTTGCGCGAGCGTGCCGTGTGGTGAGAACCCCTCACCCCGCTTCGCTGCGCGAAGCGACCTCTCCCACAAGGGGAGAGGGTGCAGCGGTCAGTTCGTCGGCAGCGGGACTTGATCGTCGATCAACGCGTCCAGCGCCGCCTTCACGTCGGTCTTGGCATCGATCACGCCCGCCTGCTGCAAGGCGAGGCCGGCGGCCAAAATCGACTCGCGCTGCGGCGCGCCTATCCGGCTGTGGGTCAGCTCGGTGCGCTCCTTCAGCTGCTTGTCGACCACGGCGTCCGGCAGTTTCGTTACCGCGATGAACGTCTTCTTCAGCTCGTCATAGTTCGCCAGCGAATATTTCCGCGCCTCCTCAT
Source organism: Bradyrhizobium sp. WCU1 (assembly GCF_053474805.1). Taxonomy (NCBI): domain Bacteria; kingdom Pseudomonadati; phylum Pseudomonadota; class Alphaproteobacteria; order Hyphomicrobiales; family Nitrobacteraceae; genus Bradyrhizobium; species Bradyrhizobium sp. WCU1. Next base: position 3,120,555 of record NZ_CM130280.1, read on the forward strand.
AGGTTGCGAGCACGCGACGGACGATGTCCGGGTGCGCCTTCAGGAACTCCTCGCGGACATTGAGGATGCCCCAGGTGTTGGCGTCGGCCTTGCGGTAGAACAGCTTGGCACCCTCCTCGACCTCGGCCTGCGCCATCATCGGATCGAGCCCGGCCCAGGCGTCGACATCGCCGCGGATCAGCGCGGTCTTGCCGTCGGCGTGCTGCAGCAGCACCGTCGTGATGTCCTTTTCGGTCAGGCCTGCGCCGAGCAGCGCGCGAACCAGGAAGATGTGCGGATCGGTGCCGCGGGTCACCGCGACGCGCTTGCCCTTGAGATCGGCAACCGAGGCGATCTTGGAGTCCTTGGTGGTGACCAGCGCGGTCCATTCGGGACGCGAATAGACGTAGACCGACTTGATCGGGTTGCCGTTGATCCGGGCGACCAAAGCGGCCGAGCCCGCGGTCGAGCCGAAATCGATCGAGCCGGCATTGAGGAATTCGAGCGCCTTGTTGGAGCCGGCCGACTGCACCCAGACGATGCCGATGCCGTCCTTGGCGAACTCCTTCTCCAGCAGGCCCTTTTGCTTCAGGACCATCGACACCGGATTGTAGGTCGCCCAGTCGATCCGGATTTCCTTCAGCGCATCGGCGGCGAGCGCCGCGCCGGGCAAAAGTGCCGAGACCGCGAGCAGCGCCGCGAAGCCGCGCCGGGAAAATTTGTGCATTCGTCGATCTCCTCGATCAGATTAAGAAACAATCTTTTAATTCAATGAGTTAGCCTTGCGGTCAACGAGAAAATCTCTACCCTTTACGAGACGCCGCGAGAACGATCTTGCTCACGGCGCCGCCAGGAAAGCATGGAGCTGCTGTCGTCATACTTTGGTCAGTGACAGCAACAGCTTCGTCCGATATCGGATGGACGTATGGACAGCATCGTAGCCGACGGCCGCGCTGAAGCGGATGATCGTTTCGAGACTGCGCGGATCACCGCGGCGGTCAATGCGCTGGCCGAGCAGCATGCCGGCCGCGAGGACCAGTTCCGCGCCGCGATGGCGCAACTCCTCAAGGCCGAGCTGATCGCGGCGCGCGCCACGGCGCAGGCGCTGCTGCTGAAGGACCGTCACGGCCGCCGTTGCGCCGAACGGCTGTGCTTCGTGCAGGACGAGATCATCCGCATCCTCTATGCGGCGGCGACCCGGCATCTCTATCACTCGCCGATCCCCTCGGGCGCCGAACGCATGGCCGTGGTCGCGACCGGTGGCTACGGCCGCGGGCTGATGGCGCCGGAATCCGACATCGATCTGCTGTTCATCCTGCCCTACAAGCAGACCGCCTGGGGCGAGCAGGTCGCCGAAGCGATTCTCTATTGCCTCTGGGACATGGGGCTGAAGGTCGGCCACGCCACCCGCTCGGTCGATGAATCGATCCGCCAGGCGCGCGGCGACATGACGATCCGCACCGCGATCCTGGAAACCCGGTTCCTGACCGGCGACCAGCCGCTGTATGACGAGCTGGTCGAGCGCTTCGACAAGGAAGTGGTGCAGGGCACCGCCGCAGAATTCGTCACCGCCAAGCTCGCCGAGCGCGAAGAGCGGCATCGCCGCGCCGGCCAGTCGCGCTATCTGGTCGAGCCCAACGTCAAGGACGGCAAGGGCGGGCTGCGCGACCTGCATACGCTGTTCTGGATCGCCAAGTACGTCTACCGCGTGCGCGAGACCGACGAGCTCTTGGAACGCGGCGTGTTCGACGCGCAGGAGTACCGCACCTTCCGCCGCTGCGCCGACTTCCTGTGGTCGGTGCGCTGCAACCTGCACTTCTTCGCCGGGCGCGCCGAGGAGCGGCTGTCGTTCGACATGCAGCGCGAGATCGCGGTCCGGCTCGGCTACACCTCGCATCCCGGCATGCAGGATGTCGAGCGCTTCATGAAACACTACTTCCTGATCGCAAAGGACGTCGGCGACCTCACCGCGATCCTGTGTGCCAGGCTCGAGGAAGAGCACAACAAGCCGGCGCCGGTGCTGAGCCGGATGGTCGCGCGGCTGCGGCCCGGCACCAAGCGGCGGCGGGTCAACGGCAGCGACGACTTCATCGTCGACAACAACCGCATCAACCTCGCCGCGCCCGACGTGTTCAAGCACGATCCGGTCAATCTGATCCGGATCTTCCGCCTCGCGCAACAGAACAACCTCGCCTTCCATCCCGACGCGATGCGCACGGTGACGCGCTCGCTGAAGCTGATCAACACCCAGCTGCGCGAGAACGACGAGGCCAATCGCCTGTTCATGGAGATCCTGACCTCCGACAATGCGGAAGTCGTGCTGCGGCGGATGAACGAGACCGGCGTGCTCGGCCACTTCATCCGCGCCTTCGGGAAGATCGTGTCGATGATGCAGTTCAACATGTACCACCACTATACGGTGGACGAGCACCTGCTCCGCTGCATCGGCTTCCTGCAGGACATCGAGCGCGGCGGCAACGAGGAGTTCACGGTCGCCAGCGACCTGTTCCGCAAGATCCGCCCCGAGCATCGCCCGGTGATCTATATCGCGACGCTGTTGCACGACATCGCCAAGGGCCGCCCCGAGGATCACTCGATCGCCGGCGCCAAGGTGGCGCGGCGGCTGTGCCCGCGGCTCGGCTTCTCCGCCGCCGACACCGAGCTGGTGGCGTGGCTGATCGAGGAACATCTGACGATGTCGACGGTGGCGCAGTCGCGCGATCTGTCGGACCGCAAGACCATCGAGAACTTCGCCGCCGTGGTGCAGTCGGTCGAGCAGATGAAGCTGCTGACGATCCTGACCACCGCCGATATCCGCGGCGTCGGCCCCGGCGTGTGGAACGGCTGGAAGGCGCAGCTCTTGCGCACGCTGTACTACGAGACCGAGCCGGTCCTGACCGGCGGCTTCTCGGAAGTGAATCGCGCCCAGCGCATCGCGGTGGCGCAGGCCGAATTCCGCCGCGCCTTCACCGAATGGCCGGAGGTCGAGCTCAACGCCTATATCGGCCGGCATTACCCGGCCTACTGGCTCAAGGTCGAGCTGCCGCGCAAGATCCGCCAGGCGCGCTTCATCCGCGCCAGCGAGCAGGCCGGCCACAAGCTGGCGATCAATGTCGGCTTCGACGAGATCCGCGCCGTCACCGAGCTCACGATCCTGGCGACCGACCATCCCTGGCTGCTGTCGATCATCGCGGGCGCCTGCGCCTCGGCCGGCGCCAACATCGTCGACGCCCAGATCTACACCACGACCGACGGCCGCGCGCTCGACACCGTCTCGATCTCGCGCGAATACGACCGCGACGATGACGAGGGCCGCCGTGCGACCCGGATCGGCGAGATGATCGAGCAGGTGCTGGAAGGCAAGCTCAGGCTGCCCGAGGCGGTGGCCAAGCGCGCGGTGCGCAGCAAGGCGCGGCCGTTCATCGTCGAGCCCGAGGTGACCATCAATAACCAGTGGTCCGACCGCTACACTGTGATCGAGGTCTCCGGCCTCGACCGGCCCGGCCTTCTCTACCAGCTCACGACAGCGATCTCGAAGCTCAACCTCAACATCGCCTCCGCCCACGTCGCGACCTTCGGCGAACGCGCCCGCGACGTGTTCTACGTCACCGATTTGCTCGGCGCCCAGATCACGGCGCCGACCCGCCAATCGGCGATCAAGAGCTCGCTGCTGCATCTGTTGTCGAGCGAGGAGCAGGCCGCGAAGCCGGCGGCTTGATTATCCGTCATTCCGGGGCAGCCCGCAGGGCTGAGCCCGGAATCCATCGGGCCGCACGTCATGCCGTGGAATGGATTCCGGGCTCTCGCTTCGCGAGCCCCGGAATGACAGCTGAGTTTGCTCAGCGAACCGCCACCCCCTCATGCCTTAGCAACCAGCGCTTCCTCTCCAGCCCGCCGCCGTATTTGACCAGCGAGCCGTTGGCGCCGATCAGACGGTGGCAGGGCACGACGACGCTGATCGGGTTGGAGCCGTTGGCGTGGCCGACCGCCCGCATCGCGTTCGGCATTTTCAGCCTCACAGCCAGCGCGCCGTAACTCATGGTGGTGCCCGGCGGGATCTTCGGCAGCGCGTGCCAGACCTTCTGCTGGAACGGCGTGCCGGCGACGCGCCATTCGACATCCGCGAGCCGACCGAGATCGCCATTGAAATAATCGCCGAGCGCCTTGCGCATCGCCGCCGGCGCACGGCCGTCCCGCAAGGTCACCACGCCATAATGCAGCCGCAGCAGATCGAGCATCCGCCCCTCGTAGTCGTCCCAGTCGAGCGCGCGCAGCACGCCGTCATCATCGGTCACCAGCAGCGCAGTGCCGATCGGGGTCTTGAGGCGGTCGAGGTTGAAGGTCTGCGCGGTCTTGCGGTCGGCCATTGTAACGTCCAGGGACGAACGGATCGGTCGGGATACAATTCACTGCCCGCGTGGTAGCGTCCACCCGAATTCCGGTGGGAGCGTTTTCGAGCGAAGTGGACGCCGGTTCGCGTGAAGAAAACGCCTCAAACAAGATCTCTGGGGGGGGCCGAATATGCTTGTGCTTGCCAATTTTCTGATCGCGGTGGTGGCCGCGCTGCACCTCTATTTCCTCGTGCTCGAGATGTTCCTGTGGACCAGGCCGCTCGGCCTGAAGACCTTTCGCAACTCGCTCGAGAAGGCAACCGACTCGGCCGTGCTCGCCGCCAATCAGGGGCTCTATAACGGCTTCCTCGCCGCCGGGCTGATCTGGGGCCTGGTGCACGGCAATCCCGCCTTCGCATTCCAGATCAAGACATTCTTCCTGCTCTGCGTGATCGTCGCCGGCGCCTATGGCGCCGCCACCGTGAGCCGGCGCATCCTCTATGTGCAGGCGGCGCCCGCGGCGCTGGCGCTGATCCTGCTGTGGCTGGTCTGACGCGACACTGCGCGCCAGGGCATCGTCTTGCAATGGCCATAGCGTTCCTCCATCATCCCCGACAACGGTGACATCCGCCGGCTTGAGTCTCGCGGACAAGATCACCGGCAACATGGGAGGTCACGGACATGAGGAGCGTGCAATTGCTCGCTGCGACAGCGCTTGCCATCGCGTTGTCGGTTACATCGGCCGCCGCACAGAAGAAATACGACATCGGCGCCACCGACACCGAGATCAAGATCGGCCAGACCGTGCCGTTCTCGGGCCCCGCATCCGCCTATGCCGGCATCGGCAAGACCCAGGCGGCCTATATGAAGATGATCAACGATCAGGGCGGCATCAACGGCCGCAAGCTGAACCTGATCCAGTATGACGACGCCTATTCGCCGCCGAAGGCGGTGGAGCAGGTGCGCAAGCTCGTCGAGGGCGACGAGGTGCTGTTCACCTTCCAGATCATCGGCACGCCGTCGAACGCCGCCGTGCAGAAATATCTCAATGCCAGGAAGGTGCCGCAACTGCTCGCCTCGACCGGGGCGTCGCGCTTCTCCGATCCGCAGAACGCGCCGTGGACGATCGCGTTCAACCCGAACTACCAGTCCGAAGGGCGCATCTACGCCAAATACATCCTGGCCAACCACCCCAACGCCAAGATCGGCATCTTCTACCAGAACGACGATCTCGGCCGCGACTACATCGCCGGCCTGAAGAGCGGGCTCGGCGACAAGGCCGCCAGCATGATCGTTGCCGAAGTCTCCTATGAGCTGACCGATCCGACGGTGGATTCCCAGATCGTCAAGCTGAAGGCCGCCAGCGTCGACCTGCTCTACGACGCATCGACGCCGAAATTCGCCGCGCAGGCGATCCGCAAGGTCGCGGACCTCGACTGGCACCCGGTGCACATCCTCGACATCAATGCGAGCCCGGTGTCGGCGACGTTGAAGCCGGCCGGACTCGACATCTCCAAGGGCATCATCTCGACCAATTACGGCAAGGACCCCGCCGACCCGCAGTGGAAGGACGATCCCGGCGTGAAGGCCTATTTCGCCTTCATGGACAAATATTACCCGGAGGGCGACAAGCTCAACACCGTCAACACCTACGGCTACTCGACCGCCGAGCTCCTGATCCAGGTGCTCAAGCAGTGCGGCGACGACCTCACCCGCGAGAACCTGATGAAGCAGGTGACCAGCCTGAAGAAGTTCGTACCTTCTCTGGCGCTGCCGGGCATGTCGATCACGACCGGACCGAACGACTATCGCATCAACAAGCAGATGCAGATGATGAAGTTCAACGGCGAGCGCTGGGAGCTGTTCGGCCCGATCATCGAGGACACCGGACCGGCGGGCTAGGCAAAACGGCGCAAACATCCTTCCGGTTCAACCAGTCAAACACCTTGTCCGGTGTCATTACCCGCGCACGTGTCGTCCCGGCGAAAGCCGGGACCCATACTCCGCGGCGGTGTTGCGAACGGGACTCGTCGTTCAGCATCCCTCAACAATGACCATTCGTGGTTCTGGGTCCCGGCCTTCGCCGGGACGACACTGAGTGTGCTGGCACAGCTGCGGCGGCCCATTTTCGCACCGCCCCCTACTTTCGTTGACTGAAATCGCTCGCCTTTTCGGCATTGCTCGTCTTGCGTCGCAGCAAGCGTTCCGCCAGTATCCGGCGCAAGCGATGGCGACCGCGGGACCTTGAACCCGCGGGAAAGATCATCGGCCAAACCATCAGTCACGTGAGGGAAACAGCATTATGAGGAACGGGATTTTCCACCTGGTCACGGGAACGGCGCTCGCGATCGCGCTGTCTGCAACGTCGGCCTTCGCGCAGAAGAAATACGATCCCGGCGCGACCGATACCGAAATCAAGATCGGCCAGACCGTCCCCTTCTCCGGACCGGCCTCCGCCTATGCCTCGATCGGCAAGACCCAGGCGGCCTATTTCAAGATGATCAACGACCAGGGCGGCATCAACGGCCGCAAGGTCAATCTGATCCAGTATGACGACGCCTATTCGCCGCCCAAGGCCGTCGAGCAGGTGCGCAAGCTGGTCGAGAGCGACGAGGTGCTGCTGACCTTCCAGATCGTCGGCACGCCGTCGAACGCCGCGGTGCAGAAATATCTCAACGCCAAGAAGGTGCCGCAGCTGTTCGCCGCCACCGGCGCCTCGAAGTTCACCGACCCGAAGAACTTCCCCTGGACGATGGGCTTCAATCCGAACTACTTCGTCGAAGGCCGCATCTACGGCCAGTACATCCTCAAGGAGTATCCGAACGCCAAGGTCGGCGTGCTCTATCAGAACGACGACCTCGGCAAGGATTACCTGAACGGCCTCAAGGCCGGGCTCGGCGACAAGGCCGCGACCATGGTGGTTTCGGAGGCGTCCTACGAGGTGTCCGATCCGACCATCGATTCGCAGGTCCTCAAGATCAAGGATTCCGGCGCGGACCTGTTCTTCTCGGCGACGACGCCGAAGCAGGCGGCCCAGGCGATCAAGAAGATCTACGAGATGGGCTGGAAGCCGGTCCAGATCGTCGACATCAACGCCACCTCGGTCGGCGCGGTCATGAAGCCGGCGGGTCTCGACGCCGCCAAGGGCGTGATCAGCGTCAACTACGGCAAGGACCCGCTCGATCCGACCTGGAAGGACGATGCCGGCCTGAAGCGCTATTTCGACTTCATGGCCAAATACTATCCCGACGGCGATAAGGATTCGAACTTCAACACCTATGGCTACGCCACCGCGCAGATGCTCGTCACCGTGCTGAAGGCATGTGGCGACGACCTGACCCGCGAGAACGTGATGAAGCAGGCGGCATCGATGAAGGGTGTGACGACCGACATCGCGTTGCCGGGCATCAAGGCCAACACCTCGGCGACCGACTACCGCGTCAACAAGCAGCTGCAGATGATGAAGTTCAACGGCGAACGCTGGGAGCTATTCGGCCCGATCCTCGAGGACGCTGGCCCGACCGGCTAAAGCGCGATGAGATTGATTCGAATCGTCATCGCGCTTTAGCTCTTTGTTTGAGCATGATCTTTTCGGAAAACCGCTTCGCACTTTTCCGGATCATGCTCTAGCGGTTAGCGTTCGATGTCTGAAGAACAATCGGCGGCCTCCGGGCCGCCGATTTTTGTTTGCGGCCGTACCTTTTCACCGTCACCTTGAGGAGGCCGCGCAGCGGCCGTCTCGAAGGGTCGACGGCCCGACCGCGGCCGTGCATGCTTCGAGGCTGGCTCCGCTCGCACCTCAGCATGACGGGGATGGAGATCGTTGCGCTCAATCGCTGCTGCGCGCCTACTGCGGTATCTCCCCAAAGTTCTTGCCGACCGGCAGCACCGCATGCCGGATCAGCCGGGAATCCTCGACGCCAGCCTGGCGGTGCTTCACCGCCTCGCGATAGACGGGATCGCGGATCATCTCGACGAAGGCGGCGACGCTCGGATATTCGGCGATGAAGCAGTGATCCCAGCGCTCCTCTTGCGGGCCGATCAGCATCAGCTCGAAGCGGCCCTGCCAGACGATGCGGCCGCCGAGCCGCTCGAACACCGGGCCGCTCTCGCGGCCATACGCCGCATAGGCTTCCGCGCCGGTGGCCTTGCGGCCGTCGGGATAGGCAGCCCATTCGCGCAACCGCACCAGATTGAGCATGTGGATCGGGCCCGGCCGGTTGTTGTCCCGGAATTGCGCGAACACGTCTTTGGTCGGATCGATATGGCCCATGCGGTGCTCCTTTGTTTTTTGGTTCCCCAGAGCGCGATCGCTCGATCGCGCTCTACCATCCTCGTTTGAGCATGATCTTTTCGGAAAACCGGTGCCCACTTTTCCGGATCATGCTCCCTATTTAGCAACGCGCCGCCCCACCTCCTAATCCCGCGTTAAGCTTTGCGTAACCGCCCCTTAAACCGGGAACGTTAGCGTGCGGCCCTGTAAGGGTGAGCGTTGCGGATGGCGTGGGGACGTAAAAAAGGCGGTGGACGCAAGGAGCCGCTGTTCGGGCTTCCGGCCGCGCTTGCCGACCTCAGGTTGTCGCCGTCCGATCGCGTTCCCGGCGGCGGCGACGACGACAAGCCCGCCAGATCGAAGCCCAAGAACAGCGAAAAGAACCCCGATAAGGGCAGCGATTCCGGCAGCGAGAGACCGCGCCCGTCGCGCAGTGGCAGCAAGCGGCGCGGCAAGTCGCGCGGCTTCGGCATCGGCCGGCTGTTCTACTGGACCGCGGTGCTCTGCCTGTGGGCCGGCATTGCGGTGATCGGTGTCGTGGTGTGGGTCGGCGCGCATCTGCCACCGATCCAATCGCTGGAAATTCCCAAGCGCCCGCCGACCATCCAGATCGTCGGCATCGACGGCAGCGTGCTGGCACAGCGCGGCGAAATGGCCGGCGCCAACATCGCGCTGAAGGATCTGCCGCCTTATCTGCCGAAGGCCTTCATCGCGATCGAGGACCGCCGCTTCTATTCGCATTTCGGCGTCGACCCGGTCGGCATTTTACGAGCAGCCGTCACCAACGTCCTGCATCGAGGTGTCTCGCAGGGCGGCTCGACCTTGACGCAGCAGCTCGCCAAGAACCTGTTCCTGACCCAGGAACGCACCATGCAGCGCAAGCTGCAGGAGGCCGAGCTCGCGCTGTGGCTGGAGCGCAAGCATTCCAAGAGCGAGATCCTCGAGCTCTACCTCAACCGGGTCTATTTCGGCTCCGGCGCCTACGGCGTCGAAGCGGCAGCGCAGCGTTATTTCGGCAAGTCGGCGAAGAACGTCACGCTGCCGGAGGCCGCGATGCTGGCCGGTCTCGTCAAGTCGCCATCGCGGCTGGCGCCGAACCGCAACCCCGAAGGCGCCGAGCAGCGCGCGCAGGTCGTGCTCGCGGCGATGGCCGACGCCAAGTTCATCACCGACGCGCAGGCAAAAGCATCGATCGGCCAGCCCTCGATCGCAGTGAAGCCGGCCGGCGCCGGCACCGTCAACTATGTCGCCGACTGGATCGGTGAAGTGCTTGACGATCTGGTCGGCCAGATCGACCAGGACATCGTGGTGCAGACCACGATCGATCCGAAGCTGCAAGCCGTCGCGGAAGCCGCCGTGATCGACGAGCTCGCCGCCAAGAGCGTGAAGTTCAACGTCAGCCAGGGCGCGCTGGTCGCAATGACGCCGGACGGCGCGGTGCGCGCCATGGTCGGCGGCCGGAACTATTCCGAGAGCCAGTACAACCGCGCGGTCACCGCGAAGCGGCAACCGGGCTCGTCGTTCAAGCCGTTCGTCTATCTCACCGCAGTCGAAGCCGGGTTGACGCCGGACACGATCCGCACCGACGCGCCGCTCGACATCAAGGGCTGGAAGCCGGAGAACTACACCCACGAATATTTCGGCTCGGTGACGCTGACCCAGGCGCTGGCGATGTCGCTCAACACGGTTGCGGTGCGGCTCGGCGTCGAGGTCGGCGCCAAGAACGTGGTGCGCACCGCGCACCGGCTCGGCATCTCATCCAAGCTCGAGCCCAACGTCTCGATCGCGCTCGGCACCTCGGAAGTGTCCGTGCTCGAATTGGTCGGCGCCTATGCGCCGTTCGCCAATGGCGGCTACGCCGTATCGCCGCATGTGGTGACCAGGATCAAGACCAGCTCGGGCAAGCTGCTCTACGACCGCCCCACCGATCCGCCCAACCAGGTGATCGAGCCGCGCTATGACGCGATGATGAACAGCATGATGCGCGAGACGCTGATCTCGGGCACCGCGCGCAAGGCCGAGATCCCCGGCTGGACCGCCGCCGGCAAGACCGGCACCAGCCAGGATTATCGCGATGCCTGGTTCATCGGCTACACCGCCAAGCTCGTCACCGGCGTCTGGCTCGGAAATGACGACAATTCGCCGACCAAGAAGGCGACCGGCGGCGGCCTGCCGGTCGAAGTGTGGAGCCGCTTCATGAAGGCGGCGCATCAGGGCGTGCCGGTCGCGGCGATCCCGAACTCGCAAGGAAGCTGGGCGCCGGCGAACCTGATGCAGATCTCGTCGCAGATCACGGCGCCTTCAGGACCGGCGGCGCCGATGCAGATCCAGCCGCCGATACAGGCGCCGCAACCGGCGCCGGTCCCATCCGGCGGCTATTATCGCCAGCCACCGCCGACACCGGCCCGCGCATCACCGCCACCCAACCCGAACGCGCGGCCGGAAGCGGCGGCGGGGCTGGATGGCTGGCTGGCTGATCGGTTGTTTCGGTAGGGCGTTAGACGCACGGTCTCACCACAACGCCACTGTCATCCCCCGCGAAAGCGGGGGATCCAGTACGCCGCGGCCTCTCGATTGAAAACTGGCGCCTCTGGAATACTGGATCGCCCGCTTTCGCGGGCGATGACAGCAGAGGTGACGGGGATAGTGTGGGACGGGTAGAGCGACGCGAGCGCCGCCTATTCCTGGATCCCGTAGCGGTGCAGGTCGTTGCCGTGGGTGTCGAGCCAGTTCTTGGCGCGCGTGACCGACGCGCAGACCTTGTCGACCACCCGCCAGAACCGCGCCGAATGGTTCATCTCGACGAGATGCGCGACCTCGTGTGCTGCGAGGTAATCGAGCACGAAGGGCGGCGCCAGGATCAGCCGCCACGAGAACGACAGCGAACCGGCCGAGGTGCAGGAGCCCCAACGGCTCGACTGGTCGCGGATCGAGATCCGCCGCACCCGCACGCCGAGTTCCGCGGCGTGCAGGGCCGCCGCCTTCTGCAGATCCTTGCGCGCCTCGCGCTTGAGGAAATCATGCACCCGGCGATCCATGTGCTCGACGCCGCCGGCGACGCAAAGGATCTTCTCGCCGCTGTCGCGGGTCTCGGTCCACACCGTGCCGCGCTCACCCGAGCGATGCACCAGCCGATGCGGCACGCCGCGCAACGGCACCACGGTGCCGGGCTGGAACGGTGCGGCCTTCGGCAAACGGCCAAGACGCGCGGCGATCCAGCCGCCATGGATATTGGCGAACTCCTTCGCCTCGACGATGGTCCCGCGCGGCGGCATGGTCAGGATCGCTTCGCGGTCGGTCGGATGTATCCTGAGCGTATAGCGCCGCGCGCGCCGGTGCCGGCGCAACCTGACGGTGAAGAACTGGGAGCCGTGTCTGACCAGTACGGTCGCGGGTTCGGCAGGCCGCCGATAGAGGAGCGCGCGAGTAGCCATGTCTGAAAGTCCGGGGAGCAGGAGTTCGCCCGAACTTTGCCATATCCGCCGCCAGGGAAAGCGCTCGGCGCAAAAACAAATCATTTGCCCAATATACAGGGGTCAGCCGTTTATTGACCTCTACCGGCAGGGGTCGGAACCGGGATTTTTTCGATGAATCGGAGTCGCGAAAAAGGCCCAAGAGATGAAATTAAATTCATTACTTGAGCCTCGACTGATTTGAGATTCTTTTATTTAAATCAGTGACTTACCCGGACGCGATAATCGCGGCCGGGGTGATACCTATTCGGCCGCGGCGACCAGGGAAAGTCGCGTATTGGCCGCCGAAACCATGAAATCGGAGATCCGCGGCACGATTTCGGAGCGGAAACGCGAGCCGTTGAACACGCCATAGTGCCCGACGCCCTTCTGCACGTAGTGCACGCGACGATGGTTCGGAATGGCAGTGCAGAGCGCGTGCGTCGCCTCGGTCTGACCGAGACCGGAGATGTCGTCCTTCTCGCCCTCGACCGTCATCAGCGCGACGCGGCGAATCTTCGACGGATCGACCGGCTTGCCGCGATGGGTCATCTCGCCCTTCGGCAGCGCGTGCTTGACGAACACGAGGTCGACGGTCTGCAGGTAATACTCGGCGGTGAGGTCCATCACCGCGAGATATTCGTCATAGAATTCGCGGTGCTTGTCGACCAGATCGCCGTCGCCTTTGACCAGATTGGCGAACAGCGCCTTGTGCGCGTCCATGTGCCGATCCAGATTCATGCTGATGAAGCCGTTGAGCTGCAGGAAGCCCGGATAGACGTCGCGCATCACGCCCGGATGCGGGAACGGCACCTTGGTGATGACATTGTTGCGGAACCAATCGATGCCGCGCTCCGCCGCCAGATCATTGACAGCGGTCGGATTGCGCCTTGTATCGATCGGGCCGCCCATCAGCGTCATCGACAGCGGCACGAACGGGTCGTTGTTGGCTTCCATCACGGAAACGGCTGCCACAACAGGCACCGAAGGCTGGCACACCGCGATGATGTGCATGTTGCCGCCGAGCGCGTGCAGCATCTCGATCACGTAGTCGACGTAATCGTCGAGATCGAACCGCCCTTCGGCGAGCGGCACCATGCGCGCATCGGTCCAGTCGGTGATGTAGACCTCATGGGTCGGCAGGAACGCCTCGACCGTGCCGCGCAGCAGCGTCGCATAGTGGCCGGACATCGGCGCCACGATCAGCACACGCGGGTGCGGCGAGCGCAGCGGGCGCGTCAGCTTGCGGTCGAAATGCAGCAGGCGGCAGAACGGCTTTTCCCAGACCGTGCGAACCTCGACCGCCGTGCGGATGCCGTTGACCTCGGTCGTCGGCAGGTTCCAATCCGGCTTGCCGTAGCGGCGCGTGGTGCGCTCGAACAGTTCGCAGCCGGCGGCGATCGATTTGCCGAGTTCGGTGTGGGTCCACGGATTGAGCGGGTTCTGAAACAGGATCTTGGTGGCGTCGGTTACCGCGCGCACCGGATTGAGCGACGCATGCGCCATCTCGTACATCCAGTACAGCGGCGTCGTGAGTGCCGGACTGCCTTCCGCCGCCAGTGGCGGTGCACCAAATTCACCGATGGGCATAGTATTCTCAGACCCCTGTTTGCGCCGCAGCATACTGACCAATGCGTAACATTGCGTCAATGCGCCGCAAACCGAATCTGGGGTCGATGTCGGGCTAAAACACCGGGAATCCACGTGAAAGTGACATTTATTCACCACCCGCGAGCAGCGACCCGTTGCGCTTGGCGCTCTGTAAAAGGGCAAGGAAGATCGCAAAAGAGGCAGCGAACAGGATGGCGTTGATGACCAGCGCCCACGCCATCAGGTCGGCACGGAAGACGTGATCGATCAGGAGCGACCGCATGCCTTCGAACACGTAAGTCGGCGGCAGCGTCCAGGCGACCACTTGCAGCCAGGCCGGCAGCACCTCGACCGGATAGTAGATGCAGGCCAGCGGCATCACCGCGAACATCAGCGTCCAGACGATGCTCTCGGCCCCTAACCCGTTGCGCAGCACGAGACCCGAGGCGAATACGCCGACCGACCAGCTGGTGAAGATCAGGTTGCAGAAGAAGGCGATCAGCGGCAGCCCGATGGCGTAGAAATTGAAGCCGAAGAAGAACAGCGCCAGCAGCGTCATCGGGATCACGCCGATCGCGAGCCGGATCAGGCTCATGATCATCAGCGAGAGCAGGAATTCGATCGGCTTCAGCGGGCTCATCATCAGGTTGCCGAGATTGCGCGCCCACATCTCCTCCAGGAACGAGATCGAGAAGCCGAGCTGGCCGCGGAACAGGATATCCCACAGGATCACCGCGCCGATCAGCGTGCCGCCCGCTTTGGCGAAGAAGCCCGAGGTCTGCGAGATGTAGTTCTGCAGGAAGCCCCAGGTGATGATCTGCAATGCCGGCCAGTAGATCAGCTCCAGGAGCCGCGGCCATGACGACATCAGGAGATACCAATAGCGCAGCACCATCGCATTGATGCGCTGCAGTGAAATGCCGTGCCGGCGATAACTGAGGATTTCGCTCATGGTGCATCCTCCGGCGCGCCCTCCCGCACCCGGCCGCGCGCGACGTCGAGGAACACCTCTTCCAGCGTGTCGCGGTTGTAGCGCGCCATGATCCGCTCCGGACTGTCGTCGTCCTGGATCTTGCCGCGCTTCATGATGATGACGCGGTCACAGAGCCGTTCGACCTCCAGCATGTTGTGCGACGCCAGCAGGATGGTTGCGTTATGGGTCTTGCGATAGGTCTCGAGATGCTGCCGCACCCAATCGGCAGTGTCCGGGTCGAGCGAGGCGGTCGGCTCGTCGAGCAGCAGCAGGTCAGGCTCGTTGATCAAGGCCTTCGCCAGCGCGACGCGGGTCTTCTGCCCGGCCGAGAGCTTGCCGTTGGAGCGGTCCAAAAATTCTTTGAGATCGAGATCAACGGCGAGCTGGTCGATCCGCTCGCGCAGCTGCTCCACGGCGTAGAGGCGGCCGAAGATGGTCAGGTTCTGCCGCACCGTGAGCCGCATCGGCATGTCGACATAGGGGCTTTCGAAATTCATCCGGCCGAGCACGTCATAGCGCTGCTCGGGGATCTTGGCGCCCAGCACGCTGACGCTGCCCGAAGTCGGCAGCACAAGGCCCATGATCATCGCGATCGTCGTGGTCTTGCCGGCGCCGTTGCCGCCGAGCAGGCCGGTGATGCTGCCGCGCGCGATGCGGAAGGAGATATCGTCGACCGCGCGGGTGGTCTTGTAGACCTTGACCAGCTGCGCAACGTCGATCGCGGCCGATCCGTCCCGACCGGCCAGCGGCGGCTGATTGGGCGCGTGTCCCTGACCCGTTCCGCTCTGCTGCATATGGCCGTCATTGGGCCATTGCGACAATAAGCGCAAGGCTTGCCCGCCATCCTTGCGCTAAGTCGCGAATTTGTGCGCCGCCCACGGCACAGCTAAAGTCCCGAGATGATGACCGACGTCGCTTCCGATTTCCGCCAACCCCGCCGCTATGTCCGCCTCGATACGATCCTGCGGCTGCGCTGGCTCGCCGCGCTCGGCCAGCTCGTGGCGATCTTCATCGTGGCGCAGGGACTGGAATTCGACGTTCCGATCGTGCCCTGCGTCATCATCGTGACGTTCTCGGCGCTGCTCAATCTGGCGCTGCAGATCGCATTCAACCCGATGCAACGGCTGGAGCCGGCCTATGCCGCGGCCCTGCTCGCCTTCAACATCGTCGAACTTGGGGGCCTGTTGTACTTCACCGGCGGGTTGCAGAACCCGTTCTCGTTCCTGTTCCTGGCGCCGGTGCTGATCTCGGCCACGGTGCTGCCGATCCGCCTGACGATCGCGCTTGGCTGCCTTGCGGTCGCCTGCGCCTCGGCGCTGTTCTTCTATCATCTGCCGTTGCCCTGGGACGGCGACGATCCCTTGGTGCTGCCGCCGATCTATCTGATCGGCGTCTGGCTTTCGATCCTGCTCGCGATCGGTGTCACCAGCCTTTACGCATTCCAGGTGACCGAGGAGGCGCGCCAGCTCTCCGATGCGCTCGCCGCGACCGAGCTGGTGCTGACGCGTGAACAGCATCTGACCCAGCTCGACGGCCTTGCCGCTGCCGCCGCGCACGAACTCGGCACGCCGCTGTCGACGATCTTCCTGATCTCGCGCGAGCTCGAGAAGACGGTGCACGACCCGGCCATCGCCGGCGACCTCAAGACCGTGCGCGAGCAGGCGCAGCGCTGCCGCGACATCCTGGGCAAGATTGCGCAATTGTCATCCAGCGGCGCGCCGTTCGACAACATGAAGCTGTCGACCCTGATCGAGGAGGCAGTGGCGCCGCATCGCGATTTCGGCATCAACATCAAGGTGCGGCTTGCTGTCGCAGCAACGCGCGAACCGGTCGCCGCGCGCAATCCCGCGATCCTCTACGGCGTCGGAAACATTCTCGAAAATGCGGTCGATTTCGCGCACCAGACCGTCGAGGTGAACGCGTGGTGGAACGCCGAAACCATCGAAATCGTCGTCTCCGACGACGGCCCGGGCATCGCGCCCGACATGCTGAAGCGGATCGGCGAGCCGTATCTGTCGCGCCGCCGGGGCGCGGACGAGGCCCAAAATGCGCGCGGCGGCCTGGGCTTGGGGGTTTTCATCGCAAGGACGCTGCTGGAACGCACCGGGGCCAAGGTGTCGTTTACCAATCGCCCGTTCCCTGATCACGGCGCCGTGGTGCAGATCGTCTGGCCGCGCGAGCGGTTCGAGGAAGCGGCGGGAGACACGGAGACGTCATCTTAAGAACGGTTCTCAATCTCGCCTCTGGCATACCGGATGCATTGCTCTTTCTAGACTTGCACGCGACTTTCGGCTGCCTTGGCAGCGCCCCAGTGCAACCCCATATTTAGCGGGTCTATCACAGGGAAAAATGGATCGTGAACGCAATCGCTGAACTGAATGACCATGCTGACAAATCGCTCCTCATCGTCGAGGACGACAAGCCGTTCCTGGAACGTTTGTCGCGCGCGATGGAGACGCGAGGCTTCTCAGTGAAGTCGTGCGATACAGTGTCCGACGGCATCGCCGAGATCGGCCGCGCCGCCCCCGCTTTCGCGGTCGTCGACCTCCGCCTCGGCGACGGCAACGGCCTCGACGTCGTCTCGGCGTTGAAGCGCAAGCGCCCCGAGGCGCGCGCGATCGTGCTGACCGGCTACGGCAACATCGCGACCGCCGTCACCGCGGTGAAGATGGGCGCCGTCGACTATCTCTCGAAGCCCGCCGATGCCGACGACGTCGTTGCCGCGCTGCTGGCGACCGGCACCGAGAAGTCCGAGCTGCCGGCCAATCCGATGTCGGCGGACCGCGTGCGCTGGGAACACATCCAGCGCATCTACGAGATGTGCAACCGCAACGTCTCGGAGACCGCGCGCCGCCTCAACATGCACCGCCGCACCCTGCAGCGCATCCTCGCCAAGCGCGCGCCGCGCTAAGCGAAGTGACAGATTGTTTTGCGATGGCCGGGCTCGTCCCGGCCATTTGCTTTTGTAGGACGCTTCGTAGCGCTGCGTGGGATGGGTGGAGCGAAGCGATACCCGTGGCTCAAGCACCGTCACCCTCAGGGAGCGCGCCCTTGCGCGCGTCTCGAAGGGTCGACGGCCACCGGCCGGGCCGTTCATCCTTCGAGACGCCGCTTCGCGGCTCCTCCAGCGACAAAGGCGAAGCCTTTGCGCGGGGATGACGGATTACTGAGTCTAAAACTCATGCCCCTGTGGGTCGACCAGCCGGTTGATCCGCTGTGCCGCGGCCATCGCAAAGCGCACCGTCATTGCCTTGCGGGTTGCCGCCGGCAGGCGATGCTCCGGCGCCTCGCAATGCAGATGTGCGCCATACGCATCGGCGATGATCAGGCCGGTCCCGGCCGGGAAAATCTCGCACGGCAGATCCTGCGTGAAGGCGAAGAACAGCCGGTCGCAATGCATCCGGTAGTCCTGCCATTTCTGGTCGGCGCGCAGATCCTCGACCGATGACTTGATCTCCACGATCCAGATCTCGCCGCGCTCATTCAGCGCAACCAGATCGGCCCTTCGGCCCGACGGCAGCGGTAATTCGCTGATGCAGGAAAATCCCAGCGATCGCAGAAGTCGCGCCGTGCCGCGCGCGATCGCAAGCGCGGTCTCCGACTGGCGGAGGTCGGGCGCGGGCACGAGCGCGATCTGGCGGGCGGGCGATTCCATCCGCAGAGAGTAGCCGATTCCTCGATCGGCGGCAGCGCCGGAATCGGCCGCAAATTCGCAGCGAAGCCGCCTTGGTTTCGGCCTCAAGCTACCGCGAAGCCGATGGAACCTCGGCTCCGAGGGACGAAAACACTGAAGGAGAGACCCATGCGGTCACGCATCACACTTCGCTCGTTCGTCTTCGCTCTCGTAACCCTTCCGCTGTCAGCTGGGCTGTCCTCGGCCATCGCCAAGCCCGTGGTCGAGGTCGCCTTCGTGCTCGACACCACAGGCTCGATGGGCGGGTTGATCGAGGGCGCCAAGCGCAAGATCTGGTCGATCGCGACCGCGATCGTCGATTCCAACCCCGACGCCGACATCAGGATGGGCCTGGTCGCCTATCGCGATATCGGCGACGACTATGTGACGAGGAAGGTCGAGCTGACCCGCGACATCCAGGATCTCTACGCCAACCTGCTGGAGTTGAAGGCGCGCGGCGGCGGCGACTGGCCGGAGAGCGTCAACGAGGCGCTCGATGTTGCCGTCAACAAGATGCAGTGGACGCAAGGCGCCGACGGCACGCGCATCGTGTTCCTGGTCGGCGACGCCCCGCCGCATATGGACTATGCCCAGGACACCAAATATCCGGTCACGCTCGCGGTCGCCAAGCAGCGCGGCATCATCGTCAACGCCGTGCTCGCCGGCAACGCACAGGATACCGAGCGGGTGTGGCGCGATATCGCGCAGAACGGCAACGGCGAGTTCATCCCGATCCCGCAGGACGGCGGCCAGATCGTCACCATCGAGACGCCGTTCGACGAGGACATCATCATCCTGCAACGCGAGATCAACGGCACCGTCATCCCCTACGGGCCGCGCGCGCAGCAGAAGCGCACGGAATCCAAGACGCAGCAGCTCGCGAGCGTCGCCGCGGCCTCTCCGGCGCGCGCCTCCGAGATGGCGAGCTTCATCAACAAGCGCGCCAAGGTGACGTCGGAGGCGGTCACCGGCGACGGCGACCTCGTCGCCGACGTCGCTGCCGGCCGCAACGACATTGCCAAGGTCAAGGACGAGGATTTACCCGACAACCTCCGCGCCATGAAGCCTGAGGCGCGCACCGCCGAAATCGACAAGCAGATCGCCCAGCGCAAGACGCTGAACGAAAAGCTCGCTGCGCTGGTCGCCAAGCGCGACAAATACGTCGCCGAACACCGCAAGAATACGCCGAAGGCGTCGTCGTTCGATCGCGTGGTCGAGGATACGCTGAAGGCGCAGATCAAGCGCTAGGGAGGACTGGCCGCGCTCTATCGCTTCCCTTCCCCGCAAGCGGGAGAGGGAGCCCGGGCGATGTGCTCACATCACTCGGTCACGCCATCCACCGGTGGTCCCAGGATCACGCCTTCATTGGCCCGCAGGTCGAGCACGCCTTCGACCTTCTCGCCTTGCCGGTCCATGAAAGTCGACAGCAGCACCTCGTTGCTGAAGCCGATCGCGCTGGAGGAGACCGACGCGGGGGCTGCGCCGAAGTTCAGCGCGATCACGGCGACGCCTTCGGCGGCGCGGCGCCGGAACAGCAGGACATCGCCATGCGCGGCCACCGGCTCATAGCTGCCATGGACGAGCTGCGGCAGCTTTCGCCGCAACGCGATCAACGCCTTGTAGAGGTCGAGGATCGAGCCCCGCGCCGCCTCCAGGCGCGCGACATTGTCGCTTGCATAATCCTGCGCGAGCGGCAGCCACGGCGTCGCGGTCGAGAACCCGGCATGGCGTTCGGCGCTCCATTGCATCGGCGTGCGGCAGCCGTCGCGACCGACGCCGAGACCAGGCACGTTCTTCTCGAAGGGATCGCGCACCTGATCCGGCGCGATCGCGACCTGATGCATGCCGATCTCGTCGCCATAATAGAGCGTCGGCGTGCCGCGCAGCGTCAGCAGCAGCATCGCCGCCACCGGCACCTGCGCCGGCCCCACCCGGCTCGCCACCCGCGGCCGGTCGTGATTGCCGAGCACCCAGTTCGGCCATGCCCCGGGCGGCAACGCCTTTTCGTAATCGGCGACGATCTGCTCGACCGCGCGCGCGCTCCACAAGGTCGACAGCAGCGCGAAATTGAACGGCATCTGCGCGCCGCGCAGATCGTTGCCGTAATAGGCGACCAGCCGGTGCAGCGGCAGGTAGATCTCGCCGATCAGCACGCGGTTGTCGAACTCCTCGGTGACGCGGCGCATTTCGGTGATGACGGCATGGACTTCGAGCTGATCGGTCGAGTATTGCGTCAGCACCTTCTCATGCGGCGGCCGGCCCTCGCGGTAATGCGGGTTCGGCGGGTTGTCGCGGAATTCGGCATCCTTGATCAAGTGCCAGATCACGTCGACACGGAAGCCATCGACGCCCTTGCGCAGCCAGAAGCGCATCACGTCGTAGATTGCGTCCCTGACCTCGCGGTTGCGCCAGTTGAGATCAGGCTGCTGCGCCAGGAAGGCGTGATAGTAATACTGGCCCGAGGCCTCGTCATAGGCCCAGGCGCTGCCGCCGAATTCCGACAGCCAGTTGTTGGGTGGACCGCCATCCGGCGCTCCATCGCGCCAGATGTACCAGTCGCGTTTCGGGTTATCGCGCGAGCTCTTCGCCTCGATGAACCAGGGATGCTGGTCGGAAGTGTGGTTCGGCACCAGATCGAGGATCAGCTTGAGGCCGCTGTCGTGCGCGGCCGCGACCAGCGCGTCGAAATCCTCCATCGAGCCGAACAGCGGATCGATGCCGGTGTAATCGGAGATGTCGTAGCCGAAATCGGCCATCGGCGAGGTAAAGATCGGCGACAGCCAGACCGCGTCGACGCCAAGCCGAGTCAGATGAGGCAACCGCGCGATGATCCCCCGGAGATCACCGACGCCATCGCCATTGCTGTCCTGAAACGAGCGTGGATAGACCTGATAGAAGATGCCGCGCCGCCACCAGTCGCGCTCGTCCTGATCCATCCGATTCCCCCTCGCTCGTCGCCCCGTGTCCCCGGGGTCGTCCGCGTTCAGGGATGACGCACAATTCGGGACAGAAAGATGGCGCTGGCGCGTCAGTGGCGGGCCATCGCCAGCTGATAGATGGTAATCAGCACCTCGAACAGGATCAGGAAGACGATGATCAACTCCAGCCGCAGCGAGCGGCTGGTGTCGATGATATCGGTCAGCACCTGCGCGGTCTCGGCCACGACCGCGAGCTTGCGGTTGAGCGATTCCGCGCGCTCCTTCAATTCATACTCGTCCTCGAGCCTCGCATAGAGCCGCTCGAGCTGCGGCTTGTCCCAGAGGATGTCGGGCTTCTCCGACACCTCGACCGGCCCGGCCACGCGATGCCGCACCGACAGCGCGTTGCCGATGTGCTTGAGGATCGCAACACGGCCACCAAGCACCCGGCCGCCCTTGGCGAGCTCGCGCGCGAACGGTTCGGTGGAGTCGAAGACGGCCCGGACCTCGCGTTCATGCCGCGCCAGCACCACGCTCTTGGCCAGCGCCTCGCCGACCAGGATCAGCCGTTCCGGCGACAGGCTTTGCAGATAGATCGGACCGCCGGGCGGAATCTGATCTTCCTTCTCGGCGGCAACCTCGATAATCGCGATCTCCTCCTCGCGGCGCGTGAACAGGCCGGTCATGCGCGACTGCAGGCTGCGCAGGAATTCATCCTCCTCCAGCGCATTGAGGCCGATCAGGACGACGACGCCGTAGCGGAACAGGATCGCCACACCATTTTCATTGACGCGAAACGCCAGCGGCGTCGTGGCCAGCACGTCGCCGCGCTCGAGGCCGGACGTGTTGATGCGGTCCGCGACGAAGAAGGCGCGGGCGGTGGTCCGGGGTCCGCCGAG
Organism: Bradyrhizobium sp. WCU1; assembly: GCF_053474805.1. Taxonomy (NCBI): domain Bacteria; kingdom Pseudomonadati; phylum Pseudomonadota; class Alphaproteobacteria; order Hyphomicrobiales; family Nitrobacteraceae; genus Bradyrhizobium; species Bradyrhizobium sp. WCU1. The sequence goes on from NZ_CM130280.1 coordinate 3,142,643, forward strand.
CGGTGAGTTGGGAGCCTGGGTCATGAAATTCCGGACTACGAGGACTTGACGCATGATCGAGAGCACCCGCCGACCGGCCTGCTCACGAACTTGTTCTGCTGCGGGCGACCTTATCACGGTCCGTTTTGGGATCACACGCCATGGCGGGCGCATTTGGCGTGCGTGTTGACGTCATTTCCCGGAAGCCTATGGTGCCGCCATGACCGAGACAACCGACACCAAACCGAAGGCCGGCGCGATCATCGTGCCGGTGACGCTGTTCGAACAGAACTGCACCATCATCTGGCACGAGCCGACCAAGAAGGCCGTGGTGATCGACCCCGGCGGCGACGTGCCGAAGATTCAGGCGGCGATCAAGCAGACCGGCGTGACGGTCGAGAAGATCTGGCTGACCCACGGCCATATCGACCATGTCGGCGGTGCCGCCGACCTGCGCGATGCGCTGCAGGTCAAGATCGAGGGCCCGCATATCGCGGACAAATATCTGCTCGACAACGTCGTCTCGAGCGGCGAGCGCTTCGGCATGACCGGGGTGCGCAATTTCGGCCCCGACCGCTGGCTCGACGAGGGCGATCAGGTCTCGATCGGCGACCTCACCTTCGACATCCTGCACTGTCCCGGCCATTCGCCGGGCAGCGTGGTGTTCTTCAACAAGGAGCTGCGCTTCGCCCATGTCGGCGACGTCTTGTTCGCCGGCTCGGTCGGGCGTACCGACCTGCCCGGCGGCAGTCACCCGACGCTGATCCAGTCGATCAAGCAGAAGCTGCTGCCGCTCGGCGACGATGTCGGCTTCATCTGCGGCCACGGCGCGGGATCGAGCATCGGCCAGGAACGGATGACGAATCCGTTCCTGACCGGCGAGATGTAGGCGCGCGCTTAGCTTCCTGTTTGAGCATGACCTCCGCGCAAACGCGTTTCGCGTTTGTCGCGAGGGAAAAGCCGCTTCGCACTTTTCCGGATCATGCTTTGACCTCAGGGCTGCTTCATCAGCCCTGCGGCGGTCAACGCCCGCGTGATGACGCCGCCGACATCGACACCCTTGCTTCGCGGCTTGCCCTGCTGCCTGGCTTGCTTCTTTCCCGGACGGCCGCTGCTGCGGACGGCCACAGGCTCGGGCTTGCCCGCAGGCACGGGGATGGTCATCGAGATCGTGTCGGCGTTCTCGCGCGGCACCCCGGTCGGCGCGATCTGCGGCTGCCGGACCTGGTCGGTCAGGCCGAAGAAGCTCGCGATGTGATAGGACGAGGAGATCCCGGCTTCGATCAGGAACGCGCCCTCGACGCCGTAACGCTCGTCATTGCCGGCCAGCCCGAGCGGCGTGCCGTGCGCCATGTCGGTGATCGAGTAGGATTCGACCAACGTCTCGCCGTCGGCATTCCACCACACCTCGCGCGGATGGCCGTCGACATCGGCTCTCGACATCGCCGCAAGCGGCAGGCCGTGCAGGTCGAGCCACTGCCGAACGATCGCATCGGCATTGCCCGGATGCACGGTGCGGTCGGCGCTGCCGTGCCACACCGATATCCTCGGCCAATCGCCCTTGTGCTTGGACGCTGCGCGCACGCGGTCGCCGAGCTCCGGCGCCGACAACGCGCTTCCCTGCATCATGCCGCCGAGCGCCTCGCGCAGATTGCCGGCAACGCCGAACGGCAGCCCGGCGATGACGGCGCCGGCCGCAAACACATCCGGATAGGTCGCGAGCATGACGGTCGTCATCGCGCCACCGGCGGACAGGCCCGTCACGAAGATCCGGCGCGGATCGATCTTGTGCGCACCGGCGAGGTGCCCGACCATCTCCCTGATCGATGCGGCTTCGCCCTGGCCGCGCGCGATGTCTTCCGGATCGAACCAGTTGAAGCAGGTGTTGCCGTTGTTGGCGGACTGCTGCTCGGGCATCAACAGTGCGAAGCCATAGTGCCTCGCCAATGTCGACCAGCCGGCGCCGAGATCGTATGACGCGGCGGTCTGGCCGCAGCCATGCAGCACGACGACGAGCGCGGGCGATCGCGCCAGCTGCTCCGGCACGTATGAGAACATCTTCAGCGCACCGGGATTGGCGCCGAATTCGGTCGTCTCGACGAGCGGCGTCGGCACGGCCGGCGCGAGCGCGCCGAGGCCATTGAACGCGTTCATCTTGGGCAGATGACGCAGAAATTCGATGTTGTTGACCAGCGACAACAGCAACTCCTGAGGTGATTTATTCTTGTGTGTCACCCGATCAGATAATTGCTGCACTGCGAAATAAAAAGCCCGTGTGCTGTCTTTCCCCGCGGAATAGTGAGATTCGGCGTTAAAGCGTGACCGGAACCGGGCCGCGTGCGGATCGCTCGAAATAGTTGCCGTAGCACCTTGTTCGAGCATGAACTTTTCGGAAACAGCGCACCATCGCCTCCGGATTCATGCGCTGGCCCGGCGCATCCATGACAGAAATGCGGCTGAAATGGATATCGACAGCACAAACAATGCGCATGCCGCAAACAACGCCAGATGCGCTGATGTCGCGCCCTCGATAGCGAAGAAGACCGCGCCGATCGCGGCGACGCCGGCCGCATTGCCGATCTGCGTCGTGGTGCCGTACATGCCCGAGCCGGCTCCGGCACTTGCCGGCTTCACGCTCGACAGCACCGCGCTCGACAGCGGCGCCATTACCAGGCCCTGGCCGTAGCCGAAGATGACAAGCACCAGCGCGAGCAGCAGCGCCGATGGCGCTGCGATCGCCTGAACCGTCGCGACCAGCACGCCGAGACCGACGATCTGCAGCGCGCAGCCCTCGATCAGCACCAGGGTGCCGCGATGCCTGGCGCGCATGCCGCTGTGCCGCGAGGCAATCACGAAGGTCAGCGCCAGCGGCACGAATACCAGCCCTGCCTGCAACGGTGGAATCTGCAAGCCCTTCTGCATGAACATGGTCATGACCAGATAGAAGGACAGATTCGCGAAGAAGAAGAAGAACACCGCGACCATGCCGCGCGTAAAAGTGCGGTCCGACAGCAGCGAAAGATCGATCAGCGGCATGCCGCCGCGGCGCGCGACGCTCCGCTCGATCCGCACGAACGCCGCGATCACGGCAATACCCGCGGCCATCACCAGCCAGACCCACGCCGTCCAGCCGAGATCGTGACCGAACAGCAGCGGGCCGATCAGACACAATAGGCCCACGAACAGCACGATCGCGCCGGGAATATCCAGCCGCGTGCCGGCGCGGCGCGGCACCGTCGGCATGATCTTCAGCGCGGCGGCGATGATGACGACGCCAAACGGCACGTTGACGAAGAACACCGCGCGCCAGCCGAGGCCGGCGAGATCGAGCGTTACCAGCGCGCCGCCGAGCATGAAGCCGGCGGCGCCGGCAAGCCCCAGCACGATGCCGTAGATTGCGAAGGCCCGCGCACGGGCGGCGTCGGGGAACAACAGGTGCAGCGTCGCCAGCACCTGTGGCACCATCAGCGCCGCCGTAGCACCCTGAGCGAGCCGCGCAACGATGAGCTCGGGCCCGGATTGCGCCAGCCCGCACCATAGGGAAGTCACCGAGAAGCCCGCGACGCCGGCGACAAACACGTTCCTGGTGCCGTGGATATCGCCGAGCCGGCCGCCGGTGACCACCAGCGTGCCATAGGCGATCAGATAGATCGCGATCACAGCCTCGATCTGCGCCGGCGTTGCCTGCAGCTCCGTTGCGATCGTCGGGATCGCGACGTTGACGATGAAGGCATCGACGCCGAACATGAACTGCGCCGACACCACGATCGCCAGCACCCACCAGCGCCGGGATGTCTCCGCGCGCGTCGCAACGATCTGGTGCATGCTCTGTCCTGCCCGAAATGACGTAACGGCCGACATCAGCAGATTCCAGTCATCTCTTCGATTACCTCGGACGTAAGCGTTGGTTCACGGGCGTGTCATCCATGGCCACCCCCACCTGCCCGTGCTCCGCCGCGCAATTTGCGTTGACGCGCTGGGAAACATTCCGGAGCGCGGCAATCGCCGCCGATTTGCGCAACAACCATGCGGGCGCCGCAGCCTCGGAGCATTGCCTTGCCCCGGGCCATTCCGTAGGTTGGCGGAAAGCCCCGATAACAATAAGTTGGAGAGAACGACCTATGGCGCGCCTCAAGTTCGGAGCCTTCCTCGCCCCGCATCACCCGATCGGCGAGCATCCGATGCTGCAATTCCGCCGCGACCTCGATTTCGTCGAGCAGCTCGACGCGCTCGGTTACGACGAATTCTGGTGCGGCGAGCACCATTCCTCGGGCTGGGAGACCATCGCCTCGCCGGAAATGTTTTTGGCCGCCGCCGGCGAGCGTACCAAGCGGATCAAGCTCGGCACCGGCGTGATCTCGCTGCCTTATCATCACCCCTTCAACGTCGCGCAGCGCATGGTGCAACTCGACCACATGACCGGCGGCCGCGCCATCTTCGGCTCCGGCCCCGGTGCGCTCGCCTCCGACGCGCATACGCTCGGCATCGACCCGATGACCCAGCGCGACCGCCAGGACGAGGCGATCGCGGTGATCCGCCGCCTGTTCAACGGCGAGCGCGTCACCGCCAAGACCGACTGGTTCGAGATGCACGACGCTGCACTGCAGATCCTGCCGCTGCAGGAGGACATGCCGTTCGTGGTGGCCTCGCAGATCTCGCCGTCGGGCATGACGCTGGCCGGCAAATACGGCATCGGCATCATTTCGCTGGGCTCGATGTCGACCCAGGGCCTGATGGCGCTGCCGCAGCAATGGCAGTTCGCCGAGGATGCCGCCGCGAAGGCCGGCACCACGGTAAGCCGCGCCAACTGGCGCGTGCTGCTGTCCTGGCACATCGCCGAGACCCGCGAGCAGGCGCGGCGCGAGGCCGGCGCCGGGCTGATGCGCTGGCACAACGAATATAATGTCGGCACCCTGATGCGGCCGGGCCTCACCGCGTTCGCCTCGCCGGATGAAGCGGTCGACAAGACCGCGTTCATCGAGGGCGCCGCGTCCACCATCGGCACGCCCGATGACCTGATCAAGATGATCAAGAATCTGGTCGACGTCTCCGGCGGCGTTGGTTCGATCATCGGCTTCGCGCATGACTGGGCCAATCCGGAAAACACCCGCCGCAGCTGGGACATGGTGGCGCGCTATGTCGTGCCCGAGATCAACGGCTATATCGACGGCCTGCGCAAGTCGCGCCAGTTCCTGATCGACAACCGCGCCGTGTTCGAGCGCGCCGGCCAGGCCGTGATGGCCAAGATCATGCAGAACGACAAGGCCGCCGCAGCGCTCCAGCACACCGGCACAGGCCGCGTCGCGATCCCGGCCGTGAATGCGCCCGATCTCGCCAAGGAAGCGGCGAAGCAGAAGGCGTGATTTGTGTCCCGGCGCGGGACGAGAATCGCAAGATCGTGCCACATCCACCGCTGTCGTCCCGGCGAAGGCCGGGACCGATACGCCGCGGCGGGTGTTGTCAGAGGGACTCGTCATTCCGGCGTCGTTCAACAACGACCATTGGGGTTATGGGTCCCGGCCTTCGCCGGGACGACGCTGAGTGTTTGGCGCGGCTTGTGAATCACATGCCCGCCTTCTCGTGGCATGATTTGCCCGAGCCTTGCTCTTCGTTTCGCCCTCTCTCTTAACAGAGAGCCACTAGCGAAGCGCTCTCCTCGAACATCATCCGCCCTCGGGCCTCAAGGCCTGAAACTTGATCTCGTCAACACGCGAAAGAACAAACTCCAGCAACGGCGAACGGTTACCTTCATTGTAGCCTAGCACCAGATCGACCAGCGGCGGCGCACCCTGAATCGGACGGCAGACGATGGTTTTCGGGAGCAAGTTCTGCGCGTAGAGCGGAAGAAGGCAGATGCCCCCAGTGGAGGCGATCAGCGAAATAGCCATGGCTAGATTCTCAGCTTGGTGCGCCACTTCCATCGCCAACCCATGTCGCGTGAAAAAGTCATTGATCGCCGATCGCAGCGTTGGGGCTCTCGCCGCAGACACGCCGATGTAGCTCTGTCCTGCCAAATCCTTAGGACGGACCGCGGAGCGCGCCGCAAGCGGATGGTCTCGTGGCATCATGGCCAGGATCGGATCATGGCGGAGCAATTTGAACTGAAGGCCCGCCGCGCTCTTCTCCGGACGCATGAACGCAAGATCGATCTTACCCCGCGTCAATGCCGCAGCGAGGTCGGGCGAGTCCTCGCTACGGATCGTGATTTCCGTACTGGGCAGCTTGCCGCGCAGGATATTCATGACCGCCGGAAGCCAGTCCATCTCGTAGCCGGTGAGAAACCCGATCGAGAAGGCCGATTTCGCGGGCTGGGCGGCGCGCCTCGCGGCTTCCGCGGCGGCCTCGACCTGCAGCAGGGCGACCCGCGCGTGGTCTAGAAAGACGCGCCCCGACGGCGTCAATTCGATGCCGCGCGGTCCGCGCACGAACAACTGCACCCCAAGCTCCAGCTCAAGATCGTGGATCTGACGGCTCAATGATGGCTGCGCGGTGTGCAGACGCTTTTCCGCCGCAACCGAGAAGCTGCCCTCTTCGGCCACGGCGACGAAATAACGAAGGTGCCGGAGCTCCATAGCTATCCCTCAAAAGTATAGCTCGAATCCTACGAAGTCTTTCTCAAAGAAGCCAGCCCCAACTAAATCTCCAGTCCATCGAGCCACACCGACGCAAGAGCCTTCAGACCTTCATTGCGGACGAGTTGAGCTAACCAGGCCGATTAAGCATATCGGCCATACCATTTGGAGAGTGACATGACCAAACCCGTTGTCCTGATTACAGGCGCCCTTACCGGTATCGGCCGCGCCGCGGCGCTCGCCTTCGCCCGCGAGGGCGCCAGCCTGATTGTTTCAGGGCGCCACGACGATGCAGGCCGCGAGTTGACCGCTGAACTGCGTTCGCACGGCGTCGAAGCCGAATTCGTCCGCGCCGACGTCCGGCGCGAGAGCGACGTTGCGGCATTGCTCGAGCGGACGATCAAGCGGTTCGGCCGGCTCGACGTGGCGGTCAACAACGCAGGTACGGAAGGCGCGCCGGGCCCGCTGACTGAGCAGACGCCGGAGAGCTACGCAGCAACATTCGACACCAACGTCCTCGGAGTTCTGCTGTCGATGAAGCACGAACTCCGGGTCATGCAGCCACAAGGCTTCGGCAGCATCGTGAACATCTCATCGACCATGGGCAGCCGCGGCGCACCGAACGCTTCGCTCTACGTTGCCAGTAAGCATGCCGTCGAAGGCTTGACGAAATCTGCGGCGTTGGAAGCGGCGGCCTTCGGCGTTCGCGTCAACGCGATCGCACCTGGTCCGATCGAGACCGCCATGCTCGACCGGTTCACAGGCTCCGCCGATCGGAAGGCCGGATTGATCGCGGGAATTCCGCTGAAGCGCGCGGGGCGCCCCGAGGAGCTTGCGGACGCCATCCTGTTCGCGGCCTCGAGCAAGGCATCGTTCATCACCGGCCAGATCATCAGCGTCAATGGCGGCAAGACGGCCGCGTGAAATACCCCCGATAACAATCCAAACAGGAGAACAATCATGACCGACCTCATCAGCCGAACTGCTCTCGTCACCGGTGCCTCCCGGGGTATCGGCCGCGCCACCGCCCGCGCACTCGCTCTCGCCGGCGCCCGCGTCATCGTTCACTACGGCAATTCCGCCGAGGATGCGCATTCCTTGGTCGCGGAGATTCGCGAAGCCGGTGGGCAGGCCGACGCCGTCGGCGCCGATTTGTCAGCATCCGATGGCGCGCAGAGGCTCGCCGCCGAGGTCCGCAAGCTCGTCGGCCAACTCGACATTCTCGTCGCCAACGCCGGAATTGCGGTGCCCGCCACCATCGAAGCGCAGACCATCGAGGATTTCGATCGCATGTTCGCGGTCAATGTCCGCGCGCCGTTCTTCCTGGTGCAGCAGTTGCTCCCGATGCTGGGCGACGGCTCCAGCATCGTGATGACGTCGTCACTGGCGGCGCGGGCCGCCGTCGGGCAGTTGTCGGCGTATTCCGCCACCAAGGGCGCGATCGACACGATGGTGAAGCACTTTGCCTCGCTGCTCGGACCGCGCGGCATCCGCGTCAATGCCGTGGCACCGGGCATCATCGACACCGACATGTCGGAATTCGCCAAGACGGATGGGGGCCGCGATTATGCGCTCAAGATGCAAGCCCTGCAGCGGATCGGCCATGCCGACGACGTCGCCGACGCGGTGACTTTTCTCGCTTCGAATTCCGCCCGCTGGGTGACCGGCGACACCATCCAGGTCGGCGGCGGCTCAAAGCTTTGACTTCGGGAGATCAGCCATGAAGCTCTATCAGTCCTCTGCCTCGCCCAACTCGCGCCGCGTCCGAATCTATCTCGCCGAGAAGGGCATCACGATGCCCTTTGTCCCCGTCGATCTCGCTTCGAGCGAACAGTTCTCCGACGCTTATGCGGCAATCAACCCGCGACGCGTCGTGCCGGCTCTCATGCTCGACGATGGGACAACCATAGCGGAAGTACCGGTGATCATCCGCTATCTCGAAGAACTGCATCCGATCCCGCCGTTACTCGGAGGTTCGCCCAAGGAGAAAGCGACCATCGCCATGTGGGAGCGCCGAATGGAACTGGAGGGCTTCGCTTCGGTCATGGAGACCGTGCGCAACGGAGCCCCCGGCCTCAAGGGGCGGGCGATCGCAGGTCTTCACGGCTACGATCAGATCCCCGAACTGGTCGTCCGTGGCCGGCGCCGGATCGCCGATTTCTACGGCGACCTCGACGTACGGTTGTCTGAGACGCCGTTCGTTGCGGGTGACACGTTCAGTGTCGCCGACATCACGGCGATCGTCGCAATCGACTTCGCCAGCAAGGCGCTGGGACTATCCACGCCAGACGAACACGGCGCTACGCGCCGATGGTACAATTCCATCGCTTCGCGCCCCAGCATGATTGCCTAAAGCGCGATGAGATTGGATTGAATCGTCTTTGCTCCCCGCTTGCAGCAAAGCCGAAAGCTTACGCCACCGCGCCGATCCCGACGACATCGATGCCGTCGACGCGGCCGCGGATCGGCAGTCGGCCGAGATCGCTCACCGGAAATGGCGGCGGCGCGGTGAAGCGGGCCATCGCCGCGCGTGAGGCGAGGAAGCCGCCATCGACCTTGCGGCTCAGTTCCTCCAGCCGCGCAGCGGTGTTCATGACGTCGCCATTGAACACAATGGCCGGCTTGACGTCGCCGATCTCACCGACGATCACGGGCCCGAAATGCAGGCTGCCGCGGATCTGCGGCACGGCGCCGAATTCGCGTTCGAACTGCGGCGCCGCCTTCTGCAGTGCGTTGCGCATCGCCACGAAGCAGCGCAGCGGCCGGCAATCGACCGCGCCGAGCCGCTCCGGCCAGGTCACGATCACCTCGTCGCCGACATAATTCAGCACCTCGCCGCGATAGTCGACGACTGATTCCGTGAGCAAGCGAAACGTGCGGTCGAGAAAGCGGTGAATACCTACACCGCCAAGCCGCTCGGCCAGTCCGGTTGATCCCGCGATATCGACGAACAGCACAAAGCGGTCCTCCTCGACCGGAGAATGATAGCGGCCAGTGACGAAGTTCATGAAGACACGCGGGCCGATCAGGGTCGCGATGCTGAAGCCGAAGTTCAGCACCAGCGAGATCGCGGCGGAATAGGCGATGCTGAACCAAAAATCCGTGATCGAGGTTTGATACGGCAACCCGGCCACGCGCTCGCCGACCTGGAGCAGCTGGATGGCAATGATAATGACCGCATATACGGCGCTGCGAACCGCCAGAAGGGCAGTGAAAGACAGACGATTGAGCCGCTCCGACAGCGGGCCCTGAAAGACGAATAATTCGATCCCGCCAAGCACCACGCAGGTTACAAAGGCGTAGGCAAATCCCGCAATCATCGCCGCCATGGAGTGATGGCCTTGCGAGAGATTATTCACGACGCTCGCCACCGCGCCGGCGACGATAATAGCACCGAGAGTGCGCAGCTTCCGCTCGAGCTTCGCGTTCATGCCTCGCCTCGACGAATGCGTCTAACCCGTCCCCTGATCGAACGCCTTGCGCAGCGTGACGTAGCCGGCCTGCTGCTGGCTCCAGTTGCGGCCGCCGGTGATGGCGCCGTCGACGACGAGGTCGTGGCCGTTGATGAAGCTCGATTCGTCACTCGCCAGGAACACCGCGGCATGTGCGATATCGTCGGGCAGACCGGCGCGCGGGATCGGCTGCGCCGCCTTGTAGACCTCGCGCATCACGGCGGCGGTCTTCTCGGCGGCGTCGGTCGGCAGCCCGAGCGCCTTGCCGAAAATGCCGGTGGCGATCGCGCCGGGCGAGATCGAGTTGACGCGGATGCCGGACTCGCCAAGCTCCATCGCCACGCATTTGGTGAAATGAATTACCGCGGCCTTGGCGGCGCCATAGACCATCGATGAGGAGAAACCCGCGAGGCGCCCGGCGATGCTGCCATTGTTGATGATGCTGCCAAAGCCCTGTTTGCGCATGGTGGGCGCGGCATGCTTCATGCCGAGCATCACGCTGCGCACCAGGGTTGCCATCGCGGCGTCGAAGCGTTCGACGTCGAGGCCCTCGATGCCGCCGGTCTGCGCCGGGCCGCCGGCATTGTTGAACAGACAGTCGATCCGGCCGAACTTCTCGACCGCAAGCGCGATCAGCGCCTGCATCTGTTCCTCGACCGTGACGTCGGTCTGCCGAAACACACAATTGCTGCCGAGCTGCTGTGCCAGCGCCTCGCCTTCCGGCGCACGACGCCCGGCGATCACGATCCGCGCGCCCTCGGCAACAAACACTTCAGCCGTTCGCAACCCGATGCCGCTGGTCGCCCCCGTGATCACCGCGACCTTGCCGTCTAGCCGTCCCATGCCGGTCTCCAAACCCACGTTTGATGTTGCGGATATTCCTCAGCCTCTTCCTGCAACGCAAGCGCGGGCACGGTTAACGGCTGGCGAGGTCCGCCTGTGGCCAGAAGGCCACAACTGCGGTTTTTCGGTCGCAGCGGCCTTATTTTGGTTCGCCTGTTCACGTGAACTGGAACGACGGATGGCGAAATGGATCGACGAATTCAGGGCGGGTTGGCGGGGCGATTCCCAGCCTTCGATGCCGCTTGCGGCCGGTTTCGCCGTGCTCTGTCTCGTTTTGGCCACGGCCGCCCGCTTCGGACTCGCCCAGATCAGACCGGACGTGTTCTTCACGCCGTATTTCCCGGCGGTATTCTTCGCGACCGCGCTTGGCGGCTTCCGGATCGGGATCGCATCCGCACTGGCGAGCGGCCTGCTCGGCGTCATCATCAATTTCAGCAGCGGGCATGCCGATCCGGCGCGCTTTGCGCTGCTGATGATTTTTTGGGCGGTGTGCGGCATCGCGATCTGGGGCGTGGAGCACTACCGCTCCCTGGTCGCGCAGCAGCGCGAGGTGTCCAAGCGGCTGCTCGAAGAGGAGCAGTACCGCAAGATCGTGGTCGACGAATTGCAGCACCGGCTGAAGAACAAGTCATCGACCATTCACGCCGTGCTGCATCAGGCGCTGCAGGACCGGCCCGATGTCTGGCAGCGCATCGACCATCGCATCCGCGCGCTTTCGGCGACCGACGATCTGATCGCACGGGTCGACGGCTATGGCTGCGATATCAGGGATTTGCTGCGCTCGGAGCTCGGACCTTACGGCCACGTACGGTTCAATCTCAACGGCGAGCAATTGTTCCTGCCGGCCAAGCTCGCGGTCTCGCTGGCGCTGATCTTCCATGAGCTCGCAACCAACGCAGGAAAATACGGCGCCTTCTCCTCGCCGCGGGGGTTTCTGCAGGTGTCGTGGACGGTGGACGATGGGCGTCTCAACGTGATCTGGGACGAAACCGAGGGGCCGGTGGTCGAGGTGCTCGGCGAACCCGGCTTCGGCAGCAAGCTCCTGAAGTCGGCGCTGCGGCCGTTCGACGGCAAGACCGAGATCAGTTACCTGAAGACCGGCGTTCACTGCACCATGCAGTGCAAGCTTCCCAACTGTTGATAAGTCGGCTTTCCGGCACAGCCGCATTTTCCGGTGCAACCGCGCGCGCCGCAATCGCTTTCACCGACGACTGAGCCCGCCATTGATACTCTGTTAATGACGATTGCCGCGACGGCTTGCGAAAGCAGCCCGGGTCTCTTTCTGTCACGGCATTTCTCAGGTCCGCTTAACCAAAACTACAACGGACTTTGCCAAGGTCGGCACATGCATAGTTTCACGAAAGACGATTTTCAGGCGGGCGCGGCAGCGACCGGACAGGACGACATTTCCGGAAATGAACTGCGCATCTTGCGCGATCTACTCCAGCTGCTGCCGGCGGGCGTGACGGTCCAGGACGAGCAGGGCCAGTTCATCCTGGTGAACGAAGCGGCAGCGAGCCAGCTGCAGCTGGCGGCGAGCGCGAGCCAGCCGGCGCCGGTCGACGACCGCCACGCCGCCAATCTGGACATGCTGCGCAGCGGCCGTCCGGTGGTGCTCGAGGAAGTGCTGTCCTGCGGCGCGGCCAAATACGTGTTTCTCACCTCGCACCGGCCGGTCCAGATCGCCGGCCGCAATCTCCTGATCTCGACCTCGACCGACATCAGCGAGCAGAAGGCGTTCGAGGACCAGTTGTTTCGCTCGGCCTATTACGATGAACTGACCGGCCTGCCGACCCGGCGCGTGATCGAGCATCGCGTCAACGACCTGATCCGCGACTCCGCGCAGAGCCATTTCGCGCTCGCCTTCCTCGACGTCGACAATTTCAAGCACATCAACGACTATTACGGCCACGCGATCGGCGATGCGCTGCTGGTCGAACTGTCCAAGCGGCTCGGCCACGCGTTGCGCGAGACCGATATCCTGTCGCGAATTTCCGGCGACGAATTCCTGCTGCTGCTGAACCCGATCAGCAGCAATGACGAGGTGGCCGAATTCATCCATGTGATGCAGGAGCGTCTGAAGGCGCCGTTCTTCATCGAGGAATCCGAGATCTTCGCCTCGACCTCGATCGGCGTCAGCCTCTATCCCGTCCATGGCAGGAGCTACGAGGCGTTGCGCCAGAACGCCGACATCGCGATGTATCGCGTCAAGAACAACGGCAAGGGCTCGACCGCGTTCTTCGACAACAGCATGGAGCGTGAGGCGCTGGCGCGGATGAAGATCGAGCAGTCGCTGCGGCTGGCGATCCTGGAGAAGCGGTTCTGCTGCGCGTTCCAGGCCAAGGTCGACATCCGCACCCAGGAGGTCAAGGGCATCGAGGCGCTGGTGCGACTGCGCGACGACGAGGGCGTGATCCAGGCGCCGGGCACCTTCATCAATCTCGCCGTGGAGCTCGGCCTGATCGACGAGCTGACCTTCCTGGTGCTGGCGGAGATCGTCAAGTCGATCGACCTGATCAACGACACGTTCGGCCCCACGGCAACGATCAGCATCAATGTCGCCGCCAAGCAGGCCGGCAATCTCGAATTCATGCGCCGCTTCGCGCGTGCGCTCGAGGAGACCGGCTTCCCGAAGCGCTTCATGATCGAGGTCACCGAAGACGCGTTCGTGACCCGGACGCATTTCCAGGACCAGATCCTGCCGATCCTGCGCGGCATCGGCGTCGGCATCTCGATCGACGATTTCGGTATCGGCTATTCGTCGCTGTCGGCGCTCGCCGACATCACCGCCGACGAGATCAAGATCGATCGCTCCTTCATCACCGACATCCATCAGCGGCCGCGCAGCCAGGGCATCCTGCGTGCGATCGAATCGCTGAGCGAAGCGCTCGGCATGACCGTGATCGCCGAGGGCATCGAGTCCTACGAAGAGCTCACCTACCTGCAGGCGGCAACCAAGATCCGCTATGCGCAGGGCTATTACTTCGCCAGGCCGATTTTCCTCGAAGACCTGAAGCCCGCGACGCCGGTCGCCAGCGAGAGCCGCGCCAGCATGGCGGCACGCGCGTCCCAGGACAGCCGCCAGAGCTATTCGCGCGCCAACGGCTTTCGGCGGTAAGCGCTTGTGGCAGGGCTGTCGCATACAGCCCGCCTGCGCAGCGACGCGCAGCCAAAACATCGAAAACAACCCCATGCAAAGGAGCCGGCGGTGCGCCGGTACTCGACATGAAAGCTTGACATGTCAGCTTGACATGTCGGGCAATCAACGGTATTATTCTATTATTCAGAAATATCACAGACCTCACCCCTCTCTGTGGCGGTCACCTTGTGCGATTGCCTTGTCGCGTGCAGGAGGAGGCATGGGCCCGGCTCCCGCGGCCGTCCCCTAGGAACGCCGACGCGAAACGCACGGCGTCATCGGCGCGCGCGGCCTGCATCGAAAATGCCAGCAGCACCGAACTCCCAGCCGAGAAAATCCTTGCCCCAAATCTTTTTCTCATTGTCGTTCTCCCTTTGAGGCGCGACGCGCCTCGCCCGCACCCTACCGCGGTGGCGCGCACCGGCCTATATTGAGGCCGGTCTTACGCGAAGGTGTCAGCCATGCAGCCTGTCTCTATCCTCCTGAATGTCCTCTGGATCCTGATCGGCGGCGCGTGGATGGCGTTCGGCTGGCTGATCGCTGCGGTCATCATGGCGATCACCATTATCGGGCTGCCCTGGGCGCGCGCCGCCTTCAACATCGCGGTCTACACGCTGCTGCCGTTCGGCTCACGCGCGGTCCGCCGCGACGAGGTCACCGGCATGTCCGACCTCGGAACCGGGCCGCTCGGGGTGATCGGCAATCTGATCTGGTTCATCCTGGCCGGCTGGTGGCTCGCGATCGGCCACGTGATCACGGCCATCCTGCTGGCGGTAACCATCATCGGCATTCCCTTCGCCTGGGCGCATCTCAAACTTGCCGGCATCGCGCTGTGGCCGATCGGCAAGGTGATCGTGCCGGCGTGAAGCCGAGGCATCACGTCGTGGGCGGCCAGAACTTCGGTCTGATCGAAGCAGAACCGAAGCTCCGGATTCTTATTTGACGCGTTTTCTTCAGGCGCTCCCGCGGTCCACTTCGCTTGAAGACGCTCTAGAGCCAATCCTTCGTCGTCTGCGAACAGGCCTGGAAATCGCGGCGCCAAATGTACCCTTGACCACCGCAGGGCGGCCGTGGGCGCGTGGTGGCGGGACATTCGTTCCTGAGCCGCGCGCTGGTGCCCCAGCCATCAACCACGCAGGCGCCGTTGACGGTGCTGTGGCAGCCTGTGCCACAGCCGTCCGCGGCGTTAGCCGGGGTCAGGCCGAGCAACGCACCTGCCGTTAGAACCGCGAGCAAGCTTGCTCTCATGATGCTCTCCATCAAGCTGTCGGTCGTGATGCCCCAGTCGCGAAGAGAGCGTAGGCGATCTCGATGCCGCTGGCCACCGCGCCGCCGCACACATTCCGGTGTGCGTGATCAGCGCGCCGCTTCGCAGCCGGGGATGTCGAACACCGCGGTCAGGCCGCAGGGTGAGTTGAGCATCTTGCCGCCCTCGTGGCCGACGCCGGGCACGTCCCACACGCTGTGGTTCGGCGTGCCGCCGTCGCGGGCGGCCATCGCCGCGACATAGGAATGGCCGCGTGCGTAACGATACGGGCCTTCGGCTTCCGCCATGCAGGATTTGTCGAGCGCGGGATGATCGGGGTTGGTGTCGAGCGTTCCCAGGAGATAGATCACGCGGCGCCCGACATAGGCCTGCTCCAGCGCGGCCGGGGTCGGCTCGGCGAGATAGGGCGGACGGTCGTCCATGCCGAATTTCCAGCTGTTATAGCCTTCACACTTCGCCGCGATCGCGGGCTCCGGACGCTCCTTGGTGAAATACGCATAAGAGGACGGATTGGCGACGACGTAGCGCACGCCGATGCCTTCGCGCAGCAGCACCTGATCGCCCTTCACCGCGATCGCATAGCGCTGCACCACCTGGCCGCCGCCGGAATGACCGAACACCACGACCTCTTTCAGGTTCGGAAACAGCTTGCGGTCGCCGAGCCTGGCCAAAATCGCATCGAGTGCGTCGAACGAGCTCGCCGGGCCGGGTGCGATCGCGGGCTCGCCGCCCTGCCAGCCATAGATGCTCCAGCGCAGCGTCGCCGCTGGCAGCTTGAACGCCTCGACATCGGGTTCGATCAAAAACTGCGGCGCGATCATCAGCGTGCGCTTGCCGACATCGCCGGCCGCCGCCTGCGCGCTCAGCGCCGCGCGGAAATAGTCGTCGGCATTGCGCAGCACGCCGTGCAGCACCAGCACCGCGCGGGTGACGTCGGGCAGCGGATTGGACCAGTCGGCCGAAAGATAAAGCGGAAACGTCGCGTTGCCGACGGCGATGCGCCCGCTCGCGATCTCCTTGACCGGCTTCATGTCGCGCTCGGTCTGCGCCGGCGTGGCCAACGCGACCGGTGCGTGTGCTGCCGTCAAGGCGAGCAGCGCCAATGCCGCAAGCCAGCCCCGATGATGCATGTTCAACTCCGTTGTGCTGCAAGCCCGGCGGGATCATGCCGCGTCAGGCGCCGTTTCACCCGTGAATTTTCGGAAAGTTTTCGGATCGCGCCTCACGCCGCGAGGCGCCCGCGATTGTTCGCAGCGAGGATCGGGCGGATCAGGCGGCCGAACCGCTCGGCCTCCTCGTCATGCAGATAGCCGGACAGGCAGAACGAGTGGCAGCCGGCATCGATGAACTGCTGCAAGGTCGCGGCGCATTGCTCGGGATTGCCGACCACGGCGATGCCGGCGCCGGGCCGCACCTTGGTGATTCCGGTCCACAGATGCGGCATCAGCAGGTCGCCGTAGTCGCGCGCGAGCTGCTGCACGCGCTGGTTGGCCTCCGAGCGGTTGTAAAGCGTCTTCATCTCCTGCTTCTGCCGCTCGGTGGCGTGGCGCACCAGTTGGTCGGCCACCTCCCAGGCATCCGCCTCGTTCTCGCGGCAGATCACCTGCAGCCGCATGCCGAAGCCGATCCCGTCCTCGCGGTCGTGGTCGCGCGCCATCCGCCGGATCTCGGCGATATTCTCCGCGATGCGCTCCGGCAGATCGCCCCAGAACAGATGGACGTCGGAATGCCTGGCCGAGACCTCCCAGGCCTGCCGCGAGCCGCCACCGAGATAGAATTTCGGAAACGGCTGCTGCAGCGGACGTGGCCGGATATGCGCGCCCGAGATGGTGTGAAACTTGCCCCGGAAGGTCACCGGCCCGCGCGTCGTCCACAGCGCCTTCAGGATCGAGACCTCCTCCTCCATCAGCGCGTAGCGCTCCTCCTTGGGCTGACGTACGCCTTCGGCCTCGACCTCGCTCTCGTTCTGCCCGGCGATCAGGTTGATGCAGATCCGCCCGCCCGACATCTGGTCGAAGGTCGAGATCATCTTCGCCATCAAGACCGGGTTGATGTAGCCCGGCCTTGCCGCGATCAGCGGCTTGATCCGGCTGGAGCGCGCCGCCATGAAAGCGCCTGATATCCAGGCCTCCCAGCACACGGAGCCGACCGGGATCAGCAGATATTCAAACCCGGCATCCTCGGCCGCCTTGACCACGCGCTCGCAGAGTTCCGGCGACCCGGCGACCTGCGCCTCCATCAGCCCATAGGCCGTGGTGTCGCCATGCGTGGGCAGATACCAGCCGAATTCCAGCGGGCGCATGGGCAAACTCCCTCGAAAGACGGCCCTTTTTGCTTGGACCTGTCATATTGGCGCAGACAGTTTACAGCCTGGTCCCGGCCAGCCAAGGCCGTTGCCGACGGAGGACCAATCAGCTAAATGAAGCCCTGCACGCACCCGTAGCTCAGCTGGATAGAGCGTTGCCCTCCGAAGGCTGATGTCAAGGGTGTTCTACTAGTGAGTAACTGAAGAAAGGGTCGTGAAAACAGTAGCTTGAGTGGTCCTGCAAACGCCGCCAAACCCCGAAGAATTTTCGCGTAAGCACCGCGTAAGCAGTTTTCGGAGAACGGGGGCGGAACAGCGGGTAGCGGGGCGTAGTCGCCCAGCGACCGCGATGCAGGATTGGTTTGTGACGGCCGAATCCGTTGACCCTCATAGGTCGGTCGGGCTAGGCGAAATTGAGATGCACCCGTAGCTCAGCTGGATAGAGCGCCACCCTCCGAAGGTGGAGGCCACACGTTCGAATCGTGTCGGGTGCGCCATTTCTAAAAATTGCCGTCGACCGTGAGGTCAGCTTGGGCCGCGTTCCTATTTTGAATGGCGACGACTCGGCCCGCCAAATCGTAGGTTGATTATGGCGGCCAGCTTTCGAGCACTACATCGCAGGTAGCGAGCGAGAGAACGGCGTTAGCCGTCTCGACCGCCAAGGTCGGCGGGTTGGTGAAAGCGGTAGCGACTTGGCTCCCTAGTAGCCATTTCCGATCTCAATGGGTGGATGCCGCGAGAAAAATCTGGCGCGATGAGCTTGAGACAATTTGGGCTGTTGGTCGCCTTGGCGATCGTGGCGATCGGAAGTCCCGCAATGGCTGTCGAAGAACCCTCTTTCCAAACCGTCATGCATGATGGCGCGTTCGAGGTCAGGGATTATCCCCGGCTGATCGTGGCCGAAGTCACTGTATCGGGAGAGCAGAAAGAAGCAGCCAGCAAAGGATTTAGGTTGCTAGCTGGCTACATATTCGGTGGAAATAAGGGCCGTCAAACGATCGCCATGACTGCTCCTGTGGCTCAACAGCCAGTCAGCGAGAAGATCGCGATGACGGCTCCCGTCACCCAAACGAAGGTCGCCGACAATTGGGTCGTCAGGTTCACCATGCCGAGCGCCTTCACGACAATCGAGATGCTTCCCGAGCCCAACGATCCGCGAGTGACACTGCGTTCGCTGCCGGCGACTCGTGTCGCGGTACTGCGTTTCTCAGGCTTAGCGCGCAGAAGTGAAGTCGAAGCCAAAGACGCAGAACTTCTTGACGCAGTCAGATCTCGTCATTTGCAGCCAATCGGACCGGTTACGCTGGCCCAATACAATCCGCCTTGGACGCCTTGGTTCATGCGCCGGAACGAGGTCATGGTCGCTCTTTCGTCCGGATAACGAGCGGTCTACCCGGGCAAACCGGCCTGCTCCGCCTTATCTCACGTAACGCCAGGTTCAGAACTCAGCGATCAGCATGGGGTTTGGCCTGGCTCCTGGGGTGTCCTGTTGGTCCTGATCGGCACCTACTTAGGCAAACATCCCGGCAATCAAGGCCTCTGACCGTTTCCGCAAAACGAGATTGAGGATTTCGAGGTCGTTGAGCACGGCTGTGGGGTCGCGCGGCAATGCCTCCTGCAAAGCCGTCTTCAACCAATCACTCATGCCGGGATGTTTGAGGATGAAAGCAATATGCGCGTCAGCATCGAACTGAGGGTCATCCCCAGAAGTACCTTCTGCAACACTTTCAACCATTGGACTCACTCCGATGATAAATTGGCGCAACGACGCCTAGGGATTGCATCCATCGCATTGTCCGGGATCTGCCGTCGTCTGATCGGAGGCCGGTCGCTCAAGCCTGTGACCACATGGTCGGCACGTGAGAACGTTGGTCATGACAACGCGCGTCGGCTCGCCGCACCAAGCGCACGGCAGGCCGGGAACACGTTCGGTTACGTCGAAACCCGGGTAGTCGCACTCCGGGCATCGGCTGTGAAAGCGGCGCACGAGGTCATTTGTGGCGCGTGCGATCGCGGCCATTCGGGTTGGGTTCCGATGGGCGCGCATGTCGGTTTCGACAAAGGCGGCGCCGCACCGGCTACACGCCTCCCGCACCGCAGACCCGAACATGTCACGGTCCGTGACATCCTTCCGCAGAAGGATCTCCGGCGCCGGCTGATCGTCGTGGCATCCCATGACGATCAGACCATGCTCGGGGAACCTGACGCGTTCAGCGAATGCAATTGCTTCATCGAAATCGCGCGCAATCGCATGCGCGAAATTGGTTTCCGGGCTAGCGTCGTAGCCGATGAGTTCAAGACCATTGTCGCGGTCGACCATCAGAACGAGTTCGCGCCCGAGCGCCAGGAAGGGGATGTGGGGATGGGGTCCGAAGCTTCCCTCGCTCGCCAATCCCACGCGCGCGCCGGGAGCCCGTTCAAAACCCGCGGCTATCTTCGCCTTCGCTGCGTCCAGTTGCGAGCCGAGCCGTTCGACCTCGCGACTGAACGTACCAAATCGATCCGTATCGACAGACCGGACCAATTCAACGCGCAGACCCAGCCCTTCTCGCAGGATTGGAGCAATGACACGCTCCTTGGCGTGCATCGTGGTCAGCACCGCCTGGATGTCGAGATAGTTCCACGGACTTGAGCCAGCCATCAGAAATAGCCTTCGCGCTTTTTCTGTTCGAGCGAGCCGCCATCCTCGCCGTCGCTGATGCGTCCTTGCCGCTCGGATGAGGATGCTCTGAGGGTTTCGTCCACGACGGACCGCAGGTCGGAGGCATCGGATTCGATGGCTCCCGTCACTGGCCAGCAGCCGAGCGTGCGAAAACGCACCTTGCGGATGGACGTCTGCTCGCCGGGGAGGAACCGCATCCGGCTTTCGTCATCGACCACGATGAAGGCGCCGCCGCGTTCGACCACAGGGCGTGGAGCGGCATAGTAGAGCGGCGCGAGCTCGATATCGTTGAGCAGGGCGTAAGCCCAAATATCCGTCTCGGTCCAATTGGACAGGGGGAAGACCCGCGCGCTTTGGCCCTTGGCGAGGCGGGCGTTGTAGAGTTTCCAGAGCTCGGGGCGCTGCTGGCGCGGCTCCCAAGCGTGCGCCGCGTTCCGGATCGAGACGATACGCTCCTTGGCGCGTGACTTCTCTTCGTCGCGGCGAGCCCCGCCGAAGATGATGTCGTACCCGCCGGCATCGAGCGCCGCCTTCAACGGCTCCGTGCGCATGACCGTCGTGTATCGCTCCCCGTGGTCGAACGGGTTGATGCCCGCGGCTCGTCCCTCCTCATTGGCATGCGCGATGAGACGCAAGCCGTGCTTGCTGGCGAAAGCGTCCCGAAATTCGATCAGTGATCGGAATTCCCAGGTCGAGTCGACATGGAGCAAGGGAAACGGCGGCGTACCCGGATAGAAGGCTCGGATGGCGAGATGCGCCATCACCGTCGAGTCCTTGCCGGCCGAGAACAGCATCACCGGGTTTCGCGCTTCGGCGACCACTTCACGGATGATGTGGATCGCCTCGGACTCCAGCGCGGCGAGATGGTTTGCGGCTCGGGTCATGACCTTGGCTCCTGACCGGAATTCGCACTGCGGGGCTGGCGGGGCATGGTGTCAGACCGCCACTGTGAGTTGCGGCGACGCATGAGAGGCCTCGCGGTCTCCCATCGCCGACCATTTGAGATCGCCTGCGTAACGCCAGGCCATGCGCCCGGCCTCGTCCAGGGCGAACAGATGCAGCCAGCCATTGTCGAACAGGGCGCGCACGCCCGCGTGCCGGCCAAGGATCTCCGACATCGCTTCACGCGGGGCCTCGACGCAGACCGACAGCCGCAGCGGATCGTGCGCATAGCGCTCGCCGTCGTGGACCGACTGCCATGGCAAGCCGACGCGCAGGAGCCCGCCATTGCCCTCGACCACACCGATCCCGCCGGTGACATTGTGTAGGAGCTTGTTGCCGCCCCCGAAGACATCGGGCGCGACGGTCGATCCATAATATTGCAGGCTGATCCAGCTCGCCACGACGACCGGAGCGGTCAGGATCAGCTCGAGAACGCTGAAGCTCTTGTCCTGCTTCCAATCGTAGTCATGCAGGAAGGCCCGGCCTTCCAGGCTCTTGCCGACCGTGCGCCTGCGCGGGGCGGCGATGAAGGCCTGGCATCCGGCGAGGGCCCATTCGGGCCGGGTCTCGGACCAGTCGCGGCTTCTGCGATGAAGGGCGGCCTCGCTTGCGGCCCGGGGCAAGCGAAGGGCGCGTTCGGTCCGCGCCATCTTGCCCGCCGAAGCCAGCCAGGTTCTCGCCTGATCGAGGTCGCCCTTGTGGGCGGCGGAGGGATGATCCTCGTCATAGAGGGTCAGGTCGTCCGTGGTGGTGTCGTGGAGCGCCGCCACAAACAGCGTGTCGTCTGGAATTTCGATCTCACTCTGCGAGAGCCCATCTCTCACCTCGGCATCGTTCAGAAGTGAGGCGAGCAGTCGGGCGTTGACCTCTCCGGAATAGCCGCCGCAGGCGCCGCAATGCAGGGCGCTGGCATGAGGATTGTTGACGACGTTGGCGCCATGACCGGCCAGAAGCACCAGCGGTGCAAAGTCGCGGGTCAGGGACATCGCGCGCAGCACGGTCTCGGCGGCCTTCGCCCGGGCGGTCGCGTCGAGCGCGGGATCGAGCCGAGGCGCCGGATCGCCGGGCGGCCGAGCGCCGTCCAATCTCAACGCATCAGTCAGCAGCTTGCCGACATAGACGGGACCGGTCGCCTCGACGAAGGCGAAAGATGAGACGGCGGCGAGCTTGAACCGGCCCCAGGCGCGCTTTGCGCGCGCCTTGAACCGCGTCGACTGATCCTCCGCGTGGAGAGCCGGGCCGCCGGAGCACGACCTGAGCGCGGGATTGAGCAGAACTGGCAGCCGCCGTTCCTCGACGTCCGAGGCGAAGCGCCGGTGCGTGGTGGTAAGACCGAAAAAGCCGGCAAAGCCTATGGTCTGGATCCTGGGATCGATACTTTCGAGCGCTCGGCGAAAAACCTCGGAGCGAACATCGATGCAAAAGGCGGCCTGGAGCGCGGGTCTATCATCAAGCGCTGGAGGAGACTGCGCGGCTAGAGTCTGCCCCAACGCTCGCTGCGCAGAGCGCTCGGCAGCCTCCTGCAGGATGGCGTCGATGGCGCAATCGAGCGTCGGCGCGAGGGGCGTGGCGTGCGCTTTCCGCACGCTTGCCCAAGCCTCGGCGATCTCGACGCCGAAATGCAGAAAGAGTGCTTCTTCCCAGATCAGCCGGATCGCCAGGAAATCGGTGATCGTCTCATCCGCGCCGTCGGCGAGCTCGGCCTGCCAAAGCCTGTAGCGGGCATATTGCGCCCAGCCGCCAAGGGTCATGAGCATCTGATGGAAGTATGTTTCGGCGGCGCCCGCCTCCAATCCCAGCCGAGTGACGACGCGTTCAACCACAGCTGAGGCGGTCTCCGGCGCCTCCGATACGTGCAGGGCGAAGTTAGGGAGCCCGGCGATTTCGGGCGTGAGGTCGTGGGTGGCGATCGCCCGCCAGGCGGCGTAGGCGCCCTTGCCTTTCGGTGCGGCCCACAGCGCCTGCCCTTGGTCGAAATAGCCGGCGGCCCAGGCTCCGAAGCGTTCGGCGATCATCCCCGGCCAGTCGACGCCGGACGCGCGCGCCGCCAGGTCGGCGACGGTCGGAAGCGATTTTGGGGGCGGCGCTTCGACGCCGGCAGCGGCCTTCAAAGCCGTTACATCCGCAGGTCTCGGCCCCGTCGAGACGCTCGCCAGAGCGTCCGAAAGGTCAGCGTCACTGATCACGCCTGCGGCGATCTTCTGGCCATACCAGCTCCGGGGCATCGTGACGGCGGCGCCGGCGACCCTTGCGAGCCGCGCGCCGACCTTGGCGAGGGGCTCGTCGGTTTGCCCAAGAAACGGATTGACCGCGACGCTGGACGCCAAGGGCCAAGCGGGCGGGACCGCGCGGGCGGCGCGATCCATGGCCAGCGTCAACGCTTGCGGGGCGGGCCAGGTCGAGAGGATTTCGTTGTTCATGATCGGTCTTCCTGGTCGGTTAGGATGGGTTGCGGACGGACCAGCCGCCGATCAGCCGGTCGAAAACGGCGTTGGCGTAAAATCCGTTCGAAAGATGCACGCGCAGGCCGGCGGCGGCGGGATGGTTGGCCCAGAGGGGAAACATGGCCTGCACGATGGCGACGATGCCGAAGCTCGCGGCCGTCAGTGCGATCAGCGCCCATTCGAGCGGACCAGGCGCCGGCGGCGGCGGCAGGACATTCGCGGTGATCGCGGTCGCCGCCCACTGAAGGGCGAAGTAGCCGACCGAGGTCGCCACGGCATAGACGGCCGTGCGCCGTGTCAGCGCTCTGGGCGCTGCGTCGGCGAACCCTTGCGCCAGCATGTAGGCGACGCCGAAGATCAATATGGCGCCGAGCGCGATCGCCTGAGGCGATTTGTGCTCGAAGCCGAAGCAAGCCCCGACAAGGACATAGATGGCGAGCGCCGAGAGAAAGGCGCGCGCGACGGCGCCGGCCTTTGGCACGGCGACTGGGCCGGGCCTGCGGATCGCAGCCACGCGCTCAACGGCGCCGCCGGAGGCGAGAAAGGAGTGCGCCTTGTAGAGCGAGTGGGCGACGATGTGCAGAAGCGCCAGAGGGAAGAGCGCCAGGCCGCACTCGAAGATCATGAACCCCATCTGGGCTACCGTCGACCAGGCGAGCGAGGTCTTGACCGAGGGCTGGGTCAGCATGACCAGGCTGCCGAACAGCGCGGTGAACCCGCCAATCATGACCAGCGCGGCAAGCACGCCGGGCGCTAGCAGCATGACGTCAGCAAAGCGGATCAGCAGAAAGCCGCCGGCATTGATCACGCCGGCGTGGAGGAGAGCCGATACCGGCGTTGGCGTCTCCATCACCTCGGTGAGCCAGCCATGGGCTGGAAACTGAGCCGACTTGAGCACCGCAGCGATCGCCAGCAAGCCGGCGGCGGCGATGGCGAGCCCTCCACCCGCACCCAACTTCGCGGCGGCAAGGATAGTGCCGATGTCCGACGTCCCGTAAGCGGCGGCCAGCAAAAACGCGCCACCAAGGAGCGCGGCATCGCCAAGCCGCGCGGTGATGAACTTCTTCCGCGCCGCCCGCTGCGCGGCAATGCGCTGCGGATAGAACAGCAGGAGCCGGTGCAGAAACAGGCTGGTGGCGATCCAGGCGATCACCAGCTGGAACAGATTGCCGGCGGTCACGAGTAGCGCCACCGACGCCAGTGTCAGGCAAAGCCACCCGGTGAAGGCGCCTTGGCGGGCCTCGCCGTCCAGGTAGGTCCGCGCATAGCGGACGACGATCCAGCCGACGAACGTCACCGGCAGCAACATGGTCGCGCTGACGGCGTCGAGCCTGACCGAAGTACCGAGTCCCCTGAACCCGAGGACGGGACTTTCGACAGCGCCGAAGAGGATCAGGCCCCCGGCTGATAGGATCGCCGCAAGCAACGCGATGAGCGAAGCGGTTTCGGCCAGCAAGGGGCTGAGTTTCGGCCGCCGACCACGATGGAGGAAGCCGATTGCTCCGGCGAGAAGCAGCGGAACGGGCGCCGACAGCGGCGCGAGGAAGTGCTGCACGAGAGCCCCCTTTTAAGACAATGACTGTTCGGGGACGTTGGTACCTGATCACGAAATCCGAAAAAAATTCATTGTTTTGGCAAAGTCGTTCGTTTTAATAGAACGACATGAGAGACCTGAACTACAATCACCTGCGCTACTTCTGGGTGGTGGCTCACGAGGGCAGCCTCACGCGGGCGGCCGAGCGCATGAACCTGTCCCAGTCGGCTCTTTCTGTTCAAATTCAGAAGCTTGAACACCAGATGAGCCATCCGCTTTTCGAGCGAGTCGGCAGGAAGCTCCTTTTGACAGAAGCTGGCCAGATCGCGCTCGATTACGCCGATACGGTGTTCAAGGCCGGCGATGAACTCATGAGCACCCTGCGGGGGCAGCCGCTGGCTACCCGTCAGGTTCTCCGCGTCGGCGCGCTAACGACGCTTTCGCGAAATTTCCAGCTCGAATTCCTCCGGCCCTTGATCGGCCGATCGGATGTCGAATTGATCGTCCGCTCAGGCAATATTCGCGATCTGCTCGCGCAATTGGAGGCGCACGCCATCGACGTGGTCCTGGCGAACAGCGCCGCGCCGCGCGACGCCCGCTCGTCATTGCGCAATCATTTGCTGAACGAGCAGCCCGTGAGCTTGGTCGGTCATCCGCGTCCCGATGGCCGCAAGTTCAAATTTCCCGATGATCTCCGGTCGGAGCCAATTCTTTTGCCGAGCCTAGACAGCGATATTCGCGTCGCCTTCGATCGGGTGCTCGAGCTAGCCGGGATAAGACCCATCATCCTGGCCGAAGTCGACGACATGGCGATGCTGCGTCTGCTCGCCCGTGAACGGGAGGGCGTGACCCTCGTGCCTCCGATTGTCGTCCGCGACGAACTTGAGGCGGGCGTTCTTGTCGAGCACTGCCGGATACCCGAGGTCACGGAGACGTTTTACGCCATCGTGCAGAAGCGGCGGTTCCCCAATCGGCTGCTGAACGAGCTTCTCCCGGTCGGGAAGCTCTAGACGAGGGAGCGACCGCTGCGGAGCCTTGAATTAGTCCCGCCCACTATTAATATATATGGGATTATACTTTAATAACGGCGAAGCTAATTAAAGGATCGCGCGTGGCGGACGGAGAGAACCAACGGCTCGGCGCCTATGTCGAAACGAGCGCGGGAGGCGAGCGCGTGCGGGCCTATGTGCCTGCCCCACTGCCGCCGAATCCGCCGCTTGAACTCGGACGGTTCATGCAGGTCTATGAACGCGCCATCACCGCGGTCGGGCGCCTCGACGGCGTGACGACGATCCTGCCTTCGACGCCTTTGTTCCTCTACATGTACGTCCGCAAGGAAGCCCTCCTGTCCTCGCAGATCGAGGGGACGCAATCCTCGTTGTCGGATCTGCTGCTGTTCGAAAATCATGAGGCGCCGGCAGCCCTACTCGACGACGTGACCGAGGTTTCGAACTACGTCGCGGCGATCGAGCATGGCGTCTCCCGGATGCGCGGCGGATTTCCGTTGTCGCTGCGGCTGATCCGCGAAATGCACGCCATCCTGCTCAAGTCGGGACGGGGCGCCGCAAAGCAGCCGGGCGAGTTCCGCCGCTCGCAGAACTGGATCGGCGGAACCCGGCCCGGCAACGCCCTGTTCGTGCCCCCGCCGCCGAACCGGCTGGACGAATGTCTCGATTCGCTCGAGCGCTTCCTGCACAGCGAGGATGCGGCGCTGCCCCCGCTCATCCGGGCGGGCCTGGCCCACGTCCAGTTCGAGACGATCCACCCCTTCCTCGACGGCAACGGGCGCCTCGGCCGGCTGCTCATCACGCTGATCCTGTGTGAGGCTGGGGTGCTGCGCGAGCCGATCCTCTATCTCAGCCTGTTCCTGAAATCCCGACGCGACGACTATTACCGGCTCCTGCAGGAGGTCCGCCAGGCTGGGACCTGGGAAACCTGGATGGAATTCTTCCTGACCGGCGTCGCAGAGACCGCTGATCAGGCTACCGCGACCGCGCGCGATCTGATCGCCATGTTCGACGTCCATAGGCAGCAGATCGCTGGCCTCGGCCGTGCGGCCCCGTCGGCGCTCCGGGTCCACGAATTGATTCAAGCCAGCCCGATCGTCACCATCCAGACTGTCTCCGAGAGACTTGCGGTCTCCTTCCCGACCGCCAGCACGGCGCTGGAAAATCTCGCCAAGATCGGTGTCGTGCGCGAGACCACGGGACGGCAGCGCGGCCGGATTTACGCCTATTCGGACTACCTGGCCCTGCTCGATCGCGGCACCGATCCATTGCCGGCCTGAGACATTGGATCGAACCAAGCTCTCGACACATTCGTTTGGGTAGAGTCGATCACGAAAGGGGGACGCAGGAGGGGGCGAAGTTGTGAAAGGCGGCCCGTCCAGGCCGATGAAGTGAGTCGTGTGGATGTAGAGCTTAGTGATCTGCGTTTGGCTGTCGTGACGTCACAGCACCGCAGCCTGCGGCAGGCGGCGGAAGCTCTGAACATACGCCAATCGACCTTGAGCCGCCGGCTGCACGAGATCGAGCGCCAGCTTGGCGTGGTATTGTTCGAAAGGACGAATGGCGGCACTCACCTCACCACGGTGGGATTGGAGTTCGTCGCGAGCGCCAAACGGATCCTCGATGACGTGGACACGGAGCTCCGACGGATCAAAAGCAGAAGCCGTGGCGAACTCGGCCTCCTGACGATCGGCGTGCATGCCTCTCCCTCGGCGGGACACATGCACGCGACTTTGGTCGAATACCATCGGCGTTTTCCGGATGTGGATGTGCGCACCGTCGACGGCAGCCAGGATCGGCTGCTATGCGCTCTGGCGGGGAACGCTGTCGATATTGCGATCATGACCGGCCATGCGACCACCTGGGACGGCCGGATGCTCCCGCTCTGGAGCGAACGGGTGATCGTGTCTTTCCCGCAGCATCATCCGCTTGGTCAGAATTCGAGGATTCGCTGGGCGGATCTCGCAAACGAAAAATTTCTCGTCCCACAGCAAGGCCCTGGGCCGGAGTTGGAGGGGCTGCTCATGGCGAAGCTTCGTCATGCCGTCGGCTCTCAGCGGATCGTCCATCAGGACTCGTCACTGGACAGGCTGCTGAGCCTGGTCAGTGCGAATTATGGAACGCTCCTGATGTTCGAGGGCGCGACGGGGGGCCGCTACGAAGGCGTCGTCTACCGGGAAGTCTGGGACGACGACGGTCCGACCCAAGTCAAATTCATGGCCTGTTGGCGAGATGCGAACAGCAATCCCGCGCTGGGATCGTTCCTGGCGATGTTGCGCGAAAACTATCCCGATTTCTCGGCCGAACCGCCAGCGACCTGAGCGGCCCGATCGCGACGCGCCTTGGCGAAGGCGCGATCGGTCGCCATGAATCGCTCGATCATCGGCACGATGAGCTTCGAAGGATCGGGCGCCGTTTGGCCGCTCGTCCGGCCGAGCACCTGAGCATAGGCGACGAGATCGCGATGCACGGCGGCGGGCAGTTCGACGCTCATCTTGACCGGCTTGTCGTCGGTCAGCGGCCCGAGTTTGAGCTTCGTCATGGAGTGCCTCCGTGGCCGTAGGGCGCCAGCACCAGGTCGCGCGTGACGATAACGCGGACCGGGAAGCCCGGCCGGATGGTCAGCGTCGGCTGAATGTTGAGTTGGCGCTGAACGATCTGCGAGCCGGTCTGGCTGATCGAGTTCGAAGCGCCCGAGCGGATCGCCTGGACGAGATTGTTCTCGTTCTGGCTCGTACCGGCTTCGGCGCCGACGCTGAGGAGGGTCGAGAGGACGGCGGCCTTGAACAGCATGCCCCAATGGTTATCGACCTCGTCTTCGAGCCCCGCATAGCCTTGGGTATCGGCGCCCGGTTGCCGCTCCAGCACGATGGAATTGCCGTCCGGCATGATGATGCGCGTCCAGACGAGAAGGATGCGGCTCTGACCGAAGGCGACTGAGCTGTCGTATTGGCCAATCAGCTTCGCGCCCTGCGGGATCAACAGGTATTGCCCGGTCGGGCTGTCGTAGACGGCCTCCGTCACCTGGGCAGTGATCTGGCCCGGAAGATCGGAGCGGATGCCTGTGATGAGCGCCGCAGGGATCACGGTTCCCGCCTGCACGACATAGGGCGAAGCCTTGGCTTCGAGACGGTCGGGGCTGACCGTTCGCTTGTCCGTCGCGGCGTTGAGAAACGCAGTCTTGCGATCCTGCATGTTCTGCGCGGACCCAGCATCGACGGGTGGCGTGGGTGTCGGACCGCCCTGCGTCGCCGTCGCCGGCGGAGCAACGAGGCCGACCGGCTGCGGCTGCTGGTTGGTCTGGGCGAACAGGCGGCTTACACGCGCTGCCTCGGTCTCCTGAGCCAGCCGTTGCGCCGCAGGATCGGGCGTGGTTGCCGAAACGCTGGTATTTGGCGCGGCGCCGGCATTGAGGATGGGCTTGCCGAGGTCGCCCGGGAGTGGCGGCCCTAGCTGCGGCGCCTGGCGTGGAAGGCCGGTATAGTCTTTCGGCAGCCCGGCCAGCCCCTCGGCCGAGGGCCGGCTTTGGGTGCTGAGCAACTCCTGCCCCGTCTGCGACTTGTTCCGGGTCTGAAGGGCGTAGCCGAGAGCGCCCGCGACCGCGAGGGCCGACACCGCGCCGAGCGTGATCAGCA
Source organism: Bradyrhizobium sp. WCU1 (assembly GCF_053474805.1). Lineage (NCBI taxonomy): Bacteria > Pseudomonadati > Pseudomonadota > Alphaproteobacteria > Hyphomicrobiales > Nitrobacteraceae > Bradyrhizobium > Bradyrhizobium sp. WCU1. The sequence continues at coordinate 3,172,424 of NZ_CM130280.1, forward strand.
CCTTGCGCGAGAGGCGCGTGACGCGCGGTCGCTCGCCCCGGAGCCGCAAATCGGGCGGCACGACAGGCGCTGGCGCCGGCGCTTGCTCTTCCGGTTCGTCCGTCATGACCGCGGCCTTCCATCGGTGCGCACGATGCGGACGCGACGCTCGCTATCCTTGTCGCCGAGACGAAGTTCGGCCGCGGCGAACAGGCGGTCGACGATGTAGTAGTTGGCGCGAACGCGATAGTTCACCAGCTCGGAGCCGCCGGCCGGACCGATGACGAAGAGCGGCGGCATTTCGCCCTGGCGGATGCCGGACGGGAATTCGATGTAGACCTTCTGGCCGTCGTCGAAGGCGCGCAGCGGCCGCCAAGCGGGATTGTCACCCTCGATCGCATAGCGGAAGTTGATCGCGGCGAGATCGACGCCGGTGGCGATCGGCGCGGCTGTTTCGGCCGCCGCATTCTGCTGACGCAGCGCGATGAGCTGGTCTTCGGGATATTGCCAGGAGACCGACGCCATATAGGTCTTCTCGGTCGAGCGCAGCTCCAGGAGATAGGTCCGCCGATCGGTGTTGATGACGAGATTGGTCATGAGGTCCGGCCGGGTCGGCTTGACCAGGATGTGGACCTTCTTGGTCGGACCCGCGCCGCTTTCCGTGTCGCCGATGATCCAGCGCACGGTGTCGCCGGCGGCGACCGGCCCCGTGCCGACGAGCTGTTCGCCTTCCTGCAGCGCGATGTCGGTGATCTCGCCGGGCGCCGTGTAGGCCTGATAGAGCGCGCCCGCCGAATAGGGATAGACCTGCACGGCGTTGATGAAGCCGTTGCGAACCGGCTGGATGCGGGCGGCCGCATTGGCCTGGTTGACGCGCACGGTGGGATCCGTTGCTTCCGGCGCGGGCTTGCCGGTATCGAGCGGCTTCAACTGGCCCGGCAGCGGCAGAGGCTTCGGAAGCTCGACGATCTTCACCGGCGGCGGTGGATCGACGGAGAGCTTCGCCGGCACGGCGTTGTCGTAGTTGATGTCGGGTGGGATGAACGGGTGCGCGCAGCCCGCGAGGGCAGTAACCGACAGGAGCAGAGCGGCGAGCCCGGCTTTACGGAAAGGCGTATGTCCGCCCTCTCGGCCATGTGCAAAACCCGAAAGGCGTGAAGCCGGACCGCCGGCTTCCATGGAAATCGGCGGGGTCATTGTCCCAGCTCCTTCGACCAGTTGATGGCAGTGACGTAGATGCCGAGCGGATTCTTGCGGAGCACGTCGGCAGAGGTTGGCGGCTGGATCGCGACGGTGAGGATCGCGGTCCAGCGTGAGGTCTCGGCGAGCGCGCCGTCCTGATAGCGGTGCTCGACCCATTCCACGCGGAAGCTCGACGGGGAGGCGCGGATCACGCTCGAGACGTCGATGGCGATCTGCTGGTGGCCGAGCTTGCCGAAGGGGTCGTTGGCGCGGGCGTAGTCGTTGAGCGCCTGCGAGCCCGAGGTCGTGGTGAAGTCGTAGGCCTGCAGCCAGTTCTGCCGCACGATGATCGGATCGGCCGGCAGCGAGCGGACCATCTCGATGAAGTGGGCGAGATACCAGGCGATCTCCGGATCGCTCGGGGCATAGTCGGCCGTGGCCGGCGCGACAGCCTGCGCTTGGCCGAGCTTGTCGACCTGCACCACCCAGGGGACGATGCTGCCGTGGGTGGACTGCCAGACCAGGCCACCGGCCAAACCCATCGAAAGCGCGAGTGAGCCGAAGGCCATCAGCCGCCAGTTCTTCGCCTGCACCCGGGCCGAACCAATTCGCTCATCCCAAGCTTGGGCGGCGCGCTGGTAGGGGGTCTCGGGTTCGGGGGTACGGCCGTAGCGGACCGTGGATCGGCGAAAGAGCGCCATTGTCTATTCTCCCGAAAGATCGACGGAATGGCCGCCGCCGTGGCTGTCACCGGACCTGAGGACGTGCGCCGCGGTGGTCGCGCCCTGGTGGATCGATTGATTGCGTCGCATCCGCTGCGCCCAAGCGGGAGGACTGGATCCGCTCGAACTCGGCGCAGGGGCGGCCGGCTCGCCGCCGCCGACCGTTCCTTTCGTCGAGGAGCCGCCCGTGGCCGCGAAACTGGACCTCGCGCCGGCGGCGAAGCTGTCGCGCATCGAGCCCGCGGCCTGAGCTGCCGCGCGCCGCATTGGCGCTGAGGCCGCGGCCGCCGCGGCCCGACCGACACCGCCAAGACCAGCGGCCATGCCCGAAGCGCCGGACCGGCCGGCGGAGGCCAGGCTGTAGGCGGACGAAGCGCCACCGGCCATCGCAGCACCACCGCGGGCCGCGGCCGCCGTCCCCGACGCAGCCGCCATCGCTCCCCTTCCGGCCAGGCCAAGCGCGCCAGCCCCGGCCATGGCGGTGCCGGCGACGGCAAGGCCAGTGCCGACGGCAGCGCCCGCGCCGAGTTGGGGCGCGCCAGAGACGAGGCCCGTAGCGATGCCGGGTCCGAAGATGCCGAGACCGAGCATGGCCAGCGCCGCGAGCACGACGGACAGCGCCTGCTCGATGGTCGGCTGGCCGCCGGCATAGGTCTGGGTGAACTGCGAGAAGAGCCCGGTGCCGATGCCGACGATGACGGCGAGCACCATGACCTTCACGCCGGAAGCGACGATGTTGCCGAGCACCTTTTCGGCGAGGAAGGCGGTCTTGTTGAAGAGGGCGAAGGGAATGAGGATGAAGCCGGCGAGCGTCGTCAGTTTGAACTCGATGAGCGTGACGAAGAGTTGCACCGCCAGGATGAAGAAGGCGATCAGCACCAAGAGCCACGACACCATCAGGACCGCGATCTGGACGAAGTTCGCGAAGAAGCTGGTGAAGCCCATCATCTGGCTCGCCGCGTCGAGCAGCGGCTGGCCGGCGTCGAGACCGACCTGCGCGAGATGGCCGGGCTGAAGAAAGGTGGCGGTCGAGATCGTCGAGCCGCCGGCCTTCAGGCCGAGGCCCGCGAAGCTGTTGAAGACGATGGCCGACAGGTTGTTGAAGTTGGTGATGATAAAGGCGAAGAAGCCGATGTAGAGCGTCTTCTTCACCAGGCGCTGGAGGATGTCTTCGTCGGCGCCCCAGGCCCAGAACAGCCCCGCCAGCGTGATGTCGATGACGATCAGCGTCGATGACAGATAGGCGACCTCGCCCTTGATCAGGCCGAAGCCGGAATCGATGTAGGTCGTGAACGTGTTGAGGAAGGTGTCGATGACGCCGACGTTGTTCATGGCGCATCTCCTGAAGCGGGGGTGGCCGGCGCGACGGCGCCCGGGGGCGATGGCGGCAGCGGCCGCGCCGGCCTACCGAAGAAGCGCCGGCGGGTTTCCTCCCAAACCGCCTCGCAACGCGCATCCACGGCATCCTTGGGACCGAGCGCGCCGCATCGGCGCAGCTCGGCCGTGAGGTCATCGGTTGCTGGAGCGGTGACGGTCGGAAGGGGCTCGACAACGGGCACCGAGGGATGCCGGTTGATCGCGAAGAGGGTCGCGGCGAAACACGCGATCAAGGCCAAGATCGCAGCGGCGCGGAAGATGTCCGACCGGCCCAGCATCAGCGCGCCTCAGTTGCCGCTGAACATGGTGACGTTGCCGGGCTGGTAGCCGCTGCGTGTCGAGAAGGTCTTGTAGTTCTGCTGGCCTTGCGCCTCGGCGGCGGCGACGCGCGCCTGCTCCAGCGCGTCGGCACGGCCTTTCGCCGACAACACGGCGACGACGTCGGAGAGCTGCTGGGATTGGAGGGCCAGAAGCTGGTTCCCGGCCTGCGCCGCTTGCAGCGCACCCGTCGCGCTCTGGCTGGCTGTGACCAGGGAGGTCATGGCGCTGGAATTGGTCGGAATGTTGCCGACCACGCCCGCCTGAACCTTGAGGCTGTCCTCGAAAGCCGCGACCGAATTTTGCCAGCGCTGCTGAGCATTGGCGACCATAGTCGTGGTCGAGCCCGTGCCCGCTGCGCTGCCATAGCTGGTCGAATAAGCCTGCTCGATCCGCTGGACGTTGAAGGCGATGTTTTGCGCTTGGCCGAGGAGCGACTGGGTCTGTGCGATCGATGACTGAAGCTGGGTCAGCGTCGACATCGGCAGGTTGGCGAGATTGCGCGCCTGGTTGACCAGGCTCGTCGCCTGATTGGTCAACATCTGGATCTGATTGTTGATCTGCTGCAGCTCGCGCGCCGCCGTCAGCACGTTCTGGCTGAAGTTGGTCGGGTCGTAGACGATCCATTGCGCCGAAGCCGGCGGCACGGCGACGGCCAGGGACAGCACGACGGCGCTTGCCGCCGCCAGATGGCGCAGCTTGATCATGATGACGTCTCCAGGTTGGTCAGCTCGGGAATGAGATCGGCGGCCCAGAGAAGCTCGCGATCGGCGAGCCAGGTGGGCGTAAAGGCCTCACGGCCGCTCTCGGCGATGACGCGCTCGATTGCGGCGTGGTCTTGCTTGGAGGACGCGGCGCAGAAGGTCAGCGCGACCGGCCCGAGCCCCAGCTCGAACAGCCGGTTGCCGCGGCGGGATTGGCAGTAGTAGTCGCGCTTCGGCGTCGCCCGCGCGAGGATCTCAATTTGGCGATCGTTGAGGCCGAAGCGCCGGTAGATCGCCGTGATCTGCGGCTCGATCGCGCGTTCGTTCGGCAGGAAGATGCGGGTCGGGCAGCTCTCGACGATGGCGGGCGCGATGTTGCTGCCGTCGATGTCCGAGAGCGATTGCGTGGCGAAGACGACGGAGGCGTTCTTCTTACGCAACGTCTTCAGCCATTCGCGAAGCTGTTGCGCGAAGGCCGGATCGTCGAGGACCAGCCAGCCCTCGTCGATGATCAGCAAGGTCGGCCGGCCGTCGAGGCGGCCCTCGATGCGGTGAAACAGATAGGTCAGCACGGCGGGCGCCGCGCCGGCGCCGATCAGTCCCTCGGTCTCGAAGGCCTGAACCGAACTGGAACCGAGGTGCTCGGACTCGGCATCGAGCAGCCGGCCGGAGGGACCGCCGACGCAATAAGGTTGCAATGCCTGCTTCAGCGCGGTGGATTGCAGCAGAACCGCGAGGCCGGTGATGGTTCGCTCGCCCACCGGTGACGAGGCCAGCGACGTCAGCGCCGACCAAACATGCTCCTTCGCGATCGGATCGATCGTGACGCCTTCCTTCGCAAGGATGGCTGTCACCCATTCCGCCGCCCAGGCGCGCTCGGCCTGGTCATCGATCCGCGCCAGCGGTTGCAGCGAGACGGAGTGCTCCGACCCGGCGGACAAGCTGCCGCCGAGGTCGTGCCAGTCGCCGCCCATGGCGAGCGCGGCGGTGCGGATCGACCCGCCGAAGTCGAAGGCGAAGATCTGATTGTTGCGGTAGCGCCGGAACTGCATCGCCATCAGTGCCAGCAGCACGGACTTGCCCGCGCCGGTCGGGCCGACGATCAGCGTGTGACCGACGTCGCCGACATGCAGGCTCAGGCGGAATGGCGTCGACCCCTCCGTCTTGCCGAACAGCAGCGGCGGAGCTTGGAAATGCTCGTCGCGTGCCGGCCCGGCCCAGACCGCTGAAAGCGGGATCATGTGGGCGAGATTCAGTGTCGAGACCGGCGGCTGGCGGACGTTGGCGTAGGCATGGCCGGGGACGGAGCCGAGCCAGGCCTCGAGCGCGTTCACGCCTTCCGGCATGCAGGTGAAGTCGCGGCCCTGGATCACCTTCTCGATGAGGCGCAGCTTCTCGGCCGCTAGGCCGGCGTCTTCGTCCCAGACGGTGACAGTGGCGGTGACATAGGCTTGGCCCACGTCGTCGGAGCCCAATTCCTGAAGTGCCAAGTCCGCGTCGGCCGCCTTGTTGGCCGCATCGCTATCGACCAGCGTCGAGGCCTCGTTGGTCATCACCTCTTTGACGATCGCGGTGATCGACTTGCGCTTCGCGAACCATTGCCGCCGGATCTTGGTCAGCAGCTTCACCGCCTCGGTCTTGTCGAGGAGGATCGCACGGGTCGACCAGCGATAGGGGAAGGCGAGCCGGTTCAGCTCGTCGAGGATGCCGGGATGAGTCGTGGTCGGAAATCCGACCACGGTGAGTGTCCGCAGATGATGGGCGCCGAGCCGCGGCTCAAGTCCGCCGGCGAGCGGCTCGTCAGCGAGCAGCGCATCGAGGTGCATCGGCGTCTCGGGGACGCGCACGCGTTGCTGCCGCGTCGAGATGGTCGAGTGAAGGTAGGTCAGCGTGTCGCCGTCATCGAGCCAGACGACCTCGGGCATGAAGCCCTCGACCAGTTGCAGGACGCGGTTGGTTCGATCGACGAAGCCGTGCAGCAGCTCCCACGGATCGACACCTGTCTGCGACCGGCCTTCATAGAGCCAGCCTTCCACCCGTGAGGCGTCCTCGGCCGGCGGGAGCCAGACGAAGGTCAGGAAATAGCGGCTCTCGAAGTGGGCGCCTGCCTCCTCGAAGGCGTCCTGCCGTTCGAGATCGACCAGGGCCGATGCCGGATCAGGAAACGTCGAATGCGGATAGGTCTGGGCGGCGATCCGCTGCGCCTCGACGAAGATCGCCCAGCCGGAGCCGAGCCGGCGCAGCGCGTTGTTCAGCCGTGCGGTGACGCCTACCAGCTCGGCCGGCGTCGCGCTGTCGAGGTCCGGTCCGCGAAAACGGGCGGTGCGCTGGAACGAGCCGTCCTTGTTGAGGACGACACCCTCACCGACGAGAGCGGCCCAGGGCAGGAAGTCGGCGAGGCCTGCGGGGCGATGGCGGTATTCGGCAAGGTTCAGCATGGTGGCCTCACACCCCCAGATGTGCGGGGTAGCGAAGATGCCGGCGCACCACGTCGACGAATTGCGGGTCCCGTTTCGCCGCCCAGACGGCGGCGGAATGGCCAACTGCCCAGATGAGCGCGCCGGGGATCCAGAGCCGGAGGCCGAGCGCGATCGCCGCCGCCAAGGTGCCGTTGGCGATCGCGACGGTCCGCGGCGCCCCGCCCATCAGGATCGGGTCGGTGAGCGCGCGATGGACCGGAGCGAAGAAGCCGGGCACGTCGGGATCGACGATCGTGGCCATCAGACCAGCGCCCCGCCGGAGAAGCTGAAGAAGGACAGAAAGAAGCTCGACGCCGCGAAGGCGATCGACAGACCGAACACGATCTGGATCAGCCGGCGGAAACCGCCCGAGGTGTCGCCGAAGGCGAGCGTCAGCCCGGTCACGGTGATGATGATGACCGAGATGATCTTGGCGACCGGGCCCTGCACCGACTCCAGGATCGAGTTGAGCGGCGTCTCCCACGGCATGGAGGAGCCGGAGGCGTAGGCGGCCGGGGCGAAGGCCAGGGTGAGCGTCGTCAGGGCTACGAATTCGGCCAGGCGGCGGCGCGCACGACTGGCGACGGCGAGAGCACGGATCATGAGGGGTCTCCTGGGTGCAAGGAATCGCCGCCCACCTCGGCGGACTGGATGCGGTAGTCGCCGGTGGCGGGATCGAGGCCGGCGATGAGGGCGAGTTCGGAGAGGCGGCGTTCGCTGCCGCGGCCGCGCAGCACCGCGACGAGTTCGATGGTCTCGGCGATCAGCGCCTTGGGGACGGTGACGACGGCTTCCTGGATGAGCTGTTCGAGGCGGCGAATCGCGCCGAGCGCAGTGCCGGCGTGGATCGTGCCGATCCCACCCGGGTGGCCAGTGCCCCAGGCCTTCAGGAGATCGAGCGCCTCGGCGCCGCGGACCTCGCCGATCGGGATGCGGTCGGGCCGAAGGCGCAGCGAGGACCGGACAAGGTCCGACAGCGAGGCGACGCCGTCCTTGGTGCGCATCGCGACCAGGTTCGGCGCGCGGCATTGCAGTTCGCGGGTGTCCTCGATTAGCACCACGCGGTCGCTCGTGCCTGCGATCTCGGCCAGGAGCGCGTTTGTGAGCGTCGTCTTGCCCGTGCCGGTGCCGCCAGCGACGAGGATGTTCTTGCGCGACGCGACTGCCCCACGCAGCAACGCCGCTTGACCAGCGGTCATCGTGCCAGCGTCGACATAGTCGTCGAGGGTGAAGACGGCGATGGCGGGCTTGCGTATGGCGAAGGCCGGCGCGGTGACGACGGGCGGCAGCAGCCCCTCGAACCGCTCTCCCGTCTCGGGCAGTTCGGCGGAAACGCGCGGCCGCTCCGCGTGGACCTCGGCGCCGACATGGTGTGCGACCAGGCGCACGATCCGCTCGCCGTCAACGGCCGACAGGGTGCGGCCCGTGTCCTCCAGCCCGCCCGACAGCCGGTCGATCCAGAGCCGGCCGTCGGGGTTGAGCATCACCTCGACGATCGACGGGTCTTCGAGGAAGGCGGCGATGGCGGGCCCGAGGGCGGTGCGCAGCATGCGCGCACCGCGGGAGAAGGCCTCGGAATGGAGTGGAGCAACCGCCACGATCGTCCCCGTCTTGGGCCAATCGCGACATGCGATTGGCGACGGGGATGATTAGAAAAGGCAAGAAATGGGACGCCTCAACAAGTATTCACACGGCGTAGCGATCAGGCGTAGAGCGGAGAAAAAATACTTGCGGGGGCGTATTCGAATGTAACGGTCAAGGCAGCCGGCGCGGCCTTACTTGGCGAGCCGCTCTCGGAACAACGTTTCGATCAGAGGACAGTCGAGCCGCGTGCCATCGCCGCATTGCGCGACCACGTCCTTCAACACGCGCTCCATGCGTTTCAAGTCGGCGATTTTCGCGCGTACATCCGCAAGGTGAGTCGCGGCGAGGACGCTCGCTTCCGCGCATGGCTGTTCGCGTTCGTCCGCCAGGCGTAAGAGAGCGCGTATCTCTTCCAACGAGAATCCGAGCTCGCGGGCGCGCAGCACGAAACCGAGACGGCGTTCATGGGCGCCATCATAGCTACGGTAACCGCTGGCGGTCCGTGGTGGTGGCGGCAAGAGCCCGACCTTTTCGTAATATCGGACGGTTTCGAGATTGGCGCCTGTCCGCCGGGCCAACTCTGCGCGTTGAAGGCCATTCGATGACTTCGAGGCGCTCATCAAAAATGCCCTTGACCCTGTAGTCGCTACAGACCTCAGGATAGGCGCAGATTGGATTCGGAAGCAACAGGAGTGTAGTGGCTATGAGCGAAACGACGGCTTCGGCTCATGGTGCGTCCGAGGGAAGCGCCATCGCGGTTCCGCCGCAGGACGCGCGCACGACAGCGTCGCATTGGCTCGCCGTCGGCGGCTTATTGGGCGCGCTGGGCGCGGCTTCGTGCTGTGTCATCCCTTTCGCGCTGTTCCTTGCTGGCGTCAGCGGCGCCTGGATTGGCAACCTGACCGCACTGGAGCCCTACCAGCCGATTTTCGCCGCCGTCTCGCTAGCTTTTATCGGTGCTGGCGCCTGGCGGATGCGGAAGAAGCGGCAGGTCGCGTGCGCCGACGGGTATTGCGCCACACCCCGGTCGGATCGCGTCGCAAAGATCGGCCTCATTGTCGCGATCACGCTGGTCGTCATCGCGGTCGGGTTCCCCTACGCCGCGCGCCATTTCCTGTGAGCGCGCCGCTACGCCAAATGGAGAGAAGCATGAAGAACGGAATTGGATTGTTGGCCGCGCTCGGCTTGTTCGCGGCCCCGATGGCCGCCTGGGCAGGCCAGGCCACCGTCGTCCTCAATGTCCATCACGCTGGCTGCGTGCTGTGCGGGCCGATCGTCAAGAGCACGATCGCCCATGTCAAAGGCGTCAGCGGCGTCACGGTCAGCCAGGCCGACGCGATGGCCGACGTCACCGCGACCGTCACCTACGACGCCGCCGTCACCTCGCCGGGCGCGATGATCAAGGCGACCACCGATCACGGCTATCCGGCCGAGGTCGCCAAGTCGACGAAGGGCTGAGGCGGCGAAACCGAGACGAAACCATGAGCGATTACTGCACGCCGAAGGCGAAGGAATCCGACTGTTACGACCTTGTCGTCGTCGGCGCCGGATCGGCAGGATTTTCGGCCGCGATCACTGCCGCCGAGCAAGGCGCGCAGGTGGCGCTGATCGGGGCTGGCACGATCGGCGGCACTTGCGTCAATATCGGCTGCGTGCCGTCGAAGGCGCTGATCCGCGCGGCCGAGACTTTGCACAATGCGCGCGCCGCGGCGCGGTTCGGGGGCGTTTCCGCCCACGCCGAGGTCCGTGACTGGCGCGCGACCGTCAGGCAGAAGGACGAGTTGGTCTCTGCCCTGCGGCAGGCCAAATACGTCGACCTGTTGCCGGCCTATAACAACATCGCCTATCGCGAGGGAACGGCGAAGCTGGTCGAAGGCGGCGTCGAGGTCGCCGCCGCGCGCCTCGTCGCCGAGCGGATCATCGTCGCCACCGGCGCCCGGCCGGGCGTTCCGGCGATCGCGGGGATCGAGTCCGTGCCCTATCTGACGAGCACGACCGCGCTCGAACTCGCGGAGCTGCCAAGCTCGCTTCTGGTGATCGGCGGTGGCTACATCGGCGCGGAGCTGGCGCAGATGTTCGCGCGCGCAGGCGTCAGGGTGACGCTCGTCTGCCGTTCGCGGCTGCTGCCCGAAGCGGAGCCGGAGATCAGCATCGCGCTGACGCGCTTCTTCGCCGACGAGGGCGTCGAGGTCGTCTCCGGCGTCGCCTATCGCTCGATCCGCAAGACGGAGACAGGGGTCGCGCTGGCGCTCGTCCGCGACGGCCGCGAGGCGACCATCGAGGCGGAGAAGGTGCTGTGCGCGGCGGGGCGCGCGCCGAACACCGAGGGTCTTGGCCTCGCCGAACTCGGCGTCAAGCTGACGCCGAACGGCGCCATCGTCGTCGACGATCGCATGCGCACCAGCCGTCCGAGCGTCTATGCGGCGGGCGACGTCACGGGGCGGGACGAATTCGTCTACATGGCCGCCTATGGCGCCAAGCTCGCGGCGAAAAACGCGCTCAACGGCGACAGCCTCGCCTATGACAATTCCGCCATGCCGGCCATCGTGTTCACCGATCCGCAGGTCGCGAGCGTCGGGCTGACGGAGGCGGCCGCGCGGGCGGCGGGCTACACGACGCGCGTTTCGACGATTACGCTCGATCAGGTTCCACGCGCGCTCGCCGCGCGCGATACGCGCGGGCTCATCAAGCTTGTGGCGGACGCCGGCAGCGACAAGCTCATCGGCGCGCATGTCCTCGCCCCCGAGGGCGCGGACAGCATCCAGACGGCCGTTATGGCGATCCGCGGCGGCCTGACGGTGCGCGATATCGCGGAAACGATCTTCCCCTACCTGACCACCGTGGAGGGGCTGAAGCTCGCCGCGCTCGCCTTCGACAAGGAAGTGGCGAAACTCTCATGCTGCGCGGGTTGAATTCGCAGCAGCAACCAATCCGAGAAGAGCGGACGCCAGAGCAGTCACGGGCGGTAGGAGTCGGAGAAGAGATTTCACACTTGTCTTACGCCGTCGCTTGTTCTCAAACAGGTTCGACGGAATTTTGTGAAGTAGGCGCACGATCTTCCGGAATCTCTTGCCTCAACTTCGGACCTTCATTGAGTCTCCTTCCCAACGCGGCGACGAAATTATCGTATCGTGCGCCGGCTTGTGCCCGCGCAGCCTTCGCGGCCGGTTCGGGAAGCGGCGGTGTGGTGTTGAGCCAGAAGCGGATGAATAGGGCCAGCGTCTCGACGCTGATGCCTATGTCACGCTCGAGGCGCGCCAAGCGGCGATCCTGCTGGTCGAGCCGCTTGGCGATGGCTGCTTCCCGCCGTTCGTCCGCGTCCGGCGACAAAAACGAAGCGATGGCGGCTTCGGCGATGAGCGACATCGATTGCTCTCGCCGCGCCGCATAGGCCGACAGGGACTGCATCACATCCGCGTCGAGATAGACGGAGAGCTGAGCCTTCTTCTTCGACATGGCTATGCGCGCCTCACATGCCGAGGTCGTCGCCCGGATCGAGCGACGCCTGCCGCGCGATACCCTGCATGAGATCGTTCATGCGACCGATCCGCGGCGCCTCCTCCTCCATGTCGTCGACCGGATCGAGCGCGAACTCATTCTCGATCGGCGCCTGCTTCTCGACGGTTCCTTGGCTGAGCTCCGGCTGCTTCCGCCGATCGGCGTTCTTCGGATCCTCGTCGTCGGCGTCATCACCTTCGGCCGCCACCGACGCCGGAGGGCGAGGAGGCAGCGGATACGAACTCCAGTCGTCGGGACGGCCCTCCTTCGGCCGCGCCGGGACGGGCGGCGCCACGATCCGCTCCTGGAAGCGTCCGTCCTCATAGTAGCGGGCCTTCTTCGCCCGGATCGGATGGGCGCCCGACACCATTACGATCTCGTCGGTGGGCGGGAGCTGCATGACCTCGCCGGGCGTCAGCAAGGGACGCGCCGTTTCCGAGCGGGAGACCATGAGATGCCCGAGCCAGGGCGACAACCGGCTCCCGGCATAGTTCTTCATCGCCTTCATCTCGGTCGCGGTGCCGAGCGCATCGCTCACCCGCTTGGCGGTCCGCTCGTCATTGGTCGCGAAGCTCACCCGGACATGGCAGTTGTCGAGGATCGAGTTGTTCGGGCCGTAGGCCTTCTCGATCTGGTTCAGCGACTGGGCGATGAGAAAGCTCTTGATGCCGTAGCCCGCCATGAAGGCGAGCGCGGACTCGAAGAAGTCGAGGCGACCGAGCGCCGGGAACTCATCCAGCATCAGGAGAAGCCGGCGTCGCCCGGCTTTGGCCAGCAGGTCCTCCGTCAGTCGCCGGCCGACTTGATTGAGGATCAGGCGGATCAGCGGCTTGGTCCGGTTGATGTCTGACGGCGGCACGACGAGGTAGAGCGTCGTCGGCCGATCGGCGGCCACGATGTCGCCGATCCGCCAGTCGCAGCGTCGCGTCACCTCGGCGACCACGGGATCGCGGTAGAGGCCGAGAAACGACATCGCCGTGCTCAGCACGCCGGATCGCTCGTTGCCGGACTTGTTCAGCAGCTCGCGCGCGGCGGAGGCGACAACAGGGTGGACGCCGGCCTCACCGAGATGCGGCGTCCGCATCATGGCCGAGAGCGTCGACTCGATCGGTCGCTTGGGGTCGGACAGGAAGGAAGCGACGCCGGCAAGGGTCTTGTCCTCCTCGGCATAGAGAACGTGAAGGATCGCGCCGACCAGCAGCGCGTGGCTAGTTTTCTCCCAATGGTTCCGCTTCTCGAGACTGCCTTCGGGGTCGACCAGGATGTCGGCGATGTTCTGAACGTCGCGCACCTCCCACTCGCCACGGCGCACCTCAAGGAGCGGATTGTAGGCCGACGACCTGGCGTTGGTCGGATCGAACAGCAGCACGCGACCGTGCTGGGCGCGGAAGCCGGCGGTGAGCTGCCAGTTCTCGCCCTTGATGTCGTGGACGATCGCCGAACCCGGCCAGGTCAGCAGCGAAGGGATGACGAGGCCCACACCCTTGCCGCTCCGGGTCGGCGCGAAGCACAGCACATGCTCGGGGCCGTCGTGGCGGAGATAGCTGCGTTGATAGCGGCCGAGCACAACGCCATCGGGACCGAGCAAGCCGGCCTCCTCGATCTCTTGTTGCTGCGCCCATCGTGCGGAGCCGTAGGTCTCGGCATTCTTCGCTTCGCGAGCCCGCCAGACCGACATGCCAATGGCGACGGCCGCGGCGATGATCCCGCCCGACGCCGAGATATAGGCGCCCTCGATGAAGATCGAGGGAGCGTAGGCGTCGTAGGCGTACCACCACCAGAAGAAGGCCGGTGGCAGGTAGAACGGGAAGTGCAGGATCTCGAACCAGGGACGGCCGAGTTCGGGCTGAAAGCCGAGCCGCCAGGCGGTCCATTCCGTCGCGGTCCAGATCGTCAAGAGGACGATCCCGAAGACGGTGATGACCTGGCCCCAGAGTATCTTCGTCGCCGACATGCCGGCCGTCCTTTCCTGAGATCTGTGATGAGAGTGTCCGCTCACAGGCCGAGCCCCCGATTGCGGCCGAAGCCCCAGTCGACGCCGCCATCATCGCGGGCGACGCCGGAGACGTGGCGGCCGAGCTGTTTCTCAAGCGACGGGGTCCAGGGCACGAGCTGGAAGCCAAGGCCGTTATCGATCATGGCGAAGCGGCCGGAGGCGAGCGCGAAGCGCTGACGGTATGATCCGGCGACGTACTCGCCGGAGGCGGCCTGGTTGAAGGTCTGGCCTGTCTCGGCCGCAAGCCGCTCGCCCAAGGCTTCGATTTCCCGACGGCGGAGCGTGCCGATCAGGCCCTGGGAGAAGGTGATGCCCCGCGTCTGTCGCTCGGCCAGCCCCTGCTCGATGAGCTGGTCGGCCCGCCGCTCCTGCGCATCGCGGACCTCGGCGCCGAAGCCCGTCTGGCTAAGGTCGACCGGATCACGCGAGACCGCTTGGCGGTCGAGCCAAGTCGCGCCGCTGGCGGTCACCTGATCCTCGATGGCGAGGTCCGACCGCACGGCGAGCGCGACGCGGCGACGCCCTTGCGCGTCGTCGAACTTCCTCAGCTCGACGATCGAGCCGGGCGCGCTGTCGCCGGTGGCGTCGAGGTCGGGGAATTTGATGTGGTGGGTGCGGCCGTCGACGCCGTCGATGACCGCATAGGCGGTGCCTTTCAACTCGTCGTCGAGCCCACGATCAACGAGACGACCGATGACGGGCACGTCGAGGCTCTCGCCGGCGAGCACATAGCTCGCGGCCGCGCGCTCGATACCGCGTCCTCGTAAGCCCCGATGAATCCGCTTGATGATGTCGCCGCGCTCGCCGAGTTCACGGAGCGTGGTTTCGGCCGCCTCGTCCATCGTCCACTGGCCGGCTCCGATCTGATGGGCGAGACCGAGGCTCTCCAGATGCCGCAGGCGGCCGACCTTCAGTGAATGGAACGGATCCGGCTCCTGGCCCGGAGAGAGTGCAACGTCGATGACGCCATGTCGGCCGCCGTCACGGACGAGCTGCCGGTCGAGCTGGGTCCAGCGCTCGGTTTCGACCTGACGCTCGAGCGTTTGGTGGATAACGAGGTCGCTACGCAGCCCTAGCTCCCGCGTGACCAGATCCTGGGCGCGAGCGCGCATGCCCTCCTTGATGTAGTCGCGGGAGATGACGAGGTCCTGGCCGTCCTCGGCAACGCCGCGCACGATAATGTGGACGTGCGGGTGCTGCGTGTTCCAGTGATCGACGGCGACCCAATCGAGCTTGGTGCCGAGGTCCTTCTCCATCTGGCCGACCAGCTCGCGGGCATAGCCCTTGAGGTCGGCCATCTCCGGCGCGTCCTCGGGTGAGACGATGAAACGGAAATGATGCCGATCCTTTTCGCACCGTTCGGCGAAGGCCTGGGGGTCGGCGTCCTCGGTCTCCGGCCCGAACAGCCGCGCCTTCTCCCCGTCCCGGGTGACGCCCTCGCGCCGGAGGTAGCCGAGATGAGCGCCGAGCGTCGCCGCCCGGGCGGTGTGGCGCACGACGCGGGCCTTCACCGTCACTAGGCGCGAGCGGCTCGTCAGCAGATGGTTCGCCCGGACAGCGGCGATACGGCCGCGGCCGAAGGTCGAGCGGCTGGAGCTTCTGAGCAGACCTTGCCGCGATACGCCGCCGCCGGCGCGCTGGGCGGCGGCGAGCGCCTGGGCGATGAAAGGCTTGGCCCGCTGACTGCGCGAAGAGCGGATGCGGCCTGGCCGAGGCTGGAAGTCGTTCTCCTCAGCCATCGCCGGCCCCGGCAATGTGCGAAAAACAGAGGATGGGCAATGCGTTGACGGCGCCGCGCACCGTGCGTTCCAGAGCCTCACGTTGCGCGATCAACGAAAAACACAAGCAAAAACAACCGACCGACAGAGCCGCACCTTGCGGCCTTTTATCTGGCCCTCTGTCGGTCGGTTCCTGCACGCCTCCCCTGTCCGCCCTTCCTCCTTCCCGGAAGGACGCTGCGCCGCGCCAGCCTGCGAATTCGCATCCGAGAGCCTCGAGATAGCCTAGCGAGACCCCGAACATCGTCGCGACGCCAAGGAAGGCGCATGCGGGTCGAAGCAAGAGCGCGGCGTGATTGCGGGGGAGTAGCACCGTCATGGCTTCGGTCCCGCTGCTGCAACTGAGACGAACAGACCCGTGGACTGCGGCGCGATGGCGGAGAGATCGCGCACCGCGACGACGGCCGGCGTGTCGCTCGGAGGCTGCTTGGCCGACGTGCGATCAGCGGGTTCAGCGCTTGCCGGCCGCGTTATGAACAGCGGCGCTTGCGTCCAGGACGACGGATCGGAGGCCGCCACGAGAACAGGCCCATCGATCGCGCCGGCCCCGACAAAAGGGATGAGCGCGGCGACGTAAGCGACGGTCTCGGGCGGTAGGGGCCGATGCCGATCACGATAGTCTTCGTATCGACCAGGCCCCGCATTGTATGCCGCGAGGAAGCCCGGCGATCCGTAGCGGTCGTGCATTTCGCGCAGGAAGGCCGCGCCCGCCAGGATGTTGTCGTGGGCATCAAACGGATCGCGACCAAGGCCGTACCGAGCGCGCAGCGCCGCCCAGGTGTCGGGCATGAGCTGCATCAAGCCGATCGCCCCCTTGGGCGAGATTGAGCGCCGATCGCCGCGGCTCTCGACTCGCATGATCGCCCGTATCCACGCCGCCGGAATGCCGAAGCGTTGCGCCGCCTCCGCAATGAGACCGGCATAGGGATCGCTCGGCGCGTGCAGGTCGATCCGCGCGGTCTGGGCGTGAGCGACGGCGGCGGGCATGCCGAACGCCGTCGCCCCGACGAGCATGATGAAAGCGGTCCGCATGCGCTCAATCCCGCTGGGCGCGCTTGGGCGGGCGGTTCCAGTTCAGCACCCACGCAGACTTGTCGTCGCCGGACTGAAAGAGATTGGCGCGGATCGGCTGATGCAGCGCCGGGTCATCGATGACGAGCGAGACGTATTCGCCTGCTTTCTCGCCGGTGCGTTTCCAGCCCGCGCCGATCTCCGGGCCGTCGGCATCGCCCCGGTGGATGCGATAGTCGGGCGCATTCTCGGCATCGGAAGATTCGGCCGGAACGAGGGAGAGGTCGTGGGTGAAGAAGAGCGTCTGAATGCGTCCGGTGAAGCCGGATTTATCGCGGGTGAAGTGACCGATCTGCGCCATGGGAACCTCCTGGGTTGGCGGGTTGAGAAGCGGATCAATCGGTGGCGGCGCGCCAGACGAAGCGGCCGTCGCCGGCCTCGTCGGTCCACAGCGGGACTGCGCGCGCGACGATCGAAGCTGCGGGGAGCGGGCCGAAATAGCGGCCATCCAGGCTGTCCGGGACGGTCGGGTTCATGAGGAAGACCTCGTCCGACCGAAGCACCCGACAGCCGCTCCAGCGCGGCAGTGGACGGTTAAGGTGATCGCGGTCATGAGCGACGCCGACCTCGACCTGATCGACGGTGACGAGGTCGCCGGCCCGACACACGATCTGTCCGGGTAGCGCCATGACATGCTTCAGCAGCGGCACGCCCTTGGGCAGGAAGCCGCCGTCGGCGAGGTAGCTCGCGATCGGTTCGGGTGGACGCACGACGACGAGTTCGAGCGTATGGAGCGTACCAACGGCATGCAGCGCATAGAGCCCGGTCGGGGTGCTCGCCGTGGCGTTCCAGATCAACCGTGGGGCCGGGTGGAAGAACGCGAGGGCGCCGACGCCGAGCATCGCGAAGTACGTCGTCATGACGTAGCCGAAGCGGGTCATGGCGCGACGCTCCGGCGCTTGAGCCAGGCCGCATGTTGCTCGCGCGTGTAGGCGCGTGGCTCATGCCCAGCAGCGAGGCGGTTGTGGAGGTGACGCCAATATTCCGGCGCAGCATCGGCAGGATCGATGTCGAGCGCTTCGACCGCATCGATCGCCTGCAGCACGCGCTCGACCTTCGGCCAGCCATCGACGCGCAGCAGGATTTCGCCGCCGGGGCGCACGAAAGGCAGCGTCTGGTAGCGGACGCCGGGCTCGACCGCGCGCACGATGTCCATGCGCGAGACGACCGTGCCGAAGTCGTTCGACGCCCAGCGGACGAAGGCGAAGACGCTGCCCGGCTTGAAGCTGGAGATGCTGCGGCGGCGATCGAGGATTTTCTCCTCGGCGCGTCGGCCGAAGCGCAGCCAATGCTCGATTGTCTTCTCGATCCAGGTCAGCTCGACATGGGTCAGTGCGACGGTGCGCCGATGCGACGGAGGCACGACGCACGGCGGCGACTGCTCGTTGTCGTTCATGAGGACTCTCCGGGATCGGGGGGAAATTCGCGGGAGAGGAGGTCGCGGAGCATGTCGGCGACGGTGATGCCGCGACGGAAGGCGGCGACCTTGATGCGGCCGCGTAGCGCCGGAGTGACGTCGATCGTCAGTCGTGCGCTGAAGGCGGAGGTGTCATCCGACCGTCTGCCGTTCGCTTCGGGAGCCTTGATCCAACTCTCGGCGCCGCCGGGTCGGGATACGAAGCCACGTCTGGTGGACCGTTCGCTCATGGCGCGATCCTCGCGACCTCGGCGGCCATCGCGGCGATCTCGCGCGCCGCAGCGCTTTGCTCCGCCAATTCGAAGACCAGGCGGCCCGACTGCGCAGCGTCGGCAAAGACGACGCGCTGACCAATGGTGCTGGACAGCACCGGCGGATCGTGGTCGGCCAAGGTCTCGGCCGTCTCGCGGGCGATGACGGTACGGACGCCGCAACGATTCAGCACGAAGCGCGCGGCAAGCTGCGGGCGATAGATGCGCGCCTCACGCAGGAGAGCCAGCATCTCGGCTGACGCCCAGCCATCGAGCGGCGACGGTTGCACGGGGATCAGCACCAAGTCGGCGGCGAGCAGGGCCGAGCGCATCAGCCCAGCGACGCGGGGCGGGCCATCGATGACGACGTGGTCGCAGGTTGCGGCCAGTTCCGGCGCTTCGCGGTGGAGCGTGTCGCGCGCGAGACCCACGACGCCGAACAGCCGCGAGACATTCTCCCGCGCCCTCTGTTGGGACCAGTCGAGCGCCGAACCTTGGGGATCGGCGTCGATCAGCGTGACGCGCATGCCGTGCAGCGCCCATTCGCCGGCGAGATGCAGCGCGAGCGTCGTTTTCCCGACGCCGCCCTTTTGATTGAGCAGTGCGACGATCATCGCTTCCCTCCCGGCTTGCGGTTGAGGGGCAGCGATGGTTGTCGTTCTGGATGGCTGGAAATCCGCCCGGCGCCGCGTTTGTCCGCAGAGCCCGCAGGCCAACAACAAGAGTTAGATTCTGAGTTAGACTCTAAGTTAAGGCCTGGAATCGCGGTTTCAGGCCAGAGGGTTAGCTGCGGTTTGCACGCCCGAAGTCCCGATAGGCGCACGCCTGAAGTCCCGATAGCGGGAACGCCCGAAGTCCCGACCGCATTCACAGCGATATCCACAGGCCCTGTGGATAAACCGGCCGGCAGGATGCGCAGCATCTCGCGCCGCCCATCGCGCTCGATGTTGAGCCGATAGCCGGGAAGCGGTTGGCGGGCGGAGATCCGGCGCAGATCGAAGGCGAAGTCTGCGACCTTGGCGAGGCTTCCGGATTTTTCGTGTAGGTGCGCGAACTCGAACAGCCAGCCTCGGGGCTGGCGGCCGGCGTGTTTGCGGGCGACGCGATAGAGCCACCGCTCGATACCGCCGGTGAGGCGAAAATAGGCCGGGTCGATCGTGAGAACGAGCGAGCGGTCGACGACGCCGCGATAGAACCAGTCGGGAAGGACGAACTCCATCCCCTCGACCCGACCATCGCGCGTCGTGCATTCCTCCCACTCGTTGATCCAGGAGAACTGGTGTCGCCGCCAGTGCTCGCCGTTGCGGATCGTCGTGCGGATGACGGTCGATTGCAGGCGCGCGAGCGCGCCCTTCAAGAGCTTGTAGTCGCGGAAGCCGGTTTGGCGGCCGATCGCCGTCAGGAGCTGATAGGGCGTGAAGCGCAGAAAGCGCGATGTCTTGAAGCCAAGGTTTTCGGCCTCGACGATCTGGCTCGCCGCCCAGATCAGGACGTCGGCGTCCCAGATGGTGGCCATGCCGAACTCGGGCGCCGCGTAGACCTCGACGCGGACGTCGCCGGCTTCATAGAGAATGGGGGCCGTGCGCCTGGCTTTGGCCAACGAGAAGAAGGGCCGCTCCATCAGGTCGCGCTGGTCGCGCGGACTGGCGTCGCCGGTGGCGACGATGAACGGTTCGAGCTTGCTCCGTTCGATGTTGGAGATGAGGCGGCGCGACGACATCGGCGAGCGCCTCAGCGATGCGCGTGGCCGGCGGCGCGGGCCTCGACGTAGCGGGGGTCCGAGGTCGAACGGCAGGCGGCCTGGTCGGCCCAGGCTTCGAGATCGCCGACCGCGTACACCACGCGACCGCCGAGCTTGCGAAAGGTCGGGCCGCTGCCGTGACAGCGATACTTTTCCAGGGTGCGCGGCGAGATGCCGAGGATGCGCGCCGCCTCATGGGTTCGGACGTACCGGGTGGCGAGCTGCGCGGACCTGTCGAGCATGGGAAGCCTCCGTCTTGCCTCGAAGCGCCGCGGCCAAGTCGCGGCATGTCGGGGTCACGGTGGCGGAGAGCTCAGGCGTTGGGGGTGGACGAAGATTTTCGGAAGGGAGCGTCCCCCTTCGCGCGACCATGAGCCGGCGATGGTCCAATTCATCACCGCCGAGACGGAAATGGATGGAAGAGCGGTGCGCGCTGAAATCAGGTTCTGTGGCTGATCAGTCGCCGCGCAGAAATTTGAGATAGCCGCGTTCGACGAGCGCGATCGAGTCGTGGATCAGACGGTTGGCCGCGCGTCGCGCGTGGGAGTCTTTCCACTCGACAGATGGAAGTTGGGCCTGGTCCGAATGCAGGATGATCTCTGCGACGTCACGAGGACCGCCGCCCATGTCGTGAACGTCGAAGGCGTGAAGAAGCTGAACGAGACGGCGCTTGCGCTGCTTGGTCAGTCGCAACGCCCGTGGGAGAAGGCCGATGGTTTGGCCGCCCACCTTGCGGATGAAACGCGCCGCGACATCGAGTCGGAGATCGACCGACACGGCGCCGAGCGGCAGGAGAATCACGGGGCGCCGAACGGCCAGATCGCTGTTGATCCGGATGTGAAGCTCGCCGGACCCATCGACGATTACGACCTCGCGACCCTCATCATCGGTCCGGTCAGCGACGATCGAGCCGAGTTGGGATGGGTCGAGGGCCACAGGCGCGAATCCGCTCGGCGCTGCATCGAGCAGCAGCGTGCCGGGCGACAGTTCCGGCAGCCAGGTAGCGGGTTCGTCGCCGACCGGAATGCTCGGGTCGTGGGCGAAACCGCAACCCCCATCGTCGGGCGAAATCCGCGCGAGCGGACTCCGCATCGACGTGATCGCGTGCGATCTGGCGTTGGATTTGGGCGTATTCGCGCCGATATTCGGCGTTGCGGCGCAGGAATTCGACGGCGAAGCCGGGACGTTCGAGGCGATTCAAGTGATCGATCGTCTCCGGCGAGCGCCAATACTCTGTGGGCATGGCGTTTCCTCTCGTCTTGCACCCCTATTCGGGGAGCCTCAGACCATCCGGAAACGCAGGCTTTGCGCTAGACCTTATGATTGCATCGCGCGCGACGACAACCCGTACAACACACGTCTTGGCGACTCACTGCGCTCGTGGCTGAAGCAGGTGCCGATAGCCGGTTTCGGTCATCCAGCGGGCGCGCGCCAGGTGGCTTTCATGGACGATTTTGGCACGGCAGGGCTCTTGCGCCGGATCGAGTCCGAAGAGCACCAGCACGACCTCTCGCCAGTCGGCGCCCTCTTCCTCGGCCATCAGCAACCGTAGGTATATCGCCAGATGTTGCTCATCATAGGCGTTCACGCTGTCGGTAAGCGGCGGCCGGTCACAGAAGGGCGCCTCGGTCATTGCGATCTTTCCCCCCGTCGAGATCAAAGCAATGGAGTAGGGATTCATTTACCGCAAATTTTGACAGACTTCGCGCCTGATTGAGCCGGTGTCGTGATGCTTATGGCGCATCACGTTGCTCAAGTTGACGATGTAGAGGCACTCGAGACCGGGGATGGATAGCATAACCCGCGGACGAATCGGAATGATCGTTCCTGGAACGATGGTTCCGACCTCGGCTCCATCATCGCCATGGATCTCAAGGAGGTCATGGCGATCAATCTGCGTCGGTTGCGTCATGCGAAAGGGATGACGCAAGAGGAGTTGGCCGAGCGGGCCGGGTTGAGTGCCCGGTATATCGGGGCGATCGAGCGCGCCGACGTGTCGGCGAGCGTCACCGTGCTGGGCCAGGTGGCCGAAGCGCTGGAGTTAGAGGCGGCCGAGTTGGTGCGAGCTCCTCATCGCAATGGCGACTTGGCGAACTCGGCCGAGCCTCAAGAATAGCGCCTTCGCCCCGTGCGCCGCTGGGTTCGAGCTGGGCCGATGGCGGCCCAGGAACTCTCGAAAAAGTCGATGCCCCGCCCGGATCGGCCGGACGGGGCATTGTAGGGAGGTCAGTCGCTCCGGCGGCCGTTGGGGCGGGACCAGATCAGGCTGTAGCCCTCGCCGTCCTCGTCATCGAACAGGTTGGCGAAGATCGGGGCGGTGAAGCTCGGATCGTCGAGCTTGAGGCCCAGATAGTCGCGGCCTTCGTTGGAGCGCTTGGCCCAGGCGGCGCCGATCTCGACCCGGCCGACATAGACGCGATGGCTGGGGCTGTTGTCGCCTGAGCGGGTGGTTTCGGGGACGATCCGGACGTTCTTGGCCTGGAGCGAGAGGGTGACGATTTCGCCGGTGAATTCGTTCGAGCCGGTCTTCTTGAAGGTGCCGATGGTCGCCATGGCGGTTCTCCTTGATCTCTGTTTCCGAGCCCGCACCATTGCGGCCTCGATGGTGATCGACAGGCCGGGGGCGATCGACGGCGCACCCCGAAGGGGCTCGACAGCAAAGGAGGAACTTTCTTGTTTCGCGAGGAATGACGGCGCAGCCGGCAGGGGAAGAAAGTTGTGACGCCGCTGTTGCGCCTTAGGCGGTCGAGGCTTTAGCCGGCCTTCGGCCAGATCAGTCCATCGAAGAGGCCGTTGGGTGCGCTCGGCCTGACAGAGCCGACATCAAGGGGAACATGGCGATTATCGAGCCGCCGCAAGCTCCGGCCGGTGAAAGCGACGGCGATCCGAGCCCTGTCCTGGCTGCCAACGGATTTTCCGTTTCGAAGCCCAAGCTCAGGCTGCACGCTCCATTTCATGCGACCCGTTGACCGGGTTTCGCAGGCGTCGCCATCTGGTCCAAGTGCCCAGACGACCGCCATGACTCCGGCCACTCTGCGATGGCGGGCTGAACTTCACCGCCGAAGCCGCTCTCTGGTCAGCTTCGATGACGGGGACTGCGGGCGTGCCGGATGCCTGATCTGACCCAGCCCCGCCGACGCGACGGTGTCAGCCCCGCGCCAAGCCCTGTCCGGCCGGTCCGGGCGCGGCCATTCCGGTGAAACGGACGAACGCCGTGACGCTGACGGCGATCGCGCCCACGATGGCGAAGATAGTCTGCCAGGTGGGTGAAGGCATCGCCATCTGGGCGATTCCATGCGTGGCGCAGTAGCCGGCGACGGTGGCGGGCGCGACGTAGAGGAGGACGATCAAAAGCCGAAGCCAAGTCCACGGCACAAAGGCGAGCGCGAGTTGCCCAAGGCCAAAGGTTATGCCGCCGGCCACGACACCCACCGCGATGCCGCCGAGCACGCCGGCTCCAGTGTGGAAGGCCCAGACGCCGATCGTCAGGCCGGCGAAAAAGGGCAGTGCGAAGACAGCGAGGTTGAACAGCAGCCAGCAGAAGAAGCCGATGCCGACGATGACGAGCAGTGGTCCAAAGATGATCATGGCGGTGCGCTCCGTGAGATAAAAGTCTGACGGTCGCGCCTTCCACCACCACCACGGCGCGACCGCGAATATAGCCGCAAACGGGCGTCAGCGGGAGCAGAAATCCCGCTGGCGCTCTGAGGTTCAGCATTCGTGGCGGTTCGCCCCTTCATGATTGGAAGGGGTCGAATTCGTGGACGACGGCGGCAGGATCGCCGTCATACTCGGCGGCCAGCATGACGCCGTAGTTGCCAGTGTCAGCATGAAAGACGACGACGCAGACCATGAGGGTGGTGGCGAGGTTCCAGCCGTTGGCGAGTGCGAGGGTTTGAGACATTGATCCGGCTCCTGTGCTGAGGCGGGGGCCATCCCCGCGCGACAGGCGCCCGATGTGTCCGGCCGAGGGCCGCAATCACCGCGAAGGCGAAGACAGAGCGGCGGCACGCTTCAGCGTAAGCCGACCCTTCACGGGTTGATGGCGTCAGGCCCTTGGCCGGACCAAGGATCAGCGCAGATAGACGCGGGGTGGCGCCCGCCCGCAGGAGTCGCCTCTCGGAGCCCTTCGATGACCGTGCGCGGAACTTCGTTGTCCTCACGGTGCGCTGACCGATCGGCTAAGCTGCCCTAACGAGTCGACATGATGGTTGAGGCATGCGGCATGGCGGAGTTCACGGGACGCGACCTGCACCAGGTGAAGAAGGCGCTCCTCGACGGCCTGATCGAGAACGATACGGAGTTGGCGCACTATGCTCGTGCGGCCCGGACGCCGTCACGGGTGAACCGGAATGAAAGGCGGCGTTACGGAAAGCCGATAATCCGTCTCGGCGGATCCACGTCACTACGCATGAAGGGTAAGGCGGCGCTCACGCGCCGCCGAATTTCCAGACCGGGATGCCGAGCTTCTTGGCCTTGTCGGCGAGGTTGTCCTGGATGCCGGTGCCGGGGAAGTGCATCAACCCGATCGGCAGGACCTCCAGCAAGGCGTCATTGCGCTTGAACGGCGCGGCCTTGGCGTGTTTCGTCCAGTCGGGCTTGAAGGCGATCTGCGGGACCTTGCGGTTGTCGGCCCATTTGGCGGCGATCAGCTCGGCGCCCTTGGGCGAGCCGCCGTGCAGCAGCACCATGTCCGGGTGCTTGGCGTGGACCTGATCGAGCTTGGCCCAGACCAGCCGGTAATCGTTGAAGTCGAGCCCGCCGGTCAGAGCCACCTTCGGCCCCGCGGGCAGAAGCACCTGGTTGTCGGCGCGCCTCTTCGCCGCCAGGAAGTCGCGGCTGTCGATCATCGCCGCGGTGAGGTTGCGATGGTTGACCTTCGACCCGTTGCGGGGCCGCCAAGCTGAGTGGGTGTGGTGCTCGAATTGGTCGGCGGCCTGGTCGCGCATCAGCTCGAAGGCGTTGCGGCGTTCGATCAGCGTCTGCCCTTCCGCCGTCAGGCGCTCCAGTTCGACGGACTTGACCTCACTGCCGTCCTGTTCGCGCTGGGACCGTTGCTGCGCCAGCTCGTTATCGTCGAGGTCGCGTTCGATCCGGTCGATGGCCCGGTGAAAGACGTTCACCGTGGACCAGAGCAGGTCCTCGAGGTCGGGTTCGAGGCGGGTGTCAGCAAGCGCCACCACGAGGGCGTCGAAGATGTCGGAGATGCTGCCGGCGAGGATCTGTGCTTCGGGAAGCGGCCTGGGGTCGGGCTCGTCGTGGAAGGGGCGGTAGCCATAGAGCTGGAGTTCGTGGAGGACCTGGTCGGTCGGGGATGAGCTGTGGTGCGGCTCGAATTGGTCGTCGTGGTCGGTGGTCATCGCGGCTTTCCTCGTCGGATCGGCCGCGCCCATCGCGGCCTTCATGGCGACGAAGGCGGCGGGCGGAATGGACTTGCACCCGCAGCGAAGCGGAGGGCCGGAGCCTCGGCGGAGGACCGAAGAGGGCCGACTATTTTGTCTCGCGATGTAAAGGCGGCCTCGGCCGCCGACGGAAAATAGTCGGCCCACAAGGTTGCCGGTCCAGGCCGCTTGCCGCCCGATCGCCCTCTCAGAAGGCCGTGGGCGTGGTCCTCTCCGACGCTGACGGAAAGCATGACCGCCGACCCTATGGCGACGACGCTGCCGCGCCCCATCCCCGTTTCGGCTATGCCGCCAGATCCATGAAGCGGGCGACATCCTGCGCCGCGATCTGCACGCGGCTTGCCGCCCGAAGCGCATCGATCCCGAGCAAGCGGAGATCCTCGTTGAAGTCCCCGAGCCGTGGCGAGATCACGATCGCCTCGATGCCGGCCTCCTGCGCGCGTTCGATCAACGTCGCCATCGCGCCGTCACCGGCAGGATCGTCGTCGCGGGCGATGTAGAGCCGGCGCAATGTGTCCGGGAGCAAGATGGCCGAGAGATGCGCCGCCGAGAGGGCTGCGACCATTGGCATTGCGGGCAGCACGCACCTGAGCGACAGCATCGTCTCGATGCCCTCGCCAGCCGCCATCACCTCGCCCGCCACACCGAAGCGAACAGCGTGACCGAGCAGTTCGCCCATCGCCCGCCTCGGGGTGTCGATCGGCGCCTTGCCGAGCGTCGCCTCGGAGAAGCCGCCCGGATCGAGCCAGGTGCGATGCGCCCCGGTGAGATGGCCCGCGAGATCGGTGACGGAGGCGATCATCGCCGGCCAGGTCTCGGTGGGGCTGTGCTCATCCGGCCGATAGTAGCAGCGCGGGTGGAAGCGCAGGCTTCCGGTTCCGTGCAAAGCCGTAATGCCGCGATTACGGAGATACGTTTCTACGTGAGTCCGAGAAATCGGCTCCGACATGGCGAACAATCGACGTGCCGCCTCCGGCGATCCGGTAGGGGCGCTTGGTGCGCGTAATCGGGAGCGATCCGGTTCCGGCTCTGGGTGCGGGAGGCTGAGGAAGGTTCGCGCCTCGTTGGCAACGTCCTTGAAGTCGATCAGGCCGCAGCTTTCGCGGATCACGTCCAGCAGGTCGCCATGCTCGCCGGTCGCCGCGTCAGTCCATTTTCCGGCCGGTCCTTTCACCGATTCCTTGAGCCGGACGAACATCGAGCGGCCAGGCGTGTTGCGCACATCGCCCACCAGCCAGTAACGGCCCTCCCGCCGTCCAGCAGAGAGGTAGTGGCGACACACCGCCTCGGCCTCGCGCGCGAGACGCTGTGTCAGTTCGGACGCCTCGTGGCGCGCCATCACGCAGCCGCCCGCTCGCCGATACGCTCGACCGGATAGTGGTCGAGCACCTTCGCGAGCACCCCGGCGCCGTTCGCATCGGTCGGCACGAACATGCGCAGCTTCCAGGAGATGATCTCGCTGAAGAGGCCGTAGGCGCGCAGGCGGTCGCGCATCGCGTCGGCGAAGCCAGACAGCTCGATGCGGTGAGCGCCCATGACGCGCACCCGATGGAGTTGCAGGCCGTCGGTAAGGTCGAGGACGGTCCGCCCCTCGATCAGCGCCGCGAAGGCCGCATCCGGCGTCAGGGTGGTCGCCCCGGTCAACGAGGCGTTCGCTGCCCAAACGGCTGAGACCCTGCGGCCGATGATGCGTTCGCCTGCGTCGGTCTGTAGCCGATAGACGCGCGTCGACTCGTTTGGCATGCGCTTCCAGATTGGGAGCAGCAAGCCGGCGACGATGTGGATCGTGCTGTCGGCGAACTCGGGCACCTCCGACACTTCGCGAGCCCATGTCGCGGCGAAAGCCTCGCGGTCGGCCGCCTGCCAACGGCTCTCGTCCATCATCTTAAGCGAGGCGTGATGATGCTCCATCGGCCGGATCAGCCGAACGCGGCGTTCGATCTCGCCGTCGTCGAGCATCATGCTCGGCGCCGGGATCTGCACGGCGGCCCGGCCCGAGCGCTCGTTGATCAGCAGCATCGCGCGGGGATCGGCAAGGTGATCGAGCGCGTCGTCCAGCGTCACCGGATGATTGCGCCGGCGCTCGGTGATGGTGAGCAACCGGGTCTCTGCGCCCGTCGCGGGATGGGTGTAGATCGCGCGGCGATCGGTGACGACGAAGCTCTCGGCCCGCAGCGTCTCCAGGCCGACGTCATAGACGCCGCTGGCGATGGCGCCCTCGATCTTGGCGTTCAACAACTGCTCGAACGCCGTGAACAGCACGCCCTGAAGCTCGATGGTGAGCGCCAGCAGGCGGTTGAGGAAGGTCGTTATCGGCGGCAGCTCGTCCTTGATGCCGTTGGCGTCCATCAGTTTGAGGCCGGTGGCGTCCTCGAACATCTGGAGCGAGCAATCTTCAATCTTGCCGCGCACCAGCAGTAGATAGAGCTGGCGCAGCGCGTCGCGGGCGTAGTGCGATTCCAGATTGTCTTCGGGCCTGAACAATCCCTGTCCGCCGGTCTGGCGCTGACCGCGGGTGATGGCGCCCAGCGTGTCCAAGCGACGGGCGATGGTCGAGAGGAAGCGCTTCTCGGCCTTCACATCCGTGGCGATCGGCCGGAAGAGCGGCGGCTGCGCCTGGTTGGTGCGGTTCGTGCGCCCGAGGCCCTGGATCGCTGCGTCGGCCTTCCAGCCGGGTTCGAGCAGATAGTGGACGCGCAGGCGACGGTTCCGCGCCGACAGCTCGGCGTGGTAACTGCGGCCCGTCCCGCCCGCCTCCGAGAAGATGAGGATGCGCTTCAGGTCGTCCATGAAGGCGGCGGTCTCGGCGAGATTGGCGGAGGCGGCGCGGTTCTCGACGACGAGGCGGTCGCCCTTGCGCACCACGCGGCGCGAGCGTCCGGTCACTTCGGCCACGAGGTCCGTGCCGAAGCGCTGGACGATCTGGTCGAGCGCGCCGGGCACTGGCGGCAGCGAAGCAAGCCGCTCGATCAGCTCGTTGCGACGGGCAACGGCCTCGCGGCTCTCGACCGGCTGGCCGTCGCGGAAGACGGGCCGCGACGAGAGGTTGCCCTCGCTGTCGGTGAACGGCTCGTAGAGCTGCACCGGGAAGGAATGGGCCAGATAGTCGAGGACGTACTCGCGCGGTGTGATGTCGACGCGAACGTCGCTCCATTCCTCGGTCGGGATCTCGGCGAGCCTGCGTTCCATCAACGCCTCGCCGGTCGAGACGATCTGGATGACGGCGGCGTGGCCGTTCGCGAGGTCCTGATCGATCGAACGGATCAGCGTCGGCGTCTTCATCGAGGTCAGCAGGTGGCCGAAGAAGCGCTGCTTGGCGCTCTCGAAAGCCGAGCGGGCCGCCGACTTCGCCTGCCGGTTCAACGTGCCGGTCTCGCCGGTGATGTTGGCGGCCTGCATCGCGGCGTCGAGATGGTTGTGGATGATGGCGAACGCGCCGGCATAGGCGTCGTAGATGCGGCGCTGCTCGTCGGTGAGCGAGTGCTCGACCAGCTCGTATTCGACGCCGTCATAGGAGAGCGAGCGGGCCGTGTAGAGACCGAGCGAACGCAGATCGCGGGCGAGCACTTCCATGGCGGCGACACCGCCATCCTCGATCGCCTCGACGAACTCGGCTCGGGTGGCGAAGGGGAAGTCCTCGCCTCCCCAGAGGCCGAGCCGCTGGGCATAGGCGAGATTGTGGACGGTGGTCGCGCCAGTGGCCGAGACATAGACCACGCGCGCGTCGGGCAGCGCGTGCTGCAGGCGCAAGCCCGCGCGGCCCTGTTGCGAGGGCGCGACATCGCCGCGGTCGCCCTTGCCGCCACCGGCGTTCTGCATGGCATGGCTCTCGTCGAAAATGATCACTCCGTCGAAGTCGACGCCCAACCATTCGACGATCTGGCGGACGCGCGAAAGCTTCTCGCCGCGGTCGTCGGACCGCAGCGTAGCGTAGGTTAAAAATAGGACGCCTTCGGTCAGCCGGATCGGCTTGCCTTGGGGGAAGCGCGATAGCGGCGTGATGAGCAGGCGCTCCATGCCGAGGGCCGACCAGTCGCGTTGCGCGTCCTCGAGCAGCTTGTCGGACTTGGAGATCCAGACTGCCTTGCGGCGGCCCTTCAGCCAGTTGTCCAGGATGACGCCGGCCGACTGGCGGCCTTTGCCGGCCCCGGTGCCGTCGCCCAGCATGAAGCCCCGGCGAAAGCGGACGGCATTCAGCGCATCGTCACGGGCGGCGGCGACGAGATCGAAGGTTTCGTCCACTGTCCACGCGCCGGCGAGATAGTCGCCATGTGCCTCGCCGGCATAGATCACCGTCTCGAGCTGGGCGTCGGACAGGACGGCCTCGCTGACGAGACTGATCGGGAGGCGCGGCCGGTAGCTCGGCTTCGGCGGCGCGACCGAGGACATGGCGGCGGATTGCACCAGCTTGGTGGGATGGGCCTGGGCTCCGGGAATCCGGATCGATTGGAGCCGGTATTCCTCATAGATCGCATCGCTGAGATGCGCGCCCTCGGGCGGCGTCCAGTCGATGGTCTCGTAGGCGAGATCGACCGCCTCCGGATCGGCGACAGACGGCTTGGCCGGCTGCGCCGCTGCAACACGGGCGAGATAGCCGCGCACCGTCCGCGGTGCGGCGGCGGCCGACACGGGGATGGCGAGGCTGGGCGCGAGCGTCAGACGCGCCGGAATGTGCTCCGCGATCCAGCTCAGCAACGTGGCGACGTCGGGCGCCATGCCCCGTGACGCCGGTAACGCGGACGGGTCGTCAGCCGGCACCTTGTCGAGGACGATCAGCCGCGTGTCGATGCTCGTGCCGTGCTTGGCATAGACCGCCCCATCGATCGCGGCGGTGAAGACGATGCGGCCGCGCTCCTGCAGTCGGGCGAAGGCGTCGCGCCAAGCCGGAGCGTCGGGGGAAAAGTTCGCGCCGCTGATCGCCACCAGCCGCCCGCCCTCGGCCAAGCGCGCGAGGGCCGAGGCGATGTGGCGATAGGTGGTATCGGCCATACGGCCAGCCACATTGGCCATCGCCGAGAAGGGCGGGTTCATCAGCACGACGCTCGGGACGATGGCCGGATCGAGGTGATCGTCGATCTGGGCGGCGTCGAAGCGCGTGACGGTGACGGCCGGAAAGAGAGAGGAAAGCAGCGTCGCCCGGACCTCGGCCAGCTCGTTCAGGACGAGTGCGCCGCCGGCGATCTCGGCCAGGATGGCGAGGAGTCCGGTGCCGGCCGAGGGCTCAAGCACGCGATCCGTCGGCCCGATGGCGGCCGCAGTCAGGGCCGCCAGGCCGAGGGGGGTCGGCGTCGAGAACTGTTGGAAAGCCTCGCTCTCGGACGAGCGGCGGGTGTGGGCGGGAAGCAGGCCGGTGATCTTGGCCAGGGCGGAAAGACGCAAACCCGGAGAGTCGGCTTTGCGGAACAGCGCCTTTCCGTATTTGCGCAGGAAGAGGATGGTCGCCGCCTCGCAGGATTCGTAGGCCGTTTTCCAGTCCCAGGCGCCAGAAGCGTCGGAAGCGCCGAAGGCCGCTTCCATGGCGGCGCGTAGGATCGCGGCATCGATGCGCTGGCCGCGCTCGAGGTAAGGTAGGAGTCGCTCTGCGGCGGCGATGATCGCGCCGGCCGCGTCAGGATGAGGAACAGGCGACAGTGGCGCGGCCTGGTCGGCCGCGATCGGAGAAAGGTCGTTCATGAAGGGAGCCTCGGGAGAGCGGGAGCGGACGAGCCGGTCGGCGCTCTCTCTTCGACCGCACCGGCTCAAACCCGTCCCGGCCGCCCTCTTCCTCTCATCACGCCGCCACCTTCACGGACCGCCACCACGCGATCCGCTCGTCGCGGCTGGCGTTGGCCAGCCGATATAGGAGATCGCCGTGGCAGGGGAGCGGCGCGCAGAAGCAGACGAGGTCGCGACCGCGCAGCTCGTCGAGCGCGCGCAGCAGATGGTGCTGATCTGCGAGCCAGCGTTCGTGCTTCACGATGACGGCGGCCCGATCGCCGTCGGGGCCAATCCGAAACGGATTGCCCCATTTGCTGCCGCGACCGATGTAGACGGCTCCGGCTGGAACGCCAGTCACTCGCTTGTTGAGAACCTTGCAGATCTGCTTCGCCTCCGATCCGTTGGGCGGTCTCGGCGACGGACGGCGTAGAGCGGCGACGGTCACGCGCCCCGCGCGGAAACGGCTTGCCCGTTGACCGGCGCAGCGCGACGTCCAGGCAAGACACGCCCGAGGGTCGTGGGCTGCGTCACAAGGTTCGGAGAGCGAAATGCCGACGATCAGCCGAAACGGTGGCCGGCTGCGGCGAAGGTGTAAGCGTTGGCGGTGATGGCATCGTCGACGGACTCGTCCGAGGCGAGATAGTCGTATTCGCGCTCGAGCTGGCGATAGAGCCAACGGGCGAGATCGCGCAGCGCCTCGATGACGATTTCCTCCGTGTCAGCGGTCATGTCTTGCCGGGTCGGGCTGTCGCGTTCGACCGAGATCGCCATGCTGTATTCGTGGTAGTAGCGGTCGCGATGCGTCACGGTGGCGTGGAGCTGGTAGAAGTTCCGGCGCTGGATTGCCTGAAGGACATCGGCGATCCGATGGAGCTCATTGTCCTTCGGCGCATGATCGCGGATCGCCCGCGGCGCGCCGGTCGCGTGGCTGTAGCGCCCCTCGAAACAGGCACCATCGCCGTGACTCCAAAAGCCCGAGAACCAGATGCAGGGCTTTTGCCCCGTGCCGCCGCCATAGAGACGGACCGGCACGGTCTTTAGGTCGACGCCGAGGATGGCGCAGATCCGTTCAAAATCGTCATAGACGAACTCGAACCAGTCATGGTCGAGGCCGACTTGCCGATACCATGCGCGGGCTTTGTCCTTCGCCTCGTCGGAAAGTTCGTCCAGGCGATAGACGGTGGTTTCTATGATCTCAGGCATCGGGATCGCCTCCGTCGAGAGCGATGACGAGCCATTCGTTGGTGCTGACCCAACAGATGGTCTCGCGGACGCCGAGGTCGATGACATGCGCGCCACCACCGAAGGCGTCCAGGCGCGGACGCGAGCATGTGTTGGCGTACTCGAACCCCCAAAGACCTTTGAGGTCGAATTGCTCCGCGCAGAGCAGGACGAATTCGATCACCCGCTCGGGATCGCCCGAGCAGTCGTCGTGAATCCAAAGCTCTGCTCCGCCATCGCTCTGGATGGAAAGGTCGAAGCCGTCCGAGAAGCCAAGGCCATCTTCGTCCTCGGGTGCGTTGGCGTAGAGGTCGAGGGCGCGGGCCGCGTTCTCGGGCGTGCCGACATCGAGAAGGCACGAGAAATGGGTGAAATAGTCGGCCATGGCAGTCTCCGTAAAAGGCGAAAACCCGGCGCGGGGCCGGGCTTCGGGTGGGTTTGTGTGTGTTTGGGATCAGGCGGCGGGCGGACCGTGGATACGGTCGTCGTCGAACTCGGCATCCTCGATGACGGGCTCATGACCGTCCGGATCGATCCGGTCGATGTAGGCGATGACGCCCTCGCGCCGTTCGTCAGTGTCGATGTGCTCGGGGTATGCGATGGATTCCATCGCGATCCGTGCGGAGGCCTTCGCCTTCTCGATGGCCTCGGCGTCAGTCGCGGCTTCGAGCGTCACGCTGTCGAAGGCGCGCAGCCAGAAGGTGATCTTGACGATGTATTCGGTCACGACGTGCCTCCATCACCGTCGGGATCGCGCGCCCCGGCGAGGATCGCTTCGGCCTTGGTGATCGCGGCGTGCGCGCGTTGTCGCCAGGCCAGATCGTCCGCCGGATCACCCTCGGGTGCGTGGGCGAAGATCTTGAGCAAGCCGAGCAGGACTTCGAAGTGCTCGGCCTTGCGCTGGAGGCTCTCGCCGAGGTGCGAGGGAACGGGGAGCGCCGGGACGCTGTATGGCGATACGTCGCCCGGCCAGATGCCGGTCACATAGGTCTCGCCGGCGGTTTCGTAGTCCTCTTTCTGCCCTTCCCAATCATCGTCTTCGATGGCGAGGCGGCAGGCTTCCGCGAGTGTATCGGCTTCGTAGCCGCGCTGGCGGTAGATCGGAATCCGGTAGGTAGCTTCGATCGTGAAGATTGGCATGATGACCTCCAGAAATGCGAAAAGCCCGGCTGGGGCGGGCTTTGGGTGGAAACGAAGCATGTAATGCGGCGTCAGAGGCGCCAGGCTCGAACCATCTCCTGGGCCTGATCGTGGTAGGCGAGCATCTGGCGATAGAAACGATGACGCTCGCCTCTGAGCGCCGGATCACGGCGGGCGCGCGGCTTCAGCTTGCGCGCAGCGGCGCGCACGACGGCCCGCCATCCGTCATGAACCGTGACGTCGAGGCGGAGATAGGTTCCGTACATCTCAGCCTCCGGCGGCTGAGCCGACCACCGCGAACGGATCGACGAGTTTGTGGATCGGCTGCGCGCGGCCCATCCAGGGTTCGGGTCGGATGCAGCGCACCCAGTCGGCGAAGCTCGGAATGAAACCAAGATCCTCAACGACGTGCTGTTCGCCGATCAGGCGCACAGGCACGACGCGGCCGGTCGAGATCGTGATCGTCGGGCCGAAGAAGCGTTCCAGCATGAAAATGCCTTCGGCGTGATGCCGCAGCGCCCGGTGGCGGAAGTCGGCGGTGATCGCCTTCGACTCATCGAACCATTGGTGCAGCGGCAGGTAGTCTTCAGCGGTCCCGCCCCATTTCCTGACCGACGAGAGGGCGTGGTGATAGCAGTGTCCCATGGCCGCCTCCTCAGAAGGTGTGGGTGTGGTTTTCGGAGGCGGTGTAGCGCTCGTTGTAATCGAGCGTGATCGCGCCTTCCGCGACATCGAAGATGACGTCGCCATAAGCGCCGTCGCCATTCTCCCAGCCGCAATGCGTCTTTTCGAGAACGTCATAGGCCAGGCTCTCGACGGCGTCGGAGATGCTCACCGACGAGCGCTTCGGCTCGGTCTGGTCCCCGACGGCCTCGGCGAATTCGATGGTCGCGCCAGGCATGGTGACGGAATCGTCGCCGGCCTGAGCTTCCACATTTTCGATCTGACCGGAGTCGCCGTAGCCGTCGAAGCTGACGACGACGCGGGTGATGCCGGCGAACGCCAGTGCGTCGAGTAGCGCGGTCTTGTTGAGGGCAAACAGTTCGGCATCAAGCTTGGCTCGGGCCGCGGCCTTCATCTCCCATTCGGAAAGCGGAGCCTGGGATTCAGACGTGGTGTCGGATGTGTTGGTCATGGTGGTTTCCTGAAACAAAAGCGCCCGGCGCGTGGGCGGGGCTGTCGGATTGGTTGAGGGGAAAGGATGCGCGGGACGGCCGAAACCGCCCCGCGCGATCGGGTTACTCAGCCGCGATCGTCTGCGGCTCGTCTTCTGCTTGCTCTGAAGGCTCGTCGTCGTCTCCGGCGAGGAATTCCGGCAGCGCCTCGGCCTCGCCTTCGTCGCCGACCTGATCGACCGACGGCGCGTCGTCGTCGACGGTGCGCAGCGGCTCAGGCAGCCAGAAGCTGTCGGCGAGAAGCCGCTCGGCCTCCTTGGCCATGTCGCCCTTCTTCAGATGGTCGATGAGCTGGGCGGCACGCTCGCCTGCGCCTTCGCGAACCGCTTCCAGGATGCGGCGCTTCGGCACGCGGCCGAGATAGTTCTCGACGGTCGGACGCCATCCGGCCTCCACCATGTCGAGACCGACGGCCCGGGCGATGCGGTTGGCCTCGCCGATGCGATGCTCGACACCGTGGGACGAAATGCCGGCACCGTAGCGGTCGGCCTTCTCGTAGAGCGCGTTGACCCCGAACGAGGCGCAATGCGCGAAGAGGGCGGCCTGGTCGTCGCCGGTCAGGGTGGTGAGCCAGTCCCAGAGATCGGCTCGATCCTTCGGCAGCCGTTCCTCCCAGCTTTTGTGGCGTTCGGAGATCGTCTTGGCCGTCGGCGTATCCTTCAGACCCTGCGCCTGGATCGGGAAGGTGACGCTGCGAATGGCGACCTCCATGGCGCTGCCGGAGGCGAAGTAGCGCGAGAAGACATCCAGGCAGAACTTGTGCAGAACCGCCTGGAACGCGACCGACGGCGTGGTCGCGAGCTTGTCGCGCAGCGCCAGCGTCCGTTCCGCAGTCAGCTCGGTCACAAGGCGGTCCGGCAGCGGCTTCACCACGTCGTCGTCCTCGTCCTCCGGTTCGGAAACTTGGCCGCCGATAGTGATGACCGCGCGCTGGATCACCGGCGCGCCGGGTTCCACGCCATCTGGGCTTGCCGCGCCGGTTTCATCATCGCCTTCCTGTCCGGGCTCCACGATGGGCGCCTCATCCTCGGGACGGACGTAGCCACGGTCGACGGACAGAGCACCTTCGGAATCGATGCTGACGAAGACGCCGGCACGGGCGGTGTCGGTGGGGTCGAAAGTGACGGGACGATCGTCGAAGGCGGCGAGCGCCGTTTCGATTTCGCCGAGCCGTTCGTCCACCTCGTCGGGCAGCTCGTCTGCCCCGTCATACTCGGCTTCGAGCTTGGCATATTCGGCGTTGAGCGCGTCGATCGTCGCCTGTTCCTCGGGCGAAAGATCGGCGGCAACTCCCTCCAACGCGCGGAGTCCGCGCGTGTGGCCATAGGGGAAGTCGGCCGCGACCTCGATCCACTTCCAGCCTTCGGCCGCGATCTTCTCGGCCTCGGTCTTCAGCTTCTCAGTGAAGAGGCCATCGAGCAGCGCCACGTCTTCGAGCCAGCCGCCGTCGTCGGACTGGAACAAGTCGCGCAGCACTACGCCACCGGCCGCCTCGTAGGCATCGAGACCGACGAACACTGCCCGGCGGTCCGAGGCACGCACCGTCTTCTCCGTCAGCATGCGGCGGATCTGATAGGGTTCCTTCTGCCAGGATCCGGAGACGGCCTGCCAAACCTGCTCTTGGCGTGTGTGGTCGGACGTGACAGTGAACGCCATCAACTGCTCCAGCGACATGCCGTCCTCGGCGTAGAGGTCGAGCAGGGTCGGCGAGACCGACGCCAGGCGCAGGCGCTGCTTCACGACATTCACGCCGACGAAGAATGCAGCGGCGATGTCTTCCTCGGAGCGCCCCTTCTCACGCAGGGCCTGGAAGGCGCGGAACTGGTCGAGCGGATGCAACGGCGCACGCTGGATGTTCTCGGCCAGTGAATCGTCCTCGCCGAGGATGTCGGTGCCAGGATCGCGGACCACGCACGGAACCGGCGCGGTCTTCGCCAGCCGCTTCTGCTTCACCAGCAGCTCGAGCGCCCGGTAGCGGCGGCCGCCGGCCGGAATCTCGAACATGCCGGTCTCGGCGCCCTCGGCGTCGAGAACCGGCCGGACGTTGAGGCTCTGAAGCAGGGTGCGCCTTGCGATGTCCTCGGCCAGCTCCTCGATGGAGACGCCGGCCTTCACGCGCCGGACGTTGGACTGGGACAGAACCAGCTTGTTGAAGGGGATGTCGCGCGAGGACGACAGGGTGATCTTCTGAACAGCGATAGCCATCGGGATGTACTCCGCGACGGGCGCCGGGAGACTCTCTCTCGGCTTCCAACCCGTCACGAAGACCGGCGCAGCCCTCTTCCTTTCGGACCGCCGCGCGGGCCCTGGCGCCGCGGTAGAAGCCCCCGGCCGCCGGTGCCCGCAGGAACAGGCGGCGCGCGGGACCTCCCTTAAAGAGCCGCTCCATTGCTAAGATGGCGTCAGGGCACGTTCGTCGGGGATGAAGCGTAATGGCAAAACGGATCATCACGGTCTTCTACGCTTGGCAGAGCGACCGGGATCAGAAAGGAAATCGACACTTCATCCGTCGCGCTCTCGACGAAGCCGCCAAGCGCATCAATGACGATGATGCCCTGGCGGTTGAGATTAAGGTCGATGCGGATACGGAGGGCATCCTGGGCACGCCCCCGGTGACTGAAACGATCCTCAAAAAGATTGGCGCATCAGACATTTTCGTGCCGGACCTGACCTTCATCGCGCAAACCGACGCGGGTAAGCTGACCCCCAACCCCAACGTCATGGCCGAATATGGCTACGCGCTTCGCGCGCTGACGTTCGAGGCGATGATGCCGGTCATGAACACACATTATGGCGCGCCAACTGAGCTGCCGTTCGACCTGGGTCATGTTCGCCATCCCACCCAGTATGATTTGCCGCCCGCTAGCCCCGACGGAGCACGGCGTGCAGCCCGGGCGGTCCTCTCCGAAAAGTTTGAAGCCATCATGAGGTTGATGGCCCAGAATATTCTCAGCAAAGCGCGCACGGATAATCCGTTTGTGCCCACCGCACCGGTCCGGCCGCCCGCCTTTTTCTTTCAGCCCGGCGATGTGCTGGTGAATTTCGGCTATCCCGGCGAGCAGGAGATGCGGTTCAAAAGAAATCGGGCCATCTTTCTGCGGCTCTATCCGACCTATGCGGATCAGCCACGTGTCGGCTTGAGCCGGGCAATTGAGGTCGCCCAGCGATTGATGCCGCTGCAGCGCGTGATCACGTCCCCGCACAACCGCAACGACTGGGGCGCTATCAATCTCCAGCCACATGGCGACGGTATTACAAGCTTCACCCAGATCTTCGAGACCGGCGAACTTTGGGGCGCGAGCGAAGAGCCGTTCAGAACGGGCAACCCGTCATTTGTCGCGGCGATCGGCGTGGAAAAGGCGTTCGTGGCGGCTTTGGAGAACCACCGTCTTGTTTACGAGAGAGAACTCAAGCTCCGCCCGCCCTTTACCGTCGAGTTCGGAGCAGTCGGCCTGACGAATCAGCACCTGCTTGTGCCCAGTGTCGAATTTCCTTCGGGGGAATATGCGGGACCGATCCGAAAGGACAGCTTTTGCCGGTCGTTCCAACTAGGCAGCTTCGACGCGACGGAGTGGACGTCCGCCCTCAGAGATTTTCTCATCGACTTCTATGACCTGGCGGCGGTGGACCGGTCGAAGGTTCTCACGGACGCCATCGTTGCGGCGAACCAACTGCCCCCGCGCTAACCCGTCACGCCGCCGCTCGTTCACTATCAGCCTCGCC
The DNA here is from genome assembly GCF_053474805.1 of Bradyrhizobium sp. WCU1. Classification (NCBI taxonomy): domain Bacteria; kingdom Pseudomonadati; phylum Pseudomonadota; class Alphaproteobacteria; order Hyphomicrobiales; family Nitrobacteraceae; genus Bradyrhizobium; species Bradyrhizobium sp. WCU1. The sequence goes on from NZ_CM130280.1 coordinate 3,210,859, forward strand.
GAGGACGCGGTCGTGATCGGGCAGAAAGCTCAGGATCCAGTCAGCCGCCTTGCTCGCCTGCGACGCCGCGCGCACGATGGCGCGGTTATCCTCGCGCAGCACCTCGAGCCATGAGCCGATATAGTCGGCATGGCGCACGGTCGGGATGATGCCGAGCGAGGCGCAGCAGAAGGCGGCGTTCATCTCGGCGATCAACTCTTCGAACGCATACTTCTTGGTGCCGAAGGACCCGGTCAGGTCGCGATTGAGGCGGGAGGAATGGCCGCTGGCGTGGCCGACTTCGTGGAGGGCCGTCCGGTGCCAGTTGATCGGCTCGAAATAGGCCTGTGGCGGCGGCACCATCACGAAGTCCGGGCCCGGCGCGTAGAAGGCGCGGTTGCCGCCGATGCGGAAGTCGATGCCGGTCGCCCGGATCAGCGCCTCGACCCTCGGTTCGATCAGGTCCGGTGGCGGCGGTGGCGCAGCGGCAGCAATCTCGGCCGGCAGGTTCTCGCATTGGGCAGCGTTGAAGACGGTGAATCGCTTCAGGAACGGGATCGCGGCCGCCTCCTCGCCGGTCTCGCGGGCGCGCCGCTTTTCGTCCTGGGGCGTGAAGCGGTCGGCATAGACGACGGTGGTGCCGTGTTCGCCCTTGCGCACGTTGCCGCCGAGCGCAAGCGCCTGGCGAAAGGTAAGCCAACTCTGGGCGGAGAAGCCGTGCTCGATCACGGCGCCCCAGAGGATCAAGACGTTAATCCCCGAATACTGTCTGCCGGTAACGGCATTCTTAGGCATGGCGAGCGGCGCCTTCGCCGCCGCCGTTCCCCAGGGCTGGACCCAAGGCAGGGAGCCAGCCTCCAACTCGCTGATAATCTTTGTGGTGATCTCGTCGTACAGGCTGGCGCGGCCAGGGCCGGCCTCGTGGCGGTGCTTGGACATCGCGGGTCTCCGCGACGGGCGCCGGGAGCCTCTCTCCCAGCCCTCAACCCGTCACGGCAAATCCCGTCCGCACTCTCACTCTCGGCGGGGCGTTGCGGGGCGGCCTGCCCCGCAGAAGGGGTCGGCAGAGACCTCGGCTCGGCCGCAGGGGAAGAAGCTATGGGGCCGGTGCTGAAGATCTGAGAGCATCGTCGCATCTTTCACCCCCACGGAGACGCCCCCGATGAAGCCGGTCGATGATCTGAGCCGCTCGCTTGTGGCCTTTGACCAAGAGTCCGCAGTGGTCGCAGTGATCGAGCTGAGTAACACGAGCTGGTTGGTCGCCGGCACATTACCGGGCGTCGCCCGCCGGCCGCTGAAGAAGCTGGACCCCGATCCGGCGGCGCTGGGGCAGTTGCTGACGCGATGGCGGATCGAGGCCGAGGCCGCCGGTCGACAGATCGGTCGGATGATCGTTGCCTACGAGGCCGGCCGCGACGGGTTCTGGTTGGCCAGGTGGTTGCAGGCTCGAGGCATTGAAACCCACGTCATCCATCCGACTAGCGTGGCAGTGTCGCGCGAGCATCGCCGCTCGAAGACCGACCGGTTGGACTCGGCCATGCTCATGCGGGTGTTCTTCGGCTGGCTGCGCGGCGAGCGCGGCCACTGCAGCATGGTCGCTATCCCAAGCCTCGAGGAGGAGGACGCCAAGCGGCCAAGCCGCGAGCGCGAGAGCCTCGTCGGCGAGCGGACCCGGATCATCAACAGCGTCAAGTCTGGCCTACTTCGGCTCGGCGTGCGCGGCTTTAACCCGGCGCTGCGTCGGGCGGCCAAGCAGCTGGAGACCTTGGTCACGCCGGAGGGCAGTGCCCTGCCGCCCAACACGCTGGACGAGATCCGCCGTGATCTCGCCCGCCTGGCCGTAGTGCGCGAGCAGATCGAGGCTATTGAGCGCGATCGGCTGGCCCGCCTACAGCAAGCACCGCAGTCGCGGTCCAACGCCATGGTTGTGCTTCTGGCCCGTGTCGTCGGCGTCGGGCTTGAGACCGCCGACATGCTGGTCCAGGAGGTCCTGTCGCGGCCGCTGCGCGATCGGCGGGCCGTCGCGCGCTACGCCGGTCTGACCGGCTCGCCGGACGAGAGCGGCGCCCGACGACGTGAGAAGGGCCTGGCCAAGTCCGGCAACGCCCGCGTGCGCCGCGGCCTCATCCAGTTGGCCTGGCGGTTCCTGATGTTCCAGAAGGGCAGCGGTCTGGCGGCCTGGTATCGCTTCCGAACCGAGGCAGCGCCGACAGGGCGCAAAAAGATGATCGTCGCCCTGGCCCGCAAGCTGCTGATCGCCTTCTGGCGATTGGTGACCACCGGCGCCGTGCCGGACGGCATAGTCCTGCGCGCGGCTTGAGGGAGGCGCAGACCCCCAGGAACGACAGAGTTTGACGGCGATCGCAGGCGCGGACGTCGTCGATCAGATCCGAGGTGGCGGTGACACGAGGAACGCCGTGGCCAATATGCCGAGGGAAGAATGTGCCCGCCGCCTCGGAGCCTCGCACTCGAAGCGAATGGCTGCTTCATGGTCCAGGCCCGCAAGGCCAACCGAATACAAGGTTGCGGTGCGACTATCGTGCCCGACAGCGAGCTCCCCTCGGATTCAGATCGGACGACCGCCCAGCGAGCCTTGACAAGGAATTCCCCATACAAGGCTTTCCCCTCAAGGGTCTATTGGATCGAAACCTCCAGGTGACTACCAATTGGCGGCGCGACGACTACCAATCAGCCGATCGGTCCGACGGGTCTACACATTCCATCCGCGCGGGAGAGCGGCTGTCGTCCGGATGGACCAATCTCCGTCGAATTGGCGATTGGCGTTTCAAGTCGGGCAGATGACCTTCGTCTCGATCAATGCGTGCAGGTGGTTGCGCAAATTCGAAGGGACATGGCCACCTGTGATCAGAACTCCTGCTTCCATGTTCTTTTCGAGCGCGTGGCCAGTAAGGTTGGCGCTCGTCAAGAACGCAGCGTTGTCGTCAGCAACGGCCACTTTCGCGTGAACCCGACCATTGGTGAACGGATGCGGGCGATCGGTCCAAACATACAATTTGGCTGAAGGAACGGCGTTTTTCATTGTCGAAACCGGATTGACGAGCAAACTGCCACCTTGAGTCAGTGACGCTTCGACGAGGATGCGAGTGTCGACCCCTCGTTCGATGGCCGCGTTGATCGCGACTATGACTGACGGAACGTCGTAGGCGACGAAGCTCACGATGAAGAGTTCTCGCGTCGCATGCTGAATGAGGTCCAGGAGCACCTGCTCAGTGCGGCGGGTCGCAACGAACGGTGTCGTCGGCCCCGTCCAGACGAGTTCGACGTTAGAATCTCGTTGCACCCGCTGCCGAGTATGGGCCGCGGCCAACAGCATTCCGGCCACGACGTCTCCGGACAACGCAGTATCCTGCCACGCCGTCACGAACGATCCCAAGGCCGCTCGGGCAACCGGCGTACCGACGATTTGCTGTAGGTCTTGTTCCCGAGCCAACGGGGACGCGCCTCGCAGTCGTGACGCGATCGCTTCGATCTTCGATGGTGAAAGTAGGGCCGCCAACTCCGCGACCGCATCCAAGAGCGATCCCATCACGAGGTCCGGAAAAATGCGGCGGTTTGGTTTTCGAGCGTGGGGACCACCAACGCGCGGTCGAGATGCCGATTGCCTCGTTCACAAGACGTTTCCGACACGAAGGAACAAGCATGACAAGCCGCTCCGTGCAGCGATTGATCCTTGCTGGGGTCGTGCTCGGAGCACAGAGGATCGGAAGCGCAGACGTGGGCGCGATCCAGGGCCTGGCGCAGCAGCCGCCCGAGATTTTCAGGTTTACCTAGTTCGACCAATCCTCCGAGAGTTCCATCGGAATCGGCCGCCGCCGTGTAGATGAGGAATCCGGCCTGATTTTTTGCCTCGTCGACTTCTGCGTAGATCCGTTCACGAATACTGGCGGCATTGTATCCGCATTCGAGAGCCAGCTCTCTGATCAGCATGTGTGCCAGGGTGTGCAGCAATACGTAGCGCGCGCCCGGATAGCCTTGTCTCGGATCGAGATTCCGCTTTTGGCGCCACCCACGATGCCCCGTGCGTAAGCGAGCATCGACGTCTTTGACTGCATCCAGGTCGGCCCATGCTTTCAGAGCGTCGGCATCGAAGCGAACGAAGATGCCCTCGCCATGAACCTGTGTCGCCGGCACCCAATCGGGCGCCGAACGGCCCAGCGGAGCACGCGGCGCGGCATCGTCGCCCGATCCCTCATCGGGGGACTCGACGCGCGTGAAGCCGAGCAGAGCATTCACTTCGCGCAATCGTTCCAACAGCAAGACGCGTGTGATAGCCGCTTCGAAGCCCTTCGGAACCCCGACCTTCTTGCTCATGAAATGCGGGTAGTCGGTCGGCGGATCGTCCGCCGTCAGAACCTGCCATTCCGGCTCTCTGAGGTCGCTTTGGCCGACATCCATGCCGCCCGTCCTGTGGGCTTCGATGGCGGACCAAATCTGGTCGCTGGTGAATTGCTCGATGCCAGGGAGCTGCGCCGTCTTCTTCAGCGTTTTGACGACGAAACCGACTTCGCCGGCCGACGAAACGTCCTCGAAGAAGGTCCAGCCGTCCCCGACGAGTTGCGCCAAGGGACTACCCGTCTGGGGGATGGCGAGTACCGACAACGTGACCGGGAACCACCCGTTTGTCGCACCGAGCAGAATCGCCCGAGGTTCTTCGACACAATCTTCGTCAAAACGATCAATGTGAGGATGCCTCCCGCGACACCCGGGCAAATTGTCTCTGCCGGCCTGGCCGAAAGCCTGGGCCATGTTCTTCGATGCGCCGCAGGCGTCGCATTTGACCCAGAGGTTCTCGGTTTGAAGCGACGCACCGCTTTCAAAGAACCGTAGGGTGCCGCGACATTCAGAGGGGCCAGCATGAACGAACCAGTGCCAAGGGAAATCGTCCAGATGTCCGGCACGACAAGCCGTCAGGAAGCGCGCCGGCACGGCGTCGGCGTCACGAGCTCGCTGATCGTTGTTCGAACCCCGGCAGCCCTCATGGACGAAACGGGTCAGTTCCGGACGGTATCTGTTTTCCTTCAGCTTGAATAAGCCGGCATCGAACGGCGAAAGGAGCCCGCATTTCACGCAACGCAACCACCTCGGGAACGGCTTCACTGGAACGCCGATCAGGGCTGCGGGAGAAAACGGGTCGACGACATCACGCTCGCCGATCGGGGGCATACGCAGCGATTCCACTTGAGGCCCGAGAACGCTGCGGACGTTCGCCAGCAGGCGTGCCTCTTGGATGGGCTGGCATCTATCCTTTTCCCAACGGTCGATCCCCATCGTGACGACCGATAAATTGGGCAGATCGACCAGCGCGCCAGGGCCGTAGGTCCACAGGAGCTGGCTCGGCCGGATTTCGCCTACGGGTGTCTTGCTCATGCGTCACTCCCGTCCGTTGGGGTGACTCGGGCTCGCCAGATGGGGTCGCTCGTCGAGCGAGAATCCTCCATCACCAGCCTCACGCCGGGCTCGACCTCACGCATCGACATCGGGACGGTCCAATCCGTCCACGGCTTCACGCCTGGTGCTTCCAAAAGAGGATACGCCGTCGGGCCTGCGCCATACTTCTGATAAACGAGCGTGCGGCCACCGACGCCCGCCTCTTTGGCCCAATCATCTGCTCGTTGCTTCAATTCCTGTTCGGTCAGCGATTTCTTTGCCGAATCCTCGGTGACTTCCCACGTCCGCTCGGCCACGATACCGATCGTCGTTAACATCTCCGGTCGACTCGGGCTGTTCATCGCGCCCGCCCCTGTGTTCGGCGCGAAGGGATCATAGGCGTTTCGCATGATCGACAGCATCGCGCCCGTGAGGCCACGGTCCAATGCCCGCGGCGAGAATGGCGTCACGGATTGAGCTTCGACGTGCTGATAGAAGGTCGCGTGATAGTGCTCGAACGTCTCATAGTGTGAGAGATCGCGCGGACGCGCCCAGGTGAGGACGGTGGCGACCAAGCCCGGCGGCGTGCGGCCGACGCGGCTGGTCGCCTGGATATACTCGGCCGTTCCCTTCGGCTGGCCGTTGACGACCATCACGCCGAGGCGATTCACGTCGACCCCAACCGAAAGCATGTTGGTGGCCAGGACGACGTCGATCGGACGCGGATCGCCCGGAGCCCGGTTCTCGATCCATTTGCCCGCCGCGGGATCGAACGTCCCGTTGAAGGGGATTTCGAGCTGATCGAGATAGCGCGGGATGTCGTGACTAGAGACACGAGATGTCAGTTCGCGAACGTCGTCTACGCGCCGCTGCGACAAGCCCGGCCGATCGACGAGGCTCATGCTGACGCGGAAGGATCGCGTCTGGACGTCGTCTTCGGCGAGGCGCTTCATTCCGCCCAATTCGCGCAGCGAATTGAAATAGCCGACCAGCGTCATGTAAGGGTCGGCGACCGGACCGAAACGATCGAAGAGCGCCTGCGCCGCAGTCAGGAAGGCCGTGTACGTTCGGATCAGCACCGCAGGGCGAGAGCTGCCAGGCGCGCATATGCCCATGTAGCGGCGGCCGGGCTTCTCTTCGATGGGCCGCTGGACTGAGAAGAAGTTATCCTCGACGTCGAGACCGGAGGGCGGGAAGACCGAAATGCGCCGCATGAACACGTTGCGCACTTGATCTTCGGCGCGCCGGACGGTCGCGGTGGATGCCACGACCTTCGGTCGAACCTTCGTATCGCCGAGAGGCCAGGTGCTCAACTCGTCGACGGCGCTTTCATAGAGGCCGACCATGGTGCCGAGGGGACCGCTGATGAGGTGGAACTCGTCCTGGATGATGAGATCGGGGGGCCGCAGAGCGGCTCGCACGGGTTTCACCTTGGCCGGGGGATGAGCGCCGCGGGCGCGATGCCCCGTACCGCAATCGTGCCCCGGCCAGAGCAAGCCGTGGCGCTCGCATTCTTCATCGACCCGACCGAAGAGGGTTCGGACCTCTGGCCGCCAAGCCATCATGGCGAACTTATCGACGGTAGCGATCATCATCGTGGGAGGACGATGGTAGATCTCCTCGTCGACCACCTTTACCGGCAATCCGGGGTGGGCGAGCCCGCTGGAGCCGGCCCGCGAGAATTCGCAGGTGCCGAGCTTGTCCCCGCAATGAATGAGAGTCCGGCCGATAACCCTGTCGACCTCGATGTCGCGCCCAGCGGAGATCTCCGAGCCGCACCATGGGCAGCTCGTCAATTGCGCAGGCGACGCGATGCCGGCACGATTCCGATCACCATTGCGCAACGCTTCGATCGCCTGGTGAGCGTCTTCGGTTCGGCCCGGCGTCACCTTGTTGCCGACCCACAGTCCCAGTGAGAAGGGTTCCTTGCCCCAGGTCTTCTCGTCCGCGCGACGGATCACCTCCATTGCGCACAACAGCGCGGCCGCGCGCTGGAATTGCTGGAGCGTCAGCAGACGCAGCGTGTATCGCATGATCACGGCGAGGCCGCGTGAGGCGTCAAGCCCACCGAGGTCGCTCTTCAACCGACGCATCCCCATGGCGAAGGCGGCCACACCTAGATAGGCTTCGGTCTTGCCGCCACCCGTCGGGAACCACAGCAGGTCGGCGAAGGCCTCGACGGGCTTCGTTCGATCTGGATGCGCCGGGTCGGCCAGCGACGGCACCGACAACAAGAGGAAGGCCAACTGGAAGGGACGCCAAGATCGGTTCCTCGGAATGTCGATCTGCGCGATATCAGTGGTCTCCCCCCGTCTCCGCTTGAGGGCATAGAGGCTCCGCACGCGCTGTAGCGCCATGGACCTGTTGGCGAAGCGAAAGGCCGTCAGCGCCGCATCGTCGGTAAAGAGCGTGTTCATCCCTTCCCGAAGACGGCGCAGGGTTTCTTCGCATCGGACGATCACGTCCCGGCCCGGATCGTCGAAACCCGTGATCTCGCTCTTCAGGCGCGCACGTTGCTCCTCGATCCATACGGCGTAGTCGTCGACCAGGCACGACAGCGCATCGCGCAGCGCCTGCGGTTCCAATTCAGCAAGGCGGTTCATGTCGAGCCAACCTTCATCGACCATCCGGCGCATCGCCGGGCGATCGCCGAAGTCGAGGCCCGGCGTCTCCGTCACGGCGATTTCGTAGCGCGGAATGATCTCCGTGCGGACCCGCCAAGCCTTCCCGGAATCTTCCGGCATCGCGTCGGAGTGGACCGACACGCCGTGGCCGACGGCGAACTCCAACCGATTGCGATAGATCAGCGCCAAGCGATCGCGTTCCGGATCGTCGACAACGATTTCGTTGGATGGGCGTCGCCTGAAGATCGCCTTCCCCGCAGCGGGTTCCGGCGCGGTCACGGAGATCTCCGGCTGGAACAGCCAGGCGCGGTCCTTGTTGTCGTCGGGCTCGAGTTGACCGTTCACGAGGAACAGGGTGACGAGGCGCTCCCCCTGGTCGTTCGTCCGGACGGAGCCTTGCAGCCTGACGTCGGGCTGGTCCCGGTCGGGCGTCGAGGGCCTTATCGGCCCGTCGTTCAGAAGCAAGGGCGCGACACCACCGCACGGGATGCGCCGCCACACCTTGACCTTGGTCTCCTCCTCCTTGCCGGTCGCCCGGTTCTTCCGGGTTTTGACGACTTCGTGCTCGTCGCTCGGGACACGCTCGTAGCGTCCCCAGCGAACATCGACGGCGAGCGACTCCTCGCCCGGCGCGACGCAGAAGGTGAACCCCATGCTGGACGGCACGAGGGATTGATTGTTCGTCGTGTCGATCTCGTCGAGAGCATCGTCCTCTGGCTCCACGCGGCCGGAAGCACTCGCGAATTCGGCGCCGGGCTCGTGGATGGGCGCCGCTCGCTCATCCTCAATGTCGCCGACCTCGTCTGCGGCTGCCGCTGGCTCGACTGGAGTCGTCTCGCCGTCACCTGGCCGACGTGGCGCGAGCTTCCCTACCAGATAGCGGTCGCGGACGCTCATGTCCTTGATCAGCTCGTGCGGGCCACCGGCGGGACCGAGTAGATCGTCACGAACGGCTACTTCGAGCAGATCGCGCACATAGACGACGTTCTGGATGAGCGGCACGGCTTCGATGTCGGAAATACCGACCGACTGCGCCGCGCGCAGGAAATCATCCCAAGAGAGACGACCGATCGGCCCTGCCGGGATGGTGAGACCCAACCCGCTCAAGAGTGCGGGTGAAGCGACGGTATGGAGCTTGTCGAAATAGAACGAGGTTTCGGTCTCGGTCGATCGAACACGAAGGAGCCGTCCAACCCGAGTGATGGACTGAGCGGGATCGAAGAGAAGCAGCCAGTCACCGGCCGCGATGCTCAAAAACAGATTCGGTCCTCCCACACACGAGAAGACGAAATCGTGCTGTCCCGCACTAACCGTCGTGTCGACGGCCATCCACGCGGCATGGGCCGGGACCTGTTCTGTCGCGCCGTTCTCCGGCGGGCTGGATTCGCTCATATCTGGTTCACCAGTTTCTCAAGGCGATCCAGCTCTTTGCTGGCCTTGAGATATTGCTCGTAGGCCTCCTGAGCGCCCCGGATGAGTGTGTCGTAGTGGGCGATGCGGCTTCCGGGGGAAATAGCCGCCATGGACGATTTGAGGCGATCCGGGTTCGCCTTCTCTTCCTCGATCGACTTGCCGAGAACGAACACGACTTCGATGTTCGGTGACGAATCCCCTTGCTGTAACAAGATCTTTCGCAGCGTATCGACGTAGCGCTGGCCTTGCTCCTGCAATTCGAGGAGCTTCATCACCCGACCGGCCTTCTTGAGTTCGACGATGATGTGCTTTCCGGCGTAGGTACGATAGGCGATGTCGACCCGGCCGAGCTTCTCTTTCTCGTTGAAGTCCTCGACGATAACGCCCTCCGTGACGAGGCGCTTTTCCATGAGTTCACTGCCGGAGGCACGCTCCCACGCCGGATCGAGCAACCAGAGATGGTCGAAGAGATATTTCTGGAGGACCTTCTCCTTGGCGTCCTCATCGACGATCTTCTGAAACTCCTGGATTGCTCCGAGCCTGGACCGCACGATGTCTCGATACAGCGAAGCCTCGAGGGAATCGCGGTCTGCGAGCAGCGTGAGCAGCTTGTCCACGCTGGCGATGCTCGCGATGAACTCGTCGGTCGATCCGCGCAACTTCATGCGCTCGAACGCCAGGATACCGTGCCGATAGAGGACTTTGCGATCGTCTTCATCGTCGATCGGTAGGGCGCTGAGCTTCGCGATCAGCTCCTCGGCGCTCTTGCGGAAGCCTTCTGGCAGTCCATCGAGCCATTCGGCGAGGGCGGGCGAGGTTTCCTTCGCCTTCTCGATTTCGTGCTTCCGCCGCCATTCGTTCCAGCGGCTCTCGACCTGAGTGAGCCGCGAGCGCAGGAACGCGAGTAGTTGCTGGTATCGTTCGTCGTCCTCCTGCACGCGCTGACGGTCGCTGGTAGCGATATCGGGCTTGTCGTCGATGTCCAGGAAATCGGCCTCGATCTGTCCCGTGAGGTATTTGGTGTAGATCCTGGCGTCGTTCAGCTTGTCGAGGATGTTCTCATGGAACAGCCGCCCGCGAGCGAACACGACGATGCCGTTCATGTTACCGGCTTCGGTGCTTTCCAGGTCTTTCGGCTTTCTGGCCGTGCCGATCCAGCCCTTCACGCGCCATGTCGCATCCCAGCCATCGAAGCGATCGGAGAGAGCCTCCTTCTCTTTGAGCTGAGAGGATGCCGTCAGGTCGGGCTTTTCGGTGCCGAACGTCCAGAGAAACTGGACCGTGGCGAGATCGCCGCGATCGGCGGCGGTGATCGGTTGGCCGTCGATCTCGACCTTGAAGCCATGAACGTCCCCCACGACCGAGAACCGCCTCGCCAGGCGCTTGCGGAGGGCCGTAGCTCCCGGCCCGAGACGCTGCCGCTTGACGTCCTTGAGGATGATCTTCGTCCCCTTCATGACGGTGACCTCTCCAGCCGCCAGCGGTTCCGGGCTGTAGAAGGGCTTCTGATCGCGGACGGAATCGTGGATGCCCGAGACCGTCATCCGCAGGCCATGCGCTCCGCCGTCCTTCGCCGAATGCACCTCGATGGTGTCGGCGATCGAGAAGAGCGAGAGCTTACCCAACCCCTTCCTGCCCATGACCGGCCGCCCCTTGGGCGTCACGCGGCCGCTGACCTCCTCTCGGCGCCGGTAGCCGACGCGCAGGTACTTGTCGTTCATGTCGGCGACTGACATGCCCATGCCATCATCGGCGATCTCGATCCACTTGCCGTCAGGGTCGATCCGGATGTCCACCTTCTCGGCATCCGCATCCCAGGCGTTCGCGACGGCTTCGGTCAGGACGGCAGCGATGTTGCTATAGAGGTTGATCCCGAGGTGATCGAGCACATTGAGATCGACCGTCATCTTGTAGGTGTCAGTCATCGACGGTCTCCGTATCGGCGGCGTCAGCGTTGAAGAGATCGCCATCGTCTTGGTCAGTTCGCTTCTTGCTGGGTGCTTGCTTCTTGGCTGCCTTGTGCAGGCCCGCTTCGACTTCCTTTTGGTAGCGCTGACGATTCAGGTCGGACAAACGCCTCAACAATTCGAGACGCGCCGACTCGGAGATCGTGAAGCGGGTTCGGTCGTTCTCTGGCAGAGAAGCTACTTCATGGAAGTCATGACCCAATTCAATATCTGTCCATCCGTAACTGCGGCAGACCGCAATATCCATTTTCTCGTGTAAATAACGAAGTGTGACAATGTCCTGGATAGTGGATTTTGTGCTGTGAAATAAATTGTAAAGCTGTGTCAGGCCGATTGATCGTTCTGTGCTAATTTTTATCCGAAGTTCGGAGTACGACTTTCCAATCTTGGATAACTCATTATCCCTGTGAGATGGTAAAGGCATTTTCTCAAAGCAATCTGATGGTGTGTACCGCATCCGTGTTTCTTGGGTGGACCCCTGCTTTCTGGTCCACGCTTCGTGAACATTAGATTGCAAGAGACAAAAATCGTCGTATCCGTTAAGTGCGAAGATGATTACGTCGAGTGTAAATATTTGATTGTTTGGGATGAAGGCAACATTCAAAAATTTAGAAACTCGTGTGATTCCCAAAACGCAATCGAATCTAATTGTGTCCGGTTGCCAACCGTCAGGATGAGATAAAAATTGATCTCCGCGGCCTATGGCGTGGTACAATGCGGGTCGTTTTTCAGCGTACTGCCACCATCTCTGCGGGAGCGGTTTGCGTAAGACGTAAGTTCCGTCTTTCTTTGTACGCTGCCGTTCCGGCCGGACGTTGTTCTTTACCCACTCGTAGGGCTCTTCATAGCTCTTGGCCAATTCTTCGGGCCAATCCCAGAAATTTATAACGTAGCGGCTCGCGCTTTGTGTGGGGCTTGAATTTAGATCTTTCCCATTCAAATAGGGAAAAATGACTTCTGCATTTCGCTGATTTGCATTGATCATATTCTTGGCTTCGGATTCGCTTAATGTGAATCCAAGACCCAGTATGTATGAGGCTATGAACGAAATACCCGCATTTTCGTCCAGCTCCTGCGGCGACCACTCTTCTCGATCAGACAAGAAGGGAGAGATCAAACTTACCGGCACGCCCGCAAGCATTCGAATGCCATGCCATGGTCCTTTGCAGATATGCACACGGCTGGTAACTACGGCAGCCACTCCGGGCCAAGGCTCGTTTGGGTAAGCGGCGCGGATGATCGCGCCAGTCTGCAACATAGCTTCCAAGCCGACTTGCCGAGTGTCTCCCTCTGCAATCGTGTTGACAGCAAGAAGTCCGAAATTACCGCCTTCCCGTAGAAGTGAGTAAGCACGCAGGAAAAAGTAGGCCACGAGATCAGCGGACCCACGCCGACCTTCGGCAATGTGTTCGACCAACCAATTTCGGTAGATGACGCCAGCGACGCCGGTGATCCGCTGTCCACCCAGGAATGGCGGATTGCCGACAAAGGCGTCGAACCCACCATTGTCCCGCAAGAAGACCTCCGGGAATTCGAGCGGCCAATGAAGTGGCCGGCGGGTAACGCCGTCAGAGGTATCGCTTGCGAGGTCGGCCCAACTTTGCCGCAGCAAGCGAGTCCGCGCATCCGCATCGCCGCCCGAGGCCTCGTCAGCCACGGTCGCCAGCGCCGTAATTCTCACGGCTCGGTCATCGGCGAGGACAATGCCGACGAGAGCATCGGCGATCAGTTCCGGCAGGGCGAGTTCATTGCGTGATTGAGCGTCGAGCGCGGCCATCGCCTCGACATCGCCGATGTCTCGGATGGGGATCGAGCGAAGCTGGCTGCGGAGCGCGAGCGCCTTGTCGACGGCCGACCTGATGGTCCGGCCGAAAAGGCGAAGCTGCGCCTTGCCTGTCGGCTTCATGTCCAGCTCGATGAGCTGGCTGAGATCGTGAATGCCGAGCAGGCTGTCGCCGCTCCGCAGGTTGTGATCGAGGAAGCCGAAAGGCCGCCCCTTGGCGAGCGTGGTCAGCCAGAGCGACAGCTTGGCGAGTTCGACCGCGAGCGGGTTCTTGTCGACGCCGTAGAGGCAACGCTCGGCGATCAGGCGACGCGCCAAGATGGCACGTTCCTCGGTGTCGCGCGACAATGGTTCGAACCCGGTCGTGTCATCGGCGGTGCGGATGCGGCCTTCGTCGTCGATCCGGCCGCCCGCCGATTCCATGTTGGACCAGGCTTCGACCAGCCGGTCGGCGAGCCAGCGGCAAGCCTGCACGAGGAACGCACCCGATCCCATCGCGGGATCGCAGACCTTGAGGTCGAGGAGTTCGTCGGCGCTCTTGAGCTTCCAATCCTCGCGCGCTGCGCCCTCGGCCGGGCCGCGATAGACGATTGGGGTCAGGGTCTCCTCGACGATCTTTTCGGTCAGGCTCTTGGGCGTGTAGTGCGTCCCGCTCTCGCGCCGGTCGGCGCCGAGGACGACGACGAAAGCGCCGGCGTGATGCACCAGAGGGTATCCCCACGGGTCCGTCCGCAGGAGTTCGGCATAAGGCAGGATGCGGTCACGCAGCGCCACGTCGCCACGGCAGATGGTGAGCAACCGCGCCGCCACGCGCTCGTCCGGCTCGCGGCCGATGGTGTTGCGAATGGCGGGCTCAGAGCGCTCGCTCCGCTCCTTCAAGAGTTCGACGATTCTGGCGGCGCCGTCGAGGCGAGCGGACTCGATCTCGCCCAGTGCGACACGCGCATTCTTGGCCTTGGCCGCCCCTTCGAGTTCCAGAGTCACGTCATCGACGCGCTGGACCGTGCGTTCGAGGAGACCTTCATAGACATGGCCGATCTGTTCCACGTCGAGCGCGCGGTAGGAAAGCGTGCGCCCCTCGAAGGTCTGGATCGCCTCCAGCAGGAGCAGAACCGTCCGGTCGTCGATCGGCAGGGGCTCGGCGGGATCGCTCCGCCAGTTCGTGCCCTTCTTGCGGCCTTCGAGGAAGGGGTAGCGATCCGGGTCGAAGAGCGAACCGCCCATCGCCGGCAGCCGCAGCAGCGGATGGTCGATGCCGCCATAGACGCCACGGAACAACGCGAGCAGCCGTGACCATGCCGAGCGGCGGCGTTCGAGTATTTCCTCGGTGTCGGCGCGCAACTGCATACGCAGGCTGGAGAGCGCATAGAAGGCATCGTAGCGGGGATCGCCGAGCAAGAGCAGGCCGCGCTCTTCCGCCGCCAGAAGGAAAACGAGCCGCATCATGACCGTGAGGCCAGCTTCGTAGAGTTCCTTCGGATCGACGTCGTGCAACAGATCCCGATTGCGGTCTTGGTCGGCGCGGTCGAGGGACTGGACCAGCACTTCCACCGCGCGACGGACCTGTTCGCCAAGTGCGTCGGTCACGTCGTCTTGATGCTTCAGCGACCGCTCGAACAGCGCCGGAAGCCTTTCGGCTTCGGGGCCGAAGAACCGACGAACTCCGAGCAGGCTGACGAAGGCGCGGAGTGTTTCGGGCTCCTGGCCCCAGAGGCGGGCATACCAACTGGCGAAGCTCGCCACAGCGCCGGTCGGCGCATGAACGAGCATCCAGCGCTCGCCGTTGGTCACGAGGCCGACCGGGCAACCGACGGCGCGAAGCAGCACCACCATGCGGTCGCCCGGTGTCGTGGCCAGCCCGTCGTAATTCCGGGTGGCGTCGAGATCGGTGTCGGGATCGTAGAGCTGGACGGGCAAGAGCGGGGCGTCGCCCTGGGTCGGATTGACGATCGCCAGGTCGGGCGCGATCGTGACCCCGTGCTCGGGCAACGACACCTTTAGCCGCTCCGGCAAAGTCGCCGCCCGGCGCAAAACCTGATCGTCCACCTCCAGGGCGCTCTGGAGAACCTCGTCGATCCATGCCGCATGGATCGCCGGCAGGTCAGCATCGTCCGCATCGACGGTATCACGCCATTCGTCATAGGTGGCACGCAGACGTTGCGGGCGGCCGGAGGTCAGGGCTTCCAATCCTTGGGGAAGCACCTCCCGCAGAACCGGCACCGCGAGGAACGGTCCCGACACCTCGATGAGGTTGAGCCAGTCGTGGTTGGTGCTCATCGAGGCTGCCCCTTCGTCAAGGACTCGGGCACAAGCAGGATGACCGCGACGGGGAAGGTGTGATCCCGGACATTGGAATATCGGTTCTCGATGGCGCGCACCTCCTGCTCTCGCTCCAGCGGAATGCGGGCGAGGCGTGCTTCCAGGGCGGCATGATCGCGTCGTAGCTGGGTGCGCTCATCTTCGGAGAAGAGCGAGAGCTGTTGCGGCTCGCGGTCGGCGACGAGTTCGGTCCGCAGGGCCTTGTCGAGATCGTCGAGGACCTGTCGGATGTCGTCGCTCTCTCGTTCCTTACGGGCGTCGATCGAATTGGACAGGAAGCGCAGGCGGTCCTTGGAGCGCGCGTCGACCGCGGCCAGTACGGAATCGCGCTGCTTATCGAAGCGGGTGCGCAGCGCCGCGAAGGTCGTGTCCGGCAGCACCGCTGGTTTGGAGTCCTGTAGCCACCGACGCAATTCTGAGACGCGTTCCTCGCGGCGGAATCCCGCGTCGCGCAGATAGCCGCCGGCCTCAGTGAGTTCCTCGTGCAGGCGATGGTGGCTTCCGCCAGTGATGACCAAGCGGGAAACGACGACGATGGTCGGAGCTTCCAAGCGACCGTCGGGAAGCGACCGGGCGGTGACGCGATGGATCTTCTTTACGTCGTCGCGTGCCCAGATCTCGGCGCGGAGCAGGCGCAGACTCATCTGAACGAGGCGGTGATTGAGATGCACCAGAACGACGTCGTCACGCCCCTTCGCCACGTCGTGATCGAAGGTGATCGGTCGAACCTTCTTCGTATAGGGATGCTCGAGACCTTCGAGGCATCGCGACCATGAACCCGACAGCGCCGGCATCCTGAAGGCGGATCCATCGAGGGCCCCCGGCAGGGAAACGGGCTCCAGGTCCGGTTTGTCCGATAAGCGCAGAGCCGTCCTCACCGACCTTTCGACATGGTCGGGCGCGAGATTTTGCTCTCGTTTGGTCTCGGCGAGACGTTCATGCAGTTTCGCGATGCGTTCCCGGAGATCGCGCTCCGCTCTGACGAAGCGGCGAGACTTTTCCATGCGGGCTTCGGCGAGCCGGGTATCCAGGTCGCGCCGGCGCCCCTCGATCAGGTCCGGCAACTGAGGGGCGATGACCGGATTGACGCTGCCCATGTCGGCCCGCATGGCATCGAGCTTGCGCAGGGCACGCAGAATGTCCTCGCCGTGGTCTCCCTCGTCGTCGACCGGGTGCCAAATGACCACCTCGCTGGAGCGCTGACCGTGCCGGTCGATGCGGCCGTTCCGCTGCTCCATCACGTTGGGATTGTATGGGATCTCCAAGTGGATCATGAGATGGCAGTGGTTTTGGAGGTCGATGCCTTCCGAGGCGGCATCGGTCGCCAGGAGGATTCTGACCGGCGATTCTTTGGGGCTGGCCTGGAACGCGGCCTTTACAGTTTCGCGTTCGTCGTGATCCATCCCGCCATAGATCAACGCCAGGCGCTCGCCACCGAACCCGTGACCAGCGAGGATCTGGTGCATCCACTGCTGCGTCGTTCGGTATTCGGTGAAAAGTATGACCCGCTCGTCCGTCCACTGGCCATCGACTTGGAGGTGCTTGGCGAGCCATTCCAGTATGGCGCGAGCCTTGGAGTCCTCTTTACGTGAGGCTTGCTGGGCCCAGGATCGCAAGCGCTGGAGCATCAGCCTTTCTTGTTCGTCGGGCGGGCGGACGTGCTTGCTGGCTTCGCCGATCGCCTCGTCTTCCGCCATCTCGCGCTGGGCATCGTCGGCGTAGTCTTCCTCCGCCTTCGAGATGGCCCGGCGGAGGAGACGCTCATCCAACTTTCGTTGGCCGCGATCGGCCGCGACGCGTCCCTCGATTGTCGCGACGTGCCGCTCCAGCGTGGTCGCGAACGCCGCGGGTGACGACGACAGGCGCTTGCGCAGCAATTGATGGACGAAGCGATCGACGGCTCGTGCGCCCCTTTCCCCCCGCTCCCGGCTGGATATGTAGTCCCCGAGCAGATGACGGATGTCTCGCTCGTCTGCGGCATAGTTGACGCCGAGGGCTTCGAGGCGCCGTACCGGATAGAGTCGATTGCCGTTCGCGTCGACGAGGTCGCTCTTCAGCCGCCGCACCATGACCCGGGCGCGCTGGGGCTCGCTCGGCAGGACGTTTCTGGCGAACCGTTGATCGTCGAGGAGTTCGAGTAGAGCGGTGAACGATTCGGTATAGCCGTCGTGCGGCGTGGCGGTCAGGAACAGCTTGTGCTGGAAATGCGGTGCGAGAAGGCGGACCAGCCGCGTCCGAAAGCTCTCGACCGCATAGTGCCCGACCGTCGGCGCGACGTTGTGGGCCTCGTCGATCACCAAGAGATCGAATTTGCGGGGATGTGTGACCGAGGGCGGCAAGGCATCACGAAACAGGCGCAGGCCTTCACCCTGCTTCGCCCAATCCATCGAGGTGATCAGGAGAGGGAACGACGTCCACGGGTTGGCGTGCAGCCCTCGCTCGCGTCGCAGATGTTTGACGAACTCGGTATCCACGATCCGAAAATCGAGGCCGAATTTTTCCTGCATCTCCGTGCGCCACTTTTCTTGCAGCGACGCTGGGCACAACACCAGCACGGTACGCGCGCGGTGACGGAGGAGCATCTCCTGGACAACGAGACCGGATTCGATCGTCTTGCCGAGGCCGACGTCGTCGGCGATGAGCAGGCTGGTACGAGCCATGTCGATCGCTCGCACCAGCGGGTCGAGCTGGAAATCCTCGATACTGACGCCACTACGAAAGGGGGCTTGCAGGTACGCCCTGTCTGCGTTGGTAGCCGCTCCCCATTGGACGGCGTCGAGAAACGCTTGCAGGGTGTCGGGATCGTCCAAACCCGTTATTCGCGGCAGGCCGGCGCGCTCAATGACATGGGCGCCGGGTTCCAATTCCCACAAAACCTCGATTTCCTCGCCGAGGGCATCCTCGTCGATCGAAGCCAATCGAATGAGGTGGCGCTTGGGCAGACCAGGGGCGACCGAGCCGTCGTCCACCTCTGAAACGATCCATTGACGCCGGCGAGCTTCCACCAACTGGCCGGGCTCGGGGATGGTGTGATGCGCTATCTGTGCGGCCGTGCTGCCAGCCCCCCTGACAATCACTGCACTCTCCCCCCAGCACGAATGATGTCTTCGATGCGTTCGGCCGCGTCATCGGCGCTTTCGTGGGACCAAACACGGACGACCCGCCAACCCGAAGCTCGGAGGCGTCGATCGGTGTCCGCGTCTCGGGCGCGGTTGGTTTCGATCTTGTCGCGCCAGAATTGCGCGTTGCTCTTCGGCCAGGAGGCGTGTTCAGGGCAACCGTGCCAGAAGCAACCATCGACGAAGATGGCGACCCGGGCACTCGAGAAAACGATGTCTGCGACTCGACGCGGCTTCGTCAGCAGCGGGACGTGCAAGCGATAGCGCAGCCCTCTGGCGTGCAGAGCTTTGCGTAAGAAGAGTTCGGCGTCGGTGCCCTTCTGCCGCACTCGAGCCATTCGGAGGCTCGCTTCATGCGACGAGGGGCTTACGCGCGACATCCGCGATGCCTCCCTGCTTCTGCCCCTCCCGATCGGCCTCAATGCCGAGGTGAGCCGAAATGCTCTGCCCGATCGCCTCGCCGAGGACGACTGGCACAGCATTGCCGATCATTCGGCCGAGAACCTTGAAATGGGTGGGGCCACCCTCCGGCACGAAGGCATAGTCCTTAGGGAACCCCTGCAGGATGGCGCCCTCTCGCAAGGAGATACCTCGATCCTGTTCAGGATGACCGAAGCGACCGTTGCCGAAGCCGTAGAACTGCGTCGTGATCGTCGGAGCCGGGTCGCTCCACGTCATGCGCCCGTAGACGCCGGGATAGGTGCGGCCGGTTTCCTTGCGATGGCAGTCTGCGACCAGCCGTTTGGGCCAGTCACGCCACGTTCCGCCAGGGCGGGACGCACGGATGCGCTCCAGGTTCAGATCCGAAAGCCTGGACGACATATGGAAGGCGTCGCTTTTGTGAGCGCTTCCGGCTTCGATGACGGGTAGTTTTCCGATCGCATCTTTGACGGTCCGCGGCTTCTCGTGCGTCGGCGCGATCAGTTCAATCGGGCCGATCGCGCTCGCCAAAATGACCATCCGCCGCCTGGTCTGCGGCAAGCCATATTGAGTGCAATCGACGACACCCTGCCAGACGCTGTAGCCTAGCCTACGCAGAGTGGCGACGAAGTCGTCGAACACTGCGTGCCTTTCGACCAGAGGCACGTTTTCCATGGTCACGACGTCCGGACGGACCGATTTTATGAGGCGCGCGAACTGGTACAGCAGGGGCCAGCGCGGACTCGTCAACGTGTCGTAGCGTTGGGAATAGGTCGAGAATGGCTGACAGGGCGCGCAACCGGCCAAAATCCGGATCTCGGCATCACCATAGAGCTTCTTAAGGTCCGCCGGTTTTACGTTCTTGATGTCCTTGGCGATGAAGCGCGCGCTGTTGTTGGTTTCGAACGGGTAGCGGCAAGCCGCGTCGACATCGATGCCCGCGACGACCGGGATGCCGGCTTGGATCAGGCCATGCGTCAGACCGCCCGCGCCACAAAACAGGTCGATGCACGCCACTCTACTCATTGCTTCCCCTTCGTGGCGCGCTTTTCCCGACCGTTTGCATCACTCACCGCATGTTCATCGCCCTCGTCGGATGCTTTACCGGCCCTCACCCATGAATCGACCTCGTCCGACTTGAACTTCCAAAGCCTTCCGACCTTGTGGGCCGGCATGTCCCTCTTGGTTATCCAGCCGTAGATCGTGTCTTTGCTCACTCCCAGATAGCCGGCGATCTCCTCGACGGACATCCAGCGATCGGACATGAATCGCCCTTTCTTCCGCCGACGCAGACGGCAGAATTATTCCACCGAAACTGGGCTGAGTAAAGCGGGTTTGGTCTGATTTAGGCTGATCTAATAGGAGAATCGCCGATTTCGCGGAAAGCGGTGGGGCGGATCATTCCTGGCGCTGGTGGCTAGGATTCCCACAGAACTTCGGTGGCGAGGTATTCCCATAGAACCGTCCGCACTCTAAGCGCCCCGGACGCGTCCACGGAATATCGATAAGTGCCGGGCTGGACGATCACCCAACCGTCCAGCAGGTCCGCGCCGGTCACGAGGCGTGACATCATGCGGCTCCCGACCTCTGGCCATACGGCCAAACCCGGGCCTTCGCCCGCGCCCTCGAAGTCCGAGCGCTGCTCGGAAGACATGCTTTCGAGGGGAATGGCCCAGACGTGGATGGGGGCATTGAGCATGGGCTCCCCCCATTCGAAGTAGGCATGTCCGCGAGCGTTCTTCACCACGACGCGGTTGATGCGCTCCGCGTCCGGCTTCCACAGGAAACGCTTCTCACCTCCTACAGTCGTGTATTCGGTCCGCGATCGCTCGATCAGAGTGCGCAGCCCGGGACTCGCCGCCAACGCGCGGGCGGCGCTCGCATTCGATTGCTGCTCGGGCGCGCTGGAACCGGAGAGGACGCAGCTCAGAAACGTCACCGCGTATTGCTCATCCCGCGAGAAGCTGGTGTTGCACTCCTTGCAAATCGTGACGACCGGCAAGTGGTGCGGGCGCGGCTTCGACAGCAGGCTTTTCGACGGAACATGGTCGTCGCTCGTGTCAAGGCCAGCAAGCGATCGCGCGCAGTGAATGCACCACGACTTCTGTCGATCATCGACGAACTCTTCGGTTCGCTGCATATGTCCATCCGTTTGACAGTCATAGTCGAGGGAGCGGCATAGATTACGCGGCTTGGCGTTGCACCGCCCCGCCGTTCACTTCGTCTTCGCCCGCCGCTTTTTGCAGAAACCGCGCAAGTGCAGCTTTGCGAGAAGCTCGGTCAAGCGCGTAGGCGGTCTGCTTGAACTCTTTCCCATCCAGCAGGCCCTCAATGTAGCCGGCGATCGTATCGGCCGCCATGATGAGGGCCGTGTCGAGCGTATGGATGTATTTGCTGGTCACGGAGCCCTTGGCATGGCCGACCAAGGCCGCGATCGTCACCTCCGTGAAGCCGAGATCGTTGCCGACGCTCGCGAAGCTATGCCGCAAGACGTGGGGCGTGACGTCCGAGAGCGGAGAGTCCTTGAAGATCTGCTCCCAGTGGTTGGGGAAACTGCCGAAAGCGTTGTCATCCCCGTAGCCGGGGAAGACATATGTGCCGGCGGCTGTCTTCCGACGCTCTTCGAGGAATTCGACGACGGGCAGGCCGATAGGCCGGACCGAGGTGCCCTCCTTACTGTCGATCAGCCGCAGGCAACTGCCGTCGGTATCTGCTTCCGTCCACATGAGGCCGATCATCTCGCTACGGCGGCAGCCTGTGAGAGCGACCTGACGAATGATCTCGACCGTCGTCGCGAACTTCTCGTCCTTCTCCGCCGCGATCAGCATCTCGCCCAGCGTCCGATATTCTGCTTCCGTTAGCCGGCGGGTGCGGACGTTGTCCTTCGGCTTCCGCAGCCCGTGGGCAGGATTGATTGCGATGATGCCTGCTTCGACAGCGTAAGTGAGGATGCCACCGAGGAGCCCGACCGTTCGAGTGGCCGTTCCGGCGCCACCGCGGACAATGGCCTTGCCGCGCAGCTTCTTCGTCTTGACCGACACTCGCGTCTTGCCGGCCATGATGTCCTTGAGGGCCTTGTTGATGTCGGCCTTGGTCAGATCCTTCACGCGTCGCGTGCCCAGGAGCGGGATGATGTGCCGCTCGATGCGCCCAGTGTCCGTCCCAACCGTTGATGGCTTCTTGGGCCGGCCGCCTTTGCCGAGGATCAGCCCTGCGTTCAGGTCATTGACGTAGAGCGTACAGAGTTCCTTGACGGTGATGGCCTTGTGGTCGAGTTGGCGTTCCTCGGCAGGATTGTCCCCTTGAGCAACGCGGCCCAACTGAACCTTGGCCTCCTGCCTCGCACCCTCTGCGGTCCAGACGCCATGCAGGCCGATCGTGTAGCGGCGCGAGCGGCCCAGGGCTCGGTATTGCAGGACGTAGCTGCGCTTGCCGGAGGCGAAGACGCGGAGGCCGAAACCTGGTAGCTCGTCATCCCAGATGACGTAGTCCTTCTCCCGCGACTCCGCGGCGTCGACGAGCCGCTTCGTGAGCTTAGGCATGGGAATTCTCCCGTCCAAACTCCCATTCTCGCGTAAGCACCACGTAAGCAGCCGGACGCAAGTCGGAGCGTGTCCGAGGGTACGTCAGGCGAGCTGAAATTTCAATTTGTTTAGTGATTACAGTGGCATAGCGCATTTGAGCGAAACCCATCGAAAAGCATCGAAGGGCAGGTTAAATTCTCCGAAGGCAAAGGTCACACGTTCGAATCGTGTCGGGTGCGCCACTATGGGATCGACGATGATCGCTCGTGGCGATCCTGCGGCCGTCGCCATCCAAATGCGCTTAGAATTTTCGTCCGCTGGATTCCATTTTCTTGAATTCCCCGCTGATCGTCAGGGATTTCCCTCCCGACGAAGGGGTCTTGGTCGCTTTGCCGGACTGCCGGGAAATAATGATCGAAAGCGAAGCGACCTGCTCCTTGCCATTGATCGTGACATTTGTCGGGCCATCGAAGGAGAAGGCATCCTGGCTTACTCTCCAACCTCCGGCTGTATCGATGTAGTATTGCAGGGTCGACGCGGCCATGTTCCAGTCATCAGTCGACGCGAGTGGAAAATCGCACTCCACCGCTGCGACCGTGGTCTGCGCGTGACCTGCCGGAGCCAACGCTCCCAAGGCCAGAAGCGATAGAAACCCGTTTCGTATGACTCGCACCTATCCACTCCTAAAAAGCTGCCAGTGAGTGACCCCGCAACATAGCCCCTCAGCGCAACCGAGGCGAGCGCTCCACAAGGACGGAATAGCTTCCAAGGGTGACACGCGTCCGGTGGTCTGTACCGTAAAATCACGGAGGCACCGGCCCTCTTGGCCCCGCATCGCGACGCGTTAGGCGCGGACCGCGCTTTCAGCTGCGGTTCAGCAGCTGCCAGGTCGACGTGGCATGCGCGATCGGCTCGCCTGCCGCGTCGGATGCCTGCGACTGCACGAAGAAGGTCTTGCGGCCCCGCTTCAGGAAGGTCGCATGGCAGGTGACGCGCCCGCCGCGCACCGCGGCAAGATACTGCACCTTCATCTCGAGCGTGGTACCGGCGCCCGCGACGTGATTGACGAGATGCCCCATTGAAATATCGAGCGCGGTCGCGAGAACCCCGCCGTGCAGCGTGCCCTGCGGATTGAACAGCGGCCTCACGGCGTCGAAGGACACGATGCACGCCTCGCCCTGATAGGCGATATCAAGTCCGAGCAGACGCGACAGGAAGAACGATCCGAACTCCTGCCGCTCGTCCTCGGCGGCGCGGCGCAACATCTGCTCGGCGATATCCCTCATGACGACACTCTTGTGACGATACTCAAATGTGCGATCGCACGAAGCTCCGTCCAAGATCTCCGAACGCGCCTTCGACCGCGAATCTTTCCAGCCGATCGTCGGTCCAGCCGCGCCATTCCGCAAGCACCTCGCGCGTGTGTTCGCCGAGCATCGGCGGGGGCGTCGACGGCGCCGGCGGCTCGTCGCCGAACCGCGTCGGCCGTGCGACGAACCTGACGTCCCCCGCCGCCGGATGGCGGACGCTCTGGACCATGCCGCGCTGCGTCAGTTGCGGCGTCTCGCAGACCTCGCCGATCGACTTGATCGCGCCGCAGGGAATGCCGGCCGCGCCCAGCAGGTGCAGCCAGTCGGCGCGGCGCCTTTGGGCGAAGATCGGGATGAGGATCGCGACCAGCTCGTTGCGGCCTGCCGCGCGTTTCGGGGCGGTTTCGAAGCGGACGTCTTCGCGCAGATCCGGACGACCGATCACGTCGCAAAACGCCGCCCAGAATTTGTCGTTCGCGACGCCGACATTGATCCAGCCGTCACTCGTCTCGAACGGCTCATACGGGCTGATGGTCGGATGGACGTTGCCGCGGCGCATCGGGCTTTGTCCCGTGGCGAAGTACATGCCTGCATTGAACGTCAGGAGTGACGCCATCGCGTCGAGCATGGAGACGTCGACCCGGCCGCCCTCACCGGTCCGGCTTCGTCGCATCAAGGCGGCCAGCACCGAATGCGACGCATAGAGACCCGTGACGAGATCGGCGATCGATGTACCGACCTTGGTCGGCGGCCCCATCGGATCGCCGGTGATGTCCATCACGCCGGCCTCGCCCTGCAGGATCAGATCGTAGCCGGGACGGGCGGCGTCCGCACCGGTGCGACCGAACCCCGAGATGCTGCACAGGATGATGTCAGACCGGCGAGCCCGCAGCGCGTCGAAGCCGAGCCCCCATTTGTCCAGAGTGCCGGGACGGAAATTCTCGATCACGACGTCGGCCGCGGATGCGAGATCGAGCACCGCATCGCGCCCCGCCGGCGACTTCAGATCGATGGCACAACTGCGCTTGTTGCGGTTCACCGACAGGAAATACGCACTCTCGCCGCCGACGAAGGGCGGCCCGTAGCGGCGGCTCTCGTCGCCTTGCCTGGGATCCTCGATCTTGACGACGTCGGCGCCGAGATCGCCGAGTTGCATCGTGGCGAACGGACCGGAGACCACGCGGCAGAGATCGAGAATCCTGATGCCCGACAGCGGCTCGCGATCAGACGATCGCATCGGCGAGGTCTTTCATCGACGGCACCAGGATGTCGGGCTGGTGCGGCGTGATGCCGAACGGGCGGCTGCGCCGGTCGATGAAGGCCGTCCGCATGCCGGCGGACTTGGCACCGATGCAGTCGAAGGCATGATTGGCCACGAACAGCACCTGATCGGGCTTCACGCCCATGATCTCGGCCGCCTTGGTGTAGGTCGCGACATGCGGCTTGAACGAATTGGCCTCAGTCACCGAGATCACGCGATCGAACGGGATCTTGTGGTGCTGCTTCGCGGTCTCGAGCATATCGGGATCGCCGTTCGACAGCACGACGAGCTTGTATTTGCTTTGCAGCCGCGCGAGCGCCTCCGGCACTTCCGGAAACGGCACCAGCTTCTCGATCTCGCCGACGAGATAGCGCACGTCGTCCATCGTGTGGTCGATCTTCGCGCGGTCCATCACATGGGCAACTGCGCGGTGTCCGATCTCGCGATAGGGCGTGTGCTCGCGATGCAGCAGCGCATCGATCATCGAATTCTCGAAATGGGTCCGACGCCACCATGTGACGAAGGAATTCGGATCGCCCTTCCAGCCCTTCTTTGCAAGGAACGGTGCGGCGATTTTAATCAGGCCGCCCTGCATGTCGACGACGGTGCCGTACTGATCGAACATGCAGATCTTCACGTCGCGCTTGATCGTCTCAAAGCTCATTGATGCCTCCTTGTTCTGAGCGATTGATACGCCTTTCGCCATCATGGATGAAATGGATTTGTGATCTGCCGTTATTCACGTTATGAATGACGAATGAACCTTCGATCCATCGACCTCAATTTGCTCGTCGCGCTGGACGCACTGCTGGCCGAGCGTCACGTCACCAAGGCGGCGGACCGCGTCGGCCTCAGTCAACCGGCGATGAGCAACGCGCTCAACCGGTTGCGCGCGATGTTCGAGGACGAACTGCTGGTGCGGACGACGAGCGGCATGAAGCCGACGCCACGCGCCACCGAACTGGCGGAGCCGCTGCGCCAGGTGCTGCGCCAGGTCGAGCGCGTGATGGCGAGCGACGCCGGCTTCAACCCGGGCCGGACGGAACGCACCTTCACGATCAGGATGTCGGATATTCTCGCCTGCCTGCTGCTGCCGAGGCTCACAGCGGCGCGATCGCCGGACGCGCGGATCTCCTACAACATCATCCATCTGCCGCCTGCGCTGACGATCGATGCACTGGAACGGGACGAGATCGACGTCGCGGTCAGCATGGGGCTCGACCATTCCGCATCGATCCGTTCGGAGACGCTGCTGCGCGACCGCATGGTCTGCCTGATGCGCAGCGGCCACCAGATCAAGCGCGGACGGCTGACCTTCGAGCGCTTCATCGCGCAGGAGCACATGAAAGTCTCGATCAGCCCGGCCGATCTGCGCTTCGTCGACGACGTGCTGACCGAGCGCGGCCACCGCAGACGCATCGCGCTGAACGTGCCGCATTGGCTGGTCGTACCGCACGTTCTGAAGCAGACCGATCTGCTCGCGGTGATGCCGAGGCATCTCGCGGCCGTGCTGATGGACGATGGCCTTCGAATGGAGGAACTGCCGTTCGAGTCCGCACCGTTCGACTGGATGCTGTACTGGCACCGCCGATACGATCAGAGCAACGCGAACGGCTGGCTCCGCGACCGGATCAGGGCGGCTTGCACCGGTCTGGGTTAGGCTCCGATATCCGCCGGCCTCCGCGCGATCGACGGCCGGCTTCCCGCTTCGGCCTCCGCCACTGCCGATGCGTCCTCCAGCGATCGCCCCCTGGTCTCGAATCCGAACACAAGAAACACCCCGGCCTGGACCACGAGGATGCCGGCCAGGGTCGTCAGCACGCCGGTCAATCCTTGCCAGGCGAAGATCGCGACCACGACGTACTGGACCAGCGCGGTCGCGATCCGTCCGGAGGTGGCGCAGATCGCCGTGCCGCGAAGCCGATAGCGCGTCGGGAACAGTTCAGGGACGTGCATCGCGAACCCGGTCGCCAGCATGACATAGATCGCGGTGACGAGCAGGAAGCCCACGGCTGCGAGCGCAATACCGTCCGCCATATGCGGATAGGCTAAGCCGAGCACCGCTGCCGCGATCGACGAGCCGACGATCGAGAGCCTGCGTCCGAGCCGGTCCGCCAGCACGAGCCCGATCAGCGAGCCGACCGGCCCGCCCAGCGCCATCACGGAGGTATAGCCCAGCGAGGACACCACGCTGTGGCCGCCCTTGACCATGAAGCTCGGCAGCCAGCCGATGAATCCGTAGAGGCTGAAGCCCACAACGATGTGCAACAGGCTGCCGAGCAGCGTGCGCGCAAGATACGGCGGCTGGAACAGACGCCAGACCGAACCAGCAGATTCCTGTGCCGGCACGCTGGCGACGACCGCAGAGAGCGGCCCCTTGCGCGCGGCCTCCGCTTCGATCGCCGATAGAATGTCCTCGGCTTCATCCGCGCGGCCGTTGGCGGCGAGCCAGCGCGGCGATTCCGGCATCGACTTGCGCAGTATCCAGACGACCATCGCCAGGATGCCGACAAGGCCGAACATGTAGCGCCATCCGAGCGTCGGAATCACCCACAGGCCGACCATGGACGATGCGAACAGCGAGAAGTTGGTGATGACGGCCAAGAGCCCGATCCAGCGGCCACGCGATGCGGCCGGCACGAACTCCGTCAGGGTCGCGTAGCCGACCACGATCTCGGCGCCGAGCCCGATGCCGATGATGAAGCGCAGGACGATCAGGACCATCATGTTCGGTGCGAAGGCCGCCGCGATCGACGCGAGGCCGAAGATCGCGAGGTTCATCTGGTAGGAGAAGCGGCGGCCGAAGCGGTCGCCGAGGATGCCGGACAACCAGGCGCCGATCGTCATTCCGACAAAGGTCGCGGAGACGAAGGCGGCATTGAGCTCGAGCGTCGACCAGCCGTCCTTCAGCACCGCACCCAACACGCCGCCGGCCAGATAGATATCGAATGCATCGAGGAACATGCCGGCCCCGATCAGGGCCAGGATGCGCCAGTGGAATCCACAGGTCGGCAGCCGGTCGAGGCGTGCGCCCGCGTTGATGTCGATGTCGGCGGATCGCGCCATGCCAAACCTCCCCGTCGTCTTCTTGGGAACCGGATGCTCCGGTCACCGATTGATGACGCGCAGGGGGTCGCCGTCCAATTCAAAACGAAAATTCGACTATTTGGCGCGGTGATGAAGCTGACGCGGCCGGCATGATCGCGGCACAAGACATCGGCGCGGGTCTCAACTATCGTCTGATGTATAGCGTACGGGAGCGGGTTGGCATGGGATCGGCGTCACAACTCGACACTATCGGCTTCTGCGTATTGGTGACGTGACCGCATTCAAGTTGGCAGATTCGACGCCGTCACGGATTGGCTATTTTCAAGCGGCTTGGAGAGAAACACGTCAGCGAAACCAACGGCCTCGCGTTCCCGTCGCTTACTGCGAAAGATGCGCGGCCTGCTGGAGGGCGTTGTTGAACAGCGCCTGCATCGCGTTCTGCAGCGCTGTGCTGTCGCTCGCCTGGAAGAAGAAGCTCGATGATGATGCGCAATTTTGCAGGGCGCCGGCGATATTGCTCGCGAACGGCGCAACCATGTCGGTGTACTGAAGCCCACCGACATTGATGTAGGTGGTATAGATCACCCCCACCGTCGCGCCCTTGCTCTTGAGGTTGGCGCAGACCGGGCTCCAGAGCAGCACGCTGGCATAGGGCGTACCGTACCAGGAGCCGACCGGACTCGTCAGCGTGTCGTAGCTGCCCGGCTGATAGCCAAAGGCATGATCTTCAACGCCGTCGGTCACCAGGAACACGAATTGAAACGGCGAGGCTTGCGTGCCGTTGCCGGAGCCCGATGTCACTGCATTCTGGGTGAGCCATTGGACGGCGTCAGCGATCTGGGTGCCTTGGTCGGTCGTCGGCAACTGAATGCCGCCACTCTGGTTCGCGAAGCCGACATCGGACGACGTCTGATTCAGATTCGCAGTCAGACCGGAAAGCTTGGTGACCGAATTGTTGAAGGTGTAGACGGCGAACTTATACTGCCCTGAGACCATTTCGCCCTGGGCCTGCGCGATGATCAGCTGAACCGCTGTCTTGAGCGCATCAAGCCGATTGGAGGCGCCGCTCACATAGCCCGTGGTATAGCCGGGATAGTTGCCTTGGGTGGCCTCAGGCGAATGACACTCGAAACCGCAGCCTCCGTTGACGCTGCCTATCTTGGTGATATCGGCCGCAGTTGCGCCGATGCCCATCGACGGCGAATTGTCGAGAAGCAGATAGAAATTCACGTAGGTCGGCAATGTCGCGGTTGCAGTCGATGTTCCACTGACAGAGGTGAAGGTGCTGCCGAGAAGGCCAGGCAGCAGGCTCGTCAGGGTCGCCGTGTAGCTGACGGTCGCCGTCAACGCACCCGGCGACGTTGTCGTTGCTCCCGAGGCCGTGACGTTGACGTTCAACGATGAAACCTTGCCTTCCTTGACGGCTGCCGCTTGGGTGTTGAACATCGCCGTCGCATTGGCCTGGCCGGTCGCCCCCGTATTGACGTAGGTCAGCATCGCGGGGTTTGAAACCGCCTGCAATGCGGCCGCGTCGGCAATCGCGTTCAATTTGGTCCTGAGCGAAATGGCCAGGCCGTATTGAACGACGCCGAGCGTTGCCAGCACCATCGGCACGAGAGCAAAGGCGAAAATAATCGCGACATTGCCGCTCCTGGCGCCTCTGAACCGCTTGGCTACCGACAACAGTCTGGTGAGCGGTCGTTGTGCCGACATCTGCCGCTTCATGCGTCTATGGTGAAATGCGTGCAACGAACGCGCTGTTTCGCGGCGAAACATAAATCGAATCGGAAAGCGTGATCGGACCGGTGATGAAAGAACCGAACGCGGGCGTGAAAGTGTAGCTCACGGTGGCGTAGATCAGATAGCTGTTAGGAACAGCGAGTGCCGAGGGGAGCGGGAAGCTCGAACCCGGGGTGCGATTCGTACTCCAGCTCACAGTGGCGGCGCCGGACGAGCTGATTGCAATTTGCGAGACATTCGATGTGGCGGGTGTGCTGGAATACGGTGCGAGCACCGCCGCGGTTGCTCCCAGTATTTGGGCCATGTCGGTATCGTGTATCGGCTCCGACGTGCTGTTGTACTGGTTGGTGATCTGCGCCAGCGTTGCGGTGGCAAAGTGGGTCTTGGTGTAGATCGCGACCGCCGTGCCGGCGTCGTAGAATGCCAGAAGCAAGCCGATGAGAAGCGGCAGTATCATGCCGAATTCGATCCCGGCGACGCCGCCTGTCGAGGCAATGAAACGGCGGTGCATTCGAGCGCCCATGACCGTCACGGCTCCACTTTGAAGGCGGTTATCCCCATGATGAGGGACGTTCCGTTGGACAGATTCGGACGGATAAGGGCAAACGGACCGGTGATGACCGGCCATTGGTACAGCAACCGTACGACCATGATCTGGCCGGCAGTGCCTGGGTTGTAGCTCCAGCCGTTGGTGACCTGACCTTGGGCGTTGTACGTCAACGTTGGCATCGAAACGTTGGCTGCGCTGAACGAGGCATAGGTGTTCACGTCGACCATCAGGCTGCCGCAATTGAACAAGGCCTGAATGCTCGGGCACACCCGGGAAACGAACTGTGCCTCCGTCAGGTTACTGGCCTGAGCCTGCCCCGTTAGAAACGATCGCCCGGATTGAACGGCGGCAGCTTGCAGGACGTTCTGGGCAAAAAAATAGATACCGGTTTCCAGTATCGAGATGAGAAGTCCGATGAAAAGGGGAGCGAGAATGGCAAATTCGACCGCGGTCGAACCACGTCCCTCGCGCAAGAAGCGCCAAATGCGATGCGACCGCCGAAACCCTCGACGTCTTGAATGGCTGGACATATCCGTCACAAATGCGCCCCGCTTTCCGTGTGCGGCGGCTCGACCTGCCTGGGCTCGCGAGAGCGGATCTGTCCCACAGCATTGCCAAACTGCTTGTCGGCATCACCAAGCCGCAACCGCGGCTGGCATAGCCGGTCGCAGTCGACATAAGTCCCGCGCTCCTGCCCGCGATAGACCGTGACGGCGGCGTCTGCCGCCTCCAAGACCCGCACGGTCGACGTGGCGACGACTTCGCCGGCATTGCCGAGCACCATCATACGCGTTTCGCCATAGGAGATTCCCGTCAGCACCGCGCGATCGCCTTCAGGCAGATAAGTCGCGCGAACGATCCGCGGATTGTCGAACACGAGGATACGCCGCCGTGCCGGCATCTGGATCAGCGTTGCGTGATCAATTTCGACGACGATTGGCGCCATGGCTTCGACCGCAACAGCCGCGTCGCCTGTCGCAAGCGATGACGCCGCCGCAAGCGCCAAGCAGCCTGCGGCCAGCCACGGCATGTGACCCCGACGGCGGCGGCGAACCGCTGTGTCTCGAAGCGACCACTGCCGGGCCAAGCCTTGGGTGCAGGGAATCATCGCGGGTTCAAGGAGGTTGATCTTGACCAATACGGCAGGGTGGCCGGCTTCGTTTGAGCAAGCTACGCTTCCCGCATTATCAACGACTGAAGGGAGATGTCGGATTTCGGCAAGCCGGTGTTTCTACGGGAACGCCCATTTGGATCGTGTCGGGTACACAAGCGACCCGTCACTCGGGAGACGACGGTGCTCAGTCGATCAGCACAAATCTCTGGTTCTTAGCCGCGGAGTCGCAGCGGTGCTGGCGCTGAGTGCGCAGCCCCCTCCTGTTTCATGCGAGCCGCATGGCCCGTGTTCGAACGCCGAGCGCGCATGATCGCGTTCCATCCTGACACCAAGCTGAATTGCGTTTGCCGCTGCTAACAATTTCATGGCCGCGCGATCTCGTGATCGCGCATCGACACCGACATTCACAACGGGTTCATGTCGAGGCGCCTATTCGACTCCGAAGCCGGGGGAAGAAGATTGGAGTATGTGCCATGCGCCGCATCGCCGGATTGCCTTTCGCCATAGCTCTCAGCCTCTGCTGTCTCTTGCCGCCCACCCCTGCCCGCGCGCAGATCGCCATCGGCATCGGCATCAGCGTCGATGTGGCCCCGCCTCCATTGCCTGTCTACGATCAGCCGCCGATTCCCGGCGACGGCTACATCTGGACCCCGGGCTATTGGGCATGGAGCGACGATACCGGTTACTACTGGGTGCCCGGCACATGGGTGCTGCCGCCCGCACCTGAATTGCTATGGACACCCGGCTACTGGGGCTGGAACGATGGTGTCTACGCTTTCCACGCCGGCTACTGGGGAGCGACCGTCGGCTTCTACGGCGGCATCTCTTATGGCTTCGGCTACACCGGTCTCGGCTATGAGGGCGGCTACTGGCGCGGCGGCAGCTTCTTCTACAACCGCTCCGTCACCAACATCACCAATGTCTCGGTCACCAACGTCTACAACAAGACCGTGATCAACAACACGACCAACATCAGCTACAACGGCGGCACCGGCGGCACCACGGTGAGGCCGACGCCGCAGCAACTCTCGGCAATGAACGAGCACCACGTGGCTGCGACCGCCGAGCAGACCCGGCACGCCGAAGCGGCGATGAAGGATCCGGCGCTGTCGCTCGCCAACAATCATGGGCATCCGGCCGTCGCCGCGACCGCGCACGCCGCACACTTCAGCGGCGCGGGCGTGATCGCCGCGCGTCCGGGCAAGCCGATCGCGGCACCGCCGCCCCGGCATGCACAGCCTGCGGCAGGACACGCCTTGCCGACGGGAAATGCCGTACCGCCGGGGCACGCGCTGCCGAGCGGAAATGCTCTGCCGCCGGTGCATGCGCCACCGACAAACCACGCACAAACGACGGGAAATGCTCCGCCCGCAGGCCACGCTCTCCCGACAGGAAGCGCGCTGCCGGTAGTGCACGCCCCACCAACAGAACACACTCAAACGACGGGACACGCTCCACCGGCAGGACACCCGCTCGCGACAGCGAACACGCTGGCCGGCGCAGGCAACCATCCCGCACCGGCGCCGCACGTTGCCGCACCAGCCATGCATGCGCCGAGGCCGCAGGTCGCACATAATGCACCGCCACCGCCGCGCCCGGTCGCGCACCCGCCGGCGCCGCGCGTCGCGCAACAGGCTGTGCACCGCCCGCCACCGCCGCGCCGGCCTGCGCCGCATGTGTCACGGCCAGCACCGCGGCCCCATCCTGCGCCACGCCCGCATCCTGCGGCAGCGAGGCCGCATCCGGCGCCACACAGGCACGCATGATCCAGTGCATCGGCGTGCTCGCAAGGGCACGCCGATTTGAGATAGAGACCATCGGAAGCAGCGCGGCGCGAAGTGCGCCCTCAGGTCAGTTCATCCGCGGCATCGCTGATCGCGGCGTAGATCTCCGCGAGATCCGCTTCCGTGACGCAGTAGGGTGGCATCAGGTAGATCGTGTTGCCGAGCGGCCGTAGCAGCAGGTTTCGCCGTTCGAAGAAGGCCTGGAGTTTTGGGCCGATGCCGGCGAGATAACCGGCATCGCTGGCCTTCAGGTCGAGTGCGGTGATGGTCCCGGTGCGGCGGACGTTTTCAAACCGCGTGTCGGCATGGAAGGACGCAAGCATCCGCTCCTGCATCGCGGCGAGCGAGGCGACGCGCGCGTCCGCGCCGTGTTGCCAGAGCTCGAGATTCGCCCTGGCGGCGGCGCAGGCGACCGGATTCGCCGTATAGGAACTGGAATGGAAGAAGGTTCGCGAACGGTCGCTGGAATAATGCGCGTCGTAGATCTCGGCACCGCACAACGTCACCGCGAGCGGCAATGATCCGCCGGTCAGCCCCTTGGAGTAGCAGGCAATATCCGGCCTGACATCGGCCTGCTCGCATGCGAACAAGGTGCCGGTGCGGCCCCAGCCGGTCATCACCTCATCGGCGATGAACAGCACGCCGAAGACCTCGCAGATGCGCTTCATTTCCTTGAGCACCCAAGCGGGATACATCAGCATCCCGCCGGCGCCGAGGATCAGCGGCTCGACGATGAACGCTGCCGCAGTTTGCTCCCTGCATGCCGCCTCGAGGGCATCTAGCGTGGCCTGCTCGCAGCCAGCCGCCGGAAACGGGATCGACGCGACGTCGAACAGCAGCGGCTCGTAAGCCTTGTTGAAGACGCCCCGCGCGCCGACCGACATCGTCCCCACGGTGTCGCCATGGTAGGAGTGCTCCATGACGATGATCCGCGTGCGCGGCACGCCGATATTGTGCCAATAGCCGAGCGCCATCTTCAGCGCCACTTCGACGCTGGTCGAGCCGGAGTCTGAGAAGAACACGTAGTCGAGGCCATCGGGCGCGAGCTTCAGGAGCTGCGCCGCAACGGTTTCGGCCGGATCGTGGGTGTGGCCGGCAAAGATGATCTGATTGAGCTGTTCCGCCTGCTCCTGGATCGCGCGCACGATATGCGGATGGCAATGGCCATGGGTCACCACCCACCAGGACGCGATCGCATCGATGATGCGGCGATCATCCGCGGTGTAGAGATAGGCGCCCTCGCTGCGCACGATCCACGTCATCTCGCCATGCAGCGCATGCTGCGTGAACGGGTGCCAGATCGGTGATTTGCGTGCGGGCATCATGGATTGAAATCTTCGCGCCGGAATGAATCCCTGAATGCCGCTTGCAGCGTGTCCGCCGTGAGCGGCGACAGCAACGGCAACCGGCCCAGCCGGCGCACCTGCCCGAACGCGCAGATGGCGCGCTCGCTTTCGGGATTGCTCTCGCCGATGAAGGCGATCCCGAGGATGTCGATCCGGCGCTTGCGCAGCGCCTCGACCGACAGCAGCGAATGATTGATGGTGCCGAGCGCCGTCCGGGCGCAGAGCACGACCGGCAGCTGCCAGCGCTCGAACATGTCGATATAGAGCGTGTCGTCGTTCAGCGGCACCATCAGCCCGCCGGCGCCCTCGATCACGAGCGGCCGATCTCCTGATGTCGGCACGTCGAGTGCGGCGGGATCAATGCGCACCCCGTCGATCGCCGCGGCCTGATGTGGCGACGCCGGCGTGCGAAGCCGGTAGCGTTCCGGCACGATGCGATCGGCCGGGATGCCGCCAAGCCGCGCAACCAGCTGTGCATCGGTCTCCTCGTCGAGCCCCGACTGAACCGGCTTCCAGTAGCTCGCGCCGAGGAAGCCGGAGAGACCTGCCGAGAAGATGGTCTTTCCGATCCCGGTATCGGTTCCGGTCACCACGATCCCATTGCTCATTGCGGCCATCCGTTGGTCTCCGCGACAAGCGCATCGAGCAGCGCCCGCACGTCGTCCTCGTCGACATTGAGGGTCAGCGCGATCCGCAACCGCGCGGTGCCCGCCGGCACGGTCGGCGGCCGGATGCCCCTGACGTCAAAGCCGCGGGCCTGCAATGCTGAGGCAAGCTGCATCGCGCGCGCATTGTCGCCGACGATATAGGGCACGATCTGCGAGCGCGACGGGCTGCGCCAGCCGCGCAGGTCGAGCTCGCGATGCGTGAACGCAACCAGCTTTGCCAGGCGCTGCTGGCGCTCGGGCTCCTGTTGCAGGATCAGCAGCGCCTCGCGCACGGCAACCGCCGTCAACGGCGATGGCGCGGTGGCGAAGATGAACGGGCGGCAGCGATTGACCATGAAGTCGCGCAGCACGGTCGGGGCCGTGACCAGCGCGCCCGCGGCGCCCAGCGCCTTGCCGCAGGTATGGACGATCACGAGGTTATCGCGCCCTTCATAGGGGGCCGTGAGCCCACGCCCCTGCTCGCCATAGACGCCGGTGCCGTGCGCCTCGTCCACCATCAGGAACGCATCGTGCCGATCCGCGATGGCGATGAGCTCGTCGAGCGGGGCGATGTCGCCATCCATGCTGTAGACACTCTCGATCACGATCCAGACCCGGCCCGTTCCACCCTCGGCGCGCCAGCCGCGAATGGTATCCTCGACCGATTGCGGATCATTGTGCGCGCTGAACCTGAATTCGGCCCGGCCGGCCCGCGCGCCCTCGTGAATGCTGGCATGCACCAGGGCGTCGAGCACCAGCAGATCACCGCGCTGCGGGAGCGTCGTCAGCACCGCGAAATTGGCGACATAGCCGCCGCCGAAAAACAGCGCGGTCTCGACACGGAAGAACGCGGCGGCTTCAGTCTCCAGCCGTTCGTGCTCCTCGCAATTGCCGCGCAAAAGCCGCGAGCCGCCGGCGCCGACCGGCGTGCCGGCCTCGAGCGCTGCCGCGACCGCCTGCTTGATGCGCGGCGCGTTTGCGAGCGCCAGATAGTCGTTGGAGACGAAATCGATGCCCGCGCGCGGCTTGAGGCCGCGCAGCCGATCGTCCTTGCTCAGGGCGTGCAAGGCCGCGGCGTAATCAGCGGCGTTGGCCGCATGGATTGCGCTCATGCTTCTCTCTCGGATGCAAGGTTGGTCGCGCGCGGACTTGGGCCGCGCGCTCGCGGAAGATTGCGATCAGGCGAGGCGGGAGGTGATGCCGAGCCGATCCAGCAGGTCGGCGTCGCGGTCGCGCTGCGGGTTCTTGGTGGTCAGCAGCACGTCGCCGATGAAGATCGAGTTCGCGCCGGCCAGGAAGCACATCGCCTGCAGTTCATCGGTCATGTATTGCCGACCGGCCGACAGCCGCACCACACTCTGCGGCATCATGATCCGCGCGGTTGCGACCAGCCGCACCAGTCCGATCGGATCGGGGCGCTCGGCGGTGTCATTGACCGGCACGCCCTTAACCTCGTTCCACAGGTTGATCGGCACGCTGTCCGGATGGCTGGGAAGATTCGCGAGCAGCATCAGCATGCCGAGCCGGTCATCGACCTGCTCGCCCATGCCGATGATGCCGCCGCAGCAGACCTTGATGCCGGCGTCGCGCACATGCGCCAGCGTATCGATGCGGTCCTGCAAGGTGCGGGTGGTGATGATCTTGTCGTAGAACTCCGGCGAGGTATCGACATTGTGGTTGTAGAAATCGAGACCCGCCTCGGAGAGGCGCTCGGCCTGCTTCGGCGTCAGCATGCCGAGCGTGACGCAGGTCTCCATGCCGAGGCCCTTCACCGCGCTGACCATGTCGCAGACCTGATCGAGATCGCGGTCCTTGGGACTGCGCCAGGCCGCGGCCATGCAGAAGCGGGTAGCGCCGGCATCCTTGGCGCGCTGCGCCACCGCGACCACCTCGTCCCGCGGCATCAGCCGGGTCGCCTTCAGGCCGGTGTCGTAATGCGCGCTCTGGGAGCAGTAGCCGCAATCTTCCGGACAGCCGCCGGTCTTGATGCTGAGCAGGCTCGCGGTCTCGACGTGGTTCGGATTGAAGTTGGCGCGGTGGACGCCCTGGGCCTGGAACATCAGGTCCGCGAACGGCAGATTATAGAGTGCCTCGGCCTCCGCCCGCTCCCAGGTCTTGCGGGGCGGAGCGCTGTTGCGGCTGTCGGTCCGTTCGATCTCAACGACATCAACCATCGGGCTTGCCTTCTCGTTTGTGATACATCATAGATAATCAATAAGATTATCTATGATCACTCTCTTGGAATGATGCTAGCTGAGGCCGTGTGGCAGTGCACTCGTTTTTATGATAGATAATCTATGATGGACGAAGGCGAGAACACGACGACCGCCGGGCGCATTGCCGAGGTGCTCGCTGAGGGCATCATCAGCGGCGCGCTGCCGCCCGATGCCCCGCTCCGGCAGGACCATGTCGCGCGGGAATTCCATTCCAGCCACGTCCCGGTGCGCGAGGCCTTCCGGCAGTTGGAGGCGCAGCATCTCGTCGTCGCGGTCCCCCGCCGCGGCGTGCGGGTCGCGCCGCTCGACACCAAATCGGTGAAGGAGATCGCCGAGATGCGCGCTGCGCTCGAGGTGGTCGCGCTGCGCAATGCGGCGCCGAAATTCACCTCGGCCCTCCTGGCGCGGATCGAGGTCGCCGTGATCGAAGGCGACAATGCCGAGACGGTCGAGGAATTCGAGTTGGCCAATCGCGACTTCCACCACGCGCTGGTGGCGCCCTGCGCGATGCCGCGGCTGCTCGCCAGCCTCGACGGCTTGCAGCTGGCGAATTCGCGACTGGTGTTCGCGATGGCACGCAATGCCGGCTGGCGGCCACGGCCGAGCCAGGATCATCGCGTGATCTTGCAGGCGCTGCGCGCCCGCAACATCGAGCAGGCCTGCAGCCTTCTGGCGCGGCATATCCAGACCATCGAGCGGCTTGCGCTGTCGGCGTCGTGACAGAAATCTGCAATCCGCTAGATCGGGATGACGTTAGGTTGAATCGGTTTGGCCACGAACACGATTCACCTCTCCCTTGGGAGAGGTGAACTTCCGACGCCGTTCCAGCTCAACCTGATCCCATCCCGCTTTAGGCGATTGCGACGATCTCGAGTTCCTGCTCGCCTGAGCCCGCGACGTCGCCCACGGCTTTGCCCATCAGCGACCTTGCCACCGGCGAGACGAACGAGATCGAGCCCGCCTTGGGATCAGCCTCGTCCTCACCGACAATCCGGTAGGTCTGCACGCGGCCGTCGGCGCGGCTGAAGGTCACCGTGCTGCCGAAGGCAACGGTTTCGGTCGATGCAGGATCTGCGACGACCTGCGCAGTGCGGAGCCGCTCGGTGAGATAGCGCGCGTCGCGCAGCGGAACCGCCGATTGCCGCCGCCGTTCGTTGACGTCGTCCAGTTGCTGCGCGGCCTCATAGGCCGCGCGCGCCTGCTGGAGCTGACGTTCCAGCGCTTTCCGTCCTGCCTCCGTCACCAGATTGGGATGCGGCGAAATGGGGCGGTCTGGCAACAGCGTCTCGGACGCGGTCTCGGCACTTTCTTCCTTGGTGAAGGCAACGCTCAATCCGGAACTCCATCGATGAGGCGGACAGTATAGCGCCGCCTCGCGGACCCCGCTAATGCGCGATTGGATTAGGCTGGAGCTTAGTGCGACGCCGGTTGTTCCGCCTTGCTCCGTCGGCCGAAGCGGTTCTTCACGCCTTCGCGCCAACTCTGGAAAGTGACGAACAGCATCGGCACCAGGAAGATGCCGATCGAGCTGGCGGCCAGCATGCCGCCGAACACTGCGGTGCCGACCGCACGGCGGCTGATTTCCGCAGCACCCGTCGCGACCACCAGCGGCACCAGGCCGAGGATGAAGGCGATCGAAGTCATCATCACCGCGCGGAAGCGCATTTGCGCACCTATCGTCGCGGCCTCCGCGATCGGCCTGCCGGCCTCGCGCTGCTCCTTGGCGAACTCGACGATCAGGATGCCGTTCTTGGCGGCGAGCGCGATCAGCACCACAAGCCCGATCTGGCCGTAGAGATCCAGGTTGAGGCCAGCGAGCTTGATCGCGAGATAGGAGCCGAACACGCCGACCGTCACCGACAGCAGCACGGGAATCGGGATCGTCCAGCTCTCATACAGCGCCACCAGGAACAGATAGGCAAACAGCACCGCGAGCGCCAGGATGATGCCGGTCTGGCCGGAAGCCGCCTGCTCCTGATAGGCGGTGCCGGTCCATTCATACGAGTAGCCGGCCGGCAACGTCGTCTTCGAGAGGTCGGCCATCGTCGCGATCGCGGTGCCTGACGACACGCCTGCCGCGGGGCTGCCGTTCACCGTGACCGAGCGATAATTGTTGTAGCGCGTGATCACCTGCGGACCGGTGACGATCCGCAAGCTTGCGATCGAGCGGATCGGCACCATCTCGCCGCCGGTATTGCGCACATAGATCTGCCAGATGTCGGGAATGTCGCGGCGGTCGGACGCATCGCCCTGCACGTTGACCTGCCAGGTGCGGCCGAACAGGTTGAAATTGTTGACGTAGATACCGCCGAGCGTGGCCTGCAGCGCAGTGAAGACGTCGGCCATGTTGAGGCCGAGCGCCTGCGCCTTGGCGCGATCGATATCGAGATAGACAGATGGATTGGTCGCGGTGAAGGTCGAGAACACGCGGGTGAGATTCGGATTGCGGTTGGCCGCGCCGATCAACCCGCCCATCACGCTGCTGAGCGAAGCCGGGTCCTGTCCCTCCAGCGCCTCGAGCTGATATTCGAAGCCGCCCGAAGTCGAGAGCCCGATGATCGGCGGCAGATTGAACGGCAGCACCGAGGCCTGACGGATCTGCGTTCCGCCGACGAAAGTCTGTCCGATCGCGGCCTGCACCGAATCCGTGACGGCCTTGCGGTCGGCGAACGCCTTCATCCGCGCCACCATGAACGCGGAGTTCGGCTCGCTGGCGCCGTCGAGCAACGAGAAGCCGATAATCGACAGCACGTGATCGACCGCCGGGTTCTTCTTCAACAACGCTTCGACCTGCTTGGTCGCCTCGCTGGTGCGCGCCACCGAGGCGCCGTCGGGCAATTGCACCGCGATGAAGAACGCGCCCTGGTCCTCCTCGGGCAGGAAGCCGGTCGGCGTGATCTTCGACACGCCGAACACCGCGCCGGCAAACACCAGCACCGCGACCAACGACAACACCGCGACGCGGACCAGCCGCTGCACCACGCCGGCGTAGCGGTCGCGGACCCAGTCGATGCTGCCGAGCACCCGTCCCATGATGCCGCGGCGCGGCCCGGTGTGGCGCAGGAACACCGCGCACAGCGCCGGCGACAATGTCAGCGCGTTCAGCGCCGAGATCACCATCGCGGCGCTGATCGTCACCGCGAACTGGCGGAATAGCGTGCCGGAAATGCCGGGGATGAACGCGATCGGAACGAACACCGAGAGCAGCACCAGCGAGATCGCGATGATCGGCGCGGTGATCTGCGTCATCGCCTTCTTGGTGGCGTCGGCCGGCGACAGCTCCGGCTCCTCCTCCATGACGCGTTCGACGTTCTCGACCACGACGATGGCGTCGTCGACCACGATGCCGATCGCCAGCACCATCGCCAATAGCGAGACCGTGTTGGCGGAATAGCCGAGCGCCAGCAGCACCGCGAAGGCGCCGATCAGGCTGACCGGAACCGCGACCGCCGGGATCACCGTGGCGCGCAGATTGCCGAGGAACAGGAACACCACGATCACGACGAGCACGAAGGCCTCGCCGAGCGTCTTCATCACCTCCTTGATCGTGTCGGAGACGAAGGTCGTGGAGTCGTACTGCACGAGGTAGGTCAGGCCCGGCGGAAACCGCTCCGACAATTTCGCAAGCGTCGCCTGCACGGCCTTGGCCGTCGTCACCGCATTGGCGCCGGGTGCGAGATAGATGCCCATCGGCACGCCGGGATTGCCGTCGATCCGCGACTCCGAATCCATGTTCTGCGCGCCGATCTCGACGCGGGCGACGTCCCTGATCCGCAGCACCGATCCGTCCGGATTGGCCCGCAGCACGATGTCGCCGAACTGCTTGGAAGTCGTCAGGCGGCCCTGGGTCTGCACGTTGAACTGGAACTGCTGGTCGTTGCTGATCGGACGCGCGCCGATGCGGCCGACCGGCGCCTGCACGCTCTGGGCACGGATCGCGGCGATCACGTCCGACGGCGCCAGATTGAGGCTGGTCAGGCGCTGGGTGTCGAACCAGATCCGCATCGAATAGTTCAGCTTGGCGAACAGCGAGGCCTGCCCGACGCCAGGCGTGCGCGAGATCGCGTCCAGCACGTTGATGATGGCGTAGTTGGTGATGAACAGCGGATCCTGCTCGGCGCTCTTGCTGTACAGCACGATGAACTGCAGCACGGCCGAGGACTTCTTCTGCACGGTGAGGCCCTGTGCCTGCACCTCGGTCGGCAATTGCGCGAGCGCGCTCTGCACGCGGTTGTTGACGTTGACGGTGTTGATGTCGGGATCGGTGCCGAGCGCGAACGAGACCGTCAGCGTATAGCTGCCGTCATTGCCGCTGGTCGACTTCATGTAGAGCATCTTGTCGACGCCGACGACCTGCGCCTCCAGCGGCTGGGCGACGCTGGATTCGACCACCTCGGCCGACGCGCCGGGGAACACGGCCGAGACCGTGACCTGCGGCGGCACGATGTCCGGGAACTGGGCGACCGGAATCTGCATCAGCGCCAGCGCGCCGGCGATCGTGATCACGAACGCGATGACGATCGCAAGCCGCGGACGATCGACGAAGACAGCGGAAATCATGGGTTGCTACCCGTCGATTTCGGCGCGCTGCCGGCGCCGCCATCGGCGGAAACCTTCATGCTCGACTGGATCAGCGCGCTGGCCGGCCCCGGCGCGACCAC
This sequence comes from Bradyrhizobium sp. WCU1, assembly GCF_053474805.1. Lineage (NCBI taxonomy): Bacteria > Pseudomonadati > Pseudomonadota > Alphaproteobacteria > Hyphomicrobiales > Nitrobacteraceae > Bradyrhizobium > Bradyrhizobium sp. WCU1. Next base: position 3,253,072 of record NZ_CM130280.1, read on the forward strand.
CTCGCCCGGCTTGACCTTCTGCAACCCCTCGACGATGACCTTGTCGCCAAGCGCGATGCCGCTTGTCACCGCCGCGATCGTCGAGGTCGATTGCCCGAGTTGGATCCGCTTCTGCTCGGCCTTGTTCTCCGCGCCGACGACATAGACATACTCGCCCTGCTGGTCAGACAGCACCGCTGAGCGCGGGATCGCCAGCACCTCGACCGGCTGCACGCCTTCCAGCAGGACGGTCACGAACTCATTGTCGGTGAGCTCGCGGAGCGAGCCGCCTGTTGCGGCCGAGGTATAGGTCGATGGATTCGGGATGGTGCCGCGCAAGGAGATGGTGTCGGTGTTCTGTGCGATCGTGTTGTTGACGAAATTCAATTCGCCGGTCTGCTCGTAGAGCCGGCCGTCCGGCAGGCGCAGCCGGATGACGACGGCCTTGAAGCCGCCGCGGGTCACATAGCGTTCGCGCAGATCGAGTGACTCGCGCACCGACACGGGAAAGGTGACATACATCGGATCCTGGCTGACGATGGTGGTCAGGGTTCCCGAGCTCGGCGTCACGACGTTACCTTCGGTGACCGCGGTGCGTCCGATCCTGCCGTCGATCGGCGAATGGATCTCGGTGTAGTCGAGATTGATCTGGGACAGGTCGACCTGCGCCTGGGCGGCCTGCACCTGCGCCTCGAGGCTCTGCTGGTTGGCGACCGCCGCATCGACATTGGATTGCTGGCCGGCCGGACCGCCCATCAGGGCCTTGGCGCGATCGGTGGTCAGCTTGGCGTTGACCAGCGTCGCCTGCAACTGGGCGACCTGCGCCTTCTTCGATGCGAGGTCGGCCTCGAACGGGCCGCGCTCGAGTTGATACAGCAGGTCGCCGGCCTTGACCTCGGCGCCCTCGACGAAGTTTCGCTTGTCCAGGAACGCCGTGACGCGCGCCACCACGTTGACGCGGTTGGGCGCCTCGATACGTCCCAGGAACTCGTTGGTTTCGGTGACCGGCCGCTTCACCGCCTCGAACACGCCAACGGCAGGAGGCCCGGGCGGCCCCGCCTGCGCATGAGCCGCTGAAACTCCCGCCACCGCCAATCCCGCCGATACCAGAAACCTCGTCAGTCCACCGAAGCTTCGTTCCGTACCACCCATGCTGCTCAACCCTTCGGCTAACAAGCTCTACGAGACGGATATGACGTCGACGTCCCTCAGACCCGGGAAGGTCAGGGATCGGCAAGATGCGTTGCAGCAAATCATAACGAGTCCAATCCGACAATCCTGTAACCCTGGTTCCGGGTTTGGGCCGACGACAGCGGATTGGAGGGACGGCGGACCGCATGAGCATGCGTGTCGGCCGCCGATCAACACAGTCGCCTCGATTTGAGCGGCGACAACGGCGCATCGATTGACATGAATCGAGTGCCGTCGGCTCGACAGGCCATCAAAGCCTGATGACGACCATACCGAAGTAGCGGCCCCGCGCGGTATCAGCCAACGCGAGTGTGGCTTGCTCCAGCCCGTCGATCACGACATGGGGAAGAGCGATATCGCCGGAGCGGCACCAATCGGCCAGACGGCGGAACCACTCGTCGCGTGCTTCCGGATTGTCGTCGGCGCTATAGCCCCGGATGGTGATCTTCCGTAGCAGGATTTGGGTGGAGTCCAACACGACAGGCGCCACACGCCCGGTTCCGGCCGCGGCTAGCTGCCCCGACAATGTCCCCGTGATGACGAAGCGCGCATGCTCGCGCGCGACGGCCACGGCGGCCTGCAACTGCTCGCCCCCCACATTGTCGAGAAAGACATCGATGCCGTCGGGCGCCGCCTCGCGCAGTTGCGCAACGAACGACTTGTCGGTGCCGCGGATCACCGCGGCGTCATAGCCGAGCTCGGCGACCAGCCGATCCGCTTTCGCCGATGCACTGGTGCTGCCGATCACGCGCCCCGCCCCGAGCAGTCGAGCGATCTGCCCGGCCATCGAGCCGATCGCTCCGGCCGCGCTCGATATGAAGACGGTGTCGCCGGCCCGGATCTGCACGCCACGCGTCAGCGCCGCGTGGGCGGTCCAGCCATGCCCGAGATAGCCGAGGTAACCGAGCGGATCGGGCAGCGGCGCAGCCAGCCGGAGGCACTGGACGGCCGGAACAACGGCGTAATCGCGCCAGCCGAACATGTGCAGCACCATGTCACCAGGTGACAGCCCGCTGCTTGTCGGCGCCATCACGACCTCGCCGATCGCCTCGCCGCGCAGGCCGTCGCCCGGGCGCAGCGCGGGAAACGGAACCCCCGGCACATCCTCCGCGCCCTGGCTCACCATCTGGCGGAGCGAAGCCGATACCAGGAAGCAGCGATTGCGCACCAACACCTCACCCGCGCCTGCAACCGGTAGCGGCTCGTCCACCAGCTCGAAATGCTGCGGCCCCGGCAGTCCCTCGGGCCTGATCGTCAGCCTGACCTCGCGCGCGGTCTCCCCCGCCATCATGAATATCCTTTGACTTGATCCGCCCGTCGGACAGAATGTGAGCACTATGCTCACATTACCGGCGGAGAGGCGCGCCTGACCACTCGCATTCCGAAACCGACGAGCACGATGCGGAAAGCCCCGCGACAGGCCCGCTCGCGCGCCACCATCGAGATCATCCTCGAGGGCGCGGCTCGCATTCTCGGCGAGCGCGGCTGGGCCGCGACGACCACCAACGCGGTTGCCGCGACGGCAGGCGTCAGCATCGGGTCGCTGTATCAGTATTTTCCCAACAAGCTCGCGCTGGTCGAGGCGGTCCGGCGCCGTCACTTCGACGAGGTGCTGGCGGTGCTGCGCGCAGCGACCGACGCCGCGACGCCTCGGGCACGCCGTGTCGCCGCGTTCGTCGACGGCATGATCGCGGTGCATCGTCGCTTTCCCGCCGCGCACCGGGTGCTGCTCGAGGAAGCCCCCCGCGACGCAGCCAGCGAGGCCACGCACCGCCGGTTCGAGACCGAGTATCGCAGCGGCTGCGACGCGTTCTTCACGGCCAACAGGCGAGGCGACACCGCCGTGGATAGCGCGATCGCCGCTCAGGTCCTCGCTGCCGCGGTGGCGGGCGTCGTCCACGATGCGGCACGGCTCGGGTTGCTCGCCTCGCCGCTGTTCAGACGGGAACTGATCGCGCTGGTCGAATCCAGCCTGGCCAGACGGCGCGCCGCGGCCGACCGATGATCAACGGTTTTGGCGATGCCCATCCGCCGCGGGGCGCACAAGGACAGCACCCGCGGATCATCACAACGCAACAGCGTTCTTCAGGCGCGAGGTGACCTGGTAGGCGGGTGATGCCAGCTGCTCGTACAGCCATGGCCGCGCGCGCTTGCCGCCAACCTCGTGCACGCCATCGAACAGCGCCATCTCGATCGAATGCGGATGACCCGACGCTGCGTAGACGGACTGCATTTCGGCGAACTTCTCATCACGCCCGAGTTCCGTGGTGTTTGCGCCATCGCGGCTGCCGATCTCGACGAACAGCGGACACGGAGAGACCAGGTACGCCAGCTCCGCGCCGGCGTACTTGGCGCGGCTGTTGGCGAAATGGATGTAGGCCGCAAGTTCGATGCCGAGGTTCTTGCTGATGACGGACGATGTCAGGAACTTCTTCTCGTCACGCATATATCCGGAGACGACGGTCGGCCGCATCCGCCCCGTCGCGGCTTCCAGATGCAGCGCGAGAAAGGCGCCCGAGGACACCCCATAGACGCCGACATGCAGACCGGACATTCCGGTCAACCTCCGGCAGACCGTTTCGCCGGCGTCGATCGATGCGCATGACACGTTGTGCGCGGAGATGCCATGCGATGCCAGCATCGCGGCGATGTTGTTCTGGCTCTCCTGATTTCCGATCTGCACGATGTAGGGGCACCAGACGACATAACCATCCTGGCAAAGCTGTTTGCCGAGCGCGTTCATGTAGTCCTTGTCAGCGTCGTCGAAGCACCGCTCCGGCGTACTCGCCATGCCGTGGCCGAGCAGGATCAATCCCTTGAACGCACCGTCGGGGATCCCGAGGCATCCGCGCACCGGTACGCCGCATTCCAGATCGAACTCGACTTTCACGACCGAAAACCCCGCGGCCGTATCGCGCCAGAGAACCCGCATGTCCTCGCGGGATGGCCGATAGAGCCGCCGCGCCCGGAACAGCGACCGCATCTCCCGCCGGACATCGGGGCCGGTTGCGACCGCGCGCAGCTTTCCGCTTGCCGCGAGATCGAAGAACGACCGGCAGAACGTATCGTAGCCAAGCGTCGGCAGATCGACATTGGCGCACGATCCCCGGCAGTGACTGAGAGCCAGCGTGTTGCCGGTCACCGATGAGGGGCCGACCAACGTCATCAGTAATCCGGAAAGCGCCCTGCGGCTGATCATCGGTCCTCCCCGAGCCGGCGACGGCTCGACTGGTGCCATCAAGATGGCGGCCCAGCAGGCGCGACAAGTCGCGCGGATACAAATTAAAGGATGTTCATGGTCGAAGGATCATGCGCAGCGTTGCAAACGTGTACGCTGCCCGGCCGCGCGCTGTCGCAATTCATGGCAAAGCGTTTCGAGACGCTTCGGAAAGATGTCTGATTGTCACGCAGACTCAATCTCGCCTTAGCCGGCGCCGAACGTCAGGTCCTGATCATCGGGTCTCGATCATCAAGTTTTGGGCTTGACCTCGGTGACCTTGGCATCGGGTCGCTGCCCAGCGAGCGCGGCCCCATCAGACGGCGCGAAGATCACCTGCAAAATCGTCCAAGAGCCGCGATCCATCGTGATGCGAGCGGTCGCACCGGAATAGCCCGGACTCGTGGGCCAGACCGAATTGCTCTAGGCATTCATTCCGGGATCGACGGGTTATCTGTTGGGCAACAGCGTTTCTGGAATGGCCGATGGCGAACGACCTGCACGCGCATCTGATTGAACTGGCCTATGAGGCCGCGGTCCTCCCCGAGCTGTGGCCGAATGTTCTGCATCAGGTCGGCGGGATCGCGCGGGCCCGCGGCATCGTGCTGCTGACGGCGGCCCCGCAGGACGTGCGCTGGGTCGCCTCCCCCGACATGCACGATGACACGGTTGCCTATGTCGAAGGCGGCTGGCACGAGCGCAACGGGCGGTTGCCGCGCCTGCTCGCGGCCAATCATGCCGGCTTCCTGCGCGATATCGACGTGTTCGATACGCCCGAGGAAGTGCAGCAGGATTTCCAGATCCGGGAATTCTTCCGCCCGCGCGGGCTCGGATGGGGCGCCGGTACCGCGATCCCAGTGCCGAGCGGCGACGTGCTGATCTACAGCGTCGAGCGCGAATACCGGCACGGGCCGATCGAGCGGGAGGCGATCGAACAGCTCGACGCACTGCGCCCGCATCTGGCGCGGGCGGCGCTGCTGTCGGCGCGGCTTGGGATGGAGCGCGCGAAGGCCGCCGCCGAATCGCTGGCGATGCTCGGCCTGCCCGCGGGGGTGCTGCGCCGCGGCGGCCGCCTGATGGCGGCCAACACGCTGTTCGATCGCCTGGTGCCCGATGTGATGCAGGATCGCACCGATCGCCTGGCGCTGGCGGCGCCTGCCGCCGATGCGCTGTTCGCGCAGGCCGTCGGTGCACTTGATCACGGGCTCATCAGCGGCGAGGTCCGCTCGGTCCCGATCGCTGCACAGGACGAGCGCCCGCCGCTCATCGTGCATCTGGTCCCGATCCGTGGCGCGGCGCGCGACCTGTTCGACCGCGCACTGGCGATCGTGATCGTGACGCCGGTGGTGCCGGCCGAGGTGCCGACCGCGGAGGTGCTGCAGGGCCTGTTCGACCTGACGCCGGCCGAGGCGCGGGTCGCCCGCGGCATCGGCGAAGGACGAACCGTCGAGGCGATCGCCATCGCCTTCGGAATCTCCCGCGAAACCGTGCGCAACCAGCTCAAGGCCGTGCTGGCGAAGACCGGGCTCGGCCGCCAGGTCGAACTCGCCGGACTGCTCGCCGGCGCCAAGGTGCCGCCGGGTTCGTCGGCGGAATAGACTTACGCCGCGCTCAGGCGAGCCTGGAAGCGCCCCACAACCCGACCGATCACGTTGGCCGTCATTGCGGCGGCATGCTCCCGGCGGCATCGCAAGCGGATCGGCATGTTCAAACGGCGCCGGTTGAGCTAGTGGTAGCTCCCCTCCCTTCGTGCGCCCGTTCGGCGCATGTCCAGTGAATAGAGTGCATCTGAATGGCCGAAGCCGACCTCGACGCCGTCATCCGGCAGACCGCAAGAGCCCAGACCAAGGCCGTGATGGCGGCGGCCAAGAAGCGCCAGGCCGTCTGGGTCGCGCGCGCGGCCAAGGCCAAGGACAAGGAGACCAAGGCGCGCTTCCGCTTCCTCGCCAAGAGCACGATGCTGAACGCGACGGCGACCGCCAAGCGGTTGCAGAATTCGGCCGAGAACGCCGCCGACGCCTACGCCCGCGCGATGAAGCGGGCGATGGAAGAGCCGCCGCCGGCCAAAAAGCCCGCGAAGAAGAAAGAGGACGCCTGATGCGCTTCTATGGAAGCGCGTCATGATCATTATTTTCGCATGATCGTTTCGGAAAACCGGTGTCCACTTTTCCGGATCATGCTCCAGGAGCCTTCATGCTCACCGTTCACCATCTCGGCAAGTCGCAATCGGAGCGGATCGTCTGGCTGTGCGAGGAGCTGGAGATCCCCTATGAACTGAAGTGCACCACGCGCGATCCGGTCACGATGCTCGCGCCCGCCGACTACAAGGCGCTGCATCCGATCGGCGCCGCGCCCGTCATCACCGACGGCGACCTGGTGCTGGCCGAGTCCGGCGCTGTCGTCGAGTACATCGTCGCCAGATACGGCAATGGCCGGCTGACGCTGAAATCAGATCATCCAGACTTCGCCCGGTTCCTGTACTGGTTTCACTTCGCCAACAGCACGCTGCAGGCACAGATGGGCCGCAGCATGATCCTGAACCGGCTCAACCTGCCGGCCGACAATCCGATGCTGGCGGCGACCCGGGCGCGGGTCGACCGCTCGTTCGATCTGATCGAGGCGCGGGCGCGCGAGGCGCGCTATCTCGCGGGCGACCAATTCACCACCGCCGATATCATGATCGGCTTCTCGCTCACGACGATGCGCTATTTCCTGCCCTATGATCTCGGCCGCTGCCCCGGCATCAGGGATTATCTCGGCCGCATCGCGGCGCGCCCGGCCTATCAGCGCGCGATGCAGAAGGGCGATCCCGGCATGGCGCTGCTGCTGACGTGAGGCCGTGATGCCGCGCTACGTCGCCCTGCTGCGCGCCGTCAATGTCGGCGGCACCGGCAAGCTGCCGATGACCGAACTGAAGGCGATGTGCGTCGATGCGGGATTTGCCGACGTCGAGACCTACATCGCCAGCGGCAACGTCGTGTTCTCCTCCAGGCTCGGCGCGGCCAAGGTCAAGGCCGCGCTGGAGCAGCGGCTGCACGCCTACGCCGGCAAGCCGGTCGGCGTTGCCGTCAGGAGCGCGGACGAGATCGCCGCGGTGCTGAAGGCCAATCCGTTTCCGAAGGCGCCGCCGAATTTTACGGTCGCGATCTTCCTCGACGAGCCGCCACCCAAGGACGCCCTGAAAGACGTCAGGGGCCAGCAGGACGAGCAAGTGCGGCTCGGCAAGCGGGAGATCTACGTCGCCTATGGCAGCGGCATGGGCCGCTCGAAGCTGAAGATCCCCGCCGCCGCCAACGGCACCGCGCGCAACATCAACACCATCGCGAAGCTCGCCGAGCTGGCGGCGGGCGACGGCTAGAGAAAGCTCGTCCAGTTTTCTCCGAACCGTCATTCTGAGAAGCGCGCAGCGGCGTCTCAGGATGACGGTTAAAGCGCGGTTTGCGTTGCTAGCGCTCGTGCACAACAAATCCCTCGACATCGAGCCTCGCCAGCACATCCTCCAGATGGGCGCGGTCGCGGGTTTCGATCACGAGCTCGAGCAGGGTCGCCTTCGCCGGCAGATCGGAGAACGTGCGCTGGTGCGAGACCTCGATGATGTTGGCGCCGGCGTCGGCCAGCAGGATCGACACCGCCGCGAGCTGCCCGGGCCGGTCGACGATGTCGAGCGCCAGCTGCGTCAGCCGTCCCTCGCGCGCAAGCTCACGGGTCAGGACCGAGGCGATCAGCCTGGTATCGATATTGCCGCCGGTCAGCACCAGGCCGACTTTGCGGCCGGCAAAGCGCTCGGGCGCTGCGAGCACCGCGGCGAGGCCGGCGGCGCCGGCGCCCTCGACCACCGTCTTCTCGATCGAGATCAGGGTCGCGACGGCGCGCTCGATCTGATCCTCGCTGACCAGCACGATATCGTCGACGAGCTCGCGGACGATTTCAGTGGTGATCCGCCCGGGCGCCTTGACGGCGATGCCTTCGGCGAGGGTGTCGCCGCGCATCGGCAGCTGCGTGCCTTTGACGGCATTGTACATCGACGGATAGAGCTGAGCCTGCACGCCGATGATCTGCAGCGACGGCTTGATCGCCTTTGCGGCGGTGGCGATACCCGAGATCAGCCCCCCGCCGCCGATCGGCACCACCAGGATATCGAGTTCCGGCGCCGCCTCGAGCATTTCGAGCCCGATCGTGCCCTGGCCGGCGATGATCAGCGGATCGTCATAGGGGTGGACCAGGATCAGGCCGCGCTGCTCAGCATGTGCGCCGACGAAGGCGAAGCATTCTTCCAGCGTCTGTCCGGTGATGATGACCTCGGCGCCGTGCCGTCTGGTGTTCTCGATCTTCACCATCGGCGTGCCCGTCGGCATCACGATGGTGGCGGGGATGCCGAGCCGCTTCGCGTGATAGGCGACGCCCTGGGCGTGATTGCCGGCCGACATCGCGATCACCCCACGCGTGCGCTCCTCGGGCGACAGCGCCTGCAGCCTGTTCAGCGCGCCGCGCTCCTTGAAGGTCGCGGTGAATTGCAAGTTCTCGAATTTGAGGAACAGGCGGCAACCGCAGATGTCGCCCAGCGTGCGGCTTTCGTTGCACGCGGTGACCATCACCGAGCCCCGGATGGTATCGGCGGCACGGCGTATATCGGCAAGGGTGACGCCCGCTGGGCTGAGGGCGGTGGTATCGGCAGGATGCGGCATCGGGTTTCGCTTTGGACCGTTTCGTCAGACGGAACCTAGCGGGTTTCGGCGCCGAAGACGACCGGCTATCGCGTGGTCAACACCCGTTGCTCCGGCCGTGCCAGCGCGGGCAGCTGTGTCTCATCGCATTTGAGGCACAGCAACGCGGTGCGGAAATGCTTGTCGAGCACAATGGTTCGCGTCCTGCCGCACTGGCAGCGCATCGGCTTGTCCATGGAAGGTCGGCCCAGGTTCGAGATGCAAGGAAAGCGTGCGCTTAGCTATCCCGGTCCGGTTAACCCAATATGACTTGCTGCCGGAAAAATCAGAAGAACCCCGCACTGAGATCGAGGCCATAGCTTGCCCTGAGCACCGCGACGAACAGGGCCGCAAAGCCGAGCAGCAGGACATGCCGGGCGATGCTGCTCCGAAGCGAATTGGCCGGAAATACCCGAGCGATCGATTGAGCCAATGCAGTCATTTGCGACCTCCAGAACCACGTCCCGAAGGTAGGTCGCCGGCGACGCTGCGAGGTTCAACGCGGCTCGCGGGACGGCCGGCGGCGCACTGACGTGCTCGGCTCCGCATCACGTTGCGGCCGCGTACTGTTCCGGAAGCGGCGACCGACCACGATCAGCGTGCCCGCGGCACGGACTGCGGTCCCGGCCGACGGGGCGGGCGGCAGGTTGTCTTGCGTAACGGCTTCCAGCGCGCGCAGAAACGCACGTCCATCCGGTGTGATCTCCCAGCCTTCGGCATCACGCAGCACATAACCGTTGCTGAAGATGTCGAGCTCGGGAACCCGAGATGCCAGACGTTTGATCCGCGCATGCCAATCGTCGCCGCTCGAAGAGAGAATGGCGAGGTCGTGCTTGAGCGAATCGATGGTGGCTCTGCCGCTGACGTGACTGGCCAATATTTTTAGAATCGCAACCTGTATGCTCAACTCAACGCCTCGACCGCCACGGTTCTTTTTGTTCTGCGCAGCCGATCTGGAAATTATCGCGCTGATGACTCCGACGTCCAGTCATCAGCGCCAGTTATCCAGAACCGCGCATGACGGTATCGATTTACGCAACGCGCGACGTGCCGACGCTGCGCTCGGGCCGGTGCGACGACATCGATTCCTCTTCGCCATCCTGCGGCGAGCCCCAGAATTCCCGCACCGTCGGCCCGTGCGTCAACCTGGTGTCGCGCAGGAAGCCGAGAATTTCGTGCGGCCAGACCCGACGCCCCATCTGCGTGTACCAGCGCATGGCGTGACGAAGCCCGGCGTCGCGATGCAACAGCACGCGCAGCAAGGCCTTGGGTCGGCATTGCAGCACCATCTCGGTAAATTTGAACCAGAGCAGCACCCGCCACGGCGGCATGTGTCGGGTCGCGAGCACCTGATGCTTGTAGTCCCATCGGCGGCGATCGGTCTGGATCACACGTCGTTCTGCCGCGAGACGGAAATAGGGCGTCCAGCGATGCGGCGTGACGTAGAGCATCTGGATCTGATCGGGATCGTAGGACAGAAGCTGCCGCAGGCCGCGCCAGTGATCGCGATCGGTCTCCTCCTCGAAACCGACCACCCAGGTCGCCATCGACAGGATGCCGTACCGGCGCATCAGGCGGATAGCCTCGCGATCGGTCGTGGTGGTGGTGCCCTTGCGAATCAGCTGCAGCGTCTTCTCGTCGGTGTTCTCCATGCCGAGCAGGAAGCGCTGCCAACCCGCTCTCTTGTAGAGATGCAGGATATCGGCATCGCGGACGATATCGTCGGCGCGGGTCGAGCCGACCAGGATCAGATCGACATTCTCCGCGATCAGCGCTTCGAGGAACGTCCGCCAGGCCTTCTTCGAGACGGTCGGATTCTCGTCGGCGAAATTGATCACCTTGACGCCGTGCTCGCGGTGCAGCCGTGCCAACTCGCCGGCAAAGCGCACGGGATCACGGTGCCGCCATCGCGTCCAGAAACCGCGCTGGCCGCAGTAATTGCAGAGATGCGGACAGCCGCGCGAGAACTGCACGACGACGGCGCGCAAACCTCCCCAATAGCTGTAGCGGGCGTGATCGATCAATTCCCAGCCGATGCGATAGGCATCGAGATCGCGGATGACAGGCGCGGGCGGCGTGACGCGCGGCCCGTAATCATCGCGGAAGGCGATGCCGTTGATGGTGCGGAGATCGCCGCCGGTCTCCAGGGCCCGCATCAGGCGGCGCGCCGTCTCCTCCCCCTCACCGCGCACGATCGCAGTGACGTAGCGCTCTTCGCGCAAGATCTCGCGCCAGTGATAGGTCGGAAACACCCCGCCATACACGATCCGCACATTCGGCAGGGCCTTGACGATGGCCTGCGCCACCTCGGTGATGACGGGATGGCCCGAGGTGGAGCCGGAATGGCCGAACAAGACCGCATCGGGCGAGAATCGCGACGCCTCGGCCACGATGGCTGTGACCGGCATCGGGCCGAACTCGGCATCGAGAAGACGAACGTGGTGGCCGTCGTCGATCAACGGACCGCCGATCGACAGCAGGCCGAGCGGCGGCAGATGGTCGTCGGGGATCCGGCTGCCGATCGCCGGGTGCGGCACGTTGATGAGAAGAATGCGCATGGATGATCGCTCCCGCTTTGGTTGGCGTGATCGTTCGTCCCCGCATCTTGTGAAAGGAGAGCCCAACCCCCCGGCCGGGCTTGAAGAGAATCGAAGGCGCGGTCCGCCGCGCTAAAGCGCGATGAGTTAGAGGCTTGCCACCTCCGCCGGCGCGATCGCGGTCAGCCCGCCGAAGCGGCGCTCGCGGCGGTGGAAGGAGGCGAGCGCGTCGGCGAGATCATCGGCCTCGAATTCGGGCCACATCCGCTCGGTGAAATGCAGTTCGGCATAGGCGCCTTCCCAGAGCAGGAAGTCCGACAGCCGCTTCTCGCCCGAGGTGCGGATGATCAGGTCGACATCGCGGAGGCCGGCTTCGCCGGTGATCAGGTCGGCGAAGGCCTCACGGCTCAACGGACCGGCGCCGGCCGCGCGCGCGGCGGCGTTCAGGATCGCGTCGCGCGCCGAGTAATCGATCGCGATACGCAGATGCAGCGTGGTGCCGCCATGGGTCTCGGCCTCCGCGCGCGTGATCGCGGCGGCGATGCCGTCGGGCAGCCGGTCGCGGCGGCCGATCACGGTGAGGCGGACACCGTTGCGCACCAGGGCTGCGATCTCGTTGGCGAGATAGAACCGCAACAGCCCCATCAGCGCCGCGACTTCGGCTTTCGGACGACGCCAATTGTCGCTCGAGAATGCGTACAGCGTCAGCGTGCCGACGCCCTGGTCGGGCGCGGCCTCGACGATGCGGCGGATCGCCTCGACGCCCGCTTCATGTCCACGCAGGCGCGACAGGCCGCGCCGCGTCGCCCAGCGGCCGTTGCCGTCCATGATGATGCCGACATGGAGCCGGGCGACGGCGTCCGGCTTGAGCGCAACGTTGCTTTGCATCACAAAGTCTCCGGGCAAAAAAGGGATGATCAAATCGGCTGGATACCGAGGCGGCCAGATGCGCCTTCGTCCTTGCCGGCGGCTTTGGCCGCGTCGCGCACCAACTGCTCGAGCACGGCGAGATAATCGAGGAAACGGCGGCGGCCGCTCTTGGTCAGACGGCAGCTGGTATGCGGACGATTGCCTTCATAACCCTTGATGACATCGACGAGGCCGGCCTCCTGCAGCACCTGAAGATGCCGGCTGAGATTGCCGTCGGTCAGACCGCAGAGCTGCTTGAGGTCGGCGAAGGCGAGCCCCTTGGGATGCGCCATCAACGAGGTCAATAGACCGAGCCGCGCCTTCTCGTGGATGACGCGGTCGAGGCCATCATAGGCAAATGGCGCGGTGGTCACGTCAGTCTTCGGCATCATGGCCTCCGGAAGCGAAATACAACAGCGCTGCGAGCAGCAACTGGCCGATCGCGAATGGCAGTCCCATGGTCCAGGGCGACAGCGCGTGGCTCTGGCTTGCGATCAACAGCACCGTGAAGCCCGACAGGAAATACCAGGCGCCTCCGAGCGCGATCGTGCGCGGCAACAGGCGAACCGAGGCGAACACGGCGAGGCTGACCAGCACCTGCCACAGGCCGGGCAGCATCCACAGCGTCTCCGGCGCGAATTTCCATTGCAGCACCGCGAGCAAGACGCCGGCGATGACGGCGGGAACGAACTGCTCGATCGCCTGCTGGACCATGGCGTCGGCAAGGCCGGAATGATGCCGCCGCGAGCGTGCCTGCATCTCGATCCAGATCAGCACCGCGGACAGCAGCGCGGCCGCCGCCCAGCCGGCAAGGAAGGCGATCGGATGACCGGTGGGATCATCGAGCCAGAGATATTGGGCGAGCGCCGTGACCAGCGCGATGCCGCTGGTGACAGCCACCGTTGCCGGACCGTAGCCGCGGAATGCGGTCCCCGCCGCAATCTGGCTGCGGATCGCAAGAATGTCGGCCAAGGCCTTGTCGAGGTCGCGCATGATTCGCCCGAACTTTGTAATGCAAAGTATACGGGATCACCAAGTAAACGCAAGCGGCACCGGCCGTCCGCGCCGCATGATGTTTAACGGGTGGTTACTGCGCGGATTGCAGCGAAACCGTGCCGCCTCAGACCTTCACCAGGCTAGCAAAGCCGCCGTAGATCATACGCTGCACATTGAACGGCGCCGTTTTCGGATCCATCGACGCGAAGCGCGGATCGGCCATCACCTTGGCATTGATCCGATCGCGCTGGGCGCGCGACTTGTAGGTGATCCAGGCAAACACGACGGTTTCGCCGGCCTTCAGCTTCACGCTCTGCGGAAACGATGTCAGCTTGCCCGGCTTGACGTCGTCGGCAACCCACTCGCGATAATCCAGCGCGCCATGTTCGCGCCAGACCTTGCCGGCCATTTTCGAGAGCTTCGCATAGGCCTTGAGCTTCTTCTTCGGCACTGCGACGACGAAGCCATCGACGTAAAGCATGGGCGTTTCCTTGTCGTTATTGCGTCGTCATCGCGAGAAGCGAAGCGATGAAGCAATCCGTACCTGCACTTGCGGCGCGATGGATTGCTTCGCGGAGCCCGTCATTGGGCGCGCATTCGCGCGACCCGTTGACTCGCAACCACGATCAGGAGTGACAGCAGCAGGATGCCTGAACGGGCTCCGGTTGATACTGGTCACGTAGCCGCACCCAGTCCATCGGATAGGGCAGTCCTTCTTCATGGCGGCCGAGCGGCGTCAAGTCGAGATAGTGATAGGCGGCATTCATCATGTCGAGGCCGCGCGCGAACGTCGAGTAGGTGTGGAACACACTTCCCGCCTCGTCTCGATAGAACACGCTGATGCCGGGCAGCTCAGGCCCATAGAGCGGGGTCGTTCCATAATTGTATTTGGCGTCGCCCGCATCGATCTGCCCTTGTGTGAACGACACACCATAATCGTAGTTGAAGTCATTCTCTCCGGAGGACACCCAGTCGAAGGTCCACCCCATCCGCTGCTTGAAGGCCTCGAGCTTGGCCAGCGGCGCGCGCGAGATCGCGACCATCGTGGTGTCGCGCGCGGCAAGGTGCGGAACCATGCGCTCGAAGCCGTCGACCCAGAACGAGCAGCTCTTGCAGGCCGCGTCCCACTCCGGCGCGAACATCACGTGCTGCACCACGAGCTGCGGCCTGCCCTTGAAGAGATCACCGAGCGTCACCTTGCCGCCGGGCCCATCGAACACATAGTCCTTGTCGACCTTGACCCACGGCAGCTCGCGGCGTTGCCGGCTCACCGCTTCGCGGGCTTGCGTCAGTTCCTTCTCGCTGATCATCAGCGCCTTGCGGGCCGCGGTCCATTCTTCGCGCGAGACGATCTTGTGCTGGGACATGCGATGCTCTTTTGCGCTTCAGGCGTCGACGTAATGTTGGAGATTGCCGAGGAATTCGGTCCAGCCGCGCTGGTGGTTGTCGCGCGCGGCCTCATCGACGAACTGCGCGTGATGGAAGGTGAGCAAGGTGCCGCCGCCGTCGGGCCTGATCGACACCGTCACCTCGGAGACGCGCTCCGGCGTCGAATGCCAGGCCCAGCTGAACACCAGCCTCTCGTTCGGCACCACCTCGCGATAGATGCCGCCGACCTCGTGATATTCACCGTTGGTCCCGGTGAACTTGATCCGGTAGCGGCCGCCGACGCGGACATCGAGCTCGGCCTGTGTCGTACCGGGCTTGACCTGGCCCGGACCGAACCATTGCACTAGGTTTTCCGGCTCGGTCCACGCGGCGTAGACTTTCTCCGGCCGGGCGCGGAGGCGCCGCGTGAGGGTGAGGCTGGGACGCGCGGTAAGGCCGGCGTCGGCTGCGACTGCGGATTTGTTGGCTGCCACGGGTTTTCCTCCACAAAAGCGGCAAGGCGGTCGAGATTGTCGGACCAGAATTGCGCATACCGATTGAGCCAGTTCATCGCTTGCTCCATCGGCCGCGCGGTGAGCCGGCACGCCACCGTGCGGCCGGTCTTTTCGCGCGCGACCAGACCGGCATCCGTGAGCACGTCGAGATGCTTCATGATCGCCGGCAACGACATCGCGAATGGCTGCGCCAGCTCGCTCACCGACAGGCTTTCCTGCTCGCCGAGCCGCGCCAGCAGCACGCGGCGGGTGGGATCGGAAAGCGCCGCAAAGGTGCGGTCCAGCGTTTCGTCCTGATACTTAACCATATGGTTTAGTATAAGCGCAAACGGCGCGGCGTCAAGCGCGCGTCTTCACGATCGCGCGACGACGGATAGGTGCGCGGCGCCGGCCGGAAGTCTGCTAGTCGGGGTAGACCGTCCGATGCCGGCGCTGATGGCGGCGCGGCGGCGGCGGGGGCTCGCTGAACAGAAAGCGCGGATTTTCTCCGCAAGCGAGATAGCGGCCCGACACGCTCGCGAGGCACTGCTCGTAGGTTCGATAGGCGCATTCGCCCGGATAGCCCAGGCTCGGCCCCTGCGCACACCACGGATAATCATAAGGATCGGCGGAAGCGGGTGTGACGCTCGCCGTGCCGGCAAGCGTCATCGCTCCCAGGACAAGCATTGCCATTTGCGATGTGCGCATGATCCGCCTCCTTGAGATGCCGCAGTTCAAGCGCGGCATCCTGGGTAAGGTTCCTGAAGGTCATTTTATTCCGCGTCAAGGTCCCGCAATTTGCCTTGCAGGACAGCCATCGCCGCGCGGACCGGCAACGTTGAACGTCCGAGGCCTACTCGACCTTGAGGCCGGCGAACTCGACCACCTTCTTCCACTTGTCGGTCTCGGCCTTGATGTCGTTGTCGAACGCCTCCGGGGTCTGGATCAGCGAGTCGCCGCCGAGTTCGACCAGACGCTTCCTCATGTCGGGCTCGGCGAGAACGGCGTTGATCTCGGCGTTGAGCTTGGCGATCAATTCCTTCGGCGTGTTCTTCGGCGCCCCCATGCCGAACAGCGCGCTCGCCTCATAGCCCTTCACGGTCTCGGCGATCGCCGGCACGTCGGGCAATTGCGAGGAGCGATCCGTCGTCGTCACGCCGAGCGCGCGCAGCGAGCCGGAGCGGATGTGCTGGATGATCGAGGGCATGTTGTCGAAGATCACCTGCACCTGGCCGCCGAGCATGTCGGTGATCGCGGGCGCCGCGCCGCGATACGGCACGTGCTGCATCTTGCAGCCGGTCATCGACATGAACATCTCGCCGGACAGATGCACCGAGGTGCCGTTGCCGGACGAGGCCATGTTCACCTTGCCGGGATTGGACTTCACATATTCGATGAACTCGGCGACGTTCTTCGCCGGCACGTCCTTGTTCACCGTCATCACGTTCGGCACGCGGTTGAAGGACGCAACCGGCGCAACGTCGCGCACGAAGTTGAACTTCAGATTGGCGTACAGCGAGGCGTTGATGTAGTTCGCCGGATTGACCAGCAGCACGGTGTAACCATCCGGCTCGGCGTTGATCGCAGCCTCGGTGCCGATATTGTTGCCGGCGCCCGGCTTGTTCTCGATCACGAACTGCTGCCCGAGCTTTTCCGACAGCCGCTGCCCGATCAGGCGCGCGATGATGTCGGTGGCGCCGCCCGGCGGATAGCCCACGATCCAGCGCACCGGCCGCGCCGGATAGTCGGCTGCGGATGCGCGGCCGATCGCGAATGTCGAAATTCCCGACCCGATCAGGCCCAGCGCAGTGCGGCGTGAAATCATGAAGTCTCTCCCGATCCAGCAGGGTTTGGCCCCCTGCCCGTTTCTGTTGCGTTGCGTGCGGCGCGGTTCTAACAAACAATGTCAGATGCGACCAGTGCGACACGTGCGACACTGACCGCGACGAAAGACTAAGCTGCAAATGCGCTGGACCAAAAGGATCGATCATGTCCGTCAAGGTGAATGGGCTCGACCATCTCGTGATCAACGTCACCGATGTCGTGCGCTCGGTTGCCTGGTACAGCAGGATCCTCGGCATGGAGGTGAAGGTGTTCGACCCCGGCAAGGGCAAGACACCGCGCACCTCGCTGGTGTTCGGCAACCAGAAGATCAATGTGCGGCCGTGCGATGCCGACAAGGTGGATTGGTTCACCGCCGATCATGAAGCGGCCGGCAGCGACGACCTCTGCTTCCTCACCTCGAGCACGCCCGACGAGGTGGTGGCGCATCTGAAGGCCAATGGCGTGAAGATCGAGGAAGGCCCGGTGGCCAAGCAGGGCGCACGCGGCACGCTGCGCTCGGTGTACTGCCGAGATCCCGACGGCAGCCTGATCGAGATTTCGTCGTACGAGGACGGCACGACGTAGTCGTTTTCGTTGCGCGCGACGGCTCGCGCGGATGCGCGACCGATGACAGGCCCACAAGGCAATCAGGCCTTCCGCGCCGCGGAACAGATTGCTCCAGCGCTGCGCTTCCGATTTGCGCTTGGCGCACGCCGATGGCAGAACTGCTCCCAACCAAGATCAATGGCGGCCGGCAAGGCTGCGCGGGAGGACGTATGGCCAGTTCAAGTGCAGTCCCGGGTGTCGTAGGTCCGTTTGCGGGGCTCGACGTGCCATGGCTGCTCAGGATGCGCGCCGAGGTGCGCCGCGATCATCCGTTCCTGATCTGGGCTCCGTTCGACGCGCCGGCGCGGCGCTGGAACTACGGCGAATTCCATGAGCGCGTCGGCGCGCTGGCGGCGGGCCTCGCCAAACGCGGCATCAAGCAAGGCGACTATGTCCTGATCCATCTCGACAATTGCGTCGAGGCGATCATGTCGTGGTTCGCCTGTGTCGAGCTCGGCGCGATCGCCGTCACCACCAACACCCGCTCGGCTGCCGCCGAGATCGAATATTTCGCCGGCCATTGCGGCGCGGTCGCCGCGATCACCCAGCCGGCCTATGCCGAACTGATATCAGCCAACTGTAAGGGGCTTCGCTGGATCGCCGTGATCTCGCACGATGCCGGGCAGGCGCCGTCTCAGGCGCCCGCCCGAGGCGACAGTTTTGACGCGCTGTTCGCCGACAGCGCCGACCGGCCGAAGCGCCTGATCGATCCGCTGGCACCGTGCAGCGTGCAGTACACCTCCGGGACCACGTCGCGTCCGAAGGCGGTGCTGTGGACGCATGCCAACGCGCTGTGGGGCGCCAAGATCAATGCTGCGCACCAGGATCTGCATGGCTTCGACGTGCACCAGACCTATCTGCCGCTGTTCCACACCAACGCGCTGGCCTATTCGATGCTGGCGAGCCTGTGGGTCGGCGCGACCTGCGTGATCCAGCCACGCTTCTCGGCGAGCCGGTTCTGGCCGGTGGCGCTCGAGCACGGCTCGACCTGGACCTCGACGATCCCGTTCTGCATGAAGGCGCTGCTGGAGCACGAGGTGCCGAAGCATCACAAGTTCCGGCTCTGGGGCACCGCCGTGAACGAGCCGCCGCCATTCGCCGTATTCGGCATCAAGATCATCGGCTGGTGGGGCATGACCGAGACCATCACCCACGGCATCATCGGCGAGGTCGACCAGCCGAACCCGCCGATGTCGATCGGCCGCGCCGCGCCGGAATACGAAATCCGCATCACCAATGATGACGGCACCGCGACCGGCGTCGGCGAGACCGGCAATCTCCTGATCAAGGGCATTCCCGGCCTGTCACTGTTCGCCGAGTATCTGCACAATGAGAAGGCGACGCGCGAGAGTTTTGACGAGCATGGCTATTTCATCACAGGCGATCGCGTCACGATGCTGGAGCGCGGCTACATCAAGTTCGGCGACCGCTCCAAGGATATGCTGAAGGTCGGCGGCGAGAACGTCGCGGCCTCCGAGATCGAGCAGGTGATCGCAGTGGTACCGGGCGTGCGCGAGGCCGCCGTGGTGGCGAAGAAGCATCCGATGCTGGACGAGGTGCCGGTTGTCTTCATCATCCCGCAAACCGGCATCGCCGCCTTGCCTGCCGACCTGCACGACAAGGTCATGACCGCCTGCCGCGCAGGCCTCGCCGATTTCAAGGTGCCGCGCGAGATCCGCTTCGTCGACGAGATGCCCCGCTCGACGCTGGAGAAGGTCGCGAAGGCCGAGCTGCGGAAGATGCTGGAATAAGAGCCCGCCCCGTCATTGCGAGGAGCGAAGCGACGAAGCAATCCGTCTCTCCGCGCATATGAACGTATGGATTGCTTCGCTTCGCTCGCAATGACGGTGAGACGTCAATTCACCTCGAACCTGATCGGCAGCTTTTTCGGACCGTTGACAAAATAGGCCTGCGTCATCTTCACCTCGCCGTCGAGCGACAGCGACTTCAGGTGCGGCAGCAGCTCCTCGAACAGGATGCGCATCTCGAGCTTGGCGAGATACTGGCCGAGGCATAGATGCGCGCCGTAGCCGAACGCGACGTGGCGGTTGGGCTTGCGGTCGCTGCGGAAGCGATCGGGCTCCTCGAACACCTCCTCGTCGCGATTGCCCGAGGCGTAGCACAGCATCAGCCAGTCGCCCTTGGCGATCTTGCGGCCGCCGAGCTCGGTATCGGCGGTGGCCGAGCGCATGAAATGCTTGACCGGCGTCATCCAGCGGATCGCCTCGTCGACCAGGCCCGGGATCAAGTCCGGATTGGCCTTCACCTTGGCGAATTCCACGGGATCCCTGGCCAGCGCCCAGATCGCGCCTGCGGTCGAGGATGAGGTGGTGTCGTGGCCCGCGGTCGCAACGATCATGTAATAGCTGGTCTGATCGTGCTCCGGCATATAGTCGCCGCCGATCTTCGCATTCGCAATGACGGTGGCGAGATCGTCCCGCGGGTTCTGCCGACGATCCTCGGTGATCTTGCGGAAATACGCGGAGAAGTCGGCGATGATCGCCTGCAGCATCACCGAGACCTGCTCCGCGCTCAGCGCGTCTCGGACGCGCGCCGTGTCGGGATCCTGCGGGCCGAACAGCTCCTGCGTCAGCTTGAGCATGCGCGGCTCGTCCGCCTCGGGCACGCCGAGGATCTCCATGATGACGTGCAGCGGATAGCCGAGCGCGACGTCGTCGACGAAATCGCAGGCGCCGCCGCGGTCGAGCATGCGCCGCACGGTTGCGCGCGCGATCTCGCGGACGCGGCCCTCGAACTTGCCGAGATTATTCGGCATGAACCAGCCCTGCGTCAGCGCGCGGTATTTCGGATGGTCCGGCGCGTCCATCTGTACCAGCGAGCGCACCAGATTGGGGCTGCCGGTGATCTTGCGGACGCGCTCCTCGAGCGCCCGGTTGGTCAGCGTGGTCGGCCGGTCGGCATTGTGGAACAGGTCGTTCTGCCGGCTGATCGCCTGGATATGCGCGTGCTTGGTCACCACCCAGAACGGATCGAACTTCTCCGGTTGCGCGATCCCGAGCGGATTGTTGGCGCGCAGCCAGCGATAGCTGTCGTGGATGCGATCGTCGGCATAGGCGACGGGATCGACGAGGGTTGCCGCGATGTCGGCGGGGATGTTGATATCCCCGGTCGTTGCCGTGTCCATGTTCGTCCTCACCTGTCCCAGCATCGGGTCGTGCCGATGATCGCCGAAATCTAGGCAGGGTTAAGGACAAAGGACTTGCGTTGATTGGCTACAAACCCCGCCGCACACGCGATTGCGGGGCGTGCCGGCGCAATGACGGCGGGGAGGAAGTCCTCAATAATGCCCGAACGCCACCGGGCGGAACGCCTGCAGCAATTGCTGGTCGAGCTTGCCGCCCATCTCCTCCATCATGGAGAACGCCTTGGCGTGGGTGAATTGCAGCCGGTAGGCCCGCTTCTCGACCAGGGCGGCATAGACGTCGACGATCGTGGTGACGCGGACGATGTCGCTGATCTGGTTGCCGCTGAGACCGTTTGGATAGCCGGTGCCGTCGAGGAATTCGTGATGGTGCAGGATCACGTCGAGCATTTCCGGCGGGAAGCCGCCCTGCGCCGACAACGCCTCGTAGCCGCGGCGCGGATGCTCGCGCATCTCGGCCATTTCCTCGACCGTCAGTGCGCCGGGCTTGTCGAGCAGGGCGACCGGAACGAAGGCCTTGCCGACATCGTGCAACAGCGCCGCGCGCGCGAGCCGACGCTGGTCGTCGTCGCGCATGCCGAGATGCTGCGAAAACGCGACCGCAAAGCCGGTCACGAACAGGCAGTGGCGATAGGTCTCCTGGTGATGACAGCCGACCGTGGTCAGCCATTCGCGCAGCGAGTTGTGCTTGATCGCCTTGAGGATCTTGTTTTCGGCGGCAACGATGTCCTCGAACTTGAGCGGCTCGCCGGCGCGCATCCGCTCGAACATCTTCACCATCACGGCATGCGCGGCCTCGACGCCGCGGTTCAGCGCCTTGCCACGGTCGGTCTCGTCATAGCCGCTGTCGTCGGGAAATGCAGCGCGGATGCGCTGCAGGAGGCCGCGCGCATCGAATGGCCGCGAGATCGTGTCGGTGGCGCCGAGCGCCCAGGCCTGCATCGAGGCGTGGTGCAGCGCATCCGCCAGCACGAACAGCCGCGGCATCTCGCGATAGGCGTCGCCCTGCAGCTTGGTGCGCACCAACTGCACGGCTTCCGGCGAGCGCAGGTTGATGTCGACGACGATGCCGGAGAGATCGTGGGCCGGCCGCTCGGGAATATCCGACGTCAGAACGGTGTCGACCTCGCCCACCGCGCGCAGGATGCTGGCGAGTTCGTTGCTTTGATCGCTTCGATCTGACGCCAGCAAGAGGCGGCGCTTCGAAGTCTGGTTATTGGCTAAGGCAGTCATGACATCCCCGTCGCGGTAACGACCGACGCCGGACGCTAGCTGACGATGCGTTCCCTCCGGCTTAATGGGGATGCTGAACGGCGGTTAAGCGCAATGGCTACAATTTGAGCGACCGCAACATCTGCCAGCAAAATCAGGCTGGCTGGACCGACGCGCCGAGGCGGCTCGCACAGCCAATTATCGGTTTTTGGGTGGCCCAAGACGACGTTGATACCCGCGTCGGCGCGCTCAGTCGCAGGGTCTGAGATAGCCGGCAGTGATCGCCATCTCCACAAGTTCCTTGATGCCATCGCGGAGACCGCTGATGCCGACGTCGCGCTCGCTGCGCTCGTGCCAGACGACGCCCGCGTCGAAGCCGGGCAGATCGAACGGAAGCTTGAACTTTGCAACGTCGGCGCGACGCTCCACCAGCCCATCGGGAACGATCCCGAGCAGATCGCTGTTGGCGACGAGGCCGGCCACCAGCATGTGGCTCGGCACCACCAGGCCGATGTCGCGCGTGACCCCCTGACGGCGCAAGGCGAGATCGATCCGGTTCGGAAACAGTCCGTCGGAGGACACCACAACGTGGCGTTGCGCCATGAAGCGTTCGCGCGACGGCCGCTTGAGGATCGAATGACCGGGTCTGGCGATGCCGACGAAGTCCGAGCGGCTGAGTTTCAGCGCGTGCAGCTTGGCGGGCAGCGGCTCGAGCGGTGCCACCATGAGATCACAGGTGCCTTCGACCACCATGCGCACCGCAGCGTCCGGGCCCGGCCACGGCTTGGCGTGGACCGACAGATACGGCGCCCTCGCCTGAACCCATCGCCACAGATCCGGCAGCAATCCTGCCAGCGCATAATCGCCCGATGTCAACGTGACGGTCTGGCGAACCTCGGACAGCGGCTGCGGGGTCAGCCCGACCACGGCTTCGACCCCGGCCAGCACGTCGTTCAATGGACCGGCCAGGCGCTCGGCCTTTGGCGACGGCATGAAGCGATTGCCATGCCGGATCAGGATCGGATCGTCGAACAACACGCGCAATCGCTCGAGCGCATTGCTGAGCGCCGGCTGCGAGAGGCCGACACGTTTGGCCGCCTTGCTGACGTGGCGTTCCGCGAGCAACGCCTGCAACACCACCAGCAGATTGAGGTCGATTGAACGCAAATTCATCTGATCAATACCCGGATATACAAAGTATCCATTAGATGGATGTGCTGCGTTGCGCTAGGAGTTTCACAACTCACTTGCCCCTCGCCGCCGACCTGCCGGGGCGCGATCGATCCGAACACCGGCCACGATGTGGCTGCGGCGCTGCGGATTGGCCGCGCCATCGCAGGCGCGCGTCCCTCATGGACCTTTGTGATGCATGCCCCCAAGCGCGCCGGCCTGGCACGCAACCTTGCCACCCTCCTGACCGGACTCTGCGTGGCCTCCTGTGCGCACGACCCATCCGATCGCGTCACGGGAGAGTGTTCGGTGACGTTGATCGGCAAGTGCTCGTCTAAGCAGGTCACCAGCGACCTGTCGGAGAGCGACAAGGCGGCGTTGGTATCGCTGCAAAACCGCAAGGTCGGCATCACCATCAACGATGCTTTGAAGGCCGCGGAAGCCTCGCTGAAGGCAAACCAGTTCGAGCAGGTGTCAATCGACAGCTCCGGCGCACTGGTGCAGGGCGAGAAGAATCACAAGATCGCCGACCGTGGCCACCAGATGCTGCAAGCGGTGATCAACGCCAAATTGCCGATGCTGAAGGGCAAGCCCGACCACGAGACGACGCGCGCGCTGGTGACCGTGCATGCGGTGTCGGGCGTCACTGCCGTACACGCCGAATTCATCACGACGATCTGGGACAGCAAGGGCGACTCGAAGACCCGCGTGGTGACCGATCCGCAGGTCTATAACTCGTTCTTCGCGAAGTTCGCCGACAATTCACCCCGGTGATCACGAATGAAAAACGCCGGAGAGCGGTGCTCTCCGGCGTTTTCATCGGTTCGATCGTTCAGGACGTTACGCCTTCATCGCCGCCTTGACGGCCTCCGCCGTGATCGGCAGGCCGCGGACGCGGGCGCCGACCGCGTTGAAGACGGCGTTGCCGATCGCCGGCGCCACCACCGTCACCGCGGGCTCGCCGACGCCGGTGGCCTTCTCGCCGTTGGCGATGACGCTGACCGCGACTTCCGGCAGCTGGCTCATCCGAAGCGGCGTGTAGCTGTCGAAGTTGGTCTGCTCGATGCCGCCGTCCTTCAACGTCGCCTTCTCGAACAGTGCCAGTGACATGCCCCACAGCGCCGCGCCCTCGACCTGGGCCCGGATGCCATCGGGATTCACTTGCGTACCGACATCGGTCGCAACCGTCAGCTTCTTCACCGTCACCTCGCCCGACGGAGCGACCGCGACATGGGCGACGCAGGCGGTCCAGCTTGCGGTGGCGCGCTCCTGCGACGACACGCAGGCCACGCCCATACCTTCGCCCTTTGGCAGCTTCTTGGTGCCGTAACCGGCGAGACCCATCGCCGCGAGCAAGGTATTGCGGAGACGCTGCGCGCCGCCGTCGTTCTTGCCCTTGCCGTCGAGCAGCTCGACACGAAGCAGGGCCGGGTCCTTGCCGGTCGCATGCGCGATCTCATCGACCATGCTTTCGACCGCCCAGAACGTCCAGCCCGGCGCCACCGAGCGGAGCTGACCCGACGGGGTGGCGTTGTGCGCCATCTCGTTCTTGATCGCCCGCACATAGTGGTTGGGTACGGTGTAGAAGAAGTCCGCTCCGTTGACGGTGAACGCGTCGAGCGGTCCCTTCTTGTCGACCGAAGGCGACAGGAAGTCGGGGATTCCCCAACGCTGGGTCGGCCAGGCGGAGACGACGTCGTGGCTCAATGCGACGAGCTTGCCGTCGCCGTCCACGCCGGCCTTCACCTTCTGGAAGGTCAAGGGACGCGAGAAATCCATCGTCATGTCGTTCTCGCGCGAGTAGATGACCTTGACCGGCTTGCCGACGGCCTTCGCCGCCTGCACCGCGGGCACCATCATGTCGGCGTCGAGACGCCGGCCGAAGCCGCCACCCAGCCACGTCTGGTGCATCACCACGAACTTGGGATCGATCCCGGCCGCGCCGGCCGCGATCGCACCGGAGCGCGTCGCGAACTGGTTGCCGGAATAGATGTGCAGGATGTCGCCCTTGAACTCCGCGGTGGCGTTCATCGGCTCCATCGGCGCGTGGATGTTGATGTTGGTGGTGTATTCCGCCTCCAGCACCTTGGCCGCCGTGCCGAAGGCCGCATCCGGATCGCCGTCCTTGACGAAGAATTGGCCGGAGTCGCTCAGCCCCTGCAGCCGCTTGGCTTCGGCGAGCAGCGCTTCGCTCGACGCCTTGGCGTTCGGCCCGCCATCATAGCTGATCTTGAGCGCCTCGGCCGCCTTCTTCGCCTGGGCATAGGTGTTGGCGACGGCGACGACCCAGCCGGTCGTGGTCATGGTCTTGTCGTCCAGGGTGACGGCCTTGATGAAGCCCGGCAGCTTCTTGGCCGCTGAGTCGTCCACCGACTTCACGGCCGCGCCGTAGCGCACCGGCGGGGTGACCAGCGCGCCGTAGACCATGCCCGGCAGCATCGTGTCGATGCCGTACTTGGCCGTGCCGTTGACCTTCAGGGGAATGTCGAGCTGCGGCACCGAGACGCCGATCATGGTGTACTGGTCCGGCGTCTTCAGCTTGATCGCCTTCAGATCGTCCGCCGTGAACGTCTTGGTCGCCTTGCCGCTCTTCACCACGTCGGCAAACGACATCGACTTCTTCGACTTCGGATGGCTGATCGTCGACGCGCGCACCACCAGTTCGCTGGCCGGCACGCCCATCGAGGCCGCCGCCGCTTCGGTCAATGCGATGCGGCCGGCAGCGCCGGCGCGGCTCATGGCGTCGAAGTTCATCATCGTCGACCAGCTGCCGCCGGTGATCTGCGCGCCCAGCACGGGATCGTTGAACTTCGGATCGTTGGAGGCGAGCTGGACCCGCATGTCCTTCCAGTTCGCGCCGAGCTCTTCGGCCACGATCTGCGCCATGGTCGAGGCGACGTGCTGGCCCATATCCGCCTTGCCGCAAGTCACGGTGACGAGACCATCGGGCGCGATCGAGTACCAGACGCTCGGTTCGAAATTGGCGGGTGCGGGCGCCGCGAGCGCCTGATCGATGCCGGAGCCGGCATAGCCGAGCACGAGGCCGGTTGCAGCGGTGCCGACCAGGAAGGAACGGCGGCTGAGGTCGGTCGTCTCGGGAGCGAGGTTTTTCACGTGCTTGTTCATGTGGCCCTCCGCTCGGATCCGGAGGCCGATGCGGTGCGCATGTCGGACGCAGCGCGCATGATGGCCTTCTGGATACGTGAATAGGTCATGCAACGGCAGAGATTGCCGTCCATATGCGCGACCACTTCTTCCTTGGTCGGGTTGGTGTTCTTCGACAGCAGCGCCGCCGCCTGCATGATCTGGCCGGACTGGCAGTAGCCGCATTGCGGCACCTGCTCGGCGACCCAGGCCTTCTGCAAGGGATGTTCGCCCTTCGCGGAGAGCCCTTCGATGGTGGTGATCTTCTTGCCGACGGCGTCGGCGACCGAGGTCTGGCATGACCGCACCGCTTCACCGTTGAGATGAACCGTACAGGCGCCACAGAGACCGGCGCCGCAACCGAATTTGGTGCCCGTCATCTGCAATTGCTCGCGGATGACCCAAAGCAGCGGCGTGTCATTGGCCGCCTCGACGGACATGTTCCGTCCGTTGATATTGAGATTTGGCATCTCTCTCCCCTTCCGGTGTAGGAAGCCGCTTACGGCGGCAACTCACTGTTGGGTCATGGCTGGCGCCCACCGGGTAAGCGACAGTTGCCGAAACAATGATCCGGTTCCCGGCTGGAGGCAATCCAATTTGGAATTGCTCGAAAAGAATAAATCTCGGAAACTGCCGGTTGTGCGATGCGGCAACGGCATGAAGCTTTTGAAATGCCAGTATTGATGCCGTATCGATCACTCCTACCAAGGTCGGTAGCACTGCCGGACCCGACATCGACAACAGAAGGAGCCCGTCAATGGCCAAGCTCAACCGTAGCGGCGTCGATATCTATTACGAGATTCACGGCAGCGGTCCGCCTTTGATCCTCACCCATGGCTACTCATCGACGTCGGCGATGTGGCAGGGCCAGATCGAGGCGCTGTCGAAGCGGCACAAGCTGATCCTGTGGGACATGCGCGGGCACGGCCAATCCGACTACCCCGACGATCCGGATGCCTACAGCGAAGCCCTGACGGTCGGCGACATCGCCGCCCTGCTCGATGCCGCCGGCGCCGACACGGCTGTTGTCGGCGGCCTTTCGCTCGGCGGCTACATG
This sequence comes from Bradyrhizobium sp. WCU1, assembly GCF_053474805.1. Lineage (NCBI taxonomy): Bacteria > Pseudomonadati > Pseudomonadota > Alphaproteobacteria > Hyphomicrobiales > Nitrobacteraceae > Bradyrhizobium > Bradyrhizobium sp. WCU1. Next base: position 3,280,642 of record NZ_CM130280.1, read on the forward strand.
TCGCTCGCCTTTCATCGCGCTCACCCTGCGCGGGTGCGTGCGCTGCTGATCATCGACACCGGCCCGGGATTCAAGAAGGACGACGCCCGCGAGGCCTGGAACAAGCGCGCCCGCGACACCGGCGATCGCTTCGATCGCGAAGGGCTCGAGGTGCTGAAGTCGCTCAGCGCCGAGCGCGCGTCGGTCACGCATCGCAACGCCCGCGGCCTCGCGCTTGCCGCGCGCGGCATGCTGGCGCAGCGCGACGCGCGGGTGATCGAGTCATTGCCCGCGATCAAGGTGCCATCGCTGGTTGTGGTCGGCGCCGACGACACCCCGTTCCTGGCGGCCTCCGACTATATGGCGGCAAAGATCCCGGGCGCGCAGAAGGCGGTGATCCCGAACGCCGGCCATGCGGTCAACATCGACCAGCCGAAAGCCTTCATCGACGCCGTGCTGCCGTTCCTCGACGGTCTCGCGGCAAACGCGCCTGGAAAGGCCGCCTCATGAAGACGATTGTCGTCGCTCTGCTGCTGACGCTGGCCGCAACGGACGCGAACGCCCGGAAGCCACGGCTGTTCGCCGACCCGGCCACACCAACCTTCACCGCGACGCTGTCGAACCACACGCCGCTGGCGTTCGGCATGGGTGTCGCCGACGCGCAGCGCGCGCTCGGCACGCCCCTCACCTATGTCAGCGGGCGGCCCGGCAACGAGATCTTCCTGACCTTCCGCGATATCGGCGGCAGCGGGCTGTTCCAGCATCATGACCGTCTCTATCTGCAATTCCGCAAGGGCCGGCTCGCCGGCTGGAAGGGCGACTGGGGCGAGAACTGGATGTGGCGCTAGCCCTCGTCAACGATCTTCATGCAACCCCCAAACGCGACACGACAAGGATGGACCATGGGACAAGACATCAAACTGAAGGCTTCGGACGGCTTTGAACTCGGCGCCTATCGCGCTGAGCCCACCAGTGCACCGAAGGGCGCTGTCGTCGTGATCCAGGAGATCTTCGGCGTCAACCACCACATCCGCTCGGTCTGCGACCGGCTGGCGAGGGAAGGCTATGTCGCGATTGCGCCCTCGATCTTCGACCGCATCACGCCGAACTTCCAGAGCGGCTACTCGCCCGATGAGGTCGCCGAGGCGCGCAAGTTCGTCGCCAATCCGGACTTTGCCGCGATGCTGCGCGACAGCCAGGCGGCGATCGACGCGGTGAAACCGGTCGGGCCGGTCGGCATCATCGGCTTCTGCCTCGGCGGCAGCATCGCCTATGCGGCCGCCACCAAGCTGTCTGGGCTCTCGGCTGCGATCGGCTATTACGGCGGCGCCATCATCCGCTTCGCCGACGACAAGCCGGCGGTGCCGACACAGCTGCATTTCGGCGAGAAGGATGCCGGCATTCCCTTGAGCGATGTCGAGACCATCAAGTCGAAGCGGCCCGAAGTCGAGGTCTTCATCTATCCCGGCGCGCAGCACGGCTTCCATTGCGACGAGCGCGCCAGCTACGACAGGGCGAGCGCCGACATCGCCTGGCCGCGCAGCATGGAATTCTTCGCGAAGCATTTGCAGAAATAGCGCGGCTCTCTCCATCCCGTCATTCCTGGTGCGCAATTGCGCACCTGGGGATGCGCCGCAAGGCGCAGGCCCGGAATCCATTCCACCGCAAGACGCGCGGACAAATGGATTCCGGGCTCGCGCTCCGCGCGCCCCGGAATGACGAAAGAAGAGAGATTGCCTAAACTAGAACCAACGCTCGCCGACGAACACCGTATCGCCGGGGCTCATCGGCGTGCCCAGCGGCACCACGAAGCGGCCGGAGCCGGACGCATCGGTGTGGGTCAGCGTGACGCTGTCGCGCCTGGCCCGTGGCGAGAAGCCGCCGGCGATCGCGACCGCGCTCTCGACGGTCATGTTCGGAACGTAGGGATATTGGCCGGGGGCTTGGACCTCGCCGAGGATGAAGAACGGCCGGTAGGATTCGATTTCGACCGCCACCGACGGCTCGCGGATGAAACCGTTGCGCAGCCGTGCCGAGATTTCTCCGGCGAGCCCGGCCGGCGTGCGGCCGCGCGCCGGCACCGAGCCGATCAGCGGCATGGTGATCGCACCGGCTGCATCGATCGCATAGGAGTTGGTCAGGCCTTCCTGGCCGTAGACCACGACGCGGAGCTTGTCGCCCGGGCCGAGATGATAGGAGTTGTCGTAACCGGCGGGCCCACCCGGTGCGGCGGCATAGACCACCGGGGCGGCATAGCCATAACCAGGGGAAGCGCCGGCAAAGGCGGAACGCAGTGCGCTGATGGCACCACCGCCGCCTCCGTCGGCGACCGGAGCAGATGCGTAGGCCGGGCCGTAGGTGACGGTATCGACACCTTGCGGGCCGACCGCAACGGGACCGGACGTGCTCATGCAGCCAGACAGCGCGAGCGCAGCCACAACGGCAGTGATCGGCAATCGTAACGCGCGTGCAACTGGCACCGGACCTATCCCTCAACGGCGAGACAAGCCCAGTCTTGCACCACTTATGGTTAATAAAGGGTTTGCGCGACCCGGCGGGAGAGCCGGAAATCCCGCCTCCCCGTCGATTTAGCGCAAGGCAACTGAACGCAAGGCAACCGAGCGCAAGGCCACGCGATCAGGCGGCCGTGGCGCCGACGCCGATCGGGCACGACACGCCGGTGCCGCCAAGCCCGCAATAGCCCGCCGGATTCTTGGCGAGGTATTGCTGATGGTAGTCCTCGGCAAAATAGAACTCGCCCGATGGTGCGATCTCCGTGGTGATTGCACCGAGCCCTTTGGCGGCAAGCGCCTTCTGATACGTCGCCTGCGACGCATCGGCGGCTTTGCGCTGCGCGTCGCTGAACGTGTAGATCGCGGAGCGATACTGCGTGCCGATGTCGTTGCCCTGGCGCATGCCCTGCGTCGGGTTGTGGTTCTCCCAGAACGTCTTCAGCAGCTTCTCGTAGGCGACCTTCTTCGGATCGAACACGACCAGCACGACTTCGGTGTGGCCGGTGCGTCCCGAGCAGACTTCCTCATAGGTCGGGTTCGGCGTGTGGCCGCCGGCATAGCCAACCGCGGTGGTGTAGATCCCGTCGCCGAGTTCCCAGAACTTGCGTTCCGCGCCCCAGAAGCAGCCGAGCCCGAACACCGCCTGCTCGAGGCCCGGCGGATAAGGCGGCGTCAGTTTGCTGCCATTGACGAAATGGGTGGTCGCAGTCGGGATCGGCGTTGCGCGGCCGGGCAGCGCCTCGGCGGCGCTTGGCAACGCGGTGGTCTTGCGCATGAACAACATGGATACCTCCAGGCGGGACATCGGCCGACGCGGGCTGCGGCCTGCGGGCCGGCTGTCACCTATATATGTCGTTACGCGAATGATGGCAGCCCCGTTACTGATGGCTGCGGCGAAGAGATGCTACACCCCGGGGCGCCGCCAGCTCAGTCGCGCGCGTAACCGATCAGCGGCTTGCGTGGCCGGAACAGGATCATCAGCAGGATGCCGGCAATGCCGAGCACCGCGAACACCGGCTGCTCCAGCAGCAGGCGGATCACGCCGTTCCAGAGCCAGGGCGCAAAGCGATCTACCCAGGCATGGAACGCCTGCTGGCTCGACTGGTGGATATCGTTCCAGAACTGGCCGAATTGGGTGAACCGCAGGCTCTGGTCGGCGACGTAGCGGGCCCCGTCATAGACCATGAAGATGAAGCTGCCAGCGAGCAGCAAAAGGCCGATCAGACGGAAAAAGCCGCGGATCATGCGTCACCCAAACTCCCTGTCGCGCCCCACGCGTCGTCAGGCCTTACCGGGCGCTCCCCGGAAATTCAACCTCTTCAGCGGCTTATCCGGCCCTCCCGAGGCCGATTTCAGGCCCTTTTTCGGTCCCTAAAGCGTTGACGGTGCTGCCTGCGCCATCTATAAGACCGGCCGATGGCGGCGGGCGCAATCCTGCCGCCGCTGTTCTTTGGACAGTGCCGCATGCGGGGGCAGCAGTTTTGCGCTCTTCGCATGGCCGCCTCAAGGACACCCAAGTCGATACCTTGGACAAATACATCAGAGTCGAGATTTGAACCGGCCGGTGCGCGCAAGCCCGACCACTGAGCGATCACCGCCGAAGGACAGTTAGAGAACCATGGCCAACACCACCTCCGCCAAGAAGGCGACCCGCAAGATTGCCCGCCGCACCATCGTCAACAAGTCGCGCCGCACGCAGATGCGTGGCGCGGTGCGCACCGTCGAGGAAGCGATCAAGAGCGGCGACCGCGAGGCGGCACTCAAGGCGATGCGCAAGGCCGAGCCCGAACTGATGAAGGCAGCGCAGCGCAACATCATTCACAAGAACCTCGCCAGCCGGAAGGTGTCGCGCCTCACGCAGAGCATCGCCAAGCTCGCCAAGTAGAGTTCGCGAAGCTCGCCGCGCGAGCTGACTGAAAAACACATTTGTCACGAAGCCCGGCTCGCGCCGGGCTTTTTGTTTTTGTCGCGCCTCCTTTCGTGGAAGTTTTTATAGCCCGATAAAAGTTCGCATTGCCGCAACCGCATGTCATGCTTCGTCGCGTCCGTAGTTCTACCGGCAGATATGCTTAACGCGTCGCGCTCGCGCAGAGATTGTTCTGCGCTAAGCCAGATAGATGGAATAGCGCGCGGATATCTCGCGTCGAAAAAACGAGGCGGGGTTACCCTGCAAAAGCAATCGTGAAAAATCACGCTTCGCGAATTACTTATGCACATAGTGCCGGACAGCGATTGGAAAAATGACCGGCGCGAGACCAAATGTAAATTTTCTATGAAAAATTTTTGGTATTGCACCATCGTTTGTGACACGCGTGATTCTACGCGGTGATTCAAAAACTTGCTTTCACACCTCCGCATCGGCAACGCCGCAACAGTTGCGAAGAGTCGCGATCCCCGTCGAATCCACGGATTGTCAGGAAATGCGCTTGGTGTATTTATTTCTTGTTCGCGACGCCCACGGCTCTCCAGATCAGCGCGGTTTGAGACCCAAGGGCGGACGCACAAATCGGCGGCGGTGTGTGCGTTAGCGACGCTTTCCAAGCGAAGCTGGATTGACGGCTCATAGCGATATGAGGATGGTCGACCTGTGTCAAAATTTCTCCGGCGATGTCCCCGGCAATTTGGGGGATCGAACAAGAGAGACCAGGGCGCCCGTCGGAATCCGGCAGCGGGAACGCGGCGCAAGCGAACGGGTTGACGACGACACGCGGCGGCGAAGCGCCGGGCATTTCGGTGTTCGGTAGCGGCAGTTCGAATTTGAAGACACCAGCAAGCTGACAGCTTGCCGCGATACGTCGCGGCGGGAGGGGGAGGACTTATGCCTTACGGTATCATCACTGCAGTCGAACTAACGACAGCCGAAGTGCAGATCTCCAGTGGTGCCGTAATCAACTCCTCGGACGTTGGCTCTTACCCGCAGAGACCGTCGAGTACGCGCTGACCTCGCGGGGCGCCTCTTCTCCAAACAGCTGATCTGTCGCGTGGCGCATGGCCGCCACACGGGAGAGCTTTGTCCGGAGCAGACCGCGCCCGCTAGAGGTCGCGTCGTGTCAGGGAACCTGCACGGCGCTTTCGCCATCATCATCTCTCAGATTTGGAAAAGTACGAAGGCAATGACGAACACGGAACAGGATCGCTGGTCGCGGGTGAAGGGACGTTTGCGGACGAGCGTTGGCGAGGACGTTTACACGAGCTGGTTTGCACGGATGGATCTGGAGAGCGTGCACGACGAGAGCGTGCACCTGTCGGTTCCGACCCGGTTCCTCAAGAGCTGGATCCAGGCGCATTACGCCGACCGTGTGCTCACCTGCTGGCAGGCCGAGATGCCCGAAGTGCACCGCATCGACCTCACCGTGCGCTCAGCGATCCGTGCGATGGCGCCGGCAAAGGAAGCGGTTGCGCCGGTCGAGATGCGTCGTGTCGAGCGCACCGATGGCCGCCCCGCGCCCGAACTGCGCTCGGTTGCGACCGCGCCGGTGTCGGCCAGCCATGACGCGCTGGGCGGCTCGCCGCTCGATCCGCGCCTGACCTTTGCAAGCTTCGTCGTCGGCCGTTCCAACACGCTGGCCCATGCGGCTGCGCGCCAGGTCGCAGAGGGACGCCGCGGCGACCCCGTGATGTTCAACCCGCTCTACATCCATGCCGGCGTCGGCCTCGGCAAGACGCACCTGCTGCAGGCGGTGACCTGGGCCGGCAATTCCGGCGGCGAGCGCAAGGTGCTTTATCTGACCGCCGAGAAGTTCATGTATGGCTTCGTCGCGGCGCTGAAGACGCAGACGGCGCTGGCGTTCAAGGAAGCGCTGCGCGGCATCGACGTGCTCGTGATCGACGACCTGCAGTTCCTGCAGGGCAAGTCGACGCAGGCCGAGTTCTGCCACACGCTGAATGCGCTGATCGATGCCGGCCGCCAGGTCGTGATCGCGGCCGACCGTCCGCCGTCGGACCTCGAAAGCCTTGACGATCGCGTGCGCTCCCGGCTCGCCGGCGGTTTGGTTGTCGAGATGGGTTCGCTCGGCGAGGAACTGCGGCTCGGCATCCTCAAGTCGCGCGTCGCCGCGGCCCGCGCCCACCACGCAAGCTTCGACGTGCCGGAGGAGGTGCTCGACTATCTGGCGCGCACCATCACCCATAACGGCCGCGACCTCGAAGGCGCGATCAACCGCCTCCTGGCGCATTCCAAGCTCAACAACCAGCCGGTGACGCTGGAGATGGCCGAGCGCGAGGTGCGCGACCTGGTCCGCCCGCAGGAGCCGAAGCGGATCAAGATCGAGGACATCCAGCGCGTGGTCGCCCGGCAGTACAATGTCAGCCGCTCCGACCTCTTGTCGTCGCGCCGCACCGCCAATGTGGTGCGCCCGCGCCAGGTTGCGATGTATCTGGCGAAGACCCTGACCCTGCGCTCGCTGCCGGAGATCGGCCGCAGGTTCGGCGGCCGCGACCACACCACGGTGCTGCACGCAGTGCGCAAGATTGAGGCACTGGTCGCCAAGGACACGGCGCTGTCGGAGGAAGTCGAGTCGCTGAAGCGTCAGCTCCAGGAATAAGGCGCCGCGTCGTTCTAGCGCGTTCCATGGCCCTCCCCTTTACCATAGGGGAGGGCTAAACTTTTTTCCGGCCCAAAACGTGGGGAACGGGGCCCGTTTCCTGCCCGTCTCCCTTGCACCGGCCGGCCATCCGCGCCACCTTGCGGTCCCCCCGTGGGTTTGATCAAATCCGGTATTGATCCGACTTTTCGGGTTTCCGACGCCGCGGTGCTGCCCTGAACGGCCGCCCGGCTTTTCCATCTGAGGGATCTGGCGGGTATTGCAATGAAGGTCACCGTCGAGCGCGCGCAACTCCTGAAATCGCTGGGTCACGTTCATCGCGTGGTCGAGCGCCGCAACACCATCCCGATCCTCGGCAACGTGTTGATCCGCGCCGAGGGCGCCAAATTGTCGCTGAAGGCGACCGACCTCGACCTCGAGGTGACCGAGACCCTGGCGGCCGAAACCGGAACCGCCGGCTCGACCACCGTACCCGCGCACATGTTCTACGACATCGTCCGCAAGCTGCCCGACGGCTCGCAGATCGTGCTGGAGGCTGACGGCGACCGCTCGGTGCTCGCGGTGCGCGCCGGCCGCTCGCGCTTCACGCTGCAGACCCTGCCGGAGAGCGATTTCCCCGGCCTTGCCGCCGGCGACATGACGCATTCGTTCTCGCTGCCGGCGTCCGACTTCAAGCGCCTGATCGACCGCACCCAGTTCGCGATCTCGACCGAAGAGACCCGTTACTACCTGAACGGCATCTATCTGCACGCCGCGGGCAGCGCCAAGGCCGCAACCCTGCGCGGCGTCGCGACCGATGGCCACCGCCTGGCCCAGATCGACCTTCCGCTACCCAGCGGCGCAGCCGGCATGCCCGGCGTGATCGTGCCGCGCAAGACGGTCGGTGAGGTGCAGCGGCTGATCGAGGGCGACGACGCCGAGATCTCGATCGAGCTGTCGGACGGCAAGATCCGCTTCACCCTCGGCAATGTGGTGCTGACCTCGAAGCTGATCGACGGCACCTTCCCGGACTACGGCCGCGTCATTCCGCAGAACAACGACAAGGAACTGGTGGTCGACAAGAAGGATTTCGAGGCCGCCGTCGACCGCGTCTCGACCATTTCCAGCGAACGCGGCCGCGCGGTGAAGCTCGCGCTGTCCGCGGGCAAGCTGGTGCTCTCGGTTACCAATCCGGATTCCGGCAGCGCCACCGAGGAGCTTGAGGTCGAGTACGCCTCCGATGCGCTCGATATCGGCTTCAACTCGCGCTATCTGCTCGACATCGCCGCCCAGATCGAGGGCGAGGTCGCGGTGCTGAAGCTCGCCGACCCTGGCTCGCCGACCCTGGTGCAGGACAAGGACAGCAAGGGCGCGCTCTACGTGCTGATGCCGATGCGGGTGTAAGCACTTCTCTTCGCGCGCATCGGCACTAGATTGCGTCGTGGCTGGGCACGACTGCCCGGCAATGACGAGCTGAGATGACCCCGTCCCGCATTCATCGCCTGTCGCTGACGCATTTCCGGAACTACCGGACGGCGACGCTGCAAGTCGCAGGCGACATGGTGGTGCTGGTCGGACCGAACGGCGCCGGCAAGACCAATTGCATGGAGGCGGTCTCGTTCCTGTCGCCGGGCCGCGGCCTGCGCCGCGCGACGCTGGAGGACATCGCCGACAATCAGGGCGACGGCTCCTGGGCGGTCTCCGCGGAGGTCGAGGGCGCGCTTGGGCTCGCGACGCTCGGCACCGGCATCGATCCACCGACCGGCGAGGCGAGCAACACGCGACGCTGCCGCATCGATCGCGAGCCGGTGGGTTCCGCGACCGCGTTCGGCGACCATCTGCGCATGGTGTGGCTGACGCCGGCGATGGACGGCCTGTTCATGGGCGCGGCGTCCGAGCGGCGACGCTTCTTCGACCGCCTCGTGCTGGCGATCGATTCCGACCATTCCAGCCGTGTCTCGGCGCTGGAGCGCTCGCTGCGCTCGCGGAATCGGCTGCTCGAGGTGCGCAACTATGACGACCATTGGTGCGACGCGATCGAGCGCGAGACCGCGGAGCTCGCGGTCGCGGTCGCCGCATCGCGCGGCCAGACCGCGGCCAGACTCGCGATGATGCTGCGCGAGCGCGGCGCGGCGTCGGCCTTCCCCTCCGCCGAGATCATGCTCGATGGCTGGATGGAGAATGCGCTGCTGCAGGAACCCGCAACGGCCGTGGAAGACCGCTACCGCGAGACCCTGCGCACCAGCCGGCCGCGCGACGCCGCCGCCGGACGCACGCTCGACGGCCCGCATCTGACCGATCTGCAGGTGGTCTACGCGCCGAAGAACATGCCGGCGCGCGACGCCTCGACCGGCGAGCAGAAGGCGCTTCTGATCGGGCTGGTGCTGGCGCATGCCACGATGGTCGCGGAGATGACCGGCATCGTGCCGCTGCTGCTGCTCGACGAGGTGGTCGCCCATCTCGATCCCGGCAGGCGCCGGGCGCTGTTCGACGAGCTCGCCAGGCTCGGCGCGCAAGTCTGGATGACCGGCGCAGATCCCGCAGCCTTCGTCGATATCGGCCCGACGGGGGAGATTTTCGACGTCGAATCCGGCCGCGCCACACGGCGCGGCTGAGGTCGTGGAGCAGGCTCCGAAGAGGCTTCGAATCCGCCTTCGAATCGGGCTTTTCAAGACTGCCGGAATCGGCCCTCGGAGACCTTGAAACAGGCCGAAAAAATCCCATCTATTCAATAGTTTGCAGACGGAGACTTTGCGCTAGGCGCAACACCTCTTTCATGGCACAAATAGCGGAATCAGCGCCTCATCATGCGCAGCTGATTCGGGACATCCTCGAAGGCCTCACATGACTGAACCTGCGCGGCAGACCCCTGCCGAATCCGAGCATCCCATTCCGGCCGAATATGGCGCGGAATCGATCCGGGTGCTGAAGGGCCTCGACGCCGTCCGCAAGCGGCCCGGCATGTATATCGGCGACACCGACGACGGGTCCGGCCTGCACCACATGGTCTATGAGGTCGTCGACAACGCGATCGACGAGGCGCTGGCGGGCCATGCGAGCCGCGTGCTGGTCACCCTCAACGCCGACAATTCCGTCACCGTGTTCGACGACGGCCGCGGCATCCCGGTCGACATCCACAAGGGCGAAGGCGTCTCGGCGGCCGAGGTCATCATGACCCAGCTCCATGCCGGCGGAAAGTTCGACCAGAATTCCTACAAGGTCTCCGGCGGCCTGCACGGCGTCGGCGTCTCCGTCGTCAACGCGCTGTCCAGCAAGCTCGGCTTGCGGATCTGGCGCGACGACAAGGAGCACTACATCGAATTCGCGCACGGCGATGCCGTGGCGCCGCTCAAGGTGGTCGGCGATGCGCCGGGCAAACGCGGCACCGAGGTCACCTTCCTCGCCTCGACCGAGACCTTCAAGAACGTCGAATATGATTTCGCGACGCTCGAGCACCGGCTGCGCGAGCTCGCCTTCCTCAATTCCGGCGTCCACATCGTGCTGTCAGACATGCGCCACGCGGTCGAGAAGCGCGAGGAGATGCACTATTCCGGCGGTGTCGAGGAATTCGTCAAATATCTCGACCGCAACAAGAAGGCGATCGTGCCGGCGCCGATCATGGTGCGATCGGAAGCCAACGGCATCGGCGTCGAGGCCGCGCTGTGGTGGAACGACAGCTACCACGAGAACGTGCTGTGCTTCACCAACAACATCCCGCAGCGCGACGGCGGCACCCATCTGGCCGGCTTCCGCGGCGCGCTGACGCGCCAGGTCAACGGCTACGCCGAGGCCAATGCGAAGAAGGAAAAGATCGCGCTGACCGGTGACGACTGCCGCGAAGGCCTCACCGCGGTGCTGTCGGTGAAGGTGCCCGATCCGAAATTCTCGTCGCAGACCAAGGACAAGCTGGTCTCCTCGGAGGTTCGACCCGTGGTCGAGAACGTCCTCAACGAGGCGCTCGCCGCCTGGTTTGAGGAGAATCCGAAGGAAGCCAAGGAGATCGTCGGCAAGGTGATCCAGGCCGCCGCAGCCCGCGAGGCTGCGCGCAAGGCGCGCGAGCTGACCCGCAAGAACCCGCTCAGCGTCTCCTCGCTGCCCGGCAAGCTCGCCGACTGCCAGGAAAAGGATCCGGCCAAGTCCGAACTGTTCATCGTCGAGGGTGACTCGGCAGGCGGCAGCGCCAAGCAGGGCCGCAACCGCGAATTCCAGGCGGTGCTGCCGCTGCGCGGCAAGATCCTCAATGTCGAGCGCGTGCGCCCCGACAAGATGCTGTCGTCGGAGCAGATCGGCACCCTGATCACCGCGCTCGGCACCGGCATCAGCGACGATTTCTCGGTCGACAAGCTGCGCTACCACAAGATCATCGTGATGACCGACGCCGACGTCGACGGCGCCCATATCCGCACGCTTCTGCTGACCTTCTTCTATCGTCAGATGCGCTCGATCATCGATGGCGGCTATCTCTATATCGCCCAGCCGCCGCTCTATAAGGTCTCGCGCGGCAAGTCCGAGCAGTATCTGAAGGACGAGCGCGCGCTCGAGGACTATCTGATCTCGACCGGGCTCGATGAATGCGTGTTCAAGCCGGCCTCCGGAGACGACCGCTCGGGCCGCGATCTGCTGTCGCTGGTCGAGGACGCCCGGATCATCCGCTCGGTGCTGCGCAACCTGCACAGCCGTTACAATCGCGCGGTGATCGAGCAGGCGGCGATCGCGGGCGTGCTCAGCCCCAGGATCACCAGCGAGATCGCGACCGCCAACGCGGCGGCGGAATACATCGCCAAGCGGCTCGACGCGGTGGCCGACGAGGTCGAGCGCGGCTGGGTCGGCACCTTCACGGAAGGCCACGGCTTCCAGTTCGAGCGCACCGTGCGCGGCGTCAAGGAAGTGGCCGTGATCGACGACGCGTTCCTCGGCTCGGCCGACGCACGCAAGCTCGATGAATACGCGACCAAGCTGCAAGAGATCTACGTGCGCGCGGGCAAGCTGCGGCGCAAGGATGCCGAGCAGATGATCCATGGTCCGGTCGACCTGTTCGAGGCCGTGACCGACGCCGCCCGCAAGGGCATCTCGCTGCAGCGCTACAAAGGTCTCGGCGAGATGAACCCGGAGCAGTTGTGGGAGACCACGCTGGACACCGAGGCCCGCTCGCTGCTGCAGGTGAAGGTCAAGGAGGTCGACGAGGCCGACGATATCTTCACCAAGCTGATGGGCGACGTGGTCGAACCGCGCCGCGACTTCATCCAGGAAAACTCGCTCAGCGCCACCATCGATATCTGAGGGCTCGTTCGCTCTCAGGCCGCCGCGCTCTCCGACACGATGGCTCGGCGGGAATGACGTCTCCGTGACAACGCGATCGGCACCCTCGCACAGCTACCTTTCGGGTGGATGCTGAGCCGGGAATTGTGTTACGGTGCCGAACAGCCTTTGATTCCATTGCGGAATTTCACACGGGCAAGCTTGAATCCAAGTCTGGATGATGCGTTAGGGGACATTCCGCGTGGCGCCGATTCAATACATCGTCGAAGGCGGCCGCCGCCTTTCGGGCACCATCGAGCCATCGGGCAACAAGAACTCCGCGCTGCCGATCATCGCAGCGGCCCTGCTGACGGAGCATCCGGTCACGCTGACCAACGTGCCGCGCATTCGCGACACCGAGACGCTGGTCGAGCTGTGCCGTTCGGTCGGCGCCAGCGCCGAATGGACCGAGCGCAACACGCTGCAGATCCATGCCAAGGAGATCCGCGCCGCCGACCTCGACCCGGCGCTGTGCGCGCGGATCCGCGCCTCGATCCTGCTCGCGGGCCCGCTGCTCGCCCGCTGCGGCGAGGTCGCGCTGCCGCCACCCGGCGGGGACGTGATCGGTCGCCGCCGGCTCGACACGCACTTCCTGGCCTTCGAGCAGCTCGGCGCCACGGTCACCGCGACGCACCGGCTCGAATTCCGCGCCTCGAAGCTGAAGGGCGCCGACGTGTTCCTCGACGAACCCAGCGTCACCGCGACGGAGAATGCGCTGGTCGCCGCCGTCGCCGCCCGCGGCATCACCCATCTGCGCAACGCGGCCTCCGAGCCGCATGTGCAGGACCTCGCGAATTTCCTGATCGCGCTCGGTGCCAAGATTGAAGGCGTCGGCACCAACACCATCATCGTGCACGGCCAGGCGACGCTCGGGAGTACGACTTTCGCAATCCAGCCCGACCATATCGAGGTCGGATCGCTGATCGGGCTCGCCGCGGTGACGCGTTCGCCGCTGCGCATCGCACGCGCCGGCGTCGAGCATCTGCGCTCGATCCGGATGGGCTTTGAGCGGCTCGGCATCGTCTGCGGCGTCGAGGGCGACGATCTCGTCGTGCCGTCGAACCAGACCATGAAGATCCACGACGATTTCGGCGGCCACGTGCCGAAGCTCGAGGACCAGCCCTGGCCGGCCTTCCCCGCCGACCTGATGTCGATCGCGATCGTCACCGCGACGCAGTGCGACGGCGTCATCCTGATGCACGAGAAGATGTTCGAGTCCCGGATGTTCTTCGTCGACAACCTGATCGCGATGGGCGGCCGCATCGTGTTGTGCGACCCGCACCGTGCGATCGTCGCCGGTCCAAGCCGGCTGCGCGGCGCACCGATGAATTCGCCCGACATCCGCGCCGGCATGGCGATGCTGCTGGCCGCGGTGTGCGCCAACGGCACCTCAACCATCAACAACGCCGACCAGATCGAGCGCGGCTATGAGCGGATCGACGAACGGCTCAACGCACTCGGCGCCAAGATCAAGCGGATTCCCGCGCGATCGTGATCCGGGCATGATCCGGAAAAGTGTGAGGCGGTCTTCCGGTCGGATCATGCTCAAACAGCAACCTGGGACGCGACGATCTCTGCGTAAGATCGTCGCGTTTGGGCAGCTTGGCCATCCCTCCGGCCGGTTTGCCGTGCTAGACGTGCGGTCATGACCTGCATCGACAAGATCGACCCGGCCGCGTCGCGCGCGGCCGTCGTCCCCTCTCGCAAGCTGCTCACGGCCGAGCTCGCGGAAACGCTGAAGCTCGCGGTGCCGCTTGCGCTGACGCAGCTCGGCCAGATCGCGATGATGACGACCGACCTCGCCTTCATCGGCCGACTCGGCAGCGAGAGCATCGCCGCAGCGGCGCTGGCGCATACCGTGTATTTCGTCAGCTTCACCATCGGCATGGGCATGATGTCCGCGGTCTCGCCGCTGGCCGCGCAGGCGTTCGGCGCACGCGATCCGCGCGTGATGCGGCGCGCGCTCCGCGTCGGCCTGTGGGCCGGCTTCTTCATGGTGCTGCCGCTGATGGCGCTGCCGTTCCAGGGCGAACGCATCCTGCTCGCGCTCGGCCAGACCCAGGCTACCGCGCATCTGGCCCAGCAATATCTGTTCGGGCTCGGCTGGGGCATTTTGCCGGCGCTGTGGTTCATCGCGATCCGCGGCTTCATGAGCGCGGTGAACCGGCCGGAGCCGGTGCTGTGGATCACGCTGGCGGCGATCCCGGCCAACGCGTTGATGGTCTATCTTCTGCTCTATGGCAAATGGGGCATGCCCGAACTCGGCATGTTCGGCGCCGGGCTGGCGACCACGATCGTCAATCTCGGCACCTTCCTTGCCGGCGTGTGGTTCGCGGCGCGGCGCCGCCCGTTCCGCAAGTATCATGTGTTCAGCCGCGTCTGGCGCATCGACTGGCCCTTGATGGGCAAGCTCGTCGCGATCGGCGCGCCGATTTCGATCGCCTTCCTGCTGGAATACGGCCTGTTCGGCGCGGCCGGCCTCTTGATGGGGCTGATCAGCACCACGGCACTCGCGGCACACCAGATCGCCCTGCAGATCGCGGCGATCCTGTTCATGGTGCCGTTCGGCGTCAGTATGGCGGCCACCGTGCGAGTAGGCCAGGCGGTCGGCCGCCGCGACACCGAGGCGGTGCAGCGCGCCGGCTTTGTCGCGGTCGCGCTCTCCGGCGTCTTCATGAGTGTGATGACGCTGGCGGTGATCCTGGCACGCTTCGAGATCGCGGCGCTGTTCCTCGGCGAGGCCTCCGACGCCACCGCACGGCTCACTGCGATGCTGCTGCTGATCGGCGCGACGTTCTTCATCGCCGACGGCGTCCAGACCACCAGCGCCGGCGCGCTGCGCGGCATGCACGACACCCAGGTGCCGCTGCTGTTCGCCGTCATCAGCTACTGGCTGATCGGCTTCGCGTCGGCATCCGCGCTCGCCTTCTGGGCCGGGCTCCAGGCCCCCGGCGTCTGGATCGGATTGTCGCTCGGCACTGCCGTTTATGCGACCCTGCTGATCTTGCGTTTCCGCCTGCTGGCACGCAGACTGGGCAGATGAAGGTTGACGAGGTCACGCCGAACGTGGATTCCGACGCGCTGCTAACCGGCGCGCAATTCATCGACGCGTTCCGGATCGCGACCACGCAACCGGATCTCGATGCGCGGCACGCCACCGAGACGATGTTGGGCCAGCAGCCGCGCTGGGCCAGATGGTTGATTGCCTTGCGAAACGTTCTGGTCACGCCGCTCGGCCTGAAGACCTCGGGCGCCGGCGACGGCGTGGGGCGCGACATGATCGGGCTATTCCCCGTACTCAGCGAGACGCCCGAGCGGCTGGTCGCCGGCTTCAACGACAAGCATCTCGACTTCCGCCTGGTGGTCGACGTCACCAGCACCGGCGCCGCGCGCAACATCACCGCCACCACGCTGGTGCTGACCCACAACTGGCTCGGTCGCACCTATCTCGCAGTGATCATGCCGTTCCACCGCCTGATCGTGCCGGCGATGCTGCGCAAGGCCGGGGGCTAGCGCATGACCCTGCGGGTCGACCTGTTCTTCTCGTTCCGCAGTCCCTACAGCTACCTCGCGCTGCCGAAGACGTTGAACATGGTCGCCGACTTCGATGTCGCGGTTACTTTGCGGCCAGTCTATCCGCTCGCGGTGCGCGTGCCCGGCTTCTTCAAGAAGACCAATCCGCAATTCGCCCGCTATGTCGTGCTCGATTCCAGCCGCGTCGCCAAACATGAGAACATACCGTTCCGCTTTCCGCGTCCGGACCCGATCGTCCAGGACATGACGACGCTCGACGTCGCCGAACACCAGCCCTACATCCACCGCCTGACCCGGCTCGGCGCCGCCGCCCAACTTGAGGGACGGTCGCTGGCCTTCACCGCCGCGATCAGCCGCGTGCTGTGGGACGGCTCGGTGCAGGGCTGGAACGAGGGCGATCATCTGGCGCAGGCGGCGGCTGCCGCCGGCTTCGATCTCGCCGCGATGGATGTCGCCGTCGCGGCCGATCCCGATCACTATGAAGCGGTCATCAAGGGCAACGAGGACGCGCATGCCGCGTCCGGCCATTGGGGCGTGCCAACCTTCGTGTTCGAGAACGAACCGTTCTTCGGTCAGGATCGCATCGACCTGCTGATCTGGCGCATGGAGAGCAAGGGCCTGACGCGCCGCAAGGCATAGACGGAGGTCACGCCACGCTCTTCTCGGATGTTTCGGCCACGATCTTCTCGGAAGCCTCTTCGTTCGTGCACCAATTTCCGTGACAGCGCTTGAGGTCGTTCAGGTTCTGCCGCATCTGGTCGAGTGAGAAGCCAAGCGCGAAGAACCGCTCCATGGCATCGACCGGGAGGCCCCGCGTCAGGCCTTCGCTGCGCACCGCGGCGACCTCCGCGCTATAGGCCTGCAGCGCCGCATCGACCGGCGCCATATCGGCCGGGCCGCTGCCGGCACGCAGCGCCGTCGCGACCGACATCATATAGGTGACGATCGCCTTGCTGACGTCGGCGAGCGGCCGCGCCAGCCTGGTCTGGATTTCCGCCGGCAGCGGCACGACCGAGGCCCGCCCGATCATGACGACGTCATGCCGCAGCCGCTGGATGGTCCGCAGCAACGGACCCGTATCCGGCCCCGACGACAGGTGCATCGAGCGCTCGCGCTCGGCTTCCATGCCCGTGGCGTGCAGGTTGGTCACCGCCGTGCCGATGCCGTCCTGGATCCGGTGCAGCGCATCGTTGTCGAGACCGCGGGTCAGGCCGGCGAGCAATTCGGCGAACGCCGCCGAGAGCAGTTCCAGCAGCTTCGACGCATTGACCCTGATCTGGCTGACCGCGCGCGACGGCAGCACAAGGAACGAGATCACGAGGCCGGTGAGCGCGCCGACCGTGACTTCGAGGACTCGGTCGATCGCGGAGTCCAGCGGGTTGGAGTGATGCATCGTCGGCAGCAGCAGTACGATCACCGCCGTCACCGTCGCCGAGTTCAGGCTCGGATTGAGCGCGGCGATGAAGGCCAGCGGCACGATCGCCAGCACCAGCAGCGCCAGCAAACTGCCCTCGCCGGAATGCGGGATCAAGACCGCGATCGCGCCGCCATAGATGGCGCCGCCGATGGTGCCGAGCATGTAGTCGCGGGTCGCCTTCAGGGAGCGGCCGACGCTCATTTGCGTCACGATCAGCGAGGTCAGCACCGCCCAGAGCGGCAGCATGAGGTGCAGCGCCAGCGCGATGGCATAGGCCGCCACGCCGGCGGACGCGATCCGGACCGCCAGCGCCAGTTGCGTCTTGCGGCTCCAGAGCTGGTCGAACATGCGTTTTGCGAAGGTCCTCATGCACCGTGATCCGGAATCAATGGAATGGCCTGTGTTAAAGGACGTCGAACATGGCTGCTGCCCGCGGCGGCAAGGTGGCTTGAAAGGCCAAACCCGCCCGCCTACCCTGCGCCGCAAAGATTGAGGAAACACGATGGCTCACGAAACCGCAACGCTCGCCGCCTATGTCGCCGACCTGAAATTTTCCGACATCCCGCCGGAGGTGCTGGAGCGCGCCAAGGTCCTGACGCTGGATTTCCTCGGCAGCACCATCCGCGCCCGTCGCGATGCGGAATCGACGCCCTCGCTGATGAAGATGCTGGAAGCGCTGGCGCTCGACGGCAAGGGCGAGGCCACCGTGTTCGGCGACAGCAAGACCTGGACGCCGGCGGTGGCGGCGCTGCTCAACGGCGCGCTCGGACATTCGCTCGATTTCGACGACACCCATGCCGATTCCTCGCTGCATCCGAGCGCCCCGGTGGTGCCCGCCGCGTTCGCGGTCGGCGAGATGGTCGGCGCCTCCGGCCGCGACGTGCTGACCGCGATCGTCGCCGGCTATGAAGTGTGCTGCCGGCTCGGCAACGCGCTCGACCCGACCTCGCATTACGCGCGCGGCTTCCACCCGACCGCGACTGCCGGCACCTATGGCGCCGCCGCGGCCGCAGCCAAGCTGTTCGGTCTGTCGAAGGAACAGATCATCTCCGCGTTCGGCGTCTCCGGCAGCCAGGCCGCGGGCTCGCTGCAATTCCTGGTCAACGGCGCCTGGAACAAGCGCTACCAGGTCGGCGCCGCCGCAATGAACGGCGTGATTGCGGCGACCCTTGCGCGCAACGACTTCATCGGTTCGAGCGACTCGGTCGAGGGCAAGCATGGACTTCTGGTCGGCTATACCAATGACCCGCATCCGGACAAGGCGGTGGCCGGCCTCGGCACCACCTACGAGACATTGAAGATCGGCGTGAAGCCCTATCCGAGCTGCCGCTATACTCACGCTGCGATCGACGCGCTGATCGCGATGCGTCGCGAGCACAATCTGACCCCGGACCAGATCAGGAAGGTCGAGATCGGCCTGCACCGCAACGGCATCACCCTGACCGGCGACGCCGCCACCAAGCGCCACCCGACCTCGGTGGTCGGCGGCCAGTTCTCGATGTTCTTCACCGGCGCGATCGCGCTCGACCAGGGCCATTTCGGCTGGGACGATTACGACCGGCTCGGCGACAAGGCGATCGACGCGCTCGCCGACAAGTTCGACGTGGTGCAGGACGACCGCCTCGAAGTCGGCCGTACCCATCCGTTCGGCGCCCGCGTCTCGATCACGACCGATGACGGCACCCATGAGCGCCTCTACGCCGACCCCTCCGGCGAGCCGACCTCGTTCCCCAACGCGCAGGCGATGCAGCAGAAGTTTTTGACCTTGGCCCGCCCGGTGCTCGACAAGCGCGCCGACCAGCTCGCCGACGCGATCATGACCCTGGAGCGGTTCGACCGCGTGGAGCAGGCGACGCAGCTGGGACGGCAATAGGCGGGACGACACTTCCTCCTTGTCATTCCGGGGCGTGCGAAGCACGAACCCGGGAATGACAAGGATGAGATTCGGATTGTCCTGGCATCACGGAAGGCAGGATGTTGTACGCCTGCGGCTGACGCCTCCCGCTCAATTTCCTCTCGCAAGCTTCGCCTGGTGTGACGTCGCCGTCACCACATCGCGGACCAGATCGAACACCCCGTCCGCTTCGAGCGGCATGTTCGGCGAGCGGCCGAGCCGGACGATCACGAGCCGCTGCGACGGCACGACAATGACATACTGCCCGATCGTGCCCTTGGCGAGGAACGCATCGCGCGGCCAGCCGTGGTCGACGCGATAGCGGGCGCCGTAGCTGTCGCCGAGATTGGTCCAGAAGCCGGCGCCATAGCCGACCCAGGCGTGCGGCGTCGGCGATGCCGCATATTTCACCCAGCCTTCGGGCAGGATGCGCTTGCCGCCAGCCACGCCGTCATCGAGATAGAGCTGGCCGAACCTCGCCCAGTCGCGCGCACTCGCCAGCATTTCGCCCGATCCTTTCGGCGTGCCCGCCGCATCGAACTCCAGCACCACGTTGCGCATGCCGAGCGGATCGAACAATTCGCGATGCGCGAACCGCATCACGTCGGCGGCATGGCCGCCCGTCGCGTTGCGGATCAGCTGTGCGAGGATGACGTAATTGCCGTCGTGATAATTCCACGCCGCGCCCGGTGGTGTCTCGAGCGGAATGCTCTCGGCATAGCTGGCCATATCCGATTCCACGTATTTCATCCGGTTGACCGGCTCGAGCGCGGACATCAGCGAAGCCTGCAGCGAGCTGCCGAGCGCAAGCCCCGCGGTGTGGCGCAGCAGTTGATCGACCGTGATCGCGTGTCTCGGATCATGCGGATCCTGCCAGGCCGCGATCGGGACGGGCCGATCGACCGTCAATTTGCCGTCGCGCACCAGGATTCCGATCAGGGCCGAGATCACCGATTTGGTCGCGGAGAAGCCGAGCAGCGGCGTCTCGGTGCCGATGCCGTCGGCGTAACGCTCGGCGACGATGCGGCCGTCCTTCATCACCACGACCGCGCGGGTGTGGCGGAACGGCGGCTCGGCCGGTTCGGCGAAGGCGCGATCGAGCGCGGCGGCGAGCTGCGGGCTCTGCGGCGCGACGATGCCGGGGCCGGCGATTTCGGGCAGCAACGCGGCCTGCGGCTGCACCGGCGGCAGCGCGACGTCGGCCAGCGCCGCGTCATGGTCGAGCGTGCAGCCGAGCCCCTCGCGATAGACCGCATGGCTGCGGCCGAGCCCGAACAGCGTCACCGAGACGTCCTTGCGCTGGCGGTCGACCTGGTAATCCATCGCCCAGGTGATCAGGCCCACCCCCGGCATCGCCTCGGTGGTCTCGGCCAAATCACGCCTTGGATCGAGGCCACTGACGAAGGTTTCGGAGCAGAGGGTGTTGGCGAGAAATCCGGTTGCCACTTTGGGTACGTCGCGGGCGCGGACGGCGGACCAGCCCAGCGCGCCGAGGGCGGTGCTGGCAGCGAGGATGAGAGTGAGCTTGCGACGGGTCACGGGGGTCCTCCGGCATGTGAGAATGTGTGGCGGGAGGAAGTGGGAACGGGCGCGGAAAGGCTCGCCGGATTTGCAAATCGGGCTAGCCGGGAATTGGAGGCAGCTCGCCGATTCTGGAATTGTCTAGTGATTACAGCGGCATTCTCGCGCTACGCCCCTTCGTGAGGTGAGCAGGAAGGTTGGGCTGCCTCCCCCCTTGTGGGGGAGGGTTGGGGAGAGGGGCCCCGGGCGCGACGGTCGATGGGAGCAGCGTCGGTGCAGGATCGCCCGTACGTCATCGCAAGGCAGTTTAAGAGACCACCCGTATGGTACCCCTCTCCCTAACCCTCCCCCGCAAGGGGGGAGGGAACCCTTCCGCCGGTGTGTCCCTCACGACGGAATAGAGCGATCACGCCGCCGTCGCCTTCAGCTTCCGGTACTCCGTCGGCGTCACGCCTGTCGTCGCCTTGAAGGCGCGGTTGAAGGGTCCGAGGGACTGGAAGCCGGCGTCCATCGCGATGGTGATGACGGGGACTTCGGCCTGGGCGGGATCGGCGAGGGCCGCCTTGGCCTCCTCGATGCGGTGGTTGTTGAGGAAGACGTTGAAATTGCGATAGCCGAGCCGCTGGTTGATCAGCCGCCGCAATCGGTATTCGGGAATCTTCAGCCGGGTCGCCAGCGTACCGATGGTGACGTTGTCCTGGCGATAGATCCGCTCGTCCGCCATCAGGCGCATCAGGGCACTGACCAGCTTCTGGTCGGCTATCTCCTCGATCGCGGCCGGCGGCGCATTGGCGACGACCGGCTCGACCGGCGCGGCGAACAGATCGGCGCCATCGACACGCATCATTGCCCAGGTGATACCCGCGACGATGGCCGCGAGCACACCCGCGTTGAGCAGATTGGCCCACTCCACGGTCACGCGGCTGCCGGCATACGCAATCTGCAGCAGCGCGTTCATTCCGCCATACAGCGCAGAGGCCACGACGATGAAGACACGGACGCGGCGGCGGCGCTCGACCAGATCCGCCGACCACGATCCGATGGTCTGCGTCACGGCAAGCACGATGAAGACGACCGTCAGCAGATTGACCGTGGTGATCGCCGCTTGCGCGTGGCCGCTCGGCGCGATCCACATGCAATTGACGAAGCTGAACGCGACCACCGCGGCCCAGATCAGACCGTGCCACCAGCGCAGGACGAAGGCGTCATCGAACAGCGCGCGGGTGAACAGCCAGAACACCACGATGTCGCCGGTCGAAATCGCGATCAGCGGCGCGTGCCAGATCGAGATGGGCTCCCCGGCGCCGATCGACGCGGTCACCGCATGCGCAGCCGTGCCGAGCGCGAAGGCGATCACGAGCCGCCCCGCCAGCACGTTGCGGAAATCCGCGAACATCGAGACCGCAAGCACCAGCAGCAGCGTCACCGCGGCGGCGCGCAGGCAGAGTTCGGTTGCGGCCAATGTCATCGGTCGAAAGGATCTCCGGGTCAGCCGAACAATCGTCGCTCAGGCGGCGTTTTTCAAGCCGGATCGCGGCGCCAGCGCAGGCGCGTCGTGACCCAGATATCGACGACATCGCCCTCGAGCTTGCCCGGCCCCTCATTGTCAGCGCCGAGCCGCCGCGCCACTGCCTGGGACGCGAAATTGGCCGGATCGATGCAGTGGATGATGCGGTCGAGCGTGAAATTGTCGAACACAAAGTCGATCGCGGCGCGCGCCGCCTCCACCGCATAGCCCCGGCCGCGAAACTCCCTCGCGATGCCCCAGCCGACCTCGAAGCCCGGCCATTCAGGCGGACAATACGGCCCGACGCGGCCGATGTAACGGCCGGAGGATTTCTCTTCGACCGCGAACATGCCGAAGCCATGCAGCGCCCAATGGCCCGAGATCACGGCGGCGTTGCGCCAGCCCTTCAGCTCCGACGTGACAGGCTGATGATCCGGCGTGATGAAGCGCGCCGTCTCGGTATCGGACAGCATCCGGGTGTTGTCAGCAATATCGGATGCACGCCATGGCCGCAGGATGAGACGCGCGGTCTCGATCACGGGACCATCGACACGCAGTAGTCTTGCGCCCGGCTTGATCAGAGAAACCATCATCGCCTCCGGTTTCCAAGAATACGCTGTTATCACGCGCACAGAGTCGCCAAAAGTACTTCGTCGTCCCTGCGAAAGCAGGGACCCATAACCACCGATTTCAGTTGTTGCTCGGGGCTGGGGCCGCAGCTTTCGTAGCATAAGCATTTGTGGTTATGGGTCCCGGCTCGCGCTTCGCTTGGCCGGGACGACGAACGGAGTATGATCGGAATGAAGCACAAAGGAGTTTTGCGATGAGCTGGCAGCCCTCGACCGATCCCGAACTCGGCGATCCCCAAACCTGCGACGCGCTGGATCTGATCATCGTGCCGCGCACCCGCGATCTCGGCGACGGCTTTGCGGTGCGCCGCGCGCTGCCGCACGGCAAGCGGCAGATGGTCGGGCCGTTCATCTTCTTCGACCATTTCGGCCCGGTGCAGTATCTCGCCGGCAAGGGCATGGACGTGCGGCCGCATCCGCATATCGGGCTCGCCACCGTCACCTATCTGTTCGACGGCAGCATCATGCATCGCGACAGCGAGGGCAACATCCAGGAGATCCAGCCCGGCGCCATGAACCTGATGACCGCGGGCCGCGGCATCGCGCATTCCGAGCGTACCCCCGACGTGCAGCGCCGCGACGGCCAGAAGATGCTAGGCTTGCAGAGCTGGATTGCGCTGCCGGCCGGAAAGGAAGAGATCGCGCCGTCGTTCCAGCATTACGGCGCGGGCGACCTACCGATGATCTCCGAGCGCGACTTCACCGCGCGCATCATCGCCGGCTCGGCCTTCGGCATCAGCTCGCCGGTCAGCATGGTCTCGCCCTGGTTCTATACCGAAGTGACCGCGCAGGCGGGCAACAGCGTGCCGCTCGACCCCGACCATGAGGAGCGCGCGATCTACATCGTCGACGGCGAGGTCGAGATCGCCGGCGATCGCCATGAGGGGCCGCGGCTGCTGATCTTCCGGCCCGGCGACCGCATCACCGTGAAGACGCTGCGGCCAACCCGCATGATGTTCCTCGGCGGCGACGCGCTGGAAGGACCGCGCCACATCTGGTGGAATTTCGTCTCGTCCTCGAAGGAGCGGATCGAACAGGCCAAACAGGACTGGAAAACCGGCCGTTTCGCCCAGGTTCCGCAGGAACACGAGTTCATTCCACTGCCGGAGTGAGCTATTTCCTGTGATATCCCTTGATATCCTTGGCAGCCCGCACGCCGCGTGCGGGCGCCTTGCTTTCGAAAGATCACGCCCATGACCGCGATGCTGACAAGCGATTTGCCCCTGCCCCGGATCGGCCGTGGCAAGGTGCGCGACATCTACGCCGTCGGCGACGATCGCGTGCTGCTGCTCACCACCGACCGCATCTCGGCGTTCGACGTGGTGATGGCGGAAACCATTCCGATGAAGGGCGCGGTGCTGACCCAGATCAGCGCCTGGTGGTTCCGGCAGCTCGAAGGTACCGTGCCGCATCACATGATCAGCGCCGATGCCGACGAGATCATCCGCGCGGTGCCCGAGCTGAAGAACCATCGCGCCGACATCCTCGGGCGCGCGATGCTGTGCAAGCGCACCACGGTGTTCCCGATCGAATGCGTGATCCGCGGCTACATCTCCGGCTCGGCGTGGAAGGAATACGCGACCGCGGGTACCCTCGCCGGCGAGAAGCTGCCGGCTGGCCTGGTCGAAAGCCAGAAGCTCGAGCCGGCGATCTTCAGCCCGGCGACCAAGGCCGAGGCCGGCCATGACGAGAACATCACGGTTGCGCGGGTACGCGAGATCGTGGGCGCCGACGTCGCCGCGACGCTGGAGAAGATGGCGCGCGATGTCTATGGCTACGGCGAGCAGACCAGCCGCGCCCGCGGCATCATCATCGCGGATACGAAATTCGAATTCGGCCGCGACAAAGACGGCCGCATCATCCTGATCGACGAGGTGATGACGCCGGACTCCTCGCGATTCTGGGCCGTCGATGCCTACAAGGTAGGCCAGCCGCAGCCGAGCTTCGACAAGCAGCCGCTGCGCGACTACCTCGACGTCGAGCGCCGCGCCGGCCGCTGGAACGGCGACGCCCCGGCGCCGCCGCTGCCGGAAAGCGTGGTCGATGCGACGAGCAAGCGGTATTTGGAAGCGTATCGCCGCGTCACTGGGACCGAGCTGAAGATTTAGCGCGGCTCCCCCCATCACCGTCACCCTGACAGCTTGTGAAGCTTTCGGGTTTTGCCTTTTACGTCTGTAGGTCGGGTGGGTTTGGTTTTTTGCGCAGCTGCGGCCGGGTGGCCGATGTGGTGTTTAAGCGCTGTAGAGCCGATGCCCTTGTAAGACGTTGTTGGTGAGGGCGAACCAGAGCGCGACGGCACGGACCTTTTCAAGGCCGCGTACGGTGAGTTGCCGCAGGCCCCAGTTGCGCCATCGAGCGTGGATGCACTCGCAGATCGATCGGAGCTTGTACTGGGCCTTGCCCGGCTCGCTTGCCATCCGTGCCCGCCAAGCCAACACGCCCGGGCCGTCGCCGCGCCGCGGCAGGTAGGGATCGGTACCGTGCTTGGATTGCGTGGGCGGACAATAGACCTCAACCCCTTGATCATGCGCCCACTCGATGTCCTCGGCACTGCCAAAGCCGCCATCAACGAGATGGCGGCCCGGAAGGCGGCCGGTCCGCGCGCGCAAGCGATCTAGCATTGGCTGCATGAGGCCGCGATCGGAACCAATATTGGTCACGTCGAGCCCGGCCACGATCTGCTCGCCGGCCGCGCTCGCCACCTGCACATTGTATCCTGGCCGGAAGCCGCCGTCGGCCATCTTCATGACGCGGGCGTCGGGGTCCGTCGTAGAGGCGCGCGGCTCCTTCGGCGTCTTGCCGTTGTTGCGCTTGTCTTCGCGCGCCTGGCGCTGCCGCTTGATCTCGGCGAGCGCGGCCTGCGCTGCCTTCAGGCGTTCGGTGCGCTCACGCGCCGCTCGCTCCTTGGCCGCCTTGATGCGCTGGTTGCTGGCATCGGAGCGCGCCTCGACCTCGCGTTTGAGCTCCGCCACGATCGTCTGCGCGGTCTCCAAATGGTGATCGAGTGTCTGTTCTCGCCGGAACGAGGCGGCCCCGGCGCTCGCCCGGATCCGCACGCCGTCCTGCGCCAGCTTGCTGAGGTCGACCAGGCCCACCTCCGCCAAGGCCGCAAGATGTTCGGCGAGCAGCCGATCGAGCAGATCGGCGCATCCGACCCGGAAGTCCGCCAGCGTATGGTAGTTCACCGAGACCCCGCCACACAGCCAGCGATAGACATCGTGGCTCTCGCACAGCCGCTCCAGGGCGCGAGCGCTTCCTACCCCGTCGCTGGTCGCATAGAGCCACAGTGCCAGCAAAAGCCGTGGCGACGTCGCCGGATGACCCGGCCTCTCGCCCCGCGCCTTGATCCGATCTTCAAGCTCGCGCAGCTCGAGCCCGTCGACATAGCACCAGATCACCCGCGCCGGATGATCTTCCCCGATCAGGCTATCGATATCCACCGCCCGCAGTTCAATCTGATCGCGCTGCGGCTCGCGCAGACGCGGCAAACCCGCTGGCGCCGCATCAGTTTGCGGCTTCGGCTGCTCCGGCAGTTCTCCAAACAGCTGGTCTTCAGCCATCTCCCGCTCTCCCGCAATTCAGCGATTGCAGGGAATCACATCCCCCATCCCTCCCGCTACATCTTTCGCCCAAGCCACAAAAATTCACACGCTCTGAGGAGCCGCGAAGCGGCGTCTCGAAGGATCGACGGCCGCGAGCCGGGCCGTGCATCCTTCGAGGCTCG
The DNA here is from genome assembly GCF_053474805.1 of Bradyrhizobium sp. WCU1. Lineage (NCBI taxonomy): Bacteria > Pseudomonadati > Pseudomonadota > Alphaproteobacteria > Hyphomicrobiales > Nitrobacteraceae > Bradyrhizobium > Bradyrhizobium sp. WCU1. Next base: position 3,307,181 of record NZ_CM130280.1, read on the forward strand.
CAAGCGCTCGCACCTCCAGCGACAAAGGCGAAGCCTTTGCGCGGGGATGACGGTAGAGCTACGCGAACCGCACCGACACCTTCCCGATCGCGCCGAAATCGGCCGCGAAGACGTCACCCGCGGCGATCGGCAGCGGCGGATGGCAGGTGCCTGTGGTGACGACCTCCCCTGCCCGCAACGTCAGCCCGAGCGCGCGCAATTCGTTGGCGCACCAGGCGAGCGCCACGCGGGGATCGCCGAGCACGTTCTTGCCGTGGCCGATGTAACGCTCGCCGCGCAGCGTGATGGTCGGGCGATGCTCGACGAGGTCGATGGCGCGCCAGTCGGCTGACGTCGCGGGTCCGAGCACGAACAGATGCGCGCATGCATTGTCGGCGATCAGCTGCGCCTCGCCGGCGGACGTGAAATCGGTGAAACGCGAATCCGGGATCTCGATCGCGGGATGCAACGTGCCGGCCGCCTCCAGCACTTCCCTTACGCTGTACGGCGTTGCGCGTGGCGCGAGGTCGCGTGCCATGCGGAAGGCGAATTCCGGTTCGGCGACGCGCATCTCGATGCCCTTCATCGAGGCGGTGCCGCCATCTGCGATCACCGTTTCGGCGAGGATGCGTCCGGCCAGCGGCCCGGCAACGTTGATGTGCTTCTGGCCGGCCTCGCTGGTCGCCGCGATCTTCCAGCCGAACAGTTTTTCGCGCGAGGTCTTTTCCAGCCCGGCCTGCACCGCGTAACCCTCGGCGCGATCGCGCGGCCGCATGGCGCTATCGAGTGCACCGAGTTTCGTTCCCGCGCGCCAGTGCTCGCTCAGGACGTTCGAGGCAGCGGCGATCTGGTTGTTGTCGGGCATGTTGTTCGCTCCCGCGGGAATTATTCTTTGTTGCACGCGATCTCAGCACAAACGCATCGCGCTTGTCGCGTGGGAAAACCGATGCCCAGCTATCTACTCTATGATGATCTTTGTCTTTGGCGACATCCGCCGCAACAGCCGCAGCATCGACGCTTTCGTCATCGAGACGCAGCCTGCGGTCGGTCCGAAATTCGGCCGCGCCAGATGCAGGAACACGGCGCTGCCGCGGCCGGCGACGCGCGGTGCGGCGTTGTGGTCGATCTCGACGATGAAGTCGTAGAGATGATCCTCGCGGGTCAGCCGGTCACCGCCCTGTTCGCGGTCGAGCCGGATCGGCCGGTTGTAATGGCGGTCGGCGGGATTCTCGCACCAGGCATCCTCGCGGCGGATCGGCCGGGTCGGCAGCAAGGTCACCGGACGCCGGTGGCGGTCGGCGCGCCACCAGAGTTGCCGCGGATGGAAGATGCCGCGCGGCGTGCCGCCGTCGCCCTCGCGCTTGTTGGCGAGGATTCCGCCGCGCCCGAGTGCCACGGGAACGGTCCAGCCATCGGCCGTCAGCCAGCCGCGGCGCGGATCGCCGGCGGCGGCGCGGACCTCGATGGCGGAGAGCGGGCGATCACGTTTCATTGTCGGATAAGTGATTGAAATGGCTGATCTTCCCTTAAGAATCGTTCCAAACTGAACTTGCCCTGGTTGGCCCTGTTATTCTATTCCCCGGCATTACAGGACATTCACGTCCTGCCCCGCCGGATTTGAGGTAGACTGCGCTGCCTTGTGAATCGGTAACAATCGCCTACCTGAGCACATACCTAGCCGATGCTACGGCCTTAAGCGCCCTCCGCTTCTGACCGCCCCGCCCCCGAAGGATTGTACCTATGGCCAATGCCCGCAAGATCTTGATCGTGGATGACGATACCGATCTGCGCGATACGCTGGTCGAGCAGCTGTCCCTGCACGAGGAATTCGAAGCCTCCGCAGTCGATACCGGCGCCAAGGGCGCCACTGCCGCCAAAGCCAATTCCCCCGATCTGGTCCTGATGGATGTCGGCCTGCCCGACACCGACGGCCGCGAAGTGGTCCGCAGCCTGCGCAAGGGCGGCTTCAAGGCGCCGATCATCATGCTGACCGGCCACGACACCGATTCCGACACCATCCTCGGCCTGGAGAGCGGCGCCAACGACTATGTGGCCAAGCCGTTCCGCTTCGCGGTGCTGCTGGCCCGCATCCGGGCGCAGCTGCGCCAGCACGAGGCCAGTGAAGACGCGGTGTTCTCGGTCGGCCCCTATTCATTCCGGCCCGGCTCGAAGATGCTCACCGGTGCCAATGCCAGGAAGGTGCGGTTGACCGAGAAGGAAACCGCGATCTTGCGCTTCCTCTATCGTGCCGGCCAGATGCCGGTGTCGCGCGAGACCCTGCTCCAGGAAGTCTGGGGCTACAATTCCGGTGTCACCACCCACACGCTCGAAACCCACATCTACCGCCTCCGCCAGAAGATCGAGAAGGACGCCGCCAACCCGGAAATCCTGGTCACGGAAGCCGGTGGCTACAAGCTGGTGCCGTGATACGCTTCGCGCTCAACGATTCGTGAAATCGAGGCGCACCGCGGTTACCGGCCCTGAATGTCGATCGATGATGACGTAGCCCTGCTCGAGCGGGTCCCGACGATGCGTCTGTTGGGCGATAGCTCCTTGCGCATGCTGGCGATCGGCTCCGAGCAACGCGACTTCAACGCAGGCGAGGTGCTGTTCAAGACAGGCGACACTGCGGACGCCGGCTATGTCGTGCAGCGCGGCACCTTCCGCGTCGAGGAAGGCGGCGCCGAGATCATCGCCGGCCCCGGCGCGCTGATCGGCGAACTCGCATTGATCGTCGCGATGAAGCGGCCGTCGACCGCCATCGCATTGGAGCGCGGCTCGGTGATCCGTGTCGCGCGCAGCCTGTTCCAGCGCGTGCTGGAGAGCGACCCCGCCGCTGCTCGCCGCCTGCGCGACGAACTCGCGCTGCGCACCAGCCAGCTCGCGAGCGATATCCTGATCGCGGGCGGCAAGTTGAGCACTTGAGCTGCCGAGATTTGGCCGACAGCCGCGCCGCTTACTCCACCTCTCCCCTTGTGGGAGAGGTCGGATTGCATCGTGAGATGCAATCCGGGTGAGGGGTGAGGTCTGTCCACCAGTGCAGTCCCTCGAGGGACCGCGACCCCTCACCCGGATCACATTACGCTTCGCTTCATGCGATCCGGCCTCTCCCACAAGGGGAGAGGCGAGGTGAAGCAAGCGGCTACGCTGCCGTCTAAACCTCCATCACGGCCGTCACCGGCACATGATCCGACGGCCGCTCCCAGCTGCGGGCGTCGCGGGTGATCTTGAAGTCGCTGACCTGGTCCTTCAGCGCGCGCGAGACCCAGATGTGGTCGAGCCGGCGGCCGCGGTCGCCGACGGTCCAGTCCGCGGAGCGATAGCTCCACCAAGTGTAGACCTTTTCCGACATCGGGATCCGCTCGCGCGCGATGTCGAACCATTCGCCATGCGCCTGCGCCGCGAGCAGCTTCTCGGTCTCGATCGGGGTGTGCGAGACCACCTTCAACAGCTGCCTGTGCGACCACACGTCGTTCTCGTGCGGCGCGACGTTGAGGTCGCCGACCAGGATGTGGCGGTCGTCGCCGCGCGGATGCAGCGGTTCGCAGCTCTTCATCTCGTCGAGGAATTGCAGCTTGTGCTCGAACTTCGGATTGAGCGCGGGATCTGGAATGTCGCCGCCGGCCGGCACGTAGAAATTATGCAGCACCAGCGGCTTCGAAAGCTGCGCTTTTTCCCCGAACGATACCGAGATGTGCCGCGAGTCGATCTTGTCGCAGAACGTCCGGATGTCGGTCGTCTCGAACGGCAGGCGCGAGACGATGGCGACGCCGTGATAGCCCTTCTGCCCGTTCAGCGCGACATGCTCATAGCCGAGCCGCTTGAAGCGCTTCAACGGAAACGCATCGTCGATGCATTTGGTCTCCTGCAGGCACAGCACATCCGGCCGCGCGCTCTTCAGGAATTTGGCGACGATGTCGATGCGCAGGCGCACCGAATTGATGTTCCAGGTGGTGACGGAGAACCGCATGAGAGCTGCGTCTTAGCACGGTTCTCGGTGCGGGTCGGTGCTTTGTCCACAATGTCGTAGGCGTAGGATGGGGAGAGCGAAGCGAAACCCATCATCCTCCCGCGCGGACCGAAGTTGATGGGTTTCGCTGCGCTCTACCCATCCTACGCCATCTCGATTAGCCCGGCGACGAGCCCGGATAGGTCGTGAAGTCGATCTTGAACAGGCCCGGATCGGGCTTCTGCGTGGCATCGAGATTGTAGACCGCAACCGTGGTGTCGTAGCCCTGCGGATCGGTGACGGTCCATTGCTTGAGCTTGCCGTCCTTGGCGCCGATCATCAGCAGGAAGCGGCTGGTACCGACCAGCGCCTGCTTCTCCTCGATCGTGATGCTGACGAACACGTCGTCGGCGGTGACGCTGACGACGTTGGTGTCCTTCATCAGGTCGATGCGGTCCGACAGCAGATAGCGCAGCGGGGTCTGCGACAGCGGATAGATATCCTGGGTGGCCAGCCTGCGGTCGCGCACCGCGACCGACGAGCCGTCGGCGATCACTTCGATGGTGCTCGGATTTTCGTATTCGAAACGCAGCTTGCCGGGCTTCTGGATGTAGAAATCGCCCTTGGTCTTGGTGCCGTCGGGGCCGACCTGGACGAAGTTTCCAACCAGCGTCTGCAGCGACGACAGATAGGCCGAGACCTTGGCAGCCTGTGCCTTCTGGTTGGCGTCAAAGGTCTGGAAGATGTTGGCGGGCACGTTGCGGCGCGGATCGGGAATCACCGGGTCCGGCGGTGCCTGGGTGGCGCCCGTCGTGGTCGGGCCCTTGTCGGCATTGCTCTGCGCGCCGGGGTCCTTGGCTTTCGGTGCAGCCTTCGGTGCGGGTTTTGGCGTAGCCGGCGCATTCTGCGCAGTCGCGCCGCCGGCGATCGCGGCGGTGACGAGAAGAGCCAGCGCAATGCGCGTGCCGCGGTCAATGAGGTGATTTGCCATCAGATATGTCAGGTCTCTGTTCGACGCTCGTCCCGCTTCGCCGGATTTTATCCCGCCTCTTCCGAGGGAGATATGGTTTTTCCGTGATGATCGCCCCCGATCAGAACTGGCCTTCTTCCTCCCCGACCAGGATTTCGCGCTTTCCGGCGTGATTCGCCGGGCCCACGATGCCCTCAAGTTCCATCCGCTCCATCAGCGAGGCGGCGCGGTTATAGCCGATCTGCAACCGGCGCTGGATGTAGGAGGTCGACGCCTTGCGGTCGCGCTTGACGATCGCAACCGCCTGCGTGAACAGGTCGCCGCCGCCGTCGCCGCCCATGCCGGTGGCGTCGAACACGGCGCCGTCCTCGTCGGTCGGCTCTTCCGCGGTGACCGCTTCGAGATATTCCGGAGCGCCCTGCGTCTTCAGATGACGCACCACCTTCTCGACTTCCTCGTCCGATGCGAACGGGCCGTGCACGCGGCTGATGCGGCCGCCGCCCGCCATGTAGAGCATGTCGCCCTGGCCGAGCAACTGCTCGGCGCCCATCTCGCCGAGGATGGTGCGGCTGTCGATCTTCGACGTCACCTGGAAGGCGATGCGGGTCGGGAAGTTCGCCTTGATCGTGCCGGTGATGACGTCGACCGAGGGACGCTGTGTGGCGAGGATCACATGCAGGCCCGCGGCGCGCGCCATCTGCGCGAGGCGCTGCACGGCGCCTTCGATGTCCTTGCCGGCGACCATCATCAGGTCGGCCATCTCGTCGACGATGATGACGATGTAGGGCAGCGGCTCGAGGTCGAGCTTCTCTTCCTCGTAGATCGCCTTGCCGCTCTCCTTGTCGAAGCCGGTGTGCACGGTGCGCGTCAGCTCTTCGCCCTTGCCCTTGGCTTCGACGAGGCGCGCATTGTAGCCGTCGATGTTGCGGACGCCGAGCTTGGCCATCCGCTTGTAGCGCTCTTCCATCTCGCGCACGGCCCATTTCAGGGCGACAACCGCCTTCTTCGGGTCGGTGACGACAGGCGTCAGCAGATGCGGGATGCCGTCATAGACCGAAAGTTCGAGCATCTTCGGATCGACCATGATCAGGCGGCACTGATCCGGCCGCAGCCGGTAGACCAGGCTCAGGATCATGGTGTTGATCGCGACCGATTTGCCGGAGCCGGTGGTGCCGGCGATCAGCATGTGCGGCGTGCGCGCGAGGTCGATGATGACGGGATCGCCGCCGATGGTCTTGCCGAGGCACAGCGGCAGCTTGGCAACCGAATCGACGCTTTCCTTGGCGACCAGCAGCTCGCGCAGGTAGACCTTCTCGCGATGCGCGTTCGGCAGCTCGATGCCGATCGCATTGCGGCCGGCGACCACGGCAACGCGGGCCGACAGCGCGCTCATCGAGCGCGCGATGTCGTCGGACAGGCCGATCACGCGCGATGACTTGATGCCGGGCGCGGGCTCCAGCTCGTACAGCGTGACGACCGGGCCCGGATTGGCCTTGACGATCTCGCCGCGCACGCCGAAATCCTGCAGCACGCCTTCCAGCGCGCGCGAATTGTTTTCCAGCTCGGCCTTGCTCAGCGGCTGGCGATCGCTCGCCTTCGGCGCGCTGAGCACCGAGACCGACGGCAGCTCGAACTTGTCGGAATTCCTCTTCTTCGGCTTCGGCTCGGCCTTCTTGCGCGGCGCGCGGGCGACGGGAGTTTCCTCCTCCTCGTCCTCTGCTTCCTCGTCGTCGAAAGCCTCGGCTTCGTCTTCGTCCTCGTCGTGATCGTCATGCGCGGGCGCGATCGAGGGCGCCGCGCGGCCGCCGCCGATATTGGGCTCCTGGCGCTCGAACGCCGCGCTGCGGCCCTGCGATCCGCTCGACACCAGTGATTTATAGGCTGTCGTGAACAGCCAGCCGAGCCGCGCTTTCGCGCTCATCGCCGCGTGGAACAGCCAGCCCAGCGAGACCGAGCTGCGGTCGTTGTCGTCTTCCTCGACGAACGGCTCGTCATCGTCGGAGATCGGCGTCAGCTCGTCGTCCTGCTCCTTGGCGCCCCAGCCGCAGGCAAACAGGAAGCACGCCGCCATCGCGACAAACAGGATCAGGCCGAGCACGACACGGTAGATGAAGCCGGGCGGCCCGAACACCACGGCAGGCGCGCGCAGCAAGGCATCGCCGACCACGCCGCCGAGCCCGGTCGGCAGCGGCCACGCTGTGTTGTGCGGCCAGCAGCTGGCAAAGCCCGCCGCGATCACCGTGCACAGGATCCAGCAGCCGAGCCGCAGCGCCTCGCGGTCGAACGGACGATGCGTCAGCATCCGCCAGCCCCACACCGCGACCGGCAGCAGCAGCATGATCGCGCCGAGCCCGAGGATCTGCATCAACAGGTCGGCGCCGATCGCGCCGGGATAGCCGAGCACGTTGCGGATCGCGCGCGAGGTGGCGTGGCTCAGCGACGGGTCCTGCACCGACCAGGTCATCAGCGCGGCGGTGATCGCGCCCGACAGCGCGATCAGGCCCAGCCCGGTCAGTTCGCGCAGCCGCCGCGCCAGCGCCTCGCGCAGCGAGAGCGGCAGGTGGCCGACCAGGGGGATGACACGTTCGATCGCTGGCATACTCAATCTTCGCGCTTGGCGATTAACCCAGGGTTTCGACCAGGCGATGCATCGCCTCGGCCGTCGATTCACTATCGGAGACCAGCGCGAGGCGGATATAGCCCGCACCCGGATTGGAACCGTCGTTCTGCTCGCGCGCCAGATAGCTGCCGGGGATCACGCGAACGCCGGCGTCGCGATACAGCCTCACCGTCGTCGCCTCGTCACCGCCGCGATCGGAGACGTCGAGCCAGACGCAGAAGCCGCCGGCGGGCCGCTTGTAGCCGTAGCGGCTGCCGAGGATCTGGTCGGCAAGATCGAACTTGATGCGATAGAGCCTGCGGTTCTCCTCGACATGCGCCTCGTCGCCATAGGCGGCGACCGCGACATGCTGCAGCGGCACCGGCACCTGCGGCGCGGCGACATTGCGCAGCTCGAGGAAGGCGGCCATGAACTTGCGATCGCCGGCCGCGAAACCGACGCGCATGCCCGGCAGGTTCGAGCGCTTCGACAGCGATTGGAACGCAACCACGTTGGTGAAGTCGGGTCCGGCGCATTCCAGCATGCTGCCCGGGGCTTCGCGGGTGTAGATCTCCGAATAGCACTCGTCGCTCAGGATCATGAAGCCATGGCGATCGGCGAGCTGCTTCAGCCGCGTGAAGTAGGCGCGCGAGGCCACCGAGCCCTGCGGATTGGCCGGCGAGGCAAGGAAGAACGCCACGGTCCGCGCCAGCGTCGCCTCGTCGATCGAATCAAGGTCGGGCAGGAAGCCGTTGCTGAGCGTGGTCGGCAGATAGATCTGCTCGCAGCCGGCGGCGCGGGCGCCGGCGCCATAGGCCGGATAGAACGGGTTCGGCATCAGGACCGCGGGCCGGCCCTTGCGCGGCGCGACGTAACGCGCGGCCGTGATCGCAGCGAAGAACAGCCCCTCGCGGCTGCCGTTCAGCACCATGACCTCGCTCTCCGGATCGACCGGGCGCGGCAATTGGAACCGGCTTCCCAGCCAGGTTGCGACCGCGCGGCGGAACGGCTCGATGCCCTTGGCCATCGGGTAGCGTCCGAACTCGGCGGTGTGCCTTGCCAGCACCGGGCCGACGAAATCAGGCACCGGGTGCTGCGGCTCGCCGACCGACAGCGTAATCAATGGCTTAGCCGGTTGGTACGGCGCCAGGAGCTCGGTGGTGCGCACGAATGGGGAACGCTCGGCCTGGCCGGCGGATGCGACATCGCCGGCGCCCTGCGCCATGCCGGATGAGGCGGTCATTGCCATGGTTGAAATGCCAGCACTTTCACTGCGGTCGGAGTTGAGGGGCGCCGACCGTAAACCGATCAAGTCACCATAGATAGGGCGAGGTTAAGACGCGATTAACCATCGGGGGTGGGCGCGGCCGGCCGCGCCGTGATATCAGCGCTGGCCGCACAAGACTGCATCGAAATTGCACCGAGATTGCTCTTGGAGACGATCCGCCGCCGCGCCGTCAGGGCGCTCATCATCACGGACGCGCGCGAAGTGCTGCTGCTGCGGATTCGCCCGCCGCACGGGGATTGCTTCTGGATCGCGCCTGGCGGCGGCATCGAGGGCGACGAGACGGCGGAGGCGACGTTGCGGCGGGAGCTCGCCGAGGAATTGGGACTGGTCGCCTTCGCGCATGGCGCCGCGGTCTGGCGGCGTCACCACACCTTCAACTGGGGCGGCCGGCGAATCTCCCAGAAGGAAGAGTACCGGATCGTTCATGCGGATCGCTTTCACCCTGTGATGACTGATGCGGCCGAGGCCAAGGTGCTTGATTGCTTCCGCTGGTGGCCGATCGCCGATCTATCCCGCGCTGAGGAGCGGCTGACGCCGCTGTCGCTCGCCGCCATCCTTGAAAACTATCTGCGCGCCGGCGCGCCCAGCGAGCTGCCGGACGAGGAAGTGCTGGTCGACTGACGCGGACTGCCGGCCGTTGCCGCGCATTCGAGCGATCTGCTTTACGCGCCATTAAGGCCAGCGCGCGCGTCACGAGTTCCTTCAGCAATTGGCAACACAGCCCGAACGAATGATCCGCGCATTGCGAGGGCGTGCGGACGGAAATGGCGATCAAGATCGAGACACGCGGCGACGTCCTGCGCCGCACCGGCAAGGTCATGGTGACTGCCGCAGGCATGACCGCGGTGATGTCCTTCACCATCGGCATGCTGGTGTTCGGCCGCGATCTGTCGGCGCCGATCACGGTCGGTCAGATGCAGGTCTTCGGCCTCACGGCCGGCGTCTTCATCGCCGTTGCGCTCAGCGGCGCGATGTCGTATCGCGCCGGCCTATTGATGCTGGAGCTCACGCGGACTCGCCGCGAGCTGGCCCAGATCTCGCAGACCGACCAATTAACCGGGCTCCTGAACCGGCGCGGCTTCGATGCCGAAGCGGCGGCAGCGCTCGACAAGGCGCAGGAAGATGGCGCGTCGGCGGCGGTGCTGATGTGCGACATCGACCATTTCAAGTCGATCAACGACCGCTACGGACATGAGATCGGCGACAAGGTGCTGGTCGAGATCGCCGACGTGCTGCGCCAGTTCGCGGTCCGGCACGGCGCGCTGGTCGCCCGCTACGGCGGCGAGGAGTTTGCCGCTGTCGTGACCGGCCGGAGCCACGAGCAGGCCGCGCGCGGCGCCGAGGAGATCCGCCGCGATTGCGCTGCAAGAACCATCCTCGACGGCGTCACCCAGCTGCCGGTGACGATCAGCATCGGCTTCACCGTGAAGGAAGCCGGCTTCGATCTCGGCAACCTGATGCGCACCGCCGACCAGGCGCTCTACGCCGCCAAGCGCCACGGCCGCGACCGCGTCGAGCACGCGCGCGATGCCGCGTGAGCACTTGTAGCCCGGATGGAGCGAAGCGCAATCCGGGCTACACACTGAACGTATCGTCTCAATGCGCCGGCAGCTTCTCGAATGACGGCTTGCCCTCGGGCAGATGGTGGAAGGTCTGCTTGTCGCAGGTGTAGATCGTCATCTGCGGGGTGAACACGCTGGGGTCGTCGAAGGTGCCGACCTTCAGGATCGCGGCGGGCAGGCCCGGCACCTTGGTCACCAGATGCGTGCCGCATTCCGGGCAGAACTCGCGGGTCACGGCGCGCTCGAGATCCTTGCGGGTGAACTGCTTGGGCTGGCTCGCGGTGTATTTGAAGCCGGTGACCGGCATCGCCATGAACAGGTTCGGGCCGCCGCCCGTGATGTACTGGCATTCGCGGCACAGGCATTGCGCCGCCATCATCGGTTCGCCTTCGGCCTCATAGCGCACGTTGCCGCAATAGCACCCGCCTTGCACCTTCATGACGTCCTCCCGTTTTTGTTGTCGGCTTCATTGTTTGTAGCCTGTCATTCCATGATGGCAGGCAATTCCGACATTATTTTCTCAAGCCGCAGAAAAAAGAAAGGGGCTCCAACTTGCGCTGGAGCCCCTCAACGGTCCGGACATTGCCGGGTATGTGCCCGGACCGTAGTTCTGGACCTGGCCCCGGAGGGAGCCAGAGTCCCGGGAGAACTCACATGTTGTAGGCGCGCTCCGTGTGCTCGGTGATGTCGAGGCCTTCACGCTCGGTCTCGACGTTGGCGCGCAGGCCGACGATCACGTCGACGATCTTGTAGAGGATCGCCGAACCGATGCCCGACCACACCAGCGTGGTGCCGACGCCCCAAGCCTGCGAGATCATCTGCGCCGCGAAGTCGTAATCGGCGACCTTAGGCGGGATCGCGGTGTAGTCGATGATCCCTGCGCCGCCGAGCGCCGGGTTGACCAGGATGCCGGTGCCGAGCGCGCCGATGATTCCGCCGACGCAGTGGACGCCGAACACATCGAGCGAGTCGTCATAGCCGAGCGCGTTCTTCACCACGGTGCAGAAGAACAGGCAGACCACGCCGACCACGAGGCCGAGCACGATGGCGCCCATCGGACCGGCATAGCCGGCCGCCGGCGTCACCGCGACGAGGCCCGCAACCGCGCCCGAGAGCGCACCGAGCAACGAGGGATGGCCCTTGATGATCCATTCCGCGAACATCCAGGCCAGCGCCGCCGCGGCGGTCGCCACGAAGGAGTTGGTCATGGCGAGCGCAGCGCCGCCATTGGCTTCGAGGTTGGACCCGGCGTTGAAGCCGAACCAGCCGACCCAGAGCAGCGAGGCGCCGATCATGGTCATGGTCAGCGAGTGCGGAGCCATCAGCTCCTTGCCGTAGCCGGTGCGCTTGCCGATCAGGAGCGCGCCGACGAGGCCGGCGATGCCGGCGTTGATGTGCACGACGGTGCCGCCGGCGAAGTCGATCGCACCCTTCTTGAAGATCCAGCCGGCGTCGGCGTTGATCGCGTCGAGGGCGGCCTGCGCCTTCGTCTTGGCATCGCCTTCAGCCGCGGCGGCGAGCGCCTTGGCGGCATCCTGGATCGCGTCCGGGCCCGGCCAGTACCAGACCATGTGCGCGATCGGGAAATAGATCAGCGTCACCCAGAGCGGGATGAACAGCGCGATCGCCGCGAACTTCATGCGTTCGGCAAAGGCGCCGACGATGAGGGCCGGCGTGATCGCCGCGAAGGTCATCTGGAAGCACATATAGACGAGCTCCGAGATGTTGGCGTCGACCGAGAAGGTCGCCGCCTTCGAGTCCGGCGTGACGCCCATCAGGAAGGCCTTGGAGAAGCCGCCGATGAAGTCGGAGCCGCCGGTGAAGGCGAGGCTGTAGCCGTAGAGAGCCCAGAGCACGGTGACGAGGCAGACGGTGTAAAACACCTGCGCCAGCACCGAGAGCATGTTCTTGGAGCGGACCAGGCCGCCATAGAACAGCGCGAGGCCCGGGATGGTCATCAACAGCACCAGCACCGTCGAGGTCAGCATCCAGGCGTTGTCGCCCTTGTTGACGGTTGGCTCGGCGTAGGCGGCGGTCGCGGCGAAAAGGCCGACTGCAAGGGCCGCCAGTCCCGCGCCATAGGGACGCTTGAACGTCATGTTATTTCACTCCTGAGGTCTTGAAAGGTTGAGCGCGAAAATCAAAGGGCCGCGGCATCGGCCTCGCCGGTGCGGATGCGCACGGCGTGCTCGAGGCTGATGACGAAGATCTTGCCGTCGCCGATCTGTCCGGTCTTGGCGGCGGAGGTGATGGCGTCGATGGTCTTGTCGACCTGGTCGGAGCCGACTGCGACCTCGATCTTGATCTTGGGCAGGAAGCTCACGGCATATTCGGCGCCGCGATAGATTTCCGTGTGGCCCTTCTGACGGCCGTACCCCTTGACTTCCGTCACCGTGAGACCGTGAACGCCAATGGCGGTCAGGGCGTCACGGACCTCTTCCAGCTTGAATGGCTTAATGATCGCCATAACAATTTTCATGAGTCCTATCCCCGCTTGGACCCGGCGCGAACGAACACCGGGAGTTTCGACTGAGGTTCACCACGCGGAGGACATCCACTACGCGGGCACAGCCACGACCCTTAGAATCAAATGCCGTGCCAACCGGCCCGAGTTCGCTAATGGATTATGAATCCGGATGTTTTCCCGCATTGCGGGAGCCGGGTGCCCCTGTGCTATTCGGTCGCGCCTAAAATCTAATCAGACTGGCTCAATTCGTGAGCAAGCCAGGGTCCGGACACAATTCTGCTCAGCTGGGCAGCAGCAATAGGTATTTAGATGGGGTGTTGCCGGGCCATTAGGCGGCGTCGCGCGCCGCGAAGACCTTGTCGATCAATCCCCATTCGAGCGCCTGCTGCGCCGACATGAAGTGATCGCGGTCCAAGGTCCGTTCGACGTCCGCCTCGGAGCGCCCGCAATGCTGGGCGTAAAGCCGGATGATGCGCCGCTTGGTCTCCTGCATTTCGGTGGCATGGATCAGGATGTCGGAGGCCTGGCCCTGGAAGCCGCCAAGCGGCTGATGCACGTGGAGGCTGGCATTCGGCAGCGCGGCGCGGTGGCCGGGTTCGCCGGCCATCAGCAGGAACGAGCCCATCGAACGCGCGGTGCCCATGCACAGCGTATGCACCGGCGCCTTGATGAACTGCATGGTGTCGTACATCGCAAGCCCGCTGGTGATCACGCCGCCATAGGAGTTGATGTAGAGGTTGATCGGCTTGTTCGGGTTGTCCGCCTCCAGGAACAGCAATTGGGCGCAGACCAGTCCGGACATCGCATCATTGACCTCGCCGTTCAGGAAGATGATCCGCTCGCGCAGCAGCCTTGAATAGATGTCGAACGAGCGCTCGCCGCGGGTCGATTGTTCGATGACCATCGGGACGAGTTGCATCATGTCGCGCATCGGCGACCTCCATGTCTGCAGGTGATGACGTCTCAGCGGATGAAGTTTGCGATCAGGCCGCGCGCATCAGACAGCGCGTGTTGCTGTTGGCCGGTTGCGGCGGTTTTTCCCTGATGCCGCAGGCCTGCTGGATGATGCGAAACCGCGTGCCGCCGGCCTCGTTCGGCTCGATCCGGAAGGTGACATGGCTTTCGCGAAACGGCGGCTCGGACTCGCGGAGCCGGTAACGGACCTCTTCGCCTGTTATCGTTGATTCCGGCTCGGCGCCGGCGAGATCGCAATCCGGCAGCCAGCGTTCGCGCAGCGCCGGAATGGTCACGGCGCGCCATACTTTTTCGGGCGGCGCGTCGAGCTCGTATTCGATCACCAGAGCTGCGTCGGTGTCAGGCTCGACCATGTCGCTCATTGATCCATGTCCTTCAGCAGGTCGGAGAGCGCTTCGATGCGCTTCGGCCAATAGGCGCGGTAGCGGGCGAGCCAGCTGCCGATGCTGGCGATGCCGTCCGGGTCGACCTCGTAATTCACGAAACGGCCCTGCCGCTGCTCGCGCACCAGGCCCGCCGCGCGCAGCACCGCCAGATGCTGCGACATCGCCGGCTGGCTGATCTCGAGGCCATCGCGCAGGGCGCTGGCGTTGAGGCTGCCGCCCGCGAGCTTCTCAAAGACCTTGCGGCGGGTCGGGTCGGCCAGCGCCTTGAAGATATCGGCTTCGATCATGCCAACACATAAGCACACACTTATGTGTTGCGCAAGCCCGAACTGTCCTCACGCCGTGCTGCGTGACGTCGGGCGCCCTTTGCATGGGGTTGTTTTGCGAATTTTGACGCTGGGCTCCCCCCGGCCCTGTCCAGGCGGCCGCTACTGCAACGCTTCGCCGTGCTGCGAGATGTCGAGGCCTTCCATCTCCTGCTGCATCGAGACGCGCAGCGGCACGAAGACGGAGACCAGCTTGAGCAGCACGAAGGTGACGCCGCCGCACCAGAGCGCTGTAACGACCACGCCGTAGAGCTGGGTCAGCAGCTGGTTCGGATTGCCCTCGAGCAGGCCCGAGGTGCCGCCGATCGCGGAGGCCGCGAAGATGCCCGCGAGCAGCGTGCCCGTCAGGCCGCCGATGCCGTGCACGCCGAACACGTCGAGCGAGTCGTCATAGCGGAAGCGATGCTTCAGCCAGGTACAGGCCCAGAAGCAGACCAGGCCGGCAATGATGCCGATGATGACGCCGTGCCACGGTGCCACGAAACCGGATGCCGGGGTGATGGTGCCGAGCCCCGCGACCGCACCCGAGATCATGCCGAGCACCGACGGTTTGCGGCGGGTCGCCCATTCGATCGCGCCCCAGGTCAGCGCGCCGGCGCAGGCCGCGAGATGGGTCGCGGTGATCGCCATGACCGCGCGCGAATTGGCCGCGAGCGCCGAGCCGCCGTTGAACCCGAACCAGCCGACCCACAGCAGCCCGGTGCCGACCACCGCGAGCGACAGATCGAACGGCGACAGATTGTCATGGCCAAAGCCATGCCGGTTGCCCATCACCTTGGCTGCGACGAGGCCGCTGATGCCGGCGGAGAGATGCACCACGAGGCCGCCGGCAAAATCCAGCACGCCTGCGGAAGCAAGGAAGCCGCCGCCCCACACCCAATGCGCCAGCGGCACATAGGCGAAGATGAACCAGCCGATCGAGAACAGCACATAGGCGGAGAACCGCATGCGGTCGGCGACTGAGCCTGCCACCAACGCCACCGTGATGATCGCGAACGTCATCTGGTACAGCATGAACAGCGCTTCCGGGATGGTCCTGGCCGCCGGATTGACGCTGTCCATGGTGATGCCGGCCAGGAACCAGCTGTCGAGCGAGCCGAGCCAGGGACCGTTGCCTACGAAGGTCAGCGAATAGCCGAAGGTGACCCAGAGGATCGAGATCAGCGCGACGGCGGTGAGGCTCTGCGCCATCGTCGCCAGCACGTTCTTCTTGCGCACCATGCCGGAGTAGAACAGCGCGAGTCCCGGGATCGTCATCATCAGCACCAGCGCGGTGGCGACGATCATCCAGGCGGTGTCGGCGGCGTTGATGCCGGGATTGGTCGCAGAATCCTGCGCGAAGACCGGCGTGGCCTGCGCGAACAGCATTGCAGCAGTGATCGGCGCAGCTGACATCGCTGCACGAAGAGCTCGTGCCCCCATCATCATTCCCCGGCGTGTCGTCGTTTCTTGGCGTGGATTTGTGACGTGCGCCGGCCTCGTTGCCGGCGACGGATTTGATAAAGCTCAGAGCGCGTCGTTGTCGGTCTCGCCGGTGCGGATGCGCAGCGCGTGGTCGATCGGCGTCACGAAGATCTTGCCGTCGCCGATCTGGCCGGTGCGGGCGTGCTGGGTGATGACGCTGACCGCCTGCTCGGCGAGGCTGGAATCGACCGCGATCTCGATCCTGAGCTTGGGCAGGAAGTTCACGACATACTCGGCGCCGCGATAGATCTCGGTGTGGCCCTTCTGGCGGCCATAGCCCTTCACCTCGGTCACCGTCATGCCGTGGACGCCGATCGCAGTCAGGGCCTGGCGGACCTCGTCAAGCTTGAACGGTTTGATGATCGCGACGACGAGTTTCATGGTTCAGGCCCTTATTCCCTTGAAGTTGTCCCTGTGCGCCCGTTCCCGGACCGGCGCTTGCCGCCCCCGGAGCGGCAATTTGCCGTTCCGCACATTTCGCGTTCGCCAAATCTGGCAGCTTTCCGGGCAAATGGCACAAAAAAGTTGCAGGTAGAAGGGGAAAACGTGCGCAGCGCATGAACTCCGTCACTGTACGAGACGACAACCCTCGGCCAGAATATGGCTTTCCCGCCCCGGCCAGCGGTCCCGCTGGCTCGTTTCGCCTACCGTGCGCCCACCTGCGCGCGCGCCCCGAGGAACAAGAAATGTCGAACCGAAACTGGTTTTATGCATCCGAAGGCCAGCAAAAGGGCCCCTTGCCTGAAGCCCAGCTCCGCGACCTGATCACCCGTGGCATGGTGGGTGCCGATACGCTGGTGTGGACCGAGGGCATGGCCGGCTGGCAGAAGGCGGGGGAGATTCCGGGTCTTGTTCCGAGCGCAGGGGCGCCGCCGGCGTTTCCGCAGGCCGGCGGACCGCCGCCGGTGGCGGCGTCGGCAGGCTATAGCGGCGGCGCGCTGTCGGCCGACTTCCCGATCTGGGGCCTGTTCGGGCGCAGCCTGCTGATGTTCATCGGCCAGATCTTCGTCATCCCCGCGCCGTGGACCGCGACCGGCCTGTACCGCTTTGCGATTCCCTATATCCGCGTGCCGGGCCGGCCGCACCTCGCCTTCACCGGCCAGCCGCTCGACATCTGGTACGTCTTCATCGTGCTCGGCCTTCTGACCTATGCCGGAGCCGCCAACAGCAACATCGTGACGCTGCTCTCGCTGCTGTTGCAGGGCTTCCTGAGCTGGATGATCGTGCGCTGGATCTTCGGCCGCCTCAGCTCGAGCGGCCAGGATCTCCCGATCTCGTTCAACGGCAGCCCCGCGGTCTATGTCGGCTGGTACGTGCTGATGGTGGTCGCGTGCATCACCATCATCGGCTGGGCCTGGGTGCTGACCGCCTGGATGCGCTGGATCTGCCGCAATGTCGAAGGCACGCGCCGCGAGGTCACCTTCAATGCCTCCGGCCTCGAAGTGCTGTGGCGGACCATCGTGTTCTCGATCGGTTTCGCCTTCCTGATCCCGATTCCGTGGGTGCTGCGCTGGTACGCCAACTGGTTCATCTCGCAATTCGCGCTGACCGAGCGCGGTGCCTACGCAGGTAGCTAAGGAGGATCACTTCGGCTCTGAATTCATCAGAGCCGAAGTCGCTCGAGGACGCTACTTGCGTTCGCGCACCGATCCTTCTTGCGCGACGGATGCCACCAGCGTGCCGTCGGGCTTGAAGATCAGGCCGCGGGTCAGGCCGCGGCCTGACTGCGCGCTCGGCGAATCCTGCGCGTAGAGCAGCCATTCGTCGGCGCGGAACGGGCGATGAAACCACATCGCGTGATCGAGGCTCGCCGGCATCATGCGGCGATCGAACAGCGTGCGGCCGTAGCGCGCCATCACGGCGTCGAGCAGCGAGAAATCCGAGGCATAGGCCAGCGCGCACAGATGCAGTGCCGGATCGTCGGGCAGCTTCGCCGCGGTGCGGATCCAGACATGGATGCGGCCGTCGTCGATCTGCTGGCCGAAATAGCGGCCGAGCTCGACCGGGCGCAGCTCGATCGGCCGGTCGCTTTCGTAGTAGCGACGGATGAACTCCGGCATCTCCTTGAACATCGGCTGCTTCGAGACTTCCTCCGCCGTCAGCTTCTCCGGCGGCGGCACGTCGGGCATCTTCTCCTGGTGATTGAAGTTGCTCTCTTCATCGGAATGGAACGAGACCATGATGGAGAAGATCGCGTTGCCGTGCTGGATCGCGGTGACGCGGCGGGTGGTGTAGCTCTTGCCGTCGCGCAGCCGCTCGACCTGGTAGATGATCGGGATCTGCGGATCGCCGGGCAGGATGAAATAGCAATGGATCGAATGCGGCAGCCGGCCCTCGACGGTGCGGCACGCCGCAACCATCGCCTGGCCGATCACCTGGCCACCGAACACCCGCTGCCAGCTCGTCTTCGGGCTGTTGCCGCGGAACAAATTCACCTCGAGCTGCTCGAGATCGAGGATGGACAGCAGGTCGATCAGGCTCTTGGACATGGATGCGTCCTGGATGGGTTCGGTTTGGATGTCGTCATTCCGGGGCGCGGCGCAGCCGCGAGCCCGGAATCCATTCATCCACCGAAGTTGCGGCCTGATGGATTCCGGGCTCGCGCTTCGCGCGCCCGGAATGACGAGTGGGGCCGGTTGGCCGCTCTTGTTTCTCCCCCCTGTTTCGCCCAGCTAATATCAGGTAGCAAGCACAGTCTGATGGCGTGAGGCGCGTAAGGAAAAGGCATGCCGGCACAGCGAAGTATTGTGATCTGCGGGGGCGCGTTTGCGGGGCTGGCGCTGGCCGTGGCGTTGCGCCAGGGGCTCGGGCCGGACATCCCGGTCATCGTGGCCGACCCGGCGTTGAGCCAGCGGCCGAGCCGTGATCCGCGCGCGACGGCGATCGTGGCGGCCTGCCGGCGGCTGTTCGAAACCCTCGGCGTCTGGGGCCAGGTGGCGCCGACCGCGCAGCCGATCACGGACATGGTCGTGACCGATTCCAAGCTCGAGGACGCCACCCGCCCGGTTTTCCTGACCTTCGCCGGCAATGTCGAGCCGGGCGAGCCGTTCGCCCATATGGTCGAGAACCGCTATCTGATCGATGCGCTGGCAAGCCGCGCCGAGGCCGAAGGCGTCGAGCTGCGCGCCACGGCGGTGTCGAGCTTCGACTCACGCCCCGACGGCGTCAGCGTGCGGCTGGCCGACGGCACCGAGATCGATGCGAGCCTCTTGGTCGCCGCCGACGGCGCACGGTCGAAGCTGCGCGAGCGCGCCGGGATTGCGACCCATGGCTGGGACTATGACCAATCCGGCATTGTCGTCACGGTCGGGCATGAGCGCGCGCATCACGGCCGCGCCGAGGAGCATTTCCTGCCCGCGGGCCCGTTCGCGATCCTGCCGCTGACCGGCAACCGCTCCTCGCTGGTGTGGACCGAGACGCGCAAGGACGCCGCGCGCATCACGGCGTTGAGCGAGGACGAATTCCACGCCGAGCTCGAGCAGCGTTTCGGCTTGCATCTCGGCGAGATCAAGGCGCTCGACCGACCGCGCGGGTTTCCGCTCGGCTATTTCGTCGCGCGCTCGTTTGTCGCCGAACGGCTGGCGCTGATCGGTGACGCCGCGCATGTGATCCATCCGATCGCGGGGCAGGGGCTCAACATGGGCCTGAAGGATGTCGCGGCGCTTGCCGAAGTCGTGGTCGATGCGGCGCGGCTCGGCATGGATCTCGGACAGGCCGACGTGCTCGAGCGCTACCAGCGCTGGCGCCGCTTCGACACCATGGCAATGGGGGTTGCCACCAACTCGCTGAACTTCCTGTTCTCCAACGAATCGACATTGCTGCGCACCGTGCGCGACATCGGCCTCGGCCTCGTCGATCGCGCGCCGCCATTGAAGAGCATGTTCATCCGCCAGGCGGCGGGCCTGTCAGGCGAAGTGCCGCGGCTGTTGAAGGGCGAGGCGCTGTAAGCTTTCGTAGCCCGGACGAAGCGGAGCGAAATCCGGGCTA
This sequence comes from Bradyrhizobium sp. WCU1, assembly GCF_053474805.1. Classification (NCBI taxonomy): domain Bacteria; kingdom Pseudomonadati; phylum Pseudomonadota; class Alphaproteobacteria; order Hyphomicrobiales; family Nitrobacteraceae; genus Bradyrhizobium; species Bradyrhizobium sp. WCU1. The sequence continues at coordinate 3,327,133 of NZ_CM130280.1, forward strand.
CTACGCGATCGCATCAGTCGATCTTGCGCGCCTCTTCCGGCAGCATGATCGGGATGCCGTCGCGGATCGGATAGGCGAGCTTGGCAGAGCGCGAGATCAGCTCCTGCCGCGCGGCGTCGAATTCCAGCGGTCCCTTGGTGATCGGGCACACCAGAATTTCGAGCAGTTTCGGGTCGGCGGTGCTTTCGAGGTGATCGGTCGTCGAGTTCATTGCGGTCTCCGGCTGCAGCGTTTTCGAGCGAAGCCTGTCCTGCACTTGATGCGGGATGGATACCGGTTCGCGTGAAGAAAACGCGTCAGAATAAACTGCCGTGATGTAGCATATCTAAATACGCGCTGTCAGCGCTTCGCCATTCGCAACAATTCGTCGAGCGCGGCCTGCTGCCGCGCCTTCGGCAGCGCCTGCTCCGACAGCGCATAGCCGATGAACGCCCAATAGAAGACCTGTGCCCGGCCGCGCGCCACCTCGTCAGGGAATCCGGTCTGCCGGAGCAGGGTTTCGATATAGCCGACGCGGCGCCGGTCGACCTCGAGCACGGCGGCGCGCGCTGTGGTGTCGGCGGTGGCCCAGCTGCGCACCGCGCGTTCCAGCGCCAGCCGCGCCGAGAACGCCCGGCGCAACAGCAGCGCCAGCGCGTCGCCGCCTTTCGGAATGGTCTCGAGCTCCGCGATCACCTGCTCGGCGGCGACCTCGCGCCAATGGGTGAGGATCGCGGCGCGGTAGGCGCCGATATCGGCGAAATGCCAGTAGAAGCTGCCGCGCGAGACGCCCATGGCCTTGGCAAGCGGCTCGGCCTTGAGCGCCGTGAAGCCGCGCCGCGCCAGCGTCTTCAGGCCCTGATCGAGCCAGTCATTGGCTGAGAGCTGGTCCGTCATGGTTTCCTCGTCCGCGCCGGCACCATACACAAGTGTATTGACAGGCGCCAGCCCCAGGTGCCATATCCATGCCGACCATACAGTACTGTACGGAGACGTCGCGATGCGTGATCTTCTGCTGCAAGGCGCCGGTGCGATCGCTATCGTGGTCAGCCTGATCCACGGCGTTCTCGGCGAAACCAAGATATTCGCGCGCGCAACGATCGAGCCGCCGCGCCTGCGCTTCCTCCTCCATCTGGTCTATCAAGCGGGCACGGTCGCCTGGATCGGCGGCGGCGTGCTGCTCGTCGCCGCGCCCACGATGGCCTCCGATGCCGCGCGGCACTGGATCGTGGCAACGCTCGCCATCGTGTTCGGCTGCGCCGCGCTGGCGAACGCGGTCGCGACCCGCTTCCGTCACTTCGGCTGGATGGCGATGAGCGCCGTCGTGGCGCTTGCAGCTGCCGGCTATTAGCGAGCGCGGCAGGGCGCCGAAGGCGCCGCCTTGCCGGACGTACGAAGAATTTATGGAGTCATCAATTTCCGTGCGGAATCGGCTTACGCGCGGATAACCATGCCACCGAAAGTTGTAGAAAATTATCGAGAATACAATTCAATCGGCCTAGCTTGTCCGCGCGGACAACCATGGACCGACGCATGTTTCGTGTTCTGACGTGCCTTTCAGGTGAGCATGACTGGCGGCTCGTTCTGCTCGCCGGACTGGTCTGCTTCGTTGCCAGCATTGCAGCCGTCAACATCTTCCATCGCGCGATCGCATCGCAGGCGAGGACGCGGCTGATCTGGATCGCGATCGCGGGAGCCGCGATCGGCTACGGTATCTGGGCGACGCATTTCATCGCCATGCTGGCCTACGAGCCCGGCGTGCCGACCGGTTACGGCATCACGCTGACCGCACTGTCGCTTGCCGTGGCGATGATGCTGACCTCGTGTGGCCTCGGCCTCGCTGCCAGCGACTCCAGCGGCTGGCGCGCGCCGGTCGGCGGCGCAGTGATCGGCGCCGGCATCGCCAGCATGCACTATCTCGGAATGTGGGCGCTCGAAGTGCCGGGCCATGTGGTGTGGTCGATGGACCTCGTGGCCGCCTCCATCGTGCTCGGCATGCTGTTCGGGTACGCCGCGCTGTCGGTTGCGGTCCGCCATCAGGATCGCTGGATGTCGCTGGTCGCAGCGCTGTTGCTGACGCTTGCGATCGTGACGCATCATTTCACCGCGATGGGCGCGGTCGAGATCGTCCCCGACCCCCTGCAGACGCCGGCGGCGCTGTCGCTCTCTCCCGCCTTCCTCGCCGTCGTGATCGCGGGCGTGGCGCTCTCGGTGCTCGGGATGAGCCTGGTCGGCGTGCTTGCGGATCGAAGGCTGGCGCTTCGCACCCGCCGTTTCGAGGACATCATCAGCCAGTTGTCGCTGGCGCGCCAGCAAGTCGAGGCGTCGCAGAAGGAGCTGGAGCAACAGAGGTTCCGGCTCGATACCGCGATCAACCACATGGGCGAGGGCCTCTGCATGTTCGATGCGGCGAAGCGCCTCGTCGTATGCAACGATCGCTACGCCAAAATGTACCGGCTGCCGCCCGAACTGCTGCTGCCCGGCACCGCCCACCGCGAGATCATCAAGCACCGGATCGCCAATGGCATCCTCAAGGGCGAGACCACCGACAGCGCCGCGACCGAGAAGCTCGCCACACTGAACGCGCTGCCAGCCGACGAGATCAGCAGCCGGGTCGACGAGCTTGCCGACGGCCGGCTGATCTGCGTGACGCGGCAGCCGATGCCCGGCGGCGGCTGGGTCGCGACGCATCGCGACGTCACCGAGCAGCGCCGCTCCGAGGCCAAGATCACCCACATGGCGCAGCACGACGCGCTGACCGACCTGCCGAACCGCGTGCTGCTCAAGGAGTGGATGGAGCAGGCGCTGTCTGGTGCGCGGTGCGGCGGACCGAGCCTTGCGGTGCTGATGCTCGATCTCGATCGCTTCAAGGACGTCAACGACACGCTCGGACATCCGGCGGGCGATGCGTTGCTGAAGTCGGTGGCCGCGCGGCTCCGCCGATGCGTCAGCGATACGACGCTGGTCGCGCGGCTCGGCGGCGACGAGTTCGCGGTCATCGACTATGTCAGCGATCCGGTTGCCGAAGCCGGCCTGCTTGCGGAGAAGATCAGGAAGGCGCTCAGCGAGCCGATCGATCTCGGCCACCATCGGTTGACCACCACGACCAGCATCGGCATCGCAATCGCACCGCGCGACGGCACCGATTCGGACGAGGTGCTGCGCAGTGCTGATCTTGCGCTCTACTCGGCGAAGAGCGTTGGACGCGGCTCGTTCCGCTTCTTCGAGCCGGAGCTCGACCGGTTGCTGCAGGCCCGGCGCAGCCTCGAGCGCGACATGCGCAGCGCGCTCGCCAACGGCGAGTTCGAGCTGCGCTATCAGCCCTTCATCCACGTCGCGAGCGGAGAGACCTGCGGCTTCGAGGCGCTGCTGCGCTGGCATCATCCGCAGCGCGGCATGATCTCGCCGGCGCAGTTCATCCCACTCGCGGAAGAGACCGGCCTGATCGTGCCGCTCGGAGAATGGGTGCTGCGCACCGCGTGCGCGGAAGCCGCCAAATGGCCCGCCGACCTCAAGATCGCGATCAATCTGTCGCCGGTGCAGTTCAGGAGCCCGGAGTTGGTCCCGGTGATCGTGCATGCGCTGGCGAGCGCTGGAATTCCGCCCGAGCGGCTCGAGCTCGAAGTCACCGAAACGGCCATCATCCAGGACAGCGAGGCGGTGTTCGCGGCGCTCAGCCAGCTGCACGATCTCGGAGTGCGGATTGCGCTCGACGATTTCGGCACCGGCTATTCCTCGCTGAGCTTCCTGCAGAAGTTTCCGTTCGACAAGGTCAAGATCGACCGCAGCTTCGTGTCCGAGCTCTCGGGCGCAACGGACGAGTCGCGCAGGATCGCGCGCGCGATCGTTCGCTTCGCCGTCAGCCTCGGCAAGACGACCACGGCCGAGGGCGTCGAGACCAGGGAGCAGCTCGACATCCTGCGCGCCGATGCCTGCGTGGAAGTGCAGGGCTTCCACTTCAGCCCGCCGGTCCAGAGCGAGAAGGTGGCGCAGATGGTCGGCGGGCGGACCCCGGCGGCAGCCGAACGTCCTGCGGTTCGTCTCGCAGTGGCGGGTGGCGCTTCCTGATCGAACGCCGCCCGAGCGGATTTCGGATACCCATGAGGCGTAAGGCCGCAGCACGCGGTCAAAACCAAATTGCGCGTGGAGCGCAAAGCGGTTTTCCGGGCCGTTAGAATTTCTCTAAAGCCTGCCGCGGCCGCGCTTCCTTGACTTGGCAATCCCCTCGGCATTGTTCACGCATATGCCCGGCGCGATGCGCGTTGTGGGCATGATCGTCAACGGAGGGGATGCGCGTGAAGGTGATTCTGAGTGCTGTGATTGCAGCGTGCGTTTTGGGGCTTTTCGGATCGGCGGCATTCGCCGACGGCTACAAGACTTGCACCAAGCTCGACAAGACGTCGTGGAAGCCGGCGAGTGATGCCGAAGCCAAGGCCAAGGCGGCCGGCTACGAGGTGCGCCGGTCGAAGGTCGAGGGCTCATGCTACGAAGTCTACGGCGTCAAGGAAGGCAAACTCTACGAGCTGTTCTACAGCCCGGAGGATCTCAGCCTGAAGCACACGATCGCCAAGTGAACTGTCCAGTGAATCGTCAAGTGAATCGCCGAGCGAAGCGGGCGCGATGACGGAGGCGGCGCCGGGCGCCCGCGGCGCGACCAGCGTGCAGGTCTGGGATCTGCCGCTGCGGCTGTGGCACTGGGCGCTCGCCATCCTCGTCCTGGTCGCATGGGTGACGCCCAACGCCTATGACCGGCTGCACCGGCTGGCGGGCTATGCGGTGATCGGGCTATTGGCGTTCCGTCTGGTCTGGGGCTTTGTCGGCACGCGCTACGCGCGTTTCGGCAAGCTCGGCGTCCGCCTGCGCGCCGCGCCGCGCTACATCTGGAATCTCCGTCGCGGCATCACCGGGCGTTACATCGGGCTCAATCCCGCGGGCACCGTGATGCTGGTGGCACTGCTGCTCATGCTCGCGGTCTCGGCGATCACGGGCGCGATGGAGGTCACCGTGACCTTCTTCGGTGTCTGGTGGGTGGAGGATACCCACGCCTATGCCTCGGATGCGGTCATCATCCTGGTTTGCCTGCACGTGCTCGGCGTCATCGTTGTGGGATTGCTGCAGCGTCAGAACCTGGTGCGCGCGATGTTCACCGGACGCAAGCGGCTGCGCAATCGCTGACGAACGCGTGGCTTTTGTTTGGGCATGATCTCCGGGCAAACGCGGAGCGTTTGTCGCGCGGGAAAACTGCTTCGCAGTTTTCCCGATCATGCTCATTGCACCGGCGGATCTCCCGAGGTGCGCTTCTTGGCGAGGTCCATCTCGGTGACGGCGATCAGGATCTCGGCGCGGGTCTTCAGGTCGGGCGCCTCGAGCATCGCCTGCTTTTCGGCCGGACCGTAGGGCGACATCATCGCCAGCGCATTGACCAGCGCCTCGTTGGGCGCGGACTCGATGCCCTCCCAGTCGACCTTCAGATTGTTGGCCTCCAGGAAGTCGGCGAGCACTTCGAGCAGCGCCTTGCGATCGACGGCGTCCTCGCCCTTGCGCGCGGTGAAGTCGCCGGCGAAGGAGAAGAAGTCGACCTTGCACTGCCGGTACGGCGTCTGCACGATCAGCTCCTCGACCACCTTGAAGCGCGCGACGCCGGTCAATTCGAGGATGTAGCGGCCGTCGCCGGATTCGGCGAGCTGGGTGATGCGGCCGACGCAGCCGATGCGGAACAGCACCGGCTTCGCCTCCTTCTGCGAATGCGCCACATCGGGCTGGATCATGCCGATCAGGCGATGACCGTCGCGCAACGCGTCGTCGATCATCGCGAGATAACGCGGCTCGAAGATGTTGAGCGGCATCTGGCCGCGCGGCAACAGCAGCGCGCCCGGCAGCGGGAACACCGGGATCACCTCGGGGAGCTCGCCGGGCCCGCGATATTCGGCATTGATCGGCATCTGGGGTCCCGCTGCTGTGACGGGTGTACTTTACGAGAACAGGATGGTCGACAACCGCCTGCGCCCCTCGACAGTTGCTTCATCGGTGCCCCCCCACGCCTCGAAGAACTGCACCAGCTGCTTGCGCGCGCCGTCGTCGTTCCACTTGCGGTCGCGCTTGACGATGGCGAGCAACTGCTCGGTCGCTTCAGCACGCTTGTTCATTGCGTTCAGCGCGGTCGCGAGATCGAAGCGAGCCTGATGATCGAGCGGGTTTGCGGCAACTTTCTGTTCCAGCTCGGCGATCGGGCCGACCGACTGCGCCTGTTCGGCGAGATCGATCGCCGCCTGCACCGCCTTCACCGCGGCGTCGTTGCGCTTGGATTCCGGCACCATCGCCAGCGTCTGCTTGGCCTGCTCGACCGCGCCTGATGTCATGTAGCATTTGGCGAGGCCGGCCAGCGCCGCGATGTTGGTGGCGTCGTGCGCCAGCACCTCGGCATAGATCTGCGCGGCAGCCGCGGCGTCGCCTTCGGCAAGCACGGCGTCGGCCTCGGCCAGGATCTCCGTGAGATTGGGCTCGCCGGCGGCGGGCACACCCTTGGTGATCTTCTCGATGAAGGCGTTGACCTGACTCTCCGGCACCGCGCCCATGAAGCCGTCGGCGGGCTGGCCATTGACGAAGGCGATCACGGCCGGGATCGACTGGATGCCCATCTGGCCCGGGATCTGCGGATGCTCGTCGATGTTCATCTTGACCAGCTTGACCCGGCCCTTGGCGTTCTTGACCGCCTTCTCCAGGATCGGCGTCAGCTGGCGGCAGGGGCCGCACCATGGCGCCCAGAAGTCGATCATGACCGGCTGGCGGCGCGATTCCTCGATGACGTCCTTGACGAAGGTCTGGGTCGTCGTCTCCTTGATCAGATCGGGCGCTGCCTGGGGCGTGGTGCCGCCCTGCTCCATTATCGTCACGTTGTCCTCGCCTGGTCGTCTGAGGTCAAAAATTATGGGGGCGTTCTAGCACGCTCCGTACGGCCGGTTCAGCCGTTCTGTCAGGCTAGAGCATGATCCTGGAAAAGTGGGAACCGGTTTTCCGCAGGATCACGCCCAGTAAATGGCGGTCGGTCGGCAAATTTCAATCGCTGGCCGCTCGGCCGGGTTCGATCGGGGACCCCGGATTTCAGCGCCATCCCACTGGGTGGACCTCGGCTCGAATCGCCCCGGAACGAGATCGCCTTGCGGCCCGTTCCAGCGGAAACGTAAAAAGAAATCCAGCGGGATCGTCAAATTCGGTCGATTCGGGGTCAATTTTTAAGGAAACCACGCGATTTCGTGAGTCCCGGACCGCGCTCTTGTGTTGCATTCGCAGGCGGCTTTTGGCATAGGTCTGCCGTTGCCGGCGAGCGATCGCCGCCATTTCGGATGCGGGTGTAGCTCAGTGGTAGAGCACGACCTTGCCAAGGTCGGGGTCGAGGGTTCGAGCCCCTTCGCCCGCTCCAAAATCTCTCGCTGACCGAATATCTCGCCGACAGAGCTGACAGTCTGATGAAGGCCCGCCCCGCTGCGGGCTTATTTGTTGTTCAGGCGGTTTTGCCGTTCGGGCAGTGCTCGGCGGTCAGGATGTCGCGGCCCGCGATGGCCGCTTCCCGCCTCGTTAACCGTCAGATCGTGCGTTCTCAAAACTGATAGAAATTTGTGGTTGTGTCGGCGCTGAAATGGCTGCGCTCGCCTCTCGACGCGGCACGCACGTGAATGATGCCGATCAGCTGGACGCCAGATTCCGCCTTGAACCGCCGCGTGGCTCGCGCTGCATGTGTTGCAGCGCTCATCGTGATTGCCGGCGTCGGGATATGCTCGCCGGCTTCAGCCCAGCTGCTGCCGAGCGACTCCGCCTATGCCCCGGCACACGGTTTCTTTTCCATGCCCGGGTTCGAGCAGGCGCCAGGCTTCGAGCCCGCGCAGCAGCCGCGGACCCGGGTCTACATCACGACGCGCTCGCATTGGGGCGGCCGGCAGAACTTCTGCGTCCGGACCTGCGACGGCCGCTTCTTTCCGCTGCCGCGCCTGAGCGAGACGGCGGATGTCAGGTCCTGCGAGGCGGCCTGTCCCGCCGCCGAGGTGAAACTGTATTCCGGCTCCGACATCGACAGCGCTAGGACCGGCGAGGGTGAGGCCTACAGGACGCTGGCGAATGCATTCCGGTTTCAGCGCGAGATCGTGCCGCAATGCTCCTGCAGGTCAAGCGCCTCGACCGGCCTGTCGCCGATTGCGATCGAGGACGACATGACGCTTCGGAGCGGCGACATCATCGCCGCCGACGATGGCTTCAAGATCGCGGCGATCACCAGTGGGGCGAGGCGCAGCGTGTTGTTCAGGCCGCTGTCGAAGGCCAAGGCGCAGGCGCTCGGCCTGGCGCGTCTCTCGTCGCGATAGACACGGATCGCGCGCGTTAGCTTCATTCGAATATGACGCCGCAGCGCAGAATGCCTTGTTATCAGGCAGCCCGCGCAGGAAAATTTCGCCTTGAATCTCGTCTCAACTTGTTTTGACGCAGCGCACACTGCTGCATGCGCTTTTCAGCGTCGATGGATGTGCTACCATTTTGCCGTCTGACCTACCTCACAGACCACGCCAACCATCATCTCTCAGGGCGTTCAAAATCAATAACAGGCAAGCTGCAACGGCTTGCATAGGGGAGTGACTCGATGAAATCAGCTTTCAATCGATCCATACTTGCGTTCGCGGCGATCGCGCTGCTGGCGGGGACCACCTTCGCCAATGCGCAGCAACAAACTGACAAGAGCCGGGCGTTGAAGAAATACGAATCCGGCACCAAGGAATTCTGGACCCATCCGCCGGATGACTGGTTCCTTGGCGACGAGACCGAAGCGCAGAAGGGCCTCGCCCCACCGTCCGGCCCGCCGACCGGCGCCTCCGACGCCGAGCTCGCCAGCATGATGAAGAAGATCAAGCTGCCGCCGGGCTTCAAGATCGAGGTCTACGCCTCGAACGTGCTCGCGGCGCGGCAGATGGCCTGGGGCGACAAGGGCACGCTGTTCGTCGGCTCGTTCGGCCTCGGCAATGTCTATGCGATCAAGGACAACAACGGCAAGAAAGAGGTCAAGACCATCCTCAAGGGCCTCAACATGCCGACCGGCCTCGCGTTCCGCGACGGCGCGCTCTACGTCATCGCGGTCGACAAGCTGATCAAATACGACAATGCCGAAGCCAATCTCGACAATCTGGGCAGCGGCAAGGTGGTGTATGACGACATGCCGTCCTATGCGGCGCATGGCTGGAAGTACATCGCCGTCGACAAGGACGGCTGGTTCTACATTCCGTTCGGACCTCCCTTCAACATCGGCATCCCGCCGACCTCGGTGTCGCAGATCCGCCGCGTCGATCCCAAGACCGGCAATGCGGAGATCTGGGCGCTCGGCGTGCGCAACTCGGTCGGCGGCGACGTCGATCCGCGCACCGGCAAGTACTGGTTCACCGAAAACGCGCGCGACTGGATCAGCGACGATCTGCCGAGCGACAAGCTCAACATGATCTCGAAGATCGGCGAGCATTTCGGCTATCCCTATTGCCACCAGGGCAATTTGCCGGACACCAAGTTCGCGATGGGTCACAAATGCTCGGAGTTCACCCCGCCGGTCTATAATCTCGGCGCCCACGTGGCCCCGCTCGGCATGAAGTTCTATACCGGCAGCCAATTCCCGGCCGAGTACAAGAACGCGATCCTGATCGCCGAGCACGGCTCCTGGAACCGGCACAAGTACCAGGGCGGCCGCATCGTGAAGATCACCGCGAGCCCCGACGGCAAGAACGCCAAGCAGGAAATCTTCGCCTCCGGCTGGATCGAGGGTGACCAGGGCTATCTCGGCCGTCCCGCCGATATCCTGCTCGACAAGGATGGCTCCATCCTCGTCGCCGACGACTGGGCCGGTGCGATCTATCGCATCAGCTACAGCAAGTAACAGTCGAAGCTTATGAGGCTGCGGTGGCCGCGAGGCGACCGCAGCCTCTGCTGCGATCGGATAACGGAACCACCTCGTCATGTCCGGATTGATCCGGGCATCCATCCAAACAAGAACCCTTTTTAAACCTGATGGATTGCCGGGGCATCCTCGACCAGCTCGAGGACAGCGCCCGGCAATGACCGCCGGAGAAACCGACAATGCGCGTTGTGTCCCTCGGAATGCTGTTCGCGTCGGCGGTCGCGCTGACCTCGTTTGCCCAGGCGGCGGACAATGCCGCCGGCAAGGCGAAAGCCGAAATCTGCGCCGGTTGCCATGGCGACAACGGCATCTCGCAGACCGAGAACATTCCCTCGCTCGCCGGCCAGCTCGATCAGTTCATCCAATGGCAGCTGGTGTTCTTCCGCGCCGGCGCGCGCAAGAACGAGCAGATGCAGCCGATCGTCGAGCAGCTCAGCAACGAGGACATCCGCAATCTCGGCGCCTATTTCGCATCGCTGCCGCCGTTCAAGGGCGGCAAGGACGACAATCCGGATCTGTCCGAGAAGGGCAAGCAGGCCGCGGCCGGCCGCCGCTGCGCCTCATGCCACGGCGACACCTTCGCCGGCACCAAGGCGGTGGCCCGCATCGCCGGCCAGCGCGAGGAATATCTCGTCAAGGCGCTGCATGACTACAAGTCGGGCGTGCGCTCCGGCGGCGCGCAGGCCGCGATGGCCGACGTGGCGTATCCCTTGAGCGACGAAGAGATCACTGCGCTCGCGCATTATCTGGCGCATCTGTAGCGGCGAATCATGTTGTCGTCCCGGCGAAGGCCGGGACCCATACGCCGCGGCCTCTCGATTTGAGGCAGATGTAGTCGCTATCTCGCCAACCAACTGAGTTCGGTGGTTATGGGTCCCGGCCTTCGCCGGGACGACACCGATCGTATTACGCCTGCCGCTGCTTCTCATACGCCTTGAGATGCGTGTAGGCCGTGCGCAGCTTCGGCACCGGGATCTTGGCCGCGTCGGCGCGCACGATCAGGTCGCCGATCACGTGATCGGCTTCGACCGGCAGCCCGGCCTTGATGTCGCGGAACATCGAGGCGGTCATCGGCGAGCCTTCGGTGGTCAAGAGCCCGCGGGTACGTTGGAAGAACGGGCCGCCCGGCATGTGCCCGGCATCGGCGGCGATCGCGCTGCATTCGTCGAGGATGCCGAGCAGGAAATCCCTGCCGCCGGGCGCGGCCAGGATGTTGCCGACCGAGGTCCGCATCAGGCTGGTGGACGCGGCGAGCGAGGCCAGGAATACCCACTTCTCCCACATGTCCTGCATCACGTGCTCGCTGGCGGCCGCGCCGTTGATCGCGGAGAAGGTCTCGGCGATCGCGCGCACCCGGTCCGACAGCCCGCCGGCGCGTTCACCGAAAGCCAGGGACTGCATCGGCTGCAGCTGCACCACCTCGCGCTTTTCATTCAGCGTCGCCGCGATCGCACAGAGACCGCCAAGCACGTGCTGGGCGCCGAACGTCTTGTCGAGCGCATCGAGATGCAGCATGCCGTTGAGCAGCGGGACGATCGCGGTCTTGTCGCCGACCGCTGGCGCGAACGACTTGATCGCGTCCTCGAGGTCGAACGCCTTGCAGCTCAGCAGCACGACGTCGAATTTGTCGGAGAGCTTGTCGGCCTGCACCGTCGGCGGATTGTTCAGCGTGACATCGCCGTTCGGGCTCTTGATCACGAGCCCCGCGGAGGCGAGCTCGGCGGCGCGGCGGGGCCGCACCAGGAACGTGACGTCGCGGCCGGCCTGAAGCATCCGGCCGCCGAAATAACCGCCGATCGCACCGGCGCCGACCACGAGAACGCGCATGGGAATTTGTCCTTCTTTGTTGTTGCCCCGGGGAGCGGGCGAAGCCCGAATGGCGGATAAATAGGGATCTGAACCGGCTATTCGCTACTCGCTATTCGCCGTCCGCTCATCTCACTTTCCCGACACCAATTCCTCGACTTCGCGCAGCTGCTCCTTGCCGAAGAAGATCTCCTTGCCGACGAAGAAGGTCGGTGAGCCGAACGCGCCGCGCTCGACGGCCGACTGGGTATATTCGATCAGCTTGGCCTTGACATCGGCATCCTGCGCGCGGGCGAACAGTTTTGCGGCGTCCAGGCCGGAGGAGGCGATCGCTTTGCCCGCGATCTCGGGATCGTCCATCTTCTTCGGCTCGACCCACATGTGGTGGAAAGCCGCCTCGATATATCTCTCGAACACGCCTTCGAGCTGGGCGGCGACCGCCGCGCGCATCAGGTTCAGCGTGTTGACCGGGAAGAACGGGTTCCAGACATAGGGCTTGACGTTGAAGCGCTTGAGGAAGCGCTCGGTCTCGATCTTCATGAATTCGGGCTTGTTCTTGACGCCTGCCAGCGTCTCGGCCGGCGACTTGTTGTTGGTGGCCTTGAAGATGCCGCCGAGCAGGATCGGGACATATTCGAACTTGACGCCGGTGCGCTTCTCGATCGCCGGGATCGCCTCATGGCTGAGGAACGCGTTGGGGCTGCCGAAATCGAACAGGAATTGCGGATTTGGGCTCACGGCGGTCGCTCCCTTTGGGCTTGTCTAGCATGGACCTGTCGTCGCAGGCGCCATCGGTAGAATATGATACTCATCATGTGAGCCGCGGCGCGCGATGTCAAATCAGTCGCCTGATGGTCTGCTTGCGCCATACCAGGGCGTAATAGGCCATCTGCAGCAGGAACATGGTCGCGAAGGTGACCGGGTAGGCGATCCAGATGCCGGTGATGCCGATGGCCCGGCTGAGCACGATCGCGACCGGCACCTCGACCAGTGCGATCGCCAGGGTCGAGAGGAACAGCGGCATCCACACCGTGCCGCCGGCGCGCATCGCACCCGAGAACACCGTCGCCATGCCGAACAGCACCATGCTCCACAGCACGATGTAGAGCAGCTGCTGCGCGAGCGCGAGGACGGCACTGTCCCTGATGAAGAAGCCCATCAGCGGCCGCGCAAAGAGATAGCCGAGCACGACCAGCCCGCCGGTGAGCCACAAGTTCATCTCGATCCCGGTTCTGACGATGGCGCCGACCCGGTTGGAATCGCCGCGGCCGATCGCCTGCGCGCCGAAGATCGAGGTCGTGATGGCGATCGAGATCGCCGGAAACTGCACATAGCCGATCACCTGGTTGACCGCGCCATAGGCTGCGGTCGCGTCCGAGCCGAACCCGTTGACGAGGCCGAGCAGCACCAGTTCGGCGAGCGAGACCACCACCATGCCGATCGCTGTGGGAATGCCGAGCCGCAACACGATACGGAGCAGGGCACCGTTCGGCCGCATGGCGTGCAGGAATGCCGCGTCGAACGCGAGCGGATGCTTGTTCCGCAGCATGTGGACATGCAGCCAGAGCAATGTCACGACGCCCGAGACGGCGGAGGCGATCGCGGCGCTCGCGACGCCCAGCATCGGCAGCCCGAGCCAGCCGCGGATCAACGCGGGCGTCACCACGAGGCCGACGACGGTCGAGACCGTCAACGCCACCAGCGGCGTCACGGTGTCACCGACGCCACGCATCATCGCCGCGAGCAGCAGGAACGCGAAGGTCACCGGCATCGTAATCATCATGATCCGCGCATAGGACACCGCGGCGTCGAGGACGTCAGGCGGCGTGGCGAGCGCGATCAGGAGCGGGCGGGCGAACAGGCCGCCTGCGATCGCAATCGCAAGCGCCAGCAGCAGCGTCACGGTCATGGTCGTGCCGGCAACGGCCTTCACCCGTTCGGGCTCACCGGCGCCCCAGGCCTGGCCGATCATGACGGAGGCACCCGCGCTGAGGCCGATCACGAAGGAGATGAAGAAGAACATCACCGGGAAGAACACCGACGCCGCGGCCAGCGCGTCGACCCCGATCATCTGGCCGAGATAGACGCCGTTGATGGTGCCGAACAGCGATTGCAGCACGTTGCTCAGCAGCATGGGCGCGAGGAAGAACAGGAAGGATCTGCGCAAGGAGGGAGGGTTGGACACGTTCAATTTCCGACGATGGGGGCTGGTGCGTTTTAGGTCAGGCGGCATACTCGCTACACCTCTCCCGCTTGCGGGGGAGGCCGGATCGCATCGGGGGCTCTCGCCACACGAAGAGTGTCGCGAGCGGCGAAACCCTCACCCCAACCTTCCCCCGCAAGCGGGAGAGGGGCGCAGCTCATTCGTGGCTGCTGTACATCATCGGTCGCTAATCCGCTTGATCGCTATAGGCGAGGCTGATCGCGTGGTCGCGGATATCGGCTGGCCAGTCCGCGATCAGCGTCGCAAAGCGGCGCCGGTCGTGCGCGAACAGCGCACGGATCGCCTCCTCGTAATGCGGCCGGTTGCCGCCCATTGTCGTCATGAAGCGATAGGCGGCTTCCTGCGCGCTGCGCGTGCGATCCTTGTCGCCGCTGGCGCGCCGCGCCTCGTCGACCAGCCTGCGGATCGCAACTGATGCGCCACCCTTCTGTTGCGCGAGCCAGTCCCAGTGCCGCGGCAACAGCGTGATCTCGCGCGCCACGACGCCGAGCTTCGGCCGACCGGGCCCGCGCGGCGCGGCCGGCGGCGCCGGCTCGTCGTCGAGCGGTCGGGCGTGCTTGGGCAACCGCGCCAGCACGTCGTCGACCGAGCCGCGGAAATCGATATCGACCAGGGCCGAGGTGCGGCCGTTGAACACCAGGACCGCGGCATCAGCGCGCCGGTCGAGCAGCTGCTTGGCGGCGCGGGCCACCTCAGGGAGGTCGCCGGCGGCGATGCGCTGCTCGCCTTCGAAAGCGACATAAGCAGGATTCATGGTAGAGCTCTCCGATTGCGCGACCCATTGCCCCGACAATTCCGGGCAATCGTGGTGCGCGGATCTCGACTTTCCCGTTCCCGGCTGGCACCAAGCGCCGCCCGATTGCACCGATAGTTCAGAGGACGCCCATGCTGACGGTTCATCACCTCAACAATTCCCGTTCGCAGCGCGTGCTGTGGCTGCTCGAGGAATTGGGCGTTCCTTACGAGATCGTGCGCTACCAGCGGCAGCCCGACATGCGGGCGCCGAAGGAGCTGCGCGCGATCCATCCGCTCGGCAAGTCGCCCGTCGTCACCGACAACGGCAACACCATCGCGGAATCCGGCGCGATCCTCGAATACATCATCGCGACCTACGGCAACGGCCGCCTGATCCCGCCGGCCGATACGCCCGAGCGGCTGCGCTACACCTATTGGCTGCACTACGCCGAGGGCTCGGCGATGACGCCGCTGCTGCTGAAGCTGCTGTTCACGCTGATGCCGAAGCGCGCGCCGGCGCTGCTGCGGCCGCTGGTGCGCAAGGTGTCCAACACGGCGCTGTCGACGCTGGTCAATCCGCAGCTCAAGCAGCACATGGCCTATTGGGAAGGCGAGCTCGGCAAGAGCGAATGGTTCGCCGGCAACGACTTCTCCGGCGCCGACATCCAGATGAGCTTTCCGCTGGAGGCGGCCGCCGCGCGCGGCGGGCTCGAGGACGGCCACCCCCGATGCGTCGCATTCCTCGAGCGCATCCACGCCCGCCCGGCCTATGCGCGGGCGTTGGAGAAGGGCGGGCCGTACGAGGTTGGTCGATAGATTCGCATTCATAGCCGGCAGCTCGGGTTTTGATGTCTCTATTTATATCCGGGTATTATTGCCACGTCAATAATGCCCGGGTATAAATGGCGTGCCCAAACCAAAAGGAGCCGCCATGAAGACCGAGGACCGCAAGCAGGCCATCGCCGACTACAAGAAGCGTGAGAGCGCAGCCGGCGTGTTCGCGATCCGCTGTCGCGCGACCGGCGCGGTCTGGGTCGGGCAGGCGCTCGATCTGGAAAAAATCCAGAACCGCATCTGGTTCACGCTGCGGATGGGCAATCATCGCAATGCCGAGCTGCAACGCGCCTGGGCGGCGCATGGCGCGGACAATCTGTCGCTCGAGACGTTGGAGCGGATCAAGGACGAGGAGCTCGCCTATGTGCGCGACACGCTGCTCAAGGAGCGCGTGGCGCACTGGCGCACGCAGTTAGATGCGGCTGCGGTGTAACCGTTTTGAGCATGATCTTTCCGGAAAACCGCTTCGCACTTTTCCGGATCATGCTTCAGGGCGACGGCAGTGCCTGCACGGTGACGCCGGGTGGCGGCACGTCGTCATCGGGGACGAAGAAATCCGACATCAGCGGCACCGAGGGATCGACGCGATAGGGCTCGAAGTCGCGCACGCCGTTGGCATAGAGCACCTTGTCGTCGATGCAGAAATGCCCGGTAAACTCGCGCGATGGCCGGGTGATGATCGCATAGGCCGCATCGCCCATGATCTCCGGCGTACGGCTCGCGCGCATCATGGCATCGCCACCGAGCAGATTGCCGACCGCGGCGGTCGCGATCGTGGTGCGCGGCCACAGCGCGTTGACGGCGACACCGGCCGATTTCAGCTCGCCGGCGAGCCCCAGCACGCACATGCTCATGCCGAATTTCGCCATCGTGTAGGCGGTCGAGTGCTCGAACCATTTGGTCTTCATGTCGAGCGGCGGCGACAGCATCAGGATGTGCGGGTTCTCCGCCTTCTTCAGGTGTGGAATGCAGTATTTCGAAACCATGAAGGTGCCGCGGGTGTTGATTCCCATCATGAGGTCGTAGCGTTTCATGTCGGTGGCCTGCGAATTGGTCAGGCTGATCGCGCTGGCATTGTTGACACAGACGTCGATGCCGCCGAACTCGGCAACCGTCTGCGCGATCGCCGCCATCACCTGCGCCTCGTCCCTGATGTCGCAGATCACAGGCAGCGCCTTACCGCCGGCGGCGCGGACCTCGTCGGCGGCAGTGTAGATCGTGCCCTTCAGCTTGGGATGCGGCTCGGCGGTCTTCGCCGCGATCGCAACATTGGCGCCGTCACGCGCCGCCCGCAGCGCGATCGCGAGCCCAATGCCGCGGCTCGCACCCGAGATGAACAGCGTCTTGCCTTTGAGCGATGTCATGAGAACCTCCTGTGAGGGAAGCACAAACCGACGGCTCCCTCTCCCCTTGTGGGAGAGGGTTGGGGGTGAGGGGTACCTCTCCGTACGGCATACTGCTTGGATAGACCGCGACCCCTCACCCGGATTGCATCTCTCGATGCAATCCGGCCTCTCCCACAAGGGGAGAGGCGAAGCGGAGCAAGCGGGACGGCCATCACATCACCTCACGTTCTACCCACCCGCATGCAACACGCGGCCGCGCGTTTCCGGCAGCGCGTAGGCGGCGATGAAGAACACGGCATAGGCCGCGACCGCGAAGATCGCGATCGCGTTGGCGAGCGTCGTCGTGGTCGACAGCGCGCCGACCAGGAACGGAAACAGCGCGCCGACGCCGCGGCCGAAATTGTAGCAGAAGCCCTGGCCTGAGCCGCGCAGCCGGGTCGGATACAGCTCGGTCAGGAATGCGCCCATGCCGGAGAAGTAACCCGAGGCAAAGAAGCCGAGCGGGAAGCCCAGCACCCACAGCACCTCGTTGGACAGCGGCAATTGGGTATAGAGCAGCACCACCGCGATGGCGCCGATCGAGAAGATCAGGAACAAATTGCGCCGGCCGATCCGGTCGGCAAGCCAGGCGCCGACCAGGTAGCCGATGAAGGAGCCGATGATCAGCGTCGCGAGATAGCCGGTCGAGCCGACCACGGAGAGCTTCCGCTCGGTGGTCAGGAAGCGCGGCACCCAGAAGGTGATGGCGTAGTAGCCGCCCTGCATGCCGGTGCCGACCAGCGAGGCCAGCAGGGTGGTCTTCAGGATCGGTCCCTGGAATATCTCCCATAGCGCGGCGGGTCCGGTGCCGGACGCCTGCTGCTGCGCCATGGTCGCGGCGGAGATCTCCGGCTCGGTGACATAGCGGCGCAGATAGAACACCAGCAGCGCCGGCAGCGCGCCGATCACGAACATCCAGCGCCAGGCGTTTTCCGCCGGCAGGACCGAGAACAGGATCGCCTGCGCCAGCACCGCAAGGCCCCAGCCGATCGCCCAGCCCGACTGCACCGAGCCGACCGCGCGGCCGCGATATTGCGGGCGGATGGCCTCGCCGATCAGCACCGCGCCGGCCGCCCATTCGCCGCCGAAGCCGAGGCCGAGCAGCGCGCGGGCGATCAGCAGCTGGTCGAAATTCTGCACCACGGCGCAGACCAGCGAAAAGAACGAGAACCAGATGATGGTGAGCTGCAGCGTCTTCACCCGCCCGATCCGGTCGGAGAGATAGCCGCCGAGCCAGCCGCCGACCGCGGAGGCCAGCAGCGTCACGGTACCGGCGAGCCCGGCGGTGCCGGCATCGACTTTCCACAGCGTGATGATGGTGCCGATCACAAGCGGATAGATCATGAAATCCATGCCGTCGAGCGTCCAGCCCGAGGCGCAGGCCCAGAACGTGCGCCGCTCCTGCAAATTCATGTCGCGGTAGAAGGCGAGGAGGCTGGTGTCCTCGATCTCTGCGACTTCGATCGTTTTGGATTCGGCCGTGCTCATGCGCGTTCCCCGGAGAAATCTTTCACCGGCTGTTTGCGATCCGCGGCCGGAGTTGCGCGGATCGCCAATCTATCGCGATGTCACAGGCAGAGCAAAGCCGCCTTTAGTACCCGGCGGCCTCTGAGCCTCGCGTGCGCGGATCCGGCGCGCCGAGCAGACCATTGGTCGTAACCACGATCGAGTTCGCGGAGGAGTAGCCGAGCGGCTCGACCAGCTTGTGCCCTTTGGCCTTCAGCTCGGCCAGCACCTCGTCGGGAAAGCCGCGCTCGATCCGGACCTCGTCGGGCAGCCATTGATGGTGGATGCGGGGTGCCGCGACCGCGGCTGCGATGTCCATCCTGTAGTCGATGACGTCGACGATGATCTGCGTCACGGCTGATATGATGCGGCTGCCGCCGGGCGATCCGGTCACCAGCACCGGCTTGCCGTCCTTCAGCACGATGGTCGGCGACATCGACGACAGCGGGCGTTTGCCGGGTCCCGGCAGATTGGCCTCGAAGCCGACCAGCCCGAACGCGTTGGAGGCGCCGGGGGCGGCGGTGAAATCGTCGAGCTCGTTGTTGAGCAATACGCCGGTGCCCTCCGCAACCAGGCCGACGCCGTAGGGAAAATTCAGCGTGTAGGTGTTGCTGACGGCGTTGCCGCTGGCATCGACGACCGAATAATGCGTGGTGTTGTCGCCCTCATGCGGCTGCTTGGCGTTGCGCACGTCGGTCCAGGGCGTGGCCCGGGCAAGGTCGATGGTCGCGCGTTGCCTTGCGGCATAGTCCTTGTCGACCAGCAATTGCGTCGGCGCGTCGACGAAGGCGGGATCGCCGAGATAGCGGGCGCGATCGGCATAGGCCCGCTTCATCGCCTCGATCATGACATGCAGAGAGGCGGCCGAACCCTGCTTCATGTCGGACATCGGAAAGCCCTCGAGGATGTTGAGGATCTCCAGCAGCACCACGCCGCCGGACGAAGGCTGCGGCATCGAGACGATATCGTGGCCGCGATAGCTGCCGCGGATCGGCGCGCGGATCACCGGCTGGTAGGATTTCAGATCGGCAAGCGTGAAGATGCCGCCGGCATTCTTGATCCCGCTGACCAGCTTTTCGGCAACCGCGCCTTCGTAGAAGCCGCGCGGTCCCTGTTCGGCGATCGCGGTCAGTACGCCGGCGAGATCGCCCTGGATCAGGCGGTCACCCTCATGCAGCGGTGTGCCGTCGGCGTGCGAGAACGCCCTGGCCGAATTCGGCCAGCGCGACATCCGGCGATACATGTCGGACAGCGTATCGGACGTATCATCGGTGACGATGAAGCCGTCGCGCGCCAGGTCGATCGCGGGTTTGAGGATCTGCGCCAGTGTGAATTTGCCCGAGCCGTATTTCTCCAGCGCCAGCGCAAGGCCTGCGACCGTGCCGGGCACGCCGATCGCAAGCGCGGAGTTGCGCGATTTGTCGGGATCGGGCTTGCCCTCGGCATTGAGGAACATGTCGCGCGTTGCAGCTTGCGGCGCGGTCTCGCGATAGTCGATCGCGACATCTTCATTGTGGCCGGCGAGATGGATCACCATGAAACCGCCGCCGCCGATATTGCCGGCGCGCGGATAGGTCACCGCCATCGCAAAGCCGGTGGCGACCGCGGCGTCGACCGCATTGCCGCCCTGTCGCAGGATGTCGGCGCCGACCCGCGCCGCGAGTTTCTCCTGCGCCACCACCATGCCGCTTTCGGCGTGAATACTGCTGGTCGTATCAGTGGCTGAAGGCTCGTAGGCGCGGCGCTGGACCTGACCGAGGGCGGGCGCAGCGATGCCGATTACCAGGAGAGCGGCAAACAGCCGCCGCGACATCGTTGCTGTCAGCGCCATCGAAGTGTCCTGCCCTGTTGGTCGCCGTATCAGCAAAACCGGCTCATGCTATATGGGAACGGATCGAAGCGGCAAAAGCCTGCCTGTAGTTGAGCTCAAGGAATATCTTTCGCGATGACGGCAACACTGCAGACGGGCACCGGCGAAGCGAAGGCCACCACCAAGGTCTATCCCGGCCGCGCTGCCGTCATCAGCTGGATCTTCTTCGACTGGGCCGCGCAGCCTTACTTCACGCTGATCACGACCTTCGTGTTCGCTCCCTATTTCGCGAGCTTCGTCGCATCAGATGCCGCGAGCGGGCAGGCGCTGTGGGGCTTTGCGACTGCCGCGGCGGGGCTTGCGATCGCGCTGCTGTCGCCGCTGCTCGGTGCAATCGCCGATGCCAGCGGCCGGCGCAAGCCATGGATCGCGGTGTTCGGCGCGCTGCTCGTGATCGGCGCGAGCGCGATGTGGATCGGCAAGCCAGGCAATCCAGACATCATCCCGATGCTGCTGCTGGCCTACGCGATCGCCAGTGTCGGCGTCGAATTCGCGACCGTGTTCAATAATGCGATGATGCCGACGCTGGTGCCGCCCGACCGGATCGGGCGCCTCTCGGGCACCGGCTGGGCCACCGGCTATGTCGGCGGCATCCTCAGTCTCGTGTTGGTGCTCGGCTTCCTTGCCGCCAATGCGGAGACCGGCAAGACGCTGTTCGGCTTCACGCCGCTGTTCGGGCTCGATCCGGTCATGCACGAGGGCGACCGCATCACCGGGCCGCTGACCGGGCTGTGGTTCATCATCTTCGTGACGCCGATGTTCCTGTTCACGCCGGACTACCCGGCGAAGCGACCGATACGCGAGGCGCTCGGCGAAGGCCTGCGCGACCTCAGGGAATCATTGCGAAGCCTGCCGAAGCAGACATCGCTGGCGTGGTTCCTGCTGGCGAACATGATCTACACCGACGGGCTGGTCTCGCTGTTCGCGTTCGGCGGCATCTATGCCGCCGGCACGTTCGGCTGGGATACGATCCGGATCGGCACTTTCGGTATCATCCTCGCGATTGCCGGGACGTTCGGCGGCTGGATCGGCGGCAAGCTCGACGATGCGTTCGGGCCGAAGCGCGTGATCACCGGCAGCCTCATCATCCTGCTGTTTGCGATCGTCGTGATCCTCACCGTGAACAAGGATTCCATCCTGTTCATCCCGGTCGCGCCGCCGGTGCCCGGCGGTCCGTTGTTCGCGGGCGTGGCCGAGCGCGCCTATATCGTGCTGGGCTGCCTGATCGGGGCCACCGGCGCGCCGCTGCAGGCAGCCTCGCGCTCGCTCTTGATCCGCCTCGCGCCGAAGGATCGCATCGCGCAATATTTCGGCTTGTTTGCGCTGACGGGAAAGGTGACGTCGTTCATCGGCCCGCTGCTGATCGGTACGATCACCGCGGCCACCGCGAGCCAAAAAGCCGGCATGGCGGTGCTGGTGGGGTTTTTCGTGGTGGGACTGGCGCTGCTGGCGAGGGTGCGCCAGTAACTTACGATCGTCGTCC
Source organism: Bradyrhizobium sp. WCU1 (assembly GCF_053474805.1). Lineage (NCBI taxonomy): Bacteria > Pseudomonadati > Pseudomonadota > Alphaproteobacteria > Hyphomicrobiales > Nitrobacteraceae > Bradyrhizobium > Bradyrhizobium sp. WCU1. Next base: position 3,348,877 of record NZ_CM130280.1, read on the forward strand.
CGGCCAAGCGAAGCGCGAGCCGGGACCCATGACCACGGATGTTCAAAGTAGGCGTGCTGGAGCCCAACGCGTTCTAACAACGCACGCCTGTGATTATGGGTCCCTGCTCCCGTGCGCAATTGCGCACTAAAGCGCGATGATATTTGGTTGAATCGTCATCGCGCTTCAGCTCTTTGTTTGAGCATGATCTTTTCGAGAAACCGCTTCGCACGTTTCCGGATCATGCTTTTATCAGTGCAACCCGACCTGGCCGGCTTCCCAGCCGAGCATCGCCTGCTTTCGGGTGATACCCCAGTGGTAGCCGGTCAGTGCGCCGCTCTTGCCGAGGGCGCGGTGGCAGGGCACCACGAACGACACCGGGTTGCGGCCGACCGCGGCGCCGACGGCGCGCGAGGCCTTCGGGCTGTTGATGTTGCAGGCGATGTCGGAATAGCTCACCGCGCGGCCCATCGGGATCTTGAGCAGCGTTTCCCACACCCGCACCTCGAAGTCGGTGCCGATCAGAACGACGCGCAGCGGCTGGTCCGCCCGCCATAACCGCGTGTCGAACACGCGCTGCGCCAAAGCGGTGGTGCCGTCGGTGTCCTCGACATAGGTCGCGTTTGGCCAGCGCCGCTTCATGTCGGCGAAGGCGGTCTGCTCGTCGCCGGGGTCGGCGAAGGCAAGACCTGCGAGCCCGCGGTCCGTCGCGATCACGATCGCGGTGCCGAACGGCGAGGGGTGGAAGCCGTAGCGCAGCGTCATGCCGCCGCCGCCGGTCTTCCATTCGCCCGGCGACATCGCCTCATGGGTGACGAACAGATCGTGCAGCCGTCCCGGTCCGGATAGGCCGGAGTCGAGCGCCGCGTCGAGCACGCTGGCGGAATCGCGCAACAGGTTCTTGGCGTGGTCCAGCGTCAGCGCCTGCATGAAGGCTTTCGGCGTCAGCCCGGCCCAGCGGCGGAACAGATGGTGCAGTTCATCCGGCGTGACGGCGGCGGCATCGGCCATCGCTTCGATGGTCGGCTGCGTCCGCCAATGCTCCGAGATGAACGCGATGGCGCGCCGCACCGAGTCATAGTCGCGCAGCGCGGCGTTCTGGAGGCCCGGCTTGGCCAGGCGCTGGTCGTGTATGGCGAGTGTCATCATGGTGTCTGATTTAGGAGCCATGGCGCATCCAAACCACCCGATTTCCGACAAGCGCGATTAGACGACGGGGTTGTAAGTGGGGCCGCGCTTCGCGGTGTTCAACGCCGTGGTCAAGGCCTTGGAAAAACTGGCCTTTTCGTCCGGGCTCAGGAAGCTGCCGACGCTGACCCGGCGGCCCCGGGAGACCAGATAAAGCCGCTCGATGCCGAACTCCTCGTGCGAGATCTGCTCGAACCGCACCCACAGCGGATTGAGCACCCATTCGGCGACTTGGCCGCGGTGGCTGATCCTGCGCACCCGCAGCTCCGAGGGCGTGACGGTGATCTCCTCGCTCGCTTTGGCGGTGCGGAAATTGACCTTGAAGGCCCAATAGATCACCAGCACGTCGAGGCCGAAGAAGCCGAAGATCGGCCAGGCGCCGAGCCACCAGAACACCGCGCCGGCGACGAAGCTGATCACCGTGACGAGCGACATCAGCACGATGAAGCCGGTGCGATTCAGCGAGCGATGCGGTGTCAGCAGCGCCGAGAACAGCTTTGGCTCGGCCTCGGTGCCGGCCGCCTCGGCGTCGTTCGCGGGATCAAAATCGTTGCCTGCAGTCATGACGTATCAGTATATCCCGTTCATGGCCAAAATCATCCGCTCTCAGCGCGCCGGCACCTCAAGCGTTCGGTCGGCGCCGAAGAAGAAAGTCGCGAAAGCGGCAAAGCCGCTGTCCAAAGGCACGGCAAAGAAGGCGCCCGCAAAAAAGGCCGCCAGGAAGGCTGCAAAGCCGAAGCCGTGGACGGCGGAGGAGGTCTACGAGGCCTTCGATCGGTTCCGCAAGGCCAATCCCGAGCCGAAGGGCGAGCTCGAGCACCTCAACCCCTACACGCTGCTGGTTGCAGTGGTGCTGTCGGCGCAGGCGACCGACGCCGGCGTCAACAAGGCGACGCGGCCGCTGTTCGAGGTCGCCGACACGCCGGAGAAGATGCTCGAGCTCGGCGAAGAAAAGGTCCGCGACTACATCAAGACCATCGGGCTCTATCGCAACAAGGCCAAGAACGTCATCGCGCTATCGGAGAAGCTGATCGCCGAATTCGGCGGCGAGGTGCCGCGCACCCGCGCTGAAATCGAATCATTGCCCGGCGCCGGCCGCAAGACTGCGAATGTCGTGCTCAACATGGCGTTCGGCGAACGCACGATGGCGGTCGACACCCACGTGTTTCGCGTCGGCAACCGCACCGGGCTCGCGCCCGGCAAGACGCCGCTCGAGGTCGAGCTCGGATTGGAGAAGGTGATCCCGACCGAGTTCATGCTGCACGCCCATCACTGGCTGATCCTGCATGGCCGCTACACCTGCCTCGCGCGCGGGCCGCGTTGCGAGGTATGTCTGATCAACGATCTCTGCCGGTGGCCGGAGAAGACCGTCTGAGCCATGATCGGCGTGGTGTGGTAAGAGGCTCGTCCGGCGTTCCGGTGCGTGACCGAGGAGTGTGGCGTGACAGAGCAGGTTCAAGAGGGTTCACCACGAGTCACCCAACCGGCTCTTGCTCCGGCGACAGCGCCAGACGCACCGAAATCTGCGACCAGGGGTTTCTGGCGCCGGTTCGCGATTCCGCTGTTTGCAGTGCTCGTCGCGCTCGCCTTCGTCGTCGTGGCGACCTCGCGCTGGAACGCGTGGGTCGGCAGCGCGACGATCCAGACCACCGATGATGCCTATGTCCGGGCCGAGCTCACCCAGCTCTCGAGCCGCGTTTCGGGCGAGGTGTTGACCGTCGCCGTCTCCGATTTCCAGCGCGTCAAGGCCGGCGATCTCCTGGTGCAGATCGATCCTGCCGATTACCAGGCGCAGGTCGCGCAGGCGGAGGCTGGCGTGGTCGGCGCGCAGGCCGCCCTCGACAACCTCAACAACCAGGTCGAGCTGCAATATGCGACGATCGCACAGGCCGAGGCCTCGCGACTGTCCGCTGAGGCACAGCAGACCCTGGCGCGCCAGGAGCAGGAGCGTCAGCAGTCGCTCTCGCAAACCGATGCCGGCACGCGGCAGCGCCTCGAGCAGGCGACCGCATCCTACGCCAAGTCGGAGGCCGACGTGCAGGCCAGCCGCGCGGTGATCGCGGCGCAGCGTCATCAGCTCGAGGTCCTGCAAGGCACCAAGAAGCAGCGCGCCGCCGATCTCGACGCCGCCAAGGCCCTGCTTGCGTCCGCCAAGCTCAAGCTCGGCTACACCAGGATCGCCGCGCCGTTCGACGGCGTCACCGGCGAGCGCCAGGTGCAGCCCGGCGATTACGTCAACATCGGCACCAACCTGGTCAATGTCGTGCCGCTGCCGAACGTCTATGTGATCGCCAATTACAAGGAGACCCAGCTGACCAACGTCAAGCCGGGTCAGCCGGTCGCGGTCACCGTGGATACATTCTCCGGCCAGACGCTGCGCGGCATCGTCGAGCGCATCGCGCCGGCGAGCGGATCGCAATTCGCGCTGCTGCCGCCCGACAACGCAACCGGCAACTTCACCAAGGTGGTGCAGCGGATTCCGGTGCGGATCCAGTTCGACAAGGGCCAGCCATTGCTCGATCGCCTGCTGCCCGGCATGTCGGTCGTGACGAGGATCAACACCGGCGAGGCGGTCGCCAATGCCGGAAAGTGATGACCCTGATCGCGGCCCGGTCTCGCGCGGCGACGTCGCGCGCTATCCGCTGTTCGCGGTCGTCGCCGTGCTGCTCGGCGCGTTCCTGGCGAATTTCGACAGCCGCCTGACCACGGTCGGGCTGCCCGATCTGCGCGGCGCGTTCTCGCTCACTTTCGACGAGGGCGCCTGGCTCTCGACCGCTGCGATCGGCTCGCAGATCTTCGTGGCGCCCGCGGTGGCCTGGCTCGCCACCGTGTTCGGCCTGCGCCGCGTGCTCGGCATTCCGAGCCTCATCTATGCCGTGGTCTCGCTGACCATCCCGTTCGTGCGCGACTACACGGCGCTGATCGCGCTCAGCATCGCGCACGGTATGCTGCTCGGCACCTTCGTGCCGGCGACGCTGATGATCATCCTGCGCAACCTGCCGATCCGCTGGTGGGTGCCGGGGATCGCGTTGTATTCGATCCGCGTCGGCTTCGCGCTGGACTCGTCGAGCTCGCTGGTCGGCTTCTATGTCGAGCATCTGGGCTGGCAGTGGCTGTACTGGCAGGGCGTGGTGATCGCGCCGCTGATGGGCCTGATGGTCTATCTCGGCACGCCGAAGGAGCCGGTCAATCGCGACCTGCTGCACCATGCCGATTGGGGCGGTATGCTGCTGCTCGGCGCCGGCGTCGCGATGGTCTATGCCGGGCTCGACCAGGGCAACCGGCTGGACTGGCTGTCGTCGGGCACCGTGATGGCGCTATTGATCGGGGGCGGGCTGTTGATCATCGCCTTCGTGATCAACGAGATGGTCGCGCCCCGGCCCTGGGCGCATTTCAACGTGCTGTGCTCGCGCAACATCGGGCTCTCGCTGATCGTCATCCTGCTGTACACGCTGACCAGCCTGTCGAACTCGTCGCTGGTGCCGAATTTCCTCGGCAGCGTCGGCGCGCTGCGGCCGGAGCAGTCGGGCGTGCTGCTGTTCACCTATGGCGCGCTGCCGATGTTCGTGCTGGTGCCGATCTCAATCGTCCTGCTCCGCCATCTCGATCCGCGCGTCGTCGTGGTGTTCGGATTCTCGGCCTTCGCGGCCGCCAATCTCTGGGGCACGCAGCTGAGCCACGTCTGGGCGCGGGAGGATTTCACGGGCATCGTCCTGCTCACGTCGGTGGGGCAGGCGCTGACGCTGCTGCCGATCATCATCATGGCGCTGTCGAACTCCGACCCGTCGCGGGCGACCGCGTTCGCGGCCTATATCCAGATCATGCGGCTCGGCGGCGCCGAGATCGGCATCGCATTGATGGGAACCTGGCTGCGCGTCCGTGAGCAGATTCATTCGAATTATCTCGGACAGCATGTCCAGGGCGGCGACGTCGACGTCGTGAATCTGCTGAAGCGGCTGGCGGGTGAATTTTCCAGTCACGGCATGGGGACGGCGATGGGGCGGGCCGTCGGCACGCTGGCGGCGCTAGTGCAGCGCGAAGCCAACACGCTCGCCTATATTGACGGCTTCTGGCTGTGCTTCTGGCTCGCGATCGCGGCGCTGGTCCTCGTCGCCTTCATCACCCGCGCGCCGCAGGGCCCGCTGTCGCCGGTGTCGCTTGGTTTCATGAAGAATCTGCTGCGCAGGCCCGGCGCCGCCGCTTCCTGATCTGGCGAAAGGCGCAGCCCGGATGTCGCCGGCGGCGTGCTGCCGGAGTCAATTTATAGTGACTGCCGCGCTCTCTCTATCGCGCCGGTGCCTGAAATATTTTGCGTACCGCGTGGTTCCATAACCGGGGGAACTGGAGCCACGATGATCGAGACCAAGCAGACGGCCGCGCTTGTTTCCATGGCGACGGCGGTTCCACCGCATCTATTCCATCAGGGACAGATCCTGCAGGCCGCGCGCAGCCTTCTTGCCGACCGCTATCCCGAATTCGAGACGCTCTCCAGCCTGTTCGCCAACACCGGCATCCAGCATCGCCATGGCGTGAAGCCGATCGAATGGTATCTCGAGCGGCGCGGTTGGCCGGAGCGAACGCAGGCGTTCCTGGAGGGCGCCGAGGCGCTGTTCGTCGATGCCGCCGGCAAGGCGATCGCGGCCGCCGGCCTGACCGGCAGCGAGATCGATACCGTGGTCACGGTGTGCTCGACCGGCATCGCGACGCCGACGCTGGAGGCGCGCGTCGCCGGCAAGCTCGGCCTGCGGCCGGATGTGTCGCGTGTGCCGGTGTTCGGTCTCGGCTGCGCGGGCGGCGTGTCGGGCCTCTCGATCGCGGCGCGGCTGGCGCAGGCGCGGCCGGGCACGAACGTGCTGCTGGTTGCGCTCGAACTCTGCACGCTCGCGGTCCGCCACGATGAGCTGACCAAGGCGAATATCGTCGCAGCCAGCCTGTTCGGCGATGGCGCCGCCGCGCTCGTGCTGCGTGCCGGTGACGGCGGTGCGACGCGGATCGAGGCGTCCGGCGAAAAGCTGTGGCCGGATACGCTCGACATCATGGGCTGGACGGTCGATCCGGAGGGATTCGGCGTCGTCTTTCAGCGCACCATTCCGGATTTCGTCCGCGACCATGTTGGACCGGCCGTTGCCGAAATTCTCGCGCGGATGCAGCTAACGACCGATGACATCGACCGCTTCCTCTGCCATCCCGGCGGCGCCAAGGTGATCGCCGCGCTGGAGCGCGCGCTCGCGCTCGATCAGGGCACGCTCGATCACGAACGCGATGTCATCGCGGCATGCGGCAACATGTCGGCCCCGACGGTTCTGTTTGTTCTCGAACGCGCCCGCGCCAGGGGATTGCCGCCGCGCGCGCTGCTCACCGCGCTCGGGCCGGGCTTCACGCTCAGTTGCGTCGCGCTGAGGCACGCGGCGTGAACCTCGCTTCGGTCATCCTTGCGCTGGTCACGCTGCAGCGCTTCGGCGAGCTCGTGCTGTCCCGTCGCAACACGGAGCGGCTGCTGACGCGAGGCGCCATCGAAGTCGGCGCCGCTCACTACCCGCTCATCGTGCTGCTTCACGCGGGCTGGCTGACCGCGCTGTGGATCTGGGGCCGTAACCAGGATGTCAACCTCGCCGCATTGGCGGCTTTCGTGGCGCTGCAAGGTTTGCGGCTGTGGATCCTCGCCGCGCTCGGGCCGCGATGGACCACGCGGATCATCGTATTGCCGGGAACGCCGCTGGTCGCATCCGGGCCCTACCGGTACTTTCCGCATCCGAACTATGCCGTCGTGGTCGCTGAGATCGCGCTGCTCCCGCTGGCTCTGCACCTGTCGGTGCTGGCGTTGATCTTCACCGTGCTCAATCTCACGGTGCTTGCGATTCGAATTCGCGCCGAGAGCCGCGCGCTCTCGGTTTCCGACTGGCCACGCATCAGCACGCCATGAGCGCGCGGGCAGATCAGCAAGCCGACAGCCCATCGGCTGCGACCTGGGCAGGCTTCCTCTTGATGTGCCTCGGCATGTTCATGGCGATCCTCGACATCCAGGTCGTCGCGACCTCGCTGCCGACGATCCAGCGCGCGCTGACGATCTCGCCTTCCGCGATGAGCTGGATCCAGACCGCCTATCTGATCGCGGAGGTGATCGCGATCCCGCTGACCGGACTGCTCACCCATGCACTGTCGCTGCGATGGTTGTTCGTCATCGCCGTCAGCCTGTTCACCATCGCGTCGGTCGGCTGCGCCTTCAGCGGCGGCTTTGCCGTGCTGCTGACGTTCCGCGTGCTGCAGGGATTTTCCGGCGGCGTCCTGATCCCCGCGGTGTTCTCCGCCGTGTTCACGCTGTTTCCGGCGCGCCTTCATCCGGTCGCCACCACGATCGGCGGCGCCATCGCGGTGCTTGCGCCGACCGTTGGACCTGTCGTCGGTGGCTGGATCACGCAGACCTGGTCGTGGCCCTGGCTGTTCCTGATCAACCTGGTTCCGGGCACGATCGCGGCGCTGGTCACGCCGTTGCTGCTGCCGAAAGAGCGGATGCATCTTCGCGCGTTCTCCAGGCTGGACAAATCGTCGCTGATCCTGCTCGCAGCGGCCCTCGCAAGCCTGATGATCGGGCTGAAGGAAGCGCCGCAGCGCGGCTGGGCCTCGATGCTCTGCCTCAGCCTGCTGATCGGAAGCGTTGCCGGGATCGCGCTGCTGATCCGGCGCACGCTCCGCGCGGCGGATCCGATCGCGCAATTGACCTTGTTCCGGCGGCGTTCGTTCGCGATCGGCTGCGGCCTGAGCTTTTGCCTCGGCGTCGGTCTCTACGGATCGACTTATCTGATGCCGGTCTTCCTCGGCTTCGTCCGCCGCCATGACGCCTTCGAGATCGGCACCACCATGCTGGTCACGGGAGCTGCGCAGCTCGTCGCCGCGCCGCTGGCGGCCTTCCTCGAAAGTCGCGTCGGCGCGCTGGCGTTGACCGCGACGGGCTTTGCCTTGTTCGCGTTCGGTCTGGGTCTCAGCGCCTTCCAGCCTCGTACGGCCGATTTCGGCGAGATGGTCTGGCCGCAGGTCGTGCGCGGCATCGCCATCATGTTTTGCCTGCTGCCGCCGACACGGTTTGCACTGGGTTCGCTGCCAGAGGACGAAATTGCCGACGCCAGCGGATTGTTCAACCTGATGCGAAATCTCGGCGGCGCGATCGGGATCGCCCTGATCGACACCATCCTCTACGGGCGCAGCCCGATCTATGGCGAGGATTTTCGTGCACGCCTGCTGGCAGGCGATATCAACGCGGCGCAGGCGATCGGGCTCGATCCGATGTTGCTGATCAACCGACCGCTGGGTCCGCCCGACGAGGCGACGGTGGCGTTCATCCGGCCGCTGATCGAACGGGCCTCGCTCGCACTCACCGTCAACGAGGCATGGGCAATGCTCGCCTGCGTGGCGATCGCAGGATTGCTGCTGGTGCCGTTCGCGCGGGCACCGGCGTCTCTCCAGGTGCCGCGAGAAGCGGACTAGCTAGATTGAAGAGACGTTGCTTCGCCGCGCCGGCTCGATCAGCTCGCGGCGCGGGCCCGACAGCCGCTTGTACATGTGGACCATGAACGCCATGCCGAACAGCGGCGTCGCCAGGTTGACGATTGGGATCGAGACGAAGGCGGCGATGAACAGGCCCGCGGTGAATACGGTCGCCGCATTCTCCTTGCGCATCGCCTTGGCATCATCAGGCGAGCGGAAGCGCATCGCCGCGAGCTCGAAATATTCGCGGCCGAGCAGCCAGGCGGTCGCGATGAAGAAGATGATGAAGCCCGCGCCCGCGAACAGCACGAACGGCAGCGCGACCACGTAGACCAGGATGGTCAGCAGCGCCGTCTTGACGCCCTCGATCGTCGCCAGCGTGACCGGCAGCGCCACGCCGGGATGGTCGGCCGGATAGTGCTCGCGCTCGACATGGTCGGCGACGTCGTCGACGAACAGGCTCGCCATCAGCGAGGTGATCGCCGGCATCAGGAAGATGCCGCCGAGCACGACGCCGAGGCCGGCCGAGATCGAGATGATCCAGGACAGCACGTGCAGCGTGGAATGGAAGCCGGGGCCGAGCATGCCTTCGGCCCAGACCTCGCCGGTGTCGGCAAACCAGCTCAGCAGCCGCTGCAATCCGATCGCCAGCACGGTGATCAGCACCAGCGCAAGCCCGATCGAGCGCCACAGGATCGAGCGCATCGGCGGCGAAAGGATTTGCGAAAGCGCCTTGACGGCGGCATCAAACATGACTGGGCTACCTCTGCAAATTAACGAGCGAGAGGTAGCCACCCAATATGGCTTCGGCAAGTGCCGTGTGTGCCGCGGTTCGACTCGAATTGCCTCAGGCGACGAGCGGCTTGCCCCGGACGTTGGGTCCCCAGACACCGATAGTCACAATCACGATCACCATCGCCGCGGTGATCAGGCCGAACACGCCGCCGACGCCCGCCTCCTTCAACATGAACGCCACGATGAAGCCAGAGAAAGTCGCGCTGAGCCGGCTCATCGAATAGACGAGCCCCGCCGCACGCGCCCTGATAGCGGTCGGGAACACCTCGGTCTGGTAGGCGTGATAGGCGTAGGACAGCGTCATGTTGGCGCCGGTCACCAGCACACCGCTCGCGATCAGCAGCACAGGCGCGGTGAGTTGCGCGAAGGCGAGGCCGAACACCGAGATCGCGGCGGCCGCGCCGCAAATGATCCATTTGCGCTCGAAGCGGTCGGCGAAGGTTGCGGCCAGGAGCGGCGCCAGCGGATAGGCGAACGCGATGATGAACGAGTATTGCAGGCTCTTGGTGACGTTGATGCCCTTCTCGACCAGAAGCGCCGGAACCCAGTTGGAGAAGCCGTAGACGCCGAACGCCTGGCAGAGATTGAAGATCATGAACAGTACGACGAGCGAGGCGTAGGGCGGCCTGAACAGGTCGGCATAGCCGGTCTCGGCCGGCGCACGTGCCGGCGCCATTGCGGCGGCCGGGGCGGGGCGCAGCGCGGCCGTGCCCGATGAAGCCTCCAGCGTCCGCATGATCCGCTCGGCTTCAGCCGAGCGGCCATTTCGTGCGAGCCAGAGCGGGCTTTCCGGCACGTAGAGCCGCAGCACCCAGATGATCATGCTGGCGGCCGCGCCGATCAGCACCACCCAGCGCCAGCCGTCGATGCCGTAAGGCGTTGCCGGCACCAGCCACCACGACAGTGCGGCGACGATCGGCACCGCCGACAGCATCACAGCCTGGTTGATCGCAAAGGCCCGGCCGCGCATCCAGCTCGGCACCAGCTCGGTGATGTAGGCGTCGATGGTGATGACCTCGATGCCGATTCCGATCCCGGCGATGAAGCGCCACAGCAAGAGGCCGCCAGGCGTGGTCTGGCACGCCATGATGACGGACGCTGCGCTGTAGAACAGCAGCGAGTAAGTGAAGACGGCCTTGCGCCCGTAACGATCGGCGAGGAAGCCGAGGCAGAAGGTGCCGATGAACAGGCCGGCGAAAGTCGCCGCGACGAAGGCGCCGATGCCGGAGAAGCCGAAGAAGGCCTGCGTCGTCGTGGTCATCAGCCCGCTGCGCGCGAGGCCCGGCGCGATATAGCCGGTGAAGAACAGATCGTAGATTTCGAAGCAACCGCCGAGCGAGAGCAAAATCACCAGCCGCCAGACATAGCCGGACGCCGGCAGCGCCTCGAGCCGTCGTGAAATCTGGTCCGGTCCGCTTGTCGTGTTGACGCGATCGGCAACCGAGCCGAGTTCGACGGCGCTCATGTTGGTCCTCCCCGTGTGGTCCAGCGGCCGCCTTTCTTGCGAAGGCGTGTCATCCGCGCATGTTTGGCAGCCGGGAGCCAGAAATCCAGACGAACATATCGAAGAGATCGTTCGATATTTTCGATCGTACTATCCAGGACGCGCTTTCTTGACGCGAACCGGCGTCCATCCCGCATCGCGTGCGGGACAGGCTTCGCTTGAAAGCGCTTCAGATCAGGAGCGTCGCCTCCCAGGCGCCGCGGCCCACCTGGTCTGCGATCAGGGCGCGGATCAGGCGGCACATTTCCTCCATGACGTAAGTCATGGGGCGGTTGCGCAGGCGGCAGAGATAGAGCGTGCGGGTCAGTTTCGGTTCGATGACTTCGCGCGCGACCAGCAATCGTGCCTTCAGCGGCTCGCTGACGAAGTGAGTCGTTGCGATCGTGCAGCCGAGGCCCGCGATCAGCGCCCCGATCATGCCGCTGGTCGAGTTGAGATGCATGATCGCATTGGCCTCCAGCCGCTTGAGCGGCACGGGATCATCGACCAGGGCGCGCGCGGAGAGCCCGTGCCGCAACAGGATCAACGGCAGCCGTGCCACTTCCTCGAAGCTGATCGGGGCCTTTCTGCCGATCAGTTTCTCGGTGCCGACGCAGAACATCTGCTCCTCCAGCACCGGCTCGGCCACCAGGTCTTTTTCCGACGGCGGATTGTAGACCAGTGCGAGGTCGACGTCGGAGCTCAGCAGGTGCAGCAGCGTCGCGCCGGAGAGACTCTCGGTCAGCGACAGCTTCAGGTTCGGATATTTGGTCAGCACGGTCCGCATCAGCGGCACGCCGATCGCCTTCATCCCGGAATTGGCCATGCCGATCGAGATGTCGCCGGCGATCTCGCTGCCGCCTTCCCTGATCTCGCGCTCGGCCGCCGCCATGGCACGCAGGATGATGCGGGCATGCTCGTAGAGCCGCTCGCCCGCCGCGGTCGGTTCCATGCCGCGCGGCTTGCGCTCGAACAGCGGCGTGGCGAATTCGGCTTCCAGATTGGCGATGTGGTGGCTCAGCGCTGACTGCGCGACATTGGCCTGATCCGCCGCCCGCGACAGGTTGCGCTGCTCGTAAACCGCGATGAAATAGCGAAGCTGGCGCGAATCCATGGGTTCAGCGTTCTAGAACGACGAATGCACTATTCGACAGATTATATTTTTCAGATAGCGTGCGGAAGCCTAACCTGCGCCAACTACTCAAAACGAGCGCAACGAGCACGGAGAAACCGATGACCGGGAGCGGACTGCCGCTGGAGGGTGTGAGGGTCGTCGAGATGACCCACATGGTGATGGGGCCGACCTGCGGGATGATCCTGGCGCAACTCGGCGCCGAAGTGATCAAGGTCGAACCTCCGGCCGGCGACAAGACCCGCTCGCTCGGCGGCATGGGCGTCTCGTTCTTCCCGCTGTTCAACCGTGGCAAGCGCAGCGTGGTGCTCAATCTCGCCAAACCTGAGGACCGCGACACCATGCACCGGCTGCTCGCCGGCGCCGACGTGTTCCTGGAGAATTTCCGCGACGGTCAACTCGACAAGCAGGGTCTCGGGCCCGAGCAGCTGCGCGCGAAATACCCGCACCTGATCATCGCCGGCCACAAGGGCTTTCTCTCCGGTCCCTATGATCATCGCCCGGCGCTCGATGAGGTCGTGCAGATGATGTCGGGGCTCGCCGCGATGACCGGTACCCGCGACAAGCCGCAACGTGTCGGCTCCTCCGCCAATGACATCATGGGCGGCATGTTCGGGGTGATCTCGATCCTCGCCGCTCTCTATCAGAGGCGCTGCGGCAAGGCTGACGGTGCCGACATCCGCATCGGCCTGTTCGAGAACTGCCTGTTCCTGGTTGCCCAGCACATGGTCGAATACGAGATGACCGGGCGCAAGCCGCGTTCGATGCCGGAGCGCGAGCACGCTTGGCCGATCTACGACATCTTCGATGCCGCCGGCGGGGATCGCATCTTCATCGGCGTCGTGACCGAAGGCCATTGGCAGAGTTTCTGCCGCGAATTTGGCCTGACGGAATTCGCCGACGATCCGACATTGCGCAGCACCACGGACCGCATCATGGCGCGCGACCGGATCATTCCGCGCGTCGCCGAGGTGATCAAGGGCTGGAACGTGGCCGACCTCTCGGCGCGGCTCGACGCGCTCAACATCTGCTTCTCGCCGATCAACCGGCCGGAGGATCTGTTGCAGGACCCGCATGTGTTGCGTCCGGGTGGCCTCGTTCACAATGTCAATGTCGATGGCAAGCCGTTCCGCGTCCCCGCGCTGCCGGTCGAATGGAACGGACGCCATATCGGCGAAGGCCTGACAGTGCCGGTGCTTGGCGCCGATACCGAGGCGGTCCGTGCCGAGCTCGATCAACAAACAATTTCGTCAACTGGAAACGCTGCGTGAGGCTGACATGACCCGGGTCCACGATATCTATCCCAACGACAGAGTGAGCCTGCGCGAGGTCGGCCTGCGCGACGGCCTGCAGCTCGTGAAGACGTTCCCCTCGACCGCGGCGAAGCAGCGCTGGGTGCGCGACGAATATGCCGCCGGCGTCCGGCATTTCGAGGTCGGCTCGTTCCTGCCGGCCAAGACCTTCCCGCAATTCGTCGATGTCCGTGACGTTATCGCCACTGTCGCCGCGCTGCCTGGCGCGCATGGCGTCGCGCTGGCGCTGAACGAGCGCGGCGTCAATGAGGCGCTGGCCTCCGGCGTCGCCGAGATCGCATCGGTGGTGTCGGCGACCGAGGAGCACAGCCAGGCCAATGCCAACCGCTCGCGCGAATCCGCGATCGAGAACATCAGGCGCCTCTGCGAGCTGCGCGACGCCAGCGCGCACAGGCCGCTGGTCAATGCCGCGATCTCGATGGGGCTTGGCTGCTCGATCGTCGGTGCGGTCGATCCGAACGAGGTGTTGCGCCTCACCGAGAAGCTCTACGAGGTCGGCGTCGACATGGTCGCGATCGCCGATACCGTCGGCTATGCCGGACCGAAGCAGGTCGGCGAGCTGACCCGTGGCGCGGTGAAGATCGCGGGCTCCAAGCCGGTCTGCGTCCATCTGCACGACACGCGAGGAATGGGCATTGCCAATGCCTCGGCCGCGCTTGATGAAGGCGCCCGCGTGCTCGACGGTTCGCTCGGCGGCCTCGGCGGCTGCCCGTTCGCGCCGGGCGCCACCGGCAATGTCGTGTTCGAGGACCTCGTCTTCCTCTGCGAGAGCAAGGGATTTCCGACCGGCATCGATCTCGATCGCCTTATCGAAGTGCGCTCCATCCTGAAAGCTGAGATGCCGGGCGAAACGCTCTATGGCGGCCTCGCCCGTGCCGGCCTGCCGCGTGGCACGAGAGCGAAGGCGGCGTAGCGACGTTCGTAGATGGGGCAACGGGCCGGCCCGTTACCCATCTAAGCTGCCGTGCATCCTTAATCGTGCCCATGCCCGCGCTTGCGCGGCTTCTTGTCCGCCGCGGTCGGGATCATCACGACGCGGCCGTAGCGCACGCCGCGCTCGGCGATGACGTGGTCGGCGAGATGGCGGACTTCGCTGCTGGCGCCCTTCAGCGCCGTCACCTCCATGCAGCTGTCGTCGTCGAGATGCACGTGCAGCGTCGCCAGCGACAGGTCGTGATGGCCGTGGAAATTCTGCACCAGCCGCTTCGACAGGTCGCGCGCGGCGTGATCATAGACATAGACCAGCGCGGCCACGCACTGCCCTGACGGCGCCTCCTCAGCGCTTTGCTGCAAACCGGCGCGCGCGAGGTCGCGGATGATCTCGGAGCGGTTCTGGTAGCCGCGCGCCTCGGCGGCGGCGTCGATCTCCGCGAGCAGATCATCCTCGATGGTGATGGTGATGCGTTGCATGGACTATCCGTGTTGCTGAGCGCCAGTATGACATTTCTCTTGTAACGTCATACTACGCTTGCTAGCGTTCGCTGGCCGGGTTTGGTTTGTGCTGGTGCGGTTGTCGCGTGACTGTAACAGGTATCATGCGGGGGCATGGGTGTTGCGTCGTACTGTTTGGCGGATATTTCCCGCCGCATCCATTGCAGCGTGCGCGGCGGTCGCCGAAGCGCAGACCGTGGCTGTCACACCGAGCCAGCTGCCGCCGGTCACGGTGACGTCGCCTGCTCAAGCGCCGCCCAAGCGCGCCAGGCCGTCCCAACGCCCGCGCCATGCTGCCGCCGGCGGCCACAGGCCCGCAGCGCTGCCACCGAGTCCGCCGAATTCCCCGAACGACGGAATCACCGCCGGCGCTGCGACGATCCCTGCCGCCAATCTGCAACCCGCCGCAGCCAGCGAGCGGCAGATCAGCGGCGAGCAGTTGAACGCGCGGCCGGTCTCGCGCGTCGGCGAAGTCCTGGAGGCGGTGCCGGGCCTGATCGTCACCCAGCACTCCGGCGAAGGCAAAGCCAACCAGTATTTTCTGCGCGGCTTCAATCTCGATCACGGCACCGATCTCGCCATCAGCGTCGACGGCATGCCGGTCAACATGCTGACCCATGGCCACGGCCAGGGCTATGCCGACATCAACTTCCTGATTCCGGAGCTGATCCAGTCGGTCGACGTCCGAAAGGGGCCGTATTATGCCGACAAGGGTGACTTCGCGTCCGCCGGCGCTGTCGACATCAACTACCTCGATCGGCTCTCGAAGAACATCGTGGAGCTGACCGCCGGCAGTTTCGGCTATCAGCGCGCGATGGCCGCAGGCTCGACGAAGGTGGGCGACGGCACGCTGCTCGCAGCTTTCGAGGCCAACAAGTACAACGGCCCGTGGGACGTGCCCGACGACGTCCGCAAGCTCAACGGCGTGCTGCGCTACAGCCAGGGCACCGCGACCGACGGCTTCTCGCTGACCGCAATGGCCTACTCCAACGGCTGGAATTCGACCGACCAGGTGGCGCAGCGCGCCATCGACCAGGGCCTGATCGGCCGCTACGGCTCGCTCGATCCGACCGACGGCGGCACGTCGAGCCGCTTCAGCCTGTCAGGCAATTGGGCGCAGTCGAGCGATTACGGACAGACCAAGCTCAACGCCTATGTGATCCGCTCGTCGCTGCAGCTCTACAACGACTTCACCTACTTCCTCGACGATCCCGTCAATGGCGACCAGTTCAGCCAGACCGACAGGCGCACCGTCTACGGCTTCGATGCCAGCCATGCCGCCGATATTCGCATCGCGGGCATCGATACCCAGGCCCGGGTCGGCGTGCAGACCCGCTACGACGACATCAATGTCGGCCTGTTCAAGACCGCGCAGCGCGAGATCCTGTCCACGGTGCGCAACGACCAGGTGCAGGAGGGCAGCGTCGCGCTGTGGGCCGATACCACCGCGCGCTGGACCGACTGGCTGCGTACCACGGTCGGCATTCGCGAGGATTATTTTGCCGGCCATGTGCTGAGCGACACGCCGCAGAACTCCGGCAACGCGCAGGCGGCGATGACGAGCCCGAAGGCCGGCATCGTGCTCGGTCCGTGGTCCAAGACCGAGTTCTACGGCAATGCGGGGTTCGGCCTGCATTCCAACGATATCAGGGGCGCGACCATCACGGTCGATCCCAACGACAAGGTGACGCCGCTCGAACGCGTGCCGCTGCTGGTGCGCTCGAAGGGCGCCGAGTTCGGCATCCGTACCAGGGCGGTCGACGGGCTGACCTCGTCGCTTGCGGTATTCGTGCTCGACTTCGATTCCGAACTGCTGTTCGTCGGTGACGCCGGTACCACCGAGCCGAGCCGGCCGAGCCGGCGCGTGGGCGTCGAGTGGACCAATCAATACAAATTGCTGCCTTGGATGAGCCTCGACCTTGATCTGGCCTATACCCGCGCTCGCTTCACCGATTTTGATCCGGTCGGCAATTTCATTCCGGGGGCGCCTAGCTGGGTCGCCAGCGGCGGCGTTACCTTCGGCCGCGATACCGGCTGGTTCGGCAGCCTGCGTGCCCGCTATTTCGGCCCGCGCCCGCTGATCGAGGACGACAGCGTCCGCTCGCTGTCGTCGTTCATCGTCAACGCCCGCGCCGGCTATAAGTTCGACAATGGGATGCGGCTGCAGCTCGACGTCCTCAATCTCTTCAACGCACAGACCAATCAGATCGAGTATTACTATCTCTCCCGTCTGCCGGGGGAGCCGATCGACGGCGTCGCGGACCGTCATGTGCATCCTGCTGAGCCGCTTGCCGTCCGGCTGACGCTGGCGGCAACGTTCTGATCAGTCGCGCGTGCGGCGGCTCGAGCTGAAATCCTCGACGCCGGGCTGCACCGGGGCGGTTTCGCGGGAGGGCGGTACGATCAGCAACACGACTCGGCGCGTCCGGCCGGGCCTGCCCAGCAACGTTGCCTGCGCATCGAACTCGGAACGAAAGAGGTTGGTGGCGCGCGACGCCGTGCGTGCCATCCAGCTCAGGCAGTCCGCCTGGTCTGCGAAGCACAATGCGGCCCAGCCGCGATCGAGCGTGGTCTTGCGCGGCAAACCCCAAGTGTACTGATAGGCGAACGGCCGGGCATAGAACGGATGATCCGGGCTGTAGAAGGCGGCAGCGAAGGCGAGTGCGTCGTCGCCGCTGACCGAGACGAGCGGCGTCCCGACCGCATGGTGCCACCGTGCGGTGAGCTCGGTCGCGATCGCATGATAGAAGCTGCGGCCCTCTTCATAACCGTAAGCGTGGCGATAGAGCGCGTGGATCGGCGCGCCGGCGGCAACCGCGAGAATGGCAATGCCCGCCACCATGACGGTCAGGTTGACCGCGTAGAAGCGCTCGATCGGGTAGCTCGTTCCGCACACGATCAGCACGATGAACAGGAAGAGGCCCTGCACCGCCCAGAGCGAGGGCAGGTCGGTG
Organism: Bradyrhizobium sp. WCU1; assembly: GCF_053474805.1. Taxonomy (NCBI): domain Bacteria; kingdom Pseudomonadati; phylum Pseudomonadota; class Alphaproteobacteria; order Hyphomicrobiales; family Nitrobacteraceae; genus Bradyrhizobium; species Bradyrhizobium sp. WCU1. The sequence continues at coordinate 3,366,634 of NZ_CM130280.1, forward strand.
CCGATCGCAAGCGACACGATCGCCGGAAACAAGATGGTGCCGATTGCGACCAGCAGCAGCAGGCGGAGCCCCGGGTTCATTGCGCGGAAATCGGCCGGCAGCTGCGCCAGCCTTTGGCCGGCAATGAACACCCAGGTCACCGCCGCGACCGAGAGCGCCGCGATCAGCCCCGTGATGAAATAGGCCACCTCCCACAGCGCGGCGACATGGTCGACGCCGGCATGCGCGAGCGCATAGTCGAATGTCGTTGCTCCAGTCGTGGCGAGCCAGTGCAGATGCGGGCCGAGCACCAGCATTCCGGCCAGCGTGGAGATCCAGGGTGAGGCCGACAGCAAATAGCGGCGGCGATCCGGATGCAGCACGGCCGCGAAGACGAAGCTCGCGACCAGGAAGATCGAATAATATTTGCCGAGCATCGCGAGCGCGCAGGCCGCGCCGGCCGCGATCGCCCAGCCGAGTTGCCGTGGCGCCTCGAACGCGCGAAGGAAGCAGTAGGTCGCCAGCGGCCAGGATGCCAGCAGCACCGTGTTGGCGTTGAACCGCTGGGCGTGGAATTGATACACCGGCAGCAGCATCGCCAGCAGCAGGACGATCACCCGCTTCTCGCCACGGACAAAGCGGCGCGAGATCAGGTCGACCGCCCACAGCGCCACGGCTGCATTGACCATCGCCATCAGCTGCAGCGACCAATCGGTCAGCGGGAAAACCGCGGTCCATCCCCGGGTGATCCAGCCCATCATCGGCGGATGCTTGTGGTATCCCCACGCGAGGTGCCGGCCGAGCGTCCAGGTCTCGAGCACGTCGGGGTGCAGGCCGGCGCCGAGATAGGCGACGACCAGATACGCCGTCCAGACTGCGACAAAGAGTGCGAGCAGCAGCGGGATCGACCAGCCGGTCTCGATTCCCTCCAGCCAGATGTTGAATGGACGGCGCCAGCGCGCCGGATGCTTCTCCGACGCCGCGGCCATCGCCGAGAAATCTATCAACCGAAGCACCGTAAAACTACCGAATGAAAGCGAGCGAGAAGCGCACGCACCCTAGTGATGCGGTAGCGAGAACTCAACGACGAAGCCGGACGATGAGGCGGATTCCAGATGGTGGTCGACGAGTCCCGCTATCCCCGCGTGGGCTCCGCGGCCATCACTTCCGCAGCCGGAAGCGGCGCCTCTTCGTCAATCGCTTCAGGAACAAGCGGCGGCGACCTGTGCTCTGGAAACACACTGAATTCGCCCGCTACCTCCTGGAGCGGCTTCTGCTTGTCGGCCCAGTGCAGGGCCGTGTAGTCGAAACCGTGCACGATGGTGGGTTTGACGATTTCGAAATAAGGCGAGATGTCGAAGTCGCGCGGCATGTAGAGCGAGGAATCGCGGATATGCAGGATCTCGCGGCGCGCCTTGCGGCTGGCGGCGCGGGTGATCTTGGGCAGGATCGGATAGCGCACGGCGTCGAAGGCCTGCGCGATCAGCGCCGAGCAGATGATCTTGGTCGGATCGCCGGAGCCGAACGCGATCATGCGCCGCCGCCAGCGCTGCGGGATCGGCAGCGGAAACAGATAGCGCGCGAGGTCGACGATGTTCTTGGTGTCGTAACCGAAGCCGATCCGGTTGATGGCGTAGCGGCACACCGTGGTGCGGTCCTCGTAGGACAGCCCGACCGGCCGGCAGAGCCGTGTGTGGTAGGTGAAATATTTCGACAGCGGCGCGGAGGTCACGCCCTCGCCGACATTGGCCTCGATCAGCACGTGTTGTTCGCCGTCAGGCTCGAACGCGCCGTCGATCGGTCCGACAAACAGTGCGGCGTGCGACCAGGTCGACTGCGTCAGGTATTTGATGATGCCGGAGATCCGGTTGTTGCCCTCGACCAGCAGGACATCGCCCTCCTGGATGATGCCACGCAAATGGTCGGGGTCGCTCGGCGTGAACGGCTCGTAGCCGGGCACTTCCTTCGACAGGTACCCCGCGATCCATTTACCGACGGTATCGAGCATTACGCCCATGGATTCCCCCCAGCGGTTCTATGACCGCTTGTCTCCACCTAATCATGGTCGCAAGCCGTTGCAATTTAGTTCATGCGCTCAGTCGATCAATCATGATTGATTTACCATGAGTGTTGCTGCGATCGGTGAGATGCGGCACAGTTCGCGAAGCGTTCCCATTCTCTGCAAGTCCCCGGAAACCATGCCAGAAGCTATGTCATGCCCGTGAACCGCCGCGATTTCCTGTCGGCGTCCGCAGGTCTTGCGCTGGCGCCGGTGCTGGGCGGGCGGGCGCTTGCTGCGCCGCTGCCGCGCGAGGCCGATATCGTCGTGATCGGCGCCGGTGCCGCGGGCATTGCCGCGGCGCGACGGATCGCCGCCGCGAACCGCAAGGCGATCGTGGTGGAGGCATCCGGCCAGGTCGGCGGCCGCTGCCAGACCGACGCATCGACATTCGATGTGCCGTTCGACCGTGGCGCGCGCTGGATGCACAATCCCGAAACCAACCCGATGATCCGGCTGGCGCGTTCCGCGGGCCTCGACATCGTCACGGCGCCTGCGGGCCAGAAGATTCGCATCGGTCGGCGCTACGCCCGCCCCGGCGAGACCGAGGAGTTTCTGGCGGCGCTGGTGCGCGCCAATCGCGCCATCGACGACGCCTCGCGCAAGGCCGATATCGCCTGCGCCGCTGTGATGCCGAAGGACCTCGGCGATTGGGCCGGCACCGCCGAATTCCTGCTCGGCGCCAGTTTCAGCGGCAAGGACCTGAAGGATCTCTCCGCCGTCGACAAGGTGCGCGCGCAGGACCGCAACACCGCGATCGCCTGCCGGCAGGGCCTCGGCGCGCTGATCGCGAAACTCGGCGAGGGGCTGCCGCTCGTGCTGTCGACGCCGGCGCAGCGCATTCTGTGGAGCAATCGTGACGTGGCGGTCGAGACGGCTTCCGGCAAGATCGTCGCACGCGCCGCCATCGTCACCGTGTCGAGCAACGTGCTGGCGAGCGGCAATATCAAGTTTGCGCCCGAGCTCCCGAAGCGCTCGCTGGATGCCGTCGCGAAACTCGGCCTCGGTAGCTACGATCGGATTGCGCTTGAGATTCCCGGCAACCCGCTCGGGCTGTCGCACGATGACGTCATCATCGAGCAGAGCAATTCGACCAGGACCGCGCTGCTCTACGGCAACATCGCCGGCTCCTCGCTGTGCACGATCGATGTCGCGGGCTCGTTCGGCCGCGAGTTGTCGGCGCAAGGCGAGAAAGCGATGGCTGCGTTCGCGGTGGAATGGCTGACCAGGCTCTATGGCAGCGAGGTCGGAGCATCCATCAAGAAGACCAGCGCGACGCGCTGGAATGCGCAGCCCTTCATTCAAGGGGCAATGTCGGCCGCAGCCCCCGGCGCGCAGTTCTCGCGCCGGATCCTGACCGAGCCGATCGGTGCGATGTATCTGGCGGGTGAGGCCACCCATGAGACGCTGTGGGGAACGGTCGACGGCGCCTGGGAGAGCGGCGAACGCGCGGCCGACGCCGCGCTGCGCAGGATCGGCGGAGTGAAGGAGGCCGCGCCGGAGACGCCGGCACCTGCCGCCAAACACAAGCGCCGCACGCCGCGATCGGCCGAGCCGATGAATTGAGTGTCGGCTGAGATCGGGCTTCGCTACTGGATTTGCGGGCAGATTCCGCCGCATAACAGATGTCGTCCCTGCGAAAGCAGGGACCCATAACCACGAATCGTTGTTGGGGAGCGATGTTGGAACGACGGCTCCCGACCGCAACATCTGCTGCGGCGTATGGGTCCCTGCGTTCGCAGGGACGACATCGAGTGTGTGGCCGCAGGGCCGCGTCCTGCCCAACTCACTCGTCATTCCGGGACAGCCCGCAGGGCTGAACCCGGAATCCATTCGTCCACGGCACAGGCGGCCCGATGGATTCCGGGTTCTCGCTTCGCGAGCCCCGGAATGACGGTGAGATAAGATCGCGCCCCTCACACCGGCAGCTTCAGCTCCATCAGATCCTTCGCGACCACGATCCGGCCCTTGAAGTTCGTCTTTACGTCACGGGTCCAGTCGTCGTCGGTGACATCGGGGTCGTCGCCGGGGACGAAGTGGCTCAGCACCAGCGTTTTGACGCCGGCGGCAGCGGCGATGCGGCCGACGTCTTCGGTCGAGGTGTGGCTGTCGAGCAGGTGCTTCTTCAGAGTCGCGCCGTTCTTGGTCTTTGCGACGAGGCGATCGACCGCCGGGATATAGAGGCATTCGTGCACCAGCACGTCGGCACCTTTGGCGAACTCGGCGAGCTTCGGATTGTAGGCGGTGTCGCTGGAGAACACGACGACGCCATCCGGCGTCTCGAACTTGTAGGCGAAGTTGTCCGTGATCGGCGGATGCGGCGTGCGGAACGCGGTGACCGTGACATCCGATGTCTTCAGCACCACGCCATCGTCGGTGATGTCTTTCGCGATCAGGAGCTTGCGCGGGTCGGGGCGGCCTTCATCCGCGATCCGGGTCTCGACGTCGAACTTGTTCAGCTCCCAATATTCCCGGGTCATCGCCTCGATGCCTTTGGGACCGAACGAATGGATCGGCGTCGAAAGGCCCGCTGCCCAGGCGTTGTAGAACAGATTGCCGTATTCGAGATTGTGGTCGGAATGGTGATGGCTGATGAAGATGTATTTCACCGAGGGAATCGGCACGCCGGCGGTGACCAGCTGCCGGCTGACGCCCATGCCGCAATCAATGACAAAGGGGGTGTCGTTGACGACGAGCAGATTGGCTGGATTGGCAGCGCCGATGCCGACGCGCGGGCCACCCTTGGTGCCGAGGAACACGATCCGGGTGCGTGGTTTTGCATTCTGCGCGCGCACGACAGGCGACGCGAGCATGGCGGCGCTGCCGAGCGCCAGTTTCAGTGTAGTGCGGCGATCGATCATGGTGTTCCTCCCGCAGACGTCTTCCGAGTTCTGCCGACCCTAGCCGCCGCGCAAAATGCCATCAAGCGCCCGCAGGCCGACGATGACGGCGGCAGCGATCAGCGCGGAGCAGATCGTACGAAACACCTGCTCGCTGGCCTTGCCGACGCGATCGGGCGCCCCAGCCAATAGGCGACGATCGGCGTGCCGCCAGGTGCGAGCGGAGCGAGCTTCGAAGGATGAATCGGCCACAGTCGGGCCGTCGACCCTTCGAGACGGCCGCTACGCGGCCTCCTCAGGGTGACGGTGACAGGTACTCCGCATGCGGGAGAGAGAACAGCGGATCGCTCGCGTCGCCATCACGCACGCGGCGTCACGCCCGCAGCGTGCCGCCGGTCTTCTTGGTGACTTCGGCAACGACCTTTGCCGCAACCGCGTCGATCTCCTGGTCGGTCATCGTCTTCTCGCGCGGCTGGATCGTCACCGCGATCGCGATCGATTTCTTGTCGGAATCGATGCCCTTGCCTTCGTAGACGTCGAACACGGTCACGTCAGTGATCAGCTTCTTGTCGACATTCTGCGCTGCGCGGACGATGTCGCCCGCCTTGACGCTGCGGTCGACGATGAAGGCGAAGTCGCGCGACACCGGCTGGAATGCCGAGAGCTCCAGCACCGGCTTGGCGCGCGTCGCCCGCTGCTTGCCCTGCGGGATGCGTTCGAGGATCACCTCGAACACGATCATCGGGCCGTCGGCGCCGAGCGCCTCGGCCGCGCGCGGATGCAGCTCGCCGAAATAGCCGAGCACGTTCTGTGGACCGATCTGGATGGTGCCGGAACGCCCCGGATGCAGCCAGGCAGGGCCGCCCGGCACGATCTGCAGCGCCTGCACCGGCGCGCCGGCAGCTGCCAGCACGGCGAAGGCGTCGGCCTTGGCATCCATCGCATCCGCCGTGGCCGCACCGGTCCAGTGCCGTCCGATCCCCTTCGACGAAGCGTAGCCATGGCGCACCCCGGAAGCGGCCACCAGCTGGTCTTCTGGACGATCGCCACGGAACACCTGGCCGACCTCGAACAGCGCGACGTCGGGCGTGCCGCGGTTGATATTGGCCTGAACGGCCGCGACAAGGCCGGGCAGCAGGCTCGGCCGCATGTCGGAGAGATCGGCCGCGATCGGATTGGCGAGCACGAGCTCGCTCTGGCCGCCGCCGAACAGTTTTGCCGCATCATTGGTGATGAACGACCAGGTGACGGCTTCCACCATGCCGCGGGCGCCGAGCGCGCGCTTGGCGCGGCGGGTGCGCAGCTGCATCGGCGTCAGCACCGGCTTGCGCGGCTCCTCGCCGCGCTCGAACGGCGTCATCGGCACCTTGTCGACACCGACGATGCGCACGATCTCCTCGACGATGTCGGCCTTGCCCTGCACGTCGGTGCGCCAGGACGGAACTGCGACCTTCACCACAGGGCCGGTACCGGCCAGCATGAAGCCGAGCCGGGTCAGGATCAGCTTCACCTCGACCAGCGGCACCTCGATCCCGGCAAGCCGCTTGACCTCGGTGAGCGGGAAATCGATGACGCGATCCTCGCCGAACTGCTTGCCGACCACGACGTTCTCGGACGGCGTGCCACCGCACAGCTCCAGCACCAGCCGGGTCGCGAGCTCGAGCCCGGGCACCATGAAGGCCGGATCGACACCGCGCTCGAAGCGATAGCGCGCGTCCGAATTGATCCCGAGCTTGCGGCCGGTCTGCGCGATGTTGATCTCGTTCCACAGCGCGGACTCAATCAGTACATCCGTCGTGTTGTCGTCGCAGCCCGAGGCCTCGCCGCCCATGATGCCGGCGAGCGATTCGACGCCGTGCTCGTCCGCGATCACGCAGACATTGCTGTCGAGCGTGTAGGTGCGGCCGTCAAGCGCGAGCAACGTCTCGCCGTCTTTGGCGCGGCGGACCGTGAGGTTGCCCGTCACCTTCTTGGCGTCGAACACGTGCAGCGGGCGGGCGCGGTCGTAGGTCATGAAGTTGGTGATGTCGACCAGCGCGTTGATCGGGCGCAGGCCGATCGAGGTCAGCCGCTTCTGCAGCCATTCCGGCGACGGACCGTTCTTGACGCCGCGCACCAGCCGCAGCGCGAAGCCCGGGCACAGCGTGGCGTCTTCCACCTTGACCTGGACCGGGCAGGGGAATTCGCCCTTGATCGGCTTGATCCCGGGATCCTTGAACTTGCCCATGTCGGCGGCGGCGAGATCGCGCGCAATGCCGTGCACGCCGGTGCAGTCCTGCCGGTTCGGCGTCAGGTTGATCTCGATCATGGGATCGCCGAGCCCGGCCCAATCGGCATAGCCCTTGCCGAGCGGCGCGTCGCCCGGCAGCTCCATGATGCCGTCGTGATCTTCCGAGATCTGCAACTCAGCCGCCGAGCACAGCATGCCGCGGCTCTCGACGCCGCGGATGGTGCCGACGCCGAGCGTGATGTCCTTGCCGGGGATATAGGTGCCGGGCGGCGAGAACACGCTGATCAGCCCCGCACGGGCGTTCGGCGCGCCGCACACCACTTGCACCGGCGCGCCGCCGTCGCCGGTGTCGACCATGCAGACGCGCAGCCGGTCGGCATTCGGATGCTGCTCGGCCGAGATCACGCGCGCGATGGTGAACGGCGCAAGCGCCTTCGCCTTGTCCTCGATGTTCTCGACCTCGAGCCCGATCATGGTGAGCTTGTCGGCGAGCTTCTCGAGCGGCTCGTCGGTCTCGAGATGTTCCTTCAGCCAGGAGAGGGTGAACTTCATGACGATGATTTCTCTTGTCCCCTCTCCCGCTTGCGGGGGAGGGTTAGGGTGGGGGCTCTCTCCGCGATGGCAGCGGCGATTGTTTCGAGGACGCCTGCACGATTTGTCATGACGTCGAGATTGCTGAAGCGAAGCACCTTGAAGCCTTTCGCTTCGATAACGGCCGAGCGCGCGGCATCGGCGCGTTCTCCTTCGTCTGAAAAGTGTTGACCGCCGTCGAGCTCGATCACGAGCTTTGCCGCGTGGCAGACGAAATCGGCGATGTAGTTGTCGATTGGCACCTGACGGCGGAAGACTGCACCGTTCAGTCGATTGCCGCGCAGCTCAGACCAGAGGATTCGCTCGACATCGGTCGCATTCTTGCGAAGCGCACGTGCGTTGGAACGGAGTCCCTCGGAGACCTTCCAGTCCGGATGTTCGGGATCGACCATTAGCAGCCCCATTGCGGCGAGACCCCCACCCCAGCCCTCCCCCGCTAGCGGGAGAGGGAGTCCGACCGCTCTCGTCGACAGGGTCTTCGTATCCATTCGAAGCCGGTGAGCGTACTCCATCCATTCCTTCTCCCACTTGCAGGGGAGGAACAGGGTGTGGGCTCGCGCCGCGTCGGTGGTCTCAACGAGACTCACGAACTCAATCCCCCCGCGATGGTCGGGATGTCGAGCGGCTTGAAGCCGTAGTGGTTGAGCCAGCGGATGTCGTTCTCGAACAGCTGGCGGAGGTCGGCGATGCCGTATTTCAGCATCGCGATGCGGTCGATGCCCATGCCCCAGGCAAAGCCCTGGTAGACGTCGGGGTCGATGCCGCAGGCGCGCAGCACGTTCGGGTGCACCATGCCGCAGCCGAGAATCTCCATCCAGTCCTCGCCCTCGCCGAAGCGGATCTCGCCCTTGTCGCGGCGGCACTGGATGTCGACCTCGAGCGACGGCTCGGTGAACGGGAAGAACGACGGTCGGAACCGCATGTTGATGTGGTCGACCTCGAAGAACGCCTTGCAGAATTCGTGCAGGATCCATTTGAGGTGGCCGAGATGCGAGCCCTTGTCGATCACGAGGCCTTCGACCTGATGGAATTGCGGCGTGTGGGTCGCATCTGAGTCGATGCGATAGGTGCGGCCCGGGCAGATGATGCGGATCGGCGGCTTCTGGCTCAGCATCGTGCGCACCTGCACCGGCGAGGTGTGGGTGCGCAACAGCATGCGCGAACCATCGTCCTTCGGATTGAAGAAGAAGGTGTCGTGCATCTCGCGGGCCGGATGGCCTTCGGGGAAGTTCAGCTTGGTGAAGTTGTAGTCGTCGGTCTCGATGTCGGGACCTTCGGCGACCGCAAAGCCCATGTCGGCGAAGATGGTGGTGAGCTCGTCCCACACCTGGCTCAGCGGATGGATACGGCCGGTCTCCGCCGGCGCATCGCGCAGCGGCAGCGTGACGTCGATGGTCTCGGCGGCGAGACGCGAATCGAGCGCGGCCGCCTTCAGCACGTCGCGCCTGGCCGCGAGCGCCTGCGTCACCGCATCCTTGGCGAGGTTGATCTTCGCGCCCTCGGTCTTGCGCTCGTCCGGCGACATCTTGCCAAGGGTGGCGAGCAAAGCCGAGATCGAGCCCTTCTTGCCGAGGGCTGCAACGCGCACCGCCTCGAGGGCGGCCTCGTCAGCAGCGGAGGCGATCTGGTCGAGGATGGATGTTTCGAGCGTTGCGAGGTCGGACACGGTCAATTCCTGCGCTGAGCATGATCCGGCGGGAAGAGCCGGCTTCCGAACCATGCGCCAAAATTCGGCTGGGTTGTCGCCGCCCGAAGGCCGTAACGTCAAGCAAAAAGCCGGTCATTTCGGGCTAACGGCCGGCTGCATTGAACCCAGCGCGGAGACCGGGCTACCCAAGGGGAGCTGAAGGAGACCCACGCGATGTTGCTGCGATCTTGCCTCGCCGTGCCGGCGGTCCTGTTGATGCTCGGAACGGCACGTGCCGCGACCGAGGAATGTCCCGCCAAATCGACCCAGATGGACGACATCATCGCCGAGCTTCAGAAGGCGCCGAGCTGCAACCGCGCGATGAAGATTTTCGAGGCGTGCGAATACGGCGCCAGCGGGGACGTCCAGTTCGGCGAAGTGGTCGAGAAGAAATGCGAGGCGGACTTCCTGTCCGGCCTCGGCGCTTCGCAGAAGAAGCTCTACGCCGGCCAGCTCAAGCGCTGCGACCACAAATACGATAACGAAAGCGGCACCATGTACCGCTCGTTCACGGCGTTCTGCCGGGCGATCGTCGCCCAGCGCTTTTCGCAGAAGGCGCTTAAAGCGGGCCCGAAAGCCCGCTAGGCCTTTGTTTTGAGCATAGTCTGATCGGAAAACCGGTACCCACTTTTCCGGATCATGCTCAGATCAGGCAGCCAGCGCCGCCTTGGCCTTCTCGGCGATCGCCTGGAACGCGACCGGCTCGTGGATCGCGAGATCCGACAGCACCTTGCGGTCGACGACGACGCCCGACTTGGACAGGCCGTTGATGAACACGCTGTAGGTCATGCCGAACGGGCGGACCGCGGCGTTGATGCGCTGGATCCAGAGTGCGCGGAAGGTGCGCTTCTTGCGCTTGCGGTCGCGGAAGGCGTACTGGCCGGCCTTTTCGACGGCCTGCTTGGCGACGCGGATGGTGTTCTTGCGGCGGCCGTAATAGCCCTTGGCGGCCTTGTAGACTTTCTTGTGCTTGGCGTGAGCGGTCACACCGCGTTTGACGCGAGACATGACGGAAATCCTTGAGATCTAGAAGAGACGGGGCGCCGCGCGAGGGGCGGCAGGGTTCAAGCGAATGAGCGCGATCAGGCGTTCGGCAAGAAGTACTTCTTGACGTTGTCGCCGTCGGTCTTGAACAGCACACGGGTGCCGCGGAGCTGACGGATCTGCTTCTTCGTCCGCTTGATCATGCCGTGGCGCTTGCCGCGCTGGGCGTGCATGACCTTGCCAGTGGCGGTCACCTTGAAGCGCTTTTTAGCGCCCGACTTGGTCTTCAACTTGGGCATTTAGCTCTCCTATTGCACAGCACGAAAATCGCCCCGAGAGGCGTCCGGCCGGCTAAAATGCTCGTTAGAGCGTTGAAAGTGCTATGGTTTTTTCCGAATTGAAAGAACCTGCACTAGACGTCGCCACGGCAGCCCTTGATCAGCCGGGCGGCGAAGGCCCGGCTTATGACAGAGGATCGGCGGTTTTGCAACGTTTGAAGCGGGAAATCGGGGTCGGAACCGGGTAGTCCCCGTTGGCTGCATCCGGCCTACGAGAAACGAAACAGCCCGCCAGATCGCCTGACGGGCCGTTCAATTTCAACAAAGCGACTCATTCGAACTAGCGCGGCGCCAGCACCATCACGACCTGGCGGCCCTCGAACTTGGCGTCCTGCTCGACCTTGGCGAACTCGGCAACATCGGCCTTCACCTTGTCCAGCAGCTTGGTGCCGATCTCCTGGTGCGCCATCTCGCGACCACGGTAGCGCAAGGTGATCTTGACCTTGTCGCCTTCCTCGAAGAAGCGCTGCATCGCGCGCATCTTCACGTCATAGTCGTGATCGTCGATCATCGGGCGGAGCTTGATTTCCTTGATCTCGACGACCTTCTGCTTCTTGCGAGCTTCGGCGGCCTTCTTCTGCGCGGAATATTTGTACTTGCCGTAGTCCATGATCTTGCAGACCGGAGGACTGGTGTTCGGCGAAATCTCGACGAGGTCCATGCCGGCTTCCATGGCCATCTTGATGGCCACCATGGTTTCGACGGTGCCCTGGTTGACACCATCGGCATCGATCAGCTGGATCTGTGCGTTGCGAATCTCATCATTGGTGCGCGGCCCGTCTTTTGCGACTGTGGGCGGGGCTCTATTGGGACGGCGAATGGGTAACTCTCCAAAGTTGTGAAAGGGAGGCGGATATTTTGAAGCAAGACGCTGCGGCGGGCAAGCGAAGTCGCTTCCTTAAGCGGCAAAACCGTCAATTGCGAGGCATTTTGGCCACGCCCGGCACATATAGCGGGCACATCTGCTCCGCAAGGCATGCCGGCTGCCGTTGACCGCTGCCACGTGACGATTGAAAAGCAGATGTCTGACACGCGAGTGACCGAACCATGAGCGAAACCGCCGCATCCGGACAGGAACCCGCCTTCATCGAGGTCGGCGAGGGCCGGGAGGCGCGCCGGATCGCGGTGCGCGCCCGCGCCGGCGGCGCCAGCAGCGCGCCTGGCCTGGTCTGGCTCGGCGGCTTCAAGTCCGACATGACCGGCACCAAGGCGCTCGCCCTCGACGCATGGGCCGCCGAGCACGGCCGCAGCTGCGTCCGGTTCGATTATTCCGGGCACGGCGAATCCGGCGGCGAGTTCGCCGACGGCACGATCGGCCGCTGGCTCGAGGAGAGCGTTGCGGTGTTCTCGCAATTCTGCAGCGGGTCGCAGGTGGTGATCGGCTCCTCGATGGGCGGCTGGATGGCGCTGCTGCTCGCGCGCGAGATCGCGCGGCGAGGTGGCAGGAAGGCGCAACTCGCCGGCCTTGTGCTAATCGCACCAGCGCCCGACTTTACCGAGGAATTGATGTGGAAGGGCTTCTCGCCCGAGATCCGCGCCGAGATCGAGACCAAGGGCGTGTGGCTGCGTCCATCCGAATATGGCGACGGCTCGCCCTACCCGATCACCCGCAATCTGATCGAGGAGGGCCGCAACCATTTGTTGCTCGGCAGCCAGATCGACGTCGGCTGTCCGGTGCGGATCCTGCAGGGTGCGCAGGATCCCGACGTGCCGTGGAAGCATGCGTTCGCATTGGTGCACCGGCTGCCGGCCGAGGACGTGGTGCTGACCATGATCCAGGACGGCGACCACCGGCTGTCGCGGCCGCAGGACATCGCGCGGATCATCGCCGCGGTGGCGGAGATCGGTTAAGCTCCCTGCACAGGGAGAAGCCAATGGACACGACAACAATGCTGCGCGCGTTCTGCGACGCGGTCGAACGGCGCGACGGCAAGCGCTTTGCAGACCTGTTCACCGAGGACGGCGTCTATCACGACGTGTTCTACGGCGCCTTCGAGGGGCGCGCCAAAATCGCCGAGATGATCGACGACTGGTTCTACCGGACCGCGACCGATTTCCGCTGGGTCATGCACGATCCCGTCAGCGACGGCACGATGCTCTACGCGCGCTACACGTTCAGCTACCGATCGACCCTGCCCGAGGCCAAGGGCGCGCGTGCGATGTTCGAGGGCGTCGCGATCATGCGGCTGCGCGACGGCAGGATCACGGAATACCACGAGGTCGCCAACACCGCGCCCGCCTTCGTCGATCTGAACTTCGCACCGGAGCGGATCGCCAAGATCGTCGGCAAGCAGGGCATTGCGCTGCGGGCACGGGAAGAGATGAAGCGGCATTTGGCGTGAGCTATTCTCCGCCGTCATTCCGGGGCATCGCGAAGCGATGAGCCCGGAATCCATTTTTCCGTCAGCGCCTGCGGCCTGATGGATTCCGGGCTCGCGCTTCGCGCGCCCCGGAATAACGGTGGGGAAGTCCTACGGCGGCGGCGGGTTGCTCATCGGCTTGCGCTGGGCGAGCGCGGCCACGGTGGAGGTGCCGATCGGGCCTTTCTCGTCATAGAGCCAGCACTCGCCGATCGCGATGCCGTCGGTGGCGTGATGGTTCACCACTTCGAAGCCGATCCAGTTGGTCACCGGCAAACGGTGCAGATAGATCGTGACGTCGCTGTTGATGTAGCCGAGGCCCTGGTCGCCGGCATTGGCGAACGGGCTGGCAAAGTCCGCGCCGGTCGCGACATGGACGAACGGCGTCATCTTCACGCCTTCGACGAGCTCGCGCACCTCGCTCATCCAGAGCCGCCGCTCGCCGAGCGAGCCCATATGGCCGACAATCGGCCGCGTCTCCCATTTGCCGTTCATGCCGAGCCTCGGATCGGTCGGCTTCGCAATCTCCGCCGGTGCCGGCACCCGCCAGTTCGGCGGCGACCACACGTTGCCCGGCGCATTTTCCGTCCGGCGCAACAATTGGCAGGAGGCGCGCGCCATGCTGGTGCCGCCCGAGATGAACTCGGCCTCGATCACCTTGATGCGGAGCCCGTCGCGCACGAGCCGGGTCGTCACCTCGACCGGCGTCGTGATGTTGGGCAGCCGGAACATGTCGACGGTCAGCCGCGCGGGGACGAAATCGTCGGAGCCGTGGCGCTCCTCGATGACGAAGCCGAGCAGGCCGATCACGACGCGGCCGTGCATCGATTCCGGGCTCCAGGGGCCGTTGGCAACTGATGTCGGCATGAAGCCGTCGCCGTGCCTGGTGAAGAAAGGCTGGTTTGTCATGGCGGGCGACCATGACGGGAATGGCGCGATGAAATCAAGGGGCGGCAGCCGCGCCCCACTCCTGCTGCACCGTGATGTCGGGCTCGTCGCCGGCTCGCGACGCCAGTGCGGCGAGCGCATCGCGTGCGATCAGTTGTGACAGCGCCCACACCGCGGCGCCGCGCACCAGCGGGCTCGCATCGTCGAGCAGGCGCCGCGCCTCTCCGGCGAGACCGGCATTGCCGGAATTGCCGATCGCAACCAGCACATTGCGGATGAAGCGGTCGCGGCCGATGCGCTTGACCGGCGATTTGGTGAACAGCGCGCGAAACGCGGCATCGTCGAGCCGCGCGAGATCGGCAAGATCAGGCGCCCGCAACGCATCGCGCGCTGCGAGCTTCTGCTCGCGTCCTGCCTCGGCGAACTTGTTCCAGGGGCACACCGCGAGGCAATCGTCGCAGCCATAGATGCGGTTGCCGATAGCCTTGCGGAATTCGTGCGGGATCGGACCCTTGTTCTCGATCGTCAGATACGAGATGCAGCGCCGCGCATCGAGCTTGTAGGGCGCGGGAAACGCCGCGGTCGGACAGATGTCCTGGCAGGCGCGGCAGCTGCCGCAATGATCCGTGTCGCTCTCATCGCGCGGCAACTCAGTCGCGGAATAGATCGCACCGAGAAACAGCCAGGAGCCGAACGCGCGTGACACGAGATTGGTGTGCTTGCCCTGCCAGCCGATTCCGGCCGCCTGTGCCAACGGCTTCTCCATCACGGCCGCGGTGTCGACGAACACCTTGACCTCGTCGCCGGTCGTAGCGGCAAGCCAGCGCGCCAGCACTTTCAGCCGCTTCTTGATCACGTCGTGATAGTCGTCGCCCTGCGCATAGACCGAGATCGCGCCCTGCGAGCGGCGCGCGATCAGCTTCAGCGGATCATCGTCGGGCCCGTAATTGACGCCGAGCATGATGATCGAGCGCACGCCAGCCCATAGCGCGCGCGGATCGGTGCGGCGCTCCGGATTGGCCGCGAGCCAATCCATGTCGCCATGGCCGTCGGAGCCGAGAAACTCGAGGAAATATTTTCCGGCCTCGCTGGTCGCGTCAGGATCGGTGATGCCGATGGCATCGAAGCCGAGCGCGCGCGCCTCGCGTTGCAGCGCCGCCTTGAGATCGGACGGAGAGAGCCTGACCGCCGGGTTCAGAAGTCGAGGTCCACATAGGTGCGCGACGCCGGCACTCCCGCCAGCCATTCGCTGAGCAGCGGGCGGAACGACGGGCGGGATTTCACCCGCGCGTACCACGACTTTGCCGCGTCGTCCTCGCTCCATGGCACGTCGCCCAGATAGTCGATCGCCGAGAGATGCGCCGCGGCGGCGAGATCCGCGTAGGTGAGGCGGTCGCCGGCGAGGTAGTTCCGCGTCTTCGCCAGCCAGCCGATGTAGCTCAGATGATAGCGCACATTGACCTTGGCGGCGCGCATGATGTCGGGCGCGGGCGGACCGCCGCCATTGTCCTCGCTCATGAAGCGCTTGTAGATCCGCTCGGTCACCAGCGGGTTGGAGGCTTCTTCGAAGAACTTTTCGTTGAACCACGCCATCAGGCGGCGCACCTCGACACGCTCGGCCGACGACGTCGGCAGCAGCCGCCGCTCGCCGGCATCGAGGCCGTGCGTCTCGTCGACATATTCGGCGATGATGGGCGCGCCCGGAATCGGTGGAAAGCCCTCGGCGATCAGCACCGGCGTGGTCGCTGCCGGATTGAGTGCGAGATACGCCTCGCGCCGCTCCCAGACCCGTTCCTCCACCAGGCGCAGATCGAGGCCATACTCGCCGAGCACGAGGCGGATGAATCGCGAATGCGGACAGAACGGGTGGTGATACAGCGTGTACATGAAGCCCTTGGTAGTTTCGCGGCGCTTAAGAAACCATCAACCTGTGCGGCCCGGCCGTGCGATTTGGCGAGGCCAGTTCCGCTCGTCTCTATGTCGCGTCGGCACGCAAACCGGTAGCCGCCCCCGCAGATCGTGCGGGTCACAAAAACGCTATAGCCCAGCAAATCGGCCGGGTAACCCATTGTTTGACGATTTTTTGCGATTGCGGCCAATGTGCGAATAAGCGAGAAGAATCCGGTTTTCCACACAGGGCAGATCAGATCATGATGACGGATATGCTGCGGGCGGTGATTCTCGGCATCGTCGAGGGCGTCACCGAGTTCCTGCCGGTTTCTTCGACAGGCCACCTGCTGCTCGCGGAACGCTTCTTCAATCTCGGCGAAGGCAATTTCTGGAAGAGCTTTGCGATCCTGATCCAGCTCGGCGCGATCCTCGCGATCCTGGTGCTCTATTTCGGCAGATTGTGGCGTGTCGCGCTCGGCATGTTCTCCAATCCCGACGACCGCCGTTTCGTGATCGGCGTGCTGGTGGCGTTCCTGCCGGCGGTCGTGATCGGCCTGCTCGCGGGCAAATACATCAAGGAATTCCTGTTCAATCCGTGGGTGGTCTGCTTCACGCTGATCGTCGGCGGCGCCGTCCTGCTGTGGGTCGATCAGCTCGATCTGAAAGTGTACGAGGACGATGCGACCCGGTTCCCGCTGCTGATGTATTTCTGGATCGGCGTCGCGCAGTGCCTGGCGATGATCCCCGGCGTGTCGCGCTCAGGTGCCAGCATCGTTGCCGCGATGCTGCTCGGCGCCGACAAGCGTTCGGCGGCGGAGTTCTCGTTCTTCCTCGCGATCCCGACCATGGTCGGCGCGTTCGTCTATGATTTCTACAAGAACCGCGCCGACTTCACCTCAGACAATCTCAGCGTGATCGCGGTCGGCTTCGTGGTGTCGTTCGTCGTCGCGATGGTCGTGGTGAAGACGTTCCTCAACTACGTCACCCGCCACGGCTTCACCTTCTTTGCCTGGTGGCGCGTGATCGTCGGCACGCTCGGCCTGATCGCGCTGGCGATGGGCCGGTAAGGGAAACTCCAACCGTCGTCCCGGCGAAAGCCGGGATCCATTACCCCGAATGGTAGTTTGGCACGACGTTGGGGCCGTAGCCCGCTGCAACAATGAGCTGCGGTGGTTATGGGTCCCGGCCTACGCCGGGACGACCTGTTGAGAGAGCGGCCTACGCGCTCTTCTTCTGGAACTGCCCGGTCGCGCGGAAGCGCCAGAGATATTGCGGGGCGATCGCTTCCATCGAATCCGGCGTGATGCCGAGGCCGGCGAAGGTCAGGCCGGCGGCCTTGGCGGCGTCGGACACCACATTGTCCACGCGCAGCATCGCGACCTGGTCCGGCGTCAGCGTGAACGGGCCGGGCGCGAATTGCAGGACGTAGGATTGCAGCTTGGCGAGGCCGAACGGCAGCGGCGCCAGCATGCGGTCGCGCTGGGTGATCTGGAGGATGATCTGCATCACCTCGCGCATGGTCAGCACTTCCGGGCCGCCGAGCTCGTAGGTTGCGCCCGGCTTCGCCTTGCCATCGACGGCATCCGCCACGGCGTCCGCAACGTCGGCGACATAGGCCGGCTGCACCGTGTTGACGCCGCCGCCGACCAGCGGCAGCACCGGCGAGATCCGCGCCAGCGCGGCAAAGCGGTTGGTGAACTGGTCCTCGGGCCCGAACAGCAGCGACGGCCGCATGATGGTGGCCGACGGCAGCGCCGCCTGCACCGCCTTCTCGCCCTCCGCCTTGGCGCGGAAATAGCCCGACAGCGAATTTTCGTCGGCCCCGATCGCCGAGACATGGACCATCCGCCCGCCATTTGCGGCCGCCGCCTTGGCGATGGTCTCGGCGCCCTTCACCTGCACCGCGTCAAAGCTCTGCCCGCCGCCCTCGGCCAGGATGCCGACCAGATTGATGGCGACCTGCGAATCACGCATCGCCGCCTCGACCGAGGCCGGGTAGCGGACGTTGGCTTGGACGGCATGAATCTGCCCGACCCGGCCGAGCGGCTGGAGATGGCCGGCCAGTTCCGGCCGCCGCACCGCGACGCGGACCCGGTAATCGCGCTTGCAGAGCGCCCGGACCACGTTCCGCCCTAGAAACCCCGATCCGCCGAAGACCGTGACTGTGGTGTCCAGGTTCGATGCCATGGGGTGGTTCCTGTCGGATTCGGGAGTTATTGACGTGGGTTAGCCATCTGGCGATACGCCATCGACCCCACCATGTACAGGGTATTCGATTTTTCGTTTCCTGAATTTGACAAGCGCGTAACCGAACCTTACTAACGCGCCCACGCCCAGGTGGTGGAATTGGTAGACGCGCTGGCTTCAGGTGCCAGTGGCTTAACGGCCGTGAAGGTTCGAGTCCTTTCCTGGGCACCACCCATTTTCATAAGCGATTGAAATCGCTCAGCATCCGCGGGGTGGGTGCGGCGACGCCGTCACCCGCCGCCGCTTCAGGCCGCTCCGGCCCCATGCTCTCGAAGCAGAGCCGTCCTCACACGACCCGCCGCCCCGCGCGCCGCGCGATCGGCTTCTGCACAAAGTACATCGCGACCATCGAGATCATCGAGCTCGCCACGACGACGTAGCCGATCCGGTCGAAATGCAGCAGCGAGCCGTCCGGGTTCTCGGCGACGATCGCGGCTGCGACCACCGAGCCCAGCCCGCCCGAGAGCTGCTGCACCGAGGCCGAGACCGCGCTGAACGATCCGCGCTGGCTGGCGTCGGGGATCGCCGACATCAGCGCCTGCGACGGGATCATGCGCGAGAAGATGCCGACGAACATCAGCACATTGACGATGATCGCGGTCAGCAGCGAGACGTGGCCGAGATGGGTGTAGATCAGCACCATGATGGCCGACACCACGCAGCCGAAGATGAAGGTCGGATATTTGCCGAACGCGTCGCTGGCGCGGCCGACCAGCGGCCCCATGATGATGCTGAACAGGCCGGAGACCAGATAGATCGTCGGCAGATGCACGATGTCGATGCCGAGATTGTGCACGGTGAAGGCGCTGCCGAACGGCATCAGCATGAAACCGCCGGTCGCCAGCAGCGTCGTCACCAAAAAGGCCAGCGTGTAACGCGGCTGCCCCACGGTCGCGATCAGATGGCGGAACGGATTGCTGTCGTGCTGCAGCTTGAGATGTGCGGTGACCGGCTCCATGAACAGCGCAACCACCGCGATCGCCACGATCGACAGGCCGACGATGGCGACGAAGCAGATGTGCCAGTTCCAGTGATTGGCCAGGAAAAGTCCGGCCGGGACGCCGAGCACCTGGCTCGCGGCGAACGCCGTTTGCAGCACGCCCATGGCGCGGCCGCGCAGCTGCAGCGGAATCAGGTCGGTGACGATCGCGAGCACGACCGAGCCGATCACGCCGCCGAACAGGCCGGTGACGATGCGGCCGAGCAGCAGCACGTGGAAATTCTGCGCCAGCGCGCATAGCACGGTGCCGAGCATGAAGCCGACATGGAAGAACAGCAGCAGCTTCTTGCGGTCGAAGCGATCGGCAAAGCCGGCGGCGAGGATGCCGGAAATGCCGGCGGCGAACGCGTAGGCCGACACCGCGACGCCGAACTGCCCGGCCGTGATGTTGAGCGACGGCATCAGGATGGCGCCGAGCGGCGACATGATGATGAAGTCGAGGATCAGGGTGAACTGGGTGAAGGAAAGCAGCGCGATCAGGAACGATTGATAGCGCGTGAAGCCGCGCACCTGCGGCTCGTCGTCGATCGGCGCGGCGATGGTCTGTTCCGACATGAGGCTCATTTCTGAAGATGAGTAGGACGTGCGAGCGGCTGGGCACAGATAGGGCGCCGCTCGTGGATTTCATCGGCGGGGACACGCAAAAAATGCGCGGATATGTGATCAAGAACCGCGAGATTCCCGCTCCTCCATGTGGGTATTGCGAGGCCTCGGGTCATCTCGTCGCCAATCGTTTGAATTGCAGCGTGATCCAAATGCAACAGAGGTTGCGCGGTGCTGGGCAGCCGTGTCGGGATATGGCAAGAGCGGGGCGTGATCCCCCCGCTCAGCGGCGCGGCGACCGCCTATCCGCTCGCATCCCGGGCGTTTGGGGGCTAGTGTCGCCTGTCGAATCGAACCGAGACCCGAGGCCTTAATACATGACCATCCGCCTGCATCGCGGCGACCTGCCCGATCTCACGCGCTACACCGATTCCGTTGCGATCGACACCGAGACCATGGGGCTGCATCCGCATCGCGACCGGCTCTGCGTGGTGCAGATGTCGAACGGCGACGGCACTGCCGACGTGATCCAGATTCCGAAGGGGCACACCGATGCGCCGAACCTGAAGGCGCTGCTGGCCAATCCTGCGATCACCAAGATCTTCCATTTCGCGCGGTTCGACGTCGCGGTGCTCTACAACACGTTCGGCGTGATGCCGGCGCCGGTCTATTGCACCAAGATCGCCTCGCGGCTGTCGCGCACCTACACCGACCGCCACGGCCTGAAGGATCTGGTGCGCGAGGTGCTCAACGTCGATTTGTCGAAACAGCAGCAGTCGAGCGACTGGGGCGCGCAGAGCCTGAGCGAGGCCCAGCTCGCCTATGCCGCCTCCGACGTGCTGCACCTGCATGCGCTGCGCGACAAGTTGAACGTGATGCTGGCGCGCGAGGGACGCACCGATCTCGCGCAGTCCTGTTTCGATTTCCTCCCCACGCGCGCCAGGCTCGATCTCGACGGCTGGGAGGCCGAGGACATCTTCGCCCATTCATGATTTCGCCCGTTCATGGCGGGCGCCGAATTCGTCGCGGCGGGGCCAAATCCGCCCCGTTTCGGCCAAACTGTTCACGCGTTGTCCCCTGCGGGGGCGCGACGCGAGGTCCGGGCTGCATATTTGGGCGGCTCCGGCTAGGATAGGGGCATTTCGCGCCTCTGGAGCTCAGGTGAATTCGGTTCAGAATCCAGCCTATGTGACGGGCCTCGAGGCGCGCTTTGCCGCTGCCGCGCGGCACAGCCGCATGGTGCGGATCCTGCGCGTCGCGGTGCCCGCGGTGGTTGGACTGTCGATGGCTTCGATCATCTTCGTCTCGGTCTACAATCCCTTCCGCGAAATCATCCCCAGGCTGCCGGTCGAGATGGATAACCTCGTGGTGTCGGGCACCAAGATCACGATGGAATCGCCGCATATCGCCGGCTTCTCCGCCGACGGCCGGCCCTATGAAATGTGGGCCAAGGCGGCGATCCAGGACGTCACCGATCCCGACCATGTCGAGCTGAAGACGATCCGCGCCAAGGTCTCGCAACAGGACGAGTCGACCGTGACGATGGACGCGCGCACCGGCTTCTTCGACAACAAGAAGCAGCTGCTCGACCTGCGCCAGGATATCTTCCTGCAATCGTCCACCGGCTATGAAGCCAGGCTGACGCAAGCCTTGGTCGACATCAACAAGGGCAACGTGTCGTCGGACGAACATGTCGACGTCAAGCTGCTGCAGGGCACCCTGACATCGGACCGACTCAGAATCTACAACAGTGGCGAGCTGGTGCGGTTCGAAGGCAATGTTGTGATGTACCTCGACAAGCTCGGCGACAACAATGCGAGCCCGCCCGCCGAGGCCGCACCGCTACCTCCTCCTCCGGCGCCGCCGAAGGCGCGCAAATCCGCCAACACGAAATGATTTTGATGATGAGACGTTTTCCGCACGGCATCGCAATTGCGGCCTTCCTGCTCGCGCTGTTCGCAGTGAATTCCGCGTCCGCGCAGGGCTCGATGAGCGGCGTCCCCAATGCCATGCAGGGCTTCTCGCAGAACCGTGACCAGCCGATCCAGATCGAGGCCGCCGCGCTCGAAATGCGCGACAAGAAGAAGGAGGCGACCTTCTCCGGCAATGTGAAGGTCGTGCAGGGCGACACCACCATGACCTCGAAGATCCTGGTGGTGTTCTACGAGGACAAATCGACCCAGACGCCCGCGCCCGCGCCGGCCGGCACCAAGGGTGCCGCCGCCAAGGGCACTGCGCCGATGCAATCGGCGACCCCGGGCCCCGGCGGGGCATCCTCGATCAAGCGGCTTGAAGCGAAGGGCAATGTCGTCGTGACCCAGAAGGACCAGGTGGTCACCGGCGAGACCGCGATCTTCGACACCAAGACCAATCTGATCACCATGCTCGGCGGTGGTGGCGGTCAGGTGGTGCTGACCCAGTGCCAGAACGTGCTGCGCGGCGACCGCCTGCTGGTCGACATGACCACCGGCGTCTCGCGGGTGGAATCCGAGAGCGGCAAGGTGCAGGGCCTGTTCATCCAGTCGCAGGGCGGACAGAGCGGCAAGGGTGGCTGCGGAACGCCGGCCGCCCCCGGGACGGCCCCGGCGGCACCGTCACCGCTTCAGCTCCTGCCGGGCAGCAAGTCGAAATAGGGAGCCAAGTAAGCTTCGCGTAAGGTCCAGCAGAATCAATTGGTTAGATAATATTTTGCAGCCGCGAGGTTGAAGCGCGAGGGGCGAGACTGTATTTACTGCTGCGGTTCGGCCGAAGATGCGCCTCGAGGGGGAATCTTGTTGGCTGGGCAGGGGCATCCACTCATCCAAGGCGCGGGTCACCGCGCTTTGTCGTATTATTTGAGCATGATCCGCGCAAACGCGTCCGCGCTTGTCGCGCGGGAAGGCCGGAATCCGGTTTTCATGTTGGCAGGTTGGCGTGCGAATCGATTGGTCCGCAGGCAAAGTCGCGGGATCACCGTGAAAGGCTGAAGCGAAGCGGGGATGGTGGATTTATTCGGCATGTTCCGGCGGCGCTCTGCGAAACGCAGCACCGGATTTGCGCGTGCGCATGACGACATCACGGCGCTCGGCGACCAGTTCGGCGAGATGCTGACGTCGCCGGTGCGTGACGCGCCGCCGATGGCGCGTGCCGCCTCGGTTCCCGCCGCCGAGCTGCCGCGATCCCAGCCCGCAGCAGCGCCCGCTCCGGCCCGGGCAAGGCCAGCCAGGAACAGCGCCCCGGCGGCGCCGCAGCTGATCAAGCGGCCGGGCTACCTGGCTGTGCACAGCGTGGAAAAGAGTTTTGGCAGTCGCCAGGTCGTGCGCGGCGTAAGCATCTATGTGCGCCGCGGCGAGGCGGTCGGTCTGCTCGGGCCGAACGGCGCCGGCAAGACCACCGTGTTCTACATGATCACCGGCCTGATCAAGGCCGATCGCGGTGCGATCGAGCTCGACGGCCACGACGTCACCAGGCTGCCGATGTATCAGCGTGCGCGTCTCGGCATCGGCTATCTGCCGCAGGAAGCCTCGATCTTCCGCGGCCTGTCGGTCGAGCAGAACATCCGCGCCGTGCTGGAGGTCGTCGAGCCCTCGAAGAAGAAGCGCGAGCACGAGCTGGATTCGCTGCTCGACGAGTTCAACATCACGCGGCTGCGCAAGAGCCCGTCGATCGCGCTGTCCGGCGGCGAGCGGCGTCGCGTCGAGATCGCCCGCGCGCTGGCGACGCGCCCGAATTATATGCTGCTCGACGAGCCTTTCGCCGGCATCGACCCGATCGCGGTCGGCGACATCCAGGACCTCGTCCGCCATCTCACTAACCGCGGCATCGGCGTGCTCATCACCGACCACAATGTCCGCGAGACGCTCGGCCTGACCGACCGCGCCTACATCGTCTATGCCGGTGAGATCTTGACTGAAGGCAGTCCGGAGGAGATCGTTAATGATCCCGATGTACGCCGGCTTTACCTTGGCGAGGAATTCCGGCTCTAGCCCAAATTTTGCATCCGTCAAGCCGTGTACAAGCTTCACGGACTAAGATAAGCAAGAATCGAGCCAACTTTTAAGGTCGATCTTGCCTCCATGGCGCTGACGCAAAGACTAGAGTTCCGCCAGTCGCAGTCGCTGGTGATGACGCCGCAGCTGATGCAGGCGATCAAGCTGCTGCAACTGTCGAACCTGGATCTGTCGGCCTTCGTCGAGGAAGAGCTGGAACGCAATCCGCTGCTCGAGCGCGCGGCCGACGGGCCAGAGCCGCCGGTGGCGGGCGAGCCGGCCATGGAGCGGTCCGACTACGGCGATTCCGACGGTTCCTCAAGCTACGGTGACGATGGTGACCGCTCCGACATGGCCTCTGGTTCGAGCGGCGAGGCCGCTTTCGAGCCCGGCCAGGAGGAGTGGCTGAATCGCGACCTCGGCACCCGCGCCGAGATCGAGCAGACGCTAGACACCGGTCTCGACAACGTGTTCTCCGAGGAGCCGGCGGAGGCCGCTGCGCGCGCCGCGCAGGATGCACCGCCGTCTGTCTATACCGAATGGGGCGGCGGCGCCTCCAGCGATGACGAATACAATCTCGAAGCGTTCGTGGCCGCCGAGCTGACGCTCGCCGACCATCTCGCCGAACAGCTCGCGGTGGCGTTCTCGGCGCCGGCGCAGCGCATGATCGGACAGTACCTGATCGACCTGGTCGACGATGCCGGCTATCTGCCGGCCGATCTCGGCCAGGCCGCCGAGCGGCTCGGTGCGTCGCAGCAGGCGGTCGACGAGGTCGTCGCGGTGTTGCAGAAATTCGATCCGCCGGGCGTCTGCGCCCGAAACCTGAGCGAGTGCCTGGCGATCCAGCTGCGCGAGCTCGATCGCTACGACCCGGCGATGCAGGCGCTGGTCGAGCATCTCGATCTGCTGGCCAAGCGCGACATCGCAGGCCTGCGCAAGCTGTGCGGCGTCGACGACGAAGACATCACCGACATGATCGCCGAGATCCGGCGGCTCGATCCGAAGCCTGGACTGAAGTTCGGCACCTCGCGGACCCAGACCATGGTGCCTGACGTCTATGTCCGTCCGGGTCCCGACGGCGGCTGGCATGTCGAGCTCAACAGCGACACTCTGCCGCGCGTACTGGTCAACCAGACCTATTACTCTGAGCTGTCGAAGACGATCCGCAAGGACGGTGACAAGTCGTACTTCACCGACTGCCTGCAGAACGCGACCTGGCTGGTGCGCGCGCTCGATCAGCGCGCCCGCACCATCCTGAAGGTCGCCACCGAGATCGTCCGCCAGCAGGACGGCTTCTTCACCTATGGCGTCGCGCATCTGCGGCCGCTGAATCTGAAGGCGGTCGCGGACGCGATCCAGATGCATGAATCGACGGTGTCGCGCGTCACCGCCAACAAATACATGGCGACCAATCGCGGCAGTTTTGAATTGAAGTATTTTTTCACCGCGTCGATCGCGTCCGCCGACGGCGGCGAGGCGCATTCGGCCGAAGCGGTGCGTCACCACATCAAGCAGTTGATCGACGGCGAAGCGCCGTCGGCGATCCTGTCCGACGACACGATCGTGGAACGTTTGCGCGCTTCGGGCATTGATATCGCCCGCCGCACCGTCGCGAAGTATCGCGAGGCGATGCGGATACCATCCTCGGTGCAGCGCCGCCGTGACAAACAGAGCATGCTCGGTAATGCCCTTTCGGCTCCTGCCTCCTCGTCCGACCGGTCGCGTGATACAGCGCCCGTTTAGGTTACTTCTTGAGCATGACCCCGTCCGAGTACGGACCGGTCCAAGCGCTCGTTGCGTTCGCGTCAAATCGCGATAGTCTCAATCTTTCCTGGTGAAGCGTCGTCCACCGAGGGAGGTACCCGGAAGCCCAGCAAGCATCGTGCTCCTGCAAGACCGATCGAGGCATCCAGCAATCGAGGCATCAAATGACCCTTCGAATCTCGGGAAAGAGCATCAGCATCGGCGAGGCGCTTCGCGCGCGCGTCAGCGAGCGCACCGACGAGGTCCTGCGAAAGTATTTTGATGGCAACTATTCCGGTCACATCACGCTGAGCAAGGATGGCTTCGGCTTTCGAACCGACTGCGCGCTGCATCTGGATTCCGGCATCACGCTGGAAGCCGAATCCAACGCCGCCGATGCCTATGCCAGCGCGGATGCCGCGCTGCTGATGATCGAGAAGCGCCTGCGCCGCTACAAGAGCCGGCTCAAGGACCGCTCCGCCCGCAAGGCCTATGCCGCGAACGCCGCGCTCGCCGAATTGAACGGCGCAGGCCTCGACGCGCCGAGCTACATCATCGAGGCGCCCGAGAACGAGGACGAGGTCACCGAATACAGCCCTGTCATCATTGCCGAGGCAACCACCGCGCTGAAGCGGCTGTCGGTCAGCGAGGCGGTGATGGAGCTCGACCTGACCGGCGCCTCCTGCCTGGTGTTCCAGCATGGCGGCAGTGGCCGGTTGAACATCATATACCGCCGTACGGACGGCAATGTCGGCTGGGTCGACCCGCCCGCGGTGAGCCCCTGAGGATAGTTGGCAGATGGCATTGACGTTCGAAGCCAGCCCTGCTTATGGTCCGCCGCCTCCAGGAATAAGGGGGGCGGAACAGGGTTCGCAGGTGTTGGCACCGCCGATACGTTGGAGTAGAAGCCCTGCCAAATGGACCCGGGCTAAGCCCGCATCCCACCTCATCTTCTTGACGCCGCCGCTGTAAAGCCTATTTCGCAACCTGACGGTCATTCACCTCGGAACGTCCCAATGCCGATTACCGACCTGGTCGCACCCGAGGCGATACTCCCTGCTTTGAAAGTCATCAGCAAGAAGCAGGCGCTGCAGGAACTTGCGGCGCGTGCCTCCGCTTTGACCGGGCAGAACGAGCGCGCGATCTTCGAAGTGCTGCTGCAGCGCGAGAAGCTCGGCACCACGGCGGTCGGCTATGGCGTCGCCATCCCGCACGGCAAGCTGCCGAAGCTGGAGAAGCTGTTCGGCTTCTTCGCCCGTCTCGAGCGGCCGATCGATTTCGAGGCGATGGACGGCCAGCCGGTCGACCTGATCTTCCTGCTGCTGGCGCCCGAAGGCGCCGGCGCCGATCACCTCAAGGCGCTGGCGCGCATCGCCCGCCTGCTGCGTGACCAGGACGTCGCCAAGAAGCTGCGCGCATCGCGCGACGCGCAGGCGATCTACTCAGTGCTCGCGCTGCCGCCGGCCAGCGCGGCCTAATCACTCAGCGCTCATTCGCGCAACTGTCATCGGCGTGTAGTCTGTTCGTCAGGCGATGGCGCATGCCCGACGCGTTGTCAGGCTCGTTGAGCCTGCAGCCTGGATGAAGCGCAGCGCAATCCGGGGAAAATCTCGCAGTCGGCGCGAATCCCGGATTTCGCTGCGCTTCATCCGGGCTTCGAAGCATTGGAAAATTTCAGCAGATCGTCGGCAGCAGGCGGCGGACTTCATCGAGCAGATCCGGGACGGCCTGCTCGTCGTCAGCAAGATGCCTGAGCAGCGCGCTCTGGAACAGGCCGTCGAACAGCGCGTAGAGCGCGGCCGGAGACGATGCCGGCTTCTTGTTGCCGAGCTCGGCGTAGCGCGTGGCGATGCGCCAGATCATCGCTTCCAGGCTCTTGTCGATCTCGAGCACGTCCTTGCGAAACGCCGGCTCGAACATCGCCTGCGAGCGCAGATCGTACCAGAGCCGGTGCATGCGGGCTTCGTCCCGCAACGTCGCCGCGAGTTTGGCGAGGAAGCCTTCGGTCAATTCGTCGCGGCTGCGCGCCGTCGTCACCACCTCGTCATAGCGCGTCACGCATTTCGCCTTGTAGTGACGGACGCAGCAGCAGATCAGGTCGAGCTTGTCGCTGAAGTAGTAGTGAAACACGCCGTGCGTGAATGCGGAGTTCTGCGCGATCTCGCGCAGGCTGGTGCGCGCGAAGCCGAGCTCGCCGAGCGTCTCCAGCGCAGCCTCCGCAAGCTCGACGCGCCGTGCGTTGAACTTCTCGTCGCGCAGCGTCTCGGTCGCCACCGCCACGCGTTGGGCCGCTCCTGTCGCATGCCGCGCCATCCGGTGCCTTTCCTCTGTCTCTTCCCGCGAGCAACTATACCGCGGCGACCGCAGTGTGCTCCATCCCTTCACAATCATCCTCTTTGACACTTGTCAAATTCAGACTTGACAAGTGTCAAGTTCCTGGACGAGGGTTGGCGCAATAATTTGGACAACCGTCAAGACGGCTGACCAATCGACAAAACAGGAGGAAATGCACCGCCGGGGCGCGCCACGCTGCGCCCCGCCGACGTCGGCCGCGATCACCAATGCGCTCCAAATGCGCAACGTCCGGCCCGCGCAGCCCCCAGTCCGCAGCACTGATCAAGATCACCAAGCAAAGGGAGGACTACGTCATGAGTGGGAAGAGCCTTGAAGGCAGGAAAGCCCTGGTCACCGGCGGCGCCCGGGGGATTGGCGCGGCGATTGCGCAGGCACTGGCGCGCTCCGGCGCGGCTGTGATGATCGGCGATATTCTCGACGATACCGGCAAGGCCAGCGCCGCCGAGATCGCCAAGGCCGGCGTGAAGACCGGCTTCGTCAAGCTCGACGTCACCGACGACGCGCAGTGGGAGCGGGCCGCCGCAGCGACGGTCGAAACCCTCGGCGGCTTCGATATCCTGATCAACAATGCCGGCATCGAGATCACCTCGCTGGTCGCCGACATCAAGGCCGAAGACGCGCGCCGCATGTGCGACGTCAACGTCGTCGGCACCGTGCTCGGCATGAAGCACGCCTTCCGCGCGATGCGGCCGGGCGGCGCCGCCGGCAAGGGCGGTGCGGTGGTCAATATCGCGTCCGTCGCGGCGACGATCGCCTTCCCGAGCATCGCCGTCTATTCCGGCACCAAATCCGCGGTCGATCGCATGACCCGCGTCGGTGCGATGGAAGCCGGCAAGCTCGGCTATGGCGTGCGCGTCAACTGCATCTATCCCGGCCTGATCCCGACCGACATGGGCCTGCAGCTCGCCAATGACATCGTGAAGATCGGCCTTGCGCCCGACGTCAACGCCGCCGTCGGTTCGGTGGTGGAGCAGACGCCGCTCGGCAAGCTCGCTGAGGTCTCCGACATCGCCGACGCCGCGGTGTTCCTGTGCTCGAACGATGCCCGCTTCATCACCGGCATCGGCCTGCCGGTCGACGGCGGCATGGGCATGTAGCAACGAAGCTGACAACAAGCATTTCGGAGGAACGCAATGAGCGAGAAGAAGCCCGTCATCGTCTATGGCGCGTCCGGCTACACCGGCCGGCTGGTTTGCGAATATCTGCGCGAGTACAACATTCCCTTCATCGCCGCCGGCCGCAGCGCCGACAAGCTCAACGCCGCGATGAAGTCGAACGTCGCCGGCATCGAGACCGCCGACTATGAGGTGGTGACGGTGCCGCACACCGCCGCTGCGCTGACCGAGCTGTTCAAGGGTGCCTCGGTGGTGCTCAACACCGTAGGCCCATTCGCCAAGTTCGGCATCGAGGTGGTGCAGGCCTGCCTTGCGGCGAAGTGCCACTACACCGACACGACCGGCGAGCAGGACTGGCTGATCACGCTCGAGCAGGAGTTCGGCACCAAGTTCGGCAATGCCGGCCTGCTGCTGGCGCCGGGCATTGCGCAGATGTACACCACCGGCGAGATCGCCGCGCAGCTGTGCCTGGAGACGCCCGGCCTCGACACGCTCGATATCGCCGTGTTCTGGGGCGGCAGCCCGACCATCGCCTCGACGCAAACCATCCTGGTCAACGCCGCGATGGCCAAGGCCTACTACCTCGAGCAGAACAAGTATGTCGAGCATCAGCCCGATGCCGGCCTCACCAACCTCGTCATCCCCGGCCAGCACGAACTGGCGCTGGCGCTGCCCTGGGGAGGCACCTCGCATCCGGTCTGGTTCAAGCGTGATCCGCGCGTCGCCAACGTCAAGGTGCTGGGTGGCGTGTTCAATCGTGCGCTCATGCTGGGCGTGCCGCAGATCGTTGCTGCCGCGCTGGAGGCGACCAAGGACATGAAGCCCGACGAGCGCTACGCCGCGCTGGCGCAGACTGCGGCCGGCGTGATGAACACCATGCCGCCGCGCGAGAACCCGCGCGTCAACAAGTCGCTGGATTCGGTGTATGCCTCCGGCCCGCTCGGGCGCGCGCACTGCGTCATCAACGGCAACAGCAATTACAAGCAGACCGGCCTGCTGCAGGCCTATGCCGCCGCGCATCTGGTGCAGCAACCGCCCAAGCGCGTCGGCTTCGCCTCCGGCTGCCAGGCGTTCGGCCATCACGAGCTGCTCGGGCAATTGCGCAGCTTCGGTCTGGTCGGCAAGCCGGTGCTGACCGTGCACGATTAAGCTTGAGCCCCGATCGGATCGGGGCTCAACACTCCGTTCCCTGAAGCGTTTTCGTCAAGCGGACTGGTATCCGCCTTGTTCGAAAACGTCTATCCGCGGGTGACGCAGTCGCGCGTCACCCGCGCCCTCTCGCGAGGCTCGCCATGCGCTTCATCGATTATCTCGACAAGGGTGCCTCGCTCGGCGCCGATGCGCCGTGCCTCACCATGGATGGCCGCGACCTCAGCTATGGCGATGTACAGCGGCTGAGCTACCGGATCGCGCGCGGGCTCGAGCGCTCCGGCATCGCGCCGGGCGAGAAGGTCGCGATCCTCTCAGGCAACGATCCGCTGGCGTTCGCCTGCGTGTTCGGCATCTCCCGCGCGGCCGCGGTGTGGTGCCCGATCAATCCGCGCAACGAAGCGGCCGAGAACAAGTTCATCCTCGATCAGTTCGATTGCAGCCTGCTGCTGTTTCATTCGAGCTTTGCGCCGATGGTCGAGGCCGTGCGGCAGGACCTGCCCAAGCTGCGCGCGCTGGTCTGCCTCGATCAGGAACTGCCGTTCGCGCCGTCATTCGACCGCTGGCTGTCCGGGCTTGCCGACGATCACCATCAGCGCGACACGATCGACGATCTCGCGATGATCCCGGGCACCGGCGGCACCACCGGCAAGCCCAAGGGCGTGATGCTCTCGGGACGCAACATTGAGGCGATGACCGCGCTGACCCTGATGGGTTACCCGTTCAAGGGCCGTCCGGTCTATCTCGCGCTGGCGCCGCTGACGCACGCCGCCGGCGTGCTGTGCTTTCCGATCATGACGCTCGGCGGCCGCGTCGTGATCATGCATCACCCTGATATAGGCGAGTTCCTGGCGCTGATCGCGCGCTATCGCGTCACCCACACCTTCCTGCCGCCGACCGTGATCTACATGCTGCTCGATCATCCCGAGCTCGACGCGGCGGATCGCTCCTCGCTGCAATGTTTCTGGTATGGCGCGGCGCCGATCTCGGCGACGCGGCTTGCCGAGGCGTTGCAGCGGATCGGGCCGATGGCGCAGCTGTTCGGGCAGACCGAGGCGCCGATGATGATCTCGATGATGCCGCCTGCCGATCACTATCATGCAGACGGCACGATCGCGATGGAGCGGCTGTCGTCGGCGGGACGGATCGGTCCGCTGGTGCAGGCCGGCATCATGGACGGCGACGGCAAGCTGTTGCCGGCGGGATCGCGCGGCGAGATCGTGGTGCGCGGCTCGCTTGTCATGGACGGCTACTACAAGAACCCGGAGGCCACGCGCGAAGCATCAGTGCATGGCTGGCATCACACCGGAGACATCGGCTACATCGACGGCGACGGCTATCTCTACATCGTCGACCGCGCCAAGGACATGATCATCACCGGCGGCTTCAACGTCTATTCGATCGAGGTCGAGAACGCGTTGCGGGCCCATGAGGCGGTGCAGGATTGTGCGGTGATCGGGATGCCCGACGACAAATGGGGCGAGCGCATCGTTGCTGTGGTGCAGCCGCGCGCCGGCCACACCGTCGATGCGACCGCGCTGGCGGCGTTCGTCAAGCAGCAGATCGGCAGCATCAAGACACCGAAGCAGATCGAGGTCTGGGACGATCTGCCGCGCTCCAAGGTCGGCAAAGTGCTGAAGCCAGACATCCGCGCGCGGCTAACTCGCTAGCCCGCGCGATCCGAGGCATCTACCTCTTGCCATACTCGGTGAACACATAGTCGCGGTTCTGCACCACCGTGTGGCAGGCATAACCACATTTTGCGTCGTTTTCCTGCGGCGGATTATCCGTCGTGTTGGCGGGCCTGAACACATCGGTCGCCGCGTCGTACTCGAACGCGCCGTATCCCCAGCCGCCGCTATCCGCGAACCTCTTGCTGTCCTTGACCATGAAGTCGACGTCGTGCTGGGCGCCTGGCACGGTTGGTTGACCGGGATATGCCTCTTGCTTCTTCGGGATCCAGTGAATCTTCGCCATCTTGGCGCCATCCGGGAACGGCTTGCCATTGCCGGGTACGCCGTCGCGATAGGCGCCGATCATCGCGGGATTGCCCAGGATCACGGCGATGACGCCTTCATTCTCGCTGATCGCGATCACCGCCCAGTCCTCGTATCCCCTGAACTCGGAGAACGCGAGCCCGTTCTGCACCTGCAAACTGTACTTGTCCTGCGCGGAAATCGCGACACCGGTCGCGAGGATGGAAATCGATACCGGAGCAACGAGATTGATCAGCGTGCTCTTCTGCATGGTCGCATCTCCTCCAATGATTTGGCGGCGAATAAGTCCTGGTGGAAGTCCTCTTGTCGTGCGGCCGTCTGAAAGGCTCGGGACTGCGCGGACCGTTCGTCACGCGAACTGATAACAGCACGGAACGGTGCCGAACGAAATGGAGCCGCTGCGGTCCGCGCCTATTGACAAGCGCTTTGTGACGCCAGAAGACGGATCGGCGCAACATGGCGCGTGCGTACCAAGGGATGACTGATGTCCCGCGATTTTCGCCTTGATCGCGTTCCTGTCGACGTTCTCGCTTACGAACTCGCCGAGGAAAGGGCCAGCGCGCTCGGGCGCATGGGCCGGGCGCTGGAACAGGCCCTCGCCAAATTGCGCGAGTTCGATGCCGCTCATCCGCGCGCTGAAGCACCGGCGCCTGCACAGCAGGCGCGGCGCATGCTGGTCCGGCAAGCCGGCCACGCGCTCTGGATGTTCGTGGTGCAGCGGGAAGCTTGCGGGCTGCGCAATAACCGCATGCTGATGCGCGACTACAATGTTCCCGGCGAGGTGCAGCTCAGCATGGGTCCGCTACCCGCCACGTCGACCTGATCCCAATAAAAAATGCGCGGGCCGCCTCGGTCGGTGTCGAGGCATGCCCGCGCATCTGAACTCGCGGATGTCGTGTCAGCAGCGCGTCAGTGGACGCTGACGGCTTGCAGCTCGTTGCTCCAGGCGTTCGCGATCGCGGCTTCGCGGCTGTCGGTCAGCATGATCGGCGTGCCGTCGGCGGCGTGCAGCGCGAACAGCTTGAGGCCCGGCGCGATCTTCGGCGCCTGCGGAAACAGATCGGGCACGTCCTCGGAACGGACCTGCTTCACATAGGCGATATGACCCTCGCCCAGATGGGCCAGCGCTTCCGGCGTGACGCTGTCGGATTGGAAGATGATGCTTGCTTCACTCATGGTCTCGACTCCTCAGTCAGACAAGCGGTCGAGTCCGCTCCTTGTTTCTATTATTCGTGCTCATTGATAGCGATTGTCTTAATGACCCGTTCAGGTTCCGGCCTGGCCAGATCAATCGACAACAACCCGTTCTTCAGATCCGCGCCCAGCACCTGCATCCCCTCTGCCAGCACGAAGGTGCGCTGGAAGTGGCGCGCGGCGATGCCGCGATGGATGTATTGCCGAGCCTTGTCGTCCTGCTGGCGGCCGCGGATGACGAGCTGATTTTCCTCAATAGTTACATCGAGTTGGTCGCGGGTGAAGCCCGCCACCGCCAACGTGATGCGCAGCCGCTCGGGCTGCCCGTTGGTGCGGTCGCACCGCTCGATGTTGTAGGGAGGATAGCCGTCAGCGCCCTTCACGACGCGGTCGAGCGCACGCTCGATCTCGTCGAATCCCAGAAGGAACGGACTGGACAACGATGGAACACGAGACATTACAAAGTCCTCTCGAAGCGACTTTGAGGGGCCCTTGCGGCGCCCCATGCAACCGGCGGGCCGTCTGGCCTCCGGTTAGTGAGGGATATGGGGGCGATCTGGATAGCGTTCAAGCAGCCCAGAAACCAGCCTAAACGCCCGCAACATGAGGGCAAATTCTTCTCGATCGGTTACCCCACGACCCGCTTCCGGCCGTCAGCGGTAAAAAGATGCAGTTTGTCGCGCGGGGCGACCGCCAGGATCCGCTCGCCGATCCCAGGGCCGGTGGCGCCGGGAACCCGGACGATCACCTCGCCGGGCGGCAGCTCGCCCGGATTGGCGGCAACGCCCTGTTCCGCGCGCTGGCGGCTGCCATAGACGAAGGTCTCGGCGCCGACATGCTCGATTGCCTCGACGGTCAGGCCGAGCGCGACGCCGCCCGGTGCGGTCTCATTGGAGATCACGAAATCCTCCGGCCGGATCCCGACAATGCCGGCGCCGTCGACGCCCGCGATCTGGGACGTCAGCTCCTCCGAGCGCAGCGGCATCAGGTTCATCGGCGGGGCGCCGATGAAGGACGCGACGAAGGTGGTTGCCGGCTTCTGGTAGATCTGGAGCGGATTGCCGATCTGCTCGACCTGGCCGCCATTCATGACGACGAGGATGTCGGCCAGCGTCATCGCCTCGAGCTGGTCGTGGGTGACGTAGATCGAGGTGGTGTTGAGCCGGCGCTGCAGCTTGCGGATCTCGACCCGCATCGCGATGCGCAGCTTGGCGTCGAGGTTCGACAACGGCTCGTCGAACAGGAACACCTTCGGCTGGCGCACGATGGCGCGGCCCATCGCGACGCGCTGGCGCTGGCCGCCGGAGAGCTGGCGCGGCTTGCGCTCCAGCATTGGCGAGAGCTCAAGCACGCGCGCGGCTTCCTCGACCCGGGTCTTGATCTCGGCCTCGGCCATGCCGCGGTTGCGCAGGCCGTAGGCCATGTTGTTGTAGACGCTCATATGCGGATAGAGCGCGTAATTCTGGAACACCATCGCGATGTCGCGATCGGCGGGCTCGACCTGGTTGACGACACGGCCGCCGATGTCGATCTCTCCGCCGGTGATGGTCTCGAGCCCGGCGACCATCCGCAGCAGCGTGGACTTGCCGCAGCCGGAGGGGCCGACCAGCACGCAGAACTGGCCGTCGCCGACGTCGACATCGACGCCCTTGATGGCCTCGAAGCCGCCGGGATAGGTCTTGCGGACGCTGCGCAGCGTGACGTTGGCCATTACTTTTCCGTCTCCACCAATCCGCGCACGAACAGTTTCTGCATCACGACGACGACGAACACCGGCGGCAGCATCGCGAGCAGCGCGGTCGCCATCACGACAGGCCATTCGGTCAGCGCGTCGGTTGTGGTGATCATCTTGCGGATGCCGACCTGGATGGTCTGCATGTCATCGCGCGTCGTGATCAACAGCGGCCAGAGATACTGATTCCAGCCGAGGATGAACAGGATCACGAACAGCGCGGCCATGTTGGTGCGCGACAGCGGCAACAGCGTATCCCAGAAGAAGCGGAACGGTCCTGCGCCGTCGATGCGCGAGGCCTCCAGCAATTCATCCGGCACCGTCATGAAAAACTGCCGGAACAAGAGTGTCGCGGTGGCGGACGCGATCAGCGGCAGCGACAAGCCGGCGTAGCTGTCGAGCAGATGCAGGTCGGCGACGATCTTGTAGGTCGGATAGATGCGCACCTCGACCGGCAGCATCAATGTGATGAAGATGATCCAGAAGATCGCCATCCGGAACGGAAACCGGAAATAGACGATCGCGTAGGCCGAGATGATCGAGATCGCGATCTTGCCGACCGCGATCAGCAGCGCCATGACCAGCGAGTTCAGCATCATGTTGAGGACGGGCTCGCGGGTCGAGCCGCTCGTGCCGACAAACAGCGTCTGGTAGTAGGTCTCGAGGAAATGGCCGCCGGGCAGCAGCGACATCTGGCCATTGGCGATGACGGCGTTGTCCTGGGTCGAGGCGACGATCGCGAGATAGACCGGGAAAGCGACGATCGCGATCCCGATCCACAGGATGACGTGAGCCAGATAGCGCTGGAAGCCCTGTTCCTCGACCATCAGTAAGTCACCTTGCGCTCGACGAAGCGGAACTGGATTCCGGTGAGCACGATCACGATGACCATCAGGATGACCGACTGCGCCGCCGACGAGCCGAGATTGCCGCCGAGCAGGCCGTCCGAATAGACCTTGTAGACGAGCGTCTCGGTCGCCTTGCCGGGGCCGCCGCGGGTCATCGTGTCGATGATGCCGAAGGTGTCGAAGAAGGCGTAGACGATGTTGATGACCAGGAGGAAGAAGATGGTCGGCGACAGCAGCGGGAAGATCACGGTCCAGAACCGCCGCATCGGACGCGCGCCGTCGATCGCGGCGGCCTCGATCACGCTCTTCGGGATGCTCTGGAGGCCTGCGAGGAAGAACAGGAAATTGTAGGAGATCTGCTTCCAGGCCGCGGCGAGGATGACCAGGGCGGCGGCCTGGTCGCCGTTGAGCAGCGGATTCCAGTCAATGCCCATGCCGCGCAGATAGCGCGACAGCACGCCGAGCGAGGGATGCAGCATGAACACCCAGAGCACGCCGACGACCGGCGGCGCCACCGCATAGGGCCAGATCAGGAGCGTGCGGTAGAGCGTCGAACCGCGCAGCGGCTTGTCGGCCATCACGGCGAGCAGCAGCGCGAACGACAGCGAGGACACCGCGATCGCGAGCGAGAACGCGAAGGTCCTGATAATCGCGGCGAAATAGGCCGGGTCCTTGAACAGCTCGAGATAGTTCTCGAACCAGACGAAGCTGGTGGACAGGCCGAAGGCGTCCTGCAGCAGGAAGGACTGGATCACCGCCTGCGCGGCCGGCCAGTAGAAAAAGATCAGGACGATCGCGAGTTGCGGGGCAACCAGCGCGTAAGGCAACAGCTTTGATTGAAAAATGGCTTGCTTTTGCATGATCTCGGAAGAATTGGCAGGCCGCGCTTGCGGCCTGCCGGATGGTCTCAAGGCATCATGTCAGTGGACGGCGGTCTTTTCAAACTGCCGCAGCATCTGATTGCCGCGTTCGACGGCCGAGTCCAGCGCCTGCTTGGCGGTCTTCTTGCCGGCCAGCGCCTGCTCGATCTCCTCCGACCACATGTCGCGCAGCTGCACCATGTTGCCGAGGCGCAGGCCGCGGGAATTCTCGGTCGGCTCCTTGTTGGTGAGCTCGAGCAGCGGGGTCTCGAGATAGGGCTGGTCCTTGTAGAAGCCCTCTTCCTTGGCCTTGGCGTAGGCCGCCTTGGTGATCGGCAGATAGCCCGAGGCCTTGTGGATCCAGACCTGGCGGTCGGTGTCCGAGAGGAAGGTCAGGAACTTGGCGATGCCCTTGTATTCCTCCGCCGACTTGCCGCCCATGATCCAGAGCGAGGCACCGCCGATGATCGAGTTCTGCGGCGCGCCCTTGACGTCGGGATAATACGGCATCGGCGCCGCGGTGAAGTTGAACTTGGCCTGCGCCTTGACGTTGCCGAAGAAGGCCGACGAGGTCAGGTAGATCGGGCATTCACCCGAGGTGAAGCGGCCTTCACCGGTGTTGGTGCGGCCGGCGTAGTCGTAGGTCTTGTCCTTCTGCAGCTCGACCAGGTTCTCGAGATGCTTGACCTGCAGCGGGCCGTTGAATTCGAGCACGGTGTCGAAGCCGTCGAGGCCGTTGGCCTTGCTGGCGAGCGGCACGTTGTGCCAGGCCGACAGCTGCTCGAGATTGACCCAGGTGACCCACGAGCCGGAGAAGCCGCAGGTGGTGTAGCCGGCCGCCTTCAGCTTCTTGGCGTCCTCGAACACTTGCGGCCAGGTCTTCGGGATCTCGGCGATGTTGGCCTTCTTCAGCGCGTCGAGGTTGACCCACATCACGGTCGACGACGAGTTGAACGGGAACGACAGCATCTCGCCCTTCGAGGTCGAGTAATAGCCGGTGATCGCGGGCAGATAGACGCTCGGATCGAACTTCTCGCCGGCGTCGGCCATCAGCTTGTAGACCGGTTTGACGGCGCCGGTGGCGGCCATCATCGTCGCGGTGCCGACCTCGAACACCTGCATGATGTGCGGCGCGTTGCCGGCGCGGAACGCCGCGATGCCGGCATTCATGGTGTCGGCGTAACCGCCCTTGTAGGTCGGGATCACCTTGTAGTCGGACTGCGAGGCGTTGAAGTCGGTGGCCAGCTTGACGATGACGTCGTTGTTGGCGCCGGTCATCGCGTGCCACCACTGGATCTCGGTCACCGCAAATGCAGGCGACGCGAATGCAAGCGTAGCAGCGGCTACCGCAGCAGCGCCTAATCGTCGGAAAATCATCAAAGCCCCTCCCGGTTGGAACGTCATCTTTCGTTGCGCGCGTTATCAGCGCCGGATGACGTTCAAATGACCGTATAAACGAAAGCCATCGTAGGGGGGAAGCCGCGACAAAGGGAAGCGGTAAAAAAGGCGGAGATCGCAGCCGCCGCCCTGCGGTGCAACGCCGGACGCGACGCTGCACCGCGGGGCTGACGGATGGTTGTGTCAGCGCTTGCGCTGGGGACCGCAGACCACGCCCTTGTCGACCAGGCCGTTGATCTCGTCGCTGGAGTAGCCGAACTCGCCGAGCACCTCCGCAGCGTGCTGGCTGAATTTCGGCGGTGTGCGGCGCAGGTTCGGCTTGGTGCGTTCGAGGCGGATCGGCGAGGCGACGCCCTTGTACCAATCCTTCTCGATGACGTCGCCGCGATGGATCGTGTGCGGGTTGGTCAGCGCCTGGTCGATCTTCTGCACCGGGCCGGCCGGCAGGCCGGCGGCGAGCAGCCGGTTGCACAGCGGCTCGGCCTCGTGCTGGCTGAACACGGCGGCCAGCTCGGCCCGCAGCGCATCGCGGTTGGCGATCCGGTCCTTGTTGCGGGCAAAGCGCGGATCGGTGCCGAGCTCGGGCTTGCCGATCTCCTTGGCGAGCTTGCGGAAGGTGCCGTCATTGCCGACGCCGATGAAGATGTTGTCGGTCTTGGTCGGGAAGATCGCATAAGGCACGAGGTTCGGATGCTCGTTGCCGGTCAGCTGTGGCGGCTTGCCGTGCATGAAATAGTTCGCGGTGTGCGGATGCATGATCGCAAGCCCGGTCTCGTACAGCGTGGTCTCGAGGAACTGGCCGAGCCCCGAGCGCTGCCGCTCCGACAGCGCCATCAGGATGCCGATCGCGGCATAGAGCCCGGTGGTGATGTCGACCAGCGGCACGCCGATGCGCATCGGGCCGCTCTCCGGCGAGCCGGTGGCCGCGATCATGCCGGTCATCGCCTGGATGATCGCATCATAGCCGGGATTGCCGCCGCGCGGGCCGTCGGCGCCGAAGCCCGAGATCCGGCAATGCACCAGGCGCGGAAATTTCGCGCGCAGCACGTCGTTGCCGATGCCCCATTTGTCGAGCGTGCCGGGCTTGAAATTCTCGATCAGCACGTCGGCGGTCTCGAGCATCTTCATCAGCACCACGCGGCCGCCCTCGGAGGCGAGGTCGAGTCCGATCGAGCGCTTGTTGCGGTTGATGCCGACGAAATAGGCCGCGTCTTCCTCGTGGAAGGGAGGGCCCCAGTCACGCACCTCGTCGCCGGCGGGCGGCTCGACCTTGATCACGTCGGCGCCGTGGTCGGCGAGGATCTGGGTGCAATACGGGCCGCCGAGCACGCGCGTCAGATCGATCACGCGCAGTCCTGTCATCGCGCCCGTGGCCGCTGGGGTATTCATGGAAACAACCTTCGCTCAGTTGGGATAACGAGGGTCCCAGAGCTAACGGTCTTCAGGCGAGGCAGCAATGCTTTGATCGGCGCTGGCCCATGCAGCGGGCAGCGCGTGCGTTCGCCACGCACCAAAAGTAATGGTCCGCCACGTTGTCGCGTGGCGGACCATTGCGTGATGTGGAATTAGACGACGGTCAGCTTGACGTCGACATTGCCGCGGGTGGCGTTGGAATAGGGGCACACCTGGTGCGCCTTCTCGACCAGTGCTTCGGCGTCCGCGCGCGACAGGCCGGGCAGCGAGACGGCGAGCTCGACGGCGAGGCCGAAGCCGCCTTCCGAGCGCGGGCCGATCCCGACGGTCGAGGTCACCGCGGCGTCGGCGGGAACCTTGGGGCCGCCCTGCGAGGCCACGAACTTCATCGCGCCGATGAAGCAGGCGGCATAGCCGGCCGCGAACAGCTGCTCAGGATTGTTGCCGGCGCCACCGCCGCCACCGAGCTCCTTCGGGGTGGTGAGCTTGACGTCGAGCGCGCCGTCGAGCGTTGCCGCATGGCCGTCGCGGCCGCCGGTTGCCTTGGCGCTGGTCTTGTAGAGCACGTTCACAGACATCGTGGTCTCCCTTGGTTTGGCTTGCTGGTTTCGAGTGGGTTTGAAATCAACGGCCGCATGTATTGCATTCAATTGAATTGTGCGCAATATAAATTGCGCGGCCTCACATTTAATTGTTCGCAATTGAATTGGCGGTCCCGTGAGCCCAAAATGACCCGCAAACGAGATGGATTCGATGGGAATCATGGTCAGGAAACAGACGGCGGCGGATCAGGCGCTGCGGCTCGATAACCAGATCTGCTTTGCGGTCTATTCGACCGCGCACGCCTTCAACCGCGTCTACAAGCCGCTGCTCGACCGGCTCGGGCTGACCTATCCGCAGTATCTCGTGATGCTGGCGCTGTGGGAGCGCGACGACGTGCCGGTCAAGGATATCGGCGAGCGGCTGTTCCTGGATTCCGGCACGCTGACGCCGCTGCTGAAGCGGCTGGAAGCGGCCGAGCTGATCAGGCGGACCCGCAGCACCGAGGACGAGCGCGTGGTGCTGATCGCGCTGACGCAGCAAGGCCACGCGCTGCGCGAAAAGGCCAAAGCCGTCCCGCAGTCGATCCTCGCCGCGTCGGACTGCTCGGTTGGCGAATTGCTGACGATGAAGGACGAGATCGTCGCGCTGCGCGACCGGTTGAATGCGGTGCTGGGGGAGTAGGCGGACGGCGTGGCCGCGGTTAGAGGCGCTTCTTGGCGAAGGCGCAGTACCAGACGAGTTGCCAGGGTTTGAATTTTGAAGTGTGGGCGGACTTGCCGGCGTTGTGCTCGGGAATCCGTCGTTTCAGATCCTCGGTGGCGCCAACATATTCCTGATCAGGGAAGTCGATGCTGCGGATGATATAGACGTACCACATTCGCATCTACGAATAGCCGGAGTACGGACGCCTAGCAGGGACAGCTTAGCCTATCGATCGGGAGCGGACTTAGAAAGTGGCGGTTGAACCAGTCCGTCTTCGCCCTTCGGGCTACGCCGGACACCACGCTTCGCCCTTCAGGCAACCCGTAGCTGCGCCACGCGTAGCCCGAAGGGCGAAGCGTGGTGGAGCCAGGCGGGATCGAACCGCCGACCTCTTGCATGCCATGCAAGCGCTCTCCCAGCTGAGCTATGGCCCCTTATCCCGTGGGACGATCCTGGGGGATCAGTCCCTGCCCGCGCGGCCTAGACGACTCGCGCGGCAGCACCGTTGATCACAGATCTGCGCCGATCTCAAGTCTCTTCGTCGCCTCCGACGTCACCAATGATGTCGGTGACGTCCTCATCGCCCTCTTCCTCGTCGGCGATGAAGGTCGAATCGTCGTCATCATCGTCGTCGATGGTCTCATCGACCTCGATATCGTCCTCGGATTCCGGAACCACGGCCTTGACCTTGCCGGTGTTCTCCTCGGCATCGGCCTCCTCGAGCGAGACCAATTCCTCGGCTTCGGCCGCCTCGGGCTCGGCTGCGGTTGCCGGCGAGTTCACGGGCGCGCCACGGCCCCGCGCCGGCGCGACGGGCGCAATCGGCACGACCTCGCCGGTGTAGGGCGAAATCACCGGATTCTTGTTGAGGTCGTAGAACTTCTTGCCCGTGGTCGGGCAAATGCGCTTGGTTCCGAGCTCGGACTTGGCCAACGTGGTCATCCCAGAATTTTGCTGAAAAACGGTGCTTCACTTGGCTAGTTGAGCAGCCGCTGTCAATAGCGGTTTGCGCGCAAGTGACGGGCGCGTGACGCGGTGTTGCCTATGTGATACCTGCCGCGGCGCGAGAGGACACAATCTTGGCCCATTCTGACACCCCGACCCCGCTGGAATCCCGCGCTTGCGGCCCCCTGGCTGGCAAGGTCCGCGTTCCCGGCGACAAGTCGATTTCCCACCGTGCCCTGATCCTGGGGGCGCTTTCGGTTGGCGAAACCCGGATTTCCGGCCTCCTGGAGGGCGAGGACGTCCTCAATACCGCCCAATCCATGCGCGCGCTGGGCGCAAAAGTGGAGCGGACGGCGCCGTTTGCCTGGTCGGTATCCGGCGTCGGGGTCGGCGGCTTCGCCCAGCCCGCAGCGCCGCTCGATTTCGGCAATTCGGGCACCGGCTGCCGGCTGGTGATGGGCGCGGTTGCAGGCTGTCCGATCGCGGCCGTCTTCGACGGCGATGCCTCGCTGCGGTCGCGGCCGATGCGCCGCATCCTCGATCCGCTCGAGCTGATGGGCGCCCGGGTCAGCGATATCCGGGAGGGCGGCCGGCTGCCGCTCACCCTCCACGGTGCCCGCTATCCGGTGCCGATCGTCTACAAGACGCCGGTCGCCTCGGCCCAGATCAAGTCGGCGGTGCTGCTGGCGGGCCTGTCCGCGCCCGGCATCACCACCGTCATCGAGCAGGAGGCGAGCCGCGACCACACCGAGCTGATGCTGAAGCATTTTGGCGCCGAGATCTCCTCGGAGAAGGAAGGCAGCCACGGCCGCAGAATCACGCTGAACGGCGAGCCCGAGCTGCACGGCGCCGAGGTCGTGGTGCCCGCCGACCCGTCCTCGGCATCGTTCCCGATCGTTGCAGCGCTGATCGTCGAAGGCTCCGACGTCGTGTTCTCCGACGTGATGACCAATCCGCTGCGCACCGGCCTGTTCACCACGCTGCGTGAAATGGGTGCCTCGATCGAGGAGAGCGAGGTGCGCGGCGATGCCGGCGAGCCGATGGCGCAATTGCGCGTGCGCGCCTCGAAACTGAAGGGCGTCGAGGTGCCGCCGGAGCGCGCGCCGTCGATGATCGACGAATATCTGGTGCTGGCGGTTGCGGCTGCGTTTGCCGAGGGCACCACGATCATGCGCGGCTTGCAGGAGCTGCGCGTCAAGGAGTCCGATCGGCTCGAAGCCACCGCGGACATGCTGCGCGTCAACGGCGTCAAGGTCGAGGTCTCCGGCGACGATCTGATCGTCGAGGGCCGCGGCCATGTCCCGGGCGGCGGTCTTGTCGCCACCCACATGGATCACCGCATCGCGATGTCGGCGCTGGTGATGGGCTGCGCGTCGGATCGGCCGGTGAAGATCGACGACACTGCCTTCATCGCCACAAGTTTTCCGGACTTCATTCCGATGATGCGCGCGCTCGGAGCTGATTTCGCATGATCATCGCCATCGACGGACCCGCCGCCTCCGGCAAGGGCACGCTCGGCAAGCGGCTCGCCCACCACTACGGCTACCGCCATCTCGACACCGGCGTGATCTACCGCGCGGTGGCCTATGCGATGATGGCGCAGGGCGCCGACCTCAATGATGAGGCGCTGGCGGTGGCCGTGGCGCTGGAGCTCGACCCCGAGAAATTCGGCAATCCGATCCTGAAGACCCAGAAGGTCGGCGAGGGGGCATCCGTCGTCTCGGCCTTTCCCAAGGTGCGCGAGGCGCTGGTCAGCTTCCAGCGCCAGTTCGCCGCCGATCCGCCCGGTGCGGTGCTGGATGGGCGCGACATCGGCACCGTGATCTGCCCCGATGCCGACGTGAAGATCTTCGTGGTCGCCGATCCGCAGGTGCGGGCGCGCAGGCGCACGCTGGAGGCCCGGGCCCGCGGCGAGGACGCCGACGAGGCGGCGGTGCTCGCGGACATCCTCAAGCGCGACGAGCGGGACCAGAATCGGGCGATTGCGCCGCTGCGGCCGGCCCCGGACGCCCACACGCTGGACAATTCCAACCTCGACATCGAGGCCGGCGTGCGCGCCGCCATCGCCATCGTCGAGGCAGCGCGCGCCAAACGCTAAAGCGCGATGATATTTGGTTGAATCGTCATCGCGCTTTAGCTCT
Organism: Bradyrhizobium sp. WCU1; assembly: GCF_053474805.1. NCBI lineage: Bacteria > Pseudomonadati > Pseudomonadota > Alphaproteobacteria > Hyphomicrobiales > Nitrobacteraceae > Bradyrhizobium > Bradyrhizobium sp. WCU1. The sequence goes on from NZ_CM130280.1 coordinate 3,410,373, forward strand.
TTGTTTGAGCATGATCTTTTCGGAAAACCGCTTCGCACTTTTCCGGATCATGCTCTAGAATCAGCGGCATCGAAGCGCCCTTTCGGCTCGAAAACCCAGCAAAATGGGGCATTTCCTGCTTGCCGAAAGCAGGGCTCAGGGCTATATCAGCGCCGTTCGGCGCCACCATCGACCATGTCGAGGCCGTGTCTGAGCGGGCCGGTGCTGGGTTTGAGCCCTCGCCGCATCTGGAGGAACGCCCGCTCCCAGGTCTTGCAGTCGATATTTTCGCTTCGGGCTCCGGACTATCAAACGTACCGAACGTGCAGTCTTGCTGCCGGCCCGCTGTTGCTCCTCCTGCAACGAGCGGTCGTCAGGGTTTGCGGAACCCTGACACTTCACGCGCGGTGCGCCCAACAACCCGAACGGCCGGCGAGATCCCGCATCTGGAGAACCAATGGTTTCGAATTCTGCGTCTTCCTATTCCCCGACCCGCGACGATTTCGCGGCGATGCTTGATGAGTCCTTTGCCGGCGGCAATCTGCAGGAAAGCTCGGTCATCAAGGGCAAGGTTGTTGCGATCGAGAAAGACATGGCCGTCATCGACGTCGGCCTGAAGACCGAGGGCCGCGTCGCGCTGCGCGAATTCGCCGGCCCCGGCCGTGAGAGCGACCTGAAGGTCGGCGACGAAGTCGAGGTGTTCCTCGACCGTATCGAGAATGCGCTCGGCGAAGCCGTGCTGTCGCGCGACAAGGCGCGCCGCGAGGAAAGCTGGGGCAAGCTCGAGAAGGCGTTCCAGAACAACGAAAAGGTCAACGGCGTCATCTTCAACCAGGTCAAGGGCGGCTTCACGGTCGACCTCGACGGTGCAGTGGCCTTCCTGCCGCGCTCGCAGGTCGACATTCGTCCGATCCGCGACGTTGCGCCGCTGATGAACAACTCGCAGCCGTTCCAGATCCTCAAGATGGACCGCCGCCGCGGCAACATCGTGGTGTCGCGCCGCACGGTTCTCGAAGAGACCCGCGCCGAGCAGCGCCAGGAGCTGGTGCAGAACCTCGAAGAAGGTCAGGTGATCGACGGCGTGGTCAAGAACATCACCGATTACGGTGCGTTCGTTGATCTCGGCGGCATCGACGGCCTGCTGCACGTGACCGATATCGCCTGGCGCCGCGTCAACCACCCGACCGAGGTGCTGACCATCGGCCAGACCGTGAAGGTCAAGATCATCAAGATCAACCACGAGACCCACCGCATCTCGCTCGGTATGAAGCAGCTGCTGGATGATCCGTGGCAGGGCATCGAAGCCAAGTACCCGCTGGGTGCCCGCTTCACCGGCCGCGTCACCAACATCACCGACTACGGCGCGTTCGTCGAGCTCGAGCCGGGCATCGAAGGCCTGATCCACGTCTCCGAGATGTCGTGGACCAAGAAGAACATGCACCCCGGCAAGATCGTTTCGACCTCGCAGGAAGTCGAAGTGCAGGTCCTGGAAGTGGATTCGGTCAAGCGACGCATCTCGCTCGGTCTCAAGCAGACCATGCGCAATCCCTGGGAAGTGTTCGTCGAGAAGTTCCCGGTCGGTTCGGTGGTCGAGGGCGAAGTCAAGAACAAGACCGAGTTCGGTCTGTTCCTGGGTCTCGAGGGCGACGTCGACGGCATGGTCCATCTCTCCGACCTCGACTGGAAGCTTCCGGGCGAGCAGGTCATCGACAACTTCAAGAAGGGCGACATGGTCAAGGCCGTGGTGCTCGATGTCGATGTCGAGAAGGAGCGTATCTCGCTCGGCGTCAAGCAGCTCGAAGGCGACCCCTTCGCCGAGCCGGGCGACGTCAAGAAGGGCGCGGTCGTGACCTGCGAAGTGCTCGAAGTGAAGGAAAGCGGCATCGAGGTCCGGATCTCGGGCACCGAGTTCACCACCTTCATCAAGCGGTCCGAACTGGCCCGCGATCGCAACGACCAGCGCGCCGAGCGCTTCGCCGTCGGCGAGAAGGTCGATGCCCGCGTCATCCAGTTCGACAAGAAGGCCCGCAAGGTGCAGGTCTCGATCAAGGCGCTGGAAGTTGCCGAAGAGAAGGAAGCCATCGCGCAGTACGGCTCCTCCGATTCGGGAGCGACGCTTGGCGACATCCTCGGCACCGCGTTGAAGAACCGCGGCACCGACAAGTAAGCGTTCGCACCATTCTCGCGAACAATCGGGGCCCCGGCGCAAGCCGGGGCCCTTTTGTTTGCCGGATTGCGGGCCTTGTTTTCTTCATATTGCGTCGCAATTGATGTATTTGGCTAAGCTGATAGTGACGCTGCGACGGCAAAACGCGCGGACCTTCGCGCTGACCATTTCTGGAGAGACCGATGTCGCTGGATTCGGACGTGATCGTCGACCGTCGCCGTATCAGGCGCAAGCTGACATTCTGGCGCGTCGCCGCTGCGGTCATTGCGATCGCGGCCATCGTCGGCGTGGGCGTGATCGCCGCCGGCGGACGCGGCGGCTTGTCGACGTCGAACGCGATCGCGCGGATCAATATCGACGGATTGATCCGCAGCGACCAGCAGCGCGTCGAGGCGCTGGAGCGGCTCGGAAAGTCGAGCTATGCGGCGGTTGTCGTGCACATCAATTCGCCCGGCGGCACCACCGCGGGCTCCGAGCAGCTCTACGACTCGCTGATGCAGTTGAAGGCGAAGAAGCCGCTCGTCGTCGTGGTCGAGGGATTGGCCGCATCGGGCGGCTACATCACCGCGATCGCCTCCGACCATATCGTCGCCCAGCAGACCTCGCTGGTCGGCTCGATCGGCGTGCTCTTCCAGTTCCCCAACGTTTCCGAATTGCTCAAGACCGTCGGCGTGAAGATGGAGGAGATCAAGTCCTCACCGTTGAAAGCGGCGCCCAATGGCATGGAGCCGACCAGCCCCGAAGCCCGTGCCGCGATCGAGGGGCTGGTCAAGGACTCCTATGCCTGGTTCCGTGGATTGGTGAAGGAGCGGCGCGGCATGGACGATGCGCTGTTGGAGAAGGTCGCGGATGGACGCGTCTTCACCGGCCGGCAGGCGGTCGATCTCAAGCTGATCGATCAGCTGGGAGATGAAAAGACCGCGATCGCCTGGCTGGTTGCGGAGAAGAAGGTCAAAAGCGACCTGCCGGTGCGCAATTACACGCTTAATCCGCGATTCAGCGACCTGACCTTCCTGCGCACCGCGGCGTCGATGACGCTCGATGCGTTCGGCCTTGGCGCCATCGCGCGGCGGATCGAGCAGGGTGGCGTGGCCCAGGCCGTCGACCGGTTTGGGCTCGACGGCATGCTGGCGCTGTGGGCGCCGGGAGGAGCCGACTAGTCGGGTGCGAAACGCGTGATGATCAAGGTATTCCCGCTCTGCGGGAATCGCCGCATGCCCCAATTGGGCTATTTGTCACGCGATTTCACGGCGTCCTAAATCGATTTAGCGTCTTGACAGTGCACGGCATTTTCACGGAAATGGGTTTCCGCAAGAGCCCGGATCCCATTTTCGATGATCAAATCCGAACTTGTTCAGCGTATCGCCGAGCACAACCCGCACCTCTATCAGCGGGACGTCGAGAACATTGTGAATGCGATTCTCGATGAAATCGTCGCGGCGCTGGCGCGTGGCGACCGCGTCGAGCTGCGCGGTTTCGGCGCATTCTCGGTGAAGCATCGCCCGGCGCGTGCCGGCCGCAATCCGCGTACCGGCGAGCATGTGCCGGTCGACCAGAAGAGCGTGCCGTTCTTCAAGACCGGCAAGGAAATGCGCGAGCGCCTCAATCGCGACGAGGCCGAGGCGGGAGCCGCCAAGATCGACGCGCCCAAGGCTGATGCTTAAGGCTGAGGCCTGAGCGCCGCCTCCGGCGTTGTCGTGCTGCGGGCGAAGGGCCCGCACTTTCTCCATCGCTGCGAGAGATGGTCATGCGAAAGTTCTTCACGGCAGTGGTCGTCATTCCGCTCGGACTGATCTTCATCATCTTCGCCGTCGCCAACCGTCACTGGGTGACGGTGTCGTTTGACCCGTTCAATTCTGTGACGCCGACGGTTGCGGTCACACTGCCGCTGTTCGTGGTCATCATCGCTTCCGCGATCCTGGGCGTGATCGCGGGCGGCATGGCGACCTGGTTCAAGCAGGGGCGCTGGCGCCGCGCCGCCCGGCAGCACGAGGCCGACGCCCGCCACATCCGCGCCGAGCTCGCCGACCTCAGGGCCGCGGCCTCCCGGGACGACGCGCAGCGCCGCCCGGCCGCGGCCCAGCTCGGCTTTTACGGGCCCAATGGGCGAGACAAGCAGGGCGCGACGTTGTAGAACCCGCCCCGTCCGACCAGGGTTCACCCCGGTTCCGGCCGCCCGAAAACCTGTTTTGAGACCCGTTTCGAGACCATGCCCCTGCTCGTCAAAATCTGCGGCCTGTCAACGCGCGAGACGCTCGACGTCGCGCTGGAGAGCGGCGCCGACATGGTGGGGTTCGTGTTCTTTCCGCCGTCGCCGCGCCATATCAGCCTAGAGACCGCGCGCGAGCTCGGCAAACAGGCCAAGGGCCGCGCCGTGAAGGTCGCGCTGACGGTCGATGCCGACGACGCGACCATCGAGAACATCATCGAGACGCTGCGGCCGGATATCCTGCAGCTGCACGGCAAGGAGACCACCGCGCGGCTGCGTGATCTCAAGCAGAAATTCGGCCTGCCGCTGATGAAGGCGCTGCCGGTCGAGACCGCGGCCGACCTCGCGCCGCTGCCGGGTTATGCCGGCGTCGCCGACAGTATCCTGTTCGATGCCCGCGCGCCAAAGGATGCGACGCGGCCAGGCGGTCTCGGCGCGCCGTTCGATTGGCACGTGCTGGAAAATCTCGACCTCGCGCTGCCCTACATGGTCTCCGGCGGGCTCAACGCCGAGAACGTCGCTGAAGCCGTCCGCGTTACCCGCGCCGGCGGCGTCGACGTCTCCTCGGGTGTCGAGCGCACGCCCGGCGTCAAGGATCCCGAGCTGATCCGCGCCTTCATCCGCGCCGCACGCGCAACCCAAAGTACTACCCAAGAACTGATGGTTCGATGAATCAAAACCTGCCCAATTCCTTCCGCAGCGGCCCCGACGAGCGCGGGCATTTCGGCATTTTCGGCGGACGCTTCGTCGCCGAAACGCTGATGCCGCTGATCCTCGATCTCGAAAAGGCCTATGCCGACGCCAAGGCCGATCCGGCGTTCCAGGCCGAGATGAATGTCTATCTGAAGGACTATGTCGGCCGGCCGTCGCCGCTGTATTTCGCCGAACGGCTCACCGAGCATCTCGGCGGCGCGAAAATCTATTTGAAGCGCGAGGAGCTCAACCACACCGGTTCGCACAAGGTCAACAACGTGCTCGGCCAGATCATGGTCGCGCGCCGCATGGGCAAGAAGCGCATCATCGCCGAGACCGGCGCCGGCCAGCATGGCGTGGCGACGGCGACGCTGTGCGCGCGCTTCGGGCTCGAATGCGTGGTCTATATGGGCGCGGTCGACGTCGAGCGGCAGCAGCCGAACGTGATCCGCATGGAGATGCTCGGCGCCAAGGTCGTCCCGGTGCAGTCGGGCGCGCGCACGCTGAAGGACGCGATGAACGATGCGCTGCGCGATTGGGTCACCAACGTGCACAACACCTTCTATTGCATCGGCACGGTGGCGGGTCCGCACCCCTATCCAATGATGGTGCGCGACTTCCAGTCGATCATCGGCCACGAGACGCGCAAGCAGATGCAGGAGGCCGAGGGCCGCCTGCCGGACTCGCTGATCGCCTGCATCGGCGGCGGTTCCAACGCGATGGGCCTGTTCCATCCGTTCCTCGACGATCCCTCGGTCGAGATCTTCGGCGTCGAGGCAGCCGGCCACGGGCTGACGCAGCTGCATGCGGCCTCGCTTGCCGGCGGCCGCCCCGGCGTGCTGCACGGCAACCGCACCTATCTTTTGATGGACGCCGACGGCCAGATCGAGGAAGCGCATTCGATCTCGGCCGGCCTCGACTATCCCGGCATCGGCCCCGAGCACGCCTGGCTGCACGAGACCGGCCGCGTGACATATCTCTCGGCGACCGACGAGGAGGCGCTGGCCGCATTCCAGCTGCTGTCGCGGCTCGAAGGCATCATCCCCGCGCTGGAATCCGCGCATGCGATCGCGAAATTGTCCGAACTCGCGCCGCAGCGGCCGAAGGATCACCTGATGGTGGTCAACCTCTCGGGCCGCGGCGACAAGGACGTTCCGCAGGTCGGCGACATCTTGAAGGCGAGGCAGAAGTGATGGGCTGGGCGCTCCTTCCTTACCTCTCCCCGTTGGGGAGAGGTCGGCTGCGCAGCAGCCGGGTGAGGGGTCTCTCCACTCATTCGAACCGCAGCGATGTTTCGATCATCTCGAGCACACCCTCGCGATTCTCATACACATCGGTCTTGGTAACCCGCACGACGAGAAAGCCGCAAGCTTCGAGGACTTTGGTCCTGGCTTCGTCGCGTTTCAGTTCTGATGACGTGGAATGTGTTACGCCGTCGACTTCCACGATCAGTTTGCCGTCGAGCGTGACGAAATCGACGACGTATCGGTCAATCGGGTGCTGGCGACGGAATTTCCATCGCGCTAGCCTGCGATTGCGCAGCGCCTGCCAAAGCTTCGCCTCGGCGTTTGTCTGTGACGCGCGGAGGCTTCGCGCTCTTGCTTTGAACTGCTCCATCCCCCTCACCCGGCTGCTACGCAGCCGACCTCTCCCCGGAGGGGAGAGGTATAGCACAGCGACTGTCCAACCATGACTACCCGTATCGACGCACGTTTCGCCGAGCTGAAGCAGCAGGGCCGCTCCGCCTTCGTCACCTTCGTGATGGCGGGCGACCCCGACGCCAAGACCTCGCTCGATATCCTCAAGGCGCTGCCGAAGGCCGGCGCCGACGTCATCGAGATCGGCATGCCCTTCACCGATCCGATGGCCGACGGCCCGTCGATCCAGGCCGCCGGCCTGCGTGCGCTCAAGGGCGGCATGACCTTGCGCAAGACGCTGGCGATGGTCCGCGACTTCCGCAAGGAGGACAACGCCACGCCGATCGTGCTGATGGGCTACTACAATCCGATCTACATCTACGGCGTCGACGGCTTCCTGACTGACGCCAAGACCGCCGGCGTCGATGGCCTGATCATCGTCGACCTGCCGCCGGAGGAAGACACCGAGCTCTGCATCCCGGCGATGAAGGCCGGGTTGAACTTCATCCGGCTGGCGACGCCGACCACTGACGACAAGCGCCTGCCGGCGGTGCTCGCCAACACGTCGGGCTTTGTCTATTACGTCTCGATCACCGGCATCACCGGCAGCGCTGCGGCCGACTCCAACGCGGTTGCGGAAGCGGTCGCGCGCATCAAGCGGCACACCAAGCTGCCGGTCTGCGTCGGCTTCGGCATCCGCACCCCTGAGACGGCGCGCGCGATCGCCGAGAGTGCCAACGGCGCCGTGGTCGGCACCGCAATCGTCGATGCGGTGCGTGCCAACCTCGATGCCGAGGGCCGCGCCACGCCGAAGACCGTGAGTGCGGTGGCGGACCTGGTGTCCGCGCTGGCGCAGGGGGTCCGGGGCGCCAAGCAGGCCGCTGAATAAGCCACATTTTGCGGCAACAAGGCCGCAGACGGCGGCTTGCCGGGTTCGCCCGGCCCGCCATATATCCAGCTGGTGCGGGACCGACCCGCATTTCGGAGCGAACCATGAACTGGCTCACCAACGTCGTCCGGCCGAAGATCCGCAACATCCTGCGCCGCGAGACGCCGGAGAATCTCTGGATCAAGTGCCCGGATTCCGGGCAGCTCGTGTTCTACAAGGACGTCGAGGCCAACCAGTTCGTGATCCCCGGCTCGAACTACCACATGCGCATGGGCGCGGTGGCCCGGCTCAAGTCGATCTTCGACAATGAGACCTGGTTCGACGTCGCGCTGCCTGACGTCGCGGCCGATCCGCTCAAGTTCCGCGACGAGCGCAAGTATGTCGACCGCATCAAGGACGCGCGCGCCAAGACCGGACTGAACGACGCGATCAAGGTCGGCTACGGCAAGTTAGAGGGAGCCGGCGTCGTGGTCGCGGTGCAGGATTTCGATTTCATGGGCGGCTCGCTCGGCATGGCGGCCGGTGAAGCGATGGTGCGCGGGCTCGAGCTCGCGGTCGAGAAGAAGTCGCCGTTCATCGTGTTCGCCGCCTCCGGCGGCGCGCGGATGCAGGAAGGCATTCTGTCGCTGATGCAGATGCCGCGCACCACGGTCGGCGTGCAGATGCTGCGCGAGGCGCGCCAGCCCTACATCGTCGTGCTGACCAATCCGACCACCGGCGGCGTCACCGCCTCCTATGCGATGCTCGGCGACATCCACATCGCCGAGCCCGGCGCACTGATCGGCTTTGCCGGCGCGCGCGTGATCGAGCAGACCATCCGCGAGAAGCTGCCCGAAGGTTTTCAGCGCGCCGAATACCTGCGCGAGCACGGCATGGTCGACATGGTCGTGCATCGCCATGAGATGAAGGCCACGCTGGCGCGGCTGTGCCGGCTGCTGACCAAGGCGCCGGCGCTTGAAACCGCATCGAAGCCCGCAACTCCGGTCACCGAGCCGGCCCAGATCGTGACGGCCCCGGAGACGGTGCCGGCCGCGCCGCACGCGTGACCGCAAGCGCCGCCCCATCGCAGGCCTCGTTCGAGGCGCTGATCGCGCGGATATCGGCGCTGCATCCCAAGCGCATCGATCTCAGCCTCGATCGCATGCGCGGCCTGATGGAGCGGCTCGATCATCCCGAGCGCAAGCTGCCGCCGGTGATCCATGTCGCCGGCACCAACGGCAAGGGCTCGACGGTCGCATATCTGCGCGCGATCCTCGAAGCATCGGGCCTGCGGGTGCACGTCTTCACCTCGCCCTATCTGGTGCGGCTCAACGAATGCTACCGGCTCGGCGCCGTCGGCGGCGGCAAGCTGGTCGGCGACGATGAGCTGCACGCGACGTTCGAGCATTGCGAGCGTGCCAATGCCGGCAATCCCATCACCATCTTCGAGATGGAAACGGCGGTCGCGTTCTGCCTGTTCGCGAAGCATCCGGCCGACGTTGCGTTGCTCGAGGTCGGCCTCGGCGGCCGGCTGGATTCGACCAATGTGGTCGAGATGCCGCTGGCTTCGGTGATCACGCCGGTCAGCATGGACCATATGGAATTCCTCGGCGACACGCTGGCCCTGATCGCCAGCGAGAAGGCCGCGATCATCAAGCGCAAGGTGCCGGTAGTGTGCGCCGAGCAGGCGCCCGATGCGATGGCGGTGATCGAGGCGGAGGCGCACCGCATGCGGGCGCCGCTGCACGCCGCCGGCCAGCAATGGCATGTCGGCGTCGAGCGTGGCCGCCTGGTCTATCAGGACGAGCGCGGCCTGATGGATCTCGCTGCGCCAAAACTGTTCGGTCGCCACCAGTTCGACAATGCCGGCCTTGCGATCGCGACGTTGCGCGCGATCGACGCGTTCAAGCTCAACCTCGCCGCCTTCGAGACCGGCATCGTCAGTGCGGAATGGCCGGCGCGGATGCAGCGGCTGGTCTCCGGCACGCTCGTTTGCCAGGGACCGCAGGGCTCCGAGGTCTGGCTCGATGGCGGCCACAATGCCGAGGGAGGCCGGGTTGCGGCCGCCGCGCTCGGCGATCTCGAGGAGCGCGTGTCGCGGCCGCTGGTCGTGATCGCAGGCATGATGGCCAACAAGGATGCCAGCGCATTCCTCGCCAATTTCGCCGGATTGACGCGCCACATCATCGCGGTCCCGGTGCCCGGCCGCGACAACGGCATGGCGCCGGACAAGCTTGCCGACGCCGCGCGTGCGCTCGGCATGCGCGTCGAGATCGCGACCGGCGTCGACGCCGCGCTGCGACGGCTCGCTACGCTGGCCTATGAGGTGCCGCCGCGCATCCTGATCACCGGCTCGCTGTACCTCGCCGGCCCGGTGCTTGCGGCCAACGGCACGCCTCCTGCATAACAGGCCTCGCGTCCCTGCTGCGGTACGCATGAGGGAGGACGAGACACATGCGTTTTGCTGCGATCGCCGACATCCACGGCAATCATCTCGCGCTCGAAGCCGTACTGTCGGACATCCGCGCCCAAGGGATTTCCGACATCGTCGATCTCGGCGACATGGTCAGCGGACCGCTCGACGCGCAGCCGACCATCGATATGCTGATGGCGCTCGATGCGGTCCATCTGCTCGGCAATCACGACCGCTATCTGATCGACCGCCCGCATGAGAAAATGGGCGCATGGGAGCGGCTGGTCCATACCCAGCTCGAGCAGCGGCATTTCGACTGGCTGCGCACGCTGCCGGCCAATGCGGTCTATCGCGACGCGGTGTTCCTCTGTCACGCAACGCCGCAGGATGACGAGACCTATTGGCTCGACACGGTGCTGCCGGGCGGCGAGGTGTGCATCTCTTCGCCCGGATCAATCGAGGCGAGGGCCGCAGGCATTGCGCAGTCGCTGATCCTTTGCGCCCATACGCATACCGCGCGCGCCGTGCGGCTTCGCGACGGGAGGCTGATCGTGAATCCCGGCAGCGTCGGCTCGCCCGGCTATCGCGACGTCCATCCGTATCCGCATGTGGTCGAAGCCGGCTCACCCGACGCGCGCTACGCGATCCTCGAAAGGGTTGGTGGCGACTGGGATGTCACCTTCCGCCACATCCCCTACGACCACGAAGCGATGGCGGCGCTGGCGCGGCGCAATGGCGAGGCCGAGCTCGCCTCGGCGCTCGCGACCGGATGGATCAGGTAAAACAAAACGGCCGGCTTTCGCCGGCCGTGTCGCAAATCAGCTAATTCAAAGCGGATCAGACCGCAGCGGTGATCCACTGCTGCAGCTTGGCCTTCGGCGCGGCGCCGACCTGACGCGACGCCATCTCGCCGCCCTTGAAGATCATCAGGGTGGGGATCGACATCACGCCATACTTCGACGCGGTCTTCGGGCTCTCGTCGACGTTGAGCTTGACGATCTTGACCTTGTCGCCCATCGCGCCGGAAATCTCATCGAGAGCGGGCGCGATCATGCGGCAGGGGCCGCACCATTCGGCCCAGAAGTCGACGACCACCGGCCCGGTCGCCTTGAGCACTTCGGCTTCGAAATCGGCGTCAGAAACCTTGCCAACGGCCATGTGAGTACCTCGTTCAGTTGAGACAAAAGGGCGCGGTGGAGAATCGCGCCCGGGAGCATGCGGCAAACGTATGAACGCCCCCTTGCCGGGTCAAGCTCGCTCACGCCGACATGAACTTATGCCAGCCCGGCGTCCAGCGCGGAGGCGGAAATCTCCATCATTTCAGGGGTTTCGGTCCAGAGCAGGGCGGCGTGGATGATCCTTTGGGGATAAAGTTTCGCCAGCACCGCGCGGTACAGCGCGAGCTGCCGGATATAACCCTTGGGGGCGTCGGCGGCGGTCCTTGGCGGGGCGTTGTTGGTCTTGAAATCGACGATCAGGACCTCGTTCGGCGTCACCACCAGCCGGTCGATCTGGCCGGAGACCAGCGCCTTCGGCAGGCCCGGCCGCTCCAGCCGGCCGACGATCGACACTTCGGCACGGCTGCCGGGGGCAAATACCGGCGCGAAGCGCAGGTCGACGGTCAGGGCGACCACCTGCCGGGCCAGCGCCGCGCGTTCGTCTTCGCTCCAGCCATCGGCGTTGCGCGCAAGATAACCGAGCGCCGCGCCGAGCCGCCGTTCCAGCGCGATTTCGGGCAGCGATTGCAGCAGGCGATGCACCAGCGTGCCGCGTTGCAGGGCGCGGGCGCGCAGCTGCACCGATTCGCCGGATCGTATCGGATGGCTGTCGCCGTCGGACGGATCGGACGGGCGCAGCACGCCCGCGGCTGAGGCTTCGGGTGCGGCCGCTTCACGAAGCCAGGACGGCAGCGCGACCGGGGCCGCTTCCGTTGGCGCGGCCGGGCCCGAGAGATCCGCGATGTCATCCGGCCGTGAATAGCGCATCACCTTGCCGGCCGGCGTCTCCTCTTCCTCGAGCTTGAGCCCGGCATTGGCGAGCCCCCTGGTGATCAGATCGTACCAGGAGGATTTCCGCACCGTGCTCATGTTGCCGGGCATGCAGCCGCCGACGATCAGCCGGTCGGCGGCACGGGTCATCGCGACATAGAGCAGGCGGCGATATTCGTCCTCGGTGTCGCCGAGCATCGCCTTGCGCGCATCGGCGACGGCGGGCGGATCCTCGGCCTTCTTGCCGGCCCACACCACGACGCCGGGCGCGTTCGGCGCGGCATTGCCCTGCGGCAGATGGATCAGCCGCAGCCGCTGGGTGTCCGACGGCGAGGTCGTGGTGTCGACCAGGAACACCACCGATGCCTCGAGGCCCTTGGCGCCGTGCACGGTCATCACGCGCACCTCGTCGCGCGAGATCTCCATGTCGCGCTTCACCTCGGTGTCGGCGGCGCGCAGCCAGGCGACGAAGCCCTGCAGCGAGGCCGGCGCCTTGCGCTCATAGCCCAGCGCCAGTTCGAGGAATTCGTCGAGCGCGTCATTGGCCTCGTGGCCGAGCCGGCGCAGCATGCGCGCCCGCCCGCCGTCGCCGCCGAGCAGCCAGGCGTAGAACGCGAACGGCGTCTCCTGGGTGAAGCGGCGCTCGCACTCTTCCAGGCGCTGCAGCGCCGCCGAAAAACGCTCGTCGGTCGGCGCCTGCGCGGTCAGTGCTTCGCGCAGCGAGCCGCGGCGCTGATAAGCGAGCTTGAACAGATCGTCGTCGTCGAGCCCGAACAGCGGGCTCTTCAGCGCCACCGCGAGCGCGAGGTCGTCCTGCGGCAGCAGCAGCGCGTCGGCAAGGTTCATCAGGTCGATGATCGCGATGTGCTCGGTCAGCTTCAGCCGGTCGGCGCCGGCGACCGGAATGCCCGCGTGCTTCAGCGCCTGGATCACCGCGTCGAAGGCGTTGCCGCGCCGCCGCACCAGGATCAGCATGTCGCCGTAACGCAATGGCCGTCGTCCACCGGCGCTCCCGGTCATGGTGCCGCTGGTGACCAAGCGCTTGATCTCGGCCTGGATGCGCCGTGCCAGCTTCACCTCGGGGCTGGTCACCGCGACGCCGTCGAACGGCGCGCGCCAGCCCTCGATGTCCTGGCGGTCGTCGGCAACCGCGAGATCCCACAGCTCGATCAGGCTGGGGCCGGCGTCAGTCATCGCATTGTGGATCGGATAACCGTTCTCGACCGCATGGATGCTGCGGAAGATCTCTTGCTCGCGGAACACATGGTCGACCGAATGCAGGATCACCGGTCCCGAGCGGAACGAATAGGTGAACGACACCGGATCGAATTTCAGCCCGGCCTCCTCGAACCGCCGCCTCAGCTCGCGGCGGCGCAGATCGAACTCACGGGGCGCCGCGCCCTGGAACGAGAAGATCGACTGCTTCTCGTCACCAACCGCGAACACCGTGCGCACCAGGCCGTCGCGCGCGCCGGCGCCGGAGGTGAATTCCGAGATGATGTGGGCGACGATGTCCCACTGCCGCGGGCTGGTGTCCTGCGCCTCGTCGATCAGCACGTGATCGACGCCGCGGTCGAGCTTGTAGTGCACCCAGCCGGAGGAGACCCGGTCGAGCATCGCAAGCGTCTTGTCGATCAGATCGTCATAGTCGAGCAGGCCGCGTTCCAGCTTCTCGCGCCGGTAGTGCGCAGCCGCTGCCGTGGCGATGTGGATCAGCGCCTCGGTGCGGTCGCGCGCCACCACGGCGCGTCGGCGTTCGATCAGCGGACCGAGCCGGTCGATCTCTGCATCGAACCTGTTGCCTGCGACCGGATTCTTCTTGATGAAACTGTTGGTGATGACGGAGGCGCGCGGCGCGCGGTCATCGGTCAGGAACACGCCGAGATATTCGTCCACTTGAGCTGCACCGGTGAAGGTCAGCGCCGCCCGCAGCCGCTCGGCCTGCTTCTGATCCGCCTTGCTGCTGGTGTCGAGCAGCGTTGCCATCTCCTTCCAGCTCGACCGCGGCAGGTTCGGCCCGTCGACGATCTCGCGTTCGACATCCTCGATGCGATCATCAGCGGAGACGCCGAGCGCGGCCGACATCTGCGCGGCGGCGGCGGTGGCGTTGCCGGCGGCATCGGTCCAGGCCATGAAATGGTCGCGGCTGAGGCAGGCCTCTCGGACCACCTCCTTGAAGGTGACGTCGGCGGCATTCGCCATCGCGGTCCGCAGCGCGCGGCCGATCGGACTGTCGGGAATCCGCGACGCCTCCAGGAACACCGCTAGATTGGCGCGTTCCATCATCTCGTTCTGGTCGCGGTCGTCGAGCACGGCGAAGCGCGCCGGCACGTTGGCCTCGAACGGGAACTGTTGCAGCAGACGGGTGCACAACGCGTGGATGGTCTGCACCTTCAGACCGCCGGGCGTCTCCAGCGCGCAGGCAAACAGTTTTCGCGCCTCGCGCCGCAGCGAAGCGGATGGATGCGCGATGCCGGCCTCGCGGATCGCGGCATCGAGCCCGGCGTCATCGAGCGTCACCCAATGGCCGAGCGTCGTGAACACGCGCTCCGCCATGTTGGCCGCGGCGGCCTTGGTGAAGGTGATGCAGAGGATCTTCTCCGGGGGCACGCCTGACAGCAAAAGGCGGATCACGCGCTGCACCAGCACATGGGTCTTGCCCGAGCCGGCATTGGCCGACACGAAGGTCGATGCCTTCGGATCGGACGCGCGTGCCTGCGCATCGCGCACGGCCGGCGGGATCGGACGTGGGGCCTTCACCATTCCTCGATCCCCAATCCGCCTGCAGCGGACCATTCCTTGATCCGCGCAAGGTCGTCATAGGCGCCGTAGCGGTTCGCCCACATCGAGAGGTTCAGCGAGGTGTAGGGCTGCTGCTCGTCGTCGAAGGCGCGGATCAGCGCTTCGAGCTTGCGCCGCGCAGTGTCGGCGGCTTCGTCGGGCGGCTGCGGCGTGTCGCTGGTCTTGATCTTCAATTCCAGCGAACGCTGCTCGCCCGGCGGATTGTTGCCGCTCAGCCTGACATAGACGAGGTCGCCGACCGAGGCGTCCGCCGGAATCCCGGCGAAGCCGCCCTCGCGCAGGATCGCGGCCTCCAGCGTCAGCTGCGGCGACAGGCCCATGCGCACCTGCTTGCCGGTCGGCGGCTGGCCGGTCTTGTAGTCGAGGATCGCAAAGCTGCCGTCGTCGCGCCGCTCGATGCGATCGGCGCGCGCGGAGAGCACGAATGTCCTGGCGTCGTCGAGCGGAATGCCGATCTCGCCGCGGATCTCGGCCTTGATGGCGTCGATGCTGCCGCGCCGCGCCTGTTCCCATTCGGCAAACCACGCCGCGATGCGCTGGAAGCGCGGCCACCACAGCGCGCGCGCTTCGGGCCGTTCCATCAGCGGCTTGAAATGCTTGGCTCCGATATCGCGCAGCGCGCTCTTGATGTCGTCGGGCAGCGCGTCGGCATAGGTTTGCGTGAACTCGCCGAGCGATTCGTGGATTGCCGAGCCGCGATCGGCCGCCGACAGCGGCATGTCGACCGGGTCGAGCGGATCGAGCCTGAGGATGTAGCGCGCGTAGATCGTGTAGGGATCGCGCAACCAGTCCTCGATCGCGGTGACCGACATCTTCAGCGGCCGCGCCTCGCGCGGCGGCCGCGGCTCCGGCTGCGGCATCGGCTCGACCTTGTCGGGCTGGTCGAGCTCGGCGGCATATTTCACATAAGTCTCGCCGGCCGATGTAGCGGCCTTCCAGCGCGCTTCGCCCGCGACTGCTTCGAGCCGGTGCAGGAAGCGCGAGGCGACCGCCGGCGCGCCGCCGACCTTGGCGGCATGGGTGAGGATCACCTCGTCATGGCCGAGCAGCTGCGCGAAGTCGTGTGCGGACAGGCCGATGCGTCGCTCGGGAAGATCGAGCCCGAGCTCGTGCCGCATCGGCCGGCTCAGCCACGGATCGATCCGCGGCGCCGGCGGCCAGACACCCTCGACCAGGCCGCCGAGGATCACGCGATCGGATTCGGTCAGACGCGCCTCGAGCTGGCCGAAGATGTTGAGCTGCGCGCGCGCCGATTCCGGCCGCCGCACCATGCGGTCGGCGAACGCGGTCTGGAACACCTCGGGATAATCCGACAGCGGCGTCATCAGCCCGCTCGGCTGCTGCCTGGCGAGCAGCTCGTCGAAGGCAGACGCCAGCGACGCACCGGCGCGTTCCTCGAACACGATGGCGACGTCGTTCTGATCGGCCGACAGCGCGATCAGCGCCTCGCGGTGGCGCGCCGCCAGCTCGGCAAAATCATACGGCTTTGACGCGGCCATGCCTTCCAGCGGCGCCAGCGCCGCCTGCAATCGGGTTATCAGGCCCTCGGCCTGATTGAGCTCGTTGTCGCGCAGCCGGGCGCGCGGCTCCATGGCATGCAGCGACGAGGTCTCGCCGCCGTGCAGCTTGACCAGCTCGGCGCGGAAGCGGGCGAAGTCGCGCGCAAGCCCGCCGGTCCCTGGTTGCGGCCGCGTGCCGCGCAGCAGCGCGATCTCCAGCACCTCGATCGCGCGCTTCAGCGCGCCATGCGAGCCGCCGAGCCGGAACAGCGGATGCTTGAGCAGCGCGAGCAGCGTCGGCGGCTCCAGCCCCTTGGCGGCGGCCTCCGCGGTGAGGCGGGCGAACACGCCGGCCGGCGTTTCCATCAGAGCGTCGCCGCCGGAATCATCGAACTCCAGCTTCCAGCGGGTCAGCGAGGCCATCACGCGGCGTGCCAGCGCGCGATCCGGCGTCACCAGCGCGGCCGATTTGCCGAGATGCCGCGCCTCGCGCATCGCGACCGCGATTGCCAGCGCCTCCATTTCCGGATTGGGCGCCTCGACCACGGTGAGATTGGTCATCCCGGCGGAAATCCGCGCCACGATCTCGGGCCGCTCCAGCCGGTCATGCCATTGTGCCGTGGCGGTCGACGGACGCATCGTCTCCGACACCAGCACCTCGCGCCCCTGCGGTGCCGGCTCGGCGAGGCTCTCGACGTCGCGGCGCTTGATGCCGAAGCGATCGAGCAGGGCGTGCATCGCGAACTGCGGATGGTTCGACGACGGCGGCAGGGTGAAGCGACCGTCGTCGCCGCGCTCGCCGCCGATCGTATCCCAGGACTCTTCGTCGAGATCGGTGTCAAGCCCGGGCAGCACCACGGCGCCGTTCGGCAGCTTCGCCACCGCGTGCAGGAATTTCGCCGTGGCCGGCATCGAGCCGGTCGAACCGGCGGCGATCACCGGGCCCGTGGGATGCGCGGTCAGCCGCGCCGCTTCCGCCTCGATCAGGAGATCGCGCCGTGCCGCGGGTTCGATCCGGCCGATCTCCTTCAGATAATTCGGCCAGGCGTCGCGCGCGATGCGCAGGAAGTCGAGCGAATGCTGCCAGTATTTGTCGAGCTGGTCCGGCACCAGGCGGTCGAGCGCGCGCCAGTCGACGCCGCGCGTCACCATGTCGTCCATCAGCCGCGCCAGGTCGCCGGCGAGCTGCAAGGTCGAGGCCGGGCCGCCGACCACCAGCGGCGCTGACACCGGCGTCTTCGCCCAGGCCGCGACCAGATGCGCCAGGGTCAGCCGTCGCTCCAGCTCGCCGAGCCGGGGCGGAATCTCCAGCGGCGCGGCGCCGCCGACCTCGTCGCCCTGGTCGGCGAAGGCGAGCTCGTCCTCGTCGATCTCGCCGAGCGCTATGATGCGCGGCAGCACAGCGGCGTCGGAATCGAGCACGTCGAGGAAGATTTCGCGCGCCAGCCGTCCGGCGCGGCGGGTCGGCAGATACAGTGTGGCGTTGGCGAGCTTGGCGGGATCGTTGCGCGCCTCGAATCCCGCCACCAGGCGGCCGTCGACCAGCGCCGCGATGACGGTGCGCAGGAACGGCGCGGAAACGGGAACGCTGAAAACGCGCATGGGCTGCCTTGTTCGAATCAGGCGCCAATATAGGAAGTGGCGACGGTCGTTAGCCACCCCTGCCGGTCAGCCATGACAGCTCAATGTCGCAGCCGGCCGGCGCAGCGATCGACGGCATCCAGGAACCAGCGCAGCGCCGGATCGTCAGCGGCACGGCTGGTATGGATCAGGTCGATCGCGAAGGCGGGAATCTCGATCGGCGGCGCGACGACGGCGATGTCGGCGAGATGCGTGAAGCGCCGGGCGACGCGTTCGGACAGCGTGGCTATGAGATCGGTGCCGGCCACGGCGAACGGAACGGCCACCACATGCGCAAGCGTCACGGCCAGCCGCCGCTTCAGCCCGTGGCGCGCCAGCAGCGCATCGATCACGCTCGGCAGGCCGTCGCCGCCCGCCGCCGAGAACAGCGCGTGCGGGAGGCCGGCATAGTCTTCCAGGCTCAGGCGTTCCGATCGGCTCGCGCGCGCGCCGTCGCGGATGCAGACAAAGCGTTCCTCGAACAGCCGGTGCCGGATACAGCGCGGCGTCTCCGGCAGATGGCCGCCGATCACCGCATCGAGTTCACCGCGCTCCAGCTTGGCCAGCGCCACGGTCGGATCGGTGAGCGGACGCACGGCAAGATCGATGCCTGGTGCTTCCATGCGCAACAGACGGGTCAGTTCCGGCACCAGGACGAGATCGCCGTAATCGGTCGCAGCGATCGTGATGCGCCGCCGCGCGGTGGCCGGATCAAAGCCCCGGTCAGGCGCCAGCGCGCCCCGGATCTGCCGCAGTGCCTCGCCGATCGGGCCCGCCAGTGCCAGCGCCCTCTCGGTCGGCTGCATGCCGGCCCCGGCGCGCAGGAACAATTCGTCCGCAAACAGCGCGCGCAGCCTCCGCAACGCGCTGCTCATGGACGGTTGGGCGAGGCCGATGCGTTCGGCCGCGCGGGTGACGTGGCGCTCCTCCATCAGCGCCTCGAAGGCGACCAGCAGGTTGAGATCGACAGTGGCTAAATTCATCACAGCAATAATGGACATAATAATAATCGATTTCAACAATGATCTGGCTAAGCCTAGGGTGTAGCGGGCATGACGACGAGGCCGGAAGATTTGGGACAATCATTTGCGAGACTGATGCCGCGCGGGCCGACCTTGCTGATCATCGGCGTGCTGGCCGGGCTGGCCTTCCCGGCCCTGGCGCAGGGCGTGCGCCCGCTGATGACGGTCGCGATCTTCGTGCTGGTGCTCGGCACCTTCCTCCAGGTCGATGGCGCGGCGTTCCGCCGTGCGTTGCTGCGTCCACGGGTCTGGCTGCTGTTGCCGGCGCTCGCGATGGTGGTGTGTCCGCTGGCGGTCGGTTTCGCGGCGCGCGGCGCCGGATTTGCGCCAGAGCTGATCGTCGCGCTGCTGCTGTCGGTCTGTGCGCCGCCGTCGAGCGGCACCGCGGCGGTCGCACGCATGCTCGGCTTCGATGCCACCGTTCCGCTCGCCGTGACGCTGCTGTCGATGGCGCTGGCCCCGGTCACCGTGCCGCTGATCGCCGCGGCATTTGCCGGCCTTGCGCTCGATCCGCTGGCGCTTGGTGCGCGGCTGGCGCTGCTGGTCGGTGGTGCCGGCGCACTGGCGTTGCTGCTGCGCCGTCAGGCGGCGGCACATTTGGCGCGGCATTCGGGCACCATCGACGCCCTCGTGCTCGCCTCGCTTTTACTGTTCGCAATTGCCACCATGGCCGGGGTGCGCGCGCAGATCGCGGCCCAGCCGATCGCCGCGGCGACTTGCGTCGGGCTTGCCTTCGCCTGCAATCTTGCCTTGCAAGGGCTTGGCGCGCTGCTGACGCCGGGTCCGCTGGCCGAGCGGTTGACCACGGGCCTCGTTCTCGGCAACCGCAACGTCGGACTGGTGTGGTCGGCGATGGGTGCGGCGGTGTCGCCGATGACGGCGCTGTTCTTCGCGGCGACCCAGTTTCCGATCTACATGACGCCGCGCCTGATCGAGATGCTGGTTCGGCGCGGGCGAAAAGAGGAAGCCTCACCATGAGCGAGATCATTCTGACCGAACAACTCGCCGTCCGCTTCGCGCGCATCGCGCTCGGCCATGTCGGCCGCGAATATCCGAACAAGCCGGATCACGTGTTGGCAGGGCCGCAGGATGCGCGCACGCCGCGCGAATTGCATCCGGTGTTCTTCGGCAGTTACGACTGGCACTCCTGCGTCCACAGCTACTGGATGCTTGCCCGGCTGCTGCGCCGTTATCCGGCCTCCGATGCGGCAGATGCGATCCGCGCTTTGTTCGACGAACAGTTCGTCGTGGAAAAGATCGCTGCCGAGTGCGCCTATCTCGCAGCCCCGACCGCGCGCGGCTTCAAGCGGCCCTATGGATGGGGCTGGCTGTTGAAGCTCGCGGCCGAACTCTGGCGGCTCGAGGATACGCGGTGGCGCGAGCAAATTGCTCCACTCGCCGAAATCTTCGCGCAGCGCTTTCGCGATTTCCTGCCGCTCGCGACCTATCCGGTGCGGGTCGGCACCCATTTCAACACCGCGTTCGGGCTGCGCATGGCCGCCGACTACGCCGCGGCGACGCAGGACGATGCGTTCAGCGCGCTGCTGCGCGACACGGCGCTGCGCTGGTACGGCGCCGACCAGGATTGTCCTGCCTGGGGCGAGCCGAGCGGCGACGATTTTCAATCGTCCGCGCTGATCGAAGCGGAATGCATGCGCCGGCTGCTGGCGCCTCGTGACTTCCTGCCCTGGTTCGACCGCTTCCTGCCGCACCTCGCGCAGCGCGAGCCGGCAACCCTGTTCCGGCCGGCCAAGGTGACCGATCGCAGCGACGGCAAGCTTGCGCATCTCGATGGACTCAATCTCAGCCGTGCCTGGTGCTGGCGTGCGCTGGCCGGTGCATTGCCGGAGGGCGATGCCCGTCGCCCGGTTCTGATGGAAGCCGCGCGACACCATCTCGATGCCGGCCTGCCGCATATCGCCGGCGACTATATGGGCGAACACTGGCTCGCGAGTTTTGCAGTCCTCGCGATCGATGCAGATGGCTAACGACAACTTTGCTTAAAGCGGGATGAGTTTCGGTCGATCGGCTTGGCATGGTCTCGGTTCACCTCTCCCCATCGGGGAGAGGTGAGCTCGCGACGTCGTTCTAGCTCAAGCTAATCTCATCAGACTCTAAGCGACGCTTTCCAGGAAGGCTTCTTCCGCGGCCTGGATCGCGTCGGGGGTCCCGACATGCATCCAGACGCCGTCGAGGCGGAGGCCGAACAGGCGCTCCTGCTCGTTGGCGCGATCGAACATCCGGGTCAGCGAGAACTCGCCGGCCGGAGCGTCGGCGAACAGCGCCGGCGACATGATCGCGGCGCCGGCATAGACGAACGGCACCACCTGGTTTTCCCGCCGCTTGCGCAGCGCGCCATCGGGCAGCATCGAATAGTCGCCGCGTCCGCTGTAGCCGATGCTCGAGGCGGTCGGCGCCATCAGCAGCAGGATATCCATCCGCGCCGGATCGAAGGTTTCGGCCAGCCGCGCCAGATTGGAGCGCACGCCGTCGATCCACATCGTGTCGGCATTGAGATGGAAGAACGGCGCATCGCCGAGCAGCGGCAGCGCCTTGACGACCGCGCCGCCGGTGCCGAGCACCTGGTCGCGCTCGTCGGAGATGATCACGTGCGGGCGGCTACGGGTCTTGACGTGCTCGATGATCTGGTCGGGCAGGTAATGCACGTTGACGACCGCTTCGCTGACGCCGGCGCCGGCGAGCTTGTCGAGCACATGGTCGAGCAGCGGCTGGCCGGCGACGCTGACCAGCGGCTTCGGCATCGTGAGGGTCAAGGGGCGCATGCGCACGCCGAGGCCCGCAGCTAGCACCATAGCCTTGTGGGGAGTGACAGGCATTTTCCGGATATTCTCGGTCATCATCTCTCGGCGCCGATCCTATCACGGCGATTCGGCAAGCACATCAACCAGACGCCATAGTCATAGGACATGACGGCCGTAAGACGGCATTAACGACGAGCCTTTGTTGGAGCATGATCTTGCCGGAAAGCCGTCTCCAATTTTCCGGATCATGCTCTAGACGTCGGCTTGCGCACCGCGTCTGGCAGTTTTCTTCTTCTTGTCGCCTTGTTTGAGGAAGTTGACTCCAATCTGGTCGCCGTTGACCCAGGCCAGTTCGCAGCGGCGATAGGCCAATCCTGTGGACGACAGCAGCAGAAAAAACTCCTTCAGGGCGAGGCCCTCGACCGAACCCTCGACGGTCAGCTTGGCGCCCGTCTCGGATACGTCTTCCATGGTGCAGTCGCGCCGCCAGGTGCCGTCAATGCCCATCATGTGCGCGGCTATGCCGCGCTCAAACGTGACACGATCGCCCCTGCGACGTTCCGTCCCCATCGTGTGGTCCCGCTCCCGATCCGGCCACGCCATGAGGTGCGGCCTCGACAATCTTAGGGGACCCAAGGCTAACAAGCCGTAAACTAAGGTACTGGGGGAGGGACGTTGGCGGTGTACCAGATGCGGAAGGTCGTCAGCGCCGGATGGGCGAGCGAGCGCTCCAGATAGGTCCAGATCCGCGGCTGATGCTTGAGATACTGCGGTTTGCCGTCGCGGCGGTTGAGCCGCGCGAAGGTGCCGAGCAGGCGGGTGTTGCGCTGCGCCGACATGATCGCATAGAGCTCGGCGAAACCGGCCGGATCGAAGCTCTCGTCGGTGGCGCGCCGTGCCTTGATGTAGCGGGTCAACAGCGACAGTTCGAGCTGCTCGGGCACGTCGATCCGCGCATCCTGCAGCAGCGACACCACGTCATAGGCCGCGGGGCCGAGCAGCGCGTCCTGGAAGTCGATGATGCCGACGCGCAGGATGCCGGTGCGCTCGGCCAGCCAGATGATGTTCGGCGAATGGAAGTCGCGGATCACCCAGGTCCGCGGCGCCGCGGCGGGCTTTTCCAGCAGGCCACGCCACATCCCGAGGAAATCGGTGCGCAGCTCCTCGCTCGGCTGCACGCCGCGGTCGGGCAGATACCATTCCAGCATCAGCCCGATCTCGATCAGCCAGGCGTCGATGTCGAACACCGGGATGTCGTAGCTCTCGTCCGGTGTCACCGGCAGCTGCCGCGGCAGCGCCTCGCGGTGCAACGCGGCCAGCATGTCGACGGCGGCCTCGTAGCGCTCGGCGATCGGGCGCGGCGGATCGCCCTCGATCACGCCTTCGCCGCCGAGATCCTCGGTGATCAGAAAGCCGGATTCCAGATCGGCGTGCCGGATCGCAGGCGCGGAGAAGCCGTGCTTGCGCAGGCCGTTGCCGATCGCAACGAACGGCCGGACGTCTTCGGCGAGATGCACCGCTGCACTGTAGGGCCGGCCGTTGTAGATCGCCGGGCCGTCGGGGCGGCGCGGCGAGTTCATCAGGATGACGCTGCCGTCGTCGTTGCGCAGCCGCGCGTAGGAGCGCGTCGAGGCGTCGCCCGGCATGCGCTCGCGCCGCGCGCTGAGGAAGCCTGCGCGCTCGAGGAATCGGCGCAGCTCATTGAGCCGCGCGACCTTGGCCGCGGCCTTGCCGTAGCCGGTGATCTCGGCGGCGCGCGCGGCCGATCCGAGCGCCGGGCGGTGGCTGAGTGCGATGTCGATGCGATCAGCGGGCATCGCGTCCGGCGCGCGCTCCGGCCACTCGATCAGCACCACGATGTCGTCGGGCAGCGGCGCCAGCCCGATCTCCTCGAGCTCGCTCGCATCATTGATGCGGTAGAGATCGGCATGAACCAGTGGGAACGACGGCAGCTCGTAGCTCTGCGCCAGCGTGAAGGTCGGGCTCGGCACTTCCAGCGTATCGTCGGCGGCGAGGTAGCGGATCAGGGCGCGGGCGGCCGCGGTCTTGCCGGCGCCGAGGTCGCCCGACAGCGTGATGACGTCGCCGGCGCCGATCAGGAGCGCGAGGTCCGCCATCAACTCGGCCGTCGCGGTTTCGTTCGCGAGCGCCACCGAGAATGTCGAGGTCGCCGTCATTCCGCGGCGTTGCGATGTGCGGTCTGGTCGATCGGGAAGTCGCAGGTCACGGTCGTGCCGCGGCCGACGGTCGAATCGACGCGGACCCTGCCGCCATGCAGCTCGACGAAGGAGCGGACCAGCGACAGGCCGAGCCCGGCGCCACGATGCCGCGAGCCGTGCGAATGGCTCTCGAACCAGTTGAACACCTTGTCGCGCATCTCGGCTGGAATGCCGGGACCGGCGTCGGTCACCGCGAACACTACGCTGTGCGCGGTGCGGTGCGCGCTGATGGTGACGGTGGCGTCATGCGGCGAGAAGCCGACGGCGTTGGCGAGCAGATTGTACAGCACCTGCACCACGCGCCGCTCGTCGCCGACGAAGGCGCCGATGTTGGGCTCGATATCGACCTTCAGCGTGATGCGGTCGGTGGCGAGGCGATCCTGGATGCCTTCGGCGGCGGCCTCGATCGCCTGGCCGATATTGACCGGGCCGAGCTCGAGCTTCATCGCGCCGGCGTCGATGGTGGCGAGATCGAGGATGTTGTTGGTCAGCGCCAGTAGCGCGTTGGTCGATTTGGTGACGTAGTCGAGATACTCGGCCTGCTTCGGCGTCAGCGGTCCGGTCGAGGGATCGCTGAGGAAATGCGCGAAGCCGATGATCGTGGTGAGCGGCGCGCGCAGCTCGTAGGAGACGTGGTGGACGAAATCCACCTTCATCTGGTCGGCGGTTTCCAGCGCCTCGTTGCGTTCGCGCAGCGCCCGCTCGACATTCTCGGTGTCGGTGATGTCCTGGAAGGCGAGCAGGGTCTTGCCGTCGGGCAGCGGGATGGTCATGCAGTTCAGCACGCTGCCATCCTTGCGCTCGAGCTTCAGCGCGACCTGGGCGCGGTTCTCGATCGCGGTGATCTGCTCGCGCAGCGTCCGCCAGGTCAGGGCGTCGTCGAACAGCGGCCGGCACAGCGCTTCCACCTGCTCGATATGCGGTTCGCCCTGCAGCGCATCGGCCGGCAGCTTCCACATCTTGGCGAACGGCGGATTGAACAATTCGGCGCGGCCGTTGCTGCCGAACACCGCGACCGCTTCGCCGAGATTGTCGAGGGTCTCGCGCTGCACCCTCGTCAGGCGGTCGTAGCGGCGCGCGAGGTCGAGGCTCTCGGTGACGTTGTCGAACAGGTAGGTGACGCCGCCTTCGAGGTTCGGCGTGGTGACGACGCTGATGGCGCGGCCGTCGGGCAGGAACCAGGTGTAGGTCTCGGATTCGACCGCGCGATAGGCCTCGTGCAGCTTGGCCTTCCAGGCCCGGAAGTCCGGCTGCTCGGGCAGCTTGCGGTTGGCGCGCAGGCGATCGAGGACACTGGAATCGTCGGGGTTGCTGTCGAGGAAGGCCTGGTCGAGGCCCCACAGCCGCCGATAGGATTCGTTGTAGAAAGTGAGCCGCCGGTCGGCATCGAACACCGCGACGCCGGAGGACAATTGGTCGAGGGTGCGGCGGTGCGCTTCGACCATCCGCGCGATCGCCGCGCGCAACGCCGCCGCCTCGCTGGCGTCGATCGCGATCCCGGCGCTGCCGCCGGAGAGCTTCAGCGCCTGGACGTCGTAGATCCGCCGCTCGCCGCTGACCACGATCGGCAGCCGCGCGGCATAGCTCGCATTGTCATTGAGCGCGCGCGTCAGTTCGCTGCGCTGGTCGCTTTCGAGCAGCTCGAGATTGCGCTGCAACGCGTCCGACACGCTCTTGCCCTCGGTCGCGCGGACATAGGCGGCGTTGGCATAGCGCAGATTGCCCTCGAGGCTCTTGGCCCAGATCGGCCACGGCGCGGCGGCGGCGAAATCGCGCAGCAGCTCGGTCTCCTCCTGCAGCGTCTTGTAGCGCAGGTTGGATTCGGCAAGCTCGCGGCGCAGGCCGCCGAGCTCGCGGATCCGCACGATGGCCTGGCCGCCGATCGCGCGGCCCATCGCCTCGATGGCGCGGCCGGCCGAGGTCGAGAGGTTGAGCAGGAACGCCTCGCCCTTGTCGCGCAACGCGTCGACCGCGTGGTCCATCTGCAGCGCCGGCTCCGGCGGCAGCCAGGTTCCGAAGGCGAGGATGCGTTGCGGCGAGCCCTCCTGCGACATCACCAGCGAGATATCGCCCGAGATCTGCGGCCGGTTGTCGCCGGCGGCCCAGGAGATCAGGACCTGCGGCTCGACGAACAGCAATGCGCGCAGCCGGTCGGATTGCGCCTGCAGGTCCGTGATCTCGGATTGCAGCTGCTGCTCGTTGCGGGTCGCGCGCAGGCGGGTGCGCATCAACAGGATCGCGGCGACGACGGAGAAGCCGACCAGCGCGAACGAGGTCGCGAGAACCGCAACCTCCTGATGGTTGAAACCGAAATGCTCCGACATCGCCTGGGCCACCAGGCCCTCGGCGGCGAACGAGCTGCGGGCCGGCAGCAATGCCGACATGGCGAGCCCAAGCATGCCGTCGCGCGCCAGTGAGGTGCATGACAGCAGGGTTCGACGCATTGCCGCGACTACGCCCGACATATGTTGCCCCAGAACGCACAAACCTTAAGGCATGATCCGGAAACGAGGAGACCGGTGTTCCCCTACGGCAAACGTTTCGCGTTTGTCCGGGGATCATGCCCAAGCAAGATCAGACAGCCCGACGAAGACCCCCCGTCGTGCTCGAATCAAAGCAGAATAATCCCAACGGGACTCGGCGAGTAAGAGTCCAGACCGTGAACGCAGAATCCGCTGTGAAAAAATGCGGCCGGCTGGTGTGGATTTTTACGCGAATTGACTCCGTAATCGTGCGGGGAGCGCGCGCGAAGCGTGATCTCCGCACAGTTCGCGTGCTTAACGGCCGGTCGAGCCGAAGCCGCCGCTGCCGCGCTCGGTCGACGACAGCACGTCGACCGGAACCAGCTCGGCCCTCGTCACCGGCGCGATCACCATCTGCGCGATGCGCTCGCCGCGCCGGATCGAAAACACCTGCTCGCCGTGATTGATCAGCAGCACGTTGATCTCGCCACGATAATCGGCGTCGACCGTGCCGGGCGAATTCAGCACCGTGACGCCGTATTTGGCGGCAAGGCCGGAGCGCGGCCGGATTTGCGCCTCATAGCCCGGGGGCAGCGCGATCGTCAGCCCGGTCGGAACCATCTCGTAGCGGCCCGGCAGCAGCAGCAGCGGCGCCGACCGCGGCACCGCGGCCAGGAGGTCGAGCCCGGCTGCGCCGTCGGTCTGATAGATCGGCAGCAGGAGGTCCGCGCCGTGCGGCAATTGGTGGACTTCGACCTTGATGGTGGCGCTCACGATCCGGTTCCTACTTCTCTTGCGATCCGCGACACCAGCGCGGTCGCGACTTCTTCCTTGGTCATCACCGGCCAGGAGTCGACGGTGACCTCCTTGCCCTCGCGCGACAGCAGGTGGACGGTGTTGCGGTCGCCGCCCATCACACCGGTCGCCGGCGAGACGTCGTTGGCGACGATCCAGTCGCAGCCCTTGCGCGCGAATTTGGCCTTGGCGTTCTCGATCAGGTGCTCGGTCTCGGCGGCAAAGCCGATCACCAGCGGCGGCCGCTTCTCCTTCAGCTTCGCAATCGTCGCGAGGATGTCGGGGTTCTCGACCAGCTGCAGCGGCGGCATGCCGGCCGCGGTCTTCTTCAGCTTCTGGCTGCCTTCGCTGGCGACCCGCCAGTCGGCGACCGCGGCGGCGAAGATCGCGACGTCGACCGGCAGCGCGGCCTCGACCCGGTGCAGCATGTCGCGCGCGGATTCCACGCGCATCACGGCGATACCCTGCGGGTCGTCGAGCTCGACCGGACCGGTCACCAGCACGACCTCGGCGCCCGCGGCACGCGCCGCGGCGGCGATCGCAAAGCCCTGCTTGCCGGACGAACGGTTGGCGATGTAGCGGACCGGGTCGATCGCCTCATGGGTCGGCCCGGCGGTGATCAGTACGCGCTTGCCGGCGAGCGGGCGCGGCTGCGGCGGGCGCAGCATGCGGTCGGCGGCGGCGGCGATCTCGACAGGCTCGGCCATCCGCCCGACCCCGGCCTCGCCGGCCTCCGCCATCTCGCCGGCATTGGGGCCGATCGTATGAACGCCGTCGCGGCGGAGCTGCAGCACGTTGCGGCGGGTGGCGGGGTTGTTCCACATCAGCGGGTTCATCGCCGGCGCCAGCAGGATCGGCCGGTTGGCCGCCAGCAGGGTCGCGGTGGCGAGATCGTCGGCGTGGCCCTGCGCCATCTTGGCCATCAAATCGGCGGTGGCCGGCGCCACCACGATCAGGTCGCAGTCGCGCGCCAGCCGGATATGGCCGGCGTCGAACTCGCTCTCGGCGTCGAACAGGTCGGTGTAGACGCGCTCATGCGACAGCGCGCTGGCGGCCAGCGGGGTCACGAACTGCTGGGCCGCCTTGGTCAGCACGCAGCGGACCTGGATGTGCCGCTCCTTGAGCCGCCGGATCAGATCCAGCGCCTTGTAGGCCGCGATTCCGCCGCCGATGATCAGGGTCACCCTGGGCTCGCCGGCCACGCTGGCGGCCCGTGGTGCCTGAGCTGCAGGCGTCTGGGAACCGGCACTGGGCGCCCCGGCGGGCTCCGCACCGCCTTCTGCGAGTTCCCGGAGGATCACCCGGACCTCCTCCTCGACCGAGCGCCCGTTCTTGGCGGAGCGCAGCCGCAGATAGGCCTTCAGCGTGTCGTCGAGTTTACGGATGGTCAGGCTGGCCATGGCGTGCCCCGGGCATCATGCTCAAGCAATGATAGCGATGCTATCACACGATGCATGCATTGCAATCAATGCGCGCGGATGGCGAAGAAGATTCCGATCAGCGCTGCGGCAATGACCCAGAGGCCGACGGTCTGGATGCGTGCCTTCTTGGCCTCGGCGCGGGCCATTTCGTCGATCGAGTCCGATGACAGCATGTGGCCCTCCCGGGTCATGGTCTCGAGCTGCTCCAGCACCGTCACGGCGCGGCTGGCGATCGACGGCAAATTGGCGAGCACGCGGCCGAGCTCGCCCGCGCCCGAGAGCGCGCCCTGGATCCGGCCGGCCGGGCCGAGATTGTGCGTGATCCATTCGCGCACCACGGGGTCGGCGATCTTCCAGATGTCGAGCTTGGGGTCGAAGCCGCGCGCCACACCCTCGACCACCACCATGGTCTTCTGCAGCAGGATCAGTTCGGGCCGCGTCTGCATGTCGAACAGGCCGGTGACCTCGAGCAGAAGCGAAAGCAGCTTCGCCATCGAGATTTCCTCGGCGGTGCGGTTGTGGATCGGCTCGCCGATGGCGCGGATCGCTTGCGCGAAATTCTCCACCGAATGGTGGCCCGGCACATAGCCGGCCTCGAAATGCACCTCGGCGACGCGGCGATAGTCGCGGGTGATGAAGCCGAGCAGGATCTCGGCCAGGAAGCGCCGCTCCTTCAGCCCGAGCCGTCCCATGATGCCGAAATCCACCGCAACGAGGCGGCCGGCGTCGTCGAGGAACAGATTGCCCGGATGCATGTCGGCATGGAAGAAGCCGTCGCGCAGCGCGTGGCGCAGGAAGCTCTGGATCACCTTGCGGCCGAGATCGGGCAGGTCGACCTGGGCCTGCGCCAGGCGGGCGTGATCGTTCAGCGCGATGCCGTCGATCCATTCCATCGTCAGCACGCTGTGCGCGGTGCGATCCCAATCCACCGTGGGCACGCGGAAATCCGGATCGTCGCGCGTGTTCTCGGCCATCTCGGACAGCGCGGCCGCCTCTAACCGCAGGTCCATTTCCATCGCGACCGAGCGCGACATCGTGTTGATGACTTCGATCAGCCTTAAGCGCCGCGCTTCGGCGGAATGCGCCTCGGCCTTGTGTGCGACGAAGAAGAAGTCGCTGAGGTCGCGGCGGAAGCGCGCGGCGACGTTGGGCCGGAGCACCTTGACCGCTACCTGCTGCCGCCTGCCGTCGCGCTCGACCTCGGCGCGATGCACCTGCGCGATCGAGGCCGCGGCAACCGCGGGACCGAGGTGCACGAAGGCTTGCGCCAGCGGCCGTTCCAGCGATTGCGCGATGACGGCTTCGGCTTCCTGCTGTGCGAACGGCGGCAGCCGGTCCTGCAGGCTTTCGAGATCGCGCGCCATCGCGACGCCGACCACGTCGGGACGGGTCGCGAGGAATTGCCCGAGCTTGAGATAGGCGGGCCCGAGCCGGGTCAGCGCGCGCGACAGCCGCGGGCCTGACTTGGCCGAGCGGCGCTCGATCAGTCGCGCCATTTTCAGCGCGAGCTGTCCCGGCGGCGGCACCAGCACGGGATCGACGACGCCGAACACGCCTTCGCGCGCAAATACGAAACCGGCGCGGGCGAGGCGCGCGATGTGGGTCAGTGCAGAGATCACAAACGCCAGCCCGAATGCAGCGCCACGATGCCGCCGGAGAGGCTCTGCCATTTCACGCGGGCAAAGCCGGCGGCGCTGATCATCTCGGCGAAGGCGTTCGGCCGCGGGAATTTGCGGATCGACTCGACGAGATATTGATAGGACTCGGCATCGCCGGTGACGGCGCGGCCGAGCGGCGGGATCACCTTGAAGGAAAACAGGTCGTAGATCTTGTCGAGACCGGGCACGTCGACGGTGGAGAATTCCAGGCACAGGAAGCGGCTGCCCGGCTTGAGCACCCGATAGGCCTCGCGCAGCGCCAGCTCGATCTGCGGCACGTTGCGGATGCCGAACGCGATGGTGTAGGCGTCGAACGAACGGTCGGCGAAAGCCAATGTCTCGGCATTGCCCTCGACGAACGACACGCGGTCGTCGAGGTGCTGCCTGGCGGCGCGCTCGCGGCCGACCGCGAGCATCTCGGTGTTGATGTCGCAGACGGTGGCATGGAAGCCGGTGCCCGCGGCCTTGGCGGCCCGGAACGAGATGTCGCCGGTACCGCCGGCGACGTCGAGCAGCGCGAACGGCCGGTCGCCCTTCGGCGGATCGAGCGTCGTGATCATGACGTCCTTCCAGGCCCGGTGCAGGCCGCCCGACATCAGATCGTTCATCAGGTCATAGCGCGACGCGACGCTGTGAAACACCTCGTTCACCAGCGTCTGTTTCTCGCCCAGGGGCACGTCCCTGAAGCCGAAATGGGTGGTCTGCTCCGGCCGATCCATCACTCAGAACTCTTACCTTTTCGGTCGCGTTTTCTTCACGCGAACCGGTGCCCGCTTCGCTCGAAATCGCTCCAGCCAAACCATAGCGCGGCGGCCGCAATGGCGCTATCACGTCAGTCCCAAAAGGTGAATGCCTGCCATGCCGGAATTACCCGAAGTCGAGACCGTCCGCCGCGGCCTGCAACCGGCCATGGAAGGCTCCAAAATCCTCAAGGCCGAGGCCCGCCGCAAGGATCTGCGGTTTCCGTTTCAAAAAGACTTTATCGCCCGGCTCGAGGGCCAGACCATCACCGGGCTCGGCCGCCGCGCCAAATATCTGATGGCGGACCTCAACTCCGGCGACGTGCTGCTGATGCATCTGGGCATGTCGGGCTCATTCCGCGTGCTGAAGCAGGAAGGCGCGGCGACGCCGGGGCAATTCCATCATCCGCGCAGCGACGACCGTGCGCATGATCATGTCGTGTTCCACATGTCCTCGGGCGCGGCCGTCGTGTTCAATGATCCCAGGCGCTTCGGCTACATGAAGATCATCGCCCGCAACGCCATCGAGGATGAACCGCTGCTGAAGGGGCTCGGGCCCGAGCCGCTCGGCAACGAATTCGACGCCGCGATGCTGGCGCGTTCCTGCCACAACAAGAAGACCAGCCTGAAGGTCGCGCTGCTCGATCAGCGCGTGGTGGCGGGACTTGGCAACATCTATGTCTGCGAGGCGCTGTTTCGCTCGCATCTGTCGCCGCGGCGATTGGCCGCCACGCTCGCGACCAAAAAGGCCGAGCCCACCGATCATGCCAAGCGGCTGGTCGACGCGATCCATTCGGTGCTCAACCAGGCGATCAAGGCCGGCGGCTCCTCGATCAGCGACCATCGCCTGACCAACGGCGATCTCGGTTATTTCCAGCATTCGTTTCAGGTCTACGACCGCGAGGGCGAGACCTGCCGCACCTCGGGCTGCGAGGGCATCGTCCGGCGCTTCACCCAGAACGGCCGTTCGACGTTCTGGTGCCCGAAGTGCCAAAAATAACAACAAGGGAGTGCGGATGATGAACGGCAATTGGCGCGATCGCGCCGCGACCACCTTCCAGTGCGAGAAGCAGCCGGCGACCTCCAGCCGCGGCATGGTGGTGAGCAATCACCCGCTGGCATCGAGCGCCGGCGCCGAGATGCTGGCGGCCGGCGGCAATGCGATCGATGCGGCGATCGCCACTCTGTTCACGCTGACCGTGGTCGAGCCGATGATGGTCGGCATCATCGGCGGCGGCATGGCGCATATCCGCCTCGCCGACGGCAGCCATCGCTTCATCGACGGCCAGAGCACGGTGCCGCAGGCGGTAAAGCCGGATACCTACACCTCGAAGCCCGGTTCGGCGCATGACGTGTTCGACACGGTCGGCAACGAGAATCTGAACGGGCCGAAGGCGGTCGCGGTGCCGGGCTCGCTGAAGGCGTGGTGCGAAACGCTGCGCCGGTTCGGCACCATGAGTCTCGCCGACGTGATGCAGCCGGCGATCAAGCATGCCGCGCGCGGCTATGCGGCGACGCCTTATCTGCACGAATGCATCACCGACGGCGCCGCGGAGATGCTGAAGGACAAGCCGATCTCGGCGATCTATCTGCCCAACGGCACGCCGCTGAAGCCTGGCGAGCGCGTGGTGCAGGCGGAATATGCCGAGACGCTGAAATACATCGCCGATCACGGCGACAACGCGCTCTACCAGGGGCCGCTCGGCGACATCCTGGTCGACTACATGAAGAAGAATGGCGGCTTCATCGCGCAGGAGGATCTCGCGACCTACAAGACCGTCGAGCGGCAGCCGATCCGCTGCGACTATCGCGGCTGGGAAATCCTCGGGCCGCCGCCGCCGGCAGCGTCAGGCGTGCATATCACGGAGATGCTCAACATCCTCGAAGGCTACGACATCGCCCGCCTCGGCTTTGGCACGACGGAGACGATCCATTATCTCGCCGAAGTGCTGAAGATCGCTTTTGCCGATCGTGAAGCCGCGAGCGGCGATCCCGCCTATATCAACGTCCCGGTGGAGCAGCTGACCTCGAAGGCCTATGCCGAGGAGCGCCGCCGCGCCATCGATCCGGACCGCGCACAGGCGTGGGGTGCCGGCGTCACGCAGCTTGAAAGCGCGCACACCACGCACATGACCGCGGCGGATGCGTTTGGCAATGTGGTCGCGACCACCCAGACCATCAACAATCTGTTTGGGGCCAAGATCCTGATCCCGGGCCTCGGCACCGTGCCGAACAATTACATGAACCTGTTCGATCCGCGGCCGGGGCACGCGCTGTCGCTCGCGGCAGGCAAGCGCGTCACCACGTCGATGTCGCCGATGATGGCGCTGCGCGACAACAAACTGGTTTACGCGCTCGGCCTGCCCGGCGGAAAGCGCATCTTCCCGAGCGCGATGCAGGCGCTGATCAATCTGATCGACCACGGCATGAGCCTGCAGGAAGCGGTCGAGGCGCCGCGGGTCTGGACCGAGGGCAATGCGCTGGAAGTCGAGCAGGCAGTGCCGGAGGCCGTGCGTACGGCGCTATCGGCGAAAGGCCACAAGGTGCAAGTCGTGCCGACCGTTGCCGGCGGCATGAACGCGATCCAGTTCCACGCCGACGGCACCATGTCGGGTGCAGCCTGCTGGCGCGCCGACGGCACGCCGGTCGGCATCGCCGGTGGTCTTGCCCGCGCAGGCGTGCGGTTCATGCTGCGGTAACGCCGACTAGGCTGTTTGGCAGATTGAAGCGAGCGCCATCCTCAACGTCGTCCCGGCGAAGGCCGGGACCCATTACCCCAAACCTCAATGTTGTGCCGCGCTGGGGCCGCGATCCGGTTTCATCGCCGAGTGCGGTGGCTATGGGTCCTGGCTTTCGCCAGGACGACGTGTGGGAAGAGCCGTGGCTGAATCAAAGGAGCCTTGCAATATCCGATCACCCGCATGCGCGCGCGATGAATTACTTCCTGACGCAGATCACACGCACCACGGCGGCCTTGGCGTCCGCCGATTCCCCCGCCGCGTTGATGCCGTGCGCCTTCAGGAAATTGCGTACCGTGTCGGCCGGCACCAGCGTGGCCTGCGCCGGCGGCGCTGCGTTTGCCGGGCCGGCAACGATGACAGGTTTCAGCAATGCGATGCCGGCGAACTTGCCGCCACCGTCCTGCGCCGCGGCGCCGGAGAACCCGATCGCAGGTGCCGGCGACAGCGTGGCATCGCCGCCGCCGAGTTGCGCCACCGCAGCCTTGACGCTGCTCGCCGCGGCGCCGCCGCCCTGGCTCTGCGGATCGACGATGCCGGTGATGTCGAGCGCGGTCTGCGTCGCCTGGCCCGCGATGTTGAGCGGCTTCAGCCCGCGCGCGCCGTAGATCCGCAGCAATGCGAGCTCGTGGTCCTTGTCTTCTGCGACCCGGTCGGCATTGCCGTAACCCGGGATCGTCAGCGCGAGGCAATCGCCGGTCGCCACGCGATCGGCGACAATGGTGCCGTCGTCGCTGACCACGACGCCGGTGCTGTATTCCACGGTCTTGCGCGGCGGCGGGCCGGCCTGCACGGTGGACGGAAACGCGTTGAAGGCGCTCGACATCGCGATCACCACCGGTTCGACCGTGGTCTGCGTCGCCTGGTCATAGAGGATGGTGAGGATGCGGACCTCGTCGCCCTTCAAGGTGCCGCGCAAATAGAACTTCTTCAGCCCCTGCATGCCCGACAGCACGAAGAAATCCGGCTTCACCACGGTGTAGTCGATGGTGCGGCCGGCCGGCTCCTTCTTTTCCTGCTCGGCAAGCTTGGCGGTCGTCGGACTGGCTTCCTTGCGCCGGGTCAGCAGCACCTGGACGGTGCCGGTCGGCGAGGTCCATTTGGCGCCGGAGGCATCGCTGGTGAGCTGCGGCACCAGTTTTGTCGGAATGCCGAGCCGCGCCCCGGTGGCGGGCTCGGTGACGATCCGCCAGCCGACGCTCTCCTGCTTCCGCCGCGCGGTGTCGGCGAGCACGCCGCGCTCCTGCGGGTTCAGCACGCCGGTCGGCTTGCCGCCGCGGTTCTTCTGGAATTCCTTGATCGCATTGACCATGCGCTCGCTGACGTCGCCGGTAATCGCGCCGTTATATTCGCCGACCCAGGCAAGGTCGGATTGCAGCGCCAGCCGCTCGGCCTGCGCCATCGCGCCCGCGGTATCCTCCGGCTTCTGCAACGCGGGGCGAACCGGCACCGTCGTCACGATCTTCGGCTTGGCCCCCGCGGTCGACGGCGGCGTCATCTGGGCGTGCGCCGCACCGATGGTTGCGAACATCAACGTTGCCGAAAGCACCGATCTCATGACAAATCCGGGGGAAATGACTGATACCATTGACGTCGACGCAATTAAGCACATCTGCTTGGTCGGCAACAACCGCGCTCCGGTTCAGGGAACAGCGCGCAGGACATCAAGATGCTGAGTGCCGACGAGCTCGAACGCTATGCCCGCCACATCGTGCTGCGGGAGGTGGGTGGCCCCGGCCAGAATGCGCTGAAGCAGGCCTCTGTGCTGGTGATCGGCGCCGGCGGCCTCGGCGCGCCGGTGCTGATGTATCTCGCCGCCGCCGGCGTCGGCCGTCTCGGCGTGATCGACGACGATGTCGTGTCGCTATCCAATTTGCAGCGCCAGATCATCCATACGACGTCCGACATCGGCAAGCGCAAGGTCGACAGCGCGGCGGCGCAGATTCACGCGCTCAATCCGCACGTGACGTTCGAGGCGCATCCGATGCGGCTCACCGCCTACAATGCGATGGCGCTGATTTCAAACTACGATCTCGTGCTCGAAGGCTCCGATAATTTCGAGACCCGCTATCTCGTCGCCGATGCCTGCTTCCTGGCGAAGCGGCCGCTGATAACAGCGGCGCTGGGCCAGTTCGACGGCTCGCTGACCACGATCCGCGCCCACGAGAAGAATGCGGACGGCGTATTCAATCCGACCTATCGCTGCCTGTTCCCGGAGGCGCCGCCGCCCGGCACGGTGCCGGCCTGCGCCGAGGCCGGCGTGATGGGCGCGCTGGCCGGGCTCATGGGCTCGATGATGGCGCTGGAAGCGATCCGCGAGATCGTCGGCTTCGGCGAGGGCCTGGTCGGCCGCCTGCTGATGGTGGATGCGCGCGCGATGCGGTTCGAGACCCTGCGCTACGCGCGCGACCCGCAGAACCCGCTCAATGGTGATGCGCCTGGCATCACCGACCTGAGCGGGCATCGGTAGAGTTCATCAGGACGCTGTCGCGGACTTCTCGCTGTCCATGTGCCGCAGATGCTCCTCCGGATAGCGTCCGCCGGCGGCGGCGCCGGGCGGAAATGCGTCGGCGAGCGCGGCATGGATGGTGGCGATGCTCTCGCTGCGGTCGGCGGGGTCGTAGAAGTCCGACACGCCCATGCAGCCGAGGCCGAGCTGTTCGGGATGCTCTGGACAATCAAGAATGGGTTGTTCACTATACCGAACAATGCAGGATTTCGATCTTCGCGACCTCGACGCCTTCGTGGCGGTGGCACGCACCCGCAACTTCCGGCGCGCCGCGCTGGAGAGCCGCGTCTCGGTCTCGAGCCTCAGCCAGCGGCTGCGCGACATGGAGGAGCGGCTCGGCGTCCGCCTGATGAACCGCACCACCCGCAGCGTCGCGCTGACCGAGGCCGGCGAACTGTTGCTCGCCCGTGTCGCGCCGGCGATCGCCGATGTTGGCGATGCGATCACGGAGGTGCGTGGCTTGCGCGCGGAGCCGTCCGGGCGCCTGCGCATCAACGCGCCGCCGCCTGCGGTCGATCTCGTGCTGGCGCCGATGATCGCGCCGTTCCTCGCCAGATATCCGAAGGTCGACCTTGACCTCGTGGCCGAGAGCGCGTTCGTCGACATCGTCGCGCAGGGCTTCGACGCAGGCGTGCGCTATGGCGAGCATCTGGCGCAGGATATGGTCGCGGTCCCGCTCGGCGCGCCGCAGCGCTACGCGGTCGTGGCGTCGCGTGACTATGTGGCAAAGCATGGCCGGCCGATGCATCCGAAGGATCTGCTGGCGCATGCCTGCATCCGCACCCGCTTCAGCAACGGCGTGATATTCGATTGGGAGTTCGAGAAGAACGGTCGCGTGGTGAAGATTTCGCCGCCGGCCAAGCTGATCGCGACCCATCTCGGCCTCGCGCTGCGTGCGGTCCATGACGGCGTCGGCTATTGGGCGACATTCGAGGGCTATGTCCGCTACGGCGTCAAGTCCGGCGCGCTGGTCAGCGTGCTCGACGACTGGTGCCCGCCGTTCGACGGCCCGTTCCTCTATTATCCGAGCCGCCGCCAGCCGCGGCCCGCGCTCGCCGCCTTCGTGTCGTTCGTCGCCGACTGGCGTAAGCAGGCGAGGCGGAAGACGAGGAAGTCGAGCTAGATCCACACCGTCGTCCCGGCCCCCGTGCGCAATTGCGCACTAGGCCGGGACGACACTGAATGCGTGATTCCAGCGTGCCCGGCAGTCGCCGTGACTTCACCCGCTACCTTTGCCGGGCGTGCCGAGTTGCCTGGCCGGCCGCACCGGCTGCTTTGCATGGGGTTGTTTTCGATATTTTGCTGGCAGCTCCATCCCGGCTGCAGGTTCCCCTACAGCATGCTGGGCAGCACGCGGTCCGGCGGCTTGTGGGCGTCGAGGAAGGTCCGGATGTTGATGATCACCTTTTCGCCCATCTCGACGCGGCCTTCGATGGTGGCCGAGCCCATGTGCGGCAGCAGGGTCACCTTGCCGGCCCTGGCGAGCCGCACCAGCTTCGGGTTCACCGCGGGCTCGTGCTCGTAGACGTCGAGGCCGGCGCCGCCGACATCGCCGGCTTCGATCAGCTTGATCAGCGTGTCCTCGTCGATCACCTCGCCGCGCGCGGTGTTGACGATATAGGCCTCTTTGCGGATCAGCTTGAGCCGCCGCGCCGAGAGCAGATGATAAGTCGCCGGCGTGTGCGGGCAGTTCACCGAGATGATGTCCATCCGCGCCAGCATCTGGTCGAGGCTTTCCCAATAGGTCGCCCCGAGCTCGTCGGCGATCATGGGCGCCACCGGGCGGCGGTTGTGATAGTGGATCTGCAGGCCGAAGGCACGGGCGCGGCGCGCCACCGCCTGGCCGATGCGGCCCATGCCGATGATGCCGAGCCTTTTTCCCCCGATGCGGTGGCCGAGCATCCAGGTCGGCGACCAGCCGGCCCAGTGCTGCTTGCCCTCGGTCAGGATCGAGGCACCCTCGATCATCCGTCGCGGCACCGCGAGGATCAGCGCCATCGTCATGTCGGCGGTGTCCTCGGTCAGCACCTTCGGCGTGTTGGTCACGGTGATGCCGCGGGCATGCGCGGCCGCGACGTCGATATTGTCGACGCCATTGCCGAAATTGGCGATCATCTTCAGCCTGCAGTCGGGCTGGTTGATCACGTCCTCGCGGATCATGTCGGTCACGGTCGGCACCAGCACGTCGGCGGTCCTTGCCGCTTCCGCGATCTGTTCCGGCGTCATCGGCGTGTCGTCGAGATTCAGTCTGGCGTCGAACAGCTCGCGCATCCGGGTCTCGATCGAGTCCGGCAGCTTGCGGGTGACGACGACGAGTGGCTTTTTCTTCACCGACATGTCCTGCTTTCATGAGGCGCACGGCTCGCCAAAAACCGAGCCGTTGAGGCCTCATTAACCCGGTTGTTCGACACTGCTGATAGCCGCGCAGTCCCGGCGTTTCCTTCGCGTTTCCTAGGGTTCCCCGATACTTGCCCCAGCTTTCGTCGGGGGAAATTCGGGTGTTCTGGCGCTTTGGCGTTCCGTCCTCTCTAGCAGAAGGCCGGGCCAAGACAAGAACCCCTCGGATCCTCGAATGCCGGAACGAATGGCGCAGGGCCTGCGGGCGCGGGTCTGGATTTGAGTTGCAGCTCGCCGAATGCGGGTTGGGCATCTCGGCAGGAGACGAGTTGATGGTGTGGCGTTTCGGTTCATTGGTGGCGCTGGTCGGGAGCGTGCTGAGTGCGTCGGTCAGCCCCGGACA
Source organism: Bradyrhizobium sp. WCU1 (assembly GCF_053474805.1). Lineage (NCBI taxonomy): Bacteria > Pseudomonadati > Pseudomonadota > Alphaproteobacteria > Hyphomicrobiales > Nitrobacteraceae > Bradyrhizobium > Bradyrhizobium sp. WCU1. The sequence goes on from NZ_CM130280.1 coordinate 3,449,314, forward strand.
TTCCGCCAAGGATTTGAGCCCGACCACCAGCGGCCTGCCGATCCCGCGCTATGTCAGCCTGAAATCCGATCACGTGAACGTCCGCGCCGGCCCGACCAAGGACAACGACGTCGCCTGGGTCTACACGCGTTCGGGGCTGCCGGTCGAAATCACCGCCGAGTTCGAGAACTGGCGCCGGGTGCGCGATTCGGAAGGAGCGGAAGGCTGGGTCTATCACTCGCTGCTGTCCGGCCGCCGCACCGCGGTCGTCACAATGAAGAACAAGGACGACCTGGCCTCGCTGTACGATCGTCCCGATGCCACCAGCGCCATCGCGGCGCGCCTGCAGGCCGGCGTCGTCGCGCAGGTCAAGAAATGCGCCAACAACTGGTGCCGGGTCACCGGCAGCGGGTTCGACGGCTGGATTGAGCAGCAGCGCCTGTGGGGCGTCTACGCCGATGAGAAAGTGGACTGAGGCAGTCCTGAAACGACAATGGCCGGGACGAGCCCGGCCATCACGTCTTAATCCGTAATAGATCGGGTCAGCGCTTCTTGCGCAGCCGCACCACCATGTCGACGCGGGAAATCTCGTAGCCTTCCGGCACGTCGGGCATCTTCGACAGCACGAGGTTCGGGTCGGGAATGTCGACCAGCTCGTGGTTATGCTCGAGATAGAAGTGGTGATGCGTCGACACGTTGGTGTCGAAATAGGTCTTGGTGCCGTCGACACTGACCTGGCGCAGCAGGCCGGCATCGGTCAGCTGGTTGAGCGTGTTGTACACGGTCGCCAGCGACACCGGAACCTTGGCCAGCGTGGCTTCCTCGTACAGCATCTCGGCGGTCAGGTGGCGCGCGCCCTTGCCGAACAGCAGCCAACCCAACGCCATGCGCTGGCGGGTCGGCCGCAGGCCGGCCGACTGCAACATCTCGTTGACGTCATGCCACGGACAGCCGGTCAGGGCAGGGTGGTGCCCGCCGCCACGGACGGTCGGGTGCACGACATCATCGTTCACAGCCGGTACTTCCTCGTTCATATCCACTCTATGCACCCAACTCAGGCAATATTCCTCATAAATATAAAAAGGATGCCTGTCAGATGCAAGTTTTTCGCAACTAGAACAAATCCAAGCAGCGGTAGAAACCTATTGGATGACGGCCATTTGTCATCGGAATGCCGCTTTGCCGCCCAGTTAGCCCTATGTTAGAGAGCGCGCGGACCACATATGCGCTTTCGGCAGAGATAACAGGCCGGTAGCGTACCCAGGTAGCGCCAAGATGCGGGACAGGTTATTCCGGTTCCCGTGGGTAGATTAAGGTCCGACCAAGCAAAAGCGCTTCATCGGGATATCAGAGGTGGATAGAGGATGCTGGATCGGCGCGGCGGTTACGAATACGAGGATTTGCTGGCTTGCGGGCGGGGCGAGCTGTTTGGTCCCGGCAATGCCCAGTTGCCGCTGCCGCCGATGCTGATGTTCGATCGCATCAGCGATATCTCGGAGAACGGCGGCGAGTTCGGCAAGGGGCTGGTGCGCGCCGAGCTCGAAGTGAAGCCGGATCTCTGGTTCTTCGGCTGCCATTTCAAGAACGATCCGGTGATGCCGGGCTGTCTCGGCCTCGATGCCATGTGGCAAATGGTCGGCTTTTACCTTGGCTGGATCGGTGGCGAAGGTCGTGGCCGCGCGCTCGGCCTCGGCGAGCTGAAGTTCTCCGGACAGGTGCTGCCGCACGCGCGCAAGGTTGTGTACAACATCGATATCAAGCGCGTGATGCGGTCAAAGCTCGTGCTCGGAATTGCCGACGGGTGGCTTTCCATGGACGACGAGATTATCTATCGCGCCAAGGACTTGAAGGTCGGTTTGTTCAAGCAGGGCACGGCGCCGTCTTGAGCAGGATCATCATGCGGCAACATAAAGGCAGGGCGAGGCGAACATGAGGCGGGTTGTCATCACGGGGATGGGTATCGTCTCGTCCATCGGTAACAACACCCAGGAAGTGCTTGCGAGCCTCTATGAGGCGAAGTCGGGCATTTCACGCGCAGAGAAGGCCGCCGAGCTTGGCTTCCGGTCGCAAGTGCACGGTGCGCCGACACTCAATCCCGCCGAGGTGATCGATCGCCGTGCGATGCGATTCCTTGCAGAAGGTGCTGCCTGGAATCACGTCGCGATGGAGCAGGCGATCCGTGATTCCGGCCTCGAGGAGAACGAGGTCTCCAACATCCGCACCGGCATCATCATGGGATCCGGCGGACCGTCGACGCGCACGCTGGTCGAGGCCGCCGACATCGCGCGCGCCAAGGGCCCGAAGCGCGTTGGTCCGTTTGCGGTGCCGAAGGGCATGTCCTCGACCGCATCGGCGACGCTCGCGACCTGGTTCAAGATCAAGGGCGTGAACTACTCGATCTCCTCGGCCTGCGCGACGTCGAACCACTGCATCGGCAACGCCTATGAGACGATCCAGATCGGCAAGCAGGACGTCATCTTCGCCGGCGGCTGCGAGGAGCTCGACTGGACGCTGTCGGTGCTGTTCGACGCCATGGGCGCGATGTCCTCGAAATACAACGACACGCCGGCCACCGCCTCACGTCCCTACGATATCAGCCGCGACGGCTTCGTGATCGCCGGCGGCGCCGGCGTCGTGGTGCTGGAAGAGCTCGAGCACGCCAAGGCGCGCGGCGCGCGGATCTACGGCGAGGTCGTCGGCTACGGTGCGACCTCGGATGGATACGACATGGTGGCGCCGTCGGGCGAGGGTGCCGAGCGCTGCATGCGCATGGCGATGTCGACGGTGGACACGCCGGTCGACTACATCAACCCGCACGCCACCTCGACGCCGGCCGGCGATCCGCCGGAGATCGAGGCGATCCGCAAGGTGTTCGGCACCGGCGACAAGTGCCCGCCGATCTCGGCGACCAAGGCGCTGACCGGCCATTCGCTCGGCGCCACCGGCGTGCAGGAAGCGATCTACTCGCTCTTGATGCTGAACAACGGCTTCGTCTGCGAGAGCGCGCATATCACCGAGCTCGATCCCGTGTTCGCCGACATGCCGATCGTGCGCAAGCGGATCGACAACGCCAAGCTCACGACCGTGCTGTCGAACTCGTTCGGCTTCGGCGGCACCAATGCCACGCTGGTGTTCAGGCGGCTTGACGCCTGATTTCGCCTCTCTTCGCCTGCTGAGGGAGGTCCGCAGCCGGCGCATGGGGATATTGCAACGATCCGGAATGGGGTGGGAATGATTATTGAACCGCGCGTGCGAGGCTTCATCTGCACGACGGCGCATCCCGTCGGCTGCGCCACGAATGTCCGTGAGCAGATCGCTTACGTTCTGAAGCAGGGCCCGATCGCGGACTGCCCCAAGCGCGTCGCCGTGCTCGGCTGCTCGACCGGCTACGGCCTCGCCAGCCGCATCGTCGCGACCTTCGCCGGCGGCGCCGATACGATCGGCGTGTCGCTGGAGCGCGAGCCTTCGGAAAAGAGAAGCGCCAGCGCCGGCTGGTACAACAACCGCGCCTTCGAGATCGAGGCCGAGAAGATCGGACGGTCTCCGCTCACGCTGGAAGGCGATGCCTTCTCCGACGAGATGAAGAAGGACTTCATCGAGCGCGTGCGCGAGAAGTTCGGGCAGCTCGATTTGCTGGTCTACAGCATGGCCGCGCCGGTCCGCACCGATCCCGACACCGGCAAGACCTATCGCTCGGTCATCAAGCCGCTCGGCGCGCCGGTCGAGATCAAGACGCTCGACACCGAGACCGGCGAGGTGTTCCAGACCACGCTCGAGCCGGCGAACGAAGAGCAGACCGCGGCGACCGTCGCCGTGATGGGCGGCGACGACTGGAAGCGCTGGATCAACCAGCTTGCGGACGCCGGCGTGCTGGCGCCGGGCTTCCGGACGCTCAACTACACCTATATCGGCAGCGAGCTGACCTGGCCGATCTACTGGAACGGCACGCTCGGCCGCGCCAAGGTCGACCTCGACAGCAAGGCGCAAGCGATCCGCGGCCGGCTCGGCGCGGACGCCGCTCGCGTCGTGGCGCTGAAGGCCGTGGTGACCCAGGCGAGCTCGGCCATTCCGGTGGTGCCGCTCTACGGCACCGTGCTGTTCAAGGTCATGAAGCAGCTCGGGCTGCATGAGGGCTGCATCGAGCAGATCGATCGCCTGTTCCGCACCCGGCTCGGCAAGGACGTCGCGCTCGACGATGCGCAGCGCATCCGGGTCGACGATTGGGAGCTGTCACCCGAGGTGCAGACGGAAGTGTCGCGGCGCTGGCCGCTGCTCACCACCGAGACGCTCGGCGAATTGGCTGATCTCGGCGAGTACAAGAGCCAGTTCCTGCGCCTGTTCGGCTTCGGCATCGACGGTGTCGACTACACCCAGGACGTCGACCCGCGCGTCGTCCCGGGCTAGGCCGTTCGGAAAATCACACGAGTAGCCACGGACCTGTCTTTTCCTTCCCCTGAAAGGGGGAAGGTCGGGATGGGGGTTAGCCGCAGGCGATGCTGCGAGCAGAGAGAGCAGATCCCCACCCGCTTTGCTCTGGCGAGCAAAGCGACCTCCCCCTTTTCGAGGGGATGTTAAGAGTGACCCCGCGATTGCGCTACGCGAGATGGCAAATTGGCCATGTCATCGTCGTTGCCTTGGTGCTCGCCACCGTGCGTAAAGCCTCGCGGTGCTTCGCGGGGTCTTCAATTCTAGCGCAGCTATGCGTAATGAACGGCCTTACCGGCTCATACCCCGAGCGTCCCGGCCTTCGCCGCCGCATAACGCTCGGCCACGGCTTTCCAGTTCACCGCATTCCACCACGCCTTGAGATAATCCGCCCGGCGATTCTGGTAGGTCAGGTAATAGGCGTGCTCCCAGACGTCGTTGCCGAGCAGCGCACGCTTGCCGTCCATGATCGGATTGTCCTGGTTCGGCCGGGTCTCGATCGCGAGCTTGCCGTCCGTGGTCACGGTGACGAACACCCAGCCGGAGCCGAACACGCGGCCGCCTGCGGCGTTGAAATCGGTCTGCAGTTTCTCGATGCCGCCGAGGTCGCGATCGATCGCGGTCAGCACCTCGCCATCGGGCTTGCCGCCGCCGGGTCCCATGATCTGCCAGAACATCGTGTGGTTGGCGTGGCCGCCCATGTTGTTGCGCACGCCGGTGCGGATCGTCTCCGGCACGCTGCCGAGATTGGCGAGCACGTCGGTGATCGGCTTCTCCGCGATCTGCGGATTGTCCTTGGCGAAATTATTGAGGTTGGTGACGTAGGCCTGATGATGCCGGTCGTGATGGATTTCCATCGTCCTGGCGTCGATATGCGGCTCCAGCGCATTGGTGGGATAGGTCAGCGGATCGATCTTGAATGGCCCGGCTGGGGCCTGCGCCGTGGCCTGGGCGAAAACGAAGCGTGGCGCGGCTGCGACCGCGGCAGCCGTGGTTGCCGCAAGCACAAGATGGCGGCGGGATATGGGTGACATCGATTCCTCCTGACCTGAAGCGCTATCGTCGTCTACGACAGCGCATGGCGAGATACGTGCAAGCAACCTTAAGGCGTTTCAAAGACGGTCATTGTGACGCTGCGTCGGAATCTCGCATTGTCCCGGCAGAGGCCGCGTGCGTCGAAGCATCGGACAAAGCAAAAAGGGCGGCCTTTCGGCCGCCCTTCGTCGTTTCGTTTCAGGCAGGCTTACTCGCCGGCGGCTTCGCGCGGCGCCGGAGCGTCGCTCTTCTGCTTGGCCTCGAGGTCCTCGCCGGTCTCCTGGTCGACCGCCTTCATCGACAGGCGGGTCTTGCCGCGATCGTCGAAGCCGAGCAGCTTGACCTTGACCTTGTCGCCTTCCTTGACGACGTCGGAGGTCTTCTGCACGCGGCTGGCGGCGAGCTGGCTGATGTGGACGAGGCCGTCCTTGGCGCCGAAGAAATTCACGAACGCGCCGAACTCCATCACCTTGACGACGGTGCCCTCGTAGATCTGGCCGATCTCCGGATCGGAGGCGATCGACTTGATCCACTTGATCGCAGCCTTCATCGCCTCGCCGTCGTTGGAGGCGACCTTCACGGTGCCGTCGTCCTCGATGTTGACCTTGGCGCCGGTCTTCTCGACGATCTCGCGGATCACCTTGCCGCCGGTGCCGATCACTTCGCGGATCTTGTCGGTGGCGATCTTGAAGGTCTCGATGCGCGGAGCATATTCGCCGAGCTCGGCGCGCGCCGCGGTCAGGGCCTTGGACATTTCACCCAGGATGTGGATGCGCCCTTCCTTGGCCTGGCCAAGCGCAACCTTCATGATCTCCTCGGTGATGCCCTCGATCTTGATGTCCATCTGGAGCGAGGTGATGCCCTGGTCGGTGCCGGCGACCTTGAAGTCCATGTCGCCGAGATGATCCTCGTCGCCGAGGATGTCCGACAGCACCGCGAAGCGCTGACCCTCGAGGATCAGGCCCATGGCGATACCGGCGGTCGGCCGCTTCAGCGGCACGCCGGCGTCCATCAGCGACAGCGAAGCGCCGCAGACCGAAGCCATCGAGGACGAGCCGTTCGACTCGGTGATCTCGGAGACCACGCGGATCGTGTACGGGAACTCGTGATGCGGCGGCAGCACCGGGTGGATCGCGCGCCAGGCGAGCTTGCCGTGGCCGATCTCGCGGCGCTTGGTGCCGCCGAGCCGACCGGTTTCACCGACCGAGTAGGGCGGGAAGTTGTAGTGCAGCAGGAACGTTTCCTTGTACGTCCCCGACAGCGCGTCGATGTACTGCTCGTCCTCGCCGGTACCGAGCGTGGTCACCACCATCGCCTGGGTCTCACCGCGGGTGAACAGCGCCGAGCCGTGAGCGCGCGGCAGCACGCCGGCTTCGGCGATGATGTTGCGCACGGTCTTGACGTCGCGGCCGTCGATGCGCTTGCCGGTGTCGAGGATGTTCCAGCGAACGATCTTGGCTTCCAGTTCCTTGAACACCGCGGCAACGCGGAGCTTGTCGTATTTCGGCTCCTGGCCTTCCGGGAAGAAGTGCGCGAGCACCTTCTCCTTGACGGCGCCGACCGCGGCATAGCGTTCCTGCTTGACCGGGATCGCGTAGGCCTTGCGCAGCTCCTGCTCGGCAAGGCCGAGCATTTCCTTCTCGATCTCCGAATTGTCGATCGTGGTGACTTCGCGCGGTTCCTTGGCGGCCTTCTCGGCGAGCTCGATGATCGCGTTGATGACAGGCTGGAAGTGGCGGTGGCCGAACATGACCGCGCCGAGCATCACATCTTCGTTGAGCTCCTTGGCTTCCGACTCGACCATCAGCACGGCGTCGGCAGTGCCGGCGACGACGAGGTCGAGCTGGGTCTCGGTCATCTCGTCCAGCGTCGGGTTGAGGATGAACTCGTCATTGGCGAAGCCGACGCGGGCGGCGCCGATCGGGCCCTTGAACGGGGCGCCCGACAGCGTCAGTGCGGCGGAGGCGGCGACCAGCGACACGATGTCCGGATCGTTCTCCATGTCGTGCGAGAGAACGGTGACGATCACCTGGGTCTCGTTGCGCCAGCCGTCGACGAACAGCGGACGGATCGGACGGTCGATCAGGCGGGAGACCAGCGTCTCCTTCTCGGTCGGACGACCTTCGCGCTTGAAATAGCCGCCGGGAATGCGGCCCGCGGCGTAGGTCTTCTCCTGGTAGTCGACCGTCAGCGGCAGGAAGTCGACGCCTTCGCGCGGCGTCTTCGCCGCGACGACGGTGGCAAGCACCACGGTCTCGCCGTAGGTCGCCATCACGGCGCCGTCGGCCTGGCGGGCGATCTTGCCGGTTTCAAGTTTGAGGGGACGTCCACCCCAGTCGATCTCGACGGAATGCGAATTGAACATTTCGGTTTCTTTCATGGTTTCACGAAAGCACGGCGCCCTGGAACACAAAGACCATGCCAAGACGGCGAGACACTGACGCGCTGCTGCGGTCAGCATCCGGCGATCCTGCCATGGTCCCTGGATTTCGGATGGCGTCCATCCTTTCGGTCATTTGGGCATCTTGCCCGGTCCAGCGGCCGGATTGCTGCTGGACGCTAGTTGGCATGGCGCGACTGCCATGCTGCGCATGATCATCTTTCGACAATTCGAAAGCCCGGGTTCACGGACGACCATGCGAAAACGCGCGCGAACCTTCGCGCGCGTGCTTCTCAAATCAACGACGGATGTTGTGCTTTTCGAGCAGCGCCTTGTAGCGCGCCTCGTCCTTGCGCTTGATGTAGTCGAGCAGGGAGCGGCGCGTCGACACGAGCTTCAGGAGGCCGCGGCGTGAATGGTTGTCCTTCACATGGCTCTTGAAGTGCTCGGTGAGGTTATTGATGCGTTCCGACAGGATCGCGACCTGAACCTCGGGCGAGCCGGTGTCGCCGGCCTTGTTGGCATTCGTCTTGATGACTTCCGCTTTGCGTTCTGCGGTAATCGACATCGTCAGTTACTTTCATTGTTGCGAGCCGGACCGGCAGTCAGTCCGTTCAGGTTGAACACGCGCTTGGGGATGAGTTCGCCATTGCCAATTTCGGCAAGCGCGAGAAGTCGGCCTGCCACCGTGACATAGACTGTGCCGCTGGTATTGGGCGCATCCCGTCCGCGCAACAAAACGGCTTGGCCCCGGTGGAGCCTTGCCGCATCAGCCCGTGTGACGGCCAGTGCCGGGATGTCGTCCAGCGCGGTCTCAACGGGCATAAGCGCGTCGGCGAGGCTGCCCTCGCCAGACGCGGCTCTATTGCATAAAGCCTCCAAATGTTCCAGCGGAATCATGTCCGCTTCGGTAAACGGACCGACCAGGGTCCGCCGCAGGGCGCAGATATGGCCGAAACAGCCCAGAATCCGGCCCATATCGCGGGCCAGCGCTCGGACATAGGTTCCCTTGCCGCACTCGGCCTCGAACACGGATTGTCCGTTATCTCCATGTTCCACAAGGGCTAATTCGTGAATCTCGACCGGGCGGGGCTTTAGTTCCACGGTCTCGCCGTCGCGTGCCAGATCGTAGGCCCGCTCGCCCTGCACCTTGATCGCCGAATATTGCGGCGGGATCTGCTCGATCACCCCGGTGAAGCGCGGCAGCAGCTCGCGGATCGAATCGGCAGTCGGCCGGCTCTCGCTGGTCCGGACCGGCCGCCCCTCGGTGTCGTCGGTGTCGCGCTCCTCGCCCCAGCACACCGTGAAGCGGTAGCGCTTGCGGCCGTCCATCACGAACGGCACCGTCTTGGTGGCCTCGCCGAGCGCGATCGGCAGGCCGCCCGAGGCGAGCGGATCGAGGGTGCCGGCATGGCCGGCGCGCTTGGCCTGGAACAGGCGCTTGAGCACGGCAACCGCCTGCGTCGAGGTCATGCCGATCGGCTTGTCGAGCACCACCCAGCCATGGACGTCGCGCTTGTCGCGGCGCGGTTGCTGGTTCTGCCGGCCCTGCTTCTGGCGCGGGTCGTTGTTGGTGCGGCGCGCATCGTCGCTGCGCTGCCCGGCAAAGGCATCCCGCTCAGCGTCGCGCGCGTCGGCATCCTTCGCGTCGATAACGCTGTTGGTCGTCATCACAGTCATTCCTCGTCGTCCGAATCGGGTGCAAGGTCTCGCTGCACCGCAGGTGTCCGCAGTAGTTTCTCGATGCGCGCCGCCTCGTCGAACCGCTCGTCGACGCGGAAGCGAATGTCGGGTGCAAATTTCAGGTTGACGCGGTGCGCGATCTCGCCGCGAAGGAACTTCTTGTTGCGCTCGAGCGCTGTGATCACCGTGTCGGTGTCGCGGCCGCCGAGCGGCATCACGTAGATCGTCGCGAGCTTCAGGTCCGGCGACATACGCACCTCGGGAACGGTGATGATGTGGCCTTCGAGATCGGGATCGTGGACCTCACCCTGCGACAGAATCTCGGCAACTGCATGGCGAACGGTTTCGCCGACGCGCAGCTGACGTTGTGAGCCGCCGGGGCTGGAACTCTTCTTTTGACGGGGCATGACCTTCTTCCAAAACCGTCGCGCCCGCAGGCCGTGGCCGCGGGCATCAATGTCCTGACTTTGCTTTCAATCGGGCAATGCGCTGGTGGCCGGACCAGAGTCCGGCCACGTCGGCGCATTTCAGTTAAATGGACCCAACGCTGAGCTTCGTAAGATTTGGACTTACAGAGAGCGTTGGATCGTCTCGATACGGTAACACTCGATCACGTCGCCGACGCGCATGTCGCCGTAGTTCTCGAAGGCCATGCCGCACTCCTGGCCGGACTGCACTTCCTTCACTTCATCCTTGAAGCGCTTCAGCGTCGACAACTTGCCTTCGTGCACCACGACGTTGTCGCGGATCAGGCGAACGTTGGCGCCGCGTTCCACGGTGCCGTCGGTGACGCGGCAACCCGCGACCTTGCCGACCTTGGAAATGTTGAACACTTCCAGGATCTGCGCGTTGCCCAGCATGGTTTCGCGCAGCGTGGGCGCGAGCAGGCCGGACATCGCCTTTTTGATGTCATCCACGAGGTCGTAGATGATGTTGTAGTAGCGGATTTCGATGCCGTTGCGCTTGGCGGCGGCCGCGGCTTCCTTGTTGGCTCGGACCGAGAAGCCGATGATCGCGGCGTTGAAGCCTTCCGCCAGCGTGACGTCGGACTCCGAGATGCCGCCGACGCCGGCATGCAGGATGCGGGCGGCGACTTCGTCGGTGCCGAGCTTCTCCAGCGAGCCCAGGATCGCTTCCAGCGAGCCCTGCACGTCGGCCTTGACGATCAGCGGGAACTCCTTGCGGCCCGCGGTCTTGAGCTGCGACATCATCTGCTCGAGCGAGCCGCGCATGCCGGAGATCGAGGCAGCCGCATTCTCGCGCTTCTGGTGCGCGCGATAGCTCGTGACCTGGCGGGCGCGGGCTTCGTTCTCGACCACGGCGAGACGATCGCCGGCTTCCGGCGGACCGTTGAAGCCGAGCACCTCGACCGGCACGGACGGACCGGCCTCTTCGAGATTCTCGCCCTGGTCGGAGATCAGCGCGCGGACGCGGCCCATCTCGGCGCCGGCCACGATGATGTCGCCGACGCGCAGCGTGCCGCGCTGCACCAGCACGGTCGCGACCGGACCGCGGCCGCGATCGAGCTTGGCTTCGATCACGGTGCCTTCCGCCGGACGCTCCGAATTGGTCTTGAGGTCGAGGATTTCGGCCTGCAGCGCGATCATCTCGAGCAGCTTGTCGAGATTGGTCTTGTTCTTGGCCGAGACCTCGACGTCGACGACGTCGCCGCCGAGCGATTCGACCTGCACCTCGTACTGCAGCAATTCGGTGCGCACGCGCTCCGGCCGCGCATCGGGCTTGTCGATCTTGTTGATCGCCACGATCATCGGCACCTTGGCCGCCTTGGCGTGGTTGATCGCTTCGATCGTCTGCGGCATCACGCCGTCATCGGCCGCGACCACCAGCACGACGATGTCGGTGACCTTGGCGCCGCGGGCGCGCATCGCGGTGAATGCGGCGTGGCCGGGCGTGTCGATGAAGGTGATCTTGGTGCCGGTCTCCGGCGAGGTCACCTGATAGGCGCCGATATGCTGGGTAATGCCGCCGGCTTCGCCCGACACCACGTTGGCGTGGCGCAGCGCGTCGAGCAGCGAGGTCTTGCCGTGGTCGACGTGACCCATGACGGTGACGACAGGCGACCGCGGCTCGGTATCGGTGGAATTGTCGACGACGTCGAACAGGCCTTCTTCCACGTCGGACGCGGCGACGCGCTTGACGCTGTGGCCGAGCTCTTCGGCGATCAGCTGCGCGGTGTCGGCATCGATCACGTCGGTGATCTTGTGCATCGCGCCCTGCTTCATCAGCATGCGGATGACGTCGACCGCGCGCTCCGACATGCGGTTCGCGAGTTCCTGGATCGTGATCGCTTCCGGGATGGTGACTTCGCGGATCAGCTTTTCCTTGGGTTCGTTCGACGCATGGCCCTTCAGGCGCTGGGTGCGGCGGCGGAACGAGGCGATCGAACGCTCGCGGACGTCGTCGGCGTTGAGCGCAGTGGTCAGGGTGAGGCGGCCGCGCTCTTTCTGCGGGCCGGGCTTGTGGGTGGTCTTCGGAGCCGCGACGGGGCGCACGGCGCCGCCGGGGCGGCGCACCATGCGCGGACCTTCGTCTTCGTCGGGCCCGGCCGCAACCGCCGCCGGCCTCGGCGCAGAGGCCGGTGTGCGGGCGGTTGTGGTGGTCGTCGGGCGTGCTGCGGGCGCACGGGCGGCCGGAGCAGATGCAGCAGGTGCTGATGTCGCGGGTCTGGCCGGTGCAGCGGCGGGCGCCGCGCCGGGCTTCGCCTCGCCTTCGCCGAAGCGGCGCTTGGCCTCGACCTCGGCCTTGCGCTTGGCCTCTTCCTCGTGGCGATGACGTTCTTCTTCCGCCTTGCGGCGGACCTCGGCGGCCTCGCGCTCTGCCTTCTCCGCAGCTTCGCGGACGGCACGGCGCTTGGCCTCCTCTTCAGCCTGGCGGCGCTCCTCGATGTCGCGCTGGCGGGCATCGGCCAGCGCGCTGGCACGCGCGGAACGCTCGTCTTCAGTCAGGGTCGGCAGCACCACGCCGGAGCGGGTGTTGCGCTGTTGCTGGCCGGGAGGCGGGCCGGAGGGGCGGCCCTGCGGCGGCCGGGGGGCCGGAGCCACCGGCTTTGCAACCACGGGCTCGGGCGCATGCGCCTCGCCGGGACCATCGCCACCGACGCGGCGCTTGCCGCGCTTCTCGACCACGACCTGCTTGGTCCTTCCGTGGCTGAAGCTCTGGCGCACGGTGCCCGTCTCGACGCGCGGCTTCAGCGACAACGTCTTGCTCGGGACACTCAAAGTCTTGTCGCCAGGGGTCTTGGTATCAACCATTCAGCAGTCCTAATCTCGTTTCGCTGTGCGTTTGCCGCACAAATCCTTCAACGTGTCGTCGTTTGCTGAGCATGGTCCGGTCGGAAAGACGGCGTCCGCCTTCCTGGATCACGCTCTGGAATTTCTGGCCGCTTCGGCGGTCTTGTCGTCGTCGGCCATCCGGTATCGGACCAGCATCTGGCAGCGCGACAGGAACGTCTTGCTCGCTGGGCCCGCGAGCAGCGCAGCATGTATCACATTTGACCGCCCAAGTGCCAAATCCAATTCTTCCGACGTCAAAACATTGACGACGGCCATTACCGGCGATTCACCACGTTTTTCGCCCCTTTGCCTGACGATCGCGTCCAATTTGCGGATTCCGTCCGCTGCGCCGTCGGAAGCGTGGATCAGGGCTGCAGTTTCGTTCCGGTTGAGTGCGTCCTCGACCTTGCCGAAGCCCGCGACGACCTGACCGGCCTTGGCGGCCATCGCCAGGGCCTCAGTGACGCTGCGCACCAGCAGTGCCTCGGTGTCGGTGGGAAGGGTCGGCGCGACACGGACATCGCGCTTGAATCCCTTGCTAAATTGGTGACGGCGGACCGCTTCCGCAACGCTGCGCCGCGACGCGGAAATCCATAATCCGCGGCCGGGCAGCTTGCGCTTCAGATCCGGGATCACCTCGCCCGTGGGCGCGACGACGAACCGGATCAGCTCGTCGATCGGACGCACCTCGCGGCTGACCGCGCACATCCGCGTGGTCGCGGACTTCTGTGTCCGCGGCCCATCGTCGAGATCGGGGTCAGCCTGAGCGAGCATCCGTAGGTCATCTCCTTACGACGCCGTTTCTGCTTCGGCGGCGTCGGCCTCCTCGGCAGGCTTGGCGAGGTCGGCCTCGGTGATCCAGCCGGCCTTGAGGCGGGCCTGCATGATCAACGACTCGGCCTCGTCGCGCGAAATCTCGATGCCATCGAGGAACCCGGCATGCTTGGTCGGCTCGCCGCCTTCCTTGCGCTCGGTCCAGCCGACCAGATCGTCGGTGGCGCAGCCGGCGAGATCCTCGACGGTCTTCACGTCGTTCTCGCCGAGCTTCACCAGCATCTTGCCGGTGATGCCGGGGACGTCCTTCATGGCGTCCTCGACGCCGAGTTCCTTGCGCTTGGCTTCCAGTTCGGCCTCGAGCTGCTCCAGATATTCGCGGGCGCGGGTCTGCAGCTCGGTGGCGGTCTCCTCGTCGAAACCTTCGATACCGGCCAGTTCCTTGACGTCGACCATCGCCAGTTCCTCGACCGAGGTGAAGCCTTCGGAGGCGAGCAGCTGGCCGACCACCTCGTCGACATTGAGCGCTTCCATAAATACGCGGGTCGAGTTCTCGAAGTCGGCCTGGCGGCGCTCCGACTCCTCCTGCTCGGTCAGGATGTCGATGTCCCAGCCGGTCAGCTGCGAGGCGAGGCGGACGTTCTGGCCGCGGCGGCCGATCGCCAGCGACAGCTGGTTGTTGGTGTCGGGAACCACGACCTCGATGCGCTCGCGGTCTTCGTCGATCACGACCTTGGCGACTTCGGCCGGCGCCAGCGCGTTGACGACGAAGGTCGCGATGTCGGGCGACCACGGAATGATGTCGATCTTCTCGCCCTGCAGCTCGTTCACCACGGCCTGCACGCGCGAGCCGCGCATGCCGACGCAGGCGCCGACCGGGTCGACCGAGGAATCGCGCGAGATCACGCCGATCTTGGCGCGCGAGCCGGGATCGCGGGCGACCGCCTTGATCTCGACGATGCCGTCATAGATTTCCGGCACTTCCTGCGCGAACAGCTTCGCCATGAACTGCGGATGGGTGCGCGACAGGAAGATCTGCGGACCGCGGGTCTCGCGGCGGACGTCGAAGATAAAGGCGCGGACGCGGTCGCCGTTGCGGAACACTTCGCGCGGCAGCATCTCGTCGCGGCGTACGATCGCTTCGCCACGGCCGAGGTCGACGATCACGCTGCCATATTCGACGCGCTTGACGATGCCGTTGACGATGTCGCCGATGCGGTCCTTGAATTCCTGGTACTGCCGGTCGCGCTCGGCCTCGCGCACCTTCTGCACGATCACCTGCTTGGCGGACTGCGCCGCGATGCGGCCATATTCCAGCGGCGGCAGCGTGTCGGCGATGGTGTCACCGACCTGGGCGCCCGGATTGGCGCGCTGCGCGTCGAACAGCGAAATCTGGTTGGAGGAGTTCTCGACGACGTCCACCACCAGCATGTGGCGGGTCAGCCGCAATTCGCCCTTCTTGGCGTCGATCTCGGCATGGACGTCGGTCTCGCTGCCGTAGCGAGCGCGGGCGGCCTTGGCGATGGCGTCTTCCATCGCCGCGATCACGATGGAGCGGTCGATCGACTTTTCGCGCGCAACTGCGTCTGCGATCTGCAGCAGTTCGAGTTTGTTGGCGCTGACTGCCATGGCTTAGTCTCCTTCGAATGGATCGATCTCGCCACGGCGCGCGCGCTCGGCGGCCAGGCGGTGCTTTTTGGTATTGGTCGGGGCCGGCTTCTTGTCGGGCTTGTGACCAGGCTTTTGATCGGGCTTGGGTTTCGGCTTCTGGCTCTTCGCCGGATCGCTCTTCTTGGCGTGGGCCGGCTGCGGCGGCGCGAGGCCGAGCTCGCGGCGCAGCTCGCGCTCGGCGGCCTTGCCGCGGCGCATCGATTCCTCGATCAGCTCGTCGGTCAGCACCAACCGCGCGTCTGAAATGTCTTCCATCACCAGCAGGACTTCAGCGTCCTCGGTCGGACGCGGATCGTCGCGCTTGACGCGTACTGCATTGCCCTCGACGCCGGCGAGCAGGCCGCGAAACCGCTTGCGGCCCTGGTGCGGCACCGCCATCTCGATCTTGACGAGATGCCCGGTGTAGCGCTCGAAGTCGGAGCGGCGCACCAGCGGGCGGTCGATGCCGGGCGACGAGATTTCCAGCCGGTAGGCGCGCTCGATCGGGTCGGCGACATCGAGCACCGGCGACAGCGCGCGCGAGATCGCCTCGCAATCCTCGAGCTGCATCGAGCCGTCGGGCCGTTCGGCCATGATCTGCACGGTGCAGCCGGCGTCGCCCGAGACCTTGATGCGCACCAGGCGATAGCCCATGCCCTGCAGCACCGGGACTGCGACCGCGGCGACGCGCGCCGCGACCCCGGGCTCGACGACGAGCCTCGGCTCGGCGAGCAGTTCGGTGTCCACGGACGTGGCGGTCGGATCGGTCATATCCAGTGTCAAAGGCTGTCTAGGTCTACAGGTTTGTCTGAGGTCTGTTGTGTTGTTCAGGTGGCCTTAAGGGGCCGCTAACGCTACCCAAACTGGATCCGGCCTCGCTGGGTCCCGTCAGGTAATAAAAAAGAGCGGGTCCCGGGGGGCCCACTCTCCTACGCGATCGTATGAGATACCATAAGTTGCGCTGGATATAGCCCTTTTGCCGGGGTCCGGCAAGGCCTCCGGACCGGGCGGAAGGCGATTTTGCCCCTCCCCGGGTGCAGGTTCGACCTAACCCTCCGTTTACGAACGGGACCATAGATTGCCGAAAATCGGCAGAAGTCGCCGGTTGGACAAGGCTCATGACGACAGCGCCCGCGCTGATCCCGGAACTCGACGACATCGTTCGCCGTGGCGACCCCAAGCGCCGCGCCGAGGCCGCGCGGCGGCTCGGCGAATTGTTCCTGCAGGGCGCTGCGAGCTTCCGTCCCGACCACATCGACCTGTTCGACGGGGTGCTGACCAGTCTGGTGCCGCACGCAGAGCTGGCGGCGCGGATCGATCTCGCCGAACGGCTCGCGCCGCTTACCAACGCGCCGCGCCACCTGGTCGGGCAACTCGCCCGCGAGGACGAGGTCGCGATCGCGGGGCCGGTGCTGCGCAAATCGCCGGTGATTGACGACAAGGTGCTGGTCGAGATCGCCAATGCCAAGGGCCAGGGTCATCTGCTGGCGATGGCCGAACGATCCCGGCTTTCGACCGCGCTGACCGATGTCATCGTCCGCCGCGGCGATCGCGATGTGATCCGATGTGCGGCCGGCAATGAAGGGGCCGCGTTCTCGGACGCGTCCTTTACGACGCTGGTGCGGCGCGCCGGCCAGGATGGCGTGCTGACGCTGCGGATCGGCCGCCGCGACGATCTTCCGCCCGAACATCTGAAGAGCCTGCTGGCCGGTTCGATCGACGTGATCCGCCGGCGGCTGCAAGTCGTCGCCAAGCCGGAGCGGCAGGCCGAGATCAAGCTGGCGATGAGCGAGATCGAGGGCGTCGTCGCGCAGGTCGAGGGCCGCGACTTCGCCGCCGCGCAGCGCACGATCCTGGCGCTGCATCGCGCCGGCGAATTGAACGAGGCCGCGGTGGCAGGCTTCGCAAAGGCCTTCAAATATGAGGAATGCGTGGCCGCGCTCGCCGCGATGACCGCCGTGAAGATCGTCACGCTCGATCGCCTGATCGCCGGCGACCGCTACGACCCGATCCTGATCGCCAGCAAGACGATCGGCTTCGAATGGCCGACCGTGCGCGCCCTGATCCTGATGCGGCTCGGGCCCAACCGCGTGCCGTCGCCGGCCGATATCGAAGGTGCGCGGGTGAACTTCGTCCGCCTGATGCCATCCACTGCGCAGCGCGTCGTGGATTTCTGGAAGTCGCGATAAATCGTTCGCGTCGCAATTCATTTTCCGCGCGGCGACAAATGGATTGCTGCCGTCAAGGCGCTTTCCAAGCCTCCATGCCGACAGCTATGCTTTCCGCAAGGCGCGACACAGCGCCAACGGGAGATCGCCATGCTGACGGACGCCGACATTCAATCGCACGCCGCACGGATCCGCGACGACGGATACACCGTGATCGAGCGCGCCGCCTCGCCGGAGCTGGTCGAGGGATTGAAGGCGGCGGTCCTGCGGATCGAGCGCGAGCACAATCTCGGCCTTGCCCGGACCTCGTTCGAGGGCTTCAAGACGCTGCGCATCAACAACCTCCTGGCCTATGACGATCTGTTCTGGGAGGTGCCGCTGCATGAGAACGTGCTGCCGGTGGTCGAACGCGTGCTGGACAAGGAATGCCTGCTGTCGTCGTTCTGCTCGCTGGTGCTCGGCCCCGGTGAGGTGGCGCAGCCGATTCATGAAGACACCCAATTGATTCCGCTCCCGCGGCCGCACATCCCGATCACGATCAACGCGATCTGGGCGCTGTCCGATTTCCGCGACGACAACGGCGCGACGCGGATCGTCCCTGGCAGCCACAAATTCGATTCGTCGCCGGAATATGGCAAGCACTACGACGCGGTCACCGCGACCATGCCGGCCGGCAGCGTGATGCTGTTCGACTCTGCGCTGTGGCATGGTGGCGGTGCCAACACCAGCGACACCAGGCGCTTCGCATTCTCCTGCGCCTATTGCTGGGGCTGGATGCGGCAGCAGGAGAATTTGCAGCTCGGCATTCCGCGCGAGACCGCGGCGCGCTTCCCGCGCCGCTTGCAAGAGTTGTGCGGCTACAGCGTCTACAAGGGCCAGTTCGGCCACATCGACAATCACGATCCGATCGAACTGCTCGGTCGCGAGCGCGGCAAGCGCATGGTGTGGGAGGCGACCGACGTCAGGAAGGCGCGGATGGCGGGGCAGGGATAATCTCGTCATTCCGGGGCGCGCCTTTTGGCGCGAGCCCGGAATCCATTTCTCCGTCGGCGCATGTGGCGCAATGGATTCCGGGCTCGCGACTTCGTCGCGCCCCGGAATGACGATTAGCCCAATCGCCGAAACCTCAGATACGCCGCCTTGCGCCCTTCGCGCTCGGCCTTGGCGCCGTAGCGCGTCATCGTGTAGTTCGGCCACGGCTCGAGCCAGTCGATCGCGCGCTCGGCGAGCCAGGCGAAGTCGGGCGAGCGCATCAGGTGCGCGAGCGTCCAGGCGCAGTAATCGTCGATGTCGCTGACGAAGCGGAACTCACTGCCGGGCGGCAGCAGCCGCGTCATCGCGGCGACCGTCGCATCCTGCACGAAGCGCCGCTTCCAGTGCCGCCGCCTCGGCCAGGGATCGGGATGAATGAGGTCAATGCGCGTGAGCGAGCGCGGAGGGGCCCAGGCCAGCAGTTCCGCCGCATCGCCGGCGAACAGGCGGATGTTGCCGATATTCTGTGCCTCGATCTGGGTCAGGATCTTCGCCATCCCGTTGACATAGGGCTCGCAGCCGATGAAGCCCATGTTCGGAAAGGCCTGCGCTTCCGCGATCAGATGCTCGCCGCCGCCGAAGCCGATCTCTAGCCTGACATTCTCGATGCCGTCATCGAACAATTCGGTCAGCGCCGCGGGCGCGGGCGCCGAAATGTCGATCGAAAGATGCGGCAGCAGATTGTCGATCAGGTCGGCCTGGTGCGAACGCAGCTTGTGGCCCTTGCGCCGCCCGAAGAACGAGCCGCGCGAATGGGCCATCGCGCCGTCCTCCGGGCAATCGCGATCGTTGGTGTCGTTCGGAGCCGGTGTCATCGCAGCGTCTGATAGAGCCGGTAGAGCAGGCGCGCGCGGGGCTCGATCGAGGAGATGTAGAGCTGCTCGTAATGGGTGTGTGCGCCCTTGCCGTCGACGCCGAGGCCGTCGAGGGTTGCAGTATGCGGTGCGGTGAAATTGCCGTCGGAGCCGCCGCCGGTGAACACATCGAGCAGCTCGAAGCCGAGTTCGGTCGCAAGCTCCCGGGCGTGTTCGTAGAGCGCTGCGCCGGCATTGCTCTTCTCATAGGGCGGACGGTTTAGTTCCCCGGTCACCTTCACGCTGACGCCCTCGGTGCGCGAGGTGATGCCGAGGATCTTCGGCACCAGCTCGTCGGCGTCGGCCATGGTCGGCACGCGCATGTCGACTTCGGCATAGGCCTCTTCGGCGATCACATTCGGCTTGGTGCCGCCGCGGACCACGCCGACATTGACGGTGACGCCGCGTTTGAGATCGTTCATCGCCTCCAGCGTCTGGATCACATTGCCGAGTTCCCGGATCGCGCTGCGGCCGTCTTCGGGGCGGGTGCCGGCATGCGCAGGCGCGCCCTTGATGGAGACGTCGAACCGCGCGACGCCCTTGCGCCCGGTGACGATCTTGCCGCCGTCGCGCGCCGGCTCGGTCACCAGCACGTATTTCGCCTTGCGGCCCTCGGCCTCGATCAGCGCGCGCGAGGTCGGGCTGCCGATTTCCTCGTCCGACACGTAGAGCTGGGTGATGCCGAGCGGCGGGCGCGCGTCATCGGCGCAGATCCGCCGGAACGCATGGTAGGCGAGATAGGCGCCGCCCTTCATGTCGTAGATGCCCGGGCCGAACGCGACGTCGCCGTCGATCTTGAATGGTAACCGTTCGATGAATCCCATCGGATGAACTGTGTCGAGATGGCTCAACACCAGGATGCCCGGGGCGTCCTGCCCCCAGGACGAGCGCGCGACGAGATGATCGCCGCAGCCGTCGCGTCCCGCAACGCGGTCGACGGTGGCCGGCAGGTCGCGATAGCCCGCGGCGACGAGATCAGCCAATCTGTTGACCTGATCCGGCCGCTCCGTCGGCGATTCGATCTCGACCCAGCGGCGAATGCCGTCGAGGATAGCAGCGGTTTCGAACGGGTTGCTGGACATGCTGTTGTCGTCGCCTGCGAATTGCTTTGTCATTCAGCGCACGCCTCGGCGTGCGCCGGAATGACATATTCCAGATTTGATGATCTCTCAAACGGATAAGGCTGAATCAGACCTGTTCGGCAGCCTCGCGCGCCGCGATCTGCTCGACCAGTTCGACGATGCTGCGGCGGAGCTTGGCGTCCGCGATCCGCGTGAACGCGCGGGTCAGGGCCAGGCCTTCGGCGGTTGCCAGAAAATCGGACACATAGGCCGGCGAGGAGCCCTCGCTGAAGCCGTCGGCGGTCTTGACGCCGCTCGGGCCGCCGTCGAACAGGAAAGAGACCGGCACCTGCAGGATCTCGGAGATCTGCTGCAGCCGGCTGGCGCCGACACGGTTGGTGCCCTTCTCGTATTTCTGCACCTGCTGGAACGTCAGGCCTAACGCCTCGCCCAGTTTCTCCTGGCTCATGCCGAGCATGATGCGTCGCATACGGACGCGGCTGCCGACATATTTGTCAACAGGATTGGGCGCTTTGGTGGACATCTCCAACTCTCCTAAGGGATTGCGCGCCCGGGGGTGAGGCAAGTTGGACGTGGAGTATGCCTCAGGCGCCGGTGCCGTCAAATCCTGCAAGGAGGATCGGGACGAAATGCGGACAATTTGCGCAAAGGGGCTGACTTGGCTTGTGATTTCGCGTGGACCCGTACAATGCGAAGTGCACGGTCGATCTGTCAACTGGTGGAATCGCGCTGAGGTAAATTTCGACGTTTTTTCGGGTTCGCGACAACCGGCGATATGCAGGATCAGGCTTTTCGCCTGACAAAACGTCTCCGCAATACGATTGCGAGGGCAACCAACACAATCACGGCGGCCGGGATGTTCCCGGCACGCGCATAGATCGTCGGCGCGATCGCCGCCGGCAGGCCGGCATCGAGCACGCCTTCGACGCCGAGCCCGAGTTGCGCGACGATCCGCCCGAGCGGGTCGATGACGGCCGAGACGCCCGTGTTTGCGGCACGCACCAGCGGCAGGCCTTCCTCGATCGAGCGCAGCCGGGCCTGTTGCAGATGCTGATAGGGGCCGGTCGAAATCCCGAACCAGCCGTCATTGGTGACGTTGACGATCCAGCCGGGACGCTCGTCGCGGCTCACGACATTGCCTGGGAAGATCGCCTCGTAGCAGATCAAGGGCAGCGCGCGCGGCGCATTCGGAATGTCGAGCGTGCGGCGGATCGTGCCGGGAATGTAGCCGCCCTGCACCTTGGTGAGCTGCACGAGGCCGAGCTTCTCCATCCAGTCCTGGAACGGCAGATATTCTCCGAATGGGACGAGGTGCAGCTTGTCGTAGACCGCGAGCACGCTGCCGTCATGGTCGATGACATAGATCGAATTATAGGCGCGGGTGATGCGGACGTTCGGCGGCAGATCGGGCGCGCGCACCGAGCCGGTGATCAGCACGGTTCCCTTCGGCAGGAGATCGGCGATCTGCGCCATCGCGTCGGCTTCCTTGGTCAGGAAGAACGGAAACGCGGATTCCGGCCAGATCAGGATGGTGGAGTCGCTCACGCCGGTCGAATGCGGTCCGGAGGCGCGATCCGACAGAGTGAGATATTTCTGCATCACCGCCGCCTTGGCGGAGTAGTTGAACTTGGCATCCTGCTGCAAATCGGGCTGCATGATGCGCAGCTTGACCCCGGCGACCATGCTGGTCGGCTGCTGCGAGAGGCGGACTGCGCCGAATGCCAGCATCGCGGCGAGGACCAGCACCGCTGCCACCGGCGCACGCCACGGCTTGCGGCCGCGTGAGGCGCCGTCGATCAGCACGGCCGGGCTTGCGAAGATCGCGACGGCCAGGAACGTCATGCCCCACAGTCCGATCAGCGACGCGGCCTGCGCGAGCGCCAGCGGCTCGGTCAGCGCGTAGCCGAACGCATTCCACGGAAAACCGCTGAGCAGATGGCCGCGCAACCACTCTGAAATGGTCAAGCCGACCGCAAGCGCCAGCACGCGCGAGGCGTCGCGCGGCCAGATCAGCCGTGCCAGCGCGAAGCCGAAGGCGGTGAACAAAGCGAGATAGGCGGGGAGGCCGAGCACCGCGAACGGCGTCAGCCAGGCGAAGGTGTCGGCATCGACGAAGAAAGCGTAGCCGATCCAGTACAGCCCCGGCACGAAATAGCCGAGGCCGAACCAGAAGCCGGACAACGCTGCGGCGGGCACGCCGCGCCAGCGTCCGGCAGCAGCGCCGTCAATCAGCCAGACCGCGATGGAAAAGGTCAGGAACAGCACCGGCCAAGCGTTGAACGGCGCCATCGCCAGCGCGGACAACGCGCCGGCTGCGAGCGCGAGCACCGCGCGCTTCCATCCCCAGGTCAAAATGATCGCAAGCCCGACCGAGCGGAGTTTGTCTGACAGCCTCACTGCGGACCGGCTCCCTCGCCGGGCGGCGGCATGTTGTCATTGGCCTGCGGGTTTCCGGAGTCCGGTGCCTGCTCGCGGCGCCGCTCGCGTTCCTTGCGCGGCGCCGGCCGTTCCTTGCGCGTCGTGATCCGCACCCGCTTGACCCGCCGCGGATCAGCATCGAGCACCTCGACCTCGTAATTGCCGGGACCGGAAATCACCTCGCCGCGCACCGGCAGGCGGCCGACGAACGACACCAGATAGCCGCCCAGCGTCTCGACCTCCTCGCCGGCCTCGCCGGTCACGAAGTCTTCGCCGATCACCGAACGGACATCGTCGAGGCTCGCGCGCGCGTCGGCGATGAAGGAGTTGTCCGGCTGGCGAACGATGGACGGCGGCTCGTCGGAATCGTGCTCGTCGTCGATCTCGCCGACGATCTGCTCGACGATGTCCTCGATCGACACCAGCCCGTCGGTGCCGCCATATTCGTCGACCACCAGCGCGAGATGGATCCGCGAGGCCTGCATCTGCGCCAGCAGGTCGATCGCGCGCATCGACGGCGGGATATAGAGCAGCTTGCGGATGATATGGGCCTCGGCCAGCGGCAGCGCGAGATCGACGCTGCGCAGGTCGAGTCCGGCCGGAAACGGCTTCTTGCGCTTCGTCTTGGTCGCATCGGTGACGCGCGCCTTCGCGGTCATGAAGGCGAGCAGGTCGCGGATGTGCACCATGCCCTCGGGGTCGTCGAGGGTTTCGTTGTAGACGACGAGCCGCGAATGCGCCGCGCTCTCGAACAGGCTCATCAATTCGCCGAGCGGAATGTCGCGTTTGACCGCAACGATGTCGGCGCGGTGAATCATGACGTCGGCGATCCGCCGCTCGTTGAGCGAGAGTATGTTGCGCAGCATGGTGCGCTCGATTGCCGAGAAGCCGACGTCGTCGGGCGTCGAGGCGTCGAGCACCACCTGCAGATCGTCGCGCACCGAGCCGGCCTTCCAGCCGAACAGCGTGCGGATCGCGCGTACCAGCCAGCCTTCGGCTGCCGGGCGCTGCACCTCGCCCTCATGCACCACGGCGGGCAGGTTGCTCACGTTGCGCGGATTGTCGTGGGTCGGTTCGGAATCCGGCATGTCAGGCGTTCCGATCCGCATAGGGGTCGGGAATGCCGAGGGAGGACAGGATCTCGCGCTCGAGCGACTCCATGTCCTCGGCATCGTCGTCGTTCTCGTGGTCGTAGCCGATCAGATGCAGGAAGCCATGCACCGCGAGATGGCTCAAATGATGGTCGAACGGTTTCTGTTCGTCATCGGCCTCCCGCCGCGTCGTTTCATAGGCGATCGCGATGTCGCCGAGCATGCGCGGGGCATCGTCGGGTCCGCCGCCGCCTTCCGGCTGCAGTGCCGGAAACGACAGCACGTTGGTCGGCTTGTCGATACTTCGCCAGTTGGCATTGAGCGTGCGGATGCCGGAATCGTCGGTCAGCATCACCGCAAGCTCGGCGCCGGCGACATCGGCGTCGGCGATTTCGGCGGCAGCCTCGATGGCGCGATGAATCACCGCGTCGGCATTGGGCTCGGCCTGCCAGCATTCGGCGGTGACCAGAACCTCGGTGGCAGGAAAAGCGGACACGTTGGTTTCAAAATCCGCGTTATGGCCGGAACCCGCATCGTGCGGGCTCGCAGCCGAAGCTATTGGGCTCAAGATCTGGCGTTTGCCGGCTTTTGCGGCAATCCCTCATAGGCGGCCACAATGCGCGCCACCAATTCATGGCGGATGACGTCCTCGGCCTTGAAATGCACCTGCGCGATGCCTTCGACGCCGTCGAGCAGCTTGACGGCCTCGGCAAGGCCGGAGGTCTGGCCGTTCGGCAGGTCGATCTGCGAGGGGTCGCCGGTGACGATCATCCGGCTGTTCTCACCGAGACGCGTCAGGAACATCTTCATCTGCATCGAGGTGGTGTTCTGCGCCTCGTCGAGGATGATGGCGGCATTGGTCAGGGTGCGGCCGCGCATGAAGGCGAGCGGCGCGATCTCGATCTCGTTGCCCTGCAATGCACGCTCGACGACGCGGGCGTCCATCAGGTCGTACAGCGCATCATAGATCGGGCGCAGATACGGATCGACCTTCTCCTTGAGGTCGCCGGGCAGGAAGCCGAGCCGCTCGCCGGCCTCGACCGCGGGCCGCGTCAGGATGATGCGGTCGACCTCCTTGCGCTCGAACAGCTGCGCGGCATGGGCGACTGCGAGCCAGGTCTTGCCGGTGCCGGCCGGGCCGATGCCGAACACCAGCTCATGCCGCTTCAGCGCGCGGATGTAAGAGTCTTGCGCCGCGGTGCGGGCGCGCACCGGACGCTTGCGCAGGTTGATGGTCTCGAAGGTCGGCTTGGCGGTCTTGTTGTCGAATTCGAACAGCGAGCCCTGCGCGATCACGGCGCGGATCGCGCCTTCGACTTCGCCCTGATCGAGGTCATGGCCCGCGACGGCCTGGGCATAGAGCGTTTCCAGCACGCGACGGGCAGCGTCGCAGCCGTCGCGGGAGCCCGCGATGGTGACGTGGTTGCCGCGGGAATCGACCACGACGCCGAGCCGCCGCTCGATCAGCGCCAGATTCTGTCCGTAGGGGCCGACCAGCGCGGATGCGGCACGGTTGTCGTCGAAATCGATGACGACCTGAGTCTCAGGAGGCATTTGCATGTCGCGGTCAGGTTTGCGGCTGGGAGCAAGCGAAGGCGAATCCGATGCGCTTTTGGGCAAGGATTTCAGGCTCCAATGGTCTGCGAAATGAGGCCGGGTGCGGGTTGCGTTGCGAGTTCGCCGATCAGGCTGTAGCGCTCGAGGCTGTCGATCCGCACGGAGCGGACCTGGCCGATGATGTCGGGCGAAGCCATCACATGGGCGGGCTGCAGATAGGCAGTGCGGCCGACGATCTGGCCAGGATTGCGCGCGGCGCGCTCGAACAGCACATCGACTGTTGTGCCGATCGCAGCACGGTTGAAGGCCGATTGCTGGCTGTCGATCAATTCCTGAAGCCGCCCCAAGCGCTCGTCCATCTCGGCTGCTGACACCGTCTCCCGCATCTCCGCCGCCGGCGTGCCTGGCCGTGGCGAATACTTGAATGAATACGCCGCAGCGTACCCGATTTGCGTGACAAGCGCGAGGGTGGCGGAAAATTCTTCTCTGGTCTCGCCGGGGAAGCCCACGATAAAATCCGATGAAAAAGCAATGTCTTGCCGGGCAGCCCGGAACCGGTCGATGACACGGCAGTAGTCATCGGCGGTATGCTTGCGGTTCATGGCGGCAAGGATCCGGTCCGCCCCCGATTGCACCGGCAGGTGCACGAACGGCATCAGCTGGGGCAAATCGCGATGCGCCGCGATCAGCGAATCGTCGACGTCGCGCGGATGACTGGTGGAATAGCGCAGCCGTGTGACGCCCGGAATCTCCGCGAGCCGCTGCAGTAATCTGCCGAGCGGCCAGACGCCGCCGTCGGGGCCTTCGCCGTGATAGGCGTTGACGTTCTGTCCGATCAGCGTGAATTCGCGTACGCCGTTGTCGGCGAGCTGCTTCACGTCGTCGATGATCCTGGCGACCGGACGCGAGACTTCCGCGCCGCGCGTATAGGGCACCACGCAGAAGGTGCAGAACTTGTCGCAACCTTCCTGCACCGTGACGAAGGCGGAGATGCCGCGGGCGCGGATCGCATCCGGCTTCGGCTGCGGCAGGAAGCCGAACTTGTCCTCGACCGGGAATTCGGTCTCGACCGCGCGGCCGTTTTCCTTTGCGCGCTTCAGCAGTTCAGGCAGATGATGATAGCTCTGCGGTCCGACCACGATGTCTACGGTCGGGGCGCGGTGGATGATCTCGGCGCCTTCTGCCTGCGCGACGCAGCCGGCGACCGCGATCTTCATCTCGCGGCCTGCCCGTGCGGCCTCGTCCTTGGCGACGCGGAGCCGTCCGAGTTCGGAATAAACCTTTTCGGATGCCTTCTCGCGGATGTGACAGGTGTTGAGGATCACGAGGTCGGCGTCCTCAGCACTCGCGGTCTCGACAAAGCCTTCGCCGGCCAGCGTGTCCACCATGCGCTGCGCATCGTAGACATTCATCTGGCAGCCATAGGACTTGATGTGCAGCTTGCGCGGCGTCGTCATGGAACCCTGAATACGATAAGGAAACGGCGCCATCCGCGCGCCGGTGCTGAAATATAGCCTAAACCGGCGAAAATCCAGCGATCGAGCCGTGTTTTTGGCCGGCTTTGGCGATCAAATCGGGCAATTGGCGCATATCGGAGAAGGTGAAGGCCGCGCCGGCCTGGCGCAGCGTGGCCTCATGTTCCGCCGTGCAATGGCTGCCGCCGTGGAAACCGAGCACGGTCATGCCGGCGGCGCAGGCGCCGGTGACGCCGGCCACGCTGTCCTCGATCACGACGCAGCGTTCCGGCCGTGCGCCCATCTGTTCGGCCGCAAACAGGAACAGATCGGGCGCCGGCTTGCCGCGCGTGACCTGGGTGGCGGAGAAAATGTGCGGCGCGAGCTGGTCGTAGAGCCCGGCGCAGGTCAGGCCGTGATGGATCTTCTCCGGCGTGCCGCTGGAGGCCACGCATTTCGGCAAGCCGAGCGCTGTGATCGCATCGCCGACATTCGCGATCGCGTTGAGATCGTCGGCGTACAAGCTCAGTGTCGCGTGCTTGACCTCGGCCTCGAACGTATCGGGCAACGCGCGACCGATTTCGCTTTCGACGATCCGCCGGGCCTCGCGATCGGACACGCCGAGGAAGCGCTTCAGCACGCCGTCCGGCGTGATCGGAAAACCGTGCCGCGTCAGCGTGTCCGCATGCGCGCGACAGGAGATCACCTCGCTGTCGACAAGCACGCCGTCGCAATCGAAGATGACGAGATCGAAGCTCATGGTGTGGCGACGTGTGGCACGCGCCTACGACTTGCTGTCGTCGTCGAGCGGCACGCAATACAGCTCGAGCCGGTGATCGACCAGCTTGTAGCCGAGCTTGCGCGCGATCTCGGCCTGCAGCTTCTCGATCTCCTCGGAGGTGAACTCGATCACCTTGCCGTCGCGCAGATTGATCAGATGGTCGTGATGGCTCTCGGGCATCTGCTCGTAGCGCGCGCGGCCTTCGCGGAAATCGTGACGCTCGATGATCCCTGCATCCTCGAACAGCTTGACGGTGCGATAGACCGTCGAGATCGAGATCTTGTCGTCGACCGCCACGCAGCGGCGGTAGAGCTCCTCGACGTCGGGATGATCCATCGCTTCCGCCAGCACCCGCGCGATCACGCGGCGCTGTTCGGTCATGCGCATGCCGGTCGCGGCGCAGCGCGCCTCGATGCCGGTATTCTTCGGCGCAGGCGGGATTTTCACCGTGGTCATGGGTCTCAGGCCGTATTCTTCAAACCTTGGGCAGCAGAGCAGGGCGCTGTTCTGCCATCGCGCCGATGTTACGACAAGTCGCGCCGCATCAGAAGCGCGTTCAAATGTTCCCCGCCGGGCTGCTTGTAATAGCGTTCGCGGCGGCCGATCACGCCGAATCCGGCCCTTTCATAGAGCCGTCGCGCCGGCGCATTGTTCTCTTCCACTTCGAGGAAGATGGTGCGGATGCCGCGGCCGGCAAGATGGCCGAGATGGGTCAACAGCAGGTCGCGCGACAGGCCGCGCCCGCGCTGATTGGAATCGATCGCGATCGACAGGATTTCGGCTTCGTCCGCCGCCATCCGCGACACCGCAAAGCCGATCACCTTGCGGCCCTGCCGCAGCCGGTGCACCAGCGTGTTGCGCTCGGTCAGCATCGCCTCGAATTCGCCTTCGCCCCAGCCGCGATGAAACGACGCGCCGTGCAGTTGGGCGAGTCGCGCCGCATCACGCAGGGATGCGGGCTCGACCGCGGGCGTAGCGCCGCCCCACCATCGCGACAGAAAGCCGATCATGTCGAAGGCGGCGCGCTGATGACGAGGCGATCCTTCGGCGGCTTCGCATCGGGTGCGCGCAGATAGAACGGACGCGGCGGCGCGGTGTCGGGATCGATCGCCGCGCCGACCCAGGCGACCCAGATGATGTCGGGCGCCGGCTGCCGGTCGACCATGACCGGCGGCGGTGTATCCGCAGGCCAGCGCTCGGCGAGAATATTGGCGGCGTTGCCGACCAGATGCAGCGCGCCGTATTGAGAGGCCGCGAGCGCTTCCGCGATCGGCGCAACCTTCGGCTTGAGGATCGGGCCACCGTCGCCGGCCACCAGCTGGAAATAGACGTGATCATGCCGCGCATCGATCGCCGACAGGATCGCGGGTACGCCATTCTCGGCAACCACGGGCGCAGCGTAGGCGGTGAGCGTCGACAGCCCGACCACCGGTTTCGCGGCTGCCAGCGCGATGCCGCGCGCCGCCGAGAGGCCGACGCGCAATCCGGTGAAACTGCCGGGACCGGTGGTGACGGCGATGCGGTCTAGCGCGGCAAAGCCGATGCCGCTCGCCTTCATCACCCGCGCGATCAGCGGCATCAGCGCCTCGGCATGGCCGCGCTGCATCGCCTGCGATTCAATGGCGATGGTATTGCCGGAGGTGGTGTCGAGCACCGCAGCGGAGCAGGCGTCGAGCGCGGTATCGATAGCGAGAATCATCATGGGAGGGCGAATGGCGAGTGGCGAATAGCGAAAGGACTATCAGGGTGGACCCCTATTCGCCATTCGCTACCCACCATTCGCCTCCATCACATCGGCCGGACTTCCTGCACGTCGGGCACGAAGTGCCGAAGCAGGTTCTGGATGCCGTGCTGCAGGGTGGCGGTCGATGACGGGCAGCCGGCGCAGGATCCCTTCATGTTGAGATAGACGATGCCGTCCTTGAAGCCGCGGAAGGTGATGTCGCCGCCGTCATTGGCGACCGCCGGACGCACCCGGGTCTCGATCAGGTCCTTGATCTGCTCGACCGTCTCGGCGTCGGCCTCGTCGAAGAACTCGTCTTCCTCATCACGCGCATCGTCGTTGCCAATGGTGCCGTCGGCGAGCAGCGGCGCGCCGGACATATAGTGCTCCATGATGGCGCCGAGGATCGCGGGCTTGAGGTGTTGCCAGTCGCCGTCCGCCTTCGTCACGGTGACGAAGTCGGCGCCGTAGAACACGCTGGTGACGCCTGATACGGCGAACAGCCGTTCGGCGAGCGGCGAGCGCGCGGCGGATTCGGCCGACGAGAATTCCATGGTGCCGGTGTCGAGCACCGTGCGGCCCGGAATGAATTTCAGGGTGGCGGGATTGGGGGTGGCTTCGGTCTGAATGAACATTTGCTGTCTCCGGCGTCGCCGGTTCAAGGCCGGCGCGTTGGGTTCCCCTACCAAATGGCAACTAAAAAGCCGTCGATCAAGCCGCAAAACCGCGGTTCCGGCCCGCGATCCATGCCCTGGGAGGGGTTTCAGGTCGAAAACCTTACGACAGGGCGTCGATCTCGGCGTCGGTCAGCCCGCCCGGCACGATGGTCACGGGGATCGGGAACGCGCCCATGGCATTGGCCATGGTGGTGATGATCGGCCCGGGGCCCTCGGCGCCCGGATTGGCGGCCAGCACCAGCATCGCGATATCGACGTCCTGGTCGATCACGTCGAGGATCTGCTCGGTCGGGTCGCCCTCGCGAATCACCCGCTCCGGGGTGATCGCGGCGATCCCGTTGGCGCGGCCGGCGGCGCGGTCGAGCGCCTCGTTGGCGGCTTCCTCGGCCTCGGCGCGCATGATGTCGGCGACCCCGAGCCATTGCTGGTTCTGGTCCTCGGTCTCGATCACCCGCAGCATCACGACGCCGCCGCCGACCCGGATCGCCCAGCGGCTGGCGTAATACACCGCGCGGTCCCATTCCGCCGTGTCATCGACGATGACGAGGCATTTCGGCTTGTGACCTGTTTCGTAGCTGCGTCGCTGGGTGGTCATGCATGTCCCGGTGCTGAACCAAGCCAACCCATGCTGCCACACTCCCTCGCCGTTTGGGAGAGGGAGCGCGCAGATCTGCCGGTGATGTCAGCGCGCTCGGATGAAGCCGACGATGTCCTTGGTCATCCGCATGGTCTCGTCGGCGATGACCCGTGCGCGGTCGGCGCCGTGGGCCAGGATCGAATCGACATGGCCGGGATCGGCAACCAGCCGCTTCATCTCACCGGCGATCGGCGCCAGTTTCGCGACGCAAAGCTCGACCAGCGCGTTTTTGAAGGTGGAGAACTGGCCGCCGCCGAACTGGTTGAGCACCTCCTGTTTGGTGATTTCGGCGAGCGCCGCGTAGATGCCGACCAGATTGTCAGCCTCGGGACGCGCCTCGAGGCCCTTTTCCTCCGACGGCAGCGGCTCCGGATCGGTCTTCGCCCGGCGAATTTTCTGCGCGATGGTCTCGGCGTCGTCGGTGAGGTTGATGCGCGAATTGTCCGACGCATCCGACTTCGACATCTTCTTGGTGCCGTCGCGCAGGCTCATCACCCGTGTCGCCGGACCCGTGATGAACGGCTCCGGCTGCGGGAAATAGAGGCCTTCGTTGAAGCCGCGGCTGCGGATCGAATCGCCGAAATCGTTGTTGAACTTCTGCGCGATGTCACGGGACAGTTCGAGATGCTGCTTCTGGTCCTCGCCGACCGGCACGTGGGTGGCGCGGTACAGCAGGATGTCGGCCGCCATCAGCACGGGATAGTCGTAGAGACCGACCGAAGCGTTCTCGCGATCCTTGCCCGCCTTCTCCTTGAACTGGGTCATCCGGCTGAGCCAGCCGACACGGGCGACGCAGTTGAAGATCCATGTCAGCTCGGCATGGCCGGCGACCTGGCTCTGGTTGAACACGATGTGCTTGTTCGGATCGATGCCGGCGGCGATGAAGGCCGCGGTCACCTCGCGGGTGTTGCGCGCGAGCTCGGCCGGGCCGCCCCAGACGTCCGCTCCTTGCGTGATCGCGTGCATGTCGACGACGCAATAGATGCAGTTATGGGTCTGCTGCATCTTCACGAAGTTGACGATGGCGCCGAGATAGTTGCCGAGGTGCAGATTGCCCGTCGGCTGGACGCCTGAGAAAACCCGTTCAACGAACGCCATGGTCTCGATTCCCGGAAATGGGGCTGCTTTTGCAGCGTCGTTTGCCATTTAAGCCCTGCCTGCGCAAGTCAGGCGGGGCGCCTTTGCCTGACGGCGTTAACCGCCTCGCGCCAGCCGGCGACGCCGAAAAGCTGCAACAGGAGCCCATAACCGGCGATGCCGGCCGCGATCAGCACAACGAGCGACGCCGCCTGCACGAAACCGTGTGCGCCCGCCGCCGGCAGGGCCGTCTCCGCGAGCCACAGCAGGGCGCCCATTGCGAGCGCCGCGGCCAGGATGCGGGGCAGCCGGCGGCGCGCCGCGGCATCGATTGAAAAGCCGAATGTTGTGGCCCCCTTGCGGATCAGCGCCAGCGCATTGCTCCAGGCGCCGAACGCAATGCCGGCGGCAATTCCGCTGGCGCCGAAGATATGGCCGAGCAGGAAGGCCGCCGCAATCGCGACCACGATGGCCTTCAGCGTCGCAAACAGCGGCGTCAGCGTGTCCTCGCGCGCAAAGAACGCCGGCGACAGCGCCTTCACCAGCACGTGCGCCGGCAGCGCCAGCGTCAGCCAGGTCAGCGCCTGTGCGGTGGCCGCGCTATCCTCGGCGGTGAAAGCGCCGTGCTCGAACAACATCCGCACGATCGGTCCGCTCAGCACCATCAGGCCGAGCGTCGCCGGCAGCGCCAGCCCGGCCGCGAGCTCCAGGGCGCGTGATTCCGCATGCGCGATGGCCGACTGCTCGCCGCCACGCACGGCGCGGGTCATCTCCGGGATCAGCACGGTGCCCATGGCGACGCCGACGATGCCGAGCGGCAGCTCGAGCAGCCGGTTGGCGAAATAGAGCCAGGACACCGCCGATGGCGAGGTGGAGGCGATCACCGCGCCCGCCACCATGAGCCATTGCGGCGCGCCGCTCGCGACCATGCCGGGGACCGCGCGGCCGAGAAAGCCGCGCATCTCGGGATCGAAGGAGACGCGCAGCGGTGCGGCGAGCTTTGCCCCGCGCAGCGCCAGCATCGACAGTTGCAGGAAGCCGGCGACGCCGATCGTCGCGGCCATGACGAGCGCGGCCTGCACCGGGTCCTGCTGCCGCACCAGCAGCACCGCCATGACCGCGATCAGCGCGATGTTGAACAGCAGCGGTGAGAACGCCGTCAGGACAAAGCGGCCCTGCGCGTTGAGCAGCGCCATCATCACGGTGACCGGGCCGGCGAAGGCGAGATAGGGCAGCATCAGCCGTGCATCGTCGACGGCGAATTGCAGCGTGTAGCGGCCGACGAAGCCGGGCGCGATCGCCGTGATCACCAGCGGCATCACGACGCCGATCACGAGTGCGGCTGCGATCACGGCGGCGCTGACGGTGCCGAGCACGCGGCCGGCAAACGCTGTTGCCGCGTCCATGCCGTGCGCATCGCGCGCCTTCAGCCATGCGGGCACCAAAGCGGCGTTCAAACCGCCCTCGGCCAGCAGCCGCCGCACAACGTTCACGAGCTGAAACGCCGCCAGGAACGCATCCGCCACCGGCCCCGCGCCCAGCAGCGCCGCGATCACGGAATCGCGCACGAAACCGAGCAGTCGTGAAGCCAGCGTTCCCGAGGAGACGGTGAGGAAGGAGCGGAACATCGGGCCTGTATAGCAGCCGCTTCCCTTGCTGGCGCTAGCCGTAACGTGATAGGCCGCGCTCTTGTTGGTGGCGTTCACACAGGGCAAGTTGATGGCTGACGCAAAATATGACGTTCTCGGGATAGGCAATGCGATCTTCGACGTGCTGGTGCAAACGGATGAGGCATTCCTTGCCCGTCACGGCATGACCAAGGGCTCGATGCAGCTGATCGACGAGGCGCGCGCCACCGCGATCTACACTGACATGGGGGTCGCCACCGAGATGTCGGGCGGCTCTGCCGCCAACACGATCGTCGGCGTCGGCAATCTCGGCGCTCGCGCCGCCTATGTCGGCAAGGTCAAGGACGACCAGATCGGCAAGCTCTACACCCACGACATCCGCGCCGCCGGCGTCACCTTCGACACCGCGCCGGCCAAGACCGGCCCGGCCACCGGCTGCTCCTACATCCTGGTGACGCCGGACGGCGAGCGCACCATGAACACCTATCTCGGCGCCGCGCAGGACCTGACGCCCGACGACATCGATCCGGCTCAGATCGCCGCCGCCGGCATCATCTATCTCGAAGGCTATCTCTGGGATCCGAAGAACGCCAAGGACGCCTTCGTGAAGGCCGCGACGATTGCGCATGGCGCCGGTCGCCAGGTCGCGCTCACGCTGTCGGATTCGTTCTGCGTCGACCGCTACCGCGACGAATTCCTCGACCTGATGCGCAAGGGCATCGTGGATCTGGTGTTCTCAAACGAGTCCGAGCTGCACTCGCTGTACCAGACCGCCGATTTCGACACCGCGCTGAAGCAGTTCGGCAAGGACACCAAGCTCGGCGTCGTCACCCGCAGCGAGAAGGGCTGCGTCGTGATCTCAGGCGACGGCGTCGTCTCGGCGCCGGCCTATCCGATCGACAAGCTCGTCGACACCACCGGCGCCGGCGACCTGTTCGCCGCCGGCTTCCTGGTCGGTCTCGTCCGCAATGTCGGTCATGAGAACGCCGGCCGTCTCGGCGCGCTCGCCGCCGCCGAAGTGATCCAGCACATCGGCGCCCGGCCGCTGGTGTCGCTGAAGGAGCTGGCGAAGGCGAAGGGGCTGCTGGTTTAGGCGGCCCTGTCCTTCAACCTCCCCTGCGGTGGAGGGATAGCGATAGAAACGTCGCTCCACCCTCGTCATTCCGGGGCTCGCCGAAGGCGAGAGCCCGGAATCCATCGGGCCGCATCACGCGTGGAGCAATGGATTCCGGGTTCTCGCTTCGCGAGCCCCGGAATGACGGCGCGGCAAGCGAGAGAGGGAGAAGCGAGCATCAAGCCGTCTTCGCGGCCTTCAATCCCAGCCGCTGCTCCACGGCGTCGCGCATCACGAATTTCTGGATCTTGCCGGTCACCGTCATCGGGAATTCCTCGACGAACTCGACATAGCGCGGGATCTTGTTGTGGGCGATCTGGCCCTGGCAGAAGGCGCGCACCTCGTCTGCCGTGAGCGTTTCGCCTGACCGCACGCGAACCCAGGCGCACAGCTCCTCGCCATAGCGCTGATCGGCGACGCCGAAGATCTGCACGTCCTGGATCTTCGGATGGCGGTAGAGGAACTCCTCGATCTCTCGGGGATAGAGATTCTCGCCGCCACGGATCACCAGGTCCTTGATGCGGCCGACGATGTTGCAATAGCCCTCGTCGTCGATCACCGCGAGATCGCCGGTGTGCATCCAGCCATTGGCGTCGAGCACATCGCCGGTCTTCTCCTTCTCGTCCCAATAGCCGAGCATGACGCTGTAGCCGCGGGTGCACAGTTCGCCGCGTTCGCCGCGCGGCACCACCTTGCCGTCGAGATCGACCACCTTGACCTCGACATGCGGATGGATGCGGCCGACCGTAGAGACGCGGCGCTCCAAGGGATCGTCGGTCGCGCTCTGGAAGCTCACCGGGCTGGTCTCGGTCATGCCGTAGGCGATCGTCACCTCGCGCATGTTCATCTCGGTGTTGACGCGCTTCATCACCTCGATCGGGCAGGGCGCGCCGGCCATGATGCCGGTGCGCAGCGAGGACAGATCGAAGCGAGAGAACTCCGGATGGTCGAGCTCGGCGATGAACATGGTCGGCACGCCGTAGAGCGTGGTGCATTTCTCCTGCGCGATCGTCGTCAATGTCGCGAGCGGATCGAAGCCCTCGCCGGGATAGACCATGGTGGTGCCGAGCGTGACCGAGGCGAGATTGCCCATCACCATGCCGAAGCAATGATAGAGCGGCACCGGGATGCAGATGCGATCCTGCTCGGTCAGGCGCATGGCGCGGCCGGTGAAGTAGCCGTTGTTGAGGATGTTGTGGTGGGTCAGCGTCACGCCCTTGGGCGAGCCGGTGGTGCCGCTGGTGAACTGGATGTTGACGGGGTCGTCGAATTGCAGGCTCGCGCCGAGCGCGACAAGCTGCTCGCGGTGGCGTTCCCCGCCCATCTGCGCGACCTGCTCGAACGGAATCGTGCCCGGCGCCGCCGGTCCGCCGATCTGGATCACGGCGCGCAATTGCGGCAGCCGCGCCGAGCGCAGCTGGCCGGGCTCCGCGCTCGCAAGCTCGGGCAGCAGCGTGTTCAGCATCTCCATATAGGCCGAGGTCTTGAACGCGGTCGCCGTCACGATCGCGGCGCAGCCGACCTTGCCGAGGGCGAATTCGAGCTCGCTCAAGCGATACGCCGGATTGATGGTGACGAGGATCAGCCCGGCCTTCGCGGCGGCGAATTGCGTCAGCGTCCATTCCGGCCGGTTCAGCGACCAGATGCCGATCCGCTCGCCGCGTTGCAGTCCGAGCGCGAGGAAACCTGCGGCGACCGCCTCGACCCGTTCGGCGAATTCGTTCCAGGTCCAGCGGACATTGTGGCTGGGCGAGACCAGCGCCTCCCGATCGCCCCAGCGCGCGCGGGCGCGGTCGAGGCTGCGGCCGATGGTTTCGCCGAGCAGCGGCGTATCGGAAATGCCGCAAACATAGCTGTCTGCCTTGCTGTCTCCCTTGGGGGTGGGTGCCAAATTCGTCCTCCTCACGGTCATGTTCGTGTCGTCGCACTTTTTGCGCGATCTTAGTCGTTTGGCGCCGACGGGACAGGCCCGACCTATGGCGGGTATGAAAAATCCCTCCCCGCGAGAGGAGGGATTTCGCGTTGCTTGGCTGGAACCTTACGCCGCTCGCTGCTCGCTGCCGGCATCGAGCCCGGCATAGATGCCCTTCTCGAAGCCTGCGAAGGCTTCCAGGCTGTGCTTGTCGGCGAACGGCAGCAGCTGGGTCAGGATCACGCCGCAGACATCGCGCGACGGATCGATCCAGTAATAGGTGTTGGCAAGGCCAGCCCAGGCGAGGCTGCCGGGGCTGCGGCCTTCCGGCGTCTTGGCGGTGTTGATAAGGAAGCTCAGCCCCCACTTCTTCACCTGGTCCGGATAGAGGTCGACATCGTTGGTGTAAGGCGGCGCCGCCGTCGTCATCTTGCTGACGCTGAGATCGCCCATCTGGTTCTGCCCCATCGCCGCGACGGTCTCGGGCCTCAGCAGCTGGTTGCCGTTGCCTTTGCCCTTGTTGAGGATCATCCGGCAGAACTTGATGTAGTCGGCCGCGGTCGAATACAGCCCGCCGCCGCCCATGTGGAATTCCGGATTCTGCTCGAGCTCGAACGGCATCGCCGCCAGCGCTCCGTCCTCGCCCCGCGCGTGCATGCCGACCAGCCGCTTGCGCATGTCGTCGGAGATCTTGAAGCCCGTGTCGCTCATGCCGAGCGGCGCGAACATGTTGTCACGCAGATAGGCATCGAGCTTCTTGCCGGATGCGGCTTCGACGGCCTTGCCGACGAAGTCGATATTGATGCCGTATTCCCAGCGGGTGCCCGGATCGCTCGCGAGCGGCGTCTTCAGTGCGGCATTCAGGCAGGAGATGATCCCGGGCGTGCCGGTCTTCTCCATGTATTTCCCCATGTCGGCGTTCCACAGGTCGTAGCAGAAGCCGGCGGTGTGGGTCATGAGCTTGCGCAGCGTGATCGGCGCCTTCGCCGGCCGCAGCTTCGGCTCGCCCTTGGCGTCGAAGCCCTCGAGCACCTGCGGTGCGGCGAGATCGGGCAGCAGCTTGCCGATCGGCTCATCGAGCGACAGCTTGCCCTGCTCGACCAGCTGCATCGCGCCAGCTGAGGTCACCGCCTTGGTCATCGATGCGATCCAGAACACGCTGTCGGCGGTCATCGGATCGCTCTTGGAGAGGTCGCGCTTGCCGAAAGCGCCCTCGTAGATCACGTCCTTGCCGGTGGCCGCGACCGCGACCACGCCGGGAATCTCCTTTGCCTCGCTCTTCTGACGCAAAACCTGATCGATCTGAGCCTTGCTCTGCATTGGGCTTCCTCCGGTGGGTTTATTTGTTTTGAAGTGGGCGGATCATCCTCCCGCTCGTCGGGTCTCGCAAGGCGGGCAAGCGATGCGATTGTGTCGCGATGTCGTGAAAGCCCGGGTCGCGGGAACGAAGACGTTCACCACGAGCGCAGATTTTGCGGTGGACTCCGCGCAAGTCCCGGTGACCCGCAGGGGTGGCCACGGTAACGTGATCGGCAGACTGATTTTCGGACCTGATTTTTTGCATTAACGCATTCAGATCGCTGCACAAACGGCGCGGCGGATTGGGCCTGATTTGACGAAAAGGCTCGTCATTTTCGGCCCTTGCGGGGACGCAGCAATGATTTCGACATGGAGTGAATGGAAGCGCTATCCGCGGCCGGGCCGCGGCGAGAACATCGAGGCGCCGATCAGCCCGGGCCTCTATGAGGTGCGCTACGCAGGTACCGGCGCGCTGCACTCGTTCGAGGCAGTCGACAATGTCGCACAGGCGCTGGCGCTGCTGCAGACCGGAACCAGGTCGTGGTTCGGCCGTCGCGATGCGCGGGCCGAGGCCGATCTCGAGTATCGGACCTGCGCGACCTCGACCAAGGCGGATGCCAAGGCTGCGGCCGAGCGCATGATCGGCCGTCGTGAAACCTACATGTCCGGCGGCGCGATCTGACGACATTCCCCAGTGCGCAAATTGCGCAGCTGCGGTTGGATGCCCTGCATCGCCGGGGAACAACAGCTCGCAACGGTGTCGCGTTTGAGTCCAAGCAGGGTCGCGCCGGCGGCCAGTGCATCGCAGCGGCTTTCCGCCTATATAGGCGGCCAATACCCTCCAAAGACATTCCAGGAGTAACGCCATGACCCCGCCCGCTGCCGTACGCGCCACGCAATCCGCCGCTTCCCTGCACGACCGCCTGAAGGATCCGTCACTGCTGCGCGACCGCTGCTATATCGACGGCGCCTGGGTCGGCACCCCCGAATTCGCCGTCAACAATCCGGCCACCGGCGTCGAACTGATCAAGATCGCGCAGCTGGGCGCCGACGATGCAACCAAGGCCGTCGAGGCTGCGCAGCGCGCGTTTCCGGCCTGGGCCAAGCTGACCGCCAAGCAGCGGTCCAACATCCTGCGTAAATGGTTCGACCTGATCATCGCCAACCGCGAGGATCTCGCGCTGATCCTGACTTCCGAGCAGGGCAAGCCGCTCGCGGAAGCGCTCGGCGAGGTCGACATCGGCGCCGCCTATGTCGAATTCTTCGCCGAGGAGGCGCGCCGCGTCTATGGCGAGACCATTCCGACCCAGCGTGCCGACGCGCGCCTGCTTGCGATCCGGCAGCCGATCGGTGTCTGCGGCGCCATCACGCCGTGGAACTTTCCGAACTCGATGATCACCCGCAAGGTGTCGCCGGCGCTGGCGGCCGGCTGCACGGTGGTGCTGAAGCCCGCCAACGAGACGCCGCTGTCGGCGCTCGCGCTCGCGGTGCTGGCCGAGAAGGCCGGCGTGCCGAAGGGCGTGCTCAACATCATCACCGGCGATGCGCCTCCGATCGGGCAGGTGCTGTGTGAGCATCCGGCGGTGCGCTTCGTCGGCTTCACCGGCTCGACCAATGTCGGCAAGATCCTGTATCGGCAGGCCGCGGTCGGCGTGAAGAAGCTCGGCCTCGAGCTCGGCGGCAACGCGCCGTTCGTGGTGTTCGACGATGCCGACATCGACGCCGCGGTCGAAGGCGCCATCGTCTCGAAGTACCGCAACATGGGCCAGACCTGCGTCTGCGCCAACCGTCTCTATGCCCAGGACAAGATCTACGACCAGTTCGTCTCGAAGCTGTCGAAGAAGGTCGCCGAGATGAAGATCGGCGACGGCACGGAGGCCGGCGTGACCCAGGGGCCGCTGATCAACATGAAGGCGATCGAGAAGGTCGAGCGTCACATTGCCGACGCCGTGAAGGGCGGCGCCAAGATCGTGACCGGCGGCAAGCGCTCCGCGCTCGGCCGCAGTTTCTTCGAGCCGACGGTGCTGTCGGACGTGCGGCCCGACGCGCTGGTGGCGCAGGAGGAGACCTTCGGCCCGCTCGCGCCTGTGATCCGCTTCAAGGACGAGGCCGACGTGATCGCGATGTGCAACGCCTCGCCGTTCGGTCTCGCCTCCTACTTCTATTCGCGCGACATCGGCCGGGTCTGGCGCGTCGCGGAAGCGCTGGAATCGGGCATGGTCGGCGTCAACTCCGGCCTGATCACGACCGAGGTCGCCCCGTTCGGCGGCGTCAAGGAAAGTGGCCTCGGCCGCGAAGGCTCGCGCCACGGCATGGATGAATATGTCGAGATCAAATACGTGATGATGGCCGGCGTCTGATCGCCGTCATCGTGTGCTCGCTCAAGCCCGGCTCTGATTGAATCAGGGCCGGGCTTTTGTTTGATCACACGCTCTTGTCGATCGTTTGCCGACATTCAGAGGCTGCGACAATTCACCGCGTTCGACCGCGACGGCGATCGCATCGAGAATCTCTCTAATCTCGAAATGGTTGTCTGAAGGCCGCATAAGCGCGCAGCCTTCAACGAAACAATGATCCAAGCGTGGAATCTTCCACATCGATGTCGCAGCGTGCGGCCAAGCTTCGTCCCCTCTCTTAGATGCGTTCTAGTTGGCGTCACAGCGCATGCTGTTTATGCCCCGGTGGGTCGCGCTCGAACTCTGACGATGTTCGACGCGAAACCAAGAAGAAGACTCTGGGGACTTCATGCTCGTCACCTCAAACGTTCCATGCGCATTCCGACTGGCATGCGCATCTCTGCTGCTGACTGCAATTCCTTCGCTCGCGCAGACGCTGGAGCAGCCACCCGCAAGCGGTGCCACGTCCCTTCCGCCGGTCGTCGTGGCCGCGCCACAGCATCGAAGCACGCCGGTTCGCAGGCCGTCATCGTCGCGGTCGGCGCGCTCGTCGGCATCGCATCAGGCGAGCAGGCGTGAGCACGCGCCGACACCAGCGGCCACACCGACCGCCGGTGCGCAGCAGGCGGCGTTGCCGGTGCCCTATATCGGCGGCCAGGTCGCGCGCGGCGGGCAACTCGGCCTGCTCGGCAACAAGGACTATATGGACACGCCGTACAGCCAGACGAGCTACACGGAGAAGACGATCCGCGATCAGCAGGCGACCAGCGTCGCGGAAGTGCTGACGAATTCCGATCCGTCGGTGCGCGCAGCGATCGGCAGCAGCAACCGCTACGATGCGTTGACCATCCGCGGTTTC
Organism: Bradyrhizobium sp. WCU1; assembly: GCF_053474805.1. Classification (NCBI taxonomy): domain Bacteria; kingdom Pseudomonadati; phylum Pseudomonadota; class Alphaproteobacteria; order Hyphomicrobiales; family Nitrobacteraceae; genus Bradyrhizobium; species Bradyrhizobium sp. WCU1. The sequence continues at coordinate 3,490,292 of NZ_CM130280.1, forward strand.
CGGATCGAGAACAGCGAAATCGCCTTGAACGGGCTCTACGGTCTGGTGCCGGCCTATCGCGTCAACCCGGCGCCGCTCGAGCGTATCGAGCTGCTCAAGGGACCGGCTGCCTTCCTCAACGGCATGGCCCCGCAGGGGAGCATCGGCGGCACGGTCAATGTCGTGACCAAGCGGGCAGCGGAAGACCTCACGCGCCTGACCGCCGGCTACATCTCGGATGGACGATTCGGAACGGAGCTCGACCTCGCGCGCCGCTACGGCGAACAGAAGGAGTGGGGCGTTCGCTTCAACGGAGGAATCGACGGCGGCAACACCACCATCGACCGGCAATCCGCGCGCAACGGCTTCGGCTCGCTTGGCGTAGACTATCACGGAGAGCGATTCCGCTGGTCCGCGGACATCATCTCCCAGGACGACTGGATGAAGGCGGCGCAGCGCGGCTATACGCCGGTGTCCGGCATAGCCCTTCCGAACGCACCCGATCCGCGCATCAATCTGGCGCAGCCATTCGACTACGCGCGGTCGCGCAGCCTGACCGGACTGACCCGTGCGGAATACGATCTGAGCAACAATGTCACCGTGTTCGGTGCGATCGGCGGCAACGAATTCCGCTACGACAAGCGGGAAGATCCGGGCGCGACGATCCTCAACACAGCGGGCGATGCGTTGGGCACATCCCGCTTCCAGACCGGCAAGTCCGAGTCGATCTCCGGTGAGGCCGGCGTGCGCGCGCGTTTCGATACCGGCCCGATCGGCCATGAGGTGGTGGTCAGCGGCAGCGCGCAGAACCGGACCGATTGGCTTGGCCAGACCAACTACGGGACCTATCTCACCAACATCTACAGTCCGACCCTGCTGGCGACCGCGGGCACGCCGGTATCGACATTCCCCGAGGGCAAGTCCGGCTTCCTCGGGCTGCGCAGCGTCGGCGTCGCCGATACGCTCACGACGATGGGCGGGATGCTGCAACTGATCGTCGGCGCACGCCAGCAGCAGGTGATCGCAAACAGCTACGCGCCGGTCAGCGGGCTGGAGACAACGCATTACGACCAGAGCGCGACGTCACCGTCGATCGCCCTCGTGGTCAGGCCTGTCAAGCAGCTGTCGCTTTATGCGAACTACATCGAAGGCCTGTCGCCCGGGCCGACGCCGCCCTCCGGCGCGGTCAACACCAGCGCGGTGTTTGCGCCCTTCAAGACTCGGCAGGTCGAGGTCGGCACCAAGCTCGATTTCGGCGGCTTCGGTGCGAGCCTTGCGGCGTTCCAGATCAGCCAACCGAGCGGCGTGATCGACCCGCTCACCAAGATCTACAGCCTCGACGGTCAGCAGAGAAATCGCGGCATCGAGCTCAATACCTTTGGCGAGGTCGCGCCGGGCGTGCGCGTCCTCGGCGGCGTGACCTGGCTCGATGCCCGGCTGACCCAGACCCAAGGCCATCTCTACGACGGCAATCATGCGATCGGCGCGCCCGGCCTGCAGGGCAATCTCGGCGTCGAATGGGATACGCCCTTCGTGCCCGGCCTCACCGCGACGGCGCGCGCGATCTACACCAGACGGGCCTATGTCAGCGCCGACAACACCCAGAGCGTCCCCGACTGGGCGACCTTCGACATCGGTGCGCGCTATGCGACGACGCTCGCGGGGCGTCCGACCACGTTCAGGGCGCAGCTGACCAACCTGTTCGACAAGCATTACTGGATCGGCAATCCGACCGGCTATGTGATCAGCGGCATGCCGCGCACGTTGTGGCTGTCGATGACGGTCGATTTCTAGGAGAAATGCCTGTGACCATCGCACGCGACCGTGCGATGGCCGGTCACACGCCCTTGTCGTTCGGGTTGGCCACCGCGTCCTTCAGCGGCGCCGTCATCGGGAAATTCAGGTTCACGTTCTTCGGCGGAATCGGCCGCGTGAACCATTTGGCGTAGAGCTCCTGGAATTCGCCGCTCTTCATCATCGCGGCCAGCGTCTTGTCGACCAGCGCCTTGAACTCCGGATCGCCCTTGCGAAGGATCAGTCCGTAGGGCTCGGTGCGCAGGCTGTCGTCGATGATGCGCCAGTCCGACGGGGTGGGGCTGCCGGCGATCAGGCTCGCCAGCAAAATGTCGTCCATCACGAAGGCCTCGCTGCGCCCGGTGGTCAGCGCGAGGAACGACGCGGCATGGTCCGGCGTCAGGATGTTCTTGGTCTGAAAGTTGTTCGCTTGGGCGCGCGCACTCAACAGCCCGATCGAGGTCGAGCCCGAGGTCAGCGAGACCGGCCGGCCGCCGAGGTCCTCGAAGGCCCTGATCGGCGCGTCCTTCCGCACGACAGCGCGGATGCTCGACACGAAGATCGTGTCACTGAAGGCGACGACCTTCTGCCGCTCCAGCGTGTTGGTCGCGGGTCCGCAGACGATATCGATGGTCCCGTTCTCGATCAGCGGTATCTGGGTGGAGAGCTGGATCGGCTGCAGCCTGGTCTGCAGCGCGGGCAGCTTCAGCTCGCCCTTCACCGCATCGACGATCCGCGCGCAGAGGTCCATCGCGAAGCCAACCGGCTTCTGGTTGTCGTCGAGATAGGAGAACGGTACCGAGACGTCGCGGTGCCCGAGCCGGATTTCTCCGGTGTCGCGGATCTTGGCCAGCGTGCCGTTGGGGGACTGCGCCTGCGCCGGAGCGGAGACCGCCGCTGAAAGAAATGCTGTATAAATCAATGTCTTGACGGGTCGATTCATCAGGCGCTCGCAGATCTCGATAGTTCTGGATACGATCGGTCAAGATTTTATACACAGCATTGCATAATCACCAAACAGATTTTATACAATCCTGGCTCAGTCGGATATCTCAGTCCGAGCTCACCAGCGAGACGCCGCATGGAACCTGTAACCGCCGCAAGCCATCGAGGAGCCGGGCCCCACGGTTCCGCGCCGGACACCGTGCGCGAGGCGCTGCGGGTTGCGATCAGCTCCGGCGAGCTGGCGCCCGGATTGCAGCTGCGCCAGGACGAGCTCGCCGCGCGGTTCGGAACCAGCCGCATCCCGGTGCGCGAGGCGTTGCGCCAGCTCGAGGCCGAAGGTTTTGTCACCTTCCTGCCGAATCGCGGCGCTGTCGTTTCTGACCTGTCGATCGACGAGGTGATCGAGCTGCTTGAGATCCGTATCGCGCTCGAGTGCCATGCCTTGCGCTTGGCGATCCCCGCGATGGGCGTGATCGATCTCGAGGAGGCAACGAAGATACTTCGTGCCTACGACGCCGAGCCCGATCCCGCGCAATGGGGCGCCTTCAACTGGAAATTCCACGCCACGCTCTATGCGCCGTGCAATCGTCCGCGCCTGCTCTCCATGATCGAGGCGAATTACGGTCATGTCGGCCGCTTTACCCGGGCACTGGTGTCGCAGGCGACCGGCAAGGAGCGTCCGCAGCGCGAGCACTACAGGCTGCTTGAATTCTGCCGCGACGGCGAGGTCAAGAAGGCCGTCCGGCTGCTGCGCGATCATATCGAGGAGACGCAGAAGACGTTGCGCTCGGCGCAGCGCCAGGCGTTGCGCGATGCTGCTCCGGTCTGATCGACATCAGGACCCAATGAACTATTGCCGGCGCCGCCGCGGGCCGATCGGAGAATGCGTGTGAAGACCAATGACGTCGAAATCCTGGTGATCGGTGCGGGCATTGTCGGCATCGCCACGGCCTACTACCTCGCCGTCCAGCACAAGCGTTCGCGCCTGTTGATCGTCGATGAGGGACAGCCGATGGCGCTGACCTCGGCGCAGTCGGGCGAGAACTACCGCAATTGGTGGCCGCATCCGACGATGGCGGACTTTACCAATCACTCCACCGATCTGATGGAGGAGATCGCGCGCCGCAGCGACAACCGCATCCACATGACGCGGCGCGGCTATCTCCTGGTCACGCGTGAGACGAAGTCCGACGAGCTGTTGCAGCAGCTCTACGCCGGCTATGGCGCACAGGCCGCCAAGCTGATCCGCCTGCATGAAGGCGCAAGCCGCGGCTATGTGCCGCCGCATTCGGCGGACTGGCAGACCGCGCCTGACGGCGTCGACGTGCTGCTCGGCCGCGACCTGATTCAGCCGCACTACCCGACCTTCGACAAGGAGGTCTCGACCGCGCTGCATATCCGCAGGGCGGGTGACATCAGCGGTCAGCAGCTTGGCCAGTACATGCTGGAAACCATGCGGCCGTTGGGCGCGCAATTCCAGCAGGCCAAAGTGGTCGGCCTTGCGAAGGCCGATCGCTTCGCCGTCGAGGTGCTGGCCGATGGCGTGCGACAGACCATCAGGGCCGATATCATCGTCAATGCCGCGGGCCCGTTCGCCGCGCAGGTCGCGGCAATGCATGGCGAGCGGCTTCCGATCGTCAATGTGCTGCAGCAGAAGATCGCGTTCGCCGACCGTAACCGCGCGGTCGATCGCAAGATGCCGTTTGCGATCGATCTCGACGGCCAGACGTTGGCATGGTCCGACGACGAGCGCGCGGAGCTCGCGGCGGCGCCGGAATTCGCGCGCCTGCTGGCGCCGATGCCGGGCAGCATCCATTGTCGGCCCGACGGCGGCGATCACGGCGAGTGGATCAAGCTCGGCTGGGCCTTCAACGAAGAGCAGATCACCGCGCCGGTCCGCGAGCCGGAGCTGAATTCCTATTTCCCCGAAGTCGTGCTGCGGGCGGCGAGCCGGCTGCAGCCGCGCCTTGCGCAGTATCTCGCTGCGTTGCCGCGCGACCGGGTGCACTACGGCGGCTACTATCCGATGACGAAGGAAAACTGGCCGCTGATCGGCGCCGCGAAGACGCCAGGCGTGTTCCTCGCCACTGCGCTGTCCGGCTACGGCACAATGGGCGCCTGCGCTACAGGCGATCTCTGCGCCTGTGCCGTGGTCGGCGCGCCGGTGCCCGCCTTCGCCCGCAGCCTCTCGCTCGCGCGCTATGACGACAAGGCGCTGATGGATCAGCTCGCGGCGAGCGAAAGCCGGGGACTACTTTAGCGCCGCAGCACCGCGATGGTGCGGTTCGCGAAAGTCAGCCGCTCCGCCATGACCGACACGAAATAGGTCAGCAGCTTGTGGCTGAGCTCGGGGTCCTCGTCGCGGATCGCCGCGAACTGGCGGGTGTTCAGCACATAGAGCACGCTCGGCATCTCGGCCTGGATTGTGGCGCTGCGTGGAGTGTTCGCGACGAGGCCCATCTCGCCGATCGTGGTGTAGCGGCCGAGGCTGCGCACGCGCGTGGTGCGGCCGTCGTCGGCGGGCACCATGATGCCGACGCGGCCGTCGAGGATGAAGTGCATGGAATCGGCGGCGTCGCCGGCGTGCACGATGACCTCGCCGGCGTCGACCTCGATCCGCTGGCAGCGCCGGATCAACGTATCGGCATCGCCTTCATTGTCGAGCAGCCCGGTGAACCAGCCGCGCAGATCGGCCTCTTCCTGCGCGAGGTCCTGGTGCTGTGCGATGATCTGGTTCTCGCACCATTCCAGCGCATGATCGAGCTCGTCGATCACGGAGACGCCCTCGGTAATGAAATCGCTGGCGCGCAGCACCTGTTCGGCCTTGGCCGACAGATGCACCAGCACCAGCTCGACGCCGACCTCATGCGCGCTGCGCTTGATCTGCGCAAAGCTGTAGGCCGCCGATGAATCGACGCCGGTGACGAGCTTGAAGTCGAACAGCAGGTAGCGGCACTCCGCCCGCTCGCGCAGCAGCGCCTTGACGTGCTGGTACAGCCGGTTGGCGGAGCCGAAGAACAGGTAGCTCTGCAAGGTCAGCCCCTGGATCTTGCCGCCGTGCGCCTGCAGCACGTTCCGGTCGTCGCGCGAGCGATCCAGCGAGCTGCGGTACTCCGAGCCGTCGAAACCGTATTTGATCGCCTCGACCCGCGCTGCGCTGAGCGCAAAGGTGGCGCAGCCGATGATGACGCCGATCAGGATGCCGGGCACGAAGCCCCAGGCCACGATGATGACGATGATCGCGAGCAGCGAGACATACTCGGTCTTCGACAGCCGCTTGCGCGATTCGATCATCCATTTGTGCAGCTGGTCGGCGCCGAGATAGATCAGCAGCCCGCCGAGCACGAATTTCGGCATGTAGCCGGGCAGCTGCGGCGCCACCGCCAGCATCAGCAGCGAGATCGCGGCGACCGTCAGTCCCGACAGCGGGCCACGCCCGCCGCTGGAGAAATTGAGGATCGAGCGGCTGACCGAGATGCAGCCGGCATAGCCGGCCAGCGCGCCGGTCAGGATATTGGCGAAGCCGGTGATGTTGAGCTCGCGCTCGAGATTGGCCTCGCGATGCACCGCGACCTCGATGCCGGTGGTGTTGAACAGCGTGCTCGCCGCCGTGACGAAGACCACGGCGATCAGGTTGCCGAGCAGATCCGGCACCGCCGACCACGGATAATGCGCAATCTCCGCCGCGTGCCACGGCAGCATGAAGGTCGATGCCGGCGGCGGCTCGAAGGTCCAGCCGGTCAGGTGAGCTTCCTCTGGCGTGATGCCGATGATCCAGAACACCAGATGCGCCACGATCACCCCGCCGACCAGGATGATCGGCAGCCCAAACGGGGTGCGCGATCGATGCCAGGTCAGATACAGCACCAGCGCCATCGCGCAGGCGGCGCTGAGCTCGGAGATCGTGATGATATTGGTGAAGTGGATGAGGGTGCCGAGCTGCACGGGGTAACCGGTGATCACCCTGATTGCGCCGAGCACGATCAACAGGCCGGTCGCGCCGAGGAATCCGCCGACCACGGGGTAAGGCACGTAGCGGATGGCGCGGCCGAACCGCGTCAGCCCGAGGCAGCACAACACGATGCCGGTGACGATGGTCGAGAGCCCCAGCGTGATCAGCACTGGTGTGAGCAGCGGCGCAGTCGGGTTGGCGGCGCCGATGCGCTCGACCAGCGAGGCCATCAGGATGCCGGTCACCGCCGCGGTGGAGCTGTCAGGGCCGGCGACTGCGAACGGCAGCGAGCTGCCGAGCGCGATCAAGGTCGCAAGCACCGCCGACGAGATGAATGTCGCCGCGATGCCGTATGACAGATAGGGCGCCAACGGTCCGGCGAAGATCAGCAACGCGTAGGACAGGCCGAAGGTGATGCCGAGCACACTGGCCGCGCTGCCGCCGAGAATGTCATGCATGGCCCGCCGCGCTCGCGAACCGAAATAAAGCGATCGACCAATCACGTTGAAAAATGTCCTGAACTTCCGACGCCAGTGGTAGACGAGCCCGGCGCAGGACGACAACAGGATTTTTGTGACAACCGCTTCTCAATGCGCGCATTTTCAGCGTCGCCCTGCTTGTGGGCCGACGATCGCAACGCGCTGCTCGATGCCGGGCTCGTCGAGCAGCGCACGCTGGGTCGCGACGATGTCGCCGACGGTGATGGCAGGGAAGCATGGCCTGCAGTGCCTTCCCGTCCGCGGCTCGATGCGCGCCGGGTTGGTCGAGCCGGGCTACCCGTTCCCGTCCTCGGTGCCGAACGCGCCGTGACGGCCGATGCCCGAGGCAAAGCGCGTCGCCCCCGACAGCGTCTCGCCTGAGGCGATCACGTCGAGCCCGCCGCGCATTTCGTTCCTGATCGCCTCTTCCTCGTCGAGGTCCCATTGCCGCAGTGCCGACAGCCGGTCGGCCCGCATGCAGGTCTGCGGGAATTTCGCGATGTCCTTGGCAAGCGCGACGGCGTGCGCGCGCGTCTCGCCCTTCGGCACCAGCCGGTTGGCAAGTCCCATGCGATGCGCCTCGGGGCCACCGACCGGGCGTCCGGTGAGGATCAGATCGATCGCCTGCGAATGGCCGATCAATCGCGGCAGGCGGATGGTGCCGAGATCGATCAGCGGCACGCCGAAGCGGCGGCAGAACACGCCGAAGGTCGCGTCCTCCGCGACCACGCGCATGTCGGCCCACAGCGCAAGCTCCATGCCGCCGGCGACCGCAAAGCCCTCGATCGCGGCAATGACTGGCTTCGAGAGCCGCAGCCGGCTCGGCCCCATCGGCGCGATCGTGTTGTGGCCGCCGACCTCGCGCTTCTTCTCGGGATCGCCCGCCGCCACCGCTTTCAAATCGGCGCCGGCGCAGAAATAGCCGCCGGTGCCGGTGAACACCGCGACCGATGCGCTGGCGTCGGCGTCGAAGGCGAGGAATGCGTCATACAGCTTGCGTGCTGTCGCGCCGTCGACCGCGTTGCGGTTGTGCGGGCGGTTGATTGAGATGATGGTGACGGGACCATCGCGCTCGACGAGCACGGTATCTGCATCGGACATGGGTCGCTCCCTGGCTTGTTGGTTGGAGCGAGCCTAACGGTCCCTCTCAGGCAATGCCATCGCGAACGAAGGCGACGCGAATGGTCGGGTCGCCGATCGCCTCATGCGCGTCGTCGAAACGGACGCGGCGCGTGATCACATGCTCGGGATGGTAATGACCTGCCGCAACATGGGCGACGCAATCGGGCAAATCGGCGCGGACATTGACACGCGAGACCCTCAAGGTGATGCCGACGCCGTACATGTGCCGGAGCGGCACCGGCGTGGTCTCGGCGAAGTCGCCATACATGCGCTGGCAGACGCCGTTCGGTTCCGTCGCGCGGAATGCCAGCAGGATGCTGGCGTCGGTCGCAGCCGCATCGATCACGATCGGAAACAGGCCGGGCGGCTCCATCATGAGGCCGGCCGGCGCTTCGACGACGTCGGCGCCGAGCGACTTCGCCTTTGCGAGGCGCGGCGCATGATCGTCGAGATAGACGACGCGGCCCGCGCCATGCGCCACCGCCGCCTGCACCGCGAACATCGCGAGCGATTGCGCGAAGCCGCCGATCACCAGCACATCCGCGCCGGGCCGCTGCTCGAGCCAGCGTGTCACCGCGCTGAAGCCGTCGGTCGCGCCGTCGGCCAACCCGGCGGTTTGCGAGAGGGGATGGCCTTCGGGCTGGCGGACCAGCATGTGATCGGCGAACGGAACGCGGATCAGGTCGGACAGTCCGCCGCCATATTCGACGCCGCAGACCGGCTTCAATCCGTAAGACGACCGGAACGGCACCGCCGCGCAGGCATTGGTGTGGCCGCGCCGGCAGCGGTCGCAGGCGCCGCAACTGATCTGGAACGGAACGATGACGAGATCGCCGGGCGCGAAATTCTTCACCTGATCGCCGACGGCGGTGATGCGGCCGGCGGTCTCGTGCCCGAGCGCAAACGGACCGGGCAGCCGCGATCGGCCGTGGACGATCGCAAGATCGAGATCGCAGCGCGTCACCGCGAGCGGCTGCACCAGCGCGTCGCGATCATCTTGCAGATGGGGCTCGGGAACGTCCCACCATTCGACCTTGTTGCCGCCGACATAAGTCAATTGCCGCATCGCGTGCTCTCCGCTTTGGACGGAGAGTGCCGGGAGGCAGGTGCGGCGACAAAAGGTTTGTCTTCAACGGAGATGAATGGAATTCACCTGTGCCGTCGAGCGAAGCGGCGCGGCGTGTCTAACCCGTCATCTTGAGGAGCCGCGAAGCGGCGTCTCGAAGGATGCACGGCCATCAGCAGGGCCGTCGCCCCTTCGAGACGCGCTCCTCAGAGCGTGTGAATTTTTGTGGCTTGGGCGAAAGATGTAGCGGGAGGGATGGGGGATGTGATTCCCTGCAATCGCTGAATTGCGGGAGAGCGGGAGATGGCTGAAGACCAGCTGTTTGGAGAACTGCCGGAGCAGCCGAAGCCGCAAACTGATGCGGCGCCAGCGGGTTTGCCGCGTCTGCGCGAGCCGCAGCGCGATCAGATTGAACTGCGGGCGGTGGATATCGATAGCCTGATCGGGGAAGATCATCCGGCGCGGGTGATCTGGTGCTATGTCGACGGGCTCGAGCTGCGCGAGCTTGAAGATCGGATCAAGGCGCGGGGCGAGAGGCCGGGTCATCCGGCGACGTCGCCACGGCTTTTGCTGGCACTGTGGCTCTATGCGACCAGCGACGGGGTAGGAAGCGCTCGCGCCCTGGAGCGGCTGTGCGAGAGCCACGATGTCTATCGCTGGCTGTGTGGCGGGGTCTCGGTGAACTACCATACGCTGGCGGACTTCCGGGTCGGATGCGCCGATCTGCTCGATCGGCTGCTCGCCGAACATCTTGCGGCCTTGGCGGAGGTGGGCCTGGTCGACCTCAGCAAGCTGGCGCAGGACGGCGTGCGGATCCGGGCGAGCGCCGGGGCCGCCTCGTTCCGGCGAGAACAGACACTCGATCACCATTTGGAGACCGCGCAGACGATCGTGGCGGAGCTCAAACGCGAGGTCGAGGCGCGCTCCGATGCCAGCAACCAGCGCATCAAGGCGGCCAAGGAGCGAGCGGCGCGTGAGCGCACCGAACGCCTGAAGGCAGCGCAGGCCGCGCTCGCCGAGATCAAGCGGCAGCGCCAGGCGCGCGAAGACAAGCGCAACAACGGCAAGACGCCGAAGGAGCCGCGCGCCTCTACGACGGACCCCGACGCCCGCGTCATGAAGATGGCCGACGGCGGCTTCCGGCCAGGATACAATGTGCAGGTGGCGAGCGCGGCCGGCGAGCAGATCGTGGCCGGGCTCGACGTGACCAATATTGGTTCCGATCGCGGCCTCATGCAGCCAATGCTAGATCGCTTGCGCGCGCGGACCGGCCGCCTTCCGGGCCGCCATCTCGTTGATGGCGGCTTTGGCAGTGCCGAGGACATCGAGTGGGCGCATGATCAAGGGGTTGAGGTCTATTGTCCGCCCACGCAATCCAAGCACGGTACCGATCCCTACCTGCCGCGGCGCGGCGACGGCCCGGGCGTGTTGGCTTGGCGGGCACGGATGGCAAGCGAGCCGGGCAAGGCCCAGTACAAGCTCCGATCGATCTGCGAGTGCATCCACGCTCGATGGCGCAACTGGGGCCTGCGGCAACTCACCGTACGCGGCCTTGAAAAGGTCCGTGCCGTCGCGCTCTGGTTCGCCCTCACCAACAACGTCTTACAAGGGCATCGGCTCTACAGCGCTTAAACACCACATCGGCCACCCGGCCGCAGCTGCGCAAAAAACCAAACCCACCCGACCTACAGACGTAAAAGGCAAAACCCGAAAGCTTCACAAGCTGTCAGGATGACGGGTTTACTGACGGCGTACAGACAATCCGCATCGTCGTCCTGGCGAAAGCCAGGACCATACGCCGCGGCCTCAGGAAGAGGCATGCGGCTAGATATGGAGCCTGCAACTGACTTCGGTGGTTATGGGTCCCGGCCTTCGCCGGGACGACAATTAGTTATGCGGCTTCGTCCGCGTGCCGAAGATCGCCGAACCCACCCGCACGTGGGTGGCGCCCATCGCGATTGCCACGGGGAAATCCGCGCTCATGCCCATCGAGAGATTCTTCAAGCCATTGCGCGCAGCGATCTTGGCGCAGAGCGCGAAATGCGGAGCCGGCGCCTGGTCGACCGGCGGAATGCACATCAGTCCCGAGATCGGCAAATCATACTTTTCGCGGCACGCCGCGATGAAGGTATCCGCATCCTGCGGCGCGACGCCGGCCTTCTGCGACTCCTCACCGGTATTGATCTGGACGAACAGTTCCGGGCGCTTGCCCTGATTTTTGATTTCCTTGGCTAACGCTTCGCAAATGCTGGCGCGGTCGACCGAATGGATCGCATCGAACAGCGCAACCGCCTCCTTCGCCTTGTTCGACTGCAACGGCCCGATCAGATGGAGCAGCACGCCCGGATGAGCCTTGATCAGCTCCGGCCACTTGCCCTTGGCCTCCTGCACGCGATTTTCGCCAAATACGCGATGGCCGGCGCCGATAATCGGCAAAATTGCGTCGGCCGCGAAGGTCTTCGACACCGCGATCAGCGTCACCGACGCGCGGTCGCGCCGCGCTTCCTTGCAGGCATGCGTGATCGCCTGCTCCACGGCGGCGAGACCATGTGGTGAATCAGCCGATAACGGCGTGGTCGGGCTTTGCGTCATGCTTGTGCCGTTCTCTGACAAGATGCGGGGGTTGGCTCGAATTTTACCAAATTCGGGAAAGGCTTTTTGAAGCCCTGCATTCTACCTTGCGCGCGGGCAAGGGAATAGAATGTCGGGCGTTACTTTCAACCGCAACCGGGTCAGGCTCAAGAAGGTTCTGGGTATTCGTGCCCGGCTCGCCCTGCTTGCGGTGATGCTGGTCGCGCCGCTGATGCTCGATCGCGTCCGCACCCTGGAAGATTCCCGCAGCAAGCAGATCGCGCAGGCCGCCGCCGGCTATGCCAACCTCACCGCGCACGCCGCCGAGACCCAGCGCGAGGTGGTCTCCTCGGTCGAGACCATGCTGAAATCGGCGGCCTATATCCGCGCCTCCAGCGGCATTGGGCAGAGCTGCGAGGTGCTGCGCGCCAGCCTGCCGACGGTGCTGCCCTGGATCCGCAGCATCATGTTCGTCTCCCGGGACGGCGTCGTGCAATGCTCGACGCTCAACATGCAGGTCGGGCTCAATCTCGGCGATCGCGAATATTTCAAGAAGGCGCAGGACAACCGTGGCTTCGTGTTCAGCGACTATCTGCGCGGCAGGACCAACGGCCGGCCGATGATGATGGCCGCCTATCCGGTGGCGGCGATCAATCCGGAGCAGGATGCCGTCGTGGTCGCCGGCATCAACATCGACTGGCTGTCGCAGATCATGGCCAATCTCGGCGGCCAGCCCGGCATGTCGGCCGTGCTGGTGGACAGCACCGGGGTGGTGATCGCCGCTCCATCGGATCATGCCAGCCTGATCGGCCACTCGCTCGACACCATCCCTCTGATGTCGGCGATTGCCGAGAAGGCGCTGAGCTACGACGAGCCGTCCGGCACGGTGTCGTTCACGGCCGCCGATGGCGCGCAGCGCACGCTGAGTTTCGCCCGCATCGTCGGAACGCAGTCCCGCCTGATCGTCAGCATGGACGAGGCCAAGGTAACAGCGGCGATCAACCGCGAGATCCGCACCGCCTATCTGCAGCTCGGCTTCGTCTGCTTGTTCGTGCTGCTCGGCGCCCTGGTCGGCGCGGAGCGGCTCGTCATCCATCCGATCGAGCTGATGACCGGCATGGCGCGGCGATTCGGCGAGGGCGACTGGTCGGCGCGCGTCGCCAAGCACAAGCTGCCGTCGGAATTCGTCCCGCTGGCGCGCGCCTTCAACGCGATGGCCGCGCAGCTCAGCCAGCGCGAGCGCGAGCTCGTCGAGTCCAACGACCGCCTCACCGTGATGGCCTCGATCGACGCACTGTCCGGCCTTGCCAACCGGCGCGGCTTCCAGAGCCGGCTCGATTTCGAGTGGATGCGGGCGCAGCAGTATGAATGCGAACTGTCGCTGATGATGATCGATGTCGATCACTTCAAACTCTACAACGACACCTACGGCCATCCCGAAGGCGACGCCTGCCTGACGCGGATCGGTGAGGTGCTGTCCGGAATCGCCGCCGACACGATGGGCTTCGCCGGCCGCTATGGCGGCGAGGAATTCTGCCTCTTGCTGCCGAACACCGACGCCGCCCATGCGCTCGCGATCGGCGAGACCGTGCGCACCGCGGTGCTCGGGCTCGCCGTGCCGCACGCGCCCTCGAGCCATTGCGTCGTCACCGTCAGCGTCGGCGTCGCAACCACAAAGCCGAACGAGACCCAGCGCCCCGGCGACCTGATCGAAGCCGCGGATGCCGCCCTCTACGCCGCCAAGCGCCGCGGCAGGAATGCCGTGATCGAGCACGGCTTCCTGCAGACGCTGGATGAAGCCGGGATGGCGCTGGCGAGCTAGCTGCATCGCCCCGTGCAGGTGGAGCATCTGATCCCTCGCGCCAACAGGCAGAATAACTGCCGGTGCTCTCATCGACACGCAGCGGATCGTACCCAATTTGTATTCCGGATTCCGCCGTGACCTGTTTCGGATCCCGGTGCGCCACCGCTATTAGGTCAATGGTGTTGCCCGATAGCCCCCTCGTTCCGAAATTGCCGGGCGCCCCTCTACTCACTATCGTGCGGCCATGCTTTGGTCAAAACTGCGTTGAGTGCTTGGCGGGAACATCGACGCCATGACGATGCGATTCGCCTCTTTTGGTGACACTGGATCAGGGGACAGGTCGCCACCGCATTCTTGAAATGCCCTCGGCAAAGGCTTGCGATGGAAAGGGCAACGTTCGATCAGGCCAGGGTGCTCGCTTTTGGCGACGCTCGGAGCATTGCGACCTACGCGGTCGAAATCCTGATCATCGCCGCGATTTATGGCGGCCTTGCCGAAGCCGCGCGACTGGTTCCCGCGATCAACCCAACCGCGACACCGCTATGGCCGCCGACCGGGCTTGCGCTCGCGCTGGTCCTGCTGCGCGGCTACCGGATCTGGCCGGCGATCCTGATGGGGGCCGTCTCTCCCTACTTCATGGCCGACCGATCGCTGCTGGAACTTGGCACCGCCGGGACCGGCAGCCTGCTTGCTGCATGTGCCGGGACATGGCTGATCGACCGTTGGTCGAACGGTCGCCAGACGTTTGCCACGCCTGTCGGTGTCGCAAAGTTTGCAATCATTTGCTTTGCGCCGACGACGATCGTCAGCTCAGCCATTGCCTCGGCCGGCTCTGCGCTCGCCAATGAATCGAGCCTCTCCGATTCCGTCGGCGCCGGGGTGACCTGGTGGCTTGCGGACGCTGCCGGAGCGCTGGTGATTGCTCCGCTCATCGTGCTCTGGGCGACGATGCCCTTCCGCATTCCTTCCAAATGGAAGCTGCTGGAATCGATCGCGGTCCCCGCTCTCGCCGGCATCGTCGGAATCGTTGCTTACAGCCCGCTCATCGGCAGCGACCTCATCAGCCCCGACCTCGACGTGCTGCTGCCGCATCGGAGCCTTCTGGGCTTTCTGGCTCTACTCCCCTTGATCTGGGCCGGACTGCGCGGCGATCGACGCACCGTGTCGACGGCTGCGTTCATTTTCGTCGGCATGGCCGTATGGGGGTTCTCGGTCGGGAATGAGCCGTTTCCGAAAACGGATCCGAATGGCGCACTGTTATCCTTGCTCGTGCTTTCGATCAGCGCATCGGCAGCTCCTCTTGCGCTGGCAGCGGCCATTGCGACGCGCCAGACCGCGGAAGCCCATCTCCTTTCTGTCCGGGACCAACTGAACGATCAACTTGAACGGAAAGCCCTGGCGCTCGACAACATCAGGCGGCATTTCCAGACCCTTATCGAAGGCGTCGTCGACTATGCGATTTTCGCGCTCGATCGCGAGGGACACGTCACGAGTTGGAACAGCACCGCTCAAAAGATCATCGGCTACAGCTCGGACGAAATCATCGGCAAGCATTTTGGAATTTTCTATCGGCCGGATGAACGCCGCGCGGGTTCGCCCGCACACGCGCTGGAGACGGCAATCGAAAGAGGCAAGTACGACGTCGAGGGTTGGCGGATCAGAAAGAATGGCACGCCGTTCTTCATCACGGGCTCCGTGTCGTCGAGCCATGATGACGCAGGAAACCTGATCGGCTTCATCAGTATTCTGCGCGACGCAACCGAGCGGCGCGACGCGGAGGAGAAGCTGGTTCAGGCCCGCGAACAGCTCGCGATGTCGCAGAAGATGGAGGCGATCGGCAAACTGACCGGCGGGATTGCGCACGACTTCAACAATCTGTTGATGATCATCGGAGGCAGCGCCCAGATCTTCACGCGCCTGCTTGATCCGAAACTGCCCAAAGCAATCGAAGCCATCCAGACCGCGGCCAAACGCGGCGAGAGCCTCACGCGCCAATTGCTGACCTTCTCTCGTCATCAGCATCTCAGCCCGACGGTCGTCGATCTGAACGCGTCCATCAAGAACATGCGGACGATGATCGAGAGCTCACTGCGCGGAAACATCGTCTACAACGAGAACGTCGGTGAGGGCATAGCGTCGGTCAAGGTGGACCTCGCCGAGCTGGAGCTCGCGATCGTCAACATCGCCGTCAATGCGCGCGATGCAATGCCGAGCGGCGGCACGTTCACCTTGTCCGTCCATGCGGTGACCGCGAACCAGGAGACCGGCGGCGATCGCCGCGCAAAGGCTTTCTTTGCCATCGCGCTTGGCGATACCGGCACCGGTATTCCGCCGAATCTTCTGTCCAAGATGTTCGATCCGTTCTTCACGACCAAGGAGGTCGGCAAGGGGACCGGGCTCGGCCTGTCCCAAGTCTATGGCTTCGCGCATCAGGCTGGCGGAACGGTGACGGCGGACAGCAAGGTTGGTCAGGGAACGACGATTACAATCTATTTGCCGTCCTGCGCAGACGAGCAGACCGCCAGCAAAGACCTCGCCGCCGCCAGAGCAAGGCCGAGACAGCCGCAGCGGCAGACGGTTCTCGTTGTCGACGATAGCCCCGAAGTGGCTGACGTCACATCCTCGCTGTTCGAGCATCTGGGCTATGAAACGATCTATCGGGATTCGGCCGAAGCGGCGTTGAAACTGCTCGATGCCGGCACCAGGATCGATCTCGTCTTCAGCGATATCGTCATGCCAGGAACCATCGATGGCGTCGGGCTCGCGAGAGAAGTGCGGTCACGCTACCCGGGTTTGCCGATCGCCCTGACAACCGGTTACAGCGATGCCGCAAATGCAGCACCGCCGAGCCTGAAGATCCTCCGCAAGCCGTTCGACACCGAGGCACTCAGGGATTTCATCCAGGATCTTGCGCCCCCGAGATCAGCGCGATCATCCGTCGTACCTCTAGCATCAAACACGACCGACGCTTTGCGCAGACATTGACGCCCTCGGCTAAGCACCGGATCGCGTCGCGAAAATGCGGAACCTTGACCACCGGCGAAGCTGTACATTCGGTGTCGTCCTGGCGAAGGCCAGGACCCATTACCCCCGCGGCTGATGATTGCGCGAAGCTGGGGCCGCGACCCCTTTCCCAACAAACGCCTGTGGTTATGGGTCCTGGCTTTCGCCAGGACGACGGGAAGACTGCTGGCGGCGCCCCGGCATGAGCATTTGCCGGGCCCCAAGCCGTTGACCCCATGGGCGTTTTTGTGGCCTAGTCCGCCGTCCCCGGATGGGACCCGAAAATCACCGAAAACCCTGCGATTTCATGACCGCCGAACGCTACAACGCCCGTGAATCCGAACCCCGCTGGCAAGCCATCTGGGACGAAAAGGCGATCTTTGCCTCCAAGAACGACGATAAGCGGCCGAAATATTACGTGCTCGAGATGTTCCCCTATCCGTCGGGGCGCATCCATATCGGCCATGTCCGCAATTACACGCTCGGCGACGTGCTGGCCCGCTTCATGCGCGCCAAGGGTTTCAACGTGCTGCACCCGATGGGCTGGGATGCGTTCGGCCTGCCGGCCGAGAACGCCGCGATCGAGCGCAAGGTGGCGCCGAAGGCCTGGACCTACGACAACATCGCCGCGATGAAGAAGCAGCTGCGGTCGATCGGGCTGTCGCTCGACTGGTCCCGCGAGTTCGCGACCTGCGACCCCAGCTACTACAAGCATCAGCAGAAGATGTTCCTGGACATGCTGGCTGCCGGCCTCGCCGAACGCGAGAAGCGCAAGCTGAACTGGGACCCGGTCGACATGACCGTGCTCGCCAACGAGCAGGTGATCGACGGCCGCGGCTGGCGTTCGGGCGCCGTTGTCGAACAACGGGAAATGAGCCAGTGGGTCTTCAAGATCACGAAGTACGCGCAGGAGCTGCTGGACGCGCTGGATGGTCTCGACCGCTGGCCCGACAAGGTGCGGCTGATGCAGCGCAACTGGATCGGCCGCTCCGAGGGCCTCTTGATCCGCTTCGCGCTGGATCCGGCAACCACGCCGGCCGGTGAGAGCGAGCTGAAGATCTTCACCACACGGCCGGACACGCTGTTCGGCGCAAAATTCATGGCGATCTCGGCGGATCATCCGCTGGCGCAGGCCGCTGCCGCGAAGAATCCTGATCTCGCCGCGTTCATTGCCGACATCAAGAAGATCGGCACCGCGCAGTCGATCATCGACACCGCCGAGAAGCAGGGCTTCGACACCGGCATCAAGGCGGTGCATCCGTTCGATCCGAGCTGGAAGCTGCCGGTCTATGTCGCGAATTTCGTGCTGATGGAATACGGCACCGGCGCGATCTTCGGCTGCCCCGCGCACGACCAGCGCGACCTCGACTTCGTCAACAAGTACAATCTCGGCAACGTCCCGGTGGTCTGCCCTGAAGGGCAGGACCCGAAGACCTTTGTCATCACCGACACCGCCTATGACGGCGACGGCCGCATGATCAATTCGCGCTTCCTCGACGGCATGACCATCGAAGCTGCCAAGGAAGACGTTGCGAAACGGCTGGAGAGCGAAGTCCGCGGCAACGCGCCGGTCGGCGAGCGTCAGGTCAATTTCCGCCTGCGCGACTGGGGCATTTCGCGCCAGCGTTATTGGGGCTGCCCGATCCCGGTGATCCATTGCCCCAAATGCGACGTGGTGCCGGTGCCGGACGATCAGTTGCCGGTGACACTGCCGGAGGACGTCTCCTTCGACAGACCGGGCAACGCGCTCGACCATCACCCGACCTGGAAGCACGTCAACTGCCCGAAGTGCGGCGGCAAGGCGGTGCGCGAGACCGACACGATGGACACCTTCGTGGACTCGTCCTGGTACTTCGCGCGCTTCACCGATCCGTGGAACGAGACCGCGCCGACCACGCCGGCGATCGCCAACCGGATGATGCCGGTCGACCAGTACATCGGCGGCGTCGAGCACGCGATCCTGCATCTGCTCTACAGCCGCTTCTTCACCCGCGCGATGAAGGCCACCGGCCACATCGACATGTCGGAGCCGTTCGCCGGCATGTTCACCCAGGGCATGGTGGTGCACGAGACCTACCAGAAGGCCGACGGCAGCTGGGTCACCCCGGCCGAGGTGAAGATCGAGGTTGATGGTAACGCTCGCCGCGCGGTGCTGCTGGCGACCGGCGAAGACATCGAGATCGGCCCGATCGAGAAGATGTCTAAGTCGAAGAAGAACACCGTCGACCCCGACGACATCATCGCGAGCTACGGCGCCGACGTGGCGCGCTGGTTCATGCTGTCGGACTCGCCGCCGGACCGCGACGTGATCTGGAGCGACGAGCGGGTGCAGGGCGCCGCCCGCTTCGTGCAGCGGCTGTGGCGGCTGGTGAACGAATCGGCGGAGATCGCCAAGGCGGCGCCGGCGGCCCGGCCGGCTTCGTTCGGACCCGAGGCGCAGGCGCTGCGCAAGGCGGCCCATGGCGCGCTCGACAAGGTGTCGTCCGGGATCGAGCGGCTGCATTTCAACGTCTGCCTCGCCCATATCCGCGAATTCGCCAATGCGCTGGCCGAAGTGCTGGCCAAA
Organism: Bradyrhizobium sp. WCU1; assembly: GCF_053474805.1. Taxonomy (NCBI): domain Bacteria; kingdom Pseudomonadati; phylum Pseudomonadota; class Alphaproteobacteria; order Hyphomicrobiales; family Nitrobacteraceae; genus Bradyrhizobium; species Bradyrhizobium sp. WCU1. The sequence continues at coordinate 3,509,573 of NZ_CM130280.1, forward strand.
GGCGACAAGCCGGCGCCGGATGTCTCTCCGGACGTTGCTTGGGCCGTCAAGGAGGCTGCGACGATCCTGGTCCAGCTGTTCTCGCCGATGATGCCGCATCTGGCCGAGGAGTGCTGGGTGGTTCTGGGCCGAACCGGGCTGGTTTCCGAGGCCGATTGGCCGCAAATCGAGCGCGATTTGCTGGTCGAAGACAGCGTGACCCTGGTCGTCCAGGTCAACGGTAAAAAACGAGGTGATGTCACCGTGCCACGCACCGCCCAAAATGCGGAGATAGAGGCTGCCGTTTTGGCGCTCGATGCGGTAAAAGCCGCCTTGGACGGCAAACCCGTCCGCAAGGTGATCGTGGTGCCCATGAGGATCGTCAATGTTGTCGGCTAGGATCAGGATCGCCGCCCGGTTTGTAGCCGTGGCCGCCTTGGCCGCGCTGACGGCCGGATGCTTCCAGCCGATGTATGCCGAGCGCACCCTCGACGGTTCGCCCGCGCTGCGCGAAAAGCTGATGGGCGTCGAGGTTCCGCCGGTCGACAAGCCGAATGCCTCCCGCGAGGCCCGGGTCGGCGTCGAGGTCCGCAATGCCCTCGCCTTCAAGCTCTACGGCACCGCCACTGGCATGCCGCCGACGCACCGGCTGGTGCTGCGCTTCACCACCAGCCGCTCCTCGCTGATGATCGACCCGGCCACCGCGCTGCCGAGCAGCGAGAACTATGGCGTCGACGCCCAGTTCAACCTGATCGAGATCGCCTCGAACAAGTCGGTCATGACCGGTACCACGTTCTCGCGCGTATCCTATGACATGCCGGGCTCCTACCAGCGCTTCGCTCGCACCCGCGCCCTGCGCGACGCAGAGGACCGCGCCGCGCACGAGATCGCCGACAATATCCAGACCCGGCTCGCCTCGTTCTTCTCCAGCGGGACCTGATCGACGCATTGGTCGCACTTCGCGGAAAAGAGATCGACAGCTTCCTCGCCCGGCCGGACGCCGGACGACCGATCATCCTGCTGTACGGCCCGGACTTAGGGCTGGTACGCGAGCGCGCCGACGCGTTGATGGCCTCCGCGGTCGACGATCCCAACGATCCGTTCTCGCTGGTGCGGCTCGATGGCGACGAACTCGCCGCCGAGCCGTCGCGGCTGGTCGATGAAGCGATGACGGTACCGCTGTTCGGCGGCCGCCGCGCCATCCGCGTCCGCGCCGGCTCGCGCAATTTCGCAAGCGGCGTCGAGACGCTGACCGAGACCGCCGCGCTGAAAGACTGCCGCATCGTGATCGAGGCCGGCGAGCTCCGGCCGGAATCGCCGCTGCGCAAGATCTGCGAGCGCGCCAAGAACGCGGTCGCGATCGGATGCTATCCCGACACCGAACGCGACCTGACCAAGTTGATCGAGGAAGAGCTCCGCGTATCCAACCTGCGGCTGGCGAGCGATGCGCGCGCGGTGCTGATGTCGCTGCTCGGCGGCGACCGCATGGCCTCGCGCAACGAGCTGCGCAAGCTCGCGCTGTTCGCGCACGGCAAGGGCGAGATCACGCTCGACGACGTCATGACCGTGGTCTCCGACGCCTCCGAGCTGAAGCTCGACCCGATCGTCGACGGCGCCTTCGCCGGCAATGCCGCGCTGGTGGAAAGCGAGTTCACGAAGGCGATGGTCGCCGGCACCTATCCCGGCGTGATCATCTCGGCTGCGCAGCGCCAGGCGGCGTGGCTGCACAAATCGGCGCTGGCGATCGCGGACGGCACGCCGGCATCCGCGGTGCTCGAAGGCGGATTTCCGCGGCTGCATTTCTCGCGCAAGCCCATGGTCGAGATCGCGCTGCGCAATTTCACCCCGCCGCGGCTGGTGACCATCATCGATCAGCTCGCGACCGCGGCGCTCGACATGCGCAAGCAGGCTTCGCTCGCCGCGGTGATCGGGCAGCGCGCGCTGCTCTCGATCGCGGCGAACGCGAAGCGGCGGGGATAGCCGGGACGTCGCAACCACCGTCATTGCGAGGAGCTCGCGACAAAATTGCGAAAGCAATTTTGCGCTGAAGCGACGAAGCAATCCATCGCTCCGCACATGCAGAGAAATGGATTGCTTCGCTTACGCCCGCAATGACGTGGAGAGATGTCGGATGAGCTAACCGCCCTCGAGCCGCCGCACCACTTCGTCGAGCTGCTCGAGGTTGCGGTAGTTGATCTGCACGGTGCCGCCGGGATCACGATGGCTGACGGTGACGGCGAGGCCGAGCGCATCGCTGACGCGCTTCTCCAGCGCCAGCGTATCGGCATCCTTGTCGACCTTGGCCGCGCTGCCAGAACGCGCCTTCTGCGGCTTGCGCTCCGGCACGCCCTCCTCATGCGCCAGCGCCTCGGCCTGGCGGACGTTGAGGCCCTCGGCAACGATGCGCTTGGCGGCAGCCAGCGGATCCGGCACGCCGATCAGCGCACGGGCGTGGCCGGCGGAGAGATCGCCCTTGGAGATCAGCGCCTGCACCTCGCTCGGCAATTTGGTCAGCCGCATCATGTTGGCGACATGGCTGCGGCTCTTGCCGACGATCTTGGCGATCTCTTCCTGGCTGCGTTTGAACTCGTCGGCGAGCGCGTGATAGCCCAGCGCCTCTTCCATCGCGTTGAGGTCTTCGCGCTGGACGTTCTCGATGATCATGATCTCGAGCGCGTCGGAATCGGAGACCTCGACCGGCACGATCGGCACTTCATGCAGACCGGCAAGCTGCGAGGCACGCCAGCGCCGTTCGCCGGCGATGATCTCGAAACGGTCCTGCGCGCCCTTGATCGCGCGCACCACGATCGGCTGGATCACGCCGCGCGCCTTGATCGAATCGGCAAGTTCGCCGAGCTCGGCATCGGCGAAGCTGCGCCGCGGATTGCGCGGGTTGGGTTTGAGGAATTCGATCGGCACCTTGCGCTGCGTGCGCGGCCGCTCGACATGCGCGGCCGCCTCGCCGCCGACGTCTCCGATCAGGCTTGCCAGCCCGCGCCCCAGTCGCGAACGCGCTTCATCGGCCATTGTTGCGAGCTCCCTTGGATTCACACGCAGTACTCCGAACTTCGATATCTGGATTGTAGGATGGGCAGAGCGCAGCGAAACCCATCATTCTCGTTCAGTGCCGCGATGGGTATCGCTTCGCTCCACCCATCCTACACATCGCCCTCAATGCGCGCGCAGCTCGCGCTCGCGCTGGATCACTTCGGTGGCAAGCTTGAGATACGCGTCGCTGCCGGCGCATTTGAGATCGTAAACCAGCACCGGCTTGCCGTAGGACGGCGCTTCCGAGATCCGCACGTTGCGTGGGATCATGGTGTCATAGACCTTGTTGCCCATGAACTGGCGCACGTCGGCAACCACCTGGTTGGAGAGGTTGTTGCGCGAGTCGAACATGGTCAGCACGATGCCGTGGATCGACAGGGTCGGATTGAGCGTCGAGCGCACCTGCTCCACCGTCTGCAGCAATTGCGACAGACCTTCGAGCGCGAAGAACTCGCATTGCAACGGCACCAGGATCGCGTCCGACGCGGCCATCGCATTGACGGTAAGCAGATTGAGCGAGGGCGGGCAGTCGATCAGCACGTAGGTGTAATCGGAGTCCGGCGAGACGTTGTTGTTCAATCCTGCGATCGCGTCGCGCAACCGGAAGGCACGGCCCGGCGTGGTGCCGAGCTCGAGCTCGAGACCGGAGAGATCCATGGTGGATGCCGCAATGTGCAGCCGCGGCACTGCGGTCGCGACTACGGCATCGCGCAGCGGCGCTTCGCCGATCAGCACGTCGTAGGTCGAGCAGCTGCGGTTGCGGCGATCGATGCCGAGACCGGTCGAGGCGTTGCCCTGCGGATCGAGATCGACGATCAGGACGCGCTCGCCAATCGCAGCGAGTGCGGTCCCAAGATTGATCGCTGTGGTGGTCTTGCCGACGCCCCCCTTCTGGTTGGCGAGCGACAGGATGCGCGGATGGCCCGGCGCTTGGAGCGCCTTATCCCCTTGATAAACCTCGTCCATCACAGTCATACCAAAATACCATTTGCTCTTGCGGAGTCCCCTAGCGCCGCTCGATTGACCCGAGTTCGACGATCCAGCCCTGTCCGCCGGTCCGGCTGGCGTGTAGCTTTGGCTCAATAGTCCAATATTTAGTGGCCTCGGTCAATTCGGCCTCTACATCTTGACCCTTCAAAAACAGCGCCTTGGCGCCCTTTTTGACCCACGGCTCCGCAAAGCCGATGAGTTGATGTAACGGAGCCAGCGCCCGTGCGGTGACGCAATCGATGGGCCCCGCGATTCTATCCACAGTATCCCCGATATCAGCCAGATGCACCGTCCCAGGCGACGCCGTGACGCGGACAGCCTCACGCAGGAACGCAGCTTTTTTGGCAATTCGCTCAACCAAGTGGATGGACGCGCCAGGCGTCTCAGCCAATGCACAGGCAAGCACGACGCCGGGGAAGCCGCCGCCGCTGCCGAGATCGACCCAGGACTTCGCCGTCGGCGCGAGACTCAGGAGCTGAAGCGAATCGGAGATGTGGCGGGTCCAGAGATTCGGCAGCGTGGACGGCGCGACGAGATTGGTCTTGGCCTGCCACTCCAGCAGGAGAGCGACGTAGCGATCGAGCCGGGCTTCCGTTTCACGTGAAACAGGAGTCAGCGCGAGTGCCGCGGCTTTGTCAGCTGCGGAGATTTCGAGGTCTGCGGAACGGGAAATTGAAGCCATTCTCTTGAATGCCAGGTTGGTGTTCGTCATTGCGAGCCAACGGGTCGCGCTTAGGCTCCCCGATGACAGGCTCCACGAAGCGATCCATCTCACAGCTCGCGCAGACATGGATTGCTTCGTCGCTTCGCTCCTCGCAGTGACGGCGTGAGGCCGCGCTGTTTCACGTGAAACGTCAGGCGCTGACCTTGGCCGATTTCCGTCGCGCCTCGCGTCGCAGATAGGCCGCCAGGATACCCAACGCCGCCGGCGTCATGCCGTCGATCCGGCCCGCCTGCCCGACTGTTCGCGGCTGCGCTTTCTGCAGCTTGGCGCGCGCTTCGTTCGAGAGACCGGGCACATCGGCGTAATCGACATCGGTCAGCACCAGGCCCTCGTCGCGCCGGAAGGCATCGACGTCCGCGGTCTGGCGCTTCAGATAGACATCGTATTTGGCGTCGATCTCAAGATGGACCGCGATCGCCGGGTCAATGGCCGACAGCTCCGGCCAGATCGCCTGGACCGCCGGCCACTCGATCTCCGGATAAGCCAGCAGCTCAAAGGCCGAGCGGCGATGGCCGTCGCGATTGAGCGAAAGCCCGTGCTTGGCGGCCTCGTTCGGTGTGATCGCCAGCGACTTCGCCAGTGTCTTGGCGGCGTCCAGGGCTGTCATCTTGGTCCTATGACGCTCCGCGCGCGCCATCCCGACGCATCCGAGCGCGATGCCCTTGTCGGTCAGCCGCTGGTCGGCGTTGTCAGCCCGCAGCGTCAGCCGGTATTCGGCGCGCGAGGTGAACATCCGATAGGGCTCGGTGATCCCCCGGGTCACGAGATCGTCGATCATCACGCCGAGATAGCCGTCCGCGCGGTCGAACACGATCGGGTCGGCGCCGCCGGCCGCCAGGGCGGCGTTGAGGCCGGCAACGATGCCCTGCCCCGCCGCCTCTTCGTATCCCGTGGTGCCGTTGATCTGGCCGGCCAGGAAAAGCCCACGCAGCCGCTTGGTCTGCAGGGTCGGATCGAGCTCCCGCGGATCGACATGATCGTATTCGATCGCATAGCCGGGCCGGACCATCTTCACCCGCTCGAGGCCGGGGATGCTGGCGAGGATCGCGAGCTGGACCTCTTCCGGCAGCGAGGTCGAGATGCCGTTGGGATAGACCGTGTCGTCGTCGAGTCCTTCCGGCTCCAGGAAGATCTGATGGCCGTCGCGATCACCGAAACGGACGATCTTGTCCTCGATCGAGGGACAATAGCGCGGTCCGGAGCTCTTGATCTGGCCGGAATACATCGGTGAGCGGTGCACATTGGCCCGGATCACGTCATGGGTCGCCGGCGTGGTCCGGGTGATGCCGCACTGGATCTGCGCGGTCGTGATCCGGTCGGTCATGACCGAAAACGGCTCCGGCGGATCGTCTCCGGGCTGCATTTCGACCGCCGACCAGTCGATCGTGGTGCCGTCGAGGCGCGGCGGAGTCCCCGTCTTGAGCCGGCCGAGCACGAAGCCTGCCCGCTCGAACGACGCGGACAGACCCATGGCCGGCGCCTCACCGACCCGGCCCGCCGGCCAATTCTTCTCGCCGAGATGGATCAGACCGCGCAGGAAGGTGCCGGTCGTGATCACAACCGCACCCGCGGACAGCTGCCGGCCGTCGCCCAGGCGAATGCCGGTGACGCGCCCCTCGACGACGATCAGCTCGTCCGCCTCGCCCTCGATGACACTGAGGTTCGCGGTCTCGGTGATCGCGGCCTGCATCGCGGCCGCATATAGCTTGCGGTCGGCCTGGGCCCGCGGACCACGGACGGCGGGACCCTTGCGGCGATTGAGCATCCGGAACTGGATGCCGCCGGCATCGGCGACCCGGCCCATCAGACCATCGAGCGCATCGACCTCGCGCACCAGATGACCCTTGCCGAGCCCGCCGATAGCGGGATTGCAGGACATCGCGCCGATGGTCGCGAAACGATGCGTCACCAGGGCCGTCTGCGCGCCCATCCGGGCAGCCGCGCTCGCGGCCTCGCAGCCGGCATGGCCGCCGCCGATGACGATGACGTCGAATGAGTCTGCCCTGGAAGTCATGGCGGGACTTCTATCGCGGAGTGATGAAAGCCGGAAGAACGAAGTTGAGATCGGCTATCTGAGACCCGACCATCTGAGCGAAATATGGATTGATCCGGATCGCTCGCAATGACGAGCTCGAGCTGTTTCACGTGAAACAAGCGCGGTCACGTGAAGCCCAATGTTTCACGTGAAACGCGGGAGGCGAGTTAACCAATCCGAAACCATGTTTAACGTGAAACAAACCGGCCTCAGCTACTTCCCGACGCAGAACTCTCGGAAGATGACGTCCAGGATGTCCTCGACGTCGACCCGGCCGAGCAACCGACCGAGCGAATGGGCCGCCCTGCGAAGTTCCTCCGCTGCGAGCTCCTCGCCCTGCCCGACCACGTCGATGCTGCGCTGGAGCGAGTCGACAGTCTCCTGGAGCAACCCACGCTGCCTGGTCCGGCTGATCAGACCGCCTTCGCTGCTTCCAAAATAGTCGTGCGCGAAACCGACCAGTGCGGCGATCAGCTCGGACAGCCCATCGCCACGAGCGGCCGAGATCCTAAACTCGGGCTGACTGCCTCGCTCACCCGGCGGGGTCCTGACCAAGTCGATCTTGTTTCGCACCAGCCAGGTTGGCACCCCGCCGCTATGCCCGGCCTTGGCGTTGCCATTGTCGGCCAGCCACAGCACGAGGTCGGCTTCCGCAGCGCGGGCCCGGGCGCGGCGGACACCCTCCTGCTCGACCGGGTCGTTGGTTTCTCGGATCCCGGCGGTATCGATGACGGTGACGGGATAGCCGTCGAGATCAAGCTGCACCTCGATCACGTCGCGCGTTGTGCCGGCATGCGGTGAAACGATCGCGACCTCACGCTTGGCCAACTGATTGATCAGGGTCGATTTGCCGACATTCGGCGGACCGGCGATTGCAACCACCAGGCCGTCCCGCAGCCGTTCACTTTGGCCCTGCCCGGCAAGCACTTGCATGATCTCATCGTGCAGCGCCCGGATCCGCTCAAGCGCCGGTGCGATCAGTTCCGCGGGGACATCGCCCTCGTCCGAGAAATCAATGCCGGCCTCGATCAGCGCCGACGCCGCGATGATCCGCTCGCGCCAGTCGCGCGCGCGATCGCCGAGCAGCCCCTTCAGCTGCCGCAACGCCTGCCGCCGCTGGCGGTCGGTGTCGGCATGGATCAGATCGTCGAGACCTTCCGCTTCGGTCAGATCAAGCTTGCCGTTCTCGAAGGCCCGCCGCGTGAACTCACCGGGCTCAGCGGGTCGAACATGGTCGAATGCCGCGATGGCTTCGAATATCGCCGACAGCACTGCGCGTCCGCCATGGACATGAAATTCGGCGACGTCCTCGCCGGTCGCACTTGCCGGGCCAGGGAACCAGAGCACGACCGCATCGTCGATCGGTTGGCCGTCCGAATCGCGAAGCAGCGCCCGGGTCGCCATCCGCGGCGCCGGCCTCTTGCCCGCCAATCCCCCAATGACCGACGCGCCCATTGGGCCAGACAGCCTGACAATGGCGATCGCGCTCGGCGGCCGTCCGGAGGATAGAGCGAAGATCGTCTGGTCGCGCGGATGCATCGCTTATTTCTTCCCAAGCCAATCGGCAAAGGCAATGCCGCTCTCATTTCGCACGCAATATTGCAAAATGCTGCAATGCAATATGATCGAGAATCGTTGCAGCCGCCGCGCAGCAATTTTGCTGCGGCTCATCCGGCCCACCCCAGAAGTCTATATCTTAAATATAAACAATATCAGTAGCTTATATGAATATTCGGCGTACCGGCGGAGCTCGATTTATGCTGCAACTTGGTGCAGCAAATCCGCAGCATGAAAAAAGGCGCCCCGTTTTGCGGAGCGCCCTGTTCTCTTCGGCTGCAGCCTCAGGTGTTCATGGAATCGAAGAATTCCGAATTGCTCTTCGTGTTCCGGAGCTTGTCGAGCAGGAAGTCGATCGCATCCATGGTGCCCATCGGATTGAGGATGCGGCGCAGGACGTACATCTTCTTCAGCACCTGCGGATCGGTGATCAGCTCCTCCTTGCGGGTGCCGGAGCGGGCGATGTCGATCGCCGGGAAGGTCCGCTTGTCCGAGACCTTGCGGTCGAGGATCAGTTCCGAGTTACCCGTTCCCTTGAATTCTTCGAAGATGACTTCGTCCATGCGGCTGCCGGTATCGACCAGCGCGGTCGCGATGATGGTCAGCGAACCGCCCTCCTCGATGTTGCGCGCGGCGCCGAAGAAGCGCTTCGGACGCTGCAGCGCGTTGGCATCGACACCACCGGTCAGCACCTTGCCGGATGACGGCACCACGGTGTTGTAGGCCCGGCCGAGGCGGGTGATCGAATCGAGCAGGATCACGACATCGCGGCCATGCTCGACCAGGCGCTTGGCCTTTTCGATCACCATCTCGGCGACCTGGACGTGGCGCACCGCGGGCTCGTCGAAGGTCGACGACACCACCTCGCCCTTCACCGAACGCTGCATGTCGGTGACTTCTTCCGGGCGTTCGTCGATCAGAAGCACGATCAGATAGCAGTCCGGATGATTGGCGGTGATCGAGTGCGCGATGTTCTGCATCAGCACCGTCTTGCCGGTGCGCGGCGGCGCCACGATCAGCGCGCGCTGGCCCTTGCCGATCGGCGCGACGATGTCGATCACGCGGGCCGACAGGTCCTTCTTGGTGGAATCCTCAAGCTCCATGCGGAAACGCTGATTGGGAAACAGCGGCGTGAGGTTGTCGAAATTGACCTTGTGCTTCGACTTTTCCGGGTCTTCGAAATTGAGCGTGTTGACCTTCAGCAGCGCGAAATAGCGTTCGCCTTCCTTCGGGCTGCGGATGTGGCCTTCGATCGTGTCGCCGGTGCGCAGGCCGAAACGGCGGATCTGCGACGGCGAAACGTAGATGTCATCGGGGCCCGGCAGATAGTTCGCGTCGGGCGAACGAAGGAAGCCGAAGCCGTCGGACAGCACCTCGACGACGCCCTCACCGATAATGTCGGTCTCGGCGATCGCCAGCTGCTTGAGAATTGCGAACATCAGCTCCTGCTTGCGCATGGTGCTGGCATTCTCGACCCCATTCTCTTCCGCGAAGGAGACGAGCTCGGCCGGCGTTTTCGATTTGAGGTCCTGGAGTTTGATTTCCCGCATCGGGGTCGTCCTGTGAGGAAGTAAGTAGGGAAGGGGTGCGAGGTGGCTTGGAAAAAGCGGACGCCAAAGGAAGGTCCGCAGGTCTCAGCCAGGAAAGTGCCGTTTGGGCTTTCAAACCTGATGCGGCGCCGGCCCGAAAAGAACCGAAACGCGACCACATCCGCCTGCGTGGGGTGGGATAAAACCTATATAGAAAATCGATCCGTCCTTCGCAAGAAGGACTGAAGCATGCTTCTTGGGCATCGCAATGTCTAGAACGGCTTCACGACCACCATGATCACGATCAGGATCATCAGAAGCGTCGGCACCTCATTGATAATGCGGTAGAATTTCTGGGTTCGCTGATTCCGGTCCGCGGCGAAGTCCTTCACGCAGCGAGACAAAAAGCCGTGGATACCCGACATGGCGAGCACCAACGCAAATTTGACGTGAAACCAGCCCGATAGGTACCAGTGTCCGGCCCAGGCCAGATAAAGCCCGGCAAGCCAGGTCACGATCATCGCGGGGTTGATGATCGCCCGCAAAAGCCGCCGTTCCATGACCTTGAAGGTCTCGGACTGCTTCGAGCCGGCCTCGGCCTCGCAATGATAGACGAACAGCCGCGGCAGATAGAGCATTCCGGCCATCCATGAGATGACGGCAATCACGTGCAGCGCCTTGATCCAGTCGTACAACATCGCAGCGATGCCTTTCAGGGAACAGCTCGGCGGGAAACAGCTCGGACAGCCTCGGCGTTGCGAACTAAGCTTTGCAAGCGAGGGACGGATACATATCCGCACACACGGCTCTCCTAAACCTAATTAATTTTAGAATCTAAGGTTTGAGTCTTAGTGGCGGTGAATTTGACTCATGCAATACGATCCAGCCGTTCTTGCGGGCTTGTTCACATCCCTCAACATTCAGGCCGGCGGCGGCCGTTATCCGGAATCTATCCCTCAACTCAATCTGTTGCGGACCTCTGTGGCCAGCTTATGAAGAGACAAATCCACACCGGTTCACTATCATCTGTGCGATGACGTCGACTTATCCTTTTCGGCGGTGCTGTGAAGAAGGGGACGAGATATACAGGGACCTGGCGGCGGACCCGGAATCTTCTCCTCGACCTCCACAGGGATTCACAGGATAGACAGGGGCTCTGGTGCCGACGACATCCAATTATTTCCACCTCCATCTGGTGTCGGACTCGACCGGCGAGACGCTGATCACCGTGGCGCGCGCGGTCGCCGCGCAGTACGCCAACGTCACCGCGGTCGAGCATGTCTATCCCCTGGTGCGTAGCCAGAAGCAGCTTGATCGCGTGCTCGACGAGATCGAGGAATCGCCCGGCATCGTGCTGTTCACGCTGCTGGAGAAGGACCTGGTCGGACGGCTCGAAGGCAAGTGCAGGGAGATCAACGTTCCGAGCCTGTCGATCATCGGGCCGGTGATGCAATTGTTCGAGGCGTATCTGGGTGCTGCGACGACCGGGCGGGTCGGCGCGCAGCACGTGCTCAACGCGGAATATTTCGCCCGCATCGATGCGCTGAACTTCACGATGATGCATGACGACGGTCAGCATGTCGAAGGCCTCGAGGAGGCCGATGTGGTGCTGGTCGGGGTGTCGCGTACCTCGAAGACGCCGACCTCGATCTATCTCGCCAACCGCGGCATCAGGACGGCAAACGTGCCGCTGGTGCCGGGCATTCCGCTGCCGCACCAGCTCGAGACCCTGAAGAAGCCGCTGGTGGTCAGCCTGCACGCGACGCCCGAGCGCCTGATCCAGGTCCGGCAGAACCGCCTGCTCACGATGGGCGACCGCGACAACGACACCTATATCGACAAGCAGTCGGTGGCGGACGAGGTCGCCTTTGCCCGGCGCCTGAGCGCGAAATTCAACTGGGCGCTGCTCGACGTGACGCGGCGTTCGATCGAGGAAACCGCCGCTGCCGTGATGAAGCTCTATAACGACCGCCAGCGCGCGCGGCCGTCGGAGTGATCGCCAAATCATGAGCATCTGGCGTGGTCCCCAGGAGCTGATCCTCGCGTCGCAGAGCCGTGCGCGACGGATGCTGCTCGAAAACGCCGGTCTCGCCTTCGAGGCGTTGCCGGCCGATATGGACGAACGCGCGGTGCAGAAGAATTCCGGCCTTTCGGCGCCGGGCGAGGTCGCGTCGCTGCTGGCGCGCGAGAAGGCGCTGTTCGTCTCGAGGCAGAAACCTGGTCAATATGTCGTCGGCGCCGATCAGACGCTGGCGCTGGGCGAACGGATGTTCAGCAAGCCTGCCGGCCGCGCGCAGGCAGCCGAACAGCTCGGTCAGTTGGCAGGCCGGACTCATGAACTGCATTCCGCTGTCTCGGTGGCGCGCGATGGAAAGATCCTGTTCGACGATGTGAGCGTCGCCCGGATGACGATGCGCCAGCTCGCTGCCGGCGAGATCGAGGCCTATCTCGACCAGGCCGGGGAGGCGGTGACGACCAGCGTCGGCGCCTACCAGCTCGAAGGGCTCGGCGTGCATCTGTTCGAGCGGATCGAAGGCGACCATTTCACCATTCTCGGCCTGCCGCTATTGTCGCTGCTCGCATTCCTGCGCCGCGAGAAGCTGCTCGCGGTGTGAAGGTGCCGAGGCCCGGCGACGGAGAGATGCTGAACCGATGCTGATTTTGGGACTGACCGGCTCGATCGGGATGGGGAAATCCACCACGGCCAAACTGTTCATCGAGGCCGGCGTGCCGGTCTACGACGCCGATGCGGCCGTGCATCAGCTCTATGAGGGCGAAGCCGCGCCGGTGATCGAGGCCGCGTTTCCCGGCACCACCGCCAACGGCAAGGTCGACCGCGCAAAGCTCTCGGCCCGCGTGGTGCAAGACCCGGTGGCGATCAAGCAGCTCGAGCAGATCGTGCATCCGATGCTCGGCGCATCGCGCCAGAAATTCTTCGCCGACGCGGAGGCGGCCGGCGCGCCGATCGTCGTCCTCGACATTCCGCTGCTGTTCGAGACCGGCGGCGAGAAACGGGTCGATGCCGTCGTCGTCGTCACCACCTCGCCGGAACTGCAACGCGAGCGCGTGCTGGCGCGCGGCACCATGGATGCCGCCAAGCTGGAGGCCATCATCGCAAAGCAGATGCCCGATGCCGAGAAGCGCAAGCGCGCCGATTTCATCGTGGATACCTCGCACGGACTTGATCCGGTGCGGGCGCGCATCCGCGACATTCTGGCCGAGGTTGTTAAGATGCCGCAGCGGCGGGCCTGATTCGCCCGCGTTTCGGATTACCTCACGTCATGCGCGAAATCGTTCTCGATACCGAAACCACTGGCCTCGATCCGCTGCGCGGCGACCGGCTGGTCGAAATCGGCTGCGTCGAGATATTCAACCGCATGCCGACGGGGCAGACCTACCACGTCTACATCAATCCCGAACGCGACATGCCGGCGGAAGCATTCGCTGTGCACGGGCTGTCGACCGAGTTCCTGGCCTCCAAGCCGCTGTTCACCGAAGTGGTCGACGAGTTCCTGGCCTTCATTGGCGATACGCCGCTGGTGATCCACAACGCCTCGTTCGACATCAGCTTCATCAACGCCGAGCTCGACCGCATCAAGCGCAAGGCGATTCCGAAGGACCGGCTGGTCGATACGCTGCTGCTGGCGCGGCGCAAGCATCCCGGCGTGTCGAACCGGCTCGACGATCTCTGCTCGCGTTATCAGATAGACAATTCCCGCCGCACCAAGCACGGCGCCTTGCTCGACGCCGAGCTGCTGGCCGAGGTCTATATCGACCTGATCGGGGCGCGGCAGTCGCAGCTCATCCTGGCATCGGAAGCATCGGACGCCCGCGCGGGCAGCCACAGTGATGCGCCGCGGCGGCAGCGCGAGATCCCGCTGGTCGCGCGGGTCAGCGAGGTCGACCGGGAAGCCCACCGAGCCTTTGTCGCCACCCTGGGCGACAAGCCGATCTGGAACGATTATTTGCCGCCGCCGGCAGCTGCTGAAGCCCCGGCGGCTTGAAATCTCTGGTTACATTGTGGGCTGTAACTCTTCGTCATTGCGAGGAGCGCAGCGACGAAGCAATCCATCTATCCCTTCTGGGCACAATGGATTGCTTCGCTGCGCTCGCAATGACGGGGGTAGGGTACCCGATCAGCTCGGCTTTGCGCCGGATGCGGCCTGGGCGGCGGCCTGCCGTTCCATGTTCTGACGGTAGAGACCGACGAAGTCGACGGGGTCGAGCAGCAAGGGCGGGAAGCCACCGTCGCGCACCGAGGTCGCGACGATCTCGCGGGCGAACGGGAACAGCAGCCGCGGGCACTCGATCATGACCAGCGGGTGCAGGTTCTCCTTCGGTACGTTCACGATCCGGAAGACGCCGGCATAGGCGAGGTCGAAGCTGAACATCACCTTGCCGCCGGTCTCGGCCTTGCCCTCGATCGAGAGGATCACCTCGTACTCGTTCTCGGAGAGGTTGTTGGCACCGACATTGATCTGGATGTTGATCGCCGGCTGCTGCTGCTGCTGTCCGAGCGAGGCCGGCGCGTTCGGGTTCTCGAACGACAGGTCCTTGGTGTACTGCGCCAGCACGTTGAGCTGGGGAGCGGCCTGTTCGACGGGGGCGCCGTTGCCATTGGTCATGAAATGTCTCCTGGAGCAGCGCTCGATGGACAGGATGTCCGACGGCACGCGTTGAGGTTTGGAAATGCCGATGCCGGCGAGTGGCTATCATAGGCCCGGCTCGGTCCACAAGGACGACGAGCGCGCACGCCGCGGGGCGTTGCGGCCAAATCTCCGGCGAAGGCTTGTGAGCACAGCTCCGCCCAATCTCTTAACGGCTTCCTAAATTATTGAAGATGCGCGATTTCCAGGCAGGAACGGGTTTCCCCCCGGGGTTAAAACGCGCTACACTTGCCCGTGCCAAAAAGCGCCATTGGCCGGGCATAGTTTCGTGCCTACATGCTGCGGACTTAATCGGTGATCTAATCTCTGCCGTTCCCGACCGGGAACGCTTTGATGTCCGGCCCGTTGCCGGCAGAGACCAGAAAGCGAATTCGACGTGGATATCTACACCATCATCTTCCTGGCGCTGGCCGTATTTATCTTCCTGCGCCTGCGCAGCGTTCTCGGACAGCGCACCGGAAGCGAGCGGCCGCCGTATGATCGTGCAGCACCCAACGTCCTGCAGCGCGGCCAGGACAACAACGTCGTGCCGATCCCGGGATCGGTGATCGATCAGCCGGCTCCGGCCGCACCCGCCGAACCGGTCGAGCCGACCGAACGCTGGAAGGGTATCGCCGAGCCCGGCACGGCGCTGGCGCAGGGTCTTGATACGGTCGCCGCCCAGGATTCCTCGTTCGATCCGCGGCATTTCCTCTCGGGCGCCCGCTCGGCCTATGAAATGATCGTGCTGGCCTTCGCCAATGGCGATCGCCGTGCGCTGCGCGACCTGCTGTCGACCGAGGTCTATGAAAGCTTCGAGGCCGCGATCAAGGACCGCGAGAAGCACGAGCAGAAGACCGAGACGCGGTTCGTCTCGATCGACAAGGCCGAGATCGTCAGCGCGGAGACGCGCGATCGCTCGACCCAGCTGACCGTCCGCTTCGTGTCGCAGATGATCTCGGTCACCCGCGACAAGGCGGGAACCATCGTCGACGGCAGCCCGGACAAGGTCGCCGACATCACCGACATCTGGACATTCGCCCGCGACTCGACTTCCCGCGATCCGAATTGGAAGCTGGTTGGCACTGGAAGCGCTCACTAGACATCTCAGCTACGGGCGCCTCGCGATCGCGTGTTGCGCGCTCGCGGTTGTGTGCTCCACCGCGGCGATCGCCGCGCGCTACAGGTCGAGCCGGCACCCGCCGCTCCGGCACGAGCAGTCCCACCCGATCCCCTATCCCGATCTGGAATTGCCGCTGCAGGTCAGCGGCAGCCAGTATGAGCCGCTCGCCTGGACCAATGTCGCCGGCTGGGGCGACGACGATCATCTCGCCGCCTACAAGGCGTTCCGCACGAGCTGCAAGCCGATCGCGGCCCAGCAGGGCGCGCCGGCGGAATCGAAAGCGCTCGGCAGCTCGCTGCGCGATCCCTGCCGGATCGCCAAGGGGCTCGAGCTCAGCGACGGCGTCAAGGCAAAGGAATTCTTCGAGCAGAACTTCGTGCCGCTGCGGATATCGCGGCTCGGGGAGGAGGCCGGCTTCGTCACCGGCTATTACGAGCCGGTGCTCGACGGCTCGAAGACGCAGACCGAGGTCTACAACGTTCCGGTCTACCGCCGCCCGTCCAACCTGTTCGTGCGCGGCAAGACGCAAGCCTCCGTCGGCCTGCCCAACAGCGGTCCGGTGTACCGCAAGATCGGCCGGCGCAAGCTCGTACCGTATTACGACCGCGCCCAGATCGAGGACGGTGCGATCGCCGGTCGCGGGCTCGAGATCGCCTGGCTCAAGAGCCAGACCGATCTCTTGTTCGCCCAGATCCAGGGTTCGGCGCGGATCAAGTTCGAGGACGGCACCACGCTGCGCATCAATTACGACGCGCATAATGGCTACCCCTATACGCCGGTCGGACGCGTCCTGATCGACCGCGGCATCATCCCGCGGGAGCAGATGTCGATGCAGAAGATCCGGGAGTGGATGGAGCAGAACCCCGAGGGTGCCAACGAGGTACGGCGGCAGAACCGCGCCTATGTGTTCTTCCGCGAGGTGCCGCTGTCGGACAAGGACGAAGCGGTCGGCGCGCAGGGCGTGCCGCTGACGCCCGGTCGCTCGATCGCGGTCGACAAGGCGCTGCATGTCTACGGCACGCCGTTCTTCATCGCCGGCCAGCTGCCGATCGAATCCGAGCTGTCGAAGACCCCGTTCCACCGGCTGATGATCGCGCAGGACACCGGATCGGCGATCGTCGGCCCGGCGCGCGCCGATCTCTATTTCGGCGCCGGCGCCGACGCCGGAAAGGTCTCGGGCCGGCTGCGGCACAATATGCAGTTCGTGATGCTGGTCCCGAAAGGTCTCGATCCCGTCGCGCGCGGCCGCAAGCTGCCGATCCCCGACGAGCGGCCGTCGGCCAAAATTGCGAAGCTGTTTCCGCAGACCGATCCGCAGAAGGACAAGCCGGCGGCGAAACCTGCTGACGCGCCGACGGGGACCATCGCCAAGGCCGGCAGCAAGGACGCGGCCAACAGCGCCGCCAGGAGCCCGGCGGCGAAGGACGCCGCGCCCGCCGCTGCTCCAACAACAACCCCTGTCGCGCAGGCCGCGCCTGTGGCAGAACCAGTGCCGTTGCCGGTCGCCCGGCCTGACATTCCGCAGCAACCGGAGAAGCGGCGCACCAGGCGCTATCGCCATCACCGCGAGCAATGAAACGACCCGCGCCGATCCCCGACCTGTCCGCTCCGTCGCGGCGCAAACGCGCGCTGAGCGAGGAGGAACGTGCGCTCTGGGAGAGCGTCGCGAAACAGGTCAAGCCGCTGCGCAAGCGACCCGCCGCACCGAAGGCCCACGCCGTCGCGGCTGATCCCGCCAGCCATCACGCCGCGGCCAAGCCGATTCCGGTCAAGCCAACGGCACCTGCAAAGGCCGTGTCGACACCGCGCCCACAGCCGCCGCTGGCGCCGATCGGCCGCCGCGATCGCGCGAAACTGTCGCGCGGCAGGCAGGAGATCGATGCGCGGCTCGATCTGCATGGCATGACCCAGATGCGCGCGCATCGCGTGTTGTTCGCCTTCCTGCAGCGCGCGCACTCCGAGGGGCTCACCTTCGTGCTCGTCATCACCGGCAAGGGCAAGGTCGGTGGTCTCGAGTCCGAACGCGGCGTGCTGCGCCGCCAGGTGCCGGAATGGCTCAGCCTGCCGGAATTCCGCTCGCTGGTGGTCGGCTTCGAGGAAGCGCATATCGGACATGGCGGCGAGGGCGCGCTCTATGTGCGGGTTAGGCGCGCGCGCTGAGCATGATCCGGAAGATCAGAATGGACGCACGATCCCGACGCGCGGGATCAGCGTGATGATCCAGCCGAGAATTGTCGTCTTGCGATCGTCCGCCGCGATCATCGGCACGTCCTTCGACGCCGGCAGCATCTTCACGGCGTGCAGCATCAGGAACATGCAGACCGCCCAGTTCGAGATCCAGCGCGAATAGTCGAACACGGTCACGAACATCACGACATAGCCGGCGCTTATCATGACGAGCGCGGCGAGCACGATGCGGCGATGCAGTTTGCTGGCTAGCGCTTCGATCAACCGCGAGAAATAGCGCCACAGCGGCGCATGCAGCCAGATCAGCAGCGCGAACACCGGAATGCCGAGGATATTCGAGGGCATCCGCGCCCAGGTGTCGGCGAACTCCTTCGACAGCGGCTGGTACCAGATGTAGCCGAACTGCAGCAGATCGGTCCGCGATGGATCGGCCATCCGGCTTTGCAGGTGGCGGAGGAATTCGTCATAGGGCACGTCGACGGTGCCTTCGAATTGCGCGACCAGGAACAGGATGCCGACCGCGGCGAGCGCTACAAGCCCG
Source organism: Bradyrhizobium sp. WCU1 (assembly GCF_053474805.1). Taxonomy (NCBI): domain Bacteria; kingdom Pseudomonadati; phylum Pseudomonadota; class Alphaproteobacteria; order Hyphomicrobiales; family Nitrobacteraceae; genus Bradyrhizobium; species Bradyrhizobium sp. WCU1. The sequence continues at coordinate 3,527,932 of NZ_CM130280.1, forward strand.
ACGGCGATGTTTCGCGGCGTCGTGCCCTGCATCAGATAGAAGCGCAGCACCACGATCGCTGCGATCGCTGGCACATACATCAGGACGAAGATGTGATGAACCAGGATCAGCACGATCGAGAACAGCGCTGCAATCAGCACGTACAGGACCGAGCGCGCCGGGATCAGCAGCAGCACGATCGTCAGCGCACAGCCATAGATGTCGAAATGGCCGAGCGTGTGCATGAAGTTCTTCAGGAAGAACGGCGACCCGGCGATGAACACGAACAGCGGCTGATGCGCGTCGTCGAAGCCAAATGTGCGGTGAAAGAGTTTGAGGAACAGTCCAAGCGTCAACAGCCAGATCGCGCCGGCCAGCGCGAACACCAACCACACCGGCACCTTGTCGGTGAACAGCGACACGATCGCCCCGACCAGCGCGCGCTTGGTGAAGCCGTAGTGATAGTCGACCAGCAAGTGGATGTAGGGGACGAAGGGCGGCAGCGCGATCTTGTGCAGGAACACCCCGACCAGCACGGCCGCGTTGACGGCCAGCATCAGGCGCCAGGGGTTTTGCGTCACCCACAGATTCATTGATCGCCCACTCTCGTCGTCCCGGCGAAGGCCGGGACCCATAACCACCGATGGTAGTTTTAGAAGGAATGTCGGCCCGAGTCTTGGTCACTGCTGACTTCGGGGGTTATGGGCCCCGGCCTTCGCCGGGGCGACGAGAGGCTGCAACCGCCTACAAAATAAACCGGCTGAGATCGGCGTTCTTCGCGAGATCGCCGACGTGCTTGGTCACGTAGTCGGCGTCGACCTGGATGGTCTCGCCGTGGCGATCCGGGGCGGTGAAGGAGATCTCGTCGAGCACCCGCTCCATCACGGTCTGCAGCCGCCGCGCGCCGATATTCTCGACCGTGGAATTGACCGCCACCGCGACGTCGGCAAGCGCGTCGATCGCGCCGTCGGTGATGTCGAGCGTCACGCCCTCGGTCTTCATCAGCGCGACGTATTGCTTGATCAGCGAGGCCTCCGGCTCGGTCAGGATCCGGCGCATGTCGTCGCGGGTCAGCGCCTGCAGCTCGACGCGGATCGGCAGGCGGCCCTGCAGCTCCGGCAGCAGGTCCGACGGCTTGGCGATGTGGAAGGCGCCGGATGCAATGAACAGGATGTGGTCGGTCTTGACCGCGCCGTGCTTGGTCGAGACCGTGGTGCCCTCGATCAGCGGCAGCAGATCGCGCTGCACGCCCTCGCGCGAGACGTCGCCGCCGGCGCGGTTCTCGCGCACGCAGATCTTGTCGATCTCGTCGAGGAACACGATGCCGTTGTTCTCGACCGCGTTGATCGCCTCCTGCACCAGCTGGTCGGTGTCGAGCAGCTTGTCGGATTCCTCGTTGACGAGAATCTCGTGCGAGCCTTCCACGGTCAGGCGGCGGGTCTTGCTGCGTCCGCCCATCTTGCCGAAGATGTCGCCGAGCGAGATCGCGCCCATCTGGGCGCCGGGCATGCCGGGGATCTCGAACATCGGCATGCCGCTGCCCGACGACTGGGTCTCGATCTCGATTTCCTTGTCGTTGAGTTCGCCGGCGCGCAGCTTCTTGCGAAACGATTCACGCGTTGCCGGGCTCGATCCCGGGCCGACCAGCGCATCCAGCACGCGCTCCTCGGCGGCGAGCTGGGCGCGGGCCTGGACGTCCTTGCGCTTGCGCTCGCGGGTCTGCGCGATCGCAACCTCGACCAGGTCGCGGACGATCTGCTCGACGTCGCGGCCGACATAGCCGACCTCGGTGAACTTGGTGGCCTCGACCTTGAGGAACGGTGCGGCCGCGAGCTTGGCCAGCCGCCGCGCGATCTCGGTCTTGCCGACGCCGGTCGGCCCGATCATCAGGATGTTCTTGGGCAGAACTTCCTCGCGCAGGGAGCCGGCAAGCTGCAGCCGCCGCCAGCGGTTGCGCAGCGCGATCGACACCGCACGCTTGGCGTCGGCCTGGCCGACGATGAAACGGTCAAGTTCAGAAACGATTTCGCGGGGGGAGAAGTCGGTCATTGGCTCTAGCTAGGTTGAAACAACTGTCTCGGCAAGCGCCGTTCCGCGCCTGTTGTTTGAGCATGATCTTTTCGGAAAACCGCTTCGCACTTTTCCGGCTCATGCTTTGGTTCATTTGTCGCGGACCATCAATAGCGCCGGCCCGTCAGGCGTCTCGACCATGCCGGCTTCCTGGAAGCCGGCCTTCGCATAGGCGCGCACGGCGCGGGCATTGACCGGATTGGGATCGGCGACGATGCGCGGCGCGCCCCGTGCCAGCCGTTCCTCGACAAAGGCGCGGATCAGCGCCGAGCCGTGGCCACCGGCCATCATATCCGGTTCGCCGATGAAGAGATCGATGCCGCGGGTGCCCACAGGTTGCACGCCGAGGCCGCAATTCCATTCCGTCAGGTCGTAGCACTGCAGGTAACCAAAATCGTTGCCCTCGGCGGCGACGATGAACTGGTCCATCGCCGGCTCGCCGAGGTCGCCGCTGACCAGCGCGTATTGCTCAGCCGGATCGCCCCACCACTCCCGGACATGCGGATGCGCCAGCCACAGCTTGATCAGTGGCAGGTCGGCCGTCGTCATCGGGCGGAAATGATAGCGGCCGGCCATGCTCAGCCGCCGATCGTCTCGATCGTCACGTTGCGGTTGGTGTAGACGCAGATATCGGCGGCGATATCCAGCGCGCGGCGGACGATGGTCTCGGCGTCCTTCTCGGTATCGACCAGCGCACGGGCTGCGGCGAGGGCATAATTGCCGCCGGAGCCGATCGCCATGACGCCGGATTCCGGCTCCAACACGTCGCCGGTGCCGGTCAGCACCAGGGAGACGTCCTTGTCGGCCACGATCATCATGGCCTCGAGCCGGCGCAGATAGCGGTCGGTCCGCCAGTCCTTGGCGAGCTCGACGGCTGCCCGGGTCAGTTGCCCCGGATATTGCTCCAGCTTGCTTTCCAGCCGCTCGAACAGGGTGAAGGCGTCGGCGGTGGCGCCGGCAAAGCCGCCGATCACGTCGCCCTTGCCGATCCGGCGAACCTTCTTGGCGTTGGCCTTGATCACGGTCTGGCCGATCGAGACCTGCCCGTCGCCGCCGATCACCACCTTGCCGCCCTTGCGGACGGTGCAGATCGTGGTGCCATGCCAGACCGGCAGCTCGTTTTGGGATGCTTGCATAGGTTACCTCTCTCGGGGGCAGATTTAGGTGGTCTGCAAGAGGGTTACAATCGGCCGATTTGGCGCGGAATCTCGGTCACCATAGGCCGAAGTTGGGCACTTTTGGCGTCATCCCGCAGTAGCGAAGGTGACATCAGCCTGTTAAAAGACCGGCGTTTTCGGCACGGGAAAGCTCAATCTTCATGCGCACGGCAACCATCAAGCGCAAGACCAAGGAGACCGACATCGAGGTGACGGTCAACCTCGACGGGGCAGGCGTATCCACGGTTTCGACCGGGATCGGCTTCTTCGACCATATGCTCGACCTCCTCGCCCGGCATTCGCGCATCGACATCACCGTGAAGGCGGATGGCGATCTCCATGTCGATTACCACCACACCACGGAAGACGTCGGAATCGCGCTCGGCCAGGCCGTCAAGCAGGCGCTCGGCAACATGGCCGGCATCACCCGCTACGCCTCGATCCACATGCCGATGGACGAGACGCTGTCGCGCGTCGTGATCGACATTTCCGGCCGCCCGGTGCTCGTGTTCAAGGTCGAGTTCCCGCGCGACAAGATCGGGGAGTTCGACACCGAGCTGGTGCGCGAGTGGTTCAACGCCTTCGCGATGAACGCCGGCGTGACTCTGCACGTCGAGACCCTATATGGCGAGAACAGCCATCATATCTCCGAGTCCTGTTTCAAGGGTTTGGCGAGGGCGCTCCGGACCGCGGTTGCGATCGATCCGCGCGCCCAGGGCGAAGTGCCCTCGACAAAGGGTCAGCTCGGCGGCTGATCCGCGGGAGCATGAATCCGGGCACGGTGCCACCGGTTTTCCCGGAGATCATGCGGCAAGTAAGAGTCCATCCTCGGCGGAGCGTTCGATGCCGGTCTATACAGTGCATGCCCCCGTGGCCCACGGCGCCGATCTCGCGGTGACCGACAAATTCGTCTTCGTGCGCGACGGCTTCCATGTCTGGGCCGCCGTCGCGGGTGCGCTCTGGCTGGCCTGGAACAGGCTCTGGCTGGCGCTGATCGGCTGGATCGTCCTTACCTTCGCGATCGATTATGCGCTGGCCAAGCTCGGGATCGGCCGCGGCGCGATCGTGCTCGTCGATCTGGTGTTGATGGTGCTGATCGGGCTGGAGGCCGCAACGTTGCAACGCTGGACGCTGTCGCGGCGCAAATGGCGCCAGCTCGACATCGTGCTCGCCGACAATGTCGATGCCGCCGAACGCCGCTTCTTCGAGCGCTGGACCGCGCGGCATCGCGGCGTCGTCAACGACCAGCGCGCGGTCGATCGCGGCGGCCCGCCGCCGACCCGGGATGTTCCGGGTCAATCATTCTCAAAACCCCCGCCGATGCCGCAGGGCGGCATCATCGGATTGTTTCCAGAGCCAGGAGGATCACGATGACCGTCGCAATCATCGATTACGGCTCCGGCAATCTGCATTCGGCGGCGAAGGCCTTCGAGCGCGCCGCGCGCAGCATGGAGGATCCGCAAGCCATCAAGGTGACGCGCGATCCCGACGCGGTGTATCGCGCCGATCGGATCGTGCTGCCCGGTGTCGGCGCGTTCGCCGATTGCCGCCGCGGCGTCGACGCGGTCGACGGCATGCTGGAAGCGCTGACCGAGGCGGTGCGGGTCAAGGCGCGGCCGTTCTTCGGCATCTGCGTCGGCATGCAGCTGATGGCGACGCGCGGCAAGGAGCACGTGATCACCGAAGGCTTCAACTGGATCGGCGGCGATGTCGTCAAGATCGAGCCGCGCGACGAGAACCTGAAGGTCCCGCACATGGGCTGGAATACGCTCGACATGGTGCGCGAGCACCCGGTGCTGGAGCGGCTGCCGCTCGGGCCGAAGGGGCGCCACGCCTATTTCGTGCACTCCTACCACCTCAACGCCGCCAACGAGGCGGACGTGCTGGCGCGCGCCGACTATGGCGGGCCGGTGACCGCGATCGTCGGCAAGGACACCGCGATCGGCACCCAGTTTCACCCCGAGAAGAGCCAGCGCTTCGGCCTCGCTCTGATCTCCAATTTCTTGAAGTGGAAGCCGTGATTCTCTTTCCAGCGGTTGATCTGAAGAACGGCCAGTGCGTGCGCCTGGAGCAGGGCGACATGGCGCGCGCCACCGTGTTCAATCTCGATCCGGCGGCGCAGGCTGCAAGCTTCGCCGCGCAGGGCTTCGAATATCTCCATGTCGTCGATCTCGACGGCGCGTTTGCCGGCAAGCCGATGAATGCCCATGCGGTGGAGGCGATGCTGAAGGCGGTCACTATGCCGGTGCAGCTCGGCGGCGGCATCCGCGACCTCACAACCATCGAGGCCTGGCTCGACAAGGGCATTACGCGCGTCATCATCGGCACGGCCGCGGTGCGCGATCCCGAGCTCGTGAAGGGCGCAGCGAGAAAATTCCCCGGCCGCGTGGCGGTGGGCCTCGACGCGCGCGACGGCAAGGTCGCGGTCGAAGGCTGGGCCGAGACCTCGCATGTCACCGCGCTCGAGATCGCGCAGCGTTTCGAGGATGCCGGCGTTGCCGCGATCATCTTCACCGACATCGCGCGTGACGGGCTGCTTAAGGGCCTCAACCTCGATGCGACCATTGCGCTCGCCGACCGCATCTCGATCCCGGTGATCGCCTCCGGCGGCTTCGCCTCGATCGACGACGTCAAGGCGCTGCTTGAGCCTCGTGCCAAAAAACTCGCCGGCGCCATCGTCGGCCGCGCGCTCTATGATGGACGACTTGATCCCGCCGCCGCGCTTCAACTGATCCGTTCCGCGGTCTAGGAGACTGCCATGTTCAAGGTTCGCGTGATCCCCTGCCTCGACGTCAAGGACGGGCGCGTGGTCAAGGGCGTCAACTTCGTCGACCTGCGCGACGCCGGCGATCCGGTCGAGGCCGCGATCGCCTATGACGCCGCCGGCGCCGACGAGCTGACCTTCCTCGACATCACCGCCACCCATGAAAACCGCGGCATCATGCTGGACGTGGTGCGGCGGACGGCGGAGGCCTGCTTCATGCCGCTGACCGTCGGCGGCGGCGTCCGCACCGTCGACGACATCAAGACCCTGCTGCGATATGGCGCCGACAAGGTCTCGATCAATTCGGCGGCGGTCAGCCGCCGCGAGTTCGTCAAGGAAGCCGCCGAGAAGTTCGGCGAGCAATGCATCGTGGTTGCGATCGACGCCAAACGGGTCAAGCGCGCCGGCGGCTCCGACCGCTGGGAGATCTTCACCCATGGTGGGCGTAATGCCACCGGGATCGATGCCATCGAATATGCCCAGGAGGTCGTAGCCCTCGGCGCCGGCGAAATCCTGCTGACCTCGATGGACCGCGACGGCACGCGACAGGGCTTTGATCTGCCGCTGACCCGGGCGATCGCGGACAGTGTCCCCGTACCGGTCGTCGCGTCCGGCGGCGTCGGCAATCTCGATCATCTCGTCGATGGCGTCCGCGAGGGTCACGCCACCGGTGTGCTGGCCGCGTCGATCTTCCACTTCGGGGAATTCACCATCCGCCAGGCCAAGGATCACATGGTGCGCGCCGGCCTGCCGATGCGGCTCGATCCCTAGCGCGTGGCTCGGAAACACAGTGATCTGGGACTCCTTGTCACAAAAATGCTAAGTCCCCAGTTAGGGATGGCACCTTGGCGGTGCCGATGCGCATGCTTGAGTTGAGTTGATGTCGCGTTTCACGGTCCACGATCTGGCCGCCACCATCGACGCCCGCGCTGCATCGGGCGGCGAGGCGTCCTATACCCGCAAGCTGCTCGACAAGGGCGCGGAGCACTGCGCCAAGAAACTGGGCGAGGAAGCGGTCGAGACCGTGATCGCCGCAGTCGAGAATGACCGCGATCATCTCATCGCGGAAAGTGCCGATCTGGTGTTTCACCTGCTGGTTCTCCTGAAATCACGCGGCGTGAAGCTGGAGGATGTCGAGGCTGCGCTGGAGAAGCGCACCGCGATGTCCGGACTGGAAGAGAAGGCATCGCGCAAGCGCGATTGATCACGGGAGGGCCTCATGGACATCCGGGCACCAGATCAACAGTACAACCCCTACCGCGTCTTCACGCGCCAGCAATGGTCGCATCTGCGCGACGATACGCCGATGACGCTGGAGCCCGGCGAGTTCGACCGCCTGCGCTCGATGCACGACCGCCTCGATCTGCAGGAGGTCGAGGACATCTACCTGCCGCTGTCGCGGCTGCTCTCGATCTATGTCGATGCCACCCAGCGGCTGTATTATTCGCAGCGCCAGTTCCTCGCGATCCGCGATCGCAAGATGCCCTACATCGTCGGCGTCGCCGGTTCAGTTGCGGTCGGCAAGTCCACCACCGCGCGCGTGCTGCAGGCGCTCTTGGCGCGCTGGTCGCCGCGGCCGAAGGTCGATCTGATCACGACCGACGGTTTCCTGTTTCCCAATGCCGTGCTCGAGCGGCAGGGCATCATGCAGAAGAAGGGCTTTCCGGAAAGCTACGACCTGCCGACGCTGCTGTCGTTCCTCAGCGACATCAAGGCCGGACGGCGCCGGGTGCGCGCGCCGGTCTATTCGCATCTGACCTACGACATCGTGCCGAACAAATGGGTCGAGATCGACCAGCCCGACATCCTGATCGTCGAGGGCGTCAACGTGCTGCAGACCGGGCGGCTGCCGCGCGACGGCAAGGCGGTGCCGTTCGTGTCCGACTTCTTCGACTTCTCGGTCTATATCGACGCCGACGAGGCCGTGCTGCGGAACTGGTACATCAAGCGCTTCCTGGCGCTGCGCGATACCGCGTTCACGGATCCCCGGTCCTACTTCCACCGCTATGCGCTGCTGTCGGACGAGGAAGCCACCGCGACCGCGATCGCGATCTGGGAGCGCACCAACCTCGCCAATCTCGAGGACAATATCCTGCCGACCCGCCCGCGCGCGACCCTGATCCTGAAGAAGGGGGCCGATCATGTGGTGCAGTCGGTCGCGCTGCGGCGGCTGTAATTCTTAGCCACTCAAGCTTGCCACATCACAGCTGTCGTCCCCGCGAAAGCGGGGACCCATAGCCACAGCTGTTTGCGATTCGCAGGCTGTGGCCGCAACCGATCGCCAAACTCGCTTCAGTGGTTATGGGTCCCGGCCTTCGCCGGGACGACGCGGAATTTGCGGCACCTACGCCGCGATATGCCGCCCTGCGGCGAGGCCCGCGAGGGCTTCTTCCAGCTTCTCGCGGTCGAGCGGCTTGATCAGGAAGCCGTCCATGCCGGCCTCGAAGCAGGCATAGCGATCTTCCACCATCGTGTTGGCGGTCAGCGCCAGGATCGGCGTCCGGCGTCCGGACAGCCCGCCGGATTCTTGCGCGCGGATCTGCCTGGTGGTCTCGATGCCGTTGAGGCGCGGCATCTGGATATCCATCAGCACGAGATCGTAAGGCGTGCCGGCCGATGTCGCCGAAAGCCAGGATTCCATCGCCTGCTCGCCATTGGTCGTGATGACCACGTCGTGGCCGAGCCGCGCGAGCAGCGAGCGCATCAGGAGCGCGTTGATCTCGTTGTCTTCCGCAACCAGGATCGAGAGCCCCTTGCCTGCCGGCGCGGCCGCCGGTGCGGTCGGCGCGGGCTCGGTGACAGCCTCGATCACAAGGCTTGGCGCGGCGATTTCCGGTGACGCGGTCAGGCGCGCGGCGAGCGACGATGCGCGCAATGGCTTGACCAGATAGCCGGTGAACATCGCTGTCTCGAAGGCCGCGAAGTCCTGCCGCGTCGCCGGTGTGACCATCACGATGCGATGCGTTGCGTGGATGCGGGCCGCTTCGGCGAATGCCTCGATCGCCTGCGTGCCGAGCGTGTGGTCGATCAGCACCGTGTGCCAGCTTCGCTCCGGCAGCAGCGCTTCGGCGACATCGGCATCCGACACGATGCAGGTCTGCGCGCCCCAGCGCTGCAGCCGCCGCGAGATCAGCGACGCCTCGATGCTGTGCGGCGCGACCAGCATGATCGACTGGCCGGCGAGATCGGGCGCGGTGAAGCCGTCGGCCTCGCCGGTGTCGGCGGCGGCGAGCGGGATCGACACCTCGAAGGTCGAGCCTGAACCGGGCGTGCTTGCCAGCGTGATGCGGCCGCCCATGCGCTTGACGATGCGGTCGCTGATCGAGAGGCCGAGACCGGTGCCGCCATAGCTGCGGGCGATGCGGTCGTCGGCCTGCTCGAACTCCCGGAAGATGCGCTGCTGCGCCTCCGGTGCGATGCCGATGCCGGTATCGCGAACCAGGAAGCTGATCTCGTTCGGCCAGATCCCGGGCTCGACGATCAGCGCCACGCCGCCGGTCGCGGTGAACTTGATGGCGTTGCCGGCGAGATTGAGCAGCACCTGGCGCAGCCGCGCGGCGTCGCCGGTCACCTGCATCGGCAGCCGCTCGTCGACATAGGCGGCGATCTCGATGCCTTTGGTTTGCGCGCGCGGCGCCAGCAGTTCGGTGATGTCCTCGATCAGGCCGGACAGCGCAAAGGCGCGGTGTTCGAGATCGATCTTGCCGGCTTCGATCTTGGAATAGTCGAGCAGCTCCTCGATCAGCGCCATCAGCGCATCGCCGGAGGTCTTGACCGCCTTGACGTAGGTCACCTGCTCCGGCGTTAGCTGCGTGTCCATCAACAGCCCGCTCATGCCGATGATGCCGTTCAGCGGCGTGCGGATCTCGTGGCTCGCCATCGCCAGGAAGCGCGACTTGGCGCGGTTGGCGGCGTCGGCCTGATCACGCGCCTCGGCCAGCGCGCGCTCGCTCTCGGTGCGGTCGGTGACGTCGCGGCCGACGCTCTGCATCTCCGCCGGCGCGCCGGCATCGTTGCGCACGAGGCCCTCGCGCCAGGCGATCCAGCGCGGTCCGAGCGGTCCGTCGATCTTCTGGTCGTAGACCCGCGTGCCGTTGGATTCGAGCGCGGTGTCGCCCTGCTCGAGCACCTTGAGCGTGTCGGTGCTGCCGATCAGTTCGCTGCGGGAAGTCTGCGCCAGCTCGCAATAGGAGTCGTTGGCATAGGTGATGCGGCCGTCGAGGTCGCGCAGCACGATCAAATCGTCCTGCGCCTCGAACAGGGTGGAGGCGCGCTGCTCGGCTTCCTGCAGTTCCCAGTTGCGGTCGGCCATCGCCTCGTTGTGCATGGCGATGGTGCGCAATCTCGTGCGCATCAGCCGCAGGCGGATGCCGAGCGTCACGATCCAGAGGCAGGCCAGCGCGAACAGGAAGCTGACGCCGATCGCGAATGTATTGGGGTCATAGCCGCTCTGTTGCGAGAGGGCGCCGGAAATGAAGCCGAACGCGCTGCCGAACGCGATGGAGAAGATCGTGAAGGAGCGGATGATCGTCGCGACCCAGGAATGGCGCCGCAGGAAGCGGCGAAAGCGCAACTTGATCCGGAAGAAACGCCCCATCAATGGTGGTCCTGAGAGTACCCGTTCTGGTGCCGACGATGCGTCGGCGATCTTGCAAAGTGCTTGAGGTTGGTGGCCTTTTCGGGCAGCCCTCGGAACAGGGTTAGCGGAGGGTTAACTGCGCCATGGTCTGGCGGCGGAAGCGCGTGTGAGGTGCGAGCGATGCCGCGTCGAGGCGGCGATGGCCGCCGCGGGCGCTGACGATCAGGGCCGCGGCATCGCGCGCGGAGAACGTCTTCGACTGCACGTAGACGCGGTAATCGAACGGACCGTCGTGGGAAAGATAGATGACCGGACCGGTTGCGGTCGGCTCGCTCGAAATCCCGATCAGCTGCGGCACCGCGTTGCTTTCGCAGGCGCCGGCCTCGGCATCGTCGATGTCGTCGATCACGGTGAAGTCGGCCGCGTCGGCGCTGTCGGCGATCCGGACCCGGACGGTGGCAAGGTCGGGGTCGTCGGTGAAGCTGACGTGAAGCTGCGCCTGCCAGGGCACCGATGCGATCTGCATCGTGGCGCCGCCGGCCTCGATGCAGGGCCGGGGACCCGGCAGGAATTCAGCGCGGGCAAATACCGCGGCCACGGCAAGCGGGACCACCGAGGCCAGAACCTTCATACGCAACATGACACAACTCGCTCGACCCAAGCGTGCCGCGGATCGCGGTGCTTATGGTTTGCGGAGCGTAAATGAGAGTGGTTACCGTGCAGTTGACGCGCGCGATTCCGCCGCGAATTGAAACAGGCTTGGGTCTTGGTCAGGCGGCGCGGCGCAAATCGTCGGCCAATGCACGATAGGACAGCGCTTCGGCGAGGTGCAGCCGGCCGATCGTCTCCGCGCCGTCGAGATCGGCGAGCGTGCGCGCCACCCGCAGCACGCGGTGATAGCCGCGCGCGGTGAGGCGCATGGTGTCGGCCGCCTCGCGGAGCAGCTTCTGACCGTGCGCGTCGGGCTGCGCGATGGTCTCGAGCAGCGCGCTCGGTGCTTCCGCATTGGTGCGGATCTGCGGCATGCCGGCCGCAGCATAGCGTGCGAGCTGGATGTCGCGCGCCGCCGCAACACGCGCGGCGACCTCGGCCGAGCCCTCCGCCGGCGGCGGCAGGATCAGGTCCGCCGCGGTCACGGCGGGCACCTCGATCCGCAGATCGATGCGGTCCATCAGCGGGCCCGAGATCCGCATCTGGTAGTCGGCGGTGCAGCGGTCGACAGGTGCGCGCTTGCAGGAATAGCCGGGCTCATAGGCGTGGCCGCAGCGGCACGGGTTCATCGCCGCGACCAGCATGAAGCGCGCCGGATAGGTCACGCGATGGTTGGCCCGGCTCACCGAGACCTCGCCGTTCTCCAGCGGCTGGCGCAGCGAATCCAGCACCCGCGGATCGAACTCCGGCAATTCGTCGAGGAACAGCACGCCCTGATGCGCGAGCGAGATCTCGCCCGGCTTGGCGCGCATGCCGCCGCCGGTCAGCGCGGCCATGCTGGCGGAATGATGCGGGCTGCGGAACGGGCGCCGCGCCGTCAACGCGCCGTCGCGGATCTCGCCGGCGACGGAGGCGATCATCGAGACCTCGAGCAATTCGGACGGCGACAGCGGCGGCAGGATCGAGGGCAGCCGCGCCGCCAGCATCGACTTGCCGGCGCCGGGCGAGCCGATCATCAGCAGATGATGCCCGCCGGCGGCCGCGATCTCGAGCGCGCGCTTGGCGCTCTCCTGGCCCTTGATGTCGCGCAGGTCGAGCAGCGTTTCCTCGCGCGCCTCGTTCTGGTCTTGCACCTTCGGCTGCGGCCGCGACAGCAGCTGCGTGCCCTTGAAGTGGTTGGCGATCTGGATCAGCGAGTGCGCCGCGATGATCTGGATGTCCGGGCTTGCCCAGGCGGCTTCCGAGCCGCAGGCGGCCGGACAGATCAGCCCCTCGTCGCGCGAATTGGCGCCGATCGCGGCGGGCAGCACGCCCGCCACGGCTGCGATCGAGCCGTCGAGCCCGAGTTCGCCGAGCACGGTGAAGCCGCTCAGCGCATCCGGCGGGATCGCCCCGATCGCCGCCATCAGGCCGAGCGCGATCGGCAGGTCGTAATGGCTGCCCTCCTTGGGCAGGTCGGCCGGCGCGAGGTTGACCGTGATGCGGCGGGCGGGCAGCGCCAGCCCCGAGGCGATCAGTGCCGAGCGCACCCGCTCGCGCGCCTCCGACACCGCCTTGTCAGGCAGGCCGACGATCGTAAACGCCGGCAGTCCCGGCGCGACCTGGACCTGCACGTCGACCGCGCGGGCCTCAATCCCCTCGAATGCGACGGTGGAAACCCGCTGGACCATGCTGCCCCTATCTTCCGCAATTAAGGGTAGTGGAAACTGGTGGAAAGCGCAAGAACATTACGGGAACAAACTTCAGCGGCAACCTCCTCATGGTAAGGATGCTGCCGACGAAGCTCTTGTGAACTGAAGTGAGGGCAATGTGTCCCGTTACAGCCAACTCTACATTGATCAAGCAGGACCGGTATCGGACAGCCCGCGCGCTCGCCGACGCGTCGGAAAGCTGATGGAGAGAGTCAGCACCGACGACACCACGCCAGAACTGCGAGATCTCTTGGAGCGCGAGTTGGGAATTCGGGTAAAGGCTACCTACAATATCGAATGGATCTCATTTTGCGAGAAATGCGACGTTCGCGACTTTCTTGATTGCATTACACTCGCCAATACTTTCTTCGTAAAGAGAGGCCAATCGGCCGGAGCACGCCTTTGGCAGCTGGAGGTTCGGCGCATCTTTACTGAAGAACGCCTTGCGTATGAAATCGATGAAAGTTGCGTTGTCCATCCAGCCGTAGACCAAGAATTTCAGAGGAACCGTCGGTCCACCTTGGCTGGACTCCAGAATGCCCGATATTCGAACAGCCTAGCGGCATTCGAACGAATATCCGACCAACTGGCGGAGCAGCCTCCTAATGGAAAAGACGCTTGGCGAGCAATTTTTAGCGCGGTAGAGGGGCTTTTTCGTCTGATGTTTCCTTCTGCGCCCCAGTTAAATGCCGGAGCTGCGGAAACTCACCTAGGTTCGACTATTCAGCAGACGCACGCGAACGACGCAACCGCAATGCGAGCAGCTAACAAACAGCTGGCATCGTTCAGGGACTGGATAGATTCCTCGCACAATTATCGCCATGAGCAGGGTAGTGAAGAGCCGGTTCAGCCGCCCATTGATCTCGCGATTTTGGCGATAAGTAATGGTACCGCGTTCTTGCGCTGGCTTATTCACTTGGATCAAGCAAATAGCGCTAAGCCTTGAAGGTGCCTGATGTGAGATATTGTTAGCTTTTCCGTGAGGGTGACAAGCTGTCACCCTCACGGAGCCTCGTACGATTACAGCGTCATCTGCATCGGCTCTGGATAGTAATGAAAACCCTCGCCGGCCTTGGCGACGTGGCCGTAGCCGGGCCAGGCGAAGTGATAGGACATCACAGGCGTCTTGTTGGCGGCCAGCGTCTCCAAGAGCTTGACCCGCGAGGCCGCCGCCTGCTTCGGGTCGGTGTCATAGGAGAATTCCATCCGCGGCCGCTCCAGCAGCAGCACCGCGTGATGCGAGAGGTCGCCGAGGAAGGCGAACGACTTGCCGCCCGAGCTCACCATGAAGATGGTGTGGCCCACGGTGTGGCCGGGCGCTGCGATCGCGGTCACGCCGGGCAGGAATTCCTGGCCGTCCTTGAAGAACACGATGCGGTCGCGCACCGGCAGCAGGTTCTTGCGGGCGTGCACGACGAAGTCCTTCAGCGGACTGCCCATCTTGCCTTCGTCGGTCCAGAAATCGAGATCGCTCTGCGCGATGTAGTATTGCGCATTCGGGAACAGCGGCTTGTCGTCGGCGCCGACGATGCCGCCGATATGATCGATATGGGCGTGCGACAGCACGACGGCGTCGATGTCCTCCGGCTTGATGCCGGCTTCCTGCATGCTCTTCTGCTGCCGGCCGGTGGTCGGACCGAACGCCTTGGAGGTGCCCATGCCGGTATCGAACAGGATCAATTTGTCGCCGGTGTTGACGATCGGCGAATTCTGCTCGAGCACGACATTGTCGGGCGAGAGAAAATTGTCGGAGAGCATCTTCTTCACCTCTTCCTTCGGCACGCCGGTGAAGGTGCCGGAGGGATCGCCGAGCGGAAGCGGACCGTCGGAGACGACGGTCACTTCGGCATCGCCGAGCACGAAGCGGTGCCAATAGGGTGTCTGGGTGCCGAGCTTCGGCGCGCGCGCCGAAGCGGTGCCGCCGAGCAGTGTGCTGGCGCCGAGACCGGCGCCGAGCGCGAGCAAGGATCGTCGTGAGACATTGAGCGTCATAACGTCTTCCTCCAAATTTTTATGAGTTTGTTGCGTTGTCGCCCGCGTTGGCCCGCCGCTTGACCTGACACAGGCAAGAGGATGCTGCCCGCGCCTGCGCAAGCTGGCAAGAAGAATAAGGAGAGCGCAGGCGCGACAAAGCGCTGGCTCAAATTCAGCCGGCATGTGCAACGCACAAGGGAGGAGGATTATTTCGCGGCGCGCTTCTTCTCGATGGTATCCCAGATCATCGCCGCGACATCGGGACCATTGAGCCGCTGGATGGCGCGGATACCGGTCGGCGAAGTCACGTTGATCTCGGTGAGGTTGCCGTCGATCACGTCGATGCCGACGAACAGCAGGCCGCGCTCGCGCAGCGCCGGTCCGAGCGTGGCGCAGATTTCGCGCTCGCGATCCGACAGCTCGGTCGCCTTGGCCGCGCCGCCGCGCACCATGTTGGAGCGCAGATCATCCGCCGCCGGCACGCGGTTGACGGCGCCGGCGAATTCGCCGTCGACCAGGATGATGCGCTTGTCGCCATGCTTCACCTCGGGCAGGAAGCGCTGGATCACCCAGGGCTCCTTGAAGGTGACCGAGAACATGTCGAACAGCGAGCCGAAATTCATGTCCTGCGGCATCACGCGGAACACCGCGGCGCCGCCATGGCCGTGCAACGGTTTCATGACGACGGCGCCGTGCTGGTCGCGGAACGCATTGATCTCGTCGAGGTCGCGCGAGATCAGGGTCGGCGGCATCAGCTGCGGGAAATTCATCACGAACAGCTTTTCCGGCGCGTTGCGCACGCTGGCCGGATCGTTGACCACCAGCGTGTTCGGATGGATGCGCTCCAGAAAGTGCGTCGAGGTGATATAGGCGAGGTCGAACGGCGGATCCTGCCGCAGCAGCACGACGTCGAAACCGTTGAGCGCCTCGCGCTTCGCTTCGCCCAGCGTGAAGTGATCGCCGACCTCGTCGCGCACGGTGAGCGGCTGCACCGGCGCCACCAGCTCCTCGCCGCGCAGCGACAACTTGTCGGGCGTGTAATAGGAGATGCCGTGGCCGCGCTTCTGGGCTTCGAGCAGCAGCGCAAAGGTCGAATCGCCGCGGATGTTGATGCGCGCGATGGGATCCATCTGGACGGCGATCTTCAATGTCATAGGCGTATCCCGAGAGGTCTGAGGGTAACTTTAAGGGCTGGCGTCGAATGCCGCTAACAGATGGCGCGGCAGGCTCCTCGGCGCAATCAGCACGGCATCGAACCTGAGGTCAAATTCGGCATGTTCGGGATGCGCCATCAGCCAGGCCTGGGCGGCATTGACGATGCGCTGCTGCTGGCGCGGCGTCACCGCATAGGCGGCCTCATCGAGGCTGGCGCGGGCCTTGACCTCGACGAAGGCGACGAGGTTGCGCCGGCGCACGACGAGGTCGATCTCGCCATAGGGGGTGCGGAAGCGCCTTGCCAGGATGCGATAGCCCTTGGCGATCAGCAGGGCCGCGGCGCGGCTCTCGGCCGACAGGCCGGTGCGGAAAGCGGCGACGCGCTCGGGCGAGGCGCTGTCAGTCTTCGCGCTGTCAGTTTTGGCCATCGCCGTCCCCGACGGTTTTGGCGAGCTCGAGGGCGCGGGCATAGACCTCGCGGCGCGGCCGGCCCGACAGCTCGACCGCATGCGCGACCGCATCCTTGACGCTGCCGCGGGCGAGCTGCGCGCGCAGCAGGTCGTCGAGCGCATTCTCATCCATCACCCCGGCATCGTCCGCCGGCGGCCCGATCACGAGCACGAATTCGCCGCGCGTCTCCAGCGCGTCCGCGTTTGCCGCAAGCTCGGCGACCGGCGCGCGCTTGACCTCCTCGTGCAGCTTGGTCAGCTCGCGGCAGATCGCAGCATCGCGATCACCCATGATCGCGGCGAGGTCGCGCAGCGTGTCCTGCACGCGATTGCCGGATTCGAACATCACAAGCGTCGCATCGATTCGGGCGAGCTCATTGAGCCGCGCGCGGCGCGCATGCTCCTTCGCCGGCAAAAATCCCTCGAAGAAGAACCGGTCGGTCGGCAGCGCCGCAACCGACAGTGCCGTCAGCACCGATGACGGCCCGGGCACCGCGATCACGGCATGCCCGGCGGCGCAGACCTCGCGCACCAGCTTGAAGCCGGGGTCCGATATCAGTGGCGTACCGGCATCGGATACCAGCGCGATCGCGGCGCCCTGCGCCAGCCGCTCGAGGATCTTGGGACGGGCCTGCGCGGCATTGTGCTCATGATAGAGCGCGAGCTCCGCGCTGATCGCGTAACGCTCGGTCAGCCGGCGCGTAATCCTGGTGTCCTCGCAGGCGATGACATCGACCCCCGCCAGCGTCTCCAGCGCCCGCAGGGTGATGTCGGCGAGGTTTCCGATCGGGGTCGCCACCAGATGAAGCCCGGGCCTGGCCTTGGGTGCGGCCAGCTGCTGGCCGCCGATCGAAAAGCTTCTGGCGGCAACGCCCGTCGTGGCATCCGAATGGTGGAGGGAACTGGCTTTTGCGCGCATAATGGCAATCTAGAGGGACGGCGGCGCTTCCGCCATCCGCAAACGGCGGCGGAGAGGCCGTCGCCAGGGAAGGAAATGAAGGCAGCGGCAAGGGCGCCGCGGGGCCATAATCCTTTTGTTTTAGTTAACTATTCGCCGACAATATGCCTGAATCCACCCGCCTCATCAGGGCTGGGTGGAGTCCTGGCCGATCATGGTCGGCCAAGAGAAGAGAGACGATGGAAGGCCCGCATCACCGCAAGTCCCCACCCGATGGCACGACCCGGCGAACCGCGCTTGGTCTGATTGCAAGCGCGCCGTTGCTCGCGGCCTGTTCCGGTATCCAGCAGAGTTTAAGCCAGTTTTCCAGCGGTAACCCGGAAGGCGTTCCTGCCGGTCCGCAGCAGCAACCGCAGGCGGTCGGGACCGGACAGGTCAAGATCGGGCTGATCCTGCCGCTGTCGGCGGCAGGCAATGCCGGGCTCGCCGCGCAGTCGATGCGCAACGCCGCCGAAATGGCGCTGGCGGAATTCCAGAATCCGAATATCCAGCTCCTGATCAAGGACGATGGCGGCAGCCCGCAGGGCGCCGCGCAGGGTGCCCAGCAGGCGCTGTCCGAAGGCGCCGAGATCATCCTGGGGCCGCTGTTCGCAGGCTCGGTGCCATCAGTCGCGCAACTGACGCGGCCGCGCGGCACCTCGGTGATCGCCTTCTCCACCGATTCGAGCGTCGCCGGTCGCGGTGTCTATCTGCTCAGCTTCCTGCCGGAATCCGACATCAACCGTATCGTCGATTACTCCGCGGGCATCGGCAAACGCTCGTTCGCCGCGATGGTGCCGGACAACGCCTATGGCAACGTGGTCGAGGCCGCGTTCAAGCAGGCGGCCGGCCGCAAGAACGGCCGCGTCGTCGCCTTCGAGAAATATGGCGCGGACCGCGCCGCCGCGGCGCGGACGGTGGCGCAATCGCTCGGCCAGGCCGATGCGCTGTTGATTGCCGACGATGGCGATTCTGTTGTCGCGACCGCCGACGCGCTGACCGCTGCCGGCGCCAATCTGCGCAACATCCAGCTGCTCGGCACCGGGCTGTGGGACAATCCGCGGGTGTTCGCGAGCCCGGTCTTGCAGGGCGGCCTCTATGCGGCACCCGATCCCTCCGGCTTCCGCAGCTTCGCCGGCCGCTATCGCACCAAATTCGGCGGCGAGCCGGTGCGCACCGCGACGCTCGCCTATGACGCCGTGGCGCTGATGGCGGCGCTGGCACGCACCCAGGGTGCGCAGCGCTTCGCGCCGGAGACGCTGACCAATCCGTCCGGCTTTGCCGGCATCGACGGCCTGTTCCGTTTCCGCTCCGACGGCACCAACGAGCGCGGCCTCGCGGTCATGAAGGTGGCATCCGGCGGCAGCACGCCGGTTGCGGGTTCGCCGAAGAGTTTTGGGGCTTAATTTTCGTCAGCCGGTCGAACCGTCTTGTCGAGCGTCGGTGCCCGCCGGCTGCTTTGCATGGGGTTGTTTTCGATATTTTGGCAGCGGATGCCTAAAGCGGGATGAGTTTCGGTGGAATCGGCTTAGCCCGGTCTTGGTTCACCTCTCCCCGCCGGGGAGAGGTCGGATTGCGAAGCAATCCGGGTGAGGGCTCTTGCTCTCTCGATAGACCGTAAACCCTCACCCGATTTGCTGCGCAAATCGACCTCTCCCAAGGGAGAGGTGAATCGTGTTCGTGGCCAAACCGATTCAACCCAACTTCATGCCGATCTAAGCCGCGAGATCCGCGACGACGGCGTCGAGCACCGGGAAGCCCGATTTGGTCACGCGCAGCCGTCCGTCGGCATCGACGGCGATCGCGCCTTCCTCGCGCAGCATCGCGATCCGGTGCGGATCGAGCTTTCGGCCGGAGAGCTGCGCATAACGCTTGGGATCGATGCCCTCGGCGAGCCGCAGTCCCATCAGCAGGAATTCGTCGGCGCGCTCCTCGCTGTTGAGGCTGTCATCGGTGACGACGCCATGACCGCGCTCCTCGACATTGAGCAGCCAGGCCTCGGGACGCCGCTCGGTCGCGGTCGCATGCCTGACGCCATCGATGTCGAGCCTTCCATGTGCACCGGGGCCGATGCCGGCATATTCCTCGCCGCGCCAATAGACCAGATTGTGCTTGCACTCGGCGCCGGCGCGCGCGTGGTTGGAGATCTCGTAGGCCGGCAATCCCTCGCGGGCACAGACCTCCTGCGTCACGTCGTAGAGCGCGCGCGAGGTCGCTTCATCCGGCGTCTGCAATTTGCCGGCGGCGTGCAGCCCGAAGAACGGCGTGCCTTCCTCGATCGTGAGCTGATAGAGCGACAGATGCTCGGCCGCTTCCGAGATCGCCTGCTTCAATTCATCGGCCCACATCCGCGGCGTCTGGTCGGGGCGGGCGTAGATCAGATCGAACGAGTAGCGGTCGAACGCCGAACGCGCGATCGCAACCGCATCGAGCGCCTCGCGCGCGGTGTGCAGGCGGCCCAGTGCCTTCAGCGACGCGTCGTCCAGCGCCTGCACGCCGAGCGAGACGCGGTTGACACCGGCGGCACGATAGCCGCGAAAGCGCGTCGCCTCGACGCTGGTCGGATTGGCCTCGAGCGTGACCTCGACGTCGCGCGCGACATGCCAGTGCTTGCCGATCGCATCGAGCACGGCGCCGACCGTCTGCGGCTGCATCAGCGACGGCGTGCCGCCGCCGAGGAAGATCGAAGTGACCTCGCGCCCCGGCACCCGCGCCGCCGTGGTCTCGATCTCGCGGGCGAAGGCGCGCACGAAGCGCGCCTCGTCGACCGGCGCATGCCGCACATGGCTGTTGAAGTCGCAATACGGGCATTTCGACAGGCAGAACGGCCAGTGCACGTAGACGCCGAAAGCTTCTCGTTCAGCGTGGCTCAAGGCAGATCTCCGCGAGCTTCACGAAGGCGCGGGCGCGATGCGACAGGCCGAGCCCGAGCGGCGGCAAGCCGTGTTTCTCGATGCTGGTCATCTCGCCGAAGGTCCGCGTGTAACCGTCGGGCAGGAACGCCGGATCATAGCCGAATCCGGCAGTGCCGCGCGGCGGCCAGACCAGGGTTCCATCGACCCGGGCCTCGACCTCTTCGAGGTGATCGTCGGGCCAGGCCACGCACAGCGCGGAGACGAAATGGGCCTTGCGCTGCTCCGGTGCGGTGGCGCCGCGCTCCTGCAGCAGCCGCTCGATCCGCGTCATCGCCGCCATGAAGTCCTTGCCCTCGCCGGCCCAGCGCGCCGAGTAGATTCCCGGCGCACCGTCGAGCGCGTCGACCACGAGGCCGGAATCGTCGGCGAAGGCCGGCAATCCGGTCGCCTTCGCTGCGGCGATCGCCTTGATCGCCGCATTGGCGCGAAAGCTGTCGCCGGTCTCCTCGGGCTCAGCCAGATCGAGCTCGCCGGCCGACACCGCCTCGACGCCATGCGGCGCCAGCAGTTCCCGCATCTCGGCAAGCTTGCCGGGATTGTGGGTGGCGATCACGAGCCTTCCGGTGATTCGGCGATGCATGACCAATCTGACTACGCCACCGCGATCTTTTGCAAGTCGACCAGACGCGCGACACCTTTGCGTGCCAAGGCCATCAGCGCCAGGAATTCGTCTTGCGAGAACGGCGTCTTCTCGGCGGTGCCCTGCACCTCGATGATGCGGCCGTCGCCGGTCATGACGAAATTGGCGTCGGTATCGGCCTCGGAGTCCTCGGCATAGTCGAGGTCGAGCACCGGGGTGCCCTGGTAGATGCCGCAGGAGATCGCCGCCACGTTGTCGCGCAACACGTTGGTCTTCAGCATGTTGCGGGTCTTCATCCAGTTGATGCAGTCGGCCAGCGCCACCCAGGCGCCGGTGATCGAGGCGGTGCGGGTGCCGCCATCGGCCTGGATCACGTCGCAATCGACCGTGATCTGGCGTTCGCCGAGCGCTTCGAGATCGACGGCGGCGCGCAGCGAGCGGCCGATCAGCCGCTGGATCTCGACCGTGCGGCCGCCCTGCTTGCCGGCGGAGGCCTCGCGGCGGGTGCGTTCCAGGGTGGCGCGCGGCAGCATGCCGTATTCGGCGGTGACCCAGCCGCGGCCCTGGCCCTTCAGCCATGGCGGCAGCCGCTCTTCCAGCGTCGCGGTCACCAGCACATGGGTATCGCCGAACTTCACCATGCAGGAACCCTCGGCATATTTGACGACGCCGCGTTCCAGCGACACGGGGCGCAGTTCATCGGGCGCACGGCGGCTTGGCCGCATGAAATCCTCCAAAAATCCGACAGATAGAGCTGGGCGTGCTTGTAGGAGGGGCAGGGGGCAGCGGCAAGGGTCTTGGCGAGGGTTTTCGGCCCCGGATTGGTCCGGTACCAGAGGGCCGAATGCATGCTTGTCACCGGCCTCCCGGATCGACAAATTAGGTAGCAATTGTGAGGGACTGGAGTGTGACTCACCACGATCCGATCGGCCTGATCGCGCCGCATGCCGGGCTTGCCCAGCTCAACGAGCGTTCGCGGGATATTTTTCGTCAAATCGTCGAAAGCTATCTGGCGACCGGCGAGCCGGTCGGCTCGCGCAACATTTCGCGCCTGATCGCATTACCGTTGTCGCCGGCCTCGGTCCGCAACGTGATGTCGGATCTCGAGCAGCTCGGCCTGATCTATGCGCCGCATACCTCGGCCGGGCGGCTGCCGACCGAACTCGGGCTGCGTTTCTTCGTCGACGCCCTGATGCAGGTCGGCGACCTCACCGAGGCCGAGCGTCAGTCGATCCAGACCCAGCTGGCCGCGGTCGGCCGCGCGCAATCCGTCGAGGCGGCGCTCGGCGAAGCCTTGACGCGGCTGTCGGGGCTGACCCGTGCCGCGGCTGTCGTGCTGACGCAGAAATCGAATGCGCGGCTGAAGCACATCGAATTCGTGCGGCTGGAGCCGGAGAAGGCGCTGGTCGTGCTGGTCGGCGAGGACGGCCAGGTCGAGAATCGCGTGCTGGCGCTGCCGCCGGGCGTTCCGTCCTCGGCCCTTACGGAGGCGACCAATTTCCTCAATGCCCGGATCCGCGGCCGGACGCTGGCCGAAGCGCGGCTCGAGCTCGAGACCGCATTGACGCAGAACCGAGCCGAGCTCGATCAGCTCACCCAGAAAGTGGTCGCGGCCGGCATCGCCAGCTGGTCCGGCGGCGAGAGCGAGGACCGCCAGCTGATCGTGCGCGGTCACGCCAATCTGCTCGAGGATCTGCATGCGCTCGACGACCTCGAGCGGATCAAGTCGCTGTTCGACGATCTCGAGACCAAGCGCGGCGTGATCGACCTGCTCGGCCGCGCCGAGCGCGGCGAAGGCGTGCGGATCTTCATCGGCTCGGAGAACAAGCTGTTCTCGCTGTCGGGTTCCTCGACCATCATCGCGCCCTATGGCGACGCCCAGGGCCGGATCGTCGGCGTGCTCGGCGTGATCGGCCCGACGCGGCTGAATTATGCGCGGGTGATTCCGACCGTCGATTATGCCGCGCGCATCGTCAGCAAGATGCTGGGCGGCTGACTGGGCTGGATTTCGCTTTCATTTGAAGGGTTTTCTTGACCCGAACCGGAGATCCCTGTTGCCGAAGCCGGATGTTGCGCTTGATTTTCGCCGCCTAAAGCACGATATCCCGGCAAGCAATCCCCAAGATTTGAACCGACGCGAGTTTTCGAGAAGGCACGCCATGACCGATCCGAACCGGGCCAATGACAACACCGAGAATTCGGCGCCGACGGGTGAGCCCGTGGTCTCGAAGCCCTACATCATGCCTGACGATCCCGAGGTGGGATCGGCCGAGGCGCTGGCCAAGGAACTCGCCGAGGCGAAGGACCGCACGCTGCGCACGCTGGCCGAGATGGAGAATCTCCGTCAGCGCACCCGCCGCGAGGTCGCCGATGCCAAGACCTACGGCATCACCGGCTTCGCCCGCGACGTGCTCGATATCGCCGACAATCTGCAGCGCGCGATCGATGCCGTGCCGGCCGAGACCAAGGAATCCGCCGATCCCGGCCTGAAGGCGCTGATCGAAGGCGTCGAGCTGACCGAGCGTTCGCTGCTCAACGCGCTGGAGAAGAACGGCGTCAAGAAGTTCGATCCGATCGGCGAGAAGTTCGATCCGAACTTCCAGCAGGCGATGTTCGAAGTGCCTGATGCGTCGGTGCCGTCGGGCACCGTGGTGCAGGTGGTGCAGGCCGGCTACATGATCGGCGATCGCATCCTGCGTCCGGCGCTGGTCGGCGTCTCCAAGGGCGGCGCCAAGGCTGCACCAAGCGCCGACATCACGGTCTGATCCGTCCGACCTTCGAACGATGAGCGCGCTGTCGTGGATTCACGGCAGCGGCTTCTCATGCGCCTTCGGCCAGTAGGTTCCGAAGCTCCAGAGGTTTCCTTCCGGATCGCGGCAGGCGAAATCACGGCTGCCATAGTCGGTGTCGCGCAGTTCCATCTCGATCTTCGCCCCCGCCGCCTTGGCCCTCGCATGCAGGGCGTCGGGATCGTCGACCGCGACATAGATCGAATCGGTGCGCCGGCCATCCATGCCCCCGATCAGCTTGCCATAATCATCGTCGCGGCTCTGGCCGAGCATCAGGATCGAGGAACCGTAGGCCAGTTCGGCGTGATGGATCACCCCGTCGTGGCGATAGACGACGTATTCGGTGAACCCGAATGCCGCCTTGAACCAGCCGACCATCGCCTCGGCATCCCTGCAACGTATCGTCGGGAAGATGCGGGGCGGTTCGATGTTGCTCATGATTGCGCGTTTCCTTTGTTGGTCGCCGGATGGCGCCAATATGCGTAAGGCTGAGTGTCACCGGCTTGAAGGTTTGTTACCGGTCGGCCAGCAGATCGCCGGAATGCGCCAGCCGGCTGTCGGTCATCGCCAACCGGCGTGCCCACGCCGTCGGCGGTTCCCCGGCGAATTCGACAAATTCGCGGACGAGATGGGCCTGGTCGGAA
Source organism: Bradyrhizobium sp. WCU1 (assembly GCF_053474805.1). NCBI lineage: Bacteria > Pseudomonadati > Pseudomonadota > Alphaproteobacteria > Hyphomicrobiales > Nitrobacteraceae > Bradyrhizobium > Bradyrhizobium sp. WCU1. Next base: position 3,552,266 of record NZ_CM130280.1, read on the forward strand.
TAGCCGCTTTCGGCTGCGATCGCCGCCCAGGCGCGCGGCCCGCCGCGCTGTGCGATCCGGCAGGCCTGGTGAAAGCGCATCATCCGCGCGAGCGATTTGGGGGCGAGGCCGAGCTCCGATCGAAACCGGTCGACGAGGTGCTTGCGGCTCCAGCCGATCTCAGCGGCGAGCGTCGTGATCCTGACCGTGCCCGCGGATCGCGCCAGTCTGCGATAGGCGGCCGCGATCTCCGGCGATGGCGCATGGTTCGCGCGACGAAGCACGAAGTCCTCGATCAGGTCGAAGCGGCGCTGCCAGCAGGTCGTATTGCCGAGCCGCTCGCGGAGCCGCCGCCCCTCGTGGCCGAGCACGTCGCCGAGATCGATCATCCGCCCGGCGAGCTCGGTGACGGTGCCGCCGAAGAAGCGATAGGCGCCGAGCGGCGTGAAATCCACCTGCACGCATTCGGCCCCGCCGTCGGACTCGATATAGACGGGCCCGGCGTGCAGGCCCGCGGCGAAGCTGAGCTGCCGGTCGGACGCACCGGGCTCGCGCGCCAGCGCGATCAGGAACGGCGTGCCGAAACTGACGATCAGCGGGGCGATCAGCGGCGCGGTCTGCCGCCGCGAATAGCGGCCGGCGACGGCCTCGCGATAGCCGGTGATCCCGACAATCAAGCCCGCCATGCGCGGCGACGGCGAGCGTCGCGCGAAGTCGAATGCGACCGGCGCTGAGACAGCGGCCATGCGGGCCTCGCAGCGAAGATCTTAGGCGATATCCGCCGACTGGATGCGCTTGACGCCGGCCTTGGCCATGTCATCCCACGCCTTGGCCAGCGATCCCTGGGTGTCTATGCCGCGGCACGCGTCTTCCACGACATAGGTTTCGAAGCCGGCCTTGCGCGCGTCGAGCGCGGTCCACGCCACGCAGAAATCGGTGGCGAGCCCGGCCACGAAGACCCGCTCGACCTTGCGCGCTTTCAGATAGGCGGCAAGCCCGGTGGTGGTGTTGCCGTCGGCTTCGGTGAAGGCGGAGTAGCTGTCGACGTCCTTGTGAAAGCCTTTGCGGATGATCAGCTCGGCCTGCGGGATCGCGAGATCCTTCGACAGGCCTGCGCCGTCGGTGCCCTGCACGCAGTGGTCGGGCCACAGCACCTGCTTGCCATAGGCGAGGTCGATGGTCTCGAACGGCTTCTTGCCCGCATGGACCGAGGCAAAGGACACGTGGCCGGGCGTGTGCCAGTCCTGCGTCATCACCACATTCGCGAAGCTCTTGGCGATCTTGTTGATGACAGGCACCACCTGGTCGCCTTCCTTCACCGCGAGACTGCCGCCGGGCAGGAAGCAGTTCTGGACGTCGATCACGAGCAGCGCGGCACCATCGTCCGGCTTGATCGCGGCCGCCCAAAGATGTTTGGGAACCAGGGTCCCCAGCACCAACGTGCCGAGGCCTGCAACCACCTGTCGTCGATCCAACATCGCGCCCCTCCTCGCTTTGCGTGATACTGCGCGAGGAGGCTAGTTCCGTTCGGCGAACGACGAAAGTGGGATTTTTCCGACCGGGCCGCGAAAGGCCGGTCAGCCGCGCGGCTGGATGCCGTCGCGCACCGCGCGGAAGCGCGGGAAGGCCTTCTCCCAATCGGTGCGCGGTGAGCTGCCGATGACGCGCACCGACGTTTGCGCGCCGAACCGCAGCCACTGCACGATGGTCACCGGGGTGTTGTCCTTGCCGCTGATGGCGTCGATCCGGGTCTCGAAGCCGGGCTGGCCGTCGATCCGGATCGGCTCGGACATGGTGATCCGCCCGTCGCGCACGCCGGGGATCGTGGTCGCGATCTGCTGGGCGAAGCGGCCGCGGTCGTCGGGCGTGGCGGGGGCCGACCCGATGACGCCGAGCAGCATGAAGGGCTTGGTCTCGAGGCTCTTGTCGTCGCCGTCGGCCATCAGCAACGCTGCGCCCGGCGCCAGCATGCGGATGTTCTTGAAAGCGCTGAGCTCGGTGACCTTGAACGGCATCATACCGAGCTGCTCGTCGACCGGCACCTCGTTGCGGATCTGGGCCGAGGCGAACATCTGCCGCACGGCGTCGTCGGTGTAGATCCTGCTGGCGTTCTCCGGGACCTGCACCGCGACATAGCCGGAGAAGGTCGGTCCCGGCAGGATCATGGAATAACGCCGCACAGTGCTGGCGCCATCGCGCGCGCTCTCCACGGTGTAATAGGCGAGGCCGGCCGGCGTCTCGAGGCTCTCGGGCTTGATGTTTCCGGTGCCGGCGGGGTTGGCCTTGAAGGCGGTCACGACCTCGTTGTAGGCGTCCGCCGGCAGGTCCGCGATCAGGACCTTGACGCCCTGATCCTCGGTCTCGAAGCCGATGAACGACTTGGCCCGGACGAGGCCCACCAGCGGCTTCATCCCGACATGCGCGCCCGGCGGAAACACCACGTCGGCGGCGAAGCCACGACAGGTGGCAGCAATCAGCAAGGCAACCGCAACGAGAACTCGAAAAGGCGTCATGGGGGATCTACCGGTTTTGCTTGGTGGCCGCGCAACGGGGCCGGTGCAGGGCTGGATGGCCTCTTTCAGTCGGACCGCTTTTAGCGGTTTTGATGACCCTGCAACAGGTCGCCAAATCTCCGCTTCGAGCCCACAGGCTCGATTCCGTGGGCTTTTCGCCCCGATTGGCTGGCACTTTCCAGTTTCCCGACATTTCCAAGAATGGTGGCCAGCGGCCAAACAGCGCGCCCTCGACCCGTGCGCCGCTCTCGCATACGATGTTTGTGAGTGTTCACTCAACAGCGCAGACGTCGCGTCTCCGACGTTCGGGTCGACGGCCGGCGGCATCATTGCCGATTTGTTAACTCGGCGGGGGCGCTGGTTGCCACTTGAACCGGCGCCGCGGTCGGACTGACACAATCTTTCAAACGTCAGTCTTTTCAGGCCTCAACGTTGCGTCCAGTCCTTGCGGGCAGAACCCTCTCTCCTATATCAGGCTCACCGTCGCAATATCGCGAGTATGTGAACGTCTGGGGGTTCGGTACGGAGCGCCGTCAGGGCCCAACCAACCTGCCGTAGCAAAGAGGATATCAAAATCATGGGTAAGGTCATTGGGATCGACCTCGGCACCACGAATTCGTGCGTCGCCGTAATGGATGGCAAGAACGCCAAGGTGATCGAGAATGCCGAGGGCATGCGAACGACGCCGTCGATCGTTGCCTTCACCGACGATGGCGAGCGCCTCGTCGGACAGCCGGCGAAGCGCCAGGCGGTGACTAATCCCGAGCGTACGTTCTTTGCGGTGAAGCGCCTGATCGGCCGCCGCTATGACGACCCGATGGTCGAGAAGGACAAGAAGCTCGTTCCCTACAAGATCGTCAAGGCATCGAACGGCGACGCCTGGGTCGAAGCCGACGGCAAGACCTATTCGCCCTCGCAGGTCTCGGCCTTCATCCTGCAGAAGATGAAGGAGACCGCTGAGGCGCATCTCGGCCAGAAGGTCGATCAGGCCGTCATCACCGTTCCCGCTTATTTCAACGACGCGCAACGTCAGGCCACCAAGGATGCCGGCAAGATCGCCGGCCTCGAAGTGCTGCGCATCATCAACGAGCCGACGGCTGCCGCGCTCGCCTACGGTCTCGACAAGTCGAAGTCCGGCACGATCGCCGTGTACGACCTCGGCGGCGGCACCTTCGACGTCTCGATCCTCGAGATCGGCGACGGCGTGTTCGAGGTGAAGTCGACCAACGGCGACACCTTCCTCGGCGGTGAGGATTTCGACATGCGCCTGGTCGGCTATCTCGCCGACGAGTTCCAGAAGGAGCAGGGCATCAACCTGCGCAACGACAAGCTCGCTTTGCAGCGCCTGAAGGAAGCTGCGGAGAAGGCCAAGATCGAGCTGTCGTCGACCACGCAGACCGAAATCAACCTGCCGTTCATCACGGCTGACCAGACCGGTCCGAAGCATCTGACGATGAAGCTGACTCGTGCCAAGTTCGAGGCGCTGGTGGCCGATCTCGTCGAGAAGACCATCGAGCCGTGCCGCAAGGCGCTGAAGGATGCCGGCCTGACCGCCGGCGAGATCGGCGAAGTGGTGCTGGTCGGCGGCATGACCCGCATGCCGAAGATCCAGGAAGTGGTGAAGCAGTTCTTCGGCAAGGAGCCGCACAAGGGCGTCAATCCCGACGAGGTCGTCGCGATCGGCGCTGCGATCCAGGCCGGCGTGCTGCAGGGCGACGTCAAGGACGTGCTGCTGCTCGACGTGACCCCGCTGTCGCTGGGCATCGAGACGCTGGGCGGCGTGTTCACCCGCATCATCGACCGCAACACCACGATTCCGACCAAGAAGAGCCAGGTGTTCTCGACCGCCGAAGACAATCAGGGCGCCGTGACCATCCGCGTCTTCCAGGGCGAGCGTGAGATGGCGGCCGACAACAAGATGCTCGGACAGTTCGACCTGATGGGCATTCCGCCGGCTCCGCGCGGCATGCCGCAGATCGAGGTGACCTTCGACATCGACGCCAACGGCATCGTCAACGTCTCGGCCAAGGACAAGGCGACCGGCAAGGAACAGCAGATCCGGATCCAGGCATCCGGCGGTCTGTCCGAGGCCGACATCGACAAGATGGTCAAGGACGCCGAGGCCAACGCGGCCGAGGACAAGAAGCGCCGCGAGGCAGTCGACGCCAAGAACCATGCCGACGGCCTGGTGCATTCGACCGAGAAGGCTCTCGCCGAACACGGTTCGAAGATTCCGGAGACCGATCGCCGGGCGATCGAAGATGCCGTCAGCGACCTCAAGGAGGCCCTGAAGGGCGACGACGCCGAGGCGATCAAGGCCAAGACCAACACGCTGGCGCAGGCTTCGATGAAGCTCGGCGAGGCCATGTACAAGCAGCAGGCCGAGGCCGATGCGGCCAAGGACGCTGCCAAGGATGACGTTGTCGACGCGGAGTTCACCGAGGTCGACGACGACAAGAACAACAAGAAGTCTGCCTGAGCGGGCTTGCGATCATGACCCTCACGCCAAAGAGCACGCGCCGCGTCTCGGAGGAGTGGGGGTCATTTTTCTTTAAGGCGATCGCTGCATCTTCCAGACAGGCGCAATCCTTGACGCGATCCTATTGGCGATCGCGATGAACTTCGGACGGAATTGAAGGATGTCCACCAAGCGCTGCTATTACGAGACCCTCGAGGTCGAACGGAACGCGGACGAGACCAAGCTCAAATCGGCTTTCCGCAAGCTCGCGATGAAATGGCACCCGGACAAGAATCCCGGCGACGCCACCAGCGAAGTCCGCTTCAAGGAAATCAACGAAGCCTATGAGGTCTTGAAGGACGGCGACAAGCGCGCCGCCTATGACCGTTTCGGCCATGCCGCCTTCGAGCAGGGCATGGGCGGCGGCGGCCCCGGTTTCGGCGCTGGCTTCGCCTCCTCCTTCTCCGACATCTTCGAGGATCTGTTCGGCATGGCCGGGCAGCGCCGCAGCGGCGGCCGCGAGCGCGGCGCCGACCTGCGCTACAACATGGAGATCACGCTCGAGGAGGCCTTCCAGGGCAAGACCGCGCAGATCGAGATCCCGGTCTCGGTGACCTGCGAGTCCTGCTCCGGCACCGGCGCCAAGGCCGGCACCAAGCCGAAGACCTGCTCGCATTGCGGTGGCGCCGGCCGGATTCGGCAGGCCCAGGGCTTCTTCACGCTGGAGCGGACCTGCCCCGGCTGCCAGGGCCGCGGTCAGATGATCGAGGATGCCTGCACCTCCTGCGCCGGTTCCGGCCGGGTGACGCGCGAGCGCACGCTCTCGGTCAACATTCCTCCGGGGGTCGAGGACGGCACCCGTATCCGGCTCGCCGGCGAAGGCGAGGCGGGGGTCCGCGGCGGGCCGCCCGGCGACCTCTACATCTTCCTGTCGCTGACCGCGCACCAGTTCTTCCAGCGCGACGGCGCCGACCTGCATTGCCGCGTGCCGATCTCGATGGTCACCGCAGCCCTCGGCGGCGAGTTCGAGGTGCCGACCATCGACAAGGGCCAGACCAAGGTGAAAGTGCCCGCCGGCACCCAGTCCAGCCGGCGATTCCGCATCGCATCGAAGGGCATGCCGGTACTGCGCTCGCGCCAGACCGGCGACATGTATGTCCAGGTCGTGGTCGAAACCCCGCAGAATCTGACCAAGAAGCAGCAAGAATTGCTGATGGAGTTCGAAAAACTCTCGTCCGGCGCAACCCAGCCGGAGGCAGCGGGTTTCTTCTCTAAGGTCAAGGACTTCTTCGGAAGTCGCTCCGTCTAGCCGGAGTCGTTACGCTTGACCGTAACGACTTCGATCTATACGTGTTTATGACTGTTTTCTGACAACCGCTCGATTGTGCGCGGTCCCGCCTGGTAGCGACATGCCTCTGCAATCGTCCGTGCGTGCGTCGAAGAAGCCCCTCCGTCTCGACGACGAGGTTCGTTTTCTCCGTTCATGGATCGAGAAGCCGCTGCACATGGGCGCGGTGATGCCGTCCGGACGGCTGCTCGCGCGCACCATGGCGCAATATGTCGATGCTGACGCCGAAGGGCCGGTCGTCGAGCTTGGGCCCGGCACCGGAGCGATCACCAACGCGCTGATCGAGCACGGCGTCGATCAGAAGCGGCTCGTCCTGGTTGAGTATAATCCCGGTTTCTGCGCGTTGCTGCGCGAACGCTATCCGCAGGCCAAGGTCGTGCAGGGCGACGCCTACAGGCTCCGCGACACGCTGTGGGACGTCATGAAGTCTCCGGCGTCGGCCGTGGTCTCCGGCCTGCCGCTGGTCACCAAGCCGATGCTCACCCGCCTGAAGCTGATCCGCGACGCCTTCCTGGCTCTCGCGCCCGGCGCGCCCTTCGTCCAGTTCACCTATTCGGTGGCGCCCCCGATTCCGAAGTCGCTGCCCGGCGTGTCCACAGAGGCCTCGGAGCGGATCTGGATGAACCTTCCGCCGGCGCGGGTCTGGGTGTATCGCAAGGGTTGATCGCCCCGCGCCGGGGTGCACGCCCTGGACCTGCGACTTCAAAATGTCCGCGCTGAAAATCCTCGTGATCCCGGGATCGCTTCGATCCGGCTCGCTCAACACGAAGCTCGCCGCCGTGCTGGCGCACGAGCTCGCGCAGTCGGGCGCCGACGTCAGCCGCATCTCGCTCGGCGACTTTCCGTTGCCGATCTATGACGGCGACCTGCAGGCCAAATCGGGCGTGCCGCAGCACGCCGTCAATCTGAAGCGGATGATCGGCGCCCATCATGGCGTGCTGGTCGTGACGCCGGAATACAATTCCTCGGTGCCGGCGCTGGTGAAGAACACGATCGACTGGGTGAGCCGCGTGCAGGACCCGCAAGAGGCCCGCGGCCAGGTGTTCCGCGAGCGCGTGTTCGCGATCGCTGCGGCATCCGGCAACCGGCTCGGCGGCATCCGCGCGCTGGCGGCGCTGCGCCTGATCCTGTCGGCGTGCCACGCCACCGTGATCCCGAACCAGCTCGCGCTGTCATTCGCCGAGCAGGCCTATGACGATATGGATCGTCTGAAGCACCAGGCCGACATCGACACGATGCGCGCGCTGGTGCGGCAGCTGATCGACCATTCTCAACGCATGATGTGAGGTGACATGCAGCCAGCCAAGATCGCTTCAAAGATCGCTCCGAAAGATCGGTTGATTGTGGCGCTCGATCTGCCGTCCGTCGCCAGCGCCGAGGCGATGATCGACCGGCTCGGCGACAGCGTCACCTTCTACAAGATCGGCTACCAACTCGGTTATGCCGGTGGCCTCGCGCTGGCGAAGCAGCTCGCCGGCAGCGGCAAGAAGGTGTTTCTCGATCTCAAGCTGCACGACATCGGCAACACCGTTGCGCGCGGGGTCGAGAGCGTCGCGGCGCTCGGCGCGACCTTCCTCACCGTGCATGCCTATCCGCAGACCATGAAGGCGGCGGTCGATGCGCGCGCCGGCTCTGGCCTCAAGATCCTCGCGGTGACGGTGCTGACCTCCTACGACGACAGCGACCTGCACGCCGCAGGCTACCGCCTCAACGTCTCCGATCTGGTCGAGGCGCGCGCCAGGCAGGCACAGGCGCTCGGTGTCGACGGCCTCGTCAGCTCGCCCGAGGAGGCCGCCGCCCTGCGCAAGATCGTCGGCGATCAGATGAACCTGGTGACGCCGGGCATCCGCCCCGCGGGCTCGGCGACCGGCGACCAGAAGCGCATCATGACGCCGGCCCGTGCCATTGCCGCCGGCGCCGACTATCTGGTGGTTGGCCGCCCGGTGATGGAAGCCGCCGATCCGAAGGCCGCAGCCGAGGCCATTCACGCCGAGGTCGCCCAGGCACTGACCTGAACCAACAACACGGGAGAACAGAGATGGCGAAGGGATACTGGATTGGACGCGTCGACGTTCACAATGACGAGGGCTACAAGCCCTACATGGCCGCCAACCCGGCCATCTTCCAGAAATTCGGCGGCAAGTTCATCGTCCGTGGCGGCAAATTCACCAGCGTGGAAGGCCAGAGCCGCTCGCGCAACGTCGTGATCGAATTCCCGGACTATCAGACTGCCCTGGCCTGCTACAACTCGCCGGAATACCAGGCGAACATCAAGGTGCGGCAGCCCCATTCGATCGCCGACCTCATCGTCATCGAGGGACACGACAACCCGTAGCCTGGCAGCCGGTTCGGTTGCCGGAACAGCCATGGCTCGCTATACGGCATGCAGAGGTGAGCCATGGCTGACATGCGTTTGATCGTTGCGGGAGCCGGCGGCCGGATGGGCCGCACGCTGGTGCGGGTGATTGACGAAACCCCGGGGGCGGTGCTGGTCGGCGCGCTGGAAGCGCCGGGCTCGGAATTGCTCGGCAAGGATGCCGGCGTGCTTGCCGGTCTCCCCGCCAACGGCGTCAAGCTGTCGGCCGATCTGTGGTCGATGTCGGCCAACGCCGACGGCATCCTCGATTTCACCGTGCCGGCCGCGACCATCGCCAATGTCGCGATCGCGGCCGAACGCGGTCTGGTTCACGTCATCGGCACCACCGGCCTGTCGCCGTCCGATGATGCGGTGATCCGCAGCGTCACCGACCGCGCCATCGTGGTGAAGTCGGGCAACATGAGCCTCGGCGTCAATCTGCTCGCGGCGCTGGTCAAGCGCGTCGCGCAGTCGCTCGACCAGAGCTTCGACATCGAGATTCTCGAGCTGCACCACAAGCAGAAGATCGACGCGCCATCGGGCACCGCCTTGATGCTCGGCGAAGCCGCCGCCGCCGGCCGCAAGATCGCGCTGGAGCAGCATTCGGCGCGTGGCCGCGATGGCCTGACCGGCGCGCGGCGCGCCGGTGACATCGGCTTTGCATCGTTGCGCGGCGGCACCGCGGCCGGCGATCACAGCGTGATCTTTGCCGGTCCTTCCGAGCGCATCACGCTGTCGCATCATGCCGAGGATCGCGCGCTGTTCGCGCAGGGCGCGCTGAAGGCGGCGCTGTGGGCGCATGGCAAGAAGCCCGGCATGTATTCGATGACCGACGTTCTCGGGTTGAGCGACTGAGACCGCTCGACGAGATCAAATCCAAATCAGCGAAACGGAATCTGAAATGAGTGATCGTCTTCTTGTGCTGGTTCGTCACGGTCAGAGCGAATGGAATCTGAAGAACCTGTTCACCGGGTGGAAGGACCCTGACCTCACCGAGCAGGGCATCCGTGAGGCCAGGGACGCGGGCCGCAAGCTGAAGGCGCAGGACCTGTCGTTCGACGTTGCCTTCACCTCCGACCTGACCCGCGCGCAGCATACGCTGAAGCTGATGCTGGAAGAGATCGGCCAGACCGGACTGCCGACGACGAAGAATCTCGCGCTCAACGAACGCGATTACGGCGATCTCTCGGGCCTCAACAAGGATGACGCCCGCAAGAAGTGGGGCGAGGACCAGGTGCTGATCTGGCGCCGCTCCTACGATGTGCCGCCGCCCGGCGGCGAAAGCCTGAAGGACACGCTGGCGCGCACGCTGCCTTATTACGTGCAGGAGATCTTGCCCGGCGTGCTGCGCGGCCAGCGCACGCTGGTCGCCGCTCATGGAAATTCGCTGCGCGCGCTGATCATGGTGCTGGAGAAGTTGTCGCCGGAGCAGATCCTGAAGCGCGAGCTCGCGACCGGCGCGCCGGTGGTCTATCGGCTCAATGCGGATTCCACCGTGGCCTCGAAGGTCGATCTGGCGGGCTGAGCTAAGCGATGGACCCGTCATCCCCGCGCAAAGGCTCTGCCTTTGTCGCTGGAGGAGCGCGCCCTTGCGCGCGTCTCGCAGGATGCACGGCCACCAGCCGGGCCGTCGACCCTTCGAGACGGCCGCTGTGCCGCCTCCTCAGGGGTGACGGTGAAGGAGTGTGCGCCTCCTGATCTAGGCAGGGGCGACCATGCTGCTAGATCAATGCCGGAAATGCCGCACGCCGGTGAACACCATGGCGATGCCGTGCTCGTCGGCGGCCTTGATCACCTCGTCGTCGCGCATCGAGCCGCCGGGCTGGATCACCGCGGTGGCGCCGGCCTCGATGCAGGCCAGCATGCCGTCGGCGAACGGGAAGAACGCATCTGATGCGACCACCGAACCCTTGGTCAGCGGCTCGGCGAGCTTCAGCTCGGCCGCGGCATCCAGCGCCTTGCGCGCCGCGATGCGCGCGGAATCGACCCGGCTCATCTGGCCGGCGCCGATGCCGACGGTGGCGAGATCTTTGGCGTAGATGATGGTGTTCGACTTGACGTGTTTTGCAACGCGGAAGGCGAATTTGAGATCGCGCAGCTCGGCGTCGGTCGGCGCGCGCTTGGTCGCGACCTTCAGATTCATGTCCTCAACCACCGCATTGTCGCGGCTCTGCACCAAGAGGCCGCCGGCGACGGTCTTGGCGGTGAGACCGAGCGCGCGCGGGTTCGGCAGACCGCCGGCAAGCATGAGGCGCAGATTGCGCCGGCCGGCGATGATCGAGATCGCCTCCTCGGTCGCGTCGGGCGCGATGATCACCTCGGTGAAGATGCCGATGATGGCGCGCGCCGCGTCCGCATCGAGCGTGCGGTTGACCGCGATGATGCCGCCATAGGCCGAGGTGGAGTCGCAGGCCAGCGCACGAGCATAAGCAGTCGCGAGATCGGGACCCTCGGCGACGCCGCAGGGATTGGCGTGCTTGACGATGACGCAGGCCGCTGTGCGCTGCGGGTCGAACTCGCCGACGCATTCGTAGGCCGCGTCGGTGTCGTTGATGTTGTTGTAGGACAATTCCTTGCCCTGCAGCTGCCGCGCGGTGGCAACGCCCGGCCGCTTCTCCGGCGTGGCATAGAACGCCGCGGTCTGGTGCGGGTTCTCGCCGTAGCGCAGCGACTGGATCAGCCTGCCGCCGAAGGCGCGGAAGTCCGGCGCCTTGGTATCGAGCTGCACGGCAAACCAGTTCGAGATCGCGGCGTCATAGGCCGCGCTGCGCGCATAGGCCTTGGCGGCGAGCCGCCGGCGCAACTGAAGCGAGGTCGCGCCCTTGTGCACGGCGAGCTCGTCGAGCACCGCAGAATAGTCGCTCGCCTCGACCACCACGGCGACGTCGTCATGGTTCTTCGCCGCGGCGCGGATCATCGCAGGGCCGCCGATGTCGATGTTCTCGATGCACTCCTCGAAGCCGGCGCCTTTGTCGACGGTGGCCTCGAACGGATAGAGGTTGACGACCAGGAGATCGATCGGCGCGATGCCGTGCGAGGCCATCGCCGCGGCGTGCTCCTTGTTGTCGCGGATCGCGAGCAGGCCGCCATGCACCTTCGGATGCAGCGTCTTGACCCGGCCGTCCATCATCTCGGGGAAACCGGTGAGCTCGGAGACGTCCTTGACCTGCAGCCCGGCCGCCGCGATCGCCTTGGCGGTGCCGCCGGTCGAGACCAACTCGACGCCCTGGTCGGCCAGCGCCTTGGCGAAATCGATCAGTCCGGTCTTGTCGGAAACGGACAACAGAGCGCGGGTCACGCGGCGAAGCTGCTCGGTCATATCGGAAAATCCTTGGCGGTTAAGGCAGCCGGGTAGCATGGTTTTATGCGGCACGAAACCGGTTCCGGACGCCGATTCCCGGGAAATTGGCCCTTCACCCTGAGAGAATGTGAAGGGACGGCTCACAAACGTTCAGCGTCGTCCTGGCGTAAGCCAGGACCCATTACCCCAGCCGCTAGTTGTTGTCCGACGCTGGGGCCACCATCCCGCACACAATCAAATTTGGTGGTTATGGGTCCTGGCCTTCGCCAGGACGACGGGGTGGAGAGGCCGCGCGCTGCGGATCGCGCGTTTTCGCTGCCGCTACAGCGGCAGTTCCGGCTCGCGGCGGGCGTTGCGGCGGGCGTTGGTGGCGGTGGCCGAGGTCGAGGAGCGGACGAAGCTCCAGCGGATGGTGGCGGCGTGCCTGGCGTCCTGCCGGATCACGATCTGCGAGGTGCGGCGCGGGCCGTCATTGCCGGCCAGGAACACGCTGTCCTCGAGGTCGACCTTGTCGTCCATCGCCTCGAAGGTCCAGACGTCGCGGTTTGGCAGCACCAGCATCACGCCGCGCGCATCCGACAACCGGCTCGCCTTCACCGAAGGGTGCAGATGGAAGCGCAGCGCGAAATCGGCCTCGCTGCCCTTCATGCGGCCGCCCGGCGCCGGCGACAGCGAGTCCTCGCCTTCGAGTCGCGTGCCGTCCTGGGAGACCATCAGCACGCGGCGATGGATCACGCCGAAGCGGGAGAGATAGCCGTCATGCGAGGCGGTGAGCACGTCGCCGCCGGGAACGGCTTCGCGGTAGCTCTCGACATTGCTGGGCCCGCTGGTGATCGGCGCGCCGCGCAGCAGCCGCTTCATCGCCGACAGCTCGACGAACTGGCACGACGAGGTGTCGTGATAGGTCAGCGTCGAATGCGCTGCGGTGGAGCGCGCGAACGGCCGCCAATTGTCGCGCCCGGTCGACGGCATGCCGCAATTGACGACGATGCGGCTCGGTCCCGAGGAGAGCTCGAACGACAGGCAGCCGGCATGTGCATCCTGGCTGACGCTTGCCGGCGGCGGCGGACCGGTGTCGATGATCAGCGTGGTGTTGCCGGCATCGAGACGCTGGAAGCCGGTGTGCGGCATGCTCGCCATCGGCACGCCGCGGGTGTCGTCATAGGCGAGCAGCGTCGCGACCAGATCGGACGGCGCGGTCGACATGCCGTTGAACAGCGCGAAGCTGCCGTCGCCGTGCCGGAAGAAGCGCAGCATCGGCATCATGCGGTCGATCGCGTTGAGCAACGCCGGCGGCGGCGCGATGTTACGTGCCGCAAAGGTCTGCCGCAGCGGCAGGAGGTCGCTGAGCAGCTCGACCAGCGCGCCGGGATTGCGCGAGATGTGGCCGCCATCGGGCAGGATCTGGCGCTGCAATTCGTCCGACAGCCTGCGGGTCGCCGACTTGATATTGCGTGCCTGGTTGGCGAGGCAGAGCGAGGCGTAGCACAGCGCGATCAGCACCTGCAGCCGCGGCACGCCGTCATTGTCGAGCGTGGAGTGGCGCAGGTAGCGGATCTCGCGCGCCAGTCCGCGGAGATACTTGCGGTAGAATTTTCCATCGGTGTCGCCGAGCACCAGGGGAGCCTGCGACAGCAGCGAGATCACGCGCCGCGCGCGCACATCGGCGCGCCGTTCCAGCGGCCGCTTGCGGGCCTGGTTGGAGATCCAGTCGTCGACAAGCGAGCGGGCATTGGCGCGGGTCAGCGCGGTGTCGGCGGCGCGCAGATGGCGCAGCCAGCCGAAGCCGAGCAGGGCGGCTTCCCAATCCTCCGACGGCGGTTCCAGATCGAAGATCGAGCGGCCGTGGCAGGTGACGATCTTGCCGGCGAACACGAATCGCCCGGCATAGATCTCGGCAGCGCGGGTGGCGTCGGCGGTCCGCAGGTCGTGCGGCGCGATGATCAGCCGGTCGGTGCGGCCCGGCCACAGCCGCGACAGCGCGACCGTGCTGCCGCTGGCGCGCGCGAGCATGCTGCGGGCGAAGCGGCCAGCAATCAGCGTCGAGATGCGTCTGCTTTGAGCGACCGACACGCCTAACCTTGCGGGGAGGAAATTTTCAACGAATCCTTATTTAATCCGGAAACGCGGCCAAGACACCTTCTTGATCAAGAAGACACCCTCTTGATACCGCGCGAATCACTTCGAGCTTAGAAGGCTGAGGTTAAAATCAGGACTTAACCAGCCGGGCTGCGTAAAAGCCATCCAGCCCGCTCAGCCGCGGGTCGGCGTTGGGCAGGTGGCTCGGCAGGGTGCGCAGGTCGCCGTCGGCGGTAATGATGTCGTCGAGGCCGGCGACCTCGCTCTTCTCGACCGGCGCACGGCGCAGGCCTGATTCGCTTGCCAGCAGCGCGGCGATCGCGTGCTCGCCTTCCTCCGGCTCCAGCGAGCAGGTGCAGTAGACCAGCGTGCCGCCGGGCTTCAGCAGATGGGTGGCCTTTAGCAGCAGCCGCTTCTGCAGGGCCGAGAGCGCGGCGATGTCGCCTTCCTGGCGCAGCCAGGCGACGTCGGGATGCCGGCGGATGGTTCCCGTCGAGGTGCAGGGCGCATCGACCAGGATACCGTCAAAACTCGCGGCCTCGGCGGGCCATTCGGCCGCGTCGGCGACAACAGTCTCGGCCTGCAACGCCAGCCGCGTGAGATTTTCGCGCAACCGCGCGACCCGCGCCGGCGAGCGGTCGACCGCGGTGACCTGCGCGCCTGCCAGTGCGAGCTGAGCCGTCTTGCCGCCGGGCGCGGCGCAGAGGTCCGCGACCTTCTTGTCCTTGATGTCGCCGAACAGCCGCACCGGCAGCGCGGCGGCGGCGTCCTGCACCCACCATTGGCCTTCGGCAAAGCCCGGCAGCATGGTGACGGAACCCTGCAGCAGCGTGCGCACGGTTCCCGTCGGCAAGACCTCGCCGTGCAGGCGGCTCGCCCATTGCGCGGCGTCGGACTTCACCGTGAGATCGAGTGACGGCTCGTGGCCGAGCGCCAGCGCCATCTCGCGCGCGGTGGCCTCGCCGTAATGCGCGTTCCAGCGCGCCAGCATCCATGGCGGCAGGTCCAGCGTCTGCGTGCTGATCTCGTCGATCAGCCCCTGGGCCTCGCGCGCGCAGCGGCGCAGCACGGCGTTGACGAGCCCGGCATACTTCGCGGCACGGCGGTCCGACTGCACCAGCCGCACCGAGAGATCGACTGCGGCATGGTCAGGCACGTCCATCCAGAGGATCTGCGCGGCGCCGATCAACAGCGCGCTCTGCGCGCGCGGCGCATCGGTCGGGATGCCGCGATCGAGCAGGCGCGACAACAGATGGCCGAGCGTGCCGAGCTTGCGCAGGATGGTCGAGACCAGCCGGCGCATCAGCGCGCGGTCGCGATCGGCCAGCGATTTCAGGCCGGGATGCGCGCCGGCGCCGTCGAGCTGATCATCGAGTGTGCGGTGCTTGTGCAGCACGCCGTCGAGGATGTCGGCCGCGATGCGGCGCGCCGCGAGACCGGGGACTTCGGCAGGAACTGCAAATCTTGAAGGAGGCATGAAGCGGAGATATCTCGAAGGTGCTGAGTTACATTCGGCTCATGCCCATCAACTCGAAAACACCTCTGGCATGCGAATATGCCAAATGTAAGAATCGCCTCGCGGATTTCTTGATCGTGATGCCGTCACCGAGCCAGCACGGAAGTACGAATTCGCAGGCGGAAAGTTTTGCCAAGAAGGCTTGCCATGTCTGAGAAATCGCCATCGTCAACGCCGCCGGAACCCGCGCCGCGCAAGCCGCTGACGCCGGCCGCGCAGCGCGCGCTCGCCGAGGCCGCGGCGCGGCGCAAGGCTGCCGAGGAGCTGGCCGCGAACGATGCCGCCGCACGCCCGAAGGAATTCCAGGGTCCGAAGGGTCCGGAACCGACCCGTTATGGCGATTGGGAAACCAAGGGCATCGCCTCGGACTTCTGAAGCGGGATTCCGGACAACAATCGACGCAAGCAACATGCCGCCGAACATGAGCTGATCATGGAAGAAAGCCGGGGGGCATTGTAAGCATATCATGGTATCTAATTACCAAGTAACCCGCGATTAACCGTACTCATCATACGTTGCGGGGCAATCGCCCTGTGTGTTGAGTTAACTAGGTTGGAATGCGGCATGTCGATTCAGCAGACAGAGGGAGCAACAGCACCCTATCGCGACCTGTCTCAATCCAGCGACAAGGTCTCGGAGGGCGTCGACCTGAAGGATGTCATCGGCATCCTCTTGCGGCGCAAGCACTGGATCTTTGCGATATGCGGGGCGTTTTGCGTGGTGGCGGCCACGTATCTCATGATCGCGCGACCGGCCTACACCGCGGTAGCCCAAGTTTACGTCGATCCCCGCGATCGCCCAACGCCGCAAGAAGGATCGGCGGCCCAGAACTCCGTGCCTGGCGACGGCCTGCTCCTCGTCGAAAGCCAACTGAAGATAATCACCTCGAACGAAGTCCTGACGCGTGTCGTCGATGAAACCGGACTGGCCAACGACCCCGAGTTCAACGGCAAAGGCGGCCTCGGCTCGAAGATCAGGTCGCTGTTCGGGATGGGGTCATCCGATCCGCCCGAACTGACGGCATTGCGGAATCTGCGCCTGAAGACGGCAGTGAAGCGAAACGACCGCTCCTTCGTCATCGACATCATGGTTTCCGCGGACACGGCGGCACGAGCAACAAGGCTCACCGAAGCCGTGGCCAATGCTTATCTTGAGGAGCAAGCCAAGGCGAATTCCACCTTCAATCGCCGCATTTCAGAGGCGATCACCTCACAACTGGCGCGGATGCGCGATGCAGTGAGCCAGTCGGAGCGAGCTGTCGCCGCTTACAAGGCCGCCAACAATCTGGTCGGCACCCGCAACAGGCTGGTGACGGATCAAGAGCTCGACGAAGCCAATACCCAGCTGACCAATGCCAAGGCCAAGCTGAGCGAAGCGCAGGCGCGCGTCAAACTGATCGATGCCATCGTCTCCGGCGGCGCAGGCCTGGAGGCTCTGCCCGAGGTCGTGCAGTCCGGTACGATCACACAATTGCGCGCGCGAGCGGCGGACATCGTCCGCGACGAAGCGCAGCTGGCGCAGATCAACGGTCCCAATCACCCCGCGCTGCAGGCGGTCCGGGCGCAGCTTCGTGACGTCCAGACCGCGATCAAGGACGAGGTCAAGCGGATCGCCGAGGCGGTCCGTTACGTCGCGACGAGCGAGCGGACGAATGTCCAGGAACTCCAGGCGCGTTTCGATTCGCTGAAGGCGTTGTCGCAGACGAACGACAAGATCATCGTGCCGTTGCGCGAACTGGAGCGCAAAGCGGACTCCGATCGCGCGGTCTATGAGATGTTTCTGGCGAAAGCCAAGACTGCACACGAACAGCAGGTCGTCGACACCACGAATATCCGGTTGATTTCCCCTGCGTCGCCGCCCCAACGCAAGAGCTGGCCGCCGACCATGATCATCATGGCCGCGGCGCTGTTCGGCGGGTTGACGCTGGGCGTTGCCGCGGCCCTGGCGCGGGACAGTCTTGCTGCGCGCGGCCGGCGACTACCAAAGCCGAACGAGGTGCCGCCGGGACCGGATGAGGTGCCGCCGAGACCGATCGGAAAGCGCATCGACCCGTCAACGTCATCGCTGCACTCCATCCTCCGTCCTGCCGCGGCGAGTCGCCAAGAACAGTTGTCGCGTCTTTCGGCGGAACTGCTCGCAGCGCCTGCGGGCCGTTCCATCCTGCTGGTTCGCACCTCGGAAGAAGAATCGCTCAGCCTGATCGCACTGGAGTTGGCGCGCGCCGTCGCCGAGACGGAACAGAAAGCCATCGTCATCGACGCCGATCTGATGCAGCACCCGGTCACATCGCGTCTGCGTTTCGACCAGCGGCCGGGAATTCGCGATATTCTGGCCGGCACGTCGTCGATCAGCGATGTGGCCTGTCCGCTGGGCAAGACCAACATCAAAATCGTCCCTGTTGGCCTCGCGGCAATGGTTCCACCGGATGACCGGATACTGAACACACTCTCCGAGGCGCTGAACGAGGCGCGCGATTTCGATCGCGTCATCATCGATGGCGGCGAACTCGGCAGCACGTCGTCCGAATACGGACTGTACGCCATGGCTGACGAAGTCATCTTCCTGGCGTCGACCGGCGATAGCAGGATCGATGACGTCCTGGTTCATGCTGACTTGTTGCGACATCATCGGATCAAGGCGAGGACGATCTTTATCGAACGCAACGCAGAGGCGCTGGTCGCGTGAGCGCGAAAGGGCACGTCATCGGCGACGTGAATTCGACGTCACGTCCAGCGTCGCTCGATGGAACTATTCGACTCGGCTTGCCTTTTGCCGGCCCCGCATTCGAAAGATGCAAGCCGTCGATGTTGTTCCGCTATTCTTCGTATCCGCAAATGTCGGGATTTTCTCTTCCTGTATGAGGCGTTCAAGCGGCTCGAGCCGCGTGTGGTCATCCCGATGGCAAATCTGCTGCTTTGTCTTCGCCATCCTCATGATCGCTGTTTCAACGCTGTTCCGCAGGGAGGATGTGCGAACGCAGTGTGTGAGCTGAGGTGAGACATGGCCGGACTTGCGCTGGACCATCACATGGATCCGCCAGCCATCATCATGCGGGCGGCCGACAGCCGGGGCGCGGCGCAGGCAGGGCGACGCCTGCCCGCCGGCTTTTTGAGCACAGCGGGGAGTCAGATCGTTGACAACGCCGGCCGCAACGTGCGCATCGCCTCGATCGGTTGGAACGGCACCGACGGCCGCCCTGGTGCAACACTCTCCGGCCTGTGGCGCGTCAGCTACAAGACCGTCCTGGACTCCATCGCCGCGGCCGGATTCAACACCGTCCGCATCCCCTGGACCGACGCGGGCCTGAATGCACCCCTCGACGGCTACAAGGACGAGCTCGGCTGGGTCAACGCGACGTTGAACCATGATCTGGTCGCAAGTCAGTCTCCTGACCCGGCCGGGCGCTACAGATTTGTGACGACCCTGCAGCTGTTCAAAAAGGTCGTCGCTTACGCCGGACAGATCGGCCTGAAAGTGATTTTCGACCATCACAGCAACCAAGGGACGGCAGGGCAGCAGAAGAACGGTCTTTGGTACGACCTCGGGCCGGGATCGGATGGGACCGACGGGGTCATCACCGGCAAGGTGACCGCGGAAACGTTCAAGCGGAATTGGCTTCAGATGGCGCGGACATTCGCAGGAAACGCGACGGTCATCGGCTTCGATCTGCACAACGAGCCGAACGGCGACCGGGGGCACATCACGTGGGGAGACGGTGGGCCAACCGATATCAAGGCCATGTGTGAGAGCGTCGGCTCGGCGATACAGTCGATCAACAACGGTGTCCTGATCATTTGCGAGGGGCCTGAATTCTACGCACCGCCGCCGCCGGCATCGGGCATGGATCCGAGATACGCCGCACCGGCGGGCAATTTGACTGCGGCGGGCGCCAATCCCGTGAGATTGCCGATTCCGAACAAGCTTGTGTACTCGGTTCACGAATACCCGGATGAGGTTTCCGACATTGCCCGATGGGGGCTGGCCGAAGCCGGATCGGACTACGTCGATCGAATGAACCGCACCTGGGGATATCTGGTGCGAGACAATATCGCGCCGGTATGGATCGGCGAGATGGGATCGTCGATGAGGACGCCCGTCAGCCGAGATTGGGCCTGGACGCTGATCCGCTACATGAACGGCGAATATGCCGATCAGGGCGGCCCCCGCTTCGACGTAGGTCAACAACCCATCAGCGGCAGCTGGTGGGTGATCGGTCCATCCGATGATCCGCCCTATGGTCTGCAGACGAGTTGGGGAATCGGAAACTATCGTCCCGAGCAGCGCGAAATTACGGATCGCATGTTGATGCGGTAGGCTAAGCTGGCCGAATTATCGCGGCAACGACGGCCGGGTTGATTTCGGGCCGGTTCTCAAGATGCCGTCCAGGTCCAGCGCTTTGTCGAGGTCATCCCGCCGAACATGCCCCCGTACGAAAGAACAAACGCCTCTCGTGCGCAGGGACGTCCGCCGTTCAGCCGATCGCCTTTGGGGCGGCGTTTCTCGACGGCGCTGCCATGGGTGTTCGTTCTCGGCATCGCCGCCGGCAGCATGTTGCCGATCCGCCGCTGGGCGCCTGAATGGGTGCCTTTGCCGTCGCACTGGTCGTTGAGCCGGTCGCGCGATGCCGATGTGATCCGGCAGCGGGCCGGCGCACCTGACGTTCGCCATGCTGTCGATGTCGTCAGGACGATCGATGGCGACACGTTCGAGGCGCGGGTGCATCTCGCGCCGGGGCCCGATCTGTATACGCGGGTCCGGCTGCGCGGCATCGATGCGCCGGAGCTGAAGGCGTCTTGTGCGCGCGAGCTGCAGATGGCGCAGGCGGCGACGGTGGCGCTGCGCGATCTGCTCGGCCAGGGCGATGTCACGATCTACAATATTGGTCCCGACAAATATCAGGGACGCGTCGTCGCCGATGTCGCGACGAAGAAGACCGACAACGTCTCGGCGGCGCTGCTCGCTGCCGGCCATGCGCGCGCCTACAACGGCGGGCACCGCTTCGGCTGGTGCGGATACTTCGGGCGCTAAACAAAAAAAAGCCGCGCATCGGCGCGGCTTTTCGGTGAAACGCTCGCGCAATCAGCGGGTGACGACGACGGTCGTGCCGACCGAGACGCGCGAATAGAGATCGGTGATGTCGGGGTTCAGCATGCGGATGCAGCCGTAGGAGACGAAGCCGCCCACCGAGCCCGGCACGTTGGTGCCGTGGATGGCGTATTCGCCGCCGGCCAGCGTCATCGCGGCGACGCCCATCGGGTTTGCCGGCGAACCGCCGGCGATCACGTTCGGAATGCTCGGCTTGTCGCGCTTGACTTCGGCGGGCGGCGACCAGGCCGGGTTGCGATACTTGCCGTCGATCCGGGTGGTGCCGGCCCACTGCTTGCCGGACTTGCCGACGCCGACCGGGTAACGCATCGCGTGGCCGGAATCGAGAATGAGATAGAGCCGCCGTTCGTTGGTCTTCACCACGATGGTGCCCGGCTCATAATTGTCAGCGTGGATCCCGACCATTTCCGGCCGTGCCTCGGCCGTCTGCGACATCAAGACAACGGCACCAAGGGTGGCAGCGAACGCCACCGCAAACTTCATCGACATCAACCTCTCCACTTCCCAACAGCTCCCGCTGGGGAGCCAAAAACCAAGATGCAGAGCCCTGAAAAAACCGGGCCCGCCGGTCTCGCGCACGCAATGTTAACCGCGTGTCTTAACCGGGTGGTTTCACGCCGGCCGCGAGACACGTCCAGATGGCGGGCAGAAAAGGAAAAGTTGGGATCAAAGTAAATGACTTGAAAACAACACTTGGCCACAAACGCGCCGCACTGGCGCCTTGCCTCTGACAATCCCGTGAAATGGCCGATTCCAGCGCGTTTTCGAGCGACGTGGAGAATGCGAAAGGCCGCGGCAGTGATCGCGCGCGGCCCTTCTTGGCTTTCCGATACTGTCGTGGCTGGCCTTTACGCCTACGCGCCCTTCTTGTTCTGCCGGTTCTGCACGAGGTCATCGACCACGGCGGGATCGGCGAGGGTCGAGGTGTCGCCGAGGCTCGACGGCTCATCCTCGGCGATCTTACGCAGGATGCGGCGCATGATCTTGCCGGAGCGCGTCTTCGGCAGGCCGGGCGCGAACTGGATCAGATCCGGCGAGGCGATCGGGCCGATGTCCTTGCGGACCCAGGCGACCAGTTCCTTGCGCAGCGCCTCGGTCGGCTCGGTGCCCTTCATCAGCGTGACATAGGCGTAGATGCCTTGGCCCTTGATGTCGTGCGGATAGCCGACGACAGCGGCTTCCGACACCGCCTCATGTGCGACCAGCGAGCTCTCGACCTCGGCAGTGCCCATGCGGTGGCCCGAAACGTTGATGACGTCGTCGACGCGGCCGGTGATCCAGTAATAGCCGTCGGCGTCGCGCCGGCAGCCGTCGCCGGTGAAATACTTGTTCTTGTAGGTCGAGAAATAGGTCTGCTCGAAGCGCGCATGATCGCCATAGACTGTGCGCATCTGGCCCGGCCAGGATTTGATCAGGCAGAGATTGCCAGAGGTCTCGCCCTCCAGCGTCTTGCCGTCGGCGTCGACGATCTCGGGCACCACGCCGAAGAACGGCCGCGTCGCCGAGCCCGGCTTCAGCTTGGTCGCGCCGGGCAGCGGCGTGATCAGGATGCCGCCGGTCTCGGTCTGCCACCAGGTGTCGACGATCGGACAGCGGTCGTCGCCGACCACGCGGTGGTACCACTCCCAGGCTTCCGGATTGATCGGCTCGCCGACCGAGCCGAGCAGGCGCAGCGACTTGCGCGAGGTCTTCTTCACCGGCTCGTCGCCGCCCTGCATCAGCGCGCGGATCGCAGTCGGCGCGGTGTAGAAGATGTTGACCTTGTGCTTGTCGACCACGTTCCAGAAACGCGAATTGTCCGGGTAGTTCGGCACGCCCTCGAACATCAGCGTGGTCGCGCCGTTGGCGAGCGGCCCGTAGAGGATGTAGCTGTGGCCGGTGACCCAGCCGACGTCGGCGGTGCACCAGTAGACGTCGCCCTCGTGATAGTCGAACACGTATTGATGCGTCATCGACGCGAATACGAGATAGCCGCCCGAAGTGTGCAGCACGCCCTTCGGCGTTCCGGTCGAACCCGAGGTGTAGAGGATGAACAGCGGATCCTCCGCCTTCATCGGCTCGCACGGGCATTCATTGGTCACCATCTCGGCGGCCTCGTGATACCAGAGGTCACGCGTCGGATTCATGTCGACCTTGCCGCCGGTGCGCTTCACCACCACGACCCAGTCGACGCCGCCGACTTTTTCGATCGCGGCATCGACATTGGCCTTCAGCGGCACCTTCTTGCCGCCGCGCAGGCCCTCGTCGGCGGTGATGACGACCTTCGAATCGCAGTCCTTGATGCGCTGGGCGAGGCTGTCGGGCGAGAAGCCGCCGAACACCACCGAGTGGATCGCGCCGATCCGCGCGCAGGCCAGCATGGCGTAGGCGGCTTCCGGAATCATCGGCAGATAGATCGTGACCCGGTCGCCCTTGCCGACGTTCCGGGTGCGCAGGATGTTGGCCATCTTGCAGACTTCGTCATGCAGCTGGCGGTAGGTGATGTGCTTGGACTCGGAGGGATCGTCGCCCTCCCAGATGATCGCGGTCTGGTCGCCGCGCTTCTCCAGATGGCGGTCGATGCAGTTCCAGGCGACGTTCAGCTCCCCATCCTCGAACCATTTGATCGAGATGTTGCCGGGCGCGAAGGAGACGTTCTCGACCTTGGTGAATGGCTTGATCCAGTCGATCCGCTTGCCGTGCTCGCCCCAGAAGCCGTTCGGGTCCTTGACCGAGCGCGCGTACATCTCGCGATATTTTGCGTCATCGACGTAAGCACGCTTGGCCCAATCGGCCGACACGTCATAGATCTTCTCGGACATAGGTTTCCTCCACTCATGCCGATCGCGAACCACGCGACGGCAAGCCGTCTTGATCATTGTTGCAATTATGCGTTGCCGCGTTCCGGCCTCGCAAGGAAAAAGGACTGTCACTTTCGTCGCGCAGAAACCGCAGGACATCCCGCCGGCTTCCGCACCTGATAGGACGCTTACCGCGCCTCGTTGACGATGGAAACCTATGCTCCATCGCCTGCATCAGGTCACCGGTCTCTTGGTCGTAGTAGTGCTGTGCTCTGCGCCTCCCCGCCACCCACCGCGACAAACTCGAACGACGTACGGCGTCGATTTTGACGGGCGGCTTTGGGCATTCAACGAACTGTCGTGTGCCGGCGCGATGATCTGCGTCAACAATCGGTCCTTCGGCGTCTCGCGCGGCCTAACGGCGCCCGTCGAGGCACTTGTTGCTGCCCGCAGCCTAGGATCGAGGGCGTCGCCGGGACGGCACGATCCGGCCTGTCCGGTGCGGCAGATCGTCCGAGTTCGGCCCATCGGAATCCGGTTCCCGGACGCTGTTCCCGCTATTTTGACCGAACCCGGACAGGCTGAAATCAAGGTTAGCCGGCGAATGGCACCCATGAAAGGTATTTAGAAACCATTGATAACCGATTCGCGACTCGCAATGTCAGTCTCCACGCCCTAAATCGCCATTCCGAGGCCGGACGGCCTCACCGGAACGAAGCCCGAAGCAACGGCATTACCGGGAGAACAGCGGAACAAGGCGTCTGAAGAGTATGATGGATCAGCAGAACATCGCGGCTGTGCGGCCCATGTCCGCCGATCCCGCTGTCGCCCTGGCGAAGGCGCTGGGTCAGTGGCCCAAGCAGCCGCAGGCAAAGTTGCGGCCGCAGGCAAAGCTGCAGCCACCTCGGGCAAAGCTCAAGTTCGAGACGCCCGCCGCCATCAAGACCTCGGTCGAGGATCTGGCGCGCGATCTCGGCCTGCGGCTCGGCGACCAGAACGAGCTGACCATCCGCCGCATCAAGCGCGGCAAGACCTATTCGTTCGTTCGCGCCAATGGCTCGCGCGTCCGGGACGCCCGCACCATCCGCCGGCTGCACGCGATGGCGATGCCGCCGGCCTATCGCCAGGTGCGCTACTCCACCGATCCGAACACGCATCTGCAGGCGGTCGGCCTCGATGCGGCCGGACGGTTGCAATACCGCTATCATGCCGATTGGGAGAAGGTCCGCGAGCAGCGCAAGGCGCACCGCCTGGGCAAGCTGGTGGCCGCGCTGCCGAAGATCCGGCGCAAGGTCTCGGCGTTCCTGTCCGGCGACGAGCCGACGCGCGAGTTCGCGCTTTCGGCGGTGATCGAGCTGATCGCGCGCACCGCGATCCGGCCCGGCAACGAATCCTATGCCCGGCTCAATGGCACCCGCGGTGCCACCACGCTGCTGAAGTCCAACGTCACGCTGGAAGACGACAGCCTGGTGCTGACCTTCAAGGCCAAGGGCGGCAAGGCCGTGCGCAAGGAATGCGACGCGGCCAAGCTGGTGCGTGCGATCGGCATCCTGCGCGGCGTTCCGGGCAAGCGCATGTTCCAGTATTACGACCGCTCCGGCGTCGTCCGCGCGGCCTCGACCACGGCTGTCAACGCGTTCCTGCGCGAGCTCGCCGGCATCAAGATCTCGCTGAAGGATTTCCGCACCTTGATGGCGTCGGCCGTCGTCGTGGAATCGCTGTCGCGGATCACGCCGGCCGCCAGCCAGCGCGGCCGCAAGCGCCAGGTGCTGGACGCGATCCGCGCCGCGGCCGACCAGCTTTCCAACACGCCGGCGATCTGCCGCAAGAGCTACGTCCACGACACCATCGTCACCGCGTTCGAGGACGGCATCCTCGAGCGCTTCGCCGCGACCATGGGCGGCTACCGCACCCAGAGCAAGCGCGAGCAATTGCTGGCGCAGGTGGTGATGGCGGCGGGGGCGTAAGCCCAGAATCCAACTCGACGTCGTCCCGGCCAAGCGAAGCGCGAGCCGGGACCCATAAACACAAATGTTCAGTATGTAGAACGCTGGGGCCACACCTCTGCGCGACACAGAGAGTTGTGGTTATGGGTCCCGGCCTTCGCCGGGACGACAGCAGAGTATGCTGGAACGCTACAGTCCGCCCATCTTGCAGACGTATTTCCATTCCTCCGCGGTCACCGGCTGTACCGAGAGCCGCGAATATTTCACCAGCGCCATGTCGGCGAGCTTCTTGTCGGCCTTGATCGCGGCCATCGTCACCGGCGTCTTCAGCGGCTTGTCGGCCTTGATGTCGACGCAGACGAACTTGCCGGTCTTGTCGGTCGGATCGGGATAGGCTTCCTTGACGATCTCGGCGATGCCGACGATCTCCTTGCCCTCGTTGGAATGATAGAAGAACGCCTTGTCGCCCTTCTTCATGTTGACCAGGTTCTGCCGCGCCGTGAAGTTGCGCACGCCAGTCCAGGCCTCGCCCTTCGCGCCCTTGGCGACCTGCTGGTCCCACGACCAGACCGACGGCTCGGATTTCACCAGCCAGTAATTCATCGCGACTCACCCCGTTCCTGAACGCCGATTGAGCGGCAATCTACAGGCAGCCGGACGCCCGCGACAAGCACAGGCATCTGGTCTCGATGGCAGCGCTCACTGCTTCAGATATCGATCGAAGAATTTGGCGATATCGGTGAAGGCTTCCTTGGTCTCGGGCGCATCGATGTTCATCTGGTATTGCGCGTGGGATTGCCCTTCATAGACATTGAGGTCGGCGATCACGCCGGCGCGGCGCAATTTGCGGTGGGTGCGAACCGTGTTGCTGAGGAACAAATCGCGCGTCCCCGACGTCAGGATGGTCGGCGGGAAACCCTTGAAGTCACCGTAGATCGGCGAGATGTAGGGATTCTTCAGGCTGGTCCCGTTGGCATAGAGCCTGGCCGCGCGGCCGAGCCAGCCGTCCCAGGTCACCAGCACATTGTCGACCCACTCATTGCCGGCGTAGCTGTCGCCGATCTTGTCGATATCGGACCATGGCGTGCCCGGCGCGATGGCGGCGGGCAGAGGCAGCTTCTCATCCTTCGCCCGCAACACCATCGCGAGCGTCATCGCACCGCCGGTCGAGGTGCCGAAGATCGCCAGCCGATGGCGCTCATGCGATTTCAGGACCTCCTTCCACACCGCCATCGCGTCGTCCATCGCGGCCGGATAGGGGAAGTCCGGCGGCATCCGGTAGTCGACCGAGATGACCTTGTAGCCGCCGAAGCCCGCCATCATGATGGCTTCCGGCAGCGCGGCTTCGCCGGGGCCGAACACGTAGCCGCCGCCGTGCACATGGATCAGCAGGCGCCGCCGGTTCTCGAGCGCGATCTTGTTCGGCGTCACGACATAGCAGTGCACGCCGGCGATTGTTTTCTCCTCGACCTTGACGCCGAGCTTCGCCTTCATCGCCGGGATATTCGCGATGGCTTGCTTGGCGCGGCGATCGATCAGCTCCTTCCATTCCGCTGATGTCTTCGGGTCGGCGTTGAAATGCGGCGGATAGGCCGTGCCGATCATGGCCTGCATCTCGGGAGAGACGTCAGCGGTGGGGTTACCGATCGACTTGAGCGGCGCGACCCGCTTGCCGCTGTCGGCATTGGCGGCCGCCTCACTCTTGGCGAGTTCGTCGTAGGAAGCGGCGGTTTGGGCGTGGGCAGTGATGGACGAGGCGGCGAGGGCGAATGCGAAGCAGATGGGAACGATGGCGCGTTGCGGTTGACGCATGTGTTTTTCCCTTGGGATCCGTTGCTCGACTGCTAAGACCGGGATCCGACGGTTCGCCGCCACGCTAGTACGGCGCGCGCGGATCGTGAAGCTCCACCTCGCGCACCTGTGACGCGCGCTACTCGGCCTTGAAAGGCCGTGTCAGCAATCCTTCGATCACCGCATCGATCGTCAGCCGGCCGCTCAGGATCGCGGCGACCGCGTTCGACACCGGCATATCGACCTTCTGCGCAGCGGCGAGCTCGCACAGCACCGGAGCGGTGAACGCGCCTTCGGCAAGCTTGCCGACCGGCGCTGCTTCGCCGCGCCCGAGCGCGAGGCCGAGTGCGAAATTGCGCGATTGCGCGGTCGAGCAGCTGAGCAAGAGATCGCCGAGCCCCGACAGGCCGGACAGCGTCTCGGTGCGCGCCCCGCAGGCGCGGCCCAACCGGGCGAGTTCGCTGAAGCCGCGCGTGGTCAGTGCGGCGAGCGCAGAGGCGCCGAGCTCCTTGCCGACGACGATGCCGGCCGCGATCGCCAGCACATTCTTGGCCGCGCCGCCGATCTCGACGCCGCGCACGTCTGACGTGTGGTAGGGCCGGAACGTCGCCGAACCGAGCGCCTGGACCAGCGCACGTGCAAGCGCCTCATCCTTGGCAGCCAGCGTCACGGCGGTAGGCAATCCGCGCGCGACGTCGTCGGCAAAGCTCGGTCCCGACAGGATCGCGGGCACCGCGCGCGGTGCGGCCTCCGCAACCACCTCGGTCATGAACTTGTGCGTGCCGTGCTCGATGCCCTTGGCGCAGGCGATGACAGGTGTGTCGGGTTCGAGGTACGGCGCAAGGTGTCCGACCGCCGCGCGCAGATGCTGCGCCGGGGTGACCGCGAGGATGATGTCGGCGCGTGCGGCGGCGGAGATATCCGACGTCACCGCGATGCCGGGCTGAAGCTGGACACCAGTCAGCTTCGGATTGACCCGCGTCGCCTCGATCCGCGCCGCATGCCCGGCATTGCGCGCATACAGCGTCACCTTGCGTCCGGCGCGCGCCGCGACCTCGGCCAATGCCGTGCCCCAGGCGCCGGCACCGATCACGCTGACTGACATATGCGCGGGCATCCGACCCCTCGGTTCAATATCCGGCGCGGCTGTTGGCGTGGCCGGCCGGCGCCTTGGCGTTGGCATCGAGCAGCCAGCGCGCGCGCGGCGGCGCTTCCATCGTGTCGGTGAGTCCGAGCGCCATCCGCTCGGCGCCGGCCCAGGCGATCATCGCGCCATTGTCGGTGCAGAGCGCCGGCGGCGGGATGATCAGCGTGGTCTGCGCTTTCGCCGCGACATCCTGCAACGCGCTGCGGATGGCGTGGTTGGCGGCAACGCCGCCGGCCGCGACCAATGCGCGCGGCGTGCCGAACCGTTCCTGGAACAACCGCAGGCCGACGGTCAGCCGGTCCGCGGTCGCTTCCAGCACCGCGGCCTGGAAGCTCGCGCAGAGGTCGCTGATGTCCTGCGGCTCCAATGGCTCCAGCCGGCTCGCCTCGTTGCGCACCGCCGTCTTCAGTCCCGACAGCGAGAAATTCGCATCCGGACGGCCGAGCATCGGGCGCGGAAAGGCAAACCGCGTCGGGTCGCCGTCGGCCGCCGCGCGCTCGACCTGCGGTCCGCCGGGATAGGGCAGCGACAGCATCTTCGCCACCTTGTCGAACGCCTCGCCCATCGCATCGTCGACCGTGGTGCCGAGCCGGACATATTCGCCGACCCCGACCACGGCGACGATCTGGGTGTGGCCGCCCGAGGCCAAGAACAGGCAATAGGGAAACGCCAGCGCGCAGGTCAGCCGCGGCGTCAGCGCGTGCGCCTCGAGATGGTTCACCGCGATCAGCGGCGTGTCGTGCACCATCGCGATCGCCTTCGCGGTGGTGAGACCGACGATCACGCCGCCGATCAGGCCGGGGCCGGCGGCCGCTGCCACCGCGGACAATTGGCCGTAGCCGACGCCGGCCTCCTTCATGGCGGAGGCGATGATACCGTCGAGCAGGTCGACATGGGCGCGCGCCGCGATCTCCGGCACCACGCCGCCGAAGCGGGCGTGCTCGTCGGTCTGCGAACGCACGACGTTGGAGAGGATCTTGGCCTGTCCGTCAGCCTGGCGCTCGACCACGGCGGCTGCGGTTTCATCGCAGGTGGTCTCGATTCCCAACACCAGCATCGGCGGTTCGTGTCCCAATTTCGGCCCTTGTGCTACCAGCATGATCCGGACCGGCCGGAACCGGTTTCCGGCCAGATCATGCCCATCAAATGTCCTCTCCGGGGTAGCATTGCGAGGTCGCAAAGTGCAATCGGTCGCCAAGGACCAACAAGGTCCAATCTGCAGGGGCCAATTCGCAAGGCGGGAGGCCTGACCCTGACCATCCTTGTCACACGACCGCATCCGGATAGTGCCGCGACGCTTGCGACGCTGCGCCAGCGCGGCTTTGATGCCCTCGCGGCGCCGGTGCTGCGCTTCGAGCCGTTGCCGTTCCATGATGACGACGATGCCGAATATGACGCGGTCATCCTGACCAGCGCCAATGCGCTGCGCGCGGTCGATCTCGGTGCGAGCCGGCTGATGCCGCTGCCGCTGTTCGCGGTGGGGACGCACACCGCGGACGCCGCACGTGCCGCCGGCTTCGACAAGGTGATCGTGGCCAAGGGCGACGCGGTGAGCCTGCGTGATCTCGTGCTCGCGCGGGTCAAGGCCGGCGAGCTGCCGGCATCCGCCACGCTGCTCTATCTCGCCGGCGCCGACCTGTCGCGCGATCTCGCCGGTGAACTGGGCGAGCGCGGGTTAAGCGTCGTCACCCATACCACCTACCGGATGGCGCCGGTGGCCGGCTTTCCAAGGGAGGTCAGCGACGCCTTCATGGCGAACCGGATCACAGCGGTGCTGCATTATTCCCGGCGCAGCGCGCAGGCCTTCCTGGACACGATCCGGGCCGACGGCCTGGAGATTTCGGCGCTCGCTTTGCCGCAGTGCTGCATCTCGGCCGCGGTCGCCGCGGTGCTCCATGACGCCGGTGCGACCAAGGTGGTGGTGGCGGCGCGGCCGGACGAAAACGCCCTGCTGGAGGCGCTCGACCGCACAATGCGGCCGTCACTCGAATAATTCTTTCGTCGGACCATGATGTTAGGCAATGCTCCGGGTTTCGGATCGTGCTCTAAGACCATGGCCGATCCTGACGGAGCGGTTCGCGTTAAGGTAACGCCACCAAACAACTCGATGACGGCATGATCCGATTCAATCGGATCGGATCATGCTCTAGAATGTGCGGCCAGTAGTTTTGAGGACCCTCGCGATGGCTGAAGAAAGGCCCGACGACCCAGGACCTTCGCCGGATTCCCGGCCCAAGCGCGCACCGCCGACCATTGATCTTCAGGCGACCGAAATCTCCAGCGAGCCGTCAAGGACCGAGGCGACCGAGGAAGCCGCCAAGGAAATTGGCAAGGAAACTGGCGAGGAAACCGCTGGCCATGCCGGCGAGGCGGCTGCGCCCGGGGCGGAGCCTCATCCCGATCCTGCGCCTCACACAGAGCCGCAACTCGAGGCCGCCTCCGCGGCACCGGAGGCCGAGCGGCCGCGGCCGGTGTCGCCCTGGGTGGTGGCGCCGGTGTCGGGCGCGGTCGCCGCCGCGCTGGTGATCGGGGTCGGCTGGCTGCTCGGCTGGCCCTCGGTGCCGCCGGCGTCCGCGCCGCAGCCCAGCGCCGCAACGGTTGACGAACTCGGTGCGCGCCTGGCCGCGCTCGAAGCAAAGGCGAGCCGGCCAGCCGCTGCGGTCGCCGATCCCGCGGCAACCGCAAGGCTCGAGGCGCTCGACAAGTCGATCGCCGTGCTGCGTACCGAGCTCGCCGCGACGCGGGCGCAATCCGACAAGCTCGCCGCTGCGGTGAATGACGCGAAGGCCGCGCCGCGCGATGGCGCGGCGGCGCCCGACATCTCCGGCCTCACGGCGCGGATCGACAGGGTCGAGGGTGCGGTGAAGGCGCAGGGCGCCGCGATCGCCAAACAGGACGGCAAGATCGCCGACACCAAGGCCGAGGCGAAGGCGGATGATGTGCCGCTGCGCCGCGTGGTTGCGGCCTCGCTGCTCGACGTCGCGGTGCGTCACGGCGATCCCTACGGCTCGGCGCTCGAGGCCGCGAAGGCCATCGCCGACAATCCCGATATGCTGAAGCCGCTCGAAGTCTTCGCTGCGTCAGGCGTGCCGAATCCGAACGCGCTGTGCCGCGAGCTGATCGAGATCGTGCCGCAGCTTGCTCCGCCGCCGCCGGAGGCCGCGGCCGCCAGCGCCGGGCTGGTCGATCGTCTGCAGGCCGGCGCCTCCAAGCTGATCCGCATCGAGCGGACCGACGGCACCGGCACCGACCGCGGCAGCATCGTCGCGCGCGTGACATCGGCCGCCGTGCATAATGATCTCGCATTGACCGAACGCGAATTGAAGTCGTTGCCGCCGGCCGATCGCACCGCGGCGCAAGCCTGGCTCGCCAGGGTGGACGCACGCCGTGCCGCGCTCGACGCGTCGCGTAAATTTGCCGACAACGCCATGGCGGCGCTCGCCACGGTCAATCAATAGCTTCTTGCAATAGGTTCTTGATGATCCGGATCATTCTGTTCCTGCTGCTGATCGCGCTCGCTGCAGCGGGTGCCGCCTGGTTGGCCGATCAGCCCGGCGATCTCGTGCTGAATTGGGGCGGGTTGCGTCTGACGTCCAGGCAGCCGATGTACCTGCTCGGCCTCGTCATCGTCGTCGCAATGGTCGCCGGCATGATCCTGCGCGGACTGTGGAAGATCCCGGGCCGCATCCGACGCGGCCAGCGCGAGCGGCGCCACGCCCGCGGCCGTCACGCCATCACGCAAGGCCTGCTCGCGATCGGGCATGGCGATTCGTCGGCGGCGCGTGCCCATGCCGAGGTGGCGCGGCGCCACGCCGGAGGTGATCCGCTGGCGCTGTTGCTGCACGCGCAATCGGCGCAGCTCGACGGCGATCGCGACGGCGCGCAGCGCGCCTTCCGCGCCATGGCCGAGCGCGCCGACACGCGGCTGCTCGGCCTGCGCGGCCTGTTCATCGAGGCACAGCGCGCCGACGATCCGGTGGCGGCCGTGATGATCGCCGAGGAGGCGCTGAAGATGTCGCCGTCCTCGTCATGGGCCTCGCATGCGGTGCTCGGCTTCTGCTGCGCCAAGGGTGACTGGGCCGGCGCGCTGTCGATCATCGACAACAACCAGACGGCCGGATTGATCGACAAGGCGACCTATCGGCGGCAGCGCGGCGTGCTGCTGACGGCGCGCGCGCTGGAGTTGGAGACCGTCGATCGCGACCTGTCGCGCTCGAGCGCGATGGAGGCCGTCAAGCTGGCGCCGACGCTGATCCCCGCCGCGGTGCTCTCGGCGAAGTTCGAGAGCGAGGCGCATCAGGTGCGCCGCGCCATGCGCATCGTCGAGACCGCGTGGCTCAAGCAGCCGCATCCCGATCTCGCCGACGCCTATTCGCATGTCCGGCTCGGCGATTCCGCGCGGCAGCGGCTGGTGCGCGTCGAGACGCTGGCGGCCAAGACGCCGGGCAACATCGAGGGCGCGCTGGCGATCGCGCGCGCCGCGATAGATGCGGCCGAATTCGGCAAGGCGCGTGCGGCGCTGGAGCCGTTCACAGCCGCGCCGACCCAGCGCGTCGCGCTGCTGATGGCCGAGATCGAGCGCAGCGAGCATGGCGACAGCGGCCGGGCACGGGCCTGGACCCTGCGCGCGGTGCGCGCGCTGCATGATCCGGTGTGGACTGCCGACGGCTATGTCTCGGATCGCTGGCGTCCGGTGTCGCCGGTCACCGGCCGCTTCGATGCCTTCCAGTGGCAGACGCCGGTGGCGGCGCTGCCGTCCGACAAGGGCAATGCGATCGAGCCCTCGCCGTTCGAAGAGGCGATGCTGGCGCCGCGTCGGGTCGAGCCGCCCAAGGAGCTGGCCATCGAGCCGCCGTCACCCAAGCCGGTTGAGCCGGTCGAGGCCAAGCCGGTCGAGCCGGCCACGCCGTCCGTGCAGGACAACGCCCCGGCGCCGGCGGCCAGCGACGCCGAGCCGGTGCCGCCTGAACCCGCCGCGCCGGAGCCGGTTCCACCCCCGGCCACTGAGGCGGCGCCCCCGGCCCCGGCCCCGCTGTTCCGGTCCCGGACTGATCTGCCCAAGGCGGCGCCGGCGCCGATTCCGGCCGTGATTCCGATCGTCCGGGCTCCCGACGACCCCGGGGTCGATGAGGACGGCCCGGTGGACGAATTTGCGGAACAAATCGGCCCTCCCAAGGCCCAGGCGGGCGGTTGGCGCGGATTTCTGTCACGTTTGGGAAGCTAATTCGGGGTTAGGTAACGGCTGTGCGGTTTAATAACCGCATCTTCTTGCCAATCGGGGTCATGCCCGATATCAGGTGGCGCGCAAGCTCAGGCCGTTGCCGAACGGTTCGCCGCAATAGCTCAGTTGGTAGAGCACGTCATTCGTAATGACGGGGTCGGGGGTTCGAGTCCCTCTTGCGGCACCATTCTCAGACTAAGCCCTTCAATTCTTGCGATCTTCCGGGCGGAAATTGTTTCTCCGTGTAGGTGCTGATCCCAATCCTGCTACACGGCGGAGTGTGGATCTGGTGGCGCACGAGCTTGGTCAAGTTGGGCGCCGCAATTACTGGATATACCGTAAACGCGTCGACCATGGACGCGACCGCAGCACGAGCCTGACCGATGAGCAGCACTCAGACCGAAGCCGAGATTAGGAGCGGCTTGAAGCGCGGGAAGGTCATACTGCCATGGAGCTTGCTCCGGTCGGTCGGCAATTCGCGAGCCGCAAAGCTAACCGTGCTCATTCCGCTGATCGGCTATTTGATCTTGCTGAATGACGACATCGTTGCGCATCTTACGCTGTCGAAGGATGTGTTTGACGACGCTGCCGACCATACATTGACGCGATTGCTTGCAGTTTATGTCGGCCTTGTATTCATCGCGATTGCCTCAGCCGTATTCGCAATACGATGCCCCGGCGAAGTGAAGCGGTATGGCTCTCCCGAAGAGTACATCGCGGGCGACGAACCGTCGGTGAGCGACAAGCAAATAGCGATCATCGAAAGGAAATTGGAGGTCGGCGACGATATCGCGCGCAAAGACAGTAGCGAATATGGCGCGTACTATTTTGGCAGGCCGAACCCTGATCTAGAGGAACTGCGGCGGAACGGACGCGAATTGCTTCGCATACGAATGAACCTCTTCTATGAGATGCTTGACCGGTCTCGCCCGATATCTCGATGGATCGCGGCAATTTTCTTTCTCGCGGGGTTTATCTGCTTGTCGATCCCTTCGATGCTTGTGTTTATCAAAGTCAGCAAGGTTTTGTTTCACAAGATCGGTGCTTAAGGATGTCAGGACCTACATCATTGGATCGGCGCTACTCGAAGATCATTGGTGTCCGCTCAGGATCGAAATGAAAAAGCTTTATTGTCGGTACAACGTCATCGGCACTCGCGGTCATTTTTATTGGTCCATATACGTCTGTGCCACACGCCATCCCCGCCACGATAGGCGGGTTGTACCACCGCCGTATCAAAACAAGCGCCTCTTCTCCGGGATTTAAGTCGATCAGATGCTTTTTGTTGATGTCGAACTGTGACGGCTCCGGCCGAGTAGGCATCGGTCCGATTGCTTCGACGATGACCTTTACGTTCCTTTGAGTCTTGGCGGACATATTCCTTATCAGCGCTCGATACTCCCAAAACGTTCCGGGTATTTGCTTTCCGGTTTCGTCCCTCATCGGTTCGATTGACCAAAACCTTCTATTGGGATTAGCTTGGTCGAAAATGATCTTGATCGGCCGCTGAACTAGTGGAAATTGTCCGAATATCTGGTTCCTAGAGAACCTGACGCCGACCCACGCCATTGGGCCGAACTCGCGGCTTGTGGGACCCTTCCAGTGAGCCGCAGTCCGTGGAAGATGACTACGATCAAATACGATCTCAACTTTGTCCCACGTGTCCGGAGGGATAGGCTTTTCTGGGGTAGTGGCCGTTCCTGCTAAGCATTCCTCGCCCCAAGAACTGAGAAGCGAGTTTCGCAGAGCTTTATGGATTTCGTTGTCGAGCCGACGCGCAAGCCAGTCGTAAACGAGGTTCGAGGTATCAATGGTTGTTTTTAATTGACTCTCCCGCCACTCGCTTTCCTCGAAAATCAGAAAAAATGCTTCTCTTGCATCGATGTCCGGCGCAGGGTCTTGGGTCGGTGCAACTTGGCGTTGTCCATGCAATTCGATTTGCGATCGTTGGATCAGTACTTCTCGTTGACGAAGCTGGTACTCCGGAATGGCCATGCCGCCCCTATCAAAATGGGCTTCGGACGGCTCTCGGCGGAGATAGTTTCGGAAGCCTACGATGATATTGAAAAGCTTACGTGGCATGTCTGCCTCGGATAATGGGCGTATCAGAGCTATTAAGGTAAGAAGTCCGTTAGACACCGGTAGTGGGCCTTTGTGTTCTAGCTGATCAGACCTCCCTCGCCAGCTATGCGACGTGCACTAACGTCGAGACAGTGGCGCGCTGCTCTGATGGCTCTTTCACGATCCGAACCTCTTAGCAGTCGCTGGAAACGCGTCCTGCGCCACTCCTCAATGCGACGAAGGCGGCCTCGTCGGCCACCCAGCAACACTGACCCTTCCAAGCTCTCGCACGCCACGGTCCTCCCGCTCAGGTTGAAAGCGTAACGGAACTCACCGTAGGCGCAAGCTCCGTGCCTGCTCCCGCCGCCCCGCAGTTTCTGGTGATTACGGGCGCTGATCCTTGCTGAAAGTCAGCAAATCACTTAGGGAGGATTTCGCGCGTCGAGTTCTGCATCAGCCATGCACATGTTGTTAACAGGTGTCTCCGATGGCCTCTGCTCGCGAAATGCTCGCTGTCAGCAGCGATCCGGTCAAGGTCCGTAACCTTGCCCTCAGCCTTCTCGCGATGAGGAAGGTGGCTGAAAATCTCTTCAGTGAGTGGGAGTTGACATTTCTGCTCGACACTGTCGAGCAGGCGGAAAAGGTTATCGCGCTCAGTCCAAAGGAGCGCAAAGACCTCAAATTTAGCGAGAAGCACGCTGAGGCGCGTCTCGCGTTGCGCGACTTTCGCCTCACCTCCCGACAGGCAGAAAAGCTGTTCGAAATTCGCGACGGCGTTACCCTGTACGGTGACATTGCTGGCATCAGCGTTCGCAACCTGATCGTCCGATGCTACGAAGCACGTGGGTGCGGACTCGTAGAGAGCGATGACGAATATATCGAGGGCCTTTGGAAGAGTGGGGTGACCAAGCTTCGTCTTCGCGATCTCATGCGGCTCAAGAGGTGCAGCATCGAACTCAACGAGCTCGAGCCCTACATGTAAGGCTGCGTGATGAGCACCCAGGGTCAGATTTCGGATTAATCTCGGCAGTTCAATTTTCGCTTTCAATGGTACACGATCCCCGGCACGAAACTCGCGGATCAGCGCGTTTAGGCGGAAAATGCTGGGTTTGGAGGAGGGGTTTCGTTCCCTTCTTGCGGCACCCCAGAACATCTTCCACCTAGATCCGCGCGCCGCACAGTCCACTCGCGACCGCGACCAGTCCGACCGCGGCGAGGCCGGTTGCCCAGATCCGGTTGGCGATCGCGGTGGCCGCGCCGTGCGCGATCAGGACGCCGCGCAATCCCGAGGTGAGATGGGCAAGGACGAAGAAGACGCCGAGCGCGTAGTGCGACACCAGGCGGATGCTCCAGGCGTCGTGGATCAGGCCGGTCGGTGCCCCCGACGCACGCGCCCAATTGGTATCTATGTGGTTCACGGCCCGCGCGGAGACGAGTGCGGAATTCAGATGGGTTACGATGAACGCCGGGAGGTACACGCCGGAGCCGATCTGAAACACGCATCCGCCGGCCGCGCTCCAGCGCCAAGCCAGCCGCATGCCGACGGCGGCCTGGAACGGCATCAAGGCGGCGAGGATTGGTTCGATCACGGAGGAGCGATAGACCGTGCGTCCTATCTTCATCACGGTGCCATGCATCTTGGGCCCGAGCAGCCCGACGGGTCAAGCTGCCTTGTCGAGCGCCGGCACCCGCCAGCTCCTTTGCATGGGGTTGTTTCGATATTTTGGCTGCGTACATCTGAAGCAGGAATTTCGCCACCATTGCCCGTGGTGATCTGCCGGTAGTCGACGCCGACACCACGAACGAAAGCGCCCCCGGATCGGATCCAGGAGCGCCCTTGGGTTGAGTGTGTTCGGCGTATTCGCGGGGTTACTCGGCCACCGTCTGCACGACGTTGCCGATCGGCCGGCCCGATGCGACCGGCTTCTCGGTCTTCGCCATCATCGCGTCGTATTCCGGCAGCGTCTCGATCTGGGTCTTGGCCTTCATCCAGACCACCTTGTAGCCGCCGGCCTTCAGCTTGCGCAGCAGCGTCGGCAGCGCCTGTGCGGTGTGCTTCTGCAGATCGTGCATCAGGATGATGCCCTTGTGCTCCTTGTCGAGCTTGGTCATCACGTTGTTGATCACTTCGTCGGAGCTCTTGGACTTGAAGTCGTTGGAGTCGACGTCGACCGAGAACATCGCGATGTTGCGGGTGCCGAGATAGGCGGTGGTCGCCGGCGTGTGCGCCAGTGCCGGGAAGCGGAAGAACGGAGCCGGATTGGCGCCGAGTGCCAGCTTCACCGCGCTAAAACCCTTCTCGATCTCGTCCTTGGCCTGCTGCTCGGTGATCTTCTTGCTCGCCAGATGCGCGTGCGACCAGGTGTGGGCGCCGATGGTGTGGCCGGCGGCGGCGACCTGGCGGAGGATATCGGGGTGATAGGTGGTGTGCAGGCCGATCGGGAAGAACACCGCCTTGGTGCACTCGTCCGCCAGCGCCTTGAGCACGGCGGGCGTGGTCGGCCACGGACCGTCGTCGAAGGTCAGCACCACCTCATGGTCGGTCAGGAAGTCATATTGCTTGTACTGCAGGAAGCCGAAGCCCGGGCCGCCTGTGGTGTCGACCACGACGGTGCGGCTGATGCCGAGCCCATCGGGATTGGCGCATTTTGGCATCGCCACGACCGGAGCGGGCGCCGGTGCAGGGGCAGCGGCCGGGGCCGCCGCCTGGGTGGCGTCGGCGCGCTTCGAGAGCGCGGCGGTCGTGTCGACATCGTCTCTGGCGGCCTGCTTGGCCGCTGTGGGCAGCGGATCGGCCTGGCTTGCTGCCGTTGTCTGCGGAGGCGCCGCGTCGGCACGCGGGGAGGAGGTCCAGAACCACACGCCGGCGATCACGATCGCCGCTACAACACTGGCCAGCATCAGGCCCAACGCACTACGCATCGCTACACACTCTCTCGGACTTAAGGATACGCCACAGCCGTAACGAGCGATTAATGCCAACAAGGTCTTAACGCGATCCCAACAAGGCGCCAGGACCGCAAGAAAAAGCGTGCTTTACCGATGCGTGATGGTCGTCACAGTCATCGGGTGCGCGCTCAAGCAGGATCGGACATCAGACAACGGGCGCCGCGATCGGTGGCGCCGATGGGAGCCGATCATGACCACCATTTTCAAAGGCCGGGTTCTTCGGGGCGGAGCACTTGGACGTGGCGTTCGCAGGACCGCCGTCGTGCTGGCGGTTGCGGCGAGCGTCTCGTCGCTGACCTCGAGCGCGAGCTTCGCATTCAGCGCCGAGGCGCAGCAGATGTGCACCGGTGACGCCTTCAGCCTGTGCAGCTCCGAGATCCCGAACATCCCGAAGATCACGGCGTGCATGGTCAAGAACCGCTCCCAGCTGACCAGTGGCTGCCGCGTCGTGCTGGATCGCGATCTCGCGGCCCAGCGCCGGGCCGCCGCCGAGTGATTGCAGTGCACCAATGGACTTCGCCGTGGGCGGCGAAGCCGCAGGGCTTCTTTGCCGCCCTGAAACGCTATAGAACCAGCGTCGCATTCCTTAGAGGCTTTGTGATGACCCGATTTCTGTTCGCCGCCGTTCCGCTGGTTCTGCTGACGTCAGCGGTCTCAGCACAGCAGCAGGGGCGCGATGCCTGCTCGCGCGATGCCTCGCGGTTCTGCCGCGCCCATCTCGGCGAGGGCGATCAGGTCGTGCTGGCCTGCCTGAAGGAGCATCGCAGCCGTCTCAGCAAGGCCTGCCAGCAGACGCTCACCGACAACGGGCAGTAGCGCCATCATCGTCATTCCGGGGCGCGCCGCCTGGCGCGAGCCCGGAATCCATTCCAACGCTGGACTCGCGGCCCGATGGATTCCGGGCCCATCGCTGCGCGATGTCCCGGAATGACGACGGAGTCTACGTACTACTCCCCGCCGCGGTCGCGACCACCGGGATCACCTCCTTGGCGGCGCGATCCGGGGTCTCGTCCTTCCAGCGGACCGAGCCGAACGGCCGTTCCAGCATCCGCCGCACCCGGATCGGATCCGCGCCGATATGGAAGTCGGCCGCCTTCTGGTGCAGCTCGCGCTCGATCTGGGTGGCGCGGTTGCGCTGGCGCAGGAAATCGAGCCAGGTCGGGCAATGATAGCGCTCGGTCCACAATTCGGGATCGGCGATGTCGCGCGCGATCGACCAGCCATAGGCGCCGTTGCGCTGGCGACTCAGCTGCACGTCCTGCATCACATTGTGGAAGGCGCGCGCCTTGTCCTGCGCCACCCGGTACTCGATCTCCACCACCAGCGGCCCGCTGCGCGCGGTCAATTGCAGCCGCACCTCGGGATCGGCCAGGGCAACCGTCGCGTCCTCGTTGCGCGCGCCGACCGGCGGCATCCGCAGCCAGATGCCGAGCAGCGGCGACAGCAGCATCAGGCCGGCGGAGATCAACAGCGCCGTCTCGACACCACCGAGGTCCGTGATGCGGCCCCAGCACCAGCTTCCGATCGCAATGCCGCCGGCGATCGAGGCCTGAAACGCCGCAAGCGAACGGCCGGCGACCCAGCGCGGCGCCGAGAGCTGCACGCCGATATTGAACAGCGCGATGGCCAGCATCCATACCGCACCGGCGACCACCAGCGCGGCTGCGGTGATCACCGGCTGCTTGCTCACCGCGACGATCGCGATCGCAACGCCCATCAGCAGCGCGCAGGTCCGCACCGCGGCCTCGCCGCTGAGCCGGCTGCGGATCTCGCTGATGTTGAGTGCGCCGATCACAGCGCCCATGCCGAAGGCGCCGAGCATGATGCCGTAGGTCTGCGCGCCGCCATGCAGCAAATCGCGCGCCACCAGCGGCATCAGCGCCGAGACCGAGCCGCCGATGATGCCGGTCACCATGGTGCGGGTCAGCACGATCTTGATCGACGGCGAATTGGTGATGTAGCGCACGCCGGAGACGATGGCGCGGTTCAGCCGCTCGCGCGGCAGCCGCGACGGTTCGCTGACGCGATTCCACAGGAACAGCACGACCAGCAGCGGCAGGTACAGGACAGCGTTGGCCGCGAACGCCGCCACGGCGCCCGCGGAGGCCACCACGATGCCGCCGATCGCAGGACCGAAGCTGCGCGCGATGTTGTAGCTGATGCCGTTCAGCGCGACCGCGGCGGGCAGCGTCTCCGACGGCACCTGCTCGCTGACCGAGGATTGCCAGGCCGGGCCGAACAGCGCCATGCCGCTGCCGACCACGAAGCACAGCGCGAGCAGGATGTTCGGCGTCACCAGATTGAGCCAGGCCAGCACCGTCAGCGTGGTCGCGCCGGAGAGCGCGATCGCCAGCGACACCAGCGCGACGATGCGGCGGTCATGCATGTCGGCGATGGCGCCGGCCGGCATCGAGATCAGCATCACCGGCAGCATCAGCGCGGTCTGCACCAGGGCGACCTTGTCGGCCTCCGCGGTCATCTGGGTCATCGCCCAGGCGGCGCCGACGCCCTGGATCAGGATGCCGAGGTTGGAGAGCAGGCTCGCGAGCCAGATCCGCCTGAAGATTGAATGCCGCAACGGTGCAGTGATACGGTCTGGTCGATCCGGCGGTTCGGTCATATCCGGTTCCGGTTGGCCTGCTATGGTTTGTTGAATGATTCCGGCTGCATCAACTGATGCCCGGCAAACGCGTGTCCTGTCCAGCGATTACGGTATCCTCGCGGGCTGTAGGACACAGCTAAAGCCCTGAAAGGCTTGGGGAAGGGGATCAATGGCGCTGTCGCGGCGGAGATTTTTTCAAGGAGCCGGCGCCCTGACGCTGCTGGCGGGCCGCCTCGCCGCCCCGGCTTTTGCCCAGCCGGCGCCGGCCGGCGACATTCCGCCGACCCTGCCGCCGATCCTGTTCGTGCACGGCAACGGCGATCATGCCGCGCTCTGGATGACGACGCTGTGGCGGATGGAGTCCAACGGCGTGCCGCGCGAGCGCATGGCCGCGATCAACTTCACCGATCCCTTGGCGCGCGCCGACGACAAGGTCGAGCAGGCGGGCCGTTCCTCGACCGAGGACCAGCGCCGCGCGCTCGCCGAGGCGGTCAGGGAGCTGAAGCAGACCAGCGGCGCCACGCGGATCGCGCTGGTCGGGAATTCCCGCGGCGGCAATGCGATCCGCAACACCATCAAGAATGGTGGCAGCGGCGACATCAGCCACGCGGTGCTGTGCGGCACGCCCAATCACGGCGTCTATGCATCCGACGACGGCCTCGGCAACGAGTTCAACGGGCGCGGTCCGTTCCTGCGCGGGCTGAACGATGGCGACAGCGAGGTGACCGCGGGCACCGCGTTCCTGACCTTGCGCAGCGACGGGCTCGACAAATATGCGCAGGCCGACGGCCGCTTCATCGGCAAGCCGGGCACGCCGACCAACGTCACGACCGACGGCCCGGCGCTGAAAGGCGCGACCAATCTGGTGCTCGGCGCGGTCGATCATCGCGAGACCGCGTATCATCCGCGCGCCTTTCGCGAGATCTACAAATTCATCGCCGGACGTGAGCCGTCGCGGATCGAGATCGTGCCGGAGACGGCGGTGCGGCTGAGCGGCCTCGTCACGGGCACGCCCGGCGGCGTGCCGACCAACCGGCCGGTGCCGGGCGCCGTGGTCGACATCTATCATGTGTCGGCGGAAACCGGCGAGCGCCTCGGCGGCCCGCTGCACAGCTCGCAGACCGGCGCCGATGGCCGGTGGGGGCCGGCGCAGGTCGATCCGTCCTGGTCGCTCGAATTCGTGCTGACCTCGCCTGATGCGGTGACGACGCATATCTATCGCTCGCCGTTTCCGCGCTCCTCCGACATCGTGCATCTGCGCGCCGCGCGGCCCATGCTGCCGGCCGATGCCGGTGCAGGCGCCGTCGTGCTGATGTCGCGGCCGCGCGGTTATTTCGGATTACCGCGCGATATCGTGCTGTTCGACGGCAAGGAGCCGGCCGACGTCAAATCCGGCGTGCCGACCGACGCGGTGACGACGTTGCGGCTCACCGCGGCCGAGATCGGACGTCCGGTTGCCGCAATCTTCAACGCCGAGCGCATTGTGATGCGGAGCTGGCCGGCGTCGGAGAACCGGATTGCAGTCGCCGAGCTGACTTATTAGGTCTTGTGGAAGGGGTCCGCGCGCCTTCACGGCGCCGGGATCGCATGGCCGGATCGGCCGTTGCGTGAGGCAGGAAGCGAGGACCATGAGCATAGCTGAAGTCTACGATATCACGGTCACGCGGCGGCCCCTGGTCCCGCCGGCGCCGCCGCGCGCCCCCGCCGACATGGGCGCGTTCCAGCGGATGCGGGTGATGCGCAACTCGCCGATCGAGACCTGGGGCCAGCGCGCCTATGAGGACGACATCGTTCAGGGCCGCTTCCTCAATCACTCGAGCTTCATCCTCAACACGCCGGATGCGATCCGCCACGTGCTGGTCGACAATTACGAGAACTACACCCGCACGCCCGCCGGCCTCCGTGTGTTGCGTCCGATGCTGGGCGAGGGACTGCTGATCGCCGAGGGCCGCGCGTGGAAGCATCAGCGCCGCACCCTGGCGCCGGCGTTCACGCCGCGCGCGGTGACGACGCTGGTGCCCTACATGATCGCGGCGGTCGACGAGACTATCGGCAGGCTGAAGATCGCGAGCGGCGGTCCGGTCGATCTGCGCGAGGTGATGCAGCGCATGACGCTGGAGATCGCCGGCCGCACCATGTTCTCGTTCGGCATGGACCGCCACGGCGCCGCGCTGCGCGACTTCGTGATGGAGTATGGCGACACGCTGGCGCGGCCGCATATGCTGGACCTGCTGTTGCCCCTGAACTGGCCGACCCCGCAGGATTTCCGGCGCGCCCGCTTCCGCAAGCGCTGGACCGCATTCGTCGGCCAGCTGATGGCCGAGCGCCGCGCCGCCGGCAAGGATGACAATGCGCCGGCCCGCGACCTGTTCGACCTGATGGGCGCTGCGCGCGATCCTGAGACCGGTCAGGCCTTCACCGATGCCCAGCTCGGCGACCAGGTCGCGACCATGATCCTGGCCGGCCATGAGACCACCGCGACCGCGCTGTTCTGGGCGCTCTATCTGCTGGCGCTCGATCCAGAGACCCAGGAGCAATTGGAAGCAGAAGTCAGGAACGTGGCGACTTCAGGCGCGCTGGACTTCGAGAAGCTGAAGTTCACCCGCGCCGTGATCGACGAAACCATGCGGCTTTATCCGCCGGCGTTCCTGATCGCGCGTGCCGCGGGCGGTCCCGACACCATCGAGGGCCGTCCGGTCAGGAAGCATGACGTAATCCTGATCGCGCCGTGGCTGTTGCACCGGCATGAGAAGCTATGGCGCGATCCGAATGCTTTTGTGCCACAGCGTTTCATGACGGGAACACCGCCCGATCGCTTCGCCTATCTGCCGTTCGGCGTCGGCGCGCGGGTCTGCATCGGCGCGCATTTCGCGCTGGTCGAGGC
The DNA here is from genome assembly GCF_053474805.1 of Bradyrhizobium sp. WCU1. Classification (NCBI taxonomy): domain Bacteria; kingdom Pseudomonadati; phylum Pseudomonadota; class Alphaproteobacteria; order Hyphomicrobiales; family Nitrobacteraceae; genus Bradyrhizobium; species Bradyrhizobium sp. WCU1. The sequence continues at coordinate 3,596,303 of NZ_CM130280.1, forward strand.
GACGCTCGCGCTCGCGAAGATCATCGGCGCGTTCCGCGTCGCGCTGGCGGACAAGGATCCGGTGATTCCGATCGGCGTGGTGACGACACAGCCGAACCGATCGCCGGTGTTCACGATCAAGCCGCGCTGACCGTGCGCGGCGTCTCCCAACATAGGTGGTCACCATGAGCGACACGCAGGCCCACTTCGCAGTCCTCAGGCAGACGGCCGATCCGGCCGTCGTCGACGCCATGCAGCAGCTGATCGCTGATGGCGATGATCGCGAGCTCAATCGCATCAACGTGCTGGATTTCTCGCGCCGCACCGGGCTCGACGAGGAGAAGGCGATTTCCGGCTTCTTGCACGCCTCGCGGCTCGGCCTGTTCGACATGAGCTGGAACGTGCTGTGTCCGGGCTGCGGCGGCGTGCTCGATGCCCACACCACGCTGAAATCGTTGCGTCATGACGACTACAATTGCGCGTTGTGCGCGGCCGGCTATGAGGTCTCAGTCGACGAGCTGGTCGAGGTCGCCTTCACCGTCAGCCCGCGGGTCCGCCACATCGCCGCGCATGATCCCAACACGCTGCCGATCTGGGAATACTTCCGCCAGGTGTTCTGGAGTTCAGGGATCGAGCTCGACGAGAGCTCGGTGTCGACCCTGATCAATGAGGTCACGCTGGAGGGGCTCGAGCTGCCGCCCGGCGAAAAGGCGATCCTGTCGCTCAACCTGCCCAACGAGTTCATCATCGTGTTCGAGCCGGTGACACATTCGGCGCACTTCTTCGCCATCGAGGGCGAGCCGACCACCGAGCGTCAGCAATTCTCGATCGCGTTCAACAAAACGCATGCGCCGACCGGCACCTCGACGATGCGGCCGGGGCCGCTGCGGCTTTCGCTGGAGAATCACGCCGACGTTCGCGTGCTGCCCTCGGTGTGGGTCGCCGGCGATCCGCTGCACAAGCTTGTCGGCAAGCGCAAGCCGATCCTCACCGCGAAACGGATGCTGTCGAACCAGACCTTCCGCGACGTGTTCAAGGCCGACAATCTCACCGGCGACCAGCGGCTGAAGATCACCGCGCTGACTTTCCTGTTCACCGATCTGAAGGGTTCGACCGCACTCTATGAGCGGGTCGGCGATCTCGCCGCGTTCGATCTGGTGCGCGCGCATTTCCACGCGCTGCTCGAGATCATCGCTTCCGAGCGCGGCGCGGTCGTGAAGACGATCGGCGACGCCGTGATGGCGACCTTCATCCGGCCCGAGCATGCATTGTCGGCAGGCTTGCGGATGCGGGCCGCGATGAAGCAGCTCAACACCGAGCGCGGCAAGGAGGATCTGATCGTCAAGATCGGCATCCACGAGGGGCCGTGCCTCGCGGTGACGCTGAACGAGCGGCAGGACTATTTCGGCCAGACCGTGAACATTGCAGCCAGGGTGCAGAGCCTGTCGACGTCACAGGAAATCCATTTGACCCAGCCGGTGATGGAATCGGCTGAAGTCGCAGGCATCCTCGATCGCGCCGCGATCAAGCCGATCCAGAAGGAAGCGGCATTGCGCGGCATTGCCGACAAGCTCGTGGTGTACGAGATACCGTAGTCATATTGCGGAAACGTAATGCTTGCCGAAACGTAATGCCGCAGCGGGGACCTGCGCGGATTGCGCCGGTTCTGTTTCCACGCCATATAGGTTTCAGCTTCATTCGACAGAGAGAGCGATGCTCGACGGACTCCGCCAATTCATTGCCGATATCGTCTCCCCCGATGCCCGGGCCGACCGCAGTTTCGATGACGGCGACTATCGCTTGGCGGCGACCGCGCTGCTGGTGCATGTCGTCTCGCTGGACGGCGAGCCGACGCCGACCGAGACGCGCAAGCTGCACAGCCTGATCGAGAGCCGTTTCCAGCTCGATCCCGGCACCGCCGACAAGTTGATCGCTTCCGCGATGCGCGTCGAAGGCGAGGCCGTGGATCTCTATCACTTTACCAGCGTGATCATGCGCTCGGTGAATGAGGAGGGGCGGCTGCGCATCGTCGAGATGATGTGGGAGCTGGTCTATGCCGACGGCCAGGTCAGCGAGTTCGAGGACAATGTGGTCTGGCGCGCCGCCGACCTGCTCGGCATTTCCTCGCGCGACCGCATCGACCTCAAGCACAGGGTCGCCGAGAAGCAGGCCGAGCTGCCGAAGGGCCCCTGGGGCACGGCAGACGCGGCAATTTGACAGGGTCGGCTGCGCAAGCGGGTGCATCGTCGCCGGCATCACGGATGACGAAATTTTAATTTCCGCCGCGATCGGGGGCGATCCGACTGAAAATCGGTAGTTTCGTCCCGAAACCAGCGCCTCAGCCGCTATCCACAAGCCCATACACGGCTTGCGTCGCACCGCATGCCTATGCTCTCGTCGCCCCGCAGGGAACCTCACTAGAATTTGCAGTAAGAGTTTGAAACGTGACTGAGCGTGTGACGCTGATAACCGGGGCATCGGCGGGCATAGGCACCGAACTGGCGCGCGTGTTTGCATCAAAGGGGCACCGCGTGGCGCTGGTGGCGCGGCGCGCCGATCGCCTGACTGCGCTCGCCGACGAGCTTGGGGCCAAGGGCGGCGCGGCCCCGATCGTGATCCCCTGCGATCTCCAGCAGACCGATGCGGGCGACCGGATCGCGCAGGCCCTGACCGAGGCCGGGGTCGAGGTCGAATATCTCGTCAACAATGCCGGCTTCGGCCTGTTCGGCCTCGCTGTCGAGCGTGACCGTGCCGAACAGCTCAACATGATCAGCGTCAACATCCGTGCGCTGACCGACCTGACGCTGCGCTTCGCCGACCAGCTGATCCGCAATCGCGGCGGCATCCTCAATCTCGGCTCGATCGCGGGATTCCTGCCGGGCCCCGGCATGGCCGTGTACTACGCCAGCAAGGCCTATGTGCTTTCATTCTCCGAGGCATTGCGCTGTGAGCTGGCGCCGAAAGGCGTGCGCGTTACCGTGGTTTGCCCTGGTCCCGTGCCGTCCGAATTCCAGGATCGCGCAGGGTTTGCCCCGGGATTCGATTCCGCGATCCTCAACGTTGCGCCTGATGAGGTCGCCCGCCAGGCCTATCGCGGCCTGATGGCCAACAAGCGCGCCGTGCTGCCCGGCGCCTTCATCAAGGTCGTGCCGTTCCTGCTCCGGCTGTTTCCGCGTTCGTTCATCCTGTCGGCGGTCGGCGGCTTTCAGCTCCGCAAGCGCTAGCCCCCTGAAGCGTTCCCTCGGTCGTCGTTAAGGCTGTCTCTGGCCCGCGATTTGCTTCGCGCGTGTGTGCGCAAACTCACACGATGTTAACGAGCACTTAGCTATGATCGCACCTTACGTGCCGAATCCTTAAGCAGAGGCCAAACCTTCAAGCAGAGGCAATGTCGTTCCGGTCTGACCAAAGCCGTGTCGTGGTACCCTTCGCAAACCGAAGGCCGACCGCGGTCACGCCGGTAGATCAGGTTTCGGATCAGGCTGCGCTAAGGCCGGTGCTGATCGTGCTGCATCAGGAGACCTCGACTCCCGGCCGGATCGGCAACGCGCTGCGTGCGCTGGGCTACCCCCTCGACATCCGCCGTCCGCGCTTCGGCGATACGCTGCCCGACACGCTCGAGATGCATGCCGGCGCGGTGATCTGCGGCGGCCCGATGAGCGCCAACGATCCCGACGACTATGTCCGGCGCGAGATCGACTGGATTTCCGTTCCGCTGCGCGAGCAGCGTCCGTTCCTCGGCATCTGCCTCGGTGCGCAAATGCTGGCGCGGCAACTCGGCGCGCGCGTCGCGCCGCATCCGCAGGGCCGTGTCGAGGTCGGTTACTACCCGGTCAGTCCGACGGACGCGGGCCGCGCCCTTTGCCCGGACTGGCCGGCGCGCGTCTATCATTGGCATGGCGAGGGCTTTCGACTGCCCGACGGCGCGGACCTGCTTGCGACCGGCGATGATTTCCCGGTGCAGGCGTTCCAGTTCGGCAACGCCTTCGGCCTGCAATTCCATCCCGATGTGACCTACGCGATGATGCATCGCTGGACCACGCGCGGTTGCGCGCGGCTGGATTCGCCGGGCGCGCAACCGGTCCATCAGCACTTCGCCGGGCGCGCCGTGCATGATGCCGCCGAGCGCGCGTGGCTGAAGCATTTCATCGACGGCTGGATCGCGCGCGTGCCGCGGCCGATGCTGCTGCAGGCGGCGGAATAGCCGCCGCGCGGAATTTCGCGCCGCCCTTTTCATTCTGATGGATGTGCTACTGTCGGCTGCCGCGCGTGGCTCGTATCGCCGTGCGAATTCATAACAACAAGGCCAGGGAGATCGCCGTGAGCTATCAGCACATCCTCTATGAGGTCAGCGACCGGATCGCGACCATCACGCTCAATCGCCCGGACCGCATGAATGCGTGGACCGCGATCATGGAGCGCGACGTGCGCCATGCGATGGAGGCGGCGGCGAACGATGACCATGTTCGCGTCATCATCCTGACCGGCGCGGGCCGTGGCTTCTGCGCCGGCGCCGACATGGAAGCGCTGCAGGGCATCGATCCCAACGAGGTCAGGCGTGGCGAGAGCATTCCGTTCGACATGAACCGCCGCGCCGACTGGCAGACGCGTTACGCCTATTACCCCGCCATCAAGAAGCCAGTCATCGCGATGCTCAACGGCGCTACCGCCGGCATCGGCCTGGTTCACGCGCTGTATTGCGATCTGCGCTTCGCCGCCGACAGCGCGGTGTTCACGACAGCCTTCGCGCGGCGCGGCCTGATCGCCGAGCACGGCATCAGCTGGATGCTGCCGCGCATCGTCGGCCATGCCAACGCGCTCGATCTGTTGATGTCGGCGCGGCGGGTGTCGGCCGCGGAGGCGCTGCGCATCGGCCTCGTCAACCGGCTCTCTTCGCCGGAGAAGCTGCGCGAGGACACCTATGCCTATGCCCGCGACCTCGCCGATTTCGTCTCGCCGAGCGCGATCGCGGTGATCAAGCGTCAGGTCTATGACGTGCCGTTCCAGACCCTCGCCGAGGCTACCATAGACGCCAACCGCGAAATGCAGATCGCGCTCAAGGGCAATGATTTCCGCGAAGGCGTCGCGAGCTTCGTGGAGAAGCGGCCGCCACGGTTTACGGGGACGTGAGGGGGATTGGGGCTGGCGGCGAGGCGTCGGAGAAGAGGGGTTTGGACCGGTCCGTCTTCGCCCTTTGGGCTTCGCCGGACACCACGCTTCGTCCTTCGGGCTCTGCGCGGCTGCGCCACGCGTAGCCCGAAGGCGAAGCGTGGTGGAGCCAGGCGGGATCGAACCGCCGACCTCGTCATTGCGAACGACGCGCTCTCCCAGCTGAGCTATGGCCCCATCGCGACCGGGTGTTGCTGAGTGTCCCGGCCGTCAGTCGGGCGCCATTTACAGTCCCGCCCAAGGCCAAGTCAAGAACGGCGAAACGGCTGTTTTCGACCTTTCCTGCCCGGAACTTCCCTTGTTTGCGGGGGGCCGAACCGATATTTAGAGCATGATCCGGACCCGGCGGGCCGCGTTAGCGAGAAGTACGCAGCGGTTTTCCGAGAAGATCCTGCTCAAACGAGAAGCGCGCTGGCGGTTCAAGTCCGGTTTCGTTGCGCTTTACCTGGTCGTCCCACCCGCGAGCCCCCATCATATGCGCGCTGTTCTCGACATCGTCATCATCGTCCTCGACCTTTATGTCTGGCTGCTGATCGCCTCGGCCATCCTGTCCTGGCTGGTCGCCTTCAACGTGGTCAACACGCGCAACCAATTCGTCTCGGCGGTGGCCGAGTTCCTCTACCGGATCACTGAGCCGGTGCTGCGGCCGATTCGCAATGTGATGCCGAATCTGGGCGGTCTCGATATCTCGCCGATTATCGTGATCCTGATCATCATGTTCATCCAGCGGGTGATCGCTTATTACATCTATCCCAACGTGATCTGATCCCTGGCGATGGACCGCTGCTGATGGATTGCTGATGGATCCTTGGCGCTATTCCACCGAGGGCATCAGCATCGCGTTGCGCGTGACGCCGCGCGGTGGCCGCGACGACATCGACGGGATCGAAACGCTGGCCAACGGCCGTTCGGTGGTGAAAGTGCGAGTCCGTGCCATCGCCGAGGGCGGTGAGGCCAACCGGGCGGTGACGGAGTTATTGGCGAAGGCGCTCGGCGTGCCCAAGGCCAGGGTGAAGCTGCTATCGGGGGCAACCTCGCGGCTGAAGCAGGTGGCTGTCGACGGTGACCCTAAGGGGCTTGGCGAAACGCTGAGAAAATTGACGGCGGCAAAGCCGAACCAAGAGACGAAGGACTGACATGACCGCCCGCATCATCGACGGAAAAGCCATCGCCGCCGAGCTTCGCGCCCGCGTCGCCGACGAGGTCGCCCGCGTCAAGCGCGACCATGCGCTCACGCCGGGGCTCGCCGTGGTGCTGGTCGGCCATGATCCGGCGAGCGAGGTCTATGTCCGCAGCAAGCACACCCAGACCCAGGCCGCCGGCATGGCCTCGTTCGAGCACAAGCTGCCGGAGGATGTGTCGCAGGCCGATCTGCTGGCGCTGATCGCGCGGCTCAACCGCGATCCGCTGGTGCATGGCATCCTGGTGCAGCTGCCGCTGCCGAAATCGCTGCACACCGAGACCGTCATCAATGCGATCGATCCGGCCAAGGATGTCGACGGCCTGCATCCGAACAATGCCGGCCGGCTCGCCGGGGGCCTGGCTGCGCTGTCGCCCTGCACCCCGCTCGGCTGCATCATCCTGACCAAGAGCGTGCATGCCTCGCTTGAAGGAATGAGCGCGACCGTGATCGGCCGTTCCAATCTGGTCGGCCGTCCGCTGGTGCAATTGCTGCTGAACGAGAACGCGACGGTGACGATCGCGCATTCGCGCTCGCGCGATCTGCCGAAACTCTGCGCCCAGGCCGACCTGGTCTATGCTGCGGTCGGTCGTCCCGAGATGGTGCGGGGCGACTGGATCAAGCCGGGCGCGACCGTGATCGATGTCGGCATCAACCGCATTCCGGTGCCCGGCGGCAAGCCGAAGCTGGTCGGCGACGTCGCATTCCAGGAAGCGCTCGGCGTCGCCGGCGCGATCACGCCGGTGCCGGGCGGCGTCGGACAGATGACGGTGGCGTGCCTTCTTGTCAACACGCTGCGTGCCGCCTGCGCGATCCAGGGCCTGCCGGCGCCGGCGGTGTGAGATAGCTGGGAAATCTCTCCGCAGTCATTGCGAGGAGCGAAGCGACGAAGCAATCCACCGTCCCACACGTGCGGTGGCATGGATTGCTTCGCTTCGCTCGCAATGACGGAAGAGCGCGCCGTATCGACTACGCCGTCACTTCTTCTTCGCCCGCTCGATGCCTTCGAGGATCAGTTTGCGGGCTTCGTCGGCGTCGCCCCAGCGCAGCACCTTCACCCACTTGCCCTTCTCGAGATCCTTGTAGTGCTCGAAGAAGTGCTGGATCTGCTGCAGCGTGATGTCGGGCAGGTCGCTGTAATTGTGCACCTTGTCGTAGCGCTGGGTCAGCTTCGAGGACGGCACCGCGATGATCTTCTCGTCGCCGCCGGCCTCGTCCTCCATCAGCAGCACGCCGACCACGCGGACGCTCATCACGGCGCCCGGCACGATCGCGCGGGTGTTGACGATCAGCACGTCGCAGGGATCGCCGTCGCCCGACAGCGTGTGCGGGATGAAGCCGTAATTGCCGGGGTAGCGCATCGGCGTGTAGAGGAAGCGGTCCACCACGAGCGTGCCGGCCTCCTTGTCCATCTCGTATTTGATGGGCTCGCCGCCGACGGCAACCTCGATGATGACGTTGACGTCGTGGGGCGGATTCTTTCCGATCGATATGGCGTCGATACGCATGGATTGCTCCGCGTGGCCTTCTGGAAGTTGAGAACGATGTGATTTTTTGGTTGGCGCCGCCAGGCCGCAAAACGACATCAGGCCCGGCCGTGGGGGCCGGGCTGGCCGTCGCGCGCAGCGCTCAGGCTGGTTTAGCCTTGCTGCAGCTGCGAGAGAAGCGGGATTTTCAGTTGGCCCAGGCGAAAGCGACCTTGTCGAGCGACTTCGGCCCGAACCGTTCCGAGGAGCGCGCCACCATCCGGCCGCCCAGCGCGCGGTAAAACTCGGTCGCCGGCTCGTTGTCGGAGAGTGCCCAGATCACCATGCTCTTCAGGCCGCTCTGCATCAGGTCGCGGCGGGCCGCGGCGAACAGGCGCCGGCCGAAGCCGAGGCCTTGGAATTCCGGCCGCAGATAGAGCTCGTAAATCTCGCCTTCGAAATGCAGGCTGCGGGCGCGGTTGCGGCCGTAATTGGCATAGCCTGCGATTCGGTCGCCGAACACCAGCACGCTGACGCGGCTGCCCTTGCGGATCGCGCTGTCCCACCACTGCGGGCCGCGGCGATTGATCAGCTTTTCGAGTTCGGCGCCGGGGATGATTCCCTGATACGCCGAGCGCCAGGCTTCGTCATGGGTAGACGCCACCGAGGCTGCGTCTGCAGCTTTGGCTGGCCGGACCTCGATTAGCGTTGTGCTCATGCATCCAATCAAAGCAAGTCGGAGGGCCGCCTTCAAGGTCCATCGTTAATTATCAGTTAACCTGTGGGTTTTTTGCATCAGTGTCATGAAAACTTGTGTCGAAAGAGGACACTTGCCAGGCTTGAGCGATCAATTGCCGATCCTGGCCTGTGCAAAGCGTGAATCGCGCGCACAGTATGATGGTGCCGTCGCTCGGAAAAAGCTCATTCGGGGCTGATTCGCCGCCAGGATCTGGCGTGCGATCCAAGCGCGATGTGGGTACTCCGAGTGCGCAGCCGCAGTGGATTTTTGCGCGCGCACGGTCTATGGCAGCGGCGATATCTGTGCGCGCCAAAACCAGCCCGATCGTGAGCGGACTGCGATGACGCTCTACTTCCTGATCAAGTATCTGCATGTGCTCGGCGCCATCGTGATCCTCGGCACCGGGACCGGCATCGCCTTCTTCATGCTGGCGGCGCATCGCACGCAAAGCGCGTCCTTTATCGCGCGCACGGCGTCGACGGTCGTGGTCGCGGACATGATCTTCACCTTGAGCGCGGTGTTGCTGCAGCCGGTGAGCGGCGGGCTGCTGATGTTGCTGTCGGCAACCAGCCTGACCGAGCGCTGGCTGTTGCTCTCGCTTGCGCTCTACGCACTGGCCGGCGTGTTCTGGGTTCCCGTCATCTTCATGCAGATGGAGATGCGCGACCTCGCGCAGGCGGCTGCCGATAAGGGGCTTCCGCTGCCGCCGCGCTACGCTGCGCTGTTTCGCCGCTGGTTCCTGTTCGGGATTCCCGGCTTCGGCTCGGTGATGATCATCCTCTGGCTGATGATCGCAAAACCATTCTAGAACATGATCCGATCTCATGAGTGACGATGCATCACACAATATCCTCGTGCTTGGCGCGTCGGGCCTGATCGGACGCTACCTCACCGACGATCTGAGGGCGCGCGGCTTTCACGCGATCGGGATCGCGCGGCAGTTCACGGCTGCACAAAAGATGAGCGCAGCCGATCTCGAGCTGCCACTGATGTCGATGGATGTCGCTGACCTGACGCAGCTGCTTCGCACCCACGAGGTCAATGTCGTCGTCAACTGCCTCGGCGTACTGCAGGACGGTCCGGGCAGCGACACAAGCGCGGTGCATCGCGACTTCGTGGCGCGACTGCTCGAAGCGATCCGCGACAGCCATCGCGCCATCCGTCTGGTGCACATTTCGATTCCCGGCAGCGCCGATCAGGATCGCACCGCCTTCAGCGCCACCAAGCGCAAAGCCGAACGGCTGATCGCGGCATCGGGGATCGCCCATGCGATCCTGCGCCCGGGCTTTGTGATCGCGCCATCGGCCTATGGCGGCAGCGCCATGCTGCGCGCGCTGGCGGCGCTGCCGGTGGATTTGCCGGCCGACGAGGCGGCGACGCCGTTCCAGCCGGTCGCGGTCGAGGACATCGCCGCCACCATCGCATGGCTCGCGACGCGCGATATCGACGACGAAGCGGTGCGCTCGGTGACATGGGACCTGATGCAGAAGCAGCCGGTCTCGCTCGGCGGCGTCATCGCCCAATTCCGCTGGTCGTTCGGCACGGCGAAGCAATTCCGTATCGCCTCGCCATCGTTCCTGATCGATCTCGGCGCCCGTCTCGGCGATCTCACAAACCGCCTCGGCTGGATGCCGCCGATGCGCTCCACTGCGATCGCCGAGCTGCGCCGCGGCGTCACCGGTGATCCCTCGCCCTGGATGCACGCGACCGGCATCGTGCCGAAGACGATCGCGCAAGCGGTCGGCGGCCGACCCGCGACGATCCAGGACAAATGGTTCGCGCGGCTGTTCCTGATCAAGGCGCTGATCTTCGCGAGCCTGGTGCTGTTCTGGGTCGCGTCCGGCTTCATCGCCCTTGTCATCTCCTATGACGCCGCCGCCGGCATATTGAGCGCGCATCATTTCCCGCCCGCTCTGGTCGGGCCGGTGACGGTCGGGACCAGCCTGATGGACATGAGCATCGGTGTATTGATCGCGATCCGCCGTGCCGCGGCGTTCGGTCTCGTTGCGGGCATCGTCGCCTCGCTGGGCTATATGTTCGGATCGGCGATCCTGACGCCCGACCTCTGGATCGAGCCGCTCGGCGCGCTGGTGAAGACCGGACCTGCGATCGTGCTGATGCTGGTGGCGCTCTTGATGCTGGACAATCGATAGCGTTTGCAAGCGAAGTGGGACCGGTTCGCGTGAAGAATACGCGTCGAAGGAAAACAAGATGAAGAGTTGGCCCGACGACGACGTGATCCTCTACGACGGCGTCTGCATCTTCTGCTCGCGCTGGGTCCGCTTCGTCGTCGCCCGCGACACGGCGCGCCGCTTTCGTTTCACGCCGATCCAGTCGGATTATGGCACCCGGCTTGCCAAGACCTTCGGCATCGACCCTGAGGATCCCGACACCAACGCCGTGGTCCATGGCGGCATCGCCTGGATGAAGTCGGATGCGGCGCTGACGGTGCTGAGCCATCTCCCCGGCTGGGGCTGGACGAGCGCGCTGTTCGCGGTGCCGAAGCCGCTGCGCGACACCGTCTACAGCCTCATCGCCCGCAACCGCTATCGCATCTTCGGGAAGTACGAGACGTGCTTCGTGCCGGACGCCGACATGCGGGCGAGGGTGCTGGAGTAGTTTCTGCCGTCACTGCGAGGAGCGGAGCGGCGAAGCAATCCACTCTATCCGTTCCGCGGCGCGATGGATTGCTTCGCTTCGCTCGCAATGATGATGTGGCTACTTTCGAGATACGAAAGCCAACACTTCCTTTGCCGCCCGCTCGCCCGAGTCCCGCGCGCCGTGCGCGGTCGAGAAGAAGTGCGGTGACGTCGCCTCGCCGGCGAAGAATAGCCGGCCGTCGACCGGTGCGGCGAGTGCGGCGCGCTTGTCGGCGTGGCCGGGCAGCGCGTGCGAGTAGGAGCCGCGGGCGAACGGGTCATGCGCCCAGCGGGATTCGCTGAGCGGCTTCAGCTTGCCGCGGAAATCATTGCCGAGGAAGGAGACGATCTCGTCGATGCTGTGCGCGGCGATGGCGCCGTCGCCGGCATCTTCGAGCGCTCGCGCAAAGCGGCCGCCGAAGAAGCCCTCGATGCAGGGCTGGCCGAACGGGCGGATGTGATAGGTGCCCATCTCGGTGCGCATGGTGGCGCCGCGCAGATTGCCTTCCTTCGGCAGCGCCTCGGGCTCGGCGAGCGCCAGCGTCACCTTGTCGGCAAGGCCGAGCGGCAGGCCGCGCGCGGCGTCGAGTTTTTCCGGCAGCGCCGGCGAGAAGCGGATCGCCGAGTCGGCGATCAGGTTGGTCGGCACGGTGACGATCACCTTGTCCGCCTCCAGCGTGCCGCGTGAGGTCTCGATGCGGATGCGCCTGGCGGAGTGATCGATCAGCCTCACCTCGCAGTTCAGCGCGACGGGCACCTGCTGACCATAGGCCTCGACCAGCGCGCCATAGCCGCGCCGCACCCGCCAATTGACGTTGCTGTCCTCATAGGCGTCGAAATCGAGAATCGAGAGCTGGTCGAGCTCGCAGCCGTTCACATAGGTCGAGATCGCATCGATCATCGGGTTCCAGCGATTGCCGGGCTCGAGGTAGCGATCGGCTGAGCCGTCCTTGCCGCCGCGCGCGGCCTGCTCGATGCGTTCGTAGAATTCGTCGAGCGCCAGCATGAACGCGTCGCGGTCGGCCTGCGGGAACGCCTTGCCATAGGCGCGCTCGCGCCACGGCGGCAGGTCCTTGTTGAGCTCGAAGCCGAGTTGCTCGGCGATGCCGACAAAGCTGTTCTGGTCGGCCGAATGCAGCCAGCCGCAGCCGACGTCGAACACCACGTCCGGTGCGGCCTGGATCGTATGCGCCCGGCCGCCGAGCCGATCGCGTGCTTCCAGGACGATGCTGGAGAGGCCGGTGCCCTCCAGCGCATGCGCGGCGCCGAGGCCTGCGGCGCCGGCACCGATGATGGCAACATCGACCGTGGAGGGAAGGGAACTCATGTCCCGGCTCTAGCACGTTCGCCGCCGGGCCTGAAGCGGCCTCACGCATGACTGTCATCGCCCGCGAAAGCGGGCGATCCAGTATTCCAGAGGCGGTTGTTATTGAACCGATAGGCTGCGGCGTACTGGATGCCCCGGTCAAGCCGGGGCATGACAGATTGCTTTGCGGGGCCGCTTTTACGCCACCGCTTCCTTGGCCTTTTCGGCGCGCTTGCGGTCGTTCGGATCGAGATGCTTCTTGCGCAGCCGGATCGACTTCGGCGTCACCTCGACGAGCTCGTCGTCCTCGATATAGGCCAGCGCCTTTTCCAGCGTCATCCGGATCGGCGGCGTCAGGCGCACCGCCTCGTCCTTCGAGGTGGTGCGGATGTTGGTGAGCTGCTTGCCCTTCAGCACGTTGATCTCGAGATCGTTGTCGCGGGTGTGCTCGCCGACGATCATGCCCTTGTAGACCTTCCAGCCCGGCTCGATCATCATCGGGCCGCGGTCTTCCAGCTTGAACATCGCGTAGGCCACCGCTTCGCCCTGGTCGTTGGAGATCAGCACGCCGTTGCGGCGGCCCTGGATCTCGCCCTTGTAGGCGGCATAGCCGTGGAAGATGCGGTTCATGATCGCGGTGCCGCGGGTGTCGGTGAGCAGTTCGCCCTGGTAGCCGATCAGGCCGCGGGTCGGCGCGTAGAACACCAGCCGCAGGCGGTTGCCGCCGGACGGGCGCATCTCGATCATCTCGGCCTTGCGCTCGCTCATCTTCTGCACGACGACGCCGGAATGCTCCTCGTCGACGTCGATCACGACTTCCTCGATCGGCTCTTGCCAGACGCCGGCTTCGTCCTTTTGCAGCACGACGCGCGGGCGCGACACCGAGAGCTCAAAACCCTCGCGCCGCATGGTCTCGATCAGGATCGCGAGCTGCAATTCGCCGCGACCCGAAACTTCCATCGAGTCCTTGTCGGCGGCTTCGACGACGCGCAGCGCGACGTTGCCTTCGGCCTCACGCAGCAGACGGTCGCGGATCATGCGGCTCGTCACCTTGTCGCCTTCAGTGCCGGCGAGCGGCGAATTGTTGACGATAAAGGACATCGACACCGTCGGCGGGTCGATCGGCTGCGCCTGCAACGGGGTGTCGACGGACGGATCGCAGAACGTATCGGCGACGGTGCCCTTGGTCAGGCCAGCAATCGCGACGATGTCGCCGGCTTCGGCTTCATCGAGCGGCGTGCGCTCGATGCCGCGGAACGCGAGGATCTTGCTGATGCGGCCCTGCTCGATCAGCTTGCCGTCGGCGCCCAGTACCTTGACGGCCTGGTTGGGCTTGATGCTGCCCGAGGAGATGCGGCCGGTGATGATGCGGCCGAGGAAGTTGTTGGCCTCGAGGATGGTGCCGATCATCCGGAACGGACCTTGCTCGACCTGCGGCGGCGCCACGTGGCGCACGATCAGGTCGAACAGCGGCTGCATGCCGGCGTCCTTCGGTCCATCCGGGCTATCCGCCATCCAGCCCTGCTTGGCCGACCCGTACAGGATCGGGAAGTCGAGCTGCTCTTCGCTGGCATCGAGCGCCGCGAACAGGTCGAACACCTCGTTGATGACTTCGGTCGGTCGTGCGTCGGGACGGTCGACCTTGTTGATCACAACGATCGGCTTCAGTCCGACCTTGAGTGCCTTGGAGACCACGAACTTGGTCTGCGGCAACGGACCTTCGGCGGCGTCGACCAGCACCAGCGCGCCATCCACCATGTTCAGGATGCGCTCGACCTCGCCGCCGAAATCGGCGTGGCCGGGGGTATCGACGATGTTGATGCGGATGTCTTTCCACTGCACCGAGGCGGCTTTCGCCAGAATGGTGATGCCGCGCTCGCGCTCCAGATCGTTGGAGTCCATGGCGCGCTCCGCAACCTTCTGGTTTTCGCGGAAGGTGCCGGATTGCTGCAGCAGGCGGTCGACGAGGGTGGTCTTGCCGTGGTCGACGTGGGCGATGATGGCGACGTTGCGAAGGTTCATGGCTCTTCTTCTGGTCGTGCAATGGTCAGATGCGCGATCTCGCCGAACCGATTTGGCCGGCCGCTCGCTCACGTGGCCCAATCGGGGCCCGGATCACGCTCATACCCAAGAAATTTGACGGGGACGCATCACCCCAAAAAGGAAGCCCGGTCAGAGGACCGGGCACCTTGCGCGTTGCGGCGCAATATAGTCAGAAAACGCCAAAAAACAACGGTTTGTTGGCGGTCTGGGAAGCTGATTTCGAGCCGGGAACCCGGGTTCTAACGGGTCAGAGCCCTGATTCGGCATCATTTCCAGGCCTGCCCGGATGATCAGCCCGAGCCCGTACAGCGATCAATGCCGACCTCTACCGCCCGGTGATCGCGGCGCGGATCAGCATCACGCCGGCAAAACCGACCAGCAGGCCGAGCAGGACCAGAGAAAGGATGGAGGGGTCGGGGCGCGACGAGGTCAGGGTGCCGACCCCGAACAGGATCGCGCAGAGCCCGGGGAGCAGCAGGAACACCCCGAACAGCGCCATGAAGGCGGTCGCGCAGCCGCCGCGTCGGGGCGGCAGCGGGGGAGGCAGCGAGGGCGGCGATCCATCCGGATTGATAGGCCTGCTGTCATCGCTCATCGCGGCACCTCCTCGCCCTGCCGCGCCTCGCGATAGGTCTGGCCGGCCAGGCTTGCGCGGATGCCGTCGATTTTTCCGTCGCGATAGAACAGGTTGTAGGTGTCGAACGGGATGATCGCGCCGCTTTCGGTGACGAAGTGGATGCAGCTTCGCTTGACGTTGCCGACGCAGAAGTTGAAGCGATCGAGGAACTGCACGATGGTGACGCGG
This sequence comes from Bradyrhizobium sp. WCU1, assembly GCF_053474805.1. NCBI lineage: Bacteria > Pseudomonadati > Pseudomonadota > Alphaproteobacteria > Hyphomicrobiales > Nitrobacteraceae > Bradyrhizobium > Bradyrhizobium sp. WCU1. The sequence goes on from NZ_CM130280.1 coordinate 3,611,626, forward strand.
AACACGTTCTCGTAGGTCAGCCCCTCCGGCACTTCGAAGCTCGGCAGGCAGCACAACAACTCGCAGACCCGCTCCGAGGTGTTCAGCGGCCCCGACGACAGCGAGAACAAATCGACGAATTTTTCCCGCAGCACCGGATATTTCTCCGGGCTGATCGTGTTCGGCATCACGGCGACGAGCTGCTCCTGCGGGATCAGCGAGGTCAGCGGCAGCACCTTGTCGCCGCTGCGCAGGCCGTAACCGATCGAGACGCTTTCGGGATTGCACGGCAGCGGGATCATGTCCTTGTCGCCGAACACTCCGGTTTCGATCACGCGCTGGCGGATCTCCGACAGCATGATGCGGTCGGTATCTTTGTTGAAGGCCTCGTTGCGGCCGGCGTCCTGCACCGGCTGCAGCGTGACGCCGCGGACACACTTCCAGGTCAGCGCATGACGGATGATGTCGCCGATTTCGGCGTCGTTGACGCCGCGCTTGATGGTGGCGACCAGCGTGGTCGAGACGCCGTAACGCTCGAGATTTTCCAGCGCCTGCTGGCGGATCTTGCGCAGATCGGCGCCGCGCAGATTGACCAGTGCCTCGCGCTTCAGCGAATCGAACTGCAGATAGACCTCCAGCCCGCGCTTGTTCGCGGCGAGCTTCGCCACGAAATCCGGCTCGCGCGCGATCCTGAGGCCGTTGGTGTTGATCATGACGTGGCGGATCGGGCGGGCGCGCACCGCATCCAGGATCGCGAAGAAATCCGGATGCAGCGTCGGCTCGCCGCCGGAGATCTGCACCAGGTCGGGCTCGCCCTCGCTCGCCACCAGCGCGTCCAGCATTGTCTCGATCTTGGCCAGCGGCGTGAAGCTTGAGCGTGCCGGCGAGGAATCCGCAAAGCACACCGGGCAGGTCAGGTTGCAGTGCTCCGTGATCTCGATCAGCGCCAGGCAGGAGTGCTGCTCATGGTCGGGGCACAGCCCGCAATCATAGGGACAGCCGAATTCGGTGTGGCGCTGGAAGGCGAGCGGCCGGTCGCCGGGCTTGATGAAGTCCTTGCACAGCCGCCAATAGGCCTGGTCGGTCGAGACCAGCGTCGACTGCACGCCGTGCTGCTTGCAGCGTTTCTCGTACCAGACCTCGTTGCCTGAGATCTGGATCTTGGTCGGCACCAATGTCAGGCAGGTCTCACAGAGCGACTGGGTCTGGCCCCAGAAGATGTAGGGGCGGGCCTTACGCAGCGGCGCGTTCATGCTTCACACTCACATTCGGCGCCGTCGCCAGCATGACGGCGGCATAGACCATGACAAACAGCGACAGCAGGTGGAACAGCGAGAACGGGCCGATCAGCGTGCCGTAGGGTTTGATGAACTCCCACAGGAAGCGCTGCAGGCCATAGTAGAACAGCACGAGGTAGAATCCATTGGTGATCACAGCGGCGTTGCGGTTCAATACGGCCCAGACGTAGAAGGCCGCGAACGCCGCCATTGCCAGGCTTTCATAGAGCTGCACGGGATGGCGCAGGATGCCGTCGCCGAAATCGTGGCCCCAGGGCAGCGTGGTCGGCGTGCCGTAGGTGAAATCCTCGAGCCCCGCGAAATAGCAGCCGAGCCGGCCGACCGCGATGCCGAGCGCGAGCGGGAGTGCGAAGCGCGCCCCGGTGCGCAGCGCAATGCCGTGCAGCCATTTGTAGAGCTCGATCGCGATGACGCCGCCGGCCAGCGCACCCTCGACCGAGCGGGCGATACCCGACATGCCCGAGAACCACAGGTTCAACGTGCCGAAGATGTAGGCGCCGATGCCGGCGCCGAACACCAGTGCGGCGATGTAGGGCAGCTCGAAGGATTGCCGCGGGAATTGCAGCCCGGGCCGGCGCGACAGCCACCACATGGCGATCGCGGCCGCGCCCCATGCTGCGATGTCGAAGATCGCGTGAAGTTCAGCCCCGCTCATCAGGCGAGTGTAGCGTGATTTTCGCGGCCCGCGATAGATGTTCCCCCTCGCCCCGCACTTGCGGGGAGAGGTCAGCTTGGCATCAATTGGCCGGGTTGTCCTCGCTCGGATACACCCCGCGCAGCACTTCCTCGAAGTGATCCTTCACCGCCTCGTTGCACATGCAGGAGCGTAGCTTGAGCTTGTCGGGATCGCGGATCACGATCGCGCCGCGGCGGGTATCCAGCACCCCTTCGGCCTTGAAGTTCTGGATCACCCGGCTGGTGTAGCTGCGGCCGACGCCGAGCAAGGTCGAGAGCTGCTCATGCGTCAGCGGCACCACGCCATTGCCATTGGTGCGTTCCATCGCCGACATGATCCATTTCGCGGCGCGCTGCTCGATCGAATGGATCGCGTTGCAGGCGGTCGACTGGAAAATCTGCGCCAGCATGCAGTCGGCATAGCGCGCGAAGATGTTGCGCACCGAGATCGAGGTCAGCTTGGCGGCGTCGAGCTTGCTGATCGGCAGCCGCACGAACGGCCCCCCGAACTTGACGGTGATGCGTGTGTACGCCGGCAGGAAGCCCTGGCTGACGATGCCGCCGACCGCGCCCTCGCGGCCGACCAGGATGGTTTCGACATCGCGCCCGTCCTCGTTGGCCACCATGTAGGACGCAAGGCTCGGTCCGCATGGGAAATGCACGATCTGGACGTCGTCGCCGGGATTGTAGAGCAGCTCGCCGGCCGCGGCCTCGACCTCCGCAAGATGCGGCGCGAGCAGCGCGTAGTCGGCGGCATTCAGCCGGCGCAGGAGATTGTTGAACGGCCGGTCGCTCGTCCCGGCCAAATCGGTCCGTTTGGCAATCATTGGAAAATCCTGGAAACCCAACGCCGACCATACTGAAAAAGTTCCAGCTTTTATGTTCACTAGTGAACAGACGCGACGGCGCGCGATGTGGTGGGTTTCATCCCGGGAACAGCCGGCGTGCTTTCGGGCGCCGGTCGCGGGCCATCCGGCCGGACTGATCCGGTCTCTCATCCATCATCGAAGAATTGGACACCGCGTCATGGAATCCGCTCCCAATGCCGGCATGCCCGGCGACGTCCTCGTGGTCGAGGACGACCCGATCATCTCGCTCTATTTTGAGGACACCATCCTGGGCTTCGGCGCCCGGACGGTGCGCACCGCCGCGAACGTCGCCCGCGCGCTTGAGCTGATTGCCGAACGCGCGCCGGATTTCGCGCTGCTCGACGTCGGCCTCGTCAGGGGCGAGAAGACGTTCGTGATCGCCGAGCGGCTCGATGCCCTGAAAGTGCCTTTCGCTTTCATCACGGGCTACGGCGCGGACATCAGGCTGCCGGAATCGCTTGCCGACAAGCCGCGGCTGGCCAAGCCGTGTTCGAGCGAGACGCTCGAGGCTGCGCTGAGAAACGAACTTTGACCGATTGCCGGGATTCGGCCTCGCGGTCTACGATCCGGGATGTCGGATTCGGTGACGCACGGGCCTCGGGAAGCCGTCATGGCAATCAGGATGGCGATCGGGATATCTGCCGCTGCGCGCGCCGCGGCGCTCTCTCTCGGACTGCTGCTTGCGCCGGTTGCGGCGGGTCCTGCCATTGCTGAGCCAGCCGCCCTCACGAGCGAGCAATCGGCCGCGCTCAAGGCCTACGACAATGCGCTGAAGAATTTCGTCTCGATCATGCGCCAGCGCCGCGCGCAGATCGATGCCGGGCAGTCGCTGCCGAACCTGCCGGGCCAGGCGATCTATCTGGCCCGTGTCGAGATGATGAGCACCTACAAGGATCTCACCGATGCGCTGCCGGCGCGGATCGGAAGGCCCAACAGGCTGGGAATCCCTCCGGCCTATTTCGATGCCGACAATGAGCCGCTGCTCGACGAGTACAAGACGCTGTTCGACGTCATGGAGGCGCCGCCCGCCGGTGCGCAAAGCTCCGATACGCCGTTCAAGGACGTGGTCGACCTGGCGACAGTGATCGCGCGCGCCAGGGGGCTCGATGCCGCTGACGCCGCTGTCGCCGGCCGTATCAGCCTTGGCCTGTTCTTTGCCGAGACGAACGGCAAGCAGAATGCCGGAAATGCGCGGTCGAACACCTACAAGGGCAGCCTGCAGACCGGCCCGTCCGAAGATCGCAACGGCCAGAAGAAGTGGGCCGCCATCAAGGGGTCGATCGCGGCCCTCGATCCTGCGCTGAGCCGTCGCGACGACAAGGAAGAGGCCCGAGCCGGCAATCTCGACCATCGGTTCAATCACTGGACCGCGGTGCGCGACGCGCTCATGAACGCACACGCGGACGTTTTCCCGCAGGTTCCGGCGATCGCAAAGGCGCTGCCCGATCCGATCGATCAAATGAAGCTCTTCGAGCTGATCCAGATCATTCCGACCCCGACGCGGGCCGCGCTGAAGTCGGGCAATCTGGTCGGCTACCGAATTTCCGACCCCAGGATCATGGGATATCTGCGCAACAACAGCATCTTCGCGTTCGGCCGGGCCGACAGGGCAAGAACATCGGCGACCTTCCGCGAAATCCTCGATGCGATGTGGCTGTTCAACGCCAAGTTCGAACAGGCGCTTGCCAGGCTCAAGGAGATCAAGGCAGGCAATCCAGGCTGAGTGGACGTCAGAGCGGACCGAGCAGGACCCACCGCGGGTCGCAGAACTCCTTCACGGCAGAGGCGACGCCGCTGGCGATCGCGTTGCGGCGCTCGGGCGAACCCATCTTGAGTTCCTCCTCCCGGTTGATGATCGAGCCCGCCTCCAGCAGGACGGCAGGCATCGCGGTCTTTCTCAGCACGATCAGCTCGTCATAGCTGTAGACGCCGGTGTCCTTGTTCAGCAGCGGATGCTGGTCGCGGCCCATGATGGGCTGGCTGTATTGCTCGGCATAGTGCAGCCCCTGGGCCTTCATTTCGCCGGCAACCAGTTCGGCGAACCGCAGGCTTGTCTTGAAGTCCGGATTCTCCCGGGACACGAACACGGAGTAGCCGCTGAAGCGGTCGCTGAAGTGGCTCTTCTTGCCCTCGAATTCCCAGTCCTCGAGCATCTTGTTGGGCACGGAGTCGTGGTGGATCGACAGCAGCAGATCCGCGTGCAGATTGTTGGCGGCGGAGACCCGCCTGAACAGGCTGGGTCTCGCTTTGCCTTCGGTGAGAAGCAGCCTGGTTCCGGTAAAGCCTTCGGCCTTCAAGGTCTCCTCGATCTGCCGCGCAAGGCGTAGGTTGAAGTTGAATTCGGCGACGTTGCGCGCGCTCATCGCGCCTTCCGATTCCGCGGTATGGCCGACATCGAGGACGACCCGGAATGTCGCGGGATCGCATTTGCCTGCGGTCGGCTTGAGAGCGGAAGGTGGCAGGGCGACCGGTCCCAGCGCGGCGAGCCGCGTGACGCGGTGCTTGGCTGGCGCGCGGTGCTTTGCGAGCTTGGCCGGCCTTGTCGCTGTCGCGCGCTTGGGCGGCTTGGCGTGCTTGGGTGAGCTCTTGAAGAAATCCGGCAGCCAGCCGGCCTCGCTGATGTCGGTCGGCAGCAGCGCGAGCACCGCTATCGCAACAACAAGCAGGCGGCGAGGCCGAAGCCCCGCGACGATGCCACCGAGCACGCGAACGGATTCGCAGCGCCTCATGCTCCGCCCCTCCGGGCCCCCAGCATAACGGCTCTGTCACCGGTACCGGAAGAGGCAGGTCGCGTCCATCCCCTGTCAATCGCGCCGCCCTTGCCTCACGCCAGGGCGGCGTCCGGTTCCGTCGCAGCTGCGGGGCGATTACACCGGCTTCGGATCGAGCGTGATGGCCCACAGCTCGGCGTCGACGCGATCGCGCAGGCTCACCGTCATCTGCCCGCTCTTGCCGTCGATCTTGACGTGGCCGAAGAACTGCATGCCGGCCGACGGCGGCAGGTTCTGGTTGGCTTCGCCCGGCGCCTTGACGAACTTCACCTCGGGACCAAACGTGTTGTCGAGCTCGTTCGGCCCGAACGTGCCGGCGTGCAGCGGGCCGGAGACGAATTCCCAGAACGGATCGAACTCCTGGAACTGGGCCTTGTTCGGATTGTAGTAGTGCGCGGCCGCATAGTGCACGTCGGCGGTCAGCCACACCGTGTTGACGATCCCGGCGGTCTTGATGAAGCGCAGGATGTCGGCGATCTCGAGCTCGCGGCCGCGCGCCGGTCCGTCGCCCTGCGCAAACGCCTCCGAGCCCTTCTTGTTGGTCGCATCGTCATAGACGATCAGCGACAGCGGCATGTCGGAGGCGATCACCTTCCAGGTGGCGCGCGAGTTGAGCAGCGCGCGCTTCAGCCAGGCCATCTGGTCGGGTCCGATGAAATAGGCATCGGGACCGTAGGTCTCCTGCAGGTTCGGACCATTCGGGCCGCGATAGCTGCGCTCGTCGAGCATGAAGACGTCGAGATGCGGACCGTAGCTCAGCGTGCGATAGACCCGGCCGGGCTCGACGATGCTCTCGCGCATCGGATACATCTCGTGGAAGGCCTTTGCCGCGCGCGCGGCGAGCACGGTGATGTCGCGCTCCTTGTAGGCCGCCGGCAGCTGCTTCGACAGCGACCAGTTGTTGGTCACCTCGTGATCGTCCCACTGCACGAAGATCGGCACCTCGGCATTGAAGGCGCGCAGATTGCTGTCGAGGAAATTGTATTTGTGCGCGGCGCGGTACTCGTCGAGCGTCTCGGCGACCTTGGCCTTCTCCGGGATCGTGATGTTCTTCCAGATCTTGCCGTCGGGGAGCTTCACCTCGGACGGGATCACGCCGTCGGCGTAGATGGTGTCGCCGGAATGCAGCAGGAAATCCGGATTGTGCTTCTTCATCGCGGCGAAGGTGATCATGCCGCCGTCGTCGGGGTTGATGCCCCAGCCCTGGCCGGCGACGTCGCCGCCCCACACGAAGGAGACGTCGCGGCGATCGCTCGGCGCGGTACGGAAGCGGCCGACCACAGGCTCGCCGGCAATGTCGATATGGGCGAGGTCGCGGAAGCGGACCCGATAGAAGATGTCCTGGCCGGACGGCAGGTTCTCCAGCAGCATCTTTGCCGTGAAGTCGCTCTCCGGCAGCGCCGTGATCGGCGGCAGCGCGCGGGCGTCCTTGAACGATTCCGTGGTGGCGACCTCGACCATCATCTGCGACGGCCGGTCCGCGCGCGCCCACACCACACCGCCGTCGATGCCGACATCGCCGGACTGCACGCCATGGGTGATCACGGGGCGATCGGCGGCGCGCGACAGATACGGCATCGCGATCACGCCGACGCCGGCCGCAGCCGTGGTGGAAAGAAAGCGTCGGCGGGTGAGGTTTCGCGAGAACCGGATCGTCATGGGGGCCTCCTTAAGGTCACAGCGACAATGCGACGCGGGCGAGCAGAGAGGTAGGAAAATTCCATGACGGTGAGATTACAGCGGGCGTGGTCAGGCGCGGCGGGTGACCGCTTTTGGGGATGTGAGGGAGAAATTTTCCCCTCGTTTGGCTAGTTCAAGTAGGCGGCGATGCCGCAGATGATCAGCATCACAGCGAACGCTGCGAGACCGAGATAGAATTCTCGCACTGAGAAAACCTTAAAGGCATTTAGCCATGATGAGGGGGAAAACACCGTTATATTGAGCCTGCGTCTCAGGCGGTCTTGCATCAAAGCGTAAAAGCCTAGCGCCACGCACATTGCAACGCCCAACGCTACACCAGTGAAAGTGTTAAGCAGCATGCCGTCTACTAGACCCTGCAACCAGCACCAGTCACGCTTTTTCGTCTGTTTGCACCACCGGTCGTCTCCGCCGTCATTCCAGGAACGACGCTCAAGAACCGGACGCGAGTAACCAAGTTACGCCGTGCCCGCCGCCCTGAATTGCGTCGCAGTCCGCTGCAGATTCTGCGGCATGCTCAGCAGCAGCGCCTTGCGGTCGGCAACCGCGTTGTGGAACTGCTCCAGCGCGATGTTGAATGCGGTCAGCGTGCCTTCCTCGATCGCGCCATGCTCGAAGCAGTCCAGCGTGTGGCGCAGGATGTCGTCGGCCTCCGCCTGCAACTGGTCGAGCTCTTCGGTCGAATCGCTCTGCCGCGCGGTCTTCAGCATCTCGAGCAGGCGCTCGCGCTGCGAGGTGTTGGTGTTGCGCTCGTCCTGCTTGAGATAGCCGGCGAACCACGCGCCGGCCGAGCCCATCGCGGAGAACGCCATCAGACTCCACCAGATGTAGTCGCTGTAGCGGTCGAGGAAGGTCTTCTCCTCGCCGTCGACGAAGGCGGCCGCGCCCGGATGTACCGGAATGGTGGCATCCTTGTCGGTGTCGGGGGTCTCGATCTTGGCGGCGAGCGGGAAGTCGTTCTTGAGCGACTGCCGGATCGCGAACAATTGCCGGGTGAAGGCTGCGACCGTCGCGTCCGACAAGCCCTTCCGCGCCACGATGTGGTGCGAGAAGCTGATCGTCTTCACCTCATCCTCGGGCCGGTCGGCCGAGCCGAGCGAGCCGGCGGGGATTTCAGCGGCCTCATAGGCCGGATGGTTCTGCGCGATCGCCTCGGACGCATCGATCGGAAGGAAAGTCGGCTCGCCGCCGTCCTTGGTCGATGCCGTGATCGCATCGATCGTGACTTTGCTGTTGGCCGGGCCGACGGCGAGATAGGCGTCGGCCTTCAGGTTCTTGATGGCGTCGACCGCCTCATTGGCCGGGAATTGCACGATCTCGACCTTCATCGGGTCGACGCCGTATTGCGTCAGGATCAGCTTCAGCAGATTGACATTGGCGGGGGTACGGCCGACGACGCCGATCTTGCGGCCGGCGAGTTGCGCGATCTTGGTGATCTTCGCAGCCTTGCGGCCCTTGCCCTTTGCAGAGGGTGGAACCCACATCACCACGACATTCTTGCGCAGCACCGCGACGGCTTGTGCGTTCTTCGGCACGTCGAGGTCGCCGCGAATGATGGCGAGATCGGCCTTGCCGTCGGCCAGCGTCTGCGCGCTGGCGCTGGCGCCGTCGGTCTGCACCGGTCGGAGTTTGACCTGGGTATGCTGCTGGTTGTTGAAGGCCTGCGCCAGCGCCTGCACGACCTTGAGGTCATCGCTGTTCGCAGGGCCGACCGCGATCTTGAGCGTCACCGGACGCACCGCGAAATAATAGCCGGCGATCAGCGCGCCGACGATGGCGAGCGCGCCTGCGATCAAAACGAACATCAGCCGGCGCTTGGCGGAGCGCAACGGCTTGGGCGATATGCTGGCGGAGCCGTCTGTCATCGATCTCGCAAACAATCGTCGGGGCTCAATCTCGCAAAACTACCAACGCGCACATATCCTGCTTTTGTAGCAAATTCCTGGGCCCACAGATGTTACATCTCCGTCATGGTTACCAGCGGCGATAGGACGCGATTTCGGCCCTAATTTCGGCTTGGATCCCATCCCGGAGGCCGCTTGGCAGGGCGTTTTCCCGCGAAGTGGACACCGGTTCGCGCGAGAAAACGCGTCAAACCTGGAATCTAGAGCCCCGTTCCGATTCAATCGGAACGGAAAAGGCTCTAGGTTAAGGTCGGCGGCAAACGGGAGTGTTACCATGGTCGAAAAGCTGTCAGCGGAAGCAACAAAGGCCGCGCTCTGGGAACTGGCCGGCTGGACCGAGCTGGCCGGACGCGAGGCGATTGCAAAGACCTTCGTATTCAAGGACTTCAACGAGGCCTTCGGCTTCATGGCGCGCGCTGCCCTGGTCGCCGAGAAGAACGACCATCACCCGGAATGGAAGAACGTCTACAAGACGGTCGAAGTCGTGCTGGCGACCCACGACGTCGGCGGGGTGACCAAGCGCGATATCGACCTCGCCAAGGCCATGAATGCGATCGCAAGGCAGCTCGGGGTCAACTGACCCTGCTGCTCCACAACCTTGCGGCCGCCATTCGACGTCCCCAGATTCGTAAGCGTTCGCCGCAGGAGTAGGGAACCTTGCGATGGCAACGACTGAACACAGCGTGGGATTTGAGCCTGCCGACCGGCTGGCGCAGGACCGCGAGAGCGTGCGCCGCCGCTTCTGGGTCAAGTTCAAGAAAGTGGTGATCCGGCTGCCCTTCGCCGAGGATCTGCTGGCCGCCTATTACTGCGCGTTCGACCGGCAGACGCCGCGCCATGTGCAGGCGGCTCTGCTCGGCGCGATCGCCTATTTCATCCTGCCGTTCGATTTCATCCCGGACATGTTGCCGGTGCTCGGCTTCACCGACGATGCCGCGGTGCTCGCCACCGCGATCCGCATGGTGGCAAGCCACATTACGCCGGAGCACCGCGAAGCCGCACGCGCTGCGCTGAAGCGCGGGGTGCCTGAAAACGCGGAATAAGCTGTGGCCCGGATGAATCGAAGCGCAATCCGGGTTCTCCTCACAGTCGAACGAGCAGTCCCGGATTTCGCTACGCTCCATCCGGGCTGCACGATCCCGCTCAGCTGCCCGGATGCAGGATCACCTTGCCCATCGCCTTGCGGCCGGCGAGCACCTTCAGCGCTTCCGCGGTCTGCGACAGCGGGAAGGTGCGGTCGACATGCGAGGAGATCTTCCCTTCCGCAGTCCACTGCACGAGCTTCTCGAGGTTCTTGCGGTTCTTCTCCGGATTCTGCCGCGCCCACGCGCCCCAGAACACGCCGCGGATATCGCAGCCCTTCAGCAGCGCGAGGTTGAGCGGGATCTTCGGAATGTCGCCGGCGGCAAAGCCGATCACCAGGAAGCGGCCTTCCCATGCGGTCGAGCGCAGCGCGGCTTCGGCATAAGAGCCGCCGACCGGATCGAACACGATGTCGGCGCCCTTGCCGTCGGTGAGCTTGCGCAACCCTTCCTTGAGATCTTCCTTGGCGTAGTTCAGCGTCAGCTCGGCGCCGTGCTGCTTGGCGAAGGCGAGCTTCTCGTCCGACGATGCGCAGGCGATCACCTTGAGGCCCATCAGCTTGCCGAGCTCGCATGCCGCAAGGCCGGTGCCGCCGGCGGCCCCTAACACCGCGAGCGTTTCGCCCGGCTTCGGGCTGGCGCGATCTTCCAGCGCATGCAGCGCGGTGCCGTAGATGATGATGATTCCTGCGGCGCGGTCGTAATCGAGATTGTCGGGAATCTTCACGATCGTATTCGCCGGCAGCGCGATCTTGTCGCGCGCACCGTTGTGGCCGCATGACGCCACGACGCGATCACCGACTTTGAGATCAGTGACACCAGCGCCGACGCTCTCGATCACACCGGCGACTTCGGCAGCCGGTGAGAACGGGAACGGCGGCTTGATCTGGTACTTGCCCTGGATCATCAGGATGTCGAAGAAGTTCAGCGCCGCCGCCTTGATCGCGATCACGGCTTCGCCGGGACCCGCCACCGGATCGGGCACGTCCGCCAGCACGAGATCGTCGGGTTGACAGTATTGCGAGCAGAGGATGGCTTTCATGGACACACCTGAGTTTCGGACGCAGAAAGAGCTGCAAGATCTTGGACTACAAGCTTCATGCCGGATTTGCGGCGGAGCGACAATACAGTGCGGAGGGATCAAACTATGTTTGAAAAAGGCCTGCTAGCGAAAAAGCGCATCCTGATCACCGGCGGCGGCTCCGGCCTTGGCGCCGCGATGGGCGCCCGCTTTGCCGAACTCGGCGCCGAACTGATCATCTGCGGGCGGCGCGAGGCGCTGCTGGAGGAAACCGCAGGCAAATTCCGCAGCGCGTTCGGCGCCAGGGTCTCGACCGCGCGCTGCGATATTCGCGATGGCGCCGCGGTCGAGGCGATGATGGACCAGGTGTGGCAGGACGCGCCGATCGACGTGCTGGTCAACAATGCTGCCGCAACCTTTATTGCGCAGAGCGAACATTTGTCATTCCGCGCCGCGGACGCGATCCTCGCACCGACCCTGCATGGAACGATGTACTGCACGCTCGCCGCCGGCCGCCGCTGGATCGAAGGCAAGCACAAGGGCGTGGTGCTCTCGATCCTGTCGACCTCGACCATCACCGGCCGCGCCTTCACGGTGCCGTCGTCGATGGCCAAGACCGCGGTGCTGGCGATGACCAAGAGCCTCGCCGTCGAGTGGGGCCCGAAGGGCATCCGCACCGTGGCGATCGCGCCGGGTGCATTCCCGACGCCGGGTGCGACCGGTCAACTGCGTCCCGAAGGGCGCGGCGAGACCTGGTCGCATCGCAATCCGCTCGGCCGTGCCGGCGAGCATTCGGAGCTTGCTAATCTCGCGACCTTCCTGATCTCGGATCAGGCCGGCTACATCAATGGCGAGATGGTGGTGCAGGACGGCGGCTCGCATTTGCGCAGTTCCGGTGCCGAGGACCTGCTGCAATGGACCGACGCGCAGTGGGAGAGCCAGCGCGCGGCGCGCGCCAAGGGTTGATGAAGGCTGATGCGCGATCACAAGCGCTGAGTAAGAATGGATGCGCGTGCGGCTGTGGCCGAGGCGCATCCAGGCCGAACTGCCTTCCCAAAAAAGCGTTTCCCGGTTATCCATCCAAGCCGGCGGAGGGGGAATCGCCGGGCCATCTTGCAGTCACAATGATGGGGGAACCAGTTGGCCGTGCGGCAGATTCTGACATCACTGGCGGCTTGTGTCCTGTGCGGGATCATCTCCCTCGCGCCGACGCAGGCTGCGCCCAAGAAAGATGCGGCCAAGGAAGCGGCCAAGCCGGCGCCTTCGGCCGCCGCGGCTGCGGCCGGCGGTGCGGAGCCGACCTTGATCGGCCAATTCGGCACCTGGGGCGCGTACACCGCCTCGCCCAACGGCAAGAAGGTGTGCTTTGCGCTCGCCAAGCCGTCCTCGTCGAAGACCAATCCGCCGAACCGGCCGCGCGATCCGGCCTATGCCTTCATCTCCACCCGTCCGGCGGAGAAGGTCGTCAACGAAGTCTCGATCATGATCGGCTACACCGTGAAGCCGGGCTCGGAATCGACGTTGCAGGTCGGCGGCGGAACCTATGCGATGTACACGCAGGGCGATGGCCTCTGGATCAAGAATGCGGCCGAGGAGGAGCGGATGGTGGAAGCCATGCGCAAATCGGCCGATCTGACGGTAAAAGCCGTCTCGGCGAAGGGTACCGAGACGATCGACAGCTTCTCGCTGAAGGGCTTGGCGCAGGCGCTCGACCGGCTGGGGCAGGACTGCCGGCGCTAGGGCCGGCTCGGAAACGCAAAATCGAGGTATTTCGTGGCTTTCCAGCACCGGCTGGAAGGCCTATTTGAGGTTTCATGACCGACACCGCAACCACCAAGGCCGGGTCCGGCGCCAGCGCGCTGGTCGAAAAAGTTCCGCTCGAGACCTATGTGCCGCCGGCCAAGCCGTCGCTGATCGGGCTGTCGCGCGCCGAAATAGCCGATCGCCTGGGCGAGATCGGCGTGCACGCCGGCCAGCGCAAGATGCGCACCCAGCAGCTCTGGAACTGGATGTATTTCCGCGGCGCCAAGAGCTTTGCCGAGATGACCAACGTCTCGAAGGACATGCGCGCCGAGCTCGAGAAGCATTTTACCGTCGACCGTCCCGAGGTGGTCGCCGAGCAGATCTCCAATGACGGCACGCGCAAATGGCTGCTGCGGCTGCCGAGCGGCGACAAGGTCGAGCGGGCGCATGAGGTCGAGTGCGTCTACATCCCCGAGACCGATCGCGGCACGCTGTGCGTTTCCTCGCAGGTCGGCTGCACCCTGAACTGCTCGTTCTGCCACACCGGCACGCAGCGGCTGGTGCGCAACCTCACTGCCGGCGAGATCGTCGGCCAGGTGATGGTGGCGCGCGACCGGCTGAACGACTGGGCCGACCGCGAGGACGGCACGCGCCGCGTCACCAACATCGTGATGATGGGGATGGGTGAGCCGCTCTACAATTTCGACGCGGTGCGCGATGCGCTGTTGATCGTCGGCGACAATGAAGGCATCGGCATTTCCCGCCGCCGCATCACGCTGTCGACCTCGGGTGTTGTGCCGAACATCAAGCGCACCGGTGATGAGATCGGCGTGATGCTGGCGATCTCGCTGCATGCGGTGCGTGACGAATTGCGCAACGAGCTGGTGCCGCTGAACCGCAAATATCCGATCAAGGAGCTGTTGCAGGCCTGCCGCGATTATCCCGGCGCCTCGAATGCACGGCGCATCACCTTCGAATATGTGATGCTCAAGGGCGTCAACGATTCGCTCGATGACGCCAAGCTCCTGGTGAAGCTGCTCAAGGGCATTCCGGCGAAGATCAATCTGATCCCGTTCAATCCGTGGCCGGGCACGGCCTACGAATGCTCGGACTGGGAGCAGATCGAAAAGTTCTCCGAATACATCTTCAACGCCGGCTATTCCTCGCCGGTGCGCACCCCGCGCGGCCGCGACATCCTCGCCGCCTGCGGCCAGCTCAAGTCGGAGACCGAAAAGCTCTCCGCCCGCGAGCGCCAGGCGCTGCGCGCGATGGCGATGACGGATTGAAAGCCGTGAGCGACAACGCTCCCCACGGCGTCATTGCGAGCGAAGTGAAGCAATCCATGTCCGAGCTTGCTGAAGGATGGATTGCTTCGTCGCTTCGCTCCTCGCAATGACGGAGGAGTGCTAGCATGGCCTTGATCGGCCGCCTGTTCGTCGTCGCGTTCGGTTTCCTGATGGCCTGCTTCGTGGCCGGGATCATCGTGGTCGGCGCGGTGCTGTATCCCGAGATCTCCGATTTCGGCGGCCAGATCGACCAGAGCGCGATCGACATCGTGCTCGGCTTCGGCTTCATCTTCATCTCCGGCTTTGCGCTGTTGCCGGCGCTGATCGTGGTGCTGATCACCGAAGCGTTCTTCATCAGGAGCGTGCTAGCTTATGCGATCGGCGGTGCGATCGTCGGCGCAGCCTGCTATCTCGGCCTGATCCCGTTCGATCCCGATACGGTGCAATTCCACGGCATCGTGCGCCGGCACATGGAGATCATGACCGGCGCCGGCATCGTCGCGGGTCTGGTGTACTGGCTGATCGCCGGCCGCACCGCCGGCGCCTGGCGCGAGCCGCCACGCCCCCTGCCGCCGCCCCCGCCATTGCCGTCGCAATCGCCGCGGCCGTGAAGCTTCCCATGCCCTCTCGCCTCGGCTAAACCGCGCGCCATGAACCGGACCGGACTTTTCATTGCGCTGGCGCTGGCGCTCGTCGTCGGCATCCTGTTCGGGATTTATCCCGAGCTCGACCTCAAGCTGGCGGCGCTGTTCTACAATGCCGCGCAGAACACCTTCCCCGTGAAGCTCGATACGGTGGCGCAGTTCGCGCGCGATGCGGCGATGTGGATCGCATGGGCGCTGGTGCTGCCGGCGATCGTGACCATCGTCTGGAAATTCATCCGGCCGGACCGGCCGATGCTGATGTCCGGCCGCGCCGCGGTGTTCCTGCTCACCACGATGCTGCTCTCGGCCGGCGTGCTCACCAACCTCACCTTCAAGAACTATTGGGGCCGGCCGCGGCCGGTGTTCGTGACGCAGTTCGGCGGCGACCTTGCATTCAAGCCGTGGTGGGACCCGCGCGGCGGCTGCCCGCGCAACTGCTCGTTCTTCTCCGGCGAGGGCGCCACCGCGTTCTGGACCTACGCGCCGGCGGCGCTGACGCCGCCCGCCTGGCGGCCGCTGGCCTTTGCCGGGGCGACCGTGTTCGGCATCGTCACCAGCGCCCTTCGCATGGCCTTCGGCGGTCATTTCTTCACCGATGTCGCGATCGCCGGCCTGGTGTCGTTCTTCACCGTCTGGCTGTTTTATGCGCTGATCTACCGCTGGGCGGCGACTCGGTTGACCGACGCCCAGGTCGATGCCGCGCTGACGCGGCTCGCGATGCCCGGCTACCGCTGGATGCAGCGCTGGCGCCGCGGCGGCAAGGCGGAGCCCAGCCAGCCCGAGGCTTGATCAGGGGCCTGATTAAAGGCGTGCCCCCGCTTCGGAAATTTGTTATCGCGACTTCCAGAAACCTCATCCATTTCGACCGATTGGACTGTCCCATGAGCACGATTCTGAAAAGCCTGCCCACTGGCGAAAAAGTCGGCATCGCGTTCTCGGGCGGGCTCGACACCTCGGCGGCGCTGCTCTGGATGAAGCTGAAGGGCGCCAAGGTGTTCGCTTACACCGCCAATCTCGGCCAGCCCGACGAGGCCGATTACGATGCGATCCCGCGCAAGGCGATGGATTTCGGCGCCGAGAAGGCGCGCCTGGTCGACTGCCGCACCCAGCTGGTCCACGAAGGCATTGCCGCGATCCAATCCGGCGCGTTCCATATCTCGACCGGCGGCATCACCTATTTCAACACCACGCCGCTTGGCCGCGCGGTGACCGGCACCATGCTGGTCGCGGCGATGCAGGAGGACGGCGTCAACATCTGGGGCGACGGTTCGACCTTCAAGGGCAACGACATCGAGCGCTTCTATCGCTACGGCCTGCTGACCAATCCGAGCCTGCGCATTTACAAGCCCTGGCTCGACCAGCAGTTCATCGACGAGCTCGGCGGCCGCGCCGAAATGTCGGCCTTCATGACCGCGCAGGGCTTCGCCTACAAGATGAGCGCGGAGAAGGCCTATTCGACCGACAGCAATCTGCTCGGCGCGACGCATGAGGCCAAGGATCTCGAGAGCCTGTCGAGCGGCATCACCATCGTCAATCCGATCATGGGCGTGCCGTTCTGGCGCGCCGATTGTGATGTGAAGCCCGAGAAGGTCGTGGTGCGCTTCGAGGAAGGCCAGCCGGTCGCGCTGAACGGCAGGAGTTTTGCCGATCCGGTCGCGCTGTTCCTGGAAGCCAATGCGATCGGCGGCCGCCACGGCCTCGGCATGAGCGACCAGATCGAGAACCGCATCATCGAGGCCAAGAGCCGCGGCATCTACGAGGCGCCCGGCATGGCGCTGCTGCACATCGCCTATGAGCGGCTGGTCACCGGCATCCACAACGAGGATACGATCGAGCAGTACCGCATCAACGGCATGCGGCTCGGCCGCTTGCTCTATCAGGGCCGCTGGTTCGATTCGCAGGCCTTGATGCTGCGCGAGACCGCGCAGCGCTGGGTCGCGAGCGCCGTCACCGGCGAGGTGACGCTCGAACTGCGCCGCGGCAACGACTACTCGATATCAAACACCGAGAGCCCGAACCTGACCTATGCGCCGGAGCGGCTCAGCATGGAGAAGGTCGAGGACGCCGCCTTCACGCCGGCCGACCGCATCGGCCAGCTCACGATGCGCAACCTCGACATCGCCGACACCCGCGCCAAGCTCGGCGTCTATAACAAGACCGGACTGATTTCGAGCGGCGAAGGCGCACAGATTTTCCAGCTCAAGAACGACAAGGATTGAGCTGGGGCTGCCCGTCGTCGCACACTTGCTGTCGTCCCGGCGAAAGCCGGGACCCATAACCACAGGATCGCGTTGTTAGAGCGAGCTGTGGCTCCAGCGTTGCGCAACAATTGACGGTCGTGGTTATGGGTCCCGGCTTTCGCCGGGACGACGCGGGGAGAGGGCTGGGCTTACTTCACCCTCAGCGCATCCAGCAGCGAGCCGAACGCCCGCGCATAGTCCGTGCCGGTCTTGCCGATGTCGGGCCCCGCGGACACCGCGACCGCTGCTTCCGTCACCGCACCCAGCAACAGCCGCGCCAACGGCTCGATCGGTTGTTTCGCGATCACGCCGGCCTCCATCGCGGCCGCCAGCGCGCGCGGAAACTTGCCGCCGAAATGTTTGGCGTCGATCTCGCGCCAGCGCTCCCAGCCGAGCACGGCCGGGCCATCGCGCAGGATGATCTGCCCGGTCGGGCCCTTCGCGCACGCCGCGAAATAGCCCTGTGTGCCCGCGGCCATCGCCGCGAGTGGATCGTTCTCGGCGCGCGAGATGCGGTCGAGATCGGCGACGAGGTCGATCGACACCTGCTCGAACACCGCCTCGAACACCGCCTCCTTGGTCGCGAAGTGATGATAGACCGCGCCCTTTGCAACCCGCGCGCCGCTTGCGATGTCGTCCATCGTCGCGGCCGCAAAGCCGCGCTCGCCAAAGATGCGGCGCGCCGCCTTGACGATCGAGGCTCTGGTCTTCTCGCGCCGTTCGGCCTGGGTTGCCATCACGCATGTCTAGCCCAGGTTCCGCAGCGACGCCAGTTGACTTACAGACTATCAGTCGGTATTTACCGACCAATAGTCGGTAAATGGAGAGTGCCATGCCTTCCCTCAAGACGCTGCAAGCCTTCGCGGACACGGTCGAAGCCAACGACCATGTCGGCGCCATCAGGAACTTCTACTCCGCCGATGCCCGCACCCAGGAGAATGACGGCGAATGGCGCGTCGGCCGCGAGGCGCTGGCGGCGCGCGAGGCGGCGGTGCTGGCCGCGGTCTCCGGTGTCAAGACCACGCGGCTCGGGCCGTTGCTGCTCGACGGCGACCATTCGGCGATCTGCTGGCGGTTTGAATTCACGGCTAAGGACGGCAAGGTCCGCAGCATGGAGGAGGTCGCCTGGCAGACCTGGCGCGGCGAGGAATTGGTCGAGGAGCGCTTCTTCTACGATCCGCAGCAGATGGCGCGCTGACCCGCCGCCCGCCGTTGCGGCAATAGGTCCCGCCGCCGCCTCATTGCGGCGTCATCCGCCACCATTAGCCTCCGCCCCCGACGCGCAGTGTACGCAAGGGGCGGAGCATCGATCATGATCAAGTCAGTCGCTGGCGTGGCGGTCACGCTATTGTTGTCGGCTACGGCCGCGCTCGCCCAGACCATCTATCCGATCGATCGTGCGGATATTCTCGTCGGCGCGAAATTCGACTTCAAGGTCGAGCTTGCCGGCGTCGTCGATCAGGCCAGGTTGAAGGTGACGCTGAACGGCGCGGACTATGCCGCGGTGTTCGGCCAGAGCGGCATCTTCACCGCGCGCGAAGCCGGCAAGGACCAGTCGGCCTTGCTGCTCCGTGATGTCTCGCTCGACAACGCCGGCCCGATGACCGTCGAAGTCAGCGACGGCACGCAGAGCCGCACCGTGACCTGGACCGTCTACGACAGCGGACCGCGCAAGGCGAAGAACGTGATCTTGTTCATCGGCGACGGGATGTCCCCGGCACACCGCGTCGCCGCGCGAATCCTCTCCAAGGGAATTGCGGAAGGCAAGAGCCGCGGCAAGCTCGCGATCGACGACATGCCGCAGATGGCGCTGGTCGCGACCGCGGGCTCGGATTCGATCATCACCGATTCCGCGAATGCCGCGAGTGCCTACGCCACCGGCCACAAGGCCGCGGTCAACGCGCTCGGCGTCTACGCCGATCGCACGCCCGATCCGCTCGATGATCCCCGGGTCGAGACCATCGCGAGCCTGGCCAAGCGCCGGGCGGGCCTCGCCATCGGTATCGTCACCAACACCGAAGTCGAGGATGCCACGCCGGCCGCGATGCTCGCGCATACCCGCCGCCGCGCTGCCTATGACGCGATCGTCGCGCAATATTTCGACGCCAAACCCGACGTGCTGATGGGCGGCGGCTCCGCGAACTTCCTGCCGCAGTCCGCGGCGGGATCGAAACGCAAGGACGATATCGATTATCTCGCGCGCTTCCGCGACGCCGGCTATCCGCTTGCGACCACGGCAAGCGAGCTGAATGCGCTCGCAGCCAAGCCGGACACCCGCAAACTCCTCGGTCTATTCGCGACCGGCAACATGGACGGCGCGCTCGACCGCAAGTTCCTCAAGGGCGGCGGCGTCAAAAAATTCCCCGAGCAACCCGACCTGACCGCGCAGGTCCAGGCCGCGCTCACAATCCTGTCGAAGCACGAATCCGGCTTCTTCCTGATGGTCGAGTCCGGCCTGATCGACAAATACGCCCATCTGCTCGACATGGAGCGTGCGGTCTACGACACCATCATGCTCGACAATGCGGTGCGATTGGCCAAGGACTGGGCCAAGGCGCGTGGCGACGATACGCTGATCCTGGTCGTGGCCGACCACAACCATCCGAACAGCCTGGTCGGCACCATCAACGACGACATGGCGGCCGTGCCCAACGTACCGCTGCGCGAGCGCGTCGGCGTCTACGAGAAGGCCGGCTTTCCGAACTACCCGGCGCCCGATGCCGAGGGTTATCCGTCCCGTGTCGATGTCTCCAGGCGGCTCGCGATCTTCTCGGCCAGCCTGCCCGACCATTACGAGACGTTCCGTCCCAAGCTCGACGATCCGAACGAGCCGACCGTGAAGGGCGATGCGCCCGACACCTTCAAGGCCAACGACAAATACAAGGACGTTCCCGGCGTCGTGCTGCGCTTCGGCAATCTGCCGGCGATGATCGGTGCCAGCGTGCATTCCGGCGAGGATGTCATCCTCACCGCCACCGGGCCGGGCAGCGAGCGCGTCCACGGCTCGATGGACAACACCGAGGTGTTTCGCGTGATGGTCGAGGCGCTGGGGCTGGGCGCGGGGAAATAAATTCGCCGTCATTGCGAGGAGCCACCCGGTCCTGGATGACGGGCTTCGCTCCGCGCGCAATGACGGGGAGGGCCAAGCCATCGTTACTCCGCAAAAACAAGAATGGCCGGGATTGCTCCCGGCCATTTGGTCTCGTGATGTCTCGCCGTCTCAGCGCGGAGCGGCGGAGGCGCCGGTGAGCAGCGGGGTGATGCGGCGGACGGTGACGCGCCGGTTGATGCGGCTCGGTCCGTCGGTCTGCTCCTTCAGATATTGCGAGCCGTAACCCTGCGAAGTCAGGTTCTCGGCCGGCACGCCGAACTGCTGCGTCAGCAATTCGGCGGCAGACTGCGCGCGGCGGTCGGACAGCGACAGATTGTCGGTGTCGTTGCCGGTTGCGTCCGTATGGCCTTCGATCAGGAACACCTCGCGCGGATTGCGCTGGATGGCCCGGTTGAGGCCGTCGGCAATCACCTGCAGCCTCGCCGCCTGGTCGGGTGGGATGGTCCACGATCCAGAGTCGAAGTTGATCGTGTTGACGTCGATGCTCGGCATCTGCATGCGGACATTGGGGCTGTAGCGGATCTCGTCGAGCGAATAGCGTCGCTCGATCCGCTGCACCGGCGGTGCCTCCATGGTCTCGTAGATCACGTCGGGCGACGCTTCCTGAGCGTCGACGATGTAGCGATCATAGGGAATGTTGACCACCGGCGGCGGCACGTCGACATAGAAGCCACCGACCGCACGCGGATCGCGATAGGTGTTGTCGATGATGACGATCTCGCGCCCGCCGGGATCCCGGCGGATTCGGCGCAGCATCTGGCCATCGGACCCGACCACGGTGATGATCTCGCTGCCGTCGGGACGAATCACGATGGTCCGGGTCTCGCCGCCGATCGTCTCGGTGCGGATGTCACGCGCGCCGTAGCGGAAGCGATAGACGTCGTCGCCACGAACATAGGCCTGTCCGCTCGGGTCGCGGATGATGACCCGGTCCGGCTCGGTGTAGATGGTGCGGCCGTCTTCGACCACTTCCTGCCGCTGGCCGCGCAGATCGGCGATACTCCCGCCGAGGATGGCGCCGGCCACCACGCCCGCACCGACCGCAGCGCCGATGGCGAGCGGGGTGATATTGTCATGGCGCGGCGGTGGCGGCAGTGGCGCTGCAACGGCGGGCGCAGCCCGGAATGCCGGCGCAACCGTCGGCGGGGCGTATTGCGCCTGGCCGGGCGGCGGCGTTGCGGCTGCCGAGCCGGGGACGACCGACGGTGCCGGTGCGCCCATGGCGGCGCCTTGGGCGGGCGATACGCCGGGCGCAGCACCCGGGCGTGCCTGTTGAGCCGGAGCCGGTGCCGCACCAGGGGCACCCATTGCCGCTCCAGGGGCCGCCGGCGTTCCGGGCGGTGTGGCTGGACGTCCCTGCTGGCCCGGAGCCGGCGTCGCAGCGGGTGGCGTCGGAGTGGGTGTGGTCGCGCCGGGTGGGGTCGCGGCGGGCGAGGTGCCCGGTCGCGCCGGCGCGCCTGCTGCCGGAGGCGTCGTCGCCGAAGGCGCGGGCGTTGCCGGAGAGGTGGTCGCGGGCGGCGTGCCCGGAGGTTGCTTGGCTCCGCCGGGACGTTCGCCGGCAGGACGTTCGCCAGCAGGGCGTTCGCCGCCGGGACGTTCTCCGCGGAGGCGTTCGGCCGGCGCCGGTGTCGCAGCTCCCGGAGCTGGTGTTGCCGCTCCCGGTGTCGGTGTCGCGGACGGCGTGCCGGGGCGTCCCGCTGGAGCGGCGCCTGGCGCGGGTGTCGGCGGCGTATGCGCCGCACCCGGTGCGGCCGGAGTGGCTCCAGGCACTGGCGTCGGCGGCGTGCCCGGCCGCTGCGGTGCTGCCGCGGGTGGCGGCGTCGGCGTCGGATGTGCGGGCGCCGCTGCCGGCGGCGGCGTCACAGGCTTCGCGGGAGCAGCCGCGGGCGGCTCCGGCCGTGCAGGCGCGGGCAATGGCGCCGGCTTTGCGGCCGGCGGTTCGGGTCGTGCAGGTGCCGCGGCCGGCGGCGTGACCGGATGCGCGGCCGGCGGTTCAGGCCGTGCGGGAGCCGGGGGCGGCGCCGGATGCGGTGCGGCCGCAGGAGGCGGCGTCGGCTTTGGAGGCGCTGCGGCAGGCGGTTCGGGCCGCGCCGGCGCTGCGGGCGGGGCCGGCCTTGCGGCCGGCGGCTCCGGCCGTGCAGGTGCTGCGGCCGGCGGCGGAGCCGGATGCGCGGGTGGCGCGGCAGCTGGCGGTGGCGCTTGCGGATGTGGCGCTGCGGCCGGCGGTGCCGGATGTGCAGGAGCGCCGGGCGCCGGGTGCGGCTTCGGCTTTCCGTCTGGTCCGAGTTCTTCCTTCTGCTGCGCCTGTGCGACGACCAGCGGCGAATTTTGTGCGTGCGACGCTGAGGTGGCGAACTGCATCACCGTCAGCGCAGTCGTGGCAAGCAGCACGAGACGAAGCTTTGTCATGATCTTGGAGTCCCCGGCGGAAAGTCTGGGCAGGAAGGAAAGTCAGAACCGAACAATTCGGCAGGACGATGAATTGCCAGCCGTTAGGCCGGATTGTGGCGAGTGCCGAATCATCGGCGAAGTTTATTTCGACATTATAACGGGTTGCATGTGGCTTTGTTCACTAGACATTCAGAAGAAACGCTTCGACACACTCGCAATCGATGTGGAACTGAGGCGCGCGCGTGATCGATCGCCGGGCGGGTCGATCTGTCGCAGGTCGCATGCAGGATGGTCCGGACGGCCCGCGCGCTGTTGATTCGGCGTTGCCCGGCCAATTCGTCCGGCCGCTATTCGGGCGTGTGGCAGACCGCCTCGATGTTGTGGCCGTCGGGATCGAGCACGAAGGCCCCGTAATAGGTCGGGTGATAATGCGCGCGAATGCCCGGCGCGCCGTTGTCGCGGCCGCCGGCCGCCATCGCGGTCTTGTAAAAGGCGTCGACGGTGGCGCGGTCCTTGGCGGTGATGGCGATATGCACCGGCTTGTTCATCGCGCCTTCGCCGCCGATCCAGAAATCCGGCTTGCCGTTGGCGCCGAAGCCTGCCGTCGGCGCGTGCCCGGTTACTTCCGCGGGCACTTCCATGATCAGGCCGTAATCAAGCGGCGCCAGCGCCGCCTGGTAGAACGCCTTCGCGCGTTCGTAGTCAGAGACCGAAAAGCCGATATGGTCGATCATCGCGAGCCTCCCTTGTTGCGGCGAATCTCTGTCCGCGTTTTCGTTTCACCCTTCCTTGAAAAGTGGAAGTGAAGATGTGGCCCGGATGAAGTGAAGCGCAATCCGGGGGCTGCTCTAGCCGCCGATGGTCTCTCCCACGACCGAAGCCGGTGGCTATGGGTTTGCCAGGACGACAGCGAATGTGTGGCACGCGCACGCGATTCACTTCACCCCGCCGGCGCCTGATCCCGCCGTAGCCGGCGCGAGCGCGCGGCCTTGTGTAGCACGCGTGCCAGTTGCTCGGCCGAATAGGGCTTCTGCAGCAGCTCGAAGCCGCCGCTGCCCTGCTGCGACAACACCTGGCTGTAGCCGGAGGCGAGCACGATCGGCAGATCGAGCCGCTGCCGGCGAATCTCCTCCGCAAGTTCGATGCCGCTCATGCCCGGCATCACGACATCGGTGAACACGAGGTCGAACCTGCCGGGGTCGACGGCCAGCTCTTCCAGCGCGTGGGTGGCGTTCTCCACCAAAACACAGGTGCAACCGAGCTGGGTCAGCGTGTCGGCGGCGAACTTTCCGACCTCGGCGTTGTCCTCGACGATCAGGACCGACGCATTGGTCGGATCGACCGGAGGCGCATCCTCGGTGAGCGGCGATTGCGCGTTGTGCCTGCCGACCACGCGCGGCAGATACAGCGTGAATGTCGAGCCCTTGCCGATCTCGCTGCTGACGGTGACCTCGCCGCCGGATTGCTTGGCGAAGCCGAACACCTGCGACAGGCCGAGACCGGTGCCGTGACCGACCTCCTTGGTGGTGTAAAACGGCTCGAAGATCCGGCCGAACAGCTCCTGCGGAATTCCGACGCCGGTATCGGCCACCGACACCGCGACATAGCCGTGCGGACTCGGCGGCATGCTCGTCCCGGGCGGCAGATCGTCCACGGCGCGGACCGCGATCGTGAGCCGGCCGACGCCATCCATCGCGTCGCGCGCATTCACCGCCATATTGATGATGGCGGTCTCGAACTGGCCGGCATCGGCGTTGACGAGGCAGGTCTTATCGGGCACCTGCGCCGTGATCTCGATGCGCGAACCGATCAGGGTGGCGATCATCTCGCTCAGGGTGCGGACGTTCTGGCAGGCGTCGAACACTTCGGGCTTGAGGGTCTGCCGGCGCGCGAACGCCAGCAGCTGGTTGGTCAGCTTGGCGGCGCGGTTCACCGTGTTGGAGATCGCATCGATGTAGCGCTGCCGTCGCGGCTCCGGCAGGTCCGGCCGCCGCAACATGTCGACCGATGCGCGGATCACGGTGAGCAGATTGTTGAAGTCGTGCGCGACGCCGCCGGTGAGTTGCCCGAGCGCTTCGAGCCGCTGGCCGTGCCGCAGCGCATCCTCGGCCTCGATCCGCCGGTTGGCCTCCTCCTCCAGCCGCTCGGTTCGCTGGTAGGCCAGCGCCAGCAGGCCGAACAGCAGCGCGGTGGCCGGGATGCCGAAGATCAGGTGCTGGGCCATGGTGTTGATCCAGCGCGCCCGGATCGCCGAGGTTTCGAGACCGGCGCTGACATAGATCGGGTATTCGGACAGCCGCTCATAGCGCATGCGCCGCTCGATACCGTCGACGGGGGAGCGGATCGTCATGGTGCCGGCCAGCGGATTGGCGGCCATCTGCTGTCCGAGCGGCCCGCTCGGCTCGAATCTGACGTCGTGGTCGACGACGGGGAAATGCGCCAGCACCGCGCCATCGGTCCGGATCAGAGCCAGGAAGCTGCCGGGCTCCCGGCCGATCCGCGCATAGAAGTTCTCGAAATACTCCGGAAGCACCGAAGCCTGGATCACGCCGGCAAAGCTGCCATCCGCGTTGCTGCGGCGCCGGCCGACGCTGAAGAACCGCGCGCCCTGATAGGGCGGCCGCGGGGTCAGCACCTCGCCGATAAAGGTGCCGATGTCGCGCTCGGCATGGATCCGGAAGTAGTCCCGATCCGAGAAATCGACGTCGGGGGCCGGCTCGACCAGGCTGTTGACCAGGGCATGGCCGCTGGCATCGAACACCCAGATCGATTTCACCTGGGGAAGCGTATCGGCGACCTGGCGCAGCCGCTCGTGCAGGCTCTTCTCGCGCGCGGCGATGTCGGCGTCGCTCATCCCGCGGACGACCTCGGTGATCTCGCCCAGGCTGCGGTCGATGGTCTCGAACACCTTGAGCGCGTGTTCATGGGTGACGTCGAGGGTCCGCTGGATTTCCTGGTCGGCGGCGTCGCTGTTTGAAACCCGGGACATCGCCGAAGCGAACAGGAACAGCGCCAGCGGAAGGGCCAGCGAGGCGGCCATCATCCATCGCAGCAGTATCAGCGAATTGCGTTGTGCGGTCGGCACGGGCGCTCCGGCTCCTTGCGGAGCTTAACGCAAACCATTGTGCCGGAGGAAGCAAATCCCCGCCCCGGAGGCTCATCCAACGTCCGCGGGCAGCGAAAGGCGGTTAGGGGCGATCGGCCGGCCGCCGGTTGATATTCGGGCCCGGCGCGGACGGCGATCCCGCCCGCGTGGGAGCCGAATGTCCGTTGGCCCGCGTGCCGGCCCCGAGGCCGCCGCCCGGAGGGATCACGACCTCGTTAGCTGGAGCGCGGCGGTCAAGCGGAAATCCGGCCGGGATGACGATCGCAGGGGCTGTTTTTAGGAGTTCTAAAACCTCTCACGGGCAAATGCTTGACCCTGCGACTACCTGCTGAAAAACAGGCCGCATGACAGGCGATCCAGGCACTTCCCAGGTTAATGTTCAGGACACCCGGCTCGGACATGCGGATCGCGGTTTTGTCGGAAAGATCATCAGGCTCGATGCGCTCGTGACGGGTTCATCGCTCTCTCCGCAGGAGCTGGAGCAGCGCCTGGTGGAGATGGGATTTGTCGAGGGCGCGCGCGTGGAAATCCTGCATGAGGGCACGATCCGGCGGGATCCGATCGCGGTACGCGTCGACAACATCACGATCGCGCTGCGCCGGAGCGAAGCCATGGCTGTGATCGTCGAATGACCACTGCATCCCTGCGACTGGCGCTGGTCGGTGCGCCGAACACCGGCAAGACCTCGCTGTTCAACCGGCTGACCGGCAGCACCCAGAAAGTCGCCAATTATCCCGGCGTCACGGTCGAGCGCAAATCCGGCGGCTTCGTCACGCCGGAGGGCCGCAGCGTGACGGTGCTCGACTTGCCCGGCACCTATTCGCTGCGCGGCCGCAGCCCGGACGAAGAGATCACCCGCGACATCGTGCTCGGTCGTTTCGACGGCGAGGCGGTGCCCGATCTCGTGCTCTGCGTCGCGGACGCCACCAATCTGCGGCTGACCTTGCGCCTGGTGCTCGAATTGAAGCGTGTCGGCCGGCCGATGATGCTCGTGCTCAACATGATCGACATTGCGAAGCGCCGCGGCGTGACGATCGATCTCGATCGCATGTCGCAGGAGCTCGGCCTGCCGATCGTGACCGCCGTCGCGGTCCGCAAGGGCGGCGTCGACGAGCTCCTGAAGCGGACCGACGAATTCCTGGCAACGTCGCACCAGGCCGCGGCCAGCGAATGGACGACGCCGACGATCGCCGATCTCAAGGCCGCCCAGCGCGAGGCCGACCGCATCATTGCCGCGGCGGTGACGCTGCCGACCAAGCCCGACACGCTGACCAACCGGATCGATTCGGTCGTGCTGCATCCGGTCTGGGGTCTCGTGATCCTGGCCGTGATCCTGTTCGTGATGTTCCAGGCGGTGTTCACCTGGGCGCAGCCGGCGATGGAGCTGCTGTCGGACGGCTTTGCCGCGCTCGGGCAACTGATCCACGACCTGCTGCCCGCGAGCTGGGGCCTGTTGCAGAGCTTCCTGCAGAACGGCCTGATCTCGGGCGTCGGCAGCGTCATCGTGTTCCTGCCGCAGATCATCATCATCTTCCTGTTCATCCTGCTGCTGGAAGATTTCGGCTATATGGCGCGCGCCGCGTTCCTGATGGACCGCATCATGGGCGGCGCCGGGCTGCATGGCCGGGCCTTCATTCCGCTGCTGTCGAGCTTCGCCTGCGCCATTCCCGGCATCATGGCGACGCGGGTGATCGACAACCGCCGCGACCGCCTGACCACGATCCTGATCGCGCCGCTGATGACCTGTTCGGCGCGAATTCCGGTCTACACGCTGATCATCTCGGCCTTCGTTCCGGCGACCACGCTCTGGGGGTTCGTCAATCTGCAGGGGCTCGTGATGTTCGGCCTCTATGCCGCCGGCATCACCAGCGCGCTGACGGTCTCGGCGGTCGCGAAATTCTTCCTGTGGCGCGACCATGCGCCGGCGCCGTTCATGCTGGAGTTGCCCGACTACAAGATGCCGCGGCTGCGCAGCATCGCGATCGGCGTGTTCAACCGCGCCAAGATGTTCCTGTATCGCGCCGGCACCACGATCCTCTCGATGATGGTGCTGATCTGGTTCCTGGCCTCGTTCCCGCAGGCGCCCACCGGCGCCGAGGGGCCGGCGATCAACTACAGCTTCGCCGCGATGATCGGTCATGCGCTCGAGCCGCTGCTGCGGCCGATCGGCTTCAACTGGCAGATCGCGGTGGCGCTGATCCCGGGCATGGCGGCGCGCGAGGTCGCGGTCGCCGCGCTCGGCACCGTCTATTCGATCGAGGGCGGCAAGGAAGCCGCCGACCAGATCGGCCAGGTGCTGGCGCAGAAATGGACGTTGGCGACCGCGCTGTCGCTGCTGGTCTGGTACATCTTCGCCCCGCAATGCGCCTCGACATTGGCGGTAATCCGCCGCGAGACCGGCGGCGCGAAGTGGATGGTGGTGACGTTCATCTACATGCTCACGCTGGCCTATGCCGCGAGCTTCCTGACCTTCAACCTGGCGCAGGCGCTCGGCCTTCATTGAAGGGGCCGTTGCGGCAGCGATGCGTGCAACAGGCCGAGCGACGAAGTAGAGTTCATCCGGGGGCGCCTCACGCGCGTCCACGGGTTCCCTGCGAGATCACGCAATGTCGACCTACGGCCTGGAGCGGCTCTTTTCGCCTCGAAGCATCGCGGTGGTCGGCGGCAGCCCGCGGCCGTCGTCGCTCGGAGCGGCGGTGCTGCGAAACATCAAAGCGAGCGGCTTTGCCGGCAAGGTCGGCGTCGTCAACCGGCAGTATGCCGATGTCGACGGCGTGCCGACCGTTCCGGACCTGAAATCGCTGCCATTCGTTCCGGATCTTGTCGTTATCAGCGCGCCGGCGGCGGCGGTTCCGGAGATCGTGGCGGAGGCGGGCTTGGCCGGCGTTGCCGGCGCGGCGATCCTGTCGGCTGGTCTCGGCTACGGCGCGGGTTCGCTTGCGGAGATCGCGGGGCAGACCGCGCGGCGGCACGGCATGCGCCTGTTCGGGCCGAACTGCCTCGGCGTCATGGTGCCGCGCGCCAAGCTCAATGCGAGTTTCGCCTCGCACCAGCCGTCCGACGGACATGTCGCGTTGATCTCGCAGTCCGGCGCGGTCGCATCGGCGATGATCGAGTGGGCGGCGGAGCGGCGGCTCGGCTTCTCCGGCATTGCCTCGATCGGCGACCAGCTCGACGTCGACGTCGCCGACCTCTTGGATTATTTCGCGCTCGACGACCACACCAGCGCGATCCTGATCTACCTCGAGGCGGTCAAGGATGCGCGCAAGTTCATGTCGGCGGCGCGCGCCGCGGCGCGGCTGAAGCCGGTCATCATCGTCAAGTCCGGCCGGATGGCGCAGGGTGCAATCGCCGCTGCGACCCATACCGGGGCGCTGGCCGGCTCCGACGCGGTCTATGACGCCGCGTTCCGCCGCGCCGGCATGCTGCGCGTCTACGACCTCCGCCAGTTGTTCGATTGCGCCAAGCTGCTCGGCCGCGGCTTCGTGCCGCGCGGCAACCGGCTGGCGATCCTGACCAATGGCGGCGGGCTCGGCATCCTCGCGACCGACCGGCTGGCCGAGCTCGGCGGCGTTCCCGCGACCTTGACGGCGGAGACCATCGAGCGGCTCGACAGGATGCTGCCGTCGGGCTGGTCATGCGCCAATCCCGTCGACATCGCCGGCGATGCCGATGCCGCCCGCTACGTGGTGGCGCTCAACGCGCTGCTCGATGACGCCAATTGCGATGCGGTGCTGGTCGCGAACGTGGAAACCGCGGTGGCGCCGGCCGAGGGCATCGCCGAGGCGGTGGCGCAATGCGTGCGTGAGCGCAGGTCGAAGCGCAGCGCGGTCGCCGCCCTGGTGCTCGCGGCATGGGTCGGCGCCGACGAGCGCACCGGCGCGATCTTCGAGGCGGCGCGGATTCCACATTTCCCGACCGAGGACGATGCGGTGCGCGCCTTCATGTATCTGGTGCGCTATCGCGAGGCCTCCACCGCGCTCGCCGCGACCCCGCCGGGCGTCGCGTCGGTGTTCACGCCGGAGACGGCGGCGGCACGGCACGTGGTCGTGAACGCGTTGTCCGAGGGACGGGCATGGCTCGACCCGGCCGAGATCGTCGCCCTGTTCGAGGCCTATCGCATTCCGATCGTAACGACGCTCGTCGCCGACAGTGCCGAGGACGCTGCCGAGAAGGCGGCGCCGTTCCTGGCCGAGGGGCATGCGATCGTGGTCAGGGTGTTCTCGCGTGACATCAGGCACGCATCCGATGTCGGCGGCGTGATTCTCGATTTGCGGACCAAAGACAGCGTCATCGAGGCCGCCAGGACGGTCATGGACCGCGCACGAAGCGCACGGCCGGACGCCATCCTGCGAGGTGTGACGATCCAGCCGATGATCGTGCGGCGCGCGGCGCGCGAACTGATCCTCGGTATCGCCGACGATCCGACCTTCGGTCCGGTGATCGTGTTCGGCCGCGGCGGTCCCGCGGTCGAGGTGATCAACGACAAGGCGCTGGCGCTGCCGCCGCTCGACATGAATCTCGCCCGTGAGCTGGTCGGACGGACCCGCGTCTCGCGGCTGCTCGGCGGCTATGGCGATATCCCGGCGGTCCCGGCCGATGTGGTACCGCTCACTTTGGTCAAGCTCGCGCAGATGGCCGCCGACATTCCCGAGGTCGCCGGGCTCGATATCAATCCGATGCTGGCGGACGAGACCGGCGTGCTCGCGCTCGATGCGCGGGTCGCGATCCGCAAGCCCACGCGGCTGTTCGCCGGCCACACGCGGCTCGCGGTCAGGCCCTATCCGTCGCAATGGGAGGGCGAGCTCGCGTTACGTGACGGCTCGCGCGTCACCGTGCGCCCGATGCGGCCGGAGGACGAGCCGATGGTCGATGGCTTCTTCAAGCGCGTGAGTGCCGAGGACCTCAGGCTGCGCTTCTTCCATGCGATGAAGGAATTCTCGCACGCCTTCATCGCGCGGCTCACCCAGCTCGACTATGCGCGCGCGATGGCATTCGTGGCGCTCGATCCAACCACCGGCGAGATGATGGGCGCGGTCCGGCTGCATTCGGACTCGCTGTACGAGAACGCCGAATACGCGATCCTGCTGCAGTCCGATCTCAAGGGCAAAGGGCTCGGCTGGGCGCTGATGCAGCTCCTGATCCACTATGCGCGGTCGGAAGGGTTGAAGCGCCTGTCCGGCCAGGTGCTGACCGAGAACACCACGATGATCGGGATGTGCCGCGATCTCGGCTTCACCGTGGCGATGGATCCGGAGGATCACAGCATCGTCGACGTCGTGCTCGACCTCCGCAAGCCGGGCATCGATGCGGTCGGCGCCGATATCCTGATCCGGCCGGGGGCGGCTGGTGGTTGAACCTGCCGCCGCTCAGTCGATGAATGATGCAAGTTCCTCGGGGGTCCCGGAGGGAAACGCTTCCTTGAGACAATCGAGAAAGGCGGCTACGCGCGCGCTGAGCAATCTCCGCGACGGATAGAGCGCCCAGAGAACGATGTCGGGTCCGTCGACATCGCCCCAATGGACGAGCTTGCCGGCTGCCAGATCGCGGCTCACAAGCGAAATGGGAAGTCGCGCGGCCCCGACGCCTGCGCGAACCGCGTCGCGGATCATGATGAGCGAGGACAGGCGCAGCACCGGATCGGTCTTGATCCGATCGGTCCGGCCCTGCGCCGTCATGTCCCAGTCGGAGCCTTGATCGCTCGCGCCACGCACCACGGTCGGTGCGGCATTATCGCCCTTCGGACGAGGCAGGGTCGGGTTCGCCACCACCACAAGTCGGTCGCGCATCAGGACCCGACCGACCAGCGTCTCGTCAGGATCCGGGTTGACCCTGATCACCAGGTCGTAGCCTTCCTCGATCATGTCAACCGAACGGTCCTCGGTCGTGACCTCGAGCCGGACCTCCGGATATTTCAGCGCGAATGCGGCGGCGAGTTTCCCCATCGCGGTCTGCGAGAACAGGAGAGGCGCGCTGATCCGCAGTCTGCCACGCGGCTTGTCGGCTCCGGATGAGATCGCAGCGGCCGTCTCGTCGAGCTCCGCGAGCAGCGCGCCGGTCCGTTCGTAAAGCGCACGTCCCTCCTGGGTGAGTTTCAGCGTGCGGGCGCCGCGCTCGAACAGGCGCAAGTCGAGGCCGCTCTCCAGCTCGGAAACCCGGCGGGAGAGCGTGGCCTTAGGGCGGCCGGACGCCCGGGCGGCGCGGCCGAACCCGCCATGGCGGGCGACCAGGTTGAAATCGGCGAGGGCAAGTAGATCCATATGTTCCACCAATGGGACACGCTGTCTAAATATAACATCTATCGATCCATCAGTGGATCACTAGTTTCGGGATGTCTACCAACCATCCCAAAACGGAGTGATCCCAATGACCATCCTCGTTACCGGTGCCACCGGCACCGTCGGCCGCAACGTCGTCGAACAGCTCGTCAAGCGCGGCGCCGAGGTCCGCGCCCTCGTCCGTGATCCGGCGAAGGTCGACTTCCCGGCAGGCGTGACCGCCGTGAAGGGCGATCTGCTGGATGTCGATTCGCTGCGCAGCGCATTCTCCGGTGTCTCGACCCTGTTCCTGCTCAACGCCGTGGTGCCCGACGAATTCACCCAGGCGCTGATCGCGCTCAACCTGGCGCGCGAGGCTGGCGTCGAACGGCTGGTCTATCTCTCGGTGATCCACAGCGACGTCTACGTGAACGTGCCGCACTTCGCCGGCAAGTTCGGCGTCGAGCGGATGATCGAGGCGATGGGCTTTGCGGCCACCATCCTGCGTCCCGCCTACTTCATGAACAACGAGCACACGATCAAGGACGTGGTGGCTGGCTACGGCATCTATCCGATGCCGATCGGCGACAAGGGTCTCGCCATGATCGACGCGCGCGACATCGGCGAGATCGCCGCCATCGAACTCGTCCGCCGCGAAACCTCCGCGACGCCGCTGCCGCTGGTCCGGATCAATCTGGTCGGTCCGGATACGCTGACCGGCGCCAAGGCCGCTGCCGTCTGGTCGGAGGTGTTGGGCCGCACGATCGCCTATCCCGGTGCCGACACCGCCGGCTTCGAGAAGAACCTCCGGCAGTTCATGCCGAGCTGGATGGCATTCGACATGCGGCTGATGGGCGAGCGCTTCCTCACCGACGGAATGCTCCCCGGTGCCGGCGACGTCGAGCGCCTGACCACCTTGCTCGGCCGTCCGCTGCGCACCTACCGCGACTTCGTCGCCGAGATCACGGCCGCTGCCTGAGCGCAGCGGTCCCACCCGAACCCGCAGACCACGGAATACGACCATGATCTACTCGACCGCCACCGTCCCGGTGAATCCGGAAGGCGAAAGACCGCTGACCCGCGCGCAAGCCTGGAAGGGTCTCGTTCTCAAGGCCCGCGATGCCAGGCAGTTCCTGCCGCCGAATCTCTGCACCCGCTGCGAAGTCGTGGAGGAGAGCGCGACGCACATCGTGCGCGAAGCCGCCATCGCAGGCGACGATCTCCGCGAGATCATTACCTTCGAGCCGGAGAACAAAGTGACCTTCTTCCAGGCCATTGGTCCGCGCGAAGGTGCCATCGTCAACGAACTCTTCGTCGACGATGCCGGTGCGCTGCAATTGAAGTTCTATTGCTACACCGGCTTGCGCGGCAAGCAGCCGAATGGCTCCGAAGAGCAGGCCGAGCAGAGGCAGTTCGACAGCGACAAGGGCTACAAGGCGGCACTGCTGTCCACGCTGAAGCGCATCCGCGAACTGCTCGCGGAGGACAAGCTCTGAACATCACCGGAAACAGCAACGATGGGACGGTCTCCTGACGAGGCCTCCCGCTTCATTCAAGGAGACTCTCATGAGCAATTCTCAAGGCAGCGCCACCCGACCGGCAGCGGCGCGGATACTGGTTCTCGGCGGGACCGGCGGCACGGGCCGCGCGATCGTCGCGCAAGCCCTGGCGCGCGGACACGACGTCACCGTCCTTGCTCGCTCGCCCGAGAAGGCGGGCAATCTTGAAGGCGTCAAAATCGTCGCCGGCGATGCCCGCGACGAGCGAGCCCTGCGTCAGGCCCTGAAAGGCCAGGACGCCGTGATCAGCGCGCTCGGTACTCCGGCGAGTCCGTTCCGCGAAGTCACGTTGCTCTCGACCGCGACGCGCGCGCTCGTCGCCGCGATGAAGGCCGAACGGGTCTCGCGACTCGTCTGCATCACCGGCATGGGCGCCGGCGACAGCAGGGGACATGGCGGATTCGTGTTCGACAACGTCATCTACCCGCTGCTGCTCCGCAAGGTGTACGCGAACAAGAATCGCCAGGAGGCGATCGTCAGGGATAGCGGCCTGGACTGGGTGCTGGTCCGTCCGTCCGTTCTCAGCAACAAGCCGGGCGGACAGCCGGTGCGCGCGCTCACGGACCTATCCGGCTTCCATGGCGGAACGATCGCCCGCACCGACGTCGCGAGCTTCGTCCTCGATCAGGTCGGCAACGATGCGTGGCTGCATCGTGCTCCGTTGATCACGTGGTGAGGTCGGCTGCCGCGCGAGGCAAATGCGGCCGCAGCTTCCGCTGCGGCCGGGCGCCGGCAATCAGATCTGGCGTTCGACCATCTTGAACTTGAGCTCGGCGATCGCTTCGGAGGGATTGAGGCCCTTCGGGCAGGGTGGAACCAAAACGACCGAACGAGATTGTAACGGGATCGAATGTCTTCCCCACATCACGCCTCAAGGCCTATCGATGTCCAACAAACGGTCCGGGACTCCTGTTGCAAAAGTCGATTCCTGGGACCGTCTTGGAGAGGGTTGTCGCAACGCTTAGCGGTCCAAGGGTTTCCGCCGGAAGGCGACACGGGGTGAGCTTGCGGGCATGCTTGGTTCGCTGTGAAGCGTCGTGATTGTCGGTCCGTCGTTCAACCATACTGTCGAGAACGGATCTTGACGCATACGATCGATCGTTCGCAGCTTCAGAAAATCATTGCCGGCCTGAGTGAAGGCGTGATCCTTATCGAGCCGGACCAGACCATTACCTGGGCGAACGAATCCGCCCTGAAGATGCATGGTGTGGAAGAGCTCGCCCAGCTCGGGACGTCCGTCGACGAGTACCGCAAGAACTTCGTGCTGCGGTACCGCAACAATCACCTGCTTGGCAAACGCAAATATCCTGCCGAACGGGTTGTCGCAGGAGAGACATTTGTCGATGTTGTCGTCGCCGTCGCCCCTCGGGCCAGCAACGATACGGAGTGGGTGCATCAGATACGAAGTCTCGTCATTACTGACACCAAGGGAAACCCCGATTGCCTGGTGCTGGTGATCGCCGATGTGACCGAGCGCTATGCCGCAGAGGCCCGCTTCGAGCGTACCTTCAACGCCAATCCTGCCCCGGCCTTCATCTGTCGGCTGGCGGACCAAATCCTCGTCAAGGTCAACCAGGGTTTCCTGGATATGTTGGGGTATGCGCGCGACGACGTTTTCGGCCGCTCGCTCGCGGAGGTCGGCCTACTGAACGGGGTCGAGAAAGCCGAGACGATTCAGGAGCGCCTCGCCGAGGGCAGGACGATTCCACAAACGGAGGTGCAGCTTCCGCTGCGCTCGGGTGGATCGAAACTCGTGATTCTGGCCGGCCAGCCAATCGAAATCGGCGACGACGCTTGTATGCTCTTTACGTTCGCCGACCTGGATGCGCGTGCCAAGGCCGAGTCCGCGTTGCGCCAGAGTGAAGAGCGGTTTGCCAAGTCGTTTCAGCTCTCCCCGGTGCCGACGGCGCTGCTGAGGATGGATGGCCATACGTTCCTCATGGTCAACGAAGCATTTGTCGCTCAGTTCGGGCACACCAGCGCCGAACTGATTGGTCGAAGCCTCGGTGAAATGCGGCTTTGGGCACGGCCAGAAGCTCAAAGTCAGTTCGAACGTGAGATTGAGCAATCCGGTCACGTTTCCAAGTTGGAGGCCTGTCTTGCCAGCAAGAACGGCAACGAACTCGATTGTGTCGTCTCTGCCGAGACTGTGACAATAGGCGACCAGATCTGCGCACTCGCCACGTTTCTGGATATCACGGACCGGAAGCGCTCCGAGCGCGAGCTTGTGCAGGCGATCGAGGCCGTCATGACCGATGCCTCATGGCTTAGCAAGGGCATTCTGGAGAAGCTCGCTGCTTTCCGTCGGCCAGGCAGATCGGAAGATTCTAAGCCGGCGGAGCAGCTGTCGGCGCGCGAACGCGAGGTGCTGGTGCTGATCTCCCAAGGCCTCAGCGACGCTGCGATTGGCAAGCGGCTTCGGCGTTCGCCCAATACGGTGCGCAATCACGTGGCGTCGCTCTATCGAAAGCTCGGCGTTCACCGTCGGACTGACGCCGTGATCTGGGGACGCGAGAACGGCTACATCGCCAGAAAATAGAGATGCTAGTACGGATTCACCACCGAACTGGTGCAATCAGTTCATTGTGCTTGAAGCCGTGTTCCCCACCTACTCCGCGATGAACGAGTTCACTCGCGACAACTCAACGGAGAAGGCTTCATTATGGACAAGAATCGCATCAAAGGCACCGCCGAACAGATCAAGGGTTCCATCAAGGAAGCGGTCGGCAAGGTGACCGGCAACGACAAGCTGACGGTCGAAGGTAAGGCCGAGCAACTGGCCGGCAAAGCGCAGGCTCAGGTCGGCAAGGCAAAGGATGCTGCCCGCGATTTGCTCAAGAAGTGAAGAGCCCGCGTTGCCTGTGCTCGTCGTGGTGTTCCAGCAATTCAGGTTAGACAACAGGAGTGATGACGATGGATACGGACCGCATCAAGGGAGCAGCGAAGGAGTTCGGTGGGAAACTGGAAGAAGCCGCCGGACATGTAACCGGCAATCAGGATATCCGCGCGGAAGGCGTTGCGCGTCAGATCGAGGGCAAGGGACAGAACCTTTACGGCCAGGCCAAGGACGGTTTGCGCGATGCCGGTGATCTCGCAGGCCAGATGTACGACGAAGGTCGTCGCTATGCGCGGCGCGGCTCTCGGGATGTTGGCGAGGCTGTCGGAAGTTATCCATTGGCGTCGGTACTGATTGCGGGCACGGTGGGCTTTCTCGCCGGCATTCTGATCAGCCGTCGCTGACCGGGGGGTATCATGACGATATATTATGACGGCGGCCCGGCCCGGGCGGTCGACTCAAACGCTCGCCTGGCTTGGGCTTCGTCCACGATCTCCTGGGGCGCTGTCCTGGCAGGCGTCGCGGCCGCTCTGGTTACGCAACTCACGCTTTCGGTTCTGGGAGTCGGGATCGGGCTTGCCAGTCTCACCTCAGCTTCGACCGGTGGAGCTGATGCCGGTTCGCTGTCACTCGCAGCGGCGATCTGGTGGATCGGTTCTGGGTTGCTGGCATCCTGCGCGGGTGGCTACATCGCGGGCCGCATGTGCAGCAGCGCGATGGCCGCAAAGGCAGGCTATCATGGTCTGATTTCATGGGCCGCTGCGACACTCGTGATGATCTGCCTGCTTAGCTCCGCGATCGGGGGCCTGCTCGGTGGTGTATTTGGCGCAATGAACAATGTGCTCGGCGGTACCGCGCACATGGTCGGTGGTGCCATGCAAACCGCGAGTGCCTCGGTGCCGAATTCAGTTGATAGCTTGTTTCCGGACATCGAGCGACAGATCCGGGCATCGACCGGTGGTCAGGATCCGGCCCAGCTTCGCGACACCGCGGTGAACGCCGTGCGTGCCGCTCTGATCGGTGACAAGGCCCAGCAGGAGCAGGCGGTCGAGCAGGCCGCGCAGGCTCTGGCGCAGGCGCAGGGTATCTCGTCCGACGAGGCCAAGGCGAAGGTGCAGGACTATCAGCGCAAATATGAGCAGTCTGTTGCAGACGCCAAAGCCAAGGCCGCACAAGCAGCCGAAACTGCCGCCCGGGTCGCTTCGCGCGGTGCGCTAGTTGCATTCTTTGCACTTGTGCTCGGCGCACTCGCCGCCGCGCTTGCCGGCCGCTTCGGTGGCGCACGATCGCGAAACGATACCTCTGATGCATGGGCAAAGCGGTGACACCGCTTGCGCACTGCCGCAGCGGACAAACCGACCGTCCGTGGACGATGATCGTTCGCGGCTAATTTGGAGAGAACAGACATTATGGGTATCATCTGGACCATCATCATCGGCTTCATTGCCGGCTTGATCGCCAAATTCATCATGCCGGGTCCCAACGAGCCGAGCGGCTTCATCATGACCACGATCCTCGGCATCGTCGGCGCGGTGGTCGCAAACTATCTGGGTCAGGCGCTCGGCTGGTACGGCCCCGGCCAGGGAGCAGGTCTGATCGGCTCGGTCGTCGGCGCTATCATCGTCCTGTTCTTTTGGGGCATGATCTCGAGCCGCCGCGCCTATTGATCTCGGGTGCGCCCTCAGGTCTCGAGCAATCGACGGCCTGAGGGCGCTCAGCGGCTTGCTGGCCAAGGGTTACCGCACGGCCCAGTCTTATGCCTGCGGCCGCTTTGCGACGGGACGTCTGAAACTAGCCCTTGACGTCAACACGGCGCGCCTTTTGGTGGCAAAAGCCTCGTTCTCGGTTTTGCCATCAATCCAGATTTTGCGCCGACGAGGCATGTCAGTGTTTCTCTCGCCCATCACGGAGTCGCAGCGGCTCGAAGCGCTCGACGGCTACGACATCCTCGACACCTCGCCGGAGGTCGGGTTCGATGATGCCGTCTTGCTGGCTCGCCAGATATGCAACACTCCCATCGCCTTGGTGAGCCTGGTCGCTTCGAAGCGACAATGGTTCAAGGCAGCGGCAGGGCTCGATCTCCGCGAGACGCCAATCGAGCAATCGGTGTGTGCTCATGCGTTGCGGCAGGCGGATACGTTGATCATTCCAGACCTGTCCCTGGATCCTCGCACTCGGACCAATACCTTGGTCACCGGCGCGCCGTTTATTCGCTTCTATGCCGGAGCTCTGCTGAAGACCCGGTCGGGGATCGCGATCGGCACGCTTTGCGTTATCGACACCGTGCCTCGTCCAGGGGGGCTGACGGAGCAGCAGACATTCTCTCTCGAAGCCCTCGCTCGGCAAGTCATGACGCAGCTCGAGTATCGGCGTACGATGATCAAGGCAGAACATGCCGCTCTCGAAGAGCGTGATGCGGCGGCGGCCTCGACTGCGCGTGCGCTGGAGAGCGAACGGTTAGCTGCTCTGTTGAGGGCCAGCGAGACGCGATTGCGCATGGCTCAGGCGGCCGGGCGAATTGGAAGTTTTGAGCTTGATATCGCGACCGACCGGCTCACGGTGACGGATCAGTTTTGCCTTATCTTTGGATTGCCGATCATGCCTACCGTGAATGCGCCGGACATCGAGCGTCTGATCCATCCCGGCGACGAGCATCTGATCTCCGACCGGGGCAGCCGCGAGAGCGGCGAGATGGCGTTGTACACGGAGTATCGCGTCCGCAAGCCTCAGACCGGCGACGTGGCCTGGATATCTCGCAGCGCGATGCTGGTCCGCAACGCGAATGGCGTCACCATCCGCGTGCTCGGAACAGTTTGCGACATCACCGAACGCAAGAACATCGAGGAGCGGCAAAGAATTCTCAACGACGAACTTGGCCATCGCCTCAAGAACACCTTGGCGTTGGTGCAGGCCATCGCGAGACAGACTCTCCGCAACGCATCCGACCACGAAGCAGTTGAAGCTTTCGAACGGCGGATCGATGCGCTTGGACGTGCGCATGACGTCTTGCTCCAGCATAGCTGGTCGGCTGCTGATCTACGCCAACTGGCCGCGAACGTACTGGGCTTGCACGGCGCGGCATCTCGGTTTCACCTCGATGGCCCCCGCTTGCGGCTGACGGCGAAGGCTGCGCTGTCAACGTCTCTCGTGCTCCATGAACTGGCGACCAATGCAATCAAGCATGGTGCCCTCTCGGTCTCTACCGGCTATGTGCGGCTATCATGGGAGATCGAACCGGATTGTCTCATCGTCAAATGGACCGAGCACGACGGACCGCCGGTTGTCGCGCCGACCAAGATCGGACTTGGTTCTCGCCTCATCGACATGGGCATTATCGGCGGAAGCCGCTCAAGAAAGCGCTATGAGCCGTCCGGCCTGGTGGTTGAGTTCCGTGCTCCGCTTGCGGCAATTGACGACGGTTCCTGATGCCGGCGACCGCGCCACGGGGATCAGGTGAGGCCTCGCTCGACCACCGGCGTGGTTGCTCACAAGAGAAACGGTGCGGCCCGCTGCTTCGCACGTGCCGTACGGCGGCCCGACGTCGGATATCGATGCCGACGTCGTTCAGCGCTTGAGAGCATGCTATGAAGAAGAAGCCGCCAGCGCCGGCGGCCTCAAATCAGATCTGGCGTTCGACCATCTTGAACTTGAGTTCGGCGATCGCTTCCGAGGGGTTGAGACCCTTCGGGCACGCCTTGGCGCAGTTCATGATGGTGTGGCAGCGATAGAGACGGAACGGATCCTCGAGATTGTCGAGCCGCTCGCCGGTCGCTTCGTCGCGGGAATCGGTGACCCAGCGCGTCGCCTGCAGCAGCGCGGCGGGGCCGAGGAAGCGTTCGCTGTTCCACCAGTAGCTCGGGCAGGAGGTCGAGCAGCAGGCGCACAGGATGCACTCGTAGAGACCGTCGAGCTTTTCGCGGTCCTCGTGGCTCTGCCTCCACTCCTTCTGCGGCGTCGGCGTCGTGGTCTTTAGCCACGGCTCGATCGAGGCATACTGGGCGTAGAAATTGGTGAGGTCGGGGACCAGGTCCTTGACCACCGGCTGGTGCGGCAGCGGATTGACCTTCACCGCGCCTCCGGCGCCGACATCGTGCATCGACTTGGTGCAGGCCAGCGTGTTCTGGCCGTCGATGTTCATCGCGCAGGAGCCGCAGACGCCTTCACGGCAGGAGCGGCGGAAGGTCAGCGTAGGATCGATGTGGTTCTTGATCCAGATCAGACCGTCCAGCACCATCGGGCCGCAATCATTGGTGTCGACATAATAGGTGTCGACGCTCGGATTCTTGCCGTCGTCCGGGTTCCAGCGATACACCCGGAATTCGCGGGTCTCGGTGGCGCCGGCCGGCTTCGGCCAGGTCTTGCCGCCGGAAATCTTCGAATTCTTCGGAAGTGCGAATTCAACCATGCTTGCTCGCCTTCGTTCTCAGTAGACCCGCGCCTTCGGCGGGATGTACTGCACGTCATTGGTCATCGTG
This sequence comes from Bradyrhizobium sp. WCU1, assembly GCF_053474805.1. Classification (NCBI taxonomy): domain Bacteria; kingdom Pseudomonadati; phylum Pseudomonadota; class Alphaproteobacteria; order Hyphomicrobiales; family Nitrobacteraceae; genus Bradyrhizobium; species Bradyrhizobium sp. WCU1. The sequence continues at coordinate 3,652,572 of NZ_CM130280.1, forward strand.
TAGCTGTGCACCGGACGGTACTCGATCGCGGTCTTGCCGGCCGGATCGATCCAGGTCAGCGTGTGCTTCATCCAGTCCTTGTCGTTGCGGTCCGGGAAATCCTCGCGCGCATGCGCGCCACGGCTTTCGGTGCGGTTGGCCGCCGAATCCATCGTCACGACCGCCTGCACGATCAGATTGTCGAATTCCAGCGTTTCGATCAGGTCGGAATTCCACACCAGCGAACGGTCGGAGACCGAGATGTCGCTGACGCCGCCATAGACCTTGTGGATCAGGTTCTGGCCTTCCTGCAGCACGTCGCCGGTGCGGAACACCGCGCAATTGTTCTGCATCACATGCTGCATGCTGTCGCGCAGCTTCGCCGTCGGCGTGCCGCCGGAGGCGTGGCGGAAGTGATCGAGCCGGCCGAGTGCGCGGTCGGCCGAATCCTGCGGCAGCTCCGGCTGCTTGGCGTTCGCAGTCAGCTTGTCGGCGAGCCGCAGGGCGGCGGCGCGGCCGAACACCACGAGGTCGATCAGCGAGTTGGAGCCGAGGCGGTTGGCGCCGTGGACCGAGACGCAGGCCGCTTCGCCGATCGCCATCAGGCCCGGCACCACCGAATTGTCGTCGCCGTTGCGCTTGGTCAGCACCTCGGCGTGATAGTTCGTGGCGATGCCGCCCATGTTGTAGTGCACGGTGGGCACGATCGGGATCGGCTCGCGGGTGACGTCGACATTGGCGAAGATCTTCGCCGATTCCGAGATGCCCGGCAGCCGCTCGTGCAGCACCTTCGGATCGAGGTGGTCGAGGTGCAGGAAGATGTGATCCTTCTTCTTGCCGACGCCGCGGCCTTCGCGGATCTCGATCGTCATCGCGCGCGAGACGACGTCGCGCGAGGCGAGGTCCTTGGCCGACGGCGCGTAGCGCTCCATGAAGCGCTCGCCTTCGGAATTGACGAGATAGCCGCCTTCGCCGCGGGCGCCCTCGGTGACCAGGCAGCCCGAGCCGTAGATGCCGGTCGGATGGAACTGGACGAACTCCATGTCCTGCAACGGCAGGCCGGCGCGAAGCACCATGCCGCCGCCGTCGCCGGTGCAGGTGTGCGCCGAGGTGCAGGAAGCGTAAGCGCGGCCGTAGCCGCCGGTCGCCAGGATCGTGGTCTGGGCGCGGAAGCGATGCAGCGTGCCGTCGTCGAGCTTGAGCGCGATCACGCCGCGACAGACGCCCTGGTCGTCCATGATCAGGTCGATGGCGAAGAATTCGATGAAGAACTCGGCCGCGTGGCGCAGCGACTGGCCGTACATCGTGTGCAGCATGGCGTGGCCGGTGCGGTCGGCGGCGGCGCAGGTGCGCTGCGCCTGGCCCTTGCCGTAATCCATGGTCATGCCGCCGAACGGGCGCTGGTAGATCTTGCCGTCCTCGGTGCGCGAGAACGGAACACCCCAATGCTCGAGCTCATAGACCGCGTCGGGCGCGTTGCGCACCATGTATTCGATGGCGTCCTGGTCGCCGAGCCAGTCCGACCCCTTCACGGTGTCGTACATGTGCCAGCGCCAATCGTCCGGGTGCATGTTGCCGAGCGAGGCCGAGATGCCGCCCTGCGCCGCAACGGTGTGCGAGCGGGTCGGGAACACCTTGGTGATGCAGGCGGTGCGCAGGCCCGCTTCCGAGCAGCCGACCACGGCGCGCAGGCCCGCGCCGCCGGCGCCGACCACGACGACGTCGTAGGTGTGGTCCTGGATCGGATAGGCCTTGCCGTTGGTGGCCGGGCCGCCATTGGTGGCCTTGCCGTTTCCTTCACCGGCCATGGGTCAAACTCCCGACGACAATTTGAGGATTGCGTAGATCGAGGCCAATGCGACCGCGACGCAGAAGAAGTTGTTCGCCATCACGCTGGCGATCTTCAGCTTCTCATTGTGGATGTAGTCTTCGATCACGACCTGCATGCCGATCTTCATGTGCCAGGTGCTGGCGACGATGAAGAGCAGCAGGATGATGGCGATCGGGATCGAGCCGAGGATCTGCGCTGCGCCGGCATGGTTGCGGCCGATCAGCATGATCACCACGACGATCACGGGGACGATCAGCAGCGTCATCGCAACTGCGGTGAGGCGTTGACGCCAGAAATCGGAGGTGCCGGTATGCGCGGAGCCAAGGCCGCGGACGCGTTCCAGCGGCGTGCGCATCGAGGAAGGGCCGCTCATCGTCCACCTCCAACCGCGTAGGCAACGATCCAGACCAGCACGGTCAGCGAGATGCCGGCGACCAGCGCGCCCCAGGTGAGGGCTTCGCGCTCATTGGCCTTGAAGCCGTAGCCGAGGTCCCAGACGAAATGCCGGATGCCGCTGCACAGATGGTGCATCAGCGCCCATGTGTATCCGAACACGATCAGCTTGCCGATCGCGCTGCCGGTGAAGGCCTGAACGTTGGCGTAGGCAGTCGGGCCGGAGGCGGCGGCGATCAGCCACCAGGCGAGCAGCAGGGTGCCGAAATAGAGTGCCACACCTGTGGCACGGTGAACGATGGACAGCGCCATCGTCAGCGTCCACCGGTAGGTCTGCAAATGGGGTGAAAGCGGTCGTTCGATCCTGGCGGTCATCGGCGGGCTTTATGTTGCGAGGGACCGCGGCCGGCCCATCGGGGAACGCGGTAGAGGAGTTCTATTTACGGACTAGGATCACCCCGCGCAACGGCCAATTAGCCTTCGCTCGAACCGAAGTTCATTGTTAGACTTGCCGAATTCTGGTTGATCCGCAGCGTGGTATACTAAATGCAAGGCGAGGTGAACAAAGAAGTGAATCTCTGTTCGAACATCCTAAGGAGCCCGCTCAGCTGACCGTTGACGGGGTCCGGAAGGCGTCGATCCTGCCCCATTGTTCCGCCGGATAATCGACAAATGCCCTGATCTTAGGTGATCGAAGCCATGACGGCTGAGGCATCTGACCCGCCTGTTTCGGCGCCATTCGCGGCCGGATAAGAGGCGCTGCAAGTTTGCGCTGGCGACCGCAGGACTGCATGCGCCGAACCGCCACGTGCACGATGCCAGCGTCATACCGCACCGCACCAATCAGAGCGTCGGGGCCATTCACCCAGAGCCGACCGGATATGCGGAAGTTGCGATTCGCCCTGATGCCGTTCGACAAGGCGCCACCCGAGATTCCGCATGAGCACCCGCGTGGCGGCGCTGATACTCCTGAATCTGAAAAGCGGCTATTGCTCGCGATGGACCGTCGCGAGACGCCGCCGAAGCACCTGCTCCGGCAACACGCAGCCTGATGCGCAAGAAAAAGATGATGGCCGGCCTCGATCCAAGAGAACTACTCGAACTCGCACTGCTGCTGATCGCGGTCGGCGCGTTGTCCGGCTTTCTCGCCGGCCTGTTCGGCATCGGCGGCGGCGCGATCCTGGTGCCGGTGTTCTACGAATGCTTTCGCCTTGCCGGCGTCCCGCTCGAGGTACGGATGCCGCTGTGCATCGGCACCTCACTCGCCATCATCATTCCAACCTCGCTGAGCTCGTTTCGCGCCCATTATCGCCGCGGCGCGGTGGACATGGAGATCCTGAAGCGCTGGTGGCTGCCGATCATGATCGGCGTCGCCGCCGGCAGCGTCACCGCGCGCTTCGCGCCGGAGCGGCTGTTCAAGATCGTGTTCGTGATGGTGGCCTGGTCGGCGGCGGCGCGGCTGCTGTTGGCGCGCGAGACCTGGAAGTTCGGCGACGACGTGCCGAAGGGTTTTCTGATGCGCGTCTATGGTTTCTTCGTCGGCCTGCTGTCGACGCTGATGGGCATCGGCGGCGGCCTGTTCGCCAATCTGCTGATGACGTTCTATGGCCGGCCGATCCACCAGGCGGTCGCGACATCGTCCGCGCTCGCGGTGCTGATCTCGATCCCCGGCGCGCTCGGTTACGTCTATGCCGGCTGGCCCGCCGCCGCGCGCTTTCCCGACGTCGCCGCGCTGCAACTGCCGTTCGCGCTCGGCTACGTCTCGCTGATCGGTGCGCTCTTGGTGATGCCGACCACGCTCGTCACCGCGCCGCTCGGCGTCAAGGTCGCGCACGCGCTGTCGAAGCGCGCGCTCGAGGTGGCGTTCGGGGCCTATCTCTTCATCGTCGGCGGACGGTTCGTGATCAGCCTGCTGGGCGGACACTAACCGCACTCAGTCCTTCAACCGGACCTCGCTATTGCCCCAGTACCGCATATCGCCGATCCCTTCGATACGATCCATATCGGAGAGCACCTTCAAGCGCGCGGCGGTCGCTTCATGACTGATAGCCCAGCCAAGTTCCTTGTAGCGTTCTTCTGCAATGGTCACGAACCACAGGACCTTCCGCCACCGCGGCTTCAAAAGCGACATGATGACTTCGTCAAGCTGATCTTCGGTCACCGAAGACGGAAGATTCACCTCGCTCCATGTTAATTCGCTGCAAAGTATGCTTGGCCTCTGTTCCTCCGTGGGTGGAAGCAAATCCGGATACTGCTCGCAAATCGGAAAGAGAAGCTTGTCCTCAAGGTCCGCAATGATCGCCTGAACCGAATCATCGAATCGAATCCGTTCCTGCTTGCCAAGCCCTGCGATGTTCCTTTCAGCCTCGTACATTGCGTCCAAAGCATCGAAGATCTGCAGACAGATCTTCTCGGCATATTCGCGGTTCATCCTTCCCTCGCGAAATTCCGCTTTCCTCAGGCCTTCGAATAGATATCCTTATACGTGTCCCGCAGAATATTCTTCTGCACCTTGCCCATCGCGTTGCGCGGCAATTCGTCGACCACGAAGACGCGCTTGGGCATCTTGAATTTGGCGATCCGGCCGTCGAGCGCCTTCAGCACCGAGGCCTCGCTGACATCGGCGCCCTTGCTGCACACCAGGACGGCGGTGACGCCTTCGCCGAAATCGGCATGCGGCACGCCGATCACGGCCGACTCGATCACGCCCGGCATGGCGTCGATCTCGCTCTCGATCTCCTTCGGGTAGGCGTTGAAGCCGCCGGAGATCACGAGATCCTTGCCGCGGCCGAGGATGTGGACATAGCCCTTGTCGTCGATCTTGCCGAGGTCGCCGGTGATGAAGAAGCCGTCGGCGCGGAATTCGGCCTTGGTCTTCTCCGGCATCCGCCAGTAGCCTTGGAACACGTTCGGGCCCTTGACCTCGATCATGCCGATGGTCTCCCGCGGAAGCTCCGTGCCGGTCTCGGGATCGGTGACCCGCACCGTCACGCCGGGCAGCGCGAACCCGACCGCGCCGGGCACGCGGTCGCCGTCATAGGGGTTGCTGGTGTTCATGTTGGTCTCGGTCATGCCGTAGCGTTCCAGCACGGCGTGGCCAGTGCGGGCGGACCACTCGCGATGGGTGTCGGCGAGCAGCGGCGCGGAGCCCGAGATGAACAGTCGCATGTGCCTGGTGACGTCCTTGTTCAGGCCGGGGTTCTGCAGCAGGCGGGTGTAGAAGGTCGGCACGCCCATCATCACGGTGGCGCGGGCCATCAGCTTGAGGATCGCATCCGGATCGAACTTCGGCAGGAAGATCATCGAGGCGCGTGCGAACAGCGTCACGTTGCTCGCCACGAACAGGCCGTGGGTGTGATAGATCGGCAGCGCGTGGATCAGCACGTCCTTGTCGGTGAAGCGCCAGTAGTCGACCAGCGAATAGGAGTTCGAGGCGAGATTGTCGTGCGACAGCATCGCGCCCTTGGAGCGGCCGGTGGTGCCGGAGGTGTAGAGGATCGCCGCGAGGTCGTTGTTTTCGCGCGGCACCGTGGCGAAGTCCTTCGGCGCCTTGTCGGCGGCCTCGGTCAGCGAGCCCTTGCCGGTTGGATCGAGCGTTTCGACCTTCGCGCCGACCTTGGCGGCGATCGCCTTGATGCCCTCGAGCTTGGCGGGATCGCAGACCACCAGCGCCGGCTCGGCGTCAGAGATGAAGTATTCGAGCTCGTTCAGCGTATAGGCGGTATTGAGCGGCAGATAGACGCCGCCGGCGCGCACCGTGGCGAGATACAGCACCAGCGCCGAAACCGACTTCTCGGTCTGTGCCGCGACCCGGTCGCCCGGCTTGACGCCGCGCTCGACCAGCACGTTCGCCATCTGGCCCGCGCGCGCGATCAGATCGCCATAGGTGATGCGGCTGCCGTCGAGCTGCTCGATCGCGAGCCGGTTGGGATCGTCGAGGCCGTCGAACAGGCGGGAAAACAGATTGGCGTTGGTGGTCGTGTTCATGCAACATCCCCTGAGGGGCGAAAGCGCCGGTAAAACTCCGGCTGGATTAGCAAAAACGCCCTTCGGAAAGCAACGGAGACAGTTTGCATGACAAATCATGGGAAACGCGTGGCCTGGGTCACCGGCGGTGGAACGGGAATCGGTGAATCCGGGGCGGAATTCCTGGCGGCGGACGGCTGGACGGTGGTGATTTCAGGCCGCCGCAAGGAAGAGCTGGACCGCGTGGTGGCCAACATCACGAAAAAGGGCGGCAAGGCCGAGGCGATCCCGCTCGACGTCAGCAACAAGGCCGACGTCAACAAGGCTGCCGAGACGATCATCGCCAAACACGGCCGCATCGACCTGCTGGTCAACAGCGCCGGCATCAACGTGCCGAAGCGCAGCTGGGCCGACATGGAGCTGGAAGGCTGGGACAAGCTGGTCGAGGTCAACCTCAACGGCGTGCTCTATTGCATGCGGGCGGTACTGCCGACGATGCGCAAGCAGCAGGACGGCTGCATCATCAACGTCGCCTCCTGGGCCGGCCGCCACGTCTCGAAGATGCCGGGCCCGGCCTACACCACGACCAAGCACGCGGTGCTGGCGCTGACCCATTCCTTCAACATGGACGAATGCGTCAACGGCCTGCGCGCCTGCTGCCTGTCGCCGGGCGAGGTCGCAACCCCGATCCTGAAGCAGCGGCCGGTGGTGCCGAGCGAGGCCGAGCAGGCCAAGATGCTGCAGCCCGAGGATTGCGGCCGCACCATCGCCTTCGTCGCCAGCATGCCGGCGCGGGTCTGCATGAACGAGATCCTGATCAGCCCGACGCACAACCGCGGATTCATTCAAACGCCGGCGAACAGGGATTAAGCGCGGTCCGTCCTCTCCGTCCTCCTGAAAGGGGGGGCGGGCGAGGGGGCACTTGCACGATTTCGGAATATTGGAAATGTATCCCTGATTTGCCCGACGTGTCAAGCTGCCGTCGGACGGCGGCCCGCCGTCGGCTGCTTTGCATGGGGTTGTTTTTCGATATTTTGGCCCCGCGCATCCGCGCTACGGATCAGTAGCGGATCACTCGCTGATTTCGTTCAGCTCCTTGCCGGTATGCTCCGGCACGAACAGGAACACACCGATCGCCATCGCGAGCATCAGCACGGGGATGCAGAGGAACGCCAGCGCGAACGAACCGGTGTGCTGCTGCAGCGCGATCGAGACGAAGGGAAACAGCACGAAGCCGACCAGATAGGCGATCGCCCAGACCACGCCGTTGGCGGCGCCGCGGATCCGGGTCGGGAAGATCTCCGCCGTCAGGGTCGTGCTCGGTCCCCAGAAGCCGAGGAAGCCGAGACACCAGAGCAGGCCGAACGCCCATAGCAGCACGCGGTCCTCGGAATAGACCCAGAGCGTCATGAAGATCGCGCCCTCGATCAGGGTCACGATGAAGGTGCGGCGGCGGCCGATCTTGTCGATCAGCCAGCCGACCAGGCAGAGGCCGAGAAAGCCGCACAGGCCGTAGAACACATAGAAGAGGCTGTATTCGGTGGTCGACCAGTGCTTCTCGGTCGACAGGTACAGCGGCATCCAGGCGCCGACGGTGCCGTAGATGCAGGTCGAGGCGCAGGCAACGAACAGTGCGACCAATGTCGAAGGCAGCACGTCGGGCATGAACACCTGGCTGATGCCGACCGACTTGGCCTTTGTGAACCAGTTGCGGTCGTCGTCGCTGACCGTGCCGCCGCGTGCCAGCGTCTCCGAGATACGCCGCTTGCGGTCTTGCGAGCGCACCCAATAGGGCGATTCCGGACAGGTCGAGCGGATGTAGATCGCCAGCAGCGCGATCACGCCGGGCACCATCACGGCGATGCGCCAACCGAAATTGGCGGCGACGAGACCGGTGATCGCGCCGGCGAGCGTGGCGCCGATGCACCAGGCCGAGCGGGTGATGCTGATGACGCGGCCGCGCAGCCGCGCCGGCCAGGTTTCCGCCACCAGCATCGAGCCGAGCGACCATTCGCCGTTGAGCGCGAAGAACAGCAGCGAGCGCGCGATCACGAACACTGCGAATGTCGGCGACAGCGCCGCAACCGGCATCAGCAGCGAGAACAGCGCGATGTTGACCGCGAGCAGTGTGCGGCGGCCGTAGCGGTCGGCGAGCCACGGCCAGAAATAGAGCCCGGCGATGCCGACGAACAGCGCGATCTGCATGCCGGAGCGATACTCCGGCAGGGTGAGCTGGAATTCCTTGATCACCATCGGCGAGATCAGCGCGAAGATCACGCCGTCCATGCCGTCGAAGCCCCAGCCGAGCGCGTTGGCGGTGGCGATGTGCCAATGGGTCTTCGTCAGCTCGGTGCTGCCGGCGACGGCGCGGTAGTTGGCGTATTGCAGGTGTTTCTGTTCGAGCGGACCGACATCGGTATCCGCATCGCTCACCGTAGGCGCGGCGTGTCCGTCAGCCGTGATGCTGCTCATGCTGCCTCCCCCGACTGCTCTCTGCGAAGCTGTGCCGCAATCTCAGGCTGAACCAATCGAGCGGTGGCGGCAAGCAAATTGCTCGCGGCATCGCACCCGACCATTCCGCTGAATGGAATGCGCGACGCAGCGCGCGGCGTGGCGCCTACGAAGCGCGAGCCAGCCGGTTTCAGGAATCACAAAGAATTATGTTCGGAAACCGCCCCGAAAACCTCCCGTAGCTCAGGCCAACGACGACGCTTTCATCAACCCATTCGCGCCGTTGTTGCCCCTTCATCGCCGGTGCCGATGCGCCGGCAGGATTACCCACCGGGAGACGAACCATGTCGAAGCGTATTGCCTATCTCGCTGCCGCCGCCTTCAGCGCCCTCACGATCGCCGCTACCGTCGTGGCGCCGGTCCGCGCCGAGGAGAAGACCGTGATGGTCGGCGGCGCCGCGATGTTCCCGTCGAAGAACATCGTCCAGAACGCGGTCAATTCGAAAGACCACACCACCCTGGTTGCCGCGGTGAAGGCCGCCGGCCTGGTCAGCACGCTGGAAGGCAAGGGCCCGTTCACGGTGTTCGCGCCGACCAACGCGGCGTTCGAGAAGCTGCCGGCCGGAACCGTCGACAATCTGGTCAAGCCCGAGAACAAGGCGACGCTGACCAAGATCCTCACCTACCATGTGGTGCCCGGCAAGCTCGAGGCCTCCGACCTCACCGACGGCAAGAAGCTGAAGACGGCCGAAGGCGAGGAACTGACCGTCAAGAAGCAGGATGGCAAGGTCTTGATCGTCGATGCGAAGGGCGGCACCTCGATTGTGACGATCCCCAACGTCAACCAGTCGAACGGTGTCATCCATGTGGTCGACACCGTGCTGATGCCGGCGACCTGACACCCGGCGGGTCGGCTTAGTCCCTGAACGCCTTGCGACATGCGAGCCGGAGCCTCGCCCCGGCTCGCATTTTTGTGACCAGACGGGAAGCTGTATATCGAACTGATGAGGCGCGACCCCGTAACGGAACGCAGGTTCCCGGCGTATAAGCCGGTAACGACCACCAGCAGAGACATTCCATGACGAGCCTCGCCGTCAGCGACCACCAGGCAGAAACCGCAACGCCGGCGAAGGTGATCCAGCCGGTCTGGGTGCGGATCGTGCACTGGGTCAACGCCGTCGCGATGATCCTGATGATCATGTCGGGCTGGCAGATCTACAACGCCTCGCCGCTGTTCAGTTTCACGTTCTCCCACAGCATCACGCTCGGCGGCTGGCTCGGCGGCGCGCTGCTCTGGCACTTCGCCGCGATGTGGCTGTTGATGGTCAATGGCCTGACCTATCTGGCGCTGGGTTTTGCGACCGGCCGCTTCCGCAAGAAGCTGCTGCCGATCACTCCCGGTGGCGTGATTGCCGACACCAAGGCGGCGCTGACCTTCAAGCTGTCGCATGACGATCTCAGCAAGTACAATTCGGTGCAGAAGCTGCTCTATGCCGGCATCATCACCATCGGCGTCGTCATCGTGCTGTCCGGCCTGTCGATGTGGAAGCCGGTGCAATTGCACTGGCTGGTGTCGCTGTTCGGCGGCTACGACATCGCCCGCTATGTCCACTTCACCTGCATGGCGCTGATCGTCGCCTTCCTGGTGATCCATGTCGCGCTCGCGCTGCTGGTGCCGAAGAGCCTGCGCGCTATGATCATCGGACGCTGAGGGAGGATAAAATGGGCCGTCTCCGTAATCTCCTGATCCCCGGTGTCGACAAGAAGCTGCTGGTCCGCGACGCGGTGAAGACGATGCCGGAACTGACGCGCCGCCGCTTCATCACGGCGGGCACCAGCCTCGGTGCGCTGACGCTGCTGACCGGCTGCGACGTGGTCGATTCCTCGTCGGCCGAGGAATTGCTGAAGAGGGTCTCGAAGTTCAACGACGCGGTGCAGGCCTGGATGTTCAATCCGGATGCGCTGGCGCCGACCTTCCCCGAGAGCATGATCACCAAACCGTTCCCGTTCAACGCGTATTACGACCTTGACGATGCGCCTGTCGTCGCGGCGGCGGACTGGAAGCTCGAGGTGCGCGGGCTGGTCGACAACAAGAAGTCGTGGACGCTCGACGAACTGTACAAGCTGCCGCAGGTCAAGCAGGTGACGCGCCACATCTGCGTCGAGGGCTGGAGCGCGATCGGCAGCTGGACCGGAACACCGCTCCGCGACTTCCTCAAGCTCGTCGGCGCCGACACGCGGGCGAAGTATGTCTGGTTCCAGTGCGCTGACAAGGACGGCTACAATTCACCCTTGGACATGCGCACAGCGCTGCATCCGCAGACCCAGATGACGTTCAAATTCGCCGACCAGATCCTGCCGCGCGCCTACGGTTTTCCGATGAAGATCAGGGTGCCGACCAAGCTCGGCTTCAAGAACCCGAAATACGTGCTCTCGATGGAAGTCACCAACGACTACAAGGGCGGCTACTGGGAAGATCAGGGCTACAATTCGTTCAGCGGAAGCTGACTGCCGCGTGCGCCGGCACGGCGCATCGTCTGCTACTTGACCGCCGTGGCCTTTGGTGACGGGAGCATGCGCTTGTTCAAGCGCCAGCCTGCATCGGTCAGCTGCAGGTCCGCATCGCGCGTCGTCAACCCGCCGGACTGGTCTTCCCCGTGCAACGTCACGCGAAGCTTGATGCGGGCGTCGCCATCCCAGGCGACGAACTTCCACTGTTCATAGTCCTTGGCCTTGTAGCTCCATTCCAGGCGAAGCGCGCCATTCTCAATCCGGTAGACCGCGATATCTCGATCCGTACTCCAGGCTTCGCTGCTGAATGCGACGACCAGACGTTCGCCATTCGGCGAAAGATGCGGCGAGTCATCCATATTCGTGGCTGCGCCCGTCGTCCCGTTTACGACGAGAACCGAATTTGCCTCGTAGAGGCGGGCGGTCAGGACGAACAAGTGCAATCCGGGGTAGTATGCTTCGAGTCGATAGTCGACGCATTTTTCCGCATTGCCTTCCTCGCAGGCACGATTGTTGCTCAAGAGTGATTTGGTCTTTCCATTCTGGAGCGAGATGCGCAGTGCATCGCCGCTGCGTACGGCGATGCCCTTCATCCGGGAAAGGCACTTCGCCTCGAGTGCTGCGACGTCAGGGCGTCGTGTCGAGATGTCGGCCTTGCAATGAATCGCGTCGATTTGCGCGGGTGATTGGGCGCACGCGGGCGCGCCGCCGCAGAGCGAGAGAAAGAAAATCAAGGCCGGGATGCGCATGTCGGACCTTCAAAATGAGGAAATTCAACGGCTGTACTGCGCGCAGCGTTGATCCGCTCTTGAGGACACTTTACTGCCGACCGAGCCGCGGCTGAAACGCCGATAATGTCGCACCCAGCATCAGCATCGCGGCCGAGACGTTGAGCGCAACCGACAGATTGCCGACCGCATCCGTGATCGCGCCGACTACGATCGGGCCGAGCGTCTGGCCGATGCCGAAGGCGATGGTCATGGCCGCGATCGCGGTGGGCCAGGATTGCGGCGGGTAGTTGAAGCGTACGAAGGCGGTGGTCGAGCCGACCACAGCGAAGAAGGCGACGCCGAACACCAACGCCGAGACCGCCAGCAGCAGCGGCGAATGCCCGAAGATCGGCAGGCTGGCGCCGAGCGCATTGACGCCGAGGATGATCGTGGTGGCGAGCCCGCCGCGGTCGAGCGCCAGCACGCGCCGCCAGACCCAGGGCGTGACGAAGGCGCTGACGCCGATCAGGCTCCAGAACGCGCTCTGTGCCACCGCGCCGCCGCCACCGTCGCGGACATAGGCGATCATGAACGTCATGTAGGCGATGTAGCCGGCGCCGAACAGGAAGTAGGCGGCGAGGTAGATCAGGACCGGCGTGATCGCGAACTTGGTCCGCACGAAGCCGCCGGCGGTCGCGTCGGCGTGGAACGGCGCAAGCCACAGCGGCACGGTCATGATCACCGAGAGCAAGGTCATCGCCCACCACACGATCCACCACGAGCCCGCGCCGAAACCCTGCAGCACGAACGGCGCGATCAGGCCGGATGCGAGGATGCCGACGCCCGGCCCGGCATAGAACAGGCTGAGCAGGAAGTTGGCGCGCTCCGGCCGCGACTGCGCAATGGTTGCCGCCAGCGCGCCGCCGCCGACGAAGCCGATCGCGGCGGCGAAGCCGACCAGCAGGCGGGCAAAGCTCAGCACGGCAAAATTGCCCGAGATGGCGCACAGCGCCAGCGACAGCGCGCAGGCCACCGTCGACCAGCGCACCGACGCGGTGAGCCCGAAGCGCTGAATCAGGCGCGAGGCGCACAGCGCACCGACCAGATAGCCGGCGGCATTGATCGTGTTCATGAAGCCGGCGGCGGAATACGACCAGGCCAGCTGCTCACGCATATCAGGCAGCACCAGCGAATAGGCGAAACGGCCGATGCCGAGACCGACCGTCGGTGCAAGCGATAGAATCAGGATCAGCCGCGCGGCATGCGCGTAGGATGGGGCGGGGGCTCTCACAATTCACTCCGGCAATAGCGCCATTCTGGCAGGCCGCGGCGGTCCTGCCCAGCACCGCGGGCGGCAACACTGTCTTGCGTATCGGGCAATCAGGCGATCAGGACCAGCGCGACGCCGGCGACGGTCAGCAGGGTTCCGGCGACGATCCGCGGTGTGATCTCGATATGCTTGAGCATGACAGCGCTCATCGCCACGGTCACCAGCGGGTAGATCGCAGCGAGCGGTGCCACCAGCGTGATCGGGCCGTTGCGGACCGCGGCGAACAGGCTGAGCGCGCTGAGCCCGTTGCTGATCCCGGTCAGCATGAACCAGAGCCGCCCCTCGCGCGGCGCCTGCACCAGGAAGCTGCCCTTGCGGATCCGTTGCACCGTCAGCACCACCAGCGAGGACATGACGTAGCCGACCAGGCAAGCCCAGAGCGGGCTCGGCCAGACGGCCAGCCCGAGCTTGGCGATCGGCGGCACGATGCCGCGCACCAGCGCGCTCGCGAGCGGCAGCAGCAGGGCCCAGCTGCGCCAATGCCCGAGGTCGCGCGGCCGGGTCACGGTGATCACGGCGGCGCCTGCGACCGCGACGACGAGGCCGAGTAGCTGCTGCGGGTGCAGCGGCTCCTGCAGCAGCATCACAGCGGCGGTGACGGCGAACAGCGGCGCCAGATTGCCGAGCGTCGAGGTGATGACCGGCCCGAGCGCCCGGTTCGAGGCGAAGGTCAAAAGCGTCAGCGAGGCCGGGAAGAACAGGCCGATCGCCATGAAGATCGGCAAGGCCCGCCAGACCACCGGCTCGCCTTGCAGGATCAGCGGCGACAGCAGCAGGAACAGCAAGGTGAAGGAGGGCACGCTGATCGCGGCGCCCGACAGCGGTTCGACGGTGCGTAGCCCAAGCTGCGCCAGCACCACGCCGGCGCCGAGGAAAATGGCCGAGGCGAAGGCGTAGATAATGGCTGCGGTCATGAGTCCGTCTTGTTGGCTTCTTGAGGCGCGGTTTGGCTCGCTCAAGAGCCATTTTGGCCCTGCTCAGGGTGCCTTGCCAATCGGTGCGGGGCGTTTTAGCACTCGCGCCAGACGATGACGGGCATGCCCGATTGAATGAGGTAACGACCATGGCGACCCATAAACTGCTGCTTCTCCCCGGCGACGGCATCGGCCCCGAGGTGATGGCCGAGGTGCAGCGCGTGATCGACTGGCTGAATGCGCAGGGCATCGCCAGGTTCGAGACCGAGCAGGGCCTGGTCGGCGGCTCCGCCTATGACGCGCACAAGGTGTCGATCTCGGAAGCCGACATGGCCAAGGCCAATGCGGCCGACGCCGTGATCTTCGGCGCGGTCGGCGGTCCGAAGTGGGACAGCGTGCCCTATGAGGTGCGCCCGGAGGCCGGCCTGCTGCGGCTGCGCAAGGATCTCGGCCTGTTCGCCAATCTGCGACCGGCAGTGTGCTATCCGGCGCTGGCGGATGCCTCGAGCCTCAAGCGCGAGGTGGTCGAAGGCCTTGACATCATGATCGTGCGCGAACTGACCGGCGGCGTCTATTTCGGCGAGCCGAAGACCATCACCGATCTCGGCAACGGCCAGAAGCGCGCGATCGACACCCAGGTCTACGACACCTTCGAGATCGAGCGGATCGGTCGCGTTGCCTTCGAGCTGGCACGCAAGCGCAAGAACAAGGTGACGTCGATGGAGAAGCGCAACGTCATGAAGTCGGGCGTGCTCTGGAACGAGGTCATGACCCAGGTCCATGCGCGCGAATACAAGGACGTCACGCTGGAGCATCAGCTCGCCGATTCCGGCGGCATGAACCTGGTCAAGACGCCGAAGCAGTTCGACGTCATCGTGACCGACAATCTGTTCGGCGACATGCTGTCCGACATCGCGGCGATGCTGACGGGCTCGCTCGGCCTGCTGCCGTCGGCGTCGCTCGGCAAGGAGGACGCCAAGACCAAGGAGCGCAAGGCTTTGTATGAGCCGGTGCACGGCTCGGCGCCCGATATCGCAGGCCGAGGCCTCGCCAATCCGATCGCGATGATCGCCTCGTTCGGCATGGCGCTGCGCTATTCGTTCGGCATGGGCGATCTCGCCGACAAGGTCGATGCCGCGATTGCCGCCGTGCTCGCCAGCGGCCTGCGCACCGCCGACATCAAGTCGGCCGGCACCACGCCGGTCAGCACCGCGCAGATGGGCGAGGCGATCCTGACGGAATTGCAGAAGCTGCACGCGTAACGGTTACGCTGCAGCCACAAATGCGATGTCGTCCCGGCGCAGGCCGGGACCCATTACCCCAACTGGATGTGTGGCGCGATGCTGGAGCCACAGCTTGCTCCTACGGCAA
This sequence comes from Bradyrhizobium sp. WCU1, assembly GCF_053474805.1. Taxonomy (NCBI): domain Bacteria; kingdom Pseudomonadati; phylum Pseudomonadota; class Alphaproteobacteria; order Hyphomicrobiales; family Nitrobacteraceae; genus Bradyrhizobium; species Bradyrhizobium sp. WCU1. Next base: position 3,668,028 of record NZ_CM130280.1, read on the forward strand.
GCTGTGGTGGTTATGGGCTCTGGGACGACGAATAATCTCAGTACAGCGGGAAGGTCCGCGGATAGCCGCCGAGGTCGGACGGCGGACTGAGCGGCTGACGATCGATCGGGCGGTTGTTGTTCTCGCGCGCGAACGAGGGATAGCCGACATCCGGCGGGTACGCATAGTCGTTGAACTTGCGGTCGCCCGGCAGCACTTCGGTGCCGGCGTCGAGCCACGAGCGCGTGGTGACATAGACACGGGTACGCGGGCCCTGCTGATAGACCCGGTTCGGGCCCTGCGCGCCGTAATAGCGGCGGCCGTCGCGGTCATACTGCTCTTGCTGCTTGCGCTTGCTCGGGGTGTCCTGCGCGCTGGCAGCGGTCATGCCGAACGCGGTTGCGGTGACGGCAGCCGCAGCAAGCAACACCACGAGCTTGTTCGCGGCAGGGAGTTTCAAGGTCATCGCATCCTCGTCATTACGGCCCCGTCGGGGGCTGGCGCGTCCGCCAAAATCACTTGGAACACATTGTAGCCATGGTGGGGAGGCCGTCACTAGGTCAATTGCGCCACACCAGGCGAGATAATGCGTGTCCGGACGCAAAAGTTTCATGAAAACCAGTGCCTTGCCACGGTCTCGCCATCAAAGCGCGCCGCGCAGCAGCGGGTTCTCGTTGCCCGTCACCCAGTCGGCCGACAAAGCGGGCAGGCCGGACGTAACGCAGTCGGTGCGCTTGAGCTCGGCATGCGCGAACAGCGCGGCGAGCCGCGGATCGTTGCCCGCAGCCAGCAGCGTCAGGCGGTTCAGCATGCAGACGATCGCGGCGCGCCGGGCCGGCAGGCTGTCGCCCTGGCAGGTCCAGCCGGAAATTCTCAGGTCGGGCGCGTCGGCCTGCTTGAGGAAGCCGAGGCAGGCGCGGCTGCCGTCCTGGCGGGCCGGGCGCAGCAGGGTGACGCTGCCGAACTTGCTGTCGACGATGCCGGCGGCCTCGAGCCCGCGGTCGCCGCCGGGGTCGAGCCGCCCGGCAATCTCGGTCACCGCAGGCCCCATGGCCTCGCCGCCGGGACGGTAGATCTCCAGCTCGGCTGCCAGCACGCCATCCGCGTCGGCCCACCGGAAGATATCCTTGCGGCCGCCCTCGGGATGCCGGAAGATTTCGTAAGCCTCTGTTTTATCTCGTTGATCCAGCTTGCTGATGGCGAAGGCCGGTGCTTGGCGGCCGGCCAGGCTCCAGCCCGCGGCAGCGGGTGCCGCTACCGCCGTTGCGTCGGGCAGCTGCCGCCATAGATAGGCGCCGAGGACGACGAACAGCGCGAGCACGGCGGCATAGGCAAACAGCCCGGAGAGCGTGGCATACACCTCGTCGACGAAGCTCGTCAGCGCAGACGGATTTCTCGTATGATGGGGTGCGGCCGGATCGGCCCGGAATAAATGCATCAAAACGCTCAAAGCTACGCAACGTTGTCTTGACGGGGTTTCTCGCATAGAAGCGCTGCCTCTTCCCTTTCCGCGAGCAGCGGGGGAACGGGCATATTTCGTCGGAGAGTGAACGATGGGTTACAAAGTCGCGGTGGTCGGTGCGACCGGCAATGTCGGGCGCGAAATGCTCAACATTCTCGACGAGCGCAAATTCCCCGCCGACGAGGTCGTGGTGCTGGCCTCGCGCCGCAGCGTCGGCATCGAGGTCTCCTATGGCGACCGCACCCTGAAGGTGAAGGCGCTCGAGCATTATGATTTCTCCGACATCGACATCTGCCTGATGTCGGCCGGCGGCTCGGTGTCCAAGGAATGGTCGCCCAGGATCGGCGCGGCCGGCGCTGTGGTGATCGACAATTCGTCGGCCTGGCGCATGGATCCGGACGTGCCGCTGATCGTGCCGGAAGTGAACGCAGATGCGGCCGCCGGGTTCACCAAGAAGAACATCATCGCCAACCCGAACTGCTCGACCGCGCAGCTCGTCGTCGCACTGAAGCCGCTGCACGACAAGGCAACGATCACCCGTGTCGTGGTGTCGACCTATCAATCGGTGTCGGGCGCCGGCAAGGACGCGATGGACGAGTTGTTCTCGCAGACCAAGGCCGTCTACACCAATGACGAGCTGATCAATAAGAAGTTTCCCAAGCGCATCGCCTTCAACGTCATTCCCCAGATCGACGTCTTCATGGAAGACGGCTTCACCAAGGAAGAGTGGAAGATGATGGCGGAGACCAAGAAAATTCTTGATCCCAAGATCAAGCTGACCGCGACCTGCGTGCGCGTGCCGGTGTTCGTCGGTCACTCCGAGGCGGTCAATGTCGAGTTCGCCAATCCGATCACCGCGGACGAGGCGCGCAACATCCTGCGCAATGCGCCGGGCTGCCTCGTGATCGACAAGCACGAGCCGGGTGGCTACGTCACGCCCTATGAGGCCGCCGGTGAGGACGCGACCTATATCAGCCGCATCCGCGAGGATGCGACGGTGGAGAATGGTCTCGCGTTCTGGTGCGTATCGGACAATCTGCGCAAGGGCGCGGCGCTCAATGCCGTGCAGATCGCCGAGGTCCTGATCAACCGCAAGCTGATCACCGCGAAGAAAAAAGCGGCGTAAGGCAGATCAAACCGGGGTCGGAACCATGTCGGAACAATCGGCTCCCACCCCAGCAAGTCCGGCGACGCCGCGCATCATGCGCGGCTTCGAATATGTGCTGTTCAACAGCCGCTGGCTGATGGCGCCGTTCTATGTCGGCCTGGTCGTGGCGCTCGCGGTGCTGCTGCTGAAATTCGCGCGCATGCTGTGGGAGTTCGTGCTGCATGCGTCCGGCTACAAGTCGACGGAAGTCATCCTCGACGCGCTGGCGCTGATCGACGTTACGCTGGTCGCCAACCTCATTCTGATCGTGGTGTTCTCGGGCTACGAGAACTTCGTCTCGCGCATCGACACGTCAGGCAACCCGAACTGGCCGATCTGGATCACCAAGATCGACTTTGCCGGGCTGAAGCAGAAGCTGCTGGCCTCGATCGTCGCGATCTCGGCGATCCACGTGCTGGAAGCGTTCCTGAACATCGATTCCGCGTTCGACGCGACGCGGATGACGTGGCTCGTCGCCGTGCACCTGGTGTTCGTGATCTCGGCGCTGTTGCTTGCGCTCTCCGATCGCTGGGGCAACGCTCACGACGAGGCGTAGCCGAAAGCGCTACTCGCCGGCCTTCAGGGCTTCAGTGACGCTGATGAATTCCTTGGCGACCCGGTCGAGCACGAACAGCGAGCCCTCGGCGACGCCGAAATAGGCGCCGTGCAGCTGCATCTCGCCGTTCTCCACGCGTTCGCGGACGAACGGGAAGGTCATCAAATTCTCCAGCGAGCGGAACACCGCGGCCTTCTCGATGCGGGTGACGAAGTCCTGCATGCTCTCATGGTCGCGCTGCTCGACCACCTCGCCCGGCTTGATGAACATCTGCATCCATTTGCCGATGAAATCGCCGGGGGTCAGCGGCTTGATCTTGTCGACGAAGGCGCGGATACCGCCGCACTGGGCATGGCCCAGCACCACGATGTTCTTCACCTTCAGCACGGTCACGGCGTATTCCAGCGCGGCCGACACGCCGTGGGCGTTGCTGTCGGGCTGATAGACCGGAACCAGATTGGCGATGTTCCGGACCACGAACAATTCGCCCGGACCCGCGTCGAAGATCACCTCGGGCGAGACGCGGGAATCGCAGCAGCCGATCACCATGGTTTCGGGAAACTGGCCGCGTTCCGACAGGTCCCGATAGCGCGACTGTTCAGTCGGCAACCGCTGGGTCGCGAAGGTCCGGTAGCCGTCGATCAACTGCTTCGGAAAGAATTTCATGGCCTCTGGCTAACCACATGCCGATGACGGGGACAAGACTTTCGGCGTGCCGCCTGAGATGATACGGCAGCGCTGAAGCATGGTTCCTGCCACGATGCCCAAACAATGGACAGCGGCGGAGCCCAAGCCCCGCAGGAGAATGCCGATGATCCGCCCGCGCCGCAGCCTGTTGTTCATGCCGGGATCGAATGCACGGGCGCTGGAGAAGGCCCGCACGCTGCCCGCCGACGGTATTATCCTCGATCTGGAGGATTCCGTTGCCCCCGACGCCAAGGCCGTCGCCCGCGAGCAGATCGCCAAGGCGGTCGCCGCCAGGGGTTTTGGCAAGCGCGAGGTGCTGATCCGCATCAACGCGCTCGATACGCCCTGGTGGGTCGACGACATCGGCATGGCCGGCAAGGCGCAGCCTGACGGCATCCTGGTTCCCAAGATTTCCACCGTGGACGACCTCAACGCTGTCGCCGATCGCCTCAGCGACATCAATGCTCCTGCCTCGATCCGGGTCTGGGCCATGATCGAGACCGCACGCGCGGTGCTCGACGCCGACAAGCTCGCGGCCGCATCGAAGGATTCCGAAATCCGGCTCGCCGGCTTCGTGTTCGGGCCGAACGATATCGCGCGCGAAACCCGGATCCGGATGAAGCCGGGACGCGCGGCGATGATCCCGATGATCACGCATTGCATCCTCGCGACCCGCGCACACGGGCTCGAGATCCTCGACGGCCCCTATGGCGACATCAGCAACATCGACGGCTTCGCGGAGGAATGCGCGCAGGGCCGCGATCTCGGTTTCGACGGCAAGACGCTGATCCACCCGAGCCACATCGACGCGTGCAACGCGATCTTCACGCCGCCGGAGGCCGAAGTCGCCGAGGCCCGCAAGATCATCGCAGCCTTCGCACAGCCGGAGAACGTCTCGCGCGGCGCGATCCAGCTCGACGGCCGCATGGTCGAGCGCCTGCACGCCGAGATGGCCAAGCGCACGATCGCGATCGCGGATGCGATCGCTGCGTTGGGGCATTAGCGGCAGGTGATCTTCCCTTCTCCCCATGTGGGAGAAGGTGGCGCGAAGCGCCGGATGAGGGGTTGTCTCCGCTTGCGAGATTCTCCCGTGTGGAGAGAACCCCTCACCCCGCTTCGCTGTGCGAAGCGACCCTCTCCCACAAGGGGAGAGGGTGCAGCAGTGAGAGCGTCAGCTGCCGAACTTCTCCGCCGCCCAGGCATAGAGGCTGCCCGGGATTGGCGCCTCCTTGCCGCGTCCCTTCGGCGAGATGTGCAGGCCGATGATGCCCGGATCGTTCAAATAGCGCGAAAAATCCGACGGCTCGAAGAACAGTTTTGGTTCGGCGTGCACCGCGTAGAACGATTGCTTCGGCAGCGCGTGCTGTAGTTCGCCTTCGCGGCGCGCGAGCGCGGTGAGCGCGGCCGGGCCGAAGATCGCGACACGGATGTCGGAGAGGCGATTGGATTTGCCACGCAGCCGGCGCATCGCGAAGGTCAGGCGGTGACGCAGCGCCAGCCAGTCCGGCGTCAGCTCATCCTGCTGCATCAGCGCTTCGAAGGCGCGCACGATCGGATCGTTGTGCGGCAGATACAGCACGGAGTTGCCGAGCTGCCGCGGCCGCTCCCAGGCGAAATAGGGCTTTGCCGGGTCGATCTCGACGGGCTTGAGCAACAGCACATCGGCATCGAGCCAGAGGCCGGCGCGCTGCTTCATCAGCCGCATCCGGAAGAAGTCGCTGAATTGCAGGATGGTCCAGTCGCGCCACGAACCGTCCGGCTCGGCCGGACGCAGCCTCTCCGAGAACGCATATGGCAACACCGCTTCGGCTGCGGCATTGCCGACGCCATCGGGCAGGCCGGGGACGGGATCGAAACTATAGACGGTGACCTTGTGCCCGGCCGCCAGCTGCGAGCGCAGGCAGGTCCGGCGCAGCGCGTCCATCGAACCGTGCCAGAAGGTGACGATGTCAGGCAGCATGCGCGTCAGCTATCACTGGTGTGCGAACGGGTAGCGCTGCAAAGAAAAGCCCCGGCGCCTGACGGCACCGGGGCGCGATGATCATGCGCCGAGCTCAAGCCCAGGCACGCTCCTTGAGCTTGGCTTCAAAGCTGTCGATCGACTTCTTCTTCTCCATCGTCAGGCCGATGTCGTCGAGACCGTTGATCAGGCAGTGCTTGCGGAACGGATCGATCTCGAACTTGACCTTGCCGCCGTCGGGGCCGCGGATCTCCTGGCTGGGGAGGTCGATGGTCAGCGTCGCGTTGGCGCCGCGCTCGGCATCGTCGAACAGCTTGTCGAGGTCTTCCTGCGACACGCGGATCGGCAGGATGCCGTTCTTGAAGCAGTTGTTGTAGAAGATGTCGCCGAACGAGGTCGAGATCACGCAGCGGATGCCGAAGTCGAGCAGCGCCCAGGGCGCGTGCTCGCGGCTCGAGCCGCAGCCGAAATTGTCGCCGGCGACCAGCACCTTCGCATTGCGATAGGCGGACTGGTTGAGGACGAAATCGGGGTTCTCGCTGCCGTCATCCTTGTAGCGCTGCTCGGAGAAAAGCCCCTTGCCAAGGCCGGTGCGCTTGATGGTCTTGAGGTACTGCTTCGGAATGATCATGTCGGTGTCGACATTGATGATCTTCAGCGGTGCCGCGACGCCTTCCAGCGTGGTGAACTTGTCCATCGGTGCTCTTCCCGGGCAAAAACTAGGGGATACGGGCCGGTTGTTTATCGCGAATGTGACAGCGGTAAAAGGCTCATTTCTGCAAAGCTGGAGCCCATTCCGCTCCGATGGAGCGGAACGGGCTCCAGATTCTTGTTTTGACGCGTTTTCTTCACGCGAACCGGGGGCCACTTCGCTCGAAAACGCTTTACCCCGCATCGGCCTCAATCGCCTCCATATCGGCGTCGGAGAGGCCGAAATGGTGGCCGATTTCGTGGATCAGCACGTGGCGCACGATGTGGCCGAGGGTCTCGTCGTGTTCCGCCCAATAGTCGAGGATCGGCCGGCGGTAGAGCCAGACCAGGTTGGGCAGCCGGGCCACGTCGCCATGGCTCTGCTGCGGCAGGCCGATGCCGTGAAACAGGCCGAGCAAGTCGAATTCGCTCTCGGCCTGCATCTCGTCGAGCACCTCGTCGGTCGGGAAGTCGTCGACACGGATGATCAGGCCCTCGCAGAGGGCCCGGAACGTCCGAGGCAGGCGCTCGAAAATCTCGTGCGCCATGGCTTCCATCTCGGCCAGCGAGGGGGCCTTTGCTGTGGTCCACATGACACTCCTTTAGCGCGAGTGCTATCGGCGGCGCCAGTGCAGTTGACCTTGGCGGCGCAATGGGAGACCGTGCGGCCGATAATCGGGGCTCGGGTGGCGTGATGAAAAGGATCGTGGCGGCAGCGCTGTTGGCAGCATCAGTCGGGCTCCTGCTTCCGGCCGAAGGGGCCCGGGCGCAGAGTGCGGCGGCTGAAGCGCGCATCGGTGAGACGGCGCCGGTCGCACGCGAGCGGGTGGTCGAGCACCGCCGGTTGAGGCGCGTACCGATCTACCGCTCCCGGCCCGATCATTGGGAACCGGATGTGATCCCGCGCTACAATCCCGGTCCGAACGCCGTGCGCGATTGCACCGCGACCTATGTGCAGGAGCACCGGCCGAGCGGCACCGTGATCACGCCGCGCATGAACTGCTTCTGGCGGCCGGGCTAGGACTTGGGCGTCAGCTTGGCCGATGCCGCGATGATCCCGCCGGGCCCGGACGACAAGGTTTACCCGGTCATCAAGCTCGCCATGATCATCGACGCGCTGGCCGCGGAGGGAATCCCTGCGCGGGATGCGCTTGCAGGCGTGCACCTCTCCAGTGAGGCAATCTCCTCGCCCGCGACGCGGATCTCGCTCAATCAGGTGATTGAGGGCTACCGCAACGCCGACAGGCTCTCGCACGATCCTCACTTCTCATATCACGCGGGCTTGCGGTTTCATCTCTCGGCATATGGGATGTATGGGTTCGCGATCCTCAGCAGCATGGATTATCGCCAGACCATGCAGTTTGCCGAGAAGTACCATCAGCTCGCGACGCCGCTCGCCGAACTTCATTTCAAGGAAGAGGGCGGTTGCGGAGTCTGGACCATCAATCCGATGCCGCATTCGCGCATGGATGCCTCCCTCTACAGGTTCGTGTTGGAAACGCAGTTCGGCATTTGCATCTCGCTTCAGCGCGACGTCATGGGCTCGTCGTTTGCGGCAAGAGAGCTCCACGTGACATACCCTCGGCCCGACGATGCGGCGAAGTATCCGGAAGTCTTTGGATGTCCGGTGTCGTTCGGCCAACCCGACAACCGGATCGTGTTTGACGCGACCTGGCTCGATGGCACGCCAAGGCTTGGGAACGAGATCACCTACGCGACGGTGGTCGGGCTGTGCGATCATCTGATGGATGAGCTCAAGCTTGGCGCCGGGGTCGCCGGCAAGGTCCGGCGCGTCCTCCTGACCAATCTGATGCGACCGCTCAACTTTGCTCAGATCGCCCACGACGTAAACATGGGCGAGCGCACGCTGCGACGGAAGCTGCGCGAGGAGGGCACGTCGTTTCGCGAGTTGGTGGATCAGTTGCGAATGGACATGGCCATCAAATATCTGCGCGATACCGACCTGACCGTCGAGGCCATCTCGGAGTCGCTGGGCTTCAGCGATGCCGCCAATTTCAGGCAGGCGTTCCGCCGCTGGACCAACGCGGCACCGCAAGCCTACAGGAATATTTCCGGCAAAGCCGCGATGCCGGCCTGATCGGCCGAACGATTGGCCGGATGGCACCGGTTGTTTGGCCGGATCCAACCGTTTCGCGAACCGCGCGGCCGTCTACTCCTGATTGCGATCCCGACTCGTGACAGGAGGCTCAAAATGGGCGAACGCATCGATCAGTTCTGCGAAGATCTTCGGCAAAAGCTCACCATGGCCGACAGCGGCCTGGAGGGTCTGAAGGCAAAGATCAGCGGCAAGGCGGCACACGTCGAGCAGGACGTGCAGAGCCATCTCGACCGGGTTCACAAGCGCGTCGAACAAGGCCGCAGCAAGATCGCGGCCGCTCAGGCCGACATCAAGGAGTGGGCCGATCAGAAGAAGACCGCCACCGGCGACAGGATCGCCGAATGGAAGGCGAACCGCGAACTCAGCAAGCTGCAGGATCGCGCCGCCAAGGCCGAACGGTATGCCGCAGCCGCTTCGGACGTTGCCGTCGCCGCCCTCGACGAGGCGGAGGAGGCTTCGCTCGAGGCTTGGCTTGCCCGCCAGGATGCCGACGCGGCTTCGGCGAAATAACCCATCGCTGCTGTGCGGGGCCCGTCAACTGGGCCCCGATCCGGTCAATAACCAACGTGACCACATCGGGAAGATTCTCATGAAGCGTAGGATTATGGTTTTCATCGTCGGCATCGGTTTGACGATGCCGGTCGTTGCCCTGGCACAAGTCGCCGGATCGACGCTGCTCGGCGTCAGTTACGGCGAACTGCGCGACGTGACGGTCGGCTGGAGCGCCAAGCGTCTGATCCTGGGGCATCCGGTCTACAACAACATGGATGAGCGCATCGGTGCGATCGAGGACATCATCGTCACGCCCGACAAGTCGGTCTCTTACGCCATCATCAATGCCGGCGGGTTCCTGGCGGTCGCCAAGCACAACGTCGCCGTTCCGGTCTCGCAGTTCAAGCTGGATGGCGAAAAGCTGATCCTGCCCGGCGCGACCAAGGACGCCTTGAAGGCATCGCCCGCGTTCGAATACGCCAACTGAATCGCTTCCCAACGGAGGCGATTGCCGCAACGGCAAGCGCCTCCGATAGAACCCGATGGAGACGTATGATGGCTGATACGCATGCTCGGAGCGGACCGGGGAACGATCTTCCTCTTCCTGGACTGTTGCGCTCACTCGCGGATAATTGGTGGCTTCTGCTGTTGCGCGGCCTGGCCGCCGTCGCCTTTGGCATTCTGGCGATCATTTGGCCCGGCCTGACGCTGATCACATTGACCTGGCTGTGGGGCGCCTACGCGCTGAGCGACGGTGTGATTGCGATATGGGCTGCCCTCAACGCCTCCGGCGGCGACGCCGGCCCGCGTTGGTGGCTGGGCCTCAGCGGCATCGCCAGCATCCTCGCCGGCGTGGTGGCGTTCTGGTACACCGGAATGACCACGGTCGTGCTGCTGATGTTTATCGCCGCCTGGGCCATCGTCATCGGTGCAACCCAGATCTGGGGCGCCATCGCGCTGCGCAGCGTGCTGCAGAACGAATGGCTGCTCATCCTCAACGGAATCCTGTCGATTGCCTTCGGCGTCATTCTGATGGTGCAGCCAGGCGCCGGTGCTCTGGCGGTAGTCTGGATGATTGCCTGGTTTGCGATCTTCTTCGGCTGTCTCTACATCGCGCTCGCCTTCCGGCTGCGGCAGTACAAGCGCGGCTAGAGCATGGTCCGAAGCGGCGCACATTTCGGGTCATTTGCGTAGCGCGCGGATCAGTCCGGCACCGACCACGAGCGCCGATGCGCCATAGACGATGATGGCCATGGCGAGCCGCGTCAGCGGGCCGGCGGTGCCAGTGCCGGTGCCCGGGCCTTGCGATGCCGCTGCGATGTCGGATACCAGCCAGATCGCCGACGCGAGCAGCGCGAGGTATCCGAAGCGTCGCCTCGTTGCTGATGAGTCTGCCGGAACCTGTACAGCAGTGCCTACGGCAGATGTCAGGTGGCCGCTCACGTTCGATTGCATCACGGCAATCTCCGGCAACAGAAACACGCAAGATACGACGGTAGCCGATGCCGGGTTTCGCGAGCGCGCGAAAAATCACGCGCTGCGGCGGAACCTGAGCGCGTCAGCGGCATTCATCATCGTGGCGCAGTTATTCACTTCCCGCTCACGTCATCCGCATTGTGCTTGCGATCTGCGTCGCGGCAACGGGGGTCGATTCGAATGCGAGTCGTCGTTGCAGGACGTGACATCCAGCAATCAAGGAGATTAGCGCATGAAGGTGATGAAGGTTCTGGGGCTTGCGGCGATCGGTGCCGTGCTGGTCTTGGCGGCGCCGGCCGAGCGCGCGAGCGCGATGTCGCTCACGACGCCAGGCACCGCCGCAACGGTTCAGGACAATGCGAACCAGACCACCACGCAGGTACGCTATGGCCATGGTCGTGGTCATGGCTGGCACCGCGGCTGGCATCGCGGGCATCACCGTGGCTGGGGCCATCGCCGCCACTGGCGCCGCTGATCGCGCGGCGTATCAGCGCAGTTGAGACACAGGCCCGTGAGCAGCGGGCCTGTCGTCGTTCTCAGCCATCAAACCGGCAGATTCGCGCGCGCGAGATGATCTCGATCGCAATCTGCAGGAGTTGATCATGATGAGATGGATCGGTGTTGCCGCTGTCGCTTGTGCATTCGCGTTGACGGCGCCGGCCTCGGCAAAGGCCGCGGCATCAGCCAAGCCGCAGGCTGCGGCACAAGGGCAAGCGGGCAAGGCGACGGACTTCAGCGCCCAGCGCCATCATCGCCATTACCATCACCACCGCCACCATTATCACCGCGGCTACCGTTCCTATTACCGACCGTACTACCAGCCCTATCCGGCCTATCGGCCGTACGGCTCCTATTACTATGGACGGCCTTATTATTATCAGCCCTACCCCTACGCGGCGCCGGCGCCGTTCACCTTTGGCTTCGGGTTCGGCCCGTACTGGTGACGAACCACGTCGCACGATGCGCGGCACAAATGGCGCAACAGGAGAGCGGCTCCAATCGGAGCCGCTTCGGCAGTGTCATGGTGCAAAGCCCTTCGCTAGCAGCACAATGCCTTGCGCACCGGCCTTGCGATCCCGGGAGATCTCGACGTATTCGGGCGATTCCGACCAGGCGCGGAATGCCGCCTCGTCAGGGAATGACATCAGCACCAGCTTGTCGCGGTCCCAATTGCCTTCAAGGACCGCGGGATGTTCGTCGGCCGACAGCAGCCGCCCGTTGAACTTCCTGAACACATCGAAGAAGCGTGCCTGATACCGATCATAAGCGGCGCGGTCGGTCATCTTGAGTTGCACGATCACATAGACAGTCACCGACGTTCCCCTCCGGACTTTTTGCCGCACGCGCCTTGCGCGTTCATGGCGCATTCAGTTGCGCGTTTCTAGCGTCGTGCCGGGAGCGACTGCAATGAACGCAATGCGACCGGCTGCCATGCAGCGCGGCTGTCATCGCTGTTGTCAGGGAGGATCAGAGATGAGGGAGAGCACTTTGCGGTGCGGGCTGCTGCGCCGTCTCGGTGTTGCGGCGGCCGCGGTCTTGGCATTGTCGATCGCCTCGCAGCAACGCGCCGAAGCGCTGTCGGTGGCGAGCCCGGGCACCGTGCCCGCGGCAAAATCTGCGGCCGATGCCATGACGACCCAGGTTCGGCATGGCGGTGGCGGCGGTCACGGCGGCGGCGGATTTCATGGCGGTGGTTTCCACGGCGGTGGATTTCACGGCGGTGGTTTCCATGGCGGCGGTTTCCGCGGCTTCCATGGTGGCGGCTTCCGCGCCGCGCCGGCGTTTCACGGCGGCTATCGCTATGGCGGCTTCCATCGCCATTATGGTGGCTACCACCGTTTCCATGGCGGCGGTTACCGTTACGGCTACCGGCCCTATTACCGGCGGCACTTCCACCATCGCCGCTACTTCTACGGATCGTCCTACTATCCCTATTATTACCCGGCCTATTACCATCACCATCGTTGCCGGGTGATCTGGACCTATTACGGGCCGCGCCGAATCTGCCGGCCGTGGTGGCATCACCGGCACTATTGGCGGCCGTACCGGGTCTACTGGTGACGCCTGAAAACGACAGCGGGCGCCTCGCGGCGCCCGTTCACTTTTCAGGCTAATCCCAGTTTTTCAGCTTCCAGGATTTGATCTTCCAGGGCGTCAGGTTCTCCATCCGCCATTGCGTCCACCGCTCCGGCGGCCAATGGCTGAGGCGGGAGGTCTCCTTGACCTCGGGAAGCGGATCGATGATGCGCGCTGCTCCGCGACGGCGGTGCTTCTGCCGCGTCGCCTCGCTGATCATATCGACGAATTCGGGTTTGTCGGCCACGGCACGCACTCCCAGCGAAGGCTTGTTTCGCAAGGAGGCAGTGTGCGTGCGCGCCGTTAACGAGCCGTTTCCGCAACGGCTCGAGCTTGAGGCAAAAACCGCGCTTGCCTTACCGCCAGTCGCGGACGTCGACGAAGTGACCGGCGATCGCGGCGGCCGCGGCCATCGCGGGCGACACCAGATGGGTGCGGCCCTTGAAGCCCTGGCGGCCCTCGAAGTTGCGGTTCGAGGTCGAGGCGCAGCGCTCTTCCGGCTTCAGCTTGTCCGGGTTCATCGCCAGGCACATCGAGCAGCCCGGCTCGCGCCATTCGAAGCCGGCCGCAATGAAGATCTTGTCGAGGCCTTCGGCTTCCGCCTGCTCCTTCACGATGCCCGAGCCCGGCACGATCATCGCGTTGACGTTGGCGTTGACCGTCTTGCCTTCGGCGACCTTCGCAGCAGCGCGCAGGTCTTCGATGCGGCCGTTGGTGCAGGAGCCGATAAAGACGCGGTCGAGCTTGATGTCGGTGATCTTGGTGCCGACGGTCAGGCCCATATATTTCAACGCGCGATGCTTGGAGAGCCGCTTGGCCTCGTCCGCGATCTTGTCCGGATCCGGCACGAAGCCGGTGATCGAGATGACGTCCTCGGGGCTGGTGCCCCAGGTCACGATCGGCGGCAGCTTGGCCGCGTCCAGCCGCAGCTCGTGGTCGAAATGCGCGCCCTCGTCGGAGCGCAGCGTCTCCCAGTAGCGCATCGCGGCATCCCAGGCGGCACCCTTCGGCGCCTTCGGGCGGTCGCGCAGGAAGTCGAACGCCTTCTGGTCGGGCGCCACCAGGCCGGCGCGCGCGCCGCCCTCGATCGACATGTTGCAGACCGTCATGCGGCCTTCCATCGACAGTGCACGGATCGCCTCGCCGGCATATTCCAGCACGTAGCCGGTGCCGCCGGCGGTGCCGATCTCGCCGATGATCGCCAGGATGATGTCCTTGCCGGTCACGCCTTCGGGCAACTTGCCGTCGACGATCGCGCGCATGTTCTTGGCCTTCTTCTGGATCAGCGTCTGCGTCGCCAGCACGTGCTCGACCTCTGAGGTGCCGATGCCATGCGCGAGCGCGCCGAACGCGCCATGCGTCGAGGTGTGGCTGTCACCGCAGACGATGGTGGTGCCGGGCAGCGTGAAGCCTTGCTCCGGGCCGATGACGTGGACGATGCCCTGACGCTTGTCGAACTCGTTGTAATATTCGATGCCGAATTCCTTGGCGTTCTCCGCCATCACCCGCATCTGCTCGATGCTCTCGGGGTCGGGGTTCGGCTTCGAGCGATCGGTGGTCGGGATGTTGTGGTCGACGACCGCGAGCGTCTTCTCGGGCGCGTGCACCTTGCGGCCGGCGGCGCGCAGGCCTTCGAACGCCTGCGGCGAGGTCACCTCGTGCACCAGATGGCGATCGATGTAGAGCAGGCAGGTGCCGTCCTCGGCCTCATGGACCAGATGGTCGTTCCAGATCTTGTCGTACAGCGTGGTCGGTCTTGACATGAGCTTCAGCTCCAGAAGAAATTCAGTGTTGAATGGTGTGAGCGCGTCTTGAGCGCGCGAGCAGGCGAAAGCGTCCAGGCAGCGTTACGCTGCGCGTCTAAGCTCAGACGTTGCCGACGTCGCAAACCGCCCGAAGAAGCGGCCGGGCAGCCGCGAGCGATCGTCGATCACGACGCGCTTGCAGGTCTGACTTGGGCAGCACTGGTTTGCTTGATCCGGAACCATTCTAAATTTCTAACACAGGGCTCGCGCCCGCGACAATCGATCGATGCGCGGGGTGCTACGTCAGATAGGTATGCCGCAACGAAAAAGCGCGGGGCAGGCCCCGCGCTTTTGGTCACATCCCCTTTTAAGGGAAACGTTTACTCGCCGACGGCGGTCTGGCGGTCCTGCTTCTCGACGATGCGGGCCGACTTGCCGCGCAGGTTGCGCAGGTAATAGAGCTTGGCGCGACGCACCTTGCCGCGACGCACGACCTTGATCGAGTCGATCATCGGCGACATCACCGGGAAGACGCGCTCGACGCCCTCGCCGTACGAAATCTTGCGCACGGTGAAGCTCTCGTTGAGTCCCTGGCCGGAACGGCCGATGCAAACGCCTTCATAGGCCTGCACGCGGGTGCGCTCGCCTTCGACCACCTTCACGTTGACGATGACGGTGTCGCCGGGCCCGAATTCCGGAATGGTCTTGGTGGCGGCGAGCTTGTCGAACTGCTCTTTTTCGAGCTGCTGAATAAGGTTCATCGAAATCTCCATCGGCGGCGCGCCCAGCCTTTGGCGGGCTGCGCAAACGTCCATCTATCCTGCGCGTGTGCGGATTAGGCCGTGCCTATAAGGCAAAGCGCAGGGTTTGTCACCCGTCTGTCGTGTTTTTTGTCCGTCGCGGCGCGGCTTTTTGGCCGGCACGCCTGGCCCAGAGATCGGGCCGCCGGGCCGCCGTGAGGGCCTCGGATTGGGCCAGCCGCCAGGCCGCGACCTTGGCATGATCGCCGGAAACGAGGATTTCCGGGATCTGGCGGCCCTCGAACTCCTGCGGACGGGTGTATTGGGGGTATTCCAGTAGTCCTTCGGAGAAGCTCTCCTCGGTTCCCGAGGCCAGCTTCCCCATCACCCCCGGCAGCAGGCGGACGCAGGCGTCGATCAGGGTCATCGCGGCGATTTCGCCGCCGGACAGCACATAATCGCCGATCGAGACCTCCTCGAGCCCCCGCGCCTCGATCACCCGCTGGTCGATGCCCTCGAAGCGGCCGCAGACGATCAGGGGGCCGGGCCCGGCGGCAAGTTCCATGACCTGGGTCTGGGTCAATGGCCGACCGCGCGGGCTCATCAGCAGGCGCGGCCGGCCTGGGGCGACGTCAGCGGCGTCGATCGCCGCCGCCAGCACGTCGGCGCGCAGCACCATGCCCGGACCGCCGCCTGCCGGCGTGTCGTCCACGCTGCGATGCCTGTCGGTCGCCGACGCCCTGATATCGTGCGCCTCCAGCGCCCAGAGGCCCGACGCCAGCGCCCTGCCGGCCAGGCTGACGCCGAGCGGCCCCGGAAACATGTCCGGGAACAGGGTCAGTACGGTGGCGCGCCATGGTGTCGCTTCGGCCGGGGTCTCTTGCGATGTCATGGCCTCTGGTTACGGCACCACGGCCGTGAGGTCGAGGCTCTGCATCAACGTTCGGTCCGCCGGAGCAGCGCGAACTCAGCGGGGCCGGGCTATTTCTTGCGGCCGTATTCCACCAGCTCCATGGAGTTGCTCGCCATCACGTGGTTGTTGCTGCGCGTCACGGACGTGCGCTTGACCCAATGATCGACCGCCGGCGCGTACCAGGATTGTTCGACAATCTCGACCTTTCGAGTCGGATCGTTGGTCGGGCGCCTGGAAATGGTGGTTTCGATCTTGAATGTCTCGAAGACGCCGGCCTTCGTGACCACAGATTCCTGACCAACGACCTTGGAGTGGACGGCGTTCTTCCAGGTGCTGCCATTGCTGGTGTTGACGTTGTCACCTTCGGAGTGCCAGGTCGCGCCGACCTTCAACGGCGCATGGATTCCGATGCCCTCATGCGGTCGGTAGGTCCAGGAATCCGAGCTCTTCAGATTCCAGGATCGATCGTAGACATAAAGCCCCTCGATCGGCTTGTCCTTGACGCTGTAGCGGACGCTGATTTCGGTAGGGGTCACCTCGGTCACCAGGTTGTTGCGAACGCCGCTCACGGTGCCGCTGATCTCATCCCTCGTCTCGTAGGTCCAGAAGTCGCCCGGCAACGGCTCTTCCATGACGACGGCCGGCTTGGCAGTCGACGACGGTGCAGCTGTCGCTTCGGCGCCACCCGGCGATTGTTGTGCTGAGGCCTGGCTGGCGAACAGGCCAATCGCTGCAATGGCGGCGTAGCGGAGCATAACTTTCCCTCGTCCAAATGGCCGGCGATCGGCGCGGTCCGTATGGCGTATCAATCCAGCGGCTGATCTAGCGTCGGCCATAATCGACCAGCTCCGCCGTGCTCTTGTCCCGGATTCGTCCGTCCGAACGCGTGATCGAGCTGCGCTTGACCCAATGATCGATGGCAGGCGCGTACCAGGTCTCCAGCACGAATTGCAGCTTCTTGGTTGCGTCAGCGGCGTTGTCTTCCTGTAGGGTGGTTTCAATCTTGAAAGTGTCGAACGTGCCTGCGCTGGTCGTCACGCTTTCCTGCGCGACAACTTTGGCCGTCCCGGAGCGCTTCAGGCTGTTACCGGCCTTGGTGTTGAGCGCGGTGTTCTTGAATGACCAGCTCTTGCCCACCGTAAGCGGCGGCCGGATGCCGGTGCCATCATTGGGCGAAAATCGCCAGATGCCATTGTTCGTCAGATCCCAGGTTCGGTCGAATGTTTGGTAGCCAACGACCGGATTCCCGAGCAACGAAAAGCGGATGTTGATCTCCGAAGCCGAGGCGTCGGTCACGGTGTAGGTGGTGGTCGACTTGATGTCGCCGGTAATGTCGTCCCGCACCTGGTAGGTCCAGTGATCGCCGGTTTGGGCGTCTTCCATCGGTTCCGGGCTGTTCGGCGTTTCAGCGGCAGGCGCTGCAGCCGCTGGTGGTGATGGGGCCGGCGTCTGGGCCGAAAGGGGGCCGACCGTCGCAAGGAGAGCGATGGTCGCGAAGACAGGGCTGCGCAACATTGAATGTCTCTGATGCCTGAAGATCAACGATGGACGAAATCCAGCGCGTCGCGGAGGGTTGGTACAAGTTTGCTCAAACAACCACAGCGTGCCTGAGCCGGGAATCCGGCGCAAGCATTTGTCGGCATTCCGGTTGCGACCTTGCCTAAATTTAATGTTGTCTTTTGATTGCGGGTTACGGCACCACGGCCGTCAGATCGAGGCTCTGCATCATCGCGGCCGCGTCCACCGCACGGCGGAAGTCGGCGAGGGCGAAGGTCGCGACGTTGATCTTGCGCAGATCGAGCACGCCCTCGGCGGCGAGGGCGGCAAGCTGGCCCGGCGCAGTGCGATCGTACATGAACTGCCCGACCACCTCCCAGTCATTGGCCAGCATCTCGCGGAAGGACAGTTCAAGCGGCACTTCGGCGCTGCCCATCAGCACCATGCGGCCGCCGCGCTTGAGCGCGCGCAGGCAGGACAGCGTGGTCGAGGTGCTCTTCGCGGCGCCGAGCAAATCGAGTGCGACATCGGTGCTGCCGCCGGCGGCACGGCGGATGGTCTGAAGATCGGCCGATGCATCGCCGCTCACGACGGCGGGAATGACCCGCGGGCCGAATGCATCGCGCAATTGCTCGAGTGCGGCCTGCTTGCGTCCGACGGCGACGACGCGGCCTGCGCCCATCGCGACCGCGAGCATCACGCCGCCCGAGCCGAAATAGCCGGTCGCGCCGTTGACGATGATGGTCTGTCCGCCGCGCAGGCCGGAGCGCTGCAAGCCGCCGAACGGCACGATCAGCTTTGCCAATCCGATCAGCTCGGTTGCCGGCTTGTCGTCGAGATTGGTGAGCGGCGTGGCGCAGGCGGCCGGCCAATGCGCGATCTCCGCAAATACGCCGTCGCGCCAGCGTGCCTGCAACGCGAACGCCTCCGGCGTCGTCACTGTCGCGGTGAGGCCGATCAGGATCTGCGGCGGATCACGATCCGGCACGTCGCCGCGCAGATGCGGGCTGAGGAACACGCGGTCGCCGCTCCGCACATGCGTGACGTTCTCGCCGGTCGTGACGACGCGCGCGATCGCGTTGGTGCCCGGGACGAACGGCATCGGCGGCAGGCTGTAGGGCAGCGCGCCCGACAGCAGCTTATTGGTGTAGGACAGCACCATGCCGGCTTCGATCCGGACCACGACGCCATCGGGTGCGGGCTTCGGTGTCGGCACATCCTCGAAGCGGAGGTCATTATGGGCGTGCAGCCGCCAGGCCTTGTGCGTGCTTGTCATTGTTTTGCTTTCCGTTGGCCGTCCTCATCGACAACGGACTATGTACTGCGCGGACGCGACCGCGCCAGATCGACGCTGCAAAATGCGGCGTCAGGCGTCGGCGCTGCGCGTGTTAGTTTCGCCGGCGAGATGCCGCGCCAGCGCCACCGCGAGCGGACAGATCGCCAGTGCCGTCAGCGCGGTTGCAGCCGTCGCCAGTGTCGGACCGAGTGCGTCGCCGAGCAGGCCGTAGATAACAGGCGCGATCGCGCCCGATCCGATCGTCCCGGTGTAGAACAACGCGAAGGCGCGTTCGGTCTGATGCGGCGGCGTCAGCTCGGGCACCGTGCCATAGAGCACCGAGGAGGTGCCGTTGAGCATCACGCCGAGCAGCGGCAGCAGCGCGATCGCCGGCGCCAGCGGCAATACCAGCACCGCAATGATCAGCGCTGCCGTGCCGCCTTCGGTGATCAGCACGGTGCGCAGCGTGCCGACGCGCGCGCCGAGCCAGCCGCAGCTGAATTTTCCCGCGGCGCCGCCGATGAACACCAGTGCCAGCGCGAGACCGTTGGTCGGCAGCGCGGCGCCCTTGTCGCGCAACAGAAACGGCAGGAAGGTGAGAAAGCCCATCCGCACCGCCGTGTCGAGAATTCCGATCGCGAGCAGCCAATGGAAGCCGCGGCCCGCACCTTCGTGGCGCGATGTGGCGGTTGGCTTGTGCTCGGCGCCCTTGCCGACCGTCGGCATCCAGAGCGCGATGCAGGCCGCGACCAGGAGGCCCGCCAAGGCAAGCACCAGCAGCGTGTGCCGCCACGACATGATCACCAGCAGGATCGAGGTCAGCGCCGGGATCGCCGCCTTGCCGAGATCGCCCGAGAAATTATAGATGCCGAGCGGCCCGCGCGCACCCGCGCCATAGGCGCGCGACACCGCAGCGGATGCGATCGGATGCTGCGTGCTCGAGCCGGCGCCGGAGAGCGCCAGCGCCAGGCCAAGTCCGATCACGCCGCCGGAGAATCCCGCGCACACGTAGCCGAGCGCCGATAGTGCGGTGCCCGCGATCAGGATGATCTTGCCGTCGATCCGCTCCGCGATCCGCCCGACTGGAATCTGCAAGCCGGCCATCGCGCCGGCATAGAGCCCGCGCAGCAGCGCGAGCAGCCCGTAGCTCAGCGCGAATTCGGCCTGCCAGACCGGCAGCAGCACGTAGATGAGGTCGGTATAGCCGTCGTGGAGGGCATGGTTGAGCCCGGTCACCGTCAGCGTGCGGGTTGCCCTGACGCTGCCGGAGGAGGATGCGCCGGCTTCGGCGGATACGCTCATTGCAGCCGTCCGGAGCCAGAAAATCTAAAGTTTGCGCAGCTGGGCATCGGGAGAGATTTCCGGAAAGAGAAGAAATACAAGAAGCTTGCAAGCACTATGCGTCGGCAAAGCGCTTGTCACAAATCAGTAATAATCGGATCATGCGTTAGAAAATCTGGTATTAGGTGGACATGTTCGTCCCACGCCGCAGCCTGCCGCCGCTCAATGCGGTCCG
Organism: Bradyrhizobium sp. WCU1; assembly: GCF_053474805.1. Lineage (NCBI taxonomy): Bacteria > Pseudomonadati > Pseudomonadota > Alphaproteobacteria > Hyphomicrobiales > Nitrobacteraceae > Bradyrhizobium > Bradyrhizobium sp. WCU1. The sequence continues at coordinate 3,688,359 of NZ_CM130280.1, forward strand.
TGCCTTCGAGGCCGCCGCACGGCTCGGCAGCTTCAAGGAAGCCGCTGCCGAGCTCAGTGTGACTCATGGCGCGGTCAGCCAGCAGATCCGCCTGCTCGAGGAATGGCTGGGTGCGCCGGCGCTGTTCCGGCGCTCGGTGCGTCGCGTGGTGTTGACGCCGGCGGGCGCGGCCTTGCTTGCGGAATTCGCGCCGGCGCTCGACCGGATTTCCGCGGCCGTGCAGCAGCATCGCGAGCGGCGCGGCGATGCCGCTGTCGCGGTGTTGCGCGTCAATGCGCTCGCGACCTTCAGCCTGCGCTGGCTGCTGCCGCGGATGAGCCGGTTTCGCGCCGAGCATCCGGATATCGAGGTGCGCTTGAGCACGTCGAATGATCCGGTCGACGCGCTGCCTGAATCCTTCGACGTCGTGATCCGCGGCGGGCCGGATACGTTTCACGGCTTCTCGTCCCGCTTCCTGGTGTCGGAGCGAAGATTGCCGGTGTGCAGTCCGTCGTTGCTGGAGCAATTGCCGCTGCACGAGATCGCGGACCTCTCACGGCACACGCTGCTGCATGTCACCTCGATGCCGCGGCTGTGGCGCGACTGGCTGACTGAAGCGGGGCACTCCGCGCTCGAGCCGGCAGCGGCGCTGACCTTCGATCATTTCTACCTGACGATCCAGGCCGCGCTCGATGGCCTCGGCGTCGCGATGGGACCGACCGCGCTGATCGCGGACGATCTCGCGGGGGGCCGCCTGGTGACGCCGTTTCCTGCCATCAGCCTGCCGGCGCGGAGCTATTTCGCCTATTTTCCGGCGGGGCGCAGCAACGATCCGCACAGCGCGGTGTTCTGCGATTGGCTCGAGCAACAGGGCCGGATGACGGGCTGAGGGTGATTGCAGGTCAGGCGGCCGACGGATCGTCGCCGTCGATTTCCTGCGGCATGTCGATCACGACGCGGCCGCCGGCAAGATCGACCGTCGGCACCACGGCATTGGTGAAGGGCAGCAGCATCGTCGCGCCCTGCGGCGGGGCGATCTCGATGATGTCGCCGGCGCCGAAATTATGGATCGCGATCACCTTGCCGAGCGGCTGCTCTGCCGTCGTCACCGCAGCGAGCCCGATCAGATCGGTGTGGTAGTACTCGCCGTCATCGGTGTCCGGCAGCCGGTCGCGCGGCACGTAGAGCTCGAGGCCGTTGAGCCGTTCGGCGTCATCGCGGGTGGCGACGCCCTTCAGCGTCACCACCAGATGGTCCTTGGCCTCGCGCGCATGCATGACCTCGAACTGGCGCGCGCCGTCCTTGGTCATCAGCGGGCCGTAATCCCTGACGGCCAGCGGATCTTCGGTGAAGGTCCACAGCCGGACGGCGCCGCGCACGCCATGCGCAGCGCCGATACGGGCGACACAGACCGGGGCAGCCACCGTGGTCGCCGTTCAGCTTAGGCCTTGGCGGCGGCTTCGGCCTGCGCCTTGCGCTCCTTGCGTGGCACGGCCTTCTCGGGGTTGTTGCGCGGCGCGCGCTTCTTGACGCCGGCGGCGTCGAGGAAGCGGGTCACGCGATCCGACGGCTGCGCGCCCTTGGCGAGCCAGGCCTTCACCTTCTCCATGTCGAGCTTCAGGCGGGCCTCGTTGTCCTTCGGCAGCAGCGGATTGAAGTGGCCGAGACGCTCGATGAAGCGGCCATCGCGCGGAAAGCGCGAGTCGGCGACGACGACGTGATAGACAGGACGCTTCTTGGTGCCTGCGCGAGCGAGGCGGATAACAACGGACATTCAGTTCTCCTTCAAAGGTCGATGTGTTCGATTGATTGGCATTCCGCGTCGCGCCGGCATCTGAGCCGTCGCGACGAATTCCTCATTTCTTCTTGCCCGGAAAGCCGCCGAGGCCCGGCAGCATCGGCTTGCCGGAAAGCCCGGTCAGGCCCGGCACGTTCGGCAGGCCGCCGCGCAGCCCGGCCGGCAGATCCTTCGGCAGATTGAGCAGGCCGCCGCCGGCGCCGCCCTGCATCTTCTCGGCGAGCGCCTTCATCTCTTCCGGCGACGGCGGCTTCATACCGCCGCCAAAGCCCATCGCCTGCGCGATGCCGGCCAGCGGGCCGCGCTTGCCGCTTCCCATGGCCTTCATCATGTCGGCCATGTTCCGGTGCATCTTCAAAAGCTTGTTGACGTGTTCGACGCTCTGGCCGGCGCCCGCCGCGATGCGCTTCTTGCGGCTCGCTTTCAACAGATCGGGGTTCTTGCGCTCCTGCCGCGTCATCGAATCGATGATCGCGACCTGGCGCTTCAGAATCTTGTCGTCGATGCCGGCGGCCGCGATCTGGTTTTTCATCTTGGAGATGCCGGGCATCATGCCCATCAGGCCGCCGATGCCACCCATGTTGGCCATCTGCTGCAGCTGCTCGCGCATGTCGTTGAGGTCGAACTGACCCTTGCGCATGCGCTCGGCGGTGCGCGCGGCCTTCTCGGCGTCGATGTTGGCGGCGGCCTTTTCGACCAGCGAGACGACGTCGCCCATGCCGAGGATGCGGCCGGCGATGCGGCTCGGATGGAAGTCTTCCAGCGCGTCGGTCTTTTCACCAGTGCCGATCAGCTTGATCGGCTTGCCGGTGACTGCGCGCATCGACAGCGCGGCGCCGCCGCGGCCGTCGCCGTCGACGCGCGTCAGCACGATGCCGGTGAGGCCGACGCGTTCATCGAACGCGCGCGCGAGGTTGACCGCGTCCTGGCCGGTGAGCGAGTCGGCAACCAGCAGCACTTCGTGCGGGTTGGCGGCGGCCTTGATCTCGGCCGCCTCCTTCATCATGTCTTCGTCGAGCGTGGTGCGGCCGGCGGTGTCGAGCAGCACGACGTCGTAGCCGCCGAGCTTGCCGGCTTCGAGCGCGCGCTTCGCGATCTGCGGCGGTATCTGGCCCGCGACGATCGGCAGCGTGGGAATGTCGAGGTCGCGGCCGAGCACCGCGAGCTGCTCCATCGCCGCCGGGCGGTAGACGTCGAGCGAGGCCATCAGCACCTTGCGCTTGTCGCGCTGGACCATGCGGCGTGCGAGCTTGGCGGTGGTGGTGGTCTTACCGGAGCCCTGCAGACCGACCATCATGATCGGCACCGGCGGCACGGAGTTGATGTCGATGGTCTGGCCGTCGGAACCGAGCGTGGCGACCAGCTCGTCATGGACGATCTTGACCACCATCTGGCCCGGCGTCACCGACTTGACGACGGTGGCGCCGATCGCCTGCTCGCGGACCCGGTCGATGAAGCTGCGGACCACCTCGAGCGCGACGTCGGCTTCGAGCAGCGCGCGGCGCACCTCGCGCATCGCGGCATCGACGTCCTTTTCGGTCAGCGCACCGCGCCCCGTCAGACGATCGAGAATGCCACCAAGCCGTTCCGACAGATTGTCGAACAATGCCGTTGTCCTTCGTTGCGCCCGTGAGCGCGCGTCACTCGCTTCGGGCCATCCCCGCGCGTTCGCGCGTGATGACCACATAGTCTGCCTCGGCACCGTGCCAAGACGGTGTACCAAGACGATGGTCCAAACACTTTCGCGCCCGAGGGCGCATCGCGCTGTCGGGCGTGGGCCTCTGGCCTCCAGGACCAGTCGGCGGGTCGAAAAGACGAAGCTTTCCGAGAAAGTCGCGGCGTTAAACGCTGCCGGGGCGGCAAAGTCAAGGAAAGTTTCGCCGCAGTCGGCGCAGCTCCAGCTTTAAGATACTGAAATCACGTCGATTTGCCGAGCTGGTTCCGAATTCGCCGCGGTCACCCATATAAGCGGAGCCTGCCTCCTGTTCGGGAACCCGCTTGCCCATCACCCGCCGCCGCGTTCTTGCAACCTTGACCGGAGCCGCCGCTGCGATCGGCGTGCCCTCGATCTGGATGACTTACATGAAAACCTATGACGGCCCCGTCTCGGATCACTTCGACGGCCTGCACTTCTTTGATCCGGATGGTTCGCCGCCGAAATCGCTGGGCGAGGTGCTGCGTTGGCAGTTCGGGGGGCGCCGCAAGCGCGAGGTCTGGCCGGAATGGGCGCCAAGCCCCCATGCCGATACGCCGCCGCCGCGCGTCGAGGGCGACAAGGTGCGGCTGTGCTTCGTCGGCCATGCCAGCTGGCTGATCCAGACTGGCGGCCTCAACATCCTGGTCGATCCGGTGTGGTCGATGCGCGCCTCGCCGTTCAGCTTCGCAGGTCCCAAGCGGCACAACGATCCCGGCATCGCGTTCGAGAAATTGCCCAAGATCGATGTCGTGCTGGTGTCGCACGGCCATTACGATCATCTCGACGTTGCGACGCTTTCGAAGCTGACGTCTGCGTTCGGCCCTCGCGTGGTAACGCCGCTCGGGAACGACATCACGATGCGTGCGTCCGACACCGCGATCAAGGCCGAGGCGTTCGACTGGTACCAGCGCGTTGAGCTTGGCAACGGCGTTGCCGCGACATTGGTGCCGACGCGGCACTGGTCGGCGCGCGGCCTGTTCGATCGCAACAAGGCGCTGTGGGCGAGCTTCGTGCTGGAGACGCCGGCCGGCAAGCTCTACATCGTCTGCGATTCCGGCTACGGCGACGGCCGGCATTTCCGCCGTGTGGCCGACGCGCACGGACCCTTAAGGCTCGCGATCCTGCCGATCGGCGCCTATGAGCCGCGCTGGTTCATGCAGGACCAGCACATGAACCCGGAGGATGCGGTGAAGGCGCTGGCCGATTGCGGCGCCGCCCAGGCGCTGGCGCATCACCACGGTACGTTCCAATTGACCGACGAAGCGATCGACGCGCCCGCGATCGCGCTCGGCGAGGCGTTGGATGCGGCGAAAGTGCCGCGCGAGAAATTCGTGGCGTTGAAGCCGGGGCAGGTGTTCGAGATTTAGCAGCTGTCGTCCCGGCCTAGTGCGCAATTGCGCACGGGGGCCGGGACCCATTACCACCGAGTTTGGTTGCGAACGGAAGCGCAGCCCCAGCGTCGCGCAACAATCAATATTTGGGGTTATGGGTCCCGGCCTTCGCCGGGACGACAGTAACTCTTATTTCTCCTTGATCGCCCACGACACGCTCACATTCACCGTCAGGGTTTCCTCGCCCTGCGCGACCGGCGTCGGTGCCGCGGCGAATCCGGCCGTGGCCATCTTGGCGCGGAACATCGGCACCGGCGCCGAGCCGACTTCCGAAATGTTCAGCGGCGCGCCGAGCGTGACGCCGGCGGCCTTGGCGTAGATCTCGGCCTTGCGGCGGGCGTCGGCGATCGCCTTTTCGCGTGCGTCGTCGAGCAGCTTCGAGGCCTGCGACACCGAGAAATTGAGCGCGCCGATATCGTTGGCGCCGGCGCCGACCAGGACGTCGATGACGCCGGCGACCTTGCTGACGTCATGCAGCTTGATCGTGACGCGGTTGCTCGCATGGTAGCCGACGATGCTGGGCGGCGCGTTCGGCGACGACGGCGGACGGTTGGCGAATTGCGGCTGCAGCGACAGCCGCGAGGTCTGGTAGTCCTTCTCCGCGATCCCCGCGGCCTTCAGCGCCGCCAGCACCTTGCCCATCGTCACATTGTTGGCGTCGGAGGCTTCGCGCGCAGTCTTGGCGTCCGTGGTGACGCCGGCGTCGAGCTGCGCCTGGTCGGGCGCCGCCGATACGGTGGCCTCGCCGGTGACCGAGATCGCCGGCGGGAAGTCGGAATCGGCCATTGCGGGTGCAGCGAGCAGGGTGGTTGCGAGGAGAGCGGCGGCGAACGGAAGGCGATGGGTCATTGGGCTCACTTCAAGGGTACGTAGACGTTGATTACAAGCTTGTCTTCGGCGGTCTTCAGCGGATCGGTGATGTATTCCTCGATGAAGGTGTCCTTGGCTTCGAGCTTCTTGTCGTCGAGGTGATTGGTGATCGCCTCATAGGTGTTGTCCATGTTGTCGTAGGAACCGCGGTGGACGAACTTCAGCGCCTTGCCGTCGGGCGAATTGCCCATGCTCATGTTCTTGCCGAGGTTCTTCGCGTCCTGATCGATCGGGATTTCCGCGATGAAGGTGAAGCCGGTGTCGTCGGTCGAGGTGTAGACGATCATCGGGTTGCCCGACGGCTTGATGCCGTCCTTGTCGAGCAGGGCGGTGAGCTGCTTGAACGCCTCGATCAGCGCGTCGAAGGCGGAATCCCAATTGGCCGTGCCCTTCAGCATCACGACCTTCTTGGGCTCCAAGGTGAACGACTCGCCGAACGGGTCGGCGGTCTGGACCGGGGCGGCCGGCGGCGGCGTCGGAGATTGCGACGCGGCCGGGCTGTCAGCCGGCGACTTGGTCTCGGCCGGCGGTGGCACGGGCGTTGCCGACGGGGTCGGGGCGGGGGTCGGGCTCGGGCTCGCCGCGGGAGCGGGCGAGGCGGACGGCGACTGGGCAGGCGCCGGGCTTGCCAGTGCGATCGCGGCCAAAGGGAGCAGCGCGACCAGGGCCGCGCGGAGCGTGTTGATACGGTTCATTGGTATTTCTCCATCCCCTTCCTCAGACGGCCGCTCGATCTGTCCCGGCGCGCACGGTCCGCGAGGTGCGATATTCCTAACACGCGAGTTCTGCATTCGTCCCATGACAGATGTGTCATAGGGCCATTCAGGCTGGCTAATCGGCCACCTCTCGCCATATAACCGGGCAGAATTTGGGAAAATCGATGAGCGCGCTCGCCAATCACGCATTCGCCAAGATGAACGGCATCGGCAACGAGATCGTCGTCGTCGACCTGCGCGATTCAGAGGCACCAGGTCGGGCAGTCGTCTCGGCGGCGGAGGCGCGCGCCGTGGCCTCGCCGGCCGGAGCGCCCTATGACCAGTTGATGGTGCTGCAGCCGCCGCGGCTCGACGGCACCGAGGCGTACATCACGATCTACAACAATGACGGCTCTGAGGCCGGCGCCTGCGGCAACGGCATGCGCTGCGTGGTGCGGCGGATCTTCGAGAAGACTGGCCAGACCACGGCAACGTTCCAGACCCGCGCCGGCCTGCTCAATTGCTGGCAGGGGCCGACGCCCGATCTCTATACTGTCGACATGGGTGCGCCGAAGTTCGGCTGGCAGGACATTCCGCTGGCTGAGGAATTTCGCGACACCCGCTACATCGAGCTGCAGGTCGGGCCGATCGACAATCCGGTGCTGCATTCCCCCTCGGTGGTCTCGATGGGCAATCCGCACGCGGTGTTCTGGGTCGACGACGTCAACGCCTACGACCTCGAACGGTTCGGGCCGCTGCTGGAAAACCATCCGATCTTCCCGGAACGCGCCAACATCACGCTCGCGCACATCGTGGATCGCGACCACATCACGATCCGCACCTGGGAGCGCGGTGCCGGCCTCACCCGGGCCTGCGGCTCGGCGGCCTGTGCGACGGCGGTCGCGGCGGCGCGGCTGAAGCGCGCCAACCGGATCGTCGAGATCACGCTGCCCGGCGGCAAGCTCGGCATCGAGTGGCGCGAGCGCGACGATCACGTGCTGATGACCGGCACCGCCGATTTCGAATATGAGGGCCGCTTCGATCCGGCGCTGTTCGCCAGCGTCGCCTGATCAGGGCGTTGGGGATCGGTTATGGGCGTCGATGTCGTCACCTTTGGCTGTCGCCTCAACGCCTTCGAATCCGAAGTGATCCGCCGCGAGGCCGAGCAGGCGGGACTTGCCGACACCATCGTCATCAACAGCTGCGCCGTTACCAACGAGGCGGTGGCACAGGCCCGGCAGTCGATCCGCAAGCTGAAACGCGAACGGCCCAATGCGCGCATCGTGGTCACCGGCTGCGCGGCGCAGACGCAGGCCGAAATATTCGCCGAGATGGCCGAGGTCGATCGCGTCGTCGGCAATGACGAGAAGCTGCGCGGCGCCGCCTGGCAGGCGACGCGCGCTGCATTCGATATCGGCGCCAGCGAGAAGGTCGCGGTCGCCGACATCATGGCGGTGACCGAGATGGCGCCGCATCTGCTCGACGGCTACGCGCGCGGGCTGCCGCGGGTATTCGTGCAGGTGCAGAACGGCTGCGACCATCGCTGCACCTTCTGCATCATCCCCTATGGCCGCGGCAATTCGCGCTCGGTGCCGATGGGCGCGGTGGTCGATCAGGTCCGCATGCTGGTCGAGCGCGGCCACGCCGAGATCGTGCTGACCGGCGTCGATCTGACGAGCTATGGCGCCGACCTGCCGGGCGCGCCGAAGCTCGGCCAGCTGACCCGGCAGATCCTGCGCCACGTGCCCGAGCTGCGACGGCTGCGCATCTCGTCGATAGACTCGATCGAGGCCGATCGCGACCTGCTCGATGTCATCGCCGACGACATCAGGCTGATGCCGCATCTCCATCTGTCGCTGCAGTCCGGCGACGACATGATCCTGAAGCGGATGAAGCGCCGGCATTCCCGCCAGGACGCGATCGATTTCTGCGCGCAGGTGCGCCGGCTGCGGCCGGACATCGCCTTCGGCGCCGACATCATCGCGGGCTTCCCGACCGAGACCGAGGATATGTTCACGCGCTCGCTCGATCTGGTCGAACAATGCGACCTCACCTTCCTGCATGTGTTTCCCTATTCGAAGCGCCCCGGCACGCCGGCGGCACGGATGCCGCAGGTCGCAGGCGAGGCGATCAGGGAGCGCGCCAAGCGGCTGCGCGCGGCAGGCGAAGCTGCGCTGGTGCGTCGGCTCGGGGCCGAAGTCGGCGCGACGCGCGAGGTGCTGATCGAGAGCGAGCGGCAGGGCCGCACCGAACATTTCCTGCCGGTCGCGATCGATGGCGATGTGCCGGGCATGGTGCGGCGACTGACCGTGGCCGGACATGACGGCGCGCGTCTCTCCATCGTCATTCCGGGGCTCGCCGAAGGCGAGAGCCCGGAATCCATGGGGCCGCATAGTTCGTCGAAGAATGGATTCCGGGTTCTCGCTTCGCGAGCCCCGGAATGACGAGGGAATAGAGGGGTGGTGTAGGATGGATAGAGCTTAGCAAAGCTCATTCGTAGCGCACTCAGTGCGTGCGTCCGCCGGGCCTTGCCGGTTGCGACGCGCGAACCTGCCAGAACCGCAGCAGGCGGTCGGCGTTTTCGCGGGTCATTTTCATGAACTGGCCCTTCGCATGGGCAAGCTCGACCGGCCCCATCGAGCCGGTCGTATAGCGGCATTCCATCACCGCGACGGTGGTCTCCCAGCTCAGGCCGGCCGCGCGGCACGGCACCAGCAGGCCTTCGCTGCGCAGGCTCTGCATCAGGGAGCGGATCACCTCGATGCTCGACTGTGCGAGGCCCGCTAGCGCAACAACGGTCTCTTCATATCTTCGCTGCCTGGCGAAGCCGAGCAAAGCGGCCTCGTTGAGGTCGCCGTTGTCCTTCAGCCTTGCGATGTGACGCCTGGCTGCGGTGAAATCGCGGACCTGCGACATGTCGCGCTCGACGCCGGCGGCGACCGCGGCGATCGCGTGCCGGATCTCCTCGAACAGATACGGCGGGGCGCGTTCCAGCAAACGGCTGCGAACCTCCTCCGTTGCGCGGCGCAGCAGCTGAAGCCGGAGCTCCGACGGCAGATCGGCGCGGATGCCGGTCTCGACGGCGAGGACCGGATCGTGCTCGGCCTGCGCGAGGATGACGGCAAATCCGTCCGGCGATACCTTGGCGCCGGGATTGTTGACCAGGCGATGGCTCACACTGGCAAAGCGACGCGCCAGCAATGCGTCGGTGACGACTTCCTTCAGCCACCAGCGACCGGCGACGGCGAGCAGATGCTGCTCGCTCTTGGTCTGCGCGATCTCGATCAGATCGTCCGCACTGAGCCGCGACGACTCCTGCAGAACCGGCCGCGCGATCCTGATCTCGTCATTGCCAGCGAGACGGCGAATGATCGCGGGCGGTGCCTGGGTCACCGGTGCGAGCTGCTCGCTGATCTCGGCAAGCGCCATCCGGGCGCTGATGTCGGCAAGCGCCCGGAGCTCGATGGTCTTGACCAGCCGTTCGAGCACGTTGTCGAACAGCTCGACCTGTTCACTGTTGAAGCTGCCGGCGGAGGTGAGGAAGAGGTCGGTGACGCGTTTGGCGGTGGCGATGCATTTTTCGGCGGAGCCGGCGCGTATCGCCGCCTCGACTTCGTCGACAATTGCCTGCTCGGCAGTCAGCATTGCTCGTCCTGAGCCCGTCGTGATGCGCTTTTCTAAGCCGCCTGCAGGACTACCGGATGGAGCTGAAAGTTCCGTAAAGGATAACGGTCCGTAAAACCACGGAGATCACTCTCCGTTCCAGCCGCATGCCTTGAGCCGCTGGTGCATATGCGCCGGCGCCGGCGCGACCACATGGACCGGGTCCTTGTTGCGGGAAATCGGGATGCCGATCTCGCGGGAATGCAGATGCAGGGTCGGCTCGCCGAAGCGGGGGCCATTGCCATAGATATTGTCGCCGACGATCGGCCAGCCCATCGCTGATGAGTGCACCCGCAGCTGATGGGTGCGGCCGGTGACCGGCTCCATCGCCAGCCAGGCGAGGCCCTCGCCGCGCCCCAGCACCTTCCAGTTGGTGATCGCCTTCTGCCCGTCCGGATCCGGCTTCTGCCACCAGCCGCGCTCGGCGTTGAGCCGGCCGAGTGGCATGTCGATGGTGCCTTCATCCTCGGCCGGGCCGCCCTCGACCACGGTCCAGTAGGTCTTCGAGATCTTGCTGTGCTTGAACAGCAGCCCGAGCGAGGCGGTCGCCTTGCGGTGGCGTCCCAGGACGAGGCAGCCGGAGGTGTCCTTGTCCAGCCGATGCGCCAGCACCGGCGGCCGCGGCAGGCCGAACCGCAACGCGTCGAAGGAGGCCTCCAGATTGGGGCCGCCCTTGGGGCCGCGATGCACCGGCATGCCGGCCGGCTTGTCGATCACCAGCATCAACCCGTCGCGGTGGAGCACCCGGCCCAGGATTTCTTCCGCGGTCAATTGGGGAACATCGATCAATTCGTCGAGACTTTCGTTTGTGAGCCGAAACGGCTAACACGTCCGCGCCATGAACGATACCACTGCAGGAACTCCAAAACAGAGCTGGTGGCAGCGCCTGAAGGGCGGCCTGAAGCGGACCTCGAGTTCGATCGGGACCGCGGTCGCTGACCTCGTCACCAAGCGCAAGCTCGATTCCGCCATGCTCGACGATATCGAGGATGTGCTGCTGCGCGCCGATCTCGGGACCGATGTCGCGGTCCGCATTGCGGAGGCGGTCGGCAAGGGCCGCTACGACAAGGCGATCTCCGCCGACGAGGTCAAGGGCGTGGTTGCGACCGAGGTCGAGAAGGTGCTGGCGCCGGTGGCGAAGCCGCTCGAGATCGATGGCTCGAAGCAGCCGTTCGTCATCCTGGTCGTCGGCGTCAACGGCTCCGGCAAGACCACGACGATCGGCAAGTTGGCGGCGAAACTCTCGGCCGAGGGCCGCAAGGTCATGCTGGCCGCCGGCGACACTTTCCGCGCCGCGGCGATCGAGCAGCTCAAGGTCTGGGGCGAGCGTACCAAGTCGCCGGTCATTGCGGGCGCGCAAGGCTCGGATTCGGCAAGCCTCGCCTTCAGCGCGCTGACCGCAGCCAAGGAGCAGACGCGCGACGTGCTGCTGATCGACACCGCCGGCCGGTTGCAGAACAAGTCCGAGCTGATGAACGAGCTCGAAAAGGTCGTGCGCGTCATCAAGAAGGTCGATGCGTCGGCACCGCACGCGGTGCTGCTCGTGCTCGACGCCACGGTGGGACAAAATGCGCTGTCGCAGGTCGAGGCGTTTCATCGTACGGCAGGCGTCACCGGCCTCGTGATGACCAAGCTCGACGGCACCGCACGCGGCGGCATCCTTGTTGCGCTGTCGGAGAAGCACAAGCTGCCGGTGCATTTCATCGGCGTCGGCGAAGGCGTTGAGGACCTCGCGCCCTTCACCGCGAAGGATTTTGCCAAGGCGATTGCCGGGATCGAGGCATGATCCCGAAAATCATGCCTCAAACCAGCACCGAGGGTTAATGGACAAGACCCAGCCACATCCGCTGTTCAAGCTTGCGACCGAGCTCGGTCCGCTGCTCGTGTTCTTCGTCGCGAACGCCAAGTACCACCTGTTCGTCGCCACGGCTGCGTTCATGGTGGCGATCGTGGCGGCGATGATCGCATCCTATGTGGTGACGAAACACGTACCGATCATGGCGCTGGTGACCGGCGCGATCGTCCTGGTGTTCGGCACCCTGACGCTGGTGCTGCACGACGAGACCTTCATCAAGGTCAAGCCGACCATCATCTACGGCCTGTTCGCGGCCGTGCTCGGCGGCGGGCTGCTGTTCGGCCGTTCCTTCATCGCCGTGATGTTCGACCAGATGTTCAATCTGACGCCGCAGGGCTGGCGCATCCTCACCATGCGCTGGGCGCTGTTCTTCGCCGGCATGGCCATCCTCAACGAGATCGTCTGGCGGACCCAGACCACGGATTTCTGGGTGAACTTCAAGGTGTTCGGCGTGACGCCGCTGACCATGATCTTCGCCATCGCGCAGATGCCGCTGACCAAGCGCTATCACCTTGAGCCGGTCTCGCTGGAAACCAGCGAGGCGGACGCCGGCGATTTGCGGAAGTAGATCGGAACGCAGCGCGGGCGATTGCGCCGCGCTGCGTCCGAGGCCTCAAAGCGCGATGAGATTGGGTTGGATCGTCATCGCGCTTTGGTTTCTTGTTTGAGCATGATCTTTTCGGAAAACCGCTTCGCACTTTTCCGGATCATGCTTCTCAGCTCTTCTGCTTGGCGATGATCTTGTCCTTGATCTTGTCGTAGGTCGCCTGCGGCAGGATGTTCTTCTGCACCAGTTCATCCTTGCCCTTGTAGGGACGGCCCTTGATGATCGCGGCCGAGTAGGCCTTGCCGACACCGGGCAGCGCGTCGAGCTGGTCGGCGCTGGCGCTGTTGACGTCGAGCAGGTCGTCCTTCGCCATCCCCGTCGTCTTCGCGTCGGGCGTCACGGCCTTCGGCGCGGGAGCCATCTTGCTGACTTCCGATTTGGCGGCAGGCGTAGCCGGCTGAACGCCCTGGGCCATCGACGGCGTGGCCGTCAGCATGCCGAGCGTAAGTGCGGTGGCGAGAAGTGAAGCGAGTGTGGTCTTGCGCATATGTCCCCTCCAGAGGAACGTTGATGTCAACGCTGCTGAGTTGGGGGTGCATTCGTGGCGTTGCCGTGGCCGCGAAATGAACCGCAGATAAACGTGTCGAAGTATTTTGCCGCAGGCATTTTCGCTCGCCGTTCAGCAGCGGTTCACGGCAACGCTGAATGTCGGTGCGCTTACTGTCCGGCGTGCAGCGCCTTCTCGATCTCGACCTTGAGCACGCTGTTGACGTTCTCAGGCGTCACCGGTCCGACCAGCTTGTAGACGATGGTGCCCTCGCGCCCGACCAGGAAGGTTTCGGGTACGCCGTAGACACCCCATTCGATCGAGGCGCGGCCGTTGCCGTCGACGCCGACGATGCCGAACGGGTTGCCGTAGCGGCCGAGGAAGCGCCGCGCATTCTCCGGCGAGTCCTTGTAGTTGATGCCGATGATCTGGAAGCGTTTGTCGCGGCCGAGCTCGGTGAGTAGCGGCGCCTCGTCGTGGCAGGGCACGCACCAGGACGCCCAGACGTTGACGATGGAGACCTTGCCCTTGAACGCGGCGGGATCGAGACCGGGGACGGGCGCGCCGTCCTTCTCCAGGCCGTCGAGCGCGGGTAAAGCGGTCTGCGGCGCCGGCCGGCCGATCAGTGCCGACGGAATTTTCGAGGGATCGCCGCCATAGAGCCGCAGCAGGAACAGCCCGGCGAGGCCGAGGAAGATCACGAGCGGCAGCACCACCAGCAGGCGGCGGGCTTGCGGCGGATTGCTGGTCGCCTGCTCGCTCATCTTGTGTCTGCCGCGCGGCGGCCGGAGCGGCGCGTGACGCCGCTGGCCTCGATCTCCTTGAGGCGTGCCTGCTGGCGGCGATAGTCGGTGATGATCCAGATGATCAGCAGCAGCACGACTGCGGCGACCAGCGCATAGGACGTCACGATGAAGGGGGCGTAGGGACCAAGCGACATCGTCACGCCGCTCCGATTTCGTTGGACGCGCTGCCTGCACCCTCGTTCGTGAACGTGACGCGGCTGGCCTGCATCATCTGCAGGCTGCGCACGCGCCGGCGCAGGATCTCGTTGCGCATTGCCGCGAGGTGCAGGGTGATGAAGAGCAGCGAGAACGCGATCGCCATCACCAAGAGCGGCCACAGGAACGCCTTGTCGAGCGTCGAGCCGCCCATGCGCAGCACGGAAGCCGGCTGATGCAGCGTGTTCCACCAGTCGACCGAGAACTTGATGATCGGAATGTTGATCGCGCCGACCAGGGTCAGGACCGCCGCCGCCCGCGCCGCGCGCGAGGGATCCTCCACCGCCCGCCACAGCGCGATCAGGCCGAGATACATCAGGAACAGGATCAGCACCGAAGTCAGGCGGGCATCCCACTCCCAATAAGTGCCCCACATCGGCCGGCCCCACAGCGAGCCGGTGACCAGCGCGAGGAAGGTGAAGGCGGCGCCGATCGGCGCCGCGGCTTTCGCGGCGACGTCGGCGAGCGGATGCCGCCACACCAGCGTGCCGAGTGCGGCGACGCTCATCACGCCCCAGACGAACATCGACAGCCACGCGTTCGGTACGTGGATGAACATGATCTTCACGGTGGCGCCCTGCTGGTAGTCATCGGGCGCCACCGCCGACTGGTAGAGCCCGATCGCGAGCAGGATCGCGGTCGCGCCTGCGAGCCACGGCAGGATGCGCGCAGTCAGCGCCAGAAACCTGGTCGGGTTGGCGAGGTCGGTCAGCGTCTCGGTCAGCTTCATGGCACCCTGATAGTCGTCCGCTGTGTCGCAGGCAATTGGCCCAATTCCTCTCGAAAAGATTTGATCTGGCTCATATCAATCCAGCCCGTGCCGCAGGCTGGCAGCGGCCGCAAACGGGCCGATCACGAGGCTGGCAAGCGACAGCGCGCAGAGGATCGAGAACGGTGTTCCAAACGGCAGCGGCCCCGATATCGCCGCCTGCGAGGCTGCGACGCCGAAGATCAGCACCGGGATCGACAGCGGCAGCACCAGCACCGCCAGCAGCAGTCCGCCGCGGTGCAGCGTCACGGCCAATGCCGCGCCGATCATGCCGGTGAAGGTCAGCGCCGGCGTTCCGGCCAGCAGGGTCGCCGCAACGGCAAGTGTCGCCGTGCCGTCGAGATTGAGCAGCAGGCCGAGCACCGGGGTGGCGATGATCAGCGGCAGGCCCGCGGCGATCCAGTGCGCCAGCGCCTTGGCCGCGCAGGCCAGTTCCAGCGGCGTCCGGCTCATCACGATGAGGTCGAGCGAGCCGTCCTCGTGATCGGCCGTGAACAGCCGGTCGAGCGTGAGCAGGCTCGCCAGCAGCGCGCCGAGCCAGAGGATGGCGGGGCCGAGCCGCGACAGCAGCGCGAGATCCGGACCTACCGCGAACGGCATCAGCACGGTGACGGTGAGGAAGAACAGCACCCCGATCAGCGCCCCGCCGCCGACACGCAGCGCGATCCGGATGTCGCGCCGGATCAATGCGGCCAGCGCGCTCATGCAGTGCCTCCGCGGTGATCGCTACGTGAGCCGATATCGTTCTGCGCGATCGGTGCGCTCCCTCCCCCCTTGCGGGGGAGGGCGGGGGAGAGGGGTGGCCCCGGGCGAGATCGTCGACGCGATCGCTGCTCCGACAATCTCGATCGCTCATCGTGGTGAAATCCAAGGACAGAGCGCATCGTGTGGCACCCCTCTCCCTGACCCCCTCCCGCAAGGGGGGAGGGGACGGAGAGACCTGAGCGCTGCGACGAGAGATGGGAGGGTTTGCTCATGCCGTCCCTCCCATCCGCAGATCGCGCGCGTCGATGCCGAGCGGCAGATGGGTCGCTGCGACGATCAGGCCGCCGCTGGCGAGATGGTCGCGCATCAGGGCGACGAACAACGCCTGTCCGGCCGTATCGAGCGCCGATGTCGGCTCGTCGAGAAGCCACACCGGCCGGCGAGCCGAGAGCAGGCGAGCGATCGAGAGGCGGCGGCGCTGGCCTGCCGAGAGGTAGGCCGCCGGCAGATGCGCGGCGTGGTCGAGCCCCACGGCTGCCAGGCACCCGCCGGCATCCTTGGTCTCACCGCCGAGGAATTCCCGCCAGAAGGAAAGATTTTCCATGACGCTCAGTGCCGGCTTCAAGGCGTCGCGATGGCCGAGATAGTGAGCCTGCTCGGGCAGGCTGAGCTCGGCGTCGCCGCCCTCGAGCGTGATCGTCCCTTCGGCCGGAACCAATAGCCCGGCGAGGACGCGCAGCAGCGAGGTCTTGCCCGCGCCGTTGGGGCCGGTGACGGCAAGCGCCTCGCCTGCTGCGGCTGACAAATCGAGGTTGGAGAACACCTCGCGCCCGCCGCGCACGCATTTCAGATTTCGTCCCGAGAGCCGCATGGTTCGTCTTGTCACAGCCCTCTGAAATCTTTCGCTACCGCGTGAGAATTTTTGGGTCGCGCAACGCCGTCGCACACTTGTCGGTGTGGCGGTGCTTCTAGAAAGGTTCTATAAGCCCGGAACTTGATGCAGCACACACAATCGGCGGCCGCAAGCCACCCTCCGGGCCATCCCTCGGCCAGTGTCGTTCGCCGGTGTTTAGTTACCCTTGCCGGGTATAACTGAGAATTGGGATTCCTCGCATGACCTCACTCGACAGCTTCAAATGCCGCAAGACCATGAAGGTCGGCGCCAAGTCCTACGTCTATTACAGCCTGCCCCTGGCAGAGAAGAACGGACTGAAGGGTATTTCGAAGCTGCCGTATTCGATGAAGGTTCTGCTCGAGAACCTGCTGCGCAACGAGGACGGCCGCACCGTCAAGAAGGAAGACATCGTTGCGGTGTCGAAGTGGCTGAAGAAGCGCCAGCTCGAGCACGAAATCGCGTTCCGCCCGGCGCGCGTTCTGATGCAGGATTTCACCGGCGTTCCGGCCGTGGTCGATCTCGCGGCGATGCGCAACGCGATGCAGAACCTCGGCGGCGATGCCGAGAAGATCAATCCGCTGGTGCCGGTCGATCTCGTCATCGACCACTCGGTCATCGTCAACTTCTTCGGTGACAACAAGGCGTTCGCGAAGAACGTCACCGAGGAATACAAGCAGAACCAGGAGCGCTACGAGTTCCTGAAGTGGGGCCAGAAGGCGTTCTCGAACTTCTCGGTCGTGCCGCCCGGCACCGGCATCTGCCATCAGGTCAATCTGGAATATCTCGCGCAGACGGTGTGGACCAAGAAGGAGAAGATGACGGTCGGCAGGAAGACCGGCACCTTCGAGGTCGCCTATCCGGACTCGCTGGTCGGCACCGACTCGCACACCACGATGGTCAACGGCCTTGCCGTGCTCGGCTGGGGCGTCGGCGGCATCGAGGCGGAAGCCTGCATGCTCGGCCAGCCGCTGTCGATGCTGCTGCCGGAAGTGGTCGGCTTCAAGCTCAAGGGCCAGCTCAAGGAGGGCGTCACCGCGACCGACCTCGTGCTGACCGTCACCCAGATGCTGCGCAAGCTCGGCGTGGTCGGCAAGTTCGTCGAGTTCTTCGGCCCGGGCCTCGATTTCCTGTCGGTCGCGGACAAGGCGACGATCGGCAACATGGCGCCCGAATACGGTGCGACCTGCGGCTTCTTCCCGGTCGATGCCGCGACCATCGATTACCTGAAGACCTCGGGCCGCAAGGCGGATCGCGTCAAGCTGGTGCAGGCCTATGCCAAGGCGCAGGGCCTGTTCCGCACCGCCAAGTCCGCTGACCCGGTGTTCACCACCACGCTGACGCTCGACCTCGCCGACGTCGTGCCGTCGATGGCCGGACCGAAGCGCCCCGAAGGCCGCATCGCGCTGCCGGCGGTGTCGACCGGCTTCGCCACCGCGCTGGTCGGCGAATACAAGAAGCCCGAGGGCGAGCAGAAGCGCTACGCGGTCGAGGGCCGCGACTTCGATCTCGGCCATGGCGACGTCGTGATCGCCGCGATCACCTCCTGCACCAACACCTCGAACCCGAGCGTGCTGATCGGCGCCGGCCTGCTGGCGCGCAAGGCGGCCGCCAAGGGCCTCAAGGCCAAGCCGTGGGTGAAGACCTCGCTCGCACCGGGCAGCCAGGTGGTCGCGGAGTATCTCGCCAATTCCGGCCTGCAGGCCGATCTGGACAAGGTCGGCTTCAACCTGGTCGGCTTCGGCTGCACCACCTGCATCGGCAATTCCGGCCCGCTGCCGGAAGATATTTCCAAGTCCATCAACGAAAACGGCATCGTCGCCGCCGCCGTGCTGTCGGGTAACCGCAACTTCGAAGGCCGCGTCTCGCCCGACGTGCAGGCGAACTACCTCGCTTCGCCGCCGCTGGTGGTCGCGCACGCGCTGGCCGGCACCGTGACCAAGGATCTCGCGGTCGAGCCGCTCGGCATCGGCAAGGACGGCAAGCCGGTGTTCCTCAAGGATATCTGGCCGACCGCCAAGGAGATCAACGCCTTCGTGAAGAAGTACGTCACCGCGACGATCTTCAAGAAGAAGTACGCCGACGTGTTCAAGGGCGACACCAACTGGCGCAAGATCAAGACCACGGAAAGCGAGACCTATCGCTGGAACATGAGCTCGACCTATGTGCAGAATCCGCCCTATTTCGAAGGCATGAAGAAGCAGCCCGACCCGGTCACCGACGTGGTCGACGCGCGCATCCTCGCGATGTTCGGCGACAAGATCACCACCGACCACATCTCGCCGGCCGGATCGATCAAGCTGACCTCGCCCGCCGGCAAGTTCCTCAGCGAGCACCAGGTGCGTCCCGCCGACTTCAACCAGTACGGCACGCGGCGCGGCAACCATGAAGTGATGATGCGCGGCACCTTCGCCAACATCCGCATCAAGAACTTCATGCTGAAGGGCGCCGACGGCAATATTCCGGAAGGCGGTCTGACCAAGCACTGGCCCGACGGCGAGCAGATGTCGATCTACGATGCCGCGATGAAGTATCAGGCGGAAGGCGTGCCGCTCGTGGTGTTCGCCGGCGCCGAATACGGCAACGGCTCGTCGCGCGACTGGGCCGCCAAGGGCACCCGCCTGCTCGGCGTGCGCGCGGTGATCTGCCAGAGCTTCGAGCGCATCCATCGCTCCAACCTGGTCGGCATGGGCGTGCTTCCGCTCACCTTCCAGGACGGCACCTCATGGTCCTCGCTCGGCCTCAAGGGTGACGAGAAGGTCACGATCCGTGGGCTGCAGGGCGATCTGAAGCCGCGCCAGACGCTGACCGCCGAGATCGTCTCCGCCGACGGCGGCAAGCGGGATGTCCCGCTGCTCTGCCGCATCGATACGCTGGATGAGCTCGACTACTATCGCAACGGCGGCATCCTGCATTACGTGCTGCGCAAACTCGCGGCCTAAAGGGCCTTTTGTTGGAGCATGGTCTATTTGGGCCGTGCTCCAACGCGGAATTGTGATCCGTGCCTCACTGCTTAGTGAGTGGCGGCTAAAAAGAAGGCGGCCTATGAAAAGGCCGCTTTCTCGCGTTTTGGGGCACGCAAGTTCAGGGACAGACTTCATGCTCCGTACAATTACGGATGGAAATCATCACGACTGGTTCGCAGTATGACAGCGATGATGGCCTATAATTCGATTTCGCGATGGTCCGGTGCGCTCGGTATCTGCGCGATCGTCGCGATCATACGCCCCGCTCACGCCGATCCGCGTGCAGTCGTCGAACTCTTCACCTCGCAGGGATGCTCGTCCTGTCCGCCCGCGGACAAGATCATCGGTGATCTCGCGAAGGACCCCAACGTCATCGCGCTGAGCATGCCGATCGACTATTGGGACTATCTCGGCTGGAAGGACACGCTGGCCGATTCGCGCTTCAGCGCGCGCCAGAAGGCCTATTCCCACATGCGCGGCGATCGCGACGTCTACACGCCGCAGGCCGTGGTCAACGGCTCCGCGCATGTGATCGGCAGCGATCGCGCCAGCATCGAGGACGCCATCAAGAGCACCGAGAAGGGCGGCACCGTGATGTCGGTGCCGGTGACGATGACGCTGACCGGCAAGCAGATCAACGTGTCGGTCGCGGCATCGAAGTCTCCCGCGGTGTCGCGCGGCGAAGTCTGGATCTGCTCGATCTCGAAGTCGGTGCCGATCTCGATCGCGCGCGGCGAGAACCGCGGCCACGAGATCACCTACCACAATGTGGTGCGCAATCTCCTGAAGGTCGGCGATTGGAACGGCTCGTCCGGCAGCTGGACGGTGCCGCTGGAGAACATCACGCGCGATGGGGTCGATGCCGCGGCGGTGTACGTCCAGGACGGCAATCGCGACAAGCCGGGACCGATGCTCGGCGCCGCATTCACCTCGCTTCACTAGAGCATGATCCGGAAAAGTGCGAAGCGGTTTTCCGAGAAGATCATGCTCAAACAAAGAGCTAAAGCGCGATGACGATTCGACCCAATCTCATCGCGCTTTAGCGCGTTGCTGCGCGGGTTGCCGTCTGCGCGGCCGCGCGCAGGCTGGCGCGGCGACCAACATACATCCGATGATTTGCTGAAGAGCGAGCGCTGAAGGCTTGCGCACGCATCTCGATCGCGTGCGGTCGAGCAGGTCCCCAAAAACAAAAAGGACCAACTTTCGTTGGCCCAGTGTTGGGATTAACTCCCCTGCGAACAGGCCCGATCCCGACGGCCCCGGGGGGCTGGGGGCTGAGGAATCCGGAACCGAAAGGACCGGGCCAACGCAGGATTATCTTTTTGCAGGGCAGCGGGGCAGGCGATGGGCGGAAGTGGGGCAGCAATATGATTCTGCTAACGTTCCCGTGACTCTTCGGTTTTCGGGACAATCCGTCGCGCCTGACCGTGGTTAAGGCCTGGTTGCGTTGCGAATGGGCCCTTGCGGGCCCCGGCGCTTAGCGCAATCATGTCACTCTCGTGACGATCCCGAAGTTGGGGGCACCGGCCTTCGGAACCCGATCGTCACCGGGATGACAAGGAGGCGCTCGATGAGTTTGATCTCGGAGGACACCGATCCGAGCGGGAGTCGCGCCGCGGCGCGCCCCGCCGCAGCGATCCCCCAAGCCAACCGCGTGACATTCAATCGACTTGAACTCAACCGCATTCTCAATCTCTACGGCCGCATGGTCGCCGATGGCGAGTGGCGCGATTATGCGATCGACTTCCTGAAGGACCGCGCCGTGTTCTCGGTGTTCCGGCGGGCGTCCGAGATGCCGATCTACCGGATCGAGAAGGATCCCCGGCTGGCGCGCAAGCAGGGCATGTACAGCGTGATTTCGCCGACCGGCCTGATCCTGCGCCGTGGCCACGAACTCGAGCGGGTGCTGCTCGTCATCGATCGCAAGCTGTCGCTGGTGTAAGCCGCGCCGGCCGGCTTCGCAGCCGTGTTTTCAGTTGCGCAAAACAAAAGCCCCGGCGGTGAGGCCGGGGCTTGGATCGATCGGTTCGCTCGAGGCGCTTAGTCGCGCTGGCCGAGCAGCTGCAGCAGCAGCGTGAACAGGTTGATGAAGTTCAGGTAGAGCGACAGCGCACCCGTAATTGCCGCACGCTCCGCCATCACGCCACCCTGCGAGGCGTAGCCGTAGATGTAGTCGTTCTTCAGCCGCTGGGTGTCCCAGGCGGTGAGGCCCGCGAACACCAGCACGCCGACCACCGAGACGATGAACTGCAGCGCCGAGCTCGCCAGGAACAGGTTGACCAGGCTCGCGATGATGATGCCGATCAGGCCCATGAACAGGAACGAGCCCATGCCGCTCATGTCACGCTTGGTGGTGTAGCCGTAGAGGCTAAGCGCACCGAACGTCGCCGCGGTGATGAAGAACACGCGCACGATCGAGGTGTGCGTGTACACCAGGAAGATCGACGACAGCGACAGGCCCATCAGCGCCGAGAATACCCAGAACAGCAGCTGGGCGGTCGCGGGCTGCAGGCGGTTGATACCGGCCGAGATGACGAACACCATCGCCAAGGGAGCGAGGATGAACAGCCACTTCAGCGGGCTCACGAACATCGCGTAGCCGAACTGCGTCAGATAGGCGTTGCCGAATTTGGCGACGGCGGCCGACTGGTCGGTCGTCACCGCGCCCATGTAGACGCCGAGCGCGGCCAGGCCGGTGATGGCGAGGCCGATGCTCATGTAGTTGTAGATGCGCAGCATGTAGGCGCGCAGACCGGCGTCGACGGCCGCAGCGTCAATGCGCCCGGCGGCCCGGCCGAAAGGAGAAGCGTAATTGCGGTCTAGGTCCGACATGGTCGAATTCCCGTGGTTGGTCCCGGTGGAGCGCAAGGGATTTGCGGCGCCGGTCGTAAATCTAACTCAGATGGTGCGGTTTGCGGAGCATTAATTCCGTGTCATTCAAACCGGCCATCCGACCCGATTGATATGTGGGAAATTAACACATCCGAGGCAAGCTTCCACGCGCGGCTGAATGTCGCTCTGGCCTAGCATTATTAGGCAAAACGGCGCCGCCACCGCTACAAATTGTCACAAATTCCGCAACACCGAGGCGGGCTTCTGGTTCAGCGCGAGCAGCGTGCCGGCCAGCCCCAGGCCGACCGTGACGACCAGCGCGGCGACCACGACCGCGGCGGCACTGCCGGCCTGCCAGATGAAACTCAGCGTCATCAGCCGCGTCACGATCAGCCAGGCCGCGACCGAGCCGGCGATCACCCCAAAAATCGCGGTTGCAAAACCGATCATCAGATACTCCAGCGCGTAGGCGCCGAGCAGCCGCACCCGGGTGGCGCCGAGCGTCTTGAGGATCACGGCGTCATAGACGCGGTGGCGGTGCCCGGCGGCGAGCGCGCCGCCCAGCACCAGGATCGCCGAGATCAGCGTCACGGCACTGGCGCCGCGGATCGCCAGCACCAGGTTGCTGACGACGCTGCCGACCGTCTCCAGCGCCTCGCGGACCCGGACGCTGGTGACCATCGGGAACGTGTCGGCGACCTGCTTGATGATGCGTGCGTCGTCGGTCGAGCTCGCTTGGGTCGAGCTCGCATGCGGCTCCGTCAGGGTCGCGACGTGGCTGTGCGGCGCGCCCTTGAAGGCGTTCGGCGAGAACACCAGCACGAAATTGATGCCGAGGCCCTGCCAGTCGATGTTGCGCAGATTGGCGATCTTCGCCGGAACGTCGCGGCCGAGCACGTTGACCACGATCTCGTCGCCGATCTTCAGGCCCAGGCCGTCGGCGATCTTCTTCTCCATCGAGACCAGCGGAGGCCCGCTGTAGTCCGGGCCCCACCATTCGCCCTCGACGATCTTCGAGCCCTTGGGAATTTCGCCGGTATAGGTCAGGCCGCGGTCGCTCTGCAGCACCCACTCGGAATCGACCGACGGCTTGAGCTGGTCGGCCTTGACGCCGCGCGCGGCGACGATGCGCCCGCGCAGCATCGGCACGTCCTCGACGGTTGAGCCCGGTGCGATCTGGCCGAGGAAGGCGGCAAAGCGGCCCGCTTCGGTGGAGGGGATGTCGATGAAGAAGAACGACGGCGCCCGCTCCGGCAGCGCGGCCAGGAATTGTCGGCGCAGATTGCCGTCGATCTGGGTGATGGTGACCAGCACCGCGAGCCCGAGCCCCAGCGACAACACCACCGACGGCGTCAGCGCGCCCGGCCGGTGGATGTTGGCGATGGCGAGCCGCAGCATGGTCATGCGGCTGCGCGGCAGCCGCCGCGCCACCGCCATCAGGATCTCGGCGATCCCGCGCAGCAGCAGGAACACCGCGATCGAGGCGGCGACGAACACCGTGGCGATCCGCTTGTCATAGGCGAGCCCGATCGCGACGCCGATCAGGAGCGCGACCACCACGGCCATCAGCGCCAGATAGCTCCAGCGTGGCCGGTGCCACTCGCTGGCGACGGTCTCGCGGAACAGCGCCGCGACCGGCACGTCATGGACCCGGCCGAGCGGCCACAGCCCGAACGCCAGCGCGGTGAGCTGGCCGTAGATGAAGGAGAGCGCGAGTTCGTCGGGATGCAGGGCAGGCACCACCGGCAGCGGCAGCAGCTTGCCGAACAGGCCGACGATGACGAAGGGTAGCGCGGCGCCGAGCACCAGGCCGATCACCGAGCCGATTCCCGCCAGCACCACCACTTGCGTGCAGTAGATCGTGAAGACGTCGCGCCCGGTGGCGCCGAGCGCCTTGAACGAGGCGATGACGTCGCGGCGCCGGTCGATATGGCTCTTCACCGCATTGGCGACGCCGACGCCACCGACCAAGAGCGCAGCAAGACCAACGAGGGTCAGGAACTGGGTGAAACGGTTGATGGTGCGCTCGAGCTGCGGCGAGGCGTTGCTGCGGCTGCGCACCTCCCAGCCGGCCTCCGGTGCCGCGGCGCGCGCACCGTCGATCAGTGCGGTGGTGGCGCGATCGTCGTTGGCGCCGTCGGGCAGCTTCACCCGGTAGATCCAGCGCACCAGGCTGCCGGGCTGCAACAGGTCGGTGGCGCGCAGGCTGGCTTCGCTGATCAGGAAGCGCGGGCCGAGGCCGACGCCGCCGGCGAGCTTGTCGGGCTCGGCCACGACGACGCTGCGGATCTGGTAGGTCGCGCTGCCGATGCTGACGCGGTCGCCGAGCTTCAGGTCGAGCCGCGCCAGCAAGGTCGAGTCGGCCGCCGCGCCAAAAACGCCGTCGCGCTCGGCGAGCAGATCGGCGACCGGCATGTTCGGCTCGAGCGTCAGTTCGCCGAGCATCGGATATCTGCCGTCGACCGCCTTGAGCTCGACCAGCGCCAGTTTGCCGACGCTGCTGCGGGCCATCGCGCGCAGCGTGGCTGCAATCGAAACCTCGCCGCGGGTGCGCAGATACGCCACCTCGTCGGGCTTGGCCTCGCGCGAAATGAGCGAGAACGCGACATCGCCGCCGAGCAGCGTGCGGCCCTCGCGCGACAGGCCGTCGCCAAGGCTGGCGGCAACCGAGCCGACGCCTGATATCGCCATCACGCCGAGCGCGATGCAGGCGATGAAGACGTAGAATCCGCGCAGGCCGCCGCGCAACTCGCGCAGCGCGTAACGGAAGGCAAGCGACGACGCGCGGCTCTGCACCGCGACTTCGGACGCAAAGCTCATGTGGCTGATTGTCCGTCGATCCGGCCGGAGCGCAGCCGCACCACGCGGTCGCAGCGCTGCGCGAGCGCGAGATCATGCGTCACCAGCACCAGGGTCATGCCGCGCTCGGCGTGCTTGGTGAACAGCAAATCGACGATCTGCTTGCCGGTCGTTTCGTCGAGATTTCCGGTCGGCTCGTCGGCGACCAGGATCGTGGGATCGGGCGCAAGCGCGCGTGCGATCGCGACGCGCTGCTGCTCGCCGCCGGAGAGCTGCGTCGGATAGTGATGCAGCCGTTCGCCGAGCCCGACCGATTGCAGCTCCTGCGCAGCGCGCGCGGCGGCATCCGGATTGCCGGCGAGTTCGAGCGGCACCGCGACGTTCTCCAGCGCGGTCATGGTCGGGATCAGGTGGAACGACTGGAAGACGATGCCGACCTGGCGGCCGCGGAAGCGTGCCAGCGCATCTTCGTCGAGGGCATTGAACGAGGTGCCGTCGACGACCACTTCTCCACTGTCAGGACGTTCGAGCCCCGCCATCACCATCAGCAAGGTCGACTTGCCCGAGCCCGACGGGCCGATCAGGCCGATGGCCTCACCCGCTGCCACACGAAGGCTGATATCTTTGAGGATATGAACCCGTGCCGCGCCGGTGCCGAGCGAGAGATTGACGTTCCTGACGGCAATGGTGTCCGGCTCGACGTCGGTCAGTGAAGAGGATTCGATGAGACTGTCCATGGTTCGGTCATATGGCACTTCCGCCGCTGCGGTCGAGGCCCGGTTGCGAATCTTCGTGCACATACTCGTGTTGCTTATGGGCTTGATGACGGCGGCGAGCGCGCAGACGCAAGACCAGGGGAAAGGTCCGGTGAGACCGATCAAAATGGTGGTTCTGGGCGATTCCCTGAGCGCCGGTTACGGCCTTCCGGCCCAGGCGGCATTTCCGGTCCGACTACAAAAAGCCTTGGAAGCCAAGGGGATAAAGGTCGAGATGACCAATGCCGGGGTGTCCGGCGATACCGCCTCGGGCGGCCGCGAGCGGCTCGATTGGTCGGTGGCCGATGGAACCGATGCCGTGATCGTCGAGCTCGGCGCCAACGACGCCTTGCGCGGCATCGATCCCGCGGTGACGCGCGCCGCGCTGTCCGACATCATCACAAAGTTGCAGGCGCGCAAGATCGCGGTGCTCTTGTGCGGCATGCTGGCGCCACCGAACTATGGCAGCGAGTATGCGGCGAAGTTCAATGCGATCTATCCGGATCTGGCGAAATCCTTCGGCGTGCCGCTCTATCCGTTCTTCCTCGATGGCGTTGCGGCCAATCCGAAGATCAATCAGGCCGACGGCATGCACCCGACCGCGGAAGGTGTGGACATCGTCGTGAAGAATATCCTGCCTACGGTGGAGGCATTTCTCGGCGCATTATCAGGGCAACGCAGTTGAAACACAGGCAGCGCGCCGCGTTGCGTCCGTAGGTTTACGAGCTGTTAACGCCTCGTGCTTCGCAGAGTCACATATCTCGGGTACAAATAAGCATCGGTGATTCGTCGCCGGGCTTGTTACAGGGTGCGGGCTCCCAAAACCCGCGCCAAGCATCGAGGATTATAGCGATGCCGCGTCTGTTCACTGGTCTGGAAATTCCGGCCGATATCGGCCAATCCCTCTCCAGCTTGCGTGGTGGCCTTCCCGGCGCACGCTGGATCGATCCCGAAAATTATCACGTCACCCTGCGCTTCATCGGCGATATCGATGGTCTCTGGGCCAACGAGATCGCGACGATGCTGTTTCGGGTGAACCGCAAACCGTTCGAGGTCAAACTGCAGGGCCTGTCGAGCTTCGGCGGACGCAAGCCGCGCGCGGTGGTTGCCGCCGTCGAGCCGAGCCGGCCGCTGATCGAACTGCAGGCCGAACTCGAGCGGATGATGCAGCGGATGGGGCTCGATCCCGAGGGCAGGAAATTCACTCCACATGTCACGCTCGCGCGTCTGCATGATGCGTCGAGCCAGGACGTCGCGGATTATCTGTCCGTGCGCGGCTACTTCCCGAGCCGCACCTTCCTGGCGGATCGCTTCGTGCTGTTCTCGTCGCGCGCGTCGACGGGGGGCGGCCCCTACGTGGTCGAGGATGCTTACGAGCTCTGCGCGTAGGGTTTCCTGATCGCGTTTCCTGACGCCGGAGAGGCCCGTGCGGCCGGCCGGTATGCAAGGGCTTTCGCTTGCATACCCCATTGGCACAATTCACGGCTTGCAATTTGCCGCGCACTAGGGCCGTAAGGTGGGCTCATGCTGTCCACCTCGCCAAGTTCCTTTCTCGAACACTACAACGCCCTGGTCGCCTCCGGCGCGATCGAGGCTGATCCGGCGCAGGCCGCCGCCGCCGATGCGTTCGGCGCGCTGGAGGAGCGGCTCGCGAGCTACAAGCCGCAGCGCAAGCAGAGCCTGCTCGGACGGCTGTTCGGCGGCGACAAGGACGACAAGCCGCCGCGCGGCCTCTATGTCCATGGCGAGGTCGGCCGCGGCAAGACCATGCTGATGGACCTGTTCTTCCAGCAGAGCCCGGTCGAGCACAAGCGCCGCGCGCATTTCCACGAATTCATGGCCGAGGCGCATGAGCGCATCTACGGCTACCGCCAGCAGATCGCGCGCGGCGAGATCGCCGACGGCGACGTGATCGCGCTCACCGCGCAGGCGATCTTCGACGAAGCCTGGCTGCTCTGCTTCGACGAATTCCACGTCACCGACATCGCCGATGCGATGATCCTCGGGCGGCTGTTCGCCAAGCTGTTCGATCTCGGCACCGTGGTGGTCGCGACCTCGAACGTCGCGCCTGAGGATCTCTACAAGGGCGGTCTCAATCGCGCGCTGTTCCTGCCGTTCATCGCGCAGATCTCCGACCACATGGACGTGCTGCGGCTCGATGCGCGCACCGACTTCCGGCTGGAGAAATTGTTCGGCGTCAAGATGTGGCTGGTGCCGGCGGATCAAGCAGCCGATGCCGAGCTCGATGCGGCCTGGCGCAAGATGACCGGCAACGCGCCGTGCAAGTCGCGCGACATCGCGATCAAGGGACGCGTGCTGCACGTCCCGTGCTCGTCGCACGGCGTCGCGCGCTTCAGCTTTGCCGAACTCTGCGAAAAGCCGCTTGCCGCGTCGGACTATCTGAGGCTCGCGCACGACTACCACACGATCCTGGTCGACCACATTCCGGTGATGGACTACGCCGAGCGCAACGCCGCCAAGCGCTTCATCTCGCTGATCGACACGCTCTATGACAACGCCGTGAAGCTGATGGCCTCGGCCGCGGCCGATCCGGTGTCGCTGTACCTTGCGGACGAAGGCGTTGAGGCGATGGAGTTCAAGCGCACGTCCTCGCGCCTGATCGAGATGAGTTCGGAGTCCTACCTGGCGCTGCCGCACGGCCGGAAGGACTCCTCGGCCAGCGGCGCGTCGACCGGCCTGGTCGAGACTTGAAGTTCGGCCTTGGATTTTGGTCTTGCGCGCGGTCCGGTTCGGAGCAACTTTTCGTGTCTCCGGGCGGATGTCGCTGGCATGCCTGATCGAATTCAAGGCAGGGCCTGCGATCGGGCAGGCCCTGACTTGAATGGATCATTCGAAAGGGATAACCACCCTTGCAACCGACTACCCTCCCTCCTGCACCAGTTCAAAGGACTGATTTCCCATGGCACGCGACAAGATTGCACTGATTGGCTCCGGACAGATCGGCGGAACGCTGGCGCACCTCGTTGGCCTCAAGGAGCTCGGAGACGTCGTGCTGTTCGACATCGCCGAGGGCGTGCCGCAGGGCAAGGCGCTCGACATCGCGCAGTCGTCGCCGGTCGACGGCTTCGACTCCAACCTGGTCGGCGCCAATTCCTATGAAGCGCTCGACGGCGCCAAGGTCTGCATCGTCACCGCCGGCGTGCCGCGCAAGCCCGGCATGAGCCGCGACGATCTCTTGTCGATCAACCTCAAGGTCATGGAGCAGGTCGGCGCCGGCATCAAGAAGTACGCGCCCGACGCCTTCGTCATCTGCATCACCAACCCGCTGGATGCGATGGTGTGGGCGCTGCAGAAGGCCTCCGGCCTGCCGCACAAGAAGGTGGTCGGCATGGCCGGCGTGCTCGACTCGGCGCGCTTCCGCTACTTCCTGGCCGACGAATTCAACGTCTCGGTCGAAGACGTCACCGCCTTCGTGCTCGGCGGCCACGGCGACACCATGGTGCCGCTGACCCGCTACTCGACCGTTGCCGGCATCCCGCTGCCCGACCTCGTCAAGATGGGCTGGACCTCGCAGGCGCGCATCGACGAGATCGTCGATCGCACCCGCAACGGCGGCGCCGAGATCGTCAACCTGCTCAAGACCGGCTCCGCGTTCTACGCGCCGGCCGCGTCCGCGATCGCGATGGCCGAGAGCTACCTGAAGGACAAGAAGCGCGTGCTGCCCTGCGCCGCCTATCTCAACGGCGAGTACGGCGTGAAGGACATGTATGTCGGCGTGCCCACCGTGATCGGCTCCAAGGGTGTCGAGCGTGTGGTCGAGATCGAGCTGGCCGGCAAGGACCGCGAGGCGTTCGACAAGTCGGTCGGTGCGGTGCAGGGCCTGGTCGACGCCTGCAAGAAGATCGCGCCCGATCTGCTCGGCAAGTAATCTCGATCGGCAATGGCCCGATAGGCGATTCCGATCGCCTGTCGGGTGCAAGGTGATGAAATTCTGGCGGATTTTGTAGTTGCGCGAGCATTGGTATATGGTATGCCAGCGTCAGGGCTGACGTTAAGTTCGCCGCACGAGGGTTTGGGAGCGTCGTTCCATGAATATCCATGAATACCAGGCCAAGGCACTGCTGCATGAATTCGGCGTGCCGATCTCGCGCGGCGTTCCGGTGCTGAAACCGGAAGAGGCTGACGCGGCAGCCAAGCAGCTTCCGGGTCCGATCTGGGTGGTGAAGAGCCAGATCCACGCCGGCGGCCGCGGCAAGGGCAAGTTCAAGGAAGCCTCAGCTGGCGACAAGGGCGGCGTCCGCATCGCCAAATCGGTCGCCGAGGTCGACGAGTACGCCAAGCAGATGCTCGGCGCGACGCTGGTCACGGTGCAGACCGGCCCGCACGGCAAGCAGGTCAACCGCCTCTACATCGAGGAAGGCTCCGAGATCGACAAGGAGTTCTACCTCTCGCTCCTGGTCAATCGCGAGACCTCGGAGATTTCCTTCGTGGTGTCGACCGAAGGCGGCGTCAACATCGAGGACGTCGCGCATTCGACCCCGGAGAAGATCGTCTCCTTCTCGGTCGATCCCGCCACCGGCATCATGCCGCATCACGGCCGCACGGTCGCCGAGGCGCTGAAGCTGAAGGGCGATCTTGCCAAGCAGGCCGAGAAGCTGACGGCCCAGCTCTACACCGCGTTTGCCGCCAAGGACATGGCGATGCTGGAGATCAATCCGCTCGTCGTCACCAAGCAGGGCCAGCTCCGCGTGCTCGACGCCAAGGTGTCGTTCGACAGCAACGCGCTCTATCGTCACCCGGACGTGGTCGCGCTGCGCGACGAGACCGAGGAAGACGCCAAGGAGATCGAGGCGTCGAAATACGATCTCAACTACGTCGCGCTCGACGGCACGATCGGCTGCATGGTCAACGGCGCCGGCCTTGCCATGGCGACGATGGACATCATCAAGTTGTACGGCATGGAGCCGGCGAATTTCCTCGACGTCGGCGGCGGCGCCAGCGTCGAGAAGGTCGCGGCCGCGTTCAAGATCATCACCGCCGATCCGAACGTGAAGGGCATCCTGGTCAACATCTTCGGCGGCATCATGAAGTGCGACGTGATCGCCGAGGGCGTGGTCGCCGCGGTGAAGCAGGTCGGCCTCAAGGTGCCGCTGGTGGTGCGGCTCGAAGGCACCAATGTCGAGCAGGGCAAGAAGATCATCCGCGAGAGCGGCCTCAATGTCGTGCCCGCTGACAATCTCGATGACGCCGCACAGAAGATCGTGAAAGCCGTCAAGGGAGGCTGATGATGGCCGATCATCTCGACGCTCCGACACCGCTGGAGGAACACCGCAAGCTCGCGGTTTTCGCGGGCGAGTGGAACGGCGACGAGATGGTCTACCCGTCGCGCTGGACCGCCGGCGGTCCGGCCACCTCGCGTGTCGTTGCGCGCATCGCGCTCAACGGCTTCTATCTGATCCAGGACAGCGTGCAGACCCGCAACGGCAAGGAAAGCTTCGCCACCCACGGCGTCTTCACCTACGACCGCGACGACCGGGCCTACAAATTGTTCTGGCACGATTCGCTCGGCTACTACCCGCCGTCGCCCGCCTCCGGCGGCTGGGCGGGCAAGTCGCTGGTCCTGGTGCGCGGCTCGCTGCGCGGCAATGCCCGTCACGTCTACGAGGTCGTCGACGACAACACCTACAACATGAAGATTCAATTCTCGCCTGACGCGGAAGGCTGGGCCGACGTGCTCACCGGCGTGTACCGGCGTATCCACTGAGCATGATCCGGAAAAGTGGTCCCCGGTTTTCCGATATGATCATGCTCAAACCATAGAGTTCCTTCACCGCTGTCTCGCGAAAGCATCTCGAACCATGTCCATCCTGATCGACAAGAACACCAAGGTCATCTGCCAGGGCTTCACCGGCAAGAACGGCACGTTCCATTCGGAAGCGGCGATCGCTTACGGCACCAAGATGGTCGGCGGCGTGGCGCCGGGCAAAGGCGGCTCGACCCATCTCAACCTGCCGGTGTTCGATACCGTCGCCGAGGCGCGCCAGAAGACCGGCGCCGATGCGAGCGTCGTCTATGTCCCGCCGCCGGGCGCGGCCGATGCGATCTGCGAGGCGATCGATGCCGAGATCCCGCTGATCGTCTGCATCACCGAAGGCATTCCGGTGCTCGACATGGTGCGCGTCAAGCGCTCGCTGTCGGGCTCGAAGTCGCGGCTGATCGGGCCGAACTGCCCCGGCGTGATGACCGCCGGTGAGTGCAAGATCGGCATCATGCCGGCCAACATCTTCAAGCCCGGCTCGGTCGGTATCGTGTCGCGCTCCGGCACCCTGACCTATGAGGCGGTGTTCCAGACCACCCAGGAGGGCCTCGGCCAGACCACCGCGGTCGGCATCGGCGGCGACCCGGTCAAGGGCACCGAGTTCATCGACGTGCTGGAGATGTTCCTGGCCGACGAGAACACCAAGTCGATCGTCATGATCGGCGAGATCGGTGGTTCCGCCGAGGAAGACGCCGCCCAGTTCCTCAAGGACGAGGCCAAGCGTGGCCGCAAGAAGCCGATGGTCGGCTTTATCGCCGGTGTTACCGCACCTCCCGGCCGTCGCATGGGCCACGCCGGTGCGATCATCTCCGGCGGCAAGGGCGACGCCGGTTCCAAGACTGCGGCGATGGAGTCGGCAGGTATCAAGGTGTCGCCGTCGCCGGCGCGGCTTGGGCACACGCTCGCCGAGATGCTGAAGTAACCGCCGTCGGGCGGTACTTTCCAGCGGATCGGGTTGATTTCTGCCGGTTCCCGTTTCGGGAACCGCGCCGGCCGGCGGATATCAACGCTGCGCGAGGGCATTGATAAGATTTGAAAATATATTCATTTCTTGGTTCTTTTAGGCAGGAATATCCGACCTAGATAGGATAAAGGATATCCATCCAGCCGGCGCGCTTTCCCAGACCGGCACTTGCGCCGTCTCCTACGCGCGAACCGAAAAAATCACCAGGACTGCCCCATGTCTCGCCAAGACGCGAACGCCGCTTTTGCACTCTCCTCATTCCTGCAGGGCACCAACGCCGCCTATATCGACGACCTCTATGCCCGCTACGAGCAGGATCCATCCTCCGTCGACGCCGAATGGCAGGATTTCTTCAAGAGCCTGAAGGACGCCCCGGCCGACGTGCAGAAGAATGCCGAAGGCGCCTCGTGGGGCCGCGCCAACTGGCCGGTGACGCCGCGTGACGAACTGACCTCGGCGCTCGACGGCAACTGGGCCCAGGTCGAGAAGGCGGTCGGCACCAAGCTTGCCGCCAAGGCGCAGGCCAAGGGCGCCGAGCTGTCCGACGCCGACGTCCATCAGGCCACCCGCGATTCGGTTCGCGCCCTGATGCTGATCCGCGCCTACCGGATGCGCGGCCATTTCCACGCTAAGCTCGATCCGCTCGGCATTGAGGCGCCGCGCGACCGTGAGGAACTCGATCCGCGTTCCTACGGCTTCACCGAGGCCGACTTCGACCGCAAGATCTTCCTCGACCATGTGCTCGGCCTCGAATACGGCACGCTGCGCGAGATCGTCCAGATCTGCGAGCGCACCTACTGCCAGACGCTCGGCGTCGAGTTCATGCACATCTCCAACGCCGCGCAGAAGGCGTGGATCCAGGAGCGCATCGAAGGTCCGGACAAGGAGATCAGCTTCACGCCCGAAGGTCGCCGCGCGATCCTCAACAAGCTGATCGAGGCGGACGGCTTCGAGAAGTTCTGCGACACCAAATTCACCGGCACCAAGCGCTTCGGCCTCGACGGCGGCGAATCGCTGATCCCCGCGCTCGAGCAGATCATCAAGCGCGGCGGCAATCTCGGCGTGAAGGAGATCGTGTTCGGCATGCCGCATCGCGGCCGCCTCAACGTGCTGACCCAGGTGATGGGCAAGCCGCACCGCGCGCTGTTCCATGAATTCAAGGGCGGTTCGGCCAATCCGGACTCGGTCGAAGGCTCCGGCGACGTCAAATACCACCTCGGCGCCTCCTCGGACCGCGAGTTCGACGGCAACAACATCCACCTGTCGCTGACCGCCAATCCGTCGCATCTGGAGATCGTCGATCCCGTCGTGATGGGCAAGGTGCGCGCCAAGCAGGATCAGCACGGTGATCCGCCCGACATGCGCATCTCGGTGCTGCCGCTGCTGATGCACGGCGATGCGGCATTCGCCGGCCAGGGCGTGGTGGCGGAATGCTTCAGCCTGTCCGACCTGAAGGGCTACCGCACCGGCGGCTCGCTGCACTTCATCGTCAACAACCAGATCGGCTTCACCACCTATCCGCGCTACTCGCGCTCGTCGCCCTATCCGTCCGACGTCGCGAAGATGATCGACGCGCCGATCTTCCACGTCAACGGCGACGACCCGGAAGCCGTGGTGTTCGCGGCCAAGGTCGCGATCGAGTTCCGGCAGAAATTCCACAAGCCGGTCGTCATCGACATGTTCTGCTACCGGCGCCACGGCCACAACGAGGGCGACGAGCCGGCGTTCACCCAGCCGGTGATGTACAAGAAGATCGCCTCGCATCCGACCACGCTGGAGATCTACGCCAAGCGGCTGGTCGCCGATGGCGTGATGACCGAGGGCGAGGTCGACAAGGCCAAGGCCGACTGGCGCGCGCGGCTCGATGCCGAGTTCGAGGCCGGCGCCGGCTACAAGCCGAACAAGGCCGATTGGCTCGACGGCAAGTGGGCGGGCTTCAAGATCGCCGACCAGGAAGAAGACGCCCGCCGCGGCGTCACCGGCGTCGATCTCGCCGTGCTCAAGGAGATCGGCCGCAAGATCACCAAGGTGCCGGACGGTTTCCGCGTCCACCGCACCATCCAGCGCTTCCTCGACAACCGCGCCAAGGCGATCGACAGCGGCATCGGGATCGACTGGGCGACCGGCGAGGCGCTGGCATTCTGCACGCTGCTGCAGGAAGGCCATCATGTCCGCCTGTCCGGCCAGGATTCCGAGCGCGGCACCTTCTCGCAGCGCCATTCGGTGCTGATCGACCAGGAGGACGAGAGCCGCTACACGCCGTTCAACCATCTTGGCGGCGAAGACACCGGCCATTACGAGGTCATCAACTCGCTGCTCTCGGAAGAAGCCGTGCTCGGCTTCGAATACGGCTACTCGCTGGCCGAGCCGAATGCGCTGGCGCTCTGGGAAGCGCAGTTCGGCGACTTTGCCAACGGCGCCCAGGTGGTGTTCGACCAGTTCATCTCCTCTGGCGAACGCAAATGGCTGCGCATGTCGGGCCTCGTCTGCCTGTTGCCGCATGGCTATGAAGGGCAGGGGCCGGAGCATTCCTCGGCGCGGCTCGAGCGTTATCTGCAGATGTGCGCCGAGGACAACATGCAGGTGGTCAATCCGACCACGCCGGCGAACTACTTCCACGTGCTGCGGCGCCAGCTGCACCGCGAGATCCGCAAGCCGCTGATCCTGATGACGCCGAAGTCGCTGCTGCGCCACAAGCGCGCGGTGTCGCGGCTCGACGAACTCGGCAAGAGCGCCACGTTCCACCGCATCCTGTACGATGACGCCCAGATGCTGCCGGACGAGAAGATCAAGCTGGTGCCGGACGACAAGATCCGTCGCGTCGTGCTGTGCTCCGGCAAGGTCTATTACGATCTGTATGAGGAGCGCGAGAAGCGCGGCATCGACGACATCTATCTGATGCGCATCGAGCAGCTCTACCCGGTGCCGCTGAAGGCGCTGGTGCAGGAGTTCGGTCGCTTCAAGAATGCCGAGATGGTCTGGTGCCAGGAAGAGCCGCGCAACATGGGCTCCTGGCACTTCATCGAGTCCTATCTGGAATGGGTGCTGAACCAGACCAACGCAGCCAACAAGCGTCCGCGCTATGCCGGCCGTCCGGCTTCGGCAGCGACCGCTACTGGATTGATGTCGAAACACCTGGCGCAGCTCAAGGCGCTGCTGGACGACGCGCTGAACTAACGACCTTCACCAACACCATGCCCCGCCTTGTGCGCAATTGCGCACTGGAGCGGGGCATCCGGTATCCCGCGTCATCCAGCACAAGCGCTGTCGTCACGGAGTACCGGATCGTCCGCTTTGGAGGATGGTGGCCGGACTCATTATTGCGACCGCAGGGTTATCGAGGAAAAGACCATGACTGAAATTCGCGTTCCAACGCTCGGCGAATCCGTGACCGAGGCCACCATCGGCCGCTGGTTCAAGAAGGCCGGCGAGGCTGTGGCGGTGGACGAGCCGTTGGTGGAGCTGGAAACCGACAAGGTCACCATCGAGGTGCCCGCGCCGGTCGCCGGCACGCTCGGCGAGATCATCGCCAAGGACGGCGAGACGGTTGCCGTCGGCGCGCTGCTCGGCCAGATCAATGACGGTGCCGTTGCGGCCAAGCCCGCTGCCGCCGCTGCGGCTCCCGCCAAGGCCGCCGCGCCGGCGCCCGCTGCCGCTCCGGCGCCTGCCGCGCCCAAGGTGCCGCCGGCCGATGCGCCGCTCGCGCCGTCGGTTCGCAAGCTGTCCGCCGAAAGCGGCGTCGACGCCTCCACCGTTCCGGGCTCGGGCAAGGACGGCCGCGTCACCAAGGGCGACATGCTGGCCGCGATCGAGAAGGCCGCCTCGGCGCCGACCCCGGTCAACCAGCCGGCCGCCGCCGTGCAGGTTCGTGCGCCGTCGCCGGCTGACGATGCCGCGCGCGAGGAGCGGGTGAAGATGACCCGGCTGCGCCAGACCATCGCGCGCCGCCTCAAGGACGTGCAGAACACCGCCGCGATGCTGACCACCTTCAACGAGGTCGACATGACCGAGGTGATGAAGCTGCGCGCGCTCTACAAGGACACGTTCGAGAAGAAGCACGGCTCGAAGCTCGGCTTCATGGGCTTCTTCACCAAGGCGGTCGTGCAGGGGCTGAAGGACATCCCGGCCGTCAATGCCGAGATCGACGGCTCCGACCTGATCTACAAGAACTACTATCACATCGGCGTTGCGGTCGGCACCGACCGCGGCCTGGTGGTGCCGGTGGTGCGCGACTGCGACCACAAGTCGATCGCCGAGATCGAGAAGTCGATCGCCGACTACGGCCGCCGCGCCCGCGACGGCCAGCTCAAGATCGACGAGATGCAGGGCGGCACCTTCACCATCACCAACGGCGGCATCTACGGCTCGCTGATGTCGACGCCGATCCTCAACGCGCCGCAGTCCGGCATCCTCGGCATGCACAAGATCCAGGAGCGGCCGATGGTGGTCGGCGGCAAGATCGAGGTGCGGCCGATGATGTATCTGGCGCTGTCCTACGATCACCGCGTGATCGACGGCAAGGAAGCGGTCACCTTCCTGGTGCGCGTCAAGGAGAGCCTGGAGGATCCGGCCCGCCTGGTGCTGGATCTCTAAGACCATCTCGCGCGCGGCGCCCGATCGGTTCGGGCGTCGCGATCCATTGGGCACTCACGTTTGGGGATCAATGTGACGGACAAGGTCGTTGTCATCACCGGCGGCA
Source organism: Bradyrhizobium sp. WCU1 (assembly GCF_053474805.1). Classification (NCBI taxonomy): domain Bacteria; kingdom Pseudomonadati; phylum Pseudomonadota; class Alphaproteobacteria; order Hyphomicrobiales; family Nitrobacteraceae; genus Bradyrhizobium; species Bradyrhizobium sp. WCU1. Next base: position 3,725,561 of record NZ_CM130280.1, read on the forward strand.
GCCGCGGCATCGGCCGCGCCACCGCGCTCGCAGCCGCCGCGCGCGGCTACCGCATCGTGGTCGGCTATGCCACCAATCAGGCTGCGGCGGACGAAGTCGTCTCCGCGATCGAGGCCAAGAACGGCAAGGCGATCGCGGTGAAATGCGACGTCGGCAGCGAGGCGGATATTCTCGCGCTGTTCAAGGCCGCCGACGGCTTCGGCACGCTCGGCGCGCTGGTCAACAATGCCGGCATCGTCGGCAAGAGCGGCGTGCGCGTCGACGAGATGTCGGCCGAGCGCATCCAGCAGATGATGGCGGTCAACGTCACCGGCAGCATCCTGTGCGCGCGCGAGGCGGTGAAGCGGATGTCGACCAGGCACGGCGGCAAGGGCGGCGTCATCGTCAACCTGTCCTCGGTCGCGGCCAAGCTCGGCGCGCCCAACACCTATGTCGACTACGCCGCCTCCAAGGGCGCGATCGATTCCTTCACGGTCGGCCTCGGCTACGAGGTCGCAGGTGAAGGCATCCGCGTCGCTGGCATCCGGCCCGGGCTGATCGACACCGATATCCATGCCGCCGGCGGCGAGCCCGATCGCGCGCATCGGCTTGCCCATCTGGTGCCGATGAAGCGCGTCGGTACCGCGGATGAGATTGCCAACGCCATCGTCTGGCTGATCTCGGACGAGGCGTCCTACGTCACCAGCGCGATCCTCGACGTGTCGGGCGGTCGCTAGAACACGATCACGCAGCGGGACGCGTCTTCCGATCGGATCGCGTCCTCCAACTGTCACAGAGCTTAGCTACAGGACCTCAATCATGGCTTCTTACGATCTCGTCGTCATCGGCACGGGCCCCGGCGGTTACGTCTGCGCGATCCGCGCGGCGCAGCTCGGCATGAAGGTTGCCGTCGTCGAGAAGAACGCGACGCTGGGCGGCACCTGCCTCAATGTCGGCTGCATGCCCTCGAAGGCGCTGCTGCACGCCTCCGAGATGTTCGAGGAAGCCGGACACTCCTTCGCCAAGATGGGCGTCAGCGTCCCGCCGCCGAAGCTCGATCTGCCGGCGATGATGAACTTCAAGCAGCAGGGCATCGACGGCAACGTCAAGGGCGTCGAGTTCCTGATGAAGAAGAACAAGATCGACGTGCTGAAGGGCACCGGCAAGATCCTCGGTGCCGGCAAGGTCGAGGTGTCCGGCGACGGCAAGTCCGAGACCGTCGAGACCAAGAACATCGTGATCGCCACCGGCTCCGACATCGCGCGACTGAAGGGCATCGAGATCGACGAGAAGCGCATCGTGTCGTCGACCGGCGCGCTGTCGCTGGACAAGGTGCCCGGCAGCCTTTTGATCGTCGGCGCCGGCGTGATCGGGCTCGAGCTCGGCTCGGTCTGGCATCGGCTCGGTGCCAAGGTCACCGTGGTGGAATTCCTCGACCGCATCCTGCCCGGCATGGACGGCGAGGTGGCGAAGCAATTCCAGCGTATCCTGGAGAAGCAGGGCTTTGTCTTCAAGCTCGGCGCCAAGGTCGCCTCGGTCGACACCTCGGGCAAGACGCTGCAGGCCAAGGTCGAACCGGCCGCCGGTGGCGCCGCGGAGACCATCGAAGCCGACGTCGTGCTCGTGTGCATCGGCCGCGTGCCCTACACCGAGGGTCTCGGGCTGAAGGAAGCCGGCGTTGCGCTCGACAATCGCGGCCGCGTCGGGATCGATTCGCACTTCTCGACCAATGTGAAGGGCATCTATGCGATCGGCGACGTCGTCGCAGGCCCGATGCTCGCGCACAAGGCGGAAGACGAAGGCGTTGCCTGCGCGGAGATCATCGCGGGCCAGGCCGGTCACGTGAACTACGACGTCATTCCAGGTGTTGTGTATACCACGCCGGAAGTGTCGTCGGTCGGCAAGACCGAGGAAGAGCTCAAGCAGGCCGGCGTCGCGTATACCGTCGGCAAATTCCCGTTCACCGCGAACGGCCGCTCCAAGGTCAACCAGACCACTGACGGCTTCGTGAAGATTCTCGCAGATGCGAAGACCGATCGGGTGCTCGGCGTGCACGTTGTCGGCATCGAAGCCGGCGAAATGATCCACGAAGCCTGCGTTCTGATGGAATTCGGCGGTTCGGCCGAGGATCTGGCGCGCACCTGCCACGCCCATCCGACGCGATCCGAGGCGATCAAGGAAGCCGCGCTTGCGGTGGGCAAGCGCGCCATCCATATGTGATCGAACGTCCGGCGCGAGCCGGGCTGCAGCATGATCCGGAAAAGTGCGAAGCGGTTTTTCGGAAGGATCATGCTCAAACAGGGAGCATGATCCGGAAAAGTGTGAAGCGGTTTTCCGGGAAGATCATGCTCAAACAGGGAGCATGATCCGGAAAAGTGTGAAGCGGTTTTCCGAGAAGATCATGCTCAAACAAGGAGCTGAAGCGTGATGATTCAACCCGGTCTCATCGCGCTTTAGGATCAAAGCGATGTTGCGCCGCGTGCTTCAGCCGTTCTGGGTCCTGCTTGCGATCATCTTCCTGATCGAGGCTTGGCTGTGGGATCACCTCGAGCCGATCGTGGCCCGGGTGGTCGCATTGATCCCGCTGCGCGCGCTCAAGCAATGGCTCGCCGACCGGGTCGATTCGCTGTCGCCGGCGATGACGCTGATCGTCTTCGTCGTGCCGCTGATCCCGTTGTTTCCGCTCAAGCTGGTCGGGCTCTGGCTGCTCGCGAACCAGTACTGGTTCAGCGCGGTTTCGCTGATCCTGTTTGCCAAGATCGTCGGCGTCGGCGTCACGGCCTTCCTGTTCGACGTGACGCGGTCAAAACTGCTGGAGATGCCCTGGTTCAAGGCGCTCTATGATTTCGTCATGGCGCTGCGCGCCAAGGCTGCCGCGCTGGTCGAACCGGTCAAGCAGCGGGTCCTCGACATGATCCGTGGCGATGGCGTCGGCTGGACCGCGCGCACGCTGCGCCTGATCGCCCGCTTCCGCAAAAGCGTGCATCAGACCAGCAAGGTGCTCTAAAGCGGGATGAGTTTTGGTTGAATCGGCTTGGCGCGGTCTTGCTTTACCTCTCCCCGGTGGGGAGAGGTCGGATTGCGCAGCAATCCGGGTGAGGGCTCTTGCTCTCTCGATAGACCGCAACCCCTCACCCGATTTGCTGCGCAAATCGACCTCTCCCAAGGGAGAGGTGAACTTTCGATGCCGTTCCAGCTCAACCTAATCTCATCAGGCCTTAGGCACGGCTCTCACGCCCGTCATCCTGACAGAATGTGAAGCTTGGTCCTCATCCGCTGTTGTCGTCGCCCGGCTCGACCGGGCGACCCAGTACGCCGCGGCCTATCGGCTCAAGCACGACCGCCTCTGGAATACTGGATCACCCGCATGCGCGGTTGATGACACTGAGCAAGCCAATTCCGTGACCCTGTCAGGGTGACGGAGGTCAAGCGGAGCCCAGCCGCCTCAATGCAGATGCAGCAGATGCGGCTGGAACAGGCCGAGCAGCGTCATCGCGATGCCGGCGAGCGTCACCAGGCCCGACACCCAGGCCAGCGCGGCGATGCTGGTGATGATGGTCGCGGACGCCAGCACGATGGCGATCTGGAAGGCGGCGGAAGCAAGCTCGAAGTGATGATATTTCGCGGTGGCCTCGTCGCGCTCATGCTCGGCGTGCTTGGCGCGTTCGGAGAGTTGCTCCGAACCCTCGCCGGTCTCGGGCTCCGAGCGATAGCGCGCCGCAGTCTTCTGCCAGTCGTCGATCTGCTTCTGCAGCGCGGCCTTGGCCGCCTCGTCGGTAGTGGTCGCGAGGTTCAGCTTGCCTTGTTCGGCCGCGGTCTGCACCGAGGTGCGGCGGATGCTCTTGGCCTGGAAGAAGGCCCAGAGGTTGGACGCCTCGACGTTCTTGCTGATCGATTCGGTCTGGGCGCCCTTGCCGAGGGTTTCCGACAGCGCCAGGCACAGCGCGATCACGGCGATCAGGAGCGCGATCTTCTTGTTCTCGCCCGAGGCATGCTCGGCATGCTCCGCGTGCTCCATACTTTCATGTGCGCTCATGATTCCCCTCCAATGAGACTGTGCCACGATTGCCGAATGCGGTGCACAAGGCAAGGGGCGGCAGTTGGTGGTTATCCGTATGAAGATGAACGCAGCATGACGGCGCCCGGAGTCCGGCGTCTAATCTGGACCGAGGTCCGGCCGTCTCAGCCGCGCGGGTGCGCGGAGCGATAGACTTCAAGCAGGCGCTCGCTGTCGATGCCGGTGTAGATCTGCGTGGTCGACAGCGAGGCGTGGCCGAGCAATTCCTGGATCGCACGCAGGTCGCCGCCGCGGCTGAGCAGATGGGTCGCGAAGGAATGCCGCAGCGCATGCGGCGTGGCGCTGTCAGGCAGGCCGAGCGCGCCGCGCAGCCGCTCCATGGTGAGCTGGATGATGCGCGGGCTCAAGGGGCCGCCGCGCGCGCCAACGAACATCGGTCCGGTCGGACTGAGCTGGTGCGGACAGATCGCCGCGTAGTCCGCGATCAATTGCAGCACGTTCTGCAGCACCGGCACCATGCGGGTCTTGTTGCCCTTGCCGGTCACGACCAGCACGTCGCCTTCGCCCGGCTTCGGCACCTCGCGGCGCTTCAGCCCCAGCGCCTCGGAGATGCGCAGGCCCGAGCCATAGAGCAGCGCCATCACGGCGGCGTCGCGCATCAGGATCCAGGTCTCGCGCTCCTCGCCGGCGCGCTCGTCGGCGTCGGCAAGGCGTTTCGCCGCGTCCATGTGGATCGGCTTCGGCAGGCTCTTTGCCACCTTCGGCGCGCGGATCGCCGAGAGTGCGCCAACCTTGCCCTTGCCTTCGCGTTCCAGGAAGCGTCCGAACGAGCGCAAGCCGGCCAGCGCCCGCATCAGCGATCGCCCGCCGATCTCGTCCGCGCGGCGCATCGCCATGAAGGCTCTGACATCGCTCGCTTCGAGCGCGGAGAAGGCCGCAAGCGTCACGCGCGCGCCCCAGTGTTCGGCCAGGAAGGCCAGGCATTGGCGCACGTCGCGGGCGTAGGCCTCGAGCGTCTTCGGCGACAGCCGCCGCTCGGCGCGCAGATGCGACAGCCAGCGCGTCATCTCCTGCGTCACCGTGGCATCGGCGCAGTCGAGCTCGAGCGGTTGGATGGGCTGATCGGTCCGGGCCATCTGTAGAGGGCTATTGGCGCTGCTAATCTCCTGATTATATCGCACTGCCTTCGTTTACCGTTCGCTAAGAGAGCGAAGCGGTGCTAGCCCGGTCGGGTTCAGGGTTTCTGATTCAATGGACCACGCCACGCGCCCCAGCTCAGCCTCCGTAACGACGACGCGTGTCGTCGACGTGCTGGTGCCTGTGGCGCTGAACCAGACCTATTCCTACCGCGTGCCGCGCGGCATGGAGCTTGCGCCGGGTGATGTGATCTCTGTTCCGCTCGGGCCGCGCGAGGTGGTCGCGGTGGTGTGGGCCGAGAATGCCAGGCCGGATCCGCGGCTGCACAACCGGCTCAAGGACGTCAGCGAGAAGCTCGATGTTCCACCGCTCAGGGCGGAGCTGCGCCAGCTGGTCGACTGGGTCTCCAATTACACATTGTCGGCGCGCGGTATGGTGCTGCGGATGACGCTGCGGATGGGCGAGAACCTCGGGCCGGAGCGGACGCGGCTCGGCGTCCGCCTGGTCGGGGAGCCGCCGCAGCGCCTGACGCCGGCGCGCCGGCGGGTGATCGAAGTGCTGTCGGACCGCTTGCTGCACGGCAAGTCGGAGGCGGCGCGCGAGGCCGGCGTCAGCTCCGGCGTGATCGACGGCCTGGTCGACGAAGGCACGCTGACGGTCGAGGCGATGCCGCCGCCGGCCGCGCCGCCGGTGCCCGATCCCTCCTATGCGCAACCGGATTTCTCACGCGAGCAGCGCAGCGCGGTCGACGTGCTGCGGACGCTGGCGGCGAGCGGCAGCTTTCACGTCGCGCTGCTCGACGGTGTCACCGGTTCGGGCAAGACCGAGGTCTATTTCGAGGCGATCGCCGAGAATATCCGCCGCGGCAAGCAGACGCTGATCCTGATGCCGGAGATCGCGCTGACCGGCCAGTTCCTCGACCGCTTCGCGCAGCGCTTCGGCGTGCGGCCGCTGGAATGGCATTCCGAGCTGACGCCGCGCACCCGGGCGCGCAACTGGGCGGCGATCTCCGAGGGCAAGGCGCCGGTCGTGGTCGGCGCCCGCTCGGCGCTGTTCCTGCCCTATGCCGATCTCGGCCTCATCATCGTCGATGAGGAGCACGACCAGGCCTACAAGCAGGACGAAGGCGCGCATTATCACGCGCGCGACATGGCGGTGGTCCGCGCTCATATCGCAAAAATCCCGATCGTGCTGGCTTCGGCGACGCCGTCGGTCGAGAGTGAGGTCAATGCGCGCAAGGGGCGCTACCAGCGCGTCGCGCTGCCGTCGCGGTTCGGCGGCCAGCACATGCCGCATATCGAAGCGATCGACATGCGGCGCGCCCCGCCGCCGCGTGGGCGGTTCATCTCGCCGGTTCTGGCCGAGCAGATTCGCCACGCGATCGAGCGCCGCGAGCAGGCGCTGCTGTTCCTCAACCGCCGCGGCTATGCGCCGCTGACGCTGTGCCGCGGCTGCGGCCACCGCTTCGCCTGCACGATCTGCGACGCCTGGCTGGTCGATCATCGCTTCCGGCAGCGGCTGGTCTGTCACCATTGCGGCTTCTCGATGCCGCGCCCGAACATCTGCCCGCATTGCGCGGCCGAGGAATCGCTGGTCGCGGTCGGCCCCGGCGTCGAGCGCCTGCAGGAGGAGGCCGCCAGCATCTTTCCCGAGGCCCGCACCATGGTGCTGTCGAGCGATCTGATCACCTCGATCGAGACCATGCGCAGCGAATTGAACGAGATCGCCGAGGGGCGCGTCGACATCATCATCGGCACCCAGCTGGTGGCGAAGGGGCACAATTTCCCGCGGCTCAATCTGGTCGGCGTCATCGACGCCGATCTCGGCCTCAGCAACGGCGATCCGCGCGCCGCCGAGCGCACGTTCCAGCTGTTGAACCAGGTGGTCGGCCGCGCCGGCCGCGAGCAGGGCCGCGGCGTCGGCTATCTGCAGACCCACCAGCCAGAGCATCCGGTCATCAAGGCCTTGATCGCGAACGACCGCGAGGCGTTCTACGCCAGCGAGATCGATATCCGCGAGCGCACCGGCTATCCGCCGTTCGGCCGGCTGGCGAGCCTGATCGTCTCCGCCGGCGACCGTCCGACGGCGGAAGGATTTGCCCGCAAGCTCGCCGCGGTGGCGCCGCTCGACGAGCGGATCCAGGTGCTCGGTCCCGCCGAGGCGCCGCTGGCCGTGCTCAAGGGTCGCTACCGCTTCCGCCTGCTGGTGAAGTCGCTGCGCAATGTCGACCTGTCGCAATATCTGCGCGAATGGCTGGAGGCCGGCCCGAAGACCAAGGGCAATCTGAAGCTCGAGGTCGACGTCGATCCGCAGAGCTTTTTGTAGGCTTCTGGCCCCGGAATGACGGAAAGAAAAAGCCTGCCGTCATTGGCGACGGCAGGCAGTTTGGCGCGAAGCAGGCCTCGCGGCCGGTACGCTACGCAACGCTTACTGAAGGCGTTCGAGCATGATCCGGAAAAGTGCGAAGCGGTTTCCCGAAAAGATCATGCTCAAACAAAGAGCGTTACGACATGACCTCGGCGGTGACGCGGCCGACGCCCGCACCGGTCAGGCCGATGGCGCGGGCAGCGCCGGTGGAGAGGTCGAGCACGCGGCCGCGGACGAATGGGCCACGATCATTGATGGTGACGACGACGCTGCGGCCACCATGGGTGACGCGGAGCTTGGTGCCGAACGGCAGCGAGCGATGGGCCGCGGTCATGGCGTTCTGGTTGAAGCGCTGGCCGGACGCGGTGCGGCTGCCCGACTCATTGCCGTAGAAGGAGGCCATCCCCGAGAACGTGTGGCCACCGGACGACTGGACCGACGCATTGGCGTCGCGCCAGGACGAGCCTTCGGCGCGGGCTTGGTGATGATGATGGTGGTGGTGGCGATGGTGCCTGGACTTCGCGGACGCCTCGGTCACGCTTCCCCCGACCAGCATCGTTGCGGCAACAAACGCAAGCGCCGTACGCGAGCGGGTTACGTTGCCCGCCGCCTTCTTGATATTCGACATTGATAAGACCCTCAGACAGTATTGCCGCTAACGCGGCAAGTGGAACCCCCGTCCCTTCGTTGACCAAAGCCGTTTGGTTGCGCAATGAGGCACGAATTGGGCAGTAAATCCCGATTGTCTCGGGCTGAAATATCTTGTTACCGCTTTGGGGTATTCAATCGAGGTTCCGTAACCTTGGCCGTTAACGAATTTTTAACGATATGAATACCTGTGAATACTGAATATCTGCCTGATTGTAAGATTTCGGTAAGTAATCGCGAAATGAAACGACGGCTCGCGGCGGGTTCCTTGCGCGTGAGCCCATAGGCTCATGCAAATTGCGATGGAACAAAATCGGGGGATGCGAATCGAAGCTGGCTGCGCCGGATTTCCGCACCCCGAATTTTTCTGATTCGCGCGTCCGCGGCGGCCGTCGAAAACCGCATGCGACAAGGCGGCTCTCACGATGCCGTCATGTTGCACCTGCGCGATTGCTATGTTAGCAAAGCCGCGATTTTAACGGTCCCGGCACGTCCTGTGCCGGTCGAAAATCGAAGTCCCGCTTGAATTCCAAGGGCTTGGATCGCTAGGCGCTGCTTTGGTGGCGACGGTTTTTCCCTTGCGGATTTGACAGCAAAAAAGAGCGAGCACGTGGCTGCTGAAGATCCGTCCGTTTCGGGAGTGTCCGGTCGTTACGCAACGGCCCTGTTCGAGTTGGCGCGCGACGAGCAATCCGTCGATCAAGTGAGGGCCGACCTCGACAAGTTCGAGGCCATGCTCAATGACAGCGCCGATCTGAAGCGCCTCGTTCGCAGCCCGGTGTTTGCCGCCGACGCCCAGTTGAAGGCGCTGACCGCGGTGCTCGACAAGGCCGGCATCGCCGGTACCTCGGCAAAATTCCTCAAGGTGCTTACTGCCAATCGCCGGCTGTTCGCCGTGGCCGATGTGATCCGCGCCTATCGCGCGCTGGTGGCGAAGTTCAAGGGCGAGGCGAGTGCGGAAGTCACCGTCGCCGAAGAGCTCAGTGACAAGAATCTCGACGCGCTGAAGGCCGCACTGAAATCAGTGACGGGCAAGGACGTCGCGCTCAACGTGAAGGTCGATCCCTCCATTATTGGTGGCCTGGTGGTCAAGCTCGGCAGCCGGATGGTGGATAGTTCGCTTCGCACCAAACTCAATTCGATCAAGAACGCGATGAAAGAGGCAGGCTGATGGACATCCGCGCCGCAGAAATTTCTGCGATCCTCAAGGACCAGATCAAGAATTTCGGCCAGGAAGCCGAAGTCACCGAAGTTGGCCAGGTGCTGTCGGTCGGCGACGGTATCGCCCGCGTCTACGGTCTCGACAACGTTCAGGCCGGTGAAATGGTCGAGTTCGAGAACGGCACCCGCGGCATGGCGCTGAACCTCGAAACCGACAACGTCGGCATCGTGATCTTCGGCGCCGACCGTGAGATCAAGGAAGGCCAGACCGTCAAGCGCACCCGCGCCATCGTGGACGCGCCGGTCGGCAAGGGCCTGCTCGGCCGCGTCGTCGACGCGCTCGGCAACCCGATCGACGGCAAGGGCCCGATCCAGGCGACCGAACGCAAGCGCGTCGACGTCAAGGCGCCCGGCATCATTCCGCGCAAGTCGGTGAACGAGCCGATGGCCACCGGCCTGAAGGCAATCGACGCGCTGATCCCGATCGGCCGCGGCCAGCGCGAGCTGATCATCGGCGACCGCCAGACCGGCAAGACCGCGATCGCGCTCGACACCATCCTGAACCAGAAGCCGCTCAACGCCCAGCCGGACGAGAGCCAGAAGCTGTACTGCGTCTATGTCGCGGTCGGTCAGAAGCGCTCCACGGTTGCGCAGTTCGTCAAGGTGCTCGAAGAGCAGGGCGCGCTGGAATACTCGATCGTCGTTGCCGCGACCGCGTCCGATCCAGCGCCGATGCAGTACATCGCGCCGTTCACCGGCTGCACGATGGGCGAATACTTCCGCGACAACGGCATGCACGCCGTGATCATCTATGACGATCTGTCGAAGCAGGCCGTCGCCTACCGCCAGATGTCGCTGCTGCTGCGCCGCCCGCCGGGTCGCGAAGCCTATCCGGGCGACGTGTTCTATCTCCACTCCCGCCTGCTCGAGCGCGCCGCCAAGCTCGGCAAGGATCATGGTTTGGGCTCGCTGACGGCGCTGCCGGTCATCGAAACCCAGGCCAACGACGTGTCGGCCTACATCCCGACCAACGTGATTTCGATCACCGACGGCCAGATCTTCCTGGAAACCGATCTGTTCTTCCAGGGCATCCGTCCCGCCGTGAACGTCGGTCTGTCGGTGTCGCGCGTCGGCTCCTCGGCGCAGACCAAAGCCACCAAGAAGGTCGCCGGCAAGATCAAGGGCGAGCTCGCGCAGTACCGCGAAATGGCGGCGTTCGCGCAGTTCGGCTCCGACCTCGACGCCTCGACCCAGCGTCTGCTCAACCGCGGCTCGCGCCTGACCGAGCTCCTGAAGCAGCCGCAGTTCTCGCCGCTGAAGATGGAAGAGCAGGTCTGCGTGATCTGGGCCGGCACCAACGGCTATCTCGATGCGCTTCCGCTCAACAAGGTGAAGGCTTTCGAGGATGGTCTGCTGTCGCTGCTGCGCGGCAAGCATGTCGATATCCTCAATGCGATCCGCGACAGCCGCGACCTGTCTGACGACAGTGCCGCCAAGCTGAAGTCGGCGGTCGACGGCTTCGCCAAGACGTTTGCATAACGAATGGGGCGCCGTCCGGCTCGAACGCCGGGCGTGACGAACGGAGGCTTGCGATCTGACCATCATGGTCGGATCGCCGGGGTGAACGAAGAATGGCGTCACTAAAAGACATGCGGGTCCGCATCGCCTCGACCAAGGCGACGCAGAAGATCACCAAGGCCATGCAGATGGTCGCAGCCTCCAAGCTGCGCCGCGCGCAGAACGCCGCCGAAGCGGCGCGGCCTTATGCCAACAAGATGGATGCGGTGATTTCCAATATCGCCGCCGCGGCCAACGGCTCGCCCGGCGCTCCGGCACTGCTCGCCGGCACCGGCAAGGACCAGGTCCACCTGCTGCTGGTCTGCACCGGTGAGCGCGGCCTGTCCGGCGCCTTCAACTCGGCCATCGTGCGCCTGGCGCGCGAGCGGGCGCAGTCGCTGCTTGCGCAGGGCAAGGACGTCAAGTTCTTCTGCGTCGGCCGCAAGGGCTACGAGCAGTTGCGGCGGACGTTCGACAGCCGCATCGTCGAGCACCTCGACCTGCGTTCGGTGCGACAGATCGGTTTCGTCCACGCCGAAGACATCGCCAAGAAGGTGCTGGCGCGGTTCGAGGCCGGCGAGTTCGATGTCTGCACGTTGTTCTATTCGCGCTTCCAGTCGGTGATCGCGCAGATCCCGACCGCGCAGCAGATCATCCCGCTCGAGGTGGCCGCGCCTGCCGCCAATGCGGCTCCGTCCACCTCGTATGAGTACGAGCCCGAGGAGGACGAGATCCTCGGCAGCCTGCTGCCGCGCAACCTCGCGGTGCAGGTGTTCCGCGCGCTGCTGGAGAACAATGCTTCGTTCTACGGCGCCCAGATGAGCGCGATGGACAGTGCGACCCGCAATGCCGGCGAGATGATTCGCAAGCAAACCCTGATTTACAACCGAACCCGTCAGGCCCAGATCACGAAGGAGCTGATTGAAATCATCTCCGGCGCTGAGGCGGTCTAAGGCAGATTTCGAAGGAGAACAGTCCATGGCTACAGCAGCCAACCAGATCGGTCGCGTCACCCAGGTCACGGGCGCCGTGGTCGACGTGCAGTTCGAAGGCCATCTTCCGGCGATTCTGAATGCGCTCGAGACCAAGAACGGCGGTAACCGCCTGGTGCTCGAAGTCGCCCAGCATCTCGGCGAATCGACCGTCCGTACCATCGCGATGGACATCACCGAAGGTCTGGTGCGCGGCCAGGAAGTGACCGACACCGGTGAGCCGATCCGCGTTCCGGTCGGCGAAGGCACGCTCGGCCGCATCATCAACGTCATCGGCGAGCCGATCGACGAAGCCGGTCCGATCAAGGCCGAAGGCGTGCGCGCGATCCACCAGGAAGCGCCGAGCTACACCGATCAGTCGACCGAAGCTGAAATTCTCGTCACCGGCATCAAGGTCGTCGACCTTCTGGCTCCGTACGCCAAGGGCGGCAAGATCGGCCTGTTCGGCGGCGCCGGCGTCGGCAAGACCGTGCTGATCCAGGAGCTGATCAACAACGTCGCGAAGGCGCACGGTGGTTACTCGGTGTTTGCCGGCGTCGGCGAGCGCACCCGTGAAGGCAACGACCTCTATCACGAGTTCATCGAATCCAAGGTCAACGCCGATCCGCACAATCCGGACCCGAGCGTGAAGTCGAAGTGCGCGCTGGTGTTCGGCCAGATGAACGAGCCGCCCGGCGCCCGCGCCCGCGTCGGCCTGACCGGTCTGACCGTCGCCGAGCACTTCCGCGACCAGGGCCAGGACGTGCTGTTCTTCGTCGACAACATCTTCCGCTTCACCCAGGCGGGTTCGGAAGTGTCGGCGCTGCTCGGCCGTATTCCTTCCGCGGTGGGTTATCAGCCGACGCTCGCGACCGACATGGGCGCGCTGCAGGAGCGCATCACCACCACCCAGAAGGGCTCGATCACCTCGGTGCAGGCGATCTACGTGCCGGCCGACGACTTGACCGACCCGGCGCCCGCCACCTCGTTCGCGCACTTGGACGCCACCACGGTGCTGTCGCGCGCGATCTCGGAAAAGGGCATCTATCCGGCGGTGGACCCGCTCGACTCGACCTCGCGCATGCTGTCGGCGCTGGTGGTCGGTGAAGAGCACTACAACACCGCGCGCCTCGTCCAGCAGATCCTCCAGCGCTACAAGTCGCTGCAGGACATCATCGCCATTCTCGGCATGGACGAACTGTCGGAAGAGGACAAGCTGACGGTGGCTCGCGCCCGCAAGGTCGAGCGCTTCCTGTCGCAGCCGTTCCACGTCGCCGAAATCTTCACCGGCTCGCCGGGCAAGTTCGTCGACCTCGCCGACACCATCAAGGGCTTCCGCGATCTCTGCCAGGGCAAGTACGACCATCTGCCGGAAGCGGCGTTCTACATGGTCGGCACCATCGAAGAAGCCGTCGAGAAGGGCAAGAAGCTCGCCGCCGAGGCGGCCTAAGCTTCGAGATGTCGTCATCGCCGGACTTGATCCGGCGATCCATCGCACGAGAAGTATTTTGACTGATGGACCCGCGGGTCAAGCCCGCGGGTGACAGCGCAAAGAACGGAAAGACCATGGCAACCTTCCACTTCGATCTCGTCTCCCCCGAAAAGCTCGCCTTCTCCGGCGAGGTCGATCAGGTTGACGTCCCCGGCGTGGAGGGTGATTTCGGTGTGCTCGCCGGGCACGCTCCGGTCGTCGCCACGGTTCGCCCGGGCATCCTGACGATCACGACCGCCGGCAAGCGCGAGAAGGTGATCGTGCTCGGCGGTCTTGCCGAAGTGTCGGACAAGGGCCTCACCGTGCTCGCCGATGTCGCGACCGCGCTGGCGGATCTCGATCGCGCCAAGTTCGCCGAGACGATCAACGAGATGCAGGAGAAGCTTTCCGAGAAGGAAGGCTCCGAGCTCGACCACGCGATCGAGCGGCTCGATCACTTCAAGAGCATCCAGCACGAGCTCAACGCGACCGCTATGCACTAAGGCGCGGTTGCCGACCAGCGATCGCGCCATTGCGCCGGGTGAGCCGGCTCTGCCTGTGAAATAGCTCACGTTTTTCAATTATCGCCTGCGAAGGCTCAAACGATTTCAACGCTCGCCACGCCCTGGCGGGCGTTGAATGCTTGTTGCACCCACGGGCGTCTGGCGGCATTCTGCCGCGCTTATTTGGGTTCCGCGGCCTGGTATTCTTGACGCGCAAGGTCGCCGAGATCTTCGCGGACGACATCGAGAACGAGCAGAGCGCGACAAACGCCGCACAAGGGTGCAATCCGAACAGTGTGAAGCAGCTTACAGCAAGGACCGTGCGGCCATGACAAGCTGCGGCACGACGACGAGCTGGCCCGATCGCGTCGCGATTTCTCCCCGGACATGACGGAAGATACTGTGCTGACCTTCTCCACCGATGCGCTCCGCCCCCAGGACCGTTTCGAACACTGGTGCGACGTGCGCGGCAAAAGCCTGTTCGGGGTCACGATCGAGCTCGAGCGCGACAAGCGGCCCGATTTCCGCGGGCACTTTTCCGCGACGCCGGTGGGCGGTGCCGTGCTGGCGGAAATGTCGGCATCCTCCTATCGGGTCAGCCGCACCTCATCGGACATTGCGCGGGTGCCGAGCAACAGCCTGCAACTCGCCTGGCAGGTGCGCGGCCCCGGGTACCTGAACATCGGTCGCGATCGCGTTCACTTCGTGCACAATGGTGATCTGGTGTTCGGCCACTCCAATCTCCCGTATTTCTCGACGCCCGAACGGAACGACGGGTTTCATTTCTTCAGCCTCAAGATCCCGGTCACCGACGAGCTTCTACTCGGCGCGCGAATCGAGGATGCGCCGCCGGTCGCGCTGGCGCGTGATGCGCGCCTGACCCGGCTGGTCGGCGCCATGTTCCGCGCCATGACGCGCGATCCGGTACGAGCCGGGCAGTTCGCCGGCGAAGTGACGCATATGGTGCGCCTGGCGCTGCTCGCGCGCGGGCGCCTGCGGCCGCGCCAGGATGAAATCCGTGCCGCGCTGCATGCGGGCCATCTCCATGCCGCGCGCGAAATCCTGCTGCGCGATCTGCATCGCGCCTCGCTGACGCCGGCCGCGGTCGCCACCGAACTCGGCATCTCGCTGCGGCAACTGCATGCGCTGTTCGAGCCGACCGGCCTGTCGTTCGCGCGGACCTTGACGGCGGCGAGGCTGAATGAAGCGCGGCGGCTGCTCTATGCCACGCAGGAGCGCGGCATCGACGAGATCGCGTTCGCGTGTGGCTTCGACAGCATCGCGACGTTCTATCGTGTCTTCCGCGCGACCTATGGCATGACGCCGGGCGACGCGCGGCGGATTCAGCCGGCGAATTCCGCAAATCTGGTCGCGACCGCGCGATAGACGTCGCGGCGAAACGGCACCACAAGATCGGCGACGCGATCGAGGCGCTCCCAGCGCCATTGATCGAATTCCGCGGGCTGGCCGTTGCGCGGCGTCAGCGGATCGATCTCCTCGTCGCGTCCGGTGAAGCGTAGCGCAAACCATTTCTGCCGTTGGCCGCGGAATTTGGCCAGCCGGTGCGAGGACGGCCCGTCATAGGCCGGGAATTCGTAGGTCATCCAGTCGGTCTCGCCGAGATAGTCGGCGTTGACCGCGCCGGTCTCTTCCCACAATTCGCGCATCACGGCCTGGCGTGGATCTTCGCCGTCGTCGATGCCGCCTTGCGGCATCTGCCATTCGAGGCCGGGCAACACGATCTCCGGACCGTCGTCCTTGATCCGGTGGCCGATCAGCACGCGTCCAGCCGCGTTGAACAGCGCGATGCCCACATTGGGCCGATAGGGTTTCTCTGATGACATCTCGGTTGGTACGTCGTGGGTCTATTTGGCAGCCAGAGCGGCGAATTCCTTCACGACGCGCTCGTAGACCGGCCGCTTGAACGGCACAATCAGCTCCGGCAGATTCTTCATCGGCTCCCAGCGCCAGGTGATGAACTCGGCCTTGTGGCCGCCGCCGGGGTTGGCGACGTTGATCTCGCTCTCGTTGCCGGTGAAGCGCAATGCGAACCACTTCTGCCGCTGGCCGCGGTAGCGGCCCTTCCAGGCGCGGCCCGCGACGGTGCGCGGGATGTCATAGATCAGCCAGTCCGAGACCTCGCCGAGCTTCTCCACCGACTTGATGCTGGTCTCTTCATAGAGTTCGCGTCGCGCCGCCTGAAACGTATCCTCGCCGGGATCGACGCCGCCTTGCGGCATCTGCCAGACATGCGCGTCGTCAACATGTTCGATGCCGCCGGCGCGGCGTCCGATGAAGACCAGTCCGGCCGTATTGAGCAACATGATGCCGACACAGGTTCGATAGGGCAGGTCCTCATAACGTGCCATGCTGCCGCTACCTCGCATTTCCCGATGCCATCAGACCCGGCCCCCCGGCTAGGTCATGCTGCACCAACAGATTGATCTTTAGCCCGATTTTGATTTCAGCATCGCCGTTGTCAATGGCACAAGCATGATGCCCTTGGAGTCCAGTGTCTTGAGCCAGGCGCCGAGCCGCTCGATCGAGACCGGCAGCGCCGAGGCGACGCCCACGGCCGTGCCGCGTTCCTTGGCGATGGTTTCCAGCTTGACCAGGGCGCGGTCGATCTCGGCCGAGGTCGGAACCGCGTCGATGGCGAAATCGGCCTTCGCGAACGGCAGCGACTGGCCGGCGGAGAGGGTCTGCGCGACGCTGCGCGGGGTGGAACCGTCGTCGAAATAGCTGAGGCCGCGCTTGGCGGCTTCACGCACGATCGGCTGCATCACGGGATCGGACGCGACGAACCGGGCCCCCATGAAATTGGCGATCCCGGCATAGCCCTGCAGGCGGCTGAGGTGCCAATAGAGCCGGTCGAGGTTCTGTTCGCCGCTGAGCGTGGTCAGCAGGGTTTGCGGCCCCGGATCGTTGTCGGGATAGTCGAACGGCTCCATCGGGATCTGCAGCAGGATCTCATGGCGTTGCGCCCGGGCGCGTTCCGCGAGCTTGCCGGGGTCGGCGCCATAGGGCGTGAAGGCCAGCGTCACGGCCGGCGGCAGCTTCATGATGGCGTCAGTGGTCTTGGCGGCGCCGACCCCGAGGCCGGCGACCACGACGGCAACCACCGGCATCCGGGCCGCCTTGGCGCGGTCGGCTTCGGCCGCATAGACCGTGAACGGTTTCAGGCCGTCGGCGACGGCCGGGATCATGCCGTAGCGCGACTTTTCCAGCAGACGCGGATCGATACCGGACATCGCGAGCGGCGGCGGTGCGTCGCCGTCAGCCTTCTCGGCCGGATCG
This sequence comes from Bradyrhizobium sp. WCU1, assembly GCF_053474805.1. NCBI lineage: Bacteria > Pseudomonadati > Pseudomonadota > Alphaproteobacteria > Hyphomicrobiales > Nitrobacteraceae > Bradyrhizobium > Bradyrhizobium sp. WCU1. The sequence goes on from NZ_CM130280.1 coordinate 3,742,670, forward strand.
CCGGCGCCGATCACGACATCCTGGCGCTTGCCGCTGGAGCCGTCGATGATGGTGACGGTTTTGGCGTCGCTGGCGGCAGCCGGCGTCTTCGCGACGGATTTGACCGCCGGCTCAGTCGCCTGGCCCGCCGGGGCCTGCTTGTCGTCAGGAGCGGCTTGTGGGGGATTGCGCAGAGTGATGCGGGCCATCGGCTCGCCGCCGAGCGGGTTGTCGTTGAACAGCGCAACGCCGACGAAGCCGACCAGCACGAGCCCCAGCAGCACGGCGAGCGCCTGCATCGCCGTGAATGGCAGGCGGAAACGGCGCGTCCTGCCCACGGTCTGCTGCCCAAGCGGCGTGCTCAGTTCGTCGGCCGCCTCTGCCATGACCCTCCCCGAATCAACAGCGCAAACGATAGCACGATGCGGTGCTTTCCCGCGCGCCGGCCGCCCCGGCAATGCACGGACAGTGGTGGATGCCGAAAGCAGAAAGGGCGGCCCGAGGGCCGCCCTGTTCGCCTGGTCGATTGGATCGGATCAGTTCGCGGACTTGTTGGCCGGCTTGTCGGCGGCGGCCTTGTCGCCGGGCGCCTTGTCACCGGACGGGGCGGCCGGCGCCGGCGTGGTGTTCGCGGTCGACTTGATGCCGTGCAGCAGGTCGTCGGCCATCTTCAGCGCCTTGTCGTCCTTGGCGTCCGGCGGGACGTAGGACTGCGAGCCGGTCTTCTCGTCGCCGTCGTTCTTCAGATGGCCGCGCAGCGAAGCCTCGCCCTTGGTGTCGGTGCGCGCCTTCAGCTCTTCCGGCACGTCCTGCAGCACCTCGATGTCGGGCACGATGCCCTTGGCCTGGATCGACTTGCCCGACGGCGTGTAGTAGCGCGCGGTGGTGAGGCGCAGCGCGCCGTTGCCCGAGCCGAGCGGGATGATGGTCTGCACCGAGCCCTTGCCGAACGAGCGGGTGCCGACCAGCGTCGCACGCTTGTGGTCCTGCAATGCACCGGCGACGATTTCGGAGGCCGATGCCGAGCCGCCGTTGATCAGCACGATGACCGGCTTGCCCTTGGTCAGGTCGCCGGGATGCGCCGTGCGGCGCTGGGTTTCCTCGGCATTGCGGCCGCGGGTCGAGACGATCTCACCGCGCTCGAGGAAGGCGTCGGACACGGTCACCGCTTCTTCCAGCAGGCCGCCGGGGTTGTTGCGCAGGTCGATGATGTAGCCCTTCAGCTTGTCGCCGATCTGGCCCTGCAGATTGGCGACCTCCTTCTTCAGGCCTTCGGTGGTCTGCTCGTTGAAGGTGGTGATGCGGATATAGGCGATGTCGTCGGCCTCGACGCGTGCGCGCACCGAGCGGACGCGGATGTTGTCGCGCACCAGCGTGACGTCGATCGGATTGTCCTGGCCCTTGCGGATGATCTTGAGCTTGATCTTGGTGTTGACCGGACCGCGCATCTTCTCGACGGCCTGGTTCAGCGTCAGGCCCTGCACCGCCTCGTCGTCGAGTGTGGTGATGATGTCGTTGGCCATGATGCCGGCCTTCGAGGCCGGGGTGTCGTCGATCGGCGAGACCACCTTGATCAGGCCGTCCTCCATCGTGACTTCGATGCCGAGGCCGCCGAACTCGCCGCGGGTCTGCACCTGCATGTCGCGGAAGCTCTTGGCGTCCATGTAGCTCGAATGCGGATCGAGGCCGGACAGCATGCCCGAGATCGCGGATTCGACCAGCTTGGAGTCGTCGGGCTTCTCGACATAGTCGCTGCGCACACGCTCGAACACGTCGCCGAACAGATTGAGCTGGCGGTAGGTGTCCGACGTCGCGGCGCGCGCGCTCGATCCCATCAGCACGGCGCGGGGCTGCGTGACGAAAAGCGTCAGGGCCGCGCCGGTGGCGGCGCTAAGGAGAATTACCGAAGTCTTGCGCATCATCCGCGAACCTTTTCGCCTTCATTTGCGGCCCACCATGGACCTGGATCGATTGGAGTGCCGTCTTTCCGGAACTCGACATAGAGCACTGGCTGGCTCGCATTGGTCGCGAGAATGGATGCAACCTGGGATGTCGATCCCATCGTCGCAACCGGCTCCCCCGTGAGTACAAACTGGCCGATGTTTACCGAAATACGCTCCATCCCGGCGATCAGGACATGATACCCGCCCCCGGCATTGAGGATCAAGAGTTGTCCATAGCTGCGGAAAGGACCGGCGTAAACAACCCAGCCGTCACACGGGGTTGTGACCTGCGCGCCCGGTTTGGCTGCCAAAGAAATGCCTTTTTGTACGCCCCCCGCGCCGTCGGAACCGCCAAATTCGCGAATCTTGGTGCCATTCACGGGATAGGAGAACAGGCCTTTGGCCGAGGCGAAGGCGACCGCCGGGCTCATGCGGGCCGGATCCTTCAACGCTCCCAAATTCGGCTTACCGTTAACGGTCGCCGGGGCTCCCTGGAGGCTGGCGGTGGCGGCAGCCTTGGCCGCGCTCTTGAGGTCCTGCTCCATCTTCGCGATCAGGCCCTGCAGATTGTCGGCCTGCTTGGACAGCGCAATGGCGCGCGCGCCTTCGGTCTCCATGTCCTTTTCGGCCGCGCTCTGCTGCCGCTGCCGCTCGTCGACCAGCGCCGCCAGGCGGGTCTGGTCTTCCCGCAGCTTGTCGCGGTCGGCCGCCAGTGCGTCGCGCTCGGTCGAGATGGTCTTGCGCAGCGCGACCAGTTCGCCGAGATCCGCGGCAAGCTTCTCGGCGCGGACGCGCAATTCCGGCACCACGGCGCCGAGCAGCATCGCGGTGCGCAGCGATTGCAGCGCGTCCTCGGGCCGCACCAGCAGCGCCGGCGGGGTGCGTCGTCCGGCGCGCTGCAACGCCGCCAGCACCTCGATCACGTCAGAGCGACGTGAATCGAGCGAGGTGCGGATCTCGCGCTCGCGGCCGTCGAGCGGCTGCAGGCGTGCCTCGGCATCCGCGATACGGGTCTCGACGCTGCGCACCTGGCCGGCAATATCGATCAGCTGCTGGTTGAGCTTGCTGCGGTCCTGGCCGATCGCGGCGATGTCGGCCTTCAGCTTGTCCTGCAGCTCGGTCGCCTTGCGCTGCTGCTCGCGCGCGGCCTCGAGCTCCTGCTCACGCTGCTTGATGGCGTCGTCGGGGGATGTTGCGGTCGTGGCGGCTTGTTGCGCCGGCTGCGGCGTCGGTGATGGGGCCTGCGCATGTGCCGAAGCGACGAGGAGCGCAATCGACGGCGGCAGCAGGAAGGACAGCCAGCGTCGTCGCGTGGCGCGAAGATCGAAGAGCTGGTCTCGCTTGTGCTGCATCCGAGCTGTTCAGCGCTTTTGTCTGTCCGTCACCGTGTCACGCGCGGTGATAGGGATGGCCGGCCAAAATGGTCGCGGCCCGATAAATCTGTTCCAGAAGCATGACGCGGACCATTTGATGCGGCCAGGTCGCGGAGCCGAATGCAATACGCAACGAAGCCTTGCGCTGCAATTCAGGCGAAAGTCCGTCGGCGCCGCCGATCACGAAGGCAGTATGTGCAGCCCCCTCGTCGCGCCAGCGGCCGAGCTGCTGCGCAAAGCTTGCGCTGTCGATGCTCTTGCCGCGTTCGTCGAGCGCGACCAGCATATGCTTTTCCGGCAGCAATGCGGAGATCGCCGCGGCTTCTTCCGCGATACGCGCGGCGGTGTCGCGCGCGCGGCTCTCCGGAATTTCATGAACCTCGAGGCCGCGAAAGCCGAGCTTGCGGCCGATATCCTCGAAGCGCTCGCGGTAACGCTCGGCGAGCTCCCGTTCAGGGCCCTGTTTCAGGCGGCCGATGCAGATCACGACGAGACGCATCAGCGCAGACTAGCTGCGCCGCAGCCGATTCGCATCGGCTTCGATACCCGTTAGACCGCCGCGACTGCCGGGTTCTGAGTCCACAACCGCTCGAGATTGTAGAACTCACGCACCTCAGGCCTGAACACGTGAACGATCACATCGCCGGAATCGATCAGCACCCAGTCGCAATTGGGCAAGCCCTCGACATGGATGTTCTTGACCCCGTTTTCCTTGAGGCTCTTCGTCACATTCTCCGCGATCGCACCAACGTGCCGGTTGGCCCGGCCGGTGGTGATGATCATGTAGTCGGAGTATGCGGATTTGCCGCGAAGGTCGATGGTGATCGTCTCTTCCGCCTTCATGTCATCGAGGCGAGAGAGGACCAGGCTCAGCGTCTTGTCGGCATCCGGTTTGGCAGCGTTCAGTTCGGCAGCGTCCGGTTGCGCCTGCAAGGCCGCGGTTTTCGTCGATGTTTTACGCGCAGTCTTTGGAACCTTGGGTAAAACAGACTTTGACAATACAGATGTGGCCAGGGACCATTCCTTTCACTGTATCGCGGGCTGCCGAATCCTCGGCCCCACGCACCATATTAGGCATGTGGGGTTAATGGTTTCAATATTCCAGTAACCCTTTTACGCCTCACGCCGTTCTCCAGCTCCCGTCCGGGTTCCGCAGTCCGGTCGAAGACAGATTGGATTTCATTCCTGTCAGGAACACCCAGGCCGGCGCCTGCTGATCGGCCAGCCGTGTCGCCTGATTTTCGGGCATGCGATAGCGCGAGAGCGCCTGCGCCGCCGGTGCGGCAAGGGCGCGGAAGCTCTGGGGTGGTCGGTCGATCACGGCAATCGGCACATCGGACGCGATGCGCCGCCAATCTTTCCAGCGATGAAATTGCGCGAGATTGTCAGCGCCCATGATCCAGACAAAGTGCACGCCGGAGACACGACGGCGCAAGTGGATGATCGTGTCGACAGTGTAGCTGACGCCAATGACAGCTTCGAGACAAGAGATGTCGATGCGCGGATCGTCGGCAACGCGGCGCGCCGCCGCGGCGCGCTCGTTGAGCGCATGCAGGCCGTCATGGTTCTTGAGCGGATTGCCCGGCGTCAGCAGCCACCACACGCGGTCGAGCTGCAGGCGCTTCAGCGCGAACAGGCTGATGGCGCGGTGCGCGGCGTGCGGCGGATTGAACGAGCCGCCGAGCAGCCCGATGCGCATGCCGTTGGTGTAGAACGGAAGCGCCTGGGCCGCGGACAACGGCACGGTGGAAGCTTGCTGCAAGGGTCTACCGTGCGCGTGCGACAATGATCACGGCCGTGTCTGCCCGGAGCCGTGGACACGGTACTTGAAGCTCGTCAGCTGCTCGGCGCCGACGGGCCCGCGGGCGTGGAATTTGCCGGTGGCAATGCCGATCTCCGCGCCGAAGCCGAACTCGCCGCCATCGGCGAACTGGGTCGAGGCGTTGTGCAGCACGATCGCCGAATCGACCTCGTTGAGGAATCGCTGCGCGGCTGCGGCATCCTCGGTCACGATCGCATCGGTGTGATGCGAGCCGTGATTCTGGATATGCGCAATCGCGGCGTCGAGGCTGTCGACGATCTTCGCCGAGATGATCGCGTCCTCGTATTCGGTGGTCCAGTCCTCGTCGGATGCGGGCTTCACCCTGGCATCGACGCCCTGCACGATGTCGTCGCCGCGCACCTCGCAACCGGCGTCGATCAGCAGCTCGACCAGCGGTTTGAGTTTCGTCGCGGCTGCGTTGCGATCGATCAGCAGGGTCTCGACCGCGCCGCAGACCCCGGGACGCCGCATCTTGGCGTTCAGCACGACCGACTTGGCCATATCGAGCCTGGCGCTGGCATCGACGTAGATGTGGTTGACGCCTTCGAGATGCGCGAACACCGGAACGCGCGCTTCCGCCTCGACGCGCGCGACCAGGCTCTTGCCGCCGCGCGGCACGATCACGTCGATGCCGCCGTTCAATCCGGTCAGCATCAGGCCGACGGCTGTGCGGTCACGGGTCGGCACCAGCGTGATCGCGGCCTCGGGCAGGCCGGCTTCACGCAGGCCCTGCACCAGGCATTGATGGATCGCGCGGCAGGAGCGGAAGCTGTCGGAGCCGCCGCGCAGGATCACGGCGTTGCCGGACTTCAGGCACAGCACGCCGGCGTCGGCGGCGACGTTGGGACGGCTCTCGAAGATCACGCCGATGACGCCGAGCGGCACGCGGACGCGCTCGATGGTCATGCCGTTCGGCCGCTGCCAGCTTTCGGTGACGGCGCCGACCGGATCGATGATCTCGCGCACGGTTGCGACGCCATCGGCCATGGCCTCGACGCGCGCCTGCGTCAGCGTCAGGCGGTCGACGAAGGCCGCGGTCATGCCGCCCGCGCGCGCCTCGGCGACATCCTCGGCATTGGCGGCGAGAATGGCCGGCGCATTGGCGCGGATCGCGCGTTCGATCGCGGCGAGCGCCCGGTTCTTCTGCTCCGGCGGCGCCAGCGCCAGCACGCGCGCGGCGGCGCGCGCCTTGGCGGCGAGGTCGGTCATCAGGGCGGTGAGATCGGCGTTGCCGTCGATCGCCTTCAGGGGGGCGCTCATGGAAGTCCCAGCTTTGGAATAAGGCCATGTTCTAGCATGGCAATTAGGGAGTGGCGAGGCGCGGAACCGGCATGGCAGGTGGGCGGCAGGCCGCCCGCTCGGCCAATGGCCTACTCAGTGCTCTATTTGGCCCTACTTGGCCGGGATCGCGCCTGCCGGGCCGATCACGAGGTCGTCGCGGTGGATCATCTCGGACCGGCCGCTGATGCCCAGAATCGCCATCACGTCAGGCGAGGAGCGGCCCTTGATCTTCTCGGCGTTCTCGGCGTCGTAGGCGACGAGGCCGCGGCCGATCTCATGGGTGTCGGGGCCGCGCACCACCACGGCATCGCCGCGCGCGAACTGGCCGTCGACCCTGACGACGCCGGCCGGCAGCAGGCTCTTGCCGGCGCGCAGCGCGGCCACTGCGCCGGCATCGATGGTCAGCGTGCCCTTCGGCTCCAGCGAGCCCGCGATCCAGCGCTTGCGCGCGGTGACGGGATTGGCCGGGGTCAGGAACCAGGTGCAGCGGCCGCCGTCAGCGATCGCCTGCAGGGGGTGCTCGATCTTGCCCGAGGCGATCAGCATGTGGGTGCCGGCGGTGGTCGCGATCTTGGCTGCCTCGATCTTGGTGGTCATGCCGCCGCGCGACAGCTCGGAGCCGGCCGAGCCGGCCATGCCCTCGATCTCCGAGGTGATGCTCTCGACCACCGGAATCAGCTTCGCATCGGGATCGACCGCGGGCGGTGCGGTGTAGAGACCGTCGATGTCGGACAGCAGGATCAAGAGATCCGCGCTCGCCATGGTGGCGACGCGGGCGGCGAGACGATCATTGTCGCCGTAGCGGATCTCTGTGGTGGCGACGGTGTCGTTCTCGTTGATCACGGGCACCGCGCCCCATTCCAAGAGCTTGGCGATCGTCGAACGCGCATTGAGGTAGCGGCGGCGCTCCTCGGTGTCCTGCAGCGTCACCAGGATCTGTCCGGCCCCGATGCCGTGATGGCCGAGCACCTCCGACCAGATCCGCGCCAGCGCGATCTGGCCGACGGCTGCGGCAGCCTGGCTCTCCTCGAGCTTCAGCGGGCCGCGCGGCAGCTTCAGGCGGCTGCGGCCGAGCGCGATCGAGCCCGACGACACCACCATGACCTCGCAGCCGCGCTTGTGCAGCTTTGCGATGTCCTCGACCAGCGCCGCGAGCCAGGAGGCGTGCACCTCGCCGGCCTGCGAATCGACCAGCAGCGACGAGCCGACCTTGACGACGATGCGGCGAAAGTTCTTGAGCGCGGGGCGTTTCATGGGTTCGGTCTGGCAGGAAGGTGGAAGCAAAAGGTGCCACGAGGTGGCATGGGAGGTCTGGTTGCCGTCAACCCTGCGGCACCGGCGTCGCCCACGGCTCCGCCTGGCCGCCCTTGGCCTTGTTGGACACCGGCGCCTCGCCGATCACCTCGACCAGCGCACGCAGCGCGTCCTGCACGCCTTCACCGGTTGCGCCTGACAGCAGCAGCGGCGTCTTCTTCGCGGCCCGCTTGAGGCGGTCCTTCTGCTTCTTCAGCTCGTCGGGCGCGACCGCGTCGATCTTGTTGAGCGCGACGATCTCGATCTTGTCGGCGAGCTGGCCCGCATAGGCTTCGAGCTCGGTGCGCACGGTCTTGTAGGCCTTGCCGGCATGTTCGCAGGTCGCATCGATCAGATGCAGCAGCACGCGGCAGCGCTCGACATGGCCCAGAAAACGATCGCCGAGGCCGGCGCCTTCATGCGCGCCCTCGATCAGGCCGGGAATGTCGGCGAGCACGAATTCACGGCCGCCGTAATTCACCACGCCGAGCTGCGGATGCAGCGTCGTGAAGGGATAGTCGGCGATCTTCGGCCGCGCCGCGCTGACCACGGAGAGGAAGGTCGATTTGCCCGCGTTGGGCAGGCCGACCAGGCCGGCATCCGCAATCAGCTTCAGCCGCAGCCAGATCCAGCGCTCTTCGCCCGGCGCGCCGGGATTGGCGTTGCGCGGCGCGCGGTTGGTGGAGGATTTGAAATGCGCGTTGCCGAAGCCGCCATTGCCGCCGGTCGCCAGCACGAATTTTTCGCCGAGCTCGGTGAAGTCGTGCAGCAGGGTCTCGCGGTCCTCGTCGAACACCTGGGTGCCGACCGGCACTTTCAGCACGATCGATTTGCCGTTGGCGCCATGGCGGTCCTTGCCCATGCCATTGGTGCCCTTCTGGGCCTTGAAGTGTTGCTGATAACGGTAGTCGATCAGCGTGTTCAGCCCGTCGACGGACTCGATGATGACGTCGCCGCCGCGGCCGCCATTGCCGCCGGAGGGGCCGCCAAACTCGATGAACTTCTCGCGCCGGAACGCGACGCAGCCATTGCCGCCGTCGCCCGAGCGAATATAGACCTTGGCTTCATCGAGGAATTTCATGATTTCAACTATAGCGTTTTCAAGCGAAGTGGTCGCCGGTTCGCGTGAAGAAAACGCGTCAAAACGAGAATCGAGAGCACAGCGGTCCTGATTTCATCAGCACCGGTGTGCTCTAGTTAGGGCAGGGTGGCCGCTGCGGCAACCCGGAAAGGCCCTGACTTTGGCGAAAAGCCTTAATTTTCGAGCCTTTTTGCGGCCCCGGCGAAAGCGGGATGGGTTTTAGTTGAATCGGCTGGCGCGGTCTCGGTCGACCTCTCCCCATCGGGGAGAGGTCGGCGCGAAGCGCCGGGTGAGGGTTCTTGCTCTCTCGATAGACCGCAACCCCTCACCCGATTTGCTGCGCAAATCGACCTCTCCCAAGGGAGAGGTGAACTTTTGACGCCGATCCAGCTCGACCTAATCTCACCATGCTGCTAGCTCGGCCGCCGCCGCACCAAGAATTTCTGCATTCCTTCCAGCACCAACTCGCGGCGCTGGTTGTACACGGTCGAGCGCAGCGTCACGACGCCGGTGGTCTTGCCCGGTGACAGCTCGATCACCTCCAGCGCCGGGTAGATGGTGTCGCCGGCATAGACCGGCTTGAGGAACTTGCTCGACTGTTCCAGGAAGCCGATCAGCGATTCCTCCACGACATAGGGAAACAGCCCTGCGCCGGGCGCGGTGTGCACCAGGGTCTGGAAGCCGTGCGCGAGCAAATCAGGCATGCCGCGGCTGCGGCAATACTCGACGTCGTAATGGATCGGATGGGTATCGCCGCTTGCGGTCTGGAACGCCGCGAACACGGCCGAGGTCTGGGTCCGGCTCGGAATCACGAAGCGCTCGCCGAGCACGAAATCCTCGAACCAGCGCTGCGCGGGGACCATGCGATGCTGGGTGGGGTCGAAGTCGCTCATGCGGCGTTTCCTGCTCTGTTTCTTGACGTGCTGGCCCAGCCGTAGCGCAGCTGCGGCACTGCGACAATTGGTTCGATATGCCCGCGCCGGGGTTGTCCTGCACGGCCACCTCGCTAAAACCGGCGTTCGGACCTGTCCGACTCAAGTGGCGGCGATAACAAGACAACAATGAGCCTGTTCGCAAAACTGTCCTCCTACGACGATCGATCGGCGCGGCTCGCCGGCATCGGCTTGATGCTGCTGTCGATCTTCATGTTCTCGGTCGGCGACGCGATGGGCAAATTCATCGTCGCCACCTACTCGGTCGGGCAATTGCTGTGGCTGCGCGCCTGCGCGGCGCTGCTGGTGCTGCTGCCGATGGTGTGGAAGCGGCGCGCGGATTTCCGGCATCTGGAGCGGCCGTGGCTGCAATTGCTGCGCGTCACGCTATCGACCGTGGAGGTCGCGGCGTTCTTCCTGGCGACGGTCTATCTGCCGCTTGCCGACGTCATCACCTACTATCTGGCCGGACCGATCTTCGTCACCGCGATGTCGGGCCTCTTGCTCGGCGAGCATGTCGGCTGGCGGCGCTGGACCGCGATCCTGGTCGGCTTCTGCGGGGTGCTGATCGCGCTCAGGCCATCCGCGCAGACCATCAGCTGGCCGGCGATGATCGCGCTCGGCGGCAGCCTGTCGTTTGCCGTGCTGATGCTGATCACACGCTCGCTGCGCGCAACGCCCGACATCGTGCTGGCGACGTCGCAATTCGGCGGCACCTTCATCCTCGGCCTCGTGCTGTCGTCGTTCGGCTGGGTGACGCCATCGGCCGGCAGCCTCGTGCTGTTCTTCGCCGCCGGCATCATCTCGGTCGCGGCGCTGCTCTGTGTGAACAGGTCGCTGAAGCTCGCGCCGGCCAGCGTGGTGGTGCCGTACCAATATTCGATGATCGTCTGGGCGGTGATCTTCGGCTTCGTGGTGTTTGGCGACGTGCCGTCCTGGGCCACGATCGTCGGCGCCGCCATCATCATCGCGGCCGGCCTCTACATCTTCGTGCGCGAGCAGCAGCTCGGGCGACCTGACTCCGCGGTGAACCCGCCGGCCTAACCGCGTTGTCGTCCCGGCGAAGGCCGGGACCCATAACCACCGATGCTGATTGCGGCACAGGCTGGAGCCGCAGCGCGGCCGAACAGCGACCATTTGTGATTATGGTCCCCGCCTTCGCGCTAGGGCATGCACACATCTAGTTGGGTGGGGATTCCCGAATCGGTATTTCGTGTGATTCATATTGCGGCACTTCGGCTTTGGCGGAGGTGTCGACATGCTGGCGCAAATTGACTGGTCATTAGGTCGGTTCGGGGATCTCCGCCTCGATAAAGGGGGGCGGCGCTCGTCGAATGCATGGTCGCGGGCAAGGATGTCTGCCTGCGACGGCTGGCAGGAGGCATGCGTGCCCGGGAGGTGCGCTTCAACCGCTTTCTCGGCAATGCCAAGGTGACGACGACGCGGATAATCGAAAGCTGGAGCGATGGTACGGTAATGGCGGCCGAAGGCCGCCATGTGCTGGCGATCCAGGATACCAGCGAGATCAATTTTGCCACCAAGGCACAAAACCGGCGTGGCTTGGGCGAGATCGGTCATGGCAACACCCGCGGGGTGTTGCTGCACCCGATGCTGGCCGCAGACGCGGAAAGCGGCTGCTGCCTTGGCCTGTTGCACGGCGAGATCTGGACCCGCCAGGGCCGCCGCACCGTCTCGCACGACAATCGCGATCTGAAGGACAAAGAATCGCAACGCTGGATCGCGACCGCTCTGGCAGCCAAGCCGCTGTTGGCGAAGGCTGCGATGGTGACCATGCTGGGCGACCGCGAGAGCGACATCTTCGCGCTCTACGCCTGCGCCGCAGAACACCAGTTCCACGTCATTGCCCGGAGCATGCATGATCGCAAGCTGGCGGATGGCTGTGGCCTGTATGCGGCCAGCGAGGCCATGACCAGCATCGAACAACGGACCATCGTATTGCCTGCGCGAGCACAACGGCCTGAGCGGGCTGCGCTTCTCGATCTGCGCTTCGGCGCCGTCGAACTGGCCCGACCGCAAACCAAGTTCCTGCGCCATCTGCCGAAAAGCCTACCCTTGATCCTGGTCGATGTGCGCGAGATCGAGCCGCAGGCCGGGATCGAGCCGCTGCACTGGCGGCTGCTCACCACGCATCCGGTGACGAATGCAGAAGAGGCCTGGCGCATTATCGAATGGTACAAGCGGCGGTGGCTGATCGAGCAGTTCTTCCGCATCTTGAAGACACAAGGCCTCAAGCTCGAAGACAGTCAGATCGGGACCGCCGAGCGGCTTCTCAAGCTGGTCGCGATCGCGGCCAAGGCGGCAGTCATCTCCCTTCAGCTTGTGCAGGCGCGCGATGGTCGCGACAACCAGTCTGTCCGAATTGCCTTCAATGCTGGGGAAGTCGCTACACTTGCCGCCCTCAATCGCAACCTCGAAGCCCAAAGCAAGCGGCTGAGAAACCCGCACCCGCCTGACAGCCTCGCTTGGGCCGCCTGGATTATCGGCCGGCTCGGCGGCTGGGACGGCTATCCATCGTCCAAACCGCCGGGCCCCATCACTATGAAACACGGCCTGCAATACTTCCACGCCGCAGCCGCTGGATGGTCCCTCAGAGATCTGTGCATGCCCTAGCGCCTTCGCGGGGACGACGACGTTGTTGTGGATCGAGCCTTCAGCTCTCCCGCCGCTTCGAGCTGTTCCAGCGCTTCAGCGAGGTCCAGACGCCGCGCGACAGGCGGAAGGCATCGACCGGGCTCGACGAGCCCAGCGCCTCGAAGCGGTGCAGCTCGACGCCGCTCCACTGGAAGCCGCACTTCTCGAGGATGTTGCGCGACGACGGGTTGACGACGCGGGCGCCCGCGATCAGCTGGTCGAGATCGAATTCCTCGAAGTAGTAATCGATCACGGCGCGCGCGGCCTCGGTGCCGAAGCCTTGGCCCCAATAATCGACGCCGAGCCAGTAGCCGAGCTCGGCCGATGTCTCCTCGCGCCAGTCGATGCCGACCATGCCGACCGGCGTGTGATTGTTCTCGATCAGGAAAACGGTCTCGCGGCCGCCGGCGCCGAGCGCGCGCACGAATTCGATGGCGTCGTCCTGGGTATAGGGATGCGGCAGGCGGCGGGTGTTCTCCGCGATGCGGCGATCATTGGCGAGGCGTGCGATTGCTTTTACGTCCGCGAGCGTCGGCTTGCGCAATGTCAGCCGTTCGGTCTCGAGGACGCAAGCTCTTGCCTCGCGCAAGGTCGGCGTCGGGATGTCCTGCAACATGTCGAGCTCCTGTGATGCGACAATTGGTACGCAACGCTTGGAACGTCACGCGCGGTCGAACCGGATCGCGCGCAACAAAAAGGGGAGGCCGGTCATCCCGCCTCCCCTTGGAGCTCTTTGCTGCTCCGCCGGTTCAACAGGACCCGGCGGACTCATGTGTGTCCACCGTCTACTCGGCCGCCTGCGCCATCGGGATAACCGATACGAATGTGCGGCCATTGGCTTTGGCACGGAACTCGACATGACCCTCGACCTTGGCGAAGAGAGTATGATCGGTGCCCATGCCGACATTAAGGCCGGGGTGCCAGGTGGTGCCGCGCTGACGCGCGATGATGTTTCCGGGGATCACGCGCTCGCCGCCGAACGCCTTGATGCCAAGGCGCTTGCCCTTGGAATCACGTCCGTTGCGCGATGAACCGCCTGCTTTTTTATGAGCCATAGCTCGTCTCCGACTTCGCTTTGATCTCTAGATCAATTCCTTGACGGAATCATTTCACGTTTTGTCACGCTTCACATCTGAAGACGCGACGATCACCTTTTTGCGCGTGCCCGCGAACGGCCTATTCGGCTGCCTCGGCGGGCGCTTCGACCTTTGCCTTCTTCGGCCGCGGGCCGATGGTCGGCTTGGCGTTATCGGCGAGGATCTCGGTGATGCGAAGCACCGTGAGCTCGTCGCGATAGCCGCGCTTGCGGCGTGAATTCTTGCGGCGACGCTTCTTGAACGCGATCACCTTGGCGCCGCGCTTGTGCTGCAGCACTTCGGCTGCAACGGTCGCGCCCGCGACGGTGGGCGTTCCCAGCACCGGCGTGTCACCGCCGAGCACCAGAACTTCGCCTAGCTGCACGATCGTGCCGACATCGCCGGCGATCTTGCCAATCTCGAGTACATCATTCGGAACGACACGGTACTGCCGGCCGCCGGTTTTGATGACTGCGAACATCGTTTGATTCCTTCGTGTTCGGTTCCGGCCTCGGACAGATCGCCCGGGTCGGCTTTTTGTTCAGTCGCTATGGGTTATGTGTTCTGCGCGAAGGGAATGAATTCCCAAATGGTTCGCACAAAAACAATCGGCGCGAGAAATCCCCGCGCCGGATGGGCGGACTTATAGCCGCAAACGACGCAGAGTCAAGGTAAAGCCGGGCAAAAACCGGCCAAAGATGAAGGGTTTGGCGCGATTTCGGCCCGGATTGGCGGCTCAGGCCGCGGTCTGTGCCGCGACCCGCGCGTGGCGGCGGATCGCCTGCGGCGGCTGGCCCAGCACCCGCAGGAACGCCCGCCGCATCCGTTCGCGGTCGGCAAAGCCGGTCTCTATGGCAATTTCGTCCATCGAATGGCGGCCGTCGCCGATCAATTCGCGGGCGGCCTCGACCCGCAGCTGCTCGATCGCCTTGGCCGGCGACTGGCCGGTCTCGGCGCGGAAAGCGCGGCTGAACTGGCGCGGGCTAAGCCGCGCCACCTCGGCCAATTCCTCCACCGACAGCTCGTTGCGCAGATGCGTCTTGGCGTAGTGCAGCGCGTTCTGGATGCGGTCGGATTTCGGGTCGAGCTCGAGCAGCGCGGAAAACTGCGACTGGCCGCCGGTGCGGCGGTGATAGACCACGAGCTTGCGGGCCACCGAGCGCGCGACCTCGACGCCGAGATCATGCTCGATCATCGCCAGCGCCAGGTCGATCGTCGCGGTCATGCCGGCGGAGGTCCAGATCGGCCCGTCAACGATGTAGATGCGGTCCTGATCGACCTTCAGCTTCGGAAATCTTGCCTGCAATTCCGCGGCGAATTGCCAATGCGTCGAGACGCGCCGGCCATCGAGCAGGCCTGCTTCAGCCAGCGAGAAGGCGCCGATGCAGGGCGCGGCAATCCGCTGCGACTCCGTCATGGCGCGGCGAATGAAGCCGGTCAGCTTCGGCGACGCCGGATGCAGCTCGTGGCCGGCGCCGATGAACAGCGTGTCGAAGCTGCGCGCGCCGAAAGCTTCGGTCTCGACATTGAAACCGGCGGATGACCGCACCGGGCCGCCATGCTCCGACAGCAGCGTGACCTCATAGAAGGGGTCGCCTGCGATCAGATTGGCGACCTCGAACGCAGTGATGGCGGTGAAGCCCATCACCTGGAATTCCGGAAAAACGACGAAGCCGATCTCCTGCATGGAACCCTCCGACGTGAAATCGATGTCCTAAAAAGGTGTATATATGACATTTGAGACATGCAAGGGGACCTGTAGAACCTGATCAGCGGCCAAAACCGGCCGCCCAGGGTCAAACAGGAGACCAACATGACCAAGTCAGCCAAAGGAACGGCGCTCGTGACCGGTGCGTCGTCCGGAATCGGTGCCATCTATGCGGACCGGCTCGCACGGCGTGGCTACGATCTGATCCTCGTCGCACGTAACCGCGAGCGCCTCGACGGGCTCGCCAAGCGTCTCGCGGCGGAGACAGGCCGATCGATCGAGATCGTTGCCGCCGACCTCAGCAAGCGCGGTGACGTGTCGCGGATCGAAGCCATTCTGCGCGACAATGCCGGCATCAGCGTGCTGGTGAACAATGCCGGCGTCGGCGCCACCGCGCCGCTGCTCGCATCCGACGTCGACAAGATGAGCGACATGATCGCGCTCAATGTCGATGCGCTGATGCGCCTGACCTATGCCGCGGTGCCGGGATTCGTCGCGCGCGGCGGCGGCACCATCGTCAACATCGCCTCGGTGGTCGGCGTGCAGCCGGAGCTGCTCAACGGCGTCTACGGCGGCAGCAAGGCCTTCGTGCTGGCGCTGACGCACTCGTTGCAGCACGAGCTGAAGGACAAGAACGTCCGGGTCCAGGCGGTGCTGCCGGGCGCCACGGCCACCGAGTTCTGGGACATCGCCGGCACGCCGATCGCTCATCTGCCCGGCGAGATCGTGATGAAGGCCGAGGACATGGTCGATGCCGCGCTCGCCGGCCTCGACCAGGGCGAGGTCTTCACCGTGCCGTCGCTGCCGGAGGCCGCCGATTGGCAGGCCTATGAGGCTGCCCGCCAGAAGCTGATGCCGAACCTGTCGCGCAGCGTCCCCGCAGCGCGCTACGGGGTAACGGCCGCCTGAGACTATTCTGCGGTCTTTGCGAGATTGCGTCCCGCGCCCGGCCGAACGCCGCCGCGCGGGACGCAACCATTTGGGTTCCCCGCAGTTGTCTGACGGAACCTCAAGCGGGCAGGCGAATGGCTGACGACACCGGACTGACCACGGGCATCGCGCACCACGGTGCCGCGCGGCTGCCCTCCGTCGATATCGACAGCTTCAACATCGAGCTGAAGGACGACGAGGGCTTTCTCGGCGATCGCGCCTCCAAGGGCGCGTTCCGCAAGATCTTCGATCGCTGGCGCAAGCCGCTGCGCAAATCCGGCGAGGATCCGTTCGGCGACGAGCCGTCCGACAAGATCAGCAAGAAGAAGCTCGACGAGATGCTGGTCGGCGACGACACCGAAGCCTCCGCGGTCGTGCACAGCGCGATCGAGGAGTTCGCCCAGGAGCTCGCCTACGTGACGCGGCGCTTCCTCAACACCAAGGCCTGGGCCAAGACCGAGCGCATCGTGGTCGGCGGCGGCTTCCGCGACTCCAGGCTCGGCGAACTCGCGATCGCGCGCACCGACATCATCCTGAAGTCGGAGGACTTCAAGGTCGATTTGGTGCCGATCCGCTTCCATCCCGATGATGCCGGGCTGATCGGCACGCTGCATCTGGCGCCGTCGTGGATCTTCGAGGCCCATGACGGTGTGCTCGCGGTCGATATCGGCGGCACCAATATCCGCTGCGGTGTCGTCGAGACGCGCTGGAAGAAGGCGCCCGATCTCTCCAAGGCGACGGTCTGGAAGTCGGAGCTGTGGCGCCATGCCGATGACGAGCCGACGCGCGAAGGCGCGGTGAAGCGGCTGGTGAAGATGCTGAAGGATCTGATTGCCGCCGCCGAGAAGGAGAATCTCAGGCTCGCGCCGTTCATCGGCATCGCCTGTCCCGGCGTCATCAAGGAGGACGGCGGAATCGAGAAGGGCGCGCAGAACCTGCCGGGCAATTGGGAGAGCAGCAAGTTCAACCTGCCGGCGAGCCTGGTCGAGGCGATTCCGCAGATCGGCGATCATGATACCGCGATCGTGATGCACAATGACGGCGTGGCGCAGGGGCTGGCCGAGGTCCCTTTCATGCAGGATGTCACGCGCTGGGGCGTGCTGACGATCGGAACCGGACTCGGCAATGCCCGCTACACCAATCGCAGGAAAGACAACGGCAAGGACGACAAGAAGGCCGACAAGGCCAAGAACGACGATGGCGACAATGGCGAGAAGAAGACCAAAAAAGCCAAGAAGGCCGACGCCTGAAGATTTCATCCGTGGTCATACGGCCCGGGATCGCGCGGTAAGGTTGACCGGTTAGGTTAAGATCGGCTTCGCGTTGCCGATCCAGCGGGCGCCGCTACCGTGGACCGTGTCGCTCCCGCCGACCGGCGAAGCCGCACTTCCCGGCCTGCAATATTAAGAAGCGGCACGGGACCGCCAGTTTTTGTCGCGTCCTGGCGGTCCCACCATTCTCTCACCTCCAATTGATCCGCTCGAAGAACCCTGCGATCTCGGCGGCTGCGCGATCGGGGTCCTCGCGATGCGGGAAATGCCCGACATCGGGAAACATCGCGAGATCGAGGTTGGAGAAGGTCTCGCCCAGCCGGTCGGTCCATGAGTAAGGAAACAGCGGGTCGTGCTCGGCCCAGCGGATGCAGGTCGGCACCGTGATCGGGGGCAGCGCGGGCGCCTCGCCCTGCATCATCTTGACGCGCCCCGCATGCGACGCGCGATAATGCGCGAAGCCGCCGGCGAGGTTGCCCGGCTTGAAGAAATTGTCGGCAAAGTCCTCGATCACGTCGTCGAACGCGGCCTTGCGATGCGTCCAGTTGCGCAGGAAATGGCCGATGTAGGTGCGGCAGTTTTCACGGCTGGCGCCGACCAGCGCGGGCGCCATCTCCATCTGGTGGAACGACTGGTACCAGATGTGATTCAGCCGGTCCGGCGCGGCCATCCGTGGCCCGATGCCGGGATAGACGAAATCGAACAACAACAGCCCGGCGATGCGGTCCGGCGCCTTGCGGGCGAGCGGCTGCATCACCGCGCCGCCGACGTCGTGGCCGACCACACCGGCCCTGTCGATGCCGAGGGCGTCCAGCAGCGCCAGCATGTCGTCGGTATGCTGATCGGGGCCGTAAGGGCCCGTCGGCTTGTCGCTGTCGCCGAAGCCGCGCAGGTCGGGCGCGATCAGGGTGTAGCGGTCGGCGAGCCGCGCCATGACCGGCTTCCAGGTCAGCCAGAATTCCGGCCAGCCGTGCAGCAGCAGCAGCGGCTTGCCGCGGCCGGTCCGCACGACGTGGAACGCCGCGCCGTTGGCTCGAATCGTTGCATGATCCATGGTCCGCTCCTGCTGCTTCCGGCTCGCCCGTGCGCTGACCGCGCGCGAGGTGTCCCGCTAGCGCGTTGTTTCCGCGCACTTTCTCCCGTCATGGCGCTGCTTCGGCCGCGCCATGCGCCGGTGACGGAAATATTATTGCAGCGCCTTGTCTGTCCCGTCATCCTCGCCTAGAACACGCCCCGACCGCGGGTGGCGCAAATCACCCGGGCCATCGGAGAGGTGGCAGAGTGGTTGAATGCACCGCACTCGAAATGCGGCATAGGTGCAAGCCTATCGGGGGTTCGAATCCCTCCCTCTCCGCCACCCTTCGCCCGATCCGAACCCGCCAGAGCTATCCGGCTGTGCCGGAGCAGGAGACCGCGGCTGGCCGTGACCCGGTCCGCGGCGCGTGACGACAAGCCGATGACCACTGACATTCCAACCATCAGCACCGCTCGTTTGACGCTTCGTCCGCAGGCGATCGATGACTTCCCCGCTTACCTCGCGTTCCTGGCCTCGCCGCGCTCCGCCGGCATGGGCGGGCCGTTCGATGTCCGCGCGGCGTGGGGGATGTTTTGTCACGATCTGGCGTGCTGGCGCCTGTTCGGGCATGGCGCGCTGATGATCGAACTCACCGCGTCGAAGCAGTGCATCGGCCAGGTCGGCATCAACCACGGGCCGCTGTTTCCGGAGCAGGAGCTCGGCTGGCTGCTCTATGACGGGCATGAGGGGCATGGCTACGCCACCGAAGCGGCGCGTGCATTGCGCGACTGGGCGTTTGCGACGCTGAAGCTTTCGACGCTCGTCAGCTACATGGCGCCGGACAATGCGATGTCGGCTGCGGTGGCGAAGCGGTTGGGCGGTGTGCTCGATCCGTCGGCGCCGCGCGAAGACCCCGACGATCTCGTCTATCGCTATCGGGTGCGCTGAACGGTCAGTTCGCCATCCCGTCACTTCAGGCACGTTCTGCAACTTGTCGGGATTGTGGGTCGCACAACAGCAACGATCCACTCGCCTTCGACCTGCAAGGCGGTCGCTTGGACAAGGTCGTCCTCGATGGTGATGAAGCCGGGCGAGAAATCTATTGATCCGAAGCAGCCAACTGCGCCGTTTGGCGTCCGCCGTTCAACTCTCTCAACTGGTTCACGTATTCCTCAGGCTTCAACAAATGGAATGGAGCTTTCAGACCCATGAAGTTGGCGATGCGACCAATAAAGGCCGTGCAATTGGTCGTCTCCGCATTCCAAACAGGCGAGGTCGCCTGGAGGTGCTTGATATACGCAAAAACCTTCTTCGCGTCGGCCTCACTCAGGTAAACGCGATAGCTGGCCGTCAAATACTGCTCGTCGAGGTCACCGTAACTTGCTCCGGTTTCGGAGGGCACCCAAGTCAGATGTCCCAGCACATAAGGCAGGACATCGCCTGCCGGATGCAGCCCCGCGACCTCGACCTGCTTTTCGCTTGTCTTGCCGTACCAGACAAACGCATGCCCATAGGAAGCCGCCGTGCGGGCACGAAAGTCGACGTAGTATGGCCCTTTGACTGAAGCCCTTCGAGCCGGCTTCGCGGCTGCTTCGGAGGCGGGACCGTTCGGACCAGCGACGGCCGCTGCCACAACCGCTCTCGTCGACGGCTTGCGCGGCTTGTCCTGCGGCAGCGGCGCTTGATCCGATTGCGCCGCCAATTGCTGCGCATGACCGATGCCGGCTTCCAAAGTCATGGAAGCCACAATGACACCAATTCCGGCAAGCAACCGCAAGCCGTTCCGTTTCCGGTTGGATTCTGGCACGTTCAAGCCCTCACAAGGGTAGTCAATCCCAAGCAGCGCCTTGCTGCCCGAGCTATCCCTTCGTCACGATCGGAGCAGGAGCTTTTCCGACCGGGTACTTGCCGACGGGGGACTTGCCAACCGGATACTTGCCGATCGGTGCCTTGCCAATCGGAGCCGTTTCCGCAACCGGCTGCGGGTGGGGGAGGTCTGCCGCGCTGACAGCAGCCATGAAACCGAATGTCGCAACTCCAGCAACCAGGAACTTCAGCATCGTGATCTCCAAGATGGGTAGCGTCAATATGAACAGATTACCCTCTAACGGCGATGGCGTAATTAACGCTCTCGCAAAGCTGGTGCTCGCGCGGTCGTTTCCTTGCCGAGTGTGGCAAAAACGGCACGGGGCTGTCGCTTTGCGTGTGTATCCGGACGTGAGTTCGGCGAGAGCAGCCTGCAAGCCGGTTCAGAAAAGCCGCGGCAAAAGGCGTCCGGTCCGGGCCATATACTGGCGATACTCGTCGCCGAAGGTGTCCACCATCATCTGCTCTTCTTTGGCAATCCGCCCGAAAAACAAGGTTCCAAATCCGATCAGGCCAGCGAAACCAGCCACCCAGTTGGGGAGCAGCAATGCCTGAGCAACAGCCCAGAGCCAGAACGCGGTATACATCGGATGGCGAATTCTCCGATAAATACCGTCTGTGATCAGGCGATGATTCTCCCGCACGTCGAGGCTTACGGACCAATTCCGACCAAGGGCTCGGTGAGTCAGCCGGAACATGACCAGCGCCGCAACCGCGACCAAAACACCCAGCCAGGCTTGAGCCGGCCGGAAGGCGTATGATGCGAAATGAGGCATGGCCGTCGCGGTGTAGATGAGTGGCACAATGCCAAGACCCGTGAGCGATATCAGCAGCAGGGTGTTTTCGCGCCAGCCTCGGGCGCTCCTCGTGACCTTTTCACGGCGAGCTCGACGCGCGTGTCTGTAGCGGATGAGATACCAACCGACCGCCATCATCACGAACACGAACTTGGCAATATCGGGCGTCATCGTGGACCACGCGCTTGTGTCGCTGGCGCCGCATCTTCGCCGATCATCGAAAGGGTGCCATCCTTGGCGAGCGTCCAGGATCTGACAGAAACAGGTCCACAGACCGGCATCAACCAATCATACAGCGCTTGCGGGTCGTTTCCAGCGATTAGTTGGCAGTCCGACAGGTTGGATCCCGGGCGGATGCGTTGCCGGGTTTGCACCGTTGCCGGATAGCACGACGCCGGCACGGAAAGGCTTTTTCTATCTCGCGCGCGGCGAAGCCACGGTGGCCCTCCGGTCTATCTCCAACACGCGCGGGAGCAACTGCGACGCTATGAAGGCATGCCCCGCATCCGTGAGGTGAATGAGGTCGAAAGCGTAGTACTGCGCAGGAATGTCTTCGTCATACAAAATGACTTTGATGGCGCGATCACGGAGCCGCCGCTCCATCGCCGCGATGTTGGCCGCCCGCTGCTCCTTCGTGACGAGGAAGCGCCTGTCGTTGCCTCCAGGCTGCAAGATGACGATGTCGGTCCCCTTTGGCACATCGCTGTCAATGCGCTTGAGCATCCCGGCGGTGGTGTCAAAGGGCACTCCGGCATTGGCGACGGTCGCGTTGACGCCCTTTTCTCTCAGCAAGGCCTCCAGCTTGGCCGGGTAGGCGCCTTGCTTCCCGACGTACCAGCCCTGGGTGTTGCTTGCGCCGACTGCCACGATGTGAATCGGCTTGGAGAAGGCTGCGCACACGGTCGCCGCGCAACACAGGGCGATCGCGATTGAGAGTTTTCTGAATGGCGTCACTGAGTCCCTCTCCGGCTTGAAGTGCTCAAGAAAACAACACCGACACCGGGCTCCTTCAAGGACCTAATCTAAGCCTCACACCTTGCGTCAACACCAACTTCAAATGGTCTTTCGGGTGGTATGCTAGGAAGTGGTCGAAGCCCGGGCTGCAGGTGAAACCAGGTTCGAAGGCCCCTGATTTCTTCGTGGGTGCGCGACAGCCGATCCGATTGAGCGGACCTTTCGTAGCACCATGTTATGCAACGCTGGGTCCTTATCGATGTTAAAGTGAGTGATGTTTACGTCACGAACATAAAAATTTGTCAGCTCCCCCCGGAAACCGGGTCCGCGACCGATTCGAACGCTTTCACTCTTGTACAGATTCAGAACGCGCCCGACATTGGCCGATGCCATATGCGACGATGTTCCGTCAAATGGAACAACCAGCGCAACGGGCACGCCCATTTGACCAAGGTACTCTGCCATCGACATCACGGCATCTGCACCAAGAGAGTGCCCCACCAGGATGATAGGCCCGCGCTGGCCTGCCCTATATCTCTCGATGATGTCGTCGGCGACGCTTCGCCATTGGGTATGATTTGCAACAACTGCGGCAACGCCAGCCGCTTGCAGCTGGGCGGCAAGGCTGTCCATGCCCAACGAAAAGACGTTCAGTAGTCCGCGGAACAAGTAAACGTGCGCCGTAGAAGACGGCATGCGAGCGGGCGAACTGATCGATCTCAGCGCAACCCTCGTTCCGGGCTTCGCCTGAGCCCCGTTGTTCAAAAACAAGCTGCTTGCAAAAACAATCATCAAGCCGGCGCAAATCAGCGCTGCGCTGTGCCGCACTCTCTCCATCTTCAGAATCCTCACCCTCAGGTCTAGTCGCATTAAATCAGACTCGGGAATCGTGGCAATTCATGAACGGCTTGAAAAGCGCGTTGAGGCGCACAATTGCCTCACTGTCGCGTATCTGCCACACGAAGAGCGATCGACGTGCCGCGACCATCAGGGCCCTCCACGTCAATGCCGCCAAAGGACGCCGCACTTTTTTGCTCAAGGCCAAACTCAACGAGTGCCACCCCGCGGACGAAGTGGTAATTTTACAGGTCAAAGTCCGCATCATCCACGTCAGGTTCACCAAGGACCGGCGGGCAACGAGGAGGCGCTAATCATCCGCAAAATTCCGTTTTTCAGAACAGATGCCGATCAATTTCTTTCCAGAAATCGAGTTGCCTAGATGATCCAGCGGCGGCACGTCTTCCATATCGGTGGTTACGATCCAATCACCCCCGAAGAGCAGGTCGAACGCTTGCGGCGGTCGCTCTCGAGCTTCCAAAAGATTTGGGGCGCTTCCTCACGGCTGTCGGAATTATCGAGCACTTCTGCAATTAGTGCTTCATGCAGCCTGGAAGCGTGGGGGCCGAACTGGAAAACTCACTCCACCTTCGAAATGCTCCGCTGGGATGATCTCATCCGGTGCGACGCGAAAGTCGGCTTCGTGTCTCGCCTCGTTCAATCGTTGAAAGCGCTGTTCGATTTCATCGTAACGGGAACGATATTCAGATACGCGATCGCAAGCTGGAAGTACGCTCTCTTTTTCATGTTTCCATATTGCTGTTTGCTGCTGATCGCATTTTGCAGCGTTGGGCTGTCATATCTGTTGATCAGGCTCATACACGCGACATTTTGGATAGAATTGCTGGTTGGATTTTTTTTGTCGCTTGCCATCTTCGTCGGCGCGATGCTCTGGATTGGACCAAGGCGCAGGATAAATCACATTCTCGATGATGCCATTTTCTCCCACCAATTTCTTTACGGGCGGAAGAGCGAACTTGATAAGCGGCTCGGCGCTTTTGCGGACCTGATAGCAAGAACGGTTCGGGCCGCAGAAGTTGATGAAGTTCTGATTATTGGCCATTCCCTTGGTGCGGCGCTCACAATTGCGGCGGTCGCGCGCGCGCTGAAATCGGATCCTCCGCTCGAAGCGTGCGGACCCAAGCTATGCATTCTCACGGTCGGCGCCACTATACCTAAATTCTCGCTACATCCGATGGGGGGGCAAATACGGGAAGCGGCGCAACTCGTGGCCGGAACGCCAGCGATAGACTGGGTCGAATACCAGGCACGAGATGACGCAATCAGCTTCTATCGCTTCGACCCCGTCACCCTGAAACGTGTCAGTCGAGACCATCCGGGTTGCCGCCCGAGGATTCGGCGCGTCCAGATACATTCGATGGTCAGTCCGATGCGCTTCAAACGTCATCGCTTCAACTTCATGCAGATCCATTATCAGTTTCTGATGGGAAACGATCAGCGCTCGGCCTACGACTATTGCATGATTACTTGCGGGCCGCTCGACTTCGACGTTTCGACTTCGCCGTGCGGAGCGGTTGGGCTGTTCGAGGCGGACGGTTCGGTGATGACGACCGAAGTTGACGATCGGCTTGACCCGTCATGTCGAGAATAGCGTAGCCGGTTGCCAGCTGCCTCTGCCGGCACTTGCCGGCACCAGGTTGTTGAGCTGAGTAGGGTGCGTAGGCGCCATGATAGACGATCGGGATCCGGGCGTTTCCGTCGCCGGTTCCGACGTCGTGTATGGTGTCCTCTGCTGCTGCCATTGCGGCACCTTCTGCAGCTTGTCGGGATTGCCGGGCACATGAACAGCGACGATCCGCATCAATAGTGATCCGCTGGCTTTCTCCTGCGCGACCCCCATATCCTGAGCGACATGGAAATCATTCGCGCGGACGCGCTCCCAAGATCGGCTGAGGACGTCGATTTTTCCTTCGAGATTGATCGTATCGTCGTAGAGCCGTTCGATGCGGTGCCGTTGCGCGTCGAGCCGCTCTCGCAAAGGCATAAAGCCTATGGGCTGGACGATGCGCTGTTTGAACGATGCGACGGCACCGACAAGGTGCTGTTCCTGGCAAGCGAAGCGGGAAATCTCGCCGGATACATCACCGCCAGCCTGGGATGGAACGGCTGCGCCATGGTCGATGATTTCGCAGTGGCCCGATCATTTCGCCGACGAGGATTGGCTAGCGCGTTGATGGATCGGATTGTCGATTGGGCGCGTGACAAAGGGCTGGGAGCGATCCGGTTGGAGACCCAATCCAACAACGTCGCAGCTTGCAGCTTCTACCAGCGCTATGGCTTTGTCCTCGGCGGCTACGATCGATTTCTCTATCGCGAACTGGGTTCGGACACGGCCGACGAGGTGGCACTCTTTTGGTATCTTGATACTCGCTCCCGTAAGCCGGGCGACAACCGCATACCGAACGAGTCGTCGAGGGATGAAGGGCTTTGCCCGCAATGACATCGGCAGCTGCGCCATCCCGCGATGAGGAGACCGTTGAAGCGGCTTCACCTCGCTGACGGGCCCGCACGCCAGCGCCTCGCGAGCGCGACTGGGAGCCGCGTTCCATCGTGACAAAAGCGGCTCTCGGCGAAACGAGCCAATCGGAGCGGCCGCACGTCATTAACCTTAATTTTTCCTTTCGATTGTCAGTAAAATTTTATCGATTATCCTCGTGACGGTTGAGCGGTGTGACGAACCGCACAATGAGAGGCGAGAGCCGAGTGGCTCGACGGCCTCTCTGAAATCGAAGGGTGGGCAGAGCGCAGTGCCAGCCACCTTTCGGGCTGTCCGGCGGCGGCCGGCGGGGCAAATCAATTTCTGAAGTGCATTTGATTGCCAGATTGCGGCGCATCGCGTGCCGCATGATGCTTCACAATTGGGATGTTCCAAATGACGTTCGCGCATCTATTGATCGCGGCCGGTGGCGGCTTTGTGCTGCTGGCCGGCTTCGTCGCATTTGCCCTTTGGCGAAACGCACTCCATTCGACAGCGCGGATTTAGCAACCGGCGAGATCTGACTCCGGCGGCCTCGCTCATGGGGGTGAGTGAAGCCTG
Source organism: Bradyrhizobium sp. WCU1 (assembly GCF_053474805.1). Taxonomy (NCBI): domain Bacteria; kingdom Pseudomonadati; phylum Pseudomonadota; class Alphaproteobacteria; order Hyphomicrobiales; family Nitrobacteraceae; genus Bradyrhizobium; species Bradyrhizobium sp. WCU1. The sequence continues at coordinate 3,768,538 of NZ_CM130280.1, forward strand.
CGGGGATGGCCGCACCGCCGCGCGGCCTGACAGCCGAGCACCGCGCCTACAACCTGCCCCAAGGCGACGCGTGCTCGGCTGTTCATTATTCAAACGACCTTCACCGTTCGAAGCATTGATCGTGAGAGCAACTTGCTTCGACGCTGAGAGCGTCGGCGAGGAAGATCATTCGGTGCGTGTCGTGGTGGCGGCCCCGTTGCGCTCTCTGCGCGTCAATGCGGCCGCGCGGGAGGTGCGATCAATTCCGTCGCATCGGGGATGTTGTGCAGCTTGTCGGGATTGCGAGTCACAAAGATCGCAACGACCCGTTCGTTCTCGATCTGCAGGGCGGTCGTTTGAACGAGGCCATCCTCGATGGTGATGAAGCCGGGCAAGCCGTTGATGGTTGCGTAGCGGATCAAGCGTGAGGGATGCACAACGAACAGGCGAGCGAGCCCCGCGAACCGCTCCATCGCCGCTTCGAGGCCGACCAGCGGTCGAACAGGTGCCGGGACCCGGCCACCGCCGTCGGCGTAGACCACGACATCTTCGGCGAGCATCGCGCGCAATGCGGCGAGGTCGCCGGTCCTGGTCGCAGTGAAGAAGGCATTGGCCAGCCGCAGGCCTTCTTCATCGCCGACCACGAATCGCGGCCTGGCATCGTGGATATGCGCGCGGGCTCGGCTGGCGAGCTTGCGGCAGGTCGCGGCCTCGCGTCCGATCGTCTCGGAGATGGCGTCGAACTCCATTCCGAAGACGTCATGCAGCAGGAAGGCTGCCCGTTCCAACGGCGACAGCCGCTCCAGCGCGATCATCAACGGCAGTATCAGATCGTCGGCGGTCTCCTCCTGCTCGGGATCGAAGAACGGCTCGGGCAGCCACGGTCCGACATAGGCAGCGCGCCGGCGCCGCGCGGATTTCAATTCGTTCAGGGATAGGCGGGTGACGATGGTGTAGAGCAGGGCCCTGGGATCGCGCATCCGGTCGCGATCGGCGGCGAGCCAACGCAGCCAGGCATCGTGCACGACGTCCTCCGCGTCGGCCACCGAGCCCAGCATCCGATAGGCCAGCCGGATCAGCCGTGGCCGCAGATCGGCGAACATCTCGGCTGCCGCGGTTTCAGCCGCCTCTTTCATGACGCCGCCCGAATGGCCGCGGCAGTCGCCTCACGGCCACGCGCGAACTGAATTGCCGTCGTCGCCACGCGCCGTCCGAGGTGGCGCGCGGTCGCGAGATCAGATTCAGGCGGCGCAGTGTCGGCACCCTCGTCGGTGTTCGACTGCGCGCCGGCGCCGAGCCAGAACCCCAGCCGGTTCGGATCGGCCGCTGATCCCGATGCGGAGTTGTTGCCCGGCGGCAGGTCGAGATTGACCCAATGCATGCCGTGCTGGGCGGCGAACAGGGCAAGCTGGATCAAGGTGGAGAGCTTATCGCCGGCGTGGGCCCCCGAATTGGTGAAGCCGGCCGCGAGCTTGTCTTTCCAGCGATAGCCCTTGGACATCACCGCACCCGAGGTTGCTTCCTGAAACGCTTTGAAGGCCGCGGACGCCGCGCCCATGTAGGTCGGCGTGCCGAAGATAAATGCTTCAGCATCCAGCAAACAATCCCGATTCTGTTCCACGTCCTCCACAGGCACCAACAGGGCCTCCGCGCCATCGACATCCCCGACGCCGGACCAGACGGCCTCCGCCTGGCGCCGGGTGTGGCCATACGCGCTATGATAGATGATCGCGATCAGGGTGCGACCGCCGCCGGTTCCGATAGGATGCATGCTGTCCTCTGCTGCTGCCATTGCAGAGGCTAAGACAAGGCAGCGCGTCGAAACGTGACATGCGCTGCGAATTTTTGCCCGGAGGATATTGCGCCAATTGACCGCCGCTCAGGCGGTCGCGGTGGCCGCCGGCTGCTTTGCATGGGGTTGTTTTCGTTATTTTGGCGGGAGCCGGCCGCCGATCTCGAACCTGCGGGTGATCCCGATCGCCTCCAGGAAGGCCTCATCGTGGCTGACGACCAGCAAGGCGCCGTCATAGGCGCGCAACCCGGCCTCGACCGCTTCCATCGAGTCAACGTCGAGATGGTTGGTCGGCTCGTCGAGGATCAGCAGCGGTGGCGGCGTTGGCCCGCCCAGGACGCAAGCGAGGCCGGCACGAAGCAGCTGGCCGCCGCTCAGGTCCGCGACGGTCTGCAGGGCCGCGTCGGCGCGAAACATGAAGCGCGCCAGCGCGGCCCGGCAGGCGTTCTCGCCGGCATCCGGGTTGATGCGGCGGAAGTTGTCCAGGATCGAGGCCTTGGCATCGAGCAGGCTGACCGACTGATCGAACATCGCAAATCGGGTCATCACCTCGACGGTGCCGCGCAACGCGGTCAGCTCTCCGCTGACGAGCTTGAGCAGCGTTGTCTTGCCGGCGCCGTTGGGGCCTGTGATCGCGACGCGTTCCGGACCCGACATGAAGAAGGTGAGGCCGCGCAGGATCGGCGCGTCCGCGCTGTGGCCGGCATCGGCGGCCTCGATGCGCAGCGCTATCCTGCCCGCCGGCAGATGCGTCGACGGCAGCTGCACCGAGAACGGTTGCAGCACCTCGATGCGCTGCCGCGCTGCGGCGGCAAGCTCGCTTGCCTGTGTTCGCCTGCGCTCGGCGAGCCGGGCCGTCTCGCCGCCGCTGTCCTCGCTGCGGTTCTTGCGCAGCCCGGCGGCGATCCGCGGCAGGTCGCCCTTGGCCCGCTTCCTCGCGCCGGCGCCGTCCTTGCGCGCCTTCCTCTCGGTGGCTTCCCTTGTCTTGCGGTCGATCTCGGCGACGCGTTTTTCGGCATCATCCAGATCGTGTCGTGCCGCCGACAGCTCGATCGCCTTGCGCGCGCGGTACTGGCTCCAATTGCCGCCATAGCGCGGGGCCTCCAGCGAGGTCAGTTCGACGATCGCATCCATGGTCCCCAGCAGCTCGCGATCGTGGCTGACGACGATGGCGCCTTGCCGCCAACCGACGAGCAGGTCGATCACCGCCTGGCGTCCTGCGCGGTCGAGATTGTTGGTGGGCTCATCGAGCAGCAGGAAATCGGGCTGCGCGAAGGTCAACGCAGCGAGGCGCGCCCTTGTGGCCTGTCCCCCTGACAGCATCGCCAGCGGGGTGTCGAGCACGTCATTCAGTCCGACGCGCGCGAGCGCGGCCGCGATGCGATCGTCGAGCGTCCAGTCGATATCCGCGAGCTCCTCTGCGCTCGCAAGGCCCTGCTCCGCACGGCGTAACGCTGCCAATGCGCGGCGGGCGCCGAACAGGTCGATGACGGATTCGTCCGGCCTCACCTGCACCGTCTGATGCAGCATCCCGACGCGTCCCTGAACCGCGACGGCACCGGATTGCGGCGCCTGCCGGCCTGCGATCAGGCCGAGCAGCGTTGTCTTGCCGATGCCGTTGCGGCCGACAAGGCCGGTCCGTTCAGGGCCGAAACTGAGATCGATGTTGGAAAGGAGAACCCGGCCGTCAGGCGCGGACAGGGTCAGATTCGAGAGCGTGATCGATGCTGGCATGGCGATGGATATCCCGGTGGGCAAGGCTGATGGGCGTTGCTGTCCGGATGAAATCCATGGCCGTCGGCATCCTCTCGAGTTGATGATTGATCAGCTTTAGTCGCGTATTGCGCCGGCATCAAGGCGTGAAGCAAAACGTCAGGCGGCTTCGGCGAAGGTCCAGCGGTCGGGATCGGGGGTGTGGCCGATCAAGGCGAGACCATAAGCGATCGATTCGAACTGGTCCGCCGAGGTCAATCGCGCCTCGCCGAAGCGTTCCGCGAACAGCCGCTGCACCGCCGGCACGAACGAGGTGCCGCCGGTCAGGAACACCTTCTCGACGTCGCGCGCGGTGATGCCGGATTTCGCGAGCGCCTCGTCCACCGTCGCGCCCAGCCGTTCGATGTCGTCGGCGATCCAGGATTCGAATTCGTCGCGCGTCACGGTGGCGCCGATATCGATGCCTTCGCGGGCGAAGCGGAACTCGACGCGGTCGCGGCTCGACAGCGCGACCTTGGTGTCGGAGACGGCGCGGTACAGCGCGAAGCCGAGATCGTGGTCGACGATGGTGATGAAATCGTGCAGCGGCGCCGGATCGAGTGCGGTGCGCGCCAGCTGCTGCAATTCGCGCAGATCGCCGTTGCCCCGCATCATCGCGAGCTGGTGCCAGCGCGCGAGGCTCGAATAATAGTGATTGGGGATTGGCAGCACCTTGTCGAACGAGCGGTAGTTGGTGCCCTTGCCGAGCCGCGGCGACACGATGTGGTCGACGATGCGGTAGTCGAACGTGTCGCCGGCGATGCCGATGCCGGAATGGCCCAGCGGCTCGGCGCGCAGCACGCCGCCCTGGCGCGAGAAGCGCATCACGGAGAAGTCGCTGGTGCCGCCGCCGAAATCGGCGACCAGCACGGTCGCATCGTGATCGAGGCTGCGCGCGAAGGAGAACGCCGCGCCGACCGGCTCGTAGACATAGCGCGCATGGCCGGCGCCGAGCCGCTCGAACGCGGCCCGGTAGCGCTGCATCGCGAGCTCGTCATTGGGATTGCCGCCGGCAAATTTCACCGGGCGGCCGACCATGATGGTCGGGGCGCCCAAATCGAACCCTTCGCCGGCATGGCGCGTCAGCGTGCGCAGGAACGCGGCGAGCAAATCCTCGAACTTGTAGCGCTGCCGGAATATCTGCGTGGTGTTGAAGGCCGAGCTTGCCGCGAAGGTCTTGAACGACTGGATGAAGCGATGGATCGTGCGTCCCTCGAGGAATTGCTCGATCGCCCACGGCCCGCCCTCGGCGCGCGGATGCAGGCCGGCGCCGGGCCGTTCCTCCCAGAAGCACAGCGCGGAGACATAGACGCTATGCGTGCGGCCGCCATGCTCGAAGCGAACAGCCTCGACACGGCCGTCGGCATCGGACAGCGCGACCACGGTGTTGCTGGTGCCGAAATCGACGCCAATCGAGACGGCGGGCGGAGCGCTCGACATGTCATGCTCGGGATTTGGTGTGAAAGGGGGCGGACCTTTAGCGGCTTTGGCCGGGCTTGCCAACCCTTGCCGAGCGCGCAAAATTCACGATCCGGCGAATGACAATGACTTCACGCGCGACCTCAGAAATTCGCCACGGTCTTCAGACCGAACACCAGCGCGTTCGGGTTCCTGCTGGTGCCGCCGGGATCGACGACATACTGGATGTTCGGCCGCACCTGCAGGCCGGCCAGCGGCCGGTAGGTGTAGTAGAGTTCCATGACGTATTCATTGCCCTGGACCGCGACCGGACCGAGGCCGGCCAGATTCTGCAGTTCCTCCGACCAAGCGATGCGGCCGTTGACATGGGTGGTGCCGACTGCAAATCCGATGTCGTCCTCGGGGCGGGATTGCAGAGGTCCGGTGTAGGTCAGACCACCCGCGATCTGATAATCGGTGGTCGCGGTGCGGCGATCGGCCATGGTCGCGTTGAAGAACAGGCTCAGCGCACCCGCGGAACTGACCTGCGACGAGCGGATCACCTGCTGAACGAAGCTGACATAGCCGCCGTAGCGTCCGCGGCTCTGCAGCAGGGGCTGGCCGCTGAGCATGGCCGGACTACCATTGATATCGGTGACCACATCGGGGGCGGTCGACGTGTCGTACCAGCCGCCGAATTTGTAGCTGCCCGGCAGATTGCCGAACTTCGGCAGCCAGGCGATCTCGGCCGGGATCAGCAGGCCGGTCGACCCCGAATAGAACACCGGAAGCGCCGATTGCGACACATTCAGATAATTCGGATTGGCGTCATAGACGCCGAACTGAAAATAGCCGAAGCCCGGTAGGTTGAACTTCAGTCGCGTTGCCCATTGGCTGACCGGCCAATTGTAGATGTAGTTGCCGACCAGGTTGCCGGGCTGCGCGCCGCAGAAGGTCAGGTTCTGGAAATCGCAGGCGAAAGATGCGAAGTCCTCGCCGAAGGTGATCCGTCCAATCTTCCAGTCGATGAGGTCACCGATGAACTTCTGGTCGTACCAGAACTGCGTCAGCCGCAGCGTCTGGCCGCGTCCGAACAATTCCTGCACCTGCTGTAGCGTGCCGAGCCGCGCGTCGTCGCTCAGATTGCTGCCGTTGCGGTCGGTCCAAGTGACCTGGATCGTGCCGTCGGGCACGACACCGAGCTTTGCCAGATCAAACGTGGTGCCGAAGGTCCATTGATCGGTGTAGGCCGCATCACGCCGCTGACCGCCGGTTGCGTTGCCGGCGACCTCGCTGGTGTAGCCGAACTGGAAGTCGATGCCCGCATTCGACAGGCGGGTGCGCGCGCCGTTCCAGTCGCCGAGCAGCCAGGGAACAGGTGCGGGCGCGGCCGCTGCGCCGGGCGTGGTCAGATCGGCCGCATGCGCGACGTCGCCGCCTGCACAGGCCGACATCGCCGCGATGCCCAGCCAAAGATAGATCGCCGTCGGATGTCTCGCTCGGCTGCGGGACGACGCGCGCATGACGACGCTCCCCGGTTCAATCCTTCAATGCGTAGGCGATGACGTAGTCGCCGCGTTTGGTGCCGAACGAGCCGTGGCCGCCGGCCGCGGTGACGACGTACTGCTTGCCGTCCGCTTCGTAGCTCATCGGCGTCGATTGCGCGCCGGCGGGCAGGCGGTCTTCCCACAGCACCTTGCCGTCGCGCACGTCGTAGGCGCGGATCGTGTACTCGTAGGTCCCGGTGTAGAACGCGACGCCGCCGGCGGTCGTGATCGGGCCGCCCAGCATCGGAACGCCCATCTTGAACGGAAGCGGCAGCGGCGTGGTGTCCCGGATCGTGCCGTTGGGATGCTGCCAGACGATCTTCATCGTCCGGAGATCGATCGCCGCCATCGAGCCCCATGGCGGCCGGTAACACGGCACGGACAGCGGCGAGAGGAAGCTCGAGATGTCCACCCCGAACGGGGTGCCGTACATCGGCTGCGTCCCGACTTCGCTGCCGACCGGCTTCTCGGCGGTCGGCGCCGGCGGATTCTGCGGGCCGCGCGGGATCAGCCTCGACCTGAACGGCAGCGACATCGGATTGGCGATCGCGATCTGCCTGACGGGATCAACCGCGATGCCGCCCCATTCGAACATGCCGAGATTGCCGGGGAAGACTAGCGTGCCTTGCAACGACGGCGGTGTGAAGGTGCCCTCGTAACGAAGCTGGTGGAACATGATCCGGCACAGCAACTGATCGAAGATCGTGCCGCCCCACATGTCGGCGCCGGTCAGCTTCGCCTCCGGCCGGAACGTCAGTTCGGAAAACGGCTGCGTCGGCGCGCTGCGGTCGCCGGGCGCGGGCCCCTGCGGCACCGGACGCTCCGGCGCCGGCACGATCAATTCGCCGGTCCTGCGGTCGAGCACGAAGATATTGCCCACCTTGGTCGGCTGGATGATCGCGGGAACGACGCCCTTGGCCGTGGTGACGTCGACCAGGCTCGGTTGTGAGGGAACATCCATGTCCCAGAGGTCATGATGCACGGTCTGGTACGACCAGGCGCGCTTGCCGGTATTGACATCGAGCGCGACGATCGAGCTCGAATAGCGCTCGACCAAAGCATCGCGATTGCCGCCCCAAATGTCTGGCCCGTTGTTGCCGGTCGGGATGTAGACCAGATTTAGTTTCGGATCGAACGAGGCGGTGATCCAGGAGTTCGGCGAACCGTTGGTGTAATGCCGCGTCGGGGATGGCAATGCATTCTCGTCAGCCGCGCCGGAATCCCAGGCCCAGACCAGTTTGCCGGTATAGACATCGAAGCCGCGGATCACGCCGGACGGCACTTCGACCGCATAATTGTCGATCACCGCGGCAGCGACGACCATGATCCTGTCGCTGACGACCGGCGGTGACGTCGGCTCGAAGAAGCCCGCGGTCTTGATCCCCATGCCCTGCTGGAGGTCGAGGATGCCGTGATCGGCAAAGCCGTCGCACAGCTTGCCGCTGTCGGCATCGAGCGCGATCATGCGGCCGTCATTGACCGGTAGGAAGATCCGCCGCGGGCACTCGGCTGGCGCCGGGCTGCCGCCGGAGTCGACGGCACCCTGCGCGGTCTCGTGATAGGAGACGCCGCGGCAAGTCATGTGCTGGAACGTCTTGTTGTGCACGAGCTTGGGGTCGTAGCGCCAGCGCTCGGTGCCGGTCCTGGCGTCGAGCGCGAACAGCACCTGATGCTGCGAGCAGAGATAGAGCGTGTCGCGCACCTTGATCGGGGTGACCTCGAAGGTGGTTTCGCCGGAATCCTCAGGCGTCGCCACGTCGCCGGTGCGGAAGATCCAGGCGACCTTGAGCTTGCCAACATTGTCGGGTGTGATTTGCTTGAGCGGCGAATAGCGTTGTCCGAACTGCGTGCGGCCATAGGCGCGCCAGTCGCCGTCCGGCTGCGGGTCGGCTTCGCTTTGCGGCACGGCAGGCCCGGATGCGGCAATCGTGCCGTTGATGTCGTGATAGCTCGAAAGCAGCGCGGCCACGAGGACGGCAGCTGATGCCACGACGCCGATCCAGAGCGGCGCTGTCGCGCGCGCGTAGGACATAGGCTCGCCTCGAATCAGGGCGCGAACGATCACCGGCGTCAGCAGCCAGAGTGCCATCGGGAAGATGATGTCGCCGCGCGCCGCGAGCGGCCACCAGTCGAGACGCACCTCGTGCACAGCCCACGCCAGCGTGCCGACCAGCACGATCGCAAACAGCCATAGCGCGGAGCGCCGCTGCATCAGCAGCAACGCCGCCGTGGCGAGGACGCCGACGCCGAGGACGATGTAGAAGATGGAGCCGCCCAGGGCGGCGAGCCAGATTCCGCCCGCCGCGAGGACCAGGCCGATCAAGGCGTAGACGATGGCTGTGATAAGGACTGCCCTGGATCGCTGCATGGCCACTCCGGTGCGCAAGAGGGACCGGGCTTGTCGTGCAAGCGCAAAAGACCGTGTCCGCCTGCAAGGACTGTGGTTCAGCCAATCGCAACTTGCAACCTGGAACTGCGGCGTGGATGCTGCCGCCGGCGCTGACGCAAAGGTGAGGGGGCTTCAGCGAATTTTGTATCGACGCGCCCTTCCGGTCCCGCGCAGGCGCTGCTCTATACCGTCGGCAGATTTCATCGCCGAAAGCTGGCTCGCAGGAGACGCACAATGACACTGAACCCTACAGCCAAGAATTATCGCGTCGCGGTCGCCGCCTACGAGGCAGGCCGGCCGAGCTACCCCGCGGAGATCGTCGCCGCACTGCCGCTTCAGGCCGCGCGCTGTGTCGTTGATCTCGGCGCCGGAACCGGCAAGTTCACCCGCCTGCTGCTGCAGCATCTGCCCGCGACCACGCGTCTGGTTGCGGTCGAACCGGTCGCCGAAATGTCGGCCAAGCTGGCGCAGGAAGCAAGGGTGGAGGTCATCAACACCCGCGCCGATGCGATCGGTCTTGCAACCGGCAGCGTCGATCTCGTGACCTGCGCCCAGTCGTTCCACTGGTTCGACAACGAGGCGTCGGTCGCCGAGATCGCACGGCTGCTGCATCCCGGCGGCACGCTGGCGCTGGTCTGGAACAACAGGGATGATCGTGCGCCATGGGTGCACGCATTGTCCGCCATGATTGAAGGCTACGCCGGCGACACGCCCCGGCAACGCTCGGGACGCTGGCGCTGGATCCTGAACGATGCCCGCTTCGTGCTCGAGAAGGAAATCGTGCAGGACCATCCGCACCGGATGGCGCGCCAGGACGTCTTCGAGCGCGTCACATCGACCAGCTATGTCGCCAATCTTCCTGATACGGAGAAGGCGGCCCTTCGCAAGAAGACCGATGACATCCTGCGTGAGGCCGGTCTCGGTGACGCCGACGAGGTGGTGTTTCCCTATATCACGCAGCTCTTTCTGCTGAAACGGGTCTAGGTCACGCTATGGCACGGCACGTCCTTGCTCGACGACCTGCTTCAGGCGTGGAAGAGTCATGCGCCAATAGAACGCGACGTGCTTCGCGCCTTACTCGGAGCCGATTTCCCATCCGTTCCTGCGGCGGATCGGTGACGGCGGCACCTGCTGGGTTACGGTCAGCACCGTCTCGCCGCCGTCGGTCGTGAGCGTCATCATAACAGTCGCATAGGATTGCGGAACGTCGGGCAGGCCGGAGACCTGCGACCAATAGGAGTATGCGAGCAGCATTGGCGGCTCGATGCGGATGACTCGGCCCTTGTCGCGATAGTGCTTCGCGCCGATCTCCGCCTCGATCTCGATCGGCGCACCGATCTGCCAGTCCGTCGTGAAATGTGCGTTGCGCCACGTCTCGCCCGCTTTGGGATCCAGGATCGCGTCCCACACATGCTTGGGCCGCGCCGCGATGCGGATCGACTCGGTGACGGACTGGAAGACCGGGATTTCGTTCGTCATCGCATGCTCACTTGTCGCCCACGATCTTCCATTTCCCGTCCGCGCCACGCCGCAGCGCCGGATCGCCGATCCGGATGTTGCTTGCCAGAAAATCGATGAAGGCGCGCACCCGTGCCGGCAGCGGACCGGCGTGGCCGACATAGACCGCGTGGATGTCCTCGCGGTCGCCCGGATTGAGGTTTTGCAGCACCGGGACCAGACGCCCGGCTTCGATGTCGGGGCCGATATGGAACAGTGCCAGCCGCGCGACGCCGATGCCGCCGAGCGTAAGCTGGCGCGCGGTCTCGCCGTCGCTGGCGCGAGCGACCGGCGGCGGCAATGCTTCCTCGATCTTTTCAGCCCGGCGGAACGGCCAGCCGCGGATGCTGCGCGGAAAGGTCCAGCCGATGCCGCGGTGGGCGGCGAGGTCGGCCGGCGTCTTCGGGATGCCGTGGCGGGCGAGATAGGACGGCGCGGCAACCACCGCCATGCGGCTGGTGCCGAGCTTGCGCGCGATCAGCCGCGAGGCGCCGAGCGGGCCGGCGCGGATCGCGACATCGGCACGCGCCTGCATCAGATCGACCAGCGTGTCGGTCAGCACGACGTCGAGCGTGATGTCGGGATGCTCGCGCATGAAGCGCGGCAGCAGCGGCATCACATGCAGCATGCCGAACGGGATGTTGCTGTTGACGGTGAGATGGCCGCGCGGCACGCAGGAGGCGGCCTCGCGCTCGGCCTCGTCGATGTCGGCGAGGATGCGTTGCGCGCGCTGATAGAACGCCTGGCCTTCCTCGGTGAGCTGTAGCTTGCGCGTGGTGCGGTTGACCAGCCTTGTGCCGAGCCGCGTCTCCAGCCGCGACACCAGCTTGCTGACGCCCGACGGCGTCTGGCGCAGGCTGTTCGCGGCGGCGGTGAAACCGCCGAGGTCGACGACGCGGACGAACACGTCCATTTCGCCGGAGCGGTTGGTGTCGGTACGAGCCATCTTGAATTCACGTCACAAATGATTGGATTTCGGCCATTCTAATCCTTCCTCGCCCGGGCCGCTATCTCGCATTGCGGAATCCTTACCCTCCGGAGCGACACATGCCTCTCGCAGTCCTTGCCTTGACCGCCGGTGCCTTTGGCATCGGCACCACCGAATTCCTCATCATGGGACTGTTGCTGCAGGTCGCCGCCGACATGCATGTGTCGGTCTCCGCGGCGGGCCTCTTGATCTCCGGCTATGCGCTCGGCGTGTTCGTCGGCGCGCCGATCCTGACGCTCGCGACGCGCAAGATGCCGCGCAAGGCTGTGCTGCTGGCGCTGATGGCGATCTTCACGCTCGGCAACGCGGCTTGCGCGGTCGCGCCGAACTACGACCTCCTGATGGCCGCGCGCATCCTGACCTCGCTGGCGCACGGCACCTTCTTCGGCGTCGGCTCGGTGGTCGCGACCAGCCTGGTCCCGGAAGACAAGAGGGCGTCGGCGATCGCCACGATGTTCATCGGCCTCACGGTCGCGACCCTGCTCGGCGTGCCCTTCGGAGCCTGGTTCGGCCTGATGCTCGGTTGGCGCGCGGCCTTCTGGGCGGTGGCTGTCATCGGCGTGGTCGCCTTCATCGTGCTCGCGGTGCTGGTGCCCGGCCATGTCGGCGCCAAGGACAAGCCGGCGCCGCTGCGTGAGGAACTCGCCGTGCTCGGCCGCCCGCAGGTGCTACTCGGGCTCGCGATGACGGTGTTCGGCTTTGGCGGGCTGTTCGCGGTCTTCACCTATGTGCAGCCGATCCTGACGCGGCTCACCGGATTCTCCGACGCCGCGGTGTCGCCGATCCTGCTGGTGTTCGGCGCCGGCCTTGCGATCGGCAATGTCGCGGGCGGTCGGCTCGCCGATAAGGGGCTTGCGCGTGCACTGCTGGTGTCGCTCGGCGGGCTTGCCGCAGTCCTCGTCGCGCTGGCGGCGGTGGTCTCGATCAAGGCCTTGGCTGTGGCGCTCTTGTTCGTGCTCGGCATCGCATCGTTTGCAACTGTCGCTCCGCTGCAGCTTCGCGTGCTCGAAGCCGCGGGCGCCGAGGGCCGGACGCTGGCGTCCAGCCTGAACATCGCGGCGTTCAATCTCGGCAATGCGCTCGGCGCCTGGGCCGGCGGCGTCACCATCGATCGCGGTCTTGGTCTCGGCGCACTGCCGTTGGTTGCGGCCGTTATCACCGCGATCGGGCTGCTGCTCGCGCTGTGGAGCCTGCGGCTTGATCGGCCCGCTGTGCTGGCCGCGCAGTGTCCGGCGGAATGATTGGCATCACAAGGAGTACGACCATGGAATATCGCAATCTCGGCACGTCGGGTTTGAGAGTCCCCGTGCTCAGCTTCGGCACCGGCACCTTCGGCGGCCAGGGACCGTTGTTTTCCGCCTGGGGCCGCAGCGACGCCAGCGAGGCGCGGCGGCTGATCGACATCTGCCTCGAGGCCGGCGTCAATCTGTTCGACACCGCCGACGTCTATTCGAACGGCGCATCGGAGGAGATCCTCGGCGCCGCGATCAAGGGCCGCCGCGACAAGGTGCTGATCTCGACCAAGACCGGCCTGCCGATGGGCGACGGCCCGCTCGATGCGGGCACGTCGCGTTATCGCCTCGTCGCCGCGGTCGACGCCGCGTTGCGCCGGCTCGGCACCGATTACATCGACCTGTTGCAGCTTCACGCCTTCGACGCCTTCACGCCGATCGATGAAGTGCTGTCGACCCTCGACACGCTCGTGCGGGCCGGCAAGCTGCGCTATGTCGGCGCCTCGAACTTCTCCGGCTGGCATCTGATGAAGTCGCTTGGGATCGCAGAGCGGCACGGCTGGCCGCGCTATGTGGCGCACCAGGTCTACTATTCGCTGGTCGGCCGCGACTATGAATCCGAGCTGATGCCGCTCGCGCTCGATCAGGGCGTCGGTGCGCTGGTCTGGAGCCCGCTCGGCTGGGGCCGCCTCACCGGCAAGATCAGGCGCGGCCAGCCGCTGCCGAACAACAGCCGCCTGCATGAGACCGCGAAGTTCGGGCCGGCGGTCGACGACGAGAAGCTTTACGCGATCGTCGATGCGCTGGACGCCGTGGCCGCGGAGACCGGCCGCACCGTGCCCCAGATCGCGATCGCCTGGCTGCTCACCCGCCCGAGCGTGTCATCCGTGATCATCGGCGCGCGCGACGAGGCGCAGCTGCGCGACAATCTCGGTGCGGTCGGCTGGTCGCTCTCGCCGGACCAGATCGCGCGTCTCGACAAGGCAAGCGCCGTGATGCCGGCCTATCCCTACTACCCTTACCGGATCCAGGAGGGCTTTGCCCGGATCAATCCGCCGCCGGTGTAGGCGTAGGCCGATCGCTGGCTAGCGTCGCGATCTCACGCCTCGAGCTTGGTCTCGCAGACCTGCCGGCGGTACTCCGCCGGCGTCACGTTCATGTGCTGCCGGAACACGCGATTGAGGTGGCTCTGGTCGGCGAAGCCTGCCAGCAGCGCGATCTCCTTCAGCGCCACGCGGTCCCTGCGCAGATGCTGGCAGGCATGCTCGACCTTGCGCCGCAGCACATAAGCGTGCGGGCGCATGCCGTAATGGACGCGGAACTTGCGCGCGAACTGCACCGGCGTGCAATTGCAGATGTTCGCGAGCTCCTCCAGCGTGATGTTCCGGAAGATGTTCTGCTCGACATAGTCCTCTATCAGCCGCGCGTGCGCTGGGCGAAAGCGCCCCTGCGCGCAGGGCATCTTGAACTCGATCGCGGCGTATTTGCGCAGGATGTGCACGCTGGCCTGCAGCGCCAGGGCGTCGTAGCAGAGCCGGCCGCCGGGACCGCCCGCGGCGATTTCCTGGACCATCTGGTCGTTGATCCAGGTCAGCATCGGATCCTCGACCTTGAGCAGATCGTGGAGCTCGACCGTCTCGGCGTCGCGGTCGAACGCTTCGCTGGCGGTCTTCGTCATCAGCGTCGGCGAGATGTAGAAATGGCTGACCTCGATGTCGTGCTGCCAGCGCCAGTTCGAGGGCTCGGCGCGCGTCAAGAGCGTCGTGACGCCGCGGCCGACATGATCCTGCTTCCAAGCGCCGGTGACGCGGCGGTTCATCGATGTGACGCCGTCGCGATAGATCACGACGAGGTAGTTCTCCGACGGCGGGACCCAGATGTCGGATGGCGCATAGCGGAATATCCGCAGCCGGAAATCGTTGCGGCCAACCGGCGTACTATCCAGCTTCAGCTCGCCGGGAGCGTAGCGCGGCAGTTCCTCGACCGTGATCAACTGGCCCATCGCGCGAGCCTCCTCCCTGGAATCCGCGGCGCGATTGACGGCTTCTTCTTGGCCGGACGGCTGCGCACAGGATAGGCGGCTTTCACGGTTTGCCAAGGCGACCTATGGCCGAGCGCCGCCTGCAGCCGCGTTCCAGAGATTGTCGGTTTCATCCAAGCCCCGCATGCCGCAAGGGCCATAGCCTCCGGTGCGTTCCGGCAGCCCCACCGATGCCGCCGAGGACGAAATTGGCGCAACGCACCGTCATCCCGCGATGCAGCGGATGGGAAGGAGCGGGCGAGACACCACACAGGAGGAAACCATGACCGCGACCGCAACCAGGTCCAATGGAAGCAATGGCGTGCACGCGACATCTAAACTCGACGCCGTGGTGATCGGCGCCGGCGTCGCGGGCCTCTATCAACTGTTCCGCCTGCGCGAGCAGGGCCTGAATGTCAGGGCTATTGACGCAGGATCGAGCGTCGGCGGCACCTGGTACTGGAACCGTTATCCCGGCGCGCGCTTCGATTCCGAAGGCCACACCTATCAGTATCTGTTCTCCGAGGAGCTCTACAAGGGCTGGAGCTGGAGCGAGCGGTTTCCGGGACAGCCCGAGATCGAGCGTTGGCTGAACTATGTGGCCGACCGTCTCGACCTCAAGAAGGACATCCAGTTCGAGACCACGGTGAAAAGCGCGCATTTCGACGAGGCGGCGCAGCGCTGGCAGGTCACGACCGACAAGGGCGAAGTGATCGACACCCAGTTCCTGGTCACCTGCTGCGGCATGCTCTCGGCCCCGCACGTGTCGTTCCCGGGACAGGAGACGTTCAAGGGCAAGCTGTTCCACACCGCGCGCTGGCCGAAGGGGCCGATCGAACTCGCCGGCAAGCGCGTCGGCGTGGTCGGCAACGGCGCGACCGGGATCCAGGTGATCCAGTCGATCGCCGGCGAAGTCGGTCATCTCAAGGTTTTCATCCGCACCCCGCAATACATCATCCCGATGAAGAACCCGAAATGGGATGCGGCGGACGCCGAAGCCTACAAGTCGAAGTTCAAGTTCCTCACCGAACGGCTGCCGAAGACGTTCACCGGCTTCGAATTCGACTTCGAGCATGCCTGGGCCGACCTGACGCCGCAGCAGCGCCGCCAGGTGGTCGAGGATTGCTGGAACGACGGATCGCTCAAATTGTGGGTGTCGTCCTTCGCCGAATTGTTCTTCGACGAATCCGTCAACGCCGAGATCACCGAATTCGTGCGCGCGAAGATGCGGGAGCGGATCAAGGATCCCAAACTGTGCGAGCAGCTGATTCCGTCGGACTACGGCTTCGGCACGCACCGGGTGCCGCTGGAAAGCAATTTCCTCGAGGCCTTCCATCGGCCCAATGTCGAGATCGTCAGCGTCAAGGATAACCCGATTGCCCGCATCACGCCCGAGGGCATCCAGACCGCAGATGGCACGGCGCATGAATTCGACGTCATCATCCTGGCAACCGGTTTCGATGCCGGCACCGGCGCGTTGACGCGGATCGACATCCGCGGCCGCGACGGCCGTTCGCTGAAGGAGGATTGGGGCCGCGATATCCGCACCACCATGGGGCTGCAGGTCCACGGCTATCCGAACCTGTTCACGACGGCGGTGCCGCTCGCGCCTTCAGCCGCGCTCTGCAACATGACCACCTGCCTGCAGCAGCAGGTCGAGTGGATCGACGATTGCATCAAGTACATGCGCGGCAACAACCTGAACGTCATCGAGCCGTCCAGGGATATCGAGGATCAGTGGGTGGCGCATCACGATGAGACCGCCAACGCGACCCTGATCGCCAAGACCAACTCCTGGTATCTCGGCTCGAATGTCGAGGGCAAGCCGCGTCGCGTGCTGTCCTATTGCGGCGGTGTCGGCACCTACCGCCAGAAATGTGACGAGGTCGCCGCGAGCGGCTATCGCGGCTTCGCGATGCAGTAGGCCCGATCGCGATCGGATTTGGTAGCCCGGATGGAGCGAAGCGTAATCCGGGACCAGTGACACCGACTGCCAACCCCGGATTTCGCTTCGCTCCATCCGGGCTACGCAAGTCAACATCACAAGAATATTTGGAGGAAGACAATGAGCGCGAATTTCAGTGCGGCAGCAGATGCAATTCTCGATGGCGTCGTGACGTCAAATCCACGCGTCCCCGGCGTCGTTGCGATGGTGACCGACCGGCATCGCAACATCTACGAAGGCGCCGCGGGCAAACGCCGGCTCGACCAGCCGGCCGACATGACGACCGACAGCGTGTTCGCCATCTTCTCGACCACCAAGGCGATCACGGGCACCGCCGTTCTGCAACTCGTCGAGGAAGGCAAGCTCGATCTCGACGCGCCGGCCAAGACCTACGCACCCGACATCGGCAGGCTTCAGGTCATCGAGGGCTTTGACGACAAGGGCGAGCCACGCCTCCGTGCGCCGAAGCGCGACATCACCACCCGCATGCTGATGGTCCATAGTGCAGGCCTCAGCTACGATTTCATCAATCACACCTACAACCGCCTTGCGCAGGAGAAGGGGCAGCCGAGCGTCATCACGGCGTCCAAGGCCTCGCTGATGACACCTCTGCTGTTCGATCCCGGCGAGCGCTGGGAATACGGCACCAACATGGATTGGTGCGGCCAGATCGTCGAGGCGATCACCGGAAGGCGGCTCGGCGAGGTCTTCAAGACGCGGATCTTCGAACCGCTCGGCATTCGGGATACCACGTTCGAGCTCACCGATGCGATGCGCCGCAAGCTTGCCAGCATCCACGCCCGCAATGCCGACGGCTCGCTCACGCCGATGGATTTCGAGTTGCCGGCCAATCCGGAAATCCACATGGGCGGCCACGGGCTCTACGGCACGATCGGCGATTACATGCGCTTCATCCGGATGTGGCTGAATGACGGCGCCGGCGAGCATGGCCGCGTCCTCAAGGCCGAAACGGTGCGGATGGCCGAGAAGAACCATCTCGGCAACAACAAGGTCACTGCGATCACCGGCGTGATCACCTCGCTCGCCAACGACGCCGAATTCTTCCCCGGCCAGTCGAAATCCTGGGCGCTGAGCTTCATGATCAATGACGAGCAGGCGCCGACCGGCCGCCCCGCCGGCGCGCTCGGCTGGGCCGGTCTCGCCAATCTGTTCTACTGGATCGATCGCCAGAACGGTTTCGGCGGCTACTGGGCGACGCAGATCCTCCCCTTCGGTGATCCGACGTCGTTCATCGGCTACATGAACTTCGAAACGGCGTTCTACGAATCCCTCAGGCTGCGCAAGGCGGGTTAGGCCCTGATCCGCAAGAGCGCGATGACGATCAACCCAATCGCATCGCGCTTTTGTGCCGCCTGCCGCAGCCATCTCTGCCCGATCAACGGGACGGCTGCACCTTCGGAAACACCATCCGCATGCAGGCGCCGCCGGACGGCGCCTGATCGACTTCGATCCGGCCGCCATGCAGGCGCATGATGTTCTGCACCAGGTCGAGGCCGAGGCCGGCGCCGCGTCCGCCCGGATGCAGCCGGCGGAACGGCTCCAGGATCTGCTCGCGCTCGTCGGGCGGAATGCCGTCGCCATCGTCGCAGACCTCGATCAGGCCCGCCGCCGTGACCCGAACCAGGATCGTGCCGCGCCGCCGTCCGTGGTCGATGGCGTTCTGTACCAGATTGGTGAGCGCACGCTCGATCGAGGTCTGATCGCCGTTCATCACAGTGGTCTCGTCCTCGTGCTCGAACGACATCTCGTAGCCGGCCGCGAAGGCGAGCGGTGCGAGATCCAGCACGACCTGCCGCGCGACCGCGACGAGGTCGATGGCGGCGAACGTGTCGGCCTGCTGATCCAGCCGTTGCAAGTCCAGGAGCTGGCCGGCCATGACGCTGAGCCGGGTGGCGTCTTCGAGCAGATAGGTCTTCTCCGGTCCGGGTTCGAGTGAGGCGACCCGTGTCGAAAGAATCGCGATCGGTGTGCGCAGCTCGTGCGCGGCATCGGCGAGGAAGCGGCGGTGGCGTTCGTAACCCTTGTCGAGGCGGTCGAGCGCAGCATTGATCGCCTTGACGAGCGGGGTGATCTCGATCGGCACCTTGTCGAGCGGCAGCTGCACGCCGCGCTGGTCGATGTCGATGCGTTCGGCCTGCGCCGCGACTTGCGCCAGACCCGTCATGGCCCGGCGCACCACGAACGGGGTCGCGACCAGCGTCGCCAGCGTCATCAGCACGATGATCGGCAGTATCATGTTGAGGAACAGCAGCGGGGTGCTCTCCAGCGCGCGCCACATCGAGAGCTGGCCGTACGTGCCGGTCAGGATCTGGATCCGTCCCGCCGAGGTGTCGACCCATTTGACGAGACCCGCCGGGCGCGTGACTTCCGCCGCGTTCCATTTGAGCCGCGCCTCGCTCACATGATCGAGGCTCGATGCGATCGGCGCGAATTCCGCGGGCACCGTGCCTTCGGACAATTGGTGCCCCTCGCCGTCGCGGATGACGAACCAGAGGTCGGCGTGCTCCGCGCGCAGAGCGGCGAGCTCCGGCGTTGCGCGTAGCGCCAATCCGCCCGCTTCATCGCGGGTGACGGCGTCCCGCAACGTATCGAGCGTGCTGCCTTCGTACTCGCCGATCAAGAGCCCCGCCCGGAGCAACCCGATCGCGGCGGCTCCGATCAGCAGAATCAGCAGCGTCAACGTGACCGCCTGCAGGCCCGCGAGGCGCCCGACCAGTCGCCAGGTCAGGGATCGTGGTCGCAGCACGCTCACGGCGTTTCCCGCAGCACGTAGCCGAGGCCACGAACCCCGTTGATCGTGACGCCGGCGTCGGCCTCCGTGAGCCGGCGGCGCAAACGCGACACATGCGTGTCCAGCGCGTTGGGCTGCACGTCGTCGTCGAGGCCGTAGACCGCCTCCATCAGCGCGGAACGCTGCACCATGCGCCCCATCCGATGAAGCAGCGTCTCGAGCACCAGCCGTTCGCGACGCGGCATCTCCAGCGGGCACCCGTCGACACTGGCCTCGCGATGGGTGAAGTCGAACGACAGGCGGCCGATCCGCGCGGCGTGCTGCTGCACATTGGCGGGCCGGCGCAGCAGCGCGCGCAACCGTGCCAGCAGTTCCTCGAACGCGAACGGTTTGCCGAGATAATCGTCCGCGCCGCTGTCAAGGCCCGTGACCCGGTCCGCGAGCTCGCCGCGGGCGGTCAGCACCAGCACCGGCACGGTGTTGCCGCTGGCGCGCAGTTTCGGAATCAGCGACAGCCCGTCGCCGTCAGGCAATTGCCGGTCGAGCACGATCGCATCGTAGCTTCCTGCGGCGGCGATCGCCTCGGCTTCCGACAGATCAGGCGCGTGATCCACCAGCATGTCGTGACGCGCGAGTGCCGCACGCAGCGCTGCGACCATTTCCGGCTGGTCCTCCACCAACAGCACGCGCATTCGTCACCTTCATCCCTGTATCGGGTTCGTCATTGGTCTGCCGGCTTTATGTCCGATTCATTGCGGCAACCTTGCGGTTTGCTCCGCGCCAATGCGTCGCGGAGCGAAATTTCGCACGCGCGCCCGTTCGCGACAGGCTGCCGCAAGCTTCGCATGAGACAGAGGGCTCCATCGGAGCGGGTCGAATCGTCCCGTCACCGACCGACACGACGCTCAACCGGCGGGCGCTTCCTCCACACGATGGTGGCACCTGCAATGCGAAAGATACGTAAATGGCTTTAACGAATCCGCGGCGCGAGATGCGCAACGCGCCCATCGTGCGGGAGCTCCAGCATGTCGGCCGCTGACATCCTGCCGTTCTTCCGCGCCTGGGTGCGCAATCCGCTCGGTGTCGCCGCGGTGGCGCCGTCCGGGCCCGCCATCTCGTCCCTCATGGTGCAGGAGATCATGGCGGACGCCGGTCCGGTGATCGAGCTCGGTCCCGGCACCGGCGTCTTCACCCGCGCGCTGCTGAAGCGCGGCGTGAGGCAGCAGGATCTGACGCTGGTGGAGTACGGCTCCGAGTTCATCCCGCTGCTGCAGCGGCGCTTCCCGGGCGCCCGGGTGCTCTGGATGGACGCGGCCTGGCTGTGGAGGGAGAGGCTGTTCGAAGGGGCGCCGGTCGGCGCCGTCGTGAGCGGGCTCGGGCTTCTCATCATGCCGCCGGAGAAGGTCACGACGATCCTCGATGCCGCCTTCCGCTATCTCCGCGCCGACGGTGCGTTCTACCAGATCACTTATGGCCTGCGTTGTCCCGTGTCGGACGCGGTCCTGGATCGCCTCGATCTGCAGGCGAGCTGCATCGGGCAGACGTTCCGCAACCTGCCGCCGGCGTCCGTGTACCGGATCAGCCGCCGTCACCCTCACGCTTGAACGAGGCAGCATGGACACGTCGAGCACGATCGCGATGTTTCTGCACTTCGGCCTGGTCGGCGTCGGCTGCCTCGCCGTTGCCGAGAAGTTCATCCCGTTATTGCCGTCCTACGTGCTGCTGATGCTGCTCGGAATGACCATCCCCGACGGCGCGACACTCGCGATGACCATCCTGGCGACCAGCGCCGGATCGGTCATCGGCGCGATCGGCTGGTACGGCCTTGGGCGCGCGCTCGGCTCGCGGCGCATCGAAGCGCTGGTGGCGCGCTTCGGCAAATTCGTGCTGTTGCGGCCGTCGCTCTACCAGCAGCTCACCGATGCCTATCGCGGCAATCATTTCTGGGTGACGCTGATCGGCCAGACCCTGCCCACGGTGCGGATCTATCTGGCGCTGCCCGCCGGCGTGCTGCGGCTGGAGCCGCGCGCCTTCGTGATGGCGACCGCGATCGGCACCGTGATCTGGAACATGCCGTTCCTCAGCCTGGGCTATGCGCTGCGCGGCAGCGGCCATGATCCGGTCAGCCTCGGATTCTGGGTGGTGGTCGTCCTGATCGCCGTGGAAGTCGCGCTCTTCGTTGGATTCCGCTTCTACAAGCGCTCGCTCGCGCCGCGGCCTTTCGCGGAGCCGCTCGCGCTCCCCTCACGCTTGCCGATGGAGGAAGGTGCATGAGAGTCGTGTTGTCCCGCCTGCGGCCGAGTTCGCACACCCTCGAAAGCGCAGCCGCCGCGCTGCTGGTCCTGGCTGCGAGCTATCAGTTCGGTGTCGCAGCGTCCGGCGGGCGATATCGCACGGCCGAGTTCGCGCTGCTGGTTCTCGCGGCAGGCATCTATTGGCATCGCTCGATCTTCCGGCGATGCGCCAGCCGCGATATCACCAGGGTTCTCGCTGGATTGGCCGAGGCCATGGCGACGGCATTCCGGCGCGACGGCAGTGAGGCCGATCGAGATGTCCGGCTTCGGGGACACGGCGACCGTGCCGGCGCAGTGCGGCTCTCGTCGCGGCATGTCGTCAAGGTCAGAAGCCTGTTCATCTCCGACGTCCATCTCGGAACCAGGGGGTGCCAGGCCGAGCGGCTGATCGACTTTCTTCGGCACCATGATGCCGAAACCGTGTTCCTGGTCGGCGACATCGTCGATGGCTGGTGCCTGCGGTCGAGCTGGTACTGGCCCACGGCGCACAATGCCGTCGTGCGGGAGCTGATCGAGCTCGCGCAACGGGGCCGACGCCTGGTCTACATCCCCGGCAATCACGACGAATTTCTGCGCGACTATGCCGGCGCGGCGTTCGGCGGCGTCGAGGTCGTCGAACGCGCGATCCATCGTGGCCTCGACGGCCGCGACTATCTCGTCGTTCACGGTGATCATTTCGATCTCGTGGTGCGGCATGCGCGATGGCTCGCGCTGATCGGCGATGTCGGCTACCGGGCCGCGCTGGCCTCCAATGTCTGGCTCAACCGGATCAGGCGCCAGTTCGGGTTCGGCTATTGGTCGTTTTCGTCCTGGGCGAAATTGCGGGTCAAGAATGCGGTCAACCACATCGGCCGGTTCGAGGAGGTGCTGTCCTCCGAGGCCAGGCGCCGCAACGTTCAGGGCGTGATCTGCGGTCACATCCACCACGCGGCGATGCACGACGAATTCGGCGTGCGCTACATCAATACCGGGGACTGGGTGGAGTCCTGCACGGGCGTGGTCGAGCGCTATGACGGGCAGTTTGAAATCGTCCGATGGACGGATCCGCAGCCGGCGTCGAACGCGGCGGGCCTCGCGCCGCTCGTGGAGGCGGTCGCGTGATGCGCGTGCTGGTGGCGACCGACGCCTGGCGTCCGCAGATCAATGGTGTGGTCCGCTCGCTCGAGTATCTCGCCAGCGAAGCGCCGTCGCTCGGCGCCGATATCAGCTTTCTCACGCCGGCTGATTTCCGCACCGTGCCGCTGCCCGGCTATCGGGAGATCCGGCTCGCGCTGCCGTCGATCGGGCGGATCGAGCGTGCGATTGCCGCTGCTCGCCCGGACTCGGTGCATATCGCGACCGAAGGCCCGATCGGCTGGATCACCCGGCACGTCTGCCAGACGCGCGGCTATCCGTTCACGACCAGCTATCACACCCGGTTTCCGGAATATCTCGCGGCGCGGCTGCCGGTCCCGTTGCGGTGGAGCTACGCGGCGCTGCGCCGTTTCCACAATGGCGGCGACGGCATCATGGTCGGCTCGCCGTCGCTCGAGCAGGCGCTGAAGGCGCATGGCTTCCGCAAGCTGATGCCATGGTCGCGCGGCGTCGACGCCGAGCTGTTCTGTCCGCGCGTCGAGCGGCCGCTTGCCTTCGCGGCGCCGGTGTTCCTCTATGTCGGCCGCGTCGCGGTCGAGAAGAACCTCGATGCCTTTCTCGGTCTCGATTTGCCGGGTTCGAAAGTCGTGGTCGGGGATGGCCCGCTGCGCAGCAGCCTGCAGACCAGGTTTCCGCAGGTTCATTTCCTCGGCACGCGGACCGGGCGGGCGCTCGCCGATGTCTACGCGTCGGCCGACGTCATGGTGTTTCCAAGCCTGACCGATACGTTCGGGATGGTGCTG
The DNA here is from genome assembly GCF_053474805.1 of Bradyrhizobium sp. WCU1. Taxonomy (NCBI): domain Bacteria; kingdom Pseudomonadati; phylum Pseudomonadota; class Alphaproteobacteria; order Hyphomicrobiales; family Nitrobacteraceae; genus Bradyrhizobium; species Bradyrhizobium sp. WCU1. The sequence continues at coordinate 3,792,000 of NZ_CM130280.1, forward strand.
CTCGAGGCGCTGGCCTGCGGCGTGCCGGTCGCCGCGTTTCCGGTGATGGGGCCGCTCGACGTGATCGGCAAATCAGGCTGCGGGTGCCTCGATGATGACCTGCGCCGAGCGGCACTCGGCGCGCTGCGTGTACCGCGCGAGAAATGCCGCGCCCACGCTTTGACCTTTACCTGGCAGGAAAGCGTGCGGCAGTTCCTCGACAATATCGGCCGCGCGCACGCTTCGCCGGCGTGCGCGGCCGTCGCGGGAGCGATGGCCGGCTGACTAGAGCATGATCCGGAAAAGTGCGAAGCGGTTTTCCGAAAAGATTATGCTCAAACAAAGAGCTAAAGCGCGATGACGATTCGACCCAATCTCATCGTACTTTAGCTGCCGAGCAGCTCCGTGATCAGTCCTGCGGCCTTGATCCCGGTGCCGCTGATGATCACGACGGTGCGTTCCGTCGGCCGGATCGCGCCGCGCGCCTTCAGGACGTCGAGCGCGGCGGCCGCCGAGGCCGAGGTCGGCTCGACGAACAGGCCGGTCAACGCCAGTCGCTTCAATGCGGCGACGATGCCGTCTTCGGGGATCGCGACCGTGCCGCCGCCGCTCTCCTTCAGCGCAGCGATCATCTGCTTCAGCCGCAGCGGATGCCTGATCGCGGTGCCTTCGGCGATGGTCTTGCGGACTTCGCGATCGACCGGCGTGTCGACGCCGGCGGAAAAGCTCGCATCGACCGGCGAACAATTGAGCGGCTGCGCGGCGAACAGCCGCGGCAATCGCGTGATCTGCCCGGCTGCGAGCAGTTCCTTGAAGCCGATGTAGCAGCCGAGCAGGCTGCTGCCGGCGCCGACCGGCATGATGACGTTGTCGGGCGCGGTGAAGCCGAAGTCTTCCCAGATCTCATAGGCCAGCGACTTGGTGCCTTGCAGGAAGAACGGCTGCCAGTTGTGGCTGGAGTAGAAGATCTGCTTCGACTGCCGGATCGCTTCCGCTTCGGATTCCTCGCGCGGGCCTTCCACCAGCTGCACCTCGGCGCCGAAGGCGTGCATCTGCGCCACCTTCATCGGCGACGTCGTCGCCGGCGCCAGGATTTTCACCCGCATGCCGCCGGCCGCGCCATAGGCCGAGACCGACGCGCCGCCATTGCCGGAGCTGTCTTCAAGCACCGCATCGACACCGAGCTGGCGCAGCAACGACAGCATCACCGTGGTACCGCGATCCTTGAAGCTTGCGGTCGGATTGAACCAATCCAGCTTGAAATGCGGCCGCAGATCGCCCCACGCCTTCTCGACGGCGGGCGTGCAGCCTTCGCCCATCGTGATCGGTTGCCTGATCTCGACCGGCAGCGCGGCGCGGTAGCGCCACAGCGACCGCGTCCCGCGCTCGACCTCGTCGCGGGAGATGCCCGGCAGCGGTGTGACGAGCAAAGGCTTGCCTTCGTCGGAGCACCAGCGCGGGATATCCAGCGGGTAGAGCTTTCCGTTCAGCGGGTCGACGTAGCTGGGTGAAGGCATCTCGATTCAGTCCTCAAGGGGCGGGCCGGACAGGTCTCGTCCAAGCACGAAAGCCGGCAGGGTCGCAAGGTTGTCACGAACCATGATCGGGGCGGGCGCCCCTTCCGGAAGGTTCATTGCGGCTCGATTATGCCACCAAGTCGGCAAGTGCACACGTGCCGTTCCGAACAGATCATAGGCCGATCCCGCGACGAACAGGCATCGATTTGCGGGGACCGGCAATTCGTCGAGCGCGAGCTGGTAGGGTTGCGGCTGCGGCTTGTAGTAGCCCGCGCGCTCCGCCGTCACGAACACCGTGAGCGGGATACCGAGGCGATCGGCGGCGATGTGGCCGAGCCGCTCCGAGCAGTTGGTCACGACGCCGAGCGCGACACCGGCCTCGTGCAGCGTTCGCAGGACATCGCGAGCCTCGGGCCAGGGATCGAGCTCCGCATAGCGTGCGCCAAGCTCTTCGGCCCGTTCGAACGGCAGCCCGACATTGTGTGCCGCTTCACCGACCAGATCCTCATAGGGGCGATAACGGCCGGTGGCATAGGTGTTCTTGAGATACTCGGCGCGCCAGCGCAGCCCGGCCTCGTCGGAGCCCGCGACCTTGTTCCAAAGCGTCCAGCTGTCGAGCAGCGCGGTCAAGAGGTCGAACAACACGGCGTCATAGGCTCGTTTCATGGGCTGCGCTCCGTCTGCTACCATCCGCGAAACCGCTCCCATTGCCTGACGGTGTCGGCGCCCGCAGCGACGACATGATAACGGTCGTGCTGGGCTCCGGTGGCGCAGGCATGGTTGGGCAGGATCCGCACCTTCGCGCCGACCGGCAGCGCAACCTGCGGCGCGGTGCTGCCGGGACGGAGCGCGATGATGCCGTGCTCCTGATTGGTCTCGGTCACGATGAGGTCGGGATAGGGCCGGCCATCGACGTCGCAGACGATGCCGTAGCCCTGGTCGACCGGCTGCTTCGCGGTGCCGCGATCGCGCGACAGCGCCATCCAACCCGCGTCGACGAAGGTCCAGCCGCGGTCGGCGCGATGGCCGATCACCGTCGCGAGCACCGACAATGCGATGTCGTCGACCGCGCAGACCCCGATCCCGGCCATCACCAGGTCGAACATCACGAACACGCCGGCGCGCACCTCGGTGACGCCCTCGAGCCGGCGCGCGAAATGGGCCGTCGGCGTCGAGCCGACGCTGACCACGGGGCAGGGCAGTCCGGCCGCGCGCAACGCTTCGGCGCAGCCTACCGCGGCGGCGCGCTCCTGCCCGGCGGCCTGCTCGAGCGCCGCCACGCTGCGGCAGGAATAGGATTCCCCCGCATGCGCCATGACGCCGCGCAACTCAGCGCCGCCCTGATGCAGCGCGCGGCCGATCTCGACCAGCAGCGGGTCGTTCGTGCCCAGACCGGCGCGATGGCCGTCGCAATCGATCTCGATCAGCGCCGGAATGCGGTCGCCCGTCATGCGCGCCATCGCGGTGACGGCGGCCGCCTGCTCCACGCTGTCGAGCACCACGGAGAGGTCCACGCCCCGCCGCCGCAGCGCGGCGACGCGATCGAGCTTCTGCGGCGCGATGCCGACGGCATAGAGGATGTCTGTGACGCCATCAGCGGCAAAGGCCTCGGCCTCCTGCAAGGTCGAGACCGCGGCCGGGCCGCCCGGGCCGTCCATCACGGCGCGCGCCGCCGGAATTGATTTCGCGGTCTTCAGATGCGGACGCAGCGGCACTCCGAGCCGCGCCAGCCGCGTCTTCAGGCGGGCGATGTTGCGCAGCATCCGGTCTTCGTCGAGGACCAGGCAGGGCGTGTCGATCCCGGCGAGCGGATGCGGTGCGTTCGAGGCAGGGGCTGATGACATCCGGCGAGACTAGCCGTTTCAATGCTAAGTACAATTTACCGAATGTCATTGTTATATTAAGTCTGGACTTAATGATATCGACCGACGACATCCGCTTCTTCATGGCCATCGCTGCGGCCCGGTCGCTCGCGGCCGCGGCGCGAGCGCTCGACGTGACGCCGTCGGCGGTCTCGCAGCGGCTACAGAGCCTCGAACAGCGTTTGGGCGTTCAACTGGTCAGCCGTTCGGCCCGGCGGCTGACGCTGACCGATGAGGGCGAGCTGCTGGTGCTGCGCGGCGGCACGCTGCTTGACGACGCGACGGAGCTGACCGAAGCACTGCAGGCGCGTCGCGGCACCATCGCCGGCCATCTGAAGGTGCTTGCGCCGCTCGGCTTCGGACGGCGCCATATCGCCCCGGTCGTTGCCGCCTTCCGATCACGTCATCCCGAGGTGTCGGTCGAGCTCGAACTGTCCGATCGGCCGGGCCGTGCCGCGGTGCGTGCGTGGGATGTGATGATCCACATCGGTGCGCTGAAGGACTCCACGCTGCGCTTGCTGCGCCTCGCGCCGAACGAACGGTATCTGTGTGCTTCACCGGCTTATCTGAAACGGCGGGGAACGCCGGCGCGCCCGCAGGATTTGCGCTCGCATCAGTGCATCGCGCTGCGCGAGAACGAGGAGGACGTGACGCTGTGGCGGTTCTCCCGCAAGCGCGCGGCGTCGGAGCCTGATGTGGTCAGGATCGAGCCGATGCTGTCGAGCAATGACGGCGAGGTCGTGAAGACTTGGGCGCTGGCGCATCACGGCCTGATCGTGAGGTCGGAGTGGGATGTCGCCGAGGATCTCGCCGCCGGCCGGTTGATCCGTGTCTTGCCGAACCATCGCCTGCCGTCGGCCGACATCGTCGCGTTGCTCAATCCCGGGCGCGGCGGCCGCGCCCGACGCACGCAGGCTTTCGTCGAGCAGCTGCACGCCGCGCTTGCGCCGCCGCCATGGCGCAGCGGGCCGCGCTAAAGCATGATCCGGAAAAGTGCGAAGCGGTTTTCCGAAAAGATCATGCTCAAACAATGAACCAAAGCGCGATGACGATTCAGCCCAATCTCATCGCGCTTTAGCTGCGCTCACGCTGCGCCGGCCTGCTTGCTCAAGTAGCTCCTCGCAAAATCGAGATACCAGTCGAGGCATCCAGGATTGGCCATCGCATCGCGGTTGATGACCTTCTCGACGGGGTGGCCGAGCAACAGCTTCTTGACCGGAAGCTCCTGCTTCTTGCCGGACAGCGTGCGCGGAATCTCCGCCACCACGAAGATGTCGTTGGGCAGGAAGCGGCGCGACAATCCGGCTTCGACTGCCTGGTTGATCCTGGCCTTCATCGCGGCATCGAAGACAACGCCCTCGCGCAGCACCACGAACAGCGGCATGTAGCTGTCGCGGCCGAGATATTCGAGGTCGACCACCATCGAATCCAGCACCTCGGGCAGCGCCTCGATCGCCGAATAGAGTTCGCTGGTGCCCATCCGCAGGCCATGGCGGTTGATGGTGGCGTCGCTGCGGCCATAGATCACGCAGGAGCCGTCGGGTTCGATCTTGAGCCAGTCGCCATGCCGCCACACCGGGCCGCGGCCTGAGCCGTCGAAATTGTCGGGGTAGGTCTCGAAATAGCTCGACAGATAGCGCGCATTGCCGGGGTCATTCCAGAAACGCAGCGGCATCGAGGGCAGCGGCTCGGTGCAGACGAGCTCACCGACCTCGCCGATCACGGCGCGGCCTTGTTCGTCGAAGGCTTCCACCGCGCAGCCGAGCAGGCGGCATTGCATGATGCCCGGCGTCTGCGGCAGTTCGCGATTGCCGCCGATGAACGCGCCGGCGAAATCGGTGCCGCCGGAAATATTGGCCCACCACATGTCGGCTTGCGCTGTGTTGCCGTTCGTCTTCGACAGCGCGGCGAAGCGCTCGTTGAACCAGGCCTGCGTGTCGGCTGAGAGCGGCGAGCCGGTCGAGCCGAGCGTGCGCAGGCCGGAGAGGTCGCCGACGGCGGCAAGGTCGATCTCGGCCTTGGTGCAATTGGCGAAGAACGCCGCGCCGGCGCCGAAGAAGGTTGCCTTGGCATCGGCAACGAAGCGCCACAGCGTGGTCCAGTCGGGTTTGTCCTTGGTGCCGCCGGGGCTGCCGTCGAAGATGCAGCAGGTGGTGCCGTTGAGCAGGCCGTTGGCCTGGCAGTTCCACATGATCCAGCCGGTCGAGGAGTACCAGTGGAAGCGTTCGCCGAACGAGTTCGGCTGATAGCTGCAGCCGACGTCGTTGTGCAGCGTCGAGAGCGGCAGCGCCACCACGATGATGCCGCCATGGCTGTGCAGGATCGGCTTCGGCAATCCGGTCGTGCCCGAGGAATAGACGATCCATAGCGGATGATCGAACGGCAGCCATTCCGGCTCGAAGGCGTCGATCGTCGGGCCCTGGCCCGCGAGGATGGTGGATAGTCGTGTCTCCGACGGTGCCGCGTCGCTGTGCAGGATGACATGTTCGACTGTCGGCAACGCGCGTCGCAAATCCTCGATCACATTTTGCCGGTCATGGCGCCGGCCGGCATAGGTTACGGCGTCGCAGGCGATCAGCACTTTCGGCTCGATCTGCTTGAAGCGGTCGATCACCGCTGGTGCCGCCATGTCGGGGGCGCAGACGCTCCAGATCGCACCGATACTGGCGGTCGCAAGAAACGCGATGATGGTCTCGGGGATATTCGGCAAGTACGCCGCGACCCGATCGCCGGCGCGCACGCCCCTGGCCTTCAGATGCAGCGCAAGCGCCGCCGATTTGCGTTGCAGTTCGGGCCAACTGGTCTCCGAAAGCCTGCCGTCTTCGCCGCTCGCAATCAGGGCCGGCAGGCCGGCCGCATGCGCCGGCCCGACATGACGGAAGACCTGGCGTGCATAATTCACCGAAGCGCCGGGAAACCACAATGCGCCGGGCATCTTGCGGTCGGCAAGCACGGCGGAATGCGGCGTCGGCGAGCGCAGGTCGAAATAATCCCAGACGCTCTGCCAGAACGCGTCGATGTCGGTGACCGACCAGCGCCGCATCGCCTCGAAATCCGCAAACGCAAGGCCGCGGGTCTCCTTCAGCCAATCGCGGTAAAGGGCCATTTGCGGGACGTAAGGTGCGGTCATGGGCGGTTTCCGAAGTTTCTTGTGTCGTGGCAGACGCGAGTGAGGCGTGCCGGCGTGTCTTAACATAGGGACGCGAGCACGGGGAACGCAGTCGCGCCATGGCTTGCGTCATATTCATACCGCTGCTGCAACGTGCTATTCCGCAAGCGCGCGGGCTGATTCCATGCGCATGCGGTGGAGCGAGCGGCGATGTCCGTCGGCGAACTTTTCATCCTCGGCTTCTACGGCAGGGTCATCCCGGCCTGGCTGAAGGACTTTGCCGCGCAATTCGGGCTCGGCGGCGTGATCCTGTTCGACTACTCGTGCCAGACCCGCCAATACGACAACAACATCGCTTCGCCCGAGCAGGTGCAGTCGCTCTGCGCCGAGATCGCAGCGCTGCCGTCGCAGCCGCTGGTCTTCATCGACCAGGAGGGTGGGCGGGTGCGCCGGCTCAAGGACAGCCTGGGCTTCCAGCCGCTGCCGAGCGCCAAGGATTTCAATCGGCTTGCGATGGCGGACAGGCAGGCGATCCTGGCTGCCAGCTATGGCGAGCTGCGCCGGCTCGGCATCCGCTACAATTTCGCGCCGGTCATCGACGTCGACTACAATTCCGACAATCCCAATATCGGCAGGATCAAGCGATCCTATTCGTCCGATCTCGGCGAGGTCGAGGCCAATGGCCGCCTGGTCGACGCCGCGGCGCGGCAAGCCCGCGTGGGTCTCTGCCTGAAGCATTATCCGGGGATCGGCGGCGCGCACGTCGATTCGCATCTGGAATTCATGGACATTTCCGACGCGCTGCGGCCGGAACAGGAAGAGCTGTTCTACGCGTTGGCCCCGGATACTTTCGGCGACTCGGTGCTGGTCAGCCATGCCATTGTGCGCCAATGGGACGCGCAGCATCCGATGACATTGTCACCGGCCGGGATCGGCCGGCTTCGCCGCCGCTTGCCCGAGACGCTGTTGATCACCGACGACATGCAGATGCAGGGGCTGCAGAAGGCGCTCGGCACCAGCGCGGCCAGCCTGCGGGCGATCGCCGCCGGCATGGACATGATCTGCATCGGCAACAATTTGTTCGACCAGGAGCAGGCGATGGCGGGCATCGCCGCGGCGGTCGCGGGTGCAGTGCAGGACGGATCGCTGGATCAGACCGCGGTGCGGCAATCGATAGCGCGCGTCCAACAGCGCAAGGCGCTGCTCGCCTGAAAGCATTGAACCAAAATTTGCGCCGGGCGACCACAAGGGACGGAACCAATTTTCGTTACCGCGATTTAACACAGACGCTCATCGGGGCTAACAACCATGAAGATGCTCAAGCGTCTCTTCCGATTGACCTGGCTACGCCGCATCGCACGCAGTTCAGCCGATTTTCCGCCTGCCTCCATCGATCCCGACGAATTCGCCCGTCTGCTGTGCAGCGGGCGCAGCCAGGATTTGAAAATCCTGGCGAAACGGCTGAGCCAGCGTACGCGCGCCCACGCTTGACGATCACCCGGCAGGGCGATGACGTCGGGCGCGATTGCGCTGCCGCCGATCTACTGCGTCGACATGGCGACCCGGGCGACGCATGTGCTGGCCTCGTCGTCCCCGTGGCTCGAGGGTTGCTGCGCGACAGGGCCACCGGGAGATGCCTCCCAAGCCGCGATGGCGGCGTCGATCGCCTTTTGTCCTGACATCCCCTTCTCGATGGCGATGATCGCGCGTCGCTGGTCGGCGTAAATCACCGGGATATCGAACCACGATCGCTCCTTCAGCAGCAGCGTGTTGGCGTTACGCTGGGCATCGACGTTCGACAGCGCCACCAGAAAGATGTTGTCGACCACCTTGGCCGCGAGCGCCTGCAGCGGCGTGCCGCGCGCCTGTTCGCCAGACTTCATCAGCATGCCCGGGAGGTGAATGATTGCGCGCCCACTGAAGCCGGGCGAGGGGACAAAAGTCAGCCGGAACAGGTAATTCGCCGGCAAGGTCGGGTCGGAGTTGCGACCGAGCGAGATGCATAAACGGAATTTGCCGGGAAATTCGGCGATCGCGCGCACGGTGACGTCGCCGGCTTGCGTGTCTGATTTGGCTGGATCGACCCGCCAGACCGCCGAACCGACGAGCCTTTGGCCGGTTGGATCGGTGCTGGATTCCTCGTAAAGCGCAGCGCGTTCGCTCACGCCGTCGTCGGTCGCATGCACTGGTCTGCCAGCGAGCACACACCACGCGATCAACGCGGCGAGCAAATAGCGATACCAATGGGGCGGCAAGTCTCTTGCGGACCCATGCCGCATCACTTTGCCCTATCGTGCTTGTCGGCCCCGACCGCCTTGTAGTCGTAGGTCGGATAGAACTCGGTGCGATAGGCGCCCCAGGCACTGTTCTCGATCACGCGGTTGACTTCGCGCAGCCGCGACGGCGGCAGTCGCAGGGTCACGACCTGGCCGATGCCCATCATCACGTACCAGCTGACCACCTCGACACCTTCCGGCGGAAACGCCTTGTAGAAGCCCTGCCGCTCGAGCTGCGCATTGAGTTCGGCGAGCGGGCGTGACTGATCATGCTTGAAGAAGATGCTGACCATGATCGCGTTGTCTTGTGGCGGCGCTGCGTCGCCGGTCCGCGTGGTCTGGGCCTGTGCAGCGGCGCCGAACAGCAGCGCCGCGGCCAGCGTCGCGATCGTCATCCGGGATCCAATCGGCCCGCTCCGCCCTCGCTTCATTGTCGCGCCCGTTTGTTGTTGGTCGAGAGGCTGTGATCATCGCGGCGCCGGACCGAGCTGTAAATTGACATTCGCCTGACCCGACGCCCACGCACGCGCCGCCCCTTGGGCCGATGTGATCCGCCTCATACGAACGCGTCCCGGCGTGCGGTAAGCCGATGCGATCCCGATGCCCGGAGGGGAGATCAATGTCGACCCGGCGAATGGCGTATTGGTGGTTCAGGTTCGTTATTTCGGGGCGGTTCCTGCAGAAATTCCTGCGGCTCCGCCGCTCCTGACGTCCGGGGGACGGCGCGGAGCCTGGCTCGTGCAGCCCGAAACGCGGGACGCGGATGCGCCCGCGGAGCCCTTAACTTCCCACCAGCAGGGATATGGAGGCACAGGCGGCCTGCCGTCCCGTAAGAATACTGTCATTCGACTCAAATATGCGACATTCATTGCCAAATCAGCGGTAATCTGCGCCTGCTTGGCAGGTCGGGGCCCGAGGTCACAGTTGCGTCACCCGTAGTTTTACGGAGTCCCGTGTTAACGCGGCCACAAGTTCACCTTCGGTAAACCATACTTATGACGCAACATGACAATCGAGCCGAGGCGCGCCTTCCGGCATGGCCGGGTGGAACCGCGACGCTCGAGACGCAGCCGCTTGAGCTTCAGGGGGCCGCACCGCCACGATCGCAGGCGACCGGGGAGGCCAGCGCGGCGATCGTCCGGCAGTTCAATGGCCCGGTGACGGCGCTGCTGCTCTATATGAACGAGCTCAAACAGCACAGTCAGCAGTTCGCGCAGGCGCCCGGCAACGGGGTCTATCTGCGCCAGGTGATCGAGAACGCGCTCGAGCAGACCGAGCGGGTGTCTGCGATGCTGAAGCAGATTTCGGATCTCTATCCGAATGCCGTTCCGGCCGGCGACGTTAGATCGCCGGGTGATGACAAGCCGGCAGCTGCCCGATCACCCGATGTCATGTTCGCACCGGAGGCCGGCCGCAAGCCGTTGACCAAGCGCGAGCGTGAGGTGCTCAGCCTGATCAGCGACGGCTATTCCAACAAGCAGGGCGCGCTACGGATGAACATCAGCCCGCGCACGTTCGAGAGCCATCGTGCCGAGGCCATGCGTAAGCTCGGTGCGCGCAACACCGCAGATCTGGTCCGCAAGGCGCTATTGCATTCCGCCTGAGCGGAGACCCGGTTCTCAGACATCGTCTTCCGTGGCAAAGCGCAGCCGCGGCGCGCGCCGCGCGGCGCGGGCGGCCGTCTTCGGCTCGTCCGGAACGATCGTGACCACCCATGCTGCCGTCGCGCCGGCGTTGCTTTCGACGATCGCGCGCACCCGTCCGGTGACCGTCGCACCGGCGGACCTGATCGTAGCAGGCCGGCCGTTGAACTGGGCCATACGGAAGCGCCGGGCTTCCTTCCGGTCGGTCGTCTCGTACGTGAACATCGGCTCCCCCGTGCGTCCACGCGACTTTGCGGAAGCAGCGTTATCCGACGGTGAAAATCCCACGCCGTAGAAGTACGGCTTGCGCGACGGAGCGCGCGCTTTCGAGCGAAGCGGTGACCGCTCGAATCGAAACCCTAGCCGCTGGTTTCCACACAACTCAGCAGCCCGGCATACTGTGCCTTGACCGCGGCGTAGCATTCGCACGCGGTCCTGATCAGGCCGTCCGGGTTGGTGATCTCGATGTGGCCGCGGCTGTAGTGAATGAACCTCGCCTGTTGCAAGGTATGCGCGACCAGCGACACGCTGTTGCGGCGCGCGCCGATCATCTGTGCCATCGCCTCCTGTGTCAGGATGATCTTGTTGCTGCCCGAGAGATCGCGCATGTGCAGCAGGCATCGCGCCAGCCGCGACTCCACGGTATGCGCGGCGTTGCAGCCCGCCGTCTGCTGGATCTGGGCATAGACGGCGAGCCCGTGCCGGAGCAGCATGGTACGAAGCGTCGGGCTCTGGCCGGCAGCCGCGCGGAACGGTTCGAGCTCGACCGTTGAGGCGCGGCCGGGCACCAGCACCGTGGCATTGTTCAAGACACGGCTCTCGACGAGCGGAGCAAATGCGCCAAAGATGCTGTCGCGGCCGACCATTGCGACCTGGACGCGCTCGCCCCGTGCCAGCTTGACCACCAGCGAGATCACGCCCTTGTGCGGCATGTAAGTCCGCGTGAGCATCTCGTCGGTCTCGGTCAGGACCGAATCGGCTGCAAGGTCGACCGTCCGCAGATGCGGCCGGATCAGGTCAAAGTCGCTCGCCGACAGCGAGGACAGGAAGCCGTTAGGCGATCGCGGAACCGTATCCAAAGCAACCTCCTGCCTGCCGGCAAAGTTTGTCTCTGGGCACCAATGGCCGATGCCTGTGGCCTGTCGTTCATGCAACTTATTCGGGCGTGACTGGGTTCCAATGGAAGCACGTCCTGGTTCCAATAGATACACCTATCGCAGAACACGCGCGTTTGTGTTCCGTTCAGTCTTCCGGCCCGATCAACTGTGTGGTGTGCGCCTTGACCGTGGCATAGCATTCACACGCCGCCTTCCGTAGGCCGTCGATATCGGTGATTTCGATATGGCCGCGGCTGTAACGCAGGATGCCGGCCTGCTGAAACCCGTGTGCGACGATCGAGACCGCATTGCGCCGGACGCCGATCATCTGCGCCAGCATCTCCTGGGTCAGCGGCAACGCCTCGCTGCCGCACAGGTCGCGTGCGCGCAGCAGCCAGCGTGACAGCCGCGCCTCCACCGGATGCGAGACGTTGCAGGCGACGGATTGTTGCGTCTGCGCCATCAGCGCCTGCTCATAGAGCGCAACCAGGGTGCGGAATTCTGCACTGCGATTGGCTGCCTCACGGAAATCCTCCGCCCGCATCACCGATGCCGTGCCCGGCACGACGACAATGGCGTCGGCGAGCGGCGGCCGCTCGTGCAGGGCGGCGGATGCACCGACGATACCGTCACGACCGATGGTTGCAATCTCAACCGATTGCCCGTCGGACAGATTGACCATCATCGAGACCACGCCGGCGTGCGGAAAATAAACCCGCTGCACCGGCGCGCCGGCATCGGCCAGCGCCGTCTCCTTGGTCAATTCGACGGTTTCCAGAAGAGGATGAAGTTGCGCGTATTCCGCGGAGGGAAGTGCTTGCAACAGACGATTGGGCGGGCGCGTTACCGCGGACATTGGAGCTCCTGCCGAGGGCGGGAGCACTACAGTCTCGCATCACCTACTCTTGGCGTGTTGAGTGCGACCATAGCTTGCCTGTCCAATAGCACAAGGGTTGTAGTGCGAACCTTATACCCTCTAGGGGGCAGACGGTCGGCATCACGCCGGTCCGTGCGGCGATCGAAGCGATTCGTACGACACGCAATCCGGCCGGTACGGTTGCGACATTGTCTCGCATTTATTGATTTCCATTAACTCTGATGCAGACCAGGCGCGTGTCTTCGACGATTGCAATTCCGGGTTTCGAAGCCGCCAGCCGGCAGCGTGAGCATGCGGCAAGTCCTGCAAATGCGGAGACAAATTCACCGTCACGTCGTCGATCCGACGACGGACAAAGTCGGCTGGGCCGCGCGTCTGCGCGGCGGCCGTAGAATTACCGGCAAGGGCCGTTCTGGGTATTTGTACGGAGCAGCCCTTTAACGAACGGGTAGCGCGGACGGACCAGTGTGGCACCGGTCGCCGTGCGAAATTTACGGCGTCGCGTCAATCGTGTTCATCCAGAAGGGTACCAGTATGTCCGGCATCGTCCTTTCGTCATCGGTCCGTCAGAACCTGCTTTCGCTGCAGTCGACGGCCGATCTGCTCGCCACCACGCAGAACCGCTTGTCCACCGGCAAGAAGGTCAACACTGCGCTCGACAACCCGACCAACTTCTTCACGGCGCAGTCGCTCGACAACCGCGCCAGCGACATCAACAATCTGCTGGACGGCATCGGCAACGGCGTGCAGGTGCTGCAGGCCGCCAACACTGGCATCACCTCGCTGCAGAAGCTCGTCGACAGCGCCAAGTCGGTCGCCAACCAGGCCCTGCAGGCTGCCGTCGGCTATTCGCAGAAATCGCAGGTGACGACCGCCACGATCACCGGTGCCACCGCCGCCGATATCCGCGGCACCGCGACCTACAGCAACGCCATTCTCGCCGGCACGGTCGTCAACAATAACCTCACGACGCCGGCGCCGATCACGGCCGCCACCAAGCTCGTCAGCGCGGCCAACTCCGATACGCTGGCGGCGACCCCGACCGGAACGATCAGCGTCAATGGCAAGTCGATCACGTTCTCGACCTCGCAGACCACCTCGACGACCGATGCGTCCGGCAACGTGACCCTCGGCACCGGCACCGGCAGCAACCTGACGGTCGGCGACCTGCTCACCGCGATCGACGGCATCACGGGCGCGGCCACCGCCTCCACCGTGTCGGCCGGCGCGCTCCAGATCAGCACTGGCATCAACCAGGATCTCAACATCTCCGGTTCGGGGCTGGCCGCCTTTGGTCTTACGGCCACCACCAAGGCCCGCACCGTGGCAACGCCGTCACCGCTCGATGGCCTGACGCTGACGATCAACCCGACCGGCAACGGCACCGCCACCAACATCACGTTTGGCAGCGGCGCCGGCCAGGTGAAGTCCCTCAACGATCTGAACACCGCGCTGGCAGCCAATAACCTGCAGGCCTCGCTCAGCGCGGGCGGTGCGCTCACCATCAGCACCACCAACGATGCTGCTTCGTCGACGATCGGCACGATCGGTGGCACGGCAGCCGGTTCAGGCAAGCTGTTCAACGGTCTGACGGGCAGCGCCCCGGTGCAGGATCCGAACGGGCTGGCGAACCGCGCCAACCTGGTCAGCCAGTACAACAACATCCTGGACCAGATCACCACGACCGCCCAGGATGCCTCGTACAACGGCATCAACCTGCTCAACGGCGATCAGCTCAAGCTGACCTTCAACGAGACGGGCACCTCGACGCTGAAGATCCAGGGCGTGACCTTCAACGCCTCCGGCCTCAACCTCACCAAGTTGACCGCCGGCACGGACTTCATCGACAACGCTTCGGCCAACGCCACGCTGAAGACGCTGAACAGCGCGAGCGGCCTGCTGCGCACCCAGGCTTCGACCCTCGGTTCGAACCTGTCGATCGTGCAGATCCGCCAGGACTTCTCGAAGAACCTGATCAACGTGCTGCAGACCGGTTCGTCCAACCTGACGCTGGCCGACACCAACGAGGAAGCGGCCAACAGCCAGGCGCTGTCGACCCGCCAGTCGATCGCGGTGTCCGCGCTGGCGCTGGCCAACCAGTCGCAGCAGAGCGTGCTGCAGCTGCTCCGCTAAGCGTAGCCGCAACAGACAACTGATATCGAGGCGGCGGGGGCAACCCCGCCGCCTTTGCTTTGCGCGTGATCGACCGGTCCGCGGACTTCAACCAAAGGGCGATCGGGCTTTGATGCAGGCCGATGCCGTGGCGCGAGTGTTTCGCTCGGCTTAGCGGCTCTGCGATTCCATTTGATTCAAATTGCGACGACCGGTGGAACGGCCTCTTTCCCGTTCGGGTGGTAAGGCCTGCCCGTGCGAGACCGGCCGTGACGTTGCGATGCATCGCGGGACTCCTCGTCCGTATTTGCACGGACGGCAAAATTAACGTCGCTGTGAAGCCCGCCAAGTTATCGATGCGATGCGAGCGTTCCGCAGCACCTTGAGGGGGCCTATCCATGGACGATCTGTTGCGCGAGTTCCTGACGGAGAGCAGCGAGAGCCTGGATACGGTCGACAACCAGCTGGTGCAGTTCGAGCAGGATCCGAACAACGCGAAGATCCTGGACAACATTTTCCGCCTTGTGCACACGATCAAGGGGACCTGCGGCTTCCTCGGGCTGCCGCGGCTGGAAGCGCTGGCGCATGCCGGCGAGACCCTGATGGGCAAATTCCGCGACGGCATGCCGGTGAGAGCGGAAGCGGTGACGCTGATCCTGTCCTCGATCGACCGCATCAAGGAGATATTGGCCGGCCTCGAGGCGACCGAGGCCGAGCCCGAAGGCAACGACCGCGATCTGATCGATCAGTTGGAAGCGATGGTCGAGCGCGGCATGGCGGCAATGGCCGCCGGTGATGCCGCTGCCGAAGAAGATGTGCCGGTGGTCGAAGCGCCGTCGGTGCAGGCGGATATGGCCGAAGGCACGCTGGTGGTGCAGACGCTGGAGCGCCCCTTGCGTCCGGGCGAGGTCTCGCTCGACGAGCTCGAGCGCGCCTTCCGCGAGACCGAGACCGAAGTGGCCGCACCTGCGCCGGCGCCTGCCGCGAAGGTCGTTGCCGCAGCCCCCGCCGCCGAGCCGGCTGAAGCTGCGAAGAAGCCGGCGCGCAAGGCCGCCGCCGAAGACGTCCAGGAAGGCGACAAGATCGCCAACCAGTCGATCCGGGTCAACGTCGACACCCTCGAACACCTGATGACCATGGTCTCCGAGCTGGTCTTGACCCGCAACCAGCTCTTGGAGATCTCGCGCCGCAACGAGGACACCGAGTTCAAGGTGCCGTTGCAGCGGCTCTCCAACGTCACTGCCGAGCTGCAGGAAGGCGTCATGAAGACGCGGATGCAGCCGATCGGCAATGCCTGGCAGAAGCTGCCGCGCATCGTCCGCGACCTCTCCGGCGAACTCGGCAAGCAGATCGAGCTCGAGATGCACGGCGCCGACACCGAGCTCGACCGCCAGGTGCTCGACCTGATCAAGGATCCGCTGACGCACATGGTGCGCAACTCCGCCGATCACGGGCTGGAGACCACCGCCGAGCGCCTCGCCGCCGGCAAGCCGGAGCAGGGCACCATCCGCCTCAGTGCCTATCACGAAGGCGGCCACATCATCATCTGCATCGCCGACAATGGCCGCGGGCTCAACACCGAGCGGATCAAGGCCAAGGCGCTCCAGAACGGTCTCGTCACCGAGGCTGAACTGGAGAAGATGACCGAGGCCCAGATCCACAAGTTCATCTTCGCGCCGGGCTTCTCGACCGCGGCGCAGGTGACCTCGGTGTCCGGCCGCGGCGTCGGCATGGACGTGGTGCGAACCAATATCGACCAGATCGGCGGCACCATCGACATCAAGAGCGTGGCCGGCGAGGGCGCCAGTGTCACCATCAAGATCCCGCTGACCTTGGCGATCGTCTCCGCCCTGATCGTGGAAGCCGGCGGCGACCGTTTTGCCATTCCGCAACTGTCCGTGGTCGAGCTGGTGCGGGCCCGCGCCAACTCCGAGCACCGCATCGAGCGGATCAAGGACACCGCGGTCTTGCGGCTGCGCAACAAGCTGCTGCCGCTGATCCATCTCAAGAAGCTGCTGAGGATCGACGACGGCGCCACCACCACCAGCGATGCCGAGAACGGCTTCATCGTGGTGACGCAGGTCGGCAGCCAGACCTTCGGCATCGTGGTCGACGGCGTGTTCCACACCGAGGAGATCGTGGTCAAGCCGATGTCCACAAAACTGCGGCACATCGACATGTTCTCCGGCAACACCATTTTGGGCGATGGCGCCGTGATCATGATCATCGACCCCAACGGCATCGCGAAAGCCTTGGGCGCCTCCGGCTCCTCGGCCCATGACATGGCCGACGACAATGCGAGCGCCCATGCCGCGAGCGGCGAGCAGCTGACCTCGCTGTTGGTGTTCCGCGCCGGCTCCTCGCAGCCCAAGGCGGTGCCGCTCGGCCTCGTCACGCGGCTGGAGGAGATCGCAACCGACAAGATCGAGCTCTCGAACGGCCGCTACATGGTGCAGTACCGCGAGCAGCTGATGCCGCTGGTGCAGATGGCCGGCGTCGAGGTGCAGGCGCAGGGGTCGCAGCCGATCCTGGTGTTCGCCGACGACGGCCGCTCGATGGGGCTCGTGGTCGACGAGATCATCGACATCGTCGAGGAAAAGCTCAACATCGAGGTCGCGGGCAGCCAGGACGGCATTCTGGGCTCGGCCGTGATCAAGGGCCAGGCCACCGAGGTGATCGACGTCGGCCACTTCCTGCCGATGGCGTTCGCCGACTGGTTCTCGCGCAAGGAGATGCGTCCGTCGGCCAGCGCGCAGTCGGTGCTGCTGGTCGACGACAGCGCATTCTTCCGCAACATGCTGGCGCCGGTGCTGAAGGCTGCCGGCTACAAGGTGCGGACCGCGGGCGGCGCGCAGGAGGGACTCGCCGCACTGCGCTCGGGGCAGGCCTTCGACGTCGTGCTGACCGACATCGAGATGCCCGAGATGAACGGCTTCGAGTTCGCCGAGAACATCCGGTCTGACCACAATCTGAACCAGCTGCCGATCATCGCGCTGTCGGCGATGGTGTCGCCGGCGGCAATCGAGCGCGGCCGGCAAGCCGGCTTCCACGACTATGTCGCCAAGTTCGACCGTCCCGGGCTGATCGCGGCGCTGAAAGAGCAGACCGCAGAGTTGCGGCGCGCCGCTTGAAGGAAACAGCATTGATGACCAAGACCGAGACCAGTGAAGGCGCGATGGCCGAGTACGTCACCGCTGTGATCGGCGGGCAGCTGTTCGGGCTGCCGATCTCGCGGGTGCAGGATGTGTTCATGCCGGAGCGGCTGACGCGGGTGCCGCTGGCCTCCAGCGAGATCGCCGGCGTGCTCAATTTGCGCGGCCGCATCGTCACCGTGGTCGACATGCGCGCCCGGCTCGGGCTGCCGAAGGCCGACGACGGCAAGCCGATGGCGGTCGGCGTCGACCAGCGCGGCGAATCCTATGGCCTCCTGATCGACCAGATCGGCGAGGTGCTGCGGCTGCCCGACGACAGCCGAGAGGACAACCCGGTCAATCTCGATCCCCGCATGGCCAAGCTCGCCGGCGGCGTCCATCGCCTCGACGGCCAGCTCATGGTCGTACTCGATGTCGATCGCGTGCTTGAACTGGTGCCCAGAACAGCTGCTGCAGCGTAACGCTCCGCCGCGGAGACGGCGGATTCTACAAGGAGGCCAACACATGAAGACATGTCTTGTCGTCGATGATTCCGGAGTGGTGCGAAAGATCGCGCGCCGTATCCTCGAAGGAATGGAGTTCACCGTCGTCGAGGCGGAGGACGGCGCGGTCGCGCTCGAGGCCTGCAAGCAGGCGATGCCGGACGCGGTGCTGCTCGACTGGAACATGCCCGTGATGGACGGCTTCGAGTTCCTCGTGCAGCTCCGCCGCATGGCGGGCGGTGACGTGCCGAAAGTGGTGTTCTGCACCACCGAGAACGGCATCGACCATATCTCGCGGGCGCTGCATGCCGGCGCCAACGAATACATCATGAAGCCGTTCGACAAGGACATCGTGATCGCGAAATTCCAGGAAGTGGGTCTGCTGGCGCTCGATGCGTCCGCCGAAGCCTGACACCCAGTTTCACCCTTTGCCTTTGCGAGGCTCCCGTGACGCCCCCCGACTATGAGTATCTGCGTAAGCTCCTGAAGGACCATTCCGGTCTCGATCTGTCCGCGGACAAGCAATATCTGATCGAGAGCCGCCTGCTGCCGCTGGCGCGCAAATGCGGCCTGTCCGGCATCCCCGACCTGGTCGCCAAGATCAAGGCCGGCTCGTCGACCCACACCGTCCAGGTGGTCGAGGCCATGACCACCAACGAAACGTTCTTCTTCCGCGACAAGGTGCCGTTCGACCATTTCCGCGACACCATCATGCCCGATATATTGAAGGCGCGGGCTGCGCGCCGCAGCGTCCGGATCTGGTGCGCCGCCGGCTCGACCGGCCAGGAACCCTATTCGCTGGCGATGTGCCTCAAGGAGATGGGCGCGGCGCTGGCCGGATGGCGGGTCGAGATCGTCGCGACCGATCTGTCGCAGGAGGTGCTGGAGAAGTCGAAGGCCGGCATCTACAGCCAGTTCGAGGTACAACGCGGGCTGCCGATTCAACTGCTGGTCAAGTATTTCAAGCAGTCGGGTGAATTCTGGCAGGTCAGTCCCGAGTTGCGCGCGATGGTGCAGCACCGTCAGCTCAATCTGCTGCACGATTTCTCCCAGCTCGGCACCTTCGACGTGATCTTCTGCCGCAACGTGCTGATCTATTTCGACCAGGACACCAAGATCAACATCTTCAACCGTCTCGCCCGGTTGATGGAGGCCGACGGCTTCCTGGTGCTCGGCGCCGCTGAAACCGTGGTCGGCCTGACCGACACGTTCAAGCCGCTTCCCGAGCGGCGTGGCCTGTACCGGCCGAGCGGAGTGCGGGCGCCGCTTGCGATGCCGCGGCCTGCCATGGCGGTCGGATACTGAACGATGACGGACGACGGCAAATCCATCGAGCGGGTCACCTTCAGCCGGGGCGTCGATGTCTGCATCATGGCCATCGACGGCACCTGGCGGCGCGACTGTCAGCTCAACGCCATCTCCGACAATGACGCGGCATTGACCGTCGAAGGTTCCATTCAGGGGCTCAACCTGAAGGAGTTCTTCCTGCTGCTGTCCTCGACCGGGCTCGCCTATCGCCGCTGCGAACTGGTCCGCGTCAACGGCACCGAGATGGACATCAGCTTCCTCAAGGGCAAGCCGAGCAAGCGGCGCTCAGGCGCCGACGACGAGCGGGTCAGGGCCTGATAGCAGGAAGGCTTGCCCCGGCTGGTTAGGGCAACGTCGGCCGCCAATCCGAACCTGGAACGGGTCGTTGCCTCGAGAGTTGGGGCTCGCAGGCACAATCTGCATGATGTCGCCGAACTCGGCGCTGGCCGGTCCGGCTGGTCAGTTCAGGAAACGCGCCGGGGCGTCTGGCTCGCGCAGCCGATCGAGCGCCATGCCGAGGCCGGTGTCGCAGGCCTTCAGGGCCGTGGAGGCCGCCGCGTAGCGCGGGGTGACGTCGTCGAGCACGAAGACATTGGCGGCGGCGTCCTGCTCGGCCAGAAATGCCTCCCGGGCGATCGCCGCCTCGATCAGCCGCAGGCTCGCCTGGACATGGCCGATCAGCGCGACCAGGTCCGTCACGATCAGGCGGTAGGGATCGCTGTCCTCGTCCAGGCACACCGCAACGCTGTCCGCCGCTGCATTTTCCATGCATGTTTCTCCACTGCCGTCACTTTTAGGGACTGTGGTGCTACTTGTGCGTTAAGCGGACGTCCCGTACAAATACTGGTCCATTGATCGAGATGGTCGAGTTAGGTCTTGTGCAGTCTGGGCGGCACATTTCACCACTGATGGACGATGCATATGGTTGAGAATGGCGCTCCTCGCGGGGAAATTTTCGTAGTCGACGACGACCCCGCCGTTCGTGAGACGCTTTCCGTGGTCCTGTCGACCGCCGGTTACAAGGTGATCTGCTTTGCGGACGGCGCCGCGCTGCTCGCGGTGGCGCGCAGCAGGACGCCGGCCTGCATCCTGCTCGACGTGCATATCCCCGGCAAATCCGGCCTCGATATCCTGCGGGAGTTGCACGGCGAGGATTATCCGGCGCCGATCTTCATGATCTCGGGCCAGGGCGACATCGCGATGGCGGTCAGCGCCATCAAGAACGGCGCGCTCGACTTCATCGAGAAACCGTTCCGCGGCAACGAGATCGTCAGCCGCCTGAATGAGGCGATCGACGCCTATACGAGGCGCCAGGCCGAGACTTCGGCGTCGCGCATCGCGACGCTGCATTTCCCGGGGCGGGAGCCGCTGACCCGCCGCGAACGCGAGGTGCTCGAGCAATTCACGGCGGGCGCCTCCAACAAGGAGGCCGGGCGCCACCTCGGGATCAGCCCGCGCACGATCGAGGATCACCGCGCCAACATCATGAAGAAGCTCGGTGCGCGCAATGCCGCCGATCTGGTCCGCATCGTGATGACGGCGCAGCAGAAGTAAGCCGAGGCTGGTCAAGGCCGGCCTACGCTCCGGCTTCCGCGCTGCGGAGGCTGCGCGGTGCACGCCCGGCGAACGGCACGTCTGCGCCGGGCGCGGGACGACATGTCAGGAAATCCTGTATATGCGTGGCGCAGGGCATACGCGCCGGGGGCCGCGCGCGTGCGAGCAACGTCGAGACCCCGCAATATCGAAGTACATGGCGATGACGACAAAGAACAAGACTCCCGATCAATTGCGCAGCGCGCGCTGGTTTGCGCCCGACGACCTGCGCGCCTTCGGCCACAGATCGCGCGCGATGCAGATGGGCTACGCGCCGGAGGAGTGGCGCGACCGGCCGGTGATCGCGATCATCAACACCTGGTCGGATGCGCAGCCCTGCCACATGCACTTCAAGAGCCGGGTCGACGACGTCAAGCGCGGCGTGCTGATGGCCGGCGGCTTTCCGCTCGAGCTGCCGGCGCTGTCGCTGTCGGAATCGCTGCTGAAGCCGACCACGATGCTCTACCGCAACATGCTGGCGATGGATGCCGAGGAATTGCTGCGTGGCCATCCGGTCGACGGTGTGGTGCTGATGGGCGGCTGCGACAAGACCACGCCCGGCCTGCTGCTCGGGGCCACCAGCATGAATCTGCCGGCGATCTACCTGCCGGCCGGTCCGATGCTGCGCGGCAATTGGAAGGGCAAGACGCTGGGCTCCGGCTCGGATGCCTGGAAATATTGGGACGAGCGCCGCGCCGGAAAAATCTCCGACAAGGACTGGGTCGACATGGAAGCGGGCATCGCCCGCAGCTACGGCACCTGCATGACGATGGGCACGGCGTCGACGATGACCGCGATCGCCGAAGCCATCGGCATGACATTGCCCGGCGCTTCGTCGATCCCCGCGGCCGATGCCAACCATATCCGCATGAGCTCGGAGGCTGGCCGCCGCATCGTCGAGATGGTGTGGGAGGATCTGACCCCGCAGCAGATCCAGACCCGAAAAGCCTTCGAGAACGCGATCGCGGTCGCGATGGCGATGGGCTGCTCGACCAATGCGATCATCCACCTGATTGCGCAGGCGCGCCGCGCCGGCCAGGACATCTCGCTCGATGATTTCGAGATCGCGAGCCGCAAGGTGCCGGTCATCGCCAACGTGCGGCCGAGCGGCGACCTCTATCTGATGGAAGATTTCTTCTACGCCGGCGGGTTGCCCGGCCTGATGAACCGCATCAGGCCGCATCTGCATCTCGATTGCATCACCGTCACGGGCAGGACGCTCGGCGAGAACATCGCGGGCGCCGAAGTCCACAATGACGACGTCATCCGCACCGTCGACAACCCGATCTACAGGGAAGGCGCGCTGGCCGTGCTGAAGGGCAATCTCGCGCCCGACGGCTGCGTGATCAAGCCGTCAGCCTGCGATCCGCGCTTCCTCAAGCACACCGGGCCTGCGCTGGTGTTCGACGATTATCCGTCGATGAAGAAGGCAGTCGACGATCCCGATCTCGACGTCACCGCCGATCATGTGCTGATCCTGCGCAATGCCGGCCCGCAGGGCGGCCCGGGCATGCCGGAATGGGGTATGCTGCCGATCCCGACCAAGCTCGTGAAGCAGGGCGTGCGCGACATGGTGCGGCTGTCGGATGCGCGGATGAGCGGCACCAGCTACGGCGCCTGCATCCTGCACGTCTCGCCGGAATCCTTTATCGGCGGCCCGCTGGCGCTGGTTCGGAACGGCGACCGCATCACGCTCGACGTCGCCGCGCGCACCATCGATCTCGATGTGCCGGAGGCGGAATTGGTGAAGCGCCGTGCCGAATGGAAGCAGCCCGAAAAGCGCTTCGAGCGCGGCTATGGCTGGATGTTCTCGAAGCACATCAAGCAGGCCAATGAAGGCTGCGACTTCGATTTCCTCGAGACCGGTTTCGGCAAGCCGGTGGGCGAGCCGTCGATTTACTAGTCCCTGTCATTCCGGGGCGCGCGAAGCGCGAGCCCGGAATCCATTTCT
The DNA here is from genome assembly GCF_053474805.1 of Bradyrhizobium sp. WCU1. Taxonomy (NCBI): domain Bacteria; kingdom Pseudomonadati; phylum Pseudomonadota; class Alphaproteobacteria; order Hyphomicrobiales; family Nitrobacteraceae; genus Bradyrhizobium; species Bradyrhizobium sp. WCU1. The sequence goes on from NZ_CM130280.1 coordinate 3,814,958, forward strand.
CCTCAAGCTATGCGGCCTGATGGATTCCGGGCCTGGCCCTGCGGGCCATCCCGGAATGACGAAAGAAGAGAGAGCAACGTAGCCATGCCCAAACTCAGCGACACCACCCGCAACAAGCTGAAATCCGTCTCCACCGCCACCGTTGCCACCGCGCTGTTCAAGCGCGGCTTCCGCATCCAGATGATCCAGGATGTGCATCCCCTGAGCGCGGATCAGCCGACCATGGTCGGCGAGGCCTTCACGCTGCGCTACATGCCGGCGCGGGAGGATCTCAACACGATCGAGGTATTCCGCGATCGTGCGCATCCGCAGCGCAAGGCGATCGAGGATTGTCCCGTGGGCGCGGTGCTGGTGATGGACAGCCGCAAGGATGCGCGCGCGGCGTCGGCCGGTGCGATCCTGGTGACGCGGCTGATGAAGCGCGGCTGCGCCGGCGTCGTCACCGACGGCGGCTTCCGCGACTCGGCCGAGATCGCGCGGCTCGGCTTCCCGGCGTTTCATCACCGGCCGAGCGCGCCGACCAATCTCACCTTGCATCAGGCGATCGAGATCAACGTTCCGATCGGCTGCGGCGACGCGCCAGTGTTTCCCGGTGACGTGATTCTCGGTGATAGCGACGGCGTCATCGTGATCCCGGCCCACCTCGCCGACGAGATCGCGGACGAGACCTTCGAGATGACCGCGTTCGAGGATTTCGTCACCGAGCAGGTCCAGAACGGCCGCGGCATCTTCGGTCTTTATCCCGCGACGGACGAGCAGACGCTGCAGGATTTTGCGGTCTGGCGGAAGGCGAAGGGGCGGTAGGTCTCACCCCACATTCCCCGTCGCTGTCGACGAGCGATCGCCGCGCATTCCGCCGTCGTCCCGGCGAAGGCCGGGACCCATAAGCACAGGGAGAAGTTTGGCGAAGACCGGATGTGCCGTGGTACTGCGACTTCCTTGCTCGAAAGATCACGCGGTATGGGTCCTGGCTTTCGCCAGGACGACGATGGGGGGGTAGCCGGGCTAAGGTGCCTTACACCTCCGCCTTCTCAGCCATCCCCACCGCCCACAACGCAAACGCATAGACGATCGCGACTTCGTCGAGGCGGTTGAAGCGGCCGGAGGCGCCGCCGTGGCCGGCGCCCATGTTGGTGCGCAGCAGCACCGGGCCGCCGCCGCGCATCGTGGCGCGCAGCCGGGCGATCCATTTCGCCGGTTCCCAGTAGGTCACGCGCGGATCGGTGAGCCCGCCCATCGCGAGGATCGCCGGATAGTCCTTGGCCGCGACGTTGTCATAGGGCGAATAGGACAGGATGGTGCGGAAATCCTTCGCGCTCTCGATCGGGTTGCCCCATTCCGGCCATTCCGGCGGCGTCAGCGGCAAGGTGTCGTCGAGCATGGTGTTGAGCACGTCGACGAACGGCACTTCGGCGACGATGCCGGCGAACAGCTCGCCGGCGCGGTTGGCGACGGCGCCCATCAACATGCCGCCCGCCGAGCCGCCATGGCCGACGATGCGTTTTTCGCCCGTATATTTCGTCTCGATCAGCGCCCGGCCGGCCGCGGCAAAATCGTCGAACGTGTTGGTCTTCTTCTCGCGCTTGCCGTCGAGATACCAGCCCCAGCCCTTGTCGGCGCCGCCGCGGATATGAGCGATCGCATAGACGAAGCCGCGGTCGACCAGCGACAGCCGGTTGGCCGCGAACGAGGCCGGCATCGCCATGCCGTAGGAGCCGTAGCCATAGAGCAGCAGCGGCGCCTTGCCGTCGCGCACGAAATCCTTGCGATGCAGGATCGACACCGGCACCTGCGCGCCGTCATGCGAGGTCGCCATGATGCGCGTGGTGACGTAGTCAGCCGGGTTGTGGCCGGACGGAATCTCCTGGCGCTTGCGCAAGACACGGGTCCGCGTCGCCATGTCGTAGTCATAGACCTCCGACGGCGTCGTCATCGATGAATAGGCGAAGCGCAGATTCGTGGTCTCGAACTCGTAGCCGCCCATGGTGTCGAGCGAATAAGCCGCCTCATCGAAGGCGATCGCGTGCTCTTCGCCGCTCCTGAGGTCGCGGATGATGATCGCCGGCAGCGCGTTGGCGCGCTCCAAGCGCACCATGTGGCCGGCATAGAGCTCGACGTCGAGCACATAGACGCCCTCGCGATACGGGATCAGGTCGCGCCAGTTGGCACGCGCGGGCGCGGCGAGCGGCGCGGTGACGACCTTGAAGTCGATGGCGTCGTCGGCATTGGTCAGGATGAACAGCTCGTCGCCGCGGTCGGCGATCGAATATTGCACGCCTTCCTCGCGCGCCGCGACGAGGCGCGGCGGCGCGTCGGGATTGGCGAGATCGATCAGCCGCTGCTCCGAGGTCTCGTGGTCGCCCCCGGCGATCACGCAGAAGCGGCCGCTGGCGCTCTCGTGCAGATGGGTGAACCAGCCGGCATCCTGCTCCTCATAGATCAGGATGTCGTCGGCCTGCTTGGTGCCGAGCCTGTGCCGCCACACCTGCATCGGGCGGTGATTGTCGTCGAGCTTGACGTAGAAGAAGCTCTTGGAATCCGCGGCCCAGACCACGCCGCCGTCGGTCTCCTCGACGAGATCGTCGAGATCGCCACCGGTCGCCCAGTCGCGCACGCGGATCGAAAAATACTCCGAACCCTTGGTATCGGCACTCCAGGCGTGCAGGCGGTGGTCATTGGAATGCCGGCTGCTGCCGAACTTGAAATATTTATGGTCCTTCGCCAGCGCGTCGCCGTCCAGCACGACATGCGCCTCGCCGCCGTCGCGCGGCGTGCGGGCGAACAGCTCATGTTGGCCGCCTTCGCGGAATTTCCTGAAATAGGCGAACGGGCCGTCCGGCGACGGCACGCTGGAATCATCCTCCTTGATCCGTCCGCGCATCTCCTTGACCAGTTGCTTCTGCAAGCCGTCGGTATGGCCGAGCAGGCTCTCGGTGTAGCCGTTCTCGGCTTCGAGATAGGTCCTGATATCAGGATCGAGGATCAAGGGATCGCGCAGCACCTCCTGCCATTTCGGATCCTTGATCCACGCATAGTCGTCGGTCACCGTGATGCCGTGGGTGGTGAAGGAATGCGGCCGGCGCGGCGCAACGGGGGGCGATGGCTTGGTCGATTGGGTCACAAGATCCTCATGGTGCGGGGTTCCGCTTTATATCGGGATGAATGTGGCGATTGCCAGATGGTGCGCCCGTCCGCGCGCACGCGGACTGGGCGTCCTACCCGTTCCGCAGCTTCGCGCCCGCATTGCCGCCGGACATCGGGATCTGGTTCACCGCCAGCACCACGGCGAAGGTGATCACCAGCATCGCGATGCCGAGCACCGCGATCGCAGCGAGGTCGCCGCCTTCGTTGAGATCGAAGATCAGGACCGACAGCACCTTGGTCTGTGAGGTGAACAGCACGATCGCGGCCGACAGTTCCCGCATCACGCCGATGAAGATGAAGCACCAGGTCGCGATCACGCCGGTGCGGAGCAAGGGGGCGGTGATCTGGCGCAGCGCCTGCAACCGGGTCGCGCCGAGGATGCGGCTCGCTTCCTCGAGTTCGGGATGGATGGTCGCGAACGCCGCCTGCAATTGCTGGTAGGCCGAAGGCAGATTGATGGTGAGGAACGCCAGCAGCAGGATCCACAGCGTGCCGTAGAGCACGAAGGGCCGCCGCGTGTAGCTCAGGAACAGGCCGACGCCGAGCACGATGCCGGGGACCGCGACCGGCGCGGTGGCGAGGAAGCCGAGCAGGCGGTGGCCGGCGATCACCTTGCGTGTCGTGACATAGGCGATGACGAGCGCCAGGATGGTGCCGATCGTCGCCGTTGCGGTGCCGAGGATCACGGTGTTCTTCAGCGCGAGTTGGGTCGACGACAGCTCGGTGAACACGAAGACGATGTTGTGCAGGGTGGCCGTCGACGGCGTCACCAGCGTGGTCGCGTTCGGCGAGAACGCGGCGTTGAGCAGCGCGAGATAGGGTAGGAAGACTGGATTGAGCAGCACCACGAGGCAGAAGCCGAGTGCAGCCCAGCGCCAGCCGCGCAACTCGACCCGGCGCGGCGCGCCATATTTGCCGCCGATCACCGAATAGCCGCGGCGGCCGAGCAGCGCCTTTTGGCCCTGCAGCAGCAGGATGGTCAGCACCAGCAGCGGCACCGCGGCGGCGGCTGCGAGCTCGAGCTTCGGCGGATACTGGAACAGGCTCCAGATCTTGGTCGTCATGGTGTGGAAGCCGGCCGGCAGCGCCAGGATCGCCGGCGAGCCGAACAGCGTCATCGCCTGCAGGAAGGCGATCAACGCGCCCGCGACGAGCGCCGGCAGCGCGAGCGGGATGGTCACCCGCCGTGCCGTGGTCCAGGCGTTGCCGCCGAGGATCGCGGAGGCGTCTTCCAGTTCGCCCGGCATGGTGTCGAGCGCATTGGCCACCAGCACGAACACGAACGGAAAGGTGTAGCAGGAGATCACGAAGATGATCCCGGTCATCGAATAGATATTGAACAGCGCATCGGCGTCTTCGCCGGCGAACAGCCGATAGAGCTGGTTGAGCAACCCCGAATTCGGCGCCGCCAGCAACTCCCAGGCGACCGCACCGAGGAACGGCGGCGTCACGAACGAGGCCGTCACCAGCGCGCGGATGATCTGCCGCCCCGGCATGTCGGTGCGCGACACCAGCCAGCTGATCGGCGCCGCGACGATGCAGCAGATCACTGCCGATGTCGTGGCGATGATCGCGGTGGTCAGCAGCGGATCGAGGAAGTCGGGATTGCTGAACAGCGTGACGAAATTCGCAAGCGTTGGATGACGGTTCTTGTCGGTGAAGGCGAACACCGCGAGCCACGACAACGGCAGCAGGATCAGCAGGACGAGGAGCGCAGCGAACAGCCACAGCACGGGGCGCGTCCAGTCGATGCGCGGTTTTGCGGAGGGGGAGGTGGTGACGGTTGTCATGTGAAGCCTCTCTCCCGGTCATTCTCGGTGCGCAATTGCGCACCTGGGGGCGCCGCGAAGCGGCGAGCCCGGAATCCATCGGGCCGCAGGCGCAGGTGGAGAAATGGATTCCGGGCTCGCGCTGCGCGCGCCCCGGAATGACGATCGTGAAAGTTACATGGCATCCTCACACCCGAAACAGCCGCGCATAGCGCGTCTTGATCTCTTCGGTCATCGCGTGCGACGCGAATATCCTGCCGAGTGCAAGCGCCGCAGAACTTTTCGGGACTTGGCGTCTGGAGATTTGCTTCCGCATCGCGTCCCTCGGTTTCTTTCTCGTTATCGGCTGAGCGCCCGGCAGCGCTCGGGCGGCAAGTTCAGCCAGACCTCGCGCCCCTTCTCGACCGCGGTCTCGGTCGGCGTGGTCACCCGCAGCGAGGTGCCGTCTGGTGTTTCCACCATGTAGTCGCGGTTCATGCCGAGATAGACCTGCCGCGTCACGATGGCCTTGAGCGTGTTCTGCGTTGCGGCGGGCGGCCGGGTCGAGAGCTGGATCTCATGCTGGCGGATCGCGACCGGCGCACCCTGGCCGGCGGTGAGCCTCGCCCCGACCACTTCCAGTATCGTGCCGCCGAACTCGACATGGGTCGCATCGCGTGCGGTGCCCTTGATCACATTGGCCGCGCCGATGAAGCGCGCGACGAATTCGGATTCCGGCCGCGCGTAGATGTCCTCCGGGCTGCCGAGCTGGTCGATCTTGCCGGCATTCATGACAGCGATGAGGTCGGCGGTCGTCATTGCTTCGGACTGATCGTGGGTGACATAGACCGTGGTGTAGCGATATTCGTCGTGCAGGCGGCGGATCTCGAACCGCATCTCCTCGCGCAGATTGGCGTCGAGATTGGACAAGGGTTCGTCGAGCAGCAGCGTCTCGGGGCCGACGATCAGCGCCCGTGCCAGCGCGACGCGCTGCTGCTGGCCGCCGGACAACTCGCCCGGATAGCGCTGCGCCAGCGGTTCCAGCTTGGTGGTCGCCAGGATCGCGGCGAGTTTCTTCGCGATCGTGTCGCGGTCCATTTTGCGCAAACGGAGGCCATAGACGATGTTCTCGGCCACCGTCATATGCGGCCACAGCGCGTAGCTCTGGAAGATCATCGACATGTTGCGCTGCTCGGGCGGCAGCGTGCGCGCCTTCGACGACACCACGCGGTCGCCGACACGGATCTCGCCGTCGGACGGTTCAAGGAAGCCTGCGATCAGCCGCAGTGTCGTGGTCTTGCCGCAGCCGGACGGCCCGAGCAGGCAGACCAGCCGGCCGTGATCGATCGTGAGGGAGACGTCGTCAACCGCGACAAACGAACCAAACCGCTTGACCAGGCCGCGCAATTCCACCGATGCCAAGCGATCCCTCCATTTTGTTTTGTCGCAGGGATCCGTGCCCGGCTGTTGCCGGCAGTAAAGCGGAAAACGATGACGACGAAAAGTGTTGGGGCCTTAGCAATGCGTTGCATGCACGGCATCCCGTCGTCCTTGTGAGCGGATCATTCACCAGCGACGCCAAACACTCAGTGTCGTCCCGGCTTTCGCCGGGACGACAGCGGAGCGTGTGGCCCCGCCGGTGCCTCAGGATACCGGCTGCCTGCGCTCGGCCTACGCCTTCACGTTCTCGCCGAGCCACTGGATGGCGGCGTCGGCGCCGGCCTTGCCGTGCGGGATATTCAACGCGGTCAGCGCGACCTCGACGACGCCGAGCGTGCCGAGGATCATCGGCGCATTGACGTGGCCCATATGCGCGATGCGGAAGGCCTGGCCTTGCAGATCGCCGATGCCGGTGCCGAGCACCACGCCGCATTTCTCCTTGGCATAGCGCTGGATCGCGGCGGGATCGGCGCCCTTCACGGTCACGGTCGTCACGGTGTTGGAGCGCTCGGTGGGTTCGGCGATGTTGAAGCCGAGCACCTGTCCCTCCGCCCAGACCGCAACCGCACGGCGCACCGCCTCGCCGAGCAGCCGGTGCCGCTCGAAGGCGTTCTGCAGGCCTTCGGCGTGCAGCATGTTGATCGCCTCGCGCAGCGCGAACAACAGGTGCACCGGCGCGGTGCCGGCATATTTGCGGTAGTGCTCGCTTCCCTCGCGCTCGGTCCAGTCCCAATAGGGCGTGCGCAGATTGGCTTTCTTGTGCGCATCCCAGGCGCGATCGCTGGCGGCGACGAAGCCGAGGCCGGGCGGCGTCATCAGGCCCTTCTGCGACCCGCTCATTGCGACGTCGACATACCATTTGTCCATCTCGAACGGCATGCAGCCGAGCGAGGCGACGGTGTCGACCATGAACAATGCGGGGTGGCCGGCCGCCTTGATCGCCCTGCCGATTGCCTCGATGTCGTTCACCGCACCGGAGGCGGTGTCGATCTGCACCGCGAGGATTGCCTTGATCTTGTGTTCCTTGTCGCGCTTGAGCCGCTCCTCGACCTCGGCCGGGCGGATCGCGCGGCGCCAGTCGCCCTTCAGCACCTCGACCTCCGCGCCCATCGCGGCAGCCGCCATGCCCCAGCCGATCGCGAAGCGCCCGCTCTCCAGCACAAGCACCTTGTCGCCGCGCGACAGCACGTTGGAGAGCGTCGCCTCCCAGGCGCCATGGCCGTTGGAGATGTAGATGTAGGATTTGCCCGCGGTGGCGAACAGGTTCGAGAGATCACGCAGCAGGCTCTCGGTCAGTTCGACCATCTCGCTGGAGTAGATGTCGAGCGCCGGGCGGTGCATCGCCTGCAGCACCTGATCAGGCATCGTTGTGGGCCCGGGGATGGCCAGAAATTCCCGGCCCGCGCGAACGGTCATCGTCCTGTTCCTTTTGGGTAAAGCAACGCAAATCATGCGTCTGAGGGGTCAAGCGGAGAGGATATTCCATCGCACTGCGGATTGCGAGCCGGGCGAAGCAATCCAGCGTTTCCAAAACCGCGGGGCACGCGTCCTATTTGCCGATCGATTCCATCACCGCGCGCCAGATCTGGTCCTTGAACTCGGTCGCGGCGGGGCTCGGGATCTGTGCGACGGCGCCGTGGTTCTTGCTGCAGGCTTCGACCAGCCGCAGCACCCAGATTTCGCCGTCGGTGTAATAGAGGTCGCCGCCGCCATTATGCCCGTTGAAGGTCGGGCCGATGCCGGTGACCTGGTATTTCGCGGTGACCATGCCGGCGGACTCGAGGTCGGCGACGAGCAGGGCGCGTTCGGCGTCGAGATCGGGTGCGATGTGATGGGTCACCGCGCCGGTGTAGTGGCTGATGCCGACGCCGCGGTCGAGCGTCGCAGCGCCCAGCCACACCGGGCGCTTCTCCTGGCCCTGGTCTAGCACCCTCCAGAACCGGACATGGTTGCGGCGATCCGCGCTCGATCCGACCGGGCGCTCGAAGGCGAGGTCTTCGCGGCGGCCGAGATAGAACAGATTGCTCACCGGCGCATCCCTGTAGGGCCGATCGAGCAGCACGGAACCCACGATTTCGATCGAGGATTTCAGCGTCACCGGATCGGCCGGAAACCAGCCGGCCTCGTGCATCGCGCAGACGACGTCCCTGACGTCGCCGATCAGCCCGACATTCATCGGGTCGCCGGGAATTCCCTGCGCGGTGCGGGTCACCATCGGCAAATTGGCGAGGCCCTTCTGATGCTCGTGATGCGTCCACAGCGCCGGCAGCACCAGATAGGCCGCGATCAAATAGGTGGCGAGCACGAACAGCAGCAGCTGCAGATAGCGCAGGCGCTTGCGACGGCGCGGCGCAAGCAGGTTGATCTCGAGATCGGTCATGCCGTGGTCCTTCACCTCTCCCGCTTGCGGGGGAGGTCGGATTGCATCGAAGATGCAATCCGGGTGGGGGCTGTCTCCACGCGATGAGTATCGCTCGTGGCAAGACCCCCACCCCAGCCCTCCCCCGCAAGCGGGAGAGGGTGCGCACTGCCAATGCGGTTGCGTTCGAGTCTCATTCTGTCGAAGTCGAGCCTCAGTCAGCGCCCTAACGCCGCGTCTCGCGGCAGCCGGCGGCCTCGGCTTCCTCGACCGAGCAGAACCAGCGCGTGCCCTTGGAGATCTTCATCTCGATCTTGGCGTACCAGCGGCTGCTCGGCTGGTGGAAGATGCACTCGCCGGAACGGTTGACGTTGCCCTTGATGGTGCAGTCGGGCGAGGGCGCGACCGGACCGGAAGCGGAGGCGAGCAGGATCGAGTGTGCACTCTCCGGCACTTTCGCGGCGCCGAGCACGGGGGTCTTCTTGTTGCGCACGCGCCAGTCCCACGGCGCAATGAACGCGCCCTGCCACATTCCGGCCTTGGCCTCGCGCGCCTCCTTCTCATCCGGCTCGTAGTCACGCGAGATGCGGGTGAAGGCCAGCGCCCAGCCATTGCTGACCATCCACTTCTGGATGTCCTCGCCATCGACCTCGCAGCGCGCGATGGTGCGGCCGCGGCGATCGACCGTGCGGGCATGGCAGGTCCAGCTCTTGTTGCCGGCATGCTTGATCAGCTCGTCGCGCGCGGCGACGCCGCAGGTCCAGCGCTCGCCCTTGGTATTGAGGCAGAGCTGGTCGGTCGACGGCGCGTCGATGCCGCCGAGCCGAATCTTGACGCTGCCGATCATGAGCTGGTCGCCGTCGCGGATCTTCGGCACGCCGGTGATGTCGGCGGCGACCGCCAGCGTCGGCAGCGACAGCAACAGGCCAGCAGTGAGCAGCGTCTTCAGCATCGGCGTTTCCCGGCCAGGTTCTTGGCGTTCAGTGCCCAACGATTGTGCGGGCAATTGGGCAACCGTGCCAGTGCTGTCGTGTTTCCGCCAGTCTCAACTTCGCGTCATCCGATTATGAATGAGCCATCCGCTTCCTCGCCAGCGCCAGCGCCATCAGCACGAACGCTGACGTCACCTCCGGCCCGCCGACCAGTATCCGTGTCGGCGTCTTCATCTTGTTCCATTCATAGGCCTTGTAGGGTCCCTTTCTGCCACCCTCGCCGAGGCCCTGCACGATGCAGTGCAGCGCCGGCGTGAAGCTCGCGACCTCGGCGCCAAGATGCGCCAGCGCCATCAGCGCCAGCGCGGCATCGAACGGGTTCATCTCATGGGTGATCAGCTCGCCCTGGACATAGCCGAGCACGCGGGCGCGGATCAGCGCGAACACGTTGCCGGGATCGATCACGCGCTGCGCCGCCAGCGGCAGCGCGATGAACGCGGCATAGCAGCGGCCGAAATAGGCCGAGTAGAGCTCGGGCAGATAATAGATGTGCGAGCGCGGATTCCTGAACGCGCCGCTTTCGACCAACCTCTCCTGGAAGGCGATGATGCGATGCACCGTCTCCAGCCGCTGCGGCGTCTCGATGATCTGCCAACGGGCAAGGTTGCGGAACGAGACCTCGAGGATGTCGAGGTTCAGCGTCGGGTCGAGGTCGTTGCCATAGGGCCGCTCGCCCCTAAGGTTGTCGATCCAGGTGACGACGCCGCCCTCATAGTCGATGTTGTCGTTCAGCGGCACGGTGACGACAGGCTCGTTGGCGCCCGATCGCACCTGGTAGCCGCGGTAGAAATCCACGAGCGGCTGCGCGAGGATCGGATCGTCGCAGCCGGCTTGCGTGGCGGCCGAGAACGCGCACGCCGTGGTGTCGCAGTCGGGCACGTAGACGCCGAAGCCGAGGTCCTGCTTGATCTGGGCAAAGAAGCGCGAGAAGCGCGGATGCCGGCCCGGTGCCAGCGCGGTGATGACGCGCACGTTCGAGCCGTCATGCGATGGCACCTCCTCGGCGCTGGTCTTCAGGCAGAAGTCCACCATCTCGGCGATCGCGCGCCGCGCCGCGCCGGCTTCATCCGGCGACGCCAGCCCGGTCTCGACAAAGCTGAGCAGCGCTTCGGTGAAGAATGCGTCGTAATAGGCCGATCGGTGGCGGATCTGCACCGGCTCCCACATCGGCTCGGCGATGCCGCGCCATGGCGGGTTGATCAGCGCGCGCGCCGGCGAATGCGCGATGAAGATCCGCGCCAGGCTGAACAGCAAGGTCGAGTTCTTGTAGCCGCGCGCGTTCAGCCCGGTCAGCGCCATCAGCATCTCGCGTCCGCCGATGTCGGCATCGCCGATCAGGTTGAACGCGGCGTAGGTCGGGATGAAGCCGTTTGTCGCGAACGATCCGAGCAGATGCGCAGCCGTCCTGCGGATCGCGCGATCGATCTCGGCGATCGCAGGCGGGCGTGCCGGCGCGGCGGCGGCCGGCGGGGCAGGGTGGCGCACGGCGATGCCGTCCATCAGGGCAGCGACCGGGGCGCCGATCGCGGCCCAGTCCGGCGCCACGGCGTCGCGAGCCTGCGTGAGCGCCGCGCGCAGCCCGGCGAGGCGGTCGGGGTCCTGCAGCGCGGGCAGCCCGGTGCGGCGGAGCAGCGCGCGCAGCGGCGGATTGCCGAGCGCCGTCCGGTAGAACTTTCCGAGATGGGGATCGCCGCCGCGATAGGCCTGCAATACGGGGTCGCAAACGTCGTAAAGCGACGGGCCGTCCTTCCTGACGGCCAGCGACCGGCACACGGCTCCGGCGATCTCGTGAAGGCTCATGAATCCCTTTCCCGCGGAACCGGTTAACGCCGGCGTCCCCGACGGTGTTTCCTCCGGTTCTCCCCCAAACTCGCAAGCCTTTGGAAAGCTACATGAATCCATACAGAACACAAATGTGACGGAGATCACGTAACGGGATTTTAACGGCGTCAATGGCCTGTGCCGGGCGGCAGGGTGCGGCAAACCGGGTTGCCCCGGCCGCCCGTCCGGGTTAAGGGAGTGTTTGTTGCGGCGCCGCAAATTGAGCTCAATTCAACGGCACAGACACCTCAACCCCATTACACCTGATCGTCACTGACGCGACTAACTGGCGCGATTTCGCTCGAACGCCATCGGGATAAAGATTGGGACTAGGAACGCTATGAACCTTAGGCAGCTTCAACTTTCCCGGCGCAGCATCGCCGTCTGTGTGGCGGTGGCCGGCACGGTGTCGCTGGCGATCGGCGCCCATGCCGCGCTCAACAAGCGCATGTTCGAGTCGCCCAAGGGCGCCGTCGCCGCCGGCACCACCGGCAGCATCCCGTCCGGTGCCTCCCGCCTCGCACTGATCATCGGCAACGGCCATTACCCGGACGCATCGGCGCCGCTGGCCCAGCCGATCAACGATGCCCGCACCTTGTCGTCCGCGCTGCGCCACGAGGGCTTTGACGTCGACGTGGTCGAGGATGCCACCAAGGACGACATGTTCCGCGCGGTCGAGCGCATGAAAGCCAAGATCCGCCCCGACACCGTCGTGATGCTGTTCTTCGGCGGCTATGGTGTGCAGGTCGGCCGCGAGAGCTACATGATCCCGGTCGATGCCACGATCTGGAAGGAAGCCGACGTCAGGCGCACCGGCGTCAGCGTCGAGTCCGTGCTCGATGCGATGAAGGAGCGCGGCGCCAAAGCAAAACTCGTGGTGCTCGATGCGTCGCGCCGCAATCCCTATGAACGCCGCTTCCGCGCCTTCTCGCACGGCCTCGCGCCGATCAGCCCGCCGGAGAACACCATCGTGCTGACCTCGGCGACGCCGGGCAAGGTCGCCGACGACGGCAAGGGCGCCAACAGCGTGCTGGTCTCGGAGCTGATCAACAACCTCAACGCCCAGGCCGGCGCAGAGACCGCCTTCAACAAGACCCGCGTCGCGATCTCGCGCGCGAGCGAAGGCGAGCAGGTGCCGAGCGTGTCGTCCTCGCTCCTGGAAGACATCAAGCTCGGCGGCTGAGGTCGGGCTCTTTCCCCACGTCGTCCCGGCGAAAGCCGGGACCCATAACCACAGGGCTGCGTTGTTGAAGCGCGCTGAGGCCACAGCGCTTCAAGACAATTCACATTGGTGGTTATGGGTCCCGGGTCGCGCTTCGCTTGCCCGGGACGACACCGTTTATCCGGTGCCCACTCACTTCGCGTCGGCGCTGGCGCCCACCGGCCGCACCGGATCGCCCTCGCGCAGCAGCGCGCCGGCGCGGGCGACGACGATGTCGCCTTCCTGGATGCCGTCGCGGATCTCGACCTGGCCGGCCGACATCAACCCGGTCTCGACCCGCCGCGTCTCGACGCGGCCGCCGCGCACCACCTGCACCACGGTGCCGGCGGTGGAATAGAGGATCGCGGTCAGCGGCACGGCGACGCCGCAGCTCTGCCCGGTCTTGATCTGGGCGCGGCCGGACGAATTCACCAGCAGCCGCTGGTTCGAGCCGATCGCCACCAACACCTGGCCGAGCTGGCTGTTCGGCTCGATGGTCGGCGCGATCAACCGCACCTTGCCATCCATCTCGCCGGCGCCTGATATCTTCAGCCGCGCGGTCTGCTCGGTCTTCAGCTTGGCGATGTCGCGGGTCGGCACCATGCCGACCAGGTCGTATTCGCTCTTGGCGATGATCGAGAACAGCGCGTCCTTGCCCGAGGCCGGCGCGCCGACGATCGCCGTTGAGCCCGAGATCGTGCCCGCCACCGGCGCCGTGAGGTTGATCGCGTTCGTGCCGTCGGTCAGCCGCGCCAGCACCTGGCCCGCGGTGACGGTGTCGCCGGGATCGGCCTTCACCTCCGCAACCTTCAAGCCGAAGCGATCCGGCCGCACCTGCTGCTCGTCGCGCGGCAGCACGATACCCGAGACCTCGACAATATTGCCGAAGCAGTATTTCGAGGCCTTCAGCACCGTCACCGCCGCGCCCTTCGGCAACGTGTCGGCTTCGCCCGCGGCGGATGCGGGAGCGGCCGCTAGCAGAAGCAGCGCGGAGGCGGCCACCACCGAAGCGCGCAGTCCGTAGGATGGGTAGAGCGATGTGTCCGTCGTAGCTCGAAGAGCGAAGACGGAAGCGAAACCCATCCACTGCTTGAGGCACGAAATCATCGGCAAACTATTCCCAAAATGAGGGCCTCCTGAATACCAGATGCGGCGCTGGCGAACCAGCCGGCTGCGCCGCATCGGCCTTCTCCTGCGCCCTCTTCTGTGTGAGATGGGTCAAATCAGAATCGGGGCCGCATATTCGCTGTCGTCCTGGCGCAGGCCAGGACCCATTGCCCCGAATGGTGGTTGCGGCGCGTGGCTGGGGCCACGATCCCTCTCGGCACGAATAGCGGTGATTATGGGTCCCGGCTTTCGCCAGGACGACGTGGGGAGAGAGTGCCGCTTACTCCGCCGCCGCCGCCACGCGCGGCAGTCCGTCAGCGCACGATGCGCTTGACGCGTCGTGTGGGCGTTGGCTTGGCGGCTGTCGGTGTTTCGATCTGCGCCGCGGCATCGGCATCGGCATCGCGGGCTTCGCGCAGCGCGCGCAGGCGCTCCATGTTCCGGCGCACGGCGATTGCCTCGCGCTCGACATCGGCCATGGCGCGGGCGCCCTCTTCGGCCGCAAGCCGCTGGCGTTCGGCGCGCGCCCGGCTTTCGGGGGTGGGAGCAGGCGACGTTCGGGTGGCCATGGTCATCCTTGCTTCAAATACGCCAAGGCCCGCCCAACCTGTGCAGATCGAGCGGGCCTGGCAGTCACTCCAGTACATCCGTGGAATGACGCTGCGGCATGATTGCTGCGACAAGCGCGGAGCGCTGATGCGAACATCATGCGCGAATGCGAACTCAGGCCAGCTGAAGATTCTCGGCGCTGGTCTTGCCACGCATCTTGTCGGTCTTCAGCTCGAACGACACCTTCTGGCCTTCGGCGAGGCCCGACAGACCGGCGCGCTCGACGGCGCTGATGTGAACGAACACATCCTTGCTGCCGTCATCCGGCTGAATGAAACCAAAGCCCTTCTGGCCGTTGAACCACTTCACAGTACCTGTTGCCATGTCTCTTCTCCAAAGCAGACGTTTCGCGTGATGGACGCGTCACCAATTCAACTGGCGATGTCTTTGGAGGAAGGCCGATGGGACCATTCAACAAGGCGCAACGGCTAATCGAACGGCGGTAATATATACCCGTTTGGCGCGAAAACAAGGCGGGCACGGGAGCGGTTCCGTGACGCGCCTCACTCCGCCGCCGCTTCCGCTGACGGCTCGCCTTTCCAGCTGAGGATCTCCGCCGCCAGGATCGGGTGGTTGAAGCCCTTCACCACGAGGTCGTCGATGGCGCGGCCTTCGACGAAAGCCTCGACCATGCCGTAGACGCGGCGGCTCACCACGATCTGGCCCGCCTTGGCTTCGCCGCACAGGCGGGAGGCGAGGTTGGTGACGCTGCCGATCGCGGCATATTCCAGCCGCTGCTCGAAGCCGACCTGGCCGAGCGTGGCATAGCCGAGCGCGATGCCGATGCCGAACCCCAGACTATGCCCGCGGTTGCGCCATTTCTCGGTCAGCGGGCCGACGGTGTCGCGCATCTCCACCGCCATCCGCACGGCGCGCGCGGTGTGGTCGGCGAGCTGGATCGGCGCGTTGAACAGGATCATCACGCCGTCACCGGCATATTTGTCGAGCGTGCCCTCATATTTGAAGATCAGCTGGCCGAGCGCCGCGTGATATTCGCGCAGCACGTTCATGGCCTCTTCCGGCTCGGTCGCCTCGGTGAAGGCCGTAAAGCCGCGCAGATCGCAGAACACCACCGTGACTTCGCGGCGGTGGCTCTCGAGCAGGCCCTCGGGATTGTCCGACGAGGCGATCAGCTGCGCCACCTGCGGCGCCAGGAAACGCTCGAGCTTGCGGATGCGCTCGATCTCGCCGAGCTGGGTCTCGACCCGGGCCTCCAGCGACTTGTTCCAGTCGGTGAGCTGCTCGGTCTGCTGCTTGAGCTTGTCGGCCTGCTCGCGCACAGTGGAATTGGCTGCTTCCAGCGCGTGGCTCTTCTGGTCGACCTCGGTGAACAGCCGCGCGTTGCGCATCGCCAGCACCGCCTGGTGCGCGAAGGTCTTCATCAGGCCGATCAGGCCCGCGGGGAAATCGCCGGCCGCCTTGCGCAGCACCACCAGCGCGCCGAGCACGCCCTGCTGATCGACCAGCGGCACCACAAGCACCGAGTGGAAGCCGGCGCCGACCACGACATCGCGCAGCGGGTGCTCGGGCTGGGATTCTTGTTTTGACGCGTTTTCTTCACGCGAACCGGTATCCACTTCGCTCGAAAACGCTCTGGTAGCGAGATCCGGGAACGCTAGCGGCTCGCCCTTCGCGGCGGCCTCGCCGAGCGGACTGTTATCAGCGTCGATCGCGCGATGATG
The DNA here is from genome assembly GCF_053474805.1 of Bradyrhizobium sp. WCU1. NCBI lineage: Bacteria > Pseudomonadati > Pseudomonadota > Alphaproteobacteria > Hyphomicrobiales > Nitrobacteraceae > Bradyrhizobium > Bradyrhizobium sp. WCU1. The sequence goes on from NZ_CM130280.1 coordinate 3,831,061, forward strand.
GCCTTCGGCCTCGCTGTCGATGCCGATCGATTGCGTCAGAGTGAATGCGCGTTGCGCGGCGTCATAGCCATAGATCAGCACGGCGTCGGCATGGGTGATCTCGAGCGCGCGGGCGGCGACCGTCGGCAGCACGGCGTTGAGGTCGAGCGAGGAGGCCACCGCTCGGCCAACCTCCTCCAGCACCTTCAGCTCGTTGATCGATTGCGCGAGGTCGCGGGTGCGCTCCTGCACCTTGGCCTCGAGGCCGGAGTAGGTCTCGGCCAGCTGCCCGGCCATGCTGTTGAATTGCTCGGCGAGCTCCTCCAGCTCATCCGCGGTCTTCACTTTGATGCGGTGGCCGAAGTCGCCGGCGCCGAGACGCCGCGCGCCGGTACGCAATGCCGTGATCGGCACCAGCATGCGCCGCGCCAGAATCGTGCCGGCGATGATCGCGACCACGAGGCCGAGCGCGATCAGGAGCGCGATGCGCACCAGCTGGTCGCGGATCGGTGACAGCGCCTGCGACGTCGGCTGCTCATAGAACACGTGCCAGCCGAGGTTCGGCGCCGATGTCGCTGTCGTCAGCACCGCATTGCCGTCGACGTCCTTGCCGGAGGCGATCGGCCGGCCGTCCGCGGACAGCACTGCGGCGACCTGCGGCAGCGCGGCGAGGTCCTTGCCGACCTCGGGGCCCTTCGACGAACTCGCCAGCACGCGGCCCTTGGCGTCGACGACATAAGCATAGGCCGTGCGGCCGACCTGGGAATCGCCGAAATAGTCGTTGAGGAAACGCAGGTCGATCTCGGCGACGGTGACGCCGGCATTGAAGCCGGAATGTTGCTCACCGATCGACATATACGGCCGTTCGTCGCGGAAATACGCCGGCGCGTAGGCGGTGCCGCGCTGGACCGCCTCGGTGAAGCGCAGGTCGCGGGAGAGGTCGGTGTTGGAGTTCACCGTGACGGTCTGGCGCGACAGCCGCAGCACCTCGCGGCCCTGGCCGTTGATCAGCGTGAGCTGGCTCACCGCCGGCACCTGGCCGAGCAGCTGGGCATAGTCGGCGCGGCGCAGCTCGAGCGTGTTGGAGGAGGCGCGGGTCACCCAGGAGATCTGGCGTTCGAGATCGGAGATCGACTGTTCGATGTGCTTGGCGGTGGCGTCCGCCTTCTCGCTCATCGCGTCCGTCAGCGTGCTCTTGATGCCGCGGTAGCTGATCCAGGTCTCGAGCGCGCCGTTGACCGCCAGCACGAACACGACGAGGCCGACCAGCGCGAGCACGTATTTGGCGAACAGGCCGCCGCGCAGGAACCAGTTCTTGCCCTTGTCCGTAGCCCCGTTCATCCAGCCTCGTCCGTCCCCTCCAATCCATCGGGTGCGCCGCTGTATCCTGCGCTGTTTAGCACGGATCGGCAGGGCGGGGCGGCTCGTCGGGCCCCATGGTTAGCCGTGGATAGGAGGTTTTGAGTTGGAAGGGGAGCCGTCAGCGGAAGCGCAGTAGGCGGCATACTCCATCCACGTCGTCCTGGCGAAAGCCAGGACCCATAACCACCGTCATCCATGATGAGCGGGATCGCGGCCCCTGCGCGGCGCCATAGCCACCATTCGGGGTAATGGGTCCTGGCGTTCGCCAGGACGACAGCGAGTATGCGGGAATATCAGCGATTGAACAGCTGCCGCAGCACGTCGTTCATCGCCGGGTTGTCGCGCCGCTCGGCGGTGTCGGCCGGCGGAGGATTGGGCGGCGGTGGCGCGGCGGCCTGTGGTGCGTCCGGGGTGGGCTGGGCGAGGCTGCGGCTCGGGCGTGCGGCGTTGCCTTGATTGAGGGTGGAGAGGCCTTGCTGCAGCAGGTTCCCGATGGTGTCGCCGAGCTGCCCGCCGAGCGGATTGCCCTGGCCGGCGCCGCCCGGAGCCTGGCCGGTGCCGGGCTGCGCGCCGTTTCCACCGGCCTGCGCGCCGTTCAGGAGGTTGGTGAGCCCGTTGAGGCCCTGGCTGATCCCCTGCTGGCTCAGCGCCTGGCCATTCGCGCCGAACAGTCCCTTGCCCATCTCCTTGAGCTTGGCATAGGCGGCCTGGGGATTGTCGAGGATGCCCTGCATCTCCGGATAGATCCGCGGGCTGACCCAGGGCCCCTCGACCATCACGGGGATGCCGAGGCCGACCGGATTGCCGGCGCGGCCCTGGCCCTCGGTGGTCATCACCAGCTGCGGCTCGACCCGGAACCCGAGCTGGCGGGTGTTGAGGTCGACGGTGCCGACCCCGCTCATCTTCACCAGCGGCCCGATCAAATTGAGGTCGGTGGTCACCGCCTGACCCTTGTCGAGCTTGAACGAGGCCGAGAGCTGGCTGAGATCGGTCGAAAGCGCCTCACCCTGCTGCCAGCCCGACAATGTGCCGGTGGTGAGGTTGCGGATCATCTGCGCGACGTTGAGGCCGAGGATCTTGCCGTCCTGGAAAACGACGAAGGCGGTGCCGCCGAGATTGCCGACGATGGCGCGCTCGCTCGTGCCCTGCGAGGTCAGCGCGACCTTGGCCTGCATCCTGCCGTCGAGCTTGTCGAACTCGGCGAGGCTCTTCAGCACCGGCAGCGCCCGCACGCCGGCGAGGTCGAGCCGCAGCGTGTAGGTCGGAGTTGTGCTCCTCGCGTCGATCGTGACGTCGCCGTTGGCGGTGCCCTCATAGGCGCCGAGATTGGCGAGCTTGGCCTTCAGCACGCCGCTGTCGACCGACGCCTCGATCGCAGCCTGCGCGAAGCGGCCGTCGCCGATCACGAGCTCTGCCGCCGAGATGCGCGCTTGCGCGTCGACATAATTGAGCCCAGCGAGATCGATCGACGCGTTGCTCCAGCTGTTGGTGCCCGGCGGCTGCGTTGCGCCGGGCTGATCCGGCGGCATCGCAATCGAGATGCGCTGGAAATCGAGATCGAGCTTCACCAGCGGCTTGTTGCTGGCGAAATCGACCGAGGCCCAGCCGGTGAAGCCGCCATCGCCGAGCGTGCCGGACACGCCGTTGAACATCAACACCGTGCCGTTCAGCCGCGCTTCCGCGTTCGCCTTGATCGCCGCGGGCAACAGGCCGGGCGCATCGATGGTGAATTCGGCCGGCACGTTCTGGCGTTCCAGCGGCGCTTGCGGCGCGGTCGCGCGGATCTCGAATTTCAGCTGGCTGTCGCCCGTGCGCGCGTCACCGGTGACGACGATCTTGCGGTCAGCGCCGATCGAGATGTCCGCCTTGAGTGCCTCGATCCGGTTCTCGACCCGGTCGCGCACATTGGAGAACACGATGGTGCCGCCGGTGATGCCGACATGCCGGATCGTGATGTTGCCACCATTGGACGCGGACGACTTCGCCGGCGGATTGTGGTCACGGGTGCGCTCGCGCTGCAACGGCAGATTGACCACCGGCTTCTCTATCACGAGGTCGGTGATCTCGGGCCGGCCCGACCACAGGCTCGACAGCGTCATTTCAGCTGCGACGCGGCTTGCTGCGAACCGGTCGTCGGCCTCGCGCTCCCGCGGGCCCTGCAACACGACATCGCTGAGGGTCAGATTGACCGCCGGCCAGAGGCTAATCCTGACGCCGCCATTGATGCTGAGCTGGTAGCCGGTCTCACGCTCGACCCGCTCCGTGATGGCGGACGTCACGAAGGACGACGGAATCCCGACCGCGGCGACCAGGGCGACGATCGCGATCACGGCGACGATGGCGGCCCCGGCGAATTTCAGTGCTTTCATGTCGTCGTTCCAGGCCGCGCAAGCAGGGTTCCGCCGCGGCGAGACACGGCCGATCGCGCGAGATTACCCCGCAAACCGGACCTCGCTGCAATGGTCGGAAAAATAATCCGTTACCAGCATGAACTTATGTGACCTCTCACACACTCTTATGAGGGTGATTTTTGCTAACCGGGCGTCAGGGGACCGCTCGGATGGATTTGGAAGGCAATACAATGAGCAAACAGGCCGAATTTGCGGTCATTCTGAAGATGAACCCGATGTTCGCCGATCTCGGTGCGGACGAGTTGCAGCGGCTTGCGGGCCTCTGCCACACCCGGCAGCTCGCCACCGGCGAGGTGCTGTTCCAGAAAGGCGATCCCGGCGATGCCCTGTTCGGGGTCCGCCGCGGCCAGATAAGGATCGAAACCGGCGCCTCCGATGGCGCCCGGCTCACACTGAACTTCATGGGATCCGGCGATCTGTTCGGCGAAGTCGCCGTCCTCGACGGCCAGGATCGCACCGCGGATGCCACCGCGGGCGAGCCCACTGAATTGTTCGTGTTGCGGCGGGAGGATTTCCTCGGCTTCCTCGAGCGCGAGCCGAAGGTCGCGGTCAGGCTGATCGCGTTGCTGTGCCAGCGCATCCGCTGGCAGAGCGAGCGGATGGAGGAATCGGTGCTGCAGCCGTTGCCGGTCCGTCTCGCACGCCGGCTCTGCGCGCTGGCCGAGGATTTCGGTTCCGAGGTGCACATCTCGCAGGAACAACTCGGCATCTTCGTCGGCGCTGCGCGCGAGAGCGTCAACCGGCAGCTGCAGACCTGGCGCAAGGACGGCATCGTCGACCTGCAACGCGGCCGGATCATGCTGCACAACATGACCAAGCTGACGGCGGTCGCGCGCAACGATTAGAAACGTTTTCGAGCGAAGCGAGCAATGGCTTCGCGCAACGAACGCGACGAACGGGAAGCCAGGCGGATCGCATGCAACGCGTGCGCGAGGATTTGATTCTCTCGCGCGCTCTGCCTGCGAATGTTGTCGCAGTCCTGCCTAAAAGACGTGCTTGCATGATTTGGCCGCTATCGCTTTCATTGCGGTGCCGGTCCTTGGGGTGACACCCAGCCTTGCTGGCCTCACGCCATCCACCTGCAAACCCCTGCGGTCTCTTTCCCGTTGACCGCAGGGGTTTTGCGTTTCGCGACCACGTGACGCGAATTCGCCGACCTCAATGCCATTCAAGGATGGGCCGTGCAGATATCGGCCGGCGCCGCACTCGGCATCGCGGCGGAGGCGCCGATGGATGCGCGCTTTGGCGGTCTGGACTATGCTGTTCCAGCATTCTACCTCGGTGCGAGGAATGGGAACGGGAGATTCGCCATGGATCAGCAGGGCGCGGGTGGCAAGCCGCCGGTCAAGTCGCAGGAGGATCTTCGCGGGCATTTCGGGCAGGTGAGCCCGCTCGCGGAGAAGAAGGTCCTCCACCATCTCGACAAGTTCTGCCGCGACTTCATCGCGCTGTCGCCGTTCCTCGTCATCGCCTCCAGCGACGGCAACGGCCATGCCGATGCCAGTCCGCGCGGCGATGCGCCCGGCTTCGTCTCCGTGATCGACAACAAGACGCTGCTGATCCCGGACCGGCGCGGCAACAACCGGGTCGATACGTTCGGCAACATCATCGCCTCGCCCGGGGTCGGGCTGATCTTCATGGTGCCGGGCATCAACGAGACGCTGCGCATCAACGGGCGGGCGGAGATTTCGCAGGAGCCGGATCTGCTGACCCCGCTGACGGTGCAGAACGTCACGCCGGTCATCGGCCTCAAGGTGCATGTCGATGAAGTCTACTTCCACTGCGGCAAGGCGCTGATGCGCTCGAAGCTGTGGAGCCCCGCTGCGCAGGTCGAACGCAACAGCTTCCCGACACTCGGCCGGATCATCGCCGAGCAGACCGCCGCGATCGAGGTCGAGGTCGCCGAGAAGGCGATGGAAGAGGCTTATCGCACGCGGCTCTACTGACCCGACCGCTAGGGTGACGTGATTTGCTTCAGGAGTGCCGTATCGCCGAACTCGACGAGTTCGGCGATCTTGCCGTTCTCGATCCTGAAGAGATCGACGACCTCCGTCGTGACCGTGATGTCCTTCGGAATGAAGCGGACCGTGATGGTCGAGTGCACGGCGACGCGGTCACCATCGATGAGGAAGCTCGTGACCTTGCGATCCACGAACTGGAACGCCGTGATGAAATCCGACAGCGCCTGCCGGACATTCGCGTGCCCCTCGACGGCGCCGGTCAGATGAAGAGCCTCTTTGTCACCAACCAGTTCGAAACTGGCGCCGGGGCCAAATGCTTTCATCAGCTCATCGATGTCGCCCTTGTTGCGCGCGGCATATGCCTCAGTGATCAAGCGATGGATTGCTTCGCGGTCTGTCATCGGGAGCCCTCCTCTCCGGCCTGAAAGGCAGCTACTCTACCACACCGGGAGTGCAGCTGGCTCGCAACTTCGGGAGTGCGGACCTGATTTACTCCGCCGCGGGTGAGATCACGCTCGGCGGGCCGCCCTGCCGCTTGCTCTCGTCGGCGTTCGGCTCGCTCGGGGTCAGCTCGTGGTCGGCATGCGAGACCACGAGCCGCTTGCCGAAGCGCCAGATCAGGCCTCCGATGTCGTCCATCACCATGAACATCGCCGGCACGAACACCAGCGACAGCACGGTCGAGAAGATCAGGCCGCCGATCACCGCGAGCGCCATCGGCGAGCGGAACTCGCCGCCGGCGCCGAACGCCAGCGCTGACGGCATCATGCCGGCGGCCATCGCGATCGTGGTCATCACGATCGGCCGGGCGCGCTTCATGCCGGCGTCGATCATGGCCTCCTCGCGCGCCTTGCCGTCGCGGATCGCCTCCACCGCGAACTCCACCAGCATGATGGCGTTCTTGGTGACGATGCCCATCAGCATCAGGATGCCGATCCACACCGGCGTGGTGAGCTGCTTGCCGGTCAGGAGCAGCGCCCCGATCGCGCCGCCGATCGAAAGCGGCAGCGAGAACAGGATGGTGATCGGCTGCAGGAAGGTGCCGAACAGCAGCACCAGCACGGCATAGACCATCATCAGGCCGGCGGTGATCGCGGTGGCGAAGCCGTCGGACAGTTCGGCGAGGCTCTCGGCGTCGCCGGACGGGCTGACCTTGACGCCCTTCGGCAGGCTCTTCATGACCGGCAGGTCGTAGATCAGCCTGGTGGCATCGCCGAGCGCGGCATTGCCGACGAGGTCGGCCGCGACGGTGGCCTGCCGCTCGCGATCGTAGCGGTTGATGCTGGTTGGGCCCTGGTCGAGCTGGATGTCGGCGACGACGGAGAGCGGCACGCCGCCGCGCTCGCCGCGCAGGCCGAGCGGCACGCGCAGCTGCTCCAGCATCTGCAGATCGCTGCGCGCATTGTCCTCGAGCTGGACGCGGATCGGCACCTGGCGGTCGCCGGCGTCGAATTTCGCGAGCGCCGGGCCGACGTCGCCGATGGTCGCGACGCGGATGGTCTGCGACAGGCTCTCGGTCGAGACGCCGAGCCGCGCCGCCAGCTCGGCGCGCGGACGGATGCGCAGCTCTGGCCGATCGAGCGCGGTCTCCGAGATCACGTTAGCGATGATCGGAATCCGCTTCATCTGCGTCGCCAGTTCGCTCGCGACGTTGTTGACGATGTTGCTGTCGGTACCCGTGACCACAAGCGAAATCGCGCGCAGGCCGTTCTCGTCGAGGAACCAGAACCGGATGTCGGGGACGTTATCGAGCTCCTTGCTGATCGACAGCTCGAGCTCGCGCTGGGTGATCTTGCGGTCCGCCTTCGGCGTGTAGTTGATGATCAGCGCGGCGCGGCGCACCTCCTGGATGCCCGGCGGCACGCGGCCGCCGTCGACGAACACGCTCCGCACCTCGGGCCGCTTGCGCAGCCGCGCCACGATCTCCTCGGTGACCTTCTCGGTATAGGCGAGCTGCGAGCCGGGCGGCAGCTCCATGGCCAGCAGCGAGCGCGCGGTGTCCTGCGCGGGCAGGAAGCCTTGGGGCAGCAGCGTGATGCTCCAGATCGACGCGGCGAACACCGCAAAGCCGATCAGCACGGTGACGTAATGGTGCTTCACCGACCAGGCGACGAGGCTGTGATAGCTGCGCAGGATACGGCCCGGCGGTGGGTCGTCGTGGTCATGATGCTTGAGGAAATAGGCCGCCAGCATCGGCGTCACGAAGCGTGCTGCGAGCAGCGAGAAGAACACCTGCACCGACACGGTGATGCCGAACTGCTTGAAGAACTGGCCGGCAATGCCGGACATGAAGCTTGCGGGTGCAAAGATCGCGATGATGGTGAGCGAGATCGCGATCACTGCAAGGCCGATCTCGTCGGCGGCTTCGAGCGCGGCACGATAAGGCGTCTTGCCCATCCGCATGTGGCGGACGATGTTCTCGATCTCGACGATGGCGTCGTCGACCAGGATGCCGGTCGACAGCGTGATCGCGAGAAAGGACACCAGGTTGAGCGAGAAGCCGAGCAGGTCCATCACCCAGAACGCCGGGAAGATCGACAGCGGCAGCGAGACCGCGGCGATGATCGTGGCGCGGATGTCGCGCAGGAACAGCAGCACGATGATCACGGCGAGGATTGCGCCCTCGAACAAGGTGGAGATCGCGGCTAAGTAGTTGCCCTTGGTGAACTCGACCGAGGTGTCGATCAGCTTGAGGTCGACGTCGGGATAAGCGCCCTTCAGCGCGTCGATCCGCTTCTGCACCGCGGCCGCGACCACCACGTCGCTGGCGCCCTTGGAGCGCTTGATGCCGAGCGCCACCACAGGCTCGCCGTTGAAGCGAGCGAAGGTGCGGCGGTCGGCGATGGTGTCGGTGACGGTGCCGAGATCGTCGAGCCGGATCTCGCCGCCGCCGAACAGCGGGATCATGGTGCCCGCGAGCTCGTTCAGCGTCTTGGCGCCGGCCAGCGTGCGGATCGCCTGGTCGTTCTTGCCGATCTCGGCGCGGCCGCCGGCGACGTCGACATTGGTGCCGCGCAGGATCTGGCTGACATTGACGGCGGTGAGCCCGACTGCCTGCAGCTTGTCGGGATCGAGCGAGACCAGGATCTCGCGCTCGACACCGCCGATGCGCTCGACCTGAGCGACGCCGCGCACACCCTGCAACGCGCGCTTGACCACGTCGTCCACGAAGTAAGAGAGCTGCTCCGGCGTCTTGCCAGGCGAGATCGCCGCATAGGTCACGATCGGCAGGCCGATCACATCGACACGCTGGATCAGAGGCTCGGTGACGTTCTGCGGCAGGTTGGCGCGCACGCGGGTGACCGCATCCTTGACGTCGTTGAGTGCGCGGTCGGTATTGGTCTCCAGCGCGAACTGGATGGTGGTCACCGACAGGCCGTCGGTGATCGAGGAGGAGATGTGGCGCACGCCCTCGACGCCGGAGACGCCGTCCTCGATCGTCTTGGTGACCTGCGACTCAAGTTCCGAGGGGGCGGCGCCGAATTGCGAGACCGCGACCGAGATCACCGGAATGTCGGCGCTGGGCAGTCGCGTCACGGCTAGCTTGGTGAAGGAGACCCAGCCCAGCACCAGCAGGATGATCGAGAAGACGATCGAGGGAAGCGGGTTCCGGATCGACCATGCCGAGATGTTCAAAGCCATTGATGTGTCCGATTACCGTGATCGCGTGCGATCGAGTTCTTCGGCGAACATGGTCTTGATCTGGTCGCCGTCATGCAGCGAGGTGCCAGCATCGGCCACGACGATTTCGCCGACGTCGAGGCCATCAAGGATTTCGGTCGAGGTGTCGGAGGTCAGTCCGACGCGCACCCTGCGGGTCTCGATCGTGTTGCCCTTCACCACCTGCAAGGTCAGACGGTCGATCGCCGTGCGCGGCACCGCGACGCCGCAGGAGCGCTTGGCGTCGATATTGGCGCGCGCGAACATGCCGACCTTCAGCGTCGGATTGTTGTTGATGGTGATGCGGACGTGGCCGAGCTGGGTGGCGCGGTCGATCTGCGGCGAGATCTGGCGAACCTTGCCGACGATGTCGGGTGCGTCGTCGCGGCTGATCCGGACATTGGCGCCCGGATTGAGCTTCAGGAGCTGGAAGCCCGGCACCTCGGCGTCGAGCTCGATCTCGTTGTTGACCGAGATCTTGAACATCGGGGGAGCCTGCGGCGAGGCCGGTGCGCCGGGCGCGGTGCGCACCTCGGTGACGAGGCCGGCCGCCGGCGCGCGCAGCACGAGCGGCTTGGCATTGCCCTGAGCCGCCTGCTGCGGCGGCGGGGTCAATCGCGCCAGTTCCTGGTTCTCGGTCACGGTGTCGCCCTCGCGGACCAGCACGTCGGTGACCTTGGAGCCGTCCTGGTCGACATTCACCTGTGCCTCGCGGCGCGGCACGATGAAGCCGGTGACGCGGACCATGTCGGAGAAGCAGGCATTGGTCGATTTCGTCACCACGACCAGCGCCTGGCCGGGCGTCTCCTTCTCCTCCGGATGGGAGCGGTGCTCGAATGCGTAGTAGGCGATGGCCAGCGCCAGGAAAAACACGGTGCCGAGCGCAGGCTTGAGGTATTGGGAAAAGTTCATCGCCTGATCAATCCGGAACTTGGCGCGTCATGACAGTGATTGTCTTGGGCGCTCGTCTGAGGGATGCTTCGGAGCTTGGCCCAGAAGTATTGGCCCAAAAGCAAATGCGCCCCGCCGGGGTGCGGAACGCATTGTAACCTCAAAAAGGAGCCGCGCCACCGCCCATCACATCCGGATCATTTGGATGCGGTGTCCTTGTTTTCGACGTTGACGACCTGCACGCGCCGGTTGACGTCCGCCATCGGGTGGCTCGGGTCCTTGAGCTTGCTCTTGCCATAGCCGACGGTGACCAGGTCGGTGCCGCTGATGCCGTATTTGTCGACGAGATAGCGCTTGATGGCGTCGGCGCGGCGCTCCGAGAGGCCCTGATTGTATTCCTCGCCGCCGGCCGCGTCGGTGTGACCTGCGACCACGAAGGTCGAGCCCTTCAGATCCTGATTGGTCAGGGCGCGGCCGAGCGCCTGTACCGAGGGCAGCGACTTCGCGCTGATGTCGGCGGAGTTGTAGTCGAAGTTGATCTCGAGATCGATCTTCGGCTTGTCCTGGACGATGGTCGCGATTTCCTCGCGTTCGGTCGAGGACAGCGAGCGGGTGGCGCGGCCGCGAACGCTCTGCACGAACTTGGCCTGGTCGGCGTTCAGCCCGGGCGAGGTCTGCGGGCCGACCGAGAGGCCGCGGGTCAGCGGCTTCTTCTCGGGCGTCAGCGCCTTGATGATCTGGTCCTCGGTGACGTTGTCACCGGCGCGGGCGACCGCCATGTCGAATGACAGCATGGCGCCGACGGTCACGACTGAAAGGATTGCGGCCTTCGCCGACGGCTTGAACATCTCGGTCCCTCCTGCGCAGGCTGGCGCGGTTCCATGCAACGTGTCAGATCGATTTTGCCGGCATCGCTGCCCGGCACGTACCCTCTGATTAGTCGCGCGATTTCATCCGTGGTTCGAGCCGCGGGCCGGCCTTGCCTGATCTGTCATTGCACGCCGTAGTCGGCGAATTCCTTGACGATGTTCGGGTCCATCGCCTTGGCGTTGGCGATGTCGAGATCGCCCTCCGCCACCGCGCCGTTGCGCTTCTTGGCGAGGCCGCGCCCGTACAGCGACGAGGTCAGCCGCGGGTTGATCTTCAGCGCGGCGTCGAAATCGGCGATGGCGTTCTTGTTCTGCCCGCCCTTCAGGTTCATCAGGCCCCGGCTGTCGAGCGCATCGACGAAGTTCGGGCGCAGCCGCAGCGCCTCGTTGCAGTCCTTCAGCGCCGCCTGCAGGTCCCCGATCACGGTGCGGACCCAGCAGCGGTTGTTGTAGGCTTCGACATCCTTCGGGTTCAGCCGCAGCGAATCGGTGAAGTCCTTCACCGCGAGGTCGTAGGCACCCTTGCTGGCATAGACCTGGCCGCGGCGATACAGCGCAGCCGCGTCGTCCGGGTTCTTGCCCAGCCGGTCGCTCAGGCTCTTGATCGTCGGATCATCGGCAAGCGCAGGCGGATTGCCTGGAGCCGGCGTGGGCTGGATCACTACGGGCGGAGGCGGTGCGGGTGGCGGCAGTGCGATCTCCGGCGCTTTTGGCGGAGACGGCGGTGCGGTCGCCACTGACGGCTTCGGCGGTGCAGGCGGTGGTGTCGGCGCGGTTGCCGCAGGAGGCGCCGGTGCCGGCGTCGGCGTTGCCGCGGGCGGGGCTGGTGGAGGCGGAGCCGGCGGTGCCGTTGCGACCTCAGTTGACGGAGTTGCGGCGGGGGCGGGCGCAGCGCTCAGGGCTCCCGGTGCGCCGCCCGGAATGAATGAAAAATCTTCAGCCAAGGACGACGAAATCCATGGCACCTGCTCCTGCCGCGAGGCGCGGGTCACGCCGACCCGGGTGCGGTTCAGCGTTTCCTCCGCCATCAGGTCCGGGGTGCGGATCTCCTTCAGCAGTTCCCGCACGAACAGGCTGCGGTCGCTGCCATTGTCCGAGACGACGGACGACAGCGCGGCCGAATACATCACCAGCGTGCCGTTGGGTGCGATGACAGGGGCGAGTCCCGCCGAGAAGCTGCGGAAGCGGCGCTCGAACGGGTTGCGCCTGGAGGCGTCGATCAGCGCGATCTTGACCCCGGCGCCGCGGCTGTTGATCTCGCCGAGCACGGTCTCGAGGCTGAAGCCGTCGCGGCGGACGTCGGCCTCGGCCCAGATCTGGGCGTCGATCGGGATCATGTAGCTCTGCCGGTTCGACTGGATGCCGTAACCCGAGAAGAAGATCAGCGCGACCGAGCCCGGCTTGATCTTGCCATAGAGCCGGTCGAAGGCGCGGTGCATGCCGTCGCCGGTCAGGTTCTCGCCGACCTCGACGGTGAAGCCATCGCGCTTGAGCTCGTCGGCGACGTCGCGGGCGTCATTGACCGGCTCCTTCAGCGGCGCGTCGGCGTCCGGATACTTGGCGTTGCCGATCACCAGCGCGAAACGGTCGCCGGCGGCGATGGACAGGGTGGGCGACGCGATTGAAAAAATCAGCGTGGCGAGCAAGGCAAGGCGGATTTTCATAATCGCGGCAAATCCAGATCGCGGCATTCCGATGGAAATGGCGCCGCTTTCGGCCTGCGCCCCGGGAACCTTACTCTAGCGAAAATCCATTATCAAACCACGGCCGAACTCCCGTCAACGGCTTGTCGCAGCATCGCTTATTGCCGTGACGGCCGCGAGACCGCAGTGCAACAGCATCCGGTCATGGCGGCCATCGCCATCGCGGCATGGTGCCGGTTCCTATGAACCGATAGTGTGATTGCACTCACAGTGGCTCCAGCCCCCTGTCATGCGCTCGTCGCACTGCGCGCGGTTTGACCTTTGCGCAGGGCGATGGCTTTGTGCTCGGGACGGCAAGCCATTCAAAACACAACCGCAAACAAGAGCGAAACCGATGGGAAACGCCTACGAAATCTACGCCCTGCGCTATGCGACGATGTCGCCGCGCACGCCGCACCTCAATTTCCTGGTCCCCGATCCGCACGACACCACGGCGCAGGATCTCGACTATTTCGTCTGGCTGGTCCGTGGCCACGGCCGCGATATCCTGGTCGACACCGGCTTCAACGCCGAGGAGGCCAAGGCGCGCGCCCGCAAGCTGACGCTCAACCCGGTCGATGCGCTGGCCAATTTCGGTGTCAGCGCCGACGCGATCCGTGACGTCATCGTCACCCATCTGCATTACGACCACGCCGGCAATCTGGATCGCTTCCCGAACGCCAAATTCCATCTGCAGGAACGCGAGATGAGCTACGCGACCGGCCGCTGCATGTGCAACGGCATGCTGCGCCATCCGTTCTCGATCGAACACGTCACCCAGATGGTGCGCCATGTCTATGGCGAGCGTGTCACCTTTCATTCCGGCGACGGCGAGATCGCGCCTGGCGTCACCGTGCATCGCGTCGGCGGCCATTCCGACGGCTTGCAGGTGGTGCGGGTCGAGACCGCGCGCGGCCCTGTCGTTCTGGCGTCGGACGCCGCGCATTACTACGCGAACTTGCACAAGAAGAGCCCGTTCCCGATCGTCTACAATGTCGGCGACATGGCGCAGGGCTGGGAGACCGTCGAGCGGCTCGCCGGCCATCCCGACCGCTTCATCCCCGGCCACGATCCGATCGTCAGCGAGATCTATCCGCGCGCCAGCGACAAGGTCGATGCGTTCGCGCTGCATCTGGCGCCGTCGCGATCATTCGCGAAATAGCCTCGCCGATCGGGCGAGGCGCATCTCCACCACTCAAGAAACGTCAAAAAGAAGCAGCGATATGACTGACACCAAGACTCTCGGATTCATCGGCCTCGGCGTGATGGGTGAGCCGATTTGCCGCAACCTGGTCAAGAAGAGCGGGAAGCGCGTCGTCGTATTCGACCTTTCGGCCGAGCCGTTGCAACGGCTCCGCGCCGATGGCGCCGAGGTCGCCGGCTCCGTCGCCGACGTCATCAAGCAGAGCGATGTGCTGTTCCTCTGCCTGCCGAGCGCCAAGCATGTGCGCGCGGTGTTCGAGGGTGACGGCATTCTGAAGCATGCGAGAGCCGGCCAGGTCGTGGTCGATCTCGGCACGTCGTCGGTCAGCCAGACCCGCGACTTTGCCGGGCAGCTCAAGGCCAAGGGGGCGGCCTGGGCCGATGCGCCGATCGCGCGCACCCGGCAGGCGGCGCAGGACGGCACGCTCAGCGTGATGGTCGGTGCGGTGCCCGCGCTCTATGCCGCGATCGAGCCCTTGATCCGCTGCTTTGCCACCGACGTCACCAATTGCGGCGAGGTCGGCGCCGGCCAGGTGACCAAGATCCTCAACAACATGGTGCTGTTCGAGACCGTGAACGCGCTGGCTGAAGCCGTCGCGGTGGCAAAGCACAACGGCGTCGATCCAAAACTGCTGCTGGACACCCTGTCGAAAGGCTCCGCCGACAGCTTCGCGCTGCGCAACCACGGCATGAAGGCAATCGTGCCGGGCGTATTTCCGGAGCGCGCGTTCTCGACCGAATATGCGCTGAAGGATCTGTCCTACGCGCTGGAGCTCGCCGCCGACGCCGGCATCGCAATCCGCGGCGCCGAGCTGATCGGTACGGTGTTGCAGGAGGCGATCGACAAGGGATCGAAGGATAATTATTTCCCTGTGATCGCGAAGCACATCGACAAGGCGTAGCTCCCTCCACCGCCATTCCGGGGCGTGCGAAGCACGAGCCCGGAAGCCATCAGGCCGCACGGTCCGTAGATCAATGGATTCCGGGCTCGACGCTGGCGCGTCGCCCCGGGATGACGAGGGGGTGGCCTAATACACGTCTTTCGCGTCGGCCTCTTCGCTGGTCTGCACCAGCTCGAGGCTGGTCTCGACCTTGCCGAGCAGGCGGCCGAGGTCGCGGCGTTCCTGCGCGGACAGGCAGGACAGGATCTCATGCTCCTTGCGCAACAGCCGCGGGATCAGCTCTTCATACAGCGCCTGGCCCTTCTTCGTTAGCCGCAGGCGGAATTCGCGGCGGTCGTCCGCGTTCTCGACGCGCTCGACGATCTCGCGCTCCATCAGTGCCGACACTGCGCGGCTGATGGTGGATTTATGCGTGCGGGTGCAGTGCGCGATGTATTGCGCGCTGCAGGGATCGCTGCGGAAACCGAGCGTGGCGAGCACGCGCCACTCCGGAATGTCGAGGCCGTAGCGCGCCTGATATTCGCTCGACAGCGCCGAACTCACCTCGGCCGCCACCCGGTTGAGGCGGAACGGCATGAAGTGGAACAGGTCGAGGCGCTTCTTCGCCGGTGCGGCATCGTCGCGCGTGTCTGCTTCCACGGCGCTGCGCTGCCGGATCGGAGGCTGGCTCGCAGAGGTCCTAGCCAAAAATCCCTCCAATTTGAGTTGACGGCGGCCCCGACTGGGGGTTTAAGATAGTTGCAAGTGAGACTAATTTAGCAAGGTCGCGGCCGGCCCGCAAGATGCTGGTCGCAAGCCAGTCACACACAAGCCGCAGCCAAAAGCCGGCGCAAGGGAACATCCAGGGTCACGCATGGCAAACGCCAACTCGGCACAGGCCAAAACCCAGTTCGGCTATCGCCGCCACCCCGACCAGGAGCGGTCGGGCGCCAATGTGGCGGAGCATCCGGTCGTCGTGGTCGGTGCCGGGCCAGTGGGCTTGTCGCTCGCGATCGATCTCGCGCAGCGCGGCCAGCGCGTGGTGCTGCTCGACGATGCCGACCGGATCGGCGAAGGCTCGCGCGCGATCTGCTTCTCGAAGCGCTCGCTGGAGTTCTGGGATCGCCTCGGCGTCGGCGACCGCATGGTCGAGAAGGGCGTGGTGTGGAGCGTCGGCAAGATCTTTCACGGCGCCTCGCAACTCTACCAGTTCAATTTGCTTCCCGAGGAAGGCCACAAGCGGCCAGCCTTCATCAACCTGCAGCAATTCTACGCCGAGGCCTATCTGGTCGACCGCGTCGAGCAATTGCCCGAGATCGATCTGCGCTGGCGCAACAAGGTGATCGCGCTGGAGAGCCGCAACGACGGCGTCGCGCTGACCATCGCAACGCCTGAAGGCTCCTACCAGGTGCATGCTTCGTTCGTCGTCGCCTGCGACGGCGCGCGTTCGTCGCTGCGGCAGATGGTCGGCGCTGAGTTCGCAGGCCAGGTGTTCGAAGACCAGTTCCTGATCGCCGACGTCAAGATGACGGCGGCGTTCCCGACCGAACGCTGGTTCTGGTTCGATCCGCCGTTCCATGCCGGGCGCTCGGCGCTGCTGCACAAGCAGCCGGACGACATCTGGCGCATCGACCTGCAGCTCAATCCGGATGCCGATCCCATCGCCGAGAAGCAGCCGGAGAATGTCCGGCCGCGGATCGAACGCATGCTCGGACATGACAAGTTCGAGTTCGAGTGGATTTCGCTGTACAAGTTCCAGTGTCGCCGGATGGCCAGGTTCATCCACGGCCGCGTGATCTTCGCCGGCGATTCCGCGCACCAGGTCTCGCCGTTCGGTGCCCGCGGCGCCAATTCAGGCCTCGAGGACGCCGAGAACCTGGCTTGGAAGCTCGACCGCGTGCTGCGGCGGCTGTCGCCGGAAAGCCTGCTGGAGAGCTACCACATCGAGCGCAGCGCGGCGGCGGACGAGAACATCCGCGAGTCCACGCGTTCGACCGATTTCATGGCGCCGGTGACGAAGCAGGAGGCGCGGCTGCGGCAAGCCGTGCTGTCGCTCGCGGAGGATACCGAGTTCGGCAAGCGCATGGTCAATGGCGGCCGGCTGTCGGTGCCGTCGGTCTACGACACGCCGCTGTCGAGTGGCGATCGCGACGATTGGCGCGGCGGCCCGCGGCCGGGCGCCTCGATGCTGGATGCGCCGCTGACGGAGCAGGGCGGTGGTGCGACCTATCTGACCGATGTTTTCATCAGGCAGGGGACGCGCTTCACGCTGCTGGAGTTTGGCAATGGCACGGCTGTCGATGTCCCCGAGGGCGTCGGCACTATCCGGGTCGGCGGTGAGGGCGGGCTGGTCGATGCGCGCGGCCTTGCCGGCAAGCGCTACGATGCTGAGCCCGGCACCGCCTATCTGCTGCGGCCGGATGGTTATGTCGCGGCACGCTTCCGCAACGCGGCGCGGCCTGCGCTCGATGCGGCGCTGGCGCGCGCATCCGGCCTGAATTGAGGTGTTGCTGATGGCGCTGTCGACCAGTTCGAACTTCGCAAAGCCCGATGACGCCTTCCGCGCCATCGTCGAGGCGCATCGCGGCCTCACCGAGGCGCAGAGCGCCGATCTAGATGCCGCGCTGGTTCTGGTGCTCGCCAACCATATCGGCGATCTCGACGTGCTGTGCGAGGCAATCGCTTTGGCGAAGCGGCGGATGCCGGACGCGAGCCAGCAGCAGCAACAGCAGCAACAATAGCACGGGCCAAGCCTGGATGATTTTGGTTCAAATCGAACGGCAGCTTCCGCTTCACCTCGCCCCGCCTGCGGGGAGAGGTCGGAACGCATCGTCAGATGCGTTCCGGGTGAGGGGGAGCTTCCGCGGACGCATCTGTCACCGTTTACGCGGAGACAGCCCCTCACCCCAACCCTCTCCCCGTAAGAACGGGGAGAGGGAGCGCATGAAGACAGGATTGAACTGATGGCCAAAGGTTTCGCATCGACCACGGATCTCACCGAGAAGAAGGTCACATTCTCCGAGATCGGCACCGATCTCTACGCTTTCACCGCCGAGGGCGACCCCAACACCGCCGTGATCGTCGGCGAGGACGGCTGCCTGGTGTTCGACGCGCAGGCGACGCCCGCGATGGCCAACAAGGTGATCGAGCGGGTCAAGACCGTCACCGACAAGCCGATCAAATATGTCGTGCTGTCGCATTACCACGCGGTGCGGGTACTCGGCGCCTCGGCCTATCACGCGCAGGGCATCGTGGCCTCGCAGGAGACCTATCGGCTGATCGAGGAACGCGGCCAGCAGGATTGGGATTCGGAATACGGCCGCTTCCCGCGCCTGTTCCAGGATGCGGCAAGCATTCCCGGCCTGACCTGGCCGACGCTGACCTTCGAGGGCGAGATGTCGATCTATCTCGGCAAGCGCGAGGTGCGGCTGATGCAGCTCGGCGCCGGTCACACCTCGGGCGACATCGTCGCCTGGGTGCCGGATGCCGAGGTGATGTTCTCGGGTGACCTGATCGAATACCACTCGGCCTGCTATTGCGGCGATGCGCATCTGCGGGAATGGCCGATGACCTTGAACGAGATCCGCGCCTTCAATCCGAAGGCGATCGCGCCGGGCCGCGGCGATGCGCTGAAGGGCCTCGAGACCGGGCGTGATGCGATCGCGATGACCCGCGACTTCGTCACCACGCTCTATGGCGCCGCCGAATCGTCCGTCGCCAAGGGCCGCTCCTTGAAGGAATCGATGGCGGCGACGCGCGAGGTGATGGATCCGAAATTCTCGAGCTTCGCGATCTACGAGCACTGCCTGCCGTTCAACGTTTCACGTGCCTATGACGAGGCATCCGGGATCGACGATCCCGTGATCTGGACCGACAAGCGCGACCAGGAAATGTGGGCCGCCTTGCAAGGAGGAGGATAGACATGAACATCAATACCTCGCCTGATCAGATCGTGCGCAGCTCGGGGCAAGTGACCCCGGGCTACATGTCCGGCTTCGGCAACAGCTTTGAGACCGAGGCGCTGCCCGGCGCGCTGCCGATGGGGCGCAACTCGCCGCAGCGCTGCGCCTACGGGCTCTATGCCGAGCAGCTCTCCGGCTCGCCGTTCACGGCGCCGCGCGGCACCAACGAGCGCTCCTGGCTCTACCGCATCCGTCCGTCGGTGCGGCACTCCGGCCGCTTCGCCAAGGCAAATAGCGGGCTGTGGCGTACCGCGCCGTGCCACGAATACGATATGCCGATCGCGCAACTGCGCTGGGACCCGGCGCCGATCCCGAAGCAGGACATGACCTTCCTGCAGGGCGTGCAGACCATGACCACCGCGGGCGATGCCAACACCCAGGCCGGCATGGCGGCGCATGTCTATCTCATCACCAAATCGATGGTCGACCAGCATTTCTACAATGCCGACGGCGAGATGATGTTCGTGCTGCAGCAGGGCGATCTGCGGCTGGTCACCGAGTTCGGCCGCATCGATGCCGAGCCGGGCGAGATCGTGGTGATCCCGCGCGGCGTCAAGTTCCGCGTCGAGATCCCGAATGGTCCGGCGCGCGGCTATCTCTGCGAGAATTACGGCGGTGCCTTCACGCTGCCGGAGCGCGGCCCGATCGGCGCCAATTGCCTGGCCAATTCGCGCGACTTCCTGACGCCGGTGGCCGCCTACGAGGACAAGGACACGCCGACCGAGCTCTACGTGAAATGGGGCGGCGCGCTGTTCAAGACCACGCTGCCGCATTCGCCGATCGACGTGGTCGCCTGGCACGGCAATTATGCGCCGTACAAATACGATCTGCGCACCTTCTCGCCGGTCGGCGCGATCGGCTTCGATCATCCCGATCCGTCGATCTTCACGGTGCTGACTTCGCCGTCGGAGACCGCCGGCACTGCGAATATCGACTTCGTGATCTTCCCGGAGCGCTGGATGGTGGCCGACAATACCTTCCGTCCGCCGTGGTACCACATGAACATCATGTCGGAGTTCATGGGCCTGATCTACGGCGTCTACGACGCCAAGCCGCAGGGCTTCGTGCCCGGCGGTATCTCGCTGCACAACATGATGCTGCCGCACGGCCCCGACCGCGAAGCCTTCGAGCATGCCAGCAACGGCGAGCTGAAGCCGGTCAAGCTGACCCGCACCATGGCCTTCATGTTCGAGACGCGTTTCCCGCAGCGCGTGACCAAGCATGCGGCGACGTCGTCGACGCTGCAGGATGACTACTCGGATTGCTGGAAGGGGTTGGAGAAGAAGTTCGATCCGACCAGGCCGTAGCCAGCCGTCATTCCGGGGCGCGCGAAGCGCGAGCCCGGAATCCATTGCTCCGCGCGACACGTGGCCTGATGGATTCCGGGCCTGCGCCTTACGGCGCATCCCGGAATGACGAGAGATAAAGTGCGTCAATTATTTCGGCAGGAGACCATGCCCCACCCCAACGACCCCAAACTCCGCTCCTTCATCGACGTCGCGCCCACGTCCGACTTTCCGATCCAGAATTTGCCCTACGGCGTGTTCTCCGCGAACGGACTGGCTCCGCGCGTCGGCGTCGCGATCGGCGATTATGTGCTCGACCTCTGGGAGCTCGAGCAGGATTCTCGGCTCGATGTCGGGCCGCTCGGCGTGTTCTCGCAGCCGTCGCTCAACGCGTTCATGGCGCTCGGGCCGAAAGTGTGGTCGGCGACACGGGCGCGGATCAGCGAGCTGCTCCGCTCGGATCATCCGGAGCTGCGCGACAACAGGGAATTGCGCGCGCGGGCGCTGGTGCCGATGGCTGACGTGAAGCTGCATATGCCGTTTGCGGTTTCGGGCTATACCGATTTCTATTCGTCGAAGGAGCATGCCACCAATGTCGGCGTCATGTTCCGCGGCAAGGACAATGCGCTGCAGCCGAACTGGCTGCACATGCCGATCGGCTATAACGGCCGTGCCTCGACCGTCGTTGCGAGCGGCACCAAGGTGAAGCGGCCGCGCGGCCAGCTCAAGCCGCCGACGGCAGAGGTGCCGAGCTTCGGGCCCTGCAAGCGGCTCGACTTCGAGCTCGAGATGGGCGTTGTCGTCGGGCAGGCGTCGGCGATGGGCGAGATGCTCACCGAGGCGCAGGCCGAGGAGATGATCTTCGGTTTCGTCATCCTCAACGATTGGAGCGCGCGCGACATCCAGCAGTGGGAATACGTGCCGCTCGGCCCGTTCCAGGCCAAGGCGTTCGCGACTTCGATCAGCCCGTGGGTGGTCACGCGCGAGGCGCTGGAGCCGTTCCGGATGCAGGGCCCGGTGCAACAGCCGGAGCCGCTGGCCTATCTGAAGCAGGTGAGGCCGAACAATTACGATCTCGCGCTCGATGTCGGCCTGCGTGCCGGTGCGATGAACGAGGCGAAGACGATCTGCAGCACCAACTTCAAATACATGTACTGGTCGTCGGTGCAGCAGCTCGTGCACCACGCCTCCAGCGGCTGCGCGATGAATGTCGGCGATCTCTTAGGGTCCGGCACGATCTCCGGCCCCGAGAAGCACCAGCGCGGCAGTCTGCTGGAGATCAGCTGGAACGGCACCGAGCCGGTCGAGCTCGCCGACGGCGTGACGCGCTCGTTCCTCGAGAACGGCGACTCGCTTGTCATGCGCGGCTGGTGCCAGGGCGACGGCTACCGCGTCGGCTTTGGTGAAGTCGAAGGTACGATCGTCGCGGCGGAGTGAGTTCGCTGGATAGAACGAAGTTATCACGGAAGCAAGAACTCAGCTGCAATCTCTTTTCTCTTCGGCCTTATGAGTCCTGCTAACTCGCCAAGAACCGAAGGCAGCTTTGTGTGGTTGTCAGAGCTGTCGTAGCCAATCACCACAAGTTTTCGGAGGCGCTTATTTATCTCGATGATATTTGGTTCCAAGCCCGCAGGAGAAATGACGTAGTGGGGACGTGCTCTCGGGTAACGAAGTGCATACATCTCCATTAGAGACGAAATCGCCGGATCGTCCATGGAGAAACCAATAAAGAGAAATGTGTAATTTAGTAGAAGCGTCTCCAGAAAGGCAGAATACACGGCACTACCGAATGCCATGCGGATATACTCGGATCGCGAGAAGACCAGGGTTCGTACGTCGTCGATCGTGCCGTGAAGCTTGATTAGATATTTGCCTGACTGATCTTTCAAGATGTTGAAGATGTTTGCGTCGATAGCTGTGATCACCTGGGGGAAATGAGTGGCAAAGCCTATTTTGCTTTGCCAAGACATCTCGAGCAGCTTGTCGAAGTTAGTTGTGACTATGATTCTCTGATCGAGCGCTACTATCGCCTCATGGAGTGGAGAGGGCTCCGCTGCTTGACCGAATTCTTGCACGATCTCGCGTTCCCATCGTTCACCAAGGTCCATCTGCAGGATTTCGCACGCGAGCAGGTAGTCTTTTTGGTCTAGGAGCCGTGTAACCTGTTCCTTGACCGCGGCTCCGGCTTTGCCGTTCATCTCGTTGAGAAAGGCCTCCCAGCCCTTTATTCTTCCACCCGTACGGGTTGCGGCGCTCGCAGATACTCCAGCACCTAGAAAGAGAACGACTCTTCGGCGAGCGAGATCATCGACAAGATCGGCATTAAATTCGCTCATCGCGAATCTCAGGTCGCAACAACATTTTCTAGATAGCGTATCGCTATCCCGCGATAGATGTCTCGCGCCTGCTTTCGCAGCTGCGTGTAGCTGCCGGTGCCCCGCACGGAGATCATTGGTGCATGTTGACTCTGAGATCGAGGAGCCAAACTTCCGAGGTGACGAATATCACCCAAGTGAGGATCCACTTTCTTCGCGTCGAAGAACTTGCCGAGGTGAGCTGATATCTCAGCCGGGAAGTTTTGGCTGATGTCCTGGTACGCCTGCACGATACGTTTTCTGGTTGCTTCGTTCTCCTCTGCAGGGTCCGGCTCAGACCCACCCCTTTCTTTGTGTTGTTGGGTAACGTAGCCAACGAATCGTAGCGATCGAGCTTGATCGGCCGCTGGAATCTCAGAGGGGTCCTCAGACAAGCTAATCCCAGTTTTAAGTTCGCGTTGCCACACTCCGACGGTCGTACCAATGTTCCTTATGGCCCAAAGTGAAAAAATATCGATGGCCATCGGAACGACGAAGTAGTCCATCGCTAACAGAATCGATCTGTTGATGGCTCCTAACGATGGCCCCATGTCGAAAAACACGAAATCATAGTTCATTTCCTTCGCTTTTCCGACCACATCTGCAAAAACAAAGGTCGTGCGTATTCCTCGCATTCCGCCTGCTTTGGCATCGCGCCAGTCTTGAGCAAGGAGGTCTTCCTGCAGTGCGAGGCGTGGGTCTCCGACAATAATATCGAAGCCGAAATTTCCTGCTTTGACGATAGGTAGGCTGGTGCCATACCCCTTTCCTAGGGAAAGGGGCCGGATCACGCTGTAGACGGACGTGGGGTCATTTGCTGAATAGATATCGATCCATTCGTCCTCACCCAGAACATACTGAGTAAGATTGCATTGTGGATCGCCATCGACGACGAGAACCCGCGCTCCAAAGTTAAGTGCTAGTTCCGCGGCCAGATTTGCAACGAGCGTTGTCTTTCCCACGCCGCCCTTATTGTTAAAGAAGCATGTGGCTTTGACTCCACTCTCCCGGACGGAATCGAATAGTTCTTTGTCTTCCGCATCAAGTGGCTTGCCGGTAGAGATGCCGCGTTGTCTTTTTGCCACTTTATGCACCGGAGGGTTGTGGATTCTTCCTTCGCTATTCTAAGCTTGGATGATGTGCGCGCAAGCTTAGCGACACCGAAGATGGGTCCTGCTAACAGGATTGAACTTGTAAGGCGCGCTATCTCTGTTCAGGTGGTATATCCTTCAGCCTCGCCGTATGCGCCGCGCAGTCCTCGAGACTGTATTTCAGATGCACCCGCTTGTCCGACGGCGGCTGGTTCACGGTGCAGACGCCTGCCCGCCAGGGCTTGGCCGGGCGGATCGGCCGCGGCGCAAAGCCGCCGCCGCAGTTCGGGCAGACATTACCGAGCTTGGTCTCGGCGCAATCCGCACAGAACGTGCATTCATAGGAGCAGATCCGGGCGTCAGTTGCGCTCGGCGGCAGGTCCTTGTCGCAATATTCGCAGTTCGGTCGCAGCTGCAGCGCCATCGTCGCCTCTCTTGCCGGATGTTAAGGAATGATCGCAGATCGGACCGGGAAAGCGAATGACGGATTTCCCTCGATTTGTGCCAGGTCAGCTTTGTAACGCTTTCAACGGCAGCTTGGTGCTCTCCTTCAGCCGGTCGAGCACGATCGATGAGCGCACATGCGCGACGCTCTGGTGCGGCATCAGCACGTTGTTGACGATGTCGGACAGGCTCTTCAGGTCGCGCAGCATCACCTTGAGCACGTAGTCGGCATCGCCGGTCAGCGCATAGGCCTCCTGGATGTCGTCGACCCGGTTGACCAGCTCGCGGAACCGCTTGGCGTTGTCGGGCGAATGGGTTGCCAGCGTGATGTGGATGAAGGCGATCAGGCCGAAGCCGAGCGCCTCGCCGGCGAGGTCGGCGTGGTAGCCCGCGATCACCTTCTCCTCCTCCAGCCGCATCCGCCGCCGGGAGCATTGCGAGGCTGACAGACCGATCAGGTCGGCCAGCTGCTGGTTCGTCAGCCGGCCGTCATCCTGCAGCGCGGCGAGCATTTTGAGGTCGAAGGCGTCGACTTCTGGCATGCACCGAATATCCATTTCATGCACAAATCGTGCGCGATACTAGCAAAACAAGCCCTATTTTGCACGCACGTTGCGCAGCAAGTGACGGAGACTGATCCCTAGGCAAATCAGGGAGTTACCGCCATGGGTCCGTTTCCGCACGATGCGCCGCCAGCCGAAATCACCGACGACAATCCGATGGGCACCGACGGCTTCGAGTTCGTCGAATACGCCCATCCCAATCCGGCTGAGCTGCACGCCTTGTTCAAGCTGATGGGCTTTGTCGCGGTCGCCCGGCACAAGACCAAGGCGATCACGGTCTACCGCCAGGGCGACATCAACTATCTCGTCAATGAAGAGCCCGGCAGCCACGGCTTCAACTTCGTCGCCGCGCACGGCCCGTGCGCGCCGTCGATGGCGTTCCGGGTGGTCGATGCCAAGCACGCCTATGAGCGTGCGATCGCACTTGGCGCGGAGCCGGCGGATGTGTCGTCCGCGGAGAAGACGCTGGATGTGCCCGCGATCAAGGGCATCGGCGGCAGCCTGCTCTATTTCGTCGACCGCTATGGCGCCAAGGGTTCGGCCTATGATGCCGAGTTCGACTGGCTCGGCGGCGTCAATCCGCGTCCCGCCGGCTCGGGCCTCTATTACGTCGATCACCTCACCCACAACGTCCATCGCGGCCGCATGGACGTCTGGACCGGTTTCTATGCAAAACTGTTCAACTTCCGCCAGATCCGCTTCTTCGACATCGAGGGCCGCGCCTCCGGCCTGTTCTCCCGCGCGCTGACCAGCCCGGACGGCAAGATCCGGATTCCGATCAACGAGGACGCCGGCGATTCC
Source organism: Bradyrhizobium sp. WCU1 (assembly GCF_053474805.1). Classification (NCBI taxonomy): domain Bacteria; kingdom Pseudomonadati; phylum Pseudomonadota; class Alphaproteobacteria; order Hyphomicrobiales; family Nitrobacteraceae; genus Bradyrhizobium; species Bradyrhizobium sp. WCU1. The sequence continues at coordinate 3,856,461 of NZ_CM130280.1, forward strand.
GGGCAGATCGAGGAATACCTCAACATCTATCACGGCGAGGGCATCCAGCACGTCGCCTGCGGCGCCCGCGATATCTATGCGACGGTCGAGCGGTTGCGTGCGGACGGCCTGCCGTTCATGCCGTCGCCACCCGACACCTATTTCGAGCGGATCGATGCCCGCCTGCCGAAGCATGGCGAGGACGTCGCGCGGCTCAAGACCAACGGCATCCTGATCGACGGCGAGGGCGTGGTCGACGGCGGCCAGACCAAGGTGCTGCTGCAGATCTTCTCGGCGAATGCGATCGGGCCGATCTTCTTCGAATTCATCCAGCGCAAGGGCGACGACGGCTTCGGCGAAGGCAACTTCAAGGCGCTGTTCGAATCGATCGAGGAAGACCAGATCCGCCGCGGCGTGCTCAAGGTCGACCACGCGGCGTGAGCACAGCATAGCGTGCTATGTAGCGCACAACAAAAGGTGTCGTCCCGGCGAAAGCCGGGACCCATACCGCGGAATCTATCGCGTGTGTCGGATATCAATCCCGCGGAACGGTCGTGCGCAACAACGGCCTTCCGGGGTTATGGGTCCCGGCCTTCGCCGGGACGACAGCGAAATTACTTCCCTGCCTTCCACGCGCTCGTCACATCCCCAATGCTCGCCAACTCCGGCTCACGGATGGCGGACGGCGTGCGCGAGAAACGCGGTGCAGGGGCGGGCTGGGTGACGCCGTGGCGTTCGACAAACACCTGGCGGGCCGCCATGTGCGGATGCTTGGGCGCTTCCTCCATGGTGAGGATCGGCGCGAAGCAGATGTCGGTGCCTTCCATGATCTTGCACCAGTCGGCGCGCGACTTGCTCTTGAAAACCTTTTCCAGCTTCGCCTTCAGCGCCGGCCAGGCCTTGCGGTCCATCTGGGCGTCGAAGTCGGCGTCGGTCAGGTCGGCATGCTTGCGCAGCAGCGCGTAGAACTGCGGCTCGATCGAGCCGATCGAGATGAAGTTGCCGCAGGAGCACTCGTAGACGCCGTAGAAATGCGCGCCGCCGTCGAGGAAATTCTGGTCGCGGCCGCCGCTCCAGCGGCCCTGCGCCGCCATGTCGTAGAACATCGACATCAGCGAGGCCGCGCCGTCGCACATCGCGGTATCCACAACCTGGCCCTTGCCGGACTTCTGCGCTTCCAGCAGCGCGGCGAGCACGCCGACCACGAGGTAGAGCGCGCCGCCGCCGAAATCGCCGACCAGATTGAGCGGCGGCACCGGCTTCTCCTTGGTGCCGATCGCAGCGAGCGCGCCGGTGATCGAGATGTAGTTGATGTCGTGGCCGGCGGCGTTCGCCAGCGGGCCTTCCTGGCCCCAGCCGGTCATGCGGCCGTAGACCAGCTTCGGATTGCGCCCGAGCACGACATCGGGGCCGAGGCCGAGGCGCTCCATCACGCCGGGACGGAAGCCTTCGATCAGCGCGTCGGCATGGCTGAGCAGGTCGAGCACTTCTGATATCGCCGCCTTGTTCTTGAGATCGAGCTCGATAACCTTGCGGCCGCGGGTCGCCACCGCCTTCAAATTCTTGCCCGCGCCGACCCGGTCCAGCGTGATGACCTCGGCGCCCATGTCGGCGAGCAGCATGCAGGCAAACGGGCCGGGACCGATGCCGGCGAATTCGACGATGCGGAAGCCTGTGAGCGGGCCCGAGGTGCGAGCGGCGGTTTGGGAGGCGGGCTTGTCGAGCACGTTGTTGTTCCGTTGTTGCTGTGAGGGAGCTGGTCGAAGAGTCTGTGGATCGGCGCGCCGGGCGTCACGCCGGCTCGATGTCAGAAGTCCGGTCCGGCGATTGGGGGCCGTGGCAAGTGGTGCTGCCGAACCTCATTAAGTCCTCTCCCCGGGGCCGCCCGTCTGACGGTATTTTTAATTAGCTGATTAGCTAAATTCTCTCGCCTAATGGGGGACGTGGCAAGCTCTTTCGGCTGGAATGCCAGCAAAACGCGAACGGCGCGCATCGCTGCGCGCCGTCTGCATGGGTTCAGGAGGGATAGCGGCTAGCCGGCCGCGGTCACCGCCCGCTGTCCCATCACCTTGACCAGGTTGGCGCGGTAATCCGCCGAGCCGTGGATGTCGGCGAGCAGGCCGCTCGCCGGGATCGTCACGCTGTCGAGCGCCGAGGCCGCCCAGTTCGCCTTCAGCGCCTGCTCGATCGGCGCCACCCGCATGACGCCGCTTTGCGAGGCGCCGGTCGCGGCGACGCGGACGTCACCCGCCTTGGTCTTGACGACGAACACGCCGGTCAGCGCGAAACGCGAGGCCGGGTGCCGCATCTTGGCATAGCCGGCCTTGGCGGGGACCGGGAACGACACGGCGGTGATGATCTCGCCATCCTCGAGCGCCGTCGTGAACAGGCCCTTGAAGAAGTCCTCCGCCGGGATCGACCGTTTGTTGGTCTTGACCACGGCGCCGAGCGCCAGCACCGCCGCCGGATAGTCCGCCGCCGGGTCGTTGTTGGCGAGCGAGCCGCCGATCGTGCCGCGATGACGCACGGCAGGATCGCCGATCATCGACGCCAGATGGGCGAGCGCCGGGATCGCCTTCTGCACGGCGTCGCTTTGCGCGACGTCGTAATGCGTGGTCGCGGCCCTGATGGTGACGGTATCGCCGGACACGTCGATGCCGATCATGTCCTTGATCTTGGCGACGTCGATCACGTCGGACGGAGCAGCGAGGCGCTGCTTCATCACAGGGAGCAGGGTCTGGCCGCCGGAAAGGAACCTGGAGTCCGTGCCCTTGGCGAACTGCGCCACGGCATCGTCGATCGAGGATGCGCGGTGATAGTTGGTCTCGTACATCGTATCCTCCCTCAACCGTGAATGGCGTGCCAGACGCGATCGGGCGTCGCCGGCATTTCCAGCTTGTTGTTGCCGATCGCGTCCGTGATCGCGTTGATCACGGCAGCAGAGGCGCCGATCGCGCCGGCTTCGCCGCAGCCCTTGACGCCGAGCGGATTGCCCGGACACAGCGTCGTGGTGTGGGAGAGCTGGAACGACGGCAGGTCGTCGGCGCGCGGCATGGTGTAGTCCATGAACGACGCGGTCACGAGCTGGCCGGTGTCGTCATAGACCGCACCTTCGAGCAGCGCCTGGCCGATGCCTTGCGCAAGACCGCCATGAACCTGGCCCTCGACAATCATCGGGTTGATCAGCCGGCCGAAATCGTCCGCCGCCACGAAGTTGACGAACGAGGTCTTGCCGGTGCCGGGATCGACTTCGAGCTCGCAGATGTAAGCGCCGGCCGGGAAGGTGAAGTTGGTCGGGTCGTAGAACGCCGTCTCCTTCAAACCGGGCTCCATGCCGTCGGGCAGGTTGTGCGCGGTGTAGGCGGCGAGCGCGACCATCGGCAGCGCGATCGACTTGTCGGTGCCGGTGACCTTGAACTCGCCGTTCTCGATCACGATGTCGCTCTCGGACGCCTCGAGCGCATGTGCCGCGATCTTCTTGGCCTTGGCCTCGACCTTCTCCATCGCCTTCACGATCGCCGTACCGCCGACCGCGAGCGAGCGGGAGCCGTAGGTGCCCATGCCGAACTGCACCTTGTCGGTGTCGCCATGGACGATCGAGACCTGGCTGATCGGCACGCCGAGCCGCTCGGCGATGATCTGGCAGAACGTCGTCTCATGGCCCTGGCCGTGGCTGTGCGAGCCGGTGAGCACCTCGATGGTGCCGACCGGGTTGACGCGGATTTCAGCCGATTCCCACAGGCCGACACCGGCGCCGAGACTGCCGACCGCCTTCGACGGGGCGATGCCGCAGGCCTCGATATAGCAGGAGACGCCGATGCCGCGCAGCTTGCCACTGGCTTTCGCCTTGGCCTTGCGGGCCGGGAAGCCGGCATAGTCGATCGCCTTCATCGCGGCGTCGATCGAGGCGTGGAAGTCGCCGATGTCATAAGCCATGATGACCGGCGTCTGATACGGGAACGTGGTGATGAAGTTCTTCTTGCGCAGTTCGGCCGGATCGACCTTCAACTGCCGCGCCGCGGTCTCCATCATGCGCTCGATCAGATAGCTCGCTTCGGGGCGGCCGGCGCCGCGATAGGCGTCGACCGGCGTGGTGTTGGTGTAGACGCCGATCACCTCGGCATAGATCGCCGGGATCACGTACTGGCCCGATAGCAGCGTCGCGTAGAGATAGGTCGGCACCGCCGAGGAGAACAGCGACATGTAGGCGCCGAAATTGGCGTGGGTCTTCACCCGCAGGCCGAGGATCTTGTTGTCCTTGTCGAACGCCATCTCCGCCTTCGAGACATGGTCGCGGCCATGCGCGTCGGTGAGGAAGGCCTCCGATCGGTCACCGGTCCACTTCACCGGGCGACCTACCTTCTTCGAGGCCCACAGCGCCACCATCTCTTCCGGATAGATGTAGATCTTGGAGCCGAAGCCGCCGCCGACGTCGGGCGCGATCACGCGCAGCTTGTGCTCCGGCGCGATGTTGTAGAACGCCGACAGCACGAGGCGGGCGACGTGCGGGTTCTGCGAGGTCGTGTAGAGCGTGTAGTGCTCCTCGGCTTGGTCGTAATGCGCGACCGCTGCGCGCGGCTCCATCGCATTCGGCACCAGGCGGTTGTTGGTGAGGTCCAGCGTCACCACGTTGGCCGCCTTGCTGAATGCATCCTTGACCGCGGCTTCGTCGCCGAGATGCCAGTCATAGACGATGTTGCCGGGAGCCTCGGGGTGCAGCTGCGGTGCGCCGGGCTTGATCGCGGCCTTGATGTCGGCCGCGGCGGGAAGCTCCTCGTAATCGACGACGACGGCTTCCGCCGCGTCCTTGGCCTGGTTCTTGGTCTCGGCGATCACCACCGCGACCGCCTGTCCGACGAAGCGCACGGTCTCCGGCGCCATCGCCGGCCATGCGCCCATTTTCATCGGCGAACCGTCCTTCGAGGTGATCGCCCAGCCGCAGATCAGATTGCCGACCTTGTCGTCGACGATCTGCTGCCCGGTCAGCACCGCGATCACGCCGGGCATCTTCATGGCCTCGGCCGAGTTGATGCCCTTGACCTTGGCATGGGCATGCGGGCTGCGGATGAAGTGAGCGTAACTCATGCCGACCATTTTAACGTCGTCGACGTAACGTCCTTGTCCGGTGATGAACCGGCGATCTTCCTTGCGCACGACGCGTGCGCCAATTCCTTCAACACCCATGGTCTGGTCCTCCCGACCGGAGATTCGAATTGCCGCCGTTTCCATCGAGACCGGCGGTGATGAGCTTGATCGTGTGCGGTGCGTAGCGCGCTATTCGGCGGCCTGCGCCACCTTCATGCGGCCGGCAGCGTCGAGCACCGCCTTGACGATGTTGTGGTAGCCGGTGCAGCGGCAGATGTTGCCTTCGAGCTCGTGGCGAACCGTTTCCTCGTCGAGCTTGCCACCATGGCGGTGCACGATGTCGACCGCGGACATGATCATGCCGGGGGTGCAATAGCCGCACTGCAGGCCGTGATTGTCGCGGAACGCCGCCTGCATCGGGTGCAGCTCGTCGCCCTTGGCAAGGCCTTCGATCGTGATGACGTTGGAGCCAGCCGCCTGGCCGGCCAGCATGGTGCAGGATTTGACCGCCCGTCCGTCGACATGGACGACGCAGGCGCCGCACTGGCTGGTATCGCAGCCGACATGGGTGCCGGTGAGGTTCAGATTTTCGCGCAACAGGTGCACGAGGAGGGTTCGGTCCTCGACGTCGACCGAGACCGCCTTGCCGTTTACCGTCAGTTTGACTGTAGACACGCGTTTCTCCCAATAGCTTCGTTATGGGCCCAGTAGACCACGCTTCATGTGGGTCGTAACCGCGATCAAAGTCGTAGTTGCGGCCCTGTCATGAAGGCTCCGGGCTGTGGCTGCGATCCTAGCAGGCAGCCGTTCAATGGGCAATTTGCAAGCTGCTTTCGGCGTGCTCCGGCGCGACGAAATTGCGCGGCAGCGCAACGGGTTCTCCGCCTGCTGGTCTGGTTTGCGGCATATCAAAAACCGCCGCGGCGATTGCTACTACCTTCCGCCTATAACGACAAAAAAGCGTAGCTGGCATTTTCATCGCGACATAGCGACCGAAGATCGCTGGTTCACGAATTGGGTAGTGAGACGCGCGCGCGATGCATCCATCGCGGCAACGAAACCATATTGGAGGAAGCCAATGAAGCTGAGGAGCGGGATTTTCTTTGCCGGCGTGTCGCTGGTCGCCATGGTGATGGCAGGAATTACTGCGTCGAATGCGAATGATTCCGTTGCAAAGGCGGTGTCCGATCCGAACGGATGGGCGATCGCCGGCCACGATTACGGCAATACGCGCTTCAGCCCGCTGAAGCAGATCAATTCCGAGAACGCCGGCAAGCTGCAACTGGTCTACTCGCTGTCGCTGGCCTCGCTGCGCTCCAACGAATCGTCGCCGGTCGTGATCGGCAAGAACCTGTATGTCTCGACCTCGTGGGGTCCGAAATACGTCTACGCGATCGACGCCGCGACCGGCGCCCGCAAATGGACCTGGCAGCCCGACATTCCGGATGACGTGCTTCAATACGCCTGCTGCGACGTCAATAATCGCGGCGTGTCCTATGCCGACGGCAAGATCTTCGTCGGCCGGCTCGACGGCAAGCTGACCGCGCTCGACGCCGAAACCGGCAAGGAGCTCTGGACCTCGACGGTCGTCGACTACAAGCAAGGCTCGGTCATCACCTCGCCGCCGCTCATCGTCCGCGACAAGGTCATCACCGGCTTCGGCGGTGGCGAATATGGTGTGCGCGGCGCGTTGCAGGCTTTCAACCTCAAGGACGGCAAGCTGCTCTGGCAGACCTTCACGGTGCCGGCGCCGGGCGAGCCCGGCAGCGACACCTGGAAGGGCGATACCGGGCTGCATGGCGGCGGCGCCGCCTGGCTGGTCGGCTCCTACGACGCCAAGTCCGACACCGTCTACTGGGGTACCAGCAATCCGGGGCCGTGGAATACCGGGGTGCGCTCCACCGGCGACGGCAATTTCGGCAAGCTGACCAACCTCTACACCGCCTCGACGCTGGCGATCGATCCCAACACCGGCAAGATCAAGTGGCACATCCAGGGCACCCCGGCCGACGCCTGGGACTATGACGGCGTCAACGAGCTGCTGCTCGCCGACCTGAAGATCAAGGGCGCCGAGACGCCGGTCCTGATGAAGGCGGATCGCAACGGCTTCTTCTTCGTGGCCAACCGCGAGACCGGCAAGGTGATCTCGGCCGAGAAGTACGTCTTCGCCAATTGGGCCAAGAAGTGGGACATCAACACGATGCGGGCGGAAGAGGATCCGGACAAGCGTCCGGGCCCCGGCCATCCCGCCAAGGACATCTGCCCGAACCTGATCGGCGGCAAGAACTGGCAGCCGATGTCGTTCAACCCGCAGACCGGTCTCGTCTACATCCCGACCAACAATGTCTGCATGGACTGGTCGGTCTCCGACGTGAACTACAAGCGCGGCGTGTTCTATCTCGGCGCCGAATTCCCGACCAAGGCGGGTCCCGGCGGCTTCCTCGGCGAGCTCGTGGCCTGGGATCCGATCGCCAACAAGAAGGTGTGGAGCATCAAGGAGGACCTGCCCTTCAACGGCGGCACGCTGACGACGGGCGGCAATCTGGTGTTCTCCGGCAATCTGCACGGCGACTTCCGTGCCATCGATGCCAAGAACGGCAAGGTGCTGTGGAGCAAGAACCTCGGCAGCGGCATTGGTGCCGGTCCGGTGACCTATTCGGTCGACGGCAAGCAGTATGTCGCGATCGTGGTCGGACGCACCGCGGCGCTGCCGGCCTTCCTCGGTGACATCGGCAAGCAGATGGTCGCCGCGGCGCCGGAAGGCGGCTCGCTCTTCGTGTTCGCCCTGCAGTAACGACCGTCGCAAGGAGGCAGCATTGTCCGTGTCTTGCATCAAGGCGACTTGCATGAAGGCGACTGGCATCAAGTCGAATGACGTGCCGAGCTCAACGCGTAGCGTACAGTTGAGGATGGCGATCCGGACCGTGCTGCTCTCCGCCGCATTGTTGGCGCCGGCCCTGTCGGCCGGCGCGGAAGAGGCCAGGCCGTCGCTACGGCTCTGCGCCGATCCGACCAACTTGCCGTTCTCGAGCGACGAACCGGGCAAGCCGGGCCTTTATCTCGAGATCGGCCAGGCGGTGGCGCAAAAGCTCGGCCGCACGGTGAGCTATAATTGGTACAAGTCCTATTTCGGCAAGCGCACGGTGCGGGAGACGCTGCTCAGCAAGCATTGCGATGCCATGGTCGGCCTGCCGCTGATCGACGATTTCATGGGCCCGGCGGTGATCTTCTCGAAGCCGATCGCCCATGAAGGCTATGCGCTGGTCGGCGCCACGGATCGCAAGCTCGCCGGTATCGACGACCTCAAGGGGTTGCGGGTTGCGGTGCAGTATCAGTCGACGCCGCAGAACCTGCTGGCTTTGCGCGACGACATCCAGAAGGTCACCGTGCTGAGCCCGGAAGAGGGCATGGCGGCCCTCGACCAGGGCAAGGTGGACATCGCCTTCATCTGGGCACCGGTGGCGGGTTGGCTCAACAAGACCAGCTACGGCGACAAATATCAGATCGTCTCGACCGAGGGCGACGGCCTGCTCTGGGCGACCGCGATCGGCTTCGCCAAGGCGTCCGGCGCGCTGCGCGATGAGGTCGACGGCGTGCTGCCGTCGCTGCAGGGGGACATCGACGCCCTGTTTGCCAAATATGGCGTGCCGAACGGCGCCCCGGTGAAGTTCGGCCAGGCGACCACCTCGTCCGCCGGAGCAAGCGAGCCGGTCACGATCGGGCAGGCGACTGCTGCCGAGAAGCCGGTTCAGACCGCCGCGACCACCGGCGAAGTCAAGGGAGACGCCAAGGCGGGCCGGGAGGTCTTCAATGGCACCTGTGCTCATTGCCACGGTCCGGACGCGGTCCAGGCCGAGCGAAAGATCGATCTCAGGCTGCTCAAGAAGCGCTATGCTGACGACATGGAATCGACATTCTGGAAGACCGTCCATGACGGGCGGCCGGCCAAGGGCATGCCGGCCTGGAAGGATGTCTTCAGCGACGACGAGCTCAGAAACGTATATGCCTATCTGCAGAGCGTGCAGGATACCGGCGGGTCGAACTAGAAGCGGCCATCGGCAAATACCAATGCGAGGGTCCTCATGATGGGGTTCCTGATCATCGACGATCACCCCCTGTTCGGAGAGGCGCTTGGCAACGCCATCCGCATCTCGCATCCCGATGCCCGGATCTATGAGGCGACCTCGATCAAGGGTGCGCTGGGCATCCTTGCCAGCGAGCCGAATATCGATCTGGCGCTGCTCGATCTGCTGCTGCCCGACGTCGTCGGTTTTTCCGGCTTCCAGAAGATCAGGGATCGCCATCCGCGGCTGCCGATCGCCATCGTCTCGAGCGAGGAGGACAAGCACACCATCCGCGAGGCGCTGGAAATGGGCGCGGTCGGCTATCTGCCGAAATCGACCTCGCTCGGCGAATTGTCGCAGGCGATCGCACGCGTGTTGAGCGGATCGGTCTCGGCGCCGCGGGATTTCGTCGCGGTCGGCGCGCTGGAGCAGTCCGAGACGGCGCGGACGCTGCGCGAGCGGATTCAGAAGCTGACCCCGCAGCAAATTCGTGTCCTTCACCTGATCATCCGCGGCTTGCAGAACCGCGAGATCGCATCGGAACTCAAGCTCGCGGAATCCACCGTCAAGGCGCATGTCACCGAGATCCTGCGCAAGCTGAAGCTGTTCAGCCGCAACAAGGCGATCATCGAGCTCGGCAAGATTCCGCTTCCCGCCCTTGAAGCCGGCCTGGGTGCGAAGGCCGAAAAGGCGCCCTAAGCGCGATGAGATTTGGTTGAATCATCATCGCGCTTTAGACCTTTGTTTGAGCATGATCTTTCGGAAAACCGCTTCGCACTTTTCCGGATCATGCTTTAGCCTTGCTGCACTGCACGGCGAACGCATCCGGGGTGCGCCCTATAGGCTGCCGGTCAGCTTTGAGATAACGTCGTGCGCACAATGGCTGTCATCAGCGATCCGAGGGAGGGCGGCGCAGCGTTGACCACGACCGTGCCCCTGGCGGGCGAGCCGCCGCTCGGCAAGGCGGGTGCGCCTCGACTGCTGATCGTCGAGGATCATCCGCTGTTCCGTGCTGCCCTGATCGGCGTGATCGGGGCCGAGTTTCCCGATGCCGAGGTATTGCAGGCCACCTCGATCGATGGCGCGCTTGACGTGATCGCCGCGCGCGATGGCCTCGATCTGATCCTGCTCGATTTGTCGATGCCGGGGACCACGGGCCTGCTCGGGGCCTACCGGGTGCGGGCCGCGGCGCCGCGCAGCGCGCTGGTGATCGTATCCGCGCATGACGATTCCCGGATCATCGGCGGCGCGATCTCGCTCGGCATTTCCGGGTTCATTCCTAAGTCGACGCCGAAGGTCGAGCTGGCGCGCCTGCTGCGCGGCATCCTCGAAGGCGAGGTGTGCCTGCCGACGCGCTTCCGCGACGCCGCTGCCGCGCGGAAAGCCCAGGCCGAGACCAGGGAGCTGGTGCAGCAGCTCGGCCAGTTCACCGCCCAGCAGCTGCGCGTGCTCGACATGATCTGCCGCGGATTGCAGAACAAGCACATCGCCTATGAGCTCGATATCTCGGTCACCACCGTAAAGGTGCATGTCTCGGAGATTTTGCGGAAGCTCGGCGTGCGCAGCCGGACCGAGGCCATCATCGCGCTGTCGAAACTCGACTTCGGCAAGCACGACCATGCGCCGGTGACGGCGGCGCCGCCGTCGCACGGCGCCTAAAGCGGGATGAGTTTTGGTTGAATCGGCTTGGCACGGTCTTCCTTCACCTCTCCCAAGGGAGAGGTGAACTTCGATGCCGTTCCAGCTCAACCTGATCTCATCAGGCCCTTGAGCCTATTCCGTTCCGATCGCATCGGAACGGGGTTCCAGGTTTGTTGTCTTGACGCGTTTACTTCACGCGAACCGGTATCCAGGTCGTTCGCAAACGCTCTGGTCATAGCCGCGGGCCCGATTGCTCCGCCGCCAGCAGGAACGACAGCAGCGAGCGCATCTCGGCGGGCTTGATCGGCTTCTTCAGGAGTTCGTGGCCAAAGGCCGACACGTCGGAGGCTGCCTTGGCCGAGTAGTCGGCGGTGACGATGATCGCCGGCACCTTGGCGTTGATCTCGCCGCGGATCACGTCGACGGCCTGGATGCCGGTCTCGCCGTTGTCGAGATGCAGGTCGGCGATGATGGCGTCGGGAACGCCGTCGAGCGCGTGGATACGCTCGAGCGCCTCGGTCTTGGAGATCGTCACCGCGACGTCGCAGCCCCATTTCTCCAGCAGATGAGCAAGGCCCTCGGCGCTGGAGAGGTCGTTCTCGATCAGCAGGATTTTCGCACCCTCCATGCCGCCATAGCGATAGTCGACGCTGGCCTGCTCGCGCACCGGGATCGCTACCGGATCAAACGTGCGCGGCACGGTGACCGAGAACACCGAGCCCTTGCCGGCGCGCGAGCGCAGCCTGATGTCATGGCCGAGCAGGTCGGCAAACCGGCGCACGATCGAAAGGCCGAGCCCGATGCCGGCCTTGTCGCCGGCGCCGGCGTCGCCGCGCTGGAATTCGACGAAGATCGCCTCGCGCTGGGCTTCCGGGATGCCCGGCCCGGTGTCGTGCACCTCGATGCAGATATCGTCGCCCTTGAGGCGGCATCCCATCAGCACGGTGCCGCGCTGGGTGTAGCGCAGTGCATTGGCCAAGAGGTTTTGCAGGATCCGGCGCAGCATCAGCGGATCGGAGCGGACCACCGCCGACGACGGCATGATCCGGAAGTCGAGGTTGCGCTTGGCGGCAGTCGCCACGAATTCCTGTTCCAGCGGCTCGAACAGCGAGGCGATCGCGACCGGACCGAATTCGGGCCGGAGCACGCCGGCATCGAGCTTCGAGATGTCGAGCAGTGTCCGCAGCATGTCCTCGAGCGTCGCGAGCGAACGGTCGATCTGGTCGGTCAGCGCGACACTCTTGGGCTCGGTCGCCGTTTCGGTCAGCGCGGACAGCGTCAGCCGTGCCGCATTCAGCGGCTGCAACAAATCGTGCGTCACCGAAACCAGCACCGACGACTTCAGCGAGCTTGCCGCCTCGGCCTGCTGCTTGGCCTGCAGCAGGCGTCCATTGGTTTTCTCCAGCGATTGCAGCGCCTGCTTGAGCTGCTGGGTGCGGTCGCGCACCTGCTGGTCGAGCGCGATCGCGGTCTCGAACAGGGAAAAGGCGTTGAGCTGCTGGTCGGTGGAGCGCTCGACGCGCGACATCAGCGCCGCGTTGATCTTGCGCAGCTTTTCGGCTTCGCGTTCGAGGGCCGCAATGCGCGTGGTCTTGCTGTCGGTCATTGCGGCGCGACAGCGCGCTTACCGATGGCGATGCCGGTCAGCGTCTGGTTGACATGCATGGAGCGATACTGCTCGCCATAGGTCTGAAAGCCGATCACTTTATTGCGGCGATAGAGTTCCGACATCTCCCGGGAAAGCTGGCGCTGCTCGACGTCGAGCCGGCGCAGCACGCATTCGAAGCCGATGAACATCGAGACCTCGCCGAGATCCTCGGTCAGCTCCTTGAGCAGGCGGCTTGTGACGTCGATCGGATCGCGCTCGCGCGCCACCGTCAGCACCATGCCTTCGTCGATGGCGCAGAAGAATTGCAGGGATCCGTCGGGATTGGTGCGCTGGATCGACCGTGCGTAATAGGCACCGCCGACGCGCACCAGGACCGGATGCGCCGCGAACGAGAACAGTTCGAGCTTGTTGTCGCTGAGGCCGACGGCGCGGGAATATTCCAGCGCGGCCGGCTCGGCGTTCAACTCCTTGACGATGCGGTGCTCGATGTCGGCCTCGGTCACCACCATCTTGGTCGAGGTCGGCTCGAAATGGTCGCACTTGAACAGGCGGAACGGCAGCCGGGTCCGGATCAGGATCAGGACGGCGGCGTCGGTATGGGCCGCGCCGCCGTGGAAGACCCAGGACTTCTCGAAGCGCAGGCCGTCGCCGGCGGAGCCGCCGACCACCGGGATGTCGCCGAGCGATGCGTAGATCGCCGACATGATGGTTTCCTCGCGCTGACACATGCCGTCGATGAAGAGTAGCCCGAAGGACTCGTCGGTGTGATCGCAATGCTCGGTGCGCTGCGCGAATTCGCTCTGCAACTCGGTGCAGATCGAGCGGCCATGATCGACCCGGAACGTCGCGAGATCGAACAGCGGCCGGGCGGCGATGACGAAATCGGCGGCGTCAAAGCCCATCGCGACCACGCTGTCCTCGTCCCAGCCGCCAGGCGACAATTCGCCGGCCGTGGTGCAGCCGAAGATCGGCACCTCGGGCATCCGGCCGGACAACTCGGCAATGAATTGTTGCGGGTCATAGAACGGTGACACGAACACCACGAGCATGGCGAGATCGGCCGCCGCCAATTGGCGCGCGATCTCGTCGGCGGCTTCCCGCGGCCCGTTGGTCTTTGCCTGCACCACGACAATGCTGTCGGCGGCGCTGCCGTTCTGCTTCGCCAAAGGCGTTCTCCCTGACCAGAATCTGTTGCTTTTCTTGGCGCGGCTGGTTCTGCCCGCGCGGGTCTCAAGGGCATCCGGGCCATGCCGCGATGGTTCGCGATCCAGCCAGCCTTTATCTCTTAGGTCGTGAGGGGGAATGTCATTGGCCGGGCGACTTCGCCGGCAGCCGTGCTCGCCGCAAGCGCCAACGGCGCCGCTCGACGCGATGACATGGGACACCTCCCGATGTGTTCTCCTGGCCCGGGCAGGGTCAGGCTTGATCCATTCTAAACTATCGGGCTGCCGCCACGCGTCAATCTTCGGTTTGGGCCGACCAAGGTAGTACCGGATCACTACGGGGCGAATTGCTGCCCATTTACCGGGCCTTATCGATTCTGCCTTAGTTTTGCCCTCCGGGGACTGGGGCGGGTTGCCGCCGGACCCCGCGTGGTTTTCAGAATGAAGACGGGGGTTGGAATGCCGGGACTGAAGCGATCGCTCTCGATCAGACTCCCAACCCTCCGATTCCGCGCCAAGATCATGCTCGGCTTTGCCGTCACGCTGGCGCTGTCGGCAGCCACCATGGGCTTCGCCTATCTGGGCTTCGAGCGGGTCTCCGCCGGCGTCGGCTCCTATCGCCAGAGCGTCGCGGAAGCCGATCTGGCCCGCAACATCGATCGCGAATTGATCTCCTACCGTTCGCTGGCGCGTTACTACGTCGCGACCGGCAAGGAGGATGACGCCAAGGCCGCACTCGCCGCCGAGGCCAGCCTGAAGGACGCCATCACGGCGTCGATGAAGGGCACCACCAATCCGGCCCGGCTCGACCAGATCACCAGGCTGGAGCGTGAATTCCGCGCCTTCACCAAGATCTTTGCCGAGATCGTCCGCATCAAGGACGACAGTGCGCAGATCGCGCAGAACAAGCTGACCCGCAGCGCAACCTCGATGCGCTACAAGCTCGATGATCTGCCGAGCAACGCCGACGATTCCGAGCTGCAATCGATCCAGTTCGGCGCCAAGAAGGTGGCCGACCAGCTGCAGTCGATCACCGGCGCGGTCAACAGCTTCGTCGTCAATGGCGACAAGACCGTCGCCTCCAGCGCACTTGCCCGGCTGAAATTCGCCGACAATCTGGTGAAGGGCATCAGCTCGAAGGACGAGCGGATCACCCAGAGCGTGAAGGACATCACCGCGCTGCTCGAGGAATACCGCGAGGCGCTCGCCAAGCTGATCGCGAATGCCAAGTCGATCGACGAGCTGACGGTCGAGATGACGGAATCCGCGGCCGCGATCAGCCAGGGCGCGGCGGCGATGAAGTCCGATCTGCTCGCCGACCAGAAGCGGCTCGAAACCGAATCGCACGCGATGATCGGTGAAACTGAGCAACTGATCCTGATGCTCGCGGCCGGCAGCTTCGTGCTCGGACTTGGCTGGGCATTCCTGCTCGGCAAGGGCATTTCGCGTCCGATCGCGGCGATGTGCGCGGCGATGCGCGAGCTCGCGGCGGGCAATTTCGACGTCGTGCTGCCGGGCCTCGGCCGTCGCGACGAGCTCGGCGAGATGGCCGGTGCCGTGGAAGAGTTCAAGGTCCAGGCGGTCGCCAAGGCCGAGCGCGACGCCGCGACCCAGGAAGCGCAGAACAAGGCCAGCGCGACCGCGCGGCGCGCGGAGCTCATTCGCTTCGCCGACGAATTCGAATCCGCCGTCGGCTCGATCGTCTCTAACGTGTCGGCGTCCGCCGTGCAGCTCGAATCCGCGGCCGGTACCCTGACCCGGACCGCGGAGACCACGCAGAATCTGTCGAGCCAGGTCGCCGGCGCCTCCGAGGAGGCCTCCAGCAACATGCAGTCGGTGGCGTCTGCGACCGAGGAATTGTCCGCGTCCGTCGATGAGATCGGCCGCCGCGCCAAGGAATCCAGCCAGATCGCCGATTCCGCGGTGCGCCAGGCCGAGCAGACCGATGCGCGGATCGGCAAGCTCTCGCGCGCCGCGCAGGAGATCGGCGACGTGGTCAAGCTGATCACGGCGATCGCCGAGCAGACCAATCTCTTGGCGCTGAACGCCACCATCGAGGCCGCGCGCGCGGGCGATGCCGGCCGCGGCTTCGCGGTGGTTGCCTCCGAGGTGAAGTCGCTGGCGAGCCAGACCGCGAGAGCCACCGACGAGATCTCCACCCACATCACGGGTATGCAGGCCGCGACGCAGGAATCGGTTGCCGCGATCAAGGAGATCGGCGGCACGATCGGGCAGATCTCCGGGATCGCGACCAACATTGCAAGCTCGGTCGAGCAGCAGAGCGCGGCAACGCAGGAAATCGCGCGCAGCGTTCAGAACGTCGCGCAAGGCACCCAGGAAACCGCATCCAGCGTCACCCAGGTCAACCGCGGTGCGGCCGAGACCGGAGCCGCCTCCGAGGAAGTGCTGAACTCGGCGCGTTCGCTGTCGGTCGAGAGTTCGCGGCTGCGCGAGGAGCTCGATCGCTTCATGGCGAACATCCGCGCGGCGTAAGCACGCCGGTCTATCCACCGTCGTCCTGGCGAAAGCCAGGACCCATAACCACCACTGTTCGTTGGTGTGCCGGCAACTCGCCGCTCGCCCCTTGCGAAGGCCGCGGCGTATGCGTCCTGGCATTCGCCGGGACGACGACGGAGAACGGCGTGCCGTAATCCCGATTCCCATGCCGCATTGCGGGAACCTCAGCTAGCCTGCGGCGTTGACGTCGCGTGGCGGGCACACCGTTTGCCGCAATCCTGGGAGATAGAACCTTGGAACCCAACGTTCCGGGGTTTTTCTCATTGGTCCATACTGATGACACTGCAGCGGACACGATTGAGCTCTGCGACGACGCACGAGGGTGTGGCTGCCGCCGTGCCGGGCGATGACCGCATCATCGAGACCTCGATTCCGCTTCGTCTCGACAGCCTCAGCTGGAGCGGCTTTCACACCCGCGTTGTGCTGGCACTCGGCATCACCTGGATTCTCGATGGGCTCGAAGTGACGCTGGCCGGGGCGCTGTCGGGCGCGCTGAAGGAGAGCCCGACGATGAGCTTCTCCAACGCCGACGTCGGCCTTGCCAGCAGCGCCTATCTCGCCGGTGCCGTGCTCGGCGCGCTCGGCTTCGGCTGGCTGACCGACCGGATCGGGCGCAAGAAGCTGTTCTTCATCACGCTCGCGGTTTATCTTTCGGCGACCGCCGCGACCGCGCTGTCGTGGAATGTCGCGAGCTACGCGCTGTTTCGCTTTCTCACCGGCGCCGGCATCGGCGGCGAATACACCGCGATCAACTCGACCATCCAGGAGCTGGTGCCGGCTCGCTATCGCGGCTGGACCGATCTCGTCATCAACGGCAGCTTCTGGATCGGGGCTGCGATCGGCGCGGTGAGCGCGATCGTGCTGCTCGACCCTGCGTTGCTTGCGCCCGATCATGGCTGGCGGATCGCCTATTTCACCGGCGCGGCGCTCGGCCTCGTCGTGCTGTTGATGCGGATGTGGATCCCGGAAAGCCCGCGCTGGCTGATGATCCATGGACGCCCCGAGGAGGCCCACAGGATCGTCGGCGGTATCGAGACAGCCGTGCTCGGCCACGAACAGCCGAGTGAAGGTTTCGAGAAGATCAAGCTCAAGATGCGCGATCACACCCCGCTGCGCGAGGTCGCGGCGACGCTGTTCTTGACCTACCGGCAACGCTCGCTGGTCGGGCTCACGCTGATGGCCGCGCAGGCCTTCTTCTACAATGCGATCTTCTTCACCTTCGCGCTGATCCTGACCGATTTCTTCGGCATCGCGGCCAGCAATGTCGGCTGGTACATCCTGCCCTTCGCCGCCGGCAATTTCCTCGGGCCGCTGCTGCTCGGCCGCCTGTTCGACACGCTGGGCCGCCGCACCATGATCGTGCTGACCTATGGCGCCTCGGGCGTGCTGCTTGCGCTATCCGGCTATCTGTTCTCGATCGGCGTGCTCAGCGCGCAGACCCAGACCATCGCCTGGATGGTGATCTTCTTCTTCGCCTCGCCGGCGGCGAGCGCCGCCTATCTCACCGTCAGCGAGACGTTTCCGCTGGAGGTCCGCGCGCTTGCCATCGCCGTTTTCTATGCCGTAGGCACCGGCATCGGCGGCGTGATCGGACCGGCGCTGTTCGGCGTGCTGATCGACACCGGATCGCGCAACAGCGTGTTCGCCGGCTACCTGCTGGGGTCGGCACTCATGATCGCCGCCGCAGCCGTCGCATGGCGCTACGCCGTCGCGGCCGAGCGAAAATCGCTCGAATCCGTCGCGCGGCCATTGGCATTTGTGGAGTAGACTATGACGAAGCATGAATTGGCCGAAATGCCGCCTGATGATAAAATCGCACCTCGCGGGACGACCGGCAGCATGCCGGCGCCGGCGTCGCTGATTCCGCCGCTGGATCGGACCGCGGTGCTGCTCGACATCGACGGCACTTTGCTCGATTTCGCCCCGACCCCGCGCGAGGTCTGGGTGCCGCCGGAGCTCGCGGCCACGCTGAAGCAATTGCATGACCGCACCGGCGGCGCGCTGGCGCTGGTCAGCGGTCGCTCGCTCAACGACATCGACCTGATCTTCGCGCCCGAAGCATTCCCCGCGATCGGCGGCCATGGCGCCGAGATGCGGCTGCAGCCGGACAGCGAGGCGGTTGCCGCGCACGCGCCGCCGCTCGACAAGGAATTGAAGCGCCGCCTCGCCGCGATCGCAAAGCTCAGCCCCGGCATTCTGCTCGAGGACAAGGGTTACTCGCTGGCGCTGCACTATCGCCTCGCGCCGCAGGCGGAGAAGGCGATCTATGAAGCGGTTTCGCTGATCCGCGCCGAGCTGCCGAATGCGCCGATCGAGGTGCTGCCGGGCAAGAGCGTTTGCGAGATCAAGCATTCCGGCTTCACCAAGGCGACCGGCGTGCGCCAATTGATGACGCATGAGCCGTTCAGGGGACGCCGCCCGTTCTTCATCGGCGACGACGTCACCGATGAGACGGTGTTCGCGATCATGCCTGACTTCAACGGTCTCGCATTCTCCGTCGGCCGTCACGCGCTCGGCGTCGACGGACATTTCGAAGGCCCGAGCGATGTGCGCGCGTTCCTCGCGCGGCTGCTCGACGATGATAGGGACGTCAATCTGTCCTAACCAAATCAACTATGTCGCGCGCTCGAATCGAATGCGGTTGTTTTGCGTCGTGGCGTTTGCCTCGCATGAATTTTTCTTTTCGCGAGTTCCCGCGAGTTCCATGCGTCTTCGCCAGAATTTGGTTTCATTTGGGAGATTCCTTGATCAGGAACCATCTTGATGAATGGTTGTTAATACGCGAGTTGACCAACAGGAGGGGACCTGGTGAACCTCGTCGTCGTATCGAACCGCGTTTCGCGCGGAAAACCCAATGAACCCATGACGGGGGGGCTTGCTGCGGCATTGTTGCCGGTGGTGGAAAAGACAGGGGCAATATGGGTTGGTTCCAGCGGACGGGTCCGCGACGGGAACCACAAGGAACCTTTTGCAGAGGTCGAAGCTCTCGGTGCGGGCGCGCTGGCGATGCTCGATCTGCCGGCCGCGCACTATGGCGGCTACTACGAAGGCTTTGCCAATTCGGCGCTGTGGCCCGCGATGCATTCGCGCGCCGATCTGATTCGCGCTTCGCACGAGGACTACGCGAGCTATCGCGCGGTGAACGCGTTCATGGCGCGCGCGCTGCTGCGTTTCCGCAAGCCGGATTCCGTGTTCTGGATCCAGGACTATCATTTCCTCGCGCTCGGCGCCGAACTGCGCGACCTCGGCGTCACGCAGCCGATCGGCTTCTTCCTGCATACGCCGTGGCCGGCGCGCGCGGTGATCGCGGGCGTGCCCAATCACCGTGAGCTGATCGAGGCGATGCTGTCTTACGACCTGATCGGCTTCCAGACCGACGAGGATTGCGAGAATTTCCTCAGCTACGTGCAGCACGATCTCGATTTCGAGGTGCGCGACGGCATTATCAATTCGTCGTTCGGCCGCACCCGGGCCGCGGTATTTCCGATCGGCATCGATCCCGGCAAGTTCGCGCAGCAGGCCACCAAGGCGATGACGCATCCCGACGTGACGCGGCTACGGCGCAGCCTCAACGGCGAGAAGCTCGCGATCGGCGTCGACCGGCTCGACTATTCCAAGGGCCTCGTCAACCGCATCAAGGCGTTCGACAAGATGTGGTCGCTGTATCCGAACCTGAAGCGATCGGCGTCGATGCTGCAGATCGCAACGCCCTCGCGGGGCGCGATCGAGGCCTATGGCAATCTCGCCAGCGAGGTGGCGAAGCTCGTCACCGACGTCAACGGCGTGCACGGCGAGGTCGACTGGACGCCGATCCGCTATCTCAACAAGGGCTTCGGCCAGGGCGTGCTCGCAGGGCTTTACCGCACCGCGCAGGTCGGCGTGGTAACGCCGCTGCAGGACGGCATGAACCTCGTCGCCAAGGAATATGTCGCCGCGCAAAACCCGGCCGATCCCGGCGTGCTGGTGCTGTCGAAATTCGCCGGTGCGGCGAACGAGCTCGACGCCGCGCTGCTGGTCAATCCGCACGACATCGACGGCATGGCGCGCACGTTGGCGACCGCGCTGGCAATGCCGCTGACCGAGCGGCGGATGCGCTGGGAAGCCATGATGGAGAAGCTCAACGGCGGCACCATCCAGCAATGGTTCGCCGATTTCATCGAGGCGCTGCAGGATACGCACAATGCCGGAGCCGCAGCGCTGCCCGAGCCAACATCCCTGTGGCCGCGCCGCGCGGCGGATTTTGCCGCGCGATATCACTGAGCGACTGTCGGCCTTCCCTGAGCGCCTTGGGCTGTGCAATGGCACAGAGGGGAATGATGGAGGCGGGCCAATCGGCTTGATTTGCGCCGGCCACTCGCCGGCGCTGGCAAGAGCCGTCTGCGATGGCCCCGCGCGCGGCCGACGTTGCCGAGAATTTACCCAATATTTTCAATCCGTTGGGGAAATTTCGCGGTTCGACCCCGCGCTCCCTTGCAAAATCCGCCTCAGCCCTTCAAGAGAGGCCTCCCGGAGAGATGGCCGAGTGGCTTAAGGCGCACGCTTGGAAAGCGTGTGTGCGGGAAACCGTACCGTGGGTTCGAATCCCACTCTCTCCGCCATCGCTCAAAATAGCCTGCTTCGCTGCTCTCCGGTCTTCTCGCCACTGTCTCGATGCGCCGGTAGTGGGATAACCCTGCATGGGTGTGCCGACATACCGACGGAATGCGGCTTCGCCGCCGATGCGCATACCGTGATGTGTCGATCTCGTTCCCGAGCTCCGCTTAACGCCTGTTTAAGCGGGGCGAAGCTACCCTGCGCGGCGGGATTGCCGGAACGAGCGGATGTCAGTCGTCGAGAATGCGCCAGATCGAACGCCTCCCGAGGCGGCGCGTTCTGTCGATGATACGCGCCTGCTGCCGATCCTCAGCGTGGCGACGCTGCTCCTGTCGGCGCTGCTGCTGTTCCTGATCCAGCCGATGTTTGCGAAAATGGTGCTGCCGAAGCTCGGCGGTGCGCCCTCGGTCTGGTCGGTGGCGATGGTGTTCTTCCAGGCCGTGCTGCTTGCCGGCTATGCCTATGCCCATCTGCTCGGCCGCTTGTTCGGGCGGCAGCGCGCGGGGCTGGTTCATCTGCTCCTGCTCGCCGTCACGGCGATGACCTTGCCGATCGCGATCGCGCCGAATTGGGGGGCGCCGCCGGCAGATGGAACGGCGCTCTGGCTGTTCGGGCTGTTCGCTGCGTCGATCGGCCTGCCGTTCTTCACGCTGTCGGCCAGCGCACCCTTGCTGCAGAGCTGGTTCGCCGCGAGCGGCCATCGCGAGGCCAGCAATCCCTACGTGCTCTATGCCGCGTCGAATCTCGGCTCGTTCGCGGCCCTGTTTGCCTATCCCGTCGTCGTCGAGCCGCTGCTGACGCTGAAAATGCAGGCGGGCGCTTGGTCGGTCGGCTTCGCGGTCTTCGCGCTCCTCGTCACGGCAGTCGCCTTCGTCCTGGGACGAGGCAATGGCGTGACGGGCGCGGCGCCGACGCCGCAGACGTCGATCGTCAGCGCAACCGACCGGCTGCGCTGGATCGCGCTTGCGGCTATTCCATCCGGGCTGGTCATCGCGGTGACCGCGCATCTGACGACCGACGTCGCGGCAACCCCGTTTCTGTGGGTCATTCCGCTGGCGCTCTATCTGTTCACCTTCGTTGTCGTGTTCCGCGATCGGCCGTGGATCAGCCACGCGACCGTGGCGTGGCTCGTTCCGTTCGCCGTGGCCCCACTTGCGATCAGTCTCGTGGGCGCCAAGGTGTTCTGGCTGACGACGATCGCGCTCCACCTCGTCGTGTTCACGCTGCTGACGCTGCTCTGCCATGGCGAACTCTACGCCCGGCGCCCGCACCCGCAACGCCTGACGGAGTTCTTCCTGTGCACCTCATTCGGGGGCGTGCTGGGCGGCGCCTTCGCCGGACTGCTGGCGCCGAAGATTTTTTCCGGCAACTACGAATATCCGATCCTGATCGCGCTCGCGCTGCTGGCACTGCCGGGCATGTTCGCAGGCGGTGCGCGCCGGGCGCTGACGAAGGCTTCGCCATGGCTGGCGCTGGCGATCGCGCTCGCCATGGTCTGGTATGTCACCAAACTGCAGCTGCCGGCCTCGCTGGAGTTTCCGTTCAAGGCCCTGTTGATCCTGCTCACGGCCTGCATGCTCTTCCTGCGACAACGGCCGGTGTCATTCGCCGGATTGGCGATCACGGGCCTGATGCTGACGACGTTCTGGCGTCCTGGCATGGCCCCGATCGAGACCGCGCGCAGCTTCTTCGGTGTCCATACCGTGGTCGACCTCTCGGACGGCAGCGCGCGGCTGCTGTTCCACGGCAACACGATGCATGGCGCAGAGCGGTTGCGTAACGAGGATGGCACGCCGGTCGCGGGAGCGCCCGAGCCTCAGAGCTACTACTATCCGGGCGGCCCGCTGGCCGAAGGGATCGCGGCGGCACGCGGCGCCAACGACAGGTTCAAGAACGGCTTCGAACGGGTTGCGGTCGTCGGCCTCGGCACCGGCTCGCTCGCATGCTACCTGCGCGGCGAAGAGGAGTGGAGTTTCTTCGAGATCGATCCCGAGGTGATCAGGATCGCGAGCAATCCCGCATTCTTCACGTTCCTCTCGCGCTGCGCACCCAAGGCCGACCTCGTGCTCGGCGATGCGCGTCTCACGCTGCAGGCCTCACCCGAGCGCTACGACCTGATCGTGCTGGACGCCTTCTCGTCCGACGGCATTCCCGTCCACCTGCTGACCCGTGAAGCGATCGCCGGCTATCTGTCGAAGCTGACGCCGCACGGCGTCATTCTGGTGCATATCTCCAACCGCCATCTCGATCTGGCGCCGATCATGGCGAATGTCGCGCAGTCCCAGGGGTTGATCGCACTGTTCAAGGAAGGGCATCCCACGGGCGACGTCATGACCACGCTCAGGACGGCGTCCCGGGTGGTGATGCTTGCGCGCACGGCTGAGGATGCCGGCGCGGCGGCACAGCATTGGATCGCCATGTCGCCGGACCCGGCCAGCGCACTCTGGACGGACGACTACTCGAACCTGCTTGGCCCCATGCTGCGAGCGAAGTTCGGCTCCTGAGCCCGCAGACGATGCGCGCCGGCCATCTTGGCTCCGTTCACGTTGACGCCGGCGGCCTGCTTTCCTGCCTAGAGCCTATTCCGTTCCGATTGAATCGGAACGAGGCTCTACAGCATGATGAAGTTAGCTTGAGATGGAGCGGCGTCGAAGGTGCACCTCTCCCCGACGAGGAGAGGTGGACCGAGATCGCGCCAAGCCGATTCAACCAAAACTCATCGCGCCTTAGATTGTTGTTTTGACGCGTTTTCTTCACGCGAACCGGTATCCACTTCGCTCGAAAACGCTCCAGAGCATGATCCGGAAATCGGCGCCCCGTGCGCGGGGCGCCGATAGATGGGACGAGGCCGTCCGGCCTGCCCGGTCACGATGGGCCGGTGCAGGCCTTCGGTGCGTTGCGCCGTGGCGGTCAGAACCGCTCGGCGTCTTCGTTCAGCGTCAGCGCCTCGACGCCTTCTTCGCGAACCGCCTGGAGGCTGCGCGGATCGAGGTCGAGCGCACGCAGGATCGTCGGCGCGATCTGGGTGGTGAAGGTGGTCTCCTCGTTCGTCCTCGCATGCTTGATGCGGGGCGAGGAGACCAGCAGCAGGACATTGCGATCGTCCTTGGAGAAGCCGCCATGCTCGGCAAGCTTGCTGCCGCCGGTGCAGATGACGCCATGATCGGTGATGGCGATGAAGTCCGGCACCCGGCTGTTGTGGAACGGATCCTCATAGAGCTTGGTCAGTTCATCGCGATCGAGCAGCTTCTGGATATGCAGGTCGGCAGCATGGGCCAGAATGTAGGCCTTGGCGTCGGCATAGTAGGGGTTGCCGGTCGCCGGATTGGTCGCCTGTTGCAGTTCCGGCGACAGCCAGACCAGCGCCGCGTCATCGCAGATCTCGAAGCCGTTGGCGCCGAAACCGGGCGCCTTGCTGTACAGCGAGTCGGAGATCGCCACGCGGTCCGCGAGGTTGATCGGCGACTGGCCATGCTTGGCGCTGATAATGATCAGCGTCGAATCGTAGAGGTTCTGCGCCTTGAGTTCGTTGATGAACTTGCCGAGCGCATCGTCCACGAACTGGAATTGCTGCGTGAGCGCATTGCCGGGCGTCGCCTTGGCGTCGGCATAGCCGCCGACCAGCGACTTGTCGGTATCGGCGTTGCCGGCCTTCGCAAGCTTCTGGCCGACGCTGACGGCCTGGAAGTTCATGCCGAAGATCGCGGGGACGCCTTGATGCTGCGTTCGCGTGCCGTTGTAGCCGTCGATCCAGTTCAACACCGCCTGCACCTTCAGCGAGTCGTATGAACGGACGCCGACAAAGCTCTTGGTGTAGTCGTCGCCAGGCTTGGCGCCCTTGTCGATCGTGTCCTGCGAGTTGATCTCGGGCGTGAACAGCTCGTCGAGGCCCTTGCCGGATGGGCCCGCCAGATCCTCATAGGCCGGATGCTTGTCGGACCACGCCGTGCGCCTGCCGGCCTGCTTGATGACCTCGAAGATCGTGTTGGTGCGCACGTATTCGTGCGGATAGACCGGGACGCACTGGCCGTTCACCAGCTTGCGCTGCATGTGATCCGGATCGAGCTGCGTATGGACCTGACCGAGCGTGCCGCCGGCGGTGTAGTCGGCAACCAGCCCGCTGGAATAATCGTAGGTCTTGTCGAGTGCCTCGAAGTTGGTGATTTCGGTGCCTGCCGGCTTCACGCAACCGGGGTCCGCGAGATTTTGGCTGGTGTAGAAGGCCTTGGCCGGATACTCGGTGCGATCATAGCTGTCGTCATAGAACAGGCCGCCGCCCTTCGGCGTGGCGCCAGTGACCTGCGCGAGCATGCCCGGATAACTATCGGACGGCGCGGTGGTGTAGGCGTTCGGATAGACGACGCCCTTGCCGGTGAGCTGGGCGAAGTTGCCGCCGGGGCGGCTTTCGACCCAACGCTTCAAATCGACGGCGTGCATGCCGTCGACACTGATCAGCAGGACATGCTTGTAGCCATGTCGCCGCGAATGCCCATCGTCATCGTCCGCATGCGCCACTGCGACGCCGCAAGCGAGCATGGTCGCCGCGATCGCGGCAGTCGACAAGAAATTGTTATGAAAACAACGCATGAAATTGCCCCTCTCTGTTTCCGTTGAATTGGAATTGCCAGCGCTGGCCGCGACAACTTGTCGCCGTCAATTGACGGCGGGATGACGCTTTCGTGCGAGTTCGATGACTAAGGCGGGATGAGTTTTGGTTGAATCGGCTTGGCGCGGTCTCGCTTCACCTCTCCCCAGTGGGGAGAGGTCGGATTGCGCAGCAATCCGGGTGAGGGCTCTTGCTCTCTCGATAGACCGCAGCCCCTCACCCGATTTGCTGCGCAAATCGACCTCTCCCAAGGGAGAGGTGAACTTTCGACGCCGTTCCAGCTCAACCTATTCTCATCGGGCCTTAAGGCGGAGCTGATCGGCATCCAGGGGCGGGCGATGCGCTGTCGCCGCGCAACGAATGGTTCTTGCCGTTCACTCGCCGAGTTGTGCTGGGCTGCGGGTGTCACCCTGCCGAAGCGCCGTCGGTTGGAACTGCAAGCGATGCTTGAAGCAGGACGGCGAGCACCTCTGCAGGTTTCGCGTTGGCAAAGGCCGGCAGGAGGGAGGAGTCCATCGGCCGGATGAAGTCCTTGCGGCTGTCCTGATATCGGATCCACAGTCCGGCAAAGTAAATGGCCGGAGCGAGCAGCAACAGCGGCTCACAAGGTTCGTCATCGTCACTGTCGAATGAGATCGCGCGACGCACGGCGGGTGCCTGAAGCGCTTTGGGAAAGTTGGTTACGTATGGTCCCTCGTTCAGTTCGGCCAATCGATAGCCGCCCTGGTCGGTGAAGACGGCATGAGCTGCGGCGATCGGCTCAAGAGCATTCTTGTCATAGATGAGAAACCGCCAGCCGAGGATGGTTGCTACGGAACTGAGTGCCGGCAGCTCATTTGCGGCTGGAGCCTTGGCCGTGCACCGGTCAGGCCCCGCCAGACGGCGCAACGCGCTCAACGGCAGCAACGCCATGCGATGCGGTGCGCAAAGCTGCAGGTCTTCGGGATGATTGCGATGCGCGAAGTTGAGCTTGGGCGTCGCAAAGCCCCGCGTGCGCGCCCGTCTGGCCATGCCGGCAAGGACGGCGTCGCGGGCATCGTCGGGAAGGTCAGCTGCCGGAATCGTCATGCCGTTGCCCTCCTGGTGTAGTATGTGTCCGTCCAGGTGCCGCAGTTGACATAGCCGCGCGGAAATTGCGCGGCGTCGATATCCGAGAGGCCCCACCAAGGGTCCGCAATCGCCAGGCCGTAGTTATCTTGCGCGGGCACGCCGACCGCCGCGGAGTAACCCTTGATCGTGACCAGGTGGGCTCCGCCGCCATTCCAGACGATGCGCACGCATAGCGGGCGCCTGCCTCCGATCTCTTCCTCGGTCTCTCGCAAGGACGCGGAACGGCGCGCCGTCCATTTCCTGAAATGGCCGACGCGGAACAGCGAGGACATCAAGTAGCCGTAGACATTGCAGGCGTCCTTGTCGCCCGCGCAGCAATCACTTCGGCCCAGCTGTCCGTTCGCAATGTCGCATTGGGTCACCCTGCTGGCGGGACGATAAAAATGGGCGACGCTGGCCGCGACGGCGGCCCAGCACCAGTTGGTCTTTTCCTGGTATTCGTTCTTGAAGTCGAGCAGGCGCCACCTCGATCGCCTGAACGGGGGCAGTTTGATCGGGACGCATGTCGCGTTCACGAGTGAAGCCGTTTGGTCTGCTGCCGGTGTCACGATCGTTTCCCCCGCGTCTTCTTGGAGGCCGAACGTCCGGGCGGCAGGACGAGCGTCCCGGCCTTGCCAGGCTCACGCTTGGCCTCGGCCGACACCGCCTTGAATGTCGGACAGTCCTTGAGGAGCTCGAACGCCTGGTGGGCAATCACCTTTCCCGCGTGGGTATCGCTCGGGTAGTGGACGCCTGCCACCTCGCGGTTGCGCCCGATGCGATCGGCCAATGCGACGAGCATCCGCCTGGTGTGTCGGGGATGGATCTCCGCAAGCGCCAGGGCGATCAGGTGGCTTTCCAGCGAATGCGCGCTCGGAAACGAGGCGTGCCCCGGCGAATTGATCAAGGGAACGAGAGCGGGACAGACCTGTTGCGGCCGAGCCCGATTGAACCGGAGCTTGAAGTCGATCGCCACCATCTGGGCAACCCGGATCGCCATCTCGATGATCTTGAGCGAGTTCGGATGCGACCACGCCGACATCATCAGGACTTCGGCAAAATAGCCGCGCAGTCGGGCATTCTGATCGAGAATTTCACCGATCAGGCGAGGGCGCTCGTCGCGCGCCATTGCAGCCAACTGATCGATCTCGGTAAAAATATCCGCATGACGATGGGGCGGATCCGGAGCTCGAATGGAGCGACGCCAATTGGTCTGCCCGAACTCAGCCAGCGCGATCACGCCAAACAGGTCGGGCTCCCACCCCGACCAGGGGAAAACCACCTTGAAATCGAGGTCCTTCTCGCAGATTTCACCGCCCAGCGGATCGAAGATCAGGAAAGGTGCGCCCTGTGCTGGTGGCGAACCCATATAGGCTCCGCCCGCGCCATAACTTTGACCGCCGCCTCCCCCGCCATCTCCGCCGCCATCGCCACCACCGTCTCCGCCACCGTCCCCGCCGCCATCAAATACATGAAACTGCATCGCGACCTCCCAGCTCCAATAATCATCTTGTCAATGAGACGCTCCAAATTCAGACAGGAAGTCCGGCGGCTTCCAGCCGTTGTACGTAAAGTGAAGCTTGCTCCGCCTTGAAAGGGCAACGCGGCGCGTAATCAGACACCGTGAAATGCGGCAGAACCGATCGATGATGTGTTGCCAACAACGTGGCATCCTCATGCCTGCCGACCGCCACGAGGCTTGCCGCGGCGATCCGGATCGCGTTTCCGTATCGCGGATTGAGGCTGAGTGCCTTTCGCGACCAGCGAATGGCCTCCTCATAGGTACCGTTCAAATAATGATTCTGGCCGAGCCGCGAGTAACTGGTGAAGGCTTGTTGATCCAGCGGGGACAGCCGAATGGCGCGTTCGGCTCGTTCGATTCCTGACGTCGCTTGGCCGATGAAGCCGTATGTTGCGCTGCTGAACATCCATGCCCAGGGATTGTTCGGCGATGCGGCAAGCGCGCGGTCAAAGCAGTCCAGGGCCGTGTCATAGTCGAAATGAAACGCACTGCGCGCGTGTCCCTGCAGTGAAAGGGCCAGCGCGTCGGATGGATCTCGTTCGATTGCGCAATTGGATAGCCGGATGATCTCGGCGATCTCGGCGTTGGGATCGGTCGACCGGCCCTCGGCGATGTTCAGCATGTGCCAGCGCGCCGAAAACGCATAGGGCGCCGCATAGCCGTCGTCCTCTTCGCGCGCCCGCTCCAGCAGCGTCCGCGCCATCGAAAAGCTGGCGAAGTCCAGCTTGTAGAGCAGATCAAGCGCGCGCAGAAAGTAATCGTACGAGTTCAGATTGTGCGGGCGCTTCCGCAGCGCGCGCTTCACCTCGGCCTGGTGCACATGCGTCGAGATGCGACCCACGATCATGAGGGCGATTTCGTCCTGCACGCCGAAGATATGCTCGATATCGGTTTCGTACTTTTCCGCCCATATGACCGATGCCGTCGACAAGTCACCGAGCTCGACAGCGAGCCGGATTCGACCGCCGGCCCGGCGGATGCTGCCACTGAGCAAATACCGCACACCAAGTCGTTCGCCGGCCACTGTTCCGTAATCGACGGCGCGGCGGTCGATCATCATGGTCGATCCGCGGGCAACGACCAGGAGATGCTTGATATTGCTGAGCGTCGCGATGATGTCGTCGACGAATCCCTCGGCAAAATAATTATCGCCGGGGTCGTCTGAAAGACTGACGAGCGGCAGGACGGCGATTGAGGGCAGCTTTGCGCGTCTGGAGGGCGGGCTCGCGAACCCCACTGCCGCGCCGCGATCCACCCCCGGCAATCGCAGCGAGAACGCGGGGACAGCTCGGGTCAGGTTCTTCAGCCGAAGGTCGCCGAGACTGTCGAATTTCAGATCTCCGGCGCCATCAAGATTGTCGAGCACGGCCGACGACACCACGATCCCGTCTGCCGGCGCCGTCGTCTGTAGACGCGCGGCGATATTGACCGCGCTTCCGTAGACGTCGTCGAGATCGAAGATCACGGGCTCCCAATGGATGCCAATGCGAAATGCGATACGGCGCTCGGGAGAGTGCTGGCTCTCTCGAGCCAGGATTTCCTGCTGCAGCTCGATCGCGCATTCGACGGCATCCAGCGGGCTCTCGAAGACCGCGAGAAATCCGTCGCCGGTGTTCTTCACGATTTCACCGCGATGAGAGACGATGGTCGGATCGGTGACTTCGACCCGGAGCGTGCGATAGCGTTGATGGGTTTCGAGCTCGGCCGCTTCCATCAGTCGGGTGTAGCCAACTACGTCAGCAGCAAGGACAGCGCGACAAGCCCGCTCAAAGGGAGGCATCACTTGAGTGGACAACACGGGGTCAGTCTGCACTGCCATGCCCGTCATACCGTCGCGCCATAACCTTCGATGTACGTTAGCATGCGGAAACGACCCTGTCGCCATCGGGCCGGGACCCGTCGATGAGCGCCGACCGCCACAAAGATGCCGGCAGAAGGCCGTTATTCCGCAGCCCGGCGCGGATGATGGCCGACATTCAATGCGATGTCCGGGTCCCGGCGATCCGCAGCGCCGGCCGCGCGACCGCGCAATTCATGCTGGACCGGGCCACGTCGAAGGGCTGGAGCTTGCAGGCGCAGGGCTCTATGACAAGCACGAGGGGGAACGCACATGCCCAACATGTCTCGCCGGCCATTGCTGCGGCTCGTGCTCGGCGCGGCTGCGCTGCCGCTGGCATCGGGGCGCGCGCGCGCCGAAACCATGGCACGCCCGATCACGATGATCGTGCCGTTCGCCGCCGGCGGGCCGACCGATGTGCTGGCGCGGATCCTCGCCGAATATATGCGTAATGCGGTCGGCCATCCCGTCATCATCGAGAATGTCACCGGCGCCTCGGGCACCGTCGCGGGGCTGCGCGCCTCGCGCGCGGCGCCTGACGGCTCCACGATCACGATCGGGCATTGGGGTACGCATTGCCTCAACGGTGCGATCTATCAGCTGCAATACGACGTGCGCGAATTCGCTCCCGTTGCGCTGATCGCGAGTGGACCGCAGCTGATCATCGGCCGGCCCGATCTGCCGGCGAAGAATCTGAAAGAGCTGATCGCCTGGCTCAAGGCCAATGGTGACAAGGCGACAGCAGGTACCGCGGGCCCGGGTTCGGGCGCGCATGTCGCAGGCGTGTTCTTCCAGCAGCTGACGGCTACGAACTTCTCCTTCGTGCCGTATCGCGGCGCCGGCCCCGCGCTGAACGATCTGATGGCCGGGCATATCGACATCATGTTCGACCAGGCCTCGAACTCGCTGCCGCAGGTGAAGAGCGGGACCGTGAAAGCCTTCGCGGTGACGGCATCGTCGCGCCTCGCATCGGCAGACGATATTCCGACCGTCGATGAAGCCGGATTGCCGGGTCTCTATATCGCCTGTTGGCACGGCATCTGGGCGCCGAAGGGCACGCCCGCCGATATCGTGTCGACGCTGTCGAAGGCGGTGATGTCGGCACTCGCGGAGCCCGCCGTCCGGCAACGCTTCGCCGAACTCGGGCAGGAGATTCCGCCGCCGGACAAACAGGGCTCCGCCGCGCTGCGCGACCATCAAGCCGCCGAGGTCGAGAAATGGTGGCCGATCGTCAAGTCGGCCAACATCAAGGCGGAATAGGCTCCGTCGCGACGTTCCATCACGCTCAAGAGCGGACCGCGAACAGCGGTATCCCTTGCCGTTTCGAACTTCGATGTCGTCCGAAGGTCAGGCGCTGCTGCCGGACAGCGTCGTGAAGCAGATCGGGAAGACCTGGGCCTCCGAGCTCGAGGGCTCCCGTCTTGCCTCGCGAGAGCACGCGATGGCTTGGGCCGGCGTCAATCGACGCCGACCTTTTTCGTTCGGGCTCGGCCGGTTCGGCGATAACCAAGGGGTGTTTGAACCAAGTCACTGACTTTAAAAGGGTTTCTGAGCATAATTCGCTTCGTCAGCCCCCCTTGAACGGTCGATCTCTGCACTTATATGTACGATCGAACATATAAAGCGAACGATGATCGATACCAGCAAAGCAGCAATCGCGCCCATGTCCCGGCCCAAGGGACGCCGCAGCAAGGACATGCCGGATGGCCGCCAGGCGCTGCTGATCGCGGCGACCGAGGCCTTTGCGGCCCAGGGCTTCGACGGCGCCGACCTGCGCAGCGTCGCGGCGGCGGCCGGCGTCGCGCCGAATCTCGTGCGCGTCCATTTCGGCAACAAGGCCGCGCTGTGGGACGCCTGCCTCGATCGCATCGTCGTGCTCGCGCTGCCTGTGATGACCGAAGTGCATGCGATCGCGACCGATACCAGCCGATCGCTCGGTGACCGGCTTCGCGCTCTCATCATCACCATCGCCACGTTCTATGCGGCGCATCCGCAGCTGAGGAATTTCGTGGTTCGCCATGCTGCGGAGACGCCTGAGCGCTCCACGCGGGTGACCGAGAAGCTGCTGCGTCCGGCCTATGAGAGTGCGCGCGAGCTGTTTCAGGCCGGCATCGCGGCGGGCATCATCCGCAGCAGCCATCCGGCGCTGTTCTTCGCGTTGCTCAATGCCGCACTCAACCAGCCGCCGACTTTTCCGACGCTGCTCGGCCGGCTCGCGCCCGAGATCGATCCCGAGACTGCATGGGCGCAACTGCTCGACACCACGATCGCAACGCTTCTGCACCTTCCGCCGTCGCACGACGGCGAACCCGCCGCCGGCAACGGCCGCAAACCGCAGTCGTGACCTCGGTCTCGACGACCCTTCAACCGCCAGTGAGAGAGTGATCCATGAAACTTCGCCTTGCCCTCGTGTTCGTCGCCGCAACGATGGCGCCAGCCATGACGCCCGCCTTGGCTCAGTCCGACCCGAACGAATCGATGCAGCGCCAGGCCTGCATGGGCGACGCGATGCGGCTCTGCGGCGCCTACATCCCGAACCGCAGCAAGATCAGGGATTGCATGGCGGCGCAGGTCGAGCAGCTCAGCCCGTCATGCCGCGCGGTGTTCGATGCATCCGTTCAGGCCGAGCGAGCGCCGTCGGGGAGGCGTTGACCAGCGTCGTCTGGCTGACAGTCGGCGCGAATGCCACAGCGGCGGATGCAATTGAGAGCATCCGCAGCTATGGCAGGGCTGGCAATTTGCAAAACTTGCATTGGAAATCATTGCCCCGCTCGTCGGTGCGAATCTCGAAATCCTCCGAGACGCGCTCGATTCGATTGCGGAAGGGGCCGATCTCGCAAAGCTCGGCGCACCCCGTGCGCGGGCACTTCGGGCAGCGCAAAATCTCGGTCCAGCGCGACTTGGCCATGACATGATCCTGCGAACGCGGGCGTCATTGTCAGTGAGCCGGTCCGGTGAAATTTGATCCAGCTCAAATTTGGTTCGCGGAGCCCCGGGTCTTCTCGAGCCTCCAGTTGCTTGAGCTTCGTCGGCGCACATTTGCAGTTGTGTTCGTCAGCGCTCCGCAGCTTGGGAGAGCGTAGCCAAACTGCCATCTGTTTCAAATCCGTGAAAACACCCAGCCCTGTTAACCTTTGGTTAACCATGCGGGTCGATTGTTAACCATTCGACAAGACAACCGAGTCAGGGGCGATGGACGCAACTCAACAGGTCGCACGTCAGCAGGTCCGCATGCGCGGGCGCTCCTATGTTGCGTTCGTTTTCTCGCCGGTCGTGCCGGTCGTGTCGTGGCTCGCCGAGATCGACGTGACGCTGGCGAAATCGCCCGGCTTCTTCGCCGGCAAGCCCGTCGTGCTCGACCTCTCAGCGGTCGACCTCAGCCAGGCCGCGATCGCGCATCTGATCGGCAGCCTCGCCGAACGCAACATCCGCATCCTCGGCATCGAAGGGGTCGACGAATCGAAGCTCGGCGCCAACATGCCGCCGCTGCTGACCGGCGGCCGCGCCTGCGCGATCACCCATGTCGAGCCGAAGGCGCCGCCGGCGCAGGAAAAGAACAAAGACAAGGACAAGGGCAAGCTGCCGTCGCTGCTGCTGGAGAGCCCGGTCCGTTCCGGCCAGTCGATCGTGTTTGCCGAAGGCGACGTCACCGTGCTCGGCTCGGTCGGCTCCGGCGCCGAGATCGTCGCCGGCGGCTCGATCCATGTCTACGGCACGCTACGCGGCCGCGCGATGGCCGGCATCAACGGCAATTCGGCGGCGCGGATCTTCTGCCAGAGGATCGAGGCCGAACTGCTCGCCATCGACGGCTACTACCAGACCGCGGATGACATTTCCGACAGCCTGCGCAACCGGCCCGCCCAGGCGTGGCTCGAGGGCGAAATGCTGCGCATCACACCATTGAACTGACCGACTGACTACAAGGAGAGAGAGAATGGCCAAGGTTTTGGTCGTGACGTCTGGGAAGGGCGGGGTCGGCAAGACGACCTCAACCGCCGCGCTTGGCGCGGCGCTCGCGCAAATGGGCCAGAATGTCGTCGTCATCGATTTCGACGTCGGCCTGCGCAACCTCGACCTCGTGATGGGCGCGGAGCGGCGGGTCGTGTTCGACCTGATCAACGTCGTGCAGGGAGTTGCAAAACTGCCGCAGGCCCTGATCCGCGACAAGCGGCTGGAAAATCTCTGGCTGCTGCCGGCGTCACAGACCCGCGACAAGGACGCGCTGACCGAAGAGGGCGTCAAGCGCGTGATCGCCGACCTCAAGACCAAGTTCGACTGGATCCTGTGCGACAGCCCGGCCGGCATCGAACGCGGCGCCACGCTCGCGATGCGCTACGCCGACGAGGCCATCATCGTCACCAACCCGGAAGTGTCGTCGGTGCGCGACTCCGACCGCATCATCGGCATGCTGGATTCCAAGACGGTCCGCGCCGAGCGCGGCGAGCGGGTCGAGAAGCATCTGCTGGTCACCCGCTATGACGCCAGCCGCGCCGCGCGCGGCGAGATGCTGTCGATCGACGATATCCTGGAGATCCTTGCGACGCCGCTGCTCGGCATCGTTCCGGAAAGCCAGGACGTGCTGCGCGCCTCCAATGTCGGCTGCCCGGTCACGCTGAACGCCGCAGGCAGCGCGCCGGCGCGGGCCTATACCGACGCGGTGCGACGCCTGATGGGCGAGCAAGTCGAGATGATCGTGCCGGTCGAGCGCAAGGGGCTGATGGACCGGCTGCTGCGACGGAGGGCGGCATGATGAACGTAATGCGGCTGTTCGGCGGCCGCGCTGCATCAGCGCCCGTCGCGCGGGAGCGGTTGCAGATCCTGCTGTCGCATGAGCGCGGCCGGAGCGGTGCGCCCGATCTTCTGGAAACGCTCCGTTCGGAAATCCTGAGCGTGGTGTCCAAGCATATCGACGTCGATCCCGACAAGGTCGTGGTCCGGATGGATCGCGGCAAGTTCGTCTCGATGCTCGAGGTCGACATCGAGGTTCCCAACGGCGTGCAACGATCAAAGATGGTGGCGGCCACATGACGGCAGACAGCGACAGTCACATTGCCTGGCAGCGCGCGCAGCTGAAGAAGCTGCGTGCGGCGCTGAAGCAGATCGAGGTCGATCAACTCGGCAAGGCCAATTGCGGCCGCGCGACCCAGATGACGATCGACGAATTGCAGCGCAAGATCGGTGAATCGGGCCGCTGCATCGCCGAGTACGAGCGCCGCACCCGCCGCCCGCTGGCGACCGATCTCGGCAGCCTCGCCAGCGTCAGCTGGACCCACTGGAACGCCAACCTGCCGATGGCCAAATCGCCGCGCCATCGGGCGTGACGAACCGTTAGCGCAGCCAACTACAGCAAAAACGCCAGCGCCGCTTCGCACTGGTCCTCGACCTTGAGCGTCAGCAGCTCGTCGGCGCGGGTGCGGCCGAGATTGACGGCGGCGATCGGCAGGCCGCGCTGCTCCGCCATCCGGACGAAGCGGAAGCCGGAATAGACCATCAGCGAGGAGCCGACGACGAGCAACGCGTCGGCCTGCTCGAGATGGGATTGTGCCGACGCGACCGTGTCGCGCGGCACGTTCTCGCCGAAGAACACCACGTCGGGTTTCAGCACGCCGCCGCAGACCTCGCAGGCCGGCACCACGAATGACGAAAAATCCTGCTCGAGATCGGCGTCGCCATCGGGCGCATCAGTGGCATCGAGCGCGAGCCAGGCAGGGTTCAGCCGTGCAAGTTCGCCCTGAAACCGCTCGCGCGGCATCGTGGCGCCGCAGCCGAGGCAGCGCACCACGTCGAGCCGGCCGTGCAGGTCGATCACGCGCCGGCTGCCCGCAGCCTGGTGCAGGCGGTCGACATTCTGGGTCAAGAGCAGCTCGCAACGCCCTTGTTGCTCCAGGTTTGCCAGCGCGCGATGCGCACCATTCGGCATCGCCCGGCCGAACCGCCGCCAGCCGACCATGCTGCGCGCCCAATAGCGCTGCCGCGTCGTCGCCTCCCCCAGAAATGCCTGGATCGTGACCGGCCGCGTCCGCTTCCAGTTGCCGTCGCTGTCGCGATAATCGGGAATGCCGGAATTGGTGCTGCAGCCGGCCCCGGTCAGGACGAACAGGCGCTGGTGGCCGGCGACGAAATCCTCGAGGGCGGGGTGGGGCATGCGGGCTCATCTAGGGTGGCGCGCACGGCTACGCCAGATCTGGGGTTTGTCGCGCGCAGGCCGTTCACCCGGCCTCTGCGTCCTTAGCATGGCCTCGGTGAAATGGTGTTGCCGCGCTGGCCTGGCGGCGTTCCGGCCTTACCGTGTCGGTAGAACGAAGACCTGGCCCGGATAGATCAGGTTCGGATTGCGGATCTGCTGCGAGTTGGCGCGATAGATCACCGCGTAGCGTTGCCCGGTGCCCAATGCACGTTGGCTGATCCGCCACAGGCTGTCGCCGCGGGTCACGGTGGTCGTGGTGATCTTCGGCACGATCACCGTGGACGGCGAGCTCGCTTCAGAAGCGGTGGTGGCTGCCGTCGCGAGCTGCGGCGTGACCGTGCCTGCACCGGTGGACGACGCTGCCGACGCCGGGATCGATGCCGTCGTCGTCGTGTCCGGAACATTGAACGGCACCTCGGCACGCGCGCGGACCTTGCCGGAACCGGGGTCGACCTCGTCAAGCCGGATCCGATAGTCGCCGGGCGTCACGCCCTTGTTGATCGTGACCGAGAGGCGTCCCGTCTGGTCGGCCGTGGCAGACGTGATCGGGCTGCCGTTGAGGTAGAGCCTGACGGTCGCGCCGGGAGCGGCCTGACCGCTCACATGGAGTTTGCCGCCCGGTTCGGTCTCGACCGCCTCAATAGCCATCTTCCCCGCAGCCGATGCCGTGGCGCCGGGTTGCGACAGCACCCGGACCGGCGTGTCCGGGGTCATCAGCGCCACCATCGGACGCTCCCTTGCCGCGGCCTCGAGCGCCACCGCCACGCTCTGCTTCGAGGTCACCTGCTTGCCGTCACGCATGATGCGCAGGGTCAGGTCGTGGTTTCCCGGCGGCAGCGGGCGCGGGACCATGACGAACTGGCCGGATTTGTCCGCCACCGCGCGATCGTACACCTCGCCGTTGCGCAGCAATTCCACCGTCGCATCAGGCAGCGCCCGGCCGGCGACGACGGTCTCGCCGGTCGGCTCGACGTTGACGACGTCGAACTCCGGCAACGTGTTGCCATCAGGTGCCGGCGTCGGTCCTGCGAGCGCGTCGGCCAGGGCTGCGGTGTCGGTCTGCACCTTCGCCAACGCCGCCTGGCGCTGGTCTCGTGCGGGAGCCCCCGGCGCGGATGGCGCCGCCGCCATCAAAGGCGTGCCCGTGCCCGGAATTTGCTGGCTTTGGCGGACGCCAAACACGAAAACGGCCGTGCCGGCGGCGGCAAGTGCCACCAACGCTATGACCAATTTCATCGCCGTGGCGTTCATGAGCCGTCACCCGCGGATGAACCTCCCCCGCCAGCAACCCCGTGGAGATTCCTGGGAAGACTGCGCTCGTTTGCACGCCCCATCAAGTCGGATGAAAGGATTACTCTTCTCGGTGAGCCGGGCGGATCCTGCAGCTTACCTCCGCTTCGTGCCAGGGCGCGATTTCGGCGCTCGACGTGACGGATAAGACCGGAGCCGATGACGCGCGTCAGCATGGGCGGCCGCTGGTGCAGGCTCAAAACTCCAGCGCCGCATTGTCCACCACCTCCTTCATCACGAAGAAGGTCCGGGTCTGCCGCACGCCGGGCAGTGCGATCAGCTGGTCGCCATGGATGCGGTTGAAATCCTCCATGTCGCCGGCGCGGATCTTGAGGAAGTAGTCGAAGTCACCGGCGACGAGGTGGCAGTCGAGCACGCATTTCAGTTTCGCCACCGCCTGCTCGAAGCTGGCAAAGCTTTCCGGCGTCGAGCGGTCGAGCACGACGCCGACCATGACCAGCGTGCCTTTGCCGAGCTTGCGCGGCGCCACCATGGCGCGCACGCTGCTGACATAACCCTCGTCGAACAGCGCCTGCGTGCGGCGATGGCAGGTCGCGGGGCTGACGCCGACCTGATCGGCCAGCTCGGCATTGCTGAGTCGGCCATTCTTCTGCAGCAATCGCAACATCTTGAGGTCGATGCGGTCGAGCTCGGCGGGCATGGAAGAATCTCTCATTTTTGTCGGATATTTCGAGAGAAATATTAGCATCGGTGAGAAATTGCGCAATCTTGGGCGATTTCACCTGCCGAGTTAGAGCGCACCTTTCGCGTCGAGGGTGATAAAGATTGCCGCCGTTTCGGACCACCAAAGAGGACGCCAGCATGCTGGAAAAATTCGCGCGCTATCCGCTCACCTTCGGGCCGACCGCCATCGAGAAGCTCGATCGGCTGTCAAAGCATCTCGGCGGCAAGGTCGAACTCTATGCCAAGCGCGAGGATTGCAATTCCGGGCTCGCCTACGGCGGCAACAAGCTGCGCAAGCTCGAATACATCATCCCCGACGCGATCGCCTCCAACGCCGACACGCTGGTCTCGATCGGCGGCGTGCAGTCGAACCACACCCGCATGGTTGCAGCGGTCGCAGCCAAGATCGGCATGAAGTGCCGGCTGGTGCAGGAAAGCTGGGTGCCGCACGAGGATGCGGTCTATGACCGCGTCGGCAACATCCTGCTTTCGCGGGTGATGGGCGCCGACGTCCGCCTGGTCGACGAAGGTTTCGACATCGGCATCCGCAAGAGCTGGGAGCAGGCGATCGAGGAGGTGAAGGCGGCCGGCGGCAAGCCCTACGCCATTCCGGCCGGGGCCTCCGTGCACAAATATGGCGGGCTCGGCTATGTCGGCTTTGCCGAAGAGGTGCGCGCGCAGGAGCGCCAGCTCGGCGTCAAGTTCGACTACATCGTCGTCTGCACGGTGACCGGCTCGACCCATGCCGGCATGCTGGTCGGCTTCGCCGCCGATGGCCGCGCGCGCAACGTGATCGGCATCGACGGTTCGTTCACGCCCGCGCAGACCAAGGCGCAGGTGCTGTCGATCGCGCAGAACACGGCTGAGCTCGTCGAGCTCGGCCGCGACATCGTCAAGGACGATGTCGTGCTGATCGAGGACTACGCCTATCCCGCCTATGGCGTGCCGTCGGAAGAGACCAAGGCGGCGATCCGTCTCAGCGCGCGGCTGGAAGGCATGATCACCGACCCCGTCTATGAGGGGAAGTCGATGCAGGGCATGATCGACCTGGTGCAGAAGGGCTTCTTCCCGGCCGGATCCAAGGTGCTCTATGCCCATCTCGGCGGCGCCCCGGCGCTCAACGGCTACGCCTACGCCTTCCGCAACGGCTGAGGCCGGCGGGGCTTCTGATTTCATGGCTTCGTAGCCCGGATTACGCTGCGCTTCACCGGACTACGCGCTGCATTTGCACGAGTAAGGTCGGAGTCATCTTCTCCCGATATTCTGTCCGGACCGGGCGAGTCGGGAGACCATCGCGTGAGGATGATGAATGCGGCCGGCCGGGCCATCGCCGCGCTTGGCCTTGGCATCGTCGCCGTGGGGCATTGGTTCTGGACCTGCCAGGGGCAGGGCGCGGTGTTGCGGGCCCGTCTGCTGGGGCTGAATCACACCATCGAGCTGTACGCCGGCATCTTCCTGATCGGCGTCGGTGTCCACGCCCTCGCATCCCACTACTGGTTCAGCGATCCGGATGAGCCGGCGCCGTCTTCGGTTCGGGAGCCGCAATAGCGCGCCGCCTCGCGGCAAAGCCGAGACGTCGGAGACGACCCCGGCTGCCGTCGCTCTAGCTCGTCGCGGAGCCTTGAGGTCAGCAAGGCCACAGCTGAAAAGCATCCCCAGAACGGCGAGCGGAAATCGCTAGGAATGTAGCGCAAAGTCGCTGGCGATGTGATTCTTAACCAATTGTAAACAATTAGGTTTTGACTCTTAAGCTAAGATATTGGATTCGCAGCAAAAATCGCTAAATCCAGTTTGACTTTTGCCTGAGAAAACCTTACATACTAAAAAAGGGGGCGGATTTCTCCGCCCCCCGGTAGTCGGGCATATTCCGAGCCTCGGCTGGAGACGGGTGGCAGCCCTCTCCATTTCTCTGCCGAAGCGCAGGTAAAACGACACGACTTCCTCGATCTTCTCCCGGCGTCGAGCTACGCTGGTTGGTGTCAGAGCCACACACGGCCACCCGAGCGGGTGGCCGTAGTCGTTTCCGGAATAGGATTCGACTGCTCACAGTTAATCACGATTCAGCCCCGCATACAACGTTCTTGAATGTACCATCCGCGCGTTATACCATTCGAATTAGAACACAGGAGGAACATCCGTGGCTGATACCGCGCTACAGAACGCTGAGAAGCGGCGAGACGAGATCGCGGCCGCCATTAATCAATTGCAAGCACAGATCGAAGAAAAACGTAAGGAGTTAGAGAGGATTAAGACCTTTATCGCGGACTACGCGGTGTTCCAATCATACCCCTCAGAGCTACCGCTCGAACTTCAGAAAACTCCCTCGCCCGCGCCGCGCCTGCGGCTACTCAACCCACCGCGCCATATGGTTGGGGATAAGGCGGAAAAGGTTCTACTTCAAAACGGCCGCCCGATGGCCCGTGACGAGTTATTCAAGGCGGTCACGCGGGATGGGATGACAATCCAGGGGAAAGACCCCGAGATGGTGTTCAGTACGATGCTCTGGCGCATGCAGGATCGGTTCGTGCGGCTCCGGCCGCACGGCTATTGGCTGACCAGGATGCCGTGCGCGGCGGTCGGTTACCTTCCATCTCCTCCTTTATCCGCGCCCGCGCCCGAGCCCGAGCCCGAGAAACCTCAGCCTTGGCCGTGGGGTAAGCCGAAGCCAGATACAGCAGATTGATCCGAGCGCGTTATGGTTAATGGAATCTTCCATACCTAGCCGCTCAAGCATCTTGCACTGTATTCTTGGGCATGAACAAGCTGCTCGGAAGAGAGATCGTGCTCGAACCCTCCGCCTCCTGTGAGGAGGCAGTTCCATTCGCGATCGCGTGCCACAGGTTTTTCCCGCGAGGGGCCGGCAACTCGCCAGCTACTTTGCATGTGTTGTTTTCGATATTTTAGCAATGCGCGCCTGCGACCTAGGGCAGGAGTATCAGAGCTCATCCGAGCCGCCGCAGCGTATGCACCGTGATCTCCGCCGGGCAATTCAGCCGCACCGGCGCGAGGCTGGTGCCGGCGCCGGTCGACGTGTAGCCGGCGAGTTCGCCGAAGCGCCAGGCGCCCTTGCCCATCCGGCGCGGCAGCCGCGCCTCCAGCTTGATCGCGACGCCGCCGGGCAGGCAGAGCTGGCCGCCATGGGTATGGCCGCTCAGCATCAGGTCGAAGCCGGCCGCCGCAGCCGCGCGATAGGATTCCGG
Organism: Bradyrhizobium sp. WCU1; assembly: GCF_053474805.1. NCBI lineage: Bacteria > Pseudomonadati > Pseudomonadota > Alphaproteobacteria > Hyphomicrobiales > Nitrobacteraceae > Bradyrhizobium > Bradyrhizobium sp. WCU1. The sequence continues at coordinate 3,897,527 of NZ_CM130280.1, forward strand.
GGTGTGTGCGAGCAGGATCGAGAACGCCTCGCGCGGGATCGCCGCGGCAGCCTTTGCGATGTCGTCGGTGCGGTAGAAATGCGCGTCGTCGATCCCGGCGAGATGGATCGTCGCGCCGTCGCGCGTGATCGGCTCGTGCTCGTTGAACAGCATCCGGATGCCCATCGCCTCCAGCGCCGGCGTCATGCGGATGCTGTCGTGATTGCCGAGGATGCCGTAGAGCGGCCGCTTGATCCGCGCGCAGACGTCTTTCATCAGCGCGAGGCTGGTCTCGAACGAGCCGAACGTCTTGCCGCGATAATCGCCGGTCAGCACGCAGATGTCGCAAGCCAGATAGCGCACGATGTCTGCCAGATGCCGCATCGCGCCCTGGCTGATGTCGGCGTGGAGATCGCTGAGGTGAAGGATGGTGAAGCCGTCGAAGGCCGCCGGCAGCCGCGGCGACATCACCAGATTGCGCCGCACCTCGACCCGGTCGGCATTGCGCCGCGCACGGCCATGGAGGCCGACCAGCTTGAGCGCAGTCGTGACGACCCACGGCGCCAGGCGCCAGTTCTCGACATTGAACACCAGCGTGCCCTGGCCGATCAGTTGCTTCTCGTGCGCGGCCTCGAGCCCAAGCCGGCGCACGACGTGATCCGCGCCGATCCGCTCGACCAATCCCTGCAATGCCGTATCGGCCATCGTCCCCCGTGCGGCGCGCGATGCGACGCGAGCCGGCGCGACACTATCATGCGCAATCCCGGCGCGGATACCGCTTGCGGCTCAGACCACCGGGACGCGCCTGGCGGCAACCGCGGCCGGCGAGATCACCTCGATGTCGAGCGGCACCTGCCAACGCCCGGTGAAGCGGACCTGCGGCGGCGCATTGCCGTTGCGTCCGCCCTGCAGCACGAAGCCCTCATAGCCCGAGTTCATCACCTCATTGCACTTCTGCACATAGATCGGAAAGCCGCCGATATAGGGCATGAACACGCGGGGACGGCCCGGGATGTTGGCGCCGACATACCAGGAGCTGCAGGTCGAGCGCAGTGAGACCGTGGAGACGTCGTTGACATGGGCGACCCAGGCATCCTCATCGTCGCGGACCGCCTCGATCGTGTCGGCGCCGATGTCGCGCATGTGGCCAAGGCAGTCCGCCAGCCAGTCGACATGCTGCTCGATCGCCTGGATCATGCTCGCGAGCACCGACGGGCTGCCGGGACCGGTGATCATGAACAGGTTCGGAAAACCCTCCGAGGCGAGGCCGAGATAGGCGCGCGGGCCGGCCCGCCATTTCTCGGCCAGCGTCTGCCCGCCGCGGCCGGTGATCGCGATCTTGTCGAACGAACCGGTCATGGCGGCAAAGCCGGTGGCGGAGACGATCGCGTCGAATTTGTATTCGGTGCCGTCGACCACGATGCCCTCGGTGGTGAAGCGCTCGATCGGCGTCGTCGACACGTCGACCAGCTTCACATGCGGCAGATTGTAGGTCTCGAAATAGTTGGTATCGACGCAAAGCCGCTTGCAGCCGAACACGTTGCGAGGGCACAGCAGCTCGGCGGTGGCGGGATCCTTGACGATGCCGCGGATCTTCTCGCGCGCGAAATCGGCGATGGTGTCGTTGGCGGCCTTCTCGAACAGCAGGTCGCCGAACGCGCCGAGGAAGGGCAGGCCGCCGCGCTGCCAGGCTTCCTCATACAGCCGCTCGCGCTCGTCCTCGCTCGCCTGCAATGCGGGTTGGGCGTTGAACTGAAAATAGAAGCCGGTCGGGCGCGCACGCGCTTTCGCGCGCAGCTCCGGATAATGCGCCTTGGCTTCCCTGAGATATTCCGGTGACAATTGCTCGTTCCATGCCGGAACAGACCAGGTCGCGGTGCGCTGGAACACGGTGAGCTCGGAGGCCTGCTGCGCGATGATCGGGATCGACTGGATCGCCGACGAGCCGGTGCCGATGACGCCGACGCGCAGGCCGGTGAAATCGACACCTTCATGCGGCCATTCGCCGGTGTGATAGATCGGGCCGCGAAAATCCGCCATGCCGGTGAAGGCCGGACGGTTCGGCGCCGACAGGCAGCCGACCGCCATGATGCAGAATTTTGCGCTCACCCTGTCGCCGCGATCGGTCTCGATCAGCCAGCTCCCTGCCTGCTCGTCGAAGGTCGCCGCGATGACGCGGGTGTTGAACACGATCTGGCTGCGCAGGTCGAAGCGGTCGGCGACGTGGTTGGCGTAAGCGAGAATTTCGGGCTGCGGAGAATATTTCTCCGACCAGCTCCAGTCCTGGTCGAGCTCCTCGGAGAACGAGAAGGAGTATTGCAGGCTCTCGACGTCGCAACGCGCGCCGGGATAGCGATTCCAGTACCAGGTGCCGCCGACGCCGCCGCCTGCCTCATAGACCCGCGCGGTGAAGCCGAGCCCGCGCAGCCGATGCAGCATGTACATGCCGGCGAACCCGGCGCCGATCACCACGGCATCGAACGTTCCAGTTTCGGCAGGGCGCGCAGTTGTGCGCGCGGCGCTCTCCTGAGGGCTCTGCTGAATCATGGCCCGTCTCTTCCCTCTGTCGTCGTTATGTCTTGGCCGCGCCTCGTTGGGCGGGCAATGCAAAGATTAGGGCGAGCGCGGCACGGCCCGCAAGCGCATGCGTGGCCGGGCCGGGTATGGCTCCTATGCCGCGGGGCGAAGGGCTGCGGTATCCGGGTGCTGCCTCATTCCAGGCGCTGGACCCTGCGCAGCGACGGGAACAGTTTCATCCACAGCATAGGCGAGTTGGGAGAAGTTGTGTGACGCCACGAACAGCAGCAGTGGCGGATGGCGAAACAGGTCGGCAGACGGGACCTCAGGTTGCGCGGACATGCGGCGGGGATGGCCGAACTGGCGGCGGTCGTCATTCTCTGCGTTCTGGACGGCTTTTCGAATCTCGTCTGGGCTGGTGCGGTCGGATATATTGTGGCGATCGACCTCCCGAGAGCGACAGGCTGTGAATATGGTGCGCCCCCGAAAGCGATCGGCCCCCGACGTTGAAGCCGTGGTTCGGACCGATCGATTCGATATGGCTGCGTTGCAGGAGGTCGCTGGTGAAAAAGTCTTCGCTCGGGGCTGCGCTTATCACGCGGATGGCCGCGTGGAGGTCATAACCATCGACGAGACCCGCGTGGTCGCGCAGGTGTCCGGTACCGAATTCTATCGCTGCGAGTTGGCCGGACGAGGCAAGAGTTTTTCCGGTGTTTGTACATGCCAGGCATTTGCCGATTGGGGCTTCTGCAAGCATCTGACGGCGGTTGCCTTGACTGTCAACAACCTGGAACCGGGTGCGTTTGCCCAGGCCTCGAGCCGACTTGGCAAGCTTCGTGACCATCTGCGCTCAAAGGGTGTCGATCGTCTTGTCGAGATGGTTCTCGAACTCGTCCGGCGCGATCCCATGCTGCTTGGGGAGCTGGAGCTATCGGCCGCGCTCGACACCGCCGACGATGCCACGCTGGCTGCACAACTCAAGAAAGCCATCACAGACGTGACGCGGGTCCGTGGCACCGTCGAATATCGCGGAATGCGTGAGTGGGCTCGTGAAATTGACCGCGTTCTTGATCGCATCTCGGTTCTGCTCGAACGCAGGCGAGCATCGCTTGTCCTCGAATTGCTCGAACATTTCTTTGCGCGAATGGATGAGGCCTTGGCCAAGGTTGATGATTCCGATGGCGGTGGAGGAGCTTGCTACGCGCGGGCCTGCGCAATTCACCTTGCGGCTTGCGAGCAGTCGAAGCCTGAGCCTATCGAGTTGGCGAGGACGCTGTTCAAGCGCGAAGTCGACTCCGACTGGGATTTCTTCTTTGGCGCAAGTGAGACCTATTCAGACGTCCTCGGCGCGGCCGGGCTTGCAGAATATCGCAGACTCGCAACCGAGGCATGGCAGAAGGTGAAATCCGGGCGAGGGAGACGAACGGAGATTCGGTCCAGCGCAGAATATGCGCTCCGAACCATGATGGAGCGTTTCGCCGAACGAGACCAGGATATTGATGGGATCATCGCTATTCGAGCGAGTGATCTATCAACCGCGCATAGGTATCTCGACGTCGCTCAGGTGTGCCTGGACCACGGAAGGGAACAGGAGGCGCTGAAATGGGCCGAAGAGGGGCTTTGGAAATTCGAGGATAAGCCAGACAGGGATCTGGTTTTCTTTGCCTGCAGTCTCCTTCAGCGCAATGGACGAGGCGAAGATGCCAACGGATTGCTCTGGAAGCAGTTCGTCAGGGAGCCCAGCGTAGAGCTATATCAGCGATTGAAATCCACCGCCGGCGATCGCGAGGCTCAGGTCCTCGTCCGCGACAAGGCCCTCGCCGCACTGAGGGGCAGAGCCGAAAAGTCTCGCCGGCAAGCGGAATGGGGCATATTCGGCGTGGCCGACGTTCTTGTTCGCGTGCTGCTGGCAGAGGGATTGCTTGCGGACGCATGGGTGGCTGTCAGTGAGCACGGATGCCGCGAAATCGTCATGAAAGAGCTCGCCGAGGCGAGCGAAGCGGCTCTCCCCGCCGAGGCATCGAAGGCCTACGCCCGGTTGGTGGAACGCAAAGTTGCGATGGGTGGACAGGGCAATTATGTCGACGCATGCGCCATGATCAAGCGGATGAGACGGCTTCACGGAGCCGCTCAACATTCGGTCTACCTCGCCGATCTCATGACGCGCCATAAGGCGAAGCGTAACTTTGCTAAACTTTTGGCGTCCAAACAGGCCTCTTGAGGTCGTGCGATCCAAGAAGATTGCATACTGTCGTCCGATCGTCGCCCGCAAAGAAATAGCCATGAAACTCGGATGGAAGCCACAGAAGTGGCTGGAAAAGAAGAGCAAATCAGGTTTTCGGGGCTATCTGGTCGGCACGGTGGCATTCTATGGACCCGACAACCTTCGCGCCAGTAAGGTCGCCGTCGCGGTGGTCACCGCGGAGGGAGCGCCTCCCTTCGCATTGCGCAGATGGTTCTCTGAAACCGGCGATGTTCGCCATGATCCGGCGATCATGGAGGAGATCGCAACTTTCCTTCGAGCGGAGGACGTGCGCACGGTTGCCTCGGTGCCGACGATGATGGGGTGTCCGCATGAGGAGGGGATTGACTATCCCCAAGGGGAGGTTTGTCCGCAGTGTCCCTATTGGGCCAACCGGGAACGCCCCTTGTCGCGTTGAGAGGTGATCGGGCCGCTCGACGACGACTTAGCTACTGCATCGTGGGCGCTGGCAATATTTCGGAATAATAGAAAATACCACTGAGTTGCCCGACGCGTCAAGCGCTTTTTCGGGTGCCGGCGGCTGCCTGCTGCTTTGCATGGGGTTGTTTTCGATATTTTGTCGCGGGCCCCTCGCAATGACCACGAAGAGAACATGACGAGGTCAGATCAGCCCTCCGTCCCACGCACGATCCGGATCAGCTCGTCGCCATAGTGCTCGAGCTTCTTGTCGCCGATGCCGGCGATGTTGCGCAGGTCGCCCAGCGTGTCCGGACGCATCGCGGCGATGCCGTCGATGGTCGAATCGTGCAGCACCACATAGGCCGGCACGCCGCGCGCCCGCGCGATCTCCGAACGCCAGGCGCGCAACGCCGCATGCAGCGCGGGGTTTGCGACCCCGCCCGGGCTGTCGGCTGCGGGCACGAGCTCGCCGCGGCGCGACTTGCCGCGCACCGCGCGGTTGCGCGCGCCTTCCGGCTGCTCGCGCAGCATCACCGCGGTCTCGCCCTTCAGCACGCCGCGGGCGCTGTCGGTCAGTTTCAGCGCGCCGAAGGCGTCGCTGTCGGCGCGCAGATGGCCCATCGCCACCAGCTGCCGCAGCACCGCGCGCCACTGCTTCTCGTTGAGCTCGCGGCCGATGCCGAACACGGACAATTGGTCGTGGTTGAACTGCTTGACCCGCTCGGTCAGCCGCCCGACCAGCACGTCGATCAGGTGCATGGCGCCGAAACGCTGCCCGGTGCGATAGACGCAGGACAACAGCTTCTGCGCGAGCACCTTGCCGTCGCGCACCCGCGGCGGCGTCAGGCAGTTGTCGCAATTGCCGCAGCTTTGCTCGGTCCTGGTCTCGCCGAAATAGCCGAGCAGCCGCTGCCGCCGGCAATGCACCGTCTCGGCGAGTGCGACCAGCGCGTCGAGCTTGCCGATCGAGACGCGCTTGAAGGCATCCGAGCCGGTGGACTCATCGATCATGCGGCGCTGCTGCACGATGTCGGAGAGGCCGTAGGCCATCCACGCCGCCGACGGCTTGCCGTCGCGGCCGGCGCGTCCGGTCTCCTGGTAATAGGCCTCGATGCTCTTCGGCAGATCGAGATGCGCGACGAAGCGCACGTCGGGCTTGTCGATGCCCATGCCGAACGCAACCGTGGCGACGATCACGATGCCGTCCTCGTTGAGGAAGCGGTCCTGATGGCGGGCACGCACACCGGCATCGAGCCCGGCATGATAGGGCAGCGCGGCAATGCCGGCCTCGCTGAGCGCCGCCGCGACGTCCTCGACCTTGGCGCGGGACAGGCAATAGACCACGCCGGCGTCGCCGGCATGGCGTTCCCTGATAAAGTTCTTCAGCTGCGTGGTCGCATTCTGCTTGTCGACGATCTCGTAGCGGATATTGGGCCGGTCGAAGCTTGCGACGAACTCCGGCGCGTCGGTGAGTGACAGCCGCTCGGCGATCTCCTTCCGCGTCATTGCGTCCGCGGTCGCGGTCAGCGCGATGCGCGGCACCTTGGGGAAGCGCTCGGCGAGCGCCGACAGGCCAATATATTCCGGGCGGAAGTCGTGGCCCCATTGCGACACGCAATGCGCCTCGTCGATCGCGAACAGCGCGATCTGCGCCTGGCCGAGCAGATTGAGGCAGCGCGGCGTCAGCAGCCGTTCCGGCGCGACATAGAGCAGATCGAGATCGCCCGCGATCAGCCGCCGCTCGACCTCGGAGGCTTCCTCATAGGACAGCGTCGAGTTCAGCACCGCGGCGTTGACGCCGGCTTCGGTCAGGCCCGCGACCTGGTCGCGCATCAATGCGATCAGGGGCGACACCACGATGCCGCAGCCGTCGCGCAGCAGCGACGGCAGCTGGTAGCACAGCGACTTGCCGCCGCCGGTCGGCATCAGCACCAGGCAATTGCCGCCCGCGGTGACGTGGCGGACGATCTTCTCCTGCGCGCCGCGGAAGCCCGACAGGCCGAACACGGAACTGAGCACGGACCGCGCGTCGCGAGACGGATCGGATGTGCGATCGGGGGCGGGCTGGGCGGTCATGATCCCTTGCGATTTCCCCGGAATTTCCTGGGGGGCAACAGGCGGTGATCGAACTCGTCCGGGCGAACGATACCGGAACGAAACGTGTTAATACACGTCCCGACAGCAAACTCAATTCAGGACTCAATTCAGGTTGGGCCGGTCAACAGCGGATCATCGCAGGCATTGCCGCGATCGCTGGCGCGGCGGCGAGCGTCACAGTTCCAGCGCCGTTCGGCGCCAGCTCCTTGTCCAGCGTCACTCCGCGAGCGGTATCTTCAGGCTGTCGCAGTTGGTGGCGGCGGTGCCGGCGTCATTGGCTCGACATTGTAGGTCTTCGGCAAGTTGATCGGCTGGTAGGCCGGATCCTTCTGCATCCGCTCCAGCACCGAGGCGTGGATGGTCGCGCCTTCCGGTATCGGCCGCGGCTCGCCCCGCGGCAGATAGAAGCCGAGGAAGGATTTCCGCTCCGGCCATTCCTTCCATTTGTCGCGCTTTGGAATCCACTCCAGGATCTCCCAGGCGGCAGTCAGCGAATTGTGCAGCGGGGCCGTTGCGCTCGGCGGCACATAGTCATGGCTGTGCGGCGGCAACGGGGTGCCCCAGGCGAGATGATCGATCAGTGCTTGATCCATGTGCAGCCCAGCGGCCTTGGCCTGCTCGAGCATCCAGATCAGCGGAAACTTCGACGGCCCGCTCTGGTCCTCCGGATAGCCGCCGCCGACGTCGGAATGCACGCCGGCGAACCAGACCTGGCGGATGTCCTGCTCGACCGCCGTCGAAGGATCGAACGGATCGGAGCGGAACTTCTGCGGCTCCTTCCAGTAGTTGAGGCGAAACATGCGCCTGCGCTCGTCGATCGAGATCGCCTGGCGGAAGCGCCTGACGCTGGAATTGGTGCGGGTGAACAGCAGCGTCTGCATGTCGAACAGGAAATCGTCCTGCCGCGGCACGATGATCGAGGCCACCGTGTCCCAGACGCCGACGAACTCGATGTCGATGTTGCGGCCGCCGGCGATCTGGCTGAAATGCCAGGCTTCCTTCAGCGGCGCTTCGTCGAACGTGCCGTCGGATTTCTGGGCGTCGGCGCTGGCCTTCTTGTAGGTGCCGAAGGCATAGCCAGCAAGGTCGAGCTGGTCGACCGGCAACAGCCCCATCACATGGACGAAGGCGGCGAGCACGCGCACCGTGTAGGCGCCGCGGCTGAAGCCGAACATCCAGACCCGGTCGCCGGGCTCCCAGAGCCGGCATAGAAACTGGTAGGCGTCGAGCGTATCCTTGTCGAGACCGGCGCCGAAGGCTAGCCCGAACAGGCCCCGCGCCTCCTGCTTGAAACGGCCCCAGCTGTTCTGCAGGCCGATCGTGCCGAGGCCCGGATGATAGTAGATTCGCTGCCGGCCATCCTTGTCGGCGACACGAAACAGCTTCAACACGTTGGAAATATTGGCCCCGATCTCGTTGCCGGTGCCGTCGCACAAAATCACAATATCCTTCGGCATCCGTTTCCCCGCGGTCGCCGTGAAAGTTCGCGGTTCCTATGTAGGGCAGGATGCGCGGCAGATTCAATCTTCAATTGAAGACGGTTCTGTGTACGCGGTGTGAACGCCGCCGATGCCGCGCCGCCCGATCCGATCGCGGCCATTGGCACCAGCTGCATAGTCGCGCTTGGCGATATCCGTAGAATTCAATTGCAACACCTTGGAAAAGGTGGGAATCTCAACTTCAATAATTGCTGTGGTGCGTTGACATTTTCCTCCCGTTCGGGACTTCGCTGGTGCGCGCGATCATTTTGCCTGCGGGTTGCCGCAGCTTCCTCATCATCGACAGGAACGGATCGGCATGAGCCATCAAGCTCTCGTGACGATCATTCTCGCGGGACTGGTGATGGGTGCGTTCGGACTGTTCTGGTGGGTCGGCAGCTATTCCGATCGCGTGTTTGCCAACCGATTCAGCACCCGCTTTCCGGAGAAGACGCTGAGCTACAGCGGCGACCAGCTCGGGGCACTGGTGCAGTCCGATCTGCGGATGAAGTATGTCTTCCCGATCCTGTTCCCGTTCGATCTCATCGTCATGCTGGCGCTGGCGGGTGCGATGGGCGCCGCATCATCGCACTGGCTCACCCAGATCTATCCGTCCGCGGCGTGGCTCGGCCTGGTCGTGCCGGCGGTGTATCTGCTCAGCGACCTGATCGAGGATTGTCTGCTGGCATGGCTGCTGCTGCGCGGCGATCCTGATGCGGCGGCGCGGTCCGTCTCGGCCCTGAAGGCGATTACGACGATCAAGCTGGTCAGCGTCGCAGCGTCGATCGCGCTGATGCTGGCTGCATTCGTCGGGTGGCTGTTCCACACCGAATCGCTCGTCATCTAGGCGTTGCGGACCGGACGGCCTATTGATACGTCGCGACGATATCCGACACGGCGCGCTCGAGCTGCTGGGCGGTCGCGCATTGGCGCACCACGGTGCAGAAGGTCGCGTAGCGCGGCATCTCGGAATCGCCGAAGCCCCAGACCATCCGGCCTTCGGGATTGAGCCACACCAGCCGTTTCGACCGCTCGCCGATCCGGCGCAGGATGTCGGCGCGCGGATCGAGATTGTTGCTGCGGGCGTCGCCGAGCACGATCACGGTGGTCTGCGGCGTGATCGCGCTCATCCAATTGTCCTCGAAATCGGCGAAGGAATTGCCGTAGTCGGACGAGCCGAAGCCGACCTTGGACATGATCTCCTTCATCGCCTCTTCCGGCGAGTTTGATTCCAGGATGTCGCTGACCTCGATCAGATGGCCGGAGAACGCGAAGGAGCGGACGTCGTCGACAACCTCGTGCAGGCTGTGGATCAGCAGCAGGAAGAAGTCCGAGACGCGGGCGACCGAGCCCGAGACGTCGCACAGCGCCACGATCTTCGGCCGGTCGCGATGCTTGCGCTTCCAAGCGGTGAGGAACGGCACGCCGCCCCAGGCCGCATTCCGGCGCAGCGTGCGGCGGACGTCGAGATGGCCGCGGCGCTGCCGCTTGCGCGGCTTGGAATAGCGCTCGCGCAGCCGCCGCGCGATCTGGCGGATCAGCGCGCGCATCTGCTCGACCTGCCGCGGCTCGATCCGCGCCAGCGGCGCATTGCGCAGGATCTCGTTGCGCAGGTTTTCGGCCTCTTCGCGACCGTAGAGCAGCAGCGCCTGCGAGACCGCATCGCGAACCGTGCCGCGCAGGCCGTTGAGCGCGTCCTGCAGCCGCTCGGCGAGCGCAGGATTGCGCGTGGTCTGCTCGTCGATGTCGTCGCGCAGGCGCTGGATGCCCATCGCATCGAGGATGCGGGTCTGGAAGATGCCGCGTTGGGTGAAGTAGCGGATGTCGGGCAGCGAGGCGGCGCCGGAGGCGTTGGCGATCGCAGTCGAGATCGCGGCGCGGTCCTGCGACAGCAGCATCTGCGCCAGTGGCCCGACATCGGCGTCGGCCGCTCCGCCCGAGGTGTCGCCATGCTCGTCTGCCGACGGGTTGGCGCCGGATTCGCCGTTGTCGTCGGTCCTGTTCTGCTCGGCGCTTTCCTGCTGCGGCTCGGGCTGGCTGAAGAACAGGTCGAAGCATTCACCGAGCGCGCGCTTCTCGTCCTGGGTTTTGGCGAGCGTCAGCAGGAACGTGTCGCGCAAAATGTCGCGATCGTTGAAGCCGACCTGGGCGACCGCCCGCATCGCATCGATGCTTTCGGCGGGCGAGACCCGGACCCCGGCTCCCCGCGCCGCACGAAAGAAGCGATGCAGGTTCTCGCGCATGTTGATTTAGCTAAAGACGCCCTGGCGCGACGCCTTGGCGATGAAGGACGAGATCTGCGGCGTCGCGGCCTCGATGTCAGCCTCGTATTTCAGCAGCACATTGAGCGTGTCCTTGACGATCTCGTGGTCGAGCTCGCTGGCTTGCAGCAGCACCAGCACGCGCGCCCAGTCGATCGCCTCGCTGACCGACGGCAGCTTCTTCAGGTCAAGCGAGCGGATCTCGTGGATGAAGCCGACCATCTGCTTGCGCAGGGTCTGCGAGATGCCGGGCACCCGGCTCTCGACGATGCGCTCCTCCAGCTTCTGCTCGGGGAAGCCGATATGCAGATGCAGGCAGCGCCGCTTCAAGGCATCGCCGAGATCGCGTTCGCTGTTCGAGGTCAGGATCACGGTCGGCGGCGCCACCGCGGAGACGGTGCCGAGTTCGGGGATCGTGACCTGGAAGTCGGAGAGGATTTCCAGGAGCAGCGATTCGAATTCGGCGTCCGACTTGTCGATCTCGTCGATCAGCAGCACGCAGCCGGCGGGCTGCTCCAGCGCCTGCAGCAGCGGCCGCGGCTCGACGAATTCCTTGGAGAAGAACACGTCGCCGAAGGTGTGGAGCTGGTCGAGCGCTGCGGCCAGTGACTGCGCGCCGCCGAGCACCTCGCCGAGCTTGTCCTTCAGGATCTGGGTGTAGAGCAGCTGCTTGGCGTATTTCCACTCATACAGCGCCTTGGCCTCGTCGAGGCCTTCATAGCACTGCAGGCGGATCATCTTCATGCCGCGCCAGGCGGCGATCGCCTTCGCCAGTTCGGTCTTGCCGACGCCGGCGGGGCCTTCGACCAGGATCGGCTTCTCGATCTGCTGCGACAGATAGACCGCGGTCGCGATCTGCCGGCTCGCAATGTAGCCTTGTGCGGCGAGGCCGCTTTCCACAGCCTCGATCGAGGCGGTGGGCCTGGTGTCAGCCACGAGGATCAGCTCCGAATTTGCCTTGAACTCGGACCTGTTCTGCGCTCGTTGCGGGCAAAGCACAAGGCTCGTTTGGCCCGCAACGGCATGGCTCCAAGGTTGGAGTTAGCGCATGGTTCCGGGGTATTCCGCCGAGCGCAATACCCCGGAAGCTGCTCGCCCTCAGCTCGCGCAGCTCTTGACGAAATCCTTGCGCTGCGGGCCGACGATCTTCTGGTCGATCGCCTGCTTCAGGCAGTCGAGATGCGCCTGCGCCATGCAGAGCTGCATCTGGTCGTGCCGCTCCTGACCCTTCAACGCCTTCGCCGCGCTTTGGCAGGCCGCGCGCTTCGCGCCGGGCACGGGGGCTGCCGCCGTGCTCTCTTGTGCGGGAGCCGCAGTCGGCGCCGCTGCGGGGCTTGAGGTTGACTGCGCGAACGCTGCGGCCGAGACCAGCAGCGAGCCGGCCGAGACAAGGGCGACGACAAGACGTTTCATGGGATGTGCCTCCGCGGGCATGATCAGGAGAATTGGACGTCGGTTTTCCGGAACGTCCTGCTCAGACCAGGAAAGGGATCACATTGCGATTTCACCAGCGCGCCGTGACCCCAGGGGAGACCGAGAACTAGAAGCCGTCGCCTGAATGCGGCGTGAATAGGCGCAGAACCCGCTTCACCTCAGCGTGAGGCCGGTCGCCGCTTCGAGTTCGGAGATCGCCTGCGCGGCGTTCGCGACCTTGATCGTGGTCATGCCCATCTCGCGCGCCGGCTTCAGATTGACGCCGAGGTCGTCGAGATAGACGCAGTTGCCAGGATTCACCTGCAGCGTCTCCAGCATCATCCGGTAGATGCGTGGATCGGGCTTGCGGAGGCCGATCTTCGCGGACTCGATGACATGGTCGAACAGCGCCATCACCTCGGCGACATAGAGCGTGCGTCCGCTGTGGCTGCCGATGGCGTTCGATGGCAGATTGTTGGTGATGCAGCCCGTCTTGAATTTCGCCTTGATGCGCTTCAGCGCCTCGACCATTTCCGGGCGCAGGTCGCCGGAGAGCAGCGGCAGCACGTCCTTGCCGCGGACCTCGGCGCCGAGCGCCTTCGATTCCGTCGCGAACAGCGCATCGAATGCGTCGATGCCGATCTCGGCGCGTTCGAACTTGGCCCAGGCGTTGTCGAGATGGTTGGCGGCGTTGGTGCGGCGGATGATGTCGACAGGCAGGCCGCGCTCGGTCTCATAGCGCGCGAAGGCCTCGAACGGCGAGGTGGTCAAGACGCCGCCGAAATCCCAGATCACTGCCTCGATCATCACAGTCCTGCCCGTTGCAAAGCGGCGGCTTCGCCTCGGGTCGTCCGGCCGCTTGGCCGAAGACAGGGAAACGCGCCTTGCGCCTTCTTTATTGGAATTGGCGCCGATCAGGCAAGCCGCCAGTTTGCGGCAAACTCCGCCACGTGGAACGGGCTCACCAGACCATCGGAACCAGGCGATAGCGCACGCGGGTGAGATATTCGGCGTAGCCGTCGAGCTCGGCGGTGAGCATCCGTTCCTCCATCATGGAGCGCAGGCCGAGCAACGCCATCATCACCGGCACGATGGCGAGGCCCCACCAGGATCCCAGCAGCAGCGGCGTGCCGAGATAGGTCAGCAGGCCGCTGGCATAGATCGGGTGGCGTACATAGGCGTAAGGCCCCGTGGTCACCGCGGCGTGCCCGCGCTCGCGCTGAATTTTCACCACCGGCGCGGCGTAGCTGTTTTCGCGATAGGTCCGGTAGACGACGTAGAACGACGCCGCGATCATCGCCGCGCCCGCGCATTGCAGCCAGACGGGGACGAGCGATGTCTGGTAGCGCACCGCATCCAGCGCCATCAGCGGCAGCCATGTCAGCCACAACAGCGGCATGATCGACGTGATGACGCGATCCCAGCCGGCCTGGCCGCGCGCGGTGCGCCGCTCCGCCAGCAGTCCCGGATCGTGCCTCGCAAGCCAGGCCTCGGTGATCAGTCCGCCGATCGTGATCTCGGCGAGGAATGCCCAGCCGCCGGCCCAGCGCATGGTGCCGGCCGCGAGAAACAGGAGTGTTCCGAGGCCTGCAAATGTGCAGGCCGCGCGCTGCAGATTGATGCGAGGGGGACTACTGTTCTGGTCCATGTCTGTCCTCCGACGGGCGGCAACGGCCGCACCGCCGGATCGGGCGGGCCGTTGCATATCCGGGTAGCGGATCGACGCGCGGCTCGGCGCGCTCAAACGGTCACGGTCGGCGGGTCCAGTTTCGCGCCTGTCCGGAATAGACCTTGCTCGGCAGCGCGCGGGCGGTCGGATCGAGCAGGATCTTCATCGCGGTGTTAAGTCTCTCCTCCGAGCTCGGCGAGCCGTCATGGCGCATCTGCTGCGGGGCGCCGGGGCCCTGCGGCGGCGCCATGTAGGCGGGCGTGGTCGGCGGCGCGGGCGTGGTGGCGATCTTCGGACGGGCGACAACGGCCGCTTCCAGCGGGCGCCGTGCTTCGGCAACGGCTGAGGCTGTTGATTCCGCCGGCGGCGGGGCGGCATTGCCGGATCCGGATTGGCGGGGCGTTCTTGCCATGGCATCGGCTCCATAGGTTGGGTGATGACGACGATTTCAGGATTCGGACGTCAGGATTGGTCCTCGTCGGATGTGGTGCGTTTGGCGATGATCGGGTTGCGGTCGCTGATCGCAGCGAGCAACGAGGCGTGGCTCACGACCGACGACACGACGATCTTTCCGGAGGGCTCGATCCGGCGACCGTTCTGCTGTTGTTGCTGTGGGCTCCTGGCAGTGGACTTCTGCATCATGTCGGCCTCCTCGAGGTGGGGTGGGGCCCGACAGCGCCGGGCCCCGAGTTTGGCGATCAGATGCCGAAAGCACCGAGGACGCCCGGCAGCGCCTGCACGACGCCGCCGACGATGTCCTGCCAACCCTGCGGGTTGACCGACCCGTTGGTCGCCACTTCGGCAATCCGCTTCGGACCGCGCTCGATGCCCTCACACTGGATCGGGCTACGCACGCTGCCGAAGGTCTCAAAGTCGTTCCTTGCGTACATGTTCAGCTCCTTCTTTCGGTTTGAATTGACGGCAACTACGGGAGGTAGGCACCGACCGGGGCAGCCGTCGCTGGACGTCGCCCAGGGGATCGCTCATCGCGTCGATCCCCTGGACCACGTGACGCAAATTCGCGCCACGTTCTGCTCTCCTCCGGACGCAGAGGAGCAATCGCGTCAATAGACCTGCCACTGCCGCAGCGGCCCGACCGCCACCGGCACCACGTCGCTGACGTCGATCGTGTATTGATAGACTTCGCGCGCCTGGGTCAGGACCTGCGTCGGATTGAAGAAGCGGTAGGTCACGTCGTGGCAAATCGAGTCGGGGCGGCAGATGACGCTCTGGTCGACCTCGACGGTATCGAGCCGCAGACCCTTCTTGGCGGCGTCGATGAAGATCTTCCGCGTGTTGTAGGCATTCATCGCGGAATAGTTCAGCGCGCGGTCCTGCGGAGAGAGACCGACATTGCGGAACTCGTTGTAGATCCGCTCGAGGAAGCCTTCCGCGCCGTCCGGCCAGGGCAGTGGCCCGAACAGCGTGAACAGATCCCATTGGTAGAAACCGCGCCAATCGGTCACCAGCGTCGGCACGACGGTGCCGTTGAGCAGCTTGGTCGTGTTGGTGCTGTCGACCCAGCCGGCCATCGAAACCCGCGCAACGCCGCCGGGTGGCGGGAATGCCGGCCGCGGCGCCGGCCGCGCGTCGTCGGCGACGGCCGCGGTCGCGGTCACTACCGTGCGGGTCGTCGCTGGATCATCGTGCGAGACTTCCTGGTGCCAAAGCGCCAGGATCAGCGCGGCGAAGAATCCAAGACCGAACACATCGAGCGGCTTGATCGCGTAGATCGGGATCGAATCGATCGTCATCGTCCAGGTGATGGCGTCGGCATCCGGGAAGTTGTTGCCGGCGCCGGCCGGTGTCGCGGTCTCGCCTTCGGCCTGGTTCAGCAGATAGCGCGCCATGATCGCCGGATTGTAGGGCGCCGACGTATCGCCGGAGTGATCGCGATCCGGACCGAATGCCGGATCGCCGCGTCCGACCAGGCTGTCGCGCCAGTTGGCGATCGCCTGCACGAAGTAATCGAGCCGGGCTTCCTTGCCGAAATCGTAGAACAGCCGGCCGATCGGGAAAGCGAGCTGACCGGTCGATTCGGCCGCAGCACTCTGCGGACGCATGCCGCCGCCGCAGCCGCAGCTCTTCTCGCTGGTCCGGACCGCGGGCGCTTCGTACATCGGCAGCGCCTGCGGCATTGCGACGGGAAGCGCGTTGCTCGGCATCAGCGCCGGCAATTGCTGCGGCTGCAGCCAGGTTTGCGGCATCATGCCGGCCGTCGGCATCGCCATCTGCGGCATCATCATCTGCGGCATGACGATCTGCGGCGCCGGTGCCGGCATCCAGACCATGTCGCCGCCTGCATGGGGTGCGTGATACGGATACGGCGCGGGCGCCGCGATCGGTGCGGCGACGATACCGTGATCAACGGGGACGGCCATGGCCGCAGGTGCTGCCGGCGCGGCAGGCTGCGCCTCGCTTGGCATGATCCCGGCGCTGCTTCGCAGGACCGAGCCGTCCGGCCCGAAGATGCGCGGAGCCGATGGTGCAGACATTGCTGATAGATCTCCCATGGAACCCTCTCTGGTTGCAGTTGGCTGAGCGGCGGATGATGGTTGGACGAAAGGGCGCGCGGACACTCCCCAGAAGCGGGGAGGCGCGGCCGTGGCACCCGACGGCGTGACGGCGTCCGCCTGCTCGCCAAGCAGGGCGGCGACAGCCGCGGGAATGTCGAGCCGTCCGGCGAGACAGCGCGAGGCGCTGCCGTCGTTGCGGCAGGGCGCCGCGCTTTCGAGCAGCGCGGCACGGACGGCTTGCGGATCGGCCTTGCGTCCGTTCTGGCGCAGGCATGAGAGCAGCAGCGCGACGACGCCGGTGACGATCGGCGCGGCGAAGCTCGTTCCGGAGCGCAGGCTGACATTGCGGACCGGCGAGGCGCCGGCAATGTTCTCGCCCGGCGCCAGGATGCCGTTCTCGAGATAGGCGTCGCCGAAATTGCTGAACGCCAGCGGATTGCCGGCCAGATCGCACGCGCCGACCGCGAGCACCGACGAGAGGCTGCCCGGCACCTGGACGCAGCGGCAGCCGTCATTGCCGGCGGCGGCGACGATCAGCTTGCCGGCGCGCTCGCAGGCGCGCACCGCATCGACCAGGATGCGATCGGCCTGTCCGGTCGTGGATTGCTGGCCGCTGCTGATGTTGATGACGTCGGCGCCGACGGCCAGCGCCTGATTAATCGCGAGCGCCAGGGTGCTTTGCGACGAGGGCACGATCTGCCCGGCGGCATTCTCGCGATAGATCGAGAACACAGTGGCGCTGCAATTCGGCGCCACGCCGAGCACCGGGCTGCCGGGCGTGCCCATCAGCACGCTGGTGACATGCGTGCCGTGCTCGGACTGGATCGTGGGCGAGGACGGCGCGACGAACTCGCCGCCCAAGGCGACACGCGCCTGCCTGAGCGAGGGATGATTGAGATCGACGGGGCCGTCGATGATCGCGATCTTCACCTCGGGGTCGCCACCCGACGTTCTCTGCCACAAGGCAGTCAGACCAGCGATGTCGGCAACTGGATTCATGAAATCATTCCTGACCGATCTGCCGCGAATTCACGCAGTCGATCCTCTTCCACACCAAATTGCTTTCACGCAGCGAGCGAAAAGAGCGGCATGTCGTTGCGTTGGCGCTGTTGTGGCAGGTGTGCGGCGAGAGGCCTATTCGCCGCGGTGGATCAGAAAGGATCGAGCCGGTGATGCGGATCAATCGATCCAGAAATCGATCCAGAACCGATCCACGAGATCGATCGCGCGGTACGAAAGATCGATCGAAGGATTTAGTTGGGATCGATCGCGCGGCGCGCCGTCCATGCATGCGCAAGGACGTGCGGCACCCTGCCGCCGGAGTGTCACGCTCCCGCGGCCGGCCGAACACGGAATTCAAGATGCTGGGGTCAGTCGAGCTCGCGGCGGCGATCGAGAGCCGGCGCCGAGGATGCGATCCACGGCGCTTCCCGCACCCGCCGCATCGCCTGCGCGCGGCGCGGCAGGCCGAGCTTCTGCAGCACGTGATGGACGTGATGCTTGACGGTCGCAAGGCTGAGACTGAGATCGCGTGCGATCTCCTTGTTCGACATGCCCTGTCCGATCAGCTTGAGAACCTCGCTTTCGCGGGGCGTCAGTCCCTGGTCCGTGTCGATCGTATCCGTCTGGCGGTCCATGCAAAACAGCGCGCGCAGCAGGCCGCCGGAAATCTCGGCGCTGCAGGCAAGCCGCCCTGATGCCACGTCCGACAGCGCGCGACAGAGCTCGTCGAAGCTGGCATTCCGGGAAATGTAACCGCTGAACCCGGCGCGACCGCAGCGAACCACGTCGCGTCGGTCTTCGTTGAGACCGAGCGCGACCAGGGCGATGTCGGAATACTCGCTCGCAATCACGCGCACCTCGTCGAGATCGATGCCCTGTGTGACATCGATCAGAATGACATTCACGCCACCGGCCCCGAGGGTCGCGCGCAGGCCGGCAAGATCGGAAACCGCCGCCTCGACGGCAAATTCCGCGTGGTTTCGGAAACTCGAGGTAAGCCCCTCGCTGAACAGCCTGATCGGCGTGACGACCGCGATCCTCATCATTATCCTCGAACTCAACGAAATGGCGGATGGAAAAGCCGTCTGTCTGGTGGTCGACGGCACCGGCATCCAGAAAGTCATGAAGGTAAGTATGCGGTATGCTGCCAGAGGTTGTGTTGTTATCTGGCCGAAATTACGGCCCTGATCCACGCGGGATCAAGAGATGCAGTTCACATTCGTGCGTCGTGCTGACAGCGACGCACGATACGACGTGTCGGACGTTGCGGCAAGGCGACGATACGATACGTGTGGACGCCAAGGTGCTGCAGCAAATCTGGCGGCGAGTTCAACGCCGTAGTCATCGTCGACTAGATATTTAGATAATTGACGCGTGAAGGCCCGGATGCTCTGTACAAGAATGCGTGTTCTCCGAAGCCGAGGGTGAGCGACGCAATGCCGCGCCTCGGTGCTCAATTCCGAAACAGATCGACGGGGTTCCATGACGAGCTTGATTCGAGCGACAGCCTTTCTGACCCTGTTGATGGCAACGCCGGCCTTCGCGATCGTCGGTGGCGGCGCGCCGTCGACCGACGGTGTCGCGCGCGCGGTGGTCACCATCGTTGGTTCGCGCGGCAATTTCTGCACCGGTGCGCTGATCGCGCCGAAGGTCGTGCTGACCGCGGCGCATTGCGTCCAGCCCGGTGCCGACTACAAGATCGTCGAGTACGGTGCGGACCGGCAGCCCAAGCTGCAGGACGTCAAGACGGTTGCGATTCATCCCGGCTTCCGGATGCAGGCGATGACCGATCATGTCGCGACCGCTGACGTGGCGCTGCTGCAGCTTACGGCACCGGTCGCAGGCAAGGCGCCGGCCGCGCTCGGCATGCCCAACATTCCGATCCAGGTCGGCGGCCGCTTCACCGTCGCGGGCGTCGGCGTCACCGTGCGCGGCGACGGCAAGAGCGGCGGCAGCATTCGCGTCGCCGGACTGATCGCGAGCGGCAAGCCCGGCACGCTGCAGATCCGTCTCGTCGATCCGGTCGGACAAGGCGTGCGCGACGGGCTCGGGGCCTGCACCGGCGATTCCGGCGCGCCCGTGTTCGAGGACAAGCCGGGCGGGCCCGTCATCGTCGGCGTGGTGAGCTGGTCCACCGGTCCGAACGGCACCGCCGGCTGCGGCGGCATCACCGGCGTGACACCGCTGACGCTCTATCGCGACTGGCTGATGCAGACCGCGCTGCAATGGGGCGCGAGCTTCTAGCGCGTTTTCAATTCCGTCATCCTGAGTAGCGCGTTGCGCGTCTCGAAGGATGAACGGCCCCACTGCGGCCGATTCACCCTTCGCGGCTCGCTCCGCTCGCACCCTAGGATGACGAAACAAAGAGTGTGCAGCGAAGCCTAATGCCCCACCGCCTTGTTCGCGGCGGCGTTGTTCAGCACGATCAGTCCGTCGACGGCGACGCCGAGCTTGCTATTGATCAGGAACGGGTTGACGTCGATCGAGGCGATGCGGCCGTTGGCGTCGGCCATCAAATTGGAGAGCCCGACCAGCGCCTTCACCGCCGACGGCTCGTGCAGCGCGGGCTTGCCGCGATAGCCCTTCATCTTGACGCCGGCCTTGGTCTTGCCGATCAGCTGCTTTGCCTCGGCGGCATCGAGCGGTGCGCCGGCCAGCGCGACGTCCTTCATCAGCTCGATATCGACACCGCCGGTGCCGAACAGCACCACCGGGCCCATCTCGGCATCGAGCGAGGCGCCGACCACGAGCTCGAGGTCGGCCTTGACCTGCTGCGCGATCAGGATGCCTTCGAGTTTCGGCTTGCCCTTCAGCTTCTTCACCCGCGCGGTGATGTCGTTGAACGCCTTCTTCACCTCGGCCGCATTGGCGAGGTTCAGCACGACGCCGCCGATGTCGGACTTGTGCAGGATGTCGGGGCTGACCACCTTGGCGACCACCGGGAAGCCGATCTGCTTGGCGATCTTTGCGGCATCGGCCGCGGTCTGCGCGACCGCTTCCTTCGAGATCGGGATGCCGTAGGCCTTGAGCAGCTGCTTGGAGGCGACCTCGTCGAGCGCGGCAGCGCCGTTGGCGGCCTTCAGCGCCTTCTCCAACATCGCGCGCGCCGACGCCTTCGAGCTCGACACGATGTCGGGCACCTCCTTGCGCAGGCCGGCATATTCGATCAGCGACTTGATCGCGCCGACCGCGCGGTCGAGGCCCTGCAGGACGGCGATATTGGGCAGCGATTTGCGCAGTCCCTTGGTGAAGTCGGTGAAGCCGATCGACATCGCGCTGATATAGATCACCGGCTTGTTGGCGTGGCCCGCCATCTCGTCGACGATGCGCAGATTGCGCTCGCGCAGTTCGTGCGGCGCCTTGGGCAGCTCGGCATCGATGATGACGATGTCGGTGTCGGGATCGTCGATCATGATCTTGATCGACTTCATGTAGACGGACGGGTCGACCACCGCGGCGAAGCCGGCGTCGAGCGGGTTACCGACGATGCTGCCGGGCCCGAGCATCTTCGCCAGCTGCTCGGACGCGTTCGGGCTCAGCGGCGCGAAGTTCAGCCCGGCGGAATAGAATGCGTCGATCAAAAGTCCGCGCTTGCCTCCGGAGAGCGACACGGCCGCAAGCCGATTGCCCTTCGGCGGATCGGCATGGACGAAGCACTCGGTGGTTTCGATCAGTTCATCCAGTCCGCGCACCCGGATCACGCCCTCGCGGGTCGAGATCGCGTCGAATGTCTCGATCGAGCCGGCCAGCGCGCCGGTATGCGCCATCGCGGCGGCGCGGCCGCCTTCGGAGGCGCCGAGCTTCAGCGCGATCACCGGCTTGCCCGCGGCGCGTGCGGCCTTGCAGGCGTCGCGGAACACCTTTGTGTTCCTGACGCCTTCGAGATAGACCACGATGACGCGGATGCTCGGATCGGCCGCGAAATAGCTCATCAGATCCGGGGTCTCGAGACCGGATTCATTGCCGGTCGTGACCATGTAGCCGACGCCGACGCCGCGATCCTCCAGCGCCTGGCGGATCGCCATCACGATGGCGCCGGACTGGCCGGCGATCGCGACCGCGCCCTGCTCCATGGTGACGATGCGGTCGTCGATATTGGTGAACAAATTCTCGCCGGCGCTGAGATTGCCGAGGCAATTCGGACCGGTGACTGCAAGCCCGGTCTCCTTGATCGCCTGCTTCAGCTCGGCCGCAAGGCGCTGGCTCTCCTCGTCCTGCAATTCGCTGAAACCCGAGGTGACGATGGTTGCCGAACGCGCGCCGGCGGCGGCCGCGTCGCGGATTACCTGCACGGCAAAGCGGGCCGGCACCAGCACCAGCACGTGGTCGGGCTTTTCGGGAAGGCTGGCGAAATCCTTGTAGCAGGTGACGCCCCAGATCATCTCGCGCTTGGCGTTGATCGGATAGAGGCCGCCGGCATATTTGTACTTGACCAGGTTGTTCCAGATCCGCTCGGCGTAGTTGCCGGGCTTGTCGGTGGCGCCGACCAGCACGATGTTGCGCGGGTGCAGCATCGCATGGATGCTCTTGACGATGTCGCTGGCGTCAGCAGGCGGCGCCCATTTGTGGGACGGATGAGACGCGGTGCGTGCGATAGCTTCCATGGAGCCTGCCCTTATCCTTGTTCTGCTTGTTTCCTCTGGCCCACGGTGCGTCACCGCAGGAGATGATTTTTCATTGTTTTTATGGCGAGGGAAAGGGGGTAGCAACTCACGCTGGCGCAAGTCAGGGCGTCGCGCGCGATATCCCGGCAGGCGAAATTGATGTGGATCAGGAACCCTGTTCGATCAGGGGCGCGTGCAACAGATAACGCTCGGGCCCCGATGTCAGTGCGTCGAACGGCCAGCAGGTCGACAGCACCAGTTCATGTTGATCCGTGATAGGATCGATACCGGATTGATCGAAGCGAACGACCGCGCTGCGGTCGGCCCGGTAGCGAAACGTCTTGCCGTCGCTTCGCGTGATGTCGATCTCGTCGCCGATTGTGACATCTTTCAGAAAGCGGAAATGGGTGTCGCGATGCGCGGAGTAGACCGCGACGCCGCGCTCGCCGGCGTCGACGCTCTGCTCGACATGACCGGGGCCGAACGCCAGCGCCTGGCCGCTGCTGCCCGCCAGCGCGATCGTGGACACGTGCAGCCGCTTCACCTCGATCCTGGCCACGGGCCAGGTATCGGCCCAGTGCCATGGCTTCACGGGCAGGCCGGTTTCGATGCTCTTTGCAAAGGCGCGCTCCAGCAGCACCTGCGCGACCAGCGCCTTGGCGTGGATATAGCTGCCCTGGCCGAACAGGATCAGGCCGATGAGGGCGAAGGTGAGCGGCAGGATGAAGCGGCGCATCTTCATTTTCCTCGTCATTGCTTGCGCCGCTCGCGATGACGGCTGAGGAAGAAGTGACGCGCGCGGCCCCTGGGGGACGGGTGGGAAGGCCGCGCGCGCTCTTGGAAAGGAGGAGGTCGGGGGGCACCTGCTCCTTTCATCGGACGTCATTGGGGTGACGTCTGACGCCGGTTGAACACCAGAAGCAGAAGGCTGACCGTGAGCAGGATCACACCCGCGATCATCTTCAATTCCGCATCGGTCGCGGTCTTCGGCAGCTGGATGGTGCCGGGACCTTGCGTTGCGACCGGTGAGCGCTTCAGCGCAGCGAGCTGCAGCTTGCCGTCGCCTGCGTCGGCGCGGCGTTCGGTCGGCGCGGCCGGCAGGCTTGGACGCTCGCCGAACACCTTTGCAAAGTCCCAGCCGGCGGGCAGGTTGAGCGGCAGCTCGGAAAGCTTCAGCGGCTCGCCTTCGGGGCGGCTCGGCGTCTTGTCGACCGCGACGAGGCTGGTCAGCCGCGTGACGATCTGATGCGCCAGCGCCAGCGCAAGGATGGTCTTGTCGGCGTCTTCAGGGCTTTGCTGCCGCGTGGTGCGTGCGACTTCGGCATCCGCGATCTTGCGGCGCGCCCACAGTTTCGAGAGGCCCTTGCCTTCGGCGGCGTTCGCGACCGGCAGCGTCACGCTCCACGGGCGGTCGCCGATGCGGCCCTTGATCTCGATCGAGCCGGCGAGCTTGTCGAGCTTCGCGGCCAGCACCAGCGGCTCGTCGCGATAGATGTCGGGCAGCGCTGACGGCGTCAGGTCGGCCGCGGCATCGGAGAACTTTGCGGAGAGCGTGGTCACCGCGGCATTCTCCAGCTTGGCGAACAGGTCGCGCATACGCTCGTCGACTTGCTCGACCGAGCCGATATGGGTGAAGGTGCCGCGGCCGAGTTCGGCGGCGCGCGTCATCAGATAGGTGTTCGGCGCGGAGCCGATGCCGACCATGAAGATCCGCGAGCGGCCGCGCAGCGCACTGATGGTCTCGAACAATTGCTGCTCGTTGCCGATCGCGCCGTCGGTCAGGAACACGACCTGGCGAACGTGGTCGGCGTCGTCATGGTTGGTGTCGGACAGCGCTGCGCGCATTGCCGGCACCATTTCGGTGCCACCGCGGGCCTGTATCGCGCTGACGAACGATGTCGCATTGCCGATATTGGCGCTGTTGGCCGCGACCGGCGAAGGGAACAGGGTGTCCATGGTGTCGTCGAAGCGGATCACGTTGAAGCGATCGGTCGGCTGCAGGCGGCCGAGCGCGTAAGTGAGGCTTGCCTTGGCCTGGATGATCGAGGTGCCGCCCATCGAGCCGGAATTGTCGATCACGAAGATCACTTCGCGCCGCAACGGCTTTTGTTGCGCCTGCTCCACCGATGGCGGGGTGACGAAGGCCAGCAGATAATCGGAACTGCCGATATGTTCGCGGAACAGCCCGACCGACGGCGCCTTTTCTGCAGCCGGCTTCCAGCTCAGCTCGAAATCGCGATCGGCCGGCACCGGGCCTTCGGCGAGCTTGACGACGCGCGTGGTGCTGTCGGGGCTGTCGATCCTGACCTGATGGAAATGGCTCTTCACCTCGCCGAGCGGGAAGCCGGCGTTGAGGTGAACCGTGATGTTGGTCGGGTTGATGGACGCATTCGCGGCGGGATCAAGCACCGGCGAGGTGATACGGTCGCGGTCCGGCACCGGATCGGTCGTGGTGGCGCCCCAGCCGTTGCCATCGGCACGGAGGTCGACGCTCTGCACCACCGGGCGCGGATTGTAGCGCGGGCCGACCACCATCGGCACCCGCAGCGAGAATTCGTTGCCGTTCTGCCGCACCGGCTCCTGATACTCGATCTGTACCAGCACGGTTTCACCCGGACCGATATTGGCGACCGAGTTGGTGAAGATGTTCGGCCGCTCCTGCTCGGTGAGCGCAGCCTTCTGGCCGTTCTGCTTGGCCTGCTCGTAGATCGCGCGGGCCTGCTGCCGCTCCCTGATGTCGCCGACCACGACGCGATCGCCGACCACCATCTTCAGCGTATCGACCGCGCCGCCGGACGGTAGCGGATAGACATAGGTCGCCTCCACCCAGTCCTTGGTCGGATTGCGGAAGATCTGCGTGACGCGGGCGCGGATGGTCGGGCCCGACACCGTGAGATCGACATCGACGCCGAGCCTCAATGCTTCCCTATAGCCGTCGTCGGTCTTGAACAGCAGCGAGCCGGAGCGTGCATCGCTCGGCCGCAACACCGCCTGCTGCGGCAGTTCGGCCGACCACACCGGATCGAAACTCACGAACAGCGCCGCAAAGCCGATCACCAGCGCGGCGACGCTTTCCACCAGGAAGAACAGCGCAATGCGCATCCGGCGCGACAGGCGGATCTGCGGACTGCTCTCACATGCATCGTAAATCGTCATTGTCGTCACTCCCGAGCGAGACTTTCGCTGCCTCGCGATCATGGAGAACGGCGGTTTTGGCGCGAGCAGAATGATCGGCAATGATCGGCCGCCGTCCGGCGCGGCCCGCCGCCGTCCAAGGCGGTTTTGTGCGGTTTTGTGATGGATTGTCCGGTCTGCTAGACTGCGCAGGTTCACGAGGAATCAGCGCAGGAACCCGATGTCGACGCCGGACAAGCAGCTTTCCGCCGAGCAGAGCCAGCAGGTCGCGGAGACCATCCGCGAGGAAATCGCGCGCCGCCGAATCTCACGGCAGACCCTGGCCGAGCAGGCCAAGCTCAGCGTGTCGACGCTGGAAAAGGTGCTCGGCGGCCGCCGCCCGTTCACGCTCGCGACCACGGTGCGGCTTGAACAGGCGCTCGGTGTGTCCCTGCGCAAGCTGCCGGAGGCGATCACGGTAGCCGCCCCCGCCAATGGCGGGATCGCACCCGACAGCCTCGGCTCCTATTCGCGCCGCGCGGTGGCGCGGATCGAGGGGGCTTACATCACGGTGCGGCCGTCGTTCGGCGAGCAAGGCGCAGTTTATGCCTATCGGACGGAGATCGCGTGGGACGAGGCGTCGTCATCGCTCGGCTTCCGCGAGGGCGAGCGGCAGGATGCCGACTACACCCAGTATGGCGAGGTCGCGGTGCCCAATGAATCGGGTTTCGTCTATCTCGTGACCAACAGGCACGGCCAGCATCGCGTGATCACGGTCTCGCGCCCGCGCAATTCCGGTGAGATGTACGGCATCATCACGACGCTGCTTGCCGGCCGCGGCTCGCTGCTGACGCCGGTCGCCGCGCCGATCGCATTCCTGCCGATCAAGAACGTGCCGAAGCCGAGCCTCGGCCGGGTGTCGGCTGACGATGCCAGCTACGCCCTCTATCGCGAGCATCTGCGCCGCACGATCGACGAGCCGTTTGCGATCTTCCTGCCGGGCTAACGTCAACAGAATTAGCCCCGTCATCGAAGGATGCACGGCCCGGCTGGTGGCCGTCGACCCTTCGAGACGCCGTTTCGCGGCTCCTCAGGGTGACGGTGAGAGAGTCGCAAAACAACGAAGCCGCCCGGATGGGCGGCCTCGCGATATTGCCAGCTCGTCGGCATGTAGCGCTAGCCGCCGGTCTCGGCGCTGATGATGTCGCCGAACAGCTCCCACTGTCCGTTCTTGAACTGCATCATCTTGAGCTGCTCGACCGGGGCGAAGTCGGTCGCGCTGGTATTGATCCGGATGCCGGGGATCAGCGTGTCCGGCGCAAAATCCTTCAGGCTGGCGGCCTGCTTCATCACGTTCTCACGCGTCAGGTTGTCGCCGGCCTGCTTCAGCACCTGCACCATGGTCTGCGCCGCGGCGTAGCCATAGACCAGGTTGGCGTCGGACAGATTGGCGCCCGGCAGGTACTTCTCGGCGAAAGCCATGAACTTCTTCATGCCCTCGTCATTCTTCCATTGCGGATCGGAGGCGTCTTTGAGGTACCCGGCCGACAGCACGCCCTCGGAGGCGTCAAGGCCGGCGGGCTTCATCACGGCGCCGATCGAGATCGAGACGTCGGTCATCACATGCATCGGCTTCCAGCCGAGCTCGGCGATCTTCTTGATCGCCTGTGCCGCGAATTTCGGCGTCGAGATGTTGACGAACACGTCGGCGCCGGTGTCCTTCAGCTTGACGATGTGGGAATCGATCGACGGCTCCGTTGTCTCGTAGCTTTCCTCGGCGACGATCTTGACGGACGACTTGTCGAGCACCTCCTTGAGGCCGACCAGGTAGTCCTTGCCGAAATCGTCATTGGCATAGAAGATCACGACCTTGGCATCCGGCTTGGCCTTGAGAATGTACTTGCCGAAGATCCGCGCCTCGACGCGGTAGCTCGGCTGGAAACCCATGGTCCACGGGAAATCCTTCGGATCGTTCCACTTGCTGGCGCCGGTGGCCAGGAACAGCTGCGGCACCTTCTTGGCGTTGTGATACTTCTGCACCGCGGTCTGGGTCGGCGTGCCCAGGGCGTTGAACACCAGGAAGACCTCGTCGCTCTCGATCAGCTTGCGGATCTGCTCCACGGTCTTCGGCGGCGAGTAGCCGTCGTCATAGGAGATCCAGTTGATCTTGCGGCCGTTGATGCCGCCCTGATCGTTGATCATCTTGAAATAGGCTTCCTCGGTCTTGCCGATGACGCCGTAGGCAGAGGCAGGACCACTATAGGCCTCGACATTGCCGATCTTGATCTCGGTGTCGGAGGCGCCGGTGTCATACTTCTTTTGCGCAAAGGCGGCCTGGGTGGAGAGCAGGCAGAGCGCCGCGGCGGCGGCCAGCAGCGACAGTTTTGTGGCTTTCATAAAGGCAATTTCCTCGATCTATTTGGTGGGGACTCAACGCAACGAACCCATGGCCGGTCCCGGCAGACGGTCACGGGCAACTCTCGACATGGCCACGGAGACGTAACTCGCGTCCCCCGATCATGCGGCAGTATCAGTTGGCTTCGGCTGGCCGAATTGCTGCCGGAGCGTCGGCTTATGAATTTTGCCTGTCGCATTCCGCGGCAGAGCATCGATGAATTCGATCAGGCGCGGGCATTTGAACCGCGCCAGATTGGCCTGGCAATGCGCGTGGATCTCGGCGGGCGTCAGCGTATGGCCCGGCTTCACGGCGATCACAGCCATCCCGACCTCGCCCCATTGCTCGTTCGGGATGCCGATCACGGCGGCTTCGGCCACGGCCGCCAGTTGATGCAGCACGCTTTCGACCTCGGCCGGATAGACGTTCTCGCCGCCGGAGATGTACATGTCCTTCCAGCGGTCGACGATGTAGTAGAAGCCCTCCTCGTCGATCCGCGTGGCGTCGCCGGTATGCAGCCAGCCGTCGGTGAACGAGGAAGCGTTGGCGTCCGGCCGGTTCCAGTAGCCCGGCGTGATGTTCGGGCCCTTGACCCAGAGCTCGCCGAGTTCGCCGATCGCGGCATCGCTGCCGTCGGGGCGCACGATGCGGACCTCGGTGTGCAGCACCGGCTTGCCGGACGAACCCGCCTTGCGTGCGGCATCCTCGCGGTCGAGCACCATCACCGCCGGTGAGGTCTCGGTCATGCCGTAGCCCTGTTGCAGCGCGACGCCGCGCGCCTCCCAGGTCTTGAGCAACGGCACCGGCATCGGCGCGCCGCCGACGCCGCCGATCATCAGGCGGCTGAAATCTGCCGTGGCGAACGAAGGATGCTGCGCCATGAACTGGTAGATCGCGGGCACGCCGAAGAACACGTTGATACCCTGTGAGGGATCGCCGATCAGCTTCAGCGCCTCGCCGGGATCGAAGGCGCGCATGATCAGCACGGTGCCGCCGGCATGCAGCACCGGGTTGGTGTAGCAATTCAGTCCGCCGGTGTGGAATAGCGGCAGCACGGTCAGCAGCACCGAGGCCGGTGAGATATAGGCGGGGCCGCCGAGGTTGACGCAATTCCAGAACGTCATCCCATGCGTGATGATCGCGCCCTTGGGCTGGCCGGTGGTGCCCGAGGTGTACATGATGGTCGAGATGTCATCGAGCGTGACCTCCTCGAACCGCTCGAGCGGCTTGGCCGCCGCGATGCCGGCCTCATAGGCGCCGCCCGGGCCGAGCCGGACGGTCGCGGCGACATCGCAGAGCTTGGCGACCGCAAGCGCGGTCTCGGCGAGGTCGTCGTCATGGATCATCACCTTGGGGGAGGCGTCGCCGGTGATGTAGCGCAACTCGGGAATCGTGAGGCGGGTGTTGAGCGGCAGGAAGACCGCGCCGATCCGGAAGCAGGCGAATTGCACCTCCAGCGTATCCGTGGTGTTCAGCGCCAGCACCGCGACGCGGTCGCCGCGCGCGACCTTCAGGCCGTCGCGCAAATGGGCGGCAAGCCGTGACACGCGGTCGTGGAGCTCCGCATAGCCAAAGCGGCGTCCGCTTGCGAGATCGACAAGCGCCGTCTTGTCCGGCGTGCGCCGGCGATGATGCGCGATCCAGTCGTAGTAGCGAACCGGCACGTGTCCCTCCTCCGGAACGGCAGTCTTGCGCCGCCTGTTCCTGGCTCGATTGATGCCACAGATTGGCAGTGGAGGGGGGCTATCGGGATACTGTCTTGCGTTTAGTGGCTGGGGGCGGCCAGATGGAAACCCGCTCCCCCGGACAGCCACTCGACGCAAGTGAACAGGGAAAAATCCGGACATCGTCTGAGCCCGGGAATCAACGGAGCACGCGGATGGCAAACCCGTTCTACACCGGCGAGCATGAGGCCTTTCGCGAGGTGATGCGGCGCTTTGTGGCCAGGGAAATCGAGCCTTTTGCCCATCAATGGGATGAGGAGGGCGAGTTTCCGCGGGAGCTGTACGCCAAGGCATCCGAGATCGGGCTGCTCGGGCTCGGTTTTCCCGAGGAATATGGCGGGACCGCCGCCGACCAGTTCATGAAGATCGTGGCCTCGCAGGAGTTGGCACGCGCCGGCGCCGGCGGCGTCTCCGCGAGCCTGATGAGCCACACCATCGGCTCGCCTCCGATCGCCCGCGCCGCCCGCCCCGAGGTAAAGGCGCGGGTGCTGCCGGAGGTGCTCGCCGGCAGGAAGATCTCGGCGCTTGCGATCACCGAGCCGGGCGGCGGCTCCGATGTCGCGAGCCTGCGCACCAGGGCGCGGCGCGACGGCGACCATTATGTTGTTTCCGGCGAGAAGACCTTCATCACCTCGGGCATGCGCGCCGACTATCTGACGGTCGCGGTCCGTACCGGCGGCGAGGGCCCCGGCGGCGTCAGCCTGCTCTTGATCGAGGGCAATACGCCGGGCCTCTCCCGTACGAAACTGAAGAAGATGGGCTGGTGGGCATCGGACACCGCGACGCTTCATTTCGACGAGTGCCGCGTGCCGGTCGAGAACCTGATCGGCGAGGAGGGCCAGGGCTTCAAGCAGATCATGTACAACTTCAACAGCGAGCGCATGGGCATGGCGGCAAGCTGCACGGCGTATGCGCGGGTCTGCCTCGACGAAGCGATCGCCTATGCCAAGGAGCGCAAGACCTTCGGCAAGCCGATCGCGCAACATCAAGTCATCCGGCACAAGATCGTCGACATGGCGCAGAAGGTCGCGGTTTCGCAGGCGATGCTGGAAATGCTGGCGTGGCGGCTCGGCCAGGGCGAAAGCCCGGTCGCCGAGATCTGCATGATGAAGAACCAGGCCACGCAGACCATGGCGCACTGCGCTTCCGAGGCGGTGCAGATCTTCGGCGGCGCCGGCTTCATGCGCGGCATCAAGGTCGAGCGTATCTACCGCGAGGTCAAGGTCAACGCCATCGGCGGCGGCACCGAGGAGATCATGAAGGATCTCGCGTCGAGGCAGATGGGGCTGTGAATGCCTCTCACTCAACCACCGTCATTCCGGGGCGCGCGTAGCGCGAGTCCGGAATCCATCAGGCCACAGATTCGATGTGAAATGGATTCCGGGCTCGTCCGCTTCGCGGCCGCCCCGGAATGACGAAAGGATGGACAACGACCATGCTCTTCACCGCCGACCACGACGAACCGCGCCGCGCGTTGCAAAGATTCATCGCGGCCGAGATCAATCCCCATGTCGACGAGTGGGAGAAGGCCGATATCTTCCCGGCGCATGAGCTGTTCAAGAAGCTCGGCGATCTCGGCTTCCTCGGCCTCAACAAGCCGGTCGAGTTCGGCGGCCAGGGGCTGGATTATTCCTATGCGCTGATGATGGCCGAGGAGCTCGGTGCCATCACCTGCGGCGGCGTGCCGATGGCGATCGGGGTGCAGACCGACATGGCGACACCGGCGCTGGCGCGGTTCGGCTCAGACGAGGTGCGGCGCGAATTCCTGGTGCCGGCGATCGCCGGCGACCAGGTCGCCTGCATCGGCGTGTCCGAGCCCGGCGCCGGCTCCGACGTTGCCTCGATCAAGACCAGCGCCCGCTCCGACGGCGACGACTATGTCATCAATGGCGGCAAGATGTGGATCACCAACGGCACCCAGGCCGACTGGATCTGCCTGCTCGCCAACACCAGCGACGGCCAGGTCCACCGCAACAAGTCGCTGATCTGCGTGCCGATGAAGACCAAGGGCGTGCAGGTCGCGCGCAAGCTCGACAAGCTCGGCATGCGCTCGTCCGATACCGCGCAGATCTTCTTCGACAATGTCCGGGTGCCGAAGCGCAACCGGATCGGCGAGGAGGGCCAGGGCTTCACCTACCAGATGATCCAGTTCCAGGAGGAGCGGCTGTGGGGCGCGGCCGCCTGCCTGAAGGCGCATGAATTCATCATCAACGCGACCATCGACTACACGCGCAATCGCAAGGCGTTCGGCGGCTCGATCCTCGACAACCAGGTGGTGCACTTCAAGCTCGCCGAGATGCAGACCGAGGTCGAGCTCTTGCGTTCGCTGATCTACCGCGCGGCCGAGGCGCTGGTGGCGGGCGAGGATGTCACGCGGCTCGCGACCATGGCCAAGCTGAAGGCCGGCCGGCTCGGCCGCGAACTCACCGACGCCTGCCTGCAATATTGGGGCGGCATGGGTTTCACCAACGAGACCCCGGTCAGCCGGGCCTATCGCGACAGCCGCTTGACTTCGATCGGTGGCGGCGCTGATGAGGTGATGCTCATGGTATTGTGCAAGATGATGGGCACGCTGCCTGGCCTGAAGAAGGGAAACGCCTGATGATCACGCTCTATCACTGCGACGCCGCGCGCTCGTTCCGCCCGCTGTGGATGCTGGAGGAGCTCGGGCTGCCCTATGAGCTGAAGATGCTGCCGTTCCCGCCGCGGGTGTTCGCCAAGGAATATCTCGGCATCAATCCGCTCGGCACCATCCCGTTCATGGTCGATGGCGAGACCAGGATGACGGAGTCCTCCGGCATCTGTCATTATCTCGGCACCAAACATGGCCCGACGCCGCTGATCGTGGGCATCGACGAGCCGGCCTATGGCGCGTTCCTGAACTGGATGTATTTTTCCGATGCAACGCTGACCTTTCCGCAGACATTGGTGCTCCGCTACAGCCAGCTCGAGCCGGAAGAGCGGCGCAACCCGCAGGTTTCGGGTGACTATGCAAAATGGTTCCTGGGCCGCCTGCGTGCAGTGGAAGCCGCCGCCGCCAAGTCTGAATTCCTCTGCGCGGAACGCTTCACGGCCGCCGACATCGCCAATGGTTATGCGCTCCGGCTTGCCAGCAATATCGGCCTTGCCAAGGATTTCGGGCCGAATGTCGCGGCCTATTGGGCGCGGCTGCAGCAGCGCGACGGTTACAAGCGCGCGGTGGCATCGGAGCAGAAAGCCGGGCAGGAACAGAATGTTGCGCCGCGGGCGCGGCCTTGACCGCGCCAGCGTCGATGTGTCCGGGAATTGATCCAGCGCGTCGGTGACAGGCCGCCAATTTGCGCTATGGTGGTTCGGCCGCAGCGGCCCCAAGAGCCGCGCGAGGAGGAACCGCCATGGACGCGATCGTGGACGCGAAGTGCCAGAAATCCGGCCAGCAGCAGTCCGGCCACCGGATGCTGATTACGCCGGAACGGGTGTTCTATGCCGGGCTGCTCGGCCGCCCGCGTGAACGCTGTCCCGGCGCATTCCATGTCTATGTCGCGATCCGCGATGGCTTGCATCTGTCGACCAGCGAGGGCCGTGAATCCCACGGCGAACTCGCGGTGACGATGCCGAACCTCCGCCACACCATCACCAGCGAATATCGTTCGGCGATCTGCGTCGCGATCGAGCCGGAAAGCGTGCCTGACGGTACGCTCGAAGCCGTCGCCCGCCGCCTGCAGGGACCCGATTCTCATTTGTTTGCGAACCGGATTCGCAACGCCTATGCCACGCTCGGCGAGATGCAGCATCGCGACGCGATCGCCAATGCCGAGTTCGACACCATGTGCTTCGGTGACGCGCTGCCGCAGCGCGTGCTCGATCCGCGCGTCGTGCGCGCGATCGGCCGCATCGGGCAGTTCTCCGGCGAGCCGGTGACTGCGGCAGGCTGCGCCGCCGAGGCCGGGCTTTCGCCGTCGCGCTTCCTGCATCTGTTCAAGGAGGAGACCGGGATCTCGTTCCGTTCCTTCCGCGCCTGGAAGCGGGCGCGGCATCTGCTGCATTTCGCCAACCAGGACATCAACCTCGCGCATCTCGCGCAGGATATCGGCTATCCGGACAGTACCCATTTCAGCCACTCGATCCGCCGCTTCTATGGCTTAAAGCCGCGCGCGATCTTCTCCGGCTCGCGTGATCTTGCGATCTACCGGACGGGGCAGGAGCGCGCGCTGACGTAGCTCCGCTGTCGTCCCGGCGAAGGCCGGGACCCATAACCACCATAGCCTGTCGGTTCGACAGGTGTCTGCCATCCCGATCCATCGATAGATCACGCGGTATGGGTCCCGGCTTTCGCCGGGACGACACCTGGGATTTTCTACCCTTACAAATTCGCGCCCTGGATCACCTCGCCGAACCGCAGCCAGCCGGGCCCTTCGATCCGTTGCAGCTGCAGCTGCTGCAGCGGGTGATGATTGGTCGGGCTGGTGTTGACCTTGATGCCGGGCAACAGCGTCGGCACTTCGACATCTCTAAGATTGTTCGCCTGCGCCATGATGTTGTCGCGGCTGAAGTTGCCCTTGCACTGCTCGAGCACGATCTTGAGCACCTGCGCCACCGTGTAGGCGTAGAGACTGTAGCCCTCCTTCGGGTTGCCGTCGGGAAAGTACTTCGCCATGAAGGCGAGGAAATCCTTCACGCCGGGATCATTGGCCCAGGCCGGATCGGCGACGTCCTTCACATAAGCCGACGAGATCGTGCCCTGCGACTTGTCGAGGCCGACGGGCGCAATGGTCGAGGAGATCGATGCCGCGCCGCTGGCGATGAAATGCATCGGCTTCCAGCCGAGCTCATAGATCTTGCGGATCGACTGCGCGCAGAACTTTGCCGTGGTGCCCGAGATCAGCACGTCGGGATTGGCGCCGCGCAGCGCGACGATCTGGGAATCGATGGTCGGATCGGTGACCTCGTGCGAGGCCACGACGGCCGACGTCGCGAACCGCTCGCCGAGCACGTCCCTTGCGCCGGCAACGAAATCCTTGCCGAGATCGTCGTTCTGGTAGAGGACCGCGAATTTCGCGTCCTTGTGCTGGCTCAGCGCATATTTGACGAACACCTGTGCCTCGGTCCGCGCGCTTGGCGCAAAGCCCATGGTCCAGGGATAGGTCTTGTAGTCGCCCCATTTGTCGCCGTTTACCGACAGGAACAGATGCGGCACCCTGGCGGCGTTGATGTATTTGACGACCGACGAATTCGGCGCGGTGCCGAGCATGTTGAACAGGAAGGCGACATTGTCGCTCTCGATCAGGCGGCGCACCTGCTCGACCGTCTTCGCCGGATTGAACGCGTCATCGTAATAGATGTACTTGATCTGCCGGCCGGCGATGCCGCCCTGTTCGTTCAGCATCTTGAAATAAGCTTCCTGGCAGCGCGCCTGCACGCCGAGCGCCGACACCGGGCCGCTGAGTGAAGTGGTGCTGCCGATCCTGATCTCGGTCGCGGTGACGCCGGGCATGTCTTCGGCGAACGAAGGTTTGAGACCTCCGACTGCGGCAAGTCCCGCACCTGCCGCGCCGGTCAGCCAGGTGCGCCGGTTGATCGAGACCATGTCGTTCTCCCCGTGATGCCGGCTTGTTGCGCCGCTTTGCTTTGCAGCAAGGCTACGCGTCACGTGGGCGTGGCGTCTTGTGTTAACCGGCTGATGGCGGATTGTGTCGTGAGCGCATCGACACAGCCAGTCAACGCAAGATGGCCGGTCGGCAAATTTCTCATCATGGGAAAATCAGCAGCGCACGTGCACTGCAAAGCGGACAAGAGACCCATGAGCGACAAGGCCGTCATCACCTGCGCGCTGAACGGCGTGCTTACCGACCCGAAGCAGCACAATGTCCCGGTGACGCCGGAGCAGATGGCGCGCGAGGCCAAGGCCGCGTTCAACGCCGGTGCCAGCATCATGCACATTCATCTGCGTCAGCAGGAGCCGAACAAGGGCCATCTGCCGTCCTGGGACGTCGGCGTCAGCAAGGAAATCCAGCAGGCGATCCGCGAGGCCTGCCCCGGCGTGATCATCAACCACACCACCGGCACCTCGGGTCCGAATTATCAGGGTGCGCTCGACTGCGTGCGCGAGACCAAGCCGGAGATCGCCGCCTGCAACGCCGGCTCGCTGAATTATCTGAAGGTCAAGGCCGACAACA
Organism: Bradyrhizobium sp. WCU1; assembly: GCF_053474805.1. NCBI lineage: Bacteria > Pseudomonadati > Pseudomonadota > Alphaproteobacteria > Hyphomicrobiales > Nitrobacteraceae > Bradyrhizobium > Bradyrhizobium sp. WCU1. Next base: position 3,933,113 of record NZ_CM130280.1, read on the forward strand.
CCTGGGCCTGGCCGCCGATGATGTTCGATAACGCGGTCGAGAAGGTGCAGGATTATCTCGACGTGATGAAGACGGCCGGCACCATCCCGGAATTCGAATGCTTCGACGTCGGTATCGTGCGCTGCGTCGGCATGTACCGGCAGACCGGGATGTATTCCGGCCCGCTCGAATACAATTTCGTCATGGGGGTCGCCTCGGGTATGCCGGCCGATCCGGAGCTGTTGCCGATCCTCCTGAAGCTGAAGGCGCCGGAGGCGCATTGGCAGGTCACCGCGATCGGCCGCGCCGAGATCTGGCCGCTGCACCAGCGCGCCGCCGATCTCGGCGGCCATCTGCGCAGCGGGCTGGAAGATACGTTCTATCTCGGCGACGGCACCAAGGTGACGTCGAACGGACAGCTCGTCGAAGGGCTCGCCGCCTGCGCCCGCCGCGCCGGCCGCGAGATCGCGAGCCCGGCGGAGGCGCGGCAGATTTTCGGGGTCAGGCACTGACGTCATTCCGGGGCGCGCGGAGCGTGAAACTCAGATGCGCAATTGCGCATCGGGGAATCCATCAGGCCGCACGTCCTTTGGCGCCATGGATTCCGGGCTCAGCCCTTCGGGCTGCCCCGGAATGACAGCGAGCAAGGAGCAAGGCATGGACAATCTCGCAGCAACCGGCGGCGTCACGGGCCCAGGCCGCATCGGGCGGGTCGCGATCGGCGATCTGCTGAAGCGCGCCGCGCGGCGGTTTCCGGATCGCGTCGCGCTGACCGATGGCGGCAGACAGGTCACCTTCACCGAGCTCGAACGCGACGCCAATCGCTTCGCCAACCATCTGGTGCAGCGTGGATTGAAGCCGGGTGAGAAGATCTCGACGATCTGCAACAACTCCGTCGAGTTCGTCAAAGCGCTGTTCGGCATCCACCGCGCCGGCCTGGTCTGGGTGCCGATCAACACCATGCTCGGCCCGGCGGACATGGACTACATCCTCGGCCATGCCGAAGTCCGCTTTGCCATCATCGACGACAACCTCCATGCCCAGGCCGACCGGCGCGCCGCGCTGGAGGCGCGCGGCATGGAGATGATCGCGGTCGACCTGGCTGGCAACGCGGGCAAGACCGGACTGCAGGAATTCAACGGCCTGCTGGAAGGGCAGTCCGACATCGAGCCGGAGATCGAGATCAATGACCGCGATCTCGCCATGATCATCTACACGTCAGGCACGACGTCGCGGCCAAAGGGCGCGATGCATTGTCACCTTGCCGTGGTCATGGCCGTGATGAGCAACTGCATCGAGATGCAGCTGTCGCGTCATGACGGGATCACCGGGCAGTTTCCGTTGTTCCATTGCGCCGGCCATGTGCTGCTGCTGAGTTATCTCTCGGTCGGCGGTCGCATGGCGCTGATGCGCGGCTTCGATCCGGTGGTCTGCATGGAGGCGATCGTCCGCGACAGGCTCACGGTGTTCGTCGGCCTATCCTTGATGTACCAGGCGATCCTCGATCATCCGCGCCGGCGCGAATACGATTTGTCGGTCCTGCGCTGCTGCATCTACACCATGGCGCCGATGGGCAAGCCGCTGCTCGAGCGTGCCATCGCCGACCTCTGTCCGAATTTCGTGCTGACCAGCGGCCAGACCGAGATGTATCCGGCGACGACGATGTCGCGGCCGGAGGTGCAGCTCGACCGGTTCGGCAATTACTGGGGCGAGTCGCTTGTTGTCAACGAGACCGCGATCATGGACGACAACGGCAATCTGTTGCCGCGCGGCGAGATCGGCGAGCTGGTGCATCGCGGCCCCAACGTGATGATGGGCTACTACAAGGACCCGAAGTCGACCGAGGAGGCACGCAAGTTTGGCTGGCATCATACCGGCGATGTTGCCCTGATCGATGCCAATGGCGAGGTGCTGTTCCTCGATCGCAAGAAGGACATGATCAAGTCGGGCGGCGAGAACGTCGCCTCCGTCAAGATCGAGGAGACGTTGCTCGCGCACCCCGCCGTGCAGAACGCAGCCGTGGTCGGGCTGCCGCATCCGCAATGGGGCGAGGCGGTCTCAGCCTTCGTCAAGCTGAAGCCCGGTGCGGTCGCCGACGAGGCCGGTATCGAGGCGCATTGCCGAAAGCATCTCGGCGGCTTCCAGGTGCCGAAGCTGGTGCGTATCCTGGAGGAGATGCCGATGACCGCGACCGGCAAGCTGCGCAAGGTCGAACTGCGGCAGCAGTATAGCGGGCATTTTGTGGAGCGCGCCTAGTGGCCATCATCGAGAACACGATTTCCACCAGCAGCAACACATTCCAGGGCAATCGCGACGGCATGCTGGCGCTGATCGCACGGATGCGCGGGCTGGAGGAGCGCACGCGCACGGCCTCCGCCGCCGCCAAGGATCGCTTCCACAAGCGAGGCCAGCTGCTGCCGCGCGAGCGCGTCGCGCTGGTGCTCGATCCCGGCTCGCCCTTCCTCGAATTGTCGACGCTCGCCGGCTACATGTTCGATGTGGCTGATGCCGACAGGAGCGTGCCCGGCGGCGGACTGGTCGCCGGCATCGGCTTCGTCTCCGGCATCCGCTGCATGGTCAGCGCCAATGATGCCGGCATCGACGCCGGCGCGCTGCAACCTTACGGTCTCGACAAGACGCTGCGGGTGCAGGAGCTCGCGCTGGAGAACAAGCTGCCCTATGTGCAGCTGGTCGAAAGCGCCGGCGCCAACCTGCTGCGCTACCGCGTGGAGGATTTCGTCCGCGGCGGCAACATTTTCCGCAATCTGGCGCGACTGTCGGCGGCCGGGCTGCCCGTCGTCACCGTGACTCACGGCTCCTCGACCGCGGGCGGTGCCTACCAGACCGGGCTCTCCGACTACATCGTGATGGTGCGTGGCCGCACCCGCGCGTTCCTTGCCGGACCGCCTTTGCTCAAGGCCGCCACCGGAGAGATTGCGACCGAGGAAGAACTCGGCGGCGCCGAGATGCACACCCAAGTCTCGGGACTTGGCGATTATCTAGCCGAGGACGACCGCGATGCGCTGCGCATCGCGCGCGAGATCATGGCCAAGCTGCCATGGGACCGGCCGAGCCCAGAACCTGCCGCGTTCAAGCCGCCGCGCTACGACGCCGAGGAATTGCTCGGCATCATGCCGATGGATCACAAACGACCCGTCGACATGCGCCAGGCGATCGCGCGCTTCATCGATGATTCCGATTTCACCGAGTTCGGTGCCAATTACGGACCTGCCACGGTCTGCGGTCATGCCCGCATCCAGGGCCAAGCGATCGGCATCATCACCAACAACGGCCCGCTTGATGTGCCCGGAGCCAACAAGGCGACGCATTTCATCCAGGCCTGCTGCCAGTCGCGCACACCGATCCTCTACATGAACAACACCACCGGCTACATGGTCGGCCGCGCCTACGAGGAGGCCGGCATGATCAAGCACGGCTCCAAGATGATCCAGGCGGTAACCTCGGCAACGGTGCCGCAGATCACGCTGTATTGCGGCGCCTCGTTCGGCGCCGGCAATTACGGCATGTGCGGCCGCGGCTTCCATCCGCGGTTCTGCTTCTCCTGGCCGAATGCAAAGACCGCCGTGATGGGCGGTGAGCAGGCCGCCGAAACCATGGCGATCGTCACGGAGGCGGCGGCCGCGCGGCGCGGCAAGCCGATCGAAAAGGAGAAGCTGGACGCCATGAAGGCGCAGATCACCGGTGTGTTCGACAGCCAAATGGACGTGTTCTCGACCAGCGCCCGCGTGCTCGACGACGGTGTGATCGATCCGCGCGATACGCGGACGGTGCTGTCGGAGGTGCTTTCGATCTGCCGCGAGGCTGAGGCGCGGACCCCGCAGCGCATGCAGTTCTCGGTGGCGCGGCCATGAGCGGTACCATCGTGAAGCGGACGCCGTTCTTCAAGGTTTTGATCGCCAACCGCGGCGAGATCGCGCTGCGCATCATGCGCACGGCGCGGCGGCTCGGCTACAGCGTCGTCGCGGTCTACTCTGACGCCGACCGCGACGCGCTGCATGTGCGCGAGGCCGACCAGGCGGTGCGGATCGGTGAGGCGCTGCCGGCGCAATCCTATCTGAAGATCGACGCGATCATCGCGGCCGCCAAGGCAAGCGGCGCCGCCGCGGTGCATCCCGGCTACGGTTTCCTCGCCGAGAACGAAGACTTTGCGCAGGCTTGCCGCGATGCGGGTCTGGTGTTCATTGGCCCGTCGCCGGAAGCGATCCTTGCGATGGGCAACAAGGCCGGCGCCAAGGACATCATGCAAAAGGCCGGCGTGCCCTGCTTGCCCGGCTATCAGGGCGCCGACCAGAGCGATGCCGCGATGCTGGCGGAAGCGAAGGCAATCGGCTTCCCCGTCATGATCAAGGCGGTGGCCGGCGGCGGCGGCCGCGGCATGCGGCTGGTCGCGGACGCCGCGGCGTTTCCGGATGCGCTGCGCAGCGCGCGATCCGAGGCGCAGGGCGCGTTCGGCGACCCCAATGTGATCCTCGAGCGCGCGATCGTCGATCCGCGCCACATCGAGATCCAGGTGTTCGGCGACCGCCATGGCAATGCGATCCATCTCGGCGAGCGGGATTGCTCGGTGCAGCGGCGGCACCAGAAGCTGATCGAGGAGGCGCCGTCGCCCGCGGTGACGCCGGAGCTGCGCGCGCTGATGGGCGCGGTCGCGGTGCAGGCGGTCAAGGCGATCGGATACGAGGGCGCCGGCACGCTGGAGTTCCTGCTCGACCGCGCCGGCAATTTCTACTTCATGGAGATGAACACGCGGCTTCAGGTCGAGCATCCCGTTACCGAGGCGATCACCGGGCTCGATCTGGTCGAACTGCAGCTCCGTGTCGCCAGGGGCGAGCCGCTCGGCGTGAGACAGGAGGACGTCACCTTCTCCGGGCACGCCATCGAGGTGCGGCTGTGCTCGGAGGATGCCGCGCACGACTTCATGCCGCAATCCGGGACGATGGCGCGCTGGCAGATGCCTGACGGCATCCGTGTCGAGCATGCGCTGCAATCCGGCTCGGAGATCCCGCCGTTCTATGATTCGATGATCGCCAAGGTCATCAGCCACGGCGCGACCCGAGACGAGGCGCGCGGCAAGTTGATCTGCGCGCTGGAGCAGGTCACGGCGTTCGGCGTCACCACCAATCAAGGTTTCCTGATCGACTGCCTGCGTCATCCGGTCTTCGCCAAGGGCGAGGCGACCACGGCCTTCATCGGCGACAACCGTGATGCGCTGTTGGCGCCGCGGGCCGATCGCGGCAGCGACCTCGCGCTTGCGGCGCTGCTGTTCTACGTCACCCATCCGCATGCGCCGCCATGGCAGCGCGGCCGGTCGCTGTCGGCGACATTCCCGCTCGGCTTGCGGATCGATCTCGGCCATGGCGTGCAGGAGATCGAGATCGTCCGCGAACGCGACGGGAACTACCTCACGAGCCGCAACGGCGATCGCTTCAGCTTCGTGATCGACGAGCTCGATCAAGACAGCATCCGCTTCCACCATGATGGCCTGATGGAGCAGGCTAAATTCCTGCGCGATGGCGATCGGCTCTTTGTCTTGCATCGCGGCGTCATGCTGTCGGCCCGCGACCTCACGCTTGCGCCACCGGAGAGTGCGTCAGTCGCCGGCGGCGACGGCATGGTGCGTGCTGCCATGAACGGCCGGGTCGTCGCGGTGCTGGTGAAGGCTGGCGACAAGGTCGCGGCCGGCCAGCCGGTGATGACGCTGGAGGCGATGAAGATGGAACATGTCCACACCGCAGGGATCGCGGGCACGGTGTCGTCGATCGATGTCGCCGAGGGCGAACAGGTCACGACGGGCAAGATCGTGGTGGAGATCGAGGCTGCCGCATAACAGGTGTCGTCCCGGCGAAGGCCGGGACCCATAACCACGAATGTTGGTTGGCGGCACGATCTCCGGCCGCTTGCCGGTTTCCATGGCCGCGGCGTATGGGTCCCGGCCTTCGCCGGGACGACGGCTGAGTTACTCGTCGCGCCCCGTTCCATCATTCAGCCAGCAGGCCACCTGATGTCTCGCGCCGGTCGCCTGCAATCCTGGGCGCTCCGTCCTGCAACGATCGATGGCGTAGCGGCAACGGGTGTGGAAGGCGCAGCCGGGCGGCGGATTGATCGGACTCGGCACGTCGCCGTCGATCAGCGGTGCGGAACGCTTCGCCTTGGGGTCGGCGATCGGCACCGAGGCGAGCAGGGCCTGGGTGTAGGGATGGCGCGGGTTGGCGAACAGCTCGTGCTTGTCGGCGATCTCGACGATGCGGCCGAGATACATCACGGCCACGCGGTGGCTGATATGGGCGACAACAGCGAGGTCGTGTGCGATGAACAAATAGGAAAAGTTCTGCTGGCGCTGCAGGTCGATCAACAGATTGATCACCTGCGCCTGGATCGAGACGTCGAGCGCGGAGACCGGCTCGTCGCAGACGATCAGCCGCGGCCCGAGCGACAGCGCACGCGCGATGCAGATGCGCTGGCGCTGGCCGCCGGAGAATTGATGCGGAAAGTTCTTCATCTGGTCGGCCCGCAGGCCGACCTGCTGGAACAGTTCCGCGACCCGATCCTGCTTTTTTACGCCGCGCGCGAGGCCGTGCACGGTGAGAGGCTCGCCGACGATGTCGCCCGCCGTCATGCGCGGGTTGAGTGACGCGAAGGGATCCTGGAACACGATCTGCATCGAACGGCGGTACGGCCGCAGCGCCGACTTGCTGAGCGGCGCGATGTCCTCGCCATCGAGCCTGATCGCGCCGCTGGTCGGCTCGACCAGCCGCAGCACGGTGCGCGCGACCGTCGACTTGCCGCAGCCGGATTCGCCGACCAGGCCGAGCGTCTCGCCCGCGCCGAGTGCGAAGCTGACGCCGTCGACCGCGTGTACGGTGCCGACCTGCCGGCGCAGCACGCCGCCGCGCACCGGGTAGTGCTTGACCAGGTCAGTGACCTCAAGGAGCGGGCGCTGCTCGGTCATGACGCCTTCGCCATCTCGCCGGCGCGCCAGCATGCGGCCCAGTGATTGCTCTTGACCTCATCGAGCGGCGGATATTCCTGGCGACAGCGGTCGACCGCGAGTTTGCAGCGCGGCGCGAAGGCGCAACCCGGCGGCAGCCTTGTCAGCGACGGCACCATGCCGGGGATTTCGATCAGCCGCACGTCCTCGCTCCGGTCGGGCGAGGGCACCGCGGGGATCGAGGCCATCAGGCCGCGCGTGTAGGGATGCTGCGGCGTCTCGAACAGAGCTTCAACCGTCGCCTCCTCGACCTTCTTGCCGGCATACATCACGATCACGCGCTGCGCGGTCTGCGCCACGACGCCGAGATCGTGGGTGATCAGGATCAGCCCGGTGCCGAGCCGTTGCTGCAGATCGACGATCAGCGCCAGGATCTGCGCCTGGATGGTGACGTCGAGCGCGGTGGTCGGCTCGTCCGCGATCAGCAGCGCCGGCCGACACGCCAGCGCCATCGCGATCATGGCGCGCTGGCGCATGCCGCCGGAGAGCTGATGCGGATATTCCCGGGCGCGGCGCTCGGGCTCCGGAATGCGCACCAGCCGCAGCATGTCGACGGCTTGCTTCCAAGCTTCCTTGCTGCTCACCTTCTGATGCAGCCGCACCGCCTCGATGATCTGGTCGCCGATCCGCATCACCGGATTGAGCGAGGTCATCGGCTCCTGGAAGATCATCGAGATGCGGTTGCCCCTGATGCCGCGCATCGCGGCATCGTCGAGCTTCAGGAGGTCGGTACCCTCGAGCGTCACCGAACCGCCGACGATGCGGCCGGGCGGATCCGGCACCAGGCGCATGATCGAGAGCGCGCTGACGCTTTTGCCGCAGCCGGACTCGCCGACGATCGCCAGCGTCTCGCCGCGGCAGACCGAGAACGAGACGTCGTCGACCGCGCGGAATAGGCCGGAATTGGTGAAGAACACCGTCTGCAGGTTCTTCACGTCGAGAACCATCTCTGCCGCAATCGTCTCGCTCATCAGCCGCGCTGCCTCGGATCCAGGATGTCGCGCAGCGCGTCGCCGAACAGGTTGGTGCCGAACACGGCGAGGCTGATCGCGATGCCGGGGAAGATCACGAGCCACGGCGCGGTGCGGACATATTCGGCGGCAGATTCCGACAGCATGCGGCCCCAGGACGGATAGGGCTCGGGAATGCCGAGGCCGAGGAACGACAGCGACGCCTCGGTCAGGATGGTCGAGCCGAGCTGCGCGGTGGCGAGCACGATCAGGGGGGCGATGGTGTTGGGCAACACGTGGCGCAGCGCAATCCGCATATCGCTCATGCCGATCGATTTGGCGGCCTCGACGAACGGCTGCTCGCGCAGCGCCAGTGTGTTGGCGCGGATCACGCGCGCCACGGTCGGGATCAAGGGTATGGCGATCGCAAGGATCACGTTCGGCAGTGACGGGCCGAGCGCGGCGGTCATGACAAGCGCGAGCACCAATAGCGGCAGCGATTGCAGGATGTCGGTCACCCGCTGGAACACGAGATCGACCCAGCCGGAGAGATAACCCGAGGCGAGGCCCACGATGACGCCGAGCGTGGCGCCGAGCGTCGTCGAGCCAATGCCGACCGCAAGCGAGATTCGCGCGCCATGGATGATGCGGCTCCAGACATCGCGACCGAAGGAATCGGTGCCGAACCAGTGCAGCGCGGAGGGCGCGGCGAGCCGGTGCGTGGAATCGACGGTGAGCGGGTCGTAGCGGCTGATGACATTGGCGAAGATTGCGGTCAGCACGAACAGCAGCATGATGATCAGGCCGATCGTGCCGAGCACATGCCGCTGCGCGAGGAAGGCCAGCCGCCCCCAGCCGCCGGTGGCGTTGGCTCCGGCGCGTCGCAATTCGCTGTCGAAATTGATCGACGCCATCAGGTCAGTCTCCGAACCGGATACGCGGGTCGACCGCCGCATAGATCATGTCGACGATGAAGTTCACGACCACCACGACGACGGCGATGAACATCACGAGGTTCTGCACGATCGGATAGTCGCGCCAGCGCAGCGCCTCGACCAGGAAGCGAGCGATGCCGGGGATGTTGAACACGGTCTCGGTTACGATCAGCCCGCCGATCAGGAACGCGGCCTCGATGCCGATCACGGTGATGACCGGCAGCACGGCGTTCTTCAGCGCGTGGTGATAGTTGACGGAAGCCTCGGAGGCGCCCTTGGCGCGCGCGGTGCGGATATAGTCCTGGCGCAGGATCTCCAGCATCGAGGAGCGGGTGATGCGCATGGTCAGCGCCGCGCTGCGGAAGCCGACCGCCATCGCCGGCACCGCATAGATGCTGAACGCCTCGAGCCAGGTCTTCGGGTTCGGATTGAAGATCGGCATGGTGCCGAACAGCGAGACCGAGGCCATCAGGATCAACAGCCCGAGCCAGAACGACGGCAGCGACAGGCCGCTGAGGCTGACGACGCGCAGCGCGTAGTCGAGCTTGGAGCCCTGGTGCACCGCGCTGATCACCCCGAGCGGAATGCCGATCGAGGCGGAGAACAGCAGCGCCAGGCCCGCGAGCCGCGCGGTGATCGGAATCCGCGGCAGGATCTCCTCCAGCGCCGGCTTCTCCGAGACATAGGAATAGCCGAGATCGCCGTGCAGCAGGCCGCCGATCCAGTGCAGATACTGGATCACGATCGGCTGGCTGAGCCCGAGCTCGCGCTCCAGATTGGCCTTGTCGGCGGGATCGACGAAGCCGGCAGCATCGAACAGGATATCGACGATGTTGCCGGGAACGACGCGCAGCAGCACGAAGATGATGACCGAGATCCCGAACAGGGTCACCAGCATCAGGAACAGCCGCCGCACGATATAGGCAAACACCCTGGCTCTCTCCCTGATCTCGCTTGTGGCTTATTTGTCCAGCCAGACGTCTTCGTAACGGTAGCCGTTATAGGAGCTGTTGGACATGATCGTGACATTCCTCACGTAGGGCTTCCAGCAGGTGCCGGTGCGAGCATGGAAGATGATCGGCCGCGCGACGTCTTCCTGCAGCTTCCTGTCGATCTCCCAGACCAGCTTCTTGCGCTTGTCGACGTTTGTCTCTTCCGACTGCTGGTCGAACAGCTTCTCGATGTCCTTGTTGCAATAGTTGGTGTAATTCCGCTCCGAGCCGCAGGCATAGTTCTCGTAGAACGACTGGTCGGGCTCGTCGACGGCGTTGCCGGTGAGGTTGAGGCCGAGCGAATAGTCCTTGCGCGCGATCTTCGGGAACCATTGCGCGGTGTCGACCACGTCGAGCTCGGCGTCGATATAGATGCTCTTGATCTGGTCGATCAGGATGATCGCGGGGTCGCGATAGACCGCGATGTTGCGGGTCGACACCTTGATCTGCAGATGCTTGTCCGGACCATAGCCCGCCTTCTGCATCAGTTTGCGGGCTTCCTCGCGGTTCTTCTCGACGTCGGGCCCATACCCTGGAATCGATTCGAGCATCTCCTTCGGCATCGCCCACAGGCCGGCGGGCGCCGGCTCCATGGTGCCGCCGATGTCGCCCTGGCCCTCGAACATGATCTGGATGAACGCCTTGCGATCGAGCGCCAGCGCTAAAGCACGGCGGATGTCGAGATTGTCGAACGGCGGGGCGGTTGAATTGATGATGATGTTGGTGGAGACGTTGTTCGGTTCCACCACGCAGACCGCTTTTGGGTCCTGCGACTTGACGTCCTTGAGCAGGGGGATCGAGACCTCGGTCGGGAACGTCATGTCGAACTTGCCGGAGACGAAGCCGAGGATCGCGGTCGAGCGGTTCGGGATGATGGTGAATTCGATACCGTCGAGATGGGGCAGGCCCTTCTTGAAGTAATCCGGGTTCTTGGTGAGCTTGATCGATTCGTTGGCCTTGAACTCGACGAATTTGAACGGCCCGGTGCCGACGGGCTTGGTGCGCATCTCCGCCGGCGAGACGTGGCAGGGATACACCGGCGAATAGCCCGAGGCGAGCAGCGACAGCAGCGCCGGCTGCGGCCGCTTCAGCTTGAACGACGCTTCATCATCGCCGTTGGTCGTGACCTCGTCGACCTGATCGTACCAGGATTTGCGCGGGTTCTGCCGGAACTTCTGCGGCGATTTGCCCATCAGCATGTCGAAGGTGCATTTCACGTCGGCCGACGTGAACGGCTTGCCGTCATGCCACTTCACGTCCTTGCGCAGCTTGAAGGTCAGCGTCTTGTTGTCGCCGCTCCAGGCCCAGCTTTCGGCAAGCTCCGGCCGGATCGTGCTGGTGCTGTTCTGCGCGACATGCTGATCGAAGATCACGAGATTGTTGAAGATCGGCATGAACGGAATGTTCACCGAATAGGTCGCGCCCTCGTGGATCGAGGCACTGCCGGGACTATCGCGGTGATAGATCCTGAAGATGCCGCCGGATTTCGGCTCGGTTGCGCGTGAAACGTCGCCGACGGTCAGCACAGATAACACCGCGACGGCCAGCGCTTGCACGCTCCGCATGGTCCCCTCCACGAATTTCGGTCTCAATGGCCGATTGGCATCGACGATACCACGGTGAGGCTGTCGGGCAACCGGCGAGGGTCACGAAGGGATTGGCAATTCGGATGACAACTGACCATAAAATTCCCGGGGACCGGGAATATTGGGTCTGATGATGTGGAACTCCGGCCGTTCTGCTATGTGGTGACGAGTCTCTGTTGGAATTTGATTGCTAACGCTGAAGCGTGTGGCGTGAAGCTGACTGCAATCAGCGACAGTTTGTCGCCGATTGCTAGTGTCGCGGTTGGCTCGTTCCCGTCATCCCGAGGTGCGAGCGGAGCGAGCCTCGAAGGATGCACGGCCACCAGCCGGGCCGTCGATCCTTCGAGACGCGCTTCGCGCTCCTCAAGATGGCGGTGTCGCATCACCACTCGCTTCACTCCGTCGCCTGCGGCGAGGGGAGTTGCATGTTGGCGACACCATCGGCGTCGGTCGCCGAGATGGTGGTGCGGATCATCAGGCGGCCCTCATGCGCCGGCCAGGGGCGGCCGCGGTGCATGGTGGCGCGGTTGTCCCACATCACGACGTCGCCCTGTTTCCATTGATGCAGATAGCTGACGCCGGGCGCGGTCGCCGCTTCGGTCAATTGCTCGATCAGCGCCTTGCCGGCATCGGCATCCATGCCCTCGACGCCGTAAGCATGGGAGGCGAGATACAGCGCGCCGCGGCCGTTGACCGGATTGCGCCAGACCATGCGCCAGCACACCGGCGGCAGCGCGTCGACCTCCTCCGTCGTCGCGAGCCCGGCGGCCACCTTGCTGCGCGAATGCGCGTAGGAATGCCAGGCGAACGAGTTCTCCAGCCGCCTCGCCACGTCCTTGTCGAGCCGCTCGAAGGCGAGCCGCATCGAGACGAATTCGGTCTCGCCGCCATGTTCTGGGATGATCCGCGCGGACAGGATCGAGGTCAGCGCCGGCACGCGCTTGAAGGAGGAATCGGTGTGCCAGAGCTGGTTGGCCTTGGCGCGCAGCTGCTGTCGGTGATCCGACGGCACCACCTTTCCGTCGGGCCCGAAGGTCGAGAGGATCACGAAATGCGAGCCGGTGCCCATCGAGCCGACTTTGGTCGTCTCGGGCGGACCGAAGCGGCGCGAGAAGGCGAGCTGGACGTCGTCGCTGACCTCCTGGTCGCGAAACACCAGCACCGAATGTTCCTCGAACGCTGCGCGCACCGCCGCGTAGGCCGCATCGCTGGCGGCAACGTCTGACAGCGTCACGCCGCGCAGCTCGGCGCCAAACCCCTCGCGCAGTGGGATCACGTCCATCGGCAGCTCCTCCCTGATTTTTCTTGTTGAAGCGAGGTTAGGGCAAAACCCCGCCACCGGCAACGCGGCCCGCTGCATCTCAACCCATTGCGATCAGATTGTGCCGTGTGCGTCGTTCGGCGACCTCAATGCGCTGCGTGACGAAGGCGAACAGCGCCCAGCTCGAATGAAAGGCGACGCCGGCAAGGACCACGATGGCTCCCGGAAGCGGCCCGATCGAGGCGCGGTCCCAGATGTCGGTCACCGCCACCAACGGCAGCGGATGGATCGCCAGCTTGCCGTAATAGGCGATGGCCTGGATCGCGAAAATCCAGCCGTAGGTACGGCGCAGCCGCCGGCCGACCGCGCGGGCAAAGCTGATGTGGTAGCTGGGGCGGCGATAGTCGTTGGCCAGCAGCTCGGTCCAGGCCGCATTCGGCGATGGGTCTTCGCCGCGGATCATCGGCGCGTAGAAATCGGTTTCGAGCAGCCGGGCACGGGCACGCCAGACATTGAAGTAGCGGTAGCGTCGCGCCTCGAACAGCAGGAAGACCGTCACCAGCAGGCCGACCAGCACCATCGGCAGAGGCGATGCCTCCGCATTGCTGTAGGTCGCGGACAGCGCGATCCCGGTGGTGACAACAGCCCAGTTGGTCGAGCTGTCGAGGCGGGTGCGCCAGACTGTGCTGCGGTAGACCTCGCCGCGATAGAGGTGGGCGAGCGCGCCAATCTCGGCGGCAGTGAATTCGAGCCTGCCGGCCTGCACCGGCTCCGGCTCGCGCGGCTGGGGCGACGGCATGGCGGCCTCCGGCGAAGCTGGCTTGCAATCCCGGAGCATAGCGCGAAATCAGCGCGAGGGGCGAGTCCGTCGCGCGGCGGCGCGTGCCCGATCGGATCAGCGTCGTCAGCCGCATCGCTCGGCTCACACGATCCGCGAGGTCTTGTTGCCCCAGTAGCGGTCGCGCAGCAGGCGCTTGTAGAGCTTTCCGGTCGGCAGCCGCGGCAGCTCGGCTTCGAAATCCACCGAGCGTGGCACCTTCTGGCGCGACAAGGACTGGCTGCAGAACGCGATCAGCTCCTCGGCGAGCTCCGGCCCCGGCGCGATGCCCTCGGCCGGTTGCACCACCGCCTTCACCTCCTCGCCGAGATCGACATTGGGCACGCCGAACACCGCGGCGTCGGCGACCTTGGGATGGGTGATCAGCAGGTTCTCGCATTCCTGCGGATAGATGTTCACGCCGCCGGAGATGATCATGAAGGTGGCGCGATCGGTGAGGTAGAGGAAGTTGTCGTCGTCGACATAGCCGACGTCGCCGACCGTGCTCATGCTGCCGTCGGCCGAGCGCGCCTCGCTGGTCTTGGCCGGATCGTTGAAATACTCGAACGGCGTCGCGGTCTTGAACCACACCGTGCCCGGCGTGCCCTTCGGACAGGGCTGCATGTTCTCGTCGAGGATATGCAGGTCGCCGAGCAGGACCCTGCCGACGGTGCCGCGATGTGCGAGCCATTCCTCGCTGTTGCAGGCGGTGAAGCCGAGGCCTTCGGTCGCGCCGTAATATTCGTGGATGATCGGCCCCCACCACTTGATCATGTCGTCCTTGACCAGCGCCGGGCAGGGCGCAGCGGCATGGATCGCGATCTCGAGCGTCGACAGGTCGTAGCGGGTGCGCACCTGCTCGGGCAGCTTCAGCAGGCGCGAGAACATGGTCGGCACCAGCTGGCTGTGGGTGATGCCCCACTTCTCGACCAGCGCGAGATAGCGTTCGGGATCGAAGCTCTCCATGATGACGACGGTGCCGCCCATCCGGATGGTCAGATTGACCGCGGCCTGCGGCGCCGAGTGATAGAGCGGCGCTGGTGACAGATAGACCATGCCCTCGCGGTAGTGCCAGAGCTTGGTCAGGAAATCGAACAGCGGCAGGTTTTGCGACGGCGGCTGCTCCGGCAGCGGCCGCACGATGCCCTTGGGCCGGCCGGTGGTGCCTGAGGAATAGAGCATCGCGGTGCCGGCATATTCGTCCGCGATCGGCGTTGCCGGCAGTCCTGCGGTGGCTTCTCGCAGTCCGACGATGCGATCGCTCTCGCTGTCGCCGTCGACCACGATGCAGAGCTCGACCTGCGGGCACTCCTTGAGTGCCTCGCGTGCGATGTCGAGCTTGAGCTTCGAGGTGATCAGGATTCGCGACTGGCTGTTGGTCAGGATGTAGGCGAGCTCGCCCGCGGTGAGGTAGGAATTGACGCAGGTGTAATAGAGGCCCGCGCGCTCGCCGGCGCCGCAGGCCTCGAGGTAGCGGTTGTTGTTTTCCATGAAGATCGAATAATGGTCGAGCCGCTTCATGCCGCGGTTGCGGAACAGATGGGCGAGGCGGTTGTTGCGCGCCTCCAACTCGCGATAGGTGACGATCTCGCCGGTCCCGGCCATGATGAAGGCGGGTTGCAGCGGACGCAGGTAAGCATGCTTGCCGGTATACATTGAGCTTTATTTCCCCCTCACTCGCAACTTGATCATGCCCTAGGCAGCCATCAGCAAAATCTCGCGAACCTGCGATGGACCGTCGATCTTGCGCGGGTTGCGTGGCACCCAGGGCGTGCGCATCGCACCCGCCGCGATGCGGTCGAAATGTTCAGGGCCGACACGGACCTCGGCCAGGCTGCGCGGCATGCCGAGATCGCGGATGAAGTGGTCGAGCACGTCGCCTGCGTCCTCGCCCGGACGCCCCATCGCGGCGGCGACCAGCGCCTGCCGGCCGGCATTGTCGCGCTTGTTCCAGCGCATCACCGCCGGCAGCATCACGCAGGAGGTGTAGCCATGCGGCACGTCGAACTCGGCGCCGAGCACATAGCCGATGCCATGGCTCGCGCCCATCGGAACGCCGGAGGCGAGCGGGCCGGTCGAGAGCCAGGTGCCGATCTGGCAATCCATCCGCGCCGAGATGTCCTTCGGGTTGGCCTTCACCCGCGGCAGGCCGGCCGCCAGCATCTCAAGTCCCTTCAGCGCCTGCGCATCGCCGTAAGGATGCGCCTCGCGCGAGCAGATGCCCTCGACGCAATGGTCGACCGCGCGGATGCCGGTCGACAGAAACAGCCAGTCCGGCGTGTGCACCGACAGGTCCGGATCGAGGATCGTGGCGCGCGGCATCACCAGCGGATGGCGCAGCATCTCCTTCTGCCGCTTGACCTCGTTGGTGACGCCCGCGATCGACGAGAACTCGCCGCCGGCGATCGTGGTCGGCACGCTGATCTGGCGCACGGCCGGCGAATTCATCTCGGGCGAGACGCCACCACGGGTGCGAATCGCATCGATGCCGTCGGATGTGGTGACATTGTTGGCGAGGCAGAGCTGCACCGCCTTGGCGCCATCGGTGATCGAGCCGCCGCCGATGGTGACGATCAGATCGGCCTGCGCATCGCGCGCCTGTTCCGTCGCCGTGATGACCGCGGCGCGCGGCGTATGCGCCGGCATCTTGTCGAAGGTCCCGACGCAGCGGGACCCGAGCGCCGCGCGGACTTTCTCGATCTCGTCGGTGTCGCGGTTCAGCGTGCCCGACACCATCAGGAACGCGCGCTGCGCGCCCAGCCGGTCCAGTTGCTCGACGACGGCCTCACGGGCGGGCCGCCCGAACACGACCTCGTCCATGGCGCCGAATACGACACGGCCTCGATGCACGCGCCTCTCCCTCAAAATGGTCCGCCTTGCCGGCGGTCGTTTGGGTGGAGGTTAGCGGAGGAAATCGGGGTCGTCATCAGGGACCTCGGTGGCACGGTCGGAGGCTCCGCATCCACCGCCGTCGTCCTGGCGAAAGCCAGGACCCATAGCCACCGCATTCGGTGATGAACGGGATTGTGGCTCCAGCGTCGCGCAAGGGCCGCCCCTCTATCCTCCCGTCATTCCGGGGCTCGCGAAGCGAGGGCCCGGAATCCATCGGGCCGCATCACTTTTGGTGAAATGGATTCCGGGTGCGACGCGCTTTGCGTCGCCCCGGAATGACGAGGGAGAGAGCAACTCCGGAATGACCGCGAGAGAGCACGGCAGAAGCCTTGACGGTATCGTCGCGACGTGTGTTACACGTCGACAGCAACAAGGACGTGCGCATGACCACCGTCGATCTCGCGAAATTGCATATTGATGACTTCACGCCGTACCAGGATGCCGGGTTCGAGTTGCGGGCGGCGGATCGCGTGGTGGTGCTGAAGCTCGCCAAGGTCGAGCCCGCGGGCAACAGCGGCCGGCCGGGCGGCGCGTTCTCGCTGCTGTTCGCGGGGCCGAAGGGGGCCTGGCTGCCGCAGGCGATCTATCCGGTGCGGCATCCGGCGCTCGGCGTGATCGACATCTTCCTGGTGCCGATTGGCCCGCTCGAAGACGGCAACGGCTATCAGGCGGTCTTCACCTGACCGCCGGGAGCTTCCGGTGCGCGCCAGCGCATCAGGTCGTAGACGCCCTTGTCTTCCTCGGTCACGAAGCCGAGCCGGCGATAGAGTCGCATCGCGGGATTGTACTTCTCGACATGGATCGACATCGCCTTGCCGGCCGCGGCGGCCTCGTCGAGCAGGTCGCGCATCAGCGCGCCGCCGAGGCCGGATCCGCGATATTCCGGCAGCAAGGCGATATCGATGACGCAATGCTCGCTCGGCCAGCGGTCGAGATAGAGACGGCCGACATCCTCGCCGCCGCGCATCGTCACCAGCCAGTCGGCGGTCGGATAATGCTGCTGGTAATGCGCGTGCTGCGCCTGGAATTGCATGGCGAGGAAGGCGGCCTTCTGCTCCGCGCTCCACGGGGTGACCGCCAGTTCCTCGGTGCGGGTCGAGGCGTAGAGCCGCGCGAGGAACGGCAGGTCGGCTTCGGTGATATGACGGAAGGTCAAGCCGGCATCCGCCGCGCGTGTCCACCCGAACGCCGCGGAAACCCTATCTGTGCTCAAGCCATCCGCCATGTCCAGCTCAGCTGCGCGGCGGGAAAATGCCCTGCAACGCGATGCAGAAGTTCAAGGTGAGATAGGGCATCAAATTGTTGTGGGGCATGCTGCCGCCGTTCGGAAGTATCGAGCTGGCCGGCGCGAACTGCGCAATGTTGCTCAGCGTTGCCGTGTAGGCTTGGCCCGGGTTCGCGCGCGCCAGCGATCGCGCCGGGCTGGGCGTGGCGAGATCCGACGGATTGATATTGCCTTGAATCGGATGGTTGTGCTGAGGCATTTCGCTTTGCAGCAATGTCACGGAGGGGGTGCCGCCGTTCTCGCCCAGGATGTAGGAGGAGCCGGTGATGCTCTGCCCCTGCTGCATCGGCGAATTGCCCTGCATGTTGGGCAGCGCGAAGTTGCTCCTGCCGTCGCCGCCGTAAGTGGTGCCGAGCAAGGAGAACAGCGCGGTGTTCTGCGAGATCGGCATCAGCTGGCCGTTGCAGAAGGCCCATCCCTTGGGCGCAAAATTGAACGGGAATATGCGGATCTCGGCCAAGAATGGATCAGACATGGTCCCGTCCTAGGTTTGGCTCGGATAAACGCCGAACAGTGAAATAATGAAGTTGATGCAAAGGTAGGGCTGCATGTTGTTATGCGGCTGGTTGCCGCCGACGAACGTGCACGCCTGGTTCGCCATCGCAGAGGCGGCCGGGGCCTCGCGATAGATCTGGGTCGCGCCCACACTGCCCACGACATTGCCGGTCACCGTGTTGCCGGTCGCATTGTTCAGCGATGCGGCCATCGGGTGGTTGTGGACGGGCAGTTGCTGGGTGATCAGCGTCACCTGTTCGACGCCCCCGGTCTGCCCCATGACGAAGCCAGCGCCCTGGTGCATCGGAAGGCGGCCCTGCAGGTTCGGCAGCGCGAATGTCGACTGGCCGTCTCCGCCATAGGTGGTCCCGATCAAATTGTACAAGGTGTCGTACTGATCGATCGGCACGACCTGTCCCTGGCAAAGCATCCAACCGGCCGGCGCGAAATTGCCGCCGAACATCCGAATTTCGCCGACGTAGGGCTGGCTCATGATGGGCGTCCTTCAGGTCTGGGAGGGAAAGATGCCCTGCAATGCGATGCAGAAGCTGAGCGTGAGGTAGGGCTGCATGTTCTCGTGAGGTTGCGAGCCACCGGCATTGCCGACGGTGCTCCCGACCAGCGTCGTCAGATTGCTGGGCGTGGTGTAGAGATTGGCCGACTGCGCCATCAGATTGTTGGTGAGCACCGCATTGTCGGCGGGGTTGGTCGTGCCCTGGAAGATGTGGGGGTGCTGCGGCATCTCGGAGGTCGTCAGCGTGTGCGTCGTCTCGCCGCCGGTCTGGCCCAGCGTGAAGCCGGAGCCCATATGGATCGGCACCTTGCCTTGCAGATTGGGCAGCCCGAAGGTGGTCTGGCCATTGCCGCCATAGGTCGTGCCGAGCAGCGAGAACAAGGCCTGGTTCTGGTTGATTGGCATCAGCTGACCGTTGCAGAACGCCCAGCCTTTCGGCGGGAAGCTGAACGACATCATCTTGATTTCCGAGAGAAACGGCTGGGACATCGATCCTCCGTCAGACGATCTGTCTCGTCAGTGATGCAATGAATAAAATGCAAGGCAAATGCGGTCGTGCGACAGCGAAATGCACGATAGCGTGTTTTGCGCCAAGTGCAACCTCAACGATCATATGAGTTCTGTGATTTTTTGTTTAGATGCGTGACACATGGATGTCGTCGCGATGACGTGGAGCTTTCGCAACCCGCATCGATGCGTATGCGATCCGATCAAGATCGAAACGCCTGCCGGATGGTCCGGCAGGCATTGTTCGAGTCGCCGCGGCGTTCGATCAAACCACCAGATCGTGATGGGTCTGGAGGTGATCGGTCGGCGTTCCGCCCATGGCGGCGAACGTCGCCTCGTGGCCGACCCACCAAGGGGGCGCGGCATTGGAAAGCCCGCTGAACAGATCGGACAAGGTCTGTGTGTTCGCGATCGGGTCCACATGGTTTGTGGTGGTCTGCGACGACGTCTTGGTCAATGACGAGAAGTCGAAGCTATCCCCATTGCTCACGTTGACCGTCGTCGTCTGCTGACCCGAGGTCGTCGTGTCTTGTGCCGGCATGGCCTTCTGCAACGCCAGGTTGGATTGAGCGACATCCGTAGCCGTGGGCAGTCGGCGCTCGCCGTCGGAGAGGCCGATATACATCAGGCTGCTGGCATCGGACGGCGAGATGGAATCGGGCAGGCCGAGCACGTGACCGAGCTCGTGCACCACGGTGGTCAGCAGATCGAGATGACCGGCCGCGGCGCTCGACGGATCGGTCAGGAGATCGGTGCCGGCAGCGTTGACGGCGTGGGTGAACTCGAAATTGTCAGCAGGCGTCGGGTCGATGAACCAGCCGCGGCCGGCGGCATCGGTATCGATCGTGATATGCCCGGCGCCTTCCTGTCCGACGATCTGGCCGGAGAGGTCGGCGATGCTGAAGGTCGCGGCATGCAGCAGGGCGAGCTGCGTCGCGTTGGCGCCTGCGCTCGCCCATTGCGCGATCGCCGCCGACACCACCGAGGTGAGCTCATCCTGCGTCAGGTGCATCTCGCCCGTGGTGGGATTGGATGCCTCGACGCCACCCGCCTCGGCAAGCAGCGGTGCGACCACCGCGGGAAGCGCCGGCAGCGTCGAGACCAGCGTCGTCAAGCCGTTGCCGCCCGTGGTGTCGACGGTGATGCCGCCCGTGGTGCTGCTGTTGTCGGCGGTGATCACGCCAGCAGGATTGTTCGCCGTCGAACCGTTCGTCGAAAGGTTCAGATGGGTGCTGCTGCCGAAGTTGCTCAGCTCGACGTCGGTGGCGTAGAGCGAGCTGTGGTTCAGCGTGTTCTTGCTGCCGGTGCCGCCGGGGCCCATGCCGATGACGATATTCGTCGTGCTGGTGTCGGCGGGCGGGCCCGCGGTGGCGCCATTGTCGACGAGCATGGCCGCAAACGGATTGGTCGAGGTCGGGGACGACACCGAGTTGCCGTAGACCGTGGCGTTCAGGGTCGAACTGCCGTCGTTGTTCTGTAGATGGATGCCATTGTCGCCGACGCCGGTGATGGTGTTGTTTTGGATCAGCGTGGTCAGGCTGCCATTGCCGGCGGTGCGGACGAAGATGCCGTCGGAATTCGAGTTCACCTGAGCGGGGCCGATCTGATTGCTGGCGATCGTGCCGGACATGGTGCCGTTGTCCTGGCCCTTGGAAACGAAGATGCCCGCGGTGTCGAAGGCGTTGGCGCCGCCGTCGGTCAGGATGTTGTGCGAGATGTCGAACGTGGTGGTCGCGGCGGAGACGTTGCCGCCGGATCCGCTGGCAATATGGACCGCCGTTCCGCCGCCCGGAACGATGGTTTCGCCGTTGTGGAACGTGTTGCTCCGGACCACGGCGTCCATCGACGAATTGTTGTTGGCAACCATCGCGATGAAGTCGGCTCGCGTGCCGGCAAATGTGCTGTTGGTCAGCGTATAGTTGGCCGTCGCGGAGTTGAAGACCTGCGCGCGGACGTTGTCGTTGCCGGCGGAGCCGACCAAGCCGAACGTGTCGCTATCCATCGTCAGGCGGTTCAGCGTGCCGCTGGTGTTGTAGAGGTCGACATTCTCGTCGAAGCCGCCGGAAATGCTCGACCCAGTGATCGACGAGGTACCGAGCAGATTGTCGAACCGGATGCTGCTCTCTTCCTGGTTCCCCGCATTATTGGTGCCGTTGACGCCGCTGATGCTGCCGCTGGCGAAGGTGAATCCGGTGACGTTGTTGCCGTAGATCGCGAAGTTGCTGAAATCGTGCAGCGACATGTCGGTGAACGACACGTTGGCGGTGTTGTGCAGGAAAATACCCGTTCCGCCGGTGCCCGACGTGGTTTGCCCGCCGGCATCGGTGCCGGTGAGAATATCCGCGCCGGTCTTGTTGTTGATGGTGCCGCCGGAACCCGCGCTCCCGGTGCCGGTGATATGCAGCCCGCCGGCCGTTCCTGTCGTGTCGAGGATAATGCCGGCACTGCCCGACGAGCCTGTCGCGGAAATGCTCTTGAAGGTGAGATTGCCGGCGCCGATGTTGGTGTGCTCGACATCGAGCGCGGTGCCGGTCGTGGACGCGATGGTGTTGTTGCTGCCGGTGACGGTGATCGTGCCGCCATGGGTGAAGCTCAAGCCGGCGCCGCTGGATGTCTTGACCGTGATGTCGGACATCGTGACGGTGCCGACATTGTTGCCGTCGTCGCTGATGCCGATACCGGTCGAGGCCGAGGTATCGATGTTGACGCCGGTGATGGTGTGGCCCGTGGTGCCGAGCAGGTCGATGCCGTTGTGAGCGCCGGTGACCTGGATGACCGGATCGGTGCCGGAACCGACATTGGCGGTGACCGTTGCGCCGGTCACCGGATTGGTGAACTGCAGCGGATGGCTGCCGCCGATCAAATTGACGCCGTTGGCGAGACTGATGCCGTTGGCTTCGCTGTAGGTGCCGGTGCCGTGTTCGAGCACGACGTAGTCGCCTGCGCCTGCCGGATTCGCCGCGTTGAAGGCCGCGATCGAGGTGTACGGGTCGGCCTGGGTGCCGAGGTTGTGGCTCGTGGTGGCCGAGTTGTCGATGTAGAACACATGCGGGACGACGCCGACGTGGAAACTCTGCGGTCCCGACGTGAGCGGGCCGCCGGTGCCGGTGTGGTCGTTGTCGTTGATATTCAGCGTAACGGTGTCCGAGCCGGTGAAACCGCTGTCGCTGTTGTAGTTCAGCGTTGCCAGCGCGGTGTTGAGCTGCGCGATCGTGCCGGTGAGCGTAACGCTGTGGCTGCCGTTGTTGGTGGAACTGGCAAGGCCGGTGGTGTCGAAGATCAACGCGCCGTGGTTGGACGTGATCGTTGCGGTTTCATTGCGGCCTGCGGAATCGATGTCGCCGACCGAGAGCCCCGATATCGCGAGGTTGGTGTGCGAGAACGCGGTGCCGACCGACGAATCCGACGGCACGGTCGCGGTTGGCGGATCGTCGATCGCGGTGACGGTCTGGGTTGCGTTCGCCGAACCGGTATCGTGACCGCCATTGGCGGTGCCGCCATCGTCTTGTGCGGTCACGGTATACGAGCGCACCGTGGTATCGGGGGGCTCGCCGGTGTTGTTGAACTGCACGGCATCGAGCACGGCATTGTAGTGCGCGATCGTGTCGGTGCCGGTCAGCGTGACGGTTTCGGTGGTGGCCGTGCTGGTGATGGCGAAGTGGATGTTGCCGATGTCGCCGCTCGAGCCGGCGTGGCCCGCGATCGAGAGCGCGTCAGAAGGCTTGAGGTCGTTCAGCACGAAGGTCGCGCTGATCAAATTGGTGCTGTCGACGTCTGTAACCGTGAGGTTGGGAGCGATCGTGACCGGGATGGAACTCGTGGTCGGCGTGCCGACCGGCGGCTCGCTGAAGTTGGTGATCGCGCCGATCGTCACCACCGGCGGGTTGTTGACCGGCGTGACATTGATGGTGTCGGTCACTGGCGTGCTGTCGACGATGCCGTCGCTGGCGATGACGGTGACCGTGCGGGCCAGGGCCGACGGGTTGTTGCTGGTGTTGAAATAGGTCACCGCATCCAGCGCCGCCTGATAGTGCGCGACCGTGTCGTTGCCGGTCAGCGTCAGCGTGCCGTGCACGGCATCGAACGCCCCGGTGATGGCACCAATGGGGCTGAAGGCGAGCACGTCCTGGCCGGCGAAATAGTTGCCGGTGATCTGGACGGTCGCAAACGTCAGATTGGCCGAGTCGGAATCGGTGACGGTCAATGCCGGGTCGATTGCCGTCGCGGGCTGGGCCTCGAGGTAGTTCAGGGTGTGGCCCGCGGTGACGACCGGCGGGGCGTCCGGAGGCGCCACCGTTTCCGAATTCGAAGTGCCGGTGATGGCGGCACTCACCGTGTCGGTCGCCGTGATGGTCTGGCTGCCGGCGGTTCCGAAGGTCTCGCTGAAGGTGCCGGTGCCGTTGGTCAGCGTCATGTTGGACGGCAGCACGGCGTGGCCATCGGTCGAGGTGAAGTGCACCGTGCCGGAATAGCCGGTGGCGATGTTGTTGTGGGCGTCGAGTGCGGTGACTGTGACGGTGCCTGGAACGTCCGCCCTGCCGTTGGCCGGGATGGTCACCACGAAATGCGTGGCGGCGCCCGGCGCGACGGTTTCGGTATTCGAGGTGCCGGTGATCGCGCCGTGCGCCGTGTCGGTCGCGGTGATGGCCTGGCTGCCTGCGGTATCGAAGGTCTCGCTGAAGGTGGCGATGCCGTTGGTCAACGTCATGTCGGCCGGCAGCACGGCGGCGGCATCGGTCGACGTGAAGTGGACGGTGCCCGAATAACCCGTGACGACATTGTTGAAGGCATCGAGTGCGGTCACCGTGCCCGAACCGGCCGAACCGGCCGTTCCGTTGGCCGGGATGGCCACCGCAAAATGGGTGACGGCGCCGGCCGTGATCGTCTCGGCGTTCGACGTGCCGGTGATCGTGCTGTGGACCGTGTCGGTCGCGGTGATGGTCTGGCTGCCGGCGGTATCGAGGGTTTCGCTGAAGGTGCCGACCCCGTTGGTCAGCGTCACGTCGGCCGGCAGCACCGCCTGACCGTCGGTCGAGGTGAAGTGCACGGTGCCCGAATAGCCGGTGACGATGTTGTTGCCGGCATCGAGCGCCGTGACGGTGACCGAACCCGCCGTGCCCGCGGTTCCGTTGGCCGGGATGCTCACCGTGAAATGGGTCGCAGGCCCCGGCGCCACTGTTTCCGGGTTCGAGGTGCCGGTAATGCCTGCGCTGACCGTGTCGGTCGCGGTGATGGTCTGGTTGCCGACGGTCTCGAAGGTCTCGCTGAAGCTGCCGACGCCATTGGTCAGCGTCATGTTGGCCGGCAGCACGGCGTGGCCATCGGTCGAGGTGAAGTGCACCGTGCCGGAATAGCCGCTAGCGATGTTGCCGAAGGCGTCGAGCGCGGTGACGGTGACCGTGCCGGGCGTCCCCGCCGCACCGTTGGCGGCAATGCTCACGACAAGGTGCGTGGCGGCGCCCCCCTTCACGGTCTCGGTATTCGAGGTGCCGGTGATCGCACCGTGCGCCGTGTCGGTCGCGGTGATGGTCTGGCTGCCTGCGCTATCGAAGGTCTCGCTGAAGGTGGCGATGCCGTTGGTCAACGTCATGTCGGCCGGCAGCACGGCGGCGGCATCGGTCGACGTGAAGTGGACGGTGCCCGAATAACCCGTGACGACATTGTTGAAGGCATCGAGTGCGGTCACCGTGCCCGAACCGGCCGAACCGGCCGTTCCGTTGGCCGGGATGGCCACCGCAAAATGGGTGACGGCGCCGGCCGTGATCGTCTCGGCGTTCGACGTGCCGGTGATCGTGCTGTGGACCGTGTCGGTCGCGGTGATGGTCTGGCTGCCGGCGGTATCGAGGGTTTCGCTGAAGGTGCCGACCCCGTTGGTCAGCGTCACGTCGGCCGGCAGCACCGCCTGACCGTCGGTCGAGGTGAAGTGCACGGTGCCCGAATAGCCGGTGACGATGTTGTTGCCGGCATCGAGCGCCGTGACGGTGACCGAACCCGCCGTGCCCGCGGTTCCGTTGGCCGGGATGCTCACCGTGAAATGGGTCGCAGGCCCCGGCGCCACTGTTTCCGGGTTCGAGGTGCCGGTAATGCCCGCGCTGACCGTGTCGGTCGCGGTGATGGTCTGGTTGCCGACGGTCTCGAAGGTCTCGCTGAAGCTGCCGACGCCATTGGTCAGCGTCATGTTGGCCGGCAGCACGGCGTGGCCGTCGGTCGAGGTGAAGTGCACCGTGCCGGAATAGCCGGTAGCGATGTTGCCGAAGGCGTCGAGCGCGGTGACGGTGACCGTGCCGGGCGTCCCCGCCGCACCGTTGGCGGCAATGCTCACGACAAGGTGCGTGGCGGCGCCCCCCTTCACGGTCTCGGTATTCGAGGTGCCGGTGATCGCACCGTGCGCCGTGTCGGTCGCGGTGATGGTCTGGCTGCCGGCGGTATCGAGCGTCTCGCTGAAGGTGCCGACCCCGTTGGTCAGCGTCGTGTCAGCCGGCAACACGGCAATGCCGTCGGTCGAGGTGAAGTGGACGGTTCCTGTATAACCGGTGGCGACATTACCGAAGGCATCAAGCGCCGTGACGATGATCGAGCCCGGCGTCCCTGCTGTGCCATTGGCGGGGAGACTGACAGAAAAATGCGTGGCGACGCCCGGCGTCACGATTTCGGCATTCGACGTCCCGGTGACGGTGTGATCGACCGTGTCGGTCGCCGTGATCGTTTGGCTGCCGGCGGTATCCAGCGTCTCGCTGAAGCTGCCGACCCCGTTGGTCAAGGTGACGTCGGCCGGCAGCACGGCGTGGCCGTCGCTTGACGTGAAATGAACCGTGCCGGTGTAGTTGGTGACGACGTGGTTCAGGGAATCGAGCGCGGTAACGGTGACCGAGCCCGGCGTCCCCGCTGTGCCGTTGGCCGGGATGCTCACGACAAAGTGCGTGGCGGCGCCCAGCGTCACCGCGATCGTGAAGGTCTGTGAGCTGGACAGGGTGCCGTCGCTTGCCGTCGCCGTGACGGTGTAGGCGTGACCGGGAGCGGTCGTGTAGTCGATCTTGCTGGGATCGGCGACGGTGATCACGCCGGTGTTGGGGTCGATCTTGAAGCCGCCGCCCGAACTATCGCCGGTCAGGCTGTAGGTCACCGCATTCATGTCGGCCGCGACTACCGTGATGCCGACCGGTGTGCCGGCGGCGGCTCCTTCCGCGATCTTGTTGGGGACTGCGTTGCTGTCGACCGGCGTCGACGGCGCGACGTCAGTGACCGCGATGACGAAGCTCTGCGAGCTCGTCGCTATGCCGTCGTTCGCCTGAACCGTGATGGTGTAGGCGTGACCCGGGCTGGTCACGTAGTTGACTTTGGTGGGGTCGGCGACCGATACCACGCCGGTGTTCGGATCAATCTTGAAGCCGCCATTGGAGCTATCGCCGGTCAACGTATAGGTGACGGGATTGCCACTGCTGCTGACGGCTTGCGCGGTAATGTTGACCAGGGTGTTGGCTGCGGCACCTTCGCTGACCGTGCCGCTTCCTGGATTGGCGTCAACCGGCGTCGCCAGCGATTCGGTGACCGGCGGCCACGGCGTGCCGGGAGGACAGCCGAGGTAGAGATATTGCAGACCATACGTGTCAGCGAACGACAACGCGGCCGAATCGAGGACGATATGGCCGGTCGAATCGAGCTGAAGTTCGGGGCGAGTTAAACCACCGATTGTATAAGCAGGTATGGTCGTCATGAGCACTCCTGCGATCGGCGTGCAAGCCGATCAAGAATTACATTTGTTGGGAACGATGACGTGTGAAGCCGTTCACACGCTGAAGTTGACCGCTTGCGACGGGGGTCGGCACCAAGCCGCCTGCAATACGGGAAAGCCGCGATGTCCGCGGAGCCGTGACATCAGCAAGATCAAATGCGCTTGCCATAACGTAGTCGCCTTCACACACTCGCGCCGCGACAAAATACGATGAATGTTCGAGAAATAGGCGGCGGCCAAAAAAATTCATGCTTTGGCAACCATGACCGTATTGGCGATACAACCGAGTGTCAATGTGCGCACGGATGACAACCGCGCCATTAACGACGATTCCTGTCCTACAGCGGGAGGTAGAGTGGGGGAATCCGGCCGGACGTGCCGGCTGCGGGGCGGAGGTTTCCGTGCCAAAAGTCGAGTTCGACGTGGTGTGACGAATCTGTGATACGAATTCGCGTTGTGATTGATTAAGGACCATTCGTCTGTGATCTCGCGCGTCCGATAGGCCAGCCAATCTGCCCCTTTTCGTCGTCACGGTTTCGCGAGCGCGTCGTAAGGCTTTCAGACTACGCAACTATTTTCTTGATCCGGCGGCCATCTTGAACACACTGAGGGGCGGCTACATCTGTGACGTCCGCCGCCGCGGCATCGCGGTGGTCCATCCGCGTTGAAACACCGCAAATTCAGTTGCGACTTTCGTAGCCCTGCATTGGTCGGCGTGCTTCGTGGTCTTTTGGGGGAGAGGGAATTGAGGTCGATTGACAGAACGGACCGTCTGGCTCCGGTGAGCGGCGTCGGGCGCCATTCGCTTCGACGCCAAGCATCGCCCGGCCTTTGGCGCGGCCTGGCGCCGCTCGGGCTGCTGGCCGCGCTGGCGCTCGGCGGCTGCGAAGAGAAGGCCGCGCAGTCGCAGACCGCGCCCCCGGCGCCGCCCGTGACCGTCGCGCAGCCGGTCAAGCGCACCGTCACCGACTGGGACGAATTCACCGGCCGCTTCGAGGCGATCGAGGAGGTGCAGGTCCGCGCTCGCGTCGGCGGCTTCGTCAACAGCGTCGAGTTCAAGGACGGTGCGATCGTCCACGCCGGCGATCTGCTCTACATCATCGATCCGCGGCCGTTCGAGGCCGTGGTGCTGCAGGCCGAAGGCCAGCTCGCCGACGCGCGGGCCAAGGGTGAGCTTGCCAAGCGCGATCTCGAGCGCGGGCTCAACCTGGTGCAGACCAGCGCGGTCTCGGAGCAGGTCGTCGACCAGCGCCGTCAGGCATTGCAGGCGGCGCGCGCCGCCGAGACGCAGGCCGAGGGCTCGCTGAAGGCCGCGCAGCTCAACGTCGAGTTCTCCCACGTGCTGGCGCCGATCACCGGCCGCGTCAGCCGGCATCTGGTGACCCCCGGCAACCTCGTGCAGGGCAGCGAGGGCGGCGCGACGCTGCTGACCTCGATCGTGTCGCTTGATCCGATCTACATCTATTTCGACGTCGACGAGGCGACCTATCAGCGCAACAGCAAGCTGTGGTTCGAAGGCCGGCGCCCGAGCTCGCGCGATACGGCGAACCCGGTGCAGGTGACGCTGACCGGCGAGACCAAGCCCTCGCATGAGGGCAAGATGGACTTCATCGACAACCGTCTCGACGTCTCCACTGCAACGCTGCGCAGCCGCGCGGTGATTCCGAACAAGGACCTGTCGATCCTGCCCGGCCAGTTCGGCCGCGTCCGCCTGATCGGCTCCTCGCCCTATGAGGCGCTGCTGATCCCGGATACCGCCATTGCCACCGACCAGTCGCGCAAGATCGTGTTCGTGGTCAAGGACGACAACACGGTGGAGGCACGCGCGGTCACGCTCGGGCCGCTGGATGACGGCCTGCGCGTGATTCGCGAGGGCCTCAAGCCGGAAGATCACGTGATCGTCGACGGACTGCAACGCGCCCGCGTCGGCGCCAAGGTGACGCCGAAAATGGCCCAGGCCCCGACGGGTGACAAAGCTCCCGCAGATGCCAAGCCGGCGGCAGGTGCGAAGCCATGAATCTCGGAAGGCTTTCCATCAACCAGCCCATCCTCGCGATGGTGCTGTCGATCGTGCTGCTGATCGTCGGCGCGATCGCCTATCCGACGCTGCCGATCTCGGAATATCCGCAGGTGGTGCCGCCGACCGTCGTCGTCACCACGCAGTATCCGGGCGCCTCGGCGCAGACCGTGTCCGACACCGTCGCCGCCCCGATCGAGCAGGAGATCAACGGCGTCGAGGACATGCTGTACCTCTACAGCCAGGCGACCTCGAACGGCCAGCTGACCATCACCGCGACCTTCAAGCTCGGCACCGACCTCGACAAGGCCCAGGTGCTGGTGCAAAACCGCGTCGCGATTGCGCAGCCGCGGCTGCCTGAAGAGGTGCAGCGCAACGGCGTCACCACGCGCAAGAACTCGCCCGACATCCTGATGGTCGTGTTCATGCTGTCGCCCGACGACACGTTCGACCAGCTCTACATCTCCAACTACGCGCTGCTGCAGGTGCGCGACCAGCTGCTGCGGCTCGACGGCGTCGGCGACATCCAGATGTTCGGCGCGCGCGACTATTCGATGCGGCTGTGGCTCGATCCCGACCGGATCGCCAATCTCGGTCTGACCTCGGCCGAGGTGCTGGCGGCGATCCGGGCGCAGAATTTGCAGATCGCGGGCGGCCAGATCGCCGAGCCGCCGATCGCCGATCGCGCGTTCCAGCCCAACCTCGTCTTCACCGGCCGCCTCAAGGACATCAGGCAGTTCGAGGACATCGTGGTCAAGGCCGGCTCCGACGGCCGCACCGTGCGGCTGCGTGACGTCGCCCGCGTCGAGCTCGGTGCACTGTCCTACGCGACCAACAGCTTCCTGCTGCGCAAGTCCGCGGTCGCTCTGCTGGTGACGCAGCGGCCGGGATCGAATGCGCTCGCGACCGCCAAGGGCATCACCGACACGATGGAGCGGATGAAGGCGGGCTTCCCGAAGGGGCTCGACTACAATATCGGCTACAACCCGACCGAATTCATCGCCCAATCGGTGCATGAGCTGATCAAGACCATCTACGAGGCGATGGCGCTTGTCGTCATCGTGGTGCTGGTGTTCCTGCAGGGCTGGCGGCCTGCCATCATCCCGATCATCGCGATCCCGGTGTCGCTGGTCGGCACCTTCGCGGTGATGGCCGCGCTCGGCTTCTCGATCAACAATCTGACGCTGTTCGGCCTGGTGCTTGCAGTCGGTATCGTGGTCGACGACGCCATCGTGGTGGTCGAGAACGTCGAGCGGCATCTCGAGCACGGCATGTCGAGGCGCGACGCCGCGCTGAAGACCATGGAGGAGGTCGGCGGCGCGCTGGTCTCGATCGCGCTGGTGCTGTGCGCGGTGTTCGTGCCGACTGCGTTCCTCGGTGGCATCTCCGGGCAATTCTTCCAGCAATTCGCCGTGACCATCGCGGTCGCGACCGCGATCTCCTGCTTCTGCTCGCTGACGCTGTCACCGGCGCTGGCCTCGCAGATCCTGGTGCCGCACGAGGAGAAGCGACCGCCGGCACGCTGGAACATCATCGCGCGCGGCTGGGACAGCTTTACTGCGCTGTTCAACCGGGTGTTCGACCGGCTGGCCCATGGCTATGCTGGTGTCGCCGACTTCGTGATCCGGCACACCGTGGTGATGGTCGTGATCTATCTCGCACTGATCGGCAGTGCCGGCTGGCTGCTGGCGACCACGTCGCAGGGCTTCATCCCGGCGCAGGATCGCGGCTACGTCATCATCTCGGCGCAGCTGCCGGGCGCGGCGTCGCTGGCGCGGACCACGGCCGTGGTGCGTGAGATCGAGCGGATCGCGCTGGATACGCCGGGTATCGTTCGCGTCGCGGCGTTCGCCGGCTTCTCCGGCGCGACGCGCACCCAGGCGGGCAACGCCGCGGCGCTGTTCCCGGTGTTCGACGAGCCCGAGGCGCGCCTGAAGAAGGGGCTGACGGCGAACGCGATCACCGCCGAGCTGCGCAAGCGGCTGGCGGTGATCCAGGGCGCCTTCATCATCGTGATTCCGCCGCCGGCCGTGCCCGGCATCGGCACCGGCGGTGGCTTCACGATCCGTGTCCAGGACCGGCAGGGGCGTGGCCCCGAACTGCTGGCGTCCGCGACCGACGAGCTGGTGCAGGCCGCGCGCAAGTCGCCGAGCCTCACATCGGTGTTCTCGCCGTATTCTGCGAACACCCCGCAGCTGTTCGTCGATATCGACCGGGTCAAGGCGCAGAAGCTCGGCGTGCCGATCGCCAACATCACCGACACGATCGAGACCTATTTCGGCTCGACCTATGTCAACGACTTCAACCTGTTCGGGCGCACCTACCACGTCACCGCACAGGCTGACCTGCCGTTCCGCAAGGAGGCCACCGACCTGTCGCGGCTGCGGACCCGCAACGCCAATGGCGACATGGTGATGCTCGGCAGCGTGGTCGACTTCAAGGACATTTCGGGCCCCGACCGTGTCGCGCGCTACAATCTCTACTCGGCGTCCGAACTACAGGGTGAGCCGGCGCCGGGCGTCAGCTCAACGACGGCGCTCAACACCATCAAGAAGATCGCCGACGAGACCTTGCCAAGCGGCTTCTCGTTCGAATGGACCGACCTGTCCTATCAGCAAGTCAACGGCGCCAATGCCGGCCTCTACGTGTTCCCGATCTGCGTGTTGTTCGTCTATCTCGTGCTCGCCGCGCAATATGGCAGCTGGACCCTGCCGTTCGCGGTGATCCTGATCGTGCCGATGTGCCTGTTCGCGGCCACGATCGGCGTGCGCATCATGGGCCAGGACGTCAACATCCTGACCCAGATCGGCTTCGTGGTGCTGGTGGGGCTCGCCGCCAAGAACGCGATCCTGATCGTCGAGTTCGCGCGCGACATCGAGCTCGAGGGTAGGCCGCGGCTGGAGGCAGTGATCGAAGCCTGCCGGCTCCGCCTGCGGCCGATCCTGATGACGTCGTTCGCCTTCATCCTCGGCGTGCTGCCGCTGGTGCTGTCGACCGGCTCGGGCTCGGAGATGCGGCAGGCGGTCGGCGTCGCCGTGTTCTTCGGCATGCTCGGCGTCACCCTGTTCGGCCTCGTCTTCACCCCGATCTTCTACATGGTGGTGCGCAACCTCGCGGAAGGGAAGAACGAGGGCAAGCCGAAGGAAACGGCTGCTGCGGCGGGGTGAGCCATGATCTCTCTTCCGTCATTCCGGGGCGCCGCGTAGCGGCGAGCCCGGAATCCATTCATCCACCTGGACTGCGGCCCGATGGATTCCGGGCTCGCGCTGCGCGCGCCCCGGAATGACAGGGGTAAGGCACCGCAAGCCCATACTTTTGGCTGAACTGAAATCGATGGGCAGGCGCCGGGTTATAAAATAATGTCGCGTCGATTTTTCCTGATCAAAAAACTGCTGGGAGAGCATAACAATGAAGTCGGGATTTTTGGCCGCGGTAGCGGCGTGCAGCCTGATGCTGGCGGCGCCGGCGATGGCCCAGGGTGTCAAGATCGGCATCCTGAACGACCAGTCGGGCGTCTACGCGGATTACGGCGGAAAATACTCGGTCGAAGCCGCCAGGATGGCGATCGAGGATTTCGGCGGCGAGGTGCTCGGCCAGAAGATCGAGATGATCACCGCCGATCACCAGAACAAGCCCGATCTCGCGACCTCGATCGCGCGGCGCTGGTATGACGCCGATGGCGTCGACATGATCACCGAGCTGACAACCTCGTCGGTGGCGCTCGCGGTCCAGGAGCTCTCGAAGGAAAAGAAGAAGGTCGACATCGTGGTCGGCGCAGCGACCTCGGCGATCACGGGCGCGGCCTGCACGCCCTACGGCTTCCACTGGGCGTTCGACACCCATGCGCTCGCGGTCGGTACCGGCGGCGCGCTGGTGAAGGCCGGCGGCGACAGCTGGTTCTTCCTCACCGCCGACTATGCGTTCGGCTACGCGCTGGAAAAGGACACCAGCGAGATCGTCACCGCTGCCGGCGGCAAGGTGCTGGGCTCGGTGCGCGTGCCGCTGAACTCGTCGGACTTCTCCTCCTTCCTGCTGCAGGCACAGAGCTCGAAGGCGAAGGTGATCGGCCTCGCCAATGCCGGCCAGGACACCACCAACTCGATCAAGCAGGCCGCCGAGTTCGGCATCGTCAGGGGCGGCCAGAAGCTCGCCGGCCTCCTGATGACGCTCGCCGAGGTGAACGGTCTCGGGCTCGAGGCCGCGCAGGGCCTGGTGCTGACCGAGGGGTTCTACTGGGATCATGACGACAAGAGCCGCGCCTTCTCCGAGCGCTTCTTCAAGCGCACCGGACGGATGCCGAGCATGATCCACGCCGGCACCTATTCGGCGACGCTGAGCTATCTGAAGGCGGTGAAGGCCGCCGGCACCAAGGACTCGGATGCGGTCGCCAAGAAGCTGAAGGAGCTGCCGGTCGACGACGCCTTTGCCCAGGGCAAGGTGCAGGAGAACGGCCGCATGGTCCACGACCTGTATCTGTTCGAGGTCAAGAAGCCGTCGGAATCGAAGAAGCCGTGGGACTATTACAAGCAGCTCGCCGTGGTGCCCGGCGACCAGGCTTTCCCGAAGGCCAAGGACTCGGGTTGCCCGCTGACGAAGTGATGCGTCGCTGGGGCAACAAGTATCGGTGTCGTCCCGGCGAAAGCCGGGACCCATAACCACCGATGTTAGCTACCCTGCTGCGCTGTGGCCCCAGCCTTCGCAAAACTGGTTGCTGTGGTTATGGGTCCTGGCTTTCGCCAGGACGACAGCGGTGGTTGTGGCGCGATCGCGCCTTCAATGCGCCAGACGCCACGCCGCGCCGCCGATCGCGCCGACCCACAACACGATGGAGGCGACCGCCTGGATGGCGAAGCCGGGGCTGCGTTTCGCCACCGCCTCGCGATAGCCGATGAAGCAGACGATGCGGCCGATCACCCAGATCGCGCCGATCGCGGCCGCGGCAGCGTCGCCGACATAGATCGCGAACAGCCACAGCGACGGCAGGAAGATCGGCATCCATTCCAGCGTGTTCATCTGGATGCGGAAGATGCGCTCGAAATCCGGATTGCCAGAAATCGCCGGCAGCTTGACGCCGTAGGCGGCACGGGCGCGCGAAACCTGTGTCGAGGTGAAGAAGTAGAACGCAACGGCAAGGCAGGTGACGATGGCCGTGTAATGGTACATGGCAGGCGTATCCTCTTCTGTTGGCTCCGATGTCATGACGCGGCGGCGCCGCGCAGTGTGACAAGCAGGGCTTCTTTTGCGGCGCCGATCTTCCGTCGACGTCCTAATATCCCGTCATCTCAAGATAGCCGATTCCGGCATAGCTGCCTGAAAAGCGGATCGGGCCTTCCCAATAGGGGAAGCTGGTGCCCATCCAGCTCCGGGGATTGAGCGGCGTGGTCTCGATGGCGAGGCCGCGCGCCGGCAGAGCGACGCGCCATGATGTCGGCAGCTTGCGGCCGGCGATCTCGGTGGTCGCGATTGGGGTGAGGCTATTGCCGGCGGCTGCGATCTCGGTCGAGCGGCCGTCCGGCGTGATCCAGTTGCCGAACAGGTTCTCGCGGCCGTCCTGCTGGCGCAGCCGGTACAGCATCAGCTTCTCGTCGCCGGGCAGATGCAGTGAGAACCAGTCCCAGCCGGTCTGGTCGGCCGCCAATGGCTGGCTGCTCCATTCGCGATCCATCCACGCCGTGCCGGTTACGTCGACCGGTTTGTCGTCGATCACGATGCGGCCGGACGCCGTGTAGAACGGCTGGCTGTAGTAGTATGAGGCCTGCCCGCGATCCGATTTGCGGCTGTAGCCGTGGTCGCCTTGTAAAACCAGCGCACGGTCGGCGTCGAGCCGGAGCGTGGTCGAGAAGTCGGCGGCGGAGGCCTTGAGCTCGAGCGGCGCGACCCGCTGCGCGTCGAATCCATCGAGCCCGCGCATCTCCCAGGCATCGATCCAGGCGTGGAAAGGCACGGCCGCGACACCGGCCTGCTCGACACCGCCGCGCGCAAACGTCTCGCTGAAGCGATGCGTGGTGGCGCTGGTCACGGCGGCATGCCCCATCCAGAGTTGCTGGTTGGCCCAGCCCTCGTTGGGGCCGCCCGGCTTCATCGCCTGGCGGAACAGCGTCCACTGCGCGCCATAGGCCGCGCCGCTGGCGTCGGAAAGATTCGCCGTGACGTACCACCACTCGATCCGGAACTCGGGATGTGGGCCGTGATCGACAGGGAAAGCGAACGGCTTGCCCGGCGTGACGGCGGAAAAACCTTCGGCATTCTCGCCGAGCCCGGCAAAGCCCTGCGCAAAGCCCTTGCCGCCGAGTGCCAGCGCCAGCGCGCCGCCGGCAAACGCGCGCCGCGTGATCGTGCCGCTAGCGCTCATTGACGAAAGTCCGGATCAGGGTGGCCGGCTGCATGCGGGCCAGTCTGGCGACCGGCAGCGCGGCGGCACAGAGCGCTGCGGCCATCGCCACCGCGAGCAGCTCGATCAGTTGCAGCGGGAAGACGTGGAACGGCAGCCGCCAGCCAAATGCCTTGACGTTGACGATCGCAAGCAGGCACCAGGCGACCAAAAGGCCGAGCGGCAGCGCGAACAGCGCGGTGATCAGCGCGACCGCCATGGTCTTCAGCAGTTCGAGCGCCGCAAGTCGCCGCCGCGTCAGGCCGATCGCCCATAGCGGCGCCAGCTGCGGCAGCCGCGAATTGGCCAGCGTGAGCAGGCTGGTCAAGAGCGCGATGCCAGCGACACCGAGCGTGAAGGCGTTGAGCGCCGCGGTCACCGAGAAGGTGCGATTGAAGATCCGCTTGGATTCCCGCTTCATCGTCGCCTGGTCGGCGACGCTGCGGTCATCGAGACCGAACTTCTCCTGCATCGCCGTGATCAGCGGCGCGATGCGATCCGGCGCGACGCGGAGGCCGAGCCGGGTCTGCGGCGTCTGCGGGAATCGGCGCGTCAGCGCAGCGAAGTTGACCGCGATCTGACCCTTCGGATTACCGTAATCGGCGTAGATGCCGACGATCTCGAGCGACCAGTTACCGCCGGGCGTGGGCACCTCGATGTGGTCGCCGAGGCCGAGATTCATCCGTCGTGCCAGCTGCTCGCTGACGAGACAGGCGTCGCCCGGGCGCAGCCTGATCCAGGCATTCGCCGTGCTCTCCAGCAACGGCCAGTTGTCGCGATAGGTGCTGTGATCGGGCAGGCCGAGCACCTCGATCGGCGAGCCGCCAAATTGCGTGTCGGCGCGGCCGCCGGGCAGGATCGCCTCGACCTCCGGCTGGTCGTGCAGCCAGGCCTTGATCTCCTTGGCCTGCGCATCGCTGGCGGCACTGACATAGACGTCCGCGGCGAGGCGGCCGTCGAGCCAGACCAGGAAGGTGCGGCTGAAGCTGTCCACCATGGTGCCGACACCGACATTGACCGCGAGCGCGAGCAGCAGCGCCATCAGCGCCAGTGACAGTCCCGAAAGCTGCTGTCGGCTGTCGGCCCAGAACCAGATGCCGACCGGCGCCCGCGCGCTGCGCTGGCCGATCGCGAGCGCGATCTGCAGCACCATCGGCAGGATCAATGCGGCGCCCAGCATCAGCGCGGCGAGCACGGCAAAGCCCGCGATCAGGGAATCGCCGAACCGGATGAGGGCGGCAGCGACAGCAAACACCGCGAGCGCTGCTGTGCTCTGGAACATGAGCCAGCGCCGTTGCGCCTGCTGCCAGGCCTGCGGCTGCGCGGTTGCCAGCACCGGCATCCGGATCGCCTTGATCAGACTCGCGGCCGCGGCGGCCAGCGCGCCCAGGATGCTGATGGCAACGCCGGCGAGCCACCAGACCGGCTTGAGCGAAAGCTGTCCCGGAATCTGCGCGCCGTAGAGCCCGCGCAGTGACGCCGCGACGTCCGGCAGCAACGCTGCCGCGATGAAATATCCGCAGACGAGTCCGATCAGGCCCGCGACCAGGGCCAGCGACACCAGCTCGATCACCAGCACACTGTTGAGCATCCGTGCCGAGACGCCGCAGGCGCGCAACGTGCGCAGCATCGGCAGCCGTTGCTCGAAGGCGAGCCCGATCGCGGAGTTGACGATGAACAGGCCGACGAAGAATGACAGCAAGCCGAACGCGGTGAGGTTGAGATGGAAACTGTCGGTCAGCCGTTCGAGGTCGCTCTCGGCGCTCGGCTCGATCAAACGAAGCTTGTCGCCCGCCACGCTTTCGAGCGTGGCGTGCGGTGCCTCGGATTTGCCTTTGGACCTTCCGACCAGCAGGCGCGATACCTGGCCGGGTAGCTTCAAGATATCCTGCGCGATGCCGATATCGACCACCAGCGCGCCGGGTGCGAGCTCGGCCTGCACGCGCAGCGGCGGCAGAGTCATGCCACTGGCGCGCGGCCGCTCGCCTTCCTTGAGGCCGAGATCGCGCAGTGTCTCCGGCGCCACCAGCATTTCGCCGGGTGGCGTGACGAAGGCTTGCAGGCTGCCGCGCCCCACCGCCGGCGCGGTGCCGACCTCGGAGGGCAGCGTCACCGGCTCGACCCCGAGCAGGCGGAAGCTGCGGCCGTCGATCTGGATCCGGCCCTCCAGCATCGGCGATACCGGCCAGCCGGCGCGGCGCAGATCGACGAACAGTCGTTGCGGGAAGGTTGCGCTGTCGCGGCTCACCAGCATCGCGGTGCGCGAGCCGCCGAAGGTCGCAGCCGCGCGGTCATAGGCGATGCGCGCCTGCTGGTTCAGCGCCTGCACGCCGCTCCACAGCGCAGTCGCCGAGATCAGCCCGATCAAGAGCGTCGCAAGCTGCATCGGATGCCGTCGCCAGTGGCTGAGCAGCACGGCGAGGATCCAGAGCGGGCGCCTCACGCAATAACTCCAGCATGCAGGGTGACCTGGCGGTCGAGCGTCGCGGCGAGCCGCGCGCTGTGGGTGACCATCAGGAAGCCGCAGCCGGTGCGAGCAACGAGATCACGCGCCAGATGCAGCACCTCGTCGGCGGTGTCCTCGTCGAGATTGCCGGTCGGCTCATCCGCGAGCAGCAACAGCGGCTTCGGCGCCAGCGCGCGGCCGATCGCGACGCGCTGCTGCTGGCCGCCGGACAATTGCTCGGGATAGCGTTTCAATAGCTCTTTCAGCCCCAGGCGCTCGACCAGCTCGTCATGCCAGGCCGCATCGTGGCGGCCGGCGATGCGCGACTGGAACACGAGATTGTCCGCGACCGTCAGGCTTGGGATCAGGTTGAACTGCTGGAACACGAGGCCGAGCCG
Organism: Bradyrhizobium sp. WCU1; assembly: GCF_053474805.1. Taxonomy (NCBI): domain Bacteria; kingdom Pseudomonadati; phylum Pseudomonadota; class Alphaproteobacteria; order Hyphomicrobiales; family Nitrobacteraceae; genus Bradyrhizobium; species Bradyrhizobium sp. WCU1. The sequence continues at coordinate 3,971,298 of NZ_CM130280.1, forward strand.
GTCGCGCCGCAATTCGGCGCGTCCGGCATCATTGAGGCCGGAGACGATGATCTCGGCGAGCGTGATCTCGCCGCCGTCGGCGGCGTCTAACCCCGCGATCAGATGCAGTAGCGTGCTCTTGCCGCTGCCGGACTCGCCGGTCAGCGCGACGCTCTCGCCGGTCGCCACATTGAGGTCGACGCCGCGCAGCACCGCGACGTCTTCGCCGGCGGAGCGGTAACTCTTGGTCAGGCCGGTGACGCGAAGCAGCGCGGCGGTCTGGTCAGGCGAAGCGATGGCGATGCCTCATTGCGGCTTCTGGTATTTCAGGACGAACTCGTCGATCGGCACTGCGGCCTTGAAGACGGGAATGTCCTTCGGGTCCTCCGCATGATGCAGGAAATCGCCCTCGGCGACCAGCTTGAAACCGGCGGCCTCGATCTCCTGTTTCAGGGTGCTCTCCTCGATCCGGTGCAGCGTCTTGGCGACGTTGGTGCCGTCGCCCGGCTTGGCCGAGTGATCCGCGATCACGAGATAGCCGCCCGGCTTGAGTGCTGCGAACATCTTCCTGTTCATGGCGTCGCGATCGACCGGCAGATAGCTGATGTCGTGATAGAAAAAGAAGAAGGTGATCATGTCGAAGTCCTTCACCTCGGGCGGAATCGGATCGTCATAGTCTCGCACCACATGGACCACGTTCTTCATCGCGGGCGCCTTCGCGCGAGTGTCGAATTTGTCCTTCACGAATCGCTCCAGCACACTGGCCGAATCCTGGGCGTAGACCTTGCCTGACGGGGCGACGGTGCGCGCCAACAATTCGGTGCTGTAGCCCGCGCTCGCCGCCATATCGAGGATAGTCATGCCGGGCTTGACGCCGGCGAAGGCGAGCATCCTGGCCGGCTGCCGGCGCTGGTCGGTCTGGCGATCGGCGTCGCTGCGATCGGGTGCGGCGACGATTGCCGCATAGTCGGGGCTCGCCGCGTCCTGCGCGCGGACAGCGGGCGCCGCGGCGGACAACAATGCCATGCAGGCGGCTGCGCGTAGGATTGATCTGCTCATGGAATAACCCCGGGCTTTCTTCGTTGCGCAGAACATAGCAGCGCCGCCATGACAGATCACCGTGTCGCGGCCGCGCCGACGCGATCGTGATCGGCTGTTACGGCTGCGACCATAGGAAAATGCGCTGTTGCGTTGCGCGGCGAGGCGTGGCTAGCATCGCCGATTGGGGCCGAACTTACGAAGCCAAAAAAACAAACGACGGGGAGCCAGACATGACGACACAACCGATGCCCAGGGGGATGGTGAAGAGCACGCCCAAAGGCGCCTGGCAAATCACCTTCCTTCTGTTCCTGTTCATGGTGGTGAACTTTGCGGACAAGATTGTGGTCGGTCTGGCGGGCGTCCCGATCAGGAAGGATCTGGGCCTCACTCCCGAGCAGTTCGGCACCCTCGGATCGTCGTTCTTCTATCTGTTCTCGATCTCGGCGATCGTGATCGGCTTCGTCGCCAACCGGGCGTCGACGCGCTGGATTCTGCTGATCCTGGCGCTGATCTGGGCGGTGACGCAGTTTCCGATGGTCGGGACGGTCGATTTCACGACGCTGATGATCTGCCGCATCATCCTCGGCGCCGGCGAAGGACCGGCGGCGGCGGTTGCCATTCATGCGATTTACAAATGGTTCCCCGACGAGAAGCGCACGTTGCCGACCGCGATCCTGTCGCAGGGTTCGGCGTTCGGCGTGATCCTGACGATGCCCGCGCTGGGCTGGGTCATCAACAGCTACAGTTGGCATCTGGCGTTCGGTGTGCTCGGTGTCGTCAGCCTGCTCTGGGCCGTCGCCTGGTTTGTGTTCGGCAAGGAAGGGCCGTTGGTGTCGACGGCGGCTGTCGTCACCGAAGAGCAACGGATTCCCTACTGGCGGCTTCTGACGTCGCGCACCTTCATCGGCTGCGTGGCGGCGACCTTTGGCGCCTATTGGGCGCTGTCGCTCGGGCTCACCTGGTTCACCTCCTTCATCATCGAGGGACTGGGCTACACCCAGCAGCAGGCCAATTTCATCTCGATCCTGCCATGGGTGTTCGGCGCTGTCGTCGTGATCCTCACCGGCTGGATCTCGCAGCTGATGCTGGCGCGCGGCTTCACCACCCGCGGCGCGCGCGGCGTGCTCGGTTCGGTGCCGCTGATCGTCGGTGGCTGCATTCTGGCCACGCTGCCCCATGTCGCGCCCGGCCCGCTGATGATCGCACTGCTGGTGGTCGGCTCCGGGCTGTGCGGCTCGATCTATGTGGTGTGTCCGGCGATGCTCGGCGAGTTCACCCCGGTATCGCAGCGTGGCGCGATGATCGCGATCTACGGCGCATTGTACACGCTCTCGGGCATTCTGGCGCCGCAGGTGATGGGCAGTGTGATCCAGCATGCCGGAGCCGTGATGGCCGGCTACATGACGGGCTTCACCATCAACGCAGCGATCATGGTGGGGTCGGGCGTGTTCGGGTTGCTGCTGCTGTGGCCGAACACCGAGCGCGCACGGCTGACGGGCACGTCGCAGCCGGCGGGCGCGATCAGGGGCGCGGTGTCGTCGACGTAAGGCAGGCACACGCTTCACCCTCCCCTGCTCTCCAGGGGAGGGTGCATTGCCGCACCTATCTCAGTTCAATCCCTGTGCGCCGCGCACCAGCCTGCCCGGCCGTGCGCCGGTGGCCTTGCCCTCGCGCTGGGTGACGATGCCGGAGACGATGGTGGCGTCGTAGCCGTCGACCTGCTGCAAGAGGCGGCGGCCGCCGACCGGGAGATCGTAATGCACCTTCGGCGGATGCAGATGCAGCCGATCGTAATCGATCACGTTGACGTCCGCCTTGAAGCCGGGCGCGATCACGCCGCGATCGGTGAGGCCGACCGACAGCGCGGTCTTGCGCGACTGCGCTGCGATCACGAACGGGATCGAGAGCTTGTCGCCGCGGCTGCGGTCGCGGGTCCAGTGCGTCAAGAGATAGGTGGGGAAGCTGGCGTCGCAGATGATGCCGCAATGTGCGCCACCGTCGGACAGGCCGGGCACTGCGCTCGGCTCGCGCAGCATCTCGTGCACGGCGTCGAGGTTGCCGTCGGCGTAGTTCAGGAACGGCACATAGAGCATGCCGCGGCCCTCGTCGGTCAGCATCGCATCATAGGCGAGCTCTTCCGGCTGCCGGCCCTGGCGGCGCGCTTGCGGGCCGAGCGCGTTCTCCGGCGGCTGTTCATAGTCCGGCGGATTGCCGAGCAGGTACATCTTGTCGTAGTTCGGCCGGAAGAACAGCGGATCGTCGGTCGCCGTCGCGCTCTCGCTCAGGATCGCGGCGCGTATCTCGGGCCGGCGCAGATGCGTCAGCCGCTCCGCCAGCGGGAGCTTCGCGATCTCGCGATAGCTCGGATGGGTCTGGAACGGGTTGCGCGACAATTCCAGCCCGAGCAACAGCCCGACCGGCCGCGCCGCGATCTGCGTCGTGATCGACAGGCCGCGCGCGGCGGCTTCATTGATGGTGTCCATGGTCTGCCGCCAGCGCCGCGGAGCCTTGTCGGCCTGCGCGACCGAGAACGAGATCGGGCATTTGGTGTTCTCGGCGACCCGCAGCATCATCGGCAGGTCTTCGTGGACGGTGCTCTGGTCGAGCACGAATTGCAGCACGCTGCGGCCGACGCCGTGCATCGCGCCGGCGATCGCGGTCAGTTCGTCCTCGCCCGCCTTCAGCGTCGGCGTGTAGTCGCCGGTCGAGGTGCGGTGATTGAGCGTGCGCGAGGTCGAGAACCCCAGCGCGCCCGATCGCACCGCGTCGCCGGCGAGCGCAGCCATCTGCTTGTTGTCCTCGGGCGTTGCCGGATCGCGGCGTGCGCCGCGTTCGCCCATCACATAGACCCGCAGCGCCGCATGCGGCAGTTGCGCACCGATGTCCATGTCGAAGCTGCGCTTCGACAGCCAGTCCATGTAGTCGGGGAAGCTTTCCCACGCCCAGGGAATGCCGGCGGAAAGCACCGGCTCCGGAATGTCCTCGACGCCCTCCATCAGCTGGATCAGCCGGTTGTGATCGCTCGGCCGGCACGGCGCGAAGCCGACGCCGCAATTGCCCATGATCGCCGTGGTGACGCCGTTCTGCGATGACGGCGTGATGTCCTGGCTCCAGGTCACCTGGCCGTCGTAATGGGTGTGGACGTCGACGAAGCCGGGCGCCACCAGCCTGCCGCGCGCGTCGATCTCTTCCTTGCCCTTGGCGGAGACCTTGCCGACTTCGGCGATCTTGCCGCCGGTGATTGCGACATCGGCTTCATAGAGCTCGCCGCCGTTGCCATCGGCGATGGTGCCGCCGCGGATCACGAGGTCTGGGGTCGAGGTCATGGCGTTTCATCCCGGGGCTGCTTTTTGATTGTCCGGCATCATCGGCGACCCCATCGTGCTGTCAACCAGCGCCGATGAAGCTCTGGAATGCGCTGGCGGCGATTGGATCGCGCGCCACCATGCCGCGGAAATTTGTTCCGCCGAGCGGGCGCGCCCGCGCACCAGGTCCTTCCGGCCGATACTGCCGACGACGCGCTGGTCCTCCTGCGCGAGACAGAAGCGAGACGCCGACCTCAAGCAGATTTTGTCGCGGCGATCGGAATGAACAACGCCGCGCGCCCGTGTAGCACGCCCCTTCGCCCTTGGCTGGCAACCCGGACAAATGCGACTTAAAGCGGTATTTTTGATACATTTTACGGCTATTACACGCTGGGATAACGGCAATATGCCTTGTCATTGTCATGAAACGTTCATAGACCATGAGGGGAACGATATCATTGAATGGACGGCGGCCGGTCGTGACCGATGCAGGGACTGCTATTGCCGTCAGGCATGGCGATCAGGCGGAGTTCGAGCTCAAGCTGCTTGCGCCGCAAGGAAGCCTCGAAAAGCTGCGCGAGGCGCCCTGTATCGTGCAGCATGCGCGCAACCGCGGCGCATATCACCGGCTGGAAACCGTGTATTACGACACGGCGGAGCGCCTGCTGTTTCAGCGGGGCATGTCGCTACGCGTGCGACACAGCGGCAAGAACTTCATCCAGACGCTGAAGCTTCCACCCGATGACGGGCAGCCCCTGAAGCGACGCCAGTGGGAGATGCCGGTTGCCGGCATCACCCCCGACCTCGCGCTGTTCCCCGCCGACGAGGTCGGCGATGTCGTGGCGGCGCTGAGCAACGACGCGCTGGTGCCGGTGTTCGCGACCAAGGTGCGCCGGCACGCGCGACAACTCGATCTGCCCGACGCGTCGGTTGAAGTCGCGTTCGACGAGGGGACGATCGAGGCCGATGCACGCCAGGAGGTGCTGTCGGAAATCGAGATCGAACTGAAGAGCGGCAATGCCGGCGTCCTGTTCGATCTCGGAACGCAGTTGCTCGACGCCGCGCCGTTGCAGATTGGTACGCGCAGCAAGGCGGAACGCGGCTATGCGCTCGCGTTCGATGTCGCGCCATCCGCGGCGAAGGCCGAGTTGTCGGGCATCACCGCGGAGCTTGCGGTCGACGACGTCATCGCGCTGCTGGTAGGGTCCTGCTGGCATCATCTGTTGAAGAATCATGCGGTGGCCGAGCAGGGCTCGGATCCCGAAGGCGTGCACCAGATGCGCGTGGCTTTGCGGCGCTTGCGGACGATCTGCGCGCTGTTCCGACGCGACATTCCATCGCCGGCATTTCTGGCGGTCAACGGCGAAGCCAAATGGCTGATGCGGAAACTCGGCCAGACCCGGGATTGGGACGTCTTCGCCGAAACGACGATCACCCGCCTGGTCAAAGCGGTACCGGATATCGATCTCGGCGGTCTCCGCCAAGCGGTCGAACAGCGCCAGAAGTCGAGCTACGGCGCCTTGCAGGACGTTCTAGCCGATCCCCGTTGCAGCCGCTTCCTGCTCTCGCTGGGGCAGTTGGTGGAGCGCCGCAGCTGGCGCAACGAGATCGACAGCGAAGCGCTGGCGATCCTGTCGCAACCGATGCCGGTGCTTGCCGATCGCATTCTGGAACGCTTGCACCGCAAGACATTGAAGCGTGGTGCGCGGTTCCGGCGGCTCGATATCCATGCGCAGCACAATCTGCGGATCAACCTGAAGAAGTTGCGCTATGCGGCGGAGTTCTTCCTGCCGCTCTATGCAGCCCACGCACCGGCGAAGCGCTACGTGAAGCGGCTCGCCGGGCTGCAGAGCAGTCTGGGCCGGGTGTGCGACATCGGAAGCACGCGCGTGCTGCTCCAAACCATCCGGCAGGACGACCAGCCTGAACTTCATCTCGGCATCGGCGCGATGGCCGGCTGGCTGGCCCGCGATCAGATCGCGATGGCGAAAACGCTGCGCAAGAGCTGGCGGCGGTTCAAGACGGCGCCCGCGTTCTGGGGCCGGTGACGCCGGCGTCCACAGGCGATCCGTGCGGTTGCCCTAACGGGGCTGCGCCTGGATCGTAAACCCGGAGGCCTGCGGCTTGCGCTCGGTGACCAACGCAAGCAGCACGGTCAGCACCATGAAGACCACCGACGCGCCGAACACCCAATGCGGCATGTGCTGGTCCATGATCCAGCCGAACAGCAGCGGGCTGACGATGCCGCCGAAGTTGAAGCCGGTCGAGACGATGCCGAAGGCGCGGCCGGCGGCACCGGGAGGCGCGGCGTTGCGCACCATCATGTCGCGCGACGGTGCGATCACGCCGCCGAGGAATCCGGCGAGCCCGAGCGTAAGCGTCAGCGCCACCGGCGGCAGGCTCACCAGCGTAACCAGCAGCACCAGCACGGCATTGACCGCGAAGCAGGCCGCGGCGAGCTGGCTGTGGCGATGGGTCCAGTCGGCGAGATAGCCGCCGGCGAGCACGCCCGCGGCGCTGGCGCCGAGGAGTGCGGTCAGCGCGATGTTGGCGGTCGAGAACGAGGCGCCGTAGCCGCCCATCAGCGCGACCACGCCGAAATTGTTGATGCCCGAGGTCGACAGGCTCAGCAGCGTGAAGAACGCGGTCAGCACCATCAGCGCCGGCGTGATCACGCTGGCCTTGGCTGCGGTATCGTCCTTTGCCTTGGTCTTGTTGGCGCCGGCATCGGGAATGCCGAGCACGATCAGGAACAGCGCCACCAAAGGTCCCACCGCGCCGGCCACGATCAACGCGCCGTGGCCGCCGATCGAGGCGACGAGAGCTGCGATGATCGCCGGTGCCACCGCGCCGCCGAGGAAGCCGGCAAAGGTATGGATCGAGAAGGCGCGGCCCATCCGCGCCTCATCCATATGGGCCGACAGGATCGCGTAGTCGGCCGGATGATAGACGCTGTTGGCGAGGCCGAGCAGCACGGCACAGACGATCAGCGAGGTGTAGCTGAGATGCAGGCCGAGTCCGATCAGCGCACAGCCGCCGACGGTCAACCCGACCAGCAGGATCTTGCGCGCGCCGATATGGTCGGCAAGGTAACCGATCGGCGCCTGGGTCAGGCCCGACACCACCGCGAACACCGTCAGCGCGAAACCGAGCTCGACATAGCCGACGCCGAGCTGCTGCTTCAGGAATGGGAACAGCATCGGCAGCACGAAGATATGGAAATGGCTGACCCAATGGGCGACCGAAATCCCGGTCAGGGTGCGCAGCGCGCTGTCGGTTCTCGCTTGCTGCGGTGCGGCCAGAATGTCGACCATTGCTGAGACAACCCCATCTTCCAGCGCGTTTTCAAGCGAAGTGGATACCGGTTCGCGTGAAGAAAACGCGTCAAATGAAAGTAATGCCCGGCAGGGCCGCCAGAAAATAGAGGCTGGCCGCTAATTGTCCATGAACGCAGGTGCATGGCTGCCCCCGGCGCGGGCGTGCCGGATCGACACATGCGGCATTAAAGGCGGCGACAAAGTGCGGGGCTGCGGTGATGATCGGCCATGATCGACGCCAAGAAGCCGCTCCGGGTGCTTGTGTCAGAGGGCTCCAGCACCTCCGGCCGGGAGGCGATCACGATCCTGGGGTTGGCCGGCCATCACGTCGAGGTCTGCGATCCCTCACGCTGGTGCCTGGCCCGCTATTCCCGCTTTGTCCGCAAGTACCACCATTGTCCGCCGCTGCGGTCGGATCCGGCCGGCTACCTGCGCTTCGTCGAGCAGCTGTTGGCGTCGCAGCATTTTGACGTGCTGCTGCCGACCCATGAGCAAGGCTTCCTGTTCGCCCGCGCCGCGGCGCGGCTGACCTCGCGCACTGGTCTGGCGCTGCCGGATTTCGCCTCCTATCGCGCCGTGCACAGCAAGGCCGGCTTCAGCCGGCTGCTCGACCAACTCGGCCAGCCGCAGCCGCCGACCCGGATCGTGACCTCGGCCGAGGAGCTGCGCGACGGCCTGCAGTTTCCGTCCGTGGTCAAGACGTCGGTCGGCACCGCGAGCCGCGGCATCTGGTTCGTGCGCGACGCCGGCGATCTCAATCGCGCGCTCTACGATCTCGAATCGTCAGGCGATTTTGCCGGCGAGGTGCTGGCGCAGGATCTCATCACCGGTACGGTCGCGAAGGCGCAGTCGGTGTTCTGCCGCGGCACGCTGGTCGGCTTCCATGCCTACCGGCAGATCGCAGCCGGGGTCGGCGGCGGCGAGGCGATCAAGGAGAGCGTAAGCCGGCCGGCGATCCGCGCCAATCTCGAGACCATCGGTGCGCATCTTCGCTGGCACGGCGCGCTCTCGGTCGACGTCATCATGCCGCTCGACAGCGCAACCCCGCTGTTGATCGACTGCAATCCGCGGCTGGTCGAGCCGATGAACGCCTACCAGTCCGGCACTGATCTGGTCGATCTCTTGCTGCGGGTCTCGCGCGGCGAGACCCCGGCGCCGCTGGGGGAGAGCCGCGCCGGTGTGCGGACGCACCTTGCGATGCAGGCGCTGCTCGGCAGCGCCTCGCGCGACGGCACGCGGCGCGACCTGATCCGGGAATGCGGCCGGATCGCTGCGGGTGAAGGCCTCTATCGGGGCAGCGCCGAGGAATTGACGCCGGTCCGGCTCGATTGGCTCAGCGCCGTGCCGCTCGGGATGACGGCCGCGCTGCTGCTGGCCTCGCCGCCGATCGCCGCATCGCTGGCGCGCGGGGGGTTCGGCGCGCACCTGCTCGATCGCGGGAGCATCAGGACAATCGAGGGGGAGGATTTCTTGCACGATCCCTCAACACGTCGTCCCGGCGAAAGCCGGGACCCATAACCACGAACGGTCCTTGGTGAGTGACGGTGGAACAACGAGTCCCATTCCCAACATCCGCCGCGGAGTATGGGTCCCGGCTTTCGCCGGGACGCCGTGGGGATGGATCGTTCATCGCTCACAACGGCTCGTCATCATTGCCGTAGCGGTCGAGCTTCGGCGTGGCGATGTCGCCATCCTCGTAATCGTCGTCCTGAGACGCCGCTGGCGGCGGCGGCTTCTTTGGCTTGTCGTCGGGCTTGTCGCGAGCCGTGGCGCCGCCCTTGCTTGTCTTTCCTGCCTTGGCCATGCGTTTCCTCTGCACGGGTCAAATCATCTGCCGGAATTCTACTCAGTTCCCTGGCGCTTGTAACGTGAGGAGATGGCGCGGCCGGTCACACTCCGCCGCGCCAGTCAGGCTCTAGAAGGTCGCGCCGGCCTTGACCATGTAGGTGCGGCCGGGCAGCGGATAGGCCGAGAAGCGGCCGGCCGTGAACGAGCTCGCGATGGCGTAGTCGTAGTACAGCGCGTTGAACAGGTTGTTGACGCTGAGCGACCAGAAGAAGCGGTCGACTTGTCCGCTCAGCTTCAGATCGGCGGTGGCGTTGCCGGGGATCCGGCTCTGGGTGTTGGCCTGATCGTTGTCCATGATGCGCGAGCTCCAGGCCCGCACCGTGGCGTCGAACACCAGATAGTTCTGCCAGATATTCCAGGTCAGGCCGATGTTGCCGGTGTAGCGGGAGACCAGCGGCACGTCGTTGCCGGCCCACATGCCGTCGCGGAACACGGCACGGGTGATCGCCATGCCGCCGCGCAGCGTGACGCTGTCGCTGACCTTGAGCGATGCGCTGGTCTCGGAGCCATAGCGCCGCGTGGGGTCGAGGTTGACGTTGTAGAACAGCACCGGGTTGAAATGGATCTCGTTCTCGAGGTCCATCAGATAGACGCTGGTCTGCACCTGAAACAGGTTGGTCTTGACCCGGAAGCCGCCCTCGACGTCCTCTGACGTCTGGGTCTTGAGCTGGAAGTTCTGCGGCAACGGGTTGAAGAACGCGTCGAAGCCCGGGCCTGACAAAACGCGCTCATCGACATCGGGCGTGCGGAAGGCACGCGCGGCGCGGCCGAACACCGAGAAGGTGTCGGTGAAGCGATGCTCGATGCCGACATGTGCAGCGTACTGCGTCTCGTTGCTGCCGAGCGGGGAGGCCTGCGTGTCGAACGCGAACGGCGCGTTCGGGTCGTAGCGGTCGCGCGCCGAGACGTTGGTATTCTGCACGCGCGCGCCGTAGGAGAAATCGGTCGTCGGCAACAGACCCAGCGTATGCTGCCAGTAACCGGCGACGGTCTGCTGCTCGATGTTGTAGATGTGGAAGGGGTCGACGCCCTGATAGGCGCCGCGCGCCTCGCGGAACGTCGAATCGTAATAGTCGATGCCGGTCAGGATCGTCGACGGCATTCCGAACGCGACGTTCTTGATGCTGAGCCGCGGTGTCAGCGACCAGGTCTGCAGCGCCGCATCGTTGTAGGTCGAGGCGAAGCTGATGGTCGGCACTGTGCCGAAGAAGCCGCTTTGCGTCTCACGCTGCCGCCAGCCGCCGTCGACGATGAGGTCGACGCCGTTGGTCAATGTTTTGGTAAAGCCGGCCGTGACGCTTGCCGTCTGCTGGTTGGCGTAGTCGAACGGCGTCGCCGCGCCGCGGCGATCGGTGAGCAGCTGGTTGACGCCGATCGACGGATCGACCAGCCGTCCGCCGGGCAGGCCGAGCTTCTGGTCGCTGCCGGTGACGGTCAGGAAGGCGATTAGATCCGACGTGGTGTAGTTGACGCTGCCGACCGCGTTGCGCTGGTCGAGCGCATTGTTGACGCGGTAGCCGTCGGACTTGATGCCATTGCCGTAGAACGAGGTCGACCAGGGTCCGGAATTGAGCGCCGCGGACACGGCCGCCATCCGGCTATTGAAGGAACCGAACCCGCCCTCGGCCCTGATCGTGGCGGGTGGACCGCCAGCGCCGGTCTTGGTGATGATGTTGACCACGCCGCCCACCGCGTTGTCGCCATAGAGCACCGCGCCGCTGTTGCCTCTGACGATCTCGATCCGCGCGATCGAATCGAGCGGGATCGTGGTGAGGTCGAAGCCGGCCTTGTCGACGTCGTTGAGGCGGCGGCCGTTGAGCAGGAACAGGGTGTTGTCGGAGGCGAACGCGCCGAAGCCGCGCAGGTCGACCGAGGTCTTGGCGCCGTTCGGTCCTCCATAGGGCGTTTGCAACTGCACGCCCGGCACCTGCGCGAGAATCTCGGGCAGCGACTGCACCGGCGAATGCGCGATGTCGTCGGCCGTGATCACGGTCGAGGAGGAGCCGACAATACCGGCGAACTGGCGGCCGCCACCGGCGTCGCCCGTTCCGGTGACTACACCGGTCCCGGTCGCGCCCGATCCGCTTCCGCTGCCCGCGTTGTTGCTCTGCGTGGTGCCCGGCGCCGGGCGGCGCGGTGCCGGTGTTTGGTCGGCCGCCGGCTTGGCGCGCGTGACATTCTGGTCGCCCGGCTTGGTGACTTCGATCGCGGGCAGCTGATCGGGAGCGGGCGCCTGCTGCGCCCGCGCGGCTGAGATGATGATTGACGGCACGATCATCGTCGACGCGAGCAGAAGCGCGCGGCGCCGACGGGCAGGGTAGCAGAACATAGGCGAGACCTCGGTAACGTCAGTGGCACGTCACCGCGAACCAGTCTCACCATGTGCTTGCCGCATCAGGTGAAGCTCATGCCTGTACTCCCCGACCGGCATCCTCGCGTGTGACCACGGCTGACGGCAGGTCTCCTGGCTCGCGGGTCGTTACCCTTCGTCGCCTTCCCAGGACCGAGACTCCCAGTGGCATCTGACGAAGGATTCACCGCATACAGTTGCGGGGGCAGCCGCGGCCTTGGGGAGGTTTCCCCGCACCGCATTCCCTTTTCATCTCATCAAAGAACCGTCATGTTCATCTAGGGTTCGGCCGCGCAGCAAAGTCAATCCGGCGGCGGTCGGGCGATCGCCGCACGGCCACGGTTTTTGTCGAGTGTCGCTTGTCTGCCACGGCGATCGCTGTAAGAGCATGGATCCAATGAGCGTGCAGGAGTTTGCCTTGGCGGCCGAGGTCGCGGCGCGGCGCCGGTGGGGTGCCACCGCGGCGCTGCTCGCGCTCGTGGCGCTGCTGCTGGTGATCTCGCTCGGCATCGGGCCGGTGCGGTTGTCGCCGCTTGCGGTGATCGAGGCGCTGTTCGGCGGCGGCAGCGACGTGGCGCAGGTGATCGTGCGCGAGATCCGCCTGCCGCGCACCATCCTTGCATTCGCGATCGGCGGCATTCTCGGGCTGTCAGGCGCGGCGCTGCAGGGCCTGCTGCGCAATCCGCTGGCCTCGCCATCGCTGTTCGGCGCGCCGCAATCCGCGGCATTCGGCGCGGTGTTGGTGATCGCGCTGGGGCTTGCCGATGTACGCTCGTATGCACTGCCGGTGGTGGCGATCATCGCCGCCTTCGGCTCGGTGTTCGCGCTGCTCGCGATCGCCGGCCGCAATGCCGGGCTGCTGATCCTGATCCTCGCGGGGCTCGCGATCTCGAGCTTTGCGGGAGCCGCGACCGCCCTGGTGATGAACCTCTCCAGCAATCCGTTCGTGGTGCTGGAGATCGCGTTCTGGCTGCTCGGCTCGCTGGAGGACCGCAGCTTCCAGCACGTGGCGCTGGCGCTGCCCTTCATCGTCGCGGGTGCCGCCATCCTGCTGAGCCAGGCGAACGCCTTCCGCACGCTGACGCTCGGCGAGGAGGCCGCACAGAGCCTCGGCGTCGATGTCGCCCGGCTGCGGCTCCTTGTGATCACAGGCGTTGCGCTCGGCGTCGGCGGCGCGGTTGCCGTGACCGGCACGATCGGTTTCATTGGGCTCGTCGCCCCGCATCTGATGCGACCGCTGATCGGCCACGATCCGGCGCGGCTTCTGGTGCCGAGCGCGCTTACCGGCTCGGCCCTGCTGCTCGCCGCCGATATCGCGGTGCGCATCATCCCGTCGACCTCGGACATCAAGGTCGGCGTGCTGACCTCGATCATCGGCGTGCCGTTCTTCCTCTATTTGATCATGCGCGAACGCCGCGCGCTCGGTGGGGGCGTGGCATGACATTGCTTACCACCAGTGGTCTCTATGCGTCGCTCGGCCGTCGCGAGGTGCTGCATGATATTTCGTTGTCGCTGGCCCCGGGTCATCTGGTCGCGCTGGTCGGGCCGAACGGCGCCGGCAAGACCACGCTGCTGCGCGCGCTGGCCGGGCTGATCCCGTCGAACGGTGAGATCCGGATCGGCGACGATGCGCTGGCGTTGCTGCCTCTGCGCGAGCGCGCCAAGCGCTTCGCCTATCTGCCGCAAGGGCACATGGTGCATTGGCCGCTGCCGGCGCGGGACATCGTCGCGCTCGGCCGCTATCCGCATGGCGCCACCGACCCGGGACGGCTGTCGCCGAGGGATGTGGAAGCCGTGCTGCGAGCGATGCAGGCGGTCGACGTCGTCGAATTCAGTGATCGCCGCGTCACCGAGCTGTCCGGCGGCGAGCGCAGCCGCGTAGCGCTGGCTAGGGTGCTCGCGGTCGAGGCGCCGGTGATCCTCGCCGACGAGCCGACCGCATCGCTCGATCCGCGCCACCAGATCGACGTGATGCAGAAGCTGCGCAATGTCGCCGACACCGGCGTGCTGGTCATCGTGGTGACGCATGATCTCGGGCTCGCCGCGCGCTTCGCCGATCATGTGTTGGTGCTGTCGGAGGGACGGCTGGCGGCGCAGGGCACGCCTGATGAGGCATTGTCGGAGAGCGTCCTCGCCAGCGTGTTCCGGGTCAGCGCCTATCGCGCCGAATTTCGGCGCGAGACAGTGATCGTGCCGTGGGCGGACGTGTGATGATCCGGCATTGCCACGAACTCGGTGCACCTCTCCCGCTTGCGGGGGAGGTCGCATCGCATCAGGGATGCGATGCGGGTGCGGGCTCTCTCCACAATGCGATTCGCGGAGAGAACCCCCACCCCAGCCCTCCCCCGCAAGCGGGAGAGGGGGCGCAGTTTCGGCGCGGCCGGCATCTCGCTTCGTTTCACCTTGCGCTGGTGTTCGCGTTTCTGACATGGATCATGTCGTGTAATGCCGCGTCCGCCGCCGGACCACGCATCGTCTCGATGAACGTCTGCAGCGACCAGCTGGTGCTGTCGCTGGCCGATCCGGATCAGATCCTCGGTCTCAGCCGCTTCTCGCGCGACGCCTGGCAATCCTGGACCGCCGGAAAGGCGCGCAACTATCCGCGCCTGTCCGGCGGGGCCGAGGACGTTCTGCTGCTCAAGCCCGATCTCGTCGTCGTCAGCCTGTTCGACAAGCGCGCGACTCGCGACTTGCTCAAGGCCCACGGGTTGTCTTTGGTCGAATTCACCGTGCCGCGCACGCTGGACGAGGTGAAGGACCAGATCCGGGCGATGGGCGACGTGCTGCAGCATCCGCAGCGCGCGCAAGCCGATATCGCGCGGCTCGACGCGGCCGTCGCGCAGGTGCGGGCGGTCGCGAGCGCGCATCACTATCGCGTGCTGCCGCTGGAGCGGCGCGGCTTCGTCGCGGGCGACAGTAGCCTGATCAGCTCGTTGCTGGCGGCAACCGGCCTGACCAATGCCGCAGGCGAGCTCGGGCTTGGTGCCGGCGGCTTCGCTTCGCTGGAGGCGATCGTGCAACTACGGCCGGATTTCATCCTGGTGTCGGAGGCCGGGAATCACGCCGAGGACGAGGGCCGCGCCTTCCTGTTGCATCCGGCGCTGGAGCGCTTCTATCCGGAGGGCAAGCGCATCGTGTTGCCCGAGCGGCTCACGGTATGCGGCGGCGTGATGCTGGCCGATGCGCTGGATCGGCTGACGGAAGAGCTCAAGCGGGTGACGCGGTAGAGCGGTCCCGTCATCCCCGCGCAAAGGCTTCGCCTTTGTCGCTGGAGGTGCGAGCTCTTGCGAGCCTCGAAGGATGCGCGGCCCGGACATTTCCACATGTGCAGAGAGCGGGACCGTCGCCCTTCGAGGCTCGCCGAAGAGGCGAATACCTCAGTGACGGTGATATTCATGTGTGCGCGCGGTTAGGCGCCTATCCCATCACCACCGGGCCGCCGGCCTTCTTCCAGGCGTCGATGCCGCCCTCGATATGGGCGGTGTTGGTCAGTCCGGCTTTCTTGGCGGCGGCGACCGCCATTGCGGAGCGCTCGCCGAAGGCGCAGAAGAACACGACGCGGCGGCCGGTCGCGGCGGCGACTTCGCGCAGCATGCCTCCCGGCTGCAAGGTGGCGCAAATCCCGGGATACGGCGCATGCAGCGCGCCCGCCAGCGTGCCGTGCTTGGCGCGCTCGGCGCTCTCGCGCAGATCGACCAGCAGCACGTCGGGCCGGCCGAGGCTTGCGATGGCGTCGCGCGTGTTCAGCGAGAGGCCTTCCTTGGCAAGTTCGTCCTGGTGCAGGCCGACATGCATGTTAGCGGGCACCACGACATCCATCAGCTTCGGGCTCGGCAGATTGAGGTTGTTCATCAGCTCGACATAGTCGTCGATCGATTTCACCTGCAGCCGCGGATTGTAGCGCTTCTCCTCGCCGATGGTGGAGACGGTGTCGCCCTTGTAGTCATGCGCGGGAAACACCATCGTCTCCTCGGGCAGCTTGAGCAGGCGGTTGAAGATCGAATCGTATTGCGCCCGCGCGCTGCCGTTCTGGAAATCGGTGCGACCGGTGCCGCGGATCAACAGCGTGTCGCCGGTGAAGACGCGGTCGCCCATCAGATAGCTATAGGAATCGTCGGTGTGGCCGGGCGTGTACATCGCCTCGAGGCAGAGGCCCTCGATCGTCACCCTGTCGCCGTCGGAGACGCGCATCGAGACCACGTCGGCCTTGCTCTGCTCGCCCATGATGGTGATGCACTGGGTGCGATCGCGCAGTTCGCCGAGGCCGGTGACGTGATCGGCATGCAGATGGGTGTCGACGGCTTTCACCAGCCGGAGGTCGAGTTCTTGCAGCAGCTTGCAGTAGCGGTCGGCCTTTTCCAGCACCGGATCGAGGATCAGCGCCTCGCCGCCGGCGCGGCTCGCGAGCAGATAGCTGTAGGTGCCGGACACGCTGTCGAACAGCTGACGAAAGATCATGGCGGCTTACCTATTCTTCGATTCAAGTCATTAGAAGCATATTATTCCATAAATATGGTTGATTCAAAGCAAATACATCCCCGCGGCGCCCGGCCCGCACCCCTAGATCCAGCGTCATCCTGGGCAGCGCGTCGCGCGTCTTGAAGGGGCGACAACCCGGCTCTTTCCGATGACGGGTATTCGCTTTGGGGGATTCCTACGGCCGCACCAGCGTGTAGCCGTTCTCGGTCAACAGCAGGATCTGTGCGACACCAACCTGCACCGGCGTGGCGGCGGCGATGTAGTCCGGCCGCTTGCCGGTGTCGCGCTCGATGGTGTCGACGGTGTTGAGGCAGATGTCGATCCGCGCGCCCTGCGCGACCAGGCTCTCGACCAGCTTGCGATTGGCGTTATCGGGCCTCAGCAGCTCGATGCCCGGGCCGAAGGCGACGATCTCGACCGCGACCTTGTCGGGGTCGTAGTGCTTCATCAGATTGCTGGCGACGCTGAGGACGAGGCCCTGCTTTCTCGGATCGTTGTCGGACAGCTGCAGCACGACCTTGTGCTCGGCGAACGGCTTGTCCTGCAACGGCGCGAGCTGGGCGCGGGCGAGCGGCATCGCCAGCACGATCAGAGCACAGCCGAACGCCGCGATCAGCGCGCGCCGCGTCATCCGTGCCTCGCAATGCCCAAATTGCCCTCGACGCCTTTCAACGTCACGCCGGGTTCTTCGCGGTTCGGCGGCCGGCCGGCGCGTAGATGCCTGGCGACGACATCCCAGATCGGCGCGCCGTTCTGCTGGTTGACGGAAGCCCAGCCCGCGACCTTGTAATGCTTGCCGGCTTCGAGATGCTTGCCGTTGCCGAGCTTCAGCTCGGAGATGCGCTTGCCGACGCTCTCGGTGGGCGTGCAGGTGTAGGCGAGGCCGCCGACGCGCACCATGTCGCCGCCCTGCTGATAATAGGGATCGGCGTTGAACAGATTGTCGCAGACGTCTTCCAGCACATCCTTGATCTGGCTGCCGGTCATCGTCGCGAGGTAGGTCTCGGGATAGGTGATCGCGGTCTCCGACAGCACGTCCTCCATGGTGATCGGCTGGCCGGCGAGCGTGGTGAGGCCCCAGCGGAAGCCCGGCGACAGCGCGATCTCGGCGTTGAGCTCGTTCAGCAGCGCGTCGCAGATCAATTGGTCGACGGTGCCGGAGAAATTACCGCGGCGGTAAAGCAGGCGGTCGGCGGTGCCGAGCTTGTCGCTCCATTCGTCGGCATGCGGATCGCGCATCTTGTCGATCAGTGCCTGCATTGCGGGATCGGGCTTCAACAGCTCGGCGAACACCGGCAGCAGGCGGTAGCGGAGATTGGCGACCTTGCCCTTGGCGAGGTCGAGATCGAGCACGCCGATGAACTTGCCGTTGGAGCCGGCATTGGTGACCAGCGTGACGCCGCCGGCATTGGTCACCGTGATCGGGATCGGGATCGCGTCATGGGTGTGGCCGCCGAGGATGACGTCGATGCCGGTGACGCGGCTGGCGAGCTTGAGGTCGACATCCATGCCGTTATGCGACAGCAGGATCACCGCCTCGACCTTGTCGTTGTTGCGATGGCCGTCGACCAGCTTCTGCAATTCGTCGTCGCGGATGCCGAATGTCCAGTCCGGCGTGAAGCGCTTGGGATGCGCGATCGGCACATAGGGGAAGGCCTGGCCGATGATCGCGACGCGATGGCCGCCGATCTCCTTGATAACAGACGGCTTGAACACCCGCCCCGAGGCGGGATCGAACGCCTTGGCGTCGTTGAACGCGGCTTCCTCGGTCAGGAATACGTTCTGCGCCAGGAACTCGCCCTTGAAGCGGGAGAGATTGTCGCGCAGCACCTGCTCGCCATAGGTGAATTCCCAATGCCCGGTCATCGCCTCGATGCCGAGCAGGTTGGCGGCCTCCACCATGTCGGCGCCGTTCATGGCGTTGGCAAGCCCGGTGCCCTGCCAGAGGTCGCCGCCGTCGAGCAGGATCGAGCGCTTCTCGCCGACATCGGCGCGCAACTTGTCGATCAGCGTCTTCAGATGGGCAAAGCCGCCGAGCCGGCCGAAGCGTCCGGCGGCCTTCTCGAACTCGACACAGGTGAAGGCATAGGCGTCGGCGCTATCGGGCCGGATGCCGAAGCGGTCGAGGAATGCCTTGCCGACCAGATGCGGCGGCTGGCCGGCCATCGCGCCGACGCCGAGATTGACGCTGGATTCACGGAAGAACACCGGCTTCAGCTGCGCATGGGTGTCGGTCAAATGCAGGATGCGGGCGTTGCCGAAGCGTTCGAGGTCGTAGACGCTCGCGGTATCGGCGCCGCGGGCAAGGCGGGGCAGGCCGGCCACAAGCGTCGCGGCGGCCGAAGTCTTTAGGAAATCCCGGCGGCGGATGATCATCGCTCTCTCCGCGCGGCCCGTGGCCTGCGCGCCTTTAACGAACTTCCATGTCCTTCCAGCGTTCCTTTTCGCTGGTCGCCTGGAAAATCGATGCCTTTGCCAGCGCCTCGGCCTCCTTGGCCTGGGCGACTGCGGTGTCGAAATCACCAGCCTCGCCGGCCTTTTTTGCGGCGGCGAGCGTCGAAGCTGTCGTGGTCCACTGGTTGCGCAGAGAGCCGGCTTCCTTGTTGGCGGCTTCAGCCGCGGCATAGGCCGCCTTGTAATCGGCCTCGGAGGCGGCAAGGGCGCTGCTCCCGGCTGTGGTCAGCAGGGCCGATGCGGCGAAGATGGCTCGCATGACCGTCCTCATGGCCGTGCTCCCGGCCCCGAAATCGGCAGCCCGTTGCTGACATAGGACAAATAATATTCGAGGTTGCGGTATTCGTCGTCCTGCGGATCGAGCGGCACGCCGCGGATCTGGCTGTTGCAGGTGGTGAAGCGGCGGCTGGTGGTGCCCATGCCCGACCATTCCGAGCGGTAGATCGGCATCGCGTTCAAGATGCCGAGCGCCGGCGCCAGCACCTCGGCGCGGATCCGTTCGCCCGGGCTCTGGATGTGGCAGGTGGCGCAGGAGAAATTGAGCTGGCCGCGGCGGGTATAGAAATATTCCTTGCCCTTCTGGTAGGCCTGAAGCGCGCGCGGATCGTTCGGGATCTTGATGTCCATCGGCTTGCCGCGCGAGGTGAAGGCCATGTAGGCGGTGAGCGCCGCCATGTCGTCCTTCACATAGGAGAACGGCGCCTCGCCATTGGCCTCGCGGCAGCGGTTGAGCGCGAGCTCGAGCGTGACGACCTTGCCTTCCTTCTCGTCGAAATAGGGATAGGTCTGGCGGATGCCGATGCCCTTGTTCGGGAAGCAGTCGGCGTAGGTCTTGCCGTTCTTGAAGGGCGTCGAGAACATCTCCTTGCCGGCTTCGAGCGAGAACTCGTAGGGCGGAAACTGCTCCTTCTCTTCCCATTGCTTGTGCAGGTCCTCGTTCATCGAATAGGGACCGTTGACGAAATCCTCGAGCTTCAGCTTGGGGAATTTGGTGGTAAAGAATTTCTGGAACGCGGCCTTGTCGGCGGTGGGATCGACGCTGTCGGCCGCGCGTGCCGGCGCGAGCGCCAGCACGCCGAGCGTGAGCGCGGCGAACGCGGCGCGGATTACGAGGCGCCGCGTCATTGAATCTTCGCCGTGGTGGCGTCGGTCGCACCCTTGTTGTCGACCCAGCTGACCTTGAGTTCGCCGTCCTTCTTGCCGCCCTTGAAGGCGAACTTGACATAGGGGTCCTTGGACACGCCGCCGCCCCAGTCGGCGACGAACACCGGCTTGCCGTCATATTCGAAAGTCAGCACCTGGATGAAATGCGGCGGGATGATCTCGCCCTTGGCGTCCTTGACGAAGCCGGAATCCATCGGATGCTGGATCAGCGCCTGCACCTCGGTGGTGTCGCCGTTCGAGGTGGCGCGCACGCGAATGCTCGATGCCATCGGTTTGCTTCCTTGTTGTTTAGCGTGCGATCAGCCGCCGCAGCCGCCGACGGTGACCTTGATTTCCTTGGTCGCGCTGTAGAGCTTGCCGTCGGCCTCGACCAGCACCACGACGTTGCTGGTCTTGGCCATCTTGATGCGGTTGCCGACGCTCGGCAGCGTGCCGTCCGGAATCTTGTAGGATGCGACCAGCGAGATCGGGTTCTCGCTCACCAGGAACGAGATCGAGGTGACGCCTGATAGCGTCGTGGTGGCCGAGATCGGTACCACTGCGCCGTTCTCGGCGATCTCCGGCGCGTCCATCTTGACCTTGTCCGAAGGCTCGGCGGTCTTGCCGTAGAGCGCCTTGATCGCGTCCGCCACGGTCTTCTGCTTGAACGCATCTTCCGGATATTTGTCGTTGGCGGCGGCGAGCGCCCGCGGCACGTCGAACGGGATCACCCCGAGGCCGACCAGTGCGGCGACGCCCGCGCCCTTCAGCAGCAGGCGGCGCGCTTCGGAATATTCGTTGGTCGCAATGTTCATCGAAATCTCCTCAAGCGGTCGCGGCGTCACAGGGTCTGCAGGAAGTCCACCACCGCGTCGATTTCCTTCTCGCTCAAAATTCGGTTGCGGCCGAACGGCGGCATCACGGTCTGCGGGTTGCGCTTGGTCTCATCGGTGACGATCGCGATCAGCTCGTCGCGGCTGTATTTCGCCTTGAGGCCAGTCAGCTCGGGGCCGATCGTGCCGGGCAGCTCGCCGCCCTTGATGACATGACAGGTCAGGCAATTGCCCTTGCCGCGGTCGAAGGCGAGCTTTTGGCCTTCGGCGGCGGATTGGGCTTGCGCGGACGCAGCCATAGCAGTGCCGGCCAGCAGCGCCAGAACGAAGGCTGGCTTGGAGAAAGTGGCGATCAAGGACGTTTCCCGGGCTTCAATCTCGATGATCCCATCGCAATATAAAGAGTGGAAAGCACAAAGGCCATCGGCTGGCAATCTGGAGAATAGGCGCGTTGCGACGGGGTTAATGACAGCGTGGTGGTCCGGAACTGGAGTGGTCCCCTGAGCCTTCCACCTGCCATGTTGGTGCGGTTGAGTGCGGTTGAGGCGTAAGGAGAGCGCGGTGGCGGAGTTCGTGGTGGAGTTCGGCAAAGACGGGCGGCCGGTCGAAGCGGATGGGCGGCTCGATGCGGCGGCCTTCCACCGCAACCATCAGCCGATCTGGGCGGTGCTGAAGGATTTCCTCGCCGGCCAATCCGGTGACGTGCTGGAGGCCGGCAGCGGCACCGGCCAGCATGTCGTCTATTTCGCCGGCCGGACGCCCGACATCACCTGGTGGCCGAGCGACCTCCATGCCGCGCATCTGCGCAGCATCGCGGCCTGGCGCGTCCACGCCGGGCTCGCCAACATCCGGCCGCCGCAGCCGATCGATTTGTCCGATCCGGCCTGGTCGCCGGCGCCGTCAGACGGCAAAGGTCCGGACAAGCTGCTCGCGATCTTCTGCGCCAACGTGATCCACATCGCGCCGTGGCGCGTCGCCGAAGGCCTGTTCGCCGGCGCCGCGCGGCACCTGCGCGCCGACGGCCGGCTGTTCCTCTATGGCCCGTTCAAGCGCGGCGGCAAGCACACAGCGCTCAGCAATGCCGTGTTCGACACCTCGCTGCGCGAGCGCGACGCCGAGTGGGGTGTGCGCGACATCGCCGACGTCGAGGCGCTTGCGGAGCAAGTCGGGCTGAAGCTTGGCGGCAGCTTCGAGATGCCGGCCAACAATTTGATCCTGATGTTCGTGCGGAAGGATGCCGCTCAAGCGTAGGATGGGTAGAGCGAAGCGAAACCCATCATGCTTGATTGAGGCGCCGATTGATGGGTTTCGCTACGCTCTACCCATCCTACAGGTCGGGCGATTTCCGGCTCAATCGTAAGCCAAGCACCATCCATCTCCACGCAGCCAGCAACCGTCGTCGGGGACGTCGGCATTGCGGTACAGTCGCGTCACCTTCTGCCAGCCGCCGCGGGTGAAGGCTTCGGCCAAGGCTTTTTCCGATCGTTCGTCACGACCGCCATCGCAGGGAATGATCGCGACCGGCGATATCCAGGCGGCCTGATAGCCTGCGCCTTCGCGTCGGACCCGGAACACGGCGCCGGATCGCGCCACCTGTTCCGGCGCGCCACCCTTGAAGCCCTCATCCGATGTCAGCGGCAGGATCAGGCGGCCTCCCTCGGCGAGGCCGTCGAGCCAGCGCGCGGCGGGCCGGGTGCAGCCGGCATTGACGTAGATCACGTCGGCCGGCCCGAACTCCACCTGCGTGCCGTCGCCCGCGATGATCGCGACATTCTCGTAAGGAGCGAGATTGGCGCTGGCGCGCGCTGCAAGCTCCGGGTCATATTCAATGCCGGTGACGCGGCCGGATGGTCCGACCAGATGCGCGAGCAGAGCTGTGTAGTATCCGGTGCCCGTGCCGACATGCACCACATGCTCGCCGGCCGCTGGCGCGGCCTGGTGCATGAGATAGGCATGCAGCGACGGCTGGCCGTTGTTGAGGCGACGCTCGGGCAGCAACGCGACCAGATCGTTGGTATAGAGATAGACCGGGTCGGCATCGGGCGTCGGCATGTAGTTGCCGTTCCACCACCGCAGCATCAGCCAAGGTCCCGGGCCGACGAAGTCCTCGCGCGGGATGGCGGCAAAGGCCGCGGTCAGCCGCGCATCGGCGACGTTGGCGGCGGCCAGGATCTGCTTGGCATAGGCTCCGCGGACGATGCGGAGTTCGGCTTGCGGGTCCATCACGGCGCTCCCTTTGCCTTCATGTGTCATTTGACACACCAAGGTGTGTGAAATAGCATACTTAAACGACGGAGGCCAGAATGAAGAGGCGGCTTTATCCGGCTGTGCTGGAGCGCGGTCCGCGCGGCGCGTTCGGGGCATGGTTTCCCGATTTTCCCGGCTGCGTCGCCGGCGGCAAGTCGCAGGAGGAGGCGATCGAGCGCGCCGAGCATGCGCTGGCGCAGACGGTGGACGGCTGGGCCGAGCAGGGCCGCGCGCTGCCGGAGCCGACGCCGATCGAGCGGATCGTGCCGCCCAAGGGCTCCGATGTCGCCGCCTTCTTCATGGTCGGCGTCGATCCGCCCGATCCGTCCGAGCGGGTGAATGTCTATCTGCCGAAAAGCCTGATCACGCGGATCGACAAGCACGCGGCCTCGATTGGCATGAGCCGCTCAAGTTTCTTCGGCTTCGCTGCCTCGCTGGCGCTGGAATGGGCGCCCGGCATCGCGAAAGCAACCTTCGTCGAGCCACGCTCCAAGGTGCACAAGACCGGCGCGCTGCGCGCCGAGAAGCGGCCGGGCAAGAAGCCTGTGCGATAGGCAACGCGCGTTGGAATACACTTGACGTCGTCCTGGCTTTCGCCAGGACGACGTCGGAGAGTATTCGACCAGGCCATCGCGCGTGCGCCTCCCGCATGGCCTGCGCCCGTTTGCGCCGGTTGATCGGCCCGTACCCGCTCTCCATAGTGCCGGCGATTGGAGGCTCCCGCCGGGGCTTCGATGCGGGAATGCCGATGATCGACGTGACAGCAGCGGATGAGACCAGCGATGACGCGCGGGCGCGCGGCAATGTCTGGCGGCTTGCGGCGGCGCAGGCGCTGACCGGCGCCAACTCGGCGGTGATCTTCGCCACCGGCTCGATCGTCGGCGCGACGCTGGCGCCGAGCGTCTCGCTCGCCACCGTGCCGCTCTCGATGTATGTGCTCGGCCTGGCCGCCGGCACGCTGCCGACCGGCGCGATCTCGCGCGCCTATGGACGGCGCACAGCCTTCATCGTCGGCACCTTCTGCGGCACGCTCACCGGCGCGCTCGGCGCCTTCGCGATCCTGCACTCCTCGTTCTGGCTGTTCTGCGGCGCGACCTTCCTCGGCGGGCTCTACGGCGCCGTCGCTCAGTCCTATCGCTTCGCGGCGGCCGACGGCGCCAGCGTCGCGTTCCGGCCCAAGGCGGTGTCGTGGGTGATGGCCGGCGGCGTGTTCGCCGGCGTGCTCGGGCCGCAGCTCGTGCAATGGACCATGGACATCTGGCCGCCCTATCTGTTCGCGTTCTCCTTCGTGATGCAGGCACTGGTCGCGCTGGTGGCGATGGCGGTGCTGTCGGGGGTCGACGCGCCGAAGCCCGCGGCCGCGGATCTGCATGGCGGCCGTCCGCTGCTCGAGATCGCCAAACAGCCGCGTTTCATCGCCGCCGCGCTGTGCGGCGTGATCGCCTATCCGATGATGAACCTGGTGATGACCTCGGCGCCGCTCGCCATGAAGATGTGCGGGCTCACGGTCAGCGATTCCAATTTCGGCATCCAGTGGCACATCGTGGCGATGTACGGCCCGAGCTTCTTCACCGGCTCGCTGATCGCGCGGTTCGGCGCGCCTCGCATCGTCGCGCTCGGGCTGGCGCTGGAGGCGGTGGCCGCGATGATCGGGTTGTCGGGTATCACGGCGCCGCACTTCTGGGCGACGCTGTTCGTGCTCGGCGTCGGCTGGAATTTTGCTTTCGTCGGCGCCTCCGCGCTGGTGCTGGAAACGCATCGCCCGCAGGAGCGCAACAAGGTGCAGGCGTTCAACGATTTCCTCGTCTTCGGCATGATGGCGATCGGCTCGTTCTCATCCGGCCAGCTGCTGGCGCATTACGGCTGGAACGCAGTCAACTGGGTGGTGTTTCCGCCTGTTCTGCTCGGCCTTGCCGTGCTGTCGCTCGCCTCGTTCGCCAGGCGGCGGGCGAAATTGCGCGCGTTGGAAGAAATCCCGGATCCAAGCATCTGAAGCTTTCCAAGCATGATCCTTCAAAAGGCCGCTTCGCGCTTTTTCGGATCATGCTCCTGCCAGCTGCTGACACTTCGATCCGTTTCGAAGTGACCGGCTTGCGCGGCTCCTTACATCGTGAGAACGGATAATCCGGTCCTGACGATGTCGGAAGCAAGAGCAAGAAATGGACGCATCCTCACCCACGCGAACTGACGAATCCTCGCTCGGTTACGAAGGCTGGCGCATCGTCGCCGTCTGCTTCCTGCTGGCGACCTTCGGCTGGGGTCTCGGCTTCTACGGCCAGAGCGTCTATGTCGCCGAGCTGCACAAGCAGCACGGCTGGCCGGCCTCGCTGGTCTCGTCCGGCACGACCTTCTTCTATCTGTTCGGTGCCGCGCTGGTCGCCTTCGTCAGCGAGGCGATCAAGGCGTTCGGCGCGCGCAGCTGCCTGATCGCCGGCACCTTCGCGATGGCGGTCGCGGCGGTCGCGATCGGCCAGGTGCGCGAGCCGTGGCAGCTCTATCTCGCCGACGCGCTGCTGGCGGTCGGCTGGGCCGGCACCAGCCTCGGCATCATCACCAACACGCTCGGCCTGTGGTTCGACAAGAAGCGCGGCATGGCGATCAGCCTGGCGCTGAACGGCGCGAGCTTCGGCGGCATCGTCGGCGTGCCGCTGCTGGTCGCCGGGATCGGCGCATTCGGCTTCTCCGGCGCGATGATCGCGGCAGCTGGGCTGCTGGTCGTGATCATGGTGCCGGTCATCCTGATCTTCGTCGGGCGGCCACCGGCGCATCTGCACGCGGTGACTTCAGCGGCTGCCGATGCGCCGTCGGCGACGCAGGTGCGCGCCCGGGCACTGCGCGACATCCGCTTCCTTTCGGTCTCGATTGCTTTCGCGCTGGTGCTGTTCGCCCAGGTCGGCTTCATCGTGCATCTGATCGCCTATCTCGACCAGGTGATCGGCCGCGAGCGCGCCACGGTGGCAATGGCGCTGCTGACCGCGATGGCCGTGGTCGGCCGGGTCTCCTTCTCCTTCGTGATCGACCAGCTCAACCAGCGGCTGGCGTCGGCGTTGTCCTTTGTCAGCCAGGCGATCGCGCTGGCTCTCATCATCAACGTGCACAATGACGTCGTGCAGATCGCGGCCTGCGCGCTGTTCGGCTTCTCGGTCGGCAATCTGATCACGCTGCCGGCGCTGATCGTGCAGCGCGAATTCGATCCGCGCGCGTTCGGCGTGCTGGTCAGCCTGATCACCGCCATCAACCAGATCACCTATGCGTTCGGCCCCGGCGTGATCGGGCTGCTGCACGATCTCTCCGGCAGCTACACGCTGCCGTTCTACGGCTGCATCGGCCTCGAACTGATCGCGGCGGTGACGATCATGACCCGCGGCCGAAGCCAGCAACGCCGGTTATGATTTTCGACGTGACTTCTTCGTCTTCTTCGGTGCCTCCATCTTCCCGGCCGCCGCGACCCGCAGGAGGCGGCGGAAGGTCGGACATTCCATGTGGCTCGGCGCCGGGCAGACGGCGGCGTGGCGCAGGCCGTCGCGCATCGCGTTGAGGCGGCGGATGGTGCGGTCGAGCTCGTCGGCCTTGGCCGCCAGCATCTTCCGGTCGATCCGCGGCCTGCCGTCAGGCGCGAACATCCGTCCGATCTCGTCGAGCGAGAAGCCGGAGGCGCGGCCGAGCGCGATCAGCGCCAGCCGGTCCAGCACGCCCGGATCGAACAGGCGGCGCAGCCCGCGCCGTCCATGCGAGGCGATCAGCCCCTTCTCCTCGTAGAAGCGCAACGTCGAGGCACGCACGCCCGACTGTTCCGCAACCTCCGCGATGTCGATGTCCCTCACGCCTCTTGACCTCAAGTTCACTTGAACTGGCAGTGTGCAGCCTATCGCCTGCCCGCCGCAGGCAGCAAGCAGGATCAAGAAGCATGGATGCCGCATCGCAGGTCGACGACGAGCAGCTCAAATGCCGGAACGGCGCTGCTCATGGCTGACGCCGTGGAATACCTGGCGAGCGCGGCGTTGATTGGGACCGGCGCGACCATTGTGATGGACATCTGGGGGATGGTCCGCGCGCATCTGCTTGGCGTCCCGTCGCTGGACTATGCCCTGGTCGGCCGCTGGCTCGGCCATCTCGCATCCGGACGCCTGCGTCACGATCGCATCGCCGCCTCGCCGCAGGTCACCGGCGAACGGGTGATCGGATGGATCGCGCATTATCTGATAGGGATCGGCTTCGCCGGGCTGCTGCTTGCGATCTTCGGCCTCGATTGGGCGCGGCAGCCGACCATCGGTCCGGCGTTGCTCGTTGGGATCGGCAGCGTGGCCGCGCCATTCCTGGTGATGCAGCCCGCAATGGGCGCCGGCATTGCCGCGAGCCGCACGCCCCATCCATGGGCCGCGCGGCTGCAAAGTCTCGTGACACATGCGGTGTTCGGTGGCGGGCTCTACGCGGCCGGCTGGATCGGGCGGCTGTCGTCATCCTGGTAGCCCGATGGAGCTGAGCGCAATCCGGGATATGCCCCCGCGAAACGAGATCCCGGATTTCGCTTCGCTTCATCCGAGCTACGGAATTATCGGGTCGCGGAATTATGCCGCCCGCTGCTTCAGCAAATCCTCGAGGTCCAGCCGTCGCGTGAACATCGAGAGCTTGCCGTCCGCGCTGCGCGGCCATTCGGCTTCGGGGCGGTCCCAATAGAGCTCGACGCCGTTCTCGTCGGGATCGCGCAGGTAGAGCGCCTGGCTGACACCGTGGTCGCTGGCACCGTCGAGCTGGATGCCGGCCGACAGCACCCGATGCAGCGCGTCAGCGAGCGCCGGCCGGGTCGGATAGAGGATGGCGGTGTGGAACAGGCCGGTGGTGCCGGGCGGCGGCGGGCGGCCGCCCTTGCTCTCCCAGGTGTTGAGGCCGATGTGGTGGTGATAGCCGCCGGCCGAGATGAAGGCCGCATCGGTCCCGAGGCGCTGCTGCAATTCGAAACCGAGCACGCCGCAATAGAAGCCGAGCGCGCGCTCGAGATCGGCGACCTTGAGGTGGACATGCCCGATCCGCGTGCCCGCGACGATGGGGGGATTTTCAGGCATGAGCTGGCTCCGGTGGCATCAACGCCCTGCCGTCAGCGGCAAGGCTTCGCCGCCTGATATAGTGCGGATTTGCCGGGGCCGGAGCAATCCATCCGGAAACGCAGCGTTTCCGGATGGCGCCACTTCCGGCCGGATCTAGCAGAGCTCCGACAGTTCGCCGCCGGGCAGCTGGAACTCGAACGTGTTCAGCGTCATCGAGACCATCGTGTAGTAGCCGCAGAGGCCGATCACCTCGACCAGGCCGCGCTGGCTCAGCACTTCGATCGCCTCGTCATACAGTGCCTTCGGCAGGCCGTGACCTTCGTGCAGTGCCTTGGCGACGTCGTAGATCATCCTGGCCTTGGGGTCGTCGAAGGTCGGCGTCCGGCGCACCCGGATGTCCTCGATGATCTTCGGATCGAGCCCGCCCTTCAGCGCGAGGCGCTTGTGGGCATACCATTCGTAATGCGCGGTCCAGTGCCGCGCGGTGACGAGGATCGCGATCTCCGACAATTTTGGCGGAAAGATCGTGTCGAAGCGCAAGACCTCGCCGAGCCGCGTGGCGTGCCGCGCCATCTCCGGACTGTTCAGCCAGGCCATCATCGGCGCCGGTGGCGCGCCGCGCTTGCCGGCGATCGACTCGTCGTAGGTTTCTTTCTGGGCGGCGTTCATTTCGCTAGGCGAAAGCAGTTTCAGCCGCATGTCCGTTTCCTCTTGTTTTTCAACCGTTACCCCGTCTCGGCGATACACCCGATCGCGCAAGGTGAGTAGCGACGCCAGAGCATGGCGCGGCCGCGAGGCATATTGAATTCGGCGGCTGCGTAGGTCTAAGGTCGAATCCAATTCGTCGAATTTGACTGGAAACGCACCATGGCTGACCTCGAGAAATTCCGCGCAGAGACCCGCGCCTGGCTGGAGCAGAACTGCCCGGCCGAGATGCGCAAACCGATGACCTCGGATGGCGACACCTTCTGGGGGGGCCGCAATGCGAAATTCTCGTCGGACGCGCAGCGGGTCTGGTTCGAGCGGATGCGCGACAAGGGGTGGACCGTGCCGCATTGGCCGAAGGAGTATGGCGGCGGCGGCCTCGACGGCGAGGAAGCCAAGATCGTGCGCCAGGAGATGGCGGCGATCGGCGCGCGGGCGCCGCTGACCTCGTTCGGCATCTCGATGCTCGGGCCGGCGCTGTTGAAATACGGCACCGAGGAGCAGAAGAAGGAGCATCTGCCGAAGATCACCGCGGGCCTGATCCGCTGGTGCCAGGGCTATTCCGAGCCGAACGCCGGCTCGGACCTCGCCTCGCTGCAGACCCGCGCGGTCGGCGACGGTGACGACTACATCATCAACGGCCAGAAGATCTGGACCTCCTACGCCAACTATGCCGACTGGATCTTCTGCCTGGTGCGCACCGATCCTGCGGCCAAGAAGCACGACGGCATCAGCTTCATCCTGTTCGACATGACCTCGAAGGGCGTGTCGACCAAACCGATCCTGCTGATCTCCGGCTATTCGCCGTTCTGCGAAACCTTCTTCGACAATGTCCGCGTGCCGAAGTCGCATGTCGTCGGCACCGTCAATCGCGGCTGGGATGTCGCGAAGTACCTGCTGCAGCACGAGCGCGCGATGATCTCGGGCATGGGCGAGCGCGGCGTCGGCCGTCCGCTCGGCCAGATCGCCGCCGACTCGGTCGGCGCGGATGCGCAAGGCAGGCTCGACGACGCGCAGCTGCGCAGCCAGATCGCGAATTTCGAAGTCGACGAAGCGGCGCTCGCCGCGGCCGCGGAGCGCGCGGTCGATCTCGCCAAGGCCGGGCAGTCGCATCCGGCATTCTCCTCGGCGATGAAATATTACGGCACCGAGCTCAACAAGCGCCGCTACGAGATCCTGATGTCCGCCGGCGGCATCGACGCGCTGGAATGGGAGAGCGATCGCTCGAAAGGCGGCGCCCGCCCGCGCGCCTGGCTGCGCACCAAGGCCAACTCGATCGAGGGCGGCACCTCGGAGGTGATGCTCGGCATCGTCGCCAAGCGCATCCTCGATCTGCCGGGGGCGTGACGCGGTCTTTCCACCCGTCATTCCGGGGCGCGACGCAGTCGCGAGCCCGGAATCCATAACCCCAGATCGTGGTTATGGATTCCGGGCCTGTCCCTTCGGGCCATCCCGGAATGACGAACTTAGACATATCAGCTTCGAACGTTAGATCGGATTCTCCATGGCCCTCGTCCTCACCGAAGAACAATCCATGCTGCGCGACAGTGCGCGCGGTCTCATCAGCGACAAGGCGCCGGTGGCGCATCTGCGGTCCTTGCGCGACAACAAGGACGCGACCGGCTTCTCGCGCGAGCTCTGGACAACCTTTGCCGAGATGGGCTTCTCCGGCCTGTTGGTGCCGGACCAGTTCGGCGGCAGCGGGCTCGGCTGCGTCGAGGCCGGCATCGTCATGGAAGAGATCGGCCGCACCTTGATGCCGTCGCCGTTCCTTGCGACCTCGGTGCTCGCGGCCTCCGCACTGTCGCGCGGCGGCAGCGAGGCGCAGAAGGCGCAGCATCTGCCCAAAATCGCCAACGGCTCGCTGCTCGCGGCGCTCGCGATCGATGAAGGCGCCAAGCATCGTCCGCTGCAGACCAAATTGCAGGCTGTGCGCGCCGGCAACGGCTTCAAGCTGTCGGGTGACAAGGCCTTCGTGGTCGATGGCCACACTGCCGATCTGTTGATCGTTGCCGCGCGCAGCGCAGGCAGCGCCGGCGACAGGAACGGGTTGACGCTGTTCCTGGTCGATCCGAAGGCGAAGGGGCTCGCGGTCGAGCGCACCGCGATGGTCGATTCGCACAACGCGGCGCGGATCGTGTTCGACAATGTCGAGGTCAATGCCGACAGCGTGCTCGGCGAGGTCGATCAGGGCTTTGGGCTGCTCGAGGGCGTGCTCAATATCGGCCGCGGTGCGGTCGCCTCCGAAATGGTCGGTCTCTCCGACGAGGTGTTCGGCCGCACCGTGACCTATCTCAAGGAGCGCAAGCAGTTCGGCAAGGCGATCGGCGAATTCCAGGCGTTGCAGCACCGCGCCGCCCAGCTCTACATCGATATCGAGATCACCCGCGCCGCGGTGTTGAAGGCGTTGCAGGCGCTCGATACCGATCTCGACAAGGCCGCGCATGCGGTCGCGGTGGCAAAAGCGCGCGCGGGCACCACGGCAACGCTGGCTGTGCAGGAGGGCGTGCAGATGCATGGCGGCATGGGCATGACCGACCAGTTCGACATCGGCTTCTTCATGAAGCGCGCCCGGGTCTGCCAGGAGCTGTTCGGCGACAGCAATTTCCACACCGACCAGCTGGCGAGCGGCAAAGGGTACTGATTGTCATTCCGGGGCGCGCGAAGCGCGAGCCCGGAATCCATGGCGCCACCAGCTTTGCGGCTTGATGGATTCCGGGCCTGCGCCTATCGGCGCATCCCGGAATGACGGAATAGCGTCACCGGATCGGCGGTGCGTATTGCACGCCGCCGGCGTTCCAGAGCTGGTTCATGCCGCGCGGGATCTTCAGCCTGGAATCGGCGCCGACGTTGCGGTCGTAGACTTCGCCGTAATTGCCGACGTGGCGGATGATGCGCACCGCCCAGTCCTTGGTCAGGCCGAGATCCTCGCCATAGGAACCTTCGGTGCCGACCAGCCGCATCACTTCGGGCTTCTTCGACTTCAGCGCCTCGTCGATGTTCTTCGAGGTGATGCCGAGCTCCTCGGCGTTGATCATGGCGTAGAGCGTCCACTTCACGATCATCATCCAGTCGTCGTCGCGCAACCGGACCACCGGCGCCAGCGGCTCCTTGGAGATGATGTCGGCCAGGATGGTGTGGTCGTTCGGCTTGGAGAGGTTGAGCCGCAGCGCATAGAGCTGCGAGGCGTCCGAGGTCAGCGTGTCGCACTGGCCCGAATCATAGGCCTTCACGACATCGTCTAGCTTGTCGAACTTCATCTCCGTGTACTTCATGTTGTTGGCACGGAAATAGTCGGCGAGGTTGAGCTGCGTCGTGGTGTTGGCCTGCACACAGACCTTGCTGTCGTTGAGGTCGAGCGCGGAATCGATGTTGCGCGCGCGGGGAATCATGAAGCCCTGGCCGTCATAATAGGCGACCGCCGGGAAATAGAGATCGTAATTGGTCTCGCGCGACATGCTCCAGGTGGAGTTGCGCGAGAGGATGTCGACCTTGCGGTTCTGCAGCTCCTTGAAGCGTTCGCTGGCATCGAGCGGCACGAACTTCGCCTTCGACGGATCGTCGAAGATCGCCGCGGCGACCGCGCGGCAGAAGTCGACGTCGAAGCCGGTCCAGTTGCCCTTGTCGTCGGGGATCGAGAAGCCCGGCAGGCCCTTGTTGACGCCGCACAGCACGTCGCCGCGGCGGACGGTGCGCTTCAGCGTGCGGGTGTCGTAACGCTCATAGGTGATGGCGGCGGCCGCAACGAGCGCGGCGACCGCGAGCCCGATCGTCAGGCCGCCTCGAAATGTACGCATGGGTTCTCTCTCGCGAATGATCGGGGGAAAAGCGGGTCGGATATCGAAGGCGGGGTCGGGATCAGAGTTCGGGCTTCTGGCGGATGATCACCTTGGTGCCGACGGGAACGCGGTTGTAGAGATCGGCGACGTCGGCGTTGACCAGGCGGAAGCAGCCGGACGAGATCGCGGTGCCGATGGTGTCGGGCCGGTTGGTGCCGTGGATGCGGTACACCGTGGTGCCGAGATACATCGCGCGGGCGCCGAGCGGATTGCCCGGGCCGCCGGCCATGAAGCGCGGCAGATAGGGCTGGCGGGCGATCATTTCCGGCGGCGGCACCCAATCCGGCCACTCGGCCTTGCGGGTGATGGTCACGAGGCCCTGCCACTGAAAGCCGTCGCGGCCGACGCCGATGCCATAGCGCAGCGCGCGGCCATTGCCTTGCACGAGATAGAGATGGCGTTCGGCGGTGGAGACGATGATGGTGCCCGGCGCCTCGTTGGTCCGGTAGTACACGACCTGCTTCTGCCATTCCGGATCGAGCTGGTAGCTGTCGTCGGCGATCAGGCCCGGCTCGTCGGCATCGGGGCGGCTCTGGGCGAAGCCCTGCGACGTCGACAGCACGAGCGCACCTGTGGCAATCAACATCCAGACCAGGTGACGAAGTTTCGTCATGCAAAGCTCTCCTTGTTGGCAAGCAGCCAATGGTTGCTCCACCCAAATCAGGTTCGGAAGCATCAAATCTCAGCGGCAGCTTGATGGCAAGTTTAGGGCGGGCGTCACACTATATCACTGTAATGCTTCCGTTTTTTGTCGTCGGGGACGGCGGCGCGCGGCGCGGGCCGCCTCATTTCGGCGCGATCCAGAGCCGCAACGCGAACGAGACCAGCGCCACCGTGCCGACGCCGCCGAGCCAGAGCACGACGAACCACAGCAGGCGCTGACTGAGCGGCCGCTGACCGGGATCGGGCGGCATCAATGATATCCGTGGCCGGGCCGCACCTTGCCGCGGAACACCCAATAGGCCCAGGCGGTGTAGCCGAGGATCAGCGGCACCAGGATCGAGACTCCGAACAGCATGAAGATCTGGCTGTTGGCCGGCGCCGCCGCCTGCCAGATCGTGATGCTCTGCGGCACGATGTACGGATACATGCTAATGCCGAGCCCGGCATAGGACAGCGCGAACAGGGCGAGCGTCAGGAAGAACGGCTGGTGGTCGTTCCTGTTGCTGAGCGCGCGCAGCAACAGCGCCGTGACTGCGGCGACCGCGATCGGCACCGGCGCGGTGAGGACGATGTTGGGCCAGGCGAACCAGCGCTGGGTGTACTGTACGGCCAGGAACGGCGTTGCGATGCTGACGGCACCGATCGCGCACAGCATCGCGACCAGCAGGATCCAGCTCAGCTGGTAGGCGCGGTCGCGCAGCGAGCCTTCGGTCTTCATCACCAGCCAGGTCGCGCCGAGCAACGCATAGCCGATCACGAGCGCAATGCCGGTCAGGACGCTGAACGGCGTCAGCCAGTCCCACCAGCCGCCGGCATAGTGTCGTCCCTCGACATGGATGCCCTGCAGGATGGCGCCGAGCGCGATGCCCTGCGCCAGCGTTGCCACCAGCGAGCCGCCGGCGAAAGCGAGATCCCATTTGTTGCGCGCCTTCTGGGTGCGCCAGCGGAATTCGAAGGCGACGCCGCGGAATACGAGGCCGAGCAGCATCGCGATCATCGGGGTGTAGAGCGCCGGCATCAGCACCGCATAGGCCAGCGGAAACGCCGCCATCATGCCGCCGCCGCCGAGCACCAGCCAGGTCTCGTTGCCGTCCCACACCGGCGCCACGGTATTCATGATCACGTCGCGATCGGTCTTTTGCGGGAACAGCGGAAACAGGATGCCGAGGCCGAGGTCGAAGCCGTCCATCACGACATAGACGAACACGGCGAAGGCGATGATGAAGGCCCAGATCGTGGTCAGGTCGATCATCGCGCGCCCTCCACGGCGGCGCCTGCCGCCGGCGTGATGCCGGCCGCGCGGGCGGGAAGGTCCTTGGTCGGGCCCTGTTCGCCGGGATGCGGCGGCTGCGCCATCAGCCGCAGGATGTAGATCACGCCCGCGATGAACACGACGAAATAGACGATGATGAAGGCGATCAGCGAGGAACCCACGGCCGGCGCCGCCAGCGGCGAGGCGGAATCCGTCGTGCGCAGCAGCCCGTAGACCGTGAACGGTTGCCGCCCGGTCTCGGTGGTGATCCAGCCGGCGAGCACCGCGATGAAGCCGGCCGGGCCCATCAGCACCGCGAAGCGATGCAGCAGCTGTGACTGGTACATCATGCCGCGCCAGCGCATCAGCAGGCTGAACAGGCCGAGCCCCATGATCAGGAAGCCGAGCCCGACCATGATGCGGAACGCCCAGAACGTGATCGGCACCGGCGGCCAGTTCTCGCGCGGCACCGTGTCGAGGCCGGCGAGCGGTGCGTCGAGCGAATGCTTCAGGATCAGCGACGACAGCTTCGGCACCTCGATCGCGTATTTCACCTTGGCATCGCGTTCGTCGGGCCAGCCGAACAGGATCAGCGGCGCGCCGTCCTTGTGGCTCTGGAAGTGACCTTCCATCGCCATCACCTTGGCGGGCTGGTGCTCCAGCGTGTTGAGGCCGTGTTGGTCGCCGGCCAGGATCTGGATCGGCGCCACCAGCGTCGCCATCCACATCGCCATCGAGAACATCACGCGCGCCCCCGCCAGATGCTGGTCGCGCAGCAGGTGCCAGGCGCCGACCGCGCCGACCACCAGCGAGGTGGTGAGGTAGGCCGCCAGCACCATGTGCACCAGGCGATAGGGGAAGGACGGGTTGAAGATCACCTTGAGCCAGTCGGCGGCGACGAACTGGCCGTCGGCATTGACCGCGTGACCGGCCGGGGTCTGCATCCAGGAATTGGCCGACAGGATCCAGAACGCGGAGATCAGCGTGCCGATCGCGACCATCAGGGTCGCCACGAAATGCAGCCGCGGGCCGACCCGCGACAGGCCGAACAGCATCACGCCGAGGAAGCCGGCCTCGAGGAAGAATGCGGTCAAGACCTCATAGGCCATCATCGGGCCGATCACCGGCCCGGTCTTGTCGGCGAAGGACGCCCAGTTGGTGCCGAACTGGTAGGACATCACGATGCCGGAGACCACGCCCATGCCGAACGCGACCGCGAAGATCTTCAGCCAGTAATTGAACAGGTTGATGTAGACCTCGCGCTTGGTGATCAGCCAAAGCGCCTCCAGCACCGCGAGATAGCTCGCAAGTCCGATCGAGAATGCAGGAAACACGATGTGGAACGACATCGTGAAAGCGAATTGCGCGCGGGCGAGTACGACCGCATCCCAGCCTTCGAACATGATCCACCACCTGCCGTCGACCTGACGTGGACCCTACCACGTCAGGTGTGACGACAACACTGGGCGGATTGTCTAATCAGCTATTGGCGTTGAGCAGCCGGGCGACGGTGCGGTCGATCTCCTCGTACCGCCCCTCGCCGGCATGCTGGAAGACGATCTTGCCGTTCTGGTCGATGATGTATTGCGCCGGCCAATACTCGTTGTGGTAGGCGTTCCAGGTCAGCGAATTGTTGTCCTGCGCCACCGGATAGAGGATGCCGTGCCGCTTCAGCGCCGCCTGCAAATTGGAGGCCGAATGCTCGAACGGGAATTCAGGCGTATGGACCCCGATCACGACGAGGCCGCGATCCCGGTACTTTGAATAAAGTTCGGTGACGTGCGGCAGTGTGTTGACGCAGTTGACGCAGCCATAGGTCCAGAAATCCACCACCACGACCTTGCCGCGCAGGTCGGCGAGCTTCAGCGGCTGCGAGTTGAACCAGTTGCTGATCCCGGCGAACTCGGGCGCGGTCTGGCTCTGTTCGGTGGTCATGGCGACCGCGCGCGGCACCGGTTGCGCCGGCGCGTCGGATTCGGTGCAGAGGCCGGGGATCACGGCGCCGCCGAGGCCAAGGCCGGCGACCAGAGCGGATACAGCAATCAAGCGCAGGGACATCGATCTCTCCTTGTGAGCTCACAGGCCGATCTGGCCGTTGGGATAGAACTGGGTCAGCCACGCCACGATCAGCGTGTCGTATTGCAGGTAGGACAGCGCGGCGAAGCCGATGATCACGACGCCGAAGCCTTGCTGCAGGCGCGGCGCGATCCGCGCCATGCTGCGCACGCGGGTGGTGACGGCCTGCCCGCCATAGGCAATGGCAAGCATCGGGATCGCGGCGCCGATCGCGTAAGTGACGAGCTGCAGGCTCGCCCACGCCGTATCCCCAGAGGTCGCGACGATGGTCAGGATCGAGCCGAGCACCGGGCCGGCGCACGGCGTCCACACCAGGCCAAGCGTGGTGCCGAGCACGAAGCCGCCGAACAGGCTCTGCGACGGCGCGGCCTGACTGAGGCTGCCCGCGGCACCGCTGAGCCGGATCGACAGCCATTCGAATGGCGCCGGCCAGATCATCAGCAGGCCGAAGCCGGCGAGCAGGACGGCCGCGCCGGTGCGCAGCAGGTTGGGATCGAAATCGAAGGCGCGCGTGATCGCGCTCAGCAGCAATGCCACCGCAGAGAATGACATTACGAAGCCGAGCGCGATCATCGCAGGCCGCGCCTTGCCGGTCTGGCCTATCGATACCCCAAGCAGAATCGGCAGCATCGGCAGGGTGCAAGGGGCGGCGACGGTGGCGACACCGGCAAGCAGGGCCAGGGTAAGGGCAGGGGCAAGGCTGAGCATCGTCATCCGTCCATCAGAAGTCCCGGCGCGCCAGAGGGCCGTGCCGGGTACGCATGATGGTCTTCGAAAGGACGGTCCGGCCGTTACGGCGGAGCGCCGTCACGTCCGTGTGAGACGTGCCGTGATCGGCCTCACGACCACGCGCCGAAAACAGAGCGACCCGGCTGGGGGGCATCCCGGCCGGGTCGTTGGAGGTTTACTTGGGAGGTTAGAACTAGGGAAGTCTCGAAACTGAGTCAGTCACTTGGGTTGGGGTTGCGTCGTTGGATATGGGTATAGGGATCGTGTTTTTCCGGGTGATGTCGTCGATTGTTTCAATTGTTTCGTCGCCGAACTTTTTTGGCTTCGTGGACAATTGCCCGGGTTCCTCGATCTCCCTTAACTATCTGTATCTGCTTCGCTTTATGCCGCGACGCTGTCCACGCCGGCACCCCGCAGGAGATCGGCGAGCTGCTTGCGGGCATAGAACATGCGGGTCTTCACCGTGCTCTGCGGGATCCCGATGATCTGGCCGGCCTCCTCGACCGACTTCTCATGGTAGTAGACCAGGTTGATGATCTCGCGATGCGCCGGCGACAGCTTGGCGACGCAAGCGCGCAGGATCTCGCTGGTGGTGGCGCGATCGAGCGAGGTTTCCGGCGTATCGGCGCCGTCGGCGATCTCCAGCACGTCGTCCTGGTCGATGTCCTCGTGCTTGCGCTGGCGCAGCGCGGTCAGCGCCTTGAAGCGGGCGATCGAGAGCAGCCAGGTCGAGACCTGCGAGCGGCCTTCGAACTGGGCCGCGGTGCGCCAGACGTCCAGGAACACCTGGCTGACCAGGTCCTCGGCCATGGTGGTGTCGCGCACCATGCGCAGCACGAAGCGGTAAACCCGGACGTTGTGACGGGCATAGAGCGTGTGCATCGAGGTGCGGTTGTTCTTGGCGATACGCGCGAGCAGCATTTCATCCGAGGTCGCGCGAGCAGCGTCGATATGCTTCTCGGCTGCAGAGTTAATGGCGATGACGTTCGGCATGACAGGCTCCCAGTTCGCCGTTGGGCGGCGGTTCGTTGAGAGAAAGCTAGTTAGCGCCGGTTTCCGGATGTCTGCGCCAAAAGCGGAAAATGGTTTCATGACCGGGAGAATTGTTTCGTCGCCGGCCGAACGACGAAACATTCGCGGGCAAAAAGCCTGTCATTTCAATGCACGGAAAATAGCAGCGGCCGAATCCGGCCGCTGTGGGAACGAATCCGGCTTATGACTTTCGGCACTACCTGGGCCTATTCGGCCGCCTGCAAAGCGGGCGATGCCTTTTTCGGGGCAATCCAGAACGCGTCGGGCCGTTCGAACAGGAAATTGGCCCGTACCGCCAGCGCCAGCCGCCAGATCAGCAGCGAACCGGCGACGCCGGCCGCGGTAACGATCAGCGAGATCAGGCCGATGTCGGGGATGACGTCGAACCGCAGCAGAACCGTGCGGGTCGCGGCCATCGGCAGGAAGAAGGCCAGATAGATCACGATCGAGTGCTCGCCGCAGAAGCGCAGGAAGCCGAGCCATTGCGCCCGCGCCAGCAGCGTGCCGGTCACGATGATCGCGCAGGCGCCGGCAAAGCCGAGCGCCAGCGAGACGACCGGCCATTCGCTGACCCCGAGCGCAACCAGGCCGCCATTGACGAGGGCCCACAGCCCAAGCCCGGGCAGGGCGAGCGCAGGCCGTGCCCGCGCGCGGTCCGACAGCGCGAACACGTAACCGGCCAGGGCATAGCCGGTAAAGAAATAGACGAAGCGGGCGCAGAACTCGTCGATCACGGTCCAGCCGGTCGTGACATGCGCGCTCTCCAGCGCTGCCGCGATCAGCCAGATGACGAGCGGGTGGACATTGCGGGTGAGCTTAGCGACGACGAAGAAGATCGGCAGCAGATAGATGAACCACAGCGTGCCGAACGGCTCGATGAAGGCCTCGAGATATTGCAGCCCGACCTGGGCCCAACCGGTCTCGGCCGCCAGCGACGGCGCCTTGAAGCCGAACTGGATCGTCACCCACAGCACATAGAAATAGGCGAAGTGCATCACCTTGCGGTCGAGATAAGTGCGCCAGTCGCGGTCGATCACCACAGACAGGAACAGCCCCGAGATCAGGAAGAAGTCCGGCATCCGGAACGGCTTTGCGAACATCACGACATAGTGCATGAAGCCGGTTTGCTCGGCGGCCTTCTCGACCCCCAGCACCGAGTGCATCATCACGACCATGATGATGCAGATGCCCTTGGCATAATCGACCCAATCGACACGCGCGCTCACGCTCCCGGTGGAACGATCTGTCGCAGCGACTGTGCCGTTTGTAGCCATCCTTGTCCCGTTTCGGCGTGATCGGCGCCATCATCGGCCCGATCGGTTGCTTTCTCCTTTATCAATACAAAGGATGTGCCAGCGAACGTCGGCCCTGTCCCCGGTTCCCTGGACCGGGCGAATGGTCTAAGAGGCTTGGAAATCCCAAGAGAATCCGACGTTCGTTAACCACAGGACGCAAGCCCGGCCGAGCGCCGCCGCGATGAGACTCCTTGCCGCACCAATTCGATAGCCCGCTGCCGATCGACGCCGTGCTCGACGAGCTCGACCGCACGCTCGATCGCCACAACGCCGCCGTGCTGGTCGCGCCGCCCGGCGCCGGCAAGACCACGCGCGTGCCGCTGGCGCTGCTCGACGCGCCTTGGGCCAAAGGCAAAAAGATCATCGTGCTGGAGCCGCGCCGCATCGCTGCACGCGCCAGTGCCGAGCGGATGGCCAAGACGCTTCGTGAGCGGCCCGGAGAGACCGTCGGCTATCGGGTGCGCTTCGGCTCCAAGGTGTCGCGGGCGACGCGGATCGAGGTCGTCACCGAGGGCATCTTCTCGCGGCAAATCCTCGACGATCCCGAGCTCGACGGCATTGCCGCCGTGCTGTTCGACGAATTCCACGAGCGTTCGCTCGATGCCGATCTTGGCCTTGCGCTGGCGCGCGACGCGCAGACCGGCCTGCGCGAGGACCTGCGCATCCTCGTGATGTCGGCAACGCTCGACGGCGCGCGGGTCGCAAAGCTGCTCGGCGATGCGCCCGTGGTCGAGAGCGAGGGCCGCGCCTTTCCGGTCGAGACCCGCTATGTCGGCCGCAAGGTCGACGCGCCGGTGGAGCGGCAGATGGCCGAGACGATCGCGACCGCACTGCGTACCGATGCCGGCTCGGTGCTCGCTTTCCTGCCGGGCGCAGCCGAGATCCGCCGCACCCAAACCTTCCTCGCTGAGCGCGTGCACGACGCTTCAGTGGAGATCGTGCCGCTGTTCGGCGCGCTCGATGCCGCCGTGCAGGACCGCGCCATCGCGCCAGCCCCGAAGGGCATTCGCAAGGTGGTGTTGGCGACTTCGATCGCCGAGACCTCGCTGACCATCGAGGGCGTGCGCATCGTGGTCGATTCCGGCCTCGCGCGGGTGCCGCGCTACGAGCCTGACACGGCGCTGACCCGGCTCGAGACCGTGCGGGCCTCGCGCGCCGCGGTCGATCAGCGCCGCGGCCGCGCCGGCCGTATCGAGCCCGGGGTGTGCTACCGGCTCTGGGACGAGCCGCAGACCGCGTCGCTCCCGGCCTACACCGCGCCCGAGATCCTCTCCGCCGATCTGTCATCGCTGGTGCTCGACCTCGCGCAATGGGGCGTCAGCGATCCCGCAGGCCTTGCCTTCCTCGATCCGCCGCCGGGACCGGCGCTGAAGGAAGCGAGATCGCTCTTGTCCGAACTCGGCGCCCTCGACGCAGACGGCCGCATCACCGAGGAAGGCAAGAGCCTGCGCGCGCTGGCGCTGCCGCCGCGGCTGGCACGCATGATCGTGGATTCCGCCCGCTTCGGCATGAGCGAGGAGGCGGCCGAGATCGCCGCCGTGCTGACCGAGCGCGGGCTCGGCGGTGACAGCGTCGATCTCGACGTCAGGCTCGACCAGTTCCGCCGCGACCGCTCGCCGCGTGCCTCGAGCGCGCGCAGCATGGCCGCGCGCTGGGCCTCGCAGGTGAAGGCAAACGAGGACGCACTTACTTCTCCCTCCCCCCTTGCGGGGGAGGGTCGGGGAGAGGGGGCCACACGGGCAGTTTCTCCCGGGGCCACCCCCTTCCCCAACCCCTCCCCGCAAGGGGGAGGGGAGCCCTACCGCTCTCGCGTCCCTAACGCAGACCTTTCGACCGGCGTCATGCTGGCTTTCGCGTTTCCGGACCGGGTCGCGAAGAACCGCGGCAATGGCAGCTTCGTGCTCGCTAACGGCCGCGGCGCGGCGGTCGAGCAGACCGCGGCGCTGGCGCGGCTACCCTATATCGCGGTCGCCGAGCTGACCGGCACGGCCGCGAGCGGCCGCATCCTGCTGGCGGCGCCGATCACCCAGGACGAGATCGAGCAGCGCTTCGCTGACCAGATCGAGAATGTGGAGGAGGTGACGTTCGACCGCGGCGCGATGGCACTGCGCGCGCGCCGCCGCCGTTCGCTGCATGCGATCACGTTCTCGGAATCGCCGATGCCGCTCAAGCCATCTGCCGAGACCGCGCGGGAGTTCGCCGACGGCCTGATCGCTGTGGGTCTCGACCGCCTGCCGTGGTCGAAGCAAGCGAAACAATGGCGCGACCGCGTCATGTTCCTGCGCAAGGCCGAGGACGACAGTTGGCCTGATCTGTCCGACGCCGCGCTCGCTGCACGCGCCGACGCCTGGTTGGTACCCGCGCTCTACGACAAGACCGCGCTGAAGGATCTGTCGGCCGGTGACCTGTCGGACGCGCTGATGGCGCTGCTGCCGTGGGATTTGCGCGCCCGGCTCGATCGCGAGGCGCCGACGCATTTCGAGGCGCCGACCGGAACGCAGCTTGCGATCGATTACGAGGCCGAGCAGGGCCCGACCATTGCCGTCCGGCTGCAGGAACTGTTCGGGCTCAACACCCATCCTTCGATCGCCAGGGGCGCGGTGCCGCTGGTGCTGGAACTGCTGTCGCCGGCGCAGCGGCCGGTGCAGGTGACGCGCGATCTGCCCGGCTTCTGGCGCGGCAGCTATGCCGCCGTCCGTTCCGACCTGCGCGGCCGCTATCCGCGCCATCCTTGGCCGGAAGATCCCGCCAGCGCGCTGCCGACCAGGCGCGTGAAGCCGCGCGGCACCTGAGTTGCCGGCGGACGTGGCTCACCTCTCTCAAGGGGAGAGGTGAAGCGAGCGCGGCCATGGATGACGAGCTGAATGAATTCTTCCGCTGGCGAGCGCCAGCAAACGGTGATTAGATTTGCGGGCTGGGATGGGATCACGGGCTCGCAATTGGGGAGGCCGTCGTGGAGATCAAGAACGCATCGCCGTCGCTGTACAACGAAGACCTGGCGCCGGCCAGGGAACGCAACTGGGGCGCCTTCAGCATCTTCAACGTCTGGACTTCCGACGTCCACAGTCTGTGGGGCTATTATCTCGCCGCCAGCCTGTTCCTGCTCTGCGGCAGTTTCGTCAATTTCATCCTGGCGATCGGCATCGGCTCGCTGGTGATCTTCGTGCTGATGAGCCTGGTCGGCAATGCCGGGGTGCGGACCGGCGTGCCTTATCCGGTGCTGGCGCGGGCTTCGTTCGGCGTGTGGGGCGCCAACATCCCGGCGCTGGTGCGCGCCATCGTCGCCTGTTTCTGGTACGGCGCGCAGACCGCGGCGGCATCAGGGGCGATCGTCGCGCTGCTGACGCGCATCGACAGCTTCAAGGCGTTCCACCAGTCCAGCCACATGCTCGGCCATTCCACGCTCGAGGTGATCTGCTTCGTCGTGATCTGGGCGCTGCAACTCCTGATCATCCAGCGCGGCATGGAGACGGTGCGCCGCTTCCAGGACTGGGCCGGACCTGCGGTGTGGCTGATGATGCTGATCCTCGCGATCTATCTCTGCATCGCGGCCGGCGGCATCTCGCTCACCGCGCCGATCCCGCAGGACGTGCTGCTGGAGAAGACCAAGGAGGCCGGCGTGCCCGGCGTGCCCGGCTCATTCCCGGCGCTGTGCGCCGTCGCCGCGACCTGGATCACCTATTTCGCCGCGCTCTATCTCAACTTCTGCGACTTCTCGCGCTACGCGCCTGACGTCAACGCGCTGCGCAAGGGCAATATCTGGGGCCTGCCGGTCAATCTGATCCTGTTCTCGCTGGTCGCCGGCGTCACCACGATCGCGGCGTTCAACGTCTACCACGAGGTGCTGCTGCATCCCGACCAGATCTCGGCGAAGTTCGACAGCTGGTTCCTGGCGCTGCTCGCCGCGGTCACCTTTGCGGTCGCGACGCTCGGCATCAACGTGGTCGCCAATTTCGTCTCGCCGGCGTTCGATTTCTCCAACGTGTTCCCGCGGCATATCGACTTCAAGAAGGGCGGCTACATCGCGGCGCTGATCGCGCTGGCGCTGTATCCGTTTGCGCCCTGGGAGGGCAGCGCCGCCTCGTTCGTCGGGCTGATCGGCGCCACCATGGGGCCGATCTACGGGATCATGATGGTCGACTATTATCTGATCGCGAAGGGCCGCGTGAACGTGCCGGCGCTGTACCAGGAGCACGGCGAGTATCGCTTCCAGAACGGCTGGAACGTCAGCGCACTGATCGCAGCCGCGGTCGGCGCCCTGTTCTCGTCGGTGCTGCCGAACTTCACCTCGATCCTGCCGGCCTGGTGGGCGGTCTATGGCTGGTTCTTCGGTGTCGCGATCGCCGGCGCGGTCTATTACGCGCTGCGCGTGGCGATGCCGAGCCCGGTCGCCAGGACGGCCTAGAAGGCTGCTTGAAGCCGGCAAATCGGGCGGCCGATGTCATTCGGCCGCCTCTCCGGGCTCGCATTAACCCTTCGCTCATCCTTTTCGTCAAAATGGCAGCCTCGTGCTGCCGCCCTCGCTCGCGGCGGGGCGGGCGGCGTGGTGAAATTGCGTGTTCGGTTTTCCGAGTATGGTGTCATGCGTAACCTGATGATTTTCGCGGCCATCCTGATCGGGCTGGGCACCTTCATGGCCCAGATGGCCAGCAAGATGTCGCCCGCCGCCGCGACGACCGCAAAGCAGACCATCGCTCCGGCCGTCACGGTGGCGCAGGCCAGCGCCCGGACGCTCAGCATTACGCCCGATCCGCGCGGTCACTTCGCGACCGACGGCCGGATCGACGGCCAGCGCATCAACTTCATGGTCGACACCGGCGCCTCCGTGGTCGCCCTGAACGAGACCTCGGCCGCGCGCTTCGGGCTGCGCCCGGTGCCGGGCGACTACACCTCGCGCGTCACCACCGCCAACGGCACCATCAAGGCCGCACGCGCCCGCATCGCGATGGTCGAGATCGGCGGCATCACCGTGCGCGACGTCGACGCCCTGGTGCTGCCGGATGAGGCGCTGTCGGAAAACCTGCTCGGCCTGTCCTTCCTGTCGAAGCTGAAGCGCTTCGAATATGCCAACGGCAAATTGTTGCTGGAGCAGTAAGGCCGATTGGCATCAAGGCCCTATCCAAGTCTATTGCGGAGTTACCTCCACGCACTGACCAGGGTCTGAAATACAGAACTCGGTTTTCCCGGTAGTCGGATCGATTTTCCAAGAGCCTAACACCGGCAAT
The DNA here is from genome assembly GCF_053474805.1 of Bradyrhizobium sp. WCU1. Lineage (NCBI taxonomy): Bacteria > Pseudomonadati > Pseudomonadota > Alphaproteobacteria > Hyphomicrobiales > Nitrobacteraceae > Bradyrhizobium > Bradyrhizobium sp. WCU1. The sequence goes on from NZ_CM130280.1 coordinate 4,016,155, forward strand.
CCGCCAAAAATGTCTGAAATCCCTCCCTGTACGTTAATGCCGGTCGTTTTCTCCGGAAAGCCGGGCCTCTCGGTGCATTGACCGGTTAATTGCTTAGTCTCGGCGTCGAGGACTGCGGTGCAGTGATGAAGCCTCCCGTTCTTGTGGTCGAGGCGTTCGACGGCATAATGGTTTACCCCAGTCTCCACAGTCGCAAACTCAGCGAAAATTTCGTAATCCGCAGCCAGCCCAACGGTCGCCGTCACGGTTAGCGAAAGCGCGAGTATCCCGGTCCTAAGAAGCCTCATAAGACCTCTCCATGTCTTCCCCTGCGATGCGGATCATGTCCCCATTTCGGCAGAAACTCGGATCACTGAAGCGCTTGCGCAGAGTGTCGAGTCGGTCTCCGGGCGCACCTACTGTAAGTCCCTATTGTACTCCCTAATTTCGTGATCCTGATCGTCGACATTCGGATAGCGCTCTATCTGATAGCAGGAAATCCCATCGTCCAATTTGAATATCGAGCGTTTTACACGCTTGTCGTCGTCCGTCGATTTTCCAATAAGAAGTATGCCCAGACCGGCATCGTCACCCGATAGCGCCAGCCCCTCCACCGCAAAAGAAAAACCGGACAGACACGCTTTCGGCACGTCAGTCCATTGCCCATTGTGTTCGATGCGCATCGAGCGTTCCAGGTTTGCGCCAAACCCTTCCTTTCCCGGGTTACGATCGCAAACCGCTTTGAGGGAACGAAGCTCGATCTTTGCAAGATCTTGACCTTTGTAATTTTTGAAATTCAAGATCGCAACATCCGCTGCGCACCAGGGACTGGAGTTCGCGATACATAACGTTGAACTGGCAAGTAGAAGCGATAAAGCTCCAGCGAGCGCGACTGTTTTCATCGACAGGCCTCAATATTTGTATCGGTTCCAATCCGGCATCCCGCGCCCCGTTGGCTTGCCGTTATGCCAATACTTTTTGTACCCATACCAAGATCCAACCCATGCATTGTAATCTGGAACTTGCTGAGTGTAAGCGCGCGCGTTGGCTCTATCTCCATCACTTTCATCCTGACTATCCCAATGCATGTGCCCTCTTGCGACCGCACCGCTATCGCCAAACCCCACGCCACCGCCCAGCGCTCCCTCTTGGTACCCGCGCGCTATCTGATCGTAGTAGTATAGTCCGTTGCGTTTGAAGGTTTCGACGCCCAGCTCCGGGATAAAGCCCCTCCTCTTGGTCTCTTCCGGGTAATATTGGGCACCAAGGTCTTTCATTTCCTTGAGGGCAGCATCCCATGCGCTCTCCGCGCTTTCGAAGCCGATCCCCGCATTGCGGCTCGGATAGTCACCACCTTCGTCGCCGCCGAAACGCTTGATGCCGGCGATGCCACCCGATCCGCTGGAGCTGTTGCCAGTCGCCGGCCCGTTGACGCCGGGCTGACCGGCTCCTGTCGCAGGCTGTTGCGACTGGGTTTGCGGCTGTGGCTGCGTTGGTCGAGTAGGTGTCGGCGGCTGTTGAATCTGCGCCTGTTGAGTCACGCCATCTGCAGCGAACGGATCATGGTCAACGGGAACGAGCGAGTAGTCAACGAAATCCGGCCGATGGTCCACCGGCACCAGAGAGTAATTGGGCATTGATCGTCACCTACAGATATTGCGGACAGCTTCGGGCGAGCCCGTGCGTGACCGCACCTCGCGGAGAGGGCTGGGTTGGCTTTGGATGTTTGAAGGCAAGTGCTTGAGGGCAAAGTGCTTGAAGGATGGCTTGCGCGATGGCGCGGAAGCGTCACTTCCGGTTCGGCTTGCCCATCGTCTTCGCCGGGCGCCTGTCGGTCGGTGGGGCGGCCCTGGCTATCAGCCAGATCGGCTCGGTGCGGTGGCGAATTTCGGCGCGCTCGGCAGTGTATTGGCCGACAGCGGCCCATCCGATTCAAAAAGCCCGCAGCGGATTTTCCGATGCGGGCTTAATTGCCGTGCAGCGGCGAAACCAGTTCACGCCGTCGCCATTGCCCAGATTTTTTCGAACTCGGCCTTTGATATCACTTCCGGCACGAACTGGGGATCGGCGGCGATCTCTTCAACGGACGGCAATGGCATCTGACCAAGGCCCGTGTCCCCGACCTCAACTTCAGCATCGGCATACCAGATCCTTCCGTCGGAAAAGATTTCGACCTTACGAAGCTCCCAACGTTCGTGATCCAACTCGCTGTAGATCAGGACCGGTTGATCGGGGTACGCGTGAATCCACTTCACTTTGAGATAGGTCATTGGTCGGACACCTTTCCGCTGCGGATAATCCTGTTGTTCAAATCCAACGGTCCTTCGTTTGGGATAACATAAACGCCGGACCGGCCCTCAACGACATTCAGACCGGCCGGGTTGATTTCGAGGTAGTGAGTGAATTTTTTCACTTGGTGGGGATTTTGTACGAGGGCCACCGAAAGCTTTTCCGGCTCCATTGTGCCGGGCTCAATATCGGTAAGATACTGACCGTTGCCATACTTCACATCGCGTGGTCTTCGGGCTTTCAGAGAAGGATTTAGCTTTCCTTCATTCAGGATGCCGTTCAGACCAGCCTCGTCGGTGTAGTGATATAGGTTACGAAGCCCAGCGCCTGGAACGTCTTCAACTGCACCCGTCGGCGGCCTCACCCTGCTCGCAGGTGCTATCTTGGCGGCACCAAGGCCACCGACCAGGCCGCCGAGAATCCGGAGAGGCAGCTCCAGCGAGCTTCCCTCACCAAGTTGACCGCCAGCTTCGCTCCCCAAGCCCCCCAGCGCAGCCGCTCCGACTTTGAACGGCAATCCTCCGGGCACGACATAGGAAGCGGGATTGCCGACAAATTCCCCGACAGATGCACCGAGTTTGCCCGCCCGGCCTTCCGGCCTGTGCATGGGTCCGGTTACATTCTTCTCAAGAATGTCCATCCCCTGTGCTGGAGTCGGCGCGTCCACGTCTTGCCCCATTTCGGCCTGCGTGGCGCGAGCCAATGCGCTCCCCGCACTATTCAGGCCAGAAGCGATTCCGCGAGGGATGGACCTGAAGAAGTCAGCGGCCCCCGCCGCAATCGAGTGTGGCGGCGCGGACCCCGGCGTTTGCGGAACGGACGGCGGCCGATCGAAACCCGCATCCGTTTGCGCATGGCTTGCCGGTTGCGTCCTTGTCCGTTGAATGATGTCGTCCGCGGCGAACGGATCGTGGTCAACGGGAACGAGCGAGTAGTCATCGAAGTCCGGCTGATGGTCCACCGGCACCAGAGAGTAATCGGGCATTGATCATGACCTACAGATATTGCGGACAGCTTCGGGTGAGCCCGTGCGCGACCGCACCTCGCGGAGAGGGCTGGGTTGGCTTTAAGTGCCTGAAGGCAAAGTGCTCGAAGGATGGCTTGCGCGATGGCACGGAAGTGTCGCTTCCGGTTCGGCTTGCCCATCGCCTTCGCCGGGCGCCGGTCTGTCGGTGGGGGTGGCCCTGGCTATTTGCGAGTTCAGTTCGCTGCGGTGGCCAATTCCGGCGCGCTCGGCAGCGTATTGGCCGACAGCGGCCTGTCCGATTGAAAAAGCCCGCAGCGGATTTTCCGGTGCGGGCTCAATTGTTGCGACGATGAAAATGTATCGGTGAGTTGCCCGACGTGTCAATTATTCGTTGCGCAGATTGCAGAGCGCCGGGAGCGGCTGAAATGACAACCGCACGGCAATACCTGCCTGTCCATCCCTAGCGCCCCCTAGAAACAATGCCGGGTCGGAGCGATAGCGCTCAAGCAATTCGTGGGGCGCAACAGCGTAGCGCAGGGGCGCTTTGACTCCATCTCTTCCATTTGGCCTTGCTGGCAAGAGATTCTGTCGCAGTCGGGATTGGCCCGGTGTCCACCGAACCGGGAGCAGCTCATTGCCGCACCGAGCAGCATTCCAAATCAAATAATCGACGTTCCTCAAGCGCCTCACCCGAAAGAATGCTCCGTATCCGGGACTTGGGAGAAGGACCAATATCATCCCGCGCTTCCAGCTCGTTCAGAAGCGACTGAATGCCCTCGTCTTGGTAGTTTGCCAAAACCAGCATCGTCGATAAACGAGGCACCATGGCGCTCGTGAGCTCCTCGGGAGATATCAAATCCTGGTCACGTAATTTCATCAGTTTCCTGACGAAGACCACATGTTGATCAATCGAAAGCCCATACATCGACAGAATTGCTACGTGTCTCTGGCGTTCTGAGTACTTTTTCTCCGAGAGAAATCGGATGCAGAAATCGGGGTTCCTGGCGCTCGCATCGACAAGTTGCTGGAAGCTATTTATGCCGAGCCACTCGTAGACTGAAACCCCAACACGCTCATGGTTCTGGTCCGTGGCAACAACCTTGTCCGCGTATCCCTCATAATTACTCGCTGCACCGCTGCCGGATGATTCAGGGGGAGCGGGTCGAGGACAGGAACTGACTGCACACCAGTCCTGTGGGTCGGAGGTCATGAGCCGATCCAGCAAAGCCCTATCACTCCTAGCGTCATACGAGCCGTCGGCCTTACGACTAGATGGTTCGGCGGCAGCGATTTCTGGACAGCAACCGAAGAGGCATCCGAAGCATAGCAAGAGCCATATTCGAGCGCGCCGCATGCTAAGGCTCGTAACGACGAATAAACCAGCAGACCACCAGGCTGATTTTTACCCATCATCTTTGCAGCAACGCTCTCGATCTTTTCGCTCTCTCCAACACCGAGGAAGTTGGCATTCGGCCCCACAACTGTTCAAGCGTAAGCGGCTGCGCCATCAAGACGCCTTCTGATCACCGCGTCGCCAAAGAGACCGCATAGACCCTCAATATCTCCGCCGCCAGCGAAACGCATGCTGAGATCGATCGTATCTCCGACCAGCGCGAGCACTCCCGATCAAAATCCCGCCATCTCTTCTTCGCAAACCCCTCACCAGAACGGATATATCTAATTTCCCACTTGATATGGTCCGGAAAGTCTTGTGCCGCCAATTCCTTGAAAAGTGCCTGAATTTTCGGATGATCGTAATGATCACGGGCAACAAGAGAATAGCGATAATATATCGCTCCTGCTAATGAGAGTTCGGGTAACAGGCCACTGCGGTACAGTTTCACCAATTTTCTTATAAGCACGACATAGTCATCGACATCGAGTTGATACATCGCATAGAGGGCGATGCGCCCGCCCTCCCTTCCTTCCGTTAGATAGCGAATGCAAAAATCGATGTTCTCTGGCGCGGCGGCCACAAGCTCTTCGAACGCGTCGCCGGACGGGGGATATTGGGGCGGTATGCGGTCAACAGCATCATCTCTTGTCGCCTGGGCGACTTTCTCGACATAGGCTTGATACTTGTCTTCATCGTGCGGCGCGCTTGCTTCGCTCCCGTTGGAGGCCGCGCTGGCGGCATTCAGACAGAGCGCGAACGCGCAGCCGAGCGACAGTACACAAGACAGGATGAAACGTCGCACGTTATTGCCCGACATAGCGTCGATACAGTATCGGACCCTTGGCAGGGGCGCGTACTATCATGTCCTTTTTGGGCCGCTTTCAATCTTTTCGGGAGCCCCATCGTAGGGAGGAGACCCGACGCCGATGAACGTGTTGTTCGGCCCCACGATCACGACATGCCCCGTCGCGTCGCTATAATCTCTCGGTTGCGCCGCCACATCGCCCGGCTGGGGCGACTCGTCGGGACCCAGGACGCGCCATCCGGGAATTGCATACGATGGATCTGCCCATTGTCCGGCGGCGGGCGGAAAATGCTTCCAATACCAATGCCCATTCGGGAGACCGGGACTCGTCCCAGCATCGGTCAGCATCTCATGCACGAACAAATTGCACTTGTTCTTTCTTTCAGCGAAATTTCCCCTTGCCACCCCGGTGGTCCATGCGGTTGAACCAATTTGAGCGTTAGCTCGATCGACGATTTTCTGACGTATGAGGTTGAGCTGATCATCCGTCAGGGACTGCGTTGGTGCCGGATTTCCGCCGAAGGGGCTGGACTCGATCGACCAGCCTTGAGCCCAAGTCGGGTTGTTTGGATCGCTTCCTGCATCGCCGACGCCGGCGACGCCACCCGATCCGCTGGGGTTGCTGCCAGTCGCCGGCCCATTGACGCCGGGTTGATCGGCTCCTGTCGCAGACTGTTGCAATTGGGTTTGCGGCTGTGGCTGCGCCGGTTGAGTCGGTGTCGGCGGCTGTTGAAACTGCGCCAGTTGAGTTACGCCATCCGCGGCGAACGGATCGTGGTCAACGGGAACGAGCGAGTAGTCATCGAAGTCCGGCTGATGGTCCACCGGCACCAGAGAGTAATTGGGCATTGATCATCACCTACAGATATTGCGGACAGCTTCGGGCGAGCCCGTGCGTGACCGCACCTCGCGGAGAGGGCTGGGTTGGCTTTGGATGTTTGAAGGCAAGTGCTTGAGGGCAAAGTGCTTGAAGGATGGCTTGCGCGATGGCGCGGAAGCGTCACTTCCGGTTCGGCTTGCCCATCGTCTTCGGGCGCCCGTCTGTCGGCGGGAGCGGCCCTGGCTATCAGCGCGTTCGGCTCGCTGTGGTGGCCAATTCCAGTGCGCCCGGCAGTGGATTGGCCGACAGCGACCTGTCCGATTGAAAAAGCCCGCAGCGGATTTTCCGGTGCGGGCTTAATTGTTGCGATGATGAAAATGTATCGGTGAGTTGCCCGACGTGTCAATTGTTCGATGCGCAGAGCAGCTCGCAGGGCGCAATAGCGCGGCGGATTGCGCCGGCGTGCAGGTATTTCGCCGACGCCAAATCTGCCGTAATTATTCGCCACAAGCCGTCAATCCTGCCTTTCGCTGCGGCGACGCATTCGCTAAAGCCAGCAGCATTGTTCCTCCGCATTTCCACGAGGCTATCTCTGATGTTTCCGAAGCCGAAATCCGCGCTGGTCCCGAACACCTATGCCTTTGAATCCGAGCCGATGGTGAAGCCGACCGGGTTTCGCGAATACGACGCGCGCTGGCTGTTCAACAAGGAGATCAATTTGATGGGCGTGCAGGCGCTGGGCATGGGGCTCGGCGCGCTGATTGCGGAGCTCGGCGTCAGCCAGGAGATCGTCACCGGTCACGATTTCCGCGGCTATTCCGCCTCGATCAAATACGCATTGATCTCGGGCCTGATGGCGGCCGGCTGCAAGGTGCACGACATCGGGCTGGCGGTGACGCCGATGGCGTATTTCGCGCAGTTCGATCTCGACGTGCCCTGCGTCGCGATGGTCACCGCTTCGCACAACGACAATGGCTGGACCGGCGTCAAGATGGGTGCCAACCGTCCGCTCACCTTCGGCCCCGACGAGATGACGCGGCTGAAGCAGATCGTGCTCAATGCTGAGTTCAACAACAAGGCCGGCGGCTCCTACCAGTTTCACGAGAACTATCCGGCGCGCTACATCGCCGACCTCACCAGCCGGCCGAAGCTGAAGCGCAAGCTGAAGGTCGTCGCCGCCTGCGGCAACGGCACCGCGGGCGCATTCGCGCCGCAGGTGCTGGAGGTGATCGGCTGCGAGGTGATTCCGCTCGACACCGAGCTCGATCACACCTTCCCGAAATACAATCCGAATCCGGAAGACATGGAGATGCTGCATGCGATCCGCGATGCGGTGCTTCTGCACAAGGCCGATGTCGGGCTCGGCTTCGACGGCGACGGCGACCGCTGCGGCGTGGTCGACAACACCGGCGAGGAGATCTTCGCCGACAAGGTCGGCGTCATGCTGGCGCGCGACATGTCGGCGATCAACGCCAACGCACAGTTCGTCGTCGACGTGAAGTCGACCGGGCTGTTCGTCACCGATCCGGTGCTCTCGAGGCAGGGCGCCAACACGGTCTACTGGAAGACCGGGCATTCCTACATGAAGCGCCGCACCAACGAGCTCGGCGCGCTCGCCGGCTTCGAGAAGTCCGGTCACTTCTTCTTCAACAAGCCGTTCGGCCGCGGCTATGACGACGGCCTGGTGTCGGCGATCGCGATCTGCGAGATGCTCGATCGCGCCCCCGGCAAGTCGATGGCCGATCTGAAGGACGCGCTGCCGAAGACCTGGTCATCGCCGACGATGTCGCCGCATTGCGCCGACGAGGCGAAGTATGGCGTGGTCGATGCCGTGGTGAAGCACTTCGAGGCGCTGCAGCAGAACGGCGCGCTGGTCGCGGGGCAGGCGATCCGCGATCTCGTCACCGTCAACGGAGTCCGCGTCACGGTCTCCGACGGCAGCTGGGGCCTGGTGCGGGCATCCTCGAACAAGCCGGAGCTCGTGGTCGTGGTGGAAAGCCCGGTCAGCGAGCAGCGTATGCGCGACATGTTCGAGGCGATGGATTCGGTGCTGCGCACGCATCCCGAGGTCGGCGCGTACAATCAGAAGATTTGATTTTGTTGCCGCAGGCACGGTGTCATCACCCGCGCAGGCGCAGGCGGGTGATCCAGTATTCCAGAGACGGCAATGATTGAGCCGAGACGTCGCGGCGTACTGGATCGCCCGCCTGCGCGGGCGATGACAGTTGAGGGCGCCGCTTACGCCGCGGGCACCGGCAGCGCCGTCACCGACTTGATCTTCTCCATCGCGAAGCGCGAGGTGACGTTCTTCAGCGGCACGGCCGAGATCAGCTTCTTGTAGAACACGTCATAGGCCTGCATGTCGGCGACCACGACGCGCAGCATGTAGTCGACGTCGCCGGCCATCCGGTAGAACTCCATCACCTCGGGCATGGCGCTGACGGCGTCGGCGAATTTGCGCAGCCAGGCTTCGGAGTGGTCGGCGCTCTCGACCGAGACGAACACCGAGATCCCGAGCCCGATCTTGTTCTGGTCGACCAGCGCCACGCGGCGCAGGATCACGCCGTCGGCCTCGAGCCGCTGGATGCGCTTCCAGCACGGCGTCGACGACAGCCCGACCCGGTCGCCGATCTCGGCGACCGAGAGCGAGGCATCCTCTTGGAGCACCGTCAGGATCTTGCGATCGATGGCGTCGAGGCGGCGGTTATTGTCATGAAGCTGAATAGCGAGTTCGGACATAGAAGAAAGTTCCATATGAAGGATCAAACTCCCTCATATAGAGAAAAATCTTCTCGCGCAAGCGGTTCCTGACCGGTCAGGCCGGCCGGGCGTCGACGTGTTCGCCCAAAAACGCTTCAACTTCAGTACGTTGCGGTGCGGCATAAGCGCCGCCGAAGCGGGTGCATTTTAATGCTGCGGCCGCGGACGCAAAGCGCAGCGCCTGCCGCAATTCCTGCTTCTCGGTAATGGCGAGGGCAAATGCGCCGTGGAAGACGTCGCCGGCCCCGAGCGTGTCGACGGTATGGACCGGGAAGGCCGGGCTCTCCTCGAGCTCGCCCTGCTCGTTGAGAAAGATCGTGCCCTTCGGGCCGCGGGTGCCCGCGAGGAACGAGCGGGTGAGCTTGGCGAGCTTGTGCAGCGCCTGGCCGTCATCGGTGACGTCGGCGGTCTGCTGCAGCGGCTCGCTGGAGAACACCAGGTGCGAGGAGGCGGTCAGCAGCCCTTCCCGCATCGACATCGCGCGGTCGACGTCGACCACGACGGGAATGCCGCGCTTGACGGCCTCGGCGCACAGCTCGGTGCAGAACGGCGCGCAGCGGCTCTCGGTCAGGATCGCCGCGCAATCCTCCAGCAGCAGGTCGGTCGGCGGCAGCTTGACCTTCCAGAGTTCGGGATCGCGGAAGGTGACGATGGTGCGCTCGCCGGTGTCGTCGATCATGATTGCCGAGATCGGCGTCACCAGATCAGGCATGTGGATGAGATGGTTGGTCTCGATGCCTTCCTGCGCCAGCTTGTCGAAGATGTAGCGGCTCGAGGTCTCCCGCGAATCGCCCATCGGCCCGCAGATCGAGGCGCGGCCGCCCAGCCGGACGATGCCGATCGCGGCGTTCAGCGCGTTGCCGCCGCAGATCTCGTCGAAATGCGTCGCATTCTCCTTGGAGCCGCGCGCCGGAACGTTGACGCGGAAGGTCAGGTCGCGCACCGGCAGGCCGATGCAGAGGATGCGGGGCGGGACTTTCGGGGCGCCGTCTTGAAAATTCATGCAGGGATCCGTCGCAATGGTTCCGTCGACTTACACAATCTTTGTCCAGTCTAATCGGCAGAACGATGTCCGGTTCCCGCTATTGGTCGAGCGGGTTTCGGTGGTGCACCCAGCGGCCGAGCAAATGATGGGCAATCGCGAACGGATGCGGGCCGGCGAGGCCGTCGGGATGCTGGCGCTTGAGCATCAGCGTCGCCTCCGCATGGTCGAACCAGCGCGCATCTTCGAGTTCGGTGCGGTCGACCACGATGTCCTCGTTGGTCGCACGCGCAGTGCAGCCGATCATCAGCGATGACGGATAGGGCCAGGGCTGCGTCATGTAGTAGTTGACGTCGGTGCAGCGGATGCCGCTTTCCTCGAAAATCTCGCGCCGTACCGCATCCTCGATGGTCTCGGCGGCCTCGACGAAGCCGGCGAGGCAGGAATACATGCCGGGCATGAACTGCTTCTGGCGGCCGAGCAGCACCTTGTCGCCTGACGTCACCAGCATGATCACGACCGGATCGGTGCGCGGGAAATGCTCGGCCTTGCAGCTCGGGCATTCGCGCTTCCAGCCGCCTTCCCGCATCGCCGTGCGGGTGCCGCAGTTCGGACAGAAGCCGTGGCGCTGGTGCCAGGTGACCATCGATTTCGCCATCGCGATCGCCGACAGCTGCTCCGGCGGCACCACGCCCTGCATCGCCATGCCGCGCAATTCGGTGATCGCAACATCGCTGCGTCCGACCAGCTTCTCGGCCGCCTGCGGCGCGATCCCCATGCCGAAGATCGGCGCCGCATCGCGCAAGCCCAGGAAGATCGTGCCGGGATTGGCACCGTAGCTCCGCGCCTCGTCCAGCGAGAGCAGCGCGCGGGCGCCGCCATCTTCCTGCTTCACCACCAGCGAGTCGCGATAGATCACATAGGCGCGCGCCTCGCGATGACCCTCCAGCGCGAACAGCTTCTCGTCGTTGCTGCGCAGATGCGCGGCACGGTCGAGCACATGGGTGACGAAGGCCGGCTGGCCGAGCGGAAATGAATCGGATGCGGACATTGAATTTTCAACCCAACCAGATCTTGCGGCGAAGCGCGCTGATGAAATTCTGCACTTCCTCGGCGTCATGCGCCAGCGGCGGCATCACGCCCCAGACGGGACGCGGCCATGCAGCGTCGCTGGTGCGGCGCGCGATGACATGGACGTGAAGCTGCGGGACGAGGTTGCCGAGCGCCGCGACATTCAGCTTGTCGCATTTGGTGATCTCTTTCAGGGCCCGCGAGACCCGGGTGATCTCGGTCATCAGCTGCGCCTGCTCGACCTCGTCGAGGTCGATGATCTCGACCGCATTGTCGCGCCGCGGCACCAGCAGCAGCCAGGGATAATGCGCATCCTTGATGACGAGCACCTTGCACAGCGGCAGGTCGCCGACGTCGATGGTGTCTTTTTTGAGCTGCGAATGCAGCGACCAGTTGGAGGCGGGCATGGGAGGCAAATAATGCCTTTCCGTGTTCCCAGACAAGCCCCACAAAGCCAGCCTCAGCCAGCCCCACAAAGCCGGGTCAGGCCGCTTGCTTTCCGGCGCTTTTGGCCCCAAATAGGGACCGGGAGATTGGCGGTGGACGAGCCACTCGCCAACCGGGTCAGGTCCGGAAGGAAGCAGCCCTAACGAGGTCCGGATCGGGTCGCTCGTCAGTCTCCTACCTGTTTTTTCCGAGCGAATCGCGCTGGAATGGCGGTCTCCGCGCCCGGCGCTCGATTTCGGCTCCTGTCCGCACGCCGGCTGAAGAGACACCCAAGTTGCGGATCGACGCATGAACGGCGCTGGCGACCCCTCCCGACCGTCCGACGGTGCGAACCAGAGCGGTTTCGATCTCGGCGGGCTGCCTGAGGCGGCCAACAAGCCCTACCGCGTTCTCGCCCGCAAATACCGCCCCTCCAGCTTCGAGGACCTGATCGGCCAGGAGGCCATGGTCCGCACCGTCTCGAACGCGTTCGAGACCGGGCGAATTCCGCAGGCCTGGATCCTCACCGGCGTCCGCGGGGTCGGCAAGACCACCACCGCCCGCATCCTCGCCCGCGCCCTGAACTACGAGAAGCCCGACGGCTCGGTGAAGGGGCCGACCATCCACATGCCGGACCTCGGCGTGCACTGCCAGGCGATCATGGAAAGCCGGCACATGGACGTGCTGGAGATGGACGCTGCGTCCCACACCGGCGTCGACGATGTCCGCCAGATCAATGACAGCGTGCGCTATGCGCCGGCGAGCGCGCGCTACAAGGTCTACATCATCGACGAAGTCCACATGCTGTCGACGGCGGCCTTCAACGCCTTCCTGAAGACGCTGGAGGAGCCGCCGGAGCACGCCAAGTTCGTGTTCGCCACCACCGAGATCCGCAAGGTTCCGATCACGGTGCTGTCGCGCTGCCAGCGCTTCGACCTGCGCCGCGTCGAGGCCGACGTGCTGATGAAGCATCTCGGCAATATCGCCACCAAGGAAGGCGTCGAGGTCGAGCCCGAGGCGCTCGGCATCATCGCGCGCGCGGCCGAAGGTTCGGTGCGCGATTCGTTGTCGCTGTTCGACCAGGCGATCGCGCATGCCGCCGGCCATGTGAAGGCCGACGCGGTCCGGCAGATGCTCGGCCTTGCCGACCGCACCCGCGTGATCGACCTGTTCGATTCGCTGGCGCGCGGCGATATCGCCGCTGCCTTCGCCGAATTTCGCGCCCAGTATGATGTCGGCGCCGATCCGGTGGTGGTGCTGTCCGATCTCGCCGAGTTCGTCAATTTCGTCACCCGCGTGAAATTCGTGCCGGGGACCGCCGACAACGTCGCATTCGGCGAGACCGAGCGGGTGCGGGGGCGCGGATTCGCCGCGAAGCTGTCGACGCGTGTGCTGTCGCGGATGTGGCAGATGCTGCTCAAGGGCATCGCCGAGGTGCAGACCGCGACGCGGCCGGCGGCTGCTGCCGAGATGGTGCTGGTGCGGATCGCCTATGTCGCCGACCTGCCGACACCGGATGAAGTGATCCGGATGATCGAGCAGAATGGCGCCGGCGCGGCGCCCGCGACGTCAGGTTCCGCCGCATCATCGCCGTCACGCGGCGCACCGGCTTCGGCGATATCGGCCATGCCGTCGGCGTCGATGCGTGCACCGCAGGCCGGCCCGCGGGCCGATCTTGCCGCGCGTCCGCAGATGGCCTCACCGGTCACCGACGCCGCGCCGGTGCTGCGGATCACGAGCTTTCCGCAACTGATCGCGCTCGCCGGCGAGAAGCGCGATATCATGACCAAGAGCGCGCTGGAGGCCGATGTGCGGCTGGTGCGCATCGAGGATGGCCAGCTCGAGATCGGACTCGAGCCGAAGGCGCAGCGCACGCTCATCACCGATCTGCCGCGCAAGCTCGAACTGTGGACCGGGCGGCGCTGGACCGTGATCATTTCCAACGAGGCCGGCCAGCCCACGGTGCGTTCGCAGAACGAATTGGCGCGCAGCGAGCATCAGCGCGCGGCCGAGGCCGATCCGCGCGTGCAGGAGGTGCTGGCGCGCTTTCCGGGCACCAAGGTGATCGAGGTCCGCCGCCTTGCCGCCGAGGTTCCGGTGGCGGATGTATCAGGCGAAGACCCGATTGAAACTTCTGACAGCGACGACGATTGATCCGATCATAGGAACGCACGCATGGCTGATTTTCTCGGCATGATGAAGCAGGCAGCGCAGCTGCAATCCAAGATGCAGGAGATGCAGGAGCAACTCGGCAATGTCGAGGTGGAGGGCATTTCCGGCGGCGGTCTGGTCGCGGTGCGCATGACCGCGAAGATGGAAGTGAAGGGCGTCAAGATCGATCCGTCGCTGATGAAGCCGGAGGAGCGCGAGGTGCTCGAGGATCTCCTGGTCACGGCGCATGGCGATGCCCGCCGCAAGGCCGAGGCGGCGATGCAGGAGAAGATGATGGCGCTCACCGGTGGGCTCGGCCTGCCGCCGGGATTTGGTCCGACCTAAATGGCCGCAAGCGTCGCCGGCCCCGAGATTGAACGCCTGATCCAGTTGCTGGCGCGGCTGCCGGGCTTGGGTCCGCGTTCGGCGCGGCGCGCGGCGCTGCATCTGATCAAGAAGCGCGAAGCGCTGATGACGCCGCTGACCGCGGCGTTGCAGGTCGCGATCGACAAGATCCAGGTCTGCAAGACCTGCGGAAACATCGATACACAAAACCCCTGCACGGTGTGCACCGATCCGCGCCGCGATCCCTCGATCATCGTCGTGGTCGCCGATGTCGCCGATCTCTGGGCGCTGGAACGCGCCAATGCGACCAATGGCCGCTATCATGTGCTCGGTGCAACGTTGTCGCCGCTCGACGGCGTCGGCCCGCAGGATCTCACCATCGACCAGCTGGTGGCGCGCGCCCACGCGCCTGAGGTGACCGAGATCATTCTGGCGCTGAATGCCACCGTCGATGGCCAGACCACCGCGCATTACATCACCGACCTGTTGTCGGAGGCCAATGTGCGGGTGACGCGGCTGGCGCATGGCGTGCCTGTTGGCGGCGAGCTTGATTACCTCGATGAAGGTACGCTATCCGCAGCCATGCGGCAGCGGACGCTGTTTTAAGCAACCGGTCCAGGGCCGGACCCGGCCGATTTTGCCAAGCGATCCGTCACAAGTCGAAAAGATCGCGCTGAAACAAAATGATAGGGTGGATGACGATTCGAGGATGGTCATCCACGCTCTGACGAATCAAATACGGAACACCTGAAAATGACGACACACCGATTCGGCGCACGGTTCGGCTTTGCATTTTTGACGGCGACCTTGGTCGCGCCGTGTGCGATCGCGCAGCAGAGCGATGCGCCGCAGAAGCCCGGCAAGATGATCCATGCCGGCGACGTGCTGTCGGGGGAACTCGGCGTCATGAAGGTGCGCGACGCCAAGAATCGCGGCAAGCGCGTCGCGACCTACCAGATCACCAGCGAGCCGCGCCGCCTGCCGCCGCCGAACGGCCTGTGCAATCTCGAAACCGGGCCGGAAACCTTCCAGCTGATTCCGACCAACGATGCCCAGGCCGCGCAGCTCAAGAGCCTTTCCGGCAAGGCCATCTCGGTGAAGGTCGACGAGGTCACCTGCGCCAAGGACGCCGGCGAGATGAGCGAAGCCATCGTCACCAAGTGGAGCGTGGTGGCGAAGTAAATCTCATCGAATCGAGAACCATCCGCATCATCGTCCTGGCGAAAGCCAGGACCCATTACCCCAACTGTCGGTTATTGCGCGACGCTGCGGCCAGAATCCCTGTCACGACCAGGTGCGGTGGTTATAGGTCCTGGCTTTCGCCAGGACGACGCGGGGAGAGTTCGGGCGCCTGCTCGGGCCGACGGCAGTTGGGCTAAACCCGCACCGGCCCCAGCTCATCAAAATGCCCGCGCCGCTGCAGCCAGGCTAGCAGGATCAGGCTCGGGATCGCGACCAGCACGCAGATCACGAAGAACATCTGCCAGCCGACCGCCTTGGCGACATAGCCCGCGCCCGATGACAGATAGGTGCGGCCGACCGCCGCGAGCGCGGTCAGCAGCGCGTACTGGGTCGCGGTGTGCAGCGGATTGCGGCACAGCGCCGACAGATAGGCGACGAAGATCACGGTGCCGATCGCGCTGGTGAAATTCTCCGCGGTGATCGCGAGCGCCAGCGCCCATTGATCGACGCCGACATGCGCCAGCCAGGAGAACGACAGGTTGGCGATCGCCTGCAGCACGCCGCCGATCCAGAGGCTCGTTGCGAGCGAATAGCGCCGCGCCACGAAGCCGCCGGCGAAACCGCCGATCAGGGTTGCGGCAAGACCAACGCCCTTCACGATCGCCGCGTAATCGACCTTGGAAAAGCCGATGTCGATCACGAACGGCGCGGTCATGGTGCCCGAGAACGCGTCGGTGAATTTGAACAGCACCACGAAGGCGAGCGCTGCGAAGGCATCCTTGCGGCTGAGGAACTCGGAGAACGCGCCGAGCGCCGCGTGCAGCACGCGCTCGGCGGCGTTCTGCGCGTGCGTTGCGGCCTCCGCGCCCTTCGATTGGGCGGGCTCGGTCGCGGCAAGCGCGGTGACGATGCCGATCACGACCAGCGCGGCCATCACCACATAGCCCCACATCCACGCGGACGGGCGCGCGAGCCCTGCGGATTCGAATCCGCTGACGATGAACAGCGCGCCGGCGGTCGAGACCAGCATGCCGACGCGATAGGCCGCGACATAGGACGCCATGCCGGCGGCCTGCTCGCTCTCGGGCAGGCTTTCGACGCGGAAGGCATCGACCACGATGTCCTGCGTCGACGACGCGGTCGCGACCAACAGCGCGGCGAAGGCCGCGAACCATGGCGAGCGCGCCGGGTCGGCCACCGCCAGCACCAGGATCGTCGCCATCAGCACCAGCTGCGAGAGCAGCAGCCAGCCGCGGCGGCGCCCGAAAACTTGCGTGAACAGCGGCACATGCAGCGCATCGACCAGCGGCGCCCAGAGGAATTTCAGCGTGTAGGGCGTGCCGATCAGCGCCAGCAGCCCGATGGTGCCGAGATCGACCCCGGCCTCCTTCATCCACACCTGCAATGTCGAGCCCGACAGCGCCAGCGGCAGCCCCGAGGAGAAGCCGAGCAGCAGCACGATCAGCACCCGCGGCTGCAGGTACACCGCGAAGCTGTCGCGCCAGGAGGTGACGGCGGGCTTTGGCTCAGGCGTCGCGGGCGTGTCTGACGTCGCTTCAGGGGCTGTCATGAATGAGGTGTTACCAGATTCGGCCACAAAAAGACTGTCATCGCCGGGCTTCACGTAGACGTACGCGCACCCAACTTCCGCCTCTGGGATACTGGATCGCCCGATCAAGTCGGGCGATGACAGCAATTATGCGGCGCGATCCGCGGTCATCGATGAGTTGATCCCTGTTCGCCTCAAAAACACTGTCATCGCCCGGCTCGACCGGGCGATCCAGTATTCCAGAGGCCTATCCGCCGCCGCCCGCAATCTCCGGATAAAGATCAATCCAGTCCGGATTGTCCTTCTCAATTAGGGCAATCTTCCATGCGCGCGGCCATTTCTTCAGCCGCTTCTCGCGCTTGATCGCGTTCTCGGGATCATCGAACTGCTCGAAATAGACGAGTTTCACGACGTCGTATTTTTCGGTGAAGCTTTCGATGAGTTTGATCTTGTGCTCACCGACGCGACGAATGAGGTCATTTGTCACGCCGATGTAGAGCGTGCCGCCGATGTGGCTGGCGAGGATGTAGACGTAGAAGCTGCGTGCGCCCATCTACGGCCTCTGGGATACTGGATCGCCCAATCAAGTCGGGCGATGACACCGGCTATGAGGTGACATCAGCAACGATCACTCCCCCGCCTGCAGCTTGCGCGGGGCGGGGAACAGGTCGGTGGCCGCGGGCTTGACGAAGCGCGGCACTTCGATCGGGGTCTCGGACTTGCTGAAGTCGAGTTCCTCGATACGGCCGGCGCGCTTCTCGATCTTGTCGGCGGAGATCAGGATCTGCCTGACGTCCTCGTTCACCTGGCCGAAATGGGTCTGCAGCTTGAGCACGCGATCGCGCAGACGGCCGAGATCATCACCAAGGTGCATCACCTCGTTGCGGATCTGGTCGGCGGCGTCGCGGATGCGGGCATCCTTCAGGATCTGCTGCATCACCTGGATCGCCAGCATCAGCAGCGAGGGCGACACCAGCACCACGCGGGCGCGATAAGCCTTCTGGATCACGTCGTCGAAACCGTCATGGATTTCGGCATAGACCGATTCCGAGGGCACGAACATGAGCGCGGTGTCCTGGGTCTCGCCCGGAATCAGATATTTCTCGGCGATGTCGCTGACGTGCTTGAGTACGTCAGTGCGCAATCGCTGGCTGGCGAATTTGCGCTCCTCGTCGCTGCGCGCATCGTGCAGCGCGGTCATCGCTTCCAGCGGAAATTTCGCGTCGATGCAAAGCGGGCGCTGGTCGGGCAGGAACACGACGCAGTCCGGCCGCTTGCCCGATGTCAGCGTGTACTGGAACTCGAATGAGCCCTTCGGCATGCCGTCCTGGACGATCGCCTCCATCC
This sequence comes from Bradyrhizobium sp. WCU1, assembly GCF_053474805.1. Lineage (NCBI taxonomy): Bacteria > Pseudomonadati > Pseudomonadota > Alphaproteobacteria > Hyphomicrobiales > Nitrobacteraceae > Bradyrhizobium > Bradyrhizobium sp. WCU1. Next base: position 4,034,224 of record NZ_CM130280.1, read on the forward strand.
GCGCCTGGCCGAACGCGCCGCGCGACTGCTTGTTGGCGAGCACGTCGCGCAGGGTCGTCACCTGGGTGGTGAGCTCGTTGAGGTTCTTGTGCGCATGGTCGATGATGCCGAGCCGCTCGTGCAGCACGCGCAACGAATCCATCGTGTTGCGGGTCGATTGTTCCATCGACTGGCCGACCCGGTGGGTTACCGAGTCGAGCCGCTCGTTGACCGCGCGGGCCATCTCGGCCTGCCGGCCGGCTAGCGCCTGCGCGAAGGCATCAACCTTGGCGTCGACCCGTCCGGAGGATTCGCTCTGCGCCCGCAGCATCTCGGCGAGCCGCTCCTCCAGCTCGTCGGCGCGAATGGCCTGGGCCATCGCGAGTTCCGCGCCGCGCCGGCTGCCGCGCGCGATCACCATTGCGATGGCGAACAGCAGGATCAGCGCCAGCACGCCAAGCCCGATCAACGCGTCGGAGACGCGGACCGGAAGGTCGCCGATCATGAGGAGAATCTCGTTCATGCCGGTCCTTGTAGCCGATTCGCGGTCGGACGCGAACGAAGAGGGAACGCTTATGGTTAATGCTTCCCTGATTTTCTTGGTTAATGCAGCGTGAAGAAACGTGGTTAAGGCTGCCTTAACAGGCTCCTCAGCGCATTGACCGCATCAGGCCCGCAGCTTAAATCGCCGCCATGGCTTTAAGAGAAATCATCATCCTGCCGGACAAGCAGTTGCGGCTGGTGTCGAAACCGATCGAGAAGGTGACGCCGGATATCCGCAAGCTCGCCGACGACATGCTCGAGACCATGTATGACGCGCCCGGCATCGGGCTGGCGGCGATCCAGGTCGCGCAGCCGCTGCGGCTGATCACCATGGATCTCGCCAAGCGCGACGAGAACGGCGAGACCTCGCCGCAGCCGCGGGTGTTCATCAATCCGGAGATCATCTCGCATTCGGAGGAGCTGTCGGTCTACGAAGAGGGCTGCCTGTCGATCCCCGAATATTACGAGGAGGTCGAGCGCCCGGCGCGGGTGCGCCTGCGCTTCACCGATCTCGACGGCAAGCTGCACGAGGAGGATGCCGAGGGGCTCTACGCCACCTGCATCCAGCACGAGATCGACCATCTCAACGGCGTGCTGTTCGTAGACTACCTGTCGAAGCTGAAGCGCGACCGCGTGTTCAAGAAATTCGAGAAGGCCGCCAAGCGCGCGGCGGAGTAGGCGCGCCCTCCGACGCCGGAAGAATCTGATCGCATGCCTCTCCGCCTGATTTTCATGGGCACGCCCGATTTCGCGGTGCCGACGCTGCTGGAGCTGGTGGCCCATGGCCATGAGGTCGTGGCCGTCTACACCCGCGCGCCGAAACCGGGCGGGCGGCGCGGCCTGCAGCTGCAGCCGACGCCGGTCGAGCAGGAGGCGCGCCGCCTCGGCATTCCGGTACTCACGCCGAAGACGCTCCGGACGGACGAAGCGCTCGAGGCGTTTCGCGCCCAAGATGCGGATGCCGCCGTTGTCGTCGCCTACGGCATGATCCTGCCGCAGGCCATCCTCGATGCGCCCAGGCTCGGCTGCTTCAACCTGCACGCCTCGCTGCTGCCGCGCTGGCGCGGCGCCGCGCCGATCAATCGCGCCATCATGGCGGGTGATGCCGAGAGCGGCGTGATGGTGATGAAGATGGATGTCGGGCTCGACACCGGCGACGTCGCGATGGCCGAGCGGCTGCCGATCACGGACAGCATGACGGCATCAGACCTGCACGATGCGTTGGCGCCGCTCGGCGCCGACCTGATGGTGCGGGCGATGGGCGGCCTCGAGCGCGGCGGCTTGCAACTCACCAGGCAGAGCGAGGACGGCGTCACCTATGCCGCCAAGATCGAGAAGGCCGAGGCGCGGATCGACTGGACGCAGCCGGCGCACGCGGTGCTGCGGCACATTCACGGGCTGTCGCCGTTCCCCGGCGCCTGGTGCGAACTCGGCGGCGAGGGCGAGCCGGTGCGGCTGAAGATCCTGCGCTGCGAGCTGGCGAAAGGTTCGGGCCAACCGGGCGATATGCTCGACGATCAGCTTGCGATCGCCTGCGGCGATGGCGCGGTGCGGATTCTCGAATTGCAGCGCGCCGGCAAGGGGCCGATGAAGGCGGCGGACTTCCTGCGCGGCACGCCGCTGAAGCCGCCCGCGCGGCTCGGCTGATGCCCCGCTACAAGCTCACCATCGAATATGACGGCACGCCGTTCTCCGGCTGGCAGATCCAGGACACCGCGCCGACCGTGCAGGGCGCGCTGGAGGCGGCGGTCAAGGCGATCTGCGGCGAGGACGTCCGCGTCCACGGCGCCGGGCGTACCGACGCCGGCGTGCATGCGCGCGGCCAGGTCGCGCATTGCGACATCGCCAAACATTTTCCGCCGGGCCGTTTCCGCGACGGGCTGAACGCGCATCTGCGGCCCAATCCGATTGCCGTGCACGCGGCCGATATCGTGCCCGACGATTTCGAGGCGCGGTTCTCCGCGATCAAGCGGCATTATCTCTATCGCATCACCAACACCCGCGCGAACCTCGCGCTCGACATCGGCCGGGTCTGGCGCGTGCCACGCGCGCTCGATGCCGAGGCGATGCACGAGGCCGCGCAGCGCCTGCTCGGCAAGCATGATTTCACCACCTTCCGCGACACCGAGTGCCAGGCCAAGTCGCCGGAGAAGACGCTCGATCAGCTCGACGTCACCCGCGACGGCGCTGCCATCAACATCGTGACCTCGGCGCGCTCGTTCCTGCACAGCCAGGTGCGCTCGATGGTCGGATCATTGGTCTGGGTCGGCGAGGGCCGCTGGAGCGCGGACGATCTGTTCGCCGCACTCGTCGCCCGCAACCGCGCCGCCTGCGGCCCCGTCGCGCCGCCGGACGGGCTCTATTTGATGCGGGTGGATTACTAGGCAGACTGTATCTGGTATGGGCGGATTACCCGCGACCCCAATCCCTACTGTGCATGGGGTTGTTTTCGATGTTTGTGTCCAGCCGAGCGGCCGGATCAAGCAAAATACCGCTCCAGCACGCCCCGATAGATCTGCGTCAGCTTCTCCAGATCAGCCACCGGCGTGCGCTCGTCGATCTGGTGCATGGTCTGGCCGACCAGGCCGAATTCGATCACCGGGCAGTAGCTCGAGATGAAGCGCGCGTCCGAGGTGCCGCCCGAGGTCGAGAGCTCCGGCCTGCGGCCGGTGGCCTCCTCGATCGCGGCAACCGCGAGGTCGGTGAACGGTCCGGGCTGGGTGACGAACACGTTCGAGTTCGACGGCTGCCAGTCGATATGCGCGCGGATGCGGTTGCCGCAGGCCTTCGCCAGCCGTTCGTCGACCAGCTGCCGGAGGCTCTCCTGCGTATGGTTGTCGTTGTAGCGGATGTTGAACTTGGCGCGCGCTTGGCCGGGGATCACGTTGCTCGCGGTGTTGCCGACGTCGACGGTGGTGAATTCGAGGTTGCTGGCCTGGAATTGCGCGCTGCCGTGATCGAGCGGCTCGTCGCCCAGCGCCACGATCAGCCTGGAGATGTCGGGCACCGGGTTCGAGGCGCGGTGCGGATAGGCGACGTGGCCCTGCACGCCGTCGACCACCAGCGTGCCGGATTGCGAGCCGCGCCGGCCGATCTTGATCATGTCGCCGAGCACCTCGACATTCGAGGGCTCGCCGAGCACGCAATGGTCGAACTTCTCGCCGCGCTCGGCGCACCATTTCAGCAGCTTGACCGTGCCGTTGATCGAGACGTCTTCCTCGTCGCCGGTGATCAGGAAGGAGATCGATCCTTTTGGCTTGCCGCCATGGTCGTTCAGATACTGCAGCACCGCGGCGACGCTGCAGGCGATGCCGCCCTTCATGTCAACGGCGCCGCGGCCGTAGAGATAGCCGTCCTTGACCTCGCCGGAGAACGCGCCGAGCGTCCACGCCGCTTCGTCGCCGGGCGGCACCACGTCGGTGTGGCCGGCAAAGGTGATATGCGGCGCCGAAGAGCCGATGCGGGCATAGAGGTTGTCGATATCGGCGGTGCCGGGTTCGGAGAACGTCACGCGGTGGACGTCGAAGCCGGCCGCCTTCAGCAGGTTTTCGAGCACACCGAGCGCGCCGGCGTCGGCCGGGGTGACGGACGGGCAGCGAACCAGATCGCGGGTAATCGAGACGGCATCAATCATGTGTCCCGCTTAACACGTCACACCGCGGGTGGACCAGCTTTGTGCGGCACGATATCGAGCTCGCTCTGCTGATCCCAGCCCTGCGTGGAGCGCGACCCGCCGCCGTGGCCGCCGCCTGTCAGTCCCGCAGCAGCTCGTTGATGCTGGTCTTGGCGCGGGTGCGCTCGTCGACGCGCTTGACGATCACGGCGCAGGCCGTGGCAGGTCCCGGCTGGCCGTTCTTCAGCGGCTTGGCCGGCAGCGTGCCGGGCACCACGACGGCGTATTCCGGGACCTCGCCGACGAAGATCTCGCCGGTCTCGCGGTCGACGATCTTGGTCGAGGCGCCGAGGAACACGCCCATCGACAGCACCGCGCCCTTGCGCACGATCACGCCCTCGGCGACTTCCGAGCGGGCGCCGATGAAGCAATCGTCCTCGACGATCACGGGCTCGGCCTGCAGCGGCTCGAGCACGCCGCCGATGCCGACGCCGCCGGAGATGTGCACGCGCTTGCCGATCTGGGCGCAGGAGCCGACCGTCGACCAGGTGTCGATCATGGTGGCCTCATCGACATAGGCGCCGAGATTGACGAAGGAGGGCATCAGCACGACGTTCCTGGCGATGAAGGCCGAGCGGCGCACGATCGCGCCCGGCACGGCGCGGAAGCCGGCGTCGCGGAAACGGTTCTCGCCCCAGCCCTCGAACTTCGAGGGCACCTTGTCCCACCACGAGGCCTTGCCCGGGCCGCCCGCGATCTGGCCCATGTCGTTGAGGCGGAACGAGAGCAGCACGGCCTTCTTCAGCCACTGATTGACCTTCCACTTGCCGCTGGCCTCGCGCTCGGCGACGCGGGCCTCGCCCTTGTCGAGCAGCTCCAGCGCGTGGTCGACGGCCTCGCGGACCTCGCCCTTGGTCGACGTCGAAATGCCTTCGCGGGCATCGAACGCGGTGTTGACGGTGGTTTCGAGGGCTGACAGCGACATCGGGCGATCCTTGGGCGTATCGGGGATATGGCGGGAATTTTGCAGAGCTTTTTCGGAATTTGAGGCTGCGGAGTCAAGGCAAACCCGGCGGTCCTTTTGGCGAGCGATTGCTCTGCTCCGTCGTCCCGGCCTTCGCCGGGACGACGTGGAGAGATCAGCGTTTTCCGCTCAACCGCTGCAGGAACCCGGTGAGATCATCCGTGACATGGTCGACATGAGCGGCGTCGCGCCCCTCCAGCTCCCAGGTCTCGCGCACCACCTCCTGGCTGCCGTCGGGCACGACCAGCACGGTGGTCATGCCGAGCTCATGCGGCACCACCAGATTGCGCGCGAGGTCCTCGAACATCGCGGCCTTGGCCGGATCGACGTCGTGCAGCCTGAGGAACTTCTGGTAGGTCTGCGGCGCCGGTTTCGGCTCGAGATCGGCGGCGATGATGTCGAACACGCCGTCGAAATGATGGCCGATGCCGAGCCGGCCGAGCACCGCGTCGACATGGTCGACCGAACCGTTGGTCAGGATCAGCTTGCGCCCCGGCAGTTTTGCGATCGCGGCGCCCATCGCCGGGTTCGGCTCAAGCGGCGAGTGGTCGATCTTGTGCACATAGGCGAGATAGTCGTCGGCCTGCACGCCGTGCTCGGTCATCATTCCGCGCATCGTGGTGCCGTAGCGCAGGTAATAGTCCTTCTGCAGCCGCCGTGCTTCTTCGGGCGAGATCTTCAGCCAATTGCCGACAAACTCGCCGATCCGCGCATCGACCTGCTGCCACAGATTGACGTGATGCGGGTACAGCGTGTTGTCGAGGTCGAACACCCAGGTCTCGACATGGCCGAAGTTGCGCGGAGTTTTAGTCATGGCTTTTTCAACGCGTCGTCCCGGCGCAGGCCGGGACCCATACGCCGCGGCGGCAATTGGGGCCGTGGTGCGCGTTGCCTTTCGTTGTGGGGTTGTCGCCAGTGAACAACATGTGGCGCGGTGGTTATGGGTCCCGGCCTGCGCCGGGACGACATCGATATTTGTAGCGCCAGCGTCTTCATCACGGCACCGCAAAGCGCAGCGTCTTGCCGCCGCTGGTCATGTCGACGGTGGTGAAGCCGAGCGCGGTGAGGCCGCGGCTGGCGCAGTCGCCCTGCTCATTGACCTCGAACTTGCTGTCGCGGGTGCAGAGCTGCACCGCGCCGCCCCAGTTCAACGGCTTGTCCTTGATCTTGATGGTGCGGTTGTCGCCATCGACCGCTTCGGCGAAGGAATAGATCTGCTTCGGCGTGCCCGACACGTCGGGATGCAGGCATTTGCCGGGGTCGACGCGATACCAGCCGCGGCTGGTCACCGCCTTGCCGTCGTCGGTCGCGACCGCGGCCATCACCTTGTACTGAGTATCGTTGCACCAGGTCAGCCCTGACGCCGACGGCTTCTGCACGGCATCGACCATGGTGGTGAAGAAGTTCGGCGACTGCACGATGTCGCTGGCGAGCCCGCGGCTCTTGAGGAAGGCCGACAGCGCGCTCTGCGTCTTCGGTCCGTCGACGCCGTCGATCGGCGCCGCATCGTAGCCCGCGATCACCAAGAGGCGCTGGATGCCGGCGAGCCGCGCCTGCTCGTCGTCATATTCGCTGTCCTCGGCGAGGTAGGCGACGAGATTGCCATCGTCGGTCTGCGTCGGCGTGATCTGGGTGAATTGCGCTTGTGTCTGGCCGGAGCGGCATTGCCGCGCGGCGGCGATCACGAAATTGTCCTGCGCGACGCAGAGCGTGTCGGTGCCGTTCTGCGGGATCGGCGAGGCGCCGTAGACGCCGAGCGCGCGGGCATTGAGCAGCACGCGGTCGGCGGTCAGCGCTCCCTGCACCACGACCCGGCAGGTCGCGGGATCGATGCGGAACCAGCCGCGTGTCGCGGTTGCGGCCTTGTCGTCGATGCCGATCGCGGCCTCGATCACATAGCTCATGCGGTTGCAGAGCTTGAGGTCGGCATGCGCCGGCGCCGCCGAGAACAGGAACGACACCAGCGCGGCCGGCAGCGACATTGCGAGCCGCGCCGCCGGCGAGCGGCGAGGGAGCCTCGCCGTGTGTCCCGCGTCTGCCATTACTTATGGATCAGCGTGCCGGTGCCCTGGTTGGTGAAGAGCTCGAGCAGCACCGCGTGCTGGGTCTTGCCGTCGATGATCACGACGCCTTGCACGCCCTGTTCGAGCGCGTAGATGCAGGTCTCGACCTTCGGGATCATGCCGCCGGAAATCGTGCCGTCGGCGATCAGCTTGCGGGCTTCCTTGATCGACAGGTCCGGAATCAGCTTCTTGGACTTGTCGAGCACGCCGGGCACGTCGGTCAGCAGCAGCAGGCGCTTGGCCTTCAGCGCGCCCGCGATCGCGCCGGCAAAGGTGTCGGCGTTGATGTTCAGCGTCTGGCCGTCCTTCGACGTCGCCAGCGGCGCCAGCACAGGAATCAGCTCGTAACCGATCAGCTGGTTGAGCAGCGTGAGGTCGACCTTCTCGGGATCGCCGACGAAGCCGAGATCGACCGCCTTCTCGATATGGGAGTCGGGATCGACCATGGTACGCGTCGTCTTCGACGCCTTGACCATGTTGCCGTCCTTGCCGGAGAGGCCCACGGCCCTGCCGCCGGCCTCGTTGATGTAGCCGACGATCTGCTTGTTGACCGAGCCCGCCAGCACCATCTCGACGATCTCGATGGTTGCGGCGTCGGTGATGCGCAGACCCGCGGCGAATTCCGACTGGATGCCGAGGCGCTTCAGCATGGTCGCGATCTGCGGTCCGCCGCCATGCACCACCACCGGATTGATCGCAGTCTGCTCGAGCAGCACGATGTCGCGCGCGAATGCCTTGGCGGTGTCCTCGGCGCCCATGGCGTGGCCGCCATATTTGATGACGATGGTTTCCTCGTCATACTCCTGCATGTGCGGGAGCGCCTCGGACAGGATGCGGGCCTGATCGAGCGGGCTGATGTGCTGGTCGGTCATGGGGCTGGTCTCATCGTCAGCGGAGGGACGGCCGCGGTTCTATCTGATTGCCGGGCAGGGCGCAAAGCGGGGATAGCAATTCGTAGCCGGTTGGAGCCAACGGGCTATGGGTCATCGCCTCGGCCACATGGCCGAAACCGCCAGCGCCACCCAGCTCAGAATCAGCAATGTTCCGCCGGCCGGCGCGGCCATCGGAAACAGTCCGTGGCCGGCATACTGGCGCAGCACCAGGTCGCCCGCGAACAATGACGCCGCGATGACGAAGCCGGACGCCGCCGCGATTCCGAGCTTGGCGTGAACGATTGCACGGTCCGCGACCGCAATGGTCGCGATGGCGGCGGGCGCATGGAACAGCAGCATCGAGGACGCTGCCGCCAGCCGCGTGGCATCAGGCAAATGAGCCGCGGCCGCTGCCAGCATGACGCCGCAGGCGCCCATCACGGCGGCACAGACGATCAGGAGGCGGGGCGCGCCGCTCATCGGAGCCGTTCCTCGATCAGGCGCACCATCGCCGCGCGCAGCTCCGGCATACCATCGCCGGTGCGCGACGAGGTCACCAGCACCTCGGGGAACGCGGCGGGATGCTTTGCCAGCGTCGCTGACGTATCGGCGATCGTGGTCTTCAGTTCGCCGACCTTGACCTGGTCGGCCTTGGTCAGCACGACCTGATAGCTGACCGCGGACTTGTCCAGCGTCTTCAGCACGTCGAGATCGACGTCCTTGATGCCGTGGCGCGCGTCGATCAGCACGTAGACCCGCGCCAGCGTCGCGCGCCCGAGCAGGAATTTGTGGATCAGCGCCGTCCATGACGCCACCTTGGTCTTCGGCGCCGAGGCGTAGCCGTAGCCCGGCATGTCGACCAGGCGGAAGTTCGCGTTCTCCGGGCCCTCGAAGAAGATCAGTTCCTGGGTGCGGCCCGGCGTATGCGAGGTACGCGCGAGCGCGCTGCGGCCGGTCAGCGCGTTGATCAGGCTCGATTTGCCGACATTGGAGCGGCCGGCAAAGGCGACCTCGAGGCCGGCCATCGGCGGCAGCGTCTCGATCGAGGGCGAGGCCCAGATGAAGCGCCAGTCGCCGGCGAACAGTTTTCGGCCCTGTTCGATCAGCTCCGCATCGGGTTCGGTGGTCATCGAAGGGTCCACTTCGTCTTGGCCGGAGCAGATCCGACCGTTCAGGTCAACGTCTTGCCACCCTCCAATACGTGGATGCCCGGCACAAGGCCGGGCATGACGCATTGATCAAGCGAGGTGGCCGGGAAGCTATGTCGGCTTCTTGGCGAACGTCGATTTCAGATTGTCGAACAACTCCACCTTCACGCCGTTCTTGCGCATGATGAAGCTCTGCTGCAGCACCGAGAGCGTGTTGTTCCAGGCCCAGTAGATCACGAGACCCGCCGGGAAGCCGGCCAGCATGAAGGTGAAGATCAGCGGCATCCAGTCGAAGATGATCTTCTGGGTCGGATCCGGCGGCGCCGGATTGAGCTTCATCTGCACCCACATCGTGATGCCCATGATGATCGGCCAGATGCCCATCACCAGGTACGAGCCGAAATGCGGTCCGAGCAGCGCGATCGGATCGAACGGGATCAGGCCGAACAGCGTGAACAGGTTGGTCGGATCCGGCGCCGAGAGGTCCTTGATCCAGCCGAAGAACGGCGCGTGCCGCATCTCGATGGTGATGAACAGCACCTTGTAGAGCGAGAAGAACACCGGGATCTGCAAGGCGACGGGAAGACAACCGGCGATCGGGTTGATCTTCTCCTTCTTGTAGATCTCCATCATCTCCTGCTGCTGCTTCACGCGGTCGTCGGGATAGCGTTCCTTCAGCGCCTGCAGCTGCGGCTGCACCGACTTCATCTTCGCCATCGAGGCGTAGGACTTGTTGGCGAGCGGGAAGAACAAGAGCTTCACGATCACGGTCACCAGGAGGATCGCGATGCCGAAATTGCCGACCAGGCGATAGAACCAGTCGAGCGCCAGGAACATCGGCTTGGTGATGAAGTAGAAGTGGCCCCAGTCGATCAGGAGGTCGAAATGGTTGAGGCCGAGCTGCTTGTTGTAGCCGCCGAAGCCGACCAGCGGGAAGTTGAGGCCGACGGTCGCGGCCTCCTTCGCGCCGGCAAACAGCCGCGCGTTGGCGACGCCGGAGCCGCCGATCGGAATGGTCTGCGCGCCGAGCATGTAGTCGACCCGGTAGCGCTTGTCGCCGTTCGTGAAGCGCGCTTTCTCCAAGGTCGCATTGGTCTCGGGCAGCAGCGCGGTCGCCCAGTATTTGTCGGTGATACCGAGCCAGGCGTCGGTCACGTTCTGGAAGATAACGCCACGCGAGTCCGGACCCGTGGGGGTCTTGCTGTCGTCGATGTTCTTGTAAGTGTATTCCTGCAGGCCCTGTTCGCCGAGATAGCCGATCAGGCCTTCGTGCAGGATCGCGTAGCCGGACACCGGCGGCTTGCCGCCGCGCGAGATCAGCGCAAACGGATACAGCGTCACCGGCGTGCTGCCTTGATTGGTGACCTCATCCTTGATGCTGAAGAGGTAGCGATCGTCGATCGAGATGGTGCGGCGGAAGGTCAGGCCCTGGCCGTTCTCATACTTCAGCACCACCGGGGTGCTCGGCGACAGGCTGTTCGACCCCTCCTGCTGCCAGACGGTTTCGGAATCCGGCGTCTTCACCGACGAGCCGGTGGGCGTTAGCCACAGGAACTCGGCATAGTAAGGCTCGGCGGTGCCCGACGGCGACAGCAGCACGATAGCCGGCGATTTGGGGTCGACCGTCTCGCGGAAATGGACCAGCGCCAGATCGTCGATCCGGGCGCCCTTCAGCGCAATGCTGCCGATCACGCGCGGGGTCTCGATCTTGATGCGCGGACCGGCTGCGAGCACGGTTTCACGGCTTGCCACCGGAGCGTCAACCGCAGGCGTGCCCGGCGTCGCCGGGGGGGCAGTCGAGGTCCCAGGTGCAGCGCCCGGGGTCGCCTGCGGCGTCGGCTTCAGCAACTCGGCCTGGCGCTGCACCTCGCGCTGCTTCTCCATCTGCGGCATGTTGTAGAAATATTGCCAGGCGATCAGGACGAGGCCGGACAGAATGACGGCAAGGATCGTGTTGCGGTTGTCGGACATCTCTTAGGGTCTCGTCATTCCATTCGGATTGGGCGCGCTCGTGTTACCCGCCCTGTCGGCACCCGTCTTGTTGGTACCGATCTTGGGCGCAGGCCGGTCGAGGCGGCGCAGCGCCGACCGCAGGTCGTCAATCATGGTCGCAAAGTCGCGGGTCAGCGCGTCACGGCGGCCGACTAGCACATAATCATGGTGCGGCCGCATGAATACGGCATCGACCCGTCTCATCACTTCGCGAAGCCGGCGTCGGATGCGGTTGCGCTCGGTCGCGGTGCCATTCTTCCTGGTGACGGTATAGCCGACGCGGATCGGGCCCTGATCGTTGCGGCAACGGCCCTGCAGCACAAAAGCTGCGGTATTCGCCCGCACGCCATTGGCAGCGGCGAGGAAATCCGCCCGCTGCCTCAGCCGATCCATAATGGGTATCTCCGGGTGGAGACGTCCGGGCTCAGGCGCTCAGGCGCTTGCGGCCGCGCGCACGGCGCGCAGCGAGAACCTTGCGGCCGCCGGCCGTGGCGAGACGGGCGCGGAAGCCGTGACGGCGCTTGCGCACCAGTTTGCTGGGTTGATAAGTCCGCTTCACGGGTAATTCTCCGCTGACCGGGCAATTTGCCGTTGTATTGAGATGGAGTCCGGTGATGCTGGCGGGCCCAAACGAGCCGTTACGGCCCCAAAGAGCCGCCCCCGGTCAAGAACCGGGCCATCGCGGACAGTTGGCGCGGCTTATAAGGGAGCGCCCTGTTTTCGTCAATGTCACAGGGCGTCGCAAAGAGGGTTCTTTGAAACGTCGCAATTGGGGCGAATATAACTGTTTTCGCGGGGTTTTTGACGGTGAGGAGCGCCTTGGGGGCGTTCCGGGAACCGCCGACATTAGCGATCCGTAATTTGACCGGCTTGGGGGCCGGGCCGCATCTTCCGACCCCTAAGCCAAACAAGGCCTTATCTTGTGGCTCTAACCGACGATCAGGCGACCGCGCAGAACCAGCGGCCCAAGCCGACCCTCCGGCTCGGGCTGTCGGGCAAGCTCTTGCTGCTGACGATTCCGCTGGTCATGATCGCCGGGCTCCTGATCTATGTGCCGGCGATCGCGAACTTCCGGATGAACCGGCTCAACGACCGCCTGGCCGCCGCCAATACCGCGGCGCTGGTGCTCGATGCCGCCCCGTCAGGCCTGGTGCCGGATTCGCTGGCCCGGCAGATCCTGACCAGCATCGGCGCCCGCGCGGTTGCCATCAAGCTCGGCCAACAGCGCCGCCTGCTCGCCAGCGCCGATCTGCCGGCCTCGATCGACCATGATGTCGACATGCGGGCCATGACGGTGTGGTCGGCGATCGTCGATGCCTTCGAGATCATGCTGGAGCACGGCGACCAGACCATCCGTGTGGTCGGCCCGGCGCCGGGCCAGGCCCAGTTCATCGAGGTCGTGATCGACGAGAAGCCGCTGCGGCAGGCGATGTACCGCTTCTCGCGCAACGTGCTGGTCGTTGCGCTCTTGATCGCCGGCCTGACCGCAGGCCTGGTCTACCTGGCGCTGCATTATCTGTTCGTGCGGCCGATGCGGCGGCTGACCGCGAGCCTGGTCGGCTTCCACGAAAATCCGGAGAGTTCGGCGCGAATCATCGTGCCGAGCCAGCGCGGCGACGAGATCGGCGTCGCTGAGCGCGAGCTGTCGGACATGCAGCGTGACCTCGTCTCGATGCTGCATCAGAAGAGCCGGCTCGCCGCCCTCGGTCTCGCCGTCTCCAAGATCAACCACGATCTGCGCAACCTCTTGGCCTCCTCGCAATTGCTGTCGGACCAGCTCGCCAGCGTGCCTGATCCGCGGGTGCAGCGCTTCGCGCCGAAGCTGCTGCGCTCGCTGGAGCGCGCCATCGCGTTCTGCCAGTCGACCTTGTCCTATGGCCGTGCGCAGGAGGCGGCGCCCGACCGCCGCGTCATCATGGTGGAGCCGGCGGTTGCCGAGGTGCGCGAATCGGCCGGGCTTGCGACCGATGTCTCGATCACCTGGATCAGCGCGATCGAGCGCGGCCTGACCATCGACGCCGATCCGGACCAGCTGTTCCGCGTGCTGCTCAATCTGGTGCGCAACGCGACCCAGGCGCTGGAAAGCCGGCAGGACGGCGATGGCGGCGCCCAGCAGATCCGCATCACCGGCCGCCGCGAGGGCACGGTTGCGATCATCGAGGTCTCCGACACTGGGCCCGGCGTTCCGGCCAAGGCGCGCGAGCATCTGTTCGAGGCGTTCCAGACTTCCGGCCGCCCCGGCGGCAGCGGACTTGGCCTTGCCATCGCCGCCGAGCTGATCCGGGCCCATGGCGGCCATATCCATCTGGTCGAGGGTACCATCGGCGCCACCTTCCGGATCTCGATCCCGGATCGCCCGGTGGAATTGCTGTCGGTCCGCAGCGAGCGGGCGAGGGCGTAACGCCGTTCCGGTACTCTGGGGCGGCAGGAGCGCGCCGAAAATGGCGTTTCCAGAGCTTGCCAACCGGACCGGGAGCCTGTAGCTAGAGCGCTCTTTCGCGACGTTCCGGGGCTCCCGGAACCTTGCGGGCTTCAAGCCCAACCGCGAAAATGCGCCCGTAGCTCAGCTGGATAGAGCATCAGACTACGAATCTGAGGGTCGGACGTTCGAATCGTTCCGGGCGCGCCATTTGCGTACAAAACCAGGACCATCTCCGTTCTCGGTCTGTTTGCCGGCGACGCGCGGATGTGATCGGCGTTCTCGATACGGCACCTACCACGAGCGCAGCCTGTCGGATCGGCTGCCGAAGGCGCAGCGATATCTGCTCGCCAACAGTTTCGACATCTCGGACGAAGTCGTCGGCGTGATGGCGAAGGCCGCGTGCCGAAACATCGGGACGTGGTGAGAAGCAATTCGGCAGCACATGGTCGGGGTAATTGGCGGAGACGAGTTCAACCGGTTTCCGGGGGCGGAAGCAAAAACTGCATGGCTTCAACCGGACGGTTGATGTGCAGTCTGCGACCTCCTGCCACCGTGCCACAAGCGTTAGGCGAATAGCCTCAAGATGATACCATCTTGATGCGCGCCGGCTCGGGGTTGAATGCATGAACTGCATTGCAGATCGTTGGAGGCGGCGGCATCCCGGACCGGACGCGAGTGGTCGCATGCACGAGCCTGCAGCGCGCGGCTGACATGTCATCGTTTGGCTCTGGTTCAGCATCTGATTTGGCATGCCCGCTCCGTCCGGCACGCTCGCTCTTGCGGCGTGAGCGGCAGCGCGCCCGATCCCAAGAATGCGGACAAGAATGCGCACGGGCCTTTTCGGCTTCCAATAACCTCAGTGCAAGAAACTGGACATGACATCGGTCAGACCGCAGCTTTCGCCTGGCGTCATCGACAAGATTTACGAAACAGTTTCCGATCCATCGCAGTGGCAGGCTGCCATCGATCAGGTCCGTGTCATGTTCCACGGTTCTGCTGCGTGCTTCGTCCGGAGCGGTCCCGGCCTGGCGTCGGCCGATGTGATCAATGCAAACCCCGACCCCACGTATCAGCGTCGCTATATCGACGAACATGCAGGGCGTTCCGACATCTACACCGACGCGCTGGATGCCGCTCCTGTCGGGATGATCTACAGCGATCGTGCGTTGATCGGAGATGAGATCTTGCGGCGCAGCCGCTTCTGGAATGAATGGATGGCGCCGCAGGACATGTATGGCGGCCTCGGCAGCAAATTGCTGGCGTCCGGTCCGTCATTCTGGTTTCTCGACGTCCAGCGCGGTCGCAACCAACCCGCCTTCGACGCGGCCGAGGCCGAAGTGCTGCAATTGATCGCGCGGCACATCGCGCGCGCGGCCCAGCTCGGCCGCAGGCTTCAATTGGCGCAGGCGCTGGCTTCAGGCTACGCGCACGTGCCATTCGGCGTGCTGCTCGTCGATGCCCAGTTGAGCGTCGTCCACCTCAATGGGGTGGCCGAGGAAATCCTGATGCGCCGGAGAAGCCCGTTGCGCGTGAAATCCGGCACGCTGGCAGCGGCGGATGCCAAGAGCACGGCTGCCTTGCGGCAACTCGTTGCCGATGCCTGCACGGTTCACGACGGTGTCGCCCCCGGCCCGGGCGGCGATCTTCTGCTCCGCGCCGGCGAGGCCGATGAAGCCGGCATCGATGTCGTGCTGAGCGTCGGGCCGACCGCGGGCACCGAAGTATCCGGGTTCCTGCGTCCGCGGCACGCTATCATCTACCTGCACCAGACGTCTCTGGCATTGCCCGGTGGGTTCGCAGATCACGCCCGCAAGCTGTTCGACCTCACGCCCACCGAAGCCCGGCTCGCGGCCGCGCTTGCCGGAGGTTTGACATTGAAAGATGCCGCGATCCATCAGGGCATTCGCTTCAGCACCGCACGCTTCTACCTCCATGGCATCTTCCGCAAGACCCGGACCAATCAGCAAAGCCAGCTCGTCGCGCTGCTGAAGAGCACACTGCCGCTGATCCGGCGCGGCTGAGTCCGAAAGCCTTGTGGCGGCTTTGTCACAGCCGTTCGCCAAGTGCCGGTGCCCCTAGCATATGCGAGGTGTTCGCGCCCGCCATATTCGGAAACATTCGCTGCACGTGCGCCGCTGTGTCGGCGCCAAGCAGGCAATGGGGCGAGGCGATCATGAAGAAGAATCTAGTTGCTGCACTGGCGCTCGGCATCGGTGCGGCCGGTGCCGTGCATGCGGCGCCAAACGACGATGTGGTGGCGAGGCTCAACGCGCTGGAGAAGGAAAATGCCGCGATCCGCAAGGAGAACGCAGCGCTGCGCCACAACAAGTCCCTACGCGAGCAGAACGCGGCGCCGAAATCAGCATCGGCAGTCGAGCCGCAGGCCGCTCCCAAAGCCCGTGCCGGGCGCTCCGATCCGTTGCAGGCGTTCGCCGCCGATCTGCCGTTGGCCTACAAGGCGCCGGTCGTCGGCGAGCCCGGCCGGTTTCGGGTCTGGGGTGAGGGCGGCGCGATCTGGAGCGGCGGCGATCCGGTTTCGTCGGATTACAACCTCACCGATTTCACCCGGCTGGACGCGCTGAGCGATTCTGCTCGTCTGCCTGGATCGTTCGATTTGACGCCCAAGGTAGGCTGGGAAGCGGCGGCCGGCTTTGACTACCGCTTTGCGGCTTCGCCATGGCATGTCAGCGGCCAGTTTCGTTACGGTGAGGGCAAGGCCTCCGGCTTCGCATCGTCTGCGGGGGCGATAGATCCGGCAGTCCTCGCATCGGTCAAAGGGCTCCGTGTTAGCGGCTTCAGCGGGAGTTCGTCGTCGGGGGCGGCGTACAAGGAAACGCATTGGTTGGCCGATGCCGCTGTTGGACGGGACGTTCTTGGGGGCGGCGCGTCCGCGATGCAGGTGAAATTCGGCCTGCGCCTGGCGGAATTCGTGGGCAAAAGCAGCGCAACGAACAACACGAGCACCACCAGCACCTTCACCAAACCCCTTGATATTTTGGGCAACGGGTCTCTTCTGTCCAACCAAATCTCGACCAACGCCATGGATGCGACAAATCAACGAAACAGCTTTCTCGGCGCCGGGCCGCGTCTGGGGATCGAGGGCGCGGTTCCATTCGCGGGCAGCTGGGCGTTTGATTATCTCGGCGATGTCGCGGTCCTGTTCGGAAACCAGAAGTTGGTGAACACGTCGACGTCTGCGCGAAGCTTCGATCCGGCCGTTCTCAACAGCACTCTCGGCAGCGTCAGCAGCAGCACATCCACTGACCAGCGTTTCGCAACCGTGTTCAACGCGGATATCCAGGTCGGCGTGTCGTACTGGATGACGCCAAACGTCAAGCTCAGCGCCAGCTACCGGCTGGACGCCTACTTCAATGTGCTGAACCAGGCCTTCAGCACGGACACCAAGCAGACGCTCGATCGCTACATCCACGGGCCTCGCCTTGGTCTGAGTGCGACGTTCTAGAATTCCGTACCGATCAGCGAAGCGCAAGCTAGGGTCACAAAGGCGCGTCGTGCGATGTGATCCAGGCCCATTATCCGAAACTGTCTTTTGGTCGCGCGCGGGCGGGATCGATCCGCGCGCGGAAGCGGCCGCGTTGAAGAGTACCGTGCCGACCATGGCGCCGACGGAAGCGTCGAAGCGGCCGTGACACGTGGTGTAAGCCGAACGGTTGATGTGCCGCCGCTCTATCTCCCCCAGCTTCCGATCGAGTCACTGAGACAGGAGAGCAACGGATGCGATCCGGATACACTCGCCACAATCAAACCACGGGCTCACACGGCAGCACGGCCATCCGCTCACCCGGCCTAGCCAAGGCCGATCGTGCGGGCGGCGCACTGGCAGGCACGGCGACCGCCTTCATCGCGGCGTTGCGCGAGATGTTCCGGCTGCCCGCGATGTGGTCGCAACGCGCTTCCTTCAGGGCGCAGTTGCGCGCCGATCTCCAGGACAATGCCGATCTGCTGCACGACATCGGCTTCAACATCGCCGAAGTGCAGGCTGAAGCGGTGCGCTTCTTCTTCGAGCCCGTCGTGCTGACACGCCGTTCCCATCCTCCCGACGTGGAGCGAGAATATTCCGATCGTCGCGCGCGTCATGCAGCGACGTCTCCGGACTATCCGGAAACGAAGGCCCGGCCGCGTTAACCGATTTTGGAAGGCACTCGATCACGCCGAATTTGGAGCAGGGTCTTGTTTGAGGGAAATCGTCGTATCGTTCTTCAGTCATTTGTTGTCGGTGCCGGCGTGACAGGGCACGTGCGGCATCAGCGACTGGACGAGCCGTCGTTGGCGCGGCTTACACCGGGAAAGTGAGTGACTTTGCGAGCCTGACCAGATCAACTTGACGCCGGCACCCTGTCTTGTCGAAGACGTGAATGAGATGAGTTTTGACGGTGCTGACCGAAATGCCGAGCATCGCCGCGATATCGGCTCGAGTTTGTCCTTCGCAAACGAGCTCGAAGATACGAATCTCGGCCGGCGTCAGATCATAGAGCTGGCTGAGAGCATCCTGAGGCAATCGCGGCGGCCCGGAAGCCGACGCAACGAACAGAGCGGCGGCGGCTCTCTGGATCAAACCGGATCGCATGTGGCCGCGTCGCAACGGCAGAACGTGGATGACAAGAGGGGCTCCGTCGGGACGAAGGATCGGGATGCCGATGCCCTTTTGCCCGAGCGTCGCCTCGTCCTTCGCCGCATGTGCGACAGCCGACTGCAATGTGCTTGTCGTGATCGTGGACTGAACGGCGATCCGGCCGTGTCGAACCACAATCGGATCACCGGCTGCGAGCATCGCGGTGGCCGTGGCGTTGGCGTGAACGATTTTGGATTCCTCGTCCGCCAGGACGACACCAGCCGTCAGGGCCTCCACGGTCGCGGCGAATGTTGCGGCTTCCACCGTCTTCATGTCGAACAGATTGCTGATCGTCACGGCACGGCGAATGTGAGGTGCCAGCAGCCGCAATCCGGTGATCTGCGCATCGCGAATCGGGCCGGCCGATTCATGCTGACTGAATATGGCATTTCCAACCATCATCCCGTCGCGAACGAGGCCGACGGCAACGGCGTCGAACAGGCCCTTCGGCAGTGCCCACTCGAGATAATAGCGATTGCCGAGGATGACGTCCTGCCGGACGGCCTGGGATTGAACGATCGGCTCTCCGAGCGGGTATTGCTGAATGCGCTCAGCGCCGCCCCAGAGTTCGATGATGTCAGTCCCATACGCGATCCCGTTCTGAGCCATCTGGGCCAGGTTGGACCCGGAGACCGCATTGACGCCCGCCTTCATGTTTGTGAGGCTGGCGACCGAGAGCGCGCCGGTGGCAAAGCCGAACTCGGCGCAAATCCCGTCCAGAACCGCTGCCCATCGTTCCGGCGCGATCACGCAATCGTAGATGGCACCAATGAGGTTCGAGAACTTTTCGACCGAAGCTTGCTGCATTCCGGGCTCGCTCGAAGGTCAGAGGCGTCAACGGGGACATAATGCGATAGCGGTGAGACCAGGGGTACACGCGGCGATCACGACGAATGCCCTCGGTGCAAGCGTTGGACGGTCAAACCTGACCCAGCAAAATATGCGCCAGAACGTCGGGCTTCAGGCGTGCGACATTGTGCCCGCAGTCGAGGGCGATGGTCGACCAGCCCGGATCGCGGCTCAAGCGCTCATAGAGATCAAGGAAAGGACTTCCCTCCCATCCGAATGCGCCGACGTAGGACTTGCGTGGCACTTCACGCCATCGCCCGCTCAGATTGATGGATTGCAGGAACGTCCCGATCGGCTGCGGTCGGCAGCGCGGGTCAAGGTTCGGAGGTGGCGCGCAGTTCAGTCCGTCGGATTTTACACCCGCGACAAAAAGATCTCGAAAACGGGGCGTCGTCAGCGACCAGACTGAGTCGCCGGAATCGGGCACATAGGCGTCGACATAGACCAGCGCGCGAATCTGCGATGGTGCCACGTCAGCTGCGCCGCTCACGACCATTCCACCGTAGGACTGTCCGACAATGACGAGTTCGTCGTCATGCGACTTCACGGCATGCGCAACCTCGCCGATGTGAGCATCAAGATTGGCCAAAGGGGCAGGCGCTTCGCCGAGCCCCGCAAGCGTGACCGGAACAGCCTTGTGCCCGTGCGCAGCCAGTATTTCGGCGACATCTTGGTAGACCCAGCCGCCCTGCCAGCCGCCGGGTATCAGGATGAAAGTGGCCATACGATCGGTCTCTGAATTCGAGGCTGCGGATTTGGCGATGAAGCCAAGTCGATGATGCAGCGTTCACTTTCCCATCCGCACGCCCTTGGTCGTGAACCGCTGCGCCTTGCCGCCGTCGCGCAGCGGTCGCCGCGTGCCGGCGGCCTTGCCGGTGCCGGGCGGCTGGTGGGCGGGCACCAGCTGGTCGGGGCGCGAGCCGATCAGATCGCGGCGTCCCATCTGGATCAGCGCTTCGCGTAGCACCGGCCAGTTGTCCGGGTCGTGGTAGCGCAGGAACGCCTTGTGCAACCGGCGTTGCCGGAGGCCCTTGATCGCTTCGACCTTGTCGCTCGCCCCGCGGCGCACGCCGCGCAGCGGATTGACGCCGGTGTGGTACATCGCGGTCGCGGTCGCCATCGGCGAGGGCAGGAAGGTCTGCACCTGGTCGGCGCGGTAGCGGTTCTTCTTGAGCCAGAGCGCGAGGTTCATCATGTCCTCGTCGGTCGTGCCCGGATGCGCGGCGATGAAATACGGGATCAGGTAGTATTTCTTGCCGGCCTGCTCGGCCGCGGCATCGAACATTTTCTTGAAGCGATTATAGGCGCCGATGCCCGGCTTCATCATCTTGTCGAGTGGGCCGCGCTCGGTGTGCTCGGGCGCGATCTTCAGGTAGCCGCCGACGTGATGGGTGACGAGCTCCTTGATGTATTCGGGGCTCTCGACCGCGAGGTCGTAGCGCACGCCGGACGCCACCATCACCCGCTTGACGCCCTTCACCTCGCGCACCTTGCGATAGAGCCTGATCAGGTCGTCATGCGAGGTGTTGAGGTTCGGACAGATTTCGGGAAAGACACAGGACGGCCGCCGGCATGCCGCCTCGATCTTCGGATCCTTGCAGGCCATCCGGTACATGTTGGCGGTCGGCCCGCCGATGTCGGATATCACGCCTGTGAAGCCCGGCGTCTTGTCCCGGATGCGCTCGATCTCGCGCAGGATCGAGCCCTCCGAGCGGTTCTGGATGATGCGGCCCTCGTGCTCGGTGATCGAGCAGAACGTGCAGCCGCCGAAGCAGCCGCGCATGATGGTCACCGAGAAGCGGATCATCTCCCAGGCCGGGATCTTGGCGTCCTTGTAGGAGGGATGCGGCGCACGCGCGTAGGGCAGGTCGTAGACGGCGTCCATCTCGGCCGTCGACAGCGGGATCGGCGGCGGGTTGAGCCAGAGGTCGCGGTCACCGTGACGCTGCACCAGTGGCCGCGCGTTGCCGGGGTTGCTCTCCCGATGCAGCACGCGCGATGCGCGGGCGTAAGCGTCACGGTCCTGCTCGACCTGCTCGCAGGCCGGCAGGCGGATCACGACGTTGCCCGCCTGGCGCGCTGCGCCCTCGTCGGCGGAGTCGAGATCGTCGGCATGCAACTCGGCGTAATCCTCGGGCACGCGGCGGAACAGCGCAACGCCCCTGATCGAATCGAGATCGCGCGGCGCTTCGCCATTGGCGAGCCGGTGCGCCACCTCGACGACGGCACGTTCGGCGTTGCCGTAGAGCAGAAGGTCGGCCTTGGCGTCCGCCAGTATCGAGCGGCGCACCTTGTCGGACCAATAGTCGTAATGCGCGATGCGGCGCAGCGACGCCTCGATGCCGCCGAGCACGATCGGCACGTCCTTGAACGCTTCACGGCAGCGCTGCGCATAGACGATGGTGCAACGGTCCGGCCGGCGGCCGCCTTCGCCGTCCGGCGTGTAGGCGTCGTCATGGCGCAGCCGGCGGTCCGCGGTGTAGCGGTTGACCATCGAATCCATGTTGCCGCCGGTGACGCCGAAGAACACGCGCGGTTTTCCCAGCGCCTTGAACGGTTCGGCCGACTGCCAGTCGGGTTGCGCGATGATGCCGACCCTGAAGCCCTGGGCCTCCAGCAAGCGGCCGATGATCGCCATGCCGAAGCTCGGATGGTCGACATAGGCATCGCCCGTCACCAGCACGATATCGCATTGGTCCCAGCCGAGCGCCGTCATCTCGGCACGGTTCATCGGCAGGAACGGTGCCGGCTTGTCGGCGCGCGCCTCGTGGCGCGGCCACGACGTCAGGGACATTTCGGCGTTGGCAAGGGTGCTCATGGCCGCCACGCATAAGACTCCGGCGTCGCGAATTCAACCGATCAGCATGCCGTCCGGCCCGGTCGCGCATTGCCATCGCCGACGAGTTCCAGATCGGACTGAAGGGGTCGGAATGGCAGTTGGCGAATCATGCTGATATCTCAATGGCATAAGAGATCAGCGCCGTGCCATTCTTCCGGCCGGCGACCCGGCGGTGCCAGTTTGGCATTCAAGCTCGATCGCATCCGTAGAACTTGCTCGCCGTATCCGGCGTTGCGTTCCTTGAGGTGCGATTGTCGGCCTGATGGCAAGGCCCGATGGCCGGGTGCAGAAACTTCAGGATGCAACCCGAAGCAATTCGGCAACACTTGGCGGGAAAACTCCGGCGCTCGACGACGTTGAAGACGAGTTCAACCGAACGGTTGATGTCGGGCCTGCGGCCGTGTCCCACATTCGCGGTCGCGACGTCCGGTCAACCCGTCAGGACCGGCCGGAGTTCTGGAGTTGAGAGCGCAAATGCCTCATGCGATCACTGAATCGATGTTTCGTTTGATCAAAGCGCCTGTTGGCGCCGCCGCGCTCGCGACGTTCGTTTCGCTGTTTGCGCCGTTGCCAGCAGCTGCGCAAACCGTTTGCGGCGCGGCCGGGACAGGTGCCCCGCTCGGCACCGCAACTGGGAATTTTGCGTTCGTTTGCGGCCCCGTGAGCCAAGCGAGCGGTGATGGCAGCGTGGCGATCGGTGTCAACACCACGGCGAGCGGGCAAAACAGCATGGCGATCGGCCTGGGCGCCGGGGCAAGCGGTATCGACAGCACGGCGAGCGGCGTCGGCAGCAAGGCGCGTGGAAACTACAGCACGACGAGCGGTGCCAACAGCAGCGCAGCGGGCGCTGGGAGCACCGCGTTGGGAGGCGGCGAGTTTACCGGGGTTGGTGGTACCAACTTTGCTGCTACCGCTTCCGGGAGTTACAGCGTCGCGATCGGAGGTGGCGGCGACGGAAGCGCGGGTACGGGCGCACGGTCCACCGGCGACAAGTCAGTTGCAATAGGCCTCAACAGCGCCGCAGCGGGGGTGTCCTCGACGGCCATCGGAAGCGGCGCCAGCGCCAGCACCACAAATGCCGTCGCGCTGGGCAATACGGTGACGGCGACCGGCGCCAATGCCTTCGCGGCCGGCAACAATGCCCACGCCACCGGGGCGAGCGCCGTCGCGATCGGCGATGGCGCGACCGCCGGTACCGGCGCGAATGCCATTGCCATCGGTACCGGCGCGGTCGCGACCGGATCGATAGCCATCGGCGCCAGCTCGGCGGCGGCGCTCGGCAACACGGCCGTGGGCGATGGGGCGAAGGCAAGTGCCGCTGCAGGCAGCTCCGCATTCGGCAATGGTGCGATAGCCTCGGCATCCAACGCGACTGCCACGGGCGCCGGCAGCAGCGCGACCGATGCAGGCGCGACGGCCTATGGGCAGGGCAGCACTGCGTCCGCGGCGAGCGCTACCGCCATCGGTTCCGGCGCCACCGCAGGATTTGCGAACTCCACCGCGGTCGGCGCGGGCGCGACGACGACGGCGGCCAACCAGGTCGCGATCGGCACCGCAGGCAACACTTATCGCCTGGCCGGCGTCACCTCCGCGGCAAGCCTGGCGGCCCAGAGCGGGCCGGTGTCCTTCGTCACGTCGGACGCCGCCGGAAACCTGGCGACCTCGAGCTTCAATCCATCGAACCTCACCTCATTGCAGTCACAGTTCACCTCGCTGCAATCACAGGTGACCTCGCTGCAATCGCAGGTGATGGACAACCGTTTCGAGGCGCGCAGCGGCACCGCGGTTGCGCTCGCTGCCGGATCGATGCCGGCGCTGCAACCGGGCCGCAAATTCGCGCTGTCGGCCGGTTACGGCAATTTCGAAGGTGCCAACGCCTTTGCAATCGGCGCAACCGCGCTGCTCTATGACAGCAAGAACTATGCGATCGTCGCCAATGCCGGCGGCGGCATCGGGCTCGAGCGCAATGTCGCTGGCGGGCGTGGCGCCGTGTCGATCCAGTGGTAGGCTTGAGCGGCATTGCCATGAC
Organism: Bradyrhizobium sp. WCU1; assembly: GCF_053474805.1. Lineage (NCBI taxonomy): Bacteria > Pseudomonadati > Pseudomonadota > Alphaproteobacteria > Hyphomicrobiales > Nitrobacteraceae > Bradyrhizobium > Bradyrhizobium sp. WCU1. The sequence goes on from NZ_CM130280.1 coordinate 4,058,230, forward strand.
GCTGCGTTGGGTCAGTGCCGGCGTTGGGCTCCTGATACTGGGCGCGGTCGCGACGTTCGCGCAGCAGCCGTCGCCGCAGCCGCACCCGCCCCCGTCACAACCTTCGGCGCAGCAGCAGGCGGCCAAGCCCGCCAACATCGACCGCAACGGCGTGCTGATGCTGATCCGCTCGACGCTCCTTGCGCTCGATCATGCCAACAAGAGCGGGAATTACACCGTGCTGCGCGACCTCGGCGCCTCCGGTTTCCAGGTCAACACCGCGGCCAAGCTCGCGGAGATTTTCGCCAAGCAGCGCGCCGATAAGCTCGATCTCTCCGGCGTCGCCGTGATCGAGCCGCAGCTCTCGTTATTGCCGCAGATCGAGCCGAATGGCCTGTTGCACATGGCCGGGTTTTTCCCGTCGGTGCCGTCGCAGGTGAATTTTGAATTATTGTTCGCGCCGGTGGACGGACAATGGCGCGTGTTCGGCGTCTCGCTGTCGGTCGGCCAGTCAGCGCCCGTGGCGCCCGCCGCGCCGGAAGCTTCGTCGGGAAAGGCCGTCGTTTCGCAGAGGCAGACGGCGCCTGCCAAGCCGAACACACCAGCGAAATAGCCGCAGACGGGTCTTGGCATGCTGTTCCGTGGGGCAACGCCGTCCCAATATTCGTGTACGCAACGTTTGCCGTCGTGATGGTGCGTGTTGTAGAGGTAGAGTCCCACTGAGGCGCCAATGCCCCACGAATTGCTCGCCACGATGAAGAGTTGGCCGTGACGTCTGAATCAGCCTTGCTTTCAGAGCTGATCGGCGTCGTTTATGATGCCGCGCTCGATCCTCCCCTCTGGCCACGTGCCATCGAGAAAGTGTGTCGGTTCGTCGGTGGCTCCTCGGCAAATCTGTTCTGGCACGATGCCGCAACCGAGCAGTCCGCGCAGCTGCATCTGTTCAACAACGATCCTCACTACACCAAGCTTTACTTCGAGAAATATTTCTCCCTGAATCCATGTTTTCCTGCGGCTACCTTCTATGATGCCGGTCAGGTCTACGGGTCCACCGATCTCGTTCCGTTCGAAGAAATGCTGGAGACGGTGTTCTACGAGGAGTGGATGAAGCCGCAGGGCGTCATCGATTCGGTCGCCGCCAATCTGGAAAAGAGCGCGACCAGTTCATCCATCATTGCCATTCAGATGCATGAAGCGGACGGCCTCGCCGATGCGGAGAATCGTCGGCGCCTTGCGCTGATCGTGCCGCATTTGCAGCGTGCGGTCTCGATCGGACGGCTGTTCGACCAGAACAGGACCGCGCAGGCGGTCCTGTTAGAGACGCTCGACAACGTCACGGCCGGCGTTTTCCTGGTCGGCGCGAACGGGCGCCTGGTCTTCGCCAACGGTCCCGGACGCGCTCTGCTCAACGATGGCGCGCTGCTCACCGAGAGGATGGGCGCATTGACGGCGGTCTCGCCGCAGGCGCAGCGCGCGTTGCGCGAGGCGCTTGCTGCAGCCGAGAACGGCAATGCCGCAGCCGGCAACCCCGGTCCGATTCCGCTCCTGACTTCGCTGCGGGGCGGCTCCTTTGCCTACGTGTTACCGCTGACCACGGGCGACCGGCAGCGGACCGGCGCGCTGCACTCGGCGGTCGCCGCCGTCTTCGTCCGCAAGACATCGCCGGCGAATCCACCGCCGCTCGAGGCGCTCGCCAAGCTCTACAAGCTCACGGCGAGTGAAGTCCGGATTGTCGATGCGGTCATGAAGGTCGATGGCGTGCGGGCGCTGGCCGAGACGCTCGGGCTGACGCAGGCAACGGTCAAGACCCACCTTCATAACGTGTTTCGAAAGACCGACACCGCAGGCCAGACGGAGCTCGTGAAGCTGATTGCCGGATTCGCGCCGTCCGAGCAGGAATGAAATTCGGCTTCGGAGCCGCAGTTCTCTCGGATCGTCCGTCCTCCAACGAAGTGGTGTTGGGGTTCTGCTGTTCGTCGCGGTCGCGATCTCTGGTGTTCAACCGGGTATCTGCTTCAACCTCGCATCCGTGCTCGCGGATTCTCGATCTATCCCACGTGCCGAAGCCCATGCGCTCGCGGAAGATTCGCGGCGGCCGGCTGCGTGCGTCCGTGCGCTGCGGTGAAGTCGAGGACGGGACCGAGCGGAACGATCCCGGTCGGATTGATCGAGCGATGGCTCTCGTAATAGTGCCGCCGGATATGCTCGAAATCCACCGTCGCGGCGACGCCGGGCCACTGATAGATGTCGCGCGTATAGGCGAACAGATTTGGATAATCGACCAGCCGCCGGATGTTGCACTTGAAGTGCCCGACATAGACCGCGTCGAAGCGGATCAGTGTCGTGAACAGGCGGATGTCGGCTTCGGTCAGGCTGTCGCCTAGCAGGAAACGCCGGTCGGCAAGCCGTTGCTCGAGCCAGTCCAACGTGTCGAACAGCGGCACGACGGCTTCCTCATAGGCTTGCTGCGTGGTGGCGAAGCCTGCCTTGTAAACGCCGTTGTTGACGGTGTGGTAGACGCGCGTGTTGACCGCGTCGATCTCTTCGCGGAGCGCGGCCGGATAGTAGTCGCCGGGCTTGGCGCCGATTCCATCGAAGGCCGAATTCAGCATCCGGATGATCTCGGACGATTCGTTGCTGACGATGCTGCCGGTGTGCTTGTCCCATAGTACGGGAACGGTGACGCGACCGCTGTAGTATGGATCCGCTGCGGTATAGATTTGATGCAGGAACCGGGCGTGGTAGACGGTGTCCGGGACCACGCCCGGGCCGTCGGCGAAGGTCCAGCCGTGCTCGAGCATTAGCCAGTGCACCACCGATACAGAGATCTGGTCCTCGAGCCCCTTCAGCGCGCGCATGATCAGTGTGCGGTGGGCCCAGGGGCAGGCGAGGCTGACATAAAGATGATAGCGGCCGGCCTTTGCCTTGTAGCCGCCGATTCCGGTCGGGCCGGCGCTGCCGTCGGCCGTGATCCAGTTGCGGAAGGAGCTGTCCTTGCGAATGAAGCGACCACCGCTTGGCTTTGTCGCATACCAGGCGTCTTGCCATTTCCCGTCGACCAGCAATCCCATGTCAGCCTCCTTGAACGATGGTTGGTCGGTCGCCTCAGGTGCGGGTGATCGAGAGGCCGCCGTCGACCAGCAACGCGGTCCCGGTGACGAAGCTGGAATCTTCCGACGCCAAATAAAGCACCGAGCGCGCGACTTCCTCGGGGCGACCCACGCGCTTGAGCGCGTGCAGGTTGGTGACGAACGCCGCCTTGTCAGGGGTGTCGTTCATCTCGCGATACATCTCGGTCTCGATTGCGCCGGGCAGCACCGCGTTGACCCTGACGTTCTGTGGGCCAAACTCGGACGCAAGCGTCTGGGTCAAGCCGATCAGGCCGGACTTGCTTGCGGCATAGGCGGCAACGCCGGGGAATGACGAGCTGTAACCGACGAAGGTCGAGGTGAAGATCACCGATCCGCCGCCATGCTTGGTCATCTCGGCGATCTGGTGCTTGGCGCCCAGGAACGAGCCGGTGAGGTTGATCGCGACGGCATCGTTCCAGCCGGCTTCGGAGACGCCGGTCGAGGCACCGCCCTCGCCGAGGGTGCCGGCATTGTTGAAGGCAATGTCTAATCGGCCGAATGCCTTGACCGCCAGGGCGACGAGGGCCTTGGCATAATCTTCCGAGCGCACGTCGCCGGCGAGCGAGACCGCTGTCCCGCCGCTGGCCTTGATCTCGTCGACCAGGCTCGCCAGTTCGCTTTCCCGCCGCGCGCCGACCACCACCTTCGCGCCTTCGGCCGCGAACAGCTTGGCCGTGACCCGGCCGATGCCCGAGCTCGCGCCGGTCACGATTGCAACCTTGTCTGAAAGACGTCCCGTACCCTGTGCCATGTCCGTTCTCCGGTTCGGCCGCGCCAATCGCGGCGTGATGGGAACCTGATTAGTCACTTACAGAACTGGAAAGAAGGTGCAGAAGATGGTTGTATCATTCATCTTTTATGAATGATCGAGGATGCCATGGACCGTCTGCGTGCCTTCGAGGTGTTTGCCACCGTGGTCGGCCAAGGCTCCTTCACCCGCGCGGCGGACAAACTGGAGACCTCGCCGGCCAATGTGACCCGCTACGTCAACGAGCTGGAGGAGATGCTCGGGGCGCGCCTGCTCAACCGGACCTCGCGGCGCCTGTCGCTGACCGAGACCGGCAAGACGCTGTATGACCGCGCGCTCTCGATCCTGGAGGAGGTGGCGGAGGCGGAGGCGATCGCGTCGTCCACTGCAATGCAGCCGCGCGGGCGTCTGCGGATCAACGCGCCGCTGAGCTTCGGCATTCTTCACCTCGCGCCGCTATGGCCACGCTTCATGGCGCGCTATCCGGACATCGAACTCGACATCAGCCTGGTCGATCGGCTCGTCGACCTCGTCGACGAGGGCTTCGATCTGGCTGTGCGCATCTCACGCGGAGGATCGCCGAGCCTGATCAGCCGCAAGCTCGCGGCCATCCATCATTTCGTCTGTGCGTCACCGGATTACGTCGCGCGACACGGCGCGCCGCAGACCCCGGATGACATCAAAAACCACGCCTGCATTGCCTACGCCTATTCCGCCTCGGCCGAGGAATGGCGGCTGCTCGACGGCGACGGCAAGCTTCACGCCGTGCCGGTCTCCAACATCTTCCATACCAACAACGGCGAAACGGCTTGTGCGGCAGCAGCGGCCGGATTCGGATTGATCCTGCAGCCGACATTCCTGATCGGGGAGCTGCTGCGGCAGGGCCGCCTGGTCCGCCTGCTGCCGGACTATCACACACCCGAGATCGACGTGCTGGCGGTTTACCCGAGCCGCCGCCATGTCAGCGCAAAAGTGCGGGTGATGGTGGACTTCCTGGTCGAGGCATTCCGCGGCAAGCCGCCGTGGGATTGACGGGTGATCGAACGGCGCTGCCGGCGTGGACCAAGGTGTGGTGAAGTCAGGGCTGAAGGCGAAGGAACGCCCGTAAAAACCCTGCTTGCGCCCGTCGGGGCGTTGAGAAAAAATAAGGTTTTTCAGTCTACAGGCGGCGGAATGTTTTATTCATTTTGTCCGGCCTTTTGAACCGGCGGGTTCGTTTCTCATGTCGAGTGAGATTTCAAACGCCGTTTTTTGCGCAGCGGTCCTTCTGGGGATCGTCTACGGCAGTCGCATCCTGGAGAAGACGTGGCCCATTGCGCCTGTTTCCGGCGACGAGTTTCGTGCTGATTGGCTCGCGGTCATCGTGAGCGTCGGGTTGGAGCACCTGTTCGCCCCACTTGCTGCGATTAGCGCGGGTGCGATTGCAAGCTATGTCGGACTTGGCTGGATCAAGCTGCCGACCGAAGGCTACAGGTGGTACGTCTCGTTCGCGATCGTGGTGGTGGCGCTCGACCTCTACAAATACACGTTCCATCGGCTTCAGCACGCGATCCCCTTGCTGTGGGCGATGCACTCGTTCCACCACAGCGCGAACGGCATTACGTTCATCACCGGCGCCCGACATTTCTGGTTGGAACGGGTGCTGTCCGACGCCTTTCTTCCGATCATGGCGATCCTGTTTCGGATCCCGCCGGACATGGCGATCGCCGCGGCATTCATCTTCTTCGTCCCCGATGCTTGTGCGCATCTCAACGTCCGCATCCCGCTCGGCCGCTTCGTGACATGGATCAACAATCCGCCTTGCTCCTGGGATACGCGGATGGCTGGTTCCCAAGCTCGGTCTCACATTCGTCCTGACGTGGCTGCTTTGGCGCAGCGACAATGTCTACAACATCGCGCTCGTCGTCGCCTTCTGTTCGACGCCTGTCTTGAACAACCTCGTCATCATCGCCGCAAACTGAACCGGACACGCGTTGCGCTGCCGGAACCGGCGACACGCGCGTCTCGACGCGGGCGCGCAAAGTTTCGTTGGAGCGCACAGAACCTGCCCGCCTCGTCCGGCGACAAACTCCGGAATGACGGATGATTGCGTCGTGCGGTCGGAGAGTGAATGACGTCGGACAGGTTTGTTCTCGCCTGCATCGCCGGTAGTGCCCTGATGCTGGGGGCTCTGGGTGCAACTGTGCACGCGCAGCCGCCGTCGAGCTGCAAGGAGCCGCGGGCGGGTACCAGTCGCGTCCCGATGCTGTCGCCGCCGCTTGCCAATGTGGTGACGGGCAAGGGGCGGCTGCAATTCTACTCGGCGCCCAATCTTCACTGCCCGATCAGCGGGGTGTTCGTGATTCCGAATGACGTGCTCGTCGCCTATGCGCAGACCAGTGATGGCTGGTCGTCGGTGATGTATCTCAATCCGGGGACGGGCAACGACGTCTCGGGTTGGGTGAGGTCGGCGAGACTGAAGGTAACCGGAACCATCGCGCCAAAGTAGCGGCTCACCCGGTCATGCGGATGTCACGGACCGCGGTCGGGACGCGCATTAACCTCCACAAGTTGAAATTCTTGACGGCTTGCGCCCGAAGTTGGAGGGTCGCCGCATGACGGGCGCCCGGTCGGCGCAATCGGGGTTAATGCTCTCGATTTGCTTGAGTGACAGTGAAGACCGCCCAGGCGCACCACGCGGTGAGCGATGAGGGACAGGGTCATCGGTTTTTGAAGATCATTGATACTGGCGTCCGGCGACGCCGCTGCGATTGGACACAGATCAAGTGGCTGACCATGCTGAATTCATCGTCGCATATTGCTTTCCGGCCCCGCCATCCGCATGACGCGCGGGCGCGTCCGCTAATTCCCGAGCGCTAGATGCTGCAGCGCGGGCCGCAGACGCAGGCGAATGCACAGGCCCCGCGCAGGGGCTCCGTCAGGCCGATGACTACCGACGACGTGCCGGCAGTCGCGCGCCTCTTCCTCAAGATCTTCAGGGATGCCGACAAGCCGGCGAGCCCGGACCTCGAGGCGTACCTGGCCGCCCTGAACTTCGGCTCGCCGTGCTACAGTGCGACGGCAGGCACGCAGGTCTACGAGCAGCAGGACGGACGCATCCGTAGCGCGTTGCTCACTGTCCCGATGCGCTTCATGGCCTGTGGCAATGTCGTGCCCGGACGGCTGCTTGGCGTCTTCATGACCGACGCCAACAAGGAAGCTGCCGGCGCGGCGCAGCTGATCCTTGCGCTGCGGCCCAGGCGCGCCGATTTTTCGTTTTGCGACAGCGCCTCGCCGACCAGCGCCGATCACCTGCGGGCGATCGGCGGAAAACCGATACCCGTGCAGAACCTGGAATGGGCGCGCAGCTTCCGTCCGCTGGGCGCGCTCGCCGGACGCTTCTCGCTGCGGTTCTTGCGCCGAAACGATCCGGGCTTCGCGACGCTGCTGCGCCCCCTCGACGCGCTGCTGCGCTGTCTGCGCGGCGGCGACGATGCGGACCAGGCCGCCGGCGTGAACGTGACCGAGATGCCGGTCCCGGCCTTTCTTGAGCATGCGCCGCGGCTGATCGCCCATTATGCGGTGCGGCCGTTGTGGTCGGAAGATGAACTTGGCTGGCTGGTCGCCCTGGCGGCGCAGAATACCAGGCTCGGCGCGTTCACTATCCGCGCGGTGGAAGACCGTGCCGGCACGCCGATCGGCGCATTCGTCTACTACGCCGCCCCGGGGCGGACGGCGCACGTTCTGAACATCCTGTCGCTGCCCGGCCAAGAAATCGTCGTGCTGGGTGCGATGTTCCGCCATCTGGAAAGCACCGGCCATGTCGAAGCCCGCGGCCGCGCGCAGCCCGCCTTGATGCCGGGGCTGGCGCTGCAGCGCTGGCTCGTGTTTCGGCACCGGGCGTTCGCCATGGCGCTGACGCGGATTGCCGAGGTGAACGACGCCGTCGCGCGCGGTGACATCTATCTCGGCGGGCTCGCCGGCGAGGACTGGAGCCGGCTGATGTGCGATTTCGGCTGAGGTGGATCACGCCATGGCAGTGTCGGTTATCCTCAAGGCCCTCAACGAGGAGGCGCGGATCGGCCCGGCGATCGAGAGCGTGCTGGCTGCGCTCGAAGGGATCGGCGGCGAAGTCATCGTGGCCGACGGCGGTTCGCGCGACGCGACGCTCGCCGTCGCGGCGAGATATCCCGTCCGCATCGTGCAGCTTGAACCGGCGATCGCGCCGAGTTGCGGCATCGGTCCGCAGCTCGGTTTCCAGTACAGTCGCGAACCGTTCATCTGTCTGATGGACGGCGACATGCTGCTTGATCCCGCCTTCCTGCCCGACGCGCTCGCCTGGCTCGCGGACCATCCGGGCGTCGCGGGTGTGACCGGGCATGTCGTGGAGATGAACGACACCAGTCTCGAATATGTGCGGCGCGGCCGCAGGATCTCGCCGGAGAACCGGATCGGGGAGATCGACCGCTTGAACGGCGGCGGTCTTTATCGGCGGACGGCGATCGAGCAGGTCGGATATCTGTCGGACCGCAATCTGCATGGCTACGAGGAGTTCGATCTCGGCGTGCGGCTGCGGGCGAGCGGCTGGCGGCTGCACCGTCTCGACCGCAGCTTCGTCCGGCATTTCGGCCATGCCATCAACGCCTACGCGCTGCTCGTCCGGCGCTGGAAGTCGGGCTATCTGCGCGGCATCGGCGAACTGCTGCGGGCGGCGTTCGGCAAGCCGCAGTGGAAGCAGCTGGTTCAGGAATTGCCGGAATTGAAGCTGTGGGGCGCGGTCTACCTCTGGCTGGCCGCCATGGTCGTGCTGCCGTTCCTGACGCCGCATCCCGGATCGGGGCTTGCGATCGATGCGGCCACGATCGCCGGCGTCATCGGATTGATGAGCCTGCGCCAGCGCAGCCTGACGCTTGGTCTCTATGCTGTCGTTGCGTGGTTGTTCCACGCCGCGGCGCTACCGCTCGGCTTCCTGCACGGCCGGAAGGCTCCGGCGGCTTGGATCGACAGCCGCGTCGTCCGGGACATTCCTTGACCGCGCAACAGTCGCGCCGGACTCGTCCGCATCCCGGCAACTGCGGCGCACGAGCCGCAGCAGCACCAGCCACGCGGAGACGACAAGGGATCCCTCGATCACATAGAGTGCCAGGAAGGTCCCGATCGGAGCGGCGAGCCAGGTCGCTGCAGCGATGAGTCCGCTGCCGACCAGATTGGTGCTGTTCAGGATCAGCGCGCGCACGCCTTGCCGTCCCGATGCCCCCAGCAAGTCCATCGCGACTGCCCAGGCGCCGATCAGGATCACCGTGCCGGACAGGCACCGCACGAAGAACGCAAGATCATGGTACTCGCGGCCGAACAACCGCGGCAACTCGGGCGCCAGCACGAACAGGATGAGGCAGGTCGCCGCGCCGAGGCCGAGGGCCGCGGCCAGAGCACGCTTTGCCGCGGGCAGCGCCAGATGCAGGCCGTCGCGGCTGGCGCGCGCGAAGCGCGGATAGATCAGCCGGTTGAACGCATCGATCGAGAGGTAGCTGCTGTCCATGATGCGGCGGGCGACGCCGTAGCTGCCGACGGTCTCGATCGGCGTGAACAGGCCGATCACGAACAGGTCGACGTTGGATCGGATCGCACGAACGACGAATTGGGAGCTGAACAGAACGCCGGAGCGCAATTCCTCGCGCAGGATCGCCAATCGCGGCCGGCCAAGCGGCCGGAGCCACATCAGTCCCACCAGGGCATAGAGCAGGTGTCCGCCAAACTGCCATGCCGCCCATTCCGACAGGCTCGATGCATGGAATACGAGACAGGCAAGCGCGGCCGTCGCCGTGCGCGCGATCGCAAAGCCCACGACCGAGCGATTGGCCGAGCGAACCTGGCCGAGGCTGAGGAATACGGTCTCGACGAGGAGGATCAGGCGGACCAGCACGACGTTGCCGAGGAACAGCAGCGCGATGGCCGAGACGGCGATCGAGGGACCGGAGACCATGCGCGTCCACGACGCCATCGCCGCGACGCCGCCGATCACGAGCACCGCGCCGGTGAGCCCGATCAGGAGAATGTTGTGGCCAAGCAGGTCAGGATAACTCGCCGGCTCGCGCGCGACCCTGCGCAGCAGGCAGTCGGAGGCGCCGAGGCCGCAGATCTGCACCGCGATCGCGGTCACCGCCGATATCTGGACGAACAGGCCGAATTCAGCCGGGCCCAGCGCACGCGCCAGGATCGCAAACGTCACGAGCTGCGCCAGGCTCGCCGCCGCCAGCGATCCGCTCGACAGCAGATAGCTGACGATCATCGGCGTGGCCGTCGAGAATGTCCGGCTAACGGCGGTGATATGTAGCAATGATCCACGGCCTCCGGTTGGCGGTCGATCCCCACGCGCACTCTATCAGGCTCGCATGCGCGTCGTATCGTGAGCTGCGCGCCGTTCGAAGATTGACGTTAACGCCGACGTCGCGCCTGACGCGACGCCCGCGTCCTCGAGCGCTTGCTCGTGGTCTCGAGCGGAGCGTTGCGGTCCGTCGCTCAACGAAGCCGCAAGGTCGCGCAACCGCGAGCGCGGCGAAGAAGCTGTGAGGTGCGATCCTCCCGCGCTGTGTTCGTGAACGACGCGCGATCGCCGATGCAATCAAAGGTTGATTATATGCGGCTCATCAGTTCGTCGTCGGACATCAGCTTTTATGGAGCTATCACTGCGCATGCCAATATCCAAGGAATTGATAGTAAGGTTAACGCTAACACCTAACGCTAAAGGCCACTTAAAGTTGTCTGTGCTCTTGGAGCGAGGATAGTGGGCCAAGCCGAGCGAAATGAATGCTCGGGACAGGACACGGAGGTCGTCATGGACGATTTGGCCGCTCTGAGCGTCAAGAGACCCATCACCGGGCACGTGTTGCCGGACGGCACGATCAGCGGATCGGGCTCCGTGCCGATCGCGCGGATCAAGGTCGGCATCGCTTTCGATGGCGATGCCTGGTCCAGCCCCAACTAGACCGCCCCCGCCAGGCCGGCATGCCCCCCAGTGAAGTCGACTGACATGTACACAGCAACCGACAGCAACAGGTCACGGCGAGATGATGCCGCTTACCGCGCGATGAGCGCAACGGCTTCGGCCGTGATCAGCCCGATGCAGGTCGCCGGCCTGCTGCTGCAGGGCTGGCGCTGGATTCTGGTTGCCATTCTCGCCGGCGCGATCGTCGGCGTCGGTGCAACGCAACTCGTGACGCCCCGCTTCACCGCGATCACCGATCTCACGATCTCACCGTCCAACCTGATGGTCACCCCGAACGATCTTTACGCGACGAACATCCAGAGCGACAGCCAGATCCTGGATGTCGAGAGCAAGATGCGGACGATCACCTCCGGGAATGTTCTGCGCCGCGTGATCGACAAGCTCGGCCTCAGGAACGATCCGGAATTCGCCGACAAGATGCGCCTGTTCGATCTCGGCTGGCTGTTCGATCGCCGCGCATCCGACGCGGCCGAACGCAACGATCTGATGGGCCTGCTCGCCAAGCGCATCAACGTCGTGCGACAGGAGCGGTCCTACGTCGTGACGCTGTCGGTCTGGGCGAGCGAGCCGGCGATGTCGGCTCGGCTTGCGAATTCAATTGCCACGACCTTCCGCGAAGAGGTCGTTCGGGCCGACGCCGAGCGGGCCGGACGCGTGGCCCAGGGGCTGACGGCGCGGCTCGGCGAGCTCAAGGCCGCGGCGACCGAGGCGGAAGACCGCACCGAAGCCTTCCGTCGCGCCCATGGCCTTCAGCAGGGGCAGTCCAAGCAGCCGCTGAGCACCGATGCCATGGAGCGGATGAACGGGAAGCTGACCGATGCAAAGGCGCGTCTCGCCGAGGCGGAGGCCCGCTACAACGAGGTCTCGCGCGCCGTGTCGCTCTATGGCGTGCAGGCAGGCGCCGTGCAGTCGCAGACCTTGTCCGGCTTGCTCGCCGACGAAGCAGCCCTGCGCCGGCAAATCGCGACCCTGACCCAGACCCTCGGTCCGCGTCATCCTGCCATGCTGAATGCGTTGGCCGAATCCGACGCCCTCACCAAGGCGATCAAGTCCGAGACCGAGCGGCTGCGCAGCGCCGCCCGCTTTGAGGTCGGTCAAGCCAAGGTGGCGCTCGATACGCTGACCGAGGAGACCCGTACCCTGCGCGGCAATGTGTCGGTCGATGACCAGGCCCAGGTCAAGCTGCGCGAACTCGAACGCGAGGCGAGCGCCAAGACCGCACTCTACCAGACCTTCCTGACGCGCTCCGGCGAGGCCGCCGAGCGGCAACAGATCGATGCCACCGACGTGCGCGTTATCTCGCCCGCCGTCGAGCCGATTCGCCCGACCTGGCCACCTCGTCCGATCATCGCCGCCGCCGCCGGCGCGGCGCTCGGCCTGCTGCTTTGCGCGGCCGCGCTCGCCGGCTTCGGTTATCTCGACGCGCTGCGCGTCGCCAGGAGCAGGGCGACATGATGCCGTCAGGCGAGATGCGCGAGAGTGGAGCGATCGGCGTCCTGGGACCGCCGCTGTTCGTGGCGACGCTGTTGTTCTACCTGATCACGCTGACGCCGTTCATCGACCTCTCGGCGGCCAATGCGGGCGACCCCGCCGCTGACAAGTCGAACACCATCAACCAGATCGTTTTCCTCGGCCTGACCGCCAGTCTGTGGCTGACCGCCATCAGCTCACCGGTGCGTCATCTTGCGGTGCGCCCGCGCGGCGTCCTGATCGCGACGCTGCTGTGGTTCGCCTTCGTCTCCGCCATTTCGGCACATCCGGACCTTGCGTTGAAGCGGGTCGTGCTGGCGACGCTGACGATCGTCAATGCCGGCATCTTCCTGCTGCTGCCGCGCTCGGAGCGTCAGTTCGCCGGCATGCTGTCGATGTGCTGCGTCGGGACGCTGGCGTTCGCCTATCTCGGCGTCGCGTTGTGGCCGGTGCATGCGATCCATCAGGCGAGCGAGGTCCGCGAGCCGATGAACGCCGGGCTGTGGCGCGGCCATTTCGCGCACAAGAACGTCGCGGCGGCGGCGATGGTGCTGATCAGCTTCGCCGGCCTCTATTTGTACGGCACCGGGCGCCGTGTCATGGGCGGCGCGATCACGCTGCTGGCGGTCGTGTTCCTCACCCAGACCGGCGGCAAGTCGTCCACCGCGGCGCTGCCCGGCATTCTGGTGATCGCCTGGATGTTCGAGCGCTGGCGGGCGATCCGGATGCCGATGGTGGTGCTGGGAATCGCGGCCTTCAACGTCATCACGATCGGCTGTTCGATCTCGCCGGCGATGCGGGAACTGGTCGCAGGCCTCGGGATCGACCCGACCTTCACCAATCGCATCGACATCTGGCGGGTTGGTGCGTCCGCGGTCGCGGACAGGCCGCTGACCGGCTACGGCTTCCAATTGTTCTGGCAGACCGACGAGATGGTCTACAAGGCGGGAGGCGGCGCGAGCTGGGCGGTCGGCGCCTTCAACGCCCACAACGCCTATCTCGATGCCGCGATCACGACCGGCATCCCCGGCCTGATTCTCACGCTGGCCCTGCTCGTCTGGCTGCCGCTGCGCGACGTGTCGCGCGCGGAGGCGCGCGGCAATGATCCGGCGCTGACGCGTCTGTTCACCCGGATCTGGCTCTACGGCGTGTTCTCTGCCTGCGTCGAGAGCCTGTACTTCCAGTCCGGCAGTCTCGTCTGGTTCATGCTGATCGTCTCGATCTTCGGCCTTCGCCTGCAGGCGAGCGCGCACGAGATTCGCGAGGCGGACACCGTGATGCATGTCGGGGAGACGGCGCATGCATAGTCCCGCTGTCGCGTTGCGCTCACCGGCAACCGCGTCCCGTCTGCCGGGGACGATCGATCGGCTCGCCGGCCGCCTGACCAACCGGCTGATCCGGGCGACGCCCTGGCGGTTGATTCCGATTCCGACCCGGCAACCGATCGTCTCCTTCACGTTCGACGACGTGCCGGATTCAGCACTCCGCGCCGGTGCCACGATCCTGGAAGCGCGCGATGTGCGCGGCACCTTCTACATCGCCGGCGGTCTCGAGGGGCGCGTCGAGCCGGGCCGTACCCTGATCGATGCCGCGGGCTGCAGGGAGCTTGCCGCGCGCGGTCACGAGATCGGCTGCCACACCTTTGGCCATCGGGATATCAGGCATGTCGATCGCGCGTCGCTCGCCGCGGACCTCGCGGACAATGCACGTTATCTCGATTCGGTCGATCCGCGCCCTGGCCGTCGCAACTTCGCCTATCCCTACAACTCCGGCAGCTTCGGCAAGCGGCCGATGCTGGCTCATGCGTACCGGACCTGCCGCGCAGGCGGCGAAGCGATCAACCGCGGGCCGACCGACCCGACCTTTCTCAGGGCCGTCGAGATTCGCCAGCCCGAGACGCATGTCGCCGGATTGACGCGCTGGATCGACGCGGTGGTCGAAAAGCCGGGGTGGTTGATCTTCTTCACGCACGACGTCGCGCCGGCGCCGACCCCCTTTGGCTGCACGCCCGCTGCCTTCGAGCGGCTGGTCGCGCATGCGGTCGCGAGCGGCTGCTGCGTGTTGACCGTCGATGCCGCGCTCAACCGCATGGGATTCCGGGAGGACGAGCGATGACGAGCGAGCGCCGGTTGCTGGCCATCAACAACTACTTCTACCGGCGCGGCGGCGCCGAGAGCGTCTTCCTCGACCAGATCGATCTGTTCGCGGCCGCCGGCTGGGATGTCGTGCCCTTCGCGATGGAGCATCCCGACAATCTGCCGAGCCCGTGGTCCGACTACTTCGTCTCCGAGATCGAGTATGGCCGGATCAACGGGCCGATCACCAAGGCCAGGCAGGCGGCCAAGATCATCTTCTCGCTGGAGGCACGCCGGAAGATCCGCGCCCTGATCGCCCGCGTCCAGCCGTCGGTCGCGCACGCCCACAACGTCTACCATCACATCTCGCCCTCGATCTTCGACGTCCTCAAGGCCGAAGGCGTGCCTGTGGTGATGACGGCGCACGATCTCAAGCTTGCCTGTCCAGCCTACAAGATGCTGAGCCACGGCGAGGTCTGCGAGCGTTGCCGCGGCGGACGGATCCACAACCTGCTGCTGCGGCGCTGCGTCAAGGATTCCGCCGTGGTGAGCGGGCTCGTCTTCCTCGAGACCCTGGTCCACCGCAGCTTCGGTCTCTACCGCGACACGCTGGACTGCCTGATCGCGCCGAGCCGCTTCTATCGCGACAAGCTGGTGGAATGGGGTTGGGACGCGAGCCGCATCGCCTACATCCCGAATTTCGTCGACGCGGAGCAGTTCACGCCCTGGTGTAACGAGGGCAACTACTTCGTCTATGCGGGCCGGCTCGCGCCGGAGAAGGGGCTCGGCACGTTGATACGCGCCGCGGCGCTCGCGCATCAGCGGCTGGTCCTGGTCGGCGCCGGTCCCGAAGAGGCGGCCTTGCGTCAGCTCGCATTCGAGCTCGACGCCGACATTGTCTTCGCGGGCCACATGGCCAAGCCGGAGCTGAAGCAGCTGATCGGAGAATCGCGCGCCCTGGTGCTCGCCTCTGAATGGTACGAGAACGCGCCGATCAGCGTGCTTGAGGCTTACGCGCTCGGTCGCCCGGTGATCGGGACGCGGATCGGCGGCATTCCGGAGCTCATCGTTCACAACAAGACCGGTGTACTGGTGGCGCCGGGCAATGTCGGCATGCTGGCCGAAGCCCTGGCGAGCATGGCGAAGCTGCCGCGGACGGCGCGAAACCGGCTTGGTGCCGCGGGCCGCGACTGGGTGCTGCGGGAATTCTCTCCCGAGAAATATCGCGACCGCACGATGGCGCTCTACGAGACGGTGGTGCACTGATGTACACGTTGATACCAGCCGGTGGAGCGGACCGTCCTCCGAGAAAGGTGATCTTCCTCGGGCTGCGCGGCATCCCCGAGATTCAGGGCGGGGTCGAAACCCATGTTGCCGCGCTCGCGGTCCGGATCGCGCAGCGCGGCTGGCGGGTCGAAGTGCTCGGGCGCAAGCCGTACCTTCCGTCGCCGGAGCCCTACGTCTGGAAAGACGTCACGGTGACGCCGGTCTGGGCACCGCGCTCGAAGAACGTCGAAGCGCTTTTGCACACCACCCTGGGTCTGTTCGCCGCCGCCCGACGCAATCCGGATCTCGTTCATATCCATGCGATCGGGCCGGCGCTTCTGACGCCGCTCGCCCGCCTGCTCGGCCTTCGCGTCGTGGTGACGCATCACGGTTTCGATTACGAGCGCCAGAAATGGGGATGGATGGCGAAGTCGGTGCTGCGCACCGGTGAGTGGATGGGAATGAAGTTTGCGCATGCGCGGATCGGCGTCGCGAAGGGCATCGTCGACCAGGTCCGCGCCCGGCTCGGGGTTACGGCGACCTTCATTCCGAACGGTGTGGAGCGCAGCGTTCCGAGGCTCGGCACCTCCTATCTCGACCATATCGAGGTGATCCCGAACCGCTACATCCTGTGCGTCGGCAGGATCGTCGAGGAGAAGCGGCAGCTCGATCTGATCGGCGCGTTCGCGCGGTTGGGCGATCCCGACAGGAAGCTGATCATCGTCGGTACGGCCGATCACAACGGCAGCTATCTGCACGCAGTCGAGAAGGCGGCCGCGGCGACGCCGGGCGTGGTGATGACGGGCTTCCAGTCCGGCGAGAGCCTGGCCCAGCTCTACCGCAACGCGGCGCTGTTCGTTCTGCCGTCGAGCCATGAAGGCATGCCGATGGTGCTGCTCGAGGCGCTGAGCCACGGCGTGCCTTGCCTCGCGAGCGACATCGACGCCAATCTCGCGCTCGATCTCGGGCCCGACAGCTACTTTCCGTTAGGCAACCTCGATGCGCTTGCGGCGGCGATCCGGCTCAAGCTGGCCGCACCCGACAGCGCACCGGAACGCGGCGAGCGTGCCGCGCGGGCGCTGGATTGCTTCGGTTGGGATCCGATCGTCGACCGTACCATCGAGGTCTATGAGAGCGCGCTGGCGGCCTGGAAGCCCGGACATGCGAACCGCGGCGCTGCCGAGCTCAAGAACCATCTCGGATTCGGAGGCCGACAATGACGCCGGCGCTTCGGCAACTCGAAATGACGGTGCTCGGCCTCGGTTTCCTCGGGCTGGCATGGAGCAAGGACAAGCTGCGCGGCTATGCCACGCCGAACACCGTGTCGAAATTCGATATCGAGGGCCAGATCGCCTATCTGCTCGACACCTTCGGCTCGCTCCGCCGCTTCATGCCGCCGGGGTTCGACCTGCGCGGGCGCGACGTGCTGGAGCTCAGTCCCGGCGCATCGCGCGGCAATGGCGTGCTGTTTCTCGCGATGGGGGCGCGGTCGTATCACGCGATCGACGTGTTCAACCTCGCCGGCGATGAGGATTCCATCTTCTACGACCTGCTGCTCGATCGCTTCGCCGAAGGCACCGCGACGGACCGGGAACGCGCACGCGCCGTCGCGTCCGCGTCCGGTGCCCGCGAATTCGGCTATGCGGTCGGCCGGGACTTCGACATCCCGCGCCTCGCCGGCGGCCGAACCTTCGACCTGATCGTGAGCTGCGCGGCGTTCGAGCATTATGACAGCGTTCCGGCTGCCGTTGCCGGCCTGACGCAGGTGGCGCGACCCGGCTGCGAGGCCATCCACATCATCGATCTGCAGACGCATTCGCGCTGGATTCGCGAGCACGATCCCAACAACATCTATCGCTATCCGGAGGCGATCTACCGGTTATTCCGCTTTCCCGGACAGCCGAACCGGCTGCGCCCGGCCGACTACATCGCAATCTTCGAGGCCGAGGCGTGGAGCGACGTCCGGTTCGCACCGTCGCGAACCATCGAGCCCGCGCTTCGCGACATCTCGCTCGCAGGTCTCGCCGCGCCCTTTGCGGGCCAGGACGACATGATCGTGCTCGACGGTGCGCTGACGGCGCGCCGTCAGGGCAGGGGCAGCGGTTGAACGCGATCGGGAGAAGCGCCGTGGCCAGCCGCCGTTCCATTCTCCGCAGCATCGCCGGCGTCGCGATGCTTGCCCCTTTCGCAGCGTTGCGCGCGGTGGCCGATCCCGTCAGCCCGATTCCCAGCTTCCGTCGCGGCATCGGCGTCGCGCATGCGTTCGGGTGGGCGGACGTCCAAGCCGACGGCTCCTATGTCGATCCGCCGTTTTCCGCGCCGCGCTTTCTGTTCGGTGCGGACCAGCGCCGGGCGATCCGTGCCGCGGGTTTCGATTTCGTGCGTCTGGTCGTCGATGTCGGTCCTTTCCTGGCCTTTGATGGCGCGAGCCGGGACCGACTCGACGATCTCGTCGTCACGACGGTTCGCAATCTGCTCGCCGCCGATCTCGGCGTGATCGTGGATATGCATCCGAGCGCGATGAATCCGGTCTATCAGCCGGCAGAGCTGACGGCAGGTGTGAACACGCCGAAATTCCAGGCGGTGCTGGCCTTGCTCACCCGCCTGGCCGGCCGTCTGGGCCAGGTCGCGGCGGAGCAGGGCGATGCCATTCCGCCACGGATTGCACTCGAGCTGATGAACGAGCCGGAGATATCGGCGGCAGCATGGCAGCCGATGCTGGAGACCGCTTACGCCGCCGCACGCCGCGGCTCAGCGACGCTACCGCTCGTCCTCGGCGGCGGTTCGATGAACGCTCCGGGAGGGCTCACGCAGATCAACATGAGCGCATTCGCCGGCGATCCACGCCTGATCTACACCTACCACGACTATTCGCCGTGGCAGTTCACCCATCAGGGCGTGCGCGGCAGTCCCGCCTATGCGCTGGATGCGATCGTCTATCCGGCGCCTGCATCTGTCGACGCGATGAACCAGGCGACCGACCAGCGCGTGACGGCGCTCGGGCTCGCCGGCGCCGAGCTCGATCTGGCGCAGCAGGCCAGGCAGACGCTCGCGGGTTATGTCAGCTCCCGCTTCAATCGATCGAACCTCGAGCGCACGTTTCAGCAGGTGGCGGCCTGGCGCACGGCGCAGCACCTGCCGGCGCAGGCGATCCTGCTCGGCGAGTTCGGCGTGCACAAGACGCCCTATCAAGACACCGCTCAGGGCGCGGCCGCGCGCGCGAGCTGGTTGCGGGACATGCGCGAGCTCGCCGAGACTTACGGCTTCACCTGGTCGTGCTGGACTTATCTGGCGACGGGCGGCTTCGCACTGGCCGAGAACGAGGCCGGCCCGGGCTTCGACGCGGCGACCCGCGGCGCGCTCGGACTCGCGCCGTCAGAAGCACCGGAGTGAGGCCAGGCATGACAACGCAGCGCTATGCCAATATCGACGGATTGCGAGCGATCGCGGCGCTCGGCGTCATGGTCGAGCACATGTTCGGCGACCTGCTCCGGCAGACCCCGCCTGCCGCCGGGCCGCTCAATGTCGCCGGCGATCTGCTGGTTCAGAATGTCAGCCTCGGCCGGTTCGGCGTGGCGCTGTTCTTCCTGATCAGCGGCTTCGTCGTGCCGTTCAGCATCGGCGGCGAACGGCCGTTGTTTCAATTCGCCGTCTCGCGGGTGTTCCGGCTCTATCCCGCGCTGTGGCTCGCGCTCGCGGTGCTCGCGACCATGGCGTGGCTTGGCGGCGAGCCGCCGCGCGCGATCACCGTGCTCGCCAACATGACGATGGCGCCGACGCTGTTCGGCCAGCCCTGGCTCTCGCCGATCTACTGGACGCTGTTCATCGAACTGGTGTTCTACATCCTCATTGCGCTGCTGTTCTCGGCCGGCGCACTGAGGCGTGTCGCGGTGCTGTCGCTGCTGAGCCTGGCGCTGGTCGCCGCGACGGCGTTGCCGGTTCAGTTGCGCATCCACGGCATCGCCAATCTGCCGGTGCAATATCTCGGCATGCACCTCTCATTCCTGTTCCTGGGTCTGCTGCTACGCCTGTGGCTGGTCGAGCGGGCACCGGGGGCGCGCATCGCCGCGCTGGCGCTGGTTGTTGCGCAGGTCGTCGCGGTGCCGTCGGTTGCAGCCTTTTCGCTGGCGCGCGGCGACAATTTCATCATGGAGGGACTGACACCCGTCCTCACGGCCTACGCGCTGGCTTTCGTGATCTTCATGGCAGCCGTCAGGTTCGACCGGCCGCGTTCGCTGCTGCTGTCGCGGATCGGGCTGATCAGCTATTCGATGTACCTGTTCCACTGGCCGGTGAACATCACGGTCTACCGCGTCCTGCCGTTGACCGGGCAGATCGGCGATATCGCCACCATGCTGATCTGCTCCGGCCTCGTCCTGCTGGTGTCCTGGCTGGTGTACCGGCTGGTGGAGCGCCCGATGATCATGTTCGGCCGCGCGATCGTGCTCCGCCATGGCGTGGCCAGTCGGCCATGACGGATGTCCGTTGCGGCGATCAATGAATCGCCGCGTACATGATCTTCTCCTCGGTGGCTTCGAGCGCGGAGAATTCCTCCACCACCTTGCCCTGGCGCGAGACCAGGATGCGGTCGGACAGCGCCATGATCTCGGGCAGATAGGACGAGATCACCACCACCGCCTTGCCCTCGTCGGCGAGCCGGTTGATCAGCTCGTGGATCTCGACGATGGCGCCGACGTCGACGCCACGCGTCGGCTCGTCGAAGATGATCAGCTCCGGATCCTGCACCAGCGATTTGGCGATCACCACCTTCTGCTGGTTGCCGCCTGACAGCTCGACCACCTTGGCCTCATCGCCGATCGCGCGCACCTTGAGCCGCTGGATCCAGCTCTTGCCCACGCTATTGGTCTCGCGCCGCGACAACAGCATCCGGCCGCGGGGAAACTTGGAGAGCAGGCCGAGATAGATGTTGCGGGCGATCGAGGCGGTCTCGAAGAAGCCCTCGACCTTGCGGTCCTCGGTCACATAGGCGATGCCGGCCTTCACCGCCGGCGCCGGCACCCGATAGCGCACCGGCTTGTCATGCAGCAGGATCTCGCCGCCGTGGAAGAAGTCGCGCTTCAACACGCCGGATACGATCTTGAAGGTCTCGGTGCGGCCGGCGCCGACCAGGCCGAATACGCCGGTGATCTGCCCGGCGAACACCGACAGCGAATTGTTCTTCACCATCGGCGCCATCTTGAGATTCTGCACCGTGAGCACGCGCGCGCCGGCCGGCCGGACACTCGCCTTCCGCGCCCCATATAGCGTATTGGAGAGATCGCGGCCGACCATTGCCTGCACGATCGCGGCGCGGTCGAACTTCGCGGCGTCGTCGGTGACGACGTGCTTGCCGTCGCGCAGCACCGTGATGCGGTCCGCGAGCAGCAGCGCCTCTTCCAGCGCGTGCGAGATGAAGACGATCGAGACGCCGCGCTTCTTCAGATCACGGACCAGGTCGAAGAAGTACTTCTTCTCCTCCGGCGTCAGCGATGCGGTCGGCTCGTCGAAGATGATGACCTTGGCCTTGTGCAGGACCGCGCGCGCGATTTCCACCATCTGCTTCTTGGCGGCGCCGAGCCCGCCGACGGTCGCGGTCGGCGTCACGTCGAAATTCAGCGATTGCAGGAACTGCTGGGCGGCGATGTAGATGCCGCGCAGCCGGTTGTAGAACTTCTCCTGTCCGAGAAACAGATTCTGCGCCACCGTCATGGTCGGCACCAGGCTGTTCTCCTGGAACACCATGGCGATGCCGAGGTTGCGTGCCTCGAGCGGCGTGCGCGGCGCGACGTCGGAGCCGTCGACCGTCATGCTGCCCGAGGTCAATGTCACGACGCCGGCCATCACCTTGGTCAACGTCGACTTGCCGGCGCCGTTCTCGCCGACCAGCGCGTGGATCTCGCCGCGGCGCAGGTCGAAGTCGACACCCTCGATGGCCGGCACGCCGGCGTAGAGCTTGGTGGCCTTGCGCAGGGACAGCACGGTGTCGCTCATGAGCCTGTCTCCTCGGCGAGCCCGGCGAGGGGCAGTTTCAGGACGCGGCCCGGTCCTTTGGCGATCAGCACCAGGTCGCTGCCGAGCTCGAGCGCCGCGACGACGCCGTGATTGATGCCGTCGACCCGGCTATGCAGCGAGTAGAGCGGCTTGCCGTCTTCGCCGAGCCGGATCACGAGGCCGTAGGAGCGCGGCGGCGCCCACGGCTTGATGACGCCCATCGTCTTGATGTGCGCACCCTGCATCGGCTCCTTGAACGAGAAGCCCGAGCGCAGCCGCGGCGCCACCCAATAGGCCGGGTCGATCTCGGCCATCATGCGGCGCCGATAGGCCGGCTCACGCAGCACGAATTCGATCAGCTGGGTGCGTGCGGTGAACGCGGTGAGCCAATAGCCGCCGCCGGCGGCCTTCGATAGTCGCGACGGATAGACCGGCAGGCGGCCGAGCACGATCTGCGGTGCTTTTCCGTCTCCGATGAGGACCAGACGATGCCGCCAGCTCTCGCTGACCAGAACGCCGTCGCCGCGCGCGCAGGCACCGAAGGCGTAGCCGAGCTTTGAAGCCAGTGGCTTCACCGTTCTGGTCCTGGGATCGAGCCGGAATACGCGGCCGCTCCGGTTGAGCTCCATCAGGTCGCGTGCCCAATCGTCGACGCCGCACGTTGTCGAGCCGTCGGTCGCGATCAGCGTGCCGTCGTCCGCCGGCGCCAGCGCATTGACGGCATTGAAGGCGGCGTCGCTGAACGTCACGGTCGGCTCGCCAGACGAGGGATTGGCATAGAGGCGCACCTCGCGGCCGCCGAGCGCGACCGCGAGGCCGCCATCGGCGAGTGCGCAGAGCGCCGAGATCGGCTGCTCGAAGCTGCGCAGCTCGACAGCTGTGCCGCCGTCGAGTCGCAGCAGGCGCCGGCCGTCGGCGACGTAGAGGTTGCGGCCATCGGTTGCGAGGTCCTCGGGCGCCTCGCATTCCAGCAGTGTGGTTGCCGCCTCTAGTTTCTGGTTGGGCTTCAGCGCGCCGTCGAACGACGGCACGGTGATGGTGGCCTCGCCACGGCCGAGAAAGCGGTTGGCGAATTCCCTGACGGCCGCGATCACGACAGCTTCCCCCAGCGCTTGTCATACTGCACGAAGTTCGGATCGGCGTTATCAAGCTTGTAGCGGCCGATCCGGTTGTTCATGATGCCGCCGAGATAGAGATAGCCGCGATGCTCGCGCATCGAGGTGATCATCGGATGGTTCTCGCCGCGCAGGTCCCAGAACGATTCGAGGATCTTGCCCTGTTCGTTGAACTTGACGACGCAGCCGGTGTTGATGTTCGGGAACAGCCATTCGTCGACCGGCACGCGCTTGGCCATGCGGCGGCGGAAGCCCGGCATCTTCCAGGCGAGGTCGAGCGAGGGGCTGCGCATGCCGACCAGCGCCAGCCAGTAATTGCCGTCGGAGGCGAGATTGATGTTGTCGGGATAGCCCGGCAGGTTGTCCATCACCACCTCGACCTGGCCCTTCTTCGGCCCCGCGAACCACAGCCGCTTGATCGAGCAGCCGAAGGTCTCGGCGAACAGGATCGACTGGCCGTCGCTGGCGACGCAGATGCCGTTGGGAAATTTCAGGCCGCGCAGCGCCGTATGCGTGGCGCCGGTCTTGGTGTCGTAGCAGATGATGCGGCCGTTGCCGCGCGCTTCGAGACCGTCGATCGGCCATTCGTCCATCTCGTAGCGGACGGTGGCTTCCGAGAAGAAGATCAGGCCGTCATCGGTGATGTCGAGATCGTCGGCCAGTCGCAGGCGGCTGTCGTCATTGACCGAATGCATGCTGCGGTTGGTCTCGTCGGTCGCCTTCTCGACGGTGCCGTCGGGTTTGATGAGGTAGAGGCCCATGCCGCCGATGCAGACATAGAGATTGTCCTGCCGGTCGAACGCCATGCCGAGCGGCTGCCCGCCGATATGGGCGAACACCTCCATCCGCTGATAGTCGGGCGCGAGGAAGCGCATGATGTCGCCATGGCGCGAGCCGGCGTAGAGGTTGTCGTTGCGATCGAGGATCACGTCCTCCGGCGCTTCGATGCGTCCGAGCCCGATCAGTTCGACGTCGCGCAGCTTGTCGTTCTGTTCGAACGGACCGCCCTGGCCGATCTCGGTCGGAGGCGGTGGCGGCAACGCGTGATAGGTCGGCGCGACATAGACCTTGCTGATGATGCGGGTGCGGTTCTTCTGCCAGCGGATATCGACCATCGCGGCGATCAGCAGGATGCCCGCGAGCGCCATGCGGTTGATGCCGCCGCGTGCATTGAGCGTGGTGAGGCCGTTGGTGATCAGCAGCACGATCAGCACGCCGACCAGCGACTTGGCGACCGAGCCCTTGCCGCCGCCGAGCGTGATGCCGCCGAGCACGGTCGCGGTCAGCACGATCACCTCGAGGCCGACGCCGATGTCGCCGCCGACGGTGCCGAGGCGTGCGGCGAAGAACAGCGCGGCGATGCTGGTCAGCACGCCGCTTGCGACATAGCACAGCGCGATGGTGCGGCGAACCGGAATGCCGGAATTATAGGCCGAGCGGCGCGAGCCGCCGATCGCGGTGATGTGCCAGCCCGGGCGCAGCCGGGTCATGAAGATGTGGCCGAAGATCGCGATCGCGATGTAGACGAGCGCGACGCTCGGAATGCCGAACACGTCGCCGCCGCCGATGAAATTCCAGGACGGGATGTCGGGAAAGGCGGCGGCGATCGAATTGGAGTAGCGCTGGATCAGGAGATCGAAAGCCGAACGGTAGATGATCAGGGTGATCAGCGTGGTGATGAAGGCGCGGAGCCGCAAGTAGCCGATCAGGACGCCGTTGACGGCGCCGAGCAGTGCGCCGCAGGCGAGAGTGGCGACCACCACCGCTGGCACCGGCCAGTTCAGCACGTCGAGCAGATAGAGCGCGCAGAAATCCGTCAGCGCGAAGATCGAGCCGACCGACAGATCGATGCCGCCGACGATGACGACGAGCGCCATGCCGAGCCCGATGAAGCCGATCTCGCCGGCCTGCCGCGCGGTGTCGGCAAGGCTCGACGGCGACAGGAAATGGTCGATCGAGCGGCTCAGCGCGAAGCCGACGATCAAGAGCAGGATCACCGGAATTGCGGTCTCGGTCCAACGCTTGGACAGGATCTCGCCGAGGAGATGATCCGGCCAGTAGCGGTAACGCAGGCTCGTCAAGGTGTCGCGCATCGGCATTCCAGCAAGGCGTTCGATTTTGGGAGATCGACGCCCCGGGCGGGGTACACCCGGGACGTCAAGCGGACGTGGCCGGGCTATTTCTTCAGGTCACTGAGATTCCAGCACGCGGTCTGGCTGTCTGCGTTCTCCTTAGTGATCGGAATCAGCGTGGTGTATTCCGAGCCCTTGATCGAGCCGGCCTTGGCGCCCGACGACAGCAGCCACTTGATGGTGCCTGCCATCTGCGCGGCCTGGGTCGGCACGTCGTAGCTCAGGTTGAGGTCGAAGGCGCCCGACTTGACGAGCTCGCAGGCACCCTTGCGCTCGCCGCCGCCGGAGGTCGCGACGAACACCTTGCCGGTCAGGCCGGCTTCCTTCACCGCGGCCGCGGTGCCGATGTCCATGCCGTCCCAGAAGCCGACGATGCCGCAGAGATCGGGATTCTGCTTCAGCACCGTCTGGGTGATCGCCTTGGCTTTCGCCGCATCCCAGTCGGCCGCCTGGCTCGAGACCACCTTGATCTCCGGATGCCTGGCGAGCACGTTCTCGACGCCCTTGAGCGTGTAGGCGCTGGCAGCTGCCGAGAGCGCGCCCTGCACGACGGCGATTTTGTTCGACTTGCCCTGGCAGGCCTTGACCACGGCTTCGGTGTCCTTCTCGCCGATCTCGATCCAGTTGGCGCCGACGAAGGCCGATGAGCGATAGGCCGATCCCATGTTGATCTGGATCACGTAGATGCCTTCGTTCTCGGCGCGTTGCAGCAGCTTGGCGTAGGTCTGCACGTCCGGATTGTGGATCACCATCACGGCCGGCTTCTCGGAGATCAGCGAGGTCACCGCCTGCGCGCCGGCGTTGGTGTTCCAGTTGGGGTCGCGGATCTCGAACTTCACGCCGTAAGGCTCGAGCTCCTTCTTCATGCCGGCGTACCAGCCTTCGGTGAGGTCGAAGTTCATGGCGACCGGAACATAAGCCACCGTCTTGCCGGCGAGCGACTCCTTGAACGGCTTCTGGAACGGCTCGTCCAGGCCCTGCTGGGCCAGAGCCGGGGCGGCGGCGATGGCCGCGAGCCCGAGCGCTGCGGCGATCACCTTTGCATTCCTGACAGCGTATTTCATTGCTTCCTCCTTGGTCGTGATTGATCGTTCTTCGACTTGGTTCAGATGTCGCCCTGCTGTGCCGTTTCTTCGTTGCGCGGGTTCAGGAATGAATCCGTGATGACGGCGAGCAGCAGGACGACGCCCTTGACGAGGTTTTGTCCGGCGTAGGAAATGTCCATGATGGTCATGCCGTTCAGCATGGTGCCGATCAGCAGCGTGCCGATGACGACGTTGAGCACGCCGCCGCGGCCGCCCGACAGGCCGATGCCGCCGAGCACGACGACGAGGATGACGTCGTAGATCAGGGTCGAATTGAAGACGCGGGTCGGCATCGAGTTGACCGACGCCGCCATCACGAGGCCCGCAAAGCAGCCGATCAGTGCCGCGACGACATATTGCAGCACGATGATCGGCCGCGAGGGGATGCCGGTGACGCGAGCCGCATAGGGATTGTCGCCGATCGCGTAGATGTAGGCGCCCCAGCGCGTCTGGCGCAGCAGGAAGGCGACCACCACGCAGGCGATCGCGAACATCACGATCGAGGTCGGGATGCCTGCTATGGTGCCCTGTCCGAGCCGCTCGAAGCCCTTCATGCCGTCGCTCCACTGCACGACGTCGAGCTGAAACAGCGCGGCCTGGCCGAGGCCGGCGAGCAGCAGGCCGGTCGCCAAGGTCGCAAACAGCGAAGGGACCTCGGCGTAGGCGATCAGCCAGCCATTGACCAGGCCGAACGCGATCGTGAGCAGCACGGCCGTCAGCAGCGAGGCCGGCAGCGAGTGGCCGTTCTGCACCATCTGCAGCACCAGCCCCGGAGGCACCGCGAGGGCTGCGATCAGGGAGATGTCGATGCCGCGTCCGATCACGACGATCGCCATGGCAAGGCCAAGGATGCCGAGCACCGCAACGTTCTGCAGCAGCGTCAGCATGTTCTCCGGCGTGAGGAAGCCGCGCAGGAAAACCGAGAACGCCAGGAACAGCACGGCGAATACGGCGAAGACGATCTCCTGTTGATTGAATCGCAGCCGCTTCATGGTCTCGTCCTTCTTGCGTCTATGGGTGCGCCGTCTGCCTGGTTCTGGTACGGGAGCCGCTCGCGACGCGGCCGGGCCGCGTCCTGCCGGCGACCGCAGTGTCGACAAGCGCGCAGACCGCGTTGATGTAGGCCTCGATCGACGTGCCGCGCCGGCGGTATTTCGCGCGTTTGACGTACCAATCCTGCAGCAGCGGCTTGATCAGCGAGGCCGTCAGCGTGATCTGATCGATCGCGAACACGCCGCTGGCGACGCCCTGCCTGAGGACGCCGGCGATGATCTTCTCGGTCATCACCTCCATCTCGATGGCACGCTGGCGTTCCGCAGGTGGAAACGACTTCGCTTCCATGAAGCAGAACACGAACCAGGGCTGCATCGCCTCGCTCATGCGGACATGGGTGGCGATGATCCAGTGCAGGTGCTTGCGGGCATCCTGCTTGACGTCGGCGGGCGGTTGGTTGAGGACCTCCGCCGCCGTCTCGGCGACCTCGCCGAGGATCATCGACAGCAGCGTCGGCTTGCTGTCGAAATAGGTATAGAGGCCGCCCATGCTGAGGCCGGAGGCCTCCGCAAGCTGGCGCAGCGTGGTGGCGTGAAAACCGTGCTTGTTGGACAGCGTCAGCGTGGCGCCGATGATGCGCGTGAGGTTGGGGACGGCGAGATGCGGTTTCTGGACTCGCACGGAATCCCGATGCCGTTCGAGGATGCGTGCGCAAAGCACGTCCATCGCGAACGCATTCGTCCCCGGCCGCTGGCGCGCGAGACCCAAATTGCCTCCCTGGCTCTATTCCCGGACGGTTTCATTTTGTTGCCGGTCCAGGCTGGGCTTTACGCCCTTGCCTAATTCCTAACCCACGAACCGGCGTTCGGAAAAGGGGGCCGAGCAAATTTTCTGAGAGAGCGCTCGCTCGTTTTCTGGCGCGCTGTGCCGCCTGCCGACGCTCGGCGCCGCTCTGGCGATGCCCGGGAACCTTTCGCGCTGAAAGGTCAGCACAAATCCCAGGCACCCAGCCGATCGAATTGCCGGTTAGACGGCCGTCACATTCCAGATATAAAGAACGCAGGTTCGCTGGCCGAAAGGCTAACCCGCACAGACATGCTGGCCGAATTTCACCCGCGGTCACTTTGGGCCGAAGCAAGGTTATGACGGCAGTTGGATCATATGGTGCACGTGCGGGCGCTGCGGTCAGCCGCGACGCTCCGGCGGCCTCGACAAGGTCGCGGCTTCCGTTCGGGATTTGTGCCGTCCTGCTGATCGGCAGCATCTGCGCCGTCACCGCGGAGCAGCATCAGGCCGTTACCGCCGCCGTGCCCATCGAGTTCAGCATTCCCGCGCAGCAACTTGCGAGCGCGCTGCAGGCCTATGGCGAGCGAACCGGCGTTCAGGTGCTCTATGAAAGCAATTCCGCAACCGGCCGCACGTCGACGTCGGTCGAGGGAACCCTGACACCTGAGGACGCATTGAATCTGCTTCTGAAGGGGTCCGACCTGAAGGTCCAGTACGTTCGTCCGGATGCCATCACGCTCGCTTCGCGCAGCGCGCGCCCCGACCGTCCCCCGACGAGCCCGCTTCCGACCGCCGATCTGTCACTGGGCACGTTGCGGGTGCGGGCGAACAGTGACGGCAACGACACCGGTGCGCTGCGTGACTACAGCGAAAGCCTGCAGTTCGACATTCAAAAGGCGCTGCAGAAGAATATCGGGCCTCGTGGCGGCAGCTACCAGCTCGTGGTCGATCTGTGGATCGATCCCTCGCGGACGATCCAGCGAACCCAGCTGTTGCGCTCGACCGGCGATCAGAAGCGCGATGCAGCCGTGACCGCGGCACTGCAGGGACTGACCGTAAGCCGAATGACGCCCGCGACTGCGTCGCAGCCGGTGCGGATCGCGATCCGGGTGAAATCGTTCCAATGAGCGCCAACAACACCAGCGGACCCGGCGACGCGCGCGGCATGAGGCCGATGACGCTGCTGTTCCATCCCGAGGATCCGAGCGCGTGGACCTCGGGCGAGGTCCTCCGCTTGCTTCTGGTGCCGACCGTCGCGACCATGTTGTTCGTCGGGGGAATCTACTGGTTCCGACTGCGGCCGCCGGCCGGATCGGCAAGCCCGCAGGAGACCTCGATCGTACAGGTTCGGTTACTGCCGAGCCCCTCGCCCGCGCCCATCCTGGTTGCACCCGTCTCGCAACCGCAGATCGCGCCCCTCGCCAGCCGGACCGAGGCGTCCCAGGACATCTCGGAGCCGCCCCTCGACAACACGACATCGCCAACGGCGCTGGAGCCGCTGCCGGCAGTGCCGACGGCGCCGAGCCTGCGTCCGATGCCGTCGCCTGCCGATACGCCGCCCAACAGCGTCGCCATCAAGTTTCAGCAGAAACTGTTTCGTCACGTGGCACGCTACGCGGTGCCGCCGAAAGGACTGCACGGTGCGGTCGAGACGTTATTCTCCATGCAGCGGGACGGCACCGTGCTGGAAGTCTGGGTCAAGACCAGTTCAGGGCAGGCCGCGCTCGACAAGGCCGCGGTGGACGCTATTCGACGGGCTCAGCCGCTGCCATCGATTCCATGGGGATTGCCCGACGACCTCAAGGTCGAAATCTGGCTGGAGTTCGACCTGTCCTGATCGAGGGCGGGGCCAATCTGGCTTCCCCGTTCATCGCTTGGATGTGACCGCGGCGCATCAGCCTTGCGTGTCGTTCGGTGTCGACTTGTTGCCGTCATAAATGTGTTGTGCCCGGCCGTTACGAGATTGGCAGTTTTAAGAACAATGCAATCTGGATATCGGGCTGGTGTCTGGGGGGCCGCGGAACGTGGCTGAAATCAATCGAGTGCGGCTGCGGGGCCAGCTTGCAGACAACTACGACGGTCTGGTCAAGAAATTGACCCGCCGTCTGGGATCGTCGGACTTCGCGTACGAAGCCCTGCACGAGACGTTCCTGCGGCTGGAGCGAGTCACGGACGCCGTTCCGATCCGCAGCCCCGCCGACTACATATTCCGTATTGCGATCAACATCGCCAGGGATCGCCAGAAAGCGCAGAAGCTCCGCGTCAGCGCCGCCGAGATCGATTCATTGCTCGACGTCAGCGACGACGGACCGAGCCCGGCGAGAATCGTCGAGGCGCGATCAGATATCGATGCTTTCAAGCGGGCGTTGGCCGAATTGCCGGCGCGGCCGCGCGACGTACTCCATAGCATAGCGATCGAGGGACGGACGCCGCACGATGTGGCAACTCGCCTCGGCGTCAGCGTGCGAACGGTGGAAAGCGATTTGAAGCTGGCCCTGAGCCATTGTGCCGATTGCCTCGACTATACGTTGATCCGTCGTCTCGGCGGTCCTCGTCCCCGTTCGTGATCGAATTCGCCGCGGCCTGACGCGCGCGTCGTCCTGCGCGGCGGGCTCGTCGAAATTTGTTGCGGAGAACTATTTCCAGTCGTTGCAGGTGCTTGACCTGAAATCTGCGGTCACACGCGGCAGGATTTTCAACCTCTGTTCTGCGGGATAGCAGGCTTTCCGTCGTCTATAGAGTAGAGAGCGATCTCATAAGGACCGTTTGGGTGCCTGGGAAAGGTTCGCTGGAAGTGTTGAGCCGCTTGAAAACAGGTTCAAACCCGATCGGCCCGGCGTGCAATCGCCGCGCTGCCTTGCCATGCGCGATGCGGCGCCAGCTGCGATTGCCGGATGTTTCTGCTTGTGTTGTGCGCAACGGCCGAATGCGGTGCCCTGCTGCCGTCGGAATCGTTTATATAGCGACCTTCGCTATGTGCTCGACGCGATCGGGAGGTTGAGGTTTGGCGAACTGGGTGATGAGCAATCCGTCGTGACCGAGCCGACCCGCACTTCCGGGCCCGATCCGTTGCTGGATGAGGCGCTCGACTGGGTTGTTCGGCTGAAAGCCGGTGCGCCGACACGCGCCGACGTCGATGCTCTGCAACGCTGGCGCGCGCAAAGTCCCGATCACGAGGATGCCTTCAGGAGGGCGGCTCGGCTGTTTCGCACCGCCAGCGCGGCAGCCAGGGAGCTTGCCGGCGAACAGGCCGCGACCGCCTCCGTCGTTGCATTGCCGCCTCGGCCGGCGCGGTTATTGACGCGCCGTATCGTGCTCGGCGGTGCGATTGCGGCTGCGGCCGGCTATCTGGTAATCCGCCCGCCGCTCGACATGTGGCCGTCGATCGAGGAGCTCTCAGCCGACTACCGCACCGGAAAGGGCGAGCAGCGCAAGGTGATGCTGGCGCCCGACATTTCGGTCGAATTGAACACCCAGACCAGCCTGGCGCTGCGGCCTGCGCCGAACGAAACGCGGGTCGAATTGATCTCGGGCGAGGCCTCGGTGGTCGCCCGAAGGTCGTCGTCGACGCCGCTGGTGATGCTGGCACGCGACGGACGCATCAGTGCGCTGCAGGCTGATTTCAACGCGCGCTGCCTCGACGGCGTCGTTTCGGTAACGTGTCTCGAAGGCATCGTCACCGTCGAGCAGGACGGCCGCTCCGTGCAGCTCCGCAAGGCCGAGCAGGTTACCTACTCGCGGGCCGGTCTGCAGGCGTCGCTGCCGGTCGATGCCAGGCAGGTCGCAGCCTGGCAGACCGGATTGCTGATCTTCCGCGACCGGCCGCTGGCGAGCGTCGTCGACGAGGTGAATCGGTATCGCGCCGGAAAGATCATCATCACCAATGCGGAACTGAAGCGCCGGCTCGTCAACGGCACCTTCCAGGTCGACAAGCTCGACAATTTTGTCGCCCAGGTCGAACAGCTGTTCGGCGCGCGGATCACATCGCTGCCAGGCGGTGTGGTGCTGATGAGCTGACTAAAGTCGAACGAATCGACGCCGCGCGCTCGATTTCCTAACAAACCAAAAATTTATTCCGCGACGCCGCAGATTCTTTTGCGGGTTTGCACCCGCCCAGACGTCTTCTGAGTAAGGCGTCGTCATCACGGCCTTCCGGTCGTGATGGCGCGCATCTGCGCGAACTGAGTGGGACGTCTGTGCGTAGTCGAAGAGATCATAGGGTTTTTGGGTATCGTTCGCGATGCCGAGGCGGGTTGCGTGTGTCGGCTGCGGCACTCACCGTGGTTGGATCCGTAGCAACCGTCGTTCCGGTGTATGCAGCGAAGGAGGCGGCGAAGGATTCCGCGGCTGCGGCCGCAGCGCCGGCAGCGGGCAAGCAGCCGGCTCAGGCGAACGCGCCGGCGCAAAAGCCGTCCGCGCCGCTGCAGCGCTTCGACATCGACGACTTCGCCGTACAGGGCGCCGAAAAGCTGCCGCAGGTCGAGATCGAGGAGGCGATCTACCCGTTCCTTGGTCCGGGCAAGACTTCGGAGGACGTCGAGAAAGCGCGGGCCGCGCTGGAGAAGGCGTATCACGACAAGGGATTCCAGACCGTCAGCGTCGCGGTCCCGCAGCAGAACGTGACCGGCGGCGTGGTCACCCTCAAGGTGTCCGAGCTGAAGGTCGGGCGGTTGCGGGTGAAGAACTCGCGCTATTTCGATCTCGACCGGATCAAGGACAGCGCGCCTTCGCTGAAGGAGGGCAGTGTTCCCAATTTCACCGATGTCACCAAGGACATCGTGTCGCTCAACCAGTGGCCGGATCGCCGTGTCACCCCGGCGTTGCGTGCCGGCGTGACACCCGGCACCGTCGACGTCGATCTCAATGTCGAGGACAAGGCGCCGTTCCACGCCAGCCTCGAAGTCAACAACCGGCAATCGCCCTCCACTACGGCGAGCCGCGTCTCCGCCACCGTGCACTACGACAATCTGTGGCAGCTCGGCCATTCGCTGAGCTTCACCTATCAGGTCGCGCCGGAACGGCCGAGCGACGCCGAGGTGTTCTCCGGCTCCTACATGGCGCGGATACCGAACGCCGATTGGCTCAATCTGCTGTTCTACGGCGTGAAGTCGAACAGCAATGTCGCGACGATCGGCGGCACCAATGTGGTCGGTCCCGGTATGATCATCGGCGAACGGGCCGTGATTACGCTGCCCACCCGCGAGGGCCTGTTCCACACGCTGTCGCTCGGCATGGACTACAAGCACTTCGACCAGAACGTGACGGTCGGTACCGGCGGTTTCTCGTCACCCGTCACCTACTATCCTCTCGTCGCGACCTATGGTGCGACGTTCCAGGAAGAGAAATTCACGACCCAGTTCAATGCCGCCATCACCTACAACATCCGGACGCTGAGCAGCCCTTGGGACGAGTTCGACGCGAAGCGCTACAAGGCTTCGCCGAGCTTCACCCATTTCAATATGGACGTCTCGCATACCCAGGAGCTGCCGGAAGGCTTCCAGCTCTACGGCAAGGTGCAGGGACAGATGGCGGACGGTCCGCTGGTCTCGAGCGAACAGTTCAGCCTCGGCGGTCTCGATACAGTTCGCGGTTATCTCGAATCGGAGATGCTCGGCGACAACGGCGCCGTCGCCAATATCGAGCTGCGCACGCCCAACGTCGGCAGCATGCTGCAAGGCGAGCTGAAGAGCGAGACCGGTGATGGCAAGCCGCGCTTCGTCACGTTCAACGACTGGCGCTTCTTCATCTTCGCCGACGTCGGCTACGCGGCGGTCCAGCAGCCGCTGCCTGAGCAGGTGTCCTCTTTCGCGGCGTGGAGCTATGGCGTCGGCACGCGCTTCAAGACGTTCGAATATTTCAACGGCATGGTCGTGCTCGCGGTACCGGGGACTACTCCACCGGAATCGCTGCCGGGACTTCCCGGAGTCGCGCTGCCGGGAGTCTTGCTAACCGGTACGCACGCAAACGTTCCGCGCGTGAACTTTCGAATCTGGGGTGAATTCTGATGGGAATGGGTCTTACTCTCGAGCGACGCACGCGCCGGGCGGCGCTGCGCCGCGGCATTGCGAACGCTGCGACGGCATTGTTGTTCGGGCTCGTCGCCTTGGTGACATCGCTCGCGCCGGCGAACGCCTGGTGGAACGACGAATGGTCGCTGCGCAAGAAGATCACGGTCGACGTCAGCGCGTCGGGCGCCAACGTCACCGATCCGATCGGGGCGACGGCGGTGCTGGTGCGGCTGCATGTCGGCAATTTCCGCTTCAGCTCGGCAAAGGATGACGGCAGCGACCTGCGGTTCGTCGCCGGTGACGACAAGACGCCGCTGAAGCATCACATCGAGAAGTTCGATTCGCTGCTTGGCGAGGGTCTGGTCTGGGTTGCGGTGCCGAACATCGCGCCGGGCGCACGGACCGATATCTGGCTCTATTACGGCAACAAGAAAGCGCTCGCGACCAGCGACCCCAAGGGAACCTACGATCCGGATACCCTGACGGTCTATCACTTCAACGAGCGCGGCACGCCGGCGATCGATTCCTCGGTGTGGGCCAACAACGCCCAAAGCGTCGGCCAGCCGGCGGACGGTTCGCTGATCGGGACCGGCTTGCGGCTCGACGGCCGCGCTCCGGTGACCGTGCCCGCCTCGCCGTCGCTCGCATCGCCCGATGGCGCCGCGCTGACCTGGTCGGCCTGGATCAAGCCGGCCGCGCTACAGCCGAACGCCGCGCTGTTCAGCCGGCGTGACGGCGCCAACGCGCTGGTCATCGGCGTCGACAATGGGAGCCCGTTCATCGAAGTCACCAAGGCGGGCACGGTGCAGCGCTCGAGCGCCGGGGCACCGGTGGCGGCCGGCAGCTGGCATCATGTCGCCGTCGTTGCCGGAAACGGCCAGGTCACGCTCTACCTCGACGGCGTGTCCTATGCCGCGCTCAGCGCGAGCCTGCCGGCTCTCAATACTGTTGGCCTGATCGGAGGAGACACGTCGACCTCCAGCGCTTCTCCGATCGCGCCTGCGACGGCCCCGTCCGCAGCAACACCGTCAGTGCCCCCTGATGCGTCGGCTGCGGACGGTGGCGCCACGCCTGCGGCAACGCCCGACGCGGCGGCAACTCCGGCTCCAGCGCCCGCTGCCGCCATGGCCGGCTTCGTCGGCGATGTCGACGAGCTGCAGATCAGCAAGGTCGCGCGGCCCGCCGGACTGATCAAGGTGATGGCGATCGGGCAGGGCCCCGACCAGGGCAAGCTGATGTCCTTCAGCGTCGACGAGGAGACCGCCAGCTGGCTGTCCGGCTACTTCGCGGTGATCCTGAAGTCGGTGACGCTCGACGGCTGGGTTGTGATCGGCATTCTCCTGATCATGGCCGCGATCAGCTGGGTGGTGATGTTCGACCGGGCCTCGTATCTCAGCAGGCAGGCCAAGGCGAATGCCCAGTTCATGAAGGGCTTCCGTGAGATCGCCGCCGATCTCACCATGCTGGATCGCGGCGATGCCGACGACATCTCGACGCTGGGCGGACGCCTCACCGAGGCCGACGCCAAGATGATGCGCTCGTCCTCGCTCTACCGCATCTATCACATCGGCGCGGCGGAAATCCGCCACCGCTTCGGCAACAATCCGCAGCGCGTGCCGGTGCTCTCGGCGGCTTCGATCGCGGCGATCCGCGCGGCGCTCGATAGCGGCGTCGTCAAGGAGATGCAGCGGCTCAACCGCCTGATGGTGGTGTTGACGATCGCGATCTCCGGCGGTCCGTTTCTCGGCCTGCTCGGCACCGTGGTCGGCGTCATGATCACCTTCGCGGCGATCGCGGCCAGCGGCGACGTCAACGTCAACGCGATCGCGCCCGGCATCGCTGCAGCGCTGGTGGCGACCGTCGCCGGTCTCGGCGTCGCGATCCCGGCGCTGTTCGGCTACAACTACCTGATCTCCCGGATCAAGGACCTGACCAGCGACATCCAGGTCTTCGTCGACGAGTTCGTGACCAAGATGGCGGAATTCTATTCCGCCGACCGGCCGGACCCGATCGAACGCCGCATCGCCGCGGAGTAACGGCGATGCAGATCCAGGCCGATTCCAAACCCTATGACGACATCAACATCACGCCGATGTTGGACCTCGCCTACGTGCTGCTGGTGATCTTCATCATCATGACGACCGCGACCGTGCAGGGCCAGAAGGTCAATCTGCCGAAGGCCTCGGCGGCGCCGAGCCTTGCGACCCAGACCACTAAGGCGATCACGGTCGCCAATGACGGCAAGATCTTCCTCGACACGATACCGGTGACGCTGCCCGAGCTCGAGCAGCGGCTGATCCAGCAGAAGGCGCTGACGCCGGAATTTCCCGTGGTGCTGCGCGGCGATGCGCAGGCGCAGTACCAGAGCGTGATGGACGTGTTCGACCTGCTCAGCCGCATCGGCCTGAGCCAGGTCGGGCTCGCCACCAAGCCGCTCGTGAAGTGAGGCAGCCGAGAAGCGACGCCATGATCACGACGCAGCCATC
The DNA here is from genome assembly GCF_053474805.1 of Bradyrhizobium sp. WCU1. Classification (NCBI taxonomy): domain Bacteria; kingdom Pseudomonadati; phylum Pseudomonadota; class Alphaproteobacteria; order Hyphomicrobiales; family Nitrobacteraceae; genus Bradyrhizobium; species Bradyrhizobium sp. WCU1. The sequence goes on from NZ_CM130280.1 coordinate 4,094,480, forward strand.
ACCTTTCTCATTGACCGAGCGCCGGACGCTACGGTCTTGGCTGAGCAGCATGATGCGGGCATTCGATGATGGCTGCGGTGCCGCAGACGTCACGCGCACCGATCCCGTGGCGCAGGTGTCGATCCGCGGCAGTGCCGAGCTTCCGCTGGCGCCGGTTGCAGCGGACCTGCGCGAGGAGCCGCGCGGCGAGGTGGTGGCATTCCCCCTTCATGGCGAGGCCCTGCTGGTGAAGCTCGCGGACGTGCTGCGCAGGTACGTCGCCGGCCGCGAGCCCGCTGGCGATCCGTTGTGGCTGACGATCTCGCGATGCCCGTGGGTCCGCCTCTCGATCGACGAGATGGCCCATGTGGATTATCTGAGCGAGGTCGAGACCTTTCATGCGGCGATCGAAGCGGGTCCCGACACCAAGGTCATCCTGAAGACCACGGATTTCGACGCGCTCGCCAGCTTCGTCACGCAGTATGTCGATGAAAGGCTGCGCGATCGCACCTCGGTGGAGGCCGCGCCATGAACGCGCCGATGCGGGACCAGAACGCGCAGGCCGCGCGTACAACGCCGGCAGCTGACGATCAGAAGGTTGCCGTCGCCTCCGCCACAGCGCCGGCCCGCAAGGCTGCCGCCCGGAAGGGCGAGCGCAGTGTGCTGCTGCGTTACGGCGCGGTCGTGGCGGTGGTCGCGTTGTTCCTCTGCGGCATCGTCTATTTCTTCCTCGGCCACGACGACATGCCGCCGCCGCGCCAGGTGCGCGATCTCACCATCGTCAATGTGACGCTGCCGCCGCCACCTCCGCCTCCGCCGCCACAGCCGCAGCCCGAGCAGAAGATGATCGAGCAGCCCAAGATGGCGGAGCCCGAATTCAAGGAAGAGAAGCCGGTCGACAAGCCGAAGGACGAGCCGGCCAAGGACGCCAAGAACGACGAGCCGCCCGGTCCGCTGTCGCTTGATGCCAAGCCGACCGGACCCGGCGATCTGTTCAATCTCGGCGGCAAGCCCGGCGGCAGCCCGTATGGCGGCGGCGGCGGCGGTGGCAGCCGCTGGGGTTGGTACACCACGATCATCACCTCGCAGGTCGAAGCGGCGATCCGCGCCAACCCGAAGACGCGCAACATGGCGACGCAGATCCAGGTGCGGCTCTGGGTGGACGGCTCCGGCCACGTCACCCGCGTCGTCCTGACGCCGTCGTCCGGCAATCCGGAGGTCGATGCGGCGCTTCGCAACGAGGTGATCGGCAGCCTGACGCTGCGCGAGCCGCCACCCAAGGACATGCCGATGCCGGTGGTCACACGCGTCACGGCGCGCCGGCCGAGCTGACGAGACCAACCGACAAGACGACCAACGACCAACCTACGAACTTAAATGTGCGAGTGAGAACTGGGGGACTGATGTTTAAGAAACGAGCTCACGCAGAATGGCGCGCGTTACCGCTTGCGGTGTCGCTGGGCGCGCTCGCCTGCGCAACGCCGGCCGTGGGCCAGACCGCGGACCAGGCTGCCGACCAGGCTCCCGCCGCCGCGGCGAAGCGTACCGATGCCAAGAAGCCGAAGGTGTCGAGCACCAAGCCGACATCGTCGAACGCCACCGTCAACCTCGTCAATCTGCTGGTGCAGCAGGGCGTCCTCAAGGAGGACCAGGCCCAGGCGCTGATCAAGCAGGCCGAGGACGAGGCCTATGTCTCCCGCCAGGCTGCCAAGGATGCCACAACCAAGGCCGACGACGCCACCAAGGCCGCAACCGCAGCCGCTGCGGCGGCGCAGCCGCCCGGCACAAGGCACGTCACCTACGTTCCCGAAGTCGTCAAAAGACAGTTACGGGAAGAGATTAAGCAGGAGGTGATGGCCAAGGCACAGAAGGAAAACTGGGCGTCGCCCGGAACCTATCCGGAGTGGGCGCAGCGCATCCGCTTCTACGGCGACGCGCGCGTGCGCTATCAGGGCAATTACTTCCCGACCGGCAACGACCAGGCCGGCGCCGCGAACTTCAACGCGATCAATACCGGTTCGCCGTATGACGTTTCGCTCGTCTCGAATCCGTATTTCGGGCCGACCTACGACACCACGCAGGACCGCAACCAGTTCCGCTTCCGCGGCCGGCTCGGCATGGAAGCCGACCTGCTGTACGGGTTCACGGCTGGCTTGCGCATCGCGACCGGCGAAAACAATTCACCAGTGTCGACCAACCAGACGCTTGGTGGCAGCGGGGGCAACTTCTCGAAATATTCGCTCTGGCTCGATCGCGGTTACGTCAACTGGAAGGGTTGGAATGGCGATCTGAGCCTGTCGGCAGGCCGTTTCGACAACCCGTTCTGGTCCCCGACCGATCTGGTCTGGTACAAGGAGCTCGGCTTCGACGGCTTCGCCGTTCAGGCCAAGCACGAGGTGTGGGAAGGCTTCACGCCGTTCGCGGTCGGCGGCGCATTCCCGATCTACAACACCGATTTCAACTTCGGAAAGAACCTGGGGGATACGGCCACCGGGGCGCCAGTCAAATACGCGAGCCACGACAAGTGGCTGTTCGGAGGCCAGGTCGGCTTCAATGCGCGCTTCAGTCCGGAATACGCGTTCCGGTTCGGCGTCGCCTACTACGACTTCGACAATGTGCAGGGCCAGCTTTCCAGCCCCTGCATCGTCGAGGTGGCTGCCGACGTTTGCAACACCGACATCACCCGGCCGTCCTTTGCGCAGAAGGGAAATACCTATTTCCCGCTGCGTAGGATCATCGCCGACGCCCCCGGAATCGGCAACAATGGCGGTACCTCCTTCCTGTACCAGTATTTCGGACTGGTCAGCGAATATCGCCCGGTGGTCGTCAGTGGACAGCTCGATCTCGGACATTTCCATCCGACCCACATCGTGCTCGACGGCGAGTACGTCAACAACACCGCGTTCAGCCGCTCCACTATGAACGCTGCGGCCGCAACTTACGGCGTGCTGATGAACAATCGCGGGCCGAGTCCGGATGGCGGCAACACGCCCGGTCCCTTCAACGGCGGCAATCAGGGTTGGCTCGGCCGCGTCACGGTCGGCGACCGGGAGATCAAGCATCTCTGGGATTGGAACGTCCACGCCGGCTACAAATACCTGGAGTCGGATGCCACCATCGATGCCTTCGCAGACTCCGATTTCGGTCTCGGCGGCACCAACCTGAAGGGCTATTTCGTCGGCGGCAATATCGGTCTTGGCGAGAACGTCTGGGCGAGCTTGCGCTGGATGAGCGCCAACAGCATCGCCGGCAGTCCCTATGCCGTCGACGTCCTGCAAGTCGACCTCAACGCGAAGTTCTGACCATGCGCATCGCACTCTTTGTCCTGATGATGGTGGTCGGAGCATTGAGCTCCGGCACCGCATCCGCCCAGTCCGAGACCGACCGCCTGCGCGAGGCCCTGCGCAGCGCGACGGCGCAGACCCGTGCGCTGGAAGACCAGCGCACGGCGCTGCAAGCGAAAGTCGCCGACGCCGATCGCGAAAAGGCGGCGGCCAAGAAGGAGGTCGATGACCTCAAGGCGCAGCTGAAGAAGGCCGACAAGGAACATCGCGACGCGGTCGACGAGTTCAATCAACGGCTCGCCGAACGCGACGAGACCTTGGAGAAGTGGAAGTCGGCCTATGAGGAGGCGGCCACAGTCGCCCGCACCAAGGACGCCGAGCGCGCCAAGTTCGAGGGTGAGGCCACTGCCTACAAGGCCAGCACCAAGAGCTGCATCGCCAAGAACACCCTGCTGGTCAAGGCCGGCAAGGAGATGGTGCAGCGCTACAAGGACCTGACCATCGGCGAGATCGTGGTTTCGCGTGAGCCGATGATCCAGCAGCGCCGGGTCGAAATCCAGAACCAGCTGCAGGAAAGCCAGGACAAGTTCCTCGATCAGAAGGTGAATCCATGACGACCGCCCCTATCGTGAAGCCGCTTTGCTCGATCGGCCTCGCCGTCGTCGTTGCGGCTTTCGTTGTGCCGATCGATGCGTCGGCGCAAGCGCAGGCTCCCGCGCCGCGGACGGTGCAGGCTCCGGTCAGGAAGCCGCAGCCCCAGCCCGCGACGCAGGCGCAAGCCGCCGCCACCCCTGCGCCGGCTGCTCCGGTCGCGGCCGCGCCGAAGGCCGCGACCGTTCCGGAGAATGTCGTCGCGCGGGTCGGCGACACCAACATCTCGGCCGATGACCTGCGCAGCTATGTCGCGGCACTTGCGCCGCGCGAGCAGGCTGCGCTGGCGAAGGATCCGGCCATGCTCAGCCAGACCGTGCGGCTTCTGCTTGCCAACCGCCTCGTGCTGCAGGAGGCGGTTGCGAAGAAGTGGGATCAGCAACCCAGCGTCGCGGCGCAGCTCGAGCGGGCCCGCGAGGGCGCGGTGGTCGAGCTTTACCTGCAATCGGTGTCGACGCCGCCGGCGAGCTTCCCGAGCGAAGACGACCTGCAGAAGGTCTATGAAGCCAACCGCGCCGCATTCCTGATGCCGCGGCAGTTCCAGCTCACGCAGATCTACATCGCCGCTCCGAAGGAGGGCGACAAGGCCGCCGAAGACAAGGCGAAGCAGGAGCTCGACGACGTGCAGCGCAAGCTGAGGGCGCCGGGAGCGGACTTTGCGGCGATCGCGCGCGGCGACAACAACGCTGCCAAGGATGCCGCAGATCTCGGATGGGTTGCCGAGAACCAGATTCGTCCGGAGATCCGCAGCCAGGTGATGGGGCTCGCCAAGAACAGCGTGTCCGAGCCGATCAAGCTCGACGACGGCTGGCACATCATCAAGCTGATCGACACCAAGGCGTCCTACACCCGCACCTTGCCGGAGGTGCGCGACCAGCTGGTGCAGCAGATCCGCTCCGAGCGGTCGACCATGATGCGCCGGGCCTATCTCGCCGAGCTGCTGAAGCAGCATCCGCCCGTCCTCAATGAACTTGCGTTGTCGAGCCTGCTCGACGGATCGAAGAAGTAGTACGGAGATCAGAATGTCCGAGACCATCACCAAGCTCACCATCGAGGGATTGCGCGACAATTTCCAGAGCGTCGGCTATCGCGTCGAAACGCTGACCGATCCGGTCGCCAACACGACCTATCTGCGCTCGGCGACCGCGGGGCTTGGTTTCGAGATCCGGCCGGGAAACCAGCTGGTCGGCGAGGAACAGAGCTTTGTCGACACCACGCTGGTCACCACGCTCCAGGTGCAGGGTGAGCTGCCGCTCGACCTCGTCAATCGCTGGAACACGACGCGGCGGTTCGGACGGCTGCAGTTCAGCCATCCGTTCCTGATGTTCTGCATGGATATCTCCGTCGCCGGCGGCGTGGCGCCGAACTTCGTCCGCGCGCAGATCGAGATCTGGGACCGGCTGGTTCAGGAGCTGATCGCCTATCTGCGCGAGGAGCTGCCGAAGCTCGCCGCGCGGAACGGCGCGGCGGCTGCTGCCCCGCAGCCCGGTGCGCCGGTCCAGCAGCCGTCGCACGAGCGCGCCGCGGAAGCGGAGGCGGTCCCCACCATCCAGTAGTCGCGCTGACGCGCGACCAGCAGGACCGCAAGCGATCGATGAATGATGTTGCCCCCACGATGCAGGCGAGCAGCTTTGGCCGATGGCCGAAGCTGATCGATCCTGCGCGTCGTCGGGGCACCTGCATCGCGGCTGGCGGCCTTGCACTCGCGCTCTGTCTTGCGCAGCCCGTTCATGCCGGGGGTGAGAGCGCGGCGCCGTCATTCAGTACGCGCTTCGCCGCCGTCGAGCAGGCCGAACCTTCCGTCGACACCACGGCAAAGCCGCCGGCTGAGGCGACGACGAAGCCGGCCGCGCCGGCCAGGGATTCAGCGAAGGATACAGCGAAGGATGCCGGCGGGAAAAACCTGCCGGCTCCACCCGTGAGCCAGCCTGCGGTTTCGGACGCGCGGATGCGCTATCGCGCACTGATCGAGAAGGAGGCCGCGGGAAGCGGGCTTGCGCCGGAGATCGCCGAGGCGGTGATGGGCGTGGAGAGCGGCTATAATCCCGATGTGATCGGCGGCGTCGGCGAAATCGGACTGATGCAGCTGCTGCCCTCGACCGCGCGCATGCTCGGTTTTTCCGGCTCGCTCGCCGAGCTCGCGATTCCCGAAAACAACATTCACTTCGGTGTCATGTATCTTGCGCAGGCGTGGCGCCTTGCCGGTGGTGACCTGTGCACCGCAGTCATGAAGTACCGTGCAGGCCATGGCGAGACCCGCTTCTCGTATCTGTCGGTGAATTATTGCGTCGCAGTGCGCGCGCGGCTGTTTGCCCGCGGCTTTCGCGTGACGGGAACCGTACCGGTCGCGACCTTCGGCGAGCCCGGGCGCGCTGGTGGCGGCGGTGGATGCGGCCGCAAATGTCTCGGCGCGGGCGGCCTCATCGGGCGCGTCGATCTGGTCGCGCTCAACACCAGGCTGAACGCGCTTGTGATCCAGGCCCGGGGAGGGAAATAGCAAGCGGGCTCGTCGCCGAAGCTGATTCCGTTGCCTTGATATCCTCCCTCGGCTTCCTATCGTTTGAAACAGTTCTGGTTCTGCAAGGAGCAGCACCGATGAAAGCATTCACCTTGGCGATTGCCATGGCCGGATTGGCGGCGATGCAAGCGCAAGCGCAGACACCGCAGCCGCAGCACACGCCGTTGCCGGAAATCGTCGTCGGCACGCCGCCGCCGCCGACAGTCAATCTCAACCGCGACAGCAGCGGCAGTCCCGGCCGGGCTGCGGCGAGAGGTAGCAGCAGCGGTGGCAACAGTGGTGGCAGCGGTACCGAGCGCTGCGGCGATGCGGCCTCGCTTGGCTGCATCAACGAGCGGTTGAAGAAGCAGGTCGATCAGGTCAATCCGCCGGTAACGAATACGCCGCCGATCGACGCGAAATCGTCGGATCTCAAGGTGGGCGTGGTCAACGTCCCGGCAGTGCAGCAGCAATATGGCCGCAACTTCGGGATCTCGGCGATTCCCTATCGCCCGGCGGCGCCGGTTTTCAGCCATCGATAGATAACGCGGAATTCTCGTCCGTCTCGAACAGATCGTGACGCCGTCACATTTCTGACGATGGGCATATGGAAAATAGAGAGAGCAACGGTTTGCTGATTCCATGCGAAAATCTGACGTGACGTGCCCCCATTGCCAGGCCGGCTATCGCCGGATCGAATTGACGTCGAAGGGCGGCGTCGCCGGTGAGTTTCGTTGCCTGGTGTGTGACCACATGATCGAGCTGATGGACGGCTCGACCGATGTCGCCTTTCGGCTGACTGTGCAGCCGGGCAAGACGTCCTACGCCTACTGACGTTCATGCGCGCGAGAACCGTTTTCGGCGTCCTCGCCGGCAAGAAACCGCAGTCCGAATCATTCGCCGCGGATATCGCTCGGCGCCTTGTTGGTCCAGCGGTGGAACGCGCGCCTGAAATTCGCCGCGTCGCTGAACCCGAGCGCCAATGCGATGTCTTCATTGGCCAGCGTCGTGTTGCGGAGATATCTCAGGGCAATCTGGGTCCGCAACTCGTCGTGCAGTACGCGGAATGAAAAGCCTTGCTGGCGGAGCTGGCGCCGCAGTGACCGGTCGTTCATGCCGAGCTGCCTTGCGATCGCCTCGAACGTCGGCGGATTTGCGATATCGCGAAGCAGGATGGCGCGGATCTTTCCGGCTACCCCGGTGCGCAATCTCAGATCTCCCAGCAAGTCGTCGCATAACGCCACGATGGTCGGATACGTCGTCTTGTTGCCGAGATCGGCGCTGCGATCCAGCCATTGCGCCTTGAACACGATCTGGTTGGCCGGCTGATCGAACCGCACCGGGCATCCGACATGATCGAGCGGAAGATCGAAGTCCGTCGCCTGCGGATAGGCGAGCGTGATTTCGGTGGGGGAAAAGCCCGGCCCCATGATGTCGCGCATCAGCGAGATGTGGATGCCGATCTGCATCTCGGCGACGAACCGGTAGAGCGTCGAATCGGCAAGCGCGTGCAGATTGGGTTCGATGGTCCATCGTGCCGCGGCCTTGTCCTCGACGAAGTCGATTGCCGCCAGCGGCGCCGCGAGCGCGTGGTAGCGCATCGCGAACTCCATGGCTTTGCGAAAGTCCGGGCAGCACAGCAGCGCATAGCCGTACATTCCGTATGTCGAGATGTGGATCGACGCGCCGATGCGATAGGGCAGGTGACGGTCGCGCGACAGTCGCAGCGCGTTCTGACAGACGGTCATCAACTGCGTCAACGAAATCCGCGCCTGCGGCGAATGGACGTCGGCCAGCGGAATGTTGGTGTCGCGCAGGATGGCCTCGGCCGGGACGCCGGCGCCGGCCAGCATGTCGAAGACAGCGCCGAACTTGGTCGCTTCATAGACCTTGTCGCGGGTGCCGACGGTCAGGATGTCGGAGCGAGAGCCCCCAGGCTTCTTCAGTCGCATGGTTGGTTGCAAAGGGAACCAGCCTTTCCTTCGGTCCGGAAGCAGGACATCGCGAGAGCAGGGCAAAGCCGATTCCCGCCCACCAACACCGCGGAAACATAGCCGGTTCACGGCACAACCCAAGCCTTATCCGAGGCTTATCAATGGGGCATTGTTGTTGCAGAGCAGCAAAAAGCGGAGCGGGGGAGAAGCTGCTGGAGACGGCGAAGCGGATCGTTTCGGTCAAGACCGTTGCTGTCGATGAGGGCAGCTTGTCCGCTTGAGACCCGGCAGATGTCCGATTCGGACCTTCACAAATCTCGGGCGTCACGCGAGGCTTCGTCCTAATGTCACGTCGTCAAACCGTTGTGGCGCAGGACGGCAGACCACACGATCCGCTCGCTTAGAACGGCGGACGCAACGGTCGGAGGAAATACCAGGTCGAGGGAGGCTTCCATGGTCGGAAGGCTGATTCAGACTGCCCAATCCGCATATCAATATCCGCTCATCTTCAAGCAGCTCTGGCACACGCCGCGCGTGCAGGCGCCGGATCAGGAGATCGTCTATCGCGATCTCAAGCGCTTCACCTACCGACAGATCAGGGAGCGGATCGGCCGTCTCGCCTCGGCGTTGAGCAAGGCCGGCGTCGAGCCCGGCGACACCGTCGGCGTGCTCGAATGGGACAGCAACCGCTTCCTCGAAGCGTTCTTCGCGATCCCGATGATGGCGGCGGTGTTGCAGACGGTGAATGTCCGCCTGTCGCCGGAGCAGATCGCCTACACGATCAACCATGCCAGCGCCTCGACGCTGCTCGTCAACGATGAGTTCGTGGGATTGCTGGAAGGCATGAAGGGACAGCTGCCGAATGTGAAACGGATGATCGTGATGTCGGACCGGCCGATGCCGCAGACCGGCAGCCTGTCCTTCATCGGTGAATATGAGAACCTGCTGGCGGCCGCCTCGCCCGATTACGACTTCCCGGACTTTGACGAGAACACCCAGGCCACCACCTTCTACACCACCGGCACGACCGGATTGCCGAAGGGCGTCTACTACAGCCACCGCCAGCTCGTGCTGCATTCGATCGCGGGACTGGCGCTGTTCGGCATGGCCGGCTCGCAAGGCCGCTTCTCGCGCGACGACGTCTATATGCCGATCACGCCGATGTTCCACGTCCACGCCTGGGGCTTTCCTTGGTCGGCAACGCTTGCCGGCACCAAGCAGGTCTATCCCGGCCGCTACGAGCCGGCGATGCTGGTCAAGCTGATCAAGAGCGAGGGCGTCACCTTCACCCATGGCGTGCCGACCATCCTGCAGATGCTGCTCAACGCCGCCGCTGCGGCCAAGGTCGATCTTCATGGGCTGAAGATGGTGATCGGCGGGTCGGCCCTGCCGAAGGCGCTGGCCAAGCAGGCGCTCGAGGCCGGCATCGACATCTTTGCCGGTTACGGCATGTCGGAGACCGGGCCGCTCGCCGCGGTGTCCCATGTCAGCTCCAGGGATCTCAGCGGCGACCCCGCCGGCGAGGTCGAATTCCGCACCAGGGCCGGCATCGCCGGTCCGCTGGTCGAACTGCGCATCGTCGATCCCGACATGAAGGACATCCCGCATGACGGCAAGTCAGCCGGCGAGATCGTGCTGCGTGCGCCCTGGCTGACCCAGGGCTACTACAACAATCCGGAGGGCTCGGAGCAGCTCTGGGCCGGCGGCTATCTGCACACCAGCGATATCGCGGTGATCAGTCCGGGCGGCCATGTTCACATCACCGACCGGATCAAGGACGTGATCAAGACCGGTGGCGAATGGGTCTCCTCGCTGCAGATCGAGGACCTGATCTCGCAATGCGCCGGAGTGGCCGAGGCCGCGGTGATCGGCGTCAAAGACGAGAAATGGGGCGAGCGGCCGCTTGCGCTCGTGGTCAAGAAGCCATCCGGCGCCGACAGCCTCACCGATGCATCGATTAAGGAGCATCTCAAGCAATTCGCCGACCAGGGCGTGATCTCGAAATATGGCATCCCCGGCACGATCATGTTCATCGACAGCATTCCCAAGACCAGCGTCGGCAAGATCAACAAGAAGGAGCTGCGCGAGCAATACGGCGACATGTGACGGGACAAGCACGCCAAAGAAACGATCGAGGAGGACAACAAAATGAGCAACCTCACACTGGCCGGCCTGGGCGAACATGTCGGAAAGGAGCTCGGGCTCTCCGACTGGGTCGCGATCGATCAGCAACGCATCGACACGTTCGCGTCCTGCACCGGCGATCACCAATGGATTCATGTCGACGTCGAACGGGCCAGGCGCGAGAGCCCATTCCGCGGTCCGATTGCGCATGGCTATCTGACGCTCGCGATGGTGGCGCCGCTGGCGATGCAGGTCGGCATCATTCCGCGCGACGCCGCCGCCGGGCTGAACTACGGGGTCGACAAGGTCCGCTTCCTGACGCCGGTGCCCGCGGGCGCAAGGGTGCGGCTGCGGGTTGTCTTGTCCGGCATCGAGCCGAGGGACGGCGGCCAGGTGATCATGAAAACCCTGAACACGCTGGAGGTCGAGGGATCGGAGAAGCCTGCTCTGATCGCCGAGACGCTGGCGCTCCTGATTCCCGCAGCGGGAGCAAAGCAATGAGTACGGAAAAAAGCGCCCCGGATCAGCCGGCCTCCGACATGTCCGAGGCCGCGTCGCGCAACACGCTGGCGCTCAATCCACTGGTCGGCATCCAGGGCCAGGATCTGGTCGAGGGCGCCGGCATCCTGTTCAAGGCCGTCATCAACGAACCGAAGGTCGCGACCGAGCAGTGGCTGTCATTCGTCAGCGAGCTCGGCTCGATCGCCGCCGGCAAGTCGGAGCGAGCGCCGAAGGCGGGCGACAAGCGATTTAACGATCCAACCTGGAAGGAGAGCTCGCTGCATTCGGGCCTGCTCAAGGCCTATCTGGCCTGGGGCGAGGCGGTCAGCGGCCTGGTCGACAAGACCAGCCTCAGCGACATCGACAAGCAGCGCGCGCATCTGATCACGGATATCCTGATCGACGCGGTTGCGCCGACCAACACCATGGTCACCAACCCGGCGGCAGTACGCAAGTTCATCGACACCGGTGGACAGAGCCTGTGGAGCGGCCTGAAGAACTACATCGGCGATCTCACGCAGAATCGCGGCATGCCGTCGATGGTGGACATGAAGGCCTTCAAGGTCGGCGAGAACCTCGCGACCACGCCGGGCGCCGTGATCTTCCGCAACGAGCTGCTCGAGCTGATCCAGTACACGCCGACCACGCCGATGGTCGGGAAGCGGCCGCTGGTGATCACGCCGCCGCAGATCAACAAGTACTACGCGCTCGATCTCTCGCCGGACAAGAGCATGGTCCGCTTCCTGCTGGAGAGCGGCATCCAGGTCTTTGCGGTGAGCTGGCGCAATCCGACCGCGGCGCATCGTGACTGGGGGCTCGACACCTACGTCGCCGCGCTGGACGAGGCGGTCGACGCGGCGCGCGAGATCTCCGGCAGTGAAGACGTCTCGATGATGGGATCCTGCTCCGGCGGCATCACGGCGACGGCCTATTTCTCGACGCTCGGCTCCGCGGCCGATAAGAAGATCAAGAATCTCGTGCTGGCGGTCTGCCTGCTCGATCCGAGAGCGCGTTCGGCTGCCTGATGACGCCCGAGACCATGCGGGCGGCGAAGGCGTCGTCACAATTGCGCGGCATCGTCGACGGCCACGACCTGGCGCGGATGTTCGCCTGGATGCGGCCCAACGACCTGATCTGGAACTACTGGGTCAACAACTATCTGCTCGGCAACCAGCCGCCGGCGTTCGACATTCTGTACTGGAACGCCGATACCACCCGCCTGCCGGCGGCGCTGCACGGCGACTATCTCGATCTCTATTTCTCCAACCCGTTCGTCAACGCCGGCAAGCTGACGCTCAACGACAAGACCATCGACATGAGCAAGGTCAAGGCCGACAGCTACGTCGTCGCGGGCATGACCGACCACATCACGCCGTGGAAGGGCGTCTACAAGACCGCCCAGATCATGGGCGAGGGCACCACCTTCTGCTGTCGAACAGCGGGCACCTGCAGAGTCTGCTCAATCCGCCGAGCAATCCGAAGGCCTCCTTCATGATCGGGCCGGCGTCCGCGAACAAGCCCGATGCGTTCATGGCCTCGGCCGAGAAGCGCAAGGGAAGCTGGTGGCTCGACTGGCGCGACTGGCTGCAGCCGCGCTCGGGCGAGGAGGTCAGTGCGCCGGCCGCGCTCGGCAGCGCGCGCCATCCGATCCTCGCCAAAGCGCCGGGAACCTACGTCTTTGACTGAGGATCTCACCAGCGCCGACACCGCAAGCCCATCGCCCGACAGGCAGCGAGGCGCGATCGAGACGCGGCAGGTCACGATCGACGGCCAGCTGCTTCAGGTCGCGATCAGGCGCGGCAGCGGCAGCCGGCCGCCACTCCTGCTGTTCAACGGGATCGGCGCCAATTGGGAGCTGGCAAAGCCGTTCCTCGACGCGCTCACCGGCACGTCAGCCATCATCTTCGACGTCCCCGGCGTCGGCGGCTCGCCGAGACCGGCGTGGCCGTATCGCCCGTCGACGCTGGCGCGGCTTGCCGCCGATCTCGTCGCCGAGCTGGGCTACGCCGAGGTCGACGTCGCCGGCGTGTCCTGGGGCGGCGGGATTGCGCAGCAATTCGCACACCAATTTCCGAAACGCTGCCGCCGGCTGGTGCTTGCGGCGACCGCGCCGGGTTTCACCATGGTGCCGGCAAGTCCGTCGGTGTTGTGGAAGATGGCGACGCCGCGCCGCTATACCGACAAGGATTACATGAACCGGATCGCCGCCGATATCTATGGCGGGGCGTTTCGCGATGATCCCTCACTGATCGGCCGGCACGCCGCTGCGATGCATGGCGCGCGCAGCATGGGCTATTTCTACCAGCTGCTGGCGATGACCGGCTGGACCAGCCTGCCCTGGCTGTGGTCGCTGCCGCAGCCGACGCTGATCCTGATGGGCCGTGACGATCCGCTGGTGCCTCCGATCAACGGGCACATCATGGCGAGCCTGATCCCGAACGCAGAGCTGCATTTGATCGACGACGGGCACCTGTTCATCGTGACGCGGCCGGCGGAGACCGCGGGCCTGATCGAGGCGTTTCTCGCCGACGAGAGCCGACAGGCCGCGTCGCCAACCCTGCTCTCGCGGACCACCAGTTACCTCAGGGATCTCATTCCAACGTCCGGAGACCGGCGCCAGAACTCGTAACCACAGGAGGATATCGTGACGGATAACAGCTCATACATCGATATGCTGCGGAAATTCGGTACTGATCTCGGCTTGCCGAAGCTGAACGTGGACGAATTGCTGCAGACCCAGAAGAAGAACCTCGAGGCGCTCGGCCAGAGCGCGAAGGTCGCCGCACAGGGCGCGCAATCGGTGGCGCAGAAGCAGCGCGAGGTGCTGGAGGCCGGCCTGCGCGAGGCCTCGACGCTGGCGCGCGAGTACAAGCCGCTCGGCAAGGTTCAGGAGAACCTCGCCTTGCAGACCGAATTCGCGCGGAAGATGTTCGACATTGCGGTGAAGGGTGCCCAGGACAGCGCGTCGACCGCGCGGCAATCGACATCAGATGCGGTCAAGATCATCCAGGATCGCATGAAGGAGAGTTTTGAGGAGTTCCGCGCCAGCGTCCGTCCGAACAAATCGGCCTGAGATCGTCGGCCCGCACGCCGGCGCGGCCGGGCGGAAATGATGGATTGCTTCGCCGAGCCTGTCGTCCGGCGGCGCTTCGCGCCGATCGGCGGCTCGCAATGACGTGAATGACGTCACGCTACGGGTACGTCTGAATGCGACCCTGGCTCATTCGGCCGGCGGCATGCTGCCATGTCCGCTGCGCTGTCCGGCCGCGGCGTTCGCCCGCGAGAGCATGCCGAGCGCGACGAGCGCGGCGGCAAACCCTGCTGCCGCACCGACGCCGAGCGCCCAGCGCGGGCCGAGATGGTCGGCGACCCAGCCTACGATCGGTGCGCCGATCGGCGTGCCGCCTAGCGCGACGCCGAGCCGCAGCGCCATCACGCGCCCGCGCATCGCGGGCTCGGTCGAGAGTTGCATCAGTGCGTTCGAGGTATTCAGGATCGTCAATGAGGCGATGCCGATCACGACCAGGGCGGCGGCGAACAGCCAGTAGTTCGGCGCCAGCGCGGCCAGTGTACAGCCGACGCCGAAGATCGCCGAGCCCAGCATCAACGCGACAAAGCGCGGCTGGTCGCGTGTCGCCGCCAGCAGCGCTCCCGACATCGTCCCGATCGCCATCATCGATGACAGCAGGCCAAAGCCGCGCGCGTCGGTATGGAAGACGCCGACCGCCATGGTCGAGATGAAGATCGGAAAGTTCAGCCCGAAAGTGCCGATCAGAAACAGCATGACCAGGGTCGCCCTGAGATCGGGGCGGGACCAGACATAGTGAAATCCCTCCATGATGCCGCCGCTGGCACGGGCTGCGCGCGCATTCGGTCGCAGCTCGGATTTGCGCAGCAGGCACAGCGAGGTCAGCACCGCCATGAAGGACGCCCCGTTGAACAGGAACGCCCAGCCGGTGCCGACCGAGGCGATGACAAGGCCGGCCATCGCGGGGCCGACCATGCGCGCGGCGTTGAACGAGGTCGAGTTCAGCGCGATGGCGTTCGACAAGTCCCGATCACCGACCAGCTCGGCCACGAAAGTCTGGCGGACCGGGGCGTCGAGCGCGGCGCTGCAGCCGAACAGAAACGCGAACACATAGACGTGCCAGAGCTGCACCAGCCCGGTGACGGTGAGAACGCCGAGGATGAGCGACAATGTGCCCATCGTCGCCTGCGTCGCCATCAGCAGCCGCCGCTGGTTGAAGCGATCGGCGGCGAGTCCGGACCACGGCATCAGCAGGAGCTGCGGGCCGAATTGCAGCGCCATCACGATGCCGACGGCGGATGCGCTGTGATGTGTCAGCTGGGTCAGGACGAGCCAGTCCTGCGCGGCGCGCTGCATCCAGGTGCCGATGTTCGACACCAGCGCGCCGGCCGCCCAGACCCGGTAGTTGAAGCTTGCGAGTGATCGAAAGACGCGTCTCATGTTCGCTGTGGATCATTCCCGCCGTGGAACCGTCCGAACCGCCGCGCCATGACGATACCGAATAGAAGTCCGCCGAGACCGACGGCCGCGACATCGCTTGTGTTGCGGAGGGCGAATTCGCCGACGCGGCAGATCAGCAGATAGCCGACGAAAAGATTGAAGAAGCCCCAGATGATATTGACGGTCGACGTCGACAATCCTTCTCCCGGCGGTTTGGCGAACGGGGTCTGGAACGGTTCGCCCATGATGCCGGCGACGACATGCGGGATCGCGTTGGTGAGGAAGGCGCCGCCGAAGAAGTAGGCGACGAGGTCAAGCCAGTTCATGCGCGTGGATCCTTTCGAGCAGATCGATGATCGCCTGGGTCGAGCCGGTTTCACCGAGCCGGGGGAATACCTGTTCGATGCTGTAGTCATGGGCGTTCGGCCGCGCATCGGTCATGGCGTCGATCGCGAGCGTGACGTTGAGGCCGGCCTCAAAGGCCTGCCGTGCCGTGGATTCGACGCCGGTGCCGGTCGCAACGCCTGCGACCACGACATGCGTGACGCCGCGGGCCTTTAGCTGCATCTCCAGATCGGTGCTGGCAAAGGCGCCCCAGGTCCGCTTGGTGACGACGATGTCGCCCGGCTGCCGGTCAAGTTCCGGGAGCAGGTCGGTCCAGCCGTCGGGAAATGCACTGTTGTGGCGCGGACGCTCGGTTCGACCGGGGGCAACGCCGTCGACATTGACCAGCACGACCGGCAGTCCACGCCGCCGAAACGCATTGAGCAGGGCGCGGGCGCGCGCCACGACGTCGGCGAACGGATGAACGAAGGGCGCGCCGGCGAGCCCGGCCTGCAGATCGACGACGATGAGCGCGGTGATCGGATCGAGCGTCGTGAGGGCCATGATTGTTACCTTTTCAACCGGATGTTCTTCGCGATTGGCGGCGGCGACCGGCGTCAGTCCGCGACCAGCCGCTTCAGCAAGCCGACCGCGGCGGCGAGTTCATCCTGCTCCCGCGCCGACAGCCGCGCCGCGATGGTGCGCGCCAGCCAGTCCTGTCGCGCGGCGCGGCCGGTGCGCAGTCGCTCGCGGCAAATGTCGGTGAGCGACATGATTGTCTGGCGGCCATCGTCCGGATCCGGCGCACCGCGGACCAGGCCTGCGGCCTCGAGCGCCGAGATCGCCGAACTCATTGACTGCGGACGCATTCTCTCCGACCGCGCCAGGCTGGACACGGTCGCGGGGCCGTCCTTCTCGAGGCGCAGCAGCACCGCGACCTGCGACGGCGGCAGGTCGTCACGTTGCCCCTGCTCGCGCAGCCGGCGCTTCAGCGTTCCGATCAACAGGCGAAGATCTTCGGCGAGCGCGGATGTCCGCGCTGAGCCGGCACGGGCCGGTGAACTGTTCATGCCGGTGTGATGACACATATACAGGTAAACTGTAAAGCTTGCCTTCGCAGCTAATCTTCATATTGCCGTGATCGTCGGCGCTCGCGCTGAACGGGGGTTCAAATCTGAACGGTGCCTGAACCCGGTTCTGCGGCGCATCACTTTAGATTTTGTTGTCTTGTTGCGTGCGGTTCTCGATGACTGTATCCGCGCTCACGACGTGGGGTGTCTTCCCGCGGTGGCTCGCGGAGTTCTTTCAATGAAGCATGACGTCCGTTTCGCGGCGATCGGCGTGTCGATCGCTCTTGTCTGCCTTGCGCAACCGGCCGCGGCCAGGACGTGCGAGGCGCCACCGGCACTGACGTCGGTCGATCCACCGGGCTTCTACCAGAATGCAGGCGGATACGCGGAAGCGATCAAGCCGCTGCACGCGTTCATTGCAGAGGTCAACAAGGCCGCCGATGAACACGATCTGGATTGCGTCATGGACTTGCTTGCAGGCTGGGCGAGGGGAAGCGCCCTGCTGACATCAGGCGCCAATTATCAGAGCGATTTCGAGCGCTCCTGGGCCGGGACCGATTTCGCGCTCGCGCTGCTGCGCTTCCCGGCGGCACCCACCAAGGCCGATCATCGCTTCCAGCAGATCAAGCCGTGGCTGATCCGGATTGCCGAGGAAACCCGCGATGCGGATCGCATCAATCACCTCGGCAACAATCTGGTCTATTGGGCCGGCCTCGATCTGATGTCGATCGGCACCCTGACGGATCGCGGTGACCTGGTCGATGCCGGCATCTCCCGGGCGCGTCAGGGCATCAGGGATATCGGCCCGCATGGCGAACTGGAACGCGAGTTGAAGCGCGGCGAGCGCGCGCTGCACTACCACAATTTTGCGCTCACGCCGCTGGTGTTCTGCGCCGAACTCGCGAGCCGGCGGAACATCGACCTCTATGCCGAGAACAATGGAGCGATCCATCGGCTCGCTGGCCTGATCGTGCGCGCCGTCAAGGATGAGCGCAGTTTCGGCGCTCGCACCCAGGTTCAGCAGCAACTCTTCCCCTGGACCTTCCAGGGCGATCTCGCCTGGATGGAGCCGTACTACGCCCGGTTTCACAGCCCGGACTTGCCGGCGATCATCCGCGCGAGACGGCCATTCAACAATCCAAGGCTCGGTGGCAACGTGACGGCAGTTTGGGGCGCGCCCCTGCCGAACAGCTGACGGAGCAGTCATGGCGAGGGCTTTCTGCTTGCTTCTCGCGCTTGGTTCAACGCGCGTTCTGCTTACGCTCGCGGCTCTTCTGGGCGCGATCTCCGCGGCGCGGGCCGGCGAGGCCGCCGTCGGCGTCAACGTCATCAATCCCTATGTGCTCAGCGTCGCGGATCAGAATGCTATGCTGGATGCGATCCATGCAGCCGGCGTGTCGGTCATCCGCGCCTCCATCACGCTGGACGACAAGGGCATCGACTACGCCGAGCGAGCCTGGCAGCGCGGCATCAGGATCGAGTGGCTGATCTACCATTTCGGCGGCTACGATCCGTTCGGAAGCACGCCGCTGTCCGCTGCCGACCCCGAGCAATTCCACGCGACATTGCAGCCGGTCCTCGATCGCCTGGAAGCCAAGGGCATCGTTCTGGCCGCCTTCGAACTCGGCAACGAGATCAATCTTTCCGGCACCAATCCGGAATTCGTCAAGCCGGTCGGCCGCGCACGCCAGCTCAGCCTGTCCGATCTGGAGAATGATCCGCAAGGGCAGCGCGTGGCGGGCGGTATGGGCGCCGAGGCGGGACGCTGCGCGCTACCAGATGACGCGTGCGCAAATCAGCGCCAGCGGCAGGACCGCAAGACCGATCGGAACCCATCTGCGCATGTCAACAGGATCCCGCGAATATCGGAAGATCTGGATGCAAACGAAGAAGCAGACGGCGGCACCGAGCAGGATGCGGAACAGGTCAGAAGGGGTGTCGTACAAAGTCGCAAAGCTCTCATTCTGGGGCATGGCCACCCGGGCCGTTGTTACCACCACGACGAGCAGAAAAAGCGTCCTTAGAACGAGACCGAGAAACCGCATAGGCGTGCCAGCCATCACTCTGTTCGAGTCGAACTATAGCACGAATCCGGCAACAAAATAAGCATCTGCACAAGTTTGTGCAGTGCGACGGCCTCATGACGGCCGGTTCATTCAAGGGCAAGCTGCTATGAAAGACGGCACGACTTTCGTGGGCATGCCGATCCGAGGCGCTCTCAAGGGGTGGATACCGTCATGGTTAACCTGATCGTCGGTTTCGCACAGGTCGCGCTTGTCCTGATCAGTCCCGCCGGTCCGGCTGCGGATCGCACCTGGCAGCCGGCGGTTGAGCGGATCAGGGTGGTCTGCGATCAGGACTGCAACTGTTGGCGAACGCGCTATCAGGGGCGCCGGCCAATGGCTGCCGGCCGCGACGACCTCGCCTGTCTCTCGACCGACGGGCGTCGCGTCGGTGATTACAACGGCCACTATCGCAAGGGGCCGGCGAAGGGGGTGGGCTTTGACAGCAAGTCCCCGGTCCGGGAGTTCTCGTTCCCGTTCTAAAGCGTGATCCGGAAAAGTGCGAAGCGGCTTTCCGACAAGATCATGCTCAAACAAGGAGCTAAAGCGCGATGACGATTCAACCCAATCTCATCGCGCTGTAGCGGGATCGCGAACGGCGCGCCGGAGGTCAGCCGCGACCTGCGCCGGCCTATTCGCTCGCTGCGTTGTCGGCCGCAGCCGCGTAGATTTCCCGGGCGCGTTTGGTCACGGCCGCATAGCGCGCCGTGGCGCTGAGGCTCATCAGGCCGGCGCGCACCAGGCCGAGAATGGCGCGCCGTGAGTGGAACGGTCCGGTCTTGCTCGCAGCATATCCGCGCGGATAGAGCTGCAAGCGGCCTGCGAGGGCTTCCCGCAACGCGACCTTCTGGGTCGCGCTCAGGCGCCGGCGCCGCGCTGGCTTCTCTGCTTCCGCCAACATGTGCAGTTCGATGCGCGACGATTTCCGTGGCGCGGCCCTCATTGTCAGTCCAAGCTCCGGTCGACTGGCGCGACCCTCCCAGGGCGCGGCCCGGCTGGCGTCGCCATCGGCGACGGCATGTGGCACATCGTGGATTGCGCCTTTGCTCATGTCCGAGAGAGAACCGCATTTCGTGCGGCGGCGGCATCTGACGAAAGTCAAGATCGGTTGTGACGAAAGTCATATTCGTTTACGACCGCAGCCGGCTTACGCCAGAGTGGGCTGCTCGCTGAGTTGATGGGCAACGCATGATCGATTTGAGCGCGGATTTGCTTGCGGCCGCAGAAGCCGATGTCATCGGTCTCGCCGTCATCGGGGCCGACCGGAGCATGCAGCGGAAAATCGGGCGGCTGGTCGAATGGCTTCCCGCGATCGGCGTCGATTGCTGCGAGTGCATGCTGCTGGTCGGCATGGAAGCCGAGTTGGCGGCGCTTGCCGGCGGCCGGCGGGACATCATTGCGCTGGCCGGCGTGCGCGGCGCATCGCCGGGCATCGCGCAGCCGATGACGGCGGTGGTGCGGTGGAATGGCGCGCGGTCGCACTACTTCGTCATCGCCATGCCCGACTTTGCCGGGCGTCAGGTCGAAACGCTGCTCGGCAGCGAGCGCCGGGCGCGGCGCCTGATGGAGCAGCAGCTCGAGGCGGCGAGCGCGGAGGTGCGCTTTGCCTCGCTGGCGCGAACGCGGCTGCGGCTGGCGCGTGATCTGCACGACACGCTGGTGCATTCGATCGTGGCGCTTCTGACCCAGATCCGGCTGATCAGGCATTATCTCTCGGCCGATCCGGCGCGCGTGGCGGACAGCCTGGCAACCGCCGAAGATGCCGCAGCGAGCGGCCTTTCGCGCGCCCGTGAGGCCATCGATCGCCTGCGCACCCCCGACGACCTGAAGCTCGATCCCGATGTCGAGGGACTGCTCAGCGACTTTGCCGCACGCAGCGGCGTCCGGGTGTCGATCCAGATCGACGAAGAGGCGCGTGCCGGGTTGCGCGATTGCGGATTGACGGTTCAACGCATCCTCAGCGAGGCGCTGCGCAACGTCCAGGCCCATGCGCAGGCACGCCGGGTCTCCTTTCACGCCTTCGATGCACCGGCGGCGGTCGGCCGCAAGCTCGTGGTCGAGATCCGCGACGACGGCCACGGCTTCGATCCCGCGGTCCCTCATCCCGGACATTTCGGATTGATCGGAATGGCCGAATTTGCTGAACTTGTCGGCGGAAGCTGCGCGGTCGAGAGCGCACCCGGACAGGGAACGCTGGTCCGGATATCGCTCCCCGTGGCGGTGCCGCCGGCCGGATCGGTCGGTGTGCTGGCCGATTGATGCCGTTGCATTCAGGACCTTCGAGAGGATGACGCAAGCCCGTGAGCAGGATTGAGAAGGTACGGGTGCTGATCGCCGAGGATCAGACCCTGATCAGGGAAGGTATCGCAACACTGCTTGCCCAGCAGAACGATGATTTCGAGATCCTTCCCGGTGCTGCCGACGGCGAGCAGGCCATCGAATTCGCGCGGCGCTACCGGCCGGACGTCATCCTGATGGACCTGCAGATGCCGCGCGTCGATGGCATCGCAGCGACCCAGCGGATTCTCCGCGAGCTGCCGCAGACCCACATCGTCGTGCTGACGACGTTCGAGACCAACGACCTGATCTTCGAAGCGGTCAGCGCGGGCGCCAAGGCCTATCTGCTCAAGGATGCCAGGATGGAGGAGATCGCATCGACGATCCGCGCGGTCATCAACGGCCAGTCCGGGCTTTCGCCCGGTGTCGCAGCGCGCATTCTCGACGAGTTCAAGCGGCTCCGCGGCCCGCGCGTCTCGGCGAAGCTGCCGGTTCGCGACGGGCTGACCGCGCGGGAGAATGAAATTCTCACGCTGATCGTCGAGGGCAAGAGCAATACCGAGATCGGCGAGCGGCTGCATTTGGCCGAGGGTACGGTGAAGAACTATGTCAGCACCATCCTGGAGAAATGCCAGGTCAAGAACCGCACGGAACTCGCAATAAAGGCAATAACTTACTAGAAATAATTGGCCTTGTCCGTACAACCAGGCCGCTGATCTGGCTGAAATTGCTCGCCTTTCTCTGGGCCGCGCCCACAAAATTGGCTATAGGATTGTTCCGGATTTGCTTTTCGACACGGCAGGTCCGGATTGCGCAGCTTTGAGTGAGCAGGGAACGACCATGAAGGGTATCGAGCGCCAGACCAAGGATTCGGATGGACTGGCAAACGCGGCGGCCGGCAACGGCGCGGATGCCGCAGCGCATGGCATGGCGGCGATCGATCAGGTCCGCGACCTGCTGTTTGGCGGCGCGCAACGTTCGCTCGAGACCAACCTTTCGGGTCTGCGCGAGGAGATGCGGGCATCGCTGAAGCAGATGCAGGCGGATTTCACCAACGAGCTCACCGCGCTTTCTGCGCGGCTCTCCGACCTCGAGCGGGATACCGAGCAGAAGCGGCTCGACTCGCTGAAGGATGTCGGCGCGGCCATCACCCAGCTCGGCACCGTCATCAGCGGATTGGGATCCGGCCGCACGGGCAAATAAGCATGGCAGCTGCTGCCGGCCAGAATCGCGAGATCGAGCAGCTCAAGACATTGCTGTTTCAGCCCGAGGCGACGCGCCTGTCGTCGCTGGAGGCCGACCTCGACTCGCTGCAGCGCTATGTCGGCAATTCCGATCGCCTGGAGACGGCCACCGCCGGCATTCTGGTCGAGGCGCTGGAGCGCGCCGAGGTCAACCGGCCGCGCGAGCTCGCCAGCGCGATCGCGCCGGTGGTGGTCTCCGCGATCCGCAGTGAGATCAAGAATTCGCGCGAGCAGATGATCGAAGCGCTCTATCCGATCGTCGGCCGGCTGGTCAGCGCCGCGGTTGCGAATGCGTTCAGGGAGGTGGTTGCCTCGCTCGAGCAGCGCATCAACGCGCTGACCTCGGCGCAACTGTGGGTGGGGCGGATCAAGTCGCTGGCAACGGGGCGCCCGATCAGCGAGTTCGTGCTGGCCGACAGCCCGCCGCGGGTCAACCGGCTGCTGATCATCGAGCGCGGCAACGGCCGCCTGATCGCCGACTGGAAGCGCGACGCGACCCCCGACGAGCGCGCCGATCTGCTCAGCGCGATGGTGGCCGCGATCCTGGAGTTCTCGGTGCAGGCGCTCGCCGGCGAGGGCAATCTGCAAACGCTCGATTTCGGCGGCCGGCAGATCGCGCTGCGCGCCTCACCCCGCTTCATCCTGGCCGCGGAGTGCCTGGGCCCGCTGCGCCCGGCGGACAATGCCCGGATCAATTCGCTATTCTTCGACGCGATCGAGCGCATCGACCGGGGCGCGGATTGCGATGGCCCGATGCTTGCCTCGCTCGCAGCCGCGATCGAGACCGATGATACGCCGCCGCGGATCGCAGGCCGGCGCGGCAAAGTGATCCTGTTTGGCGTGCTCGCCGCTGTGCTGGCGCTGCTGCTCTGGCTTGCCGCGACCTCGGTGTCGCGCAGTCTTTTCGAGCGGCGGACCCATGCGGCGCTCGACCAGCTCGCAGCGAAGCAGCCGTTGCTGGCCACGTTCCCGCTACGGCTCGACTTCGATCACGGCAAGGCAAGCGTGGCCGTTACGGGAATCGAGCCGAGCCAGCTCGAGACCGCGCCATTGATCGACGCGCTCGCTGCGGCCGCGGCGCCGTACAGGATCGTCAACCGGATCGGGCTCGTGTCCGCGCCGGATCAGCTTGCCGCATCGCAGGCCAGCATCGCAGAAAGCCTGAAGCGCCTGCAGGCGAGCCTCGACCAGATGCGCGAGGCGATGAGCGCGCAGGCGAAGTCGGGCGACCAGAAGATCGCCGGGCTGACCGCGCAGTATGACAAGCTCGGCGAGCAGTACGCGAAACTGGGTGAGCAATTTACGAAGCTGCAATCCGTCGCCGACGGCCCGACGGCGCGGCTCGACCGCTTCATCTCTTCGACCGCGATCTTCTTCGCCAACAATTCGGATGAAGTCCTCTACAACGACCAGGCCGAGCAGCAGCTGCGCGAGCTCGCCGGACTGCTGGCGAACAGCGATCTCAAGATACGGGTCGTCGGCTACGCCGATCAGAGCGGCACCGAAGGCACCAACAAGACGCTGGGGCGCAAGCGGGCGGAGCAGGTCCAGCGCAGGTTGACCGCGCTCGGTGTCGATCCGTCGCGACTGATCCTGGTGTCGCGCGCTGCGGCGATGCCGATCACCGACCGGCTCGACGCCACCGTCGGCGGCAACCGCCGCGTCGCGTTCGAGACGGTCTATCGAGGCGAAGTGGCCCGCTGATGCTCACCGCGAAAGTCATGCTGCTCGGCGATATGGGGGTCGGCAAGACGTCGATCCTCTACCGGCTGATCTACAACCGGTTCGAGGGCCAGTACAAATCGACGCTGGGCGTCGAGATCCTGAGCCACGACGTGGCGCCGGCCGACGGCGGCGATCCGATGCGCCTCGTGCTGTGGGATACCGACGGCGATTTCGGCACGCAGATATTCGACACCGTCTACGTCACCGGCGCGTCTGCCGCCATCATCGTCTCCGACGTCACGCGGCCGCAGACCGTGACCCGGATGGTCGAGTTGGTCCGCGGTTTCGAGGAGCGCTTTCCGGGCCGGCCCTACCGCGCGTTGCTGAACAAGATCGACCTGCCGGAAGCCGCGGGCAGCGCCGGCGCGATTGCCGGGCTCGCCAAGTCACTCGCCAAGTCGAGCGTCAAGTCGGTCAGCGCCAAGACAGGCGTCGGCATCGCGGAAAGCTTTGTCGAGCTCGCCCAGACCATCCGCCGCCGCCAGCTCTAGCTCAACGCGCGTTGGTGTCAGCCGTCCCGACTTCTCGGGGCTGGCGAATCGGGCCGGGACGGCTGACTTCATCGCACGTGGGGCGTACGATGAAACGCTCGCGACGTGCGGTGCACGACCGCACGATTCTCGCCCCAAATTGCACCACGCCGTCCCACACTCCGATAGTGACGATGGTCATCTTCCGCTCGGCCAATGGCCTGCTTATCGTTTGCTCGTCACTGGAACCAGCCACGGGACCACGCCGTCCCGGGCGCATGGAGTGAGAGAACATGAGCATTTTCGGAAGCATCATGGGTGCAATCTTCGGCCATGGCGCACAAGCCAAGACGGCTGAGATCACAACGACGGCCGCGCCCGGCACGGCATCGGCATCAACATCGCCAGCTTCCACCTCGGCGGCGCCAGGGACGCCGGCGGCGCAAACGGTCGATGTCGCTGCGATCGTCGACAAGGCGGCGGCGGCCACCGGCGAGAAGCTCGACTGGCGCACCTCGATCGTCGACCTGATGAAGGCGCTCGGCCTCGACTCGAGCCTTGCGGCGCGCAAGGAGCTCGCGAAGGAGCTGCACTACACCGGCGATACCAACAACACCGCCACCATGAATGTCTGGCTGCATCAGCAGGTGATGGCCAAGCTCGCCGCCAATGGCGGCAAGCTGCCGGCCGACATCAAGACCTGACGACCGGCCTGCCTTGAGCCGTGCAGGGCCTTCGCGTCCTGTACGGCGCCGAGCGATGCGTATTGCGTGAGGAGCAGTTGCGATGACCTCATCTCATCTTGCCATCTTGAACCGGCCGCGGCCCGGCATCACCGCCGCTTCGATCGGCGCGGGACTTGGGCTCGCAGCATTGGCGCTGGGCATCACGATTGCGATCGCCCGCGCGGATAATCCCGGCGACGCACCGCAGCCGGCAACTGCGAATATGCAGCGCACGTCGCAGACCCTGCCGCCGGCGCGGGTGATCCTGCCTGCGCCGTGGGAGCAAGCCGCTTCCCCGCAGCCGGTCGTGGCGCCTGCGCAGTCGCAAGGCCGCAAGTAATCTTCAGCCCTCCGTCGTGGCCGGCGATCCAATCGTCGGGCCGCGCACAGCCCCCAGCTCTGGAGCCTCGTCATGCCAGAACAGGTCAAGCTGCCCCGAAAACTCTCGCAGGAGCCCGGCGGTCCGCCCGTGCTTCGGCCGAGTTACCGGCGGGTGATCGAGGAACTCGACCGCTGGGCCAACAGCCCCGGCCTGCAGCCGCCGGGTGACGAGGACAAGCGTGACGACGACAAGCGCCGGCGCAGGTGAAGCGAGAACGGCGCTGCCGTGGACCCGCAGCGCCGAGGCTGCGGGGCCGGCGGCCTCGTTTCCGATCAGTTGAACGGCACGCGCGCCCTGGCCGAGAACGTCCAGATCCGTGTGGTGCCGCCGAGCCCGCCATACTCCGCCCCAAGGCCCAGCACGGTGCCGCCCGCGAGTTTGGGATTCAGCCCGCCGGATACGGCGCGAGCACCACACTGTCGGTCAATGTCAGCGGATAGCTCAGCCTGGCGCCGGCAGACGCGCGGTCATTGCACGATTTGAGAAGACGGTCGCGCGGTTGCGCGATGAATCGCTATCATTCAACACACGCAAGCTGGTCATCGATAACGTACCGGCTCGCATGTTGGACCGGGCAGCGCGAGCTATCGGCGCAGGGCTGTCGCGATCAGCGCAGTGGAAGGAATCGAGAAGACGTCGCCGACCCGCCGTTGCTCGATCTCGCTCCGGAAGGCGCGCGCAACTGCCGTGCTCTGGTCCGCATCGAGCCCGCTCCAATGCGGCATGAACGCGAACAGTTTGTCGATGTCGGCAGGGTTGGCGACATTGAGCTTGAAGTCATGGGTGACTTCAATGACGACAGGATCGGAGAAGCCGGCGGCGACGACCGCAGCCGAGAGGCGGCCGGGATCGGCGAGTTCCGCGAGGCCGGTGCAGGGCATCGGCGTGACGTTGTCCGGATAGAGCCGCCGGATGACCTGCGCGAGCAAGAGATGCAGGGCGGCGCCGTCTGCGCTCTTCCAGACCGCAATCGCTGCCGACCCGCCGGGGCGCGTCACCCGCGCCAGCTCGCGCAGTCCGGCGCGCCAGTCCGGAAACAGCATCACGCCGAACACCGAGACTGTGGCGTCGAAGGCGGCATCGGGCAGATCGAGCGCCTGGCCGTCCATCTGCCGTGCCTCGATATTGGGAAGGCCGTGCGCGCCGACCCGCGCCACCATGCCGGCGGAGAAGTCGATCGCGGTGACGTCGGCGCCGGTCCGTGCGGCGGCGAGCGCCGCGGCACCGGTGCCAGTGGCGACATCGAGTACCCTGGATGACGGACCGATCGGAAGTGTTGCGATCGCAGCATCGGCGAACAACGTCGTGAACGGCTGCGACTGCGCCTCATAGGTGGCGACCATCTTGTCCCAGTGCGCGGGATCGTTGAACGGAAGAGGTTTCGCCGACTCATTTTGTTGCATGGATCTGGTCCTCGAGGCCTTGTTTGTGTTTGGCGAGCCGGCGCTTGAAATCCTTCGCGAGCGCTTCGAGCGTCACCGCATTGAGCCGTTTCAGGAACAGCGCCTCGACCTCGCGAAACGTGCCGGAGAGCGCGTCGTTGACCGCCTGTTCGACCAGGCAGCCGGGATTTTCCGACCGGTGGCCCATCGCAACGATCGTCGGCGCGCCGACCGCGCGATAGATGTCCGCCAGCGTGATGTCGGCGGGCGCGCGCGCCAGTGTCCAGCCGCCGCCATGGCCTTTCTCCGAATGGACCAGGCCCTGCTCGCGCAGGCCCGCCATCACGCGGCGCACCACCACCGGGTTGGTGGCCATCGCCTGTGCAAGTTGCTCCGACGTGACCGGCTCGCCCGCCCCGATCATGTGGAGCACGCCGTGCAGGACGCTGGACAGGCGGCTATCGCGGATCATGTAACTTCATATGTTACATGATGGGGCGAGCGTCAAGAGGGCGTTGGCGGGCCGCGATCCGATATTCGCGTGCCGGATTTGGCAACGTCGCGCGTTTAATCCGCATCGGGGTCTTGAAGGCGGGGGCGGTATGGGCAAGGTGGCGATTGATCGGATGTTGCTGGATGCGGTGGCGCATTACGGCGCGGGGCGCGCGATGGAGGCCGGCACGCTGTGCGGCGACATCCTCTCCGCCGATCCCGACCATATTCCGGCGCTGCATCTGTCCGCCGTCATCGCCTTCGTGACCGATCGCGCCGCGGAAGGCGCAGTGCTGCTGAACCGGGTGTTCAGCCTCGATCCGCAGCATGGACCGGCGTTCGGCACGCTCGGCGATGCGCTCGCCGTGAAGGGCGAGCACGAAGGCGCAGTGGCGGCGTTTCAGCGCGGCGTGATGCTGCGGCCGAAGGATGCCGGCCTGCACATCAAGCTCGGCGTGGCGTTGTGCGACCTGTCGCGCTTCGACGAGGCCGAGGCGGCGTTCCGCCGCGCCATCGCGCTCGACGGCGGCCTGACGCGGGCGCGGTTCAACCTTGCCGTTGCCCTGGCCGGGCAGCAGCGGCCGGTCGAGGCGGAGCAAGCCTATCGTGAGGTGATCGCGCGCGATCCGGCCTATCGCGGCGTCTGGCTCAATCTCGGCAATGCGCTCACCGATCAGAAAAAGCACGACGCTGCCGTCACCGCCTATCGCCGCGGGCTTGGCTTGGATCCCGACAATCCCGGGCTGCATGGCGGCCTTGGCGCGGCGCTCTACCGCCTGGGCCGGCTCGAGGACGCGATCCTGCACTACCGGCGCGCAACGGCGCTCGATCCGGGCAACCTCGCGCCGCAGCGCCTGCTTGCCATGGTGCTGCACGAACGCGGCGAGCGCGAGGAGGCGGTCCGTCTCTACCGGCAGCTCTCGGCCCGCGATCCCTCCGATCACGTCATCCTCAACAATCTCGGGGCCTGCCTGTTCGAGCTTGGGCAAGTCGACGAGGCGATCGCCTGCGCCGAGCTCGCGCTGGCGCTCAAGCCGGATTACGCTGCCGCGCACACCAATCTCGGAATCATCTTCGAGGCGCAGAATCTGGTCGAGGCTGCGGTCGCGGCGCATCGGCGCGCCATCGAGATCGAACCGCTCTATGCCAAGGGGCACGCCAATCTGGCGGTCGCGCTGCGCAATGCCGGCGACATCGATGCGGCGATCGTGTCTTCGCGCCGGGCCATCACGCTCGATCCCGAACAGCCGTTGGCGCACTACAACCACGCGCATTTCCTGCTGATGAACGGCGAGTTCGAGGAGGGCTTTGAAGAGTATCAGTGGCGCCGCAAGACCAGGATGCTGAGCGATGGCGATCCCGTGTTCGACGAGCCGGAATGGCAGGGCGAGCCGCTGGCGGGACGAACGCTGCTGCTGTTCGCCGAATACGGGCTCGGCGACGTCATCAATTTCGTCCGCTACGTTCCGATGCTGATGGGCAAAGGCGGCCGGATCATGCTCCAGGTGCAGCCGGCGCTGGTCGCGCTGCTGCGGCCGATGCTGCCCGGTGTCGTGGTGTTTGCCCGCGGCGAGCCATTGCCGCCGTTCGATCTGCAATTGCCGCTGCTCAGCCTGCCGCGGATCTTCCGCACCACCGTCGAGACCATTCCGGCGGCGACATCCTATCTGCAGGCGGATGCCGGCAAGCTTGCCCGCTGGCGCGACGCGCTCAGCGGCGTGTCCGCGCTGAAGGTCGGCGTGGTCTGGGCCGGCAATCCCAGGCACAAGGGCGACCGCCAGCGCTCGCTGCCGGCGGACGCCGTGCTGCCGCGGCTGGTCACGCCTGGTGTCCAGCTCTACAGCCTGCAGAAAGAGCCGCGACCGGACGATGCGCCGGTGCTGCGGCGACTCGGCGCCGATATCGTCGACCTCGCGCCGACGCTCGGCGATTTCGCCGACACCGCGGCGGCGGTCTGCGCGCTCGATCTCGTCATCGCCGTCGACACCTCGGTGGCGCATCTCGCCGGCGCGCTCGGGCGCCCGGTCTGGATGCTGTGTCCCTATGCGCTCGACTGGCGCTGGCTGCGCGATCGCGCCGACACGCCCTGGTATCCGACCATGCGGCTGTTCCGCCAGGACAGACCGCAGGCCTGGGACCGCGTGCTGGCGCGGATGTCGGATGAACTCGCGCGCGTTGCCGCCGGCGAGCGCGAGTTGCTGCTGCCGCCTCGTTTGGCGCGTTGACCGGCGATCACCCCGCGCTCATTCCCTGCGCGCCGCCGAGCAGCTTCAGATTGAGCCGGCCGCCGTCGAACAACATCTCGTTCAGTGCGCCGTCGATGTCGTCAGCGGTGACATCCTGGCCACCGTCGCGGGCGATGCTGGCCTGGGCGATACGGCGCATCAATTCCTTGATGAAGGCGGCGCTGACGCCTTCGGTGCGCTGCACCGCTGCATCGATGACGGACGGTACGAGCGGCAGGCCGCGGCCGTAGAGCCGGATCAGCTTGCCGCGGCCTGCCTCGTCGGGCAGCGGCACTTCGATCGCCTGGTCGATGCGGCCGGGCCGACCGGCCAGCGCGCCTTCCAGCTCTTCCGGCCGGTTGGTGGTCAGCACGAACAGGATGTCGCAATCCTCCTTCAGGCCGTCCATTTCGTTGAGCAGCTTGTTCAGCAGGGATTCCTCGCACGGTCCGCCCATGTCCTCGCGGTCGCGCGCGATCAGGTCGACATCCTCGATCACCACCATGGTCGGCTGCAGCAGTCGCGCGAGGCTCATATAGGCGCCGAGCAGGCCAACCTGCTCGGCGGTGATGATCAGCGTGGTGTGGCCGGGCAGGCTGGTGGCGAGATAGCGAATGGTGTGGGTCTTGCCGGTGCCGGGCGGGCCGTAGAGCAGGATGCCCTTGCGGGTCGACTGGCCGAGCTTGCGCAGCAGATCGCGGCTGTCGACGAACCCGAGCACGTTGCGGTCGAGCAGCCGCAGCGTCCGGTCCGGGAGGATCACGTCGTCGCGGGCGACCGTCGGCAGGCGATGCACGGTCAGACCACGCGAACGTCCGCGATAATTGGCGCCATCCTCCAGCGACAGGATCTTGCCGCGATAGGAGCGCGCCGCATGCACGGCCGTTTCCAGCTCGGCGAAAGTGCGTTGCACGAAAGCATTGCCGGCCGCGCCGGCAGGTAACGCAATCTCAATGCGCAGCGACGGCTCGTGATTGTATTCGCGATAGAATGTCAGCAGCACGGCGTAGCGCAGCTCGCCGGTTCGGCACAGCCATAGTCCATTGACGAGGCACTTCACCGGCTCGGCCTCGCCGATATCGACATCGCGATATTGCGGCGGCGCGATCGCCGGTGCATTGCGGCCAGCCTTCATCAGCGCCGCGAAGTCGAGCGTCTCGTAGCGATATTCCTCATGGATGCCGAAGAAATGGATCGGATCGGTGAACAGCTTGTCGATCGCGACCTGAACATCGGCGCGCATGTGGCCCGGAAACTGTCGCGCCCGTGTCACGATCAGGTTGCGCGGCACGCCGGCGAAATGCCAGTCGAGCGCAACGTAAGCGGATCGAAACGTCTCGCCCGGCAAGTCTTCCGAACTGCGGCGTGCCGCGAGCAGGCAGTCGCTGCACAGCGATGCAGTCGTCGTACCGGGGATCAGAATCTCCGTCACGGCCCGCGGGGCTTCGCAGAGATCGCAGGGGCGGCTGGCGTCGGCGGATTCGGTGCTAATCATCAACGGCTGGCCGTTGGAGCGGATCAGCCATTTCGCCGAGTTGAAGATGGCCCGTGCGACCGGTCCCGGATAGGGGCCGCAGGGAATAGCGCCGTTGGCCTCGATCAAGGCGGCGCAGGCAATGGCTTCCTGCTCGGATTTCCCGAACACCGTACGCAACAGGTCCTGCACGAACTCCAGCGGCGTTTCGTCGTCATCATGAATGAAGAGCCGGACCGGACCGTCGTCGCTGAACACGTCGTGCATGATCACCTCGAAACGCAATCGGAACCAAAAGAACAAAATAAGAACATCATGGCCGCCGGCCTGCGTCAAGCGAAAGATTCCGGCGTCTCATCCCTGACGTGTGGTGACCCGGCTCGGCCGGCCCAGCGGGATGCGCGTTGCATGCGTAAACGCCGCTCAACACTTGTGACGATTGTGTTGCGGCAAATGCCAAGACATGGCCGCCACAGCGGCAAACTTCCGACACATCATCGGGGCGAAAAGGAATAATCCGACATGACGCGAGCGCGGGGCAGATTCTCTTGCAGGAATCTTCCGTCGCGCGATTGTTTTTATGAGGCCTTCGTGTCGCACAGACTCCGTTTTGCGATTCTTCTCGTCTTCACTCTGCTCATCTCTCCCGCACTGGCGCAGCCGGGCGCCAAGCCGGCTTCGCCGCAGCCCGTTACCAGCGACACGCTGACGCCTGAGCAAGCCAAGCGCGCGCTCGAGACGTTGCAGGACGACAAGAAGCGCGGCGAGATCATCAACACGCTGCGCGCCATCGCCAAGGCCTCGCCGCAGGCTGCTGCCCAGCCGGTGGCTGCGGAGCCTGTGCCCGAGCAGCATTCGCCGATCCCGCTCACCGCGGACAGTCTCGGCGCGCAGCTCCTGCTGATGGTGTCCGAACAGGTCGGCGAGATGTCGCGCGAGGTTGCCGATGTCGCGCGCACGCTGACCAACTTTCCGTCGTTCTACTACTGGTTCCTGCGCACCGCGAATGATCCGGCTGCCTATGGCCTGCTGATCGATATCGCCTGGAAGCTGGCGCTGGTGTTCGGCTGCGCGCTGCTTGTCGAGTGGGTGGTGTTCCGCCTCATCAAGCGGCCGGTGGCGTTCCTGGAGCAGCGATTGCCGCAGACGGCGCGGGTGCCGGCGCAGGCGCTCGCCAGCGCCGATCCGCCGTCGTCGGTCGCCGACGTCACGCCGGAGCCCGAGCTGCATCGCCGCCGGCTCAGCCTGGCGCGGGCCTGGCAGTCGGTGATCCGGCTGCCCTTCGTGCTCGGGCGCCTCGTGCTCGAGCTGTTGCCGGTCGTGGTCTTTGTCAGCGTCGCCACCGCGCTGCTCGGCACCGAGATCGGCGACCAGTCGACCACCCGGCTCGTGATCCTTGCGGTCGTCAATGCCTATGCGCTCTCGCGGGCGCTGATCTGTGCGGTGCGGGCGCTGGCCGGTCCGTTCGGCCTGTTCCGCGTCCGGGCCGAAACCGCGGCCTATATCGAGATCTGGGCGCGACGCATTGTAGCGGTCGGCGTATCGGGCATCTGCTTTGCCAATGTCGCGTTGCTGCTCGGGCTGCATCGCGCCGGCTATGCCGCGCTGCTGCGGCTCGTGATGCTGATCGTGCATCTGTTCGTTGTCGTCATCATTCTGCAGTGTCGCCGGCAGGTCGCCGATGTCATCCGCGCCCCGGCCGATCGCACCGGGCTTGCGGCGCGGACGCGCAACCGTCTCGCCTCGCTCTGGCATGTGCTGGCGATCGCGCTCGACCTCGCGCTATGGGCGGTGTGGGCGCTCAACATCCGCAACGGCTATTCGCTGCTGCTGCAATATTTCGTCGGCACCGTCGCGGTGCTGCTGGTCACCCGCCTCGTCACCATGGTGGTGCTGAGCCTGATCGATCGCGGCTTCCGCATCAGCCCGGACCTGATGCAGCGCTTCCCGGGGCTGGAGACCCGCGCCAACCGCTATCTGCCGCTGCTGCGCAAGGTGGTCACGGCGGTGATTGCCGTGATCGGTTTCGTCGCGCTGCTCGAGGTCTGGGGCGTCGATGCCATCGTCTGGTTCTATGGCGGCCAGATCGGCTCCCGGCTGATCTCGGCGGTGATGACGATCGGCATCGCCGCGCTTGCCGCGGCCGTGATCTGGGAAGGCGCCAATGCGCTGATGGATCGCCAGGTCGACACGCTGTCGCGCGAGGGGCATTACGCCCGCGCGGCGCGCCTGCGCACCTTCCAGCCGATGCTGCGCACCGCGCTGTTCTGCATGATCGTTGCGGTGGTCGGGCTCACCGCGCTCAGCGAGATCGGCGTCAATGTCGCGCCGCTGCTCGCCGGCGCCGGCATCGTCGGCATCGCGATCGGCTTCGGCTCGCAGAAGCTGGTGCAGGACCTGATCACCGGGCTGTTCCTCCTGATCGAGAACACCGTGCAGGTCGGCGACACCGTCACGGTGTCGGGCCTCTCGGGCGTGGTTGAGAACGTCTCGATCCGCACCATGCGGCTGCGTGCCGGCGACGGCTCCGTGCATGTCGTGCCGTTCAGCGCGGTGACCACGATCACCAATGCCAGCCGCGGCGCCGGCAATGCCGCGGTCAGCGTCAACGTGTCCTACAAGGAGGACACCGACCGCGCCGGCGAGGTGCTGAAGGACATCGTGGCGGGGATGCGCCAGGAGACCACGTATCGCGCGCTGATCCGCGGCGACCTCGAATTGTGGGGCGTCGACAAGGTCGACGGCTCGGTCGTCACCATCGTTGGCCAGATCCGTTGCACCGATGGCGGCCGCTGGTCGGTGCAGCGCGAGTTCAACCGCCGCATGAAGCGCCGCTTCCAGGAGGAGGGCATCGAGATCGCCTCGATGGGCCAGACCATCCTGATGCAGATCCCGGCGCCCTCCGAGCCCGATACCAACACGATGCCGCGCCGCGCGGCTGGCTGATCGGGCGCTTCGCTTCACCTCGCCCGCTTGCGGGGAGAGGTCGAATTCGAGCAAAGCTCGAATTCGGGTGAGGGGGAGCCTCCGCGATTTCATCTGTCATCGCATATGAGGACGCAGCCCCTCACCCCGACCCTCTCCCCGTAAGAACGGGGAGAGGGAGTAAACTAGGTCATCGCTATCGCAGCGTCTCACGGCTGCGACACGTCTCGCGACGGTGAGACGTTTGCAGCGCTCATCAGCCAGGCGTTCGGCCAGAGCCGGCCGAAATCCGGCCGATCTGATCCATTCCCCGCGATTTCCTTGCTGGCACAGCGCTTGCTGATTGTCGTGCCAATGCGCGGCAAGACGCATTGCATGACTGAACCCAACGAAGGAAGGAAACGCACATGGAGCTTGGCTACTTCACCATGCCCTCGCACCCGCCGGAGTGCGGATTGAAGGAGGGCCACGACTGGGACCTGCAGACCCTGCGCTGGCTCGACGAGCTCGGCTATCAGGAGGCCTGGATCGGCGAGCATCACACCGCGCCCTGGGAGCCGCACCCGTCGCCCGATCTGCTGGTGGCGCAGGCGCTGTTGCAGACCAAGAACATCCGCATCGGGCCCGGCGGCTTCCTCTTGCCGTATCATCATCCTGCCGAGCTCGCCAACCGCGTCGCGATGCTCGACCACCTCTCGAATGGACGGCTCAATTTCGGCGTCGCTGCCTCCGGCCTGCCGAGCGACTGGGCGATGTTCAATGTCGACGGCATGTCCGGGCAGAACCGCGACATGACCCGGGAAGCGCTCGAGATCATCCTGAAGATGTGGTCCGAGCCCGGACCGTGGACGCACAAGGGCAAGTACTGGACAGTGAACAAGCCGGACACGATGTTCGACTTCCTCAAACCCCACATCAAGCCGTTGCAGGGCCCGCATCCGCCGATCGGCGTCGCCGGCCTGTCGAAGAACTCGGACACGCTGAAGCTCGCCGGCGAGCGCGGCTTCATCCCGATGAGCCTCAACCTCAACCCGGCCTATGTCGGCAGCCACTGGGATTCGGTGGAAGCCGGTGCTGCCAAGACCGGCCGCAAGCCGAGCCGCAGGGATTGGCGGCTGGTGCGCGAGGTGTTCGTGGCTGATACCGACGAGGAGGCATGGAAGCTCTCGACCGGCGACATGATGGGCCGGATGATGGGCGAGTACTTCCTGCCTCTGCTCGGCCATTTCGGCTTCAAGGACTATCTGAAGCACGCGCCTGACGTTCCCGACAGCGACGTCACCGTCGAATATTGCGCGCGCCGGAATTGGATCGTCGGCTCGCCCAAGACGGTCACCGAGAAGATCGAGCAGATCTACCGGGAGGTCGGCGGCTTCGGCGTGCTCTGTGTGTTCGGCTTCGACTACAAGCACAAGCCGGAGGCCTGGCGGCACTCGCTGGACCTGCTCAAGAACGAGGTAATGCCGCGGCTGAAGCATCTCGGCGCCGAGTTCGAGAAGGCCGCATGACAGCTAGGCGGGGTGCGGGGCTTGCCTCGCACCCCGCCTGGCATATGTTGGAGGAAATATATTTCAGTACTGAGGTTGCGACATGACGGTCGACGCACAGAGTTTCAAGCAGGCGATGCGCCATTGCGCCGGCGCGGTCGCGCTGGTGACGGTCGGCTCGGAGACCGGGCAGCGCACCGGCCTGACGGTGACCTCGGCCTGCTCGCTGTCGGACAATCCGCCCTCGGTTCTGGTCTGCGTCAACCGCAATGCCAGCGCGCACGCGCGCATCCGCGAGGAGCGCCATTTCGTCATCAACTTCCTGAACGAGGAGCACGCGCTGCTGGCGCTGACCTTCTCCGGCCAGAAGGGCGTCAACGGCGACGATCGCTTTGCGTTCGGGCGCTGGACCACCGGCGCGACCGGCGCCCCGGTGCTGGAGGATGCCGTCGCGGCGTTCGACTGCGTCCTGAGCCAGGAGCTGGAAACCAAGACCCACTCGATCTTCATCGGCGAGGTCCAGCATGTCCGCGCCGCGACCGCGGTCGATCCGTTGATCTACCTGCGCTCGGGCTTCCAGAGCGTCCGCAACATCCACGATCCGATCACGCTCGGCGACGTCGACGCGCGGCGCGTGAGCTGGAACGAGTTTTCCTGAAACGGCGTGCCGCGGCCTGTCACCTCCGTCGTCGTTCGCCGTTGGCGCTACGGCTGCGTCCGCCTATGTCGGGCCAGCTTCGTTTTCACTGCTCTCAAGTGACGGCATGAAGGGCTGGGTTCAGGCTGCCCCAGGATGTGTTGCGAGGGATCGCTTCGATCGCCCCTGTCTGCGAGTGGCGTCGAAACAGGATATTAGGCTTGCCGGATAGCTCGAGCGCCTTGACGACCTCTCCCGATCGCTGGCGGACGAGCGTGCCGGCGGTGACGTAGCAACCGGCCTCGACAATACAATCGTCGCCAAGCGCGATGCCGGTGCCGGAATTGGCGCCGAGCAGACAGCGCTCGCCGATCGACACGACCTGCTTGCCGCCACCTGAAAGGGTGCCCATGATCGATGCGCCGCCACCCACATCCGTGCCGTCGCCAACCACGACGCCCGCACTGATGCGTCCCTCCACCATCGAGGTCCCCAAAGTCCCGGCGTTGAAGTTGCAGAACCCCTCATGGAGCACGGTCGTTCCGCGGCCGAGATAGGCACCCAGTCGCACGCGATTGGCATCGGCGATACGGATGCCGTCCGGCGCCACGTAGTCGGTCATCCGTGGCAGCTTGTCGATGCTGCGGACGTCCAGGGTGGAGGATGATGCGCGAGCGGCCCAGCGAAGCGCTTCAATCTGCTCGGGCAAGCATGGCCCCATCGACGTCCAGGCAACATTTGCGAGGATACCGAACAGTCCATCCAGATTGGCGCCGTGCGGCCGGATCAGGCGGTGACTCAGCAGATGAAGCCGCAGATAGACGTCATGGGCATCATGTGGGGGTTGCGCCAGATCATCGATGACGGTCTTGACCGGGATCACGGAAACGGCACGGCGGGCGTCAGCGTGCAGACACGCCGCTGCTCTCGGATCCAGGGCAGCGCGGGCCTGCTCGGCTGTGAGAACCGTTGACCCTGATGGGCCGGCCGGATTGCCGCGCCTGGGCGCCGGGAACCAGGTGTCAAGGACAGTGCCATTGTCCGCGACGGTGGCCACGCCATATCCTTCCGCGCCCAGCCCTTCGTGGTGAGTTTCCTTCACGTCAGACCATCCTTCCATTCGCGACCGGCATGCCATGTCGAAACATGCCGCGGCAACGAGCCGTCATCTAAAGCATGATCCGGAAAAGTGCGAAGCGGTTTTCCGAAAAGATCATGCTCAGACAAAGGGCTAAAGCGCGATGACGATTCAACCAAATCTCATCCCGCTTTAACCGTCCAGCGCGATCTTCAGCGCCTTGATCTTCCGGTACAGTGTCGCGCGGCTGAGCTTGAGCGCTTTCGCCGTTTCCGTCACGCGGCCGCCATTGGTGCGTAACGCCTCGACAATCGCGGCGCGCTCGGCCGCGGTATGATCGGCGGTCACGTCGCGCGCGGCGAAAGACGGCAGATCGAGATCGGCCTCGGTGATGACGCCGTCCTCGGAGGTCGCGCCGGCGAGCCGCAGCACGTGGCGAAGCTGGCGCATGTTGCCGGGGAAGGGATAGGCCATCAGTTGCGCCCATGCATCTGGCGCGATGCGGCAGTGTGGGGCTTCCTCGTCGGCGATCTGTGCGATCACCTCGCGCCGATCCGCGCGCTCACGCAAGGCGGGCAGGCGGATCTCCATGCCGCGCAGCCGGTAATACAGGTCGGAGCGGAAGCTGCCGTCCTCGGCCATCCGCGCCAGGTCACGGTGCGTGGCGCTGATCAGGCGGATGTCGACCGGGACAGGCTTCAGCGCGCCGAGCGGCCAGACCTCGCGGTTCTCCAGCACGCGCAGCAGCCGCGTCTGCAGCGTCAGCGGCATGTCGCCGATCTCGTCGAGGAACAGCGTGCCGCCGCTGGCCTGCACGATCAGCCCCCTCGATCCCTCGCGCCGCGCGCCGGTGAACGCGCCGGCCTCGTAGCCGAACAGCTCGGCGTCGATCAGGCTCTCCGGCATCGCCGCGCAGTTCAGCGCGACATAGTTGCGGGCCGCGCGATTGCTGGCCGCGTGGATGGCGCGCGCGAACACGTCCTTGCCGGCGCCGGTCTCGCCATGCAGCAGGATCGGCAGATCGAGATTGCCGACCGTCATCAGCCGCTTCACACCCTTCATCAGCACGGGATCGCGGCCGGCCAGCCGGTGCAGGCCGCTGAACTGTCCGGCCGGTTGTTGGCGCGGCGGTGCAGGCATCGGACGCGGCGAGCGTACGCGTACCGGCGGTGCGAGGCGGCCGCGGCCCCAGGGCGTGCCGTCGGCCCGGCGCAGCGTGACCGGATCATCCGCGGCGCGTGTCGCGCGGTCGTCCAGTTGAATCAGATGCGACAGGTCGATGCCGTCGTCGATCATCGCGTCGGTCAGGCCGAACATGCCGCGCGCGGTGCGGCAGGCGCCGACCACGCGGCGGTCGTCGTCATAGGCCAGCATGCCATGCCCGTCGTCGGGCAGGGTTGCGATCCAGGAGGCGCGGTAGCGCCGGCGGAAGAACGACTGCTCGATCCGCCGCGTCGCTTCCGTGGTGACGGCGAGCGCCAGTTCATGCGCGCTGCGGCCGAGATCGCTGCGGCATGAGGAGATGTTGACGGCGCCGGCGAGCCGGCCCGCATGATCGAACAGCGGCGACACCGCGCAGGTGAACATGTGCCACTGCTCGCGAAAATGCTCGTCGCCATGCACGATGATCGGCCGCTGCTCGGCGAGCGCGGTGCCGAGCCCGTTGGTGCCCTCGAAGGTCTCGGCGAAGTTCGAGCCGGTGTAGATCTTCCATTCCAGGAACATCCGGTCGTAGTCGCCTCCGGGCAGGCGGCTCACCAGCATGGTGGCGTTGGGGTCGGCGAGGTTGACGCAGTAGCCGGCGTCATGGAGCACGCGGGCAAGATCCTCGAGTTCCGGGATCGCGACCTGGATCAAATCCTCCATCGGCTCGGCAATGTGCCGGACCTCGGCTTCGGTCAGGGTCTGCGGCGGCCCGCGCCGCGCCGGATCGAGGTTGTGATTGACCACGCAGCGCCGCCAGGACGCCGCAATCCGCGCCTCGGTATCGACGCCGGCCACCTGGTTGGCCGCTGACAAGACACGGGCGACATGATTTGAGGCCGAAAGATTGGCCATCCAGCGGTCTCCACCCCTAATTTTCCGCGAAGTCTGGCACTCGGCGAGCGAATGTCAATTGGCCGCCGGGGTCGCGGGGAGGGGGCCCTTTGGGGAGACGTGCTCCTTCCGTCATTCCGGGGCGTGCCAACGGGTCGCGCGAACGCGCGCCCGATGACAGGCTCAGCACGAGCCCGGAATCCATCGGGCCGCCGATTCTGCCGATGAATGGATTCCGGGCTCTCGCTTCGCGAGCCCCGGAATGACGAGGGTGGGCAGTTGCGCCCGTCCCTACTTCACCTCGCCGGCCGTCAGCAGGACGAACGAACGCCCGGCCGCCTTGTAGGTGCTCTCGAACGCGAACTGCGCACCCGCGGCTTGCTCCGGCGCATTGGTGTCGAGCAGCAGCGACCAATGCGGGCCTGCCGTGGTCGGCGGCAGCTTGAAGTCGACCTCGCCTTCATAGCTGTTGAGGATGACGAGCACGGTGTCGTCCTCGCCCTGGCGGGCGATCGCGGTCTTGCGGGCGCGGCCGTCGAGCACGACGCCGAAGCACTTGATCCAGCCGGTGGTCCAGTCGCCTTGCGACATCTCGGCGCCCGAGGCGTTGATCCAGACCACATCGCGGATCTCGAGCTGCGGATCGCGATCGCCGGAGAGGAAGCGGCTCCGGCGCAGGATCGGATAGTCGCGCCGCAGTTTGATCATTCGTTTGGTGAAGGCGAGCAGCTTTTCGGCGTCGTCGGAGAAATTCCAGTCGAGCCAGGAGATGTCGTTGTCCTGGCAATAAGCGTTGTTGTTGCCGCGCTGGGTGCGGCCGAACTCGTCGCCGCCGAGCAGCATCGGCGTGCCCTGCGAGGCGAGCAGCGTCGCCAGCATGTTGCGCTTCTGGCGTTCGCGTAAAGTCCGGATCTCGGGGTTATCAGTCGGGCCCTCGGCGCCGCAATTCCAGGAGTGGTTGTCCGACGAGCCGTCGTTGTTGTGCTCGCCGTTGGCCTCATTGTGCTTGGCGTCGTAGCTCGCCCAGTCGTTCAGCGTGAAGCCGTCATGGGCGGTGACGAAGTTGACGCTGGCCCAGGTGCGGCGGCCTTCGCGGTTGAACACGTCATGCGAGCCGAGCAGCCGCGGCGCCAGCGCGGCCGGTGTTGCCTCCGCGCGCCAGAAGTCGCGCACGGTGTTGCGGTATTTGTCGTTCCACTCTGCCCAGCCCGGCGGGAAGCCGCCGACCTGGTAGCCGCCGGGGCCGCAGTCCCAGGGCTCGGCGATCAGCTTGACGGTGGCGAGCAGCGGGTCCTGGTTGACAGCCTTCAGGAAGCCGGACTGCTCGTCGAAGCCGTAGACCTCGCGCGCAAGGATGGTGCCGAGGTCGAAGCGGAAGCCGTCGACATGCATGTGGCCGGCCCAGTAGCGCAGGCTGTCCATCACCAGCTGGATCACCCGCGGATGCGACAGGTTTACCGTGTTGCCGGTGCCGGTGTCGTTGATGTAGTAGCGCCGCTTGTCGGGCAGCAGGCGATAATAGCTCGCATTGTCGATGCCCTTGAACGACAGCGTCGGGCCGCGTTCATTGCCTTCGGCGGTGTGGTTGTAGACCACATCGAGAATCACCTCGAGCCCGGCGCCATGCAGCCGCGACACCATCTCCTTGAATTCGCGCAGGCTGTTGGCGACGTCGGCGGCGTAGCGCGGGTCCGGCGCGAAGAAGCCGATCGTGTTGTAGCCCCAGTAGTTGGTGAGGTGCTTGTCCAGCAGGTTGCTGTCGTTGATGAAGGAATGCACCGGCAGCAGCTCGACCGAGGTGATGCCGAGCGCCTTCAGGTGATCGATCGCGGCGTCCGAGCCGAAGCCGGCATAGGTGCCGCGCAGGTTTTCGGGGACGCCCGGATGCTGCCTGGTAAAACCCTTGACGTGGGTCTCGTAGACCACGGTTTCGTCCCAATGCACGTCCTGGCGCTGGGCCTCCTGCACCCAGTCGAAATTGGGGTCGACCACCACGCATTTCGGCATGAACGGGGCGCTGTCGCGCTCGTCGAAGGTCAAGTCGTCGCCGGTCTCCATCTTGTAGCCGAACACGGCCGGATTCCAGGTGAGCCCGCCGGCATGGGCGCAGGCGTAGGGATCGAGCAGCAGCTTGTTCGGATTGAAGCGGTGGCCACCGTCGGGCTGGTACGGGCCGTAGACGCGATAGCCGTAGTACGTGCCCGGTTGCACGCCGTTGATGAAGCCGTGAAACACCTGGTCGGTATATTCGGGCAGCTCGAAGCGGTGCGTCTCACGCTCACCGTCGAACAGGCAGACCTCGACCTTGGTGGCGTTGGCGGAGAACACCGCAAAGTTGGTGCCGTGGCCACTCCAATGGGCGCCCAACGGGTAGGGTAGTCCTTCCTCAATGACATAGTCGGACATCGGTCCCCCAAAGTCTGGAGCTGACAAATCAACCTGCAACAAACGCCGCCGCGCGGAAAACGTTGCATGGGCGATGTTAGCGGGAAGAGCCGATGGCTGTATGACGTGGGGGGATGCTCGGCGTGTCGGCGCGATCGTTCTCTCCATCGTCATTCCGGGGCGACGCGCAGCGTCGAGCCCGGAATCCATTCCACCGTTTGGTTTGCGGCCCAATGGATTCCGGGCTCATCGCTTTGCGATGCCCCGGAATGACGGGAGCAGCCACGTCCTCTCCCCTCAAGCACTGGCGCCTCTGGAATACCGGATCGCCCGCATGCGCAGGTGGTGACGCCGAACAAGCTGTTTCACCGTCGTCCGGCATTCACCAGGACCGCGGCGTGCCTAATTGTTCGCCAACAGCGCAAACCGGCGTCGGTCGATCCGCTCGCGCGCCGCTTGTCCGGCCGCCGCGCAAAGATCGGGCGCGTAGAGCTGGCAGGTTGCCCGCTTCTCGATGGCGGTGTCGATCAGGTGCAAAAGTCGCGCAGGCGCGATGTCGGGAGGCGCGGCAATGCGGCCGACGACGACGTGCGTCTCCATTTGCTCGTGATCGGCGTGATCGATATCCGGGTTGCGCCAGCAATTCGCGCACATGATCTTGAAGCCCTCCGAGTGCGAATAGATCACGGCGTCCCCGTCCAGCTCGTCGGTGATGTCGGCCAATTGCCGTGCGGTCTCCTGCGTGCCGGCGAAATCGAAGAACCGGTAGTTTCGACGCAGCAGCGTCGCGAGATGCGGGAAGACCGGGATCTGCTGCTCGCCATAGGTGTGATGCGTAATCGGGGCGCCATCCGTCAGGATGACATCGCCATAGTCGACGCCGAGCTTGCCGTACAGCACGCTGCGGATGATGCCGTGGCACGGACTCAGCCGTTCGATCCACACCGTTTCCTCCTGGCCCGGATCGTCTGAGTCCGCGGCCCGCTCGGCAAGCGGCCGCTCGGCGAGCTTCACCTTGCAGGCCGGATATCCGCCTTCTGGCAACCCGAATCGTCCAGGCTCGATTTTCTGGCCCATCCGCTTCCACACATCCATAGCGATCTCCGCGTTCCCGGCGCCCGTAGCGCAGATCCCGAGATTCCACTGGTGGCTGTCGATCACCTCTTGCGACAGGCTTGCGGCGGCCTGGTTGGCCGCCACGCCTTCCGCGAACCTGCCGCGTGTCTTGTAGAAGAGGCCCAGATTGTAGTGCGGCGGGCTCTTGCGCGGATCGATTTCGACCAGCTTGCGAAGACAATGCTCGGCGATTGCATCGTTCTGGCGCGCCATCATTCGCGCGGCCGTGGCGAGCCCGCGCAGGATCCATTCCTGTTCACGCGGCCCCTCATGGAGCTTCGCCAGGCGGCCCAGCTTCTCGACCATGGTCCGGAAGATCGGGTGGTCCGGCGGCGGCGCGTTCAGATCGTCGATGTCGCGCACCGCTTCGAGGCATTGTCCAAGCGCCGAGAGGACACCGATATCGTCATCATGGGCATCCGCGATCTCCAGCAGCAGACCTGCCGCCTCGTCCCTTGCGAGGCTGTGCTGGTCGACAATCCATACCAGCGCCATCGCCGCCTCCGGCTGGTGACGCTGGGCCTCTCGCAGCGGTTGAATTTTCTGCGATGCCGCCTGCTTGCGGTCCGCCTGTCCCTCTGCGATGGCGTCGCGTGCCATCGCACCAATCTCGTCGGAAGTGAGAGCCGCGCTGGGACCTTTCGACATCATCTGTCTCCGTGGAGGCGCCCCGGTGTGTGACGTATCTCAACGCCGCAAGACTACATCAATTTCATGCCCTTGAAGCTGGTATGCCCGTTCTTGCCGACGATGATGTGGTCATGCACGGCGATCCCGAGCGGCTTGGCGATGTCGACGATCGCTTTCGTCATCTGGATGTCGGCCTGCGACGGCGTCGGATCGCCGGAGGGATGGTTGTGCACCAGGATCAGCGCGGTCGCGGACAATTCCAGCGCGCGCTTGATCACCTCGCGCGGATAGACCGGGGTGTGATCGACGGTGCCGGTCTGCTGCACCTCGTCGGCGATCAGCTGGTTGCGCTTGTCGAGGAACAGCAGGCGGAACTGCTCCTTGTCGGCGAACGCCATGCTGGTGCGGCAATAGGCGATCACGTCGTTCCACGACGACAGCGCGATGCTGCGCTTGATCTCGCCCTTGGCGATCCGCCCGGCGGCGGCGGCGAGCAGCTTGAGCTGGTTGATCGAGGCATCCTTGACGCCCTCGACCTCGCGCAGCCGCGCCACCGGCGCGTGCACCACCTCGGCGAACGAGCCGAATTTCTTCAGCAGCGCCTTGGCCAAGGGCTTGGTGTCGCGGCGTGGGATGGCGGCGAACAGCGCCATCTCCAAGAGCTCATAGTCGGTCAGCGCGTCGGGCCCCGCCGCGTAGAAGCGCTCGCGCAGCCGTTCGCGGTGGCCGTGATAGTGCGGCGTCTCGTCGGGCTCTCCGGTGCTGGCATCGGGCTTGGCGGGCATCGGCCACAACCTTGCCGTGCCTGCCGCGTTTTGCAAGGGCTGATGCTGTCGAGATTTGCCACCGCGCGGCGAGCGAATTACCGTTGCCTGCAGCGAGATCGAAAGGAGGAGGGCGGCGTGACGTCATTCAAGGTGATCCGCGCGCGTGCCGAAAAGCGCAAGGGCGGACCGAAGGCGCTGGAGAAGCTGCTGCACCCGCCGGCGGGCGCCAAGGCACTGGCCAAGCTCGGCGACGACCGCGTGCTGGCTGAAATGACCAGACGCGTGTTCTGCGCGGGTTTTGCCTGGAGCGTGATCGACGCCAAATGGCCGGGCTTCGAGGAAGCCTTCTTCGGCTTCCAGCCGACCAAGCTCGCCTTCAGGCCCGATGAATTCTGGGAGAAGCTCACGAGCGACGCCAGGATCGTGCGCAACGGCGCCAAGATCATGTCGGTGCGCGACAATGGCCGCTTCGTGCAGGAGA
The DNA here is from genome assembly GCF_053474805.1 of Bradyrhizobium sp. WCU1. Classification (NCBI taxonomy): domain Bacteria; kingdom Pseudomonadati; phylum Pseudomonadota; class Alphaproteobacteria; order Hyphomicrobiales; family Nitrobacteraceae; genus Bradyrhizobium; species Bradyrhizobium sp. WCU1. Next base: position 4,139,314 of record NZ_CM130280.1, read on the forward strand.
TCGCGCGCGAGCACGGCAGCTTCGGCAGGTTCCTTAGCGCATGGCCGTCATCGAACGAGATCGGGCTGCTGGAGCTGCTCGCCAAGCGCGGCAGCCGGCTCGGCGGCAACACCGGGCAGATGCTGCTGCGTTTCCTCGGCTGGGACGGTTTTGTCACCTCGCGCGACGTCGCGGCCTGCCTGCGCGATGCAGGCGTGGATATTGCCGAGGAGGTCAAGTCGAAGCGCGATCTTGCCAAGGTGCAGGCGCAGTTCAACGCCTGGGCGGAAGAGACCGGGTTGCCCTATCTGCACCTGTCGCGGATCTGCGCGATGTCGATCGGCGACAACCACACGCCCGAGGAGATCGAGCGGCGCACGCGGCGATTATTGATCTTGCAGCGCACAAAGATGTGAATTGATTTAGGGAATGATCTTTTCCTAAATGGGAGCATGAGGACGATGGCCAGATTGTCGGAGCAGGCGCGGCGCCCACGCGGGCGGCCGCGGGAATTCGACGTCGACGTCGCGCTCGACAAGGCGATCCGGGTGTTTCGCGAACACGGCTACAACGCCACCTCGATCGAGGATCTGGCGGCGGGGATGGGGCTGGCCTCCGGCAGCATCTACAAGGCGTTCAAGGACAAGCGGGCGGTATTCCTGGCCGCACTCGATCGCTACATGCGCCTGCGCAACGAGCAGATTGCGTCGGTTGCCCGAACGCAGGGATCGGCACGCGAGCGGCTGCGCGCCGTGCTCGGCTTTTATGTCGAGTCGGCGAAAGGGATCGAGGGACGGCGCGGCTGCATGATTGTCGGCAGCGCCGTCGAACTGGCCATCGCGGACCGCGAAGTCGCCGTGCGGGTCGGCGCGACATTGGCGCGCAACGAGGCGTTCCTGGCTGACCTGATCCGGCAAGGGCAGGCGGACGGATCGATCGTGGACGGCATCGATGCGGAGGACACGGCGCGCATGATGGTGTGTCTCACCCAGGGCCTGCGCGTCGTCGGACGCTCCGGTCGTGCGCCGGCGGATACGCCGGCTGCGGTCGAGGTCGCGATGCGACTGGTCGGGTGATTTTTGGTTTGGCTATTTAGGAAATGAATATTCCCAAATTGGAGACCCCATGACGACGATCACATCCGATACCCGGCCCGAGCCGGATTCGGTCTCGACCTGGCTCACCTTCCTGCTGGCGCTGTCCTGCGGGCTGGTGGTTGCCAACATCTACTACGCCCAGCCGCTGGCCGGACCGATCGCGACCGAGCTTGGTCTGCAGCCGGAGCATGCCGGCCTGCTCGTGACCATGACGCAGCTAGGCTACGGCGCGGGATTGCTGCTGATCGTGCCGCTCGGCGATCTGATCGAAAACCGCCGGCTGGTCACGACCACGATCGCGGTCGCAGCGGTCGCGTTGGCCGCGGCGGCGCTTTCGCGGCATCCGTTGCAGTTCTTCGCCGCGGCGCTGTCGGTCGGTTTCTCTTCGGTCGCCGTGCAGATCCTGATTCCCTATGCGGGCCATCTCGCGCCCGAGCGCATCAGGGGGCAAGTGGTCGGCAACGTCACGAGCGGGTTGATGATCGGCGTCATGCTGTCCCGACCGGCGTCGAGCTTCATCGCCTCGGCGTCGTCCTGGCACGTGGTCTACTGGATGTCGTCGGCGCTGATGGTGCTGCTCGCGTTGCTGCTGCGCAGGACTTTGCCGCCGCGCGTTCCGCGCACCAGGCTCGGCTATCGCACGTTGCTGAGCTCGATGGTGCACCTCGTCCGCAATACCCCGGCGCTGCGGCGGCGCGCGCTCTATCAGGCCAGCCTGTTCGGCGTCTTCAGCTTGTTCTGGACCACGGTGCCGCTGGTCCTTGCCGGCCCCGCCTATCGCCTGTCGCAATCCGGCATCGCGATCTTCGCGCTTCTGGGTGTCGCCGGCGCCGTGGCCGCGCCGATCGCGGGACGCGTCGCGGATCGCGGCTGGACCCGTCCGGCGACGGCAGGGGCGATGTTGCTGACCAGCGGCGGCTTCCTGCTCACTTCGCTCGGTCGGCCGGGTTCGACGCTCTCGCTGGCCTTGTTCGTTGCCGGCGCGATCGCGATCGATTTCGGCGTGCAGGCCAACGTCGTGCTCGGCTTCCGGTCGCTGTTCGTGCTGGGCGCCGAAGCGCGCAGCCGGCTCAACGGACTCTATATGGCGACGTTCTTCCTCGCCGGTGCGGCGGGCTCGGCGGTCGGCGCCTGGGCCTATGCCGTGGGCGGCTGGATGCTCGCGACCGCGATCGGCGCTACTCTGCCGTTATGCGCGCTGATCTATCTTGCGACGGAGCGTGACTGAGATGCGAAGCGTGGCCGTTACACCTGAACCCACGGCTTCTCGCCATGGCGTTCGGACAGCGTGAAGATCTCGACGCCGTCGGCGGTGACGCCGACCGAGTGCTCGAACTGGGCTGACAGCGAGCGGTCGCGGGTCACCGCGGTCCAGCCGTCGGACAGGATCTTCACATGCGGCTTGCCGAGATTGATCATCGGCTCGATGGTGAAGAACATGCCGGGCTTCAGCGGCGCGCCTTCGCCGGGGCGGCCGATATGGATGATGTTCGGCTCGTCGTGGAACAGGCGGCCGAGGCCATGGCCGCAGAAGTCGCGCACCACGCTCATGCCCTGCGGTTCGACGAAGCTCTGGATGGCGTGGCCGATATCGCCTGTCGTGGCGCCGGGCTTCACCGCGGCGATGCCGCGCATCATCGCTTCATAGGTCACCTCGATCAGCCGCTCCGCCTTCCGCGCGATCGCGCCGATCGCATACATGCGGCTCGAGTCGCCGTACCAGCCGTCGACGATGAAGGTGACGTCGACATTGACGATGTCGCCTTCCTTCAGCGGGCGGTCGCCCGGCATGCCGTGGCAGACCACATGATTGATCGAGGTGCAGGTCGAGTAGCGATAGCCGCGATACATCAGCGTCGCCGGATAGGCGCCGTGGTCGAAGGCGAACTTGCGGACGAACTCGTCGATCTCGGAGGTCGGAACGCCCGGCTTGACGATGTCGGTCAGCGCATCGAGGCATTTCGACACCAGCGCACCCGCCTTGCGCATGCCGGCAAAGCCGCTCGGTCCGTGCAGCTTGATCTGTCCGGTCTTGCGAAGCGAGGTGTCGGTGGCGTCGATATAGCTCATGGGCGGGATGTTTCTGCGGGCAAGAGGCTGATTTCAGGCTCTAATTTAATGATCGGCGCGCCCGGCGCAAGCCAAGCTTGGGCATGGGGACAATGTCGAAACGGCTTGATTTCCCAGCTTGAACCGGAACGGCGGCGGCCGCCATCCCAAAACAAGCCACACTTGAACCGCCAAAGCGCGATGAGTCTAGCTGAATCGGCTTGGCGTGGCCTCGGTTCACCTCTCCCCGTCAGGGAGAGGTCGGATTGCGAAGCAATCCGGGTGAGGGCACCTGCTCTCTCGTTAGGCCGCAACCCCTCACCCGATTTGCTTCGCAAATCGACCTCTCCCAAAGGGAGAGGTGAACTTCCGACGCCGTTCCAGCTCGGCTCTTGCCGAGCTTTAACTGGAGACCTCGACCACGCTCTCGACCGGCAGCGCGCCGCCGCGGATGCGGAGTTCCCGCACCGGGTAGGGCACCTTGATGCCTTGTTGCTTGAAGGCGTCCCACAGCGACAGCATGACGTCGCTCTTCACACCGTCCATGCCATCGGGATCGGCGATCCAGAAGGTCAGCGAGAACTTCATGCCGAGTTCGGCGAATTCGGTCAGGATGCAGTTCGGCGGCTTGCCCTTGAGCGCTCGGGCGTGGGCCGTCGCGGTATCGATCGCGAGCTTGCAGACCAGCCTCGGATCGGCGTCGTAGTTGGCGGCGAAGGCGATCTTCACCAGCGTATTCTTGTCGGTGTAGGTCCAGTTGGTGACCTTCTGTGTCACCAGGTCCTCGTTCGGGATCAGGAACTCGCGGCCGTCGCCGGCGGCGACCGAGATGTAGCGGGTCTTCATCGCACTGATACGGCCCTGGCTGTCGCCGATGGTGACGAGGTCGCCCGGCTTCACCGATTTGTCGACCAGCAGAATGATGCCCGAGATGAAGTTGGCGACGATCTTCTGCAGGCCGAAACCGATGCCGACGCCGACCGCGCCGGACAGCACCGCAAGCGCCGACAGGTTGATGCCGACCGCGCTCAACGCAATGGCGACCGCGATCACCATCAGGCCGATGCGAATGATCTTGACCAGCAACACCTGGATCGACGGGGTCAGGTCGGTCGAGCGCGTGATCTGGCCGTCGATGAAATTGCTGGCGATATTGCTCAGCCACAGTGCCACGATCAGCAGCGCGCCGGCCTTGATCAGCAGCAGTGGCGTCAGGCGCAGGCCGCCGACCACGACGGCGAACGAATCCAGCGTATCGGCCGCCCAGTCGAGCTGGCCGACGATGCTGAGCGCGGCGACCACCCAGGCCGCGATCGAGACCAGTTTGACGATGAAGGCATTGTCGATCACCGAGGTCACGAGGCGGATCACGAGCCAGGCCAGCGCCAGCTTGGCGGAAACCGCGATCAGATAGCTGCGGCTCGGCCAGGTCGCGTGCCACATCACGATGCGCGAGATCACCATCAACACCGCGAACACCGCCGTCGAGGCGCTCGATACCATCACGCGGGCGAAGTGCCGGAGCGGCAGCGGCCAGCGGCTCGCCAGTGTCGCCATGTTGACCCGCGCATGAATGGCGGTATCGGCGGCATAGGCGAGGCCAGCGGCGGCGAGGATGATGCCGAACTGCAGATAGAACCACGGCGAGGCGACCTCGGCGCCGACCGAGCGCGCCGCCAATTGGATCGATTCCAGGATGTCCTTCCAGCTCATGTCCATCGGCAAAGTCTCAACTTGAAGCGCGGGTCAGGCAAATGTGATTCGAATGCGAGGGGAGAATCCCGCAACGGCGCTCACCCGACCATCGATACACCACAGTGTCGGGGTGACCTAGGGCAAGGCGGGCGGATTGCCGCTGACGGCAGAAATCGGTTGGCGTCCCAGTGTGGCGACGATAAGGATGCAATTGCAAGTATTTGAGACTTCCGAAGGCGCATGGCATCCCTCGACTCCGTCAGTATAGCGATCCTGCTCGGCGCGGTGCTGGTGATGGCCGGCATCCTGTCCAGCCTGCTGGCGTTGCGGTTCGGCGCCCCCCTGCTGCTGGTGTTCTTGCTGGTCGGCATGCTGGCGGGCGATGCCGGGCCGGGCCATCTCCAGTTCGACGACGTCCGAACCACCTATCTGGTCGGCTCGGTGGCGCTGGCGCTGATCCTGTTCGACGGCGGGTTGAAGACGCGGTTTGCCAGCATTCGCACCGTGCTGGCGCCCTCGATGATGCTGGCGACCGCCGGCGTGCTGCTGACCGCGCTGATCACGGCGCCGGTCGCCCGCTATGTGCTCGACCTCAACTGGACCGAGTCGCTCTTGGTCGGCGCCGTCGTGGCTTCGACCGACGCCGCGGCGGTGTTCCTCCTGGTGCATACCCAGGGCCTGCGGCTGCGCCCCCGCGTCGGCGCCACCCTGGAAGCGGAATCCGGCACCAACGATCCGTTTGCGATCTTCCTCACCTTGATGCTGGTCGAGTTCATTTCGGTCGGCCAGAGCTCGGCGTCGCACATCGCGATGGAGTTCATCCAGGAGGCCGTGTTCGGCGCCATCATCGGGGTGATCGGCGGCCGGCTGGTGGTGATCGCACTAAACTATGTGGCGCTGCCGCAGGGCCTGCATGCGCCGTTCGTCACCACGGCGGCGCTGGTGATCTTTGGCGGCTCGCAGATCGTGCATGCCTCCGGATTCCTCGCGGTCTACCTCGCCGGTATCATCATCGGCAATCGGCCGACGCGCGCGCATAATTCGGTGGTGACCTTCCTCGACGCCGCGACCTGGCTGGCCCAGATCGTGATGTTCGTGCTGCTGGGCCTCTTGGTGTCGCCGCATCGCCTGCTCTCCAGCGCCGGCGGCGCGGTGCTGGTGGCATTCGCGCTGATGCTGGTGGCGCGCCCGCTGGCGGTTCTGATCTGCCTCGCGCCGTTCAAGTTCAATTGGCGCGAGAAGGTCTTCATCGCCTGGACCGGCCTGCGCGGCGCGGTCGCGATCTTCCTCGCCTCGATCCCGATGCTGGTCGGCCTGTCGAAGGCCTATCTGTATTTCGACGTCGCCTTCGTCGTCGTCATCATCTCGCTATTGTTGCAGGGCTGGACCCTGGCGCCGGCGGCGCGCCGTCTGCATGTCGCGCTGCCGCGCGCCGAACGCGGCCCGCGCCGCGTCGAACTGGATCTGCCCGGCCAGCTCGAGCAGCAATTGGTCGGCTATCCGGTGCGGCCGAAGAGCCTGTATTTCCGTCGCGGGCTGATCCCATCCTGGTCGAAGCCGACGCTGGTGATCCGCGAGGAACGCATCCTGACGCCCGTCGAGGCCGATCCGGTCGCGCCCGGCGACTACATCTATCTGCTGGCGCCGCCGGAGCGCGCCGAGGCGCTCGACCGCTTCTTCGTCGACATGGCGCCGTCGAGTGCGCCCGATCCGCATCTGCTCGGCGACTTCATGGTGTCGGGTGAGCATACGCTCGGCGAGCTCGCCGAGATCTACGGTGTCAAGGTCGACGAGAACGCCGCCAAGCTGACGCTCGCGGATTATTTCGACATCAATCTCGACCGCGCGCCGAAGGAAGGGGCCGAGCTTGCGCTCGATGAGATCGTGCTGGTGGCGCGCAGCATCAGCGGCGGCCGCGTCAACGTCGTCGGCCTGCGCCTGCCGGAGGAGGATGAGGTGGTCGTGCCGCAGACGCGGATGCAGACCGTGCGGCGTAAGCTCGCCGACATCTGGGCGTCGGTGGCGGGGGTTTAGAGCATGATCCGGAAAAGTGCGAAGCGGTTTTCCGACAAGATCATGCACAAACAAGCAACTGAGGCGCGATGACGATTCAACCCAATCTTATCGCGCTTTAGGTCGCCGTCACTGCTTGCGCAGGAAGTTCGAATCCGGCGCGAATTTCTTGACCATGTCGGACAGCCCGTCGTCGGCCGGCGGGTCCTTGGAGGCGGCGTCCGGCTTGGACTCGCCCTTGAGCTTTTGGCCGGAAATCTCGGCCAGCGCTGCGAGCAGCGTCTCGTCGAGATTGTCCGCAGCTGTCTTCGCAGGCGCTGTCTTCGCGGCCGCCGGGCTGGTTGTGTCCGCCCGCCTGGTGGCGGCCTCGCTGACGGCGGCGATCGGCGACGCTTCGAGGTTGGCGGATGTCTCCATCGGCATGGCCGGTCGTGCAGCCGGCATTGGTGGTGGCTCGGCGGGCTTCGCGTCCCGGGGGGCACGACCGAACAGCGGCTCCCGCTGGCTCGCCGTCGACGACCGGCTGTCGCTGGCCTTGTCCTTGGCAGGCTTGAAGAGACCGGCGCGTTCGGCGGCGATCCTGGCGGTAGCCTCCTCGACCGTGGCGAGCAGGGATGCTTCCAGCGCATCGGCAGGATTGCTCGGCGAAGCCGTCGGCTTGGCGGCAGGAGCGGGCGCCTGAGGCTCCGGCCGGGGCGGCAAGGGCGGTGGCCGCGATCCTTCGACCGGCGCGGGCGGCGGGGCCGGCTGGCCGCCCCGGGCTCGCGCGATGATGCCGTCGACGATGGCCGAGAGGCGGCTCTTGTCGGGCGCGGCCAGATAGCTGGTCGCGAGCTCGTCGACATATTGCGGGCCGTAATCGGACAGCACCTTGGCGATCTGGGCGAGATCGGGATCGCTTTCGACCAGCCGGCGCCAGGCCTGCCGATCATAGGGCGCCTCCCCCTTCTTGTCCGGCCAGGCCACCCGGCGGGGCTGACGTTGGGGCCCGGTGTCCTGGCCGGCGACCGGGTCGAGGGTGGGCGGCTGCAGCCCCGGGCTGAGACGCGGAGGGGTAAATCCTGTGGTCCCGGCCGGCACGGCACGATCCTCGCGGCGTCGCCGACGCTCGGCGACCTGCAGCGAGATCAGGCCGATGCCCATCAGCAGGAAGCCGAGCGCTGCCCACGAAATCGTGGCGCATAGCAGCCCGCCGATCAGCAGCAATACCCAGCCAGTCAGTCGCACGATGCACCTTTCCCCATGCCTGATCGGGATGCCCCGACGCGGGCCTAGCAGACAAGATGGGCTATCTTATGCCGAGTTTCGGAAAAACGGCCAGCTACCCGCCCGCCGTCAACACCTTAACACCGCCGAACGCGGTGACCTGGCCGCGGCGCAGCATCACGATCTGGGTGGCGAGCTGGCGCAGCTCGGCCGCGTCGTGGCTGACATAGACCATCGGGACGCCGGCCTCGTCGCGCAGGCGCACCAGATAGGGCAGGATCTCGAGCTTGCGGCTTTCGTCGAGCGCACCCAGCGGCTCGTCGAGCAGCAAGAGCCGCGGCTTGGACAGCAGCGCCCGGCCGAGCGCGACGCGCTGCCGCTCACCGCCGGAGAGCTTGCCGGGGCGGCGGTCGAGCAGGGCGCCGATGTCGAGCAAATCGACGACGCGCTTGTGCTGCGCGGGGTCTTCAGTGAGGCCGTTCATGCGGCGGCCGTAGTCGAGATTCTGCCTGATATCGAGATGCGGAAACAGCCGCGCGTCCTGGAACACGTAGCCGATGCGGCGGCGCCAGGTCGGCACATGAATGCCGGAAGCGGTATCGTCGACCGTCTCGCCGTCGATCATGATGGTGCCGCGATCTGGACGCAGCAGCCCCGCGATGGTGTTGATCAGCGACGTCTTGCCGGAGCCGGATGCGCCGAACAAGCCGGTGACGCGGCCCTCGCTGGCGAACGCTGCCGCGAGCGAGAACTCGCCGAGCTGCTTTTGAATGTCGACGCGCAGCATGGTTATTGCCCGTGCAGGCGCGCGGTGGCGCGGCGTGCAAACACTTCGGCCCCGATCAGCGCGCCCATCGCGATCACGATCGAGACGATCACGAGCCGTGCCGCGGCGGTATCGCCGTCAGGCGTCTGGATCAGCGAATAGATTGCCGACGAGATGGTCTGGGTCTCGCCGGGTATGTTGGAGACGAAGGTGATGGTCGCGCCGAACTCGCCGATCGCCTTGGCGAAGCCGAGCACCATGCCGGCCAGCACGCCCGGCAGCGCCAGCGGCAGCGTCACCGTCGCGAACACCCGCCACGGCGCGGCGCCGAGCGTCTCGGCGGCCTGCTCGAGGCGGCGGTCGACGGCTTCGATCGACAGGCGGATCGGCCGCACCAGCAGCGGAAACGACATCACGCCGCAGGCGAGCGCCGCGCCGGTCCAGCGGAACGCGAACACGATGCCGAGATGATCGGCGAGCCAGCCGCCGACCAGTCCGCGCTTGCCGAACGTCAGCAACAGCAGGTAGCCGGTGACGACCGGCGGCAGCACCAACGGCAGGTGCACGGCGGCATCGAGCAGCGACTTGCCCCAGAAATCGCGCCGCGCCAGCAGCCAGGCGAGCGCAATCCCGAACGGGGTCGCCACCAGCGTTGCGATGACGGCGACCCGCAGCGACAGCAGGATCGCCGTCCATTCGGTCGGCGAGATCTCGAACATCAGGTCGTCGGACTGATCAGGAACTTGAAGCCGTATTTCTCGAGGATCGTCTTCGCCGCGGACGAGCGCAGGAAGACGAGATAGTCTGATGTCTCGGGCTTTGCAGTCGTGGTCGCCGCCACCGGATAGATGATCGCCGGATGGGTGTCGGCCGGGAAGGTGCCGACGACCTTGACGCCGGGCTCGACCTTGGCGTCGGTCGAATAGACGATGCCGAGCACGGCCTCGCCACGCGCCACCAGCGTCAACGCCGCGCGCACGCTCTCGGCCATCGCGAATTTCGGCTCGGCGGCCTGCCAGGCGCCGAGCTTCTCCAGCGCGGCCTTGGCATATTTGCCGACCGGCACCGCCTTGACGTCGCCGGTGGCGATTCTGCCGTCACCGGCGAGCTTGGCGAGGTCGAAGCCGGGTCCGATGTTGACGTTGTCGATCCTGGAATCCTTCGGCGCGATCAGCACGATCGAGTTGCCGAGCAGATTGACCCGCGTCGGCTCGTTGATGTTCTTCTGCTTGACCGCATAGTCCATCCAGTCGGTGTCGGCGGAGACGAACACGTCGGCCGGCGCGCCCTGCTCGATCTGCTTCGCCAATGCCGAGCTCGCCGCATAGCTGGCGCTGATCTTGACGCCGGTCTTGGCGGTATAGGCCGCATCGATCTCGTCGAGCGCGTTCTTCATCGAGGCGGCGGCGAAGACGGTGAGCGTCTTGTCCTCGGCGCGCACCGGCGAATCGATCGCGCCGAGCAGGATGACGAAGGCAGTGAGAAGGCCGGCGAGCCTTGAAACGGAAAGTCGTGGCATGGAAGCGCTCCGTGCGAGATCGCGCGCAAGCGAGCGCGCGCAAATCAGGCGTTCAATGAGGTCTGGGCGCGACGCACGGAAGCGCTGTTCCGCGGGTCCCCGACGGACTTACGGTCCTCGGGGATATCGCTCGGAAAACATAGCAGGCTGGGGCTTACGGTAAAGCCACTCTTTGTCGAACGGATCGTCCTATTCACTCGACGGCTGGATCGCGATCGACAGCGCGTTCTCCTTTGAGCCGCTGACCTGCAGCACGAACGGGCTGGCGGCGAGGTCGTATTTCATGGTCTTGCGGATGCCGTCGCAATCGGTCGCGCCGCTGAACGCCTTCGGCTTCAGGACATGCCCGTCCTGCACCAGGTCGACCCAGGCGCCGGCCGAGAGGCTGACGGTATAGAGCCCGGCCTTTGGCGCGGCCTTGAAACTGGTGAAACCGGCGAAGGTGCCGTCCTTCGGCGCGCGCTCCGGCGGCGAGGGCAATTTGGCATCGGTAGGAGCAACCAGCGCCAGCGTGATGGCGGTCGGCGGCAGCGCCGCCTGTTCGCTGCCCGAGGCAAGCTTGGCGCGATCCGGCGCGGTGAGCGCGGCGCGGGCGCGGTCGATCGACCATTTGAACTTGTCGCAACCGCTCGGCTCCTCTGCCGCGAAGGCGGGAGCCGAGACGAGCAGCAGCGATGCGGCGATGAGCGATTTGCGCATGTCTGATCCAATGCAATTATGACGGATGAAACAGATCGGCGCCGCGATCCATGGCTCGATCGCGCTTACGGCGCGACGACGCGGGATCATAACGTACTTCCAGCCGGCCGGCATAGCCGCCTGACGAAGATGTTATTGCTTGGATGTCACTGCTTGGCGTCGGCTGCGTTCAGCACCGTCCTGCAGTCCGCCGGCATCTGCGCCAGCGTCATCGGCGGGCGCGGTTTCGGCGGCTTCGGCGGCGGCTTCGGATGCAGCACCGAATCCTTGAACCAGAAGGCGAGATCGGACGGCTTGCAGCCTTCGCCCTCCGCCTGCGGCTTCTGTCCCTCGCAGGCGGGGCTGCCGGCCGGACATCGCATGCGGATGTGGAAGTGGTAGTCGTGGCCCCACCACGGCCGGATCTTCGACAGCCAGCTGCGGTCGCCCTTGGCCTCACGGCACAGCGCCTTTTTGATCGCCGGATTGACGAAGATCCGCTGCACCGCCGGCTCGCGCGCCGCGTCGCGGATGACCAGCACATGACCTGATGTGAACACGCGCGGATCGATATCGAGCCGGTCGTCGCGCACCATCATGACGGCCGACATCTCCTCGCGATCCTCGCGCGACAATTTGCGATCGGGCATCGGCGTCAGCCAGATGTCGGCGTCGAGCCCGATCTGGTGGCTGGCGTGACCGGACAGCGCCGGGCCGCCGCGCGGCTGGCCGATATCGCCGACCAGGATGCCGGGCCAGCCGGCGTCCCTGTGCGCGTTGGCGGCCAGCCGCTTCAACAGCGCGATCATGTCGGGATGGCCCCAATAGCGGTTGCGCGACAGGCGCATCACCTGCCAGGTGTCGCCGTTGAGCGGCATCTGTGCGGCGCCGGCGAGACAGCCCTTGGTGTAGCCGCCGATCGATCTCGTCGGCATCGCTGCCGGCAGCACCTTGCGTGCGAACAGCTGCTTCGCTCCGATCGTCGGATCGTTGGGGTTGGCGAGCGGCGGCAATGGCTGCGGATTGAGCGAGCCCTTGTCCTGCGCCCGCGCGGAGATGGTGCAGGCGACGAGGGCGGAGATCAGGAGCGGGATCAGACGCAGGCAGGATGTCATTTGGATCACTCTGTCCACGCAAGGCTAGCACGGATTCGTGGCAGACGAACCGCACTCCCATCCCATTTGCTTGATCGCCCACAGGGCGGATTGAGCTTGCCTGCGGCGATCTGCTGTAGTTGCTCTGGCTTTCGTGAGAGCCATGGTGGGAGAATGAAATGCCGATTGACACAGGTTCGGTTCGAGTGAGAGAGGCAACCCGATCAGACCGCGACTTTCTGTCCGCGCTCTCTCCGCGTCTTTCAGGCGTCCCCGGTCCCGCGTGGCATGGCTTGGAAGCGATGGAACAGTTTCAAGACCGCTACATGGCCGCCACCGTGAACCAGGCCGTCGAAAACTCCCGGACGCTCATCGCCGTGTCGGACGATGATGTGCGGTTGGGCTACATCCATATGCAGCCCGGAAAGGATGGCGTCACCGACGAGGCATGTGGCTACGTCGCGATCCTTGCCCTCACGGAGGAGGCGGAGGGGCAGGGCATCGCGAAACTGTTGATGAGCCACGCCGAGGATTGGGCGCGCGACATGAAGTATCGGTTCCTCAGTCTCGATGTGTTCGCCGACAATCGGCGCGCGATTGATTTCTATGAGCGCGGTGGTTTTCGTTCGGAGACGATCCGCATGGTCAAACCGCTATAGCCCGCAATCGGAAGTCGCCGCTTGGGTGCTGCCTTAACCCTGCGATAACCCTGTCACACATTGGCAAACATTCGAGCGCTCGAGGCACTTTCGGTGCATTCATTGTGCAGCCGCGCGTGGATTTACGCTTCCTTCACCACGCGCCGGCTCTGCCACGCCGCAAATCCGCGCCGTGCGTCACTTGCATACCGGCAGCAAGTCGCTCCCGGCACGAACTCGCCTCCTAAGCAGGCATGCTGCGGCTTCTCAACGCGCGCAGCTATTCGTCAAGAGATACCAATTTTTCAGAGACTTATCGCAGAAATGTCGCCGAACTGGAATGCGCGTGGGGCGTGCGATGCCGATGATGCGGCCGAAGAAGATCAAGAAACCAAAGCAGGCCAAACTGTCGGTCCCGCCGGGCCGCCGGTCCAAGCCGGTGCCGAAAATGTCGGGCCGTTCACGCCGTCCCGCGGTCGAGATCGGTGAACTGGTGCGCCAGCGCGCGCAGGCCGAGGCGGCGATCGCCGAGGCGCGCAAGTCGAACGCGCGCCTGCGTGAGGCGATCGACATCCTGCCGCAAGGCATCGTGTTCCTCGACCCCGAAGGCCGTTACACCCTCTGGAACAGGAAATACTCGGAAATCTACAAGCGCAGCTCCGACCTGTTCGAGCGCGGTGCGCGCCTCGAAGACACCATCCGCATCGGCGTCGCGCGCGGCGACTATCCCGAGGCCGCCGGGCGCGAGGAAGAGTGGATCGCCGAGCGACTGCAGAAGATGTACCAGCCGGGCGAGCGGCACGAGCAGGTCCTGGCCGATGGCCGTGTGGTCCTGATCGAGGAGCGGTTGACCTCTGATGGCGGCATCGTCGGCCTGCGTGTCGACATCACCGAACTGAAACAGCGCGAGGCGTCGTTCCGCCTGCTGTTCGACGGCAATCCGGTGCCGATGATCCTGTGCGCGCTCGACGGCGAACGGATCCTCGCGGTCAACGACGCCGCGATCGCGCATTATGGTTATGTGCGTGCCGAGTTCGAGAAGATGACGATCAAGAGCCTTCAGGCGTTCGACGCCGAATTGCCCTGGGCCGCCGGCCGCAGCAGCGACGAGCAGGCGGCGCGGACCTGGAAGCATGTGCGCGCGGACGGCACGCTGATCGACCTTGCGATCTATTCGCGCCAGCTGATGCACGGCGACCAGCCGGCGATGCTGCTCGCGCTGATGGACATCACCGAGCGCAAGCGCGCCGAGGCGCGGCTGGCCTTCATGGCCCAGCACGACAGCCTGACCGGCCTGCCCAACCGTAACCTGCTGCGCCAGCAGATGGACGAGATGCTGCAGCATACCCGCCGCTCGACCGACAAGGTCGCGGTGCTGATGCTGGGGCTCGACAATTTCAAGGCGGTCAACGAGACGCTCGGCCACGGCATCGGCGACAAGCTGCTGCGCGCCGTCGCCAAGCGTCTGCGCTCGACGCTGCGCGAGGAAGATGCGCTGGCCCGTCTCAACTCCGACGAATTCACCATCGTGCAGGGCGGCGTGATGCGGCCCGAGGACGCCGTGCTGCTGGCGCGGCGGATCCTGGATGCGATCAGCGAGCCCTATCTGCTCGAGGGGCATTCGGTGGTGATCGGCGCCAGCATCGGGATCGCGATGTCGCCCGGCGACGGCGAGGATTCCGAAAAGCTGCTGAAGAGCGCCGACATGGCGCTGTCGCGCGCCAAGAGCGATTTCCGCGGCACCTTCTCGTTCTTCGAGGCCGAGATGGATGCGCGCGCCCAGAGCCGCCGCAAGATCGAGATCGACCTGCGCGATGCGATCCAGAACGAAGGCCTGCAGCCGTACTACCAGCCGCTGGTCGATCTCAGCAGCGGACGCATCACCGGGCTCGAGGCGCTGGTGCGCTGGCCGCATCCGGAACGCGGCATGATCTCGCCCGGAGAGTTCATCCCGGTGGCCGAGGAGACCGGCCTGATCAATCCGTTGGGCAGCTTGATGCTGCATCGTGCCTGCATGGACGCCGCGCAATGGCCCGACGACGTGCGCGTCGCGGTCAATCTGTCGCCGCTGCAATTCCGCACCGGCAATCTGCTGGCGCTGGTCACCGATGCCTTGCGGCAATCCGGCCTGCCGGCGCGGCGGCTCGAGCTCGAGATCACCGAGACGCTGCTGCTCGAGAAGAGCAGCCAGGTGCTGGCGACGCTGCACGCGCTGCGCGCGCTCGGGGTGCGGATGTCGATGGACGATTTCGGCACCGGCTATTCCAGCCTCAGCTATCTGCGCAGCTTCCCGTTCGACAAGATCAAGATCGACCAGTCCTTCGTGCGCGACCTCGGCGCCAACCCGGACGCGCAGGCGATCGTGCGGTCGATCGTCAGCCTCGGCGTCGGGCTCGGCGTCACCATCACCGCCGAGGGCGTCGAGACCGAGGCGGAGCTGAGCTGCCTGCGCGCCGAGGGCTGCCACGAGGGCCAGGGCTTCCTGTTCAGCCGCGCCCGGCCGAACGCCGAGGTCATCAGCCTCTTGAAGGCGCAGCGGGTCGCCACGGCGCTGGTGGCGTAGGAAGCTGCCACAACGTCGTTGCGCTGGATCGTGCCACAAATTCAGCGTCGTCCCGGCGAAGGCCGGGACCCATAACCCCAAATGCCGGTCGTTGCGCGCCGCCGGAATGACGAGTCCCATTCACAACATCCGCCGCGGCGTATGGGTCCCGGCCTTCGCCGGGACGACGATTATTTCTCAGTCGTGCTGGCGAAGCCGACCTTGCAGGGTGAACAAGGCGTGGGCGCCCACCATGGTGAGCACCACGTGAATGGTGGGCACGTCGCTGCCTCCTTTGCCCGCCCTGCGAGATCACTCGTTGGGGCTCGCCTTCCGCCGCAAATGATACGTCAGCGCCAGCCCAATGCAGTGGCGCAACGCCGCCTCCGGCAGCTTGCCTCCGACATCGAGCAGGATCGCGCGGTTGCCGCTGTAGCTGAGCTCGGGATAGAGCTCGCGGAAGGTCTCGACCAGATTGGTCTGGCAGTGGAAGTACAGCGCGACCTGATCGGCGGCCGGCTTCACCTGATCGATCCGGACCGTGCTGCCGCTGCCGGTCTCCGGCGTCAAATAGCTCGGCTGGCCCCATTTCAGCGTCTCTTCCAGCGCCCCGACGCCTTTGGTCGCCTTCGCGGTCTCGAAGATCAGCCGCCGCAACGCCAGCAGCTTGGCTTTGACGGGGGCAGGGTAGGCGCCGAACAGCGCATCTGCCGATCTTGCTTGCGCACGCCCTGCCGCCTTGCTGGTCGATGTTGCCGGCTTGCGCATGGAGAGGCTCCGCGAGGGCGTGTGGCGTCTATCTACCACAGTGCCCTGTACGTCACATAGCGCAGCCCCACCGGTCAGGCCGCGTTGCGCAGTCCGGCGAGGAACGTGTCGACGCTGTGCGACAGCGCGGCGGCGTGGTCGCCGAGCTGGCCTGATGTATCCAGCACGTTGCCGGTGAGCGCGCGGGACTGGCCGGCGGCCTCGCTCGCGCCTGCGATATTGGCGGAGACCTCGACGGTGCCGGAGGAGGCCTGCTGCACGCTGCGGGCGATCTCCCGGGTCGCCGAGTCCTGCTGCTCGACGGCGGCCGCGATCGCGGTGGCGATGCCGGAGATCTCGCGGATGGTGCCGCTGATGTCGCCGATCGCGCTGACGCAATTGCCGGTGGCGGACTGGATCGCACCGACCTGGCCGGCGATCTCGTCGGTCGCCTTCGCGGTCTGGCTCGCCAATCCCTTCACCTCGGCGGCAACCACGGCGAAGCCGCGGCCGGCCTCGCCGGCACGCGCGGCCTCGATGGTGGCGTTGAGCGCCAGGAGATTGGTCTGGCTCGCGATCGCGCTGATCAGGCGCAGCACGTCGCCGATCTTCTCCGCGGATGCGGCAAGGCTCGTCACCATCTCGGTGGTCTCCGCAGCCTTGGCGACCGCGCTGTCGGCGACGCGGCTGGAATGGGTGACCTGGCGGCCGATCTCGGTGATCGACGACGCCAGCTCCTCGGTCGCCGCGGCGACCGCGTTGACGCTGGCCGACGCCTCCTCGGATGCGGCGGCTGCCGCGGAAGTCCGTTCCGAGGTGCCGTTGACGCTGGCCGTGATCTCGCCTGCGACGCGCTGCATGTCGCCCGACGAGCGCGCGACGGCGGCGACCATGCCCTTGACGTCGGCTTCGAAGCGGTCGGCCATCTGCCGCTGCAGCGCCTGCTTGTCGGCCGCGGCCTTCACCTTGTCGGCCTCCTGCGCGTCGCGCAGCGACGAGGTCTCGATCATGCTGCGGCGGAACACATCGACGGCCTTCGCCATCGTGCCGAGCTCGTCGCGGCGCTCGCTGCCGGGGATGGTGACGTCGGTGTCGCCGCTGGACAGCCGGTTCATGATGGCGGTGATCGCGGTGAGCGGCCGCGACAGGCCGCGGCCGAGCAGGAACGCGAGCAATATGGCGGCGGCCAGGATCGCGACCACGCCGAGGATCAGATTGCGTTGCGCGCTCGCCGCAGCGGCGGCATAGTCGCTGGTGTCCTTGATGATCTCGAGCACGGCGACGGGCTCGCCGGCATAGTTCTTGATCTGGCCGAGATAGAGCTCCACCGCATGGCCGTCGAGAACGGCGTCGCGCAGCACGGCCGCGCCGTTCATCACGCTCTTGAGCTCGTCCGGGGTCGCGACCACGCTGTCGCCGAAGGTGGACGACAGCCGCTTGAAGTTCTGGCCGTCGAACGAATGCACGGCGAGGTCGATGCCGAAGCGCTTCTTGGCGCGGTCGACGAATTCCTTGCCGAAGGCGACGCCGATATCGACATTGCCCAGCGTCTTGCCGTCACGCATGACCGGGGTCATGCCGAAGATCGAAAGCGCCTCGCGGGCGGGCTCGACGCCGACGATCGGTCTGCCGGCCTTGATCGATTCCACCACGGTGATGCGCCGTGTGGAGGCGTCGTCGCCGAAGATTTTCGGGGTGTGGATCCGGTAGAAGCTCGTCGCCGGGGCCTGCCAGAACGAGATCAGCGGGATGCCCTGCGCCTTGATCGCCGCCCAGGGGGCGCCGAGCAGCTTGCCGAGCCCATCGCGGTCGCCCTTGGCGATCGCCTCTTCGACCGGCGGCAGGGCAGCGATGACGGCGGAGACCGCAAGCGCGGTGCGGCCTTCATAGTCGATGGCGGCGATCACGCTGTCATATTGCAGCTTGAGCTGCTGATCGAGCGCGAGCCGGGTCAGCGCACGCTGCTGGCTGATCGAGAAGCCGCCGAGGATGGCGCAGGCGACCGCGACGGTCAGTGAAATCGCCAGAATCAGGCGAGCGGCAATCGATCGAAGCTTGAACATGGGACCAGCGGAACTCCAGGCATTTGCGCCGCCGGGAAGGTCTCAGAAAAAGCTTAACAACCGTATGTTGCGCCGCCGAAATTCGTGCCCGGACCAGCGTCGCCGGGGCCTACTTTCGTACCATGCGGCTGAGTCGAGATGAGTCCGGTTGCCTCAATCGGACGGCAGACTCGCTTCGCCGCTCCCTGCAAGCGGCAGGGCAATCGCGTATGGGAGAAATCGGTGAGGAGCGTTCCTGTGGCCATCCTTCGAGACGCCCGCCTTTGGCGGGCTCCTCAGGATGAGGTCTGGATTTGCGGCATGGTAGTAGACCCTCATGGTGAGGAGCGCCGCTTGCGGTGCGTCTCGAACCACGAGGCCGAATACGTGCGCAGCCGCCTAGTGAGTAGCCCGCGTGAGCGAAGCGATATGCGGGATTGATCTTGCGATCTGCGTGCCGGTCCCGGATGTCGCTTCGCTCTTCCGGGCTACGCTTGCTGATATGGTTCGAAAATGACCTGAAGCGGAAGCGCTCACTCAGTCCGTCTTCCTTTGCTGAATGGTCACGTGCTCACGCATGTAGTGTTTGTCGACAAGTTTATCGACAAGTTCGACGCACCTTTTCAGCTTGCTCGCTTTTATCTCCCGAATTCGCAGGAAGTTCGTCACAGCATCGGCCTCAGTCATAGGCAGAAATCCCAGCTCTGACCTTTCGAGTTCGCGGCTCAAGTCCTCCGCGAAGATCCAGACCTTGAAGCTGTCAGCCTTATCCGAGAAGGACAGCTCGATTGCGCGGCTCATAGCGCACCTCCCTGCGTAGTCCGTGCGCACCCGGCGATGTTCGGATTTAGGGGCAGGGCCGACATGGCAGATGAGCGCGCGCTCCGGTTCAATCCGATTTCATCGCGCCTCAGCGCGCCGTGGGCGGGGCTGCGAGATTGCCCGACAGGATTGCCTTGCCGGCGTCTTCATACTGCGTGTCGCGGGCCTGGATCTGCTGTGCGATCGCGTGCATGTCGCGAAACCGTCGCTCGAACGGATTTTTCGCGAATACCGCGGTCGCGCCCGACACGTGATAGGCGATGTCGACCACCGCGGCCGACTGGTGGATGGTCCAGGTCGAGGCGATGCGGATCGCGATGCGGTGCGCCTCGGTGATGGGACCGCCGCTCGCAAGATCGCTCCAGACCTCGTGGGCGGTCGCGTACAGATAGGCGCGCGCGGCGCGCAGGCTGGCTTCGGTGCGGCCGATCTGGCCCTGCACCGAATTGTTGTCGCGCATCGCTTTCAGGCCCTGCGGGGTCTTGCCCCGCGCCAACTCGGTCGCCGCATCCAGCATGGCGCGCGCGACGCCGAGCGAGGTCGCGGCGAAGCCCATGCTGAACACCATGTTGGTGGAGAGCTTGTAGAGCGGCCCTCCCTCGCGGCACGCGCTGGGATCGTCGCGCAGCGCGGCGAATTTTTCAGGGATGAAGAGGTTGTCGACCGAATAGGAATCGGTGCCGGTGCCCTTCAGGCCGATCACATCCCAGACGTCGTACATCACAGCGTGCGACATCGGGAACAGGATGGTGCGGATCTCCGGCGAGCCGTCGGCCTTCTTGCGCGGCGAACCATCCGCTTCGACGATGCGGACATGGGCGCCGAGCCAGCTCGCCTGCCGCGAGCCCGAGGCGAAATCCCAGCGCGCGCTGGCGCGGTAGCCACCGGGCTCGGCGCGGACTTCATGGGCGATCGCGCCCCAGGCGAGAATCCCGGGCGCGGTGTTGAAGATCTCGTCGGCCACGTCGGGCTCGAGATAGGCCGCGGTCATGGCGCAGACGCTGCATTGGCCGAGGCACCAGGCGGTCGATGCGTCAGCCTTGGCGATCTCCTCCTGCATCTGCATGAAGGCGTCCAGCGTCGCCTCGGCGCCGCCGAAACGCTTCGGCAGCAGCGCGCGGTACAGTCCGTTCTCGACCAGCGCCGCCGTGACGGCAGGTGTCAGTCGCCGGGTCCGTTCGATCTCGTCGGCCTCGCTGATGATCAGCGGCGCCAGCGCGCGCGCCCGCTCGACAAGGTCTACTCCCTGCGGCCTGTTCATGCGTGTCCTCGGCCCGTTCTGACATTCTTGTTGAGGGCGCGCGATGGTGACCCATCCGGCAGGGGAGGGCAAGGCGGGACGGCGCCGATGCAGGCCGGCTATCCATCACCGACGCGCGAGCGCGGCTGACGCATCCGCGCTCAGGCGGCAGCGCGGCCGAGATCGAGCGAGGGTCGGTGCTTGGTCGAGAAACTCAGCGCCACGGCGACGGCGGCGAGGCCGATCGCGAAGGAACCGGCGTGCAGCCACGTATAGCCATGGAACGTGTCGAACACGTAGCCGCCGGCCCACGGCCCGAGCGCCATGCCGAGGCTCGCGAACGCCGACACCGCGCCGAACACCGTGCCCATGATGCGCGCGCCGAAGAACTCGCGCACCAGCACGGCATAGAGCGGCATCACGCCGCCATAGGCGAGGCCGAACACGACCGACAGCGCGTAGAACTCGCCGAGCTGCGCCACCGCGAGATAAGTCGCGATCGACAGTGCCTGCACCAGCAGGCCGCCGACCAGCACCGGCTTGGCGCCGAGCCGATCCGCCAGCACACCAAGCAGCAGCCGGCCGCCGAGCCCGGAGAAGCCGGCGAGGCTGTAGACCGTGACCGCGGTGAGCGGCGCGATGCCGCAGACCATGGCGTAGGACACCATGTGGAAGATCGGCCCCGAATGCGCCGCGCAGCAGGCGAAATGCGCCAGCGCCAGCGTGATGAATTGCGGCGTGCGCAGCGCCTGCGCCACGGTCCATTCGGTTTGCGGCGCGCTCGCAGCCGTTGGCATCGCGACGTTCGTTCCCTGCGGCGCCGGGCGCACCAGGAACGAGGCAGGGATCAGCAGCACCCATGCGGCGATGCCGATCACGAGCATCGCGAAGCGCCAATCATAGGCCGTGATCAGCCAGCTTGCGGAGGGGGCGACCGTCAGCGGCGAAACGCCCATGCCGGCCGACACCAGCGCGACGGCGAGGCTGCGATGCTTGTCGATCCAGGCGCTCGCAAGCGCCATCATCGGCGCATAGAAGCTGCCGGCGGCGATCCCGATCAGCACGCCGAAGCAGAGCTGGAATTGCCACAGGCTCTGCGCCTGGCTTGCGGTCACCAAGCCAAGCCCGAGCAGCAGGCTGCCGGCCAGCACCACGATGCGGGTGCCGAAGCGATCCGACAGCGCGCCCCAGGCGAACGCCGCAAAGCCCATGCAGAGGAAATCCAGCGTCGCCGCGGCCGACACCCCGGCGCGCGACCAGCCCATCGCATCGGAGATCGGCTGCAGGAACACGGCGAGCGACAGCATGGTGCCGAAGCCGACGCAGGTCATCAGCGCGCCCGCGCCGACGACGACCCAGCCATAATCGAACCGAGCGGCCTTGCTCATGCGTTTCCCCGTTGCGCGGTCTTGCTGTTGTTGGTCCGCGCTTAGGGTGATCGTGGCGCATCCGTCCGCCGCGGGCAAGCTGGCCTGCTCGACGGCCGGACTTCCCGCTATGCATGGACGGCGATTAGCCTAGCCGCACTCCCAGGCGCGCCCGATCGGTGTCCAGACCCAGCACGGGCCGTAGCTGCCGCCATTGTAGCGTCCCCCGCCATGGAATCCGGGGCGGCCGAAGTAATGCCAGTCGCCGCCATACCAATATTGCGGTGAAAAGTCCGGGTAGCCCCGGGCGGCGCCGCGCGGGCCGAGCACCGGAATGGTCTGATTGGGCGGCTGCCGGTAGCCGGGCAGGAAGCCATAGCCATGCCAGCGCGCGCTCTGCCGCTTTTTCGAGGACGCGGCCGAACTCGGGTCCGGCTGCAGCAATGCGAGGATGACGACGAGGAGGGACAAG
The DNA here is from genome assembly GCF_053474805.1 of Bradyrhizobium sp. WCU1. Lineage (NCBI taxonomy): Bacteria > Pseudomonadati > Pseudomonadota > Alphaproteobacteria > Hyphomicrobiales > Nitrobacteraceae > Bradyrhizobium > Bradyrhizobium sp. WCU1. The sequence continues at coordinate 4,161,280 of NZ_CM130280.1, forward strand.
ATGCGCAACATGGCAGGAGCTTAGTCGGGCCGTCCTGCGAAGGCGATTCAAATCATGGTGCGTTTTGTTGCTGGGACAAGAACGGGCAACATGCGCGCATGCGGCGGCGTGTCGCTATCCGCCTCCAGCTGCTTTGCATGGGGTTGTTTTCGAGATTTTTGCTGAGAGCCGGGCTGGCGCGATCATATCAGGCAGGCCGGCGACAGTCCGTGACGTCGCCTCAGCTATCCACCTTGAGCGCGGCGATGAAGGCTTCCTGCGGGATGTCGACCTTGCCGAACTGCCGCATCTTCTTCTTGCCTTCCTTCTGCTTCTCCAGAAGCTTGCGTTTGCGCGTGATGTCGCCGCCGTAGCACTTCGCGGTGACGTCCTTGCGCAGCGCGCGGACGGTTTCGCGCGCGATCACCTTGCCGCCGATCGCCGCCTGGATCGGGATCTGGAACATGTGCGGCGGGATCAGCTCCTTCATCTTCTCGACCATGGCGCGGCCGCGGCCTTCGGCGCGGGTCCGATGCACCAGCATCGACAGCGCGTCGACCGGCTCGGCATTGACCAGAATCTGCATCTTGACCAGATCCGCCGGCTTGTAGTCGGTCAGGTGATAGTCGAACGAGGCATAGCCCTTGGAGACCGACTTCAGCCGGTCGTAGAAATCGAACACCACCTCGTTGAGCGGCAGATCGTATTTCACCATCGCGCGGGAGCCGACATAGGTCAGCTCCTTCTGTGCGCCGCGGCGGTCCTGGCACAGCTTCAGCACGCTGCCGAGATATTCGTCCGGGGTGAGGATCGTCGCTTCGATCCACGGCTCCTGGATCTCGGCGATCTTGACCACATCGGGCATGTCGACCGGGTTGTGGATTTCGAGCTCGGTGCCGTCGGTCAGCTTCATCTTGTAGATGACGCTCGGTGCGGTCGCGATCAAATTGAGGTCGAATTCGCGCGACAGCCGCTCCTGGATGATTTCCAGATGCAGCAGCCCGAGGAAGCCGCAGCGGAAACCGAAGCCGAGCGCGGCCGAGGTTTCCATCTCGAAGGAGAAGCTGGCGTCGTTGAGGCGCAGCTTGCCCATCGCTGCGCGCAGCGTCTCGAAGTCGTCGGCATCGACCGGGAACAGGCCGCAAAACACGACTGGAATGGCGGGCTTGAAGCCCGGCAGCATTTCGGTGACCGGCTTGCGGTCGTCGGTGATGGTGTCGCCGACGCGGGTGTCGGCGACTTCCTTGATCGCCGCGGTGATGAACCCGATCTCGCCGGGGCCGAGCTCCTCGACCTGCTGCATCTTCGGCGTGAAGAACCCGACGCGCTCGATGTCGTAGGCGGCACCGGTGCCCATCATGCGGATGCGGCTACCCTTCTTCATCACGCCGTCGACGACGCGGATCAGCACGACCACGCCGAGATAGACGTCGTACCAGCTGTCGACCAGCAGCGCCTTGAGCGTGGCGTCGCGGTCGCCCTTCGGCGGCGGCAAGCGGGTGACGATTGCCTCCAGCACGTCGGGCACGCCGATTCCGGTCTTGGCCGAGATCATCACGGCGTCGGACGCGTCGATGCCGATCACGTCCTCGATCTGCTGCTTGACCTTCTCGGGCTCGGCCGCGGGCAGGTCGACCTTGTTCAGGACCGGCACGATCTCGTGATTGTTGTCGAGCGCCTGGTAGACGTTGGCGAGCGTCTGCGCCTCGACGCCCTGGCTGGCGTCGACCACGAGCAGGGAACCTTCACAGGCCGCCAGCGACCGCGAGACCTCGTAGGCGAAGTCGACGTGGCCGGGCGTGTCCATCAAATTGAAGATGTAATCCTTGCCGTCCTTGGCGCGGTAGTTGAGGCGCACGGTCTGCGCCTTGATGGTGATGCCGCGCTCGCGCTCGATATCCATCGAATCGAGCACCTGCTCCTTGCCCGCCATTTCACGATCCGACAGGCCGCCCGTCATCTGGATCAGGCGGTCGGCCAGGGTCGATTTGCCATGGTCGATATGGGCGACGATGGAGAAGTTGCGGATGTTGGAAATCGGGGCAGTTGTCATGGGGCGCGGGATAGCATCCGCACCCCCGCGCGGGCAACCATATTGCGGTATTTTGCAGGGATGTGACGGCGAATCACGGGGTGTTTCCCGTAGCCTTGCAATGATCGATTTCCGGGCATGTTTCTGCTAGGTCTTTCGGCCCGAAATCCGTGGATCTGACGATGCGCTGGACCCTTCTCGCCGCCGGATTGCTCGCCATCTTGTTCGCGGCGCCCGCGGCCGCCGACAAGCGCGTGGCGCTGGTGGTCGGCAATTCGACCTATCAGAACGTGTCGCGGCTGCAGAACCCGAAAGGCGACGCGCAGCTGGTGGCCGAGACGCTGCAGCGGCTGGGCTTTGCGCTGGTCGGCGGGCAGGCCCAGGTGGATCTGGACAAGGCCGGCTTCGATGCCGCGATCCAGCGCTTCGGCAGCCAGCTGATGGGCGCGGACGTCGCGCTGTTCTATTACGCCGGCCACGGCATCCAGGTTCGCGGCACGAACTATCTGGTGCCGGTGTCGGCCAATCCGACACGCGAGGCCGATGTCGATTTCCAGATGGTCGATGTCGGCCTGGTGCTGCGGCAGATGGAAGGCGCGGGCACGCGGCTCAACATCGTCGTCCTCGACGCCTGCCGGAACAATCCGTTCGGCGGGCGCGGCCTGCGCGCCGCCGACGGCGGCCTCGCCCAGATCCGCGCGCCCGAGGGCACGCTGTTGTCCTATGCGACCCAGCCCGGCAACGTCGCGCTGGACGGCGATGACGGCCACAGCCCCTACACGCGCGCGCTGGTCGACACCATGCAGAAGCCCGGGCTCGACGTGCTGCAGGCCTTCAATCAGGTCGGGCTCGTCGTCAAGCGCGCGACCGGCAGCGCGCAGCAGCCCTGGGTCTCGACCTCGCCGATCGACGGCTCGTTCTATTTCGCCGGCAATGCGCCGGCACAGGTCGCGACCGCCGATCCGCCGGCAACGGTGATTCCGCCGCAGCAGAACCTGCCGCCGCCAAGTGCGTCGCCGTCGGCGCCGCAAGTGGCGCGCACGCAATCGGACTTCATCATTCCGGATTCCGACAGCCGCCTGCTGTCGGAGATCGATCTCAGCGCGCTCAGCAAGGACGATCTGCGGATTGCCCGCAACGAGATCTTCGCGCGGCGCGGACGCTATTTCAACGCGCCGGACCTGACCGCGCGCTTCAGCAGGTTCGCCTGGTACGTCCCACGCTCATGGGATCCGCCGCTCAATGCGGTCGAGAGCGCCAATGTCGCGCTGATCGATCGCTTTGAATCCGGCGGCGGCGCACCAAGCGGATTCATCTTCCCGGATTCCGACCGGCGTCTGCTGACGCCGGCCGATCTGCGGCGGTTGTCGCGCGATGAATTGCGGATTGCCCGCAACGAGATCTTTGCCCGCAGGGGCCGCTATTTCGATTCCGCCGATCTCAAAGCGTATTTTTCGCGCTTCCCCTGGTATGCGCCGAACAGCTGGAATCCGAAGCTGAACGCGATCGAGGAGGCCAATGTCGCGCTGATCGATCAGGTCGGGAAACGCTGAATGGCCGCGCGAGGGGCGGCCTGCATCGTTGCCCTGCTGGCGCTGCTGCCGCCGCTTGCGCATGCTCAGAGCAAAAGCGAACTGCTCGACCGCCTGGTGCGCGCCTATCCCGATGCGCTCGCCACCCATGACGACACCACGATCACCTGGCGGGACGGCACGGTGATGCCGGTCGACGATGGCGTCTCCGACAAGCCGTTCGATCAGATGCTGCGCAATGCATCGATCCTCGACCAGATGCGGCTGCCCTATCCGTTGGGGCCGGCGGCGCCGCCGGCTGTGGATGTCGATCCCGGCCGCTTCCGCAACGAGGCCTTCTTCAAGAAGATGTATGGCGACTGCAACACCGGTGAGGTCAAGCGGAACCTGGTGACGATCACCTGGCTGCCGAAATCCTGGGGCAAGCCGGTTCAGGTCACACGGGCCAACGGCGTCGCCGAGCGGCTGAAGCAGGTCTCCGCCGAGATCGACGCGCTCGATCCGGCGCTGCGCGCCGCGGCGTTTCCGATCGCGGGTGTGCTATCTTGTCGCGCCGTCGCCGATACCGGGCGGATGAGCATGCATGGCTATGCCGCCGCGATCGACCTCAACCTGAAGGTCTCGGACTACTGGCTGTGGGCGGGCAAAGGTAAAACCATCCCCTACAAGAACCGGATGCCGCAAGAGATCGTCGACATCTTCGAGCGCCACGGCTTCATCTGGGGCGGCAGGTGGTATCACTACGATACCATGCATTTCGAGTACCGGCCTGAGCTTCTCGAGAAGTGAACGGGCTCGTTGGAGGCGTTCTCACGCCAAGCTGATTTCACTGGCCACAAAAACGCGCTAAAGCGCGCCGATGTGCTGGTGAGCAATCACTCATCGCACGTCCGCTTCCACTCGGTATGATCCCTCCGGAAAGCCACGCTCCCCTTTTCCGGGTCATGCCTCAGGCACAGGCCATGTCGACCGCTTCCATTCTTCCTGCCGCCCGGCGCACCACTCGCAGGCTGACGATCCGCCGGATCGCGGCCTGGATTGCCTCACGGGCCATCGATCCCAGAGCCAGCCTGTGGTTCGTGATCGGCTTCGCATTGGTCCACGCGTTTCTCTGGACGCTTATCCTGGTCAAGCTGAAGGCCGCGCAGGACGTCCATATGGACGTCGCGGAGGCCTATGCCTGGGGGCAGCGTTTCCTGCTCGGCTATGGCAAGCATCCGCCGCTGTCGGGCTGGATCGCCGGGGTCTGGTTCAGGATCTTCCCGGTCACCAACTGGTCGACCTATGCGCTTGCGATGGCGACCGTCAGCTTCGCGCTCGTGGTGTGCTGGCTGATCGCGCTGCGCGTCGTGGATCGGCGCCGCGCGTTCTTCATGGTGGTGATGCTCGCGCTCTACCCGATCTTCAACTTCAAGGGCTTCAAATACAATGCCGACCTCGCGCAGCTGGTGCCGCTGCCGCTGTTGGTGCTGGCCTATCTGAACGCGTTCGAGAAGCGCAGCTTCAAATCGGGTCTCTGGCTCGGCTTCGCCGGCATGCTGGCGCTGATGACCAAGTACTGGGGGGTGACGATGATCGGCGCCATCGGGCTTGCCGCGTTGATCCATCCGCAGCGGGCCCAGTTCCTGCGCTCGCCGGCGCCATGGGTTGCGATCGGCACGATGATCGTGGCGATGATTCCGCACCTGGTGTGGCTCGAGGAGGTGAACTTCGTGCCGTTCACCTATGCCGGCGACGTCTATGCGCTGTCGAGCCGCGAGCTCAACGTCCAGCTCGTGATCGGGTATATCATCCACAATCTCGGGCTGCTCGCGATTCCCGTCGTGCTGGGCCTCGTCGCGCTGCTGCTGGGCTCGGTGCCATGGCGGCCGTCGGACGTGCTGGCGCGGATCTGGTCGCGCAGACCCAATCCGGCCGTCAACCTTCCGCAGGCGTTCAACGTCTGGATCATCCAGGCGATCGTCGCGATCGGGCCGCCGCTCGGCGCGCTGGCATTCACCGTCTATATCAAGACCGACTGGGGCATTCCGCTGTTCTTCCTGGTGCCGCTGGCGCTGGTTGCGATCCCCTCGCTGCGTTTCCCCCGCATGGCGCTGTTCTCGATCATTGCGGTCTGGTTGGTGGCCACGATCGCGACGCTGATGGCCGCGCCCTCGATCGCCACGCAGGAGATCGCGTCCAACCGTACCGGCGGCTCGACCTACGCCGCGCGCTCCGAATTGGCGCGCGAGCTCACCCAGACCTGGCAGGCGAACTTCCATTCGCGCTGGGCCGTGGTCATCGCACGCTCGGACATCGGCGAGCCGATGACGTTCTACAGTCCGGATCATCCGGCATCGCTGGTGCCGGGCGAAGCATGGTCATCGGGGCTGACGTCGCTCGACGAAGCCAGGCGTCTCGGCTTCATCGGCATCTGCGACACCACCGATCCGGTGTTCCTGCAACCATGCGAGGCGTGGATGGCCGAGCATGCCAAGGATGCCGAGCCGCTGGTGATGACCACCATGCGCTTCTTCAACGGCCATCCCGGTCCGTCGACGGCGTGGAAAGTCTATCTGGTGCCGCCGGCGAAGTAGGGTTTCCTCACGGGTCGAGCGCGCCGTTACGTGCCTTCCTCGTTGAACTTGCTGGCGACGAGTTCAGCGATGGCGTCGAGCGCTTGTTGCGCCTCTTCGCCCTTGGCGGAGACAACGACGGTGGTGCCGGGCCCTGCGGCCAGCATCATGAGGCCCATGATCGAAGTGCCGCCGACGGTCTCGCCGCCGCGCGTGACCCAGACCTCGGCGTTGAAGCGCTCGACCAGCTGCACGAATTTCGCGGATGCCCGCGCATGCAGGCCGCGCTTGTTGACGATCAACAGTTCACGGGAAATGGCGCCCGCTGGCACGCCCGGGCCGACATGGTTTTCGCCCGGGGCCTCGTCGCTCATTTGCCTGCGAGAACGCGGCTGGCGATGGTGACGTATTTGCGGCCGGCTTCCTGCGCCATCGCGATCGCGTCGGGCAGCGAACGCTCCTCGCGAACCTTGGCAAGCTTGACCAGCATGGGAAGATTGATGCCCGCGAGCACTTCCACCTTCGGGCGGCTCATGCAGGAGATCGCGAGGTTCGACGGCGTGCCGCCGAACATGTCGGTGAGGATCGCAACGCCGTCGCCGCTATCGACGCGGTTCACCGCCTCGATAATGTCGCTTCGACAGAGATCGGAATCGTCCTCGGCACCGATCGTAATCGCTTCAATTTGTTTCTGCGGACCCATGACGTGTTCGAGCGCCGCCCTGAACTCGTCGGCAAGGCGCCCATGGGTCACCAGCACTAGACCAATCATCGGAAACTCCTCGCGGGCGCCCATTGGTGCACCGCACGAACGCGCCACTTTGACCATCCAGAGGCCCTGCGCAAGAGGGCATCTTGGCTAGTCTCCCGGTTCCTGGCGGTAGAGAGGGGAGGCTGCGCCGGCAAAATCCGACGCGATTGTGGATGTGATATGGTTACCAATTCCCTTCCCACAATTGGCCGCAAGATTACGGGACGATGAACTTTCAGGTTGTCGTCAGCGCAGCGACAACCAGCGGCAGGGGTTGGAAGCCTGCCGCAACGGGAATTCGCGGTATCAAAACACCATTAAGCCGAGCCTGGAGCGCCTCGGGGGGCGGCAGCCGCTCGGCATCTCCGGCGGCAAGGTCGACGACCAGGCCGAGCACGGCCTCGTCCGCGAACGGACAATGGCGGATTCCGAGGCCCCGGATCTCGATCAGACCGGCCAATTGCCGCACCGGACGCACCCACAATTGTTCGCCGGCTGTGTCGAGATGGACACGGTCATCCCCCACCAAAATGGCCGGCGGCAGGGCTCCGGTGCGCCCGGCGAGAATCAGATCGAAGGCCAGGCGCGACTTGCCGGCGCCCGACGGGCCGCGGATCAGCACCGCACGCTCGCCGACCAGAACGGCGGATGCGTGCACGCTTGAATTGTCGCTCATAGGGTCGGCAGCCTGACCACGAAGCGTGCGCCGGCCACTGTTGGCTTGCCGTCTTCGTCCGCGGGGCCGGGGCGGTTCTCCGCCCAGATCCGTCCGCCGTGCGCTTCGATGATCTGCTTGGAGATCGAGAGCCCGAGGCCGGAGTTCTGGCCAAAGCCCTGGTGCGGCCGGTCGGTGTAGAAGCGCTCGAAGATCCGCTCCAGCGCGTCCTCGCCGATGCCGGGCCCGTCATCGTCGACCACGATCTCGACCTCGCCGCGGGTGCGGCGGCAGACGATGCGCACCTTGTCGCCCGGCTTGGAGAATGATTGCGCGTTCGACAGCAGGTTCGAGATCACCTGGCCGAGCCGGGAATCATGGCCGGGCACCGAGAGCGTGTCGGTCGGTCCACGGCCCTCGAAGCGGACCTCGACGGCGACGTCGTGGCCGAGCCTTGTCTCATTGGCGACGCTGGTCAGCGTCGTCAGCAGCCGGCGCAGATCGACCGGCGCCATATCCTGGCGCTGCATTTCGGCATCGAGCCGGCTTGCATCTGATATGTCGGAGATCAGGCGGTCGAGCCGCTTAACGTCATGCTCGATCACGGCGAGCAGCCGTGCGCGGCTGTTCTCGTTGCGCGCCAAGGGCAGCGTCTCGACCGCCGAGCGCAGCGAGGTCAGCGGGTTCTTCAGCTCATGGGCGACATCGGCGGCGAACATCTCGATCGCTTCAATGCGGCTGTACAGCGCGTTGGTCATGTCGCGCAGCGCGCCGGAGAGATGGCCGATCTCGTCGCGCCGCCCGGTGAAGTCGGGAATCTCGACGCGGGTCTGGATGCGGTGACGGACGCGCTCGGCGCTTTCGGCAAGCCGCCGCACCGGGCCCGCGATCGTGCTCGCGAGCAAGAGCGACAGCATGATCATGACGGCGGAGGCGACCCCGCCGATCTTGAGAATGGCGAGGCGCTCCGACATCACCAGCTGGTCGATGTCGTCGCCCTGCGTCGTCAGCATCAATGCGCCGCGCACGGCGCGGAAATGCTGCACCGGAACCGCAACGGACACGATGATCGCGCCGCGGTCGGTGACGCGCACGGCGCTGCCCTTCATGCCCTCGAGCGATTGCGCGACTTCGGAGTAGCCCTTGCCGCCCTCGGGGCCGAGCTCGCGGTAGATCGGCAGGTCGCCGCGGTTGAGCCAGGTCTTGATGGTGGCCTTGGTCGTCTCATACAGCGACGGCTTCTCGGACGGCGGCGGCAGCTCCATGCGCAGCACGTCGCCGCGCGCGAACAGGTTGCGGCTGTCGAGGATCAGGCCGCCGTCGCGGTCGAAGATGCGGGCCCGCGTCTTGGTCGGCGCGATCAGGCGGCGCAGGATCGGCGCGACGCGTTCGGGATTGATCGGGAAGTCAGCCGATTCATCCGGCTGGCCGAAGCTCTCGCCGGGCTTGAGGTCGAGCAGCCGGTCGGGATCGATGGTGACGGTGTTGCCTTCGACGGTCGCAGACGCCGCGATCGCCTCCGAGATGATCTCGGCATAGACCAGCAGGCTCTGGGTGCGGGCCTCGATCAGGCCGGCGCGGAATTGCGACAGATAGAGGATGCTCGCGACCAGCGCGACGAGACCGGCGAGGTTGAGCGAGACGATGCGGCGCGTCAGGCTCGAGAACGACAGCGCGAAGAAGAACTGGCCGGCGCGGCGCAGCCAGCCGAGCGGCCGGCGCCAGCCTTTCTCCGTCGGATCGTCGGCCACGGCCTCGTGATCGAGGAGCTGTGAGGCGTCCTCGGTGTTCAGGCCCTGCTCGAGCTGCGTTCGATCAAGCACTGGCAAAGCTGCCGGTTGGTATGGATGTCGTCCCGCGAAGCATTTGATGGCCCGAGCTTACCTCAGCCGTGCGGAGCCTGTCAGTCAACAAGCCGCCCGGGAAGCGCAGATCAGGCTTCCTTGAAGCGATAGCCGACGCCGTACAGCGTCTCGATCATCTCGAAGTCGTCGTCGACCACCTTGAACTTCTTGCGCAGCCGCTTGATGTGGCTGTCGATGGTGCGGTCGTCGACATAGACTTGGTCGTCATAGGCCGCGTCCATCAGCGCGTTGCGGCTCTTCACCACGCCGGGGCGGGTGGCGAGCGCCTGCAGGATCAGGAATTCGGTCACGGTGAGCGTCACTGGCTCGTTCTTCCAGGTGCAGGTGTGGCGCTCCGGATCCATCCGCAGCAGGCCGCGGTCGAGCGCGCGGGCGTCCGGCTCCTTCGGCGCGGCAGTCGGGTCCTTGGGCTGGCCGCGGCGGAGCACGGCCTTGACGCGTTCGACCAAGAGGCGCTGCGAGAACGGCTTGCGGATGAAATCGTCGGCGCCCATTTTCAGGCCGAACAATTCGTCGATCTCTTCGTCCTTCGAGGTGAGGAAGATCACCGGCAGGTCGGACTTCTGGCGCAGCCGGCGCAGCGTTTCCATGCCGTCCATGCGCGGCATCTTGATATCGAGGATCGCAAGATCGGGGGGCGACGTGCGAAACCCATCCAGCGCCGACGCACCGTCCGTGTAGGTCATGATGCGGTAGCCTTCGGCTTCAAGCGCGATCGAGACCGAAGTGAGAATGTTGCGGTCGTCGTCGACCAGGGCGATTGTGGGCATGAGCTGCTTTCACAATGAGAGTGGCTTAAACGGCGGGCACTCGGGCGACGCGCCGTGGAAATGGGCTTCGAACGCGGTCAACGAGCAATGCAAGCTGGGCTGAAGTGTGACCGAGTTCCGCAAAAAATACGCTTCTGCGACCCATGCGATGGACCCCATATACCACCCTGAGACCATGAAAACAGGCCCTTTTTTCATGCGGAACCGGCCCGATTCGCCCTCAAAATGACCCGACAGGCCTATGCAACCGACCACCGACTTCGATCCTGCCCACCTTGCCCGCTCGCTGCTTCGGCGCAGCCGCCAGGGCGCGCTCGCCACGCTGACGGCCGGCTCCGGCGATCCCTATTGCTCCCTGGTCAACCTCGCCAGCCATCCGGACGGCTCGCCGATCCTGCTGATTTCCCGGCTGGCGCTGCACACCAGGAACATCCTGGCCGACAGCCGGGTGTCCCTGATGCTGGACGAGCGTGCCGAGGGCGATCCCTTGGAGGGCGCCCGGATCATGCTGGCGGGAAAGGCCGAGGAGGTCGCCGAGGCCGGGCGTGAGCTCGCCCAACGGCGTTATCTCGCTGCCCAGCCGTCGGCGGAAGTCTTTGTAGAATTTAAGGATTTTTCGTTCTTCGTGATCCGGCCGAGCGGCGCCCATCTGGTCGCCGGGTTCGGCCGCATCGTCGACCTCAAGCCCGCCCAATTCCTGACCGATCTCGGCGGCGCCGAGGCGCTGCTGGAGGCCGAGCCGGGCGCGGTGGCGCACATGAACGAGGACCACCGCGAGGCGATGAACCTCTACGCCACGCGGCTGCTCGGCGCCGACAGCGCCGATTGGCTGTGCACCGGCTGCGACCCCGACGGCATGGACATGCAGGCCGGCCGCGCCACGCTGCGGCTCGATTTCCCCGAGCGGGTCAGCAACGGCACCGAGCTGCGCAAGATGCTGGTGCGGCTCGCCGGCGAAGCGCGGGCCAAGGGCTAGGGGAATGCGCGCTGGCGGCGCCGACGATGGTGCTGCGCCTGGCGAGGCATCGTGTCGCATGATGCGTGCAGGCAGAGGCTGCGTGCGGGGCTTTTGATAGCGCGATCAATTCGGTCCCGGCGCGGCACGTCATCGCTGATCGGCTCGATGCGCATGTGGGATTTTCTGCAGCATCGGAAAATCATTCGGACCCCGGGGCTCAGGCCGCGACGACACGCGGGCGTCAGATGTTGATTGCGTTACCATCGATCGTAACGGCCCGCGATCTGTCCAAAGGGCGTTGCGGAACATTGGCCGATGCCGGGCATTGAACTCACCCAGCTTCGACGAAGCATGCTGAGCTCAACCGAACGCAGCTCGATCCACGTGCACCACGATCGTGGGCGACGTCCTCGGCAGCGCAGCGCAGCGTCAACTCGCGGCAGTCCATTGCAACGACACATCCTCAGCGCGAAACGCATACCCGGCATTCCCCTTGTCTTATGCAGCAATCGGCGAACGCACACGCTAATCGCTGGCACTCTTTGTGCATCGCAAGGCCTCGTTCGCAGCGGGAAAGCGGCGAAACGTCGCTCGAACGCGGTGAAAACAATACGAAAGCGAAAGCGAAGCGAAAGGGTTTCGCGCTGCGGTATTTGCGCCGGATGATGTACCCCTGTTGGAATAAACCAAAAGCCGATCGACTGGCTTGGCAAGCCCGGCGATCCCCACTATTAGGTCGCCGGACCGGGGCCGAGAGGCTATATTCTGATGACGGTCATCACCGCGACGGGGCGCGACTAGCGACATTCGCGCGAACAAGGATACGCGGGTTCGAGGAGGTGCTTCGTGCAAGAGACGGGCGTGCATAACGGTGCCTTCGGCGCCGACAAATTCGGCTTAAAAAATCTCAAGGGCGTGCATTGGAACTATGGTGCGCCGCAGCTCTACGAGCACGCGTTGCGCAATGGCGAAGCGGTGCTCTCGGCCGATGGCGCGCTTTGCGCTGACACCGGTGAGTTCACCGGCCGCAGCCCGAAGGACAAGTTCACGGTCCGCGACGGCCTGACCGACAAGAGCATGTGGTGGGCCGGCAACCAGTCGATCACCTCGGAGCAGTTCGCAACGCTGCATGCCGACTTCATCAAGCATGCCGAAGGCATGACGCTGTTCGCGCAGGACCTCTATGGCGGCGCCGATCCGAAGCATCGCATCAAGACGCGCGTCTTCACCGAGCTCGCCTGGCACTCTCTGTTCATCCGCACGCTGCTCATTCGTCCTGAGACGTCCGAGCTCGCGGGCTTCGTGCCGGAGCTCACGATCATCGATCTGCCGAGCTTCCGCGCCGATCCGAAACGTCACGGCTGCAAGTCGGAGAACGTCGTCGCGATCGATTTCGCCCGCAAGATCGTCCTGATCGGCGGGTCTTATTATGCCGGCGAAATGAAGAAGAGCGTGTTCACCACGCTGAACTTCTACCTGCCCGAGAAGGGCGTGATGCCGATGCACTGCTCGGCCAATGTCGGCCCCGACGGCGACACCGCGATCTTCTTCGGCCTGTCCGGCACCGGCAAGACCACGCTGTCCGCCGATCCGAAGCGCACGCTGATCGGCGACGACGAGCATGGCTGGAGCGAGGACGGCGTCTTCAATTTCGAAGGCGGCTGCTACGCCAAGTGCATCAAGCTGTCGGGCGAGGCCGAACCGGAGATCTATGCCGCCAGCAAGCGCTTCGGCGCGGTGCTGGAGAACGTCGTGCTCGGCGTCAATGATCGCGTGCCTGACTTCGACGACGGCTCGAAGACCGAGAACACCCGCTCGGCCTATCCGCTCGATTTCATCCCGAACGCCTCGCGCACCGGCCGCGCGCCGCATCCGAAGAACGTGGTGATGCTCGCGGCCGACGCCTTCGGCGTGATGCCGCCGATCGCCAAGCTGACGCCGGCGCAGGCGATGTATCACTTCCTGTCCGGCTACACCGCGAAGGTCGCCGGCACCGAGCGTGGTCTCGGCAACGAGCCGCAGCCGGAATTCTCGACCTGCTTCGGCTCGCCGTTCCTGCCGCGCGATCCGTCGGTCTACGGCAATCTGCTCCGCGAGCTGATTGCAAAACACGATGTCGATTGCTGGCTGGTCAACACCGGCTGGACCGGCGGCAAGTACGGCACCGGCCGCCGCATGCCGATCAAGGTGACCCGCGCGCTGCTCACCGCGGCGCTGAACGGCAGCTTGCGCAACGCCGACTTCCGCACTGACAAGTATTTCGGCTTCGCGGTGCCGACCTCGTTGCCGGGCGTCGAGCCGCACATCCTCGATCCGATCAAGACCTGGGCCGACAAGGCCGAGTTCGACAAGACCGCGCGTGCGCTGGTCGGCATGTTCCAGAAGAACTTCGCCAAGTTCGAAGCGCAGGTCGACGCCGAAGTCCGCGCCGCCGCGCCGGAAGTGAAGCTCGCGGCGGAGTAAGCCGCGCAAACGATACGCGATTGGAAAGGGCGGCCTTCGTGGCCGCCTTTTTGTTTGCCTAGTCGGCTCGCCAAATATTCCGCTGTCGTCCCGGCGAAGGCCGGGACCCATAACCACCGATAGTCATTGTTGCGCGTCGGCGGAATGACGAGTCCCACCCACAACATCCGCTGCGGAGTATGGGTCCCGGCCTTCGCCGGGACGACATCGAGTGTGTTATTCCGCTACTCGCCCATCTCCGGCAGCACCGCGTTGCTCGGCGTCTGCCTGTCGGTGATCTGAAGCCCGAACAGGCTGCCGGTCAGTTCGACCGCGACGCGCGCGGTGCGGCCGCGCTCGTCGAGGAACGGATTGAGCTCGACGATATCGAGCGAGCGCACCAGCCCGGAATCATGCAGCAGCTCCATGATGAGATGCGCTTCCCGATAGGTCGCGCCGCCCGGAACCGTGGTGCCGACGCCCGGCGCGATGTCGGGATCGAGGAAGTCGACGTCGAACGAGACATGCAGCACGCCGTTCTTGGCCTTGACGCGTTCGATGACGCGGCGGGTCAGCACAGCGACGCCGAACTCGTCGATCTGGCGCATGTCCGCGATCGAGACGTTGCGTTGCCGCAGCAGCTTGCGCTCCAGCGGATCGACCGACCGGGTGCCGATCAGCGCCAGCTGATCCGATGGGATCGAGGCGCGAGGCAATCCGCCCAGCAGGTCGTCCAGCCCGTCCTCGCCGCACAGGAACGCCGCCGACATGCCGTGCATGTTGCCGGTGATGGTCGTGGCCGGTGTGTTGTAGTCGGCATGGGCGTCGACCCACAGCGCGAACAGCGGCCGGTCTCTCTCTTTCCAGTAGCGGGCAACGCCGTTGATCGACCCCATCGACAGCGAGTGATCGCCGCCCATGAAGATCGGGATCGCGCCGGAATGCGCCAGCCAGTAGGCGCGCTCGGAGACCGCGCGGGTCCAGGTCTTCACCTCGTCATAGAACTTGGTGTTGGCCGGCACCGGGCCGTCGGCGACCACAGCCGGGATCGCAAGGTTGCCGTGGTCGTCGACCTGGAAGTCGAGCTGCTCGAGCAGGCGCGCGATGCCTGCGGTGCGCAGCGCGTCCGGTCCCATCAGCGGACCGGGCTGCGATGCGCCGATCTCGATGGGAACGCCAAGCAGCGCGATGCGCGAGGGCTTCGAAGTGTCGGCTTCGGACATGCGGCAGTGCTCCCAAGGGTGTGGAACAGAAGCGACGCGCCAATGTTCCCCCAACCCTTGAAATAGGCAATGCGGTCCCAGCAGACCAATGTGGATATTTGACTACGCCTTGACTTGACGCGTTTTCTTCACGCGAACCGGTACCCACTTCGCTCGAAAACGCTACGCCTTGAAATAGGCGATCTGCGTCGTGGTGGCGAGCAGGCGGCCGGAGGGCGACCACAATTCGCCGTGCTGGTCGCCATAGCTCTTGTGGAAGGTCTTTGCGTCGGCCGTGGCGAGCACGCGGGTGGTATCCTCGGCATCGAGGTCGGCCGCGTCGGCGTGGAAATAGGTCGTCAGCGACACCGTGCCGAACGGCACCAGCTCATGCCGGGCGTGGAAGACGCGGCCGAAGAACGCATCCGACATCGACATCAGCGACAGCGCGTCGAGCTTGCGCGGCACGCGGTCGGCAATCCACAGCTTCGAATAGGGGCTCGACGGCACCTTTGCACCGCCGCCACCGGCGAATTTCGGCTCGCCCTCGGCGAAGCGGAAATCGTACTGGTTGGGCCAGGTCATCGCGAGCTTCGGATAGGGCCGCAGCTGCTCGAACGGCACGGCGCCCGGAAATTGCGCCGGCTGGTGCGACCAGGAGGGGCGACGCTCAGCGAACACCGCGGTCGCCAGCGTCGTGACCTCACCGCCGCCTTGCGTCATCTCGACCGACCAATGCTGGCTCGAGCGGTTGGCCTTGACCAGGCGGACATCGAGATCGAACACGCCCTCGGCGACCGGCGCGCAGTAATTGACCGTCAGCGCCAGCGGATCGCCCGCGCGCTGCGGATGCTGCATCAACGCGCGCAGGATGGTCGCCGCTGTGCAGCCGCCGAACGGGCCGACGAAGGCCCAGTAATCCGGGCTGGTGCGTCCCTGCCAGCGGCTGTCGCCGGCAGTCACGGCGGTGGCTTCATCGAAAAGGTGCGGGGTCTTGGTGAGCATGTAAATCCTTGGATCGAAAATGCGCGGCGAAGCAATCCAGCGTGCCGCATATCCGGATGGGTGGATTGCTCGTCGCTTCGCTCCTCGCAACGACGGCGTGCGTTCACAATGAATATCGCGGGCCGTCGCGCCGAATTCAATGATGTCGCACGTAATCGATTTCCGTGCCCCGGGATTACCCCTTCGCCTCGCGCTGGTTACCCAGCTGCGGCGCGGCGCTCGGATGCACTGGAACGTGCCAGATGTCCTCGGCGTATTCGCGGATGGTGCGGTCGGAGGAGAACCACGCCATGCGCGCCACGTTGAGGATCGAGGCGCGGGTCCAGGCCGGCGGCACCTGCCAGCGGGCGTCGATGCCGCGTTGCGCATCGTAGTAGGAATCGAAGTCGGCGGAGACCATGTAGTGGTCGAGATAGCGCAGCGCGTGCCCGATCGAGGCGAAGCGCGCGGCATCGCCCGGCGAGAACTCGCCGCTCTCGATGGCGCGGATCGCGCGCTCGAGCCGCGGCGATTTGCGGATCACGTCACTGGCATCGAGCCCCTGCTTGCGGCGGACCATGACGTCGCCGGCCTCCAGCCCGAAAATCGCGATGTTCTCGGGGCCGACCGCGTCGCGGATCTCGATATTGGCGCCGTCGAGCGTGCCGATGGTCAGCGCGCCGTTCAGCGCGAGCTTCATGTTGCCGGTGCCGGAGGCCTCCATGCCGGCGGTCGAGATCTGCTCGGAGAGATCGGCGGCCGGAATGATCACCTCGGCAAGGCTAACATTGTAGTCGGCGAGGAAGACCACCTTCAGCCTGCCGCCGAGCGAGGCGTCGTTGTTGACCACCTCGGCGACGTCGTTGATCAGCTTGATGATCAGCTTGGCGTAGCGATAGCTCGCCGCCGCCTTGCCGGCGAAGATTTTTACCCGCGGCACCCAGTTTGCGGCCGGGTCGTCCTTCATCGCGTGATACAGCGCGATCGTCTCCAGGATGTTGAGCAGCTGCCGCTTGTATTCGTGGATGCGCTTGATCTGCACGTCGAACAGCGCCGACGGGTCGACCTTGACGTGGTTGCGCTCGCCGATCAGCCGCGCCAGCGCCAGCTTGTTGTGATGCTTGACGTCGCGGAACCGCTTCTGGAATTCGAGGTCGCTCGAATGCGCCTCGAGCCGATCGAGCAGCGAGAAGTCGTCGAGCACGGCTTCGCCGCAGGTCTCGCGCAACAGCGCGGTCAGCCGCGGATTGGCCAGCATCAGCCAGCGGCGGAAGGTGATGCCGTTGGTCTTGTTGGTGATGCGCTGGGGATAGAGATGATGCAGATCGTGGAACACGGTCTCCTTCATCAGGTCGGAATGCATCGCCGAGACGCCGTTGATGCGATGCGAGCCGACGAAGGCGAGTTGGCCCATCCGCACCCGGCGGCCGCTGCGTTCGTCGATCAGCGAGACCGACGCACGATACTCGATGTCGCCCGGGAAGCGCTCCTCGGCGAGCGCGAGATGCGCCACGTTGATGCGGTAGATGATCTCGAGATGCCGCGGCAACAGCCGCTCGAACAGTTCGACCGGCCAGGTCTCGAGCGCCTCCGGCAGCAGCGTGTGGTTGGTGTAGGACAGGGTTGCTACCGTAATCTTCCAGGCCTCGTCCCAGCGGAAATTGTGCAGGTCGACCAGGATGCGCATCAGCTCGGTGACGGCGAGGCTCGGATGGGTGTCGTTGAGCTGCACCGCCGCCTTCTGCGCGAGATTGCGCAGGCCGCCGTCGGAGGCGAGATGGCGGTTGATGAGATCCTGCAACGAGGCCGAGACGAAGAAATATTCCTGGCGCAGCCGCAGCTCGCGGCCCGCCGCACTCTCGTCGTTCGGGTAGAGGAATTTGCAGATCGCCTCCGCGCGCGCCTGCTCGGCGCTGGCCGAGACGTAGTCGCCGGTGTTGAAGACGTCGAGCTTGAGCGGGTCGGGCGCATGCGCCGACCACAGCCGCAGCGCGTTGACGTGCTGGCCGCGCCAGCCCACGATCGGCGTGTCGTAGGCCATCGCCTCGACGGTTTCCGCCGGATGCCAGGTGGCGCAGTCGCGGCCGCGGTCGTCGACATGCTCGACATGGCCGCCGAAATGGACGTTGTAGACCACCTCCGGCCGCTGGAATTCCCAGGGGTTGCCGAACGCCAGCCATTCGTCGGGATATTCCTGCTGCCAGCCCTGGTTCATGATCTGGCGGAACAGACCGAAATCGTAGCGGATGCCGTAGCCGGTTGCGGGGATCGCCAGCGTCGCCATGCTCTCCATGAAGCAGGCCGCGAGCCGCCCGAGGCCGCCATTGCCGAGCGCGGCGTCCGGCTCGCATTTGCGCAGGTCCGAGAGATCGACACCGAGGTCGCCGAGCGCGGCCTCGAACAGCGGCAGCAGTCCCATATTGTTCAGCGCGTCGGTGAACAGCCGGCCGATCAGGAATTCGAGCGAGAGATAGTAGACGCGCTTGGCGCCGGCATCGTAGCTCTGCTTCTCGGCGGTCAGCCAATGGTGCACGATGCGGTCGCGCAGCGCCAGCGTCGCCGCCTTGTACCAGTCGCGCCTGGTCGCAACAGTGGCGTCCTTGCCGATCGCAAGCCGCAGCTTGGCCAGGATCGCACCCTTGATCTCGGTCAGCGCCAGCTCGTCGATCGGCTGGTTCAGTGCCGGGTAGTTTGTCTGTTCCTGCAACGCCAATCCCCGCCGTTCAAACTCACCGCAATGATACGCGCGTTGCGCTGCAACCGAAACCGTCGAGAGCCGCCATGCACCGCACCTGCCGCGATTTTATGCAAGGACCGGGCCGATTTCAGGCATTCGGGCCTGCTGGTTGCAGTGCTGTCGTCGTCCGTGAGCGCCGAGATTTTGCGACAATTTTGCCGGCCGCGCGCTGCGCCGCCATCAAGCGACAATGCGGCGGCAAGTTTGACGCGAACGCTTGCGGCGACAGGTTGCTGTCGGCGAATTGAACACCGCGCAACGCGGCTTCATGCGCGGGTCGGAAACACCGTGATGATACGGATTTCCAAGGTTTAACGAGGTCTTTACAACCAGAGCAGTCGCTCGTGGGGCGGGCACATATTTTAGCTCCGACGCATTTCATTTCGAAGCCATTTTCAACGGGCCGCTGACTTAAGTCAGCGGCCCGAATTGCTTTTGGGGGGCTGGCAGTTTCATTGCGGCCGCCTTTTCATGAGGCGAAGACAGTCACCGCAAATTCGTCGCCCCGGCGAAGGCCGGGGCCCATAACCACAGCCATCAGAGAAGGTGGGACAGGTCGCCCCACTCCGGATTGTCTTGCTCGATCAGGCGAATCTTCCAGTCGCGGCGCCATTCCTTGAGCGCTTTTTCCCGCGCGATCGCCTCCTGCGGTGAAGCGTAGGCCTCCGTGTAAACCAGACGTGTGACGCCGTACTTCTTGACGAATTGCGAGCCGCGTCCGGAGCGATGGAGCGTCAGCCGATTGAGAAGATCGTTGGTGACGCCGATGTAGAGTGTCCCGTGGCGACGGCTCGCGAGAATGTAGACGTAATAGACTGTGGCGTTCATTTTGCGGCACCTCTCACGTGAGATGTCGGATTGCGGTGGTTATGGGCCCCGGCCTTCGCCGGGGCGACGTTGCAGATAATTTGCAAACCAACTAGAACGAATTAAGAACACTTTAGCAAGTCTTTGATATATCATCATGATTCGGCGCTGCGCCGATACAATATCTAGGGTCTCCCAGCCTTCGCGAGGACTACATGTCCACCATCGCCTTCGATCAGTTCGCTCTCACCCGCATCGCGGATTTCGCCCGCTCGCTGTCGCGACTGCACCAGGTCTCGCGGCGCCAGCCGATCGACGACGATCAGCTCGATCGCGAGTTCAACGCGGTCTGCATGTCGATCTGGGGCTACACCACGGATGATTTCAGCGACGAGCTGTTTTCGCTCGAGGATCACGCCTGGCTCGATTCGCTCGACGAGGCGCATGCGCGCCTGTTCGCCGCCGAGCAGGGCTACGACCTGGTCGACGATCACGGCATGCTGACGGATTGGTGGGGCTATTGCTGGATGATCCTCGCCGAGAAGCGCGGGCTCCTCAACCCGGAGAACCGCGCCGCCGCGCGGGCCGCGATCGAGGAGAAATACCTGGCCGCGCCGAACGTTATCGGCGTGATCGTGGCGCGTTAATTCGCCTCGGCGCGCTTGCCGGACTTTGCCGCGTTGCCCTTCGGCGCGACGGACGACGGCGCGACATCGCGGCCGGTCTCCGGCAGCGGCGCGTCGCTCGCGAGTTCGGCGCTGACGGGCGCAACCTTCATTTCGCCGAGCCGCGCGCGGACCGCTGCGGTGAGCCCGGGATAGGACGCGACCGGCGTGAAGTCGAACGACTGCTCGTTGCCGACGCGGACGCCGGTATAGGCGACGAGACCGTCGGTGGTCGCGATCACGTCGCCGGCTTTCAGCGAGGCATCGAGCGCGAGATCGACCGGGGCGAGCCCCGCCGGGTCGCGGCCGTTGCAGGTGCAGTCGGCGCGCAGCGCCTTGCGATAGGCGAAGGCATTCTCGCTGTCGGTGTAGCGCTCGCCGGTGCTCGATGCGGAGCTGTCGATATGGCTGCCGTAATAGACCTTGGTGGCGCTCGCCGGACAGAACGCCTGGCAGAGCTGCGCCGGCGTCGCGTTGCCGCGCATCGTCAGCGGAAAATATTTGCCATCGCAGCTGCGCACGCAATAGGCCGGTCCGGAACCCGCGACGCGCGGCGCCGAGGCGGGCGCGGACTGCTGCCGTTCCGGCTGCTGGTTGAGGCCGAACGGATCGGCGAAGAAATTGGCCTGCGGCGGAGCCTGCCGGCCCTGCTGCTTCTGGGCACCGCCGAAGAACAAGTCGAACAGCCCTTCGGCCGAGACGGGAGCGGGCACGACCAGGACGGAACCCGCAATGGCTGCGGCGGCAAGCATCACGCAGCGCCGCACGCGCCGATCACTCAACTCTGTACGCAACGCCAACTCCACCCGACGCGCCGCGGCAAGGTGCCCCGGCGGATTCACCCTACGGTGGGATGGTAAACGAGCGATTGATCGGGCGTGACGGCGTCACAAGAAACGGGGATGGCGCGGCCTATGCATCTGGCCGCGACGGCTGCGAAAGAACCTCAGTCCTTCAGGAACTCGCCGGCCTTGTACAGCGCGCGGAACGGCAGGCCGGCCTCGGCGAACGTTTCGGTGGCGCCTTCCTCGCGGTCGACCATGGTGAAGACCAGCGCGATCTCGCCGCCGGCCTCGCGCACCGCTTCCACCGCCTTCAGCGCCGAGCCGCCGGTCGTGGTGACGTCCTCGACGATCACGATGCGCTTGCCGGCCAGGCTCTCGCCCTTGGCGAGGCCTTCCACCGCGAGCCGCGCGCCGTGCTCCTTCGGCTTCTTGCGCACGAAGAAGGCCGCGATCGGATGACCCTTCAGCCAGGACAGCTGCGCGATCGCGCCGGCGAGCGGCACCGCGCCCATCTCCAGCCCGCCGACGAAATCGAGCTTGTCGTCCTTCAGCGCCTCGTAAGTGAGCTCGGCGAGCAGCGCTGCGCCCTCGGGATCGAGCATCGTCGGCTTCAGGTTGAAATAGAAGTCGCTCTTGCGGCCCGACGCCAACGTGATCTCGCCGCGGCCGAACGAGCGCTTGCGGATGATCTCGGCGAGGCGGGCGCGGGAGGCTGATTTGGACAAAGACTTTTCCCTTGAGGGTTTGAGGCGGGCGGCAATCTATCCACGCTGACCGGCACATTCCAGCGCGGAAATCGGGCCGTCAACAGCGCCCATGCCGCGATTTCCGCGGGCGAGCTTTCCGGAAAGCGCGGTTGTGCGGCCGTTCCAATCCCCGTAAGCAGGCACCAAACACTCTGCCAAACACTTGCACGGGAAGCGGAAATGACCATCGAGCTGCACACCTGGAACACGCCCAATGGCCTCAAGATCTCGGTGGCGCTGGAGGAGATGGGGCTGCCCTACAAGGTGATCCCGGTGAACATCGGCAAGGGCGAGCAGATGGCGCCCGCCTTCCTCGCGATCAGCCCGAACAACAAGATCCCGGCGATCGTCGATCCCGATGGTCCCGGCGGCAAGCCGGTCAGCATCTTCGAGTCCGGCGCGATCCTGCTCTATCTCGGCGAGAAGACCGGCAAGTTCCTGCCGAAACCGCTCGCCGAGCGGATTCCGGTCTATGAATGGCTGATGTGGCAGATGGGCGGTTTCGGCCCGATGCCGGGCCAGGTGCATCATTTCATCGCGCTGGAGAACGAGCAGGACCGCGCCTACGGCCTGAAGCGCTACATGGCCGAGACGCGACGGCTCTATGGCGTGCTGGATCGCAGGCTGGATGGCCGCGACTTCGTCGCCGGCGAGCTCTCGGTTGCCGATTTCGCCATCCTCGGCTGGGCCTGGCGCCATCCGCGCCACAAGGTCGAGCTATCAGACTTCCCCAACGTCAAGCGCTGGTATGAGACGCTGATGGCCCGCCCCGCGACCAAGCGCGGGATGGAAGCGAAGCTGGATTGAGGGGCGGTGGGCGCTCTTCCCTTCTCCCCCGTGGGAAAGTCAGTAGTGGAAATAACTTAGCAACATCAATCTACGGTCGTTCGGAATGTATTGCCTGTGCAAAAACAGAAATTCCGCTGATACTGGTGGGAAATGGTACTCGACTTAACCTGCTATGGTCAGGTCAGTGCCCTGATAGGGGTGCGCGGAACAACCAATGAGCACTACATCTCTAGAGATCGGCGCAAGGGTTATTGCAGTTCGGAATTTTGGGCCTGTGAAAGAGGGGCAGCCAGGTATTGTAACCGGCATTGCCGAAGAACGTTGGTTCTGGAAGTCGAAACAGATCTATCTTTGCACGTTTGCGGACAACGTAAGAATTGCTGCGCGCCCAAGAGAGATCGAGGGTTACGACCACAGTTATAGTCTTACCGATCTGGAAGCTCCAAACTTTCTGTCGGCGATGGCCGCACGGCAGCGCGACAAATTGAAAGCGCGAAGGCCGGGATGACGGACCATGCTGTCTGTCTTACTCGCCGCTCGCGGGCTGACCGGCGAGGTGCTCGGCTCGCTGCACGCACTTGATGAAGTTTTCGCGCACATCGCGGGTTGGGCGGCGCGCGATCCGTGGATCACAATAGCTGTGGCAGAGGAATGATGCACCTTGCGCGAGCGGCGGTGCTACGCTTGAATGCCGCCCTTTCCGATGAGGCGATAGCGAACTCCTGGCCAAAGGACGGAAATTTACATGGCAGAAAAGTCAGTGGTCGATGCAATAGTCGCATCACCCTCTGAGAGCTTAACGGTGGAGATCAAGACTTGGATTGATCCGACGCAGCCCGCAGGAATTGCAAAAATCGCTAAGGGAGCAATGGCGCTTCGCAATCGTAATGGGGGCTTTTTTGTTATCGGCTTCGACGACAAGACCTTGACGCCAGATACGGCCAAGCGACCAGCGAACGCTGAGGCGCTTTTCCATGTCGATGTCATTCAGGGGATAATCTCAAAATATGCCTCTGAGCCATTTGAGGTCACGGTGAATTGGAGCGAACGCCAGGGGGCATCGTACCCAGTGCTATCCGTGCCATCCGGCGTCAAAGTACCTGTCGCGGCTAAACGCGAGTTGAAAGACGGTTCGCAAATCCTGATAAGAAACAATACCGTCTATTTCCGGTCACTTTCATCGAATGGCACTGTAAGTACCACTGAGGCGCTAGCACGCGATTGGCCAGAAATAGTTGAGATTTGCTTTGATAATCGAGAAGCGGACGTAGGACGGTTCATTCGCCGCCATTTGCCGGGGCTTGATTTAGGTTCATTGTTGAAGTTTTCGACGAGCCAGCCACAGGCACCCACGCTCTGTGATCGAGCGTTGAGCGTCATAGATGCGGGTGAAAGCCGATACAAAGAGCGCATAAAAAATCGGAAGCTTTCTGCCGAGGAGAAGCCACTTGTCGGCCGCGCCTTTTGGAGTGTTGCCCTCGTCGTTGATCCACCTCGGCAGAACGCCATCGCCAATCAGGAGGTCCTAGATCGCTTAGCTGTCAGCAATCCTCGGTATACTGGATGGCCTATCTGGATGGACGCTAGAACGATGTCCGATGCAGAGAATCGCACGAAGGTGCGGGAGGACGCATTTGAATACCTCGTCGTGTCCGCGTCACCGGAATTTTCGGACCACATCGATTTTGCGCGCCTTGACCCTAAAGGTGAGTTCTTTCTTCACCGGCTTTTACAGGATGATGGCGTGCCTGCCCGAATTCGGCCGGGCCGTGTACTCGATCCGACGCTAATGATCTTGCGAGTGGCAGAAGCAATGGCGGTCGGCATTGCGCTGTCGAAAGCTTTGGGCTGCGAGCCGGAGAAAACTACTCTTGGTTTTGCCTTCCGGTGGCACCAGCTATCAGGTAGATCGCTGACCAATTGGGCAAACCAGCAATACATCTTTCGGGATGGTGGCAAAGCGCACGATGACGTTGTCGAAACGTGCGTTCAATTCCCGCTTGAGACGCCGCTTTCAGCTCTTCCTCAATTTGTCGATGAAGCGACAAAGCGCCTATTTGCCGCTTTTGACGGTGCAACTGTGCCCATCATCACCACCGAGGACCTAGTCAAGAAGCTCATCGAGCGCCGCTTATTGTGATCCGCCGCGTCCGAAAGATGCGAGCCGGATGAGGGAGTTCTCTCCGCGGATGCAAACTCACCCGGCTTCATCTCGCTCCGCTCGATTGTGCCATCCTCTCCCACAAGGGGAGAGGGTACTTATTAGGCCCGCCGCGCTTCAAGCGCCATCTTCATCGCAAGCCCTGCGAGCACGGTGCCCATCAGCCAGCGCTGCACCAGGAGCCAGGTCGGGCGGGTGCCGAGGAACACCGCGATCGAGCCGGCGGCGAGCGCGATCATCGCGTTGACGCTGACGCTGATCACGATCTGGATCGAGCCGAGCGCGAGCGACTGCGTCAGCACGCTGCCGCCGGCGGGATCGATGAACTGCGGCAGCAGCGCCAGATAGAGCATCGCGATCTTCGGATTCAGCAGATTGGTGAGGAAGCCCATTGCGAACAATTTGCGCGGGCCGTCGACCTTCATCGCCTTGACCTGGAACGGCGAGCGGCCGCCGGGCCTCACGGCCTGCCATGCCAGCCAGAGCAGATAGGCCGCACCGGCGAAGCGCAGCGCGTCATAAGCGTAGGGGATCGCGAACAAGAGTGCAGTGATGCCGAACGCTGCGCACAGCATGTAGAACACGAAGCCGAGCGCGACGCCGCCGAGCGAGACGATGCCGGCCGCCGGCCCCTGCGTGATCGAGCGCGAGATCAGGTACATCATGTTCGGTCCCGGCGTCAGCACCATGCCGAGGCAGACGAGCGCAAAGCCGAGCAACGCGGATGTGTGGGGCATGATGGGTCTCGCGAGGGGATGCACGCACTTCTAGCGCGTCATCCGCCGCGCGGCCATGCTGGAATTGCTCTCGGAGCAATGTGGATTGCAGCTCTCCCCGATCTCTCGCCGTCATTCCGGGGCGTGCGAAGCACGAGCCCGGAATCCATCGGGCCACATAACGTGCGGATGAATGGATTCCGGGCTCTCGCCTTCGGCGATCTCCGGAATGACGATGAGGCCGAGGCAAGGTAGACTCTAATGCGCCTCGTCCCAATTGTTGGCGGCGCGGGCATCGACCTGGAGCGGCAGCGACAGGATCACGGCCGGGAACGGCGCGTCCTGCATCACCTTCTGCACCACCGGCAGCGTCGCCGCGACCTCGTTGTCGGGCACCTCGAAGATCAGTTCGTCATGCACCTGCAAGAGCATCTGCGCCGAGAGCTTCTTCTCGGCGAGCGCGTCCTCGACCCGGATCATGGCGCGGCGGATGATGTCGGCCGCGGTGCCTTGCAAGCGCGCGTTGATCGCGGCGCGCTCGTTGAAGGCCCGGTGCGAGGCGTTCGATGCCTTGATCTCGGGGTAGTACATTTTGCGGCCGAACAGCGTGGTGACGTAGCCGTTCCTGCGGCAGAACTCCTTGGTCTCGTCCATATAGGCGCGGATGCCCGGGAAGCGCTCGAAATACTTCTTGATGTAGGCCGAGGCTTCCTCGCGGGCGATGCCGAGCTGGTTGGCGAGGCCGAACGCCGAGATGCCGTAGATGATGCCGAAATTGATCGCCTTGGCACGGCGCCGCACCTCGCTCGGCATGTCCTTGATCGGCACGCCGAACATTTCGGAGGCGGTCATCGCGTGAATGTCGAGCCCGTCGCGGAACGCCTGGCGCAGCACCGGCACGTCGGCGATCTCCGCAAGCAGCCGCAATTCGATCTGCGAGTAGTCCGCCGACACCAGCTTGTGCCCGGGCGTCGCGATGAAGGCGCGGCGGATCTTGCGGCCGTCCTCGGTGCGAACCGGGATGTTCTGCAAGTTCGGCTCGTTCGACGACAGCCGCCCCGTGGTGGTCGCGGCCAGCGCGTAGGTGGTGTGCACGCGATGGGTCTGCGGGTTGACATAGGTCGGCAGCGCGTCGGTGTAGGTCGACTTCAGCTTGGAGACCTGGCGCCACTCCAGGATCTTGCTCGGCAGCGCGTGGCCCTGCTCGGCGAGGTCGTCGAGCACCTGCGCGGTCGTGGACCACGCGCCGGTCTTGGTTTTGGTGCCGCCGGACAATCCCATCTTGCCGAACAGGATGTCGCCGATCTGCTTGGGGCTGCCGACATTGACCGGCTCGCCGGCGATCTCCTGGATCTCGGCTTCCACGCGTGCGGCAGTCTGGGCGAAATCCCCCGACAGCCGCGACAGCACCTGGCGGTCGATCGAGATGCCGCGGCGCTCCATTCGCGCCAGCACCGCGACCAGCGGCCGCTCCAGCGTCTCGTAGACGGTCCCCATGCGGTCGGCGACCAGGCGCGGCTTGAGGATACGCCACAGCCGCAAGGTCGCATCGGCGCTCTCGGCCGAATATTCGGTCGCCCTGTCGATGGTGACCTGGTCGAAGGTGAGCTTGCCCTTGCCGCTGCCGACCAGCGCGCCATAGGCGATCATGGCATGGCCGAACGAGCGCTCGGCGAGCGCTTCCAGCGCGTGCGAGCCGCGGCCGGCATCGAGCGCGTATGACATCAGCTGCGCATCGTCGGTATTGCGCAGGGTGATGCCGTGTTGCGCCAGCAGCACGCTTGCGAACTTGACGTTGAAGCCGACCTTGAGAAGCCCCGGGGACTCCAGCAGCGGCTTGAGTGCCGCGAGCGCGTCTGAAGCCTTGATCTGGTCGGGCGCCAGTCCGGCATCGAACAGCCCGGCGCCGCCGCCGGCCTGCTTGTGGCCGAGCGGGACGTAACCGGCATCGCCGGCGGCGAGCGCGAGCGCGATGCCGGAAATCTCCGCCTGCATCGGATCAATCTGGTCGCTCATCACCTCGATCGCGAAATGACCGACGTCGGGCACGCGGGCGATCCAGGCCTGCAGCGCCTCGATGCTGCGGATCGTCTGGTACTTGCTGCGATCGAACGGCAGCTTCCGCATCGCGTCCGCATGCGCCTCGGTCAGCGCGGCCGGCGTGCCCTTGAAACTCGAGGACTTGTCGCCCTTGCTGCCACTCTTTGCAGTCGGGGCGGGGCTTGCAAAGAGATCGCCGGACGAGCCGGCCGCCTTGGCAGGCCCGTCGGCCGCAGCGGATTTCGTGCTCGCGCCGCTCTTGTTGCTCGCGTCGGCGTCGACATTGGCGGGATCGATCTGCGCATAGTCGGCGACGCGACGGGTGAGGGTGGTGAACTCCATCGCCTTGAGGAAGGCGATCAGCCGGCGCGAGTCCGGCTCATGCACTGCGAGGTCGTCGAGCGGCACCTCGAGGTCGACCTTGTCGTCGAGCAGCACCAGCTGGCGCGAGATCCGCGCCTTCTCGGCATTCTCGAGCAGCGCCTCGCGCCGCTTCGGCTGCTTGATCTCGGTGGCTCGGAACAGCAGCTGATCGAGATCGCCATACTCGATGATCAGCTGCGCTGCGGTCTTGATGCCGATGCCGGGCACGCCGGGCACGTTGTCGGTGGAATCGCCGGCCAGCGCCTGCACCTCGACCACCTTCTCCGGCGGCACACCGAATTTCTCGATCACCTCCGGGATGCCGATGCGGCGATCCTTCATCGTGTCGTACATCACGACCTTGTCGGTGACGAGCTGCATCAGGTCCTTGTCTGACGAGACGATGGTCGTGGTCGCGCCGCGTTCGGTCGCGAGCCGCGCATAGGTCGCGATCAGATCGTCGGCCTCGAAGCCGGCCTGCTCGAGGCAGGGCAGGTCGAAGGCGCGCACCGCTTCGCGGATCAGCGCGAATTGCGGGATCAGATCGTCCGGCGCCGGCGGCCGGTGCGCCTTGTAGTCCGGATAGAGCTTGTTGCGGAACGTGATCTCCGACTTGTCGAAGATGATCGCCAGATGGGTCGGCCGGTTGTCCTCGGGCATGTCGCGCAGCAGCTTCCACAGCATGTTGCAGAAGCCGAGCACGGCGTTGACCTGCAGCCCGTCGGACTTGCGGTTGAGCGGCGGCAGCGCGTGATAGGCGCGGAAGATGTAGCCCGAGCCGTCGACCAGAAAGATATGGTCGCCCTTCGCCGCCGCCCTGCTTGCAACCGGTTTGGCGGCGACGGGCTTCGGGGCGGTGTTCGGGGTGGGCTTCGCGGGGTCTTTGGAGGCTGTTTTCGGCATGGCCGAAACTTAGGGATTTTTGCGCGGATTGACAGCCTTTGTGTCGATGAATTCGCTCTTGCCACACAACGATTTGTCGTCCTGGCGAAGGCCAGGACGACATTGAGAGGCGGGATAATTTTCGCGACGCTACGCCTTGTCCCCGGTCGGCGAGAACAGGTAGCCGCCGCCGCGGATGGTGCGGATCACCGATGGCTTGGTCGGATCGAACTCGATCTTGCGGCGGATGCGCATGATGCGCAGGTCGACGGCGCGGTCGAAGGCTTCCGCATCGCGGGCATTGGCGAGTTCCAGCAGCCGCTCGCGCGACAAGACCCGCTTCGGATTGGCCGCGAACACCTTCAGCAGGCCGAATTCGGAGGCGGTCAGCGGATGCTCGTTGCCTTCGTCGTCGCGTAGCGCCTGGGCCTCGAGATCGAGCCATTTGGTGCCGAACCGCACCAATTGCTCCTTCTCGGCCTTCGCGCTCGCCGGTTCCGGCGCGGCAGACTTGGCCGGCCCGCTCCGGCGCAGCACCGAGCGGATGCGCGCCATCAGCTCTCGCAGCTCGCAGGGTTTGGCCACGTAATCGTCGGCTCCGATCTCGAGCCCGACCACCCGGTCGATCGGGCTGGCAGTAGCTGTCAGCATGATGACGGGGACGTTGATCTTGCTCTTGAGGTCGCGAATGATCGACAGCCCGTCTTCCTCGGGCATGTTGAGGTCCAGCACCACGAGATCGGGCGTGCTGCTCTCGATCTCCTTGCGCAGGCTCTTGCCGCCATCGCACAGCGTCACGCCGAAGCCGTGCATCTTGAGGTAATCGCCGACCATCTCGCGGGCCGGCGCCTCGTCGTCGACGATGAAGATATGCGGGTTCTGGTTCATGTCTCTGTCGCCGGGAGTGTAACCGTAAAGGTCGACCCCTGTCCGGGGCCCGGGCTCTGGGCGGTCACATGGCCGCCATGCATGTCGATGATGCGCTTGACGATGGAAAGGCCGAGGCCGGTCGAACTCTCGCCCGCGGTCGGCTTGGCCGACAGCCGCTGGAACCGGCCGAACAGCCGGCCGAGATCCTCCGGGCTGAGGCCGGGCCCCTGGTCGGAGATCCGGATCACGGTGTCTTCGCCCTCGTGGCTGACCGCGACCGTGATCTTGCCGCCTATCGGCGAATATTTGATGGCGTTGCTGACCAGGTTGTCGATCGCCTCGCGGATCCGGTCGGCGTCGCACATCGTGACGAAGTGCTGCGGCCCCGAGACCGAAATGCTCTGCTGCTTGTTGACGGCCGAGGGCAGATTGGCCTCGGTAACCTCGTTGACCAGGGCTGCGACATCGACCGGCTCGCGGCGGATCGTGATGTCGAACGCGTCGGCCATCGCATCCGAGATCAGGTGGTCGACCATCGAGGTCAGCCGCTTGGTCGCATCGCGGATGTGCTCGACCTGCGCGGTGACGTTTTCCTTCGGCGAGCCGGCGCCGATCAATTCGGTCAGCATCTCGGTTCGGCCGAGGATCACGCCGAGCGGATTCTTCAAATCGTGGGCGACGG
This sequence comes from Bradyrhizobium sp. WCU1, assembly GCF_053474805.1. Taxonomy (NCBI): domain Bacteria; kingdom Pseudomonadati; phylum Pseudomonadota; class Alphaproteobacteria; order Hyphomicrobiales; family Nitrobacteraceae; genus Bradyrhizobium; species Bradyrhizobium sp. WCU1. The sequence goes on from NZ_CM130280.1 coordinate 4,191,248, forward strand.
TGCCGAGGATCTCGTTCTTGAAGCCGTTGGCGCGCTGCAGCCGCAGCCATTGCGCCGACAGCCGCCGGTTGGCCTGCATCAGCGCGCGGGTGCGCTGCGCGACGCGGTCCTCGAGCTGGGTGTTGGCCTCGTGCAGCTGCTGGTAGAGGATCACGTTGTCGAACGCGATCGAGAGCCGGCTCGAGAAGATTTCGACCAGCGCGCGGTCGGTGTCGGAGAGCTGGCGCTCGGCCTGCAGCAACACCACGACCTCGCGGCCAGAGCCGGTGCGCGAATAGAGCACGCTGCGATGGTCGGCGAACTCGTTCTTTCGGCGCTGGAAGGCCTCTTCCACCATGTGCCTGAGGTCGGCGTCGAGCGCTCTCGATGACGTGGTGCCGATGAAGCGGCTGTAGCAGCCCGAGCAGGCCAGCACCGAGAAATCGCATGCGGCGGCGTTGCCGTCGTCGCGCAGCACCAGAATGCCGGCGCAATCGACATTGAGCAGCGAGGCGAGCTGGGTCAGCACGCCCTCGGCCAGCCGCTGCATCGACTTGAAATCGTACAGCGTCGAGGCGGCGTCGATGATGATCTCGAGCCCGCGCCTGGTCTGCACCATGCGCTCGAGCTGCTGATAGCTGCGCAGCGCCGCGGTCAGCGAGGTGAACAGCTTGTCGGCGGTGAGCTCGGTCTTCGCTTTGTAGTCGTTGATGTCGTACTGCACGATGACGCGCCGTTCCGGCGCCTGGCCGGGCTGGCCGGTGCGCAGGATGATGCGGACGGTCTCGTTCTTGATCTCGTTGCGGATGTATTCGACGAGCTCGAGGCCGGCGACGTCGGTCTCCATGATGACGTCGAGCAGCACGGCCGCGATGTCGGGATTGTCCCGCATCAGCGTGCGGCCTTCGGCCGCAGAGTAGGCCGACAGGATCTCCAGCGTTGCGCCGTTCAGATTGTAGTCGCTCAGCGCGAAACGGGTGCCCTCATGAACGGCGTGATCGTCGTCGATCACGGCGATCTTCCATTTCCGTACCGGCGAGTCCTCCGGGGGGCTCTCGGTGTCGTCGATCAGTTGGAGGACATCGTCCTGTTCGGCCATTGACTGGTTCCGTCGGCTGCTGCGTCAGTGATCGTGGGCTCGCCCTCGGCAGCCCCCATGGCAGCCCCCTTGGCGATCCTGGGCATGATAATGCGAAAAGTGGTGCCTTGTCCTACCCTTGACTCCAGCATCATGCGTCCACCGAGCTGCTGGGTGACGAGGTTATAGACGATGTGGAGGCCGAGGCCCGTACCACCTTCGTTGCGGCGGGTCGTAAAGAACGGGTCGAACGCCTGCCGCTGCACGTCCGGCGTCATGCCGGCCCCGTCGTCAGCGAAGATGATCTCGACATCGTCGGCGCCGCGCCCGCGCGCCGAGATCGTGATGTTGCCGGAGCGGCCGTCGGCGAAGGCATGATTGACGGCGTTGAGGAAAAGATTGGTTAAGATCTGCCCATAGGCGCCGGGATAGCCGTCGATCAGCAATCCCTCGGGCACGTCGACCGACAGTGCGATCGCCGCCTTCTTCAGCACCGGCCGCAGGCTCGCCACGATCTGGTCGGTCGCTTCACTCAAGGCAAACTGGCGGCGCTCGGCATGCGAGCGGTCGACCGCGACCTGCTTGAACGACTGGATCAGCTCGCCGGCGCGTTGCAGGTTCGCGACCAGCTGCTGCGATGCGTCACGTGAGGCGCGCACGAATTCGTCGAGCTTAGAGCGGCGCAGCGGCTCGGTCCGAAGGTCGCTCTCGAAGATCTCGCTGCGGCGGGCAAAGCTCGAGGCCACCGTCAGGCTGATGCCGATCGGGTTGTTGACCTCGTGGGCGACGCCGGCGACCAGGCCGCCGAGCGCGGCGAGACGTTCGGCATCGATCAGGTTCTGCTGCGCGGCGTTGAGCTCGAGCAGCGCGCTCTCGGCCTTCTCCTTGGCGGCGCGCAGCTCGTCCTCGGTCTTGCGCTTGGCGATCGCATTTTCGCGGAACACCTCGACGGCACGCGCCATGGCGCCGACCTCGTCCTTGGCCGTCGTGCCCTGTACCGGCCGGTCGAGATCGCCAGAGGTGATGTTGCGCATCGCGGCCATGATCTGCGCCAGCGGCAGCCGGATCGACAATGCGATCATCACGCCGGCGGACATGATGATGCCGAGGAAGATCACCGCGATCGACAGCACCCGGCGCGAGATCGACGTCAGCGTCTTGTCGAAGGTCCCCTGCGCCTTCTGCTCGCGCTGGCGCATCTTCACCGAGAGATCGTCGATCGCGCCGATCGCGTCGGCCTGGCTGGCGTCGATCGAGTTGCGCAGCAGGTCGGTGCGGTTGGTGAGCTGCTCGCTGAGCTGGCCGAGGCCGTCGCGCAGCTCGGCGGTCTTGACCTTGAGCCGGCCCAGCGCCATGCGCTGCAGATCGTTCTCGGCCAGATCGGTCATGACCGGGATCGTCTTCTCGATCGTATCGATGTTGCGGCGGGCTTCCTCGGCCGACGAGGAGGCCAGCGAGAGGTAGTAGGCGTTGGCGGCGACCAGCAGCGAGGTGAAGGCCTCGCGCGACTTGCCGAGCGCCGGCCAGATCAGCGCGTCGCGATGGCCGGTGGCGCCCTCGATGATCGAATACAGCCCGGCCATGTCCTTGGTCGGCGTCAGCACCTGCTCGTCATAGGTCTTGGAGATCTTGGTCTGCAAGGTGCGCAATTCGCCGAAGCCGTCGAGGAAGCGGCTGGTGGCGCGTTCGAGCTGCTCGACCGAGCCCGACAGCATCGGGTCGGTCGAGGCCCGGTTGGTCAAGGTGCCGAGCACGGCCTCGCGGAGCAGCAGGATTTCCGCGAACAGGTCCGGGCTCGGCTGGTTGATGTAGCGATGGATCAGGTTCTGCAGCCGGCTGGTCTCGCTTTCGAGCTTGGCCAGGATCTTGTCGGATTCCCGCACCTGGCGGACATCCTCCCAGGCCGAGCCGAGCACCTTCGAGCCGTTCCAGATCAGCACCGCGAGCACGATCACGACCGCCGAATTGAGCAGCGCGATCGAAAGGATGCGCCAGCGGATCGGCACCGCACGCAGCAACTGGACGATGCGGAAGCGGCCCTGTGGCCCGAAGGCCGCCCGCCGTCGCATCGTCCCGTCCTGTTGGGGTGCGTCCAAGATCCGGTCACTCCACGTTGCGGATGCGTTCGATCAGCGCTGCGATCGCCGGATCGCGTTCGGCCTTGGCATAGATGCCGGCCATCGCCGCCTCGAACGGCTTGCGGTCGAAGTCGGTCACGACCTTGACGCCCGCGAGCTCCGCCTGCTTGCGCGAGCGCTCCTCGAGCTCCCGCCACTTCTCGCGCATATAGATGCTGGAGCGTTGCGCCGCGTCACGGAAGATGACCTGCTCATCCGGCGAGAGGCTGGCCCAGGCCTTGCGCGACATGATCAGCACTTCGGGGCTCACGGTGTGCTGGGTCAAGATGTAGTAGCCGGCGTATTTGTAGTGGCCGGTGGTGACGAAGGACGGCCAGTTGTTCTCGGCGCCGTCGATCAGCCGGTTGGCAAGCCCGGTCAGCACCTGGCCGTAGGGCATCTCGACCGGCTGGGCGCCGAGCGCGCGGATCATGTCCGACATCTGTTCGGATTGCTGGACGCGCAGCCGCAGGCCCTTGAGGTCGTCCAGCGAACGCACCGGGCGGACGCTGTTATAGATCGAGCGGGCGCCGGAATCGTAGAAGGTCAGGCCGACGAAGCCGTGGGCCTCCAGACTGCCGAGGATCTCGTTGCCGATCGGCCCGTCCAGCACATGTTGCAGGTGCTCAAGCGATCGAAACAGGAACGGCATCGCCAGTACGTTCACGGAAGGCACCATGGTCCCGATCAGCGCCACATTGGTCCGGTTCAGATCGATGGCGCCGACCCGAGTCTGTTCCAGCGTCTCCTTTTCCTCGCCGAGCTGGCGGGAATGAAAGACCACGATGCGGTGCCGGCCGCCGGTGCGTTCCGCGATCAGGCGGTCCATGTAGTTCAGCGCCTGGACGGTCGGATAGTCCTCATTCTGGGTATCGGCGGTGCGGAATTCGCGTGCAAAAGCACTCACCGAGACCGCTGTGCACAACAGCGCGACGGCAAGCGTTATTGTCCGCGAAAGGCCGGCGCGGCGGTACACTGGCGACAATTCCCCTTGTGATTTGTGTCCAGGGCGGGAGCAAAAGGTTCAACGGTTTTTAGCAGAATGGCGATGGTTCGCCCATCGGCTAAACGTTAAATCGCGCTACAACCTGCGGTGTCGATTGAATCTGCGGTTGTAGCGCCGTATGACGGCGTGTTGGCATCGGGGAACGACTCGTCGTGAAGCTCGCCTTGAAGCGCGCCTTGAAGCTCTTGCATCTCGCTGTCGCGACCCTGCTGCTTGTGGTACCGGCGCAAGCGGCGACCGAGATCATGTGGTGGCACGCGATGTCGGGCGAACTCGGCAAGCAGCTCGAGAAGCTCGCTGCCGACTTCAACGCCTCGCAATCCGACTACCGGATCGTGCCGGCTTACAAGGGCAACTACACCGAGACCGTCACTGCGGCCATCTTCGCCTTCCGCTCGCGCAGCCAGCCGGCGATCGTTCAGGTCAACGAGATCGCCACCGCAACCATGATGGCGGCGCGCGGCGCGATCTATCCGGTGTTCGAGCTGATGCGCGATCAGTCGGAGGTGTTCGCACCACAGGCCTATTTGCCCGCGGTGGCCGGCTATTATGCCGACGTCGACGGCAACATGCTGTCGTTCCCGTTCAACGCCTCGACGCCGATCCTCTACTACAACAAGGATATGTTCCGCTCCGCCGGGCTCGATCCGAGCCAGCCGCCGAAGACCTGGGCCGAGCTCGGTACGATGGCGAAACGGCTGCGGGCGGCCGGCGCGATGTGCGGCGTCACCACGTCTTGGCCGTCCTGGATCAATGTCGAGAATTTCTCCGCCTTCCACAATTTGCCGATCGCGACCAGGTCCAACGGCTTTGCCGGGCTCGACGCGCAGCTGGTCTTCAACAACCCGATCGTGGTGCGTCATATCGCGCAGCTCGCGCAGTGGCAGACCGACAAGTCGTTCGACTATAGCGGCCGCGGGCAGGCGGCCGAGCCGCGCTTCCAAAAGGGCGAGTGCGGCATCTTCATCGGCTCGTCGGGTACCCGCGCCGATATCAAGGCCAATTCGAAATTCGAGGTCGGCTACGGCATGATGCCGTACGAGGCCGACGTGCAGGGCGCGCCGCAGAACTCGATCATCGGTGGCGCGACCTTGTGGGTGCTGCGCGACCGGCCGCGCGCCGAATATGCCGGCGTTGCGAAGTTCTTCGCCTATTTGTCGCGGCCGGAGGTGCAGGCCGCCTGGCACCAGAACACGGGCTATTTGCCGATCACCCGTGCCGCGTTCGATCTCACCCGCACGCAGGGCTTCTACGATCGCAATCCCGGCGCCTCGATCTCGATCGAGGAGGTCACGCTGAAGCCGCCGACCGACAAGTCCAGGGGGGTCCGTCTCGGCTCGTTCGTGCTGGTCCGCGACGTGATCGAGGAGGAGCTCGAACAGGTGTTCGCCGGCAAGCGCTCGGCACAGGCCGCGATGGACAACGCCGTCGAACGCGGCAACCGCCTGCTGCGCCAGTTCGAACGCGCCAATCCGGACCGGTGATGGGCGCCTCGAGGCGCTCAGCCGCTTCTCCGAGAGACTGCGAATATGTGACTCGCGATGGCGCAACATACTCGATGTCGTCCCGGCGAAGGCCGGGACCCATAACCACCGAAGGCCATTGTTGCGCGGCGCTGCGGCCACAACTTTTTCAACAACTCAACCCTGTGGTTATGGATCCCGGCTTTCGCCGGGACGACGAGAGGAGAGATTGTGCCGTGATTGCATCGTCTCAGAATGCCGGCTGAAAATGCATCTCCCACCCCTCACCACCTACGACAGCTACCGCGCTTGGCGCGGCGACGCGTCGCGCTGGCTGCCGGTTGCGCGCGATATTGCCGATGGCCACGGGCTATCATGGGGCACGCCGCATGTGTTCTCGACCGGCACCAACCTCGTTGTCGGGCTCGGCGATGACCTGATCCTGAAACTGTTCCCGCCGTTCCTGCGCCCGCAATTCGTCTCCGAACGCGGCGCGCTGGCGGAATTGCGCGGACGGCTCGGCATTCCGATCCCCGATCTGATCGCGGAGGGCGAGCGCGACGGCTGGCCCTATCTCGTCATCACGCGCCTTGCCGGCACGGTCGGTTCGGAGGTGTGGCCGTCGCTGTCGGAAGCCGAGCGGGAGCGGGTGCTCGGCGAGATCGGCGCCGTGATTGCCGAAGTGCAGCGGGTGCCGCCCGGCGGCCTGCCGGCGATCGGCCAACCCTGGGACGCCTTCATGCGCGGCCAGGTCGCGCAGTGCCGGGCACGGCACGAACGGCTCGGCCTGCCGGCGAAATTCCTCCGCTCACTCGATGATCTCCTCCGCGACGCCACCGAGTTGATCCCGATGCACGCGCCGCCGGTGATCCTGACCGGCGAGTACATTCCGGAGAATTTCCTGCTCGGGCGCCGGGCCGACGGCTGGCATGTCGCGGGCCTGTTCGACTTCGGCGACGTCCGCACCGGGTGGGGCGAGTACGATCTGCTCGGTCCGAGCGCCTTCATGGCCGCCGGGCATCCGCGCCTTGTGCGCAGCCTGTTCGACGGCTTCGGCATCCCGCAGAGCGAGGTGAATTTCACGCTGAAGCGCCGGCTGATGGCGCTGATGATGCTGCACTCGGCCAGCGATCCGCTCCGCCACATCTGCATCGCGGGCTGGCCGGACCAGGTGGATGATTTCGTGCAGTTGCAGGAACTGATCTGGCCGGGCTAGCTCTTGTCGTGGTGATATCGATCGCCGGCGATAAATCGAGCATCGCTCGGTCGATGCTCATTTATTGAGCAAATGGCCTTCCTTTGTATGCAACGAGGCGCGTGCAATTAGGCGCCTGACCAAGGTACCTTTAGCGCTTCTCTTCGTCTTTCCAGCGCATTAGCCGTTCATAAGCTTTCGTTAAGGGTTGGCACAATCCTTGCGAACTGAGTTCCAGGGCCCGGTTCCGGGCGTTGGAGCATCCCATGAAGCGTCGCGATTTCCTTAAATCGGTCTCTGGATTGGCAGCGGGGGCGCTGGCGCCGACCGCGCCCGCGATCTGGTCGCCGGCCAAGGCCGACGCGCGCTCCGAGACGCTGCTGATCGTTTCCGAAGGCGGCCCCAACAATCTCGATATCCACGGCATCGGCACCAACGTGCCCGGCTATGAGGTGTCGTGGAATTGCTACGACCGGCTGATCAGCCACGAGATGAAGAGCGGTCCTGGCGACGTGCCCTATTACGACCGCGACAAGTTCAAGCCCGAGCTCGCCGAGGATTTCAACATCGGCGACATGTCGGCGACCTTCAAGCTGCGCAAGAACGCCAAATTCCATGACGGTACGCCGGTCACGGCGAAGGACGTCAAATGGTCGCTCGACCGTGCCGTCAGCGTCGGCGGCTTCCCGACCTTCCAGATGAGCGCGGGCTCGCTGACCAAGCCCGAGCAGTTCGTCGTCGTCGACGACCACACGGTGCGCGTCGACTTCCTGAAAAAGGACCGACTGACGATCCCCGACCTCGCCGTGATCGTGCCCTGCGTCGTCAACTCGGAGCTCGTCAAGAAGAACGCCAGCGAGAAGGACCCCTGGGGTCTCGAATTCACCAAGCAGCAGACCGCGGGCTCCGGCGCCTACAAGGTGACCAAATGGACCGCCGGCACCGAAGTCGTCATGGAGCGCAATGACGACTGGGTCTCGGGTCCCCTGCCGAAGATCAGGCGCGTGATCTGGCGCATGGTGCCGCAGGCCGGCAACCGCCGTGCGCTGCTCGAGCGCGGCGATGCCGATATCTCCTACGAACTGCCGTTCAAGGATTTCCAGGAGATGAAGGCGAACGGCAAGCTCAACGTGGTCTCGCTGCCGTTCTCCAACGGCATCCAGTACATCGGCATGAATGTCACCAAGCCGCCGTTCGACAATCCCAAGGTGCGGCAGGCGATGGCCTATGCGATGCCGTACCAAAAAATCATGGACGCGGTGCTGTTCGGCCTCGCCAACCCGATGTTCGGCGCACCGAAGGACAAGCCGACCGAGGTCGCCTGGCCGCAGCCGACCAAGTATGTCACCGACATGGAGAAGGCCAAGGCGCTGCTCGCGGAAGCCGGCTACGCCAACGGTTTCGAGACCACGATCTCGTTCGACCTGAATTTTGCCGGGGTCAACGAGCCGCTCTGCGTGCTGGTGCAGGAGAGCCTCGCGCAGCTCGGCATCAAGACCACGATCAACAAGGTGCCCGGCGCCAACTGGCGCACTGAGCTCACCAAGAAGGAGATGCCGCTGTTCACCAACGTGTTCTCGGGCTGGCTCGATTACCCCGAGTACTTCTTCTACTGGTGCTATCACGGCAACAATTCGATCTTCAACACGATGAGCTACAAGTCGGGCGAGATGGACAAGCTCATCGACGGCGCGCGCATCGCGGCCGCCAATGGCGACACCGCGGCCTACGATGCCGACGTCAAGGGCTTCGTCGATCTCGCGTTTACCGACATCCCGCGCATCCCGCTCTACCAGCCGTTCGTCAACGTCGCGATGCAGAAGAACATCTCGGGCTACCAATACTGGTTCCACCGCCGGCTGGATTATCGCGCGATGGCGAAGGGGTGAGGCGGTGATGCTGCGCTCCCTCCGCAATACGCTCGCGTATGGATGTGAGGTGAGCACACCTCTCAGGCTCCCTCCCCCCTTGCGGGGGAGGGCATTCGCATATGGCAAAAGAACTTCGTCGTCCCGGACAAGCGCAGCGAAGCGGAGCGCAGATCCGGGACCCATAACCACAGGATTTAGTTTGACGAAGACTCGTGGTCACTCGCCCGCGCCGCAACCGCTCCCTTGGGTTATGGGTCCCGGCCTACGCCGGGACGACACCGAACGCTTCATAGACGATTGCCCTGCCCGCAAGGGGGGAGGGAGCCCTGCCAGTCCCGTTGTGGCTTTGCATGATGCCGTTGGGAGCGCCTCATGCTGACCCTGATCGGCAAGCGGCTGCTGTTCGCGATCCCGTCGCTGATCGGGGTCGTGATCGTGACGTTCCTGCTGACGCGCGCGCTGCCCGGCGATCCCGCGGCGTATTTCGCGGGGCCTGCCGCAACGAAGGAAGCGGTCGACCAGATCAGGAAGAAGCTCGGTTTCGACAAGCCGCTGATCGAGCAGTTCGTGCGCTACACCAATGATCTCGCCCATGGCGATCTCGGCACCTCGCTGACCACGGGCCAGCCGGTCGCCGCCGAGCTGCGCAGCCGCCTGCCGGCATCGGCCGAACTCACACTGCTCGGCCTCGTCGTCTCGATCGTGATCGCGATCCCGCTCGGCGTGCTGGCGGCGACGCGGCCGGGCTCGTGGATCGACCATCTCTGCCGCGTCACGACGACGGCCGGCGTGTCGCTGCCGGTGTTCTTCACCGGGCTCGTGCTGGTCTATGTGTTCTATTTCCGGCTCGGCTGGGCACCGGCGCCGCTCGGCCGGCTCGACGTGTTCTACAGCGCGCCGCCGACCGTCACCGGCTTCTATCTGATCGATACGCTGATCGCGCGCGACTTCGAGGCGTTTCGTTCGGCGTTCAGCCAATTGATCCTGCCGGCGGTGACGCTCGCGATCTTCTCGCTGGCGCCGATCGCGCGCATGACGCGCGCCTCGATGCTGGCGGTGCTGGCGTCGGATTTCGTCCGCACCGCGCGCGCCAGCGGCCTGTCGCCCGGCAAGGTGATCGTGACCTACGCGTTCCGCAACGCGATGCTGCCGGTCATCACCACGCTCAGCATGGTGTTCTCTTTCCTGCTCGGGGCCAACGTGCTGGTCGAGAAAGTGTTCGCCTGGCCCGGCATCGGCTCCTATGCGGTGGAGGCGCTGATCGCATCCGACTTCGCGCCCGTCCAGGGCTTCGTGCTGACCATGGCGGTGATGTACGTCGCTCTCAATCTGCTGATCGACATCCTCTACGGCGTGATCGATCCGCGCGTCAGGCTGGAAGGGTAGGAGGGGCACATGAGCACCGTTGCGCCGACCGTCGAACCCGCGGGTCCCGCCCGAACCTCCGGGCTTGCCGCAGTGTTCGAGCAGACCCGCTATGTGCTGAGCGAGAACAAGGTCACCGGCTTCGCCTTCGCGCTGCTGATCCTGATCCTGTTCGCTGCGTTGTTCGGGCCCTATGTGGTGCCGTATGATCCGCTCGCCTCGAACACTGCGGCGGCATTGAAGCCGCCGTCCGCGGCGCACTGGTTCGGCACCGACCAGCTCGGCCGCGACATCTTCAGCCGCGTCATCGTCGCAACGAGGCTCGACACCTTCATCGCGGTCGCTTCCGTCGTGCTGGTGTTCCTGATGGGCGGGCTCGCCGGCATCGCCGCCGGCTATTTCGGCGGCTGGACCGACCGCATCGTCGGCCGCATCGCCGACACCATCATGGCGTTTCCGCTGTTCGTGCTGGCGATGGGCATCGTCGCGGCGCTCGGCAACACCGTGCAGAACATCATCATCGCGACCGCGATCGTGAACTTCCCGCTCTATGCCCGCGTCGCACGCGCGGAAGCCAATGTCCGCCGCAACGCCGGCTTCGTGCAGGCGGCGCGGCTGTCCGGCAATGGCGAATACCGCATCCTGCTCGGGCACATCCTGCCCAACATCATGCCGATCATGATCGTGCAGATGTCGCTGACCATGGGCTATGCGATCCTCAACGCCGCGGGGCTCTCTTTCATCGGTCTCGGTGTCCGCCCGCCGACCGCGGAGTGGGGCATCATGGTCGCCGAGGGCGCGGGCTTCATGGTGTCCGGCGAATGGTGGATCGCGCTATTCCCGGGCCTGGCGCTGATGATCGCGGTGTTCTGCTTCAACCTGCTCGGCGACGGCCTGCGCGACATCGTCGACCCGCAGCGGAGGACGTGATGACTGTGTCGCCGCGGTGTCATGCTACCGTAACACTGCTTTGCATGGGGTTGTTTTCGATATTTTGTGGGAGGCGCGCATGACTGCGCAGCCACTGCTCGACGTCAGCGACCTGACCGTCGAGTTCACCACGCGTCGCGGCATCGTGAAAGCCGTGCAGCACGTCAACATCTCGGTCGGCAAGGGCGAGACCGTCGGCATCGTCGGCGAGTCCGGCTCCGGCAAGTCGGTGACATCTTACGCCGTGATGCGCATCCTCGATCGTGCGGGCCGGATCGCCGAGGGCTCGGTGATGTTCTCCGGCATCGACGTCAAGGCGGCGACCGAGAGCCAGATGCGCGATCTGCGCGGCCGCGAAGTCTCGATGATCTTCCAGAACCCGCGCGCCGCGCTCAATCCGATCCGCAAGGTCGGGCACCAGATCGAGGATGTGCTGCGCCAGCATGTGCAGCAGGCCCAGGTCACCGACCGCGGCGAGACCGCGATCGAGGCGCTGGAGCAAGTCAAGATCGCGCGGCCGCGCGAGCGTTATCACGCCTATCCGTTCGAACTGTCAGGCGGCATGTGCCAGCGCGTCGTCATCGCGCTGGCGCTGGCCTGTAACCCGCAGCTTCTGATCGCCGACGAGCCGACCACCGGCCTCGACGTCACCACCCAGAAGGCGGTGATGGATCTGATCGTCGAGCTGACGAGGCGCCGGTCGATGTCGACGATCCTGATCACCCACGATCTTGGCCTCGCCGCCGCCTATTGCGACCGCGTCGTGGTGATGGAGAAGGGCCGTGTGGTCGAGACCGCAAAGTCGGCCGACATCTTCGCCGCGCCCCAGCACGATTATACGAAGAAGCTGATGCGCGCGACGCCGCGGCTCGGCGTGTCGCTGAGGGATTTGTTGCCTGAAGAGGAAGCGACTGCTTTCGCCTCTCCCCGCGTGCGGGGAGAGGCCGACGCGCGCAGCGCGGCGGGTGAGGGGGACTCTCCACAAGCTGTGCTCGCGGAGAGCCCCCCTCACCCCAACCCTTTCCCCGCACGCGGGGAGAGGGAGCAGGTGCAGCCCCTCCTGTCCGTCGAAAAGCTCGTCAAGGAATACCCTCGCCAGGGCGCGGGCTCGGTGCTGACAAAACTGTTCGGCCGCAAGCCGCCGGTCGAGGAAGACGTATTCCGCGCCGTCGACGGCATCAGTTTCGAGGTCGGCCATGGCGAGAGCGTCGGGCTGGTCGGCGAGTCCGGCTGCGGCAAGTCGACGACCTCGATGATGGTGATGCGGCTATTGGACCAGACCTCCGGCCGCATCATGTTCGACGGCGAGGACATCGGCGGCATCGTGCCGCAATCCTTCGCGCGGCTGCCGCGGCGCAGCCAGATCCAGATGGTGTTCCAGGATCCGACCGACAGCCTCAATCCGCGCTTCACCGCGGCGCGCGCGATCGCGGACCCGATCATGCAGCTCGGCGACGTCAGGGGGCGCGCCGCGCTGCGCGACCGCTGCGAGGAACTGGCACGGCTGGTCGGCCTGCCGGTCAATCTGCTGGATCGCTTTCCGCATCAGCTGTCCGGCGGCCAGAAGGCCCGCGTCGGCATCGCACGCGCCATCGCGCTGCACCCGAAGCTCGTGATCCTCGACGAGCCGACCGCGGCGCTCGATGTGTCCGTGCAGGCCGTCGTGCTCAATCTGCTGCAGGACCTCAAGCAGTCGATGGGCATGAGCTATCTGTTCGTGTCGCACGATCTCAACGTGGTGCGCCTGCTGTGCGATCGCGTCATCGTGATGCGGGCCGGCCGCATCGTCGAGCAGGGCACGTCAGAAGCCGTCTTGGGCAATCCGCAGGATGCCTATACAAGGGAACTGCTGACGGCGATCCCGCATCCGCCGTTGCCGGTTGCTTGAAGACTCACTGGGAGCGAAATGGCCGATCACCTCGACGACTACGTGAATGCTGCCGCCCGCGCGCTGGAGCTGCCGCTGGAAGATGCCTGGCGTCCCGCGGTGCGCGCCAATCTTGAGGTCGCGCTGCGGCTGGCGAAACTGGTCGATGACTTCCCGCTGCCCGATGACGCCGCATCGGCTGCGATCTATTCGGTCTGAGATCGCGATGTCCGACATTCCTGCTCTCCTGTCGGCCGCCGAAATCGCGCAGGCCGTCTCACACCGCAAGATGACGGCCTTCGCCGCGACCGAGGCGGCGCTCGCGCGCATTGCGCAGCACGACAAGGTCCTCAACGCCTTCACCGACGTCACCGCCGATCGCGCGCGCGCCAAAGCCAGGGCCATCGACGCCGCGATCGCGGCGGGTCAGCCGGCCGGCCCGCTCGCCGGCGTACCGTTCGCGGTGAAGAATTTGTTTGACGTGCAGGGCCTCTCGACCCGCGCCGGCTCGAAGATCAATCGCGACCTGCCGGCCTCGCCGCGCGATGCCACGCTGATCGAGCGGATGGAAGCCGCCGGCGCCGTGCTGGTCGGCGCGCTCAACATGGGCGAGTACGCCTACGACTTCACCGGCGAGAATGCGCATGACGGTCCGTCGCGCAATCCGCACGATCCGGCGCGGATGGCCGGCGGCTCCTCGGGCGGCTCCGGCAGTTCCGTCGGCGGTGCGCTGGTGCCGATCGCGCTCGGCTCCGATACCAACGGCTCGATCCGGGTGCCGTCATCGTTCTGCGGCATCTTCGGCCTGAAGCCGACCTACGGCCGGCTGTCGCGCGCGCGATCGTTTCCGTTCGTCGCAAGCCTCGATCATCTCGGCCCGTTTGCGCGCAGTGTGACGGATCTCGCCCTCGCCTACGACGTCATGCAGGGGCCCGAAACTGATGATCCCGCCTGCGTCGCGCGACCGCTCGAGCCCACGATGCCGCTGCTGGCCGAAGGAATCGGCGGGCTGCGGGTCGCGATCGCCGGCGGCTATTTCCAGCAGAATCTGTTGCCGGAGGCGGTCGAGGCGGTCGCGCGCATCGCAAAGGCACTCGGCGCGACGCAGGTCGTGGAGGTGCCGGAAGCGGCGCGTGCCCGTGCCGCGGCCTTCATCATCACCACGACCGAGGGCGCCGCGCTGCATCTCGACAGGCTGCGCACCCGTCCGAACGATTTCGATCCGGCAGTGCGCGATCGCCTGTTCTCGGGCGCGATGATCCCGGCCGTCCATGTCGACAAGGCGCAGAAATTCCGCCGCTGGTATCGCGCCAGGGTGCTGGAGCTGTTCCAGTCGGTCGACGTGATCCTGGCGCCGGCAACGCCGTGCATCGCGCCGAAGATCGGTCAGGCCAACTTCACGCTCGATGGGGTCGAGCTTCCGGTGCGTCCCAATATCGGAATCCATACCCAGCCGATCTCCTTCATCGGCCTGCCGGTGGTCGCCGTGCCGGTGCCGCTTGAACCGATGCCGATCGGCGTTCAGATTATTGCCGCGCCCTGGCGCGAGGACATCGCGCTGCGGGTCGCCTACGCGCTGGAACAGATGGGCGTTGCGAACGCGCCTGCGCCGAGAGGACTTTGACTATGGACATCGATCTTCCCGACGTGGTCGCCGAGGTCACCGCGCAGTTCCAGCGCTACGAAACGGCGCTGGTGTCGAACGATGTCGCGGTGCTCGGCGAACTGTTCCGCAACGACAGCCGCACGCTGCGCTATGGCATCGGCGAGAACCTTTACGGCTACGGCGAGATCGCGGCGTTCCGCGCCGGGCGGCCGGCGGCCGGGCTGATGCGCAGGATCGACCGCACCGTGATCACGACCTATGGCCGCGACACCGCGATCGCCTCGACGCTGTTCTATCGGGACAGCGCTCCGGGCAGGGTGGGACGGCAGATGCAGACGTGGATTCGCTTCCCCGAGGGCTGGAGAATCGTCGCGGCCCATGTCAGCGTCATCGACGAGCCCAAAGGCGTTTGAACAAGAGCGCTTGAACCATGAGCCTGGACGATCTTCCGACCCGCGCGCCGCAGCCGACTGAATCCGAGCCGGTCGTGCCGCGCGTCGATCGCCCGTCGTCGCTGGTCGACAAGGTCACGCGCGCCGAAGAGCTGCGCCTGCAACTCGCCGACGAGATCGTGCGCGGCACGCTGCCGCCGGGGGCCGGACTCGACGAGACCGACCTTGCGCGCCGCTTCAACGTCTCGCGGACGCCGGTGCGCGAGGCGCTGCGGCAGCTGGCCGCCAGCGGCCTGATCGACGCCCGTGCGCATCGCGGCGCGGTGGTGGCGCGGCCCTCGCTGGAGCGGCTCACCGGCATGTTCGAGGCGATGGCCGAGCTGGAGGCGATGTGCGCCGGCCTTGCCGCGGAACGCATGACGCCGGCGGAGCGTCACGCGCTGGAGGCGATCCACGAGGAGCTGCGGGTGCTGAGCTACACCGGCAATCCCGAGCGCTTCCACGAGGTCAATGAGCGCTTTCACAATGCGATCTATACCGGCTCGCAGAACGCCTATATCGCCGAGATCACCTTGGCGACGCGGGTGCGGGTGCAGCCGTTCCGCCGCGCCCAGTTCCGTAACCTCGGGCGCCTTGCAAAATCCCACGCCGAACATGATCGCGTCGTGGTCGCCATCATGCGCGGCGACAAGCCGGGCGCTGCGGCTGCGATGCGCGCCCATATCGAGCAGGTGCGCGGGGAATATGAGACCTACGCGGTGTCGGTGTAGCTCTCACCGTCATTCCGGGGCGCGCGAAGCGCGAGCCCGGAATCCATTCATCGGCATCTGACGTAGATGATTGGTTGCGGGCCGCTTCCGGCAACGGTCGCTGAGGCGAAATGGATTCCGGGCTCGCGCCAAGAGGCGCGCCCCGGAATGGCGGAAGGGGCGGCTAACCTTTCGCCTTCTCCGCCATGAACGCCCGCCAGCCGCCAAAGGCCGAAATATCTTTCGCGCCATGAATCGCGGCCGGCTCGACGATGAAGCCTTTGGCCTGCCGCCCGTCGGCAAGCCGGATCGTGCCGATCGACAGCGGCGGCGGGATCGCGGCAACGAATCTTCCGAACGCGGCAGGTGACATCGCCCAGAGCTCGAGCTTGATCGCATGACCCGCACCCGTCTCGATGCGCAGCATGCCGGGCTTCGGCGGCGTGGTGTCGAGCGCATAGAGCTTGTAGTCCGTTGCGGTGGCGGTCTCCTCCAGCAGGCGCGCATCGAGCGCGGTCAATTCGTGGTTCAGCGCCATGCCGGAGAGATGCGCGCCGACCACCGCGATGGTGATCTCGTTGGATGTCGCTTGCGCCGGCACTTGAGCGAGCGCGGGCTGCGGCAGCGATTTTGCGCCAAGGCCAAGTCCGGTGTCGGCATGGAATACCCGGCCGATGCCGGCAAGCTCGGCGTCGCGGCCGGCAGGTGCCAGCAGCGTGATGCCGAATGGCGCACCGTCGGGCCGTATCGCCGCCGGCAGCGCCAGGCCGCAGAGATCTAGCAGGTTGACGAAATTGGTGTAGGTGCCGAGCCGCGAGTTGAGCTCGATCGGCTTGGCCAGCACGTCGGCGGTGGAATAGACCGTCGGCGCCGTCGGCAGCACGATCGCGTCGAGTTGCGCGAAGCTGCGCTCGGCAACGCGGCGCAGCGCTTGCAGGCGATAGAGCGCGGAGAAAGTATCGGCCGCGGTCGGCCGCGCGCCGCCGATGGTGATCTCGCGCGTCACGGGATGGATCGCGTCGGGTGACGATGCCAGGAGGTCGCGGATCACGAGATAGCGCTCGGCGACCCACGGGCCCTCGTAGAGCAGCCGCGCGGTCTCGTAGAACGGCTCGAGGTCGAATTCGACGAGATCGGCGCCAAGCACCTGCCAGCGCTGCAATGCCTTGCCATAGGCCGTCTCGGCCTCGCGATCACCGAAGAAGATCAACTGACCCGACTTGGGAATGCCGAGCTTCAGCCTGGAGGGAAACGCTGCGAGGGCGGCCAGCGGCCGGTCGCGCGAGAACGGATCAGCGTCGTCGGGACCTGCCATCACGGCAAGCGCGGCCAGCGCGTCGTCGACGGTGAGCGAGAACACCGAGATGCAGTCGAGCGTGCGGCAGGCCGGCACCAGCCCGGTATTCGGGATCAGCCCGAGGCTCGGCTTGAGCCCGACGACGTTGTTGAGCATGGCCGGCACCCGGCCGCTGCCCGCGGTGTCGGTGCCGAGCGACAGCGGCACCAGGCCCGCGGATACCGCGACCGCGGAGCCCGAGCTCGATCCACCCGGCACGAGATCGTCGCGAACTGGATTTTTGGGAATGCCGTAGGGCGAGCGCACGCCGACCAGGCCGGTGGCGAACTGGTCGAGGTTGGTCTTGCCGATGATGATGGCGCCTGCCGCGCGCAGTCTTGCGACTGCGGTCGCGTCGTGCGCTGGCGTGTACGCGAAGGCCGGGCAGGCGGCGGTGGTCGGCAAGCCCGCGACGTCGATATTGTCCTTCACGGCGACCGGCACGCCATAGAGCGGCAGCGTCGGATCGGCGAGCTGCGCGGCCTCGGCGAGTGCCTCCTGCTCGTCGCGCAGGCTGATGAAGATGGCGGGATCGTTGTGTTCGCGGATGCGCTGGTAGCTGCGCGCCACGGTTTGCGCCGGCGTCATGGTCCTGGTGCGGTGTGCGGCAACGATCGCGGCGACAGTTTCAGTCACGTGGTTGGCCTCGTCTTTGGGAGCGGTGGCCTTCGGAAGGTCGCCGCGAAGGAATTGCCGCCTGATCGAAGCAAGCAATGTGCCATTGTGTACAATTAACCTGCGCCAGATGCGCGACAGATTATTACACAATATCAGCTGCTTGGAATGGCCACCGCGCGCTGAGGCGAGCTTGCTTGAAAGCGCATTCGCCTATTTTTCAGGCAGGCGTGGCTGAGCAGAAATCCGATCGATGGATCAGGTGAAGCAAGCAAGGATCCGTAGCAATTGCTCGCGGTTTGCCTTGCCGATCTTCTCGGCGACATGCCGCTCGTGTTCGGCGGCGAGCCGCTTGAACTGCGCCAGCGCCGCCTTGCCGCGCGTGGTCAAATGCAGCGCATGGGAACGGCGGTCGATGGTGGAAGGGATGCGGCTGACGAAGTCGCGCTCTTCCAGGCTGTCGAGCAGATGCACCAGCCGCGCGCGCTCGATCCCGAGCCGCTTGGCGACCGCCATCTGGCTCAGGCCTGGATTGGCCCCGATCACGGTCATGACCGAGTATTGGGTCGGACGGATATCGACCGTTGCCAGTGTCTTGATGAAGTCCTGGAAGATCCAGAGCTGGAAGCGACGCACCGCATAGCCGGCGTGGCCGACCAGCGCGTCGAGGCCGATATCATCGCCGGCGTCGCCACTGTGCGCCCGGCCACTCGCCGGGCGCGCGCGACGGATTGCCGCTCTCGTTCCTGCGGCCTTGCGCGATGTCTTTTGCGGGCTTGCCATGGCCGCAAGGCTAGCGTGCTTGAGGCGAGAGGGAAAGATTGTTGTTGACGACAACAATTGATGTCCGCAACATTATCGCCAAAGAGCCCGGCGGGGGCGCGGCGCAGCACGTTGTTGCGGCGCGATCCCGACAAGACACGGGCGAGGAGGAAACCATGACGGCCGTCAGCGGAGACAATCCGAACAGCCTGTTCGCGACGCCTGCCATCGTGGCGGATCGACGTGGCGACGGCAGCATCCTGGTTCGATCTACGACGCCCTTGCAGGAAAGCGCCCGCTGCATCGGCGACTGGCTGGAGCACTGGGCACGGCAGGCGCCGGATCGCATCTTCCTCGGCGAACGCGCCAGCGTCGAAACGCCCTGGAGCACCGTCAGCTATCGCGATGCGCTCGGCATCGTGCGTCAGGCCGCATCATGGGTCCTGTCACAGGGGCTGAGCGCGGAACGGCCGCTGGTCATCCTCTCCGACAACGGCATCGATCACGCATTGTTTGCGCTCTCCGCCCAGCATGTCGGCGTGCCATCGGCGGCGATCTCGCCGGCCTATTCATTGATGTCCCGGGATTTCGACAAGCTGAAGAGCACGATCGAGCTGCTCGATCCCGGTGCGATCTATGTCGCGAGCACAAAGCCGTTCGCCGCGGCGCTTGCCGCGATCAAGCCGCTGCATCGCGCCGTCATCGTCAGCGGCAATCCCGAGGACGCCGACGCGCTGGCATTCCCAGCCATCGCGGCGACGCCGGAGTCGCCGGATGTGGCTAAAGCCTTTGCCGCAGTGACGCCGGACACGATCGCAAAGTTCCTGTTCACTTCAGGCTCGACCGGCACGCCGAAGGCCGTGATCAACACCCAGCGCATGCTGACCTCGAGCCAGCAAGCCAAGGCGCAGACCTGGACGTTCCTGGAGCAGCCGGGCGCCGAACTCGTCATCCTGGATTGGCTGCCCTGGAGCCACACCTTCGGCGCCAACCACAATTTCAACCTGGTGCTGCGCAACGGCGGCACGCTTTATATCGACGGCGGCAAGCCGGCGCCCGGCCTGTTTGCGACGTCGCTCGCCAACCTGCGCAGCGTGGTGCCGACGGTCTATTTCAACGTGCCGCGCGGCTTCGACATGCTGATCGCGGCGCTGCGTACCGACGACGAATTGCGCCGCAAGTTCTTCGAGGGTGCGAAATTCGCCTTCTATGCCGGTGCGGCACTGCCGCAGAATCTGTGGGACGCGCTGGAGGAACTGTCGTTGCAGGCGGTCGGCCATAGGCTGCCGATGGTGTCGGCCTGGGGTTCGACCGAGACCTCGCCACTGGCGACCGACTGCCACTTCCTCGCCAAGCGCTCCGGCAATATCGGCGTGCCGATTCCCGGTACCGAGCTGAAGCTTGTGCCCTCGGGTGACAAGCTCGAGGTTCGCGTGCGCGGCCCCAATGTCACGCCGGGCTATTGGAAGGCGCCCGATCTGACCGCAGCGGCCTTTGATGATGAGGGATTCTACAAGATCGGCGACGCCGTCACCTTCGCCGATCCCGAGTGGCCCGATCTCGGCCTGTTCTTCGACGGCCGCGTGGCGGAGGATTTCAAGCTCAATTCCGGTACCTGGGTCAGCGTCGGCACTCTGCGCGTCGCCGGCATCGCGGCGCTGGCGCCGCTCGCGCAGGACATTGTCGTCACCGGCCATGGCCGCGACCACGTTCGCTTCCTGGTGTTTCCGAATCTTGCCGCCTGCCGCTCGCTGGCCGGACTGCCCGAGAGCGCCGACACGCGGGAGGCGATCGGCCATCCGTCGGTTCGCGCCGCGATCGGGCAGGGACTGGCGCGGCTGAAGGCGCAAGGCGGCCATTCCTCCGGCCACGCCACCCGCGCGCTTCTGCTGGCCGAGCCAGCCTCGGTCGACGGCGGCGAGATCACCGACAAGGGCTACATCAACCAGCGCGCCGTGCTGACGCGCCGCGCTGCGGCGGTCGCGGTGCTGGAGGACGACGGGTCGTCCGAGCCGGTGGGCTGCGCGGGGTGAGATTGCGGTAGAAAAGGCGGATGTAAGGAAGGCACCAGCGGAAGGGTTCCCTCCCCCGCAAGGAGGGAGGGAGCCTGGGCAGTGTGCTCACCTGACCCAAAGGCGACGTTACAAGTCTCGGCATGAGACCTGACGTCGCATGCGCTCGCGTTTTTAGTTGCCATAGCAACTAAGCTGTGCGAGTTTCCGCACCCAGAGAGACAGGGCCGGTTAACGGCCTCGCATTTGGGAGGATCATGTTGCGCAGCAGCGCGCGAGCACCACGTTTGAAAGGGCTGACGAATACCGCGGTGGCGCAGGGCGCCGGCCGTGGTCCGGCTGCGCCATCAGCTCGTGCTTTGCCCGGTCACGGCGCCGAGATTCTCGTGCAGCCGGCGCAGCAGGTCGATCAGCACCTCGCGCTCATCCTTTCTCAGGCACGACAGCAGCCGCCGCTCGCGCTCCAGCGCCGCGACGATCACCTTGTCGTGGATGGCGCGGCCGCGCGCGGTCAGCGTGATCGAATGGGTGCGGCCGTCGTCCGGCGCGGTGCGGATGGTCAACAGCCCGCGCTTCTGCAGCGCTGCGAGGTTGCGGCTGACCGGGCCCTTGTCGAAGCCGATCACCTGGCAGATCCGCGAGGCCGGAATCCCCGGCTCGATCGCCAACTGCGAGATGATCCGCCACTCGGTGACGTTGACCCCGAAATTCTTCTGGTAAAATGCGGTGGCGCTGTTCGACAGCTTGTTGCCGATGAAAGTGATGAACGCCGGCACATAGCGATTGAGGTCCAGCAGCGGGCCATCGATGGCGTCTGCGGGATCGGCCGGTCTTGGCCGGCGGGGCTTTCGGGGGAGGGGCTGGCTGCTCATTTCTCAAATCATCGCTGCGAAACCGCTCGGGAGCAAGTGACATGCGGCCCGTGTTGACAAGATCAAACCTCGGGAGGTCCCGATGACTGCAACAGACGATGCGTCCGTCCCGCATCTGGACGTCGATCCGTTCGCGCTCGATTTCTTCGCCGATCCGTTCCCGACCCATCAGCGGCTGCGCGAGGCCGGACCGGTGGTTTATCTGGACAAGTGGAATGTCTATGGCGTGGCGCGCTACGCGGAGGTGTACGCCGTCCTGAACGATCCCGCCACGTTCTGCTCCAGCCGCGGCGTCGGTCTCAGTGACTTTTCCAAGGAAAAGCCGTGGCGGCCGCCGAGCCTGATCCTGGAGGCCGATCCGCCAGCCCACACCCGAACCCGCAATGTGCTGAGCTCGGTGCTGTCTGCGACCGTGATGAAGCAGCTTCGTGGGCGATTTGCCGAGGCCGCGGAGGCTCGCGTCGATGCGCTGCTGGAGAAGCGCCGGTTCGACGCGATCGCGGACCTTGCGGAAGCCTATCCGTTGTCGATCTTCCCGGATGCGCTCGGTCTTAAGCCGGAGGGCCGCGAGCATCTGCTGCCTTATGCCAGCCTGGTGTTCAACGCCTTCGGTCCGCCGAACCAGCTCCGCGAGGAGGCGATCCAGCGCTCGGCGCCGCATCAGGCCTATGTCGCCGAGCAGTGCCAGCGCGACAATCTGACCCCGGGCGGCATCGGCGCCTGCATCCATGCCCACGTCGATAGTGGCGCCATTACCGCGACCGAGGCGCCCCTGCTGGTGCGCTCGCTGCTGTCGGCCGGCCTCGACACCACCGTCAACGGCATCGGCGCCGCCGTCTATTGTCTGGCGCGCTTTCCCGACCAGTTCGAGAAGCTGCGCGGTGATCCAACGCTGGCGCGCAATGCGTTCGAGGAAGCCGTGCGGTTCGAAAGTCCGGTCCAGACCTTCTTCCGCACCACCACCCGGGATATCGAGCTCAGCGGCGTCAATATCCCCGAGGGCGAGAAGGTGCTGATGTTCCTCGCCGCGGCCAACCGTGATCCGCGCCGTTGGGACGAACCCGACAGTTACAACATCACGCGCCGCACCTCGGGCCATGTCGGTTACGGCTCAGGCATCCACATGTGCGTCGGCCAACTCGTCGCCCGTCTCGAAGGCGAGGTGATGATGGCGGCATTGGCGCGCCGTGTTGCCAGGATCGAAATCACGGGCGAGCCGAAGCGCCTGTTCAACAACACGCTACGCGGGCTCGAGACGCTGCCGGTCGAGATCACGCCGGCCTGATGCCGGCTGCGGAACAACGCCAGGGAGGGGACAGGATGAGGGGCTTTAGGATTGGGCGATTTGGGATTGGATTTACGCTGGCATTGGCCTGCGCCGCGGGCAGCGCACGCGCGGAAATATCAGACAATGTCGTGCGGGTCGGCGTGCTGAACGATATTTCCGGCATCTTCCAGGACACCAACGGCATGGGCTCGGTGGAAGCCGCGCGGATGGCGGCGGAGGATTTCAACGGCGGCGGCAAGGGCATCAAGGTCGAGATCGTCTATGCCGATCACCAGAACAAGGCCGACGTCGGATCCGCGATCGCGCGCAAATGGCTCGATGTCGAGGGCGTCGATGCCATCGTCGACGTGCCGAACTCGGCCGTCGGGCTCGCCATCAACACCATCCTGCGCGACAGCAGGATGACGTTCCTGGCGTCGTCGACCGCGAGTTCCGATCTCACCGGCAAGGCCTGCTCACCCAACACCATCCAATGGGTCAACGACGCCTGGGCAACCGGCAACACCACGGCGGCCGCGATGATGCAGCGTGGCGGCAAGGACTGGTATTTTGTCACGGTCGACTATGCGCTGGGCAAGGGCATTGAGGCCGAGGCGACGAATTACATCGAGAAGCACGGCGGCAAGGTGCTGGGATCGAGCAAGCATCCGCTCGGAACCTCGGACTTCGCATCCTTCCTGTTGCAGGCGCAGGGTTCGAAAGCAAAGGTAATCGGCCTCGCCAATGCCGGCGGCGACACCATCAATGCGGTGAAGCAGGCGGCCGAGTTCGGCATCCAGCAGGGCGGCCAGACCATGGTGGCGTTCCTGCTGTTCGTGAACGACGTCCACGGCATGGGTCTGAAGGTCGCGCAGGGCCTGCAGCTACTGGAGGCGTTTTACTGGGACATGAACGACGACACCCGCGCATTCGCCAAACGCTTCGCCGCGCGTCCCGGCATGAACGGCAAGATGCCGAGCGGCAACCAGGCCGGCGTCTATGCTTCGACGCTAGCGTATCTCAATGCGGTCGCCGCCACCGGCAGCGACGATGCCAAGGTCGTGGTGCCGCAGATGAAGACCTTCAAGGGCAAGGACAAATTGTTCGGCGACACCACGATCCGCCAGGACGGTCGCGTCATCCACCCGATGTATCTGTTCGAGGTGAAGAAACCGGAGGAGTCGAAATACCCCTACGACTATTACAGACTGATCGCGACCATCCCGGCCGAGCAGGCGTTCCGGCCGCTGGCCGATGGCGGCTGCCCGCTGGTGAAGTGAGACGTTCGCCGCGAGTCTCGCCGCGCATGCTGAACCGCCTGTTCGCGCGCGAAGGCTCGACGCCGATCCGCTGGCTGTGGCAGCAGCGCCTCGCCGGCGCCTATCAGGCGCTGGCCGAACGGCGGTTCGGCGGCGTCACCGATGTCGCGCCGAGCTTCGGCTTCAGCGATGTCTCGCATTTCAGCCGCGCCTTGAAGGCCGCGTTCGGCCGCTCACCGCATCAGGTGATGGGGTGACGCGGCCTCCCGTCATGGCGCGCAGACGAAACTCGCCGCTTCAGTAACCGGTCCCGTCTTGTAATGCGGCCATGCCGGCCAGCGGCACAAGGGCAGCGAGCGGAGGGTGTCGAAGGCGGGCGCTTCCGTTGTCTGCTCGCGCACCTCGAGATCGCCGGGCGCTTTGCCGTTCTCGACCCAGTCGACCAGCACGGCCAGCATGTCGATATTGGCGGGCGCGCCGGAGCCGACATGGTCGACGCCGGGGGCAGTGTAGAGCCTGGCGAATTCCGCGACCTTGTCCTTGCCGAGCGTCTTCTCGATAGTCTCGAAGTAGCGGATGCCGGCATAGGGGCTTTGCGCGTAGTCGGCCATGTGTTCGAGAATCACGAGCTTGCCGCCACGCGCATGGAAGCGGCTGAGATCCGGATCGGTGGAATCCATCAGCGCGGACACTTCAAGCACGCGTGCCTTGTGATCTTCGGGGCGATAGGTCGTGACGTCGAGTTTCGGATCGCGTGCGAAGACATATTGAATGCCGCCGGCACCGTAGATCCAGGCGATGCCGTTGGTCGGAGCGGGCGGCTGCGCCGGCGCAGTGGTGCCGAGCCACCAGGCCTTCCAGCCGCCGGTCGGGCCGAACGCCGGCGTGTCCTCGCCCGACACGCCCCAGCCCGGATAGTCGTCGAGGCCGTTGGCGAGCGGAAACGGGAATTTGTACGGCGAATGCAGCGTCTCGATCGCGGCGATTTGCTTCTCGGTCAGGCAGTCGTCGCCGCTCTGGCCCGCAGTGCAGGCCAGCGTGGCCGGCTTGAACGCGGCCTTGCAGCCGACGGGATCCTGCACCAAGGCGTCGTCCGAGCCGTCCTGTTTGTCGCAGGCCTTGAGCACCGCCTCGGCCACGAGCTTGACCTGCGCCGGCCGGATCCAGCCGTCGCCCATCGTCACGAGGCCGGAGCGGGTGCCGGCATGTTGCAGTCCGACCCAGTTGATCACGGGCACGCGCGCGAAGATGCCGTCGAAATCGTCCGGGTAACGCTGCGCCATGGTCAGCGCCTCGCGCCCGCCCTCGGACGATCCCATGAAATACGTCTTCGCCGGCGGCTTGCCGTAGGCGCGCACCGTCAGCGCCCGCGCGGCGTCGCGCACCTTCTTGTAGGCCTTGTGCGAGAAATTCTCGAACGCCTCGTCGTTGAGCGCGAACAGCTGCGGCGGCTCGCCGGGCTTCTGCTCGTGGCCGGAGTCG
The DNA here is from genome assembly GCF_053474805.1 of Bradyrhizobium sp. WCU1. Lineage (NCBI taxonomy): Bacteria > Pseudomonadati > Pseudomonadota > Alphaproteobacteria > Hyphomicrobiales > Nitrobacteraceae > Bradyrhizobium > Bradyrhizobium sp. WCU1. The sequence continues at coordinate 4,216,471 of NZ_CM130280.1, forward strand.
GTGCCGGCCGTGACGAAGCCGAGCGCCAGCGGCGATGCCTTGTCGAACGGATAGGCTGGCGGCAGGCCGAGGCCCGATATCAGCACGCCGTTGAAGCCGCCGCCGCCATATTGCAGCGCGCGGCCGTTCCACTCGACGGGCAGATTCACCTCGAATTTGATCGGCGGGGCCTTGGGATCGACAGAATCAATATGCCCGAGCAGCTTGCAGAAGGCGGGATTGGCCGGGACGATGCGGCCGGCCGGTGTCGGCGCCTTGTCGGAGACCGAGAGCTGTGTCGGCGCCTGCAGCGTGGCGGTGTCGATCCTGACGGCACCGTCGGCTGGACCGGCAAGGCTGCTGCAGGTCGCCGCGGGATCGCCGGTCATCTGCGCCGCGGACGCGACTGAGCCGCATGACGTCAGCGTGACCAGCGAAGCCGCAAGCGCCCATACGCGCGCATCGATCCGCATCGTTTCCTCCCAGGGCATTATTGTTGCTGCGGCAAGTATTTCATGCGCGGCCCTGGCGCACAAGCCGCGCCGAGCATTGCGCGAGCGGAGCACGTCTACTGCGCGACCTTGCTGCTGCCCTGCGTGATCAGTCGTGCGGCGCGCTGGTTGCGGGCGTGGACCCAGAGCCAGCTCAGCGCGACGCTGAGGCGGTTGCGCAGGCCGATCAGGAAGTAGATGTGGGCGATGCCCCAGATCCACCACGCGAGCGCGCCGCGCAGCTTGAACTTGCCGAAATCGATCACCGCCAGCCGCTTGCCGATCTGCGCGAGGCTGCCGGCGTGCTTGTACTGGAACGGCGGCAAGGTCTCGCCCTTGAGCCGCGCCTTGATCAGGGCGGCGGCGTAGCGTCCTTCCTGCTTGGCGGCCGGCGCGATGCCGGGCACCGGATTGCCGTCCGGTCCCTTGATGGTGACGGTGTCGCCGACGGCGAAGATGTCGGGATGACCCGGCACGGTGAGATCAGGCTCGACCTGGAGCCGGTGCGCGCGGTCCGCGGGCGCGTTCAGCCATTCGGCGGCGCGCGAGGCGCGGACGCCGGCGGCCCACACGATGGTGCGTGCCGCGAGCTTGTTGCCGCCATAGATCACGCCGTCGGCCGCGCATTCGGTGACCGCTTCGCCGAGCACCACCTCGACGCCGAGGCTCTCCAGCGCGCGCTGAGCATAGGCGGAGAGATCGTCGGGGAAGCCGGCCAGCACACGCGGTCCGGCCTCGATCAGCACCACGCGCGCCATGCGGGTGTCGATGTGGCGGAAGTCGCGCGGCAGCGTGTCCTTGGCGAGGTCGGCGATGGTGCCGGCCATCTCGACACCGGTCGGGCCGGCGCCGACCACGACAAAGGTCAGCAGCGCGGCGCGCGCGTCCGGATCGGTCTCGCGCTCGGCGCGCTCGAACGCGACCAGGATGCGCCGCCTGAGCGTGGTGGCGTCCTCCAGCGTCTTCAGGCCGGGCGCGAATGGCTCCCATTCGTCATGGCCGAAATAGGCATGCCGCGCGCCTGTAGCGAGGATCAGCGTGTCATAGGGAATGCTGCCGCCGTCGTCGAGCTGCACTTGTTTCGCGGCCGCGTCGACGCCGCAGACATTGGCGAACAGCGTCCTCACTTCGGGGCGATCGCGCAGCAGATAGCGGATCGGCCAGGCGATCTCGCTGGTCGCGAGCGAAGCGGTCGCGACCTGGTAGAGCAGCGGCTGGAACAGATGGTGGTTGCGGCGGTCGATCAGCGTGATTTCGACCGGCGCGCCCGCAAGACCGAAGGCGGCTTCCAGTCCGCCGAAGCCGGCGCCGACGATCACCACGCGATGAGGTTTGGCCGGTGCTTGCGTCATCTGATGTCGCCCTCGGTTTCGAACGGCTTCGTCGCTTGATTATGTAATCATTCGCAGCTCCATTCCAATACGAATTGCTTGATCGCCCGATAGCGAAACCCAATCGCGGCAGGTCTCACGCATCCTGCGGCGCGGCCGCGGCGATGACCTGACGTCGCATCGGCAGGAACATTCCCGCGATCGCGCCGGCGAATGACAGCATTGCCGCAAGGCTCATCGCCGCAGCGAATCCATTGCTGAAATGTCCGGATGAATCTCCCGCGCCGTTCGCGACGAAGCTCGCCACCATCGCCGCGATGCCGAACATGCCGCCAAGGAAGCGGCCCATGTTGAAGATGCCCGATGCCTTGCCCATCTCGCTGACCGCAACGGCGCCCAGCACCGCGTTCTGCGCGGCCGGCATCGCCATCGACACACCGACGCCGGCGAGCACCAGCGGCGCGATCAGCGCGGAGTAGGGCACAGAGGGGCTCACGATCTCGCTGATCCAGCCGAGCCCGATCGCCTGCATCAAGAGGCCGGTGACCACGAGCGTGCGCTCGCCGAACCGGTTGACCACGGCGCCGGCGATCGGCGCCGTGACGAACAGCGTAGTCGTCCACGGCAACAGACGCAGCCCGGCGCCGAAGGCATCGAAGCCGAGCACGACCTGCAGGAACTGCGGCAGCAGGAACAGCACGCCGTACATCGCGGCATAGAACAGCACGCTCGCCGCCATGCCGGACGCGAATGGCCTTGCCGCGAACAGCCGCATCGGCACCATCGGGCTCGTCGCGCGCAGCTCCCACAGCACGAACATCACGGCCAACGCGACGCCGGCGATCAGGGCGCCCGCCACTTCCGCGCTGGCCCATCCGACGCTGTTGCCACGCAGCAGGCCCCAGACCAAAGCCAGCGCCGCGAGTGCGACCAGCGTCAGTCCGGGGATGTCGAGCGGCGCTGACGGTCCGAAGCTCTCACGCAGCCGCGCGATCACGAGTGCAATAGCGGCAAGGCCGATCGGCAAATTGATCCAGAAGATCCAGCGCCAGCCGAGATGCTCGGTGATGAAGCCGCCGATCGCAGGACCGATGATCAGCGCGCATCCGGTGATGCCGCTGAAGATGCCGAGCGCGCGGGCGCGCTCCTCGCGGCCGAACGCGCCGCTCAGGATCGCCATCGCCAGCGGCATCACCAGCGCCGCACCGGCGCCCTGCAGGGCGCGAGCGGCAACCAGCGAGGCGGCGTTGCCGGCCAGTGCACACGCAACTGAGGCCGCGACGAACAGGCCAATTCCGGCGGCGAACATCCGGCGCCGCCCGAAACGGTCGCCGAGCGCGGCACCGGTCAGCAGCAGCACCGCGAAGGTCAGGTTGAAGGCATTGACGGTCCATTGCAGCGTCTCCACGGCGCTGCCGAAATCCGCACGGATGGTGGCGAAGGCGGTGGTCATGATCATGGCGTCCAGCGCCATCATGAAGGATGCCAGCGCGGTGAGGCCGAGCGCCCAGCGCTGTTCAGGGGTCTGCATGGTGGTTCTCCGTTGGCGTACCGCAGGGCCGCGGCGCGCTTCGCCGGCAAGGACGAACCGGGATGGGCAAAGGATGCGGCCAACAATTATTTTTGCCGGGCCGCATCCTTTGGCGGTCCGCAAACGTCCTTGGGTCTGACGCGGCCGGTTCGGGCCGCAAACCAAGGAGGCTGCGATGCGACGGACCCTGATCAGGTACAAGACCAAGCCGGAGCTGGCGGAGAAGAATGCCGCGCTGGTTGCGGCTGTGTTCGCCGAGCTGAAGGCGGCCGGCCCGGACGACGTGCGCTACATGACGCTGCGGCTGGAGGACGACACCTTCATCCATATGGTCGAGACTGCGGCCGACGACGGCTCGAGCCCGATCCCGAAGCTGGCTGCGTTCCAGGCCTTCCAGGACGGCATCCGCGACCGTTGCGCCGAGCCGCCGCTGGTTCGCAGTGCCGTGATTGTCGGCAATTATCGTATGCTGGACGAGCCGTGAACCGATGGGCCATGAACAGATCCGCGGAGCCGTCATGACGTCACCACCCCAGGCGCCGGCCCCGACCGAGGTCGACGCGCTGCTGGCAGCGATGCGGCCGAGGCTGCATCGCTACTGTGCCCGCATGGTCGGATCCGTCATCGACGGCGAGGATGTGCTGCAGGATGCGCTGATCAAGGCGATGGAGGGCTTCGCGTCCGCAGCGCCGATCCAGAACCCTCAAGCCTGGCTGTTCCGGATCGCGCACAACACGGCGCTGGATTTCCTCAGGCGGCGCAACCGCCAGGACGCGCTCCACTCTTCGGAGGAGGTGGACATGATGGCCGGAGAGCTCGACGATGTCGGCCGCCGCGAGATCGCGGCGGCCAGCCTGCGCACCTTCATGCGGCTGCCGGTGGCGCAGCGCTCCAGCGTGATCCTGATGGATGTGCTCGGCTGTTCCTTGCAGGAGGTCTGCGGCATCATGGATTTCAGCCTGCCGGCGGTGAAGGCGGCGCTGCACCGTGGACGCACGCAACTGCGCGCGTTCGCCCGCGAGCCCGACGATGCGCCGCGGCCGGGCCTGTCGCCTGGCGAACGCACCAGGCTGAACGCCTATGTCAGCCGCTTCAACGCCCGCGACTTCGACGCCATCCGCGCCATGATCGCCGATGACATCAGGCTCGAGCTAGTCAACCGGACGCGGCTGAACGGCAAGGCCGAGGTATCACGCTATTTCGGCAACTATGCCAAGATCGATGACTGGCACCTCAAGACCGGACAGGTCGAGGGCCGTCCCGCGATCCTGGTGTTCGAGCCGGACGCGCTGGATGCGCCGCCGCGATCGTTCATGCTGCTCGACTGGTCCGCCGACAAGGTTGCGATCATCAGGGATTTCCGCCACGCATCCTATGCGATCGACGGCGCCGAATGGGCGGTGGACGAGGGGTGAGCGCGCCGCGGCTCAGCCGCCGCAAGGCAGTGACCGCGCCACAAACTCAGTGTCGTCCCGGACAAGCGAAGCGCGATCCGGGACACATAACCACGAATGGCAATTGGTTTGCGATGCTGGGGCCCCAGCTTGCTGCGACAACGCAAGGCAGTGGTTATGGGTCCCGGCCTTCGCCGGGACGACGGTGAGAAGAGAGCGCCGCTACCGCGTCTTGCCGCCGAATTCGCCGCTGGCAATCCGCGCCACGCGGCTGCCGCCGACGGCCGGTGCGCTGTTTCGTTCAAACATGCCGTCGCCGCCGCTCTCGCGCGGCGATGGCGAGGCTTCATCGAAACGGCCGCTGCCCGGCCAGAACGTCAGCACCAGATTCATCACGCCGTTGGCGATCGTGCCGACCACCGTTGCGGTGTGATGATAGGTCAGCGCATATTCGGGAAATCGTCCGGCAATGGCCCGGTCGAGCACCATGAGAGCGATCCATGCCGCCATCACGCAGACCGGATCCCATCCGATGTCACGCACGCGCATCGATTGCAGCATGAAGCAGATCAGGAGCATGCCATAGAAGGAAAAGATCAAGGCGGGGCTGTTCGCGGCCTGCGCCAGCAGCACGTCCGTCCTGCCGCTCGCCGGTGCATTGCCGGTGATGCCGTAGACCAGCATCAAGAAGCCGAAGCCGGTCACGAAGCTGCAGAAGAAGAAAGCCAGCCGGCCCATTCGGGCATTGAAGCCGAAGATGTAATTCAGCATGTGACGCACCCCTTTGGCGGCAGCGTCGCCCGGCGATGCTTTCCGGACCATGAAGCCTGCGAATGCTTGCCGGCCTGTGGTTTCCGCGTCCTTTACCGGATCACTAAAGCCTGCTGCACTGTGCGCCGGGGCCGTCGGGAGGAAGCGCGGGCCTGCGACAATCGTTGCCTACGCAACCGGCATTATATTTCTTGCCACGGTCGATTTGGACGAATTATGATGCAAGGTGCTGGGGTATGCGCCGAAGGTTCTAATCGAGGGCCGTCGGTTCATGCTTGCTGCACACTTGCGATATCGCGCACAAAACACGTCACAGAACGACGCGCGCAACGCGTGACCGCCGGCCTCGATCGGGCCCGGCGGAATCTTTGGTTGAGGAGGGGAGTGAATATGAAAAAGGCATTTTGGCTGGCAGGCGCCATGGCTCTGGCGCTGGCGCAGCCGGCGACGGCGGCTGACAGCGTCAAGATCGGCTTCGTCTCGACCTTCAGCGGTCCGACCGCCGTGATCGGCAACGACATGCGCAATTCGTTCGAGCTCGCGCTCGACCATCTCGGCCGCAAGATCGACGGCAAGCCGGTCGAGGTGATCTACGAGGACGACCAGCAGAAGCCTGATGTGGGCAAGCAGAAGACCGAGAAGCTGGTGCAGTCCGACAAGGTCGACTTCATCGTCGGCTACATCTGGTCGAACGTGCTGCTGGCCTCGCTGAAGACCGCAGTCGATTCGAAAACCTTCCTGATCTCCGCCAATGCCGGCCCGTCGCAGCTCGCCGGTGAGCTGTGCTCGCCTTACGTGTTCTCGACCTCCTGGCAGAACGACCAGACGCCCGCCGCGATGGGCCTCTACATGAACCAGAAGGGCGTCAAGTCGGTGTTCCTGATCGGCCCGAACTACGCTGCCGGCAAGGACATGCTCGCGGGCGTGAAGAGCACCTTCAAGGGCGAGGTGGTCGGCGAGGAATACACGGTGTGGCCGAGCCAGCTCGACTTCTCCGCCGAGCTGACCAAGGCGCGCAACTCCAAGGCCGAGTCGATCTTCGTGTTCTATCCGGGCGCGGCCGGCGTCCAGTTCCTGAACCAGTATGCACAGGCCGGCATCAAGGCGCAGATCCCGCTCTACACCGCCTTCACCATCGACGAATTGTCGCTGCCGCTGCAGAAGGACAATGCGATCGGCATCCCCGGCGCGCAGGAATGGGTCAACGACCTGCCGAACGCCGAGAACAAGAAGTTCGTCGAGGACTATCGCAAGAAGTATCCCGGCCTGCGCCCGACCTATTACGGCGCCCAGGCCTATGACGCCGCCCAGCTGATCAACAGCGCCGTCGTCGCGGTGAAGGGTGATCTCACCAAGAAGGACGCGATGAAGGCCGAGATGGAGAAGGCCAACTTCAAGTCGCTGCGCGGCCCGTTCAAATACGGCAACAACCACATCCCGATCCAGAATTTCTATCTGCAGGACGTGGTCAAGGATGCCGACGGCCAGCTTTCGTTGAAGACGGTCGCGACCATCGTCAAGGACGACCAGGACAAATTCCACGACAAGTGCTCGATGAAGTGATTGTCGGGCGCCTTTTGGCGCGCGGCTTGCTTCTTCACCTCGCCCCGCTCTTGCGGGGAGAGGTCAATCGCGAAGCGATTGGGTGAGGGGCCGTTTCCAAGAGCTCGATCCTGGAGACAGCCCCTCACCCCAACCCTCTCCCCGCAAGAGCGGGGCGAGGGAGAACGCGCAGCGTGCAATGCGCGGACACCCCAACCCGCTTCGCTCAAGGTGACGTAGCCTCACGATGTATCTCGTCGTCGAACAACTGCTGAATGGCCTGCAATTCGGCCTGCTGCTCTTCCTGCTGGCGGCCGGCCTCACGCTGGTGTTCGGCATCATGGACTTCGTCAACCTGGCGCATGGCTCGCTCTACATGATGGGCGCCTATTTCGCGGCGACCTTCGTGGCCTGGACCGGCAGCTTCGTGCTCGGTGCGCTGCTGGCGCTCGGCGCCACGCTGCTGCTCGGCGTCGCGCTGGAATACGTCGCGCTCAGGCATCTCTATGGCCGCGACCATCTCGACCAGGTGCTGGCGACGTTCGGCCTGATCCTGTTCTTCAACGATGCCGTGCGGCTGATCTGGGGCCCGGCCGGCCTCGCGCTGCCACTGCCGGCCTGGCTCACCGTGCCGGTGCAGATCGTTCCCGGGGTGTATTACCCGGCCTACCGGCTGATGATCATCGTGGTCGCGCTGGCGGTTGCGGCCTTGCTCTATCTCGTCGTGATGCGCACCCGCGTTGGCATGCTGATCCGCGCCGGTGCTTCCAATCGCGAGATGATCGGGGCGCTCGGCATCAACATCAAGCTGCTGTTCACGCTGGTGTTCGGCCTGGGGGCCGCGCTCGCCGGCCTCGCCGGGCTGATGCAGGCGCCGATCCTCACCGTGCAGATCGGCATGGGCGAGAACATCCTGATCCTCGCCTTCGTCATCATCGTGATCGGCGGCATCGGCTCGATCCGCGGTGCGTTCATGGCCGCGCTCTTCGTCGGCATCATCGACACGATGGGACGCGCCTTCCTGCCCGACCTGCTGCGCAAGGTCCTGAGCGGGGCGGCCGCTTCGACCGCGGCGCCGGCGCTGTCCTCGATGCTGATCTACCTCCTGATGGCCATCATCCTCGTATTGCGGCCCGAGGGGCTGTTCCCGGCGGCCAAACGATGATGCCCAAGCTCAACGCCTCCAATGCGGTCGCGGCGCTGCTGTGCGCCGCCCTGCTCCTGCTGCCGGCCTATTCGGCCGTCACCGGCAACATCTTCATCCTCACGCTGTTCACCCGCATCGTGATCTTCGCGCTGGCCGCGGCGAGCCTCAATCTGATCATGGGCTATGGCGGCATGATGAGCTTCGGCCACGCCGCCTATCTCGGCATCGGTGGCTATGCCGTCGGCATCCTCGCCGCCGAGGGCATCGGCTCCGGTTTCATCCAGTGGCCGGTGGCGCTCGTCGTCTCGGCGCTGTTCGCGCTGGTGATCGGCGCGCTCAGCCTGCGCACCCGCGGCGTCTATTTCATCATGATCACGCTGGCCTTCGCGCAGATGGCCTATTACATCGCCTCCGGCCTGTCGCGTTACGGCGGCGACGACGGGCTCACCGTCTACAAGCGCAGCGACTTCGCCGGCCTGATCAACCTGTCGGATCGCAACCAGTTCTATTATCTGTGCCTGGCCTGCCTGTTCGGCGGCCTCTATCTGATCTGGCGCATCGTCAATTCGCGCTTCGGGCTCGTGGTGCAGGGCGTCCGCTCCAACGAGCAGCGCATGCAGGCGATCGGCTTCCATGCCAACCGCTATCGGCTGGTCTGCTTCGTGATATCAGGTACGATCTGCGGGCTTGCCGGCGCACTGCTCGCCAACAATACCGATTTCGTCAGCCCGGCCGTGATGTACTGGACGCGTTCCGGCGACCTGATGGTGATGGTGATCCTGGGCGGCATGGGCACGCTGTTCGGCCCCGTGGTCGGCGCGATCGTCTATCTGCTGCTGGAGGAACTGCTGTCGCAGTTTACCGAATTCTCGGGCCTGATCCTCGGCCCGGTGCTGCTGTTGATCGTGCTGTTCGCGCGCGGCGGCATCATGGGGCTGCTCGGGAGGATGCGCCGTGGCTGAACCCTTGTTGCGTGTCGACAATCTGGTGCGCCGCTATGGCGGCATCACCGCGACCGACAACCTTTCGATGGAGGTGGTGCCGGGCGAGCTGCACGCCATCATCGGCCCCAACGGCGCCGGCAAGACCACGCTGATCAGCCAGTTGACAGGCCAGGTGATGCCGAATTCCGGCACCATCCGCTTCGCCGGCCGCGACGTCACGGGCTTGCCGTCCTACAAGCGCTCGAGGCTCGGGCTGGCGCGCTCGTTCCAGATCACCTCGCTGCTCAAGGACTTCTCGGCGATCGACAATGTCGCGCTGGCGGCGCAGGCGCATGACGGCCACTCGTTCCGCTTCTGGGGCAATGCGCGCAAGGAGACGCGTCTGCGCGAGGCCGCGCGCGCCGCGCTGGAGCGGGTCGGCCTCGGCAAGCGCGCCGATATCGTGGTCTCGCAATTGAGCCATGGCGAGCAGCGCGAGCTGGAGCTTGCGGTTGCGCTTGCCACCAAGCCGCAGCTTCTGCTGCTGGACGAGCCGATGGCCGGGCTCGGCGTCACCGAGTCGGCGCGGATGGTCGCGCTGCTCAAGGAGCTGCGCAAGGAAGTCACCATCGTGCTGGTCGAGCACGACATGGAGGCGGTGTTCGCGCTGGCCGACCGCATCACGGTGCTGGTCTATGGCCGCGTCATCGCCTGCGACGTGCCGGACGCGATCCGCAAGCACGAAGAGGTCAAGCGCGCCTATCTCGGCGAGCAGCATGCGGTGACGCGCCATGTCTGACACTTTGCTCGACGTCGATGGGATCGAGACCTGCTACGGGCTGAGCCAGGTGCTGTTCGGCATGTCGTTGCAGATCAAGGTCGGCGAGATGGTTGCCCTGATGGGACGCAACGGCATGGGCAAGACCACGACCATCCGCTCGATCATGGGCCTGACGCCAGCGCGATCAGGCGCCATCCGCTTCGCCGGCGAGGCGGTGCGCGGCCTGCCGTCCTACAAAATTGCAAAACTTGGCATCGGCCTGGTGCCGGAAGGCCGTCAGATCTTCCCGAACCTGACGGTGCGCGAGAATCTCGTCGCCGCCTCAGGCAATCGCCTCGGTGCCTCCGATCCCTGGACCATCGACAAGATCCATGCGCTGTTTCCGCGGCTCGCCGAGCGCACCAGCAATATGGGCGTCACGCTGTCCGGCGGCGAGCAGCAGATGCTCGCGATCGGCCGCGCACTGATGACCAATCCGCGGCTGCTGATCCTCGACGAAGCGACCGAGGGCCTAGCACCCCTGATCCGCGACGAGATCTGGAGCTGCCTGTCGATGCTGAAGGGGCGCGGCCAATCGGTGCTGGTGATCGACAAGAACGTCGGCAACCTCGCCCGCATCGCCGACCGCCACTACATCATCGAGCGCGGCAAGACGGTGTGGAGCGGCACCAGCGAGCAGCTGCTCGCCGAGCCGGACCTGCAGCACAAGTATCTCGGGATTTGAAGCAGAGCCTCCTCCACGTCTTGGTTGTCAAACGGCGGTTGACTGCCACTTCCGGTAGCGGACCACTCATATTGACTGTACAGTGACTAAATCACGGGTAGTGAGCGATTGTGCGCTCGCGCCGTTCGATCCAGCGCAGCCGTGCCATGAATTCTGAATCAAGATCATACTCGCATGTATCATTCTGGAGATGGGCGCTGTTGCTGCTCATTGCTCTCACGTTCCTTCCAGAAATCGTCGTCCTCGCAACCTCGGCTGTCGCAAAGCTGAAGGGCTGTCAGGCGGGCAGCAACGTGACGTGCGAGATCGGGCCGAGTTCGGCCGGCGAGATTATCCGCAGCGCACTGGAGGCCGGGTCCTTTGTAGGCCTCCGGTTCAGCGATGGCTTGGCGGCGATTTGGCTGACGTTGGGGTTTTTCCTGATCTGGAAAGGCTGGATGCGTCTCTCGAGCCGATTGTTGCTGGGGCTTGCCATCAGCCTGGTCTGCGCCTTCGTACCCTATTTCGGGCCGATGCTATCGATCGGATCCCTGGTCAATCCGAACTGCAATCCCAATGAGGGCGGTGTCGGTCCCTGCATGATCTATGGCGGAAATATCGGCGTCGTCGCCCACGATACCGTACGACTGGCGTGGCGGATCGCCGACGGCGCACCGATAGCTCTGGGCATTTTCGGCATCTATGCGATCGCTGTCATTGGCGTTCAACTGATCTCGAGGCGAGTTGCACCCCCGCCGCGCGGGTAGCGTCGCTCCTGCTTGATTCACGGGGCATATTGTCAGCCGCTGGTTGCTGTGCTTTGATACACGCATAGATTGCCAATTTATTTTCCGGAGGAAGCCGCCATGCGATCCAACCCGGTTTGGTCGATATTGAAGCTCGTCGCAATCGCGATACCCCTGGTAGCGGCGAATGTTGGTCCTGCGACGGCCCAGTCCGACGGACGCTATATTCAAGCTTCATTCGTCTATAACTACGCAAGATACTACGCTCCCTATGCGATCCAAGCGTCTGCGGCCTACCTGCCTCTCGACGAGTTCAATGCCCGGCGCGCAACGCAGGATGCCGATGGCTACGGCGCGGATGTGAACTACGCCGTTCAGACGATATTCCCGGATGAAAAAGTGAAGCCGCGGGCGCGGGAAGCCTTCAAGCGGTGGCGATATCAGTTCGGAAGTGACAGCTATCTCACCTGCATCGATCCGACTGACGCTGACTGCCTCGCCGCTTACAACAACCGAGGCTGGAGTTTCAGTGGCGGCCCGGCTTTCCAGGTCTGGGCTCGCGCGCGCTCGGCAAAGGTCGCCAGCGGGGCCTGCAGCGAAGTCAGCATTGCATTTCGCGGAACGGTTGGAACGTCGCTTGGCGATTGGCTCTCCAACGCGGACCGGTTCGGTTCTCCCTATGATGACTACTATCATCAGCTGCGCCGCAATGTGGACGCCATCATCAAGTCGGTCCAGAATCTCGATTGCTACAAGCGAGCCGCCGTCAAGCCGCAGATCGTTTCGACTGGGCACTCTCTTGGCGGCGGCCTCGCGCAGCTCGCCGCTCTGGCCACCAAGTTGAAGGGGCCGCGAATATCGAAGGTCTTCGCGTTCGATCCTTCCCCGGTCACCGGAGCGCATCTGGTCGACCAGTCACTGCGGGAATCGAATGCTGACGGCCTGACAATCGACAGGATCTACCAGGAAGGCGAAGTCCTGTCCTATGTACGCAGTGCGGCCCAGCAATATCCGTCCGCAAAGTCGAAGTGCAATCCGTATGTCCGAACCGTCAAGGTCGACGCACTGCCACCCGGTAGCCCGATTCAGCTTCATGGCATGACTGGCATGTCCACCCAGCTGGTGCAGCTGTCCTACAATGGCGAAACGCAGCTTGCCTATGAAGCACCGCCAGGGGGCTGCAGGGACATCAGATATCGTGCTCCGGCCACTGACCAGGACGAAGTGCTGGTTTCCAGCGTTTCGCAGCGCCAGACGCTGCTGGCGGCAGTGCGCAAGAAGCTGCGCGGCGGAAGCCAGCTTGCCGGATCGAGCTCGCTCGGAAGGCAGTGGACACAAGCCCTTCAGCGCGCGAATTCTCGTGAAGTCTTCGCCCAGGTTGGAGGCGCTGTTGCCTTCGAACCTCTACAAAGAGCGGAGTAAGCGGATAGCTTAACCTCAAAACATCTCGAAATATTCGCGGTGCTCCCAGTCCGATACCTCGGCCTGGAAGCGCTCGATCTCGGCGTTCTTGATGAAGACGTAATAGTCCACGAACTCCGGCCCCAACGCGCCGCGGAAGAACGGATCGTCGTTGAGCGCGAACACCGCTTCGCGCAGCGACTTCGGCAGCAGCGCGGCCTTGGTCTCGTAGGGCGTGTCGGCGGATGGACCGGGATCGAGCTTGCGGTCGACGCCGTCGAGGCCGGAGAGAATTTGCGAGGCCATGTAGAGATAGGGGTTGGCGGCGGGCTCGCCGATCCGGTTCTCCAGCCGTGTCGCCGGATCATTCGCTCCGCCGAGCACGCGGATCATGACGCCGCGGTTGTCGCGGCCCCAGATCGCGCGGTCCGGTGCCAGCGAGTAGGAGCGGTAGCGCTTGTAGCCGTTGATGGTCGGCGTCGTGAACACGGTCGAGGCCCGCGCGTGCTCGAGCAGGCCAGCGAGCCAGGCGCGGCCGAGCGGGCTCAAGGGCTCGCCGGTCTCCTTTCCAGTTTCCTTGGCCATGAAGGCGTTCTCGCCACCGGTGCGCGACACCAGCGACTGGTGCAGATGCCAGCCGCTGGCAAAAATGTTCGGCAGCTTCGGCCGGCACATGAAGGTCGCGTGATAGCCGTGGCGGCGCGCGATCTGCTTCACCGCCGAACGGAACAGCACCATGGTGTCGGCAGGGGCAAGGCCCACAGTGGGCGCGAAGGTGAATTCGCACTGGCTCGGGCCGAACTCGACCTCGACCGTGCGCAGCGGCAGCCCGAGCGCGAGGATGTCGCGGCGGATGATCTCGAGCGCCGGCTCCATCTGATCGTAGCGCTGCTCGGTGAGATACTGATAGCCGTGCGATAGCAGGCTGACCGACGGCGGCCGTCCGGGCTGGCCGGCATCCTCCGGCGCCATGTGCGTGTCGTCGAGCTTGAACAGATGAAACTCGACCTCGAGGCCGGCGACGAAATCGTAGCCGCGGTGTCCGAGCTGATCGAGCACCTTGCGATAGAGGTTGCGGGTCGCGAACGGCACCGGGCGGCCGTCGCTGAAATAGAGATCGCACAGCACCCAGCCGGTATTCTCGGCCCAGGGCAGCACGCGGAACGTGGTGGGGTCGGCGACCATCAGCACGTCGGCTGCGCCTTCCATTTCCTTCATGCCGAAGCCGCCGCCGGCGGTGAAGACGGGAAACACCGTCTTGTGCGAGGTGTCTTTGGCGAGCATCGTCGTGGTGATCGAGCAGCCGCCCTCGAGCGAGCGCACGGCTTCGCTGGCGATCAGCGTCTTGCCGCGCAGGATGCCGTGCTGGTCGGGGAACGACAGCCTGATGACCTCGAGGTTCCTCTCCTCGACGATGCGGCGGAGGCGGTGCGCGGCCTCCTTCTGCTCGTCCGACCACAGGCCGTGACGCTCGACGAAGCTCAAGGTGTCACTCCTTTGCTTCTTCCTCTCCCCGCAGGCGGGGTGAGGTGAAGGATACAGTGCGGCGTCACCGGAGCCATCATCACTCCGCCGCCGTCAGATGCTGCACCTTGCCGGCGATCTCGCGCGGCACGGGGGCGGCCCACGGCGCGCCGCGGCGGCGCTTGACGTCGACCTCCATCCAGTAGAGCTCCCAGCCCAGCGTCGGCCCGATGCCGTCCATCGTCGCCGGGCCCTGGATGCTGCGCGCGGAGGCCTCGTCGAGGAACAGCATCGGTTTCTCGCCGCCGCCGACCTTCTCGATCTCTTGCCGCAGCAGGCGGCGATACTGCACGATCGCCTTGTCGCTCTGGCCGAGATGCTCGTTGGTGCGGTCCTGGATCGCGCCCATCGATTCCACGGCCCACTGGTCGTGGACGTTGATGTCGCTGCCCATGCCGGTATAGGTCGCGCTCGCCTGCTCGTGCGGATCGAACCCGTAGTCGTTGCTGCGGTTCTTGCGCGACTTGTAGTCGGGCAGCGTATAGAGCTCGAGCCGCTGGTCGCGCATCTTCTGCTTGTCGACCGGCGCGGCGTAGCTGGTGAAGATCGCATACCAGTAGCAGTTCTCGTCGTCGACCGGCACGTGCCATTGCGTGATGGTCATCTCGGTCGACATCGGAATCACGAAGCCGTGCGGGAATAGCTGATTTGTCACCCGTACATGGGTGCGCTCGTTGTCGAGCTCGCGCAGCGCGATCAGGCGCAGGCCGTATTCGGTGTGCTCGACATTGATGATCGGGCGGTCATATTCGCGCAGGATTTTGGTCATCGGCATGTCGGAGCCGGCGGACGCGCCGCGGAATTGCTTGCCATAGGCCGCCGAAGTGTCCTCGTCCTCGAAGAAGCGATGCAGGAAGGAGGCGTGCGCCGGATCGATGCCGACCTCGAGCGCCTGCAGCCAGTTGCAGTTCATGTGGCCCTTGAACGCAAACGTATGCGTGCCGGGGGCAACGAAGCAGTCGAGCTCGGGGAAGGCCGGCGGTTCGCCTTCGCCGAGATACGCCCACAGGATGCCGCTCTTCTCGACCACGGGATAGGAGCGCTGCTTGATGCCCTTGCAGAGCTTCGAACCGGCGGGCTCGGCCGGCGTCTCGATGCACTGGCCCGACGTGTCGAACAGCCAGCCGTGGAAGGCGCAGCGCAGCCCGCCATTCTCGAGCCGGCCGAAGGCGAGGTCGGCGCCGCGATGCGCGCAGTGGCGATCGATCAGCCCGTAGCTGCCGTCCTCGCCGCGAAACAGCACCAGGTTTTCGCCGAGCAGGCGCACCGGCCGTACCGGGCGCGGGCCGTCCAGTTCGTCGACCAGCGCCGCCGGCTGCCAGTACATCCGCATCAGCTTTCCGCAGGGCTCCTTAGCCCCGGTGCGGGTGATCAGATCGTTCGCTTCCTGGCTCATCATGGCGGCGTCTCCCGGATTTGGATTTGTTCGCCTATTGAACGAATGTGCGAATTATGCCATGTCTGGTTCCGACAGCAAGCCCAATTTTTGAACCATTCAAATCATGCCCAAGCTGAAGCGGACCGACCAGGACGAGCGCGCCACCGACTTCGTCGAGGCGCTGGATCGCGGGCTTCGCCTGCTGCAGGTGTTCGGCACCGTCACCGGTCCGGCGACGCTGAGCGACCTCGCGCGTGCCGCCGATCTGCCGCGCGCCACCGCGCGCCGCATCCTGTTCACCTTGGCGCATGGCGGTTTTGTCACCACCGACGGCAAGCTGTTCACGCTGACCCCGCATGTGCTGACCTTGGCGGGCTCGTTCCTGCAATCCAACCAGGTGGTGACGGTGCTGCAGCCGGTGCTCGACCGAATCGCCTCCGCAGCGCAGGAGATTGCTTCGCTCGCGCTGCTCGACGGCGACGACGTCGTGTTCGTGGCGCGCTCCAGCCCGACGCGGGTGTTCTCCGCCGGTCTCGACATCGGCTACCGGCTGCCGGCGTTCTGCACCTCGGTCGGCCGCGCCATGCTCGGCCGGCTCGATGATGCCGAGCTTGCGGCGCGGCTGAAGGCGATGCGCCGCGATGCCGTGACGCCGCAGACCGTCACCGATCCGAAAAAACTGCTCGCGACGATCATCGCCGACCGCGCGCAGGGCTACTCGCTGGTCGACCGCGAGGCCGAGCCGCATTTCCGCTCGATCTCGGTGCCGGTGCGCCGCTACGACGGCACCATCGTCGCCGCCATCAACATGGGCGCGCATGTCGATCGCGTGCCGGCGGCTCAGATGATCGGAAGTTTTCTGCCGCAGTTGCGCGAGGCGGCAACTTCCGTCAAGCCGATGCTGCTGTGAGCGAGAAATGGCGGATGATGTTCCGGGCGGTCACTTCCGCAGAAGCCGTCCCTGTGTCGAGCGTG
Source organism: Bradyrhizobium sp. WCU1 (assembly GCF_053474805.1). NCBI lineage: Bacteria > Pseudomonadati > Pseudomonadota > Alphaproteobacteria > Hyphomicrobiales > Nitrobacteraceae > Bradyrhizobium > Bradyrhizobium sp. WCU1. Next base: position 4,233,088 of record NZ_CM130280.1, read on the forward strand.
AGGCAATCGGCACGCGGCACGGCCGTGAAGTCGTAACTGTCGAGAAATCTGATCAGGTTCTCGCCTGACGTGATCTTGCGCCTTTCAATCCGATCGGGATTGTCGACCCTGCGCAGCGCCTCTTGCCTTGAGCAATGAAGGAACACCGGGAGCAGTTCACCGCCGTGCCGGTGTACGATCTCCTCAAACTTGCCGAACTGCTCGCGATCCTCAGGCTCGGCGTAGCAGAACGTCGTGACCAGCAGGGGGATGCTGTGTTCGGCCGCGGCGTCGAGCGCCGAATACCTGATCTGATGGACCAGCTCCCAAAATCCCGGGGCGCCAAAGTCGAAGATTGTACGCGCGAAATCAATCGCCGCGTGGTTGTCCATCAGCCGTCCCGGCATCATCCGGAGCAGCGCCTTGGCGACGGTGAGCTTGCCGGGTGAGCCGTGGAAGAACAGCAACTTCATGTGCAATTATTGGCTGAAAGGCGCTCGCGGAGCAACTAAGGCTGTACTTGCTGCTGCGCATCCGGCGTTTGACGCCGGTTTATCAGCTCATCCGAGCTACAGCGCCACGCTGCGCAGCCCGAACGAGCGCGCCTCGTTCTGCAGCACCGGCCGAACGGAATCGATCAGCCGCGCCGCGGCTGCATCGACCGATAGCCCGGCGGTGTCCACCACTGCCGACGCGCGGGCATAGAGCGGCTCGCGGCTGACCAAAATATTGCGCAGCTCGGCCATCGCCGAGCGGTCGTCGGCCATCGGGCGCAGATCGCCCTGGCGGCGGACGCGGGCCATGTGCTCTTCCGGCTCGGCCTTCAGCCAGATCGTGTAGAACGACGACAGGATCAAATCGAAGGTCAGCGCCTCCGAGACGATGCCGCCGCCGGTCGCCAGCACCATCAACTCCTTGCGCGCGAGCAGCTGCGTCAGCGCGGCCTGCTCCATGCGGCGAAAGCCTTCCTGGCCGTACAGCGCGATGATCTCGGCGACCGAGAGCCCGTTCTGCGCCTCGATCTCCTTGTTGAGCTCGACAAAGCTCCAGCCGATCTTCTTCGCCAGCATCCGCCCGAGCGTGGTCTTGCCGGCGCCGCGCAGGCCGATCAGCGCGATGCCGGAGAAAGAGGCGCGGCGTGGCGCCAGCGGGCTGCTGCCGGCGAGCATGTCCTTGGCCTGCGCGATCTGGCTCGGCGACGCCTTGCGCAGGAGATCTCGGATCACCGCCCAATCGGGCACCGGCTCGCTCGAGGGGATCAGGTCCTCGAGATGCGCGCCCATCGCGCCTGCGACACGGCGCAGCAGCACGATCGAGACATTGCCTTTGCCGCTCTCCAGCTGGGCGATGTAGCGTTCGGAAATGCCGGAGACTTTTGCGAGCACCTTGCGCGACATGCCGGCCAGGCCGCGCGTGGTGCGCACCCGCTGGCCGAGCTGTTCGAGGAAGTCGGTTTCCGGATCGTTGGCTGCGGTCATGATCCCTGTGCGACGCGCGGTCCTGGCTGAATCAGGCCGTTAGTCTAGGAAACATAATGCCGATAAAGATTGACAGCAAGCCGAGCTGGTGGCCTTGTATGAATTATAATTCTTAAATTCACAGGAGAGGGAAGCGTGGCGCGTCTGGGTCCCAAGCAAGGTCCGGGGAGCGGGGCATGACTTATAACGCAGTCTCCTGGCTGCTCGACCGCAACGTCGATGAGGGTCGCGGCGACAAGGTCGTGTTCGACGACACGGCCTCGCAAATCACCTACGGCCAGTTGCAGCAGCAGACCCGGCGGGTCGGCAACATGCTGCGCCGGCTCGGCGTCCGCCGCGAAGAGCGGGTCGCCATGATCATGCTGGACACGGTCGATTTCCCGATCGTGTTCCTGGGCGCGATCCGCGCCGGCGTGGTGCCGGTGCCGCTCAACACGCTGCTGACCGCGGAGCAATACGCCTACATCCTCGGCGACTGCCGCGCGCGCGTGCTGTTCGTGTCGGAGGCGCTGCTACCGGTCGTGAAGGACATCGTCGCGCGCATGCCCGACCTCGCGCATGTCGTGGTCTCCGGCAAGGACGCGCACGGCCACGCCAAGCTCTCCGACGAGATCGCGCGCGAGAGCGACGTGTTCGCGACCGCACCGACCCACGCCGACGAGCCGGCGTTCTGGCTCTATTCGTCGGGCTCGACCGGCATGCCGAAGGGCGTGCGCCATCTGCATTCCAATCTCGCCGCGACCGCGGAAACCTACGCAAAGCAGGTGCTCGGCATCCGCGAGGACGATGTCGGCCTGTCGGCGGCAAAGCTGTTCTTCGCCTATGGGCTCGGCAATGCGCTGACCTTCCCGATGTCGGTCGGCGCCACCACCGTGTTGAATTCGGAGCGGCCGACACCGGCTGTGATGTTCGCGCTGATGAACAAATATCACCCCAGCATCTTCTTCGGCGTGCCGACCTTGTTCGCGGCGATGCTGAACGACGAGGCGACCAAGACGCAAAGCGGCGGCGATCGCCTGCGCGTCTGCACCTCGGCCGGCGAGGCGCTGCCGGAATCGGTCGGCAATGCCTGGCGCGCGCGGTTCGGCGTCGACATCCTCGACGGCGTCGGCTCGACCGAGCTGCTGCACATCTTCCTGTCGAACGCGCCCGGCGACATCAAATACGGCTCGTCCGGCCGTCCGGTGCCCGGCTACAAGGTGCGGCTGGTCAACGAGGCCGGCGCCGACGTCGCCGATGGCGAGGTCGGCGAATTGCTGGTCGATGCGCCCTCGGCCGGCGAGAGCTACTGGAACCAACGCGCCAAGAGCCGCGCCACTTTCGAGGGCGCGTGGACCCGCACCGGCGACAAATACACGCGTGATGCCGATGGCCGTTACACTTTCTGCGGCCGCGCCGACGACATGTTCAAGGTGTCAGGCATCTGGGTCTCGCCGTTCGAGGTCGAGAGCGCGCTGATCACCCATCCCGCGGTGCTGGAAGCCGCCGTCGTGCCGGAAGCCGATCCGGAAGGTCTGCTCAAGCCGAAGGCCTATGTGGTGCTGCGGCCCGAGAGCTCGGCCGAAGGCTTGCACGAGGCGCTGAAGGAGCACGTCAAGCAGAAGATCGGCCCGTGGAAATATCCGCGCTGGATCGACGTGGTCGACAACCTGCCGAAGACCGCGACGGGGAAGATCCAGCGGTTCAAGTTGCGCGACGGTGCGCAATAACTCTCCACATGTCATCCCGGCGACGGCCGGGACCCATACGCCGCGGCGATTGTTTTGAGAGATGCAGTTCGACGGCTTTTGCGCAACAACTGAAGCCTGTGGTTATGGGTCCCGGCCTTCGCCGGGACGACGATTGAGGAAGGCCCCATCATGACAAACTTGAATCCATCAGGCTTCCTCACCATCGACGGCGCCGATCTCGAATACCGCATGATCGGTCCGTCACCCGAGTCAGCGCCGACCATCGTGATGCTGCATGAAGGCCTCGGCTGCGTCGGCCTGTGGGGCGACTTCCCCGAGAAGCTGCGAGCTGCGACCGGCGCCGGCGTGTTCGCCTATTCGCGCGCGGGTTATGGCGCGTCGTCGCCGGCGAAGCTGCCGCGCCCGGTCGACTACATGCATCGCGAGGCGCTCGACGTGCTGCCGCAGCTGCTGAATCGGATCGGCTTCCAACGTGGCCTGCTGCTCGGACATTCCGACGGTGCGTCGATCGCGGCGATCTATGCCGGCGCGCACCAGGATCATCGCCTGCAAGGCCTCGCGCTGCTCGCGCCGCACTTCATCGTCGAGGACATCTCGGTCAAGTCGATCGCCGAGATCAAGACCGCATACGAGACCACCAATCTGAAGGAGAAGCTGGCGCGCTGGCACAAGGATGTCGACAACGCCTTCTACGGCTGGAACGGCGCCTGGCTCGATCCGGCATTCCGCGATTGGGATATCTCCGACTATCTCGCCTATATCCGCGTGCCCGTGCTGATCGTGCAGGGTGCGGACGATCAATACGGCACGATGCGCCAGGTCGAGATCGCCGAGGCCGAGTGCTACTGCCCGGTCGATGTCACAGCGATCGCAGGTGCCGGTCACTCGCCGCATCGCGAGGCGCCGGCGGTGACGCTGGACGCGGTCACCGAATTCGCCAAGGCGGCGCTGCGCGACGACCCGGCGCTGGCGGCCTGACATTTCCTGCCGGTGTTAGGCCATTGGCCCAGCAAGTGATTTTCCCAAACATGAAACAAAATGCATGTTTTTGCGGTTTGAACTGGACTAGGTCAAAAACATGCATTATTGTGCATGAAGGCAAGACGAACCATCGCAACGAACAACAGGTAAGGGTGGCCCATGGCTGGTGACGATCGCGTCCTTGCAGGCGGGGCGAAGTACATCGACTTCCAGACCGAGCCGTCGCGCTACCGGCACTGGAAGCTCGACGTCGCGGGCGACGTCGCGACGCTGACCATGGACGTCGACGAGAACGCCGGCCTGTTCGAGGGCTATCAGCTCAAGCTCAATTCCTACGATCTCGGTGTCGACATCGAGCTGGCGGATGCCGTGCAGCGACTGCGCTTCGAGCATCCCGAGGTCAAGGTCGTGGTGATGCGCTCGGGCAAGAACCGCGTGTTCTGCGCCGGTGCCAACATCCGCATGCTGGCGGGCTCGACCCACGCCCACAAGGTCAACTTCTGCAAGTTCACCAACGAGACCCGCAACGGCCTGGAAGATTCCAGCGAGAATTCCGGCCAGAGCTTCATCACCGTCGTCAACGGCACCGCAGCCGGCGGCGGCTATGAGCTGGCGCTCGCGACCGATCACATCATGATGGCCGACGACGGCGCCGCCGCGGTCGCGCTGCCGGAAGTGCCGCTGCTCGCGGTGCTGCCGGGCACCGGCGGCCTCACCCGCGTCGTCGACAAGCGCAAGGTGCGCCGCGACCACGCCGATTTCTTCTGCACCATCGAGGAAGGCATCAAGGGCAAGCGCGCGGTGCAATGGCGGCTGGTCGACGAGATCGCGCCGAACTCCAAGCTCGAGGGCAAGCTCGCCGAGCGCGTCAAGGAATTCGCCGCGAAGTCGAAGCGCAACGGAGCGGGCAAGGGCCTAGCGCTGACGCCGTTGGAGCGCACCATCGACGACAGCGCGATCCTCTACGGCTTCGTCAGCGTCGACATCGATCGCGCCGCGCGCATCGCCACCATCTCGATCAAGGCGCCGGAGGCTGCGGCTCCCGCCGACATCGACGGCATGGTCGGGCAGGGCGCTGCGTTCTGGCCGCTGCAGGTCGCCCGCGAGCTCGACGACGCGATCCTGCATCTGCGCATCAATGAGCTCGGTATCGCGATGCTGGTGTTCAAGAGCCATGGCGACCGCGCCAACGTCGTGTCCCATGACGCGTTCCTGGAGGCCAACAAGGCGCATTGGCTGGTCAACGAGATCAGGCATTACTGGAAGCGCGTGCTCAAGCGCATCGACGTCACCTCGCGCACGCTGGTGACGCTGGTAGAGCCCGGCTCCTGCTTCGTCGGTACGCTCGCCGAGCTCGTGTTCGCCGCCGACCGCTCCTACATGCTGATCGGCCAGAAGCAGGGCGACAACCGTCCGCCGCCGGCGATCGAGCTGACCGCGATGAATTTCGGGCCCTATCCGATGAGCCACGGCCTGACGCGCTTGCAATCGCGCTTCCAGGCCGACCCAATGGACCTGGAGCGCGCGCAGGCCGCGATCGGCAAGGCGCTCGACGCCGAGGAGGCCGAGGAGCTCGGCCTCGTCACCTTCGCGCTCGACGATATCGATTGGGATGACGAGGTCCGCGTGTTCTTCGAGGAACGCACCTCGTTCTCGCCCGACGGCCTCACCGGCATGGAAGCCAATCTGCGCTTCGTCGGTCCCGAGACCATGGAATCGAAGATCTTCTCGCGCCTCACCGCGTGGCAGAACTGGATCTTCCAGCGGCCCAACGCAGTCGGCGAAGACGGCGCGCTGCGCCGCTACGGCACCGGCCAGAAGGCGCAATTCGACATGACGCGAGTTTAAGGGAGCACGGCCATGAACATGAACATCATGAACGTCGATTACTCGACCAAGATTCCGAACAATGTGAATCTCGCCGAAGACCGCCAGGTGCTGAAGGCGCTGGAAGGCTGGCATCCCGGCTACATGGACTGGTGGAAGGACATGGGCCCGGACGGCTTCCAGGAGTCGCTGGTCTATCTGCGTACCGCCTATTCGGTCGATCCGCGCGGCTGGGCCAAGTTCGACTACGTGCGGATGCCCGAATATCGCTGGGGCATTCTGCTTGCTCCCCAGGAGGAAAACCGCGTCATTCCGTTCGGCGAAGATTACGGCAAGCCGGCCTGGCAGGAAGTCCCCGGTGAGCATCGCGCGATGCTGCGCCGCCTGATCGTGATCCAGGGCGACACCGAGCCGGCCTCGGTCGAGCAGCAGCGCCATCTCGGCAAGACCGCGCCCTCGCTCTACGATATGCGCAATCTGTTCCAGGTCAATGTCGAGGAAGGCCGCCATCTCTGGGCGATGGTCTACCTGCTGCAGAAGTATTTCGGTCGCGACGGCCGTGAGGAAGCGGATGATTTGCTCCGCCGCCGCTCGGGCGATGCGGATTCACCGCGCATGCTCGGCGCCTTCAACGAGGCGACACCGGACTGGCTGTCGTTCTTTATGTTCACCTACTTCACCGACCGCGACGGCAAGATGCAGCTGCATTCGCTGGCACAGTCGGGCTTCGATCCGCTGTCGCGCACCTGCCGCTTCATGCTGACCGAGGAAGCTCACCACATGTTCGTCGGAGAGACCGGCATCACCCGGGTCGTGCAGCGCACCTGCGATGCGATGAACGAAGCCGGCATCACCGATCCGAACGACATCGCCAGGATCCGCGCGCTCGGCGTCATCGACCTGCCGACCATCCAGAAGAAGCTGAACCTGCACTATTCGCTGTCGCTCGATCTGTTCGGCTCCGAAGTGTCGACCAACGCGGCCAACGCCTTCAATGCCGGCATCAAGGGGCGCTACAAGGAAACCACGATCGAGGACGACCACCAGCTCAAGAACTCGACCTATCCGGTCATGAAGATGGTGGACGGCCAGATCAAGATGGTCGACGAGCCGGCGCTGACCGCGCTCAACATGCGGCTGCGCGACGATTACACGCAGGATTGCGTCAAGGGCATGCTGCGCTGGAACAAGGTGATCTCGACCGCGGGCATCGACTACAAGCTCCAGGTGCCGAACACCGCCTTCCACCGCCAGATCGGCGAGTTCAAGGACGTCCATGCGACGCCCGATGGCCTCCTGATCGACGACGCGACCTGGGCGAGCCGCAAGAACGACTGGCTGCCGTCGGCCGCGGACGGCGACTTCATCGCCTCGCTGATGAAGCCGGTCACCGAACCCGGCGAGTTCGCCTCCTGGATCTCGGCGCCCAAGGTCGGCATCGACAACAAGCCGGGCGATTTCGAGTATGTGAGGATCGAGAGCTGATCTTCAGCTCCTCTCCTCCCGGAGGGGCGGAAAGGGGTGAGCCGAACAAGGTCCTGGCTCGCCCCTTTTCTTTTTCGGCCAGATGCCGGTATGAAGCCGGCCTCAATCGTCATTTGCAAGTTCGTCGGGCCACATCTGCGCGCCGTGGAGCACGCGCAAGATGCGAACAGTCTCACTGTCGACAAGGTACGCCGCGACATAAGGTGTGCGCGGGATGACCAGCTCGCGCGTGCCTGCGACGCGCCCGGACCGACCACTGTCAGGAAAGTCGAGCAGGCGCCGCGCGGCATCGGCAATCCGCTCGTCAACATGAACCGCGGCAAGTGGGTTCTCGGCTTCGATGTAACTGAAAATATCGTCGCGATCGGACAATGCGAAGCGCGACCAGACGAGTTTCACCGCTTGCGCTCCGCCGCTTTTCGAAGCGCGGCGGCACGACGTTGCGCGAAATGCGTTTCAACTTCGGAATCATCGAGGCTGGGCCGGGTATCCGCCAGGGCCTGGCGCACCTTCTCGCGAAACCAGCCGTCGTAAGCGTGGCTGCTGCTTACGAGTTCCAGTGGAAGCATGCCTTCATTGGCCGTCCGCGTCAGCAGGATCCGCACGGCGTCGGACACCGTGAGGCCCATGTTCTCTAGAACCGCAGTGGCCTTTTCCTTTACGCCCGCATCAATGCGGGTTTGGATCAGGGCATTCGACGCCATAGCGCCCCCTCCTTGTTTGCAGTCAATGTAATGCATTTGAATGACAAATGCCAGAGGTGTCACAACCTGTGGCCAGAGCTGAGCACGGCGGCTAATTCGGCCCCGCCTCTCGGCGGGTCCATTGCCCCGCATGATCAAAGAAGGGCGCCACGCTACCAGCGAGGCGCCCCTTATCACCGTCCCGCTGACCGGCGCGGGAATGCCTGATGCTTGTGAGAGCCGCGGCTGCTACCCCGCGATCTCCAGTCCGGCGGTCGCGTAGACCACGCCGCCATCGACCGCGATGGTGTTGCCGACCACATAGTCGCCGGCGCGGGAGGCGAGATAGATCGCGGTGCCCGCCATATCCTCGTCGCTGCCGACCCGCCGCGACGGGACGCGCTGCGCGACCTCGTCGGCATGGTCGCGCGCGGCGCGGTTCATGTCCGACTTGAAGGCGCCCGGCGCGATCGCGGTGACGTTGATGTTGTCCTTGATCAGCCGCGTTGCCATCCGGCGCGTCAGGTGGATCACCGCGGCTTTGCTCGCGGCATACGAGTAGGTCTCCATCGGGTTGACGAAGATGCCGTCGATCGAGGCGATGTTGATCACCTTGCCGGGCTTGTCGTGCGTCGCTGCCGCGCGCAGCGGCTTGGCCAGCGCCTTGGTCAGGAAGAAGATCGACTTGACGTTGAGGTTCATCACCTTGTCCCAGCCGCTCTCCGGGAATTCGTCGAAGTCCGCGCCCCAGGCCGCGCCGGCATTGTTGACCAGGATGTCGAGCTTCGGCTCGCGCTTGATGATCTCGCCGGCGAGCTTGTCGCAGCCTTCGACCGTCGAGATATCGATCGGCAGCGCGATGCATTCGCCGTCATAGGCGGCTGTGAGCTCCTGGGCGGTGGCCTCGCAGGGACCTGCCTTGCGCGCGGTGATGTAGACCCTGGCGGCGCCCTGCGCCAGGAAGCCGGCCGCTATCATCTTGCCGATGCCGCGCGATCCTCCGGTCACCAGCGCGACGCGGCCCTTCAGTGAAAACAGATCCTTGAACATGCGTTCCTCCATTGCGTTGCCAGTGGTTCTGGGCGCGGCCGGGGATCGAGTCAAGGAAGGAGAGCGTCTGTAGCCGGGCTACATGTGCAGGCTCTACGCCGCATCGATCCGGCGAAAACCATTCCATACCGCGGTGGCAGCGCCCGAGGTGAGCACCGGCAACAGCCGCGCGTCCTGGTAATTGCCGTTCAGCGAGACCCGCTGCAAGGCGGTCAGATGGTCGGCGCTTTCGGGAAACAGCATGCCCGGCCGGGTCGTCACCGCGGTCCGGAAGCCGATCGATTTGGCGAGCGCGAATTCGCGCGGCCCGGCGGCGATCCGGTCGCCATAGGGATAGGCGAGATGTGCGACTTGCCGCTGCAATGCTTCCTCGATCCGCGCCCGGCTGGTCGCAAGCTCGAACGATGCGATGGTCTCGCTCTGCTTGGCGAGGTTGCAATGGCTGATGGTGTGGGCGCCGATCGTGACCAGCGGATCGGCGGCAAAGCCGCGCAGCTCGTCCCAGGACATGCAGAGCTCGCGCGCGATGCCCGCCTCGTCGACGCCGTGGCGGGCGCACAGCGCCGAGATCGCGTCCTGCATCTCCGTCTCGCCCGGCAGCGAGCGCAGCCAGTCATGCATGCGGCCGAACGCGGCCCGCTTGGCCTGCGGCGTCGCGGTGTCGAGCCGGGTCATCGCGCCGTCGATCGGCACCTCGATCGCCGATGCCGCCGCGATCACCCGCTCCAGTGCGATCCACCACAATTTGCCGCAGCCCTCGGCGAAATCGCTCGCGACAAACACCGTGAACGGCGCGCCGAACTGGCGCATGACAGGCAGCGCGAAATCGCGGTTGTCGCGATAGCCGTCGTCGCAGGTGAAGCAGGCGAAGCGCCGCGCGAAATTCCGTTCGGTGAGGCGGCGATGCGCCTCATCCATGCTGACGACGTCGACGTCGAGCGCGCGCAGATGCGTCAGCATCGCGCGCAGGAAGTCCGGCGTGACCTCGAGATGATGGTTGGGCTGGAACGCGTCGGCACGCCGCGGGCGGACATGATGCAGCATGAAGATGGCGCCGACGCCCGCGAAAATCGGCCGCAGCAGGATATGCGCACCCGAAAAATACAACGCCTCCATCCCGGCTCGGATCACGGTGTTGCGGAGTTGTTTCATGAGGGCACGGGCCGGCCGATTTGCATTCCGCCGCAAACTTAGCGAAAGACCACTGAAGAAACTGTTATCCCGATATCCGACATGGTGCCCCGCCTTGGTTCCGGATTTGGGGTTTGACAGTCAGCCAAGGGTTTGTTTTCTCTCTGGTTCCCGACCCGCAGGACGCTGAATGCACGGACTTTTCAAGTGGAGTAGCAAGTGGTGGCCGGGGGTGATTCCGCTGGTCGTCCTGTGGGGTATCGCTGCCTGGACCTCAACGGCGACAGTTGAAGCCGATCTTGCCGCGCGCTCGAATGCCGCGTTGAAGGACACCGTCCTCGACAAGCGCCGCATCAGCGTCGATGGCCGCGACGTCACGTTTGCGGCCAATGCCTTCTCCGAAGACGGCCGCCTCAGCGCGGTGGCATCGGTCGAAGCCGTGCCGGGCGTGCGGCTGGTCAACGACGAGACCCGCCTTGTTCCCGAGGCCAAGCCCTATGTGTGGTCGGCGGAACGCGACGTGGTGCGCGTCACGCTTGGCGGCAATGCGCCGCTGCCGTCGAGCAAGAGCAAGCTGACGGAGGCCGCGAAGGCCGGTCTCGGCGGTGTCGAGGTGGTCGATCAGATGGCGCTCGCCCGCGGCGCGCCACAGCGATTCGATCCGGCGGCGCTGTTGCTGCTCGACCAGATCGGCAAGCTGAAGGAAGGCAAGATCACGCTGACCGACAACAAGGTCGCGCTTGCCGGCATGGCGCGCGAGCTCGGCGGACGCGAAGCGATCGCGGCGGCGCTGAGGAACCTGCCGGACGGCTATTCGATCGCGGCCAATGACATCAAGGCGCCGCCCTATGTGTTCCAGGCCTACAAGGATCCGGTCGCGGTGACGCTGACGCTGACCGGCTACGTGCCCGACAACAACGTGCATGCCGCGCTGGTCGCCGCCGCCGGCCGCAAGTTCTTCAGCGAGAAGGTGGTCGACAATCTCAAGGCCAGCATTGGCGCGCCGTCAGGGTTTGCGGCTGCGGTGGTGCCCGCACTCGGTGCGCTGTCGCGGCTGTCGACCGGAACGCTCGTGGTGTCGGATCGCGAGGTGAAGCTGTCGGGCGATGCGCTCTACGACGCCGCAGCGGGCCAGATCCGCGAAGGGCTCGGCAAGGATTTTCCGCAGGGCTGGCAGTACAAGGCCGAGGTCACGGTCAAGCCGGCGGCGGCGCCGGTCGATCCCACCGTGTGCCAGCAGCTGTTTTCCGAGACCCTGTCGAAGGGAAAGATCCGCTTCGAGTCGGGCAAGGCCGACATCGTTCCTGACTCGGCCGGCCTGCTCGACCGCCTGATCGAGACCGCGATGCGCTGCCCCAACGCGACGATAGAGGTTGCCGGCCACACCGACAGCGACGGCGAGGAGGCGGCCAACCAGGCGCTGTCGGAACGCCGTGCACAGGCCGTGGTGGATTACCTGGTGCGCGCCGGACTGCCGGCCAACCGCTTCACGCCGATCGGCTATGGCAGCACGCAACCGCTCGCCGGCAACGAGAGTGAAGATGGCAAGGCGCAGAACCGCCGCATCGAATTCGTGGTGAAGTAGCGATGACCGTGCTCGCGACATTCGTCTGGGGTTGGCTGCTCGGCGCTGCGCTGCTCGGCTTCTGCATGGGCTGGATCGCGGTAGTGCATCGGGCGCAGGGCGTCTCGAAGCTCTGGATGCGCTGGCTCGCGCTGCTCGCCGCCGCGCTGGTGGCGGCATCGTTCGCGCGGGTCGTGCCCGGCCGCTTCGGCTATTGGCTCGATCTCTTCCTGATGATGTTCGCGCTCTACCTCGTCGGCTGCGCGATCGGCTCCTGGTTGCGCGACTGGGTGGTCTCGCGCAGCAAGCCCGCGAGCTGACCCCAAACCCTTGATCCATCGCGCCTGAGCGGTGTCGCCAAGCGGGGCGCACGCCGCATCCATCTTTGTGCTTGACAACAATACGTACGTACGTATTAAATGGCGTCCATGCCAAAGCCCTCTCTCCGCGATGCCATCCTTGACGCCGGCCTGAAGGAAATGTTCCGGACCGGCTATCACGGCACCAGCGTGCGCGACGTCACCGCGGCCGCCGGCGCGCCGCAGGGCTCGTTCACCAACCATTTCCGCTCCAAGGAGCTGTTCGCATCCGAAGTGCTCGACCGCTACTTCCTCTATGTGCGCGGCCTCGTCGCGGAAGCCCTCAGCGACACCTCGCTGCCGCCGCGCGACAGGCTGCGGCGCTATCTTGATCTCATCACCGGCAAGCTTGCCCATGACGGCTTCACCCGCGGCTGCCTGATCGGCGATTTCAGCCTCGAGGCGTCGGGCTCGAGCGAGATGCTGCGCGAGCAACTCGACGAGATCTTTCGGGAATGGCGCGCGCCGTTTGCTGCCTGCATCGCGGAAGCCCAGGCCGCGCGCGAGATCGCGTCCGACTTCGATGCCGATGAACTGGCCGATTTCCTGCTCGCATCCTGGCAGGGCGCCATGCTGCGCATGAAGGTCGAACGCAGCGCGGCCGCGCTCGAACGTTTCAAGACGATCGCATTCCAAACCGTGTTCAAGGAGTTGCCATGACGCTATCCGACGAGATCAGCCTGCATCACCGGCCCGTGCTCGCCTCCACGATGGCCTATCGCGAAACCGGGCGCGGCGACGCGCCGCACGTGCTGTTCCTGCACGGCAATCCGACATCGTCCTACATCTGGCGCAACATCATGCCGCTGGTGGCGCCGGTCGGGCACTGCATCGCGCCCGATCTGATCGGCTACGGCCAGTCCGGCAAGCCCGATATCGCCTACCGCTTCTTCGACCAGACTGACTATCTCGACGCGCTGATCGACGAACTCGGCATCACCTCGGCCTATCTCGTCGCCCAGGATTGGGGCACCGCGCTCGCCTTCCACCTTGCGGCGCGCCGTCCGCAATTGGTGCGCGGCCTCGCTTTCATGGAGTTCATCCGTCCGATGCGGGACTGGTCCGACTTCCACCAGCACGAGGCCGCCAGGGAGACGTTCCGCAAATTCCGCACGCCGGGCGTCGGCGAGGCGATGGTCCTCGACAACAACGCATTCGTCGAGCGCGTGCTGCCCGGCTCGATCCTGCGCACGCTCAGCGACGAGGAGATGGAAGCCTACCGCGCGCCGTTCGCGACGCGCGAGAGCCGCAGGCCGACGTTGATGCTGCCGCGCGAGCTGCCGATCGCAGGCGAGCCTGATGATGTCTATCAGGCGCTGACCACGGCGCACGTGGCGCTTGCGGCATCGACCTATCCGAAGCTGTTGTTCACCGGCTCGCCCGGCGCGTTGGTGTCGCCGGCCTTTGCAGCGGATTTCGCGGCGCGGCTGAAGCATTGCGCGGTCATCCAGCTCGGCGCCGGCGCGCATTATCTACAGGAGGATCATCCGGAAGCGATCGGTCGCTCGGTTGCCGGTTGGATCGCCGGCATCGAGGCCGCGAGCGCGCAACATCTTGCCGCAGCATGAGCGACCGGGAGGATATGCCATGACCGATCTCTCGATCACCTATTGCCGTCCCTGCGGCTACGAGATGCGCGCCAGGGAGGCGGCCACGCTGCTGCGCGAACGCCTTGGCCTCGATGCGGAGCTGGTGCCCGGCAAGGGCGGCGTCTTCGAGGTCAAGCTTGACGGCAAAGTGATCGCCAGGCGCGTGAAGGGACATTTCCCCGATGCCGAAGAAATCGTCGCCGCAGTGACTACCGCGCGGGCATAACGAAGCACGGACTTGCCGCCTCGCCGTCGTAATGATCATTGCGGCGGCGATTTTCGTTGATCGGCTGCCGCGCGGCGCGTCACTCTCCGTAGTTTCCCGGATGGTCTTGTGTACCTTTCGCCGGGCTAACTGCCGCACATCGACATCAAGCCTTGTCGAAGGTGGCGAGAAACGCGCATATTTGTGCACCCGCTGTCATGAATCATCCCTAATATCTTGAAGATGCGCGTTTTATTGTCGTTTGACGAATTCCACTCCGGCTTAAAACGCGCTACACGGGGCAGGGCACAGCGAAGCGCCGGCGGAGATCGCCGGGGGCCGTCGTCGCGGGATCGCAATTCGAGGTCTAGATGCTGGAAGCAATAGGCAGGGCGATGGCGTTTCTACGCCAGAAGCAACTCCTGCATCGGCTGGGTGTTGTCATCAGCATCGCCGTCATCGGCATCGCCTGCTACGTCCTCTACCACATGCTGCGCGGCATCGACACCAACGAGGTGCTCGAGGCCATCAAGAGCACCGAGCCGCGGCAGATCATGCTGGCGGGACTATTCGTCGCAGCCGGCTATTTCACGCTGACCTTCTACGACTTGTTCGCGGTGCGCGCGATCGGCCACGCCCATGTGCCCTATCGCATCAATGCGCTCGCGGCATTCACCTCCTATTCGATCGGCCACAATGTCGGCGCCAGCGTCTTCACCGGCGGCGCGGTGCGCTACCGGATCTATTCGGCCTGGGGACTAAACGCGATCGACGTCGCCAAGATCTGCTTTCTCGCCGGCCTCACCTTCTGGCTCGGCAATGCCGCGGTGCTCGGGCTCGGCATCGCCTATCACCCGGAGGCCGCGGCCAACATCGACCAGCTGCCGCCCTGGCTCAACCGCACGCTGGCGTTCGGCATCATTATCGCGCTGGTCGCCTATGTGGTCTGGGTCTGGACCCAGCCGCGGGTGGTCGGTCGCGGCCCCTGGACGGTGACCCTGCCGGGCGGCCCGCTGACGCTGCTGCAGATCGCGATCGGCATCGTCGACCTCGGCTTCTGCGCGCTCGCGATGTACGTGCTGGTGCCGGACGAGCCCAATCTCGGCTTCGTCGTGGTCGCGGTCATCTTCGTGTCGGCGACCCTGCTCGGCTTCGCCAGCCACTCCCCCGGCGGGCTCGGGGTGTTCGACGCCGCCATGCTGGTCGGCCTCTGGCAGATGGACCGCGAGGACCTGCTCGGCGGTATGCTGCTGTTCCGGCTGCTCTACTATATTGCGCCGTTCGTCATATCTGTAATCTTGCTGACGTTTCGGGAGGTTATCGTCGGCGCCCGACTCAAACGGCTGCCGCAGACTGATTCGGGTCCCCGCGCCGAGCCGCACCACGAGGCGGTTCTGGTCCGCAAGCGGGGCGATTCCGGGGTCTGATGACGCGGCCCGATGCCTCCCGAGGGACGGTCAATGTGACCGCGCCTGGGCGAGACACGAACCGACGGGAAGAAAGCCGCCGCGATGGCAATTGACGATACGCCGCAATCCATCTTCGCACCCTGGCCCGACCGCCTGCGCCATTCCGCGCTGATCCTGCTTGCTGCGGCGCTGGCGCTCAGCGTGGTGGTCGCGCTCGGCGAATTGTCGCTGGTGCGCGCCTGCGCGGTGTTCGTCTGCATCGCCGCCGCAGCGCTGGTGCCTTGGCGGCTGCATGATGCCGGGACTTCGCGCGAGGACGTCCGCGGCGTCAATCCGGTCGAGGCTGCCGCGGTCAGCGCCGTCGTCGCCGGCATGCCCGATCCGGCCGTGCTGCTCGATCGCGCCGGGCGCGTCATCCATCTCAATGCCGCCGCGGCCCAGCTCGCGCCGGCGCTGCGCAGGAACGAATTGGCGCAATTTGCCCTGCGTTCGCCGGAAATCATCACCGCGCTGCGCGAGGCGATCGCGACCACCGAGCCGCGCCGCGCCACTTACTCGGACCACGTTCCGGTCGATCGCTGGATGGAATTGGTGATCACGCCGGTGCCGGTGCCGACCCAGTTCGGCGGCACCGAGAAATGCATGCTGATGACATTCCACGACCTGACGCCGCTGCGCCGGGTCGAGGAGATGCGCGCCGACTTCGTCGCCAATGCCAGCCACGAGCTGCGCACCCCGCTCGCCGCCCTGTCCGGCTTCATCGACACGCTGCAGGGGCCGGCGCGCGAGGACGCGCGGGCCCGCGAACGCTTCCTCGGCATCATGCACACCCAGGCCACCCGCATGGCGCGGCTGATCGACGACCTCCTGTCGCTGTCGCGGGTCGAACTGTCGGCCCATGTGCGGCCCGAGGCCTCGATCGACATCGTGCCTATCATCCGCGAGGTGGCTGACGGGCTCGAGATGCTGGCCAGCGAGCGCCAGGTCGAGATCGAGGTCGACCTGCCGCAAGCCCCGGTCAGAATCGCCGGCGACCGCGAGGAACTGCTCCGCCTGTTCGAGAACCTGATCGAGAATGCCCTCAAATACGGCGCCTCGGGCGGCCGCGTCATAGTGTCGCTCAATCAGACCGTTCCGGGCGGATCGGGCGAGGGAAGCCCCGAAATCCGTGTCATGGTACGGGATTTCGGCCCCGGCATCGCGCCCGAGCACCTGCCGCGGCTGACCGAGCGCTTCTACCGGGTGGACGTCGGCGACAGCCGCAACCAGGGCGGAACGGGCCTCGGATTATCGCTGGTGAAACATATTCTTAACCGTCATCGCGGGCGTCTTCTGATCGAGAGCGTGCCGAACAATGGCGCGACTTTTACTGCCTGTTTTCCCCGGCCGAAGACCCCGCTACCGACTCAAAGCTAAGCATTTTCAGTTGCTTAGCTCTGTCATCCAAGTGTCATCCAACCTTCGTAAAAGCGGCACCGACCGCTCCTAGATGGACCGGCGTGAGCGCGATCGGGCGCATTCGGCGCTTCGCTCACAAGATGGAGACCACCCCATGAATTTCATCAAAGCAATCGTCGCTGCCGGCATGGTGGCCGCTTCGACGTCGGCCTTCGCTGCCGATATTACCGGCGCGGGCGCGACGTTTCCGTTCCCGATCTATTCGAAGTGGGCTGATGCCTACAAGAAGGACACCGGCAATGGCCTGAACTATCAGTCGATCGGTTCCGGCGCCGGCATCAAGCAGATCCAGGCCAAGACCGTGACCTTCGGCGCCACCGACGCGCCGCTCAAGGCCGAGCAGCTCGAGAAGGACGGCCTCGTCCAGTGGCCGATGGTGATGGGTGCGATCGTTCCGGTCGTGAACGTCGAGGGCATCAAGCCGGGCGATCTCGTGCTGTCCGGCGAAGTGCTCGGCGACATCTATCTCGGCAAGATCACCAAGTGGAATGACGCGGCGATCGCCAAGCTCAATCCGAAGCTGACCCTGCCGGGTGACGCGATCACCGTCGTGCGCCGTTCGGACGGTTCGGGCACCACCTTCAACTTCACCGACTACCTCTCCAAGTCGAACGCCGACTGGAAGTCCAAGGTCGGCTCCGGCACCGCGGTCGAGTGGCCGGTCGGCGTCGGCGCCAAGGGCAACGAAGGCGTTGCCGGCAACATCAGCCAGACCAAGAACGCGATCGGCTATGTCGAATACGCCTATGCCAAGCAGAACAAGCTGACCTACACGGCGCTGGTCAACAAGGCCGGCAAGACCGTGCAGCCGACCGTCGCCGCCTTCCAGGCTGCTGCGTCGAATGCCGACTGGTCGAAGGCCCCCGGCTACTACGTGATCCTGACCGACCAGCCGGGCGACGCCTCCTGGCCGATCACCGCGGCGACCTTCATCCTGATGCACAAGGAATCGACCGACAAGGCGGCCTCGCAGGAAGCGCTCAAGTTCTTCAAGTACGCCTTCGAGAAGGGCGGCAAGGCGGCCGAAGAGCTCGACTACATCCCGATGCCGGACTCGGTCGTCAAGCTGATCGAGAAGACCTGGTCCTCGGAGATCAAGAGCTAAGTCCGACGTTTCGAACAGGGCCTGTGCCGTCCCTCGAGGGCGGCGCAGGCCAAGCGATTAAGACCCGGGCTCCATCATCGCGGCAACAAGCGCGGGCGGGTCCCGGGGTTCGCGCCCCTGGCGCAGCCGGAACGACGCCCGGCCTTATGCGTCAGTGAAGATCGCTTCGGGGGCGTGGCGGTTTGTGCAAGTTTCAAATAAAAACGAGGGGATTGGCGTGGCAGACATGGCTGTTCAGAGCGATGTGATGGAAGCCGCGGGACCTTACGATCGCGCCAAGGCCCTCAGTGCCTTCAAGCTCGGTGATCTCACCTTTTATTGGATCACCCGCATCTCGGCGATCTCGGTCCTGTTGATCCTCGGCGGCATTATCCTGTCGCTGATCGTCGGCGCCTGGCCGGCGATGAAGGAATACGGCTTTGCCTTCCTCTGGACCCAGCGCTGGGCGCCCTCGGCTGATCCGCCGGTGCTCGGCGCGCTCGGCCCGATCTACGGCACGCTGATCACCTCGGTGATTGCGATGCTGATCGCGATCCCCGTCGGCATCGGCATCGCCGTGTTCCTCACCGAACTGTGCCCGCAGATGCTGCGCCGCCCGATCGGCATCGCGATCGAGCTGCTCGCCGGCATCCCCTCGATCATCTACGGCATGTGGGGCTTCTTCGTGCTGGGCCCGTTCCTGGCCAACACGTTCCAGCCGTTCATGATCAGGCTGTTCGAGGGCGTCCCGGTGCTCGGCGCGGTGTTCGCCGGCCCGCCGTCCTATCTCAGCCTGTTCAATGCGGCGCTGATCCTCGCCATCATGGTGCTGCCCTTCATCACCGCGATCTCGGTTGACGTGTTCAAGACCGTGCCGCCGGTGCTGAAGGAAGCCGCCTACGGCATGGGCTGCACCACCTGGGAAGTCGTCCGCAGCGTAGTGATCCCCTACACCCGCGTCGGCGTGATCGGCGGCATCATGCTGGCGCTCGGCCGCGCCCTCGGCGAGACCATGGCGGTGACCTTCATCATCGGCAACTCGTTCCGCATCTCGTCGTCGATCTTCGCGCCGGGCACCACGATCTCGGCGGCGATCGCTAGCGAATTCGCCGAGAGCGACGGCCTGCACCAGTCCGGCCTGATCCTGCTCGGCCTCTTGCTGTTCGTGCTGACCTTCTTCGTGCTCGCCGGTGCGCGGCTGATGCTGATGCGGCTTGAAACGAAAGCGGGGAAGTAGCGCCATGAACCCGATCTACAAATCCCGCCGCCGCAGCGACATCGTCATCCGTGCACTTTGCGTCGGCGCGGCGCTGTTCGGCGTCACCTGGCTGGCGCTGATCCTGATCACGCTGGTCTACAACGGCCTTGCTGGCCTCAGCGTGCAGCTATTCACCCAGAACACGCCGCCGCCGGGCTCGACCGATGGCGGTCTGCTCAACGCCATCGTCGGTTCGGTGATCATGACCGTGATCGGCGTCGGGATCGGCGCGCCGCTCGGCCTGTTCGCCGGCACCTACCTCGCCGAGTACGGCAAGCACGACAAGCTGACCTCGGTGATCCGCTTCATCAACGACATCCTGCTCAGTGCGCCCTCGATCATCATCGGCCTGTTCATCTATGGCGCGGTCGTGGTGCCGATGCGCGGCTTCTCGGCGATCGCAGGCGCGCTGGCGCTCGCCGTGATCGTGATCCCGGTCGTGCTGCGCACCACCGAGGACATGCTGCTGCTGGTGCCCAATCCGCTGCGCGAGGCGGCCTCCGCGCTCGGCCTGCCGCGTTCGCTGGTGATCAAGCGGATCGCTTACCGTGCGGCCCGGTCGGGTCTGATCACCGGCGTGCTGCTGGCGACCGCACGCGTCGCCGGCGAAACCGCGCCGCTGCTGTTCACCGCGCTGTCGAACCAGTTCTTCAGTCTGGATCTGACCAAGACGATGGCCAACCTGCCGGTGACCATCAACAACTTCGTGCAGAGCCCCTACGCCTACTGGAAAGAGCTGGCGTGGAGCGGTGCACTGCTGATCACATTCACCGTGCTCGCGCTGAATATCGGCGCGCGTATCCTTGGTGCCGAAAGGGCCGCAAAATGACCGAGCTTTCCGTCTCCACGACCGCCGCGGGCCACGTTCCCCAGGTTCCGCTTCCGGAAGCGCCGCCGAAAGTCACGGTGCGCAACCTCAACTTCTATTACGGCGAGCACCACGCGCTGAAGAACATCAACCTGACGCTCGGCACCAACCGCGTCACGGCGTTCATCGGCCCGTCGGGCTGCGGCAAGTCGACCCTGCTGCGCATCTTCAACCGGATGTATGACCTGTATCCGGGCCAGCGCGCGGTCGGCCAGTTGATGCTGGACCAGACCAACATTCTCGATCCCAAGCTCGACCTCAATCTGCTGCGTGCGCGGGTCGGCATGGTGTTCCAGAAGCCGACGCCGTTCCCGATGACGATCTACGAGAACATCGCCTTCGGCATTCGCCTCTATGAGAAGATCTCGAAGTCCGAGATGGACGATCGGGTCGAGAAGGCGCTGCGCGGCGGTGCGCTGTGGAACGAGGTCAAGGACAAGCTGAACGCCTCCGGCCTGTCGCTCTCCGGCGGCCAGCAGCAGCGGTTGTGCATCGCGCGCACCGTCGCGGTGCGCCCCGAAGTGATCCTGTTCGACGAGCCCTGCTCGGCGCTCGATCCGATCTCGACCGCCAAGGTCGAGGAGCTGATCCAGGAGCTCTCCGAGGACTACACGATCGCGATCGTGACCCACAACATGCAGCAGGCGGCGCGCGTCTCCGACAAGACCGCCTTCATGTATCTCGGCGAACTGATCGAGTTTGACGACACCAACAAGATCTTCACCTCACCGAGTGATCGACGCACCCAGGACTACATCACCGGCCGGTTCGGTTAGAGCATGATCCGGAAAAGTGGCAACCGGTTTTCCGATCGGATCATGCTGAAATATGGACACGAGATCATGGTCCCCAAGGGATCATGATCGAGGGAGACAAGCGATGGCTTCTGAACATACCGCCAAGGCATTCGACAGCGACCTGCAGGAGTTGACCCGCCTGGTCGCCGAGATGGGCGGCCTCGTCGAGCGGATGATCACCGAGTCGGTCGACGCGCTGATCCGCCGCGACGTCGCGCTCGGCAAGCGCGTGGTCGCCGCCGACATCGAGATCGACAATCTGCAGCGCGTCATCGAAGAGCGCGCGGTGCTGACGATCGCGCGCCGCCAGCCGATGGCGATCGACCTGCGCGAGATCGTCAGCGCGATGCGCGTGGCCACCGATCTCGAGCGGATCGGCGACCTTGCCAAGAACATGGGCAAGCGTGTCGCGGCGCTGGAAAGCGACTTCCAGCCGCTGAAGCTGATCCGCGGCCTCGAGCACATGACCGACCTCGTGCTGTCGCAGGTCAAGTCTGTGCTCGACGCCTATGCCGCGCACGACCTGCCGGCGGCGATGAACGTCTGGAAGGGCGACGAGGAGGTCGACGCGATCTGCACCTCGCTGTTCCGCGAGCTGCTCACCTACATGATGGAGGATCCGCGCAACATCTCATTCTGTATCCATCTGATGTTCTGCGCCAAGAACATCGAGCGGATCGGCGATCACGCCACCAATATCGCCGAGACGGTGTTCTACATGATCGAAGGCCAGCAGATCACCGACAAGCGCCCGAAGGGCGACATGACCAACTTTGCCACCACGGTGCCGGGTAACACGTAGTCGACGGCGTTTCGGTTTGCGTCAGGGCAACGGATCACCACAGAGAAAGAACTTAGACCGATGAGCGCACGCATTCTGGTAGTCGAAGACGAGGAAGCGCTGACGACACTGTTGCGCTACAACCTCGATGCCGAAGGCTACGATGTCGAAACGGTGGGGCGCGGCGACGATGCCGACACCCGGCTGAAGGAGCGCGTTCCCGACCTCGTGGTGCTGGACTGGATGCTGCCGGGCCTGTCCGGCATCGAGCTGTGCCGACGGTTGCGGGCGCGGCCCGAGACCAAGCAGCTTCCGATCATCATGCTGACCGCGCGCGGCGAGGAGAGCGAGCGGGTGCGCGGGCTGGCCACCGGCGCCGACGATTACATCGTCAAGCCGTTCTCGGTGCCGGAATTGCTGGCACGGGTGAAGGGCCTGTTGCGCCGCGCGAGCCCGGAGCGGCTTGCGACCGTGCTGACCTATGGTGACATCGAGCTCGACCGCGAGAAGCGCCGCGTGGCGCGTTCGGGGCGCCCGATCGATCTCGGGCCGACCGAATATCGCCTGCTTGAATTCTTCCTCGAGCATCCCGGCCGCGTATTCAGCCGCGAGCAGCTGCTCGACAGCGTCTGGGGCCGCGACATCTACATCGATGAGCGCACCGTCGACGTGCATATCGGCCGCCTGCGCAAGCTGCTCAATCCGGGCCGCGAGCAGGATCCGATCCGCACCGTGCGCGGCGCCGGCTATGCGCTCGACGACCGCTTCGCGAAAGCCGAGCCGCAGCCGTAACGGCTTGGTCGCGATCACAGGCCACAACACGGCGTCGTCCTGTTGGCTCCATGACGAGCTGCGCACCACAAAAAAATCCCCGCTTTCGCGGGGATTTGTTTTGAAGTCTTCCGTCGTTTCCCGAGTGCTTACTTGATCTGTGGCTTCGCCGATGGCCGGCGGCGATCGGCGGCGGGCTGGTAGGCGACGCGCGAGTGATGTGCGCAATAGGGCAGGCCGGCGAGCGCCTTGCCGCCGCAGAAGAAGAATTCCGGGCTCGAGGGATCGCCGACCGGCCAATGGCAGGTCGCCTCGTTGAGCTCGAGCAGCGACAGCCGCTGGCTCATCGGCACCACGTTGTCGAAGGAGATCGGATCGGGCTCCATCTCGACCTCGAAGGCGTGTGCGAGCGCGGTGTTGCCGCGCGAAACCGGGCGCGCCACCCGCATCATGTGCTGGGCGGGACGGGCCTTGCGCTGCCGCGGCGCGGCGGTCGAGGGGGCCTTGGCGCGGCCGGAGAGGCCGAGCCGATGCACTTTGCCGATCACGGCGTTTCGCGTCACATTGCCAAGTTCCGCTGCGATCTGGCTGGCCGAAAGGCCAGACTCCCAGAGCTTCTTCAGCTGCTCGACGCGATCGTCGGACCAGGTCAATACCGTCATCGCATTCTTCCTTTCGCATGGCGCCGGCCAGTCATTGGAGCGGCGCTGCGAGCCAAATCTGGACAAATATCCCTGCGGCCAGAATCCCTTAGCCCTCGCCGGACACGATGTTGCGCCCGAACGTTTACGTGAGACACGAAGGCTACTTAGAGGGTCCAGTACTGCCGCACGAGATGTCGTACCCGACAGGCCAAACGCTACAATATGGCGTGACTCTGGCGCAAGAGTCCGCGGTCGTGCGTCCACATGTTCCCACAAAGTTAAGCATTGCTATGAGGCTTTTCCACTGCACCGGAATGCTCCGGATTGCGCTGGTTTGGCATTGCAGGACGGCCGGCAAAGGGCGGCTCCTGGCGATTGACACCGACCGGCCGCAGCATAGAATGACCCCACGTGCCGCCCGCAAAGGCGGCCGTTTTGTTTTCCGAAGCTGGCCGTTGCTGCGCTGGCGTCAATGCGCGCGGCAATTGTCGGCCCCAAACCGGCAGTGAACGCCATGACCAACAGCGCCCCGTCGCATCTGCTCCCCGTCTTCGCCAGGGTCGATCTCGGCTTCGAGCGCGGTGAGGGCGCCTGGCTGATCGCAACCAACGGCGACCGCTATCTCGATTTCACCTCGGGCGTCGCGGTGAACGCGCTCGGGCACGCGCATCCGCATCTGGTCAAGGCGCTGCAGGAACAGGCGACCAAGCTGTGGCACATGTCGAACCTGTTCAAGAGCCCCGACGGCGAGGTGCTCGCCGCGCGGCTGTGCGAGCAGAGCTTTGCCGACTTCGTATTCTTCTGCAATTCCGGCGCTGAGGCGATGGAGGGCGTGATCAAGCTGGTCCGCCATCATCACTTCTCCAAGGGCCATGGCGAGCGCTACCGCATCATCACCTTCGAGGGCGCGTTCCATGGCCGCACGCTGGGCACGCTGGCCGCGACCGGCTCGGCGAAATATCTCGAGGGCTTCGGTCCGCCGATGGACGGCTTCGACCAGGTGCCGCATGGCGACATCGAGGCGGTGAAGAAGGCGATCGGTCCGCACACCGCCGGCATCCTGATCGAACCGGTGCAGGGCGAGGGCGGCGTGCGCGGCGCGCCGCAGGCGTTCTTCAAGGCATTGCGCGCGCTGTGCGACGAGCACGGCCTGTTGCTCGCCTTCGACGAGGTGCAGACCGGCATGGGCCGCACCGGCGAGCTGTTCGCTTACAAGCGCACCGGCGTGACGCCCGATGTGATGTCGCTGGCCAAGGCGCTCGGCGGTGGATTCCCGATCGGCGCGGTGCTGGCGACCGCGCAGGCCGCGGCCGGCATGGCGCCGGGCTCGCATGGCTCGACCTTCGGCGGCAATCCGCTCGCGGTTGCCGCCGCCAATGCCGTGCTCGACGTCGTGCTCAAGCCCGGCTTCTTCGAGCACGTGCAGAAGATGTCGCTGTTGCTCAAGCAGAAGCTCGCCTCCGTGGTGGACCGCTATCCCGGCGTGCTGTCGGAGGTGCGCGGCGAGGGCTTGCTGATAGGCGTCAAGGCCGTGGTGCCGTCCGGCGATCTGATCACCGCGCTGCGCAACGAGAAGCTGCTCACCGTCGGCGCCGGCGACAATGTGGTGCGGTTCCTCGCGCCCTTGATCGTGACCGAAGCCGAGATCGACCAGTCGATCGCCTCGCTCGAGCGCGCCTGCGCGACATTGTCGCCGGCGCAGCCGAGGAAGGCCGGATAATGAGCAAGCCGGTCCGTCATTTCCTCGACATCAACGAGCTGCCGCTCGGCGAGCTGCGCAACATGCTGTCGGCCGGCGCCGCCATGAAGGCGAAGCTGAAGGCGCATGAGAAGGGCAGGAAGCCGCTCGAAGGCAAGACGCTGGCGATGATCTTCGAGCGCCCGTCGACCCGCACCAGGGTGTCGTTCGACGTCGGCATGCGCCAGCTCGGCGGTGAATCCATCATGCTGACCGGCGCCGAGATGCAGCTCGGCCGCGGCGAGACCATCGCCGACACCGCGCGCGTGCTGTCGCGCTATGTCGATGCGATCATGATCCGCATCCTCAACCACGACGCGCTGCTCGAACTCGCCGCGCATGCCACCGTCCCCGTCA
This sequence comes from Bradyrhizobium sp. WCU1, assembly GCF_053474805.1. NCBI lineage: Bacteria > Pseudomonadati > Pseudomonadota > Alphaproteobacteria > Hyphomicrobiales > Nitrobacteraceae > Bradyrhizobium > Bradyrhizobium sp. WCU1. The sequence continues at coordinate 4,258,275 of NZ_CM130280.1, forward strand.
TCAACGGCCTGACCCGGCGCTCGCATCCCTGCCAGGTGATGGCCGACCTCATGACCTATGAGGAAAATCGCGGCTCGATCGCGGGCAAGACCGTGGCGTGGACCGGCGACGACAACAACGTGCTGGCGTCCTGGGCGCACGCCGCCGAGCGGTTCAAGTTCCAGCTCAATATCGCGACGCCTCCGGAGCTGTCGCCGAAGAAGCCGATGCGCGACTGGATCAAGGCGACCGGCGCGCCTATCGTGCTCGGCACCGACCCGGAAGCCGCCGTGCGTGGCGCCGATTGCGTCGTCACCGACACCTGGGTGTCGATGGGCGACAAGGAGGGCGAGCGCCGCCACAACGTGCTGCAGCCCTATCAGGTCAATGCCAAGCTGATGTCGCTCGCCAAGCCGGACGCGCTGTTCATGCACTGCCTGCCCGCGCATCGCGGCGAGGAGGTCACCGACGAGGTGATCGACGGGCCGCAATCCGTGGTGTTCGACGAGGCGGAAAACCGCCTGCATGCGCAGAAGGGCATTCTGGCCTGGTGCTTTAACGAAGTCGCGTAAGCGCCGCTTCAACGCTGTCGTCCCGGCGAAAGCCGGGACCCATAAGCCGCGGCCCGTGGAAAGGGCACAAGGGGAGACGCCTTGTGTCGTAACAGAACTCTGTGGTTGGGTCCCGGCCTTCGCCGGGACGACGTTCCCTCGTTGAGTGAACCCCTTTATTTCACGGTCCGAGACCCCAGATAGAGCGCCATGGTTTCACAATCCCCCGACATCAAAATCACGACCGAGGCGCCGGTTCGCGCGCCGTCTTCGGTTCCTGTCGACGATGCCGTGCTGGCCTTCGAGGTCGGCGCGCTGGATTTGCGCGGCCGGTTGACCCGGCTCGGCCCCGCGCTCGACGAGATCCTGCACAAGCACGATTATCCGCCGGCAGTCGGCAAGCTGCTCGGCGAGGCCATCGTGCTGACCACGCTGCTCGGCTCGTCGGTCAAGTTCGAGGGGCGCTTCATCCTGCAGACCCGGACCGAAGGCCCGGTGTCGCTGCTGATCGTCGATTTCCAGGCGCCCGACCGGCTGCGTGCCTATGCCCGTTACGACGCGGCGCAGCTCAAGCCGGGGCAGACCTCGGGCGAACTGCTCGGCAAGGGTCACCTTGCGATGACGATCGACCAGGGCTCCAACACCAGCCGCTACCAGGGCCTGGTCGCGCTCGATGGCGGCGGCCTCGAAGAGGCGGCGCACGAATATTTCCTGCGCTCGGAGCAGATTCCGACACGGGTCCGGCTGGCGGTCGGCGAGGAGATGCGCGGCGGCGAGGGCGGCAAGCTGCACTGGCGCGCCGGCGGCATCCTGCTGCAGTTCCTGCCCAAGGCGCCGGAGCGCGCCAAGCAGGCCGATCTGCACCCCGGCGATGCGCCCGATGGTACGGTCACGCACAGCGTGCCGGACGACGATGCCTGGGTCGAGGGACAGTCGCTGATCTCGACCGTCGAGGATGTCGAGCTGATCGATCCCGATCTGTCCGGCGAGCGGCTGTTGTACCGCCTGTTCCACGAACGCGGCGTCCGCGTCTTCAACCCGCAACCGCTGCGCGCACAGTGCTCGTGCTCGCGCGATGCGGTGTCGTCGATGTTGAAGAGTTTTGCGCCGAACGATCGCGCCGAGATGGTCAAGGACGGTAAGGTCGTCGTGACCTGCGAGTTCTGCTCGTCGGTCTACGAGTTCACGCCGCAGGAAGCCGGCGTGGAGCAATAGCGGCGTGCGCGGAAGCGCATCAATTCAACACCCGCTTCCCGTCCGGGCTCGGGCTGTCCAGCGAGAAGGTCGGCACGTCGATCTCAAAACGCTCGCCGGCTTCGGTGACCATCTGATAGCTGCCGGCCATGAAGCCGGAGGCGGTCGGCAGCGGCACGCCGGAGGTGTATTCGAAGCGTTCGCCGGGCGCGAGCACCGGCTGTTCGCCGACCACGCCCTCGCCACGCACCTCCTGGCGGCGGCCGGTGGCATCGGTGATGATCCAGTGCCGCGTCCGCAGCTGCACCGTTTCCGGACCCGAATTGACGATCACGATCTTGTAGGACCAGAAATATTCGCGCCGGTCGACCGACGAGCGCTCCGGCATGAAGTTCGGCTCGACGGTGACTTCGATCTGGCGGGTAACGGCGCGGTACATGCGGCTCAATCCGATGGTCTTGGCCGTGATCCACTTTCGGCCGGATCACACTCAATCAGGACGCCATCATAGCCAATTGGTCAGCCGGAACCAATCGCCTGCCGGGCTGTGAAAACCCGGCCCCCGGGGACAGTCTGTTCATCGCGCTTTCAACATAGTTCCGCTCTAAAGCGCGGCCGCATGTCGCCGCACTCTGCGCTTTGTCCGCAAGTCGCGGACCGATATTATGTTTTCAGCTGGGCATGCGGAGCGTCCGCAGCCGACACGGTGTTTGATGAGCTCGATTGCCGATCCCATAGCCGGCTCGCCGGTGGCTGAGGCCAAAGCCGAGGCGAAGGTGGCGGCGGCCGCGCCCGCGATCACACTGCCGGCGACCGGCGAGCGCGAGCTCAGGCTCGATCTGTTCCGGGGGCTCGCGCTGTGGCTGATCTTCATCGATCACCTGCCGACCAATCTTTTGACCTGGCTGACGCTCCGCAATTACGGCTTCTCCGACGCCACCGAGATCTTCATCTTCATCTCCGGCTACACCGCAGCCTTCGTCTACGGCCGCGCGATGCTGGAGGGCGGCTTCGTGATCGCGACCGCGCGCATCCTGCGCCGGGTCTGGCAGATCTATGTCGCGCACGTCTTCCTGTTCACGATCTTCCTCGCCGAGATCTCCTATGTCGCGACCTCGTTCGAGAACCCGCTGTACAGCGAGGAAATGGGGATCATGGACTTCCTCAAGCAGCCCGACGTCACCATCGTGCAGGCGCTGCTGCTGCGCTTCCGTCCCGTCAACATGGACGTGCTGCCGCTCTATATCGTGCTGATGCTGTTCCTGCCGCTGATCCTGTGGCTGATGAAGTGGAAGCCCGACGTCACGCTCGGCCTGTCGGTCCTGCTCTACGCGCTGACCTGGCAGTTCGATCTGTATCTGTCGGCCTATCCGAACGGCTTCTGGGCGTTCAATCCGTTCGCCTGGCAATTGTTGTTCGTGTTCGGCGCCTGGTGCGCACTCGGCGGCGCGCGGCGGATGTCGCGCATCCTGTCGTCGAACATCACGATGTGGATCTGCATCGTCTATCTGGTCGCCGCGTTCTTCGTGACCCTGACCTGGTACGTGCCGCAGCTCGGCCACATCATGCCGAAGGTCATCGAGCAATGGATGTATCCGATCAACAAGACCGACCTGGACGTGTTGCGGTTTGCGCATTTCCTGGCGCTCGCCGCCCTCACCGTGCGCTTCCTGCCCCGGGATTGGCCGGGCTTGAAATCGCGGTGGCTGCGACCATTGATCCTGTGTGGCCAGCATTCGCTTGAGATATTCTGTCTCGGGGTCTTCCTCGCCTTTGCCGGTCATTTCGTGCTTGCCGAGGTCTCTGGCGGTGCCGCACTGCACGCCCTGATCAGCGTGTGCGGCATCCTCATCATGTGCGGCATGGCGTGGATTATTTCGTGGTACAAGCACTCCGCCGACAAAGGCGCCTCGAAAAAAGGTGCGGTCGGCAACGCCGATCTGGCGGGAGGGGGAGCATGAAGTCCGCACGGACGATGCTGGGCCTGCTGCTGCTGGCCGCCAGTTTGGCGGCAGCGCCCGCGCGCGCCGGCGACAATCCCGAGCCTGCGCCGCCGCCGCCCTGCGACGTGCCCGCCTATCTGCTGTCGAGCGAGAGCTCGCTGCCGAAGGTCACCGATGCGGTGAAGGCCAACCAGCCGCTCAACGTGCTGGTGGTGGGCAGCCGCTCCTCGACCATCCAGGGCAACGAGGCGAGTGCCTATCCGGCCAAGCTGCAGGCGGCGCTGAAGGAGGCATTTCCGCAGGCAAATATCGATCTATCCGTAGAATTACAGGGAAAAAGCACCGCGGAAGAGACCGCGGGAACCCTTGTTAAGCTTGTCGAAGCAAAAAAGCCTACTTTGGTTATCTGGCAGACCGGCACGGTCGATGCTATGCGAGCGGTCGATCCCGACGATTTCCGGACCGCCATCAACGACGGCGTTGTTGCGTTACGGGGCGCTGGGACAGACGTGGTGCTGGTCAATCTGCAATACAGCCCGCGCACGGAGACGATGATCTCTGCGCCGCCATATCTCGACAATATCAAGGTGGTGGCGCAGCAGCACGACGTTCCGCTGTTCGACCGGTTCTCGATTATGAAGCAGTGGAGCGACGCCGGATATTTTGACCTGTTCAGCACCTCGCATGGTGTCGACCTGGCCAAGAAGGTTCACGCCTGTCTCGGCCGCGCACTGGCGAAATTCGTGATCGATGCGGCCCATCTGGGCCCGGTGCAGTAGAATTAGAGGAAGCAGAGTTGATGCGTTTTGCGTTCCCTTTTCGCTCTCATGCAGGGCGGAGCCTGCGCGCCGTAGCGGCGCTCTTGCTGCTCGCGCCGTTGTCGGTCGCGCCGTCGCGCGCCCAGACCGGCCAGGCCGACCAGCATGCGGCATTGTCATCGGGTGCCGCGACAAGATCCGACGCCGCACGGCCTGATGTCGGCAAGCCCGCCGCGATGGCGGTCGACGCCGCCAGCCCGCAGCAGCCCGGCATCGCCTCCCAGGCGCTCGACAAGGTCAAGCAGGTCGCCAGATCCGCCGGCGACATCTTCCACCGCGTGCCCTGCCATCAGCCGACCGGCGTGCCCAACACCACCGGCTCGCTACCGCATGTCGCGGCCAAGCTTGCCGCCGGCAAGCCGGTCGTCATCATCGCGTTCGGCTCGTCCTCGACCCAGGGCTACGGATCGTCGGCGCCGGAATTCACCTATCCGAGCCGGCTCGCTGCGCAACTGCGCCGGCAATATCCCTCGGCCGACATCACCGTGCTCAACCGCGGCAAGGGCGGCGAGGACGCGCCGGAGATGATGAAGCGGCTGCAGACCGAAGTGATCGACATGCATCCCGACATGGTGATCTGGCAGGTCGGTACCAATGCGGTGCTGCGCAACCTCGATCCGAGCGAGACCGCCAAGCAGGTCGAGGACGGCGTGGCGCGCATCCAGGCCGACGGCGCCGATCTCGTGCTGGTCGATCCGCAATATTCGCCGCGCGTCACCGAGCGTCCGGAAAGCGCCCGCGGCATGGTGAAGCTGCTCGGCCGCATCGCCGCGCTGCGCCATGTCGGCATCTTCCCGCGCTTCGAGGTGATGCGCGACTGGCACGAGCGGCAGGCGATCCCGATCAACGATTTCGTCATCGACGACGGCCTGCACATGAACGATTGGGGCTATGCCTGCTTCGCCCAACTGCTCGGCGACGACATCATCCGCTCGGTCGGCGCGATCAAGATCGGCGTCAACGTGCCGGCCGACGTGCGGACGTACCGGCCGATGTGATCGGCCGCGCTTCGCGCGGACCCGCTGGCGCGGATCACAGAATGTAGGTGCATGAATCACCGGCGGTACCAAGCGTTCAGTGTCGTCCCGGCGAAGGCCGGGACCCATAACCACCGAGGGTCATTGTCGCACGCTCATGGGATGACGAGTCCCGCCTACAACAACCGCCGCGGAGTATGGGTCCCGGCCCCCGTGCGCAATTGCGCACTAGGCCGGGACGACAGCGGAGCGTGTGGCGCCACTCGCGCCTTAGGACCGTGGGTCTCTCACCACCACCTTCCCAAAGCTTGACCTCGCCGCGGTAATCCGCTCCCTTGGCGCCTGCTACCAAGCCTCAAGGGAAACGCTCATGTCTTTCGTGCTGGCCATCGATCAGGGCACCACATCGTCGCGCGCCATGGTGTTTCGCGGCGACATCTCCATTGCCGCGGTCGCGCAGCAGGAGTTTCCGCAGCATTTCCCGGCTTCCGGCTGGGTCGAGCACGAGCCGGACGACATCTGGACCTCGACCGTGATGGTGTGCCGCGAGGCGCTGGAAAAGGCCGGCCTGAAGGCCAAGGACATCGCCGCGATCGGCATCACCAACCAGCGCGAGACCACCGTGGTGTGGGACCGCGCCACGGGGCAGGCCGTGCACCGCGCCATCGTCTGGCAGGACCGCCGCACCGCCGACATCTGCGCAAGACTCAAGGCCGAGGGCCATGAGCCTGTGATCTCGGCCAAGACCGGTCTCATTATCGATCCCTATTTCTCGGGGACGAAAGTCGCCTGGATTCTCGATCACGTGCCGGGTGCGCGCGAGCGCGCCGAACGCGGCGAGCTGTTGTTCGGCACCATCGATTGTTACCTGCTATGGCGGCTCACCGGCGGCCGGGTGCACGCGACAGACGCCACCAACGCCTCGCGCACGCTGCTGTTCAACATCCACACCGGCGTGTGGGATGACGACCTCATCAACCTCCTGCGCGTGCCGCGCTCGATGCTCCCGGAGGTGAAGGATTCCTCCGCCCGGTTCGGCGAGAGCACGGCGGATCTGTTCGGCGGCCCGATCGCGATCTCCGGGATTGCCGGCGACCAGCAGGCCGCGACCATCGGCCAGGCCTGCTTCGAGCCCGGCATGATGAAGTCGACCTACGGCACCGGCTGTTTTGCCTTGCTCAACACCGGCACCACGCCGGTGGCCTCGAAGAACAAGCTGCTGACGACGATTGCCTATCAGCTCGGCGGCCAGCGCACCTACGCGCTCGAAGGCTCGATCTTCGTCGCCGGCTCCGCGGTGCAGTGGCTGCGCGACGGGCTCGGCATCATCAAGCACGCCGCCGAGACCGGCCCGCTTGCCGACAAATCCGACTCGATGCAGAGCGTCTATCTGGTGCCGGCCTTCGTCGGCATGGGCGCGCCATACTGGAATCCGCGCGTACGCGGCGCGCTGTTCGGGCTGACCCGCAACACCGGCCCGGCCGAGCTCGCGCATGCGACCCTTGAGAGCGTCTGCTACCAGACCTTCGATCTGTGGGCTGCGATGCGCACCGACTGGCCCGAGGCCAACGCCGCCAACACCGTGCTGCGCGTCGACGGCGGCATGACCGCATCCGATTGGACCATGCAACGGCTCGCCGACCTGCTCAACGCGCCGGTCGACCGCCCGATGATCCAGGAGACCACGGCGCTGGGCGCGGCCTATCTCGCCGGCCTCGAGGCCGGCGTCTACCCGGAGCCGGCGAAGTTCGCCGACAATTGGCGGCTCGAGCACCGCTTCAGGCCGGCGATGAGCGAGGCGACCCGCGAGCGCAAGCTCGCCGGCTGGGCGCGCGCCGTGAAGGGCGTGCTGGCGAGCGACGAGGGGGAGTAGTTGAACTCGTGCGGCAGAGTTTCTTCACCTCTCCCGCTTGCGGGGGAGGTCGACGCGCGTAGCGCGGCGGGTGGGGGCTCTCTCCGCATAGCGACTAGTCCCATCGCGGCGAAACCCCCACCCCAGCCCTCCCCCGCAAGCGGGAGAGGGGGCACGCCATCACCGCGGATGCAGACTTCCAACCAATAACAACCATTGGAGAACAACATGAACACGGATCTCAACCGCGTCACCAGACTGCTCGCTGCCGCGCTCTGCACCGCGATGCTCGCAGCTCCCGCCACCGCGCGCGAGAAGCCGAGCGCGCTTGTGTCGGCGCGCGAGGTGAAAACCGACGTCGCCGGGTTGAAGGCGCCGGGCCAGATCCTGGTCGACGTCTGGGGTATCCCGCACATCTATGCCGGCAACGAGCACGACCTGTTCTTCCTGCAGGGCTTCAACGCCGCGCGCGACCGGCTCTGGCAGATCGATCTCTGGCGCAAGCGCGGGCTCGGCCTGCTGGCGAAAGACTTCGGCCCCGCTTATGCCGAGCAGGACAAGGCGCTGCGCCTGTTCCTCTATCGCGGCGACATGAATGCGGAATGGGCCGCCTATGGCCCGAAGGCGAAAACCTATGCCGAGGCGTTCGTCGCCGGCGTCAACGCCTATGTTGCCGACGTCAACGCGGGCAAGCGTCCGCTGCCGATCGAGTTTCGGATCGCCGGGACGAAGCCGGACCTGTGGTCAGCGGAGGATGTCGTGCGCGTGCGTAGCCACGGACTAACGCGCAACGTCGCCTCCGAGGTGAAGCGCGCACTGGTCGCCTGCGCCGCAGGACTCGATGCCGATCGCTTCCGCGTCAAGCTGGAGCCGGACTGGACCACGAAGATTCCCGAGGGGCTCGATCCCTGCAGCGTGCCGAAAGGCGTGCTCGAGGCCTACGACCTCGCCACGCGCCCGGTGAAGTTCGCCGCGCCGAAGGACCAGAAGGCGGCGCTGGCGCATGATCCCGACCGGTTTTTGGCCGAGGCCGACCAGCAGCGCGACACCATCGGCTCCAACAACTGGGTGATCGCGGCGTCGCGCACCGCGACCGGACGTCCGATCCTCGCCAACGATCCGCATCGCGAGCATTCGGTGCCGTCGCTGCGCTACATCGTCGGCCTCAACGCGCCCGGCATCTCGGTGATCGGCGCCGGCGAGCCGGCTTTGCCGGGCATCTCGATCGGCCACAACGATACCATCGCGTTCGGTCTCACCATCTTCAACGTCGACCAGGAAGACCTCTACGTCTACGAGCTCAACCCTGACAATCCGAACCAGTACCGCTACGGCACGGGCTGGGAGGACATGAAGGTCGTGCATGAGAAGGAAGCGGTGAAGGGCGAGGCCGACCGCGACCTCGAGCTGAAGTTCACCCGCCACGGCCCGGTGATCTTCGTCGACGCCGACAACAAGCACGCGTTCGCGGTGCGCTCGATCTGGTTCGAGCCAGGCACCTCGGCCTATTTCGGCTCGTCCGACTACATGACCGCGAAGTCGTGGACCAGCTTCCTCGGCGCGATGCGGCGCTGGGGCGCGCCGTCGGAGAACCAGGTCTACGCCGACACGTCAGGCAATATCGGCTGGGTCGCGGCCGGCAAGACGCCGCGCCGCACCAGCTTCGACGGCCTGATGCCGGTGCCGGGCGACGGTCGTTACGAGTGGCAGGGTTTCCTGTCGCTCGATGAATTGCCGAAGCTGTACCAGCCGAAGCAGGGCTTTATTGCCACCGCCAACCAGATGAACCTGCCGGCGGATTATCCGGTGAACGAGCGCCGGGTCGGCTTCGAGTGGTCCGACAGCGCGCGCTGGCAGCGCATCACCGAGGTGCTGCAGGCCAACAGCAAGGTGACGCTGGCAGATGCGATGGCGTTGCAGAACGACGACACCGGTATGCTCGCGCGGCGCCTCGTCGCGCTTTTGAGGCCGCTCACGTCGGACGATGCCAACGTCAAGAAGGGTCTCGACCTGCTCAAGGCCTGGGATGCGCGCGACGCCGAGGACAGCGCCGCGGCTGCTGTCTATGAAGTGTGGATCGCAAACCACCTCGGCCCGGTGCTGCTTAAGACCACGGCGCCGAAAGCGGCCGAGCTGATCGCGCCGGAGGCTTCCAGCATTTCCGCCATCATCGGCTATCTCGAAAAGCCCGACGCTGCGCTCGGCAACGATCCGGCAGCGGAGCGCGACCGCGTGCTGCGCGACAGCCTCGGCGCGGCCGTCGCCGATGTCACCGACAAGCTCGGGAGCGATGCGTCCATGTGGCGCTGGGGCCGGTTGCACGTCGCCAAGTTCGACCACGCGCTGATGCCGCTCGCCGACAAGGCAACCGCGGCGCAGATGCAGGTCGGCCCGCTCGCCTTCGGCGGCGCCGCCAATGTGCCGCGCGCCGCCACTTATCGCCGCACCGACTATCATCTCACCGCGGGCGCCTCGTTCCGCATGGTGCTCGATGTCGGCAATTGGGATGCGAGCCGCACCATCAACACGCCAGGCCAATCCGGCGATCCCTTCAGCGGCCACTACCGCGACCTCGCCCCGCTCTGGGCGACGGGGCAGTATGTCCCGCTGCTCTACAGCCGCGGCGCGGTGGAAGCCGCAGCCGCCGAGGCGATCTCGCTGACGCCGAGGTGAGGGGGAGCGTACTCTCACTGACCGCGCCACAAACTCCGCAGTCGTCCCGGCGAAGGCCGGGACCCATAACCACGAATGCCAAATTGTTTCGCGCGCTGGGGCCACAGCGTGCCTTAACAACTCCACTTTGTGGCAATGGGTCCCGGCCTTCGCCGGGACGACATATGTGGCTCGTATCGCGCGCTCTATTTCGCCAGTTCTTCCTGCAGCTCCTGCATCGCACGTCGCATTGCATGTGCCGCGACATGCGAATATCTCCGGCCGATACGCAGAAATAAGGTCGCCTAATGCTGCTGCCCGACGGTTACTCCGACATTCCCCACGGCAAGGTCGCCGCCGTCGTCACGCATCTGGAAATGACTGCGCGCCCGCCGATGCGCGATGATCCGCCCGGCGCGTGGCGCCTACGCAAGGTCGAGCCGCCCGCGCTCGACTGGTATCGCGATCTCTACCGCCGCGTCGGCGAGGAATGGCTGTGGTTTACCCGCAGCGGGCTCGATGACGCCGATCTCGCCGGGCGCATTCACGCGCCCGGGGTCGAGCTCTACGGGCTGGTCGTCGATAGCCAGGATGAAGGCCTGCTTGAGCTCGACTTCAGCGTGGACGGCGAATGCCAGCTGCTCTATTTCGGCGTCACCGCAAAATTCATCGGCACCGGCGCCGCGCGCTTCCTGATGAACCGCGCGCTGGAGATCGCCTGGTCGCGCGATGTCGGCCGCGTCTGGGTGCACACCTGCACCTTCGATCATCCCTCAGCGGTCGCGTTCTACCAGCGCTCCGGCTTCCGCGCGTTCAAGCGGCAGATCGAGGTGGCGGATGATCCGAGGCTCAATGGCAAACTGCCGCGCGATGCGGCGAGGCATGTGCCGGTGATTGCATAGCTCGTCACACAGATCGGATCATGATCCGGTTGCAATGCAGCGCGGTCCATCTAGGATGGTGCAAAGCGCAACCTCTGACCTCGGCTCGACCGCCACACCTCGAAAGCCCTGCTTTCGCGGCCGCGGTCCGCTGCGGCATGACCTTCGAGATGACAGATGTTCCTGATCGGCCAGTACGACTCGCCCTTCGTCCGCCGCACCGCGATCGCGCTGCGGCTTTATGGATTGCCGTTCGAGCACAAGCCGTGGTCGACCTTCGGCGATGCGGAGCAGGTTGCGGCCTATAATCCGGTGCAGCGGGTGCCGACGCTGGTGCTGGACGACGGCGAGGCGCTGATCGAGAGCAGCGCGATCCTGGATTATCTCGACGAGTTGGTCGGGCCGGACAAGGCGATGATTGCACGCTCAGGCATCGAGCGGCGCCGGCATCTGCGCATCATGGCGCTGGCGACCGGGCTCGCCGACAAGGCGGTGAGCCTGGTCTACGAGCGCGTGCTGCGCAAGGAGCAGCTCAAGCTCTGGGTCGAGCGCTGCGAGGGACAGATCTCCCGCGTGCTCGCGGTGCTGGATCAGGAGCGCGCGGCGGTGCCGACGCCATATTGGCTCGGCGATCGTATCGGTCACGCCGACATCGCCGTGGCCTGCGCGCTGCGCTTCACCCGCGAGGCGCATCCGCATCTGTTCGACGCGCGCTATCCGGCGCTGCAGGCGCACGCCGCGCGCTGCGAGGCGCTGCCGCCGTTCCAGGAGATCGTGCAGCCGCTGGCGCCGCCGAAGGGGTAGGGAGCATATCGCCGACCTCTCTCCGCCGTCATTCCGGGGCTCGCGAAGCGAGAGCCCGGAATCCATTCCACTGCTTGTTCTGCGGTCCAATGGATTCCGGGCTCGGCGCTTCGCGCCACCTCGGAATGACGAAGAAATGCTGCAAACTCAGTGTCGTCCTGGCGAAAGCCAGGACCCATTACCCCGAATCTCAATTGTTGCGCGGCGCTGGGGCCGCCATCCCGTTCATCACCAACTGCGGTGGTTATGGGGTCCTGGCTTTCGCCAGGACGACATCGGTGAATGCGGCGCTATTGATGATCAGGCGAAGGCAACGCGCCGCACGACTCCGCGCCGCCCCCAATGCGCGCGCTTCGGGCTACCCATTGCCAGTCCGATCTTCTATGGTGAGCCGTTCGGGTCGCATGCGGCGAACTCGATAAATCCATGATATCAAAGGCTTAAGGCTCGGAGCGAAGCCTTTGGAGGGCGGTTTGACGCGATATATTTCGACCAGGGGTGAGGCCCCGGTGCTTGGCTTCTGCGATGTGATGCTGACCGGGCTCGCCCGCGACGGCGGGCTCTACGTGCCCGAGACCTGGCCGCAGCTGTCGCATGAGACCATCGCCGGCTTGTTCGGCCGTCCCTATTGGGAGGTCGCGGTCGAGATCATCAGGCCGTTTGCCGCCGGCGAGATTTCCGATGCCGAGCTCGGCCGTATGGCCAACGAAGCCTATGCCACGTTCCGGCATCCTGCGGTGGTGCCGCTCGACCAGGTCGGGCCGAACCAGTTCCTGCTCGAGCTGTTCCACGGGCCGACCCTAGCGTTCAAGGACGTCGCGATGCAGCTGATCTCGCGGCTGATGGATCATGTGCTGGCCAAGCGGGCGCAGCGCACCACCATCGTGGTCGCAACCTCGGGCGATACCGGCGGCGCCGCGGTCGAAGCTTTTGCCAATCTCGACAATGTCGACCTCGTGGTGCTGTTCCCGAACGGGCGCATCTCCGAGGTGCAGCGCCGCATGATGACGACGACCGGCGCTGCCAACGTCCATGCGCTGGCGATCGAAGGCACATTCGACGATTGCCAGGCGCTGGTGAAGGAGATGTTCAACAACCATCGCTTCCGCGACGCGGTGGCGCTGTCCGGCGTCAACTCGATCAACTGGGCGCGCATCGTGGCGCAGGTGGTGTATTATTTCACCTCGGCGGTGGCGCTCGGTTCGCCCGCGCGCACCGTCGACTTCACGGTGCCGACCGGCAATTTCGGCGACATCTTCGCCGGCTATGTGGCGAAGCGCATGGGGCTGCCGATCCGCTGGCTGCGCATCGCGGCCAACGTCAACGACATCCTGCCGCGCACGCTGAAGACCGGCAATTACGAGGTGCGCGAGGTTCACGCCACGGCATCGCCGTCGATGGACATCCAGGTGTCGTCGAATTTCGAGCGGCTCTTGTTCGAGGCGTCTGGCCGCGACGCCGACCAGGTCCGCCGCCTGATGGCTTCGCTGAAGCAGTCCGGCCGCTTCGTGCTCCCTGATGCGACGCTGGCCGCGGTGCGCCGCGATTTCGACGCCGGCCGCGCCGACGAGACCGAGACGGCGGCGGCGATCCGTGCCGCCTGGCGCGAGGCGGGCGACCTGGTCGATCCGCACACCGCAGTGGCGCTCGCGGTGGCCGATCGCGACACCTCCGACTCGAGGGTTCCGAACATCGTGCTGTCGACCGCGCATGCGGCCAAGTTCCCCGATGCGGTCGAGGCCGCCTGCGGGGTGCGTCCGCAACTGCCGGCCTGGCTCGGAGGGTTGATGACGAAATCAGAACAGATGACGGTCATGAAGAATGATTCCGCCGAGGTCGAGCGCTTCGTGCTGTCGGTCAGCCGTGCCGCCAAGCAGGGAGTTGCCTGATGAGCGTTGAAATCACCAAGCTGCCGAGCGGCCTGACCGTCGTCACCGACACCATGCCGCATCTGGAGACCGCGGCGCTTGGGGTCTGGGCCGGCGTCGGCGGGCGCGACGAGAAACCGAACGAGCACGGCATCTCGCATCTCCTGGAGCACATGGCGTTCAAGGGCACCGCGCGGCGCTCCTCGCGCGAGATCGTCGAGGAGATCGAGGCGGTCGGCGGCGACCTCAATGCCGGCACCTCGACCGAGACCACGGCCTATTATGCGCGGGTGATGAAGGCCGACGTGCCGCTGGCGCTCGACGTGCTCTCCGATATCCTCGCCAATCCGTCCTTCGTGCCGGATGAGCTGGAGCGCGAGAAGAGCGTCATCGTGCAGGAGATCGGCGCGGCGCAGGATACGCCCGACGACGTCGTGTTCGAGCATCTCAACGAGCTCTGCTACCCGGACCAGCCGATGGGGCGATCGCTGCTCGGCACCGCCAAGACGCTGAAGGCCTTCAACCGCGACACGCTGCGCGGCTATCTGTCGACCCATTACCGCGCCCCCGACATGGTGGTCGCCGCCGCCGGCGCGGTCGATCACAAGCGCGTCGTCGAGGACGTCGCGCAGAAATTTTCCAGCTTCGACGCCACGCCGGCGCCGAAGCCGCAGCCGGCGATGTTCGGCAAGGGCGGCTCGAAGGTGGTGCATCGCGATCTCGAGCAGGCGCATCTGACGCTGGCGCTCGAAGGCGTGCCGCAGACCGACCTGTCGCTGTTCTCGCTGCAGGTCTTCACCAACACGCTCGGCGGCGGGATGTCGTCGCGGCTGTTCCAGGAGGTGCGCGAGAAGCGCGGGCTGTGCTATTCGATCTACACTTTCCACGCCCCCTACACCGACACCGGCTTCTTCGGCCTCTACACCGGGACCGACCCCGCCGACGCGCCGGAAATGATGGAGGTCATCGTCGACGTCATCAATGACGCCGTCGAGACCCTGACGGAGGCCGAGGTCGCCCGCGCCAAGGCGCAGATGAAGGCCGGGTTGCTGATGGCGCTGGAAAGCTGTTCATCCCGGGCCGAACAGCTGGCACGCCATGTGCTGGCCTATGGCCGGCCGCAGACGGTGGAAGAACTGGTGGCGCGGATCGATGCGGTCAGCGTCGAATCGAGCCGCAATGCCGCCCGCGCGCTGCTGTCGCGCAGCCGGCCTGCCGTTGTCGCCCTCGGCAGCGGCAGGGGTCTGGACACGGCGGTGTCTTTTGCGGAAGGATTGACGAAGTCGAAGGCAAAGACGCTGCTGCATTGATTTGAGGTTTCACCTCGCCCCGCGCTTGCGGGGAGAGGTCGAAGCCGAAGGCTTCGGGTGAGGGGTCCATCCGCACATCGAGTCTGCGGAACGACCCCTCACCCCGACCCTCTCCCCGCAAGCGCGGGGCGAGGGAGAAGTCGGGGGAGTGTTGGGCCATGGCCCTGTTTCGTTTGCCGTCCGGTGGACCCGCTGCACTGATGCCGCGCGGTCACGGGCTTTTGCTGCGTGCGCCGCAAATGTCGGATTTCCCGCAATGGGCGCAGTTGCGCGAGTTCAGCCGCGCCTACCTGACGCCGTGGGAGCCGATCTGGCCCTCCGACGACCTGACCCGCGCCGGCTTCCGCCGCAGGCTGCGCCGCTACTCCGAGGATATCGCCGCGGATCGCTCCTATCCGTTCATCATCTTCCGCGAATCGGATGGGGTGATGATCGGCGGGATCACGCTCGCCAATGTCCGCCGCGGCATCGTGCAGGCCGGCACGATCGGCTATTGGGTCGGCCTGCCGCATGCCCATCGCGGCTACATGACGACGGCGTTGCGGGTGCTGCTGCCTTCGCTGTTCGGCGAGCTCAACCTGCATCGCATCGAGGCGGCCTGCATTCCTTCCAACGCGTCGTCGATCCGCGTGCTGGAGAAGTGCGGCTTCACCCGCGAGGGCCTGGCGCGGCGCTATCTCTGCATCAACGGGATCTGGCAGGACCATCTGCTGTTCGGCCTGCTGCACGAGGATTTCCGCGGCTGAACCGCGGGCCTGCCGGCGGATGGCCGCAGCCGCCCGGCGCGTTCCGGATGCCGTGTTACATGCCCTTCACATGCCTTTCACAGGCCTTGGGTTCGCCGCCATTGGCTTGCTATAACGCCCCGCGAACGGGGAACCGGTTTGGAGATTTGAGGATATTGATGGGTGACAGGGTGATCAGGTTCGCGCTCGCGGCGGCGGTATCGATCGGTCTCGGTGCCACCCTGCTGCCGGAGGCCAGCTCGGCGCAGTCGTTGAGCGACCGCTTCAAGAGCCTGTTCGGCGGCGGGTCGTCGGATTCGAAGCCGGCGACGCCGGCGGCGCCGCAGCAACTGAACGACGCCGATGCCGAGCTGACCTGCCCGCCGGTGCAGATCCGCTCCGGGGCCTCGACCTATTCGGTGGCGGCGGACGGCAAGGAGGCGGTCGGCAACGACGTCAAGTTCCTGGCCTCGATCACGCGCACCGCACGGCAATGCAGCCTCAATGGCGGCGTGATCACCGCCAAGATCGGTATTCAGGGACGGATCATCGTCGGGCCGCAGGGCGCCCCGCCGAGCATCCAGGTGCCGCTGCGCGTCGCCGTGGTGCTGGGCGGCGTCGGCGAGAAGACCATCGCGACCAAGGCCTACACGACCACGGTGCAGATGGACGACAGCGGCAGCGTGCCGTTCAGCCTGGTCGCCGAGGATGTCGTCTATCCGGCGCCGTCGCCGGCCGACAACGACAATTACATCTTCTATATCGGCTTCGACCCGCAGGCCCTGAAGCCGGAACCGAAGCCGCGCGCTCCGCGCAAGAAGAAGTAAAACAAGAAGTAAAACAAAAAGGCCGGCGCGATCAGCTCGCACCGGCCTCTTTTAGATCGAGTTGGGATCGCGTCAGTTCAGCTTGGAACGGACTTCGGCGATGCCCTTGCCGACGAGGTCGTCGGCAACCGAGCCCTTGACCGACTGCGACAGGATGGTCGAGGCGGCGGTCACCGCGGCGTTGGCCGCGGCGGCGCGGACATCGGCCACGGCCTGGGCCTCGGCCTGGGCGATCTTGCTCTCGGCGGTCTTGGTCCGCCTTGCGACAAAATCTTCCATCTTGGTCTTGGCTTCAGCCGCGATCCGCTCGGCTTCGGCCTTGGCGCTGGAGATGATGTCCTGGGCCTCGCGCTCGGCGCTGGCGCGGCGCGCCTTGTACTCGCCGAGCAGCTTGTTGGCCTCGTCCTTCAGACGGCGGGCGTCCTCCAGCTCGGCCTTGATGCGCTCGGCACGGTGGTCGAGCGCCGTCAGCAGGGTGCGATGGACACCGAGATAGCCGAAGACGACCAGCAGAATGACGAAGGCGATCGCAACCCAGGTTTCCGGTTCGTAAAACATCGTCTATCCCTTCAGCGACGCGTCGACGGCGCTGTTGACCGCATTGGCGTCCGGCGTGACGCCGGCGAGTTGCTGGACGATGGCGCCGGCCGCATCCGCCGCGATGCCGCGGACGTTGCTCATGGCGTTGGTCCGGGTCGTTGCGATCTGCTTCTCGGCGTCGGCGAGCTTGGCCGTCAGTTTCTCTTCCAGCGCCTTGCGCTCGGCTTCCGAGGCCGCGTTCAGCTTCTCGCGGGTCTCGTTGCCGATCGCCTGCGCGTTGGCGCGCGCATTCGCCAGCTCGGTTTCATAGGCCTTCAGCGCCGCGTCGGACTCGTCCTTCAGCTTCTGCGCCTCGGCCAGATCGCCCTCGATCTTGTTCTGACGTGCATCGATCGTCCCGCCGACACGCGGCAGTGCGATACGCGACACGATCAGGTAGAGCGCGACAAATGCAATCGCCAGCGACACCAGCTGCGAGGCGTAGGTGGACGAATCGAACGGCGGAAAGGCTCCGCCGTGATGTCCGCCTTCGGCCTCGGTGTGGGCGCCGGCTTTCTGGCCTTTTGCCTCGCCATGACTCTCAGCCATGGTGTTCTCCTGTTGCTGTCATGCGCGCCGCCCCTGGAACGATCCTCGGGATGATCCTGGGCGGCGCGAAGGAAGTGCCGCTCAGAGCGGAACGAACAGCAGGAGCAGCGCGATCAGCAGCGAGAAGATGCCGAGCGCTTCGGTCACGGCGAAGCCGAAGATCAGGTTGCCGAACTGGCCCTGAGCGGCCGAGGGGTTACGCACCGCAGCGGCGAGGTAGTTGCCGAAGATGATGCCCACGCCGACGCCCGCACCGCCCATGCCGATGCACGCGATGCCCGCGCCGATAAGTTTTGCTGCTGCCGGTTCCATTTGTAGCTCCTTGAGAAAGATAGACAGATTGGTGGGTGGAGATTCCCCGGACCGCTTAGTGTCCCGGATGAATGGCGTCGTTGAGGTAGATGCAGGTCAGGATCGCGAACACGTAGGCCTGCAGGAACGCGACCAGCAGTTCGAGGGCGTACAGCGCGACCGTGAGCGCCAGCGGCAGCACACCGCCGACCCAGCCGAGCGCGCCCAGCGAGAAGCCGAGCATCGCGACAAAGCCCGCGAACACCTTCAGCGCGATGTGGCCGGCCAGCATGTTGGCGAACAGACGAACGCTGTGCGAGACCGGCCGCAGGAAGAACGACAGGACCTCGATGAACATGACCAGCGGCAGGATGTAGACCGGAACGCCGGAGGGGACGAAAATCTTGAAGAATTTCGGGCCGTTCTTGTAGAGGCCGTAGATCAGGACGGTGAAGAACACCAAAAGCGCCAGCGCCGCGGTCACGATCAGGTGGGTCGCGATCGTGAACGTGTAGGGGACGACGCCCACCAGGTTCGAGACGCAGATGAACATGAACAGCGAGAAGATCAGCGGGAAGAACTTCATGCCTTCCGCGCCGGCGTTGCCGCGGATCGTCGAGGCGATGAACTCGTAGGAGAGTTCGGCGACCGACTGCAGCCGTCCCGGGACCAGCTCCCGGCCGCTCGCCAGCATCAGCAGTGCGATCAGCAGCACCGCGATGAACATGTAGAGCGACGAATTGGTGAAGGCGATCGTGTGATTGCCGATGTGGCCGAGCGTGAAGAGGGGCTCGATATTGAACTGATGGATCGGGTCGATTTTCATCCGCGCGGCTCTTGGTCCACCGGCCATCCTGCCGGTTATCGAATTTCAAATGTCGTGACTTCCGCCGGCGCTCAACGCTTGCCTGAAGCCACGCCCGCGGACCTCACCACGTTGAACACGCCGGCGACGAAGCCGAGCAGCATGAACACGATGAAGCCGAATGGCGACGTCGACAGCCAATGGTCGACCCCCCAGCCAATCGCCGCTCCGACGGCAACGCCCGCGATCAGCTCCGAGGAAAGACGAAAACCGAGCGCCATCGCCGAAGCTCTGGCGGCACTGTCCCCGCTTTCAGTACCGGATTGATCAGTCTTGTTCCTGCGGCTGTCGCGAATTTCTGACAACCGATGATCGAGACTTCCGAGCCTTGCGGAAAGCGCAGCTTCGTCAGGAGGCGATTGATCGCGACTTCCACTTGCGCCGTCGTTGGTGTTCTCAGCCATGCTGCAAACACTAACCGATGCCGCGGATGATGGAAATTGCGCCCGTCCCCGTCAAAAGCCGCGCGGACCATACTTACCGCGTCTAATCAAGTCAAGATTGCGTCGTAACCGGTTATTGCTTTGATTCTGCTCGATTTATTTTGAGATATTCAAGGTCAGAGTGACGCAGTGTTCGCAGTGCAACAGCTTGCGTGACATTGAGCGATGTTGCGCGGCTTTCCCCGCTCTGCTGGGATCGCCGAAAGTCTTCATCCCCTCGTGCAGTCAAGGTTCCGCATGCCGCGCCAGATCGACTACTACTTCTCGCTGCAATCACCCTGGGCCTATATCGGCCACACGCCCTTCGTTCGGCTCGTAAGCACTTACGATCTCAAGGTAAATTACCGGCCCGTGCTGCTCGTCGATCTGTTCTCGGAGACCGGCGGGCTGCCGCTCGCCAAGCGCCATCCGGTGCGGCAGCGCTATCGGTTGATCGAGTTGCAGCGCTGGCGCGACAAGCGCGGGCTGAATTTTCACCTGCAGCCGGCCAACTGGCCGTTCAACGCACGCCTCGCCGATGGCGTCGTGATCGCAGTGCTCGAGGCGGGTCTCGATCCCGAGCCGTTCCTGCAACGCGCCTACCCCGCGGTCTGGGAGCTAGAGCTCAACCTTGCCGATCCCGCGACGCTGGTGAAGCTCGCCGACGATGCGGGTTTGCCGGGCCGGCAACTGGTGGAGCGCTCGGGTTCTGATGCGATCAGCGCGGCCTACGAGCAGAACCGCCAGAATGCGTTGGATGCCGGCGTGTTCGGCTCGCCCGGATATGTGCTCGACGGCGAGGTCTTCTGGGGGCAGGACCGGATCGAATTGCTCGACGACGCGTTGAAGTCAGGCCGCAAGCCCTATAGCTCTGTGGGTGAGGGGCAGGAATCAGACTGAGGCGGAGCAAGCCATGCCCATCGCGATGTCGTGCCCGAAATTGTCGATTGCAATTGTCGCCGTTCTGATCTCGAGCGGCGCGGCGATCGCGGAAACCGCGCCCGACACCGAGAATGGTCGCTATGCATTGTCGCCGGCCGGCGACGGCTTCCTGCGGCTCGACACCCGCAGCGGTGCGGTGTCGACCTGCACCAACTCCAGCGCCGGCTGGGCCTGCTACATAGTGCCGGACGAGCGCGCGGCGCTCGATGCCGAGATCGGGCGCCTGCAGGCCGACAATGACAAACTGAAAGGCGAACTCGCCGCGCGCGCACCGTCGGCGAAGACTGACGAGGCGTTGCCGAAATCGGATTCGTTGAAGAAGCCGGATGCGAAGACCGCCGAGGGCGAGCGCAAGATCGAGATTCCGCTGCCGAGCGACCGCGACATGGATCGCATGATGTCGTTCGTCGAGCGGGCCTGGCGGCGGCTGATCGAGATGGCGAACCGCGTCCAGCGTGACGTCAACGGCGGCAAGATTTGAGGCGGCTCTGTCCGCTGCGTCGTCCCGGCGAAGGCCGGGACCCATAACCACCGCTCGGAGTTGGGTGGACAAGCTGGCAACTCCAAATCTTCGTGACCGAGGGGCCGCGGAGTATGGGTCCCGGCCTTCGCCGGGACGACATAGTGAAAGTTACTGATGACCTCACCAAGAACAATGTCCCGCTCAGCGCCATCCTCCGTCGCGGCAACCAGCATCGCCTCCTCGCGCTTGACGGTGGAAACGCCGGGCGCCGGCTTCACCGACGTCACGCGCGAGGTCGCAAAGTTCCTGCGTGAGGTGCGCGCCGGCGAGGGCGCGGTGACGCTGTTCATCCGTCACACCTCGGCTTCGCTGACGATCCAGGAGAATGCCGATCCGACCGTGTTGGCCGACCTGATGACGGCGCTCGACCGCGCAGCGCCGGAACACGGCGGCTGGCGTCACGACACCGAAGGTTCCGATGACATGCCGGCGCATATCAAGACCATGCTGACGGCGACCTCGCTGCAGGTCCCGGTGCTCGACGGCGAGATGGCGCTTGGCACCTGGCAGGGCATCTATCTGATCGAGCATCGCGCTAAGGCGCATCGGCGCGAGGTCGTGCTGCAATTCATCGGCGCCGTGCGCTGAAGCGCCCGAATGGCCAAACAAAACGACATCGGCCGCGGATCGCTCCGCGGCCGATGCATTTTGAGTGAGCCGTCGACCGGTCAGGTCTTGGTGATGTCGACGTCCTTGGTTTCCGGAATGAACAGCGCGCCGACCACGACGGTGATTGCCGCGAAGATGACTGGATACCAGAGACCGGAGTAGATATCGCCGGTCGAGGCGGTGATCGCGAACGCGGTCGCCGGGAGCAGGCCGCCGAACCAGCCGTTGCCGATATGATAGGGCAGCGACATCGAGGTGTAGCGGATGCGGGTCGGGAACAGTTCGACCAGCATGGCGGCGATCGGGCCGTAGACCATGGTGACGTAGAGCACCAGGATGAACAGCAGTCCGATGACCGCAGCCACCTGCGGACGGAAGACGTCGAACGGGTTCGACATCTTGACGATGCCGGCATCACCCGGCTTCGGATAGCCCGCCGCCAGCACCGCCGCCGTGATCGCGGGGTTCGACGTCTTGGCGTCCGTGTACGGCACGTCCTTGTCGTTGACCGTGACCTTCACCGGCGAGCCGGCCGGGCCCGGTACCGTCGCGTATTTCACCGACGACTGGGCAAGGAAGGCGCGGGCGGTGTCGCAAGGCGCGGTGAAGACGCGGGTACCGACCGGGTTGAACAGATCGCCGCAGCCGGCGGGATCCGCCACCACCTGCACCTTGACCGTCTCGTAGGCCTTCTCCAGCGCCGGGTTGGCGTTGGTCGTGATCATCTTGAAGATCGGGAACAGAGTGAGTGCGCCGATCAGGCAGCCCGCCAGGATGATCGGCTTGCGGCCGATGCGGTCCGACAGCGCGCCGAACACCAGGAAGAAGCCGGTGCCGAGCAGCAGCGCCCAGGCGATCAGGAGGTTGGCGGTGTAGCCGTCGACCTTGAGGATCGATTGCAGGAAGAACAGCGCGTAGAACTGCCCCGTGTACCAGATCACCGCCTGGCCCATGGTCAGGCCGAGCAGGGCGAGGATCACGATCTTGGCGTTGCTCCAGGTCCCGAAGGCTTCGGTCAGCGGCGCCTTGGAGGTCTTGCCTTCCTCCTTCATGCGCTGGAACACCGGCGATTCATTCAGCCGCAGCCGGATCCAGACCGAGATGCCGAGCAGCAGCACCGACACCAGGAACGGAACGCGCCAGCCGCCCCAATAGGCGCCCGGTGCGCCGGCGAAGCCGGGCTCGCCGGTCGCGGTGCGGGTGAACAGGATCACCAATAGCGACAGGAACAGGCCGAGTGTTGCCGTGGTCTGGATGAAGGAGGTGTAGTAGCCGCGCTTGCCCGGAGGCGCATGCTCGGCAACGTAGGTCGCCGCGCCACCATACTCGCCGCCGAGCGCGAGACCCTGGAGCAGGCGCAACGCAATCAGGATGATCGGTGCTGCGATGCCGATCTGGGCCGCCCCGGGCAACAAGCCGACGATGAAGGTCGACAGGCCCATGATCAGGATGGTGACGAGGAAGGTGTATTTGCGGCCGACGATGTCGCCGATGCGGCCGAACACGATGGCGCCGAACGGGCGCACCAGGAAGCCTGCCGCAAAGGCCAGCAGCGCGAAGATGTCACGCGTGGCCTGGTCGAACATCGGCTTGCCGTCGGCGCCGGCGATCGTGAAGAACTGCGTGCCGATGATGCCGGCCAGCGAGCCGTAGAGATAGAAGTCGTACCACTCGAACACGGTGCCGAGCGACGACGCGAGGATGACGAAACGCTCATCCTTGGTCATGCCGGCGGGCCGCGCCGAGGTTGCAGTCATTGTGGACATCTGGATAGCTCCCCCCGAATTATTGCTGATGCTCGCCCCCGGCTGGCGGGTTAGGCCCGAATGAGCCTAAGGCTTGATTTGAGGGTAACATCGCAGTGAAACCCGCCCCAATAAGACTTTTGGCTTTTGCACGCTTGAACTTATCTTTGGGGGCGAGTGCTGGATGGAACGTCCCCGCGTGCGTCTATTGCGGCGCACAAGCTAGGCGGGTTAACTGCGTTGGCATCTGGCATTTTCGAGCGCTTGCGTGATACTGCCGCGCGGGCGACAACCGAACGGCGCGGGGCTGCCAAAGCCCGCTTGTGGGACTGAGATGATTGCTGCTGCCAATACTCACCTTGTCATCGCCGACGACCATCCGCTGTTCCGCGATGCGTTGCGCCAGGCGGTGTCGAGCGTCGTGAGTTCGGCCACGATCAGCGAGGCCGGATCGTTCGAGGACCTGACCGGACTGCTGGAACGGGACTCCGAGGTCGACCTGATCCTGCTCGACCTGTCGATGCCGGGGATCAGCGGCTTTTCCGGGCTGATCTATCTGCGGGCGCAATATCCGGCGATCCCGGTGGTCATCGTGTCCGCCAGCGACGATGCCGGAACCATCCGCCGCTCGCTCGACTTCGGCGCCTCGGGGTTCATCCCCAAGCGGTTCGGCGTCGAGACGCTGCGCGATGCCATCATGAAGGTAATGGAAGGCGATGTCTGGGTTCCGCCGG
Source organism: Bradyrhizobium sp. WCU1 (assembly GCF_053474805.1). Taxonomy (NCBI): domain Bacteria; kingdom Pseudomonadati; phylum Pseudomonadota; class Alphaproteobacteria; order Hyphomicrobiales; family Nitrobacteraceae; genus Bradyrhizobium; species Bradyrhizobium sp. WCU1. The sequence continues at coordinate 4,281,915 of NZ_CM130280.1, forward strand.
ACACCGACCTGTCGGCCGCCGGCGATCCCGACATGACCCGGCTGCGCGACCGCCTGGTGACACTCACCCCGCAGCAGGTGCGGGTGCTGATGATGCTGTCCGAGGGGCTGCTGAACAAGCAGATCGCCTATGAGCTCGGCGTCTCCGAAGCGACCATCAAGGCCCATGTCTCGGCCATCCTCCAGAAACTCGGCGTCGAAAGCCGGACCCAGGCTGTGATCGCCGCCGCCAAGATCGCCGGTGGCCAGTGGCGCCAGGGCACGCCGTCGACGTAGCATCCAACCACCGCCGTCATTCCGGGCTCGCGCCTTTGGCGCGCCCCGGAATGACGGTGAATGTGTTGAGCAGCTACTCCGCCGCCACCATCTGCTGCGTCCGCCACTGCCCGAGCAAGGCGCGCAGCGACGCCGGTTTGACCGGCTTGTTCAGCACCGCGATGTTTTCCTCGCGCGCGGCGGCGCGCACGGCGGGGCTGCGGTCGGCGGTGATCAGGATCGCCGGAATGTTGTCGCCGAAGCGGCGGCGGATCTCGCGGATCGCGGCGACGCCGTTGCCGCGGTCGAGGTGGTAGTCGACCAGCACGCCGGTGACGCGGCCGCCAGCGGCCTCGATCGCGCTGATCGCGCCGTCGGCGTCGAGCACCGCGATCACCTCGGCATCCCACGCCGTCAGCAGCGTCTTCATGCCGTCGAGAATGGCGGGATCGTTCTCGATGCAGACGATCAATGAGCCGCTCATCGGCGTCTTCGACAGTGGCGTGGCGCTGGTGACGGCCGCGGTGTGGTTGACGGCGGTCGCGACCGGGACCGTCACCGAGAACGCCGAGCCGCCGCTGACATTGGCGGAGATCGCGATGCGGTGGTTGAGCACCCGCGCCAGCCGCTCGACGATCGATAGTCCCAGGCCGAGGCCGCGGGCGATCCGGGCGCCCTGCTCGAGGCGGTGGAATTCCTTGAAGATCTCGCCGCGCTTCTGCACGGGGATGCCGACGCCGGTGTCGAAGATGCTGATCTCGAGCGCGTCGCCGCGGCGGCGGCAGCCGATCAGCACGCGGCCGCGCGGGGTGTATTTGATGGCGTTGGAGATGAAGTTCTGCAGCAGCCGGCGCAGCAGCGAGCGGTCGGATTCGACCGGCAGCGAGCAGGCCACGAAGCGCAGATCGAGGCCCTTGTCGCGGGCGATCGGCATGAACTCGATCTCCAGCGAGCGCATCAGGTCGGCCATCCGGAAGCTGGTGATCGCCGGTGTCATGGCGCCGGCATCGAGCCTCGAAATATCGAGCAGCGCGCCGAGGATGTCCTCGATCGCTTCGAGCGAGTCGTCGATATTCTCGACCAGCCGCGAATCCTCGCCGCCGTTCTGGCGCTCGACCAGGCTCGTGACATAGAGCCGCGCCGCGTTGAGCGGCTGCAGGATGTCGTGGCTGGCGGCAGCCAGGAAGCGCGTCTTGGAGGCGTTGGCGTCCTCCGCGATTCCCTTGGCGAGCGCGAGCTCCGAGTTCAGCCGGGTCAATTCCTCGGTGCGGTCGCGCACCCGCTTTTCCAGCGTCGCGTTGGCGCGCTCCAGCGCCTCCGCGGCCTCGAAGCTCGGGGTGACGTCGGAGAAGGTGATGACGAGTCCGCCGCCCGGCATCCGGTTGGCGCGGACCTCGATCACGAGGTGGCGGTCGGCGAAGCGTTCCAGATAGGGCTCGCCCTCGGTGGTGTAGGCACGCAGCCGCAATTGCAGCAGGTTGTTGCCGTCACCGGCCGGCGGCGGATTGATCGCGCCCATGAATTCGAGGATCTCGCGCAAGGGAATGCCGAGCTGCACCAGATGCGGCGGCAAAGCGAGCAGTTCGGAGAACTGGCGGTTGGAGCAGATCAGCTGCAGATCGGCGTCGAACACCGCGATGCCCTGGCGCACGTGATTGAGCGCGGTCTGCAGGATCTCGCGGTTGAAATGCAGCGCGGCGTGGGAGTCGTCGAGCAGCTTCAGCGCGGCCTTGGCCGACACCGTGCGCCGCTGCAGCAGCAGCGACATCACGAGGCGCGAGGACGCCGCCCCGATCGAGGAGGCGATCAGCCGCTCGGCGTGCTGCAGCAACTCGAAATCGGCCGGCGCTGCGGTTTGCAGCACGATGTTGCGGTCGGCGGCGAATGCGGCGAAGGCCTCGCGGGTGCGGTCGGGGCCGAGATATTGCGTCACCGTGCTCTGGATGTCCTGCACCGTCACCGTGGTGCGCCAGCGCCGGAAGCTCGGCGCGATCGGAGCCAGCGCGTTGGGCACGAACAGGTCGGCCTGCAACAGCTCGATCGCGGACGGCGCGCGCGCCAGCGAGAACACGACGTAGGTCAGGATGTTGAGGGCAAGGCTCCACAGCACGCCGTGCAGCAGTGGCGGCAGATCGGCGCTGAACAGCGCCTGCGGCCGCAGCGCCTCGATCCCGAACGGCCCGTGTTGCAGCAGCATCAACCCGGCAGTCGAGTTCTCCAGGAAGCTCGGGATGAACAGCGTGTAGAGCCACACCGCGAAGCCGACCAGCATGCCCGCCATGGCGCCGCGCGCGGTGGCCCTGCGCCAGAACAGGCCGCCGAAGAAGGCCGGCGCGAGCTGGGTGATCGCGGCAAAGGACAACAGGCCGATCGCGACCAGCTGGGTGTTGCCGAGCGCGCGATAGTAGAAATACGCCATCACCATGATGGCGAAGATCGAGAAGCGGCGCGCCTTCAGCAGGAAATCGCCGAAATCCTTCTGGCCGATGCGGGCGTCGTCGCTGCGCGGCAGCACCAGCGGCAGCACGATGTCGTTGGAGACCATGATCGACAGCGCGACGCATTCGACGATCACCATCGCGGTCGCCGCCGACAGCCCGCCGACGAACACCGCAAGGCTCAGCAATTGCGCATTGCCCTCGATCGGCAGCGCCAGCACGAACATGTCGGCATCGACGGCGCCGAACGGGAAGATGACGAGGCCGGCGATCGCGATCGGGATCACGAACACGTTGATGGCGACGAGGTAGAGCGGGAACAGCCAGCGCGCCCTCGTGACTTCCGCGGCGGTCGAATTCTCGACCACGCTGACATGGAACTGGCGCGGCAGCAGCATCACCGCGCAGAACGACAGCAGCGTCATGATCAGGAAGTTGCCGATCGACGGTACATATTCGATCGCGCGCACCGCCTCCGGCGTCTTCAGCGCGCGCTCGTAGAGCTCGACCGGGGAGAACATCCAGAAGGTGACGAAGGCGCCGGCGGCGATGAAGGCGACCAGCTTGACGATGGATTCGGCGGCGATCGCCAGGATCAGCCCGTGCTGGTGCTCGGTCGCGTTGGTGTGGCGGGTGCCGAACAGCACCGCGAACACCGCCATCGCCAGCGTCACCATCAGCGCGATGTCGCCGAGCACGGGGATCTTCGAAAATGCCTGGTCCTCGCTCAGGATGGTCTCCAGCGACGAGGCCATCGCCTTGAGCTGCAGCGCGATATAGGGCACCGAGCCGATGATCGCGATCAGCGCCACGGTGGCGGCGACCTTCTGGCTCTTGCCGTAGCGCGCGGCGATGAAATCGGCGATCGAGGTGATGTTCTGCGACTTGGCGAGCGCGATGACGCGGCGCAGCAGCGGCGTGCACAATCCGATCATCACGATCGGGCCGACATAGATCGCCAGGAAGTCGATGCTGGTGCGGGTGGCGAAGCCGACCGAGCCGAAGAAGGTCCAGGAGGTGCAGTAGATCGCCAGCGACAGCGGATAGATCCACTGGCTGGCGCGGCCGCGCGCGCCCGCCGACATCCGGTCGCCGCGGCTGGCAATGAAGAACAACAATCCGATGTAGGCGAACGCCGTGGCGATGACGCCCCAGTCGTGCAGCATCGCTGCCTATCTCCTGTCCCGGCCTCTAGGGCATGATCCGGAAAGGTGTGAAGCGGCTTTCCGAAAAGATCATGCTCAAACAAAGCGGCCGGGTGTCAGGATTATAACGCATTGGGCCGGCCGCGCGATGCACGGCCGGCCCAAATTCGGGACCCGTAACGGATAGGGTTACTCGGCGGCCAGCGACTTCTGGTGCAGCGGCAGGCCGAGCCGGTCCCAGACCTGGAGCAGGGCCTCGGCCAGCGCATCGACCAGCCCGTCGTCATGGTAGGGCGAGGGCGTGATGCGCAGCCGCTCGGTGCCCTTGGCGACCGTCGGATAGTTGATCGGCTGGATGTAGATGCCGTGGTCCTCGAGCAGCATGTCCGAGGCCCGCTTGCATTTCTCGGGGTCGCCGACGAACAGCGGCACGATATGGGTGTCGCTCGACATGACAGGCAGGCCGGCGGCGGTCAGGATCGCCTTGGTGCGCGCGGCGCGGTCCTGGTGGCGCTCGCGCTCCCAGTTCGAGGTCTTGAGGTGGCGGATCGCGGCCGTCGCGGCCGAGCAGATCGCCGGCGGCAGCGCGGTCGTGAAGATGAAGCCCGGCGCGTAGGAACGCACGGCATCGATGACCTCGGCCTTGCCGGCGATGTAGCCGCCGAGGCAGCCGAACGCCTTGGCGAGCGTGCCCTCGACGATATCGACCCGGTGCATCACGCCGTCGCGCTCGGCAATGCCGCCGCCGCGCGGGCCGTACATGCCGACCGCATGCACCTCGTCGACATAGGTCATGGCGCCGTATCTCTCGGCGAGATCGCAGATCCTGCCGAGCGGCGCGACGTCGCCGTCCATCGAATACAGGCTCTCGCAGACGATCAGCTTCGGCCGGTCGGGACCGGCGGCGATCAGCAGCTCTTCGAGATGGGCTGTGTCGTTGTGGCGGAAGATCTGGCGCTCGCAGCCGGCCTGGCGCACGCCTTCGATCATCGAATTGTGGTTCAGCGCGTCCGACAGGATCAGGCAGTTCGGGATCAGCTTGGCGAGCGTCGAGATGCCGGTCTGGTTCGAGACATAGCCCGAGGTGAACAGCAGCGAGGCTTGCTTGCCGTGCAGGTCGGCGAGCTCGGCCTCGAGCGCGACCAGCGGATGGTGGGTGCCCGCGATGTTGCGGGTGCCGCCGGCGCCGGTGCCGACCCGGGTCGCGGTCTCGACCATGGCGCCGACCACCTTGGGGTGCTGGCCCATGCCGAGATAGTCGTTGGAGCACCAGATCACGACGTTGCGGCTGCCCTTCGGCGAATGCCAGGTCGCGTGCGGGAAGCGTCCCGCGATCCGCTCGAGGTCGGCGAACACCCGGTAGCGCCGCTCGTCATGCAGGCGGTTGAGGGCGGAATTGAAGAACTGGCTGTAATCCATCGGCGAACCCAGAAAGCGGAACCTGACCGGAATGACTGCTTCTTCTTAGAGCTTTTCCAGCTCTAATGTCCATGCATTGGCCCACATCTGGGCATGCGTCGCAGTTGGGCAAATTGCCCTATCTGGCTCTATTTGGTTTGATTTTGCTCAAATCGCACGGCAGGCGCCCCTGCCGCCGATTCAGGTCGTCTTAAAGCGCAGCATGCCGTCGTCGTGCATCTGGGCGGTCAGGCGGCCCTCGACCAGCATGTAATTGACATGGGCGACCAGTTCGCCGGCGGCAAATCCCATCTGGTGCTCGTCCAGCACGTGCTTGTGGAACACCACCGGCACCAGCTGCTTGGAGGTCTGGGGCACCTCGCGGCAGGCCTCGGCGATCAGCCGGCAGCGCTCCTCATGGTGATCGGCGAGCTGCTTGATCCGGGTCTTCAGCCCGTAGAACGGCACGCCATGGCCGGGCAGCACCAGCACGTCGTAGGGCAGAGTGGTGGTCAGGCTCGCCAGCGAGGCCAGATATTCGCCGAGCGAGTTCTGCTCGGGTTCGACCGCCCAGACGCTGACATTGGGCGAGATCTTGCTCAGCACCTGGTCGGCGGAGAGGAACAGCTTGTCGGCCGCGCAATACAGCATCACCTGGTCGAGCGCGTGGCCGCCGCCGGTGATCACCTTGAAGCGCCGTGTGCCGATCACGACCTCGTCGCCATGGGTGAGGCGGTGATAGGACGGCGGCAGCACCGACACCCGCTTCAGGTAATCCTGGCCGCGGCCGAGCAGCTTCTCGGTCAGATCCTCGTCCATGCCGTGACGGCGGAAGAACAGCCGCTGCGCGTTGCGCCGTTCCTCGGTGCCGCGGTTCTGGTGATAGACCGATTGCAGATATTCCACCTGCGACATGAACAGCGGGCAGTCGAAGCGCTCGGTGATCCAGCCGGCGAGACCGACATGATCGGGATGCGAATGTGTCACGATCAACCTTGTGACCTTGACGTGCTTCAGCGGTCCCTCGAACAGCGTGGTCCACGCCGCGATCGATTCCTCGTTGCCGAAGCCGGCATCCACCATGGTCCAGCCGTCGCCGTCGGCGAGCAGATAGATGTTCACATGGTTAAGGCGGAACGGCAGCTTCAGCCGCGCCCACAATACGCCTGGAGCCACCTCCACGACCTGGTCGTGGCCGGGATGATTCTCCCAGGGGTATCGCAATGCCTCCGCCGAGGAGGGCAGGCTGTCGGTCTTCTTGTCCATGGTACCGGCTTAGCGGGACCCGGGCCGCCGCGCCAGCCGAAAATCAGATGGCCGTCCGGAGAATGGGGTCCGCAATTCCCGGGAATTCCGCAGCCCGGATCAAGCCGGGCTGCGGATCGCACGCAGCCCTGCTAGGCGGCGCGAATATTCGACAGGAAACCGTCGATCTCCGAGCGCAGCACGTCGGCCTCGCGGCGCAGCGCGTCGGAGGCGTTCAGCACCTCGCCGGCGGCGGCGCCGGCCTCGGCCGAGGCGGTCGAGACGCCGACGATGTTGCTCGACACCTCGCTGGTGCCGCCGGCGGCGTGCTGGATGTTGCGGGCGATCTCGCGGGTCGCCGCGCCCTGCTCCTCGACGGCGGCGGCGATCGCGGTGGTGACGTCGTTGATCTCGCCGATCGTGCTCGAGATGTTGCGGATCGCGGAGACCGCCGTGGTGGTGACCTCCTGCATGCTGACGATCTGCTGGCGGATCTCCTCGGTCGCCTTCGCGGTCTGGCTCGCGAGGTTCTTCACCTCGGAGGCGACCACGGCAAAGCCGCGGCCGGCTTCGCCGGCGCGCGCCGCCTCGATGGTGGCGTTGAGCGCCAGCAGATTGGTCTGCGAGGCGATGGTCTGGATCAGGTCGACCACGACGCTGATCCGCGCCGCGTTGTCGGCAAGGCCCTGCATGGTGGCGTCGGTGGCGCTGGCTTCCTCCACCGCCTTGCGGGCGATCTCCGCCGAGGTGACGACCTGGCGGCCGATCTCCTGGATCGAGGACGACAGCTCCTCGGTGCCGGCCGACACGGTCTGCACGTTGACCGAGGTCTCCTCGGCGGCCGAGGCAACCGCGTTGACCAGGGCGCTCGACTGGTCGGCGGTCGCCGACATGCTCTGCGCGGTGGACTGCATCGAGTTCGCCGCGGTCTGCAGGCTTTCGAGCGCGTCGCGGACCGTCGATTCGAACGTCGTGATCTGCGTCTCCATGCGCGAGGCGCGCTCCGCCTTGGCGGTGCGGTCCTTGTTCTGGTTTTCGGTGAGCTCGCGGCTCTCGATCATGCTCTCGCGGAACACCTGCAGCGCGTCGGCCATCACGGCGATCTCGTCGCGCTGGCGACTCTGCGGGATCTCGGTATCGAGGTCGCCGTCGGACAACAGCTGCATCGAGCGCTGCAGGCCGCGGATGCGGCGCAGGATGTTGCGCCCGACATAGAGCCAGACGAACAGGAACGAGCCGACCAGGGTCAGCGCGCCGAGGCCGATCATGACCGTGGTCGCGAGCGAGATCTGCTGCCGCGCCTGGAAGGTCGAGGCGTCGGTGTCCTTCTGCACGGCGTCGACCAGCTGCTGGACGCTGATGCCGAGCCCGACATTGAGCTTGCGGGTCTCTTCCAGGATGGTCTGACCGTAATCGATCGAGTCGAGCTCCTTCTGGCGCACCTTGAACACGCCGGTCTTGCCTTCGCCGAGCACGAGAAGCTTCGCGGCGGTGTCGCGCACGGCGACGATCGCCGGATTGTTCGGCAGATCGTCGAGGTTGGACTTGATGCGTTCGCGGCCCTTCTTGAACTCCGCCTCGATCGCATCGAGCGTCTCGCTGGAATTGGCCGACAGCGCTGCGGTCATGTCGGCGGCCATCAGATTGCCGGCCGCGAGCACGTTGCTGATCTGGCCGACGGTGCGGGCCGCTTCGGTCGCGTCATCCGCCGACACTTCGGCCGAGCCGAGGATGGCGTTGAGCCGGGTCTGCGCATCGAGCATCGCGGGACCGGCGGCGGAGACGAAGGCGTCTTGTGCCTTGCGCAGCGCGTTGTACTGCTTGTCGCGCAGCGCGCCGACCTCGAGCCGCTCGCGCGCCGCAGAGATCAGGCTCTTGGTCGCCTCGTCGGTGTTCTTGACGTTCTCCTGCAGCGCGCTGACGACGGATTTGTCGGCGCCGAGCTCGATGATCTCGCCGAGCTTGGCATTGGTCTGCTGCGCGACCTCCTGCACCTTCCTGGTGCGCTCGTTGAGCGCATCGTCGCTCTGCACCGCGAGCAGGCCGGGCCCCTGGGCGGCGAGCGAGGCACTCTGCGCGGACAGCTGCAGGCTTGCGGCGAGCCGCGGAATGTCGCGGCCTGAGAGATCGCTCATGGTGCCGCCGAGCCGATGCAGCACGATGCCGGCGCCTGCGCTGATCACCAGCGCCATGCCTGCGATCACGGCGAATGCCGCGAACAGGCTGCCCCTGACGCCCATCTGCGGCAGGCGGATGCGCTTGAGATTTGGTTTGCCGAGCTTGAACCGAAACGCCATTGCCCCGTGTCCCCCTGGCCAACTACAAGTGGCCACTACTCTTGGATGTTTCCCCGGCGCGGGAGTATCGGTGCGGTGGGTTAACAAAATCGGGAAAATCGCGGCAATCCGCAGGATTTTTCGGGGCTTGCCGCGCTGCCATGGTTCGCCATGCGGAATCGATGCGCGCGATCGGACGCAAAAAGGCCGGCTTGCGCCGGCCTTTTCTACTGTTGGTTGTGGCGCGTAATTCTCAGTAACGGCCGTAGGCCGGACCGCCGAGGCTGCCGAGGTTGAAGCGGTAGTTGAGGCCCGCCTTCACGGTGTGCTCGTCATTGTGGAAGCTGCCGTACTGCGCCAGCGCGCCCGGCGCGGTGAAGCGGCTGTCGCCGAAATCGTAGTACTGGTACTCGACCTTGGCCGACCAGTTCGGCGCGAACATGTATTCGGCGCCGCCGCCGATGGTCCAGCCGTTGCTGTGGTTGTCGGTGAGCGCGAAGCCGACCGGCGCGCCGCCGAGCCTCACCGATTCGTTGTTGTCGGAATAGGCGTAGCCGCCCTTCACATAGATCAGGCCCGGGCCCCAGGTGTAGCCGACGCGGCCGGTGATCGAGGCGATGCCGCGCTGGTTGTTGTTGTAGGTGTAGCCGCCCGGGAAGATCGCGTTGAGCTGGTGGCCGCCAAGCCAGGAATACTGGCCTTCGAGACCGATCACCCACATCGGCGACAGCTGCCAGTCGTAGCCGGCCTGCACGCCGCCCATGAAGCGGGCGTCGGAATTGGACAGCGCGAGGCCGTTGAACGAGTTGTTGCCCGAGAACGCGCCGCCGAGATGGCCGCCGAGATAGAAGCCGGTCCAGTTGTAGAGCGGAGCGGCGTAAACAGGCGCGGGCGCCTTCTGGTAATAGCCGCGGGAGCCGAGGTCGGCAGCCTGGGCGGTCGCGCCAAAGGCAGCGAGGGCAGCAGCCGTGGCTGCGGTTGCGAGCAGGAAGGTCTTCATGGGGCAGTCTCCGGACAAGTCATGAGGCGCAGCGTGAATGGCGCCATCCACGGCGAGGGGTTAGACCGCATTTGAATAAAATGCTGTCACCGAAAGACGACTTGGAGCGTTAAGTCGCACCTGATGCGATGAAACGTTTTGTTGTGCCTAACGAACGCTTAAAGCGGGATGACCGAAGGCTTAACGCGGCGTGCGCGGCTTGGCTCTCCCGTTAACCAAGCCGCCGCCTGCCGATCGAGACGCCGGCTAAGGCCTGATGAGATCGGGTTGAGCTGGAACGGCGTCGAAAGTTCACCTCTCCCTTGGGAGAGGTCGATTTGCGCAGCAAATCGGGTGAGGGGTTGCGGTCTATCGAGAGAGCAAGAGCCCTCACCCGGATTGCTGCGCAATCCGACCTCTCACCGCCGGGGAGAGGTGAAGCAAGACCGTGCGAAGCTCATTCAACCAAAACTTATCCCGCTTTAGTCGAGCCGCTTGCGCACGTCGTCGCGCATCTGCTCGCGGAACGCTTCGCGGCGCGCTGCGCGCTCCTTGACCGGTACGTCGTGGCGATTGAACACGTCGAACTCCTCCAGGATCGGATAGTGCTCGCTCGCCATCGCCAGCACGCGCAGCAGGCCCGCGACCTTCGGGGTCGGGCCGGTGACTTCCCATTTGCGGAGCTTTTCGGCGCCGTCGGCCGTCGGCAACCCGCACAGCTTCGCCATATCCGCCGCCGTCAGCTTGCGGCCGAGCGCCTCGCCGAGATGTTCGCGCAATTTTCTGAGTTCTGGGCCGGTCACTCTTGGGTCCGCTCCGCGACTTGGATGTGTGAAGTGAGTCACATGACGTGCTCGAGCTGCGGTCTATACGCCGCATATGCGACTTTCAAAGGAAACCATCATGCACGGCATCATCGAGAGCCTGAGCCCGGAACACGCACAGATCGATTGGAAATGGGTCGGCAGTGTGTTCGTGTTCTACGTCGTGCTGGTGATCGGCGGGGTGGGCCTGCTGCTCGCGCATTGATTCGGCTGACGCGGCCGGGCGCGTGCTCATCGCGGCGATCGTTGTGCGAAGATCCTGGTGCTGCCAGACAGGATTGAACTGTCGACCTCTCCATTACCAATGGAGTGCTCTACCACTGAGCTACGGCAGCATGCCCGGGAAAAATTGAATCGGCCCCAAGGGCCCGTCCAAGCGGGCGGTTCTTGCCACAGGCATCCCCTTGGCGCAAGCGAAACAGCGCTCCTCTTGCCGGGCAAATCGGCAGAAATGACGTTCCGCGGCGGTGATTGCGTCCAATCCGGCCGAATTTGGCTCGATTGGGTTCCAGATCGTGCCGGAAGGCGTCCGATCCACTGGCCACCGAATCATGCCGTCGCGCGCAACTGGCCGACCGGGCAGGGTGCGCCGGCGGCGGTCATTGTCTATGCTCGGCGCGGCGCAAGGCGTCGGCGGTTCGAGAGTTTTCCAGATGACGGGCGATCAGGACAGAGGCGGCGGGCAGGCTGGTGCCCGCGTGAAGGATTCACGACAGGATCGGCTCAAGCTGGCGCTGCGCGAGAACCTGAAGCGGCGGAAATCCCAGGCGCGCGGTCGCGAGGATGTGGCTTCCGAACCGGCTGACGGCTCGCTAGATCACGGCGCGCCGGATCACGCCGGCGGAAACGAGCCGGGCCGCTAACCCGGCTCGGATGTGTGTGCAAAGAGAAGCGGGGCGCCGACATGACTGCAATCGATGAGACGACGATCAATCGCCTGAGCGCAACCGCCGCCGCCTTCCCGCGCCATGAACAGACCTTTCCGACCTTGACGGCGCATGAGATCGAGCGGATGCGCCGCTTCGGCGAGCCGCGGTCATACAAGGACGGCGAGGCGTTGTTCGAGACCGGCACGCCGGGGCCCGGCATGTTCGTGGTGCTGTCGGGCAGCGTCGCGATCACCCAGCGCGACGGCCTCGGCCGTGTCACGCCGGTCATCGACCAGGGGCCGGGCCAGTTCCTCGCCGAGATCGGCCAGCTCTCCGGCCGCGCGGCGCTGGTCGACGGCCATGCCGACGGTGCGGTCGAGACATTGCTGCTGCCGCCGGACCGGCTGCGCGCGCTGCTGGTCGCCGAAGCCGACCTCGGCGAGCGCATCATGCGGGCGCTGATCCTGCGCCGCGTCAGCCTGATCCAGGGCGGCGCCGGCGGGCCGGTGCTGATCGGCTCGGCGTCGGCCGGCAACATGGCGCCGCTGCAGAATTTCCTGGCGCGCAACGGCCAGCCGCATCACGTGCTCGATCCCGAGGCCGACACCGATGCCGCCGACCTCGTCGCGCGCTATTCGCCGACGCGTGCCGAGTTGCCGCTGGTGGTCTGCCCCAACGGCACGGTGCTGCGCAATCCATCAGAGACCGCGCTGGCGATGGCGCTCGGCATGATCGGCAACAGTGCACAAGACAGGCTCTACGATGTCGCGGTGGTCGGCAGCGGCCCGGCCGGGCTCTCCACCGCGGTTTATGCCGCCTCCGAGGGCCTGTCGGTCGCGGTGTTCGATTCCCGCGCTTTCGGCGGCCAGGCCGGCGCCAGCATGCGGATCGAGAACTATCTGGGATTCCCGACCGGCATCACCGGCCAGGCGCTGGCCGGACGCGCCTTCAATCAGGCGCAGAAATTCGGCGCCGAGATGCTGATCCCGGTCTCGATCAAATCGCTCGACTGCTCGAAAGCGTCGGGCGCGTTCACGCTCGCCACCGGATGCGGGCACACGCTGCGCGCCAAATCGGTGGTGGTCGCAAGCGGCGCGCGCTATCGGCGGCCGGCGATCGACAATCTCGAGCACTATGAAGGCCGCGGCGTCTGGTACTGGGCCTCGCCGATCGAGGCGCGGCTGTGCGCCAACCAGGACGTCGTGCTGGTCGGCGGCGGCAACTCCGCAGGCCAGGCGGCGGTGTATCTGTCCGCGCATGCCCGCAGGGTCAACATGATGATCCGCGGCGGCGGGCTCGGCGCCAGCATGTCGCGCTATCTGATCGAGCGTATCGAGGCGACGCCGAACATCGAACTGATGTTCAACACCGAGGTGATCGGCCTCGACGGCGCGGAGACGCTGGAGCGCGTCCGCTGGCGCAGCCGGCTCGCACCCGACGAGTTCACGATGGATATCCGCAATCTCTTTTTGTTCGTCGGCGCCGATCCGGCCACCGGCTGGCTCGAGGGCTGCGGCGTGCAGGTCGACCGCGGCGGCTTCGTCAAGACCGGCGTACAGAACGGCGAGGGCGCGCCCGCCGTGCCGCTGCTCCAGACCACGGTGCCCGGCGTGTTCGCGGTCGGCGACGTCCGCTCCGGATCGGTCAAGCGCGTCGGCGGCGCGATCGGCGAGGGCGCACAGGTGGTCGCCGCGCTGCACGGCTATCTCGCCGATGCCGGCAGTCCGACGTTGTAGTGGAAAGCCATGCTGCACCATCCCCGTCATCCCCGCGCCTTTGCGCGGGGATGACGGTTCAAAGAGGTGCGGATAAAGATAGATCCGCGACCGTTCAGAACGAGAGGCCCGCAAATGCCAAAAGGCTGCACCCATATCGCCGGCATCCAGGACGTCACGCCGAGTGCGCGCGGCTGCGAGGAGTGCCTGAAGAGCGGCAGCCGCTGGCTGCATCTGCGGATCTGCCGGACCTGCGGCCATGTCGGCTGCTGCGACGACTCGCCGAACCGGCATGCAACGGCGCATTTCCACGCCACCGGCCATCCGGTGATCGAGGGCTACGATCCGCCGGAAGGCTGGGGCTGGTGCTATGTCGACGAGGTGCTGTTCGACCTGTCGAAGCGCAAGACGCCGCAGGATGGGCCGATCCCGCGCTTCTATTGATTCAAGTTCTCACAGGATGCCGCGGCGCGCGACGCCGACACCAAGGTTTTGCAACGGTCGGCGTCAGCGATTTTCTTGAGTGTCGGGCGTCCTGCCATCGAACGATGTAGCAATTTTCAAAGACGCATCGTAACGTCGTGCGGGTCTCAACGGGGGAGTGTGCTACATGACGACGTTGGTGCTTGTGCACGTCATTATCAGCCTGATCGCGATCGTCGCCGGTGTGATCGTGATGTTCGGCCTGCTCGGCTCGCGCCCGATGCCCGGACTGACCGCGATCTTCCTCATCTTCACGATCCTGACCAGCGCCACCGGCTTCGTGATCCCGCCACTGATTACCGAAAAGGTGCTGCCGTCCCAGATCATCGGCGGCCTCTCGCTGGTGCTGCTGGCGATCGCCTGCATCGCGCTCTATGCGATGCAGCTGAAGGGCGCATGGCGCCCGATCTATGTCGTGACCGCGATGGTCTCGCTTTATCTCAACGTCTTCGTGTTGGTCATCCAGAGCTTCCTCAAGATCCCCGCGTTGCAGGCGCTGGCGCCGGCGGTGCCGCCGAACCCGCCGTCCGGGCCGGTGTTCGGGGCGGTGCAGGGCATCGTGCTGGTGTTCTTCGCCGTGATGATCATCGGCGCCTGGCGCCGCTTCAGGCCGGTCAATTTCGCCTGATCCGGGGCGGGTGACATCAATTCGGAGCGACGCACGGCGTAGAAGGCGAAGGGCGGTGGCATGTCGGCGACACGCCGTCGCTCGGGGTCCGCTCATGTTTGGCGTGCCGGACCAACACATCGGCAACAGGAGGAGCGTTCAATGCCCACCATCACCACCAAAGACGGCGTCGAGATCTTCTACAAGGATTGGGGTTCGGGTCAGCCGATCGTGTTCAGCCATGGCTGGCCGCTGTCCTCGGACGATTGGGACGCGCAGATGCTGTTCTTCCTCAACCATGGCTTCCGCGTCATCGCCCATGACCGCCGCGGCCACGGCCGTTCCGCCCAGGTCGCCGACGGCCACGACATGGACCATTACGCCGACGACCTTGCGGCCGTCACCGCGCATCTCGACCTCAGGAATGCCGTCCATGTCGGCCATTCCACCGGCGGCGGCGAAGTCGTGCACTACATCGCGCGCCACGGCGAGAGCCGGGTCGCGAAGGCCGCGATCCTGAGCGCGGTGCCGCCGCTGATGGTGCAGACGGCCGCCAATCCCGGCGGCCTGCCGAAATCGGTGTTCGACGGCTTGCAGGCGCAGCTTGCGGCCAACCGTTCGCAATTCTACCGCGATCTCCCGGCCGGCCCGTTCTATGGCTACAACCGGCCCGGCGCAAAACCGTCCGAAGCCGTGATCCAGAACTGGTGGCGGCAGGGCATGATGGGCGGCGCCAAGGCGCATTACGACGGCATCGTCGCGTTCTCGCAGACCGACTTCACCGAGGACCTGAAGAAGATCAACGTGCCGGTGCTGGTGATGCATGGCGACGACGACCAGATCGTGCCCTACGCCGATTCCGGCCCGCTCTCGGCCAAGCTTTTGAAGAACGGCACGCTTGAAGACCTACAAGGGCTTTCCGCATGGCATGCCGACGACGGAAGCGGAGACCATCAACGCGGATCTGCTGGCGTTCATCACGGGGTGAGGCCAGCGCAAACACCATCGCAGGTCGGTGCGACTAGGTGAGGGAGCCACCAGCGGTAGGGTTCCCTCCCCCCTTGCGGGGGAGGGTTAGGGAGAGGGGTGGCCACACGGGTGCTCTCTCGAAATGCGCCTCTGATCATGCAGCCGAGATTGCGGGACCAACTGCGCCGTCGCTCATCTCGCCCGGGGCCACCCCTCTCCCCAACCCTCCCCCGACGCAAGTCGGGCCTGCCCGACTTGCGCAAACTTGCGATGCGCAACCGCGGTATACCCCGGTTGCGTGGGGGAGGGAGCCTGACGAGCGTGCTCACCTGACGAAGAGTGCCAATGCGCGTACGTTCGGTCGGGGCATGCCACGCCGCTTCCAGCCCCTTTGCATGGGGTTATTTTCGATATTTTGCTCGTGCGCTTGCCGGTTCCCTCGAGCGGGATTTCCTTGCGGCCACTGGTACCTCCGAGGCCGCGAGGCGTTATAGTCACCGTCATGTCCCCACCCGCGCCGCTGAAACTGATCGCCCTCGACGCCGATGACCTCGCGGTGATCTCCGCCCATCTGCAGGACGCCCGCGTCCAGCCTGCCGACATCGTCTGGCGCCAGGACGAGAAACGCCTCGTGGTCGGCCTGAACCGGCTCGATTGGGAGCAGACCCTGTCCGGCGGCACCTGCTCGCGCCGGCTGATCGCCGCACTCAGGTTCGACCGGGTGCTGGCATGCAAGTCGCGCAACATCGACCTGGAGACCCCGGAGGCGACCCTGGAACTGCTCGGGATCGAATTCCATGCCTCCGACCCGCCTGGCGGCAGCGCGCTGCTGATGTTCGGTCAGGGCGCGGCGCTGCGGCTCGATGTCGAATGCCTGGAGTGCGAATTGACCGATCTGGGGCCAGACGACCTCGGGGTGGGGCCTGGGTAACTCTCGGCCGTCGTCCCGGCTTTCGCCTGGACGACGGGAGCCAAGGGTTGACGGCCATTATCCGTCGCGCCATTGAGCAGGGACCCGAATTCCTCCTAAGAAAGCCGCCATGCCCGTTCGCCTGGACCGACAGAGCGCCGATTTTGAGCAGCGTTTCCGCGATTTCCTGGCGGCCAAGCGCGAGGTATCGGCCGACGTCGAGCGCGCCACCCGCGCCATCGTCGACGATGTGGCCGCCCGCGGCGATGCCGCGCTGCTCGAGGCGACCAGGAAGTTCGACCGGCTCGATATCACCGCCGCCGGTCTGCGCATCACGCCGGCCGAGATCGATGCCGCAGTCGCGGCCTGCGATCCCAAGACCGTCGAGGCGCTGAGCTTCGCGCGCGACCGGATCGAGACGTTCCATCGCCGCCAGCTGCCGAAGGACGAGCGCTTCACCGATGCCGCCGGCGTCGAGCTCGGCTGGCGCTGGAGCGCGGTCGATGCGGTCGGGCTCTATGTGCCCGGCGGCACCGCGGCCTATCCGTCCTCGGTGCTGATGAATGCGGTGCCGGCCAGGGTCGCCGGCGTGCCGCGGGTGGTGATGGTGGTGCCGGCGCCGGACGGCAAGCTCAACCCGCTGGTGCTGGCGGCCGCCCATCTCGGCGGCGTTTCGGAGATTTACCGCGTCGGCGGCGCCCAGGCGGTGGCCGCCCTGGCCTATGGCACCGCGTCGATCGCGCCGGTGGCCAAGATCGTCGGCCCCGGCAACGCCTATGTCGCCGCCGCCAAGCGGCTGGTGTTCGGCAAGGTCGGCATCGACATGATCGCCGGCCCTTCCGAGGTGCTGGTCATCGCCGACGATACCGGCAATGCCGACTGGATCGCGGCCGATCTGTTGGCGCAGGCCGAGCACGACGTCAGCGCACAGTCGATCCTGGTCACCGACAGTGCGCGGCTCGCCGCCGATGTCGAGCGCGCGGTCGAGGCGCAGCTGGCGACGCTGCCGCGTGCGGCGATTGCGCGCGCCTCGTGGGAGGATTTCGGCGCCGTGATCAAGGTGGCGAAGCTCGACGACGCGGTCGAGCTTGCGAACGCGATCGCGGCGGAGCATCTGGAGATCATGACCGCGGACGCCGAGGGCCTGTCGAAAAAGGTCCGCAATGCCGGCGCGATCTTCCTCGGGGCCCATACCCCGGAGGCGATCGGCGACTATGTCGGCGGCTCCAACCATGTGCTGCCGACGGCGCGCTCGGCGCGGTTCTCCTCGGGCCTCGGGGTGCTTGACTTCATGAAGCGAACCTCGATCCTGCGGTGCGGGCCGGATCAGCTTCGTGCGCTCGGGCCTGCCGCGATGACGCTCGGCCAGGCCGAGGGTCTCGATGCCCATTCACGTTCCGTCGGATTGCGCCTCAACCTCTCATGACCAAGCCACCAGACGACGAGGATTCCAACAATCGCATCGTCGCGGTGACGCTCGACGAGGAATCGATCGGCCGTTCCGGGCCCGATATCGAGCATGAGCGGGCGATCGCGATCTACGACCTGGTCGAGCAGAATTTGTTCGCGCCCGAGGGCGTCGCCGGGCCGGGTCCGTATACCCTGCATATCGCGATCACCGGCAACCGGCTGATGTTCGATATCAGGAAGGAGGACGGCTCGCCTGTCGTGGCGCATCTGTTGTCGCTGACGCCGTTCCGCCGTGTCGTGAAGGACTACTTCATGATCTGCGACAGCTACTATCAGGCGATCCGGACCGCGACACCGGACAAGATCGAGGCGATCGACATGGGCCGCCGCGGCATCCATGACGAGGGCTCGCGCACGCTGCAGGAGCGGCTCAAGGGCAAGGTGCGCGTCGATTTCGAGACCGCCCGGCGGCTGTTCACGCTGATCACTGTGCTGCACTGGAAGGGTGAGGGCGCATGATCCCGCTTATCGTCACTTCGCCAGACGACGGGGGCGTACCCCGGTCGAAAAAAGCCTGATCGCATGGCAGCGCCAAGCGCGCGCACCCCGCAGGCCGTGCTGTTCGCATGCGGCCACAATGCCGTGCGTTCGCCGATGGCCGAAAGCCTGCTGCAGCAGATGTTTCCGCAAGGGCTCTATGTGCGTTCGGCCGGCGTCAAGAAGGGCGAGCTCGATCCGTTCGCGGTCTCCGTCATGGCCGAGTTCGGCCAGGACATTTCCGGCCACAAGCCGCAGACCTTCGAGGAGCTCGAGGACTGGGAGGGGTTGAACTTCGATCTCATCATCACGCTCTCGCCGGAGGCGCACCACAAGGCGCTGGACCTGACGCGCACGCTCGCCGCCGATGTCGAATACTGGCCGACGCACGACCCGACCGGGACCAGCGGCAATCGCGAGCAGAAGCTCGCCGCCTATCGCGAGGTCTGCGACGGCCTCTTGATGCGCATCCGCCGCCGCTTCGCCAAGGCTGCGGCGAACTTGTGATGCGAACACGCGGCGTGTTCCGATTCGCAGGACCGCCCCTTGTCGCCAGACTGACAAACAGCTGTGCTTATGGGGCCTTGTCTCCAAGCGGGAGTACGATTCGCGACCGGTTCCAAGGTTGTGCATCCATGCCCCATCCGATAGGTTCCGCCCGCGTCCGTCCCCCCGATTCAGCCCAAAAGCCCGCATGCTAGGCCGTCCCAAATTCGTTCTTGCTTCCGGTTCGCCGCGGCGGCTGGCCCTGCTCAACCAGGCCGGCATCGAGCCCGACGCGCTGCGCCCGGCCGATGTCGACGAGACCCCGCGGCGGGGCGAGTTGCCGCGCGCCTGCGCCAACCGCCTGGCGCGCGCGAAGGCGGACGCGGCGCTGAAGTCAGTTCAGCTCGACGACGATCTGCGCGGCTCCTTCATCATCGCCGCCGACACCGTGGTCGCGGTCGGCCGCCGCATCCTGCCCAAGGCCAATCTGGTCGACGAGGCCGCGCAGTGCCTGCGGCTGCTGTCGGGCCGCAACCACCGCGTCTACACCGCGATCTGCGTGGTGACGCCGCGCGAGGCGTTCCGCCAGCGCCTGGTCGAGACGCGCGTGCGCTTCAAGCGGCTCAGCGAGGACGACATCCAGGCCTATATCGGCTCCGGCGAATGGCGCGGCAAAGCCGGCGGCTACGCCGTGCAGGGCATCGCCGGATCCTTCGTGGTCAAGATGGTCGGCTCCTACACCAACGTCGTCGGCCTGCCGCTCTACGAGACCGTGACCCTGCTCGGCGGCGAAGGCTTTCCGATCCGCCACGGCTGGCTCAACGCCGTCGCGGTGTGAGGCCGAGGAACCTCGTGCCCTCAGCGCCCTTGCATCTCGATTGATGTAAGCTACCTCCGAGCCATGACCGACCAGCCCCGAACGCCCCCGACCACGCGTGCCTGCCCGATCTGCGGCAAGCCGGTCGCGCAGGCCTTCCGCCCGTTCTGTTCGCCGCGCTGCCGCGATGTCGACCTGAACCGCTGGCTGACCGGCCGCTATGTCGTTCCCGGCCGCGAGGACGACGCGGAGGACCCGGAATAGCCAAGATTTCCCAATAAGTTGGGGAAATTGCACAGGGCGGGCCGCGCCCGGCGAAGCGTTTCGCGAAGCCGGGTGGACACAGCGCTCCGACCTCTCTATAAACCGCCCGCTCGCTCCGGCCTTTTCGGCCCAGCTTGTATGCCCAGGTAGCTCAGTTGGTAGAGCATGCGACTGAAAATCGCAGTGTCGGTGGTTCGATCCCGCCCCTGGGCACCATCCCCCTCTCTCTGACCGTAGTCCGCACGAACGGCACGCAAACGGTCGTCCCGGTGTAGCCCGAGGGCGAAGGCGGAGGTCGGTCGCCGCGTGTGGCCGGTGGCGGACATGTTTGTCGGCTGTTGACCGAGCCCTTGTCACCATCACGGTCTGCGCTCGCGATGATGGCGCTCGACTGGCGCGGCCGCTTCGCTTCATCGCCGCATGGTTGTATGCGGTGGCCGCGGTCGCGGTTTGGTGCTGCGATGCTGAAGCAGCAAGCGCTCGCTCGTCTCGTTTCGCAGGAAATGACAATCGCCTCGCGGCGCTCGTCGTTGCCGTGGTGTCGTGCAGAAGGTGCTGGCGCGATACTCAGCCGATCCCGGAAAGACCGGCTTCAGGTTCCGCGCCGCGACGTCGGTGCGCCACAATGATGGGAGACCTACGTGAAGGGGAGTGGCTCAAGACCTTTGCAGACGCTATGGGATAGGCGGAGTTCACCCGGGATAATGATGTCTGCATCTCATGCCGTTTCGGTGGCGTTTCTGGTTCTGCGGCCTTTTCTCCCTGGGCATGTTCTGGGCTTGTGCGGTATCGGCGCAAACCGCTCAACCGTCGAGCCAGGCTTGGTTCGACATTCCCGCGCAATCGCTCGCATCGGCACTAGACGCCTATAGCAAGACGACCGGCGTCGTCATCGCCTATAACGGCAATCTGGCGGTCGGCCGGGTCTCGAACCCGGTGCAGGGGCAGTTCAATCCGCAGCAGGCCATCCTGCTGCTTCTGCAGGGCAGCGGACTGGTCGCGGACTACACGGCACCCGATGCCATCGTCGTCGTTCCCGCGCCGAATGAAACTTTTGTGACGCGTTCGCCGGCGGCGATCGCGCAAGCGGCCTTGTCACAACAGAGCGCTATTGAACGGCGATATTCGGCGCTGCTACAGGAGCGGCTGAACAATGCCCTGTGCGCCCAGCGAGCGACAAGGCCTGGTGCGTACCGGGCCGCAATCAGCTTCTGGATCGGGCCGTCCGGCAGTGTGACGAGGGTGAAGCTTTTGGGGACGACCGGCGATCCGCAACGGGATGCAGCGATTGCGGAGGCGGCAAATCGCGTATCCGCGGGCGAAGCTCCCCCTGTGCAGATGACGCAACCCTTCACCATGGTGATCCTGCCCCGGGCGTCCGGCGGTACCGTCGACTGTCCGCCGGATGAAGGCGGCCGACGAGATGAGTGAGGGCGAGAGCCTCTCCAAGGCGTCGGATCATGACGAGGCCGCGGACAATGAGAGCGCGCGCACGTTGCGGGCCCTGTTGATCGAGCGCTATCAGGATTTGAAATCGCGCCTTGCGCGTCGACTGGGCTCGCTGGAATGGGCCGAAGACGCGCTGCAGGATACCTATCTGCGCCTGAACGGCCGGGAGATCGTCGGCGATGTCCGCAATCCGGCCGCCTACCTGCTTCGATCCGCCTTCCACGTCGCGCTCAATCAGCGGCGCGCCGACAACCGGCGCCTCAATGCGGAAGAGGTCGAGGCGCTGCTCAATCTGGCGGACGATGCACCCGACGCCGTGCGCGTGATCTCCGGCCGCTCCGATCTCGAAAGGCTCAAGCAGGTGATGGCGGAATTGCCACCGCGGCCGCGGGCCATCCTGCTGGCCGCCAGGCTGGAGGGGCTGTCCCGGCAGCAGATTGCCCGGCGCTTCGGCATTTCCGTGAGCCTGGTGGAGAAGGAATTGCGGAGGGCGCAGGAGCATTGCGTCGCCCGTTTCAAGAAAATCCGGCGCCCGGAGTAGAAAATTGTGCGGTTCGCGTCCTCTGGAGTGTCTATGTTACGGGAGGGCCGCCGGCTCGCCCGCAGAGCATTGCGACCACGGGCTTCAAGACGACCGGCAACATGCAACGTTGATGATTGAGAGCGACCAACATCACGACGAGCTTTCCGCGCTTGAGCGCGAAGCCCATGCCTGGATTCGTCGTCTGACGTCCGGAGAGGCGAGGGCGTCCGACGCGGCGGCCTTGCGGCGCTGGTGCGGCCAGAGCCCGGCGCATGCGGCGGCTTTTTCGGAGGCCAGCCGGTTCTGGAAGGCGTTCGGCCCCGCGGGCCAGAGCCTGCTCGCGGATTCGAGGACGACGGGCCGCCGCGCGCCCGCCGGCGGCAGGACGGCGATCACCAGCCGCCGTGCGATCATCGGAGGTGCGCTGGCGGCCACGGCAGCCGGGATCATGGTGGTGCACCCTCCGCTCGATCTGTGGCCGTCGCTGTTCGAACTGCGCGCTGATTATCGTACCGGCGTCGGCGAGCAGCGCGAGGTGGCCGTGGTGGACGGCGTCGCGGTCCAGATGAACACGCGCACCAGCATCTCGCTCGGATCGGGAGCTGCGTCCGGCACGGTCGAACTGATCGCCGGCGAGGCCTCTTTCAAGGTCGCGGATCGGCGAGCCGAGACATTCAGCGTGATCGCGGCGGGCGGAAGGACCACGTCGACGGGGGCGCAGTTCGACGTGCGCGTCGACGGGGCGAGCGTCTGTGTCACGTGCCTCGCGAACGAAGCGCATGTGGAGCATCTGGCGCAACAAGTCGTTCTCAAGTCCAGGCAGCGCGTCACCTATGGCGATGGCGGATTTGGCGATGTCGTCGCGATCGATCCGTCGATTGCCGCCGCCTGGCAACAGGGCCTGATCATCTGCAACATGACACCGTTGGCGGAGGTGATCGGGGAATTGAACAGATACCGCTCCGGCCGCATCGTGCTGCTGAATGCGGAGTTCGGGCGCAGCCCCGTCAACGGTCGTTTCAGGATCGATCGTCCGGACGAGGCCTTGCTGCAGATTGAGCGTGCGTTCGGCATTCGCGCCCGCAGCTTGCCCGGCGGGCTTGTCCTGCTTTCCTAGCGCTTTTGTCGCGCGCAACACGTGTTCCACGCGTTTCAGTTCCAGGGCGCGGCCTTGCTCGAACGCGCTCTGACGCTCGCGCGTGTGACACAAAACATTCATAAAAAACCTTTGAGGGCGTCGACGTCCGGAGGTGTCACGACAGTGAGCCCGCGGTCATCACAGTGATCGCGATTTGGCCTAGTCAGGATGCCTCATGTTCGTCGACCGTGTGATCTCCCGCCCATCGCGCGCCCGGAAAGCCGCCGACCGTTCCCGCCTCGCTCAGCGTCGGGTTGCGCCGCTGCCGCCGCGGCAGCGGATCGGATTGGTGTCCCGCTCGATGCTGCTGGCCGGAACCAGCACGCTGGCGCTGCTGCTGACCGGGCTCGAGGATGCGTCCGCGCGTCCGTTCGGCAATTTCGGAGCGATCAATTCGGCGCCGACGATCGCCAGCGACGGCGCCACCGCCGCGGCCCAGCAGGCAACCGAAGTCGCAAGGCAAAGCCAGGGCGCGCTGACCCGGGCGACCCAGGCCATCCAGGCGCTGCAGGCCGCGCAGGCGGCGGCCCGCGGCGCGGCTGCCGCCTCGCAGCGATCCACCACGCTGCCGCAGGTGGCGGTGCCGAACGGTCTTGCCGTGGGCGGGCTTCAGGTTGCGCCGGGCGCCGTGCCCGGCTCGGCCCTCTGGCAAGGCGCCGCGCTGCCGAGCCAGGCCGCGAGCGGCGGCCAGACCACGGTGACCGTCAACCAGACCGCGCCGCAGGCAATCCTCAACTGGCAGAGCTTCAATGTCGGCAGCCAGACCACGCTCAACTTCAACCAGCAGGCCGGCAACTGGACCGCGCTGAACCGCGTCGTCGGCAACACCGGGCCGAGCCAGATCCTCGGCCGCATCACCGCTCCCGGCCAGGTGCTGGTGATCAATCAGAACGGCATCATCTTCGGCGGCGCGAGCCAGATCAATGTCGGCTCGCTGATCGCCTCCAGCGCCAACATCACCGACGGCCAGTTCGGTAATGGCATCTATGCGAGCCAGAGCGGCAACGTCTATGTGCCGAACTTCACCGGCGCGGGCGGCAAGATCGTGGTCGAGAGCGGTGCGCTGATCACCACCAATGCGCCGTCCTCGGTGACGGCAGGCGGCGGCTTCGTGCTGCTGATGGGCACCGAAGTCAACAACGCCGGCGCCATCACCACGCCGAAGGGCCAGACCCAGTTCGCGGCCGGCGACGATTTCATCCTGCGCGCCGGTTACGGCACCAACGCCAACCAGAACTCGACCACACGCGGCAACGAGATCGCGCCACTGCTGCGCAGCGGCAGCAGCAGCGGCACGGTCACCAACACCGGCCTGGTGCTGGCCCAGCAGGGCGACATCACGCTGGCCGGCCATGCCGTCACCCAGGACGGCATCCTCGTCTCCACCACCTCGGTCAACCAGCGCGGCACCATTCATCTGCTCAACTCGGCGTCCGATACAAGCGGCAGTATTACGCTGACCAGTAACGGCATCAGCCTGATCCTGCCGGAGACCGATGCCGCGGCCGCGCTGGTCTCGGGCATCGATCCGACCGCGACCGCGTTCAATTCGCAGCGCGATGCGCTGATCGCCTCGGCCAAGCCCAATCTGCTGGCGGCCGGCCAGTTCGACAACCTCTCGACATTGGTGGATCGCCCCGATCAGTCGCGCATCGAGATCGTCACCGGCGGCACCATCGACTTCAGGAACGGCTCGCTGACCATGGCGCAGGGCGGCCAGGTGTCGGCTTCCGCCGGCAAGCGGGTGTTCGCCGAAACCGGCTCTGTCATCGACGTCTCCGGCACCACCGGCACCGTGCTGCCGGTGTCGGCCAATGCGATCAAGGTCAACGTCCAGGGCAACGAGCTGCGCGACAGCCCGCAGAACCGCGACAGCGGCACGCTGCTCAACAGCAACATGTGGATCGACGCCCGTGATCTCACTTTGGTGCCGGCCGGCACCGGCGGCTATGCGACCGACCGCTATTACACCGCGGGCGGGCTGCTCGAAGTCTCCGGCTATCTCAACAACACCGGCCACAAGATCGGCGAATGGACCGCGGTCGGCGGCACCATCACGCTGTCGGCGCCGGAAGTGGTGGCGCAGCAAGGCGCGCTCTTCAACATCTCCGGCGGCGCCGTGCAATATCAGAGCGGCTATGTGCGGCAGACGCTGCTGCTCGGCAGTGACGGCCGCATCTACAGTGCCGACAATGCGCCGTCCTATTTGACCTATGTCGCGGTGGCGAACGGCTTCATCGTCAATCACGCGCATTGGGGCGTCGTCGAGGTCTATCTCAGCCCGTTCGGCAAGGGCAGCAGCCGCTGGGAAAACGGCTACACAATGGGCCGCGATGCCGGCAGCCTCCTCCTTTCGACCCCGACCTCGGTGTTCGAGGGCACCATCCTCGCCAACGTGATCGACGGCGAGCAGCAGCTTGCCAAGCGGCCGGCCGGCATCACCGACGGCTACAAGCTGACGCAGACCACCGTGCCGCTCGCCGGCACGCTGGCGCTTGGGCAGTACGATCGCTATGGACTCTCCAACGCCTACAACACCGACGTGACGTTCGGTAACGTCGCGCCGGTCTCAGGCAATCTCGGTTTGACCTCCGCGCTGCCGTCCGACCGCACCAACACGGCCTGGTTCGATGCGCCGACGCTCAACAGCTTTGGCCTCGGCGGCTTCAACATCAACACCGGCAACAAGATCTCGATCAACGCGCCGCTGCAATTTGCGCCGGGCGCGCAGGTCAGGCTGACCGCTCCGACCGTCGATATCGCAGCCGACATCATCGCGCGCTCCGGCAGCGTCACGGTCAGCAACATCCTCAACACCGCAAACGGAACGGTTACGTTGACGAACGCGACCGGCGGCGCGACGCTGACGCTGGAGGGCGGCGCGACCATCGACACGCGCGGCCTGTGGGTCAATGCGCAGATCGATCCGATCAGCGTGTCGGGCCTCGGCCTGCTCGACGGCGGCAACGTCACCTTCGATTCGACCCAGAACGTCACGCTCGCGGCGGGCAGCGTGATCGATGTGTCCTCCGGCGGCGCCGTTCTCATCAACGGCAAGACGCAAGGCGGCAAGGGCGGCAACGTCACGATCATTGCGGGCCACACCCAGCAGAACGCCGGCACGCCGGGCGATGGAAATCTTGTTCTCGACGGCGCGATCCGCGCCTGGGGTGTCAGCGGCGGCGGCACGCTGACGATCTCGACGCCCGGCAACATCCTGATCGGCGAGAATGCCGAACTTGCCGGCGGTGTACTGCCCGCGGGCATGTCGGCGCCTCTGGCCGTGAAGCTGAAGCAGGCCATGACCATTCGCGCAGGCCAGCCCTTGCCGACGGCGCTGACGCTGAATTTCACCTCGCTGGTGTACGACACGCCGATACCGGTCGACGTCACGATCTCAGCGGTACCGACCGCGCCGACCGGTGCAGATTGGACCGTGCCGCAGGGCATGGATTCCCTCCAGAGCAGAGACAGCAATGGCGGGACAAGTTATTGGAGCGCAGGCAACGTGATCCCGGCCGGGACGCTCATCACCGGCTGGAGCGGCACTGGCCGTATTCCGGCGGGAACCGTCATTCCGTCCAACGTCTTCCCGAGTGGCCTTCCAATCACGCCCTATCAAGTCACTTACGCCGCAGGATCAATTCAATCCACGCCGATGACCTATCCGGTCGGGACCATTATTCCAGCCGGCGTGGTGCTGCCGCAGACGGTCCAGATCACGCCAGCACCGGCGCTCAATCCCGCGTTCTTCACCGCCGGCTTCTCCAACTACGACATCAATGGCGGGCTCGGCGTTGTGGTGGCCAGCAACACGGTGGTCGCGCCCGCGATGCCGGTCTATCGGTTCACGGCGAACAGCTATGCCGCAGCTACCGGCAGCGATCCGTCGTCGGCTCTGATGCTATGGACGCCGCCGTTGTTCACCGCGGACTCGGTCAAGGCCACGCTGACGCAGCGGGCCGGTGTCAGCGTAACCTTGCGTTCGCTGCTGAACGGAGCCGGCGGCGGCGCGATCGTGGTCGGCCATGGTGCGTCGATCACCGTCGATCCCGGACAGAGCATCAAGCTCGATGCCTACAATCAGATCACGATGAATGGCAGGCTCACCGCGCATGGCGGCGGCATCACGCTGATCAACGAGTCCGACAATGTACTGGAGCCGTCGCGCAACTTTGACACATCCGGCAACGGCCGTGCCTTATCGCTGTGGATCGGCGCGGACGCCGCGATCGACGTCTCGGGTGCGGCCTACACGGCCACCGATAACGGTGGACGGACCTACGGCACGGTCACCGACGGCGGCAGCATCAGCCTGAATGGTGGAACCGGCTTCGTGATCGTCCGGCCCGGTGCCGAACTCAATGCCGACGGCGCCAGCGTCACCGTCAACTCTGCGGCCGGGATGTCACCAAACACACCTGGCGGCGCGCAGACGCTTCCGAGCAATGGCGGCTCCATCGCACTCAGCTCATCGAGCGGGCTCTATCTCGACGGCAGCATCCATGCCGCGGGCGGCGGTTCGGGCGCGGCGGGCGGCAGCCTGTCGGTCTCCTTGCCCACCGCCGTTTTCCCGGCCGACGGCTCGGTCATACCGGCTACCGCGTTTGTGCCCAGCACGCTGATTGTGACTCAGGCGCGGCAATCGCTGCTGCCCGCCGACATCGCGCCGGGGACCGACGCTGCGAAGCTGACGTTCGGCCAAGCCACGGTCAGTGCCGACATGATCAAGGCGGGTGGCTTCGGCAGATTGTCGCTGAGCTCGGGCGACTACATGCAGTTTGCCGGCGACGTATCGCTCGCGCTTAGCCAAAGCATTACGCTCACGGCTGCCGCGTTCACATCGGCGCCGCCCGTGCCGGGCCTGCCCGTACCTGTCGGCTCGCCAAGCAAGCCGGATCCGTCCGCACCGGTCCCGACCGGCAACGTCTTGCTGTCCGCGCCCTATGTATTGCTGCGCGAACCGGTTGCGGTCGTCCCGGACAAGAGCACCAGCGGATTGATCGGCAATCCAGGTGCGGCCGGTGTTCCGACCAAAGCGAGCTTCGAGGTCGATGCCAACCAGATCGACGTTCAGGGGCTGATCCTGTTCTCCGCATCCGCGCCGAACAGCATGTATTCGCCCGGCTTTGCCGAGATCAGGCTGGTGAGCAAGGGCGATATCCGCTTCCTGGCCAGCGGCGCCGCGCAGAAGGCGACGACGCTGGCGACCGACTGGAATCTCGATCTCATTGCCGCTCAGCTCTATCCCGCCACGGGCGCCGTTGCGGTCGTCACCGCCGGGCAGAACAATTTCACGGCTGCACAGTCCGATCAGCCGCCGACGCTGACCATCGGCCGCAGCACCGACACGATTCCCGACGCACCGCTGTCGGTGTTTGGCAGCCTTGCGCTCGCCGCACCTGTTGTGGAGCAGGGCGGTATCGTCCGCGCGCCGTTCGGCAGCGTCGTGCTCGGCAACAACAATCCGTTCGACAACCGCATTCCGACACAACGGGTCGACGTGCTGCCGGGCAGCCTGACCTCGGTCTCGATGGCGGGCATGACCATCCCCTATGGCGGCACCGTCGACGGCGTGACCTACAGCTACAACGGGGCGAGCGTAAGCCGGATCGACGTGACGAACTTCGGCAATGTCGGCCATCAGTCCGGCGTCACGCTGGACGGTCAATCCATCAACGTCGAAAGTGGCGCAACGCTCGACATGTCGGGTGGTGGCGTCCTCAGCGGAGCCGCCTTCATTTCGGGGCGCGGCGGCTCGGTGAATGTGCTCAACACACCGTTGATCAATGCCAATCCGGCCACGCCTGTCAGCAAGCCTAGCGACAAGGTCTATGCCATCCTGCCTGGCTATGCGTCCGGTTATGCGCCCATCGCGCCCGAAAATGGCGCCGGGGATCCGGCCATCGGCCAGCAGATCACCGTTCCGGCCGGCGTGCCGGGCCTGCCGGCAGGCAGCTACACATTGCTTCCGTCGAACTATGCGTTGCTGCCTGGCGCCTATCGCGTTGAACTCGGCGCGGCCACGCGAACGCCGATCAACGGCGCCGTCGCGATCGGCAACGGCACATATGCGACCTCGGCGTACACCGGCACCAGCAATACCGCGATCAGGAGCGCACTTGCGTCGCAGGTGTTGATCACGCCGGGCGCGTCGGTGCGGATATATTCGCAGTACAACGAGCAGGGCTACAGCGACTTCATGATCGCCAATGCCACGCAGTTCGGCGGCGTGCGCCCGCTGCTGCCGGCCGATGGCAAGATGCTGATGCTGGCGTTCGAGCCGCCATCGACGACGCCACCGACATCGCCCGCATTGGCATTCAGCGGCACCGCGCTGTTGCAGGCCGGACCAGGCGGCTTCGGCGGACAAGTGGCCCTGTCAGGTGTAGATGAAATCTACGCCGGCTCGCCAACACCGGGTTTCGCCGGTGTATCCGTTCGCGCAGGCGATCTGGACGCGATCGGCGCTACGCGGATGATCATCAACGGCACCGATGGCATCGTTAACGGCACGATGCTCTTTTCCGGCGGAAGAGACCTCCAGGTTCGCGACGGCGTCACGCTGAGCGCCGGCGAGTTGTTCCTGGTCGGCGGCAATATCACGATCGGCAACAACGTCACGCTCAGCACCATCGGGCAGGGGCCCGCGCCGTTCGACTCCACGTCCCTTGGCGTGAGCTACACCACGGGCTCCGGCACCACAGTGCTGGCGCTGTCGAACGGCAATCTCAACTTCCTCGGCTCGAATGGCGGCGCCGGCACGATCACGATCGGCGCCGGTTCGCAGCTCTATTCCGAAGGGACGTTGGCCTTTGCCACCAACGGTGCCTCGAGCATCGATCCCACAGCGCATTTCGGATCGCGCAACATCACGCTCGCGGTCGGCAGCATCAATATCGGCGACGGCGGCACGATTGCCGCGGCCGGTGCCCCGGCAGGGTTCCTGTTCAACCAGGCGCTGTTCGATGTGCTGGTGCATGGCGACCCCAGCCATGCCGCGCCGGCGCTGGAAAAGATCACGTTGAGTGCCGCGAACTCCATCAACCTGTTCGGCGCGACCGGCCTCGACGCCACCGGCACCGGCATCGATCTGGTCCTGAACACGCCGGCGATCTACGGCTACGGCACCGCGAGTGACACCGCGACCATCGCAGGTGGCAAGATCACCTGGAACGGCATCGCCGGCGCGACGCCGCCGGCACCCGGGGCCAGCGGGCTCGGGACCGGCCTCGGCACGCTCAATCTGGTCGCGAACGAGATCGATTTCGGCATGGTCGCCTCGCTGACGTCGACGACGTCCAGCCGGGTCATCTACGGCTTCGGCAATGTCAACATGACCGGCGGCGCGCGGATCGTCTCGTCCGGCAACGGCTCGCTGTACGTCTACCAGGCGCCGAGCACGGCGGCCGGCGCCGTGTTCGGCCAGAGCGGCACCGGCGGCAACCTGACGCTGTCGACGCCGCTGCTGACCGGCGCGCAGAAGTCGATCATGAACTATACCGCCGGCGGTGCGCTTGCTGTCACCGTGCCCACAGGGCTCGCGCAGAGCGCTGCGACCTCCACGATATCAGGCGCCGAGATCGATCTGACCGGCAACAGCGTCGCGATCGCCAGCACCATTCTGCTGCCGAGCGGCAAGCTGGTCGTGAACGCGACCAACGACATCGCGATCGGCGGCAGCGGCCGCATCGATCTCTCCGGCCAGCCCTCGATGATCCAGAAGGCGACGGTCTACGGCTTCGGCGGTACCGCGATCTTCAACAGCAGCCAGGGCGGATTCACGCAGGCGGCCGGCTCGGTGATCGACGTCTCCGCCACTAACGCCAGCGCAGGGTCGATCAGCATCAGCGCCGGCAGCGGAGCGGTCTCGTTCGGCGGCCGCCTCGCGGGCAGCGCCACCGGCAACAACACCAGCGGCGACTTCAGCGTCACCGCCGCGAGCATGAGCAGCACCGATTTCGCCGCGCTCAACGCCCTCCTGACGCAAGGCGGCCTGTTCGATGCCCGCAGCTTCGACATCAAGAGCGGCGATCTGGTGATCGGCGACGGCGTCAAGGCGCACAGCGTGACGGTGTCGGTCGATGGCGGCGCCCTGACTGTCGCCGGCACGATCGATGCCAGCGGCGCGGCGCCCGGCACGATCCGCCTCTCGGCCGGCAACGGCTTGGCGCTTGCGTCGACTGCCGTACTCGATGCCCACGGCACGGTGCTGCAAACGGATAGCTACGGCCAGCCGATCGAAGCCAAGAACCGCGGTCATATCGAGTTGACCGCCGCCGGCGGCGTGCTCACGCTGTCGCCCGGCGCGACGATGGATCTCACCGCGCCGAACGGTGTCGCCTATGGCGACGTGGTGCTGAATGCCCAGCGCACCGGCGAGACCTCCGGCGATATCGCGATCAACGCCGCGGGTCCGCTCAACATCAAGGGCGCCTATAGCATCGCGCTCAACGCCTTCTGGACCTACGATCTGCCTGGCGGCAGCACCATCACCCAGGCCACGCTCGACGGGTACGACACCGCGAGCACGGCCTTCATCAGCGCGGCACTCGGCAATGCAGGATTGTCGGCGCGTGTTGCGGGGCTGTCGGCGTACGGCAGCGCCTATCATCTGCGGCCGGGCGTTCAGATCACCTCGAGCGGCGACCTGTCGACCTCGGGCGACATCGACCTCGCGACGTATCGCTACGGCGCCAATGCCGATCGCGATCCGAACTCGGCGACCTATGGCGCCGGCGAAGCGATGGCCCTCGTGATCCGGGCGGGTGGCAATCTGGCCATTCAGGGAAGCATATCGGACGGCTTCCGGCCGGCCACAGATGCTCCGGCGCTGTATTCCCCGGTGGCCGACGTCACCGCGAGTTCTGCTTTCAGACAGGTCGGCACCAACTATCTGCTGAGCATTGGTGGGACCGTGAAAACGGCCACCGCCTGGACTGTTCCAACGACGTGGGGATTGGTGCTGCCCTTCTATCCGAGGGACCCGAGCGGCCATCGCTATGCCCCGGGGCAGACAATTCCGGCCGGCACTACTCTCAGCTTCCTGTACATTCCGGCCACCAAGGCATCCTCCGTCGGCGGCGTATTCAGCTCGCCATCGGGTCCCGCCCTTCCAGCCGCACAGGGAACGTCGGCCTGGGCCGTCATGCTGCCGAGCGGCTCGCAATCGGCATCGCTGCGCTTGACGGCGGGCGCCGATCTCACTGCCGCCGACCAACGCGGCTTGCAAACGGTGGGTGCGCTGAGCGGCGCGGGCAATCTGACGCTCAACGAT
The DNA here is from genome assembly GCF_053474805.1 of Bradyrhizobium sp. WCU1. Taxonomy (NCBI): domain Bacteria; kingdom Pseudomonadati; phylum Pseudomonadota; class Alphaproteobacteria; order Hyphomicrobiales; family Nitrobacteraceae; genus Bradyrhizobium; species Bradyrhizobium sp. WCU1. The sequence goes on from NZ_CM130280.1 coordinate 4,313,928, forward strand.
CCCACCTATGGCAACTTCGGCCAGGGCACCTTCTACAGTGTCGTTCGCACCGGCACCGGCAGCCTCGAGTTGCTCGCCGGCGGCAGCTTCAGCGAAGCGACCCCGTATGGCGTCTATACGGCCGGCACGCAGGCTGCCCCGGTTCTGGTCAACGGCAGCAATCCCTATGACCTGATCGGTGCGCTGCGAAGCAACATCACCCATGCCTGGTATCCGGAGCATGGCGGCGATCTGCTGCTCGTGGCGCAGCAGGATGTGACGGGTTACATCGAGACCGCCCCGGTACAAAACACCTTACGCAACACCAACACGGATCGGATCGCGAACTGGCTGCAAACCCAGGGCGGTGGCGGGCTGACGCCGGATCCGACCGCATGGTGGATCAATTTCGGCACCTTCGCCAAGACCGACGCGGCTGCAACCGGCGCCTCCCTCGTCGGCTTCCAGGGGATCGGTACGCTCGGTGGCGGCAATCTGACAGTGATCGCAGGCCGCAATGCCGGCGCATCCGGCGGCGGCGCCGCAACCACCTCGACCGGGCTCGATCTTGCGGTCGCGTCGAGCGGGCGGGTGCTGCCGGACGGGACGGTGCTGCAGACCGGCGGCGGCGATCTGACGCTGAACGTCGGAGGCATTCTCAATCCGATGAGCCCACTCACCGCGTCGGGATCCTACTGGCCGGATTATTTCGGGTCGGTCGCCGATCTGCGCGGAAACACCATTGTTCGCGCCGGGTCGGTCGGAGCTGTGCTTCCAAACGGGCGAGGTGGCGGGGCCTCGTCGGTCGATCCGCGCACGCTTGATCCATCCACCTTCAAGGATTCGATCAAGACGCTCGGCCCGACATTCACGCCGGGCGACGGCAGCGTCAGCATCACGACGCGCGGTGACCTCGTGATCAGCGGGGCGAGCGACCCCGGCATGGCCGCGCCGGTCGACGTGAATCGTGGCCTCTATACGCGGTTTCAGGTTAACGCGGACGGATCGTTGACGCCGGTGGTGAGTACCGGCGGGCTGACCAATTTCACGCTGTGGACGTCGGCCACTGCGATCAATCTCTACTCGGCGGGTGGCGATGTGGCACCAATGTCGGGAGACACCGGCGGCAAGCAGAACGCGAACGGCTTCTATCCGGGAACGCTGATCGTTGCAGCCGCCAACGGCGACATTCGCTTCAGCGGCGGATCGATCGAGATGATGCCGTCGCAATACGGCCAGCTGGAATTGCTGGCGGCAGGGTCGATCTACGGGCAGGGCCAGGTGTTGTCGATGTCGGGCGCCGACATCAGCGCGCTCGCGACGCCACGGCATCCGGTGTTCTCCACCAGCCGAGGGAACACCAACGCGTCGCCGGACGGGATTTACCGTACCAACAATTTCAACCCGCTCGCCTTCGGCGAAGACACGCCGGTCTCCAATCTGCACCAGGGTGATAGCCAGCCCGCGTTGGTCTATGCCGGCGTCGACATCGACGATCTCAGCCTTGGGGCGGCGCTGCCCATGGTCCGCAGCTCCGGCGCCGGCTTCTTTCCCCAGCACGGCACCTGGTATCTCGCGGCCAAGCCGTTCGAGGTGATTGCCGGCCGCGATATCGTCGGTCTTGGCGCGACGCCGGATGTGTTCTTCAACACCGGCCCCACCAGCGTTTCGCTGATGCAGGCCGGTCGCGACATCATCTACCAGTCGGTGGATGTGGTTGGTCCGGGCGTGTTTCAGATCCAGGCCGGCCGCAACCTGTACCAGGGCTATTATGGTACGCTGACCAGCGTCGGGGATGTCTTGAACCCTGCCAACAATGCGGGCGGCGCCGATATCGCGGTGCTGACCGGTGTCGGCGCGAACGGCCCGGATTATTCCGATTTCGCCAAACGCTATTTCGACCCGGCCAATCAGCTGGCAGGCAACGGCACGCCGCTCGCCGGCAGCGGCAAGGTGGTGCACGCCTATGGCGCCGAGCTGTTGGCATGGTTGCAGAAGCGCTACGGCTACACCGGAAGCGCGGCCGACGCGCTCGCCTATTTCCTGGCGCTGCCGAGCGAGCAACAGGGCGTATTCGTCCGCCAGGTCTTCTATGAGGAACTGACCCTCGGCGGCCGTGAGTACAACGATGCGACCGGACCGCGCTACAAGAGCTATCTGCGCGGCCGCGAGGCGATCGCGACGCTGTTCCCCGACCAGGACGCCCAGGGCAACGCGATCAACTATTCGGGTGGGCTGACGATGTTCAGCGGCTTTGCCAAGGACTACCTGGGCAATATCTATCTCGCCGATGCCGGCATCCGCACCCAGTACGGCGGCGCCATCCAGGTGCTGAATCCGGGCGGGCGGACCATCCTCGGCGTGGAAAGCGTCACCCCGGGCGCGGGCTCCGGCCTGATCACGCAGGGACGCAACAGCCCGATCGACATCTATTCGCTCGGCAGCATCCTGCTCGGCCAGAGCCGCATCATGACGACCTTCGGCGGCAACATTCTCGCCTGGTCCGCCACCGGCGATATCAACGCCGGCCGCGGCTCGAAGACCACGACGATCTTCACCCCGCCGCTGCTCAGCTACGACAGCTACGGCAACGCCACGCTCGCGCCCGCCGTACCGTCGAGCGGCGCCGGCATCGCCGCGCTCGCGACCATCCCGGGCACCCCGCCGAGCGATGTCGACCTGATCGCGCCGCTCGGCACCATCGATGCGGGCGAGGCCGGCATCCGTGTCTCGGGCAACGTCAATCTCGCCGCGCTGCAGGTGGTCAACGCCGCCAACATCCAGGTGCAGGGCACCTCGACCGGCGTTCCGACGGTGCAGGGGCCGCCGGTGGCCGCGCTGACAGCGGCGTCGAACACCGCCGCCGCGAGCCAGCAGGCCGCCGCGCCGCCGCCAAAGGGCAATGACCAGCCCTCGATCATCATCGTCGAGGTCATGGGTTACGGCGGCGGCGACGGCGCTGCGCCGGATCCCGCGCGGGACGAGCAGAAGCGGCGGCCGCAAGACCAGCACAGTTACAACCAGAACAGTGTTCTGCAGCTTGTCGGCAATGGTGCGCTTTCGGAGACGCAGAGGCAGGCGCTCACCGCGGAGGAACGAGCGAGTCTCGAGACGCACTGAAGAATAGTTTGGGGGCGCTGAACGTGGGCAATACCAACCAGGCGAGGCTGCGCGACCAGCTGGTGGAGAACTATGATGGTCTCATCGCAAGGCTGACGCGCCGCCTGGGGTCCTCCGACTTCGCCCACGAGGCGCTGCACGAGACATTCCTGCGGCTGGATCGGGTCACGGATGCGGCGCCGGTCCGCAGCCCGCCCGACTTTCTCTTTCGTATCGCCATCAATGTCGCGAAGGATCGGCACAGGGCCCAGACCCATCGTCTCGGCGCGTCCGAGGTCGATGCGCTGTTGGATGTCTGCGACAATCAGCCCGACGCCGCACGGGTGGTCGAGGCACGCTCCGAGATCGCGGCCTTCAAATCTGCGTTGGCCGAGCTTCCCGAGAGGCCTCGCCGGGTGCTCCAGGACATCTCGATCGAGGGCGCAACGGCACAAGAGGTGGCGGACCGTTTGCAGATCGGCCTTCGTACGGTCGAAAATGATCTCAAGCTGGCCTTGCTCCACTGCGCGAATGCCCTTGGCCGCACGGTGGCCCGTCGTCTCGGCGGGCCACGGCTGCGGTGGTAGCTGCTTCCGCCGATCCCGCGAGACCTTGACGTTGAGAAGGTTGAAGGTCGCCGCCTAAAGCACGATGAGATTAGTGAATCATCATCGCGCTTTAGCTTGTTGTCTGAGCATGATCTTTTCGGAAAACCGCTTCGCACTTTTCCGGATCATGCTCTAGTGGCGCTTGCGTTTGGGCTGGATCCGGTACGCCTCGCGCTCGATGCTGGCGGCCACCAGCGGCGCCTTGTCGGCGGCGATCGGCGGGGAAAACACGAAGCCCTGCACCAGGTCGCAATCGAGCCCGCCGAGCACGTCGACCTCGGCCGGCAATTCGGCGCCCTCGGCCACCACCGTCATGCCGAGCCCATGCGACAGGGCGATGATGCCGCCGAGCAGTTTGCGCTTCTCCGGCGCGGTGGAAATGCCGTCGACGAAGGCGCGGTCGACCTTCAGGCAGTCGAACGGCAGGCGCGTCAGATAGCCGAGCGAGGAATAGCCCGAGCCGAAATCGTCCAGCGCCAGCCGGGCGCCGAGATCAGAGAGCGCCGTCAGCGTGCGGCTGATCCGCTGCTCGGTATGATCGACGAACAGGCTTTCGGTCAGCTCCAGGCAGAGCAGCTCCGCCGGAAAGCCGGTCTCTGCCAGCACGGCCGCGACGGCCGTCTCGAAGTCCACGTTCCAGATCTGCGCCGGCGAGACGTTGACCGAGACGGTGCGCGGCGGCAGCCCGGCATCCAGCCAGGCGCGGCCCTGCCGGCAGGCCTCACGCAATACCCACAGGCCGAGATCGACGATCAGCCCGGAGCTTTCCGCGATCGGGATGAACTCGGCCGGCGAGATCGGCCCGCGCTCGGGATGGGTCCAGCGCAGCAGCGCCTCGAAGCCGGTGACGCGTCCGGTCCGCAGGTCGAGTTGCGGCTGGTAATGGGCCTCGAGCGTACCGGCTTCCACGGCGTGGCGCAGATGGCGGCCGAGGTCGAGCCGTTGATCGACCGCCTGGGCATAGACCGGCTCGAACAGCTGGGCCCGGCCGCGCCCGGCCTCCTTGGCCATGTAGAGCGCGAGATCCGCGTTGCGCACGGCGGTCTCCGCCGTCGCCCCATGCTCCGGCAGGCGGGCGATGCCGATGGTGGCGCCGACGCAGGCCTCGCCCTCGCTGAGATCGACCGGGACCGAGAGCCTGCCGATCAGCCGGTTGGCAAGTCCGGTCAGCGCGGCGTCGGACATGCCGCGTCCCTCCGCCAGCACGGCGAATTCGTCGCCGCCGAGTCGGGCGATGAAGGCGCGCGGCCCAAGGTCCTGGCGCAGTGCAGCCGCCACCTGGATCAGCAACTGGTCGCCGGCGGCATGACCGAGCGAATCGTTGACCTCCTTGAAGCGATCGAGGTCGATCAGCAGCAGCGCGCCGCCGCGGCCTTCGACGGCGCAGCCCTCGATCATGGCGGCGAGCTGGCGCGTGAACAGCGCGCGATTGGCGAGCCCGGTCAGGGGATCGCTGTAGGCGAGCTGCTCGAGCTGGCGCTCGGCCTCCTTGCGCTCGGTGACGTCCTGCACGGTGCCGACGATGCCGATGACCTTGTCGTGGGCGATCTCGGCCTTGCAGATGACCGCCAGGTCGCGGGCGGTGCCGTCCGCGTGCAGGATGCGCAAATCCGTCGCCTCGGTCCGGCGGGTGCGGAGCACCCGTTTCTGCACCTCGCGGAGGCGGTCGGCGTCGCCGCCCAGGAAATGGGGCATCACGCTCGCATTGGTCGGCTCGAACGTCGCCGGATCGAAGCCGAGCAACTGATAGAGCTCGGGTGCCCAGGTCGTGCGGCCGGTGTCGAGCCGATAGCTCCAGGTGCCGATCTTGCCGAGCCGGTGGGCTTCCTCCAGCGCCCGCGTGCGCTGGTCGAGCAACGCCTTGGCCGCCCTGAGCTGGGTGATGTCGCTGGCCGTGCCGCGGTAGCCGAGAAAGCTGCCGTCCTCGGCGTAGATCGGTTTGCCGCTGGTGCAGATGCTGACGCGCGAGCCGTCCTTGCCGATCAGCGTATAGGTGAAGTCGCGAAAAGGGCGATGGGCCTCCATGTCGGCCCGATGCTGCGCCATACCCTCCGCGTCCTCAGGCGCGTAAGCCAGCTCCCAGCGTGCTTTGCCGCCGGAGGCCACCGTCTGGAAGGCGGCATTGCCGGGAAGCGATTTGGGATAGGGCAGCAGCCGATGGTCGGGGGCACTCTCCCAGCACCAGTCCGAAGCGGTAGAAACGAAATCGGCCAGCCGCTGCTCGCTCTCGGCGAGGCGCCGCAGCGCGGAGGTCTCCTCCGTGACGTCGCGGACAATGCCGGACACGCGCCGGACCTGACCGCGCGCGTCGAATTCCGGCTCGCCATGCACTACGCAGTCGAGCACGCTGCCGTCGGACCTGCGCAGCCGCGTCTGGACCGCATAGGGCTGCCCCTCCGCCCAGCAGGCGGCGTAATGCGCCTCCAGAACCTTCCGGCTTTCGGGCAAATAGCGCTCGCGCACCGCGGCGATCGGGATGAAGCCGTCGCGCGTCTCGAATTCGTAGAAGGCGGCGAACTCGGGCGATATCCAGACATCGGTCGCGGCGGCGCTGTGCGATTCCCAGTAGCCCATGCGGGCCATCCTGATGGCGCATCGCAGCGACCGTTCCTCATTCCAGCGTCGACGCGCTACCCGCGTGGGGGCCTGCCCTTGCGGCAGTTTACGAGCGGCCATCGGTCCCCAACCAAAAACGCCAACGTACAATTACGCGGCAAACTCGTTAGCATATAGCGCGACAACCTTGGAGCGATGCCGCTCACAGTCGGGGGCTCTTCCGCAGATTTGGTATAGTATCGGTGAATCCCGCAACCGGCATTCGGGATGGGGAGGAACTTAACCTGGATGAAACTCTTTGCTGCCGCGGGCAAGCTCAGATTGCGTTGGCATCCGCTTGGTATCCCCTTGGCATCCCGCGCACGAAGGACGCTACAAAGATGACCAGGAGATTCAAGGTCGGCGATCACGTCAGCTGGAACTCCGAGGCCGGACGCGTCTCCGGCACCATCATCGCGGTTCACACGCGTGATTTCGATTACAAGGGGCACATGCACCGCGCCTCGGAAGCCGATCCGCAATACGAGATCAAGAGCGACAAGACCGATCACGTCGCAGCCCACAAGGGCAGCGCGCTCCATCCTGCCTAGCAGAGCCGCGGCATGGCGCTTCCGTTCTTCACGATAGGTCATTCGAACCGCAGTCTCGAGGATTTCGTCGCCGTCCTCACCGCGGCCGGCATCGATCGCGTGGTCGACATCAGAACGGTGCCGCGCTCGCGAACCAATCCGCAGTTCAACAAGGACACGCTTCCCGGTTCGCTCAAGGCCACGGCCATCTCGTATGAGCATCTGGCCGATCTCGGCGGGCTGCGCGGCAAGGCGCGCAACGTGCCGCCTTCGGTCAACGGCTTCTGGAGCAACGAGAGCTTTCACAATTACGCCGACTATGCGTTGTCGCCGCAGTTTCACGCAGGCCTGCAGCATCTGCGCAATGAGGGTCGCGCGCAACGCTGCGCGATGATGTGCTCGGAGGCGGTGTGGTGGCGCTGCCACCGCCGCATCGTCGCCGACTATCTGATCGCGGCCGGCGAGAGCGTCGTCCACATCATGGGAGAGGGCCGGCTCGAGCCTGCCCGGCTCACCGAAGGCGCGCTCGTGCAGGGCGATGGGACGGTGGTCTATCCGGCAACGGGGCAGCTCGATCTATGAGAGCGTGATGCAACCCGCGGCGACCGCGGTGTGCCATGCGCCTCACTCCACGCTGCGCTTCCAATAGCCGGTGCCGAGCTTGCCCGTGATGACAGCAGTCGCGTCATGAACCTCGTAGGAGCCGGCGTCGCTATAGTTCCTCATGCCCTTCAGCGCATGCAGCGTCCAGCGGCCGTTGGCGAAGGTCACGGTGCCTTCGTGGGCTTGTGCCGAGCGGAACGGCTCGGCGTGGAATTTGTAGGTGCCGTCGGCCATGATCTGCCAGATCCAGCGCGACTGGCCGCGGCCGCTCGCCACCATGATCTCCCAGGTGCCGACCAGCGCGGGATCGATGGCGCCGACTGGCGTTGCCGGCGGGGCCGATAATGCCGGAGCGGCCGCTGCCGGCGCATTGTTCGCCTGTTTCGCGCTTGCGGTCTCGGCGGGCGGCGCTGCCAGATAGATCGCCTTGCGCGAAAGCGAGCCGTAGACGAAGGGCTGCTGCTCGTTGCGCGTCGCCTCCATCACGTCGTCGCGGACGTTGCGGAACATGAAGGTGACCTCGACGCCCGGCGCCTCGATGTTGCGCAACAAGGCTGCGGCGAACGGGCTGTTGCGGCCGTCGCCGTCGAGCGCGGTGGTGCCGTCGCGCGCGGCATAGGCCACCAGCACGTTGCCGACCGGCTCGATGCGGCCGAGCCCGCTGGTCGCGGCGGCGCGGGTCGCGATCGAGCGGCTCATCTTCGTCGCGAATGGATTGTTGCGGCAGGCGTCGAGGATGACGAGGCCGAGACTTCCGGTGCTCGAGACCTGCAGCATCACGCTCTGCAGGCTGATCGCTTCATTCGCAGCATCGGTATCGCGCTTCAGCTCGGCATCGACCGGGATCAGCCAGTTGTCGCCGTTGATCTCCATGCCGTGGCCGGCGAAATACACCGTTGCCATGTCGGCACCTGCGGCCTCGCGCCCGAACGCGATCAGGCTGCGCCGCATGTCATCGAAGCTGCCGTTCCTGATCAGGGTAACGGCGAAGCCGAGGCGCTTCAGCGCCGCAGCGATATCGCCGGCGTCGGTCGGCGGATTGGTCAGTGCCGGCACGCTTCTGTAGGCGCCGTTGCCGATCACCAGCGCCACCCGCTTGCCGTCGGCGGCGGCGGGCAGCGGCGCAACGCCGGCGAGCGCCGCGACAGCCAGTCCCGAAACAAACGCGCGCCGGTTCATCCTGGACCCGTTCGGAGGTGATGGGTGCAGGGTATCGCAGCCGGCGCGAGCCGGCCATCGAAATGGCTCCGCGTCAGGCCGCCTGCTTCGGCGTCCAGACGCCGGCCGGCACCGGCTCGGCCGGCAACAGGCCGGCGCCGGCGGCGCCCGCGATCGACATCGTGATCTCGTGGATGTCCTGCACCGACCGCTGCATCGAGAAGCGCGGATAGAGCTCGCTCATCGTGGCGGCGGTCGCAGCCTGCGCCGCGGCAGGATCGGCAAGCACCGCCTCGACGCTGGCGGCGATGCTGGCCGTGTCCTGGCCGAAGCTGTAGCGGGCGAGATGCGGCATCTCCGCGGCCGAGAAGCGGTTGGCGTCGAACACCGGCACGGTGCCGGCGCCGAGCGCGAAGAACACCCGGTCATGCACCGACTGGTCGATATTCGGATTGAGCGAGACCGCGCCGAGATAGCTGCCGAGGCCCTCGCGCATCGCATCGAAGGTCATCGCGCCGAGCACGCGGGCCGGGCGCCCGGTGACGTCGAGATCGCTCCAGCCGCCGCCGATGAAATCGACCGGGTAGTCGGCAAGCACGGCGCCGACTTCACGGGTGCGCACGCCCCTGGTGTAGTTGTCGAGCCGGGTCAGGATCACGTTGAACAGATCGCCGCCCGGCGTCAGATAGACCAGATGCCGCTCGGCGACGTCGACGATGATCTTCGGAAACGCGCCGCAGGTCTTGCCGCGCGCCTCGGCGATCGCGTCGAACAGCAGCGCGAACAGCTTTGGCGGCATGGTCTTGCGCCAGCCGCGCTCGAGCCCCAGCGGATTCCAGCCCGACTTGGCGAACACCAGCCGGCCGTTGCGCTGCTCGGGCGGCAGGCCGCCGAAGAAGCCGGGATCGGGGATGCCCATATGGGTCGCGAACACGCTGCCATTGGCGCCGAGGTGGTCGCGGTTGAATGCGGCGTGGTCCGGAAACACGTAGCCATGCGCGGTATAGCGGCTCTCGAGCCCGTGCCGCTTGGCGAAGTAGCAGGGATGGTCGCAGAACCAGGTGAAGACCGGGATCTGGGCCACGTCCCAGAACAGCCTGCCGTCCTTGGTGTGGATGTCGAGCCCGATGCCGGAGAAGCCGAGCGCCATCGTCTCGGCCTTCCGCGGCAGCAGGGCGTTGAGCCGGGCCGAGAAATCCGGCGCCAGCAGGTCGAGCATCTTGACCTCGTGCCCGAGCCGGTCGAGCTCGGCGGCGGCCATCGCGAGGATGCCGCGCAGTGAATCATAGGTCGTGTTGCTGGAGTACAGGACGCAGATCACGGACATGGAGCCCCCGCGCATGATGCTGTTGCCGCGTGCGCGGACAAATCCACCGCTTCGCATGCTGCCAGTTGAACGGCCGAGCCGGCCGTTCCGGGCTCGGAATTATCGTGGCCTTAACCAAAATCTTCGCCGGAAGTCGACCGCAGCGCCGTTGAAGTTCCGTCGGGATGTCGCGGCGGGCTGCCGCCTGCGCCCGCGGGGAGCGGGGCCACATGCAGCTTGATAGCTTCGAGGTCGTGGTGGTGGGCGCGGGCTTCTTCGGCGCCGTGATCGCCGAGCAGGCGGCCAGCAGGCTCGGTCGCTCGGTCTGTGTGCTCGACCGGCGGCCGCATATCGGCGGCAATGCCTACTCGGAAGTGGATTCCGACAGCGGCGTCGAGGTGCACCGCTACGGCACGCATATCTTCCACACCAATTCCGAGACGGTCTGGCGCTATATGCAGCGCTTCACGTATTTCACCGACTACCGTCACCGCGTCTTCACGGTGGCGAACGGCCGTGTCTATTCGATGCCGATCAACCTTGCGACGGTGTGCGCCGCCTTCGGCCGCATCATGTCGCCTGACGAGGCGCGCGCCGTGATCGCGGCCGAGGCTGCCGCGCATGGCGCGGGTGGGATCGGCAATCTCGAGGACAAGGCCATCGCCTCGGTCGGCCGCACGCTCTACGATCTGCTGATCCGCGGCTATACGCAGAAGCAGTGGCAGACCGATCCGCGCGAGCTGTCGGCCGACATCATCGGCCGCCTGCCGGTGCGCTTCAGCTTCGATGATCGCTACTTCGCCGACCGCTATGAGGGCATGCCCGTCGACGGTTACACCGCGATCTTCCAACGGATGCTCGAGCATCCAAAAATCGCGGTCGAGCTCGGCGTCGACTATTTCGACGTCGCTGAGCGCATCACGCCGCGCCAGCTCGTGATCTATACCGGGCCGATCGACCGCTTCTTCGGCTATGCCTGCGGCCATCTCGGCTGGCGCACCGTCGACTTCGCGCGCGAAGTCCATGACGTCGCCGATTTCCAGGGCGCCGCCGTCATCAACTATGCCGACGCCGAGGTGCCGTTCACAAGGATCCACGAGTTCAGGCATCTGCATCCGGAGCGCACCCATACCGGCGCGCGGACCACGATCTACCGGGAATATTCCCGCTTCGCCGGCCGCAACGACGAGCCGTATTATCCGATCAACACCGCCGCCGACCGCGCCATGCTCGCGTCCTATCACGCCATGACGGCGGCGCATCCGAACGTCATCTTCGGCGGCCGGCTCGGCTCCTACAAATATCTCGACATGCACCAGGCGATCGGCGCGGCGCTGAAGACGTTCGAGCGCGAGGTCGAGCCGTTCTTCGCAGAAGATATGCGCACCGGCGGCACCGCCGCGCGTCGCCACGCCTTGTCGCCGTTGTCGGCGTGATCTATTCCTGCGAGCTGCGGGCACCAAATCGCATAACAATCGCCCGCCCCGGTGAGGAAACAATGCGAAAGATCGCCATTGCCGCGGCTGCCGCCGCCACAAGTCTTGCCATCACCATCGCTCACGCCGCACCGCCGCTCCCGGAAGCTTCGGCGCACCAGGTCGGCTTCTCCGACCAGGGGCTGGCGCGGCTCGACGACTTCTTCGCGCGCGAGATCGCGGCCAAGCGGGTGCCCGGCGCCGTCGTGGCGATCGCCCGCGACGGCCGGCTCGTGCATTACAAGGCTTATGGCCAGCTCGACCCGGTCAAGGGCACGCCGATGCCGATCGACGCCGTGTTCGCGCTGGCCTCGATGACCAAGCCGATGGCCGCGGTCGCAGGTCTCACGCTGATGGAGCAGGGCAAGTTGCCGCTGCAGGCCAAGGTCGCCGACTATTATCCGGCGTTCGCCGACATGAAGGTCGGCGTGCAGCAGGCCGACGGCTCGCTCGCGATGGAGCCGCAGGCACGCCCGATCTTCATCCACGATCTCTATCGCCACACCTCCGGCCTGATGTATGGCGGCCGGCCCGACAGTTCGAGCGCGCTGGCCCGGCTTTATCCCGACGGCACCGCGCCGGCGGTCGAGGGCGACACTCAGGCCTTCATCGACCGCATCACCCAGTTGCCTTTGGTGCATCAGCCCGGCACCGAGTTCGAATACGGCTTCTCGATCGATGTGCTCGGCGCCGTGGTCGAGAAGGTTTCGGGCGAACGGCTCGGCGACTATCTTGCGGCCAATGTCTGGAAGCCGCTCGGCATGAAGGAGGCGACGTTCCACCCGAACGAGGCCCAGCGTGCGCGGCTGGCGCGGCCGTTCCCCAACGATCCGCTGACCGGCAAGCCGCAATCGATCAAGCTGCTCGACACGCCGACCAGGTTCGACTGCGGCGGCGCCTGCTCGTTCGCCACCGTCGGCGACTATGTCCGGTTCGGGCAGATGCTGCTCAATGGCGGCGAGCTCGACGGCAAGCGCATCCTCAGCCCGCAGACGGTGCATCACATGACGTCGAACCATCTCGGGCCCGAGATCAAGAACAACGTCGCCGCGGTCGAGCCGCATCGCGCCGGCTTCGGCTTCGGGCTGGCGGTTGCGGTGCGGACCAGCGAGGGGCTGTCCTCGGTGCCGGGCAATCCCGGCGAGTTCACCTGGAACGGCGCCTACGGCACGCAGTTCTTCTGCGATCCGAAGGAGCGTCTCGTCGTGGTGGTGGGAACCGCGGCGCCGGGCGAGATGCGCAAATATTATCGCGAGAACGTCCAGGACATCGTCTACGGCGCGATGGTGAAGTGATCGTCCTCCAAATTGCGAGAGAGTCGTTCACAGATATCGGTTCGCCGAAATGGCAAAAGGCCCGCCGCTCAATCCGAGCGACGGGCCGTTGAATTTGCGTGGCTTACCACTGCCGGTAAACGCCGGTCAGCGATCAGCGACGCTGTTCCGTTCCATGCATACACTCCTTGCTGGTGTCGCGACCAACGACCGCCGCGGAGCAGCGTTCCTGATCCGCGATGCCGCGGACGAAGGTGAATTTGCACGGAGCCGGGATCGGGATTTGGTGAAGAGCCTTGCGCTGCGAGATTGGCGCGCCGGCTCTGCCCGGTCGCATGCATTCGCTCGATCGCTATGCTTTTCCAGCTATAACGGTCCACGGCAAGCTGCGCCCGAGCTGGGCGGTTCGTAAAAGGAAGCCCGCCGACCGGGGCGGGCAAGGTCTCAGGGAGGAAAACGCTCTGACAAGGGAGCGTGCCACCAGTGTCCTCGATTCGGGTGCAGCTGCGAAGATCGTATAACTACTGTCATCAGGGCCGGCATTATGCGAATGCTGCTGCGGGCCGCGGCCGGCCGGCAAGGCAATAACAACGCGCAATAACCGGCGCGAATAACAGGGGAAGTTCATGAGCACGTCTGGAGTTTTTGCCCGCGTCGTCGCGGCGATCGGGGCCGGCGCCGTGGCGTGGCGGCGGATGCAGGGCGCGCAGCCCGCGCCGGCCTGGGGCGACGCGCCGCAGATTCCGGCGGCGAAATCGCAGGGCGCGATCCCGACGCTGAAGATGCCGACCGCGCGCGGCTGGGACAAGGGGCAGGTGCCGACCGCCGCGCCCGGGCTCAAGGTTAACGCCTTTGCCGCCGGGCTTGACCATCCGCGTTGGATCAACGTGCTGCCCAATGGCGACGTGCTGATCGCGGAGGCGACGCAGATCGCAGGGACACCGCGCAGCGTCTTCCACTATGCGATGCAGGCGACGATGCGGCGCGCCGCGGCCCTCGGCGTCAGCGCCAACCGCATCACGCTGCTGCGTGACCGTGATGGCGACGGCATCGCGGAAAGCCGCGGTGCCTTCATGGAGGGACTGCGCCAGCCGTTCGGCATGGCGTTGATCGGCGACACCTTCTATGTCGGCAACACCGACGGCGTGGTCGCCTTTCCCTACACTGCGGGCGCCGATCGCATCACCGCGGAGGGACGCAAACTCGCAACCTTCAAGCCCGACGGGCACTGGACGCGCAGCCTGCTGCCGAGTGCCGACGGCAAGAAGCTTTACGCCGGCGTCGGCTCGCTCAGCAACATCGCCGAGAACGGCATGGCGGTCGAGGAAGGCCGTGCCGCGATCTACGAGCTCGATCTTGCCGCCGGCACCAGCCGCATCTTCGCCGGCGGCCTGCGCAATCCGGTCGGGCTCGCATGGGAGCCGAGCACCAACGTGCTGTGGACCGTCGTCAACGAGCGCGACGGTATCGGCGACGAGACGCCGCCCGACTATCTGACCTCGGTGCGTGACGGCGGCTTCTATGGCTGGCCTTATTGCTATTGGGGCCAGACGGTGGACGATCGCGTGCCGCAGGATCCGGCGATGGTCGCCAAAGCGATCCAGCCGGACTACGCGCTCGGCGGGCACACCGCTTCGCTCGGTCTGTGCTGGATGCCCAAGGGCACCTTGCCTGGTTTCCCCGACGGCATGGTGATCGGCCAGCACGGCTCATGGAATCGCTCGACGCTGTCGGGCTACAAGGTGGTGTTCGTGCCGTTCGAGAACGGCCGCCCTTCGGGGCCGGCGCGCGACATCCTGTCGGGCTTCCTCGCGCCCGACGAGAAGGTGTCCTACGGCCGCCCGGTCGGCGTCGCGCTCGGCCCCGACCGCTCGCTGCTGGTCGCCGACGATGTCGGCAACGTGATCTGGCGCGTGACGGGGGCGTAGACGCCGGCTCAGCGCCGCTGTCGATCGATTGCCGGTCGACGAAGATGTGTCAGGAGCCTTACCCTTTCGCCGATCGCCGAGGGAAGGGCAAAAGCTCTCCAGGCCCGATCGCTCGGAAGCGCATAAAACCGGAATGAAATCCATAGCGGTTTTCAACCATGCCCCTTGAGCCTTCCTCAACTTCCCCGGCCGATGCTTCGCCTACGGCAGGGATCGACAGGATCGAAGGAGCTTGAGCATGCCGGCCAAGGCACGAACGACCGCGACCAACGCCACTGCGCAGGCGCGCGAGGACATCCTTAACGCGCGCGCTATCAGCGCGCTGGGCGCCGGCGTCGTCAGCGCGATGAGCGCGGTCGGCGCCGCCGTCATCAAGAAGAACAAGCCGGCGCTCGGCAAGAGCCCGGACTGGTTCTGGCACATGTTCGCGAAATGCGAGGCCAAGGCCGCGCGCGTCGCCGAGCAGGCCGCGCGCGATCCGCAAGGCTGCGGCGATGCGACCTTCATCGAGGTCTATGCCGCGCAATTGCCGAAGCTGATGACGGCAGCACTCGAGAGCCACGAGAAGGCGCTCAAGGCGAAGTGAAGCTACGTTCAGAAGAGACAGTGTAATAACGGCGGTCGTCCCGTCATCGTTCCCTTGACCTCTCGGATGCGCTGCCGCGCGGGGCAGCCATGCAGCTGAAACCACGACCCGCGTTCGTTCGTAAGTAGCGATGGCGGAATCCCGCGCCCGCGGGCTTCGATCTTTTCAATCCGGGACGTTCGATGGTGAAGCACCTTATTTCCGATGAAGAGAAGTGTGACGCGTGCAACGGGACAGGTTTTCCCGAGGTCAGGCAGCCGAGCGAGCCGGGACGCAAAATCTATCCTGAGCCTTGCAGGACATGCGGCGGCAAGGGGCGGATCAGGAAGGCGATGTGGGGCAAATAGCAATCGCCTAACGGCAGTCAGCGAACATCACGAGCCGCAGCCTCGAACGACCGCGGTGGATGGGGCGCGCGTGGGCTGCGGCCGCGTGTGACACTCGTCACGGCGGCCACGCGCGCCGCGCGCCATTGATAGCGCCATGAACGGGCGGTCTCCCGACAATCATGGAGCTGAAGATGACGTCCACCCTTGCAATTAGCACTTCCGATGACAGCCTTGCTCTGGTGCCGGAGCACGATCAGGCCGCCGCGTCCCTCGTCCCGGCCGTGCCGCAGCGCCAGTTCTGGGAGACCGAGCACACCCGTCCGGATTTCCAGCCCTCCAGCGATGCGGCGCCGGAATTGGTCGCGGCCACCGCAAACTATCTCGGCGAATGCATGCGGCATCCCTATCTGCCGGTGTCCGAAATCCGCGCACGGCAGCTCGCCCGCATCAAGGAGCTGGTCGAGCTCGCCTATCGCGACATTCCGGTCTACCGCAACAAGTATGATGCGGCGGGATTCAAGCCGGAGCATCTGCGCGACTATGACGACATCCAGAAGATTCCGGTCATCACCAAGCCCGAGCTGGTCGCGGCGTTTCCGGACCAGTGCGTCAACAGGAAGTACAAGCCGGAAAACCTGTTTCCGACCCGTTCATCCGGCTCGTCCGGCCAGACGCTGCTGATCCGCGTCGACTATGACGCCGTCATCACCGACACCATCCAGGGCGTCCGCCAGTTCGCGATGCAGAGCGGCGGCAACTACCGCGCGGAGGATCTGCTCGCCCATGTCTACACCGTGCCGTGGTGGTTCGATTCGATCGGCGGCGATTATCCGACCGCGTTCATCTCGAACCTGATCCCGCCGGCGCGCGTCGCCCAGCATCTGCGCTATCTCGGGCCGAAGATCCTGTCGCTGTATCCGTCGAGCCTCGATGCGCTGATGCCGCATGTCGACGAGTTCCGTTCTTCGCTCAATCTCGCGGTGACGCATTCGGAATACTCCTCGCGCGCCGCGCGTCAGGAATGGTCGCGCCAGCTCGGCGTGCCCGTGCTCGACGAATATTCCTCCGAGGAGGCGACCCGGATCGCGCTGGAGATGCCCGACGGCCAGTATCACGTCTGCGAGGACACCGTGCATCTCGACGTGCTCGATCCCATCACGATGGAGCCGCAGGCCGACGGCCAGTCCGGCATCGCCGTAATCACCAATCTGCTCAACGAGGCGATGCCGTTCATCCGCTACGTCCAGGGCGATTACATCACCCGGCCGGTCAATCCGGCGCCATCAGACATCAACTGGTCGCAGATCGCGAGCATCGACGGCCGGCTCAACGACGCCTTCGTCAACCGTGACGGCCGCAAGGTGCCGGCCGGCAGCATCCTGGATGCGACCTATCGCTGGATGTTCGACTGCAACCTGCATCTGGCGCAGTTCGAGATCGTGCAGCGCGGCGTCGACCTCGTCGAGGCGCGCGTCGTGCTCGGCCAGGATACGCCGCCGTGCCGGCTGCACAGCTCGGTCGCGCATCTCGAGGACCTGCTCGCGGCCTGCCTCGAGCATCCGGTCCGGGTGCAGGCCAACGCGCTGCTGGCATTTCCGCCCAAGGTCGGCAAGCGCCGCCCGATCCGCCGCGAGTTCGACTGATGCAAGCCACACGGATGGGTGCCATGACACAGTCACTGAACCGCATCGCCGCGATGACGGCGCGCTACTACTACATCCTGCGCTCGTCATCGCTGCGGCTGCTCGAGATCGTCTACTGGCCGGCGATGCAGATGCTGGTGTGGGGCTTCCTCTACACCTACCTCTATGACAGCAAGTCGGCGATGGCCTCCACCGCCGGCCTGCTGCTCGGCGCCGTCCTGCTCTGGGACGTGCTGTTCCGCGGCCAGCTCGGCTTCACCTTCACCTTCCTGGAGGAGATCTGGTCGCGCAACCTCGCCAATCTGATGATGAGCCCGTTGCAGCCGTTCGAGCTTGCGGCCTCGCTGATGGCGATGAGTCTGATCCGGCTCGTGATCGGCACGTTGCCGGTGATGCTGTTGACCTTCGTGCTGTTCGGCTTCAACGTCTTCGCGATGGGGCCCGGGCTGGTCGCGTTCTTCCTCAACCTGGTGCTGACCAGCTGGGCGATCGGGCTCGTGGTCGCAGGCCTCGTGATCCGGCAGGGCTTTGGCGCCGAAAGCCTCGCCTACTCGATCATGATCGTGCTGCTGCCGCTGTGCTGCGTCTACTATCCGGTCGCCGCGCTGCCGCTCTGGCTGCATCCGGTCGCCTGGTCGCTGACGCCGACCTATGTGTTCGAGGGCATGCGCGCCGTGCTGCTCGACGGCACCTTCCGCACTGACCTGATGATCGAATGCCTCGCGCTCAATGCCGTCTATCTCGGCTTGGGCTTCATCACATTCGTTGCCCTGCTGCAGAGCGCCCGTCACAAGGGCGGCCTGCTCACGATGGGCGAGTAAGGGGAGACATCCATGAGCCGCATCGAACGCTTGCTGCCCCGCAGACATCTGACATCCGTGTCGCCGAACGCCACGCCCGCGCAGGGCAGCTCGTCGAACCTGGCCAATCCCGAGGAGGCGCCAGCCATCGCGGTCGAGGATCTCTGCAAACAGTACCGTACCCATTGGGCGGTCGACGACGTCAACTTCATCGTGCCCAAGGGCTGGACCGTCGGCCTGCTCGGCGGCAACGGCGCCGGCAAGACCACCACCATCGCCATGATCATGGGCCTCGTGATCCCAAGCTTCGGCCGCGCCATGGTGCTCGGCCACGACATGGCGACCGAGCGTCACAAGGTGCTCGGCCGGATGAATTTCGAAAGCCCCTATGTCGCGCTACCCGGACGGCTCACCGTGCGCCAGAACCTGACGGTGTTCGGGCGGCTTTACGGTGTCGCCAATCTCAAGGCCCGGATCGAGGAGCTGGTCGAGGACTTCGAGCTCGGCGACGTGCTCGACCGCGTCACCGGGCGGCTCTCGGCCGGCCAGAAGACCCGCGTCGCGGTGGCGAAGGCGCTGATCAACGATCCGGAGGTGCTGCTGCTCGACGAGCCGACGGCTTCGCTCGATCCCGACCGCGCCGAATGGGTGCGTAGCCGGCTGCGCGCCTATCAGAAGCGCCGCGGCGCCACCATCCTGTTGTCCTCGCACAACATGGCCGAGGTCGAGCAGCTCTGCGACTTCGTCGTGATCATGAGCCAGGGCCGCGTCGTCGCGATGGGGCGTCCGCAAGAGCTCGCCGAACGCTTCAAGTGCCGCGACCTCGACGAGGTCTTCATCTATCTGGCGAGGGTCGCGTGATGTTCTCATCTGGTTCTCCGAACGACAAACCGGTTGCGATCCGCAGGGAACGCCGTTCGGACGTGGCGGCGCGAGAGAGTCTGCTCGACGCCGCATTCGGTCCTGGCCGCTTCGCCAGGACCTCGGAGCGGCTGCGCGAGGGCCGCAAGCCTGCGCGCGGCCTCGCGTTTGTCGCGCGCCGTGGCGGCCGCCTGGTCGGCACCTTGCGGCTGTGGCCGGTCGTGACCGGAACCGGTCATGCCTGCCTGCTGCTCGGCCCGCTCGCGGTGTCGGAGGAGGTGAGGTGCCTCGGCATCGGCGCTGCGCTGATGCGGCAGGCGCTGCAGCGGGCCGATCTGCTCGGTCATCGCGCCGTCGTCCTGGTCGGTGACGCCGGCTATTACGCCCGCTTCGGCTTCTCGGCGGCGTCGACCGGTGCGCTCCGCATGCCCGGCCCCTACGAACGTGAGCGTCTGCTGGCCTGCGAGCTGGCGCCGGGCGCGCTGCGCGGCGCGGGCGGCCGGATTGCGCCAGCCAGCCCGCCACCATCGCGGCTGTCCGGATTGATGGACCGGATCGCCGGCGGCCGGGCCCCGATCGGGCAGCCGGCCTGATCCGGCATCTTTTCCGCAATAGAAGGCCTTTTCCGTCATGGGAGGGCCTTGGGGGCATGGCGATTTGGCCGGTCTTGGCGTAAAGCAGCGCCAAATCGTCATGCGGCCGTGCCGCCTGCCGGGTCGCAGCTTCAGGTCGTCCCGCTCGACGTTCTGCGCCCGGACCAATCAAGGTTTCCCATCTCGTGCCCTTTCCGACCACAAGTCCGCCGCTCGCCCGCGCCCTGGCTGAGCGCAACTACGAACAGCCGACCCCCGTCCAGCTCGCCGTGCTGGCCGACGACGCCGTCGGCCGCGACCTCCTGGTTTCGGCCCAGACCGGCTCGGGCAAGACCGTTGCCTATGGATTGGCCATGGCACGGGATCTGCTCGGCGACGCCGAGCGGTTCGAGCCGGCCGGCGCGCCACTGGCGCTGATCGTGGCGCCGACGCGCGAGCTCGCCTTGCAGGTCCAGCGCGAGCTCGCCTGGCTTTACGAACATGCCGATGGCCGCGTCGTGTCCTGCGTCGGCGGCATGGATCCGCGCCGCGAGCAGCGCGAGCTGGCTCAAGGCGCCCACATCGTGGTCGGGACGCCCGGCCGGTTGTGCGACCATTTGCGCCGCGGCCGTCTCGACATCTCCGGATTGCGCGTCGTCGTGCTCGACGAGGCCGACGAGATGCTCAATCTCGGTTTTCGCGAAGACATGGAATTCATCCTCGAAACCACGCCGGACACCCGGCGCACCCTGCTGTTCTCGGCGACGTTTCCGCGCGGCATCGTAGCACTTGCCAAGCAGTATCAGCAGCAGGCGTTCCGGATCGAGGTCGCGGGTGACGAGGGCGGCCATTCCGATATCGAGTACCGCGCCATCCGCGTCGCGGCCGACGATGTCGAGCACGCAGTCGTCAACGTGTTGCGCTTCCATGAGGCGCCGAGCGCGCTGGTGTTCTGCAACACGCGGGAAGCGGTCAGGCACTTGCAGGCGGCGCTGCTGGAGCGCGGCTTCTCGGTGGCCGCATTGTCGGGCGAAATGACCCAGAACGAGCGGACCCAGGCGTTGCAGGCGTTGCGCGACGGCCGCTCGCGGGTGTGCGTCGCGACCGACGTCGCGGCGCGCGGCATCGACCTGCCGAGCCTCGATCTCGTCATTCATGCCGACCTTCCGAAAGACCCGGAGGTCATGCAGCATCGCTCGGGCCGCACCGGCCGCGCCGGCCGCAAGGGCGTCAGCATCCTGCTGGTGCCGCCGGCACGGCGGCGCCGCGCCGAGCTTCTGCTGGACCTGGCCGGCATCGATATCGTCTGGGGCACCGCGCCGCAGGCCGACGAGATCCGCAAGCTCGACCATGAGCGCCTGTTGAAGGATGCGGTGTTTGCCGAGGAGGCGACATCGGACGATCTGGCCCTCGCGCAGGCCCTGCTCGCCGAACGGTCGCCCGAGGCGGTCGCCGCGGCGCTGGCCAGGCTCTATCGCGCACGGCTGCCTGCGCCCGAAGACATTCTCGATCCCGGCGAGGGGCGGGGCCGCGACCGGGGCGATCGCGCCTCGCGCCGCGAGGAGCGTGGCGCCGAGCCGCGCACGAAGACCGGCAAGTCTCCACGCCACGGCATGGAGGAGGCCACCGTCTGGTTCCGCGCCGCGATCGGGCGCCGCAAGAATGCCGAAGCCCGCTGGCTGCTGCCGATGATCTGCCGCCGCGGCGGCATCGACAAGCGCGACATCGGCGCCATCAAGATCATGGATACGACGACCGAATTCGAGATCGCCGCGCGGGTCGCGGATTCCTTCGCCGTCAAGATCAAGCGTCCGGACAAGGAAGACAGCATCCGCATCGAGCCGCTGGCGGACGCCCCGCAGGGGGAAGCGCGCGCGGAGAAGCCGGCGCGCAAGCCGAGGCTCGAGCCTTGGCGCGATCAAGACGACGGCGGGCACGGCGCGCCGCGCAGCGACGACGCAGCAAGGCGACGCGGCAAGCCGGATCGTGAGACCAGAGCGTTTTCGCGCGAAGCGGAGGGCAGATCGCGTGACGACAACGCCCCAAGGCGCGACTCCAGAGCCCCGTTCCGATCCGATCGGAACGAAAAGGGCGCCAGGCCGACATCCGGCGATGAGCCGAGGTTCGGCAAGAAAAAGAAGCATCGGGGCAAGCCCGGCCACGCCGGACCTGCGCAGTGGCCGGACGTGGCGGCGAAGCCGAAATTCGGCAAGAAGCCAAAGAAGAAGCGGCGGGGCTGAGCTGGCGGCTGACGCGGCGGAGCCGCCTTTTTTGCCTGCGGCGATGATGGCGGCAAGCCTCGAACGCAGCGCGCCGCGAGAGCCACGGGACCTGCCACATTCTCAGTGTCGTCCCGGCGAAGGCCGGGACCCATTACCCCGAATGCTCGTTGTTGCGTGACGCTGCGGCCACAATCCCATTCACAATCACATGCGGTGGTTATGGGTCCCGGCCTTCGCCGGGACGACGATGTGGAGGGATTGCGCGACGAACTCAATTGCGTATGCAGCCGGGCATCTTGCCGCGGCAAACTTCGTCCTCACGCCACCAGCGCGATCTTCGTCGTGGTGGCCACCACCGACTGGTTGCGGCCGTTGGCCTTGGCGGCGTAGAGCGCCTTGTCGGCGGCTTCGATCAGGTCGGCCCATTGCTGGCCTGCAAGCGGTCGCATGCTGGCAACGCCGATGCTCACCGTCGTGCTCAGCTCGCCCTCGCACCATTGCTGGACCTTGCCGCGGATGGTCTCGGCCAGGTTGAAGGCCTCGAGCGCGGTCATGTTGGGCAGCAGCACGGCGAATTCCTCGCCGCCGAAGCGCGCCGGGCAATCGCCGGCGCGGCGTACCGCATCCGAAATGCAGATCGCGATTCCGACCAGCACCTGGTCGCCGGCCTGATGGCCATAGGTGTCGTTGTACGCCTTGAAATGATCGGCATCGATCATCAACAGCGCGACCGGCTGGCCGTAGCGGCCGGCGCGGCGCCATTCGCGTTCGATCTCGGCATCGAACTTGCGCCGGTTCTTCAGGCCGGTAAGGGCGTCGGTGGTCGCCATTTCCTCGAGCCTGTCCTCGGCGTCGGCGCGGCGGACGATCTCGCGGGCGAGCACCAGCGTCGCGCTGAGCACGAACAGGATCAGGAACGCCATGATCGCGCCGATGCGAATGGCCTCGGTGCGCCAGAGGTTGAACACGGCCGCGAGCGGCTTGCCGACCACCACATAGAGCGGCCCGGAGCTGCCGCGCCGGACATAGAGCCGCGGCGTATTGTCGACCGGGCCCTTGCCCGAGAACGCGCCGCCGGCCTTCAACTTGTCGGCCTTCCAGTCCGGTTGCTCCGCGAGATTCTTGCCGATCACGTCGAGATCGAATGGCGTCCGCATGATGATGGTGCGGTCGTTGCGCAGCACGGTGATGGTGTCGCCGGGCACGAGGTTCAGCCGTCCGAACAGGTCGTGGAAATAGCTGAAGCGGATCGAGCCGACCACGACGCCGAGGAAGCGGCCGTCCTCGCCGACAATGCGCCGGCTCAGCACGATGGCGTAGGCGCCGCGATGCAGCATCGGCCGGCTGATATACAGCCCGGTGTCGGGATGGTCGCGATGGACGGTGAAATACTCCTCGTCGCTGCGGTTCTCCAACTGCGGATCCAGGCTCGCCGCGTCGATGGTCAGATCGCCTTTGCTGTCGAACACCTGGATAGCGCCGAAATGCTTCGCGGTCGCGGCGTGGTCGAACAGGATCAGCTGGCGCAGCTCCTTGCTGACATTGCGGATCTCCGGCATTTCCAGATTGCTGGCGACCGCGCGCAGCGACAGGTCGTAAAGCTCGATGTTGCGGCTGATGTCGGCCTCGATGCCCGACGCCAGATTCTCAAGGGTCCGGCGCGCCAGTTCTTCCTCGCCGCGGCGCATGTCGAACATCACGCCGGCGCAGACCGCGGAGAAGCCGAGGACGGTGGCAATCGACGCTGCGATCAGCAGCTTTGCCGATAGCCTCCAGCGCCGCCTAGCTTCGTTTCCCCGTCGAAATGGCATTTTCAGCTCCAATGCGCCGTCATGCATCGGGAAATCTTGTCGTCGCCTTAAATGGCGACAGCGGTCGCCGAATGGGTTAACGGATGGTTGCCGGAACCCTGAGCCTTGAGGATGACGTGAACGACTACGACGCGCTGCGGGATTATCTGAAGAAGCAGCATCTGCCGGAATTCGTGCTGACCTTCGACGAGATCGAGGCGATCATCGATGCGGCGCTGCCGCGCGCCGCGCACCGGGCGTCGTGGTGGGAAACCCTGCGCAGCCCGCAGGAGAAGATGCCGCAGCGCGAGGCCTGCATCGAGGCCGGCTACATCGCCACCCGCCAGGCCGACGGCAAGAGCGTCAAGTTCAAGCGCATGCCGAAGCCGCGTTAACTCGCGGCTTCCAGCCGTTCCTCGGTGAGCAGGCGCGTGGCGGCGTCGGCGTCCATCGGCTCGCCGAAGGCGAAGCCTTGCGCATATTCGCAGCCCAGCTGGTAGAGCTCGACGGCGTCCGAATCCGTCTCGGCGCCTTCGGCGACCACCTCCATGCCGAGATCGTGCGCCAGCGCGATGATCGATTTCAGGATCACCGGGCGAGTGCCGCGGCTGGTGGTGCGGACGAAGGACTGGTCGATCTTGATGGTATCGAACGGGAAGCGCTGCAGATAGGACAGCGAGGAGTGCCCGGTGCCGAAATCGTCGAGCGACAGCCCGGTGCCGAGCTCGCGAATCCGCGCCAGCATCTGGGCGGCGTGCTCCGGATTCTCCATGACCAGCGATTCGGTCAGTTCCAGCTTCAGCGTTCCGCGCGCGACCGTGGAGCGCGACAGCACGGTGCGGATATCGTGGATCAAATCGTGGCGCAGCAATTGCCGCGACGACACGTTGACTGAGGCGAAGATCGGCTCGCGCGCCCGCATCGCGCGCTGCCACACCGCGAGTTGGCGTGCGGTCTGGTCCATCACGAACATGCCGAGGTCGACGATCAGACCGGTCTCCTCGGCGACGTTGATGAATTCCGACGGCGACATCCGGCCGAGCTTGGGGTGGTCCCAGCGCGCCAGCGCCTCGAAGCCCGCGATCGCGCGATCCTCCAGCCGCACGATCGGCTGATACAGGATCGTGATCTCCTGCCGCTCGATGGCGCGGCGCAGGTCGCTCTCCAGCGTCAGGCGGTCGGTCTTCCGCGCCCGCATCGCCGGCTTGTAGACGTCGATGCGATCGCCGCCGATCCGCTTCGAATGATACATCGCAAGCTCGGCGTCCTTGATGATCTCGTCGGTCAGCGGCGCCGCCGGGTCGGACAGCGCAAGCCCGATCGAGGCGGTCAGGAAGATCTCGCGGTCGTTGAACGCGATCGGCGCGCGGATGGTCTTGCGGATGGTCTCGGCGAAATTGGTGATCCGCGCAGGGTCCTGCTCCGACAGCAGGATCAGGCCGAACTGATCGCCGGCCATCCGCGCCAGCGTATCCTGCGGCTTGAGGATGCGGGTCAGACGGCGCGCCAGCGTCAGCAGGATGGAATCGCCGACCGCGATGCCGACGGAATCGTTGACCTGCTTGAAGCGGTCGAGGTCGATCACCATCAGGGTCGGCCGCAGGTTCGGCATGGTCTTGGCGAGGTTCGCCACCGCGCCGAGGCGATCCATGAACAGCTTGCGGTTCGGCAGGCCGGTCAGATTGTCATGAACCGAGTCATGCAGCATCCGCTCTTCGGAGTTCTTGAACTCGGTGACGTCGGTGAGGGTGCCGACCACGCGCGAGACCTCGCCGTCGGAGCCGACCACCGGCCGCGCCTTCAGCGCGAACCACATGAAATGGCCGTCGGGCGTGCGCAGCCGGAAATCCTGCACCAGGCGGCCGCGGCGCTGGTCGAGCACGCTGTCGAGCGCGGCGCGGAAGCGGTCCTGGTCGAGCGGGTGCAGCACTTCGAGCCATTTCGCGGCCGGGCCTTCCAGCGTGCCGCGCTTGAGGCCGAGCAGGGCCTCGGTCTCGGGGCTGGTGAACACCTTGTCGGCGGACACGTCCCAGTCCCAGATCAGGTCGCCGGAGCCGGTCAGCGCCAGCGCGCGGCGCTCGACATCGGAGACGACACCGGTGGTGGCGCCACCGCCGGCGAAGGCGTGCTGCATCACCGTGAAGCCGATCAGCATCACGATCAGCACCAGGCCGCCGAGCAGCGCCGGACCGACGATGTCGTTGGTGACCGAACCCGCGACCGTCATGCCGGCCGCGACCACCCAGACCACCAGCAGGAACCAGGTCGGGATCAGCAGCACCGCACGGTCGAAGCCGTGGGTCGACAGATAGACGATCAGCGCGAAGCCGGCGAATGCGATCATGACAAGCGACATCCGCGCGATGCCGGAGGCGACCGCGGGATCGAACAGCGCCAGCGCCACCAGCGAGCCGAGGAAGACCAGCCAGCCGATCGTGATGTGCGAATAGCGGACATGCCAGCGGCTGAGATTGAGATACGCGAACAGGAACACCAGCAGCGTCGCCGCGAGGATCGCCTCGCCCGCCGCGCGCCAGACGCGCTCGGCGTTGTTCGACATGTCGAGCACCTTGCCCCAGAAGCCGAAGTCGACGCCGATATAGACCAGCACCGCCCAGGCCAGCGCCGCGGCGGCCGGGAACATGATGCTGCCCTTGACCACAAACAAGATCGTGAGCACGAGCGCGAGCAGGCCGGAGATGCCGATCACGATGCCCTGGTACAGCGTGAACGAGTTGACCTTGTCCTTGTAGGCGTCGGGTTCCCACAGGTAGAGCTGCGGCAGCTTGTCGGTGCGCAGCTCCGCGACATAGGTCACGACCGCGCCGGGATCGAGCGTGATGCGGAACACGTCGGCGGTCGGGCTCTCCTGCCGCTCCGGACGGTCGCCGACCGACGGCGTGATGGTGGCGATGCGCGACAGGCCGAGGTCGGGCCACAACAGGCCTGACGACACGATGCGGTAATGCGGCGCGACGATCAGGCGGTCGAGCTGGTCGTCGGTGTTGTTGGCGAGCGCGAACACCACCCAGTTCTGGCCGCCCTCGCGGGCGCGAACTTCGATGCGGCGCACGATGCCGTCGGTTCCCGGTGCGGTGGAGACCTGGATGCGGTCGGTTTCACTGCGCTGATGGTCGAGCACCGCGGTGAGGTCGATCGCCGGCGCATCGCTGCGCACGCTGACCGCGTCGATCGCATACGCGGCAGGCGCAGCGGCAAACATCATGAGGCCCAGCGCCAGCAGCGCAAGGCACCTGATCAGACGCAATGTCAGTACTCCGCGATCGACAAACTGCCCGGGCCCGGCGACCGGCCCGGAGGTGGCGCGATAAATGACACGAAAGCGAAGGGAATCAAAGGGTTTCCGCCTCTGCTCCAGTCGCGAGAGTTAAACCGCCAACACAATTTTGCCAATATGTTCGCTGGTCTCCATGCGCCGGTGCGCGTCGGCGGCCTTTTCCAGCGGGAATGTGCTGTCCATCAACGGTTTGACGCGGCCTTCGCGCAGCAGCGGCAGCACCTTTGCCTCGATCGCCGCGACCATCGCCGCCTTGTCCGCATTACTACGGGGGCGCAGGGTCGACCCGGTGTGGTGCAGCCGCTTGACCATCAGCTTGGCGAAATTGGCCGTTGCCTTCGGTGTTCCCGACAGGAACGCGATCTGGACGATGCGGCCCTCGACCGCGGCGGCGTCGTAGTTCCGGTCGATATAGTCGCCGCCGACCATGTCGAGGATGACGTTGGCGCCGGCGCCGTCGGTCGCCTTCTTCACCGCCTCGACGAAATCTTCGGTCTTGTAGTTGACCGCATGATCGGCGCCGAGCTTGAGGCAGGCGTCGGCCTTGTCCTGCGAGCCGACGGTGACGATCACCTTGGCGCCGAACGCCTTGGCGAGCTGGATCGCCATCGTGCCGATGCCCGACGAGCCGCCGTGAATCAGCAGCGTCTCGCCGGCCTTGAGCGCGCCGCGCTCGAACACATTGTGCCACACCGTCATCAGCGTTTCAGGAATCGCACCGGCTTCCTGCATCGTGAGCTGCGGCGGCACGGTCATCGCCTGCGCGTCCTGCGCGATGCAATATTGCGCGTAGCCGCCGCCGGCGACCAGCGACATCACCTTGTCGCCGATCTTGTGCTTGGCGCCTTCGCCGAGCGCCACCACTTCGCCCGCGATCTCGAGGCCGGGCAGGTCGCTGGCGCCGGGCGGCGGCGGATAGGAGCCGGAGCGCTGCGCGACGTCGGGACGATTGACGCCGGCGGCCGCGACCTTGACCAGGATCTCGCCGGCCTTCGGCACCGGCAGCGCGCGGGTCTCCGGCACCAGCACCTCCGGGCCACCGGGCTTGCTGATGGCAACGACGGTCATTTGCGCGGGCAGGTTGGTCATGGCTGGTCCCTGGTCGGAGAAGAGGATTGGCGGATGGCATACCGCCTTTTGCAACGAAGCGAAACGCCGTTAGGCCCCGAACCCGGTTCTCTGACAGCCGGCTTTCCGGGAGCGCTTTTGTCAGCGAGCAGTCCGCGCTCGCAGCGGCGTGCCATGCCGCGTCGGCGGCCGGGGCATTCGCGCCGGCTGTTGCGCGCACACGAAAGTCACTGCAAAATTCTCCGCACAGGGAGCCAGATCACATCGCGGGGAGGACACATGCCGATTGAGGATGAGGACCGGCCGCGGAAGAAGATCAGCCACGAGATCGGACAGGATCTCTCGCTGCTGTCGGTCGAAGAATTGACCGAACGCATCGCGCTGCTCATGACCGAAGTCGATCGCTTGAAAGAGGCGATGACCAAGAAGCGCGCCTCGAAGGATGCCGCGAACGCGTTCTTCAAGTCGTAGCTTCCGACCTCACATCGCGTCGTCCCGGACAAGCGAGCAAAGCGAGCGCGATCCAGGACTCATAACCACAGCTGTCTCTAGTCGCGCAGGGCTGGCCGCAGCCGCGCGCAACGCGGGCATTGGTGGTTATGGGTCCCGGCCTTCGCCGGGACGACTCGTTGGGGGCCTGTCTCAAACTAGGTCAATGGCCGACATGGCAAACAAAGCCTGAAGAAAACCGTTCATTTACGATCGGTTAAGCTTTCTCGATTATGACTGCATTGTCCTCGTTTGGACACCGAGTGGCTCCTGTCCACTCTGTTTGACGCCTCCCTGTTATCAACTTCAAAAGCCGCCGGAAACGGCGGCTCTTTTTTGTTGCGTCCACGGCTGGAAACCATAAATCCGGTTGCGGCTGGACTCTTCGGCGCGCCCGCGCAATGATTTGTTCATCATAAGCTGGCGCGCGAGATGCCGGCGGGCGTTACGATGGTGTGAGGGCGTTAACCATGGCCGATCGTTCCCAGAACGAAGCCGGGCTTGTGCTGTTCAGTGAACGGCTGACCAATTCTGCGGCATTCGGCGTGCTGTTCCGGGAAGGCATGGACCTGGTCGAGCAGACCGCGGCCTATCTCGACGGCGACGGCCGAGCCGAGGCCAAGGCGCTGGAACGGTCCGTGAGCCTGACCTATGCCACCGAAAGCATGCGCCTGACCACGCGGCTGATGCAGCTCGCGTCCTGGCTGCTGCTGCATCGCGCAGTCAAGGAAGGCGAGATGACGCTGACCCAGGCCAATCGCGAGAAGACCAAGGTCAAGCTGTCGGCCGCCGATCCCGGCCCGGCCGACATGGTCACCAAGCTGCCCGAGCAATTGCAGCAGCTGATCGCCCGCTCGATGGACCTGCAGGCGCGCGTCCGCCGCCTCGACACCACGATCCACGCGCCGGCGCCCGATCGCTCGTCGATCGGCAACCCGCTGGTGCCGCAGCTCAACCGCCTCAAGGCGGCGTTCGAGCAGTAGGATCAGCGAGAGGGATCGTTACCGGGGCGGGCGCGATCGGCACGATGCCGTGCGTCAGGAACATCGCTTCGAGGCTGTCCCGGTCGGACAGCACGGTGCGATAAATCCACTGGTAATAGTGCTTGCGGCCGACGATCTCCATCACGCGCTCGCGTCCGATAACCTGTGACGCCGCTTCGATCTCCAGCCAGTTCACCAGCAGGTGCAAGTACGTTGAGTATTCATCGTTCGCGCCGTCCGGAAATCCGACCGGCGCTTCCGGGTAGCGCTGCTTCAGCGCGGTGATCACTGGCGCGCCTTCGCTCGCACAGTCCAATCTCACCAGATACCAATGCATTTGCTCATGCAGGTATTCGCAGAGGATCGCCTCGGGATCGTGCGAGGCGGTGTTGAGCGTTAGCACCGGGTGACTGTGGGGTATCTCCGTCGGAGCAACCCGGAGGTGGTTGGTGTATTCGAAGCGGCGGAGATCGTGCTGGTCCCTGAGCCGCTTCATGCATTCGATGACCTTCTCGGCTCTCGCCTGTGCCATCGACAGATCGATCGAGTACCGAAAATCATCGGTCATGGCACATGCCCCGAGCTGCTGAGAGTTGCCGCTTCTATCGCAGGTCGTGAAAGTGGCTCTTATCATAGGCCACTTCTGCGCTATTGTGCGAGCAGCAATCGATGAGGTCGAAGAGGTCTGTCCATGTACCTGCCGCTGCATTTCAAGATGGAAGAGCTCGGCCCGATCCACGCCGCGATGCGGGCCTCACGGCTCGCGACGCTGGTCACCGCGACCGCGGACGGCCTGATTGGTACGCCGCTGCCGCTGATCCTCAGTGAAGACGAGGGCGATTACGGCACGCTCTACGGTCACGTCGCACGGCCCAATCCGCAGTGGAAGCTGCCCGCTGTCGGCGAGGCGATGGCGATCTTCATGGGGCCCGACGCCTATGTGACGCCGTCCTGGTATGTGACCAAGGCCGAGCACGGCAAGGTGGTGCCGACCTGGAATTACGTCGCCGTGCACGCCTATGGGGTGGCCGAGTTCTTCGAGGATGCCGACCGTCTGCTCGACGTCGTCACCCGGTTGACCAGGCTGCACGAGAGTTCGCGCAAGGAAGCCTGGCAGGTCAGCGATGCGCCCGATGATTTCATCAAGGCGCAGCTGCGCGGCATCGTCGGCTTCCGGATGCCGATCAGCCGGATCGACGCCAAGAAGAAGATGAGCCAGAACCGCAAGCTCGAGGATCGCGCCGGCGTCATCGCGGGGCTCGGCGAAAGCGACAATCCTCATGACCGTGAGGTCGCGGCGCTGATTCCGGCGAACTGAGATAAAGCACACGATGGAATTGTACCTTGCCTTCGCGATCACGACCGCGACCTTCGCGCTGATCCCGGGGCCGGCCATGCTGTACGCCGCCGCCCGCACGCTCGCGGGCGGCCGGCGCGCGGGGCTGATGGCCTCGCTCGGCCTGCATCTCGGCGGCTATGTCCATGTCATCGCCGCGGCTGCCGGCCTTGCACTGCTGTTTCACGCGGTGCCGCCGCTATTCACCGCGATGAAGCTCGCCGGCTCGGCCTATCTGGTCTGGCTCGGCCTGTCGCTGTTCCGTGATCGTAACACGACGAGGCGCCCCGAGCTGGCGCCGCTCTCCGCGGAGCGCGCCTTCGCGCAAAGCATCGTCGTCGAGGTGCTCAATCCGAAAACCGCGATCTTCTTCCTGGCGTTCCTGCCGCAGTTCGTCGACGCGACGGCAAGCTTGCCGGTCTGGGCCCAGCTGCTCCTGCTCGGTACGACGGTCAACCTGACCTTCTCAGCGGTCGATATCGTCTGCGTGTTCTTTGCCAGCGCCGTGATGTCGAAGCTGCAACGCTCGCGCACCTCGCAGCGGATCATGCAGCGGATCGGCGGCAGCATCCTGGTCGCGCTCGGCGCACGGCTGGCGTTCGGGGATCGTTAGGCGCAGGCGTTGTCGATCAATGGCAAGGAGGGCGACAACGGCTTCGCCGGCCTGCGCTACGAGCTGCTTCCGTGGATCCAGGGCGGGTCTTCATCAATCTCGGAAACGGCTGGTAATCGGCGGAAAGATCCTCAACCCTCGGTAGCGCAATCCGGGATGTATGGTACCGTGCGCTTCTCGGGACGGCTGTTCCGTCCCGCATTTGGGAGGGCATGTCATGAGATTGTCGTCACGCTTTGTCGCGCCTTCAGCTGCCGCTGTCTTGTCGAGCGTCGTGCTGTGCGGCCCGGCGGCGTCACAAACCGATTCCGCCAAGCCGCTTCCTTCCATCACGGTCGAAGCGCCGAAGCCGGCGGTACGGCCAAATCGGCCGACGCAGGCGGCGACCGCAGGGGCATCGCACCGGAGATCGAGAACCGCTCAGACGTCGTCATCGTCAGCGCGCGCGCCGTCGCCGGATTCCGTGATGGGCAGGATTGCCGCGCTGGAGAAGGTCGCCAGCAATTGCAATGGTGGTTGCGAGTCGAGCATGCCGCACGGCAAGGACCCCTGGGTGGGGTGCAGCGAGTCGGGTGGCGGACAAACCTATGGACCGTTCTCGGCAACATGCCGCGACAATCTGACCTACAAATCCTATGTGGATTGCGTCGAGACCAAGTGGTTCCTGGGCGAGTATCGCAATCGGGCCTGGTGGCTTTGCAGCAGTCTGCAGGCCGCTGGGAAGTTCAAGGTCGCCGAGCTCAAGCGACCAAAACGTCCGCGCTAGGTCGGACCTGCCGCAGGTTGTCTGTTCCGGTTGAACGCAAGCCCTGCGTCTCTGGACGTCGCGAGCGTGCCACACACTCCCTATCGTCCCGGCGAAGGCCATGCTTTCGCAGGGACGACGATGGTGGGCACAAGCGCGTCGCATATTCTCTGCCGACCGACGGCCGCCCCCCAAAACAAAAACGCCTCCGAAACGAAGGCGTTTTGCATTCGACAGTGAAGGCAATCTCGAAGCGGACTTTAGTCCTTCTTGAGGAACCCCGAAAACTTCTTCTGGAAGCGCGAGACGCGGCCGCCGCGGTCCATCAGCTGCTGGGTGCCGCCGGTCCAGGCCGGATGCGACTTGGGATCGATGTCGAGGTTCAGCGTGTCGCCTTCCTTGCCCCAGGTGGAGCGGGTCAGGTACTCGGTGCCGTCGGTCATGACGACCTTAATCGTATGATAATTCGGATGAATATCGGCTTTCATGACAGTTCCTTCGGCGCGCCGGCGCCCGTCTCAAGATGTCTGGGATACGGGATTTGGGCGGCTCTATAACCCATGGAGACCCCCAAAACAAGCCAAGAAAGGGCTTAAGCCCATCACCGCATTGGGACTTTACCGGATTTGCCAGCCGGGGGTCGGCGGGCCTATGTGGGGGGCGATAGAACCGGTCTAAGAATAATGAGTGCAGCCGAACAGCTTGAGACCCCTCGAGGCGCCCCCGAGCCTCCGCGCGACGCGCTGCTCGATGAGGAAGCCTTGATCGAGAGCCAGATCGCGGAGCCGGCGAAGAGCCGTGCGCGTTTGCGCCCCCTGCTTGCGCTCGCACCCTATGTGGCGCGCTACAAGGGGCGGGCGATCCTGGCGCTGATCTCGCTGACGATTGCGGCGATCACCACGCTGGTCGTGCCGGTCGCGGTGCGGCGGATGATCGACCTCGGCTTCACGCCCGAAGGCATCGCGATGATCAACAGCTATTTCAGCGTGATGATCGCGGTGGTCGCGGTGCTCGCCTGCGCCAGCGCCTCGCGCTACTATCTCGTGATGACGATCGGCGAGCGCATCGTCGCCGATCTCCGGCGCGACGTGTTCGCGCATCTGATCTCGCTGTCGCCCTCGTTCTTCGATTCGGCCCGCTCGGGCGAACTGGTGTCGCGACTCACCGCCGATACCACGCAGATCAAGTCCGCGGTCGGCGCCTCGGTCTCGATCGCGCTGCGCAATGTGATGCTGTTCTTCGGCGCCGCCGCGATGATGGTGATCACGAGCCCAAGGTTGTCTGGCTTCGTGCTGCTCGCGATCCCGATCATCGTGATTCCGCTGGTCGCGTTCGGCCGCTGGGTGCGGCGGCTGTCGCGCAACGCCCAGGACACGCTGGCCGATGCCAGCGCTTACGCGTCCGAGCTGGTCAACGCGATCCGCACCGTGCAGGCCTATACCGGCGAGCGGCTCGCCCGGACGCGCTTCAGCCGCGAGGTCGAGCAGGCCTATGAGGCCGCGCGCAGCTCGACCAAGGCGCGCGCGGTGCTGACCCTGATCGTCATCTTCATCGTGTTCGCCAGCGTCGTCGTGATCCTGTGGGTCGGCTCGCACGACGTGCTGGTCGGCACCATCAGTCCGGGCCGGCTCGGCCAGTTCATTCTCTATACGGCCTTCGCGGCCAGCGGCCTCGGCCAGCTCAGCGAGGTCTGGGGCGAGGTCTCGGCCGCGTCGGGCGCCGCCGAACGGCTGTTCGAGATCCTGCGCGTCAGGCCGCAGATCGCAGCGCCTCCCTCGCCGCGCGCGCTGCCGCAGCCGGCGCGCGGCGATGTCGGCTTCGATAATGTCAGCTTCGCCTATCCGACCCGGCCCCATGCGCTGGCGGTCGACGGCGTGTCGCTCTCGGTCCGATCAGGCGAGAAGGTCGCGATCGTCGGCCCCTCCGGCGCCGGCAAGAGCACGCTGTTCCATCTGCTGCTGCGCTTCTACGATCCGAAATCGGGCACCATCTCGCTCGACGGCGTGCCGATCCGGCAGGCCGATCCGGCCGAGGTGCGGGCGCGGATCGCGCTGGTGCCGCAGGATTCCGTGGTGTTCGCCGCGAGCGCTCGCGAGAACATCCGGTTCGGCCGCCCCGATGCCACCGATGCCGAGGTCGAGCGCGCCGCCGAGCTCGCGCATGCCACCGAATTCCTGCGCCGCCTGCCTGATGGCTTCGACGCCCAGCTCGGCGAGCGCGGGGTGACGCTGTCCGGTGGCCAGCGCCAGCGCATCGCGATCGCGCGCGCGATCCTGCGCGATGCGCCGCTGCTGCTGCTCGACGAGGCGACCTCGGCGCTCGACGCCGAGAGCGAGACGCTGGTGCAGACCGCGCTGGAGGAACTGATGCGCCACCGCACCACGCTGGTCATCGCGCATCGGCTGGCGACCGTGCTGTCCTGCGACCGCATCCTTGTCATGGACCAGGGCAGGATCGTCGAGCAGGGCACGCACGCCGAGCTGGTCGCCGTGGGCGGCCTCTATGCGCGGCTGGCGCGCTTGCAGTTCGAGGGCATCTGAGCGGATCGGACTCCGCGCGCTCCGTCTATGCGATTCCTATGCGATCGCCGGCGCGCTCCCCTCGAAAACCTATTGTCGCGCAAGGATAGTCGCGCCGCGCCGGACCTCCCTCGACAACCGAGGCAGCTCAGTCGCGCGGGGTGTTCGACTGATGCGCGAGATGGTGAGCGAACCGGAGAGCAGGCTGCTTTGTGCCTGGCAGCTTGCGGTGCTGCGCTTTGCCGTGACGCTCGATGACGACGATCGGATCCACGCGCTCGGCGTCGCCGGCGAGGTCGACCGGCTCGGCGGTGCGGCCGATGATGCCTTCCACTTCTTCCGCAGGACGACCGCGGAGCTGTGCGCGGCGATCTCGGGCCGGGGAGTGGATCGGGCCGCCGTGATTCGGCGATTCCTGGCGCAGATCGACAATGTCAGGCTCAAGCGTGCGTTCGAGGCGGCGATCGCCAAGGAGAGCACGCCGCCGAAACTGCTGGCGGGCCGCATCAAGCCGGGCAACGATCTCTGGCGAGGGTTGCCGTCGCGGCGTGCAACCGGAACGTAGGCAGCGGCTCCCCTGCAATCGCCGTCACGGCGCGGCGGATATTCCGCCAGAGCATGTCGCCACAACCCTGGCCCGGTTGCTGTGATGCGTGTGATGCGCTTCTCTGTGCCCGAAATGAGACCGGTCGGTTTCGGGCAATGCGGGGAGTGGCGAGATGGGTGGTTTGGTGATCAGCGGCGGCCGGGTGGTGGATCCGGCCAGCGGGATGGACGCGATCGGTGACGTCGCCGTGGTCGACGGCAAGATCGCTGCTGTCGGCACCGGCCTTGGCGGCGCCGAGCGCCAGATCGACGCGACCGGCCTCGTAGTCGCGCCGGGCTTCATCGACCTGCACGCGCATGGCCAGACCATTCCGGCCGATCGCATGCAGGCGTTCGACGGGGTGACGACATCGCTCGACCTCGAGGCCGGCGTGCTGCCGGTGGCATCCTGGTACAAGCGCCAGGCCGAGAAGGGGCGGGTGCTGAATTACGGCGCCGCGACCAACTGGGCCTTCGCACGGATCGGCGCGATGACCGGCTCCAATTCGGAAAGCTCGCTGGAATCGTTCGGCGCGGCGATGCGCGATCGCCGCTGGATCGAGAACGTGGCGACCGACGGCGAGGTCGCCGGCATCCTCGAGCGTCTCGCCAACGGCCTGAACGAGGGCGGCATCGGCATCGGCATTCTCAACGCCTATGCCCCCGGCGCCGGCGTGCAGGAATTGACCGCGGTGTGCCAGCTCGCCGCCGATCACGCGGTGCCGACCTTCACCCACGTCGCCTACATGTCGCGGATCGATCCCGAGAGCGCGGCCGAAGCCTATATCCGCCTGATCGGCTATGCCGGCGCCACCGGCGCGCATATGCACATCTGCCACTTCAACTCGTCGAGCAAGACCGACATCGAGCGCTGCGTCGCGCTGATCGCGAAAGCGCAGGCGCAGGGCCTGCCGATCACGGTGGAGGCTTATCCTTATGGCACCGGCTCGACCGTGCTGGCGGCGACCTTCTTCAGCGATCCCAAATTCGAGGAGCGCAACGGCCTCGGCTATGATTCGGTGCAGCGCGTCACCGACGGGCATCGCTTCGGCAGCCGCGAGGAGTTGCTGGCGGCCCAGGCCGCTGAGCCCTCCACGCTGGTGCTGTGGCATGTGCTCGACATCGAGAACAACGCGCATCATCGCGATCTGCTCGACATGGCGGTGTTGTATCCGGGCGGTGCGATCGCCTCCGACGCGATGCCGTGGACGCTGTCGGACGGCCGCCCCTACACCGGCGACGCCTGGCCGCTGCCGGACGATGCCACCTCACATCCGCGCTCGGCGGGCTGCTTCACCCGCTTCATCCGCGAATGGGTGCGCGAGCGCAAGAAGGTGTCGCTGCTCGAGGGCATCCGCAAATGCGCGCTGATTCCGGCCGAGATCCTGTCGGCGAGCACGCCGGCGATGCGCGCCAAGGGCAGGCTGCAGGCGGGCGCCGACGCCGACATCGTCGCGTTCGACTATGAGACGCTAAGCGACCGTGCGACCTTCTCGGCGATGAACCGTCCGGCGGAAGGTGTGCGGCACCTCGTGGTCAGCGGCCAGCCGCTGATCAATGACGGCGTGCTCGATGTCGCGGCGCGGCCCGGCCGGCCGGTGCGCCGGCCGGTCACCGGGGGCTGACGTGCCGGTCCCGATCCTGCTGGTCGCGGGCTTCCTCGGGGTCGGCAAGACCACGGTCGTCAACCATCTGCTGGCCCATGCGCAAGGCAAGCGCATCGCCGCCGTTGTGAACGATTTCGGCGCGATCAACATCGACGCGGAGTTGATCGCCGGCGCCAGTGATGGCGTGGTCAGCCTGAGCAACGGCTGCATCTGCTGCACGCTGGAGGGCGACCTGCTGCGCACGCTCGCAACCCTGCTGCGGCGTGATCCGCGTCCGGAGTTCATCGTGATCGAGACCAGCGGGATCGCTGATCCCGCCGACATCGTGCGCAATCTGATGGATCCGGTGATCTGGAGGGAGGCGCCGCTGGAGACGGTGCTCTGCGTGGTCGATGCGACGCAACCGGTGACAGCGCTGGATGATGCACTGCTGCGCTCGCAGCTGCGGGCGGCGGATGTGGTGGCGTTGAGCAAGGTGGATCTCGCCGATGCCGCCGCCTGCGCCACGATTCGCGCCGCCGTGCGGACGGTGCGTCCGGCGGCCGTGGTGGTCGATACCCTGCATGGCGAGGTGCCGGCCGCGCTGCTGTTTCCGGCTGATCTCGATCATGTGCCGGCGCCGCGCGAGCCCGCGCCGCGACGGCCGGCGACCGATCGCTTCGAGACGCTGAGTTGGACCTCGGAGCGGCCGGTGCTTCTGCCGCGCCTGCAGCAGGCGATCGGCAAACTGGCGCCGAAGCTGGCGCGGGCGAAGGGATTGTTCGAGACGGTGGAGCAGCCCGGACGGCTGACGGTATTTCAACTCGCCGGCGGCCGCGCGAAGCTGGCTGCAGGCGGTGTCCCGGCGCCCGGTGTACCGCGCACGCGGCTAGTGTTCATCGCCGAGATGGGAGCGCTCTCGCGTGCCGAGATCGATGAGATCATGCAGGGATGCGTCGAAGCAGGATGACGGGACAATAAGCCTCCGCGTCAGCAAACGGCTGTGTCATCGCCGCAGCACAATCGCGCAAAGCATGCGTGCGACAATCGCATCGAATTGACAGCCCAGCCGGCACCTCCTATCAATTTCGGCGACGGTTCCCTTCGGGGATCAAAAGGGAATGCGGTGCGAGGGTAACCCAATGCCGCAGCTGTCCCCGCAACTGTAAACGGCGAGCCTTTCGTCAATTTGCCACTGGGCTACTCAGCTCGGGAAGGCGTCAACAGGCGATGACCCGTGAGCCAGGAGACCTGCCGTCAGTCGTGGTCACACGCGAGCACATCGGGCGGGGGCGTCCTGGTGGGATCGGAGCACTGCCTTTCCGGCAATGCGCCAGTCCGCGTTCGCGGTGACGTGCCACGTTACCGCGAGTCGTTTCATGTCCTCGTCTTCTTCCGTTGCGCGCAACTGGCGCCTCGGTCTCGTCTGCTCCTTGTCATCATTGTTGCTGCCGGCTGAAGCTTCAGCACAAACAGCTCCACCCACCACGCTCGATCCGATCGAGGTCGCACCATCGGCATCCGCGAAGCCCAAACCCGCGGCGCGAAGCAGCAACACCGCGACCGCGCGGCAGCGCGCCAGGCCGGCAACGGCCGCGGCAGCCGGCGGCGCGCCGCGCGCCGCAGCGTCGGGCGCATCGGGGGCGGCTTCGCCGACACTCAATGCCACCACGCAAGGCGGCACCGGCAGCCGCCTCAACCTGACGCCGCTGCAGACGCCGGCGAGCGTCGAGATCATCACCGCGCAGACCATCGCCGAACGCGGCCAGCATAGTGTGCTCGATGCCGTTACCCAGAACGCGGCCGGCTTCATCGCAACGCCTGCGCCTGGCAATGGCGGCCTGTCGTTCAGCACCCGCGGCTTTGCCGGCAGCAACTCGGTGATGACGCTCTACGACGGCTCGCGCTTCTATATCGGCTCCGGCACCCTGACGTTCCCCTACGACACCTGGTCGGCGCAGCGCATCGAAGTGCTGCGCGGCCCGGCCTCGGTGCTGTACGGTGAAGGCGCGATCGGCGGCGTCATCAACGTGATCCCGAAGAAGCCGCAGAACACGCCCTACAACGAGGCCGAGGTTTCGCTCGACAGCAACATGACGCGGCGGCTGTCGGTAGGACAGCACCGGTCCGATCAATCCCAATGTGTCGTATCGCATCAACGCCACCGGCAACATGTCGAACGGCTGGGTCGATCGCGACAAGACCTCGAATGCGGCGGTGTCGGCCGCCGTGCGCGTGCAGGCGTCGGAGAATCTCGCCTTCACGCTGTCGGAAGATTATGCCGATCGCAGCCCGTCGCGCTATTTCGGCACGCCGTTGATCAACGGCGCGATCCAGGACGCGCTGCGCTTCAAGAACTACAACGCCTCCGACAGCGCGATCCGCTACCAGGACAGCTGGACCCAGTTCAAGACCGAGTGGGATGTCGCCGACGGCATCAAGGTCAACAACACGCTTTATTACCTGACCAGCGAGCGGCACTGGCGCGACATCGAGAACTACACCTGGAATCCGAAGACGCAGCTGATCGACCGCTCCAGCTATATCGAGATCTTCCACGACCAGAAGCAGTCCGGTAACCGGATGGACGCAACGTTCAGCGGTCACATCTTCGGCCTTGCGAACCAGTTCGTCGCCGGCTTCGACGTCAATCACATCGAGTTCTTCCACACCAACAACTCACCCTATGGCGGCGCGTCGTCGGTGAACCCGTATGTGTTCGATCCCGGGTCGTTTTTTGCAACCACGACGGCGACCGCGCCGGGCTTCAATTCGATCGTCAATCAATACGCGCTGTTCGCCGAGGACCGGCTCAAGCTGACCGATCAATTGTCGCTCGTTACCGGCGTCCGATACGACCGACCCGAGATCGATCGCACCGACTACAAGATACCGGGGAACAGTTTCGAAACCACGCTGTCGGGTACCAGCTGGCGCACCGGCCTCGTGTACGAACCGATCAAGGACCTCGCGCTCTACGGCCAGTATGCGGTCGGCGTCGACCCGGTCGGCAATCTCATCTCGCTGTCTGCTTCGCAGAAGAACTTCCAGCTCGCCAGCGGCAAGCAGACCGAGATCGGCGTCAAGCAGTCGTTCCTGGGCGGACGCGGCGAGTGGACGCTGGCGGGCTATGAGATCGTCAAGAACAATCTGCTCATCGCAGATCCCGGCAATCCCGGATACTCGCTCCAGGTCGGGCAGCAATCATCGCGTGGCGTCGAGGCCTCGGTCGGGCTCGCGCTCGACTACGGCTGGCGCATCGACGCCAATACGGCGCTGCTGCGCGCCAAATACGACAACAACAGCCAGCTGGTCGGCGGCAAGATCGTCAGCTATGCCGGCAATGTCCCGGTCAACGTGCCGCAGCAGGTCTCCAATGTCTGGCTGACTTGGGATTTCGCGCCCAACTGGTCGGTCTATGGCGGCGTGCAGATCGTCGGCGCGATGTACTCCGATCTCGCCAACACCCAGAGGCGGCCGGGCTACAATGTGGTCAATGGCGGCATCAGGTGGAAACCGGACGATCGCACGACGGTTGCCTTCCGTGTCTACAATCTGTTCGACCAGGTCTACGCGGTGACCGCGAACGGCACGGGGCAGTGGCTGCTGGGCATGCCGCGCACGGCGGAACTGTCCGTCAACGTGAAGTTCTGACCATGCGCAAGGCTCTGATCCGGCGAGGGCGGCGGTGGCTCTATGTCGTCCATCGCTGGATCGGCATTGCGACGTGCCTCTTGTTCGCGATGTGGTTCATCTCGGGCCTCGTCATGATGTATGTCGCGTTTCCACGCCTCACCGACGGCGAGCGCCTCGCTGCGCTCCCGCTCATTCTCTGGAACAAGGTGCAGGTCGCGCCGGATCGCGCGATGGCGATTGCGGGCGCAGAGCATTATCCGCGCGACCTGCGGCTCTCGATGATGGATGATACGCCGGTCTATCGCGTGACCGGCTGGAAGGGCGCCGCCGGCACCATCTCGGCGACCGATGGCCGCGTGATCGATCACATCACGCCGGATCAGGCGCTTGCGATCGCCGGCCATCACTCGCATGCGGCGCAGCCACAATTGCTCGACACGGTGACGCGCGATCAATGGTCGGTCACCGCGCGCTTCGATCCGTTGCGGCCGCTCTATCGGATCGGCCTCGGTGATGCCGACGGCACCGAGCTCTACGTCTCCGCGCGCAGCGGCGAGATCGCGCTCGATACCACGCGGCGCGAACGGATCTGGAACTGGCTCGGATCGATCCCGCACTGGATCTATCCGACCGTGCTGCGCAAGGACGGCCCGCTGTGGCGGGACGTCGTGCTGTGGATCTCGGGCATCTGCCTCGTGGTCGCGGTCACCGGATTCTGGATCGGCATTCTCCGGCTGCGGCTGACGCGCCGCTACGCCGATGGCGCCGTCTCGCCCTATCGCGGCTGGATGGGCTGGCATCATATCGCGGGCCTCGTCGGCGGCATCTTCGTCTTCACCTGGATGTTCAGCGGCTGGCTGTCGCTCAATCCCGGCGGTGCGTTCTCCGGGCGCGGCATGACGCGTGAGATCGCGACCGGCTACAGCGGCCATGATGCGCCCGACATCGTCGCCGAGTTCCGGTCGCCGCCGTCGATATCGGCAGTGGAGGCGCGCTTCGTCTGGATCGGCGGACGCCCGCTGATGTTGCTCGACGACAGCAGCGGCCGTCGCAGCCTCGCCGATCCGGCAACCGGCGCGCCCGTGGCGCTCCCGCGGGACGAGATCATCGCGGCCGCCCGACGCGCGATGCCGGGCGCTGCGATGACATCGGTGCATCAACTCGATGAGCCGGATGCGTATTGGTACACGCTGCATCATCAGCGCGAGCTTCCGGTGTTGCGGATCGGCTTCGACGATCCGGCCCACACCTGGCTGCACATCTCTCCGGTCACCGCCGAGATCCTCGACCGCAGCGACGACAGCCGACGATCGTATCGCTGGCTGTTCAACGCGCTGCACAGCCTCGACTTCCCGTTGCTGCTGCGCATCTGGCCGGCGCGCGACGTCGTGGTGTGGCTGCTGTCCGTGGTCGGCACGGTCGTCTCGATCAGCGGTATCGTGATCGGATGGCGCCGGCTGCGGCGCAAGGTGCGGTCTTGCGCGGTCGACGCCCGTGTTAGCAGATTGTCATAATCTCTTTCTATGTTGCGCCTGCCGCTGACTTGACGAACGGCTGTATCGATCGCCGATGGATCGTGCTGTTCCGCTGGGGCTTGGGGATCAAGGCGGCGCCTCATGCACTTTGTTGGTCGGAAGATTGAGCTGCGCGCAAAGCATGATCGGATGTGGCAGCGCTTTCTCGCCCTGGTCATAGGCACTCTCGTTGCCGGGAATATCCAGACGGTAGCGATGGCGGGGGGTCCTGAATCAGTTCGAACGCCGGCAACGGTCGACTTCGATATCGGGGGGCAGCCCTTGGTCTCGGCGCTCGATGCCTACAGCGCGGCGACAGGTCTGCAGGTCGTCTACGACGCCACGCTGGCCGGAGGACGCCGCGCACAGGCCGTCAAGGGATCGATGGCGCCTGACATGGCTTTGCAGCTTCTGCTCGAAGGGACCGGCCTGGTCGCGGTCTATGCCGCGACCAACGCCTTCACGATCGTGCCCGCGGCCACCACGCCGCAGACCACGTCGATGCGCAGCTTCATGCCCTATCTTGCGGTCGTCCAGAGCAGCGTCGAGGATGCATTCTGCCGATCCGCGCTGACCACGCCGGGAGGATATCGGATCAAGTTCAGGTTCTGGATCGGGCATGGCGGTGAAGTGCTGCAGCCCCAACTGCTTGGCTCGACCGACGACAGCGCGCGCGACCGGGCGATCGCCGCCATGTTGCGTGCGGTCGTGATCGGCCGGCCGCCGCCACCGGACATGCCGCAGCCCGTCATGATGGCGGTTTCGCCGCGGCCGCCTTCCGAGACCGGCGACTGCGCTGCACGTGAGCCGCAGCGCCAGGGACTGGTTGCGCGATGACGGAAACCACCTGGACGACGCTTAGGCAGGTGCTCGTCGAGCGCTACGACGAGCTTCGCCGCCGCCTCGCAAGGCGGCTCGGCGACGAGAAAGCGCGCGAAACCCTGCACGAGACCTGGTTGCACCTTCGTGACAAGAACGGCCCGGGCGTGGTGGACAGCCCGATCGGCTATCTGCTGCGCAGCGCGCTCAATCTTGCGATCAGCCGGGAGCGCCAGGAGACGCGGCGGATCAAGCGGTTCGAGGTGCAGCCGATGCTCGAGATCGTCGACGCGGCGCCCGGGCCGGAGCGGGAGGTCGAATCGCGCGAGCAGATTGCGCGCCTCGAGCAGGTGCTCGAGGAGCTGACGCCGCGCCGCCGGACGATCCTGCTGGCATCCCGCCTGGAGGGTACCCCGCTCCGGGAAATCGCCGAGCGTCTTGGGGTTTCCCAGCGGTTGGTGGAGCTCGAGTTGAAAGCCGCGCTCGAACATTGCGCCAAGCGGTTTGGTAAAAAAGTCACGAGGCGTTTCGGTCCGGCACCGCGGGAAACGTCCTGATGTGAGAACGTCAGAGAGTATTGCGCATTTGGATGGAAGTGATTCTGAAAGAAACGCCCGATCGATGACACGTAGCGACGAACCGCCGGAGGAGCTGACCGCGATCGAGCGCGAGGCGCTTGCGCGCGTCCAGCGGCTCGGTTCGGGGCAGGCCACCCGGCGGGACATCGAGGAAACCAAGCGCTGGGGAAACCAGAGCAGCGCCCATTCGGAGGCGCTGGCGCAGGCCAGCCTGCTGTGGGATCAGCTCGGCCCGGCCGGCGCCAACCTGCTGAAGCGGCGCGGCGATTCCATCCTGGCTGCGGCAAGGCCACAGCCGCGAATGACGCGGCGGGCGGTGCTCGGCGGCGCGCTGGCGA
This sequence comes from Bradyrhizobium sp. WCU1, assembly GCF_053474805.1. Classification (NCBI taxonomy): domain Bacteria; kingdom Pseudomonadati; phylum Pseudomonadota; class Alphaproteobacteria; order Hyphomicrobiales; family Nitrobacteraceae; genus Bradyrhizobium; species Bradyrhizobium sp. WCU1. Next base: position 4,357,393 of record NZ_CM130280.1, read on the forward strand.
CAACGGCGGCCGCGTATCTCGTGGTGTCGCCTCCGCTGCAGCTGTGGCCGTCGCTGCAGGACGTCATGGCGGATTATCGCACCGCTGCCGGTGAGCAGCGCAAGCTGACGATCGATGGCGGCGTCAAGGTGACGCTGAACACCGGAACCAGCGTCAATGTTCGATCGGACGACGCCAGCCAGGACCGCATCGAGATTTTGACCGGGGAAGCGGTGATCGCGGCGGGCTCTGCGAGCCGCGAGGTGCGCGTCGTTGCCGGCGACGGCGAGATGCGCGCGCACCAGGCTCAATTCAACGTCCGCCATGACCAGCGCAGCACCTGCGTGGTGACCTGTCTCGATGGCGAGGTGCGGGTCAACCGTCACAGCTCTGTCGCGACGCTGCGTGCGGGGCAGCAGGTCAGCTATGCGGCGCTCGGCCTCGCCGCGCCGATGTCGGTCGATCCCGCCGAGGTGACCGCGTGGCGCGACGGAATGTTGATCTTTCATGACGCGCCGCTCCGTAACGTCGTGACGGAGATCAATCGCTACCGGTCGGGCAAGGTCATGGTGACGAATGCGGAATTGGAGCGCCGTCTCGTCAACGGCCGGTTCCGCATCGACAATGTCGATGGCATTCTGACCATGTTCCAGCAGATTTTCGGCGCGAAGGCGCGACATCTGCCGGGCGGCATCGTGCTGCTGAGCTGATGTTTGGCGAGCCATGAAAGCGTGCACCGCGTGTGCGCGGGAATTGTGATGCGGCCCGTGATTTTGTTGTTCGGTCCCGCCGATCAGATGGCGTCCTTGGGGACGAGAAGCCCGGCATGCGGTTCAGCCGCGTGACGGGCGCCTGCGCAGATCCGATCTGCGCAAACGTTCCGTCCGTTGTTCCCAGGGGACATCCCATGCCGTCTCGTCAGCGCGTTGCCCGCCGTTCCCGCCTCGCTCAGCGCCGGGTTGCGCCGCTTCCGCCGCGGCAGCGGATCGGATTGGTGTCCCGCTCGATGCTGCTCGCTGGAACCAGCACGCTGGCGCTGCTGCTGACCGGGCTCGAGGATGCATCCGCGCGGCCGTTCGGCAATTTCGGGGCGATCAATTCGGCGCCGACGATCGCCAGCGACGGCGCCACCGCCGCGGCCCAGCAGGCAACCGAAGTCGCGAGGCAGAGCCAGGGCGCGCTGACCCGGGCGACCCAGGCCATCCAGGCGCTACAGGCCGCGCAGGCGGCGGCCCGCGGCGCGGCTGCCGCCTCGCAGCGATCCACCACGCTGCCGCAGGTGGCGGTGCCGAACGGTCTTGCCGTGGGCGGGCTTCAGGTTGCACCGGGCGCCGTGCCCGGCTCGGCCCTCTGGCAAGGCGCCGCGCTGCCGAGCCAGACCGCGAGCGGCGGCCAGACCACGGTGACCGTCAACCAGACCGCGCCGCAGGCAATCCTCAACTGGCAAAGCTTCAACGTCGGCAGCCAGACCACGCTCAACTTCAACCAGCAGGCCGGCAACTGGACCGCGCTGAACCGCGTCGTCGGCAACACCGGGCCGAGCCAGATCCTCGGCCGCATCACCGCTCCCGGCCAGGTGCTGGTGATCAACCAGAACGGCATCATCTTCGGCGGCGCAAGCCAGATCAATGTCGGCTCGCTGATCGCCTCCAGCGCCAACATCACCGACGGCCAGTTCGGTAATGGCATCTATGCGAGCCAGAGCGGCAACGTCTATGTGCCGAACTTCACCGGCGCGGGCGGCAAGATCGTGGTCGAGAGCGGCGCGCTGATCACCACCAATGCGCCGTCCTCGGTGACGGCGGGCGGCGGCTTCGTGCTGCTGATGGGCACCGAGGTCAACAACGCCGGCGCCATCACTACGCCGAAGGGCCAGACCCAGTTCGCGGCCGGCGACGATTTCATCCTGCGCGCCGGTTACGGCACCAACGCCAACCAGAACTCGACCACACGCGGCAACGAGATCGCGCCGCTGCTGCGCAGCGGCAGCAGCAGCGGCACGGTCACCAACACCGGCCTGGTGCTGGCCCAGCAGGGCGACATCACTCTGGCCGGCCATGCCGTCACCCAGGACGGCATCCTCGTCTCCACCACCTCGGTCAACCAGCGCGGCACCATTCATCTGCTCAACTCGGCGTCCGATACAAGCGGCAGCGTTACGCTGACCAGTAACGGCATCAGCCTGATCCTGCCGGAGACCGATGCCGCGGCCGCGCTGGTCTCGGGCATCGATCCGACCGCGACCGCGTTCAATTCGCAGCGCGATGCGCTGATCGCCTCGGCCAAGCCCAATCTGCTGGCGACCGGCCAGTTCGACAACCTCTCGACATTGGTGGATCGCCCCGATCAGTCGCGCATCGAGATCGTCACCGGCGGCACCATCGACTTCAGGAACGGCTCGCTGACCATGGCGCAGGGCGGCCAGGTCACGGCCTCCGCCGGTAAGCGGGTGTTCGCCGAAACCGGCTCTGTCATCGACGTCTCCGGCACCACCGGCACCGTGCTGCCGGTGTCGGCCAATGCGATCAAGGTCAATGTCCAGGGCAACGAGCTGCGCGACAGCCCGCAGAACCGCGACAGCGGCACGCTGCTCAACAGCAACATGTGGATCGATGCCCGTGATCTCACTTTGGTGCCGGCCGGCACCGGCGGCTATGCGACCGACCGCTATTACACCGCGGGCGGACTGCTCGAAGTCTCCGGCTATCTCAACAACACCGGCCACAAGATCGGCGAATGGACCGCGGTCGGCGGCACCATCACGCTGTCGGCGCCGGAAGTGGTGGCGCAGCAAGGCGCGCTCTTCAACATCTCCGGCGGCGCGGTGCAATATCAGAGCGGCTATGTGCGGCAGACGCTGCTGCTCGGCAGTGACGGTCGCATCTACAGTGCCGACAATGCGCCGTCCTATTTGACCTATGTCGCGGTGGCGAACGGCTTCATCGTCAATCACGCGCATTGGGGCGTCGTCGAGGTCTATCTCAGCCCGTTCGGCAAGGGCAGCAGCCGCTGGGAAAACGGCTACACGATGGGCCGCGACGCCGGCAGCCTCCTCCTTTCGACCCCGACCTCGGTGTTCGAGGGCACGATCCTCGCCAACGTGATCGACGGCGAGCAGCAGCTTGCCAAGCGTCCGGCCGGCATCAGCGACGGCTACAAGCTGACGCAGACCACCGTGCCGCTCGCCGGCACGCTGGCGCTTGGGCAGTACGATCGCTATGGACTCTCCAACGCCTACAACACCAACGTGACGTTCGGTAACGTCGCGCCGGTCTCAGGCAATCTCGGCCTGACCTCCGCGCTGCCGTCCGACCGTGCCAACACGGCCTGGTTCGATGCGCCGACGCTGAACAGTTTTGGCCTCGGCGGCTTCAACATCAACACCGGCAACAAGATCTCGATCAACGCGCCGCTGCAATTTGCGCCGGGCGCGCAGGTCAGGCTGACCGCTCCGACCGTCGATATCGCCGCCGACATCATCGCGCGCTCCGGCAGCGTCACGGTCAGCAACATCCTCAACACCGCAAACGGCACCATCGCGCTGACCAACGCGACCGGCGGCGCGACGCTGACGCTGGAGGCCGGCGCGACCATCGACACGCGCGGCCTGTGGGTCAATGCGCAGACCGATCCGACCAGTGTGTCGGGCCTCGGCTTGCTCGACGGCGGCAATGTCACCTTCGATTCGACCCAGAACGTCACGCTCGCGGCCGGCAGCGTGATCGATGTCTCCTCCGGCGGTGCCGTTCTCATCAACGGCAAGACGCAGGGCGGCAAGGGCGGCAACGTCACGATCATTGCGGGCCACACCCAGCAGAACGCCGGCACGCCGGGCGATGGAAATCTTGTTCTCGACGGCGCGATCCGTGCCTGGGGTGTCAGCGGCGGCGGCACGCTGACGATCTCGACGCCCGGCAACATCCTGATCGGCGAGAATGCCGAACTTGCCGGCGGTGTACTGCCCGCGGGCATGTCGGCGCCTTTGGCCGTGAAGCTGAAGCAGGCCATGACCATTCCCGCAGGCCAGCCCTTGCCGACGGCGCTGACGCTGAATTTCACCTCGCTGGTGTACGACACGCCGATACCGGTCGACGTCACGATCTCAGCGGTACCGACCGCGCCGACCGGTGCGATTTGGACCGTGCCGAAGGGCATGGATGCGCTCCAGAGCAGGACCAGCAATGGCGGGACGAATTATTGGAGCCCAGGCGATGTGATCCCGGTCGGGACGGTCATCACTGGCTGGAGCGGCAATGGCCGTATTCCGGCGGGAACCACCATTCCTTCCAATGTCTTCCCGAACGGCATTCCAATCACGCCCTATCAAATCACCTACGCCGCAGGATCGATTCAATCCACGCCGATGACCTATCCGGTCGGGACCATTATTCCAGCCGGCGTGGTGCTGCCGCAGACCGTCCAGATCACACCGGCAGCGGCGCTCAATCCAGCGTTCTTCACCGCCGGCTTCTCGAGCTACGACATCAATGGCGGGCTCGGCGTCGTGGTGGCCAGCAACACCGTGATTGCGGCCGCGATGCCGGTCTACCGGTTCACGGCGAACAGCTATGCGGCAGCTACCGGCAGCGATCCGTCATCGGCGCTGACGCTGTGGACGCCGCCGTTGTTCACCGCGGATTCGGTCAAGGCCGCTGTGACCCAGCGCGGCGGTGCGAGCCTCACGCTGCGCTCGCTCGTCAGATCCGGCTCCGGTCCTCTCGCGGGCGGCGGCGCGATCGTGGTGGGCGACGGTGCCTCGATCAGCGTCGATCCGGGCCAGAGCATCACGCTCGACGCCTTCGGCCAGATCAGCGTGTTCGGCAACCTCACTGCGCGTGGCGGCAGCATCACTTTGGTCAATGATGCCTACAGCTCGCCGGTTCTGGCGGGTCTCAACTTCGACCTGAACGGCAACGGCCGCGGCGTTTCGGTCTGGGTCGATGCCGCAGCCAGGCTCGATGTCTCGGGTCTGGCCTATCAGGCATCCGACACATCAGGACATCTGTTCGGGCGAGCGACCGACGGCGGCGCCATCACCATCAATGGCGGCGGCGCCTTCGTGATCCTGCGCCCGGGCGCCGAACTCAATGCAGACGGCACCCACGTCGCGATCGATCTGGCAGCGGGCGGTGCAGCGTCGTCAACCCAACCGCAGATGGTCACGACGAATGGCGGCTCCGTTACGCTGGCGTCGCAGAGCGGTCTCTATCTCGACGGCGATATCCACGCCTTCTCCGGCGGGAGCGGCGCTTCCGGCGGCAATTTGTCGATCGCGCTCACCACGCCGATCTTCAAGATGAGTACCTTCCCCAACAGCACGGCGCCGTCCAATGTGATCGTGCCAAGCCTGATGACCGTGGTGCAGGGGCGTCCGGATTCCTTGCTGCCTGCGGACATCGCTCCGGGGACGGATGCGTCGCATCTCGCGTTCGGCCAGGCCACCGTGAGCGCCGACATGGTCAAGGCCGGCGGGTTCGACAGCCTGACGCTGATCTCCGGCGACTACATGCAGTTCTCCGGCAACGTGTCGCTCGCGCTCGGCCGCAGCCTGACGCTGACGGCGGCGGCGTTCACGTCGGGAGCTCCGGTGTCCGGGCCGATCGATTCCTCGATGGCGGCCGCGACCGGGAGCGTGAAGCTGTCGGCGCCCTACATCCTGTTTGCTGAATCGGTCGCCAATATCCCTGACGGCACCATCAGCGGCAGCATCCGCAATCCCAGAAGCGCGGTGTTGCCGACCAATGCGATCTTCGAGGCCGATGCCGGTCAGATCGACATTCAGGGGCTGATCCAATTCTCGGCTGCCGCGCCGAACAGCATGTACGCGCCCGGCTTTAGCGACATCAGGTTCGCCAGCAAGGGCGATATCCGCTTCCTGGCCAGCGGTGCGGCGGGGCAGGCGACGACGTTATCGACCGACTGGAATCTCGCTCTCATCGCAGCCCAGATCTATCCTGCCACAGGCGCTGTCGCGGTCGTCACCGCCGGGCAAAGCAATTTCACGGCAGCGCAGTCCGATCAGCCGCCCACGCTGACCATCGGCCGCAGCACCGATACGATCCCGGACGCACCGCTGTCCGCGTTCGGCAGCCTCGCGCTCGCCGCGCCTGTTGTCGAGCAGGGCGGCATCGTCCGCGCACCGTTCGGCGTTGTCGTGCTCGGCAACAACAATCCTTACGACAACCGCATCTCTACGCAACGAGTCGATATCCTGCCGGGCAGCCTGACCTCCGTATCGATGGCGGGCCTGACCATTCCCTATGGCGGTACGGTTGACGGTGTCACCTATAGTTATAACGGCAACAGCGTCCGTCCCTTCGACCTGACAAATAGCGGCACCAATTGGGTCCAATCCGGCATCCTGCTGGATGGGCAGTCGATCAAGGTCGCGAGCGGCGCGATCCTCGACATGTCGGGGGGCGGCATGCTCAGCGGCGCCGGCTTCGTCTCCGGACGCGGCGGTTCGATCAACGTGCTCAACGCCCCGCTCGTCAACGCCAACCCCACGACGCCTGTCAGCAAGGCCAGCGACAAGGTCTACGCCATCCTGCCTGGCTACAAGTCCGGCTATGCACCGGTCGCACCCGAGAATGGCGCGGGTGATCCGGTGGTCGGTCAGCAGGTGACCATCCCTGCCGGCGTGCCCGGACTACCCGCCGGGACCTACACATTGCTGCCGTCCAACTATGCGCTCCTGCCCGGTGCGTACCGCGTGGAGCTCGCAGGTACGAACACGACACCGGTTGCCAGCCCGATATCGATCGGCAACGGCACTTACGCCGCTTCGGTTTCGACCGGCATTGCCAACACCGCGATCAGAGCCACCTTGCCGGTGACGGCGCTGATCACCGCGGGCAAGTCGGTTCGCAACTATTCGCAGTACAACGAGCAGGGCTACAGCGATTTCCTGACCGCGAACGTGACCCGGTTCGGCGGCGTGCGGCCGCTGCTGCCGGCCGACGGCAAGGGGCTGGTGCTGCTGTTCGAGACCCCGACATCGCCGACAGGCGAATCCGCGCTCACCTTCAATGGCACGGCCCTGTTCCAGGGCGCACAAGACGGGAATGCGGGTCAGGTGACGCTGATGCGGGTCGGCGAAATCTATGCCGATGTGCCGACGGCGGGATTTAATGGCGTCTCGGTTCGCGCATCCGACCTGAATGCGATCGCGGCCCCGCGCCTGACGGTCAATGGCTCCATGTTGATCAATAACGGCACGTTGCTCTTCCTGTCCGCGTACTTATCCAATCTCTATATCCGCGACGGAGTCTCTCTGAATGCCGGCGAGCTGTTCTTTGTGGGCAACAACATCGTCGTGGGCAATGATGTCACGCTGAGCACGATCGGGCAGGGCGCGGCGCCGTTTGATTCCGTGTCCACCGGCATGAGCTACTCGGCGAACAGCCTCACGGTGCTGGCGCTGTCCAACGGCAAGCTGAACTTCCTCGGATCCGGTGCCGGTACCGGCTCGATCACGATCGGCGCCGGATCACAGCTCTATTCCGAGGGAACACTGGCGCTCGCGACCAACGGCGCCTCCAGCATCGATCCGACTGCCCATTTCGGATCAAGCAACATCGCGCTGGCGGTCGGCAGCATCAATATCGGCGACGCTGCGACCGTCGCCGCAGCGGGTGCACCATCCGGTTTGCTGTTCGACCAGACATTGTTCAACACGCTGCTGCACGGCGATCCTCTCCATGCAGCGCCAGCACTCAAGTCGATCACGCTCAGTGCTGCCAATGCCATCAATCTGTTCGGCAGCGCCGGTCTCGATGCCACCGGCAGTGGCGTCGATTTCGTGCTGAATACGCCGGCGATTTACGGCTACGGCGCGACCGGTGATCACAGCGTGATCGCCGCCAACAAGATCACCTGGAACGGAGTTCCCGGCGCGACGCCGCCGGCGATCGTTGCGGGCGGAGCGGGGACCGGCAGCGGCACGCTCGATCTCGTCGCTGACGAGATCGACTTCGGCAAATTCGCATCGCTCGACAACTCGTCGGTGAGCCGTGTGATCTACGGCTTCAACAACGTCAACATCACCGGCCGTTCCCGGATCGTTTCGGCCGGCAACGGCAAGCTGTTCGTTTATAAGTCGCCGAGTTCCAGCTCCGCCGATGTCTTCGGCCAGAGCGGCACGGGGGGCAGCCTGACGCTGTCGACGCCGCTGCTGACCGGCGTGCAGAAGTCGATCATGGCCTATGCCGCGGGCGGCGCGCTCAACGTCGCCGCGCCTGCAGGCACAGCGCCGAGCAGTGCGACCTCGTCGGTTGCGGGCGCCGAGATCGATCTCACCGGCAACAGCGTCGCCATCGCCAGCACCATCCTGCTGCCGAGCGGCAAGCTCGTGGTCAATGCGACAGGCGATATCGCGCTGGGCGGCGGCAGCCGGATCGATCTGAGCGGTCAGCCGTCGACGATCCAGAAAGCGACGGTCTATGGCTTCGGCGGCACGGCGATCTTCAACAGCACGCAAGGGAGTCTGACGCAGGCTGCCGGCTCCGTCATCGACGTCTCCGCCATCAACGCCAATGCCGGATCGATCAGCATCAGCGCGGGCAACGGGCTCGTGGCGCTCAACGGCGTGCTCCATGGCGGCGCGGCAGCTGGTTACGGCAGCGGCGACTTCAGCGTGGTTGCCGGTACGCTGGATTTTGCGGCGCTCAACGCGCTGCTGAATGCCGGCGGCTTCTTCGACGCCCGCAGCTTCGATATCAAGACCGGCGATCTCGCCATCGGCGACGGCGTCAAGGCCCGCAACGTCACGGTCTCCGTCGACGGCGGAAGCCTGACCGTTGCCGGCACCATCGATGCGTCCGGCTTTGCTCCCGGGACCATCCGGCTCTCTGCCGGCAACGGCCTGACACTCGCATCGAACGCAGTGCTCGATGCCCACGGCACGGTGCTACAGACCGATAGCTACGGCCAGCCGATCGAGGCCAAGAATCGCGGTCACATCGAGCTGACCGCCGCCGGCGGCGCGCTCACGCTGTCGCCCGGCGCGACGATGAATCTCACCGCGCCGAACGGCGTCGCCTATGGCGACGTGGTGCTGAATGCCCAGCGCACCGGCGAGACCTCCGGCGATATCGCGATCAACGCCGCGGGTCCGCTCAACATCAAGGGCGCCTATAGCATCGCGCTCAACGCCTTCTGGACCTACAATCTGCCTGACGGCAGCACCATCACCCAGGCCACGCTTGACGGCTACGACGTAGCCAGCACGACCTTCATCAGCGCGGCACTCGGCAATACGGGATTGTCGGCGCGCGTTGCAGGGCTGTCGGCCTACGGCAGTGCCTACCATCTGCGGCCGGGCGTGCAGATCACCTCGAGCGGCAATCTGTCGACCTCGGGCGATATCGACCTCGCGAAGTATCGTTACGGCGCCAATGCCGACCGCGACCCGAACTCGGCGACCTATGGTGCGGGCGAGCCAATGGCTCTCGTGATCCGCGCCGGCGGCAACGTGACGGTGAACGGAAGCATCTCGGACGGTTTCAGGTCGTCACCCGGGATGCCGGCCTCCTTCACGATCTTCGACGTCACCAACAGTCCGTACTTCAAGCAATCCTCATCCGGCGGCTATTCTTACTGGCTTGATCAGAACACAGACGTCTATGTCGTGCATGATTGGACGATTCCAAACGACGACTTCTACAATTGGTGGACGTTCAACTGGTGGTACAATCTGGTCGATTCCAATAACCACGCCTACAATCCCGGTGACACCGTTCCGGCTGGCACAATACTGAGCATCAGCAACAGCTATGGGGCGTTCGCATTCGAGCCCGGCAATATGCCTACGGTCGCAATTGTGAACAGCCCCGCAATTCCAGGCGCTTCCGCTACGGCAGCCGGGGCCTTCATGCTGGCGCCCGGTTCGCTGTCCGCGTCGGTTCGACTGGTTGCCGGCGCAGATCTCGCCGCCGCCGACCAGCGCGCGCTGCAGGCGCCGCAGGCGCTCAACGGGCGCGGCAATCTCTCGCTCAGCGATCCGGCCTACAATTCGTCGCTCAACGGAACCTTCTTCAGCGTGCTGCGTACCGGTACGGGCAGCCTGGATCTGTTGGCGGGCGGAAGCTTCAGCGAGGCCACGCCCTATGGCGTCTACACCGCCGGCACCCAATCCGCGCCGTTCCTGGCCGCGGACGGCAGTAACCCGTACGACGTGATCGGCACCGCGAGCCGCGGTGGTGTCCATGCCTGGTATCCGGAGCATGGCGGCGATGTGCTGCTCGTTGCGCAGGGAGATGTCACCGGCAACGTTCAAATATTCAACAACAACAGTCGCTATGTGGACTCGAATCTCACCAGCAATTGGTTCGGCCGGCAAGGCGGCGGTCAGTCGATCGATCCGACCGCGTGGTGGGTCAATTTCGGCTCATATGCCAAGACATCTGCGTGGAATAACAGCCTGCAGCTGATCGGCTTCCAGGGCATCGGCACGCTCGGTGGTGGCAATTTGACGTTGGTCGCTGGCGGCAACGCCGGCGTGACCGGCAACGGCTCGACCGGTCTCGATCTCGTGGTGGCTTCGACCGGGCGGGTGCTGTGCGACGGCACGCTGGTTCAAACCGGCGGCGGCGATCTCACGGTAAGGATCGGCGGCAAGCTCAACTCCGTGGTGCCGACTTACGGGGTGCAGGTGCCTGATTATTACGGCTCGATCACCAATCTGCGCGGCGACATCGCCGTGAACGCCGGCGCCATCGGTGGGCTCGCGCCGAACCTCGGCGGTGCCACCTTCACCTCGTACGATCCGCGCGCGGTCGACCCGAACGTCTTCAAGCGCTCGATGAAAACCCCCGGACCGATCTTCACGCCGGGCGATGGCACCATCAGCATCACGACGCGCGGCGATCTCGTGTTCGGGGGCGCCGGCGATGCCGGCATGGCTGATCCGGTCGATCAGAACCAAACCCCTTACACGGTGCGGAATGCGGACGGCACGACCTCGCTCGTCGCGAGCGGCGGGCAATCACGCTTCACTTTGTGGACGCCGTCGACCGCGATCGGCCTCTACGCCGCGGGCGGCGACGTCGCAGCCCTGGACGGAAATCCCGCCAGCGGCGTCGGCAGCGTCGCCTTCTATCCCGGCACGCTGATCGCTGCCGCCGCCAATGGCGACATTCGCTTCTCGGAGCCCGGAGGTACTGCTCTGTCGTTTGCGCCGATCGAGCTCGCACCTTCGCCGTTCGGCCAGCTCGCGCTTCTGGCCGCCGGCTCGATCTATGGCTCGAGCCAGGTGGTGGCGATGTCGGGTGCGGACATGAGCACGCTCGCGACGCCGTTCCATCCCGTGTTCAATACGACGAATGCCTCCAATGCCAGCCCGACGGCGCCAAACCGCCTGACCAATGGCATTCCGATTGCCTTCGGCCCCGATACGCCGCTGACCAATCTGCACGCCGGCGACAATCAGCCTGCGCTGGTTTACGCCGGTGTCGACATCGTCGACCTGACTATCGGACAGGTCCAGGGGATGCAGCCGCAAACCAATCTGGGATTCCTGCCGTCGCCCACGACCTGGTACACAGCCGCCAAGCCGTTCCAGATCGTCGCGGGTCGCGATATCGTCGGCACCGGCCCGACGCCGGATGCAATCTTCAACAACCCGGACCTGGCCTTCGCCAACGCCGGCGACAATTCCGGTTATGTCTCCATCATCAAGGCCGGCCGCGACATCATCTATCAATCGGTCACCGTTGCCGGCTCGGGACTGCTGGATGTGCAGGCAGGCCGCAACCTGTATCAGGGCTATTACGGGATGCTGCAAAGCGTCGGCCCGCTGTTCGGCGCGAACACGTCGACCAGGTCGGAGGGCGCCGGCATCTGGGTGCTCGCGGGCGTCGGCCCGACCGGGCCGAACTATGCAGGTTTCGCAAAACTCTATTTCGATCCGGCCAACCAGCTTCCGGGGGACGGCACGCCGCTCGCCGGCAGCGGCAAGGTGGTCCAGACCTATGATCGGCAGCTCATTGCCTGGCTGAACAAGATGTACGGCTTCACCGGCTCGAGCGCCGACGCGTTGACGTTCTTCCTGGGATTGTCGAGCGAGCAGCAGAGCATCTTCGTCCGCCAGATCTATTTCGCGGAGCTCACCGCCGGCGGACGCGAGGAGACCGGCGCGCTGGCCAGTCCGCGGCTCGGCAGCTATCTGCGCGGCCGCGAGGCCATCGCCGCGTTGTTCCCGAGTACGGATGCGCAGGGCAAGCCGATCGCCTATGGCGGCGACATCACGATGTTCAGCGGCATTGCGCCGAATGGAACGGGCGGCACCTACCTTGCCAATGCCGGCATCCACACCGACTTCGGCGGCGATATCCAGATCCTCAATCCGGGCGGCAAGACCATCATTGGCGTGGAGGGCGTTGCGCCCGGTGCCAGCGCGGGTCTGATCACGCAAGGCTCCGGCAACATCGACGTCTATTCGCTCGGCAGCGTGCTGCTGGGCCAGAGTCGCATCATGACCACCTTCGGCGGCGACATCATTGTTTGGTCAGCAACCGGCGACATCAACGCCGGCCGTGGCTCGAAGACGACGACGATCTTTACCCCGCCCCGGCGCGTCTACGACAATTACGGCAACATCACGCTGTCGCCGACCACCCCGTCGGCCGGCGCCGGCATCGCGACGCTCAATCCGATTCCCGAAGTCCCGCCCGGCAACATCGATCTGATCGCACCGCTCGGCACCATCGATGCGGGCGAGGCCGGCATCCGCGTCTCCGGCAACGTCAACCTCGCGGCGCTGCAGGTGGTCAACGCCGCCAACATCCAGGTGCAGGGCACGTCGACCGGCGTTCCGACGGTGCAGGGGCCGCCCGTTGGCGCGCTGACAGCCGCGTCGAACACCGCCGCTGCGAGCCAGCAGGCCGCGGCGCCACCGCCAAAGGCCAATGACCAGCCCTCGATCATCATCGTCGAGGTCATGGGTTACGGCGGCGGCAGCGGTGACCAGACGCAGCCGGAGGAATCGCCGGGGCAGAAGCGTCAGCGGCGTGACAAGCAGACCTACAACGAGAACAGTGCCTTCCAGGTCATCGGGCTCGGCGATGCGGCGAGCTCGTCCGGTCGATGACGGCGAGGGCGCAAGATCGCGACATGGGAAAAGCGACGGCGCGATGCAAATTCCGCTGTCGCGGGGAGCGCGACGGGTCGCGCGCGGCGCGGGCTTGCGATCGGTGATTACTTGACCGTCAGGTGCACGTCCGGCGCTGCCCGGTCGGGAACCCATCCCAACGCAAACCGCTGGCCGGCAATGATCTCATAGGTCGAGAGTTTCGATGCGACTGCATCGCGAAACCTCAGATAGGCGTCACGCTGCCGCCCGCCGGCGCGGGCGGCCGCCAGGTTGAGCCATTTGTAGGCCAGCACAAAATCGGTCGGGACGCCGTGTCCCTTGTCGTAGATCAGGCCGAGCTGGGCTTGCGCGAACGGGTCGCCCTGCACGGCGCCGCGATAATAGAGATCGGCGGCAGCGGCGTAGGCCTGCGGGACGCCGAAGCCGTGCTCATACATGAAGCCGAGCATGCCGAGCGCTCTCGGGTTGCCGCGCTCGGCGGCCGGCGCGAGCTCCCGAGCGGCCCTGACATAATCGCCGTGATTGAAGGCCGCCGCGCCGCGCGCGACGCTGTCGGCGCTCGCAGCAGACGCGGTGATGGCCCAAAGCACGACGGCGAGCGAAGCCGCAACGCCTGTCCGTTGTGCGAGTCCGCGGCGCATCCCGTTGCTCCGCTCAGTGATAGCTGGTGGTGATCGGCGCATTGGTCGTTGTCGTGGCGATGCTGCCGCGCAATTTCGATCGCAGCTCCTCGGCCACGGTCTGGGCGTCGGAGCCGTTGCGGATGATCTGCGGGCGGATGAAGATGATCAACTCGGTGCGCTGGGTGCCGTTGCTCTGATGCCCGAAGGCATCGCCGAGGCCGGGAATCTGGTCGAGCACGGGAAGCGCGTTGCGGGCGCCGCTCTGCTGCTCGCTGATCAGGCCCGCCAGCAGCACGGTCTGGCCGTTGGCGACCGAGATCTGGCTCTTGACCCTGCGCTCCGACACCGTCGGCGTCAGGTTCACCGTGCTGCTTTGCGGAACGTTGCTGATCTCCTGCTCGATATCGAGCCGCACGGTGCCGTTGACGCTGACGCGCGGCGAGACCTTCAGGATGATGCCGGTGTTGCGATAGTCGATGGTGTTGACCACCGTATTGCTGGTGGTCAGCACCGTCGCGCTGCCGGTCGACACCGGGACGACGTCGCCGACCTGCAAGGTCGCGACCTGGTTGTTGATCACGACCAGCGACGGATTGGAGAGCACCTTGACGCTGGTGACGGCATGCAGCGCATCCAGGATGAAGCTCGGCTGCGTCTCGGACCCGACCAGGAAGTTGAAGCCCGGGAAGGCCCGGTTGATGAAGGCATTGGTGACCGAGCCGGCGACGGAAGCGACGCCGGTGGCCGCATCCGTGGTGGTCGCGGGCGCCGTGGTGGCCTGGGTGCCGGTGAACGAGCCCATGTTCGGCTTCAGGCCGAGGCTCCGGCTGGTGAGATAGGTCTGCACGCCGTAGGACAGGGTGTTGTTGAGCGTGACCTCGGCGATCGTCGCGTCGATCGCGACCTGCAGTTGCGGCTCGTCGATCTGCACCAGCGTCGCCTCGATGATGCGGTAGTTGGCCTGGTCGGCATAGATCAGGAGATTGTTGTTCACGACATCGGGCGTGATGCGTACGTCCTGCATGACGGGCTGGCCGTTGCCCGAGCCCGACGCGCCGCGGCCGGCATCCAGCGCATTGTTGCCCTGTCCCTGATTGTTGGGATTGTTGGACTGTCCGCCGGCGCCGAATCCCTGGCCGAGGCCCTGGCCCGTCGCGCCTGTCCCCGACGTGCCGCGCGATGCGAAGCCGCCCATGCTCGAATTCGCGCCGCCGTTATTGTTGAGCGACAGGCGGTCGGCGGCGCTCGAGGTCGACGAGGTGCCGGAGCCGGGCGCGAGCTGGCTGTCGGCACTGTCGAGCAGATTGCCGGACGAGCCGCCGAGGAACATGTCGGTCAGCACCCGCGCGATCTGGCGCGCATCGCCGTATTTGACGCGGTAGACGTGGACCGAGGTGCGCGCGGTGTCGTTGCGGTCGAGGCGCTTGATCCAGGTCGCAGCCGTATGCAGCATGTCCGGCTTCTTGGTCACCACCAGCACGGCGTTGAGGCGCTGGATCGGCATGAACTTGATGACGTTCTGGCTGAGGCCGTTCTCGCCGGAATCGACGATCTTCTCCAGCTCGGCAATGACCGGCGCGGGCGAGCCGCTCGAGATCGGGAAGATGCCGACGGACTGGCCGCGCATCCAGTCGACGTCGAAGCTGAGCACGGTATCGACCGCGGTGCGGCGCTCGGCGCCGGTGCCCTGGATCAGCAGCAAGTTGCGCGTCGTGTCGGCGCGAACCGAGCCGGCCCGGGTGGCGAAGCTGTCGGTCAGCTTCAGCAGGGTCTGCGCCGACACATATTGCAGCGGGACCACCGAGATGCCGAATCCGGCCTCGGGATTGGCTGCCGCGGCATCGACGCGGCCGCCGCCGACGGCGTCGCCGAGCGGCGTCAGGCGGTAGCCCGCCGTATCCTTCATCAGCACGACGCCGCTCAGGCGGAGTGCGTTTTCAAGCACGAAGACCATGTCGGATTTCGGCACCGGTCGGACCGACACCAGGCTCACCGTGCCCTGCACCCGCGGGTCGATGGTGTATCCGACATGCAGGATGTCGCCGAGCACGACCTTGGCGACGGTCGCCACCGGCGTGCTCTCGAAATTCAGATCGAAGCCATTGCCGTTCGAAGCCGGCTGCGGCCGCGCATCCGCCACCGCCGTGACGTCGCTTCCGTCATACATCGCCGCGCGTACGCTGCCGCTTTGGCTGCCGCTCGTGGCCGCCAGCCCGCTCACCGGCTGCGGTTGGCGTGGCAACAAATCCAGCGACCGCACCTTGTCGGTGACGTCGACCTGGGACGCGTCGACGCTCTCGCTGACCGTCGCGGAATTGCAGGACGCCAGCAACCCCAATGACGTCAATGCAAAAATGGCTGCGAGGCCGCCACGGATCGTCGGGCAGCGGCCCACTGTGCCTGCGCGTTGCATGAAGGCCCTTCGCTCCGACTAACTGAAAAATCGATGGCTTGCGACGATCGGTCCTACCCCGGGAGGACTCTTATCGATCGAACATGACAGAAATAAATTGGTTACATGATTGTCGTTCGCGCACCGCCCCACCGCATCGCACCAACATCGAGCTGCGCTCGCCCGGTCGTGTCCGCGGTGCCACGTCGAGGCTTGTTGAGCGAGGCGAACGACGCCACTTCGCACAGCTGTCACACTTCGGATCGATAACCGCAGAACCGCCGGAGCCGAACGCGGCGGCGGATGGCACGAGCTGATCCGGGATAGTGTGGCGGGATATCGAGAATGGCCAACGACCTGTCCGTTCGGTTCGTGGATTATCTGCGTCAGAACAATCACCTGGCGCCGATCGACGGGGTAGTCGAGCGGACCGGGCCGGGCGCCGATGTCAGGCAGTTGAAGTTGTGGGAGGTCACCAGCCTCTCACCGACCGAATTCGCCGACGAGGCGGCACGTTTCTTCGCGCTCGGCCGCCTGGCGCTGCAGGACATGACCTCGGCCGAACCGCTGGTCAGCGCGTTCTCGGCGCGCTTCCTGCGCGAGACCATGGTCTATCCGTGCCGGGCCGCCGACGGCACCACTGTCCTCGCGGTCGTCGATCCGACCGACCAGGCGACGCTGCGGGCGGCGCAGATCGTGCTCGGCGCCGGCATCGATGTGAAGGTGGCCTCGTCGGAAGACGTCGTCATCGCGCTGAACAACGCGAGTGCCGAGGAGGCCGAGGCGACCGATACGACGTCGGCGCTGCCTCGCGAGGACGACATCGAGAGCCTGCGCGATCTGGCCAGCGGCGCCCCGGTAGTACGCGCGGTCAACGATCTGATCGAGAAGGCGGTCGAGCTTCGCGCCAGCGACATCCATATCGAGCCGTTCTCGGCCGGCCTCATGGTGCGCTTGCGGATCGATGGCCTGCTGCGGCCGGTTGCGGCGCTGTCGGGCGTGCTGCCGCAGGCGGTGGTCTCCCGCATCAAGATCATCGCCAATCTCAACATCGCCGAGCGCCGCCTGCCGCAGGACGGCGCGGCGCGGCTGCGGGCCGGGCGTACCGACATCGATATTCGCGTCGCGATCATGCCGACCCAGCACGGCGAATCCGCCGTCATCCGTATCCTGCCGAAGGATCGCGGCCTGCTGGTGGTCGAAAAGCTCGGCTTCTCTGCGCCTGACGAGGGCAAGCTGCGGCGCCTGTTGAAGCTTCCGCATGGCATGGTCGTGATCACCGGGCCGACCGGCAGCGGCAAGACCACGACCTTGGCGACCATCCTGTCGATCCTCAACGAGCCCAGCCGCAAGATCCTGACCATCGAGGACCCGGTCGAATACGAGCTGCCCGGCGTCAACCAGTCCCAGATCAAACCGGCGATCGGCCTGACCTTCGCCACCGCGCTGCGCTCGTTCGTTCGCCAGGACCCTGATGTGATCATGGTCGGCGAAATCCGCGACACGGAGACCGCGCATGTCGCGGTGCATGCCGCGCTGACCGGCCATCTGGTGCTGACGACGCTGCACACCGAGACCGCGGCTGCCGCGGTGCCGCGCCTGCTCGACCTCGGGGTCGAAGGCTATCTGCTGCGGTCGGTGTTGCGCGGTGTGATCGCACAGCGCCTGGTCCGGCAATTGTGCGAGCGCTGCAAGACGGCGCGGCCGCTGGCAGCGGCCGATTTCACCGAGGATCCCCGGCTCGCCGCGCTCGGCTTCAAGGCCGAGGAGATCATCCAGGAGCCATGCGGCTGCGAGCGCTGCGGCGGTACCGGTTATCGCGGCCGCCTCGGGGTGTTCGAGCTGCTCGAACTGTCCAATGAACTGCGCGAGCTGATCGGAGAGCGAACCGACGGACTGAAGATCGATACGATGGCGATCCGGGCGGGCATGACCACGATGCTCGACGACGGGGTCGCCAAATGCCGCGCCGGATTGACCTCGCCCGCCGAGATCCTCCGCGTCGCAACGGTGCGGTGACGCCGTGCCGAATTATCGCTATCGCGCTCTGACCCAGGCCGGCGAGATCGTGAACGGCACGATCTCGGCGCCGACCGCGGCGGAGGTGGCGCGGCGCATCGAATATCTCAAGCTGCTGCCGATCGAGACCACCGAGGACAAGCGCGCCGCCGGCGCCGGCGGCGGCCGCAGCCTGTTCGGCGGGCCGAGTGCCGCCGAGGTCACCACCTTCACGCGCGACCTCGCGCTGCTGCTCAAGGCCGGTGCGCGTCTCGACGATGCGCTGGAGCTCCTGTCGGGCGATGCCGATGTCGGGCGGATGCGCCCTGTGGTGGCCAAGATCCGCGCCGCCCTGCTCACCGGCGAGAGCTTTGCCGATGCGGTGGCGGATCATCCGGCCTTGTTCCAGCCGATGTACATCGCCCTGGTCCGGGTCGGCGAAATCTCCGGCACGCTCGATTCCGTGCTGGAGATGTTGGGGACCGAGCGCGCGCGGTCCGAGCAGATGCGGCGCAAGCTGACCGACGCGATGCAGTATCCGGCCTTCGTGCTGGTCGCGGCATCCGGCGTGATGCTGTTCTTCCTGCTGTTCGTGCTGCCGCAATTCTCGACCGTGCTGGGCGATTTCGGCGGCAAGTCGGACACCGCGCTCGCCAGCTTCATCGCGCTGTCGGACTTCCTGCGCGCCAATGCCACGGCGGCAAGCCTGATCGGCGCGGCGGCGATTGCGCTCGCATGGTGGCTGCTGCGGCAGGCGCGGGTGCGCGCCGCGCTGGTCAGCGGCATTTCGCGGGTGCCGGGCATCAGCAGCGCCTTCCAGTTCTACCGCGCCAGCCTGTTCTGCCGCAATCTCGGCGTCCTGCTCGGCAGCGGCGTCAACCTCACGGCCGCGCTGCGCATCCTCGTCGACATCATGGCGGTGACCGGGAGCGAGGCGAACTGGACCGCGGCCGCGGACCGCGTCCGTCATGGCGGCAAATTATCCGAAGCACTTGCGGTGGCGGACAGCCTGCCGCCGATGGCAGTCCGCATGCTGCGGCTCGGCGAAGAGACCGGGCAGTTGCCGGTGCTCGCCGGGCGGGTGGCGGAATTCTACGAAGCTAAACTGCAGCGCAGCCTGGACCGTGTCGTCGGCATCGTCGGTCCACTGGCGATCATCACGATTAGCACCGTGGTCGGCGGGCTGATCGTCTCGGTCATGACGGCGCTGCTCTCGGTCACGCAGCTAGTCGGTTAGAGCAGAGGTCATCGGTCATGATATCGCGCAACAGCATCATCGAAACTTTTTCCATGCGAGCGGGATACGGTCGCGCGCGGTCGCAAACGCCGCGGCGTTCGGGCGAGGCGGGCTTCACCCTGGTCGAGATGCTGGTGGTGATCGCAATCATCGGCCTCATCATGGGGCTGATCGGCCCACGGGTCCTCAATTATCTCAGCGAGTCCAAGGTCAAGACCGCGCGCATTCAGCTGCAGAGCTTCTCCAGCGCGCTCGATTTGTTCTATCTCGATGCCGGGCGCTTCCCGTCCACGGCGGAGGGGCTCGCCGCACTGGTGCGGCGCACGCCGGGGGTCGCCGCCTGGAACGGCCCGTATCTCAAGGGCGGCAACGTCCCGAACGATCCCTGGAATCACCCCTACGTCTATCGTTCGCCCGGCGAGCACGGTCCTTATGACATCGTCTCCTATGGCGCCGACGGTCAGGAGGGCGGCAGTGGCACCTCGGCCGATATCTCGCTCGAGAAGAGCACGGCCGCCAACAACGACCAGTAAGGATGCACGGCGCGCATGAATGACGCGATGCAACGCGGCTTTACCCTGCTCGAGATGGTGTGCGTGCTCGCCATCATCGCGCTGCTGGCGGCCGTGCTGCTTCCGTTCATTCCGCACCAGACGTCGCGGTCGCGCCTGCAGGCCTATGCGCTGCAGACCGCGACGCTGCTGAAGGCCGACCGGAATGCCGCCATCGAGCGCAGCACCAGCGTTGCGACCCTGGTCGATGCACCAAGCCGCGTGATCCATTCGGGGGCGTCGCGCATTACCGTGCGGATCCCCGATGACGTGCGGTTCGATGCCGTGCTGCCGCAGAGCTGTCAGCGCCGCGCGGCCCTGTCGACCATCCGCTTCTTCGCCAATGGCGGGTCCTGCGGCGGCTCCATCGCGCTGACGCGGCTCGATGCCGGATATGAGGTTCGCGTCAACTGGCTCACCGGAAGGGTTGAAATCGTTGCGCGCGACGTCGCCACCAACTAACCGCATGGAAGCGGGGTTCACCATCATCGAGGTGCTGGTGGCGCTGGCGCTGGTGGCTGTCTCGATCGTTGCGATCGGCGCCGTCATGGGCGTCAAGATGCGCGGGGTGCGGGCCATGGAACAGCACGTGGCGCTGATGCAGGCAGTGCGGACGTTGATGACGGTCGGCATTCCGCCGCGCGCCGAATTGCAGTCGGGCACGTCGACGGGACAGGCGGAGGGGTACCGCTGGACCATCGAGGTCAGTCCGCTCGGCGGCGACTGGAAAGTCCCTGATGGCAACGCGCCCTGGGCCCCGGAGCTGGTGCGAATTCGCGTCAAATCGCCGGGCGGTGCGCTGTCCGACATCCGCACCGTGCGCCTGATGCCGAGGTCTGCGGAATGATCCGGGCAGGGACAGCACAGCGAACCAGTGAGCGCGGCTTCACGCTGATCGAGATGATCGTCGCGCTGGCGCTGATGGGGCTGTTGCTGTCGGCGCTCGCCGGCATCACCGGGGAATGGCTGCCGAGCTGGAACAGGGGACTCGACCGGATCCAGCGCAGCGAACTGATCGGGATCGCGCTGGAGCGGATCGGCGCCGATCTCGCCGCGGCGGAATTCGTTGCCGCCAACCGCGATACCCGCAAGCCGCTGTTCGACGGATCGGAGCTGTCCGTGACCTTCGTGCGCACCTCGCTGGGGCCGAATGCGGGCCCGGGGCTCGACGTGGTGCGCCTTGGCGAGGTCAGGGATCGCGGCGAGTTCGTCACGGTCCGGTCGCAGGCGCGGTTCACGCCGCTGGCCGACGGGGTGTCGCTGTCGGAGCAGGTGCATCTCGGCAGCCCCGTGGTGCTGCTGCGTGCGCCCTATCGGCTGTCCTTTGCCTATGCCGGTGCCGACCGGGCCTGGAAGAACGCGTGGAAGGATGCCGAGCGGCTGCCGGCGATGATCCGGCTGACCGTGCGTGACGCGGCGAGCCAGCGCGTGTTGTCGGTCTCGACCATCGCGCCGGTCCATGTCCAAATCCCGAGCGACTGCACCAAGCCGGACGGCAATTGCGGCGACAAGGGCAGCTCCAATGTTCCGACCGATCAGGGGAAGACGTGATGAACGCGCCCGGCAACAGCAGCCGATCGCCGGCCGACCGCGGCTTCGTCATCGTCGCGGTGCTCTGGATCCTGCTGGCGTTGTCGTCGCTGGCGATCATCTTCTCGGCCTATCTTGCCGCATCGGCGCGGGCGCTGGCGGCGAGCGACATCTCGCTGCAGACCGAGGCGCTGGTGTCGGCCGGGCTCGAGCTCACCGCCTATCAGCTGACGCTCACGGATGAGAAGACGCGGCCGCAGCACGGCGCGTTTCAGTTCGGGCTGGACGATGCCAGCGTCGGTGTCACCTTCACGTCGGAAGCCGGCCGCGTTGACCTGAACTACGCATCGAAGGAGATGCTGGTCGGCCTCTTCGTCGTGCTCGGCGCAAGCAAGGATGCAGCCGGCGAATATGCCGACCGGATCGTCGGCTGGCGGACCCGGCCAACGCCGGGCAGCGAGAATGTCGAGGTCGCGCGCTACAACGCGCTGGGCTATTCGCCGCGGCAGGGGCTGTTCACCCATGTCAACGAGCTGGCGTTGGTCGCCGGTATCCCCGAAGCCTTTGTCGATCGCGTGCTGCCGTTCGTGACGGTGTTCAACGGCAGTCCGGATGTCGATCCGAAAATCGCCGCGCCGGAAGTCGCCCTGGCCGTGAACAAGGCATCGGGGAAGGATCAGGACGGCTTCGGGTCGGCTGCGCCGTCGCCGAACGGGACCGTCGCGGGAGCGCAGGCCCCGAGCCCGCAAAGTGCGGCCTCGACTGCGCAGAGCCCCTGCTACCGGATCGCAATCTCTATCCGCTTCCGCAATGGTCACCGCACCACGTCCGAAGCGGTGGTCGCACTCGGCGACAAGGCCGAGCCTTATCGTGTGTTGTCCTGGCAGAACGATCTTGAACCGAGAAGCCCGGTTCTGTTGCGCGGGAGAGGATGATGGCAATGCTTGCCGAAGCACGGCAATGGTTCGAGCAATGGATCGGCGCGGTCGCGACGGCCGTTGACGGCGTGGCGGGCAGGTTCATGCACCGGCGCAGCGTCGAACTCGACGAGAATGCCGACGGCACGTTCACCGCCCGCCTCGCGGCGTCGAAGGACGGCTCGCCTTTGACGCCGGCATCGTTCCGGCTCGATCATGATGCGCCGCAGCCGCCGTTGTCGGCGGACTGGAAGGCGGCGCTCGATGGCAGCCGCATCGAGGTGCGATTGCGATCGGATCAAATCGTCAGCCGCGTGCTCGATTTCCCGAGCCAGGCGGCCGACTTCCTTGACGGGATGATCCGCGCGCAGGTCGATCGGCTGACGCCATGGACCGCCGCCGATGCGGTCTTCGGCTGGGGTTCGCCGCAGCCGGTCGCCAACGATCGTATCGAAGTTGCGTTCAGCGCCACCGCGGCGGCCAAGGTCGATCCGTTGCTCCGGCTGGCCGGGATGCTCGGCGCCGCCTCCGTTGCGGTCACGGCGCCGGCAGTCGGCAGCGATGGCACGCCGCAGCAGGTGACGTTGCTCGACCGGTCGCTGCGCGGCCTTGCTGGCCCCACGGTTCCGCGCCTGCTGCGCATCGCCCTGGTTTCGACGGCTGCCGCGGCCGCGGCCTGCCTGCTGCTCAACATCTATGTCGGCGGATGGCTGCAATCCGAGCAGGAGGATTTGCAGCACCGGATCTCGCAGCGCCGTGCCGCGCTGCGTCTCGATGCCAATGGCGATACGTCCGGCCTCGGCCTCCTGGCCAAGCGCAAGCAGACGACGCCGTCGAGCGTCATGGTCCTGGAAGCGATCTCGCGCGTGCTGCCCGACACCACCTATGTGACGGAGCTTCGCATCGAGGGCAACAAGGTGCAGGTGGTGGGACTGACCCAGGATGCGCCGTCCCTGATCCGGCTGCTGGAGCAGTCACCGCAATTCACCCGCGCGACGTTTTTCGCGCCGACGACGCGGGCCGCGAATGAATCGGCGGAGCGATTCCACGTCGAGGCCAACATATCAGCCTATTTTGGGTCCGGCTCATGAGCGCAGCTTCCCGATCGCTGACCGCGGTCAGCACCTCGCCACTGGTCGCCACCGCGAGCTATCTCGGCCTTTTCGTGCTGCTGCTCTTTGTCGTCATCTCTTCGCTCTCGGACCTCATCGGCCTGCGCAGCGATGTTGCGGCGTCGGCCGGGATGCTGGAGCAACTGGAGGGGCGATCCAGGGCGAAGACTGCGCCCGGCGAGGCCGCCATGCCGACCGGTTCGGCCTATCTCGAAGGGGCGACGGTCACGGTTGCCGGCGCCACCTTGCTGCAACGGGTGTCGGGTGCGGTGATCAAGGCCGGCGGCAACGTGCTGTCGACGCAGCTCGACGTTCCCAACGCGCCGGCCAAGGCCGGCTTCATCAGCATGGTGGCAAGCAGCGAAATCGAGCAGGCGCAATTGCAGCAGGTGCTCTACGATCTCGAAGCCGGCATGCCGTTCCTGTTCATCGACCAGCTGGTGGTGCAACCGGTCGCCGACGAAGCCGCCAAGGGCGGCGATCCCGGCAAGCTGCGCGTGCTGCTCGGTGTGTCCGGACAATGGCGAGGAGCCAAATGATGCGACGCCATGCTGCGATCATCGTGCTGCTCGCGATGTCGGCTCATGCCGCGCCGGCCGCGGTGCCGGACCGGTCCGGCGATGCGCTGGATGCCGGCCTGCTCGACGAGACCCGTCTCGGGGGACCGGTGTTGAATTCACCGCCGCCCTCCGAATCGGTGACGTCGGTTCGGGTCGCCCCGTCGCCGGCGGCGACGCCGCGGCCGCTCAGTGCTAATCCGTTGTGGGGCATTCCGCTGACGACGCTGTCCAACACCCGCGACCGCCCGGTGTTCTCGCCGTCGCGACGGCCTCCGCCCGCCGTCGTTGCGGAACCCGAGGTCAGCAAGCCCGCGCCGCCACCACCGCGCAGGATCGCGACCGAGCCGCCGCCGCTGTCGCTGGTCGGCACGATCTCGGGAGATGATGAAAGCTTCGGGATCTTTCTCGATCAATCGAACAAGACCGCGCTGCGCCTGAAGATCGGCGACGACTTCCAGGGATGGAAGCTGCGAACCATCAAGGGGCGCGGAGCCACTATGGAGAAAGACGAACATGGGGCCGTGCTCACATTGCCCCAACCCGGCAGCGATGAGGGCGGCGAAGCCCGCCTCGTTCCGGTCAGCACCGAGCGGAAGCCGTTGGCCGCGCGGCGCCAGATGTAAGGGCACGTCCCGCAGGAGCCAAAGCATGATCCGGAAAAGTGCGAAGCGGTTTTCCGAAAAGATCGTGCTCAAACAAAGGTCTAAAGCGCGATAATGATTCAACCAAATCTCATCGCGCTTTAGTTCAGCGCAAGCCAGTTCTGAAGTGCCGGCGTCAGCAGAAGTCCGAGCGCAAGAAACGGGCCGAACGGGATCGATGTCTGGCGTTTCATCTGGTGTCCCGCGAGCTGCATGCCGCCGGCAACACCAAGTGCCGCGAGCGCCGCGATCAGCAGCAGGGTCGGAATCCCCGACGCGCCGACCCAGATCGATGCGGCGGCAAGAAACTTGACGTCGCCAAGTCCCAGGCCGTCCACGCGCCGCAAGGCGAAGTAGAGTCGCTGCAACAGCCAGAACACGATGCCGACGAGGGTGGCGATCGCCATCGCAGTGAAGGCGGCTGTTGCACTTTCAGTGACGACGACGTTCGCAAGCCCGAGTGCTGCGATCGCAAGATTGAGCCAGTCGGGAATGATGCCGTGGCGAAGATCGATCAGCGCGACGCCGCAGCAGAGCACGCAAAGCGTGCCGTAGGATGCAATGAAATAAAGCGCTTCGTGATCGATCTGCATGGTGACGGGACAAGTGTGACGCGTGAACACATTGTGTTGCAACAACTTGCGTGGGTTGAACAGTCCATTTTCAATTGATCAGCAGCCGCGTGATCCGCTTGCGGGATTGTGAACGTCATCGGCGATGACGAAACAGAAAAGATGCGACAAAAAGTCTGCGCTGTCACAAATCCGCATAGGATACCGACAATAGTTCGCTCCGCTATGTGCCGCGAGCCCTTCGCGGCAGACGAGTGGGTTGACTATGTACAAGATGCGAGTGGCGGCGTGCCTGGTTTTGCTGGCAGCGTCGGCAGGCGTGCGTGCCGCGCGTGCAGGCACTCTCGAGGACGGTGCCGAGCGTTATCGGCCGTATCTGATCGAGGGCGTCGGCAGCGCGCTGGCGGGCGCGCGTGCGCTGCGTGAACGCGCCGCGGCTGCGGATGTGCCCGGTGCAAGGAAAGCCTGGTTGTCGGCGCGCGCCGGCTGGGAGCGCTCGGAGGTGTTCACCGCGGGCTTCGTGCCCGAGCTCGATGCACAGATCGACGCCTGGCCGAACGCGGACAGCGGGTTTCACGCCATCGAGGCCAAGCTGTTCGGTGCTGCCAGCACCGACGTTGCGACCGATGCGACGGGCCTCGTCGAGCATTTGAATGATCTTCACGGCAAGCTCAAGGACATCAAGCTGACGCCGCAGGGCCTGCTGGACGGCACAGTGCGGCTCGCCTACGAAGTCGGCGAGAGCAAGGCCGATGGCGGCGAGTCGCGCATCAGCGGCACCTCGCTGGACGACATGCGCAACAACATCGCCGGCATCGACTTCGCCTATCACACGATCTTCTCCGCCGCGCTCAACACGGTGGACGGCAAGCTCGACGAGATGGTGACGAACCGCATCGAGCAACTGCAGGCGATCGTCGCCACGCCGGACCTGCCCCATGTCAACATCGCCGATCTGCGCCGCACCAGCGAGGAACTCGTGGTCGCGTTGCAGAGCGCCGCGGCCAAGCTCGGGCTGCAGCGCCCGACCCTGGAGGCGCAGGCGCGATGACATCGTTCCACCGGCAGCTGGGCGCGCTGCTCTCCGGCGTCATCGCTCTTGCGTTGCTCGGACGTGCCGCGGCGTTTCCGGTCGACGGCGACAAGACCGTGCTGCCGGTCGCGACCGAGCTGAACGAGGACGCGCTCGACAAGCCGCGCGAGGTGTTCCAGTCGGAGCGGACCGGAGCCAAGTCTTATCTGGTGAATCTCGGTGATCTGGCATTCAACTCGCCGGGGCTGCTCGGCGAGGTGGCGCGGCAGGCCGGCGTGAGCTGCGGCACCTGCCATGTCAACGGTGCGAACAACGCCAAGTTCTTCATGCCGAAGATGTCGAGCCGGCCGGGCACGTTCGACACCACCGGCCCGCTGTTCAATCCGAAGGCCAACAATCTGTCGTTCGATCCGGTGCGAATCCCGAGCCTGCGCGGCGCGCGCTACCTCGCGCCCTACGGCGCCGACGGCCGCTTCGCTTCGCTGCGCGACTTCGTCCACAACGTCATCACCAATGAATTCGCCGGACCCGAGCCGTCGCCGGCCACGCTCGATGCGATCGTGGCCTATCTTCACGACATCGACTTCCTGCCCAATCCGAGTCTCGGTCCAGCCGGGCGGCTGGCCGGCAAGATCACCGACGCGGAGCGCCGCGGCGAAGCGCTGTTCGCAAAGCCGTTCCCGCACGATCCTGCGCTCAGCTGCGCGGGGTGCCACGTTCCGTCCTCCGGCTTCGTCGACCACCAGCAGCACGATGTCGGCTCGGGCGGATTGTTCAAGACGCCGACGCTGCGCAACGCCGACTTCAACGCGCCGTACTTCCACGACGGCCGCTTCGACAATTATGGCCAGGTGGTCGATCATTTCGACCGGACCTTTCAGCTCGACCTTTCGGCGCAAGACAAGGGCGACCTCGTCGCCTATCTCACGGCCGTCGGCGATGGCGTGCAGCCGTATGAACGCGATGGGGCCGGTGCGACGCTGAAGGAGATCAACGATTTCTCGACGGTGCTCGCGACCGCGATTCCCGCCGGCGACAAGGACATCGTCGCGCTGGCGGTCGATACGATCGGGCGCGAGCTGCGCGAATTGACCGAGCAATATCCCGATCGCAAGAATACCAGCGTGTCGGGCGGCGAGGAGCAGCGCGTGCTCGCGCGCAACGGGCTCAAGGAGCTCGTGCTGACGTTGCGCCGTATCGAGATGGCGGTTGCAGCGGGCCGCAACGCCGACGCCGCGACCGAGTTCAGGAATTATCGCAACCTGATGGCTGCGGCGGTACCTGCGTTGCTGGCCAGCGCCGAGCCGTGGTCGTTGTTCAATCAAGACGTGCATGACCAGCATTACGCCGCACTGCGCGAGGTGATGCGCTCCAGGCACATCTCGCACTGATCGACTTGTATCGTTGTGGATCTGCGCAACGCGCCGTTGCGTGAATTGCTTCGGCGTTTCTCGCTCTTCGGTTGAAGAGTTGTCTCCACAGAAAATCTTTCAACGTTTCGAAATTTCTCGCGCGCTTTCACGTTAGCGAAAAGCATGCGTCATACTGTCGCACTAAGCAATGGGTGTTGCTAACCGCAAACACCCTGAGGTCGACAATGAGTCTGAATTACAAAAAGCACTGGCGAACCAGCACCGCGCTCTCCATCGCGTCAACGGTGCTCGTCGCAACAGCCGCATATGCCGCTCACTACCCGGGCGGCCGCAGTGATTGGGACAGGCGTTCGCATCACAATCACAAGGTGCACGAAGAAGCCGATCGTGCGAAGCACGAAAACCATGAAAATCACGGTGACAAGGATCACGGCGACAAGGGCAAGACCGCGTCGCCGATCAAGCACGTCATCATTCTGATCGGCGAGAACCGCGGCCTCGATCACACCTTCGGTGTGTACAAGCCGAAGGGCAAGGGGCAGACCATCTCCAACCTGTTGTCGAAGGGCATCGTCAACGAGGATGGAACGCCGGGACCGAACTTCGCGCTGGCGCAGCAGGCCTCGGTCGCGGGTCAGCCTTCGTATTACATCGGCGCGCCCGCTATCTCGAAGTCGCCCTACAACGCGACCAACCTGATGCCGCAGCCGAACACCAACGGCACGCCGACCGCGCAGAGCGACACGTCGCCCCCGTTCAAGACGATTGCCGAGGCCAGCGTCGAAAAGGACATGGACCCGGCCGATCTCGACATCCTCACCACCGGCTTCAGCGGCCTGCCGACCGGTGTGCTGGATACCCGCGTGCCCGGCGCCGGCGGTCTGAACGGACCGTTCCCGCTGCAGGGTGAGCAGATCAGCGACGACGACTACACCGGCGACTCGACCCATCGCTTCTATCAGGATTGGCAGCAGGAAGACTGCAGCGCCGCCAACGCCACCAAGAAGAACAATTCGGGCTGCCTCAACGACCTGTTCCCGTTCGTGATGGCGACCTATTCGGCGTCGAACAAGAGCATGGCCAACTCGATGGGCTTCTACAACGCCCAGCAGGGACAGGCCCCGATCCTGAAGATGCTGGCCGATCGCTTCACCCTGAGCGACAACTTCCACCAATCGTTCCACGGCGGCACCGGCGCCAACCACTTCATGCTCGGCACCGGCGACGCGGCCTTCTGGAGCGACGGCAAGGGCAACCCGGTGACGCCGCCGTCCACCCTGATCGCCAATCCGAATCCGGTTTCGGGCTCGGTCAACCGCTACACCGTCGACGGCAACTGGAGCAACTGCTCGGATGTCTTCCAGCCCGGCGTGAAGCCGATCGTCACTTATCTCAACAATCTGCCCTACGCGGCGGAGCCGAACTGCAAGCCCAACCACTACTACATGCTCAACAACGTCAACCCGGGCTATCTGCCGAACGGCGCGCTGTCGGGCGGCAACAACGTTCCGCCGTCGTCGGTTCGCACGATCGGCGATGCGCTGATGGAGAAGAACATCTCCTGGGCGTTCTATGGTGGCGCGTTCAACGACGCCGTGGCGCTCTCCAATGCCGCGGTTGCCGCCAATCCGTCGAACCCCAACCTCAGCGCCGCTGCGGTCGCCGACCCGGCGCACGCGCTCGGTGTCGCCTACTGCCAGATCTGCAATCCGTTCCAGTATGCGACCTCGATCATGGCCAACCCGGCCGTGCGTCAGGCCCACTTGAAGGACACTGCCGATCTGATCACGGCGATCCACAACAACAAGCTGCCTGCGGTGTCGTTCGGCAAGCCGGACGGTCTGCTCGATGGTCATCCGCAAAGCTCGAAGGTTGACCTGTTCGAGGCCTATGTCCTGAACGTGCTCAGCGCGCTGGAGAACAACCCGGAGCTGAAGGCTGATACGGCGGTCTTCATCACCTGGGACGAAGCCGGCGGCTACTGGGACTCCGGTTACCAGCAGTCGATCGACTTCTTCGGCGACGGACCGCGGATTCCGACCCTGATCCTCTCGCCCTATTCGACGGGCGGCAAGGTCAACCACAATTATGCCGACCACGTTTCGCTTCTGAAGTTCATCGAACGCAACTGGGGCCTCCAGCCGCTCACGAACCGCAGCCGCGACAACCTGCCGAACCCGAGCTACGCGAAGAACAACGAGTATGTCCCGACCAACAGCCCGGCGCTCTCCGACCTGTTCGACGCGTTCGACTTCAGCAAGCCGGTGACGCTGTCCTACACCGAATGATCGGGCTCTCGTCCTGAACGAGGTCTTGAATCCATCCAAGGCCGGCGCCGATCGAACCATTGGTTCGGTCGGCGCCGTCATTTTCTGCCTGCCGATCAGCCGAACGACCGGGGATATGCGATGACTCGCGACGAGAACACGTACAAGGGGCGCAGCCGCGTGGCGGCCAGCCTGTTCGCGGTCGCCATCCTGGCCGCTGCGCCGATGCCCGCCACGGCGCAGCAATTCTCCGCTGACCTCGTCGCGCGGAAAGACGACAAGGCAACCGCGATGGGAACACTGCGTGTCTCGGGCGGAAAAGCGCGCATCGAGACCGTCGCGCTGCCCGACGGCTTCTTCCTGCTCGATGCGGCGAGGCCCACCGCCTATTTCGTCCGGCCGGCCGCGCACGTCTACATGGATGCGATGCAATCGAGCCCGCTCACCCGGCTGTTCGTGCCGGTCGATCCCGACGATCCGTGCCGACAATGGCTGGCGATGGCGCAGCTATCCGCGCCGGTCGATCTCGCGACGTGGCACTGCCGGCACGATGGACAGCAGGCCATCGCGGGGCGCGACACCGAACTCTATCGAATTGCCGGAGCGTCCGGACAAAGTTTCACAGGCTGGATCGACCGCGCGCGCGGCTTTCCAGTGCAGATCGAGACCGCGGATGGCACGGTAATATCAGCGGATCACATCCGGGACGAGCCGCAGCCGGCGCAAAGCTTCGACATTCCCGCGGGCCTGCGCAAGTTCGATCCGCAGGCGCTGATCCGCCGGATCCAGCAGAGCGACGTATGGGTCGAGCCGCCGGCCGCGCAGTGATGGGCTATGCGCTACTGTGATTGCCCGCTCGTGACCGGCAACATCCGGCCGAGCGCGGTGTAGTGGGCTTGATGCACGTTGCTGTTGAACAGCGACCACGGCTCGGCCTTCTTCAAGGCGACGGGAACGTCGAAATTCACAAGCTGGGCGAATCTGCGATACTCCGTCATCGCCTCGTCGATATGGCCGGCCGCAACTTCGAGGTCGATGCGGCGCAGCGTGAGGACGAGGTCTTTGAGGATCGCACGCGCCGCCAGCCGCTGGTCCTTGCCACCGATCGAGGTGTTCCTGATGTCGGGGATGTGCTCGGTCAATTCGCGCAGCTCGGCGCCGACCCCGGTCACGGCCAGCGACACTACCGCGGTATCGGCGGCCGGGATCGCGGCCTCGAGCACGCTCGAGAGCTCCAGCACTTCCTTCATCCGGAGCACGACGCCGTCCTTGTCGAACGGACGTTCGCCGTCGCCGACCGCATTCAGATAGGCCACAAGGTCCTGCACGTCCTGGGTCGACAGTTCGAGGTCGAACACACGGTCGAAATGCTCGACCACCTGCTCATACGTATCGTAGCGGCCGTCGTGGAAGTACGGTGCATTGAAATTGGCGTTCAGCAGGGTCGGGGTCTTCACCAGCCCGCCCGATCCGACGTCGTGACGCACCTGGTCGTTGAAAGTTCCCCCCGGAATGTGACAGCCGGCGCAGCTCAACTCGGCCTGCTTCGGGAACGGCTTGAAGAACAGCGCCTCGCCACGGTGCTCGGCCACGCTTGCCTGCGTGCCGAGCCTGCCGCCGGGCGCGATCTTCGGATTGGGGAGGAAGTCGATGTCGTTGATATAGGCGACGAGGCCGTCGAGAACCTGGTCGCTCGGCCGCGGCCCGGAAAACTCGTTGACGATGACATTATAGACGAACTCGCGCAACGAGGTGATGCGGCCGTCATGTCCATAGGGCGCGAGGAAGCGGGCGCCCCGCAGGCTCGGAATCCTGACCGGATCGAGGATGCTGTTGAACGTCTTCGCGTTGAAGACGAGGCTGGTCGTATCGAAGGTCCCGGGGCGCGAGGATACGCCCGGAACGAACAGCTTCGGGTTCGATGCGCCGTTGACGTGACAGGTGCCGCAGCTCATCTCGGCCTGACGGGCCTTGCCGCCGAGGATGGAGGGCGAGTTGAACGCGAGGTCGCCGAGATTGACCAGATAGGACTTTCGGCCGCCGATCGCCTCGGAATGAAAGAGTTCGCGTGGCCGCGCCAGCGCGTCCTCGGCAAATTCGGTGCCGGCCGGCAGCACGGTCTGGTCGCCGCCGAGCGGGAACGCCGTCGCGCGCAATGGCAGCAGGGCAACGACAAGCGCCAGCAACGCGATCCGCACCGGTCCGACGCCACGATCGCCAGATGCTGAACGACATTTTCCGGAGCCGGACGCCAGAATATCCCAAACCATCGCTAGAAAACGCCCCTTGTCACAATGCAAATGTGCCGCCCTGCGTCGGAAGATGTCACGGAGGTGACAGTTTCCTGTCGGCAGCATCAATGACCATCTGTTTGGATAGACGACTGTTGATTGCGGTTTGATGACGATCGATCAACGTCCCGCAGGCCGAGCTGTATGTGACGGAAAGAAAAATGATCGGCGCGCTTGCACCTTTTCACGCGTTTGCGCACGCGTCGAAAAACGGTCATCCCAGCGAAATGTGTTTTGCATAGCGTGTAGCTCCATTTCTATTTCTTTCTAAAATCAGGAGAGCACTATGCGGCTTTGGGGAGCCATTCCGGCGCTCGCAGTTGTTGCTGGCGCCGTTGCCATCTCACCGGCGGCAAACGCCGAGAATTTGGTCGAAAAGATCGTTGATGAATTCAAGCACGAGGTCAGCGACGAGCTGCGTGAGCTGCGCGACCGCGGCCATGAGGGCGTGCATCAGTACAAGCATATCGTCGTCATCTATCAGGAGAATCACAGTTTCGATAACCTGTACGGGCATTGGGGCGATGTCGGTCGTGACCACCTCAACGGCACCTCCGACGCCGATCAGGCCCACACGCTGCAGGTCCGGCAGGACAACCAGACCGTCTATGCCTGCCTGTTGCAGAATGACCTCAACCTGACCTCACCGTCGCCGCAGCCGACGACCTGCACCG
This sequence comes from Bradyrhizobium sp. WCU1, assembly GCF_053474805.1. Taxonomy (NCBI): domain Bacteria; kingdom Pseudomonadati; phylum Pseudomonadota; class Alphaproteobacteria; order Hyphomicrobiales; family Nitrobacteraceae; genus Bradyrhizobium; species Bradyrhizobium sp. WCU1. The sequence goes on from NZ_CM130280.1 coordinate 4,390,233, forward strand.
ACAATACGGGCTCGGTCGCAATCCTGAGCGCGTTCAAGAACAAGCCGTTCGAGATCAATGACTTCATCCCGACCTCGGCGACCACCTGCCCGAAGCCGCTCGGTGCCTTCGCGGCGCACGGCTTCCTCAACGGCACCGGCGCGCCCGGCGGCTGCACCGAGGATATCGTGCACCGCTTCTACAGCGAGCAGTACCAGCTCAACGGCGGCCGGCAGAACCGCTACGTGACCGGCAGCGACGCCTCGGGCCTGGTGATGGGCTATTACGACACCAAGAAGCTGCCGATCTACACCTATCTGCACAGCCACGGCGCGCCGAACTACGTCATCGCCGACAGCTTCTTCCAGGGCGCCTTCGGTGGGTCGTTCCTCAACCACCAATTCCTGGTCGCGGCCGCAGCGCCGCAATTCGTCGGTGCCTTGAACGACGGCAGCGCCAACGACTTCCACTCGATCGTCGATGCCAACGGCATGCCGACCAGCACGCCGCTCTACAAGCCGGCCTCCACCGTGAAGGACGCGCAACTGACGGCCAAGTGCAACCAGACCGGCCTGCCGGCCGGCCTCGCCTGCGGCGACTACGCGGTCAACACCACGCAGCCGACCTACCAGCCCTATTCGCCGGGCACGCCCGACATCAAGCGCCTGCCGCCGCTGCATACGCCGAACATCGGCGATCGGCTGTCGGCCAAGCATGTTGACTGGGCATGGTATTCGGGCGGTTGGTCGAACGCCAATGGTGATGTCGGCGCGTCCGGCTGGACCAACGGCAACGGCACCACCTGCACCGATCCGAACCATAACTCGAATGCGGTGTTCCCGAACTGCCCCGACGTGGACTTCCAGTACCACCACCAGGCGCTGAACTACTTCGCCAACTATGCGCCGGGAACGCAGGCCCGCAGGGATCACCTGAAGGACGAGGCGGAGTTCATCCAGGCGGCCAAGACCGGGCGGCTGAAGCAGGTCAGCTTCATCAAGCCGATCGGCGAGGAGAACGAGCACCCCGGCTACACCAGCGAATCCGAGGGCAGCCAGCACCTGGTCGATCTCGTCAAGGCGATCGTCGAAGGGCCTGACGGCAAGAACACGCTGATCGTCATCACCTATGACGAATTCGGTGGACAGTGGGACCACGTCCCGCCGCCGCCGTACAACCGTCATGGCGCCGAAGCCAAGGCTGCGGATCAGTGGGGCCCCGGCACCCGCATTCCGGCACTGCTGATCGCCAAGCGCTTCAACAAGTCGGGCGTCGCGCATGAGGACTTCGACACCACGTCGATCCTCAGGCTGCTCGAGAAGCGCTTCGACCTCGAGCCGCTGGTGACACGTCCGGTGCGCAGCCTCTCGGCGGCGCTGAAGGCCGGCGAAGGCTGGCATTGATACGAGAGATCATCCTGGCCCGCGCCAACAATCTAGCGCGGGCCAGGACCTTCACCAGGCTTCAGGGCCTTTACAGGATCAGATCGTGCTGCACATGCGTGACAGGATCTGAAATGATATTGGCGGTCATCGCAGCGTCTTCCGGACTCGGCGCGAATGGCGAGGCGTGTGTCCCGGTGCCGGCGGCCTGGATGTCAACCTGAAGGCTGGTCGTGGCGGAATGGCCGCCCTTGTCGACGGCAGATACATCGAACAGAAGATCCGTGCTCGGAATGCTCGTCTTCTCGTCGTAGGTGATGTTGTTGACCGTGAAGGTGGGGTGGCCAGCTTCCGCTCGATCATAGTCGATCTGGACCTGAGTGAATGCCTTTCCGACGTAGAGCGTGTACGCCTGCGTCGCGTTGTTGAAGGTGAAGGTATCGATCAGTGACGTGTTCGACGTTTCCTGTACCACGATGCCGGCGCAGCCGCTGCCTGGTTTGGGAACGCAGATGCTGAAGTCGTGAACGCAGGTGCTGCCGTCGAGTACCTTGAAAGTCAGAGTTGCAGTGCCGCAACCCTGCCAGTGAGCGAGAGTAAAATCGACCTGCGATTGCTTCTCGGTGAATGCGAGATTCAGCCGCTCGCCGGGATCGATTTGCTGGCCGCAATCGCCGACCGCGATGCCGTCGCTCGATGCTTTGACATCGAGGGGATGACCAGCGCAGTCGGACCCGGTGATGACGAGTTGTGCGTCCGGAGCCGTGAGTTCCATCGAGCCGCCGTCCGAGGCGCCGAAATCGGAGCCTGTCACGGTGACATCCTTCAACTGCTCGACCTTCTCGAAATTAAAGCAATAGGTGCCGTTCGGATTGATCAGGAGTGCAAAGAGCGGATCGCTGAGCTCACCGCCTGAATCCGTACGGTAGGCGTCCAGTTCGACGCCGCCGCTGACCGCATGGGTCGAATAGTAGAAAGTGTAGTCATCGCAATGTCCGGTGACATGCACCGAGGTGACACTATCGCCGAGGCTAGAGGTCGCGAGGTCATATCCCGTGCTGCCGACCTCGCCGTTGTGGATGGCGACGTGCATTGCGGCATCACCATCTGCGCCGAAATTGACATCGTAGGTGCCGGTCGCGGCCTGATCGTCGTGAGCGGCGATGACGGTCACCGGGAAGCCACCAATTGTCGGACTGTCTTCCCTAATCGACAGCTGCTTACCGAGATCAATACTCGCGCTCTGGAAGTTGCCGTCCTTGTCCGTGATGGTCGCGATCAAGCCTATGGTTCCGGCAGTCAGCGACACGGTTTCATTGTCGTCCGGGTCGGTGCCGCGCGGCTGCGTCACTGCCCGATACTCGGTGAAGGTCACAAGCCCCGTGGCTGGATCGAGCGTGATGGTAAAAGCCAGTGTGCCGGTCGTCGTGCCGACATGGCCCTCGATGGCGTTGCCGTTCAGCACCAGCACGTCGGCGCAACCGGTGTGCGAATCGATCAGGCCCGACGCAGCGCCGTTGCCGCCGGTGATCGTCAGTGCGTAACTGATGGTCGCGCCATCCGCGCCCTGAACCGAGCTGAATGCCCTGGAAAAGTCGGCTGACGTAGTGGTCAGGAGCGCATCCGGCGCGGACCCGGCAATGTTATCGTCGAGTGTCGTCGCAGTCAGATGCGTCTCGCTCAATGTCAGAGATGGAGTTGTGCCGCTCGCCTTGATGCTCGGACCGTCGTCCGTGATCGTGAGCTGCTTGCCAAGATCAATGCTCGCGCTCCGGAAGTCTGCGTCCTTGTCCGTGATCGTCGCCACCAGGCTTATGAGACCGGCGTCCAGCGCCAGAGCTTCTCCGCTGTCCGGATTGGGACCGAGCGGGTGCACTACCGCGCGGTACTCGGTGAAGGTCACCCGTCCGGTGATCGGATCCACCGCGATGGTGAACGCCAGCGTGCCGGTGGCCGTACCGACATGGCCCTCGATGGTATTGCCATTCAGAACCAACAAGTCGGCGAGGCCGGTGTGGGAGTCGATCAGGCCCGACGCGGTACCGTTGCCGCCCGTGATCGTCAGCGCATAGCTGATCGTCGCACCATCCGCGCCTTGGACCGAGGTGAATGCCGTCGAGAAGTCGGCAGAGGTCGTCGTCAGCGTCGCATTGGGCGCAGAGCCGGCGATGTTGTCGTCCAGCAGCGTTGCCGTCAGATGCGCCTCACTCAGCGTCAGCGAGGGGACTGTTCCGCTTGCGCTGATGCTCGGATCGTCTTCGACGATGACCAATCTGCTGCCGAGATCGAGGGTCACATCCTGCGAGATGCCAGCCTTCGTCACGGTTGCAATCAGGGTTACGATCCCGGTCGCCAGTGACACGGCTTCGTTGTCGTCGGTGTTGGTGCCAGGCGGCGCCATCGCCGACCGGTACTCGGTGAAGGTCACGAGCCCCGTGGCCGGGGCGAGCGTGATGGTGAATGCCAGCGTCCCGTCAGCCGCGCCGACGTGGCCTTCGACGGTGTCACCGTTCAGAACCAGGACGTCGGCGAGGCCGGTGTGCGAGTCGATCAGCCCTGAAGCCACGCCGTTGCCGCCGGTGATCGACAGCCCGTAGCTGACCGCCGCGCCCGCCGCGTCCTGTGCGCTGGCGAACCTCACCGAGAAGTCTCCTGTAATCGTGGTCAGCGCGACGTTCGGTACGGAGCCAGCGATGTTGTCGTCCAGCGCCGTCGCGGTCAGATGCGTCGCGCTCAACGTCAGCGACGGTACCGTTCCGAACGTCAGCTTGGGCGGCGTCGGTGGCGGCTTGAAAGTAATGATGAACTGGGGGACGACCGTCGGCAGCGGTCCGAGCTGATACGGCGTCTGCGAAGGGTCAGGCTCGGTGAAATTGATCGGTTGCAGCAGCGGCGAACCTTGGTAGGTGGGTGCGCTGGAGCCTTTTGATCCCGTTCCTCTCTCCAGATTGGCGAGCGTCTCCTGTTGCGCGTCGCGCAATTCCTCCATGTGAGCAGGGCTGTTCGTGAGGTGGTTCACGCTGACCGAAGACCCTCGCTTGGTCAGGATGATCGTCTCTCCGGGGTCGTCGACGATGATGTGCCGGGGGATCGCCTCCTTGGTCACCAGCTCGAACACGCCGTGGTGGAGGTCCTTGTAGCCGATGGTGTCGTCGTCCAGCAGCGTGACGTCCGGCTCCGCAGCCCGCGCGTTGTCCAGGAGCGCGAAGGTCAGCACGGCGAATGTCAGCATGCCGAGGCCGCTGGCCCTGACGGTGCCAACAGGCGTCTCCGCCGTCAGCACGCCTGCCCCCGTCAGCCTGCTGCCAATGATCCGGAAGAAGCTTCTGGCTTTCGCGAACAGGCCCGAGCCGCCACCGGGGTCCTGCGCGAAATCGCCCAGCTCCAACCGGGTGCCGGGCGGCAGCCTGAGCAGCGTGCCGTCGATCAAGCGGATCTCGACCTGTCCGCCGGTCGCGACCTCGATGACGTCACCCCGGCGAACGGGATCGCCGGCCACGACCTGCACGGCAATGCCGCGCGCACGCGCGATGGTGCCGCAGCCGATCGCCGTCTGAACAGTGCCGATCACCCGGGGCTGCTGACCTGAAACGGCCATGCACGCGTTCCCGGGCATTACGCCGGAAGCGACCAATATTGGCATTTTCGCCCGCTCAACAGCTCAGGCGGAAGGTGGTGCCGCAGTTTTTTCGTCTGGCTTGCTTTCGTCGCGAGGAAAAAAACCTCGCACCGGCAGCCATAGGCTTGCCCGCCGAAACGTCCTGATTGAAACCAAATACGGTAGTGAAAATCGAATTCCAGCACTGCGAGAACCGACCGCGAAAACAGCAGAACAGCTGTCTCTTATCGCGGGGGTGCAGCCCCACTGGATTTATAGTATAATTATCGAGTAAATTGTCCATATATTAATTTTTATTCGAATTGCGTCAGGCCTTTAGGCCTGGTTGCAGCAATGCGTTTGGCACTCAAGGTCCTGCGGTCTCGGCCCGGCGGTTCGGATCTCCATCGCGCCGCGACACGACAAGATCTTCTCGAAAGGGAGGGGATCGTGCGCATCCATTTGGTTATTCACTTGCTCGCAAGCTTCGTCTTCGCCGTTACGCTCGCAACCTTCATGCCGGTCCAGGTGCAGGCGCAAGCCGGGCCGGCCCAACCCGCGGTCGACAATTCCTCAGCGAAGTCGATCGGGAAGGTCGTGACGGCCACCGGTTCGGTCACGATCGAACATGCGAGCGCGGTCGTCGTTCAGGCCGCGCTGTCCGATCAATTGCCCCAGGCGAAGGTTGGCGACCCCGTCTATATGGGCGACACGGTACAGACCGGAGCCGATGGACGGGTCGGGATCAACTTCACCGATGGCACCTCGTTCAATCTGTCGAGCAACGCCAAGATGGTCATGACCGAGTTTGTGTACGACCCGAACGGAAAATCGAACTCGACCCTGTTCAAGCTGGCCAATGGAACGTTCACCTTCGTGGCCGGCAACATCGCGAAGACCGGCGACATGAAGATCGACACCCCCGCCGCGACGATGGGAATTCGAGGCACCACGCCGCGTATCGAAATTTCCGACGATGGAACGGTGAGGTTCGCGACGCTCGTCGAAGAGGGCAAGAGCAAGCTGCTCAGGAAGCCCGCGACACGCGTGACGCCGCAGTCCGAGCCGAACACCTACCACAGGTTCAATCCGAACATTTGTCGCGGATGCTAGGCGGGCAGGGCGTTGGTCTTGAGCGGCTACTCACGGACATCGGTGACGCTGCGTCGTCAAAAACCGGAGCCCGACATGAAGCCTCGTGCAGGCTCCTGTGGGAGTCGCGGCCTGTCGGCGGTCTTCATCCTGCTGTTGCTCGTAACGCCGGCGGGCGCGCAGAACGCGAAGCAAAGGGGCAGCTACCTGCGCAATATCGAGCTGTGCAGCGGTCTCGATCACACGCCGGCCGACGCGCGCATCGGTGCGTGCACGGCGCTGATCGATGCAGGCGAGGACATGACACAGGCCGGCCTCGCGATCGCCTACAACAACCGCGGCAACGCCTACGCCACCAAGGAAGACTATGACCGCGCCATCCGGGATTTTGATCGATCCATCGAGCTCAATCCAACCTACAGCAAGCCGTTCAACAACCGCGGCGTAGCCTATGTCAGGAAGCACCAATACGATGGCGCGACCGACGCGTTCGATCGCGCCATCAAGCTCAACCCGAACTACGGCGAAGCCTTTGCCAACCGCGCCGGTGCCTATCTGAAAAGGAACGAATATGCCCGCGCGGTGCAGGATTACGATCAGGCCATTCGCCTCGATCCGAACCTTGACGGTGTATGGAGCGGACGCTGCTGGAGCCGGGCCATTCTTGGCGCGTTGCAGGAGGCGCTGGAAGACTGCAACAAGGCGTTGCAATCGGGGGCGGCCAATGCTGCGACCTACGACTCGCGCGGCCTGGTCTATCTGAAGACAGGCGAGCTTGGCGCGGCGATCGACGATTACAGCTCCGCGCTTCGCATCGATCCAAGGCTCGCAAGCGCGCTCTATGGACGCGGGCTGGCGAAGCTGAAGCAGGGCGACAAGGCCGGCGGCAATATCGACATCGCGGCGGCCAAGGCGATCCAGGGCAGCATCGCCGACGATTTCACGCGCTATGGCGTGCAATAGGCGAGCCGAGCCGATCCCGCGCGAAGCAAGCGCGGGCGAACCGGGGTCTGGTCGCTCCAGCTGAAGCGGGATGAGTATTGGTTGAATCGGCTTGGCGTCGTCTTGCTTCACCTCTCCCAAGGGAGAGGTGAAGCTTCGACGCCGTCCCAGCTCAACCTAATCTCATCAGGCTCTAGTCGGTGATCTCGACCGTCGCCGAGCGGCCGGCGACCAGCGCGATGCGATCCGGCAGATGGTCCAGCGCGATCCGCACCGGGACCCGCTGTGCGAGTCGAACCCAGCTGAAGGTCGGATTGACGTTGGCGAGCAGGTTCGCGCCTTGCCCGCGGTCGCGATCCTCGATCCCCGCCGCGATGCTCTCGACGTGCCCGGTGAGCCGGACCGGCTCGCCCATCAGCCTTATCTGCGCCTTGTCGCCGACGCGAATGCGCGCCAGCTTGGTCTCCTCGAAATAGCCTTCCACATGCAGCGTATCGCTGTCGACCAGCGCCATCACGCCCTTGCCCGCGGTGACGTAGGCGCCGGGCCGCAGGTCCATGTTGGTGATGGTGCCGTTCACGGAGGCGTGCACCTCGCTGCGATCGAGATTGAGCTGGGCGACGGCGCGATCGGCGACCGCCTGGTCATAGGCGGCCTTGGCTTGCAGCTGCGTGGCCAGCACCTGTTCCTGCTTCTGCTGCGACACCGCATCGGTGGTCAGCGAATTGTAGCGCCTGAGATCGGATTCGGCCTGATCCAGCGTGGCGCGATGACCGGCGACCGCCGCGTCGGCCTGCTGCAACGCCAGCGCAAAGCGCGCGCGATCGATCCGGAACAGGATATCGCCGCGGTGCACCTGCTGATTGTCCTTGACCAGCACGTCGGTGACGAAACCGGATACGTCGGGAGCGACCTGAACCACGTCGGCGCGGACCCTGCCGTCGCGGGTCCACGGCAACTCCATGTAGTAGACCCAGAGCGCGCGACCGACGGCCAGCGCGGCGACAAGCGCGATCGCGGTCAACGCGACCCGGCCGAGCCAGGCGAAATTCCCCTTCATGGCAGAAACTCCGAAAGATAAACGACGCCGCCGAGCAGGCAGACATACAGTGCGAAATTGAACAGCGCGCGATGCCAGACCAGCCGGTAGAGGCCGAAGCGGCGCATGATCCGGCTCACCAGCACGCTCAGCGCATAGGCAATGACGAGCCACAGCAGCAGCGCGGGGACCAGAACTCCGTAGATGTCGAGCTCATATCTCATGCCGCAAAACTCTCCTCGGGCTGCGATCGGTAGGCGGGCGCATCCGGAAACAGGCCGCGGCGGATGCCGACGAGGCCGAGCAACGCATCGTCCCGCGCGCGCTCATTGGGATCCTTGACGACCGCGGTCACCGCCGCGTCGATGCATGACAGCAGCTCGGCCGGTAGCGCCTGGTCCGCATGGGCGCGAAACGCCGCCGCGAGGTCATCCAGCATGTGGTCGATGGCGCGCACGGTCGATGCGGCGAGGCCGTAGCGGGCGCGCCTGAGATCGATGATGTTGAGCCCGATGCGCAACTGGACCAGGCTGTCGGTATCGCGGCGGTCGCTTTCGGAGATGAAGGCGATGCGCTGCACCAACAGCCCGAGCCGATGCAGCATCAGGCCGGCAAACTGCGCGCGATCGCCGCGGCCGCGCCGCTCGGCCGCGACCGCCAGCGTCTGCCAGCTCGACGTCGTCAGCCGCTTGGCGATCCATTCGGCGCCGACGCCGCGCGCGATCCGCGTCACGATCTCCGCGATGACGACGCCGAGGAAGAAGGCGACCGACGTGTTGGCGAAGCTGGCAAAGTCCGCGGTGTAGGTCGATTGCAGCGCCAGCAGCGTCGCGGTGTTGGCGGCGAGCGCCATGCCGATCGGCGAGGTTTTCGGCCGCGCGATCAGGAAGCCGTACAGCAGGAAGGTCGGCGCCAGCGCGGCGATCAGAACCTCGACATGGGAGATGCCCGGCACCAGCGCGAACTGATAGATCGCGACCACGACGATCGCGACCAGCGAGAACAGGCCGAAGGCCCGGATGCTGCGTGCCGGCTCGTCCTGCGCGGCGAAGAAGGAGCAGGCGACCGCCGCCATCATCGGCGCCGAGGCGCCATCGGCCCAGCCGGTGGCGATCCACACGCCGCAGCAGATCAGGATGGCCACCGCGGTCCCCGCGGCCGACCACAGCGCCATGCCGTGGTCGCGATGACGAACCGGCGCCGCTCCCGACTCCGGATGGAACGCGAGCTGGACGGTCGAGATATCCCGGCCCGCGGCGATCGCATCGGCCACCGCGCGGCAGTCGGCCGAGATGTCGATGAGGTCGCGCAACCGCAGCAGCAGGCTGATCGTGAGGATGCGTTCCCGCGGCGCGAGGCCGTCGAGCGCAGACAGCCGCGCGGTGACCGTCGCGCGGATCTGTTCGCCGGATTGCCGCTGGCGATCCTCGTCCACGATCCATGCGGCGACGTCGCCGATCAGGCGCTGGAGTTCCGGTTGCCGTTGCAGCGCCATCTTGCCGAGCGCGGCGAGCCGGTCTTCGATCGACGTGGCAATCGGCAGCAGCATCAGCATGCGCAGCCGGACCTCGGCGAGACCGCGCACGGTGCCGGTGTCGGCCAGCCGGTCATAGGCGAGATGGGTCGCCAGCGTATCGATCTCGACGATGTCGGTCGCGAGGCGGAGGCGTTGGGCCCGGCGCGTCTCGCTGGTGCCGTGATCGAGCAGCACGTCGCGGGACAGGCGGCGGGCATCCGACAGCCAGCTCCTGACGCGACCGCCCACCGCCGGCGCGACGCTGCGCGGAAACACCACGGTCGACACCAGGCTTGCGCAGATGATGCCGAGCGAGATTTCCTCGACCCGCGCCAGCGCGATATCGAAAATGCTTCCCGGCTCGGCGACGGACGGAAAGCCGATCAATGCGACGGTGTATCCGCCCAGCATGAAGACATAGCTGCGCGGCGTTCCGTCGAGCAGCGACAGATAGAGACAGAGCCCGACCCACAGCGCGATGGCAAGGCAGAGCAGCTCGGGCGCGTTGACGAGGTTCGGCACCATCGCCACCGTGACGGTGGCGCCGATCAACGTTCCGATCACGCGGAAGAACGCCTTCGAGCTGGTCGCGCCGGCCAGCGGCTGCGACGTGATGTAAACCGTCGCCATCGCCCAATAGGGGCGCGGCAGATCGATCGCCAATGCGATGACGAGCGCCAGCATCGACGCGGCGAACGTCTTCAACGCGAAGATGAGGTCCGCGTGGCGGACCAGGAACGGCTCTTCCGCGCGCATGACTATCGCGCCTCTGCAGTCGATTTCGCTTGAGCGGTCTTGACTTGAGCGGTCTTAGCGTCCTGCGGCCGGCTTGCCCGCTGCTCGATGCGCTGGAGCGTCTCGAAGGTTACCGCAAGTTCCTCGCTGCCGATATCCTTCAGCATGCTGGCGCGCACCCGGCGCAGCACCCGGTTGGTCTCCTCGACCTTGGCGTCGCCGGCCGCCGTGAGATGCAGCGTCTTGGCGCGCCGGTCGGTCGGGTCCTCACGACGCTCGACCAGGCCTTCAGACTGCAGCAGATCGATCAGCCGCACCAGTGAAGGCCCCTCTATTCCCAGTTCGTCGGCCAGCACGCCCTGACGGACGTTCTCCCCGTGCCGCGACAGCACCAGCAGCGGGATGGCCGTCGCGTAGGATAGGCCGTGATCGGACAGCGCCTGATCCGACAAGCGACGCCAGATCCGGGCGAGCCTGGTGATCAGGCGGCCGATCTCGGCGTGGATATGGGATTGCGACGGAGGCATGCAAATTAGATAGGATACAAACTATTAGGCTGCAATCATATATCCCGGCGATCACGCAAAAGCGATCGCAAGCGGCCCCGCAGCCTCGTTCCAGGATGGAGCCGGGCCGGTTGCGCTCAGGAACCTCGTTCCAAACGCGCCGTTGGCGCGTGGTGCGATCGTCCGCGCGAGACATCGGCGCAATGAGGCGGCCGCAGCGCCATTTGCGTAAGGAGAACACGATGGGATTGGCTCAATACGCGGTGATTTCAGCCGGCGAAGAATGGGGCGTCCTGCACGACGGCAAGCTCAACGCCGGATACGCCACCAAGGAAGCCGCATTCGAGTCGGCGGCCGCCGCCGCGTCGCCGGCGATCAGGCTGGGACATGAAGTCCATGTCAGCGTACCCGGACGCGAAGAAGGTGACGCGGCGCCGACGAAGCAGTCGGCTTAGTCCGGTCTCAGCCGAAGTCGCACATCAGCCGGCTCCAGTCCTCGCCCGCGAGGCCGCCGACATAGATATCGCCGCGCACGATGGCGTCGTTCACTTCCGGAACACGCGTCAACGCCATGGCGAAGGCGCGGTGCCGGAACACGAGCCAGCGCTGCAGCCCGAGCCCTGCCATCAGAGCCGGTTGTGCGCGGCCGCGGGCTTCGAGGTGGCCGGTGTCCTCGAGGTGGCGGAACATCGCACCGAGCACGCCAACCTCCCGACCGGGAAGCGACAGGATGTTGAGGACATGCGCGGTCCGCCCCGGAGACGCGTAGTAGACAAAGCAGCCGATCGTCGCGCTGGTATGGTCTACGATCGCGCGGATCGTGAATGCGCCGAGCCTGGTGTTCTGCGCCGCGAGGCCGACGAGCCAGCCGAGCTCGTCCTCCGACCAGAGCGGCCGGACAGCGTAGTGGGCAATGAGGCGGGGCGCGTGGGCGAGGAAGTCCGGGATGGACATCTCCTGCACCTTCAGGCCGGCGGGGCTCTCGAGGTCGCCGCCGCGCAGGCGGCCCAGGAAAGCGTCGACGGGACGCGCGAGCGTTGCCAGGCCGGGATCGATCCGGCGCAACAAGCGCGGCGAAAGACGTCCGAGCAGTGCGCCCAACGGACGGAAGGTGCGCACCCACTCCAGGTTCTGCATCGGAATGGTCTTTCCGCCGATGGCCATCAGGGATCTGGCGCTGGTCGGCGATGCACTGTCACAGAACGAAAGACTCGCCTTTTTCGGTCGCAGGCCAAGATTGAGCTGGGCCGCCCCGGCGGAGTCCCTGTTCGTCATGAAGACGCCGAGCAGCCGCCCCGGGATCACATTGCCGCAGGCCATGAAGCGCATCGGGACGGAGAGCAGCGCGCTCGAGATCAGGCCGTCCTGCTGCTGATAGATCTGGGTGCCCGCAGCCTCGCTGTAGGACGGCGACCCGAGGGTCAGCGCGTGCAAATAGCCCTTGAGATCGGTACTTGCCGGCTTGTCGGTGCCCCTGAAGACCTTGAGGAAGAGGCCGGCGACCGCAGGAACGTCAGCCGTGGTCATCGGCCTGGCGGCGCCCTTGCGTGACGTCTGTGCGTTGGCCTGGGCGATCGGTTCGGGCTGTTGACTCGGGTGATCCGGCGAGATCGACAGACCGTCGTGCGGGTGGATGAGCCGGACCGCTGTATCGGACGTTGCGCTAAGCATGATTCGCCATTTCGTCTGCTGCCGCCCAATTGCGACAGCACCGTCGGACGACAGGATCAAATGACAGCCGACAACCTCGAGCCGGTCGACATCACGCGAGCATGACAATTTCAGAACTGCTCCGCGCAGGCGTGCGTCCTTGCCGCGACTCTCCAGCGAGACGCGTGAGCCGTCAACAAGTTCAGCTTGTGGAGGTTAATTCGTTAACGCGGTCGCCGCCGTCGGCAAGGCTTCGATCGGCGGCAGCGACGCGCAGGAGGCGATCTTCGCGCAGGCGCCGGCGTGCTTCGGAGCGAGGTCGAAACCAATCAAAGATTGTTTTCTTCATAGTTGCGCCGCACGCAACCAGATCGGAGAGCTCAAGACGGAGAGCCGTGCCAGTTTCGGCTGCGGGGCCGGACAAGGAGCATGGTGCTCCTGATCCGCCGCGGCGATCGCCGTTCGGCGGGTGTCCGGTGCCCCGTGATTTAGTCGGCAGAGACTGCCGGACATTCCAAGGGGGCAGGCCATGACCAAGTCAGTGCAGATTGAGACCGGGATCGCCGATGTCGCTTACCTCAAGACCAACCGATACAGGCTATGTCTCGCCAAGAAGGTGAACGGCATCTACAACGTCGTATGGCAGTCACATGGCGACTTCGTCGCCATCAATAGCTTCAGTTGGATGACCCCGGTCTATCAGGTGTTCGGCAGCACCCACTTCCAGACCTCAGCCCGGGTCGTGGTGGACACCAATCTCGTGGCGGCCTCGCTTGGCGAACGCGTGATCATGGATCAGGCCGGGCATATTGGACCGGCCGAGCCCGGCGCGGACTCCCATAGCATCACTTTCGTTAACCAGGACGGCCCCATCCATCCCGGACTACAGTCCGGTTCGATCGGTCCCGGCGGCAATCAAGTCATCACACCGATTTATCTCTATCCGCAGTCCGTTCCGGTCGGCACCGTCATGTTCGCGCCGATCGAGAAGGTGCAGGTCTGGTTCGCGCAGAACCTGGCGACAGGCACGATCATCGATGACCACGTTCTCAACGCGGTCGAGATCGACCTGACGACGGTGAATTCGGCGGCCCGTCGCTACCAGAATGGCAACTGGTTATGATCTCAATCTCAATTTGATCAATTTAAGGTTGCTGAAATTGCAAAAACAAAAGTTAAAATTGCGCTGCGTGCAACCGGTCGAGAGAGCCTGAAGAAGCGCACCATGCCAGTTTTCGGCCGCGGGGCCGGACAAGGAGCATGGTGCTCTTGATCCTCTGCAGGGATCGCTGTTCGGCGATGTCCGGCGCCCCGTCGTTCAGCCGGCCGAGGCCGCCGGTTATGCAAGGGATTAGGCAATGACCAAGTCAGTCCAAATTCAGATTACAAAAGAGGCGCTCGAAACTCTCAAGGGCAACCACTACAAGCTTTGTTTCGCCAAGAAGGTGAAGGACGTCTACGACGTGGTGTGGCAGTCCTTCGACGAATATCTCGATACCAATACCTTCAGCTGGACTCCCGTCTATCAGGTGTTCGGCACCAATACTTTCCAGACCTCGGTGCAGGTCCAGGTATCGACCAACGTCGTGACCGCGACACTCAACCAGCAAGTCACCATGGACGCGGCCGGCAATCTCAGCGACGCCGTGACCGGCGGTTCTGCCGACGCCGTCACCTTCGTCAACAATTATGGTCTCATCCACCCCGGATTGAATTCCGTGTCGACCGGCCCCGACGGCATTCAGCGGACGACGCCGATCTACGTGGCGCCCGATGCAATCGAAACCGGCGCGGACGCTCTGACGCCGGTCGAAATGCTCCAGGTCTGGTTCGCGCAGGATCTGACCACGAGCACCATGATCAGCAAGGATGTCAGCAAGGCCATCGAGATCGACCTGACGGAAGTGGATTCAGCGACACGGCTTTATGACGGCAGCTGGTCCACCCCGTCGGCCCTGGAATCCGGCGATCCCAAGACGTACCTGCTGGTCACGGTGGCTGTGGTCGGGACCGTGGTCGCCGGCTTGTTGGCGACCAAGATCGGCACCTATCTGACCGGCGTCTACCAGAAGTTCGCGGTCAAGGTGAATCCCAGCGCAAGCAGCTTCACGATCACCTACAGTGAGACGCGGGGACTCAACGCCGTCGATCGTCAGCACCTGGCGTTGTTGGCGAGTGATCCCACGACGACCGACACCCTGGTCGAGTTCGTGATCCGAGCGCTGGCTGCCAGTGGTTGCACGTTCAGCTCGATCAGCACCAAAGTGCCGGCCTGAACCGGCGCACCGACGTCCCCGCGCGCGCCTCCTCGCGCCAGTTTGACGCGCGAGGCAAGCGTGCCGGCTGTCCCGGACATGGCGACCTCGCTATAACTTCACGCCGGGACGTCGGCCTCGTTCGTTGTCAGCATTGCGTCGACGCCGGCCTGGACCAGCCGGCGCCGGCGTTACGGAGCGTTGGGGAGCCGGCGGTCCAACCGCGACAGAGGAAGCGGGCCGGCAGGATCCCGCCGTCAAGAGTGAGCCGATCACATGCGGGGCAACAACCGAACATCCACGCTCGCGCGTGGAAGTCGGCTGGCGGAAGCAATGCTTCTGCGGGGATGGAATAAGCAGACGGCGCTCGCGGAGGCGCTTGGCGTCAAACCGAGTGCGGTATCGCGATGGCTGAAGAGCGGATCGCTGTCATTCGAGCACGCGGTGGCGCTCTGCGAATTTCTCGATATCTCGCTGGACTGGTTGATGTTGGGCCGCGGCAAGCCTGATATCGAGGACCGGCATGACAAGCGACCCGAACCGGCGATCCAGACGAGGGCGCGCGAGGCGCTGCGGCAATTCACGGCAACGTTGCCGGAGATTTTTGTCACCGATAACCTGTGCGAAACCGACGGAGCGGCGACCGCCGGACAGGAGAGCGGCGTCAATGCGGGCAGCCATGGGATCATCGAGGTGGCGCTGCGCAACGGCAGGGTCCTGCGGCTGCCCGAATTTTTCACGCCGGCACGCGTGGCGCGGCTGGTGGAGGCATTGGAGGAGATCGCGCGATGACGTCCGAAGACCCGTCGATGACCAAATCGGTGACCGTGCAGATCGCCCCGGGCGATCTGCAGATTCTCAAGGACAACGGTTACACGCTGTGCTTTGCGCGATGCGTCGAGTATAGCTACAGCGTGACCTGGCAATCGTTCCCCGATTATCTCGCCAGCAACACTTTCGCCTGGTCGGAGCAATTTCAGCTGTTCGGGACCGACATCATCGATGGCGTCGCGCGCATTGAGAGCCGAACCAATGCCGTAGACATCGCGCTCGGCCAGCAGGCAACCCTCGATGCCGTGGGGGTGCTCGGGCCTGCGAGTTCGGGCGGACCGCCCGAACAGATCACGCTCATCAACGATTACGGACCGATTCACCCTTCGCTGAGTGGTGCGTCAGTCGGACCGGACCGCGTGGTGCGCGTCACGCCGATCTATGTTGCGCCGAGATCCATCGTTCGCGGATCGGCCTCGCTGCGTCCGCTCGACAAGGTGCAGATCTGGTTTCAACAAGACTTTAGGCCCGGCGTGATGCTGTTCAACGCCGTTTCGAATCCGACCGTGGCAGACCTGACCCAGGCCGGTTCGGTGACGGTGCTCTATCAGAACGGCAACTGGATCAATCCGGCGCCGGCATAGCTGGGTAAACGTCCGCCGCCTATGGATCAAGCTCAGTATCCCAGTAGAGATAATCGAGCCAGCTTTCGTGCAGATAGTTCGGCGGGAACAGCCGGCCGTTGCGATGGAGCTGATGCACGGTGGGCGCGTAGGGCGTCTGCTTCGGAAACATCTTGGCCTGCTGCGGCGTCAGATTGCCCTTGCGCAGATTGCAGGGCGAGCAGGCGGCGACGACGTTCTCCCAGGTGGTCTGGCCACCCTTGCTGCGCGGAATGATGTGATCGAAGGTGAGGTCGTCCGGCGACAGGCAATACTGGCAGGAGAAGCGGTCGCGCAGGAAGACATTGAAGCGGGTGAAGGCGGGGTGCGTGGTCGGCTTGACGAAGGACTTCAGCGATACGACGCTGGGCAACTGGATTTCGAAGGAAGGACTTCGTACCGCGCGGTCGTAATATTCGACGATGTTGACACGATCGAGGAACACCGCCTTGATCGCGTCCTGCCAGGACCAGAGCGACAGCGGGTAGTAACTCAGCGGCCGGAAGTCCGCATTCAAGACCAGCACCGGCCAACCGCCTTGTGAGACATGTGCGTTCAAATAACGCTCCTGACTCCCATTAGCTGCGAAGCAGCATGCACTCACATACTACAGGCAGCGTGACGGGATTGTGAAGAGCGATGAGCGGCTTATCCGCCATCCCCTGCCATGTTCCTGCCCCGATTGCCTCCCGCCCGCGGGGCCCGTAAAGGGAGCCGCAAGGCCTGTCGGCCAGTGACGGACCCTGCCGATGACCACCAAGTCGAGCTATCTCGAAGCGCCGCGCCGGTTGCGCGCGTTCGTGCGCGCGCACGAGACGAGCCTGGTGGTGCTGGCGGTCCTGATCGGGGCCATAGGCGGCCTCGTGGTGGCCGTCATGGGCATGCTGGTCTCCGTGCTGCATGCCGTATTGTTCAATCTGCCCTATGGCGACCGGCTGTCGAGCCAGCCGAGTATCGATCCGCTGCGCGCGCTGCTGGTTCCCTCGATCGGTGGCCTGCTGCTAGGGATTGCGTTCCTGCTGCTGCTTCGAGTCCGGCCGGCCCGCGAGATCGACCCGATCGAGGCCAACGCGCTTTATGGCGGGCGGATGTCGTTCCGCGGCAGCGTGATCGTGGCGCTGCAGACGATCTGGTCGAGCGGCGTCGGCGGCTCGGTAGGGCTCGAGGCCGGCTATACCCAGCTCTCCAGCGGCCTCGCCGCCTCGCTCGGCCGCGGTTTCCATCTCCGCCGCAACGACCAGCGAATCATGGTCGGCTGTGGCGCGGCGGCGGCGATCGCCGGTGCCTTCAGCGCGCCGCTCGCGGGCGCGTTCTACGCTTTCGAACTTGTGATCGGCGGCTACACCCCGGCGAGCCTGACCCCGGTCGGGGTGGCGGCGGTGACCGGCTATTTCGTCGCCCATGCCTTCGAGCCGCTGCCGCTCGGGGTCGGCGTCGGAACCGTCGGCGACGTGCTCGGGCGGGATCTGGCGATCGCCACGCTGCTCGGCATGCTCGCGGCGCTGACCGGAATTGCGATCATGCGCGGGGTGACGCTGTGCGAGGCGCTGCTCGCCAAGACCCGGCTCTGGCCGCCGCTGCGCCCGGCGCTCGGCGGGCTTGCGGTCGGCGCCATGGCGCTGCTGACCCCGCAGGTGATGTCGTCGGGCCATGGCGCGCTGCGCTTCGCCGGCATCGTGGCGATGCCGCTCGCCTTCATCGCCGGCGTGTTCGTGCTGAAGGCGGTGGCCTCGATCATTTCGCTCGGCTCGGGCTTCCGCGGCGGCCTGTTCTTCGCCACGCTGTTCATGGGCGCGCTCGGCGGCCGGCTGTTCGCCGCCGGCGTCGACATCGTCTGGCCGGGGCTCAATCTCGATCCGAACGCCTATGCGGTGATCGGGATGAGCGCGCTGTCGGCGTCGGTGATCGGCGGTCCCTTGACGATGTCGTTCATCGCGCTGGAATCCACCGGCAATCTCTGGCTGACCACGGCGGTGCTGGTCGCGGTCATCATCTCGACCACGATCACGCGTGAGCTGTTCGGCTATTCGTTCGCGACCTGGCGGCTGCATCTGCGCGGCGAGACCATCCGCAGCGCCGCCGATATCGGCTGGATCCGCGATCTCACGGTCGGCAAGATGATGCGGCAGGACATGATCACGGTGAACGCCGCGATGCCGATCGCGGCGTTCCGCGAGGAATTCCCGCTCGGCTCGAAGACCCAGGTCGTCGCGGTCGACGGCGAGGGGCGCTATGCCGGGCTCGCGCTGGTCGCCGAAGCCCATGCGCCGGATCTCGAGGCCGACAAGGGGCTCGCCGGCATCCTGCGCTACGCCGACGTGGTGCTGCATCCCGGCATGAACGTGCAGGAGGCGATCGCGGTGTTCGACGCGGCCGAAGCAGAGTCGCTCGCGGTGGTCGAAGGCGATGGCGACCGGCGTCCGATCGGCCTGCTCACCGAAGCGCACGCGATGCGGCGCTACGCTGAAGAATCCGAGCAGCGCCGACGCGAGGCGATCGGCGAGATTTGATTTTGCTGTCCTCGGTGTCATTGCGAGGAGCGAAGCGACGAAGCAATCCATCTATCCCCGAGTTTGGCATGGATTGCTTCGCTGCGCTCGCAATGACGGCGTCGACGCGGTCCTTGCTGTCGACCGCGACGGAGGCGACGACGGTCAGGCTCCAGCCATCGGGGAGCTTTGCGAAGTTCTCGACGACGCGTTAGCGAGCTCGCCGGCGCCGAGGATGGTCGGCATTGGCTGTCCCCTCTCTTCTCGTCATTCCGGGGCGCGCGCAGCGCGAACCCGGAATGACGGCTGACTATAAAAGCCTCGCCACCGGCCCGACGTCGCGCGGCAGCAGGCTGGCCTCGATCGCCTTGATCTGCAGCGCGAGATAGCGCGAGTTGATGCGGCATTGCGCGAGGCTGCCGGCGATGAACCACAGGCCGGGCTGCGGCGTGCGGGTGTACATGTTGCGCAGCTCCTGCCCGTCGCCAAAACCCCAGATCGGGCCGACGCGTTGGGCCATCGCCTCGCCGAACAGTTTCTTCACCAGCTCTTCCTGCGGCCGGTAGCCGGTCGCGAGCACGATGAGGTCGGCTTCCACCGTCTCGCCGTTCTTGAGCCTTGCGCCTTCGCTGACGAAGGTCTCGATGTCGGAAAACTGCTTCAGCGCGACCGCGCCGCTCGCGACGAGGTCGGAGCAGCCGACGTTGAAGTAATAACCGCCGCCGCGGGTCAGGTATTTGAACTGCCAGCCGGTGCCGCCATCGCCGAAATCGAGCTTGAAACCCCTGCGGGCGAGACCGTCGAGCAGCGGCTTGTCGAGCTCCTTCGACTGCTCGGTCATCAGCACATGGCTGCGCTTGGCGAGCGTAAGCGGCATCGAGGTCGCGATCAGGTCATTGTCCTCGAGCGAGCCTTCATTATAGGCGGCATAGGCGAGCTGCGCCGACGGCTCGATATTGGTGACCAGGGTCGGGGAGCGCTGCACCAGCGTGACCGCGGCGCCGGAGGAATGCAGGTCCTGCGCGATATCGTGGCCGCTGTTGCCGGTGCCGATCACCAGCGCACGCTTGCCGGTCCAGCTCTCGCCGTCCTCGTAGCGGCTGGAATGCATGACCTTGCCGGAAAAATTCTTCAGGCCTGGGATGTCGGGCAGATTGGGGATGCCGCTGACGCCGGTTGCCATCACGACATGGCGCGGCTGCATGGTCCGCGTCGTGCCGTCGGCGCGGCGCAGCTCGACGGTCCAGCGTCCTTGCGCATCGTCGTAGCTGCCGCCCAGAAATTCCGTGCCGGTCCAGAAGTTCAGCTCCATGGCATCGACATAGGATTCGAACCAGTTGGCGAGCTTGTCCTTCGGGATGTAGGTCGGCCAGTTCGGCGGGAACGGCATGTAGGGCAGATGATTGACCTGCACCTGGTTGTGCAGGGTCAGCGCGTGGTAGCGCTTGCGCCAATTGTCGCCGACGCGCGCCTCGCGGTCGACGATCAGCGCGTCGATCTTGAGCTGCTTGAGCCGCGCGGCGATCGCGAGCCCGGCCTGTCCGCCGCCGACGACAAGCACATCCGGATCGCGATCGGCGTACTCGGTGGACGCCTTGCGCAGGTCGAGCCAGTTCGGTCCGCGGAAGTCGCGGGAATAGGCCTGTCCGCGCGGCCTTGTGTGACCCTGCTGTTCCTCAAAACCCTTGAGCTCCTCGAGCGCGGTCAACAAGGTCCAGGCTTTCAGCCGGTCGCCGTCGGCGGCGTCAGGGATCAGCCGCACGATGCCGTGGCCGCGGCCGGTCGCCGTCTCGAACTTGAAGATCGCCTCGATCGCATTGGTGCCGGCGCGCATCACCCGGCGCGGCGCCGCGCGCTCGGCATCGATGCGGAAGTCGCGTGGGTCACTGCGACGGGCATGTGACGGCAGTTCCTCGATGATGGCGAAGGCGCGGTTGACGGTCTGGATGTTCCAGCTCAGCGCCAGCACGTCGCGCCAGTAGCTGTCGGGATGGAACAGCGGCTTCAGCAGCACATCGTCGGGGCTCGCCAGCGCATCCTCGAACTGCACGAGCCAATTGTCGGCGGCGACTGAAATATCGTCCGTCTTGTCGAGCATCCGGCGTTTCCCGTCATCGGCCGCCCCTGGTCAGTTGCCCGGCGGCGTTCCCATTGCCGCAAAGCCTATACCCATTGGCGAGGCCGCAGAAAGGCCGTGACGGGATAGCGCCTATTCGCCCAGCGACAGGATCAAGCCCTGGTCCGGCGGAACGCGGCCCTGCAGGGTATCGAGATAGGCCTCGCGCACCGCGGCCGGGCCACGCCGTTCGACGACATCGAGCCAATCAGGCAGATGCGGCACGAGCCCGGTCCATGCGGCACCGAAGCGCTGGTCGATGCCGCCGGGGCCCCATTCCTTGGCGCGCTTGCGGATCTGGTCCGGCGCGAAGAACCACACCGGCTTGGCGCCGGGCAGTGCCGGCTCGTCCGGCTCGCTCGCGCGATGCGTCAGCCCGACCCGGCCGGAATAGACCATCTGATCGCCGAAGTGCCGGTGCAGGGCCTCGCGCAGCGCGCTGTTGCCGGCCATGTCGACATAGGCGACCGGCTCTGCCGGCGGGATCGCCGCGACCTGGTCATAGCTGACGACCTCGTCATAGCAGCCGAGCGAGGAGACGAAATCGACATTGCCCTTCGAGGTCAGCCCGATCACGCGGATACCCCGCTTGTGCAGCAGATGAGCGAGGCCGAATGCGGTCTTGCTCGAGGCCGATGACAGGATGACGCGGCGCGCGCCGTAGAATTCATTCTCGGCGAGGAAGTCGTCGACCAGGAACGACAGCATGAACAGCGGCAGCAGCAGCGCGCGGAAATCGCCCTGCCGGCCGGCATAGGTCGGATCGCCGGAGACGCGGGCATAAGCGTTGTAGACCGGCGACACCTCCTGCCGGTGCGCGGCGCCATCGCGCAGGCCGCGCTTGCTGACATCGGCCGCCTCGATCACCAGATGGGTCGCCATCGGGAAATAGCCGAACAGCGTCTCGCCGACGGCGACGGCGGGATGCTTCGAGGCCAGCACCTCGCCAAAGCCCCACACCGGGATGATGCCGTAGCCCTCGGGCGCCGGGAACAAATGCCAGTATTTCAGTTGCTCGCCGATCACGGCGTAGGTGATGTTGTTGGCGGTGAAAGCGAAGCGGGTCACCTTCACCAGCAGCGCGTCGGCCGGCAGCGCCGCGGCGTCGGGCAATCGCGTCTCGATCACCTTGCACTGCTGCAGGTCGTTGCGGATGACGATGAAGTCGGTGGCGTTCATGGCGATGATCCCGGCCTTGGATGCGGGCCGGCATCGTTGCGTCGATTGCCGGCTGTTTGCAACAGCAACTAAGTTTCAAACGCCGTTCGCTTCGCCGTTATATCGTTCAGCGAAGCTGTCCTTCGCGGTAGAGGTCGCGCAGCTTGCGCTTGAAGATCTTGCCGGTGGCCTCGCGCGGCAGCGCGTCCATGAAGCGGATGTCGCGCGGCACCTTGAAATTGGCGAGCTTGCCGCGCAGGAAATCCTGGATCGCCGCAGCAGATAGCGCAGCTCCTGCTTCCGGCTCGACGCAGGCGAACAGCCGCTCGCCATACTCGTCGTCGGGAACGCCGAACACCGCGCAGTCGCGCACGCCGTCCATGCCGATCAGGGTGTTCTCGATCTCGGCGGGATAGATGTTGACGCCGCCCGAGATCACCATGTCGCGCTTGCGGTCGCACAGGAACAGATAGCCGTCGGCGTCGAGATAGCCGACATCGCCGACGCTGATCAGGCCGTCGCGGTCGGCTTCGGCGCGCGCTTTGGCGTTGCCATGGTAATCGAAATCCGAGATCAAGGTCTGGCGCATGAAGATCTCGCCGGGCTCGTCGACGTCGCATTGCGTGCCGTCGGGGCGGAAGATCCTGACGATGCCGCCCTCGATCGCGCGGCCGACGGTGCCGGGCTTTGCCAATGCTTCCGCCGACGAATGCCAGACCGGGATGCCGGTTTCGGTCGAGCCGAGATATTCGTTGATGACGGGCCCCCACCACTCGATCATCGCGCGCTTGACGTCGACCGGGCAGGGCGCCGCGCCATGGATGATGAAGCGCAGCGACGACAGGTCGTAGCGGCGCCGCGTCTCCTCCGGCAGGCGCAGCAGCCGCACGAACATGGTCGGCACCATATGCATGTGCGTGACGCCGTGGCGCTCGATCAGTTGCAGCAGATCTTCGGGATCGAAGCGCGGCTCGAGCACGATGCTGCAGCCGTTGCGGAACGCCAGCATGCCGTAGGAATGCGGGGCCGAATGGTACATCGGCCCGTTCATCAGGATCACCTGATCCTCGTTGGGCTTTACGCCGTAGGTGATGGCGCCGATGCGGGCGGCCGCCGGCATCTGCTCGGGCCGCATCGGCTTGCGCCGGACGCCCTTCGGCAGTCCGGTGGTGCCCGAGGTGTAGAACATCGGCGCGGCGCCGATCGGGGCATCGGTCAGCGGCGCATGCGTGTCGCGCCATTGGTCCCAGTCGGTCATGCCATCCGGCACCCGCGTCAATTCAGGCGCCACGCCATAGGCGGCGGCGATCTCCGGCGGCGTCGTCACGATCAGCAGTTTGATTTCCGGCGGCAATCCGTCCCGGATCTGCGGCAGGAGATCCGCGTGGCAGACCAGCGTGTCGGCGCCGCTGTCGGCCAGGATGTAGGCGACCTCGTCGGCCTTCAGGTGCCAGTTGATCGGCACCACCGGGCTGCCGAGCGCGGCCGAGGCCGCGACCACCTCGAACAGCGCGAAATCGTTGCGCAGCATCATGCCGACCGGCTTGCCGTCGCGCATGCCGAGCCCGCGGAAGCCGTTCGCTGCCCGTGCGATGCGGGCGTGGATATCGCCGTAGCTGATCTGTCGGTCGCCGCTGATGATCATACCGGGTCTCTCCAGGCGATCGTCCAGCGTCAGGCGCTGGCCTTCATGAAGTCGTTGCGCGCCTCATTAAACTCCGCCTTCAGCCGTGTCACCAGTTCGGCGACCGGCGGGGCGTCGGTGATCTGGCCGATGCCCTGGCCCGAGCCCCAGATGTCGCGCCAGGCTTTGGCCTTGGTGTTGCCGCCGGAGCCGAAATTCATCTTGGACTTGTCGGCGACCGGCAGGTTGGCGGGATCGAGGCCGGCCGCCGCGATCGACGGCCCGAGGTAGTTGCCGTGCACGCCGGTGAACAGGTTCGAATAGACGATGTCGTGCGCGGCATGTTCGGTCAGCGCCTGCTTGTACCTGACGTCGGCGTTGGCTTCTTGAGTCGCGATGAAGCGGGTGCCTATATAGGCGAGGTCGGCGCCGAGCGCGAGCGCGGATGCGATGCTCCAGCCGTCGGAGATCGCGCCCGACAGCAGGATCGTGCCCTTGAACCATTGCTTGACCTCGCGCACCAGCGCGAACGGCGACAGCGTGCCGGCATGGCCGCCGGCGCCCGCGCAGACCAGGATCAAGCCGTCGACGCCCTGCTCGGCGGCCTTGCGGGCGTGCTTCACGTTGATGACGTCGTGGAACACGACGCCGCCATAGGAATGCGCGGCCTCGACGATCTCGGACGGCGGGCGCAGCGAGGTGATGATCACCGGCACCTTGTGCTTCACGCAGGTTTCCATGTCGCGCATCAGGCGGTCGTTGGAGGCGTGGCAGATCTGGTTGACGGCGTAGGGGGCGACCTTCTTCTCCGGATGCAGCGCCTGGTGCTCGCCGAGCTCGTTCTCGATCCGGGTCAGCCACTCGCCGAGCTTCTCGGCCGGGCGGGCGTTCAACGCCGGAAACGAGCCGACGATGCCGGCCTTGCACTGCGCGATCACGAGCTCGGGCCCGGAGACGATGAACAGCGGGGAGCCGACGACCGGCAGTTCGAGCTTGTTGGCGAGCGAAGCAGGCAGCGACATGTTCGGATCCTCCATGCGCGCCGCTCGGCCTGCGGCCGGGGCGGATCGCGATGTGTTGTGATGGCGGGAGCGGCGGCTCTCCTGGCGCGGCCGCAATATAAGGCTGGACGGCCGCGCGATCGCGTTCAATATTGAACGGCTGATTGGCCAGAATTGAACACGGGCGCAGGCGGACGGCGCATGGACTGGGAGCTCTGCAAGACATTCGTCGCGGTGGCGGAGACGCGCAGCCTCGCGGGCGCGGCGCGGCGGCTGCGCATCAGCCATCCGACCGTCGGCCGCAACGTCGCGGCGCTCGAGAAGCAGCTCGGCACCCGTCTGTTCGCCCGTTCCACTGACGGCCTGTCGCTGACCTCGCATGGCCGCAAGTTCCGCGAGCACGCCGAGGCGATGGCGGCGGCGGCCTTGCGCGCGGAAGCCTCCGCCTCCGCGACCGGTGAGCAGGCGCGCGGCGTCGTCAAGCTGTCGATCGGCGCGACGCTGGCGGCGCACTGGCTGATGCCGCGGCTCGGGCCGTTCCTGCGCGACCACGCCAATATCCAGCTCGAGATCATCACCCATCCGTTTCCGGCCAGCGTCCGCCGTCGCGAGGCCGACGTGGTGTTGCGCCCGGTCGATGCGGGCGACGAAAACCTGATCGGGCGCAGGATCGGCCGGCTCGGCGCCGGCTTCTATGCCTCGCGCAGCTATGCGGCCGGCCGCAAGCTTCCGGAGCGGCCGGACGAATGGAAAGGCCACAGCGTGATCGGCTTTGCCGACCAGGCCTCGAATGCGCGGCTGGCGCGCTGGAGCGACGTGATCACCCGGCAGGGCACGACGGTGATGCGCTGCTCCTCGCAGGGCGACATGCTTGCCGCGGCGCGCGCCGGGCTCGGGATCTGCGCGCTGTCCTGCCTGGTAGGCGCCGACTATCCCGATCTGGTTCGGGTCGCGCCGCAAAAACTCTCGAGCCTCTCCGATCTCTGGCTGCTCGCGCATCCCGATCTGGTCGAGCTTCCGTCGGTGCGGGCGGTGATCGGCTTCGTCACCGATTGCGCGCGCGAGGACCGTGTCAGGCTGCGCGGCTAAAGCGCGATGACATCGGGCTGAATCGTCATCGCGCTTTAGATTCTTGTTTAAGCATGATCTTTTCGGAAAACCGCTACGCACTTTTCCGGATCATGCTCTAGGACGCATGTTCATCAATCCGAGATGTCTGCTTTGGAGAAGATAGCGGCCACGCGATCTGACCGGAGAGAGGCCGCCTTGTGACCCCCAAACGGACATCAAGGTTGAGTGCCGGGCGGAGCTTGCGCGGTGCCCCAAAATAGCGATGATCACGCTTGGCAAGGCGACCATTTGCAACTGCGCACGGGAGGGCTACATCATGACTGCATTCAACGCGGTACGCTTCCGGGTGAAGCCCGGGCGTGATCAGGATTTCATCGACGCCCACAAGAACGTTAGCTGGCCCGGCCTCAAACACTCTTACATGATAAAGACCGGCGAGCGCACGTATTGCGTCATCGCCGAGTGGCCGGACATGGAGACGCTGGCAAACGCACGTCCGAACATGATCGCAACGCTTAATTCGTTCCGGGATACTTTGGAAGATCTCGGCAATGGACTTGGTGTAACAGACGCCGTTGCTGGATCGGTCGTCCTAACGCTCAAATAGCCTCCAAAGTACCCTGAAGAGAGGAGCCATTTTATGGCAACGATCGAGATGGGCTGCTCTTGACCCTTGACGGACCTTGCCGTCAAATCAGTGGTGTCGTTCAAGGACAATCAATGGAAGTCCATCAGCGAGTAGCCATTTCGAAGCGAAATAGCAGTACTCGCCGGGGAGGTCTTCAAGCGAGGCTGGCTTATCGGCAAGTCGTGACTTTACCTCAGTCTTCCAGAACTCGAACCTTTCCGCAGGATCGATCCAACGGGGCCGCAGTCCAACGTCAGCGACGACGAATGTCGCCCCTTCTTTAATTGTTGCCATTAATTCCGATGCGTTCAGCCCAGTGGAGATGCGTTGCGCGTTGAATATCTGTTCTTGGTCCCACAACTCCTCAAGAGGGAGCTTAGTGACCAGCTTCTTGGCAATGTCCATCTCTCGCTCAACGCAAGGTCAACTGGGCCAACCTTAGAACAGCCGAAAAATCAATGGAAGCAGGATGGCTGTGAGTACGCCATTCAGGCCCATCCCGAGCCCGGAAAAGGCACCGGCGACCTCGTTGATCTGGAATGCCCGCGCGGTTCCGATTCCGTGGGAGGCAATGCCCATGGTCAGCCCAACGACACGCGGATCGTCAATACGAGCAAGGCGCGCGATAAGTGGGCCGAGGACGGCTCCGGTAATGCCGGTCATGATCACGAGCACAATCGTAAGCGTTTGCAGACCACCGATCTGCTCGGAAATGCCGACCGCAATTCCGGCAGTGACCGACTTGGGCGCCAAGGAAAGGATGGTCTGCGACCTTGCCCCCATAACCCAGGCAATGCCGACAGCGCTTAGGACCCCAACGGGCAATCCGACACCCAATCCGACCGCGATCAACCGTGCGGAAGCGCGGATTACGGCCCGCTGACGGAATAGCGGTACGGCCAACAGAACGACCGCAGGCCCCAACATGAAGTGTATCGGGTCAGCGCCGCGCAAATACGTCTTGTAGGGGATATGTGTCGCTTCGAGGCCGAGCGAGATGAGGACGATCGCCAGAAGGGTGGGGTTGAGCAACGGGTGATTGCCGCCGAGGCGCGATATGCGAGTTGCTGCCAGGAAAGCGAATACGGTCGCACCTGTTTCCAGGATCGGCTGGTCAGCCAGGCTGACCCAGGTCAAATTTGTCAGATCAAGCGTTGACATCGCGTGCTGCTCCCTCGACGCGTTCGGACCCGGGCTCCCGACTTATTGCAATCGTTCGGCCGAGCCGGTTCACGACAACCATCGTGACAAAAAGAGTAATGGCGGTGCCTCCAATCACCGCGGCCAAAATTGGCGTTGCTTCGGTCTTGAAGACATCCAAATAGGCGATCACGCCGACGCCTGCCGGCACAAACAACATGCCCAGAAACTGAAGCAGTCGGTCTGCAAGGATGCCCAGATCATCGGGCAGCCGTCCCCGAATGGCGAGTTCGGCATAGAGCAGAATGAGGCCGGTGACTGGCGCGGGAAGCGGCCACAAGCCGGACTTGGCGGCAATTTCACCCAGGGAAAGCCACAAGAGTACGCGAGCAATCTGTTCAAGCATCGCAATCATCTCCAACATCATTTTGCGCGGAATAATTTTTCGTGTCCGTCCATTCGCGGACCACCATGCGCATTTAGGGGCTCATGCCCCAGAGCTGCTTTCGTTCGATGGAATCGGAACGGACCTCCCGATTCCCGTTTGAAGCGCTTCTTCACGCGGGCCGGTATTCGCTTCGCTCGAAGACGCTTTAGTTGCGTGCGGCCATTTCCGACGACAAATGGCGCCAGGAGTGTTCGGTTCGGCTTTCAGGCGAACCGATCAAGGTCCATACGCAGACCGCCGTGATGATGGATACAGCAACGCACCACGTGGTCAGTCGCAGGCGATCATTGGTCACGGCAATACCGTTGCAATCGCGAGCTCAGCTTGGGTGACACCCGACTGCCCCGCTGCCAAGTAGATCGCGGCGATTGCGACGAGCGCCAAAGCCACGTATCCGACGGTGATCAAGCCGCCGTGATTGCCGATCGGCAGTGTGGATCGAATCGTAGAGTGGGGAATTGCGGGAATTGCAATCTTCATGACAACTCTCCTGCAAATTACTTCCATTCAAATACGCAAGGCATCATCGCTTGGCAGGCACAACGGCGCAGTGAAATCGTTCACAAGCGCGCCCGCACCAACGGGATTATTCGCCCTCGAAGGTTCGGATGACAGCTCAATTTTTTCGCAGCACCTGCAACGGCGATAGGCAGCCCATTCGAGAAAGTATCTTTTGATCAGCCTCCACCGTGATCGACCGATGGCGAAATCTCACGAGTACAATGCGCCCAATCTGTTCTTGGATAATTTCGCAGCTTTGGAGAAGTCGTTTCGTCCGGCGGCGATTGTTTCGCCGATACCGAGCCGCTCGAAACGCGTTCACGACATCGCGAGCCGCGGCGCCGAATTTGTTCCTGAGCCGATGTCGCCTGGTGGCGCATAACGAAATTCGCCCTGAGCATCGGAACGCCGGCTTGTTGATGTGAAGCGAACGCAATTCTCCCCGATCGAGATGGGCTGCTCTTGACCCGTTGCGGTCTCTCAGTCCGGCCAGCGCTCTGCTTCGATTGCGGCGACCACGTCGCTTACTTTGAAACTCTGATATACGCGCGGCTCGATGCCGAGCAGCCTGCGGACCCGGTCGCGCACTTGCTTGAAGGGGTACTCCCCGGGGGCATATTTTGACAGATCGACTTTTCCCTCAATGCAGAATTCCCGCGTGGCCCACAGCACCACATCCAAGGCGAAATCGTCGCCATAGATACCCAAGTCGCCATACAGTTCTGTGTGGGGCGTTATCGTCGTGCCGCGAGCCCAAGGTCGAAGACGCTCCTCAACTCGGCGAAAAACCTCGTTCATCTCGGCTAAGTCTTTCAATCTAAGTTACTTGATCATATCGAGGAGCGGGCCGCGCTAGCGCCGTTACTCCACCGCTACCATTCTCGCGATTGCCATCTAACAAGCTTTTGGCGGGCCGCCCCAGTTGGGGGCTTCTTTCATATCAGGCCAAGGTCGCGATGTCGTCTGTTGGCCCTTCGCGGACATTCAGTCTGCCATCGTTGACGTCTGCTTGTTAGGGCAATCCGGACCCCGCCATTTCCACACGCCCGTACCGGATTCATGAGTACGCGCCCTGAAGCCGGAACGCTTCACGCACGCGCCCGCCACAGCGTCACCGCAAGCAGCATGAAGACGGCGCACGTCCACAGCGCCTGCCAGTTCTCAAGTCCTTCGTTGAGGACCGTATAGATCGCGGCTCCGACAAAGATCCCGGCAAAGATCGATTCCGCCAGCGGGCGGGCTCCCTTGGTGGGCGGATTGAGCAGCGTCATCGCCGCAAACGGCACGGCCGCCATGGTGAGAGGTGCAAAGGGAAAATCGATGAAGCGCGGATCGAACACGAGGCCGAGCGCTGCCGCCGTCCCGACCACGACGGTGACGATCAGCGCCAATCCGTGCATGGTCACCAGCACCGACTCCGTGTGGGAGCCCTTCGGACCCAGCAATTCCAGGAAGCTTGAGGGCACGCGGCCCGACATCAGGGCGTTGGCGCCGAACACCGGCGAGGCCGTTGCCGCCACCAGCAGCGAGCCCCACAACAGCCAGCCTCCGGTGCCGTAGCTTTCATAGACCATGCGCTGCGCGGCGACCCCGAGCAGGATTCCCCCTGTCGTCGCGGATACGCCGACCGCCAACCATGATCCGAACTCGGGCGGCCTCGGCCTGCGGCGCAAGGTCAGCCATGCGACGCCGAACACCAGGATCGCCAGCGCCATGCCGCTGCACATCTGCAGCTTCCAGGCCGGAAAATTGCTGACCGGCTGGCCCGGCGGATATTTCAGCGCGCGCTGCTCGGAATCGAACAGGCCCCAGGAGCCGCCGATCGTGCCTTCGATCTCGCGCTTCCACCCTTCGTCATAGGCCTCGAACAGGTTGACGCGGAAATGCTCGCGCCGCGCCAGGTCGAGCACCTCCGCGACCACGCGCGCCTGATTGGTGCGCGACGGCAGCGCGGACTCGCGCATCCGCCCCTCGCTCGGCCAGCCGATTTCTCCGATGAAGATTTCCTTGCCCGGAAACGCCGCCGCGACCTGCTTGCGAATCTCGTCTGCGTGCGCGGCGGCCAGATCGGCCCGGATTGGAATGTTCTCCCAATAGGGCAGGATATGAATCGTGACGAAATCGACTGCGTCGGAAAGCTCGCGATTGCTCAGCCAGAACTCCCAGACCTCGGCATAGGTGACGGGGACGGTGACCTGCGCCTTGATCGAGCGGATCAGGGCGGCGAGGTCGGACGCCGCCATTTCCTTGCGCAGCAAGACCTCGTTGCCGACCACGAGTGCGATGATCGTGTCCGGATATTCCCTGGCGAGGCGGATCGCGGTTTCGACCTGCGTTGCATTCTTCTTCCGGTCCCGATCGAGGAAGATGCCCTGAATGACTTTCAGCCCTGCCTTGGCCGCAAGTCCGGGAATCTGGTCGAGGCCGAGATCGGTCGCATAGGTGCGGATGCAGTGCGATATCTTGGCAAGCTGGGCCAGATCTTCCGCGATCTGTTCCGGCGTGACCTGCGTCGCCGGCGAGAGCGACGTCTGATTGTCGCGGAACGGGGCGTAGGAGATGCACTGAACCTTGTCGTTCGGATCGATCGGCGCGCGCGGCAGGTTGACCGGGATGCCCAGCCACCACCACGCGGTGGCGATAGCGCCCAAGGATATCAGGAGAAGCGTCAGCGGGGTGCGAAGCGATACCAGGTCGGTCCCCCTTGCAGGAAGGATGTGCTGGGCGTGCGAAATGGCGAGGCCGGCAAATTGAAAAACTATGCGTCGGTTGGTGCTATATCACGCGATGACACAGTTGGCGTGTCTTTCTCGACGGCCTACTTCGCACCGGCGATCACGCCTTCGCGATTCCTGAGTACGCGATAATAGGCCCACCACAGATGGGCGGCGGCGCCGCGCAGCGGCCGCCACGGCTCGGCCAGCGGCGCCATCTGCTTCGGCGTCGGCCGCTCCTTCAAGCCGAGCCCGACCTTGACCGCCTCCTGCACCGCGAGGTCGCCCGCGGGCCACGCATCGCCGTGGCCGAGGCAGAACAGCAGATAGACGTCGGCGGTCCACGGGCCGATCCCGGGCAGCGCGGTCAGCGTGTTGTGCGCGGCATCGGCCTCCTCGTTGGCAAGCACGTCGAGGTTCAGCCGCTCCTCGGCGAGCTCGCGGGCGATGTGTTTCAGCGTCTTGATCTTCGCGGCGGACAATCCGAGCCGGCCGAGGCGGTCGGCGCGCGCCTTGCGGATCGCATCATGGTGGAACGGGTCGAAAGCCTGGCTGACGCGGCCCCAGATCGCGGCAGCACTCGCGGTCGACAGCTGCTGGCCGCAGATGATCGCGGCGAGCCCGGCAAACCCCGGCTCGCGCTGCCGGATCGCCGGCATGCCGGTCGCTTCGAGGATCGGGCGCAGGCGGCGATCCTGGTCGACCAGTTTGTGGACGGCGTCGTCGAGGTCGGCCTGGGTTTCGAGATGAATCAGCATTGCGGGCTCTTCGTCATTGAGCATGGGCCGTCTGAACGATGGCATCGCTGGCGCGCCCATCGGCGACGTTCTTTTTGTCGGAGTTAGTTGTAAGAGCATGGATGCCCGGGACAAGCCCGGCATGACGAGATCAATTGGATGCCGCCACCCGTTTTCCGTTTTGCGCCGAGTCCGAACGGTTATCTGCATCTCGGCCACGCCTACTCCGCGTTGCTCAATTTCGATCTGGCGCGGCAGGGGGGTGGGCATCTGCTGCTCCGGATCGAAGACATCGATTCGATGCGCTGTCGTCCGGAATTCGAAGCCGCGATCTACGAGGACCTCGCCTGGCTCGGCATCACCTGGGAGACCCCGGTGCGACGCCAGTCGGAGCATTTCGCCGCCTATCGCGCGGCGATCGACCGCCTGTCGGTGCAGGGGCTGGTCTATCCGAGCTTCGAGAGCCGCGCCGATATCGCGCGGCTGGTCGCCGAACGCGAGGCTGGCGGTGCCTGGCCGCGCGATCCGGACGGTGCGCCGCTTTATCCGGGGGCGGCGAAATCGCTGTCGGCCGGGGAGCGCGACCGGCTGATCGGGCAGGGCGCGCCGTTCGCGCTGCGACTCGACATGGCCGCAGCCGCCGCGCGCGCCGGCAGCCTCTCCTGGCAGGAGGCCGGCGAGGGGCCGGGCGGCGAGAGCGGTGACGTCGCGGCCCGGCCCGAGGCTTGGGGCGACGTGATCCTGGCCCGCAAGGAGACCCCAACCAGCTACCATCTCTCGGTCGTGATCGACGACGCCTTGCAAGGCGTCACCGATGTGGTCAGGGGCGCTGACCTGTTCTGGTCGACCAGCGTGCATCGGCTGTTGCAGGCGCTACTCGGCCTGCCCGCACCCGCCTACCGGCACCATGCGCTGATCCGCGACGCGGCGGGTCAAAAACTGTCGAAATCCACCCGCGCGACCGGGCTGCGCGAATTGCGGGCTGCGGGGGCAAGCCCCGCCGACATCCGCCGTCTGGTCGATTTGGAGTAGTCCGCCACCGACGTGCTGCGCGGCTCTCTACCCTGGCGGAGGCGATGGGGCTTGCGCGATTTCGGAATAATAGAAAAGTACCACCGATTTGCCCGACATGTCAAGTTGCGGCGTTGGACGCCGGCTGCTTTGCATGGGGTTGTTTTCGACATTTTGCTCGGAGGCGCCCCTCGCGGCAGCTGGCGCCGCAAGTAGATGGACCGCTTACCATCATCCTGATTTGGCTTGGCTCCTCCCGAACAGCGCCGTGACTCCGCCACTCCTGGCATGCCATGTTGCCTCCGGGGCGGGGTCACGAGATCATGGCGGCATCATCGCGCGGAGGGCGCAGCAAGCGGCGAGCAAAGGGCGCGCCGTCGACGACCCGCGCCGCCAAGACGCGCAAGGCCAAGGCCAGCAAGTCGAAGACCCGCAAGTCCAAGGCGGCGGCCAAGCCGCGCCGCACGCGGACCGCGCCAAAGACATCCGCCAAGTCCGGAGCCAAGTCTGGAGCCAAGTCCGGATCGAAGTCCGGTCCCGGCATGGTCGAGACCGCTCTCGCCGCCTTTGCCCATGAGGTGCGGACGCCGCTGACCGGAATCCTCGCGATCAGCAATCTGCTCGCGACGTCGGATCTCGGAGAGCGCGAGCGGCGCTGGGTCGACACCATCAGGGCCGGCGCCGAGCACCTGGCGAGCCTTGCGACCCTGTTGGTCGATGCCGCCCGCAGCGAGGGGCCGGGGCTCGAGATCCGGCAGGACTTCTTCGACCTGCGCACACTGGCGCGCCTCGCCGGCGATTCGCTGGCGGGCCGGGCGGCAGCCAAGGGACTGCGGGCCTCGATCGAGGTCTCCGCCGAGTTGCCCGCCTTCGCGGTAGGCGATCCCGTCCGCCTGCGCGCGGCGCTGGAAAATCTGATCGACAACGCGGTCAAGTTCACCGAGCAGGGCAGCATCGAGCTGCGCGTCGCACCGGTGCGCGCCGGCAAGCGAAGGGCGAACGGCAGGATCGGCATTGCCTTTGCGATTGCCGACAGCGGTATCGGCCTGACGCTTCCTGAGCTCAAGCGCCTGTTCCGGCCGTTCTCGCAGGCCAATGTCTCGATCGCCGCGCGGTTCGGCGGCGCCGGGCTCGGCCTGTCCTCGGTCAAGCAGCTTGCGCGCGCCATGGGCGGCGACATCGTCGTGGCCCAGCGCTCGGGCGGCGGCACCGTCTTCACGCTCAACGTGGAACTGGTTTCAGCCGAAGGACCGGCCGGTGCGTCGTCGCGCGAAGGCGCAACAGCGCCGTTATCGCAGGGGCTGCGGCTGCTCAGCGTCGAGGACAATCCGTTCGGCCGCGTCGTGCTCAACACCATCCTGACCGAGCTCGGTCACCACGCCGAATTTATAGGTCAGGGCGAGGGCGCGGCCGACAGGCTCGGACAGGGTGCCTTCGATGCGGTGCTGATGGACATGGTGCTGCCCGGCATCGGCGGCGTCGAGGCGATCAAGCGCATCCGCGCGCTGCCGCCGCCGCGCGGCCGGATCGCGATCGTCGGGATCTCCGGCCGTGCCGAGGACGAAGCCGCGGCGCGCGCCGCCGGCGCCGACGCCTTCCTGGTCAAGCCTGTTTCTCCGCGGGCACTCGCAACTGCGCTGCATGAAGCGATACGCCGCGCGGCAGCCGCGACTTGATGATCGCGGCGTTCAATTCGCCGCCGAACACGAAGATCGCGGCGATGAAATACATGAACACCAGCGCGATCACCACCGAGGCGAGCCCCGCATACATCGTGACGTAATTGTTGGCGAAGCGCGCCAGGTACATGCCGAAGCCGATGCCTGAGATCAGCGACGCCACCACGGTAAAGATGATGCCAGGCAGGATCTGCGTGAAGCCGCGGCGCCCCGCCGGCAGCCAGGCATGCAGGATGAACAGCGCGACGACCAGCGCCAGGATCGTGATGCCGTAGCGGGCGATGTTGAGCAGGCTCTCGTTGGATTCGACGAAGAACGGGATGTAGCGCCGCGCCGCCTCGATGATCAGCGGCCCGAGCACGATCAGGAACGCCATCGCGAGCGAGGTGAAGGCAGCCACCAGCGTGTAGCCGATCGATTCCAGGCGCAGCCAGTACCAGCGCCGCGGCTCGATCACGGCATAGGCGCGGTTCAGCGCCACCCGCAGCGCCTCGACGCCGTTGGAGGCGAAGTACACCGCGAGCACCGCGCCGATGGTCAGGATGTCGCCGCGGGTGTTGGTCAGCACGTCGTGGATCTGGCCCGACAGCGCCCCGGCGACCTGATCCGGCCAGACCTGGAGCAGCAGCCCGACCGCCTGGTCGGCGAGCTCCTTGGAGCCGAAGAAGCCGGCCAGCGACGTCAGCACGATCAGGAACGGGAACAGCGCCATCAGGGTCGACAGCGCGATGTGGCTTGAGATCGCCCAGCCGTCATCGGCGAGGAACGTGTAAAAGGCATCCATCACGACGTGGGTGACGTAACGAAGCTGCTTCACATTCCACCCGGCATTGTCGAAAACGGCTCGGTCCGAGAACGGACCCAGCATCTGATATTACGCACTGAAAAGCCAGTTGGTTGCATCGGCCGCCTGTGTGGAAGTCCGCGTCATGCGGTGTTATGTACCGCAGATGACATCTCTTCTCAGCACGATCATTCTTCCCATCGCCGTCGGCGCCGTCGCGCTGGTGCTCCTGCTCGGCCTCATCAACATGATGAAGGGCGGCTCGCCGAACACGTCGCAGAAGCTGATGCGGCTGCGCGTGCTCTTTCAGTTCGTCGCTATCGTCATCGCGATGCTCGCGGTCTGGGCGATGGGGCGATAGATGCGCTATCGTACACCTCTCCCATTGGGAGAGGTCGGATCGCCAAAGGCGATCCGGGTGAGGGGCTTTGGTTTATCGTTAGACTGTAACCCCTCACCCGCTCGCAAGATGCTCGCGACCTCTCCCTACGGGAGAGGTGTCAACACCGGAGCTCACCATGGTCGTTCTCAATCGGATCTACACGCGCACCGGCGATGACGGCACCACCGCGCTCGGCTCCGGCGAGCGGCGGCCGAAATACGATCTGCGCGTCGCCGCCTATGGCACCGTCGACGAGACCAACGCCGCGATCGGCGTGGTGCGGCTGCATCTGGCTGATAGTCCCGAGGTCGATGCGATGCTCGGCCGGATCCAGAACGATCTGTTCGATCTCGGCGCCGACCTTGCGGTGCCCGAGCGCGAGGGCAAGGCCGAACGCCTGCGCGTGCTGGCGAGCCAGGTCGAGCGCCTCGAGCGCGACATCGACAGCCTGAACGATCAGCTCGCGCCGCTGACCTCGTTCGTGCTGCCCGGCGGCACGCCTGCCGCTGCATATCTGCATCTCGCCCGGACGATATGTCGCCGTGCGGAACGGATGATGGTGGAACTCGCCGCCCGGCCCGACGAGCCGGTCAATCAAGCTGGCATCCAGTATATGAATCGCCTGTCGGATTTCCTGTTCGTTGCCAGCCGCTTCCAGAACAATAAAGGGGCGGGGGACGTGTTGTGGGTGCCCGGCCAGAACCGTTAGACTGGCTCAAAACCGGGTGACGGTTTTTTGGCGTTGGCGCGTTGACCGGGGGAAACGGGACCTTTAGGTTCCGCGCCAGCCAACCGAAACCCATAAAATCAAAGCGAAAGAGGATCGATGAAGGTTCTTGTGCCGGTAAAGCGGGTCGTCGACTATAACGTCAAGGTCCGCGTCAAGAGCGACGGGACGGGCGTGGAGCTCGCCAACGTCAAGATGTCGATGAACCCGTTCGACGAGATCGCCGTCGAGGAAGCGCTGCGGCTGAAGGAAGCCGGCAAGGCGACCGAAGTGGTGGTGGTGTCGATCGGACCCGCGCAGGCCTCCGAGACCATCCGCACCGCCCTTGCGATGGGCGCCGACCGCGGCATCCTGGTCAAGGCCGAAGGCAATGTCGAACCGCTCGCGGTCGCCAAGATCCTGAAGGCGGTGGTCGAGGCGGAGCAGCCCGGCCTCGTCATTCTCGGCAAGCAGGCGATCGACGACGATTCGAACCAGACCGGCCAGATGCTGGCCGCGCTGCTCGGCTGGTCGCAGGCGACCTTCGCCTCCAAGCTCGAAGTCGAAGGATCGGACTTCAAGGTCACCCGCGAAGTCGACGGCGGCCTGCAGACCATCAAGCTGAAGGGCCCGGCGATCGTCACCACCGACCTCCGCCTCAACGAGCCGCGCTATGCGTCGCTGCCCAACATCATGAAGGCGAAGAAGAAGCCGATCGACGACAAGAGCGTCGCGGACTACGGCGTCGACGTGACGCCGCGTCTGGAAGTGCTGAAGACCGCGGAACCGGCAGGCCGCAAGGCGGGCGTCAAGGTCAAGGACGTCGCCGAACTCGTGAACAAGCTCAAGACCGAAGCCGGGGTTCTCTGATGACGACGCTGTTGATTGCCGAACACGACCACGAGACCCTGAAGGACTCGACCAACAAGGCGCTGACCGCGGCGAGCCAGCTCGGCGGCGACGTGCATGTGCTGGTTGCCGGTGGCGGCCAGGGCACCAAGGCGGCGGCGGAAGCAGCCGCCAAGCTCGCCGGCGTCAGCAAGGTGCTGGTGGCCGAAGGCCCCGCCTATGAGCACGATCTTGCCGAGCCGCTGGCTGCGCTGATCGTCGCGCTGGCGCCGAACTATGACGCCTTCGTCGCGCCCGCTACCTCGCGCTTCAAGAACGTGATGCCGCGCGTCGCAGCCTTGCTCGACGTCATGCAGGTCTCCGAGATCATCAAGGTCGTCGCGCCCGACACCTATGAGCGGCCGATCTATGCCGGCAACGCGATCCAGACCGTGAAGTCGAAGGACGCCAAGAAGGTGATCACCGTCCGCACCTCGACCTTCGCCGCCGCCGGCGAAGGCGGCAGCGCGGCGATCGAGAACGCCGCTTCCGCCGCCGATCCGGGCCTGTCCACGTTCGTCGGCGAGGAGGTCGCCAAGAGCGACCGTCCGGAACTGACCTCGGCCAAGATCATCGTCTCGGGCGGCCGCGCCATGCAGAGCCGCGAGAACTTCGCCAAGTACATCGAGCCGCTCGCCGACAAGCTCGGCGCCGGGGTCGGCGCCTCGCGCGCCGCGGTCGATGCCGGCTATGCGCCGAACGACTGGCAGGTCGGCCAGACCGGCAAGGTGGTGGCCCCGGAACTCTATGTCGCGGTCGGCATCTCCGGCGCGATCCAGCATCTGGCCGGCATGAAGGACTCCAAGGTGATCGTCGCCATCAACAAGGATGAAGACGCGCCGATCTTCCAGGTCGCCGATTACGGCCTGGTCGCCGACCTCTACCAGGCGGTTCCGGAGCTGACCGAAGCGCTCGGCAAGCTCGGAAAGTAAGCGACAAGACACCGGCCGGGTGGGTAAGCTCCGGCCGGTGTTATGATTTTCGAGGCAATGATCCGGAAACGTTTTTCCGGAAGGATCATGCCCGACAGGGGAAATGGGACCCCGGTGTGATGACCTGTCATCACACCATGGTCTCGGGAAACGTTTTCCGGCGGATTGGGCAACCCGGAAGGCTGCACTTCGGGTATCGTTGGGATTGGGCAGGCGCGACATGCGCGCCGTTCCGGTGGATGACAAGATGACGGTGGCAATCAAAAAGGTCGGCGTGATCGGTTCGGGCCAGATGGGCAATGGCATTGCCCATGTGGCGGCGCTGGCCGGCTTCGACGTGGCGCTCAACGACGTGTCCGGCGACCGGCTGAAGTCGGCGTTGGCGACCATCAACGGCAATCTGACCCGCCAGGTCGCCAAGAAGGCGATCAGCGAGACCGACCGCAAGCAGGCGCTCGACCGCATTACCTCCGCCGAGACGATCGATGCGCTGGCCGATTGCGATCTCGTGATCGAGACCGCGGTCGAGAAGGAAGAGACCAAGCGCAAGATCTTCCACGACGTCTGCGCGGTGCTGAAGCCGGATGCGATCGTCGCGACCAACTCGTCGTCGATCTCGATCACGCGGCTCGCCGCCTCGACCGACCGCCCGGAGAAATTCATCGGCATTCATTTCATGAATCCGGTGCCGGCGATGGAGCTGGTCGAGCTGATCCGCGGTATCGCCACCGACGACGCGACCTTCGACGCCGCCAAGGCGTTCGTTGCCAAGCTCGGCAAGCAGGTCGCGGTGTCGGAAGATTTCCCTGCCTTCATCGTCAATCGCATTTTGCTGCCGATGATCAACGAGGCGATCTACACGCTGTATGAAGGCGTCGGCAATGTCGAGGCGATCGATGCCGCGATGAAGCTCGGCGCGCATCATCCGATGGGCCCGCTCGAGCTCGCCGATTTCATCGGCCTCGACACCTGCCTGTCGATCATGCAGGTGCTGCACGAGGGCCTGGCCGACTCCAAATACCGGCCGTGCCCGCTGCTGGTGAAGTATGTCGAAGCCGGCTGGCTCGGACGCAAGAGCCAGCGCGGCTTCTACGACTATCGCGGCGACAAGCCGATCCCGACCCGATAATCACCGCGTCTTCAGATCAGTGCCCGCAGCAGCGCAAGCGTCGCGGGCACGAGACTGACAACCATCGTCACACCCGTTCCAAGCCCGAGCAGATGCGCCGTCAGCGCGAGACGCTGGCTCTTCGCGTGAGGCGTCATTGGAGGGCCTCGCAGGCGCGCTTCAGCCGTCTTGCAGCCTCCTCGATGGTCGATGACGGGTTGGCGAAGCTGACGCGGATGTAGGGCGACAGCCCGAGATCCTCGCCGGGAAACACCACGACGTCCGCTTCCTCGAGCAGATAGGTCGAGAAGTCTCGGTCGGTCTCGATCACCTTGCCGTCGGGTGTACGCTTGCTGATCACGCCGGCGCAGTTGACCAGCAAATAGAACGTGCCCTCGGGCGGCGTGCAGGAGAGCCCGTTGCATCCGTTGACCAGTTCGGCAAAGCGATCGCGCCGCGTGCGAAGGATCGCGGCGCGCTCGAGCAGCACATCCTGTGCGCCATCGAGCGCGGCGACCGCCGCGGCCTGGCTGATCGACGATGCGCCGGACGTGGTCTGCGACTGGATCGCGATCATCGCGCGGATCAGCGCCGCAGGTCCGGCGGCATAGCCGATCCGCCATCCCATCATGGCGTAGCTCTTGGCGAGGCCGCTGACGGTCAATGTCCGAGGCTTCAGGCGCGGTTCGATCTCCGCCAGCGTCGTCGCCGGCGCACCATCGAACGCGATGTGCTCGTAGAGCCCGTCGGCCAGCACCCAGATCTCCGGATGCCGCGACAGGACTGCGGCGATCTCGGCCAGGTCCTCGCGCGAATAGAGCGCGCCGGAGGGATTGACCGGATTGTTGATCACGATCCAGCGCGTCCGCGCCGAGATCGCCGCCTGCAGATCCTCCGCGCGCAGCTTGAAGCCGTTGTTCTGCGCGCACGGTACGACCACCGGCGTGCCGTGCGAAAGCCGCACCTGATCGAGATAGGGCGCCCAATAGGGCGCGGGGATGATCACCTCATCGCCCGGCGCCAGCGTCGCCAGCAGCGCATTGAACAACGCCTGGGTCGAGCCGTTGGTGATCACGATCTCATCCAGCCGATAGTCGAGACGATGGTCGCGCAGCAGCGCGGCCTGCACCGCCCGCTTCAGCTCCGGCGTGCCGTCGACGTCGGTGTAGCGGGTCTCGCCGCGCAACGCCGCGTCATGCGCCGCCGCGATCACATGGTCCGGTGTCGGGAAGTCGAGATTGCCCGACGACAGCTCGATGATGTCGCGCCCGGCGGCGCGCAACTCGCGGGCGCGTCGACGCAGCACCGATGCGGGCGACGCCTTGATGCCGCTCATGCGCGGCGAGAGGATCGGTGTTGCGGTCATCGGACGTACTGTGCCTCGCCGTTGCCGAACGACCAGTTCTCGGGGAGCACCTCGACGAGGTTGATGAAGATGTCCTCACGGCGCAGGCCGGGACTTTCCGCCAGCAGTTCGGCGATCCGCCGATACAGCCTCTGCTTCTGCGCCACCGGACGGGTGTTGCTGACGGTGATCTGGATGATGACCAGGTCGTCGCTCCGCCCGATGCCGAGGTAATCGGCGCCATAGACGAAGTCGTCGCCGTCGTGCTCGGAGATCGTCATGAAGCGATCGCCCTCCGGCACATCGAAGGTCTCGCGCATCGCGCGATAAAGGTTCTCGAGAATCGATTTGCGGTAGGCGGCGGGCTTGCCCCGCCGCAGTGAGACGCGGGTCAGCGGCATGATGATGGCTCTCCTGGCGGCGATCGTTGCGTTCAGCCGAACCTAGGGGCTTCTTGATCATTGAAAAACCGTATGATAAATGATTTTAATGATATTCATTTTAAATGAATGGCCATGAAGGCGCTCGACATCGAGGCGGTGCAGGCCTTCGTGCTGGTGGCGGACCTCAGCAGCTTCACCCGCGCCGCGCAGGCGATGGAGACCACGCAGTCCGCGGTCAGCCTGAAGATCAGACGGCTGGAGGACGGGCTCGGCCGCCGGCTGCTGGAGCGAACGCCGCGGCTGGTTCGGCTGTCTGCCGAAGGCGCCGCCTTCCTCGGCGCGGCGCGCAACCTGGTTGCCGCGCATCAGTCGGCGATCGGGTCGTTCGCGGCCGAACACCGGCGGCTGATGGTCGGTATCAGCCACCACATCGTCGGATCGGAGCTCGCATCGCTGTTGAAGCGGATGAACGCCACTGATCCAGGACTGGTGATCCAGCTGCATGTCGATACGTCACGCGCGGTGCTCGGCGCATTCGACGACGGCAGGCTCGATGCGGCGATCGTGCTGCGCCACGACGCCAGGCGTCGCGATGGCGACGTGCTGTTCGAGGAGCCGTTCGGCTGGATGGCCGCCCCGGACTTCCACCACCGGCCCGGCGAGCCGCTGCGGCTCGCGACCCAAGCCGAGCCGTGCAGCGTGCGGGCCATGGCGGTCGAGGTCCTCGACGCTGCCGGCATCGCCTGGACCGAGGCGTTTGTCGGTGGCGGGCTTTCGACCATCGGGGCCGCCATATCCGCAGGCCTCGCGGTTGCCGCGCTGGCGCGCCGGGTGGCGCCGGCCGATACCGTCGACCTCGGGCCGCGGCTTGGCCTGCCGCCATTGCCGTCGCGCGACGTCATGCTGCACTCGAAACTGTCGGACGCACGGACCCGGCAGGCGCTGCGCACCCTCGGTGCAGCCTTCGCGGCGAACGCAGCCTAGACGTCCGTCATTCGGTCAAGCGACACCCGGCACGCTTGAGCATGTCGCGGATGATCAGCGGCGTGGCCGGCGTCCCGTTTGCGGCAGCCGCACCGGCGATCGCATCGCGGGCCTGCTGGGCGTCGAGCGTCAGCCGCCGGGCACAAGGCGGCAGGCCGCGGGCGGTATCGAGCAGCCAGCCGGCGGTTTCGCCTGACCCAGCCAGATAGGCCGTCAATGTCTGGCGCGCGGTCGGATTGGTGGCGGCCTGATCCAGCATCGCCCTGACCTGCGCCACCGAGATCTGTCCGCGTGATGTCGAAGGCTGTGCCGGCGCGGCCGTGGTCAGGAAGAGGAGGGCGCAGATGACGCACGTCGGACGATTGAGCATGAGGTGACCTTTCAATGCATGTTGACTTGCAGATATTAATTATCATAAAACAATAATATCAGGTCAGCACCCGAGGTCGAGCATGTCCGTGACCCTCTCATCAGAACCGTCCCAGTTTGCGCGGCCGGCCCGCCTCGCGCGCATCAGCGCGATCAGCCGCCTGCTTGCCTATGCCTGCACCGGCATCTCGTTCCTGCTCGCTGTGGGATTGCTGGCCTATTGGCTGGCGAGCCCCGACGAGGCGATCCTGCGCGATGCGGGGCTGACCGGCTTCGCGTTCCATCCGATCGGCTGGCTGGTCCGCCTGATGGCTCTCGCGGTCTCGGCGCTGCCGTTGGCCGGTCTGATCTGGGGACTGTCGCGGGTGCGGCGCTGCTTCAATTCGTTCGCGGCAGGACGTTTCTTCACGGCGGATAACGTTGCGGGGTTGCGCGATCTCGCGATCGCGATGCTGGTCTCGACCCTGCTGAAGCCGCTGATCGGCGCGCTGCTCTCGATCCTGCTGAGCTGGCAGACCTACGCGCAGGGCCAGTCCATCGTCATCGCGCTCGGCTCCGACACGCTGCTGGCGCTGTTGTTTGCGGGTCTGGTCGCGGTAACGGCCT
Source organism: Bradyrhizobium sp. WCU1 (assembly GCF_053474805.1). Lineage (NCBI taxonomy): Bacteria > Pseudomonadati > Pseudomonadota > Alphaproteobacteria > Hyphomicrobiales > Nitrobacteraceae > Bradyrhizobium > Bradyrhizobium sp. WCU1. Next base: position 4,433,164 of record NZ_CM130280.1, read on the forward strand.
GGGTGATGGCCGAGGCCAATGCGATCGCCGACGAGCACGCGCAATTCGTCTGAGGCATTTGCGATGCCGATCCGGGTCCGGCTCAACGTGATGCTCGCCGAGCGCAACGTGAAATCGAAGGAGCTCGCCGAATATGTCGGGATCACCGAGGCCAATCTGTCCCTGCTCAAGCAGGGCAAGGTGAAGGGCGTCCGGTTCGACACGCTGGAGCGGATCTGCACCTATCTGAAGTGCCAGCCCGGCGACCTCCTGCGCCATGAAGACGACGATGCGTCAGCCTGACACGGCCATCCATTACCCAAGCATTAACTTTCGCGCGCTACCTAAGGTCGAACTTGCAAGTTGGACTTGGGAGTACCGCGTATGGACACGATGAGCATGGTCACCAGCATCCTCTCGATGCAGCAGGGCAATCTGCAGGGTGAGATCGCGACCCGCGTGACCAAGCAGAACCTCGACGCGGAAAAGTTCGCGGTTCAGACCCTGCTCGGTACGCCGTCGACCGCCAATCTCGGTGCCGGCATCGGTGGCAACCTCAACGCCGTCGCCTGATCAGAACCCGGCCGCCGCAGGCTGTAGCGCCGCCTTCACCAGCTTGATCGCGTCGTCGCTCGCCCATTCGGCGGGGCCGGCGATGTTGGCGATTTCGCAGCCCTTGCCGTCGACCAGCACCGAGGTCGGCATGCCCAAGGCCTTGCCTATGTTCTTAAGATCCTGAAACACCTTGGCTTTCTGGTCGCTGAAATAGCCGAGATTGGTCAGATTGGCCTCTTTCAGGAAGTTTTTCGGCTTGTCCGGGTCGCGGGTGTCGATGTTGATCGCGACCACCTCGAAATCCTTGCCGCCGAGCTTGGTCTGCAGGCTGTCGAGCGCCGGCATCTCCTTGCGGCAGGGCACGCACCAGGTCGCCCACAGGTTCACCAGCACGGTCTTGCCGCGCCAGTCCGAAAGCTTCTTCGGCTGCCCATTGGCGTCCTCGAAGGCCAGGTCGGGCAGCCTCAAGGGAGTGGTCGCCATGGTCAGCGCCGCGACCTCGCCATGGGCGAGCGGGGCGATCTTCTTCGCCAGGTCCACCGCGCTGTTGCAGGCGATATCGCCGCCGGCGGGATGCCTGAGGCCGGAGATCCCGACATAGCCGATCACGGCTCCGACCAGCACGGCGCCGATCACCAGCGGGATGCGCCATTTGGCCGTCGGCCTGGTGGTCGATTCGGGTGGGGGCGTCTCGGGCATATCGTTTGTCATCCTGGGTCAGATATGGCTATGCAATGCCGGGAATACGTTAGGAACCGCCATGCTGTTTCGCCGCCACGGGCAATGAACCAGCACGGCCTGAAATACAAATTCGTGAGCGAGAAGTCATGAGCAACAAGATGTGGGGCGGCCGGTTCTCGGAGCGTCCCGACGCGATCATGGAGGAAATCAACGTCTCCATCGACGTCGACCGGCACCTTTATGCCCAGGACATTGCCGCGTCCAAGGCCCACGCCGCGATGCTCGCCGCGCAAGGCATCATCACGTCAGCTGATGCGAAAAATATCGGTAAAGGTCTAGACACGATTTTGTCAGAAATCGGCAAGGGCGATTTCGACTTCAAGCGCGCGCTCGAGGACATTCATATGAATGTCGAGTCGCGGCTGTCGGAGCTGATCGGGCCCGCGGCGGGCCGGCTGCACACCGCGCGCTCGCGCAACGACCAGGTCGCGACCGATTTCCGGCTCTATGTCCGCGACACCATCGATGAGACGAACGCGGCGCTGGCCGCGTTCCAGCGGGCCCTGGTGACCCGTGCGCTGGAGCATGCCGGAACCGTGATGCCGGGCTTCACCCATCTGCAGACCGCGCAACCAGTGACGTTCGGCCATCATCTGCTCGCCTATGTCGAGATGGCCGGCCGCGACCGTGGCCGCTTTATCGACGCGCGCAAGCGGCTGAACGAATCGCCGCTCGGCGCCGCGGCGCTCGCCGGCACCTCGTTTCCGATCGACCGCGCCGCGACGGCGAAGGCGCTCGGCTTCGACCGTCCGATGGCCAATTCGCTCGATGCGGTGTCGGACCGCGATTTCGTGCTGGAGACGCTCTCCGCGGCCGCGATCTGCGCGGTGCATATGTCGCGCTTCGCCGAGGAGATCGTGATCTGGACCTCGCCGCTGGTGGGCCTCGTCAAGCTCAGCGACAAGTTCACGACCGGCTCGTCGATCATGCCGCAGAAGCGCAATCCGGACGCCGCCGAGCTGGTGCGCGCCAAGACCGGCCGCGTGATCGGTGCACTCACCGCGCTGCTGATCGTGATGAAGGGCCTGCCGCTCGCCTATCAAAAGGACATGCAGGAGGACAAGCAGGGCGCGATGGAGGCGTTCGAGGCGCTGTCGCTCGCGATCCGCGCCATGACCGGCATGGTCGAGGATCTGGTGCCGGACGAGGCGAAGATGAAGGCCGCGGCCGGCGAGGGCTATGCCACCGCGACCGACCTGGCCGACTGGCTGGTGCGCACCCTGAAAATGCCGTTCCGCGATGCCCACCACGTTACCGGCCGCATCGTCGGCCTGGCCTCCAGCAAGGGCGTGGCACTGCACGAGCTGCCGCTTGCGGCCATGCAGGAGGTCGAGCCGAAGATTACCGCCGACGCGCTCAAGGTGCTCAGCGTCGAATCCTCGGTGAAAAGCCGGACCTCGTTTGGCGGCACGGCGCCGAAGAATGTGATGGCGCAGGCCAAGGCCTGGGCCAAGCGGCTGGAAAAAGAGCGAAAATTGGGCTGATCGAGAAAATTTGGCCGTGATTTCATCGTCCTCCGCCTCTCGCCAGAGCACGCCAATGTTTGTATGGTGCCGCCCGAATTGGGGAATTCGTCGTGATTAGCAAGAACCGCCTGACCCCCTCGGGATGGGCCATCATTGTGCTGAGCGTGTCAGCGCTGGCGCTCGGCGGCTGCGGCCGCAAGGGACCGCTTGACCTGCCGCCGACCGCGAACGCTGCGCCGGGTGCGGCAGCGAGCGACACCGATAGCGAGCGGGCGGCGCAGCCCAGCGTGTTCAATCCGACCTATGGCTCGGATGCCGCGCCGGCCGCGACGCGTGGCAATAAACGGCCCTTCGTCCTCGATCCGCTGCTCGGCAACTAATATCTGGAGCATGATCCGGAAGAGTGCGAAGCGGTTTTCCGACGAGATCATGTTCAAACAAACCAGCGTGTCATGAACCATTTCGACTATCGCAACGGTGTGCTGCATGCCGAGGCGGTCAATCTCATTGAGCTCGCGGAAGCCGTCGGCACGCCGTTCTATTGCTATTCGACGGCGACGCTGGAGCGGCACTACCGCGTCTTCACCGAGGCCTTCGCCGGCGAGAAGGCGCTGGTTTGCTACGCCATGAAGGCGAACTCCAACCAGTCGGTGCTGCGCACGCTGGCCAAACTCGGCGCCGGCGCCGACGTGGTGTCGGGCGGTGAGTTGAAGCGGGCGCTGGCGGCCGGCATCCCGCCGTCGAAGATCGTGTTCTCCGGCGTCGGCAAGACCGAGGGCGAGCTGCGTGCCGCGCTGGCTGTCGACATCCTCTGCATCAACATCGAGTCCGAGCCGGAGCTCGAGATGTTGTCGCGCCTTGCGGTCGAGATGAAGACCACCGCGCGGATCTCGGTGCGGGTCAATCCCGATGTCGATGCCGGCACCCATGCCAAGATCTCGACCGGCAAGTCGGAGAACAAGTTCGGCATTCCGATCGCGCGTGCCCGCGAGGTCTATGCCCGCGCCGCGAAGCTGCCGGGCATCAAGGTCACCGGCACCGACGTGCATATCGGCAGCCAGATTACCGATCTCGGCCCGCTGGAGGCCGCCTTCCGGCTGCTCGCCGAATTCGTGCAGACGCTGCGCGCCGACGGCCACGACATCTCGCATGTCGATTTCGGCGGCGGCCTCGGCATTCCCTATTACATGGACCGCGCCGCGCCGCCGGAACCTAATGCCTATGCCGCGATGGTCAAGCGCGTCACGCACAATCTCGGCTGCACGCTGATGTTCGAGCCGGGCCGCATGATCGTCGGCAATGCCGGCATCCTGGTTGCCCGCGTGATCCATGTGAAGCCGGGCGATGCCAAGAACTTCGTCATCATCGACGCGGCGATGAACGACCTGATCCGGCCGACGCTCTATGAAGCGCATCACGACATTCTGCCGGTGCGTCAGCCAGCCGCGGGCACGCCGGTCATGGTCGCCGACGTGGTCGGCCCGGTCTGCGAGACCGGCGACTATCTCGCGCTCGACCGCACGCTGCCGCAGCCGAAGGCCGGCGATCTGCTGGCGATCATGACCGCCGGCGCCTATGGCGCGGTGCAGTCCGGCACCTACAACACGCGGCCGCTGGTGCCGGAAGTGCTGGTCAAGGACGACCAGTACGCCGTCGTGCGCCCACGTATCGACGTCGACGCCCTGATCGCGATGGACAAGCCCGCGCCGTGGCTGTGAGGCTCTGAGCGTGCCGCATCAATAGTGTCGTCCTGGCGAAGGCCAGGACCCATAACCACCGCCCTTGATTGTTACACTGAGCTGGGGCTCCAGCTCAGCTACCCCACAAAATCCTGTGGTTATGGGTCCCGGGTCGCGCTTCGCTTGCCCGGGACGACAGCGTTTGTTTGGTCGACAGAGTCACTTCGCTGCGTGACTGCCGCCCTTGGCTCCGCCGACGATCACGCCCGCGGCCTTCTCGATCGGCTTGATTGCCGCAGTGAAATCCGACTCCGGTCCCTCGTCGCGGATGATGACCTCCCAGAGCCGGCCGACCGCTTCGGCGACTTCCATCGACAGCCCGAGCGCGCGCATCTCCTCGACGGCGAGGCGCACGTCCTTGACCATCAACCCGGTGGCGAAGCCGAAGTCGAAGCTGCGCGGCAAGACCGCGCGCGGAAACTTGTCGCGGCTCGCGGTGTTCAGCCCCGAGCCCGCATTGATGACGTCGATCATGACGGCCGGGTCCAGCCCGGACTTCACGCCCATCACCACCGCTTCCGAGGTCGCGACCATCGCGGTTGCGGAGAGGAAGTTGTTGGCCAGCTTCATGGTCTGGCCGGAGCCCGGCTTGGTGCCGATGAAGAACACCTTGCCGATGACGTCGAGCGCGCCCTTCACCAGCTCGAAATCGGCGCGCGGGCCCGACACCATCACCGCGAGCGTGCCCTTCTCGGCGCCTGACACACCACCGGAGACCGGGCTGTCGATCTGCACGATGTGCTTGTTCGCCAGCAGATCGTGGATCTTCACCGCCATCCGCGAGCCGACGGTGGAGAGATCGATGAAGCGCTTGACGCGCGTGCCCTCGATCACGCCGCCCGCACCGGTCGCGACCTCGAGCGAGGCTTGCAGCGACGGGAGACTCGCCATCACGGTCTCGACGCGGTCGGCGATGTCCTTGGGCGATGTCGCGGCCTGGGCGCCGAGCGCAACCAGCCTGTCGAGCGCGTCCTTGCTGGTGTCGAATACGGTGAGCTTGTGGCCGGCCTCGATCAGCCGGCGCGCCATCGGGAAGCCCATCTTCCCGAGGCCGATGAATCCGATTTCCATGGGTCGTTTCCTTTTCTTCGTTATGCGCGATATTCCGCGCCCCACACGCGATGTCGTCCTGGCGAAGGCCAGGACCCATTACCCCAGGAGCTTGTTGTTTCGCCGATCAGGGGCCACAGCTTTCGTAGCGATGACGTTCGGTGGTTATGGGTCCTGGCCTTCGCCAGGACGACGGCGGTAAGACAGCAGCGCCTCACGCCTTGTTGTCGAGTTCGGCGAACACTTCGCGCGCGATGCGGAAGCTGTCGACGCCGGCGGGGATGCCGGCATAGATCGAGACCTGCATGAAGATCTCGCGGATCTCGTCGCGGGAGACGCCGTTGGTCAGCGCGCCCTTGATGTGCGCCTTCAATTCGTGCGGCCGGTTCAGGATCGAGATCATGGCGAGGTTGAGCATGCTGCGGGTCTTGCGCGGCAGTTCCTCGCGGCCCCAGACCGCACCCCAGCAATATTCGGTGACGAGTTCCTGGAACGGCTTGTTGAAGCTGTCCGAGTTCTTCAGCGCATTGTTGACATAGGCCTCGCCGAGCACCGCCTTGCGGATTTCGAGCCCCTTGTCGTGCGTCTTCTGGTCCATATCGTTTCCTCGTGCGTTTAGGCTTGGGTTCGGTCCGGGAAGTTACGGGGTCGAACCGCCGCAGTCACGCCTTCGTGTTATGCGTATTTCCCGGTGTGGGTTACGTCGGGGAACGGGTGCCTCAAAGCCGCCGCCGTGCTAGGCTGACCTGCGGGCTACCCCGGAGATTTTATTGAGCGGAGCCAACATCGACCCGTCTGCCAACCCGTCAAGCGCCGCGCGCGACAGTGATGCGAGTGCACGGCTGAAGCTGACGCAACAGAGGCTCACCGAGGCCCTGCAGCGGGCAAAACTCGCGATTGCGTGGGAACGGGCCTGGCCGCATCTGGCGCGGTTCCTGACGGTCGTGGGTCTGTTCCTGGTCGCGTCCTGGGCCGGGCTTTGGCTGGTGCTGCCGTTTGCCGCACGGCTGGCCGGCGCCGGCCTGTTTGGGCTTGCCGCGCTCGCGACGCTGTTGCCGCTGCTGCGCTTCCGCTGGCCGAGCCGCGAGGAGGGGTTGAGCCGGCTCGACCGCGGCGTCGGCGTCCGGCATCGGCCGGCGACCACGCTTTCCGATACGCTCACCAACCAGGATCCGTTCGCGCTGGCGCTGTGGCAGGCGCAGCGCGAGCGCACGCTGGCGTCGATCAAGCGTATCCGTGCCGGCCTGCCGCGGCCGCGCGTCTCGCTGCACGATCCCTGGGCGCTGCGCGCGCTGGTCATCGTGATGCTGGTCGCGAGCTATGTCGCCGCCGGCGACGAACGCGGCCTGCGCGTCGCCTCCGCGTTCGACTGGAACGGCATCATGGCGCCGGCCAATGTCCGGGTCGATGCCTGGGTGACGCCGCCGAACTACACGGCCAAGCCGCCGATCATCCTGTCGAGTTCCAACAAGGACGCCAACGCGGCCGATGCGACCCCGCTCGCGGTTCCCTCGGGCAGCACGCTTCTGGTGCGCTCCAGCGGTGGCGCCATCGACGTCGTCGTGGGTGGCGGCGTCACCGAGGTCGCGCCCGAAGGGCAGGCGCCGAAGGGGACCAATGAGCGGCATTTCAAGATCACCGCCGACGGCACCGCGCATGTCCGCGCCCCGGCCGGCCAGCCGCAGTGGAAGTTCACCGCGACGCCGGACCGCCCGCCGTCGATTGCGCTGACCAAGGATCCGGAGCGGCAGGCGCGCGGCGCCTTGCAGATGTCCTACAAGCTCGAGGACGATTACGGCGTGACCGAAGCACGCGCGCAGTTCGCCGCGCGGCCCGCCGATGTGGCGAAGGATGCCGACGGCAAGGCCGCGCAGCGGCGGCCGCTGTTCGAGCCGCCGCAGTTTCCGCTGGTGCTGCCGAATGCCCGCACCCGTAACGGCGTCGGCCAGACCGTCAAGGATCTCAGCGAAGATCCCTACGCCGGCGCCGAGGTGACGCTGACGCTGACCGCCAAGGACGAGGCCGGCAATGAGGGCAAGAGCGAGCCCTTCAACATGCGCCTGCCGGAGCGGCTGTTCACCAAGCCCCTGGCGCGCGCGCTGATCGAGCAGCGCCGTATCCTGGCGCTCGACGCCAACCAGAACGGCCAGGTCTACGCCGCGCTCGATGCGCTGATGATCGCGCCGGAAATGTTCATGCCGGAGACCGGCTATTATCTCGGCCTCCACACCGTGGCCCGCCAGCTCGAGGCCGCGCGCACCGACGATCAGCTGCGCGAGGTCGTCGCCAGCCTGTGGGCGCTCGCCGTCACCATCGAGGACGGCAACATCAGCGACGTCGACAAGGCGCTGCGCGCGGCGCAGGACGCGCTCAAGCAGGCGCTGGAGCGCGGCGCGAGCGACGAGGAGATCAAGAAGCTCACCGACAATCTGCGCGCGGCGCTGGACAATTTCCTGCGCCAGATGGTCGAGCAGTTCCGCAACAATCCGCAGCAGCTCGCCCGGCCGCTCGATCCCAATGCCAAGGTGCTGAGCCAGCAGGACCTCAAGAACATGCTCGATCGCATGGAGCGGATGTCGCGCTCCGGCGACAAGGAGGCGGCGCGGCAGCTGCTCGAGCAGATGCAGCAGATGCTGGAAAACCTGCAGATGGCGCAGCCCAATCAGGGCGACGACGACATGCAGCAGTCGCTCAACGAGCTCGGCGACATGATCCGCAAGCAGCAGCAATTGCGCGACAAGACCTTCAAGCAGGGCCAGGATTCCCGCCGCGACCGCATGCGCGGCAAGCAGGGCGATCAGTCGATGGGTGACCTGCAGCAGGATCAGCAGGCGCTGCGCGACCGCCTGAAGAAGCTGCAGGAAGAGCTCGCCAAGCGCGGCATGGGGCCGGAGCAGCGCGGCCAGAAGGGCCAGAAAGGTCAGAAGGGCGATCAGGGCCAGCAGGGCGAGCAAGGCGACGATCAGGGTGACGATGGCGACGGGCTCGACCAGGCCGATTCCGCGATGGGCGATGCCTCCGGGCGGCTCGGCGAAGGCAATGCCGACGGCGCGGTGGATTCGCAGGGCCGCGCGCTGGATGCACTGCGCAAGGGCGCGCAGAACCTCGCCGATGCGATGCAGCAAGGCGACGGCGACCAGCAGGGCGACGGCCCCGGCAACCGCGTCGGCCGCCAGCAGAGCGGCGGCAACCAGACCGACCCGCTCGGCCGTCCGTTGCATGGCCGCGAATTCGGCGACGACTACACCGTGAAGATCCCCGGCGAGATCGACGTCCAGCGCGTCCGCCGCATCCTCGAAGAGCTGCGCCGCCGCCTCGCTGATCCGTCACGGCCGCAGATCGAGCTCGACTACATCGAGCGGCTGCTGAAGGATTATTGACATCACCGCACATTCCACTGGATCGCCCGGTTCAACCGGGCGATTTAGTCTCCCAGAGACGTCAGTGCTTGAATCGAGAAGCCGCGGCGTACTGGATGCCCCGCTTTCGCGGGGCATGACGAGGAGCAAATGAGGCGATTGCTTCGCTCGCGATGAACTACTGCGCCTTCCGCGCCGCCAGCGCGTCCGCCACGGCGGTGCGGATATCGGCGATCGAGAACGGCTTGGTCACCACGTCATGGACGATCGCCTCGAGGCCGGAGGCGCGTTCGCGCTGATGGGCGAAGCCGGTCATCAGCAGGATCTTCAATTCGGGAAAGTCGCGCGCCGCGGTCAGCGCCAGCGCGATGCCGTCCATCACGGGCATCTGGATGTCGGTGAGCAGGAGGTCGAAGGCGCCGTCATGGCGCGTCAAAACCTCCAGCGCCTCGGCGCCGTCCTGCGCGGTCACGGTCTCGTGGCCGTCCATGGCGATGGCGCGCGCCACCAGCGAGCGCATCGAATCTTCGTCGTCGGCGATCAGAACACGCGTCATGGTGAGTGTCGGTTCCCGCAAGTGTTGGCGCGCAGCCTCAGGCGCGGCCGCCGGTGAGGTCATGCTTGTTGAAGAAGCGTACGTCGATATTGCGGCCTTCGGGCGGCGGCGAGGCGAGGCGCGACTTGAAGAAGGCGCGTTCGCCGGGATTGAGCACCGGCTGCTCCAGCACCGCGTTCCAGGCATAGATCTCGGCACCCTGCGCGTCGCGGACCGAGAAGCGCAGCCGCGGCAGTTCGACCGGTTTCCTGGTCTGGCCGACGATCATGCCCTCGATCACCAGGACCGGCTTGCCGTCCACGGTCTCGTTGGTGATCTTGAGGTCCTTGAAGGCGAGGCCGCGCAGATTCACGTCGAGCCCGACCATCTTGTAGAACAGCGCGGTCTGCGGCAGCAGCCGCACCACGTCGTTGCGCCAGACGAACAGCGCGATGATCAGCGCGGCCATCGCGGCGCAGGTGGTCGGCAGCGCGCCGATCACCGGCATGAACGGAATCCGGGGCAGGGAGGGCAGGCGGAACAGGCGGGGAAGCAGGTGGAAACGGCGCTTTCCGGTCGCCTCCGCGCCGTCGGTATGGGCAGCGGCGTCCGCCTCGGCCACCGCCGGCCACGCGGTCGCTGCGTCGCTCCCCTCGGGCAGATCGGCCGAAATCGAGGGGCTCTCGACCACCGGGGTCTCGTCAGCCTCCTCGCGGCCCATCGCGTCCCATTCGGCGGCCAGATCGGAGCCCGCGGACTGATAGGCCAGGGTCGGCGCCGTCGCCCCGATCGCATCCTCCGGCCGGGCCAGCCAGACCTCGCGGCAACGGGAACAACGGACGGTGCGTCCGGCCTCCCCGAGGGTCGCCGGATTGATGGCATAGGATGTTGTACAGTGCGGGCAAACGATATGCATGGAGCCGAATCTCCACCGTGTGGTATGCCCGGATGCTACCGAGCGACCGTTAACGAATCGGAAACCATAACCGACGCACAAGCTTTCTGTGCGGTTCGCGGCCGGTCGGGCCGCCAGTATGGGGTATCGGGCCAAAGGCCCTCTCGAACGGAGCTAGCGCATTGGTTCGGTTCGAAAATGTCGGTCTGCGCTACGGGCTCGGCCCGGAGATTTTGCGCGACCTCTCCTTCATGATCCCGGCGCACTCGTTCCAGTTCCTCACCGGTCCGTCCGGCGCGGGCAAGACCTCGCTGCTGCGGCTGCTGTTCCTGTCGCTGCGGCCGACCCGCGGGCTGGTCAATCTGTTCGGCAAGGATGTCTCGCTGCTGAGCAAGGACCAGGTCGCCGACCTGCGCAAGCGGATCGGCATCGTGCTGCAGGATTTCCGCCTGCTCGACCACATGACCACCTATGAGAACGTCGCGCTGCCGTTCCGCGTCATGGGCCGCGAGGAATCGACCTATCGCCGCGAGGTGATCGACCTGTTGAAATGGGTCGGCCTCGGCGAGCGCATGGACGCGCTGCCGCCGATCCTGTCGGGCGGTGAGAAGCAGCGCGCCGCGATCGCGCGCGCGGTGATCTCGCGGCCGCAATTGCTGCTGGCGGACGAGCCGACCGGCAGCGTCGATCCGACGCTCGGGCGCCGCCTGCTGCGGCTGTTCATCGAGCTCAACAAATCGGGCACCGCGGTCATCATCGCGACCCACGACATCACGCTGATGGATCAATACGAGGCGCGCCGGCTGGTGCTGCATCAGGGACGGCTGCACATCTATGAGTAGGAGCGGCGACGAGAAAGTGTCGTTGGTCGATCTCGGGCGCGAGCGTCCGCAGGTTCCGGCCACGGCGCGCAACATGTCGCCGATCGTGCCGCGCGCCTCGATCTCCGGCCGCGCGCTGGTCGCGGTGGTCGCGATCATGACCTTCCTCGCCTCGCTGACCACGGGCACCGTGCTGCTGGTCAGCGCGTCGGCGGCCGAGTGGCAATCGGAAGTCTCGAGCGAGATCACCATCCAGGTGCGTCCTTCGCCGGGCCGCGACCTCGATCGCGACGCGCAGGCGGCTAGCGATGCGATGCGGGCGCAGTCCGGCATTCTCGAGGTCCGTCCGTTCAGCAAGGAGGAGAGCGCCAAGCTGCTCGAGCCGTGGCTCGGCAGCGGGCTCTCGATCGACGAACTGCCGGTGCCGCGCGTGATCGTGGCGCGGGTGCAGCCCGGCACCACGCTCGATCTCGCGAGCTTGCGCGCGCGGGTGACGCAGGTGGCGCCGACCGCGAGCGTCGACGATCACCGCGCCTGGATCGAGCGCATGCGCTCGATGACCGGCGCCACGGTGTTCGCGGGCGTCGGCATCCTGATCCTCGTGATCGTCGCCACGATCATTTCGGTGTCGTTCGCCACCCGCGGCGCGATGGCCGCCAATCGTCCGATCGTCGAGGTGCTGCATTTCGTCGGCGCCGGCGACAGCTTCATCGCCAACCGCTTCCTGCGGCACTTCCTCCGGCTCGGCCTCGAAGGCGGGCTGATCGGCGGCGGCGCGGCGATGCTGGCGTTCGGCTTCTCCGAGTCGATCGCCAACTGGTTCTCCGGCACGCCGGTGGGCGACCAGTTCGCGGCGCTGCTCGGCACCTTCTCGCTGCGTCCGTCGGGCTATCTGGTGCTGGCGCTGCAGGCGGTGCTGATCGCGGCGATCACCGCATGGGCGTCGCGGCGCACCCTGTTCGCCACGCTCGACGACATCGACTGACGGCCGCGTCACGATGGCGGCGATTTCGTGATCGCGGTTTCGCGGAGCAGGTGTGATCCGGCGTGCGCGCGCGCAGGTCCCGGCCGGCGGCAAAACCGGTTTCCACTTTTCCGGATCATGCTCTAAAATCCCCGGGGGGAAGGGTAACCGCATCACATGAGTTCGCAGCCCGACGATACGTCGCCGAATGGCCATGCCGCGCGCCAGCGCGGCTGGCTGCGCGCCGCCGTCGTCGCGCCGCTGGCGCTGGCCTTCGTGGCCGCCGCCGTCGGCTTCATCGCCTTCCTGTCGCAATTGCGCGGCGTCGAGACCGATCCGCCGCACAATGCCGACGGCATTGTGGTGCTGACCGGCGGCTCGTCGCGGGTGTCGGACGCGATGGAGCTGCTGGCCGCGGGATACGGCAAGCGCCTGTTGATCTCGGGCGTGCATCCGACCAACGAGGCCAGCGATATTTCGCGTTCGGTGCCGGACAGCCAGGGGCTGATGCGCTGCTGCGTCGATCTCGACCGCTCGGCGGTCAACACCCGCAGCAACGCGGCGGAGACGCGGCGCTGGGCGCGCGAGCGCGGCTTCAAGTCGCTGATCGTGGTGACCTCGAACTACCACATGCCGCGCGCGATCGTGGAACTGTCGCATGCGATGCCGGACGTCACGCTGATCCCGTTCGCGGTGGTCGGCGACAAATGGCGCGACGAACCCTGGTGGACGAGTGGCGGAACGTTCCGTCTCTTGCTATCGGAATACGCCAAATATGTCGCCGCCGAGGTCCGGGTGCGGCTCGCCGACCTCGGGCTCGACCTGACCTCCGATCTCGCCGAGCCGACAGCCACGCCGCGCCGCCCGGCGACCGCGCAGGCGTCAAACAAGGACTGAAATGATCTTCCTGCGCTCGCTGATCTTCAACGTGCTGTTCTATCTGGTGCTGGTGCTGCTCTGCATCGTCGCGCTGCCGGCGCTGCTGCTGCCGCGCGGGGCGCTGATGGCGATCGAGGCGGCGTGGGCCAACACCAGCCTGTTCCTGATGCGCGTGATCTGCAACATCCGGATCGAGTTCCGCGGCGTCGAGAAGATTCCGGCGGGACCGCTGGTCGTCGCCTCCAAGCACCAGTCGTTCTGGGAGACGTTTGCGCTGGTGCGCTTCTTCGAGCATCCGCTGTTCATCCTCAAGCGCGAGCTGATGATGATCCCGGTGTTCGGCTGGTACCTGAAGAAGGTCGGCATGATCTCGGTCGAGCGCGGCGGCGGGCCGCGCTCGCTGATCAAGACGCTGAAGCGCGCCGCGGCCGAGGTGAAGCTCGGCCGGCAGCTCGTGATCTTCCCCGAGGGGACCCGCACCGCGCCCGGCGCCGAGCCAAGCTACAAGGCCGGCGTCGCGCAGATCTATGCCGAGAGCGGCGTGGCATGTCTGCCGATCGCGCTCAATTCCGGCCTGTTCTGGCCGCGCCGCACCTTCATGCGCTATCCCGGCACACTGGTGGTCGAATTCCTCGATCCGCTGCCGCCGGGCCTGCCGCGCGACGAGTTCATGACCCGCCTGCGCGAGGCGATCGAAACCGCCACCACCCGCATCGTCGAGGCCGGCCGCGCCGAGCAGGCGAAGCTGTTCGGCGGCGTGCCGGGTGCGAAGGGGTAGGGCTGGAAGTCACCGCATCACGAACGGATTGGCCGGCACGTCGGTCGCGGTCGAGATCCACACGCTCTTGGTCTCCTGATATTCGCGCACCGCGTCGATGCCGCTTTCGCGGCCGACGCCGGAAAACTTCATGCCGCCGAACGGCATCATGTAGCTGATGGCGCGGTAGGTGTTGACCCATACCGTGCCGGCGCGGAGCTGCTTCGGCACGCGGATGGCGCGGGCGAGGTCCTTGGTCCAGATGCCGGCGGCAAGGCCGTAGATGGTGTCGTTGGCGATCCGGACGGCGTCTGCCTCGGTGTCGAACGAGATGATCGACAGCACCGGCCCGAACACCTCCTCGCGCGCGATCCGCATCGAATTGTCGACATCGGTGAAAATCGTCGGCTCGACGAATTGCCCGCCCTTGATGCCGTCGCCGGAGGCAGGCCTCCCGCCGAGCAGGCAGCGCGCGCCTTCCGCCTTGGCGATATCGATGTAGTCGAGCACCTTCTTGTATTGCGCGGGTGTGGTGATCGGCCCGACATTGGTATCTGCTTGCATGGGGTCGCCGATCTTGGCGGACTTGGCGAGCTCCAGCACCCGCGCGACGAATTGCTCCTTGATCGAGCTCTGCACCAGCAGGCGCGAGCCGGCGATGCAGGTCTGCCCTGTGGCTGCGAAGATGCCGGAGATCGCGCCGGCGGCGGCGGCCGTGAGGTCGGCATCCTCGAACACGATGTTGGGCGACTTGCCGCCGAGCTCGAGCGAGACGCGCTTCAGGCTCTTGGCCGCGGTCTCGTAGACCTTTGCGCCTGTGGTGTCCGACCCCGTGAAGGTGATCTTGGCGACGCCGGGATGTGAGATCAGCGCCGAGCCGGCCTCGGGACCGAAGCCGGTCACCACGTTGAAGATGCCGTCGGGAATTCCAGCTTCCTTGGTCAGCGCGGCGAATTCCAGTGTGCTGGCCGAGGTGAATTCCGAGGGTTTCACGATCACGGCGCAGCCGGCCGCGAGCGCGGCGGCGCATTTCCAGGCGACGAACAGCAACGGCGAATTCCACGCGGTCAGCGCTGCGACGACGCCGACCGGCTCGTGCGTCGTGTAGGCGAAGGTCTCCGCCTTGTCGATCGGCACCAGGCCGCCCTCGAGCTTGTCGACGAGGCCGCCGAAATACCACCACCATTCCGGATGGTAGCGGAGCTGGCCCAGCATCTCGGCCATCAGCTTGCCGTTGTCCCGCACCTCGATCTCGGCGAGGCGTTCGGCATTGGCGGCGACGAGGTCGCCGAGCTTGCGCATCGCCTTGCCGCGGGCGGAGGCCGTCATCTTCGCCCACGGGCCGTTCCACATCGCCTCGTTGGCGGCCTTCACCGCTTTGTCGGCATCGGCGGCCGTGCCGCGCGGAATCTTCGCCCAGGCCTCGCCGCGATAGGGATCGATGGTGTCGAACCATTCGCCATTGACCGGGTCGACATACTGGCCGTTGATGTAGAGCTGATAGGTTTTCATGACATCCTCCCGCAGCGATTGGATTGGGTTTCCCAAACGCTATCACGCCTTGCGCGACGCCGTCATAACGCGGCCGCGGGAATGGGTTGCAGCCGGCTGGGGCGTCGCGCGTGCGGCGCGGCAAGCTCGGTGCGGGTCTGTCAACGACTGGCGGCGCTTGTCGCCGCGCGGCGGGCACGGCGTGCCGCCCGGCGCCGCTGGGTCCAGAGCCGCGCGCGGTCGAGATAGAGATAGACCACCGGCGTGGTGTAGAGCGTCAGGATCTGGCTCAGGATCAGGCCGCCGAAGATCGCGATGCCAAGCGGCTGGCGCAGCTCGCTGCCTTCGCCGAGCCCGATCATCAGCGGCACCGCGCCGAACAGCGCGGCGAGCGTCGTCATCATGATCGGGCGGAAGCGCATCAGGCAGGCCTCGTAGATCGCGTCGCGCGACGACAGCCCGCGCTGGCGCTCGGCGTCGAGCGCGAAGTCGATCATCATGATCGCATTCTTCTTCACGATGCCGACCAGGAGGATCACCCCGATCATGCCGATGATGTCGAAATCGGTGTGCGACACCATCAAGGCCGCCACCGCGCCGACGCCGGCCGAGGTCAAGGTGGAGAGGATGGTCAGCGGGTGGACGTAGCTCTCATAGAGCATGCCGAGCGAGATGTAGATCGTCGCGAGCGCTGCGAGAATCAGGAACAGCTCGTTCGCCAGCGCCTGCTGAAAGACCTTCGCGGAGCCCGCAAACCCGCCGGAAATGCTGGCCGGCATGTTGATCGCGTGCATCGCATTCTCGATCGTGGTGGTCGCCGTGCTCAGCGAGACGCCGGGCGGCAGGTTGAAGGAGACGGTGCTGGCGACCAGCAGGTCCTGGTGATTGACCGCGAGCGGCGTCTCGCCATGCTCGAAGCGCGCGACGCTCGACAGCGGGATCATGGTCTCGGCGTTAGTCGAGACCGCGGTTCCGGTCGAGGCGACGCCCTTGCCGGTGGCGCCGATCGAGTTGGTGGCCTGGTTGCGCACCACATTGGCGGCGATCGAATTGAGCGAGCTCTTCTGCGACGAGGAGGCGACCGTTCCGGCCACCGCATTGGTGCTCTGGGTGCCGGTCGCCGACCCGCCCGAGGTCGAGATATAGACCTCCTTCAGGGTCTGCGGGTCCTGCGAGAAGCGCGGCGCGACCTCCATGATCACGTGATACTGGTTGCGCGCGACGAAGATGGTCGAGACCTGGCGCTGTCCGAACGCATCATAGAGCGTGTTGTCGAGCTGGCTGACGGTGATCCCGAGCCGCGAGGCGGCGTCGCGATCGATCACGAGGTTGGCCTGCAACGCCCGGTTCTGCTGATCGCTGTTGACGTCGGCGAGCGTCGGCTCCTTCTGCAGCGCGGCGACGAGCTTCGGCGTCCACTCGTTCAATTCCTCGAAGGTCGAGCCCTTCAGCGTGTACTGATACGCGGCGTTGCCGGAGCGCCCGCCGGCGCCGAGATCGCCGATCGATTGCAAGAACAGGGTGGCGCCGGCCACGCTTGCCAACGGCTCGCGCAGCCGCTCGATCACCTTGTCGGCGCGCAGCCTGCGCTCGTCCATCGGCTTCAGCGAGGCGAACACGGTGCCGGTGTTGGTGCCGCCCGGTCCGACGCCGCCGCCGCCGGTGAAGCCGACCGCGGTATCGACCGCCGGATCGGCCTTCACGATGTCGATGAACTGGGTCAGCTTCTGCTGCATCAGCTGGAACGAGGTGCTCTGGTCGGCCTGGATCGAGCCGATCAGGAGCCCGGTATCCTGCTGCGGCACGAAGCCCTTTGGCACGACCCGATAGAGGTGGAAGTTCAGATAGAGCGTCGAACCGAGGATCAGCATCACCAGCAGCGGGTGGCGCAGCGCGAGGCCGAGCGTCGCGCGGTAGCCGCCCAGCATCAGCTCGAACACGCGTTCGTTGATGCGGTAGATCCGGCCGTGCGGCTGGCCTTCCTCTTCCTTGCGCAGCAGCACGGCGCACATCATCGGCGTCGTGGTCAGCGAGACCACCAGCGAGATCACGATCGCGATCGTGATCGTCATGGCGAATTCGCGGAACAGGCGGCCGACCAGGCCGCCCATCAGCAGGATCGGTACGAACACCGCGATCAGCGACACGCTCATCGACAGCACGGTGAAGCCGACCTCGCGGGTGCCGACCAGGGTCGCCTCCAGCCGCGACAGTCCGGCATCCATGTGGCGGGTAATGTTTTCCAGCACCACGATGGCGTCGTCGACCACGAAGCCGGTCGCCACCGTCAGCGCCATCAGCGAGAAGATGTCGAGTGTGTAGCCGAGCAGATACATCATGGCGAAGGTCGCGATCAGCGACACGCCGACCGCCACCACAGGCACCAGCGTCGCCCGCGCATTGCGCAGGAAGGCGAACACGACCAGGATCACCAAAGCGACCGCGATCAGCAGCGTGATCTCGACGTCATGCAGCGAGGCCCGGATCGTCTTCGAGCGGTCGACCGCGAGCGTGAGGTCGATCGCGGGCGAGACCGAGGCCTTCAGCTGCGGCATCAGCCCCTTCACAAGGTCGACCATCTTGATGATGTTGGCGCCGGGCTGCCGGTACACGATCATCACAACGGCCGGCTTGCCGTTGGCGAGGCCGAGCGTGCGCGCATTCTCCACGGAGTCGATGACGTCGCCGACGTCGGTCAGCCGCACCGCTGCGCCGTTGCGGTAGGCGACGACCAGCGGCTTGTAGTCGGCGGCCTTCCGCGCCTGGTCGTTGGCGTAGATCTGGTAGCGCTGGTCGCCGACGTCGATGCCGCCCTTCGGGCTGTGCGCATTGGCGCTCGACAGCGCGGCGCGGACGTCCTCGAGCCCGATGCCGTATTTGTAGAGCGCCGGCGGGATCAGCTCGACGCGCACCGCGGGCAGCGAGCCGCCGCCGACCGAGACTTCGCCGACGCCCTCGACCTGCGACAGCTTCTGCGCCAGCACGGTCGAGGCGGCGTCATAGAGCTCGGCCGGTGTCAGGGTGTCCGAGGTCAAAGTGTAGATCAGGATCGGCGCCGAGGCCGGGTTGAACTTGCGGTAGGTCGGGTTGGCGCGAAGGTTGGTCGGCAGGTCAGCCCGCGCCGCGTTGATCGCGGCCTGCACGTCGCGCGCGGCGCCGTTGATGTCGCGGTCGATGTCGAATTGCAGCGTGATGCGCGCGGAGCCGAGCGAGGACGTCGAGGTCATTTCGGTGACGCTGGCGATCTGGCCGAGATGGCGTTCCAGAGGGCTCGCCACGGTGGCGGCGACGTCGGCCGGGCTCGCGCCAGGCAGGGTCGCCTGCACCATGATGGTCGGGATGTCGACGTCGGGCAGCGGCGACACCGGCAGCTTGAAGAACGCAATGACGCCCGCCACCACCAGTCCGAGAGACAGCAGCGTGGTGCCGACCGGCCGGCGGATGAAGGGGGCGGAGAGGTTCATTGCATCAGTGTCGATGTTCGCGGATGAGCTTCTATCCGTCCGCGCCGCGATGCAAAAGCCTAAATGTCACAGCGCGCTGCCTTAGAGAAGCCGCGATGTGTCGGATGCGCAGTGCCGCGGACCGAAAAAGCGCGATCTGGCAACAAGCCGTTTACAAAGCCCGATCGAGGCAGCTGATGGAGAGGGGGCGCGCGGACGATTTGCGTAGGATGGATGGAGCGAGGCGATACCCATCGCCTCATTGCGTGGATGCGGTTGATGGGTATCGCTGCGCTCCACCCATCCTACGAGATCAGCCTGATGCAGCGATATCGCCGTCCGGCCGCGCCTCAGTTCGGATCCACGTCATCCGCCGCACGCGCATCCCGATGCAGCGGGCCTGCGTCGTGCAGCATCGCCGCGAGCTGGTGCAGCTGCGCGTCGCGCAGGCCCTGCTTCTCGATCGCGGCGACGGTCGAGAGCACATAGTCGCGGTTGTTGCCGGAGCGGCCATAGCCCTGCAGCACCAGGCGCTGCTGCTCGGCCAGCGACAGCCGCCCGGCATATTGCACATGGCCGCGATCGACCACGTAGGCCAGCGCCGAGACCCGATCGCGTGCCGCGTTCTCCAGCCACACCGAGCGCATCACCTCGCGGTAGACATTGGTGGTCTGCTCGCGCGCTCGCAAATAGGCGATGGTGTCGTGGCGCAGGCGGGCGGCGACGCGGAACGCGATGCCGCGGCAGGCGCCGCCGCGGTCGAGCCCGAGCACCAGGCCTGGCTTCTCCGGCGTGCCGCGATGGTCGAACGAATAGACGCAGAGCGCGCGATGCTCGCCGATCAGCCGCGCCGGCACCTGCTCCAGGAACTCGAAGCCCGGCTTCCACATCAACGAGCCGTAGCCGAACACCCAGAGGTCGCCGTCGGTTTCGGAATGGGGAGGATTTGCTGACATCGCGCAGATGGGCTAGCAGAACGGGCCGTCGAAGCGAAGCAGATTCCGTGATGTTTCCAAGGGTTGCGGGAGGGTTGCGCGAAGGTTGCGTAAGGCTTGCCCGCGGCCTGCTGCCGCTTAGATTTTGACAAATTCGCGCTCCAAAGGACGCCGCATGTCCGATTCGACCTCTGCTCCCCGCCGCCGCTCGCGCTTCGGCCTCTATGCCGTCCCCGTCGCGGTCCTGATCGCCGCGGTGCTGTGGAGCGGTTTCTGGTTCTTCGCCGCCTCGCAGGTCGGCGTGCAGGCCGATGCCTGGCGCGCGCAGGAGGCGAAAGCCGGCCGGGTCTATGATTGCGACAGGCGCTCGGTGGCGGGTTACCCGTTCCGGCTCGAGATCCGCTGCGAGCAGCCGAGCGTGATGCTGGTGTCGCAGACCGCCTCGCCGCAGATGTCGTTCGTGGCGCGGCTGGCCGAGATTCTGGTCGTGGCGCAGATCTACGATCCCAAACTCGTGATCGCGGAGTTCAAGGGCCCGGCCACGGTCGCCGAGCGCAACGCGCAGCCGACGCTGTCGGTCGACTGGCGCCTCGGACGCGCCAGCGTGGTCGGCCTGCCGGCGGTGCCGCAGCGCGCCTCGCTGGTGTTCGACGATCTCGCCATCGATCGCACCGGCGGTGCCGCGCCGACGCCGCTGATGCGCGTCAATCACATCGAGCTGCATGGCCGCCAGGTCGAGGGTTCGGCGCCGGATAACCCCGCGATCGAGGCCGTGTTGCAGATTGCCGGCGGTACCTTGCAGGAGGTGCATCCGCTGCTCACCCAGCCGTTCAACGCCGACATCCATGCGCGCCTGAACGGGCTGAAGGATTTCTCGCCGAAGCCGTGGCCGGATCGTTTCCGCGAGATCCAGGCCGCCGGCGGCAGCGTCGAGATCCAGCAGTCGCGGATCGAACAGGGCGACGTGCTGTCGGTCGCGGCCGGCACACTGCGCCTCAACGCGCAAGGCCGCATCGAGGGCGAGTTGCAGATGACGGTCGCCGGCCTCGAGCGTGTCATTCCCGCGCTCGGCATCGACAAGATGCTGGAGGACGGCGTGCCGCAGGCAACGCTCGATCGCGTCGCGCCTGGCGTAAAGAGCCAGGACCTCAGCAATCTGTTCGGCGCGCTGGATCGCGCGATCCCCGGCCTCGGCAAGGTGATCAAGCAGAACGCCAATGCCGGCATCTCCGCCGGCATCAATTCGCTCGGCACCGAGGCCACGCTCGAAGGCAAGAAAGCGCGCAGCTTCCCGCTCCGCTTCGCCGACGGCGCGGTGTTTCTGGGCCCGCTGAAGGTCGCGCAGATCCCGCCGCTGTTCTGAGCAGCGTGCTCAGTCGGCCGGGATGAAGCGGAGCGTGCCGGCGCGACGCGTCGGCTTGCCGGTGTCGTTGGTGTGATTGACGCCATCCATGACCGGCACGTCAGGGAAATCGAACGGGCTGACCCCGTCCAGGCAGGCCACGTTGACGGCATAGAGGTTCTGGTCGGACCGCCGTTGGTGATGGGTGTAGATTCCGCAGCGGGAACAGAAGAAGTGCTGCGCCGATCCGGTATGGAAGCGGTAGCTTGTCAGCGCGTCCTCGCCTTGCAGGAATCTGATCCCGCCCATCTCGGCCATGGCGACGACGGCGCCGCGCATGCGGCAGTAGGAGCAGGTGCAGCGGCGGATCGAGTTGAAGCCGTCGCTGAGCGCCACCTCGAAGCGCACGGTGCCGCAATGGCACTGGCCAGTCCGAATGTTCGTGCCGTCCGCCATGTTGTGTGCCCCTGTTGATCGCCTGACCGCGACATGGACGTACCGCCAAAATCCGAGCCGGACAATCCGGTAAAAACTCGCGCATAGCGCGAGAAAAACTCACGCCAAGGCGCGACGTCGGCCTTGCCGCTTCGCAGGGCGGATTTGCCGCAACGCGTCATCCGCCGTCCTTCAGCGCCGGCTGTGCGGCGCATTGCGCTTCGCTGATCCACCCCACGATTCATTAAACCCTCGCGCGCGATATCGTCCATCACGGCAATCTATTCCCGCGGCCGCGATGAGAAAAACGTGACCGCAATCTTGCGGGCCGCCGCGAATATCATTCCCCGAGTACCGCTCTCTCTCGCCTGAGGAAACAACCTCGTGTGGAGGAAGCGATGCGAATTCTCGGGGGAATTCTGCTCGGCAGCATGCTGCTGTCGACAGGTCCAGTGTTGGCGGAAGACGATGCGTCCGAGCTGCGGGCCCTGAAGGCACGTCTCAGGCAGCTCGAACAGAAGATGGAAGTGCAGGCCCGCAAGGAGGAGGCGCTGGCAGCACGACAGAGCGCGATGCAAGACACGAGGATGGCGGCCAAGGCGCCGGTGCCGTTCGATCCCTGCGCATCGGGCAAGCTCTGCTACAAGGGCGTGACCTTCACCTTCGGCGGCTGGGTCGATCTCACCGGCATCTACCGCACCCGCAATCTTGCTTCCGACACGGGCTCGGTCTACGCCTTCATTCCGTTCCCGCAGAGCAAGAATTTCAACACCGGCGAGTCGCGCTTCTCGGCGCGGCAAACCCGTTTCTCGGTGCTTGCGGAAGCCGAGGTGTTCGCCAACACCCGCGTCGCCGGCTATGGCGAACTGGATCTCGAGGGAGCCGCACAGACGGCGAATTCGGTCGCGACCAACTCCTTCAACCCCCGGCTGCGGCAGGCCAGTGTCGAGATCAGCCGCAGCGATCTCGGCTTGCACGTCCTTGCCGGTCAGAGCTGGTCGCTGAACGCGCCGAGCAAGGCGGGTATCGATCCGCGTGGCGTCGATGCGCCCGGCGTGATCGATTTCGAATCGGTGCCCGGCTTCCTCGCGGCGCGGCAGCCCGGCATCCGCGTCTGGCAGGATATCGGGCCCGAATTCAAGCTCGCCGTCTCGGCGGAAAATCCGCAGACCTCGTTCTTCGGCGGCAACGCGCCGCTGGTCGGCACGCCCGCGGTCGGGCCGCAGGGCGTGCTCAATCCGAACCTGCTGGTCAACCTCACCGGGCCGGGCGGCAGCTTCTTCAACAACGCCAATAATGTCAGCCTCAATCACGTGCCTGACTTCACCGTGAAGGGCGCCTGGGATCCGCGGCTCGGCGCTTACAAGCTGCATGTCGAGGGCTGGGCGATGTACCGCGACTTCTACGATCGCTTCAACTTCGCCAATCACGACGTCAGCACGGTGAGCTTCGGCGGGCATTTCTCGGCGGAGATCGTGCCGAAGCTCTTGGAGCTGCAAGGCTCCGCGTCGCACGGCGCGCTCGGCCGCTTCACCGCGGCGCCGTTCCCGGACGCCACGGTGCGCCAGGACGGCACGATCCAGCCGCTGCCGATCACCGCATTCCTGCTCGGCACGGTCTGGCACACGACGCCGTCGCTCGATCTCTACGCCTATGCCGGCCTCGAGAAGACCAAGCCGACGTTCTCCAATGTCGGCACGGTGCCGTTCGGCTACGGCAATCCGCTCTACAACAATCTCGGCTGCAACATCGAGAACTCGCCGGCCGCGACCTGCAACGGCAACACCTCGGAGGTCAGGCAATACACCGCCGGCTTCTATGACACGATCTTCAAGGGCGATTACGGGGCGATCAAGGCCGGCATCCAGTACTCCTACAACCAGCGCTTCGCCTTCGCAGGTGTCGGCGGCGCGCCGAGGACCGACGACCACATCATCATGTCGCAGATCCGCTACTACCCGTTCTCGCCGTAGCAACGGAGAGCGCGCGCAGGGCCGTCAAAGGAGACCGCACATGAGGATCGTGAGCAGAAAGGAGAGGGCCATGATCGCTCGCGAGTTGCTGATGGTCAGCCGCGCCGCGCATGTGCTGCAGCGAACCGGCCTGGCGATGGCCGGCGCCATGGGCGGCACCTTCGTTGCCGCCCAGCTCGCGAGGGGGCACATCGCATTCTTCGGTACGCTGGCCTTCATCGCGACGACGATCGTGATCGGTGCCGTCGGCTTCTATCTCGGCATCGATGTTCCGCGGCCGCCGATGCGCGCCACCGGGCGCATCGATGCCGTCGAGCTCATGAGCGCTGGCGGCATCTTCCTCGCCGCGCTGGCTGCGCTGGTGTCGGTCTACGGCATCATCTTCGACGAGATTCCGCCGCGGGCCTGGGAGTTCGTGATCGGCTCGTGGTGGTTCGGCGGCATTGTCATGCTGGCAACCGCCGGCCTGCTCGGTCGCCGGCGGCCAACGCAGAAGGTTGCCGCGATGTCGGCGGGGCCGATCCGGGATCAACGGTTGCGACGGTGAGCGTGCCCTGCTGCGCCAATCTGTCCCGTAGCTGCGACCCGCCGATACGATACCCTCACCGAAAAATCGGGGAGGAACCAGAATGCCAGCGAAGATTAGCCGCCGTCACCTCATCACGGCCGGTGCTGCGGCGGCCGCGATGCCTTGGCTGTCGCGCGGGGCCTCGGCGCAGGGCGCGTGGCCGTCGCGGCAGATCCGCATGATCTGCAGCTACCCGGCCGGCGGACAGACCGACCTCCTGGCGCGCGCCTTCGGCGAGTTCATCGCGAGGCAGGTCGGGCAAACCGTCGTCATCGAGAACAAGGCCGGCGCGTCCGGTTCGATCGGCGCCGCGGAAGTCGCGCGCTCAGCGCCCGACGGGCACACTATCCTGTGCTCGATCTCGACTACCTATGTGATGAACCGGGCGATGATGAAGAACCCCGGCTACGACATGGACAAGGATCTGACCTTGGTCAGCGTCATTCCGGGCGGCGGGTTGCTGCTGGTCGCGAGCCCGAAACTCGGCGTCAAGACGCTCGCGGAATTCGTCGCGTATGCGCGCAGCAGCGGCAAGGTGAACTTCGGCACCTACAGCGCGGGCTCCGCCCCGCACATGACGATCAACGAGCTCAACAAGCAATACGGCCTCAACATCGAGCCGATCCATTATCGCGGTGAAGCGCCGATGTGGACGGGCTTGGCGGAAGGCACGCTCGATGTTGCGATGGGCAGCTACACCGCGGCGCAGACCGTGCTGCAAAGTGGCCGCGGCGTCGTCTTCGCCGTGCACGCGAAGAAGGTTGATGCGATCCCCGAGATCAAGACGCTGCCCGAACAGGGCACGACATCGAAATTCTTCACCGTGAGCGGCTTCTCCGGCTGGGCCTTGCCGAAGGCGACGCCGCAGCCGATCGTCGATCGGCTCGCCGAGCTCTGCGTCGCCGCCAACAACGATCCGAGGGTGAAGGAGGTGCTCGCGACCTTCGTGCTCGAGCCCGCAATCGGCTTCAAGGACAGCAATGCGCTCTATCAGCGCGAATTGCCGGTCTGGATGGAGGCCGCGCAATCGCTCGGCCTGCCGCCGGCGTAAGTCGTTCGGAATTGTAGGATGGGTAGAGCGCAGCGAAACCCATCGATCACACTCGCTGCGCCAATGATGGGTTTCGCTGCGCTCTACCCATCCTACGGTGCTGCGACGACGCCGTGTGTTTGATATCTTGAATCGAGAACCATCCTCATCGTCGTCCCGGCGAAGGCCGAGACCCATTACCCCAAATCGCAATTGTTGTGCGACGCTGGGACCACGATCCCCGTTCGCAAGCAAATGCGGTGGTTATGGGTCCTGGCTTTCGTCAGGACGACGATGTGGGGAAAGCTGCGTGCCCGACTGCTACTTCTGCAAATTCGCGTGCGGACGGCCGAAGTCGGGCGCGGCGGAGTCCTGGCCGGTCTCGACGATGCCGCGGCGGATGGCGCGGGTACGGGTGAAGTGGTCGAACAGCGCTTCGCCGTCGCCGCGGCGGATCGCGCGGGTCAGCTTCGACAGATCCTCGGTGAAGGTGCCGAGCATCTCGAGCACGGCGTCCTTGTTGGCGAGGAACACGTCGCGCCACATCGTCGGGTCCGAGGCCGCGATGCGGGTGAAGTCGCGGAAACCGCCGGCGGAGAACTTGATGACCTCGGATTCCGTCACCTGCGCCAGCTCGTCGGCGGTGCCGACGATGGTGTAGGCGATCAGATGCGGCAGATGGCTGGTGATCGCGAGCACGAGGTCATGATGATCCGGCGTCATGATCTCGACCTTGGCGCCGAGCGCGGCCCAGAACGCGCGCAGCCGGTCGGTCGCGGCGGGATCGGCGCCTTCCGGCGGCGTCAGGATGCACCAGCGGTTGATGAACAGCTCGGCGAAGCCGGAATCCGGACCGGAGTTCTCGGTGCCGGCGACCGGATGCGCGGGGACGAAATGCACGCCTTCAGGCAGATGCGGCGCCATGTCCTTGACGACGGCGCCCTTCACCGAGCCGACGTCGGAGACGATGGCGCCGGGCTTGAGATGAGCGGCGATCTCGGCCGCGACCGGGCCGCAGGCGCCGACGGGGATGCAGAGGATGACGAGATCGGCATCCCTGACGGCCTCGACATTGGTTGCGACGACGCGGTCGACGATGCCGAGCTCGGCGACCCGCGCGCGCGTCTTCTCCGAGCGCGCGGTGGTCACGATCTCGCCGACGAGGCCCTGCGCGCGCGCGCCGCGCGCAATCGAGCCGCCGATCAGCCCGAAGCCGATCAGCGCGATGCGGTTGAAAAGCGGAGCCGTGGTCACGTCGTCACTTTCCGGTTCCGGCCAGGAAGTCGCGCAGCCCCTCGACCACGAGGCGGTTGGCTTCCTCGGTGCCAATGGTCATGCGCAGCGCATGCGGCAGCTTGTAATTGTTGAGCGCGCGCAGCACGAGGCCGCGTCGCGTCAGATAGGCGTCGGCTTCGGCGGCGGTCCTGCCCTTGTCGGTCGGGAAGTGGATCAGCACGAAATTGGCGACGCTCGGCGTCACCTTGAGGCCGAGCTTGCCGATCTCCTCGGTCAGCCAGTTGCGCCATTGTTCGGTGTGGGTCCGCGACATCTGCACGTGCGCAGTGTCCTCGATCGCCGCCACCGCCGCCAGCATCGCAGGGGTCGTGACGTTGAACGGGCCGCGGATCCGGTTGCAGGCATCGACGATATGCGCCGGGCCGAACATCCAGCCGACCCGCAGCGCGGCGAGGCCGTGGATCTTGGAGAAGGTGTGCGTCACCACCGTGTTGTCGGTGGTCGCGACCAGCTCGATGCCGAGCTCGTAGTCGTTGCGCGAGACGTAGTCGGCGTAAGCCGCGTCGAGCACCAGCAGCACATTTGAGGGCAAGGCGGCACGGAGCCGCTTGACCTCGTCGAACGGGATGTAGGTGCCGGTCGGATTGTTCGGGTTGGCGAGCCAGACCAGTTTTGTGCGCGGCGTCACCACCTTGAGGATGGCGTCGACATCGGCGGTGAAATTGCTTTCGGCCGCGATCACGTTCCTGGCGCCGTTCGCCATGGTGGCGATCGGGTAGACCAGGAAGCCGTGGGTGGTCGAGATCGCCTCGTCGCCGGGCGCGAGATAGGTGTGCGCCAGCAGATTGAGGATCTCGTCGGAGCCGGCGCCGCAGATGATGCGGTCGGGATCGAGGCCGTAGGCGCGGCCGATCGCCTCGCGCAGCACACGCGAGGTGCCCTCCGGATAGTCCTCGAGATGGTCAGCCGCGGCCTTGTAGGCCGCGATCGCCTGCGGCGACGGCCCGAACGGCGTCTCGTTGGCGGACAGCTTGAACACCTTGCGGCCCGGTTCCGGCACCGGGCTCTTGCCGGGTGTGTAGGGCGCAATATCGAGAATGCCGGGGTTCGGCACAGGGCGGGACATCATCTACTCCGATGGGCGGACGGGCCGATGCTTAATCTAGCTCTTGGCCGATCCGTTAGAGGGCACCGTATAGCGCGTTGCGTGGCTGCCGACGAGGGCCGAAGAGCGCACCGAGGCGCCGGCCTTGATCAAGGCGAGCTTGATGGCCTCGAAACCCTTGCTCTCAGGGCCTTGCCCGGCGACCGAGACCAGCAGCGCCGCGCCGTCGAAGGCGGTGTCGGGGACCGCCACGATCTCGGCGAGCGGCGCCAGCGCGCGGGCGACGTCGGCGTTCCAGCCGGAGACGCGCACGCTCCAGGTCTGCACCTCCGTCACCATGGCGTCGTCGGCGACCCGCGAGATCAGGAACACCGGCAGCGCGGCGGGATGGTCGGCGCGTTCGAGGAACGGCAGCCGCGCGATGATCTTCGGCGCGCCATCGGCCTCCAGCGCATTCCACCACGGCGTGCGGCTCGCGATCGCGGAGACCAGCGCGAGATCGCCCTTCGATTTCGCCGCCGCCTCGACCGCGGCCTGGGCGCTGAAATGCGAGACGTAGGGCACCACGAAGCCGAAGTGAAACCGCGCCGAGTCGCGCATCGCCTGCTCGCCGACGGAGACATCGGCATGCACGGCGAATGGCGCCTGCACATAGGTGAAGGTCGAGATGATGACCCGCCAGATGCCCTCGATGGTGTCGAGCGGCAGGATGCCGCGATGGCGCTGCACCAGCTCGCGCATCATGCTGGCCTCGCGCGCCGGACGGAACGCCGAGCCCACCTCCTGGGTCTTCTTGACCTGGATCAGGCGGTCGATGATGTCGCCGCGCGCCATCAGCAGGCGGTGAACCTGTTCGTCGATCGCATCGATCTCCTTGCGCAGCTCCTGCAGCGTAGGCGGCGACGGGGGTGGGTTGGACATGCTCTCAAACCTTGTCGTCCGAGCGGCCCGATGCCGCGTCAGACAGGGCTCCTGATTAGGAAAGACGGCCACCGAAAGCAAAGAGAAACGTCGCAGCCGTGCGTTGCGCAATCGGTTAACCAATCAGCCGGCGATGCGGCTGGCTTGACGTCGGGAGACCTCGGGACTAGGTTTCGGCTACTCCGTGGTCATTTGAGCCGGCCGGCTTGCAGCCACGTTAAACAACTCGCTAAACAGGCCGGGGACAGTCAGCTCCCGGCCGAACCTTTGTTCAGGCCGGGTTTTTTATGGCCTGAGGTCCGCTGAGGCCCTCCCGCGCGAGGGCAGGGTCGCCTAGATGAGCAACGTGCGTCCGATACCGAGCCCGCAAACCCAGAGCGATGATCGCGCCCATGAGGCCGATCATCCGTCGTCATTGGTGGCGAAGTTCGGCATGGATCAGCCGCTGAGGCTCGACTGCGGCATCGATCTCGCACCGTTCCAGATCGCCTATCAGACCTATGGCGAGCTCAATGCCGACAAGTCCAATGCGATCCTGATCTGCCATGCGCTGACCGGCGATCAGCACGTCAACAACACCCATCCCGTCACCGGCAAGCCCGGCTGGTGGGACACCATGGTCGGCGCCGGCAGGCCGATCGATCCCGAGAAATACTTCATCATCTGCTCCAACGTGATCGGCGGCTGCATGGGCTCGACGGGCCCTGCGTCGCTCAACCCCGCGACCGGCAAAGTGTGGGGGCTCGATTTCCCGATCATCACCATCCCCGACATGGTGCGCGCGCAGGCGATGCTGATCGACCGGCTCGGCATCACGACGCTGTTCTGCGTGGTCGGCGGCTCGATGGGCGGCATGCAGGTGCTGCAATGGACCGCGGCCTATCCGGAGCGCGTGTTCGCGACGCTCGCGATCGCCTGCTCGACCCGTCACTCGGCGCAGAACATCGCGTTCCACGAGCTCGGCCGCCAGGCCGTGATGGCCGATCCGGACTGGCGCGGCGGCCGCTATGTCGACGAGGACACCCATCCGCATCGCGGCCTGGCGGTGGCCCGGATGGCCGCGCACATCACCTATCTCTCGGACGCGGCGCTGCATCGCAAGTTCGGGCGGCGGATGCAGGACCGCGAGCTGCCGACCTTCTCGTTCGACGCGGACTTCCAGGTCGAGAGCTACCTGCGCTACCAGGGCTCGTCCTTTGTCGAGCGCTTCGACGCCAACTCCTATCTCTATCTGACGCGTGCAATGGACTATTTCGATATCGCGGCCGACCATAACGGCGTGCTGGCGAAGGCGTTCGCCGGCATCAAGACCCGGTTCTGCGTGGTGTCGTTCACCAGCGACTGGCTGTTTCCGACCTCGGAATCGCGCGCGCTGGTGCACGCGCTGAACGCGTCGAGCGCGCGGGTGTCGTTCGCCGAGATCGAGACCGACAGGGGACACGATGCTTTCCTGCTCGACGTGCCCGAATTCCTCGACATTTCCCGCGCTTTCCTGCTGGCCGCAGGCAAAGCGCGCGGACTGAAGGATGACGGCCGGTCATGAGCATGCAGCAGACATTGCCGTTGCCCGGTGTCGCGCCGGAGCGGACCGGCGGCGGCTATCGCAGGGATCATCTTTTGGTCGCCGAGATGGTGCGGCCGGGCTCGCGCGTGCTCGACGTCGGCTGCGGCGACGGCGAATTGCTGCAGCTCCTGGAGAGCCGCGGCATCGACGGCCGCGGCATCGAATTGTCGCGCGAGGGCGTCAATGGCTGCGTCGCCAAGGGGCTCGCGGTGGTGCAGGGCGATGCCGACACCGACCTCGTCAACTATCCCGATGATGCGTTCGACTATGTGATCCTGTCGCAGACCCTGCAGGCGACGCGACAGCCGAAGGTCGTGCTGGAGAATCTCCTGCGGATCGGCCAGCGCGCCATCGTCTCGTTCCCGAATTTCGGGTTCTGGAAGATGCGGCTGCAGCTCCTGATCGGCGGTCACATGCCGCGCACCGAGAATCTGCCCGCGAGCTGGTACGACACGGCCAACATCCATTTCTGCACCATCAAGGATTTCGTGCAGCTCTGCGAGGAGATCAACGTCAAGATGGAGCGCGCGGTGGCGCTCGATCTCTACGGCCGCCCGGTGCCGCTCAACCTGCCATGGTGGGTGTGGAACATGTTCGGCGAGCAGGGCGTGTTCCTGCTCAGTCGGGGCGGGGGCAAGTGACGCCACCTTTGGCGTCATTCCGGGGCGATGCGTAGCATCGAGCCCGGAATCCATTTATCCACGAACTCTGCGGCCCAATGGATTCCGGGCTCTCGCTTCGCGAGCCCTGGAATGACGGCCTACACCACCGCCGCCACCAGCGACCGCGGATCGCGCGCCGGCCAGCGGCCGGCCTCGACCAGCGCGATGAAGCGTTCCACCATCTCGTTGAACAGCGCCGGCTCCTCGAGATTGAGCACGTGGCCCGACTTCGGGAAGAACGACAGCCCGGCGGCCGGCAGATGCTGCTTCAGGAACAGGCTCGGCGCGATGCAATTGTCGTCCTCGTCGCCGCACAGGATCAGCGCCGGCGTCGGCACGCGTTTGATGGCATCGGTCATGGTGTAGATCGAGGGCCTCGCGCCCTGAAAGCTGCGCATCGTGTTGGCCGAGCCCTTGGCGTCGTGGCGCGCCAGCGCGGCATAGAAATCGGCGTGGCCGCGCGGATCCTTGATCAGGAACGGAATCCGGCTCGGCGCCTCCCGCGTCACCTTGGCGACCTCGACCGCGCCGATCGCCTCGTATTGCTCGGCATTGGCGCGGCATTGCGCGCGGAACGCATCGAGATTCTCGAGGCTTGAGCCGGAGCCGACCGCGGCGAGCGTCATCGACAGCGCGCGCTCAGGCGCGTTGAGCGCGACCTGCAGCGACGAATAGGAGCCCATCGAAAGGCCGACGAAATGCGCTTTCGCGATGCCGAGATGATCGAGCACCGCGAGCGCATCGGTGTAGAAATGCTTGTAAGTGTAGACGTCGGCGTTCGGCGGCACGTCCGACGGCGTGTAGCCGCGCGCGGAATAGGCGATGCAGCGGTGGGCGCGCGCGAAGTAGCGCAGCTGCGGTTCCCAATTGGTGTGATCAGCTGCGAACTCGTGCAGGAAGATGATCGGGGTCCCGCTGCCTGCCTCCTCGAAATGCAGCCGGACATGATCTTTCGTCGTGGCGTAGGGCATTGAAATTCTCCTCTCGTTGGCCACCCCCAGACTTGCAATTAATTTCCGCGGCGGCAATGCGGCAGTTCTGACTATTTTCGTCATGGAATTTGCGCGGAATGACCCAGAAATCGTTTTGGTGCCGTCACACCAAATCCTGCTCCCGCCACATCCCGACTTTCAAACCCACCGCCGCGTTTCGCAGGGAACGCGACGGGGAAGTGGGGGCGTTACAGAGGATCTCGTGAAGTATGGTTCAGTTGCTTGCGTATCGCCGGTCGCTTCGAGTTTTGGCGCTGGCTCTGTGTTCGCTCACCCTCGCCGTCATTTCGGTTTCTTCGGCATCGGCTCGTCCGCACCATCAGCGTCACGCGTATTCGGCTCATGCCGGCCATCACGCGCGGCATTCCGCCCATCATCACCACCGGCACACCGCGCGGCTGTCGCGCGCCGAGCGTCGCGCCCGGATGCAGGCGGGCGGTTCTGGCGAGGCCAATGCCGCCGCAATACCCGCTGCGTCGAACATTGAGGCGAGCGCGACAGGCGGCTTCGGCTCATCCGGCATCGTCGACACGGCGCGCCGCTATCTCGGCGGTGGCAACCCGACCGGCCGCTCCAGCCTATGGTGTGCACGCTTCATGAACATGGTGCTGCAGCAGACCGGTCATCGCGGCACCGGGTCCGACATGGCGAGTTCGTTCGCCAAATACGGCACGCGCGTCTCGGGGCCGCAGGTCGGCGCGATCGCCGTGATGGGCCGCCGCGGCGGCGGCCATGTCGGCATCATCACCGGCGTCGACGCCAGGGGCAATCCGATCATGATCTCGGGCAACAGCAGTCACCGCGTCCGCGAGGCGCCGGTCTCGCGCGGCCGGATCTATGCCTATGTGATGCCGACGAACTGAGGCGGCACTCTCCACCTCTCCCCGGGAATGCGGGGAGCGGTGGCAATTCGTTCGGCTTCACTTCCCGTGCTCCTTCGCCTCGATAGTGTCGACGTTGGTGGCCTCGAGGTTGCTCAAGGGAACTTCGACCGCGGCGGGCTGATACCAGGCGAATTGCGAGAAGTAGTTTGCCAGCACCTGATCCTTGAAGAACCGGCCATGCCGCGCGAAAATCTCGTTTCGCGCGACGCGCAGCTCGATCGCCGACATGTCCTTGAGATCGGCGTCACCGAGAAATCGCCGGTCGGAATCGGGAAACAGAAAGCCGTCATGTGCCTTGGCGCGCTGGGTGACGGAGGCCGGAACGGCGGGCGGGGTCGTGCGCCCGACGGTGGCCTGATCATCCTGTCCGCCCGACTTCACCACCGTATGTTCGAACGCGGGCCCGACGGTCCAGACCGCCAGCGCCAACGCGGCGGCGGCAACGCCTGCGCCGTACTTCCAGTAGCGCCTGATCGGCGAAACCTGACGCAGCGGCGATCGCCCGGCTTCGTTCAGGACCTCGTTGATCGTGTCGATCAGGCGGGTCATGTGCATGCGAAAGTCCTGGCCCGAATCGACCCGGGCAGCGTTGCAGAAGTGCAGGAAGCGAAGCGATTCCGGCAGCTCGGCCGCCTCCGGCATGGTTGCGCCGTTCACCAGCAGCGGCAGCAGCGTCTTGTTGTGCTTCAACGCCGTCTCGATCTCGAAACGCACGGAATCGGCGGGGTCCTCCAGACGCGTGGGTTTCCCGTCATCGCTCCTGCCGATCCAGTGCGGACCGATCACGGCGATGACGACGTCGCAGGCGACGATGGCCTTGGCGATCCGATCGACGAAGTTCGCGCCGGTACGAATGCTGTTGACGTCGAAGAAGACGGATCGCTCACCGTACTTCTCGATCAAATGGTCTGCGATGCGGCCCGCTGTGTCCTGATCGACCCGCCGGTACGAAACCATGATCATGCTCATGGCGACCCCGTGCAATCAATTTCGACAAATTTGCTGCAATTCAATATGTCGAGTGAAGTCTATTGCACGCAACCAAGCATTGCAATGCGCCGCGCGCCTATGCAGTCATCAAGGAATATGGAACCCGGCGTGACCTATTGCGGTTCCGCGGCAATCGTGTCGCCGATGGCCGCGCCGCCATCGCTGATGATCTCGGCGTAAATGCCGCATTCGTTGTTGCCGAAGCGCTGCATCAGCGTGTTCGGGACCGAGAGGTCGCGCGCGCCGGTCTCGGGATCGACATTGACCGCGGCACAACGTGTGATCCGCTTCACAACTTTTGCCCGCGCACTGCCGATCGCAATGGTCTGGTCGAGCAGGCTGGCCTCATGCCAGGCCGGCCAGCCCTCGACATAGAGGTTGGCGCGAAAGCGCAGCGGATGCACCGGCGCCTGCACCATCTCCTCGATCGCCCGCAGGCTCGCCAGGTTGATGATCGAGACCACCTTGCGCGGCACGTCGGAGAAACTGTGCCCGGGGCTCACCAGCACCTTGGGCGGGCCCTTGATCTGGCCGGCATGACGATCGGCGAAATAGCGCTCGATCGCCGCACGCCCGGCCTCCGTCTCGAGATCGCCCTGGGCCACCATCGCGCCGTCCCGGCGCAGCGTCAGCACGTGGCTGTCGTCGTCGAAATGGGCGCGCAGCGGCGCCAGCCACTCGTCCCGCTGCAGCATCAGGAAATGCGGCTTCGCCAGCCATGTCGGCGCCGAGGGATCGAAACCGCTCGGCCCGTTCTCGATCGCGTAGCGGCGATCGGAGCGCAGCGTCTCGCCAACCTTGAGATCGGCGCGGGGCAGCGGCTCGGGCGTCAGGCCCTTGACGGGATAGCGAAAGATGCCGGTGATCGTGGCGGAGGAGGCGCGTGTGTTGTCCATCCGCTCGCTCTAGCCTGTTTGGCCGGCGAGGAGAACCACCGCCAATGCGAAGGCTGCTAGTCGGGCCGCGATGCTCCCGGCGCATCCAGCACGCGCTGCATGAAGACGAGTTCGAGCCAGCGGCCGAACTTGCGCCCGACCTCCGGCATCCGCGCGACCTCGACAAAGCCGGCTTGGGCGTGCAGCCGCAGCGAGGCCGGATTGCCGCCGTCGATACCTGCGATCATGACGTGCTTGCCCAGCGCGTTCGCCGCAGCCACCAGCTCATCGACGATGACGCGGCCAAGGCCGCGGCCGCGATGATCGACGTGGATGTAGACGCTGTGCTCGACGCTGTAGCGGTAACCGGGGAAGGCCCGGAAATCGCCGAAGGTGCCGTAGCCGAGCACCACAGGCCCTTCGGCCGCGACCAGCACCGGGTAGCCCAGCGCCAGCCGGGCCTTCATCCAGGCCAACCGCTCGGCCTCGGTATCCTGCTTCTCCGTCCAGATCGCGTTCGAGTTGACGACCGCCTCATTGAAGATCGCGGTGATGGCGGGGATGTCCTGCTCGGTGGCGGGGCGGATCATCATTGGTCTTCCTCGACAAGCCTCTTGAACGAACCCCATCGTCTACTATATAAGACGATATGTCAATTATAGAAGACAATGCCGATGAAGCGCTCGGGCGGCGGGTTCGCGCTGAACGGGAGGGCCGCGGCTGGTCGCTGGCGGAACTCGCCGGGCGGGCAGGCGTGTCCAAGGCCATGCTGAGCAAGATCGAGCGGGCGGAGGCGAGCCCGACGGCGGCGACGCTGTCGCGGATCGCCACGGCCTATGGCCTGACCATGGCCGCGCTGTTCGAGGTTGCCTCGCACAGTTCCCGCCTGCAGCGGGCCAAGGATCAGCCGGTGTGGCGCGATCCCAAGGCGGCCTATCTGCGGCGGCAGGTGTTCCTGCATCCGGCCAATCCGCTGGAGCTGGTCGAGGTCGAGCTGCCTGCCAACCAGGAAGCCGGCTTTCCTGCCAGCGCCTATCACCTGATCCGCCAGGTGGTCTGGGTGATCAGCGGCCGCCTCGTCTTGATGGAGGGGACGGAGCGCCACGAGCTCGCTGCGGGTGACCGCGTCGAGCTCGGGCCGCCGTCGGACATCGTCTTCCGCAATGAGACTGCTCAGCCCTGCCGCTACCTTGTCGCCATCGCGCGGCGCTGAGATTCACCGGGCGAAATCGCAGAGAGGCTCTTCCGTTTCGGAACCAAGTGCCCACATCTGCGGCAAGCCTGAAAAATGATGGCGACGACCAGAGGCTGGTTGAGGAACGTCAACGCGGCCCGCGGAAACCCAATGAAGATGCCGTTGTCATGCCTGAAGGGGTGGTGACGGCAGGCCGAGGGAAAACGAATGAACATTGAGAAGTACACCGAGCGCTCGCGCGGATTCATCCAGTCTGCCCAGTCGCTCGCCATGCGCGACGGTCACCAGCAATTCTCACCCTTGCATCTGTTGAAGGTGCTGCTGGACGACAATGAGGGGCTCGCCGGCGGTCTGATCGACCGCGCCGGCGGCAATTCCAGAGCGATCCTGAAGGCGACCGAAGAGGCGCTGAACAAGCTGCCGAAAGTCTCGGGCGGTGGTGCCGGGCAGGTCTACCTGTCGCCGGAACTGGCGCGTGCCTTCGATGCGGCCGAGAAAGCTGCCGACAAGGCCGGTGACAGCTTCGTCACCGTCGAGCGGCTGCTGCTCGGGCTCACGCTCGAGAAGGGCAGCGAGGCGGCCTCCATCCTCAGCAAGGGCGGCGTCACGGCGCAGAACCTGAACGCGGCGATCGAAGCGCTGCGCAAGGGCCGCACCGCTGACAGCGCGACCGCCGAGAACGCCTATGACGCGCTGAAGAAATATGCCCGCGACCTGACCCAGGCGGCGCGCGACGGCAAGCTCGATCCGGTGATCGGCCGCGACGAGGAGATCCGTCGCACCATCCAGGTGCTGTCGCGGCGAACCAAGAACAATCCCGTCCTGATCGGTGAGCCCGGCGTCGGCAAGACCGCGATCGTCGAGGGCCTGGCGCTGCGCATCCTCAACGGCGACGTGCCGGAGAGCCTGAAGGACAAGAAGCTGCTGTCGCTCGACATGGGCGCCTTGATCGCCGGCGCGAAATATCGCGGCGAGTTCGAGGAGCGGCTGAAATCCGTGCTGCAGGAGGTCTCGACCGCCGAGGGCGGCATCATCCTGTTCATCGACGAGATGCACACGCTGATCGGCGCCGGCAAGGCCGACGGCGCGATGGACGCGTCCAACCTGTTGAAGCCGGCGCTGGCGCGCGGCGAGCTGCACTGTATCGGTGCGACCACGCTCGACGAGTACCGCAAGCACGTCGAGAAGGATGCGGCGCTGGCCCGCCGCTTCCAGCCGATCTATGTCAGCGAGCCGACGGTCGAGGACACCATCTCGATCCTGCGTGGCCTCAAGGACAAATACGAGCAGCACCACGGCGTGCGCATCACCGACTCCGCGTTGGTGGCCGCGACCACGCTGTCGAACCGCTACATCACCGACCGCTTCCTGCCCGACAAGGCCATCGATCTGATGGACGAGGCGGCGGCGCGGCTGAAGATGCAGGTCGATTCCAAGCCGGAAGAACTCGATTCGCTGGATCGCGACATCATCCGGCTGAAGATCGAGCAGGAGGCGCTGAAGAAGGAGAACGACGCCGGCTCGAAGAGCCGTCTGCAGACGCTGGAGAAGGAGCTCGCCGGGCTCGAGGAGCGGTCGGCGGCGCTGACGGCGCGCTGGAGCGCGGAGAAGAACAAGCTCTCCAACGCCCAGAAGCTGAAGAGCGAACTCGATGCGCTCCGCGTCGAGCTGGCCAATGCGCAGCGTCGCGGCGAATTCCAGAAGGCGGGCGAACTGGCCTATGGCCGGATCCCCGAGCTGGAGCGGAAGCTTGCGGATATCGAGGCGAGCGAAAGCAAGCATGGCGGCGGCGAGATGATGGAGGAGGCGGTCACCGCCAACCACATCGCGCAGGTCGTCTCGCGCTGGACCGGCGTGCCGGTCGACAAGATGCTCGAGGGCGAGAAGGACAAGCTCCTGAAAATGGAGGACAGTCTCGCCAAGCGCGTCGTCGGTCAGGCCGAAGCGGTGCGTGCGGTGGCAACCGCCGTGCGCCGTGCCCGTGCGGGCCTGCAGGATCCGAACCGGCCGACCGGCTCGTTCATGTTCTTGGGCCCGACCGGCGTCGGCAAGACCGAACTCACAAAAGCGCTCGCCGCTGACCTGTTCAACGACGAGACCGCGATGGTCCGGCTCGACATGTCCGAGTTCATGGAGAAGCACTCGGTCTCGCGGCTGATCGGCGCGCCTCCCGGCTATGTCGGCTACGACGAGGGTGGTGCACTGACCGAAGCCGTGCGGCGCCGGCCCTACCAGGTCGTGCTGTTCGACGAGATCGAGAAGGCGCATCCCGACGTCTTCAACGTGCTGCTGCAGGTGCTCGACGACGGCCGCCTGACCGATGGTCAGGGCCGCACCGTCGACTTCCGCAACACGCTGATCATCATGACCTCGAACCTCGGTTCGGAATTCCTGGTGAATCAGCCGGAAGGCGAGGACACCGCGGCGGTCCGCGACCAGGTGATGGGCGTCGTGCGGGCGCATTTCAGGCCGGAATTCCTGAACCGGATCGACGAGATCATCCTGTTCCATCGCCTGCAGAAGAGCGAGATGGGGCGCATCGTCGAGATCCAGTTCGCGCGGCTCACCAGGCTGCTCGAGGATCGCAAGATCGAGCTCACGCTCGATCCGAAGGCGCGGGATTGGCTCGCGGAGAAGGGTTGGGATCCGGCTTACGGCGCCCGCCCCTTGAAGCGGGTGATCCAGCGCAGCGTGCAGGATCCGCTGGCCGAGATGATCCTCGCCGGCGAGGTCAAGGACGGCGATCGCGTGCTGATTTCGGAGAAGGGCAATGTGCTGACCTTCAACGGTCAGGTGCCCAAGACCGCCGAGATCGTGCAGTTCGATGCTCCGGTCTCGAAGCGCAAGCTGAACTGAGCGCGACTAGCGCAACAATGGAGGCCCTCTCCGCATGCCGCGGGGAGGGCCTCGCCCTGTGGATCACTCCTGATGGGCGGACTGATCAGCGGTTGGTGATGGAGCGGGTCTGCGACGTCGAGCTCGTGGCATCCGAGACGATGCGCGAGCTGCCGCGGCTCGCCATCTGGGCTTCGATCTTGTCGCGGGCCTGTTCGAAGCTCGCCAGCATCGGACCTTCGAGCGATCGGCCGCGCGGCAGTTTCACACGCATCGGGTCGACGAATCGGCCGTTGACCAGGATTTCGTAGTGGACGTGCGGGCCGGTCGACTGGCCGGTCGAGCCGACGAAGCCGATCACCTGGCCCTGTCGCACCTTCTTGCCGATCTCCATGCCCTTGGCGAAGGCCGACATGTGGCCGTAGGCCGTCTCGTAGCCATTGGAGTGCTTCATACGGATATATTTGCCGTAGCCGCCCTCGTATCCGACCTTCTCGAGCACGCCGTTGCCGGATGCGAAGATCGGCGTGCCGTAGGCGGTGGCCCAGTCGACGCCGGTATGCATCTTCACGTAGCCGAGGATCGGGTGGCGGCGGCCGCCGAAGCCCGAACGCATGATCGCGTTGTTGACCGGCTTGCGCACCAGGAACTTCTTCGCGCTCTTGCCGGTCTCGTCATAGTAGTCGACGAGGCCGTCATCCGAGCTCTGGAAGCGATAGTATTTCTTGGTTTCGCCGCCGACGGTCAGCGCGGCGTAGAGCACTTCGGTCTTTTCGGTGCTGGTGACGCCTTCGTCCTCGCCGGCAAAGAACACGTCGAACGAGTCGCCGGGCTGGACCTTGCGCTGGAAATCGACGTCATAGGAGTAGATCTTGACCATGTCCTCGATGACGGTCGGCGGCACCTTGTTGCGCAGCGCGGTCTCGTAAATGCTCTGATAGAGCCGCACGCCGCTGCCATCATCCTCGTCGTCGTCGCTGGAATTGTCGGCGGTGTCGGTCGTGGTGTTCATGCTCTGCACGTCGACGGCGACGTATTTGCCGAGATCGGACAGCGCGGCGACGGCTTCGACCACGGCATCGTTGGCGACGATGACGCGATAGGGCTGCAGCCTGACATTCGGTCCGGGAGCTGCCGGCGCCATCAGGATCCGCACCTTCTGGCCTTCCTTCAGGCCGCCGTCGCGGCCGCGCGGGCCGAGCGTTGCGGCAATCGCCTTCGCCTCGTCTGGCGTCGCGCCCTGATCGCGCAGGATCGAGGTGATGCTGTCGCCCTTCTTGACGAGGTGAACCCGTTCGCCGACCGGATTGCCGCCGGTGACCTGCTCCTTGGTCTTCGGCAGCAGCGTGACGTTTTCCGGCACGACGCGGGTCTCGAAGCCCGCATAGGGATCGGAGGTGTTGCCCTCGGTGGCGTAGGCCATCCTGATATCGGGGCCGGCGCCGGTGGCATCGGCCGCGGCATTGGCGAGTGAGGCGTAGCGCACGGAATTGCCGGAGCCGCGCCAGTTGGCGGCGTCGCGGACCCGCATCAGGATGTCGTCGAGTGCGACGACCGCGGCCAGCTTGGCTTTCGGCAGCACGGCTCCGAGATCCTTGGTGACGAAGGAGACCTCGGCGTCGGGTTCGGCGGACGCCGCCGCATTCGGATCCTCGGCCGCAGCCGGCGTGTCGGAGCCGACATCGGTCAACAGACGCTGCGCGTTGAACGCCGGTATCTTGGACGACAGATCGCTCGTGGTCATCGAGAGATTGCCGGAAATCCGGATGAAGGGCCGCACCCGCATCACGTCGCGATTGCCGACGCGGGTCACGGTCGACACGCGCACCAGGCTGCGGGAGGCTGACGATTCGCTCGGCGGCGGCAGGCGGTCGCCCTTATGCAGGCTGACGACGCGATCGTTGCCGGTGAAGGCGCCGCGCAGCGCGCCTTCGACGCGCTCCGGCACCTTGGCGAAGGTCATCTCGCCATCGAGCGACGCAAAAACGGCGCCGCCGATCAGAGCTGCGCCACAGAGACCGGTGAGAATGGTGCCGCTGAACCATTGAACGGAGACACGGCGGCGATCGATCACCGCGGCCTCGGTGCCGTCGACTGAAAGCGGCGGTTCGTGACCGAGATCGATCATCCCGGTCTCGCGCCCAATGCCGCTTCCGCGTGACGCCCGTTGGCTCAACCCGATATCCCCCCAAATTCCAGCAACTGCGATCGTCCTCTGCTCGTCCTCGTCGCCACCTTGATCCCCTGAAGCGGAATCTCGGCAGTATGGCGAGCCACACGCATCGAAGTCGAGAAGACGATGGCCATTCGCTGGCCGCACTCTCGAACGTCAATGGTGTGCAGATCTCTCGATATTGCTCGGCCGTGTAGGGAAGAGGCGACGGGTTCTCGAAGAATTCGCCTGGTCCCCCAGAAAAACCACCCGTGCCCCCACAGGTTACGAGCGGTTCAGTGCTTGTCTTATAGCCAGAACGTCGCAGGATTGTGGCTCAAGTGCGGCATTTGGGATGGAAAAGTTTCCTGCAGCAGGTTGGTGCTGCCGCCCCGCCTCGAGCGGCCTGGAACCCGTTCCGAGGGGCCTGACGGGCGCTTCGGCGCCAAACTTTTTTTCAAGTTTTTTACCACGCGGGTCGGGTGGCGAATTTTTACCACCGACCTAAGTCACGGAAAGAATGAGAATTTCTTCGCACTGCTCAAGCGATTTCGGCGTACGACGTTTTGTTGACAATGGCCGTTGACAATCCCGAGGGGGGCGGACTATAAACCAACCACTGAGCGCGGCGCCGCCGGGTCACTGACCAAGGCGAGCGAACGCGCCTCTGATGCTCCTCACTTAGATGAGTGACACAACAACCGACATAAATCGGTTGAGGTTCACTGTCTGCCGGTGAAGGGTAGAACCACCCTCTAAGGGTGTGGGGTCGTCGGATCCCGGGCTGTTTGACAAGTGAAGATGAAGAAAGAGAAACGTGGACGGCGGAGTCCTTGCGTCTCTCGGAATACTCGAAAGCTTCGGCTTTTGACTTCTGGGAGTGGACGAAAGACTTCGGCGGTACACGTTTCAAAGGTTACACCATCGCTGCCAACGATGTGAATCGCGGGCGGCTCGTTGACTTCGGTCGACGAAGAATGGTGGGACCTCGTCAAACGTTGTGATCAGCCGGTTCAAAGGTTTCAAGTCCAACTTGAGAGTTTGATCCTGGCTCAGAGCGAACGCTGGCGGCAGGCTTAACACATGCAAGTCGAGCGGGCATAGCAATATGTCAGCGGCAGACGGGTGAGTAACGCGTGGGAACGTACCTTTTGGTTCGGAACAACACAGGGAAACTTGTGCTAATACCGGATAAGCCCTTACGGGGAAAGATTTATCGCCGAAAGATCGGCCCGCGTCTGATTAGCTAGTTGGTGAGGTAATGGCTCACCAAGGCGACGATCAGTAGCTGGTCTGAGAGGATGATCAGCCACATTGGGACTGAGACACGGCCCAAACTCCTACGGGAGGCAGCAGTGGGGAATATTGGACAATGGGCGCAAGCCTGATCCAGCCATGCCGCGTGAGTGATGAAGGCCCTAGGGTTGTAAAGCTCTTTTGTGCGGGAAGATAATGACGGTACCGCAAGAATAAGCCCCGGCTAACTTCGTGCCAGCAGCCGCGGTAATACGAAGGGGGCTAGCGTTGCTCGGAATCACTGGGCGTAAAGGGTGCGTAGGCGGGTCTTTAAGTCAGGGGTGAAATCCTGGAGCTCAACTCCAGAACTGCCTTTGATACTGAAGATCTTGAGTTCGGGAGAGGTGAGTGGAACTGCGAGTGTAGAGGTGAAATTCGTAGATATTCGCAAGAACACCAGTGGCGAAGGCGGCTCACTGGCCCGATACTGACGCTGAGGCACGAAAGCGTGGGGAGCAAACAGGATTAGATACCCTGGTAGTCCACGCCGTAAACGATGAATGCCAGCCGTTAGTGGGTTTACTCACTAGTGGCGCAGCTAACGCTTTAAGCATTCCGCCTGGGGAGTACGGTCGCAAGATTAAAACTCAAAGGAATTGACGGGGGCCCGCACAAGCGGTGGAGCATGTGGTTTAATTCGACGCAACGCGCAGAACCTTACCAGCCCTTGACATCCCGGTCGCGGACTCCAGAGACGGAGTTCTTCAGTTCGGCTGGACCGGAGACAGGTGCTGCATGGCTGTCGTCAGCTCGTGTCGTGAGATGTTGGGTTAAGTCCCGCAACGAGCGCAACCCCCGTCCTTAGTTGCTACCATTTAGTTGAGCACTCTAAGGAGACTGCCGGTGATAAGCCGCGAGGAAGGTGGGGATGACGTCAAGTCCTCATGGCCCTTACGGGCTGGGCTACACACGTGCTACAATGGCGGTGACAATGGGATGCTAAGGGGCGACCCTTCGCAAATCTCAAAAAGCCGTCTCAGTTCGGATTGGGCTCTGCAACTCGAGCCCATGAAGTTGGAATCGCTAGTAATCGTGGATCAGCACGCCACGGTGAATACGTTCCCGGGCCTTGTACACACCGCCCGTCACACCATGGGAGTTGGTTTTACCTGAAGACGGTGCGCTAACCGAAAGGGGGCAGCCGGCCACGGTAGGGTCAGCGACTGGGGTGAAGTCGTAACAAGGTAGCCGTAGGGGAACCTGCGGCTGGATCACCTCCTTTCTAAGGATGATCCTTCAGCGAGCTCACGCTCACTATCGGATCGTTTTAGAAACATTCAGGGGCCAACAATTTCAGGATTGTTGAGCTCCATCGGCGGGATTTCGCCGTCTTCGTTTCTCTTTCTTCGCGGACGAACACGCGCCAGGGGCTGAGCGCTGTGCGATGCATCGACTTCACGTCGGATGCGCGCCGGCATGTCTCTCGTGTTAGGGGCTTGTAGCTCAGTTGGTTAGAGCGCGCGCTTGATAAGCGTGAGGTCGGAAGTTCAAGTCTTCCCAGGCCCACCACGCTTCGCCGTCGGCTACGCGTGGCGCGGCCACGTAGCAGACGAAGCGAAGTGTGCCCGGCATAGCCCAAAGGGCGACGGCGGGCTCAATGTGAGCATTCGTCTTCTGGTACGGGGCCATAGCTCAGCTGGGAGAGCGCGTGCTTTGCAAGCATGAGGTCGTCGGTTCGATCCCGTCTGGCTCCACCAGATGGAATTGAAGCTCGAGAATGCGCCCTGCTTAAGAAGCTCTGTTCAAATTCGTCCGCGAAACATCACTTCGCACTCATTGGTCCGGATGGACGGTGACGTGCGTGTTTTCTGACATCGTAAAGAGGAGATCGATCCGAGTTTGGATCCAGCGAAGCAATTCGCGGGTACCATTCCTAATCTCCAGATCGTTTTCGGCGCTCGCGCATCGCAGCTCATCGCAAGATGAGTGAGATGAGCGAGTTGTAAAACGATCTTTGTAGCGAAGCTTGACCGCCTCGCTATCGGGCCGATCTTACGAAGCAAGCTGGTCTTTCTAGTCAATGTCCGGCTGCACATAGCGCTCATCGAGGGCGTGCGCCGCAAGGCAATTGTGCAGACAACATTCTGCCGAGTGTGTGGACATTGATAATGAGAGCAATCAAGTGCCTTAAGGGTGTTCGGTGGATGCCTTGGCGCTGAGAGGCGATGAAGGACGTGCTACGCTGCGATAAGCCGTGGGGAGCTGCGAAGAAGCTTTGATCCACGGATTTCCGAATGGGGAAACCCACCTTCGATAGCCGGAACTCCAAGACCTTGTGTTTTGGGGTTCGACCAGAAATGGAAGAAATCAGACCGCGAGGTTTTGGATTTCCGGTTATCAAGAGAAGGTATGAGACTTCCGAATAAAATAGGAGGTTTTAAGCGAACCCAGGGAACTGAAACATCTAAGTACCTGGAGGAAAGGACATCAATCGAGACTCCGTTAGTAGTGGCGAGCGAACGCGGACCAGGCCAGTGATACATCAAAGACAATCGGAACCAGTCAGGAAAGCTGGGCCTCAGAGGGTGATAGCCCCGTACGAGTAATGCGATGATGTATCCACGAGTAAGGCGGGACACGTGTAATCCTGTCTGAACACGGGGGGACCACCCTCCAAGCCTAAGTACTCCTCAGCGACCGATAGTGAACCAGTACCGTGAGGGAAAGGTGAAA